>NZ_CP010979.1:0-4930000 GCF_000498395.2 Pseudomonas putida S13.1.2
GAGGCCAGGGTCAGCAGCACGCACAGCCACAGTCCGCCGTGCAGGCGCAGGCGCACCTGGCCGGGTGAGCGGGCGAACATGGCGTCCACCGCGCCAATGAAATAACCCAGGTAGTTGGCGGCCGCGACCAGCCCGGCGACCGTCAGGCCGAACTGGCCTTCGGCAATTAGTTGCGGCAGTTGCGGGGTGAGGGCGAAACGGCCGATGCCCATGGCCATCATCAGCGCCACGGCGCTGGCCAACAGTTGAATGAGTGGCGACATGACAGGTCTCCTGCACGGAATTAAGCGATGGCTGGCAGGTTAGGACGGTTTCATTTTCAATAAAATTGAATAATGATGATCAAGTTGTTCTGTTTTGGAGAATGCCGTGGAATTCAGCCAGCTGCGTATCTTTCAGGCCGTGGCCGAGGAGGGCTCGGTCACGCGTGCCGCAGAGCGCCTGCACCGTGTGCCATCGAACCTGTCGACGCGCCTGCGCCAGCTTGAGGAGCAACTGGGTGTCGAGTTGTTCCTGCGCGAGCGCCAACGGCTGCAGCTGTCGCCGGCGGGCAAGGTGCTGCTGGAGTACGCCAACCGCCTGTCGGCCTTGCGCGACGAGGCGCTGGCCGCTGTACGCGGCGGCCAGCCGGCCGGCGACTTCGTGCTGGGGACCATGTACAGCACCGCTGCGACCCACCTGCCAGCGTTGCTGGCGCGTTATCACCAGGCCTACCCGGCGGTGAACCTGCAGGTGCGCGCAGCGCCTAGCGGCGAGCTGCTCGAAGGCCTGCTTGGCCACACCCTGGACGCTGCCCTGGTAGATGGCCCGCCGAGCCTGGCCGGGCTGGATGGCGTGCCGCTGTGCGAAGAGCAGTTGGTGCTGATCACCAGCCCCGAGCACCCAGCGGTGCACACTGCCAAGGATGTGGCGGGCAAGGCGGTGTTCACTTTCCGTCAGGGCTGTTCGTACCGCATGCGTCTGGAGGCGTGGTATGCCCATGCCCACACGCCCATGGGCCGGGTCATGGAGATCGAGTCGTACCAGAGCATGCTGGCCTGCGTGATCGCCGGCGCCGGGGTGGCGATGATGGCCCAATCGATGCTCGACAGCCTGCCTGGGCGTAACCGGGTAAGGGTGCACCGGCTGCAGCAGCCGTTCGATCAGGCGGTCACCTGGCTGATGTGGCGTCAGGGTATGCGTGGGGCGAATCTGCAGGCGTGGATCGACCTGCAACAAAGCGAAACGATTAACCAGTCGTCGGAATGCGCCGCCAGGGCTTGATCCGGGTCAAAATGGCCCTTATCTGTAAGAGCATAGGCATGCGTAATACAGGACATCAGGCTATGATCTGTATGAAACATCCCAGGATTGATACGCCGTGAGGCTGACCCGTCAAGGGGGCATTATGAATAAACCACTGTCCAACTGGCTCCACGACCTGGCGGTCGCCCTGGGGCTGATTCCACCACCCTTGCAGCCGGTGCCGATCCCGACTGATGAAGAGCAGCGCAAACGCCAGCCGCGTCGCCGCTGATTGAACAAAAAGGCCGCTGCACCTGGGTGGGTGCAGCGGCCTTTTTGTGTCCGAGAGTTGATTGTTATCTCTTCGGGCCCTATCGCCGGCAAGCCAGCTCCCACAGTACTGCCCAAGCCTCAGGCCCTGTGCATTCTTTGTGGGAGCTGGCTTGCCGGCGATAGGGCCGCTTCAGGCTAATGGTCAGGCCAGATTCACCGCACCGACTGGTTTGCGGGACATCAGGCTAACCGCCACAAAGCTCACCAAGCCGATCGCCAGGCTGTAGTAGATCGGCGTATTGGCCTCCAGCCCGTCCTTGAACATGAACAGCAGCGCGGTGGCAAAGCCCAGCGACATGCTGGCAATCGCACCGGCAGTGGTCGCACGCTTCCAGAAGATCGCCCCGATCAGCGGGATCAGCATGCCGCCGACCAGCAGGTTGTAGGCCAGGGTCAGCGCGTTGATCACATCGTTCACCATCAGCGCGATACCCAGCACCACCAGGCCGGTGAGCAGGGTGAACAGGCGGCTCATGCCCAGGCTCGACTGCTTGCCGCCACGCAGCTTGGGCAGCAGGTCTTCGGTCACAGTGGTCGAGGCAGCCAGCAGGCCGGCACTGGCGGTGGACATCATGGCTGCCAGGGCTGCGGCCATCAGCAGGCCACGGATGCCATCGGGCAGGGTGCTCTTGATCATCTCGGCAAAGGCGTTGTTCGGGTTGGCCAGGTCTGGCATCAGCACATGCGCTGCCATGCCGATGGCGGCGCAGGCCAGGCCGTACACCACACAGTACACACCGGCGACGGTACCGGCACGCTGGCAGACCTTTTCGTCACGCGCGGTGAACACCCGCTGCCAGATGTCCTGGCCAATGAGGATGCCGAAGAAGTAGATCAGGAAGTAGGTGATGATGGTGTCCCAGCCAATGGTCGTCAGCTGGAAGCTGGCCGCTGGCAGTTTGGCCACCAGGGTGTCCCAGCCACCGGCCTTGTACAGGCACACCGGCAGCAGGATGAACATCAGGCCGACGGTCTTGATCACGAACTGGACGATGTCGGTCAGGGTCAGCGACCACATGCCGCCAATGGTGGAGTACAGCACCACCACACCGCCGCCGAGCAGCAGCGAGGCCCAGAACGGCAGGTCCAGCAGCACCTGCAATACGGTAGCCATGGCCAGGGTCGAGGTGACGCCGATCATCAGCGCGTAAGCCAGCATGATCACGGCGCTGGCCTGGCGTGCGGTGGGGTTGTAGCGTTGCTCAAGCACCTGGGTCACGGTGAAGATGCGCAGGCGCAGCAGCGGTTTGGCCAGGAACAGGTTGATGGCGATGATGCCCAGGCCAAGGGCTGCGCACAGCCAGAAGCCGGAGATTCCGTGGACGTAGCCCAGGCGCACGGTGCCAACGGTGGAAGCACCACCGAGCACGGTGGTGGCCATGGTGCCCATGTACAGCACAGGGCCCAGGTTGCGCCCGGCAACCAGGTAGTCTTCATGGGTTTTTGCACGTCGCATGCCGTACCAGCCAAGCCCGAGCATGCCGGCGGTGTAGATCATTACAACAATGATGTCCAAGGCCATTGGGGTTCTCCCGATTATCTTTATTATGGCGAGATCGACCACGCGGGCGGCTCACGTCGCCCGGTGGTCTTGTCGTGTTGTTGGCGGGCCTCTGTGGCCCTCCCTCATGGCTCCTGCCGGGGTATAGCGGTATTAACGACGCACGACGCCCGGTAGCACGCAGAGCATTTCGAACAGCAGGTTGGCACCGAGCAGCGAGGTGTTGCCGGTGGTGTCGTAAGGCGGGGAGACTTCGACGAGGTCACAACCGATCAGGTCCAGGCCGTGGCAGCCGCGAATGATCTCCATCGCCTGGATGGTGGTCAAGCCGCCGATTTCCGGGGTGCCGGTACCGGGCGCCCAGGCCGGGTCGATGCCGTCGATGTCGAACGACAGGTAAACCGGGCCGCCGCCGACCTTTTCCCGTACTTCGGCCATCAGAGGTTCCAGCGACTTGTGCCAGCATTCTTCGGCCTGGACCACGCGGAAGCCCTGGCGGCGGCTCCAGTTGAAGTCATCGGCGGTGTAGCCCTGGGCGCGCAGGCCGATCTGTACCACACGGTCGCAATCAAGCAGGCCTTCTTCCACGGCGCGGCGGAAGGTGGTGCCGTGGGCGATCTTCTCGCCGAACATGTGGTCGTTGACGTCAGCATGGGCATCGATATGCACCAGGCCGATCTTGCCGTGCTTCTTGTGCAGCGCCCGCAGGATCGGCAGGGTGATGGTGTGGTCGCCGCCCAGGGTCATCGGGATGACATTGTGCTCGACGATTTCGTCGTAGGCTTCTTCGATGATGCGCACGGCGTCCAGCAGGTTGAAGGTGTTGATCGCCACGTCACCGATGTCGGCCACCGACAGCGAGTCGAACGGGGCGGCACCGGTGGCCATGTTGTACGGGCGGATCATCACCGATTCGGCGCGGATCTGCCGTGGGCCGAAGCGGGTGCCGGAGCGCAGCGAGGTACCGATGTCCAGGGGCACGCCGATGAAGGCAGCATCCAGGCCTTGGGCACTTTGCAGGTGGGGGAGACGGAGCATGGTGGCGATGCCGCCGAAACGCGGCATTTCGTTGCCGCCCAGTGGTTGGTGGAGAGTCTTGTCCACGGTGGGCCTCATCAGTCGGTCGATTGTTGTGTTTGTTCGAACCTGTGCCGCCGCGCGCCTTTCAAGTGTGGTTTTGCCAGCGGGCAGGGACATTTCGGCCAAGTCTGCTCAAGGTAGTGCCGGGGAAGAATCGCTACCGACAAATACTTAGTTCAGGAATTTCTGAACTAAAGGCCGGCAGAGCGGTTAGACTGCGCGCAAATACACCTGCGGAACCGTTGCACCATGGCCTCGACCTTGCCCGACCTGAAACTGCTGCGCATCTTTGTCAGCGTGGTGCGCCACCAGGGCTTTGCCAACGCGCAGCGCGAGCTGAACCTGTCGACCTCGGCCATCAGTACCTACATGAGCCAGTTGGAGGGCGCGCTGGGCATCGTGCTGTGCCATCGCGGCCGTGGCGGTTTCAGCCTGACCAGCAAGGGCGAGCTGTTCCATCAGGAGACCCTGCGGCTTCTGGCTGAACTGGATGGCTTCGAGCAGTATGCCGCTGCCCTCAAGGGCGAGTTGCGTGGCACCCTCAACCTCGGGGTCATCGACTCCACGGTTGGTGACCGCGCCTTGCCGCTGGCCGAAGCCATCGGTGCCTACAGCCAGGAGCACCCGGCGGTGCACCTGCACCTTTCGGTGTCCAGCCCTTACGAGCTGCAACTGGGCGTGCAGGACAACCGCCTGGACCTGGCCATTGGTGCGTTCTCCTCGCGCATGAGCGGCCTGCTCTACCAGCCGTTGTACCGTGAACAGCACTGGCTGTACTGCAGCAGCCGCCACCCGTTGTATACCGAGCGGCGCATCCCCGAGCCGGTAGTGACGCAGCAGCGCATGGTCGGGCGCGGCTACTGGAGCCAGGCCGAACTGGCCCGGCATGGCTTCAAGCACAGCGCGGCGACGGTGGAGAGTATGGAAGCGCAGTTGATCCTGATCCTGTCCGGCGCCTATATCGGCTACTTGCCCGAGCACTATGCCCAGGCCTGGGTCGACAAGGGCGATTTGCGCGTGCTATCGCCGTCCACCTTTGGTTACCAGGCACCGTTCTCGCTGATCATTCGCCGTGGGCGTAGCCGTGAACCCCTGATCCAGACCTTCCGCGACCTGCTGAAAAGCCAGCTGAACGTGGGCTGAGAAGCGACACGTTCATGCATTCCGTCGGGCAATGCTAAATTCCGGCAAAAGCTGACCGCTAACCTGATAGCGCTCTGCTACATATCAACTTGCGCTGATGATTTTCCCTTATTTCATCTTGCAAGGATCGCCCAGATGCGCATGAATTTGCCCGTCACTGAGCACGAAAGAACCTTCTCCAGCGATCAACGCCTGATTTCCACGACTGACCTCAACAGCCGTATCACTTACTGCAACGAAGCCTTCGTGGCGATCAGCGGGTTCACCTACGACGAGCTGGTCGGCCAACCGCACAACCTGGTGCGTCACCCAGATATGCCTCCATCGGTGTTCGGGCATATGTGGGAGACGATCAAGCAGGGCAAGCCGTGGATGGGGGTGGTCAAGAACCGGGCGAAGAACGGCGACTACTACTGGGTCAGCGCCTACGTCACGGCCATCTACGAGCAGGGCCGCATCAGTGGTTACGAGTCGGTGCGCTCGGTGCCCACGCGCGAGCAAATCCGCCGCGCCGAGGCGCTGTATGCGCGCCTGCGGGCCGACCGTGCCGCCGTGCCCTGGGCGGCGCGGTTGGGGCATGGCTTGGCCCATGGCTGGCCGCTGATCGGTGCAGGCCTGCTGTCGGCGGCCGGTTACTTGTGGCTGCCGGCCTATGCAGCACTTGGGGTGCTGATGGCCAGCCTGCTGTTGGCCTGGTACCTGGTCGAGCACCGGCAGAACCAGGCTATCCGCCGCACGTTGGCCGAGCATCCCAAGGCCTTCACCAGCCCGCTGGTGGCGCTCACCTACAGCGACAACCCGGGCCTGCAGGGCCAGCTTGACCTGGCCATCATCAGCGAGGAAGCGCGCTTGCAAACGGCCCTGACTCGCTTGGTGGACGCCGGGGTCGGGGTGAAGTCGCGGGCTGCGCAGTCGTCCGACTTGTCCGATGCCCAGGCGCAGATGCTCGACCGCCAGCGCAGCGAGACCGATCAGTCGGCCACGGCCATTGCGCAGATGGCGGCGACCATCCAGCAGGTCACTCACAACGTGCAGAGCACGGCGCATGCAGCCGGCGATGCCGACCAGCTGGCGCAGCATGGCAGCGAGCTGGCGCTGCAGAGCCTCAAGGCCATGGGCAGCATGAGTGATGCCGTCAACGACATCGGCCAGGCGGTCAATGCCCTGGCCGAGCAGACCCAGTCCATCGGCAGCGTGGTCGATGTGATTACCTCGATTGCCGAGCAGACCAACCTGTTGGCGCTCAACGCTGCCATCGAGGCGGCGCGCGCGGGTGAGCAAGGGCGGGGGTTTGCCGTGGTGGCCGATGAAGTGCGGTCGCTGGCCCAGCGTACCCGTGCATCGACCGAGGAGATTCACCACATCATTGCCTCGTTGCGCGCGGGGGCAGAACGGGCGGTGAGCACTGCCAGCCGGGGTGAGCAGATGTCGCGGGACAGCGTGCACAGCGTCGAGGCGGTGCAGGCTGCGTTAAGCGGGATTGCCCAGGCGGTCAGCCGCATCACCGGCATGAGCCAGCAGATGGCGACGGCGTCGGAGCAGCAAAGCCATGTGGCCGAGGACATCAACCAGCAGATCGTGAGAATTGCCCAGCTGTGTGACCAGAGTGCCGGGCAGGCCAGGCAGGGGGCAGAAATCAGCCAGGACCTGGAGCGCATGGCCGAGTACCTGCATAGCCTGGCGGAGCGCTTCAACCGCTGAGCTCGCTGGCCCGCAAAGCGGGCCGCGGTTCTGTGGCAAAATGTTCCCGCCAAGGAGAACCCCATGCCCAGACCCCGCTGCGAGCGCTGCCAGCGCCCGCTCGACCATTGCCTCTGCCCACTGATTCCCGCGCTCGACAGCCGCACCCGCGTCATCCTGCTGCAGCACCCCAGTGAAACCGCCCATGCCCTCAATACCGCGCGCCTTGCTGCCCTTGGCCTGAACAACGCCGAGCTGCGGGTAGGCGAGGTATTTGATGACTTGGGTGAATTGCTGACAACGCCTGGTTACCGGCCGGCCCTGCTGTTCCCTGGCGAAGACGCTCAGGTGCTGACGGCCTATGGCCAGGTCGATGACAAGCCGTTGCTGCTGATCGTGCCCGACGGCACCTGGCGCAAGGCGCGCAAACTGCTGTACATGAACCCGGGGCTGGAGGGGTTGCCGCGGGTGACACTGGGGGCAGTCGCGCCTTCGCGTTATCGGCTGCGCAAGGCGCCGGAAGCGGGGGCGCTGTCGACTATCGAGGCGGTGGTGGGGGCTTTGAATGCGTTGGAGCAACCTGCCTGCTTTAACGCACTGCTGGCGCCGTTCGAGGCGTTGATCGAGGGGCAGATCAGGGCCATGGGGGTGGAGACGTTCCAGCGTAACCATGGCATTGAGTGAGGGCATGGGGCTGCTTTGCAGTCCATTCGCAGCACAAGGCTGCTCCTACAGAAGACCACGCAAACGTCGGCATGCGCGCAACGCCTGTAGGAGCGGCCTTGCGTCGCGATGGGCCGCAAAGCGGCCCCAAAATCTCGAAGCCGATCAACGCATCTCAGGCAGACGCGCTTCTGTACGCACCTCGGTGGTAGCCAGCGCCTCTGGTGGCAGCGAAATACGCTGTTTGCTCAGCAGCTCACCCATGGTCGCCAGCACGCGGTAGCGCGAGAACTCCTCGGTGTAGCGTACTTCGGTGTAGCGACGGTCGGCGTTGTACAGCTCGTTCTCACTGTCCAGCACGTCCAGCAGGGTACGCTGGCCCAGACCGAACTGGTCCTGGTAGGCGGCACGCACGCGCTTGGTGGTCTCGGCGTATTCACGCGCGGTAGGCAGCTGCTTGCTGGCGTTGTTCATGGCGTTCCACGCCAGGCTCAGGTTTTCGGTCAGCTCACGCAGGGCGTTGTTGCGGATGTCCAGGGCCTGGTTGATCTTGTGCGCGTCAGACTGCAGGCGGGCCTTGTCGCTGCCGCCCCGGAACAGGTTGTAGTTCATCTCTACGCCGGCCTGCCAGTCGTTGTTGTTGTGGCCTTTTTCGCCGCCGGTGTTGTTGTTGGCACCGGTTGCCAGAATGGCGTCGAAGCGCGGGTAGAAGGTCGACTTGCCGACTTCGTATTGCTGCTCGGCGGCGTTGACGTCAGCCTGGGCAGATTTTATGTACGGGTTGTTCTGGCGCATGCTGTCGCGCGCGCCGTCGAGGGTCTCAGGCACCTCGCCCTTGATGGTCGCCGGGCTTTCCAGCTCGTCCGGGGCACGGCCGACCACGCTGAAGAAGTTGGCCTCGGCATCGGCCAGGTCGACTTCGGCGGTGTCCAGGTTGTTTTCCGCCAGGGCGCGACGTGCGCGGGACTGGTCAAGGTCGGCGGTGCTGCCGACGCCGCGCTCGTTACGCAGGCCGATCTGGTCGTTGACGCGCAGGTGGGCTTGCAGGTTGTTCTTGGCCAGGGTTACCAGCTCACGGCGCTTGAGCACTTCCAGGTACACCTCGATCGCACGCAGGGCAACATCCTGGGCAACTGCCTGGGTGTAGTAGGCGCGGGAGGTGGAAACCGCTTCGGTGCGGCCCACTTCGTTCGCGGTGTTGAAACCGTCGAAAATCATCTGCCGCAGGCGCAGCTCGGACTGGGTGTAGTTGAGGGTTTCCTTGTTGTGGTTACCCTCGGCACGGGTGGTAGCGTTGTCCGAACGCTGGCGACCATAGCCAGCAACCAAATCCACGGAAGGGTAGTAGCCACCACGCGCAAACTTGACGTCTTCATCGGCCGACAGCTTGCTATTGCGATTGGAGCTGACCTGCGGGTGGTAGTCCACGGCGCTCTGGACGGCCTCGGTGATCGACATCGCCTGTACGTTGGCACTCGCCAGGGCCAACAGTAATGCACTGGTGATGGGGTTCAAAACGCGCATGGTACATCTCCCTGATCCTGGAATTGATCCTGCTGTTCGCCAAAAAAATGACGATAAAGTTATCGCGTATAGTGTTGCAGGTTTTTAACAACTCAGCTAAGTACATTCAACGCGATAGATAAGAAGATTTATTCATATCAAATTGCCATATAAGACATATATTGTCTAATAGGGTTGACGAAAGATGTTCTTGGCAAGCGCGTGAACAGCCACGAAAGCCAGTAAATACAAGGCTTTTGTGCGGTTACAGAACCGTTTTGGATAAAGACAGCGCCAGTTAGGCGAAAGCGATATTTGGCGACAAAAAAATGTCACTTTGGCTTGTGCAGGGTTTTCTGTTTGACGATATACAGGCTTACCAGTACGGCGCTGGTCAACATGAATGCACGCGCCCAGAACAGGGGCACCAGATAGCACGACAGGCCAATGCTGGCCCACATCAGGCCAATGGCGTAGACCTTGCCCTTGAGGGGGATGCCTTCACCACTGAGGTAGTCGCGGATCCATGGCCCGAGCTTGGGGTGATGGACCAGCCAGTGGTGAAAACGCGGCGAGCTGCGGGCAAAGCAGGCTGCCGCCAATAGCAGGAACGGGGTGGTGGGCAATACCGGAAGGAAAATCCCCAACACCCCCAGCGCAACGCTGAGCCAGCCGATGGCCAGCAGCAGGTAGCGCACAGCCGACTTAGTGGTGGCGTGGCTTGAGCAGCGCCGGCTTCTCGTCAGGGGCGTGCAGCAGCAGGAACAGTGCGCTCAGCGCCTCTGGGATCTGGACGATCATGTCATCCTGCAGGTTGGCGTTGCTGGCAATGTCGGCGAACTCTGGCTGTTCGTCGAACAGGCCCGAGCCCACCATGATTGGCAGCAGCATCTCGCTGACTTCTTCTTCGGCGTTCTCGAACCAGGCCTCTTCACGCAGGAAAACGCCTTCCATGAAGCCGATGCACCAGCCGCGCAGGTCGGAGTCGTCCGGCTCGTCGGTCAGGTCGAGGTCGCATGGCAGGTCGAATTCTTCGTCGCTGGCCAGCTGGCGCGCGATGTGCGCTTTCAACGCCACCAGGGTGGCCTCGATCTCGGTGCGCTGGGCCTCGCTGGCGTAGTGCGGCTCTTCGGCGAACAGGGCATCGATCCATTCGCGCTCGGGCACGTCCTCGGCGTTGATCGACAGGGCGGTGAGGTAGCCGTGGGCGGCGACGTAGTCCAGCGCCTCTTCGTGCAGCTCGTCGGCGTCGAGGAAGGCTTGCAGGCGGGTCAGTTGCTCGGCGAAGGACATTACAGGGCTACCTTGGGGAATAAACGATACCGAATTCTAGCACCAAGCAAGGGTGGCGGGGTAAAGGGAACGTCTATCGCCGTGGTGCCCTGTGCAGTGCGGTGCTGCGGTATACTCCGCCATTTTTCATCCAGGGGCAGCATTTATCGGCGCCTGGCAAAAACCGCTTACGCATTTGGCGTGTGCGGAGCGGGTTTTTCGTCCAGCCTGTATCCAGGATGGTACGGCGATTTGTGGAGTTGCACATGCTCGAACAGGCTCAGCGCGTTCTCAAGGACATCTTCGGCTACGACAGTTTCCGTGGGCGCCAGGCAGCAATCATCGAATGCGTGGCCAATGGCGGCGATGCCCTGGTGCTGATGCCCACCGGTGGCGGCAAGTCGCTGTGTTTCCAGGTGCCGGGGCTGCTGCGCCCGGGCCTGACGGTGGTGGTCTCGCCGCTGATTGCGCTGATGGACGACCAGGTCGCCACGCTGGACGAACTGGGCGTGTCGGCCGCCGCGCTGAACTCTACCCT
This sequence comes from Pseudomonas putida S13.1.2, assembly GCF_000498395.2. Taxonomy (NCBI): domain Bacteria; kingdom Pseudomonadati; phylum Pseudomonadota; class Gammaproteobacteria; order Pseudomonadales; family Pseudomonadaceae; genus Pseudomonas; species Pseudomonas putida. Next base: position 10,938 of record NZ_CP010979.1, read on the forward strand.
GACGGCGGAGCAGCAGCGTGAACTGGCCGGGCGCCTGCGCCGTGGCGAAGTGAAGATGCTGTACCTGGCGCCGGAGCGCCTGGTGCAGCCGCGCATGCTCGACTTCCTGCGTGATCTGGACATCTCGTTGTTTGCCATCGATGAGGCGCACTGCGTTTCGCAATGGGGCCACGATTTCCGCCCCGAGTACCTGCAACTTGGGCAGTTGGCCGAGCTGTTCCCGCATGTGCCGCGCATTGCGCTGACTGCCACCGCCGACATGCGCACCCGCGAAGAGATTGTCCAGCGCCTGCACCTGCAAGGCGCCGAGCGCTTCCTGTCGAGCTTCGACCGGCCGAACATCTTCTATCGCATCGTACCCAAGGAAGCGCCGCGCAAGCAGCTGATGGCCTTCCTTGGCGAGCGCCGCGGCAACGCTGGCATTGTCTACTGCCTGTCGCGCAAGAAGGTCGACGAAACCGCTGCCTTCCTCTGTGAGCAGGGTTTCCCGGCTTTGCCTTATCACGCCGGCCTGGCCGCCGAGACCCGTTCGGCCAACCAGCACCGCTTCCTCAACGAGGAAGGGCTGATCATGGTCGCCACCATTGCCTTCGGCATGGGTATCGACAAACCCAACGTGCGTTTCGTTGCCCACCTCGACCTGCCCAAGTCGCTTGAGGCCTATTATCAGGAAACCGGCCGTGCCGGCCGTGACGGCCTGCCATCCGATGCCTGGATGGCCTACGGCCTGCAGGACATGGTGATGCTCAAGCAGATGCTGCAGAACTCCGAAGGTGACGAGCGGCATAAGCGCATCGAGCAGCACAAGCTCGACGCCATGCTGGCGCTGTGCGAAGAAACCCGCTGCCGTCGCCAGTCATTGCTGGCCTATTTCGACGAAACCCTCGAACAGCCGTGCGGGCACTGCGACAACTGTGTCGACAACATTCAGACCTGGGACGCCACCGAGCCGGCCCGTCAGGCGCTGTCGGCGGTGTTCCGGACTGGCCAGCGCTATGGTGTGGGCCACCTGGTCGATGTGCTGTTGGGCAAGGACACCGAAAAGGTGCGCAATTTCGGCCACGAGAAGCTGTCGGTGTTCGGGGTCGGCAAGGGCCTGGCCGAGGTCGAGTGGCGTTCGCTGTTCCGCCAGTTGGTGGCGCGCGGCCTGGTCGACATCGACCTGGAGGGCTACGGCGGCCTGCGCCTGTCCGACAGCTGCCGGCCGCTGTTGCGCGGCGAGGTCACCTTGCAACTGCGTCGCGACCTCAAGCCGCAGACCACGGCCAAGTCTTCATCGTCCAGCGGCGGCAGCCCGGCCAGCCAGTTGGTGCGTGCCGAAGAGCGCGAGCTGTGGGAAGCGCTGCGCACCCTGCGGCGCAAGCTGGCCGAAGAACACAGCGTGCCACCCTATGTCATCTTCCCCGACTCGACATTGCTGGAGATGTTGCGCAGCCAACCGGTCAGCCTCAGCGACATGGCCCAGGTCAGCGGTGTGGGCGCGCGCAAGCTGGAACGCTACGGCCAGGCGTTCCTCGAAGTGCTGAACAACAGCGGTGGCACCGAAGAGGCGCCGAAAGTGGTACTCGACCTGCGCCACGAACTGGTCAGCCTGGCCCGGGCCGGCATGACCCCGGCGCAGATCGCCGGGCAGCTCAACTGCAGCGAGAAGAACGTGTACAGCTTGCTGGCCGAGGCGTTGGGCCGCCAGGAGCTGAGCCTTGACCAGGCCCTCGACCTGCCGGAAGACCTGCTGGCGGAAGTGCAGGACGCCTTCCTGGATGGCGAGGGCGAGCTGCCGCCGGTGTCCGCTATTGCGCCGCAGTTCGGGGCCCGGGTGCCAGAGGGGGTGCTGTATTGCGTGCGTGCGGCGCTGGCGGCTGAGTTCGAGATGTGACTGGCAAGCGGATCGAGGGCAGAACCGCCATCTGCTGACCTTTGTCATGCTTTTTGACGATTATCGAACAATGAAGGGGGCGCGAGCCTTGCCTCATGGGGCAGGTCATGGTTAGCTGCCTAACAATTAGATCTGTTCAATGAGTTGCTTATGCCCCTGACCGACAACCAACACCGCTTCGGCATGCAGCTGGCCCAGATGTCCCGGGGCTGGCGTGCCGAGCTGGACCGCCGCCTGGCCGGGCTCAACCTGTCCCAGGCGCGCTGGCTGGTGTTGCTGCACCTGGCGCGTTTCGAAGAAGCCCCCACCCAGCGTGAGCTGGCCCAGAGTGTGGGCGTCGAAGGCCCGACCCTGGCGCGCCTGCTCGACAGCCTGGAAGCCCAAGGGCTGGTGCGCCGGCAGGCGGTGGTTGAAGACCGGCGAGCCAAGAAGATCTTGCTGTGCCCGCCGGCCAAGCCGCTGATCGACCAGATCGAAACCATCGCCAACCAGTTGCGGGTGGAGCTGTTTACCGGGGTGGACGAGGCAGAGTTGCAGGTGTGCATGCGCGTGCATGCCAATATCCTCGCCAACCTCGAAAAATCCTGAGGCCCCTGGGGCCGCTTTGCGGCCCATCGCGACACAAGGCCGCTCCTACAGGGGATCGCGTACTCCTGTAGGAGCGGCCTTGTGTCGCGATGGGCTGCAAAGCAGCCCCCGACGATTCAGAAGGTATGCCCAAGGTTCAGGTACACCGCCTGCTCGTGCGCACTGTTGGTGCCATAGCTGAAGTTCAGCGGCCCCAGCGGCGTCTCCAGCCCCAGGAAGATGCTCGCGGCGTTGATGTAGCCGCTGTCGAATTCGTTGTCGTTGTTCCACGCACGCCCACGTTCCAGCGACCCGCCTATGTACAGCGGGAAGTCCAGCGGTACGTAGGCCCGCGGCGTCAGCCGGCGGTAGTAGACCATGCGCAGCAGGCTCACGTTCTGCCCCGACACCGAGTCCTGGCGAAAGCCTGACAGCTCTCGGGCGCCGCCCATCACGAAGCTCGACGTCACCACTTCGGCATCATCCAGCGTGCGCCCGTAGCGCCCGCCCAGCACAAAAGTGTTCGGCCCGCTGCTGATCGCCTTGTCCAGGTTGATCAGCCACTGTCGGTAATCCTGGTCGGAGTCCAGCGACTTGTCGTACTTGCGCAACGTCAGGCCAATGTCCTCGCCACGGTGCGGGAAGTACACGTTATCGAGGGTGTCGAACGAGTACTTCAGTTCATAAAAGCCCTCGTTGAAACTGACATTGGGCAGATCCTGATCGCCGATGCGCACCTCGGCCTCGCCCCAGGCCTTGCCCACGCCCAGGCGTACTTCCCCGTTGGTGCCAATCTGCCGGCCGACGTTCAGGCCAAAGCCGTAGCGCTCCAGGCGGTACTCGGCGACGGGGTCGTTATCCAGGGTGGCTTCAATGTTCTGTGAGCTGAAATCCAGGTACGGCGCGATGAAATAGCGCGAGCCCACGTCCAGCGGCTGGTAGAACTCGCTGTACAGTTCTTGCTGGTCGCCGATCTGGCCACGGGTCAGCCACTCGGCACCCAGGCTGTTGATGCCGTTGACCCGGTAGCTGGCGCCCAGGTTGAAGGCACTGTCACCGCGCAGGTCGTCCGACAGGTTCAGGCCCAGGCGCAGGTAGTCGGTGCCGCCGCGTCTACCGCGAGCGTTGATCACCAGGGTGTTGTCGTTGCCCTTGTGCACCACGCGGTACTGCACCCGGTCGAAGTAGTCCAGGCCGTACAGCGTGCCCATGTCGGTCTGCAGGCGGTCCAGCTCCAGCGGCGCGTCGATCGGCTGACGGATGTACGAGCGGATCACCTCGTCGCTGACCTTGGAGTCGTTCTCGATTTTGATCGCGGTGATTACCGGCGTGCGCTGGTGCGGCGAGCGGGCCACGGCCAGGCTGCTATCGCCCTCGGGCTGGCGCAGGGCGGCAAGGCGTGGGTCGAGCAGCCGGGTGGCGCGGTAACCGGCGTCGATCATGTCCCGTGCACGGCCGAAGTCGGTCATGCCGAAGGCAGTCAGTGATGGCTGGATGAGGATGTCGTCACGGTGCAGGCTGGCCAGTTGTTCTTCCGAATTGCGCCGGGTCATCAGGGTGATCGACTGGTTGAGCACGTCGACCACGGTCAGTAATTGCTTGCGATCGCGCAGCGGGGTACCGATGTCGACCACGATGGCCAGGTCCACGCCCATTTCGCGGGCCACGTCTACCGGGATGTTGTCGACCATGCCGCCGTCCACCAGCAGGCGGCCGTCCAGTTCGACCGGGGCGAACACGGCGGGGATCGACATGCTGGCGCGGATCACCTGGGGCAGGTGACCGCGGCGGAACACCACTTTTTCGCCACTGGCGATGTCGGTGGCCACTGCGCGGAAGGGGATGGGCAGCTTGTCGAAGTCGCGGGTGTCGGCGGTGTGCGCCAGTTTGCTTTCCAGCAGCAGTGACAGGTTCTGGCCCTGGATTACCCCCAACGGCAGGCCAAGGCTGCCGTCGTCGCGAAAGCTGAGCTTCTGCTTGACCAGGAAGTCGCGGTCATCCTGCTTGCGCCGGAACGGCACGTCCTTGCGCGGCGGGGCGTCGGACAGCGCCTGTTGCCAGTCGAGGGTGGTAGCAAGTTTTTCCAGCTCTTCGACACTGTAGCCCGAGGCGTAAAGCCCGCCCACCACTGCGCCCATGCTGGTGCCGGCGATGGCGTCGATGCGCACGCCCTGTTCCTCCAGCGCCTTGAGCACGCCGATGTGTGCCAGGCCACGGGCTGCACCACCAGACAACACCAGGCCGACCTTGGGCCTGGCGGGTTCCGCAGCGGCCGCTGTGAAGGCGGTGAGGGCAAGCAGGAAACAGAACAGCAAACGGCGCATCGTGAGTCTCAAACCGTGGGCTAAAGACCGCTAGTATAAGCGGCCCCTTACCTGGAGATGCCTCGACATGGCCGACAACAAGCCCGAAATCGTCATCACTTATTGCACCCAGTGCCAGTGGCTGCTGCGTGCTGCCTGGCTGGCCCAAGAACTGCTCAGCACGTTTGCCGACGACCTAGGCCGGGTAGCGCTGCAGCCGGGTACTGGCGGCATCTTCCGCATTACCTGCAATGGCGTGCAGATCTGGGAGCGCAAGGCCGACGGCGGCTTCCCCGAGGCCAAGGTGCTGAAGCAGCGGGTGCGTGACCAGATCGACCCGCAGCGTGACCTTGGCCACAACGACCGCTAATCAGGCGCCCTCAGCCAGTGGCCGCTGCCTGGGCGGTTGTTCGGTGGCCATACGGCTGGACAGCACGATGGCGAAGATGATCAGCGCGCCGCCCAGCAGCATGCGCAGGGTCGGGGTTTCGGCGAACACCACCCATGCTACGGCAATGCCATAGACCGGCTCCATGCCGAACACCACGGCAGCGGTGCGTGCCTTGATCACTGCCAGGCTGGCGACGAACAGGCTGTGCGCCACGCCGGTGCAGAAGATGCCGAGCAGGGCGATCCACAGCCAGTCCATTGTCGCCACGCCTGCCAGGCCGGGTGCTGCGAACGGCAGCAGGCAAAGGCCCACCACCAGGTTTTGCCACAGGGCTGCCTGTACCGCAGGCAATCGGCCGGAGCCGGCGCGGTTGGTGAGGGACAGCAGCGAGAACAGCAGCCCCGACAGCAGTGCCCAGAGCAGGCCGCCAGTGGCCTCGCTGGCCAGGTCGAAGGCTGGCGTGACCAGTATCAGGCCGATACTGACCAGCAGGACCAACACGGCCTCGTTGCGGCGGATGCGCTCGCGGAACAGCAGGCCTTCGAGGATTACGGTAAAGGCCGGGAAACTGGCGAAACCGAGGGTGGCGATGGCCACGCCGCCGACTTTGACGGCGATGAAGAAACTGACCCAGTGGCCGGCCAGCAGCACACCGCCGAGCAGCAGGCGGCGCATGTCCTGGCCGCTCAGCCGTTGCCAGCCCGGGCCGGCCAGGCTGGCGAACAGGGCCAGGGCGAGTACGGCGAAGGCGGCGCGGCCAAAGACGATGATCGCCGGGCTGGCAGTGGCGGCCAGTTTGCCGAAGACGCCGGTCAGGCCGAAGAACAGCGCGCCAATGTGCAGGGCGCCGAGTGCGGTACGGTGGTTCATGATGGGTCCTTGCTGAAGATCTCTACTGACAATACCGGCCTCTTCGCGGGCACGCCCGTTCCCACAGGTATTGCACAGCCCTTGGGTATCGGGTCTGCCGCGATCAAGCTCCCACAGGTATTGCACAAGTCTGCAAAGCAGCGAGGTACCTGTGGGAGCGGGCGTGCCCGCGAAAGGGCCGGTACAGGATCAGTCTATAGGCTCAGGCAAACGCGTTCTGTCGCAAGACTGCTGTCAGTTGTCGCCAGGCTCTCGCCGCAAAGCCATTGGCGTACACCCGAACGCCCGCAACATCGCCGCTGAAAACGCACTCTGCGAGCCATACCCCACCTGCGACGCAATTTCACCCATCGGCAGCACGGTCTGCACCACCAACCGCCGCGCTTTGAGCAAGCGCCGCTGGCGAATGTAGTCCATCGGTGTCATCGCGCACTCGGCAGTAAAGCGCGCGTGCAGCCGGGCGCTGGACAGCCCGGCGATGCGCGCCAGGTCGGCGACCTGCAACGGGTAGGCAGCATGCTGCTCGATATGTGCATCGAAGGCTGCATAAGGCAGGCGCTGGCTGGGGCGCACGTTGGCTGCTGCCGTGGAGTTGAGGCTGGCCAGCAACAGCGCTGCGCCTTGCCGGGCAATCAGCGGGTCGTCCATGGGGCTGGCCGCCAGCCAGTCCACCAACTGTTGCTGACGGTCGTCCAGGCCCAGCGCGGCGGGGCGGTCCAGCAGGCGACGGCTGGCATCGGCATGCTCGCCCAACTGCTCGTGCAGCCACTGCTCCCCAGGCACATCAAGCACCAGGCAGTGGCTGCCGCCATCGCTGGCGCAGGTGTGATGCGCGCCCGCGGGTACCACCACCAGCCCCTGCCGGTCGATCCCGGCGCCTTGCCCCTGTACCTCGAACTCCAGGCGGCCGCGCAGGCCGAACACCAGTTGCGGGTGTTCGTGGCTGTGGGCGATCAGGCTGTCGCGGTAATGGCGCAGCGAGAGGATCGGGCCGACGGTCATGGGGGCGTCCTCGCAGGGCAGATGCGCATTGTGCCTCATTCCCTGCAGGCCATCACTCGTAACCGTTCTGCCACGGCGCTGTCATGCGCGCCTGCCAGTCTCCAGCAAACTGCGCCGGAGCCTGTCCATGACCCATGCCGAACTCTCCCGTCCCTCGCGCAAGCAACGCGTGCGTACCCTGTGGATCTCCGATGTGCACCTGGGGACTCGCGACTGCCAGGCCGAACACCTGTCGCAGTTCCTCAAGGGCTACCAGGCCGACCGCGTGTACCTGGTAGGCGACATCATCGATGGTTGGAAGCTGCGCGGCGGCATCTACTGGCCGCAAGCCCACACCAACGTGATCCGCCGCTTGCTGACCATGAGCAAGCGCGGTACCGAGGTGATCTACGTCACCGGCAACCATGACGAATTCCTGCGCCGTTACTCCAGGCTGATCCTGGGCAACATCCAGTTGGTGGATGAGGCCGAACACCTGACCGCCGATGGCCGGCGCCTGCTGGTGATCCATGGCGACCAGTTCGACGTGATTACCCGCTATCACCGCTGGCTGGCGTTTCTCGGGGACCGTGCCTACGAAATTACCCTGGTGCTCAACCGCTGGCTCAACCACTGGCGCGCGCGGTATGGCTATGGTTACTGGTCGCTGTCGGCGTACCTGAAGCACAAGGTCAAGGGCGCGGTGAACTTCATCAGTGGCTTTGAGGATGCCATTGCCCACGAGTGCACCCGGCGGGGCTTTCACGGGGTGGTGTGTGGGCACATTCACCATGCCGAGATCCGCAAGGTGGGCGAGGTGGACTACCTCAATTGCGGGGACTGGGTGGAGTCGTGCACGGCGCTGATCGAGCATTGGGATGGCAGTATCGAGCTGTATCGGCTGGCCGATGCCCAGGCGCGGGAAGCGCAGGCAGTGGCGGCGTTGCGTGAGCCGGCTTGAGGACCATGGGGCTGCTTTGCAGCCTTTTCGCGACACAAGGCCGCTCCCACGTGGGATCGCGGCCCCAGATTCCTACAGCCGGATCTTGCCCAGCAAGATATCCCGGAACATCACGAAATCCCCGGCCAGGCTGTACAGCGGATAGGTAAAGGTCGCCGGCCGGTTCTTTTCGAAAAAGAAGTGCCCGACCCAGGCAAAGCCATAGCCGAACAACGGCACGGCCAGCAAAAGCAACCACTTGCCACTGCCAATGGTGTATGCCAGCAGGGCTATCACCAGGCTGGTGCCGACGAAGTGCAGGCGGCGGCAGGTGGGGTTGCTGTGCTCCCCCAGGTAGTACGGATAGAACTCGGCAAAACTGCGGTACTGCGCTGTGCGGTTCATGGCAGTGCTCCGGGATTAATACTTCTGGACAAGATGCACGGCGTGGAGCCTGATTCGAGTCTAGAGTGACTGACGGGGCCTACCAGTGACAATAGGCGCCAAATGAGTATCCTTGGGGTTCACCGCAGGAGCGGTCGGTAAAAAGAAGCCTGTCATGAGCGAAAGAACCACGTCAGCCAGCTGGGCATCAGGGATTGTGAAGGCACTCGAACTGGAAGGGCTGGACTGCCCGTCCATGTTCAAGCAACTGGGGCTGGACTTCGCTGCCCTCGACGACCCCGATGCACGTTTCCCGCAAGATTCCATGACCCGGCTCTGGCAGCTGGCGGTGGAGCTGTCGGGCAATGAAGCCATCGGCCTGAACATGGCGCGCGTGGTAAGGCCTGCGTCATTCCATGTGGTGGGCTATGCATTGATGTCCAGCCGCACCCTGGCCGAGGGCTTCCAGCGCCTGGTGCGTTACCAGCGCATCATCGCCGAAAGCTCCGATCTCAGTTTCGTCCTTGGCGCCGAGGGCTACTCGCTGATCCTGACGGTGCATGGTGACCACCTGCCGCCGACCCGGCACAGCGCCGAAGCATCACTGGCCTGTGCGCTGGCGCTGTGCAAATGGCTGAGTGGTCGGCCGGTGCAGCCGCGCCGGGTACTGGTGCAGGGGCCACAGCCAAAAAATGTCGAACCGTACAAGGTGGCGTTCCATTCGCCCCTGGTGTTCGGCGCGCCGCACGATGCGCTGGTGTTCGAGCGGGCCGACATGGAGGCGCCGCTGCCGACTGCCAACGAGGCCATGGCGGTGCTGCACGACCGTTTTGCCGGGGAGTACCTGGCACGCTTTTCCGAAAGCCGGGTCACCCACCGCGTGCGCCAGGTATTGTGCCGCATCCTGCCGCAGGGTGAGCCCAAGCGCGAAACCCTGGCCCAGGCCCTGCACCTGTCGCAACGCACCTTGCAGCGGCGTTTGCAGGAGGAGGGCACCAGTTTCCAGACCTTGCTCGATGACACCCGTCGTGAGCTGGCCGAGCAATACCTGGCCCAGCCAGGCATGACGCTGCTTGAAACCGCCTACCTGCTGGGCTTTGCCGACCCCAGCAATTTCTACCGGGCGTTCCGCCGCTGGTTCGATGCCACCCCAAGCGAATACCGTGCACGCCTAGGCGCGGACGCCGAGGTGGTCAGTGACGCCAGAACGCCGGCATACACAGCACCAGCACCGTGATGATTTCCAGGCGGCCAAGCAGCATGCCGGCCGCCAGGATCCACTTGGCCGCGTCCGGCAGCGTGGCATAGTTGCCCGACGGGCCGATCACTTCACCCAGGCCCGGGCCCACGCCCGAAACCGTGCCGGCAGCACCGGTCAACGCGGTCATCCAGTCCACGCCCAGCAACGACAGCAGCAGGGCCATGACGCAGATGGTGATGGCGAAGAAGAACGAGAACGTCAGAATCGAACGCACGATGTCTTCGTCGAGGCGGTGGCCGTTGTATTTCTGCTTGATCACCGCACGCGGGTGAATCAGTTGGTTGAGGCTGGCCTTGAGCAGAATGTAAGCCACCTGGAAACGGAAAATCTTGATACCGCCTGCCGTCGAGCCGGAGCAGCCGCCGACGAAGCCCAGGTAGAAGAACAGCATCAGCGAGAAGTTACCCCACAGGCTGTAGTCGCCCAGGGCGAAGCCGGTGGTGGTGACCACCGAGGTCACGTTCAAGGCCACGTGGCGCAAGGCGTCGAGCCAGTGCAGGTTGGTGCTGTACCAGTACCAGGTGCCCAGCACCAACCAGGTAACGACCAGCATGCCCAGCAACCCTTGCACCTGCTGGTCGCGGATCAGTGCCCTGCGGTTGCCGCGCAGGGTGGCGACGTAAAGGGTGAACGGCAGGCTGCCCATGATCATGACCACCACCGCAACCCAGTGCACGGCCGGGATATCCCATTTGGCCAGCGACTGGTCGGAGGTGGAGAAGCCGCCGGTGGAGATTGCCGACATGGCGTGGTTGATCGCATCGAACGGGCTCATCCCCGCCCACCAGAAGGCCAGCGAGCCGAGGATCGAGAAGCCGACGTACACCCCTACGATCGACTTGGCGACCATGTGCGAGCGCGGCATGACCTTTTCCGAGCGGTCGGACGATTCGGTCTGGAACAGGCGCATGCCCCCGATGCGCAGCAATGGCAGGATCGCCACCGCCATGGCGATGAAGCCGATGCCGCCGAGCCAGTGCAGCATGGAGCGCCACATGAGAATACCCGGCGACATGGTATCGAGCCCGCTGAGTACGGTAGCGCCGGTAGCGGTGATGCCCGACATGCTTTCGAAGAAGGCGTCGGTATAGCTGATGTGCTGGGTCAGCAGGAATGGCAGGGCGGCAAACACACACACCACCAGCCAGCTGCTGACCGTCAGCAGGTACATGTCACGCGGGCGCAGGTGCACATGCTCGGGGCGGCCCGGTACCACCAGTGCCAGGCCGGCGATGAAGGTGATGAGGCTCGACCAGAGGAAGGACGGCATGTCACCGGTGCGCTCGAAGATCACCAGGGTCGCCATGGGCACGGCCATGCCGACGGCGAGGGTAATCAGGAAGATGCCGATGATGAAACCAATGATCCTTAAGGTCGGCAACGCCATGTGATCTGCTCTGACTCGAAACGGAAGGGCGCCATTCTACCTATGGGTCTGGTGATGTAAACGCTAGAATGGCCGCACATTCAACTGCCAGGAGGGTAGCCGATGGAGGCTCTCGACGCATTGCTCAACCGTGTTTCCGTGCCACGCCTGACCGACCCGGCACCCAATGCCGCCCAGCGCGAGGCGCTGTTTCAGGCTGCCTTGCGCGCCCCTGATCATGGCCAGCTGCGGCCATGGCGCTTCCTGACCATCGAGGGCCAGGGCCGTGAAAAGCTGGGCGAGCTGTTCGCTGAAGCGGTGCAGAACAAGGGCGATGCCAGCCAGGCAGCGCTGGACAAAGCCCGCGCCATGCCGCTGCGGGCACCGTTGCTGATCGTGGTAATCGCCAGGCTGCAGGACCACTTCAAGGTACCCAAGTCCGAACAGCGCCTGGCCGCGGGCTGTGCGGCGCACGGCATTCTGATTGCCGCGCATGCGCAAGGCGTCGGGGCGGTGTGGCGCACCGGGGACATGGCTTTTGATGCCCATGTGCACAAGGGCCTGGGTCTGGCCGAGAACGAAGAGTTGATCGGTTACCTGTATGTCGGCACGCCACTGACCGAGCCGCGCACTGCGCCGGTGCTGGAAACTGCCGAGTTCGTCAGCGCCTGGGGCGAATAACGCAGCCTAGGGCTGATTATTGCATCAGGGCCACTGGCCTCTTCGCGGGGCAAGCCCGCTCCCACAGGTACTGTGCGCTGCCTGATACCTGCACCGTACCTGTGGGAGCGGGCTTGCCCCGCGAAGAGGCCAGTGGCCTTTACATCACATCAACTGCCAGTAGCTTCAGCCAAGGGCAACTCCAGCCTGGCCACAAAGCCCCCCTGTGGATGGTTGTCCAGCGCCAGTCTCCCGCCATGGCGCTCTGCAGCCTTGCGCGCAATCGCCAGCCCCAGGCCATGCCCCGGTGCGTCCTGCCCCGGTGCGCGGAAGAACGGCTCGCCCAGCTGGGCCAGGTGCTCCGCTGCCGCCCCTGGCCCATGGTCGCGCACGCTGATCACGATGTGGTCCTGCTCACGCACGGCGCTGACCTCGACCGGCTGCCCCGCCGGGTTGAAGCGCAGGGCATTGCGCAGCAGGTTGTCCACCGCACGCTCGATCAGCGTTGGCCAGCCCTGTAGGGTCAACCCCGGCTGCGCTTCCAGCCGCACGTCCTGGTCCGGTGCGCTCAGCAAGGCATCCTTGCGCACGCTGCCGAGCAGCGCATTGAGGTCGACCGGCTCGGCATGAGCCTGCTCGGCATCGACCCGGGCCAAGGCAAGGATTTCGCTGATCAGGTCCTCCAGTCGGTCGCACTCGCGGGTCAGGCGCGGCCACAAGGTTTCCCGCTGCTCGGGCCCGGCGCGCTCGGCCAAGGCCAGGGCGATGCGCAGCCTGGCCAGCGGCGAGCGCAACTCATGGGAAACATCGCGCAGCAACTGGCGCTGGCTGCCAATGGTGCTTTGCAGGCGCGCGCCCATCTTGTTGAAGTCCTTGGCCAGCACGCCAAACTCGTCACGCCTTGCTGCCAGCTGCGCCAGGCTGTTCTGCTGGTAGGTGGTCTGGCCCAGGTCATGCACGGCGCTGCGCAGGCGGCTTAGCGGGCGGGTAATGGACAGGGTGACCAGCAGGCTGAACAGGGTCAGTACCACCAGTGCAATGCCCAAGGCGCTGAGCGGCCACAGCAGGCTTTCGCGGTGCCAGGCGTCCAGCGCAGGGTGGGGGATGCGGTAGATCAGCAGATAGGTTTCGCCAGTCTCGGGGCTGGTGTATTCCTCGGTCAGCCGGCGCCATGGGAGGCGCCGCTCGTCATTGTGCTGGCGTGCCTCGAAGGCCGCCGCACGGCGCGGGAAGGTGCCAGGCACCACGGCCTCGCCACTGTCGTCGAGCACCTGCACATCGATCTTGTAGCGATCTTTGCGCCGCTCCAGAAAATGCTGCGCCGCATCCAGGCCGTCCTGCTCGTAATGTTTGGCCCACTTGCTGGCCAGGGTGTTCAGGCCCGGGTGGCGGCTAAGGATCCACGCATCCTGGTTGAGCATGTGGCCCAGCAGGATCGACAGGCCTGCGACCAGGGTGATGGCCAGCCAGAAACTGGCCAGGATGCGCCAGAACAGTGAACGCAAGTGCACCTCCTGTAAACGGTAAAAGCCCGGCCCGCGGGGAGGCGGGCCGGGCATCGGGCGGACAGCTTACTGAGTCTTGGTGCCTTTTTCAGCTTTCCAGGCCTGGAACTCCTGCCACTCGGCTTTCTTTGCAGCGCGTTCTTTTTGCAGTTCGTCGAACTTCTTCTGCTGCTCAGGTTTGAGCAGGTTGCGCACTGCGGCGTCGGTCTTGTCGCGGCTGGCTTGCAGCTCGTCCTTCATGGCTTTCTGGTCGGCGGCTGGCAGCTTGGCCAGGTAGCGCTCGTTGATGTCACGGCGCTGCTGCATCTGCTCGCCCATCAGCTTGCCGATCTGCTGGCGCTGGTCGCGGCTCAGGTCCAGTTGATGGAAAGGCGCATCACCGCGATGATGCGGGCCGTCGTGACGCGGGCCGCCTTCAGGCATGGCCATGGCCACGGTCGGCAGGGCGGCGGCAAACATCAGGGCGATAAGGGTCTTGCGCATGGTGTCTCTCCTTTCATAGGCCGGTGGTTACCGGATGAGCACAGTCTAGGGAGATCACCGTCAAGCGCAGTCAGGGGATGGTAAAGGCTCGGTAAAGAACAGCTATCTACAGGCAGTAGTAATAGCCACGGCTACGCAGCGCCACGATACGCGGCCGGCCATCGGCATGCGGGCCGATCTTCTTGCGCAGGTTGCTGACATGCATGTCCAGGCTGCGGTCGTACAGGGTCAGTTTGCGGCCCAGGCCGATCTGCGCCAGTTCCTGCTTGTCCAGTGGTTCGCCGGGCTGGCGCAGCAGGGCTTCAAGAATGCGGCTTTCGGACAGCGTCAGGGTCATTTCACGGCCATCGATGCTGGCCACGCCACGCGCCGGGCTGTACACCAGATCGCCCAGTTCCACCTGGCTGGTGGTGGCGGTGGGGTGGCTGCGACGCAATACGGCCCGCAGACGGGCGGTGAGCTCGCGCGGGTCGCAAGGTTTGGCCAGGTAATCGTCGGCACCCAGTTCCAGGCCGAGAATGCGGTCCAGCGGCTCGCCGCGTGCAGAAAGCATCAGCACCGGCAGCTCGGTATGCGCGCTGCGCAATTGCTTGAGCAATTCCAGGCCGCTGCCATCGGGCAGCATCACGTCCAGCACCACGGCCGCCGGGGCGTGGTCGGCCAGGGCCTGGCGTGCGCTCTGGCCATCATGGCAGGCACGCACGGTGAACCCTTCCTGGGTCAGCCAGCTGCCGAGCAGCTCGCACAGTTCCTGGTCATCATCAATCAGTAACAGCTCGCTCATGACTCACTCAATTCAACCATTGACGGCGGCTATTCGGCCCGCCAGTGGCAAAGATACCGCAGACTGATGGCAGCGGTATAACGACTGGTACCGCGTCAGCTTCTTCGCGGGCAAGCCCGCGAAGAAGGCGGCGCGGTCTCAGATCAAGGAAGTACTTGCTTGAACGGCTTGACGACGACTTTGTCGTACACACCCGCAGCAATGTAAGGATCAGCGTCGGCCCAGGCTTGCGCCGCAGCCAGCGATTCGAATTCGGCAACGATCAGGCTACCGCTGAAACCGGCTTCGCCCGGGTCGTTGCTGTCGATGGCCGGGTGTGGGCCGGCCAGCACCACGCGGCCTTCGGCCTTGAGCTGCTGCAGGCGTTCGATGTGCGCCGGGCGGGCAGCCAGGCGCTTTTCCAGGGAGTTTGCGACGTCGCTGGCGATGATGGCGTAGAGCATGTCAATCCTTGGGTTTGGTAGTAGAAGGGTCGTCGTGCAGGTGGCGCGACAGGTACACGCCTTGCGCCACCAGGAAGATCACGGTCATGCCCAGGCTGCCGAACACCTTGAAGTCCACCCAGAAGTCCTGGAAGGTAAAGGCGACGAACAGGTTGGCCGCGCCGCAGAACAGGAAGAAGGCGATCCAGGCAACGTTCAGGCGGGACCAGACGGCATCAGGCAGGGTCAGGGCGTGGCCCATGATGCGCTTGATCAGCACCCGGTCGCCGATGAAATGGCTGCCAGCAAAGCCCAGGGCGAACAACCAGTTGACCACCGGTGCTTTCCATTTGAGGAAGGTTTCGCTGTGGAAGGTCAGGGTCAGGCCGCCAAACACCAGGCAGGCCACCAGCGTCAGCCACTGGCCCTTTTCCAGCCTGCGCTGGCGCAGGAACAGCGCGCCGTACACCACCAGCGAGCTGATGATCAGCATGGCCGTGGCGCTGTAGATGCCGCCAAATTCGAAGCTATGGCCGGCGACTTCCATGGGGCGCGGGTCCAGCTTGTAGACGATGAAGAACAGCAGCAGCGGGATGAAATCGATGAATTGTTTCACAATGGCAGCCAGAATCGGGATGTGACGGCATAATAACAAACATCGAATCCAGCGAAAGCGCTCCTCCATGAATGTTGATCTGCACTGTCACAGTACGGCCTCCGACGGCGCCCTGTCGCCCTCGGTACTGGTTGCCCGGGCCCATGAGCACGGGGTGCAAACGCTGGCGCTGACTGACCATGACACCCTCGAAGGCCTGCCCGAAGCGCGCCAGGCCTGCATTGAGCGGGGCATGCGCTGGGTCAGCGGGGTGGAATTGTCGTGCACCTGGGGTGGCGCGACCATCCATGTGCTGGGTTATGACTTCCCGCTGGACGCGCCGCCCTTGCTGGCGGCGATTGAAGCACTGCACAGTGGTCGCTGGCTGCGCGCCGAAGAAATAGACAAACGGCTGGCAGCCAAGGGCATGCCCGGCACGCTCGAGGGCGCCCGCGCCGTGCAGCACGAGCTGGGCGACAGCGGCAACGCCCCGGCGCGCCCGCATTTTGCCGAGTACCTGGTGCGTGCCGGGCACGTCAAGGACCGTGGCGAGGCGTTTCGCAAGTGGCTGGGTGCCGGCAAGCTGGGCGACGTCAAGCAGCACTGGCCGACCCTCGACGAAACTGTCGCCACCCTGCGCCAGTCCAAAGCATGGGTAAGCCTGGCGCACCCCATGCACTACGACCTGACCCGCAGCAAGCGCAGAAGGCTGATTGCCGACTATATTCAGGCAGGCGGGCAGGCACTTGAGGTGGTCAACGGGATGATGCCGGCCGAGCAGGTGGGCACGATGTCCATCCTTACGCGTGAGTTCGGCTTGCTGGCAAGCGCTGGCAGTGACTTCCACGGCCCCGGCACCTGGGGAGAGATCGGTGCCTACCGGCCTTTGCCCGAGGACCTGCCACCTCTGTGGCGTCGATTCAGCCATGAACAGCCTTTGGCGCTATGAACAGGATGACTACGTGAGCCAATTTTTCCAGATTCATGCGGAGAACCCCCAGGCGCGCCTGATAAAGCAGGCCGTCGAGATCATCCGCAAGGGTGGTGTGGTGGTGTATCCGACCGACTCGGCCTACGCGCTCGGCTGCCAGATCGGCGATAAAAACGCCATCGAGCGGGTTCGGCGCTTGCGCCAGCTGGACAAGCAGCACAACTTCACCCTGCTGTGCTGCGACTTGTCGCAAATGGGGTTGTTCGCCAAAATCGACACGTCGACGTTCCGCCTGCTCAAAGCGCATGTTCCCGGGCCTTATACGTTCATTCTCAATGCCACCCGTGAAGTGCCACGGCTGTTGATGCACGAAAAGCGCCGCACAATCGGGCTGCGTGTCCCGTCCAATCCCATTGTTCTGGCACTGCTGGAAGAACTGGGTGAGCCGTTGATGAGCGTGAGCCTGATCTTGCCCGGGGACGAAGAGCCGATGACCGACCCCTACGAGATCCGTCAGCGCCTGGAGCACCATGTCGACCTGATCATCGATGGCGGTTTCGGCGACCTCAAGGCGTCGACCATCATTGACCTCACCGGCGATGAGCCTGCGCTGATCCGCGAAGGCTGCGGCGACCCCTCGCCGTTTCTGGTCAGCGCGTGAGCCACCTGGAAACGCCCGAGGCACCGGCTGAGCAGGCCGAGTCGCCTCGGCAGCTGCAACTGGCCCTGGTCTACGGCGAAGCCCTGACCGAAATGCCGCTGGACCTGTACATCCCGCCGGATGCCCTGGAAGTCATCCTCGAAGCCTTCGAAGGGCCGCTGGACCTGTTGCTGTACCTGATCCGCAAGCAGAACATCGACATCCTCGACATCCCGGTGGCAGAAATCACCCGCCAGTACATGGGCTACGTGGAGCTGATGAAGAGCGTGCGCCTGGAGCTGGCTGCCGAGTACCTGGTGATGGCCGCCATGCTGGCCGAGATCAAGTCGCGCATGCTGCTGCCGCGTTCGGCCGATGTCGAGGAGGAGGAGGGCGACCCGCGCGCCGAGCTGATCCGCCGCCTGCAGGAGTACGAGCGTTTCAAGGCCGCAGCCGAGGGCATCGACGACCTGCCACGGGTGGGCCGCGATGTCGTGGTGCCACGGCTGGAAGCACCGCAGGCCAAGGTGCGCAAGCTGCTGCCGCAGGTCAGCCTGGAAGAGCTGCTGGTGTCCATGGCCGAGGTGATGCGCCGCAACGACCTGTTCGAAAGCCACCAGATCAGCCGTGAGACCTTGTCCACCCGCGAGCGCATGAGCCAGGTGCTGGAGCGCCTCAAAGGCGGTGCTTTCGTGCCGTTCGGCGAGCTGTTTGCCGCCGAAGAGGGCAAGCTGGGTGTGGTGGTAACCTTCATGGCAGTTCTCGAACTGGTGAAGGAATCGCTGATCGAACTGGTGCAGAATGAACCCTTCGCCGCCATCCACGTGCGGCTTCGCCCAGCGCTTGTTGAAGAACCTGATGAACCTGAATGACCCCCGCGACCTGGCGTCACTGATCGAAGCTTTTTTGCTGGCTTCGGGCAAGCCGCAATCACTGGAGCGCTTGTACGAGCTGCTTGAAGAAGCCGAGCGCCCCGAGCCCCAGGTGTTCAAGCAGGCCCTTGAGCTACTGGGCAAGTCGTGCAGCGGCCGCGCCTTCGAGCTAAAGGAAGTGGCCAGCGGCTACCGCCTGCAAATCCGCGAGGACTATGCGCCATGGGTCGGGCGCCTGTGGGAAGAGCGCCCGCAGCGTTATTCGCGCGCGCTGCTCGAAACCCTGGCCCTGATCGCCTACCGCCAGCCCATCACCCGTGGCGAGATCGAAGACGTGCGGGGCGTGGCGGTGAACAGCAACATCATCAGGACCCTGGTCGAGCGCGAGTGGATTCGCGTGGTCGGCTACCGTGAAGTGCCCGGGCGGCCAGCGATGTTTGCCACGACCAAGGTGTTTCTCGACCATTTCAACCTCAAGAGCCTGGATGAGCTGCCGGCCTTGGCCGAGCTGCGCGAAATGGAGCCGGAGCCGCTGCTCGACCCGGATGACGCGCCCGTGCCGGCGCACCTGCAGGCGTTGGCGGATGCCAGCCTCGGGGACGAAGAGGTTGCTGAGCCAAAGGACGAAACAAGCTTCCGTAGCTTGCTGGTGGAGCTGGATGCCATGGAAGAGGGGCTGAAGATTGATTTTGATGATTTGCGCGAAGAGGAGCCCGAGGCTTCGGTGGAAGAAGAGGGCAAGTTACAGCCCTGATTCTTCTTTTGGCAGTGCTGGCCCTATCGCCGGCAAGCCAGCTCCCACAGGGGCTTCGCAGGTCTTGAATGTGGTGTTGTACTTGTGGGAGCTGGCTTGCCGGCGATAGGGCCAGTGAGCTCAACACAAGACCACTAGGCTGAAACCTCTCCCAACGCTTGCAAAACCCTCTAACCTCCAGTGCGTTCCATTGCTGAACCGCGTATGATGCGCGGCCTTTTGGCGCGTTCGTCGCCAAGAACCTGTTTTCATTCCTACACCGGGAGGTGCCCAGATGAGTGAGCAAGACCTGCAAGATACCGAAATCACCCCGCCATCCGGCGAAAAGCTGCAGAAAGTGCTGGCGCGCATTGGCGTGGGCTCGCGCCGTGATGTCGAGGCCTGGATCAGCCAGGGTCGCATCAAGGTCAACGGCGTCGCGGCTACCCTTGGCCAGCGCGTCGACCTGCACGACGCCATTGCCGTAGACGGCAAGCTGATCAAGCGCGAAGAGGCCGCAGAGGCCACTCGCCGGGTGATCATGTACAACAAGCCCGATGGCGAAATCTGCACCCGTGACGACCCTGAAGGGCGCCCGACCGTGTTCGACCGCCTGCCACGGCCAAAAGAGGGCCGCTGGATCAACATCGGCCGCCTCGACATCAACACCACCGGATTGTTGCTGTTCACCACCGACGGTGAGCTGGCCAACCGCCTGATGCACCCGTCTTACGAGATGGACCGTGAGTACGCGGTACGTGTGCGTGGTGAAGTCGACGACGAGATGATCGAGCGCCTGAAAGCCGGCGTGATGCTGGAAGACGGCCCGGCCAAGTTCACCGACATCCAGAAGGCACCAGGTGGCGAAGGCTTCAACCACTGGTACCACTGCGTGGTGATGGAAGGCCGTAACCGAGAGGTGCGTCGCCTGTGGGAATCCCAGGGCATGGTGGTCAGCCGCCTGAAGCGCGTGCGTTTCGGCCCGGTGTTCCTCAACTCCGACCTGCCGATGGGCCGCTGGCGTGAAATGACCCAGGGCGAAATCGACATCCTGGCCGCTGAAGTGGGCCTGCAGCCAGTAGCGCTGCCGGCCATGAAGCTCAAGGCCAAGGACAAGATGGAGCGCCTGCAGCGCAAGTCCACCCGCCCGCTGGGCCGTGGCGAGCGCGTACGCAACCTGCGCCCGGCTCACGAAGGTGCCGCTACTGGCGAGCGCCCGGCGCGTCAGCCGCGTGAAGAGGCTCCGCGTAAACCTAACCGTGGCAGCACGGTGGCCGAGCGCCCAAGCGATATGCGCAAGCGCCCGGGCAAGCCTGAGGGTGACAAGCCGGCAGGCCGTGGTCGCGGCAAGCCGCGTGGCTGATAAGCCAATGTGGTAATCAAGAAACCAGCCTTCGGGCTGGTTTTTTTATGCCTGTGGGAATTGGGCTCTGCAAAGCGGCCCCAAGATATTGAACAAAAAGAATTTTTCGGACGACTGGCAAGTTCCTGAACCGCTCTGTAAAGAAATCTATACGAACATGGCCGTTTTCAGTCCGCATTTCAGATCAAGCCCGATCGTGTAAACAAACCTTGCCGGCGTCCATGTGCCAAAGCCGCTGCCCTGGCCCCACCCACCCTTGCCCAAACCCCCGTCCCCACGGTGTTATAGCCGCCATTGCCGCGTGCAAGAGCCCGTCCACAGAGCCGGGCTGACAAAACAACAAATGGAGGCGCCATGTACGCCGATCACTCCGCCTTTCAAGGCCCATACCACAGGATCGCTGCGTTTTTTCCGGATGGAAGGACGCAACGCGTTGACGCCTGCGCGTTTGCAGGGGTATACAGTGCGCCGCGTTTTACCTGTGACCCTCTTGCGTACCGCGCACTCTTGATCACGCCTGGTTGACCCGCCTCGGCGGCACCTGAGGTCAAGAAACCCAAGGTAACCACCTTGCCCATTCCGCTGCGCCACGAGCGCGGTGGGTCCGATTCCGTCACAGATAAAAACAATGCAGGTGACTTCGTTCATGAGTGGACAAAACATGCATTCAGGCGAGCTCAAGCGGGGCCTGAAGAACCGCCACATCCAGTTGATCGCCCTTGGTGGTGCGATTGGTACCGGCCTGTTCCTCGGTTCGGCAGGCGTGATGAAATCCGCCGGCCCGTCCATGATCCTTGGCTACGCCATTTGCGGCTTCATCGCCTTCATGATCATGCGCCAGCTGGGCGAAATGATTGTCGAAGAGCCGGTGGCCGGCTCGTTCAGCCATTTCGCCCACACCTACTGGGGTGGTTTCGCCGGCTTCCTGTCGGGTTGGAACTGCTGGGTGCTGTACATCCTGGTGGGCATGTCGGAGCTTTCGGCGGTGGGCAAGTATGTTCACTACTGGTGGCCGGAGATTCCTACCTGGGTCACGGCGGCGGCGTTCTTCGTGCTGATCAACGCCATCAACCTGATGAACGTGAAGTTCTTCGGTGAAGCCGAATTCTGGTTTGCCATCATCAAGGTCGTGGCCATCGTCAGCATGATCGGCCTGGGTGCCTACCTGCTCACCAGCGGCAGCGGTGGCCCGGACGCCACCATCGCCAACCTGTGGTCCCATGGCGGCTTCTTCCCGAACGGTGTCAGCGGGTTGGTCATGGCCCTGGCGTTCATCATGTTCTCCTTCGGCGGCCTGGAAATGCTTGGCTTCACCGCTGCCGAGGCCGACAAGCCGAAGACCGTGATCCCGAAGGCGATCAACCAGGTCATCTACCGCATCCTGATTTTCTATGTCGGTGCCTTGGTGGTGCTGCTGTCGCTCACCCCGTGGGACAACCTGGTTGCCAGCATCGATGCCTCGGGTGGCAGCTACGGCAGCAGCCCGTTCGTGCAGGTGTTCTCGCTGCTGGGCAGTGACGTGGCCGCCCACCTGCTGAACTTCGTGGTATTGACCGCCGCGCTGTCGGTGTACAACAGCGGCACCTACTGCAACGCCCGCATGCTGCTGGGCATGGCCGAGCAGGGCGATGCCCCGGCGTCGCTGGCCAAGGTCGACAAGCGTGGCGTGCCAGTGCGTGCGATTCTGGTGTCGGCTGCCGTTACCTTTGTCGCCGTGCTGCTCAACTACCTGATGCCTCAGAACGCCCTGGAGCTGCTGATGTCGCTGGTAGTGGCCACCCTGGTAATCAACTGGGCGATGATCAGCTACTCGCACCTGAAGTTCCGTCAGCACCTGGACCGTACTGGCCAGAAGCCGCTGTTCAAGGCGCTGTGGTACCCCTATGGCAACTACGTGGTAATGGCCTTCGTGGTGCTGATTCTGGGCATCATGCTGATGATCCCGGGCATCCAGGTTTCGGTGTATGCGATCCCTGTGTGGCTGTTTGCGATGTTCGTTATCTACATGGTCAAGCCGCGCCGCCGGATGAATACCGGTGGGGTTGCGGGTACCGCAGCCAAGTAACTCGGCAACGTAGTCTGCAGAAACCCCAAGTCAGGCGACTGACTTGGGGTTTTTTATTGCCTGTGCCGGCCCTTTCGCGGGTAAACCCGCTCCCACAGGTACGGCGCAGCATTCGAATCCTGTGCTGACCCTGTGGGAGCGGGTTTACCCGCGAAGGGGTCGGCACAGGCAACGTATCCTTCAGATCTGTTCCAGCAACCAGCCCCTGAATGCCCGTAACGACGGCAAGGCCTCATTCCGGGGCGGATAGATCAGGTAGTAACTGCGCTGGCTAGCAAACGCTACCCCAGGGCTGTACAGCTCTGCCTTGGAGAGTTCCTCCTCCACCAGAATGCGCGGCACCAGCCCGATACCAATCCCGGCACGCACTGCCTGGATCAGGTGCGAGGTCAGCTCAAAGCTCGGCCCCAGGCGCATCGACCGGTGCGGCAGGCCATGGTGCGAAAACCACTCGCCCCATGCGTGGGGGTTGTTGGCCACATTCAACAGCACCTCTTCACTGATCCTTGCCGGGCTCCAGCCCTGGCTATCCGCGCCGGCCTCCGGCGGCAGGATCACCACCAGTTCCTCGGCATGCAGGCGATGACAGATCAGCCCCGGCAGGTCATGGCTGGCCACACCGATGGCGGCATCGATTTCGCTGGTGTCGAAGTTGATGGCTTCGATGCGCGAATGAATGTGCACCAGCATGCCCGGGTGGGCGCTGTAGAACGCATGAAGCCTCGGCAACAGCCATTTCGAGCCGAAGGTGGGTAGGGTGGCCAGGCGCAAGGTGCCCACCCCTGACTGGTAGGCCAGTGCCTGCAGGGTGGCGCTGCGGATGCGCCCCAGTGCCTCGCTGAGCTCGCGCTGGTACAGGCGGCCGACATCGGTCAGCTGCACCTGGCGGCCTTCGCGGCGAAACAGGGTCAGGCCCAGTTGCTGTTCCAGCGCCTGCACCTGGCGGCTGACCGCGCTCTGGGTCAGTGACAGTTCGGCAGCGGCGCGGGTGTAGCTTTCATGCCGGGCGGCGGCCTCGAATGCCAGCAGCAGCGACATGGACGGTGTCAGGTGGCGGTAATTCATTCATAAAAGTCATTGATAGCGGCAGGATTATCCGTTTGCCCCTGAAGCGAAACTACAGGAACATTGGCCTATACGTCACCCCTGCATGGCAACACCTATGCCGGGGCGACAGGAATCCCGTGAATTAGCCAATATCAAGAGGCCATCCTTCGATGATCGCCCAGCTGCCGACCGTTGCACCGAGCGCAAACTACCCCGAATTCCTCGAAGCCCTGCGCAGCAGCGGCTTCCGTGGCCAGATCAGTGCCGACTACGGCACCCGCACCGTGCTGGCCACCGATAACTCGATCTACCAGCGCTTGCCCCAGGCGGCGGTGTTCCCGCTGGACGCCGACGACGTGGCGCGGGTTGCCACGCTGATGGGCGAGGCGCGCTTCCAGGACGTCAAGCTGACCCCGCGCGGTGGTGGTACCGGCACCAACGGCCAGTCGCTGACCGACGGCATCGTCGTTGACCTGTCGCGGCACATGAACAAGATCCTCGAAATCAACGTCGAGGAGCGCTGGGTGCGGGTGCAGGCCGGCACGGTCAAGGACCAGCTCAATGCCGCGCTCAAGCCGCACGGCCTGTTCTTCGCCCCCGAGTTGTCCACCTCCAACCGTGCCACCGTCGGCGGCATGATCAATACCGACGCCAGCGGCCAGGGCAGCTGCACCTACGGCAAGACCCGTGACCACGTACTGGAGCTGCACAGCGTGCTGCTCGGTGGCGAGCGCCTGCACAGCCTGCCAATCGACGATGCCACGCTGGAGCAGGCCTGCGCCGCCCCCGGCCGGGTCGGCGAGGTGTACCGCATGGCTCGCGACATTCAGGAAAACCAGGCTGAGCTGATCGAAGCCACCTTCCCCAAGCTCAACCGTTGCCTGACCGGCTACGACCTGGCGCACCTGCGCGACGAGCAGGGCCGTTTCAACCTCAACAGCGTGCTGTGTGGCGCCGAAGGCTCGCTGGGCTACGTGGTCGAAGCCAAGCTCAACGTGCTGCCGATCCCCAAGTACGCGGT
Source organism: Pseudomonas putida S13.1.2 (assembly GCF_000498395.2). Lineage (NCBI taxonomy): Bacteria > Pseudomonadati > Pseudomonadota > Gammaproteobacteria > Pseudomonadales > Pseudomonadaceae > Pseudomonas > Pseudomonas putida. The sequence goes on from NZ_CP010979.1 coordinate 34,998, forward strand.
GCTGGTCAACGTGCGCTACACCAGTTTCATGGATGCCCTGCGCGACGCCAATGCGCTGATGGCGCACAAGCCGCTGTCGATCGAGACCGTCGACTCCAAGGTGTTGATGCTGGCGATGAAAGACATCGTCTGGCACAGCGTTGCCGAATACTTCCCGGCCGACCCCGAGCGCCCGACCCTGGGTATCAACCTGGTGGAGTTCTGTGGCGACGAGCCGGCCGAGGTCAACGCCCGCGTGCAGGCCTTTGTCGAACACTTGCAGGCGGACACCAGCGTCGAGCGTCTGGGGCATACCTTGGCCGAAGGCGCCGAGGCGGTTACCCGCGTGTACGTGATGCGCAAGCGCTCGGTGGGCTTGCTGGGTAACGTCGAGGGCGAAGTGCGCCCGCAGCCGTTCGTCGAAGACACCGCGGTACCGCCGGAGCAGTTGGCCGACTACATCGCCGACTTCCGCGCGCTGCTCGATGGCTACGGGCTGGCCTACGGCATGTTCGGCCACGTCGATGCCGGCGTGCTGCACGTGCGCCCGGCACTGGACATGAAAGACCCCGCGCAGGCTGCGCTGGTCAAGCCGATTTCCGATGCAGTGGCGGCGCTGACCAAAAGTTACGGCGGCTTGCTGTGGGGCGAGCACGGCAAAGGCCTGCGCTCCGAATACGTGCCGGAGTACTTCGGCGAGCTGTACCCGGCGCTGCAGCGCTTGAAAGGTGCCTTTGACCCGCACAACCAGCTCAACCCGGGCAAGATCTGCACCCCGCCGGGCAGCACCGAGGGCCTGACCCCGGTCGATGGCGTGACCCTGCGCGGCGACCTCGACCGCACCATCGACGAGCGCGTGTGGCAGGACTTCCCCAGCGCCGTGCACTGCAACGGCAACGGCGCCTGCTACAACTACGACCCCAACGACGCCATGTGCCCGTCGTGGAAGGCTACCCGCGAACGCCAGCATTCGCCCAAGGGCCGTGCTTCGTTGATGCGCGAGTGGCTGCGCTTGCAGGGCGAGGCGAACATTGACGTGCTGGCGGCAGCGCGCAACAGGGTGTCGTGGTTCAAGGGCCTGCCCGCGCGCCTGCGCAACAACCGCGCACGCAGCCAGGGCCAGGAAGACTTTTCCCACGAAGTGTACGACGCCATGGCCGGTTGCCTGGCGTGCAAGTCGTGCGCCGGGCAGTGCCCGATCAAGGTCAACGTGCCGGACTTCCGTTCACGCTTCCTCGAGCTGTACCACGGCCGCTACCAGCGCCCGCTGCGTGACTACCTGATCGGCTCGCTGGAATTCAGCATTCCGTACCTGGCCCACGCGCCAGGGCTTTACAACGCAGTGATGGGCTCGAAGTGGGTAACCAGGCTGCTGGCCGACAAGGTCGGCATGGTCGACAGCCCGCTGATCAGCCGGTTCAACTTCCAGGCCACCCTGACCCGCTGCCGCGTTGGCGTGGCCAGCGTGCCGGCCCTGCGTGAACTGACCCCGGCCCAACGCGAGCGCAGCATCGTGCTGGTGCAGGACGCCTTTACCCGCTACTTCGAAACGCCGCTGCTGTCGGCTTTCATCGACCTGGCCCATCGCCTCGGTCATCGGGTGTATCTGGCGCCCTACAGCGCCAACGGCAAGCCGCTGCACGTGCAGGGCTTCCTCGGCGCATTCGCCAAGGCGGCGATCCGCAACGCTACCCAGCTCAAGGCCCTGGCCGACTGCGGCGTGCCGCTGGTGGGCCTGGACCCGGCGATGACCCTGGTGTATCGCCAGGAATACCAGAAAGTGCCGGGGCTGGAAGGTTGCCCGAAGGTGCTGTTGCCGCAGGAGTGGCTGATGGATGTGCTGCCCGAGCAGGCGCCGACCGCGCCGGGCAACTTCCGCCTGATGGCGCATTGCACCGAGAAGACCAACGTGCCAGCCAGCACCCGGCAGTGGGAGCAGGTGTTTGAGCGTCTGGGCCTGAAGCTGGTGACCGAGGCGACGGGTTGCTGCGGTATGTCCGGTACCTACGGGCACGAGGCGCGTAACCAGGAAACATCGCGGACCATCTTTGAGCAGAGCTGGGCCAGCAAGCTGGACAAGGAAGGGGAACCGTTGGCGACGGGCTATTCGTGCCGTAGCCAGGTCAAGCGCATGACCGAGCGCAAGATGCGCCACCCGCTGGAAGTGGTGTTGCAGTACGCCCAGCGTTAATCTTCAGGGCCTCGGGGGCTGCTTTGCAGCCCTATCGCCGGCAAGCCAGCTCCCACAGGATCACCACAGGCCTGAACACCGTGGTGATCCTGTGGGAGCTGGCTTGCCGGCGATAGGGCCAGTGCAGGCACTGCAAGGGTCAGGGTTCTTGTGCCCGATCTCTATGCAGCCGCGCCTGCCTGTACAGATACAGGCTCAACACCAGCCCGCAAGCCGCGGCTGTCGCCGCAAACAGAAACATCGAAGCAAACCCGAACCCCGCCGCCACCGCGCCCACCAGTGGCCCGGTCACCCCCAGCGACAAATCGATGAACAGCGAATACGCCCCCACCGCCGCGCCGCGGTTGGCCGCCGACACCTGGTTCACCGCTTCCACGCCCAATGCCGGGAACACCAGCGAGAACCCAAACCCGCTCAGTGCTGCACCCGCCAATGCCAGTTCGGCACTGGGGGCCAGCCATAGCATCAGCAGCCCAAGTGTTTCTACCGACAGGCAGGCGATCGCTACCCGGAACCCGCCTATCCGGTTGATCAGGTTGCCGAACAGCAGCCGTGCGCTGATGAAACTGGCGCCGAACAGGCTCAGGGTCAATGCCGCATCAGTCCAGCCACGGCTGGCGTAGTACAAGGTGATGAAGGTGGCGATGGTGCCAAAGCCGATCGAGCCCAGGGCCAGCCCCGAGCCATGCGGGAACACCTTGCCCAGCACCCGCAGGAACGGCAGGCGTACACCGCTGACAATGGGCGCAGCCTGCTTGGGCCAGGCCAGCAGCAGGCCAAGGGTGCACAGCAGGATGATGCTGACGCCCATGCTCCATAGCCCCAGGCTCTTGACCATCAGTACGCCCAACGGAGCGCCGATGGCCAGTGCGCCATAGCTGGCGATGCCATTCCAGGAGATGACCTTGGCGGTGTTTTCGGCGCCCACCCGGCCGATGCCCCAGCCAATCGCGCCCGAGCCCACCAGGCTTTCGGCGCTGCCCAGCACCAGGCGGCCAACCAGCAGGCAGGCCAGGCTCAGCCAGGGCAGGTGGGTGAGGAAGGCGCAGGCCAGCATGAACACCCCGCTAAGCCCGCAGCCTACCAAGCCATACATGACGGCTTTCTTGCTGCCATGGTTGTCGATGATGCGGCTGGCGGTGGGGCGGCTGAGCAAGGTGGCCAGGTACTGCACGCTGATCACAAGGCCAGCGACCACGGCGCTGAAACCCAGGTCGTTATGCACATAGCCGGGCAATACGGCCAGTGGAATGCCGATGTTCAGGTAGCCGATGAAGGTGAAGAGGACGATGGAGACGACTTGCAGGGTGACCGCAAGGGGGCGCGGTGAGTCGGGCATGGGGACCTACGTGTGTTCAGGACGGTGTGAAAACGTGATGACGGGGGTGGCCCGCAGGTCAGCCGTTTTCACACAGTCGGGGATGCGCAGTTATTCCTGGTCAGCGCTGGATTGATCGTCACCATCCTGCTCGACGGCAGCTGCCGGTTCGGCGTGAACGGTCACGGATGGCTCTTCTGGGTTCAAGCTTGGGAAGGGAAGATTCGGGATTTCGTGCATCTCGTCGTTCCTCGCAAGTGTGAGTGAAAAGTCTGCGCCAGGCGCGGTTGAAGCTTCGCAAAGCTGGGGCAGGATACACAAGTCTGGATGACAGTTTGGATTTTTTACCGGTCGCTTGTCGGTTTTGCGGGCGAACAGCGCACATTTTTCCTGCAAATAATTGGGGCCGCTTCGCGCCCCTTCGCTGGCTTGCCCGCTCCCACAGGGGCCGCGAAAACCAGGGGCGCGCGCCGTCTTTGTGGGAGCGGGCAAGCCCGCGAAGGGCGCGAAGCGGCCCCAGTTTCCAAGCGATTACTTACGGCCTTCAGCCGTTTCAGCCACCTTGTCGGTGCGCGCGCACATGATGAAGTCGTTGCGGTGCAGGCCTTTGATCGAGTGGCTCCACCAGGTCACGGTGACCTTGCCCCACTCGGTCAGCAGCCCCGGGTGGTGGCCTTCGGCTTCGGCGATTTCGCCCACGGCGTTGGTGAACGCCAAGGCGTGCTTGAAGTTCTTGAACAGGAACACGCGCTCAAGCTCCATGTGGCCGTCACGTACTTCGATGTTCCAGTCCGGGATTTCGCGAATCAGCTCGGCCAGCTCTTCGTCGGAGACTTTCGGGGCATCGGCGCGGCAGGCTTCGCAATGGGCTTGGTTCAAGGCATTCATGTGAGATGTTTTCCAGTTCGAGTTGTTATCGGCAAGGTCGCTCAGGCGGCGACCTTGGGTGGAAACTTCGGCGCGTGCAGGCCCAGCTGCATGGCTTTATGGACCATGCCCATGATGTCTTCGTGGGCCAGGTCGAACAGGCGCTTCATGTTCGGCAGCACGAAATACAGCGGCTGCAGGATGTCGATGCGGTACGGCGTGCGCATGGCCTCGATCGGGTCGAAGGCCTGGTGCTCAGGCTCGCCAGACAGACTGTACACAGTCTCCTTGGGCGACGAGAGGATGCCGCCGCCATAGATCTTGCGGCCTTGTGGGGTTTCCATCAGGCCAAACTCGATGGTCATCCAGTACAGGCGTGCCAGGTAGACGCGTTGTTCCTTGGTCGCGGCCAGGCCGAGCTTGCCGTAGGTGTGGGTGAATTCGGCGAACCATGGGTTGGTCAGCAGCGGGCAGTGGCCGAAGATCTCGTGGAAGATATCGGGCTCTTGCAGGTAGTCCAGCTCCTCCGGGGTACGGATGAAGGTGGCAACCGGGAAGCGCTTGCTGGCCAGCAGTTCGAAGAAGGTCTGGAAGGGGATCAGTGCCGGTACCCGGGCAACTTGCCAGCCGGTGGTGGCCGCTAGCACCTTGTTGACCTCGCCCAGTTGCGGGATACGGTCATGGGGCAGCTTGAGCTGGTCGATGCCGTCCAGGTATTCCTGGCACGCGCGGCCCTCGATCACTTTCAACTGGCGGGTGATCAGGGTGTTCCATACCGCATGCTCTTGCTGCGGGTAATCGATAAAACCATGCGCATCGGGCTCGCGTGCCACGTATTGCGTCTGTTTCATGGGGCTCTCCTGGTGAGGGCTTTTCTTGTTATGTGCAGGACATGCCTAAGTAATATCCCCGCCTGGGTCGGTTTGCACGATGGATCGCGGGCCTTGTCGCTGCTCAATGCCCTCAATTCGTAACGATAATTTTACAAAATCGAGCGGGTGTCGGAAAATCCGAGGCATCTGGCTGATGGTTACGCTGTTTTTGTCAGCTTATCTTTACGACTTTTCTGCGCGGTGTTGAAAAACATTGGCGCTTCGAGAGCCCACATGCGTATCAAAGTGCACTGCCAGAACCGTATTGGCATCCTGCGCGACATCCTCAACCTGCTGGTGGAGTACGGCATCAACGTGCTGCGCGGCGAGGTGGGCGGTGACCACGGCAACGCCATCTACCTGCATTGCCCGAACCTGATCAACCTGCAGTTCCAGGCATTGCGGCCCAAGTTCGAGGCGATTGCCGGCGTGTTCGGCGTCAAGCGTGTAGGGCTGATGCCCAGCGAGCGGCGGCACATGGAGCTGAATGCACTGCTGGGTGCGTTGGATTTCCCGGTGCTGTCGATCGACATGGGCGGCAGTATCGTCGCCGCCAACCGCACCGCGGCGCAGCTGCTGGGGGTGCGGGTGGACGAGGTGCCGGGCATGCCGCTGGCGCGCTACGTGGAAGACTTCGACCTGCCGGAGCTGGTGCGGGCCAACAAGTCGCGCATCAATGGCATGCGTATCAAGGTCAAGGGTGATGTGTTCCTGGCCGATATCGCGCCGCTGCAGTCCGAGCACGATGACAGTGAGGCGCTGGCCGGCGCGGTACTCACCCTGCACCGGGCCGACCGCATCGGCGAGCGTATCTACAACGTGCGCAAGCAAGAGCTGCGCGGCTTCGACAGCATCTTCCAGAGCTCGCGGGTGATGGCCGCCGTGGTGCGTGAAGCGCGGCGCATGGCACCGCTGGATGCACCCCTGCTGATCGAAGGCGAAACCGGTACCGGCAAGGAGCTGCTGGCGCGCGCCTGTCACCTGGCCAGCCCGCGCGGCCAGTCGCCGCTGATGGCGCTCAATTGCGCCGGGTTGCCGGAGTCGATGGCCGAGACCGAGCTGTTCGGTTACGGCCCCGGGGCGTTTGAAGGGGCGCGGGCCGAGGGCAAACTGGGGCTGCTGGAGCTGACTGCCGGCGGCACGCTGTTTCTTGATGGGGTAGGGGAGATGAGCCCGCGCCTGCAAGTGAAGCTGCTGCGCTTTCTGCAGGACGGCTGCTTCCGCCGGGTAGGCAGCGATGAAGAGGTATACCTGGATGTGCGGGTGATTTGCGCGACCCAGGTGGATTTGTCCGAACTGTGTGCCCGTGGCGAGTTTCGTCAGGACCTGTATCACCGCCTCAACGTATTGTCGCTGCACATTCCGCCTTTGCGTGAGTGCATGGATGGGCTGGAAGGACTGGTGCAGCACTTTCTTGATCAGGCCAGCCGGCAGATTGGTTGCGCCATGCCGCGCCTGGCGCCGGCGGCAATGGAAAAACTTGGGCAATACCATTGGCCGGGCAATGTAAGGCAGTTGGAAAACGTATTGTTCCAGGCGGTTTCTTTATGCGAAGGCGGCGTGGTCAAAAGCGAGCATATACGCTTGCCGGATTATGGCGCGCGGCAACCGTTGGGTGAGTTTTCGCTGGAAGGGGATCTTTCGCAGATTGTTGGGCGCTTTGAAAAGGCGGTCCTGGAAAGTTTGATGGGGGAATTTTCCAGTAGTCGGGCTTTGGGGAAAAGATTAGGTGTTTCGCACACGACTATTGCCAACAAGTTAAGGGATTACTCGCTTAACAAGTCGGCGGATTAGTTGTTGGGCAAAGAACCTGGGACTGCTTTGCAGTCCTTTCGCGACACAAGGCCGCTCCTACAGGTAGTGCGTCTGGTTTGAAACCTGCGCAATACCTGTAGGAGCGGCCTTGTGTCGCGATAGGGGCCCGCAGGGCCCCCGATTCACAAGGTATCAGCCGTTGGAGCAGCCGTTCCCCATCACGCGGTATTCGAGAATGTGCTTCTGGCCCTGGGAGTCCTCGTAGGTCATGCGGGCTGGCACGACTTCGCACACATTGGGCACTTCGCTCATGGAAATGACGCGGGCAATGTCCAGGTGCTGCGAGTAACTGTATTGTTCAACCGGAATCTGCTCGGCATCTTTGGCTTCGCCGGCCATCGCCGCGCCGCAAAGACTGCCAAGTACCAATACCAGTAAAGCTTTCATTTTCTATTTACCTGTCTAAGGTCGTGAGGGGGCACGCGGCGCTTATGGCGCCGCGAGTACAGCGAGTTTTAACTATCGGGATTAGAGGGAAATTAACGCTTGCCTTCGTGGGGGCTGTTACCAGTTGTTAATCGCCTTGCCGTTGCTGGCGAAGTGAATTTTATGGCGGTGGCCAAGGCTGAAACAGTGGGTCTTTTGATAAAGTGTTTTGACAGAATCTGTAACAATCCCGTGCTAACCCCCTTATTTTTTTCGCCGCATGGCCTGTAATCCCCGAGCTAGAGGGCTTTGCCGGAACGTGCGTACCAAATTACTACCAACGTCGAATGGCTTTTGTCGCTCTGGTACAGTTACAAACGGTTCCATACAAAAACAACTATTACACCGAGGTAACACAGATGAGTGCGGCTCCACTGTATCCCGTTCGTCCCGAGGTTGCGGCCACTACCCTGACCGACGAGGCCACCTACAAGGCCATGTACCAGAAATCGGTGATCAACCCGGACGGCTTCTGGCGTGAGCAGGCCCAGCGTATCGACTGGATCAAACCGTTCACCAAGGTCAAGCAGACCTCCTTTGACGACCACCACGTCGATATCAAATGGTTCGCCGACGGCACTCTGAACGTTTCCTCCAACTGCCTGGACCGCCACCTGGAAGAGCGCGGCGACCAGCTGGCCATCATCTGGGAAGGCGACGACCCTTCCGAGCACCGCAACATCACTTACCGTGAGCTGCACGAGCAGGTCTGCAAGTTCGCCAACGCCCTGCGTGGCCAGGACGTGCACCGGGGTGATGTGGTTACCATCTATATGCCGATGATCCCCGAGGCCGTGGTCGCCATGCTGGCCTGTGCCCGTATCGGTGCGATCCACTCGGTGGTCTTCGGCGGTTTCTCCCCGGAAGCGTTGGCAGGCCGCATCATCGATTGCGAGTCCAAGGTGGTGATCACCGCCGACGAAGGCCTGCGTGGCGGCCGTCGTACTCCGCTCAAGGCCAACGTCGACCTGGCGCTGACCAACCCTGAAACCAACAGCGTGCAGAAAATCATCGTGTGCAAGCGCACCGGTGGCGAAATTGCCTGGCACCAGCACCGCGACATCTGGTACGAAGACCTGATGAAAGTGGCCTCCAGCCACTGCGCGCCAAAAGAAATGGGTGCTGAAGAAGCGCTGTTCATCCTTTATACCTCCGGCTCCACCGGCAAGCCGAAGGGTGTGCTGCACACCACCGGCGGTTACCTGGTCTATGCCGCGCTGACCCATGAGCGCGTGTTCGACTACCGCCCGGGTGAAGTCTACTGGTGCACCGCCGACGTCGGTTGGGTCACTGGCCACAGCTATATCGTCTACGGCCCGCTGGCCAACGGCGCCACCACTTTGCTGTTTGAAGGCGTGCCGAACTACCCGGACATTACCCGCGTATCGAAGATCGTCGACAAGCACAAGGTCAACATCCTCTACACCGCGCCAACCGCCATTCGCGCAATGATGGCCGAAGGGCAGGCCGCCGTTGAGGGGGCCGATGGTTCCAGCCTGCGTCTGCTTGGCTCGGTAGGCGAACCGATCAACCCTGAAGCCTGGAACTGGTACTACAAGACCGTTGGCAAGGAGCGTTGCCCGATCGTCGACACCTGGTGGCAGACCGAGACCGGCGGCATCCTGATCAGCCCGCTGCCGGGTGCCACCGGCCTCAAGCCGGGCTCGGCAACCCGTCCGTTCTTTGGTGTGGTGCCCGCGCTGGTGGACAACCTGGGTAACCTGATCGAGGGTGCGGCCGAAGGCAACCTGGTTATTCTGGACTCCTGGCCGGGCCAGTCGCGGTCGCTGTACGGCGACCACGACCGCTTCGTGGACACCTACTTCAAGACCTTCCGTGGCATGTACTTCACCGGCGACGGCGCGCGCCGCGACGAAGATGGCTACTACTGGATCACCGGCCGCGTGGATGACGTGCTCAACGTGTCCGGCCACCGCATGGGTACTGCCGAAATCGAAAGCGCCATGGTCGCGCATTCGAAAGTGGCCGAGGCTGCAGTGGTTGGCGTGCCGCACGACATCAAGGGCCAGGGCATCTATGTGTATGTCACCCTCAATGCCGGTATCGAGGCCAGCGAGCAGCTGCGCCTGGAGCTGAAGAACTGGGTGCGCAAGGAAATTGGCCCGATTGCCTCGCCGGACGTGATCCAGTGGGCGCCAGGGTTGCCGAAGACCCGTTCGGGCAAGATCATGCGCCGTATCCTGCGCAAGATTGCCACCGCTGAGTACGATGCGCTGGGCGATATCTCCACCTTGGCCGACCCGGGTGTGGTGCAGCACCTGATCGATACCCACAAGGCCATGAACCTGGCTTCGGCCTGATATCGAAGCAGGGCGCGGGCCCTTGTGCGGGCGGCTTTATGTGGGAGCGGGCGAGCCCGCGAACACCGGCGCAGCCGGTGCCATCCACCGCGTTGCCTGCTACGCGGGCACGCCCGCTCCCACACAAGGCCGCTCCTACAGGGCGTGTGTATGCGTCAGTAAACCCCGCCCGGGCAACCGGCGGGGTTTTTGCTTTACTGTTACCCGACATTCATCGGTAACTGTTCTGTCACCGGTCACGCACAAGTTCGGGGCGCGGGGAAACAAATCTGGCCTGTTTCGGTGCGTTTGCGTAACCATTTTGTGCAACACAGCACGCTACACTTGCCGTAGTACAAGGCTTTGCCAATAATAGGCCCAGGAATTGCTAGGTCTATAGGTTCTATTTCTTGCGCTTTTGCATATTTTGCACTGGCTGTCAACATTGCCCGCAGCGGTTTCAAGCGCTTCTGTAAGTAGTTGTCGCTTTGAAGAAATATCGACTACCGGGCTGTCGCTAAAATGCCACTCACTCGCTCGTGGTCTGCGACCTTGGTCGAACCCTGCGCGGCTCGCGTTGTACCCATTCGCATATCGGGCAGTTGTTACCTGCCTTGTATTGCCCCGTACCGATGGAGTTACCTGATGAAGAAGCTCGCACTGCTTGGCGCCCTGGCGCTGTCTGTGTTTTCCCTGGTGTCGCAGGCCGAAGAAAAACCCCTGAAAATCGGCATTGAAGCAGCCTACCCGCCCTTCGCCTTCAAGCAGCCCGATGGCAGCATCGCCGGTTTCGACTACGACATCGGCAACGCCCTGTGCGAACAGATGAAAGCCAAGTGCACCTGGGTCGAGCAGGAGTTCGACGGCCTGATCCCGGCGCTGAAAGTGCGCAAGATCGACGCCATTCTGTCGTCCATGTCGATCACTGAAGACCGCAAGAAGTCGGTCGACTTCACCAAGCGCTACTACCTGACCCCGGCGCGCCTGGTCATGAAGGACGGCACCGCTGTCAGAGACAGCCTGGATGAGCTCAAAGGCAAGAAGATCGGCGTGCAGCGTGGCTCGATCCATGACCGCTTCGCCAAGGAAGTGCTGGGCGCCAAAGGTGCCACCGTGGTGCCTTACGGTACCCAGAACGAAATCTACCTGGACGTGGCAGCCGGTCGCCTCGACGGCACCGTGGCTGACGCCACCCTGCTGGAAGACGGCTTCCTCAAGACCGACGCCGGCAAGGGCTTCGCCTTCGTAGGCCCGGCCTTCACCGACGCCAAGTACTTCGGTGACGGCATCGGCATTGCCGTGCGCAAGGGTGACAAGGCGAACGTCGACCGCATCAACGCGGCTATCGACGCCATCCGTGCCAACGGCAAGTACAAAGAAATCGAGAAGAAGTACTTCAACTTCGACATCTACGGTCCAGACTCGAACTAAGACGTCGGGTTTCACCTGTGCAATGGTGCAAACAGCAGAGGCTCTGAGGTTTGCACCATTTTTCATTCTCTAGGTCGAGGACCTCATCATGTTGAAAGGCTACGGGGCAGTCATCCTCGACGGGGCGTGGCTGACGCTGCAGCTTGCCCTGTCGTCGATGGCCCTGGCCATCGTGCTCGGCCTGATCGGTGTGGCGCTGCGCTTGTCGCCGGTGCGCTGGCTGGCCTGGCTGGGCGATCTGTACTCCACGGTGATCCGTGGTATTCCGGACCTGGTCCTGATCCTGCTGATCTTCTACGGCGGGCAAGACATCATCAACCGGGTGGCGCCGCTGCTCGGCTACGAAGACTACATCGACCTGAATCCGCTGGCTGCGGGTATTGGTACGCTGGGCTTCATCTTTGGCGCGTACCTGTCGGAAACCTTCCGCGGTGCCTTCCTCGGCATTCCCAAAGGCCAGGCCGAAGCAGGCGTGGCGTATGGCATGAGCAACCGTCAGGTGTTCTTCCGCATCCAGGTGCCGCAAATGATTCGCCTGGCGATCCCCGGCTTCACCAACAACTGGCTGGTGCTGACCAAGGCCACTGCGCTGATTTCGGTAGTGGGCCTGCAGGACATGATGTTCAAGGCCAAGCAGGCGGCCGATGCCACCCGCGAGCCGTTCACCTTCTTCCTGGCGGTGGCGGCCCTGTACCTGGTGCTGACCAGTGTCTCGCTGCTGGCCCTGAAGTATCTCGAGCGCCGCTACTCGGTGGGCGTCAAGGTGGCTGAACTATGATCTTCGACTACAACGTCGTCTGGGAGGCATTGCCGATGTACTTCGGCGGCCTGCTGACTACCCTCAAGCTGCTGGCGATTTCGCTGTTCTTCGGCCTGCTGGCGGCCATTCCGCTTGGCCTGATGCGCGTGTCCAAGCAGCCTGCGATCAATCTTGTGGCGTGGCTCTACACCTACGTGATCCGCGGCACGCCAATGCTGGTGCAGCTGTTCCTGATCTACTACGGCCTGGCGCAGTTCGAGGCGGTGCGCGAAAGCTTCCTCTGGCCGCTGCTGTCCAGTGCCACGTTCTGCGCCTGCCTGGCGTTCGGCGTCAACACCAGTGCCTACACCGCAGAAATCATCGCCGGCAGCCTCAAGGCCACGCCCCATGGCGAGATCGAGGCGGCCAAGGCCATGGGCATGTCGCGCATGAAGATGTACCGGCGCATCCTGCTGCCGTCGGCCCTGCGCCGGGCGCTGCCGCAGTACAGCAACGAAGTGATCATGATGCTGCAGACCACCAGCCTGGCATCGATCGTCACCCTGATCGACATTACCGGTGCCGCACGCACGGTCAATGCCCAGTACTACCTGCCTTTCGAGGCCTACATCACGGCGGGCGTGTTCTACCTGTGCCTGACCTTCATCCTGGTGCGCCTGTTCAAGATGGCCGAACGCCGTTGGCTCGGCTACCTGGCGCCGCGCAAGCACTGACCGCTTTGTGAGAATCGACAGCATGTACAAACTCGAAGTCCAAGACCTGCACAAGCGCTACGGCAGCCATGAAGTGCTCAAGGGCGTGTCCCTGGCGGCCAAGGCTGGCGACGTCATCAGCATCATCGGCTCCAGTGGTTCGGGCAAGTCGACCTTCCTGCGCTGCATCAACCTGCTGGAGCAGCCACACGCCGGCAAGATCCTGCTCAACAACGAAGAGCTCAAGCTGGTCGCCGGCAAGGACGGCGCGCTGAAGGCCTCCGACCCGCGCCAGCTGCAGCGCATGCGCTCGCGCCTGTCGATGGTGTTTCAGCACTTCAACCTGTGGTCGCACATGACGGCGCTGGAGAACGTGATCGAAGCGCCGGTACACGTGTTGGGCATGAACAAGAAGGAGGCTCTTGAAAAGGCCGAGCACTACCTGGCCAAGGTGGGGGTCGCCCACCGCAAGGATGCCTTCCCGGGGCATATGTCGGGTGGTGAGCAACAACGTGTGGCAATTGCCCGGGCCTTGGCCGTGGAGCCGGAGGTTATGCTGTTCGACGAGCCGACCTCGGCACTCGACCCCGAGCTGGTGGGTGATGTGCTCAAGGTCATGCAGGCGCTGGCTCAGGAAGGCCGCACCATGGTGGTGGTGACCCACGAAATGGGCTTTGCTCGCGAGGTGTCCAACCAGCTGGTGTTCCTGCACAAAGGCCTGGTGGAAGAGGCCGGCTGCCCACGCGAAGTACTGGCCAACCCGCAGTCGGAGCGCCTGAAGCAGTTCCTCTCCGGCAGCCTGAAGTAAAAGCTGCATTTTTGCACCAGAATAGGGCATGCTGCGCTGCGAGCGCAGCCTGACCCGGCGCACAGACTCGAACGACCTCAGGTTTCGGACCGCACCCTATGACCACCCAGCGAATCGGTTTTCTCATCTGGCCCAGCACCAGGCCCTTGACCCTGGCGCTGGCCGAGGAAGTGTTGCAGGTGGCGCAGCGGGTGCATCCGGACGTGGTTTACGAACTGGCCTTTTTGCAGGCGGAGCCTGCGCCAGAGGGTGGTTGGCGCCTGCCGGGCGAGCCGTGGGCCGGCCGCCTGGAGGGTTGCCACAAGCTGTTCCTGCTTGCTGACGAGCCGCCTGCGGCGGTAGGGGCTGCCTTGTCGACTGCGCTCAAGCAACTGGCGCGCAGTGGCTGCATGATCGCCGGCCTGTCTGCCGGGGTTTATCCGCTGGCGATGCTGGGCCTGCTCGACGGCTATCGGGCTGCGGTGCACTGGCGCTGGCAAGACGATTTTGCCGAACGCTTCCCCAAGGTCATCGCCACCAGCCACCTGTTCGACTGGGACCGTGATCGCCTGACTGCCTGTGGCGGCATCGCCGTGGCAGACCTGCTGCTGGCAGTGCTGGCCCGTGATCACGGGGCGGAACTGGCGGGGGCGGTGTCGGAAGAGCTGGTGGTGGAGCGCATCCGTGAGGGGGGCGAGCGTCAGCGCATTCCGCTGCAGAATCGCCTGGGTTCGAGTCATCCCAAGCTGACCCAGGCGGTGCTGTTGATGGAAGCGAACATCGAAGAACCGTTGACCACCGACGAGATTGCCCAGCATGTGTGCGTGTCGCGTCGGCAGCTGGAGCGCATCTTCAAGCAGTACCTTAACCGCGTGCCGAGCCAGTACTACCTGGAGCTTCGGCTGAACAAGGCGCGGCAGATGCTGATGCAGACCAGCAAGTCGATCATCCAGATTGGTTTGTCCTGTGGCTTCTCCTCGGGGCCGCATTTCTCCAGTGCCTACCGCAACTTCTTTGGCGCCACGCCACGGGAAGACCGGAACCAGCGGCGAAGCAGCAGCCCGTTCGAACTGAGCTCGGCACCTGCCGAAAAGGGCTGATTCCCCTGTTGCCTGCACTGGCCCTATCGCCGGCAAGCCAGCTCCCACAGGTACCCGCAAGCCTCAGGGCCTGTGGTGACCCTGTGGGAGCTGGCTTGCCGGCGATAGGGTCGGCGTAGGCAGCCACTCTTCTATATGTGAACACCCGTTCACCCAGCATCCTCTCTCCCGTACACTGCGCGATTGCGACAGTGTTTGTCGCATTGCCGAAAGCCTTGTCAAAACTGGGTTTTGCGCTGTAACAAGTTGTCGCTTGGCCGCAAGGACAGGCGCGGATCAGTCCTTACAATCCCCCCATCGCTCGCCCACTTCCAGGCCAGCGTTCCTCTTCAGGAGACTCAGATGTCCGTTGAGCAAGCCCCGGTGCAACGTGCCGATTTCGACCAGGTCATGGTTCCCAACTATTCTCCGGCGGCCTTCATTCCTGTGCGAGGCGAGGGCTCCCGTGTGTGGGACCAGTCGGGTCGCGAGCTGATCGATTTTGCCGGTGGCATCGCGGTAAACGCCCTGGGCCACTGCCACCCGGCACTGGTCAAGGCCCTGACCGACCAGGCCAACACCCTCTGGCACGTATCCAACGTGTTCACCAACGAGCCGGCCCTGCGCCTGGCCCACAAGCTGGTGGACGCCACCTTTGCCGACCGGGCGTTCTTCTGCAACTCCGGCGCCGAGGCCAACGAGGCCGCGTTCAAGCTGGCCCGTCGCGTTGCCCATGACCGCTTCGGCCCGGAAAAGCACGAAATCATCGCCACCGTGAACAGCTTCCACGGCCGCACCCTGTTCACCGTCAGTGTCGGTGGTCAGCCGAAGTACTCCGACGGCTTCGGCCCGAAGATCACTGGCATCAGCCATGTGCCGTACAACGACCTGGAAGCGTTGAAGGCACAGATTTCCGACAAGACCTGCGCCGTGGTGATCGAACCGATCCAGGGCGAAAGCGGTGTGGTACCCGCTGACCTGGCCTACCTGGAAGGCGCGCGCAAGCTGTGCGACGCGCACAACGCCCTGCTGATCTTCGACGAAGTGCAGACCGGCGTGGGCCGTACCGGTTCGCTGTATGCCTACCAGCACTACGGCGTGACGCCCGACATCCTGACCAGCGCCAAGAGCCTGGGCGGTGGCTTCCCTATTGGCGCCATGCTGACCACCACCGAACTGGCCAAGCACCTGGCCGTCGGCACCCACGGCACCACTTACGGCGGCAACCCGCTGGGCTGCGCCGTCGCCTGCGCGGTGCTGGATGTGGTCAATACCCCTGAAACCCTGGCCGGCATCAAGGCCAAGCACGCACGCTTCAAAACGCGCCTGGAACAGATTGGCCAGAAGTACAGCCTGTTCTCCCAGGTGCGTGGTGTTGGCCTGCTGCTCGGCTGCGTACTGACCGAGGCCTGGCAAGGCAAGGCCAAGGACGTGCTCAACGCCGCCGAAAAAGAAGGCGTGATGGTGCTGCAGGCGGGCCCGGACGTGGTGCGTTTTGCGCCAAGCCTGGTGGTTGAAGACGCCGACATCGACGAAGGCCTGGACCGCTTCGAGCGCGCTGTGGCTACCCTGACCAAAGGCTGATCCGCCTGCGGTCCCGTCGCCGGCCCGCGCCCCTGGCGGGCCTGGCCGGCGATACCCGATTCCACTGCAGGTGCCCGTGTACCTGCCGTTTTTCCGTGCCGCCGTGAGCGGCCCGTATTCCAAAGGAGTGACACCATGCTGGTGATGCGCCCCGCGCAAATGGCTGATCTGAACGAAGTGCAGCGCATGGCTGCAGACAGCCCCATTGGTGTCACCTCGCTGCCGGACGACGCTGCTCGCCTGGGCGACAAGATCGCCGCTTCCGAGACTTCTTTCGCCGCCGAGGTCAGCTTCAACGGCGAGGAAAGCTACTTTTTTGTGCTCGAAGACAGCGAGACCGGCAAGCTGGCCGGCTGCTCGGCCATAGTTGCTTCGGCCGGCTACTCCGAGCCGTTCTACAGTTTTCGTAACGAAACCTTCGTGCACGCCTCGCGCGAGCTGAAGATCCACAACAAGATCCACGTGCTGTCGCTGTGTCATGACCTCACCGGCAACAGCCTGCTGACCAGCTTCTATGTATTGCCGGAGCTGGTGAACAGTGGCTGGGCCGAGCTCAATTCGCGCGGTCGCCTGCTGTTCATGGCCGCGCACCCGGAGCGTTTCGCCGATTCGGTAGTGACCGAAATCGTCGGCTACAGCGACGAGAATGGCGAATCGCCGTTCTGGGATGCCATCGGCCGCAATTTCTTCGACCTCAACTACTCCGACGCCGAGCGCCTGTGTGGCCTGAAGAGCCGCACCTTCCTCGCCGAACTGATGCCGCACTACCCGATCTACGTGCCGCTGCTGCCCGATGAGGCGCAGGAAGCCATGGGCCAGGTGCACCCGCGCGCGCAGATCACCTTCGACATCCTCATGCGCGAAGGCTTCGAAACCGAGCACTACATCGACATCTTCGACGGCGGCCCGACCCTGCATGCGCGCACCTCGGGTATTCGCTCGATTGCCCAGAGCCGGTCGGCGCCGGTGAAAATCGAGGACGCCCCGGGCAAGGGTGGGCGCCCGTACCTGGTGTGCAATGGCCAGTTGCAGGATTACCGCGCGGTGCTGCTGGACCTCGACTGGGTGCCCGGCAAACCGGTGTGTCTGAGCGTGGCTGCGGCCGATGCACTGGGTGTGGGCGAGGGTGGCAGCGTGCGCCTGGTCGCGGTCTGAGGTCTGGTAACAGACGTTTCGGGATTGATGCGTTAGAAGAGTTTTGCGCCGGCCGACGCCGCCGCACAAGGAGATAGCATGATCGTTCGTCCTGTACGCAGCAGCGATTTGCCTGCGTTGATCGAATTGGCACGCAGCACCGGCACCACCGGGCTGACCACGCTGCCGGCCAACGAAGAACGCCTGGGGCATCGCGTTGGCTGGGCGGAAAAGAGCTTCCGTGGCGAAGCCGAGCGTGGCGACACCGACTACCTGTTCGTGCTGGAAAACGACGAAGGCCTGGTGGTGGGTATCAGTGCCATCGCCGGTGCCGTCGGCCTGCGCGAGCCTTGGTACAACTATCGGGTCGGCCTCACCGTCAGCGCTTCGCAGGAGCTGAAGATCTATCGCGAAATCCCCACCCTGTTCCTCGCCAACGACCTGACCGGCAACTCCGAGTTGTGCTCGCTGTTCCTGCGCAGCGATCACCGCTCCGGGCTTAATGGCCGCCTGCTGTCGCGCGCGCGCATGCTGTTCATTGCCGAGTTCCCGGAGCTGTTCGGCAAGAAGATCATCGCCGAAATGCGCGGCATGTCCGACGAGCAGGGGCGTTCGCCTTTCTGGGAAAGCCTTGGCCGGCATTTCTTCAAGATGGAGTTCAGCCAGGCGGACTACCTGACCGGTGTAGGCAACAAGTCGTTCATCGCCGAACTGATGCCCAAGTTCCCGCTGTATACCTGCTTCCTGTCCGAGGCGGCGCGCGACGTGATCGGTCGTGTGCACGTCGACACCGAGCCGGCGCTGGCCATGCTCAAGCAGGAAGGCTTCAACTACCAGGGCTATGTCGACATTTTCGACGCAGGCCCTGCCATCGAGTGTGATACCGCCAAGATCCGCGCCGTGCGCGAGAGCCAGACCTTGGTGCTGGCGGTGGGCACGCCGGGCGATGACGCCACCCCTTACATCATCCACAACCGCAAACGCGACGATTGCCGCATCACTGCCGCTCCGGCGCGGCTGGCCGCCGGTACCCTGGTGGTCGACCCGTTGACCGCCAAGCGCCTGCGCATGGGCGCCGGCGACAATGTGCGTGCCGTGCCATTGTCGGCCAGCCGGGAGGCCCAATAAATGACCACGCATTACATCGCAGGCAACTGGCTGGCGGGGCAGGGTGAACCCCTGCAGTCGCTGAACCCGGTGAGCCAGGCTGTCGTCTGGCAAGGGCAGGGCGCGGACGCCAGCCAGGTGGACGCCGCCGTGCAGGCAGCGCGCCAGACCTTTCCGGCGTGGGCGCAGCTGAGCCTGGAAGCGCGCATCGATGTGCTGGAGAAGTTCGCCGAGCAGCTTAAAACGCATGCCGAAGCCTTGGCCCAGTGCATCGGTGAGGAAACCGGCAAGCCGCTGTGGGAATCGGCAACCGAAGTCACCAGCATGATCAACAAGGTGGCGATCTCGGTACAAAGCTACCGCGAGCGCACCGGGGAAAAGAGCGGCCCGCTGGCCGACGCCACGGCGGTGCTGCGGCACAAGCCCCACGGCGTGGTGGCGGTGTTCGGGCCCTACAACTTCCCCGGTCACCTGCCCAATGGCCATATCGTGCCGGCGCTGCTGGCGGGTAACTGCGTGGTGTTCAAGCCCAGCGAGCTGACGCCCAAGGTCGCCGAACTGACCGTCAACTGCTGGATCGCCGCCGGCCTGCCGGCGGGCGTGCTGAGCCTGGTGCAGGGCGGGCGTGAAACCGGTGTGGCGCTGGCCGCCAACCCGGGGATCGATGGCCTGTTCTTCACTGGCTCCAGCCGCACCGGCAACCTGCTGCACCAGCAGTTCGCCGGTCGCCCGGACAAGATTCTGGCCCTGGAAATGGGGGGCAACAACCCGCTCGTGGTAGACGAGGTCAAGGACCTGGATGCTGCGGTGTACACCATTATCCAGTCGGCGTTCATTTCTGCCGGCCAGCGTTGCACCTGCGCGCGTCGCCTGCTGGTGCCGCAAGGCGCCTGGGGCGACGCGCTGATCGCGCGCCTGGTCGAGGTGTGCAAGACCATCACGGTGGGTGCGTTCGATCAACAGCCAGCGCCGTTCATGGGTTCGGTCATTTCGCTGCAGGCGGCGCGGGCGCTGATTGCCGCCCAGGCCGAACTGGCCGCCAAAGGCGGCGTGAAGCTGCTGGAAATGACCCAGCCGCAGGCCGATGCCGCGCTGCTGACCCCGGGCATTGTCGATGTCACAGGCGTGGCCGAGCGCCCGGACGAAGAGTTCTTTGGCCCGCTGCTGCAGGTGATCCGTTATGCCGATTTCGATGCTGCCATCGATGAAGCCAACAACACCCAGTACGGTCTCGCCGCCGGGTTGCTCTCCGACTCGCGTGCCCGCTACCAGTACTTCTGGCTGCGCAGCCGCGCCGGCATCGTCAACTGGAACAAGCAACTGACCGGCGCTGCCAGCAGTGCGCCGTTCGGTGGCGTGGGTGCCAGTGGCAACCATCGCGCCAGTGCCTATTACGCGGCTGACTACTGCGCTTACCCCGTGGCTTCGCTGGAAACCGCCAGCCTTGCCTTGCCGGCGACCCTGACGCCGGGCGTCACCCTATAACAACAGGTCACGGAGCCTAGCCGATGAAATCCTATGAAGTGAATTTTGATGGCCTGGTGGGGCCTACCCACAACTATGGCGGCCTGTCTTACGGCAACGTGGCTTCGCAGAGCAACAGCCAGCAAGGTTCCAACCCGCGCGAAGCCGCGCGCCAGGGGCTGGCGAAAATGAAAGCGCTGGCCGACATGGGCTTCAAGCAAGGCGTGCTGGCACCGCAAGAGCGCCCGGATGTGGCCGCGCTGCGCCGCCTGGGCTTTAGCGGCAGCGATGCCGAGGTCATCCAGCGTGCTGCGAAAGAAGCCATGCCGTTGCTGGTGGCCAGCTGCTCGGCGTCGAGCATGTGGGTGGCCAATGCGGCCACGGTCAGCCCCAGTGCCGACACGGCCGATGGCCGCGTGCACTTCACCGCCGCCAACCTGAACTGCAAGTACCACCGCAGCATCGAGCACCCGACCACCAGCCGTGTGCTGGGCGCCATGTTCAACAACGAGAAACACTTTGCCCACCACGAAGCTTTGCCGGCCGTGGCACAGTTCGGTGACGAGGGCGCGGCCAACCACACGCGTTTCTGCCGTGCCTATGGCGACGCGGGTGTGGAGTTTTTCGTGTATGGCCGCAGTGCCTTCGACAGCCGTTACCCGGCGCCGCAGAAGTATCCGGCCCGGCAAACCCTGGAGGCCTCGCAGGCCGTGGCCCGGCTGCATGGGCTGAGCGATGGCGGTGTGGTCTACGCTCAACAGAACCCCGCTGTGATCGATCAGGGCGTGTTCCATAACGATGTAATTTCGGTGGGCAACGGCGAGGTGCTGTTCTATCACGAGGACGCTTTCCTCGAGACCGACGCGGTGCTTGGCCAGCTGCGAGCTAAACTGGCCAGCAAGGGTGGCAGCTTCCAGGCCATCTGTGTGCCACGGGCGGCGGTGGCGGTAGAGGATGCCGTGCGCTCGTACCTGTTCAACAGCCAGCTGCTCAGCCGCGATGACGGCTCCATGCTGCTGGTGGTGCCGGAGGAGTGCCGCAACAACGAGCGGGTCTGGGCCTACCTGGGCCAGCTGACCAGCCAGGGTGGCCCGGTCAGGGAGGTCAAGGTATTTGACCTCAAGCAAAGCATGCAGAACGGCGGTGGCCCGGCTTGCCTGCGTCTGCGCGTGGCGTTGCAGGAATCGGAACTGGCGGCGGTCAACCAAGGGGTTATCATGACCGCCCCGCTGTACGACACCCTGGTGCAGTGGGTCGACAAGCATTACCGCGATCGCCTGGGCGAAGCGGACCTGGCCGACCCGCAGCTGCTGGTGGAATGCCGTACGGCACTGGACGAATTGACCCAGATCCTGAAGTTGGGCTCGGTATATCCGTTCCAACGCCAACCTTGAAGAGAGACTTTGCAATGACCGACGCCCTGCGCCTGATCCTCGAAGATGAAGACGGCACCCAGCTGGAAACCTCCTGCACCCGCTTTGCCGTGGTTTGGCAAGGCAAGGAAGTGTGGATTCAGCAGGACGGCCGTGGCCAGCTGCTGATCGGTGTGGATGTCGATGAAGACGACACCGAATACGCCAACCTGCTGCTGCGCCCGATGGCCACCAACCTGGTCAGCCTGCAGCTGGAAATGGAGCCGGCCGAGGTTGGCGAAGACGACGATCACGTCCATGGCCCCGACTGCGGCCACCACCACTAAGGAAGCCCCTATGCTCGCCCTTGGCAAATTGCTTGAGCTGACCCTCACCGATCACGAACCGGCCGAGAAGACCCAAGTGACACCCAAGGGCGCGCGTTTGCGCTGGCTGGGGGAGGGCGCGCTCGAAGTGCGCCCGGCCGAAAGCGAGGATTGCGGGCTGGACTTGCTGTTGTCTGCCGGCATTCATGGCAACGAAACGGCGCCGATCGAATTGCTCGAACGGCTGCTGCACGGTGTGGCCAACGGCAAGATCAAACCCCGGGCACGGCTGTTGTTCCTGTTCGGCAACCCGGCGGCTATCCGCAAGGGCGAGCGCTTCATCGAGCAGGACATCAACCGGCTGTTCAACGGGCGCCATGAGCTTTCCAGTGGTTTCGAGGCCTTGCGTGCCGCCGAGCTGGAACAGTTCGCCCGGGTGTTTTTCAGCAAGCCGGGGCGTAGCCGCCTGCATTACGACCTGCATACCGCCATCCGTGGTTCAAAGATCGAGCAATTTGCCTTGTACCCCTATAAAGAGGGGCGCAAGCACTCCCGTCGTGAACTGGCGCGCCTGGCGGCGGCAGGCATGGAGGCGGTGTTGCTGCAGAGCAAATCCTCCATCACCTTCAGTGCCTTTACCTACGAGCAGCTGGAGGCCGAAGCTTTCACCCTGGAGCTGGGCAAGGCCCGCCCGTTTGGCCAGAACGAGCAGGTCAACCTCGACCGGCTGGAAGAACGCCTGATCCAGATCATCGAAGGCACCGAACCAGAGGGTGAAGGCTCGCTGGATGGCCTGCAACTGTTCAGTGTTTCTCGCGAGATCATCAAGCACAGCGACAGCTTCCACCTGCACCTGCCGGCGGACATCGAGAACTTCTCGGAGCTGAGCAAGGGTTACCTGCTGGCCGAAGACCTGGCCGAGACACGCTGGGTGGTGGAGGAGGAGGGCGCGCGCATCATCTTCCCCAACCCCAAGGTCAGGAACGGCTTGCGGGCGGGCATCCTGATCGTGCCGGATTCGGGGCAGCGGCTGGGCTGATTGCCTGTCTTCCTGCCCCGGCCCTATCGCCGGCAAGCCAGCTCCCACAGGGGCTGCATGACAGCCAGACCTGTGGTTATCCTGTGGGAGCTGGCTTGCCGGCGATAGGGCCCTGACAGGATGAATTGGATCCTTCCTTCCCCATGAAACTCTTTTAATTCACCGCCTGTTCCATTTTCCCTCCCCATCGGCGGTAATTGGCTTGCCAGTGGCGAAAGACAGGATTTAGCATCCGGTCATGTCATTTTCGTTTGCATAGCCCGAAAAACCGTCCAAACGATGGTTTCTATCGTATAAACACACTGCATCGAGATTGCAGGACCGATATAATGCGGCCCTTTGCCGTCGTTTCGTCGACGCGTTTGCCCAACAGGGCCGCCGTTTCCGTGGAAGAACCTATGAAAAGCGCAGAAATCCGTGAAGCCTTCCTTCGCTTCTTCGAAGAGCAGGGACACACCCGAGTCGCCTCCAGTTCGCTGATCCCGAACAACGACCCAACCCTGCTGTTCACCAATGCCGGCATGAACCAGTTCAAGGACTGCTTCCTCGGCGCGGAGAAGCGTGCCTACACCCGTGCTGTCAGCAGCCAGAAGTGCGTGCGCGCCGGTGGTAAGCATAACGACCTGGAAAACGTCGGTTACACCGCGCGTCACCATACGTTCTTCGAAATGCTGGGCAACTTCAGCTTCGGCGACTATTTCAAGCGCGACGCGATCACCTTCGCCTGGACCTTCCTGACGTCCGAACAATGGCTGAACCTGCCCAAGGAAAAGCTCTGGGTCACCGTCTACGCCACTGACGACGAAGCCTACGACATCTGGACCAAGGAAGTCGGCGTGCCGGCCGAGCGCATGGTACGCATCGGCGACAACAAAGGCGCCCCATACGCCTCCGACAACTTCTGGACCATGGGTGACACCGGCCCTTGCGGCCCGTGCACCGAGATCTTCTACGACCACGGCGCGGACATCTGGGGCGGCCCACCCGGCTCGCCAGAAGAAGACGGCGACCGCTACATCGAGATCTGGAACAACGTCTTCATGCAGTTCAACCGCACTGCCGACGGCGTGCTGCACCCGCTACCAGCGCCGTCGGTGGACACCGGCATGGGCCTGGAGCGCGTCAGCGCCGTGCTGCAGCACGTGCACTCGAACTACGAGATCGACCTGTTCCAGAACCTGCTGTCGGCTGCGGCCAAGGCCATCGGTTGCAGCAATGACGGCCAGGCGTCGCTGAAAGTGGTCGCCGACCATATTCGCTCGTGCGGCTTCCTGATCGCTGACGGTGTGCTGCCGTCTAACGAAGGCCGTGGCTATGTGCTGCGTCGCATCATTCGTCGTGCCTGCCGCCACGGCAACAAGCTGGGCGCCAAGGGCAGCTTCTTCTACCAGATCGTCGCCGCACTGGCCGCCGAAATGGGCGAAGCCTTCCCTGAGCTGAAGAGCCAGCAAGCGCACATCGAGCGCGTGCTGAAGGCTGAAGAAGAGCAGTTCGCCAAGACCCTGGAGCAAGGCCTGCGCATCCTCGAGCAGGACCTCGCGCAGCTGAAAGGCGACGTGGTACCGGGCGACGTGGTGTTCAAGCTGTATGACACCTACGGCTTCCCGATGGACCTGACTGCCGACATCGCCCGAGAGCGCGAGCTGACCATTGACGAAGCCGGTTTCGAGCGCGAGATGGACGCCCAGCGTGAGCGCGCGCGTTCCGCCAGCGCCTTCGGCATGGACTACAACAGTGTGGTCAAGGTCGACAGCGCTACCGAGTTCGTCGGCTACGACGCCACCGAAGGCCAGGGCAAGATCATCGCCCTGTACAAAGACGGTCAGGCCGTCGACCAACTGGGTGAAGGCGAGCAGGGCGTGGTGGTGCTCGACCGCACGCCGTTCTATGCCGAGTCTGGTGGCCAGGTGGGTGACACCGGCTTCCTGCAGGCCGGCGCTGCGCGCTTCGACGTGCGCGACACCACCAAGACTGGCGGTGCCTTCCTGCACCATGGCGTGGTCGCCAGCGGTGCGCTGGTAATCGGTTCGCCGGTCGAGGCCAAGGTCGATGCCGACGTGCAGCACGCTACCTCGCTGAATCACTCCGCCACCCACCTGCTGCACGAAGCGCTGCGCCAGGTGCTGGGCGAACACGTACAGCAGAAGGGCTCGCTGGTTGACAGCCAGCGCCTGCGTTTCGACTTCAGCCACTTCGAGGCGCTGAAGCCAGAGCAGATCAAGGCCCTGGAAGACATCGTCAACCGCGAAGTGCGCAAAAACACCCCGGTGACAACCGAACTGACCGACATCGAAACCGCCAAGGCCAAAGGTGCCATGGCGCTGTTCGGCGAGAAGTACGGCGACACCGTGCGTGTGCTGAGCATGGGTGGTGATTTCTCGGTGGAGCTGTGCGGCGGTATCCACGCCAAGCGCACCGGTGATATCAGCCTGTTCAAGATCATCAGCGAAGGCGGCGTGGCCTCTGGCGTACGCCGTATCGAAGCAGTTACCGGCGCCGCTGCGTTGGCCTACCTGAACGCTGCCGAAGAGCAGGTCAAGGAAGCCGCGCAACTGGTCAAAGGCAACCGCGACAACCTGATCGACAAGCTGTCGGCTGTGCTGGAGCGCAACCGTCAGTTGGAGAAGCAGCTGGAACAGCTGCAGGCCAAAGCCGCCAGCGCCGCCGGGGACGATCTCTCCAACGCGGCTGTTGAGGTCAAGGGTGCCAAGGTTCTCGCCGCCCGCCTGGATGGGCAGGACGGCAAGGCCTTGCTGGCCCTGGTCGATCAGTTGAAGAACAAGCTCGGCCACGCAGTGATCCTGCTGGGCAGCGAGCATGAGGGCAAGGTTGTGCTGGTGGCCGGCGTGACCAAAGACCTCTCCAGCCAACTCAAGGCTGGCGATCTGATGAAACAAGCCGCTGCGGCGGTGGGTGGCAAGGGCGGTGGCCGTCCGGACATGGCCCAGGGTGGTGGCGTCGACGTCGCTGCACTGGACCAGGCCCTGGCGCTGGCCGTGCCATTCGCAGAGCAGGGACTTTGAGATGAAGGGGCCGGCGGTCTAGTCGCCGGCCTCTTCATGTTGGATTGTTTTTTGGGGCCCTGTATGGGCTGAGGCACCATTGAAATGGCGTTGATCGTACAGAAATTTGGCGGCACCTCTGTCGGTTCCATCGAGCGGATCGAGCAGGTAGCCGAAAAGGTCAAGAAACACCGTGAAGCGGGCGACGACCTGGTGGTAGTGCTGTCGGCCATGAGCGGTGAAACCAATCGCCTGATCGACCTGGCCAAGCAGATCACCGATCAGCCGGTTCCGCGTGAACTGGACGTGATCGTGTCGACGGGTGAGCAGGTCACCATTGCCCTGCTGACCATGGCCTTGATCAAGCGTGGTGTGCCAGCGGTGTCCTACACCGGCAACCAGGTGCGCATCCTCACCGACAGCTCGCACAACAAGGCGCGCATCCTGCAGATCGACGACCAGAAGATTCGTGCCGACCTCAAGGAAGGCCGCGTGGTCGTGGTAGCAGGCTTCCAGGGCGTCGACGAGCACGGCAGCATCACCACCTTGGGCCGTGGCGGCTCCGACACCACTGGCGTGGCCCTGGCGGCGGCGCTGAAGGCTGACGAGTGCCAGATCTACACCGACGTCGATGGCGTCTACACCACCGACCCGCGCGTTGTGCCACAGGCCCGTCGCCTGGAGAAGATCACCTTCGAAGAGATGCTGGAAATGGCCAGCCTCGGTTCCAAGGTGCTGCAGATCCGTTCGGTGGAGTTCGCCGGCAAGTACAACGTTCCGCTGCGCGTGCTGCACAGCTTCAAGGAGGGTCCGGGTACCCTCATTACCATTGATGAAGAGGAATCCATGGAACAGCCGATCATTTCCGGTATCGCCTTCAACCGTGATGAAGCCAAGCTGACCATTCGCGGCGTGCCGGACACCCCGGGCGTGGCCTTCAAGATCCTCGGCCCGATCAGCGCCTCGAACATCGAAGTCGACATGATCGTGCAGAACGTTGCCCACGATAACACCACCGACTTCACCTTCACCGTACACCGCAACGAGTACGAGAGCGCGAAAAACGTGCTGGAAAACACTGCCCGCGAAATCGGTGCCCGTGAAGTCATCGGCGATACCAAGATCGCCAAGGTCTCGATCGTTGGCGTTGGCATGCGTTCGCACGCCGGTGTTGCCAGCCGCATGTTCGAAGCCCTGGCCAAGGAGAGCATCAACATCCAGATGATCTCCACCTCCGAGATCAAGGTTTCGGTCGTGATCGAAGAGAAGTACCTGGAGCTGGCCGTGCGCGCGCTGCACACCGCGTTCGAGCTCGACGCACCTGTCCGACAGGGCGAGTAAGGCGCTGTCAGGAAGGGCGCGGCTTGCCGCGCCCTTCGCGTTTCTGCTCGTCACGCAGGCCCTGTCCTGCCCTGTGCGGCGAGTAACCGGGGCCGGGTCGTCGTCCACGACCAGGCCCGATACCAAAGACTGTTACCCCTGAATGTTTTGCGTAAGGAGAAAGCTATGTTGATTCTGACTCGTCGGTGCGCCGAGAGCCTGATCATTGGAGACGGCGAGATCACCGTGACGGTGCTTGGCGTCAAAGGCAACCAGGTGCGTATTGGCGTCAGCGCCCCGAAAGAAGTGGCCGTTCACCGCGAGGAAATCTACCTGCGGATCAAGAAAGAGAAGGATGAAGAGCCAAGCCTTTAATTTTTTTGAAGTTTTTTTCAAAAAAAGGGTTGCAAAGGTGAAAGAGGTTCTTTAATATTCGCCTCGTGTTGCGGTGAGGTGGCCGAGTGGCCGAAGGCGCTCCCCTGCTAAGGGAGTATACCTCATAAGGGTATCGGGGGTTCGAATCCCCCCTTCACCGCCATTATTCGCTTAGGGCGCTGTAAACGGTAAGAACGCTAAGTAGTTGATTTTAAACGAAAAAGTTCTTGCAAAAATGTTTCAGCGACCTATAATGCGCGGCAAGACACGGACTCATAGCTCAGCTGGATAGAGTACTCGGCTACGAACCGAGCGGTCACAGGTTCGAATCCTGTTGAGTCCGCCACTTTTGAAGTGGCTTTGTTTGCAAGGCTGCTTCAAGAAACCAGTGGTAATCTGGTCTAAAACTACCAATTGCGGACTCATAGCTCAGCTGGATAGAGTACTCGGCTACGAACCGAGCGGTCGCAGGTTCGAATCCTGCTGAGTCCGCCACTTTTTGAAGTGGCTCTGCTTGCAAAGCGACTTCAGTCAACCAGTGGTAATCTGGTCTAAAACTACCACCACGGACTCATAGCTCAGCTGGATAGAGTACTCGGCTACGAACCGAGCGGTCGCAGGTTCGAATCCTGCTGAGTCCGCCATACCCCATCAAGAAGCCCGCTCAATTGAGCGGGCTTTTTGTTTTTCTGCGCTACTGAATTGTGGCGATGCCGATCTAAGCTCTTCTGTAATGATCATGGTGTAGCGTGTGGCTGCGAGGCAATCCCAAATTGTCAGGCGCAACGTACCTGAACCTCAATGTGCCTCCCCATCCACAACAACCGTCGCACTGATAGCTTCGAGCGTTGTCCCATCTTTATCACGCAAACGATTGTTCTGGCCAAAAATTTAAGCGATCTGACAGCTTGAGCAGTGTATGATTGCGCCCGTCAGCCCCGCCGGGGCTTGTGGAAAACCACCATGGACTTACCCAGTAGTTACTCGCTAACAGAATTCATACAGAAAGATCTGACCGATTGATTCTCCCGGCGTGCTCCGCTGCTGGGAGTGGAGTTCGCCTATGACTGAAGTAGAAGTAAAAAAAGCGCAAGAAAGCTTGCAGGATCGCCTGGCCCAGGTGGTCGAACTGCTGCAACGCCAGCGTGTGGTCGAAGACCTGACGCACCGCCAGGAAGGCGCGCACAACGACCTGGTCGAAAACCTGGTCCACCGCCAGAATCTCGTCGAGCTGCAGCGCAAGCTTGATGACCTGCACCCCGCCGACATCGCCTATATCCTCGAAGCCTTGCCCCTGGAAGACCGCCTGACGGTCTGGCAGCTGGTGCGCTCGGATCGCGATGGCGACATCCTGCTGGAAGTTTCCGATTCGGTTCGTCAATCGTTGATCGCCGACATGGACGATCACGAGCTGCTGGCCGCCGCCAAGGAAATGGACGCCGACGAGCTGGCCGACCTGGCCCCTGAGCTGCCGCGCGACGTTGTTCATGAGCTGATGGAAACCCTCGATGCCCAGCAACGCGAGCGTGTGCGCTCTGCGCTGAGCTACGACGAGGAGCAGGTCGGTGCGCTGATGGACTTCGAGATGGTCACCATCCGCGAAGACGTCAGCCTGGAAGTGGTACTGCGCTACCTGCGCCGCCTGAAAGAGCTGCCCAACCACACCGACAAACTGTTTGTGGTCGACTATGACGGCATCCTGAAAGGGGTATTGCCGATCAAGCGTTTGCTGGTCAACGACCCGGAGAAGAAGGTAGCGGAGGTCATGGCGACCGACCCGGTGTCCTTCCAGCCCGAGGAAGATGCCTATGATGCGGCGCAGGCTTTCGAGCGTTATGACCTGGTATCGGCACCTGTAGTAGACAAGGGCGGTCGCCTGATTGGCCGTTTGACCATTGACGAAATGGTCGACCTGATCCGTGAGGAGAGCGAGAGCGAAGTCCTCAACATGGCGGGTCTGCGTGAAGAGGAAGATATCTTTGCCTCGGTCTGGCGCTCGTTCCGCAACCGTTGGGCATGGCTGGCGATCAATCTGATTACCGCTTTTCTCGCTTCGCGCGTGATCGGGCTGTTCGAAGGGTCGATCGAAAAGCTGGTGGCGTTGGCTGCGTTGATGCCGATCGTTGCGGGTATTGGTGGCAACTCGGGTAACCAGACCATCACCATGATTGTCCGCGCCATGGCGCTGGACCAGGTGTCGCCGGGCAATACCAGCCGCCTGATGCGCAAGGAGTTGGCAGTGTCGCTGATCAATGGCCTGGTGTGGGGTGGAGTGATCGGTGCGGTGGCTTTCTGGCTGTATGGCAGCTGGTCACTGGGTGTGGTAATGACCGCCGCAATGACCCTGAACCTGTTACTGGCAGCGCTGATGGGCGTGCTCATCCCGATGACATTGGCCCGCCTGGGCCGCGACCCGGCGATGGGGGCGAGTGTGATGATCACTGCCGTGACCGACAGTGGCGGCTTCTTCATCTTCCTTGGCCTGGCTACGCTGTTCCTGTTGTAAACCGATCTTTCCCTGTGGGAGCGGGCATGCCCGCGAACACCGGCGCAGCCGGTGCCATCCACCGCGTCGCCTGATTCGCGGGCTTGCCCGCTCCCACAGTGGTCCTGCAAAGGTGTATGCCGTTGCGGTAGGCCAGCCACAAAAAAGCCAGCTTACGCTGGCTTTTTCATGTTCGCTGCAGGCCTCAGGAAGCGTCGGCCGCCATTTCCACATCGTGAGCGATGAGGGCCACCAAGGCGTTCTGCTGGCGGTGGGACAGTTGGCGGAAGCGTTGCAGCAACTCGCGCTCATGCAGGGACAGCTCAGGGCTGTCCAGGCGCATGCTCAGCTCGTCACCCAACGCACCTTCCTGGATAAGGCTCTGTTCCAGGCGCGCGATAATTTCAGAGTTCATGCTGCGGTGATGGTTGCGCGCTACCTCGGCAATGCGCTCACGCATCCCGTCTGGCAGGCGGACGACAAATTTGTCAGCGGTGCGGCTTGAATAAATAGCCTGTTTCATTGGGCGCATATAAATTGACCAGATTTTGGTTCAGGGGAAGCGGTTCTCAAATTGGCCGCACGGGGTGGAAATACGACCGTGGCGACGACAAAATGTTCAACCGTCAGTAAAAATGGATGCTCATCTTGCCTTAGGGTCGCCGTTTCCTTGGCGTCAATTCTGTGACAAATAGTGAGCCGGATAAAGGCTTTCTGCCAGTACCAATTATCAGAAATGAGCACTGGTTTGAAAAGTTTTACATGCTCCGGCTTGCCCAACCGTCAGACTTTTGCCGTCAAAAACTGGTAAAACGCAGCAAAAGATCAGGAAAACACCTAGAATGCGGCGGTTTCCCTTCATAGAGCATAGTGGCTATGCAACATGACGCAAGCGACCGTCGATCAGGGACGGGTCGGTTGATATTTCTGATAGGACCGTCGGGTTCCGGGAAAGATTCCCTGATCGACGCATCACGTGAGCGACTGGCGGCTGCCGGGGTAGAAATTGCCCGCCGCGTCATTACCCGTTCGGCCGAAGCCAAGGGCGAAGCCGCGCATGGGGTCACGCCCGAGCAGTTCGAGACCCTGCGTGCGCAGGGCGCGTTTGCCATGCACTGGCGCGCCAACGGCCTGGACTATGGCATTCCCCAGCAGGTGGACGAGTGGCTGGCGGTGGGCAGGGCAGTACTGGTGAATGGCTCGCGGGCCTACCTGGCCGAAGCGCGCCAGCGTTACCCGGACCTGTTGGCAGTGCGGGTCGAGGTCAAGCCCGAGGTGCTGCGCCAGCGCTTGGTGGCCCGTGGCCGCGAAACCGTCGAGGAAGTCGAACAGCGCCTGGCTCGCAGCGCCCGCTTGCAGGCACTGCCCGATCCTTCAGTGCACGTGCTGGACAACTCCACAACCCTGGAGGCTGCGGTCGCAGCCCTGTTCGGGCTACTGCGCGATGAAGGTGTGCTGCCGCAGGTGTAGCAGTGCCAGAAAAGGATTACGCGAAAAAGCCCGGTAGGTGCATGACAAATGCCAGCATGCTGGTTAACATGCTGGCCGTCCCGCTGTGCAGCGCTCGCTGCCGGTCGTAGCGTCTCAGTAGCTCAATTGGATAGAGCATCCCCCTCCTAAGGGGAAGGTTGCAGGTTCAATTCCTGCCTGGGACGCCATTTCTTGCCTCTCCCATTTTTGCCTCCGCCTCCTTTGCAGCGGCCGCCGTCCGCTGGCGCATCAGGAAGTACCCCGCCACAACCAGCAATACCGTCAGCACCGTGAACCAGAACTGGAAGCGCGACGCCGGGTCGAACGCCTGGGTGCCGATCACTGCCAGCAAGGCGAACAGCGCAACGATATTGGCGTACGGGAACAGCCAGGCGCGGAAGGCCTTGGGGTCGACCGCTTCGTGACGGGTTTTCCAACGCATGGCCACGTGGGCGATGATGATGAAGATCCATACGACCATCACCAGGCTGCCGGTACTCTTGGCCAGGGTCATGAACAGGTCGCCGGCGCTGATGAAGTGCACGGTCAGGATCATCGTGCAGATCGACAGGCTCAGCAGCAGTGCATTGATCGGCACGCCCTTGGCGCTGGTGCGCGAGAAAAGCTTGGGCGCGTGGCCGCGCTGGCTCAGCGAGAACAGCATGCGCGAGTTGGAGAACATGAACGAGTTCATCACCGACATGAACGAGACGAACAGCACCAGCTTCATGGCCACCGCAGCACCACCGAACCCGGCCAGGCTGAACAGCGAAACATAGGGCGAGGCGAGGTTGGCCTTGTCGGTCCATGGCAAGCACAGGATCAGGATCGACACCGAGCCTACGTAGAACAGCATCACCCGCAGGATCACGCTCTTGATCGCGCGGATCACGTTCTGCCGCGGGTTCTCCGATTCGCCTGCCGCTACGGCGGCGATTTCGCTGCCGCCCAGCGAGAAGATCACCACGATGACACCCGCCATCACGGGCGACAGGCCGTTGGGCATGAAACCGTCGTGGGCGGTGAGGTTGACCAGCCCAGGCGAAGGAATGTCGCTGTGCAGGCCAAGCAGGATCGAGATGCCCAGCAGCATGAAGATGAGGATGGTGGCGACCTTCATCGCCGCCAGCCAATACTCCACTTCGGCAAACGAACGCACCGAGTAGGCGTTGCTGGCCATCAGGGTCACCAGCATCAGGAAGGCGCCTGCCCAGATCGGCAGCCAGGGTAGAAAGTCATGCAGGATGGCGCCCAGCAGTACCGCTTCGAGGGTGATGGTCATCATCGACTTGAACCAGTACAGCCAGCCGACGGAAAACCCTGCCCAGTCGCCGAGCCAAGTATTGGCATAGGTCGAGAACGACCCCGCATCCGGGTTGCGGCAGGCCATTTCGCCCAGCATGAACATGACCAGGGTGACCACCAGGCCACCGATGAAATACGACAGGATGGCCGCAGGCCCTGCCGATGCGATCAGTGAGCCCGAGCCCATGAACAGCCCGGCACCGATCACCCCGCCCAGCGCGATCATGGTGATGTGCCGCTGCTTGAGGCTTTGCTTCAAACCGTTGGATTGCATTTCCTTGTCCTCTCTTATTGTTGGGGGGATCTGACATCGTCCCCCAACGCAGGCATCGTCATGCGCCTGCGTCCACGCGTGGCAAATAGCTACCAGCCTGCCACCATGGACAATAAGGCCAAGGACCTCAAACGAATTCTCTGCACAACATCCTGCCGATTTTTCCTGAGGCGTGTTGCCTCAGGCGCTCCTACAAGGGCCAAGCAGGGCATTGGTCAGGCGATGTTCTGCTCGGCCGACCAGCTGGCGTACCAGCTGCGGAACAGCGCGTACTGCTGCTCGGCGTAGTTGCGCTGGGCGTCAGTCAGCACGTCGGTTTCGTTGAAGTGCAGGCTGTACTCGCTGTCGCCGTTCAGCACCATCAGGTGCTTGTAGTACAGCACCAGGTCGCAGCCCTCATCGAACGACGACAGCACTGCCAGCGCCGCTTCCAGCTCGCGGGCCAGCCGGCGGGCCTTGGCATCGCCCTTGGCCGCTTGCTTGCTCAGGCTTACCAGGTGCAGCACCTCACGGGGCAGGGCGTTGCCGATGCCGGTGATGGCGCCGGTGGCGTTGCAGTTGACGAAGCCATGCACCACCTGGGTGTCCACGCCGACCATCAGGGTCACGTCGTCATCCTTGGAGGTGATGTGCTCGGCGGCGTAACGCAGGTCGGCACCGCCACCGAATTCCTTGAAGCCGATCAGGTTGGGGAATTCGCGGCGCAGCTCGAAGAACAGATCGGCGCGGGTGGCGAAGCCGTAATAGGGGCTGTTGTAGATCACCGCTGGCAGCTTGGGCGCGGCGGCGAGGATGGCCGAGAAGTGGTGCTTCTGGGCGATCAGCGAGGCACCGCGGCTGAGCACGCGAGGGATGACCATCAGGCCGGCGGCGCCGACCTTGGCCGCGTGGGCGGCATGCGCTACCGCTTCACGGGTGTTCACCGCGCCAGTGCCGACAATGGTCGGGATGCCGGCGGCTACCAGGCGCGCGACACCTTCCTGGCGCTCGGCCTCGGTCAGCAGTGGCCAGTCGCCCATCGAACCGCAGTACACCACGGCGCTCATGCCGGCCTCGATCAGCTGGTGGCCCTTGCGCACCAGGGCGTCAAAGTCCGGTTTGCGCTCGGCGGTGCACGGGGTCATCAGGGCGGGCATGGTTCCGTTGAAGATATTGCTCATGGTGGTTACCTATTTTTGTGTGATTTTTATGGGTTGCTTAACGGCCGGCGTTGCGGGCCACGGATTCTTCGTCAACGGCGCGCAGCGACTTGCCGCGGGTTTCCTTGGCTGCCGCCACGGCAACAATCGAGATCGCTGCCGCGCCCACCAGGTACCAGGCAATAGGCGTGGAGCTGTTGTATTCCTTCAGCAAGGTGACGGCGATCAGCGGCGCCAGCGAGCCAGCCAGGATTGGCGCCACCTGGTAGCACAACGACAGGGCGGTGTAGCGCACGTGGGTGGGGAACAGTTCGGCCATCAAGGCCGAGTACGGCGCATAGGTCATGGACTCGATGGCCAGGCCCAGGGTGATGGCCGCCATGATCAGCCAGTCATTGCCGGTGTCCATCATCGGGAAACCGACAAAGCCCCAGAACGCGGTGAGCACGGCGCCGATCAGGTACACCGGCTTGCGGCCGATGATGTCTGAGAGGTAGCCCATGGCCGGGATCATGAAGAAGTGCAGCAGGTGGGCGCCGAACATCAGCAGCAGGATTTGCGAAGTGTCCTTGTGCACCACCAGCTTCAGGTAGGTGATAGAGAACGTGACCACGGTGTAGTAGAGGATGTTTTCCGCAAAGCGCGCGCCAATGCCGATCAGCACTTCGCGCCAGTATTTGGTGACCACTTCCACCACGCCCAGTTGCTGGCTTTCCAGCTTCTGCTGCTTGGCCTGGGCTTCCTTGAAGATGGGCGCATCATCGACTCGGGTGCGGATCCAGTAACCGATCAGCACCACCACTGCCGAGAACCAGAAGGCCACCCGCCAGCCCCAGTCCAGGAACTGCGCCTCGCTAAGGTTGGACGACAACAACAGCAGGATGATGGTGGCGATCAGGTTGCCGGCCGGCACGCCCGCTTGCGGCCAGCTGGCCCAGAAGCCGCGGCGGTTGTCCGGGCTGTGCTCGGACACCAGGAGCACCGCGCCGCCCCATTCGCCGCCGAAGGCGAAGCCCTGGATCAGCCGCAACACCACCAGGAGGATGGGCGCGGCATAGCCGATGCGCTCGAAGGTGGGCAGGCAGCCCATCAGGAAGGTGGTTATCCCGACCACGATCAGGCTGATCTGCAGCAAATGCTTGCGGCCGACCTTGTCGCCGTAATGGCCAAACACCAGGCCACCGATGGGGCGGGCGAGAAAGCCCACTGCGTAGAGGGCAAAGGCGGCAATGATGCCGTCCATGGCGCTGCCGGTCTGGCGGAAGAACAGCTGGCCGAAGACCAGCGCCGAGGCGGTGCCGTAGAGGAAGAATTCGTACCACTCGGCGACTGCGCCGGCCATGGCCGCAGCTACCACACGCTTGATGCCCGCAGGGGCCTTGTCTGCTGTGTTTGCGACATTCGCTGATGCCGCCGAAGAGGGTGTGGCCATGGTTTTGCACTCCGATACGTAATTATTGGAAGAAGGAGTAGGCAGGGTGGCGCCGGGGAAACCGGAGCCACCGATTCCTTATATGGTATTTCGTATACGATATCTAGATAAGCAAAAACGAAGCCAGAAGGGAGATTTCAGATGGAGCGGTCTGTAGGAGCAGCCTTGTGCTGCGCAGAGGCCGGCAAGGCCTATGGAAAAGTGTCGGCTGCACAGGCCCCTTCGCAGCACAAGGCTGCTCCTACAAGGGGCGGTGACAGCCTGTCGGGTCAGTTATGGGGCAGGTGCTCGTACAGGCTCTGGCACACGCCATTGATGTGTTCTTCTATCAGCCGCGCCGCCCGTTCTACATCCCGCGCCCGGCAGGCGGCGACGATATCCCGGTGCTCGTGATCGGCGCGCAGCTTGCCCGCTGACAGGCTCATTTGCATGCGCAGGTAGCGTTCCACCTTGTCATGGATCGAGCGGATAAGGCCGACCAGGTAAGGCCGCCGCGCCGGTTCGTACAGGCAGGCGTGCAGCGCCCAGTTGAGGTCGGCCCAGCGGCCCACATCGTCCTCGCCGATGAACTCCGCGCAGATGGCTTCGGCCTGGGCAAAATGTGCTTCGGTCATGTTCGGAATCGCCAGGCGAATCGCTTGCACTTCCAGCAACACACGTACCTCGAACATCTGCGCCAGTTCAGGTTCCGAGATGCGGGTAACCAGCGCGCCACGGTTGCGCTGAAAATCCACCAGGCCTTCGGCTTCCAGGCGCTTCAGGGCTTCGCGCACCGGGATCTTGCTGACGTTGAACGCCTGCGCCACTTCGTCCTGACGCACCGGTTCGCCTTCGGCCAGCTGCCCCGAGATAATTGCCTCGCGCAGGTGTTTGGCGATGATTTCCGACATCGAGGGCGTTGCACCCAGGTCGGTAGCTTTGAAAGACGGCAACGGCACGGGAAATTCCAGAATCAGGCGGTGCGGATATCTTATACGAAACGCTTCGGCAGCCATACCGCCTGCAGCGGCGGGCGAAAATAGCGCGTTGCAACTATTCCCGGTGGCAGCACGGTGGGCATATGCTTGCCGGTTCAAGCATCATCTTGCCGCCTGCGGCAATTACACCACTGTCGGCAGCCCCTTGACCGGAGCGCAGTTGCTGGGCATCAGGGAGAGCGTCCATGAATCAGGAAACCAGGCCGGCACCCGCCGGCTTCAGTGAACAGCAATTGCACACCTTGTTCGAGTTGATCAGCGATGGCATCTGGGACTGGAATGCCAATACCGGCTACGTCTATCGAAACCCGGGCTGGTACGCCATGCTCGGTTACGCCAGCCATTCAATGGCCAATTCGGTGCTCACCTGGGAAAGCGTGATCCATCCAGAGGACTACCCGCGGGTAATGGCGCATTTCGAGGCGTATATCAATCAGCGCAATGAGCGCTACCTCATCGAATACCGCTGTCGTTGCCAGGATGGCAGCTATCTGTGGATCGAAGACAGCGGCTACATCATTGCGCATAACCAGGACGGTTCGGTGGCGCGCATGCTCGGTGCGCACCGTAACATCGACGCCGGCAAACGCCGGGTGGCCCAGCTGGAACAGAAGAATCAGTCGCTGGAGTGCCTAGTGGCCGAGCGCACCCGCGAGCTGTCCTGGGTGAACCAGCAGTTGCAGCGGCAACTGGACGAAAACCGCGAGTTGGCCGAGCGCGATGCATTGACCCGCATTGCCAACCGCTATCGGTTGGAAAAGACCTTGCAGCTGGAGTGCGAGCGGGCCCAGCGCTTCCGCCAGCCGTTGTCGCTGATCGCCATGGACATGGATGACTTCAAGCCGATCAACGACCGCTACGGCCATGCCCGTGGCGACGCGGCGCTGGTGCG
Source organism: Pseudomonas putida S13.1.2 (assembly GCF_000498395.2). Classification (NCBI taxonomy): domain Bacteria; kingdom Pseudomonadati; phylum Pseudomonadota; class Gammaproteobacteria; order Pseudomonadales; family Pseudomonadaceae; genus Pseudomonas; species Pseudomonas putida. Next base: position 72,192 of record NZ_CP010979.1, read on the forward strand.
GGTGGCCGAAAACCTGCGCACCTGCCAGCGTGAACTGGACCTGTTGGCCCGCTGGGGCGGGGATGAGTTTGTGCTTGTACTGCCGCAGACCACGCTGGGTGAGGCACTTGAAGTGGCGCTGCGCTTGCGCCAGGTGCTGGAGCAACTGGAGCCGGTGGGCGAGTGCCGGCTGACCATGAGCTATGGCGTGGTGCAATGGCAGGAAGGAGAGGATCAGCCTGCGTTGCTGGCGCGCGCCGACAAGGCGCTGTACCGGGCCAAGGCGGCCGGCAAGAATGCCATAGCCCCATAGCCTGACGCGGTCCTATAAGGGACCGCGCAGGTGATAGGGATCAGCGCCTGAATGAAAAAAGACCCGCAGCGCCTCTCGGCGCAGCGGGCCAAATCGGCCTAGGCCGCTTCAGTGTCAGATATGCAGGGCGTGGCCCAAGGCACGCAACGCCGCTTCCTGTACCGCCTCACCCAGCGTCGGGTGGGCATGGATGGTACCGGCTACATCCTCCAGGCACGCGCCCATCTCCAGCGACTGGGCAAACGCCGTAGACAGTTCGGAAACCGCCACGCCAACCGCTTGCCAGCCCAGGATCAGGTGATTGTCCCGGCGCGCTACCACGCGCACGAAACCGCTTTTCGATTCCAGGCTCATGGCACGGCCGTTGGCGGCAAACGGGAAGTGCGCGACGATGCAGTCCAGCCCTTGCTGGCTGGCCTGCTCCGGGGTTTTGCCGACCACCACCACTTCCGGGTCGGTGAAGCACACCGCAGCAATCGCGGCAGGCTCGAAGCGGCGTGCCTTGCCGGCGATGATCTCGGCCACCATCTCGCCCTGGGCCATGGCCCGGTGCGCCAGCATCGGTTCGCCGGCCACGTCGCCGATGGCCCAGACGTTGTGCATGCTGGTCTGGCAGCGCGCGTCGATGGCAATGGCGGCGCCGTTCATTTTCAGGTCCAGGCACTCCAGGTTGAAACCTTGGGTGCGCGGCCGGCGGCCCACGGCCACCAGCACCTGGTCGGCTTCCAGGCGCAGTTGCCCGCCCTTGCCGTCGTTGGCCAGCAGGCAACCGTTCTCGTAACCCTCGACGCTGTGGCCCAGGTGCAGGGCGATGCCCAGCTTTTTCAACGACTCGGCCACCGGGGCAGTCAATTCGCTGTCGTAGGTCGGCAGGATGCGCTCACGCGCTTCCACCACGCTGACCTGCGCGCCCAGTTTGCGGTAGGCAATGCCCAGTTCCAGGCCGATATAGCCACCGCCCACCACCACCAGGTGTTGCGGCAGGGCTTTCGGTGCCAGCGCTTCGGTCGAGGAAATCACCGGCCCACCCAGCGGCAGCATCGGCAGTTCGACACTGCTGGAACCGGTGGCCAGCAACAGGTGTTCGCACTGGATGCGCTGGCCATCAACCTCGACCTGCTTGCCATCGAGCACCTTCGCCCAGCCGTGAATCACCTTGACCCCGTGCTTTTTCAGCAGGGCGGCCACACCAGTGGTCAGGCGGTCGACGATGCCGTCCTTCCAGGCCACGCTCTGGCCGATATCCAGGCGCGGCGAGGCAACGCTGATGCCCAGTTCCGACGGCCCGGCAAAGCGTGAAGTCTGATGGAACTGCTCGGCCACATGGATCAGCGCCTTGGACGGAATGCAGCCGATGTTCAGGCAGGTACCGCCCAGTGCCTGGCCTTCCACCAGCACGGTAGGAATGCCCAGTTGCCCGGCGCGGATGGCGGCCACGTAGCCACCAGGGCCGCCGCCGATGATCAACAGGGTAGTCTGGATAGTCTGTTGCATGCTCACTCCACGAACAGGCAGGCGGGTTGTTCGAGCAGGCCACGCACGGCCTGGATGAACAACGCGGCGTCCATGCCGTCGACCACGCGGTGGTCGAACGAGCTGGACAGGTTCATCATCTTGCGCACGACGATCTGGCCGTCGATGACCACCGGCCGCTCAACCATGCGGTTGACGCCGACAATCGCCACTTCCGGCGTGTTGACCACCGGTGTGCTGACGATGCCGCCCAGGGCGCCCAGGCTGGTCAGGGTGATGGTCGAGCCCGACAGCTCTTCGCGGTTGGCCTTGTTGTTGCGCGCAGCGTTGGCCAGGCGCGAAATCTCGCCGGCATTGGCCCACAGGCTGCCCGCTTCGGCATGGCGCAGCACGGGCACCATCAGGCCGTTGTCACCCTGGGTGGCAATGCCGACATGCACCGCGCCATGGCGGGTGATGATCTGCGCTTCGTCGTCGTAGGTGGCGTTGATCTGCGGGAAGTCACGCAGCGCCACGACCAGGGCACGCACCAGGAACGGCAGCAACGTCAGCTTGCCGCGGCTGTCGCCGTACTTGCTGTTGAGCTGTTGACGCAGGGCTTCCAGGGCGGTGACGTCGATTTCTTCCACATAGCTGAAGTGCGCGACCCGGCGCTTGGCGTCCTGCATGCGCTGGGCGATCTTGCGGCGCAGGCCGATCACCGGCACCTGCTCGCTGTCGCTGCGCTTGGCATAGCCATTCGGCGCTTGCCCGGCTGCATGCTGCGGCTTGCTCATGAAGGCGTCGAGGTCTTCGTGCAGGATACGCCCGGCCGGGCCGCTGCCATGCACGTAACGCAGTTCGATACCGGTATCCAGCGCGCGTTTGCGCACGGCTGGCGAGGCCAGCGGCTTGTCGCCCGGCTGGCGCGCCACGATGGGCGCCGGCTCATGGTTGGCGGGTGCCTGGTACGGGGCCGGTTTTACGTCTTTGTGCGGCTCTGGCTTGGCTGCCACAGGGGCAGCAGGCACTTCGGCCGGCTTGGCTTGCGGCACATCCACATGGTTGCCGCTGCCTTCCACTTCAATGCGGATCAGCTCGCTGCCGACCGCCATCACTTCACCTGGCTGGCCACCCAGGGCCAGCACCTTGCCGCTGACCGGCGAAGGGATTTCCACAGTCGCCTTGTCGGTCATGACGTCGGCCACCACCTGGTCCTCGGCGATCATGTCGCCGACCTTGACGAACCATTCCACCAACTCGACCTGCGCGATGCCTTCGCCAATGTCCGGCATCTTGATGACGTGCGTGCCCATTCAGACCTCCATGACCTTTTTCAATGCCGCACCTACCCGCGATGGCCCTGGGAAATACGCCCATTCCTGTGCGTGAGGGTAGGGGGTGTCCCAGCCGGTGACGCGCTCGATCGGCGCCTCCAGGTGGTGGAAGCAATGCTCCTGCACCAGCGACACAAGCTCGGCACCGAAGCCGCAGGTACGGGTGGCCTCGTGCACCACCACGCAGCGGCCGGTCTTTTTCACCGACTCGACGATGGTGTCCAGGTCCAGCGGCCACAGGCTGCGCAGGTCGATCACTTCGGCATCCACGCCGCTTTCTTCTGCGGCCACCTGGGCCACGTACACCGTGGTGCCATAGGTGAGCACGGTCACGTCATTGCCCGGGCGGGTAATGGCAGCCTTGTCCAGCGGCACCGTGTAGTAGCCGTCTGGCACGGCACTGTGCGGGTGCTTCGACCACGGCGTTACCGGGCGGTCGTGGTGGCCGTCGAACGGGCCGTTGTACAGGCGCTTGGGCTCGAGGAAGATCACCGGGTCATCGCATTCGATCGAGGCAATCAACAGGCCTTTGGCGTCATACGGGTTGGACGGCATGACGGTGCGCAGGCCGCACACCTGGGTGAACATGGCTTCCGGGCTCTGGCTGTGGGTCTGGCCGCCATAGATGCCACCGCCGCACGGCATGCGCAGGGTCAGCGGGGCAATGAACTCGCCGGCCGAACGGTAACGCAGGCGCGCCATTTCCGAGACGATCTGGTCGGAGGCGGGGTAGAAGTAGTCGGCGAACTGGATTTCCACGACCGGGCGCAGGCCGTAGGCGCCCATGCCCACAGCGGTGCCGACGATACCGCTTTCGGAGATTGGCGCGTCGAACACGCGGGATTTGCCGTACTTGTTCTGCAGGCCTTCGGTGCAGCGGAACACGCCGCCGAAGTAACCGACGTCCTGGCCGTAGACAACCACATTGTCGTCGCGCTCAAGCATGACATCCATGGCCGAGCGCAGGGCCTGGATCATGGTCATGGTAGTGGTGGCCATGGCGGTTTCCGGGTTGATGCTGTTGTTGTGATCGTTCATCTCAAACCCCCAGTTCCTGGCGTTGACGGCGCAGGTGGTCGGGCATTTCCTTGTACACGTCCTCGAACATCGAGGCGGCGCTCGGGATGTGACCGTTGGCCAGGGTGCCGTACTGCTCGGCTTCTTTTTGCGCGGCAATGACCGCAGCCTCGAATTCGGCCGTGGTGGCCTGGTGCTCTTCCTCGGACCAGTGGCCGATCTTGATCAGGTGCTGCTTCAGGCGCACGATCGGGTCGCCCAGCGGGAAGTGGCTCCAGTCATCGGCAGGGCGGTACTTGGAAGGGTCGTCCGAGGTCGAGTGCGGGCCGGCACGGTAGGTGACCCACTCGATCAGGCTTGGGCCCAGGCCGCGGCGGGCGCGTTCGGCGGCCCAGCGCGAGGCGGCGTAGACGGCGACGAAGTCGTTGCCGTCAACCCGCAGCGAGGCAATGCCGCAACCCACGCCACGGCCGGCGAAGGTGGTCGACTCGCCACCGGCGATGGCCTGGAAGGTAGAAATGGCCCACTGGTTGTTGACCACGTTGAGGATCACCGGGGCGCGGTACACGTGGGCAAAGGTGAGGGCGGTGTGGAAGTCTGACTCGGCCGTGGCACCGTCGCCGATCCACGCCGAGGCGATCTTGGTATCGCCCTTGATCGCCGAAGCCATGGCCCAGCCGACCGCCTGCACGAACTGGGTCGCCAGGTTGCCGCTGATGGTGAAGAAGCCAGCCTCGCGTACCGAGTACATGATCGGCAACTGGCGGCCCTTGAGCGGGTCGCGCTCGTTGGACAGCAGCTGGCAGATCATCTCCACCAGCGACACGTCGCGGGCCATCAGGATGCTTTGCTGGCGGTAGGTCGGGAAGCACATGTCGGTGCGGTTCAGCGCCAGCGCCTGGCCGCTGCCGATGGCTTCTTCGCCCAGGCTCTGCATGTAGAAGGACATCTTCTTCTGGCGCTGGGCGACCACCATGCGGCTGTCGAAAATCCGCGTCTTGAGCATGGCGCGCATGCCTTGGCGCAGGATTTGCGGGTCGATGTCTTCGGCCCACGGGCCTTGAGCGTCGCCGTGCTCATCGAGCACGCGGACCAGGCTGTAGGACAGGTCGGCGGTGTCGGCAGCATCGACATCCACAGGGGGTTTACGGGCTTGACCTGCATCGTTGAGGCGCAGGTAGGAAAAATCGGTCTGGCAGCCTGGCCGGCCGGTGGGCTCGGGCACATGCAAACGCAGGGGGGCGTACTCGTTCATGCTTTTTACGCTCGCTCGGGTATTTGTTTTTGTGAGCTCTGAAGCGGCCGCCGCTGAACACCGGCTTGTGACTGGTAGGTCAGCGTCATCTACATCTTAGTGGCCCGGCAGGAGAATTTTTCTCTCAAGTTGATTGCCTTTGCCGAGCGGTGCAGATAAACATTCCGCATAAACACAAAAAACCGGTGATTTTGTCTCATGCGCAAACTCGATCGTACCGATATCGGCATTCTCAACAGCCTTCAGGAAAACGCCCGCATCACCAACGCTGAGCTGGCACGCTCGGTCAACCTGTCGCCCACGCCCTGTTTCAACCGGGTGCGGGCCATGGAAGAACTGGGGGTAATCCGCCAGCAGGTGACGTTGCTGTCACCCGAGGCGCTGGGGCTGGATGTAAACGTGTTCATCCATGTCAGCCTGGAAAAGCAGGTGGAGCAGTCGTTGCACCGCTTCGAGGAGGAGATTGCCGAACGGCCCGAGGTGATGGAGTGCTACCTGATGACGGGGGACCCGGATTACCTGTTGCGGGTACTGTTGCCGAGCATCCAGGCGCTGGAGCGGTTTCTCGATTACCTGACGCGGTTGCCGGGGGTGGCCAATATCCGCTCGAGTTTTGCCTTGAAGCAGGTGCGGTACAAGACCGCTCTGCCGTTGCCGGCCAATGGCATGACCTTGCGGGAATAGCTGGCTCATGTACCGGCCTCTTCGCGGGTGAACCCGCTCCCACAGGGACCCCACAAGTCTTGAAGACTATGCCGTACCTGTGGGAGCGGGTTTACCCGCGAAGAGGCCAGTACAGGTGTTTAAAGCGGGTGCTTGATATTTTAAACACCCCCAGCCTATGTTGTTGTCAGCGTACAACAACAAGGACAAGCGTCATGAGCACCGCTCAGCTTCAGGGCATCGATGAAATCGAATGCGTCACCCCCGACCTCAACGGCGTGCCGCGCGGCAAGGTGATGACCGCCGAGGGCTTCCTTGAAGGCCGCCGCCTGCAAATGGCCCGGGGGGTGTTGCTGCAATGCATCATGGGCGGCTACCCGCCGGCAAAATTCTACGGCAGCGACGACGGTGACCTGGCGCTGGTGGCCGCACCCAGCCAGGTCCATCGCCTGCCCTGGAGCAGCCACGGCCGCGCCCTGGCCATCTGCGATGCCAATGAACTGGATGGCCGGCCCTCGGCACTGTCCACCCGTGGCCAGCTCAAGGCGGTGATTGCCCGCTACGCGGCCCTGGGGTTGGCGCCAGTGGTGGCGACCGAACTCGAATTCTTTGTTTTTGCCCCCAACAGCGACCCGCAGCAGCCGTTTCAGCCTCCCGTAGGCAGCGATGGCCGCCGCGAGCTTGGCCATTCGGCGTTCAGTGTCAGCTCCAACAACGGCCTGCGCCCGTTCTTCCAAGAGGTGTACCAGTGCATGGCTGCGCTCGGCCTGCCCCGTGACACCTTCATGCACGAAATGGGCGTCAGCCAGTTCGAGATCAACCTGCTGCACGGCGACCCGCTGGTGCTGGCTGACCAGACGTTCCTGTTCAAGCACCTGCTCAAGGAAGTGGCGCTCAAGCATGGGCTGACCGTGGTGTGCATGGCCAAGCCGCTGGCGCGTACCCCCGGTAGCTCCATGCACATTCACCAGAGCCTGGTCGAAACAGGCAGCGGGCGTAACGTGTTCAGCGACGAGCAAGGCCTGCCGACCGACACCTTCCACCATTTCATCGGTGGCCTGCAGGCGTGCATGGCCGACTTCACGGCGCTGTTCGCGCCCAACGTCAATTCCTATCAGCGCCTGTGCCACCCCTATGCCTCGCCAAACAATGCCTGCTGGTCCGAGGACAACCGCGCTGCCGGCTTGCGCATTCCGGCCAGTGCGCCGGCAGCGCGGCGGGTCGAAAACCGCTTGCCCGGCGCCGACGCCAACCCCTACCTGGCCATCGCTGCCAGCCTGGCCGCAGGGCTGCACGGTATCGAGCAGCGCCTGCAACCTTCGCCGGCCATACAGGGCGAGTTCGAAGTGCCCGAGCACCTGAGCCTGCCGTGTACCCTGCATGCCGCGCTCGAACGGCTCAAGCGCAGCGCGCTGGCACGGGAACTGTTCGGCAGCGAGTTCATCGAAGGCTACATCGCCAGCAAAACCTTGGAGCTGACCGACTTCTACGACGAGATCACCCCGTGGGAGCGCCGGGTGCTGGCGGCACAGGCCTGATCGCGACACCACCTGCACCGGGCACGTCTGCGCCACGGCATTTTGCTGGCGGGGGCCTGCACTGACCGGCATTTGCCCTTATGCTGCTAGCACCTACCGCCACCTGACCAGGGAGCTTCTCGGTACGTATGCGAAATGTATGGAAGCCGTTTCAGTCGTTGTATTTCGCCGCGCTGATGATGTTGATCGGTTCGGGCCTGCTCAGTACCTACCTGGCCCTGCGCCTGGCGGCCGACCATGTCGACAGCCTGTGGGTGGGTGCGTTGATGGCGGCCAACTACTTTGGCCTGGCCGTCGGCGGCAAGGTCGGCCACCGGCTGATTGGCCGGGTAGGGCACATTCGCGCCTATGCCACCTGCGCCGGTATCGTCGGTGCGGCGGTACTTGGCCATGGCATGACCAGTTGGCTACCGGCCTGGGTCGGGCTGCGGATGATCGTCGGCCTGGGGATGATGTGCCAGTACATGGTCATCGAGAGCTGGCTCAACGAGCAGGCCGATGTGAAACACCGCGGTGCGGTGTTCAGCGGCTACATGATCGCCTCGTACCTGGGGCTGGTGCTCGGCCAGCTGATTCTGGTGGTGCACCCTGAGCTTGGCCCGGAGCTGCTGATGCTGGTGGCGATGTGTTTTGCCCTGTGCCTGGTGCCGGTGGCAATGACCCGGCGCATTCACCCGGCGCCCTTGCGCCCGGCACCGATGGAGCCGAAGTTCTTCATCAAGCGCGTGCCGCAGTCGCTCAGTACGGTACTGGGTTCGGGGTTGATCGTCGGCTCGTTCTACGGCCTGGCGCCTTTGTATGCCTCAAGCCAGGGGATGACCACCGAGCAGATCGGCCTGTTCATGGGTAGCTGCATTTTTGCCGGCCTGCTGGTGCAGTGGCCGCTGGGCTGGTTGTCTGACCGTTACGACCGGGCGGTGCTGATCCGCAGCGTGGCAATAGGCCTGGCGCTGGCTGCTGCGCCCTTGGCGATACTGCCCAGTGTGCCGCTGGAGTTGCTGTTCGGTTTCGGTTTCCTGATTTCGTTGCTGCAGTTCTGCCTGTACCCGCTGGCAGTGGCGTTTTCCAACGACCACGTGGAAAGCGAGCGACGGGTGTCGCTGACGGCCATGCTGCTGGTCACCTATGGCGTGGGCGCGTGCATCGGGCCCCTGGCGGCGGGCGTGCTGATGAAGGTGCTGGGCGCGCAGATGCTGTATGCGTTCTTTGTGTTCTTCGCCCTGGTGCTGGTGTGGCGCATTCGGCCGAAAGCGGTTACCGGGCTTCACCAGGTGCAGGATGCGCCGTTGGGTCACGTGGCGATGCCGGCGGCCGGTTCGCCCTTGTCGGCAGCGCTGGACCCACGTGTGGATGAGCAGACCGTACAGGACGTGATGCAGGCGCCGGTGGCGGCGGAAGATACCGAGGGTGAAGATAAAGGGGCTGAACAACAGGCAGCTGAACCGGAGGAGGTCAGCAAGTCGGTGTAAGCCTGTACCGGCCTCTTCGCGGGCTTGCCCGCTCCCACAGGTACCGCACAGTGCCTGAAATCGGTGCATTACCTGTGGGAGCGGGCAAGCCCGCGAAGGGGCCGGCACTGGAAGAACACAAATGAAAACGCCACCTCGATAGGTGGCGTTTTTGCATTCAGCCGATGATCAATAGTCGTCCTTGTCGAACCGCCGCGCCTCACGCTGCAGCTGGTACACAAAGCTCTCGACCTTGCGCTGTGCCTGCCCGCTCAGGTTATGGAAGCGCACGCCAGCGAAGGTGGTGTTGATGTGCTCTTCATAGTGCAGGTGACGCAGTTCGACCATGGTGTCCACCAGGCCCAGCGGGTTGCCCGCCTTGAAACGCTCGTACACCTGGCCCAGTTGCAGGCGGCTTTCCACGTCGCCTTCAAAACGCAGTTTGCAGCCGGTGGCCGAGATGTCCAGCAGCTTGCCACGCAGGGCGCCGTTACCCTTCAGGTGGGTGCCATCGAGGATGATGTCGACCAGTTGCGACAGCTTCAGCGCGGCGCGGAAGGCGTTGCGGCGCTGGTGGTAAGTCATTTCTTGCGGCATGGCACCGCTGTAGCAGCGGTGGCCGTCGACTTCGCTGATCTTCAGCGCGTGGTTGCATTCCCAGGCGATACGCACGCCATCGTGGAAGCCCTCAACCCGGAAGTGCTCGCCGTTTTCGATGAATTTCTCACCGTCGCGCGGGATCATCTCGTCCAGTGCCAGGGTGTTGCTTTCACGGTCCACGTGCACCACGTAGCTCTGGAAGCGCTGGCTGCGGTCATTGAAGGTGATGATCAGGGGGTCGTGGCTTTCCTGCAGTTGCCGCAAGTTGGCCGCAATCTCCAAGGGGGTGTTCAGCACCTTTGGCGGTTGCGGTGCTTCGGTTTCGTTGAACACGGCTTATCGTTCTCCAGGCAAAAGCGACACACGCAAGTAACGGCATTTTGCCAGTATGTTCCGTGCCTTGATAGAAAAATCACACTTGGCTGAGGGCCCGTGGCTTGGCCAGCAGCGAGGTGCTGCCGCGGCTGTCGTAGAGCGACGGCGAGTCGCCGCCCATGAGGATTCTGATCTGGTTGTTGGTGACATGTTGCTGCACCTGGATGATCCGGCCGTTGGTCTGGTTGACCTGCTGGCAGTCGTCCATCAGTTTCGACAGCATGTCCAGCCGCTGCAGCATCGCCTCGCCATGGGGCGATTGTGCGGCTACCGCTTGCACGCCAGTGCGATCGGCACTCAGGCCCAGGCTGCCGAGCAACTGGCTGCGGCGCTGGCCGTGCTGCTCGAGCAAGATGATCAGCGACTGCTTGCGCGCCAGGATTTGTTCCAGCAGCGGCATGTCGCGGCCATGCAGGGCGATCGCTTCTTTATTCAGAAGGTCGAGCAGTTCCTGCATTGGGGCAATGTCATCTTCGATCAGTTGCAGCAAGGTGGTGTCGTGCATGGCTAACTCTTGGCTTTTTTAGCGTCCGTGAAGTCAGCGCGCCGAACGGTCAGCGCTGGGCTTCGAAATCGAGCAGTTTGCTGGCGATCTTGCCGGCATCGACCTGATAGCTGCCGTCGGCGATCGCCTGCTTCAACTGGGCCACACGGGCGCTGTTGACCACGGGTTCGTCGCGCAGCTTGTCGCTGATCTTCTGCAACTGCTGTGCCTCTTGGCTGAGGTGTACCGCTTCTCCGCTGGCGTTGGTGCCGCTGGCTGCTTCCTGGCTGGCGGCCGGTTTTTCGGCGCTGCCGGGCGCGGTATTGCCGCGCACGCCGCCCGTGACGGACGGAGAGTTATTCAAACGACTGAAGTCGATGACCATGATCAGAAACCTCTGGGTATTTGGACGCTTGCCTTGTTTTCGGCCAACCCGAAAGAAACTTTAGGCACAAATGCTTGGCCGCCTGTCAGCAAGCTCGCCAACCCGTTCTCTGACACAGTTTAGGAAAAGCGGTTCCTGACTGCCAGCGCAATCTGTGGCGGGCTACATGCTCACCTCGACCTGGCCCGGGCCAGTCACCCTGGCCTTGACCACCCGTTTGGAATTCAGGTTGCGTACCCGTATCTGTTCGCTCAGGCCGCCCTTGCTCAAGGCCTCGCCCGGCATGCGCACGCTGAGGCTGCCGCTGCGGGCGATGATCACTACCTGGTCGCCCTTGCGCACCACCTCGGCCTGCTCCAGGTGCTGCGGGGTAAGCACCTGGTCGATGACCGTGGGGCGCAGCATCTTCATGCCCACCGCCTGGTCCAGTTCGGTCAGAAAACCCTGGCCAAGGGTGCCCACATCGCGCTCGCGCAGGGCCACGTCGCCTTCGCCCACCGTGTTGTCACGCTTGAGCGGGCGGGTGACCACCACCACGTCGCGGAACAACCGCACCGTGGCCGGGACAAACACCGTCCACGGCGCTGCGCTGTCGCAGCGTACCCGTACTGTCACCCGGCCAAGCGGCAGGGCGGGGCTTTCCAGCGAAGCGTCCAGCTGCTGGCTGCACAACGGCATGCGCAGGCGTGGGTCCAGCGGGTTGACCTGGATTTCATAACGGCCGGCGGTCTGGGTGGTGGCCAGGTAATCTTCGACGGTGAATTCAAGAAACCCTTGGGTGACACCGATAAGCTGTTCAGGCAAGGTGAGCGCGTCCGCTACCGTGCGAACGCCGGGCGCCAGCAGGCACAACGTGGCCAGCGAGCCAGTCAGCAGGCGCGTCAATCGTCGGAAAATTGTCGTTTTCGTATGCATGACGCTCAAAAAAGCAAAGCCCGTGCCGACTCGTAACCTGAGTTGCAACGAAAGGCTGAAAGATTAAGGAGTCTGGCATGGCGGGTGTTATGGATTCGGTCAACCAGCGCACGCAGCTGGTGGGGCAGAATCGCCTGGAATTGCTGCTGTTCCGCCTCAATGGCGAACAGCTATACGGCATCAACGTGTTCAAGGTCAGGGAAGTGCTGCAATGCCCTGCGCTGACCCTGCTGCCCAAGGCGCACCCGGTGGTGCGTGGCGTTGCCAACATTCGCGGGGCGACCATCCCGATCCTCGACTTGTCGATGGCCACCGGGATGCGCCCGCTGCAGGAAGAGACGCGCAACAGCTTCGTGATCATCACCGAGTACAACACCAAGACCCAAGGCTTCCTGGTGCACTCGGTGGAGCGCATCGTCAACATGAACTGGGAAGAGATCCACCCGCCACCCAAGGGCACCGGCCGTGACCACTACCTGACTGCGGTCACCCGGGTGGACAACCGCATGGTCGAGATCATCGATGTGGAGAAGGTGCTGGCCGAAGTGTCGCCGTCGTCCGAGTCGGTATCGGCTGGGGTGATCGATGCCGAGACGCAGGACAAGGCCGTGCTGATGCGGGTGCTGACCGTGGACGATTCGTCGGTGGCGCGCAAGCAGGTCAGCCGCTGCCTGCAGACCGTGGGGGTGGAGGTCGTGGCACTCAACGATGGCCGCCAGGCCCTGAACTACCTGCGCCAGCTGGTGGATGAGGGCAAAAAGCCTGAAGAAGAGTTCCTGATGATGATCTCGGACATTGAAATGCCGGAAATGGACGGCTATACGCTAACGGCGGAGATCCGCAGCGACCCGCGCATGCAAAAATTGCACATCTGCCTGCATACTTCGCTTTCCGGGGTGTTCAACCAGGCAATGGTCAAGAAGGTCGGCGCCGATGACTTTCTGGCCAAGTTCAAGCCGGACGACCTGGCCCAACGGGTGGTCGACCGGATCAAGGCAGCGCATTGAAGCAGCCGGGGGCAGGCCCCCGGCACCAGTGATTGAAAAGAGGCGGCAAGAGTGTCTACGGGTAATTTGGATTTCGAACAGTTCCGGGTATTCCTGGAGAAAGCCTGTGGCATCCTGCTGGGCGAAAATAAGCAGTACCTGGTTTCCAGCCGTCTCAACAAGCTGATGGAGCAACAGGGCATCAAGAGCCTGGGCGAACTGGTGCAGCGCATCCAGGCCCAGCCACGCGGTGGTTTGCGTGAGCAGGTGGTGGATGCGATGACCACCAACGAGACCCTGTGGTTTCGCGATACCTACCCGTTCGAAGTGCTGAAGAACAAGGTGATCCCCGAGTTCATCCGCAACAACCCTGGCCAGCGCCTGCGCATGTGGTCGGCGGCTTGTTCGTCGGGGCAGGAGCCGTATTCCATCTCGATGGCCATCGACGAATTCGAGCGCAGCAACCTTGGCCAGTTGAAGATGGGCGCGCAGATCGTTGCCACCGACCTGTCCGGCACCATGCTCACCAACTGCAAGACAGGTGAGTATGACAGCCTGGCCATTGCCCGCGGCCTGTCCCAGGAGCGTCTGCAGCGCTACTTCGACCCCAAGGGGGCGGGGCGCTGGGCGGTCAAGCCGGCGATTCGCAGCCGCGTCGAGTTCCGCTCGTTCAACCTGCTGGACAGCTATGCCAGCCTGGGCAAGTTCGACATCGTGTTCTGCCGCAACGTGCTGATCTACTTCTCGGCGCAGGTGAAGCGGGACATCCTGCTGCGCATTCACAGCACCCTGAAGCCGGGTGGCTACCTGTTCCTGGGGGCTTCGGAAGCGCTGAACGGGTTGCCGGACCATTACCAGATGGTGCAGTGCAGCCCGGGGATCATCTACCAGGCCAAGTAATCAAGAGGGCCGGCAGCGAAAACTGCCGGCCTTTTTGCTGTCTGTGCCGGCCTCTTCGCGGGTAAACCCGCTCCCACAGGTACCGCACCAGATTCGAAAACTGTGCAGACCCCTGTGGGAGCGGGTTCACCCGCGAAGGGGCCGGTACAGGGCAAACACTGACGTCAATTTTTTGGTTTGCCGCTTTTGCCGCCCGGCAATTGCCGCTTTCGCCGCCCAGGGCGGAAGGCCTTTGCCGCTTTTCTGGCATCACCCTGACAGCACTGTGCCTCGTAGCCCCGTATTTGTGGGCTTTGCATGGGTTGGCACAGCCCTTGCTATACCTTGCTCAACGAAATTCCGGTCAACCTCTGAAGGTTTCCCCGACATGAGCATCAGCTTCGACAAGGCGCTTGGTATCCACGAAAAGGCCATGGGCTTCCGCGCCCAGCGCGCCGAAGTGCTGGCCAACAACATCGCCAACGCCGACACGCCCAATTACAAGGCGCGTGACATGGACTTCGCCTCTGTGCTGGCCGCCGAAAGCGACAAGCAGCAAAGCGGCCGTTTCGCCATGGACCGCACCAATAGCCGCCACATCGAAGCCGAAGGCCTCGCCATTGCGGGCGACGATACCCTCAAGTACCGCACGCCGCTGCAGCCGTCGATCGACCAGAACACCGTGGACGCGCAGATCGAGCAATCGAACTACACCGAAAACGCCATTGGCTTCCAGGCCAGCTTCACCTTGCTCAACAGCAAATTCAAAGGGCTGGTATCGGCCCTGCGGGGAGAATGACCATGTCCCTTTCCAGTGTCTTCAACATTGCCGGTAGCGGCATGAGCGCGCAAAACACGCGCCTGAACACCGTTGCCTCCAACATCGCCAACGCCGAAACCGTCTCTTCGAGCATTGACCAGACCTACCGCGCCCGCCACCCGGTGTTTGCCACCACCTTCCAGGATGCGCAAGCCGGCGGCAGCCAGTCGCTGTTCGAAGACCAGGGCGAAGCAGGGCAGGGCGTACAGGTAAAAGGCATCGTCGAGGACCAGAGCACCCTGGAAGCACGCTACGAGCCAAACCACCCGGCGGCGAACAAGGACGGCTACGTCTACTACCCGAACGTCAACGTGGTCGAGGAGATGGCAGACATGATCTCTGCCAGCCGTGCGTTCCAGACCAACGCCGAGCTGATGAACACGGCCAAGAGCATGATGCAGAAAGTCCTGACTCTGGGGCAGTGATAGGAAGCCGACATGACCACTACCAATTCCACCACCGATGTCGGTAGCGCATACCTGACTTCGCTGCAAAAACAGCAGAGCAAGAACAGCGACAGCACCGGTGCCGCCGGCAGCGCGCTGGGCAAGGACGCGTTCCTGCAGTTGCTGGTTACCCAGATGCAGAACCAGAACCCCCTCGATCCGCAGGAAAACGGCGAATTCGTCGCCCAGCTGGCGCAGTTCAGCAGCCTTGAAAGCATGCAGTCGCTGAATGATGCGGTGACCTACATTGCAACAGGGTTGCAGTCCTCCCAGGCCCTGCAGGCCTCGTCGCTGGTAGGGCGCAATGTGATTGTGCAAACCGACAAAGCCGTGGTCGACACCAGCAAGGACATGAAAGGCTCAGTAAACCTGACGTCGTCCAGTACCTCTACTTCGGTGGGGATCTACAACAAGGACGACAAGCTGGTGCGCACCATCGAGCTGGGTACCCAGAAGGCTGGCAGCATCGACTTCACCTGGGATGGCCTGGACGATGACGGTGAAGTCGCGGCCGCCGGTACCTACACCTTCAAAGCCACAGCCTCGATCGATGGCACGGCCACCGCCATGACCACCAACCTGCCGGCCTCGGTTACCAGTGTGACCATGGGTTCCAACGGTTCGGAGATGACACTCAACCTGGCCGGGCTGGGCAGTGTTGCGCTTTCCAAAATCCAAAGCATCGGCATCTAGGGCCTGAGCAAAACGACAGGAGTTTCACATGTCTTTCAATATCGGCCTTAGCGGCCTCTATGCAGCAAACAAGGCCCTGAACGTCACCGGCAACAACATTGCCAACGTTGCCACCACCGGCTTCAAGTCGTCGCGTGCCGAGTTCGCCGACCAGTATTCCAACTCCGTTCGTGGCACCAGCGCCGGCAAGACAGTGATCGGCACCGGGGTAAAGACCGCCGCGGTTTCGCAACTGTTCACGCCAGGCAATATCAATTCAACCGGCCAGGCACTGGACATGGCCATCGATGGCAACGGTTTCTTTGCCTTGAACGATAACGGTTCGAAGATCTACACCCGTGCTGGCGCGTTCTACAGCGACAAGGCAGGTTATGTGGTGAACTCTTCGGGTGCCAACCTGCAAGGTTATGCAGTGGGCGAAGACGGCAAGCTCATTCAGGGCGTGCTGACCAACCTGCAGATCGACACCTCCAACCTGACGCCGAAGCCGACCAGCCTCATCACCGAGAAGATCAACCTCAACTCGGGCGCAACCGCCCCTTCGGTAACGCCGTTCGACCCCGCCAACGCCAGTTCCTACAACTTCACGTTCAACACCCCGGTGTACGACAGCCAGGGCAACGAACACCAGATGAATCAGTACTTCATCAAGGATGACACGACCAACACCTGGTCGATGCACACCACCATCGATGGCCGTAATCCGGAAAACCCGGCGTCGACCACACCGTTGGTCAACGCGGTGCCGTTCAAGTCCGATGGCACGCTGAACAAGGATGCGATGACGGCAGGCGCGGTCACGGGCGGCCTGGCCATTGGTGAAGACAAGATATTCCAGCTCAACAACTGGATCCCGGCGCAGAAAAATGCCGCTGGCGAGTGGTCGGCCAATGGCGCCATCGCCAATGCCGACGGTGTGAAGCTGGACATGCTGGGGGCTACCCAATACAACGCGTCGTCCGCAGAAATTGCCAAAACCCAGGATGGTTTCGCCACGGGTGAGCTTTCGGGGCTGAGCATCGACCAGAACGGCTACCTGTTTGCCAGCTTCACCAACGGCAAGGACAAGGTGATTGGCCAGGTGGCGATTGCCAACTTCGCCAACCTGCAGGGCCTGACGCCGATTGGCGGCACCAACTGGAAAGAGTCCTACGCCTCGGGCGTGCCGGTGATCGGCGCCCCGGACACCGGTACCCTGGGCCAGATCTCGGGTGGTGCGCTGGAGGACTCCAACGTCGACCTGACCGGCGAGCTGGTCAACCTGATCAAGGCTCAGAGCAACTACCAGGCCAACGCCAAGACCATATCTACCGAAAGCACCATCATGCAGACCATCATTCAGATGACCTGATGGTCGTCTGCTAGTGTGGTTTTGTCTGTAATTGGGGCTGCATTGCAGCCCATCGCCGGCAAGCCAGCTCCCACTGGAGGTTGCAATCCTCTGTAGGAGCTGGCTTGCCGGCGATGGGCCGCAGAGCGGCCCCAGGTTCATCAAGGTTCACGCCCATGAAACGGCTAATGCTTACCGCCCTCCTGGCCATGGCCTTACCGCTGTCGGCTGCTCCCGCCCCGTTCTATCTCTGGCAAAGCCTGGTGACCGGCCGCTACATGTGCTCGGCCAACAAGCTGGGCGAAGGCTGGGTGCGCCATTCGGGCCCCTACAACAACGCTGCCTGCCGCAGCCACTAGCCAACCTTTGCCGCAGGCGGCAAACATCCGCCGACAAACTGACGTTTGTTGCCCCTTGCCGGGCTGAAACCCCCGTAAACAGGCGGTTTAAGACTTGGTTCGATTATTGCTTCGGACCTGCCCAGTGACAGCGCGGCAGCGACGCGCAGAGGAGATACTGTGGACAAGTTGCTTTATGTGGCCATGACCGGCGCCAGCCAGAACGCGCTGGCGCAAAAGGCCCACGCCAACAACCTGGCGAACATTTCCACCAACGGTTTTCAGCGCGACCTGGAACAGGCGCGTTCGATGCCGGTGTTCGGTGACAGCTTTCCGGCGCGCGCCTTTGCCATGACCGAACGCCCGGCCACCGACTTCAGCGAAGGCCCGTTGGTCGAGACGGGTCGTGACCTGGATGTTGCCGTGACCGGCAAGGGCTTCATCGCCGTGCAGGCACCGGACGGCAGCGAAGCCTACGTGCGTACCGGCAGCCTGAACATCGACGCCCTCGGCGTGCTGCGTGCCGGCAACGGCATGCCGGTGATCGGCAACGGTGGCCCTATTGCCATCCCGCCGGAGCAGAAGGTTGAGGTCGGCGCCGACGGCACCCTCAGCATTCGCTCCATGGGTGAAGACCCGCGGGTGATGGCCGAGGTCGACCGCATCAAGCTGGTCAACCCGGACACCAAAGGCCTGACCAAAGGCCTGGACGGTCTGATCCACACCACCTCTGGCCAGCCGGCCGACGCCGACGTCAACGTGCGGGTGGTGGCGGGCTTCCTGGAAGGCAGCAACGTCAACGCTGTCGAGGAAATGACCTCGGTGCTGGCGCTGTCCCGCCAGTTC
The DNA here is from genome assembly GCF_000498395.2 of Pseudomonas putida S13.1.2. Lineage (NCBI taxonomy): Bacteria > Pseudomonadati > Pseudomonadota > Gammaproteobacteria > Pseudomonadales > Pseudomonadaceae > Pseudomonas > Pseudomonas putida. The sequence continues at coordinate 90,291 of NZ_CP010979.1, forward strand.
GAACTGCACGTCAAGATGATGAACACGGCCAAGGAAGGCGACGAAGCCATGGCTCGGGTTTTGCAAATCGGCTAATCACTTTTGAACGGGTGCCGTAAAACAGGCGCACGAGGAGAAACAACATGCTTCCGGCTCTTTGGGTCGCTAAAACCGGCCTGTCCGCCCAGGACACCAACCTGACGGTCATTTCCAACAACCTGGCCAACGTTTCCACCACCGGCTTCAAGCGTGACCGTGCCGAGTTCGCAGACCTGCTCTACCAGATCAAACGTCAGCCTGGTGCGCAGTCGACCCAGGACAGCGAGCTGCCTTCGGGCCTGCAGGTCGGTACCGGTGTGCGCATTGTCGGCACCCAGAAGAGCTTCGTCGCCGGCAGCCTGCAAACCACCGAGAACCCGCTGGACATGGCGGTCAACGGCCGTGGCTTCTTCCAGATCCTGCAGCCGGACGGCACCGTGTCGTACACCCGTGACGGCACCTTCCACCTGAACTCCGACGGCCAGATCGTCACCGCCAACGGCTACGCCCTCGAGCCTGCCGTTGTCGTGCCGAACGACGCGCAAACCTTCACCGTCGGCCAGGACGGCACCGTATCGATCACCACCGCCGGCAACCCGGCGGCGCAGGTGATCGGCAACATCCAGACCGCCGACTTCATCAACCCGGCCGGCCTGCAGGCCATCGGCGACAACCTGTTCCTGGAGACTGCCGCCAGTGGCGCGCCGCAAGTCGGCACCCCGGGCCTGAACGGTTTCGGCACCACCCAGCAGCAGACCCTGGAAAACTCCAACGTCAGCACCGTGGAAGAGCTGGTGAACATGATCACCACCCAGCGCGCCTACGAGATGAACTCCAAGGTCATCTCCACCGCCGACCAGATGCTGTCGTTCGTGACTCAACAGCTCTAAGCCCTGTCGCTTCGTTACACCCGTGAGGTATGCACCATGAATCGTCTGTTGTCCGTGTTCGCCCTGGGGGGGGCGGTGTTGCTGGCAGGTTGCGTCGGTCCGACGCCCAAGCCCAACGACCCGTACTACGCGCCGGTACTGCCGCGCACCCCGTTGCCGGCAGCGGCCAACAACGGTTCCATCTACCAGGCCGGCTTCGAGCAGAACCTGTACAGCGACCGCAAGGCGTTCCGGGTGGGTGACATCATCACCATCACCCTTAACGAGAAAACCTCGGCCAGCAAGAACGCAGGTTCGCAGATCCAGAAGAACAGCAAGGCCGACATCGGCCTGACCTCGCTGTTTGGCAGCACACCGAACACCAACAACCCGTTTGGCGGCGGTGACCTGTCGCTGGAGGCCGGCTACAACGGCGAGCGCGCCACCAAGGGCGACAGCAAGGCCACCCAGGGCAACACCCTGACCGGTTCGATTACCGTGACCGTGGCTGAGGTGCTGCCCAACGGCATCATCGCCGTGCGCGGCGAGAAGTGGCTGACACTGAACACCGGCGAAGAGCTGGTGCGCATTGCCGGCATGATCCGCGCCGATGACATCGCCACCGACAACACCGTGCCGTCCACCCGTGTGGCCGACGCGCGCATCACTTATTCCGGTACCGGCTCGTTCGCCGATGCCAGCCAGCCCGGATGGCTGGACCGCTTCTTCATCAGCCCGCTTTGGCCTTTCTGAGTACGGATGACCATGTTCAACGTGAGGCAGCTGATTGCCGCAACCCTGCTCCTGTCCTGTGCCTTCGGTGCGCAGGCAGAGCGCCTGAAGGACATCGCCAGCATTTCTGGCGTGCGTTCCAACCAGTTGATCGGTTACGGCCTGGTGGTGGGGCTGAACGGCACGGGTGACCAGACCACCCAGACACCGTTTACCCTGCAAACCTTCAACAACATGCTGTCCCAGTTCGGCATCAAGGTGCCGGCTGGCTCCGGCAACGTGCAGCTGAAGAACGTCGCGGCGGTGTCGGTGCATGCCGACCTGCCGGCGTTCGCCAAGCCCGGCCAGGTGGTGGACATTACCGTGTCGTCGATCGGTAACTCCAAGAGCCTGCGTGGCGGCAGCCTGCTGATGACCCCGCTCAAGGGTATCGACGGCAACGTCTACGCCATCGCCCAGGGCAACCTGGTGGTGGGTGGCTTTGACGCCGAAGGCCGTGACGGCTCGAAGATTACCGTCAACGTTCCGTCGGCCGGCCGCATCCCGGGTGGTGCCAGTGTCGAGCGGGCCGTGCCGAGCGGCTTCAACCAGGGCAATACCTTGACCCTGAACCTCAACCGACCCGACTTCACCACCGCCAAGCGCATCGTCGACAAGGTCAACGACCTGCTCGGCCCAGGTGTGGCTCAGGCGGTGGACGGTGGTTCGGTGCGGGTCAGTGCGCCGATGGACCCCAGCCAGCGCGTGGATTACCTGTCGATCCTCGAAAACCTCGAAATCGACCCGGGCCAGGCGGTGGCCAAGGTCATCATCAACTCGCGCACCGGCACCATTGTCATCGGCCAGAACGTCAAGGTGTCGCCTGCGGCGGTGACCCACGGCAGCCTGACCGTGACCATTACCGAAGACCCGATCGTCAGCCAGCCGGGGGCCTTCTCCAATGGCCAGACGGCCGTGGTACCCCGCTCGCGGGTGAACGCCGAGCAGGAAGCCAAGCCGATGTTCAAGTTTGGCCCGGGCACCACGCTGGATGAGATCGTCCGTGCGGTGAACCAGGTGGGCGCAGCGCCCGGCGACCTGATGGCCATCCTCGAAGCCCTGAAACAGGCCGGCGCCTTGCAGGCCGACCTGATCGTGATCTGAGGACGGCGCCGATGAATATCAAAAGCCAGGTCTCCGGCAGTGCCGACAGCGGCGCCTATACCGACCTCAACCGCCTGAGTGCCCTCAAGCACGGCGACCGCGACAGCGAAGCCAACGTGCGCAAGGTGGCCCAGGAGTTCGAGTCGCTGTTCATCAGCGAAATGCTCAAGGCCTCGCGCAAGGCCAGCGACGTGCTGGCCGATGACAACCCGATGAACACCGAAACGGTCAAGCAGTACCGCGACATGTACGACCAGCAGCTGGCCGTGAGCATGTCCCGCGAAGGTGGCGGTATCGGTCTGCAGGATGTGCTGGTGCGCCAGCTGACCAAGGGCCGCAGTGCGTCGATCAACACCAGCCCGTTCCCGCGTGCCGACGGCAGTGGCCCGGCGCTGTGGGGCAACAAGGTGGCAGAGCCGGTGCATGCCACGGACTCTTCCACCACCCGCAACGACGTCGCCGCGCTCAACTCGCGGCGCCTGGCCTTGCCGAGCAAGCTGACCGACCGCCTGCTGGCTGGCATCGTGCCGGCCGCCGCCACTGCCAATAGCGCCGCCGTGCCTGCCCGTGACGGCCAGCAAGTGGCCAAGGCCTTCGCTGTGCCGGACAACGGCCTGCGCATTGTCGGCCGCGCCGTGGCCCAGCCGCCGCTGGCGCCGAACAAGGCCTTTGCCGACAGTGACGAATTCGTCGCCACCATGCTGCCGATGGCCGAGCAAGCCGCCAAACGCATTGGTATCGACCCGCGCTACCTGGTGGCCCAGGCCGCACTGGAAACCGGCTGGGGCAAGTCGGTAATGCGCAATACCGATGGCAGCAGCAGCCACAATCTGTTTGGCATCAAAGCCAGCGGTAACTGGCAGGGTGAGCAGGCACGGGCGATCACCAGCGAGTTCCGCGATGGCCAGTTCGTCAAGGAAACCGCGGCGTTCCGCAGCTATGACTCGTATCAGGACAGCTTCCACGACCTGGTAAACCTGCTGCAGGGCAATTCTCGCTATCAAGATGCGCTGGCCTCGGCCGATAACCCAGAGCAGTTTGCCAGAGAGCTGCAAAAGGCAGGTTATGCGACCGACCCAGGCTATGCGAAAAAGATCATCAGCATCGCCCAGCAAATGCAGACAACCCCGCAGTACGCCATGGCTGGCAGAACCACGAATCTATAAAAGGACTAAATCATGTCGAGCCTGATTTCGATCGGCCTGAGTGGCCTGAATGCCAGCCAGGCGGCATTGTCGGTAACCAGTAACAACATCGCCAATGCCGCGACCAGTGGCTATTCGCGCCAGCAGACGCAGCAGGTAGCAGGCCCTTCGCATAACATCGGTGCTGGCTTCCTGGGCACCGGGACCACGCTGGCGGATGTGCGCCGCATCTACAGCTCCTACCTGGACAACCAGCTGCAGACCGCCACGTCGCTGCAGGCCGATTCGGTCACCTTCCAGGACCAGATCACCAGCGTCGACAAACTGCTGGCCGACCGCGACACCGGCATCAGCTCGGTGCTTACCGCGTTCTTCTCGGCCCTGCAGACCGCAGCGGCCAAGCCCGGCGACGTCGCCTCGCGGCAACTGCTGCTGACGCAGGCGCAAACCTTAAGCAACCGTTTCAATGCGGTGAGCACCCAGCTGACCCAGCAGAACGCCACGATCAACTCCCAGCTCGATACCATGGCAGGGCAGGTGAACAAGCTCACCGCCAACATTGCCGAGTACAACAAGCAGATCACGGCGGCCAGCGCCTCCGGCAATACCCCCAACAGCCTGCTGGATGCGCGCAGCGAAGCCGTGCGCCAGCTCAATGAGCTGGTCGGGGTGACGGTGCAGGAGCGTGACGGCAACTACGATGTGTACCTGGGCAGCGGCCAGTCGCTGGTCACCGGTACCAAGGCCAACACCCTGTCGGTGGAGCCAGGTGTGGCCGACAAGAGCCAGGTCAGCCTGCGCATCAACTATGACTCGTTCAGCTCGGACGTGACCTCGGTGGTTTCCGGTGGCGCGATTGGCGGCCTGCTGCGTTATCGCCAGGACGTGCTGACGCCGTCGATGAACGAACTCGGTCGTGTGGCCCTGGTGGTCGCCGACAGCATCAACAGTCAGCTGGGGCAGGGCCTGGATGCCAATGGCCAGTTCGGCAGCTCGCTGTTCTCCAGCATCAACAGCGCCACCGCCATTGCCCAGCGCAGCCTGGCCTCGTCGAACAACAGTGCCGGCTCCGGCAACCTGGATGTGACGATTGCCAACAGCGGTGCGCTGACCACCTACGACTACGAGGTGAAGTTCACCAGCGCCAACCAGTACAGCGTGCGCCGTTCCGACGGCACCGACATGGGCAGCTTCGACCTGAATGCCGACCCGGCCCCCGTGATCGATGGTTTCAGCCTGGCGTTGAAAGGCGGTGGCCTGGCAGCCGGCGACAGCTTCAAGGTCATCCCCACCCGCGCCGCCGCCGGTAGCATTGCCACCACCCTCACCGATGCCAACAAGCTGGCCTTTGCCGGGCCGGTCAGTGCGACTGCGGGGAGTGGCAACAGCGGGACTGGCACTATCACCCAGCCTACGCTGGGCGAATCGCTGGATATCTATGGCGGTGCAGACACCGCATTGATCCAGCAGTCGATTCGCGACTCGATGCCGGTGCGCGTTGTGTTCGACGCCGCCAGTGGCGGTGCCCAAGGCTACAAGCTGTTCGATGCCAAGGGCACCCAGATCGGCACCGGCAGCGTGGTGCCGGGTGCCGACAACAAGCTGACAGTGACCGTGCCGATGCTCGATGCGGCCGGCGACCCGATTCTCGATGGCAGCGGCAACCCGCGCACCTTCAGTGTCGAAACCACCATCGGCGGCAGCCCGGCAGCCAATGACAGCTTCACCCTGGCGTTCAACGCCGATGGCAAGGCCGACAACCGCAACGCCACGGCACTGCTCGATCTGCAGACCAAGTCGACGGTGAACACCGGGTCCGGCGGCGGTACCAGCTTCACTTCGGCCTACGCCTCACTGGTCGAGCGCGTAGGTGCCAAGGCCAACCAGGCGTCCATCGACAGTACCGCGACCGAGGCGGTGCTCAAGTCCGCCAGCGAAAGCCGCAGCGCGGTGTCCGGGGTCAACCTGGATGACGAAGCGGCCAGCCTGGTCAAGTTCCAGCACTACTACACGGCGTCGTCGCAGATCATCAAGGCGGCGCAAGAAACCTTCAGCACCCTGATCAATGCCTTGTAAGGAGTAGACTCTCGTGCGTATTTCCACTGCTCAGTTCTATGAGGCCAGCGCCAGTAGCTACTCCAAGAACTTCTCCAGCATGAACAAGACCAACGATCAGGTCACGTCGGGTATCCGTATCCAGACCGCCGCCGATGACCCGGTCGGTGCTGCGCGCCTGCTTTTGTTGCAGCAGCAGCAGTCGCTGCTGGACCAGTACAGCGGCAACATCAACACCGTGAGCAATGCGCTGTTGCAGGAGGAGAGCGTGCTCTCCACCATCAACGACGCCATGCAGCGCGCCAGCGAGCTGGCGATCCGTGCCGGTGGCGCCGGGGTCACCGACTCTGACCGCGTGGCCATCAGCACCGAGCTGAAAGAGATCGAGGCCAACATCTTCGGTTTGCTCAACTCGCGCGATGCCAACGGCGACTACATGTTCGGCGGCTCCAAGAGCACCACGCCACCCTATGTGCGCAATTCCGATGGCACCTACAGCTACCACGGTGACCAGACCCAGCTGAGCCTGCAGGTGTCTGACACCCTGAACCTGGCCACCAACGACACTGGCTTCAGCATCTTCGATTCGGCCAGCAACAAGAGCCGCACGCAGTCGACCCTGCTGGTGCCGGCGACGGACGATAGCGTGGTCGGGGTGTCGTCAGGCCTGCTGACCTCGAGCACCACCTACAACAACAGCTTCACAGCAGGCCAGCCCTACAAGCTGACCTTCACCAGCGCGACTCAGTACACCATCACTGACGCCAGCGGCAAGGACATCACCTCGGAAACTGCCACCAACGGTACCTTCGACAGCAAGACCGAAGGCGCCAACCGCATTGCCCTGCGTGGTGTGGAGTTCGAGATCACCGTTACCCTGGAGGAGGGCGCCGATGCCGACGCAGCCGTGGGCGGTCGCGAGTTTTCCCTGGGGGCACGCCCTGACTCGTTCAATGCCACCCGTAACGGCAGCAACACCTCCAGCGCACAGGTCACCAGCAGCAACGTGACCGACGAAGCGGCCTATCGCAGCACCTTCCCAAGCAATGGTGCGGTGATCAAGTTCACCGGCCCAGGCTCTTACGAGTTCTACGCCCAGCCGCTGACGGCCGACAGCAAGCCGGTCGCCAAGGGTGCCTTTACGGCGCCTTCGTTGACAGTGGCCGGGGTGACCTACCAGGTGTCCGGGTCGCCGGAGGCGGGTGACCAGTTTGCGGTCACGGCCAATACCCACCAGAACCAGAACGTGCTGGAAACCCTGAGCCAGCTGCGTGCGGCCCTGGACACGCCGGTGACCGGTGCCGGGGCGGCCAACGCGCTGAAGGACGCGGCGGCCTCGGCAATTGCCAACCTGGCCAGTGCCCGTGAGCAGGTCGATATCACCCGGGGTTCGATCGGTGCCCGTGGCAACTCGCTGGAGATCCAGCGCCAGGAGAACACCAGCCTGGGCCTGGCCAACAAGACTACCCAGAACGCCATCGGCAACACCGACATGTCGCAGGCGGCCATTACCCTGACCTTGCAGCAGGCCATGCTGGAGGCGTCGCAACTGGCCTTCTCGCGCATTTCGCAGCTGAGCCTGTTCAACAAACTCTGATCTGCCTTGCTGAGCACCGGGGCCGCTGTGCGCCCCTTCGCGGGCTTGCCCGCGAAGGGGCGCAGAGCGGCCCCGGCTTTTTCATGCCTGTGAAAATTCTGGTTTCCACACCCTCGCCACGGCTTTCGTAGCATTTCAATGTGACCAATGAGTCAAAACGATCATCTTCCCTGTATTCTATGCAGCAGCTGTTGCAGCATTTTGTTACCGGTGCGCAAGGTGAGCTCTGCCTTCAACCCCTGGCGGTGACGCCCCGGTATTTGGCGCCCTCAATTCATCGAGTGGTGGTCTTTGGCTGTTTTCATTGGGAAGCCAGAATGATTGGCATCAAAAGCATCGCGAGTTACGTGCCTACCGCTGGCCTGGACAACTACGTCCAGGGTGCGAAGTTTGGCAAGGACGAAGAGTTCATGTTCGGCAAGATCGGCGCGTCGTTCCTGCCGCGCAAGGCCGAAGAGCAAGAAACCTCCGACCTGTGCGTAGAAGCCGCCCAGGCCCTGTTCGCCAGCAACCCTGACCTGGATCCGCAGTCGATCGATGCGCTGATCGTGGTCACCCAAAACGGTGATGAAGAAGGCCTGCCGCACACCGCCGCCATCGTCCAGAGCAAGCTCGGCCTGTCCACCCGCGTGGCGGCGTTCGACGTGTCGCTGGGCTGCTCCGGTTACGTGTATGGCCTGTATGCGATCAAAGGTTTCATGGAAGCGGCAGGGCTGAAGAACGGCCTGCTGATCACTGCCGACCCGTATTCGAAGATCGTCGACCCGGAAGACCGCAACACCACCATGCTGTTCGGCGATGCCGCCACGGCTACCTGGATGGGAGAGGATGCGGTATGGAACCTGGGCCAGGCGCGTTTCGGCACTGATGGCTCCGGTGCCGAACACTTGAAAGTGACCGACGGCAAGTTCTTCATGAACGGCCGCCAGGTGTTCAACTTCGCCCTGGTGAAGGTGCCGGCGCACCTGCACGAGCTGCTGGATGCCAGCGGCCTGAAATCTTCCGATATCGATGCCTTCTGCATCCACCAGGGCAGTGCGGCGATTGTCGACGCCGTGGCGCGGCGCTTCGAAGAGCAACACCCGGAGAAGTTCGTCAAGGACATGCTGGAAACCGGCAATACCGTGTCCTCCAGCGTGCCGCTGCTGCTGCAGAAGCACATGCTCGACGGCAGTTGGAAGCGTGTGGCGATCAGCGGCTTTGGCGTGGGCCTGTCGTGGGGCTCGGCCATTCTGTACCGCGACTGATCCCCAGCAGTCCCTAAAAGCGCCCGGCGGCCACCGCCCGGCGCTTTTTTTTGCCTGCAAGATTCTGTGGCCTGGCGCAGCTTCTGTGGGAGCGGGCATGCCCGCGAATAAGGCGACTCGGTGTATGGCACCGGCTTTGCCGGTGTTCGCGGGCGCGCCCGCTCCCACAGGTGGAGGCTGGCAGGTGATGCTTGGTGTGCTTGAGAGCGGTTTTTGACGTCAATAAACTGCCCTTAACCCCTTGATTTCTCAGGGCTGGCCCCATGCCAGCATTTTTTTTTCGAAAAACCCCTCAAGCATCCCGCGCACCCGACGATAACTATTACGAAGGTTCTCTAGGCCAGTCCGGCGGTTGCCAAGGCCGGAAGCCGCAGTACCCATCCAACGAGGATTTCGTCATGGCTTTAACTGTAAACACCAACATTGCGTCGATCACTACTCAGGGCAACCTGACCAAGGCTAGCAACGCTCAGACCACTTCGATGCAGCGTCTGTCCTCGGGTCTGCGTATCAACAGCGCTAAAGACGACGCTGCCGGCCTGCAGATCGCCAACCGTCTGACCAGCCAGATCAACGGCCTGGGCCAGGCTGTGAAGAACGCCAACGACGGTATCTCGATCGCCCAGACCGCTGAAGGTGCAATGCAGGCTTCGACCGACATCCTGCAAAAAATGCGTACCCTGGCCCTGTCCTCGGCTACTGGCTCCCTGAGCGCCGACGACCGTAAGTCGAACAACGACGAATACCAGGCTCTGACCGCTGAGCTGAACCGTATCTCGGAAACCACCACCTTCGGTGGCCAGAAGCTGCTGGACGGTTCGTACGGCACCAAGGCCATCCAGGTCGGCGCCAACGCCAACGAAACCATCAACCTGGCGCTGGACAACGTTTCGGCTAAGAGCATCGGCTCGCAGCAGATCAAGTCGGGCACTATCGCGCCTAGCGCCAGCGGTGTGGCCGCAGCTGATCTGGTTGTAACCGGCAACGGTCAGAGCAAAACCGTAAGCTACGGTGCAGGTGCTTCGGCTAAAGACATCGCAGCCCAGCTCAATGGCTCGATCGGCGGTCTGACTGCAGCTGCCAGCACTGAAGTCAAACTGGCTGTTGCCAGCGGCGCAGCTGCCACCCCAGCCAACTTCGACCTGACTGTAGGCGGTAGCACTGTCAGCTTCATCGGTGTTAAAGACACTGCAAGCCTGGCTGATCAGCTGAAGTCCAACGCCGCCAAGCTGGGTATCAGCGTCAACTATGACGAATCGACCAAGAGCCTGTCGGTGAAGTCGGACACTGGCGAGAACCTGAAATTCACCTCCAAAGCAGGCGCTGCCGCCATCTCTGTCGGTGCTAAGGATGGCAATGGTGCTTTCCCTGGCTCGCTGACCACGCTGTCCGCTACTGCTAACGCCACATCGGTTGTCACTGGCCAGGTTTCCCTGGACTCCGCCAAAGGTTACTCGGTAGCCAACGGTGCCACCGGTACTGGTGCTACCGCCCTGTTCGGCGGTGCTTCGGTTTCTTCGACCAAGACAACCATCGCCGATACCGATGTTACTGATGCCGTCAACGCCCAGAACGCCCTGGCCGTTATCGACAAGGCCATCGGTTCGATCGACAGCGTCCGTTCGGGCCTGGGTGCTACCCAGAACCGTCTGCAAACCACCGTCGACAACCTGCAGAACATCCAGAAGAACTCCACCGCTGCCCGCTCCACCGTGCAGGACGTGGACTTCGCTTCGGAAACTGCCGAGCTGACCAAGCAGCAGACGCTGCAGCAGGCTTCGACTGCGATCCTGTCGCAGGCTAACCAGCTGCCATCTTCGGTCCTGAAACTGCTCCAGTAATTCAGGCGCCTGAGTAAAGGGTGAAAGGGCGCGTTTACGTGCCCTTTCACCCTTTTTGACATGAGGAGTTCGAAACATGGACATGAGTGTCAAGCTGAGCCAGGTGTATCCGTCTGTGTTACCCCAGGCGCCAGTTGTTGATCGGGATCGGGACCCGGCCGTGCCTGCCAAGGTGCAGGACGCTGCGGCCCCCGATAACAAGCCGCACTCGCGCGAAGACCTGGAAAAAGCGGTTGGCGAGATCCGTGATTTCGTCCAGTCGAGCCAGCGTCAGCTGGATTTTTCCATTGATGATTCCACTGGTCGGGTTGTGGTCAAGGTAATTGCCACCCAGTCCGGTGAGGTGATCCGGCAGCTTCCGTCGGAACTTGCGCTCAAACTCGCGCAAAGCCTCAGTGAGGCCAGCAGCCTGCTGTTCGATGATCAGGCATAGGCTGGCATGATTTTTGTTGCTGTCGGCCCCTTGATGGATTTATCCGCCAAGGATCCGGCGGCTACTGAACAAGGAGAGCAATGATGGCAGGTACAACAGTCAGCGGTATTGGCTCGGGCATCGATACCCAGGCAATCGTCGATTCCCTGGTGGCCGCGCAGAAGGCGCCGAAGCAGGCGCAGATCAATACCCAAACACTGAAGGCAACCACCACGTTGTCCTCTATCGGCAAGATTCAGTCGGCGCTGGATGCCTTCCGCGGCGCCTTGACCAACATGACCGACACCAACAGCTTCGGTGGCCTCAGCCTGAAGTCTTCGGATGAAAAGGTCGCGACCGTGACCATGGGCACCGGCGCTGCCAACGGTTCGTTCAAGTTGATTGTCGACAAGCTGGCGACTGCGTCGAAGGTGTCGACGAAGGTCTACACAGATGGCGCGGGCTCGGTAGTCAATGCCACTGGCAGTGCGACCACGTTGACCATGACGCAGAATGGCAAGCCCTACGATCTGAGCGTTCCTGCCGGCGCAACATTGCAGCAGGTTCGCGATAGCATCAATAGCCAGTTCAGTACGGCAGGCCTGAGTGCCAACGTACTGACCGACGCCACGGGTTCCCGTCTGATCATCACCTCGACCAAAATGGGTGACGGCTCCGACATTACGCTTTCGGGCAATTCGGGCATCGATACTGGCTATACCGTCGTCGATGAGCCGGCGGACGCGGAGTACACGCTGGACGGTATTGCCATGAAGTCCAAGACCAACGACATCACCGATGCCGTCAGTGGTCTCAACATCAAGTTGATCGGTACTTCGCCAAAAAACACTACAACAAACGAGTACACGGCGACCGTTCTGTCGCTGACCACCAGCTCAACTACGCTGAAGTCGGGCCTGAAGGGTTTCATCGACACCTACAACGCCTTGCTCACTGTCATGAACGCAGAGACCAAGGTCACCAAGAACGCCGATGGCTCCATGACTGCTGCGGCGTTGACCGGTGATGCCACGATGCGTACTTTGATGTCCTCCATCCGTGAAGAGCTCAATGCGGTGTCGGGCAACGGTACCTTGAAATCGCTCGCTGCCTTTGGTGTCACGTCTGCCCAAGATGGTGGTGCGCTGAGCCTGGACGACAAGAAGTGGGACAAGGTTGCCTCCACCAATGCGGCAGACCTGACCAGTATCTTCAATGGCAAGGACGGCCTGTTGGCGCGCCTGCAAAAGGTGACCGAGCCATTTGCCAAGGCCACCACCGGGACCCTCGCCTCGCGCTCCAAGGTCCTGAGCGAAAGTCTGACCAAGCTCAAGACCGAGCAGGAGACCCTGGACACCCGTATGGAAGCCCTGCAGAAGAGCCTGCAGGACAAGTACAACAACATGGATACCCTGGTCACCCAGCTGCGCCAACAGCAGAGTTCCGTGCTGAGTACGCTAAACGCGCTGAACAAGTCGAGCAGTGACGATTAAATCGTGAACATTGCATGAAGTCCGGGCATGATGCCCGGCTTCATGTCATCGGCCGGTAAAGTTTTTCACCGCCTGCCCGATACAAGGAATATCTCCCCCTTAAGCCTGCCCGTCACGAGGTCGCAAGATGAATCCCATGAGAGCCCTTCGTCAGTACCAGAAGGTCAATTCCCATGCCCAGATTTCCGAAGCCACGCCGCATCGCCTGGTGCAGATGCTGATGGAAGGTGGCCTCGATCGCATGGCCCAGGCCAAGGGTGCCATGGCGCGTGGCGACATCGCGGAAAAGGGCCTGATGCTCGGCAAGGCGATCGACATCATCATCGGCCTTCGCGACGGCCTGCAGCCCGAAAAAAGTGAAAACCCTGAGACTGTCGAGAAGCTCGACGCGCTCTATGTCTACATGACTAATCGGCTTATGCAGGCCAATGTCGACAACGATGCCAGTATTATCGACGAAGTTGCCCAGCTGCTGATTACCGTGAAAAGCGGTTGGGACGGCATTGCCGACGCCCAGCCTGCCAGCTGACGGCAAGGAGATTACCGTGACCGCACTGCAACGCCTCGATGACACCTGTGATGCCCTGGTCGGCGCCCTGAGTGAGCGTGACTGGGAAGCCATTGCCAAGCTGGACGTGGCGTGCCGCGCCTGCATCGACGAGGTGCTGGAAACCCACGCGGTGGACCAGGCGTTGCTGCGCGAGAAGCTGGAAGGGGTGCTGCTGGTCTACCGCAACCTGATCGACGTGACAACCGGTGAACGCCAGGCAATTGCCGAAGAGATGATGCAGATCAACCAAGCGAAAAATGCTTCGAAGGTTTACCATCTGTTCAGTTAAGATGCGCACAACTTGACAAAAGGCGCCATAAATTTGACTGTGTGGGCCTTTTTGACTTTACTAGTGTCTGTTCTCGAATTCCAGACGTCCGAACACTGACCATTCAGTCGGAATGATGTCGAGCATGCCCCTGCAGGGCGGCGATATGACTAGGGAAGTTGCTATTGCATGTGGCGTGAAACCAAGATTCTGCTGATCGATGACGACAGCGCGCGCCGCCGCGATCTGGCGGTGGTGCTGAATTTCCTCGGGGAAGAAAACCTCGCTTGCTCAAGCCATGACTGGCAGCAAGCGGTAGAGTCGTTGTCTTCGAGCCGTGAAATATTGTGCGTGCTCATCGGCAGCGTAGATGCTCCGGGCAATCTCATTGGGCTCGTTAAGACAGTGGCCGGGTGGGATGAGTTCCTTCCGGTGCTGCTATTAGGTGAAATTTCTTCTGCGGAGTTCCCGGAAGACCTTCGCCGCCGGGTGCTTTCCAACCTGGAAATGCCACCCAGCTACAGCCAGCTGCTGGATTCACTGCACCGCGCCCAGGTCTATCGCGAGATGTACGACCAGGCGCGCGAGCGCGGCCGCCAGCGCGAGCCCAACCTGTTCCGCAGTCTGGTCGGCACCAGTCGTGCCATCCAGCACGTGCGGCAGATGATGCAGCAGGTGGCCGATACCGACGCCAGCGTGTTGATCCTGGGTGAGTCGGGCACCGGCAAAGAAGTGGTGGCGCGCAACCTGCACTACCACTCCAAGCGTCGCGAGGCGCCTTTCGTGCCAGTCAACTGTGGCGCGATCCCGGCCGAGCTGCTGGAAAGCGAACTGTTCGGCCACGAGAAGGGCGCCTTTACCGGGGCGATCACCAGCCGCGCCGGGCGTTTCGAGCTGGCCAACGGCGGTACCCTGTTCCTCGACGAAATTGGCGACATGCCGTTGCCGATGCAGGTCAAGCTGCTGCGTGTGCTGCAGGAGCGTACCTTCGAGCGTGTGGGTAGCAACAAGACCCAGAGCATCGACGTGCGCATCATCGCCGCAACGCACAAGAACCTCGAGACCATGATCGAGGACGGCACCTTCCGCGAAGACCTGTACTACCGCCTTAACGTGTTCCCCATCGAGATGGCGCCGCTGCGTGAGCGGGTGGAAGACATCCCGCTGCTGATGAACGAGCTTATCTCGCGCATGGAGCACGAGAAGCGCGGCTCCATCCGCTTCAACTCGGCGTCGATCATGTCGTTGTGCCGCCACGGCTGGCCGGGCAACGTGCGCGAGCTGGCCAACCTGGTCGAGCGCATGGCGATCATGCACCCGTACGGGGTGATTGGTGTGTCCGAGCTGCCGAAGAAATTCCGCTACGTCGATGACGAAGACGAGCAGATGGTCGACAGCCTGCGCAGCGACCTGGAAGAGCGCGTGGCCATCAACGGCCACGCGCCAAACTTCAGCAACCCTGCGATGCTGCCACCTGAAGGCCTGGACCTGAAGGACTACCTCGGTAGCCTGGAGCAGGGCCTGATCCAGCAGGCGCTGGACGATGCCAACGGTATCGTTGCTCGCGCGGCTGAACGTTTGCGTATTCGCCGTACCACCCTGGTCGAGAAGATGCGCAAGTACGGCATGAGCCGCCAAGGTGGCGAGGACCAGGCGGAGGATTGACGCCTGGTAGTGCGCCTGAAATGGCCTCTTCGCGGGTAAACCCGCTCCCACAGGAATGGCGCAAGTTTTGAGTATTGCGCGACACCTGTGGGAGCGGGTTTACCCGCGAAGAGGCCGGCAAAATTTTCCCACCGTTCTTTCTTCTTCCCCGCTCGTTAGTCGGTCAGGGCCGGCCCCGGCATCGGTTGAGCCTTCTCGGAAAGCCCCCCAGTAACAAAACCGATTTCGCAGCGAGCGCGATCCTAAAGCAGGCATGCGTTTTGCTTTGCCTAGGGCATAGGGCCAGGGGTCAGTTTTCTGTCGCCCCTCCGACCAATGCGGACGAAGAGCACAATGAAAGCAGTCATTCTGGCCGGTGGGCTGGGCACACGCATCAGCGAAGAATCCCACCTGCGCCCCAAGCCGATGATCGAGATAGGCGGCAAACCGATCATCTGGCACATCATGAAGATCTACTCGCACTACGGTATCAACGACTTCGTCATTTGCCTGGGCTACAAGGGTTATGTGATCAAGGAGTACTTCGCCAACTACTTCCTGCACATGTCGGATGTGACCTTCGACATGGCGGAAAACCGCATGGATATCCATAACCGCCACGCCGAGCCGTGGCGGGTGACGCTGGTGGATACCGGGGAAAACACCGCCACCGGTGGCCGCCTGAAGCGTGTCCGCGACTACGTTGGCAATGAAACCTTTTGCCTGACCTACGGCGACGGTGTGTCCGACGTCGATATTCCGCGCCTGATCGAATTCCACCGCCAGCACGGCAAGATGGCCACGGTTACCGCGGTACAGCCGCCGGGTCGCTATGGCGCCCTGGACGTGCACGGCGAACAGGTGCGCGGCTTTCAGGAAAAGCCGGCGGGCGACGGCGCCTGGATCAATGGCGGCTTCTTCGTGCTTGAGCCGGCCGTGCTCGAATACATCCAGGGCGATGCCACCACCTGGGAAGACGAGCCCATGCGCCGCCTGGCCGAAGACGGCCAGCTGATGAGCCACTTGCACCGTGGCTTCTGGCAGCCGATGGATACCCTGCGTGATCGCACGCTGCTTGAAACACACTGGAAAAACGGCGACGCAGCATGGCAGCTATGGCGCTGAACCCGGCATTCTGGGCAGGGCGCCGCGTCCTGCTGACCGGGCATACCGGTTTCAAGGGCGGCTGGCTGTCCGTGTGGCTGCGCCAGCTTGGCGCCGAGCTGCGCGGTTTCGCCTTGCCTGCCGCGACCACGCCATCGCTGTGGCAGGTCGCGCAACTGCAACAGCAGGTTCCAGGTGATTTCGCCGATATCCGTGATGCCTCGGCCCTGGCCCATGCCCTGCGGGATTTCCAACCCGAACTGGTGCTACACCTGGCGGCTCAGCCGCTGGTGCGCGAGTCCTACCGTGCACCAGGCGACACTTACGCCACCAACGTCATGGGTACGCTCAACCTGCTGGAAGCGGTGCGTGCCACGCCCTCGGTACGTGCGGTGCTGGTGGTGACCACTGACAAGTGCTACGACAACCGCGAGTGGCCCTGGCCCTATCGGGAGCAGGATGCCTTGGGTGGCTTCGACCCCTACAGCAGCAGCAAGGCCTGTGTCGAACTGCTGTGCGCAAGCTACCGCGACTCTTTCCTGCGTTCCGCCGGCGTGGCCCTGGCCACGGCACGTGCTGGCAATGTTCTGGGTGGCGGAGACTGGTCTGCCGAGCGCTTGCTGCCGGATATCTTCCGCGCCTGGCAAGACGGTGAAGAAGTGGTCTTGCGCTATCCCCATGCGACCCGCCCCTGGCAGCACGTGCTCGACCCGCTGATGGGCTACCTGCAGCTGGCGCAGGGCTTGCTCACGGACGCCGAGCGATACGCAACAGCCTGGAACTTCGGCCCGGACAGCGCAGGCCTGGCCACCGTCGGCGAAATCGTCCGTCGTCTTGCCCTGCGCTGGCCAGGCGAGGCGCGCTGGTCGGTCGCCGGCGATGCCCAGCCGCATGAAGCCGGTTTGCTGGCACTGGACTCCAGCAAGGCGCGGCAGCTGCTTGGCTGGGCGCCACGCTGGTCGCTGGATGACACCCTTGAACATACCCTGGACTGGCATCTGGCCTGGCGAGCAGGGCGTGACATGAACATCGTTACCCGCGAGCAGATCGCGGTTCACCAAGGCGGAACCCATGAGTGACAGTACGGCGCAGCAGTTGCGCCAACAGATTGCCGAGCTGGTCGGGCGCTATGCCGAGCTGCAGATGGCGCCCAAACCCTTCGTGGCGGGGCAGAGCAGCGTTCCGCCTTCGGGCAAGGTGATCGGTGCCGGCGAGCTGCAGGCAATGACCGAGGCCGTGCTGGATGGCTGGCTGACGACCGGCCGCTTCAACGAGGCGTTCGAGAAGCGCCTGGCCAAGTACCTGGGGCGCCGCTGTGTACTCACCACCAACTCCGGCTCGTCAGCCAACCTGCTGGCGTTTTCCGCGCTGACTTCGCCACGCCTTGGCGATCGGGCGATCAAGCCGGGTGACGAGGTGATCGGCGTTGCTGCCGGCTTCCCGACCACCGTCAACCCGATCCTGCAGTTCGGCGCGGTACCGGTGTTCGTCGATGTCGAGATGGGCACCTACAACATCGACCCGGCGCTGATCGAAGCGGCCATCGGCCCGAAGACCAAGGCCATCATGTTGGCCCACACCCTGGGCAACCCCTTCGACCTGGGCGTTGTGCGCGCCCTGTGCGACAAGTACGGCCTGTGGCTGATCGAAGACTGCTGCGATGCCCTGGGTTCCACTTACCAGGGCCGTATGGTTGGCGGCTTTGGCGATATCGGCACCCTCAGCTTCTACCCGGCGCACCACATCACCATGGGCGAGGGCGGTGCGGTGTTTACCGACTCGCCGTTGCTCAAGCGCATCATCGAGTCGTACCGCGACTGGGGCCGCGATTGCTACTGCGCGCCGGGCGAGGACAACACCTGCAGCAAGCGCTTCTGCTGGCAAATGGGTGACCTGCCGCAAGGCTACGACCACAAGTACACCTACTCGCACCTGGGCTACAACCTGAAGATCACCGACATGCAGGCCGCCTGCGCCCTGGCGCAGATGGACCGGGTTGATGATTTCGTTGCCGCCCGTAAGCGCAACTTCGCCTGGCTGAGCGACCGGCTGGCCGCTTGTGCGGACCAACTGATCCTGCCGCAGGCCACCCGCGACAGCGACCCGTCCTGGTTCGGGTATCCGATCACCCTGCGCGATGGCTGTGGAATCAACCGCGTCGAGCTGGTGCGCTACCTGGATGAACAGGGCGTGGGCACACGCTTGCTGTTTGCCGGCAACCTGACCCGCCAGCCCTACATGCAAGGGCTCAACTATCAGGTTTCCGGCGAGTTGCCGGTAACCGACAAGATCATGAACGACACGTTCTGGATCGGCCTGTGGCCGGGCTTGAGCGATGACCACCTGGAACATGCAGCGCGCTGCCTGGAAACCTACCTGCAGAGGCTGCGCTGATGCGCGCCTACGTCCTGTGTGGCGGTTTCGGTACGCGGCTGCGCAGCGTCACTGACTCGCAGAAGGCCTTGGTACCCGTTCACGGTGAGCCATTCCTGGCGCGCGTACTGAGCCAGTTGGCCCGTGCCGGCATCAGCGAGGGCGTGCTGTGCGCGCATTACCGCGCCGAGCAGGTGGCCGAGCAGCTTGCCGAGCTGTCTCGCCAAGCCGGTCTGCCACTGTCGATGGTGGTGGAGCAGAGCCCGCTGGGAACCGGTGGGGCACTGCTCAACGCGTTGCGCGAGCAACCTGCGCAGGGCCGGTACCTGGTACTCAATGCGGACACCTTCGTGGATGTGCAGGGTTATCGGCAGATGCTTGCGGACGAAGGCAACGCCATGCTGGCGGCGCGAGTCGATAACCGCAGCCGTTATGGCAGCCTGGCGCTGACTGCTACCGGGCACCTGGCTGCGCTGCAGGAAAAGGGCTTGCAGGGCGCCGGCCTGATCAACGCGGGGGTGTATGCCTTCACCGCGTCGGCCTTCGCTGCTACCCCCGTCCGCGCATGCTCCATGGAGCACGATCTGTTGCCCGAATTGCTCCAGCGAGAGGCCGTTGCCGTTGTCGATTACAGCGGGCGTTTCATTGATATCGGCACGCCAGAGTCGCTTGCGCGCTACACCCACGAATTTCTTCCGGATACCTCGCTATGAGCCTGCTGGTGCAGACCCTCAGCATTGGCCAACGCCAAAGCATCCTCGATGCGGTCAAGTGCATCGAGGCAGGCGCCTTGCAAATCGCCTTTGTGGTTGCTGACGACCGCCGTCTGCTGGGTGTGGTGACCAACGGCGATGTGCGTCGCCACCTGCTGCAGGGTGGGCAGACCGACCTGCCAGTAACAACTTGCATGAACAGCCATTACCGGGCGGTTCAAGCCGGTGCGTCGCGGGAGGAGTTGCTCAAGGCTTTCGACCTCGGTTTCAACGCCATCCCGGCCGTGGATGAGCAGGGGCGCCTGGTCGAGGTCTATACCCGCCTGATGGCGGCCAGCCCGGAAGTGCCGGTACTGGCACGGGCCCGTGCGCCAGTACGCATGAGCTTCTGCGGCGGCGGTGCGGACCTGACCTATTTCTTCATCGACCACCCGGCAGCGGTGCTCAGCTGTACCGTCGGTCTTTATGCCCACGCCACCCTGGTTCCACGGGGCGACCTTGGCATCCGCATTTTCTCCGAGGATCTGGGGCGCGAGGAGGACTACGACTCCCTGGCTGACCTGCTGGCCGCCAGTGAAAAAAGCCTGTTGGCGACCATCGTTTCGGTGATCAAGCCGCAATACGGCTTCGATCTCTACCTGCGTTCGGATTTTCCGGTGGGCTCCGGGCTGGGCGGTTCTTCCGCTGCCACCACGGCCACCATCGCGGTATTCAACGAGCTGCGCCAGGACCGCTGGAGCACCTATGAGATTGCCGAACTGGCGTTCCAGGCCGAGCGCCTGTGCTTCGGTATCGCCGGTGGCTGGCAGGATCAGTACGCCTCGGCCTTCGGTGGCTTCAACCTGATCGAATTCGAGAACCAGCGCAACCTGGTACACCCGATTCGCCTGGAAGAATCGATCCGCAACGAGCTGGAATCTTGCCTGGTGCTGTGTGACACCGGCATTTCTCACGACTCCGGCCGCCTGCACGAGCTGCAGCGCGAGGAGATGCAGGCCGAGTCCTCGCAAACGGACCTCCTCCATGCAAGCGTCGCGCTTTGCCGGCGCATGCACCGTTACCTGATTCGCGGCGAACTGCGCGATTTCGGCCTTTGCCTGGACGAAGCCTGGCACCTGAAAAAGCGCTTTTCCTCGGCAATCAGCCATGGTCGTCTCGATGACATTTACGCCGCCGCGGTTGCGGCCGGCGCGCTCGGCGGCAAGCTGTTGGGCGCCGGTGGCGGTGGTTTCTTCCTGTTCTATGTACAACCCCAGCATCGCCAGCGTGTGGTGCATGCGGTGCGCGCACTGGGCTGCCAGGCTCAAGGCTTTCGCTTCGAGTCCTGCGGTGTAACTTCCTGGCGGACGAAAATCCAATGACCCCAATTATTCTCGACGGCATCGCCCTGGGTGGCGACCGTGTCTACGTCATCGCCGAAGCCGGCAACAACCACAACGGCTCGCTGGCATTGGCCAGGCAACTGGTTGACGCCGCCATTGCGGCAGGCGCCGACTGCGTCAAGTTCCAGCTGCGCAACCGCGAGGCGCTGTACCGGCGCAAGGCCGACGGCTCGCGTGCCGAAGACCTCGGTGTGGAGTACATTCAGGACCTGCTGGACAAGGTCGAACTGAGCCTCGACGAGCACCACCAGGTGCGCGCCTACTGTGCTGAGAAGGGCATCACTTATCTGTGCACCCCCTGGGATGAACCTAGCGTCGATGCCCTGGCCCAGTTCGACGTGGCGGCCCTGAAAATTGCCTCGGCGGACTTGTGCAACCCCTTCCTCATCGCCAAGGCCGCCAGCCTGGGCAAGCCGCTGATCCTGTCTACCGGCATGTCGTTCGAGCACGAAATCATCCGTGCCATCGAACAGCTCAACGCGCTGGGCACGCCCTTCGCGCTGCTGCACTGCAACAGCGCCTATCCGGCACCGGAAGCTGATATCCAGCTCGGCTACCTGCGTCGCCTGCAGGAGCTGCATGGCCTGGTCGGCTATTCCGGCCATGAGCGCGGTATTGCCATCAGCCTCGGCGCTGTGGCCTTGGGCGCCCGGTTGGTGGAGCGCCACATTACCCTGGATCGCAACATGGAAGGCCCGGATCACCTGGCCAGCCTGGAACCCACCGAATTCCGCCAGTTGGTGGACGGCATCCGCCAACTGGAACTGGCGCTGCCCTGGCAAGGGCCTGGGCGCCATGCCAGCCAGGGTGAGTTGCTGAACCGCGAGAACCTCGGTAAGAGCGTGATCGCTGCCCGCGATATCCCCCATGGCGCGGTGCTGGAGCAGGGCATGCTGCGCATCGCCAGCCCAGGCCAGGGCCTGCCGCCGTACCGGCTGCCAGAACTGCTGGGCAAGCCTGCCCACCGCGACATTGCCCAGGGCGACTTCCTTTTTGAAAGTGACCTGCAGGAACAGCAAACCGAGCAGAAGCTGGCATTCGACATGCCTATTCGCTGGGGTGTGCCGGTGCGCTACCACGACTTCCTCGACTACCGTCGGCGCATCGAGCCGGACCTGTTCGAATTCCACCTGTCGTACCGCGACCTCAGCCTGAAACCGCAGCCGTTCCTGGCCGAGGTGGATTGCTCGCGCCTGGTGGTCCACGCCCCGGAACTGTTCGAGAACAGCGAGCTGCTGGATCTGGTTGCGGACGATCCGGCCTACCGTCGGCGCTCCATCGACAACCTGCAGCGCGTGGTCGATGCGACCCTGCAGATCGGCGAGTTCTTCCCTGGGGCTGATGCCCGGCTGATCGTCGCCAACATCGGCGGTTTTTCCGCCGACGCGCCGCGCCCGCTGGCCATGCGTCCCGAACTCTACGAGCGCTTCCATGAGGCCTGCCGCCTGGTGGATTTCGCCGGTACCGAGCTGATCCCGCAGAACATGGCGCCGTTCCCTTGGCATTTCGGCGGCCAGCGCCACCAGAACATTTTCATGATGCCCGACGAACTGGCGGCGCAGGCCCGCGAGCACGGCCTGCGCTTGTGCCTGGACCTGTCGCACCTGCAGATGACCTGCTTCCACTTCGGCCTCGACTTCCAGGCCGCGCTGGCGCTGCTGCTGCCGCATTCGGCGCACCTGCACGTGGCCGATGCCAAGGGTACCAACGGCGAAGGCGTAGTGATGGGTACCGGCGACATCGACTGGCCGGCCACCTGGGCGCAGATTCGCAATCATCCCGAGGTCAGCTTCATTCCTGAAGTCTGGCAAGGGCACAAGGATCATGGTGCCGGCTTCTGGTCGGCGCTGCAGTTTTTGACGCGGCTTGCTTAAGTGCCGGTTTCAAGAGGGTATTCAAGGTGACACAGACTGTCCGTGTAGCAGATTACATCATGGAGCGCCTGGCGCGTCTGGGCGTGGGGCAGGTCTACTTTCTGCCGGGCGGCGGTGCGATGCACCTCAATGACGCCCTGGGGCGCCACCCCGATCTGGAGCCGGTGCTGTGCCTGCACGAGCAGGCGGCGGCTATTGCCGCCGAAGCAGCCGGCAAGCTCACGGGTGGCCCGGCAGCATGCATGACGACCTGTGGCCCAGGTGCGACCAATACGGTTACGGCAGTGTTGGGTGCCTGGCTGGACTCAACGCCGGTGTTCTTCGTTTCTGGCCAGGTCAAGAGTGCCGACCTTAAAGCCGGTACCGGCCTGCGCATGCTGGGCGTTCAGGAAGCCGACATCGTGTCGATTGTCGAGCCGATCACCAAGGCGGCTTTCACCCTGACCGATCCCGAGGCGGTCGCCGAAGTCTTCGACCAGCTCGAACATGCCGCGCTCAGCGGGCGCCGAGGCCCGGTATGGCTGGATGTACCGCTGGACGTTCAGGCTGCCCGGATTGACCCGGCGACCTTGCGCCGGGCGCAGCGCCCCGTGGCTGCGGAGCAACCCGACATCCGTGCGGCGGTCGAGCAAACCGTGAGTTTGCTGCGCCAGGCCAAGCGCCCAGGCATCATCGCCGGCAGTGGTATTCGCATGGCGGGTGCGGTTGATGCATTCAACCAGTTGATCGAAGCCGCAGGCGTACCGGTCATGCCCACCTGGCTAGCCATGGACATCATCGAGGACGAGCACCCGCTCTATGGCGGCCGTCCAGGCTCCATTGCACCGCGCTGGGCCAACTTTGCGCTGCAGAACTGCGACCTGCTGATCGTGCTTGGTTCGCGCCTGGATATGGCGCTGACTGCCTACAACCATGCTCACTTCGCACCTTATGCGAAGAAAGTTGTGGTGGATATCGATCCGGCGGAAATCGCCAAGTTGCAGATGCCCATCGAGGTCTCCGTCGTCTCGGATGTGAAACCGTTCATTGAAGCCTTGGCTGCGCATGTTTGCCGTGATCGCCTACCGTCCTACGCCGACTGGCTGGCGCGCATCGCACAATGGCGCAAGCAATACCCGCTGTTGCAGAGCGAGCACGCGGACGACAGCCAGGGCGTGAGCATGTACTACTTCACTGACCAGCTGTCCTCGCTGCTCAACGAAGGCGACGTGATCGCACCGGGCAGCTCGGGTTTCGCCTCCGAGTTGTTCCTGCTCAACCTGCGCCTGAAGAAGGGCCAGCGTTGCTTCCACAACCGTGGCACGGGGTCGATGGGCTTTGGCATTCCGTCGGCAATCGGCGCGTGTCTGGCCTCTGGCCGCCAGCCGACTGTGTGTGTTGAAGGCGATGGCGGTTTGCAGCTGAACATCCAGGAGCTGGCGACCCTGGCCGCGCAGAAGCTGCCGGTCAAATGCTTCGTCATCAACAACCAGGGTTATGCCTCGATTCGTGCCTCGCAGAGTGCACATTTCAAACTGCTGGTGGGTGCCGATGCCAGCAGCGGCTTGCAGCTGCCGGACCTGGCGCAACTGGCCAGTGCGTATGGTGTGGGTTATGCGCGCATCGAGTCGCACAAAGATTTGCAGGCTGATTTGCAGGCAGTGCTGGAGCGCGATGGCCCGGTGATCTGTGAGGTACTTGTGCAGATCGAGGAGCCGCGTGTTCCACGGGTGATGACCCGCATGGACGAGAACGGCAAGCCGGTAACCGGTGCGCTCGAAGACTTGTATCCGTTCCTCAGCCGCGAAGAGCTGGCACAGCAGATGGCTGTTTCGCTGGACCGTCAGGGATGAAGGTGTGGCTCAAGCGTCGCTTGACCGGGTTGTGCTACGGCTACCTGCGTAGCCAGCACGACTGGGCGCATGATAAATCGCCCACGGTGCGTCATGCCCGCGTGCTGCCCATGGCCAGCCACGCGCCGTGGGTCAATGACGCCGCGTTTTTGAAGGTGTACGAGACCGTGCGCCACGCCACGCTGGTCGACATCATGCGGCTGTACGAGTTGTGGACGCTGGCGCGCCAACTCGACAACGTTGAGGGCGACTTTCTCGAGGTTGGCGTATGGCGCGGTGGCTCGGGGTGTTTGCTGGCAATGGCCGGTCAGCGCGAGGGGCGTAGTGTTTTTTTGGCGGACACGTTCACTGGCGTAGTCAAGGCCGGGGCACATGACACCAGCTACAGCGGCGGCGAGCATGCTGATACCGGTGTTGACCTGGTCCTGGAAATGGCCAAGCGTTGCCGGGTGGCAGATAACGTACGCGTACTGGTCGGCATGTTCCCGGAGAACAACGCGGAACAGGTCAGTGACCGGCTGGCGTTGCTGCATATTGACGTTGACGTCTATGAGTCTGCTCGCGATGTACTGCTTTGGGCTGCGCCCAGGCTCGTGCGTGGAGCCGTGGTGGTTTTCGACGATTACGGGTTCTTTGGCTGTGAAGGGGTAACGCGCATGGTCAACGAGTTCGTGGCGCAGAACAGCGGATACCGCTTCCTTCATAACCTCAACGGGCATGCCGTCCTGATCAAGGTAGCCGATCATGGCGAATGAGTTCGGCTTCGACCAACTGTTGGTGTATGGGGCCAGGCTTGCAGGGCGGCGCGTACGGGATTATCTCGTTGCACGAGGGCAGCGCGTGGATGCTTTTCTCGACCGCGATGAGAACTTGCACGACGTGGACGGCTTACCAGTCTTTAGTGCGCAAGACTGGGCTGCTAACCATGACCCGGCTAAAGCCTGTGTGTTGATAGGTTTGTTCAACGCCCATGTGGATACCAAGACCATTTTCGATGATCTGGAGGCGCTGGGGTTTGGTCGCATAGTCAGCCTGGTCGAATTCGTAGGCCTTTATCCAGAAGACCAGCCGTTTCGTTACTGGCTGGTTGCCCCCAGCTTTTACGAACAGCATGCAGCACGTATTGCAGCGTTGCGGGTTGCGCTGGAGGATGAGGCGAGCAAACAGCTGTTGGACGCGATAGTGGAGTACCGCACCTTGGGTGATCCGCGTTGCCTTCCTTCGGTAGCAGGGCAGCAGTATTTCCCGGCAGACGTGCCGGGTTTGCCTGAACCGCTGCGGTTCATCGATTGCGGTGCATACATCGGCGACACTGTTCAGGCATTGCTGGCTGCCGGTTTTCGTTTCACCAGCCTGGCGACATTCGAGCCGGACCTGGATAACTATCGTCATCTGACGGCGCAACTTGGCCAGGTCCCGGGGGCAATCCATTTTCCCTGTGGCGTGTCAGACAGCAGCCGTTTGAGTGGGTATGACCCCACTCTGGGGGCGGGTGGACATCTTGTCGAGTCCGGCGGGAACCCTGTGTGTTGTGTGCGCCTGGATGACGCCTTGCCCGGATTCGCGCCGAACTTCATCAAGATGGATATCGAAGGCGAAGAGCCGGCAGCCTTGTGCGGGGCGGCGGGCCTGCTGCGTGCACATCGTCCGCACCTGGCCATTAGTATTTATCACCGTGCGGAACACCTCTGGGAAATAGCCGAGCAGTTGCAAGGCTTTGATTTGGGCTACCGCTTTTACCTGCGCTGTCACTCACCCAGTACCTTTGATGCAGTGCTCTACGCTGTGCCTGAGAGGCCGTGAGTGCCACATGTCACGGTAGCTCATATGCTTTTTCGTCAGCGAAATACGTAGCGGTCGCGGTGCAAGGAAATCGGATGTGCGATCAATGAATAAACTTTCCACGATAGACCGGCCTGTTGTCATTTATGGTGGCGGTCAGATAGGTGTTGGCTTTTGTCGGCGTTTGATGCAATGCGGTGTGAACGTTTGCGCCATCATTGATCGTCATCCGGAAGGTGTGTCGAATGCGCCTGTACCGGTGATGAATGTGGAGACGTGCATTCAAAGGCATGGTAATGCGCTGGTGTTCGTGGCAATAGGAAATGGCCTTGCCCACCCTCCGATTGCGCGTACCTTGCGAAGCGTCGGCTATACGAAAATACTGCACTTGCCCGCGTTTCTCCGTGGAGAAAAAGCGGCCGCCATGACGCGCGCATGGAACGCATTTTATTCGGGTGATTATGCGGTGCCCTTTGCCAGTTTTGACGAGCTGTATACGGTGCACGCGGGTGAATACCTGCTGAGCGCGTTGTCAGATTATGTGACTGCCATTGTGCACAAGGACTATGTCTATACCGTAAGGCGTTCTTACGATGGCATTGATCACGATTACGCTGACTACTTCAAGTGGCAAAATCAGGAACAAGACGTTATCGACAGGGCGACCAACGTCCGGCTGGATGATCCGGCAGTCAAGGCACTGCTTCCTTTTGATGAGTTGTTTACCCAGGCGCAGCTGGACTTTTATCGCGCGAAAACCTTTTTCGATATGGGGGATTATTATCGAGAGGCTGCGTCTGTCGCCGTGTTTGATAGCGCAGCGCACCGCTTCAATATTCTCGATGGCTCTCATCGCGCCTTCTATCTGGAGCGCCAGGGGTTCGACGGCATTCCGCTTAAAATGAAGCGGGCGGAGTGGGAGGCTTATTTCAGAGCGGACCAGGCACAGGCGCTGATGGATTATTGCAGGCAACTGCAGTCGCTTCCTGTTGTTGTTAAACATCCTGCTTTCATGTCGTTCCCCGTACGCGAGCGTGAGCCAGACGCTGAGTTCTTGCGCCTGCTCAAGGGAGTGTGCCCGGTATGATCTGGACTGCCGAGACGCCGATAGTGCTGTACGGTGCCGCCCATCGTGGGACGATGGTTTCGCGTTATCTGAGGGCTGGCTGCAATGTCACAGGCTTTATTGACAAGCGTGCTGCCGAGATAGAGCGCCACGAGGGGCTGCCGGTCACAAGTGTCGGGCATGCAGACAAATCTGCACTCGTGATCATTTGTGTAAACAATATTTTTGAGCACGAAAGCATTGCGCTTGGCTTGGCCGCGGAGGGGTTCGAACGGGTCATTTTTTGCCCGGTGAATGGGTCCAACATGTCGTGGCGATCTGCTGAAGACCGGGCGCAGATGGCAAAGCTTCATAACCATATCATTGACGAACAGCTGACCTTGCCCGTTGAGATCCCGGCATTGAGAGGGCTTTTTCATCCGGACTACAAGGATGATGCGCTCATCAGTGACGCGTCGGGGGACGTGCTGGCGTGGATACCGGCCTTGTTGGTCTGTGCACGCCGTAACGGGAATGGCCTGTTCCAGGACAGTCCGGTGTTTACCCTGTTCCCCTACCTGGAGCTGTTCAAGTGGTTTGACGGTGAGGCGGGCGCAACACCGGACCACTACATGGACCTTTACTGTCGCAACGCGGCTGATCAATTTGGTATCGCGCAAACGGCCGCGTGGGTGGATAACGTGCTGCGAAGCCGTAGGCAGGTGTATGAGCGCATGCGGCAAACGGAATCTATCGACCCCTTGTTCTTTTTGAACCATGCGGTGAAGGCGGACTGGAACAGTGAAGAAAACCACTTCAACATGGACAGCGGCAAACACCGTGCCGCCTTCCAGATTCATCGCAAGCGATCACTGGTTCCGCTCAAGCTGTCGAGTGCGGACTATGAGGCCTACCTTAATCGCCCCGCTTTGAAAGCGCTGATTGATTGCATGGTGCGATCAGGCATCACCGAATTGCCCTATCCAGTAATGCACTCGTATTTTCTGAGAGCGCCGTATCGGGCAGAAAGTGCCTACTATGAGACGTTGCTGAAGTTGTGCCGTGTGCTGGTACTGAGAAACTTCAGTGAAACCGGCAGGGTCAGCCTCCGCGGCGTTCATCTGCGGGTAGAAAGCGCTGACCTCGAGCCGCTGGCCCAGGCGTTTGCGCTGCTAGGTTGCTCGGTTCGCCATGCTTATCAAGAAAGCGAGTTTGACCGTGGCGTCAGGGATTTGTACCGCATATCCGATCGCTTCGCACGGTCGGCCGCTGCGCTCGAAGCGTATGACTTTTTACTGGATGAGTGGGTGGCTCGATAATGCGTGCGCAACTGATTGATGTGTGTGCGCAGCCTGACTTGCAGGCGCAGGTGGATGATGTTATCCAGCGAATGGAGCAGCACTGCCCGGTACGCGTTTTGTGCTATTCGCTGATGGGCTCTATTCCTCTTGGTATGGGGAATGCTTCGTCTGATTATGACCTGCTTGCGTTTTACGAGCCGCAGCGGGCAATAACCGCCAAGCAGTATGATGTTATCAATAACAAGACCCCGCTGCTGGGCGCGGAGCACATTGCAGGGCAGGTAAACTTGTTGCTTGCTGATATTGAACTGTGTGCTTTGAAATTTATGGATATGCCGGAGGCTGTATTTTCGCAGGCATACCCTCATCATCTTAACTCTCTGACCGTCCATGACGCCGCGTTCGATATCACTGTGGTGCCTGGTTGCAGCTCTCCCAAGGTTGCCTCGATTTTTTCCGATATGTTCTATTACGGCAACGGTGTGTTGACGGATCGCTTGGGTAGCGTGCGTGAAAATTTTGCAGAGATGAAAAACCTGCTTCGGGTCTATGACTTTTGCAAGCGCCGCTTCGTAACGACTTACGGCCGGCTTCAGCACTATCTTGTGGATGAGGGCAATGTCAGGCTACGTACCTACCTGCAAAGCATCAACGATATTTTGGCGATCGAGTATGCGCTTGACCGCCTCGACGTACCGCCGCCTGATGTTTCGGTCATGCTGAATTATCTCGATGATGCAAAGGTTTCGGGAATTGCGCGGCACTATGTCGATGTTAACGGCAGCACCACGTCTGCAAAAGAAAAGCTACTGATTGATCCGAACTTGACGTTGAATCAGTGGATCGCTGAGAGGCTGGAGCGTATCAGGCCGCGCTTGGCGGCACTGTACCCGCAGCGCGCGGATGCACTGTTCGATATCGTTATCGAGTGACAAACGATTTTTTCAGGTGCTTGGTTTTATTTTATGTTGCGGGATGGCAGTTCGTGGCCATTCCAATCGGTTAGGCAGGTAATATGATGAATGCTGGCTTGTCCTCGCTCGGCGCCAATTTTTCAGCGATGCAGAAAGGTTGCATCTATTCATTTGCACTTCCGTCTGGCGAGCGTTTGCCGGTTTGCTGGTCGGATGCGCCTCTGCGTGAAGCTCAAGATCACATCGTGATCAGGCACCCGTCTCGGCTGGAGGCATTATCACGTCTGGATAATTACCCCAATATCAGGCGCTTGCTGGACTCGAACGCTGGCCTGGCCGATTTGGCGGCGCTAAAGAAGCAGGCGCTCGGCTGGCTGAGTGAGGGGTTCTATATCTTTGGGGCCTTCAAGGTCGGTTTGCGATTGGCGCTTCACGCGCAAACGCTAGGCGTTGAGGTCAAAGGTTTTCTCGACAATGACCGGGCGAAGGAAGGCGGTTCAATGGAGGGGATCTCGATCGCTCACCCATCCAGCCTTTCTTTGGACAACGCGGTCGTCGTTGTCGCGAGTGGCAGGCATGGCAACGCCATTTCCAGGCAATTGGGTCAGGTGCCGGGGATTCGCCTGGTCAACATGCATGAATTTCTATACGCGTTGGATGGCGCGGGGCCTGGCCTGGGGTGCGAGAAGTTTTCCAGTTTTGCAGAGGCACCATTACGTGATCCCTGGCGGTTCATTTCTGCTTTTTTGTGCCTGGACGATGAGCCATCACGCAAGGTTTTTGATGCGTTGATCGGTATGCGCACACGCCTGTCAATTGCGTGTGCCGAGCAGGCCAAGTCGCCTTGGGATGAAGAGTATTTCGACAAGGCATTTGTACGGCCTGAACAGGCAGCGCGCTTTGTGGACGCTGGCGCGGCAGCGGGCGATACCCTGCATCGGCTGGAGAAACACTTTGGCCCGGTCGAGCAGGCCTGGCTGTTTGAACCCGAATTACCCGCTTACTACGAGGCGCTCAAGAGTGTCTCGGACCGGCCCAGTGTCTGGCTGTTCAACATGGGGCTGGACGAAGTGCCCAGCCGGGCCATCTATCAGCCAGAGCTTTCGTATGACATTGCTGGAGAATTAAGCAGTGATGTTCCCGCAAGCATCACCTCGTTCATTCAGGGTGTACCGCTGGATGCCGTGGTGCCGGGCAAGGTTGGCTTGTTCAAGCTCGACATCGAGGGCATGGAGGCATCTGCCTTGCGGGGCGCACGCATGATCATCGCGCGCGACAGGCCCGCGTTGGCAGTCTGTGCTTATCATCGTTCTGACGATTATTGGTGCTTGATCGATGAAGTGCAGTCCATTCGCAGCGATTACAAGGTGGGCATGCGCTTGTACGCGGACATTCTGGAAGACATTACCCTGTATTTCTATTAGGCCTGTGGCCAGGCGGCCATGCTTTGGGAACGCCTGAACTGCTGCGGCGTCTCCACTCCCGCGTTTAACCTACCCATGAGTCCCTGACGCCAATGCCTGGATTTTCCTCGCTTTCACCCGTAATCAGAAACGCGTTGCTTGCCGTCCCCTCCACGCTTGGTTTGCACAACGCCTTGGCGGGGCAGCATGTGCTATTGACCGGTGGTACAGGTTTTTTTGGATCATGGTTGTTGGCGTTGTTTCAGCAACTAAACCTGCAAGGCGCAGGGGTTAATGTCACCGTTCTGTCACGCAACCCATCCCGATTTCTGGATGCGCAGCCTTGTTACCGTGAGTGCGCTTGGCTGCATTGGGTCTGTGGTGATGTGCGTGATCTGCTGACCGTTCCGGGTCAGCCTGTCAATCTGATTATTCATGCGGCAACCGAAACTTCCGCGGCTGCCCATGGCAAGCCGTTGGAAATTTTCGACACCATCATGACCGGTGCGCGTCGGGTGCTCGACCTGGCAGTAAGGGATCAGGCGCGCGTGCTTTTTACTGGCTCCGGTGCGCAGTACGGGGTTCTGCGGGGAGGAGCCGATGAGGTCGCCGGGGTCGCGGAAGGCTTCGCTAGCGCTTGTGTCAGCAACAGCGCGGGAAGTGCTTATGCCGAAGGTAAGCGAGCACAGGAAACCTTGGGCGCGATTTATGCACAGACGCAAGGCATTGACGTAATCATGGCGCGCTGCTTCGCCTTTTCGGGGCCAGGTCTGCCGCTTGATGGCCACTTCGCCATTGGCAACTTTGTTCGTGACGCCCTGTTTGCGGATCAGGTGGTGATCCGCTCTTGTGGGACGGCGGTGCGTAGCTATTTGCACGGTGCAGATCTGGCTGCATGGCTGTTGGTGTTGCTGGCAAGAGGCAGATCCGGCGAGGCCTACAACGTTGGCTCCGATCAGGCGATCAGCATTGCCGATCTGGCGCGTCGGGTTGTTTCGCGAGTGGCTCAAGGAAAACAGGTGCGGATCATGGGGCGCCCCGAGGGTTCGGAGCGTTCCTTTTATGTACCGGATATTGGCCATGCCCGTGGGTTGGGGCTGGACGTCTGGACCAGCCTGGACCAATCGATCGACAGCATGGCTGCCTGGGCGAAATCCCTGGGTGAACGAAATTGAATTTCAACGAGGCTGCGTGTAAGCGAGGCCGTGACAGAGGGGATGCGTGATGGATTGGGCCTCAATTGCAGGCGGTAGTTGCCAGGGGAAGCCTTGGCGAGTGGGTATCGCCGGGGTTCAGCTAGGGCAGGAGCAGAAGGCTTTTCTTTTAAGCGATGAGCAATGGGAGAAGTTGCAGGCTCTATTTCCTCTTGGCCCATTGCAGACCTATGGTAATGCCAACGGTCTTGTCTTCGAGCGGGTGTTGGTAGCCGACGTCACTGGTCACTATGACAGTGTCCTCTTGATTGAGCAGGTTCATGCAAGCTCGCAAGTGCTGACATTCTCGGCCGATACTCGACGCTATCTGATGCAGTTGGAGAACTCCAGGGACGGCGCACAGCTACTCGAACAGTTTGATCGGGTGTTTCTACCTGCCAAAGAGGCGTTCACAGGCCAAGACCTGGTGCGGCTCAATCAGCCGCTGGAACTACCGCTTGCCGAATTGAGCCTGCGCTCTGCTTTCAGCGCCAAGGCATCTGTGCATGGCCGGGACGCTATCGAGTTGGCGGGAGCACACTTCGCTTTATGTGACCTTGAGCCCGAGTTGTCGGGTTGGCTGTCACCTGAGTGGCAGTCTTGCCTGTTGTCGGGTGCCGTTCCTGTGCATACCGCAACCGCTTCGGTGCCAGAATGGTTTCCGCGTGACTGCTATGTAGACGGTAGTGCGTTTAGTAACAGCGGAGACTTGTTCGCTTTTCTTGATGGTATGCAGTGGGCGGAGTACGAGGCGCTGGCGAGTCGCTTGCGGTCGTTTCTCATGCAAGGCAGCGCTCGCCCGGATGAGCGTATTTACCCCTATACCGTAGACTTCTGGATCAATGCGCTGACCTCCGCTATTGCACTGGATGCAACAGCGGTGCGTGGCGCAGCGCCGTTGTTGAGCGTCGTCATTCCAGCCTATAACTATGGTCGGTATCTGGGGCAAGCAGTGCGGTCCGTGTTGAGCCAGGGTGTCGAGGAGGTTGAAGTCCTCGTTGTGGACAATGACTCGACGGACAACACGCAGTTGGTCATGGCGGAATTTTCGTCTGATACGCGGGTGCGCTATATGCGTAACCGGCGGAATTTTGGGGCAGGCAACAGCTCTCAAAATGGCTTTTGGGCGGCCAAAGGCAAATACATGATTTTGTTCATGGCCGACGATTTCATGAATCCAGGCCATGTTCAGCGCCTTCTCCCTGCGATGGAAAGCAATGCGCAGGTTGCACTGGGTTACAGTCCGATATGTTGGGTCAGCGAGCAGGGAGAGCCCGTACCAGGGCCTCGCCACCCGGGGCATCGGGGTGCAGATTATTTTGGCGGGCGTAATGAGGTTGCGGATCTTCTTATTTACGACAGCTACATTACGCCCTCTGCAGCCATCATTCGTAGAGATGCCTTTTTCAAGGCCTGGCGGCGTGATGTCAGAATTCGAGGGTCTGGTGACTGGCAGCTTATGGTTCAGCTTGCAGAGCTTTACCCTGACTTCGCCTTCAGCGCTGTGCCTGGTGTGAGCTATCGCGTACATGCTGCACAACATTCCCATGAGTTTTATGTCTCCTGCGCACCGCTGGAAGGGCACACCTGTATTCTCGAAGGTGTATTTGAGCGTGGTAACGAAGGGCGGCTGAAAGGCTATGAGCGCGAAGTTGCTGCGCACCTCAAGCGGCGGCTGACACTTTATCCGCAAGAGCAGGATACCGGGCTGGGCAGACGGGTGCGGCAATTGTGTGGGCGTCTGGAAGCCCTGGCGCAAGACGCCGAGAGAACGCTGTTCTCCATCATATTGACCACGTTTAACCGTCCGCAATTGCTAAGGGATGCGCTGAACAGCGTTGCCCATCAGTCCTTCAAGGACTTTGACGTCATTCTGGTCAACGATAACGGCGACCCGGTCGAGTCGCTGCTGGCTGACTACGATTTCCCCATCACCTATATCCGCCAAGGCCGTAATCGCGGCCCGGCCGCTGCGCGTAATGCCGCTTTGCACCTGGCCCGTGGTCGTTATGTCGTCTATCTGGACGATGACGACCTGTACCTGCCTGACCATCTTGAAACATTGGCCAAAGCGCTGGATACCCACCCCGACAGTGTGGTGTATACGGATGCAGTCTTCATTCAGGAAACGCTTGCGGCAGGCAAGCGGACCGAAGTGGCGCGCGAGCAACGCTATCCCCACGAGGCGTACTCCAGGGAGCGTTTGCTGGTCAACAACTACATCCCGATCAACACCTTTGCCTGCCCACGCGCGCTTGCACTTGCCGTGGGGGACTTCGACGAGTCCCTGGCAGGGTTGGAAGATTGGGATTTCCTCATGCGCCTGAGCGCGCGAAGCGCCTTCCATCATGTTCGCTGTGAGACGGTGGAAGTCCGTATGCGCCGTGATGACAGTGCGCCGGCTCGACGTTCCGAGCAGGCACTGAAAGATTACCCAGCGCTTTATCGCGAGTTGTATGCGCGCCATAGCGACGTTGGCAACGAGGAAGTAGAGCGCGGGCGCCAGGAGATGCTGGAGCATCTGGGTGGCAAGCCCAAGGCGTTGACGCTGCAAACCTGGCTGGGCGAACGTGTTCCGGATGCCATGCAGAGCCGCCTGATCGAACAGCGTCTGCACGCCCATCAGGGCGGCCCTGTGATCGGCATTATCGTGGTGGACGCTGATGGGCACGCAGATGCATTGAAAGCTTCTCTGCAAAGCCTGAACAGCGATCACTGCCTTTATTCCACGTTGAAAATTGTCGCGTTGACGCCGGGCGAGGCGCCCGCGACTTCGGCGCAGGATACGCTGCATTTCATGCGTTTGACCGATGCCAGCCTGAGCGATCAGCTGAACCAGGCAGTTCAGGCGGGTGAATTCGACTGGTTCATGCTGGTAGAGGCGGGGAGTGAGTTCACTGCAAGTGGCTTGCTGATTGCCGCGCTTGACCTGTTGGCGGCGCCGGGCTGTCGGGCCGTTTATGGTGATGAAGGTTTGCGTTGCGCCGGGTCGGAAATGGGCGCTGCGCTGCGCCCTGATCTCAACCTTGACCTGCTGCTCAGTTTGCCGGCAAGCCTGTCACGCCACTGGCTGTTCAACCGTCAGGTGTGGCTGGAAATGGGCGGCTTCCGCCAGGAAGCGGGCCAGGCGTTCGAGCTGGATTACATTCTGCGCCTGATCGAATCTGCCGGTTTCGAGGGGCTGGGGCATATCAGCGAGCCGTTGTTGGTCTGCGATGCCCCGTCGCTGCGCGACTGCCCGGACGAGCGCGGGGTCATCCAGCGCCATCTGCATGCACGCGGTTTTGCCCAGGCGCGCATCGGGTCTCGTCTGCCCGGGCGTTATGATCTGGACTATGGCGCCCCCGGCGACGCGCCGGTCAGCATCCTGATCCTGCTCCAGGGCAACAGCACCGAGCGGGTGCAGCGTTGCATGGAAACCATTCTGGAGAAGACAACCTATCGAAACTACGAGGTGCTGCTGCTGGCGCGTGATAATGCCGGCCCGGCAGTAAACGGCTGGCTCGACAACGTTGCCCGGCTTGGCACCGATGCCATTCGTTGCATGCGTTTCCCGGCTGGCATGGCGCCTGTGCAAATGCGCAACCAGGCAGCCGGGCAGGCCCGTGGTGATTTCCTGCTGTGGCTGGACGAAGGCGCTGCGGTGCTCGATAACGATTGGTTGCAGCAGATGCTCAACCACGGCATGCGCCAGGAAGTCGGCGTGGTGGGGGCCAAACTGGTGGCGGGGGACGCTACCATCAGCCATGCCGGTTTCGTGCTCGGCCTGAATGGCCCTGTTGGCGAAGCTTTTGCCGGTCAGCCGATGGCCGCGTCCGGCTATCTGCAGCGCCTGCAAGTGGACCAGAACTATGTCGCCGTGAGCGGCAAGTGCCTGCTGGTGAACAAAAGCCTGTTCCTGGAGGCGGGCGGTTTCGACGAGTCCCCCGAGTTGCAGCGCTGGACGGATGTTGATCTGTGCCTGCGCCTGCACCGTGGCGGCTACCTGAACGTGTGGACGCCGCGTGTTCAGTTGCTGCTCAGTGAGGATGCTGTAACGCCGGCCACCGCTGCAGAAGAAGATGCCTTGTATGACCGCTGGCTGCCTGTACTGGCACGTGACCCGCTCCACAACCCGAACTTCTCGCTGTCTTCCAGCAATGGCCTCGGCCTGGCGCCCTCCGGTCTGAGCTGGCGACCGTTGTCGTCCTGGAAACCGCTGCCGACCATCCTCGCCCATGCGGCGGACAGAGGAGGGTGTGGCAACTACCGGGTCATCCAGCCGCTGGATACGCTCAACCGCGAGGGGCTGGCCGAGGGGGTGGTGGCGTGGAATTATCTGGCGCCTGCCGAACTTGAGCGTTATCAGCCCGACAGCATCATCCTGCAGCGCCAGGTTGGCGATGAGCAGATTGAGCATATACGCCGGATGCACGCGTTTTCGCGGGCTTTCAAGGTCTTCGAGCTGGACGACTACCTGCCCAACCTGCCACTCAAGAGCGTGCACAGGGCGCACATGCCCAAGGACATTTTGCGGTCCATACGTCGCGGTTTGTCCTATGTGGACCGCTTTGTCGTTTCCACGCAGCCGCTGGCCGAGGCCTTCGCCGGCCTGCATGGCGATATCCGCGTGGTACACAACACGCTGGATACCCGCTACTGGGGGAACCTCAAGGCCCTGCGCCGGCAGTCGCGCAAACCGCGTGTCGGCTGGGCGGGTGGGGCGAGCCATACGGGCGACCTGGAAGTGATCGCGGACGTGGTCAAGGAATTGGCCAACGAGGTGGAGTGGGTGTTCTTCGGGATGTGCCCGGACAAGCTGCGGCCCTATGTTCATGAGTTCCACGAGGGTGTTTCGATTGAGCAATACCCGCGGGTTCTGGCCAGCATGAACCTGGACCTGGCCCTGGCTCCCGTCGAGCAGAACCTGTTCAACGAGTGCAAGAGCAACCTGCGTTTGCTGGAGTACGGTGCCTGTGGTTACCCGGTGATCGCCAGCGACCTGCGTTGCTACCAGGGCTACAGCGATTTGCCGGTCACACTGGTGAAGAACCGTTTCCGTGGTTGGGTAGATGCCATCCGCATGCACATCTCTGATCTGGATGCCACGGCGAAGGCGGGCGATGCACTGCGCAATGCAGTGCTGGGCACCTGGATGCTCGAAGGTGACAACCTGAGCAACTGGCGCAAGGCCTGGCTGCCGGACTGATACATGGCCGTAGGCCTGTGCCGGCCTCTTCGCGGGTAAACCCGCTCCCACAGGATCAGCACAGGCCTCAAGCCCTGCGCTGATCCTGTGGGAGCGGGTTTACCCGCTAATGGGCCAGCACAGGCAACCCAAATCCCCATCTCCGGCACGGCTATTGCTACACCGCTGGCAACACACCGTTTTTATGACGGTCAGCCACGCGAGAGAGCACGATGCCCCAGGCCGCCCACGTAACCCGAGCCCCCAATCAGCAGGGGCAAACCCCGGTCGAGCAGGACAGCCACCAGGGTATCGAGCAAGCCTTCGCCCTGTTCAACCAGGTGTCCAGCCAACTCAGCCAGTCCTACAGCCTGCTCGAAGCCCGGGTCAGTGAACTCAAAGGCGAGCTGGCCGTGGTCAGTGCCCAGCGCATCGAAGAGCTGAGCGAAAAGGAACGCCTGGCCAACCGCCTGCAGAACCTGCTGGCCCTGCTACCCGGCGGGGTAATCGTGATCGATGGCCATGGCCTTGTACGTGAAGCCAACCCGGCTGCTTGCGAACTGCTCGGTGAACCGCTGATCGGCGAACTGTGGCGCCAGGTGATCGCCCGCAGCTTTGCGCCGCGCAAGGACGATGGCCACGAAGTCTCGCTACGCGATGGCCGTCGACTGTCCATCGCCACCCGCTCGCTGGATGCCGAACCCGGCCAACTGGTGCTGCTCAACGACCTGACTGAAACCCGTCGCCTGCAAGACCAACTGGCCCGCCACGAGCGGCTGTCGTCGCTGGGGCGCATGGTCGCCTCGCTGGCCCACCAGATCCGCACGCCGTTGTCGGCCGCCATGCTCTATGCCAGCCACCTGGCCGATAGCGAGCAAGCGTTGAGCGCGGAAACCCGCCAGCGCTTCGCCAGTACCCTGAAGGAGCGCCTGCACGAGCTGGAGCACCAGGTGCGTGACATGCTGGTGTTCGCCCGTGGCGAGTTGCCGCTGGGTGATCGGGTTACCCCGAAAGCGTTGTTCCAGGCCCTGCAGCAAGCGGCCCAGGTCCATGTTCAAGGGCATGCAGTGCGCTGGCAGTGCGACAGCCATCTGGGCGAGTTGCTGTGTAACCGCGACACCCTGGTCGGTGCCTTGCTCAACCTGATCGAGAATGCCTTGCAGGCCAGCGAAGGCCCGGGGCGGTTGAAGGTGCACCTGTTCCGCCGCGAGCACACCCTGCATATGTGCGTGAGTGATGCCGGTAGTGGTATCGACGCCGAGTTGTTGGCGCGTCTGGGTGAGCCGTTCCTGACTACCAAAGCCACCGGCACCGGCCTGGGCCTGGCGGTGGTTCAGGCTGTGGTGCGTGCGCACCAGGGTGCAATCAGCTTGCGTTCGAAAGTGGGCCGTGGCACCTGCGTGCGGGTAGAGCTGCCGCTGATCGACGGGCAATTGGCGGAGGGGGTGTAATGGCAATCAAGGTGCTGCTGGTCGAGGACGACCGCGTATTGCGCCAGGCGCTGGGCGATACCCTGGAAATCGGCGGTTTCGCCTACCAGGCCGTGGGCAGTGCCGAAGAAGCGCTGGAGGCGGTGCTGGATGACGCCTTCAGCCTGGTGGTCAGCGATGTGAACATGCCCGGCATGGACGGGCATCAGTTGTTGAGCCAGTTGCGCCGCCAGCAACCCCAGCTGCCGGTGCTGTTGATGACGGCGCACGCCGCCGTCGAGCGTGCCGTCGAGGCCATGCGCCAAGGTGCTGCCGACTATCTGGTCAAGCCGTTCGAGCCCAAGGCGCTGCTCAGCCTGGTCGAGCGGCATGCCGCCGGGCGGGTGTCCGCTGACGAGGGCCCGGTGGCCTGCGAGCCGGCCAGCCGCCAATTGCTGGAGCTGGCCGCGCGTGTGGCGCGCAGTGACTCGACCGTGCTGATTTCTGGTGAGTCCGGCACCGGCAAGGAAGTGCTGGCGCGCTACATCCACCAGCAATCGCCGCGAGCGGCGCAGCCCTTCGTGGCAATCAACTGCGCGGCCATCCCCGACAACATGCTCGAAGCCACCCTGTTCGGCCATGAAAAGGGCGCTTTCACCGGTGCCATCGCCGCCCAGGCCGGCAAGTTCGAGCAGGCCGAAGGGGGCACCCTGCTGCTCGACGAAATCTCGGAAATGCCAATGGCCTTGCAGGCCAAGCTGCTGCGCGTGCTGCAGGAGCGCGAAGTGGAGCGGGTAGGCGGGCGCAAGCCGATCAGCCTGGACATCCGTGTGCTGGCCACGACCAACCGTGACCTGGCCGGCGAAGTGGCCGCCGGGCGCTTCCGGGAAGACCTGTACTACCGCCTGTCGGTGTTCCCCCTGGCCTGGTGCCCGCTGCGTGAGCGCCCGGGCGACATCCTGCAACTGGCCGAGCGCCTGCTGGCGCGCCATGCGGCCAAGATGAAACACGCCCCGGTACGCCTGTCGCCGCAGGCCCGGGCCTGCCTGCAGGCCTATGCCTGGCCGGGCAACGTGCGCGAACTGGACAACGCGCTTCAGCGGGCGCTGATCCTGCAGCAGGGTGGCGTGATCGAGGCGGCGGATTTCTGTCTGGCAGGCGCCATTCCATTGTCAGCCAGCACAGAGCCATCACCTGAAGTCTCGGCCGAGGCGAGCGGGCTGGGCGATGACATGCGCCGCCATGAGTACCAGATGATCATCGACACCCTGCGCGCCGAGCGCGGTCGGCGCAAAGAGGCGGCCGAACGCCTGGGCATCAGCCCGCGCACCTTGCGTTACAAGCTGGCGCAGATGCGCGATGCCGGGTTTGACGTCGAGGCCAGCCTGTTCGGCTGACACTGCGCCCCGCTGTGAATGCAGTCACCCCTGTGGGAGCGGGCGTGCCCGCGAAGAACCCCACGCGGTGGCTGGCACCGGCTGCGCCGGTGTTCGCGGGCTCGCCCGCTCCCACAGGGGCCGTGTAAGCCCGTGAAAGGTGATTGCCAAGGCTGGCACCTTTGTTGCTTTACGTAGGCTATTCGCCGCATGAGTGTCAAAAAAATGCGGCCGCAGGAGAGAGAAGGGTCATGAGCCAAGGTGTTGAATTCAATCGTCTGATGCTGGACATGCGGGCCATGCAGGCCGATGCCATGTCGCTGCCAAAGGTCACCGCTGCCCCCGAGCTGGCACCGGGGCAGAGTACCTTTGCCGACATGCTTGGCCAGGCCATCGGCAAGGTGCATGAGACGCAGCAGGCATCGACCCAGCTGGCCAATGCCTTCGAGATCGGCAAGAGCGGCGTCGACCTGACCGACGTGATGATCGCTTCGCAAAAGGCCAG
The DNA here is from genome assembly GCF_000498395.2 of Pseudomonas putida S13.1.2. Taxonomy (NCBI): domain Bacteria; kingdom Pseudomonadati; phylum Pseudomonadota; class Gammaproteobacteria; order Pseudomonadales; family Pseudomonadaceae; genus Pseudomonas; species Pseudomonas putida. Next base: position 130,678 of record NZ_CP010979.1, read on the forward strand.
CGTGTCGATGCAGGCCATGACCCAGGTACGCAACAAGCTGGTCCAGGCGTATCAGGACATCATGCAGATGCCGGTTTGAGGACGGACGTAGACCATGGCTGAAGCAGTCGTCGACAACGCCCCCGCCAAGACTGGCTCGGCAGCGGCCAAGCGCCCGCTGCCAGGTATGTCGTTCCTGGAAAACATCGCGCAGATGCCCATGCTGCGCCAAGTCGGCCTCATGGTCGGCCTGGCGGCCAGCGTGGCAATCGGCTTCGCCGTGGTGCTGTGGTCGCAACAACCCGATTACCGTCCGCTGTACGGCAGCCTGTCGGGCATGGACACCAAGCAGGTCATGGACACCCTGGGTGCTGCTGACATTCCCTACAACGTTGAGCCCAACTCCGGTGCTCTGCTGGTCAAGGCCGACGACCTCTCCCGTGCGCGCCTGAAACTGGCGGCCGCTGGCGTGGCGCCCAGCGATGGCAATGTCGGCTTCGAACTGCTCGACAAGGAGCAGGGCCTGGGCACCAGCCAGTTCATGGAAGCCACGCGCTACCGCCGCAGCCTGGAAGGCGAACTGGCGCGTACCGTTTCCAGCCTTAACAACGTCAAGGCCGCGCGCGTGCACCTGGCCATCCCGAAAAGCTCGGTGTTCGTGCGTGACGACCGCAAGCCCAGCGCCTCGGTACTGGTCGAACTGTACCCGGGCCGCGCCCTGGAGGCCGGTCAGGTGTTGGCTATCGTCAACCTGGTGGCGACCAGTGTGCCGGAGCTGGACAAATCCCAGGTCACCGTGGTCGACCAGAAGGGTAATTTGCTGTCCGAGCAGTTGCAGGACTCTGCCCTGACCGAAGCCGGCAAGCAGTACGACTACAGCCGCCGCATGGAAAGCATGCTCACCCAGCGCGTGCGCAACATCCTGCAGCCCGTGCTGGGCAATGACCGCTACAAGGCCGAGGTGTCTGCCGACCTGGACTTCAGTGCCGTCGAGTCCACCGCCGAGCAGTTCAACCCCGACCAGCCGGCGCTGCGCAGCGAACAGTCGGTTGACGAACAACGCGCCAGCAGCCAGGGCCCGCAAGGCGTGCCTGGCGCGCTGAGCAACCAGCCGCCAGGCGCTGCCTCGGCACCGCAAACCACCGGTGGCGCCGCTACCCCGGCCGCAGCCATTCAGCCTGGCCAACCGCTGGTGGATGCCAACGGCCAGCAGATCATGGACCCGGCCACCGGCCAACCGATGCTCGCACCGTACCCGTCGGACAAACGCCAGCAAAGCACCAAGAACTTCGAGCTGGACCGCTCCATCAGCCACACCCGCCAGCAGCAGGGGCGCATGACCCGCCTGTCGGTGGCAGTGGTGGTAGACGACCAGGTCAAGATCGACCCGGCCACCGGCAACACCAGCCGTGCACCGTGGGCTGCCGAAGACCTGGCGCGCTTCACCCGCCTGGTGCAGGACGCGGTGGGCTTCGACGCCAGCCGTGGTGACAGCGTAACGGTAATCAACGTGCCATTTGCCGCCGATCGTAACGAAGAAATTGCCGATATCGCCTTCTACCAGCAGCCGTGGTTCTGGGACATCGTCAAGCAAGTGCTGGGCGTGGTGTTCATCCTGGTGCTGGTGTTCGGCGTGCTGCGGCCGGTGCTCAACAACATCACAGGGGGCGGCAAGCAGGCTGCTTCGGATAGCGACATGGAGCTGGGCGGCATGGTGGGGTTGGATGGCGAACTGGCCAACGACCGCGTCAGCCTGGGTGGCCCGACAAGCATTCTGCTGCCTAGCCCGAGCGAGGGTTACGAGGCACAGCTCAACGCAATCAAAGGCCTGGTGGCCGAAGACCCGGGCCGTGTAGCCCAGGTCGTCAAAGACTGGATCAACGCCGATGAGTGATAACCGAGCCGTTACCGCCAAGCTGAGCCGCGTCGACAAGGCGGCAATCCTGCTGCTCTCGCTGGGCGAGACCGATGCGGCCCAGGTGCTGCGCCATATGGGCCCCAAGGAAGTGCAGCGGGTGGGTGTGGCCATGGCGCAGATGGGTAATGTGCACCGTGACCAGGTCGAGCAGGTAATGAGCGAGTTCGTCGACATTGTCGGCGACCAGACCAGCCTGGGCGTGGGGTCTGATGCCTACATCCGCAAGATGCTCAACCAGGCGCTGGGCGAGGACAAGGCCAATGGCCTGGTCGACCGCATCCTGCTGGGTGGCAACACCAGCGGCCTGGACAGCCTGAAGTGGATGGAGCCGCGCGCCGTAGCCGACGTGATCCGCTACGAGCACCCGCAGATCCAGGCCATCGTGGTCGCTTACCTCGACCCTGACCAGGCCGGTGAGGTGCTGAGCAACTTCGACCACAAGGTGCGCCTGGACATCGTCTTGCGCGTGTCGTCGCTGAACACCGTGCAGCCGGCGGCGCTGAAAGAGTTGAACCAGATCCTCGAGAAGCAGTTCTCGGGCAACTCCAACGCCGCGCGTACCACCTTGGGCGGCATCAAGCGCGCTGCCGACATCATGAACTTCCTCGACAGCTCCGTGGAAGGTGCGCTGATGGACGCGATCCGCGAAGTCGACAGCGACCTGTCGGAGCAGATCGAAGACCTGATGTTCGTCTTCAACAACCTGGCCGACGTCGACGACCGTGGTATCCAGGCGCTGCTGCGCGAAGTGTCGTCCGACGTGCTGGTGGTGTCGCTCAAGGGTGCAGACGAGCGGGTCAAGGACAAGATTTTCAAGAACATGTCCAAACGTGCCTCGGAACTGCTGCGCGACGACCTGGAGGCCAAGGGGCCGGTGCGGGTCAGCGATGTGGAAACGGCGCAGAAGGAAATCCTCACCATCGCCCGCCGCATGGCCGAGGCCGGCGAGATCGTGCTCGGCGGCAAGGGTGCCGAGGAAATGATCTGATCCATCAGGTCAGGAAAAAATGGTGGGGCTGGTGCGGTCATTGTGGGAGCTGGCTTGCCGGCGATGAGGCCAGCCCAGGCAGAGTCGTTGCATGGCAAGGGCTGCGCCCTTGATCGCCGGCAAGCCAGCTCCCACAAGGCCCTTATGGGTCGAACATGCTTGTTGAGTACTTTAAAACATGTCCAGCAAAGAACATCACCCAAGCGACCTGATCCGTGCCCGCGACCTTGAAGGCGTGGATGTATGGACGCTGCCCAGCTTCGACCCGCAGCCAGAGCCCGTACCCGAGCCTGAGCCGGAACCCGAGCCGGTCGAGGAAGAAATCGAGGAAGTGCCGCTGGAAGAAGTCCAGCCGCTGACTTTGGAAGAGCTCGAGGCCATCCGCCAGGAAGCCTACAACGAAGGCTTCGCCACCGGCGAGCGCGAGGGTTTTCACAGTACCCAGCTCAAGGTCCGCCAGGAGGCCGAGGCGGCCCTGAAGGCCAAGCTCGACAGCCTTGAGCAACTGATGGCCAACCTGATGGAGCCCATCGCCGAGCAAGACACGCAGATCGAGAAAACCCTCGTGCACCTGGTGGCGCACATGACCCGCCAGGTGATCGGCCGCGAATTGCGCAACGACTCCAGCCAGATCACCCAGGTGCTGCGCGAAGCCCTGAAGCTGCTGCCCATGGGGGCGGACAATATCCGCATCCACCTCAACCCACAGGACTTCGAACTGGCCAAGGCCCTGCGCGAACGCCATGAGGAAAACTGGCGGCTGCTGGAAGACAGCGCACTGCTACCGGGGGGCTGCCGTATCGAGACTGCCCATAGCCGCATCGATGCAAGCATGGAAACGCGTATCGAGAAAGCCGTGGCGCAGCTGTTCGACCAGTTGCACGACCATTCCCTGCACCCGGCGGCGCCAGACATGTCGGTAGACCTGAACGCCCCCGTCGAGCGTTCGGTGGAAAGCCCTGATGCACCTTAAACGCACCAGCTTTGGCAAGCGCCTGGGCAGTTATGCCGAGGCCATCGAGCTGCCGGCCCAGCCCATCGTCGAAGGCCGCCTGCTGCGCATGGTCGGGCTCACCCTGGAGGCCGAAGGCCTGCGCGCCGCCGTGGGTAGCCGCTGCCTGGTGATCAACGACGACAGCTACCACCCAGTCCAGGTAGAAGCCGAAGTCATGGGTTTTGCCGGGCCCAAGGTGTTCCTCATGCCGGTCGGCAGCATTGTCGGTATCGCCCCCGGCGCCCGGGTGGTGCCGCTGGATGACGGCGGCCGGCTGCCCATGGGGATGAGCATGCTGGGCCGGGTGCTGGACGGCGCCGGGCGTGCGCTGGATGGCAAGGGCGGGATGAAGGCCGAGGACTGGGTGCCGATGGACGGCCCCGTGATCAACCCGCTCAACCGTGACCCCATCAGCAAGCCGCTGGACGTGGGCATCCGCAGTATCAATGGCCTGCTGACCGTCGGCCGCGGTCAACGCCTGGGCCTGTTCGCGGGTACCGGCGTGGGTAAGTCGGTGTTGCTGGGCATGATGACCCGCTTCACTGAAGCCGAAATCATCGTGGTTGGCCTGATCGGTGAGCGGGGCCGTGAGGTGAAGGAATTCATCGAACACATCCTGGGTGAAGAGGGCCTCAAGCGTTCGGTGGTGGTGGCTTCGCCTGCCGACGATGCGCCGCTGATGCGCCTGCGCGCTGCCATGTATTGCACGCGCATTGCCGAATACTTTCGCGACAAAGGCAAGAACGTGCTGTTGCTGATGGACTCGCTCACCCGTTTCGCCCAGGCGCAGCGGGAAATTGCCCTGGCCATCGGTGAACCGCCGGCCACCCGGGGTTACCCGCCGTCTGTATTCGCCAAGCTGCCCAAGCTGGTGGAGCGGGCGGGCAATGGCGAACCGGGCGGTGGTTCGATTACCGCGTTCTACACCGTGTTGTCCGAAGGTGATGACCAGCAGGACCCGATCGCCGACTCGGCGCGGGGTGTGCTTGACGGCCACTTCGTGCTGTCGCGCCGGTTGGCCGAGGAAGGGCACTACCCGGCGATCGACATCGAAGCCTCGATCAGCCGGGTGATGCCCCAGGTGGTCGATGCCGACCACTTGCGCCAGGCGCAGAAGTTCAAGCAACTGTGGTCGCGCCTGTCGCAAAGCCGCGACCTGATCAGCGTGGGCGCCTATGTGGCCGGCGGCGATCCGGAAACCGACCTGGCCATTGCCTTGCAGTCGAAGCTGGTGGAGTTTCTGCGCCAAGGCCTGCAGGAGAATGTGGGCATGGCGCAGAGCCGCGAACAGCTGGGGGCGATCTTCACGCCCCCGGCAGGCTGATAGGGCATGGCGTCGCCCGGACGCGCGGCGCGCCTGGCGCCGGTGGTGGGCATGGCCGAAGAGGCCGAGCGCAAGGCCGCCCAGCGCCTGGGGCATTTCCAGCAGCAAGTGGCCACGGCCCAGGCCAAGCTGGCCGAACTCGAACGGTTTCGGGAGGATTACCAGCAGCAGTGGATCAACCGCGGCGGGCAGGGGGTCAATGGCAGCTGGCTGGTCAACTACCAGCGTTTCCTGGGGCAGCTGGAAACGGCCATGACCCAGCAGCGCCAGAGCCTGGTCTGGCACCAGAACAACCTCAACAACGCCCGCGGCATCTGGCAGCAGGCCTATGCCCGGGTAGAGGGTTTGCGCAAGCTGGTGCAGCGCTACATGGACGAAGCCCGGCGCGCCGAAGACAAGCGTGAGCAGCGGTTGCTGGACGAACTGTCGCAGCGCCTGCCCCGCCAAAACCATTTTTAACCTGTGCCGGCCCTATCGCCGGCAAGCCAGCTCCCACAGGTGCTGCACAGGGTCCGAGTCTGGTGCAGTTCCTGTGGGAGCTGGCTTGCCGGCGATAGGGCCGGTGCAGGCCATAGGTATGACCTTGCTACACCTGCTCCAGCCTGCTAAACCTTAATGGAGTTGCATTCGCCATCATCGAAGGAATCGCTAGCATGGCAGTCGAGACTGATTTTTCGCAGGAAGGGAAAAAGCTGACGATCAAGATCAAGGGGCGCTTCGATTTCGGCAAGCATCAGGAATTTCGTGACGCCTACGAACGCCAGCCCTATCGGCCCGAATCGGTGATCGTCGACCTGAAAGACACCACCTACCTCGACAGTTCCGCGCTCGGCATGCTGTTGTTGCTGCGTGATCATGCGGGCGGCGATGAGTCGGATGTGCGGGTAGTGCACGCCAGCTCCGATGTGCGCAAGATCCTCGCCATCTCCAATTTCGAAAAGCTCTTCGACATCAGTTGAGCGCCGACATGCCGGCCCAACAGGCGTTGACCGTGCTGGTCGCCGAAGACGGGGCCGCCGACAGAATGCTGTTGGCGCAGATCGTGCGCCGCCAGGGCCATCAGGTATTCACCGCAGAAAACGGCGAGCAGGCGGTGGCGCTGTTCGTCGAGCGCCGCCCGCAGCTGGTGCTGCTGGATGCGCTGATGCCGGTGATGGACGGCTTCGAGGCGGCGCGACAGATCAAGGCCCTGGCCGGTGAGGCGCTGGTGCCGATCATTTTCCTGACGTCGCTGAATGAGGAGGAGGGCCTGGTGCGCTGCCTGGAGGCCGGGGGCGATGATTTCATGGCCAAGCCCTACAGTGCGGTGATCCTCGGCGCCAAGATCCGCGCCATGGACCGCCTGCGCCGGCTGCAGGCTACCGTGCTGGAGCAGCGTGACCAGATTACCCGGCACCACCACCACCTGCTCAACGAGCAGCGGGTGGCCAAGGCGGTATTTGACAAGGTGGCCCACTCCGGCTGCCTTTCTGCCCCCAACATCCGCTATCTGCAATCGCCCTATGCGCTGTTCAATGGCGACCTGATGCTGGCCGCATTCACGCCGGCCGGCGACATGCGCGTGCTGCTTGGTGATTTCACCGGCCACGGCCTGCCGGCGGCGGTGGGGGCAATGCCCCTGGCCGAGGTGTTCTACGGCATGACCGCCAAGGGCTACGGCATGGCGCAGATCCTGCGCGAGATGAACGCCAAGCTCAAACGCATCCTGCCGGTGGACATGTTCTGTTGTGCACTGCTACTTGACCTCAGCTTGCAGCGTGGCTCGGTAGAGGTGTGGAACGGCGGCATGCCCGATGGTTATCGCTTGTCGGTTGCTGGCCAGGTGCTATCATCTCTGAGCTCTCGGCACCTGCCCCTGGGTATCCTGGCGGCGGAGCGTTTCGATGACAGCACCGAAGTATTGCCGTTGGCGCCAGGTGAACGCCTGTTGTTGTTGTCGGACGGCGTGCTGGACACCGCCGACGACCAGGAGCGGCTATTCGGCGTGCAGCGCCTGCGTACGGTGTTGGCCAACAATCGCAACCCAGCGCGGCTGTTCGACGAAGTGATGCAGGCGCTGGAGCGTTTTGGCGGGCACCCGCGTGATGACATCAGCCTGTGCGACATTCGCATGTTCAGCGCTGAAGAACGGGTGCCGGCGCCGATGATCTACTCTGATAGCGGCCGCTCCAGCCCGCTGGACTGGTCGCTGCGGTTCGAGGTGCGTGGCGAGAGCCTCAAGCGCTTCAACCCGGTGCCTTACCTGGTGCAGTTGCTGCAAGAAATACACGGCCTGCGCGCGCGTACCGGCAGCCTGCACGCAGTACTAAGCGAACTGTATTCCAACGCGCTGGAACATGGGGTTCTGGGCCTGGACTCGCGGCTCAAACGCGATGTGCAGGGGTTTGCCGATTATTATCAGGAGCGCGCCCGACGGCTGGGTGTGGTGACCGACGGTTTCGTGCGCATCGACTTTACGGTTGAACCGCACGCCGATGGCGGGCGTCTGATGGTCGAGGTCCTCGACAGCGGCGCCGGGTTCGATGTGCAGCATGTGCTGTCGCGGCCTTCGCTGGCGCAGGGCCTGAGCGGGCGAGGGCTGAACCTGGTTCAGCGGCTGGCCAGCAACAGCCGCTGGAGCGAGGGCGGGCGTTGCGCACATGTAGAGTTCGAATGGTGAGCCACAGGTTGGCTCGGGCATAATCTGGCTTGATCAAGGAGTGAACAAGTGACTGACATGCATATTGACCACAAGGTACTCAGTGACCTGCGTGAAGTCATGGAGGATGGCTACCTGCAGTTGGTGCAAACCTTTCTCGACGACTCCGAACGCCGCCTGAGCCAGCTGCACGCGGCCAGAAGCGCCGAGGAGCTCGGTGCGGCCGCCCACAGTTTCAAGGGCAGCAGCAGCAACATGGGCGCCGTGGCCCTGGCTGGCCTGTGTCAGCAACTGGAAGACCGCGCGCGGCGGCCGCCGCTGTATGGTATCGAAGACCTGATCAACCGCATCGACCTTGAATATGTCGAGGTGCAGCACTTCTATCGGGGTGAGCAGCAGCGTATTTCTGCAGGCTGAAGTGGAAGTTGGCGCGAGTCTTGCCTGTCTCTGGCCGAATGATCTTTTTGTTTCTGGCGCGGAGACCGCTCAATGCCTGTCGCACCCAACCCTTTGTTGCAAGCCAACGCCATTGCAAGCACCTCGCGTTCGGCCACCGCGCAGGCGGATAAACCGCTGCAGGCGTTAGGTGACAAGGGCGACGCCTTTGGCCAGGTGATGGCCAGGCAGGGGCGTGACAAGGCCCCCGGGCAGGATGACAAGGTCGCCCGGGCCACACCAAAGGACAAACCTGAGGCGCCAGCGGGTGGCAAGAAAGATGCCGCCGACAAAACCGCGGTTGCCGATGACGGCAACAAGTTGCCAGCTGACGACGCCGCCCAAGCCGATACCGGGCTGCGTGATGCCAGCCTGGTGGCCGGCCAGGTCACTGACGCCCAGCCTGGCGCACAGCTGATCCAGGCCCAGGCCGAGGCCGTTGCGCCAGTGTTGCAGGCTGCCACGGCGCAGGTAGCGGCAGAGCCCGAAGAGCCCTCTGCCGAAGAGGCCTTCGACCCCGATGCCGACCCGTTGGCCAATTTGCCAACCTTGCGCCTGGCGCTGGAGCACAGCGCCCAGGCCAAAGGTGGAACCTCGGCACATGCTCTGGATCCGTCCAAGGCCCAGGGCGAGGATGGGCAGGCCGCCGTCAATACCTTGGCGAACCTGGTGGAAAATACCGAGGGTGAAGCAGGCGAGCCGGGTGACAAGGCCTTCGGTGCCTTGCTTGAGGATGGCCTGAAAGACACCAAGAGCGCCAGTAGCGACACCCGCATCGATGATTTCGCCAACCGCCTGGCCAGCCTGACCCAAGCTGCCACGGCCAAGACCGCCAACGCCGTGCCGGCCAATGCCGGCCCGCTGCACCAGCCATTGCCGATGAACCAGGGGGCCTGGGCCGAGGGCTTGGTCAACCGGGTCATGTACCTGTCCAGCCAGAACCTCAAGTCGGCGGATATCCAGCTGGAGCCGGCCGAGCTGGGTCGCTTGGACATTCGCGTCAATGTAGCGACGGACCAGTCGACCCAGGTCACCTTCATAAGCGGCCACGCCGGTGTGCGTGATGCCCTCGACAGCCAGGTGCACCGCCTGCGCGAACTGTTCGCCCAGCAGGGGCTGGCCCAGCCGGATGTCAACGTGGCCGACCAGTCGCGCGGGCAACAGCAGCAGGGGCAGGCGCAGGGCAGCAACCTGTCCGGGGTGGCGGCGCGGCAGGCGGAGCAGGGCGGGGCCGAGCCAGTCGAAGGCACCCGGCCTGTGGAGCAGCAGGTGGTTATCGGCGACAGTGCGGTTGACTACTACGCCTGACTCTTCATTTGCAGTGTTGGCCTCTTCGCGGGCATGCCCGCTCCCACAGGAGTTTCATCGCTTTCAAATCCTTTGCGGCACCTGTGGGAGCGGGCGTGCCCGCGAAGAAGGCAGCACCGTAAAACCTGCTGGAACCCATCCTCTGCAAAATCTGGCATAACACTTGCTCAAGCCAAGCCATCCACCTCTGAACCCCCGATGGACGACGGATTATTGGCATGGCGAATAGCGAAGCAGTCAAAGACCCCGCCACTAAAGGCAAACTCAAGCTGATCCTGCTGGCCGTCGTAGGCCTGTTGCTGGCGATCGGCCTTTCGGTGGGCGCTACCTGGTTCATCATGCACAAGAGCGAGTCGGCCCCGGCCGCCGAGCCTTCGGCAAGCAACGCCAAGGCTGCGGCGATCTACGAGGCGCTGACCCCGGCATTCGTGGTGAATTTCAACCAGAACGGCCGCCAGCGCTACATGCAACTGAGCATCACGATGCTGGCACGTAACCAGGCCGACCTGGATGCCCTCAAGGTGCACATGCCGGTGATCCGCAACAACCTGGTGATGATGTTCTCCGGGCAGGGCTTCGACTCCCTGGCCAGCAGCCCGGTCGGGCAGGAGATGTTGCGCCAGAAGGCTACAGCAGTGGTCCAGGAAGTGGCGCAGAAGGAAGTCGGCAAGCCGGTCATCGACCAGTTGCTGTTCACCAATTTCGTATTGCAGTAGGAGTCCGCAATGGCCGTACAGGACCTGCTGTCCCAGGATGAAATCGATGCCCTGTTGCACGGCGTCGACGACGGGCTGGTGCAGACCGAAAGCGCATCCGAGCCTGGCAGTATCAAAAGTTACGACCTGACCAGCCAGGACCGTATCGTGCGGGGTCGCATGCCGACCCTGGAAATGATCAACGAGCGCTTCGCCCGTTATACCCGTATCAGCATGTTCAACCTGCTGCGCCGTTCTGCCGACGTGGCCGTGGGTGGCGTGCAGGTGATGAAGTTCGGCGAATACGTGCACTCGCTGTACGTGCCGACCAGTCTCAACCTGGTCAAGATCAAGCCGCTGCGCGGCACCTCGCTGTTCATCCTCGATGCCAAGCTGGTGTTCAAGCTGGTGGACAACTTCTTCGGTGGCGATGGCCGCCATGCCAAGATCGAAGGCCGCGAATTCACCCCTACCGAACTGCGCGTGGTGCGCATGGTGCTGGACCAGTGTTTTGTCGACCTCAAGGAAGCCTGGCAGGCGATCATGCCGGTCACATTCGAGTACATGAACTCTGAGGTCAACCCGGCCATGGCCAACATTGTCGGCCCCAGCGAGGCGGTGGTGGTGTCCACCTTCCACATCGAGCTGGACGGCGGTGGCGGCGACCTGCACGTGACCATGCCGTACTCGATGATCGAGCCGGTGCGGGAAATGCTCGATGCCGGCTTCCAGTCCGACCTGGACGACCAGGACGAGCGCTGGGTCAAGGCCCTGCGCGAGGACGTGCTGGATGTAGCGGTGCCGCTGACCGCCACGGTCGCCCGCCGCCAGCTGAAGCTGCGCGACATCCTGCACATGCAGCCTGGCGACGTGATCCCGGTGGAGCTGCCCGAGCACCTGGTGCTGCGCGCCAACGGCGTGCCGTCGTTCAAGGCGCGCCTGGGTTCGCACAAGGGCAACCTGGCCCTGCAGATCATCGACCCGATCGAACGCCGCTGACGGCGTGCCGGTCGCTCATAACGAATTGAATGCCTGTCGAGGAAACCATGGCTAACGAAAACGAGATCACCTCTGCAGAGGACCAGGCGCTGGCCGATGAGTGGGCTGCGGCCCTGGAAGAAACCGGCTCGGCCGGGCAGGACGACATCGATGCGCTGCTGGGCGGTGATACCGGTAGCAGCGGCGGCCCCGGCCGCATGCCGATGGAAGAGTTCGCCAGCTCGCCGAAGCCGAACGAAAACGTCAGCCTCGAAGGCCCGAACCTGGACGTGATCCTGGACATTCCGGTGAACATTTCCATGGAAGTGGGCAGCACCGAAATCAACATCCGCAACCTGCTGCAGCTCAACCAGGGCTCGGTGATCGAGCTTGACCGCCTGGCTGGCGAGCCGCTCGACGTGCTGGTCAACGGCACGCTGATCGCCCATGGCGAAGTGGTGGTGGTCAACGAGAAGTTCGGCATTCGCCTGACCGACGTGATCAGCCCCAGCGAACGTATCAAGAAGCTGCGCTGAGTGAAGGGCACGATGCGCGCCATTGCGGCGTTCGCTGCGCTGCTGGCCAGCCAGGCCTGCCTGGCAGCGGCCACGCCGGCGGCGACCCCGGCAACGGCGCCTGGCAGCCTTGGCGGGCAGTTGGCGCAGATGGTCTTCGGTCTGCTGTTGGTGGTGGGCCTGATCTTCTTCCTGGCCTGGGTGCTGCGGCGCATGCAGAGTACGGCGGTAAAGGGTGGGCAGGTGATCGAGATCGTCGGCAGCCGGGCCATCGGCCCGCGTGACCGCCTGCTGCTGGTGCAGGTGGGCAAGGAGCAGATCCTGATTGGCCACACCCCCGGTAGCATCGAGGCGCTGCATGTGCTGGCCGAACCCGTGGAAGTGCCGGCTGGCGCACGTCAGGCAACGCCGGAATTTGCCCAGCGGTTGATGGAGCTGATGGGCAAGGACCCTAAGGACAAGAAGTGATGAGCGGCCCGCTGCGTATGTTGTTGACTTTGGCGCTGCTGCTGGCTGCGCCGCTGGCCCTGGCCGCCGACCCGTTGTCGATCCCGGCCATTACCCTGTCCAACGGGGCGGACGGGCAGCAGGAGTATTCGGTCAGCCTGCAGATTCTGCTGATCATGACGGCGCTCAGCTTCATCCCGGCGTTCGTCATCCTGATGACCAGCTTTACCCGCATCATCATCGTGTTCTCGATCCTGCGTCAGGCCCTGGGCCTGCAGCAGACGCCGTCGAACCAGATCCTGACCGGCATGGCGCTGTTCCTGACCATGTTCATCATGGCGCCGGTGTTCGACCGGGTGAACCAGGACGCCCTGCAGCCGTACCTCAAGGAGCAGATGACCGCCCAGCAGGCCATCGACAAGGCACAGGTGCCGCTCAAGGACTTCATGCTGGCGCAAACCCGGCAAAGCGACCTCGACCTGTTCATGCGCCTGTCCAAGCGCACCGACATCGCCGGCCCCGACCAGGTCCCGCTGACGATTCTGGTGCCGGCATTCGTTACCTCCGAGCTGAAAACCGCGTTCCAGATCGGCTTCATGATCTTCATCCCGTTCCTGATCATCGACATGGTGGTGGCCAGTGTGCTGATGGCCATGGGTATGATGATGCTGTCGCCGCTGATCATCTCGCTGCCGTTCAAGATCATGCTGTTCGTGCTGGTGGATGGCTGGGCGCTGATCATGGGCACCCTGGCCAGCAGTTTCGGCGGCGTCTGACGCCGTCAAGGAGAGCCGCCGATGACACCTGAAGTAGCTGTCGACCTGTTCCGTGACGCCCTCTGGCTGACCACCCTGATGGTCGCCGTGCTGGTGGTGCCGAGCCTGCTGGTAGGCCTGGTGGTGGCGATGTTCCAGGCCGCCACGCAGATCAACGAACAAACCCTGAGCTTTCTGCCGCGCCTGCTGGTCATGCTGATTACGCTGATCGTTGCCGGGCCCTGGCTGGTGCAGAAGTTCATGGAGTACATCACCACCCTTTACACCAACATCCCGCAGCTGATCGGTTGACGCGGATATGCTGGAGCTGACCGACACGCAGATCGGCACCTGGGTCGCCACCTTCATCCTGCCGTTGTTCAGGGTGACTGCGGTGCTGATGACCATGCCGATCCTTGGCACCCGCATGCTGCCGGCGCGGGTGCGCCTGTACGTGGCGGTGGCCATTACCGTGGTGATCGTGCCGGCGCTGCCACCGTTGCCCGAATTCGACCCGCTAAGCCTGCGTGGCCTGTTGCTGTGCGCCGAACAGATCATTGTGGGTGCGCTGTTCGGCCTGGCCTTGCAGTTGCTGTTCCAGGCTTTCGTGATTGCCGGGCAGATCGTCGCGGTGCAGATGGGTATGGCCTTCGCCTCGATGGTCGACCCTGCCAACGGCGTGAACGTCACGGTGATCAGCCAGTTCATGACCATGCTGGTGAGCGTGCTGTTCCTGTTGATGAACGGCCACCTGGTGGTGTTCGAAGTGCTGACCGAAAGCTTTACCACCTTGCCGGTGGGCAATGCGCTGGTGGTCAACCAGTTCTGGGAGCTGGCCGGGCGGCTGGGATGGGTCTTTGCGGCCGGCCTGTTGCTGATCCTGCCGGTGATTGCTGCCTTGCTGGTGGTGAACATTGCCTTCGGCGTGATGACCCGCGCCGCGCCGCAGTTGAACATCTTCTCCATTGGCTTTCCGCTGACCCTGGTCATGGGTATGTTCATTTTCTGGGTCGGCCTGGCCGATGTGCTGTCCCACTACCAGGCATTGGCCAGCGAAGCGCTGCAATGGCTGCGTGAACTGGCGAGGGCGCGCTGAGCATGGCAGAAAGCGAGAGCGGTCAGGACAAGACAGAAGACCCCACCGACAAGCGCAAGCGCGATGCCCGCGAGAAAGGCGAGATCGCCCGCTCCAAGGAGCTGAACACGGTGGCGGTGACCCTGGCTGGCGCCGGCGGCCTGCTGGCATTCGGCGGTCATATGGCCGAGACGTTGCTGAGCATCATGCGCATGAACTTCAGCCTGACCCGCGACATCATTGTCGACGAGCGGGCCATGGGCGCCTTCCTGCTGGCCTCGGGCAAGATGGCGATATGGGCGGTGCAGCCGGTGCTGATCCTGCTGTTCGTGATTTCCTTCGTGGCACCTATTGCCCTCAGCGGCTTCCTGTTCTCTGGCAGCTTGCTGCAGCCAAAATTCAGCCGCATGAACCCGTTATCGGGGATCAAGCGCATGTTCTCGATGAATAGCCTGACCGAGCTGCTCAAGGCGCTGGCGAAGTTCTTCGTGATCTTGATAGTGGCGGTGGTGGTGCTGTCCAACGACCGCCAGGCCTTGCTGGCGATTGCCAATGAGCCGATGGAGCAGGCGATCATCCACAGCCTGCAGGTGGTGGGTTGGAGTGCCTTGTGGATGTCGGCCGGGCTGTTGCTGATTGCTGCGGCGGACGTGCCGTTCCAGCTGTACCAGACGCACAAGAAAATGAAGATGACCAAGCAGGAAGTGCGCGACGAGTACAAGGACAGCGAGGGCAAGCCGGAGGTCAAGCAACGCATTCGCCAACTGCAGCGCGAGATGTCGCAGCGGCGCATGATGGCGGCGGTGCCGCAGGCTGATGTGATCATTACCAACCCGACGCACTATGCGGTGGCCCTGCAGTACGACCCGGAGAAGGGCGGGGCGGCGCCGTTGCTGCTGGCCAAGGGTACCGACTTCATGGCCTTGAAGATTCGTGAGATTGGTGTGGAGCACAAGATCCAGATTCTCGAATCGCCGGCGCTGGCGCGGGCGATCTACTACTCCACCGAGCCTGAGCAGGAAATCCCTGCCGGCTTGTACCTGGCTGTGGCGCAGGTGCTGGCCTATGTGTTCCAGATCCGCCAGTACCGCGCCGGCAGGGGCAAGCGGCCAGAGCCGTTGAAAGAAGATTTGCCGATTCCGCCGGACCTGCGCCGCGACAGCTGACCTTGTGTCAGGGCTTTTGGCCTCTTCGCGGGCACGCCCGCTCCCACAGGTAGTTTGGGGCTCTGGACTGCCCGCGAAAGGGTCAGTACAGACAACATAAATCTCCCGCCGAGCAAAGTTGGAAGGCTTCTTGCAAAGCCACGCCCAGGCGCCCCCTGGGCGTCAAAGTTTTGCATCAAGAGGACTCGCGGTGGATCGCACTCAGTTAATCAGCAACGCCCGCAACAACCTGGCCGGCCTCGGCCGGGGCAACCTGGGCGTGCCGCTGCTGCTGCTGGTGATGTTGGCAATGATGATGTTGCCGATACCGCCGTTCCTGCTCGACGTGTTCTTCACCTTCAACATCGCCCTGTCGATCGTGGTGCTGCTGGTCTGTGTGTACGCCCTGCGCCCGCTGGACTTTGCCGCCTTCCCCACCATCCTGCTGGTGGCCACGCTGCTGCGCCTGGCCCTGAACGTGGCGTCCACCCGCGTGGTCATGCTGCATGGCCAGGAGGGCCACGGCGCTGCCGGCAAGGTGATCCAGGCCTTCGGCGAGGTGGTGATCGGCGGCAACTACGTGGTCGGTGGCGTGGTGTTTGCCATCCTCATGATCATCAACTTCGTGGTGGTGACCAAGGGTGCCGGGCGTATTTCGGAGGTGAGCGCGCGTTTCACTCTCGATGCCATGCCCGGCAAGCAGATGGCCATCGACGCCGACCTCAACGCCGGCCTGATCGACCAGGCCCAGGCCAAGCACCGCCGTGCCGAGGTGGCGCAAGAGGCCGAGTTCTACGGCTCGATGGACGGTGCCAGCAAGTTCGTGCGCGGTGACGCCATCGCCGGCCTGCTGATCCTGTTCATCAACCTTATCGGTGGCATGCTGATCGGCATGCTGCAACACGGCATGACCTTCGGCGATGCCGGCAAGGTGTATGCCTTGCTGACCATCGGTGACGGTTTGGTGGCGCAATTGCCATCACTGCTGCTGTCCACCGCCGCCGCGATCATGGTTACCCGCGCCTCGGGCTCCGAGGACATGGGCAAGCTGATCAACCGGCAGATGTTCGATTCGCCCAAGGCCCTGGCGGTGTCCGGCGCGCTGATGATCGTGATGGGGCTGGTGCCGGGCATGCCCCACGTGGCCTTCCTCAGCCTTGGCCTGCTGGCCTGTGGCGGCGCCTACCTGGTGTGGAAGAAGCAGCACAAGGCCAAGCTGGACGCGCAGCAGGAGGCGCAGCGCCAGCAAGACCTGCTGCCCTCGCCGCAGCGCGCGCTTGATACCAAGGAGCTGGGCTGGGACGACGTGACGCCCATCGACATGATCGGCCTGGAAGTCGGCTACCGGCTGATCCCGCTGGTCGATCGCAACCAGGGCGGCCAGTTGCTGGCGCGGATCAAGGGGGTGCGCAAGAAGCTGTCCCAGGACCTGGGTTTCCTCATGCCCACCGTGCACATTCGCGATAACCTCGACCTGCAGCCCAGCGCCTATCGCCTGACCCTGATGGGGGTGATCCTGGCAGAAGCGGAGATTTACCCGGACCGGGAGCTGGCGATCAACCCCGGGCAAGTGTTCGGCACCCTGAACGGGATTGCCGCGCGTGACCCGGCGTTTGGCCTGGAGGCTGTGTGGATCGACGTCGGCCAGCGGTCCCAGGCGCAGTCGCTGGGCTACACCGTGGTCGACGCAAGCACCGTGGTGGCTACCCACCTCAACCAGATCCTGCAGAAGCACTGCCATGAGCTGATTGGCCACGAAGAGGTTCAGCAACTGTTGCAGGTACTGTCCAAGGCATCGCCTAAACTGGCAGAAGAGCTGGTGCCGGGTGTCATTTCCTTGTCGGGCCTGCTCAAGGTGCTGCAAGCGCTGTTGTCGGAACAGGTGCCGGTGCGTGATATTCGCAGTATTGCCGAAGCCATCGCGAACAACGCCGGCAAGAGTCAAGATACCGCCGCGCTGGTGGCGGCGGTGCGCGTCGGATTGTGTCGCGCCATCGTGCAAAGCATTGTCGGCGTTGAGTCGGAGCTGCCAGTGATTACCTTGGAGCCAAGGTTGGAACAGATTTTGCTCAATAGTCTGCAAAGGGCCGGGCAAGGTCAGGAAGATGGTGTTCTTCTGGAGCCGAGCATGGCCGAGAAGCTGCAACGTTCGCTGATCGAAGCGGCCCAGCGCCAGGAAATGCAGGGCCAGCCGGCCATCCTGCTGGTCGCCGGCCCGATCCGCGCCATGCTGTCGCGTTTCGGCCGCCTGGCTGTACCGAATTTGCATGTTCTGGCGTATCAGGAAATACCGGACAACAAGCAAGTCACCATCGTTGCCACCGTGGGCCCTAACGGCTGAGGTAGTGGATAATGCAAGTTAAGCGATTTTTCGCCGCCGATATGCGTCAGGCCATGAAACTGGTCCGTGACGAGCTGGGCGCCGATGCCGCGATCATTGGCAACCGCCGTATTGCCGGTGGTGTCGAACTGACGGCCGCGCTGGACTACAAGCTGTCCGCCCTGGCCCCGCGTGTGCCCAACGCCGAGCTGGAAGAAGAGCTGCGCAAGACCCATACGCGCATCGCCACTGCCCAGGCCGAGCTGGACCACCGCCAGGACAGCAGCGACAACAACCGCCAATTGTTTGCCGGGCAGTCGCTGACGGCCGCCGAGCCGTTGATCGAGCCGCACGTCGATGCCCCTGAGGCTGCCGCTGCCCCTGCTGCGGCGCCGGTCGACCCGCGCCTGTTCGATGCCATGCGCTCCGAGCTGTCGGGCCTGCGCGAGCTGCTGGAAGTGCAGCTCGGTTCGCTGGCCTGGACCCAGCTGCAGGGCAGCAAGCCACAGCAGGCCAACCTCTGGCGCCGCTTGCAGCGCATCGGCCTGTCCGGGCCGATCGCCCGTGAGTTGCTGGACCTGACCACCGAGATCGAAGAGCCTCGCCAGGCTTGGCGCATGCTGCTGGCGCACCTGGCGCGGATGATCGACATTCCTGAAATCGAGCCGATCGAAGAGGGTGGGGTGATTGCCATGGTTGGCCCGGCCGGCATGGGCAAGACCACCACCCTGGCCAAGCTGGCGGCCCGCTACGTGCTCAAGTACGGCGCGCAGAACCTGGCGCTGGTGAGCATGGACAGCTTCCGTATCGGCGCCCAGGAGCAGCTCAAGACCTTGGGCCGCATCCTCAACGTGCCAGTGACCTACGTCGACCCGGGGCAGTCGCTGGCTGCGGCGCTGGAACCGCTGTTGCGCAAGCGCGTCGTGCTGATCGATACCGCCGGCCTGCAGGCCAGCGATCCGGCCCTGCGCATGCAGCTGGAAACCCTGGCCGGGCGTGGCATTGCCGCGAAGAATTACCTGGTGCTGGCCACCACCAGCCAAAAGCAGGTACTGACCGCCGCCTACCACAGCTACAAGCGCTGTGGCCTGGCCGGTTGTATCCTGACCAAGCTGGATGAAACGGCAAGCCTTGGCGATGTGTTGAGCCTTGCCATCAGTCATGAACTGCCCGTGGCCTATCTGACCGATGGCCCGCGCATCCCGGACGACCTGCACCTGCCGCGCGGCCACCAGCTGGTTTCCCGTGCGGTCAATGTGCAGCAGCAGGACGAGCCCAGCGAAGAGGCCATGGCCGACATGTTCGCTGATCTCTATCACAACCCCCGGCGGGCGGGTTGACCATGAAGCGTGTGCAAAGTAGCTATGCCAAGGGGTACGCAGAATTGCCCCACGTGTGGCCTGAGTCCCAGCGAGACAAGGTAAAGAACAGACATGGGTAGCATGCATCCCGTACAGGTGATCGCCGTGACCGGTGGCAAAGGTGGCGTCGGCAAGACTAACGTTTCAGTGAACTTGTCCCTGGCGCTGGCCGAACTCGGCCGCAGGGTCATGCTGCTTGACGCGGACCTGGGCCTGGCCAACGTCGACGTTTTGCTGGGCCTTACCCCCAAACGTACCCTGGCTGATGTCATCGAAGGGCGCTGCGAGCTGCGTGACGTGATGTTGCAAGGCCCTGGCGGCGTGCGCATCGTCCCCGCGGCCTCGGGCACCCAGAGCATGGTGCACCTGGCCCCGGCCCAGCATGCCGGGCTGATCCAGGCGTTCAGTGAAGTGGGTGACAACCTCGACGTACTGGTGATCGACACTGCGGCGGGGATTGGTGAGTCGGTGGTCAGCTTCGTTCGCGCCGCCCAGGAAGTCCTGCTGGTGGTCTGCGACGAGCCCACCTCGATCACCGATGCCTACGCCCTGATCAAACTGCTCAACCGCGACTACGGGATGAATCGTTTCCGCGTGCTGGCCAACATGGCGCAAAGCCCGCAGGAAGGGCGCAACCTGTTCGCCAAGCTGACCAAGGTCACCGACCGCTTCCTCGACGTGGCCCTGCAGTACGTGGGCGCGGTGCCGTACGACGAGTGTGTGCGCAAGGCGGTGCAGAAGCAGCGCGCCGTCTACGAAGCCTTCCCGCGTTCCAAGTGCGCGCTGGCCTTCAAGGCGATTGCCCAGAAGGTTGACAGCTGGCCGCTGCCAGCCAATCCGCGCGGCCACCTGGAATTCTTTGTCGAGCGCCTGGTGCAACCCACCAGCGCGGGACCCGTGCTATGAATGCCAGCGGCTTCAAGATGTACAGCCGGGCAGCGAAAGACGCCCAGTACGAGCTGATCGAACGCTACGCCCCGCTGGTCAAGCGCATTGCCTACCACCTGTTGGCGCGGTTGCCGGCCAACGTGCAGGTCGAGGACCTGATCCAGGCCGGCATGATCGGCCTGCTTGAAGTGGCCAACAAGTATGACGCCAGCAAAGGCGCCAGCTTTGAAACCTATGCCGGCATCCGCATCCGCGGGGCCATGCTGGACGAGGTGCGCAAGGGCGACTGGGCACCGCGTTCGGTGCACCGCAACACCCGCATGGTCAGTGACGCGATGCGTGCCGTTGAAGCCAGAACCGGCCGAGACGCTAAAGATCATGAAGTTGCTGCCGAACTCCAATTGAGTCTCGATGATTACTACGGGATCTTGAACGATACCCTGGGCAGCCGCCTGTTCAGCTTTGACGACCTGTTGCAGGACGGCGAGCACGAAGGGCTGCACGAGGACGGCGCCAGTGGCCATGTCGAACCTGCGCGTGGCCTGGAGGACGAGCGCTTCCAGGCTGCCCTGACCGAGGCCATTGCCAACCTGCCGGAGCGTGAGCGCCTGGTGCTGGCGCTGTACTACGACGAAGAGCTGAACCTCAAGGAAATCGGCGAGGTGCTTGGGGTCAGCGAGTCGCGGGTCAGCCAGCTGCACAGCCAGTGTGCCGCTCGGTTGCGCAGCCGCCTGGGGGAATGGCGGGCACGTTGAGCCCGGTGTCGTTGCAGTCGTTTTCCACGTGCTTTTTCCACGTTGTACCGAATTGAATGAGTGCGTGCCCGGTCGGCCGGGCGCGTTTGAGACTGCTTGGAGGTCTAATTGGACAAGAACATGAAAATCCTCATCGTTGACGACTTTTCGACGATGCGGCGGATCATCAAGAACCTGTTGCGTGACCTGGGCTTCACCAACACCGAAGAAGCCGACGATGGCACCACGGCGCTGCCGATGCTGCAAAGGGGCGCCTACGACTTCCTGGTAACCGACTGGAACATGCCCGGCATGTCCGGCATCGACTTGCTGCGCAAAGTGCGTGCCGACGAGCAACTGAAGCACTTGCCTGTGCTTATGGTGACCGCTGAGGCCAAGCGCGACCAGATCATCGAAGCGGCCCAGGCCGGCGTCAATGGCTATGTCGTCAAGCCGTTCACCGCCCAGGTGCTCAAAGAAAAGATCGAGAAGATCTTCGAACGCGTCAACGGCTGAGTCACGTCAGGGGGCGCGCCATGGATTCATCACAAACGTCATTGGGCGAGTTCGAATCGACCCTGAAGAAACATGCCCAGGAGTTGGTCGAAAGCCTGGAGCGGGGTCGTTTCGGCGAGGCGGTACAGCTGATTCACGAGCTGAACCAGACCCGCGACCGTGGCCTGTATCAGGAAGTCGGCAAGCTCACCCGCGAGTTGCACAGCGCTATCGTCAGTTTCCAGATCGACCCGACCATGCCACAGGCTGAGGAGGTGTCGCAGATTACCGACGCTACCGAGCGCCTGTCTTACGTGGTCAAGCTGACCGAAGGGGCGGCCAACCGCACCATGGACCTGGTCGAAGAAAGCACCCCGGTGCTCAACGACCTGTCCAGCGAAGCCAAGGCCCTGAGTACCGACTGGCAGCGCTTCATGCGCCGCGAGGTGGCTGCGCCAGAGTTCCGCGAGCTGGTCAAACGCGTCGACAGTTTCCTGACGCACAGCGCTGAAGGTAACCGCAAGGTTGCCGGCCATCTCAACGATATTCTGCTGGCTCAGGACTATCAGGACCTGACCGGCCAGGTGATCAAGCGCGTCACCAGCCTGGTGACCGAGGTGGAAAGCAACCTGCTCAAACTGGTGCTGATGGCCAGCCAGGTCGACCGTTTTGCTGGTATCCAGCATGACCACGATCAACTGCGCGCAGAAAAAGATCTAGAAAAACATCCGACTCGGGGTGAAGGTCCGCAGATTCATGCCGATAAGCGTGAAGACGTTGTGTCCGGTCAGGACGATGTCGATGATTTGCTGTCCAGCCTGGGTTTTTAAGGAGCACGTTTGATGAGCTTCGGCGCCGATGAAGAAATCCTCCAGGATTTCCTGGTAGAAGCCGGCGAAATTCTTGAGCAACTGTCCGAGCAACTGGTCGAGCTGGAAAGCCGACCTGACGATGCCGACCTGCTCAATGCGATCTTTCGCGGTTTCCACACTGTAAAAGGGGGCGCCGGCTTCCTTCAGCTGAACGAGCTGGTGGAGTGCTGCCATATTGCCGAGAACGTGTTCGACATCCTGCGCAAAGGTGAGCGCCGGGTCGATGCGGAACTGATGGACGTGGTGCTTGAAGCACTGGATACGGTCAACAGTATGTTTGGCCAGGTACGCGAGCGCGCAGAGGTGACACCGGCCACCCCCGAGCTGCTGGCGGCCCTGTCGCGCCTGGCCGAACCCGGTGGCGCCGAGGTTGCGCAAGCGGCTGCGGCCCCGGCACCGTCAGCCGAGGCGCCTGTTGCGGCCACGGCCCCTGCCGATGACCAGGACATTACCGACAGCGAGTTTGAACAGCTGCTCGATTCGCTCGATGCGGTCAAGGCGCAAGCGGCGGTCGACGAGCAGATGCAGGGCGAGGCTGTCAGTGGCGAAGGTGACGAAATCACTGATGCCGAATTCGAGTCGCTGCTCGACCAGTTGCACGGCAAAGGCCAGTTCAGTGTCGACGTCGTGGTGCAACCGGTCGCCTTGCCTGCAGACGCGGCAAGCGACGAAATTACCGACGAAGAATTCGAATCGTTGCTCGACCAGTTGCATGGCAAGGACACTTTCCAGGCCGACGTCTTGCCTGCTGCCAAAGCGCCGGCGCCGGTCGCGGTTGACCACAGCGCTGCCAGCGACGAAATCAGCGAGCACGAGTTCGAGGCCCTGCTGGACCAGTTGCACGGCAAAGGCAAGTTTGGTGGTGACGTTGCTGCGGCCGAGGCCCCGGCTGTCGCCAAGGCGCAAGCGCCTGCCCAGGCCCAAACCGACAGCCTGCCAGTGGCCAAACCAGCCGCTGCTGCCCCGGCGCCTGCGGCCGCCAGCAAGCCTGCGCCGGCCCCCCGTGCGCCGGCGCCGGCTGTAGAGAAGCATGCTGTCAGCGAAGCGGAAACCACCGTTCGCGTCGACACCGCGCGCCTGGACGAAATCATGAATATGGTCGGCGAACTGGTGCTGGTGCGTAACCGCCTGGTGCGTCTGGGCCTGAACAGCGGCGACGAGGCCATGTCCAAGGCTGTGTCCAACCTCGACGTGGTCACGGCCGACTTGCAGACGGCGGTGATGAAAACCCGCATGCAGCCGATCAAGAAAGTGTTCGGCCGCTTCCCGCGCCTGGTGCGCGACCTTGCCCGCCAGCTGAAGAAAGAGATCAACCTGGAGCTGGTCGGCGAAGAGACTGACCTGGACAAGAACCTGGTCGAGGCCCTGGCCGACCCGTTGGTGCACCTGGTGCGCAACGCCGTCGACCATGGTGTCGAGATGCCCGATGAGCGTGAAGCCTCTGGCAAGGCCCGCACCGGCCGTGTGGTGCTGTCGGCCGAACAGGAAGGTGACCACATCCTGCTGTCGATCTCTGACGACGGCAAGGGCATGGACCCGAACATCCTGCGCGCCAAGGCCGTGGAAAAAGGCCTGATGGACAAAGATGCCGCTGAGCGCCTGAGCGAGTCGGACTGCTACAACCTGATCTTCGCCCCTGGCTTTTCGACCAAGACCGAGATTTCCGATGTGTCTGGCCGTGGCGTGGGCATGGACGTGGTGAAAACCAAGATTTCCCAGCTCAACGGTTCGATCAACATCTACTCGGCCAAGGGCCAGGGCTCGAAGATCGTCATCAAGGTACCGCTGACCTTGGCGATCATGCCCACCCTGATGGTGATGCTGGGCAACCAGGCGTTTGCCTTCCCGCTGGTCAACGTCAACGAGATCTTCCACCTCGACCTGTCGCGCACCAACGTGGTCGACGGCCAGGAAGTGGTGATCGTGCGCGACAAGGCGCTGCCGCTGTTCTACCTCAAGCGCTGGCTGGTACAGGGCCAGGTGCACGAAGAGCAGCACGAGGGCCACGTGGTGATCCTGTCGGTCGGCACGCAGCGCATCGGCTTTGTCGTCGATCAACTGGTTGGCCAGGAAGAAGTGGTAATCAAGCCGCTGGGCAAGATGTTGCAGGGCACCCCGGGCATGTCCGGGGCCACCATCACCGGTGACGGTCGCATCGCGTTGATTCTCGACGTCCCGAGCATGCTCAAGCGTTACGCCGCGCGGCGTATTTGATTTCGGTGGCGCACCCTGGCGGGTGGCGCCGCCTAATGGAGTGTTTATGGCAGTCAAGGTCCTGGTGGTGGATGATTCCGGTTTCTTCCGCCGCCGCGTCTCGGAAATCCTCTCGGCGGATCCGACGATCCAGGTAGTGGGTACCGCGACCAATGGCAAGGAAGCAATCGACCAGGCGCTGGCGCTCAAGCCTGATGTCATCACCATGGACTACGAAATGCCCATGATGGACGGCATCACCGCAGTGCGGCACATCATGCAGCGCTGCCCGACGCCGGTGTTGATGTTCTCCTCGCTGACCCACGAAGGGGCGCGCGTCACCCTCGACGCGCTGGATGCTGGCGCGGTGGATTACCTGCCGAAAAACTTCGAGGACATTTCGCGCAACCCCGAGAAGGTCAAGCAGATGCTGTGCGAGAAGGTGCATACCATTTCGCGCAGCAACCGTCGCCTTGGCAGCTATGCCAGGCCGGCACCGGTCGCCGCGCCTGCGCCGGCCAGCAGCCCTGCGCCCGCCAGCAGTTTCGCCAACCCGGCGCCGGCCCGCCCTGCGGCGCCTGCCCGTGCAGCGGCCCCGGCGGCGCACGCGCCAGCCCCCAAGCGCAAACCCTACAAGCTGGTGGCCATCGGCACCTCGACGGGCGGCCCGGTGGCCCTGCAGCGGGTATTGACCCAGCTGCCGGCCAACTTCCCGGCGCCGATCGTGTTGATCCAGCACATGCCGGCGGCGTTTACCAAGGCCTTTGCCGAACGCCTGGACAAGCTGTGCCGCATCAGCGTGAAGGAGGCCGAGGACGGCGACGTGCTGCGCCCAGGGCTGGCCCTGCTGGCCCCCGGCGGCAAACAGATGATGATCGACGGCCGTGGCACGGTGAAGATCCTGCCCGGTGACGAGCGCCTGAACTACAAGCCTTGCGTGGACATCACCTTCGGTTCGGCCGCGAAGTCGTACGGCGACAAGGTGCTGTCGGTGGTGCTCACCGGCATGGGCGCCGATGGCCGCGAAGGCGCGCGCCTGCTCAAGCAGGGCGGCAGTACCGTGTGGGCGCAGGATGAAGCCAGCTGCGTGATCTATGGCATGCCCATGGCCATCGTCAAAGCCAACCTGGCCGATGCGGTATACAGCCTGGACGAAATCGGCAAGCACCTGGTGGAGGCCTGCGTCTGATGGACGTGCTCAGCCTGATCGGCCTGATTCTCGCCTTTGTCGCCATCGTCGGTGGCAACTTCCTGGAGGGGGGGCATGCCGGTGCCCTGGTCAACGGCCCGGCAGCGCTGATCGTGTTGGGTGGCACCCTGGCGGCAGCCTTGTTGCAGTCGCCGCTGTCCTCCTTCAAGCGCGCCTTGCAGATTTTGCGCTGGATCCTGTTTCCGCCGCGGGTCGACCTGGCGGGTGGCATAGACCGCGTGGTGAACTGGAGCCTGACCGCACGCAAGGAAGGCCTGCTGGGCCTGGAAGGCGTGGCCGATGCCGAGCCCGACCCGTATGCGCGCAAGGGCCTGCAGCTGCTGGTGGACGGCGCCGAGCCAGAAGCCATCCGCAGTATCCTTGAAGTCGATTTTCTGACCCAGGAAAGCCGTGACATCCAGGCTGCCAAGGTGTTCGAGAGCATGGGCGGCTACGCGCCGACCATCGGCATCATCGGTGCGGTGATGGGCCTGATCCACGTGATGGGCAACCTGGCCGACCCGTCGCAGTTGGGCAATGGCATTGCTGTGGCCTTTGTCGCCACCATTTACGGCGTGGCCAGCGCCAACCTGATCCTGCTGCCGATCGCCAACAAGCTCAAGGCCAACGTCATGCGCCAGTCGCGCTACCGCGAGATGCTGCTCGAAGGCTTGTTGTCGATTGCCGAGGGTGAAAACCCGCGCTCGATCGAGTTGAAGCTGCAAGGCTTCATGGAGTAACCCATGCGTCGCCGTCGTCACACCGAGGAACACGAAAACCACGAACGCTGGCTGGTGTCGTACGCCGACTTCATCACCTTGCTGTTCGCCTTTTTTGTGGTGATGTACTCGATTTCCTCGATCAACGAGGGCAAGTACAAGGTCATTTCCCAGGCCTTGCTGGGGGTGTTCAACGACCCTGAGCGCAGCATGAAACCGATCCCCATCGGCGATGAGCAGCCGTTGAGCGTGCGCCCGGCAGAGCCGCTGGTCAAAGACAGCGAGCAGACCGAGGCGGGCCTGGCGGCGACCAATGTGGACCCGTTGAAAACCATCAGCGATGACGTGCGCGATGCCTTTGGCGACCTGATCAACAGCAACCAGATGACCGTGCGCGGCAACGAGTTGTGGATCGAGATCGAGCTGAATTCATCGCTGCTGTTCGGCAGTGGCGATGCCATGCCCAGCGACAAGGCGTTTGCCATCATCGAGAAGGTGGCCAATATCATCAAGCCGTTCGCCAACCCGGTGCATGTCGAAGGCTTCACCGACAACCTGCCAATCCGCACAGCGCAGTACCCGACCAACTGGGAGCTGTCGTCGGCGCGGGCGGCGAGCATCGTACGCCTGCTGGCCATGGAAGGGGTCAACCCGGCGCGCATGGCCTCGGTGGGTTATGGCGAGTACCAGCCGGTGGCCGGCAATGACACCGCCGACGGTCGCGCGCGTAATCGCCGGGTGGTGCTGGTCATTTCCCGTAACCTGGAAGTGCGCCGCAGCCTGACCGGCTCGGGCAGTGCCCATGCCACGCCCGATGCCGCATTGCGCCGGGCTGGCACACAAAGTGCACCGCCAACGCCAGCAACGGTGGCGGGGCAGTGATCCGTCAATTCCCCGTCGCTGCATTGTATTGAAAAGTGGCTCCGTCCCCTGTGGGAGCGGGCATGCCCGCGAAGTAGGCGACGCGGTGGATGGCACCGGCTGCGCCGGTGTTCGCGGCGGTTCGACGCTTCGATGAGCCCGCTCCCACAGGGATCGTGCCGGCTCTTGGATAGTAGTTTCTACAGTGTCCCTGCCAAATCAATAGATAGAGTTTGCTTGATGAGAGTCTGGGCAGTAGCCAATCAAAAAGGTGGCGTCGGCAAGACCACCACAACCATCGCCCTGGCGGGCCTGCTGGCTGAGGCAGGCAAGCGCGTGGTCGTCGTCGACCTCGATCCGCACGGTTCGATGACCAGCTATTTCGGGCACAACCCCGATGCCCTGGAGCACAGCTGCTACGACCTGTTCCTGCACAAGGGCGTAGTGCCCGACGGCCTGCCCGGGCAGTTGCTGCTACCGACCAGCGACGAACGCATTTCGCTGTTGCCGTCGAGCACCGCACTGGCCGTGCTGGAGCGCCAGTCGCCGGGGCAGAATGGCCTGGGCCTGGTGATCGCCAAGAGTCTGGCGCAGCTGTGGCAGGATTTCGACTATGCCGTGATCGACAGCCCACCCTTGCTGGGCGTGTTGATGGTCAATGCCCTGGCCGCCAGCCAGCAGCTGGTGATCCCGGTGCAGACCGAGTTTTTGGCGGTAAAGGGCCTGGAACGCATGGTGGGCACCCTTGCCATGATCAACCGCTCGCGCAAGCAGGCGCTGCCGTACCAGATCGTGCCAACGCTGTTCGACCGCCGTACCCAGGCCTCCCTGGGCACACTCAAGCTGCTGCGTGATACCTACGGCCAACAGGTGTGGCAGGGCTATATTCCGGTGGATACGCGCCTGCGCGATGCCAGCCGCAAGGGCGTCACGCCTTCGCAGTTCGACAGCAAGAGCCGCGGGTTGATTGCTTACCGGGCGCTGCTCAAGCACCTGCTGACCTACAAGACTGCAGGGCAGGTGGCCTGATGACCCAGACCCGACACACCAGCACCCGGCCACAGATGGCCCTGCAGTCGTACCTCGACGGCCTGCTGCAGGAGGCCACCGAAGCCGAAGACCTGTTGGAACCGCCAGCCGCGCCGGACGAGTTCGCCGAGGCGGTGCGCGAGGAACAGGCACGCGATGCCCGTCAGCCGGCCCGACCGGTGCCCGCCGAAGCCCCTGCCAGCCTTGCCCCACGGCCGTTCGCCGAACCTAGGCTGGCGGTGTTGCCCAGCGTGATGCCGGTAGAAGCGCCGGTGGTGACGGTGGTCGAGCAGGAGGTGATCGCCGAGGCCGCCATCCCGGTGCTGGTCGAAGAACAAACCGTGGAACCGGCAATGCCGCTGGTCGATGTGCACCTGCCGGCGCCCAACCTGCCGGTGCCGCCGGCCACCGTCGACGGCCGCCCGGTGTGGGCGGCCGAGCCGTTCGAATGCCTGTTGTTCGACGTCGCCGGCCTCACCCTGGCGGTGCCGTTGGTGTGCCTGGGGTCGATCTACAACCTGGCCGGTCAGGAGCTGACGCCGCTGTTCGGCCAGCCTGACTGGTTCCTCGGCATCCTGACCTGCCAGGCCGGCAACCTGAAGGTGCTGGACACCGCCCGTTGGGTAATGCCCGACCGTTACCGCGACGACTTTCGTCAAGGCCTGAATTACGTGATTTCCGTGCAGGGCTACGAATGGGGGTTGGCCGTGCACCAGGTCAGCCGCTCGCTGCGCCTGGACCCGTCCGAGATCAAGTGGCGTAGCCAGCGTGGCCAGCGGCCTTGGCTGGCCGGCACGGTGATTGAACATATGTGTGCACTGCTCGACGTCGCGGCACTGGCCGAGCTGATCGCCAGCGGCGCGGTCAAGCAGATGCACGCCAAACAGAAATGACACCGAATACACCGCCAATGGCGGATTTTGAGGGTAGGGGAATGAAAAAGTCGTCTGCACAAGGTTCCGAAGATCCGATCCTGCAGTGGGTTACCTTCCGTCTGGACAACGAGTCCTACGGCATCAACGTGATGCAGGTACAAGAAGTGCTGCGCTACACCGAGATCGCCCCGGTGCCGGGTGCGCCAAGCTACGTGCTGGGCATTATCAACCTGCGCGGCAACGTAGTGACGGTGATCGACACCCGTCAGCGTTTTGGCCTGATGCCGACCGAAGTCACCGACAACACCCGTATCGTCATCATCGAAGCCGACAAGCAAGTGGTCGGCATCCTGGTCGATAGCGTGGCCGAGGTGGTGTACCTGCGTCAGTCCGAAATCGAAACCGCGCCGAACGTGGGTAACGAAGAGTCGGCCAAGTTCATCCAGGGCGTGTGCAACAAGAATGGCGAACTGCTGATCCTGGTCGAGCTGGACAAGATGATGACCGAGGAAGAGTGGTCCGAGCTGGAGAATATCTGAGTTGATCCTACAGGTTGCTGTCATCTTCCTGGCGCTGGTCTGGGCGCTGAGCCTGTGGTTTTTCCTCAACTACAGCAAGCGCCAGCGCGAGCTGGCTGCGCAGCAGGCCGAGGGCGATGCGCTGCGTGACCAGCGCATCAAGGACCTGGCCAAGCGCCTGGACGACTACCAGAACGGTACCGTGCACATGGGTGAGGCGCTGCACGAGCTGAGCCTGGTGGTTGCCCCGTTGCCTGACAAGATCCAGCAGCTGGAGCAGCGCGACCCCAACAACGTCACCTTTTCACAGGCGGCCAAGCTGGTCGGCATGGGCGCCAGCGTGGCCGAGCTGACCGAAAGCTGTGGCCTGACCCAGGCCGAGGCGGAGCTGATGAGCAAGCTGCACCGCAGCGGGTAATCTGGCTACCGCCTCAGGGCCTGGCCCACGAGCCGTATGCGCCCACGCGGGCAACCCGGTTCAACGGCAGTAATTGCCGTTGCGCTGCCTGCACCGCCGGCAGGTCGACGACCGGATAGGCGTTGATCCGCCGGATGGCATACAGGTTGGTCACCTGGCGCATGACCCTTAGCACGGGCAGACGCTGATCGATTACATCGCTGAGCAGTTGCGGCCCGGTGAGGCGGCTGAGCGTGGTGGCGTAGCGGTAGAAGCCTGCCCGATCGGTTTCGGCCAAGGGCTTGCTGTCATAGAAGCTGGGTTCGTCAAGGTAGCGGGCGTGCATTTCTTCAAGGATGGCGCGCAGGGTGGGATTGCCTGGGTGACTGCCGATCATGCTGTTGTTGTACAGGCAGCGCATGCCCATGGTTTCGTTGGCCATGGGTGGGTACAGCAGCAGGCCGTCATGGCTGGTGCTCAGCTCAACGTCGACCAATGCCTCACCGGGCTCGGCCTGCGCTGTTCCTTCAGGAGTGGCGGGGCGCTCGCCAGCGGCCAGCAGGCTATCGTCGACGTCCAGGTACAGGCCACCTTCGGCTTCCAGCAACGCGTAGCGCAAAATGTCCGACGCCGATGCGTAGTTGCTGGCCACCCCGCCATTGCCATCGATCGCGGCTGCGTACTGCAGGTAGTTGTCGCTGGCCCTGAAACGGGCATAGAACGGCTGGTCCTCCAGCGGCAGCACGCGGACGTCGGGGACACGGTCGGCCAGCAGGCGCAGGTTTTCCTGGTAGGCGGTTGGCGTACGGGTGGAGAGGTATAGGCGCAGCGTGTAGCCGCTGCCGCGGATGAGTTCGGCGTTGCGCGCGAGGTTGGCCAGCAGGGTATCTTCGATCACCCGGTTGCCAACCCAGATGTTGAGGATCTGCCTGGGGATGGGGCGCAACGTGTCGGCCGCAGGCAAGGGCAACTGCACGGGCAACTGCAGGTCGATACCCAGCGCCCGCAGGGTGTTCGCGCGCATCTCGTTGCTGACCGTGCGACGGCCCACGGTGACCGGCACCAGATCGCGCGAGCCGGGGGCCGCCTGGAAATACGTAGGGTCGACCTCATTGAGGTCGCTTTCGAGTATGAACGCATCCGCTGCCACGTCGTACACCACATCCACGAAATAGTCGTCGATCGACGCGCTCAATGTGTCGGGCATGCCGTTGTACCGGGGCGTTCTGAGGACCGCACCGGCGACCAGCGGATCGGCGCCGGGCAAGGGTGCAACAGTTCCTGGCAGGTGAAAATAATCCTCCACCTCTGCGGCGGCTGCCAGTGGCAGCTTTGGCGGGTACAGTGGGCTCAAAGGGTAACCGAGTTGCTCGTTGATGCGGCTCGGCACGACGAAACCGTCGTACTTGAAGCCAAACAGCGCGGGCGCCCGGGTTACCCCGGCGTGAATCAGCGGTACGGCGTTGAGCAGCCCGAACACCGCGTTGCTGACGCCCTCGGCCTTGGCCTGGGCATGCTTTGCGTTGATGGCCTGATCCAGGCCCAGCCCGAACTGTGCGGCGCCAGCGGCGGCAAACAACGGCGCCAACTCGGGCACCACCAGCGCCAGCGGGGCCAGCAGGTTGATCGAGGCATCGAGGTAGCCACGCCACTTCGCCTTGGTCACGTCGCTGTTGCTGGTGACGATGAAGTCGGCATCGCGGTAGCTGCGCTGTTTGTGGCGCCTGGCCAGGGCCAGGAACAGGTCTTCGCTGAGCGGCGGGCTGTAGGTGGTGGGCTTGTAGTTGATGTAATCGCGGGGCGACCAGATGCCTTCAGTGGTGAAGCCGGCGCGGTTGCTGTCCAGATGGTAGGGCTGCGGATAGCAGCCCAGGCCGCTCAGGGCCGTGTGCAGGCCGCTGTAGCTCAACCCGTCCTCGCGGTCAGCGAGGGCGAAGTGCGCTTGCACGGCTTCGCGCTTGCGCGGGTCCTGGCACTGCCCGGCGAGCCAGTCCTGCATCTGCGCCTGGTCGCTGAACTCATGCAATGGCGACGCGTTACCGGGGACGTACAGCAGGGTCAGCGCGCTGACGGTGTCCTGCAGGCACAGCAGGTCGGTGCTGACGTAACCATAGACATTGAGCAGGCTGGCGCGAATCCGCGGCTTGCGGCTGGGCTTGCCGTTCGCAAGCAGCGCCGGGCCTGGCAGTTCCAGCCCGGCAGCTTGCCAGGCCAACCTGCGCCCGGCATCGCTGAGGCTGCCTTCGCTGACCTGCTTGTTGCAGGCGGTGATGAAGCTGATTTTCGCTGCCTTGCGGTAGGTATCCAGGCCCTCGGCCCAGTAGCGGTCCAGGTTCGCCTTGTAGTGGTGATGGAAGTCCAGCTGCCAGATGAACGCCTGGAACGCTTCGGCAGGCAGTTGCACGTGGGTGCGGGCACTGTAGTCGGCGTTGCCGGTCTGGCGGAACAGGCCGTTGTACACCGAGTACTCGGCGCCATAGTGAATCAGGCCCTGGCCACGCAGCGCATCGACGATGGTCAGCGGGCCCTCGGGAAGAGCGCCGCCCCAAGGCTTACCGAGCGCTGCACCGATCAGGTTGCTACTGGATTCGCCCTGCCAGTTGGCCAGCACGGCCTGGGTCAGGGTCATCTTTTCGGTGATAACGCCGACCCAGCCGCGGGCCGGGTCAAACTGGTAATGCAGGGTGACTGCCTCGGTGGTGTCCGGGTCGAGCGTCAGGCCGTGGGTGCCGGCCCAGTGTCGGATAGCGGCGGCGGCGGCCTGGTCAGGGCGGGGGAACGTCGCCAGGCTGTCACGCACGTACTGCACGCCTTTGTCATTGAGATAACGGGTGGTCATGCGGGTTGCACTTTTGTCGATTGAAGGCCGACAACGGTGACCCCAGGGCAGCCGGGCCAGGGGCTAACTATGTATCGGGCTGCGGATCGGGTAACGCCCAGCTATGCTGCCGGCCCATGTGGGCAATGCCGTCCAGGGGGACCTGTTCGCGCAGCACCTCGTTGAACTGGCGCAGGTTCAACGTCGCGTGCAGGTCGTAGATCGGCGATACCAGCAGTTGGCAGATTTCCCGCAGTTGCCGAAGCAAGGGTAGGCGCTGGTCGATCACGTCATTGAGCACGCCCGGGCCGGTGATCAGGTTCAGCCGTCGAGCGTAGGCCTGGAACGGCAACGGCTGCCGCAGTGGGTCCGGGCGGCTGTGATAAAAGTCCGGGGCCAGGCGGTAGCGGCGCAGGATTTCGTCGGATACCGCGTCAAGAGTCGGGTTGCCTGGGTGGCTGGCGATCATGCTGCTGTTGAATTTGATGTACATGCCCAACTGGTCGTTCGACACGGGCGGCGCCAACAGCAGGCCGTCCGGGGTAACCTGGAGCTTGCAACTGGCCAGTGGCGGGCGCGCTTCGGCAGCACTGGCAGACAACAGCCGGTCATCCGCGTCCAGATACAGCCCGCCATAATACCGGAGCAGGCGATAACGCAGGATGTCGCAGGCCGAAGCGAAGTTGCGGCCCAGGCCAGCCTTGCCGTGCAGGGCGTCCAGGTACTGCGGGTAGTAAACGGAGCGGCTGAATTCCCGGAAGAAGCCCTGGTCCTCCAGCGTCAGCAACTGTGCCCCCGGTGCCTGCGCGCTCAGGGTCTGAAGGTTGAACTGGTAGTTGGCGGGGTCCTTGCGCGACAGGAAGATCTGCAGGCGATAACCGCTGGCGCGTGCGACCTGGGCGTTATGCACCAGTGTTTCAAGGAACTGGCCCTGCAACGGTTGGTCGCCCAGCCACACACTGCTGATGAGCTTTGCAAGGGGGGCGGGCTGCTGCTGGCTGTACAGCGCGTAATCGACCGGCAGGTCCAAGTCGATACCCAGCGCGTGCAGGGTGGCCATGCGCTGCTGGTCGGAGGCTACGCGCCGTCGGGTCGACAATGTCAATGCCGTATCGCCTTCGCTGGCCACCCGCCAGCGGGGTGGCGACACCCAATGTACATCGCGCGAGCGGATGAAACTGTCACTGGCGAACTCATATTCGACCCATTCGCTGACCAGCCCATCGCGGGTCTGCAACCAGGCCATGAAGCGGTGCCTGAGGCTATCGTCGACGCGCGTCACCAGCGCTGCCGTGGTGGTCGAGACGATGGCCTGTTCGCGAAAGGCCATTTCCACCGAATCCAGGGCCGGCGCCTCTGGTGCGGCGCCGATCGGCGCGCCGAGCAATTCGCTCAGCGGTGCGGGGCTGTAAAAGCCCGGTCGGGTATAGCTAAACACCGCTTCGGGCCTGGCGATGGCGCTGGCCAACGTGGGCACAGCATTGAACAGGCCGAATGCCTGGTTGGCTACGCCGTCGGCCTTTTTGCCGAGGCTCTTGCCATTGATGGCCTGGTCCAGGCCCAGGCTGAACTGGGCAACGCCCTCGCCGATCAGCAGCGGCGTCAGTTCTGGCAGCACGATGACCAGCGGCGCCAGCAGCGCGGTGGCCAGCTGCAGGTAGCTGCTCCAGCGGCCCTTGTTGATGTCGTGGTTGCTGGTGATCTGGGCGTCGGCGTCGGCGTAGGTGCGGCTCTGGCGGCGCAAGGCCAGATACTCGAACAGATCGGTGGTGATCGGCGGGCTGTAGGTGTCGGGGCGGTAGTCGATGATCTGCTTCGGTTGCCAGAAGCCGCTGGTGGCAAAACCGGGGTGGCGCGCGTTGAAACGATGGGGCCTGGGGTACAGGCCCAGCCCGATCAAGGCGGTGCGCAGGCCGCTGAAATCCAGGCCGTCGGGCCAGTCGGCAAGGGCGAAATGGGCCAGCAGTGCCTCGCGTTTATGCGCCTGCTGGCACTGGGCCGCGAACCAGTGATGCATGGCCGACTCGTCTGCGAAACCGTGAAAGGGTGCAGCATTGCCGGGCATGTAAAGCAATACCTCGGGCCCGCTCCCAGGCCTTATCTGCAGGATATCGGTGGCGCTGTAACCGTAGACGTTGAGCATCGACAGCCGCAGGTCGCCGAGTGGCAACAGGCCGGCAGCCCGCCAGGCCAGCTGGCGGTGCGTTTCGCTCAGGCTGCCCTCCAGCATCTGCTGGTTGCAGGCGGCAATGAAGGCAATGTGCAGCGCCTTCTGATAATCAGCCAGGTGCTGGGCCCAGTAGGTGTCGAGCCGTTGTTTGAAACTGTTCAGAAAGTTCAGGCTCCAGAGGTAAGTCTGGAAGTCCTCTGCACGTACCGGCAGGCGCGTGTCGGGCGCATAGCGCGGGGGCTGCGCGCGTCGATACAAGCCGTTGAACACGAGGTAGGGCGACGCATTGCTGAAAACGCTCAGTGGCTCCAGGCGTTCGACCAGGGTCAACGGCCCGCGCGGTGGCGGGCCTGCCCAGTCGCCGTAGTGGAAGCCGCCGTAGCCCTCTGCAGTTTCGCCCTGCCAGTTGCCGACCAAGGCCTCGACCAGGTTCATCTGCTGTGAAATGACCGCGTTTTCCCGAAACCGGGTACGGCCTTCGCCCAGCGGTTCCAGCTGATAGTGGAAGGTGAGTACGTCGATCTCCAGTGGCGATAGCGCGATGCCTTGCGGCGCCAGCCACTTGCGCAGCGTCTGCTCGGCCAACTGGTCGGGGCGGGGGAAGTCCTGCAAGGCCTGGCGAACCAGGCCGAGGTTATCTGGCGGGATGTGGCGCATGGGGTGACCCTTGTGAAGATGGAGGGCCACAGGCTGCGGTAACGTCCCTGCCAAGGGTGTTAGATAGTGCTACCGCCTATTGGCCGTCCTGGCTCAAGGGCGATGGCCTGGCGTGGTGCCGTGTTGCAGGCCTGCAACCTCAGGGTTTACCCCAGGAGTGGTAGTTGCCGATTTTCACCACGCTACTCAGTGCCTGGTCGCTGTTGCGCGCCTGGGAAATGGGCAAGACCAGGTTTGCCGTGAGGGAGCGATAAGTGGTCTGCGGGATTGACTCCAGCTTGCTGAGTTGCCTCAGGAACTGCAGCCTGGGTAGATGCCGAGCAATTACATCGTTGAGCAAGCCCGGCCCGGTCATCCTGCTCAGTTCCCTGGCGTAGGCTTCGTAACCATGGGTGCCGGCCAGCGGCCTGGTGTCGTAGAACGACAGATTGCTGCGGTAGCGTGCGTTCATTTCGGCAGAAATCGCGCGCAGGGTCGGGTTGTTGGCATGGCTGCCGATCATGTTGCTGTTGTAGTCACAATGCATGCCCAGCAGCTCGTTGTTCACCGGGCTGCCGAGGACCAGGCCATCAGGCGTGGTTTTCAAGGCTACCGAGCTGATCATTGTGAAGCTGTCGGGGTTGTCTTCGAAGCTGCACAGCGTGTCGTCGACGTCCATGTAGATGCCGCCCTCCGAATGGAGTAACGGGTAGCGCAGGATGTCGGAGGCGGACGCGAAGTTTGCCCCGTTACTGTCCAGTGCCTGGCGGTACTGATGGTAGACGTCGGTTTGCTCGAAGGCCGCGTAGAAGGGCTGTTCTTCCAGGGTTTTGATCTGAACGTTCGAAGCAACGGTAAGCTGTGCGCGGTTCTTCATGAACGCTTTAGGGTTGGACTTCGACAGGTAGAAGTCATAAGTAAAGCCCGTACCTTCAAGGCGTTTGGCATTGCTCGCGATGTTCTGCGCCAGCTCATCGGGTATGCTTTTATTGCCGACCCAGATGCTGAGGAGTTTCTTCGGCAATGGCGTTACTTCCGAGCTGTTGACCACAGGCACACTCAGCGGCAGTTGCAGGTCTACGTCCAGCTTGCGCAGCGTGTACATGCGCATTGCGTTGCTGGCTCCCCGCGCGGCCGGGTTGACCTCATACAGGTCGCGGGTGCCTGCGGTTACCTGGTAGTAGTTTGGCAGCACTTCGTTGGCATCCTCGTTGAGGATGAAGGCATCGTTTTCAGTGTCATACAGTACTTCGACTTCGTTGCCGTCGTTGAGCGCCAGCAGCGGGTTGGTCCCCGTTGCGCGATTCAACGGGCCCCTGGCGATGCGCGTGGATTCCACAGGTGGCTCGGCTGGCACGAAAAAGTCCGCCACTATCTCTTCAGGAAGCCGGGGAGGGCTATTGGGGCTCAGTGGGTAGCCCCACCGGTCATTCAGTTGCGTGGGCATGACGAACCGCGCACTTTTGCCAGGGAAGAGCATGCGTGGGCGACCTGCTGGCAGCGAGGCCAAAGGCGCGGCATTGAGCAGGCCGAAAGCGATGTTGCTCACACCGTCGGCTTTGTCCTCAAGCGTCTTGCCGTTGATCGCCTGATCGAGCCCCAGGCCAAACTGCGCGACACCGCCGGCTGCCAGCAGCGGGATCAGCTCGGGAACCACCAGCGCCAGCGGTGCCAGCAGGTTGATCGACGCCACCAGGTAGCCGCGCCAGCGAGCCTTGGTCACCTGCGCATTGCTGGTGATGATGAAGTCGGCATCGGCATAGCTGCGCTCGCGCTGGCGTTGGGTGAGCGCTGCGAACAGATCCCCTTCGAGTAACGGGCTGTACTGGTCGGCCTTGTAATTGATGTACTCGCTGGGGTGCCAGGGGCCGTCCACGGTGAAGCCTGCGCGGTTGGGCGACCGATGGTGAATACCCGGGTAGGCGCCAAGGCCGTCCAGCGCAGTATCCAGCCCACTGAAATCCAGGCCATCGGGGGTGTCGACCAGTTTGAAGTACTGGCGCAGGCGCAGGCGTTTTTCGTCGTTGCGGCACTGTTCGGCGAACCAGTGTTGCATGGCAGCCATGCCGTCGAACTCATGCAGTGGGGAGGCGTTGCCGGGCAGGTACAGCAACACGGCTTGTTGTGCCTGGTCAGTGATGCAGATCAGGTCGGTGGCAGCGTAGCCGTAAACGTTCAATGGCCTCGCCTGCAAGCCGGGGGTTTTTGCCATCAGCCCCGCCACTTGCCAGGCCATCAGGCGGCCTGCATTGCTCAATGAGCCTTCCTGGACCTGCTTGTTGCAGGCGGCCAGGAAGCTGATTTGCAGTGACTGCCGATGTGTTTGTGCAGCCTGTTGCCAGTAGGCGTCGAGCATGCCGACGAAGCGGGTGTGAAAGTCCAGATTCCAGATGAACTGCTGCATGGCCTCGACGTTGACCGGCAGGTGTGTGCTGCGGTCGTAGCGGGCCGGGGTAGTGCGCCGGAACAGGCCGTTGAACACCGAAAAACGGGCGCTGTTGTCAAACACCCCAGGTTCGGGCAGGCGCTCGACGATAGCCAACGGGCCATCTGGCAAAGTGCCTGCCCAGTGGCCCGGGAGCAACTGGCCGATCAGGTTATTGGCTGTTTCACCCTGCCAGTCCGCAAGCATCGCTTGGGTAAGTGAAAGGCGCTGGACGATGACGGCCTGATTGCCACGGTAGTGCAGGGTGACTACGTCGGTCTGGTCGGGGTCAAGGTCATGGCCCTGCTGCACCAGCCATTGGTGCATCGCACGGCTGGCTTCGCGGTCAGGGCGGGGTATATGGCGCAGGTGGTCGCGAACGTATTGCACGCCGGCGGTGTTGATGCGGCTTGTGGACATGGTATTCACCTTGCTCATTGACGGGAATGGCAAGGCTGAACGGCTGACGCCGGCTGCGGTGGTAGATAACTACCGGTGGCTGGCAGGTGGCAGCAGTGCGGTTACCGGCGTGATGTCGCGCGGCGCCTCGGCTTCGTCGCTGAAACCGGCGGGCACCTTGCCCCGCAGTTGCCAGGCGAAGGCAATGATTTCGGCAATGGTCAGGTACAGCGCTTCGGGGATCTGTTCGCCCAGCTCCAGGCGTGCCAGCAGGCGCACCAGCTCGGCGTTTTCGTAGATCGGTACCTCATGCTCACGGGCCAGGGCCAGGATGGCCTCGGCCAGCGCATCGTCACCCTTGGCGCTGAGGGTAGGGGCCTGCTGGCCGTCGTAGGTCAGGGCAATGGCTTGGCGTGGTGGTGTGTGTGTCATGCGTTTTCGTCTACCCAGCGTTGCTCTACCCGTGTGCGCGGGCCTTGAGGGGGGATGCCCGGGTGGCATTCCAGGTCGCCAACGTCCAGGCCGCGTTCCAGCAGGCGCTGGCGCAAGGCGCCGAGCTGGCTGTCGATCAGCCTTGCGGTTTGTTCGCGCTCTGCCCACAGGTGCCCGCTCAGGCGGCCTTGGCTGAACTGCGCCTGTACTTGCAGCGGGCCGAGGGGCGAAAGGTCGAAGGCCAGTTCGATGCGCCACAGGGCCTGCAGTGGGTCCTGTGCTTCGTGTTGGCGGTCGGCCTGCTGTTGCGGGGTTTCTTCGCGCTGAATTTTGACCTGCAGCGGGATGAACTCTTGGCCATGGCGGATCGGCACTTCGGTTTGCCAGGTGGTCTGCAGGTTGCCGTTTTCCAGCGTGCCGGTTTGTTGCAGGCTGCTCATGGCATGGCTTTGCAGGCGCGAGATGGCCGCAGCGGCCAGGCGCAGCAGTTGTTGCAGGTCGCCTTCGTCTTCCAGGGCCTTGAGCAGGCGAGACGGCAGGGGGAACGCCCCTGGCTGCGGCTTGGGGCTGACCCGTTCGAGCATGCCCAGCGCGCTGCGCGCCAGCGCCGGCATGGTCACGGCCAGGCTGGCGGGTGCCAGGTTGGGCGTGCCGGGTGTGCTGGCCGGGGCCTGAGTAATCAGGCGCAGCAGGTGTGCCTTCAGGTCCGTGGCCACGCTGGCAGGAAAGCCGCCCAGCAGTTTCGCTTCAAGGAAGGCGCCGCTGTTGTTCAGGGCTTGGGCCACGCCCTTGGCGTCGCCCAGTTGGCGGGCGTCCGGCAGGCCGGCCAAGAGGCGTTCGGCACTGGCGCGCAGTTCGCCATCGACGCCCGGGTCGCGGGTGAGCTGTTGCAGAGCGTTGAGCAGGCCGGGCAGCGAAGCCTGGCGGTTTTGCTGGGTCAGCAGTTGCTGGGCAATGCTCAGTTGGTCCTGCCTGCCGCTAAGCGGCACGAAGCGCAGCGATTGGTCACCCTGCACCAATGCGCTGAGCAGGCTGCCAATGGCCAGTGGGCGCGGGCTGTCGATGCTCATGGTGGCACCGGCCTGAGCACTGTTCAGCAGGCTGACCAGCGCCCGGTAGCTTGCCGGTTGGCCGGGCGCCTGGGGCAATGCCTGGTTGGTCAGGACTTTGCCTTGCAGCAGCGTGCCGACGGGCACTTTGCTGGTGTCCAGGCGAGTGAGGGTGGTGATCTGGCTGGCGTTGGCCTGCTGCAGCATGATTGCCAGGCGGTTGCTTTCGGTCTGGCTGACAGTGACCTGGCTGCCTTGGGGCAGGGGCTGGCTGGCGCTGGCTTGCAGTTGGGTCTGCACGCCGTTGGCTTGCATCAACCGCAGTACCAGCTGAAATTCCTGGCCCGTCTGGCGCAGCGACACAACCTCGACCTGCGCGGTCTCGCCGGGTGCCAGCAGGCCGGGCTGCGCCTGGATCAGGCGCAGCAGTTCGCCGGTCATGCCCGCCTTCATGGCTTGGCTGTTGATCGCGGTTTGTGCGCCGAGACTATTGATTTCAGTCATGATTGTATACAACCTGTCGAACCCGGCCTCTTGGCAGCGCGGCGGCGCATGTAATAATGCCGAGCGCCCGTGGTTGCCAGTATAACGGCAGCGCGCGGGGCGACTTGAGACACAAGGGTTCTGGAGCGGCGTCGCCTGCTTCGCGGGCTTGCCCGCTCCCACAGGTTCAGCGCAGCTTTCAGATACTGCACCAGACCTTGTGGGAGCGGGCAAGCCCGCGAAACAGGCGACGCCGGCCCGAAGCCCTACAAAGATAAGGCGAAACCGTGACCCTTCACCTCCAAGCTGCGGGCCTGGCCTGCGAGCGCGACTGGCGCCTGCTGTTCGAGCAGCTCGATTTCGAGCTGGGCGCCGGCGACATGCTGCAGATCAGCGGCCCCAACGGCAGCGGCAAGACCAGCTTGCTGCGCCTGCTGGCCGGGTTGATGCAACCCACCGCCGGGCAGATCCTGCTGGGCGGCAAGCCGCTGGCCGAGCAGCGCCATGCCCTGGCCAGCATCCTGCTGTGGATCGGTCACGCCGCGGGCATCAAGGACCTGCTCACCGCCGAAGAGAACCTCACCTGGCTGTGCGCCTTGCACCAGCCAGCCAGCCGCGAGGCGATCTGGGCGGCGCTGGAGGCGGTCGGTTTGCGTGGTTTCGAGGACGTCCCCTGCCATACCCTGTCGGCCGGCCAGCAGCGCCGCGTGGCCCTGGCCCGGTTGTACCTGGCGTGCCCGCCGCTATGGATCCTCGATGAGCCCTTCACCGCCCTCGACAAACAAGGCGTGGCTCAGCTCGAAGCGCACCTGGCGGCCCACTGCGAGCAGGGCGGCACAGTGGTGCTGACCACCCACCACACGCTGGAACGCAAGCCCTCCGGTTACCGTGAACTGAACCTGGGGCAATGGGCGGCATGAGCGTATTCATCTTGTTGTTGCGTCGCGAAGCGCGGCTGCTGTTCCGTCGCCCTGCCGAGCTGGCCAACCCGTTGGTGTTCTTCGCCATCGTCGTTGCGCTGTTTCCCTTGGCGGTCGGCCCAGAAAGCCAATTGTTGCAAACCTTGTCGCCGGGCCTGGTCTGGGTTGCGGCACTGCTAGCGGTGCTGCTGTCGCTGGACGGCTTGTTCCGCAGCGATTTCGAGGATGGCTCGCTGGAACAATGGGTGCTGTCGCCGCACCCGCTGGCGCTGCTGGTGCTGGCCAAGGTGCTGGCGCACTGGATCTTTTCCGGGCTGGCACTGGTATTGTTGGCGCCGCTGCTGGCGCTGATGCTGGGGCTACCAAGCCATTGCCTGCCGGTACTGCTCGGTTCCCTGCTGCTGGGCACACCGGTATTGAGCCTGCTGGGCGCGGTGGGCGCAGCACTGACGGTCGGTCTGAAGCGCGGTGGTTTGTTACTGGCGTTGCTGATTCTGCCGTTGTATATCCCTGTATTGATCCTGGGCAGTGGTGCGTTGCAAGCGGCGTTGCAAAATATGCCCGCAACCGGCCACCTGCTCTGGCTCGCCAGCCTGACGGCCCTGGCCGTGACCCTGGCACCCTTTGCGATAGCTGCCGGCCTGAAGATCAGCGTCGGCGAATAACGAGTCCCGGGCTCTCAAGCCCGGCAAATACCCTGGATGTACCCTGATGAAAATAAGCTGGACGTGGTTCCACAAGCTGGGCTCCCCGAAATGGTTTTATGCCATCAGCGGCCGCATGCTGCCATGGCTGGCCGGCGCTGCCGTGCTCCTGCTGCTGGTCGGTATCACCTGGGGCCTGGCATTCGCCCCCCAGGACTACCAGCAAGGCAACAGCTTCCGCATCATCTACATTCACGTGCCGGCGGCGATGCTGGCGCAGTCCTGCTACGTGCTGCTGGCGGTCGCCGGGGTGGTGGGGCTGGTGTGGAAGATGAAACTGGCCGACGTCGCCCTGCAATGTGCCGCGCCCATCGGCGCCTGGATGACCGCCGTGGCGCTGGTTACCGGCGCCATCTGGGGCAAGCCGACCTGGGGCAGCTGGTGGGTGTGGGATGCCCGCCTTACGTCCATGCTCATCCTGCTGTTCCTGTACTTCGGCATTATTGCGCTGGGCCAGGCGATCAGTAATCGTGACAGTGCCTCCAAGGCCTGTGCGGTGCTGGCGATTGTCGGCGTGGTCAACATCCCGATCATCAAGTACTCGGTGGAGTGGTGGAACACCCTGCACCAGGGTGCCACCTTCACCCTCACCGAAAAGCCTGCGATGCCCGCCGAAATGTGGCTGCCGTTGCTGTGCACGGCGTTGGGTTTCTACTGTTTCTTCGGCGCCGTGCTGTTGCTACGCATGCGCCTTGAAGTGCTCAAGCGCGAGGCGCGCGCCAGTTGGGTCAAGGACGAAGTGTTGAACAGCCTGGGGCGGAGGAGCGCACAATGAGCTTTGCCACCTTCGGTGATTTTCTCGCCATGGGCCACCATGGCCTGTACGTGTGGTCGGCCTATGGCATCTGCCTGGCGGTGCTGGCGCTGAATGTCGCCGCGCCGCTGCTGGCCCGCCGTCGCTACCTGCAAGAAGAGGCGCGCCGTTTGCGCCGGGAGAACAACCAGTGAATCCGCAGCGCAAGAAACGCCTGTTGCTCATCGTCGGCCTGCTGGTCGGCGTCGGGGTTGCCGTCGGCTTTGCCTTGAGCGCATTGCAGCAGAACATCAACCTGTTCTACACGCCCACCCAGATCGCCAATGGCGAAGCGCCGCTGGACACCCGCATCCGTGCTGGCGGCATGGTCGAGAAGGGCTCGGTGCAGCGCTCGTCCGATTCGCTGGACGTGCGCTTTGTGGTCACCGACTTCAACAAGTCGGTGCCAATCACCTACCGCGGCATCCTGCCCGACCTGTTCCGCGAAGGGCAGGGCATCGTCGCCCTGGGCAAGGTCAACGCCGAAGGCGTGGTGGTGGCCGATGAAGTACTGGCCAAGCACGATGAGAAGTACATGCCGCCCGAGGTCACCAAGGCCCTGAAGGAAAGCGGCCAGGCCGCCACCAGCACGGAGGCCAAGCCATGAACGCGGCACTGGTGATACCCGAACTCGGCCAGCTGGCGATGATCCTGGCCATCTGCTTTGCCAGCGTGCAGGCCAGTGTGCCGCTGCTTGGCGCCTGGCGTGGCGACAGCCTGTGGATGAGCCTGGCGCGGCCGGCGGCGTGGGGGCAATTCGCTTTCCTGGCCTTTGCCTTCGCCTGTTTGACCCATGCCTTCATGACCGACAACTTCTCGGTCGCCTATGTGGCCAGCAACTCCAACAGCGCCTTGCCCTGGTACTACAAGTTCAGCGCCGTGTGGGGCGCCCACGAGGGTTCGCTGCTGCTGTGGGCGCTTATCCTGGGCGGCTGGACCTTTGCCGTGTCGGTGTTTTCGCGCCAGTTGCCGCAGGTAATGCTGGCCCGCGTGCTGGCGGTGATGGGCATGATCAGCGTCGGCTTCCTGAGCTTTCTGATCAT
This sequence comes from Pseudomonas putida S13.1.2, assembly GCF_000498395.2. Taxonomy (NCBI): domain Bacteria; kingdom Pseudomonadati; phylum Pseudomonadota; class Gammaproteobacteria; order Pseudomonadales; family Pseudomonadaceae; genus Pseudomonas; species Pseudomonas putida. Next base: position 174,195 of record NZ_CP010979.1, read on the forward strand.
CACGTCCAACCCGTTCCAGCGCCTGCTGCCGCAAGTGCCCACCGACGGTCGCGATCTCAACCCGCTGCTGCAGGACTTTGGCCTGATCGTTCACCCGCCGATGCTGTACATGGGCTACGTGGGCTTCTCGGTGGCCTTTGCGTTCGCCATTGCCGCCTTGCTCGGCGGCCGCCTGGACGCTGCCTGGGCGCGCTGGTCGCGGCCCTGGACCATCGTCGCCTGGGCCTTCCTGGGTGTCGGTATCACCTTGGGCTCGTGGTGGGCCTACTATGAGCTGGGTTGGGGTGGCTGGTGGTTCTGGGACCCGGTGGAAAACGCCTCGTTCATGCCTTGGCTGGTGGGCACGGCGTTGATTCACTCGCTGGCGGTGACGGAAAAGCGTGGGGTGTTCAAGAGCTGGACTGTGTTGTTGGCAATTGCCGCATTCTCGCTGAGCCTGCTGGGTACCTTCCTGGTGCGTTCCGGCGTGCTGACCTCGGTACACGCATTTGCCGCCGACCCGTCGCGGGGCATTTTCATCCTGTTCTTCCTGTTGTTCGTGGTCGGTGGTTCGCTCACCCTGTTCGCCCTGCGTGCACCGGTGGTCAAGAGCCAGGTCGGCTTCGCCCTGTGGTCGCGCGAGACGCTGCTGCTGGCCAACAACCTGGTGCTGGTGGTGGCCGCGTCGATGATTCTGCTCGGCACGCTGTACCCGCTGGTGCTTGATGCCCTGACCGGGGCCAAGCTGTCGGTAGGTCCGCCGTATTTCGATGCCTTGTTCCTGCCGCTGATGGCACTGCTGATGGTGGTAATGAGCGTGGGCGTGGTGGTGCGCTGGAAGGACACCCCGGGCAAATGGCTGGTCAGCATGTTGACCCCGGTGCTGATCGGCAGTGCCATTCTTGCCCCGGTTGCCGGTTTTATCGTAGACGACTTCGACTGGCCGACCCTGACTGCCTTCGCCCTGGCTGCCTGGGTGGTACTCGGCGGGCTGCGCGACATCCTCGACAAGACCCGTCACAAAGGCCTGCTGAGGGGCCTGCCTGGGCTGGGGCGCAGCTACTGGGGCATGCAACTGGCACACCTGGGCCTGGCGGTGTGTGCGCTGGGCGTGGTGCTGTCGAGCAATAACAGCGCCGAACGCGACCTGCGCATGGCCCCGGGCGAAAGCGTGGAACTGGGGGGGTACCACTTCCTGTTCCAGGGCGCCAAGCACTTCGAAGGGCCGAACTTCATCTCCGACAAGGGTACCGTGGTGGTCAGCCGTGATGGCCGTGAAGTGACTACCCTGCACCCGGAAAAGCGCCTGTACACCGTGCAGCAGTCGATGATGACCGAAGCCGGCATCGACGCCGGCTTTACCCGCGACCTGTACGTTGCCCTTGGCGAGCCGCTGGAAAACGGCGCCTGGGCCGTGCGCGTACACATCAAGCCTTATGTCCGCTGGATCTGGCTGGGCGGTCTGCTGACCGGCCTGGGCGGGTTGCTGGCGGCACTCGACCGGCGCTACCGCGTCAAGGTCAAGACCCGGGTGCGTGATGCCCTGGGCGTGTCTGGAGCAGCTGCATGAAGCGTTGGATCATGGTAGTCCCCCTGGCAGTGTTCCTGCTGGTGGCGGTGTTCCTCTACAAGGGGCTGTTTCTCAAGCCCGACGAGCTGCCGTCGGCAATGATCGGCAAACCGTTCCCGATGTTTACCCTGGCTTCTACCCAGGGCGACCGCACCCTGACCCAGGCCGACTTGCAGGGCCGCCCGGCACTGGTCAACGTGTGGGCCACCTGGTGCCCGTCGTGCAAGGTCGAGCACCCGTACCTGAACCAACTGGCGCAGCAGGGCGTGGTGATCCACGGGGTCAACTACAAGGACGACAACGCCGCCGCGCAGAAATGGCTGGCCGAGTTCCACAACCCATACCAGCTGGACATCCGTGACGAGCAGGGCAGCCTGGGCCTGGACCTTGGGGTGTACGGCGCGCCAGAAACCTTCCTGATCGACGCCAAGGGCATCATCCGCTACAAGCACGTGGGCGTTGTCGATGCCACCGTCTGGCGTGAGCAGCTGGCGCCGTTGTACCAGGGCCTGGTCGACGAGGCCAAGCCATGAGGCGCTGGGTGGCAGCTGCCGTGCTGGGCATGAGCCTGGCCGGTGTGGCCAAGGCGGCCATCGATACTTACCAGTTCCGCGATGATGCCGAGCGCGAGCGCTACCAGCAGTTGACCAAGGAACTGCGTTGCCCCAAGTGCCAGAACCAGGACATTGCCGACTCCAACGCGCCAATTGCTGCCGACCTGCGCCGCGAGATCTTCCGCATGCTTGGCGAAGGCAAGAGCAACCAGCAGATCGTCGACTTCATGGTGGACCGCTATGGTGACTTTGTGCGCTACAAACCGGCGCTCAGCGGGCGTACCTGGCTGTTGTGGTTCGGCCCGGGCATCCTTTTGGTCGGTGGTTTTGCGGTGCTGGCGGTGATCGTGCGCCGACGCCGTGGTACGGCTTTGCCGGGCAACAACGAGCTTTCCGCCGAAGAACGCGAGCGACTCGCCAAACTGCTGGAAAAAGAACAGACCCATGACTGAATTCTGGCTTAGCGCGGGCCTGCTGCTGCTCGCCGCCCTCAGCTTTTTGCTGATCCCGATCCTGCGTGGCCGTGGCCGCCAGCAGGAAGAAGACCGTACTGCCCTGAACGTGGCCCTGTACCAGGAACGCGTGGCCGAACTGGCTGCCCAGCAGGCTGCCGGGGTGCTCGATGAGGCACAGCTGGCCAAGGGCCGTGACGAGGCTGCCCGTGAGCTGCTGGCCGATACCGAAGGCGCCGAAGCCCCGCGCCAGGGTCATCTGGGCAAAGCCTTGCCGCTGCTGGCTGCAGTGCTGGTACCGCTGATGGCGCTGGGCCTTTACCTGCATTTTGGTTCGGCCGACAAGGTGGCGCTGACCCAGCAGTTCGCCGAGGCACCCAAGTCGATGGAAGAAATGACCACGCGCCTGGAGCGTGTGGTGCAGGCCCAGCCTGAGTCGGCCGAGGCCATGTACTTCCTGGGCCGTGCCTACATGGCCGAGCAGCGTCCGGCCGAGGCTGCGCGTACCTTCGAGCGGGCGGTGGCCTTGGCTGGCCGCCAGCCCGAGCTGCTGGGCCAGTGGGCGCAGGCCATGTACTTTGCCGCCGACAAGCAGTGGAGCCCGCAGTTGCAGGCACTGACGGATGAAGCGCTGAAGGCCGACCCCAACGAAGTGACCAGCCTGGGCCTGCGCGGTATTGCCGCCTTTGAAGGCGAGCGTTACCAGGAAGCCATCGACTACTGGAAGCGCCTGCTGGCGCAGTTGCCAGAAGGCGATGCCTCGCGTGCGGCCCTGCAAGGCGGCATCGACCGCGCTGCCGAGCGCCTGGGTGGGCCGGCAGGGCAGGCCGCAGAGCCAGCACCAGTGGCAGCCCGGCTGAAGGTACGGGTGGAACTGGCAGCGGCACTGAAGGACAAGGTCAAGCCCGACGATACGGTGTTCATCTTCGCTCGCGCCAGCAATGGCCCGCCCATGCCGTTGGCAGCCAAGCGGGTGACCGTAGCGCAGTTGCCGATGGAGGTGGAGTTGTCTGACGCTGACGCAATGATGCCCCAGATGAAACTGTCACAATTTGCCGAAGTCCAACTGGTTGCACGTGTTTCCCGCGCTGGCCAGCCTACCCGTGGTGAGTGGATTGGCCAGGGCGCGCCGTTGCCCAGCGCCACCCAGGCTACCCAGCACCTGACCATCGACAGCCCAGACCTGTAAGAGAGCAAAGCCATGCACAGCACCGTCCGCCTGACCCTGATCACCCTGGCCCTGGGTTTGTCTGCGTGTACGGTGCATCAGCCGTACGAGCAGCCCGCGCCACCGATCGAGCGCCTGCCGCCGCAGGGGCCGGTCGTCAAGCCGTTGCCGGGTGGGCAACCGTCCACCCAGCCGAGCAAGCCGGCGGCGATTCCCAAGCCGATGCCGCGTACCTCGGCCAGCTTTGCGCCACCGCCTGGCGGGGCTAGCCATTGGGACCCCAAGCTGGGTGTATATGTATTGGAGAAGCAGCCTAATACGTTCTACCGGCAGCGTACGTACTATCGGTTTGATAACGGCTGGAGCTGGTCGCTGAGCCCGAATGGGCCTTGGCAGGATACTGACAGCAGTGGCGTGCCGGGTGGGTTAGGGCGAGCGTTCGCCCAGTAACGCTGCATCGGCATCGGCATCGGCTTTTGCTTTTGCTTTTGCTTTTAAGCGTGCGGAAGCTCAGGCGACGCAGATTGCGACTTCAGGAGGCCGAGCGCAGGGCTTGCGGAGGGAGGTGACGGGCATGGATGCCCGTCAAGCGCTGGGCCCCAGGATGGGGCCTGCAGCGCGGTCCTCCCGGGAGCAAGCCCGGAGCGAGGGGACCCCGAAGCGCAGCGTAGGGGCCGGATGATGGGAGCGCAGCGTTTTTTGGTTACTTTTTGTCGCGTTTGACAAAAAGTGACCCGCCGTAAGGGCGGAAAGGTGACTTGATGCCACCTTCGAAAATGAATGTTGACCTCCTTGTTGATGCCCACGCCTCCAAGCGGAAAGCGTAAAGCGAAAGCGACAAGCGACAAGCGACAAGCGACAAGCGAAACGGTGCTGGTTTTTAGCTCGCGCATAGGCCATTCGCGATGGCGACGCACACTCACCTTTTCGCCCTTACGGCGAGTCACTTTTTGTCAAACGCGACAAAAAGTAACCAAAAAACGCTGCGCTCCCATCATCCGGCCCCTGCGCTGCGCTCCGGGGTTCCCGCACTCCGGCCTCGCTCCCGGGAGGACCGCGCTGCAGGCCCCATCCTGGGGCCCAGCGCTTGACGGGCATCCATGCCCGTCACCTCCCTCCGCAAGGCCTGCGTTCGGCCTCCTGAAGTCGCGACGATCAAGATCAAGATCAAGATCAAGATCAACGGCTAGAGCGGAGCAGCACAGTACAGTTATGCCTTGTAATTTCAATTGACTGTACTGGCTGGTGACTCCGCATAATGGCGCCTCGAATTGACCCGGAGGTGGCATGCGCAAGACAGTCCTGGTACTGGTAGAAACCGTCGACGATTACCTGCCCATGCTGGAGCAGGCCGGTTACCTCCTTATTCGTGCCCCCTCACCGCAACTGCGCGCCGACGCCATCCAGCGCCACGCCAACGAAATCGATGCCGTGCTCACGCGCGGCCCGCTGGGCCTGACGGCTACCGAAATCGACGCCTTGCCCAATCTGCAGATCATCTGTGTGATCGGTGCCGGCTACGAGCAAGTCGACCTGGTTGCCGCCGCCGCCCGCGGCATCACCGTTACCAACGGCGCGGGTGCCAATGCCAGCGCAGTCGCCGACCACACCCTGGCCCTGTTGCTGGCGCTACTGCGCGACATTCCCCGTGCTGATGCCAGCACCCGACGCGGTGAATGGAACCGGGTGATCAGCCCCTCGGTGAGCGGCAAACGCCTGGGGATTCTTGGCCTGGGGGCAGTGGGGCAGGCCATTGCCAGGCGCGCCAATCTGGGCTTCGACATGCCCGTCAGCTACCACAGCCGCACCCCGCGTGAAGGTGTGCCTTACACCTGGTACGACAGCCCGCTGCACCTGGCCGCTGCCGTCGACATCCTGGTCGTGGCCACCCCCGGTGGCGCCAATACCCAGCATCTGGTCGATGCTCAGGTACTAGAGGCGCTGGGCGGCAAGGGCTATCTGGTGAATATCGCCCGGGCCAGCGTGGTCGACACGCAGGCTCTTATCACCGCATTGCAGCAGGGCCAACTGGCTGGCGCCGCGCTGGACGTATTCGACGACGAACCGGCAGTACCCGAAGCCCTCAAGGCCTTGGCCAACACCGTGCTCACGCCCCACGTGGCCGGCCAGTCGCCGGAGGCCGCGCGCGATACCGTGACCCTGGTGCTGCGCAACCTGCAGGCCTTCTTTGCCGGCGAGCCAGTATTGACCCCGGTACGCCCGTAACCCCTATCCCGACATCTGCCTGGCAACGCCCGGGCAACAAGGAGCGTGTGCATGCAACTCGAAATCTTCCAGGTCGATGCCTTCTCCGCTGAACCGTTCGGTGGCAACCCGGCGGCGGTGATCCCGCTAGAAGCCTGGCTGCCGGACGATGTGCTGCAGCGCATTGCCGAAGAAAACAACTTGTCGGAAACGGCTTATTTCGTGCGCAACGGCGAAACCTTCGACCTGCGCTGGTTCACCCCAGCTGTGGAAGTTGACCTGTGCGGCCACGCCACCCTGGCGTCGGCCTACGTGCTGTTCGAGCAACTGGGTGAGCAGGCGAAGGTACTGCGCTTCAACACCCGCAGTGGCGAATTGCGCGTCAGCCGTGGCGCTGACGGGCTGCTGGCCATGGATTTCCCGGCCAAGCAACCGGCCGTCGTGGAAACCCCGGTGGGCTTGCTGCAAGCGCTGGGCCTGAGCCAGGCACAGGCGGTGTACCGCAGCGATGACTATGTCGTAGTGATTGATGACGCCCTGTTGCTCGACACGCTGAAGCCGGACTTTGTGGCGCTTTCGGCTTTCGACGTGCGCGGCATTGCCGTGACGGCGGCAGGGCGTGGCTTTGATTTCGTCACCCGCTGGTTTGGCCCGCGGGTTGGCGTGAACGAAGACCCGGTCACAGGCTCGGCACACACCTCGCTGGCGCCAGTGTGGGCTGAGCGCCTGGGCAAGCATGTGCTCAGCTGCGAGCAGGGCGGGGCACGTAAAGGGCAGCTGCTGTGCGAAGTACCGGGCAATGGCCGGGTGATCATTAGCGGGCGAGCGGCGTTGTACCTGCGCGGTACTGTGTATATCTGAAGCTTCACGCGATCCTTTGTAGGCGCGTTGCAGCTGGCATCTATAATTGCTGGCCCAACCCTCGCTAAAGGAACCAGCCATGGCCCTGGAAAAACAAGGCACCTGCCTGTGCGGTGCCACCACGCTCAAGGTCACCGTCGACAACACCCATATCAGCGCCTGCCACTGCAGCATGTGCCGCAAGTGGACCGGCGGCCCGTTGCTGGTGGTGCATTGCAGTCAGCCACCGGTGATCGAAGGGCGTACCCCCAGTGTCTACGATTCGTCCGACTGGGCGCAGCGAGGGTTCTGCGGCCAATGCGGCACGCACCTGTATTACCGGCTGAAGGCCAACGACTTCCATGCGGTACCGGTCGGCCTGCTGGATGGGGATCAGGAATGGGATTTCGATCTGCAGATTTTTGTCGAGCAGAAGCCCGCCTGGTACTGTTTTGCCAACCAGACCAAAGAGCTGACCGGCCAAGAGGTGTTTGAGCAGAACAGCTAATAGTGTGCCGTCGATCCTGCTTGCCAAACCGGTGCATTCCTGAGAAAAGGGCGGCTTTGTTTTCCAGCGTTGGAGTGTGCCCGTGAGCCAAGAATTGCAGATCATCGACCTGGTCGAGGGTGAAGGCAAAGCCGCCGTCAAAGGCGCCCTGATCACCACCCAGTACACCGGCTGGCTGGCCGACGGCAGCGAGTTCGACTCATCCTGGTCACGCGGCAAGCCGTTCCAGTGCGTGATCGGCACCGGTCGTGTGATCAAAGGTTGGGACCAAGGCCTGATGGGGATGCGCGTTGGCGGCAAGCGCAAACTGCAGGTTCCAGCACACCTGGGCTATGGCGAGCGCAGTGTGGGGGCGATACCGCCTGGCTCGGACCTGACCTTTGAGATCGAATTGCTGGAAGTGCTGACGCGGGATGATTGAGGAAAAGGACTACACGCGCTGTCGGCTCGTGTCTGATTGAGGGCAGATTCACAGCCAGCTAAGCTTGCCGACTCAACAAGCGAGAGGGGAGTAATTCCATGAAGTCGCATTTTTCTTCGAGGGTGGTACGCGAAGCTAACGCTTTGCTAGTGGCATCAGGTGCACGTATGGAAATTTCGCTACCGCGTGAATTGGCCAGTGTGATCACTAACCCGCGAAAGTCCCGTTCGGAACTGAAGGCAGCATTTACAGCCGCGTACTTCCGCCTGCGCAAGGGGTGAAAGCCTTATGGCCGACGGCTGCTACAACCACATCTACTCTGTGCTTGTAGAAAATGAGCAAGATACACTCGGTATCATTGCCTATTCGTTGTACAAGCGGCAGAAAATCGAATTCATCCAGGCATTCAAAACAAAGCATGATCGGGAGCCCAAAGATGAAGACTTGGCTCCTTTCCACGATGTCAGCAACAGCGCCACGCAGATCGAGAGCTATCGAAACCAGGCCAGCCAGCTTGCTCAGGGCTTTCTTGACGCCTCGATCGCAGCGCAGGCTGTGGAGCTTGAACAGTACTACTCAGATAAGGCGAGCAGTGAAATCAGGCAAGCCAAACCTGGGTTCTGGTTGGGCGTGGCACAAAGTCTTGTAGGTTCAGTTCTATTTGTATTCTTGCTAGGTTTTCTCGTTTTTTTCGCCTGGAGTTTGAATCAAGGTCCGAAACAGGTCATCGAACAGGTGTTTGATGTGACCATTATCGACTCTGTCCCTGCGAGCGGAGCTGCAGGCGCGCTGTGACGGCTACTCCCCAAAGTGAATTAGTTGAGACTGGACATAATTCAGCAACACCCATCCCCTAACCTAGGCCTTGCCCAGGGAACGGCATCCACCTCCAGGGAGGAACCAAACGGGTTCAGGGCACTCTGACCCTCACTCGTTGCCACGGATGGCATTCACTACAAGGGCGCCCTGCAGCTAACAGGGCGATGTGGCGGGTCAACCCGATTTCTCTGCCACACGAGCCTGAATTGATGAAGCTGCCCACATTCTTCCGCCGTCGTCGCCATCTGCTGCTGAGCCTGGCACTCACGGCCGCCGCCGTACCGCTGGCGCTGGAGGCTGTCGACAGCCGGGCTCAACCGGTGGATGGCACCCAGACCCTGGTGTTCCTGCGCCATGCCGAGAAGCCCGGTGAGGGGCTTGGCCAGTTGAACTGCCAGGGCCTCAATCGCGCACTGGACCTGGCAACCTTGCTGCCAGAGCGCTTCGGTAATGCCGACTACGTGTTTGCCGCCAACCCTTCGCGGCAGGTCGAGGAAGGCAGCAAGGACGAAAGCTACAGCTACATTCGCCCGCTGATGACCATCACCCCCAGCGCCATCCGCCTCGGTTTGCCGGTGAATATCGACTACGGCGCCAACGACACCGACGAACTGGCCGATGAGTTGCTGAGCGACAAATACCGCAATGCGACTGTCTATACCGCCTGGTCCCACGGCTACCTGCCTGAACTGATCAACACGGTGGCCGGCAAGGCCCTGGGTGAAGAGCGGGTGATCACCCAGGACTGGAGCGGCGATGACTTCGACACCCTCTATGTACTGACCTTGACCTGGCACGACGGCAAGGCCAGCCTGCTCAGCCGCAACGTGCGCCAAGGCCTGAATGACGGTGCGCATAGCTGCCCGACCTGATCCGCTGGTACTGTTTGCCCAGGAAGCCGGAACAGGGAAGCGCGATGAAGCAGCGGGTAACGGTAATCGGTGGCGGGGTGGTTGGCCTGGCAACGGCCTACGCGCTTGTGCGTGAAGGGCGGTCGGTGGAGTTGATCGAGGCCCGCGACAGCCTGGCGTCGGCCACCAGCTTCGCCAATGGCGGGCAATTGTCCTATCGCTATGTGGCACCGCTGGCTGATGCCGGGGTGCCGTGGCAGGCACTGGGTTGGCTGTTGCAGGGCGAGTCGCCGCTGCGCCTGCGCTTGCGTCTGGACCGGGCGCAGTGGCGCTGGCTGCTGGCATTCACCTTGGCATGCCGGCGCAGCGTCAACCGCCGAAATGCCGGGCAACTGCTGGAGCTGGCGCTGCAAAGCCAGGCTGTGCTGGCGCAATGGCGCGAGCATCATGACCTGGGTGATTTCAGCTGGCGGCGCAATGGCAAGCTCGTGGCTTTTCGCAGCGAGCGGGCCTTTGCCGATGGCCGGGCACAGTTGACCGACCCGGCCAGCCAGCGGGTGCTGGCGGCCGCCGAGTTGCGCGCGCTGGACCCTGCCCTGGAGGGCGCACCGTTTGTGGGTGGCGTGTTCACAGCGGATGAAGAGGTTGGCGATTGCCACTTGTTCTGCCTGCGCCTGGAGGCACTGTTGCGCGCTTCGGGGCAATGCCGTTTCCTGCTTGGCCGGCCAGTGACGCAGCTGGTACGGCGCCAGGACCAGGTCGTAGCGCTGCAACTGGGCAACGAGCAACTGGACGTGGAACAGTTGGTGCTGTGTGCCGGGCATCGTGGCCCAGGCTTGGCATTACCGGGGGTGCAGATACCGGTCTACCCGCTGAAGGGCTACAGCCTGAGCGCACCCATCAGCGCCGGGCATCGGCCGCCGGAGGTGAGCCTTACCGACTATGAACGCAAGATCGTCTATGCCCGCCTGGGGCAGCAGCTGCGGGTAGCGGCGATGGTGGACATTGTCGGGTTCGACGAGTCGGTGGAAAAACGCAGGTTGCAGAGCATGCGGCGGCTGGCGCTGGAGACGTTACCGATGGCAGCGGATTATGGCCAGGCGGTGGAGTGGGCGGGCATGCGACCGGCGACACCGACCGGGGTGCCGATCATTGGTGGGACGGTGTATCGCAACCTGTGGCTGAACCTGGGGCATGGGGCCTTGGGGTTTACACTGGCCTGTGGCAGTGCAGAGCGGCTGGCTAGAGAAATCGGTTGACCATACCGGCCTCTTCGCGGGTAAACCCGCTCCCACAGGTTCACCACAAGCCTGAATGCTGTGGGATACCTGTGGGAGCGGGTTTACCCGCGAAGAGGCCGGTACAGGCAAATGAAGGATCAGCGGCCCAGGCGCATCGGCCAACCCACCACTTTCTTCACCCGCGGCGTGGCATAGGTGCGCACCTTGGAGGTGCTCAAGCCCATGCGCACCAGCGATTCGGCGATGGTCACCGCTGCGCTTACGCCATCCACCACCGGCACGCCGGTGCGCTGGCGAATGTGCTCGTCCAGCCCGGCCATGCCACCGCAGCCCAGGCAAATCACTTCGGCCTTGTCTTCACGCACGGCGCGTTCGGCCTGCTCGACAATCGCCTGTACGGCGCGCTGCGGGTCGGCTTCCAGCTCCAGCACCGCCAGCCCGCTGGCCCGCACCGATGCGCAGCGGTCATAAAGGCCAGACAGCTTCAGACGGTCTTCGATCAGTGGCACGGTGCGGTCCAGCGTGGTTACCACGGAATAAGCATGGCCCAGGTACATCGCGGTGCTGGCGGCAGCATCGGTAATGTCCACCACCGGCACGTTCAGCAGCTCTTGCAGGCCTTCGCGGCCGTGTTCGCCGTAACCGGCCTGGATCACGGCGTCGTAGGGGGCCTCGTAGGCCAGCACCCTGTCCATCACGGCGATGGCCGCCAGGTAACTTTCGAAGTTGCCTTCCACCGACTCGGCGCCGAACCAAGGAGTAAGCCCGACGATTTCAGTACCGGGCGCCGCCACCGCACGGGCCTGCTGGGCAATGGATTCGGTGATGGCTTCGGTGGTATTGACGTTGGCAATCAGGATACGCATGAGCAGTTTTCCCCGGTCAGTGGCTGCTGTGGTCGACGGCGATGCATTCGCCGCTGACATCGTGGTAGTGGCGATTGCGTGGCGCGATCAGCAGGTACAGGACGGCAGCGATGCCGGCACCGATCAGCCAGGAGAACGGCGCCACGGTGTGGAAACTGGGTACCAGGGCCAGGACGATGGCCAGCAGCGCGGCCGGCACGAAGGCCGCCACGGCGCGCAGGTTGATACCTTTGCTGTAGTGGTAGGCGCCGGTCGGGTGCTCGGTGTACAGCTCTGGCACATTGATGCAGCCTTTGCGCAGCAGCCAGTAGTCGGACATGATCACCCCGTACAGCGGGCCGAGCAGGGCGCCCAGGCCGGACAGGAAGTACACGATCACCAGCGGGCTGTTGTACAGGTTCCACGGCAGGATCAGCACCGCCAGGGTGGCGCTGATCAGCCCCGCGCGGCGGAAGTTCAGGTGGCGTGGCGCCAGGTTGCTGAGCACAAAAGCCGGGGCGACGAAGTTGGCCATGATATTCACCGCCACGGTGACGATCAGGAACGCCATGCAGCCCAGCACCAGGAACAGCGTGCTGGGGATGGCGGCGACGATCTGGGTCGGGCTGTCGATGATCTGGCCGTTGATCTGGAACTGCGCGCCGCACAGCACCACGGTGATCACGGCAAACACCAGGATGTTTACCGGCAGGCCCCAGAAGTTGCCGACGCGGATGGTCTTGCGGCACGGCGAGGAACGGGCGAAATCACAGAAATTCAGCACCAGAGTGCCGTAAATGGCCAGCCACAAGGCGCCGCCGGCGAAGATATTGCGCCACATATCAACGCCGGTCAGTGGCTCGCTTACCGACCAGGCGAGACGCGCGTCGGCCTTGAAGTACATGAACACCGCCAGGGCGGCCACGGTCAGCAGGATTACCGGGCCGGCGAAGGCCTCATAGCGGCGTACCATCTCCATGCCGTAGGCCAGGATCACCAGCTGCACCAGCCAGATCGACACGAAGCACACCCAGCCCAGGCTCGACAGGCCAAGGATGCTGTCGTGGTCGTAGGCGGCCAATTGCGGCCACACGGCGGTGAGCAGCACGCGCAGCACCACTGAGGCCAGGTAGGTCTGGATGCCGAACCAGGCAATGGCGATGGCTGCTCGGATCAGTGCCGGTATCTGTGCGCCGTGGATGCCGAAGGCAATGCGGCTGATGACCGGGAACGGCACCCCGGTTTTCTGCCCCATGTAGCCGGACAGGTTCATGAAGAAGTACACCAGCGCCGCGCCGATGGCCAGCGACAGCAAAATCTGCCAGCCACCCAGGCCGAGGGCGAACAAGCCCATGGCGAACGAATAGTTGGCAATATTGTGCACATCGTTTGTCCACAACGCGAAGATGCTGTAGCCACCCCAGCGGCGCCCTTCGGTGCGTGTCGGGGCAAGGTCGCGGTTGTGCAGGCGCGGGCTCAGGGCCAGTTCTGGCGCATTGCCGACGAGGCTGGAAGCGGGGTGGGTGCTGGCGACGGATAGTTCAGGGGCAAGGTCGAGGCTGCTACTCATTCCGGCGGGCTCCTGATGCACATTGACTGCGATGAGCGGGCATGCGCACGGGCTCGCCATCTCGTCGGTGCAGCTTGGCATCACAGGGTTCTGGGCGCGGCGGCCGGCTTTGGACCGGCGTCGCGGGTTCTTGTGTATTTATGTTTTGCTCAAGTTGTATACAAAACACGAACACACAAAAGCGAGTTCCATGCCAAGGGAAAGCAAGTTTTAACAGATGGACATTTCGAACTTATCTTGTTGAAAGATAAGTTAATGAAATAAGTGAGGTATAAATTGACCGAATGAACAGGTTTAAATTTTCTGTCGACTATTTAGTTGATCGAATGGTCAAAATTAGTTGCGGGGAGTGTGTAACGCAATGGGGCGTTTCTGAAGAAAGTGCACACAAAAATGGCACTTATGGTGACATTTATGTGTACAAAAAATAGTCAGGTTTTTCTGCGCTGGCCTCTTCGCGGGTAAACCCGCTCCCACAGGGTTCATCACAAGCCCAAATCTGGTGCAGTACCTGTGGGAGCGGGTTTACCCGCGAAGAGGCCGGAACAGGCGAATTCATTCCATTGGCGGCAACCGCCGCTTCACCGGGCTTTTCTTGATGATGGCGGTGTTGGTCTCGGCCAGCACATTGATGCGGTCCAGCAGGGTGTCCAACTGTTCCATAGAGCGCACATGCAGCCGGGCAATGAAACAGTCCTCGCCGGTGACCTTGTCGCACTCGGTGAACTCGGGGATGGCAATGATCTGCCGCTCTACTTCCTGCAGCTGCCCCGGCAGCGGGCGAATGCGTACGATGGCCTGTAGCTGGTAACCAAAGGCGCGCGGGTCGACCTCCACCGTATACCCGCGCAGCACGCCACGCTCTTCCAGGCGGCGCAGGCGCTCGCTGACGCTGGGCGCGGACAGCCCGCTGACTTGCGCCAGGGCTTTGAGCGAGCGGCGCGAGTCTTCCATCAGTGCATTGATCAATAGCTGGTCGATGGCATCGGTCATGTTCACCTCATCAGGTCATTCGCGTTATTTGCCTTGATAGTAAAGGCAAGGCTGTAAATCTGCCTTGGTAATCCGCTGGAAAGCCTAGCTGCACCTTTTGCATACTGTCGCCATCGTCAACGTGAGGTGTGAGATGGACAGTTCATTGCGCCGTGGCTCGCTGGAAATGGTCTTCGCCATGCTGATTTCCGGGACCATCGGCTGGTTTGTGCTGGTGTCCGGGCAGCCGGTGCTCGAGGTGGTGTTCTGGCGCTGCGTGTTCGGCGCCGTGACCTTGCTGGTGATTTGCGCCGCTTTCGGCTTTTTGCGGCCCGGGGTAATCAGCCGTACGGCGTTCCTGCTGGCGATTGCCAGCGGCGTGGCCATCGTCGGCAACTGGCTGTTGTTGTTCGCCTCGTATTCGCGTGCGTCGATCGCCATCGGGACAGCGGTGTATAACGTGCAGCCGTTCATGCTGGTCGGGCTGGCAGCGCTTTTTCTGGGCGAAAAGATCACACTGGCCAAGCTTACATGGCTTAGCGTGGCGTTCCTCGGCATGTTGGCCATCGTCAGCGCCCATGGTGCGGGGCAGGGTGGTGGTGAGGAATACTTGCTGGGCATTGCCCTGGCACTGGGCGCGGCGTTTTTGTATGCCATTGCGGCGTTGATCATCAAGCGGCTGAGTGGCACGCCACCTCACCTGATTGCGTTGATACAGGTAACCACGGGGGTGCTGTTGCTGGCGCCCTGGGTCAAGCTCGGCGGTTTGCCGGGCGAAATGCCGGCATTGGCCAGCTTGCTGACACTGGGCGTGGTCCACACCGGCCTCATGTATGTGCTGCTGTACAGTGCCATTCAGCGTTTGCCCACGGCGTTGACCGGAGCGCTGTCGTTCATTTACCCGATTGCGGCGATTCTGGTGGACTGGGTGGCGTTCGGGCACCGCTTGGCACCGCTGCAGTGGCTAGGGGTTGGGTTGATTCTGCTGGCAGCGGCGGGGATGCAGCAGGGGTGGTGGTTCCGGCCAGTGCGGGATGCAGTCAAGAACTGAGGTGACCTTGCGGGCCTCTTCGCGGGTAAACCCGCTCCCACAGGATCACCGTAGCCCTGAATACTGTGGGGTCCCTGTGGGAGCGGGTTTACCCGCGAAGAGGCCCGCAAGGTAGAATGCCGCTTTTGCCAGCCTGCGACCCACCATGACTTCCCCGATTCACAGCTTGGAGCAGCACCTGCTCGTCGCCCTCGACCCTGCCCCGCAGGAAACCCGCCGCCTGTTCCACGGCCGTGGCCGTTGCTGGCCGGGCCTGGAGCAGGTCACTGTCGACTGGTTGCAAGGCGTGCTCTCGGTAGCCCTGTTCCGCGAGCTGCCCGAGGGCCAGTTGGCCGAACTGGAAGCCATGCTGCGCAACCTGGCGCAGAGCCCGCAATGGGCCGGCCAGGCCATTCTCATTCAGCACCGCTACCTGCCCGACAGCCCGGGCCAGTGGCTGCTGGGCGAGCCGTGCCAGCAACGTGAGGTGGTCGAGGACGGCCTGTCCTACCTGCTGGACTTGGGCGTGCGGCAGAACAACGGCCTGTTCCTCGACATGCGCTACGGCCGGCGCTGGGTGCGCGAGCAGGCGGCGGGCAAGCGCGTGCTGAACCTGTTCGCCTACACCTGCGGCTTCTCGGTGGCAGCGATTGCCGGGGGTGCCGAGCAGGTGGTGAACCTGGACATGGCCAAATCGGCCCTGTCTCGGGGGCGGGACAACCACCGCCTTAACGGCCACGATGCATCGCGTGTGGCCTACCTGGGGCATGAGCTGTTCAAGTCGTGGGGCAAGGTGCGCAAGTACGGGTCTTACGACCTGATCATCATCGACCCGCCGACCTTCCAGCGTGGCAGCTTCGTGCTGACCCAGGATTACGCGAAGATCCTGCGGCGTTTGCCAGAGTTGCTGAGCGCCGGTGGGACAGTGCTGGCGTGTGTCAACGACCCGGGGATCGGGCCGGAGTTTCTGATCGAGGGGATGGCCGAGCAGGCGCCTTCGTTGGCGTTTGTCGAGCGGCTGGAGAACCCGCCGGAGTTTCCGGATGTGGACCCGGCTGGCGGGCTGAAGGCCTTGGTATTCCGCCAGAATTGATGTTGCCCTCTCCGGCCTCTTCGCGGGTAAACCCGCTCCCACAGGGTTCACCACAGTCCTGAATGTTGTGGAGTTCCTGTGGGAGCGGGTTCACCCGCGAAGAGGCCAGTACAGGCGACATCAAGCCCCCAGAGCCTGCAGCGGCAGCGGGTACACCTGGGCAAAACTGACGTTGTCGGTCTGGTCCACCCGCTTCTTCAGCCGCTCGTTGAACGCCCGGCTCACCGCATACTGCCCGCCGGAAATAGTGCGGAACTGCGCCGTCAGCACAAACCCGTTCAAGTCCATGCGGTCCACCCCGAACACCTGCAGCGGCCCTTGCAGGTTGATGCGCAGCAGCGGGTCTTCGCTGATCGATTTGCCCACTTCATGGATCAGCGCCAGTGACGCATCCACGTCACTGTCGTAGGTGAACTGCACCGAGAAGAACGCATAGGCGAACTGCCGCGACTGGTTGGTAACCGCCTTGATCTGGCCGAACGGCACCGAGTGCACAAAGCCTTTGCCATCGCGCAGGCGCAAGGTACGGATAGTCAGGCTTTCGACAGTACCGGCGTGGCCGGAGTCGAGCACTACCCAGTCGCCGATGGAAATAGTGTCCTCGATCAGGATGAACAGCCCGGTAATCACATCCTGCACCAGTTGCTGCGAGCCAAAGCCGATGGCCAGGCCGATCACCCCGGCACCGGCCAGCAGTGGCGCGACGTTGATGCCCAGGTTGGCCATGGTGGTGATGGTGCAGATGACGATCAGGATGACCTTGATGGCGTTGCGCAACATCGGCAGGATGGTCCGAACCCGGGTACTCGGCTGGCGCGAAGCGCGGCGCCCGACCGCCGGCTTGAGCGCTTCCTGGATGGCAGTATCGAGCACCACCCACAGCAGCCAGGTGACCAGCAGGATCAAGCCGATGCTCGACAGCGAATTGCCGATGGCCTGGCCCAGGCTGTTGCTCAGCGCAAAGCCGATCACCGAGACGCCCCAGATGCGCCCCAGCAGTTCGATGAAGGCCACTGCCATGGCGATGCGCAGCAGCGCGTGGGCCAGGCTGCGCAGCAGTTCCTTGTAAGGCCGTATGCGTTGCCCGGCATCCGTTTCGCGCGGTGCCAGCAGGTGTTGCAACAGGGTGCTGAGAAACACCGTGGACACCAGCAGTACCGTTGTCAGCAAGGCCTTCTGCAGTGCCTTCTGGCTTTCTTCGCCGGCGCCGATCAGGTGAATGGCCGACACCAGGATCATCAGCAGGATCGGCAGATACCACAGCACCGAAAAGATCCGCAGGGTCTCCTGCACGGCGCGATGCTGCACGCGGTCCTTGAAGGCGCGGTTGCGGATCAGGTGCGCGACCGGGCGGCGCAGGCGGATCACCAGGCTGGCGAAGATGAAGGTGGCAATCAGGCCGGTGGCCACGGCGATGCTGGCGGTGAGGTTGCCGCCCAGCTGGCGGGCGATCTGTGGGCTGGTCAGGGCGTCGCTCCAGGCAGCGAGAAAGCCGATCATGAACAGCGGGCGTGGGGCCAGGCGTTTGATCACCGCCACAGCGGCGCGCTTGTGGCCGGCATCGAACAGGGTCACCAGGCAGAGGATGATCGAGGTCGAAAACAGGCCGCTGCTGGTGGCATAGGCCAGGCTCAGGCCCAGTGCGCGTGCCACTGACGGGTCGAGAAAGCGGCTGGCGTACAGTGTCAGCGGCAAGCTGGCCAGGGCCGGCAGGGTATAGGGCAGCAGGTAGCCGAGCAGGCTGCTGGCGCGCTTGCGCTCGCGCAGCCAGGGTGTGCCTGAAGTGCGGTTGGCGGCCCAGCGGCCGAGGCTGGTGAATGCGGCGAAGCTGGCGGCCCAGGTCAGGGTCAGCAGGAGGAAGTTGCCGACCAGCTGCAGCGAGTCGTCGGCCGAGTGCCGGTCAACCAGGCGCTCGACTTCCTTGGTGGCGCGGTCGGTGCGCAGGCGCCAGGCATCGACCAGATGGGCATCAAGGTCGAGCTCCTGGGCGGCGCTGTCCAGGCCGTCGGCCAGGGCGCCAAGAAGGCCGCCTTGCAAGACCGGTGCGGGCTCGGCGGGTTGTTCTTCGGCGGGGGCGGGGTCAGCGGCTAGCAGGTGGGTGCTCAGCAGGCAGCCGAGCAGCAGGGTAGAGAGAAAGCGCAGCACTGGAGTACTCCTTGGGCCGGGGTGAGCGGGGCAGGGTTACTCAAGGAACTGATTGCAGGTTGGTGGAGAAAGTTCGAAGAGGTGTGTCAAAACTACTGGCGCTATCGCCGGCAAGCCAGCTCCCACAGGTACTGCACAATGCCCAAGCCATGTGCCGTACCTGTGGGAGCTGGCTTGCCGGCGATAGGGCCGGAGCTGCCTACATCAGTTACTGACCGGTATAGATCTGGTCAAACACCCCACCATCGTTGAAGTGGGTCTTCTGCACGGTGCGCCAGTCACCAAAGGTTTTCTCCACCGACAGGAAGTCCACTTTCGGGAAGCGGTCGGTGTACTTGGCCAGTACTGCGGCATCACGCGGGCGCAGGTAGTTGTTGGCGGCGATCTCCTGGGCTTCAGGCGACCACAGGTACTTCAGGTATTCCTCGGCCACCGCCTGGGTACCTTTCTTCGCCACGACCTTGTCGACCACGCTGACAGGTGGCTCGGCTTCGGCCGATACGCTTGGGTAGACCACTTCGAACTGGTCGCGGCCGAACTCGCGGGCGATCATCTCGGCTTCGTTCTCGAAGGTAACCAGCACATCACCAATCTGGTTGGTCATGAAGGTGGTGGTGGCGGCACGGCCACCGGTGTCCAGCACCGGCGCCTGTTTGAACAGCTTGCCGACGAAGTCACGGGCCTTGGTTTCATCACCGCCTTGCTTGAGCACATAGCCCCAGGCCGACAGGTAGGTGTAGCGGCCGTTACCCGAAGTCTTCGGGTTGGGCACGATCACCTGCACGCCGTCCTTGAGCAGGTCGGGCCAGTCTTTCAGGGCTTTCGGGTTGCCCTTGCGCACGATGAACACAGTGGCCGAGGTGAACGGCGCGCTGTTGTTCGGCAGGCGGGTCACCCAGTTGTCCGGCACCAGCTTGCCATTGTCGACCAGGGCGTTGATGTCGGTGGCCATGTTCATGGTGATGACATCGGCCGGTAGGCCATCGATCACCGCACGCGCCTGCTTGCTCGAGCCGCCGAAGGACATCTGCACGTTGACCTTCTCTTTGTGCTCGGCTTCCCAGTGCTTCTGGAAGGCCGGGTTGTAGTCCTTGTAGAAGTCGCGCATCACGTCGTAGGAAACGTTCAGCAGGGTGGGGGCGGCCTGGGCGAGGTTGCCCAGTGCCAGGCCTGCGGCGAGCAGCGAGGCGGTGAAGAGTTTTTTCACGTTGCTTCCTTGTTATCGAGGTGTTGGCAATTTGCCTGCGACTATAGCGGGTGGGTTTGTGGCGGTTAAAGAACAAAAATGACTTTGGTTATGCCGTCGCCTGTACCGGCCTCTTCGCGGGTAAACCCGCTCCCACAGGGACCGCGCACTGCTAAGGCCTGTGGTGATCCTGTGGGAGCGGGTTCACCCGCGAAAGGGCCAGCACAGGCAGCATCATTGTTTGGGAAACAACCCATTTCCACAGCGGGAACAGAACGCCGCCCCATGCTCATGCGTCTTTTTGTGACACGTCGGGCAATCATGCTGCAACTGCTCCCCGCGCATGGCATTGGCCAGTTCGGCGGTAAAGATGCCGGTCGGCACGGCAATGATCGAATAACCGGTAATCATCACCAGCGATGACAGCACCTGGCCCAGCGGCGTTTTTGGCACGATGTCACCAAAGCCCACGGTGGTGAGGGTGACGATGGCCCAGTAGATGCCTTTGGGGATGCTGGTAAACCCATGTTCCGGGCCTTCGATCACATACATCAGCGTGCCGAACACCGTTACCAGGGTCGATACGCTGACCAGGAACACGATGATCTTCTGCTTGCTACCGCGCAGCGCCTCCATCAGATAGTTGGCCTGCTTGAGGTACGGGCTGAGCTTGAGCACGCGGAAGATCCGCAGCATGCGGATGACGCGGATGATCAGCAGGTACTGGGCGTCGCTGTAATAGAGGGCGATGATCCCCGGCACGATCGCCAGCAGGTCGACCAGGCCGTAGAAGCTGAAGGCATAGCGCAAGGGCTTGGGCGAGCAGTACAGGCGGGTGATGTATTCGGCCAGGAAGATCGCGGTAAAGCCCCACTCTATGCCAGCCAGCAGGCCGGCGTAGCCTTGGTGCACTTCGTCGATGCTGTCGAGGATGACGGTGACCAGGCTGGCCAGGATGATCAGCAGGAGGATTTTGTCGAAGCGTCTTCCAGCCACCGTGTCGGACTGGAAGACGATGACGAAGAGACGCTCGCGTAAAGATTGCGGGGTGGGCATGTGAAGGGGATTCCTGAGCCTTGATCTGCAAGCGTAGTGGGTCCTTACCAGCGCTTGCAACGCGAAAATTCGGAGTCGACCTGTTAAAAATGACAGTTCCTCATCTGTTAGATCCGATGCAGGATGAGACTCACAAGGCAGCGGCTATGGAGTTGAAATGGAAAACGTACTTGTATCGGCTCGAGGGGGGCAGGGAGATTAGCTTATTCGGTATATGGCTATCTGGGAGGCAGTGAGCGTGGCGCTCGACTGGCCTATAACGGCCAGTTTTTAGACAGTGTAGTGCGTGGGTACTTTCTGGGGAATGGGCATCGAGTTTATAGTCCCATCTTAATGCGCTTCCATAGCCCGGATTCGTTGAGTCCATTCGGGCGTGGTGGGATTAACACCTATGCGTATTGTCAAGGTGATCCTGTCAATTTCAGCGATCCCGACGGTCGGAATCGGTTTTCAAAGTACTGGTCAGTGTTTAAGCCAGTCTTTAAGTCGATAGATAATAAGCAGTATCGTGTTGAGGGTTTTTCTTACGATCCTGTCGCGCCTTTAGGTGAGCGGATCAAGCCTTTTAGGGCCAAGTCTATTGGTGACAAGGTGTGGGAGCGCCATCACGAAGGTGTAAGTTTGAGTGGTCAGTTCTATGTGAGCGAAGACCGAACTCTATTTGTCCGGGATTTGCTTGTCCCTGCTGAAGGCATAGGAATGATGCCGTTGGAGCCTTTCGCCGACCGCTTCCGCGAAGAGGGGTTCACTTTAATGAATGTTAACCCTACTCATGCGGAAGTCTTCGAGGGTGGTCGAATTGGGCATGACTCCAACACGATTGTAGTTAATGGTTCAAAGATGACTGATTATTCAAAGCGGGATTTGACCATGCCTGGGCTGAACGCGGCGATCCGCAAGGGGCGTCCGGAGCCCGAAAAAAATTAAATAAATCAGAGATGTTCCATCTAACTTCGCAGCCCTTTGGTGTTCGAGCGTTCGCCAACCTGCTCTAAGTGGCCGCCCAAGTGCATCAGCCAGCAGGCGGCGACGAAGGGCGCGGTCAGGCCAGGCACGGGCAGCAGCTTGAACAGCGGTTGCAGCAACAGGGCCAAGGCAATTGCGAGCAGCGTCACCCAGGGTTTTTCACGTTGCCGGCTAAAGGCTAATGCAGCCAGTGCGGCATTGAAGCCATACAGGCCCAGCCATGCTGCCTGCGCTTGGTCGGCAATCAACGCCACGCCCCCACCGATGGCCGAGCCGATCACCGCCCACATTGCCGCGTAGGGGTTGGCGATGAACATGCCGACGATGATCAGCAACCCGGCCAAGGGCTGGTCGAGCAGGAAGATCTGGCCTACGCCACGCGCCAGGGCATACAGCGGGTCGGCTTCGACGAAGCCGCTGGGCGAGGGGCTGGCGAATAGCAGCACGGCCCAGCCCAGCAGCACAAACGGCGCGGTGTAGGCAATCAGCAGCTTGCCGCCGCGCTTGCGCCACTGGTGGGTGATGATGCTGGACAGCCCGCCGGCAGCGATGATCAGTGGCGGCAGAATGGCCGACCACGGTAGCACGGCGCTGATCAGCAGGCCGATGAGTACGCCGTTGTAGCTGTAAAGCCCGGCCTGACGGTCGGCGCGGTCGTAACCGCGGGCCTGGGCGGTGAGCAGGCCGGCCAAGGCGCCGAGCAGGGCGCCGCCGACCAGGTTGGGCGCGGTCAGCAGAATGGCCAGCAGGCAGCACAGGCCGCACAGGGGGTTGCGCAGCAGCAGCACCTGGCTGAAACCGTTGAGTAACGCCGTGGCCCAGTCCGGGCACGGGTTGACGAAATTTTTGGTGTACATGGGGCAGTCAGTGAGGTTGATGGGGGAGCGGTGGGCCTCTTTGGGCCTCGGTTTTCCGCAGTTCAGGTAGATCGGTGTACGGGGAGGGCTGCGCCCTCCGATCGCGACGCAAGGCCGCTCCTACAAATGGAACGCGTGAGCTTGAAGGTTTCGCGGTTCCTGTAGGAGCGGCCTTGTGTCGCGATAGGGGCGCAAAGCGCCCCTGGCAATCTCAGATCAAAGTCTCGATCCGCAGCGTGTTAGTCGACCCTGGCTTGCCGAAAGGCACACCGGCGGTGATCAGCAGTGTGTCGCCACGGCTGGCCATGCCTTGCGCCTGGGCAATCTCCAAGGCGGTGGAAACCACCTCGTCCACCTGGCGCAGGCGGTCGTTGACCACCGAATGCACGCCCCAGGCCACGCTCAGGCGGCGCGCGGTGTTCAGGTTCGGTGTCAGGTTGAGGATCGGTGCCCGTGGCCGCTCGCGTGCAGCGCGCAGCGTCGAGGCGCCCGACTCGCTGTAGTTGACCAGCACCGCCACCGGCAGGATGCCGCTGATGCGGCGGATGGCGCAGCTGATGGCGTCCGACACGGTGGCCTCGGCCTTCGGCCGGCCAACGTCGAGCTGGGCCTGGTAGTCCGGGCCGTTTTCCACCTGGCGGATGATCTTGCTCATCATCTGCACGGCTTCCAGCGGGTAGTCACCCGAGGCAGTCTCGGCCGACAACATGACCGCATCGGCACCTTCGGCCACGGCGTTGGCAACGTCAGTGACTTCGGCACGGGTCGGCGCCGGCGAGAAGCGCATGGACTCGAGCATCTGCGTGGCCACCACCACCGGTTTGCCCAGCTGGCGGCAGGTGTTGATGATGCGCTTCTGGATTTGCGGCACGCTTTCGGCCGGCACTTCCACGCCCAGGTCACCGCGGGCAACCATGATCGCGTCTGCCAGTTCGGCGATGGCTTGCAGTTGTTCGACCGCCGAGGGTTTCTCGATCTTGGCCATCAGGTAGGCACGGTCGCCAATCAGCTGGCGCGCTTCGACGATGTCCTCAGGGCGCTGTACAAACGACAGGGCCACCCAGTCCACGCCCAGTTCCAGGCCAAAGGCCAGGTCGCGGCGGTCTTTTTCGGTGAGCGGGGAGAGGTCGAGTACTGCTTGCGGTACGTTGACACCCTTGCGGTCGGACAGCTCGCCACCGTTCAGCACTTCAGTGTCGATAGCGTCGTTGTGCTTGGCGGTGACGCGCAGGCGCAGCTTGCCATCGTCCAGCAGCAGGTCCATGCCGGGCTCGAGGGCTGCGATGATTTCAGGGTGTGGCAGGTTGACCCGGCGGCTGTCGCCCGGGGTCTTGTCCAGGTCCAGGCGCAGCGCCTGGCCGCGTTGCAGCTGCACCTTGCCTTCGGCAAAGCGGCCCACGCGCAGCTTTGGCCCTTGCAGGTCCATGAGGATGCCCAGCGGGTAGTTCAGTTGCTGCTCCACTTCGCGGATCCACTGGTAGCGCAAGGCGTGGTCAGCGTGTTCGCCGTGGCTGAAGTTGAGGCGGAAGATGTTCACGCCGGCTTCGACCAGTTGGCGGATGTCGTCGATGCCGTTGATCGCAGGGCCGAGGGTGGCGAGGATCTTTACTTTTTTATCAGGCGTCATGGTTGGGCAGTCTCGAGGATCAGGATGGCGCGGAAGTCGTTGACGTTGGTGCGGGTCGGCTCGGTGACGATCAGCGCATCCAGCGCGGCGAAATAGCCATAGCCGTTGTTGTTGTCCAGCTCGTCGCTGGCCGACAGGCCCAGGGCCTCGGCGCGGGCGTAACTGCCCGGGGTCATGAAGGCACCGGCGTTTTCTTCCGAACCGTCGATGCCGTCGGTGTCGCCGGCCAGCGCGTATACGCCCGGCAGGCCTTTCAGGCTTTCAGTGAGGCTGAGCAGGAACTCGGCATTGCGCCCGCCACGGCCATTGCCGCGTACGGTCACGGTGGTTTCGCCGCCGGACAGGATCACGCAGGGTGCCTTCAGTGGCTGGCCATGCTGGACAATCTGCCGGGTGATACCGGCGTGCACCTTGGCCACTTCGCGCGACTCGCCTTCCAGGTCGCCGAGAATCAGCGGGCTGAAACCCGCCTGTCGGGCTTTGACCGCAGCGGCTTCGAGCGACTGCTGGGGCTTGGCAATCAGCTGGAAATGGCTGCGGGCCAGGGCCGGGTCATCGGCCTTGACGGTTTCCGAAGCTGGGTTGTTCAGCCAGTCGATGACTGCTTTGGGGGCTTCGATGTTGTAGCGTTTCAGAATGGCCAGGGCGTCAGCCGACGTGCTCGGGTCGGCCACGGTGGGGCCGGAAGCGATCACGGTGGCGAGGTCGCCCGGCACATCGGAAATGGCATAGGTGTAGACCGTGGCTGGCCAGCAGGCCTTGGCCAGGCGGCCGCCCTTGATCGCCGAGAGGTGCTTGCGCACGCAGTTCATCTCGCCGATGGTGGCGCCGGATTTGAGCAATGCCTTGTTGATCTGCTGCTTGTCGGCCAGGGTCAGGCCTTCGGCCGGCAACGCCAGCAGGGCGGAGCCACCGCCAGACAGCAGGAAGATGACGCGGTCGTCTTCATTGAGGTTGCTCACCAGTTCCAGTACGCGCTTGGCCACGGCCAGGCCGGCGGCATCCGGTACCGGGTGGGCGGCTTCGACCACTTCGATCTTCTGGCAGTTGGCGCCGTGGCCGTAACGGGTCACGACCAGGCCGGAAACTTCGCCCTGCCAGCTTTTTTCGACCACTTCGGCCATGGCGGCTGCGGCCTTGCCGGCGCCGATGACGATGACCCGGCCGCTACGGTCGGCGGGCAGGTAGGGTTCGAGGACTTGGCGGGGGTGGGCGGCAGCGATGGCTGTGTCGAACAGCTCGCGGAGAATTTTTTGCGGATCGACCGACATGGCAGGCTCCCAATTATTGTTGTTCTGCAGAATCAAAAACGCCCCTGGAACTGCCTCCGTGCAGGCCGAACCAGGGGCGGGTGTTGCTCGGTGCTACCGCTGAACCTGTGGTCGCAGGTTCAGCGGTGTCTGATCTGGAATCCTGGGGGCGCTTTGCGCCCCTTTCGCGACACAAGGCCGCTCCTACAGGGGATCGCGTACCGCTTGTAGGAGCGGCCTTGTGTCGCGATCGGGCTGCGCAGCAGCCCCCGAATTCAGATTACTTGTCGCCGCGGATCGAGAAGTTGGCCATGTGCTCCAGGCCTTTGATCAGCGCCGAGTGGTCCCAGTTGCCGCCACCCAGGGCCTGGCAGGTGTTGAACACTTGCTGGGCATTGGAAGTGTTGGGCAGGTTGATGCCCAGTTCCTTGGCGCCTTGCAGGGCCAGGTTCAGGTCTTTCTGGTGCAGGTTGATGCGGAAACCTGGGTCGAAGGTGCCCTTGATCATGCGCTCGGCGTGCACTTCGAGGATTTTCGACGAAGCAAAGCCGCCCATCAGTGCTTCACGCACCTTGGCCGGGTCGGCGCCGTTCTTGGCGGCGAACAGCAGCGCTTCGCTGACGGCCTGGATGTTCAGGGCGACGATGATCTGGTTGGCGACCTTGGCGGTCTGGCCGTCACCGTTGCCACCCACGCGGGTGATGTTCTTGCCCATGGCTTCGAACAGCGGCAGGGTGCGCTCGAAGGCTTTCGGGCAGCCACCGACCATGATGCTGAGGGTCGCGGCCTTGGCACCGACCTCACCACCGGACACCGGGGCGTCCAGGTAGGCTGCGCCGGTTGCCTTGATTTTTTCGGCGAAGGCTTTAGTGGCGGTAGGCGAAATCGAACTCATGTCGATCACGACCTTGTTCGGGCCTACGCCTTCGGCCACGCCGTTTTCACCGAACAGTACGGCTTCTACCTGCGGGGTGTCCGGCACCATGACGATGATGAATTCGGCTTCCTGGGCAACCTCTTTCGGGTTGGCCAGGGCCACTGCACCGGCGGCGATCAGGTCGGCTGGCGCGGCGTCGTGGTGGGTGGAAACGAACAGGCTGTGACCTGCTTTTTGCAGGTTTTGGGCCATGGGCTTGCCCATGATGCCGGTGCCGATGAAACCGATTTTAGCCATGAGAGATTACCTCGTTGTATTTGTTGAATCTCGATGGAGCAGGCGACGCAGACCCTTGTAGGAGCGGCCTTGTGTCGCGAAAGGGGTGCGCAGCGCCCCCAGAATTTCAGCCACAGCAGAGATTGCCGGAGCTGCTGCGCAGCCCATCGCGACGCAAGGCCGCTCCTACAAAGTGCGTGTGCATCCTTAAATAGCGTTGTGGGTTTTCAACCAGCCCAGGCCCGCTTCGGTAGTGGTCTTGGGCTTGTACTCCGCGCCCACCCAGCCCTGGTAGCCAATGCGGTCCAGGTGCTCGAACAGGAAGCGGTAGTTGATCTCGCCAGTA
Organism: Pseudomonas putida S13.1.2; assembly: GCF_000498395.2. Classification (NCBI taxonomy): domain Bacteria; kingdom Pseudomonadati; phylum Pseudomonadota; class Gammaproteobacteria; order Pseudomonadales; family Pseudomonadaceae; genus Pseudomonas; species Pseudomonas putida. The sequence continues at coordinate 200,899 of NZ_CP010979.1, forward strand.
CCAGGCTCGTGACGGCCGGGGTTGTCGGCCAGCTGGATGTGGTTGATCAGCTGCAGGTTGGTTTCCATGGTGCGAGCCAGGTCACCTTCCATGATCTGCATGTGGTAGATGTCGTACTGCAGGAACAGGTTGTCACTGCCCACTTCGGCCTGGATTTCCAGGGCCTGCTGGGTGGTGTTCAGGTAAAAGCCCGGGATGTCGCGGGTGTTGATCATTTCCATGACCAGGCGAATACCGGCGGCCTTGAGCTTGTCAGCGGCGTAGCGCAGGTTTTCGACGAAGGTCTTGCGCACGGTGGCGCAGTCCGGGCCTTGTGGGCGAATGCCGGCCAGGGCGTTGACCTGGGTGTTGCCCAGCACCTTGGCGTATTCGATGGCCTTGTCGACACCGGCACGGAATTCTTCGATGCGGTCTGGGTGGCAGGTGATACCGCGCTCACCTTTGGCCCAGTCGCCGGCAGGCAGGTTGAACAGCACCTGGGTCAGGCCGTTGGCTTCCAGCTGCTGCTTGATGTCGGCAGCGCTGAAGTCGTACGGGAACAGGTATTCGACGCCGCTGAAACCAGCGTCGGCGGCAGCCTTGAAGCGGGCCAGGAAGTCCTGTTCGGTGAACAGCATGGACAGGTTGGCAGCGAAGCGAGGCATGAGTTGTCTCCTTGCGATGTAGGCCCCCAGGGCGTGCCTGGGGGCGTCAGGCGATCAGTCCAGCATCGAGATGGCGGTTGGCGCGTCGTTGCCGACCAGCGCCAGGTCTTCGAACTCGTTGACCGCGTTGATCTCGGTGCCCATGGAAATGTTGGTCACACGCTCGAGAATCACTTCGACCACGACCGGCACGCGGAACTCTTCGGCCATCTTCTGTGCCTTGAGCAGGGCAGGGGCGATCTCGGCCGGTTCGAACACGCGAATGGCTTTGCAGCCCAGGCCTTCGACCACTGCAACGTGGTCGACACCGTAGGTGGCGGCGTCGGTCGAGTTGATGTTCTCGAACGCCAGTTGTACACAGTAATCCATGTCGAAGCCACGCTGCGCCTGACGGATCAGGCCCAGGTAGGCGTTGTTCACCAGCACGTGCACGTACGGCAGGTTGAACTGTGCGCCTACTGCCAGTTCTTCGATCATGAACTGGAAGTCGTAGTCACCCGACAGCGCGACAACCTTGCGTTTCGGGTCTGCTTTGACAACACCCAGTGCGGCAGGGATGGTCCAGCCCAGCGGGCCGGCCTGGCCACAGTTGATCCAGTGGCGTGGCTTGTACACGTGCAGGAACTGCGCGCCGGCAATCTGCGACAGGCCGATGGTGCTGACGTAGGTGGTGTCCTTGCCGAATACCTGGTTCATCTCTTCGTACACGCGCTGCGGCTTGACCGGCACGTTGTCGAAGTGGGTCTTGCGCTGCAGGGTGGCCTTGCGCTCCTGGCAGTCTTGCAGCCAGGCGGCACGGTCTTTCAGCTTGCCAGCGGCTTTCCACTCGCGGGCCACTTCCAGGAACACGTCCAGCGCCTTGCCTGCGTCGGACACGATACCCAGGTCCGGGGTGAATACGCGGCCGATCTGGGTCGGTTCGATGTCGACGTGCACGAACTTGCGGCCTTCGGTGTAGACGTCGACAGAGCCGGTGTGGCGGTTGGCCCAGCGGTTACCGATACCGAACACCAGGTCGGATTTCAGCAGGGTGGCGTTGCCGTAGCGGTGCGAGGTCTGCAGGCCGACCATGCCGACCATTTGGGCGTGATCGTCCGGGATAGTGCCCCAGCCCATCAGGGTCGGGATTACCGGTACGCCGGTCAGTTCGGCGAACTCGACCAGCTTGTCGCTGGCATCGGCGTTGATGATGCCGCCACCGGCTACCAGCAGCGGGCGCTCGGCGTCGTTGAGCAAGGTCAGGGCTTTTTCAGCCTGTACGCGAGTGGCGGACGGCTTGTTGACGGCCAGCGGTTCGTAGGCGTCGATGTCGAATTCGATTTCGGCCATCTGCACGTCGAACGGCAGGTCGATCAGTACCGGGCCTGGGCGGCCGGTGCGCATTTCATAGAAGGCCTTCTGGAAGGCATAAGGCACCTGGCCTGGCTCCAGAACGGTGGTTGCCCACTTGGTCACCGGCTTGACGATGCTGGTGATGTCGACGGCCTGGAAGTCTTCTTTGTGCAGGCGTGCACGCGGGGCCTGGCCGGTGATGCAGAGGATCGGGATGGAGTCGGCCGAGGCGCTGTACAGGCCGGTGACCATGTCGGTGCCGGCTGGGCCGGAAGTACCGATGCACACGCCGATGTTACCCGGGTTGGCACGGGTGTAGCCCTCGGCCATGTGCGAGGCACCTTCGACGTGGCGAGCGAGGACGTGATCGATGCCACCGACTTTCTTCAGGGCCGAGTACAACGGGTTGATGGCAGCCCCTGGGATGCCGAACGCGGTATCTACACCTTCACGGCGCATGACCAGAACGGCCGCATCGATTGCTCTCATTTTGCTCATGGGTTGTGCCTCATCGATTTTGTAATTGTATACAACTTGCTTTGCGACAGAGTGTATTCACGGCTGGCGGCTCAGGTCAATGGGTTTTCATCGGGTAGGCCAGGTTTCGTCAAAGCGGCCGTGAAAACGGCTATTTGCGCCATCGCATACGATCGTTTCAAAATATTGTATACAAAAGTGCCTTTCGTTGTGTTCTATTTGCCCTATCGGTTTTCAACTGCCCTCAGGGCTTCTCACAACAAGAAGAGGACCTTTCCATGAACGTCTTGAACCTGAAAGTCGCTGTCAGCCTGGTAAATGCCGCACTGGCAGCGGGCCGCAAGATCAATGCCGCGCCACTGACCGTGGCGGTGCTGGATGCCGGTGGCCACCTGCTGGCGCTGCAGCGTGAGGACGGCGCAAGCCTGATCCGGCCTGAGGTGGCCACTGGCAAAGCCTGGGGTGCAATTGCCCTGGGCAAGGGGTCGCGCCTGCTGGCGCTGGATGCACAGCAGCGGCCGGCGTTTTTTGCCGCGTTGAACGGGATGGGGGAGCGGCCGGTGGTGCCGGCACCGGGTGGTGTGCTGATTCGTGATCAGGACGGCAAGGTGTTGGGTGCGGTAGGGATCAGCGGCGATACGTCGGATATCGACGAGCAGTGTGCGATCAGTGCGATCGAGGAGGTGGGGTTGAAGGCGGATGCGGGTGTAGCAGCTTAAACCGCTATGGCCTGATCTGGCCACATCGCCGGCAAGCCAGCTCCCACAGGTACACCACAGTGATCAGGAACTGTGGAAGCCCTGTGGGAGCTGGCTTGCCGGCGATTGGGCTGCGAAGCAGCCCCGCTGGCCCTGTCAGGCAGCTTCAGGCTCACAGCCTTTCAACACCATGCGAATGATGGTCTCGGCCGCCGCGTCATAATCGCTGTCGGCCAACTTGGCCTTGCCGGTCACCGCAGAAATCTGCCAGTCGAAGTCGGCATAGGTCTGGGTCGCCGCCCAGATACTGAACATCAGGTGATGCGCGTCCACATGGGCAATCTGCCCGCGGTCGATCCAGCGCTGGATGCACTCGATGTTGTGCCGGGCCTGCTCGTTCAGCTGCTCCACCTGGTTGGGCGACAGGTGCGGGGCGCCGTGCATGATCTCGCTGGCAAACACCTTGGAGGCATGTGGCAGGTCGCGCGAAATGCGGATCTTCGAACGAATGTACGCACTCAGCACTTCCTTCGGGTCGCCGTCGGCGTTGAACGGCGTCGACGCCTGCATGATTGGCGCGATGATGCTTTCCAGGACTTCGCGGTAGAGGTTGTCCTTGGACTTGAAGTAGTAATACACGTTCGGCTTGGGCAGGCCGGCCTTGGCCGCGATATCGCTGGTCTTGGTGGCGGCGAAGCCCTTGTCGGCGAATTCCTCGCTGGCCGCGCGCAGGATCAATTCCTTGTTGCGCTCGCGAATGGTGCTCATGGTCAGGGATCTTCCTCGTGTCTGGCCACCTCTAAGAGGGATCGGGCATGGTAGCACCGCGCTCGACGGGCGCTCAAGGCAGCGGCTTTGGGCTAGAATCCGTGGCACACACCTATCTGGATACAGGCAAACATGGCAGGAAGCAGTCTACTGGTACTGATCGACGACATCGCCACGGTGCTTGATGACGTCTCGCTAATGACCAAGGTGGCGGCAAAAAAAACAGCAGGTGTGCTGGGCGATGACCTGGCGCTGAACGCCCAGCAGGTTACCGGTGTGCGTGCCGAGCGCGAAATACCGGTGGTGTGGGCGGTGGCCAAGGGGTCGTTCGTCAACAAGGCAATCCTGGTGCCGGCAGCGCTGCTGATCAGTGCGTTCATTCCATGGGCGGTTACGCCGTTGTTGATGATCGGCGGCGCCTACCTGTGTTTCGAAGGCTTCGAGAAGCTGGCGCACAAGTTCCTGCACAGCAAGGAAGAGGACGACGCGCAGCACAATGCCCGTAAGGAAGCCGTGGCTGACGTCAATGTCGACCTGGTGGCGTTCGAGAAAACCAAGATCAAGGGCGCGGTGCGCACCGACTTCATCCTGTCGGCGGAAATCATCGCCATCACCTTGGGTACCGTGGCCGATGCGCCGCTGAGCCAGCAGATCATCGTGCTGTCGGGCATCGCCATCGTCATGACCATCGGCGTTTACGGGCTGGTGGCGGGCATCGTCAAGCTCGATGACCTGGGGTTGTGGATGACCCAAAAGGCATCGAGCCTGACCCGGGCTGTCGGCAACGGCATCCTGCGGGCTGCGCCCTACATGATGAAAAGCCTGTCGGTGATCGGCACGGCGGCCATGTTCCTGGTCGGCGGTGGAATTCTGGTGCATGGCATCGAGCCGCTGCATCATGCCATCGAGGCGTTCAGCGAGGGGCGAGGCGGGGCGTTGACCGGGGCACTGCTCAACGGCGTGGCCGGGGTGCTGGCCGGTGGCGTGGTGCTGGCGGTGGTGGCGGTTGCCGGCAAATTGTGGCGGGCGATCCGGCCTGCCACATAAGGTGGCATGGCCGGGGCTTTGCCCCGGTTCGCGTAGGCAACGGTGATCATTGTGGGAGCGGGCTTGTCCCGCGAAGGCGGCCTCGCGGTGCATGGCACCGGCTGCGCCGGTGTTCGCGGGACAAGCCCGCTCCCACAAAGCCCATGCTCAGGTCAGAAGTGAACCTTGACCAGGAAGCTCATGGTGTTCTGGTCGGTCGTGAAGGCATCGCTGTCCTTGATGCCGTACTTGTTCTTCCAGTAGTCGTATTCCACACCCACGTACAACTGCTTCTCGCCCAGGTGCAGTGCCTTGCCCAGGTCATACTTGATCTGCGGGTTGAAGTGCAGGTTGGCCTGGTAGGTGCCGCGGCGGTTCTCGTCGTTGTCCACCACCCAGTCCATGAAACCGTCGATCAGCACGTCGGAATCGCCCACCGGAATGGTGTACGACCACACCGGTGTAATCTGCCACACATTGTCGCCGGCGCGGCTGCCGTCGGTGGTGCGGTTGTAGAAGTTCAGCTGGAAGTAGTCGAAGCCCGGGATGGCCAGGTCGAAGCCAGGGCCGATCAGGTACGACTCGGTGTCACCCTCGCCAAACTCGTAGGTCATCGCCAGCAGCACGTCCTTGACCGGGCCGAACTCCAGCTTCTGGTCGAAGATCTTGTTGAACGACAGGCGTGGGCTGATCTCACCGTAATAGGTGTTCGGGCCGTTGCCGGCGTCTTTCTGGCCCTGGTAGAAGATCTTGTCGACGAAGATGAAGTTGTCGCCGTACTTCCAGCCATCGGCGTGCTCGAACGTGACGGTTTGCTGGATCGCCGGGTTGACCTTGAAGTTCTTGCCCCACAGGTAGGTCAGGCTGTTGTTTTGCCATTGCAGCAGGTCGCCGCCAAAGGTGGTGCCGCAGGCCAGCAGGCCGCCGGCGAGGATCAGGCTGTTGATGGTACGCATTGCGAGTGTCGCTCCCTTGATTGATCTGTTGTCAGCGCTCGGTGATGGCGCTTTTTTTGTCTTTTGAGTCAGCTTTTTTCGGTGGGCCACAGCTGTTTGGCAAGGGTCGGGCCAACTTTTCCGGGTTGGCAAAACCTTCCTGCTCGACTTCGTTCTGAACGGATGAAAAGGGTCTTTCAGGCTGGCAACACGTTGGCCAACCGCCCGTATTCATTGACTGAGCGGTCAGTAAACGCAGGCAGAATCCGTCCTGCCCTGATCGAGGGGGCGCGCAGATTACTGGCTTGCGCGCCGCACCTCAAGTGCTCCGTCCTGGAGCGGGGTGAATCAAACTTGTGCGTTCGGTCAGTTTCTTAGAAGTGCACTTTGATCAGTGCACTGGCGACGCTCTGGTTGCTGTCCAGGTTGCCGCGGCTGTCGATGCCGTATTTGTCCTTCCAGTAGCTGTATTCAAAGCCCACGTACAGCTGCTTGGCGCCAAGGTTCAGCGCTTTGCCCAGGTCGTATTTGACCTGCGGGTTGAAGTGCAGGTTGGCGTGATAGGTGCCACGACGGGTCTGGTCGTTGTCGGTGACCCAGTCCAGGTAACCGTCGATCAGGATGTCAGACCTGCCCACAGGGATGGTGTAAGACCAGCCGGGGGTGATCTGCCACACGTTGTCACCGGGGCGGCTGCCCTCGGTGTTGCGCACGTAGAAGTTGAGGGTGAAATAGTTGAAGCCGGGGATGTTCAGGTCGAAGCCGGGGCCGATCAGGTAGGCTGCGTTGTCGCCTTCGCCACGCTCATAGGTCATGGCCAGCAACACGTCCTTGATCGGGCCGAAGGCCAGCTTCTGGTCGAAGATCTTGCCGAATGACAGGCGCGGGCTGAACTCGCCGTAGTAGGTGGTCACACCTTTGCTGGCGTCGGCCTTGCCGTTGTAGAAGATCTTGTCGACGAACATGAAGGTGTCGCCGTACTTCCATTTGTTGGCGTGCTCGAACGTGATGGTCTGCTGGATATCAGGGTTGACCTTGAAGTCCTTGCCATACAGGTAGGTCAGGCTTTCGCCATGCCATTGCAGCCATTCGCCTGCATGCGAGGGTAGGGTGGCCAGCAGGCTGCTGCCCAACAACAGGGACGTGGTGATGCGCTTCATGTTGTGATTCCCGGACTTATTGTTTTTGTTGGCGGTTTTTTTGGCGCGCAGGCGCCCCGGGCGACCCATTCCGGCGGGTCGACGGCGTAGCGGTTACTGCAGATGTGAGTAAGGGGCGGCAATGCGCCGCCCCGTTTGGCTCAATGCTGGTGACAGGCGTCGTTGTGCACCGCGCGGTCGGCGCCACCGAGGATGTTGAACAGCACGTTCAAAACCAGGGCACTGACCGTGGCCATGGCGATACCACTGTGGGTGATGGGTTCCATCCACTGCGGCATCTGGGCAAAGAACTCCGGGCGCACCACGGGGATCAACCCGAAGCCGACGCTCACCGCCACCAGCAGCTGGTTGCGGCGGTCGCCGATGTCCGCCTCCTGAAGAATCTTGATCCCGGTGGCGGTGACCATGCCGAACATGGCAATGGACGCGCCGCCCAGCACAGCAGGCGGGATCGAAGCAATCAGGAAGGCCGCCTTGGGCAGCAGGCTGAGCAGGATCAGCAGTGCACCCGCCACGATGGTGACAAAGCGGCAGCGCACCCCGGTCATCTGCACCAGGCCGATGTTCTGGGCGAACGAGGAGTGGGTGAAGGTGTTGAAGAAGCCGGCAATGAACGATGCACCGGCATCGCACAGCAGGCCGCGACGCAGCATCCCTGGGGTAACTTCGCGATCGGTCACCTTGCCCAGGGCCAGGAACATGCCGGTGGACTCGACGAAGATGATCACCACCACCAGGCACATGGACAGGATCGGCGCCAGGCTGAAGGTCGGCATGCCGAAGTGCAGTGGGGTCACCACCTGCAACCACGGCGCGTCTTTCAGGCCCGACAGGTCGACCATGCCGATGGAGCCGGCCAGGATGTAGCCAAGGCCCATGCCCACCAGCACCGACACGTTGACCCAGAAACCGCGCATGAAGCGGTTGATCAACAGGATGACCGCCAGTACCAGACCGGCCACCAGCAGGTAGATCGGCGAGCCGAAGGTTTCCGCTTCATGGCCGCCACCGGCCCAGTTGACCGCCACCGGGAACAGCGACAGGCCAATCGAGGTAATCACCGTACCGGTGACCAGCGGCGGGAAGAAACGTACGACCTTGGACATGAACGGCGCGATCAGCATGCCGAAGAACCCGGCGGCGATGGTCGCCCCGAAGATCCCCTGCAGGCCTACGCCGGGCATGCCGGCCATGGCCACCATGCTGCCGACGGCAGCGAAACTGGCACCCATCATCACCGGCATGCGTATGCCCACCGGGCCGATACCGAACGATTGGATAATGGTGGCGACGCCCGCGACCAGCAGGTCGGCGTTGATCAGGAAAGCGACTTCTTCACGGGACAACCCAGCGGCCTGGCCGATGATCAACGGCACGGCAATGGCGCCACCGTACATCAGCAGAACGTGTTGCAGGCCAACCAGGATCAGTTGGAACAAGGGCAAGGGTTCGCGCGGCGGCGCAATGGGGATATACGCCTTGCGTGACTCGGACATGCAGCACCTCGAGTTTTGTTTTTATTCTCGGATCCAAGCGACAAGCTCCATGCGGCAGGCTTCAGGAAGAAGCTTGGATTTCCCGCTGTGAATGCTGACGCTCGATGCTTGCTTGTTGCGTAACACATGAAGCTTTGAGGCCGGGGCTACCGGCCTCTTCGCGGGCAAGCCCGCTCCCACAGGGGAGGTGATCCCCCTGGGAGCGGGTTGGCTAGCGAGGTGCTATCAGTTGACCTGGGCGCCTTTGGCGATCCAGTCGCCGACGAGCTTGCGCTCTTCGGTGGTCATCTGGGTGATGTTGCCCAGCGGCATGATCTGGCTGGCGACCGCTTGCGCCTGGATGCGCGCGGCCTGGGCCTGGATCTGCTGCGGGGTGTCGAACATCACGCCGGCAGGGGCGGCGCTGAACAGTGGGCTGGTCGGCTTGGACGAGTGGCACACGGTGCAGCGTTCCTGGATGACATTGTGGATCTTGTCGAAGTCGCCACCGCCGGCCTGGGCAGCGGCCTGGGCCGGTGCTTGCGCAGGTGCAGCCGGCGCTTCGGCAGCCTTGGCGGCGTCCTCGGCGCGCTGCTCGGCAGCGGTCTTGCCACCGACGGCAGTCGCAGGCAGCGGCTGGTACTCGACTTGCGCTGCGGCTTGCTCAGGGCTTACGGCCATCGGTTTCGGGCCGGTGACGTAGGCCAGGCAGATCATCGCCAGGGCGCCGACCGGCAGGGTCCAGGCGTACTTGTTGCTGTCGTGGCGGGTGTTGAAGTAGTGGCGGATCAAAACCGCGGCTACTGCGATACCGGCCAGGATCAGCCAGTTGTACTGGCTACCGTAGGTGCTCGGGAAATGGTTGCTGATCATGATGAACAGCACCGGCAGGGTGAAGTAGTTGTTGTGACGCGAGCGCAGCAGGCCCTTGGCCGGCAGTACCGGGTCGGGCGTCTGGTTGTTCTCGATCGCCGCCACCAGCTGGCGCTGGGCCGGCATGATGATGCGGAACACGTTACCGACCATGATGGTGCCGATGATCGCGCCGGTGTGCAGGTATGCACCACGGCCGCTGAACACCAGGCTGAAGCCCCAGCAGGCGGCGATGATCAGCACGAACAGTACACCGCCGAGCAGCGCTGGCTTCTTGCCCAGGGGCGAGTCGCACAGGAAGTCGTAGATGAACCAGCCAGCGATCAGCGAGCCGATACCGATGGCCACGCCTTCGGCACCGCTCAGGGTGCTGCCAGGGGCCAGCAGGTACAGCGCCGGGTTCCAGTAGAACACCACGCACAGCAGGGCGATACCGGACATCCAGGTGAAGTAGGCTTCCCATTTGAACCAGTGCAGGTTCTCGGGCATTTTCGGGGGTGCGAGCTTGTATTTCTCCAGGTGGTAGATACCACCGCCGTGAATTGCCCAGAGATCACCCGACAACCCATCGCGCGGGTTGCTTCGGTTCAGGTGGTTCTCCAGCCAGACGAAGTAGAACGATGCACCGATCCAGGCGACACCGGTGATCATGTGAACCCAGCGAATGCTCAGGTTCAGCCATTCGTGAAGGTGTGCTTCCACAGTATGTACCTCTGCCGATCACCTAGCGATGATCGACCTTTTCTTATTGGTGGGGATTGAGGATCAGCATCTGTTCCTCGGTGAAGTAATGCTCATCGCAGTTGTTGCCAGAACCACTGCGATCAACCACCAGGAAATCATCCCGCTTTTCGATCGTGAGCACCGGGTGGTGCCAAACGCCGCGATGGTAATTGATGCCCTGCCTGCCATTACTGCGGAAGGCGCGGACCAAGCCTGATACAGGTGCATCGCCAACGGGCGCGACCACGATCAGAAAGGGGTTGCCGAGCAGCGGGATGAAAGCCTGGCTGCCCAGCGGATGGCGTTCCAGCATGCGTACGGTCAGCGGCATGTCCAGCGCGTCGGCGCGGAAGATGCTGATGATCGCCTTGTCTTCGGGCTCGGCGGTCTCGACCGTGGCGAGCTTGTGGAAGCGCATGGTCGAGCCGTTGTTGATCATGAAGTGGTCGCTGCCGTCGGTTTCGATCACGTCTCCGAACTGGGCGAAGGCTTCTTTGGTCAGGGGCTCGATCATCAGGGTGCGCATGCGGGTCTCTCTTATATGTTCGTTGTACTGAAAAAGGTTCGGCTGTCGCTTACAACTGCAGCAGGCGGAACAGGGCGATCAGGTTGATCTGCGCCAGGGCTTCCTTGAATTCGGCGTCGGCATCGTTGTGGATGCGCTTTTCAAAGGCGGCGAGGATCTGGTGCCGGTTGCTGCCCTTCACCGCCATGATGAACGGGAACTGGAACTTGGCTTTGTAGGCATCGTTCAGCTCGGTGAAGCGGGCGAACTCTTCGGCGGTGCACTGGTGGATACCGGCGCCGGCCTGTTCGTTGGTGCTCGATTCGGTCAGCTCGCCCTGGATGGCGGCCTTGCCGGCCAGGTCCGGGTGAGCATTGATCAGCGCCAGCTGGTCGGCGTGGTTGGCGCTGAGCAGGATGTCGCTCATGCGCTGGTGCAGCGCCTCGATCTCGTCCAGCTCGCTCAGCTGGCCCAGGTCGTAGGCTTTTTCGGCAACCCACGGCGAGTGCTCGTAGATGTCGGCGAAGGCCTTGACGAAGGCGTCACGGCTCAGGGCGGAGGGCTTGAGGGTGTTGAAGGCGGTCATCAGGCGTTCTCTTTCTTGTACGGGTGGGTGGCGTGCCAGTGGCGGGCGATATCCGCGCGACGGGCGAACCAGACCTGGTCATGGCTTTTTGCGTAATCGACGAAGCGCTTGAGTGCAGCCAGGCGTGCCGGGCGGCCGACCAGGCGGCAGTGCAGGCCGATGGAGAGCATTTTCGGTGCTTCGGCGCCTTCGGCGTACAGCACATCAAAGGCGTCTTTCAGGTACTGGAAGAACTGCTCGCCGCAGTTGAAACCCTGTACCTGGGTGAAGCGCATATCGTTGGTGTCCAAGGTGTAGGGGATCACCAGGTGCGGCTTGCCGGTGGGGTTGTTCGGCTCCCAGTAGGGCAGGTCGTCGTCGTAGGTGTCGCTGTCATACAGGAAACCACCTTCTTCCATCACCAGGCGGCGGGTGTTCGGGCCGGTGCGGCCGGTGTACCAGCCTACCGGGCGCTCGCCGGTGAGTTCGGTGAGGATGCGGATGGCTTCGAGCATGTGCTCGCGCTCCTGGGCCTCGTCCATGTTCTGGTAGTCGATCCAGCGGTAGCCGTGGCTGCAGATCTCGTGGCCAGCTTCGGCCATGGCGCGGATCACGTCCGGGTGGCGCTGGGCGGCCATGGCCACGGCGAACACGGTCAATGGCACGCCGCTGTCCTTGAACAGCTTCAGCAGGCGCCACACGCCAGCACGGCTGCCGTATTCGTACAGCGACTCCATGCTCATGTTGCGCTGGCCCTGCAGCGGCTGGGCAGCGACCATCTCGGACAGGAAGGCTTCGGACTCTTTGTCACCGTGCAGAATGTTGCGTTCGCCGCCTTCCTCGTAATTGAGGACGAAAGACAGCGCGATGCGAGCGTTGCCCGGCCATTGCGGGTGAGGAGGGTTGTTGCCGTAACCGATCAGGTCGCGAGGGTAGTCAGCGCTCACTGCAGTCTTCCTTCTTGTGCGTTAGTGCGGGTGGTGGGCGGGCCGCGTCGGTATGTCGCACCACCGGATGAGCTGATTGTATACAACTTCTGAAATCTTTTGTAAGTCTGTTTTTCCGCATTTCTTCCCTTTTGTCGCCGCGCAGCGACCGGGAAATACAGTGCAAGAAACCTGCCTGATTGGTCAGCTTATGACATTAGGGTCTGCGCCGGCCCTGTATTTGCGACCGATGGGTCGTTTCTGGGCAAGAATCGCGGGGCGCGACAGAAGGGATCAAAAAATTGTGTACAATTTTGCGATGGAATGTCTTAATGGCGTCATTCCCGCACATCGCAGACCCTATAGGGTGGTGATGGCCGTGTATTTTTTGCCCACAGATTGAACAAGAGGCGACAAGCAATGGGACGTTTGACCACACACGTACTGGATGCCGCGCATGGCTGCCCGGGCAGCTCGATCAAGGTCGAGCTGTACCGTGTCGAAGGCCAGCAGCTGGAGCTGGTGAACACCGCCCTGACCAACAGCGATGGCCGCGTCGACGCGCCGCTGCTGCAGGGTGACGACTACCGCAGCGGCGTTTACCAGCTGCAGTTCAGCGCTGGCGACTACTACCGCGCCCGTGGCGTGCAGCTGCCGGCCCAGGCGTTTCTGGATGTTGTTGTGCTGCGCTTTGGCATCGACGAGTCGCAGGAGCACTACCACGTGCCACTGCTGATCTCGCCGTACAGCTATTCGACCTATCGTGGAAGCTAGTTGGTCGCTAGAAGAATCTTCGTAGGTCCTTTGGCCCGCTCTCACACTGGCGGGCTTTTTTTCGTCTGGTGTTTTTATACGTTCAGCTGAAATTAACCCTTTTACTGACATTTTTATCAGTAGCCTCTGATGAATTCATCCAGGGATAATCGGCTTCCCGATTTGCATTGACAGAATGCCAGAATGAACACAAAAAAAGTGTACTCGCCCTATGGCTACCATTCACCCAGCCCGGGCGTTCTTGGGTTCAATGGAGAACGACCGGCTCTGATCACTGGATATTACCATTTGGGTAATGGTCATAGATCGTACAGTACAGTTTTGATGCGTTTCCTGAGCGCGGACAGCTTGAGCCCGTTTGCTCAAGGCGGCTTGAACGCTTATGCATACTGCCTGGGAGACCCAGTCAACAACCAGGATCCAAGTGGGCGTAACATTTGGAATAAACTGCTGCGGATTGCAGAACCTGTTGTTAAGGAGGCCACGTTCAGTGGGGTAATTGGGTACCATGCGACGGAGCGTTGGAACACATCGTCGATATTAACTGGGCTGAAGCGTGGGCATTCACTCGAAGGCCAGCGATCTTTGGGCGAAGCGGTATATTTCGGAAAATCTCGTGCATACGTTGAACCCTATAGAGCAAAAGCTATAGAGGGTGTTGTCTTTGCGGGTATGTTGCAAGACGGTGTCAGTCTGGTTCCCGGAATAGGTTATAAGAAGGATGTGAATGGGGTAACGGCGATTCATCCACCGGCCTACGGGGTTATCAAAATGGTTGAAAAGGTTCCTCCAGGGGCAGTGCCAATTGACCTCCCCCCAACGGGCATTTTCGCGAAGACGAAAACAACATCAATTCGATCAGAGAGTCAGGGCGCCGAAGCGCCCTCTGTTGAAGCGGTTAAAATCAGAGGAAAACAAACTTGGCAATGAAGATTGCGCACAGCACCCACAGGCTGGCGGAGATTTCCTTGTATTTGCCAGTACCCGCCTTCAATGCCACATAGCTGATGAAGCCCAGGGCAATACCATCCGCCACCGAGAAGGTCAGCGGCATCATGATCACCGTGACGATCGCCGGAATGCTGTCGGTGGCCTCGTCCCAATGAATGTGCGCCATGCTGCCCATCATCAGCATTGCCACGTAGATCAGGGCGCCGGCCGTCGCGTACGCCGGAATCATCCCGGCCAGCGGCGCGAAGAACATCGCGGCGATGAACAGCAGGCCGACCACCACAGCCGTGAGGCCAGTACGGCCACCAGCAGCAACACCGGCAGCACTCTCCACATAGCTGGTCACCGGCGGTACGCCTACCACCGCACCGAACACACTCGAAGCACTGTCCGCCTTCAGCGCCTTCGACAGGTTCTCGATACGCCCGTCCGGCGCCACCAGGTTGGCCCGCTGCGCCACGCCCATCAGCGTGCCGGCGGTGTCGAACATGTGCACGAACAGAAACGCCAGCACCACGCTGATCATGCTGACGTTGAACACCCCGGCCACGTCCATGGCCATCCACGTTGGTGCCAGGCTCGGCGGCATCGACATCACCCCGCCAAACTTGACCAGGCCCAGGCCCCAGCCCGCCAGGGTGACACCGATGATGCTGATCAGGATCGCGCCGAACACCCGCTTGTAGCTGAGGATGGCGATCAGCAGGAAGCAGATTGCCGCCAGCAGCGGCCCCGGCTCATGCAGCGAGCCCAGCTTGATCAGGGTGGCGGGGCTGTCGACGATGATGCCTGCCGTCTTCAGGCCGATCAGCCCGAGAAACAATCCGACGCCGGCCCCCATGGCATGGCGCAGGCTCACCGGGATGCTGTTCAGCAACCATTCGCGCACTTTCGACAAGGTCAGGAACATGAACAGCACGCCCGAGACGAACACCGCACCCAGCGCCGTTTCCCAGTTGTAGCCCATGGTGCCTACCACGGTGTAGGTGAAGAAGGCGTTAAGCCCCATGCCCGGTGCCAGGCCCACCGGCCAGTTGGCGTACAGGCCCATCAGCAGGCAGCCCAGCGCGGCGGCGATGCAGGTGGCGACAAAGGCGGCACCATGGTCGATGCCGGCGTCGGCCATGATGTTGGGGTTGACGAAAATGATGTAGGCCATGGTGATGAAAGTGGTCACCCCGGCGATCATTTCGGTTTTGACGGTGCTGCCGTGTTGCTTGAGTTTGAAAATCCGCTCCAGCCAGCTTGTTTCGAGCGGTGGGGCGAGATCCAGCGTAGGGGCTTCGGATTTGCGGCTTTCCACAGCAGGTACTCCTCAAGTCTTTCTTGTTGTTATGGAGCCAGTTTCCTGCGCAATGCACTTGGCGGCTCCGCGAGGGAAGGCAGACGTCTGACCGTTTTATTGACTCGCGGGTCAAGAAGTTGCTCGGTGGATTATGCTTTTGTGTACAAAGAATGCAAATAATGTTTTATGTTTTGTGTGCGCAATGCGTCGTACAACGGCTATATAGGTAAAACGCCCCCTGCGGAATCGCCTCAGCCTGTGTACAATGGCGCCATACTTTCTCTTCGTGCCTCGAGAGCCCATGAACGAACAGCTGCAACCTCTGAAGAAACCTGCACGTGTCGGCAAGGCCGGCCGCAGTGGTACCCAGGACGACATCGTCTACGCGCACATTTTCGAGGCCATCCTCGAGCAGCGCCTGGCGCCGGGCACCAAGTTGAGCGAGGAAGCGCTGGGCGAAATCTTCGGCGTCAGCCGCACCATCATCCGCCGCGCCCTGTCGCGCCTGGCCCACGAAAGCGTGGTGCTGCTGCGGCCAAACCGCGGTGCAGTGGTGGCCAGCCCGACGGTAGAAGAGGCGCGCCAGGTGTTCTTCTCGCGGCGCATGGTGGAGCGGGCCATTACCGAACTGGCCGTGCAGCACGCCACCCTGGATCAGCTCAACGAACTGCGGCAGATGGTGCGCGAAGAGCGCGACAGCTTTTCGCGCGGTGATCGCGGTGCCGGCATCCGTCTTTCCGGCGAGTTCCACCTCAAGCTGGCGGAAGCCGCGGGCAATGCGCCGCTGGTGAGCTTCCAGCGCAGCCTGGTGTCGCAAACCTCGCTGATCATTGCCCAGTACGAAAGCGGCAACCGCTCGCACTGCTCGTATGACGAGCACATGCAGCTGATCGATGCCATCGAGGCGCGTGATGCCGAGCAGGCCGTGAACCTGATGATGCACCACATGGACCACATCGACAGCAAGCTGAACCTGGACGAGGAGAGCGCCTCGGACGATCTGCATGCAGTGTTCTCGCATTTGCTGAAAAAGCCTAAGGTTTCCGCGAAGGGTTGATCGTTTGCCCAGGTGATTGAAGGGGGCTGCTTCGCGCCCCATTCGCAGCACAAGGCTGCTCCTACAGGTGTTACGCGATCCCTGTAGGAGCAGCCTTGTGCTGCGAATGGGGCGCGAAGCGGCCCCCAGTCATTTCTGGCCATCAGCCAAAGGTCTGCTAAATTCTTGTGAGCAAACCTTCATCAAGCAGTTGGGCTTGCGCATTCGTTGCGTTCAACTTCTTGAGGAATGGATTCATGAGCATGTCACTCGGTAAACGCATGGGCGCCGAACTGATCGGCACCTTCTGGCTGGTCCTTGGTGGCTGTGGCAGTGCGGTCCTCGCAGCCAGTTCCCCTCTCGGCATCGGTGTGCTCGGTGTCGCTTTCGCCTTCGGCCTCACTGTACTGACCATGGCGTTTGCCATCGGCCATATCTCTGGTTGCCATCTGAACCCCGCCGTGTCGTTCGGGCTGGTGGTGGGCGGGCGTTTTCCGGCCAAAGAGCTGCTGCCCTACGTGATCGCGCAAGTGATTGGCGCCATTCTGGCTGCGGGTGTGATCTACCTCATCGCCAGCGGCAAGGCCGGTTTCGAGTTGTCTTCTGGGCTGGCTTCAAACGGCTACGCCGACCACTCGCCCGGTGGCTATACGCTGGGTGCGGGCTTCATCAGTGAAGTGGTGATGACGGCGATGTTCCTGGTAGTGATCATGGGTGCGACCGATTCGCGGGCCCCGGCAGGTTTTGCACCGATCGCCATCGGCCTGGCCCTGACCCTGATCCACCTGATCTCGATCCCGGTAACCAATACCTCGGTCAACCCCGCGCGTAGCACGGGGCCGGCCTTGTTCGTCGGGGGCTGGGCCCTGCAGCAACTGTGGCTGTTCTGGGTGGCGCCGCTGATCGGTGCTGCAATCGGCGGCGCGCTGTACCGGGGCCTTGCAAAAGAGCCTTAGCGCTGGTGCACGCAACGCCCGGCAGCGTAGGTTTCGCGCACAGTGCGGTCATCGCCCAGGGTGGTGAGCACGAACAGGGTCTCTTCGATGCTGTTGGACTGCTGAATACGGTAGTCCAGCAGCGGCGTGGCCTTGTAGTCCAGCACCACGAAGTCGGCATCGTTGCCCGGGCGCAGGCTGCCGATGCGGTCGTCCAGGCGTAGCGCGCGGGCGCCGCCGAGGGTAGCCAGGTACAGCGACTTGTACGGGTGCAGGCGCGCGCCTTGCAGCTGCATCACCTTGTACGCTTCGTTCAGGGTGTTGAGCAGCGAGAAGCTGGTGCCGGCGCCGACGTCGGTACCCAGGCCCACGTTGACCTTGAAGCGCTCGGCCTGGGGCAGGTTGAACAGGCCGCTGCCGAGGAACAGGTTGGAGGTGGGGCAGAAGGCCACGGCCGAGCCGGTTTCGGCCAGGCGTTGGCATTCGTCGTCGCACAGGTGTACGCCGTGGGCAAACACCGAGCGCTCGCCCAGCAACTCGAAGTGGTCGTACACGTCCAGGTAACCCTTCTGCTCGGGGAACAGCGACTTGACCCAGTCGATTTCCTTGAGGTTTTCCGACAGGTGCGTGTGCATGTACACGCCAGGGTGTTCCTTGAGCAACTGGCCGGCCAGGGTCAACTGTTCTGGCGTACTGGTCGGGGCGAAGCGTGGGGTAACCGCGTAGTGCAGGCGGCCCTTGCCATGCCAGCGCTCGATCAGCGCCTTGCTTTCGGCGTAGCCGGACTCGGCGGTGTCGGTCAGGTAGTCCGGGGCATTGCGGTCCATCATCACCTTGCCAGCGATCAGGCGCAGGTCCAGGCGCTCGGCCTCTTCGAACAGGGCGTTGACCGATTCCGGGTGCACGCTGCCGAACACCAATGCGGTGGTGGTGCCGTTGCGCAGCAGTTCCTTGAGGAAGATCTTCGCCACCTGGTCGGCGTGGGCTTTATCGGCGAACTGTTTTTCGCAGGGGAAGGTGTAGGTGTTCAGCCAGTCCAGTAGTTGCTCGCCGTAGGAGCCGATCATGCCGGTCTGCGGGAAATGGATATGGGTGTCGATAAAACCCGGGGTGATCAGCGCGTCCTGGTAGTGTTCCACCGGGATGCCGGCGTCCAGGGTCGGCAGCAGGTCGCTGGCGTGGCCAATGGCGCTGATGCGGCCATCGTCGACCACCAGCAGGCCGTCTTCGAAATACTCATGGGAAGCCTCCAGGTCCACCTCGGCCGGGTCGGCGATGCTGTGCAGGATGGCGGCACGGTAGGCTTTGCGGGTAACGGTCATAGCACACTCGTCAAATAGCTTGGCTGCGCCGGGAGGGCGGCAGCAACTGGGCAATGGGGCCGGCATTGGCCGCAGCGTCGTGCTGGCCGAAGCAGGCGTTGTAGGTGGCGATGATCTCGCCGGCGATGGACACGGCGATCTCGATGGGCAGCTTGCCCTTTACCTCTGGCAGGCCCATCGGGCAGCGCATGCGTGCCAGCACGGCATCGTCGTAGCCGCGCTCGCGCAGGCGGTGCTCGAACTTGACCCGTTTGGTCTTCGAGCCGATCAGGCCGAACCAGGTGAAATCGTTGCGCTTGAGAATGGCGGCGGTCAGCTCCAGGTCGAGCTGGTGGTTGTGGGTCATGACGATGCAGTAGCAGCCTGGCGGCAGGCCCGCGACTTCGTCGACCGGTTCTTCACTGACGACCTTGGTCACCCCGTTGGGGATGAGCTCGGGGAATTCCTGTTCACGCGAATCGATCCAGCGCACCCGGCAGGGCAGCGCGGCGAGCAAGGGTACCAGAGCCCGGCCGACATGGCCCGCGCCGAACACGGCGATCTGCGCCTGCACGGCGGCCATTGGCTCGAACAGCAGCACGGTCACGCCGCCGCAGCACTGGCCAAGGCTGGCGCCGAGGCTGAAGCGCTCCAGGTGCGGGGTGGTGCGCTGCTCTTCAAGCATTTGCCGGGCGATATGCAGGGCCTTGTATTCCAAGTGGCCGCCGCCGATGGTGTCGAACAGGCCACTGGCGCTGACCACCATCTTCGAGCCAGCGTTGCGCGGGGTCGAGCCGCGTTCCTCGATGATGGTCACCAGCACGCAGGCTTCGCCACGGGACTGGTGGTCGGCGAGGGCGTTGATCCATTGGTGCATGATGCAGATCCTCATTCCAGGTGGCCTGTTCGGGCCCTATCGCCGGCAAGCCGGGCTCCCACAAATACAGCACAGGGCTTGCCAGCGGTGCAGCACCTGTGGGAGCCCGGCTTGCCGGCGATAGGGCCCGAACAGGCGCCCACCCAACCTCAGTGAGTGACAGTTTCCAGTTGCGGTTCTACAGGCTGAGTGGCAGCCACCGCCTTGCGCATCTGTTCACAGCCCCACAGCACCCGTTCCGGTGTCGCCGGCGCGTCAATGTTCGGCTGCACGCGGTAGTCGGCAAGGCTGGCCACGGCATCCTTGATCGCACACCAGGCCGCAATGCCGAGCATGAACGGCGGCTCGCCCACGGCCTTGGAGTGGAACACAGTGTCTTCCGGGTTCTTGCGGTTTTCCACCAGCTTCACCCGCAGGTCCAGCGGCATGTCGGCGACGGCCGGGATCTTGTAGCTGGCCGGGCCGTTGGTCATCAGTTTGCCCTTGGCGTTCCACACCAGTTCTTCGGTGGTCAGCCAGCCCATGCCCTGGATGAAACCGCCTTCCACCTGGCCGATGTCGATGGCCGGGTTAAGCGAATCGCCCACGTCGTGCAGGATGTCGGCGCGCAGCATCTTGTATTCGCCGGTCAGGGTATCCACGATCACTTCCACGCAGGCGGCGCCAAAGGCGAAGTAGTAGAACGGCCGGCCGCGTGCCTGGCTGCGGTCGTAGAAGATTTTCGGCGTGCGGTAGAACCCGGTGCTGGACAGCGACACTTGGGCGAAGTAAGCCTGCTGCACCAGTTGCTCGAAGCTGACGATCTGGTCGCGCACGCGCACATGGCCGTTGCGGAACTCGACGTCCTCCTCGGTCACCTGATAGTGCCGTGCGGCAAACTCGGTCAGGCGCCGCTTGAGGATTTCGGCAGCGTTCTGCGCCGCCTTGCCATTCAGGTCGGCACCACTGGAGGCTGCGGTCGGCGAGGTGTTGGGCACCTTGTCAGTGTTGGTGGCGGTGATCTGGATACGGCTGAAATCCACCTGGAAGATCTGCGCCACCACCTGTGCCACCTTGGTGTTCAGGCCCTGGCCCATCTCGGTGCCGCCGTGGTTCAGGTGAATGCTGCCATCGGTGTAGATGTGGATCAGCGCACCGGCCTGGTTGAGGAAGGTGGCGGTAAACGAAATGCCGAACTTGACCGGCGTCAGCGCCAGGCCCTTCTTCAGCACCGGGCTGTTGGCGTTGAAGCGGCGGATCGACTCGCGGCGCTCGGCGTAGTCGCTGCTGGCTTCCAGGTCGGCGGTCATCTCTTCGAGCATGTTGTGCTCGACGGTCTGGTAGTAGTGGGTAACGTTGCGTTCGGTCTTGCCGTAGTAGTTGGCCTTTCGCACGGCCAGCGGGTCACGGCCCAGGTGGCGGGCGATATGGTCCATCACCTGCTCGATGGCGACCATGCCCTGCGGGCCGCCAAAGCCGCGGTAGGCGGTGTTGGAGGCGGTGTTGGTTTTGCAGCGGTGGCCATGCACGGTGGCATCGCCCAGGTAGTAAGCGTTGTCGGAGTGGAACATGGCGCGGTCAACGATGGAACCGGACAGGTCGGGCGAGTAGCCGCAGTTGCCGGCCAGGTCGAAATTGATGCCGTGCAAGCGGCCGTTGTCATCAAAGCCTACATCGTATTCAACGTAGAACGGGTGGCGCTTGCCGGTCATGGTCATGTCTTCGACCCGCGGCAGGCGCATCTTGGTGGGCTGGCCGGTCAGGCGCGCCACCACCGCACACAGGCAGGCCGGGCTGGCGGCCTGGGTTTCCTTGCCACCAAAGCCGCCACCCATGCGGCGCATGTCCAGCACCACCTTGTTCATCGGCACGTCGAGCACTTCGGCGACCAGTTTCTGCACTTCGGTGGGGTTTTGCGTGGAGCAGTAGACGATCATGCCGCCATCTTCGGTGGGCATCACCGAGGAAATCTGCGTTTCCAGGTAGAAGTGTTCCTGGCCGCCAATGTGCAGCGTGCCCTGAATACGGTGCGGGGCGCTGGCCAGGGCGGCAGCGGAGTCGCCGCGCTGGTGGGTATGGCTGTCGAGCACGAAGTGCTTCTTGCGCAGCGCATCGACCACATCCAGCACCGGTTCAAGGTCTTCGTATTCGACGATGGCGGCCATGGCCGCGCGGCGTGCGGTTTCTAGGTCACGGGCGGCCACGGCAAGCACCGGCTGGCCGAAGAACTCGACCTTGTCGATGGCCAGCAGCGGGTCGCCGGCCACCACCGGGCCGATGTCTTTCAGGCCGGGGATGTCTTCGTGGGTGATGGCAATGCGCACACCCTCGAAGGCATAGCACGGCGTGGTGTCGATGCGCAGGATGCGCGCATGGGCGCGGTCGGCGGTGCGCGCATACACGTGCAGCTGGTTGGGGAATTCCAGGCGGTCGTCAATGTACAGCGCCTCGCCGGATACATGCTTGTCGGCGCTGTCGTGCTTGACGCTGCGGCCCACCCCGGTAGTGAGGTCCTGGCTGAACAGCTCGGCCATCTCGGCCTGGCTCTTGGCTACGTGATGGTTAGACATAAGCGGTCACCCGGGTTTCGATGTGCGGCGTTTGCTGTTCGATGAAGTACTTGCGCAGCAGGTTCTGCGCGGTCAGCAGGCGGTATTCCTTGCTGGCGCGGAAGTCGCTGAGCGGGGTGAAGTCTTCGGCCAGGGCCTGGCAGGCACGCTCGATGGCGGCCTGGTTCCACGGTTTGCCGCGCAGTGCCGCTTCGCAGGCGCGGGCCCGTTTAGGGATGGCCGCCATGCCGCCGAAGGCGATGCGCACACCGCTGACCACGCCGTTTTCGATGCTCAGGTTGAAGGCCGCGCACACGGCAGAAATATCGTCGTCCAGGCGCTTGGACACTTTGTAGGCGCGGAACGCCCAGTCGCTGGTGGCGCGCGGCACGATGATCTTTTCGATGAACTCGCTGTCCTGGCGGGCGGTGATGCGGTAGTCGATGAAGTAGTCTTCCAGTGCCATGGTGCGCTGGCGCTCGCCTTGGCGCAGGACGATCTGCGCGTCCAGGGCAATCAGCAGGGGCGGCGAATCGCCGATGGGCGAGGCGTTGCCGATATTGCCGCCCAGGGTGCCCTGGTTGCGAATCTGCAGCGAGGCGAAGCGGTGCAGCAGGTCGCCGAAGTCCGGGTACTCCTCGTGGAGTGCGCCGTAGCAGTCGGTAAGCGGGGTGGCCGCGCCGATTTCCAGGTGGCTGGCGGTTTTTTCGATGCGCTTGAGCTCGGCCACGTGGCCGACATAAATCATCACCGGCAAGGTCTTGTGGAACTGGGTCACTTCCAGGGCCAGGTCGGTACCGCCGGCCAGCAGGCGGGCTTCGGGGTGTGAACTGTACAGGTCGGCCAGGTCGGCCACGGTCAGCGGCACCAGGCAACGCTTGTCGCCGCTGTTCAGCTCGCCCGTCTGGGTCGGCGTAATGGCCTTGAGGCGGCTGATGGTTTGCGCCTGCTGGGCATCGAACTGGTCGCGGCAAGGCTGGCGGCAGCTCTGTTCGGCGGCGTCGAGGATCGGGCGGTAGCCGGTGCAGCGGCACAGGTTGCCGGCCAGGGCTTCCTGGGCCTGGTGCAGATCGGGGCCGCTGCTGTTCTTTTGCAGGGCGAACAGCGACATGACAAAGCCTGGGGTGCAAAAGCCGCATTGCGAGCCATGGCAATCGGCCATGGCCTGTTGCACGCTGTGCAGTTGGCCCTGGTGCTTGAGGCCTTCGACGCTGATCAGTTGCTTGCCATGCAGCGACGAGACAAAGGTGAGGCACGAGTTGAGGCTGCGGTAGCGCAGGCTGTCGTTGCCTTGTTCGTCCTGGGTCAATTCGCCGACGACCACGGTGCAGGCGCCGCAGTCACCACTGGCGCAGCCCTCCTTGGTGCCGGGTTTGCCCAGGTGCTCGCGCAGGTACTGCAGCACCGTCATGTTCGGGTCCAGGGCGTGCTCACTACGCAGCTCCTGGTTGACGAGAAACTGGATCACGGGGATAGCCTCGCAATGGTTTTATTGTTGTTGGGCGGACTCTAAGCAACAGCTGTCCAGCAGGTCAATATTTTTCTGACTCAAAGGTCAAGAAATTGCTCATGCCACCGCCCGGCCGCACACATTGCCCATACAACAAGCATAGATCGCGCCGGGCGCGCGGCTGTCTGGCAGGTCAAATAAACCCCCTGGGCCCTCTGCGCGATTACCGCCCAAATACGCTACAATCCGCCCCTTGTGCCCAGTTCAATGATTTTGAAGGAAAACCATGACGTTCAAGGCCCCGGACAGCCTCTCCGAGCAGATTGCCGATTACCTGGCCGAACGCATCATCCGCGGCGAGCTGGCGCCAGGCGAGCGTATCCAGGAGCAGAAGGTGACCCTGGCCCTCAACGTCAGCCGTGGCTCGGTGCGCGAAGCGTTACTGATCCTCGAGCGCCGGCACCTGGTGGCGATCTTGCCGCGCCGGGGTGCCCACGTGACCGTGCTGGACGAGCGCAGCGTGCGCAGCCTGTGTGCCTTGATGGGCGAGTTCTACATCCTGCTGGGCAACGCAGTTGCGCAAAAATGGCGCACCGATGCCGACCTGCGCCCGTTTCTGGATATTCAGCAGCGCCTGCAGCGTGCCCATGACCAGCTCGACATCAAGACGTTTGTCGCCGACAGCTTTGCGGTGATGCGCGCGGCCTATCCGTTCGCCGACAACCCGTTCCTGCAGGAAACCGTGGAAAACCTGCAGCCGGCCATGAGCCGTGCCTACTACCTGTCGCTGGACCAGCGCCAGGCCAACATGATCGACTACCTGGACCTGTTCGCCCGCCTGCTCGACGCTGTGGTCGCCCGTGACCTGCCGCGCATTCGCGAGGTGCTTACCGCCTACGGCCAGCGCAGCTGCGAACTGGTGCTGGCGGCGCTGGCCCGAGGCTGACCGATGCGCCTGAAGTGCATTCGCCTGGCCGGGTTCAAGTCGTTCGTCGACCCGACCACGGTCAATTTCCCCAGTAACATGGCGGCCGTGGTCGGCCCCAATGGCTGCGGCAAGTCCAACATCATCGACGCGGTGCGCTGGGTGATGGGCGAGAGTTCGGCAAAGAACCTGCGCGGCGAGTCGATGACCGACGTCATCTTCAACGGCTCCAGCGGCCGCAAGCCGGTCAGCCAGGCCAGCATCGAGCTGGTGTTCGACAACAGCGAAACCACCCTGGTCGGCGAGTATGCCGCCTACGCCGAAATTTCGATCCGCCGCAAGGTCACCCGCGACGGGCAGAACAGCTATTACCTCAACGGCACCAAGTGCCGTCGGCGCGACATCACCGATATTTTCCTCGGTACCGGCCTGGGGCCGCGCAGCTATTCGATCATCGAGCAGGGGATGATCTCCAAGCTGATCGAGGCCAAGCCCGAGGAGCTGCGCAACTTTATCGAGGAAGCCGCTGGCATCTCCAAGTACAAGGAGCGCCGTCGCGAAACCGAGAACCGCATCCGCCGCACCCAGGAAAACCTGGCGCGCCTGACCGACCTGCGCGAAGAGCTGGAGCGTCAGCTGGAGCGCCTGCACCGCCAGGCCCAGGCGGCCGAGAAGTACCGCGAGTACAAAGCCCAGGAGCGCCAGTCGAAGGCACGCCTGTCGGCCTTGCGCTGGCGCGGCCTGGACGAGCAGGTGCGCCAGCGCGAGTCGGTGATTGGCGACCAGGATGTCTCTCATGAGGCGTTGGTGGCCGAGCAGCGCAACGCCGATGCCAGCATCGAGCGCCTGCGCGATGGCCACCATGAATTGTCCGAACGCTTCAACCAGGTGCAGGGCCGCTTCTACTCGGTAGCCGGTGACATCGCCCGGGTGGAACAGAGTATCCAGCACGGCCAGCAGCGCCTGCGCCAGTTGCAGGACGACTTCAAGGAAGCCGAGCGCACACGCCTGGAGACCGAATCGCACCTGGGCCACGACCGCACTTTGCTGGCCACTCTGGGCGAAGAGCTGGCCATGCTCGAACCCGAGCAGGAAATGACCCTGGCTGCCGCCGAAGAGGCCGCCGCGGCCCTTGAAGAAGCCGAGTCGGGCATGCACGGCTGGCAGGAGCAGTGGGACAGCTTCAACAGCCGCTCCGCCGAACCACGCCGCCAGGCCGAAGTGCAGCAGGCGCGCCTGCAACAGCTGGAAGCCAGCCTGGAGCGTTTGGCCGAGCGTCAGCGCAAGCTGGGCGAGGAGCGCGAGCAACTGGGTAGCGACCCGCAGGACGCGGCCATGCTCGAATTGGCCGAGCAACTGGCCAGCAGTGAAATGCTGCTGGAAGAACTGCAGCTGTCCGAAGAGCAGGTGGTCGAGCGCCTGGAAGGCGCGCGCGAGCAACTGCAACAGGCCACCCAGGCGCAGCAGCAGGCCCAGGGCGACTTGCAGCGCCTGGGGGGTCGTCTGGCCTCGCTCGAAGCCTTGCAGCAGGCTGCCCTGGAGCCGGGCGCTGGTGCTGCAGACTGGCTGCAAGGCCAAGGCCTGGAGCAGCAGCCACGCCTGGCTGAAGGCTTGCGGGTAGAGCCAGGTTGGGAACTGGCAGTAGAAACGGTGCTTGGCGCCGATCTGCAGGCCGTGCTGGTGGACGACTTCAACACGCTCGATTTCACAGGCCTTGAGCAAGGTGAGCTGCGTTTGCTGCAGGCCAGCGGCAAGGCGGCATCGTTGCCCGGCAGCCTGCTGGAAAAGGTCGCAGGCCGTATCGACCTGGCGCCCTGGCTGGGCCAGGTCAAGCCTGTAGAAGACCTGGCCCAGGCGCTGGCGCAGCGCGCGTCGCTTGGCGAAGGGCAGAGCCTGGTCAGCCGCGATGGCTACTGGGTAGGCCAGCACTTCCTGCGGGTACGCCGTGGCGGTGAAGCCGAAGGCGGCGTGCTGGCGCGTGGCCAGGAGATCGAGCGCCTGGGCCAGGAGCAACATGAGCAGGAGGCGGCACTGGAGCAGTTGGAGCAACAGCTGCAGGCCCTGCGCGAGCAGCAGCTGGACCAGGAAGAGCAGCGCGAACAGCTGCGCCGCCGCACCCAGGAGGAAAACCGTCTGCATGGCGAGCTGAACGCCAGCCTGTCAGCCAGCCGTGCCCGAGCCGAGCAGGTCGAATTGCGCCGTCGGCGCCTGCTTGAAGAACTGGCCGAGCTGGAAGAGCAGCGCGCCCTCGAGCACGAGCAGTTGGGCGAAGCCCGCTTGCTGCTGCAGGAGGCCCTGGAACTGATGGCCCAGGACACCGAGCAGCGTGAGCAGTTGATGGCCCGCCGCGACACCCTGCGCGAAGGCCTCGACCGGGTGCGCCAGGAGGCTCGCCAGCACAAGGACCACGCCCACCAGTTGGCCGTGCGCCTGGGTTCGCTGCGCGCCCAGCACGACTCCACCCGTCAGGCCCTGGAGCGCCTGGAGCAGCAGGCCGCGCGCCTGACCGAGCGCCAGGAGCAACTGAGCCTGAACCTGGAAGAGGGCGAGGCCCCTCAGGAAGAACTGCGCCTGAAGCTCGAAGAGCTGCTGGAGCGGCGCATGAGCGTCGACGAGGAAATGCGCAAGGCCCGCCTGCACATGGACGAAGCCGACCGCGAACTGCGTGATGCCGAAAAGCGCCGCACCCAGGCCGAGCAGCAAGCCCAGCTGCTGCGCGGCCAACTGGAACAACTGCGCCTGGAGTGCCAGGGCCTGGACGTGCGACGCAAGACCTTGCAAGAGCAGTTGCTGGCCGATGGCTACGACCTGCAAGGTGTACTCGCCACTTTGGAGGCAGAGGCCAGCGAGCAGGGTACCGAACAGGAACTGGAGCAGCTTGAAGCACGCATCCAGCGCCTGGGTGCGATCAACCTGGCCGCCATCGAGGAGTACGAGCAGCAGTCCGAGCGCAAGCGCTATCTGGACGCGCAGGACGCCGACCTGGTCGAAGCCCTGGAGACCCTGGAAAACGTCATCCGCAAGATCGACAAGGAAACGCGTAACCGCTTCAAGGATACCTTTGATCAGATAAATGCCGGATTACAGGCACTTTTCCCAAAAGTTTTCGGTGGTGGCAGCGCTTATCTGGAACTGACGGGCGAAGATCTACTCGATACAGGGGTGACGATCATGGCGCGACCACCGGGCAAGAAGAACAGCACCATCCATCTGCTGTCCGGCGGCGAGAAGGCACTGACCGCTTTGGCGCTGGTGTTTGCCATTTTCAAGTTGAACCCCGCACCGTTCTGCATGCTCGACGAGGTCGATGCGCCGCTGGACGATGCCAACGTCGGGCGCTATGCGCGCCTGGTCAAGGAAATGAGTGAAAGCGTGCAGTTCATCTACATCACGCATAACAAGATTGCCATGGAAATGGCGGACCAGTTGATGGGGGTGACCATGCATGAACCGGGTTGTTCACGTCTTGTTGCAGTTGATGTGGAGGCGGCCATGGCCATGGTCGACGCTTGATGTGCGACGATGGAGGCACATTCTGTTGCGAAATGCCCCCGTCATGTGCGACAGACGGTGTAAAGTTGTCTTTGGTCGTGCTAGCTTAATGTCACTCGTTTTTTGCGTGGGTAAAACGCCTGTCAGAACATAGAGTTGGCGCCACGTGTTAAAGGGCTTTGAACCCTTTGTTTTCAAGCATATTTTTATAGAGGCACGGGATTACATGGAAATCGGTCTGCGCGAGTGGCTGATCGTCATCGGCATCATTGTCATTGCCGGGATTCTTTTCGACGGCTGGCGCCGCATGCGCGGCGGGAAAGGCAAGTTGAAATTCCGTCTGGATCGCAGTTATTCCAACCTGCCGGAAGAAGAGGGTGGCGGTGCCGAAGTGCTCGGCCCGTCGCGTGTGCTGGACGCCCACAAGGAGCCTGAGCTGGACGAAAGCGACTTGCCGTCGCTCAGCGCTTCTTCGCGTGATCGCGAACGCGAGCCCAAGCCGGCCAAGGCCAGCAAACGCAACAAGCGCGCCACCGCAGCGGCGGATGTGCAGCAGGGCGACCTGAACCTGAGTGCCGACACGCGCGAGCCTGACCTGTTTGCCGACAGCGATGACGACTTTGCCGCCGACAACACCCGCAGCAGCAGCCCGGCGCCTGCCGCCAGCCTCAAGGAGCTGCCACCGGCCGAGGAAGTGCTGGTGATCAGCGTTATTTCCCGTGACGAGGGCGGCTTCAAAGGCCCGGCACTGCTGCAGAACATTCTGGAAAGCGGCCTGCGCTTCGGCGAAATGGACATTTTCCACCGCCACGAGAGCATGGCCGGCCACGGCGAAGTGCTGTTCTCCATGGCTAACGCGGTCAAGCCTGGCGTGTTCGACCTGGACGACATCGACCACTTCAGCACCCGTGCAGTGAGCTTCTTCCTTGGCCTGCCGGGCCCACGTCATCCGAAGCAGGCCTTCGACGTGATGGTGGCCGCAGCACGCAAGCTGGCCCACGAACTCAACGGTGAGCTCAAGGATGACCAGCGCAGCGTGCTGACGGCCCAGACCATCGAGCACTACCGCCAGCGCATCGTCGAGTTCGAGCGCCGCGCGCTGACCCAAAAGCGCTGATGTGCCCAAGTGGGCAGGCCTGGCCTGGTCCTGTCCACCCTGTTTCAAGTGCAAGAGCAGCCCAGTGCTGCTCTTTTGCTTTGCAAGAGATCCTGAAAAATGACCGCCGAAACCCGTATCCATGAACTGCGTGCCGAACTCGACCAGCACAACTACCGCTACTACGTGCTCGACGAGCCCAGTGTGCCCGATGCCGAATACGACCGCCTGTTCAACGAGCTCAAGGCGCTTGAGGCTGAACACCCTCACCTGGTAACCCCCGACTCGCCAACCCAGCGTGTCGGTGGCCAGGCGTTGTCCGCCTTCAGCCAGGTGCGCCACGAAGTGCCCATGCTCAGCCTGGGCAACGCCTTCGAAGAAACCGACCTGCGTGAGTTCGGCCGCCGCGTGGTAGAAGGCCTCGACCAGCCCGGGGCGGTCGACTACAGCTGCGAACCCAAGCTCGACGGCCTGGCGGTGAGCCTGCTGTACCGCGACGGCCAACTGGTGCAGGGCGCCACCCGTGGTGACGGCACCACCGGCGAGGATATCAGCGCCAACGTGCGCACCGTGCGCAACATCCCGCTCAAACTGCAGGGCCAGGGCTGGCCGGCGGTGCTGGAGGTGCGCGGTGAGGTGTACATGAGTAAAGCCGGTTTCGACCGGCTCAACGCCGCCCAGGCCGAAGCCGGCGGCAAGACCTTCGCCAACCCGCGCAACGCCGCCGCCGGCAGCCTGCGTCAGCTGGACTCGAAGATTACCGCCAGCCGCCCGCTGGAGTTCTGCTGCTATGGCGTTGGCCAGGTGTCCGAGAGCATCGGCGACAGCCACATCGGCACCCTCGAGCAGCTCAAGGCCTGGGGCCTGCCGATCAGCCGCGAGCTCAGGCACGCAGCAGGCATCGATGAGTGCCTGGCCTACTACCGCGACATCGGCGAGCGGCGCAACAGCCTGCCTTACGAAATCGACGGCGTGGTGTTCAAGGTCAACAGCCTGGCGGCCCAGCGCGAGCTGGGTTTCCGTGCCCGTGAGCCACGCTGGGCGATTGCCCACAAGTTCCCGGCCATGGAAGAGCTGACCGAGGTGCTGGACGTCGAGTTCCAGGTTGGCCGCACAGGTGCGGTAACGCCTGTGGCGCGCCTGAAGCCGGTCAAGGTTGCCGGTGTGACCGTGTCCAACGCCACCTTGCACAACATGGACGAAATCGCCCGCCTGGGCCTGCGCATTGGTGACACGGTCATCATCCGCCGTGCCGGTGACGTGATCCCGCAGGTGATGCAAGTCGTGCTGGAGCGCCGCCCGGAAGATGCCCGCCCGGTACAAGTGCCGAGCGAGTGCCCGGTGTGTGGCTCGCAGGTCGAACGTACCCAGTTGGTCAAGCGCAGCAAAGGCAAGGCAACCACCAGCGAAGGTGCGGTGTACCGCTGTGTCGGTCGCCTGGCCTGTGGCGCCCAGCTCAAACAGGCGATCATTCACTACGTGTCGCGCCGTGCCATGGACATCGACGGCCTGGGTGAGAAAAGCGTCGAGCAGTTGGTGGATGAAGGCCTGATCGGCTCGCCGGCAGACCTGTACAAACTGGAATTCGAGCAGGTTGTCGGGCTTGAAGGCTTTGCCGAGGTGTCCAGCAAGAAGTTGCTCGATGCCATCGAAGCCAGCAAGCGCCCGAGCCTGGCGCGCTTCATCTACGCCCTGGGCATTCCCGACGTAGGCGAAGAAACCGCCAAGGTACTCGCCCGCTCACTGGGCAGCCTGGCGCGCGTGCAGCAGGCGCTGCCGCAGGTGCTCACTTACCTGCCGGACATCGGCCTGGAAGTTGCCTATGAAATCCACAACTTCTTCGAAGACGAGCACAACCAGAAGGTCATCGAGCAGCTTCTGGCCAGCGGCATGCAGCTACAGGACGAAGGCGAACTGGCTGCCGAGTTTGCTGCCAGTACCACCTTGGCCGGGATGATCGCCAAGCTCGACATCGCCTCGGTCGGCCCGACCGGTGCCGAGAAGCTGGTGGCCAAGCTTGACAGCCTGGACAAGATCATCGCCGCCGACGGCATCGACCTGCGCCAGGCCCTGGCGGCCAAGCAGGCTGACGCAGTGCGTGAGTTCTTCAAGGATGAAGCGAATCAAAAGCTGGCGCGGGATATCGAAGCCCAGTTGCTGGCGTTCGGCATGCATTGGAGCAGCGAGAAGAAGGTAGCCGAGGGCTTGCCGCTGGCCGGCCAGACCTGGGTGTTGACCGGTACGCTGGAGCGCATGAGCCGCGACATCGCCAAAGACAAGCTGGAAAGCCTGGGGGCCAAGGTGGCCGGCTCGGTGTCTGGCAAGACCCACTGCGTGGTGGCAGGGCCGGGGGCAGGCTCCAAGCTTGCCAAGGCCGCTGAGCTGGGCGTGAAGGTGCTGGACGAAGATGCCTTTGTCACTTTCCTGGCCGAACAGGGCATTGCTATCTGAAGCCCTGCGCAGGAGCGGCCTTGTGTTGCAATCGGGTCGCACCGCGGCCCCAAATTCTGGCTTGATACCAAGATTCAGAAGCATGCACGTTCCCTGTGGGAGCTGGCTTGCCGGCGATCACCGGCAAAGCCGGTGCCATCCACCGCGGTGCCTTCTTCGCGGGCACGCCCGCTCCCACAGGTTTGCGCGCC
This sequence comes from Pseudomonas putida S13.1.2, assembly GCF_000498395.2. Lineage (NCBI taxonomy): Bacteria > Pseudomonadati > Pseudomonadota > Gammaproteobacteria > Pseudomonadales > Pseudomonadaceae > Pseudomonas > Pseudomonas putida. The sequence goes on from NZ_CP010979.1 coordinate 232,298, forward strand.
GGTTCAGCGCCCATGCGCCTGACAAGTCATTGAGAAATGATGACTTTTTCTCCCTCAGAGGTTGTATCTGCCCGCAAGACCGGTACAATGGCGCCACTCGCTGCTCAGCGAGGCATGTAGTGGTGGCCCCGTCGGTCCCCCCGCATTGATTACCCGTTAACCTGGTCAGGCCCGGAAGGGAGCAGCCATAGCGGGAACATCGAGTGCCGGGGTGTGGCTGGTGGGGCCGCCTCCATTCTTTAAATCCTTGATTTTACAAGGATTTCTCGCTCAAAAAACCTAAAAGTGGACCAGTGCGGTAGTACACCTGAGTGGTGCACCGTAAAGTCATTCTATCGTCCATCCTTCTTGGTTCTCAATCCCGTAACCGCTCAATCGCTGAGCCGATGGCGTCGGCGTTGGTATCCAGAGCTTGCAAGGCCGTCATCACGTTGTCGTGAACGTTGGTCGAACCGCGTTGGCGAACCCATGTACTGAGCTCTTCTATTGCCGCACGAATAGCAATTTGATTCAGGTGAATCAGTTCAAGGGCGTCTGCGGTGAGGGAGGCTTTTTCCATGGATAATGCTCAGTGGGATGGTTTGTATACAGAGTACCCCATCTGCCGCAAGCTCGTTTTTCCCCTTAAATCAGGAATGGGGTTTCGGTTCGTATCCGGCGACGTTGTAGGTGGAAATCCTCTGAGGTACAGCGACTGGGCTTAACCCCCCAGCTTTCTAAAAGGGCCGGGGCGTATAGGATTATGGTAATCCCTAGCAGATACAGACGAGAACGCCGCGCCACAGCTCCAAAGAGGGCTACAGCGAGGCGCTTGAGTGCTTGTCTACCTATCCGATAGGTGAGGCTGTAAACAGCTGTATGAGGGTAGTTTTAAATAGCTGCTTTCATGTCCTTCTGTACCCGTTGTACGGTGCTTAATGCACAGTCCACAAGGGCTGCTGTCTTGCGTAGGCTCATACCGCTTTCCAGTGCTGTGCGGATACGCTCATGCAAGGCTTCGTCAGTCTTACGGCCTTTGTACACACCGTTAGCTTTAGCAGTGGTGATGCCCTCAGCCTGACGACGGCGACGGTCTTCGTAGTCTTTACGTGCAACTACAGCAAGCATGTCCAGAAGCATACCGTTGACGGCCTTAATCATGCCTTTGGTGAAGTCGTCAGTAGCACCGGCTTTGGTCAGTACAGTGTGGCTGGTCGGTAGGTCCAAACTTACGACTGTGATGCCCTTACCCTTGATGCGGGTTTTCATCGCTTCCCAGTCACCATCTTGCAATCTAGTCAGGCGGTCGACTTGCTCGATCAACAGCACGTCACCTTCGTGGCTATCATCGATCAGCCGGTTGAGTTGGTCACGTTCCAGTTTCGTGCCAGACACGTTCTCAACATAGAACGCGGCAACCTTGTGACCGTGTGCAGCGGCAAACTCGATCAGAGCAGCACGAGCTCGATTAGCGTCAGTGTCGGTTGTGGATGCACGAAGGTAGCCGCGAATGAACATGTTGATTCTCAACTGTATCGTTTTGGATGTACCGATTATATGTGTACCGCTTGAGATGGTCAAACACTATTTATCGGTACAGTCATCGGTACATTCTGGGAGTCTTTTCCTATGCTGTCTGGGGTATACCCTTTTCGGTACACACTGACAGCAGAAATATCCTGACACCGCCAACTGATCCATGCTGGCGAATGACAGCCGAAACGGAGTATCAGACAGATCGGCGAACTCGCGGACAGTCGTGCTTACCAGCACAAACGGAAACGCCCAAACCAGAAAATGGAATTTGGATTTTCCTGAGTGCCGTGTGACGACATTGGAAGAGATGGTGTGACGACATTGGTGGCGACCGGGCTTATTAAATGAGTTGATAGTGGCCATTAGGTATCAGTAGACTCACAATCTCCACGCTTATTTTGAGAACGCCATGGGAAAACCAGTTGAGAAACATTTTGATACAGCACGGGAACTGCTGGATTTTGTGTCCCCTCTCTCCCACACTTGGAATAAGGGGAAGTATATATTCAGAGGTCAACCGAGCGACCAATACAAATTGACACCATCAATATGTCGTGGTGGTATCGGCTCATTCGCCTATGGTTCACCGCACAGGATGTTCAGTAATTCCAGCAAAGGGCAGGTGAGCTTTGAACTGGATGTATTGAAGCAGTTTCTAGACGGGTGTGATCGATCGGGATTAGTAGTGCCGGGATACTCAGAACAAATCAAGACAAGGCTGCTGAACGAGCCAGAGTCATTCACCAATGCCTTTAGACAACCATGGCCCCAGCCGGCACTATATGAAATATTAGCTGCTGCGCAGCACTATGGAATACCTACTCGGCTTCTAGACTGGACGGAGAGAAGCTATGTTGCCTGCTATTTTGCAGCGTCGTCAGCAAATTTTGAACTTGATAGCATAAATGCAAAACTAGCAATATGGGCACTGAGTACCGAGCATTCAAGGCACTGGAAAACAGTTGAGATTATTAGGACGCCGGGTGGGACAAGTAGGAATCAAGCAGCTCAGTCAGGGCTCTTTACCACTCACAAGGTTGATACTTTTAGCCTGCCTGCCCAAGACATATATCAGCCAGAAGCCCTAGAGGACGTGGAAGAGATTTACAGCACGGCTCAAGCAGTCTTCCCCCTTATGAAGTTGACCCTGCCGGTCAGTGAAGCTCCTGAGTTGTTGAATCTATGCTCTAAGCTTGGGGTTGACGGGTCAACACTGTTTCCGGGCTATCATGGTGTCGCAATGATGGTAAGGGACTGGGCCAATGTAGCAGTTGGAGTAAGAATGTCTCCGTCAGCCCTTGATGATTATTATGAGGACTATAGCGAGTCGGACTAATTAGCCAAGAATAACCTCTAAGGAAAGAGATCGACTACCATGGCCTACACCCTGATTGACATTGGCAAACAGCCGGAAGAAACCTTAAACGTCTCATTGCTCCTTCCGCTTCCGGCGGATACGCCTTATGGGAATTTCCAGCTCAAGTGGATGGACATTATTTCTAGGCTTAATGAAGCCAATCGAAAAATTATCACAAGCTATGAGACTTGGTGTGCCGCAAGAACCGGGAGCATTGAAGACAGTATGAAAGATGTTTTCAATATACATCGGTTTTCGACAGAGTACGCAGTTACCGGCATGCGAAGGGTAGCGGATGAGCTTGTGGCGCTTGTCTGGTGTATGCACCAACTAAGGGATGGAGGCGAGATTCCTTCAAAGGTAAAAGTCGATACAATCGGGCTCGTGTTCAAGCACAAGTATCATGGCCCGGATGATTTATTCGAGCGACACCTTGAATTGATTAGGCTGCTCAATGATCTATCAAATACCTTTAAGCACTCTTTCATTCAGTCCGATTTGGCAAGAATAGGTCAGGATGAACCTTTGGTTCTAGCATTAAATCTTGAGCGAGCCGATTTGGTGAACGAATCACAATTTTATGCGATAAGAATGTCAGCATTTGTCAAAGACTACACCAGTTTCTTTCACGACTGCCGAGAATGGCTTCGCTCATTGCAGTCATGACATTGCTGACTTGGAATAACCCTATTCACAGGAACCTGTGAAGTTGCAATTCACTAAAGCGGGAAGAGGAATGCTTTCTCTGTCTTTTCCCGAATGATTATGAATGTCACCTTCTTCGTTTGACCACGAAGAGTTAGGATTAAAATCACTGAATACAAGAATCTTGTCTTGAGCGACAAGAAGAAAGAAACAAATACATTCATACAAGATACTCGGACTTGACAGCCGAGAAGAGAAAAGCAAATACATCTGCTGTTGATCTTGATTTTGCTTTAAGGCGACGAAGGAGACTTCCCCAAAGGGGTAGGAGAAGAAATCATTCGCTTTTGATCTTTGTTATAAAACTGACTGATGCTCTTTTGTTATCCGTCTACGGATGAAAGTTTTTATCAGTAATGTTTTATGATTGTATATTCCTGTGCTAGTTAACACAGAGTGATAATGCTCTTTAATTTAGGGGGCTGCTTGCTGCTGCCTGCCCCCTTCTATTTTCTTTGAAATCATGACTCAAGGTTCCACCTTGAATAGAAGCTATCCTGTGGATAATCTCCACAGAAGAAAGGCTGTTATATTTTTCGACTCCCCTAGATCGGGCTCCCCTTAAATATAATGCGACGCACTTAGGTGTGCACTTTTTCAAGCTGCTATTTTCCACTTGCTGACGGTGTTCCTGTGCACGCCAGTCTCCCGTGCTACATTGGCCACAGACAGACCGCTACGGATCATCTCAAGGGCTTTGGCTTGCATTGGATGCTCAACTCTCAACACCTTGACAGTAACCGGATTTCTTACCGGGTAACGCACGATAGCTTCTGATAAGATTTCCAGCCTGTCAGCCTCATAGAATTCCCGCGTGTTGTACTTGGTGAAAACCATTTCACAGTCATGATGCAGCTTTTCAAGCCACTCAGCCATGTGCCGCTTCCATTCAAAAACATTTGGCACATCGTCAGTCAGGTCTATGGTGGACGCGATTCCGACAACTTGTGCAGATGTATCAAACAAAGGGATGCAATCCTTGATCTTCAATTTCAAACTTTCAGGCACAACCTTTTCAAGTTGCGGAATAACGATGCGGGCTGCTTGAACATAGCGCTCAGCTTGCCGTGATTCAAAATCAAACATCTCGCCTACGGTGTATTTGTCGATTTGCTTGCAAGTTTGCAGCATCAAAAGAATCTTCTTAACCGATAATGGAAACTGGTCACCTTCTGGACGATACCAGTTCAACCTTGCAACTCCCTCGACAACATCAAGACACCACTTCGGATACAGTGTGTGATCTTTGGATGTATTATCAACTGGAACCAATGGGCAGACAATGTATCCTGCAAATGGATTAACAAGCTTCTCGTAGTCGCCACCAGTAGCTGATCGCTCAGGTTTAATACCGCCAGCACCACGCGCAGAAATCAAGGCATTTGCATTGCTCTCAAATCGAGAATTCAGTTCTGATAGTTGTTCATTAGTGAGCATTTCTTAAGTCTCCTTTTTTCAGTTCTATTCAATAGACAGTTCCTCTCAGGCGTTGCCATGTGTATGTGAGCTGCCATTATCTCAAGGATTCAAATGGCAGAAAACCCCTTGACAAGTTATCTAAATCAGTAGGAGGTAAATAGTTTAGAGAGCTCGGTTTTTGACTTCTCTAAATCTGATTCGACTTCTCTAAGCAAGAAATCATCTGTCTTTGCAGGCCGCTCTACAGCCTCAAACGAAGCTCACCCACACCCGCTAGCTTTGCTTGTCTTTTCCTTTAAACCGCCTCAAACCGCACTAGGGAGCGCTCTAGAGGCATCCAGCATTACTATCTGTACAGAGTTAAGAATAACTTGTTATTTCTGTGCGAATTGAATGATTTTTGATCGAGAAAGTGAAATCTACTTAACACCCGTACAACAACCCCCAATGATAATCGGGGGATGGCCGTAAACCACAGACACAAAAAAGCTCCCACACCTGCGTAAGCAAATGGGAAGCATCTGATATTTTCATCTGTTAATCCGGGATGACAAGTGGAGAGTAACATTCAGCAACTTGTTTTTCGATTGCAGCAAGTTGTCTTGCCTCTTTCTCTGCTGCTGCTTTTGCTTCCTTTTCTACCGCTGCTTGTTTCAGTTGCACCCGAAGCAAGTCTTGATAACGACTATGTTCACTTTGAAGCCACTCGACATACGATGCTTTCACCTTGGCCTTAATGGCCTCAACATCCAGTGCTTGAACTTCGTCAGGTTTTTTGAGGAAACATGAGTAATTGAGTGGTTCGGTGACAACTCGCCAGCTTCTGGCAACTGAATACCCTGCTTTCATTTTGTCTGCTACTTGCTCAAGGAAATCATGAGCTAGTGAAGCATTTAGAAATTCTAGGCTATCACTCGTATGATGATACTTATGTAGTTCCAGAGCAAGACGGCGGTCATATTCTACTTCGTCATATTTCGGTGGTGTGCCGCGGATGGTGATTTTATCTTTGTTTACTGCTGTCATTTACTTTACTCCTTTTCGCTTGTGAATAAGGGCAATCATCTTGCTAATTATTGTGGATTGATAGGTCAACTCGTTAAATTGAGTGAACGGCTTTACAGTTGGTTTGACAACTGGAGCAGATGTATTTGGCTTTACCGCTGCCTGTTGCTTGCTACGATCTTTACGTCGCCATGCTTTTCCATGCTCAAGTAAAAACTTATCTAGTTCTAGATCACGCATATCTTGATTCCCCTGTGATTGATAGCTGTTCTTCAAGCAGTTCAACAATGTCTGAACACCTTTGCCATTCGGCTTGATTGCTTGTGGCCTTAGCTGCACTACCCAAAGACCTGTAATATGAAATTTCTTTATTGAGCTTATAATTGGTCATTTGAGAATCATGCATATTTCTTCGTCACCATTTCAGTCAACAGCCCACTTACACCTTTCTTTGAGGTGAAGGCTTCGATAGCCATATCAGTGTAAATGGAAAGAGGTACCCGAAAGTTTACGAGGACTGATTGGAGTTTGTTTGAACGAAAGAGTTTGCTTCTACAGCTGTTAGAGCAAGTGATTGCATGTTTACGCAAGTGTGAAATGTCAGTATTACAGATGCGGCATGGCCGAGTATTTTCCATGTGGAATCCTCCATGAATGTAATTGGATTGTCTTTACGACGAATAAAAAAGAGTCCCAGCACCTTTTGAGGATGCTGGGAAACTTGGAGAAACGAAGGCCAGCCACTATGGCTAATAGCTGGCTGTAACCACTTGGCTATTGGTCACAAGGAATAAATGCCAATGACATTCGAGGGTATCATTGGCAGATGACAGCTTGAACGAGGAAAGGAGAAAACCTGTACAAGCTGTCTTGGGCGAGGATACGCCCGCTGAAATAGAATGATTGAAAATGGTGGAGATACACGCCTTTGGGACAAAGACAAAGGCGGACTCTATTTAACCAACCATCCATTCTCAATACATACTGGAATTGGAGTAATTGAAAGTATTAGCGGACCTCCGACCTTAACAGCATCAAACACCACCCAAATGCTGCACCTAATACTCTCAATTCATGTTGATATTATAATATTTTTTATAAAATAAGTCAATACCGTTACATAAGTTCTTCGCACTTTGTAGTAACTTTTATGAGAAATATTTCAATTATTCTATACATAGTAAAGCGTCTCTCATGGCTGCTATCGGAGTCCTACTACCATAAATGCCAAAAGTGACTGAACTGTCCTCGTGGCCAACCATGCGCTTGATTAACGAATCCTGTACTGCCGCTTCACGAAGATCATCAATGAATGTATGGCGGAAGCTGTGAAATGTCTTTCGAGTGTCAGTGATACCCAGCTTCGTTTTGTACCTGCCAAACCACTTCGATGGAGCGTGACCCAGCTTCCCACGTACTGCTTCCAGATCAGGGAACAAGCGATCCGCCCCGGTTGCCTTGAGTGATTCAACGTGCTGCAACAAACCCAGTTCTATTAGAGTAGGGTGGATGGGCAGCACACGCCGACTCCCGGTGTTCTTAAGATTTTGACCTTCACTGCTGTCGTCAATGCGGAAGCATTGGATACCTTGGTGCTCAATGAAGTCATCAGTACGTAGCTGACACAACTCTTCTAACCGGGCTCCAGTGTATCGACCGAGTAGTGGTATCCAGAATCGCCACTGATGTTTTCGGGCTTCCTTTCGCAATGCCTCATGGTCCAGCAGGGTGACTAGGTCATGCCGATCAAATGACAGACGTGCTTCCTTTGCTGAGCCAGTCATCACCTTCATGCCCGCCAAAGGGTTTTCAGTGACGTACCTGTTCACCTTGCACCAGTTGAGGAAGGCGGTGAGTTTGCGTAGGCGGTTGTTAACCGTGACAGCGGTTATGGTTTTGTAGGTGCTGCCCGACTCAACCACCTCCTTCAACGTCTTCCCCTTAAACTCTGGGCGTAAGCCGAAATACTGAGGGCAGCGGCTAAGCCGTTCTTTTAATAGGCGGGCTTGCTGAGCATCGAAGTCTACCGCAGGCATGTCACCCATTAGCTCAAACAGCTCAGCAAGGGCACGCTCAATGTCTTCGGTGCTGGTTTGTCGCCATGTGCCACCACGTTTGCCTTCTTCTATATACAGCTTCGAAAGGGCGGCAAGGGTAGGTCCGTCACTTTTCGACTTCGCTGTAGGTGCTGTAGCCTTTCGCGGTGCAGTTGGTGCAGGAAAGGTTGCTGGCTTTGGTGCTGATTCGCGCCACTGTGAGCACAGCGCACGCAACGTCTCAGGGGAGGTTAGGGGATGTTCGCTCAAGTGGTTGCTCACCTGCTGAGCTAAAGAGCTGGCAAGGAATAGTGCAGCCTGACGCTCTCGCAATTGCAGGCATACGCGGAGGGTGTGACGGTTCGGGAACAGGTGCTTCGGTAGTCGAAGGTTGAGGTAGTAAACGGACTGGCGGCGGACGATGTAGGCCATTGAGAAAACACCAGAGTGGACCAGTAAAGTGGACCAATTGAGTGGAACAATTCTGGTTGCACCCCGATCTCTGAGCGTCTGTGCGGGGTGTCCGCACGGATAGATATGATGGTATCCCGTCAGCCTGAAACCCTTACTCTATAAGGGCTGCATTGATTACCAGCATGCCTGCATGCGACCTAGGCATGATCCGGAAGGGAGCAGCCATAGCGGGAACATCGAGTGCCGGGGTGTGGCTGGTGGGGCCGCCTCCATTTCTGGGGTCGGAAAACATCAGTCTGCAACGAACGCCTTCGTTCTTTCCTGCTTTTCGCCCAATGCCCCTGCCGCCGACAGCTTCATCAGCCGCTGGAATTTCGGGCATGCCAGATGATCCTCCTCTGGGCACTGCGCCGCATGCCGCAATCCCTTGCTCATCGCTTGCAACCGCCTGATTCGCGCATCCAGCTCGTCCGCCTTGGCGACCAGCATCTGCCGGTCGACCTGCAGGTCCACCAGCATCGCCCCCACTTCATCCAGCGAAAATCCCGCAGCCTGCCCTAGGGCGATCAGAGCCAGCCGGTCTGCCACATCAGCCGCAAACTGCCGCCGCTGGCCGCGCCCGGCCAGCGACTTGAGCAAGCCTTTCTTCTCGTAGTAACGCAGTGTCGATGCGGGTACGCCTGTGCGTTTTGCGACGTCGGCAATGTCCATTTCGGGCCCTTGACTTGAAGTTGACTTCAACTTCTATGCTGCGCGGCATGGGTATTGACCGTCAACCTTCGAGGGCTTGTTCAATGACGTTTACTGCGATGTTTCTAGCTGCTTTGCCGATTGGCATCGGTGCCACGGTAGTGATGGACCTGTGGGGGTTGCTGCTGAGGCGGTTGGGTGTGGCAACGCTGAACTTTGCCATGGTTGGGCGTTGGGTGGGGCATTTGCTCAACGGGCGCGTACGGCATCAAGCGATTGCCAAGGCGGAACCGGTGCGAAATGAGTTGGCGTGGGGATGGGTGATTCATTACGCCACTGGCGTGCTTTTCGCGTTGCTGCTGGTTGTGATCGCAGGGGAGAGCTGGTTGCGGTCACCTGCTCTTTTGCCAGCAGTACTTGTGGGTGTGGGGACAGTCGTGGCACCGCTGTGCTTCATGCAGCCGGCGATGGGGGCGGGGTTCTTTGCGTCCAGAACGCCGACACCTGCGCGTAACTGCCTGAAGAGCCTGGTTACGCACTTTGTGTTTGGCGTGGGGTTATTTTTGAGTGCGGGGTTGCTGGCTTCGGTGTAAGGGCAGTGAGTTCGGTCAGAGCGAGCGCACAATCAGCATACCTGCTATCAGTAGTACCAAGGCAAACCCCGCACCTATGCTAAGCGGGATTAAAGCCTCCCACGGGGAGGATTCTCTGAGCTTGCGTATCTCCTCAGCAAGCATCTCCGCTTCGCTGTGTAACTGCTCAGAGGGGTTTTGGGCAGGGCGGGGCATTTGGGACTCCTTACACCTGGGTTGATGAAGACTCAAAGTTTGCTGGTCAAAGCCATGATGCCCGCGACGGCTGTCACCACCGTCGCTCCAACCAATAGCGGGTACCAAAACGTCTCTCGCTTGAGCTTACGCGTTTCTGCCACGAGTTTGTGAGTCTCGGCGACAAGCTTGCTGTTTCCAATTTGTAACTTTTCAAGTTCGAGGTGTTTACGATCATCCTGAAGCATCGGCCTGTCTATTCTGATGGGGCGAATGTGCCATGGGGCGTGCTTCATTGTGTGCGGTTTTGTTTGGGGGCGAAACCGCCGTCTTCCATTGGTGTTGTAGTCCAATTGCCCTCAAGATCGTCATGGTTGCGGGCCATTCAGATTGCCTGGGGGCAGGCGGATGCGGTGGCATTGGCGTTTGAGCGCCGAAGCCAATGATTTGGTCTTGAAGTAAGTCGGGATAGCAGGGATATCGAGTAACCCGCTCCCACAGGGGCGCGCAAGCTTCGTGAGGGTTTGCCTTCCATCAAGTGCACCGGGTTAGGGCCGGGCCACAGACATATTGTCCGGGTCGCCCGCTCCCCCATACCGTTGCACAATCCGCTCGATCTCCCCCGACTGCTTCATTCTTACCAGCGCCCGCAACAGCGCTTGTGTCGGTATCGCCGGATCGTTGCGCACCATGCACCCCAAATCCTGTTCTTCCAGCACCGCGAGTGCCTGCAATTGCTGCCCGGCTGGCAAGCCTTGGTTAAACCACTGCAACGACAGCTGGTTGCTCACCGCATGCCGATACCGCCCGGCCTGCAGCTTTTGCAGCACCAGCAACTGGCTGCGGCTGTCCTCGCGGTGCAGTTGGCCTTTGTCCAGCAGCGGTTGCAGGGTTGAATAGGTGTAGCCCAGCACCGTGCCGATAGCCTGGGGTGGCAGCTGCTCCGGCGGCATCGGGGTGCTATCGCTGACGCGGCCAACCAGCACGTCGCGCTGGTGAATCAGCGGGATACTCCACACAAAATCCCCTGGTCGGTCATTGAGCCACCGGGTGCTGACGTAGCAACGCACATCGATGTCACCGCTGCTCATGGCCTCCTCCAGGCGCAGGCGGGCCATGACGTGGTACTCGGGACGTGCGCCTACTTCCTTGGCAACGGCCTGTGTCAGGTCGTAAAGCAACCCCTCCACTGGCTGGTCGCCTTCGAGGCGCACCAGTGGCATACCCCAGCTCTCGGCCACAGAGAAGCGCAGTACCGGCTGTTCAGCCAGGCTGTGGGTGGTCCAGAGCAATAGCAGGGCCAGCAAGCTTCGCAAAGGCGTATCCTCCCTGAACAACGCGCCTGTCTCAAAGCGTAGACGACGCGCGCAGGGTGCAATTTTGCCCCCGCTCCGCTAGCATTAGCGATCTTCCGCTCTATCAGGCTACGATGGTTTTTCGATGAGTTATCAGGTTCTTGCACGTAAATGGCGTCCGCGCTCGTTCCGCGAAATGGTCGGCCAGGCCCATGTGCTGAAGGCCTTGATCAATGCCTTGGACAATCAGCGCCTGCACCACGCCTACCTGTTCACCGGTACCCGGGGCGTGGGCAAGACCACCATCGCCCGTATTATCGCCAAGTGCCTGAACTGCGAGACCGGCATCACATCGACGCCGTGCGGCACCTGTTCGGTGTGCCGTGAAATCGACGAAGGCCGCTTCGTCGACCTGATCGAGATCGACGCCGCCAGCCGCACCAAGGTCGAGGACACCCGCGAACTGCTGGACAACGTGCAGTACGCCCCGAGCCGTGGGCGCTTCAAGGTCTACCTGATCGACGAAGTGCACATGCTCTCGACCCACTCGTTCAACGCCTTGCTCAAGACGCTGGAAGAGCCGCCGCCCTACGTCAAGTTCATCCTCGCCACCACCGACCCGCAGAAGCTGCCGGCCACCATCCTGTCGCGCTGCCTGCAGTTCTCGCTGAAGAACATGAGCCCGGAGCGGGTGGTTGAACACCTCAGCCACGTACTGGCTGCCGAAAACGTGCCGTTCGAGCCGGATGCCCTGTGGCTGCTGGGTCGTGCAGCCGATGGCTCGATGCGTGATGCCATGAGCCTTACCGACCAGGCCATCGCCTTTGGCGAAGGCAAGGTGCTGGCCGCTGACGTGCGGGCCATGCTTGGCAGCCTGGATCACGGCCAGGTCTATGGCGTGTTGCAGGCGTTGCTCGAAGGCGATGCCCGTGCGTTGCTGGAGGCCGTGCGCAACCTAGCCGAGCAGGGCCCCGACTGGGCTGGCGTGCTGGCCGAGATGCTTAACGTGCTGCACCGTGTTGCCATTGCCCAGGCGCTGCCGGAAGCGGTGGACAACGGCCAGGGCGACCGCGAGCGGGTACTGGCGCTGGCTTCGGCATTGCCGGCCGAGGACGTGCAGTTCTATTACCAGATGGGCCTGATCGGCCGCCGAGACCTGCCATTGGCGCCGGACCCGCGTGGGGGTTTCGAGATGGTCCTGCTACGCATGCTGGCGTTCCGCCCGGCCGATACCGACGACGCGCCGAAACCGGTGCTAAAGCCAGTGGGGATCAGCCAAGCCACAGCTGATCCTGCAACGCCGGTGGCAGCCTCGGCGTCGGCCGAGCCCTCATCGCCTGTCGCGGCCGTACCGGCAGAGCCTGTGCCGGCCGCCCCACAGCTGGAAGTGCCTGCACCTGCGACAGCCGACCATGAGCCGGAGGCCGAGCCAGACGTTGAGCTGCAGGCCGAGATCGAGGCCATTTCCGTACCCGAGCCTGTTGCGCAGGTGGTCGACCTGCCGTGGGAAGAGCCGGCAGCTGCACCCGCGCCGGTAGCGGCTGAACCTGCGCCTGTGCCCGCACCAGCGCCCGAGCCTGTTGCCCCTGCGCCGGCACCACAGGCCACCGCGACCCACGACGAGCCGCCTTTCGACCCCTCCGCCTACGCAGCCGTAGGCATGGATCGTGACGATGAGCCGCCGCTGGACGAAGACTATTACGGTGGTGAAAGCGACCCGGTCGGTTTCAGCTACCTGGACGAGTTGGCCGAACATGTGCAAGAAGAGGTGTCCAAGCCGGCTGCCGAACCGCTGCCAGCAGCTAAACCGGCCACCGGGCTGGCCCTGCAATGGCTGGAATTATTCCCACAGTTGCCTGTGTCCGGGATGACAGGCAACATCGCGGCAAACTGTACGCTGATTGCCGCCGATGGCGATGATTGGCTGCTGCACCTGGACCCTGGCCAGGGCGCGCTGTTCAACTCGACCCAGCAAAGGCGCCTGAACGAAGCGCTCAACCAGCACCTGGGGCGCACGCTGAACCTGCGCATCGAGCTGATCCTGCCCGAGCAGGAAACCCCGGCCCAGGCGGCCTCGCGCAAGCGTGCAGAGCGCCAGCAGGACGCGGTCAGCTCTATCGAGCAGGATCCGTTGATCCAGCAGATGATCAAGTTGTTCGGTGCCAAGGTGCGGCAGGATACTATTGAGCCTGTAGAGGCCCTGGCCAAACAGGGCCAGTAACCGATAACCATGCGGCTGGCCCTGCGCCGGGCCGCATCACATGACCCAATCGAGGTATACCCCCATGATGAAAGGTGGCATGGCCGGCCTGATGAAGCAGGCCCAGCAGATGCAGGAAAAGATGCAGAAAATGCAGGAAGAGCTGGCCAACGCCGAAGTCACCGGCCAGTCCGGTGGCGGCCTGGTGAGCGTGGTGATGACCGGTCGTCACGACGTCAAGCGCGTCAGCATCGACCAAAGCCTGATGTCGACCGACGAGGACGACAAGGAAGTGCTGGAAGACCTGATCGCCGCCGCCCTGAACGATGCCGTGCGCAAGATCGAGCAGAGCAGCCAGGAAAAGATGGGCGGCATGACCGCCGGCATGCAACTGCCACCGGGCTTCAAGATGCCGTTCTAAGGGCATTGCGATACCGAAAACCGCCGCTGATGTCAGCGGCGGTTTTTTTTGCGGAGATTTCAACCCAGGCGCGGTCTGCTTTTTATGTGGGAGCAACTGTTTTGCTCAAACGTTGAAATTTTGCACGATCACTGTGGGAGCGGGCATGCCCGCGAACACGGGCGAAGCCCGTGCCATCCACCGTGCAGCCTGCTTCGCGGGCATGCCCGCTCCCACATTGACCGCGCTAGCTTTCCAGTTTTGTGCAAGGCAGTTGCTCTCACCTAACTGCAGGCCGCGCAGGCTTTGGGTGATGTGATTTGACGCCACTGCCCACGCTGGGTATAAACCGCCTCTTATTGATTTGTCAGGCCATTCCCATGAGCTTCAGCCCCCTCATCCGCCAACTGATCGACGGCCTGCGCATCCTGCCGGGTGTCGGTCAGAAAACCGCCCAGCGCATGGCCTTGCAACTGCTCGAGCGTGACCGCAGCGGCGGCCTGCGCCTGGCCCAGGCCCTGACCCAGGCCATGGAAGGGGTTGGCCATTGCCGCCAGTGCCGCACCCTGACCGAGCAGGAGCTGTGCCCGCAATGCGCCGACACGCGCCGTGACGATACCCAGCTGTGCGTGGTCGAGGGGCCGACCGATGTGTATGCGGTGGAGCAGACGGGCTACCGTGGCCGCTACTTTGTGCTCAAGGGGCACCTGTCGCCGCTGGACGGTCTGGGGCCGGAGGCAATTGGCATTCCGCAGCTGATGGCGCGCATCGAGGAGCAGGGCACTTTTACCGAGGTGATCCTGGCGACCAACCCGACAGTGGAAGGGGAGGCGACGGCGCATTACATCGCGCAGTTGCTGAGCGAGAAGGGGTTGATGGCGTCGCGGATTGCCCATGGTGTGCCGCTGGGCGGCGAGCTGGAGATGGTGGATGGCGGGACCTTGGCCCATGCCTTTGCAGGGCGCCGGCCAATTTCGCTCTGATTCAAAAATGCTGGGGCCGCTTTGCGGCCCCTTCGCGACACAAGGCCGCTCCTATGTATGGACTCGCCCACACTGTCTAGCTGCTTTTGAACATAGGAACCCGGTTGCATCTATGTATCAGGCCTATTCGAGGAAGCTTTTCGCTTCTGGCCAACATCGTGGTGAGCTCGCAGTGTGCCGTTTACATTGAGGCCATTACGTTAGGCCTGTAGGAGCGGAGGCATCTGTCTGCGACGGTCTTACCTAGGGTCAATGTTCACTAGCAGGGGTTGGAGCGCTCAGCGCTCCGGTGGCATTGCTCGGTTGGTCAGAGGCTCATAGCAGCCTCCGGGTTGTTGTTCGGTTTGCGTTGGTAGACCTGATTGCTCTGTAACAGAGCCCAGATAATGCGCAGATTTCGATTAGCCAGTCTGATCGCCGCCTCCTTGCGTCCAAGGCGGGATAGCCAGCGCAACAGGCGGCGATCGTCTGGCTGATCGGAATCAGGTCTTAGCTGACTCAAGACAGCATGCGCGCCCTGGATCAGGCTGCGTATGTAGCCGTCACCTCGCTTGCTCATTCTGCCCAGCCTGATTTTGTTTCCGCTACTGTGCTGGTCCGGCACGATACCGAAGAAGGCGGAATACATTCGGCCACTCGCGAAGCGGCTGGGTTCGGTCTGTTTTGCCACGATCGCCGTGGCGATGATTGGGCCAACGCCACGAATGGTGATCAGCCGCTGTGCCACCTTATCTTGCTGGGCTGTCACTTCGAGCCGTCCACTCAGCGCCGCAATGCGTTCACCTAAAGACAGCCAGTCAGTCAGCAGCTCATCAAGCAACTCGCGCAACAAGTCGGGCAGCGGCAAGGAGGCATCCTCAAGCGCCCGCGGTACCTGCTGACTGATCGCGGCATCGCCTTGAGGCATGGATACGCCATGCTCAAGCAGCAGGCCACGTATCTGATTGCCCAGCGCTGTATGCCGCTTGATGTTGCCGCGCCGGATGCGATGCAGTGCTTGAATAGCCAGCGCTGTGGTGCTCTTGATCGGTACGGAGGCAATGCTGGTATCGCGACCGGCACGCAGAATGGCATGGGCATCGTTACGGTCGTTCTTCGCGCCGCTACGGTGTTCGGCGACGCGTTGCGCAGGCAGGATGCGAACCGGATTACCTTTGGTTTGCAGCAGCCTGGCCCAGGCTTGTGCACCTGGACCGCACTCCATCAAGACGGCCACGGTCGTTGGCAGCCTGATCAGGAAGTCATGGAATGCTTGACGGGATTTGATGCGATCTTCGTAGATCACCCGACCAGTAGCGTCCTCGCCTGCCAACTGGAAGACCTGTTTGGCCAGGTCTACGCAGATGGTTGTGCAAAGTTCCACATCGGTGGAAGACAGGGAATCGTGCTTCGAACTATGCTTTTTCATGGTCTCGCCCTCGCTGCCGTTGGCTTCTTCGAACGCCACCGTGGCACTGTGATGCCTCGGCGGGGGCGAGTCCATCGATTACAAGGGAATGCAATTTCCTGTGGGAGCGGCCTTGTGCCGCGATGGGCTGCAAAGCAGCCCCAAAAGCCAACTTAGTATTCGCTGAGGGTAAACTCGGTCAGGCAGAAGGTTGGCACACCCGCGGCCTGAAGCCGGCGCGACCCCTCCAGTTCCGGCAGATCAATGATCGCCGCCGCCTCGAACACCTGCGCCCCGGTGCGACGCACCAGGTTGGCCGCCGCCAGCAGCGTACCGCCCGTGGCAATCAGGTCGTCGAAGATCAGCACCGAATCGCCTTCGCACAAGCTGTCGGCATGCACTTCAAGGAAGGCTTCGCCGTACTCGGTCTGGTAACCCTCGCTCAGCACGTCAGCCGGCAGCTTGCCTTGCTTGCGGAACAGGATCAGCGGCTTGTTCAACTGGTGGGCGATGATCGAACCAATCAAAAAGCCCCGCGCGTCCATGGCACCAATGTGGCTGAACTCAGCCTCGACATAGCGCTCGATGAACTGGTCGGCCACATAGCGCAGCCCGCGCGGCGATTGGAACAGCGGGGTGATGTCGCGGAAGATCACGCCCGGTTTGGGGAAGTCCACTACCGGGCGGATCAGGGCTTTGAGGTCGAAGGCGTCGCTGTGCATTGTTGCGGGTATCCTGGGAAAACGAATGCCCAAGTATACCCGCTAAACGCTGGCCTCAGGCCTCGATTGCACCACCGGCCAGCGCGCACAGCTGGATCGGGTCAAGGATGTGCACTTCCTTGCCTTCGGCGCGCAGCAGGCCGTTCTGCTGGAAGCGGGTGAACACTCGCGACACGGTTTCTACCGCCAGGCCCAGGTAGTTGCCGATTTCGTTGCGCGACATGCTCAGGCGGAACTGGTTGGCCGAATAGCCGCGGGCGCGGAAGCGCGCCGACAGGTTGACCAGGAAGGTGGCAATGCGCTCGTCGGCAGTCTTCTTCGACAGCAGCAGCATCATTTGCTGGTCGTCGCGGATTTCCCGGCTCATCACCCGCATCAGCTGGCGACGTAGCTGCGGCAGTTGTACCGACAGCTCGTCAAGCCGCTCGAAGGGGATTTCGCACACCGAGGTGGTTTCCTGGGCCTGGGCCGACACCGGGTAAGCTTCGGTATCCATGCCGGACAGGCCGACCAGCTCGCTGGGCAGGTGGAAGCCGGTGATCTGCTCTTCGCCGCTGTCGCTGAGGCTGAAGGTTTTCAGGGCACCGGAACGTACGGCGTAGACCGAGCCGAAATTGTCACCTTGGCGGAACAGGAACTCGCCTTTTTTCAGCGGCCGGCCACGCTTGACGATTTCATCCAGTGCATCCATGTCTTCCAGGTTCAGCGAAAGAGGCAGGCACAGGGGGGCCAGGCTGCAATCCTTGCAATGGGCCTGGTTGTGTGGGCGCAGTTTGACTGGCTCGGACATTTGAATCGATCCTTGTGGGAAAGCACACATAAGTCGTAAGGGTAACCCACGACACAGGGTGTAGGCCAGCGTGCGCGTTGATGGTGCGCCCTGGCGAAACCCCGGCAGACGTCCTGCCGGGAGTCCTTGTGTGCCCATAGTGTGCCTGGCAAGGAGGCTTGTCCATGCGGTTGAACGACTCGGTTTTCAGATAACCCGCGAGAAACGCTGGCGGTTGTGCATCGCCAGGTAGGCGTCGAACACCATGCATACCGAGCGCGCCAGCAGGCGGCCGGCCGGCAGGATGCGGATGCCCTTGTCGTCCAGGCTGATCAGGCCGTCGCGCTGCAAGGTCAGCAGCTCGGGCCAGAGGTCGTTGAAGTAACCGCGAAAATCGATGGTGAAGGCCTGTTCGATGGGTTCGAAGTCCAGCTCGAAGTGGCAGATCAGTTGCTGGATCACCGCGCGCCGGATGCGGTCGTCGTGGTTGCACAGCAAGCCGCGCTGGGTGGCCAGCTGGGCATTGGACAGGCTCTCCTGGTAGGTGTTGAGGTCGCTGCTGTTCTGGCAGTACAGGTCACCGATCTGGCTGATGGCCGACACCCCCAGGCCGATCAGGTCGCAGTGCCCGTGGGTGGTGTAGCCCTGGAAGTTGCGCTGCAAGGTGCCTTCTTCCTGGGCGACGGCCAGTTCGTCATCCGGCAGGGCAAAATGGTCCATGCCGATGTAGCGGTAGCCGGCGGCGGTCAGCTGGTCGATGGTGGCGTGCAGCATCTCGAGCTTGGCGGCCGGGCTGGGCAGGTCGTTGTTGTCGATGCGCCGCTGGGGCATGAAGCGCTCGGGCAGGTGGGCGTAGTTGAACACCGACAGGCGGTCGGGCTGCAGGCGGATCACTTCTTCGACGGTGCGCGCAAAGCCTTCCGGGGTTTGCTTGGGCAGGCCGTAGATCAGGTCAAGGTTGACCGAACGGAACTGCAGGGTGCGCGCAGCTTCGATCAGTGTGCGGGTCTGCTCAAGGCTCTGCAGGCGGTTGACCGCACGCTGCACGGCCGGGTCGAGGTCCTGTACGCCCAGGCTGACGCGGTTGAAACCCAGCTCGCGGAGCAGGCCCATGGTCGACCAGTCAGCCTCGCGGGGGTCGATCTCGATGCCGTAGTCGCCGGAATCGTCGTCCAGCAGGTGAAAGTGCTGACGCAGGGTGGCCATCAGCTGGCGCAGTTCCACATGGCTGAGGAACGTTGGCGTGCCGCCGCCAAAATGCAGCTGCTCAACACGCTGCTTGGGCCCCAGGTGGCAGGCGATCAGCTGGATTTCCTGCTCCAGGCGCTGCAGGTAGGGTGCGGCGCGCGCGCGGTCCTTGGTGATGACCTTGTTGCAGGCGCAGTAGTAGCAGATGTTGGCGCAGAACGGCACGTGCACGTACAGCGACAGTGGCCGCACGGCTCGACGGCTCTCGCGCAGGGCGTGGAGCAGGTCGAACGAGCCCACCTCGCTGTGCAGTTGCACGGCGGTCGGGTAGGAGGTGTAGCGTGGCCCGGCCAGATCGTAGCGGCGGATCAGGTCGGTATCCCAACGAAGGTCGTCGAGCATGAGGGCGGTCCCCGGAAAGAGCAGCAGTGTTCCGGAGTCTATGGTTGTCTGTAGAAATCAGTGTTGATTTGTATCAAGGGCATTGGGGCTGCAAAGCAGCCCCTTCAATGCCCCATCAGCCAGTGCTGGTGTGGACCCGGCAGGGTCCAGATACCGAATAGCATCACCAGCACACCGCCCGCCACCCGCACGCTGCGTCGCCGCAACAAGGCGTTTACCCGTTCGGCCGCCAGCCCGGTGGCCAGCAATACTGGCCAGGTCCCAAGCCCGAACGCGAGCATCAACGCCGCGCTGTACCCGGCGTTGCCCTGGCTGGCTGCCCACAGCAGGGTGCTGTACACCAACCCGCACGGCAGCCACCCCCACAGGGCGCCCAGCAGCAACGCCCGGGGCAGGCTGGACACCGGCAACAAGCGCGACGCCACCGGCTGGATATGCCGCCACAGCCCACGCCCCAGGGCTTCGATACGAGTCAGGCCGCTCCACCAGCCGGCCAGGTACAGCCCCATGGCGATCAACAGCAGCGCAGCCACCACCCGCAGCGCCAATGCTGCCGGGCTGCTGGCCACGGCCCAGCCGGCCAGGCCGAGCAACAGGCCGGCGCTGGCATAACTGAGAATGCGCCCAAGGTTGTACGCCAGCAGCAGGCGCAAGCGCCGGCCACGTTGTTCTGGCGGGATGGCCAGGGTCAGCGCGCCCATCAGGCCGCCGCACATGCCCAGACAGTGGCCGCCGCCAAGCAGGCCCAGGACCAGTGCCGAGCCCAGCAGGGGAAGCAGGTCAGGCACGGGGTGGTGGTTCCTTGTCGGCGTCCGGCGGGGTGTCGTCAGGCTTTACCGCGGCCTGGTGGCGCGGGTCCTGGTCGTCGAACAGGATGCTGTGGGCAGGGCCTTCGAGGTCGTCGTACTGGCCGCTGTCCACTGCCCAGAAGAAGATGTACACGGCCACCCCGACCAGCAGCAGGGCTGCGGGGATCATGACATAGAGGGCGGGCATGGGGACTTCCTCCCGGGCAGGGGTACTTCGGTTTTCGGCAGGCTCGATGGCAACGGCATGCGGGTAAGGCGCAGGGCATTGAGCACCACGATCAGCGAACTGACCGACATGCCGATGGCCGCCCACACCGGGGTGATCCAGCCGAGCGCGGCAAACGGCAACATCAGGCCATTATACAGGGTGGCCCACAGCAGGTTCTCGAGGATGTTGCGGCGGGTGCGGCGGGCCAGGTCAAAGGCCTGCACCAAGGCTTGCAGGCGGTTGGACAGCAGCACGGCGTCGGCGCTGGTCTTGGCAAGGTCGGTGGCGCTGCCCATGGCGATGCTGATGTCGGCAGCGGCCAGCACAGGCACGTCGTTGACCCCGTCGCCGAGCATCAGCACCTTGCGCCCGGCTGCCTGTAGCGCCTTCAACCGGTCCAGCTTGTCGTCCGGGCGCAGGCCGCCAATGGCCTGGTCGATGCCCAGTTGCGCGGCCACCTCGGCGACCATCGGCGAGCTGTCGCCCGACAGCAGCAGCGTGCGCCAGCCTCGGGCCTTGCAGGCAGCGAGCAGCGCCGGTGCGTCGTCGCGCAGTCGGTCGTCCAGGCCAAACCAGGCCAGCGGCCCCTGGCGGTCACCCAGTAGCAGCCACTGGCCGCGTGGTTCCGGCACGCCGGGTATTTGCGCACCGCTCAGGGCGCAGACGAAAGTGGCCTGGCCGATACGCAGGCGCTGGCCGTCTACCTGCCCTTCCAGGCCCAGGCCTGGCACGGTCTGCACGTCTTCGGCGGGTATGGCGGTGCGGCCGAAGGCGCGGGCGATCGGGTGTTCGGAGCGGTTTTCCAGGGCGGCGGCCAGGGCCAGGCAGCGGTCAGCGGGCAGGCTGCCGAGCGGGCGAATGCTGCGCAAAGTCAGGCGGCCTTCGGTCAGTGTGCCGGTCTTGTCGAAGATTACCGTGTCGATCTGGTTAAGGCCTTCGAGGACATGACCGCGGGTTATCAGCAGGCCCAGCTTGTGCAGGGTGCCGGTGGCGGCAGTCAGCGCCGTTGGCGTGGCCAGCGACAGTGCGCAAGGGCAGGTGGCCACCAGCATGGCCAGCACGATCCAGAACGCCCGTGCAGGGTCCAGGTACCACCACCACAGGCCGATGGCCACGGCAGCCACCAGCGAGAACAGCAAAAACCACTGCGAGGCCCGGTCGGCGATTTCGGCCAGGCGTGGTTTTTCGGTCTGGGCGCGCTCCAGCAGGCGGACGATGGCCGAGAGCCGCGAATCGTGGCCGAGGGCTTCGACTTCCACGTGCAAGGTGCTTTCGACATTCAGCGTACCGCCGGTGACGCGCTCGCCCACGCGGCGCGGTTGCGGCAGGTATTCGCCGGTCAGCAGCGACTCGTCGATGCTGGAGCGGCCTTCGACGATGCGCCCGTCGGCGGGGATCACCGCGCCGGGCAGCACCTGCACCGTGTCGCCGCAGTGCAGTTCGCTGAGCAGGATGCGCTCGCTGCAGCCAAAGGCGTCCAGGCGCAGGCATGAGGCCGGCAGCAGGTTGACCAGCTGCGCGGTGGCCGCAGCCGTGCGTTCGCGGGCACGGCGCTCCAGGTAGCGGCCGGTGAGCAGGAACAGGGCGAACATGCCCACGGTGTCGAAATACAGCTCACCGCTGCCGGTGATCGCGGTCCAGATGCCGGCGCCGAAGGCCAGGGCGATGGCCAGCGACACCGAAACGTCCATGGTCAGGTGGCGGGTGCGCAGGTCGCGTGCTGCGCCCTTGAAGAACGGCGCGCAGCTGTAGAACACGATGGGGATGGTCAGGAACAGGGCCACCCAGCGCAGGATGGTGTGCAGTTCAGGTGACAGGTCGATGTTGAATTCCGGCCAGGTGGCCATGGTCGCCATCATTGCCTGGAACCACAGCAGCCCGGCCACGCCCAGGCGGCGCAGGGCGCTACGGTTCTCTTGGGCCAGTTGCTCGGCGGCTTTGTCGGGCTGGTAGGGGTGGGCGGCGTAACCGATCTGGCGCAACTCGGCGAGCAGGCGTGACAGCGGCAGTTGCATGTCGTCCCAGCTCAGCAGCAGGCGGTGGTTGGACAGGTTAAGGCGCGCCTCGGCGACGCCGGGCAGGTTGCGCAGGTGCTTTTCGATCAGCCAGCCGCAGGCGGCGCAGCTGATGCCTTCGAC
Organism: Pseudomonas putida S13.1.2; assembly: GCF_000498395.2. Taxonomy (NCBI): domain Bacteria; kingdom Pseudomonadati; phylum Pseudomonadota; class Gammaproteobacteria; order Pseudomonadales; family Pseudomonadaceae; genus Pseudomonas; species Pseudomonas putida. The sequence continues at coordinate 254,707 of NZ_CP010979.1, forward strand.
CAGCAAGGTGGTTTCGGCCAGCTCGCCCTGGTGACGGACGAAGGTTTGCTGCACGTCGCTGCGGTCGTACAGGGCCAGTTCGTCTTGCAACTGCCTGGGCAGGGCCTCGGGGTTGGCGCTGTTGTCACTGCGGTGCTGGTAGTAGTGCTCCAGGCCACCGGCGACGATCGACTCGGCCACCGCCTGGCAGCCGGGGCAGCAGAACTGCCGGGGCTGGCCGAGCACCACGGCGGTGAAGCGGCTGCCGGCGGGGACGGGCAGGGCGCAGTGGTAGCAGGGGGTGGGCTGGGTCATCACATCATTGCCTTACACAAATCGCTGGCTGGGCGCTGTAGCTGTGGGAGCGGGTTCACCCGCGAATGCGTCAGATCAGGCATTGATGTTTTCAGGGCTGACGCATTCGCGGGTAAACCCGCTCCCACAAGGGGCGGTGGTGGTGCGTTTATTGGTGCTCGGCACCTTGCAGGGCTTCGTCACCCAGCTGCAAGGTCACACCATGCTCCACTTTTTCCTCTTCGAACAAGCGCCACACCTGGCCACCTTCACTGCCCAGCAGCTCGACAAAGCGGCGCCCGTCGACCTTGTCCTCCAGCTGCCCCACATAGCGCCCCGCGTCGACCCGGCTCAGCAGCACCTTGCGGTCCTTCTCTGGCTGGGTGGGCGAAATCAGGTTCAGCTCCAGGTTTTGCGGGCCGCTGCTGCCGGTAAGGCGCAGGTCCACTTCGCCAGTCAGCTCGTCCAGGTGCACGGTGGCCTTCAGGCTCAGTTGCTGCGCCAGCAGTTCGCGGTCCAGCGAGCGGTTGATGCCTTTGCCGGCCTCGTAGTAGTTGTCGTTCACCAGGTTGTCCGGGTTGCGCACGGCGATGCTGACCATGGTCAGGCTCAGGCACACCGAGGTGGTGAGGATGCCGATGATGATCCAGGGCCAGAGGTGCTTGTACCAAGGGCTGGCGGCGGTGGCGGCAGGCATTGTGGGTTATCTCTCTTAGCGGATCTGTGGGCCGATGAAGCGGCTCTTGGCTTCAACCTGGGCGTCGCTGTCGTCGGCGCTCTTGAGGGTGAAGGTGATTTCGTTGGTGGTCGATGGCAGTTTCTCGGGGGCGACCGACAGCTGCACCGGCAGGCTGACGATATCACCGGCAGCCACGCGGATCTCGCGCTGGCCTTCAAGCTTGAGGTCCGGCAGGCCGGCAGCGTCCAGTACGTAGACGTGGTCGCGCTGGTCCTTGTTCATCACTTTCAGGCTGTACACGTTTTCGATCCGGCCCTGGGCGTTCTCGCGGTACAGCACGCGGTCCTTGCTGACGTCGAAGCCAACCAGCGAACGGGTGGCGAAGGCAGTTGCCAGGCCGACCATCATCACCAGCAGCACCGCGGCGTAGCCGATCAGGCGCGGGCGCAGCATGTGGGTTTTCTGCCCGGACAGGTTGTGCTCGGTGGTGTAGCTGATCAGCCCTCTTGGGTAGTTCATCTTGTCCATGATGCTGTCGCAGGCGTCGATGCAGGCGGCGCAACCGATGCACTCGATCTGCAGGCCGTCACGGATGTCGATGCCGGTAGGGCAGACCTGCACGCACATGGTGCAATCGATGCAGTCACCCAGGCCCTGGGCCTTGTAGTCGGTGTCTTTTTTACGTGGCCCGCGGGTTTCGCCACGGCGCGGGTCGTAGGACACGATCAGTGTATCCTTGTCGAACATCACGCTCTGGAAGCGCGCATAGGGGCACATGTACACGCACACCTGTTCGCGCAGCCAGCCGGCGTTGCCGTAGGTGGCTAGGGTGAAGAAGCCGACCCAGAAGTAGGCCCAACCATCGGCCTGACCGGTGAAGAATTCGATGACCAGCTCGCGGATGGGCGAGAAATAGCCGACAAAGGTCATGCCGGTGACAAAGCCGATCAGCAGCCACAGGCTGTGCTTGGCAAACTTGCGCAGGAACTTGTTGCCGCTCATGGGGGCTTTGTCGAGCTTCATGCGCTGGTTGCGGTCGCCCTCGGTGACCTTTTCGCACCACATGAAAATCCACGTCCACACGCTTTGCGGGCAGGTGTAGCCGCACCATACGCGGCCAGCGTACACGGTGACGAAAAACAGGCCGAAGGCGGCGACGATCAGGATGCCCGACAGCAGGATGAAGTCCTGCGGCCAGATGGTGGCGCCGAAGATGTAGAACTTGCGCTCGGGCAGGTTCCACCACACGGCCTGGTGGCCGCCCCAGTTCAGCCACACGGTGCCGAAGTACAGCAGAAACAGCACTGCACCGCCGACCATGCGCAGGCGGCGGAACAAGCCGGTGAAGGCGCGGGTGTAGATTTTTTCCCGGGAGGCGTAGAGGTCGACGGAATCCTTCCCTTTGCTGGCAGGCGGGGTCACATCATGTACCGGAATTTGCTTGCTCATCATCAAGTCCCACGGCAGTGGAGAAACGCCGCGGCCAGTGCGTGCCGGCCGCAGTCTCGCGCAATCTGCTAGCGCTCTGCGGTCCATGATACGCCGCTGATGGCGGTATGGGGCCGCACTGCGACCTTTAGTCGCGTTGGGTTCGTGGTGTGAATCGTGTTATGGCGGGTGTCAATTGATCCAGGTCATCAGCCTGCCAGAAATGCACTGGCTGTACCGGCCTCTTCGCGGGCTTGCCCGCTCCCACAGGAACTACACCGAACTCAAGAATGGTGACGACCTGTGGGAGCGGGCAAGCCCGCGAAGAGGCCAGGCCTGCTTACTCAGCCTTGGCCTGCGCCTGGTCCCGTTGCGACAGGCTGTAAACATAAGCCGCCAGCAAGTGCACTTTGTCATTACCCTGCAACTGTTCCTGGGCGGGCATCTGGCCTTGGCGACCATAACGAATGGTCTGCTGCAGCTGGGCAAAGCTCGAACCGTAGATGAACGCCTGTGGGTGGGTCAGGTTCGGTGCACCCATGGCGGGCGTACCTTTGCCTTCCGGCCCGTGACAGGCCACACAGTTGGCGGCGAAGATCTTCTGGCCGTTCTCGGCGTCGGCCTTCGCGCCCTCAGGCAGGGTGCGGCCATCGAGCTTGCTGACCACGAATGCAGCCACGTCGGCCACGCCCTGATCACCGATCACTTCGGCCCAGGCCGGCATCACGCCGTGGCGGCCGCCCATGATGGTGGTCTTGATGGTTTCCGGCTCGCCGCCCCAGCGCCAGTCGTTGTCGGTCAGGTTGGGGAAGCCGAAAGCGCCCTTGGCGTCGGAACCGTGGCATACCGAGCAGTTGGAAGCGAACAGCCGTGCGCCCATTTTCAGGGCTTGCGGGTCGTTGGCCACCTCTTCGATGGGCATGGCGGCGAACTTGGCGAAGATCGGCCCGAAGCGGGCGTCGGCCTTGGCCATTTCCTTTTCCCACTCGTGCACGCCGGTCCAGCCCGGCTGGCCGTTGGAAAACTCGGTCTGCTTGTCGTTGTCCAGGTACGAGTAGCCCGGCAGGATGCCTTTCCAGTTGCCCAGGCCCGGGTACAGCACCAGGTAGCCGAGGGCGAAGATGATAGTGCCGACGAACAGCCAGAACCACCATTTGGGCAGCGGGTTGTCATATTCCTCGATGCCATCGAAGGCATGCCCGACGGTTTCGTCGGTGACCTCTTCGCGCTGGCCCTTGCGGGTCGACAGCAACAGCCAGGTCAACGAGAAGATGGTGCCCAGGGTCAGGACGGTAACGTACAGACTCCAGAAGGTTGTCATTGTTTTTTGCTCCCAGAAGCTTTTGCTTGCTCGACGTGCCGGGTGGCCTCGGGGTCATCCGCGAAGGGCAGTTGGGTCGCTTCGTCGAAGTCCTTTTTACGCCGTGGGTTGAACACCCACAGCGCCAGGCCCACGAAGGCCACCATCACCACGACGGTGCCCAGGCCGCGAATCATCCCGATATCCATCAGCGTCACCGTTTGCTCTTGATGATGGTGCCAAGACCCTGCAGGTACGCGACGATGGCGTCCATTTCGGTCTTGCCCTTGACCGCGTCAGCCGCGCCGGCGATGTCGGCATCGGTGTACGGGGTACCGAGTGTGCGCAGCACTTCCAGCTTCTTCGCGGTGTCCTTGCCATCGAGCTTGTTCTCGACCAGCCACGGGTAGGACGGCATCTTCGACTCCGGTACCACGTTGCGCGGGTTGTACAGGTGCGCACGGTGCCAGTCATCGGAGTAGCGGCCGCCAACGCGGGCCAGGTCCGGCCCGGTACGCTTGGAGCCCCACAGGAACGGGTGGTCCCACACGCTCTCGCCAGCTACCGAGTAGTGGCCGTAGCGCTCGGTTTCGGCGCGGAACGGGCGAATCATCTGCGAATGGCAGCCTACGCAGCCTTCGCGGATGTAGATATCGCGGCCTTCCACCTCCAAGGCGGTGCGCGGCTTCATGCCTTCGACAGGCTTGTTGGTGACGTCCTGGAAAAACAGCGGGACGATCTGGGTCAAACCACCGACGCTGACGGCGATGACCATGAAGAAGGCCAGCAGGCCTATGTTCTTCTCGACGGCTTCATGCTTCATCAGTGCGCTCCCACAACGACGATCTTGGCGGCTTCTTCAGCCTGTACCGGGTTGGCGGCACGTACGGTACGGAACACGTTATAGGCCATCAGCAGCATGCCGCTGGCGAAGAACGCACCGCCCAGGGCGCGGACGATATAGCCAGGGTGGCTGGCCTGCAGGGCTTCGACGAAGGAGTAGGTGAGGGTGCCGTCATCGTTGATGGCGCGCCACATCAGGCCTTGGGTGATGCCGTTGACCCACATCGAGGCGATGTACAGCACGGTGCCGATGGTGGCCAGCCAGAAGTGCGCGTTGATCAGGCCGATGCTGTGCATCTGCTCGCGTCCGTAGAGTTTCGGGATCATGTGGTACACGGCGCCGATCGAGATCATTGCCACCCAGCCGAGGGCGCCGGCGTGGACGTGGCCGATGGTCCAGTCGGTGTAGTGCGACAGGGAGTTCACGGTCTTGATGGCCATCATCGGGCCTTCGAAGGTGGACATGCCGTAGAACGCCAGCGAAACGACCAAAAAGCGCAGGATCGGGTCGGTGCGCAGTTTGTGCCAGGCACCGGACAGGGTCATCATGCCGTTGATCATGCCGCCCCAGCTTGGCGCCAGCAGGATGATCGACATCACCATGCCCAGCGACTGCGCCCAGTCGGGCAGGGCGGTGTAGTGCAGGTGGTGCGGGCCGGCCCAGATGTACAGGGTGATCAGCGCCCAGAAGTGCACGATGGACAGGCGATACGAGTAGATCGGTCGCTCGGCCTGCTTGGGCACGAAGTAGTACATCATCCCCAAAAAGCCGGTGGTGAGGAAGAAGCCCACGGCGTTGTGGCCGTACCACCACTGGATCATCGCGTCGGTGGCACCGGCATAGGCCGAGTACGACTTGAACAGGCTGACCGGCAGCGAGATGTGGTTGACGATGTGCAGCATCGCGGTGACCACGATGAAGGCGCCGTAGAACCAGTTGCCGACATAGATGTGCTTGGTCTTGCGCTTGACGATGGTGCCGAAGAACACCAGCCCGTAGGTCACCCAGACGATGGCCAGCAGGATCGCCAGCGGCCATTCGAGCTCGGCGTATTCCTTGGTGGTGGTGTAGCCCATCGGCAGGGTGATCAGCGCGCCGACGATCACCGCCTGCCAACCCCAGAAGGTGAAGGCGGCCATGCTGTCGGAGATCAGCCGGGTCTGGCAGGTGCGCTGCACCACGTAGTAGCTGGTGCCGAACAGCGCACAGCCCCCGAAGGCGAAGATCACCAGGTTGGTGTGCAGCGGGCGCAGGCGGCCGAAGCTGGTCCAGGGCAGGTCCAGGTTCAGTTGCGGCCATACCAGCTGCGAGGCGATGAAGACGCCGAGGCCCATGCCAAGGATCCCCCAGACCACCGTCATGATGGCGAACTGGCGGACGACCTTATAGTTATAAGCAGTCGGACTGATTGCTGTGCTCATTCTAAGGTTCCACGGTTTTAATGTTCTTGTTGGTCGAAAAATCGGCGCCAGTATTGATAACCAGCAAGGCTGCTGCAACGCAACTTTGGTACGCCGACCCGTGTCCGGGCCCGTTCACTGATGTCCCGCAGCGATCGGGTCTGGACGATTGTACACAAATAAATATTTGTAATGTGTACCGTTTTTCACCTTTTTCTGATCGATCGGTCAAGCTTTTTTTTGGGGCGGCGACAGGCTATGCGCCGCGTCTGCTTCAGTCCTTTCGGAGCGAAGCCCACTGAGGCAACAAGCTTAGTTGTGTTCGGAGGGGGTGCAAGGGAGGGAGTACGGCGGGAGAGAGCTGGGGCTGCTCTGCAGCCCTTTCGCGACACAAGGCCGCTCCTACAGAACGAATGCGGTCCCTGGTAGGAGCGGCCTTGTGTCGCGATGGGCCGCAAAGCGGCCCCGGGGTACTACTTGGAGGTCACCGTTTCAGCAGCACTATCCTGCGACAGGCTATACACATAAGCCGCCAGCAGGTGCACCTTGTCATTGCCCTGGATATCGGCCTGCGCCGGCATCTGCCCTTGGCGACCATAACGAATGGTCTGCTGCAGCTGGGCAAAGCTCGAGCCGTAGATGAACGCCTGCGGGTGGGTCAGGTCGGGTGCGCCCATGGCAGGGGTACCCTTGCCTTCAGGCCCGTGGCAAGCCACACAGTTGGCCGCGAAGATCTCTTTGCCCTTGACCACGTCGGCCTTGTTCCCTTCAGGCAGGCTGCGGCCGTCCAGGTTGGTCAGCACGAATGCGGCCACATCGGCCACGCCCTGATCACCGATCACCTCGGCCCAGGCCGGCATCACACCATGGCGGCCATTCATGATCGAAGCCTTGATGGTTTCTGCTTCGCCGCCCCAGCGCCAATCCTTGTCGGTGAGGTTGGGGAAGCCGAAGGCACCCTTGGCGTCCGAGCCGTGGCACACCGAGCAGTTGGAGGCAAACAGGCGGCTGCCCATCTTCAGCGCCTGCGGGTCCTTGGCGACTTCTTCCACGGGCATGGCGGCGTACTTGGCAAAGATCGGGCCGAACCTGGCGTCAGCTTTGTCCATCTCCTTTTGCCATTCGTTGACGCCGGTCCAGCCGTTCTCATAGCCCGGCAGAATGCCTTTCCAGTTGCCCAGGCCCGGGTAGAGGATGAGGTAGCCGACCGAGAACACCAGGGTGCCGACGAACAGCCAGAACCACCACTTGGGCAGCGGGTTGTCGTACTCCTCGATGCCGTCGAAGCTGTGGCCCATGGTCTGGTCGGTGGTGTTTTTGCTCTCGCCCTTGCGGGTGGCGAGCAGCAGCCAGGTCAGGCCGATCAGGCTACCGATGGTCAGTACGCTGATGTACGTACTCCAGAAGGTGGTCATTGCCCGTTACTCCTTGCAGCAGTCGTGGCAGCAGGTTCCTGCCCGGCAGGGGGCAGGCGGTCGTCGACGAAGGGCAGCAGGCGCGCTTCGGCGAAATCACGGTCGCGGCGGCGGTTGAAAACCCACAGGGAGAGGCCAATGAAGGCGATCATCACCACCAGGGTGCCCAGGCCGCGGATCATGCCGATGTCCATTTCCATCGCACTCACCTCTTGTTCTTGATCGCGGTGCCAAGCACCTGCAGGTAGGCGACCAGTGCATCCATCTCGGTCTTGCCCTTGACCGCGTCGCGGGCGCCGGCAATGTCGTCGTCGGAATACGGCACGCCCAGGGTGCGCAAGGTGCGCATCTTGACGTCGGTGTGGCTGTTGTCGACCTGCTGGGCGACCAGCCACGGGTACGACGGCATCTTCGACTCCGGCACCACGTTGCGTGGGTTGTACAAGTGCGCGCGGTGCCAGTCGTCCGAGTAGCGGCCACCCACGCGGGCCAGGTCCGGCCCGGTACGCTTGGAGCCCCACAGGAACGGGTGGTCCCACACGCTCTCGCCGGCCACCGAGTAGTGGCCGTAGCGCTCGGTTTCGGCGCGGAACGGGCGGATCATCTGCGAGTGGCAGCCCACGCAGCCTTCGCGGATGTAGATATCGCGGCCTTCCAGTTGCAGCGCGGTGTAGGGCTTCATGCCTTCCACCGGCTTGTTGGTGACGTCCTGGAAGAACAGCGGGACGATCTGGGTCAGGCCGCCGATACTGACGGCGAACACCATCAGCAGGGCCATCAGGCCGACGTTTTTCTCGATGACTTCATGTTTCATCAGGCGTTTCTCCTCAAGCCAACTGGGCGTTCGCAGGGGCGACGTCAAGCGCTGGCGAACGCACGGTGCGCCAGGTGTTCCAGGCCATCAGGAACATGCCGCTGAGGAAGATCGCGCCGCCGACGAAGCGCACGACAAAGCCTGGGTGGCTGGCCACCAGGGTTTCCACGAACGAATAGGTGAGCGTGCCGTCGCTGTTGACTGCGCGCCACATCAGGCCCTGGGCGATGCCGTTGACCCACATCGAGGCGATGTACAGCACGGTGCCGATGGTGGCCAGCCAGAAGTGCGCGTTGATCAGGCCAAGGCTGTACATGCGTTCCTTGCCGAACACTTTCGGGATGGTGTGGTACAGCGCGCCAATCGAGATCATTGCCACCCAGCCGAGGGCGCCGGCATGCACGTGGCCGATGGTCCAGTCGGTGTAGTGGGACAAGGCGTTGACCGTCTTGATGGCCATCATCGGGCCTTCGAAGGTGGACATGCCGTAGAACGCCAGCGATACCACCAAAAAGCGCAGGATCGGGTCGCTGCGCAGTTTGTGCCAGGCGCCCGACAGGGTCATCATGCCGTTGATCATGCCGCCCCAGCTCGGTGCCAGCAGGATCAGCGACATCACCATGCCCAGCGACTGCGCCCAGTCGGGCAGGGCGGTGTAGTGCAGGTGGTGGGGGCCGGCCCAGATGTACAGGGTGATCAGCGCCCAGAAGTGCACGATCGACAGGCGATAGGAATACACCGGGCGCTCGGCCTGCTTGGGCACGTAGTAGTACATCATCCCCAGGAAGCCCGCAGTCAGGAAGAAGCCTACCGCGTTGTGGCCGTACCACCACTGCACCATGGCATCGGTGGCGCCGGCGTACACCGAGTACGACTTGGTCAGGCTGACCGGCAGCTCCAGGTTGTTGACGATGTGCAGAAGCGCCACGGTGAGGATGAAGGCACCGAAGAACCAGTTACCCACGTAGATGTGCTTGGTGTTGCGCTTCATCAGCGTGCCAAAGAACACGATGGCATAGCCCACCCAGACGATGGTGATCAGGATGTCGATCGGCCATTCCAGTTCGGCGTATTCCTTGGAGCTGGTGTAGCCCAGTGGCAGGCTGATGGCCGCCAGCAGGATCACCAGTTGCCAGCCCCAAAACGTGAACGCGGCCAGGCGCGGTGCAAACAGGGTGGTCTGGCAGGTGCGTTGCACCGAATAATAGGAGGTGGCAAACAGCGCGCAGCCGCCGAAAGCGAAGATCACCGCATTGGTATGCAGGGGGCGCAGGCGGCCGAAGCTGGTCCAGGGGAGGTCGAAGTTGAGGGAAGGCCAGGCAAGCTGGGCGGCGATGAAGACGCCGAGCCCCATCCCGACGATTCCCCACACCACCGTCATGATGGCGAATTGGCGGACCACCTTGTAGTTATAGGCGGTACTGCTGGTTGTGTTCATGTATGGGTTCCCATCCACGGTTATTTGGCAGGCTTTACAGCGAGGCAAGCATGATTAATGGGCAAAGTGCCGGTATTGACGGGGATCAATGGGCGAAGGTCGGAAATGTCCCAGGCTTGCGCTGCGATCCTCCACAGGCTCAGGGCAAGGACGGCTACAAGGGCTGCCTGATCCTGGCCCACGGCGCAGGTGCGCCGATGGACAGCGGGTTCATGGACCAAATGGCGCAAAGGCTTGCGGCGCTTGGGGTAGCGGTGGTGCGCTTCGAGTTCCCGTACATGGCCGAGCGCAGGGTTACCGGCGGGAAACGGCCGCCGAACCCGCAGAAAGTGCTGCTGGAATGCTGGCGCGAGGTGTACCGGCAGGTGCGACCTTTGGTCGCGGGCAAGTTGGCCGTGGGGGGCAAGTCCATGGGCGGGCGCATGGCAAGCCTGCTGGCCGACGAATTGGGCGCGGATGCGCTGGTGTGCCTGGGGTATCCGTTCTACGCGGTGGGTAAACCCGAGAAGCCACGGGTGGAGCACCTGGCCGGGCTGAAAACACCGACATTGATCGTGCAGGGCGAACGGGATGCGCTGGGTAACCGCGAGGCGGTGGCGGGGTATGCGTTGTCGCCGGCGATCGAAGTGAGCTGGCTAGTGGCGGGGGACCATGACCTGAAGCCGTTGAAGGCCTCGGGGTTCAGCCATGAGCAGCATATGCACACGGCGGCGGAACGCGTTGCTGATTTCCTGAAGGATTAGTGCTGGATTCTTCGCGGCCTTGCCCGCTCCCACAAGGGCCGCATCCTTTTAAAGATCGGCGCAGAACCCTGTGGGAGCGGGCATGCCCGCGAAGAGGCCGGCACAGGCTGACGCTTAGTCGCGGTACTCGCACAGGTAAGCGGTGTCCACCTTCACTTGCAGCTGGAACTTGCTGTTGGCGGCAACGTTGAACTTGTCGCCGGCATTGAAGGTTTCCCAGTTGTCGCTACCTGGCAGTTTCACGGTCAGCGCGCCCGATACCACGTGCATGATCTCGCGCTTGGCAGTGCCGAACTCGTATTCGCCCGGGGCCATGACGCCGACAGTGGCCGGGCCTTCTTCGCCCGCGAATGCGATCGACTTGACGGTGCCGTTGAAGTACTCGTTGACCTGGAACATGGGCGACTCCTGAAGAGGGGGATGAAAAAGGGCTGGCCAGTATGCCCAAGGCCACAGGCCTCGTCATCTGCTTTCAGGGGTTGTTGGCGGGCAGGGTCAGCGGCAATAGCCGCGCCGTGTTGCGTGCATCTTCAAGGGCCCGGTGCTGCTGCCCGCAAAAGTGCATGCCGGCCAGGTGCAGGGCACCGTTCAGGCCGGTGGGGCGCTGCAGGTGGCGGGCTTTGGCAAAGCGTTGCTTGAGGTTGATGTGCGGCAACGTCCTTAGCAGGCTGTCCAGCCCCTGCAACTGCCATTCCTGGTGCAGTTGCTGGCGGTCGTAGTCGCCCCAGCTGACCCAGGCCTGAAGCTGCTCACGGTGGGGCCCGAGCCAGCGCTCGAAGCTTGCCCACACTTCGCGAAACGGCGCAGCGCTGTCCACATCGGCCTGGCTTATGTGGGTGAGTTCGCGGCAAAACGGGGTCAGCTGTGGCCGCCGCCGTGGCCGCACGAAACACTGAAAGTGGTCGACCTCGCGGCCTTCGCGGGTAACCAGGCTAGCGCCGATTTCAATGACTTCCATCTCTGTGACCGGCCACCCACCCTCGTCGGTGGTGGCTTCCAGGTCGATCACCAACCAATGGCCCATACCAGGCTCCCTTGCAGATCCTGCTAGAGCGTAGCCAAACTCCGCGCATCCGGCACCCCCTGGCATATTGCCGCCTGCTTTGTCACAAAGAGCGCGCGCCAGCAGTTGTGCCGCTTCCGGAAAACGCCTAGCTTAAGCGAACCCAGGCATGAACCGTGATGAGCGTCCGTCTTGACTCCAGCGCCCGGCCTCAAGGCCTTGTCCACCCTGATGTTGCTGGCCGTGCACTGGCTGGCGGTGCCGGCATGGGCTGCCGACGCCGTCGAGGTGAAGATTGGCGCGGCGCATTTCCCGCCCTACACGGTGCGCCCTGAACAGGGGGCCGACAGCGGCCTGCTGCCGCAACTGGTCGACGCGCTCAACCGCTTGCAGCAGGGTTACCACTTTGTCCTGGTGCCCACTTCCATCCAGCGGCGTTTTGGTGACTTCCAGCAAGGCCGTACCGACATGGCGATTTTCGAGAACCCGCAATGGGGCTGGGAGCAGATTGCCCACCAGACCGTGGACATGGGCCTGGAGGATGCCGAAGTGTTCGTTGCACGCCAGGCCAATGGCAGCGATCCGCATTACTTCGATGACCTGCGTGGCAAACGTTTGGCATTGTTCAACGGATATCACTACGCGTTCGCCCGCTTCAATTCCGACCCGGACTACCTGCGCACAACCTATAACGCGACCCTGACCTACTCCCACGACAGCAACCTGCTGATGGTGCAGGCTGGCCGCGCCGATATCGCCCTGGTCACGCGCTCCTACCTCAGCGATTTCCTGGCGCGCAACCCGGCCAGCAGGGCGCAGCTGGTGCCTTCGCAACGCATCGATCAGGTCTATCACCACTACGCCCTGCTGCGCCCGGGGGCGCCTATCGGCGAGCAGTCGTTCGCCGGCCTGCTGCGCAGCCTGCGTGACAGCGGTGAACTGGCACGGATCTTCGAGCCCTACCGCATCACGGTCGCGGCCCCCCAAGACTAAATTCATACGCTGCGCCAGCGTTCTCAGCAGTGAGCCTTTTCTTCATTTTCGTGAGTCCAGCCCATGCCGTTCGATGCCGCTTCGCAGCCCCTGTCACCGCCACGCTGGCGCAGCCTCAGTGCCGAGGAGGGTGACAGTTGGCTAAGCCTCACCCTCGAAGCTCGCCCACTGATCCAGGTGCGCCTGGAGGCGGGCGCTACCCTGCACGTTCACCTTGACCGTCTGTGTGCCGAGCGCCCTTATCAAGCCTTGTGGTCGGCCTGCTATTGGTTGTTGTCCCGTGACACGGCCTGTCAGCGCCTGGTCTGGCACTTGCCCGAGGTACAGCCGCAGGCGCTGGCCAGTGGCTTGCTGCTGGTGGCTGAGCAGCCTGGCCAGTATCTGTGCGAGCGGGCGCTGTTCTGGCAGCTGCCACAGCCATGGCTGGGCGATGCGCTGGCCGCGGTGTACCCACAGCAGATGCAGATCAGCAACGGCAAGCGCCACCCGCGCCGCGCGCCCAAGCCCCGTGGTGAGGTTTACCGGCGCTTCGATGCGCGCCTGGGTAGCTGGGTGTCGCTGCGCCCGCTGGAGATCGAACACGACCTGGAGCGCTTCAACCGCTGGCAGAACAACCCGCGGGTGGAGGCGTTCTGGCAGGAGGGCGGCACGCTGGCGCAACACCGCGAGTACCTGGCCAAGCTCGAGGCCGACCCGCATACCCTGACACTGATCGGCTGCTTTGACGATGAGCCGTTTGCCTACTTCGAGGCGTACTGGGCCAAGGAAGACCGCATTGCGCCGTTCTACCCGGCCGATGACTACGACCGCGGCATCCACATGCTGGTAGGGGAGGAGAGCCATCGCGGGCCGCACAAGGTGGCCAGCTGGCTATCGGCGCTGGTGCATTACCTGTTCCTGGATGATCCGCGCACCCAGCGGGTGGTGGCCGAGCCACGTGCCGACAACGGCAAGATGATCGGCTACATGCACGACCAGTGCTTCCATTGCGACAAGGAGTTCGACTTCCCGCACAAGCGTGCGGCGCTGATGATTCTGGGGCGGGAGCGGTTTTTCGATCGCTGCAAGCTGGCTTGAGTCCCAAGGGGCCGCTTTGCGGCCCATCGCCGGCAAGCCGGCTCCCACAAGGGATAGCGCCTGGCCTGAGGTTGATGCGGTCGAGGTGGGAGCTGGCTTGCCGGCGATGGGCTGCGCAGCAGCCCTATAGGCGCGAACCTGAAGCCTTAGGCCTGCCGGTTGGCCGTCTTGCGGCAATGCACCAGCGCATCGCGGATCATGAAGTTGACCAGTGTCGGCGACACGCCCAGCTCCTTGGCGATGTCTTTCTGTGGCACGCCATGCAGGCGGTACATTTCGAACGCATAGCGGGTACGCTGCGGCAGTTCGTTCAGCGCCTGGGCAATGTCATCCAGCGCGGCGAGGTTGATGTGAGTGGCTTCGGGCGAGGCGTTCTGGATGACCACGTTCAGGCCTTCCTCCTCGCTGCCGGAGTACTTCAGTTCCATCGCCTGCTTGCGGTAGTGGTCGATCGCCAGGTTGCGCACGATCTGGAACAGGTAGCTGAGCTGCGCCTTGAACGACGAGGTGATCTGCGGGGCGGCGCTGAGCCGGAAGAAGGCATCCTGCACCACATCTTCAGCGCGCGAGCGGCAACCGGTGATGCGGGCAGCGATCTTGACCAAGATGCTGCGGTTGTCGACGAATGCCTGCAGTAATGGTGAATCGCACTTACTTGTGGATAGTTGTTCCGCCATGGAAATCACCTTGTCACAGAGGGGAAAGGAGGCCCCCTGGACTGGGAAGCTTCCTACGACGTGCGACAAGCTATTCATAATGATAATGATTGTCAAATGCGAAACGTAATTAGTATATAGATATTTCGGTCTAAGGCCAGGCGTGTGAAACGCTTCACCTTCTGCCCCCTCTGCATCCGCGCAATGCGCTTTAATTTCTTCCTCTGCCCATCCGTTCCCCTGTGTACATCCGGCCCCCGTGCGCTGCCGCCCACGTTTGCGCAGCAGCCGGCCCGCCCCAACCAGACACTGGCAGGAACACCCCATGACGGACGCCTTCGAACTCCCGCTCTCGCTGGTCCAGGCACTGGCGCACCGCGCCGCGCAGACCCCGGACAAGATCGCCTTGCGCTTTCTTGCCGACGCCCCTGGCGAGCAGGCGGTGCTCAGCTACCGGGACCTCGACCAGCGTGCACGCACCATCGCCGCTGCATTGCAGGCCCGTGCAGGCTTCGGCGACCGTGCGATCTTGTTGTTCCCCAGTGGTCCGGACTACGTGGCGGCGTTCTTCGGTTGCCTGTATGCCGGGGTGATCGCGGTACCGGCTTACCCGCCGGAGTCTGCGCGCCAGCACCATCAGGAGCGCTTGCTGTCGATCATCGACGATGCCGAGCCGCGCCTGCTGCTGACGGTCGCGGCGTTGCACGGCAGCCTGCAAGGCCTGGAAGCGCTGGCGGCGGACAACGGCCCAGAACTGCTGGCGGTGGACAGCCTGGACCCGGCGCTGGCCGCGAACTGGCGCGAGCCCGTGCTCAAAGGTGATGACATCGCCTTCCTGCAGTACACCTCTGGCTCCACCGCGCTGCCCAAGGGCGTGCAGGTCAGCCACGGCAACCTGGTGGCCAACGAGCAGTTGATCCGCCAAGGCTTCGGTATCGACCTCAACCCCGACGATGTGATCGTCAGTTGGTTGCCCCTGTACCACGACATGGGCCTGATTGGCGGCCTGTTGCAGCCCATCTTCAGCGGCGTGCCGTGCGTGCTGATGTCGCCGGGTTACTTCCTGGCCCGGCCGCAGCGCTGGTTGCAGGCCATCAGCGAATATGGCGGCACCATCAGCGGTGGCCCCGACTTTGCTTACCGCCTGTGTAGCGAGCGGGTTAGCGAGGCCTCGTTGGCCGGGCTCGACCTGAGCCGCTGGCGCGTGGCTTATTCCGGCTCCGAGCCGATCCGCCAGGACAGCCTGGCGACGTTCGCCGACAAGTTCCAGGCCAGCGGCTTCGACCGGCAGAGCTTCTTCGCCAGCTACGGCCTGGCCGAAGCCACCCTGTTCGTCAGCGGCAGCCGCCGCGGCCAGGGCATCGCCGCGCTGGAACTGGACGCCGAAGCCTTCGCCGCCAACCGTGCCGAGCCGGGCAAAGGCAGCGTGCTGATGAGCTGCGGCTACCCGCAGCCCGGTCACGCGGTACGTGTCGTCGAGCCGCAGCACTTGCAGGTGCTGGGCGACAACCAGGTCGGCGAAATATGGGCCGGTGGCCCGAGCATCGCCTTGGGTTACTGGCGCAACCCCGAAGCCAGTGCCCGCACCTTCGTTGAAATGGACGGCCAGACCTGGCTGCGCACCGGCGACCTGGGCTTCATGCGCGAGGGTGAGGTGTTCGTCACCGGGCGCCTGAAAGACATGCTGATCGTACGGGGCCAGAACCTGTACCCGCAGGACCTGGAAAAAACCCTCGAACGCGAGGTCGAGGTGCTGCGCAAAGGCCGGGTGGCAGTGTTTGCCGTCGAGCAGCAGGGCGAGGAGGGCATCGGCGTGGCGGTGGAGATCAGCCGCAACGTGCAAAAGGCAATCAAACCCCAGGACCTGATCAAAACCCTGCGCCAGGTGATCGCCGACGCCTGCCGCCAGGCCCCGGCTGTGGTCCTGTTGCTGAACCCGGGCGCGCTGCCCAAGACCTCCAGTGGCAAGCTGCAGCGCTCGGCCTGCCGCCTGCGCATGGACGATGGCAGCCTGGACTGCTACGCCCGCTTCCCTGATGTGAGCGAAGCCGCTGCAAGCGCGGCTGCTGGCGATGAACTGCAAACACGCATCGCCGCCGTGTGGC
The DNA here is from genome assembly GCF_000498395.2 of Pseudomonas putida S13.1.2. NCBI lineage: Bacteria > Pseudomonadati > Pseudomonadota > Gammaproteobacteria > Pseudomonadales > Pseudomonadaceae > Pseudomonas > Pseudomonas putida. The sequence continues at coordinate 270,875 of NZ_CP010979.1, forward strand.
GCGACATCCTCAAGCTAGAGGCGGTTGCAGCAGATGACCACTTCCTGCTGCTGGGCGGCAACTCCATCGCCGCCACCCAGGCCACCGCACGCCTGGCCGATGAACTGGGCATCAACCTGAGCCTGCGCACCCTGTTCGAAGTGCCAGTGCTGGCTGATTACAGTAACGCCGTGGCGTCGATCATCGCTGAAGGCGCAGCCGGCACCGCCATCATCGCAACGCTGGAACGCGCCCAGGCGTTGCCCCAGTCGCTGGCGCAAAACCGCTTGTGGCTGATGTGGCAGTTGCAGCCAGAATCGGCCGCCTACAACATCCCGGCCGGCCTGCAGCTGCGCGGCGAGCTGGACGAAAGCGCCCTGGAAGCCGCCTTCCAGGCGCTGGTGGCGCGCCACGAATCCCTGCGCACCGTATTCAGCGAAGAAAACGGCCAGGCCCTGCAACGCATCTTGGCGCAACAGCCGTTCAGCCTGCACCGCCTGAACCTCGAAGGCCAAACCCCCGAGCAGGTCAGGGCCGAGCGTGAAGCCGAGGCCCGTCAGCCGTTCGACCTGACCCAGGGCCCGTTGCTGCGGGTGACCCTGGCACGCCTGGACGACGAAGACCATCAGCTATGGGTGACCCTGCACCACATCGTCGCTGACGGCTGGTCGCTGAACATCCTGCTGGATGAATTCGCCAAGCTTTACGCGGCCCGCTGCCAGGGGCTGGAGGCCAGCCTGGCGCCGCTGACCCTGGGTTACGCCGACTACGGCACCTGGCAGCGACAATGGCTGGCCGCCGGTGAAGCCGAGCGCCAACTGCAGTACTGGAAAGCACAGTTGGGCGATGAACTGCCGGTGCTCGACCTGTGCACCGACCACCCCCGCGCCAGTCAGCGCGAGTACAGCGCTGAGCGGTTCAACCTCAAGGTGCCTGCCAAGCTTGCCGAAGCACTCAAGGGCCTGGCCCGCGAACAGCAGGCCAGCCTGTTCATGGTCCTGCTGGCCGGCTGGCAGGCGCTGCTGCACCGCTACAGCGGCCAGGCTGACATCCGTGTCGGTGTGCCCAACGCCAACCGCCCGCGCCTGGAAGCCCAAGGCATGGTCGGCTTCTTCATCAATACCCAGGTATTGCGCGCACAGCTTGATGGCCGCCTGCCATTCACGCAGCTGCTGGCCCAGGTGCGCCACGCCACCCTTGCGGCGCAGGCTAACCAGGACCTGCCGTACGAACAGCTGGTCGAAGCCCTGCCTGACGCCCGTGAGCAAGGCTTGTTCCAGGTCATGTTCAACCACCAGCAACGCGACTTGTCGGCGCTTCGCCGCCTGCCGGGGCTGTTGGCGGAGGAGCTGCCGTGGCACAGCCGCGAAGCCAAGTTCGACCTTCAGCTGCACAGTGAAGAAGACCATCAGGGTCGCCTGAGCCTGGCCTTCGACTACGCTGCGGAGCTGTTCGAAGCCAGCACCGTCAAACGTCTGGCCCATCACCTGCTGGCGCTGCTTGAACAGGTGTGCGCCGCGCCGCAGCGGCCGCTGGGCGAAGTGCAATTGCTGGACGAGCCCGGCCGCGCGCAACTGCTGGGCTGGGGCCGGGCACCGGCTGCCGCGCCGCCATGCCTGCTGGTCGAACAGCTCAACGAACAGGCCCGCCGGACCCCGCAACGCACCGCGCTGGCCTGGGACGGCGGTAGCCTCGACTACGCCGAACTGCACCAGCAGGCCAACCGCCTGGCCCATTACCTGCGCGACAAAGGCGTCGGCCCCGACACCCGCGTAGCCATTGCCATCGAGCGTTCGCCACAGTTGCTGGTGGGCCTGCTGGCTATCCTCAAGGCCGGCGGCGCCTACGTGCCGCTGGACGTCGACTACCCGGCCGAACGCCTGGCCTACATGCTGGCCGACTGCAACGCCGGCCTGCTGCTGAGCCACAGCAGCCTGCTGGGCAAGCTGCCGCAAGTCGACGGCGTCAGCGCCATTGCCCTCGACCAGTTGCACCTGGACAGCTGGCCTAGCCATGCCCCCGGCCTGCACCTGCACGGCGACAACCTGGCCTACGTGATCTACACCTCCGGCTCCACCGGCCAGCCCAAGGGCGTGGGCAATACCCATGCGGCGCTAGCCGAGCGCTTGCAATGGATGCAGGCGACCTATGGGCTGAATGACAGCGACGTGCTGATGCAGAAGGCGCCGATCAGCTTCGATGTGTCGGTGTGGGAGTGCTTCTGGCCACTGGTAACCGGCTGCAAGCTGGTACTCGCCGGCCCCGGTGAGCACCGTGACCCGCAACGCATTGCCGCGCTGGTGCAAGCCCATGGCGTGACCACGCTGCACTTCGTGCCGCCACTGTTGCAGGTGTTTGTCCAGGAGCCGCAGGCGGGCGCCTGCAGCAGCCTGCGCCGGTTGTTCTCCGGTGGCGAAGCATTGCCTGCGGCGCTGCGTGACCGCGTGCTGCAAGTGCTGCCGCAGGTGCAACTGCACAACCGCTATGGCCCGACCGAAACCGCCATCAACGTCACCCACTGGCACTGCCAGGCGGCGGACGGCGAGCGCTCGCCCATCGGCCGCCCGTTGGGCAATGTGCTGTGCCGTGTGCTGGACGATGAGCTTGAACTGGCCGCGCCAGGCGTCCCAGGCGAGCTGTACCTGGGTGGCACGGGCCTGGCCCGTGGCTACCTGGGCCGTCCGGGTCTTACCGCCGAGCGCTTCGTGCCCCAGGCCGACGGCCATGGCGAGCGCCTGTACCGCAGTGGCGACCGCGCCCGCTGGCAGGTGCAGCTTGAGGCCCTGGAATACCTCGGTCGCCTCGACCAGCAGGTAAAGGTGCGGGGTTTCCGCGTCGAGCCAGAAGAAGTACAGGCCTGCCTGTTGGCACAGCCGGGTGTTGAACAGGCGCTGGTGCTGATCCACAAGGACGCCGTTGGTGCGCAGCTGGTGGGTTACTACAGTGGCACTGCGCAGCCAGCCGAAGTCCTGGCCGTGCTGGCTGAGCAACTGCCCGCGTACATGGTGCCGGCCCAGCTCATCCCGTTGGCACAGCTGCCGCTGGGCCCCAGCGGCAAGGTCGACCGCAAGGCACTGCCGGCCCCGGTGTGGCAGCAACGCGAACATGTCGAGCCACACACCGAGTTGCAGCAACAGGTTGCCGCCATCTGGCGCGAGGTGCTGAACCTGCCGCGCGTCGGCCTGCAGGACGACTTCTTCGCCTTGGGCGGGCACTCGCTGCTGGCCACGCAGATCGTCTCGCGCAGCCGCCAGGCCTGCGATGTCGAGCTGCCGCTCAAGGTGCTGTTCGAAGCCAGCGAACTGGGCGCCTTCTGTGCCGAGATCGCACGCATACGCGCCGCCGGCCAGCGCAACCTGCAAGGCGCAATTGCCCGCGTTGACCGCCGTCAGGCGGTGCCGCTGTCGTATTCGCAGCAGCGTATGTGGTTCCTCTGGCAAATGGAGCCGGACAGCCCGGCGTACAACGTCGGCGGCATGGCACGCCTGCGCGGCACCCTGCATGTGGACGCTTTCGAGCGTGCGCTGCAGGCGCTGATCGTGCGCCATGAAACCCTGCGCACCACCTTCCCCAGCATCGACGGCGTGCCGTATCAGTGCGTGGCCGAAGACAGCGGCCTGCACCTTGATTGGCAAGACTTCAGCGCCTTGCCGATCGACGCCCGCCAGCAACGCCTGCAACAACTGGCCGACGACCAGGCGCACCAGCCATTCGACCTGGAGCGCGGCCCGCTGCTGCGCGCCTGCCTGGTCAAGGCTGACGAGCGCGAGCACTTCTTCGTGCTGACCCTGCACCACATCGTGACCGAAGGCTGGGCCATGGACATCTTCGCCCGCGAACTGGGCGAGCTGTACGAAGCCTTTGTCGATGACCGCGAGTCGCCGCTGGCGCCGCTGCCGGTGCAGTACCTGGACTACAGCGTGTGGCAACGGCAATGGCTGGAAAGCGGCGAGGGCGCGCGTCAACTGGCCTACTGGAAGGACCGCCTGGGCGACGAGCACCCGGTGCTGGCGTTGCCTGCCGACCGCCCGCGCCCGGCAGTACAGAGCCACCGCGGCGAGCTGTACCGCTTTGAACTCGACCCGGCGCTGGTGGCCCGCGTGCATGCTTTCAACAGCCAGCGCGGCCTGACCCTGTTCATGACCATGACCGCCACACTGGCCGCCTTGCTGCACCGCTACAGCGGCCAGCGCGACCTGCGCATCGGCGCGCCGGTGGCCAACCGCATCCGCCCGGAAAGCGAAGGCCTGATCGGCGCCTTCCTCAATACCCAGGTGCTGCGCTGCGAGCTGGATGGCCAGATGACCGCCAACGCGCTGCTGGAGCAGATGCGCCAGGCCGCCATCGAAGGCCAGTCGCACCAAGACCTGCCGTTCGACCAGTTGGTGGAGGCGTTGCAACCGCCGCGCAGCAGCGCTTACAACCCGCTGTTCCAGGTGATGTGCAACGTGCAGCGCTGGGCCTTCCAGCAAAGCCGCACACTGGCCGGCATGCAGGTGGATTACCTGGTCAACGACGCCAGTGCCACCAAGTTCGACCTGTACCTGGAGGTAACCGACCTCGACGGCCGCCTGGGTTGCTGCCTGACCTACAGCCGCGACCTGTTCGACGAACCGCGCATAGCGCGCATGGCCGAGCACTGGCAGCACCTGCTGGTCGGCTTGCTGGACAACCCGCAGCAGCGCCTGTGCGAGCTGCCGATGCTGAGCGGTGCGGAGCAGCAGGTGCTGGCGGGCCAGTTGCAGGGCGAGCACGACTTCGACCTCGACCAGACCCTGCACGGCCTGTTCGCCGCCCAGGCGGCGCGCACACCACAGGCTGGCGCGCTGACCTTCGCTGGCCAGCACATGACTTACGCCGAACTCGATCAGCGGGCCAACCGCCTGGCCCGCGCCCTGCGCGAGCGTGGCGTCGGCCCGCAGGTGCGCGTGGGCCTGGCGCTGGAGCGCTCGCTGGAAATGGTCGTCGGCCTGCTGGCCATCCTCAAGGCCGGCGGCGCCTACGTGCCGCTCGACCCCGAGTACCCGCTCGACCGCTTGCGCTACATGATCGAAGACAGCCGCATCGGCCTGCTGCTCAGCCAGCGTGAGCTGTTGCAAACCCTGGGCGAGCTGCCCGAGGGCGTGGCACGCTGGAGCCTGGAGGACGATGCCGCCAGCCTGTCGGCCTACAGCGATGCGCCGCTGGACAACCTCAACCTGCCGCAGCATCAGGCGTACCTGATCTACACCTCCGGCTCCACCGGCAAGCCCAAGGGCGTGGTGGTCAGCCATGGTGAGTTCGCCATGCACTGCCAAGCGGTCATCGCCGCGTTCGGCATGCGCAGCGATGATTGCGAGCTGCATTTCTATTCGATCAACTTCGACGCTGCCAGCGAGCGCCTGTGGGTGCCGTTGCTGTGCGGTGCCCGCGTGGTGGTGCGCGCCCAGGGGCAGTGGGGCGCCGAGGACATCTGCCAGCTGGTGCGCGAGCAGCAGGTGAGCATTTTGGGCTTTACCCCCAGCTACGGCAGCCAGCTGGCGCAGTACCTGGGCGGGCAGGGCGAGCAACTGCCAGTACGCCTGGTGATCACCGGTGGCGAAGCGCTGACCGGCGAGCACCTGCAGCGTATTCGCCAGGCTTTTGCGCCGCAGCAGTTCTTCAACGCCTACGGCCCGACCGAAACCGTGGTCATGCCGCTGGCCTGCCTGGCGCCAGAGGTGTTGCCTGCGGACCTTGGCAGTGTGCCGATTGGCCATGTCATCGGTAGCCGCTCGGCCTACATCCTCGACGAAGACCTTGCCCTGCTGCCGCAAGGTGGCATTGGTGAGCTGTATGTCGGCGGAGCCGGCCTGGCTCAGGGTTATCACGACCGGCCGGGCCTGAGCGCCGAGCGATTCGTCGCTGACCCGTTCAGCACCGAAGGGGGCCGCTTGTATCGCACGGGCGACCTGGTGCGCCTGGGCACTGACGGCCTGGTCGAGTACGTCGGCCGTGCCGACCAGCAGGTGAAAATTCGCGGTTTCCGCATCGAACTGGGCGAGATCGAGAGCCGCTTGCAGGCCCATGCCGATGTCGACGAGGCCGTGGTGCTGGCCTTGGATCTACCGGGCGGCAAGCAACTGGTGGGCTACCTGGTGTGCAAGCAGGCCATGGCTGGCAGCGAGGCGCAAAGCCAGCTGCGTGAAGCAGTGAAGGCCGATGCCCGCCAGCACCTGCCGGACTACATGGTGCCTGCGCACCTGGTGCTGCTCGACAGCCTACCGCTGATGGGTAACGGCAAGCTCGACCGCCGTGCGCTGCCGCTGCCGGACCTGGAACAAGCGCGTCAACAATACCAGGCCCCCGGCAACGAGGTGGAAACGCAACTGGCGCAGATCTGGCGCGACGTGCTCAACGTTGCCCGGGTTGGTGTACAGGACAACTTCTTCGAACTGGGCGGCGACTCGATCCTGTCGATCCAGGTAGTCAGCCGGGCTCGTCAGGCCGGCTTGCAATTCACCCCGCGCGACCTGTTCCAGCACCAGACCATCCAGACCCTGGCGGCTGTTGTTCAGCACAGCGAAGCCGCGAGTACGGTGGAGCAGGGGCTGCGCCAGGGCCAGACCGGGCTGACACCGATCCAGCACTGGTTCTTCGACAGTGAAGTGCCGCAGCCACAGCACTGGAACCAGGCGGTACTGCTTCAGGCGCGCCAACCGCTGGATGAAGCCGCGCTGGAGCAGGCATTGACTGCGCTGGTGCAGCATCACGACAGCCTGCGCCTGCGTTTCAGCGAGGCCCTGGGCCGCTGGCAGGCACAATACGCGCAGCCTGCCGCCGAGCAACTGCTGTGGACCGCCAGTGTTGCCGACTTCGCGGATTGCCAGGCGCTGTACACCGACCTGCAGCGCAGCCTCGACCTGCAGCAGGGCCCGCTGCTGCGCGCCTTGCTGGTGCGTGACGGGCAGGGCAGCCAGCGCCTGTTGCTGGCGATCCATCACCTGGTGGTCGATGGCGTGTCCTGGCGGGTGCTGCTCGAAGACCTTCAGGCGCTTTACCGTGGCCAGCCACTGCCGGCCAAGACCCATGCCATGGGTGACTGGGCTGCGCGTCTGGCCAGCTACGCCAGCAGCGATTCGCTGCGCGACGAACTGAACTGGTGGCAAGGCCAGCTGGGCGGCGTGCGCCGCGAGCTGCCGTGCGATCACCCGCAGGGCGGCAACCTGCACCGCCACGCCCATACCCTGGCCATCGGCCTGGACGTGGAGCAGACCCGGCAATTGCTGCAACAGGCTCCGGCGGCCTACCACACCCAGGTCAACGACCTGCTGCTGACTGCACTGGCGCGGGCGCTGTGCCGCTGGAGCGGCGATGAGGAAGTGCTGGTGCAGCTTGAAGGCCACGGCCGTGACGGGCTGTTCGAAGACATGGACCTGACCCGCAGCGTCGGCTGGTTCACCAACGCCTATCCACTGAGCCTGCGCCCGCTGGCAGGCGAACACGAGGCGGCGCGGGCCGGCTCGATCAAGCGCATCAAGGAACAACTGCGCCAGGTGCCGCACAAGGGCTTGGGTTACGGGGTGCTGCGCTACCTCGCCGACCCGGCCTGGCGCGAACAGATGGCAGCCTTGCCGCAGGCGCGTATCACCTTCAACTACCTGGGTCAGTTCGACCAGCAGTTCGACAGTGCGGCGCTGTTCCAGCCGCTGGAGGCACCGGCCGGTCTGGCGCATGACCTCGATGCACCGCTGCCAAACTGGCTGAGCGTCGATGGCCAAGTGTATGGCGGCGCCTTGCAACTGCGCTGGACCTTCAGCGCCGAGCGCTATGACCCGCAGACCATCGCTCGCCTGGCCGAGGCCTATCGCCAGGAGCTGCTGGCGCTGGTCGCGCATTGCCTGGCCGATGGCAACGGCAGCTTCACCCCGTCGGACTTCCCGCTGGCGCACCTGACCCAGGAGCAGATCGACGCATTGCCGGTACCGGCTGCGCAGATCGAGGACGTCTACCCGCTGACGCCAATGCAGGAAGGCATGCTGCTGCACACCCTGCTGGAGCCGGGCACCGGCCTCTACTACATGCAAGACCGCTACCGCATCAACAGCGCCCTGGACCCTGAACGTTTCGCCCAGGCCTGGCAGGCGGTGGTGGCGCGCCACGAAGCGTTGCGCGCCTCGTTCAGCTGGAACAGCGGCGAGGCGATGCTGCAGATCATCCACAAACCGGGCAACCTCGCGGTGGACTACCAGGACTGGCGCGGCCTTGCTGACGAGGCCCAGGAGCAGCGCCTGCAGGCCCTGCACAAGCAGGAGCGCGAGGCCGGGTTTGCCCTGCTCAGTGAAGCACCGTTCCACCTGCGCCTGGTGCGCGTGGCCGACGAGCGCTACTGGTTCATGATGAGCAACCACCACATCCTGATCGATGCCTGGTGCCGCTCGCTGCTGATGAACGACTTCTTCGAGGTCTACCAGGCACTCGGCGAAGGCCGTCAGGCCCAGTTGCCGGTGCCGCCGCGTTACCGCGATTACATCGGCTGGTTGCAGCGCCAGGGCCTGGACGACGCACGCGCCTGGTGGCAGGCCAGCCTGGCCGGCTTCGAGCGCGCCACGGCCATCCCCAGCGACCGCCCGCTGCGCCATGACCACGCCGGTAGCGGCATGGTTGTCGGCGATTGCTACACCCGCCTGGAGGTAAGTGACGGCGTGCGCCTGCGCGAACTGGCCCAGGCCCACCAGCTTACCGTCAACACCTTCGCCCAGGCGGCCTGGGCCTTGGTGCTGGCACGCTACAGCGGCGAGCGCGACGTAGCCTTTGGCGTGACAGTGGCCGGGCGCCCGGTAAGCATGCCGCAGATGCAGCGCACCGTTGGCCTGTTCATCAACAGTGTTGCCCTGCGTGTGCAGTTGCCCGTATCGGGTGAGCGTTGCAGTGTGCGCCAGTGGTTGCAGAGCCTGCTGCAAAGCAACATGGAACTGCGCGAGTACGAGTACCTGCCGCTGGTGGCGATCCAGGAGTGCAGCGAGTTGCCCAAGGGCCAGCCGCTGTTCGACAGCCTGTTCGTGTTCGAGAACGCGCCGGTGGAAACGGCCGTGCTCGACCATGCCCAGCACCTGAACGCCAGCTCCGACTCGGGCCGTACCCACACCAACTTCCCCTTGACGGCGGTGTGCTACCCGGGTGATGACCTGGGCCTGCACCTGTCGTTCGACCAGCGTTACTTTGATTACCCGACCGTCGAGCGCCTGCTGGCCGAGTTCAAGCGCCTGCTGCTGGCGCTGGTGCAGGGCTTCGATGGGGAGGTGAGCGCGCTGCCTCTGATGGGGGCAGACGAACAGCGTTTCCTGCTGGAAGACTGCAACCGCACCGAGCGGGCTTATCCGCTGGAGCAGAGCTACATCGCGCAGTTCGAAGCGCAGGTGGCTGCGCACCCTGAACGTACTGTGGCCCGCTGCCTGGAGGCCTCCTACGACTACGCCGGGCTGAACCTGGCGGCCAACCGCCTGGGCCACGCCTTGATCTCGGCCGGCGTAAAGGTGGACCAGCCGGTGGCGCTGCTGGCCGAGCGTGGGCTACCGCTGCTGGGCATGATCGTCGGCAGCTTCAAGGCGGGCGCCGGCTACCTGCCGCTGGACCCGGGGCTGCCGGCTGCGCGCCTGCAAAGCATCATCCAGCTCAGCCGTACCCCGGTGCTGGTGTGCAGCGCGGCCTGTGCCGAGCAAGGCCGGCAGTTGCTGGGTGAGCTGGACGTTGCGGTACGGCCACAGCTGCTGGTGTGGGAAGACACCCAGGCCAGCCAGGTTGCCAGCCACAACCCAGGCATCCACAGTGGCCCGGACAACCTTGCCTATGTGATCTACACCTCAGGCTCGACCGGCCTGCCAAAAGGGGTGATGGTCGAGCAGCGTGGCATGCTCAACAACCAGTTGAGCAAGGTGCCGTATCTGGCGTTGAGCAATCAGGACGTCATTGCCCAGACTGCTTCGCAGAGCTTCGACATTTCGGTGTGGCAGTTCCTTGCCGCGCCGCTGTTCGGCGCCAAGGTAGAGATCGTGCCGAATGCCATCGCCCATGACCCGCAGGGCCTGCTGACGCATGTGCAGGCCACCGGCATCACCGTGCTGGAAAGTGTGCCGTCGCTGATCCAGGGCATGTTGGCCAGCGACCACCAGGCCCTCGACGGCCTGCGCTGGATGCTGCCGACCGGCGAGGCCATGCCACCGGAGCTGGCCGCGCAGTGGTTGCAGCGTTACCCGCAGATCGGCCTGGTCAACGCTTACGGGCCGGCAGAGTGCTCGGATGACGTGGCGTTCTTCCGCGTCGATGCCGCGTCGACCCAAGGCAGCTACCTGCCGATCGGCACGCCGACCGACAACAACCGCCTGTACCTGTTCGGCGAAGAGCAGGCACTGGTGCCGCTGGGCGCGGTGGGTGAACTCTGTGTGGCTGGCACCGGCGTCGGCCGTGGCTATGTGGGCGACCCTGTGCGTACCGCACTGGCATTTATCCCTCACCCTTACGGCTCCCCGGGCGAGCGCCTGTACCGCACCGGTGACCTGGCGCGGCAGCGCCCGGACGGTGTGCTGGAGTACGTCGGGCGCATCGACCACCAGGTGAAGATTCGCGGCTACCGCATCGAGCTTGGCGAGATTGAAGCCCGTCTGCACGAGCAGGCCGAGATTCGCGACGCTGCCGTGGGCGTGCAGGAAGGCGCCAACGGCAAGCATCTGGTCGGTTACCTGGTGGTACATCAGGGTATCGCCGCCGATGGCGCATTGCTGGAGCAGATCAAGCAACGCCTGCGTGCCGAGTTGCCGGAGTACATGGTGCCGCTGCACTGGGGCTGGTTCGACAGCCTGCCGCACAACGCCAACGGCAAACTCGACCGCAAGGCGCTGCCGGCCATCGACATCGGTGGCCAGCACAGCCAGGCCTATCAGGCGCCGCGCAATGAGCTGGAGGCAGTGCTGGCGGGCATCTGGGGCGATGTGCTGAAAGCCGAGCGAGTGGGGGTGCACGACAACTTCTTCGAGCTGGGCGGGCATTCGCTGCTGGCCACGCAGATCGCTTCGCGGGTGCAGAAGCAGCTGCAACTGAACGTGCCGCTGCGGGCGATGTTCGAGTGCAGCACGGTGGAGGAGCTGGCCGAGTATGTGCAGGGGTTGCAGGGCAGTGCGCTGGATGACGACAAGGTCGACCGGCTCAGTGACCTGATGGCCGAGCTCGAGGGGTTGTGATCTGAATGGATGGGGCGCCTGTACGGGCCCCTTCGCGGGTAAACCCGCTCCCACAGGTATTGCTCCGGCCTTGAGAGCGGCGCAGTACCTGTGGGAGCGGGTTTACCCGCGAAGGGGCCAGTGCAGGCACCCTGTTATTCAGCGCTTGCCGAGAATCTTGCCCAGCATTTCCGGCCGCGGTGCCCCTTGCTGGCTTTGCAGGTTGCCCTGTTCATCCTGATAGAAAATCGCCGGGGTCGCCTGCAAGCCCATCTCTTCCATCAACGCCATGTTGGCCGCCAGCTTCTGCTGCACCGCCTCGGGCACTTGTTCCAGTGCCTTCAGCGTGCTGGCCTTACCGGCTTTCTCATGTTGTTGCAGGGCCTTGGCCGGGTCTTTCGCTGCCAGCAGGGCCGCCGATTTACCCGGGCTGTCCTCGCGGATGATGCCCACCATGATATGGCGCAACTGCACCTTGCCCGACTCCACCCACGGCCGCGCCTGTTCCCAGAACATGTTGCAGTACGGGCAGTTCGGGTCGCTGAACAGGTACACCTTGCGTGGCGCATCGGCCTTGCCGTCGGCGATCCAGGCGGTTTTCTCCAGCTTCGCCCAGATGGCCTTGCTCATCGGCCCATACACCAGCTTTTCCAGCGGCTCGGCGCTAAGGTCCTTGCCTTGTTCGTCGAACAGGCTGCCGACCAGCACGTGCTTGCCGTCAGGGGTCAGGTACAGGGCCAGGGCGTTGTTCTGGTACTCGGCGGCATAACCGCGCAGGCCGTTGGGCGCATCGAAGCTGCCCTTGATCACGGCGCCCTTGGCTTGCAGCTGCTGAACTGCCTTGGGCAGTTCTTCGGCCTGCAGGGCAGGGGAGGCCAGCAGGGCCAGGGACAGGGGCAGCAGTGCAGTCAATCGCATGTCAGTTTCCTTGTGCGGCAGGGGCGGGCGCAATGGCCCGGTCGAAAGGTTCCAGGGCGTGGCGCAGGCTGGCCCGGGACAGCTCGCCCAGGTGGCTGCCGACCAGCCGCCCGCTGGCGTCATAGAACAGGGTGGTAGGCAGGGCCATGGAACCGACGCGCTGGGCCAGCAGGCCGGTGCCGTCGAACAGCACGTGGGTCAGGCTCAGGCCGGTAGTGGCCAGGAAGGTGCTGACGTTTTCCGGGGTCTCGCCCTGGTTGACGAACAGGAAGGTCACGTGCGGGTAGTCGCTTTGCGCCTGTTGCAGCACGGGCATCTCGCGCCGGCAGGGCGGGCACCAGGTGGCCCAGATGTTGATTACCAATGGCTTGCCGCGGTAGCTGTGCAGCGCAACCGATTGGCCGCCAGCGTTGCGCAGGCTCAGTTCAGGCAGCTCGGTGCCTTTGCTGTACAAGTGTCCGCCGAAGCTGGCCAGGCCCCAGAACAGCGCGCCGCTGAACAATGCCCAGCCCAGCGGGCGGCGCAGGCCCGGTTGACGCCAGCCCTGCCACACCGCACCAAGGACGATGCCGGCAAGGCCTGACCAGAGCAGGAAGCCACCGTCGCGGATGTCGATGATCTGCAACGGCTCATCGCGGTACATCGGCCAGTAGGCCAGCACGAAGCCGGCACGGGCGCACAGCAGGCCGATCAGGAACAGGTTGAACAGTGCCGATTCCGGGCTTTCGCCGCCACGCCGGGCGACCCACCAGCCGACCACGCTGGCGATTACCAGCGCGGTGAGCATCAACAGGTGGTTGAGCGCCATCGTCAGTGGCCCGAGGGTTACGGTCAACATCAGCCTTGGCTCCTGGTCTGGGCCCAGTGTTGCTGGAACGCGGCGGCATCCACTTCACCGGTAATGCGCCGCGCGCGGCGTTCGTCGCCCTCCGGGCCGATCCAGATGATGCTGGGCGGGCCGGGTACCTGGTAGCGCTGCAGCAGGGCTTTGCTGGCCTGACTATCGGCGGTCACGTCCAGGCGTAACAGGTGCACCCCGGCCAGGTTGGCCTGCACGTCGCTGCGGGCGAACACCTGTTTTTCCATGACCTTGCACGACACGCACCAGTCGGCATAGTAGTCGAGCATCACCCACTGGCCACGGGCCTTGGCCGCATCCAGTTCACGTTGCAGGTCTTCGGGGCGGCTGACCGTGACGAAGCTGTCTTCGGCATGCTGGGCAGCAACGGGTGCGGCGCCACCACCGGTGAACGGGCGCAGCGGCTGCCAAAGGTCATCGCCACCTGCTGCGGCGCCTACCAGCAACAGGCCGCCCCACAGGGCGCCCAGCAGCGGTACGGCGCGCAATGCTGGCAGGCGCTGCAGGGCTGGCCAGGTGGCCCAGGCCAGGGCGATGAGCCAGCCGCCACTCAGTGCCAGCAGCAGCGTGGCGGGCAACAGGCTGCGCACGGTGTACAGCGCCATGGCCAGGAACACGAAGCCGAACACGCCCTTGACCCGGTCCATCCAGGCGCCCGGGCGCGGCAAGTAACGGTTGCCCAGGGTCACCAGCAACAGCAGCGGCACGCCCATACCCAGGCCCAGGCTGAACAGCACCAGTGCCCCTTGCAGCACGTCGCCGCTCTGGGCGATGTACAGCAGCGCGCCGGCCAATGGCGCGGTCATGCACGGGCCCAGCAGCAGGCCGGACAACGCCCCGAGCAGCGCCGCGCCATACAGGTTGCCGCCACGGGTGCCTTGCCCGGCGCGGTCAAGGCGGTCGCGCAGGGCGGCAGGCAGTTGCAGCTCGAAGGCGCCAAACATAGGCAGGGCCAACAGCACGAACAGCCCCGCCAGGCTGCCCAGCAGCCAGGGTTGCTGCAGCCAGGCCTGCAGGCTGGCACCCAGCAGTGCGGCGACCACGCCCAGGGCGGCGTACACCAGTGCCATGCTCAGCACATACACCCCGGCCAGCAGCCAGCCGCGTCGGGCGCTGGCGCCATTGCCCAGCACCAGCCCGGCAAGGATCGGCAGCATCGGGAGCGAGCAGGGGGTAAAGGCCAGCAGCAGCCCAAGGCCGAAGAACGCCAGCAGGCTCCAGGCCAGGTGGCCCTGTTGCAGGCCACTGGCCAAGGCCTGGTCGCTGGCTTGCTCGGCGGCGGGTGCCACACTGCCGCCCAGGTCAATTAGCGTGGTCTGCGGGGGGTAGCACAGGCCGGCGTCGGCGCAGCCTTGCCAGCCCAGGCGCAACTGGCCCTGGGCATTGGCCGGCAGCAGCAGTTCGAGCTGGTCGCGGTACACCGCGCTGTCACCGAAGAATTCGTCGTGGTGGTTGAGCGCCGGCGGCAATTGCGGGTGCTGCCCGGCAGGCAGACCGTCGAACTTAAGGCGCTTCTGGTACAGGTAGTAGCCCTGCTTGATCTGGAAGTACAGGCGCATCTGCCCGTCGGCCTGGCGGTCGTGGGTAAGCACAAACGCCTGGTCGACCGGCAGGAAGTCCGGTTTTACATCGAACGGGTTGGCCTGCAACGGGCCGGCCAGAAGCAGTGTCAGGAAGAGCAGGAGGACGCGCATGTCTTCGCCTTGGCAGATCTAGGAATGGGGCCATGCTGGCTGGGGCTGATTAAATGAAGGTTAACGCTGGTTTTGAGTCTGCGAGTCCACCCCAATCCCACCCATCACCCCAGACACACCGCGACATATTGTCGGCTTGACTTTGCCAATCCCCACACACTTCCTGTAAAGTTGACGCACAAGTCAGCTTTTACCCGCTAGCACTAGAATCAAAATAGGGCAGGCCCCCCAACTGCCCAGAGGATCAAGCATGTCCAACCGTGATATTTCCCGGCGCGCCTTCTTGCAAGGCGGGCTGATAGCTGGTGTCGGCGTGACCATGGCGCCACTCGGCAGCCAGGCATTCGCCGCCCTGATGGAGGACCGCGTCACCACCTCGCCGCAGAAGTGGATGAACCATGACGGCAAGGCGCGCTTCCGTAACGATGCCTTGTCCAAGGTATGCGGAGACAAGGTGTTCGCCCGCGATATCCGCGCCAAGGACATGCCCGGCTGGCCCACGCAGCAGGGCCATGCGCTGCTGCTCAAGGCGACCAAGGCCGACCGTATCTATGCCGGTCACGACCTCAGCCTGCTCGGTGCCGAGCTGCAGCCTGACCGTATCGTTACCGCCGCCGATCTCGAGAAAGACGGCATTGCCTGGCCGGAGGCGCATTCGCCCGACCCGCTGCTGCCGCCCGGCAAGGTGCCGATGTTCATCGGCCACCCGGTGGCGATCCTGATCTGGCACGACTTCGAGCGCTTCCGCCAGGCCAAGCGCAAGCTGCAGTTCAACGAACAGGCGATCCGTTACGGCGCCCAGGCGCCGCTGTACCAGCGCGACCCTTACGGCAGTTTTCGCTTCGTGCGGGTGGGCGGTGCCACGCCGTTCGACGACGATGAGTTCTCCAGCCTGAAGAATTCCATGCTGTTCCCAACCATTCTCAACCGCAAGCCGGTATGGTCGAAGCAGCCCAACCAGCACGGCGACCTGACCGAGCAGGGGCTGTTCTACGCCAATCGCATGGCCGGGCAGCTGGACAACCCGCCCGAGGACTGGCTGGTGTTCGACGAGCGCTACAAGACGCCGTCCATCGAACCCGCCGCGCTGGAGCCGGACAACGGCAACGGCTGGTACGACCCGGCCAGCGGCACGCTGCACTTCGTGGTTGCCACCCAGTGCCCGTTCGAAGTGGCGCAGGAATGCGTGCACATGATCAAGCCGTCGCGTTTCGCCCTGAACACGCTGAACATGCACCCGGGCTACACCGTGGGCTACGGCTCGAAAGACAACAACATCTTCGTCTTCTACGCCGCCGTGGCCGCGCTGTATGGCGGCGGCGTGCCGATCCGCCTGGCCAACGACCGTTACGAGCAGTTCCAGAGCGGCATCAAGCGCCATGCCTTCGATATCCGCTACCAGCTGGCCGTCGACAAGAAGGACAACAGCTTCAAGATCTTCCGCGCCGACATGAGCTGCGACGGCGGCGGGCGCATCAACTACAGCCCGTCGGTGGCAGCGGTAGGCGCCACTGCTGCGCAGTCGATCTATTACATGCCGCAGAACGACCTGTCGGTTACCGCCTACCATTCCCGCGGTGTCGAGGCCGGCTCCATGCGCGGCTACGGCACCTTGCAGAGCATGGCGGCCACCGAGATGATGGTGGACGAGATCGCAGGCCGCCTGGGCGTCGATGCCATCGACCTGCGTCGTGCCAACGCGCTGAAATCGGGCATGAAGAACACCCAGGGCGCGGTCCCGGCGGGCGCGCTGCGTCTGTACGAGATTCTCGACAAGGCCGCCGTGCACGACTGGTGGCGCAACCGCGACGCGCGCAAGCAGCAGATGGACGCGCAGGACCAGGACCACTGGTACGGCGTGGGCTTTGCGATTTGCCAAAAGGACTTCGGCACCGGCTCCGAGGCACCCATGGCCAGCATCGAGTTCAGCCGCGACGGCCGCATCAGCCTGCGCCACATCGGCACCGAGCTGGGCACCGGCATGTCTACCTCCCAGGCCCTGGTGGTCAGCGACTTCCTGGGGCGCTCGGCTGACGAGGTCAGGACTGCGGTTACCGAATGGCCAGAGCTGCAACTGAGCACCAGCGGCAACCCGTACCTGATCAGCCAGCCCGAGCAGGACGCCGCGCTGCGCAACCCGCGCTGGGTCGGCAAGTTGGCGTCGCCTTCGTCGGCGACCAACTCGGCCTTCTACTTCAGCCACGCCACCCGCGAAGCGGCGCGCGTGCTGTTCAACCACGGCCTGTGGCCGGCGGCCATGGCCATCTGGCGCCAGGGCCCGCATGGCGGCCAGGCCAACCCGCTGGTGGTGCGCCGCGAGAACGCGGTGTGGGTCAACGGCGAGCTGACCGGTAACGGCCTGCAGCCGATCCCGTTCGCCCAGCTGGCACAGAAGGCCCACGACATGGGCCTGGTCACCGGCGCCAGTGTCCACGGTTTCAACCGCTGGAGCTGGGCCGAGGCTGACTTCGTCATCGACGGCGTGCGCGAGCGCTTCCCGCTTGACGCCGTGGCGGTGAAATACGGCGATGGCGCGGTGAACGCCAAGAAGGCGCAGATGAGCAGCCACGGTTACCACCTGCTCGACCGGCAGAACGCTGCCTACCCCGACACCCAGCTGAACAACGCCATGGTCACCTACTACAGCCCCGTGGCGACCATCGTTGAAATCAAGGTCAACAAGGGCACCCATGAAGTGCAGGTGCTCAACCACCACAGCTGGGTCGAGTGCGGCCGGGTGTTGGTGCCGGAGCTGGTCAAGGGCCAGCTAGAAGGCGGTATTGCCATGGGCATCGGCCACGCGCTGACCGAAGAAATGCCGTTGTACGAGGGCGGGCCCGGGGAGGGCGACTGGAACTTCAACCGCTACCGCCTGCCGCATGCGCGCGACGTGGCGGTGTGGCAGCAGACCAGCGAAATCCTCCCGCCGCTGTCACCGACCGACCCGTCCAAGGGCATCGCCGAAGTGGTGATGATCCCGGTCGTGGGGGCCATCGGCAATGCCGTTGCCCATGCCATCGGCAAGCGCGTGCGCGACCTTCCCATCACCCCAGCCCGTATCAAGGAGGCCCTCAATGGCTAACCGTCCACTGCAACTGACCCTCAACGGTCAACCGGTCGGCCCGGTCGAGGTCCCCGCTGACCTGGCGATGATCGACTACCTGCACGAACACCAGAACCTCACCGGCTCGCGCCTGGGCTGTGGCCAGGGCATCTGCCATGCCTGTGTGGTGATCGTCGACAACCCCGACGGCACCAGCGAAGAAGTGCGCACCTGCATCACCGGCGCCCACTACTTTGAGGGCAAGAAGGTACGCACCATCGAGGGTCACGCCAAACCGGACGAGGCCGGTAACCTCACGCTGAACCCGATCCAGCAGAAGTTCGTCGACCTGTTCGCGTTCCAGTGCAGCTACTGCGCGCCGGGCTTTGTCAACGCCGCTACTGTGCTGGTGGAAACCGCCCAGCGCCAGCCATTGAAAAAGAGCGAAGTGGAAGACCGCATCGAGGCCAGCCTCGGGCACCACATCTGCCGCTGCACTGGCTACGTGCGTTATTACGACGCCACCCGCAAGGTGCTCAACGACCTCGGCCTGGTCAAGGAGGGTTGAGCATGGGCTTCGTTCGTAACGCACTGGCATTGGCCTTGGCCGTCAGCTCAATGGCCCTGGCCGTAAGCTCGGTGGCCCAAGCGGCCGACGAGGCACAGGTCAAGCGCGGTGAGTACCTGGCCCGCGCGGCCGACTGCATGGCCTGCCATACCGCCGAAGGCGGCGCGCCGTATGCCGGCGGCCTGCCGATTCATTCGCCGTTCGGCACCATTTATGGCAGCAACATTACCCCGGACAAACAGTACGGCATCGGCAACTACAGCGCCGACGAGTTCTTCGCCGCAGTCACCCAGGGCAAGCGCAAGGACGGCGCCAACCTTTATCCTGCGATGCCTTACACCTCGTACCACCTGATCAAGCGTGAAGATTCGGACGCGATCCTCGCCTATCTGATGACCATACCGCCGATCAACCGCCCGGCACCGCAGACCGCGTTGCGCTTCCCGTTCAACGTGCGCATGGGGCTGAGCGGCTGGAACATGTTGTATGGCAAGAGCGTGCAGCTGCAGCCAACCGAAGGCAAAAGCCCGGCCTGGCAGCGTGGCCAGTACATGGTCGAGGTCATGGGCCATTGCGGCGAATGCCATACCCCGCGCAACCCCATCGGCGCGCTGCAGCAGGACCAGCGCCTGACCGGTGGCCTGCTTGGCGGCTACCTGGCGCCGAGCCTGCTGGCCCAGGACCTGGCCGAACGCGGCTGGACACAGCCGGACCTGACCACCTTCCTCAAGCACGGCATCAGTGCCCAGGGCAGCATGTTCAACGAGATGTTCCCGGTGGTGCACCACAGCACCCAGCACCTGGAAGACGCAGACCTGGCGGCCATGGCCACCTACCTGCTGGGCGACCAGCCACCGCCGGCAAAGGCCATCCAGGCGGTTGCCCTGGAGCAGATGAGCGACAGCGCCAAGCGCGGCCACCAGCAGTACCTGAACGTCTGCGCCGGTTGCCATGGTGTCGACGGCGAGGGCAAGCCGCACATCGCCGTGGCCATGCAGGGCAACACCGTGCTGCGCCAGGATGACTCGCGCAACCTGGTCAAGGTTATCCTCGAAGGCATCCGTGAACAGCAGTTCACCGGCTTCGAGCGCATGCAGCCGATGCCGGGCTTTGCCGACAAGCTCGATGACCAACAGGTGACGGATATGGTCAACTACCTGCGCCAGGCCTGGGGTGGATTGCCCGGTGACCTGAACGTACAGCAGCTCGCCGAGCTGAAGGTGGAGTAAACGTGCAGCATCTCGATCTACAGGTGGTTCGCCGGGCCTTGCAGTGGTCGTGCAACGGTCAGCGGGTGTGGTTGTGCACGGTGCTCGCCACCTACGGCTCGGCGCCTCGCGCGCCGGGCTCGCTGCTGGCGGGGAATGCCAGTGGCCAGTGGCTGGGGTCGCTGTCCGGTGGCTGTGTCGAAGACGATTTCCTCGAACGCGTGGCCCTGGGTGAATTCCCTGAGCCGGTTGCCATCGTGCGTTACGGCGATGGCAGTGATTCGCGTTCGAGCATCCGCTTGCCGTGTGGCGGCGTGCTTGAAGTGCTGGTGGAGAACCTGCCGGCCGAGTGCGAGGTGCAGGCGCACTTGCGTGAGCTGGAAAGCGCGCTGCTGGGCCAGCGTCGGCTGCTGCGTGAAGTGAGCTTGCCCGACGGTACCCGCCAGCTGGCCGATGACCATTGTCAGGGGCCACGCGTCGAGCGGGATAACGCCCGTGTTCGCCTGCGTGTCGGCGCTGCCCAGCGTCTGCTGCTGGCCGGCTATTCCAGCGTGGCGCATTTTTGCGCCGAGTTCGGCAAAGCCATGGGGTTTGAGGTGATCCTTTGCGAGCCGCGGGACGAAGTGCTGGACGGCGTGCGGTTAGACGGTATCGAAGTGCGCCGCGAGTTGCCGTCGGAGTTTATCCACCAGGGTGGTTGCCATGCCGACACGGCGGTGGTGGCATTGACCCATGACCCGAAGATCGACGACCTGGCGATGCTTGAAGCGGTGCGTACCGAGGCCTTCTATATTGGCGTGATGGGCTCCCGGGTGACCTCCGACAAGCGCCGCGAGCGCTTGCAGCGCATCGGCGGCCTGGGTGCAGTCGAGTTGGGCCGTATCCATGCCCCGATCGGCCTCAACCTGGGCGCCAAGACCCCGGCCGAGATCGCTCTGGCAGTGTTGGCCGATATCCTGCGGGTGCGCAACGGCATTGCGCGGGTGGCGCTGTGAGCGTGGTCGCCCTGGTGCTGGCGGCAGGGCGCGGTACGCGTTTCGGTTCCGACAAGCGCCGGGCGACCCTGGCCGATGGCCGCAGCCTGCTGGCGCACAGCGTGGGGCGGGCCCGAGCGGTGTTCGATGACGTGCGTGTGGTGTTGCGCGAGGGTGAACGGGGGGAGGATTTTGGCTTGCCAGGTGATTGCCGGGTAATCATCAGCCCCGAAGCTGCGTCAGGCATGGGGCATAGCCTGGCAGCCGGCGCTCGGTCTTTGCTCGACAGCCCGGCCCAGGCAGTGGCGATTTTGCTGGGTGACATGCCGTGGATCGAGTCGGCGACCTTGCGTCAGCTGGCCGCGGCGGCCTCGGCTTCCACCATCGTGTTGCCACGCCATGCGGCGCAGCAGGGGCATCCGGTGATTTTCGGGCGTGATTTCTGGCCTGCGCTGGGGCAACTGTCCGGCGATGAAGGGGCGCGGGCGGTGGTACAGGCCAACCGGGGCAGTTGTGTGGTAATCGAACTGGAGGATGCGGCGGTGCTGCTGGATGTGGACACACCGCAAGTTCTGACCGGTTGACGCGGCCCTTTGTAGGAGCGGCCTTGCGTCGCGAAAGGGCCGCAAAGCGGCCCCGGCAATCTTGAAGGGTTGCGAAGATCCTGGGGGTGCTTCGCACCCCTTTCGCGACACAAGGCCGCTCCTACACAGGATCGCGCTGGCCTGGCGACCTTTACCAACTGGCCGTCCCCCAATTCCCGCCAAAGGTCCATAATGCCCCCTTAATCCGCCCAAGGTGCAATGCCAGCCATACCATTCCGGGAGCCCCACCATGCACGTTCTGCTCTGCGAGGACGACGACCTGATCGCCGCCGGCATCTGCGCCGGCCTTACCGCCCAGGGCCTGACCGTGGACCGGGTGGGCAACGCCGCCGATGCGCGGGCGATGCTGCAGGCCGCGCAGTTCGACGTGATGATCCTCGACCTCGGCCTGCCCGACGAAGACGGGCTCAAACTGCTGCGCCGCCTGCGCCAGCAGGGGGTAGACCTGCCAGTGCTGGTGCTCACCGCCCGCGATGCCGTCACCGACCGCGTCGATGGCCTGCAGGCGGGCGCCGACGACTACCTGCTCAAGCCGTTCGACCTGCGCGAGCTGGCCGCTCGCCTGCACACCCTGCTGCGGCGGGTGGCCGGGCGGGCGGTGAACGTGATCGAGCACGGGCCGTTGCGCTATGACCCGAGCAGCTGCGAGGCGACCCTGGCCGGCCAAGCGGTCGACCTGTCCCGCCGTGAGCAGGCCTTGCTCCAGGCGCTGCTGCAAAACCCCGGGCGGGTGCTGTCCAGCGAACAACTGAAAGACTGCGTGTACGGCTTCAGCGACGAAGTCGAAAGCAACGCCCTGAACGTGCATATCCACCACCTGCGGCGCAAGTTGGGCAACGGCATCGTCGAGACCGTGCGTGGCCTGGGTTACCGGCTGGGCCCCGCGCAGGCACCGGAGGAGGCCGCATCATGAGCCTGCGGGTACGCCTGAGCCTGATCCTGGGCAGTGCTTTCGTGATCATCTGGGTACTGGCTGCCGCGTGGATGCTGCGTGACCTGCGCCAGCAGATGATGTTTTCCCTCGACCAGCGCCTGGTGGCATCGGCGCGCATGGTCGCCGGGCTGATCGACCAGCTGCCGCAGCCGCTGACTGCCAAGGGCGGGGAGGCGCACTTTTCCGCCGACCAGTTCAGTGTGCCGGACGGCATGGCCTGCCAGGTCAGTTCGCTGCGTGGCGAGATCCTCGCCAGCAACCACAAGCACGATGGCGCCATGGACGACGAGCGCAGTGGCTTCCGTGACCAGACCATCGACGATGCACTGTGGCGCACCTTCACCTACAACCACGGCGATGTGCGCATCACCACGGCTGACCGGCACATGGAGCGCGAGGCGTTGAACCAGTCGATTCTGCTGGCGGCTTCGGCACCCGTGCTGATGGCCTTGCTCGGCAGCCTGGGCCTGTTGTGGATCGGCCTTGGCAAGGGCCTGGAACCCCTCAACCGCATGCGCGACGCCTTGCGCCGACGGCGCGCGGACAGTGTCGAGCCGTTGCAGGTGGCGGGTATGCCCAGCGAGTTGCAGCCCTTGCTGGAAACCCAGAACCAGCTGTTCCTGCGTATTGCCCAGACCATCGAGCGTGAGCGGCGCCTGACCGACGATGCGGCCCATGAATTACGCAGCCCGTTGACCGCGATCAAAACCCACCTGCAGGTGGCGCGTATGACCGATGGCGCCGTGCGCGAGCAGGCGCTGGAGCATGCCGAGCAAGGCACCGACCGCATGCACCGTACGCTGGAGCAATTGCTGATGCTGGCGCGGGTGGAAGGCAGCCTGTCGTTCGAGGATGGCGTGCAGTGCAGCGCCGAGCAGGTGGCCCGCCAAGCGGTGCAGGACGCCGGTGGGGGTGACAACCGCCGCATCGTGCTGCGTTTGCCTGAAGAAGCCACGCAGATCTACCTGGGCATGCCCGCGCCGTTGGCAGTGGCCGCGCTGCGCAACCTGCTGGACAACGCCCTGCGCCATGGCGGCGATGAGGCGGTGGAGCTGGAGGTGCAGATGGCCGACGGCCAGGTGGGCTTCATGGTCCGCGACCACGGGCCTGGGATTGCCGAAGGCGACCTGGAGCACCTGACCGAGCGCTTCTGGCGAAATGGGCAGAGTGGCGGTTGCGGTTTGGGGCTGGCGATTGTCCAGGCGATCGTGCAGCGGTGTGCGGGTAGCCTGCGCTTTGACAGCCGTAGCGATGGGTTGCGGGTGCTCTTGCAAGTACCGGCGCGATCCAGGCATTGATCTTTACTGTCTGCACCGGCCCTTTCGCGGGCATGCCCGCTCCCACAGGGATCGTACGCACCTCAGCGGGTTTACCCGCGAAAGGGCCGGTGCAGGCAAAGTAAAATCCAGTAACAACCGCTAAATCCTCCCGGCACTCAAGCGTTTTCCAAGCGATAACTGCCCATTCGCTTGCTTGCGAGGATTTACCCATGTCCACCGCTTCCAGCCTTGCCCAGGTTGCACCGGCCAGCGCGTCGCAACCTTTGTACGAATTTACCGAATCACCCTTGCTGCAACGCCAGCAACAGCAGGAGTCCAACGCCCGCAGCTACCCGCGGCGCATTCCGCTGGCGCTCAAGCGTGCCCGTGGTATCCATGTCGAAGACGTCGAAGGCCGTCAGTTCATCGACTGCCTGGCCGGCGCCGGCACCCTGGCCCTGGGCCATAACCACCCAGTAGTGATCGAGGCGATCCAGCGGGTACTGGCCGACGAGCTGCCGCTGCATACGCTCGACCTGACCACCCCGGTCAAGGATCGTTTCGTTCAGGACTTGTTCGGCGTGCTGCCGGAGGCGCTGCGCCGCGAGGCCAAGGTACAGTTCTGCGGCCCGACCGGCACCGACGCGGTGGAGGCGGCGCTCAAACTGGTGCGTGGCGCTACTGGGCGCAGTACTGTGCTGGCCTTCCATGGCGCCTACCATGGCATGAGCCAAGGCGCCTTGAGCCTGATGGGTAGCCTTGGCCCCAAGCAGCCGCTGGGTGCGCTGCTAAGCAGCGGCGTGCAGTTCATGCCGTACCCGTATGACTACCGCTGCCCGTTTGGCCTCGGTGGCGAAGCTGGGGTCAAGGCCAACCTGCATTACCTTGAAAACCTGCTGCTCGACCCGGAAAGCGGTGTGCCGCTGCCGGCAGCGGTGATCCTGGAAGTGGTGCAGGGCGAGGGTGGGGTAGTTCCGGCAGATATTGAATGGCTCAAGGGTGTACGTCGTATCACCGAGCAGGCCGGCGTGGCGCTGATTGTGGACGAGATCCAGAGCGGCTTCGCCCGCACGGGGCGCATGTTCGCCTTTGAGCATGCCGGCATCGTGCCCGATGTAGTGACCTTGTCCAAGGCCATCGGTGGCAGTCTGCCGCTGGCGGTGGTGGTGTACCGCGACTGGCTGGACACCTGGAAGCCGGGCGCGCATGCCGGCACCTTCCGTGGCAACCAGATGGCCATGGCTGCGGGTTCCGCTGTGCTGCGCTTCCTCACGGAGCATGACATCCCGGGCCACGCCACTGCCATGGGCGAGCGCCTGTCCGCGCATCTGAAGCACCTGGCCCGGGATTACCCGCAACTGGGCGATGTGCGCGGCCGTGGCCTGATGCAAGGCGTGGAGATCATCGACCCCGCTGCTGCCACCGACGCCCTCGGTCATCCGCTCGCCAACGGCGCCCTGGCCTCGCGAATCCAGCGTGAATGCCTCAAGCGTGGGCTGATTCTCGAAGTGGGTGGCCGTCACGGTGCCGTGGTGCGCTTCCTGCCACCGCTGATCATTACCGCAGCGCAGGTCGACGAAGTGATCGAGCGCTTCTCCCGTGCCCTGGCTGCGGCGGTTCAATGAGGGCTGGGCGATGAGCGAAATACTGACTTTCGACATCAAGCCGCTGTTGCCTGCGCGCGGCACTTTGCCTTTGTTGATCGAAGCGCCTGAGCCGGGCTTGAACCTGCTCGAAACGTTCGATGAACTGCGTCCGCTGGTCGATACCCATCTGCGCAGCAGCGGCGGCATTCTGTTCCGCGGCTTCGACGTGGGCGGTGCCGAGGCGTTCCAGCAGTTTGCCGCAGCGTTCGGTGATCCGCTGCTCAACTACGAGTTCGGCTCGACGCCACGCAGCAACGTGATCAAAGGCGTGTACACCTCCACGGAGTACCCGGCACACCAGTCGATCCCGTTGCACAACGAACAGGCCTACACCCTCGAATGGCCGATGAAGATCTGGTTCTACAGCGTGATCCCGGCCGAGACGGGCGGTGAGACGCCCATCGCCGACAGCCGCGAGATTTACCGCAGGATGCCCGCGCACATTCGCCAGCGTTTCATCGACAAAGGCCTGATGTATGTACGCAACTACGGCAACGGGCTGGACGTTGCCTGGGAGCAGGTGTTCAACACCGAGGACCGCGCAGTGGTCGAGGCCTACTGCAAGCCTCGGGCGATTCACTGTGAGTGGACCGACGACGGCGAACTGCGAACCCGCCAGACCTGTCAGGCGGTGGCCCGCCATCCGGTCACAGGCGACAACGTCTGGTTCAACCAGGCGCACTTGTTCCACGTGTCCAACCTGCCGCCGGAAGTGCGTGAGAGCCTGCTGGAAGTGGTCGAGTACGAGGATTTGCCGCGTAACGTCTACTACGGCGATGGCACGCTCATCGAGGACTCATTGCTTGAAGAGGTGCGCGGTGTGCTCGATGAATGCAGCATCAGCTTCCCTTGGTACAAGGATGATGTGCTGATGCTCGACAACATGCTCGCGGCCCATGCCCGTGCGCCCTTCACCGGTAAGCGCAAGGTGGTGGTGGCCATGGCCCAGGGCCACAGTGGCTACCCGGCGTAGCAGGCTTTGCGGCGCGCCGCTCGCACCACAGGTACGCGGCGCGCTTGCCATTTCCAACTTTCAGGCAAGGAGCAACACAATGACCTCGGTATTCGACCGCGAAGACATCACGTTCCAGGTGGTGGTCAACCACGAAGAGCAGTACTCCATCTGGCCGGACTACAAGGAAGTGCCCAATGGCTGGCGCACTGTTGGCAAAAGTGGCCTGAAACAGGAATGCCTGGCCTACATCGAGAAGGTCTGGACCGACATGCGTCCGCTGAGCCTGCGCAAGCACATGGAAGAGCAGGCCCACAAGGCCGCGGTCTGAGCGCACGGTCATGGCGAACCTGGATCTGCTTTGCCTGCCGGACTCCGGTGCCAGTGCCACGGTCTACCATCCTGCGCAGGCACCTGGAAGTTGACCTGCGCAGGTTGGCGCTCGCCGCTGCCTGACTGTGGGAGGCGACCCTGGGTCGCCCCCGCAGGCATTTGCACATGCCCGGCCAGGCGCTTCTCTATCCGCTAAATCACCCTCACTCCCGCTCGTTCTTAACTAACACACGACCTGGCCCGGCGCCAGGCAACCGGCCAGTTAAGGACGTAGCAATGACGCCACAAGATGCACAACGACTCGCCCGCCGCTTCATCGAGCTGCCCGCCGCCAAGCGCCCGCTGTTCCTGGAAGCGCTGGCGCGGGAAAACGTGGATTTTTCCCTGTTCCCCATTCCGGCCGAGGTAGTGGTCGATGCGCGCGATGGCTTGTCCTTCGCCCAGCAGCGCATGTGGTT
This sequence comes from Pseudomonas putida S13.1.2, assembly GCF_000498395.2. Lineage (NCBI taxonomy): Bacteria > Pseudomonadati > Pseudomonadota > Gammaproteobacteria > Pseudomonadales > Pseudomonadaceae > Pseudomonas > Pseudomonas putida. The sequence continues at coordinate 297,479 of NZ_CP010979.1, forward strand.
TCTGTGGCGCCTGGACCCGACCAGCGCGGCGTACCACTTGCCCATGGCTGTTCGCCTGGAAGGTACGGTCGATGTGCAGGCCCTGCAAGCAGCGCTGGATGCCCTGGTTCAGCGCCATGAAAGCCTGCGTACCGGTTTCGTCGAAGACGGCGACAACGTACGCCAGGTAGTGCAGGCGGCGTGTCATGTTCCCCTCGCCCAGATCGAATTGTCAGCCGCAGGGCAATCACTCGAGACCCTGGCCGAAGCCCAGGTGCGCGAGCCCTTCGACCTGGCCCGGCCACCGCTGCTGCGCGCCAGCCTGGTCAAACTGGCGGCCGACAACCATGTGCTGCTGTTGACCCTGCACCACATCGTGGCCGACGGCTGGTCGATGAGCGTACTGGTCGAAGAAATGGTGCGCGGCTACGACGCCTCCTGCAGTGGTGCGCCCCAGGCCCTGGCACCACTGCCGATCCAGTACCGCGACTTCGCCCTGTGGCAGCGCAGTTGGCTCGAGGCTGGCGGCGCCGACACGCAACTGGCGTACTGGCGTGAGAGGTTGGGCGAGGAGCCGCTGCCGTTGAGCCTGCCGCTGGACCGACCCCGTCCGGCCACGCCCAGCTTCAGGGGTGCCCGCGTCGCGGTGATGGTGGAGGCGGACCTGGCCGGTCGCCTGCACGTTCTGGCCCGCGAGCATCAGTGCACACTGTTCATGGTCTTGCTGGCGGCCTACAAGTGCCTGCTGCAACGCGAGGGCGGACAGCGTCACGTACGCGTGGGCATTCCGGTAGCCAACCGGCAGCGCGCCGAGGTCGAGCCACTGATCGGGTGTTTCATCAACACTCAGGTATTGCAGACCGATATCGATCCGACAATCGACACCACCGCACTCCTGGCGCGGGTGCGTGAAACCGCACTAGGCGCCCAGGCCCATCAGGACCTGCCCTACGAGCGGCTGGTCGAAGCGCTGGCGCCGCGCCATACCGGCGGTACGCCGGCGGGGCTGTTCGAGGTGCTGTTCAACCATCAAAGCCAGGTAGCCGACATTACCGCCATCACTACCGCCAGCGGCTTGCGCCTGGTGCGTCAGGAGGCTGCGCGGGTCAGTGCGCGGTTCGACCTGTCACTGGACACCCATGAGCGTGGCGGTGAGCTGTTCGCCCATTTCACTTACGCCAAGGACGTGTTCGATGCCGCCACGGTCGAGCGCCTGGGGCAGGATTGGCTGTCGATCCTGCACCAGATGACGGCAGGGCAGGGCAGGGCTATCGGTGACTGGATGCTGCGCGAACACAGCGAACGTGCGCCCGGCCCGGTGGCCGACTGGCTGGCCGTGCATCGCCAGTTCGAGCGTGCGGCAGCAGCTGCTCCGCACACCTTCGCCGCTGTGGCCGGGGGCGAGCGGGTCGATTACCTTACGTTGAACCGCCGCGCCGATGCGTTGGCACTTGAGTTGCGACGTCAGGGCGCTGCGGCCGATGCGCCGGTGGCGTTGGTGGCGGAGCGCTCGGTGGACATGCTCGTGGGGCTGCTGGCGATTCTCAAGGCCGGCGCGGCCTACCTGCCGCTGGAACCTGACCAGCCGGCAGAGCGCCTGGCGCACATGCTTGAGGTTGCCCAGGTGCGCCTGCTGCTTGCGCCCCTGCACTGGCAAGCGCCATTGCCGGCTGGTATTGCCCGCATCGAGATCGGCCAGGCATTGGCCGAGCAGGCGTTCGAGGGGCCCGACGTCCACCCGGACCAACTGGCATACGTGATCTTCACGTCCGGCACTACGGGGCGGCCCAAGGGGGTTGGTGTCTCCCACCGAGCCCTGGCGCACTATCTGGACGCCGTATGCGCACGGCTGCCGCTCGAAGGTGTCGAGCGCCTGGCCATGGTGTCGACGCCCGCAGCGGACCTGGGCCACACCATGCTGTTCGGCGCCTTGGCCAAGGGGCGTACGCTGCACCTGCTGAGCAAGGACCAGGTGCTCGACGCCCAGGCCTTCGCCGCGTACATGAGTGCCGAGCGTATCGACGCGCTGAAGATCGTCCCTTCGCACCTGCTGACCTTGCTGTCGGCCAGCGAAGGCAACCAGGCATTGCCGGCCCGCTGCCTGGTGCTGGGCGGCGAAACCTGCCCGCAAGCGCTGCGGGTGCAGATTGCCGAGCGTGCACCGGACCTCGCGGTGATCAACCATTACGGCCCTACGGAAACCACGGTCGGCGTGCTGACCCATTCGCTGGCGGCGGGTGGTGTCGTCGCCCTGGGGCAGCCGCTGGGGCAGACTCGCGTGCGGGTGCTCGACGCCAGCCTGCAACCCACCGCTCGGGGCGAGCTCTACGTAGCAGGCCCGAGCGTGGCCCGGGGTTACCAGGGGGCGGCGGCGCAGACTGCTGAGCGCTTTGTGCCAGACCCGTTCGACCCACAGGGCGGCCGACTGTATCGCACCGGTGACTGGGTGCAGCGTGATGCCGTCGGTAACCTGCACTACCAGGGGCGCCAGGACGGTCAGGTGAAAATCCGCGGCCACCGGGTGGAGCTGGCCGAAGTCCAGGCCCGGCTGTGCGGCCTGCCAGGGGTCTCGACGGCGCTGGTGCGCGTACACCGTGATGGGTTGCTGGTGGCCTATGTAGTTGCGCCACAGGTTGACGAAGCCAACCTGCGCAGCCGCCTGGCAGGCGACCTGCCCGAGCCCATGCTACCGAGCCATTGGGTGCTGCTGGAACGTTTGCCGGTCACAGCCAATGGCAAGGTTGACGTCCAGGCGCTGCCCGATCCGCAACCGCTGGTGTCCGGCGCACCCTGGCAAGCCCCGTGCAGCCCGCTGGAAGTCGCCATGGCCGCACTCTGGGCCGAGGTGTTGCAGGTGGAGCGCGTGGGCCTGGCTGACAACTTCTTCGCACTGGGTGGCCATTCGTTGCTGGCGACACAGTTGATCTCCCGGGTGCGCCGCCAGTTGAACCTGGACGTCGCCCTGCGTGCCCTGTTCGACGCACCGGAGCTGGGCGCGTTCTGCGCCATCGCGGCGGCCCGGTCTGAACAGGCCGAGGCACCGATCACTCCGCGTGACCGCGCCCAGGCGCTGCCGCTGTCCCATGCCCAGCAACGCCAATGGTTGTTCTGGAAGATCCACCCGACCAGCGCGGCCTATCACACCCCGCTGGCGGTTCGCCTGAACGGCGCACTGCACCTGCCCGCACTGCAAGCGGCGCTGGATGCACTGCTCCAGCGCCACGAAACCCTGCGCAGCGTGTTCGAAGAGCACGACGGCAGCGCCTTGCAACGGGTGCTGCCCGTCAGCGCCTTGCCTATCGTCGATGAGGATTGGCGGGCACGTGATCAGGCCGGGCTCGAAGCCTACCTGCGTGAGTGCGTGGAAGCGCCGTTCGACCTTCGGCATGGTCCGCTGATCCGTGCACGGCTGATCCGGCTGGGCGAGGCCGAATACGTGCTGCTGCTCACCCTGCACCACATTGTCTCGGACGGTTGGTCGATGGGAGTCATGGTCCGCGAGTGCCTGGCCCAATACAACGCCCATCGCAGTGGCACCCCGATTGCCATCCAGCCCTTGGCTGTACAGTACGCCGACTACGCCAGCTGGCAGCGCGAGCGCCTGGCCGCCGGGCGTCAGCAGGTCCAGGTCGAGTACTGGAAAGCCCGCCTGGAGGATGACTTCAGTGTGCTGGAGCTGCCTGCCGACCGCCTGCGCCCGGATGTACCCAGCCATCGCGGGGCGCGCCTTGATATCCGCTTGCCCGAGCACCTGACCGAGCGCCTGCGCGCCTTGGCCGTCAGCGCCAATGCCACACTGTTCCATGTGTTCCTGGCCACCTTCGCACTGCTGTTGGCACGCACCAGTGGTCGCGAAAAGATTAACCTCGGCGTGCCTATGACCAATCGCGACCGGGTCGAGCTCGAAGGCCTGATCGGATTTTTCGTCAACACCGTGGTGGTAAGGACGGCGGTCGATCCGAGCTGCTCGTTCCTCGATCTGCTGGCCCAGGTGCGCGACAACGCGCTGGGTGCACAGGCCCACAACGACCTGCCATTCGATGCCTTGGTCGAAGCCCTGCAGCCGCAGCGCTCGACCAGCTACAACCCGCTGTTCCAGGTGATGTACAACCACCTGCGCGATGTCGGCCACAAGGTCGACGGCAGCAGTGCGGCGGGGCTGTCGGTGACCGAGCTGGAGCTGTCCGAGCACACGGCGCAGTTCGATCTGTCGCTCAATACTCTGGAGCGCAGCGATGGGGTGCTGGCGAGCTTCAACTACGCGACGGATCTTTTCGATGCCTTGCGGATAGAGCGCTTCACGGCGCAGTGGCAGCAACTGTTGCATGCACTCGCCGAGCATCCATCCTGCGCTGTCGGCGACCTGTCGTTATTACCCCCGGTGCAACAGCAAGCCTGGGTTCGGCAGTGGACCGTGCAGCAGTGGCTTGACGATGGTGCCGAGCGGATTCACCAGCACATTGCCCGTCAGGCTCGCCTGGCGCCTGAGGCCATTGCGGTCAGCGCAGCCGGTCAGCAACTGACTTACCTGGAATTGAACGAGCGCGCCAATCGGCTGGCGCATCGCCTGATTGCCTCGGGCACCGGACCGGAGCACCTGGTCGGCGTTGCCCTGGATCGAGGCCCACTGGTGCCCGTAGCGTTGCTGGCCGTGCTCAAGGCAGGTGCTGCATACGTGCCACTGGATCCTGCATTCCCCGCTCAGCGGCTGGAGCATATGCTCAAGGACAGCGGTCTGCGCCTGTTGCTGGCCGAGCCCGGCAGCCGTGATGCGTTGCAGGTGCCAGCCGGAGTCGAAGTGCTGATGCTCGATGAACATCAGCCCTGGTTCGAGTCGTTTTCGTCGACCGATCCCGATGTGCAGGTGCACGCCAGGAACCTGGCGTACGTAATGTACACGTCAGGATCCACTGGCCTGCCCAAGGGCGTTGCGATCGCCCACGATGCCCTGCTCAACTTCGTTCAGAGCATGGCCGAGCGGCCTGGCATAGATGCACGGTCGCGGGTGCTGTCGCTGACTTCGCTGTCGTTCGACATTGCCGGGCTCGAGATCTATGGGCCATTGCTCAAGGGCGGGCGCGTTGTGTGCTTGCGGCCTGGTGAACAGCGCGACGCCCAAGCTTTGCTCGCGGTCATCGACGAAGAGCGGGTGAACGTCATCCAGGCTACGCCATCAAGCTGGAAGATGCTGGCAGTACACACCCGCCCCGGCGAGTTGGCCGGCAAGGCCCTCTTGTGCGGTGGCGAAGCGCTGGAACCCGAACTTGCCCAATGGCTCGTGGCGCAAGGTGGCACTGTCTGGAACCTTTACGGCCCGACCGAAACCACCATCTGGTCGGCTCGTCAGCAGGTCCTCGCCGGTGCGCCAGTGTCTCTTGGACAGCCGATCGCGAACACTGCATTGCGCGTCCAGGAGGCCAGTGGCGAGTTGCTGCCGCCAGGCATCGCCGGTGAGCTGAGCATTGGTGGCCAGGGTCTGGCCCGTGGGTATTTTCAGCGCCCCGGGCTCACTGCGGAGCGTTTTGTGCCCGATCCGCTGGGTAATGGCGATCGCCTCTATCGCACGGGGGATCTGGCGCGGTATGAGGACGACACGACCCTGATCTACCTCGGTCGGGTCGATCACCAGGTCAAGATCCGTGGGTTGCGTATCGAGCTGGGGGAGATCGAGGTGCGGTTGCGCCAGGTGCCGGGCGTGCTCGAGTCGGTGGTCGCGGCGGTCGAAGGCGCTGCTGGCAAGCAGCTGGTCGCTTACCTGCAGTGGGAGGTAGACGCTGCAGCGTGGCAGACGCCGGCGCTAAAGGCGCATCTGCGCAACGAACTGCCGGCCCACATGATTCCCCAACAGTTCATCGTCATGACCCAATGGCCGCTCACGCCCAACGGCAAACTGGACCGCAAGGCGCTGCCGGTGCCCGATCTCATCGACGAAAGTGTGACGTACCAGCCTGCGCAAACGCACGTGGAGTTGCGTCTGGCCGCGTTGTGGGCACAGGCGCTGGGCGTGCCCCGTGTGGGCCTTTCCGACAACTTCTTCGATTTGGGGGGCCACTCATTGCTGGCTACACAGGTCAATGCCCAGGCCCAGGCCGAGTACGCCATCGACCTGCCGCTGATCGAGCTGTTCCAGGCGCCCACCCTGGCCGCCTATGCCCAGAGCGTTACTGCCCGCATTCCTGGCGACACCCAGGACCTTGATGAACTACGTGACTTCCTGACGGACCTGGAGACGGTTTGACATGCAACACAACACCCAACTGGAGATGGTCCAGCGTTTCGTCCAACTGCCCCTGGCCCAGCGCCGTCTGTTCCTTGAGAAGCTGGCTGCCAAGGGCATGAGCCTGGCACAATTTCCCCTCGGCCCGCTGCGCAGCGGCGAGGGGCCTTGGCCTGTGTCATACGCCCAGGAACGTCAGTGGTTCCTCTGGCAACTTGAGCCGCAGAGCACGGCCTATCACATGCCCACCGTGCTGCGCCTGAGCGGTGCCCTGGACGTGGACGCCCTGCAACGGGCACTGGACGCGCTGATCGTCCGTCACGAAGCGCTGCGCACGGTGTTCATCGAGACCGACGACGGCCTGCGCCAGCAGGTTTTGCCAGCCGCGTCGCTTCCTGTTCGGACCGAGGTGCTGTGCGGCGAACTCGATGCGGCCATCGAGGCTGAAGTGGCCCAGCCATTCGATCTGCGCCACGGCCCGCTTCTGCGCCTGGCGCTGCTGCAGGAAGGGCCCGAGCGCCATGTGCTGGTGCTGACCCTGCATCACATCGTCAGCGATGCCTGGTCGATGCAGCGGCTGGTGGCGGAGCTTGTGCAGTTGTATGCAGGGCAGGGTGAGCTGCCCGCGCTGCCGATCCAGTACGCCGATTACGCCCTGTGGCAGCGCAGCTGGATGGAAGCGGGCGAGCGTGATCGCCAGCTGGGCTACTGGCGTGAAGCCTTGAGTGGCGAGCAGCCGCTGCTGGAGCTGCCGTTCGACCGGGCGCGTCCGGCCCGGCAAAGCCACTGCGGCGAACGGGTCGAGCTGCACTTGCCTGCCGCCGCCGCGCAGGCCCTGCATACCTTGGCCAAAACGACCGCCAGCACGCCGTTCGTCATCCTGCTGGCCGCGTTCCAGGCCACGTTGCACCGGTACAGCGGTCAGGCCGATATCCGTGTCGGCGTGCCCATTGCCAACCGCACCCGCCTGGAAACTCAGGGTTTGATTGGTTTCTTCGTCAACACCCAGGTGTTGCGTGCCGAACTCGACGGTCAGCTGACCTTCAATGAAGTGCTCGACCAGGTCCGTGCGCGTACCCAGGCGGCCCAGGCCCATCAGGAGCTGCCATTCGAGCAACTGGTGGATGCCTTGCAGCCCGAGCGTAGCTTGAGCCACAGCCCGCTATTCCAAGTGATGTTCAACCACCAGTCGGGCGGTCGCAGCGGTCAAGGGCTGGCGGGCCTGCCGGGCTTGAGCGTGCAGAGCCTGGAGCGCACCACGCGCACTTCTCACTTCGACCTGGTGCTGGACACCTGGGACGGCGCCGAGGGCATTCATGCCGCCTTCACCTTCGCCACTGACCTGTTCGAGAGGGCTACCATCGAGCGCTTCAGCCAGCATTGGGCGCACCTGCTCGAGGCCGCCCTGGCCGATCCGGCGCAGCGCCTGTCCGAGCTGCCGCTGATGACCCCCAGTGACACAACCGCCCAGATCGCCCAATGGAACCGGGGCGCCGTGGCGCGGCCGTCGTCCCTGCTGGTGCATCAGCTGTTCGAAGCCCAGGCGCAGCAAGCGCCTGACGCTCCGGCGATCCTGTTCGGCGAGCAGGTGCTGAGTTATGCCGAGGTCAACCGCCGTGCCAACCGTTTGGCCCACGCGCTGATCTCCCGTGGGATCGGCGCTGAGTCGCGGGTAGCGATCCTGCTGCCGCGCAGTGCCGAGGTACTGGTGAGCTTCCTGGCGGTACACAAGGCCGGCGCCGCCTACGTGCCGCTGGACGTGGCCTACCCGCAGGACCGCTTGCAGTACATGGTCCAGGACAGCCGCGCCGCGCTGATCGTCACCGACCGCATCCGCATCGCTGAGCTGGCCCTGGACGAAACCCGCGCCCTGGCGCTGGACGATGTGGGGCGTGCTTCGTACGCCGAGACCAATCCGCAGTTGGCCATCTGTGAAGAGAGCCTGGCCTACGTGATCTATACCTCCGGCTCCACCGGCCTGCCCAAGGGCGTGGCGGTGCCGTTCGGGGCACTCTCGATGCATATCCAGGCGGCGGGTGCGCGTTACCAGACCAGCCCGGCCGATTGCATGCTGCACTTCATGTCCTTCGCGTTCGACGGCTCCCATGAAGGCTGGATGCACCCGCTGATCAACGGCGGCCGCGTGCTGGTGCGCGATGACGAAATCTGGTCACCGGAACACACCTACGAACAGATGAAGCGCCATGGTGTGACCATCGGCATCTTCCCGCCGGTTTACATCCAGCAACTGGCCGAGCATGCCGAGCATGACGGCCAGCCGCCCGCAGTGCGCATTTACTGCGCCGGTGGCGATGCGGTGTCCCAGGCCAGCTATGACCTGGTGCGCCGCGCCCTGCGCCCGGACTGGTTCATCAACGGTTATGGCCCGACCGAAACCGTGGTTACCCCCTTGCTGTGGAAAGCCGGCCACGACGAACCGTGCCCCGGTGCCTACGCCCCAATTGGCGATCTGGTCGGCAGCCGCAGCGCCTATGTGCTCGACGATCACCTGGCACTGCAACCGGTGGGCCTCTCGGGCGAGTTGTACCTGGGCGGGCAGGGTGTGGCGCGTGGCTACCTGGACCGGGCGGCATTGACCGCTGAGCGCTTCGTGCCCGACCCGTTCGGCGGCGGGGGCGGCCGTCTTTATCGCAGCGGCGATCTGACCCGTTACACCGCAGGTGGCGTGGTGGAGTATCAGGGCCGGGTTGACCATCAGGTGAAGGTGCGCGGCTTCCGCATCGAGCTGGGGGAAATCGAAGCGCGACTGCTGGAGCTCGACGCCGTCAGCGAGGCGGTGGTGGTGGCCCAGGACACAGGCAATGGCAAACGCCTTGTGGCGTATATGGTGGCGGTCGGCGAGGGGCAGGCACTGGTCGAAAGTGTGCGGGCACAACTGCGCCAGCAACTGCCCGAATACATGATCCCCGCGCACTTCGTGGTGCTCACGGCCATGCCACTGACGCCAAACGGCAAGCTCGACCGCAAGGCTTTGCCAGCGCCGGACCTGAGCGTGACCCCGCGCAGCTTCGTGGCGCCGGTCACAACCCTGGAGCAGCGCCTGGCTCAGATCTGGCAACAGGTGCTCAAGCTGGACCGGGTGGGGCTGTACGACAACTTCTTCGAGTTAGGTGGCGATTCGATCATTTCGCTGCAGATGGTCAGCCGTGCCCGTCGCGAAGGTATCGCCTTGGCGGCCAAGGACGTGTTCGAGCATCAGACCGTCCAGGGTCTGGCCAGTGTCGCCCGCGAAGTGGCCAGCACCGTTGCAGAGCAGGCGCCGGTCACTGGCGCAGCGCCCTTGACACCTATCCAGCAGGCCTTCTTCGAGCGGGCCGTGGCGCAACCTCATCACTGGAACCAGAGCCTGGTGCTCACCCCGCGCGAGGCGCTGCAACCTGAGCCCTTGGCCCGTGCACTGGCCACGCTCGTGGCCCATCACGATGCGCTGCGCCTGCGCTTTACCGAGCAGCAGGGCCAATGGCAGGCCGAATACGCCGGCATTGCCGATGCGCCGCTGCTCAGGACCTTCCAGGCGGCGGACGCTGACGCCTTCACGGCCTGCGCCGATGGTGTACAGCGCAGCCTCGACCTGGCTCACGGGCCGCTGTTGCAAGCAATGCTCGCCGACTGGGCTGACGGCTCCCAGCGCCTGCTATTGGTGATCCATCATCTGGCGGTCGATGGCGTGTCCTGGCGTGTGCTGCTCGAAGACCTTGAGCAAGCCTATGCCGCCGCGCTGCGCGGCGAGACTGCGGTGCTTGCGGCCAAGACCCATGCCTTCAAGGGCTGGGCCGAGCGCCTGCAAGCCCTGGCAGTGGCCAAGACGCCGGAGCTTGGGTTCTGGCAGCAGCAACTCAGCGGTGGGGAAGACCGCTTGCCTGGCCAGCGCGAGGGCACCGGCCTGCTGGGCAACAGCCGTAGCGTGCGTAGCCGCTTGAGCGAGGCCATGACCCGCAAGCTGCTGCAGCAGGCGCCTGCTGCCTATCGCACCCAGATCAACGACCTGCTGCTCAGCGCCCTGGCGCGGGTGCTGTGCGACTGGACCGGTCGCGACGAGGTACTGGTACGCCTGGAAGGCCATGGCCGTGAGGCGCTGTTCGAGGACGTCGACCTTTCCCGTACCGTGGGCTGGTTCACCGCATTGTACCCGGTGCGCCTCACTCCAGCCGCCGAGTACGGCGCCAGCATCAAGGCGATCAAGGAACAACTGCGGGCGGTACCCGACAAGGGCGTGGGTTACGGCCTGCTGCGCTACCTGGGCCAGCCCGATGCACGCAGCACCCTGGCTGCCTTGCCCGAGGGTGCGGTGCTGTTCAACTACCTGGGCCAGTTTGACCAGAGCTTCGATGCCGAACAGGGCTGGCTGCGCCCGGCCCGCGAGAGCGCCGGTGCCAGCCAGAGCCCGGAGGCGGCGCTTGATACGCCCCTGAGCATCAACGGCCAGGTGTATGGCGGGGTGCTGGAGCTGGGCTTCAGTTTCGACGACCAGGTGCTGGATACAGCCGCGGTCGAGGCCTTGGCCGAACGCTACACACAAGTGCTTGAAGCCATGATCGAGCATTGCTGCCAGGCCTCGGCCGGTGCGCTGACGCCGTCGGATGTACCGCTGGCGCACCTGGACCAGGCGAGGCTGGACGCGTTGCCTCTGGCGCCTTCGCTGGTCGAGGACATCTACCCGCTGGCGCCCCTGCAGCAAGGCATGCTGTTCCACGCCTTGTACGGCGCGGGCAATGGCGACTACGTCAACCAGATGCGTGTGGATGTGCAGGGCCTGGACGTCGCAGCCTTCCGCGCGGCCTGGCAAGCCGTGGTGCAGCAGCATGAAACCCTGCGAGCCAACTTCCTGGCGGATGCCGAGCCGCCGTTGCAGGTTATTCGCCGCACGGTCGAAGTACCGTGCCTCGAGCTGGACTGGCGCAACGTGCAGTGCACTGCCGAAACGCTCGCAGCCTGGGCCGCTGAAGACCGGCTGGCAGGCTTCGACCTGCTGCACGACCCGCTGCTGCGCCTGGCGCTGCTGCGCACGGGTGAAGACAGCCATCACCTGGTAATGACCAGCCATCACATCATGCTCGATGGCTGGAGCCTGTCGCAGATGCTTGCCGAAGTCCTGCAACGCTATGCCGGCCAGCCGGTGCACCGTGGGCCAGGACGGTATCGCGACTACATCGCCTGGCTGCAACGCCAGGACGTCAGCCGCAGCGAACAGTTCTGGCGCGGTCAGCTGGCGCCGGTGAACGAGCCGACTCGCCTGGCCCGTTGCGTGGGCACCGTTGCGGCCGTCGGTGGCTACGGTCAGCACGGCGTGGTGCTGGATGCTGCGCGCACGCGAGTGCTGGCCGACTTCGCCCGCCGTCAGCGCGTCACCCTCAACACCCTGGTGCAAGCGGCCTGGGCGCTGCTGCTGCAACGCTATACCGGCCAGGCCAGCGTTGCCTTTGGTGCCACCGTCGCCGGTCGCCCGGCCGAGCTGCCAGGCATCGAGCAGCAACTGGGGCTGTTCATCAATACCCTGCCGGTGATTGCCACCCCCGACGCGACTGCTTCGGTCGGCCAGTGGTTGAGCCAGTTGCAGGGCACCAACCTGGCCCTGCGCGAGCATGAGCACACGCCGCTGTACGATGTACAGCGCTGGGCCGGCTTTGCCGGTGAAGCGCTGTTTGACAGTGTGCTGGTGTTCGAAAACTACCCGGTGGCCGAGGCGTTACAGCAAGGGCCAATCACCGGCTTGCGCTTTGGCGAAGTGGCGAGCCAGGAGCAAACCCACTACCCGCTGACGCTGGTGGTGGGTGTGCATGATCAATTGTCCTTCCAGTTCAGCCATGCGTTGGGGCATTTCGATGCGCCGGCGATCGCACGCATTGCCGCGCATTTCGTGCGGTTGCTCGAAGCCTTGGCGCAAGATGCGGCCAACGCCGTCGGCAACCTGCCGATGTTCGCTGCGCACGAGCACACCGCGTTGCTGGCTGACTGGAACCCAGTGCTGGCCGACTACCCCAGCCAGGCCTGCCTGCACCAGTTGATCGAAGCCCAGGCCGCACGCCACCCGCACGCCACCGCCCTGGTGTTCGAAGGCCAGCACCTGAGCTACGGCGAACTCAACCGCCGCGCCAACCGTATCGCCCACCACCTGCGTCAGCTGGGCGTCGGGCCGGACGTGCTGGTGGGGCTGGCGGTAGAGCGCAGCCTGGAAATGGTCGTGGGCCTGGTGGCCATCCTCAAGGCCGGTGGCGCCTACCTGCCACTGGACCCGGACTCTCCCGGCGACCGCCTGGCCTACATCATCGACGACGCCGGCCTCACGTTGCTGCTGGCCCAGCAGCATTTGCGCGGGGTGTTGTCGGTTCCGCCGAATGTGCAGTGCCTGGCGCTGGAAACGGCAGGCGAGGGCTGCCCGGAGCACAACCCGGTCAACCTGACCACTGCGGCCAACCTGGCCTACGTGATCTACACCTCCGGCTCCACCGGCAAGCCCAAGGGAACGTTGCTGCCCCATCACAATGTGCTGCGCCTGTTCGAGGCTACGGCGCGGGACTTCGCCTTCGACGAAAGCGATGTGTGGACCCTGTTCCACTCCTATGCCTTCGATTTCTCGGTGTGGGAGATCTTCGGCGCGCTGCTGTACGGGGGCCGTCTGGTGATCGTGCCGCGTGCGGTGACCCGTTCGCCGGAGGACTTCCACAAGTTGCTCGCCGCCGAGCAGGTCACGGTGCTCAACCAGACCCCGTCGGCCTTCAAGCAGTTGATGCCGGTGGCCTGTGCATCGGACAAAGGCCTGGCCCTGCGCCATGTGGTGTTCGGGGGTGAAGCCCTGGAAATTGCCAGCCTGGCGCCGTGGTTCGAGCGCTTCGGCGACCAGGCGCCACGGCTGATCAACATGTACGGCATCACCGAAACCACGGTGCACGTGACCTTCCGCCCGGTGACCCTGGCGGACCTGGGCAGCCAGGCGGTCAGCCCGATCGGCCGGGCCATCGACGACTTGTCCTGGTACGTGCTCGATGGCGCGCTGAACCCGGTGGCACCGGGCTGCACCGGCGAGCTGCATGTGGGCCGCGCGGGCCTGGCCCGTGGTTACCTGGGCCGCCCGGCACTCACCGCCGAGCGCTTCATTCCCGACCCGTTCGCCGGTGACGGTGGCCGCCTGTACCGCACCGGCGACCTGGCCAATGCCGGCCTCGACGGGGCGGTGGAGTACATCGGGCGCATCGACCATCAGGTGAAAATTCGCGGCTTCCGCATCGAGTTGGGCGAGATCGCCGCGCAACTGCACCAGCACCCTTTGGTGCGCGAAGCCGCAGTGGTGGACGTCGACGGCCCGTTGGGCAAACAACTGGTCGGGTATCTGGTACCCAAGGACACCAGCGCGGATCCGCGCGAGGTGCTCAAGGCGCACCTGAAGACCGTACTGCCGGATTACATGGTGCCGGCGCACCTGGTGTTAGTGGTGCGCCTGCCGCTGACCACCAACGGCAAGCTCGACCGCAAGGCGTTGCCCGCGCCGGAAGTTGAACAGCAGGCGTACGTGGCGCCAGTCGGCGAGATCGAGCAGCAGGTCGCGGCGATCTGGGCCGATGTGTTGAAAGTCGAACAGGTCGGTCGCGACGACGATTTCTTCGAACTGGGCGGCCATTCGCTGCTCTCGCTCACGGTCATTTCCCGGCTGCAACTGCAGCTTGGCCTGACCGTAAAACCGGAATTGATCTTCCAGTTCCCCAAACTGGCTGAATTTGCCGAGGCCTTGAACGTTAGAGAGGAGGACAGTTTTGAAGAGAAGCTTCGTCGCTTGAGCTTCCTTGCCGAAGACCTGGAGTCGGTCGAATGAACAATGAGTTGGCAGTTGGCATCATCCGGCGCTTCATCAAGCTCCCGCTTGAGAAGCGCAGACAGTACTTGCAGCAGATGCTCGCCGAAGGCATTTCCCCGGCTAACCTGCCTATTCCCGAGCTGCGCTCGGGGGTGGAGCGGTTGCCGTTGTCCTTTGCCCAGCAGCGCCAGTGGTTCCTGTGGCAGATGGAGCCGCACAGCGCGGCGTACCACATCCCGACGGTGCTGCGCCTGCGCGGCGAGCTGGACCTGGCCGCGCTGGAAGCGGCCTTCGCGGCGCTGATCGCGCGCCACGAAACCCTGCGCACGACCTTTGTCCTGGACGGCGAAGCGCCGGTCCAGCGGGTGCATGAGCCACTGCCACTGCCCCTTGAGGTGTCGCCTCGGGTGGACGAAAGCGCCCTGCAGGCGACCATTGCCCAAGAGATTGCCCGGCCGTTCGACCTGGAACAGGGGCCGTTGTTGCGGGTGCGCCTGTTACAGCAGGCGGCGGATGAGCATGTGCTGGTGCTGACTTTGCATCACATCGTCACCGACGGTTGGTCGATGCCAGTGATGGTCGAGGAACTGGTGGGCCTGTATCAGGGCTATCGCCAAGGCCAGGCGCCGGCCTTGCCGCCTCTGAGCATCCAGTATGCCGACTACGCCATCTGGCAGCGGCGCTGGATGGAGGCGGGTGAGCAAGCGCGTCAACTGGGCTACTGGACCGGTAAGCTCGGCGGCGAGCAGCCTGTTCTCGAGTTGCCGCTTGATCGCCCGCGTCCAACCGTGCAGGACCTGGCGGGTGCACGTCTGGCGGTCGAACTGGACGACGGCCTGGTTGCTGGGCTGCGTGAACTGGCCCAGCGGGAAGGCGTGACCCTCTTCATGTTGTTGCTGGCGTCGTTCCAGGCTCTGCTGCAGCGCTATAGCGCGCAGGCTGATATTCGTGTCGGCGTGCCGGCTGCCAACCGCACTCGGGTCGAGACGGAGCGGTTGATCGGCTTCTTCGTCAACACCCAGGTGCTCAAGGCCGAGTTCGATGGCGAGCTGACCGTCAGTGGTCTGCTGGCCCAGGTCAAGGGCACTGCGCTCGAGGCTCAGGCCCATCAGGACTTGCCATTCGAGCAATTGGTCGAGGCGCTGTCCCCTGAGCGCAACCTGAGCATCACACCGCTGTTCCAGGCGATGTTCAACCACCAGGCTCAGGGGCGTGGCCAATCCGGCGCCGTTTCGGGGCTGGCGGTGGAACACTTCGGTTGGCAGGCGCCCACGGCCCAGTTCGACCTGACGCTGGAAACCTTCGAATCGCCCCAAGGATTGGCTGCTGCCTTCCAGTATGCTACGGCGCTGTTCGATGAGGCGACCATCGCCCGCATGGCTTGTCACTGGCGCAACCTGCTGGCATCGATGGTGGCCGATACCGGGCAGCGCGTGGTCGAACTGCCGATGCTGGAGCCTGACGAGCAGAAGCTGTTGCTCGATCAGTGGAACCACACGGCTGCCCAGTTCCCGGCCGAGCAGTGCATCCAGTCCTTGATCGAAACTCAGGTTGTGCGCACGCCGGACGGCGCGGCCCTGGCCTTTGGCGACCAGTCGCTGACCTACGCCGCCCTCAATGCCCGCGCCAACCAGCTGGCGCATCAACTGCGTGCCCTGGGCGTCGGCCCGGACGTGGTGGTCGGCATCGCCGCCGAGCGTAGCGTGGAAATGGTCGTCGGCTTGCTGGGCATCCTGAAAGCCGGTGGTGCCTACGTGCCGCTGGACCCGGAATACCCCCGCGACCGCCTGGCCTACATGATCGAGGACTCGGGCATTTCGCTGCTGCTCACCCAGGGCCATCTGCGTGAGCAGTTGCCGGTACCGGGCAGCGTCGAATGCCTGCTGCTCGAATCGGCCGGCCAAGGCTACCCGCAAGACAACCCGGTCAACCTGACCGAGCCTTCGAACCTGGCGTACGTGATCTACACCTCCGGCTCTACCGGGCGGCCGAAAGGTGCCGGCAACAGCCACCGCGCCCTGGTCAACCGCCTGCACTGGATGCAGAAGGCCTACGGCCTGGACGCCAGCGATACCGTGCTGCAGAAGACCCCGTTCAGCTTCGACGTGTCGGTGTGGGAGTTCTTCTGGCCGCTGCTGACTGGCGCACGCCTGGCGGTTGCGCAACCGGGTGCTCACCGTGATCCGCAGCTGCTGGTGCAGACGATCCAGCAGTACAAGGTCAGCACGCTGCACTTCGTGCCGTCGATGCTGCAGGCCTTCATGGCCAGCGCCGAGGCGGACACCTGTACTGGCCTGCGCCGGATCGTGTGCAGTGGCGAGGCGTTGCCCCACGAGCTGGCGCAGAGCGTGCTGGCGCGCCTGCCGCAGGCGGGCCTGTACAACCTGTACGGCCCGACCGAGGCGGCCATCGACGTCACCCACTGGACCTGCACGGTCAGCGACCGCAGCGTGCCGATCGGCCTGCCGATCGACAACCTCAAGACGCATATCCTCGGCCAGGGCCTGAACCCGGTGCCGGTGGGGGTGAACAGCGAGCTGTACCTGGGTGGCGTGGGCCTGGCCCGGGGTTACCAGGGGCGCCCGGCGCTGACCGCCGAACGCTTCGTGCCGGACCCGTTCGGCCAGGGCGAGCGCCTGTACCGCACTGGCGACCTGGCCCGCTACCGCGCCGATGGCGCGATCGAATATGCCGGTCGCCTGGACCACCAGGTGAAAATCCGCGGCTTGCGGATCGAGCTGGGCGAGATCGACGCGCGCACCCAGGAATACCCGGGTGTACGCGAGTCGGTGGTAATCGATGTGGACGGCCCGCTGGGCAAGCAACTGATCGGCTATGTGGTGCCGGTCACGCCAGGCGATGACCTGCGTGAAGGCCTGAAGGCACACCTGAAGGCCGGCCTGCCGGACTACATGGTGCCGGCGCAATGGGTGTTACTGGAGGCCATGCCGCTGAGCCCGAACGGCAAGCTGGAGCGCAAGGCGCTGCCCAAGCCGGATGTGCAGAACCGGGTTTACACTGCCCCGCAAACGGAGGTCGAGTGTCAACTGGCCGCGATCTGGGCCGATGTACTGAAAATCGATCAGGTGGGTCTGGACGATAACTTTTTCGAACTGGGAGGCGATTCGATCATCTCCATCCAGTTGGTCGCTCGAGCGCGTAACGCAGGCCTGGCGCTGAGCCCCAAGCAGATGTTCACCCATCAGACCGTACGTGCGTTAGCCGGTGTGGTTGGCCATGTGTCAGCCATTGCTGCCAGCGAGCAAGGCCTTGTGACCGCAGAGCAGGCCCTGACCCCGGTGCAGCGCTGGTTCTTCGAGCAGGACATCATCCAGCGCAGTCACTGGAACCAGGCGGTGCTGCTGCGTCCTCGCTCGGCCCTGCAAGGTGAAACAGTGAAGCGCGTAGCGGTAGCATTGCTTGATCAGCACGATGCCCTGCGGCTGCGGTTCTCTCGCGTCGGCAACGACTGGAAGGCAAGCTATACCGACCCTGCTGCCAGTGATCTGGTCTGGCAGCGTTCGGTGGAAAACGTGCAGGAGCTGGCGGCGTTGGCCGACCAGGCTCACGCGAGCCTGGACATCGAGTCCGGACCACTCATGCGTGTTGTACTGGCGGCACTGCCAACGGGTGAACAGCGTCTGCTGGTCGTCGTGCACCATTTGGTGATGGATGGCGTCTCCTGGCGCATCCTTCTGGAAGATCTCCAACAGGCTTACGAGCAGGCATCTTCGGGGCAACCGATTCGCTTGCCGGCCAAGACCACTTCGCTCCAGCGATGGGCCGAGCGTCTGGGCGAGCATGCCCGCAACGGTGCGCTCGCCCGCGAAATCGACTACTGGGGTGATGGGTTGGCCAACGCTTCGGCCAGTCTGCCTTGCGACAACCCAGACGGTAGGCGCACGTATGCAGAGGCGATCATCCGTAGCGCCAGCATCGGAAAAGCCGCTACCCAGGCACTGCTGCGCAAGGCTCCAAGCGCTTATCGTACCCAGATCAACGACCTGTTGCTCACGGCGTTGAGCCGGGTGCTGTGCCGTTGGACAGGCCAGGCCTCGGCACTGATCAAGCTCGAAGGACATGGTCGTGAGGACCTGTTCGAGGATGTCGACATCAGTCGCACGCTTGGCTGGTTCACCAGCATGTACCCAGTCATCCTGACGCCACAGGCCACACTGGCCGGCTCGATCAAGGCGGTCAAGGAGCAACTGCGCGCCGTGCCGGGCAAAGGCATCGGATACGCGATGCTGCGTTACATGGGCGATGAGACAGTCCGCGCCGCACTTGCGGCGCTGCCTGAGCCCTCGGTGGTGTTCAACTACCTCGGGCAGTTCGACCAGAGCTTCGATACTGAAAAGGGGCTGCTGGTACCGGCCAGCGAAGGCAGTGGCGTCAGCCAGGCCGCCGACACCCCCTTGGATGGCCTGCTCAGCATTTCCGGACGGGTGTATGGCGACGAGCTGGTTACCAGTTGGAGTTTCAGCCAGCAGGTGTTCGAGCCGCAGACCATCGACGCGCTGATCGAGGCGTTCAACGAAGAGCTGACGTTGATCGTCACGCATTGCTTGGAAGGCCAGAACGCGGCGTTGACGCCCAGTGATGTGCCGAGCGTAAAGCTCGACCAGGCCCGTCTTGACGCACTGCCGGTGGTTGCACGGGATATTGAAAGCGTGCTGGCCCTGTCGCCCTTGCAGCAAGGCATGCTGTTCCGCGACCTGTATCAGCAGGACCATGCCGACTACGTGCATCAGATGTCGGTTCAGGTCAACGGTCTGGATGTTGTGCGTTTCCAGCACGCCTGGCAGGCGGCGCTGGACCGCCATGACGCCCTCAGGGCTGTGTTCCTGGCTACGGACGATGTGCCTTTGCAGGTCATTCGCTCACGCTGCGAACTGCCTTTCGTCGTGCTGGACTGGCGTAACCGTGAAGCGCCCAAGCAAGCCATCGCTGCCTTCCTGGAAGCCGATCGGCACAGACCCTTTGACCTCGCCCGCGACGTTCTGCTGCGCCTGACGGTGATTCGTACCCGTGACGATGAATACACCATCGTCTACAGCAACCATCACATCATCCTGGACGGGTGGAGCAATGCCCGGCTGCTCGAGGAAGTATTGCAGCACTATCACGGCCTGACCGTCACTCAACCGGGCAGCCGATATGCAGACTATATCGGATGGCTGGTCGCCCAGGATGCGCAAGCGTGCCAGGCGTTCTGGCAGCAAGGCCAGGTGGCGCTCGATGAACCTGTCTTGTTGGCTGCCGTGGGCCAGGCTGAGCCAGGGCAGAGCGGCCATCGCGTTCGGGAGCAAGTGCTGGACCGTGAGTGGACCCAACGCCTGCACGCGTTTGCCCGGGAACAGCGCATCACGGGCAATACGCTGGTGCAAGCGTGCTGGGCTTTGCTGCTGCAGCGTTATACCCAGCAGGACACCGTCGTGTTCGGAGCGACGGTTGCGGGCCGCCCGGCACAATTGCCGGGTATCGAGCAGCAGTTAGGGCTGTTCATCAATACCTTGCCCGTGATCTGTGCCCCGACACCTGAGCAGTCGGTGGGGCAGTGGTTGCAGTCCGTCCAGGACCTGAACGTGCGCCTGCGCGATTTCGAACATGCGCCCCTGCATGATGTACAGCGCTGGCTCGGGTTCCAGGGCACAGCACTGTTCGACACCTTGCTGGTATTTGAAAACTATCCGATTTCCGAAGCGCTGGACCGCTCGGCCCAAGGTGGTCTGGCCTTTGGTGAACTGAATGCCTACGAGCAGACCCACTACCCGCTGAGCCTGTTCGTGGGGCTTGGAGATGAACTGTCGATCCGCTATGACTTCGATGCCGAGCACCTGGCCCCGGCATTCGTCGAGCAGGTAATGGTCGATATGCGCGGGTTGATCGAGCAATGCATCACATCATCGTCGATGCCTGTTGGCGCGTTGCAACTGACCAGTGTACGTACCGAGGCCTCGATGCCAGTCCCGGCCGAATGGGTACAGGCGTCAGCCAGTCCGCTATTGCCTCGGCTGTTCGAGGCTCAAGCGAGGAGCCAGCCGCAGGCCCAGGCGTTGGCTTACGCTGATGGGCATATGTCCTATGCCGAACTTGACCGCCAGGCCGATCAAATGGCGCATCGGCTCAGGCTTGCCGGCGCCGGCCCCGAGACGCTGGTGGGCGTCGCGCTCGAACGCGGCCCTGCGATGGTCGTCAGTTTGCTGGCGATCATGAAAGCTGGCGCGGCTTATGTGCCGCTGGACCCGGAATTCCCGGCCGAGCGGCTGAACTACATGATCGAAGACAGCGGGCTCGCGCTGCTGGTGATCGAGCCAGGCCATTGCGAAGGTTTGACGGTGCCCGCTGCCGTACGGTGTGTGTCCCCTGTCCTGGGCGCTGATGACGCCGAGGTCGTTCCACCGGTCGAAATCCTGCCTGATCACCTGGCCTATGTGATCTACACCTCTGGTTCCACCGGGCGCCCCAAAGGTGTCGAGGTGACCCACGGGGCGTTGGTCAATTTCCTGCAGAGCATGGGCCGCGAACCTGGGCTGGATGCGCCGGACCGGGTACTGGGGCTGACATCCCTGTCGTTTGATATTGCAGGCCTGGAGCTGTATCTGCCCTGGCTCGTCGGGGCGTGCACGGTGCTGCTCGCAACTGGCCAGAACAAGGATCCTCATGCCATCGCCCAGGTGATTGGCCAGCAGCAGGTATCAGTGGTCCAGGCTACGCCTTCCACCTGGCGCATGCTGCTGGAGGCGGGCGAGTCGGCCTGTCTGCAGGGCTTGAAACTGCTGTGCGGCGGCGAGGCGCTACCCCAGGACCTGGCTGCCACCCTTCGGCAGGTGGGTGGATCGCTCTGGAACCTCTATGGACCGACCGAAACGACGATCTGGTCGGCCGTGCAAGCTGTCACCGATGATGCGCCCGTGCAGTTGGGTGGGCCAGTCGCCAATACGTCCCTTCATGTGCTCGACGGCACTGCACAGCAAGTAGCCTGTGGCTGTGCCGGTGAGTTGTTCATCGGCGGGTTGGGGCTGGCTCGTGGCTATCATCAGCGTCCAGGGCTGACGGCCGAACGCTTTATCCCCGACCCGTATTCTACTCACGGCGGACGTCTGTACCGTACTGGCGATCTGGTTCGCCAAGTCAACCCTCGAACGCTGCAATACCAGAGCCGTCTGGATCACCAGGTGAAGATCCGCGGCCTGCGTATCGAGTTGGGCGAGATCGAAAGCTGCCTGCGCCAGCATGACCACGTCCAGGAAGCCGTGGTAATCGACCGCGACGGTCCGGCGGGCAAGTACCTGGTGGGTTATGTGGTGCCGGTTGCGGGCGCTGCTGATCTGCAGGATACCCTCAAGGCATACCTGCGGGCATCGTTGCCGGACTATATGGTGCCATCGTTCTTCGTACTGCTCGAAAGCATGCCGTTGACGCCTAACCGCAAGCTTGATCGCAAAGCCCTGCCAGAACCCGATACCTCTGCGAACCGCGAGGCGCGGCTCGAACCACGCACTACCTTACAGCGGCAACTGGCGGGCATCTGGGCTCAAGTACTCGACCTGCCTGCCGTGGGATTGAATGATGACTTCTTCAACCTTGGAGGCCACTCGCTGCTGGCAACCCGGGTAATCGGGCGTATCCGCCGTGAGCTTGGAATCGAAGTGGCGCTCAAGGCGTTGTTCGAGTCTCCCGATCTGGCAGGTTTTACACATCAGGTAGAGCAATGCCGCTCGGAGGCTGCCGCTTCGATCACACCTGTCGACCGCCAGGGGCAACTGCCTTTGTCGTATGCGCAGCAACGCCAGTGGTTCCTCTGGCAGCTCGATACTACCAGCGGGGCATACAACATACCTGTGACGCTACGCATCCACGGTCTAATTGACCTTGATGCCCTGCAGGCCGCATTTAATGCTCTGATCGCGCGACACGAACCGTTGCGTACGACATTCGTCCAGCTGGGCGGTGAACCTCATCAGGTCTTGCATGCCGATATGCCAGTGCAGTGGGCTGTCGAACACGGACCAGTCGACGATCTGCATGCCTGGACCGGACATGAAGCCTCGCGTCCATTCGATCTCGTCCAGGGCCCGCTGATGAGAGTGCGTCTGCTGCAACTGGCCGAGGACGATCATGTACTGGTGCTGACATTGCACCACATCGTTGCCGATGGTCAGTCGATGCCGGTGCTGGTGGATGAACTGGTGCAGTTCTACCAAGGTGCGGAGCTGCCACCGCTTGCCATCCAATACGCCGACTTTGCCGCCTGGCAGCGTCAGTGGATGGAAGCGGGCGAGCAGGAGCGCCAACTGGGTTATTGGAAGCGGCAATTGGGCGGCGAGCAGCCGGTGCTGGAGTTACCACTGGACCGCCCACGGCCAAGCATGCAAGACACTCGCGGTGCGGCCTGGCCAGTTGCGCTGGATGCTGGACTGAGCGGTTCGCTCAAAGCTCTGGCCCGAGCGCAGGGCGTAACCCTGGCGCAACTGCTGCTGGCCTCGTTCCAGTTGCTGCTGGCGCGTTATTCCGGCCAGTCCGACATCCGTGTCGGTATGCCGATCGCCAACCGCACCCGGCAGGAAACCGAGCGCCTGATCGGCTTCTTCGTTAACACCCAGGTGCTCAAAACCGAGTTCGATGGCGAACTGACCGTCAGCGGTTTGCTGGCCCAGGTCAAGCGTACGGCTGTCGAAGCCCAAGCTCATCAGGATTTGCCGTTCGAGCAACTGGTCGAGGCGCTTTCTCCGGCGCGTAACCTCGGGATCTCACCGCTGTTCCAGGCACTATTCAACCATCAGACCGAAGTGCGGGGTGAAGTTCGCGAATTGCCGGGCCTGCGTGTGGAAGGCATGGAGTGGGGGGGCGAATCGGCCAAATTCGACCTGAGTCTGAACACTTTCGATGGTGAGCAGGGTATTCATGCCGGCTTCACTTACGCCACGGCGCTGTTCGATGAGGCGACCATCGTCCGGATGGCCAGCCATTGGCGCAACCTTTTGGTGGCGATGGCCGCTGATGTCGGGCAGCGGGTTGCACAACTGCCGATGCTCAACGACGAAGAAGGATCAGGCTTGATTGCGCAATGGAACCCAGTGCTGGCCGACTACCCCAGCCAGGCCTGCCTGCACCAGTTGATCGAAGCCCAGGCCGCACGCCACCCGCACGCCACCGCCCTGGTGTTCGAAGGCCAGCACCTGAGCTACGGCGAACTCAACCGCCGCGCCAACCGTATCGCCCACCACCTGCGTCAGCTGGGCGTCGGGCCGGACGTGCTGGTGGGGCTGGCGGTAGAGCGCAGCCTGGAAATGGTCGTGGGCCTGGTGGCCATCCTCAAGGCCGGTGGCGCCTACCTGCCACTGGACCCGGACTCTCCCGGCGACCGCCTGGCCTACATCATCGACGACGCCGGCCTCACGTTGCTGCTGGCCCAGCAGCATTTGCGCGGGGTGTTGTCGGTTCCGCCGAATGTGCAGTGCCTGGCGCTGGAAACGGCAGGCGAGGGCTGCCCGGAGCACAACCCGGTCAACCTGACCACTGCGGCCAACCTGGCCTACGTGATCTACACCTCCGGCTCCACCGGCAAGCCCAAGGGAACGTTGCTGCCCCATCACAATGTGCTGCGCCTGTTCGAGGCTACGGCGCGGGACTTCGCCTTCGACGAAAGCGATGTGTGGACCCTGTTCCACTCCTATGCCTTCGATTTCTCGGTGTGGGAGATCTTCGGCGCGCTGCTGTACGGGGGCCGTCTGGTGATCGTGCCGCGTGCGGTGACCCGTTCGCCGGAGGACTTCCACAAGTTGCTCGCCGCCGAGCAGGTCACGGTGCTCAACCAGACCCCGTCGGCCTTCAAGCAGTTGATGCCGGTGGCCTGTGCATCGGACAAAGGCCTGGCCCTGCGCCATGTGGTGTTCGGGGGTGAAGCCCTGGAAATTGCCAGCCTGGCGCCGTGGTTCGAGCGCTTCGGCGACCAGGCGCCACGGCTGATCAACATGTACGGCATCACCGAAACCACGGTGCACGTGACCTTCCGCCCGGTGACCCTGGCGGACCTGGGCAGCCAGGCGGTCAGCCCGATCGGCCGGGCCATCGACGACTTGTCCTGGTACGTGCTCGATGGCGCGCTGAACCCGGTGGCACCGGGCTGCACCGGCGAGCTGCATGTGGGCCGCGCGGGCCTGGCCCGTGGTTACCTGGGCCGCCCGGCACTCACCGCCGAGCGCTTCATTCCCGACCCGTTCGCCGGTGACGGTGGCCGCCTGTACCGCACCGGCGACCTGGCCAATGCCGGCCTCGACGGCGCGGTGGAGTACATCGGGCGCATCGACCATCAGGTGAAAATTCGCGGCTTCCGCATCGAGTTGGGCGAGATCGCTGCGCAACTGCACCAGCACCCTTTGGTGCGCGAAGCCGCAGTGGTGGACGTCGACGGCCCGTTGGGCAAACAACTGGTCGGGTATCTGGTACCCAAGGACACCAGCGCGGATCCACGCGAGGTGCTCAAGGCGCACCTGAAGACCGTACTGCCGGACTATATGGTGCCGGCGCACCTGGTGTTAGTGGAGCGCCTGCCGCTGACCACCAACGGCAAGCTCGACCGCAAGGCGTTGCCCGCGCCGGAAGTTGAACAGCAGGCGTACGTGGCGCCAGTCGGCGAGATCGAGCAGCAGGTCGCGGCGATCTGGGCCGATGTGCTGAAAGTCGAACAGGTCGGTCGCGACGACAACTTCTTCAGCCTGGGCGGCCACTCGTTGCTGGCAACTCAGGTCATGGCTCGTGTCAGGAGCGAACTGCAGATCGATGCACCACTCCGAGCGCTGTTCGAAGCGGGTGGGTTGGCTGAATTTGCTGCAGTGGTCGAGCAAGGACATGCCGATACGGCGCCTGTGCTGACCCCGGTGGACCGAGCCACTTCGCTGGGATTGTCCTACGCTCAACAGCGGCAGTGGTTCCTCTGGCAACTGGAACCGGACGGTACGGCGTATAACATCCCTTCAGTACTGCATCTTAGAGGCGCTTTGGATCTGACCAGGCTGCGCGGAGCTTTTACCCGCCTGATCGACCGTCATGAGCCGTTGCGCACCACCTTCCGCCAGGAGGGTGACCGGGCTGTGCAGGTGATCCATGCTTCGTTGCCGTTTGAGGTGAAGGTCGATACTGCAACTGATGCGCGCCTGTGGGTCGAGGCCGAAGCCAAGCGGCCGTTCGATCTGTTGCAGGGACCGCTGCTGCGCGTGCGCCTGCTGCAACTGACCGAAGACGACCATGTGCTGGTGCTGACTTTGCACCATATCGTCGCCGATGGTCAGTCGATGCCGGTGCTGGTGGATGAACTGGTGCAGTTCTACCAAGGTGTTGAACTCCCACCGCTTGCCATCCAGTACGCTGACTTTGCCGCCTGGCAACGGCAGTGGATGGAAGCGGGTGAGAAGGCGCGCCAGTTGAGCTATTGGACGCAGCAACTGGGCGGTGAACAGCCGGTCCTGGAGCTGCCGCTGGACCGTCCAAGGCAGAGCATGCAGGACAATCGCGGTGCAGCCTTGCCGGTTGCACTGGAGGCTGACCTGAGCCGATCGCTCAAAGCATTGGCCCGAGCGCAGGGCGTGACCCTGGCGCAACTGCTGCTGGCCTCGTTCCAACTGCTGCTGGCACGTTATTCTGGCCAATCGGATATCCGCGTCGGCATGCCCATCGCCAATCGCACTCGCTTGGAAACCGAGCGACTGATTGGCTTTTTCGTCAACACCCAGGTGCTCAAAGCCGAGTTCGATGGCGAGCTGACCGTCAGCGGCCTGCTGGCCCAGGTCAAGCGTACAGCCATCGAAGCCCAGGCCCATCAGGACCTGCCGTTCGAACAACTGGTCGAGGCGCTGGCGCCTGCACGTAACCTTGGGATCTCGCCGCTGTTCCAAGCGATGTTCAACCATCAGACAGAGTTGCCCTCGCAGACCCCGCAACCCAAAGAACTCTCCGTGACGCCCTTTGATTGGACCGTTGGCTCCACGCATTTCGACCTGAGTCTGGATACTTTCGAAGGTGGGACAGGCCTGTCGGCCAGCTTCACCTACGCCACTGCGTTGTTCGATCCAGGCACGATCACCCGTTTCGCGCAGCACTGGTGTGCGCTCCTGCAGGCCATGGTCGCTGCACCTGAAGCGCGGGTGTTGGAGTTGCCCCTGCTTAGCGCGCATGAAATCGAGCAGGTGCTGCCCACACTGGACGCACGGGACACTATCGCCCTTGAGGTCAAGCCTGTACATCTGCGTATCGAAGAGCAGGCAGCGGCCCGTCCCGATGAGGTTGCGCTGATTTGTGAAGGGCACCATCTGACCTACTCCCAGCTCAACCGCCGGGCCAACCGTCTGGCGCACCAGTTGCGCCATGCCGGTGTCGGTCCCGAGGTTCTGGTGGGGCTTAGCGTCGAGCGCGGTCTGGACATGGTGGTCGGGTTGCTGGCCATTCTCAAAGCCGGTGGCGCGTATGTGCCGCTGGACCCGCAATACCCACGCGACCGCCTGGGGTACATGGTCGAAGACTCGGGGGTCGAACTGTTGCTGACCCAGCGCGCATTGCGTGAGCAACTGCAAATGCCTGCTCAGGTTCGTTGTCTTTACGTGGATGATGGTAGCGACGCCGGTTTTGCCGAGTCCAACCCGGCATCCCTGGCCAGCCCTGACAACCTCGCGTATGTGATGTACACCTCGGGCTCCACTGGGCGACCCAAGGGTGTGGCCATCAATCATCGTTCGCTGGCGACCCACACTCAGGTGACGGTCCGGTTCGCACGGCTGACGCCTGCCGATCGGTTCCTGCAGTTCGCCACCTTGAACTTCGATGGGTTTGTGGAACAGTTGTATCCGGCTCTGTCGATTGGCGCTTCGGTGGTGATTCGTGGGCCGGAAATCTGGGACAGCGAAACCTTCTACCGGCAGTTGATCGAACAGCGCATCACCCATTGCGACCTGACCACGGCCTACTGGTTCATGCTGGTCCAGGACTTCGCTGCGGTGGGAGCGCGGCCCTATGGTGAACTGCGTCAGGTGCACATCGGGGGTGAAGCGATGCCACCCGAAGGCATCGAGGCGTGGCGCCAGGCAGGCCTGGGGGATGTTGCGTTGATCAACACCTATGGCCCGACCGAGGCAACCGTGGTCGTCACGACGTTCGACTGTGGGCCTCTGGTGCACGCCAACGCCGCTCTGCCGGCCGCCGTACCCATTGGACAGACCTTGCCTGGCCGGGTGATTCGCGTGCTCGATGACCAAGGGCAGACAGCCCTGCCGCGGGCTCGTGGCGAACTGCTGATTGGAGGTCAACTGCTGGCCCGTGGCTACTTCCAGCGACCGGCTATGACCGCAGAGCGGTTCATCCCTGACCCGTTCTCCGTCGACGGTGCTCGGTTGTATCGCAGCGGAGACTTGGCCACCTACACGGTCGAGGGCCGACTCGATTACGCCGGCCGTCTTGATCATCAAGTGAAAATCCGTGGTCTGCGCATCGAGCTGGGTGAAATCGAGGCTCACATCCTGGCGGATGTCTCGGTCCGCGAGGCAGTGGTGCTGGCCGTCGAGGGCGCACTGGGCAAGCAACTGGTTGCCTACGTAGTACCGTCGGCCCTGGGGGATGATCCGCGTTTGGCGCTAAGAAGCACATTGCGCGCCAACCTGCCGGATTACATGGTGCCAGGGGCATGGATATTGATGGCTGCCTTGCCACTCAGCCCTAACGGGAAGCTCGACCGCCGCGCATTGCCGGCACCGGATTTCGCTCAGTCGCATATCGCCTATGTCGAACCGCGTACGGCGCTGGAGGTTGATCTGGCGCGGATCTGGAGTCAGGTATTGGAGGCCGAGCGCGTCGGCCTCGAAGATAACTTCTTCGAACTGGGCGGCCACTCGCTGCTCGCCACCCGCGTGGTTTCTACCTTGCGCACCGAACAAGGTCTGGATGTCCCCCTGCGCCTGCTCTTCGAGCACCCGACCCTGGGCGAGTTTGCCCAGGCCATCGAAACACAAGCCACGAGCCTGTCCGACGATGGCCTCGCAGAAATTGAACAGTTGATGAACGAATGGGCCGAGATATGACCATGGATATGACCACCGCGCAACGAATCGCCAAGCGCTTCGTCACCTTGCCCGTCGACCAGCGCCGGCAGATCCTCGACAAGCTCGCCGCTAGCGGCCAGAGCTTCCGCTTGCTGCCGATAGTGCCGGCTTCGGAAGGCATGGAGCGCATCCCACTGTCGTACGCCCAGCAGCGCCTGCTGTTCCTGTGGCAACTGGCGCCGCAGAGCGCGGCATACAACGTCCCTTGTGCGGTACGTTTGCGCGGTGCACTCGATGAGCCTGCCTTGCGGGCTTCGTTCAAGGCGATGCTGGCGCGTCATGAAGTGCTGCGCACCCACTTCGCCTCTGATGACGGTGTCTTCCACCAGGTCATCGAGGCCGCGCCGGAGTTGCCGCTAGTCACTGTGCAGGTGACCGAAGCGGAGTTGGACGAGCAGGTGCGCGCCCAGTTCGAAGAGCCCTTTGACCTTCTCACCGGCCCTCTGCTGCGCATTCGCCTGTGGCGCCTGGCCGAGGACGACCACGTTCTGACCTTGTGCATGCACCACATCATCTCCGACGGCTGGTCGGCTGAGGTCATGGTGCGCGAATTTGCCGAGGGCTATGCCGCTGCGCTCGAAGCGCGTGCGAGCAACCTGCCGGCGCTACCGATTCAGTACGCCGACTACGCGCTCTGGCAACGCGCCTGGCTGGAAGCGGGCGAGGGTGAACGGCAACTGGCCTACTGGAAAGACCAGCTCGGCGATGAACAGCCTTTGCTGGCCTTGCCGGCCGATCATCCGCGTCCGGCCCAGCCCAGCCATCGCGGCGGCCAGGTGTATCTGACAGTCGATCCGCAACTGGCTGCAGGCCTCAAGCAACTGGCTCGTCAAGGCGGTTTTACCCTGTTCATGCTGGTACTTGCAGCGGCGGGGGTCACTCTGTCGCGCTTCAGCGGCCAGGGCGACATCCGCATCGGTACGCCCAATGCCGGGCGCAACCGCAAGGAAGTCGAAGGGCTGGTGGGTTTTTTCATCAACACCCAGGTGATTCGCTTGGGGATCGACGAGCGCCAGTCGTTCAGGCAGCTGCTTGAGCAGGTCAAGCAGACGGTGGCCGGTGCCCAGTCCCATCAGGACTTGCCATTCGAGCAACTGGTCGAAGCGTTGGCACCAGAGCGGTCGCTGGCAGTCAACCCGCTGTTCCAGTTCAAGCTCAACCAGAACGTTGGCGCCGATGCCACGGCCGAAGGGCCGGCCCAGCGCCTGCATGGCCTGGAGGTGTCCGGCTATGGTGCAGGCGCGGATGAAGCGCGCTTCGACCTGGCGTTGGATTTCACCGAAACCGAAAGCGGGATCGAGGGTTATTTCACCTATGCCCGTGACCTGTTCGAAGCCCCGACCATCGAGCGGCTGAACCAGGCCTTTGGCGAAGTGCTGAGGGCCATGGTGCGCGCGCCTGAGCAGGCATTGCTGGCGCAGCCAGTCACACCTGCATCGGCGGCACCTGAATCGCCGATGGCCTTCCCCTGTGCCGACATGCTTGCGCTGTGGCGCCAGGGCCTGGCGGCCGGCGGTGTGGGCCCGGCGTTGCAGCAAGGCGAGCAGGTGCTTGGCTACGCGCAACTGGACACTGAATCCAACCGCCTGGCGCACTACCTGGGCGAGCTGGGCGTATTGCCGGGCAACGTGGTCGGCCTGTGCCTGGAGCGCTCCATTGAGTGGGCGGTGAGCTGGCTGGCGATCCTCAAGTGCGGTGCGGCCTGCCTGCCGCTGGACCCGGCCCAGCCGGCCCAGCGCCTGCGCCAGCTTGCCCGGGACAGCGGTGCGGTGCGGGTGATTGGCCAGGTGTCGCTGGACAATGGCCTGGACTATGACAGCGCCACCTGGGCCCATTGCTCAGCCGATGCACCGAGTGTGCAGCTGCACCCCACGCAGCCTGCCTACGTGATCTACACCTCCGGTTCCACTGGCCAGCCCAAGGGCGTGGTGATCAGCCATGGCGCACTGGCCGACTATGTCCAGGGCGTGCAGGTTCACCTGCAAGGTGCGCCGGGCGTGAGCATGGCGCTGGTGTCCACACCGGCGGCGGACCTGGGCCACACCCAGTTGTTCGGCGCGCTGGCCAGCGGCTCGTTGCTGCATCTGGTGCCCCAGGCCTGTGCCTTCGACCCGGACCGCTTCGCCGCCTACATGAGCGAGCACCGCATCGATGTACTCAAGCTGGTGCCGAGCCATCTGCAAGGCCTGCTTCAGGCCGCGAACCCTGCCGACGTATTGCCGGCGCGCCTGCTGGTGCTGGGCGGTGAGCGTTGCGACTGGGCGTTGGCCGAGCGCATTCGCAGCCTCAAGCCGGCCTGCCGACTGCTCAACCACTACGGCCCTACCGAAACCACCGTTGGCGTGCTGGCTCATCCGCTGGCTGAAGTGCTGCCCGGCTACGACAGTGTGCCGCTGGGCGCGCCCTTGCCCAACGCGCAGGTGCAGATCCTGGACGCCTGGCTGCAACCGGTTGCTGAAGGGGTAGCCGGTGAGCTGTACCTCGGTGGCCCGGGCGTTGCGCAGGGTTACCTGGGCCATGCGGCGCTGACCGCCGAACGCTTCGTGCCGGCGGCCGATGGTGCACGTTGCTACCGCAGTGGCGACCGTGCCCGCCTGGATCGTGGACGCGTGGTGTTCCTGGGGCGCAACGACGATCAGGTGAAGATCCGCGGCTATCGTGTCGAGCTGGGGGAGTTGGCCCAGGCCCTGCGCGCGCTGGAGGGCGTGGAGGATGCCGTGGTCCAGGCGTTGCCGATGGACAATGACCCGAGCCGCCTGCAACTGCTGGCTTGGTGCGTGGCGCCGGACCGCACCGCCCAGTCGCTCAAGGATGACCTGCAGAAACGTCTGCCCGAGGCCTTGGTGCCGGCGCAGATCGTGCTGCTCGAGCGCCTGCCGGTCACCGGCAACGGCAAGCTGGACAAACGCGCCTTGCCGATGCCAGGTGCCCAGCAGGCTGGTTTCGTGGCGCCGTCTGGCGAGGCCGAGGAAACCCTGGCGCGCATCTGGGGCGAGGTGCTCAAGGTTGAACGGGTCGGTGCCGAAGACAACTTCTTCGAGCTTGGCGGCGACTCCATCCTGAGCCTGCAGATCATCGCCCGGGCCAAGCGCCAGGGTTGGAAGATCACCCCCAAGCAACTGTTCGAAGCCCAGACCGTGGCACGCCTGGCCCAGCTGGCCAAACCCATCGCGGCCAAGCCTGCGGCGCCAGCCCCGGTGGTGAATGTGCGTGAGGGCCGGGTGCCGCTGGTACCGGCCCAGGCGCGCTTCTTCGACAGCGAGGTGGTGGCCCGCCATCACTGGAACCAGTCGATCCTGCTCACGCCGAACCAGGTGCTGGACGACGCGGCCCTGGCCCGCGCCCTGGACGCAGTGGTCGAGCAGCACGATGCCTTGAACCTGGCGTTCAGCGAACAGGAAGGACAATGGCACGCCGAGTTCACCGTCGCTGCGCCCGGCAATCGCCTGTGGCGCCGCAAGGTCGGCAGTTTCGACGAACTGCCTGCCCTGGCCGACGAGGCGCAGCGCAGCCTGGACCTGAGCCGTGGCGAACTGCTGCGGGCGGTGTTGTTTGAAGACCTGGCCGGCGCCCAACGGCTGCTGCTGATCGTGCACCATCTGGTGGTCGACGGCGTGTCCTGGCGGGTGCTGCTGGAAGATTTGCAGGCCGCCTACCAGCAACAGCCGTTGGCACCGCGGACCACCGCGATCAAGGAATGGGCCGAGCGCCTGCAAAGCTATGCGGCCGCTCCGACATTGCTGGCCCAGCGTGAGCATTGGGAGCAGGCGCTTGACGATGGCCTGTCGGCGCTGCTGGCCAAGGGCGATGTCGTCACGGTCGGCGAACCTCTGGTCACGCGCCTGAGCAACCAACAGACCCAACGCCTGCTCAAGGCAGCGCCTGCGGCTTATCGCACCCAGGTCAACGACCTGCTGCTGGCCGCGCTGGCCGAAGCCGTGCGCCGCTTCAGCGGAGAGAGTGCAGTGTCGGTGATGCTCGAAGGCCATGGTCGCGAGGACCTGTTCGACGGGCTGGACCTGACCCGTACCCTGGGCTGGTTCACCAGTCTGTTCCCCGTGCGCCTGAGCGCCGGCGAAACCCTGGACGCCACCTTGAAGACTGTCAAGGAACAGCTGCGGGCGACGCCTGAGCGGGGCGTGGGCTACGGCGTGTTGCGTTACCTGGCCGATCCGGCCACCCGGGCGGCACTGTGTGCCAGGCCGCAGCCGCGGCTGGTGTTCAACTACCTGGGCCAGTTCGACGGCAGCTTCGACCGCCAGCAGGGCAGCCTGTTCACCCCGGCCGCAGAAGCCAGCGGTACTGCGCGTTGCCCCGCCAGCCCGGCCGCGCCGGTGGTCAGCATCGATGGCCAGGTCTACAACGGCGAGTTGAACCTGAGCTGGAGCTTCAGCCCGGCCCTGTTCGATGCTCGCGCGGTGCAGGCCCTGGCGGCGCATTACCAGCAGGCGCTGGAGGCGATCATCGAGCATTGCGCCAACGGTGTTGGCAGCGCGATCACGCCGTCAGACGTCCCGTTGGCAGGCCTGTCCCAGGCTCAACTGGATCGGCTGACCGTGCCGGCGGCGGCCATCGAGGATGTCTACCCGCTGTCGCCGATGCAGCACGGCATGCTGTTCCATACGCTGCTGGGCCAGGACGGCGAGGCCTACTTGAACCAGATGCGCGTGGACGTGTCGGGCCTGGACGTGGAGCGCTTGCGCGCGGCCTGGCAGGCCACCGTCGATGCCCACGATGTGCTGCGCTCAAGTTTCGTGTCAACCGAGCCGCACCCGGTGCAGGTGATTCGCCGTGAGCTGAAAGTCCCGCTGTTCGAGCTCGACTGGCGTGCCCAGCCGGACCAGGCTGGTACACTTGACCAATGGGCCCGTGAAGATCGCCGCGCCGGCTTCGACATGGCCTGCGGGCCGCTGATGCGTTTGACCCTGATCCGCATCACCGATGACACCTGGCACATGGTCTACACCAGCCACCACCTGCTGATGGACGGCTGGAGCAGCACCCGCTTGCAGGCCGAAGTGCTGCAGCGCTACGCCGGTCTGGCCGTGGGCGCGCCGACAGCCCGTTACCGCGACTACATCCAGTGGCTCGGTCAGCAGGATGTTGCTGCCGACGAGGCGTTCTGGAAAACGCAGACGGCGCCATTGGCCGAGCCGACCCGGCTTGGCGCAGCGAGCGCTGGCAAGCAGGCGAGCACCCATGGCGAGCACCATCAGGTGTTCGACGCCGAGGTCCTGGCGCGCCTCGAGGGCTTCGCACGGCAAGAGCGCGTAACCCTCAACACCCTGGTGCAGTCCGCCTGGTTACTGGTGCTCCAGGCCTTCACCGGAGAAGACTGTGTGGCCTTCGGTGCCACCGTCGCCGGCCGGCCAATGGGCTTGCCGGGCATCGAGGAGCAACTGGGCCTGTTCATCAACACGTTGCCAGTGGTCGCCTCGCCGGCGCCGCAGACCCGTGTAGGGGAATGGTTGCGTGCCGTGCAGGACCAGAACCTGGCCCTGCGCGAGCACGAGCACAGCCCGCTGGCCGATATCCAGCGCTGGGCCGGCCATGCCGGCGAGCCGCTGTTCGATTCGCTGCTGGTGTTCGAGAACTATCCACTGGCTGAAGCGCTTGCCCAAGGTGCACCGGGTGGCCTGCACTTCGGTGAGCTGGAGAATCAGGAACAGACCAACTACCCGCTGACGCTGGTGGTAGGCGTCGTGCAGGTCATGGGTATTCGCTACGCGTTTGATGAGCGGTATTTCGACATTGCCCGTGTGGAGCGCCTTGCACAATGCTTGCATGAAGTGCTCCATGGCTTGATGGCCGATGCCAATCGCAGCATCGGGACTATCGCGTTGCTGGACGAGGCTCGCCAGGCAGAGCGCCTGGCGGACTGGAACAGGGCCGATGC
The DNA here is from genome assembly GCF_000498395.2 of Pseudomonas putida S13.1.2. Classification (NCBI taxonomy): domain Bacteria; kingdom Pseudomonadati; phylum Pseudomonadota; class Gammaproteobacteria; order Pseudomonadales; family Pseudomonadaceae; genus Pseudomonas; species Pseudomonas putida. The sequence goes on from NZ_CP010979.1 coordinate 331,471, forward strand.
CTGGCAGGCTGGACACGGGTGCATCCACCAATGTTTCGAGCAGCAGGTCCTACGCACGCCACATGCCACTGCGCTGGTATGCGGCGATCAGCGCATGACCTATCAGACGCTTGAGCGTCGCGCTAATCAGGTGGCCCACCACCTCATTGCGCTTGGTGTTGGCCCCCAAGTGCTGGTGGGCATTGCGGTAGAGCGCAGCCTGGATATGCTCGTTGGCCTGCTGGCTATCCTGAAGGCGGGCGGTGCCTATGTACCGCTTGATCCAGATTACCCTGCCGAGCGTCTGGAGCACATGATCCAGGATTCCGGCGTGAGCCTCGTGTTGACCCACATGGGCCTTGATGCATGGTTGCCCCTTGGCCTTGGAGTACGCGGCCTCCTACTGGAGGAGGCCGGCCGCGAGTGCTCGGAACTGCCGCCGCCACAGCGTACAGTACCTGGCAACCTGGCCTACGTGATCTACACGTCAGGCTCTACTGGGCGGCCCAAGGGCGCCGGCGTGCGTCATGACAGCTTCGTCAACTTGATGGCCTGGTTCGCCGGTACTTGCCAGCTTTCGGCGCAGGACAAGGTCCTGCTGGTGAGTTCCTACAGCTTTGATCTGACCCAGAAGAACCTGTTTGCCATCCTTTGTGCTGGAGGCGAATTGCATTTGCCTGCGCCGGGCTATGATCCACAGGCATTCCGCAAGGCGGTGGCATCTGAGGGCATCACCGTGCTGAACTGCGCGCCGAGTGCGTTCGTACCGATGCTTGAGCCGCTGGACAGAAGCCTGGACTCACTGCGACATGTGCTGCTGGGCGGTGAGCCTGTCAAGACCCATGAACTCGAAGGCTGGCTGCGGCATCCAGGTAACCGGGCCAAGTTGCACAATAGCTACGGGCCGACCGAGTGCACGGATGTCGTGATCGAGGAGGTATTGGAGGCCCCGCAAATCCTGGCCCGGGCTACCATGCTCACCGGGCGTCCTGTTCCCGGCGCAGCGATCCAGCTGCTTGGAGCCAATGGCCAATGGGCCGAGGCGGGCATGATCGGCGAGATTCACATTGCCGGGGCTTGCGTCGGTGAAGGCTATTGGCGTCAGCCGGCCCTGACCGCTGAACGCTTTGTGCCGGATGAGTGGGCCGATGGCGGGCGCTGCTACCGTACAGGTGACTTGGCACGCTACGACGAGCAAGGCGTCATCGACTATGTCGGGCGTCGTGACCATCAAGTCAAACTGCGCGGCCTGCGCATCGAATTGGGGGAGATCGAAGCACGACTGCGTGGATGCGCCGAAGTCCGGGAGGCGGTGGTGCTGGCGCTGGACAGCACCATTGGAGCCCAACTGGTGGCGTACATGGTGCCACACGCTGCGGCTGGCGATATCTCGGCCAGGGTGCGGCATGAGTTGGCGCAGGCTTTGCCTGGGTTCATGGTTCCGAACCATTGGGTACTGCTCGAAGCGCTACCCCTCAACCCTAACGGCAAGCTGGATCGCAAAGCACTGCCGGCACCGGATCTCACGATTGGGCGTCCCGCTTACGAAGCCCCTGTCACAGAGCTCGGACACAGTCTTGCACAGATGTGGAGCGACGTACTCAAGGTGGATCAGGTGGGGCTGGCCGATGATTTCTTCGAGCTGGGTGGGCATTCCCTGCTGGTGATGCAGATCATCGTGCGGGTCCGCAGCCAGCTCGGTCGGGAAATCGCCATGGCCGAGCTGTTCGAATGCTCACGTTTCGGCGATTTCGTCGACCGCCTGGCGGCGATGGCAGGGCAGGGCGATGACCTGCAGGATGAGCTGACTAAATCTCTGGAGGCCTTGAAACGTCTATCGAAGGAGGAAATCGACGAACTGACTTCATAGGGGATATTCAGTGCAAGCGCTGCTCGACTCGGTCCGGACTCTCTCTCCAAAAGAACGCCAGGCCTTGGCGGCCTTGCTCAAGCGCAAGGGCATCAACCTGTATGGGGTGACGCCTGTGCTGCCCCGCTCGCCTGACGAAACCATGACGCTGTCGTATGCGCAGCAGCGTTTGTGGTTTCTCTGGCAACTGGAGCCGCAGAGTACGGCCTATAACCTCTCGACCGTGTTGCGGTTGAGGGGAAATCTGGACCTGACTGCACTGGAACAAGCCTTCCGGAACGTGATCGGGCGGCATGAAATGCTGCGGACCCGCTTCGTGGAGACAGCGACGGGTGTCGAGCAACAGGTTTCAGCCCAGGTCGATTTCAGGTTGCCCATGGAGTCGATCCAAGCGTCTTCACTGCAGGCCGTCATCGACAGCAAGCTGAGCCATCATTTCGATCTGGCCAAGGGCGAGTTGCTCCAGGCCCATGTGCTTCGTTTGGCAGAGGATGATCATGTGCTGGTGCTGGTGCAGCACCATATCGTGTCCGATGGTTGGTCTATGGCGATCATGGTCGAGGAGCTGGTCCAGGCCTACGAGGCATCCCGTCGAGGGCTTGTAGCGGCGTTGCCAGACATGGCGATTCAGTACGCCGATTATGCGATCTGGCAGCGTAACTGGATGGAGGCCGGAGAGCAGGAACGGCAACTGGCCTACTGGCAGCAGACCTTGGGGGGGGAACAGCCCGTGCTGGAACTGCCACTGGATAGACCTCGACCGGCAGTCCAGAACTTTGCCGGGGCACGCAAGGTACTCGAACTTGGAAGTGAGCTAACCCGCCAGTTGCGAATGCTGGCCCGAGGTAGCGGTGTGACGATGTTCATGCTGTTGCTCGCCTCATATCAGGCGTTGTTGCATCGCTACAGTGGCCAGTCCGATATTCGCGTTGGGGTGCCCACCGCGAACCGTACTCGTGTTGAAACCGAGCGTTTGATTGGTTTCTTCGTCAACACCCAAGTGCTTAAAATCGAATTTTCAGGGGAGCTGAGCGTTGTCAGCTTGCTCGCTGAAGTCAAAAAGGCTGTGCTCGCAGCGCAAGCTCACCAGGACCTGCCATTCGAGCAATTGGTCGAAGCGCTTCAGCCGGAGCGCAGCATGAGTCACACACCACTATTCCAGGTAATGTTCAACCATCAGGCCGCTATTTCAGGGCAAGGCCGGGATCTGCCGGGGCTTCGTGTGGAAAACGTCGAGTCCGAGGGGCAGGCGGCACAATTCGACCTCAGTCTGGATACCTTTGAGCAGGGCGATCATCTGACCGCTTGCCTGAGTTATGCCACGGCCTTGTTCGATGCCGCCACGGCGGAGCGGTTTCTGGGGCATTGGCGGAACCTGCTAACCGCGATGGCTGAGGCGCCCGGCGCGAGAGTCGCGGAGTTAGTGATCATGGGCGAGGAGGAGCAGGACCAGATTCTCCGCCGTCTGGATCAACGTGATCGCATCGCGCTAGAGCATGAGCCTGTACACGTTCGCATCGAACGTCAGGCTGCACGACAGCCCGATGCAGTTGCGCTGATCTGCGAGGGTGCGCAACTCACATATGCTGAACTCAACTGCCAGGCCAATCGCCTGGCGCATCGGCTTCGTGCCGTGGGTGTTGGCCCCGATGTGCTGGTGGGGCTGGCGGCGGAGCGCAGCCTGGCGATGGTGGTAGGGCTGCTCGGCGTGCTCAAGGCTGGGGGGGCCTACGTACCACTCGATCCGGACTACCCGGCTGACCGGCTGGGCTACATGATCGAGGATTCGGGTATTCGGCTGTTACTGACTCAGGAGCACCTTGAACACCGCCTTTTACTACCTGAGGGTCTGAAATGCCTGTATCTGGAGGACGCCGGAGTCGGGCAGCCGGAGGGTGATCTGGAGGATCTCGGCTGTGGTACCAGTCTGGCTTACGTAATGTACACCTCGGGCTCCACTGGTCGGCCCAAAGGGGTCGCGATCGATCGACAATCCCTGGCGACCCATGCCCAGGTTTTTGCAGGGTTCGCCGGTCTGATCGAAAGTGATCGGGTACTGCAGTTTTCCACGCTGAACTTCGACGGTTTTGTCGAACAACTCTATCCCGCGCTAACGGTCGGGGCTTCGGTGGTCATTCGCGGTCCGAGTATCTGGGACAGTGAAACCTTCTACCGCCAGCTCATCGAGCTGGACATCAGCTTTGTCGACCTGACCACGGCCTACTGGTTCATGCTGGTCAACGATTTTGCCAGGGTGGGCCCCCGACCATACGGCAGGCTACGGCAGCTGCACATCGGTGGCGAGGCCATGCCTCCCGAAGGGGCCGATGCTTGGCGTCGTGCGGGCCTTGGCCATGTGAGGTTGCTCAATACCTATGGGCCTACCGAAGCAACGGTCACCGTGACTCAATTCGATTGCCAACCTCTGGTTGAAGGCGCTGTGGTACCTGCAACCATGGTGCCTATCGGCGAAACCCTTGCTGGCAGGACTATTTACATCCTCGACGACGAAGGCCAGATGACCGTGCCCGGCGCTCGTGGTGAATTGATGATCGGCGGCGATCTGCTTGCGCGGGGCTATTTCCAGCGACCGGCCCTGACTGCGGAACGGTTCGTCCCTGATCCATTTGCCGCCGACGGTGGCAGGTTATACCGCACAGGCGATCTGGCGCGGTATGGGTGCGCAGGGGAGTTGACCTATGCCGGGCGCATCGACCATCAGGTAAAGGTCCGGGGCTTCCGTATCGAACTGGGAGAGATCGAAGCCCAGATCCAGGCCTTGAAAGGGGTTCGTGAAGTTTTGGTGCTGGCAGTGGATGGGCCATTGGGCAAGCAACTGGTGGCTTACGTCGTGCCGGCCTTCCCCGGCGAGGACCCTCGTGCTGCCTTGCGCAGCTCCCTCAAGGAGAGCTTGCCGGATTACATGGTGCCCAGTTACTGGATGCTGATGTACGCGATGCCGATGAGTCCCAATGGCAAGCTCGATCGAAAGGCCCTACCTGCGCCGGATACTGGCAGCACGCAACGGATGCACGTAGCACCGGTCAGCGAGTTGGAGTGTCAGTTGGCGGCTATCTGGGCACAGGTGCTCAGGGTCGAGGCAGTAGGACTGAACGATGACTTTTTCGAACTGGGAGGCCATTCGTTGCTGGCAGTCCAGGTGATCTCCCGGGTACGTCGGGAGCTCGATATGGAAGTGCCGCTCAGGGCCATGTTCGAGGCCAATGACCTGGTTGGGTTTGCTGCCCGGGTCAGCAACGCTGGCACTGATGTTCTGCCACCACTGGCCAAGGTCGAACGGACCGGACCATTGGCGCTTTCCTATGCTCAGCAGCGCCAGTGGTTCCTGTGGCAGCTGGACCCCTCAAGCCCAGCCTATAATGTCCCGTCCGCTTTGCGACTGAAGGGTGCACTCGATCTGGATGCCTTGGGCATGGCGTTTACGAAGTTGCTCGAGCGGCATGAGCCGCTGCGCACCACCTTCCGCCAGGACGGTGAGCAGTCGGTACAGGTGATCCATGCGTCTGTGCCGTTGGATCTGGCAATGGATACCGGAACTGAAGCGGATGTGCGCCAGTGGGCCGAAGCCGAAGCGACCCGGTCGTTCGATCTGGAGCAGGGGCCGCTGCTGCGCGTTCGCTTGCTGCACCTGGCAGAGGACGATCATGTACTGGTACTGACACTGCACCATATCGTCGCCGACGGTGGGTCGATGCCAGTGCTGGTCGATGAACTCGTGAAGCTCTACCAAGGCGCCGAGTTGCCTGCACTTGAGATCCAGTACGCGGACTTTGCCGTTTGGCAGCGGCAATGGATGGAGGCCGGCGAGCAGCAGCGGCAACTGGGTTACTGGACCCAGAAATTGGGTGGTGAACAACCGGTGCTCGAACTCCCATTGGACCGTCCGCGGCCGAATGTGCAGGATACGCGCGGTGCGGCCTTGCCAATCGCGCTGGGTGTTGACCTGAGCCTATCGCTCAAAGCGCTGGCCCGTGAACAGGGGGTGACTGTGGCGCAACTGCTGCTGGCCTCTTTCCAACTGTTGCTGGCGCGTTATTCCGGCCAGTCGGACATCCGCGTTGGCATGCCGATCGCCAACCGTACCCGCCTGGAAACCGAGCGCTTGATCGGCTTCTTCGTCAACACCTTGGTGTTCAAAGCCGTGTTCGATGGCCAGTTGACCGTCACCGGCCTGCTGGCCCAGGTCAAACGCACGGCTATCGAAGTCCAGGCTCATCAAGATCTGCCGTTCGAACAACTGGTCGAGGCACTGGCGCCGGCGCGTAACCTTGGGATTTCGCCGCTGTTCCAGGCACTGTTCAACCACCAGACCGAAGTGCGTGGCGATGTCCGCGAATTGCCGGGCCTGCACGTGGAAGACGTGGAGTGGGGGGGCGAGTCGGCCAAGTTCGACCTGAGCCTGAGCACCTTCGATGGCGAGCAGGGTATTCATGCTGGGTTCACCTACGCCACGGCGCTGTTCGATGAAACGACCATCGCCCGCATGGCCCGTCACTGGCGTAACTTGCTGCTAGCGATGGTGGCTGATGCCGGTCAGCGTGTGGTTGAATTGCCGATGCTGGAGTCAGATGAGCAGAAGCTGTTGCTCGATCAGTGGAACGACACGGCTGCCCAGTTCCCGGCCGAGCAGTGCATCCAGTCCTTGATCGAAACTCAGGTTGTGCGCACGCCGGACGGCGTGGCCCTGGCCTTTGGCGACCAGTCGCTGACCTACGCTGCTCTCAATACCCGCGCCAACCAGCTGGCGCATCAACTGCGTGCCCTGGGCGTCGGCCCGGACGTGGTGGTCGGCATCGCCGCCGAGCGTAGCGTGGAAATGGTCGTCGGCTTGCTGGGCATCCTGAAAGCCGGTGGCGCCTACGTGCCGCTGGACCCGGAATACCCCGCGACCGCCTGGCCTACATGATCGAGGACTCGGGCATTTCGCTGCTGCTGACCCAGGGCCATCTGCGTGAGCAGTTGCCGGTACCGGGCAGCGTCGAATGCCTGCTGCTCGAATCGGCCGGCCAAGGCTACCCGCAAGACAACCCGGTCAACCTGACCGAGCCTTCGAACCTGGCGTACGTGATCTATACCTCCGGCTCTACCGGGCGGCCGAAAGGTGCCGGCAACAGCCACCGCGCCCTGGTCAACCGCCTGCACTGGATGCAGAAGGCCTACGGCCTGGACGCCAGCGATACCGTGCTGCAGAAGACCCCGTTCAGCTTCGACGTGTCGGTGTGGGAGTTCTTCTGGCCGCTGCTGACTGGCGCACGCCTGGCGGTTGCGCAACCGGGTGCCCACCGTGATCCGCAGCTGCTGGTGCAGACGATCCAGCAGTACAAGGTCAGCACGCTGCACTTCGTGCCGTCGATGCTGCAGGCCTTCATGGCCAGCGCCGAGGCGGACACCTGCACTGGCCTGCGCCGGATCGTGTGCAGTGGCGAGGCGTTGCCCCACGAGCTGGCGCAGAGCGTGCTGGCGCGCCTGCCGCAGGCGGGCCTGTACAACCTGTACGGCCCGACCGAGGCGGCCATCGACGTCACCCACTGGACCTGCACGGCCAGCGACCGCAGCGTGCCGATCGGCCTGCCGATCGACAACCTCAAGACGCATATCCTCGGCCAGGGCCTGAACCCGGTGCCGGTGGGGGTGAACAGCGAGCTGTACCTGGGTGGCGTGGGCCTGGCCCGGGGTTACCAGGGGCGCCCGGCACTGACCGCCGAACGCTTCGTGCCGGACCCGTTCGGCCAGGGCGAGCGCCTGTACCGCACTGGCGACCTGGCCCGCTACCGCGCCGATGGCGCGATCGAATATGCCGGTCGCCTGGACCACCAGGTGAAAATCCGCGGCTTGCGGATCGAGCTGGGCGAGATCGACGCGCGCACCCAGGAATACCCGGGTGTACGCGAGTCGGTGGTAATCGATGTGGACGGCCCGCTGGGCAAGCAACTGATCGGCTATGTGGTGCCGGTCACGCCGGGCGATGACCTGCGTGAAGGCCTGAAGGCGCACCTGAAGGCCGGCCTGCCGGACTACATGGTGCCGGCGCAATGGGTGTTGCTGGAGGCGATGCCGCTGAGCCCGAACGGCAAGCTGGAGCGCAAGGCGCTGCCCAAGCCAGAGGCTGCCAGCGCTGGCGGTTTCGAACCACCACGTACAGTGATGGAGCAGCAATTGAGCCAGCTTTGGGCCGATGCGCTGCAGCTACCGCGTGTTGGCATCGACGATGACTTCTTCGCACTGGGAGGGCACTCGATCCTGATGCTCGGCCTGCTGGAGCGTATCCACGCCGTGCTTGGGCAGCGTTTGTCACTGGCCGAGTTCATGGCCCACCCCACTGTCCGGGGGCAATGCGATATCTTGCGCCGGCGTGGATCGGCGCTTCCCACGACCCGGGTGGTGATGAGCAAGGGGGTAGAGGGTGCTCCCAAACTGTTTTGCCTTCCACCGGCGGGTGGCGTGGTGTTTGCCTACTATCCCTTGGCCCATCGTCTGGCAGGTGATTTCGAGGTCGTCGGTGTATTGCATCGCTCCATTGTCGAGGCCGATTACCGCTATGAGGATTGGGACGCAATGGTCGATGGCTTCCTGGCCGATATCGAGGCGGAGCAGCCTCAGGGCCCCTATCACCTGCTCGGCTGGTCCTCAGGTGGCCTGCTGGCGATGGCAATCGCCAACCGACTGGAGTCCAAAGGGCAGGTTGTGCGCTGGCTGGGGTTGGTGGATTCGACCTTGCCGCCACAACTGCATGGTTTCTACAGCAAGTCCGAGCCTCAAGTCTACACCGACCCGCAAGCTGCAGAGCAGGCGGAGCTGGCGAATTTGGTCAAAGGATTTTTCCCCGAGAAGGACATGCAGTATGTCGAGCGCAAGTGGCAGGAAGCCCTGAGCCTGGGGCGTACGCCCATCGAGCATGTGTTGGCTGATCTGGCGGCTGAGAAAGGCCTGGAGCTCGAGTCTTTCCAGCACCTGTACGAAGTGCAGAAGAAGGCTGCGGAGATGGCGATTGGCTTCGCGGTGTTCGACCAGGTCACTGATCTGCAGAAAACGGCGCAGGTTCACCCGTTGAAAGTACGCCCTGCGTGTTGGTGGTCAGCTGAAAGCTACAGTGATTCGGTTGGCCTGCAACACGCATTCGGGCAGGTGTGTCTGGCCAATGGATACCGTGGCTCCTACCTGATGGATGTCTCTCATGACTGGATTGCCCGATCGCCGGCATTTATCGATGCATTGACCCTAGACCTGAAGGTGTTGGAAGCCTAATCTGACGGAGCAGCCCCGGACCCGCACAAAAAAACACCCCGGCCTTGAAAGGGCCGGGGTGTTTTTTTTGTGCGGGTCCGGGGGCGGCACTTCGGTAGCACAAATGAAAACGCCCCTGTCGGGAAAGGGGCGTTGCTTAGGGCCTGGTGGTCAGGATCAGAAACTGTATTTGACCGAAAGCCTCACGTTGCGTGGGTCGCCGTAGACGTTTTCAGCAAGGAATGGGTTGTCGGTTATGCTCACGTAATACTTCTTGTTGAACACGTTGTTCAGGTTCAGGCGAGCGTCGATATGGTCGGTTGGCTTGAAACCGACCATTAGGTCCAGGAGGGCGTAGGCGCCCTGCTCGATTTTGTAATCAGTCCCCTTGTTGTACACGGAGTTCTGACCATAGACGGTACCACCGATGCGCCAGCGCTCAAGTTCGCCCGGCAATTGGTAGTTGGTCGTGAGCTTGACCAGATGGCGGGGCAGGTCGGTATCGAAGCTGCGGCCGATGTTGGCGCTGTCAGAATCACTGCGGTACTTGACCTCGGTGTAGGTATAGCCAGCGCCAACCTGCCAGCGCGGGGTGATTGCGCCTTGCAGTTCCATGTCGATACCTTGCGCGCGCACTTTACCGGCTGCTTCGTAGCATGTCCTGGCAGTCGGGCAGTTGTCGGCCTCTCGAGCACGGTTTTCCTGATCCATGCGGAACAACGCGATGGAGCCGTTGAGTGCGCCGTTGAAGTATTCGCCCTTGATACCGACTTCATAGTTTTTGCCCACGACCGGTTCCAGCAGGCCGCCGCCGGCATTCAGATAATTCTGCGGTTTGAAGATGTCGGTGTAGCTCACATACACCGAGTGATTATCGTTCAGATCGTAGACCAGGCCTGCGTACTTGGTGACATGGCGGGTGACTTTATAATCCACAGGCCCGTAGTTGGATTTCGCGTCATATTCGTACCAGTCCAGGCGGCTGCCAAGGATCAGGTGCAATGGGTCTGCCAGGCTGAAGCGGCCGGTGACGTAGGCGCTCTTCTGCTCGATGTTGATGTGCTGCCAGTAGGTGGAGATCAGCGTCGTCGGTTTGGGACGCAGGCCCGGATCCCATTCGTGGACGTTGATGTCCTCGTAGACGGAGTTGTCGGTGTGTTCGACCAGCTTGATATTCTCTTCCCGGGCGCTGGCACCTACTACCAGTTGATGTTCCCGGTCGAACAACCGGAACGGACCGCTGGCGAACGCGTCGACGCCGGTCTGGGCGTCATCGTATTTATAGCCACCGAGAATCTGGCTGTAGACGTCGGCGTCGTTGTTGACCTTGCTGGCGAGGTGGTCCAGTTTCGACCAGATCTTGTTGCCCGACAGGGTGAGCTTCCAGTCGTTGGCCAAGCTTTGTTCGAGCTTGGCGAAGGCGGTGGTCGTGTCTTTGTCCCAGTAATCCCAGTCGTTGCCCAGGTAGGTTGAGCGGGGCAAGTGCAGGTCACTGCCGTTCGCCGCCACTGGAATGCCGCCCCAGGGTAGGTGGTTGTTGTCGTCCTGATAGGACGCGCCGATGGTCAACAAGGTGTCGTCGCTAAGGTCTGCTTCGAGCACGCCATAGTAGACGCCGCGCTCGGTCTGGACGTTGTCCTGAAAGCTATGGTTGTTCTGGTAGGCACCCACAAAGCGGCCACGGACGGTGCCTTGGTCGTTGAGGGGGCCACTGACGTCTGCCTCCGTGCGATAACGGTCCCAACTGCCGGCGCTGGCGGTAATGCTTGCCTGGGCCTCTGCAGTGGGCTTCTTGCGTACCAGGTTGATCGAGGCTGCCGGGTTACCCGCCCCCTGCATCAGGCCGGTCGCACCACGGACAATTTCAACGTGGTCGTACATCGCCATGTCGCCCGACGCGATGATGTCGGCAGTGTTGCCGCCCACATTGGTCGGAATCCCGTCGTACATGAGATTGTCGACCTGGTACCCGCGGGAGTAGTAGCGCTGCCGGTCTGGGCCGAACCGCTGTGAGTTCATGCCGGGGGCATTGCGCACCACATCATCCAGGGTATTCATGGCCTGGTCATCCATGCGCTGGCGCGTGATCACCGTGACAGATTGAGGCGTCTCGCGCATTGTCAGCGGCAGCTTGGTTGCGGTCTGCATGGTGCCGGTGGTGTAGGAGCCGGTGCCTTCGGTGGAGGCGCCCAATCCCGTACCGTGCACACTGGTCGCGCCGAGTTCCACGGCATCACCGTCGGCGGTGGGAGAGAGTGTCAACAAGTTGTCCTGCAGGCTGAAGCGGACCTTTGTGCCGCGCAATAATTGAGAGATACCCTGCTCGATGCTGAAGCTGCCATTGACCGCCGCGCTATTCTGGCCTGCGACGATATCCGGGCTGTAGAGCACCTGGACATCGGCCTGGCGACCGAATTCGGTCAGAGCAGCTGCCAGGGGCTGGGCGGGTATGTTCAGCTTCACCTCTTGCGCCTGGGCAGCCATCACCGGCAGCGCAAGCGCAAGGCCGGTGGTGGCCAGCAAGCGAGTTTTGCGAACCGAATGACGTATCAGCAAGGCCCGGGCGAGCGGGGTCAATCCGTGAAGGGATGGCATGGGTGCTCTCTTTGATCGCGTTGTGTCGACGTTAATTGATTATTGCGCGGGACACCCCCAATGATGCGCCGCTGTATTTGAACGAAACGAGAAAGGTTTTCTTTAAGGTTTTGTGAAGGATGTCACGAAAGGACGGGGGAGAGGGCTGCTGTGCAGCCCGTTTGGGGCCATGGGCCGCTCCTGCATGTCAAGAAGCGACCCGGGGGGGTCAGGCGGGTTGTTCAGCCCCGACGCGCTCAGTGGCGACGCGGCCGCGATCCATGCGGATCAATTGATCGGCGACGTGGAAGTAACGGTCGTCGTGAGAGATGACGATGATGGTGCGGCCCTGGCGTTTCATTTCCGGCAGCAGCTCGGTGTAGAACACCCGGCGGAAGGACGGGTCCTGGTCGGCGGCCCATTCGTCGAACACCAGCACCGGGCGTTCATCGAGCCAGGCGTTGACCAGTGCCAGGCGCTTGCGCTGGCCGGTGGACAAGGCGGTGGTGCTGTAGCTGCCGTCGACCAGGCTGACCTTGTGGGCGATGTCCAGGCGCTCCAGGTAACGGGCCACCAGTTCGGGTTTGTCGGCGGCCACAGGGCTCAGGTCATCGAACAGGTGGTGGTCGGCGAAGATGGTGGTGAACAGCTGGCGGTAGTCGTCACGGCCTTCATCAGTGACGGGCTGGCCGTTGAGCTGGATCTGGCCTGTATGAGGCGGATACAGCCCCAATAGCACCTTGATCAGCGAGGTCTTGCCGCAGCCGTTTTCGCCGACGATGAACAGGATCTCGCCCTGGTTCACCGTGAGGTCCACCGGCCCCAGGCGGAACGGGTCACTGCCGGGAATCACCGGGTAGTCGTAGCGCACCTGGCGCAACTCCAGTCGCTCGAATGGCGCGGCCTGGGTGGCCATCTGGCCGGGCTGGCCTTGCACCTCGGGTGTTGAGAAGCGCTGGGACAGTTCGGCCACCCGGCCCAGGGCGATGCGGGCGCGGCCGATCATCGGCAGGTTGAGCACAAGCTGTTCCAGCGGGCCTTTCATGTACAGCATCACCAGCACGAAACCGCCCAGCACTGTGCGCTCGGCCGAAGGCCACATCACCTGGAAGGCAATGGCCAGGCCGATGACCGCGAAGAACAGCATCGAGCCGAAGGTTTCTGCGCTGATGAAGATGGCGCCGGCGCGGATGTTGGCCCGGGCGATGCGCTGGGTGACGCCGTCGATCTGCTCATCGCGCAGGCGCCAGCGGCGTTGGCGCTGGATACGCAGCTCCTTGGCACCGTCGGTGATCGCCTGGTAATAGCCTTGCAGCTCGTCCTCGCCTTCACGGCCTTCGGCCATGCGCCGGTTGCCAAAGCGCTGGGCGACGTATTGGGCCGCCACGCCGATGGCCACGGTAAGCAGGGTTAGCGCCAGGATCTGCCACGACAACAGCGCCAGGTAGGCGAGGCACGCCAGCGTCACGGTGAAGGAGATCACCATCGGCGCCACCGAAAGGGCGAAGCTGCTGATGGTGGTGACGTCGTTGAGCAGGATCGGGATCAGCCGGTGGCTGCGAAAGCGCTCCAGTTGCTCGATGGGCGCGCCGAGTACCTTGCCCGCCAGCTCGCGGCGCAGGTTGCGCACCACGTACTGGCCCACGTGGTTGGTCAGCAGGCGAGAGCCAGTGGAGCAGCCCAGGGTCAGCAGGCACAGCCCGGCGAACTGCAGGGCCACCCAGGCGGTGGGGCCGTCTGCCTGGTTCATGGCGCGGTTGACGGTAGCCAGCAGCGCGGTCACCCCCAGGCCGCTGATGATCCCCATGGCGACGGAGGCCACGACAGCCAGCCGGAACGGTTCGAGGATGCGCCAGGTCTCGCGGGCCAGGCTGTTTGCGGAAACGGTCATGTGCAGGTCTCGGTGAGCCGGAGTCAGGCGTTGGCCATGACCCTGAGGAAGGTTTCGGTAAAGGTGTTCATCTGGTCTTCGGTACCCACGGTGACGCGCATCCACTCGGGCCAGGCCGCAAACAGCCGACCCACGCGCACGCCTTGCGCGGCCATGGCTTCGATAACCGGCGTTGCGGGGCGCTTGAGGTGCACCATGAAGCAGTTGGCCTGGGCTTGGGTGCAGCGGTAACCGGCCTTTTGCAGGCGCTCGGTGGTGGCGTTCAGGACCCGTTGGTTGGTGCGTTTTCGGGTCGCTACAAGATCGCGTTGTTCGAGGCTGGCGATGCCGCCCAGCGATGCGCTCAGGGCAATGAAGTTGCGCCCGTTATAGGCCTGCAAACGGGTGAGCACCGCAGGCCTGGCTATGGCCAGACCCAGCCGGGCCCCCGCCATGCCATACAGCTTGGAGAACGTGCGCAGCACCAGCACGTCGTCGTGGGCCACGGCCAGGTCCAGGCAGGGCCTGGCATCGGAGAAGTGGATATACGCTTCGTCGATGATGGCCAGGCAGTCCTTGGGTTTGTTCGTCACCAGCTGCTCGATGTCGGCGCGGGGCGTCAGGGTGCCAGTGGGATTGTTGGGGTTGCAGAGGTAGATCACGCCGGCATTCGGGTCGGCTTCCAGCATGGCGCTCACGTCATGGGCATGGTGGGCGTCCAGCGGTACTTCGTGCAAAGCTGCACCTATCGATCGGGCACCGCTGGCGAGGGAGTCGTAGGTGGGGGCCGCGACGACGACGCTGCGTGGACCGGCATAGTGTGCCAGTCCCTCCTGCAGCGGCAGGCGCGAGCCGCCGAATACGGCAACATGATCGGTGGGTACACCGTTTTGTCGGGCGAACAACTCGATCAACCGCACTTGCTGTTCGTAGTAATAGCGGCCGCTTTGGCGGGCGCCCAGTTGCATGGTTTTGACGGCCGATTCACTGGGACCGTACGGGCTTTCGTTGTAATCCAGGCGGATGATGTCATCCCCGAAGACCGGGTCGACCGGGCGGTGCGTTGGCGGTTGCCGGGCCCAGGCAGGCAAGGCCGGAGCCAGGCTGGCCAAGGTGGCGGCGGTTACGAAGGCGCGTCGCTTGAGGTCGGTCATCGGGTAAATCTCCGTTAGGGTGATGGGGGTTTAGTCCTTGGCTGTGTCATTGAGGTTGCGGGCCACTCGGAAGCCGAGCCAGTCGCCGAATACATCGTGGCCGCGTTCGTTGCGGTTGCCGGAGCGGGAGAAAATGGGCGGCTCGGTCCAGTCGTTACCTCGGATCTGCCTGAAGTCGCAATTGCCGCCTGTGAGCCAGGCGCTACCGTCGGAGGGGGCGCCGTTGTAGCTGTCGTGCACGCAGTCCTGCAGCCATTCGTAGACATTGCCGTGCATGTCGTACATGCCGAAGGCGTTGGGCGGGAAGCTGCCCACGGGCGCGGTATAGGTGTAGCCGTCGCGTGGGCCGTAGGTGTTGGCGTGCTTGGTGATCTGGTATTGCCCCGGCTCATCGAAGTCGAACGGGAATGGGCCGGTGGAACCAGCGCGGCCGGTGTATTCGCGTTCGGCCTCGGTGAGCATGCGGTAGGGTTTGCCGGTCTTCTTGGCGATCCAGGCCACATAGCCCTGGACATCGTCCCAGCTCATGCATACGGCTGGCTGACGCGGGCCTTGCGGGTAGCTGGGCTTGCCGTTGGTGCACAGGCGGCCTGGGCGGTCGTCGCCGGTGGGTAGCACGGTGCCGGTTTCCTTGGCATACACCTGCCACTCTTGTGCGGTGATGTGGAAGCGCGTGACCGCGAACGGGTGCGCGAAGGTAACCGTGCGCAGCGGGCCCTCGTCGGGCTGCCTGCCCACCTCATCGTCGGGCGTGCCCATGGTGAAGCTTCCCGGCGGGATCACCACCAGCTCGGGGCAATCCTTGCAGTCCTTGAAGACCTTGCCAGGCGTGGTCGGGTCGGCTGCAAAGGCGTTGAGCGACAGCAGCGTGCAAGTGAAAGCGAACAGGTAGATCAGCCGTTTCATGGGTGTCCTTGCAAGTGTTGGGTGACAGGAGGAGCGGCCGGCTTGGCGGTCTTCTGGGCGGCGTCCCACACACGCAGGAAGTTGCCGCCCCAGAGCTTGGCGATGTCTTCGTCGGAGTAACCGTGCTTGATCAGCTCGGCGGTGACGTTGCGGGCCTGGCTTGCATCCTGCCAGCCGATCACGCCGCCGCCGTCGTTGAAGTCCGAACTGATGCCGACGTGGTCGATGCCGATCTTTTTCACGGCGTAGTCGATGGAGTCGACGTAATCGCTCAGGTTGGCTGCAGGCTCGTGACGCAGCACGTCGTAGAACTTGGGCAGGTATTCGCCGAACTTCTTTTCCGACCAGATGGAAAACACCGGGTCTGTGGTAGTGCCTATCTGGGTCTGGTTTTGCAGGTCGGGCAGGCCGTACTCGGCGCGCAGCTTGTTCATGGCCGTGATGGTGTCGCGGCTGAAAGGCTTGAGGTAATGCGAATAGGCAACGATGTTGACCAGCCCGCCGGTGGCCTTGATGGCGGCCAGGTCTGCATCGGAGAGGTTGCGGCGGATATCCATCATGCCCTGCACGCCGGTGTGGGAGGCGAGGATCGGCGCCCGGCTCTGTTTCGCGACTTGCTGCAAGGCCTGGCTGGACATCTGCGAGACGTCGATGACTACGCCCAGGTCGTTGAGCTTGGCCACGGCGCGGCGGCCCAGTGCCGAAAGGCCGCCCAGCGGGTCGACCGAATCGCCCAGAAAGGGCAATGGGCGCGCCGAGTCCACCCAGCTGTTGTTGCCTACGTAGCCGGGGCCGAATACCCGTACACCGCGCGCAGCCCACAGGTCGAGTTTGTCAACGTCGTCGCCCAGCGGGGCGGCGTTGAGCATGCTGATGACGATGGCAAACTTGCCTTCACCGGCCAGCCGGCGGAAGTCCGCCGGGGAGTAGGCGATGCCCGCCTGGTTGGGGAAGTCCTTGGCGATGTTGGTGATGATCCGGTAGCGCACTTCCAGTTCGTTGGCCATGGCCTGCTGGAACCCGTCGGTGGGGCGATGTGGCCAGTTTGGTCCGGTCCAGAACTCCGGCCACGACCAGATCGCGATGGAGGCACCGCGCAAGCGCGCTTTGGCGGCCTTGGGCAGGTCGAACTGGGTCGGGCCGTCGCGGTTCGGCTCCTGGCCATCGCTGCCGTAGGTCAGCGGCACGTCCAGGTGCGCATCCAGGGCCAGGATGCGCTCCTGCAGGGCCTCGGCGCGCCGTTCGGTTTCGCGGTCGTAAAGATGGTTGGGGAGGTAGACAAAGTACCACCAGGCGCCGACGGCGGTGCCGGCGACCAGGCTGAGCAAAACGGCGAGCGCCACGGCCCATGGCCATTTGCGCGGTGAAGTTCGGTGTTTCGTCATTGCGTTCTCGACCCGCCTGTTGGACGGCCCTATGCCGTCGGAACCTGATGAGTGGAACGAGTCGTGGGGGTGGGAATTTACACAGCCGGTAAATCCCCTCTGCGAGTGTTCGTTCTGGTAGCAGTAGTCATGTCACGAGTACGGTGGATGAATTTTTCGCGTCGAGGGATGCTGGCAGGCCTTTTGGCCGCTGGGGTCGTGCTGCCCGCCGGGTATTACGCACGGCAGAAGTGGGAACAGGACCAGGAGGCGGAACTGGCCTCCGACGAGCCGGCGGTGCCGGTTGACAACCTGCCCGATGCCTTGCTCGGCGAACGCCTGGTGGGCATCTGGGACTGGCAACTGCTGGACAACCAGCAAGCCCTGCCGGCCCTGGCAAAGCCTCTTGAGTTGCTGCTCGACGTGGGCCAGGGGGCGCGCGCCGTGCGCGGCTACCTGGGGCGAGCGCCGTACCTGGAGGATGGTTTGCAGGTGTATGGCCGGTTGTCAGCCGACAAGCTCCCCCAGGTGCATTGGCGCATGGTGGCTGTCGACGGCCAGGTGTACGACTGCAGCGCTGTGCTCGATGAGATCTGGGGTGTCTGGGGTGAGGGTGGGGGTGGTGCCACCCTGAGTGGCCAGGTAAGTCTGGCCGGCACCCAGGCCGGGTACTCCGGGCCCATCGCCCGATTTGTGGTCAGCCGCCGACGGTTCGTCGAGGCCCGTGAACGGCTGCCGTACGTGGCTGAGCTGCACGAAGACCTGATTTCGCCCAGGCGTCGCTACTTTCATCAGATCTGGCATGCCGGGCGTGACAAGTGGCACCGCATCGACGAATCACGCCGGCAGGCCGTACGCGCCCTCGGTTGGCAGCCCGGGCCACTGGGCAAGGAGCGTGGCGCCCGCGGTCATGACCGGCACCGAAACGGCTCGGGCGAAGACTTTTTGTTCATGCACCGGCACATGCTCCACGGTGTGCGCGAGGTCCAGGACCTGCGCTCATGGCCGAGCATGCCTGCGCCACGGCCGTTCATTGGCCAGGGTGTACCCGCATTTGCCGACTACCTTGACAACCGGACCGGCTACAGCGTGCCGCCTACCTGGCAGAGTGAGGGCGACGAGGCGTTCAGCCAGTGGTTGTACTACCTCAAGAGTAACCATGGCCTGTACGCCAACTTCCAGCTCTGGGAGGCGCAGCTGCACGATCCCGAATACCTGAGCACGCTGTGCCTGGGCGAGCTCGGCTCGCGTATCGAGCTGGGGATCCACGACTGGTTGCACATGCGCTGGGCAGCATTGGGGCGCGACCCGAACTCTGGCTTGCCGATGGTGTACGCCCGGCGCAACTACGACTTTTCCGAACGCTGGTTCGGCGCAGCCAACGACTTCCTCGGCGATCCGTTCTCGTCCCATGTGAACCCGGTGTTCTGGGCGTTCCATGGCTGGATCGACGACCGCTTGAGCGACTGGTTCCTGGCCCATCAGCAAGCCCACCCGGGCGAGGTGCAGCACAAGACGGTCAATGGCATTCCGTGGTTCGCCCCTGGCCGTTGGGTGCGCGTGGCCGAGCCATGGCTCGGGCCCTCGCGTGAGGGCTGTGGGGCCTGGGGTGTGGGTAACGGTGGCGGCGGCGGTCAACTGGATATCGAGACGATGAAGCTGGCGTTGCAGATTATCTTCAGCCCGGAGGAGGAGGCCGACCGGTTGTCTGGCCTGGTGCCACGGCGGCCTTGGTATGGGCGGCACCTGGCGGCGGGGCCAAGCCGCGACGGGATCTGAGGGGGCTGAGCAAAGGGCTGCTGTGCAGCCCTCTCTCCATCAAGCTTGCTGCCACAACCGCTTAAAGCGTACGCCAGCCTCCACCCAATGCCTTGTAAAGCGCCACGCTGGCCTGCAGCCGGTCGCGGCGCAGTTGCACACGTTCGTTCTGGGCATCGAACAGGGTGCGCTGGGCTTCGAGGACGCTGAGCAGGTCTTCGGCGCCGGCACGGTAGCGGTTTTCCGCCAGGTCGAAGGCCCGTTGTGCCTGCTCCAGCTCATCGCGTTGCCAGGCGGCCTGGCGGTCAAGGCCGTCGATACTGTTCAGGGCTTTTTCCACTTCGCCGAAGCTGGTCACGATTACGCCTCGGTAGTTTTCCAGCAGCTCCTGCTGACGTGCCACGGCCTTGTCCCGTTCGGCCTGGAGCCGGCCATGGTTGAAGATCGGTGCGGTGAGCCCGGCGCTCAGGTTGAGCACCGGGTTGCGTAGCAGGTTGGCTGCCTGGGCATCGCCGGTGGCGAGGCTGGCGGTGAGGTTCAGTTGCGGGAACAGCGCCGCACGGGCTACCTGGATATCGGCTTGGGCAGCGGCCAGACGCGCTTCGGCGCTGGCGATGTCCGGGCGCCGGGTGAGCAGTTGGCTTGGCACGCCGGCGGCGATGCTGGGGCCGCTCAGCCGATCGAAGGGCTGCTCCTCCAGATGCAGCGCCTGCACGGGTTGGCCGAGCAGGGTCGCCAGGGTTACCAGGGCTTCGTTGGCTTGTTGACGGTAGAGCGGCAGCTGGCGCTGCTGGCTGGCCACCACACGTTGTTGCTGTGCCAGTTCCAGGGCGGTTGCTGAGCCTGCCTTGAACCGGGTGCGCGCCACTGCCAGGACTTGCTCGGCGTTGTCCAGGTTCAGGCCTGCGATGCGTACCTGCTCGCGTGCCGCAATGGCTTGCAGGTAGCTGTCGGCAACGCTGCCCAGCAGGCTGAGCTCCAAGGTGTCGCGGTCGTGCTGGCTGGCCTCGAAGGCGAACCGGGCACTGTTGCGGGCTGCAGCCTTGCCACCCCAGAAGTCGGTTTCGTAGCTGACGGTCAGTGCAGTATTGAAGTAGTGATAGGTGCGCTCGCTATTGGAGGTGTCCTGCTCGCTGTAGCCCTGGCCACGCAGCAGTCGCTGGCGGTATGCGTCGATGCTGCCATCGACGCTTGGCCACAGCCCGGCGCCAGCGATGCGCAGGTCTTCGCGGGCCTGTTGCACCCGGGCGATTGCGGCCTTGAGGTCATGGCTGTCGTGGCGTGCCTGGTCGACCAGGCGGCTCAACTGCGGGCTGCCGAAACTCTGCCACCAGCGATCGAACGAGACGTCCTGGGCGGCAGCCGTCGGCATCTGCCAGGCGGCGGGCGGTGCGATCCCGCTGGGTGGGGGAGCGGAGCTCTGGCTGCTGCAAGCGCCAAGCAGTACCAGCATGGGCAGTGATGCGTAGAAGGTTCGAGTCATGTTCATTCACTGGTCAGGGCAACGACCGGGTCTAGCCCGGCGGCTTTGCGGGCGGGCATGAAACCGAATATCACGCCGGTGGCCACGGCACAGGCGAAGGCGCCGAAGATGGCCATCGCGGAAAAGGCCACGGCCACCTGGGCTAACGCCAGGCCGGCACCGACCAGTAGCGCCAGGACGACGCCGATGCTGCCGCCCACCAGCGACAGCACCACGGCCTCGGTCAGGAACTGGCGCAGGATGTCGCGCTGGCGGGCCCCGACGGCGATGCGGATGCCGATTTCCCGGGTGCGCTCCCGTACGGTCATGAGCATCACGTTCATTACGCCGATACCGCCTACCAGCAAGGAGATGGCGGCAATCGCCCCCAGCATCAGCGACAGGCCATTGCGGGTTTGTGCTTCGGCCTGGATCATTGCTGCGCTGTTGTCGACTTCGAAATCCTCGATACCGTCGTGCAGGGCAAGCATAAGGTGACGTATCGCCTGTTCGGCCTCTTGCACCAGAGTACTGTCGGCGGCGCCTATCACCACGTACTCCGGGTGCTGGATCCCGGAGAGACGGATCCTCAAGGCCGAATACGGAATGGCGATGCGCAGGTCATTGCGCTGGTTGGCTCCGCTTGAGCCCTTGGTCGCCAGCACGCCGATGACCTGGAAGGGTACGTTTTCGATCAGGATGTATTGGCCTAACGGGTCCTGGCTGTCGAACAGTTTTTTCCGAACCTCCGAACCGATCACTGCAACAGCGTTGCCCAGGCGCTCATCTGCCTCGGTGAAGAAGCTGCCTTGGGTAACTGGCCAGTTGAAGATTTCGGTGAAAACGGGGGTGTATCCGCCGATGGTGGACATCAGGTCCTGATTGCCGTAGCGGACCTGCGCCTGCTGGGTAAGTGCTGGCATGATTCGCTTGATCTGGGGCAGTTCTGCCAATGCCTGGACATCGCTCAGGCGTATCTCCCCAGGTGGGCTGCGTGGTGTAGGCGAGGCGCCGTTGAGGAACATCAGGTTGGCCCCAAACGCCCCCATCTGCGCCATCACCTGGCGCTTGCTGCCTTCGCCCACCGCCAGCATCACCACCACAGACGCTACGCCGATGATGATGCCGAGCAGGGTCAGAGCGGTGCGTACGCGGTTGGTCCACATCACGCGCCAGGCTGCATGCAGGGCATCCAGGGTTTCGCCAAGCCAGCTGCCATGCTCGTGGCTGGCCTGCAGCAGGCCTTTGCGCAGGTCCTGGGCGTCGAGCGAGCCGGTCCGGTGTTGGGCGGTTGCGCCCTGGGCGCTGTCGCTGATCACTTCGCCATCCAGCACTTCGATCACCCGCTGGGCCCGGGCGGCCACGTTTCGGTCATGGGTGATGAGGATTACCACATGACCCTGTTCGGCGAGTTCTTCGAGCAGCGTCATGACTTCTGCGCCGCTGTGGCTGTCGAGCGCGCCGGTGGGTTCATCGGCGAGGATGATGTGACCGCCGTTCATCAGTGCGCGGGCAATCGACACGCGCTGTTGCTGGCCGCCGGACATCTGCCGCGGACGGTTGGCCGCTCGTGTGTGAAGGCCCAGGCGTTCGAGCAGCGCCTGGGCGCGTTCGGCCCTCGGTGCGGATGCGGCGCCTGTATAGAGTGCGGGCATCTCGACGTTTTCCTGGGCGCTGGCCGAGGGGATCAGGTGGTAACCCTGGAACACGAAGCCGAACGCCTTGCGCCGTAGCCAGGCCAGTTCGTCGTCATTGAGGGTGGCCACGTCCAGGCCTGCGAAGTGGTATTGGCCCGAGGTGGGGCGGTCCAGGCAGCCGAGGATGTTCATCAGCGTCGACTTGCCTGAGCCGGACGCACCGACGATGGCGATGAACTCACCGGCATGGATGCACAGGTCGACGCCGCGCAGGACCTCGACCCGGGGGCTGTCACCGCCGCCATAGGCCTTGCGGATGCCGCGCAACTCGATCAGTGGCGTGCTCATTCAGCCCCCTACGCCCGTCGGGCCGATCAGCAGCTTGTCGCCTTCGGCCAGGCCGTCGACGATCTGAATGCGCATGCGGTCCGACAGGCCGGTGCGCACCTTGCGGGACTGGACCTGGCCATCGGCGGCCAGCACCTGGGCCGTCTGGCGGCCTTCGGCGTCCGGCTTGCCCTGCAAGGCCGCGACGGGCGCCGTGAGTACATCGTGGGCGCTGCCGGCGATAAAGAACACCTGGGCAGTCATGTCGGCCATCAGGGCGTTATCGGTGTTGTCGACATCCAGCAGCACAGTGTAGAGCACCACTCGGCCGCTGCCGGAGCTGCTGGCACTGCTGCCCGAGCCGCCGGCTGCAGCGGGGCTGCCGCCGCCTTGGCTCATCTGCTCCAGCGGTTTGGGCTGTATGGGCAGGATCTGCCTCACGGTGCTGCTCCAGCGCCGGCCGTTGCCGCTCAGGGTCGTGAAGTAGGCTTTCATGCCGGCCTCGACCTTGCCGATGTCGGCCTCCGATACCTCGGCCCATACTGTCATGGGTGACAGGCGGGCAATGCGCAGGATCAACGGTGTGCGTTGCTGGGCATTGAGGGTCTGGCCTTCGCGGGCATCCACCGCGACGACCGTGCCAGCCATGGGGGCGTAGATCCGGGTATAGCCCAATTCTGCTTCGGCGCTGCGCAGGGTGGCCTGGGCCTTGCCGATCTGGGCGCGGTACATGTCGATCCGGGCCTGGGTGGTCAGCACCTTGGCCTGGGCAGTCTGCACGTCTTCGTCGCGCGTGGCGCCGTCGGCGGCCATGCGTTGCTGGCGGTGCAGCTGTTGTTTGGCCAATAGATGTTCGGCCTGCTGTTCCTTGACCTGCGCCTTGAGGGTTTCGATGGCGTAACGTTCGGCGTCCAGCTGAGCCTGTTGGGTGGACGGGTCGATCTCTACCAACAATTGACCCTGTTTGACGGTGTCGCCCACTTCTACGTGCAGTGTGCGAATCTGCCCGGAAGCCTGGGCGCCGACGTCTACGTACTGGCGCGGTTGCAGGGTCCCCAGGGCAGTGACACTGGACTCGATATTGCCGCGTGCCACCTGCACGAATGGGCGCTGTTCGGCATCATTGGGCAGCAGCTGCCAGGCCGCCGCGGCAGCCAGGGGAATGAGGCAGAGCATGACGATTGCAGCACGGCGGGTGAGGCGAGAATGAATCATGCAGGAGACCGGCCAGAGAGGGAAGACTGCCCGTTAAACGTGGGTGGGGAGGCGAAATTTAGAGCGCTCGACACAAATGGATGAAGGGCTCAGGCGAAGCTGGACTAACGAACGCCACGGCCCCCGGATGCGACGCAAGGGCCATGGTCCGGCCGGGTATCTTGCACGCAGCACCAGCGCCTGATCACCCTCATCAGGCGCCACTGTGCGGTTTGTCGCGGGTGGTCAGTCAACGACGGTCAACGTGCCTTTCATCACCGTGGCGTGGAAGGGATAGGAGCAGAAGAACACGTAGTCATCGCCTTTGTTCAAGACCTTGGTCTCCAACGTTACAGACGCTTGCTCATTGCCACCAATCAGCTTGGTGTGTGCCAATACCCGGGCATCCCCTGGCTGAACGTAGTCATTGTTCTCGCCTGCCTTGGCGCCGTCATCGGCCACAGCCTTCAAGTCGTCCTTTCTGGTCAATACCCAGTTATGCCCCATCACGTTTTTGGGCATGGTGCCAGGGTGTTTCAAGGTGACCTTGAACTGCTTGCAACTGGCAGGCACGGTAATCGTCTGTAGGTCGAAGGTCATCTGGTCGGTGCCATGGAGGGTCACCGAACATTGCTCGTCAGCGTAAACGAAACCAGAAAGCGTCAGTGCAGCCAGGGCTGCGGCAGTGCGAAGCATGGTCTATCTCCATAATTGAACGGACGTCGCCACACGTGGCGTCAGCTAGGAATGACGAAGCTCGGTGCTGGTGGTTTAGGGGCACGCAACGCCAATGCTGTTGCCCACGGAGGATGCAGCCCGAGTTGCTGGGAATAGTCATGCTTTGTAAGATTGCCCGCCGACATCATTCGGCCCGCTCGTTGCATTTCACTGCAGGCAGGAGGCCTCAGATACTCTCGTGGAACAGTACTATCGCGAACTGGTGAGCTTTCTTTCGGCACGCATGGGTAGCCGCCAGGCTGCCGAAGACGTGGCGCATGATGCCTTTCTGCGGGTGCTGCAACGGACTGGCAGTGCGCCGATCGAACACCCGCGGGCGTTTCTTTACCGCATTGCGCTGAACCTGGTCGTTGACCGCCACCGGCGCCAACGGGTGCGTCAGACCGAGCCATTGGATGTGCTCGAGGTGGAGGATTGTTCTGTCAGCATGCAGTTGCAGCATGACCTGCAATCCGCGCAGCGTCTTTCATTGATGCAGAAGGCTCTGGCCGAACTGAGCCAACCTTGCCGCGAGAGCTTCCTGCTGCGCAAGCTCGATGGCCTTTCCCATCAACAGATTGCCGAGCGCCTGGGTATCTCGCGCAGCGTAGTGGAAAAGCACATTGTCATCGCCATGAAGCACTGCCGGCTGCGCATGCGTCAGTGGGAGTGCTGATGACCGCGTTAAAGGCAAATGCAAATTCCGTCAGTCAATCACTTGATTTATGCGCCTTTCCCGACTTCTATCAAAGTAGACCGCTGCCAGGCATGGCCTTGGCAGTAGCCTTTACCGGCGCAGTATGGTCATGGAGCGTACCCATAACCCAACTGCCCAGGTCCCACCATGGCAAACAAGACCCTGCGCATCCTCATCGCCGACGCCCACCCGTGCCAGCGGCTGCAGCTGGAACGGTTGCTCAATGGCCTGGGCTATTACCGGATAGCCCCCGTGGAGAGCTTCGAGGAGCTGCAGCGCTTGGTGCATTGCGCCCTGCAGCCTTTTCATCTGCTGCTGGGCAATATCGAGCTGGCAAACCATGCAGGGGTTGACCTTGAGCGCTTCTGCCGCGTCAGCACCCAGATCCAGCACGCCCTGCTTTACCACTCCAGTCAGCTGAAAGTGCCTTCAGTGCCGCAGACCGAACGCCAGGCCGTCAGCCTGAGCCTGCCACACGTGCCTGATAACGAGGCGCTGGAGTCGTTCATGGCGATCATCGACGCGCCACTGCTGGTCGGCAAATTGCCGCTGCCGGGCCGCATGCCGGCGACTACGGTGAGGCCACGGCCGCGGGCCAACTTCGCCCACACGGTGTTCAACCGCTAGCGGCGCAGCGGGCAGGGCAACGGGGCAGCTATTTGTTATCCTCTTGCCCTTTGCCGATTTGCGGACCCTGCCATGACTGCCATCGATACCGCTCGCCCGCCCCGGTTCAGCCGCGGCGATCACCGGACCTTGGGCCTGGCTGCATTGGGCGGCGCGCTGGAAATCTACGACTTCATCATTTTCGTGTTCTTTGCGCTGACCCTCAGCCAGCTGTTCTTCCCGCCCGAAATGCCCGAGTGGCTGCGCCTGCTGCAAAGCTTCGGCATCTTCGTCACCGGCTACCTGGCGCGGCCGCTGGGCGGCATCCTGATGGCGCACTTCGCGGACCATCTGGGGCGTAAACGGGTGTTCAGCCTGAGCATCCTGATGATGGCCCTGCCGTGCCTGTTGATCGGCGTGATGCCGACCTATGCCGACATCGGTTATGCCGCGCCACTGATTCTGCTGGCCTTGCGTATCCTGCAGGGCGCGGCCGTTGGGGGCGAAGTGCCGAGCGCCTGGACCTTCGTTGCCGAGCACGCGCCGGCCGGCCGACGCGGTTATGCCTTGGGCTTCCTGCAGGCCGGGCTGACCTTCGGCTACCTGCTGGGGGCGCTGACCGCGACCTTGCTGGCGCAAGTATTCACACCGCAGGAAATCCTCGACTACGCCTGGCGTTACCCGTTCCTGTTGGGTGGGGTGTTTGGCGTGATTGGCGTGTGGCTACGCCGCTGGCTGAGCGAAACACCGGTGTTTCTTGCCTTGCGCGCACGTCAGGAACAGCCGGTGAAGTTCCCGCTGCGGCGGGTACTGGGCGAGCACCGCCGTGCGCTGATCCCGGCGGCGCTGCTGACTTGCGTGTTGACTTCTGCCGTGGTGGTGTTGGTGGTGATAACCCCGACGGTGATGCAGCAGCGCTTCGGCATGAGCGCCGGGCACACCTTTGCCCTGAGCAGTGTGGGTATTGTCTTCCTCAATATCGGCTGCGTGCTCGCCGGCTTGCTGGTTGACCGCGTGGGCGCCTGGCGTGCGCTGATGCTTTACAGCGTGCTGCTGCCGCTGGGCATCGGCGCGTTGTACGCCAGCCTGAATGGGCAGTGGGGCATGACTTGGCTGGCCTACGCGCTGGCAGGGCTGTCCTGCGGCGTGGTGGGGGTGGTGCCGTCGGTGATGGTCGGGTTGTTCCCCGCCGAGATCCGGGTTTCGGGCATTTCCTTTACCTACAACGTGGCCTATGCGCTGTGGGCCAGCACCACGCCGCTGGCGCTGATCGCGCTGATGCCGTGGAGCCCGTGGGTGTGTGTCGGGTTTTGTCTGATCATGGGCACGGTGGGGCTGCTGACGGCCTTGTATTTCGGGCGCCGCGAGCCATTGACGTTTACTGCAGAGCCGATGCCGATCATGTGTGGTGACAAATGAGAGGGTAACGCTATTGGGGCGCTGGGGCAGACTTCCAGGCGGGGGTTATTGGAATAACCTATTGGCCAAATTTAACCTGGAAGGTTAATTTCTCATGGAAAAGAGAACGCCTCACTGTCCGCTGGAACGGGTAAAAGTCTTGGCTGCTGCAAGGCGCATCAGCCCTACAGGCGCTGCACTGAGAGGCGCCAGAGCGCTGGGAATGGATTATCCGGGCATGCTTGAAGTGATCTCCAGTTTGGAGCGCACTGATTTTTACAAGAGCATGACCAGTCATATGGATCACCGGGTTTGGCAGGACGTCTATCGTCCGCTTACAGCAATTGGGTACGTTTATCTGAAAGTGTCCGTGGTAGACGACGTGCTCATCGTGTCTTTCAAGGGGTTGTAACCATGAGATGTCCAATATGCGGCGGAGCGGAGCTTGCACCTGATGTTCAGGGCATGCCCTATAGCTATAAAGGCGAGGCGACCGTCATCCCTGACGTAAGTGGCGATTACTGTTCCGGATGTGGTGAATGTGTACTTAGCCACGATGAAGCCATGCGTGTCAGTAACCTCATGACGGCATTCGAGCGCCAAGTCAACGCAACGGTTGTGGATCCTTCCTTCATTGCTTCAATGCGCCGGAAGTTCGACCTCGACCAGCGTGAAGCGGGGGAAATCTTCGGTGGTGGGGTCAACGCGTTCTCCCGATATGAAAACGGCAAGACCACACCACCCGTGGCGTTGGTGAAACTGCTCAAGCTGCTGGATCGCCATCCAGAGCTCTTCGAGGAAGTGCGTACTGCCTGATTTTGGCAGCTAACAAAAAGCCCCCGGCTCATGAGAACCGGGGGCTTTTTGTTACCACAAGGGCAGGGCCATTACATGTTCGGGTAGTTAGGCCCGCCAGCGCCTTCAGGGGTGACCCAGGTGATGTTCTGGGCCGGGTCCTTGATATCACAGGTCTTGCAGTGCACGCAGTTCTGCGCGTTGATCTGGAAGCGCTTGTTGCCGTCTTCCTGCGTGACCACTTCGTACACGCCCGCCGGGCAGTAGCGCTGGGCCGGCTCGTCGTACAGCGGCAGGTTGCTGGCGATCGGGATACTCGGGTCGGTCAGCTTCAGGTGGCAGGGCTGTTCCTCTTCGTGGTTGGTGCTGGAGAGGAATACCGAGCTGAGCTTGTCGAAGCTGAGCTTGCCGTCCGGTTTCGGGTAGTCGATCTTTTTCGAATCCGCGGCCAGCTTGAGGCAGGCGTAGTCCGGCTTGGTATCGTGCAGGGTGAACGGCAGCTTGCCGCCGAACCAGTTCTGGTCGACGTAGTTGAACGCACCGCCCAGCAGTGGCCCGAACTTGTGCAGGGCAGGGCCGAAGTTACGGCTGGCAAACAACTCCTCATACAGCCAGCTGGCCTTGAAGGCGCTGACATAACCGTCGAGCTGGTCACCGCCTTCGCGGCCAGCGGCCAAGGCATCGGCCACCGCTTCAGCGGCAAGCATGCCGGACTTCATCGCGGTGTGGCTGCCCTTGATCTTGGAGAAGTTCAGGGTGCCCAGGTCGCAACCGATCAACGCGCCACCGTTGAACACCATCTTCGGCAACGAGTTCAGGCCGCCCTTGCAGATGGCCCGGGCGCCGTAGCTGATGCGCTTGCCACCTTCGAGGTACTGGCTCATCACCGGGTGGTGCTTGAGGCGCTGGAATTCATCGAACGGCGACAGGTACGGGTTTGCGTAGGACAGGTCGACGATCAGCCCGACCACCACCTGGTTGTTTTCCAGGTGATAGAGGAACGAGCCACCGGTGTTGTCCTTGGCCACCACGTCCAGCGGCCAGCCGGCGGTGTGCACCACCAGGCCCTGCTCGTGCTTGGCCGGGTCGATTTCCCAGATTTCCTTCAGGCCGATGCCGTAGTGCTGGACGTCGGACTCGCTGTCGAGGTTGAAGCGCTTGATCAGCTGCTTGCCGATGTGGCCGCGGCAGCCTTCGGCAAACAGGGTGTACTTGGCGCGCAGTTCCATGCCCGGGGTGTACAGGCCGTCCTTCGGGTTGCCTTCGCGGTCGACACCCAGGTCACCGGTGACGATGCCGCGGACCACGCCGTTGTCGTCGAACAGCGCTTCCTGGGCGGCGAAGCCCGGGTAGATCTCAACGCCCAGGTTCTCGGCCTGCTGGGCCAGCCAGCGGCACAGGTTGCCCAGCGAGATGATGTAGTTGCCATGGTTGTGCATGGTCTTGGGCACGAACAGGTCAGGCACCTTGGTCGCGCTGCCGGCATCCTTGAGCACATAGATGTCGTCGCGTTTCACTTCGGTGTTCAGCGGGGCGCCGAGCGCTTTCCAGTCGGGGAACAGTTCGTTCAGGGCGCGGGGTTCGAACACCGCGCCAGAGAGGATGTGGGCGCCGACTTCAGAGCCTTTTTCCACCACGCAGACGCTGATTTCGCTACCGGCTTCGGCGGCCTTCTGCTTCAGGCGGCAGGCGGCGGACAGGCCTGCCGGGCCGGCGCCGACGATGACCACGTCGAATTCCATGTATTCGCGTTCCACTGGTTCTCTCCTACTCATCAAGGCTCGTGCTGTTGCTTTGTCTTATGGGTGCTTGCGCGCAGTGGCTCATCACGGGAGCGAAACTGTAGCTGCGCAAATGACGGACTACACCGTTTTGTCTTGGCCGCGCATTATATCTACACCACTTGGCGGGTCCAATACAAACGTTTGTTTGAATTTGCCGCAGGCCAGTAAAATCACAGGAACGCGGCTGGAGGGTGACCGATTTGCCGTATTGACCGGATGGGGTGTTACGGTCAAGATACGAGCGGTTTTACGTTCGCCGTAGGCTTGCAGCCGGGCGCAGGTACACCTCTAAAGACCAGGTGTGGAGCAGGGTTTTGCGGCCTTGGGCCGGTTTGTAGTGGAGTTTACACGCCACGACAGAAAATCACCCGTGAGTATTTGTCGCAAGAGTCCGGACAAGACTGTTCGGTCACTGTGAAGATGCTGGCTCCCGGTACGTTTTTAGAGGTGCCCTTGTACCCACGCGCATCGCCGGGCTCAGCCCCAGGCGACTATCTATTCACCGGAGAGTAACGAGGAATCCATGAAGGTTCTTGTAGCTGTCAAACGAGTGGTCGACTACAACGTCAAGGTTCGCGTCAAAGCGGACAACTCCGGCGTCGACCTTGCTAACGTCAAGATGTCCATGAACCCCTTCTGCGAAATCGCCGTGGAAGAGGCCGTACGCTTGAAGGAAAAAGGCGTTGCGACCGAGATCGTCGTCGTTTCCGTCGGCCCGACCACTGCCCAGGAGCAACTGCGTACCGCCCTGGCCCTGGGTGCCGACCGTGCCATCCTGGTAGAAGCCGCTGACGAGCTGAACTCCCTGGCTGTAGCCAAGGCCCTGAAAGCCGTTGTCGACAAGGAGCAGCCGCAGCTGGTCATCCTTGGCAAGCAGGCCATCGACAGCGACAACAACCAGACCGGCCAGATGCTGGCTGCGCTGACCGGCTACGCCCAGGGCACCTTCGCCTCCAAAGTCGAAGTGGCTGGCGACAAGCTGAACGTCACCCGTGAAATCGATGGCGGCCTGCAGACCGTGTCGCTGAACCTGCCAGCCATCGTCACCACCGACCTGCGCCTGAACGAGCCACGCTATGCGTCGCTGCCGAACATCATGAAGGCCAAGAAGAAACCGCTGGAGACCGTCAAGCCTGACGATCTGGGCGTTTCCCTCGCCTCCACCAACAAGACCCTGAAAGTCGAAGCGCCGGCTGCCCGCAGCGCGGGTATCAAGGTCAAATCGGTGGCCGAACTGGTCGAGAAGCTGAAGAACGAAGCGAAGGTAATCTAAATGACTATCCTGGTTGTCGCTGAATACGAAGCCGGCGCCGTTGCCCCGGCCACCCTGAACACTGTCGCTGCAGCCGCCAAGATTGGTGGTGATGTACACGTGCTGGTCGCTGGCCAGAACGTCGGCGGCGTTGCCGAATCCGCTGCCAAGATCGCGGGTGTGGCCAAGGTGCTGGTTGCCGATAACGCCGCCTACGCCCACGCCTTGCCGGAAAACGTCGCGCCGCTGATCGTCGAGCTGGCAAAGGGCTACAGCCACGTGCTGGCCCCGGCCACCACCAACGGCAAGAACATCCTGCCGCGCGTTGCCGCGCTGCTGGACGTGGACCAGATCTCCGAAATCATCTCGGTCGAGTCTGCCGACACCTTCAAGCGCCCGATCTATGCCGGTAACGCCATTGCCACCGTGCAATCGAGCGCTTCGATCAAGGTCATCACCGTGCGTACCACCGGCTTCGACCCAGTCGCTGCCGAAGGTGGCTCGGCTGCTGTCGAAGCGGTGAGTGCCGCGCACAACGCCGGTATCTCGGCCTTTGTCGGTGAAGAGCTGGCCAAGTCCGACCGCCCAGAGCTGACCGCTGCCAAGATCGTCGTTTCCGGCGGCCGTGGCATGGGCAACGGTGACAACTTCAAGCACCTGTACAGCCTGGCCGACAAGCTCGGCGCTGCCGTCGGCGCTTCGCGCGCTGCGGTCGACGCAGGCTTTGTGCCGAACGACATGCAGGTCGGCCAGACCGGCAAGATCGTTGCGCCACAGCTGTATATCGCCGTCGGTATCTCCGGCGCGATCCAGCACCTGGCCGGCATGAAAGACTCCAAAGTGATCGTTGCGATCAACAAGGACGAAGAAGCGCCGATCTTCCAGGTAGCCGACTACGGCCTGGTCGCTGACCTGTTCGAAGCGGTTCCGGAGCTGGAAAAGCTGGTCTGATCCGCCTGCTTCACTTATAAAGAACCCGGCCCTCGCATTGAGGGTCGGGTTTTTTTATGGGTTGAGGAGTGAGGGATGACGTTGCGCGGAACGGGCAGGGTGCTGGCATGCATGGCGGCGTTGGTGTCGCCACTGGCCATGGCAGCAGGCAAGTGCGAGCGCCTGGTGGCAACCGGCAGCCCTGATGCACCGCCCTATTCGTGGCAGGACCCGAAAGACCCGAAACACCTGATCGGTGCCAACGTGGACCTGTTGCGCCAGGTGGCAGGCGAGCTGGGTGTGAAGGTGGAGGTGCTGAATGCCGGCCGTCGCGATCAGGCCCTGGAGGAAGTGCGCAGCGGGCGAATGGACCTGCTGCTCGATACGCCCCTGCAGGTCGAGCAACTGACCGCGCTGGACTACATCCACCCACCCCTTCAGCTCAACGAGTACCTGGTGTGGACACGCCACGACGCCGAGCTGACCTTCGAGGGCCCGGCAGACCTGGCCAGATACCAGGGCAGCTTGTCCGAGCGCGCGCGCCTGACCCCGGCCTTTACCGCGTTTGCCAAGGCCCAGTTGAAGCTGGTGCCGGCGCAGAACCTGACCCAGGCGTTCCAGAAACTGGTGCTTGGCCAGGTGGACTATGTACTCGCCGGCCGTTATTCGGGCATGGCCATGGCCCAGAGCCTGGGTGTGAGCAATGACCTGATCGCCCGCGGCCTGCCGGTGGATCGGCCAGGCCTGTACCTGGCGCTTTCGCACAACTCGGCATGCAATGACAGCTGGTTGCGTGGGCAACTCGCAAAAAAACTGACAGAATTGCCGATCTCCGGTGCGTCCGAGGCCGTCCTGCAACGTAATGTCGAGCGCTGGAAAGCGCAACTGCAGGTGCCGGCGGACGCCCCCAAACACTAGGAAGATTGCGTGAGAACCCAACCACTAATCCTTGCCTTGGCCGTGCTCGGCCTGGCTGGCTGCGCCAATGATCCGGCCCCTGACGAGCAGATGCGCATTTCCGAGCAGGCACTGGAACAGGCCAGGGCCGTAGGTGCCACCGAGCAGGTCGAAACGCTGAAGCTGGCTGAAGACAAGCTGGACCGTGCCAAGGCCAACATGCTGACCCAAGACTACCGTGATGCGCGCATGCGCGCCGAGCAGGCCGAACTGGATGCTCGCCTGGCCGAGGCCCAGGTACTGAACCTGAAGAGCGAAGAGCAGCTGCAACTGCTGCAGTCGCGGGTCAAACGCTTGCGCAAGCAACTGGAGGTGCAGCCATGATCCGTCGCACGCCATTGGCCGCGCTGGCGCTGCTGGCGCTGGCAGCAGGCTTGCAAGGTTGCGCTAGCCAACGCAGCGCTGCAGCACTGGATGAAGCCAGTGCCACCTTCGCAAAGGTCAAGGATGATTCCGCTGTGCTGCGCAGTGCGCCGCGGGACGTGATTCGCGCGGGCGAGTCGCTGGCCCGTGCCGAGCGCCTGTCCAGCTACATCGGCACCGGTTCCGATGTGCGTCATTACGCTTACCTGAGCCAGCGCTACAGCGAGATTGCCAGTGAGCATGCCAAGCTGGCGCTGAACCAGGAGCGCCAGGCCAAGCTTGACCTCGAGCGTCAGCGCCTGCAGCTGGCTTTGCGTGAGGCCAAGCTGGCCAGCGTGCAGCAGCAGGGCAAGTGGGTCGAGTCGCAGATCGCTGCACTGGCTTCGGAGCAGACCGACCGTGGCCTGGTGATGACCCTGGGGGATGTGCTGTTCGATACTGGCCGTGCCGACCTGAAGAATTCGGCCAGCCGTACCGTGCTCAAGCTGGTGCAGTTTCTTCAGCTCAACCCGCGACGGGTGGTGCGTATCGAGGGTTATACCGACAGCACTGGCGCAGCCGAAGACAACCTGAAACTGTCTCGCGACCGGGCGCAGGCCGTGGCCGACATGTTGGTGGACCTTGGTATCGACGAAAAGCGCCTGCAGGTCGAGGGCTATGGCGACCAGTACCCGATCGAGGCCAATGCCTCTGAGCGGGGCAGGGCGCAGAACCGCCGGGTGGAGATCGTCTTCTCCGACGACAAGGGCAGGCTCGCGCCTGCGCGCTGATCGCTGGCGTGCGGAGGATGGCACCGGCTTTGCCGGTGTTCGCGGCTAAAGCCGCTCCCACAGGGGTAGTGTCAAGCCCAAGACATGTCCACAACCTGTAGGAGCGGCCTTGTGCCGCGAAAGGGCCGCAATGCGGCCCCGCTTTGTCGGCTTAGTCGTTTCGATAGCTGTCACGCTGTTGTATTGTCGACTATGTTGCATTCTGTCCCAGTACACTTTGCAACTGTTACGGTATCCTCTACCGTCACTGAGCCGCACAAGAACAACGAGCCTGCCGCCATGACCAACCTGCTGCTGTACCAGCGTATCGCCCAGCAACTGGCCGATGACATCCGTCGCGGTGTCTACCAGCCAGGCGAGCGGGTACCCTCCGTGCGCAAGATGAGTGCCCAGCTCAATGTCAGCCATGCAACGGTGCTGCAGGCCTATGCCAACCTCGAGGACCAGGGGCTGATCCGCGCGCGGCCGCAATCGGGCTACTACGTGCACCAGACGCCGGCCCTGACCGCGCAAACCCCGGACATTGCCCGGGTGGAGCGCCCCGGCCTGGTCACCCGCGCCAGCATCATCCAGCAAGTGCTGACCGAGGCGCGCCGTGACGGCGTGTTCCCGTTCGGCGCTGCGGTGCCGCATGTAGACTACCTGCCGGTCCGTGCCCTGCATCAGCAAATTGCCAAGGTCACCCGCTTTCACAGCCCGCGCGCGTTCAGCTACATGTTCAGCCCCGGCTTTGAGCCGTTGCGCCGGCAGATCGCCATTCGCATGCGCGATGCCGGGGTGCTGGTCGACCCCCGTGAAGTGATCGTGACCCATGGCTGCGTCGATGCCCTGCAAATGTCACTGCGCGTGCTGACCCGCCCAGGCGACCTGATCGCTGCCGAGTCGCCGACGTATTACGGCTTGCTGCAACTGGCCGACCTGCTGGGCCTGAAAGTGATTGAAATCCCCAGCGACCCGTCCACCGGGATCAGCCTTGAAGCCTTGCAACTGGCGGCCAACCAGTGGTCGATCAAGGCCCTGGTACTGACTGCCCGCCTGAGCAACCCGTTGGGCGGCACTGTTCCGGAAGAACGGCAAAAGCAGCTGCTGCGCCTGGCATCGGACTTTGACATCCAGATCGTCGAGGACGACATCTACGGCGAGTTGATGTTCGAGCAAGGCAAGACCAAGGCGCTGAAGGCATTCGACCGGCTGGACCGGGTGATCTACTGTTCAAGCTTCTCCAAGACCCTGTCCCCCGGTGTGCGCGTAGGCTGGATGATCGCTGGGCGCTATCAGGACGAAATTCAGCGCCTGCAGACCTTTACCACTCATTCGGCCTGCAGCGTGACGCAGATGGGGGTGGCGGCCTACCTGGAAAATGGCGGTTACGACCGGCACCTGCGTTACATCCGTCAGGAGTATCGCAAGAACCTCAGCGCCTATCAGTTGGCGGTGCAGCAGCACTTCCCCGAGGGCACCCAGATGACTCGGCCGACGGGCGGTTTCATCCTTTGGATAAGCCTGCCGGGGCGGGTCAATACCCAGGAGCTGCATGTGCGGGCGCTGGAGCAGGGCATCAGCATTGCGCCGGGGCTGATATTCAGTAACACAGAACAGTTCAACCACTGCATCCGTCTTAATTGCGGCATCCCGTGGAACAAGGAGGCCGAGCGGGCAGTGATTACGCTTGGTTTGCTGGCTCAGCAGTTGTGCAGGGAGCCTTCGCTCACACTTTTGTAAGGCTTGCCAGCCGCCTGTGGAACATGGAGCATACGCACCTTTAATGCCGGTCTGTCCATTTGCCATGATTGCTTTGCGCCGTTTTGCCCTGATCTTGTGCCTTGCACCGCTCTGCTACCCGGGCAGTCCAGCTTCGGCTGCGCAGCCGGCAAGCCAGGCGCAGGCAACTCAGGGCAAGCACGTGCAAAAAAAAGTGGCAGCCAAGCCCGCGCCGAAGCCGGTGGTGAAAAAGGCCGGCAGTAGCAAGGCCAAGGCGCATAAACCGGTAAGCAAGGCGATTGCCAAGCCATTGCCCAAGGCAAAGCTGGACCTCAGCCTGCCAGTCGATATGGTCGATACCCTCGAGCCGAATGTGGGCACCCCGTCGCCCATCCAGCGGCGCAAGCCTTTGCTGCCGCCCATGTTCACCGAAAAGCCGGAAACCGACAGCCCGTTCCAGCTTAATGGCCGGTTGATCAATAACGAAATGCAGCTGCAGTTGCGCAATGACAGCCGTCATGACGTGGAAGGGGCGGCGATCGATTTCGAGTATCGGCAGTAGCCGGGAACTGACTGCCGGGTCACGGCAGATTTCATCGTGCCAGCAATTTCAAACGCCTGTTTGAGCGGTTACTATCCAGGGACGTTCGTCCCGTTTTGTTCCAGGGAGTCCTGATTTTGGTGAATAGCCATGAACTGCCGTGAGGGTTGTGGTGCCTGCTGCATCGCCCCGTCCATCACTTCTGCGATGCCGCGCATGCCCAATGGCAAGCCGGCTGGCGAGCGCTGCCTGTACCTGACGGCTGCCAACCTTTGCGACCTGTTTGGCAAGCCCGAGCGGCCGGCGGTATGTGGCGGCTTCAAGGCGGATGTCGAGGTGTGCGGCAGTGACCGTGACGAGGCAATCAGGATTCTTGGCTGGTGGGAGCAGATGACGGCGGCGTGACAGGCTGGATCTTCGACAACAAGGATAAACATGATGAGATCGTTCAAGCGTATTGCACTGCTGTGTGGCGTGGGTGTTCTGCTGTCGCCTGCGGCCTGGGCCGAAAACTGGCAGGTGGCCAAGGACGAGGAGGGGATCAAGGTATCCCTCAGCGAAGTGGCGGGCTCCAAGTACAAGGCTTATCAGGGTGTCACCGTGATCAAGGCGCCGCTGGCCAAGGTGCAGGCCTTGCAGGAAGACGTGGTCGGGGCCTGCGCATGGATTCACGAGTGCAAGTCGCAGAAGCTGCTCAAGCATGACG
Source organism: Pseudomonas putida S13.1.2 (assembly GCF_000498395.2). NCBI lineage: Bacteria > Pseudomonadati > Pseudomonadota > Gammaproteobacteria > Pseudomonadales > Pseudomonadaceae > Pseudomonas > Pseudomonas putida. The sequence continues at coordinate 368,028 of NZ_CP010979.1, forward strand.
GCGACCAGAGCTGGACCTACACCCAGTTCAATACACCATGGCCGGTAACGCCGCGAGATTCGATTCTGCACGTGACTACTGTCAAGGGAGCGGACGGCAGCCTGGTGCGTAACCTGAAGGAAGACCCGACCTATCTACCGGAAGAGAAGGGCTTTGTGCGGGTAGCCAAGGTTGAGGGCTTCTGGAAGCTGGTGCCCAAGGGCGACAGTACAGAGGTGACCTACCAGGTGCACACAGAGCCGGGTGGTAGCGTGCCGGCGATGGTGGCCAACAAGTTCGTGGTGGACGCGCCGTTCAATACCCTGAAAGGCTTGCGGGAGCGGGCTGAGAAAAACTGAGGTTTAACGCGGTGCTCCCGCAAGGGTCGAACTGCGGCCATCAGGACTTGGAATAAAAAAGGCTGCCCGAAGGCAGCCTTTTTGCGTTCGGCTAAAAAGCTTACTTGCGGTCTTTCAGTGCAGCGATGTCGCGTTTTTGCTCGCCGGTGTACAGCTGGCGCGGACGGCCGATCTTGTACGGGCTGGAGAGCATTTCTTTCCAGTGCGAGATCCAGCCCACGGTACGTGCCAGGGCAAAGATCACGGTGAACATGCTGGTCGGAATGCCGATCGCCTTGAGGATGATCCCCGAGTAGAAGTCGACGTTCGGGTACAGCGAGCGCTCGATGAAGTACGGATCGGTCAGGGCTATCTCTTCGAGGCGCATGGCCAGTTCCAGCTGCGGGTCGTTCTTGATGCCCAGCTCGCGCAGGACTTCGTCGCAGGTCTGCTTCATCACGGTGGCGCGCGGGTCGCGGTTCTTGTACACGCGGTGACCGAAGCCCATGAGCTTGAACGGGTCGTTCTTGTCCTTGGCCTTGGCGATGAACGTGTCGATGTTCGAGACATCGCCGATTTCATCGAGCATGGTCAGGACGGCTTCGTTCGCACCGCCGTGGGCCGGGCCCCACAGTGCGGCGATACCGGCGGCGATACAGGCGAACGGGTTGGCACCCGACGAGCCGGCCAGACGAACGGTGGAGGTGGAGGCGTTCTGCTCGTGGTCGGCGTGGAGGATGAAGATCCGGTCCATTGCCTTGGCCAGCACCGGGCTGATCGGTTTGATCTCGCACGGGGTGTTGAACATCATGTGCAGGAAGTTTTCCGCGTACGACAGGTCGTTGCGCGGGTACATCATCGGCTGGCCCATGGAGTACTTGTAAACCATCGCGGCCAGGGTCGGCATCTTGGCGACCAGGCGCACCGCGGAAATTTCGCGGTGTTGCGGGTTATTGATATCCAGGGAGTCGTGATAGAACGCCGACAGGGCGCCGACCACGCCGCACATCACCGCCATCGGGTGAGCGTCGCGGCGGAAGCCGTTGAAGAAGGACTTCAGCTGCTCGTGAACCATGGTGTGGTTCTTTACGGTGCTGACGAACTGGGCCTTCTGCTCGGCATTCGGCAGTTCGCCGTTGAGCAGCAGGTAGCAGGTTTCGAGGTAGTCGGATTGTTCGGCGAGTTGCTCGATCGGGTAGCCGCGGTGCAGCAGGATACCTTTGTCGCCGTCAATGTAGGTGATCTTCGACTCGCACGAGGCAGTCGCCATGAAACCAGGGTCGAAGGTGAAGTGACCTGTGGCCCCCAACCCGCGGACGTCGATTACATCAGGACCAACGGTGCCGGTTAAAATGGGCAGCTCGACGGGGGCAGCGCCCTCGATGACCAACTGCGCTTTTTTGTCAGCCATGTGGCCTCCTATTAATGCTAGAAATCATCAGACAGACCCCCCACGCAGGGCCCGCACCACTATAGAGGGATAAATTCAGATGTCAATTTGCCTAAAGGCTTGTTGAATCAGGCTTTCAAGCCTGATTTTTCCCGAAATTCTCGCCCATTTACGCCTTTTGTTCGTTAAAGGCAATGCGCTATTTGGGCTACCCCGTCACGTTGTCATAAGCAGCCTAACTGTCTATACTCGGCACCCGACCGCCAGGGGCTTGCAAGCCCGAACTGCTGGGGGTCGCCGTTCCCTGGGTGGTGGGTACCTGACCAGTACACTTACCAACAACTTTGCCCTGATTCGCTAGGGGCTCTTCAGTGTGAAAAAAGCCGTGAAAAGCCAACGACCTGTAAACCTAGACCTAAGGACCATCAAGCTCCCTGTCACTGCGTACACGTCCATCCTGCATCGTATCTCCGGCGTCATCCTGTTCATCGGCCTTGCCATCATGCTTTATGCACTGGGCAAGTCGCTGGGTTCCGAGGAAGGCTTCGGTGAGGTGAAGGCGTGTCTGACCAGCCCGCTGGCCAAATTCGTGACCTGGGGCCTGCTGTCCGCCCTGCTTTATCACCTCGTGGCAGGTGTACGCCACCTGATCATGGACATGGGCATCGGTGAGACGCTGGAAGGCGGCAAGCTGGGCTCGAAAATCGTGATTGTCATCTCCGTGGTGCTGATCGTTCTGGTGGGAGTTTGGGTATGGTAACCAATGTCACGAACCTGTCGCGTTCGGGCCTCTATGACTGGATGGCGCAGCGCGTTTCTGCGGTCGTTCTCGCGGCTTACTTCCTCTTCCTGATCGGCTACGTGGTCGCCCACCCAGGCATCGACTACACCCAGTGGCATGGTCTGTTCTCCAACAACGCGATGCGGATCTTCAGTCTGCTGGCCCTCGTTGCCCTGGGCGCTCACGCCTGGGTCGGCATGTGGACCATTGCAACCGACTACCTGACGCCTATGTCGTTCGGCAAGTCGGCAACTGCGATTCGTTTCCTGTTCCAGGCGGTATGCGGCGTTGCGATGTTCGCTTACTTCGTCTGGGGTGTGCAGATTCTCTGGGGTATCTGATCCATGGCTAGCATTCCAACCATTTCCTTCGACGCCATCATCATCGGTGGCGGCGGCGCCGGCATGCGTGCTGCGCTGCAACTGGCTCAAGGCGGCCACAAGACTGCCGTAGTCACCAAGGTCTTCCCGACCCGCTCGCACACTGTATCCGCCCAGGGCGGCATCACCTGCGCCATCGCTTCGGCTGACCCGAACGACGACTGGCGCTGGCACATGTACGATACCGTCAAGGGCTCCGACTACATCGGTGACCAGGACGCTATCGAATATATGTGTCAGGAAGGCCCTGCTGCGGTCTTCGAGCTGGACCACATGGGCCTGCCGTTCTCGCGTACCGAAACCGGCCGTATCTACCAGCGTCCGTTCGGTGGCCAGTCCAAGGACTTCGGTAAAGGTGGCCAGGCCGCCCGTACCTGTGCCGCTTCCGACCGTACCGGTCACGCGCTGCTGCACACCCTGTACCAGGGCAACCTGAAAGCCGGTACCACGTTCCTCAACGAGTACTATGCCGTTGACCTGGTAAAAAACCAGGAAGGCGCCTTCGTCGGTGTGATCGCGATCTGCATCGAAACCGGCGAAACCATGTACATCAAGTCCAAGGCCACCGTTCTGGCCACTGGCGGTGCGGGCCGTATCTACGCCTCCACCACCAACGCCCTGATCAATACCGGCGACGGTATCGGCATGGCCCTGCGTGCCGGTGTACCGGTGCAGGACATCGAGATGTGGCAGTTCCACCCAACCGGCATCGCCGGCGCCGGTGTACTGGTCACCGAGGGCTGCCGCGGTGAGGGTGGCTACCTGATCAACGCCCATGGCGAGCGTTTCATGGAGCGTTACGCGCCGAACGCGAAAGACCTGGCCGGCCGCGACGTGGTTGCCCGTTCCATGGTCAAGGAAATCATCGCCGGCAACGGCGTGGGCCCGAACAAGGACCACGTACTGCTGAAGCTGGACCACCTGGGCGAGGAAGTGCTGCACAGCCGCCTGCCAGGTATCTGCGAACTGTCCAAGACCTTCGCCCATGTCGACCCGGTCGTCGCGCCAGTTCCTGTTGTCCCGACCTGCCACTACATGATGGGCGGCGTTGCCACCAACATTCATGGCCAGGCCATCACCATGGACGAAGAAGGCAAGGATCACATCATTCCTGGCCTGTTCGCCGTAGGTGAAGTGGCGTGTGTATCGGTTCACGGTGCCAACCGCCTGGGCGGCAACTCGCTGCTCGACCTGGTGGTGTTCGGCCGTGCTGCCGGCCTGCACCTGGAGAAGGCGCTGAGCGACGGCATCGAGCATCTCGACGCCAGCGACACCGACATCGAAGTTGCCCTGAACCGTCTGAACAAGCTCAACGAGCGCTCCACTGGCGAAGACGTTGCCAGCCTCAAGCGCGAGCTGCAGAGCTGCATGCAGAACTACTTCGGTGTATTCCGTACTGGCGAATACATGCTGAAGGGTATCGAGCAACTGGCCGGCCTGCGTGACCGCATCGCCAACGTCAAGATCAACGACAAGTCCCAGGCCTTCAACACCGCGCGTATCGAAGCGCTGGAGCTGCAGAACCTGCTGGAAGTCGCCGAAGCTACCGCCATCGCGGCCGAAGCCCGTAAAGAGTCCCGCGGTGCTCACGCCCGTGAAGACTTCGAAGACCGTGACGACGAAAACTGGCTGTGCCACACCCTGTACTACCCGGGTGAGAAGCGCGTTGCCAAGCGCGGCGTCAACTTTGCGCCGAAGACCGTACCGGCCTTCGAGCCAAAAATCCGGACTTACTAAGGGTGGCTGCTATGTTGAAAGTCGAAGTTTATCGTTACAACCCCGACACCGACTCGGCGCCCAAGATGGAGTCGTTCGACGTGGATACCGGCGGCAAGGACCTGATGGTTCTCGATGTATTGGCGCTGATCAAGGAAAAGGACGAGGGTTTCTCGTATCGTCGCTCGTGCCGTGAAGGCGTGTGCGGTTCCGATGGCATGAACATGAACGGCAAGAACGGCCTGGCCTGCATCACCCCGCTGTCGGGTGTGGTCAAAGGCAACAAGCTGATCCTGCGCCCGCTGCCAGGCCTGCCGGTCATTCGTGACCTGGTGGTCGACATGAGCATCTTCTATAAGCAGTACGAGAAGGTGAAGCCATTCCTGCAGAACGATACGCCAGCACCGGCCATCGAGCGTCTGCAGTCGCCTGAAGAGCGTGACAAGCTGGACGGTCTGTACGAGTGCATCCTGTGCGCTTGCTGCTCGACTTCCTGCCCGTCGTTCTGGTGGAACCCGGACAAGTTCCTGGGCCCCGCCGCACTGCTGCAGGCCTACCGCTTCCTGGCCGATAGCCGTGACACCAAGACTCAGGAGCGCCTGGCGTCCCTGGATGACCCGTTCAGCGTATTCCGCTGCCGCGGGATCATGAACTGCGTAAACGTTTGCCCGAAAGGTCTGAACCCGACCAAGGCAATCGGTCACGTACGTAACATGCTGCTGCAAAGCGGCACCTGATACAACGTGTTGTACCTGCAGTATGCCGAGGTGCGGGTGTGAGCCCGCACTGAGGTAAAACCCGAACAAGGGCCCACAAAGCCCGCGTTCATACCTATGAAGATATGAGACCAGCAGGGGCTTTCCGGGCTGGTACCCGGAAAATCAGCAGGATCCAAGTGGCGTGGTTCAGTCGCTTTATTCGGACTTTTCCAGGTTTGCTGTGGCTCTTGTCGATCAGTCCCCTAATCGAGGGTGACCAAGCATGCAAGAAAGCGTGATGCAGCGCATGTGGGATAGCGCCCACCTTTCAGGTGGTAACGCTGCATATGTGGAAGAGCTCTACGAACTCTACCTGCACGACCCTAACGCTGTGCCAGAAGAGTGGCGCACTTACTTCCAGAAGTTGCCAGCCGACGGCAGCACCGCTACTGATGTATCGCACTCGACAATCCGCGACCATTTCGTACTGCTGGCAAAGAACCAGCGCCGCGCCCAACCGGTATCCGCCGGGAGCGTGAGCAGTGAACACGAGAAGAAGCAGGTTGAAGTTCTGCGACTGATCCAGGCCTATCGTATGCGCGGCCATCAGGCTGCCAAGCTCGACCCGTTGGGGTTGTGGCAGCGCCCTGCGCCCGTAGACCTGTCGATCAATCACTACGGCTTGACCAATGCCGATCTTGATACGACCTTCCGTGCCGGCGACCTGTTCATCGGCAAAGAGGAGGCGAGCCTACGCGACATCTTCGATGCACTCCAGAAGACATATTGTCGCACCATTGGCGCCGAATTCACCCACATCGTCGATTCCGAGCAGCGCAGCTGGTTCCAGCAGCGCCTGGAAAGCGTGCGCGGCCGTCCGGAGTTTTCCGCTGACGTGCAGGCCCACCTGCTCGAGCGCGTGACCGCCGGTGAGGGCCTGGAAAAGTACCTGGGCACCAAGTACCCGGGCACCAAGCGCTTCGGCCTTGAGGGCGGCGAGAGCCTGATCCCGATGCTGGACGAAATGATCCAGCGTTCCGGCTCCTACGGCACCAAGGAAGTTGTGATCGGCATGGCCCACCGTGGCCGTCTGAACGTGCTGGTGAACACCTTCGGCAAGAACCCGCGCGAGCTGTTCGACGAGTTCGAAGGCAAGAAGATGAACGAGCTGGGCTCCGGTGACGTGAAGTATCACCAGGGCTTCTCCTCGAACGTGATGACCTCCGGTGGCGAAGTTCACCTGGCCATGGCGTTCAACCCGTCCCACCTGGAAATCGTTTCGCCGGTGGTCGAGGGTTCGGTGCGCGCCCGTCAGGATCGCCGCAACGACACCGTTGGCGACAAGGTGCTGCCGATCTCGATCCACGGCGACGCAGCTTTCGCCGGCCAGGGCGTGGTCATGGAAACCTTCCAGATGTCGCAGACCCGCGGTTTCAAGACCGGCGGTACCGTGCACATCGTGATCAACAACCAGGTTGGTTTCACCATCAGCAACCCGCTGGATGCGCGCTCCACCGAGTACGCCACCGACGTTGCCAAGATGATCCAGGCGCCGATCCTGCACGTGAACGGCGATGACCCGGAAGCAGTGCTGTTCGTTACGCAGCTGGCCATCGACTACCGCATGCAGTTCAAGCGTGACGTGGTCATCGACCTGGTCTGCTACCGTCGTCGCGGCCACAACGAGGCTGACGAGCCGAACGGCACCCAGCCGCTGATGTACCAGCAGATCAGCAAACAGCGCACTACCCGTGAGCTGTATGCCGAGGCACTGATCCAGGCGGGTCGCATCGACGCCGATCGCGCTCAGGCCAAGATCGACGAGTACCGCAACGCGCTGGACAATGGCCTGCACGTGGTGAAAAGCCTGGTCAAGGAGCCGAACCGCGAGCTGTTCGTCGACTGGCGTCCGTACCTGGGCCATGCCTGGACCGCGCGTCACGACACCCGTTTCGACCTCAAGACCCTGCAGGACCTGTCGGCCAAGCTGCTCGAGCTGCCGGAAGGTTTCGTGGTCCAGCGTCAGGTGTCGAAGATCTACGAAGACCGTCAGAAGATGCAGGCCGGTGGCTTGCCGATCAACTGGGGTTATGCAGAGACCATGGCTTACGCCACCCTGCAGTTCGAAGGTCACCCGATCCGCATGACCGGCCAGGACATCGGCCGTGGCACCTTCTCGCACCGTCACGCGGTGTTGCACAACCAGAAGGACGCCAGCACCTACATTCCGCTGCAGAACCTGTTCCCGGGCCAGCCACGTTTCGACCTGTACGATTCGTTCCTTTCCGAGGAAGCGGTACTGGCCTTCGAATACGGCTATTCCACCACCATGCCGAACGCGCTGGTGATCTGGGAAGCCCAGTTCGGCGACTTCGCCAACGGTGCGCAAGTGGTGATCGACCAGTTCATCACCAGCGGTGAGCACAAGTGGGGCCGCCTGTGCGGTCTGACCATGCTGCTGCCACACGGTTACGAAGGGCAGGGCCCGGAGCACTCCTCCGCGCGTCTGGAGCGTTACCTGCAGCTGTGCGCCGAGCACAACATCCAGGTCTGCGTACCGACTACCCCGGCACAGATCTACCACTTGCTGCGTCGCCAGGTCATCCGCCCGCTGCGCAAGCCGCTGGTGGTCCTGACGCCGAAGTCGCTGCTGCGCCACAAGCTGGCCATCTCGACGCTGGAAGACCTGGCAGAAGGCTCGTTCCAGACCGTGATCCCGGAAATCGACGCAATCGATCCGGCCAAGGTCGAGCGCCTGGTGCTGTGCAGCGGCAAGGTCTACTACGACCTGCTGGAAAAACGCCGTGCCGAAGGCCGCGAAGACATCGCCATCCTGCGTCTCGAGCAGCTGTACCCGTTCCCGGAGGACGACCTGGTCGAAATCCTGGCGCAATACAGCAACCTCAAGCATGCCGTATGGTGCCAGGAAGAGCCGATGAACCAGGGCGCCTGGTACAGCAGCCAGCACCACATGCGCCGTATCCTGGGCCGCCACAACAAGGCACTGGTCCTGGAATACGCCGGTCGCGACGCTTCTGCCGCGCCAGCCTGTGGTTACGCTTCGAAGCACGCCGAACAGCAGGAAAAACTGCTGCAAGACGCCTTCACTGTCTAACGCCTTCGCACCTGAAACCGAATTTAAGGAAACACAGATAATGGCTATCGAGATCAAAGCCCCAACCTTCCCGGAATCGGTTGCCGATGGCACCGTTGCCACCTGGCACAAGAAGCCGGGCGAAGCCGTCAAGCGTGACGAGCTGATCGTCGACATCGAGACCGACAAGGTGGTCCTGGAAGTACTGGCTACTGCCGATGGCGTGCTGGGCGACATCGTCAAGGGCGAGGGCGACACCGTCCTGTCCGACGAGTTGCTGGGTTCGATCGTTGAAGGCGGTGCTGCCGCTGCTCCTGCTGCGGCAGCCGCGCCTGCTGCAGCTCCGGCTGCCGCCGCGGCCGACGCTGGCGAAGATGACCCGGTTGCTGCTCCGGCCGCGCGCAAGCTGGCTGAAGAAAACGCCATCGACCTGGCTACCGTTGCGGGTACTGGTAAAGGTGGCCGCATCACCAAGGAAGACGTGGTTGCTGCTGTAGCCAACAAGAAGTCGGCACCTGCCGCTGCACCGGCTGCCAAGCCTGCAGCTGCCGCTGCTGCGCCGGTTGTCGTCGCTGCTGGCGACCGCACCGAGAAACGCGTGCCGATGACCCGCCTGCGTGCCAAGATCGCCGAGCGTCTGGTCGAAGCCCAGTCCAACATGGCGATGCTGACCACCTTCAACGAAGTGGACATGACCGAAGTCATGGCCCTGCGTTCGAAGTACAAGGACCTGTTCGAGAAGACCCACAATGGCGTGCGCCTGGGCTTCATGTCGTTCTTCGTCAAGGCGGCTACCGAAGCGCTGAAGCGCTTCCCGGCTGTCAATGCCTCGATCGATGGCAACGACATCGTCTACCACGGTTTCGCCGACGTCGGTGTTGCCGTGTCCAGCGACCGTGGCCTGGTGGTACCGGTGCTGCGTAACGCCGAGTCGATGAGCCTGGCTGAAATCGAGAACGGCATCGCTACCTTCGGCAAGAAGGCCCGTGACGGCAAACTGTCCATCGAAGAGATGACCGGTGGCACCTTCACCATCACCAACGGTGGTACCTTCGGTTCGATGATGTCGACCCCGATCGTCAACCCGCCGCAGGCCGCCATTCTCGGCATGCACAACATCATCCAGCGCCCGATGGCCATCAATGGCCAAGTCGTGATTCGCCCGATGATGTACCTGGCGCTGTCGTACGATCACCGCCTGATCGACGGCAAGGAAGCGGTAACCTTCCTGGTCACTATCAAGAACCTGCTGGAAGATCCGTCCCGCCTGCTGCTGGACATCTAATCAAACAGCCACAAGTTGCAAGCTGCAAGCTTCAAGTAGAAGCGTGTAGGCTTGCAGCTTTTGGCTTGTAGCTAGTTGCTGATAAGGAATCTTTTATGACCCAGAAATTCGACGTAGTGGTGATTGGTGCAGGTCCTGGCGGCTATGTTGCTGCCATCAAGGCTGCCCAACTTGGTCTGAAGACTGCCTGTATCGAGAAGTACACTGACGCCGAGGGCAAACTGGCCCTGGGCGGCACCTGCCTGAACGTAGGTTGCATTCCTTCCAAGGCGCTGCTGGACAGCTCCTGGAAATACAAGGAAGCCAAAGAGAGCTTCAACGTCCACGGTATCTCCACTGGCGAAGTGAAGATGGACGTCGCCGCGATGGTTGGCCGCAAGGCTGGCATCGTCAAGAACCTGACCGGTGGCGTTGCCACCCTGTTCAAGGCCAACGGCGTCACTTCGATCCAGGGCCACGGCAAGCTGCTGGCTGGCAAGAAAGTCGAAGTCACCAAGGCTGACGGCACCACCGAAGTCATCGAAGCCGACAACGTGATCCTGGCTTCCGGCTCGCGCCCGATCGACATTCCACCGGCTCCGGTCGACCAGAACGTCATCGTCGACTCCACCGGCGCCCTGGAATTCCAGACCGTACCGAAGCGCCTGGGCGTTATCGGTGCCGGCGTGATCGGCCTGGAACTGGGCTCGGTATGGGCTCGCCTGGGTGCTGAAGTCACCGTTCTGGAAGCGCTGGACACCTTCCTGATGGCTGCCGACACTGCCGTGTCGAAAGAAGCCCAGAAGACCCTGACCAAGCAAGGCCTGGACATCAAGCTGGGCGCTCGCGTCACCGGCTCGAAAGTCAACGGCAACGAAGTCGAAGTGACCTACACCAACGCCGAAGGCGAGCAGAAGATCACCTTCGACAAGCTGATCGTTGCGGTCGGCCGTCGCCCTGTAACCACCGACCTGCTGGCTTCCGACAGCGGCGTGACCATCGACGAGCGTGGCTACATCTTCGTTGACGATCACTGCGCGACCAGCGTTCCAGGCGTGTTCGCCATCGGTGACGTGGTACGCGGCATGATGCTGGCCCACAAGGCCTCGGAAGAGGGCATCATGGTCGTCGAGCGCATCAAGGGCCACAAGGCCCAGATGAACTATGACCTGATCCCGTCGGTTATCTACACCCACCCGGAAATTGCATGGGTCGGCAAGACCGAACAGTCCTTGAAGGCCGAGGGTGTTGAGGTTAACGTAGGCACCTTCCCGTTCGCGGCCAGCGGCCGTGCGATGGCAGCCAACGACACCGGTGGTTTCGTCAAGGTCATCGCCGATGCCAAGACCGACCGCGTTCTGGGCGTACACGTGATTGGCCCATCGGCTGCCGAACTGGTGCAGCAGGGTGCAATCGCAATGGAATTCGGCACCAGTGCCGAGGATCTGGGCATGATGGTCTTCAGCCATCCAACCCTGTCCGAAGCGTTGCATGAAGCAGCGCTGGCGGTGAATGGCGGCGCCATTCACGTGGCCAACCGTAAGAAGCGTTAATTATAAGAAACCACGGCGGGCAGCCCGTCGTGAGTCTTGCGTGCATGACTCACCGCGGAACGTCCGCCGGACCGGATCACACGGGAAAACCCGGGGTCAACGGTCACAGGTGGTGCGGCGCCAGTAATGGCGCAGCGCCGAAGCGCAGTACCTAACGAAGACGGTAAAAAGCATGAATCTTCACGAGTATCAGGGTAAGCAGCTGTTCGCTGAATACGGCTTGCCAGTTTCCAAGGGTTTCGCAGTCGACACCCCTGAAGCTGCAGCAGAAGCTTGCGACAAGATCGGCGGTTCCGAGTGGGTTGTAAAAGCCCAGGTTCACGCAGGTGGTCGCGGTAAAGCGGGCGGCGTCAAGCTGGTTCGCAGCAAGGAAGACGCCAAGGCGTTCGCTGCGCAATGGTTGGGCAAGCGCCTGGTAACCTACCAGACCGACGCCAACGGTCAGCCAGTGACCAAGATCCTGGTCGAATCCTGCACTGACATCGCCAAAGAGCTGTACCTGGGCGCTGTAGTCGATCGCTCGAGCCGCCGTATCGTGTTCATGGCCTCCACCGAAGGTGGCGTGGACATCGAGAAAGTTGCTCACGAAACTCCTGAGAAGATCATCAAGGCTACTATCGATCCACTGGTCGGTGCTCAGCCGTTCCAAGGTCGTGAACTGGCATTCCAGCTGGGTCTGGAAGGCAAGCAAGTTGCACAGTTCGCCAAGATTTTCGTAGGCCTGGCCAAGCTGTTCAAAGAACACGACCTGGCCCTGCTGGAAGTCAACCCGCTGGTCATCAAGGCCGACGGCGACCTGCACTGCCTGGATGCGAAGATCAACATCGACGCAAACGCCATGTACCGTCAGCCTAAGCTGAAAACCTTCCACGACCCGTCGCAGGACGATCCTCGTGAAGCCCACGCTGCCAGCTTCGAGCTGAACTACGTGGCCCTGGAAGGCAACATCGGCTGCATGGTCAACGGTGCCGGCCTGGCCATGGGTACCATGGACATCGTCAACCTGCATGGCGGCAAGCCAGCCAACTTCCTCGACGTTGGCGGCGGTGCTACCAAAGAGCGCGTTACCGAAGCGTTCAAGATCATTCTGTCCGACAGCAATGTCGCGGCCGTTCTGGTCAACATCTTCGGCGGCATCGTTCGTTGCGACATGATTGCCGAAGGCATCATCGGTGCAGTGAAAGAAGTCGGCGTCAAAGTTCCGGTTGTGGTTCGCCTCGAAGGCAACAACGCCGAACTGGGCGCTAAAGTACTGGCAGAAAGCGGTTTGAACATCATTGCGGCAACCAGCCTGACCGACGCTGCTCAACAAGTTGTCAAAGCTGCGGAGGGCAAGTAATGAGCGTCCTGATCAATAAAGACACCAAAGTCATCTGCCAGGGCTTCACCGGCTCGCAGGGTACTTTCCACTCCGAACAAGCCATCGCCTACGGCACCAAGATGGTCGGCGGCGTAACCCCAGGCAAGGGTGGCACCACCCACCTGGGCCTGCCGGTGTTCAACACCGTCAAGGAAGCCGTGGAAGCTACCGGCGCTGACGCTTCGGTCATCTACGTACCGGCTCCGTTCTGCAAAGACTCGATCCTGGAAGCTGCCTTCGGCGGCATCAAGCTGATCGTCTGCATCACCGAAGGCATTCCTACCCTGGACATGCTGGATGCCAAGGTCAAGTGCGACGAGCTGGGCGTGACCCTGATCGGCCCTAACTGCCCAGGTGTGATCACCCCAGGCGAGTGCAAGATCGGCATCATGCCAGGTCACATCCACCTGCCAGGCAAGGTCGGCATCGTTTCGCGTTCCGGCACCCTGACCTACGAAGCTGTGAAGCAGACCACCGACGCCGGCTTCGGCCAGTCGACCTGCGTCGGCATCGGCGGTGACCCAATCCCGGGCTCCAACTTCATCGACATCCTGAAGCTGTTCCAGGAAGACCCGAAGACCGAAGCGATCGTGATGATCGGTGAGATCGGCGGTTCGGCAGAAGAAGAAGCCGCGGCCTACATCAAGGCCCACGTGACCAAGCCTGTCGTTTCCTACATCGCGGGTGTTACCGCACCTGCGGGCAAGCGCATGGGCCACGCTGGCGCCATCATTTCCGGCGGCAAGGGTACTGCGGACGAGAAGTTCGCCGCCCTGCAGGACGCTGGTGTGAAGACCGTGCGTTCCCTGGCTGATATCGGCAAGGCCCTGGCCGAGCTGACTGGCTGGGAAGCCAAGAAGTAATACTGCTACACCCCCCACGCGCACAGAGGCCACCTTCGGGTGGCCTTTGTCGTTTCGGGGGTTGTGTATTTCTATGCCGACCTCTTCGCGGCGGGAAGGGTGACATGGATTTTTCGATGGGTTTGATAGGAATTTTCACACAGACTAATGTTTCAATCCGAGGATAATTCCCACTGTCCTCGGTCGCACAGACGACAAACATGTACGCACATCGGACAAGCAGCACTGTGCCAGTGCGTTTGACTGACAAAACAGTTACATTACGCGTTCACTCTGTGCCCGTACCCCAAAAGGGAACGACACGCTAAACGGGTCTGGCCTATCAAGCCGGGCAGCATTTCCCCTCATCCAAAGGGAAATCCCCTCTCGAATCCCGATTTCAGCAGTGTGGTACTACCTTAAATGAAAGTTCTCAAAGGCCAGGATATCCTGGCGCTTGGCTTTATGACGTTTGCGCTTTTCGTTGGCGCGGGCAATATCATCTTCCCGCCTATCGTCGGTCTGCAGTCTGGCCCGCACGTATGGATGGCAGCACTGGGCTTCCTGGTGACCGCCGTGGGCCTGCCGGTCATTACCGTGGTCGCCTTGGCCAAGGTCGGTGGCGGCATGGATGCACTGAGCAGCCCGATCGGCAAGTTCTTCGGCGGCCTGCTGGCGGCTGTATGTTACCTGTCGGTCGGCCCGCTGTTCGCCACCCCGCGTACGGCAACCGTGTCGTTCGAAGTGGGCGTTGCACCGCTGACCGGTGAAAGCCCACTGGCACTGTTCATCTACAGCCTGGTGTACTTCGCCGTGGTGCTGGCCGTGTCCATGTACCCGGGCAAGCTGCTCGACACCGTCGGCCGCTTCCTGGCACCGTTGAAGATCATTGCCTTGGCCGTGCTGGGCATCGCTGCCTTCGCGCTGCCCGCCGGCACCATTGGTGAGGCACAGCCGGCCTATGCCGCCGCTGCCTTCTCCAAGGGCTTCTCCGATGGCTACCTGACCATGGATACCCTGGGCGCCCTGGTGTTCGGTATTGTCATCGTCAACGCCATCCGCTCGCGCGGTGTCGAGTCGCCTAAGCTGATCACCCGCTATGCCATCATCGCCGGCCTGATCGCGGGTGTTGGCCTGGCGCTGGTGTACATCAGCCTGTTCCGTCTGGGTGCCGGCAGCCACGACATCGCGGCTGACGCCACCAACGGTGCGGCGGTACTGCATGCCTACGTGCAGCACACCTTCGGCTCGCTGGGTAGCGGCTTCCTCGCCGTCCTCATCGCGCTGGCTTGCCTGGTGACCGCGGTTGGCCTGACCTGCGCCTGCGCCGAGTACTTCAGTCAGGTGCTGCCGCTGTCGTACCGTGCGCTGGTGGTGATCCTTGCAGGCTTCTCGCTGCTGATCTCCAACCTGGGCCTGACCAAGCTGATCATGTTCTCCATTCCGGTGCTCACCGCCATCTACCCACCCTGCATCGTGGTAGTCGGCCTGAGCTTCGTGAAAGACCTGTGGAACTCGCCAGCCCGCATCCTGGCGCCAGTGATGCTGGTGTCGCTGCTGTTCGGCATGGTCGACGCAATCAAGGGCAGCAGCATCGCCCACGTGCTGCCAGACTTCATGGCGCACTTGCCGCTGAGCGACCAGGGCCTTGCCTGGCTGGTGCCTTCGGTGGTGACCCTGGTTGGTGCCGTGGCCTGCGACCGCATGCTTGGCAAGCCGCGCGAGGCGCTGGCCTGACCTGGCAAGTTGAAGCCTGAGGGCGGCACCGGCCACAAGCCGAAGGGTGCTCGCCAAAGGTCTAGACTGGAAAGCCCCGTATCCGCAAGGATGCGGGGCTTTTTTGTGCCACCCTCTTTGCCTTGCGCACCCTGTGTAGGAGCGGCCTTGCGTCGCGAAAGGGCCGCAAAGCGGCCCCGGCAATCTATCCTGCGAAGCTGAATTCCTGGGGCGCTGTGCACCCCTATCGCGACGCAAGGCCGCTCCTACACAGACCGCGTCAGCCCAAAAGCTGTGTAAGCATATTTCACAGTGCAGCTGTGTCTTTTGCCGCTTGCCAGCGTCGAAACCTGGTCCCTATCCTCTAGGCACCTGGCCCTTTCGGGAACCCTGCATGAACTTCATCCAAAGCAACCTCAACAACCTGCTGGCCATCGTCTGGTTCGCCCTGTGCTGGGGTGGCTATACCCGCTATGCCATCTGGAAGGGCCGCGACACTGCGTGCCTTGCCAGTGTGTTGCACCTGTACCGCGAGGACTGGATGCGACGCATGCTGCTGCGCGACAACCGCATTGCCGATGCCAGCGTGATCGGCAACCTTGAGCGCAACGCGTCGTTCTTTGCTTCCAGCACGCTGATCATCCTCGCCGGCATCCTTACCGTGCTCGGTGCCTCCGACCGGGCGCTGTCGCTGCTGGCCGACCTGCCGCTGGTGCAGCAGACCTCCCAGGGCATGTCTGAGATCAAGCTGCTGTGCCTGGCCACGGTCTTCGTCTACGCCTTTTTCACGTTCAGCTGGTGCATGCGCCAATACAACTTTGCCGCAGTGCTGGTGGGGTCGGCGCCCATGATCGGGGAGCGGCTGGTCAACGAGCTGGAGCGCAAGGCATTCGCCTCGCGGGCGGCACGGGTACTGTCACTTGCCGCCAACCAGTTCAACCTGGGCCTGCGTTCGTATTACTTTGGCATGGCCATGTTGAGCTGGTTCATCAGCCCGTGGTTGTTCATGGCGATGAGTGTGGGAGTAGTGCTGATTCTGTACCGTCGAGAGTTCCATTCGGATGTACTGGATGTGATGGTGTTCACGCCGACCGAAAGTGTATCGGCGGAGCCTGCCAAGGACAGTGTCGCCGTCGGAAACTGAAACGTTTAATCGAAAAGTTGCAGGCACAAAAAAACCCGACATCGTCGGGTTTTTTTGTTTTAGCCAATTACTGCTTGGCTGGTTCGGCCGGAGTAGCGGGCGCGGCTTCTGGCGCCGGAGTAGCCGGTGCGGCTTCTTCGGCAGCCTTCTGCTCAGCTTCGGCCTGATCTTTGGCGGCTTCGGCGTTTTCCTTGGCAGCATCGTTCATTTTATCCTGAGCTTCGCCCATCTTTTCCTGGGCTTGCTCGGCGTGTTCCTGTGCGTCTTGGGCTTTGTCTTCGCTCGCTTTATCGCAAGCGGCCAGGCCCATCGCAGCAGCCAGCATCAGAGCAAAAGCAAAAGGTTTACGCATGGGTGTGTTTCTCCTTGGTGGAATAAGTGACTTGTTCCTTCGAGTCTAACTACACGGAATAAGTTCCACGAAGATTACAGATATATAACGCTGTGTTCTATATGGATTTTTTAACGAATTTATGCAGCCGCGTGGCGGCCGGTGGAACAGCCCATGAGCGATTCAACCTTGATGGCGAGGGCCGAGCGTTTTCTCTCGGCGTTAAAACATTGTCAGCTTTTGCAGGTGCGTGTGGCGCAGGCCGACGCTGATGGCATGACCTTGGTCCTGCCCTGGTCACCCGCCATTGTCGGCAACCCACAAACCGGCGCGGTGCACGGCGGTGCGCTGACCACGCTGATGGACACCACCTGCGGCATGGCCACGCTGTGCGTGTTGCCGCGCTTCGAAGTGTGCCCCACGCTGGACCTGCGCATCGACTATATGCACCCGGCCGAAGCCGGTAAGGACATCTACGGTCACGCCCAGTGCTACCGCGTTACCCGTGACGTGATCTTCACCCGCGGCACCGCCTATCAGGACGACCCTGACCAGCCTATCTGCCAAGTGGTGGGGACGTTCATGCGTCTGGGCCAGGAAATCAAGGGCGGTATCCGTTTCGGCAACAGCCTGAAGGAGGGCGGCGCATGATTCCGCACGCGGTTCGCCAGCAACTGAACGCCGCCCACGCGGTCGGTGATTACCGGCCATTGCTGGCGCTGATCCCCTACGCAGGGCTGATCGGCATCGAATGCGAGCGCCAGGGCGATGACCTTCTGTTCCGCCTCCCAGCCAACCCCGACAACATCGGCAACCCGTTGCTGCCCGCCATCCATGGTGGTGTGATTGCGGGTTTCATGGAGCTGTCCGCCGCGCTGTACCTGCTGATCTACAGCGAAAGCGCGAGCATTCCAAAGATTATCGACTTTTCCATCGACTACCTGCGTGCTGGGCATTTTCGCGATACCTACGCCCAGTGCCAGCTGTGGCGCCAGGGCCGCCGGGTGACCAACGTGGCCATTACGGCCTGGCAGGGCGACAGGCAGGCGCCAATCGCCACCGCCCGTGCGCATTTCAAGATCGAGCCGGAAAAGCCCTTGAAATCATCCGGGCAGCCCCCATCTGAATGACATCCGCCATTTAACGCAGGCCAAACCGGCCGCCAGGCGCCACTGCAATCAGATCGGAGTTTCGAAGACCATGACTGTGGAAACACAAAAGGAAACGTTGGGCTTCCAGACCGAGGTAAAGCAACTGCTGCACCTCATGATTCATTCGCTGTACTCGAACAAGGAAATCTTCCTGCGGGAACTGATTTCCAACGCCTCCGACGCGGTGGATAAACTGCGGTTCGAAGCCCTGGCCAAACCAGAGTTGCTTGAAGGTGGCGATGAACTGAAAATTCGCCTGAGCTTCGACAAGGACGCCGGTACCGTTACCCTTGAGGACAACGGCATCGGCATGAGCCGCGAAGACGTTATCGCCCACCTGGGCACTATCGCCAAGTCCGGCACCGCTGACTTCATGAAGAACCTCACCGGTGACCAGAAAAAGGACTCGCACCTGATCGGTCAGTTCGGTGTGGGCTTCTACTCCGCGTTCATCGTGGCCGACAAGGTCGACGTGTACAGCCGTCGCGCCGGTCAGCCTGCTGCCGAAGGCGTGCACTGGTCGTCGAAAGGCGAGGGCGAATTTGAAGTCGCCACCATCGACAAGCCACAGCGCGGTACCCGCATCGTCCTGCACCTGAAGCAGGAAGAGAAAGAGTTCGCCGATGGCTGGCGCCTGCGCAACGTGGTCAAGAAGTACTCCGACCACATCGCCCTGCCTATCCAGTTGCCGAAGGAGCAGGCTGCCGAAGGCGAAGAGCAGCCAGCCGAAGAGTGGGAAACCGTCAACCGTGCCAGCGCCCTGTGGACCCGTCCGCGTACCGAGATCAAGGACGAGGAATACCAGGAGTTCTACAAGCACATCGGCCATGACTTCGAAAACCCGCTGGCCTGGAGCCACAACAAGGTCGAAGGCAAGCTCGAATACAACTCGCTGCTGTACGTGCCGGCCCGCGCACCGTTCGACCTGTATCAGCGCGAAGCGTCGCGCGGCCTGAAACTGTACGTGCAGCGCGTGTTCATCATGGAGCAGGCCGAATCGTTCCTGCCGCTGTACCTGCGCTTTATCAAAGGTGTGGTCGACTCCAACGACCTGTCGCTGAACGTGTCCCGCGAAATCCTGCAGAAAGACCCGATCATCGAGTCGATGAAGACTGCGCTGACCAAGCGCGTGCTGGACATGCTGGAGAAGCTCGCGAAAAACGAACCCGAGCAGTACAAAGGCTTCTGGAAGAACTTCGGCCAGGTGCTGAAGGAAGGCCCGGCCGAAGATTTCGCCAACAAGGAGAAAATCGCCGGCCTGCTGCGCTTCGCCTCCACCCAGGACGACAGCGGCGAGCAGAGCGTGGCCCTGGCCGACTACCTGGCCCGCGCCAAAGAAGGCCAGGACAAGATCTACTACCTCACCGGCGAGTCGTACGCGCAGGTCAAGAACAGCCCACACCTGGAAGTCTTCCGCAAGAAAGGCATCGAAGTGCTGCTGCTCACCGACCGTATCGATGAGTGGCTGATGAGCTACCTCAACGAGTTCGACGGCAAGGCTTTTGTCGACGTCGCCCGTGGCGACCTGGACCTGGGCAACCTGGATTCGGAAGAAGACAAGAAAGCCCAGGAAGAAGTCGCCAAGAACAAGGAAGGCCTGGTAGAGCGCCTGAAAGGCGCGCTGGGTGACAGCGTGGCCGACGTGCGCGTGTCGCACCGCCTGACCGACTCGCCGGCGATCCTGGCCATTGGCGAGCAGGACCTGGGCTTGCAGATGCGCCAGATTCTGGAGGCCAGTGGGCAGA
Organism: Pseudomonas putida S13.1.2; assembly: GCF_000498395.2. NCBI lineage: Bacteria > Pseudomonadati > Pseudomonadota > Gammaproteobacteria > Pseudomonadales > Pseudomonadaceae > Pseudomonas > Pseudomonas putida. The sequence goes on from NZ_CP010979.1 coordinate 387,510, forward strand.
AGGTGCCGGAGTCCAAGCCGATCTTCGAGTTCAACCCGAGCCACCCGCTGATCGAGAAGCTGGATAACGAACAGAGCGAAGACCGTTTCGCCGAGCTCTCGCACATCCTGTTCGATCAGGCGGCCCTGGCGGCCGGTGACAGCTTGAAGGACCCGGCGGCCTACGTTCGTCGCCTGAACAAGCTGCTGGTCGAGCTGTCTGCTTGAGTTGATGTCAAGGAAAGCCCGCTTCGGCGGGCTTTTTTCATGGCGGGCTTTTTATACAAAGTGCCTAAGGAGTGCTTGATGAGCAAGGTAATCGTCGAATCGCTGGTTTATCACCTGTCCGGCAAGGCTTACGAAAGCCGCCTGGTCTATGAGCCAGGGGCGCTGGGCCGCCCAGGCCTGGTGATGGCGCCGAACTGGATGGGGATTGGCGAAGGTGCCGAGCGCATCGCCAAGGAAGTGGCCGAGAAGGGCTATGTGGTGCTGATTGCCGACCTGTATGGCCAATCGGTGCGCCCGTCCAATGCCGACGAGGCCGGTGCGGCGATGATGCCGTTGAAGAACGACCGTGGCGAGCTGCGCAAGCGTATGCAGGAAGCCCTGGCGCAACTGCTGGGCCAGTCCAAGGCGCTGCTGGAACCTGGCAAGGTTGCCACGTTCGGCTTCTGCTTTGGTGGCTGCTGTGCCCTGGAGCTGGCCCGTAGCGGCGCCGACCTGCGTGCGGCGGTGTCGTTCCATGGCACGCTGGACACGCCGAACCCTGAAGACGCCAAGCACATCAAGGGCTCGGTGCTGGTGTTGCATGGTGCCAGCGACCCGTTGGTGCCGAAAGAGCAGTTGCCTGCGTTCGAGGACGAGATGAACGCGGCCAAGGTCGACTGGCAGTTGCTGAGCTATGGCGGGGCGGTGCACTCGTTTACCGACCCGAATGCCAATGTACCGGGCAAGATGCAGTATGACCGTCGCACTTCCGAGCGGGCCTTCCGTTCCATGCACAACCTGTTGGCTGAAGTGTTCCAGCGCTGACAATGCAGGGGGCCGCTTTGCGGCCCTTCGCGACACAAGGCCGCTCCTACAAGGGTTGCGCGTTCCCCTGTAGGAGCGGCCTTGTGTCGCGATGGGCTGCAGAGCAGCCCCAGATTTACCGGGGCAACTCGATCCTTGAGGTTTCCCCCGGTACCACCGGCCAATCCCCCGCAGCCCACCGGGCCCTGGCTTGCTCGATCAGTTCCGGGTCACTGGCCACGAAATTCCAGTTCATCCGCCGCGGCCCATCCAGTGGCTCCCCGCCAATCAGCACCAACTGGCACTCTCCCTCTGCATACAGCATCACGTCCTCACCTTGCGGCAGCACCGCCAGGCTGCAAGGCTCCACGTCCTCATCGCCCAGCAACAACTCGCCATCCAGCAGGTAAACCGCCCGCTGCACGTGGTCACTCGGTATCAGCAGTGTCGTCGCCGGCTGCATCTGTACAAGCGCATAAAGGGTAGGGGAGAGCACCGGCACCGGTGATTTCAGGCAGAACCCGGTGCCGGCAATCATGCAGATACGCACCCCCAGGTTGTCCCTGACCGGCAGGCTCGCCGCCGGGTGATGGCTGTAGCTCGCCGGGCCTTGTTCGTGCGCGCGCGGCGAAGCCAGCCACACTTGCAAGCCATGCAGGCGCGAACCATGGGCCAGGGCATCTGCCGGCGTACGCTCGACATGGGCCACGCCGCTGCCAGCCGTCATCCAGCTGACATCGCCAGGGAGTACCCGCTGCTCTGTGCCGAGGCTGTCCTTGTGCAGGATCGCCCCCTCGAACAGATAGGTCAGCGTCGAAAGACCGATGTGCGGGTGCTGGCGGATGTCCATGCCATGCCCTGGGGCATAGTCGGTTTCGAGCATATGGTCGAAAAACACGAATGGGCCGACGCTACGGCACTGTGCTGCCGGCAGCGGGCGCAGGATCGGCTGGCCCTCGACCGATTCGGCACGTGGGCGGATGATCAGGGGGCGGCTCATGCGGCGGGCTCCAGGCGCGGTGGAAATGCCTCAAGCATAGCGGTTTGCCCGCTGCGGCTGAACCGTCTCGTTTGCCGGCCGGTCTACTGTTTCCATACTCGTAGAAGGAAGCTGCCCATGATTGCCCGAGCGCTGGCCTGCGTGTTGTTGTCTGGCTGGCTGTGCCAGGTGGCACTGGCGCGCGACTACCGCTACAGCGATGCCCACCTGCACTACGTCGACTTCTTCCAGGAAAGCGAAGGCATGCCGGCATTGCTCAAAGCCATGGATGCCGCGGGCATCGAGCAGTCGATGATTTCTGGCATACCGGTGGCCAAGAAATGGCATGAAGATGAGCCAAAGCGCCCGCGCTACTACGCCGGTGACGATGCCGATGCCTACTGGTACAGCGCCACCGACACTTACGTGGCCGCAGCCCTGCAGCAGTTGCCGATCGAGCAGCGCAAACGCTTTCATCCGTTCCTGACCGGTTTCAACCCGGTGGACAAGAATGCCGTCAGTCATATCGAGCGCATGCTCGACATGTATCCAGGGCTATGGCAGGGCATCGGCGAGGTATTTACCCGCCACGATGACCTGACGGCGCTGACCAGTGGTGACACGCCACGCGCCAACAACGAAGCCATGACGCGTATCTACCACCTGGCGGCCGAGCGCGACCTGCCGGTACTCCTGCATTCCAACATCACCTCCAAGCGCGAGCGCAATCCGCTTTACCTGGCGGAGATCGAAGAGCCGCTGCGCAATCACCCGCACACGCGGTTTATCTGGGCGCACGCCGGCAGCAGCATGGAGATCCACCGGCACCAGACGCAAATGGACTTTTTGCTACCCGTGCTGACGCGGTTGCTGGAGGATTACCCGAACCTGTATGTCGACCTGTCGTGGAGCGTGCTGCAGCCTTATCTGCTGGATGACAAGGGTGTGCCGCGCAAGGAATGGCTGGCATTGGTCGAGCGGTACCCGGAGCGGTTCATGCTGGGGTCGGATGTGGTGGGGCGCTTTGGCAGCCTGGGGGAACAGATGCACGGGTTCAGGCCGTTTCTGGATGCTTTGCCTGAGAATGTAGCGAACAAAGTAGCCCGCGATAACTTTCTGGCTGTACTGCCCAGGCAAAAATAAGGGTTGCCTGTACTGGCCCTATCGCCGGCAAGCCAGCTCCCACAGGACCCCGCATCCCCAGAAGCCTGTGTAATACCTGTGGGAGCTGGCTTGCCGGCGACAGGGCCGGCACAGGCTACAAATGAAAACGCCCCGAACCAGTCGGGGCGTTTTCGTTTACCGCATCAGCGTCTTACTTGCCTTCCCAGCGCTTGAGCACCAGGGTGGCGTTGGTGCCGCCGAAGCCGAAGCTGTTGCTCATGACCGTGTCGATCTTGGCGTTTTCTTCGGTTTTGCGCAGGATCGGCAGGTCAGCGACCTCCGGGTCCAGCTCGTCGATGTTGGCAGAACCGGCGATGAAGTTGTTTTCCATCATCAGGAGGCAGTAGATCGCCTCGTGCACGCCAGCGGCGCCCAGCGAGTGGCCCGACAAGCTCTTGGTCGAGCTGATTTTCGGTGCCTTGTCGCCGAATACTGCGCGAACGCCCTTGATCTCGGCAACGTCACCCACCGGGGTCGAGGTGCCGTGGGTGTTCAGGTAGTCGATCGGGGTGTCGACGGTGGACAATGCCTGCTGCATGCAGCGGATGGCACCTTCGCCGCTCGGGGCAACCATGTCGTAGCCGTCGGAAGTAGCGCCGTAACCAACGATTTCGGCGTAGATCTTGGCGCCACGGGCCAGGGCGTGTTCCAGCTCCTCGACCACCACCATGCCGCCACCGCCAGCGATGACGAAGCCATCACGGTCGGCGTCGTAGGCGCGGGAGGCCAGCTCCGGGGTTTCGTTGCGCTTGGTCGACAGGGCGCCCATGGCATCGAACAGGAACGACTGGCTCCAGTGTTCTTCTTCACCGCCACCGGCGAAGACGATGTCCTGCTTGCCCCACTGGATCTGCTCCAGGGCGGTACCGATGCAGTGTGCCGAGGTGGCGCAAGCCGACGAGATCGAGTAGTTGATGCCCTTGATCTTGAACGGAGTCGCCAGGCACGCCGAAACGGTGCTGCCCATGGTGCGGGTAACGCGGTATGGGCCGACGCGCTTGACGCCTTTCTCGCGCAGGGTGTCCAGCGCTTCCATCTGGTTCAGGGTCGAGGCGCCGCCGGAGCCCGCCACCAGGCCGGTACGCGGGCTGGAAACCTGCTCTTCGGTCAGGCCAGCGTCCTTGATCGCGTCCTGCATTGCCAGGTAGGCATAGGCAGCGGCATGGCCGACGAAGCGGTAGACCTTGCGGTCGATCAGTTCTTCGAGGTTGAGGTCGATGGACCCGGAAACCTGGCTACGCAGCCCCATTTCCTTGTAATCCGGGTTGAAACGGATACCCGGACGGCTGTTGCGCAGGTTTTCGGTGACGGTAGCTTTGTCATTGCCCAGGCACGATACGATGCCCAGACCAGTGATAACGACGCGGCGCATGCGAATAACCCTTAGAAATTGTCAGTGGAAGTGAACACGCCGACCCGCAGGCCTTCGGCAGTGTAGATCTCACGGCCGTCGACGCTGACCGAGCCATCGGCGATGGCCATGTTCAGCTTGCCCTTCAGGACACGCTTGATCTGAATGTTGTAGGTGACTTTCTTGGCTTCGGGCAGTACCTGACCGAAGAATTTCACCTCGCCCGAGCCCAGGGCGCGGCCGCGGCCCGGCAGGCCTTGCCAGCCGAGGAAGAAGCCGACCAGCTGCCACATGGCGTCGAGGCCCAGGCAGCCCGGCATGACCGGATCGCCTTCGAAGTGACAGGCGAAGAACCACAGGTCCGGGGTGATATCCAGCTCGGCGACCAATTCACCTTTGCCGTACTTGCCGCCTTCTTCGCTGATATGGGTGATGCGATCGACCATCAGCATGTTCGGCGCGGGCAGTTGCGCATTACCTGGGCCGAACAGCTCACCGCGACTGCAGCGCAGCAGGTCTTCCCGAGTAAAGGCGTGTTGTTTGGTCATGCGAGCTCCTCAATAACCCCCTGTGGCAGGGGATGAATCTTCCCGGCCGGCCCGAAAACCAACGGCTTCGAGACGGCAGCCTACAGGTAGACTATTGCGTTGTGGTGAAAGTCACAGCGCACCTGCCGAAAGAAGTACAGGTGTGCACTGAAACGTCTATTTTCAGGTCCGATGAAGGTCCTGTCCAGTGTTTAAGACTGCCGCACTTTAGCATTTATCGCCAGTCGCGGTTGTCTGACCGGGTAACCAGCGTTGCAGCACCCGCTGCAGTTCGGTGCGGCGCAAGGGTTTGCTCAGGTAGTCGTCCATGCCGGCAGCCATGCAACGCTCGCGATCGCCCTGCAAGGCGTTGGCCGTCAGGGCGATGATCGGTAGCCCGGCGCCATTGGGCAGCTGGCGTATGCGCCGGGTAGCTTCGTAGCCATCCAGGTGCGGCAGGCGGCAGTCCATCAGCACGGCGGCAAAGCGCTGCCGGCCGACCAGATCCACCGCCTCGAGGCCATCCTCGGCCGTGCATACCGCCAGGCCCAGGCTGCGCAGCATGGCTTCGATGACACTCTGGTTGACCGGATTGTCCTCTACCAGCAGTACCTGGTCATTGTCGGATGCCGTGGGCAGCGCAGCCGTTGGCGGCGCCAGCGGCATGGGGGCAGGGCTGGCGAGGGCCAGCGGCATCTCCAGGGTAAAGGTCGAACCCATGCCTTCACGGCTTTCACCGCGCAGCTTGCCGCCCATGCGCTCGGCCAAGGTGCGGGCGATGGACAGCCCCAGCCCGGTACCGCCATAACGGCGGGAGATGGAGCTGTCGGCCTGCTGGAAGGCTACGAACATCATCTCCAGGCGGGCGCTGTCAATGCCGATGCCGGTGTCGCGTACGCTGCAGGTCAACCAGATCAGTTGCCGGTCGAGTACCTGCCATCGCGCTTCGACCTGCACCTGCCCGCGTTCGGTGAACTTCAGGGCGTTGCCTACCAGGTTCAGCAGGATCTGGCGGATGCGCGTGGGGTCGCCGTTCACCTGCAGCTGCGCGATATCAGCCGGCAGTTGCAGGTGCAGCCCAAGGCCGCGCTGCTGGGCGCTGTGCTGGAACGACTGGACACTGCTGGTGATCAGCTCGCCGAGGTTGAAGTCGATGTGTTCAAGTTGCAGTGCGGCGCGCTCGATACGCGAGAAATCGAGGATGTCATTGATGACTTTCAGCAAATGCCCGGTGGACTCGCTGGCCACTGCGGTGTAGTCGGCCTGTTCGTTGCTCAGCGTGGTGGTTTCCAGCAGTTGCAGCATGCCCAGCACGCCATTCATCGGGGTACGTAGCTCATGGCTCATCATCGCCAGGAAGTCCGATTTGGCACGGTTGGCCTGTTCGGCCTCCTCGCGGGCCTGGATCAGTTCGGCAATGGCCTGCTTCTGTTCATCACTGGCTTGTTCCAGGGCGCTGGCCAGGTTGTTGATGTGGCGCGCCAGGTGGCCCAGTTCGCTGTCGTCGACCACCGGCAAGGGGGTGTTGTACTCGCCTTGCTGGATGGCCTTGACCGCATGCCCCATGTCACTGATCGGCTTGGCCAGGCTCAGGGCCAGGCGGCGCGCCAGCAAAAAGGTGAACAGCAAGGCGAACAGCGCCAGGATGCCTGCCTTGATCACGATTTCCTGTTGGCGTTGGCTGAAGGCGTCATCGGACATGCCGACGATCACCCGGCCCAGGTAGTCATCGCCGATGGCGGGTGTGGCGGCCTTGCCCTGCTGCAGGAAGTCGCTGTCCAGGCGGATTTGCTGCAGGCGTATGGGCGCCTGGAACACCTCGACGCGTTGCGCGCGGTTGGCGCTTTCGTCGGACTGCTCGACGTACACGAGGATGTGGTTGCGGCTGTCCTGCACCTCGAGGAAGCGCACGTGCGGGATGCTAAGGGTGGCGCGCATCAGGCCTTCGAGCACTTCGTTGTTGCCCGAGATCACCCCGTACTCCGAAGCCGGGGCCAACTGGTTGGCGATCAGCTGCCCGGTGTGGTTGAGCTCCTGGCGCAGGTCCTGGATGCGCACGAAGGTGAAGAAGCTGATCAGCAGCAAGGTCAGCAGCAGGGCAGGGCCCAGGCTGATGATCTGCGTGCGGGTATGGATGTCCCAACTCAGGCCTTTGCTCATGGCGTGGGCTCTCCTTCTGCCAGGGCCTTGGCGGCGGCGTTCGGATCGATCGGTTCCAGGCCAAGGGCACGTGCCACCTGCTGGTTGCCACTGACCCCGAAACGTGCCGGGTACAGGCTGCGCGGCCAGCGCCCCGGCGGCTGGTCGAGCAACTGGTCCAGTACCGCCAGCCAGTCGTCCTGGTCGCTGTAGGTGCTGGCCAGGGCGCCGGCGCGAACAAAGCCGGCGTTTGGGCCGATCAGCGCCATCTGCCGGCCATAACTGCTCAACAGCAGGTTCTTTACTGTCTTGGAGTTGTACAGGTCCGGGTCATCCAGGCCCAGCAGCACATCGCTGTTACCCAGCAGGTGCTGCAGGGGCCGGCTGTCACGCAGGTCGGGCCAGTCCTGGGCGATGATCTGAAGGCCCAACGGGCGGGCCGCATGGCGCAGCTCTTCAAGCAGGAAGCCACTGTGCTCGCCGTACAGCACACCAATGCGCTGTGCCTGTGGCAGCAGGTAACGCGCCAGGCGCAGTTGTCGGCCCAGCGGTGGGTCGCTCCACAGCAGGGTGAGGAACGCTGGGCGCGACTTTCCCAGGCGCTGTTCAGCCTGCACACGGCTTACCCGCATGGCCAGGGCGGGCGGGCCGGCGGTTTCACCCAGGCGCCATTCCAGGGCGGCATTGTCCAGCAGAATCAGGCGCTGGTCAGACTTGAGCTGGCCAGGGGTTGGCAGGTCGGCCGTGGTCTGGAAACGCACATGATCGTGCGGCCGACGGTTTTCGAGTGCGGCGACGAAGCTGCGGATGCCGGGTTGGTCTTGCGCGCCCACCAGCAGAATTTCACTGGCGGACAACGGCCCCAATGGCCACAGGCACAGCAGCAACAGGCGCAGCACCAGAGCCATCAGAACGCCAGCTCCGCGCTGAAGCTGAGGCGGTGGCGGCTGTCGTAGCGGTTCTGCACGGTCGTGGTCGGCTCGTCGTCCAGGCGCTGCTGCCACAACGCCGCCAGTTCCAGGTTGCTGCCCTGTACCCGAAGGCGCTTGGCCAGGCGCAGGTCCAGGCGTTCGTAGCGGTACTGGTTGAGCGCATCGTCACCGTAGTAGAACAGCGCACTCGACCAGCCATCGCCCCATTCGCGCATCCACCCGACCGAGCCGCTGTTGCGGGCGCTGAGGCGGCGGTCGTCGGGGTTGCTGGCCCAGGCATCGACATAGGCGTAGGTCAGGCGCAGGCGGTCACGCAGTGTGGGGCGCCAGTCCAGTTGCGTCTCGCTGCCGCTGAACCGCGCTTTGTTGGCGTTGCTGGCGACGTACTGGTTGTTCTTCAGGGGCTCGCTGATCATGCCGGTGATCTCGTCGTAGAACAGCTTCACATCCATGCTCAGGTCAATGTCGCTGAAGTAGCCGTTGTAGCCCAGTTCGCGCGAGCGCATGCGCTCTTGATCGAGGTCGCCCGGGCCGCGGGTCTTGACGAAATACTCGCCGTGCTGCTGGCCGAACGCGTTGGGGCTGAGGTTTTTGACCGTGTAGCTCCAGTTGATGTTGTTCTCGAACATGTCGGGCGAGCGCACCGCCTCGGAATACACTGCGCGCAGGCCGTGGCGCGGGGTGATCAGGTAGTTGACCGCGACGCGCGGGGTCAGCGAACTGCCAGACAGCCGCGAATCCTCGAACATGGCGCCACCCTGCAGGATCCAGTGTTCGTCGGCGCGCCATTCCAGTTGGCCGAACAGGCGCCAGGTCTGGTCGTCGAGGCTGCCGTTGAAGTAAGTCTGCGAGTCGGCACGATCATAGCGGTAGTTCACGCCGCTGAGCAGGCGCAGGCTGTCGGTCAGGCTGAGGGTGTCCTGGATTTCCAGGTCATAGCGGGTTTCGCGGGTGCTCTGGTCGACATCGCCGCACACCACACTGCTGCCGCCCTGGTTGTTCCACTGATCCTTGATGGCATCGACCAGCGCTTGTTCTGCCGGGTTGTTGCTGGGCGGTGGATTGTTGGCACCGCGTGCCACCAGCTCGGCGTAATTGGGGTTCATCTGCCACAGCCGGGTCAGTTCGGGGCTGAACGACAGTGCGGCATCACAGGCCCGCCAGACCTGTTGGCGGTCGAAGTGTTGTGCCGAACCCTGCACATACAGGCTGTGATCGGGGTTGAAATCGATGTTCCAGCGAACCGACCCTGCGTAGTCCTTGGCATTGACGTCGGCATTGTCGCCGCGCTGGGTGACGTAGGGGAATACCGGCTGGTAAGTATAGGGCCGCTGGTTGCTGCCTTCTTTTGCCGCCAGTTGCCATTCCAGGGTCTGGTTCAGCGACAGGTTGTGGCTGGCACTGAGGTTGAAACGGGTCAGCCGGCGGCTGTCCCGGTAATCCTGGCCGAACTGGTCGCGGTCGAAACCGTCGTCCTGCTGGCCTGACAGCGACAGGCGCATGTCGCCGCCGTCCCAGCCGAAGCCGTGGCTGGCATAGAAGTCGTTGATGCCGTCCTCGCCGCGGGTCACCTTCAGCCGTGTGCCATGGCTGTCGGCGGGGTTGCGGGTGAGGATGTTGACCACCGCCATCAGCGCGTTGGCGCCGTAGCTGACCGTGTTGGGGCCGCGGAACACCTCGATGCGCTCGATGTCTTCCATGGCCAGGGGGATGTCGCTCCAGTCCACCGTGGCCAGGCCAGCGCGGTACACCGAACGGCCATCGATCAGCACCTGCATGCGCCGCGCTTCGCTGGCGTTGCTGCCGTGGTAGTTGACCGTCGGCTGGTTGCCGGCGCCGTAGCCGATCATCATGCCCGGTACCAGGCGCAGCAGTTCGGGGATGTCGCGCGCGCCGCTGGCGCGGATCAGTTCGCTGTCGAGCACGGTCATGCTGCCCGGGACTGCCGCCGGGGATTGTTTCAGGCGCGTGGCGGTCAGAACCTGCGGCAGGTCGCTGTTGTCGATGAACAGGTCGTCGGCCATGGCTGGGCCTGCGAGCAGGGCAGTCACTATCAGCAGGCGCGGGAACGGGGGCGAGCCAGGGAACACGGGGCGGCCTTGTATCAGGATTGAAACAGGCATGGTAACTGACCTTGGCGTATTTTCCAGTGATCTGCGGCGGTTTTGCAGCGTGTGTGCCTTGACGCTTCATGGGGGCGGAAATCGAGCGCCGCCCGGGCGGCGCATCGCGAGCAAGCTCGCTCCTACAGTTGTTGCAACTGGCCATGACAGTGTCATCTGCGTTGCTGGCCTTGGCGCAAGGCAGGCGAGCCGTATAATGGCGGGGTCGCCACTTAACTTTTGGCTTTAACGGATTGAATATGACTGAACAGCAACCTGTTGCAGTTCTGGGAGGCGGCAGCTTCGGCACCGCCGTGGCGAACCTGCTGGCGCAAAATGGTGTGCCGGTGCGCCAATGGATGCGCGACCCGGCGCAGGCCGAGGCCATGCGCGTCAACCGCGAGAACCCGCGCTACCTCAAGGGCATCCGCCTGCATGATGGCGTGGAACCGGTCAACGACCTGCTGGGCACCTTGCAGGCCAGCCAGCTGGTTTTCGTCGCCCTGCCATCAAGCGCCTTGCGCAGTGTGCTGGCGCCCCACGCCGAGCTGTTGCGGGGTAAGGGCCTGGTCAGCCTGACCAAAGGTATCGAGGCGCAAAGCTTCAAGCTGATGAGCCAGATCCTTGAAGAAATCGCCCCCGATGCCCGCATCGGCGTGCTGTCGGGCCCCAACCTGGCCCGCGAGATCGCCGAACATGCGCTGACCGCCACGGTGGTCGCCAGCGAGGACGAACAACTCTGCCAGCAAGTGCAGGCTGTACTGCACGGGCGCACCTTCCGTGTCTACGCCAGCGCCGACCGCTTCGGCGTCGAGTTGGGCGGGGCGCTGAAAAACGTCTACGCCATCATCGCAGGCATGGCTGTGGCCTTGGGGATGGGCGAGAACACCAAGAGCATGCTGATTACCCGGGCCTTGGCCGAGATGACCCGCTTTGCCGTCAGCCAGGGCGCCAACCCCATGACCTTCCTTGGCTTGGCCGGTGTCGGTGACCTGATCGTCACCTGCTCCTCGCCCAAGAGCCGCAACTACCAGGTGGGCCATGCGCTGGGCCAGGGCCTGAGCCTGGACGAGGCGGTCAACCGCCTGGGCGAAGTGGCCGAAGGTGTCAACACCCTCAAGGTGCTCAAGGCCAAGGCGCAGGAAGTGCAGGTGTACATGCCGCTGGTAGCGGGCCTGCATGCCATTCTGTTCGAAGGTCGCACGTTGAACCAGGTGATCGAGCACTTGATGCGCGCCGAGCCCAAGACCGATGTCGATTTCATTTCCATCAGCGGTTTCAACTGAGCCCTTGGCGGCTCTGACACGAGCAAGGAGCAACACATGAACGATACGCCCGAACGCGCCCAGCGTGAGTCGATCATCCTGCGGGTCCTGTGGATGCTGGTGTTCCTGGTGGTCTGGCAACTGGCCGAGTTGCTGCTCGGCGGCCTGGTGCTGGTGCAACTGATCTACCGCCTGGTGTATGGCGCGCCCAGCGCCAGCCTGATGAACTTCGGCGACAGCCTGAGCCAGTACCTGGCGCAGATCGGCCGCTACGGCAGCTTTCACACTGAGCAGAAGCCCTGGCCGTTTGCCGACTGGCCAGCACCGCGTGCCCCGGAAGGCGAGGCGCCGCATGCCGTGGCCCCGGCCCCGCACTCGGTGCGGGACGAGGAACCCAAGCTGTGAAGCTGTGGGTGCTGCGCCACGGTGAGGCAGAGCCGCGGGCCAATACCGATGCCGAGCGCCGCCTTACCGGGCATGGCCGCGAGCAGGTGCTGCGCAGCGCTGCTCGCCTGCTGGGCCAGCCACTGCAGGCGATTATCGCCAGCCCGTACGTGCGCGCCCAGCAAACGGCGGCGTTGGTGCACGACACCCTGGGTTTCAGGGAACCCGTGCGCACCGTACCGTGGTTGACGCCAGAGAGTGATGTGCAGCAGGTGATCGGCGAAATCGAACGGCTGGGCCTGGAGCATGTACTGCTGGTCAGCCATCAGCCGCTGGTGGGGACCTTGGTCGGCGCGCTGGAGCAGGGGCATCAGCAGCAGCCAGCGGCCATGAGTACTGCCAGCCTGGCGGAGCTGGAAGGGGAGTGGCCACTGGCTGGGCTGATGACCCTTCGGGCGATCCACCCACCGGTGTGATCTCCCGGTAAATCGATAAGGCAACTGGCATTTTTGTCAGTTGTCGCACTTGATGGCCTCTTGCTAGCGTTGCTCAAAGCAATCAGTCAGGGAGCAGCGGATGAGCGGTGAAATGCGGGAACTGTTGAGTTCCCTGGACTTGCAACCCACCGTAGACAAGGTGGGGCAAGGGATTGCCCTGGACTTTGCTCAGTACAGCCTGCTGCGCGACTCGGCCGACGCCAAGCTCTACCAACTGCTGCACAAGGTCAACAGCAACAGCAGCCTGGAGTCTGTTACCCGGCAGCAAAGCGAGCAAGACCTGCGCACGCTACACGACGCCTGCCTGCGGGTCTCCCACCTGCTGCAAACCAGTTGCCTGGCCTTGCGCCGCCTGCAGCTCGACTTTCAGGACCAGCGCCTGGCCCGTGAGGCGCTGGAAAGCCAGTTGGCCTACATGCAAGCCTGCTTGCGCCGGTCTCTGGCCAGCTTCGACCGCTCGGCATGACCTGATAGCCCTCGCCGATGACCTTTCCGGATGTTGCTGAATGGCGCCCCGATGCCGACAATGAGCCTTCATCTTCCGTCCGGACCAGGCGCCATGTCGCAGCAGATCTTCTTCGCTCATGCCAACGGTTTCCCTTCGGCCACCTACGGCAAGCTGTTCGCTGCCCTGGCGCCGGACTACCAGGTGCAGCACCTGGCCCAGCACGGGCACGATCCGCGCTTTCCGGTGGACGACAACTGGCAGAGCCTGGTGGATGAGCTGCTGCATCACCTGGCGCAGCAGGACCAGCCCATCTGGGGTGTAGGGCATTCGCTGGGGGGTGTGTTGCACCTGCACGCTGCCTTGCGTCGCCCCGAGTACTACCGCGGGGTGGTGATGCTCGACTCGCCGGTGCTCACCCGTGCCGACCAGTGGCTGCTGCGCACCGCCAAGCGTTTCGGTTTCATTGACCGCATCACCCCGGCCGGCCGCACGTTGGGGCGCCGCGAAGTGTTCAATGACCGCGACAGTGCCCGGCGCTATTTTGCCGGCAAATCGCTGTTTCGCCATTTTGACCCCGACTGCCTCGAAGCCTATGTAGAACACGGCCTGCAGGCGATGGCGCAGGGGCTGCAATTGCGCTTCGATCCTGCCACCGAAATCAGTATCTACCGCAGCATCCCGCACACCAGCCCCGCACCCGCACGGCAGTTGCAGGTGCCGCTGGCCATGGTGCGCGGCGAGCGCAGCAACGTCATTCGCCGTCACCACACCTTCGCGGTGCGCGGCATGCCCAAAGGCGAATATCACAGTGTGCCCGGCGGCCACATGTTCCCGTTGGAGCGCCCGACCGACACCGCCAGTTTGATCAAGGGCCTGTTCGACCGCTGGAGCCAGGCATGAGCGCGCAGGTGCAGGAGGTGCGCCTGAGCCTGGGCCATATCGAACTGGCGGCGCACCTGTTCGGCCCCGAGGACGGGCTGCCGGTGATTGCCCTGCATGGCTGGCTGGATAACGCCAACAGTTTCGCCCGCCTGGCGCCGCAACTGAAGGGCCTGCGCATCGTCGCCCTGGACCTGGCCGGGCACGGTTACTCGGAACACCGCCCGCCTGGCGCCGGCTATGCCCTGGCCGACTATGCCCACGACGTGCTGCGGGTTGCCGAGCAGCTGGGCTGGCAGCGTTTCGCCCTGTTAGGCCATTCGCTGGGCGCAATCATTTCGGTACAACTGGCCGGTGCCTTGCCCGACCGGGTCAGCCACCTGGCGTTGATCGACGGTGTCATCCCGCCGACCGGTGCCGAGCAGGACGCCGGCGAGCGTTTAGGGATGGCACTGCAAGCCCAGCTGCGGCTGGATGGCAAACGCAAGTCGGTGTACGCAACGCTGGAGGAAGGCGTGCAGGCCCGGATGAAAGGCATGGTCGCGGTCAGCCGCGAGGCTGCCGAATTGCTGGCGCAACGTGGCCTGATGCCGGTGCCTGGAGGTTACAGCTGGCGCAGTGACAGCCGCCTCACCCTGCCATCGCCGGTACGCCTGAGTGAAGCCCAGGCCATGGCCCATGTACGCCGGGTGAGTTGCCCGGCGCTGTTGGTAGTGGCCGCCGACGGCATGCTGGCGCGCCACGCCGCGTTGCTGGAGCAGCTACCCTTTGAACAAGCGACGCTGCCCGGTGGCCATCACCTGCACCTGAATGACGAGCACGGCGCGGTGCTTGTCGCAGACTGTATCAATCGCTTCTTTGGCTTTGCTTGACTTGCACCGGACAAGTGTCGAGGCTTGGCGGGTTGAACAGGGAGACAACCATGCAACTGCCAGACATCCTGGAGCTTCATTTCGGCGCAGTGCGCCGCCTGGTTCGCCAATGAGCGCGCCTGTTGCCATCCGTAATGCTGTCGCCGCCTGCCTGGCGCTGGCCAGCCCTGTGTTGTGGGCCGGCAGCCTGCCGGTGCCGGTGGACGGCAAGGTCGTTGAGCAGCGTCCGGCCGTGGAGCAGGAGCGCGTCTACCCCATGGGCCCGCTGCGCAAGATCAGCGGCCGCCTGCGGGTCGAAAACAAGGTCGAGAGCCGGGGCCAGGTCAGCTCGGTAACCTACGAACTGCCGGTCGAACGTACGGCCCGTGAAGCCTTTACCAGTGCCCGCGAAGCACTGCAGCGCGAGGGTGGTTACCCGTTGTTCTGGTGCCAGGGCCGCGATTGCGGCGAGGCCAGCCTGTGGGGCAACGATGTGTTCGCCAATGCTCGCCTCAACGGTGGTGACGAGCAGCAGGCGTTCATCCTGCTACGCCGCTCGGCAGAGGAGGCCGACACGCTGGTCGCGCTGTACAGCGTTACCCGTGGCAACCGCCGCGCCTACCTGCATGTGGAGGAGTTCGTCGCCGCCAGCCCGCTGGGCGAGCTGCTGCCAACCGCCGCCACGGTGCTGCGCGAAATGCGCGACACCGGCAAGCTCGACTACCCTGACCTTGCTGCGCCGCAAGACACCTGGGTAAACCTGCTGGCCCGCAGCCTGAACCTCGACAGCACCCTGCGCGCCAGCCTCAGTGGCGCCCAGGCCGAAGCCTGGCGCGAGGCGTTGGTCAAGGCCGGGGTACGCAATGGCCGCCTTGAAGTCGGCAGCGCACCCACCAAGGGCCTGCACCTTGAGTTGATCCGTTGAACGAGCGCCACCATGGTTAACAATGACCGCCTGCTGATCCAGATTCTGCTGCTCGCCTTGCTGGGTGCGGGCCTTTGGGTGATGGCACCGTTCATTTCGGCATTGCTGTGGGGGGCCATTCTTGCCTTTGCCAGCTGGCCGTTGATGCGCTTGCTTACGCGCTTGCTGGGTGGGCGTGAAACCCTGGCGGCCAGCCTGCTGACCACGGCCTGGATCCTGATTGTGGCACTGCCGCTGGTGTGGCTGGGGTTCAACCTGGCCGATCACATTCGCGATGCTACGGCGTTTGTGCGTGACGTGCAGGTCGACGGCCTGCCCGATGCGCCCGCCTGGCTGGGTGGCATTCCATTCGTGGGCGAGCGCCTGGTCAACGGGTGGCAATCGCTGGACCAGCAGGGCGCGGCCTTGCTGGCCTCGGCCAAGCCCTACTTCGGGCAGGTGGGTAACTGGTTGCTGGCGCGCAGTGCGCAGATTGGTAGCGGCGTGCTGGAACTGACCCTGAGCCTGGTATTCGTATTCTTCTTCTACCGGGACGGGCCGCGCCTGGCAGCCTTCGTGTTGCGCTTGCTGCACCGCCTGGTGGGCGAGCGCGCCGAGTATTACCTGGAGCTGGTAGCCGGTACCGTGCAGCGGGTGGTCAACGGGGTGATCGGCACGGCGGCCGCGCAGGCCCTGTTGGCGCTGATCGGCTTCCTGATCGCGGGGGTGCCCGGGGCGATCGTGCTGGGCCTGGTGACTTTCATGCTCAGCCTGATCCCCATGGGCCCGCCACTGGCCTGGATCCCGGCCACTGCCTGGCTGGTGTGGAAGGGCGAATACGGCATGGCGGTGTTCCTGGGTATCTGGGGCACCTTCGTCATCAGCGGCGTGGACAACGTGCTCAAACCGTACCTGATCAGCCGTGGCGGCAACCTGCCGCTGGTGATCGTGCTGTTGGGTGTATTCGGTGGCTTGCTCGCCTTTGGCTTCATTGGCCTGTTCATCGGGCCGACCTTGCTGGCGGTAGGCTACAGCCTGCTGCTGGACTGGAGCCGTAACGCGGCGCAACAGCCGCCTCAGTGTTAATCCTGTAAGGGTCTCTTCGCGGGCACGCCCGCGAAGCAGGCAGCGGCGCCACATTCAGTACTTCCAGGTTACCGACGCCGTGAGGTTGCGCGGCGCGCCATAGTTGGTAGACCCAGCCGACTGATACAGCGACAACAGGTATTTGCGGTCGAACACGTTGTTCAGGTTCAGTGACGCACTCCAGTGCTCGTCGAAGTCGAAACTGCCCATCAGGTCCATCAGGGCATAAGCCTCCTGGCGTACCTGGTGGTTGCCGTCAGCCCTGGTCGCGCTCTGCCACTGCACTCGCGTCCCGACCTTGGCCTGTGGCAACGCGGGCAGGCGATAGGTGACACTGCCGCGCAGGCTATGGCTGGGTACGTAGCGGCGGGTCTTTTCGCCGTCGCCATCCTCGATGTGCACGTAGGTGTAGCCTGCTGCCAGGTCCAGGCCGGGCATGGCTTCACCGGACGCTTCCAGCTCCACGCCGTGACTCTTGTTGTCCTCGCCACGGTAGGCATACTGCCCGCCGATGATCTCGCCGGTAGTGACGGCCACGTTCTGTTGCTCGGTTTTGAACAACGCAGCGCTCACGGTCAGACGCTCTTCGAGCAGGTTGCCTTTCACACCCACCTCGGTGCTCTTGCCTTCCAGAGGTTCGATCACGCCCCCTGCAGTACTGCGCAGGTACTGGGGCTTGAAGATCTCTGTCCAGCTGGCATACACACTCCATTGCGCGTTCAGGTCATACACCAGGCCGGTGTAAGGCGTGACTTTGCCATGTACCCGGGTGTCGTGGGCCGAGCCGTATCCCATCCCTTCACCATCGGCGCTGAGCATGCGGGCCCCGGCAATCCAGTGCAGGTCGTCGGTCAGGCTGAAGCGGGCGCCGGCATACAGGCTTTTCTGGCGGTCGGTGAAGTGCTGGGTGTTGAGTTCGTCGGTGTAGGTCAGCGGCGGCTTCTGCACAGCCCCGGCCAGGGCATCGCCGAGGCTGACCACTTCGCTGCCCGAACTGTTGCGGTAGTAGCCACGTTCATCATGACGGCTACGCCCGTAGTTGGCGCCCAGGGTCAGCTCATGCTGGCGGCCGAACAGTGCGAACGGGCCCGAAAGCTGTGCTTCACCGATTACCTGATGCTCGGTACTGGTGGTACGGTTGATGTAGGCAAGCACGTCGTCGGCCGTGAAAGGGATGGCATAGAGCATCTGGGTATCCTGATGCTGGTTGACCCCGGTTACGGTGACCGTGCCTCGCCAACCCTCGCCAAAGTCATGTGCCAGCTCCGCAAAGGCCCGCTGCGTGTGGATGTTCCAGTAGGTCCAGGGCTGGCCGATGCTGGAACTGCGGCTGCTGTAGTGGATCGGGTTGCCGAGGTAGTCGGCCATCGGCAGCGCGCCCCAGGTACTGCCGTTGGCGTCGCTCTTCTGTTCCGAGAAACCCACGGTGAGGGTATCGGCAGAGGACAGGTCAAAAGCCAGCAGGCCAGCGGTGACATTCAGCTCATGGCTGTAACGGTCGAGGTATGAATTGCCTTTGTCATGTGCGTAGATCAAGCGCCCACCCACGTTGCCGTCGTCGGTCAGCGGGCCGCTGACATCAAAGTCTGCCCGGCGGTTGTCCCAGGCGCCGATGCTGGTGCCGAGCTTGGCCTGCAAGGTATCAGTCGGCCGTTTACGCACGAAATTGACGGTGGCCGACGGGTTGCCCGCGCCGCTCATCAGGCCATTGGCGCCGTGCAGCACATCGATCTGCTCGAACTCTGCCAGGTCCTGGTCGCCCAGCAACACGCCGGACGAGAAGGGCATGCCCATGCCATCGTACTCGAAGTTGTCGATGGTGAAGCCGCGCGAAGTGAAGGCCGTACGGTCGGTTTCGAACTGTTCGACCGTAACGGTGGGTGCATTGCGCAACGCGTCTTTCACACTGTTGAGCTTGAAGTCGTCGAGCTGCTCGCGGGTGACAGTCGACACGGCCTGTGGCGTTTCCCGGTTGCTCAGGCCCAGGCGCGTGGTGCTGGACGCCGGCCGGGCCTGATAACCACGGCTCTGGCCATCGGCCTGGGCCAGTTGGTACTGCACCTGCGTGGGGGCCAGGGTCACTTCATTGCTGACGCCTTGTGCAGCGCCTGGCAGCAAGTACAGTGTGCTGGCGTCGGTGCGGGCAAAGTTGTAACCGCTGCCTTGCAGCAACCTGGCCAGGCCTTCTTCCAGCGAGTAGCTACCGACCACTGCCGTGCTGCGCAGGCTTGCATCGACATTACCGTCCAACAGCACGTTCTGCCCGGACTGCTGGCTGAATACCAACAGCGCCTGACGCAGGGGCTGGGCAGGAATGTTCAGCGCCAGCTTTTGCGCTGTGCGGGTGGCAAGCTGGCCAGGCGCTGCATGCGCCTGGGTTGCTCCGGCCAGCAAGCAGCACGCCATGGCTGCGCTCAGGGCGCCCTGTTGCCAGCGTAGGGTAAGGGTGGAGTGTTGGTCGTGTCGCTTGGCCATTCAGGCGTGCCCCATGCAAGTGCAGATATGCGAATAACTCTCAGTGCCGTTAAGACGCATGAGGCTTTTGAATATCTGATGGAGCCTGCAAGTTTTTTCAGGCAGCGGGGTAGAGCAGGGTAACCAGGTCGGTGTATTGCGCCGTGCGCACGGCCAGTGCCCTGGACATCACGTCGAGCATCTGCTCGGGCTGCTCAAGGTTCAGGATCAGGCTGACTCGCCGAGCGGCCAGTTGCTTGTCCATGATGAAAATGCGCCCTTCGCGCCAGCGCTGCAATTCCTCGACTACCGCCTGCAAGGGTTCGTTGAAAAACACCAGGCGGCCACTGCGCCAGGCCAGCAACTGCTCCAGCTCGGCACGCTGGATCTCGCCGGTCGAGCGCGGGCTGAACCGCAGCGAAAGGCCTTCTTCCAGGTCAGTCTGCTGGCTGGTACTCAGCACCTGTACACGGCGCCGATGAACCGCTACCTGTGCTGTATCGTGGTTGCACGACAGGCAAAACTCGGCCTCGTCCGCGCGCAGTCGGCCGGCTTGGGTAATGACCGTGAAGTCGCCAGCAGTGCTTGGGCGTACCGTGAAAAACGCTTGGCCCTGCAACAGTTCTACCGTACGGCGGGTGGTTGAGAAGTCCAGGTTCATCGCCGTGTGCCCGGCCATTTCCACCGTCGAACCATCCGGCAGGCGGGCGATACGCCGTTCACCTACTGCCGTGCGCAAATCGGCGAATGGGGCGTCCATGCCCTTGAGCCAGAACAGGCCGGCGCCTGCGCTTGCCGCCGCAGCACTGGCG
This sequence comes from Pseudomonas putida S13.1.2, assembly GCF_000498395.2. Classification (NCBI taxonomy): domain Bacteria; kingdom Pseudomonadati; phylum Pseudomonadota; class Gammaproteobacteria; order Pseudomonadales; family Pseudomonadaceae; genus Pseudomonas; species Pseudomonas putida. The sequence goes on from NZ_CP010979.1 coordinate 407,273, forward strand.
GCAAGCCCCATGCCCATGAACCTGCGACGAGACAGGCGCGCGGGCGCGCGTGGCGCAACCGGGGCGGGCTGGCACAGCAGGGCTGAGGCGGCCCACAGGTTCTCCAGTTCGGCATAGGCCTGGGCGTGGCGCGCATCGGCTGCCATCCACGTTTCCCACGCTTTGCGTTGTGCGGGGGAGGGCGCGCCGCCATGAAACAGCGCGAACCAGGCACTGGCCTGATGACCAATGTCATCGGCAGTCGGGGCGGCGTGGTCGTTTGACGGCGGTTCGCGATTCATGGCTTCAACGCTTCACAGGGGCAGCACAGTCGGTGCATTGTGGCAGGCAGGGGGTCACTGTGACATGCCCTGTTTCAACAGTTCCAGTGCCTTGACCATGCGGCTGTAGGCCGTCTTGGGGGAAATGCTCAAGCGCTCGCCGATTTCGACGTAGGTCATGCCTTCGACCCGCACCATCAGGAACACCTCGCGGCAGGGCTCAGGCATGTTCTGGATCACCGTGTTCAAGGCTGCAAGCTGCTGGTTGGCGATGGCGGCCTGTTCCAGGGTGGCAGTTGGCTGGGCCACTGCGCTGGCTTCGGGCGAGTCCAGTGGCTCGCTCTTGCGGTGCTGCTGGCGACGGGTGTGGTCGATGAACAGGTTGCGCGCGCTGGAAAACAGGTAGGCACGAAAGTTCTCGATGCGGCTGCGGCCCATTTGCTCGGAAAGGCGAATGAACGTGTCCTGGGTCAGGTCGGCGGCGGTTTCCTTGCAACGCAGGCGACGGTCCAGGTACTCCTGAATCTCTTCGCGGTGGGCGAGGTAGAGTGCCTTGAGATCTGAGCCGGACATGAAGCCACCTTGGCAGGGATTTGAGCGAGGGCGGCAAAATACCATAAATGAGAATTGTTTTGATTGGTCTTTTTGCCAGGGCATCAGTCCAATAAACCTGATCTTTACGCATTCTTTATACCCACGCCCATCCCCCGATCTCGTCCCTTTACGCCCCTCCCTCGGACAATTTCCCCAAAGCGGCCCAAGCCGTACCACGGGGAGAACCACTCATGAACATGCTCGACGGGCTGTCACTGCTGCTGGCAGTGGCCTTGGCGTTTTATCTGCTGGTGGCGCTGCTGCGCGCCGATCGCAGCTAGGGAGCGACCATGCACAGTTACGATTTCGCCTTGCTCCTGGCGTTCTTTGCCATCGTGCTGCTACCGGCACCCTGGCTTGGGCGGTTCTACTTCAAGGTCATGGAAGGCCAGCGCACCTGGCTGTCGCCACTGCTGGGTCCGGTCGAGCGTGGCTGCTACCGGCTGGCGGGCGTGAACGCCAGCCAGGAGCAGAACTGGCGGCAGTACACCCTGGCCCTGCTGGCCTTCAACCTGGCCGGGTTCCTGCTGCTGTTCGCCGTGCTGCTGTTGCAGGGCCACCTGCCGCTCAACCCGCAGCACCTGCCAGGCCAGGAATGGTCGCTGGCCTTCAACACCGCCGTCAGTTTCGTGACCAACACCAACTGGCAGGCCTACAGCGGGGAGGCCTCGGTCAGCTACTTGAGCCAGATGCTCGGCCTGACCGTGCAGAACTTTGTCAGTGCTGCCACCGGCCTGGCCGTGCTGGTGGCGTTGTGCCGGGGCATTGCCCGGCGCAGCACGTCGACGCTGGGCAACTTCTGGGTCGACATGACCCGGGCCACCCTCTATGGCTTGCTGCCGCTGTGCGTGCTGCTGGCGCTGTTGCTGGTGTGGCAGGGTGTGCCGCAGACCTTTGCCGACTATGCCCACGCGCTGACTTTGCAAGGTGCTGACCAGACGATTCCACTGGGCCCGGCCGCCAGCCAGATCGCCATCAAGCAACTGGGTACCAATGGCGGCGGCTTCTTCGGCGTCAACTCGGCGCACCCGTTCGAGAACCCCACGGCCTGGAGCAACCTGTTCGAGGTGGCTTCGATCATCCTCATTCCGGTGGCCTTGGTGTTCACCTTCGGCCACTACGTGAAGGACCTGCGCCAGAGCCGCGCCATCCTCGCCTGCATGCTTGCCTTGTTCCTGATCGGTGGCAGCACGGCGTTGTGGTCCGAGCATCAACCCAACCCGGCCCTGCAGAGCCCGCAGGTGCAGCAGACCGCGCCCCTGGAGGGCAAGGAAAGCCGCTTCGGCACCACCGGTTCGGTGCTGTGGACGGTCACCACCACCGCCGCCTCCAACGGTTCGGTCAATGCCATGCACGACAGCCTGAACCCACTGACCGGCATGGTGGCGATGGTCAACATGATGGTCGGCGAGGTGATATTCGGCGGCGTGGGCGCGGGCCTCTACGGCATGCTGCTGTTTGTCCTGATTGCGGTGTTCCTGGCCGGGCTGATGATTGGCCGCACCCCGGAATACCTGGGCAAGAAACTGCAGGCCCGTGAGGTGCAGTTGCTGGTGGCGACCCTGCTGGTGATGCCGGTCGGCGTGCTGGTACTTGGCGCCATCGCCGCGAGCCTGCCTGGCCCGGCAGGGGCGGTCAGCAACCCGGGGGCGCATGGTTTCAGCCAACTGCTGTACGCCTACACCTCGGGCACGGCCAACAATGGCTCGGCGTTCGCCGGTTTTGGCGCCAACACGGTGTACCACAACCTGATGATCGGCCTGGCCATGCTCATTGGCCGCTTTGGCTACATCCTGCCGATCCTGGCCTTGGCCGGCAGCCTGGCGGCGAAGAAAAGCGCGCCACTGGGGCAGAACAGCTTCCCTACCCATGGCCCGCTGTTCACCGGCCTGCTGCTGGTGACCATCCTGCTGGTCGGTGGCCTGACCTTCCTGCCGACCCTGGCCCTTGGGCCAATTGCCGAACACCTGAGCCTGGGTTTTTGAGGACCGATCATGAACATGCCCATTCCTGAAGTGAATACCCGGCACACTGCCAAGGACCAGACCCGCTTCGCCGCGCTGTGGCGCCCGGCACTGGTGCAGGCGTTCGTCAAACTCGACCCGCGCCAGCTCAAACGCTCGCCAGTGATGCTGGTGGTGGCCCTGACCGCAGTGCTCACCACCGTGCTGTGCTTCGCCCCCGGCAATGGCGTGAGCACGGGTGTCGCCGTGCAGATCGCCCTGTGGCTGTGGTTCACCGTGCTGTTCGCCAACTTCGCCGAAGCCCTCGCCGAAGGCCGTGGCAAGGCCCGCGCCGACAGCCTGAAGGCCGGTAGCCAAGGCCTGACTGCCCAGCGTCGCCAGCGTGATGGCAGTTACGAGACGGTTGCTGCCAGCGCGCTGCGCAAGGACGACGTGGTACGCGTGGTAGCCGGCGAGATGATCCCCGGTGACGGCGAGGTGCTTGAAGGTATCGCCGCCGTCAACGAGGCCGCCATTACCGGCGAGTCTGCACCGGTGATCCGTGAGTCCGGCGGCGACCGCTCAGCGGTCACCGGCAATACGCGGCTGGTCTCCGACTGGCTGCTGATCCGCATTACCAGCAACCCGGGCGAGTCGACCCTGGACCGCATGATTGCCCTGGTCGAAGGTGCCAAGCGACAGAAGACTCCAAACGAGATCGCCCTCGACATCCTGCTGATCGGCCTGACCCTGATCTTCCTGATCGTGGTGGTGACCTTGCAGCCGTTCGCCCACTTTGTGGGTGGCAGCCTGCCGCTGATCTTCCTGGCTGCGCTGCTGGTGACGCTGATTCCCACCACCATCGGCGGGCTGCTGTCGGCCATCGGCATCGCCGGCATGGACCGGCTGGTGCGGCTGAATGTCATTGCCCGTTCGGGCCGTGCGGTGGAGGCCGCCGGTGACGTGCATACGCTGATGCTCGACAAGACCGGTACGATCACCTTCGGCAACCGCCGCTGCAGCGCGCTGCATGCGGCGCCGGGCATCACCGCTCGCGAACTGGGGGAGGGCGCCTTGCTGGCCTCGCTGGCCGACGACACTGCCGAAGGCAAGTCGATTGTCGAATACCTGCGCCAGCTCCATGACTTTGTCGAACCGCCTGCCGGGCAGTTCGAGGCTGTGGCCTTCAGTGCCGAGACACGTCTGTCAGGCATCGACTACCAGCAGCACCGCTACCGCAAAGGTGCCGTGGATGCCGTGCTGGCATTCGTCGGCATGCAACGCCTGGAAATGCCCCCGGCGTTGGCCCGCGAAGTGGAACGTATTGCCCAGAGCGGTGGTACGCCGCTGCTGGTGTGTGTCGACAAGCGCCTGCTTGGCGTGATCCACCTCAAGGATGTGGTAAAGCCCGGCATCCGCGAGCGCTTCGCCGAGCTGCGCAAACTGGGCATCCGCACCGTGATGGTGACCGGCGACAACCCGTTGACTGCCGCCGCCATCGCCGCAGAGGCGGGCGTGGATGACGTACTGGCCGAGGCCACCCCCGAGAAGAAGCTGGCGCGTATCCGCCAGGAGCAGAACGACGGCCGCCTGGTGGCCATGTGCGGCGACGGTGCCAACGACGCCCCGGCGCTGGCCCAGGCCGATGTCGGCATGGCCATGAACGACGGCACCCAGGCCGCGCGCGAAGCGGCCAACATGGTCGACCTGGACAGCGACCCGACCAAGCTGCTGGATGTAGTACAGGTCGGCAAGGAGTTGCTGGTGACCCGTGGTGCGTTGACCACGTTCTCCATTGCCAACGACGTGGCCAAGTACTTCGCCATCCTGCCGGCGCTGTTCGCCGCCATCTACCCGCAACTGGGCGTGCTCAACCTGATGCAGTTAGCCAGCCCGCAGAGCGCGATCCTGTCGGCCATCGTGTTCAACGCGCTGATCATTATCGTGCTGATCCCGCTGGCGCTGCGTGGCGTGCGCGTGCAGGCGGCCAGTGCGGCGCACCTGCTGCGGCGCAACCTGCTGATCTACGGGCTGGGCGGCATCGTGGTGCCGTTTGCCGGGATCAAGCTGATCGACCTGCTGCTCAATGCCCTGAACCTGGTCTGAGGAGGCCACCATGAATGCTTATGTACGCCCGGCGTTGAGCCTGGCCCTGTTGATGACGCTGGTGACCGGCGCTCTGTATCCGCTGGCGGTGACCGGCATCGCCCAGGTTGTTTTTCCGGCACAGGCCAATGGCAGCCTGGTGCGGGATGACCAGGGCCAGGTGCGCGGTTCGGCATTGATCGCCCAGGATTTCAAGGGTGATGGCTGGTTCCATCCGCGGCCTTCGGCAGGTGCCTATGCCACGGTGGCCAGCGGTGCCAGCAACCTTTCGCCAAGCAACCCGGCGCTGGCCGAGCGGGTCAAGGGTGAGGCGGCTGCGCTGTATCAGGCGCAGCAAGGGCCTGTGCCGCAGGCGTTGCTGACCACCTCGGGCAGTGGCCTGGACCCGCACCTGCCACCGGAGGCCGTGGCCTATCAGATTGCGCGGGTGGCAGCGGCGCGGCAGCTGCCGGTGGAGCGCTTGCAAGCCTTGCAGGAAGAGGCCACCCTCCACCCATTGATCGGCCCTCCGGTGGTCAATGTGCTGGCGTTGAACAAGGCGCTTGAGCAATTGAGCCACTGATATTGGGGCCGCTTTGCGGCCCTTCGCGGGCTTGCCCGCTCCCACAGGTACAGCGAAGCTACTGAGTTTCGCATTCAACCTGTGGGAGCGGGCAAGCCCGCGAAGGCCTGCCAAGCAGGCCCGGTGTTGGTCGACTGTCGCAAATCCTGAAGGATGAAACATGAGTGATTCCGCCCGCGCAGATGCGCTGTTGGCTAACCTCCCGCGCACCGGCCGGGGCCGGCTGAAGGTGTTCCTTGGCGCCGCCCCTGGCGTCGGCAAGACCTTCGCCATGCTCCAGGCCGCCCACGCCCAGCAACGTCAGGGTGTGCAAGTGCAGGCTGGGGTGGTGGAAACCCACGGCCGCGCTGAAACCGAAGCGCTGCTCGCCGGCCTTCAGCAGCAGCCTTTGCTGCGCAGCCAGTACCGTGGCGTCACCCTGGAGGAAATGGACCTCGACGGCCTGCTCCAGGCCGCGCCGGCCTTGGCCCTGGTCGACGAACTGGCCCACACCAACGCCCCCGGCAGCCGCCACGCCAAGCGCTGGCAGGACGTGCAGGAGCTGCTGGCGGCCGGCATCGACGTGTACACCACGGTCAACGTCCAGCACCTGGAAAGCCTGAACGACAAGGTGCGCGACATTACGGGCGTACACGTGCGTGAAACCCTGCCGGACTGGGTGCTGCAGGAAGCCTTCGAACTGGTGCTGATCGACCTGCCACCACGCGAACTGCTCGAGCGCCTGCGCGAGGGCAAGGTGTATGTGCCGGAGCAGGCACGCGCAGCCATTGATGCATTTTTCTCGCAAACCAACCTCACCGCCTTGCGCGAACTGGCCATGCAAACTGCCGCTGCGCAGGTGGATGCCGACCTTGCCCATGGTTATCGTCAGCGTGGCCAAGAGGCCCCGGCCTTGCGCGGGCGCCTTCTGGTGGGCGTGGACGGCGACGACCAGGCCGAGCGCCTGGTACGCCATGCCAGCCGCGTGGCGCAGCGCCGCCACCTGCCCTGGAGCCTGGTGCATGTGGACAACGGCCGCCTGCGCGACGAAACCGCGCGTCACCGCTTGCAGGCCGCGCAGCAGCTGGCCGAGCGCCTGGGCGGCGAGGTGGTGCTGCTAAGGGCTGGCGAAGTGGCGCGCACGTTGATCCAGCATGCCGCCGAGCGGCGGGCCAGCCTGGTGCTGGTGGGGCAGTCCCGTGACCGCCTGCGTCGTCGTCTGTTCGGTGCCGGTGTGGCTGCGCGGCTGCTGCGCGAAAGCCATGGCCTGGAAATCAACGTGCTGGACCGCGATGTGCAGCCGCAAGCACCGCGGTCGGCGGTGCGGCGGGTGTGGGTGTGGCGCCACTACCTGCTGGCGCTGCTGGCCACGGTCATGGCGGCGGGGCTGGCCTGGGCGGTGTCGAGTGTGCTGGCGCTGCCCAACATCTCGCTGGTGTTTCTGGCTGCGGTGTTGCTGGTGGCGGTGCGCAGCAGCCTGGGGCCTGCGCTGGCCTGCGCCGCGCTATCGTTCCTGACTTACGATTTTCTGTTCATTCCACCCAATTTCTCGTTCAGCATCCAGCGCGAAGAAGACGTGCTGACCCTGGTGTTCTTCCTGCTGATGGCCGCGCTTACCGGCAACCTGGCCGCACGCCAGCGCCGCCAGTTGCAGGCGCTGCGCGAAACCCAGGCGCAGACCAGCCAGCTGCTCGACCTGTCGCGCCGGCTGACCGTGGCCACCGACCGCCAGGCCGTATTCAATGCCGCCGGCCAGCATCTGGACGGCTGGCAAGACATGCAGGTGTGCCTGCTGGAGCGCAACGCCGAAGGCCAGCTGCAGGTGGCCAGCGGCGAAGCCCACGCCTTCAGCGACACCGAACGGGCTGCCGCCGATTGGGCCTGGCAGCACGGCCAGGCTGCCGGCCACGGTAGCGACACCCTGCCCAACGGCCGTTGGTGGTGGTGGCCGCTGGCGGTGGACGAGCAGCCGCTGGCGCTGCTGGGTGTGCGCCCGCGCAACGGGCAGCCGCTCAACGACCCACGCCGGCGCCTGCTCACGGCCCTTGGCCAGCCACTGGCTCAGGCCCTGGCCCGCGCACGTTTGGCCGAACAACTGGAAGCCGCGCGCCTGCACGGCGAAACCGAGCAGCTGCGCAGCGCTTTGCTGGCCTCCGTGTCCCACGACCTGCGCACGCCGTTGACTGCCATGCGCGGCAGCATCGACAGCCTGCTGGCGCTGGGCGAAGCGATACCGGCCGAGGACCGCCGCGAGTTGCTGGAGGGCACCCGCAACGAGGCCGAACGCCTGGACCGCTATATCCAGAACCTGCTGGACATGACCCGCCTGGGCCATGGTGGCCTCAAGCTGGCCCGCGACTGGGTAGCCCCGGCCGACATCGTCGGCAGTGCGCTCAACCGCCTGCGCGTTGTGCTGGCGCCGCTGCGGGTGCACACCGATGTGCCGGCCGAGCTGCCGTTGCTGTTCGTGCATGCGGCGCTGATCGAACAGGCGCTGGTCAACGTGCTGGAAAACGCCGCACGCTTTTCCCCGGCCAATGGCCGGCTTGAGCTGCAGGTGGCCGTGCATGATGACCAGTTGCGCCTTACCGTCAGCGACCAGGGCCCCGGCATTCCTGTCGCCGACCGCGAGAAGATCTTCGACATGTTCTATACCGCTGCCCGTGGTGACCGCGGCGGGCAGGGCACAGGCCTGGGCCTGGCGATCTGCCAGGGCATGATCGGTGCCCATGGCGGGCAGATTCTGGTGGGCGAAGGCATCGATGGCCAGGGCACCGGCATCACTCTATGCTTGCCGCTACCCCCTCAACCTGAAGCCGAAAGCGAAACGCCATGAGCCAGTCCGCCACCCTGTTGGTCATCGACGATGAACCGCAGATCCGCAAGTTTTTACGCATCAGCCTGGCCTCGCAAGGCTACAAGGTGCTTGAGGCGGCCACTGGCACTGAAGGGCTGGCCCAGGCTGCGCTGGGCCAGCCGGACCTGGTGGTGCTCGACCTGGGGCTGCCGGACATGGACGGCCAGCAGGTGCTGCGTGAGCTGCGCGAATGGAGCGCGGTGCCGGTGATGGTGCTGTCGGTGCGCGCCAGTGAGGTGCAGAAGGTGGATGCGCTGGACGGCGGGGCCAACGATTACGTGACCAAGCCGTTTGGCATCCAGGAATTTCTGGCACGGGTGCGGGCCTTGCTACGCCAGGTGCCACAGGCCGGGGGCTCGGAAGTGGCAGCCAGCTTTGGGCCGCTGACCGTGGATTTTGCCTTTCGCCGGGTAACCCTGGACGGTGTGGAGGTGGCGTTGACGCGCAAGGAGTATGCCTTGCTGGCGCTATTGGCCGGGCACCCCGGGCGGGTGATTACCCAGCAGCAACTGCTCAAGGATGTCTGGGGGCCTACCCATGTGGAGAATACCCACTACCTTCGGATCGTGGTGGGTCATCTGCGGCAGAAGCTGGGCGATGACCCCACGGCGCCACGGTTCATCATTACCGAGGCGGGGGTGGGGTACAGGTTGGTGGCGCCGACCACATAATCCCTGTGGGAGCGGGCGTGCCCGCGAAGAATCCAGCGCGATGCATGGCACCGGCTGCGCCGGTGTTCGCGGGCATGCCCGCTCCCACATTGACCGCATCGCCCTCAAGTTATGCGCAGTACCTGCGGGTGCCGGCTTGCCTAGGGGCCAGAGTAGGTTCAGGGCGCTGTTCTCGACTCCAGATCCATTTCCGTGGGCCACACTACTCGGGGTGCCAGGCGCAGGGCGAACTCACACCAGAGTACATCGTTGTGGTCCTTGGGCTCACCGGGTGGGGGCAGTGCCGAAGGGCCTTCCTGCATATACGTGCAGATATAGGCCCAGGCGTGCTGGTCGGCGCCCATGGTACTCAAGTGAAAACGGTCGATGACGTTGTTCGTACCGGGCGCGACGATGGAGAGCATGACACCCCATTTGAAAATGACCCCACCGTTTGGCAGGGCGCCGGTTTGTGACCAGCGCTCGGCGCGGACTTGGGACCAGTCGTAACTGACGGGCACGACTTTGCCTTTGTCGAAGGGGTTCCACCAGTGGCGTTTGAAGTTGTAAGCGTAGATTTTCTGGCGGGCACGGTTGAACCTGATGGGTTCGTCGCGGGGAGGAGAAATATCCATGCGAAGACCTATAGTAACCATCCATGATACCAGTAGAATTTCAAATGCTGAGAGCAGCAGGGATTCAGTGTCTCTCGGGTTGAATGTCAGTGCCATCATGTAAAGGCTAAAAATCAAGAACATGATTAGAAAAAAGGCGAATACTGAAATCAGTCCTCGTGATGATACGCTTTGTCGGGGAATCTCCAAATAGGTCAGGCACTGATGATTGGGTATCTGATCCCCCAAGGTTTTTGCTACAGAAGGAATTGTGTAGGGGTTGGGTAAATCTTCCTTCCAGCCTGGGCAGGCGGGGTTCAATAAGGGTCTGGCCATTTTGTAAGGGGTTCCGGACTGTTAATATTGTTCTCTTTCACGATGACACGTGCATGGCCATGTATATCCTGCTTGTCCGGCCAGTAGTGGAGGGTTAGTTCGATGGCGTTGATACGGTGACTTTCCAGTAAAGGCAGTGTTCCCTGTATGGTCAGCGCACTGGTATTGGTATTGGTACCCACCAGCGGTTGTGGATTACTGATATGAGAAAAGACCCCTTTGCCTTTTGGTAGGTTGATCTGCAACTGGGTACCGGGAGAGCTTTCACCTGATAGAATCATGGTTTCCTCGTCGGCTCCGGTGCGGTGAATATTCAGTTGCCACTCGTATCGAGACTTGCCTTCAGCATAATGAGGCAGGAGGATGTAATAGTTCAGCATGTATGCCGCGGCTACCGCTAATTCGTTGCCAATAATCATTCCTTTCGGTGCGTCTGTCTGAAAGTTTGAGTGGTTAGTAAGTTGGGTTTTGATGGAGACGTCGGCTTGGACTCCTATCACTGCCGCATTTAAAGCGCCAATTGCAAGATCAAGGTGCTTGGCTCCGGTCCAGAGACGATTGTTTTCAGAAAGTCCCCACCTGCTTTGGCGAGCCCAAAGCTCTGTTGGAGTGGATTCACTTCGTTTTGCATGTGAGGCTATTGCATAGGCGGCTAGCCCTAGGACGATGGCTAAACCGATTGGGCCAAATAGCGTGGCGGACCCAAAGGTCCCAAGTAGACCTGCAAGCGCGGAGGCGCCGGCCGCTGTGCCTGCAATCCTGTACCAATCTACTGACGTTAAATCTCCATTCTTATGAGCGCGCAAGCTGGCGAAAAAATACTGTGCACCATCCATGAAACCAGCAATCGCTGCAATGCCGCCGCCGTACCTAGCAATACCGGCTCCCAAGGAAGTAGTTGTCACTGCCCCGGGCCAGGGTATGTTAGGGCGTACATGTGCAACAACAAGCCCTGCCGCTTCGACACTTGCACCTATCAAGCCAAGCGAGGAAGACCAGACCGTTGCAAGCGCCTCCGGATCGTTGTGATGTGTTTCCTGTAATGCCCGATAGTTCTTGCCCAGGCTGTCCTGCTGAAACCACATACTGCCCAAGGCAAGGAGCAAGCGTACGCTTCCCGAGCTAGCTGCCGCCTCCCGCAAGCTGCGCATGGCATCGCTAGCCACGCTTTGCGCGGCCATCGAACTGATCTTCAAGCCACCTGTAACCTGCGCGCGCAGTGTATCCGTACCAATCGCAATATTGCGCACCAGCGCCCCGACGCCACCGGCCGCACCCTCCCTTAACTGCATCAACCGCGCCTGCAAACTCTCGGCACTTTCAAACGTCCAGAGCACCACCTCGATCATCTGGTTACGGTTGCCCGCTGCCGCAATGTTGATCGCGCCACTCAGCACCATGGCGCGTACCTTGCGGCCCAAGGGATCACGGAATTGCTTGTCTACCTGCTGCAGAAACGCATCGGTCCGTGCCTGCACCGCTTCATTGAGCAAGCTCATGTATTCGCCCACTGTCAGCGACACGCGCAGCGGCGTCACGTGCTGCCCGGCGAACAGCGCAAATGCCGAACGATGTACGTGGCCGATCAGCGTCCTGGAACGTTCACTGATGTGCTGGCTGAGTGCATTCCCAGCGCTGTTGGTCGCGGCCAGCAACTGGCCAACGGCATCCTGTATCGGCTTGATCATCAGCAGCTGGCCATCGGCGGTGCCGGCGATACTTTTGATGATGTCGTACACCTTGCCGAAGTCATCCCCGGACAGCCCGCTGGCCACCTGCTGCATCAGCTTCTGGTTCTTGGCCAGCAACGCCTGGTAAAGCAGGCTACGGTCGTCTTCCAGAAGCTGCTGCCAGATATGCTGGGTCATCCCGAGCGGCTGGCCTTGCGCGGGTAGCGCTTCAGTGGGCCCGCCGGCCAGGCAGGCCGCCATCATCTGTATGAAGTGCTCCACCGAAACAGGGTCTTTCGCGTCATAGTCGAAGTAGCCGATCTGCTGAAACGCACGTTTGGCGTAGTGGTGCGCGTACAGCTTGCCTACCTGGTCGACCATCGACTGCCAGTTTTTCAGCTCGCGGTCGTAATCCGCCTGGAAGCCGGCACGGGCGCGCTCGTCGTAACGCTCTTCCAGCCGCTTGCGGGCCCCCTCTTGCCTGCGCGCGATGTCGCGTTCGCTCTGTGCTTGCAGGTCCACCGGAGGGAAGTGTGTTTTGACCCCTAACGGGCTTTTGTTCCATTGCTCGACCCGCCGGGCCTCGCGCTGTGCGTCCTCGGCCCCCTGAGCAGCAGCGGTGGCGGCATGCAGTTCGCGGATGCCCAGTAACGCTTGCGAGGTGAAATACTCGAAGTGGCGCTGGGGTTGGGCACGCCACTCCTGCATGGCCTGCACCCAGCCCGTGCGCTGCGCGTTGAGCTCCATCACCATCCCGACCGGGTCGGGCAGGGTCAGCGCCAGCACGCCGTTGGGTAGCTGTTCCTGCTGGATGACCTTGCGCACATGGTTGCGGGTTTGATCCCCGCGGCCCAGGCGGCTGTAAAAGCCATGAACGCTGGTAAACCTGGCAGAAGAAAACGTAGAGAACTCCAGCACATTTTCCATGCCGAAGCGGAAACTGTCGGTCATGGCAATGCCGATGCTGGCAGGGTTGTTGCGCGCGGTCTCCAGGTCTACCTCGACGAAGCGGGCGAGGGTGCCCGGATCACCGTCGGCAATACCTTTGCGATAACGGTCGAGTACGGCAAGGGGCCAGGGATCGTTGGCGAAGGCGACCCAGGCTTTGCGGTAGAGCGAGGTGTTGATGTTGATGAATGAGGCGATCACATCGTGGCCTTCGGTGGCGCATACCTTGGGCAATGACTTGGGCGGCCCCAAGGGCATCTGCGACACAGGGAAACGCTGCAAGGTACCTTCTGCCGCCACCTCGTAGGCCTGCCAGATTTGCTGGTCGAGCAGCACGTAGACATAACCTTGGCGCAGCAGGCGCAATTGGTCGGTGTGCATTGGGTGGAAGGTGATTTCGCTGGCGTCCGCCAGGCGATAGGGGCGCCCTGTATCAGGGCGAGGGGCGTAGGCCTCGCGCAGCAGCATGATCGGTAGGCCGGAGCGTTCGCAGGCATTGCAGCTGCCGTATGTGTTGGGTATCTCTTCCTGCATGGCAATGTGGACGGCTTTGCTGATGCTCATGAATAACTCCTTGCCTGCGGCAGGGCGGCCACGATGTGCGACCAGGCGCGGTCGTCGTAGCAGGCGAAACGCGATGCCAGGCGTTGTATGCCGGCCGCTGCCTGTGCCACGTCGTGCTGGATGGTGGGATGTTGAAGGAGCAATGGGTGGACCATGACCATGTGCAGGCACATGCACTGGATATCGGCACGGTCGCGAAGGCCCTGCCTGAAGGCCTTGAGGAGCAGATTCATGGCATGAACGGGCGCGTTTTCCGGCAAGCCTGATGGGCCTGTGAATTGCCAGGGGGCGCCGGTTTGCTGCACGGCATTCAGGCGACGCCAGGCGCCGAGCAGTTGAATGATCTGCGGCGCGACGTGCTGGGTAGCCCTTGCCGCATCAGGGACGACCAGCTCGCCAGCCGGCGGTTGCCGTTCGAACACCGCGCAACTGCCACAGCCATCGGGGTGCAGCCAGCTACGAATGGGCCCAAGGACTTGGGCCGCGTTGCGCATGGTTGCGCGCAGCAACACCAGGCGTACAGGCTCGAACCAGGCGGTGATGCCGTGCGGCGGCGGTTGGTGCAGCACATGGCATTGCTGGCTGATGTGTCGTGCGATGAGGTCGGCGGGTTGCTCGCTGACTAGCCAGCCACACACATAGTGCCAGGTGGCCGTTGCCTCACGTGCGGCGCAGGTGGCGCTGAGTGCAGCAAGGGCGGTGGGCGCTGCACCGGGTTTGGCAAGCTGCACCAGCGCTGGCCAGTATTGAGGGTCCTGGACTAGCCCGCGGCTATCGACGCGCACTACCGCATCGTCACCCAGCGTCTCGGTGAGCGATGCAATGCTTAACGGGTGCTCGGGCGTGCACCCGGCAAACGGGTCCAGTAGAAGATACAGGGCCTCTTCTGGTTGGCGCAGCTGGGTCGCGAAGCGATCGACCCATTGCAGGTAGCCCTGTGCGGACTGGCTCGACATGAGAAGTTCCTTTGTCTTCTTGATGGCGAGCAAAAATCTAACGAGGAATCAATTCTGTAGGGAGTTATCGGCTTCCTAACGTGCTGTAGGACTTTTCGTTTTCGGATGGGGCGGCTCAGGACCTTGGGGATTCTGTTTCAAAGCATTGGCGCATGACATCCAGGTAACGTCTGGCGCCCAGGCCCAACGGGCGCGACTTGATCCAGATGATGTCCACCCACAGGCGCAGGCGGCTGGCCATGTTGTCAAAGCGCACCTCGGCCAGTGCGCCGGATGCAATCAGCGGTTCAACCAGCGGCTGCGGCAGGTAGGCCCAGCCCAGGCCGGATTGCACCAGGTCCAGCGTGGCCAGGTAGCTGTCGGTCAGCCAGATACGCCGCGACAGCACCATGCGCGGGTCGGACCCGGTGGCCTTGCCGGAGGCCACGATGATCTGCCGTTGTTCGGCAAAGGCCTCTTCAGGCAGTGGTGTGCCGCTGTTCTGCCCGGCCGGATGGCGCGGCGAGGCGACGGCCACCAGCAATTGGCTGCCGGCTTCGAGGAATGACTCGCGCTCGTCGATGCCGGGCCGCTCGAACACCAGTGCCAATTGCACACTGCCGTCATGCAGCAGGCGAATGGCTTCGGTCTGGGTGGCGGAGCGCACCTCGATTTCCAGGCTGGGAAATTCCTGGGCGAGGGTTTCCAGTGGCTGGCTCCAGCGGCCGGTCTGCAGCTCGGGCGCCATGGCGATGGTCAGGCGCTTTTCCAGGCCTTTGTGCAATTGCAGGGCCTGGGCATCCAGCAGGTTGAGCTGGCAGATCACCTGCCTGGCCTGGGGCTCCAGCGCCAGGGCGGCGCTGGTGGGCAAGGCTTTGCGTGTGGCCCGGTCGAACAGCGGCAGGTCCAGCTCCGCTTCCAGTTGGGCGATTGCCATGCTTACGGCCGAAGGCACACGGCCCAGCTTGCGCGCGGCAGCGGAGAACGAGCCGGCATCCAGCACTGCGAGGAAAATTGCCAGGGAGTCGCTGGAGAAGGCCATGTTCGGTGAACCTGATGTTGGGGCGTTGTGAGCGAATAGTAATGGATGGAATTGCCAAGGGTAGGGCTTGAAGTAATCGGTGTTTGTAAGATCGAGCGCCGCCCGCGGGGCGCTGGATCTCACAGGCGACGAACTTCCAAGGGCCAACGCTCCAGCCTCACCCAAATCCCTACAGCCCTTCGTCCAGCACCCGGTCAATGCTGTCGACAAAGTAGTCCACGCTCGCCCGGGTGGTGCACATCGGTGGCTTGATCTTGAGGATGTTCAGGTAGTCGCCGGTCGGCTGCATGAAGATGCCCAGGTCACGCAGGCGATTGCACAGCGTCATGGTTTCTTCGGTGGCCGGCTCCAGGGTTGTGCGGTCGCGCACCAGCTCCAGCCCCAGGTAGAAGCCCGAGCCATGTGCTGCCCCGGCCAGCGGGTGCTTGTCGACCAGCGCCTGCAGGCGGGCCTTGAAGTAGCGCCCGGTGTCGCGGGCGTTGTCCCACAGGCCTTCTTCCTGCATCACGTCCAGCACCGCCATGCCGATGCGGCAGCTGACCGGGCTGCCACCGGCCGAGGAGAAGAAGTAACCCTCAGCCTCCAGCGCCTCGGCGATTTCGCGGCGGGTGATGACCACGCCCAGCGGCTGGCCGTTGCCCATGCCTTTGGCCATGGTGATGATGTCGGGCACCACGCCCTGTTCTTCGAAGCCCCAGAAGTATTCGCCCAGGCGGCCATAACCCACCTGCACTTCGTCGGCGATGCACACCCCGCCACGAGCGCGCACCTTGGCATAGGCGTCGCGCAGGTAGCCGGCCGGCAACGAGATACCGCCGGCATTGCCGTACACCGGCTCGCAGATGATGCCCGCCAGCTGGCGGCCACGCGCATCCAGGTCCGCCAGTTTGGCGTCGACGTCCTGCAGGTAGTCGGCGGCGCTGTCAGCACCGCGGAAACGACCGCGGAAGGTGTTCGGTGCTTCGACCGGGTGTACCCAGTCCGGGCGGGTTTCCAGGGCTTGCGGGTTGTCGGCGATGGACGTGGAGATGGCGTCGGTGGCCACCGACCAGCCGTGATAGGCCTCCAGCACGCTGAGCAGGTCACGCCCGCCGCTGTAGGCCCAGGCCAGGCGAATCGCCAGGTCGTTGGCTTCGGTGCCGCTGTTGACCATGAACACCCGGTCGAAACCTTCGGGTGCCAGCGCCAGCAGGCGCTCGGAGAACTCGCTGATGGCGGCGTAGTGGAAGCGCGAGTTGGTGTTCAGCAATGACCACTGCCGCGCCGACTCGGCGACCATGCGCGGGTGGCCATGGCCCAGCACCGCGACGTTGTTGAGCATGTCCAGGTACGAACGGCCCTGCATGTCGATCAGGTAGTTGCGCCAGCCGCGTTCGATGTGTGGCGGCTGCGCGTAGTAGTGTTTCTGCGAGCGGGCGAAGCTGGCGTCGCGGCGGGCCAGCAGGGCTTGCGGATCGGGTAGCGGCTCGGCATCGCAATCAAAGCCCAGCAGTGCGGCTGGCGACGGGCACAGGGCCAGCCAGGCGGCAGCGTGTGCCGGGGTGGCGAAGAACGGCGGTTGGATGCCGATGTCCAGGCACAACTGCACGCTGAGGAAACCACCGCTGCTGCCCAGGGACTGGCCTTTTTCCATGGCCTGGCCGTCTGCCGGTGCGTTTTCCAGGCCCTGCAGCCACACAGCCCAGTGCGCGGTGCGCAGGCAGCCACGGCCGTCGCCGTGGCGCTGCCAGGTGCCGGGTGCTGGCGCTTGCACCAGGCTACCGTTGGGCACGTGCAGCTCAACGCCGAGGGCGCAGGTGGCGGGCTCTTCGGGGCGGTCGATGTGGGTTTGCGACAGGCGATATTGCCCGTGCAGGCTGCAGGCCGGAGCGGCTTGCGAAGTCAGCAGACGCTGGTCGAAGCCGGGTTGCTCCCAGTTGCCGGCCTCGCAGTGTGTGCTGAGTACCCCCAAGTCCACCCGTGTTACAGGCTGCCCGGCCAGCTCGGGGAGCAGCGGGGCGCAACCGTTGAAGTCCGGCGCCTTGGGTTGCAGGCCCGCAGCCTGCAGGATGGCCGCCTCCATCAGGGCAATGGGCACGGCGGTGGCAGTGTCGAAAATTTCCCATTCGTGGGCAATGTTATCGCGGGTGTACTGGTTGCCCGGGTCGACGGCGAGCTGTTGTTCGCTGCTCAGCACCAGTACGGCGGCGCGGTTCAGCACCAACGGCCACAGGGCACGTAGTTCGGCCTCGGTCAGCGGGTTGAGCGCCTGGTAGGCCTGCACGGCTGGCAGAATGCGCACTGGGTCGCCCTCGGCGTGGTGCAACAGCGCAGCGCAGGTCACCGACAGGTCGGCGATGCGCCAGGTGCGCAGCAGGTCGCCGAAATCGATCACGCCTTGCAGTTGCCACTGGCGCTGGGCATCACGGGCCCACACGGTGTTGTCGTCGGTAATGTCCAGGTGCACGGCCTGACTCGGCAAGTGATCAACCAGCGGCATCAGGCGCTCGCGGGCCTGGCGGGTGGCGTGTTCGATGCGGGCGCGCTGCCCGCTGTCCTGCAGCACCGGCAGCAGATGATCGATCAGTGCCTGGGCGTGTTGCGGGTCCCATTGCAGGGTGCGCACAAGGCCTGGGTGGTCGAAATCGGCCAGGGCCTTGTCCAGCTTCGCACAGAGCCCGCCCAACTCTGCTATCAGGTGCGGCTCCATGTGCTTGAGGCGGGTCAGTGGCTGGCCTTCGATGTAATCGAGCAGGCGCAGGCGCAGTGGTTGCGCGTCGATGTCCAGTTCCAATAATCCCATGCCGTTTTGGGCCAAGCGCACGGCGGGTACCGGTAAACCCTGATCGCGCAGAAAGGCCAGGGCGGCGTGCTGCGCTTCAAGTTCCAGCTGGGCATAGCTGCCGTGGCAGGCCTTCAGCACATAGCCACCCTGGGGCGTGGTCACGCAAAAGTTCAGGTCTTGCTGGCTGCCTAGTACCGAAAGGTTGCCGGCAAGGCCGTAGTGGGCCTGCAGGACGGCGTGTGCCTGGGCTTCGCTCAGCGTTGGGCTGGGCAGGCCGGAGCGCTGGATCAGTGTAGCCACGGCAGGGGAAGCGGGCTGGTGTTGTGGGCTGGACATGGGCTCTACCGTTGCTACTGGGAGTGGACGGTGGAGAATTTATGCCCGATTCGATTGATGATGGAAGACGATTATTGTCAGAAAAATTGATCACTGCCCCTTGATTCTGTTTGCGTGGCGAAGAGCGGGGTACCTTGGAATAATTTTCGGGGTGTTCGGGGCTGCATGGTTATTGCTTGCCGGCTAGTCGCCTTCCTCCCCAAGAACGCGATTGCTGAGAGAACTCACAGGAGGAACTTGAATTCTGAAAGCAATTTCACTGTCTCGGGAAGCTTCTGCTGAAGCAGCCTGTCGAGATACTGCTGCACGCTGTGAGGTGGGTTCTTCAACGATATTCGCTGGCGCTGGGCAGCTTCGAGGACTGCTGCCTTGTCCAGGTCCCACAGGTCAGCGATGAAGTCGTCCGGATGCAAGGGTTCAATATCGAAGACCCCGAGAACCGCCTTGGGAAAATCCTTCAAATTGAAGGTGACGATGACCGAAGCGTTGCACTTAATTGCCGCTGCCAGGACATGTCGATCATCCTCATCTGGCAAGTCCAGTCCTTCGACCAGTGAATCGTAGTCAGTGACGAGTGCATCTGGTACCGCAGCATCCATTAGCGATGACGTGCGATCCACATGTTCAGGCGTAAGGTCAGGTCGGTTGAGTAGCAGATTGCGCTTCCACTCGTCATGAATGCCCGCTGACCAGCGTGCCCGGTAAATACCCGTCAGCGCCAGGTTCATCAGGAAATCACGCAGGGGAGCAGGGTAAAGTACGTTCGCGTCGTATATGGCCGTGAAGGGCGAGTGCTTCATTCGTACCCCATCTTCAATTCCTGAGCTTGGGCTGCCAGCGCATCCATTGCAGCGCGGCTCACCCCGTCACGTTTGTCTTTGTAGGCAACCAGGTCGGAGAATCTGACACGCCGATGGCGGCCCGTCTTGGTGTGCGGAATCACCGCTTCGTCGAGCAGCTTTACCAAGTGCGGCCGGGAGACGTTAAGCAGGTCTGCTGCTTCCTGGGTCGTCAGTTCGGCGTGGATTGGGACGACTTTGACCGAGTTCCCCAACGCCAGCTCGCTGAGAATCTCGCCGAACAGGCGTAGGGCGAAGGTAGGCACTTCAACAACCTGGCGCTGATTTTCCTCGTTGAGCAGTTCGATCCGTTGGGTATCTGATTTTGTCGAGAGGAACGCCGCTAGCGTGCGGCTTGACTCGACAGCCACGGCAATTTCTTTTTCATCAGGAAGAACATTGCGAGAGAGGTTGGCGGTGGTCATGAGCATCTCCAGAGCGGTATCGATTGAGTGGCTGTGGCGACGATGTAACAGCCTGGGTTCGAGTTATATTCGAAATATTCGAAAATCGCAATAATCGAAACGACCGGTTGATGGGAGGGTTGCTCGGGGGAGTGGATGGCGTTCGATGGGTGACAGCCAACGGGTCCCCGGCAACCTCATCCTCAGCGCATCATGCCCAGCTCGGCGTCATCCATTAGTGCCTTGGCCATGGCGCTCAGATAATGCGCAGCCCAGATCATCATCGGCTTTTCATCCATCAGACCGGTAATGGTCAGCTCGCGAACATAGCCCATCAGTTCCGATGACTGCTCGCGGGCGTCCCTGCAGGGGATGCCGGGCTCGATGCGGAACAGTGGGTGGGTGCCGTTTTCGCCTTGGTAGAAGGTGGTCTTGCCGACGGTGAACTGGGTGTCTTCTGTTGTCATTGTTCAATCCCCTGAAAAATCTCTAGTGCCTGCGCCGGCCCTTTCGCGGGCATGCCAGATCCCACAGGTACTGTGCAAGGCTTGAAGCCTGTGGTGATCCTGTGGGAGCGGGCGCGGCCGCGAAGGGGCCGGCCTTTGCAGCACATTAATCAGCCTTAGTGCGAAGTTCTGGGCTCAGCGGGCATCTGTACCTGAATCAATGCCGACTCAAGCAAAACCCGCAGCGCCTCCAGCTCATGCATCGAGGTCATCATCAGGATCGAAGCCGGGGATTTTCGAAGCCGGGGATTTGGGCTGAAGCAGCAACGCCTGATGCACCACGGTGGCTGCGCATAACGCGTAGTCGGTGGCCTGGATCAGGGTGTCTTCGAGGGAATGGGGGTTGTGGGGTGGATCGGGGACAATCTTCAACATCGCATAGTACCTTGTTGGGGCTACCGCCTGGCTGCTGTCAAACAGTTGGGTGGTAGCTGTACATGGGTTGACAGACCGGCGGACTATGCAAGTTCCGGCGCACGCGAACGTGCCCCACGTACAGCCACCATAACAGGCGATCCGTAAGCATAATACCGTTACGGCCTGTCAAAGCCGTATCGTTGATGAGCAACGACACGCCGAGACTAGAGCGCTGCCAAGGCAGCCGCAACGGAAAATGTGCGTCGGAAGTATGTTTGGGAAACGGCCTACAGGGAAGGTGTTAAATCTGACATTCCGGGTGTTCTGCGCCCGATTGCCGAAACAAATGTAGGAGCGAGCTTGGCTCGCGATGCGCCGCGCGGGCGGCGCTCGATCTCAAACGCGGCGCAAGGATCAAGGCGAACACACACCATTTCCCTACGAAGCCTCAACCTCCAAAAACGCCGCCTCCAGCAACTGCCGTGTATACGGATGCTGCGGCGCATGGAAGATCGCCTGCGCATCCCCTTGCTCCACCACTTGCCCATGCTTGATCACCATCAGCTGGTGACTCAGCGCCTTGACCACCGCCAGGTCATGGCTGATGAACAGGTACGTCAGGTTGTACTTCTGCTGCAGGTTACGCAGCAATTCCACCACCTGCCGCTGCACGGTGCGGTCCAGCGCGGAGGTGGGTTCGTCCAGCAGAATCAGTGCGGGCTTCAGCACCAGCGCCCGGGCAATGGCGATGCGCTGGCGTTGCCCGCCGGAAAACTCATGGGGGTAGCGATGGCGCGTGCGCGGGTCCAGGCCCACTTCCTCCAGGGCCGCGATAATTGCCGCTTCCTGTTCCTGCGCGGTGCCAATGCCGTGAATGCGCAGCCCTTCACCCACAATGTCCGCCACGCACATGCGCGGGCTCAGGCTGCCAAACGGGTCCTGGAACACCACCTGCATTTCCCGACGCAGCGGCCGTACAGCCTTCTGGTTCAGCCCTTGCAGGTCTTGACCGTGGAAGCGGATGCCGCCCTGGCTGGAAATCAGCCGCAGGATCGCCAGGCCGAGCGTGGACTTGCCCGACCCGGACTCCCCGACAATCCCCAGTGTCTGCCCTTGCGGCAAGCTGAAGTTGACCCCGTCCACAGCCTTCACATGGTCAACCGTGCGCCGCAGCAGCCCCTTCTTGATGGGGAACCACACCTTGAGGTCATCCACCTCCAGTAGTGGCGCGCCCACCGGGTTGTGCGCCGGCAGCCCGCTGGGCTCGGCATTTATAAGCATTTGGGTGTAGTGGTGCTGTGGCGAGCTGAACAGCGTGGCGCATTCGGCTTGCTCTACAATTTGCCCGCGCTGCATCACGCACACGCGGTGGGCGATGCGCCGCACCAGGTTCAGGTCATGGCTGATCAGCAGCAGCGCCATGCCCAAGCGCGCCTGCAGTTCCTTGAGCAGGTCAAGAATCTTCAACTGCACGGTCACGTCTAGCGCCGTGGTCGGCTCATCTGCAATCAGCAGTTCCGGCTCGTTGGCCAGCGCCATGGCGATCATCACCCGCTGGCGCTGCCCGCCCGACAGCTCGTGGGGCAGGGCCTTCAAGCGCTTGTGCGGTTCGGGAATGCCGACCAGGTCCAGCAGTTCCAGGGTACGTGCGGTCGCTTCCTTGCCCGTCAGGCCCTTGTGCAGCAGAAGGATTTCGTTGATTTGCTTCTCGATGCAGTGCAGCGGGTTGAGCGAGGTCATCGGCTCCTGGAAGATCATCGCAATGCGGTTGCCGCGGATGCGTTGCAGGCTCTTCTCGTTCTGCTGCAGCAGGTCTTTGCCTTCGTAGCGGATGCTGCCGCTGGGGTGGCGGGCCAGGGGATAGGGCAGCAGGCGCAGGATCGAGTGCGCGGTGACCGATTTGCCCGAGCCACTCTCGCCCACCAGCGCCAGCGTCTCGCCTTTGCGGATGTCAAAGCTGATGCCGTCCACCACCCGGTTGACCTGGTCCCCGGTCACAAACTCCACGGCCAGGTCCCGCACTTCGATCAGGTTCTGTTCACTCATGTCACTTCCTCGGGTCGAAGGCATCGCGGGCGGACTCGCCGATGAACACCAGCAGGCTCAGCATCAGCGCCAGCACGGCAAAGGCGCTGATGCCCAGCCACGGCGCTTGCAGGTTGGACTTGCCCTGCGCCACCAGTTCGCCCAGCGATGGCGAACCGGCGGGCAGGCCGAAGCCGAGAAAGTCCAGGGCGGTGAGGGTACCGATGGCGCCGGTGAGAATGAACGGCATGAAGGTCATGGTCGAGATCATGGCGTTGGGCAAAATGTGCCGGTACATGATTGCGCCGTTGCGCATGCCCAAGGCACGGGCGGCGCGCACGTACTCCAGGTTGCGCCCACGCAGGAACTCGGCGCGCACCACATCCACCAGGCTCATCCACGAGAACAGCAGCATGATGCCCAGCAGCCACCAGAAGTTGGGCTGCACGAAGCTGGCCAGGATGATCAGCAGGTACAGCACCGGCAGGCCCGACCAGATTTCCAGAAAGCGCTGCCCCGCCAGGTCGACCCAGCCGCCATAGAAGCCTTGCAAGGCGCCGGCGATGACGCCGACGATGGAGCTGGCCACGGTCAGGGTGAGGGCGAACAGTACCGATATGCGGAAGCCGTAGATCACCCGCGCCAGCACGTCGCGGCCCTGGTCGTCGGTGCCCAGCCAGTTGTCCGTGGAGGGTGGCGCCGGGGCGGGCACGCGCAGGTCGTAGTTGATGCTCTGGTAGCTGAACGGGATTGGCGCCCACAGCACAAAGCTGTCTTTCTTCGCCAGCAGTTCGCGGATGTACGGGCTCTTGTAGTTGGCCTCCAGCGGGAATTCGCCGCCGAAGGTGGTTTCTGGGTAGCGCTTGAACGCCGGGAAGTACCATTCGCCGTCGTAACGCACGGCCACGGGCTTGTCATTGGCGATCAGCTCCGCGCCCAGGCTCAGGCCGAACAGGATCAGGAACAGCCACAGCGACCACCAGCCACGGCGGTTGGCCTTGAAACGCTCGAAGCGCCGGCGGTTGAGGGGGGACAAGGCCATGTCAGTGCTCCCGGCTGGCGAAGTCGATGCGTGGATCGACCAGGGTGTAGGTCAGGTCGCCGATCAGTTTCACCACCAGCCCCAGCAGGGTGAAGATGAACAGGGTGCCGAAGACCACCGGGTAGTCGCGGTTGATGGCCGCTTCGAAACTCATCAGGCCCAGGCCGTCGAGGCTGAAGATGACCTCGATCAGCAAGGACCCGGTGAAGAAGATGCCGATGAACGCCGACGGGAAGCCGGCTATCACCAGCAGCATGGCGTTGCGGAACACGTGGCCGTACAGCACCCGAGGCCGGCTAAGGCCCTTGGCCTTGGCGGTGACCACATATTGCTTGTTGATCTCGTCGAGGAAGCTGTTCTTGGTCAGCAGGGTCATGGTGGCGAAGTTGCCGATGACCAGCGCGGTGACCGGCAGCACCAGGTGCCAGAAGTAGTCCAGCACCTTGCCGGTGGTGCTCAGTTCGTCGAAGTTGTTGGAGGTAAGGCCGCGCAGCGGGAACCAGTCGAAGTAGCTGCCCCCGGCGAACAGCACGATCAGCAGGATGGCGAACAGGAACGCCGGTATCGCATAGCCGACAATGATCGCCGAGCTGGTCCACACGTCAAAGTGGCTGCCGTGGCGCACCGCCTTGGCGATCCCCAGCGGGATCGACACCAGGTACATGATCAGCGTGCTCCACAGCCCCAGCGAGATCGAAACCGGCATCTTCTCGACAATCAGGTCGATCACCTTGGCATCGCGAAAGAAGCTGTCGCCGAAGTCCAGCTGGGCGTAGTTCTTGATCATGATCCACAGGCGTTCGGGCGGCGACTTGTCGAAGCCGTACATGCGCTCGATTTCGGCGATCAGTGCCGGGTCCAGGCCCTGGGCGCCGCGGTAGTTGGAGCCGGCCACGGAAACCTCGGCGCCGCCACCGGCAATGCGGCTGGTGGCGCCCTCGAAGCCTTCGAGCTTGGCGATCATTTGCTCGACCGGGCCACCGGGGGCGGCCTGGACGATGATGAAGTTGATGACAAGGATACCGAACAGGGTCGGGATGATCAGCAGCAGGCGGCGCAGGATGTAGGCCAGCATGTTAGTTGGCCTCGTCCGCAGGGGCTTCGCTGACCGCCGGGGTTACCCCGGGCTTGATCCACCAGGTGTCGATGCCGATGTCGTACTTGGGCGACACTTTCGGGTGGCCGATGTGGTTCCAGTAGGCCACGCGCCAGGTCTTGATGTGCCAGTTGGGGATCACGTAGTAGCCCCACAGCAACACGCGGTCCAGGGCACGGCAGTGGTCGATCAGGCTCTGGCGAGAATCGGCGTTGATCAGTTGTTCCACCAACTGGTCGATGGCCGGATCGCGCAGGCCGATGAAGTTGCGGCTGCCGGGGTTGTCAGCGGCGGCACTGGACCAGAACTCTCGCTGTTCGTTACCCGGCGAGTTGGACTGCGGGTAACCGCCCACGATCATGTCGTAGTCACGTGAACGCAGGCGGGTGATGTACTGGGAAACGTCGACCCGGCGGATGCTCAGGTCGATGCCGAGGTCGGCGAGGTTGCGCTTGAACGGCAGCAGGATGCGTTCGAACTCGGTCTGCGCCAGCAGGAACTCGATGGTCACCGGTTTGCCTTGGGCGTCGACCATCTTGTCGTCGACGATTTTCCAGCCGGCTTCCTGCAGCAGCTTGTAGGCCTGGCGCTGCTGCTCGCGGATCATGCCGCTGCCGTCGCTGACCGGGTTCTTGAAGGGCTCGGAGAACACCTGCTCGGGGACCTTGCCACGCAGTGGCTCGAGGATCTTCAACTCGTCTGGGCTGGGCAGGCCATGAGCGGCCATTTCCGAGTTGTCGAAGTAGCTGCCGGTGCGGGTGTAGGCACCGTTGAACAGCTGCTTGTTGGTCCACTCATAGTCCAGCAGCAGGCTCAGCGCCTGGCGCACGCGCACGTCCTGGAACACCGGGCGGCGAATGTTGAAGATGAAACCCTGCATGCCGGTGGGGTTGCCGTTGGGCAGCTCTTCCTTGATCAGGCGGCCTTCGCGCACGGCGGGCACATTGTAGGCGGTGGCCCAGTTCTTCGCGCTGACCTCCAGCGCATAGTCGAACGCCCCGGCCTTGAGTGCTTCCAGGGCAACGGTGGTGTCGCGGTAGGAATCGAAGGTCATGACGTCGAAGTTGTAGAAGCCACGGTTGATCGGCAAGTCCTTGGCCCAGTAGTCCTTGACCCGCTCGTAGCGCACCGAGCGGCCGGCCTTGACCTCGGCGACCTTGTACGGGCCGCTGCCCAGGGGGATTTCCAGGTTGCCGCGGTTGAAGTCGCGGTTTTCGTACCAGTGCTTGGGCAGGACTGGCAGCTGGCCGAGAATCAGTGGCAGCTCGCGGTTGCCCTTGTGCTTGAACCTGAACAGCACCTTCAGCGGGTCTTCGGCGACCACTTCGGCGACGTCGGCGTAGTATTGGCGGTACAGCGGCGCTCCGTCCTTGATCAGGGCGTTGAAGGTGAACACCACGTCCTCGGCACGCATCGGGTGGCCGTCGTGAAAGCGGGCTTCGGGGCGCAGGTAGAAGCGCACCCAGCTGTTGTCCGGGGCTTTTTCGATCTTGCCGGCAACCAGGCCGTACTCGGTGAACGGCTCATCCTGGCTCTGGCGCATCAGGGTGTCGTAGATGCTGCCGATGTTCTCGGCCGACACGCCTTTGTTGATGAACGGGTTGAGGCTGTCGAAGCCGCCGAAGCTGGACTGGCGGAAGGTGCCGCCCTTGGGCGCGTCGGGGTTGACGTAGTCGAAGTGCTTGAAGTCGGCAGGGTACTTGGGTGGCTCGTCGTACAGGGTGAGCGCGTGCTGCGGTGCGGCCAGGGTGGGAAGGCTCAGGCAGGCGAGCAACAGGCTGCATGCCAGCCGGCGCAGACGGTGCGTTGGCGTCATTGGGCTTTCTCCGAAGTCTTGATCCACCAGCTGTTCAGCCCAAGGGTATAGGGCGGTGTGGTGACGAAGGCGAACCGGTTGCGGTAGGCCAGGCGATGGTTGTCGAGGTACCAGTTGGGGATCATGTAGTACTGCCATGAGAGCACGCGGTCCAGGGCGCGGGCGGCGGCCACCTGGTCGTCGCGGGTGCGTGCGGCCAGCAGGGTGTCGAGCAGGTGGTCGACCACCGGGTCCTTGACCCCAGCATAGTTCTTGCTGCCCTTGGTCGCGGCCTGGCTGGAATGGAAGTACAGCCACTGTTCCAGGCCGGGGCTCAGGGTCTGGTTCAAGGTCATCAGAATCATGTCGAAATCGAACTGGTCCAGACGTTGTTTGTACTGGGCACGGTCCACGGTGCGCAAGCGTGCATCGATGCCGATGCTGGACAGATTTTCGACATAAGGTTGCAGGAGGCGTTCAAGGTTGGGGTTTACCAGCAGCAGTTCCATACGCAGTTGTTGGCCCTTGCTGTCGACCAGGCGCTGGCCGTTCAGCTTCCAGCCAGCCTCGGCAAGCAGGCCCAAGGCCTGGCGCAAGGTCTGGCGGCTGATGCCGCGGCCATCGGTGTGGCTGACCTTGTAGGGTTCGCTGAACAGCTTGGCCGGCAACTGGTCGCGGAACGGCGCCAGCAACAGCCACTCCTTGCCGGTGGGCAGGCCGCTGGCGGCGAACTCGCTGTTGGGGTAGTAACTGGTCGAGCGGCGGTAAGCGCTGCTGAACAGGGCGCGGTTGGTCCACTCGAAGTCGAGCATCAGCCCCAGCGCCTGGCGTACCCGTGGGTCGCTGAAGGTGGCCCGGCGGCTGTTCATGAACAGGCCCTGGGTTTGCGTGGGGATGCGGTGCGGGATCTGGGCCTTGATCACCTCGCCACGGCGCACCGCCGGGAAGTTGTAGCCGTTGGCCCAGTTCTTCGCCTGGTGCTCGATATAGATGTCGAATTCGCCAGCCTTGAACGCTTCGAAGGCCACTGTGGCGTCGCGGTAGAACTCGTATTCCACGCGCTTGAAGTTGTACTTGCCACGGTTGACCGCCAGGTCCTTGCCCCAGTAGTTCTTCACCCGTTCAAACACCAGCCGGCGCCCAGGTTGTACCTGGGTGATGCGGTAGGGGCCGCTGCCCAGGGGGGGCTCGAAGGTCGTGGCCTTGAAGTCGCGCGTTTGCCAATAGTGCTTGGGCAGCACCGGCATCTCGCCCAGGCGCAGGATCAGCAGCGGGTTGCCGGCGCGCTTGAACACGAAACGGATGCGCAGCGGGCCGAGGATGTCTACCCGCTGCACTTCCTGCAGGTTGGTGCGGTAGATCGGGTGGCCGTCCTTGAGCAGCGTGCGGTAGGAAAAGGCCACGTCTGCCGAAGTGATCGGTTGGCCGTCATGCCAGCGGGCTTCTGGGCGCAGGTTGAACACCACCCAGCTGCGGTCCTCGCTGTACTCGACCGAACGGGCGATCAGGCCGTAGCTGGAGGTCGGCTCGTCACCCGACGGGTCGTACTGGCCGGTGCCGACCATAAGCGGCTCGTTCAGCTCGTTGATGCCGTACTGCTGGAAATTGGGCGTGGTGATCGGGCTCGACCCCTTGAAGGTGTAGGGGTTGAGGGTATCGAAGGTGCCAAAAGCCATGGCGCGCAAGGTGCCGCCCTTGGGCGCTTGCGGGTTGACCCAGTCGAAATGGGTGAATGTGGCTGGGTACTTGAGCGTGCCGAACTGCGCGTATCCGTGGCTTTCGCTCACCATCGCGGCTGCGGGAAAGCTCAAGGCCAGGCTGAGTGACAGCAGGAGGGGACGTATCAAGTCGGCATCCGATCCAGAGGCGTTGGGCTTTGATCGGGTACAGTAACAGCTTGGTGGGGTTGGAAAAAGAGTGCGGCCAGAGGATTGCAAAGGGCCGCTGCGCGCCCCATCGCCGGCAAGCCAGCTCCCACCCCGACTGCATCGGCTTCAAGCCATGTGCAGTACCTGTGGGAGCCGGCTTGCCGGCGATGGGGCGCGCAGCGGCCCCGGTTTTTACATCAATGCGAAAGGTAGACGGTCAGGGTCTGGCCTGGCTTGAGGGCGTGGCCGCTGCGTGGGTTCCAGCGCTTGAGGTGCTGCATTTCCACGTTGAAGCGCTTGGCCACCAGGTACAGCGAGTCGCCCTTGCGTACCTTGTACTGGGTGGAGCGCTTGCCGGATGCCGCTACCCGGTTGCCAGCAGCGCTCGGCCCATTGCCACCGCGCAGGGCCAGCACCTGGCCAGCGCGCAGGCTGTTGCCGGACAGGCGGTTCCAGCGCTTGATGTCCTTGACCGACACGCGGTTGGCTTTGGCGATGGCGCCCAGGTTGTCGCCGCGCTTGACCCGGTAGCTGCGCGCTGCCACCGGTGCCTTGGCTTCGGCCACGGCGCGGGCGAACACGGCTTTGTTCGGTTGCAGGCTGACCAGTTGCTCGGGCTTGAGGTTGGACAGACTGTCGCTGAGCAGCTGCGCCTTGGCGGTTGGCACCAGCAGTTGCTGGGGGCCGTCCACGGTCATGCGCTTCTTGAAGGCCGGGTTGAGCTGGATCAGCTCGTCTTCGTCGATGTTGGCAAAGGCCGCCACCCGCGACAGGTCCAGGCGATCATTGATGGCTACCGCTTCGAAGTAGGGTTCGTTGGCAATCGGGTTCAGGTTGACGCCATAGGCTGCAGGCGTGAGCACCACCTGCGACAGGGCCAGCAGCTTGGGCACATAGTCACGGGTTTCCTGGGGCAGCGGCAGGTTCCAGTAGTCGGTTGGCAAGCCGAGCCTTTCGTTGCGCTCCATGGCGCGGCTGACCGTGCCTTCGCCGGCGTTGTACGCGGCCAGGGCCAGCAGCCAGTCGCCGTTGAACATGTCGTGCAGGCGGGTCAGGTAGTCCAGTGCTGCGTTGGTCGATGCGGTGATATCGCGGCGGCCATCGTAGAAGTTGGTCTGGCGCAGGT
This sequence comes from Pseudomonas putida S13.1.2, assembly GCF_000498395.2. NCBI lineage: Bacteria > Pseudomonadati > Pseudomonadota > Gammaproteobacteria > Pseudomonadales > Pseudomonadaceae > Pseudomonas > Pseudomonas putida. The sequence goes on from NZ_CP010979.1 coordinate 436,491, forward strand.
TGAAGTGGCGACCTGTCGCTGGCATGAACTGCCACATGCCGGCAGCGCTGGCGCGTGAATAGGCCATCGGGTTGTAGGCGCTTTCGATGGCTGGCAGCAGGGCCAGCTCCAGCGGCATGTCCCGCTCTTCAAGACGCTCGACAATGTAGTGCAGGTAGAGGCTGCCGCGCTCACCGGCGCTTTCGATGAAGGTGGGGTTGCTGGCGAACCACAGGCGCTGCTGCTCGATACGCGGGTTGACGTCGATGCTGTCCTGCAGGGCAAAGCCCTGGCGCATGCGCTCCCAGACGTCCTGCGGCGCCTGCTCGGCCGGCTTGACCAGCAGCGGTGCAGGCTTGTGCTTGATCCGCGCCTGGTAGTTGTGCGCGCGAACGCTTTCGGATTCGTCAAGCTGACGGGTGCTCTGGCAGCCCACCAGGGTGGCGGCCAGAGCCAGCGCACTGATTTGGGCCAGGCGCGTCAGGGCGACGGAATGAGAGGTTCTGCGGCTACGGGAAGACATCGGCTGAGACAGGTATCCGGGCGAAAAATTTCGGCGATTCTAGAAACCGCTCCGGGCCTGGTCAACCTTTGACCATCGATTGCGATATATCTTGAGGTTATCAGAAGGTGTCCTTCCAAGACCTCAAGGCAGCAAAAACAGTGACCTGCGAGTCGTTTGGATGTCCCTTCCATTCGTCTGCTTTTTGTTTAACTAATGTTTCAGAGGTACGCAGAAAGGGGTTGGTCAGGCGTTCCAGGCCGATCGTTGATGGCAAGGTGATGCGATTGTCGGCGCGCAACCGGGTAACGTCCTCGAACCGCTCAAGAACGTGCAGGTTGGTGGGTTCCACCGCCTTGGCAAAGCGCAGGTTGCTGAGGGTGTACTCGTGGGCGCAGTACACTTCGGTTTGCGGCGGCAGCGCCGCCAGGCGGGCGAGGGCCGGTTGCATCTGTTCGGGTGTACCCTCGAACATGCGCCCGCAACCGGCGGCGAACAGGGTGTCGCCACTGAACAGCACTGGCGTTGCCGGTTGGTCGCTGAAGAACGCGATATGCCCCAAGGTGTGGCCAGGCACCGCCAGTACCTGGAACGTCACGCCCAGCACCGTCACCTGGTCGCCTTCGTCCAGGGCCAGGTCGCGGCAGGGAATACGCTCGTGGGCCGGGCCGCAGACCCGTGCGTTGGTCAGTTGCTTGAGCCGTTCGACGCCGCCGACATGGTCGTTGTGGTGGTGGGTAATCAGGATGTCGCTGAGCACCCAGTCGGGGTTTGCCGACAGCCAGCCTTCCACTGGGCCGGCGTCACCCGGGTCGACCACCGCGCAGCGGCGTTTGGCAGTATCCTGTAACAACCAGATGTAGTTGTCGGAGAAAGCGGGGAGAGCATCGATCTGTATCATGGTGCGGATCCGATTCGCCAAGCGTGGCACATGAAGGCATCTTAGCCGCGATGGCGCGGTGGGAGAACCTTCGAGGGAGAGCGCAATGACCGACCAAGCCTTTGCCCAGGCCGACCCGGACTGGGTCGAGCTGATCAGCCTGGCCCGTGAGTGGTTCAATGGCCCGATCGGCCAACTGATGCTCAAGGAAGAGGAAAAACTGCTGGAAGAAGAGCTCGGGCGCTTCTTCGGGGGTTACCTCGTGCACTACGGCCCCTGCGCGGAGCCGCCGCCCAGCGCCCCCCAGGTGCAGCGCAACGTGCGCCTTGGCGCGCCGCTGCCGGGGGTAGAGATTGCCTGTGAAGAGCAGGCCTGGCCGCTAAGCGAGCACGCCGCCGATGTGGTGGTGCTGCAACATGGCCTGGATTTCAGCCTGTCGCCCCATGGGTTGCTGCGCGAGGCTGCCAGCGCCGTGCGCCCGGGCGGGCACCTGCTGATCGTCGGGATCAACCCGTGGAGCAGTTGGGGCATGCGCCATTTCTTCAGCCACGGTGCCCTGCGCAAGGCGCGCTGCATCTCGCCGTCGCGGGTAGGCGACTGGCTCAACCTGCTGGGCTTCGCGCTGGAGAAACGCCGCTTCGGGTGCTATCGTCCGCCGCTTGCCTCACCGGCCTGGCAGCAGCGTCTGGCGGGCTGGGAACGGGTAGCCGGCGGCTGGCAGACCTCCGGTGGCGGGGTGTACCTGCTGGTGGCCCGCAAGATGGTGGTGGGCCTGCGGCCGTTGCGCCCGGAGCGCCGCGAGCCGATGGGCAAGTTGCTGCCGCTGCCGCTGGCCAAGGTGAACCGCACGGCGGCCAACCCTGAAACTGACAAGCACTGAATTCAAGAGTGGTACATGAGCGATAGCGTCGAAATGTTTACCGATGGTGCCTGCAAAGGCAATCCTGGCCCGGGTGGCTGGGGGGTCCTGATGATCTACAAGGGCGTCGAGAAGGAACTGTGGGGCGGCGAGCGTGAAACCACCAACAACCGCATGGAGCTGATGGCGGCCATCCAGGGCCTGATGTCGCTGAAGCGCGAATGCGAAGTGGTGCTGACCACCGACTCGCAGTACGTGATGAAGGGCATCAACGAGTGGATGGTCAACTGGAAGAAGCGCGGCTGGAAGACCGCTGCCAAAGAGCCGGTGAAGAATGCCGACCTGTGGCAGCAGCTCGATGAGCAGGTCAACCGCCACAAGGTGAGCTGGAAGTGGGTGCGCGGCCATATCGGCCACCCCGGCAACGAACGCGCCGACCAGCTGGCCAACCGCGGGGTCGATGAGGTGCGCGCCCAGCGTTGAGCTGGGGTACAATCGCGGCCTTTGTCACTGATGCAAGTTGGAGCGCCCCGCGTGGAGCAGCAGCAAGATAAACGGTTCGTCATTCTCGATACCGAAACCACGGGTATGCCGGTCAGCGAAGGCCACCGGATCATCGAGATCGGCTGTGTCGAGGTGATCGGCCGGCGCCTGACCGGGCGGCACTTTCACGTCTACCTGCAGCCGGACCGCGAGAGTGACGAGGGCGCTATCAACGTCCACGGCATCACCGACACCTTCCTGGTCGGCAAGCCACGCTTTGGCGATGTAGCCGAGGAATTCTTCGAATTCATCCAGGGCGCCACGCTGGTCATCCACAACGCGGCGTTCGACGTTGGCTTCATCAACAACGAATTCGCCTTGTTGGGCCAGCAGCATCGCGCTGACATTTCGCAGCATTGCACCATTCTCGACACCCTGTTGCTGGCGCGTTCGCGCCACCCGGGGCAGCGCAACAGCCTGGATGCCCTGTGCAAACGCTACGACATCGACAACTCTGGCCGTGAGCTGCACGGCGCATTGCTCGACTCGGAACTGCTGGCTGACGTCTACCTGGCGATGACCGGTGGCCAGACCAGCCTGTCGCTGGCTGGCCATGGCGCAGATGCCGAGGGTGATGGGCAGGGAGGTGGTGGTAGCGAGATCCGCCGGATTGTCGGGCGTACGCCGGGGCGGGTGATCATGGCCAATGCCGAGGAACTGGAGGCGCATGCCGAGCGGCTGGCTGCCGTTGCCAAGTCGGCGGGTGGGCCATCGATGTGGCAGGCCCTTACCGAGACAGCTGCTGGCTGATTTTTAGCCTGTACCGGCCTCTTCCCCGGGCGCGCCCGCTCCCACAGGGATTTCGCATGCCCAAAGCCTTGTGAGTCCCCTGTGGGAGCGGGTTCACCGCGAAAGGGCCAGTACAGGCAATACAAGGCTCAACTACCCTGAAATGGACGCCATGTCCTTCGGAGGTAGCCACCTGATGTACAAGGACCTCAAGTTCCCGATCCTCATCGTCCACCGCGCCATCAAGGCCGACAGTGTCGCTGGCGAGCGCGTGCGGGGCATCGCCGAGGAACTGCGCCAGGATGGCTTCGCCATTCTCGCCGCCGCCGACCATGCCGAGGCTCGGCTGGTTGCCGCCACCCACCACGGGCTGGCCTGCATGCTGATCGCTGCCGAAGGCGTTGGCGAGAACACCCACCTGCTGCAGAACATGGCCGAGCTGATCCGCCTGGCCCGCCTGCGCGCACCTAACCTGCCGATTTTCGCCCTGGGTGAACAGGTAACCCTGGAAAACGCCCCGGCCGAGGCCATGAGCGAGCTTAACCAGCTGCGCGGCATTCTTTACCTGTTCGAGGATACCGTGCCGTTTCTCGCCCGCCAGGTGGCGCGCGCCGCACACACCTACCTCGACGGCCTGCTGCCGCCGTTCTTCAAGGCCCTGGTGCAGCACACTGCGCAGTCCAACTATTCCTGGCACACCCCGGGCCACGGTGGCGGCGTGGCCTACCATAAAAGCCCGGTGGGCCAGGCCTTTCACCAGTTTTTCGGGGAAAACACCCTGCGCTCGGACCTGTCCGTTTCCGTGCCGGAACTGGGCTCGCTGCTCGACCACACAGGCCCCTTGGCCGAAGCCGAAGCCAGGGCGGCGCGCAACTTTGGCGCAGACCACACCTTCTTCGTCATCAACGGCACTTCCACCGCCAACAAAATCGTCTGGCACGCCATGGTCGGGCGCGATGACCTGGTGCTGGTGGACCGCAACTGCCACAAGTCGGTAGTGCACGCGATCATCATGACCGGCGCCATTCCGCTGTACCTGTGCCCGGAGCGCAACGAGCTGGGTATCATCGGCCCGATCCCGCTCAGCGAATTCAGCCCCGACGCAATCGCGGCGAAGATCCAGGCCAACCCCCTTGCCCGCGATCGTGGGCAGCGCATCAAGCTGGCGGTAGTGACCAACTCCACCTATGACGGCTTGTGCTACCACGCCGGGATGATCAAGCAGAGCCTGGGTGCCAGTGTCGAGGTGCTGCACTTCGACGAAGCCTGGTTTGCCTATGCGGCGTTTCATGACTTCTTCACCGGGCGCTATGCCATGGGCACTGCCTGCACGGCAGACAGCCCACTGGTGTTCAGTACCCATTCCACCCACAAACTGCTGGCCGCGTTCAGCCAGGCCTCGATGATCCATGTGCAGGACGGGGCCAGGCGTCAGCTGGACCGGGACCGCTTCAACGAAGCGTTCATGATGCATATCTCGACCTCGCCGCAGTACAGCATCCTCGCCTCACTGGATGTAGCCTCCACCATGATGGAAGGCCCGGCGGGGCATTCACTGCTGCAAGAGATGTTCGACGAAGCGTTGAGTTTTCGCCGTGCCCTGGCCAACTTGCGCGAGCACATTGCTGCCGATGACTGGTGGTTCAGCATCTGGCAGCCGCCGAGTACCGAAGGCATCCAGCGCCTGGCTGCGCAGGACTGGCTGCTGCAACCGGGTGCGCAGTGGCATGGCTTTGGCGAAGTGGTGGCCGACTATGTGCTGCTCGACCCGCTCAAGGTGACCTTGGTAATGCCGGGCCTGAGTGCCGGTGGTGTGCTGGGCGAGCATGGCATTCCGGCAGCGGTGGTCAGCAAGTTTCTTTGGGAGCGGGGGCTGGTGGTTGAAAAAACCGGCCTGTACAGCTTCCTGGTGCTGTTCTCCATGGGCATTACCAAAGGCAAGTGGAGCACGTTGCTTACGGAGTTGCTGGAATTCAAACGCCACTACGATGGCAACACAGACCTGAGCAGTTGCCTGCCGAGTGTGGTGGCAGCCGATGCTTCACGCTACCAGAGGATGGGGTTGCGTGACCTGTGCCAGCAGTTGCATGACTGCTACCGCGCCAATGCCACGGCCAAGCAACTGAAGCGGCTGTTCACGCGCTTGCCGGAGGTAGCCGTGAGCCCGGCCCGTGCCTATGACCAGATGGTGCGTGGTGAGGTAGAGGCGGTGCCGATAGAGGCGCTGCTGGGGCGTGTGGCGGCAGTGATGCTGGTGCCGTACCCGCCCGGTATTCCGTTGATCATGCCGGGCGAGCGGTTCACCGAGGCGACCCGCTCGATACTCGACTACCTGGCTTTCGCCCGGGCATTCAACCAGGGCTTCCCCGGTTTTGTCGCCGACGTGCACGGCTTGCAGAACGAGAGTGGCCGTTACACCGTGGACTGCATCACGGAATGCGAATGATCTCGACGCCGCTACGCGCCAGTTCGAAGCGGTTTTCACCGAGGTGGTTGACCTTGTCACCGATGGCCAGGCGGTAAGTGGTGATGGGGGCGCCCAGCGTGCTGCCGTCGAGTTGCAGGGTAGATTCCTGGAACTCGTGCACGGGGTAGATACGGCCTTCGGCGTCACGGGCGTGGAATTGGCCGACCATTACTGCTGCCATTTGGGTGGAAACCTCTGAATTACGTAGAAAATGTCTGAAGGCATAGACCGTGCAACTGTCTCGGAAGTTTTCACCCTGCGGAAAAAAAACCAAAGCGCCGAGGAACGGTCATCTATAACTACAACGTCCCTTTACCCAGCAAAGGTTGGAAATGCCATGAGCCAGGTGTATTCGGTAGCGGTTGTCGTGGGTAGCTTGCGCAAGGAGTCGTACAACCGCAAGGTCGCCCGCGCACTTTCGGAGCTGGCGCCGTCCAGCCTTACCCTCAAGATCGTCGAAATTGGCGATTTGCCGTTGTACAACGAGGACGTCGAGGCCGAAGCGCCGCCGCAGGCGTGGAAGCGGTTTCGCGAGGAGATCCGCCGCAGTGATGCAGTGCTGTTTGTTACGCCAGAATACAACCGATCGGTGCCGGGCTGCCTGAAAAATGCCATCGATGTGGGTTCGCGGCCGTACGGGCAAAGTGCCTGGAGTGGCAAACCGACGGCGGTGGTGAGTGTATCGCCCGGTGCCATTGGTGGCTTTGGCGCCAACCATGCCGTGCGCCAGTCGCTGGTGTTTCTGGACATGCCGTGCATGCAGATGCCTGAGGCCTACATTGGCGGGGCGGCAAGCCTGTTCGAGGACTCGGGCAAGCTCAACGACAAGACCCGGCCATTCTTGCAGGCGTTTGTCGACAAGTTTGCCTCGTGGGTGAAGTTGAACCGGGCGGTTTGATTGCCTGAAGTAGACATCCCTGTAGGAGCGGCCTTGTGTCGCGAAGGGCCGCAACGCGGTCCCGGCAATTTCTGCATAACCGCTGAAATCATGGGGTCGCTCTGCGACCCTTCGCGACACAAGGCCGCTCCTACAGGCTGGCGTGTCGCAGGCTCTAGCGGAAGCTGTAGGAAACGCCGGCGTAAACGCCAAACCCTTCGCCCGGCGTCGAACGTGCGTTGTCCTGGCCGGCATCGTTGTAGGTTGGCGTCACCGTGGCCGCATACCGCTTGTTGGTCAGGTTGCGCAGGTCCAGCCATGTCTGCCAGTCCTGTTTGGGTGAGTTCCAGCCCAGGCGCGCACCGAGCAAGGCATATTCATCGGCGTGGTAGGTGTTGGCATAGTCCACCTGCACCTTCGACGCCATCTGCGTGTTGACCCCGGCGTAGAAGCCGCTCGGCCAGTCATAGCGCAGTTCGGCCTGGTAGTAGTGCATGGGGATGCCGGGCAGGCGGTTGTCGCCAAACGTGTCGTCATCACGGTAGTGGAAGTCGCTGAAGGTGTAGGCCTGGCGCAAGCTCAGCTTGCCGGTACCGGCGCGTTCCCACAGCGTGCTGTCGAGGCCGGCCTCCACGCCCTGGTGCACGGTAGCGCTGGCGTTGAACTCCGAGGTGAAGTTAGGCACCACTTCCACGGCCAGCAGTTCGTGGCGCACTTGCGAGTAGTACCAGGCAAGGTCCCAGCGGCCAAACGCCGAGTCCCCACGCGCGCCCAGCTCCAGGGTAGTGGCGGTCTGGTTCTGCATCTCGATCGGCTGGATCTGCTTGCCGCCCGTGCTGGGTGCGCTCCAGATCAGCGACCACGGGTGTGGCGGCTCTACCGAGCGGCTGAGGTTGCCGTACACCTGCAGGTCCGGGCGGATGTCGTAGCGCAGCCCCAGGCGTGGTGCATAGTCCCAGTCATGCATGCTCACCTTGCCGCCCTCGGCCGGGTAGGTCACGTCACTTTCGCGGCGGGTGTAGATCATTGCCAGGCCGGTGGTCAGCCACAGGTTGGGGGCCAGCTCCAGGTCGTTGCCGGCATGCAGCACGGTGTCCGAGCCCTGGTAGGTGAAGTCACGGGTGCGCGCGCCGAATACATCGCCATTGCGGGTAAATTGTGAAGCGCCACTGTTGGGCAGGTGCTTGGTGGTGCGCCAGCCGATGGTGGTCTTGCTTTCGTGACCAAGCAGCGTGTCGCGGCGCAAATAGTTCAGCGTGCCGCTGACATCGGTATAGGCCACCTTCAGGCGCATGGGGCCTTCGCGCAGGTCCATCGGGTAGTCGTGGTAGACCAGGCCGGCTTCCAGGCGCGCATCGTCGTCGAGGTAGAAGGTGGTCTTGTTGCCCACCCAGGTGCTGCCTGGCTGGGGGCGGCTGTCGTCGCGGGCCAGGTAGGCCGGGTTGGCCGCGCGAGGGTGGTGCTTGATCTGGTCTTTGGTCAGGCGCCCGGCCAGTTCGTTTTCGGTCTCCCGGTAGCGCAGGTAGAAGCGGGTTTCCAGGTTCAGGTTGAAGCGGTAGCCGACATTGGCAGCAATGCCTTTGGCACTGCCGCTGCTGTGCGCCTGGTAGCCGTCATATTCCGAGTCGGTCAGGGCCACGTAGTAGTCGAGATTGCCCAGCACCTGACCGGAGCTGATATGCCGGTGCTGGTAACCGCGGCTGCCGACCTCGTAGCGCACCTGCAGCGGCGCGGCGTCGTAGCCGGTGTGGGTGACGTAGTTGATCGCGCCGCCCAGCGCCAGGGCACCCTGGTCGAAACCATTGGCACCGCGCAGCACTTCGGCGCGGCTCAACCACAGCGGCTCGAACAGCTCGTAGGGCGTACCGCCCGGGCCCGTCAGTGGCAGGCCGTCGAACATCGTGTAAACCCCGGAGCCGTGGGCACCCGGCGCGCGGTTGATGCCCGAGCCGCGGATCGACAGTTTGATGCCATCGTTGCCCGCCGATTGGGCGAATACGCCGGGCTGGTAGGCCAGCACGTCCTGGTTGCTGGCCACCCGGCCTTGCCCCACGCGTTGCATGTCCACCAGGTTGCTGGCACCAGGTATCTCGCGTAGGCGCTCGCTGGCGGCTGTCAGGTCGTTCTGCTCCTCATCGGTGATCAGCACCTGGCCCAATTCGACCGGGGATGCCGCCAGGGCGGGCTGGGTGGCAGCAAAGGCAGCCAGCAGGCCAAGGCACGACGATGGGGGAAAAACCGAACGCATTGTACGACTCCAGGCGAAAGACGAATGGACAACGGCGTTGAGACGAGCGAAATGCCGCTTGGAGCACGAAGAAAGTCAGCAAATCTTGCATGGCTTTCGTCAGACGGTTTTGTACGAAAGTTCTTTACAAGCCGCACCGGTGGAGCGAGGCGGCATGCGCTTCGTAAGGTGGCTGCAGACCGGCAGAGATGCCTCGCTCAATCACCCGTGGAGTACAAGCATGACTGACAACGCACGACACCCGCAGCAACCCCCGGCGGACGCCCCGGTTCGCCTGACGCCCCGTGAACGGCAAGTGCTGTTGTGGTGTGCCTACGGCAAGAGCTCGTGGGAGATCGGCCGGATCCTTGAATGCAAGGAGTCGACGGTGAACTTCCACGTGTCCAACATTCTGCGCAAGTTCGATGTGCCTACCCGGGTGGCGGCGGTAATCAAGGCCATTCGCTACGGCATGCTGGCCGAGCAGTGAGGGGGCGGCATGATCAACAATCCACTGTTACCGCGTTATGCCGATAGCCATGACCCGTTCTGGCCACGGGTGGACCTTGGCAGGCTGCGCGAGCGCCTGAACCTGCCGTGGCCGGTCAGTGAGGCCGCCCTGGAAGTAGCCGCACGCTGTGCCGCCATTGATGCAGCACGTGAATTCGCGTGCTGGCGCGCGGCGCTGCGAGAGCGTGGCTACAAGCGCCTGGAGGATGTGGCCGGGCATGATCAAGGGCGCGCTTTGCGGGTGTGCTACATCCGCTTTGTCGAAGCCGCAGTCATGTACAGCCTTGGTGCAAGCTCATATCTGCGCACTGGGCGTCGGGGGGCGGCTCATGCATGAGGAATTTGTTGTCGACCGCTGGGCCCCGGGGCTGATTGAGCTGCTGAGCGTGGATGGCAGTGTGTTGTTTGCCGCGCTGTTGGGGGCTTTGCTGGTGGGCGCGGCGCGCGACCGCTTGATCACCAGTGCGACCAGGCGCCTGACGCTGGGCAAGAAGCTGTTGCTGGTGTTCGTGACCGTGGGTGTGGGGCACCTGTTCGAGCCGCTGGTTTCGTCATTGGCGCCCTTGTTGACCCGTGGCATGGCGGCATTCGTCGCAGCCGTGGTGGTGATCCCCATCAGCCTCAAGGTCATGGTCTGGCTGGATACGCTCGACCCGCGTGAACTCATCCAGCGCTGGCGCCGCAGAGGTTAGCCGCTGGCGGCTTTGGGCAGCCGGCTGGTCAGCTCGCTCAGTTGCTGTTCCAGCTGCTGGATGCGTTGCTTGTCCTGGATGAGCAGCAGGATGGCCTGGCGATCAGCTGGCGACAACGTGCGCAGCCTTTCAAGCATGTCGCACTCCCAGCCTGCTTCACCTTTGGCGGCGGCGGTGTGCCCGGTCTGGCCCAGCAATAGCCAGTCCAGTGAGCATGCATGCTGCCTGGCGATATCTATGCAAAGTGAGTATGGAACGCTGTCGCGAACCTTCCAGCTGCTCAGCGTCTGCGGGCTGACCGACAACGCACGAGACAGCTCGGCATCAGTCTGGGCACCAGTGAGAAGCTTAAGGCGCGTGAGCACCGCAGCAAGTACGTGAGTACTCATAACAAATATCCATGACTGGTTTAATGATATTCCATGGGCTTAAACTACTCGTTATGAATACAGCCCTGCGTTTTAAGGAGCACTTCTGCAATGAGAACCATCAAATTGAAGAATACACCCACAGTTGCAGCCAATACTGACACACAGGCTGGCCTGGGCAATGCTAGCAGGTACTTGCCGTGAGTACTTACAAGCTGGTTTGCCCGCATTGCCACAGCCGGATGCGCATACGCACGAGCGAAGGGCGCCATATTTTCCTGCGTATCGCTTATTTGCAATGCACCACTGAGGCGTGCGGTTGGTCAGTACGCGCCGAATTCGAAATGACCCACGAGCTGTCCCCCAGCGGGATGCCCAATCCGGAAGTGTACCTGCCTTCGGCCAATGGCGATTTGCGCAAGGCCGCCTTGCCTGGGGCAGGCCAGGCCAGCCCGGTTGAGTGAGGCTTCATAGGGGGCAGGCAAATAAATGTGCAGATAAAAAAACACCCCGCATAAGCGGGGTGTTTTGTGTTGCCGAGGCGATCAGCCGATCAGTTGCAGGCCGGCTTGCTGAACCAGTTCCAGCAGCGGCTGCGGGTAGACGCCGAGCACGAAGGCAAGAATGGCGATGGCCAGCAGCATGACGCCACCGGTGCGCTGTTCCCACTTCAGCGGGGCGTCGTGGCGACGCAGGTTCGGCTCGACCAGGTACAGGGTGACCATGACGCGCAGGTAGTAGTAAACGCCGATGGCGCTACCGATCACCAGCGCACCGACCAGCCACCACAGGTGCGACTCGACGCCAGTGGCGATGATGTAGAACTTGCCGATGAAGCCAGCGGTCAGCGGGATACCCGCCAGCGACAGCATCATCACGGTCAGTACCGCGGTCAGGTACGGGCGGCGCCAGAACAGGCCGCGGTACTCGTACAGCGCATCGGCGTCACGGCCGCCGTAAGGCGAGGACATCAGGGTGATGACACCGAAGGCGCCCAGGCTGGTGATCACATAGGTGACCAGGTACACGCCCATGGCTTCCAGGGCCAGGCCTTTGCTGGCAACCAGGGCAATGACCAGGTAGCCGAAGTGGGCGATGGACGAGTAACCCAGCAGGCGCTTGAGGTTGCTCTGGGTCAGCGCCAGCAGGTTGCCAATCAGGATCGAGGCCACGGCAATCACCGCCAGCACGGTGCTCAGCGCGCCGCTGCTGGCAGCAGGGGAGAGCATGAACAGGCGCACGACCACGGCGAATACTGCCACTTTGCTGGCGGTGGCGAGGAACGCGGCCACCGGCGCCGGGGCGCCTTCGTACACGTCCGGGGTCCACAGGTGGAACGGTACCAGCGACAGCTTGAAGGCCAGGCCGACCAGCATCATGCCCAGGCCCAGCTGGGCCACCAGGCTTGGCATGCTGGTGGTTGCCAGGGCTTTGCCGATCTGGTCGAAGCTCAGGCTACCGGCATCTGCGTACAGCAGGGCCATGCCGAACAGCAGGAAGGCCGAGCCTGCGGCCGACAGCACCATGTACTTGATGCCGGCTTCCAGTGATCGCTTGTTGAAGAAGGCGTAAGCCACCAGGCCGTAGACCGGTACCGACAGCAGCTCCAGGCCGATGAACAGGCCGGCCAGGTGGTTGGCGCTGACCAGCACCAGGCCACCGAGGGCCGACATCAGCAGCAGCAGGTACAGTTCTTCACGGTTGCCCGGGAAGCCCTTGGAGCCCTCGCCGAGGTAGGCGTGGGCCAATGTGACGCACGCCAGCGTCGCCACCAGGATGATCGCCATGTACAGGCAGGCGAACTTGTCGATGGTGATCAGCGGGGTCACCGCCAGCGGCGCTACCTTCAGCGCCGGCAGGATCGACAGCAGGGCCAGGTTCAGGCCCACGGTGGACAGCAGGAAGGTCTGCGAGTGGTTGCGCTTCCAGGCGATCGCCAGCATCACCACCACCGTGGTGATGGTGGTGATCAGCATCGGCGCCAATGCGATGAAGTGTTGAGTGGTGAATTCCATAGCGCTCTTACCGGGCCGAAGCGAGTTGAGTGAAAGCGGAACCGAGCCACTGCTGCACACCACTCATGGTGGCGGCAGAGGTGTCGAGGAACGGCTGCGGATACACGCCCAGCAGGATCAGCAGTACCGCCAGGCCCAGCACCATGATCAGTTCGCGACCGTCCATGCCGGCCAGTACGGTGTCGGCCTTGGCCGGGCCGAAGTAGGCGCGGTGGATCATGATCAGCGAGTAGACCGAACCGAATACCAGGCCGGTGGTGGCGATCACGGTGATCCATGGTACGTGCGCGAAGCTGCCGATCAGGATCAGGAACTCGCCGACGAAGTTACCGGTACCCGGCAGGCCCAGCGATGCTGCGGCGAAGAACAGGCTGATCGCCGGGAGGTAGGCGATGCGGTGCCACAGGCCGCCCATCTGACGCATATCACGGGTGTGCAGGCGCTCGTACAGCTGGCCGGACAGGATGAACAGCGCCGCAGCCGACAGGCCGTGGGCCAGCATCTGGATCACCGCGCCTTGCAGGGCTTGCTGGCTGCCGGAGTAGATACCGATCAGCACGAAGCCCATGTGCGAGACGCTGGAGAAGGCGATCAGGCGTTTGATGTCGGTTTGCGCAAAGGCCAGGAAGGCACCGTAGAAGATACCGATCAGGCCCAGGGTCATGGCGATGGGCGCGAACTCGGCCGAGGCGTTCGGGAACAGCGGCAGGGCGAAGCGCAGCAGGCCGTAGGCCGCGGTCTTCAGCAAGATACCCGCCAGGTCCACGGAGCCTGCAGTCGGTGCCTGGGCGTGAGCATCAGGCAGCCAGGAGTGGAACGGCACTACCGGCAGCTTCACCGCGAAGGCGATGAAGAAGCCCAGCATCAGCACGTACTCGACACCGGCTGGCAGTTCGGCCTTGAGCAGGTCGCTGTAGTTGAAGGTGAGCACGCCGGTGGTGTTGTAGTTGACCAGCACCAGGCCCAGGATCGCCACCAGCATGATCAGGCCGCTGGCCTGGGTGAAGATGAAGAACTTGGTCGCCGCGTAGATCCGGGTCTTCTTGCCGTCTGCCGAGCTGTGACCCCAGAGCGCGATGAGGAAGTACATCGGCACCAGCATCATTTCCCAGAAGAAGAAGAACAGGAACAGGTCCAGGGCCAGGAACACACCGACCACGCCGCCCAGGATCCACATCAGGTTGAGGTGGAAGAAGCCGACGTGGCGCTGGATCTCTTTCCAGGAGCACAGTACCGACAGCACACCGAGCAGGCCGGTGAGCAGGATCATCAGCAGCGACAGGCCGTCGAGGGCCAGGTGGATGCTGATGCCGAAGCGCTGGATCCACTGGAGTTTGTATTCCAGGGCCCAGGCCGGCTCGGCGCCTGGAGCGGGGGCGAGGGTGTAGTCGCCGGTAGCCCACAGCCACAGGCCGATGCCGAGCAGCAGGGACATGGTCAGCAGCGCGATCCAGCGCGGCAAGGTGGCGCCGAAGCGCTCACCCAGCCAGCACAGGAAGCCGCCGATGAAGGGGATCAGGATCAGCCAAGGCAAAATCATGACGGGTTGGTTTCCTTTGGCAAAGTCGCAAGATTCATTGTCATACCGCAGCCACTAACACGGCACCGAGCACCAGCACGGCACCGACGGCGATAGAGGCGGTGTACCAGCGCAGTTGGCCAGTCTCGGTTTTGCTCATGGCGACATGGCCGCCACGCGCCATCCGAGGAATCAGGCCGATGCTGCGGTCTACCGGGTCCTTGCGCAGGATGTGGCAGATCAGCAGGTACGGTTTGACGAAAAGCTTGTCGTAGATCCAGTCGAAGCCCCAGGCGGCAAACCACCAGGCCGACAGGACGCGGCCGATGCCGCTGTTGGCGACTGCGCTGACGAAGCTGCGCTTGCCCAGGAACAGCAGGGCCGACAGCAGGATACCGGCGATGGCGATGGCACCCGAGGTGATCTCCAGCGCATGCTTGGCTTCGCCACCGGCATGGCCGGCGCTTTCAGGCAGCACGCCTGCCAGCGGTGGGGTGATCCAGGCACCGACGAAGGTCGACAGCACGATCAGCACGCCCAGCGGCAGCCAGTGGCTGATGCCGTGGCCCGCGTGAGCTTCGGTCTTGGCTTCGCCGTGGAAGGCGATGAAGATCAGGCGGAAGGTGTACAGCGAGGTCATGAACGCACCGACCAGGCCGGCGTACAGCAGGCCGGTGTTGCCGCTGGCGAAGGCTTCCCAGAGGATCTCGTCCTTGGAGTAGAAGCCCACGGTCACGATCGGCAGGGCGGCCAGGGCAGCACCACCGACCACGAAGCTGGCGTAGGCCAGTGGCAGTTTCTTCCACAGGCCGCCCATCTTGAAGATGTTCTGCTCGTGGTGGCAGGCAACGATCACCGCACCGGAGGCAAGGAACAGCAGGGCCTTGAAGAAGGCGTGGGTCATCAGGTGGAAGATCGCCGCATCCCAGGCGCCAACGCCCAGGGCCAGGAACATGTAGCCGATCTGGCTCATGGTCGAGTAGGCGAGGATACGCTTGATGTCGGTCTGTACCAGCGCGGCGAAGCCGGCCAGTACCAAGGTCACGCCACCGACAACACCTACAAGGTGCAGGATGTCCGGCGCCAGCAGGAACAGGCCATTGGTACGGGCGATCAGGTACACGCCCGCGGTTACCATGGTTGCAGCGTGGATCAGTGCCGAAACCGGGGTTGGGCCTGCCATTGCGTCGGCCAGCCAGGTCTGCAGTGGCAGCTGGGCCGATTTACCGACCGCACCGCCCAGCAGCATCAGCGTTGCCAGCACCATCCAGGTATCGCCAGCCTGGAACTTCTGCGGTGCCAGCACCAGCAGTTCCTGCACGTTCAGGGTACCCAGCTGGGCGAACAGGATGAACAGGCCGATGGCCAGGAACACGTCGCCGATGCGGGTGACGATGAACGCCTTGAGTGCCGCGTTACCGTTGTTGCGGTTGCTGTAGTAGAAACCGATCAGCAGGTACGAGCACAGGCCTACGCCTTCCCAGCCGAAGTAGATGAACAGCAGGTTATCGCCGAGGATCAGGAACAGCATGCTGGCGATGAACAGGTTGGTGTACGAGAAGAAGCGCGAGTAGCCGGCTTCGCCACGCATGTACCAGGACGCAAACAGGTGGATCAGGAAGCCGACACCGGTAACCACGCCGAGCATGGTGACCGACAGGCCGTCCAGGTACAGGGTGAAGTTCGGCGCAAAGCCGTCCACCGACATCCACTGCCACAGCAGTTGGCTGTACGCGCCGCCTTCAGGTGGCGCGACATTGAACTGCCAGATGACGTAGGCGGCGGTAGCCGCCGACAGGCCCACCGAGCCGACGCCGATCAGGGCGGACAGGTTCTCCGAGAACCGCCCGCGCGAGAACGACAGCAGCAGGAAGCCGACGAGGGGGAAGACGAAAGTCAGGAAGAGAAGGTTCATCCGCGCATCTCACTGGCAGCATCGATGTCGAGAGTGTGGAAGCGGCGATACAGCTGCAGCAGGATGGCCAGGCCAATACTGGCCTCGGCGGCTGCCAGGCTGATCACCAGAATGAACATCACCTGGCCGTCGGGCTGGACCCAACGGGCCCCGGCGACGACGAACGCCAGGGCAGAGGCGTTCATCATGACTTCCAGGCTCATGAGCACGAAGAGGATGTTGCGGCGGACCATCAGGCCAACCAGACCTAAGCAGAACAGGATACCGGCGACCGCCAGGCCATGCTCGAGAGGGATAGCACCCATGATTTACTCCTTCGCCTCGTTGCGGCCCAGGTGGAAGGCGGTGACGGCTGCAGCCAGCAGCAGCATCGAGGCCAGTTCGACCACCAGCAGGTACGGCCCGAACAGGCTGATGCCCACTTCTTTCGGGCCCACGGTGGTACCGCTGATGCCCGCGCCGCTTGGGGCGACAAACAGCACGTACAGCAGTTCCAGCAGCAGCAGGGTGCCGAGGATTACCGGCCCTGCCCAGATGCCAGGCTTGAGCCAGCCGCGCTCCTGGGCGACCGAAGCCGGCCCCAGGTTGAGCATCATCACCACGAACACGAACAGCACCATGATGGCGCCGGCGTAGGCGATCACTTCCAGGGCACCGGCGAACGGCGCACCCAGGGCGAAGAAGATCATGGCCACGGAAATCAGCGAAATGATCAGGTAAAGCAAGGCGTGCACGGGGTTTGTGCCGGTCACCACCCGAAGGGTGGAGACCACGGCAATCCCGGATGCGAAGTAGAAAGCGAATTCCATCTTTCTGTCCTTATGGGAGCAAGCTCTTCACGTTGATCGGTTCGGCTTCGTTCTGCGCAGCGCCTTTCGGCTTGCCAGCGATTGCCATACCCGCAACACGGTAGAAGTTGTAGTCAGGGTTTTTGCCGGGGCCGGAGATCAGCAGATCTTCTTTCTCGTACACCAGGTCCTGACGCTTGAACTCGGCCATTTCGAAATCCGGAGTCAGCTGGATTGCGGTGGTCGGGCACGCTTCTTCACACAGGCCGCAGAAAATGCAACGCGAGAAGTTGATGCGGAAGAATTCCGGGTACCAGCGACCATCCTCGGTCTCGGCCTTCTGCAGCGAGATGCAGCCAACCGGGCAGGCCACCGCGCAGAGGTTGCACGCTACGCAGCGCTCCTCGCCATCGGGGTCGCGGGTGAGGACGATGCGGCCGCGGTAGCGCGGCGGCAGGTACACGGGTTCTTCGGGGTACTGCAGGGTGTCGCGCTTGCGGAACCCGTGGGAGAACACCATTGCCAGGCTGCGCAGCTGTGTGCCGGTGCCCTTAACGATGTCGCCGATATACTTGAACATGGGTCAAATCCTCACTGGGCCGCGACGGCTGGCGTGTTGTAGAGCACGATCGCAGCGGTCACCAGCAAATTGATCAGGGTCAGCGGCAGGCAGAACTTCCAGCTGAAGTCCATCACCTGGTCATAGCGCGGGCGCGGGATAGAGGCGCGCAGCAGGATGAACAGCATGATGAAGAACGCGGTCTTCAGGGCGAACCACAGGAACGGCACTTGCGGCAGGATGCCGAACGGGCCGTGCCAGCCACCGAAGAACAGGGTTACCAGCAGCGCCGAGATGAGGATGATGCCGATGTACTCACCGACGAAGAACATGCCCCATTTCATGCCGGCATACTCGATGTGGTAGCCGTCGGCCAGTTCCTGTTCCGCTTCTGGCTGGTCGAACGGGTGACGGTGAGTCACGGCAACGCCAGCGATGAAGAAGGTGCAGAAGCCGAAGAACTGCGGAATGATGAACCACAGGTTCTGCGCCTGGTACTCGACGATGTCGCGCATGTTGAACGAGCCTACCTGCACCACCACGCCCATCAGCGCCAGGCCCAGGAACACTTCGTACGACACGGTCTGTGCCGAAGCACGCAAGCTGCCCAGCAGGGCGTACTTGTTGTTCGACGACCAGCCGGCGAACAGCACCGCGTAGACCGACAGGCCGGCCATGGCGAAGAAGAACAGCAGGCCGATGTTCAGGTCGGCAACGCCCCAGCCCGGTGTGATCGGGATGATCGAGAAGCCGATCAGCAGGGCGCTCATGGCCACGACCGGTGCCAGGGTGAAGATCATCTTGTCGACGAAGGGTGGGTTCCAGTCTTCCTTGAAGAACATCTTCAGCATGTCGGCGGCGATCTGGAACATGCCGAACGGGCCGACACGGTTAGGACCGTAGCGGTCCTGCCACCAGCCCAGCAGGCGGCGCTCGACGAAGCTGAGCAGGGCGCCGCAGACCACTACGGCCAGCAGCACCACGATAGCCTTGACGACCTGAATGATCACATCGATCACTTCGGGGGTGAACCAGCTCATTGTGCTGCCTCCTGCAGGCCTTCGACGGATGCACCGAAGATGGCAGGCGGAATGCCGGCCAGGCCTTTCGGCAGCGCGACCAGGCCAGCGCCCAGCTCTTCATTGATACGCAGCGGCAGGCGCAGGGCCACACCCGCAACGTTCAGGCTCAGCAGGGCACCGTCGTTGACACCCAAGCGGTCGGCTTCGGACTTGGCCAGGGCCACGTAGGCTGCCGGGATGCGCTCTTGCACCGGGGCGGCGCGCGACGAGCTTTCTTCGCTGCCGAACAGGTGGAAGAACGGCACGGCAGTCCAGGTGCCACGGGTGGGGTTGAAGGCACCCGGAATGGCGTTGAACCAGCTCAGGCGGTCGCCTTGCGATTCTATCAGGCGTACGCCCGGGTCACCGGCACGCAGGTGGCCACCGACCTCGTCCTGGAACTTGTTCCAGGCTTGCGGCGAGTTCCAGCCCGGCGACCAGGCGAACGGCACCTGCTGGCGCGGTTCGGCGGAGCCCGAGTAACCTTCCATGGAGAAGGCGAACGCGGTGTCCTTGTCTTGCGGGGTGCGCGGTTCGTGCACGCTGATGTTGGCGCGCATGGCGGTACGGCCGGAATAGCGCAGCGGCTCGCGCGCCAGCTTCATGCCCTTGATGCGGAACGCGGCGCTTGGCGCAGCGTTGACGATGCCGGCCAGTTGCGGGGCGGCTTCGGCACAGGCGCTGGTAACGTGGTCCAGCTGGGTCCAGTCGACCGGCTTGTTCAGCAGGGTGGCACGCAGGGCGTGCATCCAGCGCCAGCCTTCGTGAATCAGGATGCTGCTGTCCAGGTACTGCGGGTCGAACACCTGGAAGAAGCGCTGGGCACGGCCTTCCTGGCTGACCAGGGTACCGTCGCCTTCGGCGAACGAGGCCGCTGGCAGTACCAGGTGGGCACGGTCGACAGTGGCGGTTTTGGAGTGGTCGGCAACGATCACCACCTTGGCTGCAGCCAGGGCCGCATCGACCTTGGCGGCCGGTACGCGGGCGTACAGGTCGTTTTCCAGTACGACGATGGCGTCGGCCTTGCCGCTGATGACCGCGTCCAGCGCGGCGTCGACGGATTCGCCACCGAGCATGGCCAGGCCGATGCTGTTGGCCTCAGGCACCACCAGGCTCAGCGAGCCGTTCTTCTCGCGCAGCTTCAGGGCTTTGGCGATGTTGGCGGCGGCTTCGATCAGCGCCGGGTCAGCCAGGGAAGTACCGGCAATGACCAGTGGGCGCTTGGCAGCGACCAGGGCGTCGGCGATGCGCTGGGCCAGGGCCTTGGCTTCGTCGTCCAGGCCGGCAACGGCAGGTGCGCTCGGGTCGATGGCATGGGCCACGGCGAAACCGATGCGGGCCAGGTCGGCCGGGGCGGCGTGCACGCATTCTTCGGCGACGTCGTCCAGCTTGGTTTCAGCCAGGGAGGCGATGAACAGCGGGTACAGCGCGTGCTGGCCGATGTTCTTCACCGCAGCGTCGAGCCACGGCTGCACTTTCATCGCTTCGGCCATGGCTTCGGCCTTGCCTTTGGTGGCCTGGCGCACGGCCAGGGCGACGCGGGCAGCGGTCTGGGTCAGGTCTTCACCGAGCACGAACACGGCGTCGTGGTCTTCGATGTCGCGCAGGGTTGGTACCGGCAGCGGGCTGTTGTTCAGCACGTTCAGGGCCAGGCGCACGCGGGCCAGTTCGCCTGCTTCCATGCCGGAGTAGAAGTACTCGGCGCCGACCAGCTCACGCAGGCCGTAGTTGCTTTCGAGGCTGGCGCGTGGCGAGCCGATACCGACGATGGTACGGCCGCGCAGCAGGTCGGCGGCCTTGTCCAGGGCGGCGTCCAGGCCCAGCTTGGTGCCGTCGGCCAGGTGTGGCTGGCGTGGGCGATCCTTGCGGTTGACGTAGCCGTAACCGAAGCGGCCACGGTCGCACAGGAAGTACTGGTTGACCGAGCCGTTGAAGCGGTTTTCGATCCGGCGCAGTTCGCCGTAACGCTCGCCCGGGCTGATGTTGCAGCCGCTGGAGCAGCCATGGCAGATGCTTGGGGCAAACTGCATGTCCCACTTACGGTTGTAGCGCTCGGAGTGGGTCTTGTCGGTGAATACACCGGTCGGGCATACCTCGGTCAGGTTGCCGGAAAATTCGCTTTCCAGCACACCGTCTTCGACGCGGCCGAAGTACACGTTGTCGTGGGCGCCGTACACGCCCAGGTCGGTACCGCCGGCGTAGTCCTTGTAGTAGCGCACGC
The DNA here is from genome assembly GCF_000498395.2 of Pseudomonas putida S13.1.2. Taxonomy (NCBI): domain Bacteria; kingdom Pseudomonadati; phylum Pseudomonadota; class Gammaproteobacteria; order Pseudomonadales; family Pseudomonadaceae; genus Pseudomonas; species Pseudomonas putida. The sequence goes on from NZ_CP010979.1 coordinate 457,202, forward strand.
AGCGGTAGCAGGCGATGCAGCGGTTCATCTCATGGGCGATGAACGGGCCGAGGTCCTGGTTCTGGTGGGTACGCTTGGTGAAACGGTAGCGGCGCTCGTTGTGGCCGGTCATTACCGTCATGTCTTGCAGGTGGCAGTGACCGCCTTCCTCGCACACCGGGCAGTCGTGCGGGTGGTTGGTCATCAGCCATTCGACGACGCTGGCGCGAAACGCCTTGGACTCGTCATCTTCGATGGAAATCCAGGTGCCGTCGGAGGCAGGGGTCATGCAGGACATGACGATACGACCACGGGTGTCGTTCTCGTCGGTGTACTGCTTGACCGCGCACTGCCGGCAGGCGCCAACGCTACCAAGCGCCGGGTGCCAGCAGAAATAAGGGATGTCGAGGCCTAGCGACAGACATGCCTGTAACAGGTTGTCTGCACCGTTGACTTCGAGCGCTTTGCCGTCTACGTGGATAGTGGCCATTGTTCAAAGTTCTTCGTTGGCCCGCGTGAGCGGGCGTGGCTAATGGAAATCGGTGGGCTTGCGACACGCCGCGAATGAATCGGGCCTGCCGGCAAGCTGGCGAGTGGCACGGACCACCCGCCTAATCATCTTGTTATGCGCCGACCACGATCGGCCCGGCCTGGATTGGCTTGGCCAGGTTTGGGCGCAGGGTGTCACCAGCGGATGTTGGGGCGACACCGGCCTCGAACTCGGACCGGAAGTATTTGATGGCACTGCCCAGCGGCTCGACGGCACCCGGTGCGTGAGCACAGAAGGTGCGGCCTGGGCCGAGGAAGTTGACCAGACCCAGCAGGGTCTCGATGTCTTCGGCGCGGCCCTGGCCGTTTTCCAGTGCGCGCAGCATTTTCACGCTCCACGGCAGGCCGTCACGGCATGGGGTGCACCAGCCGCACGACTCGCGGGCGAAGAACTCTTCCATGTTGCGCAGCAGCGACACCATGTTGACGCTGTCGTCTACCGCCATGGCCAGGCCAGTACCCATACGGGTGCCGACCTTGGCGATGCCGCCGGCGTACATTTGCGCGTCGAGGTGCTCGGGCAGCAGGAAGCCGGTACCGGCTCCGCCTGGCTGCCAGCACTTGAGCTTGAAGCCGTCGCGCATGCCACCGGCGTAGTCTTCGAACAGCTCGCGGGCGGTGACGCCGAACGGCAGTTCCCACAGGCCCGGGTTCTTCACCTTGCCAGAGAAGCCCATCAGCTTGGTGCCGTGGTCTTCGCTGCCTTCGCGGGCCAGCGACTTGTACCAGTCGTTGCCGTTGGCGACGATGGCCGGCACGTTGCACAGGGTTTCGACGTTGTTCACGCAAGTCGGCTTGCCCCATACGCCCACGGCGGCAGGGAAGGGCGGCTTGGAGCGCGGGTTGGCGCGGCGGCCTTCCAGCGAGTTGATCAGTGCGGTTTCTTCACCGCAGATGTAGCGGCCGGCACCGGTGTGCACGAACAGCTCGAAATCGAAACCTGAGCCCAGGATGTTCTTGCCCAGCAGGCCGGCGGCCTTGGCTTCATAGATGGCGCGGTTGAGGTTTTTCGCGGCCGTGGTGTATTCGCCACGCAGGAAGATGTAGCCACGGTAGGCCTTCAGGGCGCGGGCGCTGATCAGCATGCCCTCGACCAGCAGATGGGGCTGTTGCTCCATCAGCATGCGGTCCTTCCAGGTGTTCGGCTCCATTTCGTCCGCGTTGCACAGCAGGTAGCGGATGTTCATGGATTCGTCTTTGGGCATCAGGCCCCACTTCACGCCAGTGGGGAAGCCTGCACCACCGCGGCCCTTGAGGCCGGAGTCCTTCACGGTCTGCACGATGTCGTCTTGCGACATCTCGCCCAGCGCCTTGCGGGCAGCAGCGTAGCCGTTCTTGGCCTGGTACTCGGCCAGCCATACAGGCTCGCCGTCGTCACGCAGGCGCCAGGTCAAAGGGTGGGTTTCGGCCGAGCGCGCAATGCGGTTGGCCGGGCCGAAGGAAGTAATGGTCATACGTAACCCTCCAGCAGTTTGGTGACGCCAGCGGGCTGCACGTCGCCAAAGGTGTCGTCGTCGATCATCAGCGCCGGGGCCTTGTCGCAGTTGCCCAGGCAGCACACCGGCAGCAGGGTGAAGCGGCCGTCGGCGGTGGTCTGGCCCAGGCCGATGCCCAGCTCGCTCTGGATCTGGCTGACGACCGATTCATGGCCGCCGATGTAGCAGACCATGCTGTCGCACACGCGAATGATGTGGCGGCCAACCGGCTGGCGGAAGATCTGGCTGTAGAAGGTGGCTACACCCTCGACGTCGCTGGCCGGGATGCCCAGCACGTCGCCGATGGCGTGGATGGCGCCGTCCGGCACCCAGCCACGTTCCTTCTGGACGATCTTCAGGGCTTCGATGGACGCCGCGCGCGGGTCCTCGTAGTGATGCATTTCGTGCTCGATGGCCGAGCGCTCTGTTTCGCTCAGGGCGAAACGGTCTGTCTGGATAAGCGTGCTGTTCATGCTTAGCGGTCCACGTCAGCCATAACGAAGTCGATACTGCCCAGGTACGCAATGAGGTCGGCGACCATGCTGCCTTTGATCACCGAAGGGATCTGCTGCAGGTGCGGGTAGCTCGGGGTACGGATCCGGGTGCGGTAGCTCATGGTGCCGCCATCGCTCGTCAGGTAGTAACTGTTGATGCCCTTGGTCGCCTCGATCATCTGGAACGACTCGTTGGCCGGCATGACCGGGCCCCACGAGACTTGCAGGAAGTGCGTGATGAGGGTTTCGATGTGCTGCAGGGTGCGCTCTTTCGGTGGCGGCGTGGTCAGCGGGTGATCCGCCTTGTACGGGCCTTCCGGCATGTTGCGCAGGCACTGGTCGATGATGCGGATACTCTGGCGCATCTCCTCGACACGGACCATGCAGCGATCATAGGCATCGCCGTTGTGGGCCAGCGGTACTTCAAACTCGAAGTTCTCGTAGCCGGAGTAGGGGCGGGCTTTGCGCAGGTCGAAATCGCAACCGGTGGAGCGCAGGCCGGCACCGGTGGTGCCCCATTCCAGGGCTTCCTTGGTGTTGTACGCGGCAACACCAATGGTACGGCCCTTGAGGATGCTGTTTTGCAGGGCAGCCTTGGTGTACTCGTCGAGGCGCTTTGGCAGCCAGTCGACGAAGTCCTTGACCAGTTTCTCCCAGCCGCGCGGCAGGTCGTGGGCGACGCCGCCGATGCGGTACCAGGCCGGGTGCAGGCGGAAACCGGTGATCGCTTCGATCACGGTGTAGGCGCGCTGGCGGTCGGTGAAGGTGAAGAACACCGGGGTCATGGCGCCCACGTCCTGGATGTAAGTACCCAGGAACAGCAGGTGGCTGGTGATGCGGAAGAACTCGGCCAGCATGACGCGAATCACGTCGACCTTCTGCGGCACCTTGATGCCCGCCAGCTTTTCCACCGCCAGCACGTACGGCAGGTTGTTCATCACCCCGCCGAGGTAGTCGATACGGTCGGTGTAGGGGATGAAGCTGTGCCAGGACTGGCGCTCGGCCATTTTCTCGGCGCCACGGTGGTGGTAACCGATGTCCGGTACGCAGTCGACGATCTCTTCACCGTCCAGCTGCAGGACGATACGGAACGCACCGTGCGCCGAAGGGTGGTTGGGGCCGAGGTTGAGGAACATGTAGTCCTCGTTGGCGCCCTGACGCTTCATGCCCCAGGCTTCCGGGTTGAAGCGCGCCGACTCTTCTTCAAGCTGTTGCTTGGCCAGGGTCAGGCTGTAGGGGTCGAACTCGGTGGCACGGGCCGGGTAGTCCTTGCGCAGCGGGTGGCCTTCCCAGGTGGGCGGCATCATGATGCGGCTGAGGTGCGGGTGGCCGGCAAAGTCGATGCCGAACATGTCCCACACTTCGCGTTCGTACCAGTTGGCGTTTGGCCAGATACCGGTCACGGTCGGCAGGTTCAGGTCGCCTTCGCTCAGCGACACCTTGATCATCACGTCGCTGTTACGCTCGATCGACAGCAGGTGGTAGAACACACTGAAGTCGGCGGCCGGCAGGCCACGGCGCTGGGTACGCAGGCGTTCGTCGACGCCGTGCAGGTCGTACAGCATGCTGTAAGGCTTGGCGACACCGCGCAGGAAGCTGAGCACCTCTTTGAGCTGGGCGCGCTTTACCCACAGCACGGGCATGCCGGTGCGGGTTTCCTGGGCGACGAATGCTTCGGCGCCAAAACGGTTGTTCAGTTCGACGACCACATCCTGGTCGTCAGCCTTGTAGGGCGGAATATAAATAGCGTTGTCCGCTGTCATGGTCTCGGTCGCTTTGGGTCAACGTTAAGAATGAAGCCAGGCCGCCGGCTCCAGGGGGAGCGGGCGGCAGGTCGCTGGATCAGACTTCGTCGGGGCTGCGCAGGTTGGTTACTGCAATGCGCTGCTCACGACGCAGGTCTTTCTGGGCTGGCATCTCGGCACGGTAAATACCTTGATCACCAACAACCCAGGAAAGCGGGCGTCGTTCTTGGCCGATCGACTCCTGCAACAGCATCAAGCCTTGCAGGAAAGCCTCAGGGCGTGGCGGGCAGCCAGGCACATAGACGTCCACGGGGAGGAACTTGTCGACCCCCTGAACGACCGAGTAGATGTCGTACATGCCACCGGAGTTGGCGCACGAACCCATGGAGATGACCCATTTCGGCTCGAGCATCTGCTCATACAGGCGCTGGATGATCGGCGCCATCTTGATGAAGCAGGTACCGGCGATGACCATGAAGTCGGCCTGACGCGGCGAGGCCCGGATGACTTCGGCGCCGAAGCGGGCGATGTCGTGGGGTGCCGTGAAGGCCGTGGTCATTTCCACGTAGCAGCAGGACAGGCCGAAGTTGTACGGCCAGAGGGAGTTCTTGCGACCCCAGTTGACCGCGCCACGCAGCACATCTTCGAGTTTCCCCATGTAGATGTTCTTGTGGACCTGGTCCTCTAGCAGCTGATCGGTGACGGTTTCCCGTTCACCTACCGGGTACTGCTCGTTGGGCGCATCCGGATCGATTCTGGTGAGATTGTATTGCATTGCCAAAGCCTCATTGTTTCAGCTTCGCTTGCCGCTTGCGGCGACCTTCGGGAGCCCAATCAAGAGCACCGACGCGCCATAGGTAGACAAGACCTGCCAACAGAATTGCTATGAAAACGAGAGCTTCGACGAACCCGGTCCAGCCGCTTTCGCGGACGGACACAGACCATGCAAAGAGAAAGAGGGCTTCGATATCGAAGATCACGAACAGCATCGCGACCAGATAGAATTTGGCGGACAGGCGCAGGCGGGCGCTGCCGACGGGCAGCATGCCGGATTCGAAGGGTTCGTTCTTGGCGCGACCCCAGGCCTTGCTACCGAGCAGGCTGGACAGGCCGAGCATGAAGGCACACAGGCCGACGACACCCAGGAGGAAGATGGCAAAGCCCCAGTTGTGGGCGATGAGTCCTGCCGAATCGGACATGCTAGAGATCCTTATACAGAGACCCAGCTCTGCAGTCTGAAATAAGTAAAGCGGCGACGTGGTGTCGCAGGTGCAGTGACCAAATGTCGCAGCTGAATCAATCGCGCTGATTTTATGGGTAAACCCGGTGCAAGTAAAATTTCTGTCGCAAATTTATTCGTAGGATTAAGAACAAAAGGCACTCGTAAATGGCTGAAAGCCTTGAAATTCGGGCATTGCGTGCGGTTTTGTTAATTATGTTTCTTGCGACTGGTAACGAATTACAAGTTTCGGAATGATAATTAATATCATTTGACCTGATGCCATGTAATTTGGCTGTTCTGTGCCTTGTAAAGTTCATCCGGCGATTCCCCCTACTTGCAAATGCGAAAGACTCCTGTTCTAACAGCTTTCGACACGGCGCGCACCGCTCTGGGTCAATACTTTGTCGGTCGAGCGTTGATTGGCTGATGAAGCAATCGCCCACTGGCCGAGCCAGTAGGTGAGGATGATCAGGTACGGCGCGGCGGCGAACGGGCTGACGAAGCGGTCGATGCCGATCATGCTGTCGGAGAGCACGAACAGGCCGGCGCCGATTGCGGCCAGCCCGCCACACGCCAGGGCGCGCCAGAGCATGGCGCTGATAGCCAGGGCGTACAACGCGACAGGGATCAGCAACGGGCCGAGGCCGTGGCTGGCCAGTACGCCGAACAGCGCGATGCCGGTGATGGCGCTGAAGATCAGTGCGGGCAGGGCGGGGCGCAGGGTAATGCCGCAATAGCCGCGCAGGTAAGCCAGGTGGGCACAGAGGAAGGCGGCCAGGCCGAATACGAACAAGTCGGCAGGGACGGCCAGCAGTATGTCGCCGAGTACCGAGAAACCCAGGCCGATCGAGATCCACTTCCGGTAAGGTGTGACCGGCGCGCTGCGCAGCCAGGCGACAAGCGCCAGGACGGGAACGGGTTTGGCCAGCAGGCCGAGCAGGGTATTGTCGCTGGCCAGTGCATATATATAGAGGGCGGCGGCGGCCAGGGCCAGAATCATCAGGTGGCTTGGACGAGGCATGGGCGGTCCTTGCTGCTGTGCTGCCTCAAGCATAGACCTGATCCTGGGTTTTGCTGGTGATGCCTTTGGATTGGGTTAGGGCTGGCATGGGTATGGCGAAAGGAATGCAGCGCCTATGAGATCGAGCGCCGCCCGCGCGGCGCATCGCGAGCGAAGCTCGCTCCTACATTCGTTTCGGGACAGTATCGCCTGTGTCAGCGCGCGCGACCGCCTTGTTTGTTCGACGCGATTCCGAGGCGGGCGCCAAGGGCCGCGCGCCTCCGCCTCAGGAATAACTGGCCCGAAACAAATGTAGGAGCGAGCTTCGCTCGCGATGCGCCGCGCGGGCGGCGCTCGATATACGCATCACCACAAAATTCAAACCGGTCACATCGCCGCCCTGACGCAATCGCGCGCAGAACACCTGACATGTCGGATTTAACCCCTTCCCTGTAGGCCATTTCCCAAACATACTCCCGCCGCGCATTTTCCGTTGCCGCTGCCCTGGCAGCGCTCTAGTCTCGGCATGTCGTTGCTCATCAACGATTCAGCTTTGACAGGCTGTGACGGTAAGTCGGATGCGGTTCGCCTTTATGGCGGCTGTACGTGCGGGCACGCTTGCGTGCGCCGGAACTTTACGATTTCCGCCGGTCTGTCAACCCACGTACAGCTGCCACCCAACTGTTTGACAGCAGGCCGGAGGCGGCTCCGATAACGGTAAATCGTAATGCTGAAAGCCATCCCCGATCCACCCCAAAATCCCCATTCCCCCGAAGCACCGCTGATCCGGCTGACCCGGATCCCCACAAGTCTCAAAACTTGCACATTACCTGTGGGAGCGGGCGCGCCCGCGAAGAGGCCCGCCCAGGCAATCGAAATATTCCAGGGGATTCAACAATGACAACAGAAGACTCCCAGCTCACCGTCGGCAAGACCACTTTCTATCAAGGCGAAAACGGCACCCATCCACTGTTCCGCATCGAACCCGGCATCCCCTGTCGGGACGCCCGCGAGCAATCTTCGGAATTGATGGGCTATGTCCGTGAACTGACCATCACTGGCCTGATGGAGGAGAAACCCATGATGATCTGGGCTGCTCACTACCTGAGTGCAATGGCCAAGGCGCTGATGGATGACGCAGAGCTGGGCATGAAGCACTGACATACCGCAGCCCTTTCGCGACACAAGGCCGCTCGTGCATTTCTGGTCGGTCTGGTATCGACAAAAAGAAAGGCCCAGGGCTTTCGCAGCCCTGGGCCTTTCTTCAGCGGCTAGCCACTATCAGTGGAACTGCTCTTCCTCGGTCGAACCGGTCAGGGCAGTCACCGACGATGCGCCACCCTGGATCACGGTGGTCATGTCATCGAAGTAACCGGTACCCACTTCCTGCTGGTGCGCCACGAAGGTATAGCCTTTGCTGGCGTCAGCGAATTCCTGCTCTTGCAGCTTCACGTAGGCGGTCATGTCGTTGCGGGCGTAGTCGTGCGCCAGGTTGAACATGCCGTGCCACATGTTGTGGATGCCCGCCAGGGTGATGAACTGGTGCTTGTAGCCCATGGCCGACAGCTCGCGCTGGAACTTGGCGATGGTGGCGTCGTCCAGGTTCTTCTTCCAGTTGAAGGAAGGCGAGCAGTTGTACGACAGGATCTGGTCCGGGTACTCCTTCTTGATCGCTTCGGCGAAGCGACGGGCTTCGTCCAGGTCTGGCTTGGCGGTTTCGCACCAGATCATGTGGGGGAAAAGTTGGGTGAAAATAATCAACTAATTTCAAGGTTGGGGAGAAACTTTGGGTGGGTAGCCAACGCTAAGTGCAACAAATAGTTTCTGAGTGATTGTGGTTGGAGTTTGCCATTTTCTTGGTGATTTCGAGGGTAGAGGGTGTTTGATGTTTTCATTGGAAATCACCTGAGGCATGAGTTTTTGCGCGTCTAAATGATATGGTTTTGTTTTGGGGTTGACCTTCGTGGTTGAATGATGCTGGTATTGTACTCGAAGTAAGGCTTGTTGAGGAGTAGCAAGTAATAGTTTGTATTGGTTGTTGTAGGAAGTTTCCTTTTTCTTTGTCATAAAAGTATGCGTGCATGCTTATGGGGGTGCTAATGTCCGAGCAAAGAAACCTGTTCATCAATACCGCCCGCACTATTGAGTTGGGTAACGCGCCTTGGGAGCTCGCCCAAGAATCTGGCCTGACAGATCGCAGTGTGGTTAACTGTCCATCCAGCCGGCTGCGCGACCAAGAAGGGCATATTTTCATTAATATGTACTCATGCTCCTATCAGGGGCTTGAGACTGATAAACGAGTTGGTAGCGAGCGTCGCTGGATTTCAAGGTTCAAGGACGGCACGACGTTGTGCCTCGGTCCTCATGGGTAGCGCCGTAAGCCACGGCATTAAGCGAATGAGCCCGCTAATGCATAAGGTGGCATTGCTCAAGTTGCTGTTTGTCCTGGCCAACGGGGTCGGGTCGTTTGCGGCGTTATTTATGAATCGGCACTTTGCTTTGGCAGATGCTGAACTGGCGACTACGGTGTCGCTGATGATCATCAGCTATTTGGCCGGAAACCTGCTGGGTGGACAACTGCCAGGTCGTGTGGGCAGTCGACTTCTTCTGTTGGGCTGTTCGTCGACGGCGCTGCTCGCGCTGTTGGGCAGTCTGCTGCCGATCTTACCCATCGCAATCGGCATGATTTTGCTTTTTATGTTCAGTGCGGGCGCCATCACACCGCTTTTCAGCGTGATGACCGCCCGGGCTGCACCGTCAGACGATCAGGTGGGGGCCTTTGCCTATCTTCATCTAGCCAGTAATGCAGGTGGTGTCCTGCTGTTCGTCGTAGGGGGTGTTCTGCTTAGTTGGCAAAGCCAGTATCTCTTGTGGTTTACCGCAGCGATTAGTCTGGTTTGCCTGGTGACGAGCGCTGCCTTGGCTCTGCCGCTAACCGGAAGTCATCTCGATGCTAAGGATACGCCGCTTAAGGCAAAGGATGTGCCGATACCCGCGGTGGTGATCTTGGCGGGTGTGATGTTTTTCGTATTGTCCCTGCTTGATGGTCAGCGCGAATACCAGTTCCCTCTCTGGTTAGAAGCATTGGGGGTGAGTGATGCGGCTCATCTGTTTGGAGTGGCAGGAATTGTTAATGGGTTACTGGTTATTGTCCTAACTCGACCGCTGATTGCCTTGAGCCGGCGTTGTTCTGCCATGGCTAACATGGCGCTGGCGGCGATCTGCTACGGCATTGGTTTCGGCGCCTATGCCTTGGTCGATACTTGGCCCGCAATACTATTGTTAGTGGTGATCTGGACCTTGGGAGAGATCATCGGTATCACCTACATGGCGACCTTGATTGCCCAGCGAGCGCCGGTGTCGCGACAAGGGTTTTTGTTTTCCTTGATACCTGTAATTCAGGCTGCGGCACGAGTGCTATGCGTAATCTTGGCTGTGCCGATGCTGGCTGGCCTTGGCTTCAGTGTTACCTGGACGGTTTTTGGTTGCGCGGGTGTGATTTTTGGCCTGACCTGTCTCTTCCTACGACGTGGAAGGCTTGATTACTGACAGAAGGGACTTGAAGGCATGAGCAAGGTTGTTGTTATTACTGGTGGCAATTCCGGTATCGGAGAGGCGTGTGCATGGAAATTTGCCAGAGAGCAATACACAGTCATTGTGTGCGGACGTGATCATGTTCGGAACCTTCGTGTGTGTGAGGGTATCAACAGGGAGATGGCGTGTGCGCATTCGTACTCGGTCGATTTGCGTAGCCCTACCGAGTTGACCGACCTTTTTAAGCAACTGGCTCTCGATCACCCACCCATAAATTGTCTCGTCAACAGCATCGGTATTGACGGTCGATCATTCACGATGACCGAGGACTATCCCGAGGCTGATTTCGATGATGTCATGTCCACGAATGTACGTGCGCCATGGCAATGCATGAAGGCGGTGTTGCCTGCAATGCGTGAGGCGGGACATGGCACCATTGTCAACGTCGCCTCGCTAGCGGGTCTGAATGCCAGTGTCACGGGTGGCTCTGTATACACTGCCAGCAAGCACGCGCTAGTTGGAATTACCAGAGCCGTTGCAAAGGAATATGCCCCTTATGGCGTCCGGGTCAATGCCGTGTGTCCGGGGTTTGTATCAACGCCATTGGCGAAGCATGTACTGGGGAGCAAATTTGATTCGGTGTGTGCCTCGCAGCCTATGCGGCGAGTCTGTGATGCCCATGAGGTTGCTGAGCTTGTGTACTGGCTTAGCTCGGAGGCGGCTTCTTATGTAACTGGTGTGGCGGTACCAATCGATGGTGGATTCCGCGCTTAGAGTTCGCCCGGAGTTTTGGCAGCGCGTAGTCGAATCATGCATGAAAGAAGCCCAGGGCTTTCGCAGCCCTGGGCCTTTCTTCAGCGGCAAGCCGCTATCAGTGGAACTGCTCTTCCTCGGTCGAGCCGGTCAGGGCAGTTACCGACGATGCGCCACCCTGGATCACGGTGGTCATGTCATCGAAGTAACCGGTACCCACTTCCTGCTGGTGCGCCACGAAGGTGTAGCCTTTGCTGGCGTCAGCGAATTCCTGCTCTTGGAGCTTCACGTAGGCGGTCATGTCGTTGCGGGCGTAATCGTGCGCCAGGTTGAACATGCCGTGCCACATGTTGTGGATGCCCGCCAGGGTGATGAACTGGTGCTTGTAGCCCATGGCCGACAGCTCGCGCTGGAACTTGGCGATGGTGGCGTCGTCCAGGTTCTTCTTCCAGTTGAAGGAAGGCGAGCAGTTGTACGACAGGATCTGGTCCGGGTACTCCTTCTTGATCGCTTCGGCGAAGCGACGGGCTTCGTCCAGGTCCGGCTTGGCGGTTTCGCACCAGATCAGGTCGGCGTATGGCGCGTAGGCCAGGCCGCGGGAGATGGCCTGGTCGAGGCCGGCGCGGACCTTATAGAAGCCTTCACGGGTACGCTCGCCAATCACGAACGGCTGGTCGTACGGGTCGCAGTCGCTGGTCAGCAGGTCGGCGGCGTTGGCGTCGGTACGGGCCAGGATGATGGTCGGTACGCCCGACACGTCAGCTGCCAGGCGCGCGGCCACCAGCTTCTGTACGGCTTCCTGGGTCGGGACCAGGACCTTGCCGCCCATGTGGCCGCATTTTTTAACCGAGGCCAGCTGGTCTTCGAAGTGCACGCCGGCGGCGCCTGCTTCGATCATGTTTTTCATCAGCTCGTAGGCGTTCAGTACGCCACCGAAACCGGCTTCGGCGTCTGCCACGATCGGCGCGAAATAGTCGATGTAGCCTTCGTCGCCCGGGTTCTTGCCGGCTTTCCACTGGATCTGGTCGGCGCGGCGGAACGAGTTGTTGATGCGCTTGACCACGGTCGGTACCGAGTCAACCGGGTACAGCGATTGGTCAGGGTACATCGACTCGGCCGAGTTGTTGTCGGCGGCAACCTGCCAGCCGGACAGGTAGATGGCCTGGATGCCAGCCTTGACCTGTTGTACTGCCTGGCCGCCGGTCAGGGCGCCCATGCAGTTGACGAAATCTTTTTCTGGGCGGAAGGACGGGTGGGCACCTTGGGTGACCAGCTTCCACAGTTTTTCTGCACCTTGGCGGGCCAGGGTGTGCTCTGGCTGCAGGGAGCCACGCAGGCGAACGACATCAGCGGCGGTGTAGGTACGGGTCACGCCTTTCCAGCGCGGGTTCTCGGCCCAGTCTTTCTCGAGGGCTGCAATTTGCTGTTCGCGTGTCAGTGCCATGGAAATAAACCTCGTCGCATCGATCTTGGGTTAATTGTGCTGATGCTCGGGTGCAGATCAGGGCGCTTGGCGGCTGTCCTGTTCTAAGGAGTGCGGCGGCGAACGCGAAGGCTCGAAGGGGGAAGGGTGGGCAGGCCAGGCGAAGGTGTGCTCCGGCAGGTCGGCTCGTGGTTGCCTTGCTGCGGTGCTACGCGATTGCCAGTACTGCGGTGATGCGCTTCCGTCCCTCGGGACAACTTCTTCGTTGCAGTCGCAATCCCGTCGAACTGCCTTGTGGGCCGTATAGACACGAGGCGCCTCCAGGGGTGGGAGGAGCACGCCTCGAAGGCCCTTGCCAGGGCCCCTGATTAGCGGGAGCGAGGCCATCATGCCCTTGGGAAAAAGACCCTGTCAAATGTTTTGTAGTGGTTTTTTTCGCTTACTACATCTTTGGTCTAATGCGACTTGTCAGTCAGTTTCAAGGCCTTTGGTCGAGGCCTTGAATTGCCTGGGATCAGTCGAGAAGGTCGACTTTTACCCGCAAAGTCATGTTTTCACCGCGCTGGGTGCTGTAACTGCGGCTTGACGCGCTCCGCTCGGCTTGGCTCTGCTGGTTGTAGCCTGCCAGGGTGATCCATTCGCCGAGCTTGCCGGTGACTGTCGTGTCGGTACTTTGCACTTTCACTACATCTGCACGTTCCTGGCTGATGCGGTCATTATTGGTGCTGATTTGCAGACGAACCGTGTCACCGCTCAAGCTTGGTGTCACGTAGAAGCCCTGTGTCACGTTGCGGTATTCGGTGTTGCTCTGTATGCGCCCATAGCCGTCGGTGCTGGTACTGGTAATCGGGATGCTCTGGCCAACCTGAATCAACGCAGGCTGGCCTTCGCTGGCCTGAACCTGCTGCATGCCGCCGTCGCGGTTGCTTGTGCCGTAGTGGATGACGCGTGCGTTGCCGCGGTTGTCCTGAAAGTTGCTGTCGTTGTTGTCCACGCTGATCAGCAGGCGCTTGGGAGCGGTGTCCAGTTGTTGCAGCAAGGCGCGCAGGTCGCCGATACGCTCGGGGCTGGCGTTGACGATCAGCTTGTTCTCGAAAGCGCTGACCGTGCCGTCTTTGCCGATGAATGCCTGCGCGGCAGGCAGTAGTTCGGCGCTGGCGCGGTGCTGCAGCGGCACCACCTCGGTAGCGGCCTGGGCGGCGAGGCTGGCAAGCAGCAGCAGGGAAGTGAAAAGGGGGCGTAGCGGCATGTCCATGATCTCCGCAGGTGGAATCAACATGATGGCAAATTTGCCGGCTTCCTGCCGGATCTGGATCACGCCGGCGCTGTTCAGAAGGTCGCGGTGCTTGAGGTAATGGCCGAGCGCACGCTAGGCCGACATTCGTTCTCGCCGTTCACAGAGCAGACCTTGATCGACATCAGACGCAAGCTGGAGCAGGCCCAGGCAGAAGTCAACGCTAATACGCCTAACATACAGAAGGCCCTCGATGCCCTGCGCGACAAGGCAGTTGCTGGCCGTAGATGAACCTTTGAGTTGTCCCGCCAGTCGCACTCAGAGGGAGTGCATGGGGTGATCGCATGAGGGGTGGCCTGTTCTTGCTGTTGTGGCTTTGTAGCCTTGGTGCAGAGGCAGCAGCCGATGGGCTGCGCATCAAGCAACTGCAGCGCTGCGGCGACCTGCTCGGCGAAGGCGGGCAGCAATGGTGCCTGCGTGCCGAGGGGCTCGGTGCAGATGTGCCAAAGGTATGGCTGGGCGGTGTGCGACTGCCAACAGCCGATATCGAGCGCAAAGGTGACCGGCTTACCCTGAACCTGGCGAAAAAAGCCCAGCGCAGCGCGCCCCTTTGGCTGGAATATGATGGCCGCACCAGCAACCCGATATGGCTAACCCGCCAGCGCAGTCATGTTGTTGCCGCAGGGCCTGACGAAGTGGCGAAGAACATGGATGGCCTGACTACCTATGTCGACCTGGTCAGCCTGTTGATCGAAGAACAACACGACGGCCTTGGCGAGGCCCGGCGCATTGCCGGTAAATACGGCGCCCAGGTTGTCGGTGCCATACCGCCGCTGAATGTCTACCAGCTGCGCTTGCCGGTGGACGACCTGGTGCAGCGTGACGCGATGATCCTGCGCATGGGCAGTGAGGTCAGCGTGGATGCCGTGATTGTCGAGGAGTCCGCCCCGGAGCGTGGGGAAGAGGGCAGTGGGCGCGACACCAGGGCCATCGACCAGGCGGACGAATGGGCCGCCAACCGCTTCATGGACGCGCTGTATTTCTACCAGCGACGGATTGGCGCCTCGCGCTTGCCGGTGCAGCCCGTGCGGGTCGGGGTAATCGAGCGTGAAGTGGACTTTGACGCCCCGGGGTTCAGCCAATACCGAGGCAGCTGCGAACAGGGCCAGACGTGCCTGTACGCTCGCGACGGTGATCGCCCGACAAGCCACGGTAGCCATGTCGCAGGCATTCTCGCCGCGCAGGGTGAGGGTTTTTTGCCGGGGCTGGGCAAGCATAGCCCTGGCTTCGAGGTGATTGTAGAGCGCAACTCTGATGCAGGTATCACCGCCAACATCGCTGCATCGGTCAACCTGGTCGAGGATGGCGTGCGGGTGCTGAACTGGAGCTGGGGCATCCACCGGGTCGGCGCACGTGACGTCAACGGTGATGAGGTCGATTCGCTGGTGCGTTCCGGGCTGGCGATGAGTGGCTACGAGGAGTTGCTTGAGGAGTTCTTCCTCTGGCTGCGCAAAGAGCACCCGGATGTGGTGGTGGTGAATTCGGCGGGCAACGGTGCGTCGTGGTCAGGTACCGATGAATACCGCCTGCCGTCGTCGTTCATCACCGAACAACTGCTGGTGGTGGGCGGGCACCAGCGCAGCGACAAGGCGACGGCGGTCGAAGCCCCCGACCATGTGCGCAAGCGCCACAGTTCCAACATCGACATGCGCGTGGATGTCAGTGCTGCTGCCTGTATCCGCCCGGCGGCTGCCGCGGCTGCGCATTGCGGCACATCGTACGCCACACCCCTGGTGACTGCCACGGTGGCAGCGATGCTGTCGATCAACCCGGCCCTGACCCCGGAACAGGTGCGCATGCTGTTGCGGCGCAGTGCCCTGACCCTGGGCACCGAGCAGGATTTCGAGGCGATGGATGCCGAAGACCTGACGGCGCCGATCCTGCCTTCGGAGCGTGGAGGGCGCCTGAACCACCCCGACCTGGGGCGTTCGGCGCGCCTGGACATGCAGCGTGCGCTGGACCTGGCAGTGCAGAGCCGGGAGCGGGTGCGCTGAACGGTGGCCGCTGTCAGACAAATTCCGTAACATCGCGGCCCTCGTTTTTGTAACGTCCGCCCGCACTGCCCCACAGGAAGCCCATGAAGCCCGCCCGACTACGCGCCGACCTGCTCGCCGGCCTGACCACCTCGTTCGCCCTGGTGCCCGAGTGCATCGCCTTTGCCCTGGTGGCTCACCTCAACCCGCTGATGGGCCTGTATGGCGCTTTCATCATCTGTACCCTCACGGCGCTGTTTGGCGGACGACCGGGGATGATTTCCGGCGCTGCCGGCTCAATGGCGGTGGTGATCGTTGCACTCGTTGTGCAGCACGGTGCGCAATACCTGCTGGCCACGGTTTTGCTGGGTGGCGTGGTGATGATCCTGTTCGGCCTGCTACGGCTGGGCAAGCTGGTACGCCTGGTGCCGTACCCGGTCATGCTCGGGTTCGTCAACGGCCTGGCCATCGTCATTGCCATGGCTCAGCTGGAGCATTTCAAGGACGGTGAGCACTGGCTCAGTGGCGCGCCGCTGTACCTGATGATCGGCCTGGTGGCACTGACCATGGGCGTAGTCTACGTGCTGCCGAAACTGACCCGTGCGGTGCCGCCAGCGCTGGTGGCGATCCTGGGCGTCGGCATGCTGGTGTACCTGCTCGACCTGCCCACCCGCACCCTGGGCGACATGGCGCACATCGCCGGTGGCCTGCCGGGGCTGGCGCTGCCGGATGTGCCCTGGAACCTGGAAACCCTGAAGATCATCGCCCCCTACGCCGTACTGATGGCCATGGTCGGCCTGCTGGAAACCTTGCTCACCCTCAACCTGACCGATGAAGTCACCGAAAGCCGTGGCTTCCCGGACCGTGAGTGCGTGGCACTGGGTGCGGCGAACATGGTTTCGGGCCTGTGCGGTGGCATGGGCGGTTGCGCGATGATCGGGCAGACGGTGATCAACCTCAGCTCCAATGGCCGTGGCCGGTTGTCGGGGGTGGTGGCCGGGGTGATGATCTTGCTGTTCGTGCTGTTCCTGTCGCCGCTGATCGAGCGTATTCCGCTGGCGGCGCTGGTCGGGGTGATGTTCGTGGTGGCCCAGCAGACCTTCGCCTGGGCGTCGCTGCGGGTGCTGCACAAGGTGCCGGTGAACGATGTGCTGGCGATCATTGCGGTGACCGTTGTGACGGTGTTTACCGACCTGGCCATGGCAGTGCTGTTCGGCATTATCATCGCGGCGCTCAACTTTGCCTGGCAGCATGCGCGGGAGCTGTACGCCGACAGCCACGAGGACGGGGAAGGCGGCAAGCGTTATCAGGTGCATGGCACGCTGTTTTTTGCCTCGACCGCGTCGTTCCTCAACCAGTTCGACACGGCCCAGGACCCGGCCCAGGTCACGCTGGATTGCCAGCATTTGAGCTTTGTCGACTATTCGGCGGTTGCGGCGCTCAAGACCTTGCGAGAGCGGTATGCGAAGGCGGGCAAGCATTTGCGCGTGGTGCATTTGTCAGAGCGGTGCAAGAAGCTGTTGAAGCGGGCTGGCGAGCAGCACTGAGCCTGATTGTGGCCTGTGCCGGCCTCTTCGCGGCTAAAGCCGCTCCCACAGGGGTATGCGATCCCTTGTGGGAGCGGCTTTAGCCGCGAAGGGGCCGGTACAGGGGAACCGCTTACTCCCCGCGGTTCTTCTTGACGATGCCATCGGCGATGCTCGCCGGTGCCTCGGCATAGCGGGTGAACTCCATCGAGAAGCTGGCCCGGCCCTGGGTCATCGAACGCATCGAGGTGGCGTAGCCGAACATTTCGCCCAACGGCACCTCGGCACGGATCACCTTGCCGGCCGGTGTTTCGTCACCGTCCTGGATCATCCCGCGGCGCCGGCTGAGGTCGCCCAGAATGTCACCCTGGTATTCCTCCGGCGTCACCACCTCCACTTTCATCACCGGTTCCAGCAACACCGCGCCGCCTTTCTGCGACAGCTGCTTGGTGGCCATTGAAGCCGCGATCTTGTAGGCCATTTCGTTGGAGTCGACATCGTGGTACGAACCGTCGAACACGGCGGCCTTGAGGCTGATCAGCGGATAACCGGCAAGCACGCCGTTCTTCATCTGCTCCTCGATACCCTTCTGGATCGCCGGGATGTACTCGCGCGGTACCACGCCGCCAACGATTTCGTTGATGAACTCCAGGCCTTCCTTGCCTTCGTCGCCGGGGGCGAAACGGATCCAGCAATGGCCATACTGGCCACGGCCGCCGGACTGGCGCACAAAACGCCCCTCAATCTCGCAGGTGTTGCGGATTTTTTCCCGGTAGGCCACCTGAGGCTTGCCGATGTTGGCTTCAACGTTGAACTCGCGGCGCATGCGGTCGACGATGATGTCCAGGTGCAACTCGCCCATGCCCGAGATGATGGTCTGGCCGGTCTCTTCGTCGGTACGCACGCGGAATGACGGGTCTTCCTGGGCCAGCTTGCCCAGGGCGATGCCCATTTTTTCCTGATCGGCCTTGGTCTTGGGCTCCACGGCCACGGAAATCACCGGGTCAGGGAAGTCCATGCGTTCGAGGATGATCGGTTTGTCCATGTCGCACAGGGTGTCGCCGGTGGTCACGTCCTTCATGCCGATCAGCGCAGCGATGTCGCCGGCGCACACGTCCTTGATTTCGGCACGTTGGTTGGCATGCATCTGCACCATGCGGCCGATGCGTTCCTTCTTGCCTTTGACCGAGTTGAGTACCGCGTTGCCCGAGCTGAGCACGCCGGAATAAACGCGGGCAAAGGTGAGTGTGCCGACGAACGGGTCGGTGGCAATCTTGAAAGCCAGGGCCGAGAACGGCTCTTTGTCGTCGGCGTGCCGTTCCAGGTGCTTTTCTTCATCGTCCGGGTCGGTGCCGCGGATGGCAGGGATTTCCGACGGGGCGGGCAGGTAGTCGATTACCGCATCGAGCATCAGCGGTACGCCTTTGTTCTTGAAAGACGAGCCAAGGATGGTCGGCACGATTTCGTTGGCGATGGTGCGTTTGCGCAATCCGGTCTTGATCTCTTCGATGCTGAGTTCTTCGCCTTCAAGAAACTTGTTGAGCAGTTCGTCATTGGCCTCGGCGGCTGCTTCTATCATGTGCGCGCGCCATTCGTCGGCAAGCATCTGCAGTTCGGCGGGTATGTCTTCTTCGCGGTAGCTGGTGCCGTGGTCAGCGTCGTTCCAGTAGATGGCTTTCATCTTCACCAGGTCGATCTGGCCGATGAAGTTCTCCTCGCTGCCGATGGCCAGCTGGATCGGTACCGGGTGGTGCCCCAGGCGCTGGTCGATCTGCTTGACTACACGCAGGAAGTCGGCACCCTGGCGGTCCATCTTGTTGATGTAGGCCAGGCGTGGCACATGGTATTTGTTGGCTTGGCGCCAGACCGTCTCGGACTGTGGCTCTACACCGTCAGCACCGCTGAATACCACCACTGCGCCATCGAGCACGCGCAACGAACGCTCCACCTCGATGGTGAAGTCGACGTGGCCGGGGGTGTCGATGATGTTGAAGCGGTACTTGTGCTCAAACTGCTTGGTCGAGCCTTGCCAGAACGCCGTGGTCGCCGCCGAGGTGATGGTGATGCCGCGTTCCTGCTCCTGGGCCATCCAGTCCATGGTCGCCGCGCCATCGTGCACCTCGCCCATCTTGTGGTTGACCCCGGTGTAGAACAGGATCCGCTCGGTAGTGGTGGTCTTGCCGGCGTCCACGTGGGCGACGATGCCGATATTGCGGTACAGCTCGATGGGCGTTGTGCGGGCCATGGCGGACTACCTGCGAATGGGCGGATTCCACCACGTTAGCAGACCGGTGGAATCCTGCCCTGCCGCCGGGCCGTCAGTCGGCCTGGGCTTGCAGCATCCACTGGCCATCCACTTCACGGGCCAGGCCGCTGGCCGCCAGCAGGGCCAGCAGGCGCGGGTGCAGGTCGGCTTCGGTGAAGGTCTTGAGGGTGGCCAGGTCCAGTGTGCCGACCAGGTTGAGGTCGGCCTTGGTGTACGACAGCCAGGCTTTTTTCAATACCTGGGCAACATCGCTGCCCGAGGTGCTGGCGAAGCGGCGGTGCCACTGGCGGCTGTCGAAGGTGAAGGTGTGGGCGTGGCTGTAGGTGCTTTCGTCGCCACCTTCAGTGCAGCGGTGGCAGCGGCACGGGCCTTCGCCGAAGGCGTTGCGCAGGTAGCTGTTGAAGTCCACGACGGGCTTGAGGGACAGGCGTTTGTCGACATCGAACAGGTCGGCGATCAGGGGTTCTTCGGCGCTCACTCGGGATCCTCGTGTGGTGTGGCGTGCATCGGCGGGCACCCTAACAGATCGGGGCATTCAGATCACCTGTAGAGACAACAGAGACCGCCTGCCGTACTCTACGCGCCCTTACGCCTACACACCCACTGAGGTATCCCCGTTTGAGCACCAAGTACCCGTACACCGCCACCGTGACCATCAGCGCTGAAGACCGTGGCGGAGATATCGAGGCTTCGGAAAACCCCAGCATGCGCGTGGGCCTGGAAGCGGTGACCGAAACCCTGAAGAAGGTGCATTTCGTCGGTACGCTCGCGGCACCTGAAAAACAGGCCACGCACATCTGCGTGACCCTGGAGAACGGCCTGACCTACTACGGCCCGATCGTCAACGGCCACGCCGAACTCGAAGGCGGCTGGATCGCCTTCGAATCCGACATGCTGACCCCGGAAGAACTGGGCCTGTAAACCTCAGTTCAGCTCCACCAGGCACTGCTCGAGGATATCCAGCCCTTCCTCGAGCACCTCGGCTTCGATGGTCAAGGGGGCCAGCAGACGGATGATGTGCCGCGCCTTGCCGCTGGGCATCAGCAGCAAGCCCTTGGCCCGTGCCGACTCCATTACCTTGGCCAGTTGCGCCGGCGCCGGGCTGCCGTCGGCATTGACGAATTCGATGCCGCGCATGGCGCCCACGCCCGTCAGGCGGCCGATGTACGGGCTCAGGCCCGAAGCCTTCCAGCGCTGGTGGCGGCTGACGATGGCCTGCTCCTGGCGCTCACCCCAGGTGGCGATGTTCTCGTCGGTCATCTGCGCCAGGCTGGCCAACGCCGCCGCACAGGCAATCGGGTTGCCCGAATAGGTGCCACCGAGGCCGCCCTTGGGCAGTGCTGCCATCAATTCCTTGCGCCCGACCACCGCCCCCAGCGGCATGCCGCCAGCGATGCTCTTGGCCAGCAGCAGCAGGTCGGGCTCGATGCCAAGGCGCGGGAAAGCGAAGCGCTGGCCGGTGCGGCCGAAGCCGGACTGGATCTCGTCGATGATGATCAGGATCCCGTGTTCGTCGCAGAAGCGGCGCAGGGCCTGGGCGAAGGTCGGGTCGAGGGCGAGGAAACCGCCTTCGCCCTGTACCGGTTCGAGGATGAACGCTGCCACGTCTTCCACGGCCAGTTCCACGCTGAACAGGCGCTCCATGGCCTTGAGCGCCTGCTCGCAGGTAACCCCGGTATCCACGCCAGGGTAGGGCAGGTGGTACACCGGCCCAGGCAGCTCGCCGACCCGTTGCTTGTACGGTGCCACCTTGCCGTTGAGGTTAAGGGTGGCCAGGGTGCGGCCGTGGAAGCCGCCGTCGAAGGCGATGATGGCGCGCTTGCCTGTAGCACCGCGGGCTACTTTCAGGGCGTTTTCTGCAGCTTCCGCACCGCTGTTGGTGAGCATGCCGGCCAACGGGTAGCTGACCGGTACGAACTGGCTCAGCTGTTCCATCAGCGCCAGGTACGGGCCGTGGGGCGCGGCGTTGAAGGCATAGTGGGTCAGGCGGGTGGCTTGGGCCTGGATCGCTTCGACCACGGCGGGGTTGCAGTGGCCCAGGTTGAGCACGCCGATACCGCCGACAAAGTCGATGTAACGTTTGCCGTCGGTGTCCCAGACTTCGGCATTACGGCCATGGGAAAGTGTGATCGGGTGAACGATGGCGATGGATTGGCTGATACTTTCCTGGTTCATGGGCACGCGGGACCTTTGTTCAAGTTTCTTATTATCCAAGCGTGTCGGGGGTTATGCCGCAAACGAATTATTCGATTGCGGTCATTCCCTGAATTCGTGAACTGGCCGGAGTGTGTGTTGCCTGTGCCGGCCTCTTCGCGGGTAAACCCGCTCCCACAGGTTCACCATGGACCCGAGCATTGTGCGATCCCTGTGGGAGCTGGCTTGCCGGCGATAGGGCCAGTGCAAGAACAATCAGTCCCCCTCAGCCACCCGCTCCCGAATCCACTGCACAAAGGCTCTGATCTTGGGCACTTCGGCCGCATGCTCGGCATGCGCGATAAAGTGCTTCCCGTTGCTCGCCACCGGGTGGTCCCAGGCCACCACCAGCTTACCCTCGCTCAACTCCTCGGCCACCAGGTAGCGCGGAATCAGGGCGATACCGCAGCCGGCAATCGCCGCACGAATGCACAGGTAGAACGTGTCGAAACGCGGCCCGTGGTAGCTGTTCTGGCTGTGTAGCCCCAACCCCAGGAACCATTCATGCCAGGCCTCCGGCCGCGACACGCACTGCAACAAGCGGTGTTCGGTCAGTGCCTGGGCGCTTTCAAAGGGGTGGTTGGCCAGCAACTGCGGGCTGCACACCGGTACCACTTCTTCGCTGAACAGCTCGATGCAGGTTGCCCCAGGCCAGGTGCCCTGGCCGAAGAAAAAGGCCACGTCGGCCTTGGCCTGCACCAGGTCGAATGGCTCCAGTTCGTTGCGCACATCCAGGTGAATACGTGGGTAGCGATCGCCGAAACCCTTGAGTTTGGGCACTAGCCAGCGTGCACCGAACGTAGGCTGGGTGGCGATGCGCAGCACTTCGGTTTCGTCGCCGTAGCTGAGGATGTAGCGGCTGGAAATATCGATCTGGGTGAGGATTTTGTTCACTTCGGTGAGGTACAGCGCGCCGGCCGGGGTCAGGTGCAGGCGCCGGCGAATGCGCTGGAACAGCGAGTGCGAAAGCATGTCTTCGAGCTGCGCCACCTGCTTGCTGACGGCGCTCTGGGTCAGGTGCAGTTCCTGGGCCGCGCGGGTGAAGCTGAGGTGGCGGGCGGCCGCTTCGAAGCACTGAAGGGCGGTGGTCGAAGGCATCAGGCGTTTGGACATGACAGGCAAATACCGAGCAAAAAAGGAAGGAGTTCATTCCAAAGCGGAATCATGTGGTTCGAAAAGGTCGTTTGTTGACCCCGGCCTATAGATTAATACTGACCTGGATCAACGATTACAACCGGTCATGTGAAGAGGAGGTCAGTACCCGCTTCCGGCATCTGCAAAACAACAACAACGACTATCAGAAATTTATAAGAATTCTGCTCCGACCTTCAGCCGCTTCATCGCGGCCGACCCATTCGAGGGTTCTTCATGGCTTCGCAAGACAACAAGAAACAGCGTTCCCTGCAGCACGGCCTGACTTCCCGTCAGGTTTCCATGATCTCCATTGCCGGTATCATCGGCGCTGGCTTGTTCATCGGTTCCTCAAACGCCATCGCCACCGCCGGCCCGGCCATTCTCATTTCCTACGCCATGACCGGCCTGCTGGTGTTGCTGGTGATGCGCATGCTGGGCGAAATGGCCATCGCCAACCCTAACAGCGGCTCGTTCTCCACCTACGCCTCTGAGGCCATCGGCCCTTGGGCGGGCTTTACCATCGGCTGGTTGTACTGGTGGTTCTGGGTGCTGATCATTCCGGTGGAGGCCATCGCAGGCGCCGACATCCTGCATGCTTACTTCCCAGGCGTACCGTCCTGGTTGTTCGCCTTCCTGATCATGCTGGTGCTGTCGGGTACCAACCTGATCAGCGTGAAGAACTTTGGCGCCTTCGAGTACTGGTTCGCGCTGGTCAAGGTGGTGGCGATCATTGCCTTCATCGTGGTCTGCAGCCTGGCGGTATTCGGCTTCTGGCCGCTGGCCGAGGTGTCCGGGGTCAGCCGGCTGTGGGAAAACGGCGGCTTCATGCCCAACGGGTTCGGCACTGTGCTCGGTGGCGTGCTGATCACCATCTTCTCGTTCTTCGGCGCCGAAATCGTCACCATTGCCGCTGACGAAACCGCCAACCCGAAAGACAAGATCCGCCGTGCCACCAACCTGGTGGTGTACCGCATTGCCATCTTCTACCTGGCGTCGATCTTCCTGGTGGTGTCGCTGGTAGCCTGGAACGACCCCGCGCTGAAAGCGGTCGGTTCCTTCCAGCGCGTGCTGGAAGTACTGAACGTGCCAGGCGCCAAGCTGCTGGTCGACCTGGTGGTACTGGTGGCGGTGACCAGTTGCATGAACTCGGGCTTGTACACCGCGTCACGCATGCTCTATTCGCTGGGCGCCCGTGGCCAGGCACTGAGCATGACCAAGCGTATCTCCGGTTCGGGCGTGCCGACCGTGGCGGTCATCTTCTCGACGCTGGCTGGTTTTGCCGGGTGCCTGGTCAACTATGTGTTCCCAGGTAAGGTCTTCGGCTTCTTGCTGTCCACCACCGGCGCCATCGCCTTGCTGGTGTATCTGGTGATTGCCGTGTCGCAGCTGCGCATGCGTGCCCGCGCCGACCGTGAAGGGCGCCCGCTGGAGCTGAAGATGTGGCTGTTCCCATGGCTCACCTGGCTGGTGATCGGCACCATCGTCATGGTGCTGGGCTACATGCTGTTCAGCGATGCCTACCGCTATGAAACCCTGATGACCGCAGGGGTGACTGCCTTCATCCTGCTGGTTTCGCTGACCCAGCGGCGTGCCAAGGTTGTTGCCCAGACGGCTTGATGTATCTGCTTTAATGGGGGCGTTGCACGCCCCCATTCCAACAAGCACAGGTAGCGTATGACTGATCACCCACTTTCTCTTCAGGCCCTCGCCGCGCCTGAAGGCACCTGCTACGGCTGCGGCTGCGCCCACCCCAGTGGCCTGCACCTGCAAAGTTACTGGGACACCGACGGCATCCACCTGCTGTGCCGGCATGCACCCGACAGCACCTTCATCGGCTGGCCCGGCCTGGTCTACGGCGGCCTGCTGGCGATGCTGGTCGATTGCCATTCCAACTGGACGGCCATGGCTTACCACTACCGCAACGAAGGCCGCGAGCCGGGCAGCCTGCCGCGTATCGACTGCGTAACCGGCACACTCAACCTGACTTATCACAAACCTACGCCGATGGGCGTCGAGCTTTTGCTCAAGGCCCGAGTGGAAGGGGAAGTGGGGCGCAAGAGCCGGGTGATTTGCGAAGTCTGGGCCGAGGATGTGCTGACCGTGACCGCCGACTCGGTATTCGTCCGTGTCGATACCGAAAAGCTCAAGCTCAAGGCCCACGGCCAGGCCTGAGTAGCCAGCGCTGATGTGTGGTCGGTGATGGTCAGCGGCCGGGGATGTGTCTAGAGTGACAGGTTCATTCCCCTGGCAAGGTTGATCATGACCGATCTCAGTGCTTTCCCTATTACCCGCAAGTGGCCCGCCAAACACCCCGAACGCCTGCAGCTGTACTCGCTGCCCACGCCCAATGGCGTCAAGGTGTCGATCATGCTCGAAGAAATCGGCCTGCCCTATGAGGCGCACAAGGTCAGCTTCGACAACGATGACCAGTTGAGCCCCGAGTTCATCTCGCTCAGCGCCAACAACAAGATCCCGGCCATCCTGGACCCGGACGGCCCGGGTGGCCAGCCGCTGCCGCTGTTCGAATCAGGGGCGATCTTGCAGTACCTGGCGGAGAAAAGTGGGCAACTGCTCAGCCAGGACCCTGCTCAGCGATACCAGACCCTGCAGTGGCTGATGTTCCAGATGGGCGGTATCGGGCCGATGTTCGGCCAGGTCGGGTTCTTCCATTTCTTTGCTGGCAAGGACTATGAAGACAAGCGCCCGCGTGACCGTTATGTCAACGAGTCCAAGCGGCTGCTGGGTGTGCTGGACCGGCACTTGCAAGGCCGGGAGTGGATGGTGGACGAGTACAGCATTGCCGACATCGCCATCTTCCCTTGGGTGCGCAACCTGGTGGAGCGCTACAACGCCCGGGACTTGGTGGGTTTTGACCAGTTCAAGGAAGTGCAGCGGGTGCTGGCCACGTTCCTAGAACGGCCAGCAGTACAGCGCGGTCTGAAAATCCCGGGCTGATAACGCAGAACCCGTAGTGTACACCGGTCCCTGTAGGGCGGATTACGGGTTCAGAAGATGTGGCTCAGCAACCAGTACAGGCTGCCAGCCAACAGCATCGCTGCCGGCAAGGTCAGCACCCAGGCCATCAGCAAGTTGAATAACGTGCGCTTCTGAATCCCTGAGCCATTGGCCACCATAGTCCCGGCCACCCCCGAACTCAGCACGTGGGTGGTCGAGACCGGCAACCCGAACATGTCCGCTGCGCCAATGGTGCACATGGCAACCACCTCCGCCGAGGCGCCTTGGGTATAGCTCAGGTGGGTCTTGCCGATCTTCTCGCCCACGGTCACCACGATGCGCCGCCAGCCAACCATGGTCCCCAGCCCCAGCGCGATGGCCACGGCCACTTTGACCCACAGCGGAATGTAGCGGGTGGCGTCGTCCAGTTGGGTCTTGAATAACTGCACGTGGCTATCGGTGTCGGCATCGAATGCCACCAGGCGGTTTTTTTCGATCAGGCGAATGGCTTCGCTGGTCAGGTACATGTCATTGCGCACGTTGGCCATGGCCTCGGCGGGTATGCGTTTGAGCGAGCCGTAGCCTTTGACCTCTTCACCGATCATGCCGGTCAGGGCCGCCAGCGCCGGGACCAGTTGCGGGCTTGCCTTGGGTTCGCCAATGAACGCGGTCAGGGTCTGGCGCGGGTCGGCCGGGGCCGCTTGCGGGTCGTGGCGCACCAGCGCCTGGCGGGTCACCTCGGCGACGGCGGAAAACTGCAGGGCCTGCTCATTGGGCATGGTCTTGTTCAGCGCATACGCCATTGGCAGGGTGCCGACCAGTATCAACATGATCAGGCCCATGCCTTTCTGGCCGTCGTTGGAACCATGGGCGAAGGACACCCCGGTGCACGTCAGGATCAGTACGCCACGAATCCACCATGGCGGCGGTGTCTGGCCTTGCGGCGCCTGGTATAGCGCTTGACGCTTCACCAGTGCTCGAAGGGCAAGTAACAACAAGGCGGCGCAGGCAAAGCCGATCAGGGGGGAGAACAGCAGGGCGTAGCCCACCTTGCTGGCCTGGGCCCAGTCCACGCCGCTGGTGCCGTCACGCCCATGCATCAGCGCATTGGCCACACCCACGCCGATGATCGAGCCGATCAGGGTGTGCGAGGATGATGCCGGCAGCCCCAGCCACCAGGTGCCCAGGTTCCAGATGATCGCCGCCAACAGCAGGGCAAAAACCATCGCGAAGCCGGCCGAGGAGCCTACCTGTAGAATCAGCTCTACCGGCAGCAGGGCAATGATGCCGAATGCGACCGCGCCACTGGAAAGCAGCACGCCCAGGAAGTTGCACAGGCCGGACCACACCACCGCGACCGGTGCCGGCAGCGCATTGGTGTAGATCACGGTGGCCACCGCATTGGCGGTGTCGTGGAAGCCGTTGACGAATTCGAAGCCCAGGGCAATCAACAGTGCCAGGCCCAGCAGCAGAAACGGCGTGACCGTGGTGATCACCGTGCCGCTGGCGCTCACATCCTGTTTCAGGCTCCAGGCGGTGTAGGCGATACCGGCCAGCAGCAGGCCGAAGAACAACACGAGGGTGGCGCGCCCAGGCTTGTGGGCAAGCTGCGGGCGGGGGTCGCGTTGGGCCAGGTGCGGCTGGCTGGCCAGTAACGGGGTTGCCATGATGGCTCCGGTTGGCATTGGGCAAGTTGCCGAAGGCCTTGAGCATAGAAACAATTCGAAACCCGACCGTGACCTCGATCAATGAATTATCTAGGCTCAAGACGGACGGTAAATGCAGGAGAACGCCATGATCCGCTGCAAGCGTGTCTACGACGCGGTCACCGCCGACGATGGCCAGCGTGTGCTGGTAGACCGCCTGTGGCCGCGCAACCTGCGCAAGGAAGACCTGCACGGGCAGTGGTTGCGCGAAGTGGCACCCTCGCATGATTTGCGCAGGGCATTTCACCAGGGCGCGGTCGACTTTGCCGGTTTTACCCAGCGCTACCAGCAAGAGCTGGCTGCCCACCCCGAGCATTGGTACCCCTTGCTGGACCTGGCCGGAAAGGGCCCACTAACCCTGCTGTATGCAGGCAAGGACACCGAGCACAACAATGCGCGGGTGCTGGCCGAATGGCTGGAAAGCGAACTGGACCGTCATGGGCCGGGCAGTTCACCGGTATGCTATGCCCAATGAGTGATATTTGCTGCACCGGCCTCATCGCCGGCAAGCCAGCTCCTACAGGTACAACACTGGCTTCAAGGTTATCGCTGTGCCTGTGGGAGCTGGCTTGCCGGCGATGAGGCCGGCCCTGCCAAACTCCAGAGCCCATTGTGCGATGCCGCTACATTTGATTCCCGCCAACGACAATCACCGTTCGTTTGCCCGCGACCTCACGCGGCGCGCCATGCTGCCGTACTACCGTGAATTTGACCTGCTTTGGATCGAGGAAGCCTTCGACCAGGCGTGGGGTTGGCGCGAGCAGTGGCTGATCAGCGAAGGCGACAGCCCGTTGGGTTTCTGCAGCCTCAGCCAGGACCGCCAGGCGCTGTTTATCCGCGAGTTGCACCTGTTGCCCGAACACCGCGGCCGCGGTATCGGCAGCTGGGTACTGGAAGAGCTGGCGCTGTGGGCCGGTCAGCGGCGCCTGCCGTTGCTGAGGCTGATGGTGTTTCGCAGCAACCCGGCGCGGCTGTTGTACCAGCGCCACGGCTTTGTCGAAATGGGCGAGGACGCATGCTTTGTACGCATGCAACGCGCGATAGGTTAGTGGCGCAATGATGGCTTGTCTCCGCCGAAGCGCAGCGGCATAGTGAACCCAGGCGCTCACGGTCGCCCGTAGACGGGGCGGCTGGGGATGAGCGTGATCAGGGATAAGGAGAAGCCCACAATGAACGGGATTGGTCCGCGGCTGCGGGAAGAGCGTGAGCGCCTGGGCATGACCCAGCGCGTGTTTGGCGATATCGGTGGGGTCGAGCCCAACGCCCAGGGCAAGTATGAAAGCGGCGAGCGTACGCCGCGGGTCGATTACCTTGCAGCGCTGGCGGCCAGGGGGGTGGATGCACTGTACGTGCTTAGCGGCATGCGCACGCCGGCCCCGCTAGAGGGCTTGAGTACGGATGAGTCGGGGTTGCTGGGCGCCTTTAGGCAGTTGCCGATCGACGACCAGGCGGCCATCTGGCACCTGCTGGGCCGCTTGAGCAGCGATAGAAAGCCCCGGCAAACCGTGAGGCCTGTCACTGTTGAGCGTCAGGCGTTTCTTACAGAAGCAATGCGTTAGACCCGCTTGGAAAAATTTTGTTAAGGTGGCGGGATCCAATCGCCCTGCTGACGAGGTGTGTGCTTGATTAGGGTCTTAGTGGTCGACGATCACGATCTGGTACGAACCGGTATTACCCGCATGCTGGCCGACATCGATGGCCTGCAGGTGGTGGGTGAGGGTGACTCGGGCGAATCCGCGCTCAAGCTGGCCCGCGAGCTGAAGCCTGACGTGGTGCTGATGGACGTGAAAATGCCCGGCATCGGCGGCCTTGAGGCCACCCGCAAACTGCTGCGCAGCCACCCGGACATCAAGGTAGTGGCCGTGACCGTGTGCGAGGAAGACCCGTTCCCCACCCGCCTGTTGCAAGCCGGTGCCGCCGGCTACCTGACGAAGGGCGCAGGCCTTGACGAAATGGTCCAGGCCATCCGCCTGGCATTTGCCGGCCAGCGCTACATCAGCCCGCAAATCGCCCAGCAGCTGGCGCTGAAACCGTTCCAGCCGCAGGGCTCACCGTTCGACACGCTGTCGGAGCGGGAAATCCAGATTGCCCTGATGATCGTCGGCTGCCAGAAAGTGCAGATCATCTCTGACAAGTTGTGCCTCTCGCCCAAGACCGTCAATACTTACCGTTATCGGATCTTTGAAAAACTCTCGGTCACCAGCGACGTCGAACTGACCTTGCTGGCCGTTCGCCACGGTATGGTCGACGCAAGCCTGTAAAACCTCATGTCCCAAGTGTTTGATGCCAGCGCATTCCTGGCCACCTGCAGTGGTCGCCCGGGCGTTTACCGAATGTTCGACGCCGAAGCCCGGCTGCTTTACGTGGGCAAGGCCAAGAACCTCAAGAAACGCCTGGCCAGCTATTTCCGCAAGACCGGCCTGGCGCCCAAGACCGCCGCGCTGGTAGGGCGTATCGCGCAGGTCGAAACCACCATCACCGCCAACGAAACCGAGGCGTTGCTGCTGGAGCAGAACCTGATCAAGGAGTGGCGGCCGCCGTACAACATCCTGCTGCGCGACGACAAATCCTACCCTTACGTGTTCCTGTCCGACGGCGAGTTCCCGCGGTTGGGCATTCACCGTGGGGCGAAGAAGGCCAAGGGCCGCTACTTTGGCCCATACCCCAGCGCCGGGGCTATCCGCGAAAGCCTTAGCCTGCTGCAAAAGGCCTTTTCGGTGCGCCAGTGCGAAGACAGCTACTACGCCAACCGCACCCGGCCGTGCCTGCAGTACCAGATCAAACGCTGCAAAGGGCCCTGCACCGATCTGGTCACCCCCGAAGAATACGCCGAGGACGTGCGCCACTCGGTGATGTTCCTTGAAGGCCGTAGCCAGCAACTGGGCAACGAGCTGAATGCCGAGATGGAGAAGGCCGCCATGGCCCTCGACTTCGAAAAGGCCGCTGAGCTGCGCGACCAGATCGCCTTGTTGCGCCGCGTGCAGGACCAGCAGTACATCGAGGGCGGCAGTGGTGACGTCGATGTCATCGCCGCCTTCGTCAACCCGGGTGGCGCCTGCGTGCACCTGATCAGCGTGCGCGGTGGCCGGGTGCTGGGCAGCAAGAACTTCTTCCCGCAGGTGGGCATCGAGGAGGAAGTGGCCGAAGTCATGGCCGCATTCCTTTCCCAGTACTATCTGGGCAACGCCGAACGCGAACTGCCCGGCGAGTTGATCGTCAACGTTGTTCACGAAGATTTCGATGCCATCACCGAAGCGCTGCACACCCTGCGTGGCCGCGAGCTGACCATCAGCCACCGGGTACGCGGCACGCGCGCCCGCTGGCAGCAGCTGGCAGTGACCAATGCCGAGCAGGCGCTTAATGCTCGCCTGGCCAACCGCCAGCACATGGCTGCACGTTTCGAGGCCTTGGCCGAAGTGCTGGGCCTGGACGAAGTGCCGCAGCGCCTGGAATGCTACGACATCAGCCATTCCAGTGGCGAAGCTACCGTGGCCAGTTGCGTGGTATTCGGCCCAGAAGGCGCGCTGAAGTCCGACTATCGCCGCTTCAACATCGAAGGCGTCACGGCCGGCGATGACTACGCCGCCATGCACCAGGCCCTGACCCGCCGTTACGGGCGCATCAAGGACGGTGAGGGCAAGCTGCCCGACGTGTTGCTGGTGGACGGCGGCAAGGGCCAGCTGAACATGGCCCGCGATGTGATGCAGGAACTGGGCTTCACCGACCTGACCCTGCTCGGGGTGGCCAAGGGCGTAACCCGCAAGGCCGGTTTTGAAACCCTGTACCTGAACGACGTGCACCACGAGTTCACGCTGAAAGGTGATTCACCGGCCCTGCACCTGATTCAGCAGATCCGCGACGAAGCCCACCGTTTCGCCATTACTGGCCACCGCGCTCGCCGCGGCAAGGCCCGCCGGGTGTCCAGCCTGGAGGATGTGGCCGGGGTAGGGCCCAAACGCCGGCGCGATCTGCTGAAACATTTCGGCGGCCTGCAGGAGCTCAACCGCGCCAGTGTCGATGAAATCGCCAAAGCCCCCGGCATCAGTAAAAAGCTTGCCGAGTCGATTTATGCCAGCCTGCATAGCGAGTAGAATGCCGGGCTCAACTTGCAGCCAGTCGTACCGATGAATATTCCAAACCTGCTCACCGTTCTACGCGTCCTGCTCATTCCGTGCTTCATTCTGCTGTTCTACATGCCCTATGACTGGAGCTACATGGCAGCCAGCAGCGTGTTTGCCGTTGCCGCCGCCACCGACTGGCTGGACGGCTACCTGGCGCGTCGCCTGCAGCAGAGCACGCCGTTCGGTGCCTTCCTCGACCCGGTGGCTGACAAGCTGATGGTGGCCGTGGCCCTGGTGCTGCTGGTACAGACCCACGCCAACTTCTGGCTGACCCTGCCGGCGGCGGTCATCATTGGCCGCGAGATCGTGGTGTCGGCCCTGCGCGAGTGGATGGCCGAGCTAGGGGCGCGGGCGCATGTGGCGGTGTCCAACCTTGGCAAGTGGAAGACCGCGGCGCAGATGCTGGCGCTGGTGATCCTGCTGGCCAACCCGCCAGCGGTAACGTTCTGGGTGATTCTGGGCTACGGGCTGCTGCTGGTGGCGGCGGGGCTGACGCTGTGGTCGATGGTGCACTACCTGCTGGCTGCCTGGCCGCACCTGCGCGAAGGCTCCGAGCAGAAATAAACTTTTTTTGAATCAAGGGGTTGACGCTGTTTTAGAAATCGCTAGAATGGCACCCATCACGACGCGGGAATAGCTCAGTTGGTAGAGCACGACCTTGCCAAGGTCGGGGTCGCGAGTTCGAGTCTCGTTTCCCGCTCCAAATAAAGATCTACAGGTTTCCCTCGAAGTCTGTAAGTCGTCGAAAAAAGGCCCTTCGGGGCCTTTTTTCGTTTCTGCTGGAATCACCAATTAGCAGCCTTATCCCGGCATTTCAGGCCAGAGCCTGGTCGTGCGCCGGGCGTTATGGGTGCCTAGGATTTGGAGCTCGGTCGGCCCGGGATATGGCTAAGTATCGACTTGGAAAAGCCGCCATCGACACAAATATCCTGCCCGGTGACAAAGCCGGCTAGCGGGCTAACGAGAAACTCGATCACGTTCGCGATATCCATTGGCTCACCAATTCTCCCCAGCGGAATAATCCCTTCCCGTGCTTTCTTGATCTGCGGATCAGCATACATTTTTTCAGACATGGGTGTATGCGTCATACCTGGCGACACGACATTCACTCGAATGCCCTCAGGTGCCCACTCCAGAGCCAGCGTTTGCGCCAACATGGTTAATGCTGCCTTGGTGGGGCTGTAGGCGCCAGAGCCGGCATGCGGAAGCTGGCCAGACATCGAAGAGGTGAAGCACGCTGAGCCTCGGCTCTCGCGAAGATGCGGGTAGCTTGCCTTGGCAAGCAACCAAGCGCCGCGAAGATTGACGGCGAACATGTCGTCCCAGTCCTCAAGGGACAAATTACAGATCGCGCCGGGGCTGGCGATGCCGGCATTCGCAACCAGCGTGTCAAGCCCGCCAAATTCTGCAACTGCAGCTGCTACCAGCTGCTCAGGCACTGCAGGATCGCCAAGATCACCGGACAACGAAATCGCGACGCCACCCATGGCCTTGATTGTTCGAACGACCTCATCCTGGGTTGCGTTTGGAGCCTGGCCACAAACGGCAATTTTCGGCTGCGAGCCCCGGGCAAGCGCCGCCTCCGCGATTCTCAGGCATGCAGAAGCACCGATGCCGCTACTACCGCCACTAACCAACGCTCTCATTTGACAACCCTCACTCATGGATTTTGTTGTAGGTGGAGCCTTAACCTACAAAACTGAATGCAACTTTGCAATCAAATTGACAATGGAAGTCAGTTTCGTTATGGTTTTTTCGTCATCAGGATGTCCTTGACGGCGCAGTGGCTGGCGCCATCCAGTTACATCCATCGCGTCTCTCCGTAAGCGATAGCGGTCAACTTACAAAATCACAATATGAATGGCCCGTTTCACTCAGGTGAATACTCAACTGAAAGGATGTTTGGATATGATCATCAGCACGTTTTCTTATCTGTGGTCGTCCACGGCAATCGATGCAATTGCGCAGTTGTCTGAGCATGGGCACCGTGTGTTCGAGGTGCCCGTAAGCTCGCCACATTGCTGGCCGGTGGAAATGTCGACCGCAGAGCGTTCTGCTGCAAGCGTGCGACTGCGTCAGTACGATGCGAAGATCAGGTCGCTCAATGCCGGCGGCTATGACATAAACCTGGCCAGCCCCGCCGCCAACATGCGTCAGAAGAGCATCGATCACATCAAGGCGGTGATTGACCTGGCAGTCGCCTGGGATACCCGGGAGGTGGTGATCTCCCCTGGCACCCGGCGCCCGATGATTTCTCCACCGCTTGAAAAGACTTATGACTGGATGTACGAGAGCCTGGCGGTTTTGACGCCATTGGCGAAGCAGGCGGGTGTTCGCTTGCTGCTAGAAAATACCCCGTATTGCTTCACGCCTACGATGCGGGAGTTGGCAGAGGTTGTTGGGGTTCTCAATGATGATGTCGTCAGGGTCGTTTATGACATCGCCAATGCTGCTTATATAGGTGAGGATCCGGTAGCGAGTTTGTTGGCCTATCAAAGCGCTATCGACTTTGTGCATGTCTCCGACACCGGCACGGATGTTTGGGGTCATGATCCAGTTGGCACCGGAATCGTGGACTTCGTCGGATTGGGTGAGGCCGTTCACGCGACCTGCGGTATTGAAAACTGCGTGCTCGAAATCATCCGCGAAGAAAACGCTTTGTACGAGCTGAACAAAGGTGTGCAGGATCTGCGTGACAAGGGTTGGAACATTCCGTAATTGCTTTCCTGACGCGCGTCGTCACAATAGCCCTGAGGCCCGCACTGGGCCCAGGTGCACGTGAGAGGGTTAGCGTGAGGGCAGCGAATCTTCACCGCTCACCGAAGTCCACAGCGACCAGCACTCGCCAACCCTGATGGCCGACCTTTTCAAGCGTTCGATATGAGCATCCAGGGTTTCCTCGTGCATGCGTGCGATGGGGCCGGCGATGCTGAGGGTTGCCACTGGGCCCGAGTTGTTTGGCCGTGATACGTCGAATACAGGCACTGCCACAACGCACACGCCCACTTCACCTTCTTCTCTGACTATCGCGTGCCCCTCTTTGCGGATCAGCGCGATGTCATCGAAAATGTCGCGTATCGAAACGCGTGCGTTAGGCCCTGCGTACTCCCGGCTGTTCTCGATATCCCAGGCGGCGAGAATGCGCATCGCGCGTTCATCACGCATGGTGGAGAGCCATGCTTTGCCTGCCGCAGTGGTATGGGGAATGATTTTTTCATCCAGGGCGCGGCGGTATTGAAGCCCCCTGGTATTTTTCGTGGCTTGCAGTACCCACGTCAGATGATCCTCTGCAACTTCCGCCAAGCGAACATGTTCGCCGGTTTCCCTGGCGAGTTCGTTAAGCAAAGGTTGCATGATCCTGGCAAAGCCGGTTTCAGTGATGTAGTTCACGCCCATGCTGGGGATTTTCAGCGTCAGGCAGTAATGGTCCTGCTCGTCCTGGTAAACGTAGCCTCTTTCCCGCAGGGCGCTCAATATACGGTGAGCCGTGGCCATGGGCACTTGAGTCTGTTCACTGATTTCAGACAGGGCGAGGCCGCCTGGATGTGAAAGGAGCAGTTCCAAAGTATTGAAGTAGCGGCCTATATGTGACAATTTTCTAATCCTTTGTTTTGCGTCAGGGTGTTAGACCTTGATGGGGACGCCGCCCAGGCGATCTGACTCATAGGCCGC
Organism: Pseudomonas putida S13.1.2; assembly: GCF_000498395.2. Classification (NCBI taxonomy): domain Bacteria; kingdom Pseudomonadati; phylum Pseudomonadota; class Gammaproteobacteria; order Pseudomonadales; family Pseudomonadaceae; genus Pseudomonas; species Pseudomonas putida. The sequence continues at coordinate 492,216 of NZ_CP010979.1, forward strand.
CTCGATGATACGCATGACGCGGTGCATGGTTGCTAGCCCGGCGCCTGCATAAGCACTATCACGGTCAGCCGCCAGGATGTCGGTTACGAAGTTGTCGTAATACACGTCAGAGTTCAAGCTCATGTGCAGGTCACTTGCCTGCCCGGCCGCGTCGACCAGCCGCATGCCATCTGCGGTGGAGCGTGCGTAAAACTGATCAGTTGACATTGAAAATGAATACTCCCGCTGCTCGGGGGTATTGGCGGGATAATTGTACCCCGTTTCGATAGTGCAGATGCAGCCACTCTCGGTCACCAGGGTCATCAACGAGCCGATCTCAACGGCTGTCAGTAGCGGGTCGCGATACATCACTGCCGACACGCTTCGAATCGCCTCGCCAGAAATTTCCTGAACCAGATCGACGAAATGTGGCGCGAGATTGATTGTGCATCCGCCACCCGAGCGTTTCGGCTCAAGCATCCAGGAGCAACTGTTAGCCAGGTAGCGGCCAGGCGGGCCAGCGTTGAATCGAAACGCCAGGGTCCTCCACTTGGCTTCACGCTGCCTGGCTTCTTGTTTCAGGCGGTTCAGTAATTCGCTGTGCCGCCATATCAGCGGCACCGCCACGAACAGGCCGTCGGCTTCGGTGCGTTGGTAAAGGTCCAGCACTTCGTGCTGGGTTAGTCCACAGGGCTTTTCCATCGCGAAGGGGACTTTTTGCTCGATCAATGCCGTACCCATGGCATACAGCTCATCGTGTGGGCCAAAGGCAAAGGCGAAATCAGCCTCCTCGTTTTCCAGCAGGGTTTCCCAGTGATCGTAAAGTTGTGCACCGAAACGCTGGGCGAGAGCAGGCCCCCGCGATCCTGTTGCGTCGGACACCGCCGTGACCGTTACATCAGGCAAACGCTCCAGAGCATCGAGATAGAGGGGGGTGTGCCAGTGACTGACTTCCAGGAGAACGACGTTCAAACATCCACCCTTTATAAATAAGTAAGTTTGAATACTTGCTGACGCTATCGAGGTTTCGGATGTGACCGCTAACCAGTAGCGCGCAAGCGACATTGGCGAAGTTGCAAGCAGCCTAACACGACCCTATTACGAACGGAAGTGAGTTACGTTGTTGTTGGGCGTTGAGCGCTGTGGAGGCAAGGCAGCCAGCACCAAGGATGTGAGCATGCCGAAAGCATGCGCATCGTTGAGGCTCCGATTGGCGTGATGAAGCACGCTCGGGCTGGCAGCCAGGGGGAGGAGGGGGTGTTACAGTCCGGTCGAGTAGCGACGCTCGATGTCTTTGAAGCCCAGGAAACCCAGTGCCAGCAAGGCTTGGCCTAAATGCATGGGCTGGCCATCAAGGGTTTTGCATCCGCGTGCTTGTGCCGCCAGTAACAACGCGGTTGGCTCGGATCGAGTGATGTTGTCGACCACCACCATGGCGGGGGTCAAGTGCTCTGCTTCTATTGGCATCGGATCATCAGGGTTCATGCCGAGCGGGGTAGCATTGATAACGATGTCATGACCTGCAGGGTCTGCGGGCCCTGCCTGCACATCGCACAAACCTTCTTTGCCAGCGTTTTGCGCCAGGTCGGCGGCACGGTGCGGATCCAGATCTGAAATGATCAGTGAGCGGGCGCCAGCAGCGGCAACGGCAAAAGCGATGTCCCTTCCCGAGCCACCGGCTCCGACCAGGAGAACCGATTTCCCAAGTACAGAAACTCCCTGACGCTGCATGCCCAGTATGCAGCCGAGCCCATCGAACACAGCGCCCTCCCAGCGACCGTCCTTGTCGCAGCGAACCACATTTATTGCCCCTACCTGGCGCGCGGTGGGGTGAAGAATGTCCACGACTTCAAGCATGGTTTGCTTGTGCGGCATGGTGACCAGAAGCCCAGCGAGGTTGCGCACAGCGCGCGCGCCTTTGACAAACTCGGCCAGGCCCTGCGTGCCGACCTCCAATGGGATGCAGACGGCGTCAGTCTGTGCTTCGGCGAATAGCCTGTTCAGCAGCATCGGGGATTTGGCGCTCTTGAGCGGGTCACCTATCAATCCATAGATGCGCGTGTTGCCGGTGATGAGTGGGTGCATGTGGACCTACTGTAGTTGGCGAGTGCGCGCCAATTGCCAGCTCGCGGATTGGATTCTTGCTGGCGGCGCACACGTTCATCGCCTTGGGGCTCAACGTGCTGCGCAGGGCAATTGCGCAACACGTTGAGCGTGATGGGTCTGGTTGTCAGGTGTGCGTCACTGCAGTTGATTTTTCAGCGCTTGATTGGGGGCGCTACTGCTCGATCTGGGATTGGACTTTTCCTGCAGCAGTTCGTACTCCTCCTTCGACATCGGCACAGCGTTGGGGTCGCCAAGTTCGCTCAGGCGAATACGGAACGTTTCGCGGGTAGTGAACGCTGCAATTGCGCAGATTGCACAGATACCAAACGTCAGGGCGCCAATTTTCAGGGGGATATTTTCGGTGCCAGGAGGCGCAACCGATACGAACAGCGCTGGCAGAAACGCAGTGCATGCCACGCCGATGTTTTGACCGATAGCCATACCGGTGACGCGTACCCGAGTGCGGAACAACTCTGGGAACATGCTTGGGAAAACACCATTGAAACCTTGGTAGGCCACGCCCCACATGAGAAGCGACAGGATCAGTGACAGCCAGAGATTGTGGATGCTGATCGCATAGAGGTACCCAAACGACAACAGGCCGCCGCAGAGCACGCCCACGATCACTGGGGGGCGACGCCCAATTCTGTCAGAGAGTTTACCGACGAATGGGATAAGTATCACCGCGCACAAATTGCCCAGGACTGGAATCCACATGAACAAGCCTGAGGGGAAGCCAATACCGTAAGCAGGCTGGACTGCATAGGTGGCGCCGAACACGGAGGCGAGGATTGCCAGGACTGCAGAGAGTGCCATGCAGACGACGCGCAACACATCCTTCCAGCTTTCGGTGAGCACTTCGACCACTGGCAATTTACGAGGCTTGTCCCCTGCTTGCGCCTCAGCGAAGACCGGGGCTTCATGTACTTCACGGCGGATGATCCAGCCGACCACAAGCACCACAGCGCTAAGCAGGAACGGAATTCGCCAGCCCCAGGACGCAAAATCATCTGCGGGCATGAATTGGGCCAGCGGCAGGAAAACCCCCGCCGCCAACAGTTGCCCAGCTTGCACGCCTTGAAGCGTAAAGCTTGCGAAGTAACCACGGCGCCCATCAGGGGCATGCTCCATGGTCATGGAGCTTGCGCAAGACACCTCGCCGGCAACCGCAAACCCTTGGATAAGACGCAAGGTGATCAGTATTGCGGGCGCCCACACGCCGATCTGCTCGTAGGTGGGGAGCAGGCCAATGCACATGGTCGAGAAACCCATCAAGAACATGCAGTAGACCAGGACGGTCTTGCGGCCATGGCGGTCACCCAGGTGCCCCAGCACCACCGCGCCTATAGGGCGTGCGATGTATCCCACGCCGAAGCTGGCGAGTGAAACGATGATGCCCACGGTGGGATTGTCCGTTGGAAAGAACAGCTGCGGGAAAAGCAGGGCTGCGGCAGTCGCATAAATGAAAAAGTCATAGTACTCCAACGCCGATCCGATCCAGCCGCTAGCAGCGGCCTTCCTCGACTGACGCTTGGAGTGTGGATCGCTCGGGATGCCATGGCTCATGAAGTGTCTCCGATACCGTGATTTTATTATTGTAACTTCGTTCCATTTGTAATGTTGTTCCCGAGTATTGCCTTTGTCAAGGGTGCAGGCACAGCTCACGACCCGGACGTGGACGTGCGACAGGCTGGCTGCTCAAGCCGCGTTCAGTGTTGATGGCAAGGGTGCATTTGCGTTGACGTGACGATCAGACGATGCTTACTATTGTAACTGTGTTCCAAATAGAACGGCGTGACATTTTGGTTGGCGCTGCTCATAACCAGCTGAGAAGAATCCCATGAGAGTCGTTAAAGGTGCTGTTGATCGCTGCCTTGAGGCTATCGAGCTGCTGGCTCGTGAAGCCCGCTGGATGCGAATGTCTGATATTGCAGGTGAACTGGGGATGGAGAAGGGGCCGGCCCACCGTGTGCTTGCGCAGTTGGTCGAACAAGGATGGGCCGAGCAGGATGAGGCAACATCCCAATACCGGCTGACACTCAAGCTGGCGCTTTTGGGGCAGCGTTACCTGAACGGCATCGGGTTGCCGGAGCTTGTGCAGCCGATCATTGAAAACGTAGCGTCTTTATCCCATGAGCTGGTACGCCTGACTGTCGTCTGCGAGGGCGGTTTGTCTTGGCTCGCCTCGGCCCAAGGCGCCGCACCTGGTTTGATGTACTCGCCAGCCATGGATCAGCCAATCAATCTGTACACCACTGCTAACGGCAAAGCCTGGCTTGCATCCATGCCTGACGAGCAAGCTGTCGAAATTGCGATCCGCGACGGTTTGGGCAAAGACCTGGGTATAGGTAAAGGCCCCAAGGCTATCAATACCGTTGAACGCTTGCTTTCCGACTTGGCGGCGACCAGATCACGGGGTTATGGGCTCGTTGTGGAAGAGGCTGAGGCTGGTGTGTGGGCAATCGCGGTGCCGGTGAAGATGATCCCGTCTGGAGTTGTGGTCGGGACCATGAGTATTGCCGGCCCGGTGTTGCGGATGCATCCAGACCGCTACGACGATTTGCATGCACTGCTTGAGGATGCTGCGAACAAGCTTGGTACGGTATGGCCTCGGCAACCCAGCGTGCAGGGGTGAAGCTCATGGATCAGTGCAGTCAATCAGCTGATGCGCGTGAACCCACCCTTTTGCAAGCCGCCGCGTACCTCGCGAACGCACGCCAAACGGGTAATCGACTAGATGCTCTGCCCTGCAATGAGGCGTCACTGAGCCTGGAGCAAGGCTTCGAGATACAACAGCATGTCGGTGTGCTGGCCGGGAAAAAAGTGGGCGGATGGAAATGCGCATTGCCCAAACCTGGCAAGTGGATAGTCGCGCCCATTTACACCGATAGCATCGTGAGTTGCGACCGATACCCCCTGGGCTTCGCAACTTCCACGGTACGAATCGAACCCGAGCTTGCTTGCGTGTTGGGCGCCAGTCTTCCTGCCCGCGCGGCGCCCTACACGGCCGATGACATTGCGCGGGCCATCAGTCAGGTACACCTTGCACTCGAGGTAATCGACTGTCGGTACACCGATCCGCAAAAGGTCCCGTTCGAGCACTTGCTGGCTGACGGGTTGTTCAACCATGGGCTAGTGCTGGGGCCTCGTGCCATTTCGCTGAGCTCGAACAATTTGCCCACTCACCTTGATGTAACCCTGAGTCATCCGGGTGTAGAGCCTGTGAGCATTGCCGGCACTCACCCGGATCAAGACCCCGTCTCGCCGATCGTCTGGCTCGCCAATTTTCTCTCTGCACGTGGCATCGATCTGGAGGCGGGTCAGGTCGTGATCACCGGCTCCTATGCGGGGCTACTCGAAGTTCCCACCCACCAGCCGCTGGATATCCAGTTCGGCGAGGCAGGATCCCTGTCTGTCTTTTTTTCAACGCTTGAGGAGTAACGTATGCGCTTGGTTCGTTTCGGTTTGCCAGGACAAGAACTGCCTGGGATTTTGGATGCTCAAGGACAGATAAGGGATCTTTCGGGCATTGTCGATGATATCGATGCCGCAGCGCTGGCGCCGTCCAGTATTGAAAAACTGCGTGGCATCGACACCGGGCGCCTGCCGCTGGTACCGGCGGGTGCCCGTCTGGGGCCGTGCGTGGGCAGCGTGCCGAACCTGATCTGTATCGGCCTCAATTATTCTGACCACGCCGCCGAAACCAACACGCCTATTCCGAGCCAACCTGTTGTGTTCAACAAGCACACCGGGTCCATCAGTGGTGCAAATGACCCTGTGATCCTGCCGGGTGATGCGAAGAAGCTCGACTGGGAAGTCGAACTGGCTATCGTGATTGGCTCACCCGCCTGGCACGTAGAGGAAAGCAAAGCGCTGGATCATATCGCCGGTTACTGCCTGGCGAACGATGTCTCCGAACGCGCGTATCAGCTTGAGTACGAAGGGCAATGGACCAAGGGCAAGAGCAGCTTTTCGTTCGCGCCACTGGGTCCCTGGTTGGTGACGCGCGATGAAATCGCCGATCCGCAGAACCTCGACCTCTGGCTGGAAGTGAACGGCAAGCGTTATCAGAACGGTAACACCCGGACGATGATCTTCAGCGTGGCCCACATCGTGTCCTACCTTAGCCGTTTCATGCCGCTGATGCCGGGTGACGTCATCATTACCGGCACGCCGCCCGGCGTAGGCCTGGGTCAGAAGCCGCATGTGTTTCTCAAGGCCGGGGATGTCATGCGCGTAGGTGGAGCGGGTTTGGGTGAGCAGACCCAGACGGTAGTTCCCTATGTTTCGGAGATGGGCGCAGCCTGGGTTGACGGTCGCTACCCTAACGTTGATTGATCCCGGAGAAAAAGATATGAGTTTTGCAGGAACAGGCGTAGTTGCAATTTGGCATGATCTTTTGCCCGAGGCGCGGGATGAGTTCTACGAGTGGCATAACCGTGAGCACATGCCCGAGCGGGCGGCGATCCCCGGGTTTCAGCGGGGGCGGCGATACATCGCGCTCGATGCGGGGCCTTTGTATTTCAATCTGTATGAGGCCGATACCGTCGGGGTGTTAGGGGGGGCAGATTATCTGGCTCGCCTTAATGCGCCGACTCCCTGGACACAGAAAGTCGTGCAGTCTTACCGCAATGTCGCTCGATCAATCTGTGACGTGCACTACACCGCCGGCGTAGGAAATGGCGCCTACCTGGTCACCCTGCGCTTCAATGTGACCGCCGAACGCCACGCAGACGTTCTCCAAGCGTTGCGTGATCAGGTGTTGCCTCCGCTGGCCGATGCTCAAGGGATCACCGGGATCCACCTTTGCACCGCCGATGAAGCCGTCAGCAAGGTTGAGACGGCAGAGAAAAAGGCCCGATTGGAGGGCACTGAAATCCCATCCTGGATCATCATCATCGAAGGCTGTGCCGCGGACTATGTCGGGCATGCCAGAGAGCAGCTGGTCGCGGCCGTTGGTAACTTGCTGGACGAACCTGAACCGCAACTCGCCACGACGCTTTATCAACTGGAATATACCCGCTGCAAGACGCCTTCCAGCGCGGGCTGATAATGGCGGAGCTGCAGTAAGCAAACAGTGCTCCGCGTTTTGCTCTTTTGGGTGCGCCTGGCGTGCATGATAAGCACCGCTGTGGGCGCGCTCTTTTTTTGGCCAGCAAACTCGTCGAATGAATGTTCGGCGTGACGGGCTGCGTTTGAATTAAATATCTGTGATGGAAATAATAAAAATGAAAATCCGCGCACCCGAGTATATTTTCAATAACGCAAACGTGTTGATCGCCGTGCCACTGCTGAGTACTGCAATCAGCGTGCAGGCAGTCGAAACCGGATTTATAGAAGACTCAACGGCTGGGTTAAACCTGCGTAATTACTCTATGAGTCGCAACTATGTCAGCGACTCGGCGACTCAAAGTAAGGCCGAGGCGTGGAGCCAAGCGTTCATTTTGAATTACACCTCCGGCTTCACCCACGGCCTGGTAAGTTTTGGGGTAGACGCGATGGGCCTCTACGCTGTGAAACTGGACGGTGGCCGTGGCACTGCCGGCACCCAATTGATGCCAGTTCATGACGATGGCCACGCGGCGGATGATTACGGGCGGCTGGCGATTGCGGGAAAAGTACGGATCTCGGCTACGGAGCTCAAGGTTGGCGAATGGATGCCTACACTACCGATCCTGCGTTCAGATGACGGGCGATCGTTGCCGCAGACGTTCAGAGGTGCGCAGATCACTTCTCGAGAGATTGAAAATCTCACCCTGTATGGTGGCCAGTTCCGTGCCAACAGCCCACGAAACGATGCCAGCATGGAAGATATGTTCCTTGCCCAGAAACCGGGCGTCACCTCGGATCGGTTCAACTTTGTGGGGGGTGAGTACACGTTCAATGACAAGCGGACGTTGCTCGGTGGGTGGGGGGCGGCGTTAAAGGATATCTACCGTCAGCAGATGATCCAGGTCACTCACAGCCAGCCCATTGGCAAATGGACGCTGGGTGCTAACGTCCAATGGTACAAGGGTCAGGATGAGGGGCGGTCATTGGCGGGGGATCTCGACAACCGTACCTGGTCCGGATTGTTTTCAGCGAGGTACGGCGCGAACACCTTCTCTATCGGTCTGCAGAAGGTCTCCGGCCAAGACGGCTGGATGAAAGTCAACGGTACTTCAGGTGGCTCATTGGCTAACGACAGCTTCAGCTCCAGCTACGAAAATGCCAATGAGCGCTCCTGGCAGGTGCGCCACGATTATAATTTTGTGGCATTGGGCGTTCCGGGTCTGGTCGTCATGAACCGCTATATCAAAGGGCGTGGTATTCATGTTGGGGGTGAGACCGGTGTCAAAGAGTGGGGGCGGGAGACCGAACTGGCTTATGTGTTCCAGTCTGGCGCGCTGAAAGACTTGAATATCAAATGGCGGAACTCGACGTTGCGTCGGGGTTGGGGTACCAACACGAGCTTCAATGAAAACCGTCTGATCCTCAACTATCCACTTTCGCTGTTTTGATTGATAGGGATGGGCGGCGTCTTTGAATTCCCGGCATCCGACAACGCAGCGCCCAGATCGTAGGCAGACAGCCGCGGCATTCAGGCACAAATCCCGCACCGCGGTGCCGTAGCCGTGACTAACGTGGGCTACCTCGGCATGGCGCCCGTCACACAAACCACGCCCATGACCACCCACGGTGTCCACCAGGGCCATTGGTGATGCATGCGGTAGTGCGGGGCGCGACATTGTTCAATGGGGCGGTCAGGCGCTGTGGCGCCGGTTCAGGTCTGCGTTGCACAACGATCCGGTGCAGCTCGCTCTGGGATTCTGGATGGAGCATCGCCAAAGGGGAGGGCGACAACCAGTTTGGTCTGCAACAGCGGTTCGCTGGGCAGGCCATGGGGTCTTCAGGGATACAGTCGAAGCCGACATCGAACAGGTTGTGCTGCAAGCCTTTAAGTTGTGCAGCGAGCGGCACTCCGAACAGTTGGAGATTGATGTCGGGTTCTTCCTCGCCTATAGCGCTGCCAGGCGCTTGGGGAGCATGCCATCCGGCAATGCCATACATCCCCGGGCGATCAGGCCTTGCTCGTAGGTTAGCAGCGGCGGCAACAGACATACTGCTGGGATGTCTGTTGTTCACCTACTCCATCTGGCCTAGTTCACTCAGCGATGGACGCTGCCGTGTGATGCGCTGGCGATCAAGCTGGCGCCGCACGCGGTCTTCATGCCTTCGAGCGCGACGGGTACTCCGTTGACGCGGTAGGTGTCACTGCCCTCGATGATTGGGAACTCGCCTTTGCATAAAGGGCAGTAGACCATGTTTCCTTTGCCGGCCATTGGTTTGCCGTTGAGGTTTGTATGGGGTATGGATTCAATTACTTCACCTCCGTGATCGGTTGAGTCGTTAAGTCTTACAATTTGTGGCATCATCAAGTCCTCTTAAAGTTTCTGCTGAACTGCGCAGTCTCCATCACCCCTTACCGGTATTAGGTGACCTCACCGGCAACATTGATCCTTTACGGCAGTTGACCCAGGGTATCGTATGCTCATTGACTTCGATGGAGGTTGTATAGCATGTGAGCTTCGTGTCGCTTCAACGTTTGCATCGTTCTTTGGCTTCCTAGCAGTGCATGCATTTCTAAATCCCGATGTGTGTTTGTCAATTCAATCAAGCTAGCTTTTGTTGCATTTAAAGATAATCTCATCTTCCGTTATGTGGAGTTCGCTGGTTATGAATGTCATTGCTTCGGACAGGCTGGTATATGACTTGCGTATATGTACCCTGTAAAGGTCGGTGGCGTCTTCATAGTCCTCAAGATATTCGTCAAGACCAATATGGAAGGTGTTATTGTGGAGTTTTATGAAAAATTCCTTCTTGTAGATTTTTCCGTTTTCATTATATTCGTGTTCTAGCCATAGTTTTTTATTCTGCTTTAAATGGCTTTTTATTTTTTGAAGCTGGTTATAAATTTTCATCGTCTTTTTGGTCTCGTGCCCGGGCAATTAGGATTTCTCTCGATGAAGATGTCTGCTCTAGATCCTTCTGGTGTGACTATATTAATATGAGGCAAAGTTTTATGCGCATGGCCGTCGGGAAGTGATTCATGGCCGTAAAGAACTCCAGTTACTGGATTGATTTTGAAATCCATATGATAGCTGGCTCTTCCCGTGCCATTTTGGCGGAGGGACTTGAAAGCAGCTTTATCCCTAGCAATCTTGTCTGGAGTTTTATCACCCGCGCCTGCCGATTTCTGCGCGTCAGGAAAGGCTCCGAACAATACGGCGGAAGCCTCTTTGTAAGAGCAAACGGTAACGCTTTTACCACTTCGCAACTCTGCGACTGCTTTGATTATGCTGAGTGGAGATAAGCCTCTAGGGTCATCCCATTGTAAGGGGTTTGGAGCATATTGATATACATTCAGCCCCCCGCTGAATCCGATCGGATCTTTTCCGATAAAACGCCCCAGGCGCGGATCGTAGTGACGATATCTATTGTAGTGTAGCCCAATTTCTGTATCTAAATACTGACCAGGTAGTCGAACAGGGTTGCAAATGTCCGCCCGCTTAGCTTTTCCATTTGTTTCGCAGGTTCCCCCCCAAGCCTGAAAGATTCCACTCCAGGCGATTTTCCCGCTCTCATCAGTAAACTCATGGGGTGTTCCGAGACAATTGCAGTGCCACCAGCCAATCTTATCAAAACGTCTCATTACCGGTTTGTGTTGCCACACTGGATCCCGGTCAATGTCATATGGGAAATCATAGCTCGGCTGATGCATCATTTCATCAATATGGTTTATCACGCCTTGCGCGACCGGAATGAAGGTCCCCGGCTCGAACACGTAATGCGTGGTCTGTCCCTTGCCATCACGCCCTCTCTGTTCGAATGCTAGCGTATCGCCGTCCCAGATGAACAACGTCAAATCGCAACCCAGCTTTTCATCCAGCGCGCGCCTGGCGTTCTCGTTCCAGACCGGTCCAGCTTGTACCCGGTTTCGGTACTTCGAGCGTGAGTCCTTGTAGACCCGGCGGCCTAATGCGTCATAGCCAAACTCGACAACCAGACGCTCATCTTCGTAGCGCCGCAGCCGGTCGAACAAGTCCCAGGTAAACTTGCCAGTCTTGCCGTTCTCAATCCGCTCCAGCAGATTGCCGCGCTCGTCATACCGATACTGCGTACCGCAATAGCTGCGCAGCACGTTGTCCATCAGTTTGCGCGGCGAGTGAGGATTGGCCCCCGGCGGTGCTTCGGGGTCCAGCAGGTTGCTCGCCGGGTCGAAGGCGAATGTCTCCTTCTCATAGTTGTGGCTGGCTTCGAGCAAGCGGCCGACCGGGTCATAGCGATAGCGCAGATCGCCACGGTTCAGGTCATTGATGTGGTGTAACTGGCCAGCTTCGTCGTAGCGGTAAGTGCGCGCCGCTATTCGTTTGGACTCGCCCTGTCGGGCCAGCGTCTGCTCCAGCAACTGGCCATTCGGGCTCCAGGTTTGTCGCTGGACCAGGCCGTTGCCTTGCACGCGCCCGATCTCTCGGTGCAAGTCATCACGCTCGTAACTGATCAACTCCTTGTCATCGAGTTTTAGGGCCAGTAGATGTCCGCTGCCATAGGTCAGCCAGCTGACCCTGTGCCCATCGGGGCGAGTGGTGGCGATACGTTGGTTGAGGGCATCGTATTCATGGGTGAACACGGCAACCTGTGGCTTTGTAAGGTAATCCAGCCACTGGTGCTCGCGCGTATTGTTGCCCGCCGCATCGTAAAACCACTGCAGTCTGCAGGTCTCGTTGTTGGCCGACAGCAGGTTGCCATTACCGTTATAGGCAAAGGTCTCAACTTCCCACTTCTCGCCGCCGCGCCGTCCGGCCTTGCGCTGAATGAGCCGGCCCATCGGGTCGTATTCGAAGTGGGTGGTCCTGTCGCCATCTACACGGCGAGTAGGCAGGTTACTGCCGTTGTCGTAGAGGTAGTGGGTGGTTTCCTTGTCGAAACCGGTTTCCTTGAGCAGCCGACCCACAGGGTCGTACTTGAAACTGGCTTCGCTGTTGTTCTCGTTGCGCAGGCGCACGAGCTGACCGAGCTTGTCCCAGTGATAGGTGAGGGTGGTGTCGTTGGCGTTGAGACGCTGATGGATCAGGCCGGCTTCGTTGTAGATCCAGGATGTACTTCGATGAAGGGCGTCGGTGTGTTTGAGTAAACGGCCCTCGGCATCGCGTTCGAACTTTTCTTTGGTCTTGTCTGGGTGGACCAGCAATGTCAGCTGGCCGGCCTCATAGTGGTACTCGGTTACCTCGCCGGCGGCGTTGATCAGTTTGGCCAGTTGGCCCAGGGCATCGTACTTCCATTGCGTGGTCTTGCCCGAGCAATCGGTGTAGCTGGTCAGCTGCCCATCACGGTTGTAAGCCAGTTTCTTCTCACCGCCGTTGGCATCGGTGATGGCAACGGGGAGGTTGTCACTGTTGTAGGTGTAGAGGGTCTTGTTTTCCAGTGGATCCTGGGTTTCGATGATGTTGCCGCGCTGGTCGTAGTCGTATTTCCACAGTCCGCCCTCGGCGTCGCGGCTCTTGAAACGCTGGTCCAGGTCGTCATAGGCGTGGTGGATCGATGAGCCGTCCGGGCGAGTGTGCTGCAGCAGATTGCCGCGCTCGTCATAGGCATAGACATCGCTACTGCCATCGGTGTGAATATGCTGGGTGACGTTCTTGGCAGCATCCCGGTAGAGCCATTCCTCGTTCTTGTCGGGATGGATGATGCGGTACGGGTAGCCGAGGATGTCGCAGAAGTGTTGGGTTTCATTGCCGTTGGCATCTACGATACGGGTCAGGCGGATGTTCGGGTCCCAGCTCAGACGGGTATCCAGGCTGCCATCGTCGCCCCACTCGCGAACAGCTTTGGCATCAGCGCCTTCGCCAAGCCATTCGAGGTTCATGCCCCGACCGGTCCGGTCTGTGTAACGGGTCACCAGGTGGTGCTGGTACTGGTACGTCCATTCGGCCCCATGTTCGTCCTTTGCGCTGCACAGGTCGCCTTGTGCGTCGTAGATGTATGACGCCAATTGGCGCTGTGGCTGCCCTTCATACATCAACCAAAGCGCGACGACGCGCCCCTGATCGTTGATATCCGTATGGATGTGCTGATGCGGGGTGTCGTGCTGGTAAGTCACCAGGTCCGAAAGGACAGTGGCATTTTCGACACGATGCTCATAGTGCAGAGCAATGCTTGCGCCACCTTTTTTCTTGATGGAGGTCAGTCGGAACTGATTACCGTCTCGTTGATAGATTTCCTGGCTTTCGTGCCCGCGAAGGATGGCGAGCGTATCGTTGGAAATCCGAGCGATGACTACGTTCTCGATGGGGTCGTAGTGGCTGCCCTCGAGCTTTGGTAGGGCGTACTTTTGACTTCGGCCATCTGTACCATGGTAGATGAGCTGGTCTTCATTCAGATCAAAACGGGCGGCGAACGGTGTAATCCAGCGTGCGCCATAGGGGCTGTCGTCAAAAGCAAACAATGTAGAGCGGTAGGTGCGGTACCATTCGATGGGAAACACCCCTGGCAACTGGAAGTCAGTGTGGACAATCGTCTCGCTGCCAGTGGCGAAGCTGATGCTGCAGTTGGTTCCCGCTTTTACTCCGCGCTTTTTGCAGTTGGGATCCGCTCTCGTGGGGCGTTGACCGGGAGCGGCTTCGGTGGAGTTGCGCCCTTGTACTTGGCGGCTTTGGGCAGTGGAGCCGGGAGCAATATTGGCTCGCCGTGTTGGCCGTTTGCCTTTGCTTAGTGCCGTGCGTAGCACTTCAAGAATGGCGGCGATGCTACCTGGGTTCGTCTTCTCGCCAATCTCGACGATCTTCCCGCCAGCCATTTCGCCAATGCTTTCGAGGCTTTGAGCGACAGGCTCAAGTAGCTGTTTCAGCTTCGTGCTCTCACCGAGGCCGAGTTCATTTCTACTGAAGCCGTAGCCTGTCTTTCGTTTGAGGAAATCAGAGGCTTCTGCTACTAGGCGTATTCCGGGGAACAGAACCGTTAGGGCTACATCCTTGATTGTTCCGTCAGCCACCGACCTAATCAAGTCGGCGAGGAACTTGCAAACTTCGACAATTTTTGCGGCGAAGCTGGCAAGAATACTCTGCAGCTTAATCTCGACCTCGGCGACGAACGCTTCTAGGTCACCGGGGCAGACGTAGGCGAGAGCGCCTTCAATGGCGCTGAGCAGTGCTTGAACTATGCCGTCCTTGCTAGCAGTCCTTATCGACTTCAATGTCGGGCGCATCACCATTCGGGCAGGGCCAATACCCGGCAGTGGCGCGATAGCAAATAAATTGATGCCTAGGCCCACCCAGTTGAACACATCAGCACGGTAGGTATTGTCGCCCTTGGCGAGCTCTATGATGTCGCCCACTGCATCGGTTGCGGCAAAGATGGATCCGGCTACTGGCAGCATCTCGCCGACGGTTATTACGGTTCTCCAGTTGACGATGTCGCCGGTGAGATCGGTCAGCCACTGGGCCAGCATCTCTGTGCCGACCTTCACATCTTCTTCGTCAAACGTTTCTTTAGGGGCTACCACCCCGCTGCACCTATCCATGCTGAATGTTCCTTGCGTTGGCGGCGGTCATTGGAATGGAAAGGGCTTTCAGCTTGGCTTCACTGACACCCGACGGCCTGAGGGCAGTCTCCAAGAGGGTGTTGGCGTCTGGGGCTTGCATCTCGCCAGCTTTGATAAGTTGGCTCACAGCCTCCTGCATTGCTGCAGCCGGGCTGAGTTGCGAGCTTTCATCGGCAGCCGGGGAGGGGGGCTGCTCCTCGAATGGGGCTGCAGACGCAGCTCTGGTTTGGTCTCGACCGAAATGCACTTTCACGGGGCCAGATGCCAGACCTGATACGACAGCGAAGCCATTCTCATCCAGCGCACCTTTAACCACTTGGCCAAGTGCATCCTCGACCTCGTACTTGGCACCTTTGAATGCATGGTTGTTGGCGTAGTGCTGGAACAGCTCCAGATTGCCTTTGCCCGATTTGATGTCTTCGGGAAACGCCGCCGCCTGGCTTTTCGAGCCCTTGTAGATGAAGTCAGTGGCGTGCGCGGTGTACTGGCCGGCCGTTGCATGCACGATGCCGCCAGCGTTATAGGTGGTACTGCTGCCACCGGCCTGGATGACTAATTCCTCCTTGGCACTGAGGGTGATCCGCTCGGCAGTGACGGTGACCTTGAGCTTGGCCAGCAGGTTGATGTTGTCCTTGAGCGCTTTGATATCGATGTCGCCGGAGGCCGCTACCAGTCGCCACCCCATGCTTTGCACGAACTGCCGCACCCCACGACTGGCACTGATCAGCAGGCGTTTGCCGATCGCCATGCTGGTGTGACCACCCGTGCTCAGGCCCAGGTGTTCACCGCTGGCGATGTGGGTCGATTGTGGGGTGCTGGTGGCGATGCCGGTTGGGCTGGCGAGTACCAGTTGCGGATCGGCCAGTTCGGGGAAGCGGTTGGCCTCGGGGTTGCCGCCGCTGCCACGGATGGCGTCGTGCTGTGCCTTGAGTGCATTTCCCACTTCATCCTGATCACCGCCGTCCTGCGCCAAGTGATCGCGGGCTTCACTGGCAAAGGTGGAGTGGTATTCCTGTGCGGTCTTCAGGCGCTCGACGGTTTCTGCGAGGTCCGTATGGTGTTCGCTTGCGCGGGCTCGCAGTTCGGTGGTCAGCAGCAAGCCGCCGCCGGCACGCACGACACCGTGGCTATCTGTGCGCAACTCGAAACCTTGCCCCCGGGGCTTTCCGCCGAAGTGGCGCGGATGGGTGAGGTACCCCAGGTGCAACGCCGAGTGATCGTGGTCACTCATCAGCGCCGCGCTGATCTGCCCGGTGGTGTCGTCCAGGCGCAGTTCGTTGTGTCGCTTGCCGTGGTGCTCCTTGCTGCGGATCGGGCTCACGGCCTTGAAGTCGGGCAGGCGGTAGGGCGGGCGGTTGACCACGTGGTAGCTGCGCCCGGTGATCATTGGCTGGTCGGGGTCGCCGTTGAGAAAACTGACCACCACTTCCTGGCCAATGCGGGGAATAGCCATATGGCCCCAGGTCGCGCCGGCCCAGGCTTGGGTGACTCGCACCCAGCACGAGCTTTTGTCATCGTCCTGGCCCTGGCGATCCCAGGGGAACTGCACGCGTACGCGGCCGTGCTCGTCGCAGTAGATTTCTTCACCGGGCGGGCCGACCACCTTGGCCATCTGCGGGCCTTCGATCACCGGTTTGGGGCGGGCAGGGGCGTGCCATTCGACCTGCGCCGGGATCAGGGTAGCGGTGAACGCGTAGGAGGTGCTGACCTTGGCGTCAGCCGCTTCCTCTTCCAGTGCCGTGAACTGGCGACCTTTGTGCTTGATGTGCAGCGGGCGCCAGAGGATGTTCATGTCGTCGCGGGCATGGCCGGTCAGCTGAAAGGCAATCCCAGGCTGCAGGCGCGCATCGTCCCCTTCGACCTCGGCCACGCGGGCATCACCAAACAGGGCATTAACCTTGGTCTGGGTAAACGGTTTGCCGGCGTTGTCGTGCTTGTAGCGGCCGGGGTAGTCGTAACGCTCGTAGTCGTGGCGTTGACTGCCCATGTCCTGAGGGAACATGGCGTGCTCATGGTTGTAGCGCGGGTGGGCAAAGCTGTAGTCGCGCTGGACCTGGGTGCTGGTGCGCACCTGCTCGCGGTAGGCGAAGCGACGCAAGCAGGGCTGCTGCTGCGCGCCGCCGGGGTTGGCGACGTACAGCACCGGGTCGCCTTGCAGGCTACCGAACTGGCTGATCTGGTCGACCTGGACCACGCCATGGCTGCCTTCGCTGTGCTCGAAGATCGAAATCAAACCCTCTTCAGCCGAGAGGCGCCAGAAGAAGTCCAGGTCCAGGTCACCGGGCTGGACGCAGAACTCTCGGTTCTGGTGTGGGTTGGCCACGTGCTGGGTCAGCGTGCCCCACTGGCGCTCCTTGAACAGTTCCTCCAGTAGCTGCGGGACGGGACGGTGCTGGAAGATTCGCCAGTCCGATTGCAGGCCGGCGCGGGCCAGCTGTGGCTCGACGACGGCGCGGTAGCGGGTGCGGCGGTGGCCCGTTGTGCCCTGTTCAAAACTGCTGATCAGGCCATTCACATGGCGCACCGCCTCACCCTGCTGCCAGATGGTCAGCACGGCGGGTTGGTCGAGCAAGGTGGCAAAGTCGGCGTTGTCGGCGAAGCTGACCAGCTCGACTTCCAATCGGTAGAGTTCACTGACCCCTTCGGTCAGTTCGAAGGACACGACATCAAACGCAATTGCTTCATCGGCGGGTGTGCTGAAGGTAAAACGCACATCGTTCAAGTTGCTCATGCAGACTCCTGCTGTTCATCCTTTCGGGCAGGTTCATGGAGCCGGACGCGTTATGGAACGCGCGGCGTAAGTGCACTCAAGACCGTAGCGAGGAATCCGTTCCAAGTCGCCGCAGAGGCTTCCTAAATAGCTGTAGGAAGTTTCTTTAAATACGTTGCTTATCGTTTTATGGGCAAAGCCGTACTTGCTGCGCTAGTGGGCGCAGTGACTATTGAGTCAAGTCAGTTCGGTGCGATCGAACTTAGGGCTGCAGCATGGTTTGCAGCGAATCCAGAACTTGCTGAGTGATGCTGTTGAGCCGGGCGGTGAGGTACACATATACACCCGTACAAACCACGCCCATGATCACCCACGGTGTCCACCAGGGCCATTGGCGATGCATGCGGTAGTGGCGGGGCGCGACATTGTTCAATGGGTCGGTCAGGCGATGTGACCCTGGCTCAGGTCCGCGCAGCTCGACGATCCGGTCATGGACACGGTTGAGCCACACTTCCAGTTCGTCGTCGCCATGGGTCTGGTTGGCGTACTTGCCTCGGTAACCGAGGGCCAGGCACCAGAACAGGAACACAAACAGGTCATAGCGTCCTTCGGGGGCCTCAAGCAGGCGTTCGAGCACACTGAAGAATTTCTCGCCGCCCCGAGTCTCATCATGGATAACACTGAGCAACGACTGGGCTTTCCACGGGGAGTCGCGTCCCCAGGGGGTAGCCATGACGGCCTCGTCGACCACGCAGCACAGGCAGTAGGAGAACACCACGCGGTCGCCCTCATCGCAGTGCTCGAGCTGTCGCACCTCTTCGACCATGACGTGGATTTGGTTTTTCACGTAGGCGAACAGCTGTTCGACGTGCTCATAGCGTTCGGTGCCCTCCAGGCGAACGACGAGGCCAAGCAGGGGGGAGGCGATGTCGAGGATTGGGTTGTTGGTGTTGGAGCGGGTTTCGAAGCCCAGCCTGTCGACCTGAGGGAAAAGCTCGCTGATCGGCGGTGACTCCCGCGTATCTTGCTGATCTTTGTCATACGTTTTGTTGGATGCAATGCTCATAAGGGGGACCTCCTGGTCACATCACTGGCTGCCGCCCCGTCCGGGCGGGCCATAGCTGGCGGTTTGCGTTGGCGGTATTGATGATCTGCAGTTGATGAAACGAACAGGTGCTGGCGTACAGCGCCATGAAGTGGGACAGCACGTTACCGAACAGCTGCATCTCGCCCTCGCACTCGAAGCCGGCAGGGTCGATGTGCAGGGTGGTGCGCATGCCGCGCACGGGCACGCCTTTGATCAGCCAGTCATAGGGCTCGCTGTTCACCTGTTTGATGGCGTTCAGCCGCTGTGTGGTCCTGCGCGCTTGTTGCAAGTCGTGTGCCCCGACAAAGTCGTAAACGCGCAGCACCGAGGCCAGGGCGGCAGGGGAAGACAATGAAAGGTTGTTCAGAGCCAGGTTGGAGATCAGCGCCCAATGGCGATCACCGTGGCCACCGCTCTGTAGCATGGGGGGATAGCTGCGGGTGGGACGGGTCAGGTTTCGATAGGTAACGAACGAGGGCGTGTTTTGTGACGTCACATCGACATCACCCATGTTCAACTGCTGCGCCAAGGCGCCGTTACTGCAGGTCAGGGCGATGTTCAGGACCTCTTGCTGCCCGTGATAGGGCGCAAGGTTGTGCTGCACCAGGCTCAGCCGGTGCTGCACCTTGTCGTTGATCGGTTCGTGCTCGATATCCAGTTTGTAAAAGCGCGATGGCGGCTGTTCGGCCAGCGGGAAGCCGCGGTCCAGTGTTTCGAATGGCTTGAAATCCTGTACATGATCCTTTGATCTCTGGTGCTGGCTGCTGACGCGATCGATGCTGAAGATTTCATCCTCTAAGCGGTCCCGCCGACCTGCGCGCACGGTTTCGGCGATTGTCTGCTCAGTCAAATGAATGGGGTCGGCCGAGCGGCTGAACAAATTGATGGCAGGTGCGCAGTTGAGCAGGATTGTCGACGAGTCGATCTGAATATCCGGTGGTAGGGGGGCGTTGAAACGGAATTCCAGCTGGATGTGCTCAGCCGCCTCATCCGGCCAATAGCGCTCAAGCCCGTCGATGCGGAAGCCGTAAAACCGCTCGGGGAAGCAGAAGAACTCCTGCAGGATGCGGTAGCCATCCAGATGCTCTCCGGGGCTGGGTAGCAATGCTTCATCTACCCCGAATCCGACGAACCGTACCGAGGCCGGCAGCGCGAAGCGGTGCTGGCCAACGTGAAGATAGAGCGTGGCCAAGTGCAGCGACAGCCATTGATAGAGGGTCAGTGCGTTGTGGCTGCCCCCCGCCAAATGAAAGCACAGGTGATCGCACTTCATGCGCCGCAGTGGCTGCTCGGACAATGCACCCAGGTCAATGCGAACCACGGGCGCTTCGGCGCTGGGTTGTGTGGTGATCTTGCGGATTTCCAGCGGCGCGATGGCGAGATCCGTGCAGGTGCGAAACTCGCAGCTCACGTCGTCAACGGGGCGCGAGAACACCGGGGTGCCTTTGGGCAGTAGCTGGGTTTCGCTGAGTGCGTGATCGACAGGCTGGAACTGCATCAGTGTTGCGCTTGGCAGGGGGCGCAGAAAGTTGGGATAGAGCAGCTGCAGGAGCGGGTGGGTAAGCTCGGGCAGGTGGTCTTCAATCTTCATGGACAGGCGAGCGGTGAGGAAGGCAAAGCTTTCCATCAGGCGTTCGGCGTCCGGGTCTGAGGCCGTTCGACCCAGGACGCCCGCCAGGCGCGGATCGTCCTCGACCACATCGTCGCCTAGCGTTTGGAGGTGTTGCTTTTCCTGTGCGAACCAGTCTTTGAACTTCATGTTTATTGTTCGCCTGCTCTAGCTGGCGCAATACGCGCTAATAAATAAGTTGTTTAATGTCGTGGGTGTAGGAAAGTTCCTACGAGCCTGCGATTTGATGTGCTTCAGTTGGGGCTTCTATTATTTTTCTATGGTAGATGGGACGGCTCTGTCTGCAAAGAAAGTGTTAAATAGTATTTCTTGAATGTTGCCGTTGAATAGTGTTTTACAGTGCTGCTACTGTCTTTTGTGGCACGCACCGGGAGGGTGCATCACATCATCGGATATGCAGTCGGTAAGGTTTGCCACTATGAAAGTGAAACAGGACAACCTGCTGCGGGCTTTATCGCTGTTGCAGCGCCAGGCAATGCCCGTAGTTGTCGTCGCCGTAGTACTCGGTATTGCCGCCGGAATAGTTTGGCTATGGGGATGGGGGCCTGAGTGGCGGTGGCGGTACCAGCAGCCTCTGGCTGATCTGCCCGTGCGCATCGCGGCCACGGTGCTGCTCGCGGTGGTGCCGCTGCTGGCCTGGAGTGTGCAGGTACACCGGCGCAACCGCTCAATCTTGCGTGAGCAGCAACGCCAACAGCGCGAAGTGCAAGATCCCTGCCTGGTGTACGAGCAAGCCCAGCAGCGCTCGCTCGACAGCAGCCTGGCTCGCTTGCTAGATAACCAGGGCGGGAGTCGGCATCGTTACGAGGTGCCGTGGTACCTCATTCTTGGCGAGGAGAATGCAGGTAAGTCGAGCTTCGTCAGCCGTTCGGATCAGCGCTTTGCACTGACCCGCACCGAGCGCAGTGCAACCCAACGCGTCAGCATCGACCCTGACTTGGCGTTTGGCATCGACTGGTGGATTGGTGATGACGCGGTGCTGATCGACCCCCCGGGCGAGTTCATCAGCCAGCCGGAACGACCGGTGCCGGTTGCCGAGCCCGTAAGGCCGCCGTCAGCCAGTGATGCTGACAGTGAGGGGGAGACGACAGAGGGGGCTCAAGAACCAGCGGCGAGGGCCGAACCTGCCGAGTCTATTGGCTTGCCCCCTCGCATTGAACGGCGTCTGTGGCAGCACATGATTGGGTGGCTTGCGCAAAACCGCAGTCGGCGCCCCCTCAATGGCGTGGTCCTGCTGGTGGATATGGTCAAGCTGTTCGGGCAATCAGCCAAGCAGCGACGTGATCTGGCATTCGTATTGCGGGCTCGGCTGACGGAGCTGGGCGCTGAGTTGGGGACACGCTTGCCGCTGTACGTGGTGATGAGCAAGTTCGATTTGCTGGAGGGCTTCGAAGAACTGTTCGCCCAGCTTCCGGCTCGTGACCGGGAAGAAGTGCAAGGCTTCACCTTCACCCTGGAATCTGTGAAAGACTTCGACGCCTGGCTGGAAGAGCTGGCTGCAGCCTATCTGAGCTTTATCGAGCGGCTGGGCAACCAGCTGATGAGTGCCACGGCCAACGTGCCTCATATTTCACGCAAGAACACCTACTCGCTGCTCAAAGAGCTGAGCGGTGCGCAGAGCATGTTGCTGAGTTTTCTAGGCGATGTACTGGGCAGTGATCGCTACTCCACCCCAGCCTTGGTGCGTGGCCTGTATTTTTCTTCGGTCTACCAGCGCGGGGAGGTACGCAACCTGCTCGCAGATGCGTCTGCCCGCGCTTTTGCCTTTACCCCTCCCGCGCTGTCGACCAAACCGCAGGGCACTTCGGTGGTGTACTTCGCGCAGCAGCTGTTGCAACGCGTGGTGTACCCCGAGGCCGGGTTGGCCGGTGATAACCAGAAAGTCGTCCAGCACAAGGCGCGGCTGTTGAAAGGCGGGGCAGTGGCGGCTGGTGTGTGTGGGCTGGTCATGGTCAGTGGCTGGCTGTACTTCTACAGCGTCAATCGCGACAAGGCGCAGCACGTGCTGGAGAAAAGCCACGCATTCACCAACACCAGCACAGACGCCAAGGGCGATTCGACAGGCCGCAGCCTGTTGGTGCCGCTGAATGAAATTCGCGATGCAGTCAGCCTCTATGGCGACTATCGCTCGGGCTGGACCGTGTTCACGGACATGGGGTTGTACCAGGGCAAAGCCATCGGCCCGCAGGTGGATCAGGCTTACCTGAACGCCTTGGCCCGGCGCTTTCTGCCAGCGATTGCGAGTGGGCTGGCCGCGACCATCAAACAAGCCGTTCCTGGTAGCGACGCGCAGCTGTCGGCTTTGCGCATCTACCGCATGATCGAGGATCGTGGCAACCGACGACCCGAGCTGGTCGAGCAGTGGATGGCCCGTGAATGGCAGAAAGCGTATCCGGGTCAAGGCCAGCTGCAGGCCGCGTTGATGCGTCACCTGACGTACGCGCTGACCTACGCGGATGTCGAGCTGCCCGAGTATCGGCAGGTCGTCGCCGAGGCGCAGCAGCAGTTGCGCAAGTTGCCGCTGGCCCAGCGTGTCTACATCAGCCTGAGGCAGCAGGCTCAGGAGCAACTGCATGGCGAACTGGACTTACGTAACGAGATTGGCCCAGCCTTTGATATTGTCTATGTGCCGCTGGCCGAGCGCGATCACCAGGCGGCGGTCGATGCCAACCTGGCCTTGGCCCCGTTGCTAACCGCGAGCGGATTCCGCGACTATTTTGACCAGCAAAGCCGGAACGTGGCCGACCTGGCGCTGATCGATCAATGGGTACTGGGGGAGCGTCGGACCCTCGACTATTCCGACGTGGATCGTCAGGCCCTGACCGAGCGCCTGCGCGCCTTGTACAGTGCTGACTACATCGACAGCTGGCGGCGGGTACTGAACCAGTTCTCGGTCACCGAGTTCGCCGACCTTACCCATGCGTTGAGTGTGCTGGAGCAAGTAACGGGGCCGGCCGCTCCAATGCGCCGATTGCTGGAAACGGTGCGCAGCAACACCCTGATCTATCCGCAGGTCGCGGACAGCGAGAAGCAGTCAGCGGCCGACCAGCAAGGTCGCGTCCAGGCCATGGGCATCTACCGGTCTTTCGCTGGCCTGTCCGGGATGCTCGATGTCCAGGGTGACAAGCCGTCGTTCTATGACGAGACGTTGCAAGCGATCAGTGCCGTCTATGACTACGCGAAGGCGGTGCAGGACAATCCAAATCGCGGCAAGGCGGCGTTGGCGGTGGCCTTGAGCCGCTTCTCAGAAAAAGAGCCTGACCCCATCCGCAACCTGCAGCGCATTTCCACCGGGTTGCCGGAGCCTTTAAACCGGCATGTTCGCCAATTGGCGGAGCAGACCTCTCAGGTGTTGATGGTCATGGCACTGCGGGAGCTGGAACAGCGCTGGGACGCAGAGGTGTACAGCGTCTACCAGGAGCGCCTGGCGTCACGCTATCCCATCGATCCGGCCGGGCCGGATGTCTCGCTCAAGGACTTTGAAGCCTTCTTCGGCCCACAAGGGCAGCTCAAGCGCTTCCAGGACCAGTACCTCACGGTGTTCCTCAAAGACAACCTCGATGCGCTGTACTCCAGCGCCAACGATGGGTATCTGGTTCGTCCGCAGGTCATGAGCCAGCTCAAACAGGCAGAAGCCATCCGTAACGCGTTCTTCGACAACCGCGGCGAGTTGAATGTGAGCTTCGGGCTGGAGCCGGTGGCCATCAGCAACGGGCTGCGCGGCAGCGTCTTTGGCCTGGATGGTCAACTGCATGCGTTCGCAGATCGGGGCAAGGAGCCAATCGGCATGACGTGGCCAGGCCCTGCTGGGGAAAGCGGGCATAGCCGGGTCACCTTGGTGCAAGCAGCGGGCACTACTGTCAGCCAGGGCTATCACGGTCCCTGGTCGTTCTACCGCTTGCTCAGCCAGGGCGGATTGAACGCCCGAACGCTTACCAGCGTCGATCTCAGCTTCAAGATTGCCGGCGACACCGCGCGCTATAAATTCCACGCCACGGGTGCGAACAACCCCTTCACGCGCCCGCTTTTCTCAGGCTTCGCCCTCCCGCAACGGCTACTGCGTGAAGGCATTGCCCATGAAGTCGCTGAGCGGTAGGTGGTCGGCAGGACAAAGAAATCCCGATGCCAGTGCCCTGGATCGGGATTTTTACTGGGCTATGACACAATTTCAGTCCGGCCTGATCGCCCAGAACTGCATCTCCAGATTTGGGAATTGCCCGGCGATATGAAAACCGAAGCCACTGGCCTTCTTGAACTGCTGCCAGCTTTCATGCTGCCGGTCGAGCTCGAAGTAGACGAAGCCGGAGTGATGGGGCAGGTAGCGGGGTGTGACCAGTTGCGGGATAAGCGGTACGCCGGGCATCTGTAGTTGGATGAAATGTGGTAGTTGCTCGATGGACGTGACCTTGCCTTGCTGCTGAAACTTCTTGCGCAGTTCCTCGGCCGGCAGGTCGGCCCGCACCGCCAGGATAAAGGTCGCATACTCCAGCAGTTTGCGCTCGTGCAGGGTTGCGGTCAGGACGCCGTACTGTTGCTCCTGAATCGGCAGCGACACGGCACGTGGTTGCAGGATGGTGCTAAGCGATCGGCGCAGGGTTTGCTCCAGCATGAGGAATGAGCCAGCCAGGTCATCGTGTTGGTAGGCGGGGTATTCCAGCGGCAGCCGGCCATCGTCGGTGAAGGTCGCCAGCTCACCACAGGCTTGCTCCAGGGCGATGTGTAACTGCTCAGGGTGCACGTTGCGGCGGCGTGCCAGGTGATGGAAATACGGATGCAGCCGATTCAGCGCCTGTAACAACGCGAAGTCAGTGACATCTGCAATACCGGACTGCCCCGGTGAGCAAATGCGCTCTGCGAGGTTGCGCGCACGTTCACGCATCAGCTGTGACGCTTCTTCCAGGAAGCCCAACAGGGCGGGCGCGGCCTTGAGTGAGAGGCTGGTGGGGTAGCAGCGCTGATCGAGTAGCACGCTGCCGTCGGGGCGTTTGTCCAGCACCTTGGTCATGGCCAGGCAGCTGTAGGCGCTGTTGTCATCGTCCTGAAGCTTGATCTGCAGGTTCGGAACGGCGACATCGAGTATCGTCGAGTCGCCACTGCCACCATGGTTGTCCATGACTGGCACACCCTTGGCAATGAACCGGCCGTCCACGTCATTATCGGGCCAGCGTACCTGCGCTGCGCCGGTTGCATGCAAGGGCAGGGCAAGGAACACGACCTTGTTCGCGACCCCGGGCGGGATTTCCAGCGGCGCAGGCGCAGGCATGTCACCAGGAATGTCGAAGACCGTGCCGTCGGGCATCACGCCACGGGCACGGGTGATCGCAATCTTTCCAAAGCTCAGGTATTCGGCGTTCAGTTCCAGTTCGCTGAACCCATAGAACGCATCGTTCAAACTGGAGACACGTTGTTGCAGTGCCGATTCGGCGGCGTAGGCCATTTGTTGAAAATGCTGGGGTTTGACGAACAGGCCTTCCTTCCACAGGACGGCGTTGCGGGAGCTCATAAGTTTCTACCTTTAATGGATGGCGTTATGGGTCACGGCGTAATTCGCTGTCGTGCCGAAGCTCGACGCCGTTGTTTTCGAAGTGAACATGTACCGTATGGTTGTAACCGCGCGGCTGGATGCGAACGGTGTCCTTCCAATTGCCTTGGGGGTCATCGGCCAATCGAGCGATGACCGCGATGTAGCGAGTGCGTTCGTTGAGTTCTTCATGTTCGATGAACTTGAAATGGCCTGGCATCAAGCGGTAGTCGTCGACGCTGATCAACGTGGTACCCAGGGCTTTGTCCAGGTCTTCTTCAACTTGCTCATAGGTGGCATCCAGCAACAGTGAGTCATCTCTGAGCTGCAGGATTTTGAAGGCGATGGAGGATGGGGGTTGCCGCTGTGGCTTTTGGCTGGTCTCCAGGGGCAGGTCGGGCACAATGGCCGTGTAGCTAGCCAGTGCTGCAGGCCCATTCGCCTCGTTGATGGCTCGCTCTCCCTCGATAGACGCGGGGTAGTTTTCCTGCAACTGTTCGGCCAGTGAACTCAGCTTTTCAGTCAGCCCTTCTGCATCTGTGGCATCCAAGCTTGCCGTGAGCTGCCCTAAAGGGGCTGGCGATGCAGTTTGTGCTTTTGCGACAACCTGTGTTGCCGGCAGGGGCGCTGGCAGGTCTACGGCATATAGGCTCAGGCCCAGATGGCTGATGTCTTGATTGGGGCCGCCGATAGGCAGCGTCGGGTCCGCCAGTACTTGGTAAATCTTGCTGATCGATGTGCATCCATTGAGTGCCAGGCAGACGAGCAGCAAACCGATGGGCCTGTTCATCGCACCTCCTCGCCGAAGATTCCAGCGATCGCCGGGTCAATCCGGCCGTGTGCGGCCTTGTCGAGATAGGCCAGCGGATCGCGCTCATCCTCTGCCTCAGGCGCCGAGGTGCGATGAACGCACACTGTTTCGGTAACCGGAGCACCGAGCACCTGAAGCGGGCACATCACTTGTGTATTTTGTAATGGCGAGAGCGGGTTATGGGCGCCTGAGTGCTCTGGCGTCTGCTCATCCACGCTGAGCAGGCGGATGGCAATGTGGTAGTCACCGATCTGCAGCCTGTCATTGTGTCTGAGGCGAATGCGCGTGCCTGGGAGCAGCACGGTGTCATTGTCATTCATGAAGCTGTCGCCACTGTGGTCGATGACGCAGAAGTGCCCTTCATGCCAAATGATTTCGCAGTGCACTGGCAGGATGCGGGTCGCGCGATCATGCAGCCGCCAAGCGCCCTGACTGCCGATGGTGCCCCCGGCCCGATCAAATCGATGCAGCGGCTCGCTGCCATGTAACAGCCTTTGCGGATTGAGGACGGTGAGGGTGATGCTGACGGGGAGAACATGTGTACTCATGCACGTACCGTGATGCGGATGGGGGGAGGTGTGGGGGCTTTGCGGTCAGCAATGAAGCTGGTCCAGCCCAGGTGGGTACCATGCTCGGCTCTGAGGCTGAAGGGCGGTGCTTCCTCGGCGCGCATGCGCAACTGCAGGTCATACGCCCCGACATCGCGTAGCAAAAAATCCACCAGCCGGGCCAGGCGGTGGTAGTTGTCGCCGCTGGGGAGAAATGCGCGGAACTGCTGCTGATCCAGGCCCGCGATCACAATGGTGAATTTGCTGCTGCGTGACTGGGCGCTGCCGCCCACCAGGAAGTTGTCGTTGAGCGCGCAGTTGCGCGTGCCCAGCCCGTTGCGTTGCGACTGCGGAATCAACACGGTGCGTTTCTCGAACTCGCGGATGCTGACTTGTTGCAGGTCGAAACAGTGCGCGATCATCCCTGCCACCATGCCGGGTGAGCGGCTGCGGCTGGCGATCATGCCGACAAAGCTCAGCAACCGGCTCCAGGGCAGCGGGGTGGCGCCACGCAGCGCTGCATCTTCCAGGCCGATCATGGCGAAGATGTAACGGGAGAAACCGTCTGTCGCGCCCGGCTGGAAGCGCCGGTAGTAGCGGTACTTGCGCCAGCCCTGGTGCAGCAGGGTATGCAGGCGATGGTTGAA
The DNA here is from genome assembly GCF_000498395.2 of Pseudomonas putida S13.1.2. Classification (NCBI taxonomy): domain Bacteria; kingdom Pseudomonadati; phylum Pseudomonadota; class Gammaproteobacteria; order Pseudomonadales; family Pseudomonadaceae; genus Pseudomonas; species Pseudomonas putida. Next base: position 519,835 of record NZ_CP010979.1, read on the forward strand.
GAAGTCGAGGAATGCTGGGCGCAGACCAATGCCCTGTGCGTGCTCGTAAGCAATATCGTCAAGGTAGTAGCTGGGCAGGGGGGAATCGGTGCCATGCAGACCGAGAAACGTCGCCTGGACCCGGTAGCGGTCATCGCCTATGCGATCTGCACGCAGCACGTCGGCGACAGGGAACGCGAGACGTGGCGTTACGTTCAATCGCAATCGCCGGCGCGTTTCGCGAGAGGGCGGTCGCTGCTCCAGATCATCGCCGTGCAGTTGATGCAGCAGTTCCAGCAGCTGGAAGTACGAGTACTGATGGGCCTCATTCAACACAATGTCCGCCGCAGGACGAACGTGCTGTTTGTCTGATTCATCGTCCACGTGAAGTTCTCAAGTCGTGAGGGTTCAAGAGACTTGCCCCTTGCATGCTAATTTTTTGTAGGAATAGTTACCGCAATAAGCTCACTAGTTAAACAAGGTGCGAGGGCAATTTTTCCTAACTAAAGAAAAACCATGCATTGAGGGAGCGCTCTCGGTCGAGCACAGAAGTGTAAGGAGATGTTTGCTTATTGCCGCTGGATCTCAATTGCGCGGGAGGCGGTATTATGTAATCCGCTTATGCTATTTAGACAACTCACCACGACCATCTTCAGCCATCAGTGAGTGACGCTTGCTCTTGACCGCAAGTGCCAACGCTTGATACATATCCATCCGTGCGAACTGTTCCACCGTACAAGCACCATTGTTCAGGCAAGCATCAGCTCTGATCGGTCGCGTCGGCCCAATGCGGCTTGCCTGATCAGCTCTGGCAACCATCGGCAATGCACTCTGGCGCAACAGGTCCTTGATTTGTAGTGGAGTGAGATCAGGGTTGATGGAAATCATCGCAGCGACCACGCCAGTGACTAGCGCTGCTGCATACGAGGTGCCGCAGCCTACGCCACGCCCGACCCACCCTACGGTTGGTTCAGGGGGATTCGGGCATGCGGCAGCACTGATGTCGATACGAGGGCCAACATTGGAGCTGCGACGAGGCACGGCGAAACGAGGGTCAGCAACATCCACAACCTGGCCACTTCGCTGATGCCCACCGACCACTCCATCGATCACTACATTTGGATGTCCCTGATTTGTACCTCGCACATGCGCGCACCACTGTTGAAAGCCGCCGCTATGGCTACGACTAGAGGGTGCGAGATCATCTATTCGTAACGTGTCGAATGCTTCAGCCCCGCAGGTCATGAGGATCGCCGCCCAGGCCGATACATTCAAAATTCGTTTGTTCATTTCTGCCACTTCCCTACCGCTGTCAGGAAGTGCCCGAAGTACCTTCTTCTGATTCGCTCAGGTCAGCTTCCTCTCTGACCCTGACCCTAAATCGCTTGGCTATGTCTGCCTACTGGCAAAAATGTCAGTTCCGCGCAAGCGGCTCCGCCAACGCGGCCGGTTCTGCGCGGTCGAGAAATATTCCCAGGGGTAGGTCCACCCACGTCCATTGTGCGCACCGTTATTGCTGCCCTGTACCAGATACCGGACTACCTGGGCATGTCGCTGGTCACATCAGCAGGCATTTTGGAAAGCTCGGGTGCGCTCAACAGGTCTACTGCGGACAGCAACGCATCGGGTTCGATGGGGCCTTCCAGGATCAGGGTGTGCTGGGTGTGATTGTCGATCAGGCGCAGGGTTGGTGTGGCGTTCAATCCGTTGTGCAAGGCTGCCGCTTGCTGAGCTGCCACGGTGAGGGCTGCCTGCTCGTCTGCCAGGCAGCGTTGCAGTGAAGGATTGGCCCCAGGGTAGGACGTGCCAGCAGCCAACCCCTGGCCCTTGCCCTGGGTATGCAAGTAGACCCACACCACTGCTCCCCAGAACCCCTCACGGCCTTTGAACTGGCCCACGCACTCAGCCAGCCGCGCTTCGCGACTGGCCGCAGGTTCGGGCTGCGGTAATGGCAGGTTATGCCAAGCCAGGTTGACGTGATCGTTGGTGACGATCCAGCGCTGCAGTTGCGGCAGGTAGACCCGGCAATGCGGGCATTCGAGGTCGGCGTAGAGGGCGATTGTGAAGCGTGCTTCGGGATTGCCATAGATCCCCGGTGGGCTGTCATTCGCAGCGGAGCGCAAGGGTAGCGGTAGCCACCAGCACAGCGCCAGACCCGCGATGGTGAGCCAACCGCAGGTCCATTTCAGGTTGTGTGCCGGTATCCGTTTGCGCATGGTGCCGCTCCTGGCAGTCCCAGGTAAAAGGGCTCGATACCGTGGGCCCGGTCGTCATCCTGGGCCTTGCGGATCGCCCTATCGGGACCGCTGTTGCCGTGTTGCTGCATGACGATATGACGGGTGTTTTTGTCCTCAGGTTCCGTCATTGTCAGGGCCAGTTAGAAACTCGGCAGCCTTTCGCGGGCTCGCCCACACAGATATAGCGTATTCACGCACCGCACGCGCAACCTGTGGGAGCGGGCGAGCCCGCGAAGGGCCGCAACGCGGCCCCAAATTGCTTTATGCCTTCTAAATGTGATCCTTCAATTATTCCCTGCGCTTGAAGACGAGTTCCATGTCATAAGGGGCCACTAATGACATGCACAAGCGTGACGTTTCTGACGGGACGCAACGGCGACCTGTTTGATAGGCGCTAGTGCCCATCCATTGGCAATGGCCATCAGTTTCTCATCAAGATTGTTCGGTGGATCTTCATCATAGTGGCTGGGAATGTATTCCGGGTGATTGTGATGGTGGTAGCTGATGTGGGAGCAGGCGAAAAACCGGACTCAGCTGTCACCCTGAGGCATTGGTGTGCCGTTGTTAAGTCTGGTGAGCAAGTTCTTCGTATTCGCAATGGTCGTGACATTTTGTGCCTGGCGCATCGCGAGCATTCGGCCCCATTGTGCCTGGCGCCTGGGTGGCAGGGTTTGTTGGTTTTACGTCCCGGGTTGCAAGTGCTCAGTGGAAGTGCCTGGGTGCTCCCGTTGTCGCAAATGAGTCTTTTCAAATTGCAGTTTTTTATCGATCAGGGGGGCGTGACTGGGGTGCGGCCTGCTCGAAGCGAGCCCTGGGCCGTGCTGAGCGAAGGTCGTAGCCAGGGAGGGGCGGCACCGGGCCTGGAATCCTGGTATCTCAGCCTTGCGTTGCAGGGTGATGTGGCCTATCGAGCTTTCGCCTGGCATTTGCGCAGTAGTGAGAGTTATCAACTGCTCGGTTTTTTGTTGGAGCAAGGTTCGGGTAGGGAAAAGCTTCAAGACCTTGCGGGTCGTTATGGCGTATCGGTCTCGCACTTCAGAAGGCTTTGCCGTCAAGCGCTGGGTGGTGCAGCCAAGTCCGAGTTGCGAGGGTGGCGTACGGCCCGGGCGCTTCTGAGCATGGCTGAAGGTGCTGCTTCCCTCACGGACGTTGCCTTGGAGTTTGGTTATGCCTCTTCCTCGCATTTTTCCAAAGAGATTCGAGAGCTGGTCGGGGTTGCGCCGAGTAGTTTGATCGATATAACCCGCCTTTCGAGCGAATGAACTCATGATGGTTAAAAGTATGTATCCGCGCGCGGTCATGCTAGCGCTCTGTTGTATGTTGCCGGCGGCTTTATCGGTTGCCTCTGTACATGCAGGAGAGGGCTATGTGGCTCGTCAAGAAGGCCTGCGTACGTTCTTCGATGCACTGTCAGCGTCTTTGGACAAGCCGGTCATTCTCAGCAAGGCAGCTGCTCGCCGCACCATCAGTGGCGATTTTTCGATGGTCGCACCGCAGCAGACTCTGGAGCGTGTTGTTCGGCAAATGGGGCTGATCTGGTACAGCGATGGTCAGACGCTGTACGTCTATGAGGCGGCCGAGGCGAAAAGCGCCGTTATCTCGCTGAATACCATCACTGTCCATAAGCTGGATGCCTTCCTGCGCAGCGCCGGTTTGCGCGATACCCGATACCCTCTGCGGCACGATGGCTTGCGGACCTTTTACGTTTCTGGCCCGCCGATCTATGTCGACTTGGTGGCACAGGCCGCGCAATTCATGGACAGCCAAAGTGCCGGCTTGCAGCTCGGACAGCAGCGCATTGGCGTTATTCATCTGCGCAATACCTTCGTTGCAGATCGCAAGTACGAGTTGCGCGAGCAAAGCATCACGGTACCCGGCATTGCGACGGCTATCGAGACTCTGCTCAAGGGTGAAAGCCGTGCTGCCGACGCCGTGATCCACAAGGACGCTGAAGGGCGTCCGGGCGGCATGCCGAGCTTTCCACTGGAGGGGCTGGGTGCCCCCGAAGCCGCATCTGGCGACAACACATCGCCGCGGATCATCGCTCGCGATCTGGCTGCAGGCAATATTCGCGTAGTGGCCTACCCCGATACCAATAGCCTGTTGGTCAAGGGGCTCCCGGAACAGGTGCATTTTATTGAGAATCTGGTAGCTGCGCTCGATGAACCAAAACGTCATGTCGAACTGTCCCTGTGGATCATCGATCTGCATAAGGACGATCTCAATGAGTTGGGAGTCGACTGGAGGGGTTCGTTCAAGGTCGGCTCGAAGGTGGCGGCATCGCTCAATGGCGGCTCGCTGAGTACACTGGATAGCTCTTCGTTCATGGCTGCCATTTCAGCGCTGGAAACCGACAATCGCGCACGGGTGGTTTCGCGGCCGGTGGTGCTGACTCAAGAAAACGTTCCGGCGATTTTCGACAATAACCGTACGTTTTATGCGCGACTGATCGGTGAGCGCAGTGTTCAACTTGAACACGTCACTTACGGCACCTTGGTCAGCGTCCTGCCACGGATTTCACCCTCCGGAGAAGTCGAGATGGCACTCAACATCGAGGACGGCAGTGTGGTCGAGTCGGCTGCGGGGCAGTCGTCAGGGGCCGACACGCTGCCGACCGTTGGCCGAACGCGTATCAGTACTGTTGCTCGCGTGCCACAGGGCAAAGGCTTGCTGGTCGGAGGCTTCACCCGTGACGAGAGTGGAGAGGTGATCAAGCGTATCCCGTTGCTGGGGCATATTCCTTATCTGGGGAGGGTGTTCAGTTATCGGCAGACCCGTCAAGCCAACACGGTCCGGGTGTTCCTGATTCAACCTAAAGAGCTCGATAGCCCGTTGGAACCAGGCGCTATGCAGATTGGTTCGCAAGTGATCGGCAATGTGGCCCGTGATCCGGCCGACCGCGCGGTGCTTCGCGTGCTGGAGCGCTGATATGGCAACTATTGGCCAAGTGCCGTTGCGCATGCAGATGTCGCGCCCGCTTCAGGGTAGCGAGCCTCAGGCAAAGGTCGCTGAAGCGCCAGACGACGATGCGACCCCGGCCGCCAGCGTCCAGCGATTTGTCGAGGACAGCGATGAGATGGCGGCTGCGCTGCGTTCGCAGTTTCGCCGTAGAGGCGATTTCGGCAGCAAGTTCGAAGGCTTGGCGGAAAGCTTCGAGCGGGTCCTGGATGAAGACGTGATTCCCAAGGCTCGGCAGATCCAGTCGCTGGCCAAGCTTGCCGAGCGTAGCATCGAATGGCTGCTGGCGCAGGCTCGGGCACTGTTCCCCGATGACAGCGATCTGGTGCTGGTACTGCGCGAACTGTTGCGTGAAAAAGTGATGGCTGAAGCGACTCGTCAGCGTCTGGAGACGTTACTGCAACAGGTGCTCGTTCAGTCGCCGCCCAAGCGTTTGAAGGCCGGTATCAATTCGGCCCTCAAAGCCAAGATGTTCAGCAAGGCGCTGGCGTTGCGAGCGGCCTTGCTGCGTGACACCTATCGTGCGTTCCTGGAGTTTGAAGGCGGTCCGGTCGAGTCCTATGAGGACTGGATAGCCATCTACGGCTACCGGCATCGAGGCTCGGTCCTGGAGTTCATCGAGGCTGCGTTACTGACGGACATCGATGCCCACGATCCCAGTTGCTCTCGCGACGAGTTTGGGCAGTTGCTAAGAAAACTGGGTGATCTCAAGCGTCTGCGTTCGGTCGATGTCGTGTTCATCCGGGGGGTGCTCGCAGAGGAGCAAGTTTGCCGGCATAACGCCAGCGAGCCGGACTGGTTGGTCTTCATGCTGGGGCTGTTGCAGTTTTCCGACGAGCTCGACCATTTGCTGTCAGGTCTTTTTGGCGAGCGATTGTTGCTAATCGCGCACCCTGAGCGCGCGCAACTGCTGCAACTGTTGCGACTGTTCTGCCTGGCGTTGCCGCTCGAGCTGTTTGGCGATGACCAGGCTCTAGAGCGGATCGCCGAGCAATTCACGCACCTGGCGGACCTGGTGTTCGCCCATGAAGCCATAGGGCGGCATGCCGCGTTGGTTGCTCGCTGCTCCTCCTAGTTTTCAAGGCCTGTACTTATCATGCTCGATAAATTCTTGCGCAATATCATTTCTCGACCCGAGCTGCTGATCCTGACGCTCATGGTGATGATCATCGCCATGCTGATCATTCCACTGCCGACGCCGCTGGTGGATTTTCTGATCGGTCTGAACATCGTCATTGCGATCCTGGTATTCATGGGCTCGTTCTACATCGAACGGATCCTCAGTTTTTCCACCTTTCCTGCGCTGTTATTGATCACCACATTGTTCCGGCTGGCGTTATCGATCAGTACCAGTCGGCTTATCCTGGTGCAGGCGGATGCGGGCGAGATCATCGCGTCTTTCGGCGAGTTTGTAATTGGCGACAGCCTGGTGGTGGGCTTCGTGATCTTCGCTATCGTCACCATTGTCCAGTTCATCGTCATTACCAAGGGGTCCGAGCGCGTAGCGGAAGTAGCCGCCCGGTTCTCCCTCGATGGCATGCCGGGTAAGCAAATGAGTATCGATGGCGACCTCAAGGCCGGTGTCATCGATGCCAAGGAGGCGCGTGAGCGGCGCAGCACGCTAGAGCGCGAAAGCCAGTTGTATGGATCCTTCGATGGCGCCATGAAGTTCATCAAGGGGGACGCGATCGCCGGGATCATCATCATTTTCGTCAACTTTCTCGGGGGATCGCAATCGGTGTCGGGCAGTTGGGCATGGACATGTCCGAGGCGCTGTCGACCTACACATTGCTGACAATCGGTGACGGCCTGGTGGCGCAGATTCCCGCGCTGCTGATCGCTATCGGAGCGGGTTTCATCGTGACCCGTGTCAACGGAGACGAGGCCAACCTGGGGCGCAACATGATGACCCAACTGCTGGGGCATCCCTTTGTGCTGGGTATTACCGCCGTGCTGGCCGTCGGTGTGGCGATGCTGCCAGGCTTCCCGGCCGCGGTGTTTCTGATCATCGCCAGTGCGTTAGTGGGGTTGCTGTTCTTTCGCCACCGGCAGGAGAAGAAAAACTCGGGTACTGCCTCCGTCACGCCATTGGCGAGTGAAGTGGGAGATGCAGAAAGTGAATTGGGCCTGATCGAGAACGTCGACAACATGGCCACCGAAACCGTCGCCCTGATGCTGCTGGTGCCAAGCGCCCGCGTCGACGAACTGCGCGCGGCTCAATTATGTGAGCGTTTTCGTAGTCAGTTCTTTATCGATTACGGCATACGGATCCCCGAACCCCGATTGCGCGGTGCTGACTCACTGCCGCCGGGGCAAGTCGCGGTGTTGATCAACGAAGTGCGTGCAGACCAGTTCGATATCCACTTCGATCTGCTACGTGTTGTCGATTACAAGCCGGAGCTCGAGCATCTTGGTCTGGACCTGACCACTGGTGTCGACAGCAATATGCAAACCAGCGTGTGGGTGCGCAGCGCCGAGCGCGAAAAACTGCAGAACCTGGGGCATCAGTTGCGTCCGGCTTACGATGAATTCTATCGCTGCCTGGTGACCCTGCTGGCTCGCAATATTTCGGAGTTTTTCGGCGTGCAGGAAAGCAAGGTCCTGCTCGACGAGATGGAAGCGCGCTACCCGGACCTGGTCAAAGAAGTCTATCGCCACGCCTCGGTGCAGAAAGTCGCGGAGCTGCTGCAGCGCCTGGTCGCCGAGCGCATCTCGGTGCGCAACATGAAACTGATTCTTGAAACGCTTGCTCACTGGGCCTTGCGCGAGAAGGACGTGATTGCTTTGGTCGAGCACGTGCGCGGCGGCCTGGCGCGCTACATCAGTAACAAATTTGCCAACGGCAACGACCTGCGAGTGTTGCTGCTCTCGCCGGAGTTCGAGGACGTGGTGCGCAAGGGCATCCGCCAGACCTCTGCCGGCAGCTTCATCAACCTGGAGCCTTCGGCCAGCGAAGACCTTATGGACCGGCTGGCGGTCGGGCTCGATAGCCTGCACATCCCTCAGAAAGACATGGTCATCCTGGCCTCGGTAGATGTGCGGCGCTACATCAAGAAACTGATTGAGGGCCGTTTTCGGGAGCTGGACGTGATTTCGTTTGGTGAGATTTCCGACAGCATTTCAGTACAAGTGATCAAGACCCTTTAGGAGTGTGCTTTGTGCAACAGCCAATGAGTCGGGCATCGCTGGAGCGCCGTGCTGCCCACCCGCTGCGTTTGAATGGTCCATTGCTTGAAGCGGCGCTGCACAATGTGGTTATCGGCGAAGTGTGCGAGGTGCGAAGCGACTGGCGTTACGCTGCGGTGAGCGCTCGAGCGCAAGTGATTGGCTTCAGCCCCGATGCGGTAGTGCTCAGCTTGTTGGGTGATGCGCGAGGGTTGTCCCGTGAGTCGCTGATTGTACCGACGGGTGCGTTGCTCAGCCTGCATTGCAGCGCTGCCATGCTCGGTAGCGTGATCGACCCTCAGGGGCGGATAGTCGAACGCTTGGCCCCCGGCGATGCCTTCGATGGTCGCGACTGTCCGGTGGATGCTGCTCCTCCAGCCTACAACCAGCGTCGTCCGGTGAGCCAGCCGATGGCCACCGGCGTACGGGCGATCGATGGCCTGCTCACGTGCGGCATAGGCCAACGTATCGGCATTTTTGCCGCCGCCGGATCAGGCAAGACTTCTCTGATGAACATGCTGATCGCCCACAGCGAAGCGGATGTATTCGTTATCGGGCTGATCGGTGAGCGGGGCCGGGAGGTCACCGAATTTGTCGAGACGTTGCGTCATTCGGATAAATGCACGCGGTGCGTGGTGGTCTACGCGACCTCGGACTTCTCCTCGATTGACCGCTGCAACGCAGCGTTACAGGCAACGGCAATCGCTGAGTATTTCCGTGATCAAGGCCGGCAGGTGGTGCTGATGCTTGACTCCATGAGCCGTTATGCCCGCGCCCGCCGCGACCTCGCGCTGGCGGCGGGGGAAGCACCCGCGCGGCGCGGTTATCCCGCTTCGGTGTTCGACTCCCTGCCGCGTTTGCTGGAACGTCCGGGCGTGACCGCCAACGGGAGCATTACCGCGTTCTACACCGTATTGATGGAAAGCGACGATGAAACTGACCCCATTGCCGAGGAGATTCGCTCCATCCTCGACGGGCATATCTACCTGAGTCGCAAGTTGGCCGCCAGCGGTCATTTCCCGGCAATCGATGTGCTCCGTAGCGCCAGCCGGGTGGCGCATCAGGTCACCGGACCCGATGTTCAGCATCTGGCGGCCAGTACACGCAAGGTGTTGGCTCGTCTCGAGGCGCTGCAGGTATTGCTCGATCTGGGGGAGTACCGACACGGGGAAAATGCGGCTAACGATCAGGCCATGGCCTGTCGCGAAGCCTTGATGGCGTGGCTTTGTCAGGATTTGAAGGAGGGATGTGCACCTCAGGTCACGCTGGAGAGCCTGCATGGTCTCCTTGGCTGATGTCCGGCGCCTGCAGGCGTTCAGTGATCGTCGGCAGCATGAGTGTGAGCGAGGGCTTGATAAGGCCGTGCGCGCATTGGCTCCACTTGAGCGTGAGTTGCAGCAGATCGAGCAGCAGGCACTTGGGCTCAGTGAGCTCTTGATAAGTCAGCGTCCCCAGAATCAGCGCTTGAGCCATTCGCAGTTGCTGGCGCTGTTGCGGCGTCAGGCTGTCATTCGGCGGCAGATCGGTAACCTGGCCCTGGAACGCATCCGCGTGATGGAGCAGCACCAGGGGGTGGCTCAAGAGGTCGAGCGCTTGCAAGGGCGTCGCAAGACTCTACAGAGGAAGCATTTGAAGTACCGGAGTCTGGAGCAACGTTTGCTGGGCGAGCGTCGTTCACGTCGGTTGCGCGAGGAAGAAAATGACATTGATGAACTGTTGGTGATTTGGAAATGAGCATAGTGAGACCCCCAGCAGCGCAACTCCGTCCGGTAAGGGATCTTTCGGCCAGCGATGAGCCCGGCCATAAAGATCAACCGCGAGTCTCTGACGACCGTTATGCAGTGGACGAATTGCCCCAGGGTGCGCTGATGTTGTTGGCGCAATTGCAACCATTGCGCGAGTTCCCGCTGCAGTTATCGCTGGCAGCGCTGCGCTTGGGGGCGGGCACTGAGTCCAGGTTGGCTAAAGTATCGGTGGATCAGCCGATGCATTTACCCATCAAGCAGCCTTCCGTGCCTTCATCGCCGGCATTGGTTAATGCTCGGTTGGCGCTGGCGGAGCGCTTGCCAATCACTGCGCAGGTGCTTGGTCAGGCGTCCGTTGCCAGTGCGCTCGCCACAGCCGATCAGGCTGCCGTCGATGTGTCGGCCGAGCAGAAAGCGCCATTGTCGTCTGCCCGCTTACCGCTCGCCATGCCGACGCAAGTGCCTGATCAGGCTGCTGCTGCCATTGCGTTGTGGGCATCCGATCAAGCTGTCGCCGATAGGCAGGTCAAACAGCAAACCCCTCAAGCATTTCCGGCGCAACCATTGCCCTTGCTGGAAAAGTCATCGTATTTGAACCAGGTCACGCGTGTGGCGGTGCCTGCCAAAGCGACCGCTGGACTGAACTCAGCGCCTGAAGTCAGCATTGCCAGGGAGGCCAGGAACTACCTTCAGGTGCCCTTCAGCAAAGGTGATGCTGTTGGTCTGATTACGGTCAGCAAGGCAGGGGCCGAACGCCCCGAGCAGTTGCTGCTCAATCCAAGCAGTGCCCTGGTTTTCAGCTGTTTGAGCGACAACCTGGCGCAGGCGCCGGATCCGCGCTGGCGTTTGACTGACCAGGAGGGGGGTGACTTGCGTCACGGTCATGACCAGGAGCGACCGGATGAGGAGGTCGAAGAGCTCAGCCGTCAAGCGCTTCGAGATAGAAGCGGGCGGGGAGAGCATCAAACGTGACATCCACTCTGTCCTTGCGCTGCGTTGCGTTAGTTGAGTCTGAGCGGCGCGAAGCGGTGGCCCGCTGGCAGCAAGAGGGGCACCCTGTGCGGTTGAGCCACCCGTCGCCAGAGACACCTTACATAGCCTTCTGGGCACAAGGTTGCCACGGTATCTGGCAAGGCATGATCGGGGCTCGCGAGTGGGTGCAAGCCGTGGCGCCGCAATGGTCGCAATGGCTGCATCAGGAGGGCGCGGGTCAGGAGATTCTGGAGCTGTTCGCGGCGGTGAGTCGGCCCATCGAAATTGCGCCTGACCTGCTGGACTACCAGCGCCTGTTCGATTTCAGGCTCATTCAGGGAGAGGCGCTGCAAGGGGCTTGTCTGCCCTGTATTGCAACACCCCAGAGCGACTTGTGGGTCATGGAAGGGCCGAGCCAGCGCAAGGAACCGTCGCGCCCACTACAGGCTTGGTTGCAGGCAGTGCCGCAAATTCTACGAATCGTGCTCGGCAACAGCGAACTGGCTCGATTGCCATCTCGGCAACTGGCGAGGGGCGATGTGCTGGTCATCGCCCAGCAAACCCGACAACTCTTTATGGCCGATCGGTGTATCGGCCAGTTCACCTTCGTCAAGCAAGGTCTGCATATGAAACTCTCTCCCCCGGATACCCCATCGCCGAGCGCTCCCTGCGTGCTATCTGAACTGCCGGTCAAACTTGAATTCGTGCTGGGCGAACTCACCCTGAGCATGGCTACGCTCAACGAGTTCATCGAGCGCCAGGTGCTGCCCCTGGAGGCTACGGCCGTGAGCCACGTCGAAGTTCGTGTCGGCGGCAACTGTATCGCAGTAGGTGAGCTGGTCCAGCTTGGCGATCGCTTGGGTGTCGAACTGCGTGAGGTAGGGCGGGGCATCGGTAATGAATGACATTTCAATGATCGGGCTGTTGGCAGTGGCTTCATTGCTGCCATTCCTGATCGCTGCGGGCACCTGCTACATCAAGTTCTCGATTGTCTTCGTTATCGTGCGTAATGCTCTGGGCCTGCAGCAGGTGCCATCGAACATGACCCTCAACGCCGTTGCGCTGTTGCTGGCGATGTTCGTCATGAGTCCCGTGGTGCAGCAGGGCTATGACTATTACAAGGAAAATCGTGTGGAATTCACCCGCATCGATGCGGTGGTCGACTTCCTCGATAACGGTCTGGGCGGCTATCGCGAATATCTGGCCAGGTACACCGACCCGGACCTGGCACAGTTCTTCGAGCGGGCGCAGATTGCCCGCGAGGACCCGAGGGCCGTCGATGGCGAGCTCGATGAAGAGCTGGAGCCCTCGTTGTTCGCGCTGCTGCCTGCCTATGCACTGAGCGAAATCAAAGCTGCCTTCAAGATCGGTTTCTACCTGTATCTGCCTTTCGTCATTGTCGACCTGGTGGTCTCCAGTATCTTGCTTGCCCTGGGCATGATGATGATGAGCCCGGTGATCATCTCCGTGCCCATCAAGCTGGTGCTGTTCGTTGCGCTCGATGGCTGGTCCCTGCTTTCTACCGGACTGGTTGGGCAATACCTGTCCCTGGCTCAATGAGATGCCGCGATGAATGACCTGGTGTTTGCCGGCAACAAAACCTTGTACCTGATATTGATCTTGGTGGCCTGGCCGATCATCGTCGCTACGTTGGTGGGATTGCTGATCGGTCTGTTTCAGACCGTGACCCAGCTTCAGGAGCAAACCTTGCCCTTCGGCTTCAAACTGCTGGCGGTGTCGATCTGTCTGTTTCTGCTTTCTGGCTGGTACGGCGAGACGCTGCTGGGTTTCAGCCGGGAAGTCATGCGTCTGGCGCTGAAGTGAATCTGGATGAACGTAAGCCTTTTTTTTGACCTGCATGGCTGGCTGGCCGGTGCGGTGATTTGCTTCGCTCGCCTGGCACCGGTGTTTTTCATGTTGCCGTTTCTCAACAGCCGCGTGCTCACCGGAGCACCACGAAACGCCGTGATTGTGCTGGTTGGCATGGCGCTCTGGCCTTATACCGCCGGCACGTTGCCCCGCCTGGACTCGCTTGGCTTCTACGGGTTGTTGTTGCGGGAGGCCGGAGTGGGGGTAATTCTCGGCTGCCTGTTGTCTTGGCCGTTCTGGGTGTTGCACGCCATGGGCAACCTGATCGATAACCAGCGCGGCGCGATGCTCAGTAGCACAGTCGATCCGGCCAACGGCGACGACACCTCGGAGCTGGCCAATTTTCTCCAGCTGTTCGCGGCAGTGATCTACCTGGAAGGTGGGGGCATGAGGTTGCTGGTGGAAACCCTGAGCCGCAGCTACCAACTTTGCTCGCCGGTATTCGGGTGCGAACTGCAGATCCAGCCGTTGCTCGGGCTTCTCGATCCGTTGATCAGCAAAACGCTGATTATCAGTGCACCGGTGGTGGCGACCTTGTTGCTGACCGAGGCGCTGCTCGGCCTACTGGCGCGTTTTGCGCCGCAAATGAACGCGTTTTCAGTGTCGCTCACGGTCAAGGGAGCCATCGCGTTACTGGTGTTGATTCAGTATCTGGGTGTTCACCTGCCGGACGAAATACTGCGCATGGCCACCCAGCCGGATCAGCTTGCGCAGTGGTTCGTACTGCCGCAGGCCCACTGAATATGTCCAGCGCCTCGAAAACCGAAAAGCCCACCGCCAAGAAGCGTCGCGACGCGGCGAAAAAGGGCCAGACCTTCAAGGCCAAGGATCTCTCCAGTTCCTGCCTGATGCTGTGCGCGATCATCTATCTGACGAGCAACGGTAGCTTGCTGGAGGTGATGGAGGTTTATCGACGCATCATCGCTTCGGGCTTCGCCGCCGATCAGCAGCGTTATGCTGCCGAGCTAGGGGGGCTGTTGCTCCAGGTCGTGGCCCCGCTGATCGTTGTGTGCTTTCTCGCCAGCGCCTTGCCCACGTTGTTGCAGACAGGCCTGGCCATTGCCAGCGAGGCCCTGAAGCTGAACTTCGGAGCACTCAACCCGGTAAACGGTTTCAAAAAGCTGTTCAGTCTCAGAACACTGAAGGACGCGGTTAAAGCCCTGTTGTATCTGGGTAGTTTCGTGATCGCATTCTGGATGGTCTGGCTGACTCAGCGGCATTTACTGTTTGCGCAACTCTATGCCCAACCGGGTGACCTGTTTCCGATCTGGACTCATTTGTTGCAGGTGCTGGTGCTGGCTTTTCTGGGCTGCATAGTGCTGGTGGTCATGCTCGATGCGCTGTGTGAATACTGGCTGTACATCAAGGATCTGAAAATGGACAAGCAGTCGGTCAAGCGCGAGCACAAGGAGCAGGAAGGCAATCCGGAAATCAAGGGGCGGCGGCGCGAGCTGCATCTGGAGCTGTTATCGGAACAGGTCAAATCCGACATTCGTGGTTCGCGAGTAATTGTCGCCAATCCCACGCACATCGCCGTAGGGATTTACTTTCGGCCAGAAGTCTCAGTAATGCCATTTATCTCACTGATGGAAACCAACCAGCGGGCCTTGGCCGTGCGCAAGTACGCGTCTGAAGTAGGCGTGCCGGTGATCAGTGACATTGCCCTGGCCAGGCGCATCTTCAAGACCCATCAGCGCTACACCTTTATCCAGATGCAGGAAATCGAAAGCGTTCTGCGACTGCTGGTCTGGCTCGAGCAGGTCGAGCAGGCCTGATGGCCTGCCTGCGAAACCGCTTGCAGGTCTGAGCGACTCACGAACACCACGATGAGCGTTTTGTGACGGCGCCCGTTGCCTTCAGCTGGCCCAATAGCCTGGTCAGCACCGCTGAAGAAACATTCAGGAGTAAGTAGTCATGAGCAGTCGAAAACACACGGAGCAGGAAGAGGACCGGATTGCCGAGCAGGTGATGCAGGCCGTCCTTGATGGTGCATCGCTCAAGGACCTGCACGGCGTTAGTACCGAGCAGATGGATAGCCTTTACGCTTTTGCCTATGAGTTCTATGAGCAGGGGCGTCTGGACGATGCGGAAAAATTTTTCCATTTCCTCTGTATCTACGACTTCTATAACGCGCAGTACTGGATGGGTTTGGCGGCGGTGCATCAGCTCAAGCAGAACTATCAGAAAGCGGTTGATCTGTATGCCGTGGCTTTTGCCCAGGGTAAGCATGATTACCGCCCAATGCTCTACACCGGCCAATGCCAGCTTGCGCTAGGAAAGGCCGGCAAGGCCAAGGTGTGTTTTGAGTACGTCATCGAGCGCGTGCAGGAGCCGGGTCTGCGGGAGCGGGCTCAGGCTTACCTGAATGCTTTAAGCAATGTCGACGCTGACCATTCGGAGGAATAGTTGTAATGGATATCAGGGCTTTGTACTCACGCATATCCCCGGAAACGCTGGCCCGTCAGGCCGGCAAGGAACGCTATGCCGACGCGGCGAGTAAAGCGGCCAACACCAAGGCCTATCAGCGCGCTGCCGATACGGCACTGGCCAACCTGCAAGGTGTGAGTTACGCCGCCCAGTCGCAGGGTGGTCATGCTGCGGGGCTGGGTAGGCCGCTTCTGGCTGTGCCAGCGCAAGGTGCCAGGAGCGCGAACAAGGGTTCTGAAGACACGTTCACCTTGCTGATGGCCTCGCTCATCAACTTGCTGGGTGACGTGAGCATGGACTCGCTCAAGTCACGCATGGACATCCTGAGGTCGGCAGCAAAGGCCAGCGCTGAGGGGCATAAGGCGTTGTCAGATCGTTATCTGAGCGCGCTGGCGGAGTTTGAAGCGGCTGTGGCCGCTGCCGGCAGCTCCGAGGAAGCGCTCGCGAAGGCCAAGGCTAACTTCGACAGCGCCCAACGGGCGCTGGCCGATGCTGAGTCGGCTCTGGGGCGAACCGAGCCGGGCACGCCCGAGCATGCCAAAGCGCTGGCCGAGCGCGATCTGGCGCAAGGCAGGCTGACCGGCGCCCAACAACAACTGGGCAAGGCCAATACGGACTATCAGGCCGCAGTCACGGTGGCGGGTGAGGCTGGCAAAAAGGCTGAGGCTCAGGCCAGGTTGGTGGAGAGCTCGGGGCTGGGCGACAAGCCGGTACTCGATGGCGTCAAGAAACAGCTGAACGCCGCTGCGACCATGGTGCTGCTAATGACACGGTATGCAGAATTGATGGGCAAGAGCGCCGAAAACAAGATTGAAGGGGAGCAGGAGCTGTTCCGCAGTATGCAGGCGGCGCGTCAGGCGTTCATGGAGAAGAAGTCTGAAGAGTACCTGGAGCAAGTGCGTAAAGCCGAAGCTGCCAGCAAAGCGATGGGGTGTATCGGCAAGATTCTGGGCGCAGTGCTGACCGTGGTCAGTGTCGTCGGGGCTGCCTTCACGGGCGGAGCCAGTCTGGCGCTGGCAGCTGTTGGTGTGGCATTGATGGGCGCGGACATGCTGGTCAAGCAGTTGACAGGGGTGTCGTTCATGGAGAAGGCCATGAAGCCTCTGATGGATAACATACTCAACCCGATGATTCAGGCCATCGGTAAGGGGATTGCGGATCTTCTGAAGAAGGCCGGCATTGATGGGGCCTCGGCCGAGATGGCCGGGATGATCATGGGCGCGATCGTTGGCGCCGTGGCGATGGTCGCAGTACTGGCGGTTGTCGCGGTCGTTGGCAAAGCCGCTGCGGGGCGGGTCGCCAGTGCGATGGGCAATATGTTCGGCAAATTGGCCAACGAGATGGCGCCACAAATGCTCAAGCAGGCCGCAAGGGCGGTCAGCAATGGTTTTTCCAGTGTCATGACCAAGGCCCGTGCCAGCATAGGTCTCAAGTCGGATGCGGTGTCACTGGATCTCTATGCATCGCGCCTGGCGGCTTCGCTGGCGGTGGTGGAGGCGGGCGGTACCGCCGCCCAGTCCGCGTTGCAAATCAAGTCTGGTATTCACCAGCGTAACGCGTCGCATCACCTGGCCGAATTCGAGTTCGCCAAGGTTATCTCCGAGGCGATGAAAAACTACCTGAACGACATGGTTCAACTCTTCGATCAGTCCATCAAGGCCAAGGATAACGCCATCAAGCAAGCCTTCAGCATCCAGGACAGTATGAATAGCAGCAGCCTGAGCATGGCACGCAACATTTAGTTCAACAGGGTTAGCACTCATGGAATTATCAATTAATAGTCGTTCGCCATCGGTAGTCAGCTCTCAGGCTGCAGAGGTGGCAGGTAAGGTCGTCGATCAAAGGCAGCCGTTGTCGATCAGCAGTATCGGTGGACGGCTCGATGCGCAGGTGTTGATGTCTCGGCACACGCAGGCTGTCGAAGCAATGACGCCCCAACAGTTGAACCAGCTTCTGGATACCTCAGGGTTGAGCGAGCGTGAAAGCCAGGCGATGGTGGGCCTGTTTCTGGCTACTGTCGTCCAGCAGGAGAAAGACGGGGCTGAGGGCGCGGTGAGAGATCCGGTGGCGGACCTGTTGTCATTCGATCCTGCCGCGTGGGAAAAACATATCGGTGTGTTGATTGCGTCGATTGTCGCGGTCAATATTGCCCGCAAATCAAGCGCTGAAATGAGCGGTAAGTTCGTCCAGATGGCCTACGAGGCCGCCATTGCACAAGGCGTTGCAATCATGGCCGGTGGCGAGGCTGCGATGTGGGCTGCGGTCAGTGGTGCTGTCGTTGCCGCCACCATGTCCGCCACAGGTGCCGCGTTGACCTTGCGCGGGCAGAGCCAGAAGCATACTGATATCAAGACCAACCAGATGGATGCGGTGAAGTTGGATGCGCAGGCCCAGCAGATGCGCGTTGACTTGGACCTTGACCCGAGCAAACGGGCAGCACTTGAGTCGAACATTCGTGAGGCGGTTGCCCAGGCTGCGGACGCGCGCATGAAAAGTGCCCTGCAGGCGAAAACCTACGAGCGCAACCTGACTGTTGGCGGTGCCATCAATGCCATGGCGATGACCATCAGCTCCGGGTTGTCTGCCATCCTGCGTCTGCAAGAGTATTCAGAGCGTCAGCGTGAAGTGCTGCACCAGTCCGAGCAGGGTCTGAACAAGGCGGTCAGTGATGTCGCCAACCAGAGTGTCAATGAATATACAGCGCTGCTCAGCAAGATACTCGACGCCATTCAGCAGTTGGTCGACAGCCGTGGCTCTACCATGAACAGCTTCGCCTCTGCGCGCGCCTGACCAGGAGTTGAGCCATGCCTATTATTAGCAGTTCCCACCCCACCCATGCGGCGCGTAATGATCAGCCGACGAATGATCTACGAACAAATGAACAAGTTGGCAGTGATGCGTTCGAGCATCGTCCGCTCCCGTCGACGGCTGAGCGCTTGACACAGTCGCTGGTGTCCCGGTTAGCCGGCCTGAATCCCCACCTCAATGATATAAGTGTTGCAGTGAAGGCATTTCGTCTGCCTCCTGTTGCCGGCCCGGTTGATCCTGCGGCCGGGGAAGAGGCTATGCGTGATTACTTCAACGAACGGCATGCAGAGAGCCTCAAGGCGGAGCAAGCCTTACAAGCGCTGCTCGGAAAAGTGGGCGCCAGTAAGGTTCAAGGGCATTTGCTGGAGGCCGAGTTGCGCAAGTGGGTTTCCCTTGCCCAGCCTGCCAGCCCCAACATCCAACAGTGGCAGGATGAAACGCTCAAGAAACTGAGTGATTTGCCGCACGCGCCAGAAGCTGTGGGCGATGCCTTGAACACGTCCAGTGGCAATGCCGATTTTTTCGAGCAATTGTTGGCAATGATCGGTTTTATCAAGGGTGAATACCTGGCGATCTACGAGGCGCTGCTGACCAAATATTCGGCCTTCTACAAGGAATTCAACGAAACCATCATGGCGAAGATGGGGGACTGGATAAAAGGCAAGTCAGACGGAAAAGAAGTCGAAATAAGTGGAGAATTGCACGATGCGTTAGAAGCATTGCGTCGTAAGTATCAGCAAGCCCCGGATGGCGTCCTCTATCCCATTTCCGATGAAGGATCTGCCACTCAGGAGGAGGCACGAAAGTGGGCCAAGGCCATGGGGCTGCCTGAGTCATGTGTGCAGCCTGACGGCAAGGGTGGCTATCGGGTGATGATGGACTTATCACCGCTGGATGCAATGATTGCAGCAGCCCCCAAGGGTACGGTGACGTGGGACACCGCGAAGTTTCAAGCCTGGCAAACCGGCTTTAACAGCCAGGAAGGTGATTTGAAGAACCAGTTGCAGTTATTCACGACCAAGTACGGTAACGCCAACGCCTACCACGAAAATTTCAACAAGATTCTCTCCTCGCAATTGAGCCAGTATGCAGAAATGCTCAAGGCGATCGCGAGCGGAATTGGCTAACGTCGTCGTTTTGGGAAATGAAGGAAAATCAGTTGCCTTTGAGGTGGTGGGCATGCACGGGCAGTCCGAAATGACGCACATGATCCAGCTTGAAATAGAAGCCATCATTATCGCGATTCTCGCCAATAGGCTCGTGGTCGATGTGGAGGTCGTTACCCTAAACTCCCGTTTGGTGGAGGATCTTGGAGCGGATTCGTTGAATTTTCTGGATATCGCTCTGGATATCAACGACCTCCTGGAGATTGAACTGCCTCCAGAGGGTTTGGCGTGCATTCGTAAGGTGGAGGATCTTTATCGCCTGGTGCATCAGGCAATCGCTCAGGCATCCGTCTGAGCGCTCTTTCTAACGTACGCGCCGGTGACGGCGCGTCGTTCATTTTCTGCCAGATATCCCAAGTAGATTCTGTACGGCCACTACGCAATCAGAAATGGACGGTTCACAGGGGTAATGCGGATTAGTCTCCATTTAGTTGTAGGGAAGTCGCAGATCTCGTGGGAATCCCTTCCCCTATAGTTGATCGCTCAAACCGGAGTGCGGGTTTACGGAGCCGTGGCTTCGGTCTATCCATCGCAGTAGGGAGGGACGAATTGCGTTATGGAACGAGGCACTCATAAGCCGTCAAGCCGGTCGTTTGTTTTTGGCCGATGGAGATTGCAGGGGGATGGACTGCTTTTGCATGACGGTAAAGGACTACATCTTCCACCCAAAGAGTTGCATGTACTTCGGCTGTTGTTGGGGGCGGCGGGCTCGTTGGTTTCCAAGGCCTGGCTGCTGGACCAGGTGTGGTCCAACTGCGACGTGGCCGAAGAGTCACTTACCCGCTGCATTTATGCGCTGCGCAAGTTGCTGGGGCGTGAAAATGACTATATCAAAACGGTTTATGGCAAGGGTTATCGTTTTGCAGGGGTGGTCGTCGAACGCGCGATCATGCCGTCATCACCGTTATCAGTGCCCTCGTTATTGGTCTTGCCGGTGGTGCGGGATGACGGGTGCGGCCTGGAAATGCAGCGCGAAGTGGTCCACCGACTGGCTGCCGCGTTCGGTGAAAGTCTTTGTGTGATGCCGGCGGGGCTGACAGCTAACGCACACGCTTCAGATGATTGCCTGTCGATCGTTGAGCGAATGATGCCTGATTATTATCTGAGTGTTCATTGTATCGCGCCGGCGGGCTGTTGGGCGTTGGCGGTCGAGTTGGTTCGTGGTCGCAATCATGCGCTGCTGTACAGTGAAACGCTGGTGCCCAGCGATGGGCGGGAAGAAGCCTTGCAGCGCCTGGTTTCTCTGGTGGCGCAGCGCCTGCCGGGTTTGCGTCCGACGACATCGCAGTGCGGCTCTTATCCCCTGGCACAGTCCTACCTCAGTGGTTTGCTCGGGTTGCAGGCCTATACGGCAAAGAGCCTGGGGGAGGCGTTGCGCGAGTTTCTCCATTGCCTGCATCTGGATGCCAGTTACGCGCCACCCTGGTGTGGCTTGGCTGATACCTATCTGGCCATGGCCGGTCTTGGGCTGATGGCGCCCGGCGAGGCGTTGGCCCACGCACAGCAGGCTGTGACTGAGGCGCTTGCGCTGGAGTCCGGGAATTCGCTGGCGATCATACGACTTGCGCTGCTGACCAGTTTGCAAGGGGCACCCGAAGCGGCTGAAGCATTGTTTCGTCCCGCGCTTATGGGGGGGGATCGTGCCAGCACTTACTACCACTATGCCTGGCATCAATGGTGTTCGGGGCAGTCGGAGCAAGCGTTGCAGAGTATCGAAGTATCCCTTGCTGAAGCCCCAGGCTCGGTCGCTGCACAGCTGTTGCGGGCCCGCATTGCCCTCGGCCTGGAGCCACGGCGTGGGCTAACTGCAATACGGTCGGCCATTGACGTACTCGGAATCGGACATGAGGGGGTCGATGCCATGTACGCACTGATTCTCGATGTGTGTGGGGATTCTATGGCCGCTCTGGAGGTAGTTGAGCGCGCTGGGTTATCGCAGGGGCACAGAGGAGAGGTGGGGTTGGTAGCCTGTTATGTGCTCGCGGCGTTCGATCCGCTCGAGGCTCGTCGACACTATGAGTGCTGGCGTGCGGCCTCGAACTATCCGCTGGCGTGTCCCGTGCAACTGCCGGTGCTGCGCCGGCTCGAGGGGGATTTTCAGGCCGCACCTCTTTGGTCTGGGAAGAAGCGTAAGGCTTGTCCTAGATTGCTGTCCCAATTGGGTGATCCGCGCTTGCAAGGATCATGTCCCAAAAACTGGTGTAACTCATCATGGCTTTGGCTACCGAGTCTGCCGGTTGGTTGATGACGGCCGACAGCTTGGCGTGGGGATGGCTGGGTCGCGGCCGGTGCGCACCCCGATGTAAATCCAAAACGTGCATCCGCCTCTGGCTGGATTCTGATCGTTTGTATGGCGTTTTCCTCATGGTTTGATCAGGATTGTCTGCCCGTCACTCCCTATCATTGATTGCACGTCTAAGCGTTAGGCGCTTCTCTATAGGCCGGGTGGTTAACAGCATGCAGGACTCCACTGCAACGCAATGCGTCCTGAGGGTTTTCAATGGCCCGTTGCAGGGTTGCGAATTTGATCTGGCGCAGGAGCGTACACTTTTTGTCGTGGGTTCCGAGGCAAAGTTTTGCTCGATCGAGCATCCGCTGAGTGTTCCGGAAGATGCGATCTACATTCCGCTGGAGTGCGGGGGTCGAAACTTCGAAGTCTTACTTGGCGATACTGAGCGCTCGGGGCGTGTCCTGCGTATCTTGGCCGACGAAGGTGTGGTTGAGCGCCTCATTCCATTCCAGTCACTGGAGAATGTAGCGGAGTTGCTAATCGCCGTGCGCCCGTTTGATGAGGCGTGGCGGAGCGAGTTGTTGGTACAAGGGCCGACGGTGCTTGCAGAGCCTGAGCCGGCTCGGGTGCCCAGCACCGTCTCGCGGCGAGTGGCTGTTGGAGCGGTGCTGGCGATAATGGCTGGTTTGGCAATGTTCGGTTGGTACGCTTCGCGCCCCACGCCTGTGTCGAGTGTTGAGGCGCTTATTGCCGGGGGCAACAACAGCATGGTCGTAGTCTATGGGCGCGACCAGGCGATCTACGTCTTCGCCGGCTCCGAGCGCGATGCCGGGTGGGGAAGGCAGGTATTGGTACGCAATGGGTACTCGGCAACGCAGGTGATGACCATCTATGACGAGCGTCGGCGTCTGGAGAGCCTGGTGTCCAGTATCGCGCCGCAACTCGCCTATCACCGTATGGACCTCAGTGATCCGGTTAATCCGCGGTTGTTGATCAGTCGTCAACGCAGCCTGCTGACACCCGATTTGCAGAGCCGTCTGGAGAGTGCTCTGGGCGCAGTTGCGCCCTACGCTCACGAAATAGAGATCGTACAGGCTGACGACGACGAACTCATACACCTGGCCGAACACGGCTTGCAACGCCTGGCCCTGCGCTTTACTCGGCATGCGCAGGCTGACGGCGTGACCTTTACGGTCGAGGGCGCCCTTGAGGACGCGGAGTTGCAAGCCCTGGGTGACTTTGTCGCGGAATTCGGTCGGCAGTGGGGTGAGCGATACGTGCATTTCGCATTCAAGCTCGAAGATGACTGGCTCAAGGGCAAGTCGTTCCGGTATGGCCCGCAGGGCTACATCAAGATGACGCCGTCATCCTGGTACTTCCCTAAATCCCTTTGATAATGACAGGTGATATATGAGTGTTTCAAATCCCATCAAGTTTCCTGATGACTTCCTGGGCCGGCAGGCTCAAGGCTTCGAGGACGGCGCAACCGATCTCAAGACCAAACTCGATGAGGCACTGGCCGCTTTGCATGCCGATGCGTCGGACCCCACGCTATTGGCGGCTTACCAGGCTGCATTCTCTTCCTACAACGTTTTCCGTAACGTTGCGACCAATACGGTAAAGGGCTTCAAGGAGATTGATACGGCGATAGTTTCCGCCGCGCGTTAAGTCTTGTTGTTCCTCTCGGCTGGCAGTTGTTTCGTGCGGCTGCCGGGTACTTTTCTGTGAGTGTTCCTATGTCTGTTTCTTCTTTGGGTTCAGTGAGCCTGAGTTCGCTTCGGATCGTTGAGTTGGCGCACCCCGAGCCTGGCTCGGTGATGTCCCTGGAGGGGCGTTTGATCGAGAGTTTCGCCAGCTCCGCTGTGGGCACCGAGCGTGATCATGCAAGGATCAATGCCATGCTGAAGCGCCCGGATATTACCAACCCGGAAGTCTTGAGCGAATTGCAGCTGCTCACTGCGCAGTACAACATCGATGTCTCTATGCTCAACGTGCTGGTCCGTAAAGCGGTGTCCACGGCCGAAACCTTGTTACGTTCGTCATGAAGTTATATGGCTGTCTGGTGCTGCTGTGTCTGATGCTGGTTGGCTGTCGCCAGCCGAGTTTGCTTGAAGGCCTTGACCAGCAGCAGGTCAATGAAGTGATTTCTGTGCTGCAGCGCAATAACATTACTGCGGCCAAGGTAAATAACGGTAAGACCGGATACTCGGTGCATATCGCGCGAGCGGATTTCGCGGCGGCGGTCGACCTGCTGGCCCTGTATTCACTGCCCTCCAAGCCGCGTGTCGAAATCGCTCAGATGTTTCCTGCCGACTCCCTGGTCGCTTCGCCGCGGGCCGAGAAGGCGCGTTTGTACAGTGCGCTGGAGCAGCGCCTGGAGCAGTCGTTGGCCACCCTGGAGGGTGTGGTTTCGGCGCGGGTACATGTGAGTTACGAGCTGGATGCTGGGGAAAGCGGTCGCAAGGTTGCGCCGATACACCTCTCGGCGTTGGTGATATATGAGCGTGACAGCGAGCCACAGCGACTGGTCAACGATATCAAGCGTTTTCTCAAGAACAGTTTCTCGGGCATGGACTACGAGCACATTTCGGTGGTTCTGTCCAAGCGGGCTTCAGTTCAGCATGCCGCCCCTTTTGTGGAGCCTCGCGCCTCCGGGTTTCCCTGGCTCTATGGCATTTTCGTGTTAGGCATTCTGGCTGCGGTAGCGTACTGGGTCGTGCTGTATCGGAAGCCGAAAGAGATCGAACATGCCCCGCCGAACTGAAGCGCTGCGCGCCATCCTGCAGCAGCCGCTGGACTATCTGCATCCGCAGCGGGGTGTTGTGCCAGCGCTGTTTGGCGAGCCGGCAACCCGGGCGTTGCTCAACCAATCATTACTAAGGAGGTTGGCACTCAGTTGTCCCGATCCGCAGCAGCTCAAGCGCAATCCATGGACTGATTGCTGGATCGCGAATTGGCAGCAGTTGCCCGTAGTCTCCCGCCTCATGGGGGCGCACCTGATGTGGCCGCGGCTGGCTCGCGGGGCGCGGATGCGTGAGCTCAATGCGCCGACAAGGGCTTTCGCCCGTATCGATCTGGGCAATCGGCCAATGGTCGCGGTCAGCGAAGCGGATGGGCTTGAGCAGTCGCTCAGTGCCCTGGGGCTAGCGGCCTTGACAGCTTGGCATCAACACATCCCGGAGGCGCTCATGCAGCGCCTGTTCTTGCAGTTCTCGCCACCCGTTGTCGAGTTTCAGCAAACTTTGCCGCTACTGGCGCCGAATCCATCACTTTTTATCCTGGCGGTACAACATGCTCGCATCCATCAGAACGCTTGAGGATATTCCGTCGACGGATGCCCTCCTGCTAAGGCATGAAGAGCGCACGGCTGCGCGCAATCGCCGGTTGTTGATGCAACAAGCCCGCGAGCGCGCCAAGTCCTGTATGGAAGAAGCGCAACAACAGGCAGACAGTGTCCGCGCGAACGCCTTCCAGGATGGTTATTCCCAGGGGGTGCTACAAGCTGCTGCTGACGTGAGCGGGCTTCTGCTGCGGTCGCGGCTGATGGCGAGCGCGCTGCAAGCTGAACTGGCACAGGCCGCCCGGTCTTTGCTGGGGGATTTGCTGATGGATGAACAACTGCTCGATGCGCTGCTGCAGCGCTGGCAGGATGGCTGGGTAGGTCAAGGCCGAGAGCCGCTGCAGATTATCCTGCCGCTGCGGTGCAAGGCCCAACAGCCGGCGTTGAAAAGCAAGTTGACGGGCTTGGGAATCGAGCGTGTGGATATCCGTTTCCATGCCCAGGAACGTTACCTGTTTCGCCTGGCGGATCAAGTGGTCGAGCTCGATATCGGCGCCACTCAGGAGCGCCTGTCGCCGCGTCTGATCGCCCAACTCAAGCAGTTACCGGAGAGCGTGCGCGAGCTGGATGAAGCGTCCAGGCGCGTTCTCGTCAGTTGGGCTGCCGACCTGAACAAAGGGGGCGATGCCCCTAACCCTGTTTCTGAATCGGAGAACAGTGATGAACATTGACAGCTATTCGCTCGCGGGTCCCGGCCACGCCTTGCCCCGAGGCACAGAGGCGATTGTACCCCTGGACCAGCGCATGGGGCTTCAGGGCGGGGAAACCCGTTCTGATCCGGATCCTGACTTTGCTCAGTTCTACGATGAGTTCATGAAGTGGATAGCCTCCACGACACCCTCGCCGGGCAGCATTCAGGGTTACTTGAAACAATACGCGAATGCCAGTGGCGAGCTGCCCTATAAAACGACGCAGAAGCAAATGGATGCGTTGACGCAGGTGATGGTGCGCATGAAAGAGCAGGGCTTGGAAGAAAGTGATACTCACAAGGAGATAAGAGTTGCGCTGGTATCGGTTTCATCGGCCAATATGTTCGTCAAGGAGTTTATGCAGGAGGTGTTCAAGCCGTCTGAGGACGAAGATAGCCGCGAAAATATCAGTTGGTAATTGTGTGTTCGTGTTTTAAATGGGCGAGAAGCCGTTTAGGGGTTCGCCGTAAAAGTTCCATAAATGCAAAGAACGTCTGACCACCTGATCCGGGCCGCGAGCGCTTCCTTGCCGAGATAGCTCAGATCGTACCCTGGACAGACCTGCTGGAGTTGATCAAGCCTTTCTATCCCAAGGCCGGTGGCGGTAGAAAGCCTTACCCACTCGAGACCATGCTGCGCATTCACCTGCTGCAGAGCACAAGATTGAGTACTGCAAAGCGCAGGCACGCGCCAAGGCTGAGCATCCGCTTAGGGTCATCAACCGCCAGTTTGATCACTTGAACGTACGCTTTCGGGAGCTGATGAAAAACACGGCCCAGTTGGCCACGCTATTTGCCCTGTCGAACCTGTGGATGGCTTGAAACCGACTGATGGGTTTGGGTGAGTTGTGCGCCTAACACGGAAAACCGGGCGCGAAATTTGCTACGCCTGTATTTCTATTGTCGTTCTAGTGTAGTGGCGCGCCATGTTTGGAATGCTGCTTTAATGGGACAAAAGACGCCCAGCCTTTATGCTGGGTTAGTAGAAATAAACTAGGGCTTGGGAAGAGAATGAGCGGAATATGCAAGAGGGAATTACCTGTGGTCCATACCCTATGCTTACACGGGATGTTTAAAGATTTTTCGGTTGTGTAGAAGTGGAGTGACTCGCAAGTCCTTGCTAGCTACCACGCGTGGCTTGGGGTGGGTGGCATGTGTATAACGAACAAAAAACTAAGAGGTTTGTGCGGGGGGGGGATGGTTTTTTATATAAAGTTAATGGTGGGTGGGTGATGTGTGATTTAAATGACGTGTATAGCCCTGTGCGGGTTGAAGTAGAGCGCGAAATCAGTAAGCTGTTGGATGTTCTAAAAGAACAACATCAGTTGAACAATGTTCATTTCGATGATCTCAGTGACGTTGCTCTACGCTTGGAGAGTGGGGATTTTTTTTGTTTGAAGTATGAGTGTGGCGTAGAGAAGCTGGTGCTTTTTTTCAAAATAGACTTGCAGGTTCCTTTTACTGATAAAGAGTTGAGCGAGTTTGCTGAGCTGTCTTGTTATTCCGAAATAAATTTAAATGGTGATCTACTGTCTGTTGAAGATAATGCTCTGGCGTATTACAAAATTATGAGTTCAACAGATATTTGTGGTGGCTTGTTGGAGGTGGTGTTCGTAGCCCTGTTGAAGGGGTATATGAGTTTAAGTTCTTGTCTAGAGCGTCGTTAGAGTTGAATTAAAGTCGGGGGTGATGTCTGTGTATGGTATTAATGGGTCTGCAATTGTTCTGTGTGCGCTCTCCGCTAAAAGCTTCGAGGCGGAAGACAGCGGCGTTCTAAAAAATTCTACCTTGATAACACCAGCTCAAGCCAAAGAGTTGAGTGAGGTGGTGGGTAGGTTGAATTTACATACTTCAAATTTTGGTGAGGAAAAGCATTCATTTTTACAGCCTGCTTCGTTCGCCAGCGTATCGTCGTCTAAAAGTATGTCGGAAATAGTTGGGCGTGGTAAGGTTCGTGTGGAGGCGAACGTTTTTGACCAAGACCCCTATAAAACAACGGCGAATACAAATAGGGCTATTGAAGTGGCCATTGGTAAGAAGTTGGCAACCAGTGATAAACTTAACGCAATAGCCAAGAGTATCAGGTTGAGTACGGGTGCGCCTATGCGGTTCGGAGATTTTACACCTGAACAGCAAGATAAGATTCGGCATGAAAGTAAGAACATTGGTGGTGCAAAGGAGCTAATTGCTGATAAAGACAATTTGGACGCCCACGTGCTAGCGACGCTTATAAAAGCTGAGGATGAGATATATAATGTGCCAGGGATGGAAAGGCGGCAGTGTATGTTTAATCATGTGCGAGCCCCGGATAATCCAATTTTTCCTTGGAATTGGCATCGATTTGATTTGGAAATTTGGAAGGTCAATAATCCCATTCAGTATCCGGCTGATGTAGCCAACTTGATAGCGGATAGATGGAATGAATTGGTTTTTACAAAAATCGATGAACCAGATTATTTCCAAGACGCATTCGGAATTGTTGATCATCGTGACGGGATCCTGCATATTTTACAGGGTATGGAGCCGTCCGCGCGCAAGGCGTTGTTTGAAACTATGAATATTAGTTGGAGTACAGAAGTATTCACTAATGATGAGGCCAATGCCAGAGACAGTAATCCCCTAGGAAGTCAGTTTCGTCAGCATACTACGGGGGGGTTGTCCAATGTGGTCAGATGGTCAGATACTGAGGATAAAAGTGTTAACCAATGGGTGCTTGACGCAATCGCACACGGCAAACCTGTCCTCTCTGGGCCTAGCGGGCATACCCTACGATATTTGAATCACTACGCCATGTGTCGTGAGATGTTGAACTATGACAAGCACACTGATACACGGCAGCTTCCAACACTTGAAGAGGCTCGGCTGGTGATGTTGGGCAATCTACTCCCTCCGAAGAATCATCACTCTTACCATGAGATTATGCTCGCTTCTGTCGGTGTCTTTGATGGTGAACAGGCACTTGGATATAGCAATAAATTAAACTACGATGATCTGAATTCAACCGCCATCGGTAGTGAGGTTTTAACCAGTGTATTAGGGCGTGCCGTCTAGTTAAGGAGGCAGCTGGCGTGATCCGGGATCATGCCAGTCCCCAGCTCATAAAATAGGATTTTTTCTGTCGGTGAAGATTTCAGTCGTTCCTTTGGTCGTCTGAGCTTTCGCTGTCTGTGTCAAGCGAAAAGCAGGTGACTACCGGTGCTCCATAAGACTGAAGTAATTCTTGGTGTAGTATAAAGCTGTCTCTGATTTTAATGCCTTTTCCAGCGCTTCATGCGAGTCGCTACTGTGCAACGCATGCATTGCCAAGTGTTGAACTTCGTTTTTGAATGCCATTCCAATACGGTCGGAACTACGCCATAATGCAAATTTTTTATTGGTTGGGTCAAAGACGCCACCGTTGGTACTGGTGTGTTCAACTTCTTTGCATACGGCGCAGGGAACAAATCTGCCTGCCATGTTTACAATTATGTGTTGTCCCGTTTGTAAGCCTAATTTAGAAATGGCTTGATCGTAAATGATGTCCGCAGACTTGGCCAAGTATTCTTCTATATTCTGTTCTGCATGCATTGTCTCAGTTACACCCTCCGGTAGGTAGGACTTTAATTCCATTTTATGGGGAGGGGGATGAATCATGATATAAGTAGAGGTGCCGGAGCGTTTAATGTCTTCTAAGGCATTGAAAATTGTTAAGAAGCCGGCTTTACATTGTAGTGCGATGGTTGACTTGTTCAAGTTGGTGCCAGGTCGGATTCCTCTGGAGTGCATAATTTCCGTATGAGCCTTACTGATTGTCTTGAATACGGAGTCGAGTGAGGCGAACGTTTCCATCAGTTTTCTATGGTGTCTGGAACGTCTGGCGCTTATCACGTTATCCCAGTCTTCTCTTTGATGGGTTTGAACGCGTTCGCGGGAAGATTGAAATACGTCGCTGTCTGTCAAGGCAATGCGGAGAGCCGCTTCAATCTTGTCTGAATGGAAATTGGATGAGAGATGTAGTAAGTTGCAGAATACACTTGCCTGAACTTCAAGTGGATTGCTGTTTAGCTTTAGGTTCATTGCGGTGTTCACGGCGAGTGATAGTTGTCGCAATGCTTGGCTTAAACGGTCATATCCTTGATATTTTTTGGGGGGAGGTGGGGAAATTTTTTGGCGGATTAGATTGTTTGCCATCGTGTGGTTTATATAGAAGGCTGGACGACTGTCAATGATGTTGTGGTGTTTTAGGTTTTGGCTAATTTCTCCTTTGTTTCCGAATACAAGTAATGTGGTGATGTCATTCAGGTCGGTTTTTTCTTGATCCGACACCCTTGTGGTATTGCCGAATACGCTGATAGAGGTCTTGTTTCTTGTTGTCGCTTCTGTCTGCGAGGGAGAGCATTGAGTGGTAATTGTATTGGGCACGCATTCCAATGGTAGACTCCAATATTGTTGTGTGGATATAGTTGTCTAGTGAGGGCTGTGAGTTTAGGGGCTGTTTGTGGTAGGCCTAGGTTGCTTCGATAGTCAAGTGCTTAGGCACAGTTATCGTTTTTTGAGCGCGTGCGGCCCGTCTGATAAATGTACTGGAATGAGGGCTGATAACTATCATTTTTCGCTCATTGTTAACGTGTCTTGAACTAGGCTCTGTACGAAAAGAGGTTTGCATTCGATATTGGTCGGAATAGCGGCGTAGCCTTTGTCGCCAAGCAGCCATTTACAACGTTTGCACTGGCGGCCACGTTGGCTCGATGGAATGAGCCCAAGCGTTGTATGGCCGGGTTGGAGAGGAGGACTACACGTTGGCATGGTTCCATCGTGTGGAGCCCCCGCTGTGGGAGCGGGGGCGGCCATCCGTTTTACCTCCTAAGAATCCAACGCGGTGGGTGGCACAGGCTGCGCTAAGGGCCGCGGATGAGCCCGCTCCCAGTTTGCCGAGCTATTTCAGAAAGTTCAGGTCCAGTGGGTAATCCAGAATGACCCGGGTCTGGTCCAGGTCATTGGCGATTGCCCCGTAATCGCCGCCCGTGCGCATCGACGCATGCAGCAGCCGCACGGACAGGTTTTTCGCAGGCCCCGACTGCACCACGTATTTCACCCACAAGTCCCGTTCCCATTGCGATCCGTCACGGACCGCCTGGAACCGTGAATAAGCTCCGCCGGCATCGCGGCCATCAATATCGCTACCGCGTATGTAGCGTGCCGTGAAGCTCAGCCCAGGGACGCCAAAGACGGCAGCGTCCAGGTCGTAACGTGCACTCCACGCTCTTTCGTTGGGGCTGTTGAAGTCGCTGCCCTGGGAAGCCGCATCCAGTTCGATGTCGAAACTGTTCCATACATAGTCGAAAGGCTGGTCGCCATCGATGTGGGTATAGGCAACTTCGAACTTGTGCCCGCCCCGTGCGTAGCCCACCCGGGCACTCCAGGCATCGTTGCGTATTTCGCCAAGCAGCGAGGTGCCGGTGTCGCGCGTGCGGTAGTAGTTGGCGCCGGTATTGAATACGCCACCCACCTTCAACGGCACCCGGTATTCGATGGATGCAAATTGCTGGTTCCAGATATTGTCCAGTTCGGACCCGAACAGCTTGACCTTCACGTTGTCGAGGCCGGTGTAGATACCGCCGTAATAACTGACAAAGTCACTGTCGGCCTGGCGGCCACCGTACGCGGTACCCAGCTTGCCGCCGTGATTGGTGGCTGCCCGGTCGCTGCTGGAGGTGAAGCGCCCTGCATTGAGGGCCAGCCCGGCGAAGGTATGATCGGTGACGTTCCAGCCTCGCAGCGTTTGCGGCAGCAGGCGGATATCACCGTATTTGAGTACGGGTGAATCAGGGAACAGGTCGCCATAGGCCAGTTCAGTGCTGCCAACCCGCATCTTTATCGCGCCACCGGCCTTGGCGTACTCATGCTTGGGGTCGCCCTGGTTGTCGCGCGCGACGATGCCGCCATTGCCGACACCGTCGCCAACCCGGCCCTTGCCACCGTCGAGCTTTATTGCGCCCATGTAATGCAAGTCGAGGCCGAACCCTACCCGCCCTTGGGTATAGCCGGAATTGAACTTGGCCAGCGCACCTTGCGCCCATTCCTGGCGATAACTTTGCCGCTCACCGGCCGGGTTGAGGTAGCTGCCGTTGCGGTTGTCGGCGTTCCAGTAGAAGTTTCGCAAGCCTACCGTGGTGGTACTGTCTTCAATGAAACCATGGTCCGATTCCGCCGCGCAGGCAATCGAGCCAAACAGACAGGCACTCGCGCCTGCCATCCCCAAGGTGAAAGTTGTAAGCGACATGAAGACTTCCTTATTGCCAGATTCAAGAACGGCAGCGTGAAGATTTATTGTTATTGCCCCTGCGTCTGCGGCGGGCAGCCGGGGGCCTGATCGCTGACTTGCAGGTGCGGCAAGTTGCGCTCTTTATTGTTGTATTGCTCGGTAGGCCGGGTTGCCCAAGGCAACCCGGAGCACATCGGGTTTTGCCTCAGGCAGTCATGCCGGCAAAGAAGCGCGAGGCATTTTCGTCCAGGGTTGCAATGTCGTAGCCACCTTCCTGGACCACCACGCAAGGCAGGCCCAGCGCCTTGATCCGCTGCCCAAGCAGGCGGAACCCTTCATGGCTGACGTGTACCTTGGACTGCGGGTCGTTTTCGTAGATGTCAAAGCCCAGCGACAGCACCAGTACGTCCGGAGCGAAGGCGCGCAGCGCGGTTGCCGCCTGGTCCATGCAGGCAAAGAAATCCGCTTCGCTGGCGCCGTGTGCCATGGGCAGGTTCAGGTTGAAGCCAGCCCCTGCACCAGCGCCGGTCTCATCATCGAAGCCGGCGACCACCGGGTAGAAGTTGGTCGGGTCGCCATGGATCGACACGTACAACACATCGTCCCGCTCATAGAAGATTTCCTGGATGCCTTGGCCGTGGTGCATGTCGGTGTCGAGCACGGCCACTTTGCCGAACTTGCCACGCAGCACCTGGGCGGCGATTGCGGCGTTGTTCAGGAAGCAGAACCCACCTGCGGCTTCGGCGCGGGCATGATGCCCTGGTGGCCGGCACAGGGCATAAGCAGCCTGGTCGCCTTCGATCACCGCATGTGCCGCGGCCACCGCGCTTTGCGCAGACCAGTAGGCGGCCTGCCAGGTGTGCTCGCCGATCGGGCAGCTGCCATCGGCCAGGTAGCGGGCGGTCTTGCCGAGGATGCCGCGCAAGGGGTTGCCTTCGCGGATATAGATGTTGGACATCACCTCATCGCCCCAGTCTTCCGGCACTTCGTGCCACTGCTGGTAGGCGCTGCCCAGGTAGTCCAGGTACGCCTGGCCATGCACGGCCGCCAGCGGGGCCAGGCCGTGGTCGGCGGGTTCGAACAGCGGGTAGCCGAGCTTTTCGACTACTGCCAGTAGCGGGTCGATGCGTGCCGGCACTTCCTGCGGTTGGCGCATCTGCCCACGCGACAGGTAGGAGCGGGGGTGGTGCAGGCGTTGGGCAGGATGGAAAAACGTTTTCATGGATCACCTCTTGGTAACGCGTGCGGTCAATAACCCAGTTCGGGGTCGACCAGATTGTTCAGTTCCAGCCCGGCACTCAGGCGCGACACGTTGTCGGCCACTTGCCGGGCGATGCACAGGTCGGACGCGGCCGACGCCATGTGCGGTGTCACCCACACGCCGGGCGTGTGCCACAGCGGCGAATCGGCGGGCAATGGCTCCTGTTCGAACACATCGAGCAAGGCGCCGCGCAACTGCCCGCTGGCCAGCGCCTGGCGCAGGTCGTCCGGGTTAAGGTGCTGGCCACGGCCACAGTTGATCAGGGCGCTGCCTTCGGCCATGTGCTGGAAAACGGCATGGTTCAGCAGGCCATGCGTGCTGGTGGTGAGGGGCAGCAGGTTGACCAGCACGTCCAGCCCGGCGAGGAACCCTTGCAGCGAAGCCGCGCCTTCGAAGGTGGTTACGCCATCGATCTGGCGCGGGGTGCGGGCCCAGCCGCGCACGTCATAACCCGCCGCCGCCAGCCGCTGCGCCACCGGTGCGCCAATCGCGCCCAGGCCCATCACACCCACCCGAAAAGCCCCGGCCTTGCGCTGCACCGGGCGCTGCCAGTGCTGGCTGGCATTGCCGGCGATCACCCGGTCGAAGCCCCGGTGAAAGTGCAGCACGCCCCAATGCACGTACTCGCTCATGCCCTGGGTGTGATCAGGGTCGACCACCCGGCACACGGGCAGCGACGCATCGCGTGAGCTGTCCTGGGCGAGGTGATCGATCCCCGAGCCGATCGAGTGCACCAGGCGCAGGTTCGGCAAGCGGCCAAGGCTACCTTCGGGCGGGAACCAGCACACGGCCACTTCGGCATGCCTTGCGCCGGCATCTTCCGGGCGCAACACGTTCAGCTGCGGAGCGTGCTCGGCGAACAGCGCGGCCAGCCAGTCAGTCAGCGCCGGGTTCTGGCAAAGCAATACGAGGCTGGCCATGTCAGCAGCACCACTCGCTGCGCTGCGCGTCGATCAGGCTGAGCGCGGCCTGCCAAGCCATGTCGATGATGCCGTCGATGCCATCGCGCCCGAACTGTGCGGCGGTGTGCCGGCACACTTCCTCACTGGGGATGTTCAACGCTACGCCGGCAGACATCGCCTGTATTTGAGCCTGGCAGGCGCGCTCCAGGAAATAGATCTCGTGGAACGCTGCCGCCACGCTGTTGCCTGCGGCCAGCAGCCCATGGTTGCGCAGGATCATCGCCTTGTGCGTACCAAGGTCGGCGACCAGCCGTTCGCGCTCCTCCAGTGACAGCGCGATGCCTTCGTAGGTGTGATACGCCAGGTTGCCGTAAAACTTCAACGCGTGCTGGGTCAGCGGCAGCAGGCCGTCACGTTGTGCTGCCACCGCCATGCCCGCTGCCGTGTGAGTGTGGATGATGCAGTGCAGGTCCGGGCGCGCCTCGTGGATCGCCGAGTGGATGACGAAGCCGGCCGCATTGACCTTGCCGCCGCTGAAATGGCTGTCGACCACGTTGCCGTCCAGGTCGATCAGCACCAGGTCGCTGGCGCGCATCTTCTCGAACGCCACGCCGTAGCGGTTGATCAGAAAGTGCCGGTCGGGGCCCGGTACACGCAGGGTGATGTGCGTATCGATCAGGTCGGTCATGCGGTAGTAGGCGATCAGGCGGTACAGCGCAGCCAGCTCGCAGCGCGATTGCCATTCGGTTTCTGACATGTTGTAAGGCTTGCTCATCAGGCGATTCCTTGCGAAGTGGAGAGGGCGGCCGGCCTGGCGCTGGCGTTGCGCAGGTGCGAGAGCCCCAGCACGCCGGCCAGCGACATCAAGGCCAGCACGCTGAAGAACAGTGCCAGCGGCACCCATTGCCCGGCGAACTGGCCGGCAACGAAGGTACCCAGCATCGGCGTAAGGCCACCGGTCAGGCCGCTGCCCAGCTGGTAGGCGATCGAAATGCCCGAGTAACGCACCCGGGCCGGGAAGGCTTCGGCCATGTAGCCGGCAATCACGGCATACAGCGCCGAGAGCATGACCACGGCCAGGGCGATGCCAGCGGTCATGTAGATCACATTGCCGGTTTGTACCAGCAGGAACATGGGGTACGGCACCACCATGCACAGCGCAGCTACCCATGTCAGGAAACGCCCTTCGCCCAGGCGCTCGGCGAGCATGGCCGAACAGGGTTGCGAGAGAAACTGCAGGATGGTGACCACGAACAGGCAATCCAGGATGGTGGTCTTGGCGATGCCCTGATACTGGGTAACGTAAGTGATCATGAAAGTGTTGGTGAAGAAGAACCCGCCGGAGCCGATGGTCACCGCCAGGGCTGCAAAGACGATGTTGCGCCAGTGGTTACGCAGCACTTCGCGCACCGGGTTGTCGCTGGTCTGGTCGCTGTCCTTGACCTCGGCAAACTCTGGCGACTCCGGCACGCCGAAGCGGATCAGCAGGCCAACGATCATCAGCAGCCCGCTCATCAGGAACGGAATGCGCCAGCCCCAGCTCATCAGGTCCTCCGTCTCCATTGCCGTGATGAAGCGGAAGGCGATCAGCGCCAGCAGCAGGCCCGCCGGGCTGCCCCACTGGGCGAACGAGGCGAAGAACACCTTGCGGCCCTTGGGCGCATGCTCGCTGGCCATCAGCACCGCGCCGCCCCATTCGCCACCGACTGAAATACCCTGCAGCAGGCGCAGGAAGATCAGGCCGATGGGGGCCCAGATACCGGCCTGTGCGTAGGTCGGCAGCAGGCCGATGCAAGTGGTGGCCACGCCCATCAGCACAATCGTGACCAGCAGCATTTTCTTGCGCCCCAGGCGGTCGCCCAGGTGGCCGAACACCATGCCAGCGAACGGCCGGGCGATAAAGCCCACGGCAAAGCTGCCGAACGCGGCCATGGTGCTGAGCATCGGGTTTTCGCTGGGGAAGAACAGCTGCCCGAGCACCAGGGCTGCGGCGAAGGCGTAGATGTAGAAATCATAGAATTCGATGGTGGTGCCAATAAAGGCAGCCGCCGCGGCACGACGCGGGGTGGGGGTATTGCTCTTCATCTGAGGCTCCTGGGCGTCATTGTTATAGGCAGGAGAAGGAGAGCCCTGCACGGGCAGGACAAAGGCACTCTGGTGGTGCGTTGCTAGATGTTGAGCCAAGTCCTATGCTAGGAAAAGCTTCTAATTTAAATACTCAAGTATAAGATCAACAAATAATGACCCCGACGACAACGACCCTGGCAAGAGACCCCGAAGCCAAGCGTTTCCTCAACGACCGCCTCGACTGGAACCTGTTGCGGACCTTTCTGGTAATCGGCCAGGAGGGCAGCATCAGCCGGGCTGCGGCACGTCTGCACCTGAGCCAGCCGGCCGTCAGCCAGGCGCTGCGGCGTCTGGAGGAGCAACTGGACAGTGCCCTGGTGGTACGTCGCGGGCCACGCATCAACCTGTCAAAGGCGGGGGAGGAAGTGATGCAGATCGCTGCCGAGCTGTATGGCACGGTTTCGCGCCTGGGGCCTGCGCTGGACAGCCCGGCCGAGACAGTGACGGGCAAGATCCGCCTGCTGAGCATCAGCCGCATCCAGTCCCGCGCCTACGATGACTTTCTTGCGCAATTTCACAGTGACTACCCCCAGGTGGAGCTGGAGATCGATGTGCTGCGCAGTTCGGATGTGGCCAGTGGCTTGTTGCAGAAGACCGCCTCGTTCGGCCTGAGCCTGTGCCGCACGCCCCAGCCCCGCCTGGAGCAACGGGTGCTGCTTGAACAGCGCTACGCGTTTTTTTGCGGCAAGCGCCATCGCTTGTTTGGTCGCAAGAACCTTACTGTTGCGGATCTGCAGGGCGAGAACTTCGTGAGCTTCACCAGTGACCAGATGGGCGGCAACCTGTCACCGTTGACAGTGTTTCGCGATCAGCAGGGGTTTACCGGGCGTATTGTGGCATCGTCACCGAGCCTGGATGAGATCCTGCGGCTGGTGGGGGCGGGCTATGGCATCGGCTGCCTGCCGGAGCATATCGTCGCGGCGGATGTACAGGCCAATGAGCTGTGGCGTCTGCCGCCGTGGGAAGGGGTGATCGATGTGAACGTGTATCTGCTGTGGAACCGCGAACAGAAGTTTACCCAAGCCGAGTCGATCTTTCTGGAGCGGTTCCAGCAGATGCTCATGACCACAGACCCGGCGGAGCGCTTTTGACCGGCTTGCCAGTGCGTGATCAGGCCCAGAGACCAAACACTACCAACGCCGCCACGCCAAGCCCGACCGCAATCGAGCACCCACCCAGCGACAGCGCCGCCCGGCCTTGCCGGTACCAGCCGTCATGGCCCAGTTGCCGTGCCGGCGCCAACAGGCTGCGCCAGCGCAGTTCCGTTTCGTGAAACGCGTGCAGGTTTGCCGTATCCGCATCCAGCCAGCGACGAAAGTCGATCCGTTCGCAAGCTGTCACCTGGGGGCTTTGCAAGCGCACATACCATTGCCCGGCCACACTCGACAGTACATCACGACGCGAGCGACCGGCCTGCAGCGCCTGGTCCATGTTCCGCTCGATGCTCGCCAGGGGCAGGTCGAGGCGGGCGGCGATGGTGGCGAAGTCCAGTTGGTCGAGGCGGTTGAGCAGGAATACTTGCTGCACGCGCCGGGGCAGCCGCTTCAGAGCATGCAGCAGGGCGTGGTCGGCATCGTGTTCGGCAACAGGCGTTGGGTGTTCAAGCGGCAGTAGCAGACGGGTCATGAACAGCTCCTTGCTTGAAGGGGGAGGGGTGGGGGGCATCTTCCTTGATGCGAGACCAGCGTAGGCGAAACGAGATTGATTCTCAAGTGCTGATTCCGCAAAGTTTTGTAATGAGCGTTCACGCCCTGAAACACCTTTGCTATCATGCGCGCCATCACGATCTTCATTAGCCTGAAGAGCCAAAAAAAGACCCGGCAAAAAGCCGGGTCAAAAACCGTGATTAGCCTGATGAGGAGATAATCTGAGAGCGACCTAAGCTCCAGGTTATCCAGCAGATCTCGCGATCAGCTGAGTGCAATAATAATCGTTATCATTTGCCAGTCAAATGAATTTTCGCTAATTCGGTAAAAAAGTTTTACCGATGCGCTTCCTTGTCCCGGCAATCGGGGCTTCTGCCGTTCCCGGCCATCACGTTTTCTCCCTTCTTTTGTTACTCAGAAATCCGGATCTGCGGCACGCTTGTGCTCGAGCAGGGCGCGGGCCATGTCCATCATGTGCATCAACGCGTAGGTCAGCTCGCGCTGGCTGCCGTGCTGGTGGCTGGCGGTTTCCTGCGCCGTGGCGGCGGCGCAGCGCAGCAGGGCGATGGCGTGTTCCTGGGCCTGGTCGCCCGTGACGCTGTCGTGCAGGGTCCAGATCTTGTTGTCCAGGGTAGGGCGCTGTGGCTTGGGGTTGAGGTAATAGTCGAGGGCGCGGCGGGCGGCTTCGCTATCGAGATCTGTTTCGTCGTTTTTCGGTGGTTTCATCCTGATACCTGCTAGAGCCAGTAGGGGAAGGGGTCCGACCGATAATAATACCTAGGGTATTTTCATGCCCTTTGATAAATAATACTGAATGTTTATTGAGCGGTTAAAGGCAGTCCGTATCGTGCCAGCGATGAATATGGATAAATGGATTGCCCTCGTCCGTGACCGGATGGAGGAGCTTGGGCTCACTCAAGAGCAGCTTGCCGAGCGCGTTGGCGTGTCTCAAGGCAGCGTAGGGCACTGGGTGAACAAGCGGCGTCAGCCGAAGATAGAGTCGATGAACCGCACGTTCGTCGAGATTGGCATGCCTCACTACAACGTCAGCCTGCAGCTGCGCATTCAGGGGCAGGTTGGCGAGGAGCGTGGCGTTTATCAGATGGATGACGCCGATGACGATCTCGACCTCATGCAATACATCGTGTGTTTCCGCTACCCAGTGTTGGCCTGGAGCGAGCTAGGTGTTGAAGAGCGTGAGGAGCCGGGTGTGTTCGAGCAGACGGACTACCTGGCCCAGGGCAAGGCTTTCTGGCTGACGGTTGAAAATGACGCGATGAGCGCTGTCAGTGGTCGCAGTGTGCCACAGGGCATGCGGATGCTGGTCGACCCGGGTGTGGAGGCTGAGGCTGGGCGGTTGGTCATCGCTCGTCAGCCGGGCAAACCGGCGATTTTCCGCGAGCTGGCCGAGGAAGGTGGGCAGCGTTATTTGAAGGCACTGAACGGCAACTACCCGGCGCTATTATGCGAAGAAGGTTGCGAGATCCTGGGAGTAGTCGTGCGGGTGCATGGGGCCTTCTAGATTGCCGGGGCTGCTGTGCAGCCCATCGCCGGCAAGCCGGGCTCCCACAAGTACGGTGCCGACCTCAAGCATTGCGCTGGCCCTGTGGGAGCGGGTTCACCCGCGAAGAATCCAACGCGGTGTATGGCACCGGCTTTGCCGGTGTTCGCGGCTAAAGCCGCTCCCACAGGTACAGCGTTGCGCTGAAGTTGGCGCATCACTTGTGGGAGCGGGCGCGCCCGCGAATGCCCCAGCCCGGTAAATGGCACCGGTGCATGGGGGCCTTCTGGATTGCCGGGGCTGCTGTGCAGCCCATCGCCGGCAAGCCGGGCTCCCACAAGTACGGTGCCGACCTCAAGCATTGCGCTGGCCCTGTGGGAGCGGGTTCACCCGCGAAGAATCCAACGCGGTGTATGGCACCGGCTTTGCCGGTGTTCGCGGCTAAAGCCGCTCCCACAGGTACAGCGTTGCGCTGAAGTTGGCGCATCACTTGTGGGAGCGGGCGCGCCCGCGAATGCCCCAGCCCGGTAAATGGCACCGGTGCATGGGGGCCTTCTGGATTGCCGGGGCTGCTGTGCAGCCCATCGCCGGCAAGCCGGGCTCCCACAAGTACGGTGCCGACCTCCAGCTTTGCGCTGGCCCTGTGGGAGCGGGTTCACCCGCGAAGAATCCAACGCGGTGTATGGCACCGGCTTTGCCGGTGTTCGCGGCTAAAGCCGCTCCCACAGGTACAGCGTTGCGCTGAAGTTGGCGCATCACTTGTGGGAGCGGGCGCGCCCGCGAATGCCCCAGCCCGGTAAATGGCACCGGTGCATGGGGGCCTTCTGGATTGCCGGGGCTGCTGTGCAGCCCATCGCCGGCAAGCCGGGCTCCCACAAGTACGGTGCCGACCTCAAGCATTGCGCTGGCCCTGTGGGAGCGGGTTCACCCGCGAAGAATCCAACGCGGTGTATGGCACCGGCTTTGCCGGTGTTCGCGGCTAAAGCCGCTCCCACAGGTACAGCGTTGCGCTCAAGTTGGCGCATCACTTGTGGGAGCGGGCGCGCCCGCGAATGCCCCAGCCCGGTAAATGGCACCGGTGCATGAGGGCCTTCTGGATTGCCGGGGCTGCTGTGCAGCCCATCGCCGGCAAGCCGGGCTCCCACAAGTACGGTGCCGACCTCAAGCTTTGCGCTGGCCCTGTGGGAGCGGGTTCACCCGCGAAGAATCCAACGCGGTGTATGGCACCGGCTTTGCCGGTGTTCGCGGGCATGCCCGCTCCCACAGTGATCGCTGAGCAAGGCAGTTGCCCCGCTTTCCTCATTCAGCCAGTTCGACCAACACAGTCCCTTCGCTGACCATATCGCCTTCCTGGCAGAACAACGCCTTCACGGTCCCACCCTGCGGCGCACGAATGCTGTGTTCCATCTTCATGGCCTCAAGCACCACCAGTGCAGTACCGGCTTCAACCACCTGCCCCGGCTCTACCAGCACCCGCACAATGCTGCCGTTCATGGGCGCGCCCAGGCCGCCTTGATGGCCATGGCTGGCCTCGGCTTCGGCAATCGGGTCGAAGGCCTGAATGGCGTGCATCTCGCCATCCCAGTGCAGGTACAGGGTGCCACCGCGGCGGATTGCCAAATGCTGGCGGCGCACACCTGACTGATCGTGCACCAGTTGCTCACCCGCTAGCTGCCAGGTGGACGCAGCGCTGCGCTCCAGGGCAACCGCCTGGTCCTGCCCGGCGCTTACCAGATGCAGGCTGCTGCGTGCCGGCAGGCCCAAGCGCAGGCCGTTGCGTGCACCCCACGGTGAACTGCGGTCGTCATCGCGCTGATGCCCGGGCTGGCCCTGCTGCCAGGCTTCGGCTGCCGCTTCCCAGAAGCCCGCCGGCAGCGCATGGGGCGCCGGTAGCAACACATCCTGGTGGCGCGGAATGAAGCCGGTGTCCAGCTCTGCCGCCGCAAACGCCGGGTGGGCGAGAATGCGGCGCAGGAAGGCAATGTTGGTCTTTACTCCGCCAATGGCGAACTCGTCGAGCATGGCCAGCAAGCGCAGGCGTGCCTGTTCGCGGTTTTCACCCCAGGCAATCAGCTTGCCCAGCATCGGGTCGTAGAACGGCGACACCACGTCGCCTTCGCTGACCCCGCTGTCCACCCGCCGGCCTTCGCCTGGCGCCGACTCACGGTACAGCGCCAGCGTGCCGGTGGCAGGCAAAAACTCGTTGGCCGGGTCTTCGGCATACAGCCGCACTTCGATGGCATGGCCAATCAGCGGCACCTGTTCCTGGGTGATCGGCAGTTGCTCGCCGCAGGCCACGCGAATCTGCCAGGCCACCAGGTCCAGGCCGGTGATGGCCTCGGTGACCGGGTGTTCCACTTGCAGGCGGGTGTTCATCTCCATGAAGAAGAACTCGCCACGGGCATCGAGCAGGAACTCCACGGTGCCGGCACCCACATAGCCGATCGCTTGGGCCGCACGCACCGCCGCTTCGCCCATGGCCCGGCGCAGTTCGGGCGACAGGCCGGGGGCAGGGGCTTCTTCGACCACTTTCTGGTGGCGGCGCTGAATCGAGCAGTCGCGCTCGTTGAGGTACAGGCAGTTGCCGCGCTGGTCGGCAAACACTTGAATTTCGACGTGACGCGGCTTGAGCACATACTTTTCCACCAGCATGCGCGCATCGCCGAACGACGACTGCGCTTCACGCTGGGCCGAGGCCAGGGCGTCGGCCAGCTGGCTTTCTTCCTCGACCACTTTCATGCCCTTGCCGCCGCCGCCAGCGCTGGCCTTGAGCAGCACCGGGTAGCCGATGCGCTCGGCGGCGGCGCGGAAGGTGTCCAGGTCCTGGGCTTCGCCGTGATAGCCCGGCACCAGCGGCACGCCAGCGGCGTCCATCAGCGCCTTGGCCGCCGACTTGCTGCCCATGGCGTCGATGGCGCTGGCCGGTGGGCCGAGGAAGATCAACCCGGCCTGCTCGATCGCACGGGCGAAACCTGCGTTCTCGGACAGAAAACCATAGCCCGGGTGAATAGCCTGGGCACCGCTGGCCTTGGCAGCGGCCAGCAGCTTGTCGACCAGCAGGTAGCTTTCGGCGGCCTTGGTGCCGCCCAGGTCAACGCGGATATCCGCTTCGCGGCTGTGCCGGGCGTCGCGGTCGGTTGCGCTGTGCACGGCGACAGTGGTCAGGCCCATGGCCTTGGCGGTGCGCATTATCCGGCAGGCGATTTCGCCACGGTTGGCGACCAGCAGGGTGGTCAAAGCGGGGCGGCTCATGGGCGCGGTTCCTTCTTGTCTTCGGTTTGCCAGGCGGGGCGGCGTTTTTCCAGGAAGGCGCGCAGGCCCTCCTGGCCTTCGGCGCTGACGCGGATGCGGGC
This sequence comes from Pseudomonas putida S13.1.2, assembly GCF_000498395.2. Taxonomy (NCBI): domain Bacteria; kingdom Pseudomonadati; phylum Pseudomonadota; class Gammaproteobacteria; order Pseudomonadales; family Pseudomonadaceae; genus Pseudomonas; species Pseudomonas putida. Next base: position 562,453 of record NZ_CP010979.1, read on the forward strand.
AATGGTGTTCTCGCAGTAGCGCCGCAGCGCCGGGCTGAGTTCGCCGTCGTCCACTTCGCGCAGCAAGTCCTTGGTGGCGCGCAACGCTTGCGGGCTGTTCTGCAGCAGGTTGTTCACCCACGCTTCCACTTGGGCGTCCAGCTCACTGGCCGGGTACACCTCTGCCAGCAGCCCCAGCTCGCGGGCCCGTATGCCGCTGAAACGCTCGGCAGTGAGGGCATAGCGGCGCGCGGCACGTTCGCCAATGGCTTTGACCACAAACGGGCTGATGACCGCCGGGGCCAGACCAATCCGTACTTCCGACAGGCAGAGCTGAGCGTCTTCGGTGCCGATGGCCATGTCGCAGCAGCTGATCAGGCCCAGTGCGCCGCCAAAGGCTGCACCTTGTACCACGGCCAGGGTAGGCGCCTTGAGGCGGTGCAGGGCGTACATCAGTTCGCCCAGTTCGTGGGCGTCATCCAGGTTGGTGTTGAAGTCCAGCTGCGCCGACTGCTGCATCCAGGCCAGGTCGGCACCGGCGCTGAAGTGCCGGCCACGGCCGCGCAGCAGCACAAAGCGCAGGCTGGCGTCTTCGGCCAGGCGGTCGATGGCCACGATCAGCTCGCGGATCATCTGCGCGTTGAAGGCGTTGTTCTTGTCCTCGCGGCTCAGCCACAGGGTGGCGAAGCCGCGTGGGTCGCGGATCACTTCAAGGGTGCTGAAATCGCTCATGGGTCACATCCGGAAAATGCCGAAGCGGCTCTGTTCGATCGGTGCGTTCAGCGCGGCAGACAACGCCAGGCCAAGTACATCGCGGGTTTGTGCCGGGTCGATGACGCCGTCGTCCCACAGGCGGGCGCTGGAATAGTAGGGGTGGCCCTGGTGCTCGTACTGGTCGAGGATCGGTTGCTTGAGCCGGGCCTCGTCCTCGGCGCTGAAGGGCTGGCCGCTGCGCTCGCTTTGCTCGCGCTTGACCTGCGCCAGCACGCCAGCGGCCTGTTCGGCGCCCATCACGCCAATGCGTGCGTTGGGCCACATCCACAAAAAGCGCGGGTCGTAGGCACGGCCGCACATGCCGTAGTTGCCGGCACCAAAGCTGCCACCGATGATCACCGTGAACTTTGGCACCTGGGCGCAGGCCACGGCGGTGACCAGCTTGGCGCCGTGCTTGGCAATGCCGCCTTCTTCGTACTTCTTGCCCACCATGAAGCCGGTGATGTTCTGCAGGAACAGCAGCGGGATACCCCGCTGGCAGGCCAGCTCGATGAAGTGCGCGCCTTTTTGCGCGGCTTCGGCAAAGAGGATGCCGTTGTTGGCCAAGATCGCCACCGGGTAGCCATGCAGGTGGGCGAAGCCGCACACCAGGGTGGTGCCGAACAGGGCCTTGAATTCATCGAACACCGAGCCATCGACCAGCCGCGCAATGACCTCGCGCACGTCGAACGGTTGCTTGGCATCCGCCGGTACCACGCCATACAACTCGTCGGCGGCATACAGTGGCGCCACCGGGGCCAGGCGCTGCAGCTTGCCCAGCTTGTGCCAGTTGAGGTTGGCCACACTGCGCCGGGCGATGGCCAGGGCGTGCTCGTCATTGTCGGCATAATGGTCCGCTACGCCGCTGGTGCGGCAATGCACATCGGCGCCACCCAGGTCTTCGGCGCTGACCACTTCACCTGTGGCGGCTTTTACCAGCGGAGGGCCGGCGAGGAAGATGGTCGCCTGCTGGCGCACCATGATCGCTTCGTCGGCCATGGCCGGTACGTAGGCGCCGCCAGCCGTACACGAGCCCATCACCACGGCAATCTGCGGGATGCCCTGCGCGCTCATGTTGGCCTGGTTGAAAAAGATCCGCCCGAAATGCTCGCGGTCAGGGAACACTTCGTCCTGGCGCGGCAGGTTGGCGCCGCCCGAATCCACCAGGTAGATGCACGGCAGGCGGTTCTGCTGGGCGATGGTTTGCGCACGCAGGTGCTTCTTGACCGTCAGTGGGTAGTACGAACCGCCTTTGACCGTGGCGTCGTTGGCCACGATCATGCATTCCACGCCTTCGACGCGGCCGATGCCGGCGATCACGCCAGCGGCGGGCACGTCTTCGCCGTAGACCTCATGGGCAGCCAGCTGGCCGATTTCGAGGAATGGCGAGCCCGGGTCCAGCAGGCGGTCGATGCGCTCGCGCGGCAGCAGCTTGCCACGCGAGGTGTGCCGTTCCTGGGCTTTGGGCCCGCCGCCCTGGGCCACCTGGGCGAGCAGGCCACGCAGGGCCTGGACCTGTTCGAGCATGGCCGCGCTGTTGCCGGCGAACTCCGCCGAACGCGGGTTGATCTGGGTGTGCAAGGTAGCCATGTGCGCCCGTCCTTTATGCTCAGCGGGTTTCGTTGAACAGCTCGCGGCCAATCAGCATCCGGCGGATTTCGCTGGTGCCGGCACCGATTTCGTACAGCTTGGCATCGCGCAGCAGGCGGCCCGCCGGGAATTCGTTGATGTAGCCGTTGCCACCGAGAATCTGGATCGCCTCCAGGGCCATTTGCGTGGCGCGTTCGGCGGTGTACAGGATGACCCCGGCAGCATCCTTGCGCGTGGTCTCGCCACGGTCGCAGGCCTGGGCCACGGCGTACAGGTAGGCGCGGCTGGCGTTCAGTTGGGTGTACATGTCGGCGATCTTGCCCTGGATCAGCTGGAACTCACCGATGCTCTGGCCGAACTGCTTGCGGTCATGAATGTACGGCACCACCAGGTCCATGCAGCTTTGCATGATGCCGGTCGGGCCACCGGACAGCACCACGCGCTCGTAGTCCAGGCCGCTCATCAGCACGCGCACGCCGCCGTTGAGCTGGCCGAGTATGTTTTCTGCCGGTACTTCCACGTCGTCGAAGAACAGCTCGCAGGTGTTGGACCCGCGCATGCCCAGCTTGTCGAACTTGTTGCTGCGGCTGAAACCTTTCCAGTCACGCTCAACGATGAACGCGGTAATGCCGTGCGCACCCTTGTCCAGGTCGGTCTTGGCGTAGATCACGTAGGTGTTGGCGTCGGGGCCGTTGGTGATCCAGGTCTTGCTACCGTTCAGCACGTAGTGGTCGCCGCGCTGTTCGGCGCGCAGTTTCATCGATACCACGTCGGAGCCGGCGTTGGGCTCGCTCATGGCCAGCGCGCCGATATGCTCGCCGCTGATCAGCTTGGGCAGGTACTTGAGCTTCTGTTCATGGGTGCCGTTGCGGTTGATCTGGTTGACGCACAGGTTGGAGTGCGCGCCATAGGACAGTGCCACCGAGGCCGACCCGCGGCTGATTTCTTCCATCGACACCACGTGGGCCAGGTAGCCCAGGCCGGCGCCGCCGTATTCTTCCGACACTGTGATGCCCAGCAGGCCCATGTCGCCGAACTTGCGCCACATGTCGGCGGGGAACAGGTTGTCGTGGTCGATTTGCGCGGCGCGGGGTGCCAGCTCGGCGGCCACGAACGTGCGCACCTGGTCGCGGAGCATGTCGATGGTTTCGCCCAAGGCGAAGTTCAGGGAGGGGTAATGCATGCTAGGGCACCTTCTTGTTCTTGAAATGGGGTTGCACCGTGGCTCAAGGGCTTTGCGCCGACCCTGTGGGAGCGGGTTTACCCGCGAATGCGTCAGCAGGGTCACCGTCATTGCCTGACTGATCGCATTCGCGGGTGAACCCGCTCCCACAGGGTCGGTGCCGTGCCGATGAACCCGGTATCGTTCATCACCTTTACGTTAACGTAAACCTGCATGGGGTCACTGTCAATCCACTCATCACCTTTACGTAAACGTAAATCTGCGCCAGAGTATTCCCGCTTGCTTCAGTCGTGCCCAGAACAACCACAAGAAGGGACACCCATGAGTCAACCGAGCTATACCCGCGGTCGCCAGGACCAACCCTTGCTGACCCAGACCATCGGCCAGGCCTTCGATGCCACGGTGGCCCGCTGTGCCGATGGCGAGGCGCTGGTGTCGCGCCATCAGGGCCTGCGCTACAGTTGGCGGCAGTTGGCCGAACAGGTCGAAGTGCATGCCCGCGCGCTTATGGCCCTGGGCGTGAACACCGGCGACCGTGTCGGCATCTGGTCGCCCAACTGCGCCCAGTGGTGCATTTTGCAGCTGGCCAGTGCCAAGGTCGGCGCCATCCTGGTCAACATCAACCCGGCCTATCGCGTGGGTGAGCTGGAATACGTGTTGCGCCAGTCCGGCTGCCGCTGGCTGGTGTGTGCCGATGCCTTCAAGACGTCTGACTACCACGCCATGGTCCAGGAACTGGTGCCAGAATTGGCCTGCGCCACGCCGGGTGAACTGGCCAGTGAACGCCTGCCGGACTTGCGCGGCGTGATCAGCCTGGCCGCCAACCCGCCTGCCGGCTTCCTGCCCTGGCACGCATTGGCCGAGCGGGCAGGGCAGACCTCGACCGATGCCTGCACTGCCCGCCAGCAAAGCCTGCAATTCGACCAGCCGGTGAACATCCAGTACACCTCCGGCACCACCGGGGCGCCCAAGGGGGCCACGCTCAGCCACTACAACATTCTCAATAATGGCTTCATGGTCGGCGAGAGCCTGGGCCTGACCGCACATGACCGCATGGTGATCCCGGTGCCGCTGTACCACTGTTTCGGCATGGTCATGGCCAACCTCGGCTGCATCACCCATGGCAGCACCATGATCTACCCCAACGACGCCTTCGACGCCGAGCTCACCCTGCGCGCCGTGGCCGAGGAGCGTGCCAGCATCCTGTACGGCGTGCCGACCATGTTCATTGCAATGCTCGACCACCCGGCCCGCCAAGGTATGGACCTGTCGACCCTGCGCAGCGGCATCATGGCCGGTGCCACCTGCCCGATCGAGGTGATGCGCCGGGTCATCGACCAGATGCACATGGCTGAAGTGCAGATCGCCTACGGCATGACCGAAACCAGCCCGGTATCGCTGCAGACTGGCCCGGACGACGACCTGGAGCTGCGCGTCACCACCGTTGGCCGCACCCAGCCGCAGCTGGAAAACAAACTGGTGGACGCCGACGGCTGCATCGTCGCGCGCGGTCAGATTGGCGAGTTGTGCACCCGCGGCTACAGCGTGATGCTGGGTTACTGGGACAACCCCCAAGCCACGGCAGATGCCATCGACCCGGCCGGGTGGATGCATTCGGGCGACCTGGCGGTGATGGACGAGCACGGCCACGTGCGCATCGTCGGGCGCAACAAGGACATGATCATTCGCGGTGGCGAGAACATTTACCCACGTGAGCTGGAGGAGTTCTTCTATACCCACCCGGCGGTGGCCGATGCGCAGGTGATCGGCATTCCGTGCAGCCGTTACGGCGAAGAGATTGTGGCCTGGATCAAGCTGCACCCAGGGCACAGCGCCACGGTCGAGGAACTGCAGGGCTGGTGCAAGGCACGTATTGCGCACTTCAAGGTGCCGCGGCATATCCGCTTTGTTGACGAATACCCTATGACAGTGACGGGTAAGGTACAGAAGTACCGTATGCGGGAGATCAGTGTGGCGGAGATCTCGGCGGTATCTGCGGGTTGATGTGTTGGGTCAACCGGCCCTTTCGCGGGTAAACCCGCTCCTACAGGGCCCGTGCCGACCTATGATACGGCGCGGTACCTGTGGGAGCGGGCAAGCCCGCGAAAGGGCCGAAATGGTCAACGCTGATTCAACGCCTTGTAGAGTTCGCCGGCAACCTCGGCAATGTTTAGGTAATCACGCCGCAAACGAACGCTATATCGGGCTTCCAGCTGCATCAACGCAAATTCGCATTTGTCGCAGTCCAGGTGTGCCAGCAAGGTACCTGGCCCTGCATCGACCACCCCTGCATCCTGAAGCATGTCGATCACTTGTCGCTCATATTCCTCACGCTGTCGACGGGTTGCGGTATCCACGATGAAGGAGGCTCCTGGCTTGATATCGAGAGCCTCAATCTTCAGCACAACCCATCGGCACCGCTACTGGCAAAAATATCAGGTGGCGTGGTCTACCCTTAAGCCTTTACCGCCTTATTCTTGCGGAATGATTGCTAGGTGCGGAAACATTGTCCATCTCGGGACGAGTTTCTGGGTAATACGTCACCGGGCCAGCGTCCAGATACTTTTCAGCGGTCAGTACCATGTGCATAACAGGACGAGACTCAAGCGCGCCCTTTTTCAGATTGAGACGCTCCGTGAAAGCAATGACGGTTTTTCCCGTAATATTGGCGAATTGTTGAGCAAACGAGATTTCGGGGAAACCGGGGCCGTTAGTGCTAGCACTGGCACCTCCGTAGCAATTGGCCAAAAGAATGGGGCCATCCAGGAATTCGATGTTACGTTGATAGAGACGCTTTGCAAGTTTGTGCGGATTTAGGCCTCCAAGCCGCTGACCGTTTCCATGTCCCCATATCCACGTCATGTTGTTTTTAGTGCTTTTTTCGGTCTGACCGGAAAAGACAATCACGTCACTGAAAGGCGTTGCTGGAGCTTTGCCAAAAGTGACAAAGTTTGAAGTTGCTTCAAGTTTGTGTGGGATGAATTTTCCAATGCCGCGCCCGGACGGATCTTCGAAGTTCACCGGATTTCCCGATACGAACGCATAGGAATTGATTCCTCCAAAATCGAATGGGCTGAATCGGTCAGCACTGTTAAACCTCATCAGCGCGGGGTTGTAGGTACGATGTCCGTTGCCAAGCTGATATGAGGCTGTTCCTGCGTCGTATCGCTCTCCTTTGAAAGCCACCGGCAATTCGTTCTTGGGCGCGGTGTATCCATAGGCAGTAAATTGCAACGGCCCGGTGCGGGCTGGGCCTGAATACCAGGCAGCTGTGCGCTGAGAGTCAATTGCGACTAGCGCTAGGCCCTCCCTATCAAGATCAGCAGTCTTAAAGGCTAATGCGTTTCGCTGGTGTTGCATCACGCTGACTTTACGCAATGCGCTTATCGACGTTACACAAGACCAGCCCTGATAAAAGTACCAGTTCATCACGTTCCCGACCCTTATGAGGAAGGTGGCGGTTCACAGCAGCGGGTTTGGGGCTACATGACGATGGTAGCCCCGGCATACTGACAATGCGACTGACAAAAATATCAGGTCTGTGGTCTACCCTTAAGCCTTCACCGGTGGCTCCTGGCTCGGCGGGTCGCCCACCGTTGGCGGCATGGTTGGCTTGATCGGCAGCTCGTCCGGCTCTTCTTCCGGCACGGGCGGCGGCAAGCTGGGGTCGTCGATGTTGGGATCGGGGGTTTCCGGTGGAATGGGAATGTTCATGGCCTGACCTCGCGTGGGTGGAATGAAGAGGTGCTGCAGGCTCTGACCGCTGGCAGCTGCCGTTCGCTCAATTTTTTTGAACCCCGCGCCTGTACCCGGCTCTGAACCCTTACCGCCACCAGCCTGAGGGAGCAAGGTCGATGTCACGTAACGAGCCCTTTGAAAGTGTGCCCATGGCGAATGATCACCCCGAGCAGGCCATCAGCCTGTCCCAGGCGCTGCTGGCGCCGCGTATCGTGATCGAAGACACCGAACCCGTGCTCGAAGCCGGCACCTTTGCCGCCAAGGCCATAAGCGGCCAGCCGGTGGCGGTCAGCAGCAAGGTCTACAGCGATGGCCACGACCGCCTGGCGGTGATGCTCAACTGGCGCCAGGCGCACAGCCGGCGCTGGCATTGCGTGCCGATGCAATCGGCGGGCAACGACCTGTGGCTGGCCGAGTTCACCCCCACCGAACTTGGCCCGCACCTGTTCAGCATCGAGGCCTGGGTCGACCCGTTCGCCACCTATAGCCATGATTTGGAGAAAAAGTACAACGCCGGTGTCGAGGTGAAACTGGAACTGGAAGAGGGCCGCTTGATGCTGGGCAAAGGCATCGAGCTGTGCAGCGGTGCCGTGCGCGATGAGCTCGAAGCGCTGCAGCAGCGCCTGGCGGAACTGGATACCGACGGGCAGGTGGCACTGTTGCTGGGCCCGGACGTTGCGCACCTGATGAGCGAAGCGGGGCACCGCAGTTACCTGGCCCGCAGCCGCGAGTTCCCCGTCGATGTCGACCGCCCGGCCGCGCAGTTCGCCAGTTGGTACGAGCTGTTCCCGCGCTCGATCACCGACGACCCACAGCGCCACGGCACCTTCAACGATGTGCACCAACGCCTGCCGATGATCCGTGACATGGGCTTCGATGTGCTGTACTTCCCGCCCATCCACCCCATCGGCACGCAGCACCGCAAGGGCCGCAACAACGCCCTCAAGGCCGAGCCCGGCGACCCTGGCAGCCCCTATGCCATCGGCAGTGCCGAAGGCGGCCATGACGCCATCCATCCGCAGCTGGGCACGCGGGAAGACTTCCGTCGGCTGGTTGCCGCCGCCGCCGAGCATGGCCTGGAAATCGCCCTGGATTTCGCTATCCAGTGCTCGCAGGACCACCCTTGGCTCAAAGAGCACCCCGGCTGGTTCAGCTGGCGCCCGGACGGCACCATTCGCTACGCCGAGAACCCGCCGAAAAAGTACCAGGACATTGTCAACGTCGATTTCTACGCCCCGGATGCCGTCCCGTCGCTGTGGCTGGCGCTGCGCGACGTGGTGGTCGGCTGGGTAGAGGAGGGCGTGAAAACCTTCCGCGTCGACAACCCGCACACCAAACCACTGCCGTTCTGGCAATGGCTGATTGCCAATGTGCGCAGCCAGCACCCCGACGTCATCTTCCTTGCCGAAGCGTTCACCCGGCCGGCGATGATGGCGCGTCTGGGCAAGGTTGGCTACGCGCAAAGCTATACCTACTTCACCTGGCGCAACCAGAAGCAGGAACTGCGCGAGTATTTCGAGCAGCTTAACCAGCCGCCGTGGAGCCAGTGCTACCGGCCCAACTTCTTTGTCAACACGCCGGATATCAACCCGTTCTTCCTGCACACTTCCGGTCGTGCCGGGTTCCTCATTCGCGCCGCGCTGGCCACCATGGGCTCCGGCCTGTGGGGCATGTACTCCGGCTTCGAGCTGTGCGAAAGCGCGCCGCTGCCGGGCAAGGAGGAATACCTGGATTCGGAGAAATACCAGATTCGCCCGCGCGATTTCACCCAGCCCGGCAACATCATTGCCGAGATCGCCCAGCTCAACCGCATTCGCCGGCAGAACCGCGCCTTGCAAACGCACCTGGGCGTGGCGTTTTTCAACTGCTGGAACGACAACATCCTGTACTTCGCCAAGCGCACGCCCGAGCGTGACAATTTCATCCTGGTGGCGATCAGCCTGGACCCGCACAACGCCCAGGAGGCGCATTTCGAGCTGCCGCTGTGGGAGCTGGGGCTGGACGACGACGCCGACACTCAAGGCGAAGACTTGATGAACGGCCACCGCTGGACCTGGCATGGCAAGACCCAATGGATGCGTATTGAGCCCTGGCATCAGCCATTCGGAATCTGGCGCATCGAAAAAGCCCGTTAACAAGGCTCAGACTGGGCCCCCTGTAGGAGCGGGTTTACCCGCGAACACCGGCGAAGCCGGTGCCATGCACCGCGGCGTCATCTTCGCGGGTAAACCCGCTCCCACAGGGATCGAGCCAGCTCGGATGTCTGTGCATGCAATTGAAAGGAGTCACCCATGGCCAAGCGTTCACGCCCGGCAGCCTTCATCGATGACCCGCTGTGGTACAAGGACGCCGTCATCTACCAGTTGCACATCAAGTCGTTCTTCGACGCGAACAACGACGGCATCGGTGATTTCGCCGGCCTGATCAGCAAGCTGGACTACATTGCCGAACTGGGCGTCAACACCCTGTGGCTGCTGCCTTTCTACCCTTCGCCACGGCGCGACGACGGCTATGACATTGCCGAATACAAGGCCGTGCACCCCGACTATGGCAGCATGGCCGATGCCCGCCGCTTCATCAGCGAGGCACACAAGCGTGGCTTGCGGGTGATCACCGAACTGGTGATCAACCACACCAGCGATCAGCACCCGTGGTTCCAGCGTGCGCGCCACGCCAAGCGCGGCAGCAAGACGCGCGACTTCTATGTGTGGTCGGACGACGACCAGAAATACGACGGCACGCGGATCATCTTCCTCGACACCGAAAAGTCCAACTGGACCTGGGACCCGGTCGCCGGCCAGTATTTCTGGCACCGCTTCTACTCGCACCAGCCAGACCTCAACTTCGACAATCCGCTGGTGCTCAAGGCGGTGATCGGGGTGATGCGCTTCTGGCTGGATCTGGGTGTCGATGGCCTGCGCCTGGACGCGATCCCTTACCTGATCGAGCGTGACGGCACCAACAACGAGAACCTCGCCGAAACCCACGATGTGCTCAAGGCCATCCGCGCTGAAATCGACGCCAACTACCCCGACCGCATGTTGCTGGCCGAGGCCAACCAGTGGCCCGAAGACACCCGCCCGTACTTCGGCGAAGGTGATGGCGACGAGTGCCACATGGCCTTCCACTTTCCGTTGATGCCGCGCATGTACATGGCCCTGGCCATGGAGGACCGCTTCCCGATCACCGACATCCTGCGCCAGACGCCGGAAATTCCGGCCAACTGCCAATGGGCAATCTTTCTGCGCAACCACGATGAGCTGACCCTGGAAATGGTCACCGACCGCGAGCGCGACTACCTGTGGAACTACTACGCCGAAGACCGCCGTGCGCGCATCAACCTGGGCATTCGGCGGCGCCTGGCACCGCTGCTGCAGCGTGACCGCCGGCGCATAGAGCTGCTGACCAGCCTGCTGCTGTCGATGCCGGGCACGCCAACCCTGTACTACGGTGACGAGCTGGGCATGGGCGACAACATCTATCTGGGCGACCGGGATGGTGTGCGTACTCCCATGCAATGGTCGCCCGACCGCAACGGCGGTTTTTCCCGCGCCGACCCTCAGCGCCTGGTGCTGCCGCCGATCATGGACCCGCTATACGGCTACCAGACCGTCAACGTAGAAGCGCAGAGCCACGACCCGCACTCATTGCTGAACTGGACCCGGCGTATGCTGGCCGTGCGCAAGCAGCAGAAGGCCTTTGGCCGCGGCAGCCTGCGAACCCTTACGCCCAGCAACCGGCGCATCCTCGCGTACATCCGCGAGTACACCGATGCCGATGGCAACACCGAGGTCATCCTGTGCGTGGCCAACGTATCCCGCGCCGCCCAGGCTGCCGAACTGGAATTGTCACAATACGCCGACAAAGTACCGGTGGAGATGCTCGGCGGCAGCGCCTTCCCGCCCATCGGGCAACTGCCGTTCCTGCTGACCCTGCCACCCTATGCCTTTTACTGGTTCCTGCTGGCCTCCCACGACCGCATGCCCAGCTGGCACATCCAGGCCACCGAGGGGTTACCCGAATTGACTACACTGGTATTGCGCAAGCGCATGGAAGAACTGCTGGAAGCACCCGCCCGCGACACCCTGCAAACCACCATCCTGCCGCAGTACCTGCCCAAGCGGCGCTGGTTCGCCGGCAAGGAAGGGCCTATAGACGAGGTGCGCCTGCGCTACGGCGTGCGCTTCGCTACCGCCACCACGCCCGTGCTGCTCAGCGAAATCGAAGTGCTCAGCGGGGGTGTGGCCAACCACTACCAGCTACCGTTTGGCCTGCTGCCCGAAGACCAGATCAACACAGCGCTGCCGCAGCAGCTGGCCTTGTCGCGGGTGCGCCGTGCCCATCAGGTAGGCCTGATTACCGATGCCTTCGTGCTCGAACCGTTTATCCGCGCGGTACTGCACGGCTGCCAGAATGGCCTGCGCCTGCCCTGTGGCAGTGGCGCTGGCGAGCTGCGTTTCGAGTGCACCGGCCTGCTGGCGGCCCTTGGGTTGAACGATGAAAGCGCAGTGCGCTACCTCAGTGCCGAGCAGTCCAACAGCTCGGTGGTGATCGGCGACAGCGTGGTGCTCAAGCTGATCCGCCGGGTCAACCCGGGCATTCATCCAGAACTGGAAATGAGTGCCTACCTGACCGCCGCCGGCTTTGCCAATATTTCGCCATTGCTGGCCTGGGTCAGTCGGGTGGACGAGCAGAATGCCCCCCACCTGCTGATGATCGCCCAGGGCTACCTGAGCAACCAGGGCGATGCCTGGGCCTGGACCCAGAACACCCTGGAGCGGGCCATCCGCGACCAGATGGCGCCGGCTGGCGGCGATGCCGAGGTACACACCGATGCCTTGGAGGAGCTCACCGGCTTTGCCGCCTTGCTCGGCCAACGCCTGGGCGAGATGCACCTGCTGCTGGCCGCGCCGACCGACGATCAGGCCTTCCGCCCACGCCCCAGCGATGCTGACGACAGCCAGCGCTGGGGTACGCAGATCAGCGCCGAACTGAACCACGCCCTTGACCTGCTGGCCCAGCACCGTGACGCCCTCGACCCCGACAGCCAGGCCCTGGTCGACGACCTGCAACAGCAGCGCGATGGCCTGGCCCAGCACATCGCCAACCTGGCGGAGCAGGCCGAGGGTGGCCTGCTGATGCGGGTGCACGGCGACCTGCACCTGGGCCAGGTGCTGGTAGTGCAGGGCGATGCCTACCTGATCGATTTCGAGGGCGAACCATCCCGTCCACTGCAAGAGCGCCGGGCAAAACACAGCCCGTACAAGGATGTCAGCGGCGTGTTGCGCTCCTTCGACTATGCTGCTGCGATGATCCTGCGCAGCGCGTCTGCGGTCGACCTTTCCGGCCCGGCGCAGCAGGCTCGTCAGCGGGTCGCCCGGCAGTACCTGCATCAGTCGCGCCACGCCTTTGTCGAAGCCTATGGCCTGGCCACCGCCGCCATGCCCCATGCCTGGAAAATGGCCGAGGGCGAGCGCGCCGCACTGGAACTGTTCTGCCTGGAAAAAGCCGCCTACGAGATCACATATGAAGCCGAAAACCGTCCGAGCTGGCTGGCCGTGCCTTTGCATGGCTTGCATGGACTGATCAGTACCTGGGGAGAGTCATAGATGAATGCAACCACGCGTGAAAACGGCGGCCTTCGGCAACGGGACCTGGACGCCCTGGCCCGCGCCGAACACGCCGATCCTTTTGCAGTACTTGGCCCCCATGGCGACGGCAAGGGCGGTGTGTTTATCCGCGCCTTTCTGCCCAATGCGCTGAATGCACGGGTGCTGGCGCGCGATGATGGGCGCGTGCTGGCCGAAATGGTGCAAGGTGCAGTGCCGGGGTTGTTCACCGCGCACCTTGATGATGCACAAGCCTATCTGCTGCAAATCGGCTGGGCCGGTGGCGAGCAAGTCACCGAAGACCCTTACAGCTTTGGCCCGCAACTGGGCGACATGGACTTGCACCTGTTCGCCGAAGGCAACCACCGCGACTTGTCCGGGCGCTTCGGGGCCCAGCCGATCCAGGTGGATGGCATCGACGGCGTGTGTTTCTCGGTATGGGCGCCGAATGCCCGGCGGGTATCGGTGGTGGGTGATTTCAACAACTGGGACGGCCGCCGCCACCCCATGCGCCTGCGCCACGGCGCCGGGGTGTGGGAGCTGTTCGTGCCGCGCCTGGGCGTGGGCGAAACCTACAAGTTCGAGGTGCTGGGCAAGGACGGGATACTGCCACTCAAGGCAGACCCGCTGGCCCGCGCTACCGAATTGCCGCCGAGCACCGCGTCCAAGGTGGCCGGTGAGCTCAGCCATGCGTGGCAGGACCACGACTGGATGGCACAGCGGGCCCAGCGCCATGCCTACAATGCGCCCTTGTCGATCTACGAACTGCACCCAGGGTCATGGCGCTGCGAACTGGACGAGGCAGGTGAAGTCGGCCGCTACTACAACTGGCGCGAACTGGCCGAGCGGCTGGTGCCCTATGTGCAGGAGCTGGGCTTTACCCATATCGAATTGCTGCCGATCATGGAGCACCCGTTCGGCGGCTCCTGGGGCTACCAGCCACTGTCGATGTTCGCGCCCACCTCGCGTTACGGCACTGCCGAGGACTTTGCCGCGTTCATCGATGCCTGCCACCAAGGCGGCATTGGCGTGCTGCTGGATTGGGTGCCGGCGCATTTCCCCACTGACGAACACGGCCTGGCGCGTTTCGACGGCACCGCGCTGTACGAATACGACAACCCCCTGGAGGGCTACCACCAGGACTGGAACACGCTGATCTACAACCTTGGCCGCAACGAAGTGCGCGGCTTCATGATGGCCTCGGCGCTGCACTGGCTGAAGCACTTCCACATCGACGGCCTGCGCGTGGATGCGGTGGCCTCGATGCTGTACCGCGACTATTCGCGCAAGGCCGGCGAATGGGTGCCCAACCGCTACGGCGGGCGCGAGAACCTGGAGGCTATCGACTTCATTCGCCACCTCAACGGCGTGGCTGCCGTCGAGGCCCCCGGTGCATTGATCATCGCCGAGGAGTCCACCGCCTGGCCCGGCGTCAGCCAGCCGACCCAGCAGGGCGGCCTGGGCTTTGCCTACAAGTGGAACATGGGCTGGATGCACGACACCCTGCATTACATCCAGAACGACCCGGTGCACCGCACCCACCACCACAACGAGATGAGCTTCGGGCTGATCTACGCCTATTCCGAGCATTTCATCCTGCCCATCTCCCATGACGAAGTGGTGCATGGCAAACACTCGCTGATCGACAAGATGCCCGGCGACCGCTGGCAGAAGTTTGCCAACCTGCGCGCCTACCTCACCTTCATGTGGGCGCACCCTGGCAAGAAGTTGCTGTTCATGGGCTGCGAGTTCGGCCAGTGGCGTGAGTGGGACCATGACAGCGAATTGGACTGGTACCTGTTGCAGTACCCCGAGCACCAAGGCGTGCAGCGCCTGGTGGGCGACCTCAACCGTCTGTACCGCGAAGAGCCGGCGCTGCACGAGCAGGATTGCCAGCCGCAGGGCTTCCAGTGGCTGATTGGCGACGACGCGCAGAACAGCGTGTACGCCTGGCTGCGCTGGAGCAGCAGCGGCGAGCCGGTGCTGGTGGTAGCCAACTTCACCCCGGTACCGCGTGAGGGCTACCGTATTGGCGTGCCGTTTGGCGAGCGCTGGCAAGAGCTGCTGAACAGCGATGCCGAGCTGTACGCTGGGTCCAACGTGGGCAACCTGGGGGCAGTGGCCAGTGAGGCAGTGGCCAGCCATGGGCAGCCATTGTCGCTGGCGCTAAATTTGCCGCCGCTTGGCGTTTTGATAATGAAACCGGCCTGACGTTTTGCCTGCACTGGCCTCTTCGCGGGCATGCCCGCTCCCACAGGGATTGCACAATGTTCAGTCCCTGTGCTGTCGCTGTGGGAGCGGGCGCGCCCGCGAAAGGGCCGGGCCTGCCTACCACCTCATCCGCACCCCAAGGCTGCCAATCAGCCCGTTCAGGTCATTGTCATCCACATCGCTGCTGTAGTCGGCGCTGACAAACAAGGCCACAGAAGGCGTCACCCGCGCCACCAGCCCCAAGCCCAATTCCACCGTGGTGGAGTAACGCGAGCTGGAGATCTTGTCGACCTGGTCCAGCTTCACTTCGTCGGCATTGCTGAAGTCGTACCATACGTTGGTCCGCACATAGGGCTCGATGGGCATGCCGTGCACTTCGTAGCGCCCGGACAATCTGGCACCGACCCGGCCGCTCCAGCTCGGCTGGCTGTCGAAGGCTTGCAGGGTTTCTTCTTGCACCTGGTTGCCGGGGAAGAAGCCCTGGTATTTCTGCTAGTTGTGCTTCTGGGATCGCGAATGAGATCTTGCTTCTCATCATTCCTGATCTCATCTGTAGAGGGGCAGAACCATGTCAGCATGCAGACGTTTTTTTTACCTACAGGGGCGGCTAGCGGTATCAACTGATCCAGTCGGAAACTGGGCAAGTCGTATCTTGCGACATGGGCCCATTGCTTTGTCTTGTCGTACGGAAGGCCCGCAAGAAATCTCGACGAGCTTGTATAAAACTGACGTGCCCGGATCGGTGCTTGGGGATCAACATCTGCACACGATTGCCTATTCTCCGTACGGGCACCGACCCGTGTCTATACAAATACAACTGGGCTTTAACGGCGAACGCAAAGACCCTGTCATCGCGAGCTACTTGCTTGGGAATGGAAAAAGAGTCTACAGCCCAATGCTCATGCGCTTTCTTAGCCCTGACGACTGGAGCCCATTTGCGCAAGGCGGGCTGAATTGCTATGCCTACTGCCAGGGTGACCCCGTCAACAAGTCCGATCCGACAGGCAGGGCACCTTATTGGCGTCCGAAAATCAGCGCCTTGGTTAAGGACCTCAAGAGCGCGGAAAGTTTCATGAACGGCCTGCGCCTGCCAGAGAATGGAGGTTTACGGGTGAAGGGTTTTATCATGAATAGTAAGGGAACTGACGGAACTGCGTTTACACTGAAGCTCGTGGGCGATGACTATGCAGTGAAGACACATCCAGAAGTCGGTGTGCCCACTGACTTGACAGGCTATCGTCATCCTGGAACCAATACGTTCTTCTATGTGGGTAAAACTGGCACGCCTCCAAGGCGGTCAACGCCCTCTACTGGGTCAACAGCATCGTCCTCATTGGCCGCAGTCGCACCTCCATCCCAGATAACTCAGTCTGAGCTAGCGACTCTGTCGTCGGCTGCCGAGTCTCATCGGGATCTTTTGAATTCGGGCTTCCAATATGCAAATTGGACAATGTTCAACGATCCCGACATCTATGTCTACGTTGGATCTATCAGGCAGGACGCGGCGCTGGGTAATGTCTAGACACCTGTGGACACGGCCTGTCGCTTAACATTGCTAAACATGTTCAAACTTCGATTGATGGGCGGGCAAACCAGGTTGTCAGGCGCATGAGCGCGCCTGACAATTTAAGCAGCCGTTTTACCACCGCATCCGCACACCAAGGCTGCCAATCAATCCGTTCAGGTCATTGTCATCCACATCACTGCTGTAATCGGCGCTGACAAACAAGGCCACAGAAGGCGTCACCCGCGCTACCAGCCCCAAGCCCAATTCCACCGTGGTGGAGTAACGCGAGCTGGAGATCTTGTCGACCTGGTCCAGCTTCACTTCGTCGGCATTGCTGAAGTCGTACCATACGTTGGTCCGCACATAGGGCTCGATGGGCATGCCGTGCACTTCGTAGCGCCCGGACAATCTGGCACCGACCCGGCCGCTCCAGCTCGGCTGGCTGTCGAAGGCTTGCAGGGTTTCTTCTTGCACCTGGTTGCCGGGGAAGAACTGCTGGTTGATCAACTGGGCCTGGGGTTCGATCACCCAGTTGCCGCCCAGGCGGATCGGGTAGCCGCCTTCCACCGAGAAGGTCATCGCATGGCCGCTGTCGTCCAGGCGCTGGCCGTTTTCGCCACGGCCCAGTACATCGATCCGCGAACCCATGGCCACGGCATCAAGGTGCCAGCCCTGTTCATGGGTCATGCTCCAGTACACGCCCAGGCTTTCCCCGCTCAGGTTCACCGCATTGCGCTGCTTGTCGCCCAGCAGCGGGCGCATGCCGTTGAAGGTGCTCTGCAGGTTGTTGTGCCCCACGAAAACCCCAGCGCGGTGCACATTGCCCGCTGCAGTTTCACGCACGAACAGGTCCGGGCCGATCACCAGTTGCTGGCTGGGTGCCTCCAGCTGGTCTGGGGGTTGTGCACCATTGCGCGCGGTGGTCGGGAAAAACTGTGCCCACTGGCTGGCGATCATGTCCGGCGCCGCCTGCCCGTGGCGGGCGCTCATCGTTTGCGAAAACGCAGTGAGGGTGCCGATGCTCAAGCCACTGGCGCTCACCGGGTCAAGCGACATCTGCGGCATCGCGGGCTGTTGCAGAAAGCCAGGCGAGGTGGGGTCACCTTGCAGTTCGTACGCGAAAGTTTCCACCGGGGTTGCCAGAAGCAGCGACGTGGAAACCGCGTAGAAAATGCTGTCGAAGCGCAAGGGTTTCGAGGTGCTTTTCATGGCGGATCTCCTTTGTTTTTGTGGGGTACAGCCGAGGACCTGGCCTGTTGTCACGAGCTGTACGGCAAAAACAGTGGGCGACCCAAACCAGCACGCCAGCCTTCGCAAGCGCGCACGAAGGCGCGAGCTAGAGGCTCGGCGCGAGATCTTTACTGCTTGATATTGTTCAGCTAAGGAGAGGACACCGCTTGCGTCAAGAAAGCGTGAAGGAAGTGTTCACGTTGCATGGTGATGCTTAAGCCGTTGTTTTGAAGAGTAAAACAGTGGGGTATAGCGGGGTTCGCTATTTGCCGTGCCACGGCTATGAAGAATGATTGCTAAAGCCGCACTTCCACCGCCAACGGCAGGTGATCTGACAGGTGCGACCAAGGTTTGTGCCCCAGAATCCGCGGCCCGTGGCTTTCGGCATTACGCAGGTAGATGCGGTCCAGGCGCAGCAGCGGCAGGCGGGCAGGGTAGGTGCGGGCGAGGTGGCCATGGTGGCGCTCGAAAGCTTCGTGCAGGTCGCGTCGCAGGCCGAGGGTGCGGTTGCCGCGGCTTTTCCAGTCGTTGAAATCCCCTGCGATGATCACCGGGGCATCGGCAGGCAGGGAGTCGAGCAATTTGCGAAGCAGCAGCAGTTGCTGTTGCCGGTGGCTCTCCAGCAACGACAGGTGCACGCAGACCGCATGAACCGGGCCTTGCCCCGGCACATCCAGAACGCAGTGCAACAGGCCACGGCGCTCGGGGCCGGTGATCGACACGTCAAGGTTGCGGTGCTCGATGATCGGGTATTTGGACAGCAGCGCATTGCCGTGGTGGCCGTCGGGATACACCGCGTTGCGGCCGTAGGCAAAATCGCTCCACATGCTGTCGGCGAGGAATTCGTACTGCGAGGTCTGCGGCCAGCCGGGGTAACGCGCGGCGTGACGGTCGTGGCTGCCGAGCACTTCCTGGAGGAAGACGATATCGGCCTGGGTGCTGCGCACCGCCTCGCGCAGTTCCGGCAGAATGAAGCGCCGGTTGAAGGCGGTGAAGCCCTTGTGGGTGTTCACCGTCAGTACCCGCAGCCGCTTCACGGCCGGGGCCTGGTTGACGCTGGCGAAACCATTACTGCCGGCTTCGTGGCTCACAATTCCTCCTCGATCGCAGGTGCATGTGTGTCGCCTGTTCCGGCCCTATCGCCGGCAAGCCAGCTCCCACAGGTTTGGTGCAGGCCATCAGGCGGTGCGGAGCCTGTGGGAGCTGGCTTGCCGGCGATAGGGCCGATACAGGCCACCGATACACAGTCGGACAGGCGCGGCCACCCCCGGTTCACTCCTCTTCGTGCTGCAACACCATCAGCAGCATCGACCGCCCCTTTACCTCGAACGTGCTGTCGAACTGCAGATGTTGCCCCTTGCGCAACTCTGGCCGGTCGGTATCGATCAGGCAGCTCCAGTAATCACCTTCAGGTACCGCCGGCAACTTGAATGGCACAACATCATGATGGGCATTGACGATCAGCAGCACCGTCGCCTCGGAACCTGGCCGGGCGATGCCGCTGACCTGCGCGCGGCCATCGATCAGCATGCCCAGGCAGCGCCCGTGCGGGTCCTCCCACTGTTCCACGCTCATCTCGTTACCATCCGGTGCCAGCCAGGTCACGTCCTTGACCCCGATCGCCTCATTGTAATCGCCCACCAGAAAGCGCGAGCGGCGCAGCACCGGGTAGGCCAGGCGCAGGCGGGTCAGGCGTTTGACGAAGGCCAGCAGCTCTTTGCCCTCCTGGTCGAGGTCCCAGTTCACCCAGCCGATTTCGCTGTCCTGGCAGTAGGCGTTGTTGTTGCCGTGCTGGGTGCGGCTGAACTCGTCGCCGGCGACGATCATCGGCGTGCCCTGGGCCAGCAGCAGGGTGGCGAAGTAGTTGCGCATCTGGCGCATGCGCAACGCATTGATGTCCGGATCCTCGGTCGGCCCCTCGGCACCGCAGTTCCATGACAGGTTGTTGTCGGTGCCGTCCTGGTTGTTCTCGTCGTTGTCTTCGTTGTGCTTGTGGTTGTACGACACCAGGTCGCGCAGGGTGAAGCCATCGTGGGCGGTGATGAAGTTGACCGAAGAATACGGCCGGCGCCCGCGGTTGTTGAACATGTCGCCCGATGCAGTCAAGCGTGCGGCGAAGTCGGCCAGCTGGCCTTCGTCGCCTTTCCAGAAGGCGCGTGCGGTATCGCGGAAGCGGTCGTTCCATTCGGCCCAGCCGGGGGCGAAGTTGCCCACTTGGTAGCCACCGGGCCCGCAGTCCCAAGGTTCGGCAATCAGCTTGACCTGGCTCAGCATGGGGTCCTGGCGGCAAGCGACGAGGAAGCCGTGGCGCTCGTTGTACCCTTCGTGGTAGCGGCCAAGAATGGTCGCCAGGTCGAAGCGAAAGCCGTCCACGTGCATTTCGCCGGCCCAGTACCGCAGCGAGTCGGTGACCAGCTGCAGCACGCAGGGGTGGCTCAGGTCCAAGGTGTTGCCGGTGCCGGAATCGTTGATGTAGAAACGCTTGTCGTCCGGCATCAAGCGGTAGTACGAGGCGTTGTCGATGCCGCGCATCGACAGGGTCGGGCCACGCTCGTTGCCTTCGGCGGTGTGGTTGTAGACCACGTCGAGGATCACCTCCAGCCCGGCGTCGTGCAGGTGGGCGACCATTTCCTTGAACTCGGCAATCTTGCCGCTGGCCAGGTAGCGCGGGTGCGGGGCGAAAAAGGCGATGCTGTTGTAACCCCAGTAGTTGTTCAGGCCTTTGTCCAGCAGGTGCTGGTCGTTGACGAAGGCGTGAATCGGCAGCAGCTCGATGCTGGAGACGCCCAGCTCCTTGATGTGCTTGAGCAGCTCGTCGTTGGCCAGGCCGGCAAAGGTGCCGCGCAGTTTTTCCGGCACTGCCGGGTGGCGCATGCTGATGCCGCGGGTGTGCGCTTCATAGATGATGGTGCGTTCCCAGGGGACCGACACGCGCTGGTCGCGGCCCCAGGTGAAGGCCGGGTCGATCACCTTGCATTTGGGCACGAAGGGCGCGCTGTCGCGCTCATCGAATGACAGGTCGCCGTCGGGGTGGCCGATGGTGTAGCCGAACAGCGCCTCTGACCACTCCAGGCTGCCGACCAGTTGCTTGGCATAGGGGTCGATCAGCAGTTTGTTGGGGTTGAAGCGGTGACCGTTTTCCGGCTCGTAGGGGCCGTACACGCGGTAGCCGTAGACCAGCCCCGGGTGCGCGTCGGGCAGGTAGCCGTGGTAGATCTCGTCGGTGTATTCGGGCAGCTCTATGCGCTCGAGTTCCTGCTCGCCGGTGGAGTCGAACAGGCACAGCTCGACCTTGGTGGCGTTGGCCGAGAACAAGGCGAAGTTGACCCCAAGGCCATCCCAGGTGGCGCCGAGGGGGAAGGGCATGCCTTCGCGGATGCGCGATGGTGCGACTGAGCGGGTTTTCTTTGGGGTGCGGGGACTCATGACGATCCTCAAATGGCCGTGATGGAAGGGGAATTGTGCTGTCCTGCATTGGCCCCTTCGCGGGTAAACCCGCTCCCACAGGTACTGCACTGCTTTGAGCACTTGTGATGAACCTGTGGGAGCGGGTTTACCCGCGAAGAGGCCGGGACAGGCTTACCCGGCAGTAGGCTTTTTCACCGCCCGAGGCTTTTTCGCCGCAGCGGGTTTAACCCCGGGCAGGGCAGCTACCTTCGGCTCGGCAGGCGCCTTGGGCTCAGCGGCTGCCTTAGGCTTGGCCGGCGCCCGCTTGCGTGGCTCTGCCTTGGGGGCCAAGGCCTCAGCCTCGGCCAGCTTGCGGGCCATATCCCAGTGGCGTTCTTCCTCCCCTACGGGCTTACCTTCAGATTCCCAGATCTGGTAGGCAAATTCGCGAATACGCTTTTCATCGACACTCATCATGACGCTCCTGATGCTCAAGATTGTTGTATCAACACGTTGACCGGAAACTCCGCCAGCACGGTGCTCAACATCAACTCCTTGGAAGAGCTGACCGCCGTGCAGGCGAAAAGTCCCGTCGAGTTGGCAGGCGACAAGGCAAACGGCAGAACCAGCCGGGTGTCGTCCCAGTTCTGTGCCGGGATCAACGGTGTAACAGCACCACCGAGCAGGCCGCTGGCCAGGCGCGGGGCGACGACGACGGCATGCTCGCCTTCACCCAGGCGGGCAAAGGCAATCACCTTGTCTGCATGCCGGCCCTGCACGGTCAGTGGCAGGTAGGCGCCACGGCGGAACAGCTCGGCGTGGGCCTGGCGGCAGTCCAGCACCCGGGCGATCAAGGCCTGCTTGATGCGGCCATCGCGCCAGTGCGCCAGCAGCTCGGCTACCGGCGTGGCGTCGTCCAGGGTGCGACGCCTCAAAGCGTAGTCCACGGGGCGGCGGTTGTCCGGGTCGACCAGGCTGAAGTCCCAGTACTCGTTGCCCTGGTACAGGTCGGGCACACCGGGTGTGGTCATGCGCAGCAGGGTCTGGACCAGGCTGTTGAGGGCGCCGGGGCAGGCCAGCAATTGCGCGGCATCTGCCACGGATTTGCGCAGCTGCTGGTTTTCGCTGTCCAGCAGCAGGCCATTGATGTAGCGGGCACAGGCACCTTCGTAGGCCTCGTTCGGCGCGCTCCAGCTGCTGCGCAACTTGGCTTCGCGCAGCGCCTTCTGCTGCCACTGGCGGATACGCTCGGCGTACTGGCGCAGGGCGTTGTCGTCGTGCAGGTCGAGCGCAAGCGGCCAACTGCCAAGCAGGGTTTGCAGCAGCATCAGCTCGTCGCCGGGGCTAGGTGCCAGGCCATCGTCCAGCTGTGCGCGCAGCGGCTCTGCCAGTTCACGCCAATGTTCCACTCGGCTGGCCAGCCACGGGCCGCGTTCACTGAGCACGGCCAGGCGTGCACGGGTATCTTCGCCGCGCTTGTGATCATGGGTGGCGGTGGCCAGCAGGTTGTCGGGGAAGTCGCGCAGGCGCCGCTGGGCTTCGTTATGGAAGTGCATGGGCGGGGCGCTGAAGTGCTCGGCCTCGAAGCCCACGTCGTTGCGCGACAGCAGCCGGGCACTGCGGTAGAAGGCGGTGTCTTCCACGGCTTTGGCGGCGCTGGGCGCGGTCAGTTGCTGGAAGCGCACGCAGGCGTGGCGCAGTTGCTTGCGGGGGCGGCCCGGTGGCAACTGCCGCCAGGCTTGCCCACCCAGCCATTGTTCAAGGTGGTCCAGTAACGGCCAATCGGCTTCGCCGAGGTCGTGTCGGGCACCGGCCAGCGCCTGCTGGAAAAACCCTTCGTCCTCAGCGGGGCGCCCGCAGGCGTTGAAGTAGGTGCGGTACACCGGGTAATGCGCCACCAGTGCCTGCAACGCCCGGCGTATCGCGCCCAGGGTCAGGTCGCGGGTCATCAGGTCGTTGCGCGCAACCTGCAGCAGCGCCTGGGCTACCGATTCGCAGTCACCGGCCAGGCTGGCATTGAGCACAAGATGCCGCGCCAGGCGCACTTCTTCAGGGAAGTCCGGCCGTTCGGTGACGTTCGCCCAAAGCTCGGTCAGCGGCGTTTCGCCGGCTGGGTCATGCTGCAGCAGCGAGACCTGGTTCATGAATTCGTAGCCGGTCGTGCCGTCGGTAAGCCAGTCGCGGTGCAGGTGCTCGCCTGCGCCGAGGATTTTTTCCACGTAGATCGGGAAATGCTCCACGGCCGCCTGCAAAGGCCGCTGCGCCAACAGGCCATCGACCCGACGGCGCAGCTTGCGGCAGTAACCACGCGGGTCGGCCAGGCCGTCGATATGGTCGATGCGCAGGCCGTCCACCAGGCCGCGTTCGATCAGCTCGAACAGCTTGGCGTGGGTGGCCTCGAACACCACGGCGCGCTCCACCCTCAGGCCACCCAGCTCGTTGATGTCGAAGAAGCGCCGCCAGTTGATGTCGTCGGCAGCGGTGCGCCAACTGGCCAGGCGGTAGGTCTGGCGCTCCAGCAGCAGGTGCAGGCGCTTGAGGCCATTTTCGGCGCGGCTGTCGAATGCCACCAGCGCCGATTCCAGGTCGGCACCTTCGCGCACCAGGCGTGCCAGTTCGGTGTGCAGCGGCAGGGCATCGACCAGCGGGGTGGTCGATTCGGCCAATGCCGTGAAGTGCTCGGCCAGCGTCTTGAGCGCCGGCTCCGGGCTGAGGGCGAGAATCCAGCCATATTCCACCGGGCAAACCGGGAAGCGGTGATCGTAATGGGCGATTTGCAGCGTGCCGTGCTGCTTGTCGAATTCAAGCGGTATCTCGCCATTCTTCAGCGCCACGCCATAGTCGCTGCCAAGAAACGGCAGCAGCAGTTGCCCGGCCAGCAGCGGGTCGCTGGAGTGCCACTGGATGTCGAAGAACTCGGCATACGGGCTGCGCCGGCCCCAGGCCAGCAGGCTTTGCCACCAGGGGTTATCGGCCCCGCCCACGGCCATGTGGTTGGACACGGTGTCGAGAATCAGCCCCATGCCGTGCTGGCGCAGGGCGGCGACCAGCCGCTCCAGTGCCGCCTCGCCGCCCAGTTCGGGGTTGACGCAGGTGGGGTCGACCACATCGTAGCCGTGGCGGGAGCCGGCGCGGGCCTTGAGGATGGGCGAGGCATACAGGTGGCTGATGCCCAGCTGGGCGAAGTACGGCACCAGCGGTACGGCGTGATCGAGGGTGAAGTCACAGTGAAACTGCAGGCGCAGGGTGGCAGTCAGCGGCTTCATCGGTCACGCTCCCAGGCCTGTTCGCGGGCCCGGGCCAGCAGCTCCAGGCGCCGTGCGGCATCTTCGTCATCGAGCAGTTCTGCCACCGGGCGGGTGAAGCGCCGCCTCCAGTTGGGGTGCCCGGCGGTGGTGCCCGGCAGGTTGGGTTGCTCGTCGCAGCCCAGCAGGTCTTCGAGCGGTATCAGCACCAAGGGCGCACGGGTGTGGCCAACGAAGCGGATGGCCGCATCGATCACTGCGTCGTTGTCCTTCAGTTCACCGTAGTTGGTCTCCAAGGTACGGCGCAGGCCGTCGTGTTCTATCTGGCGGCCCTGGCGCCAGTGCAGTTCGGTGGCAGCGTCTATCAGTTGCAAGCGGTGGCTCCAGTCGATGTCGCGGTTTTCCAGCCAGCCGGCGAGCGGCGCCAGGTCGTGGGTGCCGGTGGTGGCCAGGGCGTTGTCCGGCCAGTCCAGAATCGGCTTGAACTGGCCTGGCTGGGTTTGCTCGAACGGCAGCACGCGCATGCCCAGCACGGCCTTCTCGGCCAGTGTTTCGCGCAGGCCGTCGGGCACCGTGCCCAGGTCTTCGCCAAGGATGACCGCCTGGTGGCGCACCGACTCCAGCGCCAGCAGGCGCAACAGGTCGTCCACCGGGTAATTGAGGTAAGCGCCTTCGCTGGGCTTGGCCCCCTGCGGGATCAACCACAGCCGGCGCAGGCCCATCACATGGTCGATGCGCAGGCCGCCGGCATGGGCCAGGTTGGCTCGCAGCATCTCGATGAATGCGCGGTAGCCATTACGCTTGAGGCCCTCGGGCGAGAAGGCGCAAATGCCCCAATCCTGCCCGGCGCGGTTGAGGATGTCGGGCGGCGCACCCACGTTCAGGCCGGCCAGCAGTTCATCCTGGCGGCTCCACGCCTGGCTGCCGGCACCGTCGGCACCCACCGCCAGGTCGGCGATCAGGCCCACTGCCATGCCGTTGCCGCGGGCCGCCTCTTGGGCACGTTGCAGGCCGCGTTCGGTCAGCCATTGGCAAAAGGCGCGGAACTCGACCTTGGCCGGGTAGGCAGTGGCGAACGCCTCCACTTCCGGGTGGTAGGGGTCGTGCCAGGCCTTGGGCCAGTTGCGCCAGTCGGCGCCCAGGCCGCGCTCCACAGCCTGTGCTTGCAACACCTCGAAGCGGCAGTGGTGCTCCAGCGCCTGGCCGCCGGCTGCGCGGAAGCTGTCGAAATCCTTGCGCAGCGGGTGGTCGCCATGGCTGAACCCCTGGTACAGCGCTTCAAGCAGGCGCAGGCGGGCGCTGGCGGCACGTGGCCAGTCGACCAGTGGCCGTTGCTCCAGCTCTTCCAGTTGTTGCTCCAGCCCGCAGGCTTCGATGGCCATGCGCACCTCCCGTTCGCCCAGCAGGGCGGCGGGGCTGGCGTACAGGGTGTTGAGCAGCAGGCGGCTGGAAGGTGAGTAGGGGCTGTAGTGCTCCTGGTCGATGGCCGACAGTGCGTGGATCGGGCTGATGGCCAAGGCATCGGCACCGCGCTCGGCGGCCGAGCGGGCCAACTGCTCCAGCGCCAGGCAGTCGCCGTAGCCGCCGTCGCCTGGGCGGCGCAGGCTGTACAGCTGCACCGCCAGGCCCCAGCAGCGTGGTGGAGGCTGCACGTTGTCTGCAAGGCTGTGGCAGCGTGGCGGGGCCACGGCCACGGTGAAGCGGCGGCTGTCTATTTCCACCTGGTGGTAACCAATGGGCAGGTCACCGGGCAGGCGTGCCTGCTGGTCCAGGGTGAGGGCAAGCGAAGTTTGGTCTTCCAGTGTGCAGTGGGCGACGCTGGCGGCGCTGAAGTAGCGTGCCAGGGCCAGTGGCTGGCCTTGGTCGGCGGTCAGCAATGGCGGCAGGTGTTCGCTGTCTTCGGCGGCTTCCACCGCGCGCAGGCTGGCGGCAATGGCCGTGTCATCGCTGGCCGGGTGGCCAAGGCCTGCGAGCAGGTTGCGCAGCACCTCGTCGCTGACGCGCTGTGGCCGGGCATTGGCGTCGATCCAGTCGCGGCTCAACCCGACGCGGTTTGCCAAGCGGTGCAGGGCGGTTTCGCTCATGGGCGCTCCTGGGCAGGGGGAAGCAGGCTGACCACGCAGCTGTACGCGGCCAGTTGGCTATCAGGGTGTTGGGTGTCGCTGGTGTCGAACAGCCGGGTGGCGGCAGCGGGCAGTTCGACCGCCTGCGCAGTGGGCGCCAGGTTCAGGTCGATGCGCAGGGTATTGCCATTGCCCAGCCGCCAGCGAGCGGTCAGCGCTTTGTCGCCGTGCACCTCGGCGCCCAGTGAGCGGCTACCGGGCAGGTGCGGAATGACGTGGCGGCGGCGCAGCGCCAGCAGTTGTTGATAAAGGCCGTGCCAGCCGGCGATAACCTCCTTGTTTTGCGGGCGTGAAGACTCGAAGGTCTGCTGGGCGTTGGGGTCGGGAATGTGCTCGCGCTGTTCGGGGTCGGCGAACGCGGTGAAGTGGGCGAACTCACCACGGCGGCCTTCGCGCACCGCGTCGGCCAATTCGTCATGGAAGTCGGTAAAGAACAGGAACGGCCGACAACTGCCGTCGTCGTCGCCCATGAACAGCAGCGGAATCATGGGGGCCAGCAGCAGTAGGCCGGTGGCCGCACGCAGGGCTGGCGGCGGGCACAGGCGGGTCAGGCGTTCGCCAAGCGCGCGGTTGCCGACCTGGTCGTGGTTCTGCAAGAACAACACAAAGGCGCTGGGTTCCAGGTGCCCGCTGGGTTCACCGCGGGGCGTGCCGTGGCGGTTTGCCTGGCCCTGGAACACGAAGCCTTCAGAAAGGCAGCGTGCCAGCTGGTCGATGGGGCGTTTTTGGTAGTCGGCGTAGTAGCCTTCGGTTTCGCCGGTCAGCAGCACATGCAGGGCATTGTGGCCGTCGTCGTTCCACTGGGCGTCGAAGCCCTGTTCCAGCAGGCCAGCCTGGTTGTGCTCGTTCTCCAACACCAGCCACACATGCCGGCCCGGCTCTACGGCGGCACGCACCCGCTGGGCCAGCTCGATCAGGAAATCGGGCTGATCGATGGCATGCACGGCATCCAGGCGCAGGCCGTCGCAGCGGTAGTCGCACAGCCACATCAGGGCGTTCTGGATGAAGTACTCGCGCACTTGCGGGCGGCGGAAATCGATGGCCGCGCCCCATGGCGTCTGCCGGTCTTCGCGGAAGAACGGGCTGGCGTACTGGTGCAGGTAATTGCCGTCGGGGCCAAAGTGGTTGTACACCACATCCACTAGCACCATCAGCCCTTGGCCGTGGGCCTGGTCGACCAGTGCGCACAACTGCTCGGGGCTGCCGTAGGTGTTTTGTGGTGCGTAGGGCAGCACGCCGTCGTAGCCCCAGTTGCGCTCGCCTGGGAACTGCCCCAGCGGCATCAGCTCGACGGCACTGATGCCTAGCTCGGCCAGGCGCGGCAGCTGCCGGGCAACCCCGGCGTAGCCATCGAGCAAACCGACATGCAGCTCCTGGATCACCGCTTCGTGCCAGGGCCGGCCTTGCCAAGGGTGTTGCCACTGGTAACCGGCCACATCCACCACCTGGCTTGGCCCCTTTATGCCTTGGGGCTGATAGCGGGAAGCCGGGTCCGCCACCTGGAGTTCACCGTCGATACGGTAATGATAAAGGTCCCCAGCCTTGCACGGGGCAACGCCAGTGAACCAGCCATCCTCATCGGGCAGCAGCGCAACGGGCGGCTGCTGCTCCAGTTCCACGCTCACGCTGCGCGCATCCGGCGCCCAGAGGGCGAAGCGCGCCGACGTGGCGTCCATCAAGTGTGCGCCATGCCTGTGCATCTTCTGACCCTCGCTCAGTAGTGGCTCAGTTGTGCCTGTTTGACCAGGTCCTCGTACAGGCGGGCGTAGGGTTCAACCGCCTGGCACCAGTTGAACGGCTGGGTCATCGACAGGCAGCGCATGGCGTTCAGCAAGTCCTTCTTGCCGTACACATAGAAGGCACGGCTGAGCGCCTCGCGGTAGCTCTCGACCGTCGACTCGTTGAACAGGAAGCCCGTGACGCCGCACTCGATGGTGTCGGCCAGGCCGCCGGTGTTGCGCGCTACCGGCAGCGAGCCGAAGCGTTGCGCGTACATCTGGCTGAGGCCGCAGGGCTCGTAGCGCGACGGCATCAGCAAGAAGTCGCTGCCGGCGAACATGCGCCGGGCGTCGGTTTCGTTGAAGCCGATGCGCACGCCAATGCGCCCGGGGTGGCGCAGCGCAAGCTCGCGCATGGCCTGTTCTTCTTCCGGCTCGCCACGGCCGATGATCGCAATCTGCCCGCCTTGTTCGACGATGTAGTCGGCCACGCCCAAGGTCAGGTCCAGGCCCTTCTGGTACACCAGGCGTGACACCACGGCAAACAACGGGCCTTCGCTGGCTTCCAGGCCGAACAGCTCGCGCACTTCATGGGTGTTGCGCGCCTTGCCTTCCCAGTCGTTGATGCTGAAGTTGTGCTGCAGGTGCTTGTCGGTGGCCGAGTCCCAGCTTTCGTCGATGCCGTTGGGGATGCCGCCGAGCAGGCCTTGCTGGGCTTTGCTGGCGAGAAAACCGTCCAGGCCGCAGCCGAATTCCGGGGTGGTGATTTCCCGGGCATAGGTGGCGCTGACCGTGGTGATATGGCTGGAGTAAGCCAGGCCAGCCTTGAGGAACGACAGCTTGCCGTAGAACTCCATGCCTTCCTGCTGCATGGCGTGGTCGGGAATCGCCAGCTCCGGGCTGCAACCACGGCTGTACACACCCTGGTAAGCCAGGTTGTGGATGGTGAACAGCGTAGGCGTGTTCAGCCCGCGCCAATGCATGTAGGCGGGCGCCAGGCCAGCGGGCCAGTCATGCGCGTGAACCACTTCCGGTTTCCAGTGGATCTTGCCTTCGCCAGCCGCGATTTCGGCAGCCGCCAGGCCCAGGCGGGCGAAGCGGATGTGGTTGTCGGGCCAGTCACGGCCGTTGTTGGCGCCATAGGGGGTGCCGTCGCGCTGGTACAGCTCGGGGCAGATCAGTACATAGATGACCAGGCCGTCGGCCATGTCCATGCGCCCGATCTTGCAGGGCGGCAGGGCCGCGTGGCCGCCCAGTTCGCCCACGATGTGGATCGGGTTGTCGCTTTCCATTACCTGGCGGTAACCAGGGATCAGCACCCGTACATCATGCAAGTGTGCCAGGGCACGGGGCAGGGCGGCGGACACGTCGCCCAGGCCGCCGGTCTTTACCAGGTCTGCAATCTCCGAAGTGACGAAAAGAATCTTGCGCATGTTCGGGTTGTGCTGGCGCTGGGCGCCGGGTGCCTTGCCTGTCGTGGCGAAATCCGGGGTGAGCGGCTCGCGGTTGTCCGGTTTGAATGAATCTACGTGAGGCTCGACAGCGGCACTGATCATACTTCTCTCCGTCCCTATGCTTGGCCGGGTGCTGGCACCCGTGAAGATATTACGTGTTGGTTCTCTCTAATTCGAAACTGCTTAGTGCGTTCCATGCCCCAGGGTCGTGCGCGCAGGCACAGCGCGATCGGCATTCCGGCCGAAGGCGATTGGACTGTTTGGGGTGTGCGGGCTCAGGATCGGGAATAGCCCGATGCGTCTGGCCTGCTTATGTTGATGACCCGCCGGGTTTCCTGAAAGTTCGACTTTTTTGGGTCACTCTTCCACTGAGCAATTGGCGGGCCGAAAACTGAGTGTAGGAGAGAAAGTGATAAAAAGGTGACCCACTGGTCACTATTGTTATGTGCGCAATAGACGCAAACGTTGGCGTTTGTGACCGGATGTGAAATGGTTTGGGCGAAGGTGGTGCGGGGTGTTTGGAGGGTGGGCCAAAATGTGGCTTGCCACCCGCAACGCACCTTTATGGTGCGCAACAAAAATTGAATGGGTGGCTTTATAAGCGGCGAGTGGGAGCCGGGCAGCCCCCACAAAGAGGAAGAAAAACTAGAGGCTTGGAGCCTTGTCGCCAGCGCGCTGTTGCGCCAGCAGCAGGTTCAACTGGGCGACCTGTTGGCGCAGTTGGTCACGTTCGTCCTTCAGTTTACGCAGCTCATCACGGCGCACGGAGACATAGAGGGTCTGGGTTGGGGTTGCAGGCATCAAGGTACCCATGAGCACACCTCGCGGTTTTGGCTGGTGACAAGTCAAAGCGTAGACGCTTCACGCGGGGCGCATTCTGAATTCTTTTGCAGTTCGTGGGAACTTTTTTGTTTATCGTGGTCTTGCCGTTCGTCGCTGAACCCTCGGGCGGCATGCTGGACTAATCTGAAACGCTGGACTGTGTTGTCATCCATTTCGTAAGGGAGCATCGGCTCATGCAATTGGGAATCGTCGGGCTGGGCCGCATGGGCGGCAATATCGCAAGGCGCCTGATGCGCGCCGGCCACCGCACCGTGGTGCACGACCGCAACCGTGAGGCCATTACCGGGCTGGAGGGCGAGGGCGCCCAAGGCGCGCACGACCTCGGTGCGCTGGTACAAAAGCTCAAAGCCCCGCGCGCAGTATGGGTAATGCTGCCGGCAGGTGAGCCCACCGAGCAGACCATCGCGCAGTTGGCCGACCTGCTGGAACCGGGCGATGCGATCATCGACGGCGGCAATACCTTCTACAAGGACGACATGCGCCGCGCTGCCGAGCTGGCAAAACGCGGCCTGCATTACCTGGACGTCGGCACTTCTGGCGGCGTATGGGGCCTGGACCGTGGCTACTGCATGATGATCGGCGGCGAAAAGGACGTGTTCGAGCGCCTGGAGCCACTGTTCAAGGCGCTGGCCCCGGGCGTGGGTGACATCCCGCGTACTCATGGCCGCAGCGGCGAGCACCAGCGCGCCGAGCATGGCTATATACACGCCGGCCCGCCCGGGGCCGGGCACTACGTGAAAATGGTGCATAACGGTATCGAGTACGGCCTGATGCAGGCCTATGCCGAAGGCTTCGACCTGCTGCGCAGCAAAGGCGGCAACGAGCTGCCGCAAGACCAGCGCTTTGACCTGAACGTGGCCGAGATCGCCGAAGTGTGGCGGCGTGGCAGCGTGGTGACCTCATGGCTGCTCGACCTCACCGCCGATGCCTTGGTGGCCGACCCGCAGCTGTCGCAGTTCAGTGGCTCGGTATCTGACAGTGGCGAAGGCCGCTGGACCATCGATGCCGCCGTCGAGCAGGCGGTGCCGGTGCCGGTGCTGTCCAGCGCACTGTTTGCGCGCTTCCGCTCGCGCCAGCAGCAGGGCACGTATGGTGACAAGATCCTTTCGGCCATGCGCCTGGGCTTCGGTGGCCACGTCGAGAAGAAAGGCGAATGACCAAACAGACCATTCCAGCCGCTCCTCCCTGTACCCTGTTCCTGTTTGGCGCCAATGGCGACCTGGTCAAGCGCCTGCTGATGCCGGCGCTGTACAACCTCAGCCGCGACGGTTTGCTGGACCGCAACCTGCGCATTGTCGGCGTCGACCACAACCCGGCCAGCGCCGAGGATTTCGCCGCGCGCCTGCATGCGTTCATGCTCGAGCGTGACAAAGGCGGCGAGGGCGGCGCCAAGTGCCTGGACGAAAAGCTTTG
Source organism: Pseudomonas putida S13.1.2 (assembly GCF_000498395.2). Lineage (NCBI taxonomy): Bacteria > Pseudomonadati > Pseudomonadota > Gammaproteobacteria > Pseudomonadales > Pseudomonadaceae > Pseudomonas > Pseudomonas putida. The sequence continues at coordinate 594,436 of NZ_CP010979.1, forward strand.
GGCACGCCTGGCCAAGCGCCTGGATTACCAGACGGGCGATTTCCTCGACCCGGCCACTTACCAGGCCCTCGCCAAGCGCATCGACAAAACCAGCCACGGCAATGCCATCTTCTACCTGGCCACCTCGCCGCGCTTCTTCCCCGAGGTGGCGCAGCGCCTGGGGCAGGCCGGCTTGCTCGACGAGTCTGGCGGCGGCTTTCGCCGCGTGGTGGTCGAAAAGCCATTTGGCACCGACCTGGCCAGCGCCGAGGCGCTCAACGCCTGCCTGTTGAAAGTGATGGGCGAACGGCAGATCTACCGCATCGACCATTACCTGGGCAAAGAGACGGTGCAGAACATTCTGGTCAGCCGCTTCTCCAACGGCCTGTTCGAATCGTTCTGGAACAACCACTACATCGACCACGTGCAGATCACCGCTGCGGAAACGGTCGGCGTCGAAACCCGTGGTGCGTTCTACGACAGCACCGGAGCCCTGCGCGACATGGTCCCCAACCACCTGTTCCAGTTGCTGGCAATGGTGGCGATGGAGCCGCCGGCCGCGTTCGGCGCTGACGCGGTGCGCGGCGAAAAGGCCAAGGTGGTCGGTGCTATTCGCCCATGGTCGACAAAAATGGCCCTGAAGAACTCGGTGCGTGGCCAGTACAGTGCCGGCAAGCAGGGGCGCAAGCAGCTGCCCGGCTACCGCCAGGAGGCCAACGTGGCGCCTGACAGCCAGACCGAAACCTACGTGGCGCTGAAGGTGATGATCGACAACTGGCGTTGGGCCGGCGTGCCGTTCTACTTGCGTACCGGCAAGCGCATGAGCGTGCGTGACACCGAAATTGCCATCTGCTTCAAGCCTGCTCCCTATGCGCAGTTCCGCGAGTCAGAGCTGGAGCGGCCCAAGCCCAACTACCTGAAAATCCAGATTCAGCCCAACGAAGGCATGTGGTTCGACCTGCAGGCCAAACGGCCCGGCCCGGAGCTGGTGATGGAGAACGTCGAGATGGGCTTTGCCTACAAGGACTTCTTCAAGATGACCCCGGCGACCGGCTACGAGACGCTGATCTACGACTGCCTGACCGGTGACCAGACCCTGTTCCAGCGGGCTGACAACATCGAGAACGGCTGGCGGGCGGTGCAGCCGTTTCTCGATGCCTGGGCGCAGGCCAGCGAGGTGCATGAGTACCCGGCCGGTGAAGACGGGCCGGAAGCCGGCAATGAATTGCTGACCCGCGACAAGCGCGAGTGGCACCGCTTGGGGTGAGACTTTTGTAAAGCCTGTGCCGGCCTTTTCGCGGCTAAAGCCGCTCCCACAGGAATACCACTTCCCTCAGGCCCGATGTGATACCTGTGGGAGCGGGTTCACCCGCGAAGAGGCCGGCACTGGCGATCACATCAAGGAGACTTAATGCCCGCCCATATCGAAGATTACGCTCTGCTGGGCAACTGCCACAGCGCCGCCCTGGTCAGTCGCGATGGCTCGCTTGACTGGCTGTGCCTGCCCCGTTTCGACGCCCCCGCCGTATTCGCCGCACTGCTGGGCAACGAAGAAAACGGCCGCTGGCGCGTGGCCCCCTGCGACCCGGTCGAGCACAGCAGCCGCCAATACCTGAACGACACCCTCGTGCTGGAAACCACCTGGGTCACTGCCACCGGCCGTGCCCGGGTGCTCGACTTCATGCCACTGGGCGACGTCAATTCGGTGGTGCGGATCGTCGAGGGTCTCAGTGGCGAAACCAATTTTGAGATGGACCTGGTCATGCGCTTCGACTACGGTCGCAGTGTGCCATGGGTGGAACGGCTCGCCCCACTGACCCTCAGCGCCGTTGCCGGCCCTGACCGGCTGATCCTGTGCAGCACCGTCCCCCCGCATGCACTCGACCACCATACCGTCGCGCGCTTTCGTGTTGGCACGGGCGAGCGTCAAATCTTCAGCCTGCGTCACCAACCCTCGCACCTGCCAGTGCAGCCCGACTGCGATATCGACCAGGCTTTTGCCCAAACGGTCGAGCAATGGCAGGCCTTCGCAGCCCGCTGCCCGCAGGTAGGCCCCTATACCCCGCTGGTGCGCCGCTCGTTGCTCACCCTCAAGGCCATGACCTACGCCCCCACCGGCGGCATCGTCGCCGCCGTCACCACCTCGCTGCCCGAGCGTGTGGGGGGGGAGCGTAACTGGGACTACCGCTTCTGCTGGCTGCGCGACGCCACCATGACCCTGCTGGCGTTCATGAACCTCGGCTACTTCGACGAGGCCCAGGCCTGGCGCGAATGGCTGCTGCGCTCGGTAGCCGGCAACCCCGAACAAATGCAGATCATGTATGGCCTGGCGGGCGAGCGCGACCTGCAGGAATACACCTTGCCATGGCTGGCCGGTTACGAGCATTCGCAACCCGTGCGGGTAGGCAATGCCGCGTCGCAGCAGATGCAGCTGGATATCTATGGCGAACTGGCCGATGCCATGTCCCAGGCGATCAAGGGCGGCTTGCCGCGCCACCCGCGCAGCGCCGCCATCTCCCGCCTGATCATGCCTTACGTCGAACGCATCTGGCGCGAGCCGGACGAAGGCATCTGGGAGGTGCGCGGCGGCCGGCAGCAGTTCGTGCATTCCAAGGTCATGGCCTGGGTCGCCTTCGACCGTGCTGCGGGGTTGGCCGACACCACTGAAGAAGGCCGCGAGCGCGGGGACCATTACCGCCAGGTGGCCGACGAAATCCACCGCGAAGTCTGCGAGCAAGGCCTGGACCCCAGCGGCCAGTTTTTCGTCCAGGCCTATGGCTCGACCGAAATGGACGCCAGCCTGTTACAAATTGCCCTGACCGGCTTCCTGCCGGCGGATGACCCACGCTTTTTACGCACGCTGGAGCAGGTCGAACAGCGCCTGCTGAAGAACGGCCTGCTGATGCGCTACGACAGTGACAGCTGCAGCGACGGCCTGACGCCGGGGGAGGGCACCTTCCTGGTGTGTTCGTTCTGGCTGGCAGACGTTTATGTTTTGCTGGGCCGCCAGGCTGAAGCCGAAGCGCTGTACCAGCACCTGACCGGCCTGAGCAACGACCTCGGCCTGCTGGCCGAGCAATACGACCCGGCCGGCCAGCGCATGCTCGGCAACTTCCCCCAGGCGTTCAGCCATATCGGCATCATCAACACCGCACTCAATCTTCATCGCGCACAGTGCCCGGTGCGTGATCGGGCGAGGTGCGGGTAGCGGATGAACGTAGCAACTGCCCTGCTCAATATCTAGAATCGCGTGAGATCCCTGTGGGAGCGGGTTTACCCGCGAAGAATACAACGCGCAGCATGGCACCGGCTTCGCCGGTGTTCGCGGGTGAACCCGCTCCCACATAGTGCGCGTTAGGCTTGGTACGGCGGGTATCAGTACCGCCCGCGTTTGGTTGGCCATTCAGGCTGATTACGATATCTGGCAGGCGCGCCATCGCCATCAGCCTGTAATCACACGGTTGTTTCAGGCCGCCTGATATAAAAGTGTGAAACGAGCGGAGTAGACTAGGCCAAACCCCTTCGGCACGGAGCATACATGGGCATTCGCGGTACTGACCGGCAGATCGACAATATCGAGTTCAATGTCAGCGACATCGCAAGCAGCAAAGCCTTCTATGGCAGCGTGTTCGGCTGGGCATTCACCGACTATGGGCCTGCCTATACCGAGTTCAGTGACGGCCGGCTGACCGGTGGCTTCACCACCGGCGAGCCAGTCCGCCCCGGTGGGCCATTGGTCATCCTGTATGCCGACGACCTCGATGCCACACAGCAGCGGCTCGAGGCGGCAGGGGCGACAATCAGCCGGGCGACCTTTGCCTTCCCTGGCGGGCGGCGCTTCCATTTCATCGACCCGGATGGTTATGAGCTGGCGGTGTGGACGGCGCAAGCCTGATGGCCAACCACAAGATCGAAATCCGCCGACGCAATATCGAGAAAATCTTGCAGGCGGCGGAAAAGGTGTTCGCCGAGAAAGGCTACGGCGCCACGTCCATGGGTGATATCGCCGAGCAGGCCGAATTGCCGCGCTCCAACCTGCATTACTACTTCAGCACCAAGGACGAGCTGTTCCGTGCGGTGCTGCAGGACCTGCTGGATGTGTGGAAGCAGGACGCACTGTGCTTCGAGAACTTCGACGACCCGCGCGTGGTGCTGACCAGCTACATCAGGGCCAAGATGGGCCACTCGCGCTCGCGGCCGCTGGGCTCGAAGATCTGGGCCGAAGAGATGCTGCACGGGGCGCCGGTGCTTGGGGTGAACCTGGATGACAGCCTGGTGCCCTGGGCGAAATTGAAGGAAGCCAAGATCCGCCGTTGGGTGGAGGAGGGGCGTATTCTGCCGGTAGAGCCATCGGCGTTGCTGTACATGATCTGGGCGTCTACCCAGCACTATGCCGACTTTGGTTACCAGGTGCAGTTGCTCAACGGCGGCGAGATGCTGTCGGACATGGCGTTCGAGAGTGCGGTGCAAACGGTGACCAGCGTGATCTTGCGGGGGATCGGGCTGGAGCCTTGAACCGAGGTTCCAGCCTGACGCGGTCCATTGTAGGAGCGGCCTTGTGCCGCGATGGGGCGCGAAGCGGCCCCGGCAATCTCGGCGGCGAAGCTGAAACCCTGGGGCCGCTTCGCGCCCCATCGCGGCACAAGGCCGCTCCTACACCGATCGCGTTGCTGGTTCAGGCAGTGTTCTACCTCAACTGGCCTCGCGGTAGGGGTTACGCGGGTCCTGCGTCCAGTTCAGGTACGGCTTGCCGGTATCCTGCGCCTGCATCTCGATGCAGTCTTCGACCGGGCAGGTGATCTGGCACAGGTTGCAGCCCACGCATTCCTCTTCGATCACGCTGTAGGCATGCGTGCCGTCTGCCTTCAGGGTGCTGGCAATGGCCTGGTGCGAGGTGTCCTCACAGGCGATGTGGCAGCGCCCACAGCCAATGCAGGCCTCCTGATCGATGTGCGCCACCGATTTGTAGTTGATGTCCAGGTACTTCCAGTCGGTGGTATGCCCCACCGCCTGCCCACGGAACGCCTCGACAGTGTGATGACCATGCTGGTCCATCCAGCGCGCCAGGCCGTCCTTCATGTCCTCGACAATACGAAAGCCATGCAGCATCGCCGCCGTGCACACCTGAACGGCGCCACTGCCCAGGGCCATGAACTCCGCCGCGTCACGCCAGTTGCCGATGCCGCCAATGCCGCATATTGGCAAGCCACGTGTCTCCGGATCGCGGGCAATTTCCGCCACCATGTTCAGGGCAATCGGCTTCACTGCCGAGCCGCAATAACCGCCGTGGGTGCTCTGGTCACCGACGATGGGGTGGGCGACCATGCGGTCCAGGTCGACGCTGGTGATGGAGTTGATGGTGTTGATCAACGACACCGCATCGGCCCCGCCACGGTGGGCGGCGCGGGCCGACTGACGGATGTCGGTGATGTTGGGCGTAAGCTTCACGATCACCGGCAGCGAGCAGTAGGTCTTGCACCAGCGGGTAACCAGCTCCACGTACTCAGGCACCTGGCCGACCGCCGCACCCATGCCCCGTTCCGGCATGCCGTGCGGGCAGCCGAAGTTCAGCTCGATGCCATCGGCACCGGTGGCCTCCACCAGCGGCAGGATGAACTTCCACGAGTCCTCGACGCACGGCACCATCAGCGACACGATCAATGCGCGGTCGGGCCAGTCCTTTTTCACCTGGGTGATTTCGCGCAGGTTGATTTCCAGCGAACGGTCGGTAATCAGCTCGATGTTGTTGATGCCCTGCACCAGGCGGTTGGCGCCGTAGTGCGCCGAATAGCGCGACGACACGTTGACCGCCGCCGGGTCCTCGCCCAGGGTTTTCCAGACCACGCCGCCCCAGCCCGCCTCAAAGGCGCGGACCACGTTGTAGGCCTTGTCGGTTGGCGGTGCGGAAGCCAGCCAGAACGGGTTGGGTGCCTTGATGCCGGCAAACACGATAGACAAGTCGGCCATTTACGCTGCCTCCACGTTGAGCATGAGTTGGGCATGGATGGCTTCGGCGGCCAGTTTGCCGTGCTGCACGGCCTGAACGGTAAGGTCCTGGCCCAGGGCGGTGCAGTCGCCGCCGGCATACACGCCCGGCAGGCTGGTCTGCAGGGTTTGGTCAACGCGAATGCGCTCACCCTCGCGAGCCAGTTGCGCAGCCACCGGGTCGACCAGGCAGGCATCGTCGAAGCGCTGGCCGATGGCCTTGAAGATGGCATCGGCTTGCAGCTCAAAGGTTTCGCCGGTGTCGCGCAGGCGGCCGTCCGCCAGTTCGGTGCGGGCAAAGCGCATGCCACGCACCTTGCCGGCGTCATCCAGCAGCACGGCGTCGGGGCGCGCCCAGGTGTGCAGGCGCACCTGGTTAGCCTTGGCAATGTCCTGCTCGTGGCCGGTGGCGCCCATGTCGGCGTGGCCACGGCGGTACACCAGGTTGACGTCGCGGGCCCCCAGGCGGCTCATCTGCACGGCCATGTCGATGGCGGTGTTACCAGCACCGATCACCAGGCAGCGGTCGGCCAGCGGCAGCTGGCTCAGGTCATCGGCCTGGCGCAACTCGCGGATGTATTCGGTGGCGGCGAGCACGCCAGGGGCTTCTTCATCGGGCAGGCCCAGCTGGCGCACGGCGTTCAGACCGAGGCCGAGGAACACCGCGTCGTACTGATCGCGCAGTTCGCCCAGGCTGAGGTTGCCGCCCAGGCGCTGGCCATGGCGTACTTCGATGCCGCCAATGCCCAGCAGGAACTCCACTTCACGCTGGGCGTAGTCGTCGACCAGCTTGTAGCGGGCGATGCCGTATTCGTTGAGGCCGCCGGCCTTGTCACAGGCTTCGAACACCACCACGTCATGCCCGTGCATGGCCAGGCGATGGGCGCAGGACAGCCCGGCGGGGCCGGCGCCGACCACGGCGATGCGCTTGCCGGTAGCCGGTGAGCGCTTGAACGGGTGCTCGGTGAAGTGGGCGTTGTCCAGGGCGTAGCGCTGCAACTGGCCGATCAATACCGGCGCACATTCCTGCGCATTGTTGCGCACGCAGGCTTGCTGGCAGAGGATTTCGGTGGGGCAGACGCGTGCGCAGCTGCCACCCAGAATGTTGGCCGAGAGAATGCGCTCGGCGGCGCCTTGCAGGTTTTCGTCGCTGATGCGGTGGATGAAGGACGGGATGTCGATGTCGCTGGGGCACGCGTTGACGCAGGGGGCGTCGTAGCAATACAGGCAGCGCGCGCTTTCGACGGCGGCCTGGCGGGCGGTGAGGGGTGGGGCCAGGTCGCTGAAGCGCTCGGCCAACTGGTCGGCACCGGCCCGGGGGCGCGGCAAGTGGTTCAGGGCGTCGATCACGGTTGTAGCCTCTCTATTTTTTATGGGTGCAGGCGACAGCTGTTTGGGTGGTTTCTGGGGCCGCTGCGCGGCCCATCGCGACACAAGGCCGCTCCTACAAGGGACCGCGCACTCCTGTAGGAGCGGCCTTGTGTCGCGATGGGCTGCGCAGCAGCCCCAATGGCCTTAGCGCTGAACGGGCGTCGGGCGCTGCTGTTCGGCGCGTCGCCCCAGCACCTCATACACCGACGGATACGCCGGCCGTTCCACATACCGCCCCGCACCGGCCTCGGCGCGCAGGTCGCCATCGGCCCAGAGCACCTTGCCCTGGCTGATGGTGTGGCTGGGGACCCCGCGTACAGTGCGCCCTTCGAAGATGTTGAAGTCCACCCGCTGGTGGTGGGTCTGGGCCGAGATGGTGCGGGTGCCCTGCGGGTCCCACAGCACCAAGTCGGCGTCGGCACCCACGCGGATGGCGCCCTTGCGCGGGAACAGGTTGAAGATTTTCGCCGTGTTGGTAGAGGTGAGCGCAACGAACTCGTGCATCGACAGGCGCCCGCTGTTAACCCCAGCATCCCACAGCACCGCCATGCGGTCTTCGATGCCGGCGGTGCCGTTGGGGATGCGGCTGAAGTCGTCGCGGCCCATGGCTTTCTGCTCGGCGCAGAAGCAGCAGTGGTCGGTGGCCGTGGTATGCAGGTTGCCCGATTGCAGGCCGCGCCACAGCGCCTCCTGGTGTTCACGCGGGCGAAACGGCGGGCTCATCACGTAGCCGGCGGCAGTGGCCCAGTCCGGGTCACGGTAGACGCTGTCGTCCAGCAGCAGGTGGCCAGGCAACACTTCGCCGTAAACCGGCTGGCCCTTGGCCCGTGCATAGGTGATTTCATCCAGCGCTTCACGGCTGGAAATGTGCACCACATACAGCGGCGTACCAATGGTTTCGGCAATGCGGATGGCGCGGCTGGCCGCTTCACCTTCCACTTGCGAAGGGCGCGACAGGGGGTGCGCCTCTGGCCCGGTCAGGCCCTGGGCCAGCAGTTTTTTCTGCAGGTGGTACACCAGTTCGCCGTTCTCGGCATGCACGGTGGGTACTGCACCCAGTTGCAGGCAGCGCTCGAAGCTGGCCACCAGGGTGTCGTCGGCGGCCATGATCGCGTTCTTGTAGGCCATGAAGTGCTTGAAGCTGTTTACCCCATGCTTGGCCACCAGTTCGCCCATCTCTTCAGCCACCTGCTCGCTCCACCAGGTGATGGCCACATGGAAGCCGTAGTCGCTGGCGCTCTTCTGCGCCCAGCCGCGCCACGTGTGGAAGGCCTCCAGCAATGACTGCTGCGGGTTGGGGATGACGAAGTCGATGATGGACGTGGTGCCGCCGGCCAGGCCCGCAGCGGTGCCGCTGAAGAAATCCTCGCTGGCCACCGTGCCCATGAACGGCAACTGCATGTGGGTATGTGGGTCGATGCCGCCGGGCATCAGGTACTGGCCGCTGCCGTCGAGGATTTCGCAGTCGGTGGGCGGTTCGAGGTTTTGCCCGATGGCACGGATCAGGCCATCGGCACACAGGACATCGGCGGGGTAACTCTCTTCGTGGGTGACCACGGTGGCGCCACGGATCAACAGGGACATGCCGTTTTCCTCGCAGGCTGACCGGTCTGGGCCGGTTCTTGGAATTGTTTCGGGTGCAGGGCAGGCAGGGCGGTTAATCCTGTCAGGCCTGACAAGATTCGAGGCTAGATGCTGATCTGGAATTCATCAAGAAAATTTTCCTATAAATTTTGTGGTTTTTAACCATCTGATATTTAAGGATTAATTTTTAATGACCCGCTGACTTCGGGCCTTTCAGGGGTTGTTGACTGACTTGACAAGATGGAATTCTGGTCAAGATTTCTAAGCACAAATACGCGTGTGTACTCCGGCCATCGAATTAGCCCGATGAGCAAACAACTAAAAGAAAATCTGGAGAAGGGCCCATGCAACAGAGCAGATCGGAAGTGGTCGAGCAGGATGGCCTGTTCGAGTTGTCCGAGGGCAGCGATGTCCTCGACAGCCCGCGCTACAACCACGACATCGCACCGACCAAGGTGCACCAGCGCACCTGGAACAAATGGCACATCACCGCCTTGTGGGTGGGCATGTCCATCTGCGTACCCACCTACACCCTGGGCGGTGTGCTCACCGCCTACTTCGGCCTCAGTGTTGGCGAAGCGCTGCTGGCGATCCTGCTGGCCAACGTGATCGTGCTGATCCCGCTTACCCTCAACGCCTTCCCCGGCACCAAGTACGGCATCCCGTTCCCGGTGCTGCTGCGCTCGTCGTTCGGCATCCTCGGCTCCAACGTACCGTGCCTGATCCGCGCCGTGGTTGCCTGTGGCTGGTTTGGTATCCAGACCATGTTCGGCGGGCTGGCCATTCACCTGTTCCTTGGCTCGGTGTTCGATGGCTGGAAGGCCTTGGCCGGCACGGGCGAGGTGATTGGTTTCATGATCTTCTGGTGCCTGAACCTGTGGGTGGTGCTACGCGGCGCCGAGTCGATCAAGTGGCTGGAAACGCTCTCGGCACCGCTGCTGGTGGCGGTGGGCGTCGGCCTGCTGTTCTGGGCCCTGCCGCACATGTCGATGACCGAACTGCTGGCGCAACCACCGAAGCGCCCGGAGGGGGCGAGTGTGGTCAGTTACTTCTGCGCCGGGCTCACTGCCATGGTCGGGTTCTGGGCCACCTTGTCGCTGAACATTCCCGACTTCAGCCGCTACGCCCGCAGCCAGAAGGACCAGATTCTCGGGCAGATCTTCGGCCTGCCGCTGACCATGTTCCTGTTCGCTTCGCTGGGTGTGGTGCTGACCGCCGCCTCGGCGTCGCTGGTGGGCGAGACGGTGTCCGACCCGGTCAGCCTGATCGGCAGGATCCACAGCCCGTTCTGGGTGGCCTTGGCCATGGCGTTGATCGTGATTGCCACACTGTCGACCAACACGGCGGCGAACATCGTGTCGCCGACCAACGACTTTCAGAACATCGCCCCGCGCCTGATCGGGCGCAGCCGCGCGGTATGGCTTACCGGCTTTATCGGCCTGGTGCTGATGGGCCATGAGCTGCTGAAGAAGCTGGGCCTGATCGTCTCCGACCTGAGCCTGGAGAGCGTGTATTCCAACTGGCTGCTGGGCTATTCCAGCCTGCTCGGGCCGATTGCCGGGATCATGGTGGTGGACTACTTCCTGATCCGTCGGCAGCAGCTGGACCTGGCCGGGTTGTACCGCGACGACGTGTACCCGGCGTGGAACTGGCCCGGGTTTGCTGCCTTTGCCTTGCCGGTGGCGCTGACGGTAATGGCGATTGGCAACAGCAGTTTCAGCTGGTTCTACGACTACGGCTGGTTTACCGGCTCGCTGCTGGGCGGCGCGCTGTACTACGTCTTCGCCAGTTTGGTTGTGGGCGCGGGTTCACCCGCGAAGCGGCCCGCACCGACAACAAAAAAAGCCTGAAGGAGAAACCCGTGACCCCAGTCAAAGAGATCCTCAAGACCACCGCCCGGCATGTCGACAGCAACCGCCTGTGGCAATCGCTGATGGACCTGGCGCGGCTCGGTGCCACCGCCAAGGGCGGCGTCTGCCGCCTGGCCCTGACCGACCTCGACCGCCAGGCCCGCGACCTGTTCGTGCAGTGGTGCGAGGCTGCCGGTTGTACGGTCAGCATCGACGCCGTCGGCAACATCTTCGCCCGCCGCCCGGGGCGTAACCCCAAGCTGCCCCCGGTAATGACCGGCAGCCATATCGACACCCAGCCCACGGGCGGCAAGTTCGATGGTTGCTTCGGGGTGATGGCCGGGCTGGAGGTGATCCGTACGCTGAACGACCTGGGCGTGGAAACCGAAGCACCGCTGGAAGTGGTGGTGTGGACCAACGAAGAAGGCTCACGCTTTGCACCGTGCATGATGGGTTCAGGGGTGTTCGCCGGCAAGTTCACCCTGGAGGAAACCCTGGCCAAGCGTGATGCCCAGGGTGTCAGCGTGGGCGAAGCCTTGAACGCTATCGGCTATGCCGGCACCCGCGCGGTGCTGGGCCACCCGGTCGGGGCCTATTTCGAGGCCCATATCGAACAGGGCCCGATCCTTGAGGACCAGGCCAAGACCATCGGCGTGGTGCTCGGGGCGCTGGGGCAGAAGTGGTTCGACCTGACCTTGCGCGGCGTTGAAGCCCACGCGGGGCCGACACCCATGCACCTGCGCAAGGACGCCTTGGTCGGCGCTGCCGCCGTGGTGGAGGCGGTCAACCGTACCGCCCTCGGCCACCAGCCCCATGCCTGTGGCACTGTGGGTTGCCTGCAGGCGTATCCAGGCTCGCGTAACGTGATCCCGGGTGAGGTGCGCATGACCCTGGACTTCCGCCACCTGGAGGGCGAGCAACTGAATGCGATGATCGCCGAGGTGCGCGGGGTGATCGAGGCAACCTGTGCCAAGCATGGCTTGAGCCACGAACTGGTGCCTACGGCCGACTTCCCGGCGTTGTACTTCGACAAAGGCTGTGTCGATGCCGTGCGCGCCTCGGCGCAGGCGCTGGGGTTGCCGCACATGGACATTGTCAGTGGCGCTGGGCATGACGCGATCTTCCTGGCCGAACTAGGGCCAGCGGGGATGATTTTCGTGCCCTGCGAGAACGGCATCAGCCACAACGAAATCGAGAACGCCACGCCCGATGACCTGGCGGCGGGCTGCGCAGTATTGCTGCGGGCGATGCTGGAGGCGTCGGAGGCGATTGCCAGCGGGCGGTTGGCGGCCTAGCACCTCGGGCATCAGGCGACCGCGCTTTTTGTAGGAGCGGCCTTGTGTCGCGATCGGGCTGCGCAGCAGCCCCAGGGTTTGGAAGTAAACGCTGATATCGCTGGGGCTGCTGTGCAGCCCGATCGCGACACAAGGCCGCTCCTACAGGGACCGCGCTGCTGGTGCTGGTTGTGTGAGGCCTTCCATAAACGCCGCAATCTGCCGCTCACCACGCAGATGCACAACCGGCACCTGCGGCCCGATTGCCTGGCGGTTGGCTTCGATACCTGGCCGATAGCCCCGGTCGAACGTCCACACAAAACTCAGGAAGGTCAGAAACGCCCGGTCCAGCCGCTCGGTACACCCGGCCGGCAGGTCTGGCCGTGGCTTGTTCAGCACACTGCGCAGGATGACCCGCTTCAGGCATGTCAGCCGTGGTGTATCCAGCCAGATAACCAGGTCGGCCCGTGGTAAGCGCAGGTCGAAGGTGCGGCGGCTGTAGTTGCCCTCGCATACCCACGCTTGCCCGCTAACCGCACTGCGTACTCGGCTGCGAAAGGTCTCGGCATCCGGCTCTACCCAGCCGGCCTCCCAGAACAACGTGTCGAGGTGTACCACCGACGCCCCCAGGCGGGCGCCGATCTGCCGGGCCAGGGTCGATTTGCCACTGCCGGCGTTGCCCAGAATCACGATGCGTTGCATGGCCAAGTCCTTTTGAAAAAACCGGCCATGTTAATTCATCCGGTCAGCTCAAGACAGCCATCCCGGCCAAGGTGATAGCGCTGCAGGTCCTGCGCCAGGGTCAAGTGCCCGTTATAGTGGGCGAGGGCTTCGTCACGCACATTGTCGATATTCGGGCTGCGCCTTGGGTCGCTCTGGTAGCGGGCGCTGAAATGCGTCAGCACCAGGTTGTGCACGCCCGCCGCTTCGGCAAAGCGCGCCACCGCCGCCGCAGTACTGTGGCCGAAGGTGACCCCGGTACGTTCGACCACTGCCTGGGTAAACGTGGCTTCGTGCACCAGCACATCCGCGCCTTGGGCAGCGTCGGCCAGCAGCTCGGGGGTATCGTTGTCACCACACACGATCACCCGCCGCGGTGGCCGGGAAGGGCGCAGGTAGTCGTTGCCCTTCAGCAACTGCTCGCCATGCTGCACCGTCAAACCCTTGGCCAGCTCGCCCCACAGCGGGCCACGCGGTATGCCTTCGGCTTCCAGGCGGGGGATGTCCAGGCGCGGTTCGGGGTTGAGTTCGGTGAACACGAACCCGACGCTCGGCACGCGGTGTGACAGCTGAACGGTCGTCACCTGCAGAGTATCGTTGCGCCATTCGACCAACTCTTCCACGGCCAGCAGGCGCAGTTCGAACGGCAGGAAGGTGTCGCTGGCTACCAGGCCCTGGCGTACCCAGTCATGCAGCGCGGCGGGCAGGATCAGTTCCAGCGGCTGCGTACGCCCGCTCATGCCGGCACTGGCCAGCAGGCCGGGCAGGCCGAAGCAATGATCGCCGTGCACGTGGGTGATGAAAATGGCGCGCAGGTCGCGGATCGACAGCGGTGTGCGCAGCAGCTGGTGCTGGGTGCCTTCGCCGCAGTCGACCAGGTACCAGCCGCTGCCACTGGCTTCGATCACCGCCGTGGCGCTGACATTGCGTGCCTTGGTGGGCACCCCGGCGCAGGTGCCGAGGAACAACAGGTCCATGCTCAGGCTCCTTGTTTCAGCCCAACAGCGTCTGGCCGGTGACAGGGTCATCGAACATGTTGACCAGGATCTTGCCCTGGTGATGGAAAACACACAGGGCAAGAGAACGAACGCGGGGTGCTAATGGTGGCTTGCTAGTCAACGGCTCGCTCCTTCGAGGTATGACGGGCGCACACCTTATCCGCATTGCTGCCTGCCGTCGACGGCCTGCTAGTCTCCCTGCCGCCAGATGAGCTTGCTGGTGTCATAACCTTGCTCCCGGGCGATGGTCAGCAGCTGCTCGCGCTGCTGGTCGGTGACCGCAGGCGTGCGTGAAAGCAGCCACAGGTACTCGCGGTTGGGGTGGCCCACCAGCGCCACCCGGTAATCCTTGTCGTGATACAGCACCCAGTACTCGCCCTTGGTCAGGCCCGGTGCCAGGCGGCTGAACCAGTTGTCGAAGCGCACCCACAGCTTGTCGGTGCTGCCCGGCTGCTGGGCCTCGGCGATGCCCTTGGCTTCGTTCCACTGGCCGTCCTTTTCCTTGCAGCGGTTGGTTACGTCGATCCGGCCATCCGGGCGCAGGCCATAGTTCGCCTCGGACTGCACGCAGTTGCGCTGGAAGAACATCGGCAGCCGGCCCAGTTCATACCAGGTGCCCTGGTAGCGTTGCAGGTCGACCTGCTGGGTGCGCGGCGGTGCCGGTTGATCGTTGCCGGCGCAGCCGAGCAGCGCCAGGGTCATACAGGAAAGCAGCAGCGTAGTGCGCAGCGCCATGGTTGACCTCCTTGGAGCGGATAGGGGCTTCCTGTGTTTCGATGCCTGGGCGGGGCAAAAGTTGTATGGGATTACACCACGTCGAAAGAACCGGTCTGCACCTGGCCTGCGCGCACGTAGCGGCTGATGATCACGCCCTTGGGCGAGACTTGCGACTGCTGCAAGGTAAAGGCCGCTGCTGCTGCGTCATGACCGAACAGGCGTTTGCCGTGGCCGAGCAGCAGCGGGTGGATCAGCAGTTGCAGTTCATCGACCAGGTCTGCCGCCAGCAGTTGCTGCACCAGTTCGGCGCTGCCCTGGGTCAGCAGGTTGGCGCCGTCCTGTTGCTTCAGCGTGCGTACTGCTGCGGCGATGTCCACGCCCAGGGCGTGGCTGTTGTGCCAGTCGAGGGTGGCAGGGGTGTGGGTGGCCACATGCTTGGGCACGCTGTTGAACAGGTTGGCGATGGAAAAGTCTTCGGCGTTGTTTTTGATGTTTGGCCAATAGCCGGCAAAAATGTCGTAGGTGCGCCGGCCCAGCAGCAGCTCAAAGGGCTGGCTGAACAATGCCTGCATGGCCTGGCCGAAGACTTCCTCGGCGTAGGGCACGATCCAGCCGCCGTAGGCGAAACCGCCGCTGGTGTCTTCCTGCGGGCCGCCGGGGGCTTGCATCACGCCGTCGAGGCTGATGAAGGCGGCTACGATGAGTTTGCGCATGGGGACTCTCCTGTTGGCAGCCAGGGTGGCTGTTGGCATGGGATAGTCGAACGGCAGCGGGCAGGATCGACAGCGTGAACCTGTGCCGGCCCTTTCGCGGGTGAACCCGCTCCCACAGGGTCACCACAGGTTCCCAATGCTGTGCAGTACCTGTGGGAGCGGGTTCACCCGCGAAAGGGCCGGCACAGGTTTACATCACAGCCAGTAAGTCACCGCCCACCATCCCAGCCCGCCCATCACGACGGTATAGGGCAAGGCCATCCACACCATTCGCCCATACGACAGCCGGATCAGCGGCGCAATCGCCGAGGTCAGCAGGAACAGGAACGCTGCCTGCCCGTTTGGCGTTGCCACGCTGGGCAGGTTGGTGCCGGTGTTGATCGCCACCGCCAACGTTTCGAAATGCTCGCGGCTCATGCCGCCATTGAGAAACGCCTGCTTCACCTCGGTGATATAGATGGTGGCGACAAACACGTTGTCGCTGATTGCCGACAGCAAACCGTTGGCCAGGTAGAGCATGCCCGGTTGCTGCTCGGCCGGCAGCGTCAGCACCCAGTTGATCAATGGGCTGAACAGCTGCTGCTGATGTATCACCGCGACCACTGCGAAGAACACCACCAGCAACGAGGTGAACGGCATGGCGTCCTGGAAGGCGCGGCCCAGCCGGTGTTCATCGGTGATACCGGTAAACGCCGTGATCAGCACGATCACCATCAGGCCGATCAGGCCAACCTCGGCCACATGCAGCCCCAGGCAGACGATCAGGATCAGCGCCGCGAGCCCTTGTACCCAAAGCGCGATGCGCTGGGCCTGGGTACGTGCGGCATCGTCTTCGGCCGCATAGGCGGCCAGCACCTGACGCACCGGCTCGGGCATCAACGTGCCGTAGCCGAACAGGCGCAGTTTTTCCAGCAGCACGCAGGTCAGCAGGCCGGCACCCAGCACTGGCAGCGACACAGGTGCCACCTTGAAGAAGAAGTCGGCGAAATGCCAACCCATCTCGTGGCCGATCAGCAGGTTCTGTGGCTCGCCCACCAAGGTGCACACGCCACCCAGGGCGGTACCCACCGCGCCGTGCATCAGCAGGCTACGCAGGAAGTCGCGGAACTGGTCGAGGTCTTCGCGGTGCAGGTGGGCGATCTGCTGGTCGCTGTCCAGCGCGCTTTCCTCGCGCGGGTTGGCGCCGGACGCGACGCGGTGGTACACCGCGTAAAAGCCGACCGCAGCGCTGATGATCACCGCCGTCACGGTCAGTGCATCGAGAAACGCCGACAGAAACGCCGACAACGCGCAGAACAGCAACGCCAGAATGGCCTTCGAGCGCACCCCGAGCAAAATGCGCGAGAACAGGAACAGCAGCAGCTCCTTCATGAAATGGATGCCGGCGACCATGAACATCAGCAGCAGGATCACCGGGAAGTTGTGTTGCAGTTCCTCGTACAGCGCCTGTGGCGTGGTCATCTGCAACAGCAGGGCTTCGATCAGCAACAGGCCACCGGGCATCAGTGGGTAGCACTTCAGCGCCATGCCCAGGGTGAAGATGAACTCGAGCACCAGCGCCCAGCCGGCTGCAACCGGGCCAACGGTAACCAGCAGCAGCGGGTTCAGCACCAGGAACAGGCAGATGACCGCCTTGTACCAAAGCGGCGACTGGCCCAGAAAACCGTGGGCGAGGGCGCCGGTCAGGGAGCGTGACATGAATATGTATCCTTATGATTCGGCGATGGCGCACGGTGCCGGATTAGCGCTTCTTAGGCAAGGCGTGCAGTCCCGTTTTTGGCACAAGTACGGCCATCGGGCTGGGTTACCATCCACGCCATGAATCCTTCACCCGCAGGAGTGCCGCCCGTGACCGAGTACAGTGCGTTCAAGGTTGAACTGACCGACAACATCGCCCACGTTCAGATCAACCGCCCGGAAAAGGTCAACGCGATGAACGCGGCCTTCTGGGAAGAAATCATCACTATCTTCCGGTGGATCGACGACACCGACGCCGTGCGCGCGGTGGTGATCAGCGGTGCCGGCAAGCATTTTTCCGCGGGCATCGACCTGATGATGCTGGCTTCGCTGGCCGGGCAAATGGGCAAGGACGTGGGCCGCAATGCGCGCCTTCTGCGTAGCACCATCCAGCGCCTGCAAGCCTCGTTCACCGCCGTGGACAAATGCCGCAAGCCAGTGCTAGCGGCCGTGCAGGGCTACTGCATAGGCGGCGCCATCGACCTTATCTCGGCGTGCGACATGCGCTACTGCAGCAGCGACGCGCAGTTCTCGATCAAGGAAATCGACATGGGCATGGCCGCCGACGTCGGCACACTGCAACGTTTGCCACGTATCATTGGCGACGGCATCATGCGTGAGCTGGCCTTCACCGGGCGCAACGTTGCGGCCGACGAGGCCCTGCGCATCGGCCTGGTCAACCGGGTCTATGATGATCAGGCCGCACTGCTGGACGGTGTTTTTGCCATCGCCCGCGAGATTGCTGCAAAATCGCCGATCGCCGTGGCCGGCACCAAGGAAATGCTCAGCTACATGCGTGACCATCGCATCGACGATGGCCTGGACTACATCGCCACCTGGAACGCCGCGATGCTGCAGTCCGAAGACCTGCGCGTGGCCGTGGCGGCGCACATGAGCAAACAGAAACCGACGTTCGCCGACTGATCGGGCCGGGGGACGCGCAGTCAAGGAACCCCCGATATGTCAGCACGCTGGACTACTGCAGTACTCGACCCGCAGATCACCGGGGGCGTGGCCGTGGCCCGCAGCCCGGAAGGGTTTCTGGTGGACGACAACGGCGCGCTGTTCCCCCGCGACTGGCTCAAACGCCAGGACCTCGACGTGTTATGCGAGCACGGCATCGGCCATTTTGACGGCCAGCCAGTGTTCCTGCTGGAGCTGCGCAGCGCCACCGACGTGCCCGGTTGCCACTGGCGTGGCCTGCGGGCATTCATGCTCGAAGGCGACTTCGACATCTACACAGTACTGGGTTATGCCGCGCAGATCGGCACCTGGGCCCGCGAGCACCGTTTCTGCGGCAGCTGTGGCCAGGCGATGACGCAAATTCGCTGGGAGCGGGCGATGTACTGCCAGCCGTGCGACCTGCGCAGCTACCCCCGTATTTCGCCGAGCATGATCGTGCTGGTGACCCGTGGTGATGAAATCTTGCTGGCGCGTTCGCCGCGCTTTGTCACCGGTGTGTACAGCACACTGGCGGGCTTCGCCGAGCCCGGCGAGTCGGCTGAAGACTGCCTGGTGCGCGAAGTGCGTGAAGAGGTGGCGGTGGAAGTGCGGAACATCCAGTACGTCGGCAGCCAGTGCTGGCCGTTCCCGCATTCGATGATGCTGGGCTTCCACGCCGAATATGCCGGCGGCGAGATAGTCATGCAGCCGGACGAGATCGAGGATGCCCAGTGGTTCAGCGTCCACGACCTGCCACCGTTGCCGGCCGGGCGGTCGATTGCCCGGTACCTGATCGATCTTTATGTGGCCAGGCGCTTAGGCTTGCCCGAACCAGTGCTGCCACGCTAGGCGTACGGTCAACGCCAGCACCACGGTGATGAACACCGGGCGGATGAATTTGCTGCCGCCACTGATCGCCGTGCGTGCGCCGAAGAAGGCGCCGACCATTACCGACAGGCCCATGCACAGGCCGACGACGTAATCCACCTGCCCGGAAATGATGAACACCGTCAGCGCCGCGATGTTGCTGACGAAGTTCATGCTGCGCGCCACGCCGCTGGCGCGGACCAGGTCGATGGGGTACAGCAGCAGGGTGCTGACCGTCCAGAACGCCCCGGTGCCCGGGCCGGCCACGCCGTCGTAGAAGCCCAGGGTGAAGCCTTGCGGCACTTGCCACTTCTTCTTGATCGGCGCATCGGCATCCAGCGGCGCCTTGGGTGTGCCGCCGAACAGCAGGTAGATGCCACAGGCGAAAACGATCACCGGCAGCATCTTGTTCAACCACTCGGCTGGCATGTAGTGGGCGATGACCGCACCGAGCAATGCCCCGGTCAAGGTGGCGAACAATGCCGGGCGCCACTGCGCCGGGTGGAACAGTTTGCGCTTGTAGTAGGTGAAACCTGCGGTGGCCGAACCGAAGGTGGAACTGAGCTTGTTGGTGCCCAGGACCAGGTGCGGTGGCATGCCGGCGGTGAGCAGGGCCGGAGTGGTGAGCAGGCCCCCGCCACCGGCGATGGCATCGATGAAACCGGCGACGAAGGCGACCAGCGCCAGGATCAGCAGGGTTAAGGGTTCTACGGTGAGTTCGAAGGGCATGGGGGTCTTGGCAGGCAGGGAGGCAAGGGGCGGCAAAGGGCCGCACTAGAAGGGTGACATGGTAATCCTGGGAGGGGTGTGTTGCCAGTCCCGGCCTCTTCGCGGGCTCGCCCGCTCCCACAGGTTCAGCGTAAGACCTGAGGGCAGCGCTGTACCTGTGGGAGCGGGTTTACCCGCGAAAGGGCCGTTACAGGTGATCACATCAGCTACGGATAAACGCCAGCAAATCCGCATTGATCACATCGGCATGGGTAGTCGGCATGCCATGCGGGTAGCCTTTGTAGGTTTTCAGCGTCCCATTGGGCAGCAGCTTGGCCGACAGCACCCCGGAGTTTTCATACGGCACGATCTGGTCATCGTCCCCATGCATCACCAGTACCGGCTGGTTTATGCCCTTGAGGTCTTCGGTGAAATCGGTCTGGGAAAACGCCACGATGCCATCGTAATGGGCCTTGGCGCTGCCGATCATGCCCTGGCGCCACCAGTTGGCGATGATACCTTCGCGGGCTTCGGCACCGGGGCGGTTGTAGCCGTAGAACGGCCCGGCCGGTACATCCCGGTAAAACTGCGCGCGGTTACTGGCGACCTGGGCCTGGAAGTCGTCGAACACCGCCTTGGGCAGGCCACCAGGATTGCCGGGCGTTTGCACCATCAGTGGCGGCACTGCGGCGATCAGCACTGCCTTGGCCACCTTGTCTTGAGGGTAACGGGCCATGTAGCGCACCACCTCGCCACCACCGGTGGAGTGGCCGACATGCACGGCACCCTGGATACCCAGGTGGGCAACCACGGCTGCCACATCATCGGCGTAGTGGTCCATGTCGTGGCCATCCCACACCTGGCTGGAGCGGCCATGACCACGGCGGTCGTGGGCTACCACGCGGTAGCCCTGGGCGAGGAAGAACAGCATCTGGGTATCCCAGTCATCTGCGCTCAGCGGCCAGCCGTGGTGGAAGTGAATGACCGGCGCGTCGCGTGGGCCCCAGTCCTTGTAGAAAATCTGCACGCCGTCCTGCGTGGTTACATGGCTCATGATCGTGTCTCCTGTATGCAGGAACCGAAGGGAGCTATTGAGAATAGGGCAGATTTCGGCGAAGCAAGCGCCGGCCGTCTTCAGAGTGTGTCGCGCATTCTGTACCAGGCCTTGGCGGCGGCTTCCAGCGGTGCTGCGAGCAGATCCCCGCCGGGGAAGCGTCCATTGTCGATGCCTTGGTACAGCGCCAACAGGTCGTCATCGCCAAGAATGGCATCGCTGACCGCCCGCGCCGCGGCCAGGGTCGGCAGTACGCCGTGGCCGGAGAACCCCTGCAGCCAATAGCGCTGGCCTTCGCGGCCGACGTCCGGGGTGCGCCGCAGGCTGCAATCGATATGGCCGCCCCAGGCATAGTCGATGGCCACACCGGCCAGTTGCGGGAAAACCCGCTCCAGATACGGACGGGTGGCGCTGGCGACGTCCTTGGGAATACCGCCCAGGTAAGTGCAACCGCCGCCGAACAGCAGGCGGTGATCCGGGGTGAGGCGGAAGTAGTCCGGCACGAACTGGTTGTCGATCACGCAACTGTTACGCGGCAGCAGAGACTGGGCGAAGTCGGCGTCCAGTGGCGCGGTGGCTACCTGATAGGAACCGACCGGCAACAGGCGCCGCGACAGGCCGCGGTCGAGGCGGTCGATGTAGGCGTTGCAGGCCAGCACCAACACCTGGCAGCGCACTTCGCCGTTGTCCGTACGGGCAACATAGCCGTTGCCGGCTTGTTGATAGCTGAGTACCCGGCTCTGTTCGTAGATATGCGCACCACCCGCTTCGAGGGTGCTGGCCAGGCCTTGGGCCAGCTTCAGCGGATTGAGGTGGGCGCCTTTGGCGTCATACAGCGCAGCCTGGTAGCGCGGGCTGTCGATCCATTGTGGCAGCTCGTCGCGGCCGATCAGGCGCAGGGCGTCGTAGCCCCATTTGTGTTCGGCATCTTGCAGGGCTTCTTCAAGCATTTTCACCCGCCGCGGCAGTACGGCGGTCCAGAGGCTGCCCAGCCGGTAGTCGATATCGAAACCATGGCGCCCGGGCAGCTCGCGCATTTCGTCGGCGGCCCAGCACATGCTTGCCCACAGGCGCTGGGCACGTTCCAGGCCCAGAGCCTTTTCCAGTGGTGGCATGTCGCAGGACCAGCCCAGCAGTGCCTGGCCACCGTTGCGCCCGGAGGCAGCCCAGGCCACACGGCTGGCCTCCAACAGTGTTACGCGCTTGCCGGCCTGGGTCAGGCGCAGGGCGGTGTGCAGGCCGCTGAAACCGGCACCGATGATAAGCACATCAGTGTCGTGTGAGCCTTGCAGGGTAGGGCGTAACGGGATGTTGGCGGGGTAGGTCTGGGCGTAGTAGCTGGCGACGTGCTGGGCGGAGTGTTTGAACATCCAGAAGCCTCGTGAAAATTATTGTGATTATTTTCATGAAAACTTAGCAGGTTAATTTCATGTCGCCAATGTGTGGGGCGCGTTTTGTGGTTTTCCTGGTTGAGGTGGGCTGGCTGTACCGGCCTGTTCGCTACAAAGGCTAGGTTGTCGCTTTTTTCCGGGGCTGCCGCGGCTTGCTTGCTGCCGACTTGCTTCCGGTCGCTTTGCTTTTTCCACTGCCACCGCGACGCTTCTTCTTCCAGGGCGGCGCTGCCCCGGCTGCCGGCCCGCTGATGGTCATGCGCATGCCGCTGCAACGCTCGACCAGCTTGCCCATCCACGCCGACTGCCGGGCGACGAACTCTTCCAGGCTCATCTCGCCGCTTTGCACCATGTCCAGCGCCTGCTCCCAGATCGCCGTGGTGCCAGGGTCGGCGATGGCCCGGGGTACCGCATCGATCAGGCTGAAGGCCGCAGGCGTGGCCGCCAGCGCTTTGCCGTTTTTTACGAGATAGCCGCGGTCGAGCAGGCCCTGGATGATGCTGGCGCGGGTGGCTTCGGTGCCGATGCCGGTGGTTTCTTTCAGCTTCTGCTTCAGGCGCGGGTCGTCCACCAGCTTGGCCACGTTTTTCATGGCCTTGATCAGGTCGCCTTCAGTGAACGGCTTGGGCGGCTGGGTCCACAGGTCTTTCAGTTGCAGGCCTTGCACGTTGCAGTCCTGGCCTTCGCGCAGCGCTGGCAGCACCTGGGCGGGTGGTGCTTCGCGGCCTTTGGCCGGGGTCAGCGCTTCGGGCAGGGCGCGGCGCCAGCCCGGTTCGACGATTTGCTTGCCCACCGCGCGCAGGGCATGGCCGGCGCAGTCGAAGTCGGCCTGGGTGCGGTCGTATTCATGATTGGGCAGGAACTGCGCCAGGTAGCGGGCGCGGATCAGGGTGTACACCGCCTTGTGCTTGGCCGGCAGGCGCGACGGGTCGCTGGCGGCGGCAGTAGGGATGATGCCGTGGTGGGCGCTGACCTTGGCGTCGTTCCACGCCCGCGAGCGGCGCTGCGGCTCCAGGTGGGGCTGCAGCGGTGCGAGGCTGGCATCGGCCCGTTGCAGGGCGGCGAGAATGCCCGGTGCTTCGGCGTGCTGGCTCAGCGGCAGGTAGCCGCAATCGCTGCGCGGATAGGTGATCAGCTTGTGGGTCTCGTACAGGGCCTGAGCGATGTCGAGGGTTTCCTGGGCGCCGAGGCCGAACTTTTTCGAGCACAGCTCCTGCAGGGTGCCGAGGTCGAAGGGCAGGGGCGCGGCCTCACGCACGCGCTCGGTGGTTACCTTTACGGCGCGGGCCGTGCCGGCATTACCGATGGCGGTGGCAGCCTGTTGCGCCAACCCCTGATTCAGGCAGCGACCCTGGTCGTCGCAGGCATCTTCGGGCGCACGCCACTGGGCGTTGAAACATTGGCCTGCGTGTTCAAGCTGTACGTCGATGGCCCAGAACGGCACTGGCACGAAGTCGGCGATGCTGCGGTCGCGGTCGACCACCAGGCGCAAGGTAGGTGTTTGCACCCGGCCCACCGGCAGCACGCCCTGGTAGCCGGATTGGCGGCCAAGCAGGGTGAACAGCCGGCTCATATTCATGCCGATGAGCCAGTCGGCGCGGGAGCGGCCCAGCGCCGAGTGGTACAGGTTGAAGGTTTCGTGGCCTGGTAGCAGACGTGCCAGGGCCTTGCGGATGGAGGTGTCATCCAGTGCCGACAGCCAAAGGCGCTGCACCGGGCCGCGGTAGCGGCAATGCTCGACCAGCTCGCGGGCGATCATTTCGCCTTCGCGGTCGGCGTCGGTGGCAATTACCAGCTCCCGGGCTTCGCCCAGCAGGCGCTTTACCGCCTTGAACTGGCTGGCGGTCTTGGGCTTGACCAGCATCTTCCACTTTTCCGGAATGATCGGCAGGTCGGCCAGGTTCCAGCGCTTGTAGCGCTCGTCGTAGCTGTCGGGCGGGGCGGTTTCCAGCAGATGGCCGATGCACCAGGTTACGCAGACGTCAGTGCCTTGCCAGCAGCCGTCGCCCTTGCGCGTGGCGCCGAGCACTTTGGCGATGTCTTTTGCCTGTGAGGGTTTTTCGCAGAGGAACAGGCGCATGGCCGGGAACGCTTCATCGGGGGTGATGGGCACTAGGATGCGCAAGCGGGGGCGCGGAGGCAAGTTTTATCTGGATGGATGTACAGGTTTTTGTCAGGGGAAGTGTGTTGAGCCTGTACCGGCCCTTTCGCGGGTAAACCCGCTCCCACAGGGGCTGCACTTTTTTCAGAATGTGCGCCCCCTGTGGGAGGTGATGGATCAGACGCGCGAGTCGCGCACCATGTCCACGTGCGGGATGCCGGCTTCGAGGAATTCCTCGCTGACTACGCGAAAGCCCAGTCGCTCGTAGAACGGCGTGGCGTGCACCTGGGCGCTGAGCGTCTGCTGCTTCAGGTCGCGGTTCTGTGCTTCGACGATGACCGCATTGACCAGCGCATCGCCAACCTTCAGCCCGCGCCAGTCCTTGAGCACCGAGATGCGGCCGATGGTGCCGTCGGCCAGCAGGCGCGCGGTACCGATCGGATAGTCGCCTTCCAGGGCCAGGAAGTGCAGGGCGTCCTGATCTTCCGAATCGAACTCCAGCTCTGGTGGAATATGTTGCTCGGCGACGAATACCGCTTCACGGATACGGCGGATGTCGGCGTTGTCTTTGTGCCAGTCGGCGAGGCGAACGCTGATTTTATTCATTGGCGAATCCCAGGCTTCCTTGTTTGACCAGCTGCTGTACAAGCATAAGGCCATCTTCATCCTGCAGCCACTCGGCCAGGTTGTCGATGTGCAAGGCATCGGCCGCGCACACCAGCTTCAGCAGTTCGCGCAGTTTGCCTGGCAGTGGGCAGCTGCGGCCGCTGGCGAACAGCAGCAGGTCGTCTTCGAACTCCGACCAGGCCATGCGCGCGCTCGGGTTGCGGATCAGGATGGCGCCTTGCTCCAGGGCGTCGACCAGCTCTTGCTCGCTCAGCTCTTCGCCAACGATCTGCTCGGGGTAGCGCGGCTCGGTCATGAACTGGCCGAACCAGGTCAGCAGCAGGTCCTTGTCGCCCATGTGCTTCTCGAGCAGGGCCTTGAGGCGGTCGAGGGCGTCGTGCTGGATCTGGTGCGGGTCGCTGACCGGCTGGGCGTCGGCGTCACTGTAGCGCTCTTCGTCGGGCAGGAACTGGCCCAGGAAGTCGGTGAAGTGGGTCAGCACTTCGGCGGCGCTTGGCGCGCGGAAGCCCACCGAGTAGGTCAGGCAGTCGTCCACGGCCACGCCGTAGTGAGCCAGGCGTGGTGGCAGGTAGAGCATGTCACCTGGCTCCAGGGTCCACTCTTCGCTCTGCTCGAATTCGGCAAGGATGCGCAGGTCGGCGTGCTCCAGCAGCGGGCTGTCGCTGCTGCACATCTGGCCGATCTTCCAGTTACGCTGGCCGTGGCCTTGCAGCAGGAACACGTCGTAATTGTCGAAGTGCGGACCAACGCTGCCACCGGGGGCGGCGAAGCTGATCATCACATCGTCGATACGCCAGCTGGGCAGGAAGCGGAAGTTTTCCAGCAGCTCGGCCACTTCCGGGACGAACTGGTCCACGGCTTGTACCAGCAGGGTCCAGTCCTTTTCCGGCAGCTCGGCGAAGGTGTCTTCGTTGAACGGGCCGCGGCGCAGCTCCCACGGGTGGGCGCCGTGCTCGAGCACGATACGCGATTCGACTTCCTCTTCCAGGGCCAGGCCAGCCAGTTCGTCGGGGTCGATCGGGCTGATAAAGTCCGGGAAGGCCTGGCGCACCAGCAGGGGCTTCTTCTGCCAGTAGTCGCGCATGAATTCGCGGGCCGAGATGCCGCCGAGCAGCTGCAGTGGAGTATCAGGATTCATGTTCAACCTATTGAAAAAACGTAATTTTCGTAGGGGAATAAAAACGCCCGGCCAGGCCGGGCGTTGTACGCGACGGTCAGCTTAGATGCGTTTGGCCTGGGCTGCCGCGTTACCGATGTAGGTAGCGGGGGTCAGCTGCTTGAGCTCGGCCTTGGCTTCGGCTGGCATGTCGAGCCCGTCGATGAAGGTGAGCAGCGCGTCCGGGGTGATGCCCTTGCCACGGGTCAGCTCTTTGAGCTTCTCGTAGGGGTTTTCGATGTTGAAGCGGCGCATCACGGTCTGGATCGGCTCGGCCAGCACTTCCCAGCAGGCGTCCAGGTCGGCGGCGATGCGGGCTTCGTTGACTTCCAGCTTGCCGATGCCTTTCAGGCTGGCTTCGTAGGCAATGACGCTGTGGGCGAAGCCCACGCCCAGGTTGCGCAGCACGGTGGAGTCGGTGAGGTCGCGCTGCCAGCGCGAGATCGGCAGCTTGCTGGCCAGGTGCTGGAACAGCGCATTGGCGATACCCAGGTTGCCTTCGGAGTTTTCGAAGTCGATCGGGTTGACCTTGTGCGGCATGGTCGACGAGCCGATTTCGCCGGCAACGGTCTTCTGCTTGAAGTAGCCCAGGGAGATGTAGCCCCACACATCACGGTCGAAGTCGATCAGGATGGTGTTGAAGCGGGCGATGGCGTCGAACAGCTCGGCGATGTAGTCGTGCGGCTCGATCTGGGTGGTGTACGGGTTGAACTGCAGGCCCAGCTCGTCTTCGATGAAGGCGCGGGCGTTCTCTTCCCAGTCGATCTGCGAGTAGGCCGACAGGTGGGCGTTGTAGTTGCCCACGGCGCCGTTGATCTTGCCCAGCAGCGGTACGGCAGCGACCTGGGCGATCTGGCGCTCCAGGCGGTACACGACGTTGGCCAGCTCTTTACCCAGGGTAGTCGGCGAAGCCGGTTGGCCGTGGGTGCGCGACAGCATCGGCACGGCGGCGTGGGTGTGGGCCAGGGCGCGGATGGCGTCGGCGATCTGGCGCATCAGCGGCAGCAGCACGTCGTCACGGCCGGCGCGCAGCATCAGGGCGTGGGACAGGTTGTTGATGTCCTCGCTGGTGCAGGCGAAGTGGATGAACTCGCTGACCTTGGCCAGCTCAGGCAGCGTGGCAGCCTGCTCCTTGAGGAGGTATTCGATCGCCTTGACGTCGTGGTTGGTGGTGCGCTCGATTTCCTTGACGCGCTCGGCGTGCTCAAGTTTGAAATCGGTGGCCAGGTTGTCCAGCAGGGCGTTGGCTTCGGCGGTGAACGCCGGCACTTCGCCGATCTGCGGGTGGGCGGCCAGGCGCTGCAGCCAGCGCACTTCGACCAGGGCGCGGAAACGGATCAGGCCGAATTCGCTGAAAATGGGGCGCAAGGCCTGGGTTTTGCCGGCATAACGGCCGTCTACAGGGGAAACCGCAGTGAGCGAAGAGAGCTGCATGGGGTGTTCTCGGACAGTCAGGCTTTTGGAGGGCGCATATCATACATGAAAAATGCGCCGAGGTCGGGTGGCTGACCAAAGGTCGGGCCAATTTGGATCTGGTGGCAGACCCTGTGGGAGCGGGCATGCCCGCGAACACCGGCGTAGCCGGTGCCATACACCGAGTCGCGTGCTTCGCGGGCACGCCCGCTCCCACAAAGGGCAGCTCAGCCCGTCAGTTGGGGCTGCGCATCATGTCGTACAGTTCGTTCAGCAGCTTGCGCCGGCTGAACACCAGCTGCCAGCGGTGACCGCCCAGCTGGCGCCACAGGCGTGCGGCGCGGATGCCGGCCAGCAGCAGGGCGCGAATTTTCGAGGCGTTGCTGGGCTGCTGCAGAAAGCGCATGTCGCCATGCACCTGAATACGCTGGCGCAGGGTGCTCAGGGTGTCCTGGTACAAGGCGCCACTGGAAGCAATGACGTTTTCATGAGCCAGGCCAAAATGGTCGGCCTGGGACTGGATTTGTGGCAGGCGGTTGCCGATGGTGTCGAGCAGGTCGCCACGCTTGTTCAGCTGGCGCTCCAGCCCCAGCATTGACAGGGCGTAGCGCAGTGGCTCGCGCTGCAGGCTATTGGGGTCGCGCTCCAGGGCGCCGATCAGCGCGCGGTAGCCGTCGCGCAGGTTCAGGTCGTCACCGCCGAACACCTCCAGGGTGTCCTTGGGGTCACGTACCAGCAGGCTGCCCAGCATGCAACCGATGTTGGCCTCACTGGCCTGGCCGGTGCGGGCGATACGGTCCACCAACACAGCGGCCTGAAACACACCGCCCAACGCAATCAGCTGCTCCTGCAGGTTGCTCATGCGCGCGGGCTCCACGGCTCGGCGGCTTCGATCACGCCGCCGCCCAGGCACACTTCACCGTCGTAGAACACCACCGACTGGCCTGGGGTAACGGCGCGCTGCGGTTCGTCGAACACCGCGCGGTAGCCGCTGGCAGTCAGCTCCAGGGTGCACTGCTGGTCGCTCTGGCGGTAGCGTACCTTGGCGGTGAGCTGACGCGGGCTGCTGAGGTCGATGGGGTTGACCCAGAAGATTTCCGAGGCGAGCAGGGCGCGGGAGAACAGCCAAGGGTGTTCGTTACCCTGGCCGACCACCAGCACATTGCGGGTCAGGTCCTTGTGCAGCACGTACCACGGCTCGTCACCGGCATCCTTCAGGCCACCGATGCCCAGGCCCTGGCGCTGGCCGATGGTGTGGTACATCAGGCCATGGTGGCGGCCGATCACTTCACCTTCGGTGGTTTCGATGTTGCCCGGTTGGGCAGGCAGGTACTGTTTGAGGAAGTCGCTGAAGCGGCGTTCGCCAATGAAGCAGATGCCGGTGGAGTCTTTTTTCTTGGCGGTGGCCAGGCCGTGTTTTTCGGCAATGGCGCGCACTGCCGGTTTTTCCAGCTCGCCGACCGGGAACAGGGTACGGGCGATTTCCTTGCCGCCGACGGCGTGCAGGAAGTAGCTCTGGTCCTTGTTCGGGTCCAGGCCCTTGAGCAGTTCGGTGAGCGCGCCCGTGTCGCGGCGGCGCACGTAGTGGCCGGTGGCGATCAGGTCGGCACCCAGCGACAGGGCGTAGTCGAGGAACGCCTTGAACTTGATTTCGCGGTTGCAGAGGATGTCCGGGTTGGGCGTGCGGCCGGCCTTGTATTCTTCAAGGAAGTGCT
Source organism: Pseudomonas putida S13.1.2 (assembly GCF_000498395.2). NCBI lineage: Bacteria > Pseudomonadati > Pseudomonadota > Gammaproteobacteria > Pseudomonadales > Pseudomonadaceae > Pseudomonas > Pseudomonas putida. The sequence continues at coordinate 623,338 of NZ_CP010979.1, forward strand.
CGAACACGTTGTCCCAGTATTCGGCAGCGAAGTTGGCGGTGTGCAGCTTGATGCCGATGCGGTCGCACACGGCCTGGGCGTCGGCCAGGTCTTCACGGGCGGTGCAGTATTCGGTGCCGTCGTCTTCTTCCCAGTTCTTCATGAACAGCCCTTCCACCTGGTAGCCCTGCTCGATGAGCAGAAGGGCGGAGACGGAAGAGTCCACGCCGCCGGACATGCCGACGATGACGCGGGTCTTGGCGGGGTCTTTGAGTGCTGGGCTGGTCATGGTTACCGGTGTGTATCAAGGGAAAAACGTCGATTCTATCAAACCCGTGGCGACGCGTCAGTCGCGGAGCAGGGTAAGGCTGTGCAAGGGGCCTTTGAGGTAGTCGTCGAGGCAACGTGGCACCAGCTCGCTGCGCCAGCGGGTGGGGTCGGCCAGCAGCTCGTCGCGGGTAAGCCACACGGCGCGGACGATGTCGCTGTCCAGCGCCAGGTCAGCGTGATGGCGTACCGGGCGGGCGGCAAAGCAGATGCGCTGGTAGGTTACGCCGTTGCTGGGGGCGGTGTACAGGTAGATGCCGACCACGCCGGTGAGCTCGACTTCCCAGGCGGTTTCTTCCAGGGTTTCGCGCAGGGCGGCCTGGGGCAGGGTCTCAAAGGGTTCGAGGTGGCCGGCGGGTTGGTTGAAGACGTGCTGGTTGGCTTTGAACTCTTCGACGAAGAGGAACTTGCCTTCGTGCTCGACGATGGTGGCGACGGTGATGTGGGGTTGCCAGGTCATGAGCATTTCCTATGGTTGGCACGGGCCCTGTAGGAGCGGCCTTGTGCCGCGAAAGGGCTGCGAAGCGGCCCCAGGTAATCAGCTTCGCAGCAAAAAACGCCGGGGCCGCTTTGCGGCCCTTTCGCGGCACAAGGCCGCTCCTACAGGGGCCGTGCAAGCTCTTTCAGAAAGCAAAAACCCCGGTGCGTGGCCGGGGTTTTTGCTGTTACTTCAAGCGAACCTTACAGGGCAGCAATGGCGCTGTTCAGGGTCTGGCTTGGGCGCATCACCTTGGCGGTCAGCTCGGCATCGGGGGCGTAGTAGCCACCGATGTCGGCCGGCTTGCCCTGAACGGCGTTGAGCTCGGCGACGATGGTCTCCTCGTTCTCGGTCAGGGTTTTTGCCAGTGGGGCGAAGCGCGCCTGCAGGGCAGCGTCGTCAGCCTGGGCAGCCAGGGCCTGGGCCCAGTACAGGGTCAGGTAGAAGTGGCTGCCGCGGTTATCGATACCGCCAACTTTGCGCGAAGGCGACTTGTTGGTGTCGAGGAACTTGCCAGTGGCCTGGTCCAGGGTGTTGGCCAGCACTTTGGCGCGCGGGTTGTCGTAGGTGTTGCCCAGGTGCTCCAGGGAAGCGGCCAGGGCCAGGAATTCACCCAGCGAGTCCCAACGCAGGAAGTTCTCTTCAACCAGCTGCTGCACGTGCTTGGGCGCCGAACCGCCGGCGCCGGTCTCGAACAGGCCACCGCCGTTCATCAGCGGCACGATCGACAGCATCTTGGCGCTGGTGCCCAGCTCCATGATCGGGAACAGGTCGGTCAGGTAGTCGCGCAGCACGTTGCCGGTCACCGAGATGGTGTCCTTGCCTTCGCGGATGCGGGCCAGGGAGAACTTGATGGCGTCGACCGGGGCCAGAACACGGATGTCCAGGCCAGTGGTGTCGTGATCCTTCAGGTACTGCTGCACCTTCTCGATCATCACGCCGTCGTGGGCGCGGGCCGGGTCCAGCCAGAACACCGCAGGGGTGTTGCTCAGGCGGGCGCGGTTGACGGCCAGCTTGACCCAGTCCTGGATCGGCGCGTCTTTGGTCTGGCACATGCGGAAGATGTCACCGGCTTCGACGTTCTGCTCCAGCACGACGTTGCCCTTGCCATCGACCACGCGCACGACGCCGTCGGCCTTGATCTGGAAGGTCTTGTCATGGGAGCCGTACTCTTCGGCTTTCTGCGCCATCAGGCCAACGTTCGGCACGCTGCCCATGGTGGTCGGGTCGAAGGCGCCGTGCTGCTTGCAGTCTTCGATGGTGGCCTGGTAGATACCGGCGTAGCAACGGTCCGGGATCACGGCCTTGGCGTCTTGCAGTTCACCGGCGGTGTTCCACATCTTGCCCGAGTCGCGGATCATCGCCGGCATCGAGGCGTCGACGATGACGTCGCTCGGCACGTGCAGGTTGGTGATGCCTTTGTCGGAGTTGACCATGGCCAGGGCCGGACGCTGGGCGTACAGGGCCTGGATGTCAGCTTCGATCTCGGCCTGCTTGTCGGCTGGCAGGTCCTTGATACGGGCGTACAGGTCGCCGATACCGTTGTTGGCGTTGAAGCCGACCTCAGCCAGGGCTGCGGCGTGCTTGGCCAGCACGTCGTTGTAGAACTCTTCGACGATGACGCCGAACATGATCGGGTCGGAAACCTTCATCATGGTGGCTTTCAGGTGCACCGACAGCAGCACGCCAGCGGCCTTGGCATCGGCGATCTGCTCGGCGATGAAGGCTTTCAGTGCCTTGCGGCTCATGGTGGCGCAGTCGATGATTTCGGCGGCCTTGACGGCGGTTTTTTCTTTCAGGACGGTGGTGGTGCCGTCTTTGCCGACCAGCTCGATGCGCAGGCTGTCGTCAGCTTCGATCAGTGCGGCTTTTTCGCTGCCGTAGAAGTCGCCCTGGGTCATGTGGGCAACGTGCGACTTGGAGTCGGCGGCCCAGGCGCCCATCTTGTGCGGGTGCTTGCGGGCATAGTTCTTCACCGACAGCGGCGCGCGGCGGTCGGAGTTGCCTTCGCGCAGCACCGGGTTCACGGCGGAGCCCTTGATGCGGTCGTAGCGGGCACGGGACTCTTTCTCGTCCGCGGTGGCCGGCTCGTCGGCGTAATCAGGGATGTTGAAGCCCTTGCCTTGCAGTTCCTTGATCGCGGCCTTGAGCTGCGGTACCGAGGCGCTGATGTTCGGCAGCTTGATGATGTTGGCTTCAGGGGTGGTGGCCAGCTGGCCCAGTTCCGCCAGGTGATCGCCTACTTGCTTCTCTGCGCCCAGTTGCTCCGGGAAGGCGGCAAGGATACGGCCGGCCAGGGAGATGTCGCGAGTTTCGACGGCGATGTCAGCCGAAGCGGTGAAGGCTTCGACGATCGGCAGCAGCGAGTAGGTGGCGAGGGCGGGGGCTTCGTCGGTGAAGGTATAGATGATCTTGGAACGGGTGGGCATGCGGGTTAACTCTCTGTGTGCTGAGCGTGCTCGAGTCTCGTGGTGCGCAGGGTAGGCGCATCGCCCTGGCAGCGCCATGAGCGGAAAGTCGAGAGGCTGCGAGCGGTGATGGTGGATGCATCAGTCGAGCGTCAATGCTGAGCTGCGGTAACAACCCAGGCTTTTCGGCCATTCATGGCCAAGGGCGGTCCGCATTTTCCTGGGATTCGCCCCGATGACCCTACGGTCGCGGCGGAGTATACCAAACCATTCGGGCTAATCAGCAAGGCCAAGTGATATCGGCCCATTTATAAGACCAAAGACGTAGCGGCAATGTGGCGGGTTGTCGCATGCCTTGCAGGTCGGCAGATGTGGTTTAGGCTCAGTGGATCGCACGATGTCCAATCACACCCGACAGCGGAGTAGTGCAAGCATGGGATACCAGAAAATCAAGGTTCCGACCGACGGCACCAAGATCACCGTCAATGCAGACCATTCGCTCAACGTTCCTGACAACCCCATCATTCCTTATATCGAAGGCGACGGGATTGGCGTAGATGTCTCGCCGGTCATGATCAAAGTGGTGGATGCCGCCGTGCAGAAAGCCTACGGCGGCAAGCGCAAGATCGCCTGGATGGAGGTGTACGCCGGCGAAAAAGCCACCCAGGTGTACGACCAGGACACCTGGTTGCCGCAGGAAACCCTCGACGCCGTACGTGATTACGTGGTGTCGATCAAGGGCCCGCTGACCACCCCGGTAGGGGGTGGCATTCGTTCGCTCAACGTGGCGCTGCGCCAGCAACTGGACCTGTACGTGTGCCTGCGCCCGGTGCTGTGGTTCCAGGGCGTGCCGAGCCCGGTGAAAAAGCCCGGTGACGTCGACATGGTGATCTTCCGCGAGAACTCCGAGGACATTTATGCCGGTATCGAGTGGAAGGCCGGTTCGCCTGAGGCGAACAAGGTGATCAAGTTCCTGAAGGAGGAAATGGGCGTCACCAAGATCCGCTTCGACCAGGACTGCGGCATCGGCGTCAAGCCGGTATCGCGCGAGGGCACCAAGCGCCTGGTACGCAAGGCCCTGCAATACGTGGTGGACAACGACCGCGAGTCGCTGACCCTGGTGCACAAAGGCAACATCATGAAGTTCACCGAGGGTGCCTTCAAGGACTGGGGTTACGAAGTGGCCCGGGACGAGTTTGGTGCCGAACTGCTCGATGGCGGCCCGTGGATGAAGTTCAAGAACCCGAAAAGCGGCCGCGAAGTCATCGTCAAGGACGCCATTGCCGACGCCATGCTGCAGCAGATTTTGCTGCGCCCGGCCGAATATGACGTGATCGCCACCCTCAACCTCAACGGTGACTACCTGTCCGATGCGCTGGCAGCGGAAGTGGGGGGTATCGGCATCGCGCCGGGCGCCAACCTGTCCGACACCGTGGCCATGTTCGAGGCTACCCACGGCACCGCACCCAAGTATGCCGGGCAGGACAAGGTAAACCCGGGCTCGGTGATCCTCTCGGCAGAGATGATGTTGCGGCACATGGGCTGGGCCGAGGCCGCCGACCTGATCATCAAGGGCACCAACGGTGCGATCGGGGCCAAGACTGTCACCTACGACTTCGAGCGCCTGATGGACGGCGCCACGCTGGTGAGCAGTTCAGGTTTTGGCGATGAAATGATCAAGCACATGTAAGGCAGTGCAAAACCGGCCGCTTCCCGTAAAGAAGCGGCCGGTTGTTTCGTAATACCGGCACAGCGCAGGCATTCAGGCTTTGGCAGTTTCGCTCTGCGGCTCGCCCAGGGTTCTGTCGGCCTCTGCCGCGGCCACCGCAGCGTCCTTGATCTCGACGGCGTGCAAACCTTTGGGACCCTGTACGATGTCGAATACTACGGACTGGCCTGCCTTGAGGGTCTTGTATCCGTCCATCCGGATGGCCGAATAATGGGCGAACAGGTCATCGGATTTACCTTCCTCATTGATGAATCCATAGCCCTTGGCATTGTTGAACCACTTGACTTTACCGCTTGCCATCCCTATGTCCCTCTGCAAAGGACTCCATCACTGGAGTATCATCCACTTCATCCGCATACGAACCTTGCGAAAAATCTGGTTGACTGCGCGGATCTTTATCGACCACGGTGGGTTCTTATTGGTTGTAACACCGTTTTGCCGATAGTCAAGGTCGCCCGGCGCCTGCGCCGGCTGCGGCCTGTGCCGTCAACCCACAACCTTAACCTGACGCTCATGATGAAATTCTTTCCATGCATGCACCTAGTGAGATTCGACTAACATTCAATCAGGATCGCCCGCAATCGAATGAGGACGACGGCTCGGGTCTTGCAGTCCAGGAAGCCAAGCCGATCCTGCAGGCGCCACCGATGTACAAGGTGGTTTTGTTCAACGATGACTACACGCCAATGGATTTCGTCGTCGAAGTGCTCGAGACGTTCTTCAGTCTGAACCGCGAGCTGGCGACCAAGATCATGCTGACCGTCCATACAGAAGGGCGGGCAGTGTGCGGATTGTTTACCCGTGACATCGCCGAAACAAAGGCTATGCAGGTCAACCAATACGCCAGGGAAAGCCAGCATCCGCTACTCTGTGAAATCGAGAAGGACGGTTAATCGCCGACCACTTGGGTATGAGGTGAAGCTATGTTAAACCGCGAGCTCGAAGTCACCCTCAATCTGGCCTTCAAGGAGGCCCGTTCGAAACGTCATGAGTTCATGACCGTCGAACATCTGCTGCTGGCACTCCTTGACAATGAGGCTGCCGCGACCGTTCTGCGCGCCTGTGGCGCCAATCTCGACAAGCTCAAGCATGACCTGCAAGAGTTCATCGATTCCACCACCCCGTTGATTCCTGTCAACGATGAAGACCGTGAAACCCAGCCTACCCTGGGCTTCCAGCGGGTGCTGCAGCGTGCCGTGTTCCACGTGCAAAGCTCTGGCAAGCGTGAAGTGACCGGCGCCAACGTGCTGGTGGCGATCTTCAGCGAACAGGAAAGCCAGGCCGTGTTCCTGCTCAAGCAGCAGAGCGTGGCCCGCATCGACGTGGTCAACTACATCGCCCATGGCATCTCCAAGGTCCCTGGCCATGGTTCGCACGCCGACAGCGACCAGGAAATGCAGGACGAAGAGGGCGGCGAAACGTCCTCGTCGAGCAACCCGCTGGACGCTTATGCCAGCAACCTGAACGAGCTGGCCCGTGCCGGCCGTATCGACCCGCTGGTAGGCCGCGAGCAGGAAGTTGAGCGCGTGGCGCAAATCCTTGCCCGTCGGCGCAAGAACAACCCGCTGCTGGTGGGTGAGGCGGGCGTGGGCAAGACGGCCATCGCCGAAGGCCTGGCCAAGCGCATTGTCGATGGCCAGGTGCCCGACCTGCTGGCGCAGAGCGTGGTGTATTCCCTCGACCTTGGCGCACTGCTGGCCGGTACCAAGTACCGCGGCGACTTCGAGAAGCGCTTCAAGGCGCTGCTCGGTGAGCTGCGCAAGCGCCCGCAGGCGATCCTGTTCATCGACGAAATCCATACCATCATCGGTGCCGGTGCGGCCTCGGGCGGGGTGATGGATGCCTCCAACCTGCTCAAGCCGTTGCTGTCGTCGGGTGAAATCCGTTGCATTGGCTCGACCACCTTCCAGGAGTTTCGCGGCATCTTCGAGAAGGATCGTGCCCTGGCACGGCGCTTCCAGAAGGTGGATGTCAGCGAGCCGTCGGTCGAAGACACCGTGGGTATCCTGCGCGGTCTTAAAGGCCGCTTCGAGAGCCACCACAACATCGAGTACAGCGACGAAGCCCTGCGCGCCGCCGCCGAACTGGCCTCGCGCTACATCAATGACCGGCACATGCCGGACAAGGCCATCGACGTGATCGACGAAGCCGGTGCCTACCAGCGCCTGCAGCCGGAGGCCAACCGCGTCAAGCGCATCGACGTGCCGCAGGTCGAGGACATCGTTGCCAAGATTGCGCGCATTCCGCCGAAGCATGTCAGCAGTTCCGACAAGGAGCTGCTGCGTAACCTCGAGCGTGACCTGAAACTGACCGTATTCGGCCAGGACCAGGCGATTGATTCGCTGTCTACCGCCATCAAGCTGTCCCGCGCCGGCCTCAAGGCGCCAGACAAGCCTGTCGGTTCGTTCCTGTTCGCCGGCCCTACCGGCGTCGGCAAGACCGAAGCGGCGCGGCAGCTGGCCAAGGCGCTGGGCGTGGAGCTGGTGCGTTTCGACATGTCCGAGTACATGGAGCGCCACACCGTGTCGCGCCTGATCGGTGCGCCTCCTGGTTACGTTGGCTTTGACCAGGGTGGTTTGCTGACCGAGGCGATCACCAAGCAACCGCATTGCGTATTGCTGCTCGATGAAATCGAGAAGGCCCACCCGGAAGTCTTCAACCTGCTGCTGCAGGTGATGGACCACGGTACCCTGACCGACAACAACGGGCGCAAGGCCGACTTCCGTAACGTGATCCTGATCATGACCACCAACGCTGGCGCGGAAACCGCGGCACGGGCCTCGATCGGCTTCACCCATCAGGACCATGCGTCCGATGCCATGGAAGTCATCCGCAAGAGCTTCACGCCAGAGTTCCGCAACCGCCTGGACACCATCATCCAGTTCGGCCGCCTGAGCCACGAGACGATCAAAAGCATCGTCGACAAGTTCCTTATCGAACTGCAGGCCCAGCTGGAAGACAAGCGTGTGCTGCTGGAAGTCAGCGATGACGCCCGCGGCTGGCTGGCGGCGTCGGGCTACGACGTGCAGATGGGTGCGCGGCCGATGGCGCGGCTGATCCAGGACAAGATCAAGCGGCCATTGGCCGAGGAGATCCTGTTTGGCGAGCTGGCCGAGCATGGCGGTGTGGTGCACATCGACCTGCGCGATGGCGAACTGGTGTTCGACTTCGAGACCACGGCTGAGGTTGCGTGATAGTGGGGCCGCTTTGCGGCCCATCGCGACGCAAGGCCGCTCCTACAAGGGTTATGCGATTCCCTGTAGGAGCGGCCTTGCGTCGCGATGGGCTGCAAAGCAGCCCCCTGCAATTTCACAGGCACAAAAAAGCCCGGCACATGGCCGGGCTTTTTCATGGCTGGAGCTTAGCGCGCACGGTAAGTGATGCGGCCCTTGCTCAGGTCGTACGGCGTCAGCTCGACGCGGACCTTGTCGCCAGTGAGAATACGGATGTAGTTTTTGCGCATCTTTCCGGAGATGTGCGCGGTTACGACGTGCCCGTTTTCCAACTCCACGCGGAACATGGTGTTGGGCAGGGTGTCGACGACAGTACCTTCCATTTCGAAGCTGTCTTCTTTCGACATGCAGTTGAGCCCTCGGATCCAGTGTTAGCCCGACGCATATCCGCACCGGGCAAAAAAGTGGCGCCGATTATGCCGGAAATCTGCGTGTCAAGCCAATGCTTTCAGTTGAGGGTGACCCAGCGCTGGTTTATCAGCAACTCGATGGGCCGATACTGCGTCTTGTAGTTCATTTTCTTGCAGTTCTTGATCCAGTAGCCCAGGTAAACCGCCTCCAGGTCCTGGCGCACGGCCTCGGTGATCTGCCAGAGGATGGCGAAGCGGCCAAGGCTGCGTCGCTCCTCGTCCGGCTCGTAGAAGGTGTACACCGCCGACAGGCCATTGGGCAGCAGGTCGCACACTGCCACCGCCAGCAACCGGCCTTCCAGGCGGAACTCGTAGAACCAGCAGAACGGCAGGTCGCGCACCAGAAAGGTAGAAAACTGGTCGCGGCTGGGCGGGTACATGTCACCGTCGGCGTGGCGCGTTTCGATATAGCGCCGGTACAACTCGAAGTACTCCTCCTTGAACGTCGGGCGCGCGGCGCTCACGGTCAGGTCGGCATTGCGCTTGAGAATGCGCCGTTGCTGGCGGTTGGGAATGAAGCGCGCCGCCGGGATGCGCGCCGGCACACAGGCGTTGCAGTTCTGGCAGTGGGGGCGGTACAGGTGGTCGCCACTGCGCCGAAAGCCCATTTCCGACAGGTCGGCGTACACATTCACGTCCATCGGCTGGCTGGGGTCGAGGAACAGCGTGGTCGCCTGCTCGTCAGGCAGGTAGCTGCAGGAGTGGGGCTGAGTGGCATAAAACTTCAACCGCGCCAACTCTGTCATGATCAACCCCTTCGGTGAGACTTTGTTTTAAGTGTAAGCCAGCTATGGCAACTCGCCTAGGCAACCCACGTTGCGCTATTGGGCTGGTCGAGGTGGCGGGCCAGGTAACCGGCGAACTCGGCGCGGCTGATGGCATTGGCGCCCAGGCTGTGCAGGTGGTTGGTGGGCATCTGGCAGTCGATCAGCACGAAACCGGCCTCGCGCAGGTGGTTGACCAAGGTCACGAAGCCGACCTTGGAGGCGTTGTCGGCGCGGCTGAACATCGATTCACCGAAGAACAGCTGGCCCATGGCCAGGCCGTACAGGCCGCCCACCAGCTCGCCGTCCTGGCGTACCTCCACCGAATGCGCGATGCCACGCCGGTGCAGTTCGCAGTAGGCGTTGCGCATGGTGTCGGTGATCCAGGTGCCGTCGGCGTAGTCGCGTGGTGCGGCGCAGGCCGCGATGACGGCGGCAAAGTCGGTGTCGAAGCTGACCTGGTAGCGGCCTTGGCGCATCAGCTTGGCCAGCGAGCGCGAAACGTGCAGTTGGTCGGGCAGCAGCACCGTACGTGGGTCGGGTGACCACCACAGGATCGGCTGGCCGTCCTGGTACCACGGGAAACAGCCATGGCGGTAGGCCTGCACCAGGCGCTCGGGGCTCAGGTCGCCGCCAGCGGCCAACAGGCCGTTGGGGTCGTGCAGGGCCTTTTCCAGGGGTGGGAAGGTCAGCGAGTCGCGGGTCAGCCAGGTGAGCATGGTCTATCGTGCGGTGGGGGAGGGGAGAGGGCAGCATGGCGCGGGTGAAAAGCAGGGTCAATCTCTTTGGGGGCCTCAAGGCCAGCGTTGCAATCTGTAGGAGCAGCCTTGTGCTGCGAAGAGGCCGGTACTGCCACAGCAGATTCATGGCCTTACCGGCCTCTTCGCAGCACAAGGCTGCTCCCACAGAGAGGCAGTGCAGTTTCGGCAATTCTGGGCAATTTCCTGCACATTCATGAAAACGCAGGCACCATCCGCTACATTTGCGGTCACACCTGTGCAAAAACACAGCATAAGCCTTTGTCACAAAAGAAAATGCATGCTCAAATTGCAGCTATGTGAAAGTCGCCCCCGGGCAAACCCCCATGCGGCGCGCCGCCATGGCGGCTGGCGGGCAGTAATGTTAAAAGTAGTGGTTCATTGGCCGCTCAGCCGGCCGATCACTATTGGACGCGCACCACGCGCAGGAATAGACGCGTTTTGAAGAAATCCACCGCAACCCCAGCTCCCTTGCCTGTGCCCCTGTGGCGGCAGCAGCTGCATTACCGCCTCAAGGAAGGTGCGTTGATCGCGATCGGCGCCCTGTGCCTGTACCTGTGGATGGCGCTGCTGACCTACGACACCTCCGACCCAGGCTTCAGCCACACCAGCAACGTCGACCAGGTGCAGAACGCCGCCGGGCGAGCCGGTGCCTACTTCGCCGACATCCTGTTCATGGTGCTGGGTTACTTCGCCTACATCTTCCCGCTGTTGCTGGCGGTCAAGACCTGGCAGATCTTCCGCGAGCGCCATCAGCCCTGGGACTGGAGCGGCTGGCTGTTCTCCTGGCGTTTGATCGGCCTGGTGTTCCTGGTGTTGTCCGGTGCAGCGCTGGCGCATATTCACTTCCATCCGCCGGCGAGCATGCCGTTTTCTGCGGGTGGCGCGCTGGGCGAAAGCCTTGGCGAGCTGGCGCGCAACCTGCTGAACGTGCAGGGCAGCACGCTGATGTTTATTGCCCTGTTCCTGTTCGGCCTGACCGTGTTCACCGATTTGTCGTGGTTCAAGGTGATGGACCTGACCGGCAAGATCACCCTCGACCTGTTCGAGTTGGTGCAGGGCGCCGCCAACCGCTGGTGGGAGGCGCGCAACGAGCGCAAACGCCTGGAGGCGCAGCTGCGTGAGGACGAGCCGGTGTTCAAGGCGCCGCCGACGGCGGCCGACAAGCGCGAGCCTGCCAAGCCGGCGTTGCGCGAGCGTATCTTCAAGCGTGAAGAAGCGCCCGCCCAGCCTGTTGTGCAACGCGAACCGACCCTTGCCCGTGAGCCGGTGGTGCCGCGCGAGCCGGTAGTGGCGCGTGAAGCCGTGGTGCCCCGCGAGCAGCCTGCGGGCCCGACCATCGTGCCACCGGCAGCGGCCAAGGCGCCTGAGCCGAGCAAGCGCGTGATGAAAGAGAAGCAGGCGCCGCTGTTCGTCGACAGCGCCATCGAAGGCACCCTGCCGTCGATCTCGATTCTCGACCCGGCCGAGCAGAAAAAGATCGAGTACTCGCCAGAATCCCTGGCCAGTGTCGGCCAGTTGCTGGAAATCAAGCTCAAGGAATTCGGCGTTGAAGTGGCGGTGGACTCGATCCACCCAGGCCCAGTGATTACCCGTTATGAAATCCAGCCGGCCGCTGGCGTGAAGGTCAGCCGCATCGCCAACCTGGCCAAGGACCTGGCGCGTTCGCTGGCCGTGACCAGCGTGCGAGTGGTTGAGGTAATCCCTGGCAAGACCACCGTGGGTATCGAGATCCCCAACGAAAACCGGCAGATGGTGCGCTTCTCCGAAGTGCTGGCCACGCCGCAGTTCGAGGAGCAGAAATCGCCGGTCACCCTGGCCCTGGGCCACGACATCGGCGGCAAGCCGGTGATCACCGACCTGGCCAAGATGCCACACCTGCTGGTGGCCGGTACCACCGGCTCCGGTAAGTCGGTGGGTGTGAACGCGATGATCCTGTCGATCCTGTTCAAGTCTGGCCCGGAAGACGCGCGGTTGATCATGATCGACCCGAAAATGCTCGAACTGTCGATCTACGAAGGCATTCCGCATTTGCTGTGCCCGGTGGTTACCGACATGAAGGACGCTGCCAACGCCCTGCGCTGGAGCGTGGCCGAGATGGAGCGGCGCTACAAGCTGATGGCGGCCATGGGGGTGCGTAACCTTGGCGGCTTCAACCGCAAGATCAAGGATGCCGAGGAAGCCGGCGAGGTCATCCATGACCCGCTGTTCCGCCGCGAGAGCATGGACGACGTGCCGCCTGCGCTGAAAACCCTGCCCACCATCGTGGTGGTGGTCGACGAATTCGCCGACATGATGATGATCGTCGGCAAGAAGGTCGAAGAGCTGATTGCCCGTATCGCCCAGAAAGCGCGGGCGGCCGGTATCCACCTGATTCTTGCCACCCAGCGCCCGTCGGTGGACGTGATCACCGGCCTGATCAAGGCCAACATCCCGACCCGCATGGCGTTCCAGGTGTCCAGCAAGATCGACTCGCGCACCATCATCGACCAAGGTGGCGCCGAGCAGCTGCTGGGCCACGGTGACATGCTGTACATGCCGCCGGGTACCAGCCTGCCGATCCGTGTGCACGGTGCGTTCGTCTCCGACGACGAAGTGCACCGCGTGGTTGAAGCGTGGAAGCTGCGCGGCGCGCCGGACTACAACGACGACATCCTCAACGGCGTGGAAGAGGCCGGCAGCGGCTTTGAAGGCGGCGGCGGTGGTGGCGATGGCGATGATTCGGAAAGCGACGCCCTGTATGATGAGGCCGTGCAATTTGTGCTGGAAAGCCGCCGTGCGTCGATCTCGGCCGTGCAACGCAAGCTCAAGATCGGCTACAACCGCGCCGCCCGCATGATCGAAGCCATGGAAATGGCTGGCGTGGTCACCCCGATGAACAGCAACGGCTCGCGGGAAGTGATTGCCCCGGGCGGCCCGCGCGACTGATGAACACCTTGCCGGGCGCCAACGTTGGCGCCCGGCCTTTTCAATGCTCAATGAGGATTACCATGCGCGCGATTCGCATGCTGTTGGTTTCTGCCCTTGCTCTGGGCAGCGTTTCGGTTTTTGCCGGTGAGCAAGATGTACAACGCCTGACCCAGCTGCTGGAAAAGTCGCAGACCATCGAGGCCAATTTCTCTCAATTGACCTTGGGTGCCGACGGCACCAGCCTGCAGGAGACTGCTGGCCAGATGATCGTCAAGCGCCCGGGCCTGTTCTACTGGCACACCAATGCGCCACAGGAGCAGGTGGTGGTGTCTGATGGCAAGATGGTTACCCTGTGGGACCCGGACCTGGAACAGGCCACCGTCAAAAAGCTCGACGTGCGCCTGAACCAGACCCCGGCACTGCTACTGTCCGGTGACGTGTCGAAGATCAGCCAGAGCTTCGACATTGCCTCCAAGGAGCAGGGCGAAGTCATGGACTTCACCCTCAAGCCGAAGACCAAGGACACCCTGTTCGACTCGCTGCGCGTGTCGTTCCGCAAAGGCCTGATCAATGACATGCAGCTGATCGACAGCGTCGGCCAGCGCACCAACATCCTGTTCAATGGCGTCAAGGCCAACCAGGCGGTGCCGGACAGCAAGTTCAAGTTCGACATCCCCAAAGGTGCTGACGTGATCAAGGAGTAACCGGAGCTCGTCATGGACCTGTTTCGAAGCGAACCCGTTGCCCAGCCCCTGGCCGCCCGCCTGCGCCCGTCCAACCTGGACGAATACGTCGGCCAGGAGCACCTGCTGGCGCGCGGCAAACCGCTGCGTGAGGCGTTGGAGCAGGGTGCGCTGCACTCGATGATCTTCTGGGGGCCGCCTGGGGTGGGCAAAACCACCCTGGCGCGGCTGCTGGCGCAGTTCTGCGATGCGCACTTCGAGACGGTGTCGGCGGTGCTGGCCGGGGTCAAAGAGATTCGCCAGGCGGTCGAGGTGGCCAAGCAGCAGGCCGGCCAGTATGGCCGGCGCACCATCCTGTTCGTCGACGAAGTGCACCGCTTCAACAAGTCGCAGCAGGACGCCTTTTTGCCCTATGTGGAAGACGGCACCCTGCTGTTCATCGGCGCCACCACCGAGAACCCGTCGTTCGAGCTGAACAACGCGCTGCTGTCGCGGGCGCGGGTGTATGTGCTCAAGAGCCTGGACGAGGCGGCCCTGCGCAAGCTGGTCAACCGTGCGCTCACCGAAGAGCGTGGCCTGGGCAAGCGCAACCTGCGGGTGGGCGACGACGCTTTCAAAATGCTGATGGCCGCCGCCGACGGTGATGGCCGGCGCATGCTCAACTTCCTTGAGAACGCCTCGGACCTGGCGGAAGACGGCAGCGAAATCGACGTCGAGATGCTGCAGAGCCTGCTGGGTGACAGCCGTCGCCGCTTCGACAAGGGCGGCGAGGCGTTCTACGACCAGATTTCCGCGCTGCACAAGTCGGTGCGCGGCTCCAACCCCGATGGCGCCCTGTACTGGTTTGCCCGCATGCTCGACGGCGGCTGCGACCCGCTGTACATCGCCCGCCGCGTGGTGCGCATGGCCAGCGAGGACATCGGCAACGCCGACCCGCGCGCGCTTAGCCTGTGCCTGGCGGCCTGGGACGTGCAGGAGCGCCTTGGCAGCCCCGAGGGCGAACTGGCGGTGGCCCAGGCCATTACCTACCTGGCCTGTGCGCCGAAGAGCAACGCGGTGTACATGGGCTTCAAGACCGCCCTGCGCGAAGCGGCCGAGCATGGCTCGCTGGAAGTGCCGTTGCACCTGCGCAACGCCCCAACCAAGCTGATGAAACAACTGGGCTATGGCGACGAGTACCGTTATGCCCACGATGAACCCGATGCCTACGCCGCCGGTGAAGATTACTTCCCCGATGAGCTGGAGCCACGCCAGTACTACCAGCCGGTGCCCCGTGGCCTGGAGCTGAAGATTGGCGAGAAGCTGCGCCACCTGGCCGACCTGGACCGCAACAGCCCCCGGCAGCGGAGAAAACCGTGATTGCACTCATTGCCGCGGTGAGCGCGGGCGGTATCGCCGGCACCTTGTTGCGCTTTGCTACCGCCAACTGGGTGGCGGCCCACTGGCCACGGCACTTCTATGCCGGTACGCTGGCGGTCAACCTGGTTGGCTGCCTGCTGATAGGCCTGCTGTATGGCTTGTTCTTGCACAAGCCGCTCGCGCCGGTCGAGCTGCGCGCTGGCCTGATTGTCGGCTTCCTCGGAGGCCTTACAACCTTTTCCTCTTTCTCGCTCGATACCGTGCGCCTGATGGAAAGCGGGCAAGTGCCCCTTGCCTTGGGCTATACCAGTATCAGCGTGGTGGGCGGGCTGCTCGCAACCTGGGCCGGCCTGTCCCTGACCCGATTCTGAACCAACACCTACCTATAACGAGAGAACGATATGCTCGATTCCAAACTGTTACGCGGCCAACTTCAGGAAGTGGCGCAACGCCTGGCCTCCCGTGGCTTTAGCCTGGATGTCGCGCGCATCGAATCACTGGAAGAGCGCCGCAAGGCGGTGCAGACCCGCACCGAGCAGCTGCAGGCTGAGCGTAACGCCCGTTCCAAGTCCATCGGCCAGGCCAAGGCCAAGGGCGAAGACATCGCGCCACTGATGGCCGACGTCGAGCGCATGGCTAACGAGCTGGCTGCCGGCAAGACCGAACTGGACGGCATTCAAGCCGAACTGGACGGTATCCTGCTGACCATCCCCAACCTGCCGGACGCCAGCGTACCGGTTGGTGCCAGCGAAGACGACAACGTCGAAGTGCGCCGTTGGGGTACGCCGACCGCCTTTGACTTCGAAATCAAGGACCACGTCGCCCTCGGCGAAGTCAGCGGTGGCCTGGACTTCGAGGCCGCAGCGAAGCTGTCTGGCGCCCGCTTTGCCGTGCTGCGTGGCCCGATTGCCCGCCTGCACCGCGCCCTGGCGCAGTTCATGATCAACCTGCACACCGGCGAGCACGGCTACGAGGAGCATTACACCCCGTACCTGGTGCAGGCGCCTGCCTTGCAGGGCACTGGCCAGCTGCCGAAGTTCGAGGAAGACCTGTTCAAGATCACCCGCGAAGGTGAAGCTGACTTCTACCTGATCCCGACTGCCGAAGTGTCGCTGACCAACCTGGTAGCGGGTGAAATCCTCGACGCCAAGCAGCTGCCACTGAAACTGGTTGCCCACACCCCGTGCTTCCGGAGTGAAGCCGGCGCTTCTGGCCGTGACACCCGCGGCATGATCCGCCAGCACCAGTTCGACAAGGTCGAGATGGTGCAGGTGGTAGAGCCGGCCAAGTCGATGGAAGCCCTGGAAGGCCTGACCGCCAACGCCGAGCGCGTGCTGCAGCTGCTGGAGCTGCCGTACCGCGTGCTGGCCCTGTGCACCGGCGACATGGGCTTTGGCGCCGTGAAAACCTACGACCTGGAAGTGTGGGTACCGAGCCAGGACAAGTACCGCGAAATCAGCTCGTGCTCCAACTGTGGCGACTTCCAGGCGCGCCGCATGCAGGCCCGCTGGCGCAACCCGGAAACCGGCAAGCCAGAGCTGGTGCACACCCTCAACGGCTCCGGCCTGGCCGTAGGCCGTACCCTGGTTGCCGTGCTGGAAAACTACCAGCAGGCCGACGGTTCTATCCGTGTACCAGACGTGCTGAAGCCGTACATGGGCGGCGTCGAGGTCATCCGCTAAATGGATTACCTGCCGCTGTTCCACAAGCTGCAGGGCGGCCGCGTGCTGGTCGTCGGTGGCGGTGAGATCGCCTTGCGCAAGGCGCGCCTGCTGGCGGATGCCGGTAGCGAGCTGCGCGTGGTGGCGCCGGACGTCGACGGCCAGTTGGCTGCGTTGGCCCGGGAAGGTGGCGGTGAGGTGCTGGTGCGTGGCTATCAGGCAGCCGACCTGGTCGGTTGCCGGCTGGTGATCGCGGCTACCGACGACCCTGGGCTGAACGCCCAGGTGTCGGCCGATGCGCAGGCCCTCAGCCTGCCGGTCAACGTGGTGGATGCACCGGCCCTGTGCACGGTGATCTTCCCGGCGATCGTCGACCGTTCACCGCTGGTGATTGCGGTATCCAGTGGCGGTGACGCCCCGGTGCTGGCGCGTTTGATCCGCGCCAAGCTGGAGGCCTGGATCCCGTCGGCCTATGGTGAGCTGGCCGGGCTGGCTGCGCGTTTCAGGCACAAGGTCAAAACCTTGTACCCGGACGTCAACCAGCGTCGCGGCTTCTGGGAAACCGTGTTCCAGGGCCCGATTGCCGAGCGCCAGCTGGCCGGGCAGGGCGCCGAAGCCGAACGCCTGTTGCAGGCGATGGTAGACGGCGCGCCGGTGCAGCAGGGTGGTGAGGTGTACCTGGTAGGTGCGGGCCCGGGCGACCCGGACTTGCTCACCTTCCGGGCCTTGCGCCTGATGCAGCAGGCCGATGTGGTGCTGTACGACCGCCTGGTGGCGCCTGCCATTATCGAGATGTGCCGGCGTGATGCCGAGCGCATCTACGTGGGCAAGCGCCGTGCTGACCATTCTGTGCCCCAGGACCAGATCAACCGCCTGCTGGTCGACCTGGCCAAGCAGGGCAAACGCGTGTTGCGCCTGAAGGGTGGCGATCCGTTCATCTTCGGCCGGGGTGGCGAAGAGATCGAAGAGCTGGCCGAGCATGGCATCCCGTTCCAGGTAGTGCCGGGCATTACTGCGGCCAGCGGCTGTTCCGCTTATGGCGGTATACCGCTGACTCACCGCGACTACGCCCAGTCGGTGCGCTTCGTCACCGGCCACCTGAAGGATGGCACCAGCAACCTGCCGTGGAATGACCTGGTGGCGCCGGCGCAGACCTTGGTGTTCTACATGGGCTTGGTCGGTTTGCCGACCATCTGTGCCGAGCTGATTCGCCATGGGCGGGCGGCGAGTACCCCGGCGGCGCTGGTGCAGCAGGGGACTACGCGTAACCAGCGGGTGTTTACCGGTACGCTGGCGGATTTGCCGGAGCTGGTGGCCCAGCATGAAGTGCATGCACCGACCCTGGTGATTGTGGGGGAAGTGGTGCAGTTGCGTGACAAGCTGGCCTGGTTTGAAGGGGCGCAGAACAGCTGACATTGTTGGGGCCGCTTTGCGGCCCATCGCGACGCAAGGCCGCTCCTACAGGGGGGCGCGTAGACCCTGAGGCTTGCGCGGTCCCCTGTAGGAGCGGCCTTGTGTCGCGATGGGCTGCAAAGCAGCCCCGACTTTCTCAAGCCTGCCAAATCCCCTTGCCCGACAACCGTTCCCGGTCGTGCGCCCCGTTGAAATCCTGCAACGGCCCCTTAGGCACGATCCCGGTCGGGTTAATGGTCTTGTGGCTCATGTAATAGTGCTTCTGGATATGCTCCATATCCACCGTGCCCTCCACTCCAGGCCACTGGTACAGCTCACGCAGCCAGTTTGACAGGTTGTGGTAATCACTCAGGCGGCGCAGGTTGCACTTGAAGTGCCCGTGGTACACCGCATCGAAGCGCACCAGCGTGGTAAACAGGCGTACATCGGCCTCGGTCAGGTACTCACCGGCCAGGTAGCGATTGCGGCTTAGCAAGTCTTCCAGGTAATCCAACTCGTTGAACACATCGTCGAACGCCGCCTCGTAGGCGTCTTGCGTGGTAGCAAAGCCTGCGCGGTACACGCCATTGTTCACCGCCGGGTAAATGCGCTCGTTCAATGCCTCGATGGTCGGCCGCAGTGCCTCGGGGTAGAGGTCCAGCGTATTGCCGGTCAGCTCGTTGAACGCGCTGTTGAAGATACGGATGATCTCCGACGACTCGTTGTTCACGATGCGTTTCTCTTGCTTGTCCCACAACACAGGCACGGTCACGCGGCCCGTGTAATGCGGGTCATCCTGGGTATAGCGCTGGTGCAGGTACTGCAGGGCGTCTAGGTGGTCACCGCTCGAGCCTTGCTGTTGGTCGAAGGTCCAGCCATTGTCCTGCATCAGCCAGCTGACCACCGACACATCGATCAATGGCTCAAGGCCTTTGAGGGCGCGCAAGATCAGGGTGCGGTGGGCCCATGGGCAGGCCAGTGAGACGTACAGGTGGTAACGGCCGGCCTCGGGGGCGGGCAGTTGATTGCGGCGTTGGGCGTTTTCGCGTTTGAACGTGCCGTCCTTGCCGTTTTCATACCACTGGTCGTGCCAGCGGCCGTCGATCAAAAGGCCCATGGTGAGCTCCTGAAACAAAGTTGTTTGTCGTTGGAGCCCAGTCTAGGCCAAATCGTTCGAACAAATAGCGCAAAGATCGGGGTGCTATTATCGGCTAAATCGATATATTGCGCGTATCCCAATAGCCTTGCGCTGTCGCGAACGCCTGCTCGCGGTCTTGCCCCAGGCCACGCAGGGCCAGGGCCATGGTCGCGATCAGGGCTTTTTCGCCATAACTGTCTTCCACTTCACCGCGCCAGAACGCCAGCAAGTGCTCGGCCTGCAGGCTGGCCGGTTTGACATGGCGGCGCTCGCTCAGCGCTGGCCACTCTTCGTCCCACGCTTCGCCCGCCGTGGTGCCGTAGAGGTGGCTGATGACATCGGGGTTGACCTCGATCTCGCCGCCATCGCCCTTGATCACCACGGCATGGTCGCCCAGCAGGCGGCTGGCCTCACGGTGCACAGCCTGGTAACCGGGGTGGAAGATGCTTTGCAGGCCACAGCGGGCGCCCAGCGGGTTGAGCACCCGTGCCAGCGAGTGGATGGGCGAGCGCAGGCCCAAGGTGTTGCGCAGGTCGATCATGCGCTGCAACTGCGGCGCCCAGTCGTGCAGCGGGAAGAACGCCAGGTGGTGTTGGTCCAGTGCGTTGCCAACCGCAGCCCAGTCGCGGCACAGCGGGATCTGCAACAGGTCGAGCAACTGCTCGCTGTACATCCGCCCGGCGGTGTGTGCGCCGCCCCCGTGCATCAGGATGCGCACGCCATTGCCGGCCATGCACTTGGCCGCCAGCAGGTACCAGGGCAGGTGGCGCTTTTTGCCGGCGTAAGTAGGCCAGTCCAGGTCCACCGCAATGCTCGGCGCCTGCAGGTGAGCGCGCAGGGCCTCGGTGAAGCCGGCCAGCTCTTCGGCGCTTTCTTCCTTGTGGCGCAGCAGCATGAGGAAGGCCCCCAGCTGGGTGTCTTCGACCTTGCCTTCCAGCAGCAGGGTCATGGCCGCGCGGGCCTCTTCACGGGTCAGGCCGCGCGCGCCGCGCTTGCCTTTGCCTAAAATACGCACGAATTCGGCGAACGGGTGTTCGGCCGGGGTTTCAAGCGTTAGCGGGCGAGCTTCTTTCAAGAGGGGCTGGGTCATATGCAGTTGGTCGGCTTGGGCAGGCCCGCCAGCTTGGCGGCAAGTTTGGCGGGGGTGCCATTGAACAGGCGGTTCAGGTGCGGGCTGTTGCCCTTTTCCGGGCCCAGCTTCAGGGCCGTGTATTTGATCAGCGGGCGCGTGGCCGGGGACAGCTG
The DNA here is from genome assembly GCF_000498395.2 of Pseudomonas putida S13.1.2. Classification (NCBI taxonomy): domain Bacteria; kingdom Pseudomonadati; phylum Pseudomonadota; class Gammaproteobacteria; order Pseudomonadales; family Pseudomonadaceae; genus Pseudomonas; species Pseudomonas putida. The sequence goes on from NZ_CP010979.1 coordinate 643,812, forward strand.
GTATTCCTGGTAGAACTGGCGCAGCAGTTCGAGGATTTCCCAATGGTCCGCCGTCAACGGGATACCCTCGCGCTCGGCCAAAGCCTCGGCGGCGGCGCGGGACCAGTCTTGCAGGTCGACCAGAAAGCCGTCCTTGTCCAGGGCGATCGCCTGATCGCCAACGTTGAGCGTACTCATAGCCAGCTGTTGACCTTGTCGTAATGCAGCGACAGTTCGACGAACCCGGCGTAGTCCACGGCCTTGGCCAGGTCGTTGCCGACCGCGCGGGCTTGCACATCCTCGTCCAGGGCGAACAGGCGCTGGGCCAGGCCGGCAGCTTGCAGCTGGTGGTGTGGCTCGCTGCCGCTGCGCAGGGCATACACCGCATCGCCGCACAGCAGCAATGCGTCGTCGGTGCCGAGCAGGCGCAGGCAGCTGGCCAGGCGCTCGTCGCCAAACGGGGAGTGGGCAATTACATGCAGGGTTGTCATCAGAGCGTTACCACCTGGTCGAAACGGGCGATCAGCGCGGTCAGTGCCGCGTCATCGAGCACTTGCACCGGCAGCGCCAGGGCATCGGCTGCCAGGCCGCGGCGGTTGAGGCTGTGGCTACAGGCGAACAGTTCCTCGACACCGAACATCGGCAGCGCCTGCAGGTTGGCGGCCAGGTTCTTCTGTTGCACGGCGGTGGGTTGCTGGCCGGGAGCGAGCTGGAACACCCCGTCGTCCAGGAACAGCATGCCCAGCGGCAGGTCGAAGGCCCCGCCGGCCAGGGCAATGTCCAGCGCTTCGCGGGCCGATGGGCCATTCCACGGGGCCTGACGGCTGATGATCAACAAGGATTTGGCCATTTCAGTCGCCTCCGAAGCAGACAAGGCGGTCGGCAACCTGCGCCGCTTCATGCAGCTGGCCAAGCCCCGACAGTTCCCAAGGTTTGGGCAGGTTCACCGCCGGGCGCTGGTAACGGTTGGCTTCGGCCTCGTCGAGCACGCCACGGCGCAGGGCGGCGGCGATGCACACCACCGCATCCAGCTGGTGGGTCTGGATAAAGGTACGCCATTGGCCTGCCACGTCCAGTTCGTCCTGGGGCGCGACCACGTTGGCCGAGGCACTGTGCACCCCGTCCTGATAAAAGAACAGCCGGGCAATCTCATGCCCGCCGGCCAGCACTGCCTCGGCGTAGCGCAAGGCGCGCCGCGAGGAGGGCGCATGGGCCGGGGAGAACACCGCGATAGCGAATTTCATGGCTAACTCATGCAAAGGAATGCCGCCATGATAAAGCAAAAAAGCCCGCGCCCGCTTGTGCAAGCGGCGCGGGCTTTCTATGTATCCGTGTGTCCTACGCGACCCCTGTAGGAGCGGCCTTGTGTCGCGATGGGCTGCAAAGCAGCCCTCATGGCCCTGTCAGAAGGACACAAGACTCAACCCTGCTCCTTGCTCTCCGGCAAGAACCAGTTCAGCACCAGCGCACAGATCCCCCCGGTAGCCACACCCGATTCCAGCACATTGCGAATCGCCGCCGGCATATGCGCCAGAAACTCCGGCACCTGCGCCACGCCCAGGCCCAGCGCCAACGACACGGCAATGATCAGCAGCGCACGGCGGTCCAGCCGGGTGCTGGCCAGAATGTTGATCCCCGAAGCCGCAACCGCCCCGAACATCACCATGGCCGCGCCACCCAGCACCGGCTCCGGCACCGCCTGGATCACCCCGGCAACGCTCGGGAACAGCCCCAGCACCACCAGCATCACGGCAATCCACATACCAATGTGACGGCTGGCAATGCCGGTCAGCTGAATCACCCCGTTGTTCTGGGCAAAGATCGAGCTGGGGAAGGTGTTGAACACACCGGCCAGCAGCGAGTTGGCACCGTTGACCAGCACGCCACCCTTGATCCGCTGCATCCACACCGGCCCTTCGACCGGCTGGCGCGAAACCTTGCTGGTGGCGGTAACGTCACCGATGGCTTCCAGCGAAGTCACCAGGTAGATCACCAACATCGGAATGAACAGCGCCCACGAGAAGCCCAGGCCGAAGTGCAGCGGCGTCGGCACCTGGAACAGCGCGGCTTCGTGCATGCCGGTAAAGTCCAGGCGGCCCATGTAGCCGGCCAGTGCATAGCCAACCGCCAGGGCAATGACGATGGCGCAGCTGCGCATCCACACTACCGGCACGCGGTTGAGGATCACGATGATCGCCAGCACCACGCCCGACAGCAGCAGGTTATCGCCGTTGGCAAAGGTGCCATTGGCCATGGCACCGAAGCCGCCGCCCATGCTGATCAGGCCGACCTTGATCAAGGTCAGGCCGATCATCAGCACCACGATACCGGTCACCAGCGGGGTGATCAGGCGTTTGACGAACGGCAGGATGCGCGACACGCCCATCTCCACGAACGAGCCCGCAATCACCACGCCGAAGATGGCTGCCATCACACCCTCTACCGGCGTGCCTTGCTTGACCATCAGCGCGCCGCCCGCAATCAGCGGGCCGACAAAGTTGAAACTGGTGCCCTGCACAATCAGCAGCCCGGCGCCGAATGGGCCAAAGCGCTTGCACTGGACGAAGGTGGCGATACCCGAGATCACCAGCGACATGGAAACGATCAGGTTGGTATCACGCGCAGAAACGCCCAGCGCCTGGCAGATCAGCAGGCCAGGGGTAACGATCGGCACGATGATCGCCAGCAGGTGCTGCAGGGCAGCCAGCAGGCCGATCAGCAGCCGTGGCTTGTCCTCCAGGCCAAGCACCAGTTCATTGGCAGGCGCCGCTGCGCCTGGGCTGTGTTCGTGTGAGCTCATTGCTGAAAGCTGCCCCGGAAGAAAAAAGGAGCGCATTCTACGGGGTGAAGAGGGATTGCGGTAGAGAAAAGCACGATGGCGGCATGATCGGCGAGCATTTGCCCAATTACCTGACTTTAGAGTCAGTGAGTGAGTTAGAAACCCACGTGGTTGCAGACTGTTTTGGGGCAGCTGTTACAATTTGTGTTTTTTGGGAAGGAATCCATGCGTCTAGCCATCATTCTTGCAGTGTTGCTCATCGTTGCCGTGTTCCCTTGGGCGCTTGCGGTGTATGGTGCAACCATCCTCGCCTACTACCTGTGGTATGTGATTAGTGGCCTATTTGCGACAGGTTTTCTGATTTTCGCTTATTGGTATTCGCACAAAACCAGCGAACGCATAAATCGCCGCCGTGCCAGGCAGGCCAAGCAAGAAAACAACTAACTACACTCGCGGGTAAAACCGCTCCCAGAGTAATCGCGCTAGCTTTCAGGTGTTGTGCAGTACAGTTGTCCCCCATAGGGACTGCATATGTCTGTAGCCTGCGCGATCACCTGTGGGAGCGGGCGTGCCCGCGAAGAAACCAACGCGGTGGATGGCACCGGCTTCGCCGGTGTTCGCGGCTAAAGCCGCTCCCACAGTGATCGCGCTAGCTTTCAGGTGTTGTGCAAGACAGTTGTCACCACAGGTACTGCATATGCCTGAAGCCTGCACCCAATCCCTTTTCCAACGCCCACAAAAAAGCCCGCCGAAGCGGGCTTTCTCACACAGCAATCAATCAGTCATCGCGACCCATGATGCCAAACAGCTGCAGCAGGCTGACAAACAGGTTGTAGATCGACACATACAAGCTGATGGTCGCCATGATGTAGTTCCGCTCGCCACCATGAATGATCGCGCTGGTCTGGAACAGGATGCAGACCGACGAGAACAACACGAAGCCAGCGCTGATCGCCAGTTGCAGGCCGCTGATCTGGAAGAAGAAGCTGGCAACGACAGCACCCAACAGCACGAAGAAACCAGCAGTGATGAAGCCACTGAGGAAGCTCATGTCCTTGCGGGTGATCAGCACATAGGCCGACAGGCCACCAAACACCAGGGCAGTCATGGCAAACGCCGAGCTGACCACTTCAGCGCCACCGGCCATGCCCAGGTAGCGGTTCAGGATAGGGCCGAGAATGAAGCCCATGAAGCCGGTGAGGGCGAAGGTGGACACCAGGCCCCAAGCCGAATCACGCAGCTTGTTGGTGAGGAAGAACAGCCCGTAGAAGCCGATCAATACCACAAATATGTTCGGGTAGCCGACGCGCATCTGCTGGGCCACGAAGGCCATGACACCGCTGAAGGCGAGGGTAAGCGCCAGCAAGCTGTACGTGTTGCGCAGGACTTTGCTGATCTCCTGCTGCTCGACCTGCTGGCCGTGGTGGACGGCGTAATCCTGTTCGCGCATGGCGACACTCCTTGGTAAAACCTGTGGTTTCAGACGTTCAGATGCTAGGAGTCTATCAGAGCTCCTGCAACCCGCGACACAGAGAGTTTGACAGCGTGTTTCATTACGGTATTATGGCGGCCGCAAAACGAGCTGGAAGCGTGGCCGAGTGGTTTAAGGCAACGGTCTTGAAAACCGTCGATGGGCAACTATCCTAGAGTTCTTATCTAAGGTAGTCCCCAAATGCAAACTTCAGGATAGCCAAGCGATTGCATCGGGAAATTGGCAGAGTGGTTGAATGCACCGGTCTTGAAAACCGGCGAACGTGAGAGCGTTCCCAGGGTTCGAATCCCTGGTTTCCCGCCAAACACAGACAAATCAAGGGCTAGAGAGATCTAAGCCCTTTTTTTGTGCCTGCAGTATCTGTGCTACCCATGCAAAGCATGGCTGCTCCCCCAAGCATGCAGGTCAAATAGCTGCGAGCAGATGCAAGCTACTGCATGCTTCTATGTCCGAGAGACGAGTCGAAAACCCAACTGCATACTTGCCGAACCCTGTATTAACGCAGAGCACAACCGCTAGCGATTGCGCAGTCCACGAGAAAATCCTGGGCGATGTCATCCAACGCCCAGTCCAAATTCTTCCCTTCATACATCAAGGTGCCGGGCGAGAGGGGTCAGTTCTGCCCTTGAAGCAGCGCAAGATCCTCAGACTCAAACCGAATATCTACGCCTGCAATCTTGCCCTCCCGCCGAAGCATGCTGGCCAACCGCGAGTGAGGCTCCTGGTCAACGATCGACCGGCAGGCCTGCAGAAACGAATCAGGCGCGTGTCCATGATTCCTTTCAGGTGCTCCAGTATCCTTGACGAGATCGAACCCTTTTTGGATGAGCAGTTGAAGGTCTGAGCCGGATGCGGCCCTGATTTCCTTCTCGAACTCCCGGGGGGTGACAGACCTCAAGAACTGCTTCTCGCTGATACCCCAGTCGTTCCCCTTCATCAGATCCTGGAGAAGTCCGAGTACGGTAAAGCGATCCAAGGAGACCGATCGCGCACTCTCTATTTCGTCCTGGATCAGGGGGTGAAGTTGATCAAAGGAGTGATCGTTGAAGTGAAGCCAATCCTCCGTGACGCCATCCGGATGATCTGCTTGAAATTGGGCCCTCCATTTTTCAATGAAAGCGAGGCCAAGTTGCTGGTCGCCTGTCAACTGATCGATCGAAGGTATCAGATTAGAAAGCCTCTTCATGTCCAGCAGTCCCGCGCTGGGGAGCATGTGCTCCAGTTCGATGATCAGATCCTGCTCTGAAAGCTGAGGGTGCCAGGAGAGATGCTCCTCAAAGGTGATAGCCTTGTTGCGGGCCTCAAGCCGGTCACTTTTACGTAAATAATCGGTCACGAAATGCTGGATATTCGTGCTGTCCACGATCCCAGAGTCGAGGTAAGCCAGGATCATGGCCTCCAGTTCGTCGGTGCTGCTGATGCCTACCCGTGTCATCAAGCGGTGCCAACGCTCTTGGTTTTGCTGTTGCTTGCTGAGCGGTGTGTTTTGCTTTCCCCTAAGGGAGACGAGCGTGGATGTCCGGTGCGCCTGATAGTCGAGGACGAATTCCTTACTCGGGGCGTCCTCTACTGCTTCATAGTGAATCCCGCCGAGTAAGCTTATTGATGGCAGTACGCGCTTGAGCAGCAGCGGAGCAATCGCAGGATCCTGGCCCAGCAATTGATTGGCCACTTTGATGATTTTTCGGATGACCCGGATGTTGGTGATCCGTAATGGTAGAAGAGCGGCCCTCATTGGCTCAGGCCACGAGCAGGACGTCAGCTTGTGGGCGATGTCGAAAGCTTCGGTGGGGGACGTCTCTAGCTTGATCTCCTGATCGACCACCTTCTCACGAATTTGACCCCAAATTTCCTGATCCTTCAGCTTGTCGCTGTTCAGTATCAAGAGGATGCGGCAGTCGTGCTTCTGAACACATTCATCGATGAATCCGAGAATCTCATCGATGGTTAATTTGGCGTGTTTGCGCTCGATGTCATCGATGACGATGAAGCGGCCCTTCAGCATGTAGGGCACCGCCAAGAGAGAAAGCTCGTCCAGTACCGAGAAGCTTGAATTGACGCTTTTGAGCACCTTTTTTACCGCTGTGACTCCAGTTTTGACTGAATCAAGGTAGCTTTTGTCGAGCTTGTCCGTGAGTCCTTCGGCGATCTTTAGCTTCAATTCAGCGATCGTGCTCACGCCGAAGAGGGACGCTGATACGGCTTCTTTCGCCTGTTTGTCCCCGGTTGCCTCGCGAACCTGCTTCCAGAGCTCCGTTTTCCCGGTGCCCCACTTTCCGGAAAGGGCAATCACCTTGTTCTCTTTTTCATCGATGAGGCCCAGGAGGGCGTGCTTGCAGTGCGCGAGGGTCATGGAAGTCCTTGTCTGTAGCTCATGCAATAGCTCAATGCTGGAGCTGTAGGTAAAGACCGCATGTATAAGGCAGTGCGGTTGAAGGCGCAATGGGGCGGTAGAGCCAGGGACTCTCCACAGGCGGGATGTTACAGCCGCCTTCTGGCCCACGACTTCTTGGTCAACCTCATCATTGCGATATGTCGTCGACTTCAAGCAGGCGCTTTAGATCAAGGGTTGCAGCCAATCTCCCCATCTTGCCATCATCCCTGACGATGCAGCGACGGTCCTGCGTGCGTTCTCCGGCAGTCTTTAGGTCGGGCAGCAAGCGTCTCTGATCAGACCTTGATTGCGAATTGGATAAGGAAAACAGGTTTGAACGTATTTAGTGTGCTAACCAGCCCTACATTTCCGTGGCAGTTGTCTGAGGACATCTATAACAGCAAAACCAGCAGAGATTGGCCGTATTGCCAAAATCATAACGGCGAGCTCAAGTCCTTTGCGTTGTGCCCTATTTGTCAAAATCCTGATTTGCTGGTCAATCGTTAAGTTCCATCCACGAAGTCCAAAACACTGTATGCGCGCCATGCGGGCTACTCTGTGTCTGGACTGGCTGACCATGATCAGGAAGCCTACCTGGATTGCCCGCTCCATAACCCCGAGCGGTTTGATAGCAAGCTTCGACGTCAGGCGGGTAGCAAGCGCAATGATGAAATTCGGCTACTGCTTCTGCACCATTTAGACCTTGTGATCACCCAGTTAGAAGGCGCGATGGGTATCAAGCTTACCGATCAAGCTGTGGAGTCCATGCTCTTGGATTTCATTAAGAGGGCAGGGTGGGAGTACAAGGCTATCAGTCTATACAATTTGCATCTAGGTTTCGCCTACATGACCGAGGCCAAAGACTTGTTTGGCTGTAGGGTGACTGACACTAACATGGCACTCCAGATTAAGTCTAAATCTGAGGGATTCGAAACCACGAGCAACGGTTTGATCTTTCGCAGGAGAGATGTCAAGGGTACAAAGCTCCGGCTTTATTTCAACAATCATCAAATCGATAACGGTCACCCTGCCAAGGAATCGGTGAACGTGGAAATAGTCGAGCTGAAGGGTGCTACCCTCAAGCCCAAAACCATTTTCACCAAAACCATCAGTTTTTCAGGGACTCTGTTTTTTAACATGCTGATGCGCTGGGAACGTCTACGTGTGATCGCGAGTGATCACCTGTAGTACATCGCCGATCGGCCTGTTCAGCACTGCGATGAGTTCTGGCATTCCGATCGGCTCCTCATCAAGGTTTTCTCTGAGATACTCGGCGTGGGTTGCATGCGCTGCTCGCTCGATTGCGTGATACGCCAGGCTGTTGATCAGCTTCAATGTGCCTTCTTCATCGTAGAGCCCCAGTGCGTTTGCAAGGGAGATTACCGGGGAGACTATGGTGCGCAGGCGATCAAGGTCTTGGGCGACAGTTAGGATTATATTGTCACGGGCATTGCGGGTCATGTATTCATACGGAAATTTCATCTGAGCGCTCTCGTATCCTATTTCGAAATTTCGTTACGCCTTATGGAAGGCCCGACGATTCGGCGGTTGTCCCGGTTTCGTTGCTCTTCATGTCTTTATTTTGCAGGTGGAGCTTTGCTTGATGCAACGGGGTCGTTGTCATAGGTGATGGGTGTGCAGCCCAGTTAACAGCTCGTGGTGATCAGGTAGGTCGTAGGTGATTGCGGCAGGTTGTCAGCACTCTCGTGGGTGCGTTAACGCTCTGAGCACTATGCACGGATTCATCACCAGATCGATTTTTTGTCTTGCGTGACGCTGATTACATACACGGTATCGCTTATGTTCTGCATGACCGTTGTGGGGATCTGCATGATCCCGTTTTGACCTTCCCCCGGGCTGGATACTCAGCTGTTAAGGTACATCGCGCTCCCGGGCACTGCGGTGATCAAGTTCTACCTCATGTACCGCTATCGCGCATGTAAGTAGCAAAATCGAACGAAAAATGAGCGGCATGGAAAAGCCAAGAAAAGCTGTGTACGCTGGATCTAAATGCTTTAATGTAAAGATCAATTTTCACACTGAACTGAGGAAGCACGCATGTCCCGTCTGGTCGAATACCGTCAGTTAGAGCAAAAATTGGCCGCCCAGCTGGCGGAATTGGAAGCCTTGAAAGGTAGCAGTGAGCTCCAGAGCGAGATCGAGTTTGAAACCAAGCTTTGTGGTCTGCTAGGCGAGTATGGCTATAGCCTGCGCGACATCATCAATATTTTGGATCCTCAGGCAAACCGCCGAAGCGCTCCAGTGGTTGCAGAGAAAGCACCTCGCCGTGAGCGGCAAGTCAAGCAGTATAAAAACCCAAATAACGGTGAAATCATCGAAACAAAAGGCGGCAACCATAAGCTTCTTAAAGAGTGGAAAGCCGAATACGGCGCTGACACAGTAGAGAGCTGGCTGACCAAGTAATTCGGGTTCGCTGCTAGGGCCTCCGATCAGGAGGCCTCGTCCGGGGGATACTACCAATCGTTCTCTTTGCGCAGTTAAGCCTGACTCGACTCAGCCGGCGCGGCTTGCAGCTTGAGGGTCTCTCAACACATCATCTGTCCAGGCTAGCATCACGCTGACTACGAGCGTGAACATGGCGTAGCCTATCACCGACACAACACCGTCCACGCTCATGCCCTCCAAGTCGCGGTACCACCATGCTAGCAAGAAGCCAATCATCGCTCCTAATGCGGCACGGAAAGCCATCAGGAGACTGCCGCCGATATTGACAAAAAACCTATGCAACTCACGTGATTTGCCGATGAGCTCAAACGAGCGATAGGTTGATCTCCAGGTAAAAATGCTGACTGCGGCGAATGCGAATAGCAGCCATAGGTAATACTTCATCAGCGGTGGTGCCGCTAGGAGCGTGTTGACCAGTGCATTTACTTCCTCTGCGGTGGTGCAGGTCAGTACTGGAAGAGCGCCAATAAAGAATGCATACGAGATTTCCCTGGTCGTACGTAGCCAGAAGTTGAAATTCACCTTTTCTTTCATTACCTTTCGCCTAGCCGTCTCTATCTATATTTCAAATCAAGCAAAACATGCCGAAAATACTATTTCGTAACAAATTGTTCTGCCGCAGCGATATCAAAAGCTCCGGATTTTTCACGGCTTAAGTATCGAAAAATCGTATTTTATCAAGGCTTTGCTTCATCATGAAGAGGGTCGCCTGGAAGGTAGGGATGGGGGCTGGTCGAATGTCTACTATTTCGAAAAAATCATGTGATTGCTAGGTCGCTCAGGAAATGCCGCAATGTGCTCACGCGCAGCTTGACTCATCCATAACACGTCAAAATGGCAAAGCTTATGAAAGCCAAGGCTAGGTGAGGGCAGTAGATGATCGGCTTCGCCTGTTCGATTGGCTGCCATGTAATCATCCCTGTATCGAGTCAAGCACAGCTTCGATGTGGGTGAGATACCCACGCCCACCAATTTGATCTTCAAGCCAAAAAAAGGTTGATGGTGACCGGCGAGCTGGTTAATTTATCTCAGTGTCAATCACGAGAATCCGTATGGACGATCAATCATCAATCGCGCACGTAGACGGTCAGGCAGCTTCTGATAGTGATGCTGCTTCAATCATCATCGAGGCGCTTCGCATTGAGTTTAAAAGGCTCCAGCGAGAGGTGTGCGACTGCAGTGATGAGCGTGAGGTAGAGGACGCCCGAATCACAAGGCGTGCATATGAGGCAATCGACAATGCTATTGATTGCACCCTCGGCACAGGCAAGTCGTTTGCCTATCGGAAGATCATTACCTCCATTCAGCAAGCGCGACTGGTTCTGGACGCCCTTGATCATGTCTGCGAAACAGTAGGCTTATCGCCCGCTCTACAGCGCCAAGTACGCGTCTGGAATGACGTTCTCGCCTACAACATGGCGGAGCTTGCTGCACTCTTCATCCTCTTTGCCTATTCTCGGCATGTCGCCCTGAGCATTCCTTTGCACGCTGACGGCCCAGAGCTCTGCGTCTACAAGCACCGCCTTCGCTAACCCCACCTCTCGAATTTGTCCTTTTTCCTTTTTTCGAACGGGGAGCTTTGCTCGTGCCTGAAAAAAAACGTCGTGTCCGTTTCAAGCGCCCGCGTCAGGGTAAAGAGAACAATGCCGTTGTTCCGACCGCAGCCTCTCCTGAAACTCAGGGTCGTGAAAAGCGGTGGCTCACTCACCTGTTTGACCTTTTGAAGATAGGCGTTGGTTTGGCCAATCTGGTTCTGGGGTTGCTAAAACACTGACAGCGTTCGCCCTCATCTACGATGGGGGCGCTTGTCCTTTGGTCATCTACTGCCTGACGGTCAATTCACGTCCAGGACAGTCAACTTCAGAGGGTGAAGTAGATGAGAGCCCGCGATCTGCGCGATGGCGATGCATCTCACGATTTGTCAGGTCGATCGTTATCAACCGCTGGATGCGGTTGCCCATTTTCTATCTGGTTCTTTCATGCTCTCATTCAGCATACTGCTAAATTACGTCGTAATACTCACCAATCCTGCATGTTGGGCTTGCCATTGGGGTTGCAGCTGGGCGGAGCAGGGTAGCTTTGCCCCAGCACCCTCCTTGAGTGCGCGGGCTTGGTTATCTAGGGCTTGATGGGATGATCACGGGCGATGTCACTTACCCCTTCGATCTCATCCAAGGACATCACCATGTCCTTGTAGCTGTGGAGCCCTGGAACAGGGTACCGCTCGGTTGGCTCTAAGGTCTGTTGAAACGCATTTCCCGCGTGTTTCCTCAGGTTCATGTAAACGGTCAGCAGCAATCCAATCCGTGTGTTAGCCTTTTCTAGCAACGATTGATAGTTGTTATGGTCTACCGTTCCATGGCTTTCCGCGCAGGCTTCGCTATGCAGGTGACGAATGAGGGCTTGGTCGAAACGTCCAGAAATCGTTTTTCTGGCCGGCGAATCTCTCCGTAAACATCAGAGCCCTGGAGAGATTCTGCCGGCAGTACAGTCAATGAAGAAGGGTTGAAGGGTTGATAGGCCTTGTCGAATCAACCCAGAGTTTTCGAGCAGGTTGTCTGGCGCCTCTCGTAACCTCGTCGATACGTTAGAGAAGGGTTGCATCTCACAAGCGGTAGCTACTGGCCTCGATCCCTAGCGAACAGTATTCTCATGCGCATACTGACCATAAAGATGGAACCAGGGTCGTACCCTCGACTCACCGCGCACGACGCTCGTCACGCGTGATCACTGATGAACCCGTTCCGGACATTACTCGATGCTGCTTTTTGACCTTCTCAAACTGTGGGAACCTGCCTTCACTCCCGGTCGTACTAAGGTTCACTTGGCCCGATACAACGGCGAAGAACGCCCCCTCGACGTGTTCCTGGAAGGCCGCTTTGATCAATGGCAATCATGGCAATCCCAACGGAATTTCGAGAAGGAGTATGTCGTTTCACTTATCCAGGCTGGGCGCCCTACTCGCTGGCTTTTTGCAGGCCTGTTCCGCAGGAGGGGGCGTCTCGATTACACCGCGCCGCGAAATCACCACATCTACGACCTGGAGCGTATCGAAGGTGCCGAAGAATGGGTCGGTCGCCTCTATCTCAAGAGCACGTACAAGCAGCGCAACTCATACCCACTAGGAACCACCCTGGTGAATGACCTTGTCGTCTCGGAGCTACTTTCCAAACGCCTCACCATAGGTGATTTCCCAGGCTTCAAGTCAGTCAACTTGACCAAGGAGCATCTGGATATCGTCATACGTCAGAACATTCCAACCTGGCGCGCAGCATTGTCGAATGTTAAGGGCGTCTATCTGATCACAGACAGTGAGACCGGCAAACTGTATGTCGGCAAAGCCGACGGCGAAAGCGGCATTTGGGGGCGCTGGTGCACATACGCGGCGACCGCACACGGTGGCAATGTTGCCCTGAAAAAGGAGTTTGGCATCGACGCCCTCCCCGGGCGGCAGCAGCACCTTAGATTCTCTATTCTGGAGATCGCTGATATCCATGCCATGCCAGGAGAGATTGATGCGCGAGAAAGCCACTGGAAGCAGATCCTGCTAAGCCGAGAATTTGGCTACAACCTGAACTGAGAGCACTGCAGGCAGCGTTTCCTGGATTGGTCTCCGGCACTTACGCATGCACATGCGTCATGAGCGAGTGGCTCATGGCGACCAACCACTAGGAGTGTCACCCATGGTCATCTGCAAAGGTCAATTGCGCGGCGCATTCAAGGGCTTCAAGAATACGGAAACTGTGTTTGAGTTCTACGGTGGTAGGAAGTGGAAACAAGCTGTCTATCAGTACGAATATTTCTACGCCTACATGCCTCAAGCCAAGGTCGTTCAGGAGGGTGGTGCCTACATGCTCAAGGTACAAGGCATGAGCAGCAGCGTTGCTGTCAGGCCAGCCTGAAACACCTTCATTTGCATTTCGGGGCGTCATGTTGAGCGCCCCTGAAGCCAGCTTCGCGGTAGCATATTCCGCCGCATGATGGACTGCGCACGGACACTAGGGAGTAAGCAGCTCCGTCTCCTCAAGCTCTACGCCCAGCCCGAAGCGCGCACCGATTGTTGCCGCCACTTGGCGATGTACGGTAGTGGATTGATGAAAATGGATTTCTGTTTGGTAAGCGGGCCATTGACCTGCCTGACGAATCAGAAACACCAGCTCGGCTTTCACGGTTTCGATATCAAGACAATCCCCTCAACCGCATCGAGTTGGCACCAGATGTCCATCGTCGCAGCAGTAAAATGTCGACGCCAAGCATAGCCGTGGTATCCGTTTTTGCCGTTGGCGGCCCATCCGATCCGTAGGCGATTGCTCATCGATTGCTTGGTGATCCCGACGTATACAGGGTGTGAATGCCCCTCCACGCTAATCACATAAAGCTTCGGAAATCGAGATGTTGCCAGCCCGGAAAACCTCGTCGTGTTCTCTGGGCATTTGATGGCAAAGGTTGAGGCATCAAAGGTAAGCGCGTAACGTCCTACGTAGGTCATTTCCATAGACGCTCCTCATTAAAGCGGCTGCTTGCAAAACGGCAATGTTGCGGGAGCCAATGAAATGTACCACCGCCCACCAGTTGTCTGCACAGCAGCACCAGTTATCTCCGCTGTAGGCTGGCGGCACTTACTTACGCACGCATGACCTTGTTCCAATCAATCTCATGGCCAGCAGCTTCCAGTTCCCGACCCAGAGCTTGCTTCCAGCCATCTTTATCCATCGACTCCCAAACCACACCAGCAAAGTCACTCGGAATTTCCACAGAGCCTCGCTTGAGAGCGCAGACTTTGGCACGGCCCAGGCGACCCAGGAAATAGCCCAACTCCAGCAGCACATTTTGGCGAGCGCGGGGTTCTGGTGCTCCCCCCTTAACGCAACCTTCATCGTCCGGGGTGAGCAGCACTACTGCAAACCCGACATCACCGTGTGCCTCGACCTTTTCGATAACTGTTCGGCCCTGATTCGCTTGCTCATGCAAAATGATGGACTGGAAACCGAGTCGTTCGAGAAAGCGAGCTACGGTTTCGCGGGCGCCTTCGTCATGGCCATGCACGATGAACACCTTGCGGGACGGCTCGTGAGCGTTCTTCTGCGCGCCATTCGCGGTATGGGTTAGCGGGGCATGCTCATGGTCAGACAGATCTTCCCTCAGCGTCCGCTGCGCCTCGCCCAACAGAGAGATGGACTGGGCAATATTGTCCGTCGTCCCTTGGACATAGTGGTGCCTGCGGGGATAATTATCGGTATAAAAGCCTGGGGAGAAGTGCAGCTGAGCTGCAGAAGAAAAACGGTAGTAGGTAGCAGTGTTTAGGCCGAAACACCTATCCAAAGTATCTTCAATTGACGTCGACAATGCTACGAGCCTTGGTGAGTCACCGTCATCGTTGAGTAGGGATACGTCAAAGTCTTGGAGATCATTGATACGCTCTTGCAAGCGCTCAATTCCTCTCTCCATCAGTGCGGGAGTCAGTTGGAGCTTTGGGGCGACATTGTTGGCGCCAGGCGAGGATTTATTGCGTGCCATCAAACAATTCCTGTGCGTGAATAGGTGAGCAAAAAGAGTGAACGCCATCTGGGGATTTTCCCCGCGCTCATACCCTTAACCACTGCGGGAGGGCTTGCGGTTGTGGGCTGAGACTTCGGGCTATTTCACTAAGGCCAATGGCGCTGCTGGTACCTTCAGCATGAAGCGCTCCACGATCAGGGCATCTGTGAGCCCAGAGTTCTTGAGGATTGTTCTCCAGCTCGCATGATCAAGCAGATCCACCGCCCGTTGTACCAGTGTTGGCGCTTCTATCTCGATCTGGTCGTCAAGCTCTTCCCGCTTGGTGAAACCGTTGCGGCTGAGGTAGGTGAAGCCTGACCGAGCTTGATCCTGAGTGATCAGATTGAGGGTCTGCGCACGATAGATGATCGCCTTGAAACTGACTTTCCACCGCAGCTTGAGAGCCCCTAGTGCCGACCAGTTGAGGTACTGGCCGCGCATTGATGGAAACTCACCACCGAAGCTCGCCCGTGGCATGAGCAGCGCGCTAGCAAATTGATTTGCCTGAGCCTCGGTTGTCCGGCAACCCGTTTCAATACCCTGATGCATCACCAGATGGCCAAGCTCATGGGCTATGTCGAATCGATGCCGGCAAGGATTTTCCTTGGCGGTATTGCGCACGATCAGAGGGCGCTTGTTGAACAATGAAAACGCATCGATACGATCATCTGCATCAGCAAGACTCACCACCAAGACACCCGCTTTTTCCGCCAGCCGGGTAACGTTGGCAATCGGGCCGATGCCGATCGACAGCTCTCGCCGAAAACCCTCAGCAGCTCTTTCAATTACGTCATCACTGGTAAGCGGCAATTCGAAAGCACTGAATCCCACTGGAGGGAAGTCCACCTCCTCTTCAAGCTCGTTGACCAGTAACTCGAAGAGCTCCACCTGGGATGCAATGCTCTTCTTGATTGTCTGGGTCGACGATCGCAAGCTGCGAAAATGGCACTGTTCCAGTTCTACAGAACCTCGGCGCGGACTCGACAGAAAATCTTCCGTCACTCCCAGGGCTTTGGTCAGCACCTGGATCTGAGCGGGATTCGGAATGGAATTGATTTCTAGTTTATGAGCGTACTGTCGGCTCACCCCGAGCAATTCGCCCAACTCAGCAAGCGACAAGCCAGCAGCGCACCGAGCCAGTCTCAGCTTGTCAGGTGAAAACTCAGCTTCAAAAGCAAGCTGTTGTGTTCTGTCATCCATCTACGGGTTCATCATCGTCAGTGGTCTTTTTATCAATGTCTTTACGCTTGCGCTGCACTTTCGCCTCAGGCACGTCAACCGGAGCATGCTGCTCAGTCGCTCTGACCGATAGCATCGAGTACTCGTCATGCTTCCACAGGCAAATCACGTTGTGATTCACGTCAAAGCCGACGATCGCCACCTCAACCTTCGGGAATTCCGGGTCGTTGTTGCTGGAGACGTAGACGCGCCAGGTGCAAATTTCCGGCGACTTTTCAAATAGTGAAAGCTGATGCTGCTCAAGGGGGTTCGGCTTGATCCGGTAAGCCTTTTTGATGTCGAGTGGGTTATCCGTGACGATCTGCAGCAGTACATTGTTCAATGAGACAGTGAAATCCAGCGTCGCGTTACGCAACTGCAGCCAGGGCATCGACTTGTCGGCTGCCAGCACCTGGCAAAGCCCTTGCTGCCTGCCGAACAGCATCGTGCCTCGGGTGTAATTCGTGTCATAAGGGCTGCTGGAGTCTTCCAGAGCGCTGTATGCCACATCAGCGACTTCTTGGCAGAAGCGAGCTACATACTCAGGCAGAAGCCTGGGCTCGAAATGACTCGGATGTTGTGTCACATGCATCAGGCCGCCTCTCCAAAAAGTCTGCAAATCGAGAAAAGTGTCAACTCGAATTCTATGCAGATTTAAGGATATGTCAACCGAGCAGCAAGCAGAAGGACTTCATTCACGAGGGTATTCGGATAGCTTGATACGGAAGCTGGGTAGACTGAGCGGCGTCTTTGCTACGAACATGAGCCCCATACACCGAACATCTTCCCCCCAGGGTTCCAGCTTGATGAGGGCCGTCTCGATCGCACCCGGGTGGATCACCGGTCATCAGAACCGGATGTTCTGCACCAAGAGCACTTTCCGGCTGCACGCCTAGGAGCTGACAGGTGTTCCTGTACATCATGGGTTCGGGTGTCATCAGTCCGACTTCAGAGCTCGGCGTATAGCCATCTAGCCCCCGGAGCAGGTGTCTCACGGTTGCACAGTACGGCTATGACCGGTTCGAGCTGATCCCGATCTTCATCCCTCGACGCCTGATTACTCCGAGAGCCGCCAGGGCATCTTCAAAGGGCTGAATAGACTGCAGCCCAATCTCCAAAACACTCTGAATCGCCGTCTGCTTCTGAAATGACAGCATAATCTCGAAAGCAGCGTTGCCTTCTATGAATCCATCATGGAAGGTTATAAGCGCACGCGGGTCGCTCGGGATGGTCAGGGATGACCATGCCGGTCATCGGCGCTGAAACGAAACTTGTACTGACTCACGCCTAAGGTAGCCTGTTGTTAGGTTGTGCCCCGGGTCAAGCCTCTCGAAAGAGGGCATTGACCCAAGTGATAAAGTTAACTGAAATTATTCAATAGGTTTTTTTCTACCTGGCGGGCGTCGATTGCTAACCCGAAGATGGCTGTGAATGACGTATGCGCGCTTTGCAAGAATGAGCACGAACTTCAAGATAGCCACCTGCTGCCAAAGCATTTCTATAGATACATAGAGCTCCAAAAGAAAAAAGGAACGCAAACCCAGCTCAAAACAGATGACAACCGCCTTAGCCCCTCGGACGGCAGGTGACACAGTATCTGCTTACGAAAGCGGACGTGTGTCTGTCGACCCCGAGGAGGTGCTCAATCGACCTGGGTACCTCAAGGCAAGGGCAGCTGCCGCTGACATTGTGAATGGCGTTCGCGCAGACCACCGGGTAATTGACGAAGCGGCACTGCATGAACTGGTGGACTTGATGGTGAGGCACTTGCTCAGGTCATTGCAGCGGGGCAAGACATTTGAGGAAGCAGAAGCTGTGTTGTGTGAGGTGATGCGCGAAAGCATTCGCCAGTTCAATGACGTCCAGGATGGCGCAGAAGCTGAGGTAGTGAGTGGTGAATGAGTTGTTGGAACACGTGTTTTACGGGCCAGGGCATATGCTACCGGGATCTGGCCTTGATGATGAGCTGTTGTTGGCCGCGGCGCGAGAAGAATTCAACGGTCAGCAGTATCGGGTGGTGCGAGAGTGGCTGATTCTGGACGTCATGGTGAGTGAGGATTTTGAACGGCTCGTGAGCGCAAGAGGGCTGCAGCCGGCCATCCTTTTCTCCCAGCGAGTGATTTTCGACAGCACGGGCATAAAACAGGGCGGTGTCTTGCTCAGCGGCTTCATGCGGCATTTCGAAGACTGCTTTTTTAAGGCGGAGGAGATGGTGTATGTGCTGGGTGGGCGCGGTGCCCGCAAGCACATATCCATGCCGGCCCTCAAAGAACTGTCGAAAGCGTGCAAAGCAGTCCGGCAGCTCCCGATCTAGTTCGGCTGGTGGCATTTTGATGGCAGTCGCTGCTGGAAGGAAATGTAGGAGGCACTAATGGGCAAAGGGCAGACTCAGGATTCCACCAGCATAGTTTTGGTGCGCACCGCCAAGTGAGCGGGTGGAAGAGCAATTTCGAACTATGAAGGGAGACCATGATCAAGTAGCTGGCCACGTTGTTATGCGGCCTCACAATACTAATTTTTTGATAGGATAGTGAAGTGAGGACATTGGCAAGCTCGGCCCAGTGAAATTACCGTAGTCTCTTATGTTCAATCGAAAACGTCAAAAGAAGAACATTGGATGGTTTATATCCATCCATTTGGATTTTTTAATTAAATAGGAACACTCGCTTGAGTGGTTGTGCTGAATGGTTGTTCGCGCTTTTAGATGGCGGGGCGTGTAAGCGATGCTGCTACAGGGTTCTGGACGAATAAGTTGAAGCTTTCGCTCGGGGGAATCTGAGAGCAAAAGAAAGCCCGCCGAGGCGGGCAACAAGGAGCTTCTATCAAACGCAGAGGTGATCCACGCTACCCTGTCGGGTGTGAAAAAATGGTGAAGCGAAGGCGGTCAGTGCATCGCATGCATCAGTGCACGTTAACGGTAGCAACGATCTAGAACTGCTCGGCAGAAAGGACTGAACAAGCTCAGGCTTCCTCTTGTGTGCGATTTGCTTTTGCCCGGTTGACCTTCCAAGGCAACGCTGGCTGAGTCCGTACTTTCTTGTGCTTACCCTTGGCAAACATATACGTTTGTAGCTCCTGGAAATGACGGCTTCGGCCAGACAACTCGTAGGTGATGAGAAACACCATCAATGGCTTGTCCGCCTTCTGCCATTGTGTGCCAATACGCTCCAGCGTTAGCGCGATATCATCAGTCCTGCTGTAACCTATGAAAATCTGGAATACCGCGTTTTCGGCGCGTTCGAGCAGCTTGGAAATCTCGTTGATATCAGTGTGCGCGCGCTTCCACTCCCACTCGACGTACGAAAGCGTGTCGCCCTCGGGGTAGCGCAGCACGGCATCGGTGCGTCCACCTTGCTCGAACAGTGCCCTAGCCCCGAGAAGCGTAGCGCACTGGCGTACCACCAAGCCCAAGTGGATTGTCCAGTCCGCCCGGCCCGCAAGATCATTAGCCTCGGTTACCGGAAAATCTCGGTACCATAGGCAGTTAAACAGCGTTATGAAATCCCGTTCGACTCTCTTCACAAGTGTCCTTGTCGATATGATTGGCCTGAGAGATGTAGCGGCGGGAGCTCGTGAAAGTTGAGTGCGTGTCAGAATGTTTGTGAACGTCCTGTCAGCTGGCTTCGCATTTGACCTTGGCGGAAAGGGAGGGCAGGGCATGGGCCTGCCTTCCGAGAGTTATGCGGCCTACTGCTCGATCAGGCATTGACGCTCATATCATTGGGTTCTTGAGAGATAGCATGAAGCGAAGCTCCTGATCAGCCAGCCTCACTCGCTCGTCGTAGGAGAATAGGCCATCAAAAAACGACCCTACTACGACATAGTGCTGGTCGATCACATCGTTGGTTGCCTTCTCAGGAGTAAGGCTTTCGATACCCCCCTTGATTGCCCATTCCATGGCGTGTCGCACAAGCGCAAGCTGATAGCGCAAAAACAGTGGGTTGCCTCTCAAAAAGCGTCGGATGCGAGCGGGAGGGTGGCCTTCTTTGATCAGAAGGTCTTGGGCAAAGCGAGTGGCCGCAAAATAGGCCAGTGACAGCCTTTCGGCATTTGTGCAAGTAGGTTGCTTGAGGTGTTTCAAATTATCAGGGCCCAAATGGTGCTTGACCGCCTGGGTGGTTTCTTGCAAGCGACTGAGATTCTTCTCGTGATTGAGCTCATCGCGTTTGAGATTTTCCTGCGCGGCGGGTAAGTCCGCTTCGAGCTGCTGGAGTAAAGGCCCATCTGGATCGTTGGAGGCAAGCTCGGTCGCCAGCGCCCTGTAGTAGCGGGTGTGATCCTTGCAAACCAGGCTCAGCGACCCGTGCTCTAGCTTCTCCATCTCGTGGCGCAGAGCTTCGGACAAAGAGATTGCGCCTAGGATTCGTCCAGGCGTTTTGGCCAGCTTAGCCAGCGAGCCCTGTATTGTTTTCTTCCAATGTTCCCCCTTGGCCATCTCAAGGAAAGCAACGTCCAAAATCACAAATTTGGCTTTTGGGTCTTCTGCGATCACCCGTTCAAGCCCACCTCTCCTGAAGTAATTCTGGTCAAGCGCGTACACGTTCGCCATGTCCTGCTCCCTCGTCGTGAAGGGCTGGCCAACCCGGGGGCTGGGGCAGCCGTTTGGGTTGATGACGCGAGCATAGCGTCAGACCGCTTCGAAAGGAAATGCAGGCTGACGAGTGACGAAAACCCCTCATTTAAGAGGAAAGGCGCATTGGCTGTTTACTGGCAGAGTCTTGGCTTTGAAGGCTCGAATCGAGCGATGCTGGTCTAGAAAAAAGGGCAAGAACAGGGGGCCAAGGCTCCGTTTTCTGATGGGCCTTTCTACGTACGGTGTAGCGGTGGTGGTGCGGTTCGCTAGCCGGATACCTTTTCCCCAATGGCGGGACTGTGTCAGACAACCGGAACCCATGATTTTTGCTAGGGTTGGCAAGTGCGCAGCCGGATGCATGCTTGATGGGCATCCGGTGATGTCTGCAGGTGCCCCGGAATCATTGGGCTAGTAGGATTTTTGGGTGTTTTGATTTCAAGGGTATTCGGAGGCTTTGGGGGAGGGTACCTTGGATAAGATTTCGAATCTCTACGCTTCCGCCATATTCAAAGCCCTGATTATTCAGGGCTTTTTGCGTTTTTGGGGCCTGTAAAACGGGCTTCTGGAGCGGGTCAATTCAAAGGAGTGAGTGAATGTCCATTATGCCTTTTGCACGTCTGGTTGCAGCGCTTGGCGTTGCCGTGAGCCTTACAGCCATTGCTGTAGACAGGGTGCCTGAACCCAACGAAGCGAATTGCTCGGGTGAAACCTATGAGCAAATCCTGGCGAGCCTCTCCAAGGAGTGGGACCGCAATGAGTTCATCGCCAACTGCAAGAGCTTCCATGCTGCCAAAAAGATGACCAACTGGAAGTTCGAAAAGAGCCCACCTGACAGCTTCTGAGCCCAGCCAAAGCCCCGGCAGAGATGCTGGGGTTTTTTGCATTAGATTGGGGCGTTCGCGCTGCCTCAATGGCATACGAGGCCAGTGCCGATGACACCTCGATTGGCATAGGGGGCTGTGCGTTCCTCGGAGCGCACGGAAGATGGTTTCAACCGCATTTACTTCGAAAAAACCCTCACATAACTGAGCGCGGCTCGCCTCAGGCCGGCCTTGCAGGCAACTTTGCGTGATGTGGGTTGGTGAGACGCACTGAACGGTATCTGCCGATAGTTGGAGGAGAGCTAGCGCCGCTCCCCCCGTGTAGGCGCAGTCTTGAACAAAGACGCTGATCAGCGCTTTGCCGCAGATACCAATCACTGCTTCAGGTCAGTGCTGTGATTGCGGTTGCAGGCTGTAAGTTGGAGCTGAAGTGGCAAGGCTGGCAGGCCTTGACGACAAGGCTGCGATCGCCGCTATCAAGGCGAGGCCGCCAATGAAGCATGCGACCGGAATCCAATCGCTGCCGTTGGACATCAGTGCGTAGCACAGACTTGGCGAGAAGCCGGCAACGATGAAGCTCAGCTGAGTCGCCAGACCGACACCGGTGTAGCGCACGCGGATGCTGAACATCTCGGCGTAAAACGATGGCCACAGCGCATTGGGGGCGCTGTAAAGCACAGATTTGAGTACAACAGTGCTGAAGATGATCAGGCCGATGCTTCCGGTGGTGATTGACCACAGGAAGAAGAACACCCCCGCACTACAAGCGAATGCGCCAACCGTGAAAATTGTCTTGCGCCCGATTCGGTCTCCCAGCAAGCCGAACAAAGGCTGACAGACCAAAGCTACTGCCTGACTCGCTGCAATCGCAGTAAGCATGGATGGGCGATCGATCCCTTGGTTGTTGGTGGCCCAGGACAGCCCGAAAATCATCACAAGGGAGGAAACTGAACAGATCAATGCGCAGCAAAATACCGTATAGAAAGCGCGACGTTCGTTGCGCATGAGTTCCACGACAGGCGGAAGGTCGTTTGCGGGTTGGCTTGCCTTGAACTCGGGGCTTTCTTCCACGCCCCGACGGATGATCCAAGTGATCACGACCATTACTGCACTGAGCAAGAACGGAATGCGCCACCCCCAGCCTAGAAGCTGCTCTTCACTCAACATCGAGAGAGGGATGAACACTGAGGTGGCGAGGATAGACCCCATCGAGGCGCCATTGATCAACCAGCTGGTGTAGAACCCCTTACTCTTACCCGGAGCATGCTCCATCGTCAGCAAGCTTGCCCCCACCTGCTCGCCACCTGCAGAGAACCCTTGGAGCAATCGACAGAACACCAACAGAGCGGGTGCCCACGCGCCGACAGTTGCATAGGTGGGCAGAAGGCCAATGGTAAACGTCGCTAAACCCATCAATAGCAGCGTCATCATCAGCACTTGTTTGCGGCCCCATTTATCACCCAGGTGCCCGCAAACCAATGCGCCGATTGGGCGCGCTATGTAGCCAACGCCGAAGGTGGCAAGCGCAGCAAGCGTTCCCGCCATAGGGTCGTTGGAGGGGAAGAACAGGGTGCTGAAAACCAGGGCCGCGGCTGAGCCGTAAATGAAGAAGTCGTAATACTCGACAACGCTACCCAGGAAGCTGCCGAAGGCAGCCCTGCGGGCCATGCGCCGTTGGTTCGTGGCATCTGAATGCATGGTGAGACCTTTATTGTAATTGTCTTTTTCAGGAGAACTCAGCGACTGCCAAATGGCGCGAGCTGGCTGCCGCCGCAGACATGGATGACTTCGGCAGTTACGAATGCGGCGTCCTCAGATGCCAGATATGAAGTTGTTCCAGCGATGTCTTCTGGCTTGGCCAGGCGCTTGAGCGGTGTATTGCTGATTGATCCCTGCGCCATACGCTCGAAGCTCTCTGCATCACGCCCATCCAGTGTGAATGCGGAGGGTAAAAGGCCTGGCGCGATGGCATTCACTGTGACGTTGTGTGCGGCTAGTTCTCTGGCCATCGATCGTGTCAGGCCTACCAAACCAGCCTTGCATGCCACATAAGCTGGAGGGCCGCCCGCGACCCAGCACCGCGAAACCATGTTGATCACTCGACCACTGGCCTGGCGCTGCCAGTAAGGTGCGACGTGCTGGCAGATCAGGGCTGGAGCGCGAAGGTTCACGGCCATCATGTGATCCCATTTCGCCACGTCGAAGTCGTAGATAGAGCCTCGGTGATTGACCGCAGCGTTGTTGACCACGACGTCGATGCGACCGAACCGCTGCCCCACCTGCTCGACCATTTCACTGATCGATGAGGGGATGCCGAGATCAGCCTGGACTGCCACCGCACTTTGGCCGGGCGCCAGTTGAAGCTGCTGGAGAAAGGCCTGAGTTGTGTCCAGGTCGATATCAACTGCGGCAATGTGCAACCCGTCTCTGGCCAAACGAACGCAGATTGCGCGCCCCAGTTCTCCAGCGGCGCCGGTGACGAGTGCAACGCGGCGGGTTTCATGTGTTGTATTCATTGGCACGGTACCTCAAAGCTTGTATCGGAAGCGACGGTGGTCATTTTCATGTAGCGACGCACGAGATCCCGGTTCCGGGACAGCTTCGTTACGTCCGGATGGCTCGAGTCAAAATCCTCAATCGAGATCCAATCGTCGAAACCGTTTTTTTGGAGCGTTTTCAGCATGGATTGAAGTGGCAGCACCCCCTCATCTGGCGGACACCATTCCCAGCTCCAGCCCTCGCCCGGGGCCTGCGGGACATACGCGACATTTTTAACCTGTACGTGAGCGAGGTGATCGCCCATCAGGTCGAGGGATAACTGCACGTCCTCTCGGCCCTCGATTGCGAGGTTGCCAAGGTCGTAAATGATGCCTAGCTGCTGCGTGGGATAGTGCTCAGCGACGCGCATCGCAAGCGAAGGGCTTGAGCAGATGGTTCGCTGGTGGACTTCAAGGGCGAGCTGAATGCCTGATTGTTCGGCCAGCGGGACGATGTCATCCAGGAAGCGGCGCATTCTGGAGTAGCCCACGGCGTAACGCTGATGCTGGTAGCCAGGCGCCCAGAGTCGAAGCCGTGCTTGACCCGCTTGAGCTGCAAGGTCGATCAGGAGGCGAGCATTTTCAATGTCGCCGACCTCCAGGTAAGGACTAAGCCCGAAGATCTCGAGACCATGCGCCTGGCAGTGCCGGTAGATACGATCGACTGCCTGGGGGGTAGGCGCCACGGTGCAGCGATTATTGCTTCGCGCGTCCCATGGGCGTCTGCTTTCCAGGCCATCGATACTCGCCACCCGCCATTCCACGCCTTGGTAGCCTTCTCGCGCCAAGTGCTGCACGAGATGCTCTGGGGAAAGGGAGGGTAGCGAAGCGCTAGAGACGCCTAGGCGCGGCGTTTTTTGTTGTGTCATTGATCGGCACCTTAATCACACCCCGAGTTGGTGGGGTGGGTCGATGCTAAATCAAACTGTTGGTTCATTAAATTGATATAAAAGCCACCGTTGATTAACCTGTAGGTTGATCAAAGGAGTCGTTGCATGAAGCCATCCCCCATCAGCCTTCGTCACTTCAAGGTGTTCCTCGCTGTCGTCAGCTCTGGCAGCCTTGTGACGGCTTCCAAACTTCTTCACATCACGTTGTCGGCAGTATCCAAGAGCGTCAAGGAGCTTGAGCAGGAACTGGATGCCCAGTTGCTGGTGCGTGGGCGAAAAGGGATACAACTGACGCAAGCGGGGGAAGCGTTCAGCAAGCACGCTTCTCAGGCCATGGCCAGCTTCAGGCTGGCCATGGAGGACGTAAAAGACGCGCCCCAAGCGCCTCAGGTTCTGAAAGTTGGTGCATTACCGACTGCTGCTGGTTACATGCTTGCACCTGTCGTAGAGCAGATGCGTCAGCGATACCCGCACATTCAGGTGCAAGTCGCTTCCGGTATTTACGATTACCTGGTGGGCAAGCTGCGCACGCGTGAGCTTGATTTGATCGTTGGGCGCCTGATCGGACGGGACATGGTGGGTGTAGTGTTCGAGGCACTCTACGAAGAAGATCTGGTGCTTGTGGTGCGCAGCGGCCATCCGCTTGCCCAGCATCGGCATCTTGAGCTGGATGATCTGCGCCCCTACACGCTCGTCGTATCGCCGCATGGAACCTTGGTGCGGATCAGCGTAGACAACTTTCTACTCTCCAAGGGCGGGCTAGAGGGGTTTCAAATACAGGAATCGCTGAGTGAGACGTTCTCGCGGGTATACGTGCAGGATTACGATGGGGTCTGGTTTGTTCAGCGGGGGGTGGTTGACCTTGATATGCGCATGGGGCTGGTTAAACAACTGCCCTTCAGCAGCACGTTGCTTCGCGCACCGATCGGATTAACATCTCCGACAGACCGGCCCCTATCAGAGGCGGCCACCGTTTTTGCCGAACTGCTGAGGCAATGGTGCGCACAAACACAATCGCAGAATTGAGCGAGTAGGCGGGCTTCTCGAAAATGGCGCCACTGGGCTGCATTAGTCACCGTCGTTGATGAGCACCGGTTCAGTGGATAGCAATAGACCTGACAGATTCTGAGCCCCGCCAAAGCCCCGGCAGAGATGCTGGGGCTTTTTTGCAATGGGTTGGGGAAGTAGGCGCTTTCCGAGCCAATGTCGGATGCCAGGCAAATCAGCGCATCATGCCCAGCTCGGCATCATCCATCAGCGCCTTGGCCAGTGCACTCAGGTAATGCGCCGCCCAGATCATCATCGGTTTCTCTTCCATCAATCCGATAATGGTCAGCTCCCGCACGTACCCCATCAACTCCGAAGATTGCTCCCGGGCGCTTTTGCAGGGAATTCCGGCTTCGATGCGAAACAGTGGATGGGTCTGGTTTTCACCCTGGTAGAACGTGGTCTTGCCTACAGTGGTTTGTTCGTTCGATTCGTCAGTAGTCATGGGTCCATCTCCCTGATCGGCTCAGTGCTGCATTCGCGGCTCGTTCGGCGTCTGTGCCTGAATCAATGCGGACTCAAGTAACGAGCGCAGGGACTCAAGTTCATGGGTCGTCGCCATCATCAGCACCGCTGCAGGTGACTTGGGCTGCATCAGCATCGCTTGTTGCGAAATCGCTAGCGCGCAGACGGCATATTCCGCGGCTTGGATGAGAGTGTCTTCGAGGGAGTGGAGGGTGTGGGGTGGGTCGGGGACCATCTTTAACATTCCTATATCTCCAAATAGGCTGCACCGATCCCGCTGTCAAACAGGTTAGGTGGCAGCTGTGCGTGGGTTGACAGACCGGCGGATATAGGAAGTTCCGGCGCACGCAAGCGTGCCCCACGCGCAGCCGCCATGAGGGCGCCGCAGAACCTATATACCGTTACGGCCTGTCAAAGCCGTGTCGCTGATGAGCGGCGACCGACCCAGACTAGAGCCCCTACAGGGCACCCGCAACGGAAAATAGGCGGCAACAGTATCTTTGGGAAATGCCCTACAAGAAAGCGAAAAATTCTGATTTTTCGACACAGATAGACATCATCTTGGGTGGGGATAGCAAGAAATCGTGCATTGTTCTATGGGCGCGCGGCCAAGGCTGTGATAATGGCGGCAATGACAAGGGCCATACCATGCTGACCATCTCCAATAACGTGCATCTGCCGGATGCCGAAATCGAACTGACCTATATCCGCGCGCAAGGCGCAGGTGGGCAGAATGTCAACAAGGTGTCCAGCGCCGTACACCTGCGCTTCAACATCCCGGCCTCATCGTTGCCCGAGTTCTACAAGGAGCGGCTGCTGGCGCTGCGTGACAGTCGCATCACCGGCGACGGCGTGTTGATCATCAAGGCCCAGCAATACCGCACCCAAGAGCAGAACCGTGCTGACGCACTGGCGCGTCTTGGCGAGTTGATCATCGCTGCCGGCAAGACAGAGAAGAAACGCCGCCCCACCAAGCCGACCCTTGGCTCGAAAACCCGCCGCCTCGAAGGCAAAGCCAGGCGGAGCACTGTCAAGGCCGGTCGGGGCAAGGTGGATTTCTAGTACTGGTGTCGGACCGTCGCTGGCAAGTCTGAGCATCTGATGATGCCAGCGCGGCCAGTCCACCCCAATCAGCGCATCATGCCCAACTCGGCATCCTCCATCAGTGCCTTGGCCAACGCACTCAGGTAATGCGCCGCCCAGATCTCTCTTCCATGGCCCCGATAATCGTAAGCGTTTTGGGAAGTCACATTGCGACGGGCTAGCTGCAACCCTTTTAGGGGTGAGACCCCCGACCATCCCGACGGGCCTGCCTTCCTGGAGCGCCCGCCAGAACTCCGGCGCACTACGGACTGAACGCTTACTCACAGCCGGACTCCAAATTTGACCGGTTGGAGGAAATATCATGCAGCGAAAAACCGAAGGACTTGAAGAGCAGGGGCCGAGCGGTGTGCCCTTTATCAACGACCCTGAAAAGCCCAGCTCACCGCCGCTCAATGATGCCGACGCCACAGATGCCGCTGAAGCCGAGGAAGACATCCAGGACGACGCAGAGTCAATATAGACCGGAGGAGCAGCGCTATGGACAACTACCACCTGAGCCCAGCCGCTGATGGCTGGGAACTCAAAAAAGCCGGCGCTGAACGTGCGTCTAAGCGAGCGGCCACGAAGCAGGAGCTGGTCGGCTCGCTGGCGGATTTTTTTGACGGCAAAACGGCATCGGTGAAGATTCACAAGGCTGACGGTACCTTCGAAGAAGAGCGCACCTATCCACGTTCCGCCGATCCGAGACGTTCAAAAGGGTGACGCCTATCACTGCAGCCGAGCTTGGTATCGCTATCAGCCAGCCGACTGGCCACGGGCTTTACAAGTGGCTGCTCGCGAGCTTTTTGATCGGGAAGAGGATTCGTTCCTCTGTCGCGTTTGAAGCGTACCGAAATCTGGTTGATCGCCATGGGTTGGATACGCCTGAAAAATTGGCTGGCTGCTCCCATCGGGATCTCGTCAGGCTCCTGGGCCAGGCAGGTTATGCGCGGTACGACGAATCCACTGCAACCCGATTGCATGAGCTAGGTGTTGGCCTGGCTGCCGAGCTGGAATCTCGAACGAATGCGGTAGAGAGCGGGTCAATGAAGTCAGCTGATTTTGACGCGTGGCTGCTCAGCTTCAAGGGCATAGGGCCGAAGACATTGGAAATCTTCAAGCGTGAAGCTGTTCTGGGAGAAAAGTAATGCGTGTAGTCGGATGGCTTCTTACCGCGCTTGGCAGCGTTGGACTTTTGGTGGCTATGGGGCTGCTGGCCTTGTCCATGATGGGTAGCCTTACAAACCCTGAGCAACAGTTAATGGTGCCCCTGTGCATTGGTGCTTTCGCCGGCATATTAATCTTGGCGGGAACACATCTCCGGTCTCGAAGTAAGCCACTCCTCCCAATTCTTCTTGCATCCTGACAGTTATCGCTTCAACGTTGCCAGGGCGATATGCCCCTTGGGTCAGCTCAATAACAGGTCTCACGACGAGACACTGGACGACGGTGCGACCATGAACATTCAAGTGCGACAGTCGCGCACGGGCAACACCCAATTGTTCATCGGGGTGTATGCCGGAACCGGTATGGCACTTCATGAAGAAGCTTTCCTCTCGCGCCCAGGTGAATCGATGACTCGGGCCCTGGCGTGGGGTGTGGGACGCGCCCGATGCCTTGCAACCAATCAGCAGCCTGTTGAACGGCAGGTGGCCTAAGCTTCCGGTTGAAGAAGTGGTGGCGACCTAATGGCCGCCACCCAGGTGATTCCACTCGCTATATGCCGACTTCAGCACTTGGGGAAGGCGAGGAAGCTCACGTCTGATTTCGCTCAACGCTTCAGGGCTTCGAATCCACTCCGTCAACCACGCGATCAGCATCGGTCGAGTAGTGGGGCAGGGCGCTACCTGCTGTTCAAGCTCGTCGGCGATCTGGGCAAGGAGCTCCAAGTAGGCATCAAGCTCTGCAATCTGATTTGCCATGGGCAACCACCTGTTTCACTTTCTGATGGGAAATTGCACCACTTCCGTCTGTACCAATTTCAGCCAGGGCACGTCCTCTGCCTGTCCCCCACACCATCGCCCGCGTAACGGTCTCGCCACCTTGCCTCCTATTTCCATCTCCATCTAGACAGCCTAGCCCGTTTCGTTTGTTCCAGGGCTTTCAATCATCTCGGGACATTTCACGGCCAGTCCACCACCAGTTCGGGCGGAGGCGGAGTACGACTGTGCAAGTCGCAATAGCCAGGAAGGTGCTAGCGGTGCTTGCCTAGTAGGACGGGGATAGCAGACCGATCTTGCTAAATGGCCTGTTGCTTCCATGCTTGAGGCGTAATCCCTTCGGATCTCATAAACGTCCGACAGAAATGCGGCTGGTCGTAGAAGCCGCACTCCAGGGCAATCTCGGCGAGCATCATCGACGATGCTTCCAGCAGTTCCTTGCTCTTCCTGAGCCGTTGCTCACGCAACCATTGCTGCGCAGAGACCTGTGTGGATTCTTTGAACATTCGCGAGAAATGACTACGTGACAGACCGCATGCTTCAGCAAGTGCGGTGACAGATATACCGGTATCCAGATGATCCAGCATCATCTGCTTGGCCGTTGTGACTTGCCAGGGTTTGAGCCGCCCCGTCGACTGAATCGCGACGGTGGCTATAACGATGCCGTTAGCACTGTTCATGGGGATCAATTCATCCTGAAAAATCTGAAGATGGTTGATCCGGGCAGCACGGATCGCTGAAACCTCTCCCGACGCCTCAGTACACTCCGTCTCGATTCGCTAGCCCGGATCAGTTCGTGCCAGCCCCGCTTTTGATCCGAAACCAAGGCTGGGCTGATGAGGCCTTAGATCGATGCGGCCACGGGCGCCAAGGTGGGGCCGTGCTGAACGCGCTCAGGTGCTTTGTGCACCATGGTGTACGCGTAGTCGACGCCCATGCCGTAGGCGCCAGAGTGCTCCTTGACCAGTGTCATCACGGCATCATAGGTGTCGCGATTTTTCCAGTCGCGCTGCCACTCCAGGAGCACCTGCTGCCAAGTCACGGGCACAACGCCTGCCTGGATCATGCGCTGCATCGCGTAGTCGTGGGCCTCTTTGGTCGTACCGCCGGAGGCATCGGCAACCATGTAGATCTCATAGCCTGCATCGTGCATGGCGGATAGTGCGAAGGTGGTGTTGCAGACCTCTGTCCACAAGCCCGAGACAATGATCTTGTTTCGACCATTCTTTTTCAGCGCGTCACGAACCTTCTGGTCGTCCCAAGAGTTCATGGACGTGCGCTCGAGCAACGGAGCATCCGGGAAAACCGCGAGCAGTTCGGGGTAGGTATGCCCGGAGAAACTCTCGGTTTCGACCGTGGTGAAGACGGTCGGCACATTGAAGATCTTGGCTGCTTTGGCCAAACCTACGGTGTTGTTCTTCAGCGTCTGCCGGTCAATGCTCTGTACGCCAAAAGCCATTTGCGGTTGCTGATCAATGAAGATCAGTTGGCTGTTGAGCGGGGTCAGGACTTCAGTGTGTGGATTGCTCATTGTTCTTCCCTTTTGCTGAACGGTAGCGAGAGTTTTTCGGCGGGTCGCCGCCGAGTGCCATCACAAGATAGCGAAACACTCACCGAAGCGGTGGCGCAATTTTGCGCCCTTGGAATCGCATTAATGCACCACAGAAGGCGTTCAATCCGGTGCTAGGATCTCGGCCAGTCGGATCACGTCGATCCATTTTTCGCCGAGGAGAAACCAATGGCCGCTTCACGACCTTTCAACGACGACACCGCTTACTGGGGCGTTTCATGGGAAGAGGCCTATGGCTATCCGCAAGCGCGGCGAGTTGGGAACGAGATTTTCATCTCGGGACAGTTCAACCATGACGAAGAGGGGAATCTGGTAGCACCCGCGCCACTGGATGCTGACGGTCGTCCGAGCGATTTCTCGTCGATGGGCGAACAGATGCGGGTGTCCTACGACAACATTGCCAAGTTGTTGGCCTTGTATGGCGCCACGATGCAGGACGTCGTTGAAGAGACGCTGTATGTATTGGACATGGATGCAGCCTTTGCCGTTGTCGGCAAGGTGCGCAAGGCGGCGTATGGCACCGAGCGCCCGCAGGCGGCCAGCAATATCATCGGCGTATCGCGGCTCGCTCAGCGTCCACAACTGATCGAGATTGTGTGCCGTGCGGTGATCGGTGCCCAGGCCAAGTGACCTGCGCTCCGGGTTTCAGCTATGAAGCCGGGATGGCCTGCTGACCTTCGACCAGCGGTTTGAGGTCGGCCACGGCAGCCGCACAAAATGTCATGAATGCCTTCACCCGCCAGGACTTCCTGATGTCCTGGTGGGTAAGCAGCCAAAGCTCGTCCTGAAGCTCTTGCACCACTGGGCCTGCCCGAACCAACCCAGGGGTCATATCGCCCAGCATGCAGGGGAGGAAACCAAAACCGAGGCCTGCCGCAATTGCAGCGCTAGCTGCTGCGACCGAATCGGTGCGATAAGAGATTTGCTCCGGAGGCACCCGACATTCGACGTAGCTTGTTGCCTTCAAACCGCACAGGCCTCCCGAGTAGGACACCCACGACTGACCCTCAGCGAAGGGATCGGCAATTGCCGCCTGCTTGACGCTGCCATATGGCGCCCAGGCGATGTTGGCGAGCTTGCGACCCACAAGGGCATCTGCCGGTTTCTTGGTCGCGCGCACCGCGATGTCCGACTCGTCTCTCGCCAGGCTCAACGTCTGGTTGCCGACCAGCACTTCAATCGTGATCCCCTCATTGGCGGCTTTGAAGTCCGCGATGATCGGCGTAAGAAAGTACAGCAGCAGCGAGTCGCTGGTGGTAATTCGCAGTTTTCCCAGGGGGCCCTGACCGGCACGAGAAACCCTGCGCGTGACACTGACAATGTCAAGTTCGACTCGCTCCGCTAGTGAGCGCAGCTCTGCGCCTTCAGCGGTTAGCAAATACCCCGCCTTGCGGTGATCGAACAGCGCAACCCCCAGCGTCTTCTCAACCTGTGCAACCCGGCGCGAGACGGTGGAGACATTGATGCCGAGCTTCTTGGCGGTGGCGGCGCGATTGCTACAGTCGCTCAGCGTTTTGATGATCCGCAAGTCGTCCCAAGACAGCTGGCTGACAGCTTCGCCGACATCCCACTTCGGGCCATTGACATTTGCAGGGACGGGCTGGGCACTTCGAGGTGACGGCTTCACGAAAATCATTCCGGGTAGGGAGGGCTGATGATACGAGAAGGGGCTTAGCCAACCAAGGTGTAGCTTGGGGCCCGCTTCAATAGCCTCCCTACACAAATCATCAGCAGGTTGACTGAGGCACCGCCTAAGACCTGAGCCAGGTTGGGTGCTTCGGCAGCCTCGGTAATCGAGGCTTTCGATCCTCTCGAATGGCCGGGCGCAGATTGGAGCGCAGGCTCGATTGAAAACCCCTCTCACACGTACAATCAAAAGAATCACACGAGATGCTTGACCAGGGAGAACGATCGTTCTACTCTGGCTACATGGATAAGCCAATGACCGATACACGTGAAAAAATTCTGGCTACTGCCGAAAAGCTGATTTACGAAAATGGGATTCATGCCACTGGCATGGATCTCCTGGTAAAGACTTCTGGCGTAGCGCGTAAAAGTATTTATCGCTATTTTGCGAATAAAGACGATGTCGCAGCAGCGGCATTGAATGCACGCGATGTACGCTGGATGCAGTGGTTCAAAGGTGAATGCGAAAAATCGCATACTCCGCAAGAGCGCATTCTTAGCATTTTTGATGTCTTAAAGTCCTGGTTTGAGTCTGAAGGTTTTCGCGGCTGTGCTTTTATTAACACTGCCGGAGAAGTGGGCGATGCAGATGACCCTATTCGGCAAATCGCAAAGCTGCATAAACAAAAGCTACTTGACTACACGCTAGAGCTTACTAAAGATTTAGGCGTCAAAGATCCGATTGTTTTGGCTAAGCAGTTTTTCGTGCTTATAGAGGGCACTATAACCGTGGCCCGGGTAATGGGTGATTTCACCGCCCTGGATAGTGCTAAAGAAATCGCTAACATTTTGCTCAAAGAAGTACCGCGCACAAGCGCTTAACGTTCCAGAACCGCTAATCCCACTGAACGATCCAAATGATTGGAGGCACCCTCATGCCCAACGAACAAGTTCGTCCGCCACTTCCTCCGTTCACTCGCGAATCGGCCATTGAAAAAGTCCGACTCGCTGAGGATGGTTGGAATACCCGCGAGCCCGAAAAAATCGCGCTCGCCTACACGCTGGACACCCAATGGCGAAACCGCGCCGAGTTTGCGACCAATCGCGAAGAAGCCCAGGGTTTCCTCACTCGTAAATGGAAGAAGGAGCTGGACTACCGTCTGATCAAAGAGCTTTGGGCCTTCACCGACAACCGCATCGCCGTCCGTTATGCCTACGAGTGGCACGACGATTCGGGCAACTGGTTCCGCTCCTACGGCAACGAAAACTGGGAGTTTGAGGCAGATGGCTTGATGCATCGCCGCTTCGCCTGCATCAACGACATGCCCATCAAGGAAAGCGAGCGCAAGTTCCACTGGCCACTTGGGCGCCGTCCGGATGATCACCCAGGTCTGACTGAACTGGGTCTGTAATCGCTACACCTGCTCCAATATTGTAATAAGCCATTAGTGCAAGAATATTATTCCTGATGCTAAGGGTGGTTTTCAGTCGCTCTCTTTTAATTCGTTTCACGTCTTTGAATATCGCTTCAGGCGGGCCTGGCTTCATTGGTCTGATTTAACGTCCTGCAATAAAATTTGTTTATCCACTTAATTTGGAGGCATCACCATGTCCAACGCACAAGTTCGCCCGCCACTTCCTCCTTTTACTCGCGAATCGGCGATTGAAAAAGTCCGGCTCGCTGAAGATGGCTGGAATACCCGCGAGCCTGAAAAAATTGCGCTCGCCTATACCCTGGACACCCAATGGCGTAACCGCGCCGAGTTTGCAAACAATCGCGAAGAAGCCCAAGGTTTCCTAACTCGTAAATGGAAGAAGGAGCTGGACTACCGTCTAATCAAAGAACTCTGGGCATTCACCGACAACCGCATCGCCGTCCGTTACGCCTACGAGTGGCACGACGATTCAGGCAACTGGTTCCGCTCCTATGGCAACGAAAACTGGGAGTTTGAAGCAGATGGTCTGATGCACCGCCGCTTTGCCTGCATCAACGATATGCCTATCAAGGAAAGCGAGCGCAAGTTTCACTGGCCACTGGGTCGCCGGCCAGATGATCACCCAGGTTTGACTGAACTGGGTCTCTGAGCCATGCAGAACCTGATCCTTCACAGCGGAAGGATCAGGTTTGTTGCTTCCCCACGGTGTCGACATGGTAGTCGCGCCGAAACCCACCGCAAGTGCCGTCTCCCTTCCCTGAGCGCCGAGCCGCGCCATCAGCCCGCGTGGCTATCTCACCCATCAAGACCGCTGGACACTTCTTTAGCCAGCTCGATGAAAACCCCCACCGCTGCACTCAGATAGGCTTCCTTTCGCCGTAAAAGAACGGCAGTTCGCTGCAAACGTTCTGGCTCCAGGGTGATGGCCACTAGGTCGTCATGAGCCAACGCAATTCTGGCAGGCAGCAACGTCGAAAGATGCGTTCGTCGAACGATCTCAATCACTGCCCCAAGAGCATTGACCTCCATTTGCACCTGAGGGCGAATCGCGTGTTTGCGGCAGTAGCGGTCGATTTGGTCACGAGTGGCAAACTCTGTACTGAGCAGAACCAGAGACTCAACACTCAGGCCTTTCGATGTAATTGCCCGCTCCTCGGCCAAACGGTGTTTTCGGTTCACCACTAGAGCGAGCGTTTCGTTCAGCAAGGGGATGGCTTCAATGTCCGGTGTATTTATTTCATCGAACGCGATCCCTACGTCCAGTTCTCCTGCCAAAAGCAATTCCTCGATGCGCTCTTGGGAGATCTCTTTCAGGTTGACGGTGATTTTGGGATGCCTGGAGTGAAATGCCTCGATCAGCGGCCCCACCAGATAGGTCGTGAATGTCGGCGTTACGGCAATGCGTAATGAGCCACGGCTGAGGTCGCTCACGTCATGGATAGCGTTCTTAGCTTCCCGCAACTCCTGATACGCACGGCGTGCATAGAGAAGGTAGACATCGCCTGCGTCTGTCAGCCGCGTTGTGCGCCCTGAGCGGTCGAACAATTGGGCTCCAAGACTTTCTTCCAACTGCCTTACTTGCTGCGAAAGGGCCGGCTGAGAGACATGCAGAGCCGCTGCAGCTTTCGTGAAACTGAGATGTTCAGCAACCGCCAGGAAATACTGGATGTGTCGAGCGAGCATAAGTTGATCCATAAGATTATCTGATCTACTGCATAATAAATGAGACTTTTACCTTATGTCATGTGTTGCTTAATCTTTGTCTCACACCCAGCGACATTGAGACAGCAACCATGAAAGCGATCATCGACGGTTTTCTGAAATTCCAGCAAAACGCCTTTCCTGAGCGGGTCAAACTGTTCAAGGACTTGGCCAACCAGCAGAGCCCGAAGGCGCTGTTCATCTCCTGCTCAGACAGCCGACTGGTGCCTGAACTGGTCACTCAGCGCGAGCCAGGCGATCTGTTTGTAATTCGTAACGCCGGCAACATCGTGCCGTCGTATGGCCCGGAGCCTGGCGGCGTTTCGGCCTCGGTCGAATACGCGGTGGCCGGACTCAACGTCGCAGACATCGTGATCTGCGGTCACTCGGACTGCGGAGCGATGACCGCTATCGCAACCTGCAAGTGCCTGGATCACATGCCTGCTGTAGCCGGTTGGTTGCGTTACGCCGACTCGGCCAAGGTGGTTAACGAAGCCCGTCAGCACCTCGATAAGCCCAGCAAAGTCGCTTCCATGGTGCGCGAAAACGTCATCGCACAACTGGCCAACATTCAGACCCACCCATCCGTTCGCCTGGCGCTCGAAGAAGGTCGCGTCACGCTGCATGGCTGGATCTATGACATCGAAACCGGGCGTATCGATGCCTTTGATGGCAGCACCGGCACCTTCGTGTCTCTCGCCGAAAACCCTGAAGTTCACGCCGTATCCCAACAAGCCAGGCACGTTGCCTGAAACCTATACCTGCACCTTTACCTACCCAGGAGATTCACCATGATCCAGACTCAAGCTACTCGCACCGCTCGCCAGGAACTGACCGAAATCATCATCCTGGCCAAGGCCCGCAAGGATCTTTCCTTCGCCGAAATCGTTGATGGCACCGGCCTGTCCGAAGCCTTCGTCACTGCAGCCCTGCTTGGCCAGCACCCACTGCCTGAAAGCGCCGCCAAGGTCGTAGGTGAAAAGCTCGACCTCGATGCTGATCAAGTCACTCTGCTGCAATCGATGCCAATTCGTGGCAGCTTCTTCGACGGCGTACCGAGCGATCCGACCATCTACCGCTTCTACGAGATGATGTCGGTGTATGGCACCACCCTCAAAGCGCTGGTTCACGAGAAGTTCGGTGACGGCATTATCAGCGCCATCAACTTCAAGCTGGATATCAAGAAAGTCGAAGACCCGGACGGTGGTCACCGTGCTGTGATCACCCTGGACGGCAAGTACCTGCCTACCAAGCCTTTCTGATGCCACTCAGCCCGGCGTCAGAACTGCGCCGGGCTACCCCCAACCCTTTACTCCGACCGAGCGCCGTATGAGTGCGCTGGCCTCCTTACGCCCCCAATACAGGTGATTGCTATGAAGCTGTTACTCGTTTTGTTCATCGGCTGCCTTGGTTCTGTCGCTATGGCCGACGACCAGGTTACTCAGACTGCGCAGCTTACGGTGGAGCCCTATCGCTACGCTCAGCACCTCGATATCGCGCACGTTGTGGCTGTTACCCCGGTACCTAATGTCTGCGATGTGGTGCCAATGCAGCTGACTTACGACGATTCCAAAGGCGATCGTCACATCATGGAGTACCGCGTTATAGGGAATGGTTGTTCCAACAACTAACCCACGACCCAACGACTACCGGCCCATCGCCAAGGAACTTGAACCATGAAGTTGTCACGCACACTCACCGCCGGCCTTCTTGCCATTGCCGTTAACAGTGCATTCGCTGCGGGTGGCCCTGGTGTCGAAACCACCACCCAGGCCTTTCTTCAAGCCCTGGAAGCAGGCGGTGGTAAACCGCTGGAAACCCTCTCGCCGAAAAACGCCCGCGCCGCGCTGAGCGGTGCCCAGGCCAGCGTGAAGGTAGATCTCGCGGGTATCCAGATCGAGCGTCGGAGCATCGAGGTAGAGGGCAGAAGCCTGGATATTCGGGTTATACGTCC
This sequence comes from Pseudomonas putida S13.1.2, assembly GCF_000498395.2. NCBI lineage: Bacteria > Pseudomonadati > Pseudomonadota > Gammaproteobacteria > Pseudomonadales > Pseudomonadaceae > Pseudomonas > Pseudomonas putida. Next base: position 681,301 of record NZ_CP010979.1, read on the forward strand.
AGAAGGGGCAGAGGGCGACTTGCCTGTGTTCATGTTCTTCCATGGCGGGGGTTGGGTGCTTGGTGATTATCCCACCCATGAACGCCTGATCCACGACCTGGTAGTAGGGTCTGGTGCGGCAGCGGTTTACGTCGACTACCCGCCGTCGCCGGAAGCGAAGTTCCCCACAGCGATCAATCAAGCTTACGGCGCCACACGCTGGGTTGCCGAACACGGTAAGCAGATTGGTGTCGATGGAAGCCGTCTCGCGGTTGTGGGAAATAGTGTCGGTGGGAACATGGCCGCTGTGGTTGCGATCAAGGCCAAAGAGGCCGGCACCCCCAAACTGCGTTTCCAGGCGCTCTTGTGGCCGGTGACGGATGCAGACTTCAGCAGCGGCTCTTACAACCGCTTCGCCGAAGGTCACTTCCTTACTCGTGGCATGATGAAATGGTTCTGGGACAACTACACCACCGATCCGCAACAGCGAAGCGACATCCACGCCTCACCACTGCGCGCTACCTTGGAGCAGCTGCAAGGCCTACCACCAGCTTTGGTACAGACTGCCGAAATGGATGTACTGCGGGACGAGGGTGAAGCTTACGCCCGTAAGCTCAATGCGGCAGGCGTGCCGGTTACTGCCGTTCGATACAACGGCATGATTCACGACTACGGCTTACTCAATGTACTCGCCCAGGTTCCCAGCGTCCGTGATGCGATGAGTCAAGCCGCTCAGGCGATCAAGCAGCACCTGGAGTAATCGCAAAAATCAGTCGAAGACAGCCCTAGGCATTGATAGCCTCAATGGGCGGCTTGGCCTGCAAGGTCGCTGCCCCGGCTTCTAGCAATTGGGTCTTGGCTGATGCGGGTCTGCCGGGTGTCTCCACAGGCGACTTCGTCTCAGGAGCAGAGCAAGCCCACAGAAGACTACCGGCCAGGGGAAGGGTTATGAATCTGATGAGTTGTGGCATGAGAGTGGCTCTAGTTAGTGTCCTCAAAGGACAGCCTGGGCCAGCAGAACGGACAATTCAGAAGACAAACGGCCTGGGTCGATGACGAATTCCATACAAAAGAAAGCCCGCTGCTAGGCGGGCTAATGGGAGCTTCTATCACACATAGGGATAGGGCGAGTGTTGCCTAGGTGTCGTGAAAATTGGGTGAAAGAAAAGTCCCGCCAATGTCATCACCGGGATTCCCTCAATGCAGGGCCAGTCATATGTACGTGAGTCTGCGAGAGAGATATGCGACGGTTCACTTCGTTGAATCTTGAGTTCACAAAGGGCAAGCGGAGCGCGCCGGCCCAATGGGCCAGAGGCGTGAGCATGGAAGCCCGGTAGGGCCACCCCAGGGCGACGCCAGGGGTCGGTTCACGACAGCCTTCCTAAGACTGGGCAGGCCCAGTTGAACTCTCGGCGCGGGGTGATCATCTCGGTGGATCGATGATTCACTTAGCGGAATCGTTGACCAGTGTGGATGACGTAAAGGCGTACCTCGAGCGCCGTGTCCTGGTGCTCTACGCCGGAGCTATGGCGGAAACTCTTCCCCAGGGCCAAGTCCCGGAAAGGGGAGTGGACAGGGATAGGGCAGCCAAGATTATTCGTGGGTCTTTAGGTGCAGAACAAGACTATGCCAAGGCTCGAGAAGCGATTCATCTGTTACGCAGCATCCTGCATCCAGGTGTCCCCGATGCAGATGTTGTTGATGAACAACTGAAAGCACTGGATGAGCGCCTCTGGAGTCGGGCGTTGATGTTGGTCGAAGAGTATGAGGACACTATCGTTGGATTGGCCTGTGGGTTCACGCAGCATTTAGAAGCGCAACCGCGAGGTATGTACAGCGCTGTCTATGACAAAGAGCTTCTTGACGGGCTGTCTGGATTGCAGGCGTTGCCTTTGTTGCGGCCTTGAGCTTCCCCTCTATGAAAGACAACGGGAACGTGGCGCATGTGGTAATCGTTTGGCCCCGCCTGCTGATCCACCAGCGAGATCTTGCTCATTGGTGGATCAGCTCTACCCCCTAGTTATCCACCAAGGTACGCATCACGCACTCGTGGGTTAGCCAACAGATCCGCGCCACTTCCCTGCATCACGATCCGGCCATTTTCCAGCACATACCCTCGGTCAGCCAGGCGTAAAGCTTGGTTCGCGTTCTGCTCAACCAGGAAAACGGTAACCCCATCGTCCCGCAACTGCTCAACGATCTGGAAGATCTGTTGGATGATGATCGGGGCCAGGCCCAGCGAAGGCTCATCCAGCAACAGCAATTTGGGTTTGCTCATCAGCGCTCGACCGATGGCGAGCATCTGCTGCTCACCACCAGACATGGTTCCAGAACGTTGGCTGAAGCGCTCACGAAGACGCGGGAATAGCTCGAGGACTTTCTCTAGCTGGGCGTTAAAATCAGCCTTGTCAGTGAAGAATCCGCCCATGGCCAGGTTCTCTTCTACAGTAAGCCGAGAAAACACTCGGCGACCTTCCGGCACCACGGCAATGCTCTTGCGCATGATCTCGCTAGAGTGGCTGGTGGTCAGTTCCTCACCTTCATAGCGGATGCTGCCTTTCGTGGCCTTGGGGGCGCCGCAGAGGGTCATCAGCAGTGTCGACTTCCCAGCTCCGTTTGCGCCGATGAGCGTGACAATCTCACCCCGATTCACCTCAATGCTCACATCGTACAGCGCCTGAATCTTGCCGTAGTGGGTCGAGACATTCTCAAAATGCAACATGATCAGGCTTCTCCCAGGTAGGCTTTGATGACGTCAGGATTGACCTTGATTTGCTCTGCCGTGCCATCAGCCAAAGGAGTGCCTTGGTTCACCACGTAGATGTGATCAGAGATGCTCATCACCAGGTGCATGTCGTGTTCAATGAGCATGACGGTTACTCCTTCTTCAGCTCGCAAAACGCCGATCAACGCTTTCAGGTCTTCCGTTTCTTTTGGGTTCAATCCGGCAGCGGGCTCATCCAGCATAAGGAGGCGAGGCTTGGTCATCATGCAACGAGCGATCTCGAGTCTGCGTTGCTGACCGTAGGCGAGGGTGCCCGCTGGTCTGTTGGCGACATCCAGGAGGTCTGTGCGCTTCAACCAGCTTGCGGCGAAGTCCATCGCTTCAGCTTCTTTTCTCCGGAAATCAGGCGTTTTGAACAGGCCTGAGAAAAAGTTCGTGTTCAGGTGCCGGTGCTGGGCGATGAGCAGGTTTTCAATCGCGGTCATTTCTTTGAAGAGGCGGACGTTCTGGAAAGTCCGGACTATCCCCTTGGATGCGATGGCATGGCCAGGCAACCCTTGAATCGGTTCGCCTCCCAGACTGACGGATCCAGAGGTCGGCTTATAGAAGCCGGTGAGGCAATTGAAGACCGTAGTTTTGCCGGCGCCGTTGGGCCCTATCAGGGACACGACCTTTTTTTCCGGTACAGTGAGCGACACGTTATTGACCGCCAGCAGACCACCGAAGCGCATCGAGAGGCCACTAACCTGCAAAATAGGATTACTCATCGCGCTTCTCCGCGATTGCTCGATTGGATGAAGTTGGTGGGCTCTGTGCCAGCTTTGAGCGGGTCGGTGTTACGTGATCCCAAGGTCATGTGAGGGCGTTGCATTGGAAGCAGACCTTGCGGGCGCCAGATCATCATCAGCACCATCAGTGCGCCAAACATAAGCATCCGGTAGTCACTGAACTCACGCATGAGTTCGGGCAGGAGGATCATCACGACTGCCGCCAAGATCACGCCCAGCTGGGAGCCCATCCCACCCAGGACGACAATGGCCAGGATGATGGCCGACTCGATGAAGGTGAACGACTCGGGCGTTACCAGGCCTTGGCGTGCAGCGAAGAAGCTGCCGGCGAATCCTGCGAAGCAAGCACCAAGCGTGAAAGCAGATAGCTTGATGACTGTCGGGTTGAGGCCTAGCGCCCTGCAGGCGATCTCATCTTCTCTCAAAGCCTCCCAGGCACGCCCAATTGGCATGCGCAACAGGCGGTTGATGATGAACAGTGCCAGCAGCACAAGGAGAAGGGCAACCAGGTAGAGGAACACCACCTTGCTGACGGAGTTGTACGGCAGGCCAAAAAACTCATGGAAGGTTTGCATACCTTCTGCAGCACGACGCTCGAAGGTCAGGCCGAAGAAGGTGGGTTTCTCAATGTTGCTAATACCGTTTGGGCCACCCGTGATATCTGTCAAATTACGCAGGAAGATGCGAATGATCTCGCCGAACCCCAGTGTGACGATGGCCAGGTAATCGCCCCTCAAGCGAAGGACAGGGAAGCCCAGCAGGAAGCCAAACGTAGCAGCCATCAGGCCGGCAATCGGAAGGCAGATCCAGAAGCTCAAGCCATAGTAGTGGGACAGGAGCGCGTAGCTGTAGGCGCCTACGGCGTAGAAGCCGACGTAGCCGAGGTCGAGCAGGCCGGCAAGGCCAACCACGATGTTCAGGCCCAGGCCCAACAGCACGTAGATCAAGATGAGGGTTGCGATATCGACAGCCCCCCGGGTGCCGAAGAACGGCCAGGCTAATGCCGCCAAGATCAAGCCCAGAATGATCCAGCGCTGAGTTTTCGGAAGGGTCAGGAAATTAGTGACGTTTGGGGAGATAAGCTGCGAGTTGGAGCGGCCCGCGAACATTGCTTGCCACTGCCCGTTGAAGAGGACTCTCAGGAACATGAGTGCCGAACAGATCGCGATTACCGCGAGCGTTGTCGAGCCTTGACCTTGGACTTCTAACCGAATACCGACAATGGATAGTTTCAAGCCGAGAACCGGAAATGCGACCGCCCATACCAGCAAGGCGCTGAAAATTGCTTGCCTGAAATGCTTGCTCATACCTTCTCAACCTCTGGGCGGCCAAGGATGCCGGTGGGGCGGAACAGAAGAACCATGACCAAGAGGCCGAAGGCGACGACGTCTTTGTATTGGTCTCCGAAGATGTTTGCGCCAAAAGCTTCAGCAACTCCGAGAACAAGGCCACCGAGCATCGCTCCAGGGATACTCCCGATACCACCCAGGACGGCTGCAGTGAACGCCTTTAGTCCGACGAGGAAGCCGGCATTGGGGTTAATCACGCCGTACTGCATGCTCAACAGCACCGCTGCTACGGCGGCGAGGGCGGCACCGATGACAAAGGTCAGGGCGATGATATTGTTGGTGTTGATCCCCAGCAGGTTGGCCATCTTGATGTCTTCAGCGCAGGCGCGGCAGGCGCGGCCTAGTCTAGAGCGAGAAATGAACAGTGTGAGGACTGTCATGGCGATCAGAGTTACGGCGAAAACAAGGATCTGCATGTATGACAAAATGATCTCTGTAGATTCAGTTGATCCGAACGAGAATGAGCCAGGTATTAAATTGGGGATCGATTTGTCTTTCGAGTCTTGGGATAGCAGAACCGTGTTCTGTAAGAAGATTGACATGCCAATTGCGGAGATGAGAGGGATCAATCGATTGCTATTGCGCAGAGGCCTGTAGGCTATTCGTTCGATGCTATAGCCATAAGCACTGGTGACGCAGATCGTCGCGATGAAGGCGACGGTCATCAGGATCGGAAGGGAGTGGATGCCCATCATTGCTAGGCCCGCCAGGGCTATGAAGGCAACGTAGGAGCCGATCATGTACACCTCGCCGTGGGCGAAGTTGATCATGCCAATGATGCCGTAAACCATGGTGTAACCAATCGCGATAAGTGCGTAGGTACTACCCACAGACAGCCCATTGATCAATTGCTGTATGTAGTAAAACAATTCGCTCATCACTGACTCCTGCCCGATTGCACATAATGCATCAGGCAAAGTTGAAGAAGGTGAAAGATCCCTGCCCAAGATTAGGGCAGGGAAGATGAGGCAGCGCCTATTGTGTGGCCAGAGTTTTAGTGCCGTCGGCGTGCCAGTCATAAACTACAAAGCTGAAGTTCTTCAGATCACCTTTTTCATCAAATTGCAGCGTTCCGATTGGGGTGTTGAAACTTTCACCTCGGATTGTCGCAGCAACCTTCTCTACATCAGTGCTGGCGGCATCACTGATACTTTTCGCCAGTACTTGTACCGCTGCATATGCAGGAAGTACAAAGATACCGCTTGGATCCGCTTTCGCATCTTTGAAAGCTTGTACAAGAGACTGGTTTGCGGGGTCTTCATCGAAGGCTTTTGGAAGGGTTACTGAAAGCCCTTCTGCCGCCGAGCCGGCAATGGCAGTGAGCTCTTTATTCCCAGCCGCTTCAGTACTCATAAATTTAGCATTGACTCCTCGCTCACGTGATTGCCGCAGAATCAAGCCAAGCTCTGGGTGGTAGCCGCCAAAGTAAACCAAGTCAATGTTTTGTCGTTTAATCTTAGAGATTATAGCCGAGTAGTCTTTGTCGCCGGCATTGATACCTTCGAACATAGCGACGGACTGACCCTGTAGTTCCAGGTTGCGCTTGACCTCCGATGCGATGCCTTCGCCATATTGTTGTTTATCATGAATGATGGCGATTGACTTCGGTTTGATGTGCTCAAGAATATATTTTGATGCTATTGGCGCTTGTGCGTTGTCCAGGCCTATTGTTCTGAACAACAACTTATAGCCTCGATTGGTGATCTCAGGATTGGTCGACGCGGCAGTTATCATCAGGACGCCTTCATCCTCGTAAATGTCGGACGCCGGTTGAGTTGAGCTAGAGCAGACATGGCCTACAACAAATTTGATCCCATCATTAACTACCTTGTTAGCGACCGCGACGGCTTGCTTAGGATCGCATGCATCATCATAAGGTACAGCTACCAGTGTTTTGCCAGCAAATTGGCCAGACTTATTCAGTTGTTCAATCGCCATTTTGGCGCCGACAGATTGCATTTCTCCGAACTGGGCCAACTGGCCGGTAGCGGGCCCAACGATTGCAATCTTGATGGTGTCGCCGGCAAAGATCGTTGTGGCTGATGCACTGAGAAGGGCTCCTACAATCACATTGCGCACAATATGATGTTTACATTTATTAGTGCTATTTTTCATTACCATCTCCGATGTTTATTGTGTTTTTCGGGCAGCAGGTTCGCATAGCAAGATTTTATTATTTTTTCGGAATCCTTAGGCCTACAATAAGCATTTTCCGAGCAGAGCGTCTACCCTGTTTCTCTTAGGGTGTTAGCGTCAGGGCCGCCTCGTGACAAACAAGGCCAAAATTAAAAAAGGGCAACATAGAAACATTGCCCCGCTTAAATTTGTTCAGTAGTTTACCGATTGGTTGCTAGCTACCAACTCTGGAGGGCGTGCCAGCCTCCTTTTATAGAGCAGTGTTAGCATCACAAACCAGAAGGGCACCAGTGCTAAGCCTTTGGCGGTGTCGGGCGACAGCGCGAGAATAAAGATAATGGCCGCAAAAAATACCAGGCACAGGTAGGCCATTGGTACGCCGCCCGGTAATTTAAATGTGGATTTAGAATGCAGGCTTGGTTCTTTCGATCGATATTTTATATAAGCGAACAAAATCATTGCCCATACGAAAATGAATAAAATCGCGGAGATGGTCGAAAGGATGGTGAAAACTTGCATCACAGAAGGCGATACAAATAGTAAGCACAACCCCGCCGCCATGACTGAGCATGAAAAAATAAGGCTGCGCACCGGTACAGAAGTCTTAGATAGCCTGTTAAAGAAGCTTGAGCTCTGTCCTGCATTTGACATTCCATACAGCATGCGGCTGGTTGCAAAAACTCCGCTATTTGCTGCTGACATCGTTGAGGTAATAACTACCAGATTGATGATCGCCGCTGCAGCTGGAAGCCCGGCCATAATAAACAGCTCTACAAATGGGCTTTTATCACCAGAAATCTCCCCCCAAGATGAAACCGAAATGATAGTGCTCAAGGAAAGAACGTAGAAAATTAGTACTCGCACAGGTACAGCGTTGATTGCTTTAGGAAGTGTTTTTGTGGGATCTTTCGCTTCGGCTGCAGTAGTCCCAATTAGCTCAATGCCGCCAAAAGAAAATATGGCCATTTGGAAGCCGGCTAGAAAACCAGCCAGGCCGTATGGGAAAACTGCGTTTTCCTCAATCAAATGCCCAAGAGAAGCTTGAATGCCAGTTTGAGAAATGTAAGAGGTTGCTATCATAATTACGCCAGTGGCAATTAACGACACGATAGCTACGACTTTTATCAATGCAAACCAAAATTCCATCTCGCCGAACATTCGAACTGCTACGAGATTTAGCGACAATATAAGTGCCAGTACGGAAAATGCAGGGATCCAAGCAGGTAGTTCAGGGAACCAAAGTTTGAGATATCCACCGACGATTGTGCAATCTGCGATTGCGCCAACCACCCAGGTCATCCAATACGACCAGCCGATAAAGTATCCGGCCCAAGGGCCGATGTAGTGGGTGCAAAAATCCGTGAAAGATTTAAAGCTGAGGTTTGAGAGTAGTAGCTCCCCCATTGCGCGCATTACGAAGTAAAGAAAAAATCCAATTATTGCGTAAGTTAGAATGATAGATGTGCCGGAAACGCTGATAGTTTTCCCTGCGCCCATGAAAAGGCCTGTACCTATCGCGCCTCCAATGGACATAAGTTGAATGTGGCGGTTGGTTAGCCCGCGATTTAAACTGTGTTCTTTTTGTTGGACTATAACAGACATAGGAAATCTCTATATAATCATTGTGTAAATGACTTCTTGTCCTGTTCGAATCTACACGACCCACAGGCCTTGCAGACTGTTTGCTGCAGGGCGCGTGCACGAGGTGGCCTGATCAGACAAAAAATGTCATTTTCAATGTAAAACCAGTCATGGCTGGTCAGCTCAGGAGGAGGCAGTTGGTTTCGATCTGCCCCCTATCCATCGAGTGGAGATCAGGGAGTAGGTCGCATTACACCCAAATCATCACGTTTCAGTGGATATTTCTGAGTTGGGAGGGGAGCACCAGGTGCTGTTAGCACAGTCTCGCCGTACTTCCAGTTAGCCGGGGCGATGGCAACATATCGAGCGTACCCCCCAGCACCTCCCAGCGGTTTGGCGAATCCGATAGAGATAAGAGCTCCAGCCTCCGGAACTTTATCAAGGTTCGTCACGCCCTCAGCCTGCGCAAAGTTGTTGTGCATGAGCCAAGCTTCGCCTTCAGCGTTGGGTGTTGTGTCAGTGTCGAGTGGCTCGTGACCGTGCATGAGTATCTTTCTGTCCATGTGCAGAAATTTTAACGCGGAGAGGCTTACCCCTGGAAACGGCGGTTTGCGATATCGTTCAAGGTCGTCCCACTTTTTGTACCAGTCGGAACGCACCATGACTACGGAGCCAGCGGGAATCCGGCCATGTTGTTTTTCCCAAGCATCAACGTCAGAAACCTGGAGGTGGTAGCCAGGGTCTTTTGCGACCTGAGGTGCGATGTTGATCACAACAAGAGGTCGAACGCTCATGGTCGGGGGGAGGTCGCTAATGGTAGCGCCGTATTGGTTCCAATGCGAAGGCGGATCCAGTTGTGTGCCGTACTGATCGGTGGGGAGTACGTAGGCGCTGGCTACAAAGCCGTTTTTTTCATAGGTGAATGCTTCACCTTTATTAGCCATTCCAGGCACGTCTGATGCTGCAGATGCTGCCTTGAATGTAGCATTACCGAAGCCCGGCCACACGGCCATGTGAGGCTCAAAAGCATGAGTCAAATCAATGTACTTAGCGGGCTTTATTACTTGGTCGTATGCTTTCCATAACATAAGGTCGTCTGAAGCGACCGTGATCATGCTTGATCCCAAACCCATGCAGACTGTAATAATTTTTAGAAACGCATGGCTCATGCTTACTCCTCCTAACTTATTAGTAATTACGTATCTAGGCAGAAGAGCTTTGTTGCACAACTTTTTTATTTTTAGTTGAAGGCAGCGCAGTCGCTGCCTTTAACTATTGCGGTCTTACAGAGAGACGCGACGGTAGTCGGCCAGCAGCCTGCAGATGGTGGCATTGAAGCGACCAGCATCTGCACCGTCGATGACTCGGTGATCCCAGCTCAAGCTCAGAGGGAGCTCCAGACGCGGCGTGACTTCGCCGTTACGGATGGCCACGCGTTCAACCATGCGGCCAAGGCCCAAGATGGCCACTTCCGGCGCATTGATGATCGGGGTGAAGTAGCTACCGCCGATGCCGCCCAGCGATGAGATGGTAAAGGTGCCACCCTTCATATCATCGGAGGTCAGCTTGGCTGCACGAGCCTTCTCGGACAGCTCCGACATTTGCGTAGCAATCTGTCGGATGCTCAGACGGTCAACACCTCGAATCACCGGTACAACGAGACCGCCAGACGTATCGACTGCGAACCCGATATTGTAATACTTCTTCAGTACCACCTCATCGCTATCCAGGCTCGAGTTGAAGATTGGATGCTGCTTGAGAGCCACCACAACTGCCTTCATCACCAGAGCCAGCAGCGTCAGTTTCGGCTTCACCCCGGCGTTGTTCTCGGAAACACGGAACTGCTCCAGCTCAGTGATATCTGCTTCGGCATGGTTGGTCACATGGGGGATGGTGACCCAGTTACGATGCAGGCTCGCGCCGCTTATTTTCTTGATCCGCGACAGCTTCTCGCGCTCGATCTCGCCGAACTGTGCGAAGTCGACATCTGGCCACGGCGCCAGATCCAGACCTGACCCGGACGAGTGAGACTGGCCTGGTTTCTGGCTGGCCAAGGTTCTGACGTAGCCGTGAACATCTTCCTTCGAGATACGCTTTTTCGGGCCGGTGCCGATGATGTTGAACAGATCGATGCCGAGCTCCCGAGCCAGTTTCCTGACCGAAGGAGAGGCGTATGGGAAGCTGCCCGCTCCGGCATTGAGGTTGGCTGGCGTCGGCGCCGGGTGAATAGCCACCGCTGGCTGCACAGGCTTTGGCTGTTTTTGGGCAGCCTGAGGGGTAGGCGTGCTTGCAGCCTCAATCACTGGGGATACGGCCTCAACGGGGACAGAGGCCTCAGCCGGTGCTGCACTCTCCTGACCGGCCTGAATTGCACCGATCACCATGCCTTCACTAACGCGATCACCCACGGTGATTTTCAGCTCGGTGACCAGGCCATCGTGGGAGGAGGGGATCTCCATCGATGCTTTATCAGTCTCCACAACCAGCAGGGGTTGGCCAGCGCTGATCTTCTCGCCAACCTTCACAACGATTTCAATAACCTCGACGTCCTTGAAGTCGCCGATGTTAGGGATCTTAATTTCTTCCGCTTTGCTCATGAGGCACTCCACGTAAACTATTTTTTGTTAGCAAGACCAGGAGGCTGATGCGCTGGCAGAAATGTTGTATTCATCAATCGCTTGCTGGCATACCTCGCGGGCGATCTTCCCTTCGTCTGCGAGTGCGGTAAGGGCCGCCAGGACGATGTGAGGAGCATTCACTTCGAAGAAGTCGCGGAGGGCCTCGCGAGTGTCGCTGCGTCCGAACCCATCAGTGCCCAGGACAACGAACGGAGCCTTGACGTGCGGAGCGATCAGGCTCGGCAGAGCACGGACGTAGTCGGTGGCAGCGATGATAGGGGAACTCTCGGGCAGGGACTCTTCGACGTGGCTTACGCGCTTCGGCTGAGTTGGGTTGAGCTTGTTCCAGCGTTGGATTTCGCGGGCTTCTTTGGTGAGCTCCGAGAAGCTGGTGACACTCCACACCTCAACAGCAATGTTCCACTTCGTCTCGAGGATCTCGGCGGCGGCAATGACTTCGCGGAGGATGGTGCCCGAGCCCAGCAGTCTGACCGATGCGACCTGGCCAGTACCTACCGACTTCGAGTACAGGTACATGCCGCGAAGCACATGGTTATGGGCGGTAGCCGGCAGATTTGGTTGGGCATAGTTCTCGTTCATCAAGGTGATGTAGTAGAACTCGTCGACACCATTTTCCAGCATCTGCTTCATGCCGTGATCCATGATGACTGCCAGTTCACCTGCAAAAGCAGGGTCATATGCACGGCAATTCGGAATCATTGCGGCGATCACATGGCTGCTGCCATCCTGGTGTTGCAGACCTTCACCACCCAGGGTTGTCCGGCCAGCCGTAGCGCCCAACAAGAAGCCACGTGCGCGTTGATCTGCAGCTGCCCAGATGAGGTCGCCTACACGCTGGAAACCGAACATCGAGTAGTAGATGTAGAACGGCAGCATTGGGACGCCGTGCACGGAGTAACTCGTAGCTGCGCTCACCCACGAGCTGATAGCGCCGGCCTCGCTGATGCCTTCCTCCAGAATCTGACCGTCGACCGCCTCACGGTAGGAGAGAAGGGAGTCGATGTCCTCAGGTTCATAGTGTTGGCCAACGCTGGAGTAAATGCCGATTTGCTTGAACAGGCTTGCCATACCGAAGGTGCGTGCCTCGTCGGCTACGATTGGCACGAGTCGACGAGCGAATTCTTTGTTCTTGAGCAGGCCAGACAACATCCGCACGAATGCCATCGTGGTGGACATTTCTTTGTCGTTCGCTTCCAGCGCGAATGCGCCGTAGCTTCCGAGCTCTGGTACAGCAACAGCCGTAGCCTGGGTGTTCCTGGAAGGCGTGTAACCGCCCAGTGAGTCCCGACGAGCACGCAGGTACTTCATTTCCGGGCTGTCTTCAGAGGGCTTGTAGTAGGCCAGTTGTTCAACTTCAGCGTCGCTGATCGGAAGATTCGCACGGTTGCGAATACCGATGAGGTCTTCGTAGTTGAGCTTCTTCTGTTGGTGGGTGGTCATCTTGCCTTGGCCGGCTTCACCCATACCGTAGCCTTTCTTGGTCTGAGCCAAGATGACGGTTGGTTGGCCTTTATGCTTCGCAGCAGTAGCGTAGGCAGAATAGATCTTGACCATGTCGTGACCGCCACGCTTCAAGCGGTCGATTTGCTCGTCGGTGAGGCCTTGAGCCAGGTGCTTGAGCTCCTCGTTCTGACCGAAGAAATGCTCACGGTTGTACTGGCCGTCCTTCGCTGCGAAGGTTTGCAGCTGGCCATCAACGGTCTTGTCGAACGCTTTGATAATGGCGCCATCTGTATCTCGGGCGAACAGACCATCCCAGTCGGAACCCCAGAGCAGCTTGATGACATTCCAGCCAGCACCTTTAAACAGTGCCTCGAGCTCATCAACAATCCGGCCATTGCCGCGTACCGGGCCATCCAGGCGCTGGAGGTTGCAGTTCACTACCCAGATCAGGTTGTCCAAGCCCTCGCGGGCGGCGAGCGTGAGCGCGGACATGCTTTCCGGCTCATCCATTTCACCATCGCCAAATACACCCCAAACGGTGCGGCCTTCGGTGTTCAGCAACTGACGGTGCTGCAGGTACCGCATGAAGCGGGCTTGGTAGATGGAGGTGATCGGGCCGATACCCATGGAGCCGGTTGGGAACTGCCAGAAATCATCCATGAGCCAGGGGTGTGGGTAGCTGGACAAGCCCTTTGCGCCGGTTTTGCGGGCTGTAATCTCTTGGCGATAGTGATCAAGGTCGGTATCGTTCAGTCGGCCTTCCAGGAATGCGCGAGCGTAGACGCCCGGGGCCGAGTGAGGTTGATAGAAGACCAGATCGCCGCCGTGGCTGTCATCGGCTGCATGGAAGAAGTGGTTGAAGCCGACTTCGAAGAGATCTGCCGCGCTCGCATAGCTGGAGATGTGGCCGCCCAGTTCACCGTATGCCTTGTTGGCACGAACAACCATTGTCAAGGCGTTCCAGCGCATGATGGACGCCAGGCGCTCTTCAGTTGCAAGGTCTCCTGGGTACGCCGGCTGGTTTGTAACATCAATCGTATTGATGTAGGGCGTGTTGAGTCTGGATTTCCAGCCGATATGCGGATGCTGCATGATTTTGGCCAAGGCATCCATGATCTCCTTGGCGCTGTCGATGCCTTCACTCTGGATGACGGCCAACAATGACTCGCACCACTCTTTGAGCTGAAGATCATCCGTAGTGGCGGCAATGATGGACAGTGACAGGCCTGACGGAAGGAGAGTACCCATTTTAAAACCCTTTGTTCTTATAATCACAAGTTATTAGTATGTGCGAACAATCAAACATCTTCGGTTAAACGTCTGTAACGCTGCCCATGTTGGACGCCTTCCACACACCCTGTGCTTGAAAGCGCGTTCTGTATGAAGCCTTCCAGGCAGAAAGGTGTTTCCAGCTGCAGCTGAAGAATGCAAGTGTCAGCACGATAGAAGTCGCAGGAACGAACTTCACTGTGGCTCTGCATAATTTCCTTGAAGCGTTTTGCGGATTTGTCCGAGTTGCGGCGGAGCATAACTTGGATGTAGGTATTCATAGAGCACCTTCGACACCGGTTAGTATTGTCGATGTTCAGCGTTTTTTTCTGGCGGCCAAGGCGATTATTATCAGCAACAAAAGCACGATAAAGGTTCGCATTTCTTCGAGGCCGGCCATGAAAATACCTCTTCTACCAAATGTGCTTCTTAAGCAATCCACCCAGCGCTTCAATGCCATTGACAATAGCCGCATCGGTGCTGGTGGAATAACTTACGCGAGCATGGTTGGCTTTCTGATCCACGGAGAAAAAAGTCGCACCCGGTACGTAAGCTACTTGCGCTTCGGGGAGAGCGTGATTAAGCATGAAGTCGGCTGCGTCAAAGCCATTCGGGAAGGTCAGCCAGGTGAACATGCCGCCCGCAGGTTTGGTGTATTGAACCTCGCTCGGGAAGAAGTCATTAATTGCCTTAAGCATGACGTTCTTCTTGCGGAGGTAGGTCTTTCTGATCTCGTCGATATGAGCGTCTACGTCATATTTGTCGAGGTACAGAGACACCGCTTTCATGTTCAAGGTGCTGCACTGAGTATCTGCAGCCAGCTTGAGCAGGGTCAGTTTTTGGACAAGCTCGTCCGACGCGATGATCCAGCCCAAGCGCAGGCCTGGGGCCAGAATTTTCGAGAAGCTGCCCAGGTAGATGACGCGGTTCTCAGTATCAAAGGACTTGATCGCTGGGAGGTGCTCGCCTTCGTAACGAATTTCGCGGTACGGAGTGTCTTCCAGAATGATGAGGTCATGGGCGTTGGCCAACTCGACCAGCCGCTTTCGGCGTTCCAGGCTCAAGGTCACGCCAGTTGGGTTCTGGAAGTCAGGGATGACGTAGATGAACTTGATGCCCTTGGTGGTCTTGAGCTTTTCCTCCAGAGCCTCGACGTCCATTCCATTCTCATCCATCGGCACTGGAACGTACTGCGGCTGATAGGGGTTGAAAGCGATCAGCGCGCCCAGGAAGGTGGGGTCTTCCGCGACGATTTTATTGCCCGGATCAATCAGCAGTTTGGCGACAAGGTCGAGGCCCTGCTGTCCACCCTGGAGCACCAGGACGTTGTCAGCACTGCAGGTAACACCCTGTGCCGCCATGCGCTGGGCGATTTGCTCGCGGAGGCGAATCAGGCCGTTCGACTCGGTGTATTGGAGCGCTGCCCGACCGTTCTGGAGAATGGCCTCGGCATAAACGTCATTCAGCTGCTCCAATGGAAAAAGCGAAGCGTCCGGATAACCGCCGCCGAACGAGATGATTTTTGGATCAGCTCCAAGCTTCAAAAGTTGGCGGATAGCGGAAGGCTTCACGCCCGACATACGAGTTGCGAAAATGTTTTCCATTGGAGTCACTTGATGTTGAGTGCTTTAGATCTGATGGGGCAACGACCAACCTACCGACAGTGGCCCCACCGCCGTGCTAGACGAGATCAGTTCGACTTTTGGCGAACGATGTCGAGGGCAACGTCTTCAATCATGTCTTCCTGGCCACCGATCAGCTTGCGACGCCCGATCTCAACCAAGATTGCACGCGGATCCAGACCGTACTTGTCAGCAGCCTTTTCGGCGTGCCGCAGGAAGCTGGAGTACACACCTGCGTAGCCGAGGGTCAGCGTTTCTCGGTCAACCCGTACAGGGCGGTCTTGAATCGGACGAACTAGGTCGTCTGCTGCGTCTTGGAGTTTGAAGAGATCGCAGTTGTGTTCCCAACCGTAGTGGTTGGCTACAGCTATGAAGGCTTCCATTGGGCAGTTACCAGCGCCGGCACCCATCCCAGCCAAGGACGCGTCCACGCGAGTGGCGCCGGCCTCAATTGCCGCCACGGTGTTGGCCACAGACAACGACAAGTTTTCATGGGCGTGAACACCGCGCTCGGTGCTGCTGTTCAGGGCTTGGCTGACTGCAGTGAAGCGTTCGGAGGCGCCTTTGACTGTAAGGCCACCTGCTGAGTCGGCGAGGTACACACAGGCCGCACCATAGCTCTCCATTTTCTTGGCCTGGATGGCCAGCGCTTCGGGAGAGGCTGCGGATGACATCATCAAGAAGCCCGAAACGTACATCCCCATCTCTTTAGCGGCAGCAATGTGCTGGGCCGAGACATCGGCTTCAGTGCAGTGAGTGGCGATACGAATCGACTGGATGCCGGCGTCGCGAGCTCGTTTGATGTCATCGATGGTGCCGATGCCAGGCAGCAATACCGTGGTTAACACAGCTCGCTTACAGACCTTGGCGGCTTCTGCGATGTACGCGACATCGGTGTGGCGGCTAAAGCCGTAGGTCAGGCTGGAGCCATTCAGGCCGTCACCGTGTCCTACTTCGATCCCGTCAACACCGGCCTCGTCCAACGCGGCAGCGATATCCCGGATGTGGCCAAGGTCGTACTGCTGACGTACAGCGTGCATGCCGTCACGGAGAGTTACGTCGAGAATAAAGAGCTTAGTCATTGCTACCACCCCAACCGCGAATCGCTACGATATTTTCGGCAGCCTTCAGTGCTGCAGAGGTCATGATGTCCAGGTTGCCTGCGTAAGCCGGCAGATAGTGGGCGGCGCCTTCAACTTCGAGGAAGACGGATACCTGGAGGCCCACGAAAGGAGCCTGGGGCGCGGGTAATCGCAGCGGGGATTCTTCGGTGAATTCCTGAAACTGGACGTCCTGCTTGAGGCGGTACCCAGGTACGAACGTCTGAACTTCTTTGACCATTCGCTCCACGGATTCGCGGATAGCCTCTTTGTTCGTGGAGCGGCACAGGCAGTGGACTGTGTCACGCATGATCAGAGGAGGCTCTGCAGGGTTCAGGATGATGGTCGCTTTCCCCCGCTTAGCCCGGCCTACGCTTTCGATAGCGTGAGTGGTCGTTTCGGTAAATTCATCAACATTGGCGCGGGTACCCGGGCCTGCCGACTTCGAGGCAATCGAAGCGATGATTTCAGCGTATTCCACTACTGCGACATCACTGACTGCGGCAACGATTGGGATGGTGGCCTGCCCACCGCAGGTGACCATGTTGAGATTGTAACTGTCCTGATTCTCTTTCATGTTCACAGTCGGAATCACGAAAGGGCCTACCGCTGCCGGGGTAAGGTCGATCAGTTGGATGTCTTTGCCCTTAAGCACTTCATCATGGTGTCTATGAGCACCGGCAGAGGTGGCGTCGAATACGACCTTAACACCTTCAAATTCCGGAAGACGCAGCAGGCCTTCGATACCTTCATGTGTAATACCCAGACCATGCTTGTGGGCGCGTTGCAAACCGTCAGACTCAGGATCAACCCCCGCCATCGCGACTATCTCGAGCAGTCGCGAATTACGCTTGATTTTGATCATCAAATCGGTACCGATGTTACCCGATCCAATAATCGCCGCTTTTACTTTTGGCATTATTGTTCTCGCACTAAAAGGGAGGCGTAGTCGAAGGTTACGTCTCGTAACCACGGGGGCATTCCGCTTGGGGCGGGATACCTGCGGCCATCCTAGTGCTGGGTTGAGCGGGTCGTTTGCGACGGATGGCCATTTTTTTCATGAAACTGCCGGTGTCGCGTTTTTTTCTTTCGGACGGACAGAGGTATGCGTAAATCTCCTTACGTATGCCAGGGTAGGCACGAGAAATGCTTGCATTCGATAGAAATCAGAAAACGTTACCTTTCCATCAGGTGCCAAAATGCTGACACAACGCCTGCAGATCCCGGATGACCCATCCCACCACCTTCTGAAGCCATGGAAGAGCTATTCAGATTTTTACCTGGGTTCTAATTATTCGAAATTCCCTCAGGAACACAGGGTTTCCGCCGGCCTCTTGAATTTCCGAATGATTCATGTAGAGCAGGGTGCTCACAATTTCGCTGACCCAAGCGTTCGAGAAACCATCCTTGCCCTGCCGGTTAAGGCGAGTTCGAATTGCATGTGGGGTTGGCAAATCGATGGGGTTTGGCGGGAGCAGAGGTCAGAGGCTGGACGAATGTTGGTGGTACCTTCTGACACACAGAGCCATTGGGAGGTTGATGGAGAGCGCACCATTCTGGTGCTAGCGTTGCCTAACGACACCATCAAGGGGTTACTTGGAGTCAACTGCCCAGCTCGAATTAGCGAAGCGTTCAGACGCCTCGCTGAGGATACATGGCACGATGCTTTCCTAGAACTGATGATGACTAGACTTTGGGAATGCTGCTCGGGCAACGATCCAGCCAATGCCCTGCTTGGCGACGGCCTGCTTATGTCAATTCTTTCCAGTATGCTCAAAAGAGCGGGCACCGACTTGCATGCCAACACGGCTGTTGTCCTGCCGCAGTGGCGAATCAAGAGGGTAGAGCAGTTCGTCGAGGCCAACCTCAACGGAGAAATCTCCATTGAGGATTTGTCGGCAGCCGCTGGGCTGAGTCGCCGCCATTTTTCTAGGAGCTTTCACCAGCAACTAGGGCTCACCCCGCACCGGTGGTTGATGAAGGTGCGGACTGACAAGGCAAAGGCCATGCTAATCGGATCAAACCTTTCGCTTTGTGAAATAGCTGAGGCTTGCGGGTTTGCTAGCCAAAGCCATTTTGCAACCATGTTTAAGCAGCAGACGAACACTACGCCCTCTAGGTGGCGCCAGTCTTACAGACAAAACTAAATACGTAGAGCCTGAGGTGATGGAAATGAATGCTGCGCAAGCTATATTTTCTCGGATCAAAGATGTAACTGCGCCTGTCCAAGACGTATACACGCATGATGAAGTTGATATTGCAATCCTACGCGTTCTTTCTGAGGATGCCAGGATGTCTCAGCGTCAGGTAGCTGCCGCGCTGGGGATCTCAGCTCCCACCGTTAGTGAGCGTATGGCACGCCTAGAGAGGGCTGGCGTCATTAAAGGGTATGCCGCCCAAATAAATTGGGCAGCTCTCGGATATTCTCAAGTGGTGTACCTGACGATATCTGCCTCCAGAGATCATGATATCGCTGAAGTCATGAGGGGGATATGGGCGTTGCCCGAGGCTCAAGAAGTAACACTGATTTCTGGGGATGTCGACCTATTGGTGCAGCTGAGGGTTCGCGATCACTCGCATCTGAGGGAGTTATTGATGGATCAGATTTGGCAGATAACTGGCTTGCAAGGGACTTCAACCCAGATCGCTATCGCAGATATGCCTGCCAAGAACTTCTCGATGGGGATGCTCTCTCAATTGGAGCAAAGACTAACTAAGTCTGGTAAGTTGAGTGGGGGTTGATATGGCCGGATTTCCACTTTTCTACAAAACTCAAGATGTGCGTGTGCATGGCCTTTGCGGCTGGTGATAGCAATGTAGCGGATTTTGATGCAAGCCCTATGTTTCGCACAACTGGTGGCTTTAGTGGGTAACTACGGATCTCCGCTTTTCGGTTTTGAAGCGCGAGTTCAGGCATGATTGAAACACCAAGGCCTTTCTCTACCATCGCTAAGATTACGTTATCGTCTACGGCCTTGATCGTCGAGTGCATGGACGAAGGGGCTTTCTTGAGGATGTCGCGAATTTCTTTTGAGTTGCTTTCGTGCTGTCCAATAAACTCTTGACTAGCAAGTTCCTCAAGCGAAACGTGACAGGGATTGATTGGAGTAAAGGATCCGTTAGTCACGCATACCATTTGGTCGCTGTACAGAGGCACTACGTTGAAGTGACCCGCTGCTGGTGTTGTGACAAATCCTAGATCAGCGTCCCCCAAGCTCAGAGCGCTTAGCACGTCGTCATAGCTTCCCTGATTAACGTGAACGGTCACCAAGGGGTAACTAGCCCTGAAAGTGCTCACCAGCTCAGGTATCCAGGCCACGCTCACTGAGCTGAATGCCGCAATTTTCAAGGTGCCTGTCGATAAACCCTTGAGTTCAGTCGCGTGCTCTATAAGCTTTTTGTGGGCTCGAATTGCTTCCTTTGCCAGAGGGATAAGCGCCTCGCCTTGAGGCGTCAAGTTGGTGCCGGCACGGCCCCTGGTCATCAATGCAAAGCCGAGCTGAGCTTCGAAATTCGCTAGCGCGTGGCTTACAGCGGATGGGGACAAATGCAGGAAGTCTGCAGCCGCTGCCAAGCTGCCTCGTTCGACAATGGCTATGAATACTTCATAAGACGCTAAGGCCATAAGATACCTGTGACACATAGGTGAAAAATATTAATCTGAAAGACAACGCTATTCGCTTTTTCATCGCGCCAAATTTTGCTAGGGTGCCTGACGCAACGTGTAATTGGCGTTGGAAGCGGTAACAAGTATAAGATTCCGCACTTTAACTTGCATATTTTCTGCCTCAATAATATGTTTTAAGATAAAGGCTCGGACTGAGAGATGATAAATCCAAACGAAAAGGCGACGCTGCGTCGCTCGCAAGGCTTTGCTGCCGCAGGTGCATTTGGTTTGCTGCTCGCTGGCACTAATATGACTACGCCACTTCTTCCTCTCTATAATAGTGATCTTGGCTTTACTCCATTGTTGATGTCGATGACTTTTGTTTGCTATGTCTCGGTATTGATTGGAGTTTTGATAGTTTTTTCTAATCCATCCGCCGCTAAATATGCCCCGCAGCTAATATGTACATCGCTGGTCGTGGCTGCCGTGTCGGATTTCTTACTATCGCAAGCGAATGAAGCTTGTATTTTGCTGGGCAGGGGAGTGGCAGGTGTTGCAGGTGGTATTGGCACCGGTGCCGCAGCAGCGCTGGTGGTCACGGCACTGGGAGCGAAGGGGCGTTCGATATCTGCGACAGGGAACTTAGTGGGTGCTGTAGTAGGTACGTCTTTCGGACAAGCCTGCGTGATGATTCTTTCAGCTGATGCCATGCGTGTCACCTTTATAATTCATGGTTCCGCTTGTATGGTTGCTCTCGCGGTTCTTCTGCCGATCCTGTATCGCAGGCGCGAGATCAACAGGTTCTACCTTAAGCAGGTACATATTGATTCACCCTCGGCGGAGATGGCCATACTGCGCTTACCGCTTGCCGTTGGGTGTATAGCCTGGATAGCCATCAGCATTGTCATCGTCTCGTTGCCTACGCTATTTTCAATCATCGGTCTGGACAGCGCTAAGATCGGCGGAGTGATTGCATTGCTGGTGGCGTGCGCTATGGGGCAGCTCTCCAGCCCATGGTTGGCTAAACATGCACCTCGGATTTCAGGAGTGATGGCAATGGCTGTTGGCGCCGGCCTACTCCTCGTCGGTGCCGAAGTACATAGTTCAGCAGTTGTATTGTTTGGCTTAGGCATTCTGGGTGGTGGAGCTGGTGTTGCTTACAGAATTGGGTTGCTGGTAATAACTAAGGGATGTTGCCCATCATTGCAAAGTTCCAGGTCTTCTATCTATTCGGCGGTCACGTATGGTGCTGCTGCAGTAGTAATCCTGCTGGCCGGCGTCGCAGGTAACGTATTTGGGATTTCACATGTAGTCACCGCTCTTTTCAGCGTCCTTGTCTGTATCAAGCTTGCATTGTCTGCCTGGGCACCGAGGTTGAAAGACAGCATGGAGTAACGTTGTCCGTCTCGTCGTGTGGGCCACATTGTGTATCTTGCACTGTGAGTCGAATTGCATGAGTCTGACGATTTCAGGCGATTTGCCCACCTTTCGTCAACCCGCATTCGATGCTCCTTCCCAATAGATGTATCGATACGGCCTTGTCGATGAAACTATGGCCGTTTTGTGAAATGTGATTGCAGTTTTCTCCTTTACACCTGGTGGCGAAAGGGGCTGCAATGATGCGGCATTAGCCACCTAGGCTACTTTGAATCATAAGAATAAAAAGGATGATTTATGGCAGCGCCGAAAGACCTGGATGTGTCGACGTTTCTAGATGATCAGCCCACATCGGGTAGGCAGTGGGGTGTCTTCATACTTTGTATGGTTGTACTAGCCATCGATGGTTTTGACACAACCTCGATTGGGTTCATTGCTCCTGCACTGATTGATAGCTGGGATATCTCGAAGCAGAGTCTCGGGCCTGTAATGATGAGCGGTTTGCTTGGTGTAGCTGTAGGTTGCATTATCGCGGGGCCTCTCGCTGACCGTTATGGCCGGCGCCTCGTCATAGTTATTTCAATGCTAATTGTGGGGGTGTGGAGTATTGCCTGCGCCTTCTCGACCGATATCGTAATGCTAAGTGCATTTCGATTCCTCACTGGGCTTGGCCTTGGAGCATCTATGCCCAACGCTGCTACTCTGGTCTCCGAATTTGCTCCCAAGCGACGCAGATCCCAGATGGTCGCAAGTATCTATTCAGGTTTCGCCGTTGGAGCGGCACTTGGAGGTTTCGGAAGTGATGCATTAATAAGCAACTTTGGGTGGGGATCAGTATTCATTGTTGGTGGCGTAATCCCATTGGTTTTCTGCCTGGTATTAATCAGGTATCTTCCTGAGTCTACAGCGTTCCTGCTAAGCAAGGGCGAAGCGTATAAGCCCAGGTTGGTTGAGGCAATTAACAGGCTTCGACCTGGCTTAGCTACGCATGGTTGCAGGATTTATACTTCGGAAGATGTTCTGGCCGGGAGCGGAAGTGTTGAAGCGCTATTTTCCCCAAAATATCTTTTGGGGACTATGGCTATATGGCTGATGCTATTTGTTGGCCTGATCAACTTATACTTGCTTTCCAGTTGGCTGCCGCTCTTAGTTAAAGGCGCTGGAATGACACTAGGTGAGGCTGCTTTGATCGGAGCTATCTTTCAAGCCGGAGGGATATTCGGCAACCTAGCCATCGGTTTGAAGATGGATCGATGGGGACATCACAAGATCGTCGCACTTACAATTCTAGGTGGTGCTATTACTGCCGCAGTGATTGGGTTAAATACACCATCGATGAGGCTATTGATTCCACTCGGTTTTGTGCTGGGTTACTTCGTCAATAGTGCCAATGGCGGTGCTTACGCATTAGCTGCTCAGTTCTATCCTGCTCAGTTTAGGGCCACCGGTGTCAGCTGGGCTACAGGGATAGGCCGTCTGGGCTCTATTACAGGAGCAGGGATTGGTGCAACGATGCTTGCCCTAGGCTGGGGTTTCAGGGAGTTGTTCTTGTTCTTGAGCATTCCGGCTAGCGTTGGGATTCTCGCTCTGGTTATCAAGTACCGTAGTTCACGCAATGCTTCCGCACATGGCAGCGATTCCGCAGCCCAGCTGGGGTAGCAGGCATCGCCTGATGCTGATCGTGATTGTTTGGGCCATTGCTGTTATGGCTTGATACTCAATCTAGAGGGCGGCTCACTTGACTTTGCATAACTACCAAGTTTTTGTGTCAATCGTTGAGCACGGCACGCTCGTGGGCGCTGCTCACCGCCTAAATTTATCGCCATCGGCCATTAGCCACGCTCTTGCCTCGCTTGAGGCTAATCTTGGTTTCTCATTGTTTTTGAGGACGAAGTTAGGAATCAGGATTACAAAAAGCGGCGAGGAAATGCTTGTGGCAGCAAGGAGTGTGCTGGCAGCCCACAATCGTTTGCTTCAACAAGCTGCTCAGCTAGAAGGTCTTGAGGTAGGTTCTGTAACAATAGGTGCCCTGAGCAGCATCTGCGCTGCATGGATACCCGGTATCGTTCATGGCTTCAGAAGCCTCTATCCGAATATAGAGATCTCAGTAGAACAGGGCGGCCTGGACGATGTGAGGACTTGGATTGCCGAGGGTAAGGTGGATATAGGATTTATTACTTATCCGGCTCCGCCTGGCCTTGACTCCGATGATTTATATTGTGATCCGCTCATATGCATTACGCCTAGAGGCTTTAAGTCAGAAGGGGGCGCCTCAATGTCAGTGAGTGATCTGCGAGATGTGTCATTGATAAGCCAGCGCGGTGACTATGCTAGAGATATTGCTCGGCTCTTGGAGCAGCATAAGATAGTCATCAAATCCCAGATGCACGCGATAGATGCTGCCTCCATCATCGCAATGGTAGAGAGTGGTCTGGGAGTTGCTGTCCTTCCAGCCTTGTCGTTGGCAAGATACAAGTACGATCTTGATGAGTTTCAGTTTGATCCGCCTGCTTGCAGAAAGATAATACTGGCGAGTTTAGGTAGGGAAGGGTTGAGCCCTGCTGCGAGTAAAATGCGTTCATATATATTATCGAGCGCCGAAAATTTCTGAGAGCTTAGCCACCGAAAGGTGGCATTTTTTTACCTGTGGTGATGAAAAAAACTGCATCTGGCTCCGAAAAAATTCATGGATTGTCATGGCCTATCGGCTATGGAATATTTTGAATAGAACAGGTGATTTCTATCAGTAATCCGTAGATGAGGTGCGTTATGCAAGAGCGATCCATGATTCAAGAAAACGTTAATTTTGAAGCGAGCGGTGTGCAATTCGGCTCACTCAGAGTACCTCACTCTGTTAACCGGTCTGCTTATGGGCACATCGCAATTCCCATAGCTGTTATAAAGAATGGTGATGGCCCTACAGTCCTCCTGACAGGCGGGGTACATGGTGATGAGTATGAAGGGCCTGTCGCTCTTTCAAAGCTTGTGCGTCGGATCAATGTCGCGGATGTAAGCGGGCGTATAATCGTTATACCTGCGTTGAATTACCCTGCATTCCTGGCCGCTACTCGGGTCTCTCCTATTGATGGGATTAACCTTAATCGTACTTTTCCTGGGAAACGCGACGGCACAGTGACCGAAATGATCGCACATTACGTTACGAGTCGTTTGCTTCCCATCTCTGACTACCTGTTCGATTTCCATGCGGGGGGAAGTTCGCTTCAGTATCTACCAGGTGTCTTGGCGCCATTTGCCCATCAAGAGCGCGATCCAGAGCGAGCAGCGCAATTGCTGAACGCTTTTGCTCCGAAGCGAATTTATTATTATGACAGTGATAGCGCGCTGAGTGGCGAAGATCGTGTGCTGGGTAACTACGCAAAGAAAGCAGATGTCGCATTCTTGTGCGGAGAGTTCGGCGGCGGATCCTCTGTGAATTTAGAAGGTCTTCAAACCGTGGAGCAAGGCTTGCTCGGATATCTTCGAGAGGTTGGCGTCTTACGTTCTGAGCTCGTCAGCAATGGAGAAACTTGCGGAGCACAGTCATTCTCGCTGGACGGACAGGGGTTGATGGCGTTTTCCCCGAAAACAGGATTTTTTGAGCCGGCGTTCCAGCTCGGTGAGACCATTCAGCCTGGTGGGATGGCAGGTGCAATTTATGACTTGGACAATCCGTGGGAGGATCCGGTCATTGTCAATTTTGAGAGGGGAGGTGTTGCTGTTTGCATTCGGACTTATTCGATGGTTCAGCCTGGTGATTGTTTAGGGCATCTGGCAATTCCGATTAGCTGAACCAAGCTTCAGGTCTTGTTTGGTCAATAAAAATAAAAATGCATGTTGGGCTTCTTAATAAAATTTACTCCTGCCCCTGATGCTAAGACTAATGGCTGATGCAGTGGTAAAGGCTGTGTCGGTCTGGAGATGCTTTTATGTACGGTGCAATTGTATATCGGTTGCGAGATCGAGGTGCAAGCCTTGATGTGTTTAAGCTGTATTTCTGGGCGATCATGATAGTGATCGTGGCTGAGCTATGTGGGCCAATTAAGATACCGGTAGGCTCAGGAAACATTGTGCTGCTCCCGTACCTTTGGGCAACCCTTTTAGCCCTTGCCGTTGGCCTGATGGGTACAAGGTTGAATCGGCTAGTTGCGATTGATATTGCAGCGCAGTGCAAGGCTGCGTTGATATTTCAAACTGCTATTCTTGTTTTCATAGCTAAACTCGGCCTACTTGTGGGTGAGTCCGTCCCGGTGATCATCAACGCAGGTTGGGCGATCATCTTCCAGGAGCTGGGACATTTCGTAGGTACCATTCTCCTAGGCCTGCCTGTTGCACTCCTGCTTGGCATCAAAAGAGAAGCTGTCGGTGCCACATTCTCTGTTGGTCGAGAACCCAGCCTGGCAATCATCAGTGAAAAATATGGCATGAACTCTCCTGAGGGTAGGGGAGTGATGGGTGAGTATCTCACTAATACCCTGCTGGGTACGTTGTTCATGACCTTTGCGGCTGGCCTCGTTACGAGCCTGGGCGTTTTTGATCCAAAGTCCCTCGCCATGGGGGCCGGAATCGGATCTGGAACCATGATGGCAGCGGCTGCCGGTGCCATCGCGGCACAGCAAACACCTGAAGTCGCGAAAGAAGTGATGGCGATTGCGGCTGCGGCCAACCTCATGACAACCACAATCGGCACATACTTCACTCTCTTCATCTCACTGCCGCTCGCGAATTGGGCTTATAGAACATTCGAGCCAATAATCGGACGTGTGTCTTCTGCGTCCATTCCTTCCGATGGTGATTTCAGCTTGTCTGAAGGCGAGCGCTCACTGACCTGGTCAGGGAAATTTTTCGCTTGGACTGGCATTACGATGTTGGCTCTTTTGGCAAACTACGTGGCCTTTGCCAGTATCCCAGCGATCCTCTACTTAGGCTTAGCATTGCTAATTGCAATCGCGTTTGTTGGCGAGTTTTTATTCATCATCACAAGGCGAAAAATTCCAGTAGTGTGTTGGGTCTCGATTGTGGCAATGTTTCTTACATCTCCAGCCAATCCGTTTGCTGAGGAAGTCAAGCTGGTAGCGAGCAGCGTAAACATCATCACGTTGATAACCCCCATCCTGGCTTTTGTTGGTTTGTCTATCGCCAAGGATCTTAGGGCCCTAAAGCAACTTGGGTGGAGACTTGTATTGGTGTCTCTTTTGGCCACCTTTGGTACATTTATCGGCGCTACCTTGGTGGCAGAGCTTTTCCATTGAAAGTAACTAAGTGGTTCTAAGTCTATTTTTCAATACGTTCAGTATTGCTTAGCTAATTTCAAGGAAATGCCGTCATGTTCTTCACATTTAGATCAATGGTTGCACTAGGCTTTTTGTCGGTGTCTGGTTTGGGGTATGCTGATTTTCTCAAAGATAGTAAGGCTCAGCTCGGTTATAAAAATTACTACTACAATAACGATAACCGAGACGGGGAAGCATCTCCGTCAAAAATTGCTGAGTGGGCACATGGTTTAACACTTGATTATCAGTCTGGTTATACACAAGGCAACGTGGGTTTCGGGTTTGATGCCTTGGGTATGGTTGGGATGAAGCTGGATAGCGGGAAAGGGCGTCATCTAGGAAGTAGCATGATTCCTACTGACACTGATGGGCGGGGGGTTGATGAGTGGAGTCGCTTTGGTGTTACTGGCAAAGCAAAGGTTGGCGAAACCAGCTTACTCTATGGAACGTTGCGACCCTCCCTTCCTGTCATTTTGACTAATGACGCACGCGTATTGACGCAGACATACCAGGGCGGTCAAGTCGTGATTAAGGATTTACCCCAGTTCACATTCACTGGCGGTCGCATAAGCCGTGCTACTGCTCGTGCCTCTACTGATCGCACCGGACTCGCTATCACCGGTGGTACCCAAGAGAGCGACGGGTTCACGTTCTCAGGTGTTGACTGGACGCCGCAGAAAAGTCTTAAACTTCAATACTACTTTGGGCACCTGGACGATTACTACACGCAGCACTTCCTTGGCGCTGTTCATCAGTGGGATTTAGGAGGCGGGCAGTTTTTAAAGACCGATCTCCGCTACTTTGATACGAGCTCTTCAGGACGAAACAGTCAAGGCGATGCTGGCTATCGTATCAGCGGTTATACAAGCAATGGCG
Source organism: Pseudomonas putida S13.1.2 (assembly GCF_000498395.2). Taxonomy (NCBI): domain Bacteria; kingdom Pseudomonadati; phylum Pseudomonadota; class Gammaproteobacteria; order Pseudomonadales; family Pseudomonadaceae; genus Pseudomonas; species Pseudomonas putida. Next base: position 709,062 of record NZ_CP010979.1, read on the forward strand.
ATGGTGAAATTGACAACAAGACTTGGAGTGCAATGGGAGTGTATGGCATCTCAGGTCATTCGCTCACGGCAGGGTACCAGGTGGTGTCGGGGGGCAGTAACTTCCCTCAGGTAGCCCAGGGTAGCTTGCCCGGCAAAGGATCGGTTGGTAGTACGCTCTACCTGTTCACTGACAGGCTTATCCAGAGCTTCAACAGAGCGGGGGAGAGGACGTACTTTGGCCAGTATGCGTATGATTTTTCCGCGTTAGGTGTGCCAGGTCTCAAGGCATCGCTGACATACCTTAAGGGCGACGATATCAAAACGGATAGCGGCATTGACCTTCGAGAGTGGGAGCGGGATCTCATCGTTGATTACGCTGTTCAGTCCGGTTTTCTCAAGGGACTGGGGGTGGCCTGGCTTAACGGAAAATCGCATAGCGAAGCATCAAGAAACCAGGATCAAAACAGACTGATCCTGAGCTATACGATCCCCCTACTATGAAATTGTAAGTGCAGTGCTGAAGCTAGGTATTGGGTCAGTAAGCAAGGCGCGGTGGATGATGAGTGATCTCGGCTCATCTTGCCGTGCCGCGCTTATCCCGAGGTTGTTGCGCTTTTGCACCTTGTTCATGGGCGCAACGCCCGAGAATGCTCCGCTTGTGCCTTGGCGCCGCCATCTCTTCAAGCACCGTAACCTAGGACTCACAGACGCTACGGAAGACCCTGCGCGCGCTCAGGTCACCCGCGACCGATGTGTTGGAAGAGACAGGCTGGCATCACCACATTTGTGATATCCACTTTGCCAATGCGTTGGCGGGGGGATCAATCTGCAGTCCGAGGATGGTCGCTATATAAGGGTCAACACTGGTGAGTCATTGTTCATTCAATCATGGTTCAGGCACACCGAAACCACCGTTCCCCCTGATCTAAAGCTCGAGGTGTTCGCACCCGGGAAGATGCGCCCGTTGCTTGCCACTCTCCTAGCAACTGCCGACTGTCGAAAGACGCGAGCTGGCCGGCTTCGGTAGGAACTCATAGGGTAGGGCCTATCAGATAAAGACAGTTTGTGTGTGTCCAGCCGTATCTAGCTTCGAAGGCTTCGCGCTTCGAGAACACACTATTGACCGCTCGATAATTCTCAGAAGAGTGGCAGCCCTTTACGATGGCTCACGCATCCTAGATGCAACCCAAATGGACAAACGTTATGAATAATGGAGCGCCCCAATGCTCAACTTCAACGCGCACCTAGGTTTTCAGTTCACTGAGCTTCCTTTTCTCCAGCGCTTCGCTGCAGCCACCCTAGTAGGCTTCAAAGCGGTAGAGTTTCCTTCCCCTTATGCCTACGACGCTTCGGTGCTAGGCGATCTGCTTCAAAAGCACAAATTGAAGCTTGTTCAGTTCGCAGCCCCCGCTGGTGAGACGAAGGGCCTTGCAGCCGTTCCGGGGAAAGAAGACGAGTTTCGTCATGGCCTGAAGGTAGCAGTGCAGTACGCCAAAGCGCTCGGTTGCGCCAACGTGCACCTGATGTCAGGCGTCAGTGGGGATGGCCAGGCAAACACTGTCTTCAGAGAAAACCTGGATTACGGGGTCAAGTACCTGCTCGATCATGGTCTTGTTCCGTTGTTGGAGGTTATCTGCACAGAAGCTGCGCCAGGTTACTTCTTCTCGGATTTCCACAAGGCGCAGGACGCTCTTGAGCGTTTCCCAGACCTTCGTCTGATTCTGGATCTCTACCATGCTCAGATCCTGACGCAGGATGCGATAGGCATGCTTCGGGCCTATCATCATCGAACTGAGCATGTACAGATTGCAGACTGGCCTGGACGACATGAACCAGGTACCGGGAGTATGGATTTTTTGAGCCTGTTCAACATGTTGCAACAGCTTGACTATAGCGGCTGGGTGGGGTGCGAGTACCATCCTTCTGGTGTGACTACGGACACGCTTGGATGGATGAGTCGATTCAAGAGCGATCTGTGACCGCCTTCGCGGAGCTTGAAAAGCTACCTACCAGGAATTGAACATTGCGCTACGACCTTACCAGCCTTGACCTTTTCATCACTGTTGCCCAGGAGCGGAACCTCACTCGTGCCGGTCGAATCAAGCATGTCGCAGTTTCGGCCATCAGCAAAAGGATCACTGAGCTCGAGGCGCAGATCGGCTCCCCGCTACTGCTGCGTAATGCTAGAGGGGTAGAGCTGACCCCAGCAGGTCAATCCCTGTTGTTTTACGCCAGGCAACTCAAGCAAACCATGGCCCAGCTCGACACCGAATTGAGTGGGTATGCAAGCGGAGTCAAAGGACACATTCGAATCCACGCGATCACTTCCGCGTTGTCCCAATTTTTGCCTCAGGACGTTGATGGTTTTGCCCAGCTCTACCCACAGATCAAGTTTGATATCGAGGAGCGAGTTGGCTCTGCTGTGATTCGAGCGGTAGCTGATGGCCGAGCTGACCTTGGGATCATCGCAGCACAAACGGCCTCAGAGGGGCTTGAGGCGCTGACCTACAGGCATGATGAGTTGACCTTGGTGGTCCCCAGTGGTCATGAGCTAGCCACGCGTAAGGTCATCAGATTCAAGGAGGTGCTGGAGCATGAATTCGTTGGCCCTCACCTTGAAAGCTCGATGCACACCTTGCTGACAGCGGAGGCCGCGAAGCTGGGTATGAGCCTCAAGTTACGTATTCGGATTAGCAGCTTCGACTGCATGTGCAGGATGGTGTCTGCCGGGCTGGGTATCGCTGTGCTGCCTCGAAGTGTCATCAACCAGTATCTGCGCAGCCACAAGCTCAAGGCTGTGACCCTGGATGAGCCATGGGCACACCGCACGCTGTTACTGGTGGTCAGAAAGTACGAAGCCGCATCCCCCACGCTCAAAACGTTCATCGATCACCTTAAGCTACCAGAGTAGAGCAGTCCGGCAGCGTTCTCGTTTGGAGAACGCTGTTGTGGTAATTGACCAATTTTCATCCCCGCAGACTGCTCTTAGTATCGGCTCAACCGCCTAAGGCATGGCTCCGCGCATGCCTGCTAGCACTATAAGAAGCCGAGCGAAATGAGCATGACCGAGACTGCCTGCGACCTCTTTACTCCCCTGACAATCAACGATGATTCGTTCACGATTGTCGATCTGGGCAAGATGCTTGATCTCAGCCAGCTGGCAAAGCTGCCGTATTCCATTCGTATCCTGCTGGAGAACGTTGCACGCTGCTCTCCAGAAGCCTTGCCGTCAGTGTTGGCGAGAGCTACCGGGCAGGGCCCGGACTGCGAAGTACCTTTCCAGCCCAACCGCCTGATGTTCCATGACACCACCTGCCTGCCTGCTTTGGCCGACTTCGCCGGCATGCGGGATGTTGTCGCCGAGCTGGGTGGCGATCCACAGGCGATGAACCCGCTGATCCCCGCTGTACTGACTATCGACCACTCGGTAATCGTCGAGCGCTACGCCGAGGCGAACGCGGTCGAGCAGAACCTGGACATCGACTTCCGCCGCAACAGCGAGCGCTACCGTTTCATCAAATGGGCTCAGAAGAGCCTGGACAACTTTGGTGTGATCCCACCGGGTACCGGCATCATTCACCAGATGAACATGGAGGCGTTGGCCCAGGTCGTTTGGGAAAGTCGCGCAGCGAACGGGGAGCGCCTGCTCCACCCTGACGACATGGTCGCCACCGACAGCCACACGCCGATGATCAATGCCATTGGTGTGCTGGGCTGGGGCGTTGGTGGGCTGGAAGGGCAGGCCGCCATGGTGGGTGAACCGGTACCGATCAGCTTCCCGAAAGTGATTGGTATCCGCGTGACCAATGCCATGCGCCCAGGTGTAACAGCCACCGATTTGTCCCTGCATGTGGCAGAAATTCTGCGTAAGCGCTCGGTCGTGGGCAAGTTCGTGGAGTTCACTGGGCCAGGCCTCTCCACGCTAAGCTGGGCAGCACGTGGCACAGTCTCCAACATGGCGCCCGAGTACGGGGCGACGGTTGTGTTCTTCCCGTTCGACAACGAGACGTTGGCCTACCTGGAGCTCAGCGGTCGTTCGGCCAAGTTGCGCGAGCAAGTCATCGCCTACATGAGCGCCCAGCCGCTGTGGCGCCGCGACGAGCTGGCCGAGCCGGAATTCGACGAGCTCATCGAGCTTGATCTGGCGTGCATCGAGCCGAGTGTTGCAGGCCCGCACCAACCGCACCAACGTCAGCCACTTTCCAAGGCCGCAGCGTCGTTCCAGGATGAAGTGCTGGGCGGCGGCAAGCTGATCACAGCTCCGCAAGAGCAGTGCTTCTTCGAGCCTTCTTTTGGTGAGTCGATCACTCACGGCGCTGTGGTGATGTCGGCTATTACCAGCTGTACCAACACCGCAAACCCGGCGCAGATGATCCAGGCGGGTTTGCTGGCCCGTAAGGCCCGGAGCCTGGGCCTTCAGCGTAAGCCGTGGGTCAAGACGTCGCTCTCGCCTGGCTCGCAGGTGGTCGCAGACTACTTGGCTGAAGCCAACCTGCTGGAAGACTTTTCTGCATTGGGCTTCGATCTGGCGGGCTTCGGTTGCATGACCTGCATCGGCAACTCGGGGAAGCTCGAAGAGCACGTTGAGCATTTCGCCGATCAGGGCCTCAAAGGCGTGGTCGTGTTGTCCGGCAACCGAAATTTCGAAGGCCGGGTGAACCCTAAAGTACCGGCAGGCTATCTGGCATCCCCGGCGTTGTGCGTTGCCTACGCCATCGCCGGTACCATCGATATCGACCTGACTTCGCAGCCGCTTGCCACGGATGCTGGGGGCCAGCCGGTATTCTTGCAGGATCTGATGCCAAGCGATGCTGACATTGCCGATGAGGTCGCCAAGGTGGTCAAGCCGGAGTTCTTCCAGCATCGCCTGGCAACTGTCTGGGAGGGTACGCACCATTGGCAGGCGCTTTCTGCCGAGGGTAGTGTCCAGTTTCCCTGGAGGCCCGAGTCTACCTACCTGCGTCGTCCGCAATACCTGGCGGATATCCAGGCGGAGCCTAAAGCGTCCCTGGCTATCAATGGTGCTCGGACGTTGATGGTGCTTGGCGATAACGTCACTACTGACCACATCTCGCCAGCAGGCGCGATCCCTGCCAATAGCTTGGCGGGCCAGTGGTTGCTCGAACGTGGTGAGGATCCACAGGACCTCAACCAGTATTCCACGCGTCGCAGTAACCATGAAGTGATGCTGCGTGGTGCCTTCACCAACAAATCAGTGAAGAACCGTCTCCTTGGTGATCAGCAGCCAGGGCTGGGCGCCTGGGCGTGGAATGCTGACCACAGCGAATGCTTACCGCTGTACGAGGCTGCCAAAAGCTATGCCCTGCAAAAGACACCGATGGTGGTTTTTGCAGGTATCAACTACGGCGCTGGCTCCAGCCGTGACTGGGCCGCGAAGGCACAGGCCCTGCTTGGGGTGAAGGCGGTGGTTGCGCAAAGCATCGAGCGTATTCACCGCAGCAATCTGATCGGCATGGGCGTACTGCCTCTGGTCTTCAAACCTGGCCAAAGCGTTGACGACCTTCGTATGGATGGCAGCGAGCAGTTCGATTTCCTGGGCCTTGATGAGCTGGCTGTAGGCGAGAACCTGATCAAGTTGATCGTTCATCGCGCCGATGGCCGTCGTGATGAAGCCGAGGTTATTGCGCGTGTGGATTCGCAGCAGGAAGTGCGCTACCTGGCCAACGGTGGTGTGCTCCCGTTCGTGATCCGCAAGGTTGTTGCCCGCACTCGGGCTTGATGTTTAAAGGCCCCATGCGGGGGCCTACTTGGCCAAAACAATAAGAAGGACTCGTCCATGGATCGCGAACAATCCAACGTTGTTGCGCCTGACCTCGCGAGCGTCACGCACGCAGGGTTATGCCGTCGCACGCTGATCAAGCACTTAGGTACAGCCACCGGCCTCGGTATCCTGGGCTCATTGCTACCTGCAGGGTTGGTCAGCGCCGCGAGTGCCATGTCTTCAAACAATTCTGCAAGCGGGAGTAATACCCCAATGTTCGCTTATGTCGGATCGCGCACAACCCGGGAGCGCAATGCCCGTGGTGATGGCATCACGGTCTATCGGTTGAATCAAGACGCCGGCACGCTGGAGCAGGTGCAGTTGGTCGACGACTTGGTGAATCCCTCGTTTCTTGCCCTCAATCGCGCCGGTGATCGCCTCTACACTGTTCATGGCGACCGCAGTGAGGTCAGTGCCTTCAGCGTCGACAAGGCAAGTGGGAAGCTGACATTCCTCAACCGCCAAAGCTGTGAAGGAAAGAATCCGGTGCATTTGGCGCTGGATCCGAGCGAGCGGTTCCTGGTGGTTTCCAACCATATTACCGGCACCTTGGCAGTGCTCAATGTGGAAGAAAATGGCGCCTTGGGCGGTATCAATCAATTGCTCAAGCTTGAAGGCCCCACTGGCCCTCATCGGGTTGAGCAGCCATTCGCCAAGCCGCATTTCAACCCGTTTGATGCAACAGGGAACTACGTTCTGGTACCGGATAAAGGCCTGGATCGAGTGTTCAGCTTCCGCTTTGACAACGGCAAGCTGCACCCTGCCGACCAGCCATTCGCTGTTGCCCGCGAGGGTTCTGGCCCGCGTCATATCGCAATGCACCCCAAAGCCGGTTTCGCTTATGTGATCAACGAGCTGGACTCAACCGTTACCAGCTACCGTTTCGACTCGCGCAGTGGTGCCCTGCAACCGTTCCAGGTGTTGCCGTCGCTGCCGGCGAGCTATACCGGCAACAGCCGCGCGTCCGAGATCGAAGTGGACCGCAGCGGGCGTTTCCTCTATGCCTCCAATCGCGGTTACGACAGCATCGCTGTGTTCAAGATTGATCAGGGAAGTGGCCTGCTGAGCCCTGTCGACTTCGTGCCTAGCGAAGGGAAAACGCCGCGTTTCTTCAGCCTGACGCCAAATCAGCGTTTCCTGTTTGCACTCAATGAGGACAGCGACAGCATCGTGTCATTTGCTGTCGATCCGCAGACCGGTGGTTTGAGCAAGACAGATTTTTCGATTTCGACCGGCAGCCCGGTCTGCATGATCTTTTCCGCCTGATACCTGCTGCAACGATAACAATTAAAGGGCGAGCTACGGTTCGCCCTAGATGAGGTCTCTATGAACAACAACAAAACTGTCGATGAGCAGGCTGTCGTTCGCAAGGTTACCTTGCGGATCATCCCGTTCATGTTCTTGCTGTACATCGTCTCCTACCTGGACCGCGCCAATATCGGTTATGCCGCGCTGGAGATGAACAAGGAACTCGCCCTGACCAGCGAGGCGTTCGGTTTCATTTCCGGGATCTTCTTCATCGGCTATTTCCTGTTCGAAGTGCCGAGCAACGTGATGCTCAACAAATACGGTGCGCGGGTCTGGATAGCCCGGATCCTGGTGACCTGGGGCCTGATTGCTGCCGCTACCGCCTTCGCCCAGACCGCCAACCAGCTTTACGTGCTGCGCTTTTTCCTGGGCGTGGCCGAGGCGGGCTTCTTTCCGGGCGTGATCGTCTACCTGACCTACTGGTTCCGCTCGAAGGAGCTGGCCACGACCGTCGCGCTGTTCACGGCGGCAATCCCGGTCAGCTACATCATTGGCGCGCCGCTTTCGACCTGGATCATGGACAACATCAAGTGGCTGGACTGGAGCGGCTGGCGTTGGATGCTGTTCCTCGAAGGCGTCCCGGCCGTGTTCCTTGGCATAGCCTGCTTCTTGTTCCTGACTGACAAACCGGAGCAGGCCAAATGGCTTACCCAGCAGGAGAAAGACTGGCTGCTCGCCGAGCTCGAGCGTGATCGCCAGAGCCGCAAGAACGTCAAGCGACTGGGTGTGTTCAAGACAATGGTCAACAAGAAGGTGCTGTACCTGGCCTTCATCTATTTCGTGTACCAGTGCGGCAGCCTGGGTGTGGGTTACTGGATGCCGCAGATCATCAAAGGCTTCTCCAGCGAGCTCACGCACACGCAAATCGGTTTGATCGCAATGCTGCCCTATATCGTTGCGACGGTAGCGATGGTTATTTGGTCGCGAAGCTCTGATCGACGAAACGAGCGCAAGATGCATTCTGCGATCCCCCTTGCAGTGGCGGCCTTGGGCCTGGTGGGGGCGGGCATGTTGTCCAGTCCTGTGGCCTCGATGGCGATGATCTGTGTGGCATTGTCGGGTCTCTACAGCTTCAAATCCCCGTTCTGGGCACTGCCCACCCTGTTCCTTGATCGTGCTACCGCAGCGGTATCCATCGCAGTAATCAACTCCATCGGCAACCTGGGTGGTTTCGTTGGCCCATCAATGATTGGCGTGGTTAAAGGCAACAGCCAGAGCGCCGCTACCGGCCTGCTGTTCCTCAGCGCACTGCTGCTCATCGCGTTCCTGATGACTGCACTGATGCGTGTGACCAACAAAGAGCCCGATCAGCCAGTAGCCGCTTCAGCCCACTGACCTGCTGACAGAGTCGCTCTTACAGGGCATTCCAATCTTTGTAAGGGCGGTTCCAGACCGCGTAGCAATCCCCGTAACGAATAATTTCTTCCTGGCCCGTTCCGGGTCGGGCAGCGTCATGCCAAAAAATGGAATCGCCAGATGCACAACAACAAAAACATCCTGCGCACCCTGATCACTCTGTCCCCGTGCCTGGTCGTCGGTACCGCCGGTGCAGAAGGTTTTGCCGAGGACAGCAAGGCAAGCCTGCAACTGCAAAACTACTACTTCAATCGCGATTTTCGCGAGGGTGCCGGCCAGTCCAAACGGGAAGAATGGGCCCAGGGATTCCTCTTCGATTTCCGCTCTGGTTACACCCCAGGCACTGTGGGCTTTGGCCTTGATGCGTTGGGAATGCTGGGTATCAAGCTGGATTCAAGCCCTGACCGATCCGGTTCCGGCCTGCTGCCGGTGCATGACGATGGGCGCGCTGCCGATGAGTTCAGTCGTCTCGGCCTGACCGCCAAGGTGAAGGTTTCCGAAAGCGAGCTCAGGTACGGAACACTCACCCCCAAGCTGCCGACCGTGCAGGCCAATACCGGGCGGATACTGCCGCAGACCTTCGAAGGTGGCTTGCTGACCAGTAACGAAATCGAGGGCTTCACGCTGACGGGTGCACGCTTCAATCGCGTGACTGATCGTGACTCGACCGACGCTCAGAAAATCACCCTGAACAACAAGAACCGCAGGTTTACCGGTGCTGTGGAAGGTGATGATTACTGGGTGGGCGGATTTGATTACGCGGTTAACAAAGGGCTGACACTTAGCTACCAGTACGCCGAACTGCAGGACGTGTACCGACAAAACTTTTTGGGTATCAATCACACGTGGAGCATTGGCCCCGGTAAGCTCAAAAGCGATTTGCGCTACATGCTGAGCGACGACGCTGGCAACGCGAATGCTGGCGCCATCGACAGTGGTGCGCTCAGTGGGTTGTTCACTTATAGCCTGGGCGGCCATGCATTTGGCCTCGGGCTACAGAAAATGAACGGTGACACTTCGATGCCATTTCTCAATGGCACGGATCCGTACCTCACCAACTATATCCAGATCAACGATTTTGCCGAGCCTGGCGAACGCTCCTGGCAGCTGCGTTACGACTACAACTTTGCCGCCATCGGCATCCCTGGGCTGACGTTCATGAGTCGCTATGTCAAAGGCGATCACGCTGATGCAGCTACCCATGCCGGGGAAGGCCGTGAGTGGGAGCGCAATACTGATATTGCATACGTATTCCAGTCCGGTGCATTGAAAAATGTTGGTATCCGTTGGCGCAATGCGGCCTACCGCGCGAACCTTGCGCGTGGCGCGGATGAGAATCGCTTGATCGTTTCGTATACCTTGCCAATCTGGTAAACCCCTTTCAGGAGATCCCTATGACCACCATCACCCCCGCGGTACTCGATGACTTGGCCCCAGGTGGCGTCATGCACGCTGCGATCAACTTTGGTAACCCCGTGCTCGCTCAGCGTGGCCCGAATGGCGAGCCACAAGGCGTATCCGTTGCACTTGCCAAAGCCCTTGCGCAAGAACTGGGTGTGAAGCTGGAAATGCGCACTTTCGATGCCGCAGGCAAAGTCTTTGCCGCGTTGGACGAGGGGGTATGGAGCCTGGCGTTTCTGGCTATCGAGCCGGTGCGTGAGGCGCAGATCTCGTTCAGCGAACCCTACGTCATTATTGAAGGCACGTACCTCGTTGAGCGCGACTCCCCATTCCAGTCGGTGGCTGATCTGGACCAAGCCGGGCTGAAGCTGGCAGTGGGCAAGGGGGCTGCCTACGATCTGTTTCTGACCCGTACCCTGAAGAACGCCGAGCTTGAACGCGCGGACACGTCCGCAGGGGCGGTTGATCTGTTCCTTGAACAAAAACTCGATGCGGCTGCGGGCGTGCGCCAACCCTTGCAGAAGGTAGCTGATCTCGACCCGCGCTATCGGGTGCTGGATGACGCCTTCACCTCAATCCGCCAGGCAATGGCGGTGCCACGTGGACGGGATGCGGGCGCGGCATACGTAAGGGCATTCGTTGAGCGAAAAAAAGCTGAAGGTTTCATTCATGCGGCTCTGGCTCAGAGCGGCCAGGCGGACGTGACCGTCGCACCTTGAATCGTGCCAGGAAAGCGATAGTCTCGGGCTGAAATGGGGTGAGGCTTGGGATAGTGGCTGTTGGTCGGGGCCATGGGGGCTGCTGTGCAGCCCATCGCAGGCAAGCCAGCTCCTACAGGTAGTGCACAGCTTTCGATGCTGGCGCATCAACCTGTAGGAGCGGCCTTGTGCCGCGAAAGGGCCGCAAAGCGGCCCCCGGATTTTGGCGTTACATCAACGGGTGCTGGGGCTGCTTTGCAGCCCTTTCGCGGCACATGGCCGCTCCTACAAAGGTCCGCGTAAGGCAACAGACTGTGTAAGCCGGAAGATCACTTTATCAGCGGCACACCGCTCAGCTTCTGCAACTCGTCAAAGTCGATATCTGCACATATCTCGACCACTTTCAGCCCTTCAGGCGTCACTTCCAGTACGGCCAGGTCGGTGTAGATGCGGCTAACGCACGCAATGCCGGTCAGCGGGTAGGTGCACTCGGGCACCAGCTTGCTTTCGCCGGTCTTGGTCAGGTGGTCCATCATCACGAACACCTGGCGGGCGCCGGTGGCCAGGTCCATCGCGCCGCCTACGGCCGGGATCGAGCCTTCGGCGCCGGTGTGCCAGTTGGCCAGGTCGCCCTTGACCGACACCTGGAAGGCGCCCAGTACGGCGATGTCCAGGTGGCCGCCACGCATCATCGAGAACGAGTCGGCATGGTGGAAGAAGGCACCACCGGTCAGCAGGGTGACGTGCTGTTTGCCGGCGTTGATCAGGTCATCGTCTTCCTCGCCCGGCGCTGGGCTTGGGCCCATGCCCAGCAGGCCGTTCTCGCTGTGCAGGAACACTTCCTTGTCGCCCAGGTAGTTGGCTACCAGGGTCGGTGCGCCAATGCCCAGGTTTACGTACGCGCCTTCCTGGATGTCTGCGGCCACGCGCTGGGCCATCTCGGTGCGGGAGAGCTTTTTGGTGATGGTCATGGCAGGCCTCAGACAGCTTTGGCGATCGAAGAAGCGGCAGCGCCGGTAACGGCAACCACGCGCTGTACGAAGATACCCGGGGTGATGATGTGTTCCGGGTCCAGTTCACCGAGTTCGACAACCTGGTCGACCTGGGCGATGGCGGTCTTGGCGGCCATGGCCATGATCGGGCCGAAGTTGCGCGCGGCCTTGCGGTAGGTCAGGTTGCCCCAACGGTCACCCTTGTGCGCCTTGATCAGCGCAAAGTCGGCGTGCAGCGGCATTTCCAGCACGTACATGCGGCCGTCGATTTCACGGGTTTCCTTGCCTTCGGCCAGCAGGGTGCCGTAGCCGGTCGGCGAGAAGAACGCACCAATGCCCGAACCCGCTGCGCGGATGCGCTCGGCCAGGTTGCCTTGCGGCACCACTTCCAGCTCGATCTTGCCGGCGCGGTACAGTTCGTCGAACACGTAGGAGTCGGACTGGCGCGGGAACGAGCACACCACCTTGCGCACGCTGCCCGCCATGAGCAGGGCGGCCAGGCCGATTTCGCCGTTGCCGGCGTTGTTGCTGATAATGGTCAGGTCGCGGGCACCGGTTGCGATCAGGCCATCGATCAGCTCGGACGGCATGCCGGCTGTGCCGAAGCCACCGACCATGATGGTCGAACCGTCGGTGATCCCTTCCACCGCGCTGGCGATGGACTCGTACGTTTTATTGATCAAGGCGAGCTCCTGGTTGTTCCTGGAGTATGGTTGTCGGGCTGGCCGGCGCTTTTAAGCGATGAGGCCTGTCAGCGCTTGAAATTGTTTGCTGACTTTCGCTATAGCGTGCCGCAAGATAGGGCAACAGTAGAGGGGGTTTAGCGGAATTTGTGCGATTATCGAACTGTTGTGCGATGTGCGAGCAGTTCTGGCGGCTATTTGTCACATTCCGGATAAGGGCCTGATTTCATCTGGTTTGCGCCTCGGTGGTGCATTCAGGGCCTGCCCATGACCTTTCTTGCACAAGTGCTGTGCATTCAATGACTTGAATTCCCCATTAATCACCGCTCCCGCCGTTGGCGTGCGACTTGCTATCAGATTGCCATCCGATGTCGCGTATGGTGAAGATAATGTCGCTTTCCAGTGGTTCCATGGAGTTGTCATCGAGTGAAAAGGGCTGGCTGCCCTGGCTGGGTAAAACCGGAAAGCTCAGGATGGGCTGGGCATGTCACCTTAACCGGGCGAATTACCCGCAGATCGAGCAAACTTTCGAAGCCATTGCCCAGACCCGCGTGCGGTTGTTGCATGATTGGGCGTGCGAGCACTGGGAGCACTTGGCGGAACTAGCGGAACAACTCGCGCAAGGGTTCGCTCAACCCGACAGCACGCTGCTGCGGGACAAGCTGGCGCAGGCCGAAGACTTTTCCGAGTTGTTTGTCGTCGATGCTGCCGGCAGCATCATCGCCTCCACCTGGCCACAACGTGGTACGCCGCGTATCGAGCACACTACAGCGCTGGCCCAAGGCCTGAAGGCGCCGTTCCTCCATGGCCCCTACAGCGACCCGCTGACCCTGCGCATTGGCCCGTCGTCCTCACGCTTCCACGATGAAGTAACGCTGATGTTCTACCAGCCGGTGAAGGCCGGTGGCAAAGTGCTCGGCTGCCTGTGCGGCCGGGTGCCCAACGATGTGCTGGGTGACCTGATCCAGCGCGAGGCCGGGCATATTTTCGCCGAGTCGGGCGACAACTACCTGTTCATGGCGCAGTCGCGCTTCGACCCGGCGATCCAGCCCGGCACGGCGCTGTCGCGCTCGCGCTTCGAGGACGGCACCTTTACCCATGGCGAAAACCTCAAAAGTGGTGTGCACACGCCCTGGACCACCGTGCAGGTCCAGCGCCATACCGAGCTGGAACTGCGCTTCACCGACCCCTCCACGCGCGAACTGCACCCAGGGGTGAGGGAAACCATCAGGCGTGGTGCCAACCTGTTCGTGACCTACCCGGGTTACTCGGACTACCGCCACGTGCCGGTGGTCGGCAAGGGCGTGACGTTCCAGTTGCCGGGCTCGCCCGACCGCTGGGGCATGATGTGCGAGGCGGACCTGGAGGAGGTCTACCGACGCCGCTCGCTGAGCTATGGGTTGATGAAACCCTATGTGGCGACCATGGCCGGGTTGTTCGGCTGCAACTACCTGGTGCAGCACTATGCCGGCCTGCCGCAAGGGCTGAACGACGTGATTCTGGCCGTGAGCATGCTCGGCGCCACGCTGGTGTTCGGCGTGTTCGGGCCCAAGCGCCTGGCAGCCAGGTTGAATGGCATGAGCGGCGTACTGCGCACCATTGCCGAGGGTGAAGGCAACCTGCGTCAGCGCCTGGACACCAGCACCCTGGGCAACGATGAGAGCGGCGACATGGCGCGCTGGATCAACAGCTTCATCGACCGCCTGGACGCGGTAGTGGGGCAGGTTGTGAAGGCCAGCCGCACGGTCGGCAGCACCAACCAGATGATGCTCGGGCGCAGCCAGGAGGCGAGTGTGAGCTCTGCCGATGTGGCGGACGCCGTGCACCACATGATGATCATCATGGAGGAGCAGCTTGGTGAACTGCAGCAGGCCTCGGTCAGCGCCGAGCAGATGAAGCAGGCGATGGACGAGGTGGTCAGCCGTGCCCGCGAGCAGTTTCTGGCGGTGCAGGCAGGCACCCAGTCGATTCGCGATGTGGTGGCGCGCTCGTCCTCCAGTGTGCAGCGGCTCGACAGCCGCATGGTCGAAATCGACAACATCACCGGGTTGATCAGCGACATCACCAACCAGACCAACCTGCTGGCGCTCAATGCTGCCATCGAGGCGGCGCGTGCCGGCGAACATGGCCGCGGCTTTGCGGTGGTGGCCGACGAGGTGCGCAGCCTGGCCGCGCGAACCGCGCGGGCCGCTGAAGACATCCGCCACATGGTCGAGAGCCTTCAGGGCGAAACCCGCCAGGCCGTCAGCTTCATGGAGCAGGGCGTACAGGACGTCGACAACAGCCTGCGCCTTGCCGAAGACGCCTCGTCCGAGAACGTCCAACTGCACCAGGCCGTGGAAGGCATGTTCGCGATCATCCAGCAGCTCAACCGGCGTAGCGTGGAATACGGCAAGACCATCGACCAGGTCAACCAGTCCTCCAGCGAGATGCGCCAGACGGCGGTGGTGCTGCAGAGCAGCGCGCAGAAGGTGCGGGTGGATGCCGGCAAGTTGCAGAAGCTGGTGGGGCAGTTCGAGGTCAGTGGCGAGGGGAAGGGGGCCGCTGCAGCTTGAGCAAAAGACTGCATCCGCGAAAGGGTTCGTGCATGCATACAAGGCATGCCTTGCCCTCTGGCATTGCATCATGCACGCCAGCTTCAGGCATCATGTACCCAGCCCCATCCACTAAAGCTGAACCCGCAGATGCCTGACTCCATCAAACCCAACCGTGCCATCTATGACCTGGACATGCTCCGCACCGTGGTCATGGTGGCCGACTGCGGCAGTTTCACCACCGCTGCCGCGCGCCTGCACTCCACCCAGTCCACGGTCAGCCAGAAGGTGCGCCGGCTGGAGGAAATGGTCGGCCAGCAGTTGCTCGACCGCAGCAACCGCGAGGTGCACCCGACCGATGCCGGGGAAACCCTGCTGGGGTATGCGCGGCACTTGCTGGCGGTGAGCAGCCAGCTGACCGAGGCCATGTCGGGTGGGGTGACGGTGACCGTGCGCATCGGCCTGCCGGACGATTTTGTCGCGGGCAAGACGATGCAGGCGCTGGCGGCGTTCAACCGGCTTAACCCGACGGTGAAGCTGGAAATTACCGGTGGGCTTAGCCGGGACTTGATGAGCACCTATGACCGTGGCGAACTGGACCTGGTGCTGATCAAGCAGCGGCGCCATAGCCGGGAGGCCAATGCGTGCGAGCCGGAGCGCATCGAATGGATCGACAGTGCGCAGTACCCGTGTTTTGCCCAAGACCCTATTCCGCTGGTGACCTTTCCGCCGCGGGGGTTGTACCGGGATGACATGATCGGTGCAGTCGAGGCAATGGGGCGCAGTTGGCGGATCGCTTTTACCAGTTCGAGCCTGGCGGGGATTCAGGAAGCGGTGGCGAACGGGTTGGGGGTTAGCCTGTTGCCGTCGCGGGTGGTGACGGGTGGGCATCGAGTGCTCGGGGCGGAGCAGGGGTTCAAGCCCATCAAGGTGTTTGAGGCGGCGATTTTTCATCGGCCTACGGCGGACCCTATGGTCATGGCGCTGGCTGAAATTCTGATCGGGATCTTGCGGGCTGAGGCCGAGTGAGCCTGCGCAGCCCATTGGCTGCGCCTTCGCTCAGCGTACAAAGCTCGAAACCGTGCCGCGTACCCTGTGGGAGCGGGTTTACCCGCGAAGAAGACAACGCGGTGTATGGCACCGGCGCTGCCGGTGTTCGCGGGTGAACCCGCTCCCACAGGGGCCGAGCAGGGCTGAGATCTGAACTTCGCCTGCGGTTAACGCCGCAGTTCGGTAGCAAACTGCGCAGCTTTCAACTGCAACTGCGCAGGCCTGCCCCAGAACGCGCCATGGCGCACAATCACCCGTTCATGAATGGCCGCAGCCACCGCCGCAGCAGCATTGGGCGCCTTGAGCAGAACAAAGCTCGCCTCGTTACCAACCTTCAAACCATAGTCCTGCTTGCCTATCACCCCGGCACTGGCTTCGGTCGCCATTTCCAGCGCAACCCGCAGCTCTTCATCGGTATTGAAGCCCGAGCGGTAGCTGACCAGCATGGCCCGCTGCAGCATGTCGCCATTGCCGTAGGGCCACCAGGCGTCCTGGATGTTGTCGTTGCCGGTAAATACCCGCACGCCGCCGTTACGCAGGCGCAGTACGGGTGGGAACGCATGTTCGCCGGGGGCGTTGGTCATGATGGAGATGCCTGCGCCGGCCAGCACTTCGGCCGTGCGGTCGACAACAGCATCGGATACGTCGCCCAGGCCATAGGCGTGGCTGACCGCCACCAGGCCTTGCATGCCCAGTGCCTGGGTGCGTGCCGCAATGCGCTCGAGCTGGGCGATGCAGATATCGCCCGGCTCGTGCAGGTGAATGTCGACCTTCACGCCATGCCGTTCGGCGATGCCGAAGACAATGTCCAGCTGGGCGTCGGCGTCGCCGTCCAGGGTGGTCGGGTCGATGCCGCCGACTACCTGCACGCCTTCGCGGATGGCCGCTTCCATCACCTCAGCCGTACCGGGGCAGGTCACCACACCGGCCTGGGGGAAGGCCACCAGCTCGATGTCGAGCAGGTCTTTCCACTTGTCCCGGGCTTGGAGCATGGCGTGCAGGTTGGTCAGGCCGGTGGTGGCGTCTACGTCCACGTGGCAGCGCATCGCCAGGGTGCCGAACGAGGCGGCTTGGCGCATCAGCGCATCGGCGCGCTCGACGATGGGTGGGGCACTGGCCAGTTCGCGTTTTTCCACGGCCAGGCGCTCGCGCAGGGTGGCCACGGGTTGGTGCGGTCGCCAGCGGTCGCCGACAAAGCTCTTGTCCAGGTGGATGTGGCCATCGACAAAGCCTGGCAGCACCAGCAGGCCTTCGAGGTCGATGGTTTCACGGGCTGGGGTGCTGGCGCGTTGCGGGCCGATGTGGGTGATGCGGCCGTTGGTTACGGCAATGTGCAGGGGCAGGCCATCGGCGTCGATGGCGTTGATGAACTCACGGTCGTTCATGATCGGACCTTTTTTACTGAGGCTTGGGTGACGTACCACGGTAGGGGGGATGCGGGTATGTCTCCAATTAATTATCAGGATCGGGTGCAGTGCATTTCTGGATGCAGGCAAAGGGCGGCGGCCAGCATTAAAAAGCCCACTGATATGGATGCCGATAATTAACTTTCAAAGCCTACGATCTCGGCCCACGATTGCCCACCAGACCCGCCCAGTCGCCCGCTACGGCGCCTTCCAGGGCAGGTCGCCACACACAATAAAAACAAATGCCGTGTCGGGGTCCCCATGACGCAAGATTCCAAGCTGCTGCGTGCCGCGCTGATTTTCATCGCCTGTACTTCCTTCATCGTCTGTGGCGTACAACCCATCTTCATGGGGCTGGTCACGGAGCAACTGAGCCTGTCACTCGATCAGCAGGGCTGGGTGGTGTCGGTCGAGATGATCGGCATGACCCTGGGCACCTTGCTTTGCCCGGTGCTGATGAAGCGCCATGGCGGGCGCAGCCTGTGCCTGATCGTGGGCGCCCTGTGCGTGGCCTTGAGCATCGCGACCGCCTTTGCCACCACCAACACCCTGCTGCTGATCGTGCGCCTGGCGGCCGGCACCTGTGCGGGGCTGGTGTATGCCTATGCGGTGTCCACGCTGGGCCGCTTGCCCAACCAGGACCGTTCGTTCGGGTTGATGCTGTTGCTGCAAACGCCAGAGTACTCGCTGTTTTCCGCAGCGTTGCCGCTGCTGGCCGCGCAGAGTGGCACGGTAACCGCCTTGTGCGCGTTTGGCCTGTGGTACTTGCTGATCTGCGGCGCCAGCCTGGTGCTGCCGCGTCGCCCCGCGGCGTTGCTGGCCAGCGGCGAAGCCTCGCCTGCCCAGGGTGGTTCGGCGCGCACGGGGCGTACTGCGTTGGTGGGCATGCTGTTCATGCAGATCGCCATCTACTGCGTATGGGGCTTCATTGACCAGTTGGCGCGAGACCAAGGCATCAGCGGCGTCGATATCGGCTGGGCGTTCGGCCTGTCGGCCCTTGGTGGTTTGCCGGGTGCGGGGCTGCCTAGCCTGTTGGGTGCGCGGGTCAATCGCCAGTTGATGATCGCCGTGGGGCTGGTGGCGGTGTTCATTTCCATCGCCATGCTCACGGGCCATACCCGCACGCCAATGCAGCTGTTCGTGGCGTTGTTGCTGATCAACTTTGGCTGGGTGCTGTCGTTGTCTTACTACATGGCGCTGATCACCACCAACGACCCGACCGGCAAGCTCACACCGCTGGTCAGCATCACGTTGATGGGGGCTGCAGCGGTGACGCCGGCACTGATTGCCATGCTGGTGGAGGGCTCCAACCAGCAGCTGATTTTCCTGTTGGGTACCGGGGCGTTGGTGATTGCCTTTGCGGTCACTTGCCTTGGGGCAGGTCGCAGGGGGATGTCCAGCAAGGCTGCTTACTGAACATACCCTTGGTGGCAGCTATTGCCGGCCCAGGCTTCAGCCCCCGGCAATCGGCTCCGCCAAGCCTTTTACGCCGGGGTTGAGCGCGAACACGCCGCCGGCCAGTGGCTGGTCGCTCAGGTCGATGCCTTGTGGGCGAATCGACGTCACGAACAGCGTATCCAGCTGCGGGCCGCCGAATGCGCACATGGTCGGTTTCTTTACCGGTAGCGGCAGGGCGCGGTCCAGTTTCCCTTCGGGGGTAAAGCGCAGTACCTGGCCGGCATCGATCGCGCAAATCCAGTAGCAACCTTCGGCATCTACCGCAGCCCCGTCCGGTCGGCCGGGGTGCTGGTTCATGTCGACGAATATTCGGCGGTTGTGCGGTGTGCCGCTGTCGATGTCGTAGTCGAAGGCCCAGATCAGCTGAACGCTGGGGTGCGAGTCGGAGACATACAGTGTTTTGCCGTCCGGGCTGAACGCCATGCCGTTGGGCACGATCAGCTTGTCCAGTCGTGCTTGCATTGGCTTTACCGTTGCGTCCGCCGTCGCGTCATATCGGTAAAGCGCACCCACCGGTTCGGCGCCCATATTTGTTTGCATCGTACCGGCCCAGAAGCGCCCCTGGCGGTCGCAACGGCCGTCATTGAAACGCATGCCGGGCCTCGCGTGTTCGACGCTGGCGCGCTTGTCGGCAACCAGGCGACCGTCAGCCTGGGGGGTGAGGTGGAAGACCCCGCTCTCCATGGCCCCAAGCCAGTGGCCTTGCTGGCTACGGACGATGCAGCCGAGCATTTCGTCTGCGGCCCAGTGTCGGGTCTGGCCATCTGGTTGCCAGCGGTGCAGGCGGCCTGCCGGTATATCCACCCAGTACAAGGCATTTTCCTGCGGGTGCCAGACCGGGCTTTCGCCTGTGGCATTGCGTGCATCGGTAATCAGTTCGGCTGTCATGGAAGAATTGCGCACTCCATCAGGGGTTTAGTCGCCAAAAGGGCCGGCAGCGGTGAAGGCGCCACCTTGCAGGTGGGCTGTCGGGTCATCTGTAACAGGCTTTGGCTGCTGCTCCAGGGCCGGGCGGAAGCGCTCGGCACTGTCCTTCGGATTAAAGTCCAGGTGTGCGGCGTGGCGGTTGCTCCACCAGAGGTCGCGGTTGGCCGAGACACCGTACACCACGGTATGGCCGACGTTTTCGGCAAGCAATGCGCGCTCTACCAGATGTGCCAGGTCGCCGTAGCTCAGCCAGGTGGACAGCATGCGCACATTGCGTGGTTCGGGGAACGAAGAGCCGATGCGCAGGCTGACGGTTTCGATGCCGTAGCGGTGGAAGTAGAACGTGGCCAGGTCTTCGCCGTAGGCCTTCGACAGCCCGTAGTAGCAGTCTGGTCGGCGCGGCGAATGCGCATCTACCTGTTCGCCTTGAGGGTAAAAGCCGGTGACATGGTTCGAGCTGGCGAACACCACGCGCTTGATGCCGTGCTTTCGGGCGGCCTCATAGATGTGGAAGGTACCGACGATGTTGGCTTGCAGAATCTCTTCGAAGGCACGCTCGGTGGAGATGCCGCCCAGGTGCACGATGGCGTCCACATCCTGGGCCAGGGCCAATACGCCGGCCTTGTCGGCCAGGTCGCAGTTGATGACTTGCTCATGCTCGCCTGCAGCCGCTGCCATGGGGCTGATGTCTGATACGCGCACGATGTTGGCGTGTGCTTGCAGTGCTTCGCGAAGCACTTGCCCGAGCCCGCCGGCGGCGCCGGTGAGCAGCAGGCGGTTGAGGGGTTTGCGGTTGGTCGTGGTCATTGTTGGATGCCTTTTGCTGAAACTGCATGAGGGTGCCGTGGTGCAACGACACCGGCATGGTCGGGCGGTTGCCCTTACAGGAAGTTGTACTGGATACCCAGGCGCCAACGGGCCTGGCGATCGTCCGTATAGCTGTTGACCTTGATGTCACCCACTTCCATGAAGGGCGCCCACTGTTTGTTGAGCTTGTACTTGATGATCAGGTTCTGCTCGTAGTCGCGCTTCTTGTTGTCGTAGCGGATGTAGTCGGTGGTGAAGTGGATGTACTGGTATTCGAATGCCCACGGGCCGCTGGGGGTATAGCCGAGCCAGCCTTCAAGGCGGGTGGTGTTCTGGTTGTCCTTGGCGCGGTCCGCCTTGCTGTGGTCGATCTGGTCGCGGTCGAGGCTGCGTGCGTCGTGGCGTACGCGCGTGGCGACGTACCAGGTGTCGCTGAGCTTGTAGTTGTACTTCAGGCCGAACTTGTAGGTGGTTGCGTCCTTGGAGCTGTCCATCTGGAAGGCGGGGGTCCAGGTCGACTTGGGGCTCATCTTGTAGTTGTAGTCCACGGTGAACTCATGGCCGTTGTTGACCATGTTGTCGTAGGCGACGTCTTCGCGGTCGCCGGCAGTCTTGTATTTGATTTCTGCGGCAAACCCCAGGCCGCTGTCCTTGCGGTAGCTCAGCTTTATCCGGTCGGAGTGAATGCTGTCGTCTTCGGTGTACCCATGCCGGTAGTTGATGCTGGCGGAGTCCGCGCAGGCGTAGAACGACAGGCCGAGGGTGCTGGCGGCGATAAGGCGGCGAAGTGTGTTGTTCATGCGATCTCTTTTTTTGTTTTTGTTGAGGACGTGATGAGGCGTGTGAGCAAGGTGGGTGAGGTGGTGAGCGCTCCGTGATTTTTAAAATAAGTTATCGTACGACTGTGGGGCTGTCCACGAATTATTGAAATGTTGTCTGATCACATTGGCGGAAGGCTCTAATACGGTAGTTATGGCTTTGCATGTGCTTTGTGACGGGGATCACAGGGCGGGGTTTAGCAGGCTATTCACGACTATTTCGTCGGCTTGAAGAGGTGCTTTCCAAATGTTGTATGATGACGTAGGATTGCCTCCAGAGCGTGACTCACCCGCCACAAATCCAATAAGAAGGCTCAGACGTCCATGATCATTACTGCAGTAAACGTCCAGGTGTTTTCCTACCCCACGCGCCGCGCTGTAGACAGCGCCGGCCATGCCCATCCGGGCGACGTGACCCAGGCCAAGATGGCCTTGCTACGCATCAAGACTGAGTGCGGCAACGAAGGCTTCGCCTTCGGCGCTCCCGAGCTGATCCGCCCGTATGTGCTGGATGGCTTCGTGCGCAAGGTGCTGGTCGGCGCCAATGCCTTCGACCGCGAAAAAATCTGGCACGACCTCGCCCACTGGCAGCGCGGCAGCGCAAGCCAGCTCACCGACCGCGCCCTGGCCCTGGTCGAACAGGCCCTGTGGGACTGGGCCGGGCGCAAGCTCAAGGTGCCGGTGCACAAGCTCATCGGTGGCTACCGCGACAAGGTCCCGGCTTACGGTTCGACCATGTGCGGTGACGAGCTGCCGGGCGGCCTGTCGACCCCTGAAGAGTACGGCCGCTTCGCCGAGACCCTGGTCAAGCGCGGCTACAAGGCGATCAAGCTGCACACCTGGATGCCGCCGGTGTCGTTCGCCCCGAGCGTGAGCATGGACATCAAGGCCTGCGCCGCCGTACGTGAAGCGGTCGGCCCGGACATCGCGCTGATGATCGACGGCTATCACTGGTACAGCCGCACCGAAGCGCTGACCGTCGGCCGTGCCCTGGAGAAGCTGAATTTCGCCTGGTTCGAAGAGCCGATGATGGAAGACTCGGCCGAGTCCTACGCGTGGCTGGCCGGCCAGTTGGACATCCCCGTGCTGGGCCCGGAAAGCCTCGGTGGCAAACACCTGAGCCGCGCCAGTTGGGTCAAGAACGATGTCTGTGACATCCTGCGTGCCGGCGTTGCCGGGGTCGGCGGTATCGCCCCGTGCCTGAAGGTCGCGCACATGGCCGAAGCGTTTGGCATGGATTGCGAGATCCACGGCAACGGCGCGGCCAACCTGGCGGTGGTCGGCGCGATCAAGAACTGCACCTGGTACGAGCGCGGCCTGCTGCACCCGTTCCTCAACTATGACGAAGTACCGGCCTACCTCAAGCGCCTGGTCGACCCGATGGATGAAGACGGCTTCGTGCACCTCTCCGACCTGCCTGGCCTGGGGGAGGAGATCGACTTCGACTACGTCGAGACCAACACGCTGCAGAGCTTCTGATTCGTGCATGGCGGCACGCCTCGGTGCGTGCCGCCCGAGAGTCCAATAACTATAAAAAGGCTATCTCACATGAGCGTTCTCCCCAAATTCTGGGCGGGGGTCCTGGCCGCATCGCTGGCGATGACGTCGGTACCTGCCGCTTTCGCCAAGACCCCCGCCGACCAGTTGATCGTCGGCATGAGCATGATCAACCTGCTGTCGCTCGACCCGGCCGCCGCCACCGGCCTGGATGTGTCCGAGGTCAATGCCAACCTCTACGACATGCTGCTGGTGCAGGACGTCAAGCAGCCGGACCAACTGGTACCGGCCCTGGCGCAAAGCTGGCAGGTCAGCGACGACCGCAAGACCCTGACCTTCACGCTGCGCCCCGGCGTGACCTTCCAGTCGGGCAACCCGCTGACTGCCGAAGACGTCGCCTGGTCGTTGCAGCGCGTGCTCAAGCTCAATCTGGCCCTGGCCTCGACATGGAAGGCTTACGGCTTCACCGCCGGCAACGCCGCCCAGTACCTGCGCGCCGCCGACGAGCACACCTTTGTCCTCGAGCTGCCGCGGCCAACCGACCCGATGTTGGTGCTCAACACCCTGGCGACCTCGCCCAGCGCCTTTATCCTCGACCGCAAAGTGGTCCAGCAACACCAGAAGGGCGACGACATGGGCGGCGCCTGGCTGACCACCCACGCCGCCGGCAGCGGCCCGTTCATCCTCAATGACTGGCGCGCCAACGATGTGATCCTGATGAGCCGCTACGACGGTTACTGGGGTGGCCCGGCCAAGCTCAAGCGCATCGTCATGCGCAACATGACCGAGTCGCAGTCGCTGCGCCTGATGGTCGAGCGCGGTGACCTGGACCTGGCCAAGGGCATGTCCGCACCCGACATCGAGGCCCTGGAGAAGTCCGACAAGGTGCGCACCCAGACCGTGCAGCGCGGGACACTCTACTACGTTGCCCTTAGCGTCAAGAACAAGCCCTACGATGACGCTCGCGTGCGCCGCGCGGTGCGTTCGCTGATCGACTATCAAGGCATCAACCAGACCGTCATGCCGCACTACGGCCAGCTCAACCAGCGCCCATTGCCGCTCGGCCTGCCGGCACGGCTGGACGATCCGGGCTACACCCTGAACGTCGCCGAGGCGAAAAAACTGCTGACCGAAGCCGGTTACCCGAATGGCTTCAAAACCACCATCCGCGTGCTCACCGAGCCGCCATTCATCAATATCGCCTCCAGCCTGCAGGCGACCCTGGCCCAGGCCGGCATCCAGGCGACCATCGTCACCGGCACCGGCAACCAGATCTACGGCGCCATGCGCGAACGCAGCTTCGACATCCTGGTCGGCCGCGGCGGTGGCGGGGCCGAGCGTCATCCGCATTCGAGCCTGCGGACCCTGGTGTACAACCCGGACAACCGCGACGAAGCCAAGCTAAGCAACTTCCAGGGCTGGCGCACGTCGTTCTACAGCCCCGAGCTGAACGCGCTGATCGAGCAGGCCGAAGTCGAGCCTGACAAGACCAGGCAACTGGCCCAGTACCAGCAGATCCAGAAGACCCTGGACGCGCAGGTCGGGGCGATCCTGCCGGTGTCGCAGATGACCGACACCGTGGTGGTCTACCACGATGTTCAGGATTACCAGACCCACAGTGCGGCCACCACCCGCTACAAAGACGTCTACAAGTCGCGATGAGCGGGAGCGGGGCGTGCGCGCCCCGAACGCCTCGGTGTTGGCTGAACGCATTTTCAGGAGCCTGTTATGTTAGTTTCGACTGCCTCTGTGCTGGGCACGCGCGTGTCTGGCACTGCCCGACGGGCCAGCACGGTCCTGGTGACCCTGCTCGGTCTGTTGGCGCTGACCTTCTTCATTGGTCGGGTGATGCCGCTGGACCCGGTGCTGGCCGTGGTCGGGCCGGACGCCGACAGCTCCACCTACGATCAGGTGTACCGGGCGATGGGCCTGGACCAGCCGATCTGGGTGCAGTTCGGGCTGTACCTCAACGACCTGCTCCACGGTGATTTCGGCAACGCCCTGCTGACCGGCCACCCGGTGCTGGAAGACATCAAGCGGGTGTTCCCGGCGACCATCGAGTTGGCCACCCTGGCAATTCTCTTCGGCATCGTCATCGGCTTGCCACTGGGCGTGGTCGCGGCCAGTAACCAGGGCCGCCTTGGCGACCATGTGGCACGGGTGATCACCCTGTTCGGTTACTCCACGCCGATCTTCTGGGTCGGCATGATGGGCCTGCTGGTGTTCTACGCCTGGCTCGGCTGGGCCGGCGGGGCAGGGCGCATCGACCTCGCCTACGACGGCATGGTGCCGGACATCACCGGCCTGCTGCTGATCGACACGGCCCTGGCCGGGGATTGGGAAGCCTTCACCAGCGCGCTGCGGCACATCGTCCTGCCGGGGCTGATCCTGGGCCTCAACTCGGTCGCCTACATCAGCCGCATGACCCGCAGCTTCATGCTCGAACAGCTGTCCCAGGAATACATCATCACCGCCCGGGTCAAGGGCCTGTCGCGCCGCCAGGTGGTCTGGGGCCATGCGTTTCGCAACATCCTCGTGCAGCTGCTGACGGTGGTCGCTTTGGCCTACGGCTCGCTGCTCGAAGGCGCGGTACTGATCGAAACGGTGTTTGCCTGGCCCGGTTTCGGTCAGTACCTGACCAGCAGCCTGATGCTCGGTGACATGAACGCGGTGATGGGCTGTGTGCTGGTGATCGGGCTGATCTTCGTGGCCCTGAACCTGATCAGCGACGCCCTGTACAAGGTGTTCGACCCAAGGACCCGTTAAGCCCCGCGCGGCCAGCGCGAACACAGTGCATGACTATAAAAACAAGGACAGCCACATGAAAACTGTACTTCCGATCCTGCGCCTGAGCCTGCTGGGTGCGATGCTGGCACTGGGGCCGATGGCCGCCGTGCAGGCCAAGACCCCCGCCGACCAGTTGATCGTCGGCATGAGCATGGTCAACCTGTTTTCCATCGACCCGGCCAACGCCCCGGGCCTGGATGCCTCCGGGGTCAACGCCAACCTGTATGACACGCTGGTCAAGCGCGACCAGGGCAACCCGGAAAAACACCTGCCACAGTTGGCCGAACGCTGGGAGATCAGCGAAGACGGCAAGCAGGTCACCTTCCACCTGCGCAGCGACGTCAAGTTCCATTCCGGCAACCCGCTGACCGCCGAAGACGTGGCCTGGTCGCTGTACCGCGTGATGAAACTCAACTTCGGCCTGGCCACCACCTGGAAGGCCTACGGCTACAGCGTCGACAACATTCAGGGGCTGATCCGCGCCACTGACCCGCACACCCTGGTGGTCGAGCTGCCGCAGCCCGCCGACCCGCTGCTGCTGATCGACTCGCTGGCGATCTCGCCCAGCGCGGTCATCGTCGACCGCCAGGAAGCCTTGAAGCACGAGAAGGACGGCGACCTGGGCGCCGCCTGGCTGGTCACCAACGAGGCCGGCAGCGGCCCGTTCACCCTGACCAAGTGGAGCGCCAACGACGCCTTGGTGATGACCCGCTTCGACGGCTACTGGGCGGGCCCTGCAAAAATGAAGCGGGTGCTGGTGCGGCACATGACCGAGTCGCAATCACTACGGCTGATGCTCGAGCGCGGTGACCTCGACCTGGTCTACGGCATGGCCGCGCCAGACATCAAGGCCATCGAGCGCTCGCCCAAGCTGCAGGTGCAACCGCTGCAGCGCGGCACCATGTACTACGTGGCGATGAGCATGAAGCAGCCCGAATTCGCCAACCAGAAAGTCCGCGAAGCGGTGCGCAACCTGATCGACTACAAAGGCATCGACGAGCAGGTCATGCCGCACTACGGCATGCTCAACCAGCAGCCGATGCAGCTTGGCCTCGACGCCCGCCTGCCGGACCCAGGCTACAAGATGGATGTCGCCAAGGCCAAGGCGTTGCTCGCCGAAGCCGGCTACCCGCAAGGCTTCGCCACCACCATCCGGACCTTGTCCGAGCCGCCGTTCATCGACATCGCCGCGCGCATGCAGTCGACGCTCGCCGAAGGCGGGATCAAGGCCAGCATCGTCACCGGCACCGGCAACCAGGTGTATGGCGCGATGCGCGCGCGCAACTTCGAAATGATCGTGGCGCGCGGTGCCGAGCGCTACCCGCACCCGTACTTCAGCCTGCGCACCTTTGTCTACAACCCGGACAACAGCGACAGCGCGGGCCTGCCCAACTTCCAGGGCTGGCGCGCGTCGTTCTTCGATCAACAGCTCAATGCGCTGATCGACCAGGCGGGCATCGAGCGTGACGCCGCCAAGCGCGTGAGCCTGTACCACCAGGCCCAGCAGCGCTACGACCAGCAGGTCGGGCCGATCATGATGCTCTCGCAGATGACCGACACCGCGGTGAGCGCGGTGGACGTCAAGGGCTTTACCGGCGATGACGCCGAGGCGACCCGTTACCTGGGCGTCTACAAGCAACGCTGAACCTGTCCGGGGGCGCCTGTGGGCGCTCCGGGCGGCCATGATTTCACACCGAGAACATGCCGATGATTGCCAACATGTCTTCTACCCAAGCAAGCGCCAAGCCGCAGGCCGACACCACGCCGGCTTCCAGCCTCGACGCCTTTTACAAAAGCAGCCTGCGGGTGCTGCGCCACCTGTTGCGCAACCCCATGACCCTGGCCGGGCTGCTGGTGGCCGTGCTGCTGATCGTGGTCGCCACCTTTGCCCCGTGGATCGCCACCCATGACCCGGTGGTGCAGAACCTCGCCAACGCCCTGCAGGCCCCTGGTGCCGCGCACTGGTTCGGCACCGACGAATACGGCCGCGACATCTTCAGCCGGTTGGTCTACGGCTCACGCATCACCCTCTACATCATTACCCTGGTGACCGTTATCGTCGGACCGATCGGGCTGTTCATCGGCACTGTGTCGGGCTACTACGGTGGCATCGTCGACACGGTGTTCATGCGCATCACCGACATCTTCATCTCGTTCCCCAGCCTGGTCCTGGCACTGGCGTTCATCGCTGCCCTTGGCCCTGGCCTGGAGCATGCCGTGGTCGCCATCGCGCTGACCTCGTGGCCACCGATCGCACGGCTGGCAAGGGCTGAAACCCTGTCGCTGCGCAAGGCTGACTTCGTTGTCGCGGTCGAGCTGCAGGGCGCCTCGTCGACGCGCATCATCCTGCGTCACATCGTGCCGATGTGCCTGTCGTCGGTGATCATCCGCCTGACCATGAACATGGCCGGGATCATCCTCACCGCTGCGGCGCTGGGCTTCCTCGGCCTTGGCGCACAGGCGCCGCTGCCGGAGTGGGGCGCGATGATCTCCACCGGTCGACGCTACATGCTCGAATGCTGGTGGCTGGTGGCGGTACCGGGTGCGGCGATCATGCTGGTGAGCCTGGCGTTCAACCTGCTGGGCGATGGCCTGCGGGACATTCTCGACCCGCGTAGCGAGTAACTGGAGGCTTTATGTCGTCGCTCAAACTCAACGTCGAAGCGCTCAACGTACGCTTCGTCAACGGCAAGACAGAAATGCACGCGGTGCGCGATGTGTCGTTCACCCTTGGCCGGGAAAAACTGGCCATCGTCGGCGAGTCCGGCTCGGGCAAGTCGACGGTCGGGCGCAGCTTGCTCAAGCTGCACCCCGGCAGCACGCAGATCACCGCCAAGGCCCTGCAGTTCGGCGATGTCGACCTGCTCAGCGCCAGCGAAAAGGCCATGCAGAAGATCCGTGGCCAGCGCATCTCGATGATCATGCAAGACCCCAAGTACTCGCTCAACCCGGTGGTCAAGGTTGGCGACCAGATCGCCGAGGCGTACCTGGCGCACCACAAGGCCAGCCGCAGCGAGGCACGCGAGCGGGTCATGCTGATGCTGGAAAAGGTCCATATCCGCGACCCGAAACGCGTCTACAACCTGTACCCGCATGAAGTCAGCGGCGGCATGGGCCAGCGCATCATGATCGCCATGATGGTCATCACCAACCCGGAGGTGATCATCGCCGACGAGCCGACCTCGGCACTCGACGTGTCGGTGCGCCAGCAGGTGCTCAACGTGCTCGAAGAGCTGGTGGTCGAGCAGCAGATGGGGCTGATCTTCGTCAGCCACGACCTCAACCTGGTGCGCAACTACTGTGACCGGGTGTTGGTGATGTACGCCGGGCGGGTGGTCGAGTCGCTCGCCGCGTGCGACCTGCAGTATGCCGAACACCCTTATACCCGTGGCCTGCTGGCGGCCTTGCCGAGCATGGACAACCGCCGCCCGCGCTTGCCGGTACTGCAACGCGACCCGCTCTGGCTCACCTGCTGAGGTAACTGACATGTCCATGATCCAAGCACAATCGCTGAACCTGAGCTTCGGCGTTGGCGCCACCCTCAACCAGGTGCTGCACGACGTCGACCTGACCGTCGAGGACGGCGAGTCGTTCGGCCTGGTCGGTGAGTCGGGCTCCGGCAAGACCACCGTGCTGCGCTGCCTGGCCGGCCAGTACCGGCACTGGAGCGGGGCGCTGAGCATTGCCGGCGGTGCGTTGCAGCACAAGCTGCCCAAGGAGCACTTTCGCAAGGTGCAGATGGTCTTCCAGGACCCCTACGGCTCGTTGCACCCGCGGCACACCATCGACACCGCCTTGCGCGAGCCGCTGACCATTCACGGCATGGCTGATCGCGACGACCGGATCAACGACATTCTGGTCAAGGTCGGCCTCAATGACAGCTTCCGCTACCGCTATCCGCACCAGTTGTCGGGCGGGCAGCGCCAGCGTGTGGCGATTGCCCGCGCGCTGATCCTCGAGCCGCGTGTGTTACTGCTGGATGAGCCCACTTCGGCGCTGGATGTCTCGGTGCAGGCGGAGATCCTCAACCTGCTGGCAGACCTGCGCCAGCGCGAGAAGCTCACCTACCTGATGGTGACCCACGACCTGGGGGTGGTCAGCCACCTGTGCGACAAGGTCGCGGTGATGCAGCAAGGGCGCATCGTCGAGCGCCTCGACAGCCAAGCGTTGAGCCAGGACCTCGCCCGTCATGACTACACCCGCATGCTGGTCCAGGCCAGCCGCGACTTCAGCGCCGAATCGCCGCGCGCCGCCTCTGCCTGAACCCCTCCCAAGCCTTGCGCCTGAGCCTGCGGGGCAGGGCGCACAGGGCTGCCGATCAAGGAATCCACCATGCCTCATTGCATTATCGATTGCCCGGCCAGCTTGGCTGAGCGGGTTGGCGAGCAGACGCTGCTGGCCGCCGTGCACGACGCCATCGATGCCAGCGGGCTGTTCAAGCCCGGCGACATCAAGGCGCGGCTGAACACCTTCAGCCATTGCCGCTGCGGCGCCGGGCAGGATGATTTCGTGCATGTCGCGCTGTACCTGTTCGCCGGGCGCAGCGCCGAGCAGCGGCGCAGCCTCGCCTCGGCGGGGGTGGCGGCGCTGGTCGGCCTGCTGCCCGAGGTCGAGGCACTATCAATGGATGTGAGGGAAATGGCCCGGGAGACCTTCGTCAACCGCAGCCAGTACCTCGAGCAAGCCGCGTTGACGGCCTGAGCCACGCGGCTGGGCCGCTCAAGCGTGGCGTTATCAATGGCAAAAACAAGGAAGATAAAAACCATGCCGTATGCACACCCTGCTGTCGCTGCACGCAAACACCCACTGGCGGGTGCACTGCTGAGTGCCCTGGCCATGGGCTGCAGCCTGCCGCTCTGGGCGCTGGACGCGCCCGCCAAACTCCAGGTGCCGACGCTGGCCTACGATGAGCAACAGATCATCCTGGTCTGGGAGAAGCCGGCCGACCACGCCGAGATCGTCGATTACCATGTCTATGGCAATGGCAAGCTGCTCGGTGGCAGCAACGCCAACAACGACCAGGTCTCACCGGCCAAGCCTTACATAGACCACTTCTACCAGCAGGACACGCAGAACTTCCATCACCGCATCGCCATTCACAGCTTCACTGCCCAAGGGCTTGCGCCCGATACTGAATACCGCTTCACCGTGCGTTCGGTCGATCGCAACGGCAAGGAGTCGGCCGACAGCCCTGTGGTGGTGCAGCGAACCACGGCCGTCCCGGCACTGTTTGACGTGCAGCAGTACGGTGCCAAGGGTGATGGCAAGGCGCTCGACACGGCCGCCATCCAGCGTGCCATCGACGCTTGCAGCAAGGGCTGCAAGGTGCTGCTGCCTGCCGGCACGTACAAGAGCGGGGCGCTCTACCTCAAGAGCAACATGACCCTGGAAATCGCCGAGGGCGCTACCCTGTTGGGCTCCGAGCGTGCCGAGGACTACCCGCGCGAAGGCTATATCCAGTACCCGTATTCCACCACCGTGCGCCCGGCCTCGCTGATCAACGCGTTGCCGCGCGACCCGCAGGCGCATCAGGCCTTCGAGAACATCCGCATCGTTGGCAAGGGCACGATCGACGGCAATGGCTGGAAGCGTAACCCGGATGTGCTCGACGAGCGCGGGCAAGCCTTGCCCTTCTACCTGCCCAGCGACAACACCCGCTACATGCACGACGGCGTGCTGGCCAAGGCGCAAGTAGAGCGGGCGGTTGCCGAGGGCATGAATGTCAAGGACGCCTACGGCCAGATGCGCTCGTCGCTGATTACCCTGCGCAATGTGACTAACGTGTTCTATGGCGGCTTCACGGTGGTCAACCCGGCCTATCACGGCATCATGAACCTGGAAACGCAGAATGTGGTGCTGGCTAACACTACGCACCGTACCTACGACGCCAACAACGGCGACGGTATCGAGTTTGCCAACAGCCGCGGCGCGCTGGTGTTCAACAACTTCTTCGACACCGGTGACGACTGCGTCAACTTCGCCGCTGGCACCGGTGCGGGTGCGGTCCACCAAAAGCCGCAGGAAGATGCCTGGATCTTCAACAACTATTTCCGCAAAGGCCATGGAATGATCGTGGCGGGCAGCCACACCGGCGCGTGGATTCAGAACATCCTGGCCGAGGACAACGTCTCGGATGGCACCGATGCCGGGCTGCGCATGAAAAGCACCAACTTCATGGGCGGTGGCGCACGCCACGTGACCTTCCGTGATTCAGCCATTCGCAATACCGCAAAACAGGCCTTCATCTTCACCCTGGATTACAACGACCCGAATGCCAAGCTCGACTACAAGCGCTCGACGGTGGCGGGGCAGTTTCGGGATATCACGGTCAGCGACGTGAGCGTGGAAAACGCCAGCACCGCTGCCATCGAGGTGAAGGGCGATAGCAGCCATGGCGCCTGGCATCAGGGGCTGGTGTTCGAGCGTGTACGTTTCAGCGGGCCGGCCCCGGTCAAGATCGATGGCCTGAAAGATTCGCGCTTCGTCGGGCTTCGCTTCACCCACACCGGGGGCGCCAACCCTTGGCAAGTACAGGGCAGCCAAGGGCTGGCCTTCACGGATGTGGAGCCTGCGCCTTAGCTTCAGGCCTCGCTGTAAAAAGCCTGTAGCCGTTGCGCCTCACGCAGGCGCGTACGGCTGTTGCTCAGGTGCAGGTACATGGCAGCGCGCGCCGCATCAACCTGGCGGCTGGCGATGGCATCGTAGATCTGCTGATGTTCGGCGTTGATACCGGCCAGGTAGGTGCTGCGGTTGCTTTGGCCGGTGTAGGCAGAGTTCATGCGCGTGCGGGGGATCATCTTGGTGCCCAGATGCTTCATGATATCGATCAGGTACTGGTTGCCTGCGGCCTTGGCAATTTTCAGGTGGAACTGGAAATCGGCGTTTGTCGTGCTGCCGGATTTTTCCGGGCCCTGCATCAAGGCTTCAAGTGCTTGATGCAGTTCTTCCAGCGCTTGCGGCGTGGCCCGTTCGGCGGCCATGCCGGCGGCTTGCACTTCAAGGCTGAGGCGGTATTCCAGCAGGTCGAGCACATCGGACAACAGGCTGATGGTTGCGGGCCCCACGTTGAAGCTCTCCGGCGCCGGCATGTCCAGCACGAAGGTGCCCACACCGTGGCGGGTCTCGACCAGGCCCGCTGCCTGCATGCGCGACAACGCTTCGCGTACTACCGAGCGGCTGACACCTTCGGTTTCGATCAGTGTGGCTTCGGTCGGCAGCTTGTCACCCCGCTTGAGCGTGCCCTCGCGCATGCGTTCGGCAAAGCGCTCGACCAGTGCTTCGGCCAGGCGGCGGGGCTGTTGAGGGGGGCTGGCGGCAGGGTTCGGCATTGCTGTGCTCTTGTGTTGGCAGCAGCCAGTATAGTGCGTTTTGGCCCTGGGCAGCGGGTATACTCCGGGATCTTCCGCTTAGCAAAGGTTCGCCCAATGGCTTCTGCCCCCCCGGAAAAACGCCTGAATCTCGCCCAGCAACTGGTGCATGACCTGTCGCAGCAGATTCGCTCGGGTGAATTGCCAGCGGGTAGCAAATTGCCCACCGAAGAAGCTGTGACCAAAGCGCGAGGCGTAAGCCGTACCGTGGTGCGTGAAGCCATTTCTCGGTTGCAGGCCGAAGGCCTGGTCGAAACCCGCCGTGGTATCGGCACCTTCGTTGTAGACGCCATCCCGGCAGGTGACTTCCAGAGTACCAGCCCTGGAATGGGCGATGCTTACAACGAGGTGGCGATCATCGAGCTGCGGCTTTGCCTGGAGGTCGAGGCGGCTGCCATTGCTGCCCAGCGTGCTACCGCAGGGCAACTGGCTGCCATGCGGGCGGCGCTGGATGAGGCCGTTGATACGCAGTCAGCGCCCTGCATGCGAACCGACTTCGAGTTTCACCTGCGCATAGCCCGATGCACGGGCAACAGCTTTTTCATCGACACCATGACCCATCTCGGGCGTACCTTGTTGGCTGCGGCCCAGCAAGCCGTGCCCGGGGGCGATGCCCAGCAGCGGGCACTGGAGGCGCTGGAGCGCGAGCAAGTGCATGCCGCGATCACCCGCAAGGATGCCGGTGCTGCCCGTGCTGCCATGCGGCTGCACCTGGTCAACTGCCTGACACGCGCCCAGCGAAGCATCACCCAAGACGAACGGGGTGCCGAGCCGTAGGTGGCAGCACGGTGCACCGCCACACCGTATCCCCGGCGCTGGCCCATTGCCGTGCCTTGTCGTGTGTTCAGCTCCCCCGCGTTTATCGTGTCAGCCCAGCCGAAAAAGCCGCGCAATGGCTCAATGTCTGTGGCAGTGTTGGGCATCTGGCCAGCCCCACAGGGACCGACATGCAAACTCGCAAAACCGGTGTTCGCGCCCAACAGGCCGACCGCACCCGGGACAACATTCTCAAGGCTGCGGTGAAGGTCTTCAGCAAGGAAGGCTTCACCGGTGGGCGCATCGAGCAGATCTCCACGCTGGCCAAGTCCAACGACCGGATGATCTATTACTACTTTGGCAGCAAGGAAAAGCTGTTCATCAGCGTGCTGGAGCACATCTATGCCAGCTTCAACCAGGCCGAAGCCAAGCTGCGCATCGACCTCGGCGACCCGGAACAGGCCCTGCGTGAGCTGGTGGCTTTCATCTGGGACTACTACGTGCGCCACCCCGAATTCGTCACCATCCTCGCCACCGAAAACCTTCACCAGGGCCAGCACGCGCGCAAGTCGCAGAACCTCAAGGCGCTGTCCGGCGAAGCGGTGGGCGTGCTGCGGCCGATCATTGAAGCAGGCCAGGCCAAGGGCCTGTTCCGCGACGACATCGACATCACCCACGCCTACCTGATGATTGCCTCGCTCTGCTATTTCTATAATTCCAACCGGCATACCCTCAGCTCGTTTCTGGCCGTAGACCTGGCCGACAAGCAGGCCAAGGCCGACTGGCTGGTGTTTATCAGCGACCTTGCCCTGCGCGGCCTGCGCCGCTGAAACTCAGTGGTTGCCGGGGTTGGCGCGCACCTGCGCGGCCTTTGCCGCCAGCCCTTGCCAGGCCGGCTTGTCGGCAGCGAAGCGCTGGCGCAGGTAAGCTGCCAGGTCGGCGACCTGGCGGTCCGACAGGCTGTCCTTGAAGCCGGGCATGTAGCCCAGGTCACGGGTGGCCGGGGTGGCAATGCCGTGCAGCACCACGCGCAGCAGGTTGTCCGGCAGGGCGCTGTGGACGTTGCTGTTGACCGCCATCGACGGGCTAACGCCAAACAGCTTCGGCCCCAGCCCATCGCTGTGGCAGGCTATGCATGCGCCTTTGAATACCCGCTCGCCGTTGCTCAGCGAAACCTGCGTGTCCACCAGGGGCGCGGCCTTGGCGGCCACTGCCTGCGGCTCGCCGTCGAGTGAACCGAGGTAGTGGGCAATGGCACGCACGTCACTCTTTGGCAGCGTGGCCAGTTCGCTGACCACCGGGCCCATGGGGCCGGCCGCCACACCGTGCTTTTCGGAGAAGCCGGTGCTCAGGTAGTTGAACAGTTCGTCTTCGCTCCACGGCGTGGATGATTTGCCCAGCGCATTCAGGGCCGGGGCTTCCCAGCCATCGACCATGCCGCCGGCCAGGTAGCTGCTGCCGCCTTTTTCCGCGCCCATCAGGTTGCGCGGCGAGTGGCAGGCGGTGCAGTGGCCCAGGCCGTCGACCAGGTAGGCGCCGCGGTTCCACTGGGCACTGCGCTGCGGGACGGGCTGGTATTCGCCGCGTTGCAGAAACAGCGCATTCCAGCCGGCCATCAGTGGCCGCTGGTTGAACGGGAAGCGCATCTGGTTGGTGGGTGCTTGCTGGCGTACCGGGGTTTGCGACATCAGGTAGGCATACAGGGCCTGCATGTCGGCGTCGTTGATGTTGCGAAACGAGGTATAGGGAAACGCCGGGTACAGGTGCCGACCGTCGCGGCTGATGCCTTCGCGCATGGCCCGCTCGAAGGCGCCGAACGACCAGCGGCCGATGCCGGTTTCCGGGTCGGGCGTGATGTTGGTGCTGTACAGCGTGCCAAACGGTGTGTCCATCGCCAGCCCGCCTGCGTTGACCTTGCCGCCGCTGACCGTATGGCACACGGCGCAGTCACCGGCCGCCGCCACCTGGCGCCCACGCTCGAGCATCGCGGCGCTCCAGCTGCCGGCGCCTGGCGGGGTGACCGGGGCGATTTCGGCGCGCCAGGGCAGGGCTGTGGCGAGTACACCCAATGCAGCGCCGAATACCCCGGCCAGCGAGCCGAACCACCACTTCGAACGCTTGGATGTCGGCTGCGCTGGCGCTTCAGGGCCCTGACCTTCGCCATCGAGGGCGGCACGTACCCGTTCTGCCGTGATCGGCAGCTCGCGAAAGCGAATGCCGGTCGCGTCGAAAATGGCATTGGCGATGGCCGCCGCGCTCGGTACCGAGGCCGACTCGCCGCTGCCCATCGGCGCTTCGTGCTGACGCGGCAGCATCATCACGTCGATGGCCGGCAGTTCGGGGAAGGTCAGGATCGGGTAGCCGCCCCATTCCTTGCTGGCCACGGTCGACTCTTCGAAGCTGACCTGTTCCTTGAGCACCCGGCTGGTGGACTGGATGACGTTACCGTGGATCTGGTGGCGTACGCCCTCGGGGTTGACCATCATCCCGGCATCGTGGCCGATCACCACGCGGGTGACGGCCACTTCACCGGTGCGCCGGTCCACCGCGACGTCGGCCACCCATGCCGCCCAGGCCGCGCCGAAACCGGGGAACTTGCTGTGGATGTAGCGTGCATAGGCAAAGCCCCTGCCGCGTAGCACATCGCCTTCGGCCTGCGCCTGCATGGGCCGGGTATGCGGCTGCCATTCGGCGCGTTCGGCAGTGGCCTTGACCAGGTCGATGGCGCGCGGGTCGGACAGGTGCCTGAGGCGGTATTCGACCGGGTCGACGCCGGCGGCAAAGGCCAGCTCATCGATGTACGACTCATGGGCGAAGCTGTTGGGCATGGCCGACACACCACGCATCCACGAGGCACGTACCAGTGGCGTCATGTCGTTGATGGTGACGCGCATGTGTTCGTAGTCATAGGGCGGTATCGAAGTGCGGTCGCCCATCTCGAACAGGGCCGGCACCGGCTCCACGGCGCCGGTCAGCAGCAGGGCCAGGGTAGGTGCGCCATTGGACGGGTAGCTGGTCTGGAAGTCGTAGGCGGCCACGCTGCCGTCGGCGTTCAGGCCACCGTCGATTTCCATCAGCTGCGCGGTGCCCTTGGGCTCCCACACATGCTCCTGCTCGCGGGTCAGCTGCACCCGCACAGGGCGCTGTACCGCGCGCGATAGCAGCACCGCATCGGCGCACACGTCATCGGCACAGTTGCGGCCGTAGCAACCGGCGGCCTCCATGCGAATGATCTCGATGCGCTCCTCTGTGCACTCCAGCAGCCAGGCGAGGTCGGCGCGCAGCAGGTGCGGGTTCTGCGTGCCGGACCACACGCGGATTGGCCCATCGGTGAAATCGGCCAGCGCGCACGATGGGCCGATCGATGCGTGCAGCTGGTACGGCCACAGGTAGCTGCGGCTCAGGCGCTGGGTGGCATTGGCGATGCCGCCGTCGACATCGCCCTGGTCCAGCACAGTGCGCTGTACCCGCGGGTTGTCGCGGATGGCCTGGGCGACATCGCTGAGGTCGGGCAGCTTGCCTGTGAATGGCTTCCAGCTGATTTTCAGCGCCTGGGCCGCGCGGATCGCTTGTTCTTCGCGCTCGGCCACCACGCCGACAAAGTCGCGGATGACGACCACGGCCACCACGCCGGGCAAATGGGCGATGGACGATTCATCTACCGCCAGCAGGCTGTTGCCGACGAAGTCGCCGCTGTCATGACCGGCGTAGGGCGGGCGGATCACCCGGCCGTGAAGCATGTCGGGCAGGCGCATGTCATGCACATAGGTCAACTCGCCGGTGGCCTTGCCGGGGATGTCTACCCGTGCAGCGCTGCGGCCGACCAGGCGGTAGTCGTCGATGGCCTTGAGCGGGGCATCGTCGGCAATGGGCAGCTGGTGGTTTTCGCCCTGGACCAGTTCGGCAAAACTCAGCGTGCTGCCGTTGCTGGCGATGATCGCGCCGTCTTCGATGCGCAGCACTTCGGGCGCGCAGCCAAGGCGTTGCGCGGCCTGTTGCAACAGATGGCGACGCGCGGTGGCGGCTGCCTTGCGCAGGGGCACGGCGGAAATCTGCAGGGTGGCGCTGGCGATGGTCGCGCCCTGGTTGGGGGCTCGCTCGGTATCGCCCAGCACCATGTGTACCTGGTCCATGCGCAGGTCCAGCTCTTCGGCGACGATTTGCGCCAGCGAGGTGCGGATGCCGGTGCCCAGGTCGACGTGGCCGTTGAAGGCGTAGACCATGCCGTCGTCGCTGACAGCGATGAACAACGCCAGCTCGCGCGCCTTGACCACAGGCGTCACACCCTTGGCCACGGGCCCCGAGGGTGGGGTGATCTGGTCGACGATCAGCAACACGCCAGTCTTGGCCAGCAGCTGGTCGCGGCTGGGCACCTGTTGTGAGTGGTTCATGCTTTTCTCCGGGTCTCGGCGGCGCGGCGCACGGCGCGCAGGATTTCGACGTGTGTACCGCAACGGCACAGGTTGCCGGACAGTTCCTGGCGAATCTGTGCGTCGCTGGGGTCGGGAATACGGTCGAGCAGGGCCTTGGTGGTCATGATCATGCCGTTCATGCAGTAGCCGCACTGGGCTGCCTGTTCGTCGATGAACGCCTGTTGCACCGGGTGTGGTGCAGCCTTGCTGCCCAGCCCTTCGAGGGTGGTGATGTCGCGGCCGGCAGCGCCGGCCAGGGGGATGACGCACGAGCGTGCGGCCACGCCGTCGATGATCACCGTGCACGCCCCGCATTCGCCCAGGCCGCAGCCGTATTTGGGGCCGTTCAGGCACAGGTCGTTGCGCAGGATCAGCAGCAGCGGGGTGTCGGGCATGGCGCTGACTTCGACAGGCTGGCCGTTGACCCGCAGGGAGATGGTTGTTTGCATTGTTGGCTCATCTCTGGAGGTTGCTTGCGCTACCAAAGGACTCACATGACGCGAGAGTTTCGGTAAGTACTCACTACATGAAATGAGTGAGCAAGAAGCAGGCCAGAGATGAATCTGCAAAGGGCTGTGATGGGGTTGGTGGGTATGGAGGAAGATTGTCGGCGCCTGGGAAATCGAGCGCCGCCCGCGCGGCGCTCGATCTCGAAGGCCGCGCATCTGTGACGGCAAGCGCGGCAGTTACAACAAATTTCAGCCCAGGTTCTCGTCGCTGTCGATCATCTTGCGCAGGAGGTACAAAATAGCCACGCGTTCGCCGGCATTCAGGCTGCCCATGCTCAATTCGCTGATCTGCCGGGCGCAGGGGATCATTGCGTCGAGCAATGCCGCGCCGCTGTCGGTGAGTTCGACAATGACCTTGCGCCGGTCGCCCGGGTCTGGTGACAGCTGCACCAGCTCGCGGGTTTTCAGGCGCTCGACGATGCCGCGGATGGTTGCCTGGTCCACAGCGGTGGCCTTGATCAGTTCGGCCTGGGAGCTGGGGCCGTGGTCGCGCAGGGCACACAGGGTAACGAACTGGATCGAGGTAAGCTGCGGGTCGCAGGCCTGCTGCTGGAAGATTGCCGTGTGCCGTTGGTAAGCCTTGCGCAGCAGGTGGCCGACCTGTTCGGTGACGTCATAGGGGGCGGTGTCGAGCGGGGCGCTGCTAGGGGTGGTTTTCTTTGGCATGGGATGGCTTGGGCTGGGTGGAAAGGTGCTGGCCGGCCGCCAATAGCGGAGCGCCCGGCCAGTATAACCACTATCGCGCCCGCGATTCCTCTGGTGCGACCACGTCGCCGGCCAGCACCACGGCCTTGTCATCCAGGTAGATATCGCAGTTGCGCAGCGGGATGTCCAGGTGGCAGGGGGTCTTGCGCTTGCCGCCGACCTCGGTGTTCGGGCCGGTGGAGAACAGGAAGTTGCCGTAGAACGCGCGGGCGTCCATGCACATGCCGTCGTTGCGGTCGTGCAAGCCCATGGCCGTCCACTGCGCGCGCGGCTGCAGGCCCCAGCCGATGTGTGAGATGCCGTAGACCTCGGGGTCGTTGAAGTACTTCATGTAGTCGCGCAGGTACTCGGCCTCGAAGCCGCCGTGGATGCCGGTGATAAAGCCTTTTTCAATCTCCAGGGTGATGCGCTCGCGGCAGTAGTTCTTGAACGGCAGGATGATGTCGCCCACGTCCAGCACCAGCGTGCCCTCGGCACTGTCCTCGTTCGGCCAAGTGAACAGAAAACCGCTGGGCCAGTGGTCCCAGCGCCCCGGTTCGTCGGCATAGCCGTACTCGGTCACGGCCGGGTACTGGCCGAGCGGGGCGTGGAAGTCGCTGCCGGCCTTGGACCGCACATGCATGCTGCGCGCCTGCTTCAGCAAGGTTTCGGCGGCCAGCACCCGGCGTTTGTCGTCTTCGCTCGGCAGCATGCGCGCCAGCACTTCAGGTGGCTCCACGGCCAGGAGGATGCGCGTGCCGGTCTTGAGGATCTGCTCCTGCTCGGGCGAGTGCAGCAGCATCATGGTATCGACGACCAGGTCGGCTGCTTCCAGCGCCCGCTGCGCCGCCAGGTTGCCGGTCAGTGCGGTGTCGCCGCAGTAGGCAGTCATGTCGTTACCCATGGCGGTCGGGTGGTTGAACGCCGGCAGCTCTACCGCATACACCTTGGCCTTCAGGCGCTGCGCGGCCTCCATCGCGGCGTTGACCGTGCGCGGGTCGGAGTAGTGGCTCTTGAGTACGGCCACGCTCTGCGTCTCGTCCACGCGGGACAGCTTCAGTACGTGCTCGAACATCTGGGTCAGTTGTGCATTGCTCACCGGCATCGGGGTTCTCCTGGGTGGCGTTGACAGGGGTGCACCATGGCAGTGCCTGGCGCTTCATCTCGGTGCAAAATAATAGTGTGTACACCCTACTTTTGCAGATGAAAGCGCATCCGGACGGCGAGCGCAAGTTATCTATCAAACGTTACCTATTCACACAAATAACCAATGTTTGCGGTAACAGGTGGCCTGTATTGGTTTTCGCTCAGGTGTTTGAAAAATATTTTGCCGGGCCTCTATCCAAAGTTCATTTACAGCGTATACGCTCTAAATCGTCAGGCGGTCGAACCGCTGGCCACATATCAGAACAAGAGGAGATACCCATGCGTGGTAGGCAGAAAATCGCAATCGTCGGTGCGGGGCTGGGTGGGGCGGCCGCCGCCACGTTGCTGCAGCAGGCCGGGTTCGATGTCGAGGTGTTCGAGCAGGCGCCGGAGTTCACCCGCCTGGGGGCGGGCATCCATATCGGCCCTAACGTGATGAAGATCTTCCGCCGCATGGGGCTGGAGCAGAAGCTGGAACTGATGGGCTCGCACCCGGACTTCTGGTTCAGCCGCGATGGCAATAGCGGTGATTACCTGGCGCGCATCCCGCTGGGCGAGTTTGCCCGCCGCGAGTATGGCGCGGCCTATATCACCATCCACCGTGGCGACCTGCACGCCCTGCAGATCGAGGCGATCAAGCCGGGTACCGTGCACTTTGGCAAGCGCCTGCAAAAGATCGTCGACGAAGGCGAACAGGTGCGCCTGGACTTCGCCGACGGCACCCACACCGTGGCCGACATCGTCATCGGTGCCGACGGCATCCACTCCAGGATTCGTGAAGAGCTGCTGGGCGCTGAAGCGCCGATCTACAGCGGTTGGGTCGCCCACCGTGCGCTGATCCGCGGGGTAAACCTGGCGCAGCATGCCGATGTGTTCGAGCCCTGCGTCAAGTGGTGGTCCGAAGACCGCCACATGATGGTCTACTACACCACCGGCAAGCGCGACGAGTACTACTTCGTCACCGGCGTACCGCACGCGGCTTGGGACTTCCAGGGGGCGTACGTCGACAGCAGCCAGGAGGAAATGCGCGCTGCCTTCGAGGGTTACCACCCCACCGTGCAAAAGCTGATCGACGCCACCGAATCGATCACCAAATGGCCGCTGCGCAACCGCAACCCGCTGCCGCTGTGGAGCCGTGGTCGCCTGGTGCTGCTGGGTGATGCCTGCCACCCGATGAAGCCACACATGGCCCAGGGTGCGTGCATGGCCATCGAAGATGCGGCCATGCTGACCCGCTGCCTGCAAGAAACCGGGTTGTCCGACCACCGCACCGCGTTCGCGCTGTACGAGGCCAATCGCAAGGAGCGGGCATCCCGGGTGCAGGCGGTATCGAACGCCAACACCTTCCTCTACAGCCAGGAGGACCCGGCCTGGGTCTATGGCTATGACCTGTACGGCCAGGCGCTGAAAAGCGGGGAGGCGGCATGAGCACGTTCGTCGCCGGCGGCAACGTCTGCGCCAATGGCATCCGCCAGCATTACCTGCGCTACGGCGGCAAGGGCCATGCGCTGATCCTGGTGCCCGGCATCACCAGCCCGGCGATCACCTGGGGCTTCGTCGCCGAGCGCCTTGGGTTGTACTTCGACACCTACGTGCTGGATGTGCGCGGGCGCGGCTTGTCTTCAAGCGGCCCCGAACTGGACTACGGTACCGACGCCTGTGCAGCGGACATTCCGGCCTTTGCCGCAGCGCTGGGCCTGCACAGCTACCACCTGGTCGGGCACTCGATGGGTGCGCGCTTTGCCATTCGTGCGGCTGCCCAGGGAGCGCCGGGGCTGCAGCGGCTGGTGCTGGTCGACCCACCGGTGTCCGGGCCAGGCCGCCGTGCGTACCCGAGCAAGCTGCCGTGGTATGTGGATTCGATCCGCCAGGCCACTGTGGGCATGAGCGGCGACGACATGCGCGGATTCTGCGCCACCTGGAGCGACGAGCAGCTGGCGCTGCGGGCCGAATGGCTGCACACCTGCTACGAGCCGGCGATCGTGCGGGCGTTTGATGATTTTCACAACGTGGATATCCACCAGTACCTGCCTGCGGTGCGCCAGCCGGCATTGCTGATGGTGGCCGGGCGAGGTGGGGTGATCGAGCCC
Organism: Pseudomonas putida S13.1.2; assembly: GCF_000498395.2. Taxonomy (NCBI): domain Bacteria; kingdom Pseudomonadati; phylum Pseudomonadota; class Gammaproteobacteria; order Pseudomonadales; family Pseudomonadaceae; genus Pseudomonas; species Pseudomonas putida. The sequence goes on from NZ_CP010979.1 coordinate 751,511, forward strand.
CGTGACATCGCTGAAATACGCGAACTCAAGCCGGATATCCAGGTCGCGCATGTCGACAACGCCGGCCACATGATCCCATGGGACGACCTGGACGGCTTCTTCGCTGCCTTTGGCGACTTCCTCGACCAACCCCTCGTCTGACGGAGCACGAGACATGACCAAGCTATACCGCATCGGCCAGATCGTGCCGAGCTCGAACACCACGATGGAAACCGAAATCCCGGCGATGCTCAACGCGCGCCAGGCGATCCGCCCCGAGCGCTTCACCTTCCATTCCAGCCGCATGCGCATGAAGCAGGTAAAAAAGGAAGAGCTGGCCGCCATGGACGCCGAGTCCGACCGCTGCGCCATGGAGCTGTCTGACGCCAAGGTGGATGTGCTGGGCTACGCCTGCCTGGTGGCGATCATGGCCATGGGCCTGGGCTATCACCGGCAATCGGAAAAGCGCTTGCAGCAGGCCACCGCCGACAACGACGCGCTGGCACCGGTAATCACCAGCGCCGGGGCGTTGGTCGAGGCCTTGCATGTGATGAAGGCCAAGCGCATTGCCATCGTCGCGCCGTACATGAAGCCTTTGACCGAGCTGGTGGTGAACTACATCCGCGAGGAGGGCTTCGAGGTGCAGGACTGGCGTGCGCTGGAAATCCCCGACAACCTCGCCGTGGCCCGCCACGACCCGGCCAACCTGCCAGGCATCGTCGCCGGTATGGATCTTGAGGGCGTCGATGTGGTGGTGCTCTCGGCCTGCGTGCAGATGCAATCGCTGCCGGCAGTGGCCAAGGTCGAGGCGCAAACTGGCAAGCCGGTGGTCACTGCTGCTATCGCCACTACCTACGCCATGCTCAAGGCGCTGGACCTGGAGCCGATCGTGCCGGGCGCCGGTGCGCTGCTGTCGGGCGCCTACTGAAATCGGGAGACGGACATGAGCGACGCACAAAGTGCCCGCGACAACTACCAGGGCGTATGGGGCCAGCGCATCGGCTTTGGCCGCAAGCCGGCCCTGTTGATGATCGACTTCATGCAGGGCTACACCACACCCGGCGCACCGCTGTACGCCCCGGGCGTGGTGGTGGCGGTCGAACAGGCCGCCAGCCTGCTGGCGCTGGCCCGCGACTGCGGTACCTTGGTGGTGCATACCAACATCCGCTACCAGCCGCCGCATTTTGCTGACGGCGGCGTGTGGGTGCGCAAGGCGCCGGTGATGAAGGACATGGTCGAAGGCAACCCGCTGGCGGCGTTCTGTGAAGCCGTTGCGCCACAGGCAGGGGAGGTGGTGCTGAGCAAGCAGTACGCCAGTGCCTTCTTCGCCACCAGCCTGGCCCCGCTGCTGCATGCTCAAGGCGTGGATACCGTGGTACTGGCTGGCTGCTCCACCAGCGGCTGCATCCGCGCCAGTGCGGTGGATGCCATGCAGCACGGGTTTCGAACCATCGTGGTGCGCGAATGTGTCGGTGATCGCCACAACGACCCGCACGAAGCCAACCTGTTCGACATCGACAGCAAGTATGGCGATGTCGTCAGCCGCCAGGAGGCCATGCAGCAACTCAGGCGCCTGGCCGGCTGAACGCCGGGCGACCCTTACCAATAACAATCAAGGACCGGTGCGGGAAGCCCGTCCATGACCGCCTGCTGTCCGGGTGGTCGCCCCGCAGGAGCACTCGGGGTCTTCAGGCGCTGCCCCGGCACGCCGCGTATAGTGCGCGGGGTGCCCGGCGCGTCGAAAACTGCTGGCCTTAAAACAACCACAAAGTCGCCCGCCAGGAGACAGGAAATGCCAATTGCGAATGCAACCACGGTCCACAGTGACATCGACCATGGCACTAAAGCGCTGTACAGCAAGATCACCTGGAGGCTCATCCCCTTCCTGTGCTTCTGCTACCTCGCAGCTTATCTGGACCGCATCAATGTCGGCTTCGCCAAGCTGCAGATGCTCGAAGACCTGCAGTTCAGCACAGCGGCCTATGGCCTGGGTGCCGGGCTGTTCTTTGTCGGCTATATCATTTTCGAAGTGCCGAGCAACCTGATCCTGCAGCGCGTTGGCGCCAAGCTGTGGATCGCACGCATCATGATCACCTGGGGCCTGCTGTCGGCCTGCACCATGTTTGTTTCCACCACCACCCAGTTCTATGTCCTGCGTTTTCTGCTGGGTGCTGCCGAGGCCGGCTTCCTGCCGGGCGTGCTGTACTACCTGACCATGTGGTACCCCACCTATCGGCGCGGGCGCATCATTGCCTTGTTCATGATCGGGCTGCCGTTGTCGAGCGTGATCGGCGGGCCGATTTCTGGCTGGATCATGGGGCATTTCGACCAGGTGCATGGCCTGCACGGCTGGCAGTGGCTGTTTTTGCTGGAGGCGATCCCCAGCGTGCTGCTCGGCATTCTCACGTTCTGGGCATTGCCTAACCATTTCCAGCAGGCCAAGTGGCTGTCGGCTGACGACAAGGCGCAGCTGGCAGCGGACCTGGCGGCTGACGATGCCGAGGGCAAGGACAGCAAGCACAGCTTCCGTGACGGCTTTTTCAACCTGAAGGTGTGGATGCTGGGGGGCATCGACTTTTCGATTTTGCTCAGCGCCTACGCCATGGGCTTCTGGATGCCGACCTTTATCCGTGATGCTGGCGTCAGCGATACCTTCCACATCGGTCTGCTCACGGCCATTCCGAGCCTGGCCGCACTGGCCGGCATGCTGATGATCGGGGCCAGCTCCGACCGCCACCGCGAGCGCCGCTGGCACATCATCGTGCCGTTCATCATTGGTGCAATCGCCATGGCCAGCAGCACCTTGTTCAGCCAGAACCTGGTAATGACCGTAGCGCTGTTCGCCATTGCCTCGGCAGCGATCATCGGCGCGGTGCCGGTGTTCTTCAGCCTGCCAGCGACCTTCCTCAAAGGCACTGCGGCTGCCACAGGCTTCGCCCTGGCCTGCTCGGTGGCCAACATCGCAGGCCTGGTGAGCAACTCACTGATGGGCCTGGTCACCGACCTCACCGGTACCTCGCACGCCGCGCTGTGGGTGTTTGCCGGCTGCCTGATCCTCAGCTGCTTCCTGGTCATCGCCTTGCCGGCGAAGCTGGTCAACCGCTAGCGGCCCAGCGCTTCAAGCAACGGCAGGGCAGGCGGGCCGGGTGCCCGCCTGCCGACCCTCTCTCGATGCAACCCGCACGTTGGCGGCCATACACGGCCGCCGCGCCGGGTTGCTGTTGCCCGAATCCAGGAGTAGCTCCATGCAAGGTTCCACTGCACCGCGTTTTTCTTCATCTGCGTGCCTGGCCGGCGGGTGTATTGCCGCCGCGTTGTGCGCCGAGGCCTCGGCAGAAGAGGCCGGTTTCATCGAAGGTGCCCGCGCCACGCTGCAGGCGCGCAATTACTTCTTCAGCCGCGATTATGCCGATATCAAGGGCGCGAGCACCCAGTCGCGTACCCAGGAATGGGCGCAGGGTTTTATCCTGAACGCAAGCTCTGGCTACACCCAGGGCACGCTCGGCGTCGGCGTGGATGTGACCGGCCTGCTGGGGTTAAAGCTCGACAGCAGCCCGCAGCATGCCAGGTCCGGTTTGCTGCCCAGCCTGGACAGCGGCAAGTCGGCGGACGAATACAGCCGCCTGGGAGCGGCGATCAAGTTCAAGGTCTCGCAAACCGAACTGAAGGTGGGCGAGTTGATGCCCAACCTGCCTGTGCTGCTGTTCAGCGATTTGCGCCTGCTGCCGCCGACCTACCAGGGCGCGATGCTGGAGTCGCGCGAGTTTGCCGGGCTGACCCTGAATGCCGGCCAGTTCCGCTCCACCAGCCTGCGCGACTCGTCCAACAGCCAGAAAATGTACGCGCTGGTCAACGACCCGATCAACCCGGCGCGGCTGGCGCGCTTTACCAGTGATCGCTTCAACTACGTTGGCGCCGACTATGCCTTCAACGACAACCGTACCAGCGTCGGTGTGTGGCAGGCGCAACTGGAGGATATCTACCAGCAGCGCTTCTACAGCTTCAAGCACGCCGAGCCGCTGGGGGACTGGACGCTGGGGGTCAATGCCGGCTATTTCGATGCCCGCGAGGACGGCCGCAAGATTGCCGGTGACTACGACAACCATGCGCTGTTCAGCCTGTTCTCGGCCAAGACCGGCGGGCATACCTTTTACGTGGGCTACCAGCAGATCGGCGGCGATGATGGCTTTATCCAGGTGGGTGCCAACACCAACCCGATGGGTAATACGCTGCCGACCTATGAGTTTTCGGCGCCGGGCGAACGCTCGTGGCAGGTGCGGCATGACTACAACTTTGTCGCCTTGGGGCTTCCGGGCCTGACGTCGACCCTGCGTTATGTGAAAGGGCGCGACGTGGACACCGGGCTGGGCTTTGAAGGGCGTGACCGCGAGCGTGACCTGGACCTGGCCTACGTGGTGCAGAGCGGGCCGCTGGCCGGCCTTGGGGTGCGCGTGCGCAATGTGATGGCGCGCTCCAACTACCGCACCGACATCGATGAGAACCGCTTGATCCTGAGTTATACGGTCAAGCTGTTCTGAATCCGCCACCGCTGCGCGGCTTTTGTAGGAGCGGCCTTGTGTCGCGATAGGGCTGCGCAGCAGCCCCAGAGTTTCAGCGAAAATGCATAAATTGCTGGGGCTGCTACGCAGCCCTATCGCGACACAAGGCCGCTCCTACAGGTCCGGGGCATGCTTTGCGGGAGCAGTAGGGGTCACTGCAAGGTCACGGGCTTCAGGCTGTCCGGCAACTGCCTGATAGCCGCTTCAATCCGCGCTATAGGGCCAGCCAGAAGGTCCGCTTCCATGTCCTTGCCCTCACTTCTCAAGCGGTCACACTCAAGGCGCAGGTCCAGCAATTTTTTTTGTAGCTTCAGGGCCGAAGTATTGAACGGATCCATGCTTTTCTCGTGGTGTAGGCTTCCGTGCCGTTGTAGGAAAAATGGACCGTAGCAGCTCGAATCTGCTGGAGAAACTGATGTTTCATACAGGTTGGCGCCCCTACCGCGATACTTCCCACAGCGCACAGTAAAAAGTCCTACAAACTGCGTTTCAATTCATGTGCTCCCAATCGCGCTCGACTTCCCGTGTCAGCTGGGTTCAGTCACCTTTCGAAGGGCAGGCCACCCTGCGTGATTGCAGCCGGAGCCTGTAACACGTCTTGAAATCTCATGTAGCAATAATGTATCTGCGCCGCATCTGATCCGCTTTTTTTCCACAAACCTGAATCTGTAACCGTATCAGCCCAAGCCCGACAATATGCCCATTCCCGCATCACAACTGTAGAGGTTCCAATGGGCAAGCTGGCGCTGTTCCTGGGTGGTTTTCTGCTACTGACCATTCTGATTGGTATTCTTGGCACCATTCCGCCAAGCTGACTTCAACGGGTTTTCCTGCGCGGCCCGTCTACTTCAACTGGCGGGCCCAATACCTGGCCAATTGGCCAGTATTCTCCCTTCTTGCACTGCTGGACCAGCGGTAGGTGCAAGTCATTCTCAAGTGCAAAAGCCTCGTGTAGTCTCACGCCGCCGCTCGTTCGGGCCGGTCTTTTTGCCTTGGAGTCGATACATCAATGGAATACAAGAAAGGCACTTCAGCCATGCTGGAGTGGCGTAGCCGTTTTCTTGCCGAAGGCACACTTGATGAGCAGGGATATGACCAGGCATTGCGCGATGCCCTGGTGCTGGAGCAGGCTGGCGTGATCAGTACGCCGGAGTGGATCGAGCTGGTCAAGCTGGCAAACACGGCGTTGCTGGTTGTGCGATAAGTCGTTCTTTGCGTTGGGAAATCTGTCCACAAAAAACGTGGGTAGGTCTGTGGATAAAGTGCTGCAAGCCAGGCCCGCGGCGGGCTCTGTTAAATTGAGCAGAAATTGAACAGTCATTTCAGGGGGCTGTTTCAGCAGGCGAGACCGGCGCGGCGCAACGCCGTCAGCAAGTCGCGCACCCGCGCCGGCAGCTCGCCAGCAGGGTACACGGCATGCATCTGCGGGTCCTGGCCGCTGCTGGAAGTCAGGCGGTAGTGCGGGCATACCCGGACCAACCGCCCGGCCTTGACCTGTGCTTCGCCAACCCAGGCAGCCAGGCGGGCGATGCCTGCGCCGGCCAGGGTGCTGTGGTACACCGCATCACCTGAGCCCAGGCGCAGCCGGGGCCTGGGGCGCAGGCTGGTGATCCGGTCGTCGCGGCAAAAATGCCAGGCCTTGAGAATGCGCGGGGCGGTGTGCAGGATCAGCGCATGCCCTTCGAGGTCCTCTGGTTGCTGGGGCGTGCCGGCCACCGCCAGGTACGCCGGGCTGGCATACAGGTGGCGCTGGTAGGGCCACAGCGGGTAGCCGATCAGCTCGCTTGATTGCGGGAAGGCCCCACGCACCACGAAATCGAACTTGCCTTGCAGCGGGTCGAGGGTTTCGTCGCAGTACTGTACGTCCAGGGTCACTTTGGGGTGGCAGCGGGAGAACTCGGCAAGCACCTGTGGCAATACATGTTCACCCAGCAGTTGCGGCACGGCAAAGCGTATCCAGCCTTGGGCGCTGCCGCTGAGCGCGGCCAACTCGTCGGCAGCATCACGTTGCACATCCAGCAAGCGTTCGGCATGGGGCAGCAGGCGCTCGCCGGCTTCGGTGAGGGTTACTGCGTTGGCGTTGCGGTTGAGCAGTTTGCTTCCAGCGTTGTCTTCCAGGGTTTGTACCGCGCGGGTTACCGCGCTGGGTGAGCGCCCCAGTGCACGTGCGGCGGCCACGAAGCTGCGCTTGTGCGCCACGCTGACGAATGCCTGAATTTCCCGCAACATGTCCAATGCCATTGCCTGCTCCTTGTTGCAGTTTTTGCAATACGGCATTTCAACACAAGCGCGACACTTTGATTAGCCTTGCAGGCGTCTTCACTGCCTGGAACTGCGTCATGATGGATATTGCTGTGCTTTCTGTGTTCGCCTTTGCTGCTGGGCTGATCGATGCCGCAGTGGGGGGCGGCGGGCTGATCCAGATCCCGGCCTTGTTCAATGTGCTGCCCACCGCGCAGCCAGCGGCTTTGCTCGGTACCAACAAGCTGGCGTCGGTCTGTGGTACGGCCTTCGCGGCGCGCTCGTTCATTCGCAAGGTGACGCTGGACTGGGGGCTGATCGTGCCGGCGGCGCTCAGCGCCTTTGTCATGTCGTTCGCTGGCGCGGCCACGGTGTCACTGGTGCCGCCCAGTGTGATGCGCCCGGCCGTGCTGGTGATGATCGTGCTGATGGCCATCTACACCTTTATCAAGAAAGACTTCGGCACGCTGCACAAGCCTGCGCACATCGGCCGCAAGGAGCAGTGCCTGGCGGTGCTGATCGGTGGCGCGATCGGCTTTTACGATGGCCTGTTCGGCCCTGGCACCGGCAGCTTCCTGATTTTCCTGTTTATCCGTTTTTTTGCCCTGGACTTCCTGCACGCCTCGGCCTCGGCCAAGGTGGTGAACATTGCCACCAATCTGGCGGCGCTGGTGTTCTTCGTGCCTTCGGGCAACGTGCTGTATGCCATCGCGCTGCCCATGGCCGCGTGCAATGTGCTCGGGGCACTTACCGGCACCTGGCTGGCGGTACGCAAGGGCGCAGGCTTTGTGCGCGGGCTGTTCCTGATACTGCTATGCGTGCTGATCGCCAAGTTGTCGTGGGACTTGCTGGCCGGTTGACTCACACCACCTGGCGCTGTGCTTCTGCCTGTTCGACGCGGTTGCGGCCATGGGCCTTGGCCCGGTACAGCGCCTGGTCGGCACTTGCCAGCAACGCATCCAGGCTGGGGGCCGGGATATTGGCGTCACAGCCGGCCAGGCCGATACTCACGGTAATCTGCAGGCGCTGGTCGGCCTGCACCACGTGCAGGTCCTGTACCGCGCGGCGCAGGCGTTCGGCGGTGAACTTGGCACGTTCTGGGGCAAGGCCCGGGAGAATGACGACAAACTCCTCGCCGCCCAGGCGCGCGAGCAGTTCATCGTTGTGCAACTGGTCTTGCAGGGTGCTGGCGAACTGGCGCAGCACCTGGTCACCAACCCCGTGGCCGTGGGCATCGTTGATTGACTTGAAGTGGTCGATGTCCAGCATCATCAGGGTCAGTGGCAGCGCCTGGGCATGCTGCTGGCGGCTGTCCAGCAGCGCGTTGGCGCGGCGGGTGAAGGCGCTGCGGGTGAGCACGCCGGTCAGGTGGTCGATGGTGGCCTGGTGCGCCAGGCGGGCCATCAGGCTGCGGTTGGCCTGGCTGACGCAGGCCACCACCAGTGGGCCGAGCACCAGCATGGCAATGCCCAGGCGCGCCGACATCAGCGTGGTCACCCCAGGCTCGCTTTGCGGCACGCTGAAGTGCATGAGGTTTTGCGCCACCGCCACAATCAAGGTGCTGCCGGCGGTGAGTGTCAGCAGCGAAACCATGAATGGCGAGTACGTCCAGGCACACCACAGCAAGGCGGCAATCGGGAAGGCAATGGCACCGGGGCCGCCAAAGGCAATGCTGACCGCCAGCGAGACCAGCAGCACCAGCAGCGGCGCCAGGCGGATGGCCTGGGCACCCCCGCGCACCAGGGCCCGTACTGAGGGCGCGGTGAGTAGCACTGGCAGCACCAGCACGCTGGTCGAGAACTGTTCGCTGAACCAGGCCAGCCAGGTGGCGCGCAAGGATTGCTCGAACCAGGGTGCAGCCATGACCGCTGCCATGCTGGCCGCCACCATGGCGGCGGCGGCACAGGCGGCGAACACGCTGAGAACGCCGTGCGGCGTGCGCATGCGCCGGTGCAGGCGGGGCAAGCGCGACAGCAGCTGCCAGAGGGTGACCACCACACCAAGATTGCACAGGTTGAACCACAGGGCCGGCACCCAGGCACTGCCACACAGCAGGTCGGCACCGACCATGGCCAGCCAGACCAGGCTGAAACCGGTCAATGTGGCCTGGCGGGGGTAGCGCAGTAGCACGCCGGCTAACACAGCGTTCACTGGCCAGAACAGCGACAGCGATTCGATCGGGCGTGCCAGAATGCCGCCCAGGGTGAGGGCAAAGGTCAGGCAAAGCAGAACGACGTAAGGCAACAAGCGCGATTGGGCTGGAAAAACCATGAACTCGACCGGCAAGCGGAAACGAAATCCAGGACAACGCCTTGAAGCACCTGGGGCAATTGCCCCCAGTGTGTTTCGTCAGGCCACTTGATGTCAATCTGCCGCGATCGGTCGAGATAATGTCAAATAGCCTCTATTCTTTTCCGCTTTTGTTACAGCCCGAAGAACCACGGCACCATCACGACGGTGACCACCATCACCAGCACGGTGAATGGCACGCCAATTTTGACGAAGTCAGCGAAACGGTATTGCCCGGGGCCCAGCACCAGTGTGTTGACTGGCGATGACACCGGCGTCATGAACGCCGCCGACGCGGCCAGCGCCACGGTCATGGCAAACGGGTAGGGCGACATGCCCAGTTGCGCTGCGGTACTGACAGCCACCGGTGCCATCAATACTGCAGTGGCCGTGTTGGAAATGAACAGGCCAATCACCGCCGTGACGGCGAACAGGCAGGCGAGAATGGCACTGGGGCCGGCGCCACCCAGCACGCTGACCAGCCCACCCACCGCCAGGTCGATACCACCGGTTTTTTGCAGTGCCTGGGCGAATGGCAGCATGCCGACGATCAGCACCAGGCTTTGCCAATGAATGGCCCGATAGGCGCTGTTCATGTCGATGCAGCGGCCGGCGCCCATCAGCAGGCAACCGATCAAGGCCGCGATGACATTGGGCACGGCACCGCTCACCATCAGCCCGACCATTACCGCCAGGCTAAGCAATGCCTGCGGCGCACGGGTGCGGGCTGGCGCGACCTGGTCGATCTCGGCGGGCAGGCTCAGTACCAGGAAGTCTTTGGGCTGGCTTTGCAACTGGCGCACGGCCTTCCACGGCCCGACCACCAGCAAGGTATCGCCAAGGCGCAGTTGTTCTTCCACCAGTTGCGCTTCGATCGCCGCCTGTTCCCGGCGCAGGCCCACCACGTTGAGGCCGAAGCGGGTGCGGAAGGCCAGTTCGAGAATGCTTTTGCCGATCAGCTGCGAGCCCGGTGGCAGCGAGACCTCGGCCATGCCCAGCTCCTGGGACTGATCGATGAAATAAGCCGCCTTGAAGTGCAGTGGCTCCAGTTGCATGGTCTGGCACAGGCTGCGCAAGTCGTCGCGGTTGGCAAACAGGTCGAGCAGCAGCACGTCGCCCTGGTGCAGCACGGTGTTGGAGTCGGCGCCGATCACCCGTGTGGTGAACTTGTGCTGGCGCTCGATGCCGATCACGTTGGCGCCGTGCCGGGTGCGCAACTCCAGCTCGCCGAGGGTGTGGCCGATCAGCGGTGAATGAGGGCGTATACGCAGGCGCCGTTCACGGCCGTTGAGCTTGTAGTCCAGCACCAGGTCCAGCAGGGTGCGGCGGGTTTCCACGCGGCCGTCCTTGCGCACTTCGCCGTTCAGCCAGTGCCGGGTCAGCAGCATGTAGCCGATGCCCAACACCAGCACCACCAGCCCGAACGGGGTAAAGCTGAAGAAGCTGAAGCCCGCCTCGCCATTGCGCACCAACTCGCTGTGCACCACCACGTTGGGCGGTGTGGCCACCAGGCTGAGCATGCCGCTGATCAGCCCGGCAAACGCCAGTGGCATCATCAGGCGGCTGGGCGACAGCTGCAGGCGTGCGGCAATGCTCAGCACCACCGGGATGAAAATGGCCACCACGCCGGTGGAGCTCATCATCGACCCTAGCCCGGCCACGGCCACCATCAGCAGCACCAGCAGACGTGTTTCGCTATTGCCGGCCCGCTCGCTCATCCATTCGCCAATGCGGTAGGCAATACCGGTGCGCACCAGGCCTTCGCCGATGACGAACAGGGCGGCGATCAGTACCACGTTGGGGTCGCTGAAGCCGGCCAGGGCCTGCTCCACGGTAAGGATGCCGAGTAGCGGCAGGGCCAGAATCACCATCAGTGCGACCACGTCCATGCGTGGGCGATTGATGATGAACAAGACGACGACGATGGCCAGCAGGCCGAGGACCCAGAGCAGATCTTGGTTCATGGGGAGGGGGTGTTCCTTCACACGGGGCACGATAGACAGTAGCAGCCAGTGTGCCAGTTCGTGATGAAGGGGGTGTTGATGTGCTGCAACAAAAAGGGCCGCTATGCGGCCCATCGCCGGCAAGCCAGGCGCCCACAGGATTGCACATGCCTTGCGGCCCAATGCAGTCGAGGTGGGAGCTGGCTTGCCGGCGATGGGCTGCGCAGCAGCCCCTGAGTCAGGTAATCAGTGACGGTGACGGCGGTGCTTCTTGCTGCCGCGGTTGTCATCACCCAAGTGGTTGCCGAGGGCACCACCGGCCGCGCCGCCCAGGCCGGCACCGACGGTGGAGCCGGTCTTGCCGCCCACCGCGCCGCCCAGCAGCGAGCCGCCAGCCGAGCCCAGGCCACCGCCGATGGCGGCTTCGGTACGGTTGCCCTTGCGCGCACCTACCGCACTGCCGGCTGCGCCGCCGACGCCGGCACCGATGGCCGCGCCGGTCTTGCCGCCCAGTTGTTGACCGACAACGTTACCCAGCACACCACCCAGGCCACCGCCAATGGCGGCAGTACCGTCACCGGCGAAAGCGCCCTGGCACAGCAGCAGGCCGAGGGCAAGGGAAGGCAGAGTCAGACGCATGATACGAACCTCAAAGGAATCATCAGGTTAAAGTGCCGCGCAGCGGGCGGCAGGTCAGGGGTGCAAAGACGCTTCAGCGGTAGTCGCGGTCACCGCGGTACTGACGATTGTCATCGTCATCGCGGTCATGCCGATGGTGGTGGCGGTGGCCACGGTCGCGGTCGCGCCAGCCATCGTCGTCGTCATGGTAGCGGTGGCTGTGGCAGCCTGCGGTCAGCAGGACGGCAGCAATCAGCGAAAGGCTTGCAAGGCGGGTCATCACGATATAGGTCCTTGATCCGCAATGGTTTACGGGACACTTCCTGAGACTGGGAATGATCCATTTGGTTTCCCGGGCGGGCAAAAAATTGTCGCTGCAGTGATAAGCGGCGAGCTTGAGGGCTGCTGTTCTGTCCCATTCGGTCATGGTCGAGTGCGCAATGTCCCCCTAGACTGTGAGGTAAGCCGCAGCCAAGACGGCAATCTGCCACTCGGTGAATCACGATGATCGCCCACACCCCCACGTTGTTCGCCGCCGTTGCCTTGGTTGCAACCATTCTGGCCTTCTGCCTGTTGCTGGTCGGGCGCAGCAATCGCCGTGACAACCTGCTGCTCACGGGTTGCGGGCTGCTGGTGCATGCCCTGGCTTATGTCTGCTACACCGTCTATGCCCAGGCCCCGCTGTGGGTCAGCTATGGGCTGGGCAACAGCTTGCTGTCGCTGGCCTTGGCGTTGTACACCGCCAGCCTGTTCCGGGTACGTGAGCAGGTGGTGCCCTGGCGTGTCATTTTCGTCATCCCCGCTTGCATGCTGGTGGGGATGATGCTGCTGCTCGATACGCTGGAGCCGCGCATGCTGCTGGCGACACTGGTATTGATGCTGCAGTGCTCGCTGATCCTTTACTGGGCGTGGCGCCATGCCGAGCGGCCGGGCAGGGCCCACCTGCTGCTGCAGATCGGTGCGTTGATCAGCCTGGTCGGCCTGGGCATGCGTGTGGTCGCGGTGGCCAATGGCACGGCGGTGGAAATGCGTTACGACACCAGCAACCTCAAGCAGAGCATTTCCGTGGCAATCGGCACGGCGACGGTGATGATGTATTCGATCGGGCTGGTGCTGATGGCCAAGGAGCGCAGCGAGTCCCGTTTGCAGCACCTGGCGCTGCACGATGTGCTGACCGGCACATTCAACCGCAGGGCGATACTGGAACGGTTTGCCGTGGCGCTGGACCATGCTCGCCAGCAACAGGCCAGCCTGGCCGTGGCAATGATCGACATCGACCATTTCAAGCGCATCAACGACCTGTATGGGCACCTGGCCGGCGACGAGGTGCTGTGCCATTGCGTGCGCCAGTTGCAGCAGCGGCTGCGCCAAGGTGACAGCCTGGGCCGTTATGGCGGTGAGGAATTCCTGCTGTTGCTGCCGGGCACTGACCGCAGCGGGGCGATGGCTGCGCTGCAAGGGCTGCGCGAGGCCATTGCGCGCAGCCCGGCGTGTTTTGCCGGTGACCAGATCGAGTTGCGCTTCAGCGTCGGCCTGTGGTGTGGCGTACCGGGCCCAAACGACAGCACCGCCAACCTGCTGGCCCAGGCGGATGCTGCGCTGTACCAGGCCAAGGCCGCCGGGCGCAACACGGTGCACATGGCGGCATTGATCCAGGCGGGTTGAATCAGGACGCCGGCTGGATCGCCAGCACTACACCGTTAGTGATCTGCACCAGCACGTAATGCTCGCCCATGCGTACCCAATGGCTTTCCTTCTCGGGTGCGGGCAGCCCTTTGGCCTTCCAGTCCTTGATGGCCTGCTCGTCACGTTTGTACTGGTCCGGTGCCTTGTCGCCCACTTCAAGCGTGCGATTGTGGGTTTCCGGGGCGGTGATGCTTTCTTCGCTGGAGGGCGCGGCGCTGACGGCCAGGGGCAGGCAGGGCAGGGCGGCGAGTAGCAGATAGTGAAGCTTCATGTGGTGCTCCTGATGGCGGCATACCTTATCTGCGACAGCGGCATGCGCGTGACAATTCACTCGCGATGGCCGCCAGTGCTAGAGTCGCATCTTTTTCAATACCCTGAGGATGGAACATGCGTGCGATTCTGCCGATGGCTGCGGCGCTGATACTGGTCGGTTGTGCTTCTGCGACCATGGAGACGGCCCGCGGCGGCAAGCCGACTGCGCAGCTCGATTCGTACAAGGCGCCGCAGCTGGTGGCGCAGTGCATCCAGTTCAGCTGGCAGGAAGAGAGGGTGTTCGGCGACGATGCCAGTGGCTACCTGGAACCGCGCAAGCAGGGCGGGTTTACCGTGTATACCCGTGAGGCCGAAGCGTTTGTGGACGTTTACCCGCAGGCGGGTGGGGCGCGGGTGGATTACTACGCGCAGAAGAATGACGGCGTGGCGCTGCAGCGCCGGGCAGCGGCGGCTACCTGCCTGTAAAGGCTGGAGCCTGTAACGGCTTTATCGCCGACCTGTAGGAGCGGCCTTGCGTCGCGATAGGGCTGCGAAGCGGCCCCAGGGTTTCAGCGCAAATGCACATATTGCTGGGGCTGCTTCGCAGCCCTATCGCGACGCAAGGCCGCTCCTACAAGGGCCAGCGCAGTCCAGTTGTTTGCTCGGTGGGTGTTTTTCGGGCTTTACAATTTTTTGCAATGCAGTGGTGTCGTAGATGGCCAAGTGGCAACTAGCATGAGCCGTTACCACTCAAGGAAGACACCATGGACCGTTCACTGCAACTCAACCGCATCAGTTGGGACGAACGCGCCCCACTGCACGCTGCCTCGAAGGACTACGAAGTCGAGATTCTGGTCCAGCGCCCCGGGCACCTGTCCGAAACCGTGCGCTTCGACCTGCCTTTGCTCGGCGATATCAAAGGGTTGAAGACCGTCCACCTGCAGTGCCACATTGGTACCGACACCCTTTCGCTGGCGCGTCTTGGTGCCAAGGTCAGCGGCCTGGACTATTCCGCGGCTTCGCTGGCCGAAGCGCGGGCACTGGCCGAGCGTTGCGCGGTGCCCATCGAGTATGTCGAGTCCGACGTCTATGCCGCCGACAAGGTACTGCCGGCAGGCACGTTCGACCTGGTCTACACCGGTATCGGCGCGCTCTGCTGGTTGCCCCGCATCGAGCCGTGGGCGCGTACGGTCGCGGCGCTGCTGAAACCCGGCGGGCGGTTGTTCCTGCGCGATGGGCACCCGATGCTGATGGCCGTGAATGAAGACCACCAGGACCGCTTGCAGCTCGAATACCCGTATTTCGAGCACGAAGCGCCCACGGTGTGGCACAACGACCAGACCTACGTTGCAACTGAACAGCGCCTTGCCCATACCGAAACCCACGAATGGAACCACGGCCTGGGTGAAGTCGTTACTGCCCTGCTGGCGCATGGGTTGCAACTGACGGCACTGGTCGAGCACCAGAGCATCCCTTGGGAGGCGCTGCCGGGGCAGATGCTCAAGGGCAGCGATGGTGAGTATCGCTTGCGCGAGCAGCCTGCACGCCTGCCCCTGAGCTACACCTTGGTGGCGGTCAAAGCCTGATCAGGACAGGTAACCGCCGTCGACGTTCAGTGCCGTGCCGGTGGTGTAGCTGGACGCATCGCTGGCCAGGTACAACACCGCGCCGGCCATTTCCTTGGGGTCGGCCACGCGTTTGAGCGGGATCTGCTGCAGGGCGGCATTCAGGATGGCATCGTTTTTCACCAGTGCAGAGGCAAACTTGGTGTCGGTCAGGCCCGGCAGCAGGGCGTTGCAGCGAATGCCGAACTGGGCGCACTCCTTGGCGAAGACCTTGGTCATGTTGATGACTGCCGCCTTGGTCACCGAATAGATACCCTGGAAGTGGCCGGGTGACACGCCGTTGATCGATGCCACGTTGATGATGCTGCCGCCGCCATGCTCGCGCATCAGCTTGCCGGCTTCCACCGACATGAAGAAGTAACCGCGGATGTTCACGTCCACGGTCTTCTGGAAGGCATTCAGGTCGGTGTCCAGCACGTTGCAGAACTGCGGGTTGGTGGCGGCGTTGTTGACCAGGATGTCCAGGCGCCCGAACTGTTCGCGGATGCCGGCGAACACCTGCTGGATCTGTTCCATCTCACCGATGTGGCAGGCCACCGCCGTCGCCTTGCCACCCGCGGCGATGATTGCCTCGGCTACCTGTTGGCAACCGTCGAGCTTGCGGCTGGAAACGATCACATGGGCACCTTGCTGGGCCAGCAGGTGGGCGATGGCTTCGCCGATGCCGCGGCTGGCGCCGGAAACAAAGGCAATCTTGCCGTCGAGGTCGAACAGGTGGGTCTTGGACATGCTGTTTTCCTTGTTATCCGTCGTCGTGGGCGTTGCTCAGAGGCTGGACTTGGCAATGACCTGCAAGGTCATCTGCTCCAGCAAGCGGTTCATGTGGATGAACTGGGCGAAACGCTTGTCCTGGGTCTGGCCGTGGTAATAGCGGTAGTAGATCTGCTGGACGATACCGGCCAGGCGGAACAGGCCATAGCAGTAGTAGAAATCGAAGTTGTCCAACGCGATACCCGCCCGCTCGGCGTAGTAATCCACGAACTGGCGGCGGGTGAGCATGCCCGGCGCGTTGCTCGGCTGGCGGCGCATCAGCTGCACCGGCGCCGGGTCGTCGGCCTCGATCCAGTAGGCCAGGCTGTTGCCCAGGTCCATCAGCGGGTCGCCCAGGGTGGCCATTTCCCAGTCAAGCACACCAATGATGTGCATGGGGTTGTCGGCGTCGAGGATCACGTTGTCGAAGCGGTAATCGTTGTGCACGATGGCGGGCTTCGGATGGTCGGCCGGCATTTTATCGTGCAACCAGGCGGTCACCTTTTCCCAGCGCGGGGCATCCGGGGTCAGGGCTTTTTCGTAGCGGCTGGTCCAGCCCTCGATCTGGCGCTGCACATAGCCTTCCGGCTTGCCCAGGTCGGCCAGGCCACAGGCGTTGTAGTCCACCTGGTGCAACTCGACCAGGCGGTCGATAAAGCTTTTGCACAGGGCCTCGGTACGGCTGGCGTCAAGGTTCAGCTCGGCAGGGATGTCCGAGCGCAGGATGATGCCCTTGACCCGTTCCATGACGTAGAACTCGCCGCCGATCAGGCTGCTGTCGGTGCAGTGGACATACGCTTTGGGGCAGAAGGGGAAGCCGCTGTTCAACTGGTTGAGGATACGGAACTCGCGGCCCATGTCGTGAGCCGACTTGGCCTTTTGCCCAAATGGCGGGCGGCGCAGCACGAAGTCCCGGCCGGGGTAGCTGACCAGGTAGGTGAGGTTGGAGGCCCCCCCGGGGAACTGGCTTATGCTCGGCAGGCCGTCCAGGCCGGGGATGTTGGCCTTGAGGTAAGGGTCGATGACGGCCGCGTCGAGTTCTTCGCCGGGGCGTACCTGGGTGGACTGGTCGGTGAGCGTCATGCGTTTTCCTTATTCTCGATCGCAAGGACTATTGGCTAATCTAATGGCCTGGCGGCGCTGGAACAAGCGTGCCAAGTGCCATATAGGCGAGGGTGTTGCAGGTCGATCACTGCACCGAATGCAGGGCAAAAAAAAACCGAAGCCGCCAAGGCTTCGGTTTTTCGATCATCCAGTGTACCCAGCCCTCAGGACGGGAACAGCTCGCTGAGTTTCATCGACAGCATCATGTCGCCTTCAACGCGCAGCTTGCCGCCCATGAAGGCCTGCATGCCGTCGGTTTCACCACTGACGATGCCCTTCAGGGTTTCGCTGTCCATCACCAGGGTGCAGTTGGCGTCCGGGTTTTCGCCTTCCTGCAGTTCGCAGGTGCCGTCTTTGACGATCAGCGCGTATTGCTTGTCTTCGTCGGTGATGTTGAAGCCGAACACCAGGTCCAGGCCGGCGGCAGCGGATGGGTTGAACTTCTCTTGCATCTTTTTGACGGCATCAGCTACGGAGGTCATGGCGCATTCCTTATAGAGTTATTTACACGTCCCCGCAGGGACACAACAAACCGGGCTCATCGATAGGTGACAAGCTCCGGTACCCTCAACAGCTGCACATGGGCCTGGCTGTTGAAGGAGGCCAGTGCCACGTCGCGGCCGCGAAACTTCAGCTGGCTGAGCGACGTGTTGATGATCTGCCAGTTCAGCGCGAACGCCTGGCTGGGGGTAATACGGGTCACCAGGTGGAGCAGGGCGGCAATGGTGCCGCCCGAGGTGAAAATAGCGACATTGTCACCGCTGCCAGCGGTATCGAGCACGCGTTCCAGGCCAGCTTGTACACGGCGGGTGAACGCCTGCCAGCTTTCCAGGCCATCGTCGGCATGTTCGCCCGTGTGCCAGCGCTGCACCATCAATGCGAACAGGCGCTGGAATTCGCTGCGGTGTTGCGCAGCATTGCGCAGGATGTGCAGGGCATCGGGCTCTTCTGGCAGCAGCCCGGGCAACAGGGCGCGGATGACGCCATCGGCATCGAACTCATTGAATGCCGCGTCGGTCTCAACAGCCGGCACCGGGCAGCCGCTGGCATGCAAGGCCTGCAGGGCCAGCCGTGCGGTATCCTGCTGGCGGCGCAGGTCGCCTGCCACGCAGCGGTCCAGCCGAACACCCAGCTGGGCCAGGTGCTCACCCAAGGCCTGGCTCTGGCGCACGCCCACGGGCGAGAGGACGTCGTAGTCATCGGCACCGAAGGAGGCTTGGCCATGTCGGATCAGGTAGAGGTTGCCCACGAAAGGTTCCGGCCTGTTTGGAGGTTGCTGCGAGGTTAGGATGCAGCACACGGGCTGTCAACGAAAAAACATACAAGCGTTTGAAAAGGTTGTTTGAAAGGTGTTGCCAGCGTTTACACCGGCTGGCAGCACCTTGGGCGCAGCGGTATGCTTGCAACAGTTACGCGCCGCTTTGGCGCAGGTATTTAAGGAGTCAACGTGGAGTTTCTTGCCGAGTACGCAAGCTTTCTCGCCAAAACCGCCACCCTGGTCATCGCCATCCTCGTGGTGCTGTCGGCCATCGCCGGGTTGCGCAGCAAAGGGCGGCGCAAACCGGGTGGGCAGCTGCAGGTCACCCGCCTGAACGAATTCTACAAGGACCTGCGCGAGCGCCTGGAGTCCGGCCTGCTCGACAAGGCCCAGCTCAAGGCCTTGCGCAAGCAGCAGGCCAAAGCGGAAAAACAGCAAAAGAAAGGCAAGGCCGAGGAAAAGGGCCGGGTTTTCGTGCTGGACTTCGATGGCGACATCAAAGCCTCTGCCACCGAAAGCCTGCGCAACGAAATTACCGCGCTGCTGACCCTCGCCACAGCGCGTGATGAAGTGGTGCTGCGCCTCGAAAGCGGTGGTGGCCTGGTGCACAGCTACGGCCTGGCGGCGTCGCAACTGGCGCGCATTCGTCAGGCGGGCATCCCGCTGACCGTGTGCATCGACAAGGTGGCCGCCAGCGGCGGATACATGATGGCCTGCATCGGCGAGAAAATCGTCAGTGCGCCGTTTGCCGTAGTGGGTTCGATCGGGGTGGTGGCGCAGTTGCCTAACGTCAACCGCCTGCTGAAAAAGCACGATATCGACTTTGAAGTGCTGACTGCTGGCGAATACAAGCGCACCCTGACCGTGTTTGGCGAGAACACCGACAAAGGCCGGGAGAAGTTCCAGGAAGACCTGGACATCACCCATCAGCTGTTCAAGGACTTTGTCGCCCGCTACCGCCCGCAGTTGCACATCGACGAAGTGGCCACTGGCGAAGTCTGGCTCGGCGTAGCCGCACTCAACCGCCAGCTGGTGGACGAACTGCAGACCAGCGACGAGTACCTCAGCGCACGCGCGCGCAACGCCAACCTGTTCCACCTACACTACGCCGAGCGCAAGAGCTTGCAAGAGCGGATCGGCATGGCGGCCAGTGGCACGGTGGAGAACACTGTGGTGGGCTTATGGAGTAAACTCGGTCGCCTGCGCTAACACCTTGAACCCGTTGAAATTTTTTTTCGTTCAGGGGGTTGCAAGGTTAAAGGAATGAAGACATAATGGCGCCCATCGAAACGCAGCAAACTTTGAAAAAGGTTCAGCGTTTCAAGGAGATAGCAAAGCGCAAGCAGCTAGATCCGACCTTTGAGGCCGAGTAGCAAAGTGGTTATGCTCCGGATTGCAAATCCGTCTACGCCGGTTCGATTCCGACCTCGGCCTCCACCATTCGAAAGCCCCGCAGATTAACGTCTGCGGGGTTTTTCTTTGTGCGTAGAAAACCCAGGTCGTTTCCGTATCAGCCCTCTCCTTGGAGTAGGGGATCCGCCGGCTTAACGCTCAGGCTGTCACTCCACGATACAGATCCACCGGTGGTTGTACCGGTAAGGAGCCCTTGTGAATGCCACGTCTGATACTAGGGTCATGCCACGCTTTTGAAGCGCTTCGGTCAGTTGAGCGAGTGTCTCTGCCTGGATAGTCATTGCTGTCACCTCGTCAGATTTACTGCGTTCTTAATTCCTGACCGAGAAGACAACCGCCGGATTCAATTTTTTTGGCTCGCTGCACGATTGCGAGAAGGATCTCGCGGGCAGCGCCTACCCCGCTGACGCCTCAAAGCTTGTATTGAATGGTGTAGGACTCATCGGCTCTAGGCTCCATGGTGATAGGAATGCCGAAGATCTTTCCGTTACATTCACTGACGACGCAGCGATACACGGCCCCTTGCCTGAGTTGGGTCCACAAGCCTTCATCATGTATCACTATGCATGCCACACGCTCTTCCGGATCATTTCTGACCTGGGCAACGTGGTGGTCCAGGTCGCAGCCGAACTCGGCAGTCGTGAACTCTGGATCGTAGCCTATCAACACCCCGTGCCTTTGCAGGTCGTCCCTTATACGTTCAATCACGTCGTCTGCTTCTTGTTTTAACATGATGGTTACCTCACGGTGCTTGTACCCCTCAAACTCTAGCTGACCCTACAGCTTTTCGTTGTCCAGTGGCGTAACCAACCATTCCCCCTCATTTCTGACATTACCCACCGCCTTGCTGACCGGGTACCAGCGAAAATCTGCTGCGGGCCGGCAGCCCTGTTCCACGATTGCCGCAGCTCGCTGCGGCGACGTAGTGGGTGCGATCCATTCCCGGGCGAGCTCAGGGGACAAGACCAAGGGTTTGCGGTCGTGGATATCGATCAGCCCTTGATCCGCTGCTGCTGTGATGATCACAAAACCATCGCGCTCGTCAGGCTCGATGTTCTGGTGCACTTCTGCAAGTGCCGCGAAGTACAGCGGCGCGCCATCCGCGCTGGTGATGTAAAAAGGCTGCTTTCGCTTTGGGTCCGCCGGATCAGGAATCCACTCGAACCAGCCATTTGCCGGTGCCAGTGCTCTGCCTGCGGGCCACAGCCCTTTGAAGAACTTGCCCGTTACCACCGTTTCGGCCCGGGCATTGATCGGATCCGGACGTTTCCCTTTCGCCCAGAACGGCGACCATCCCCATTTGACCCGATCCACACTCAGTCCTCCCTCCACCTGGCGTATGACCTCTACCCGGGTCGACGGCGCCACGTTGTAGCGGCTGATTGGCGCGTGGTCGTAGCCATTGATTACCACCAGGTCCAGCGATAGCTGGCGCAGGTAGTGATCCATCGACTCATAGATCGAGTACCGTCCGCACATCTTCCACCTCTCGCCCGTCAGAAATTTCATCGCCCAGGATTGACCGGGCAGCCGATGCCAGATTTACTGTATATGCATACAGTTTGCATTGGACCTTCCGTCATGACCATCACATCCCTGGGTACGCCAACCGGCGGCACCGCACCGCTACCGCTCTATTCGTTTCACGTTCCTGCGGGGTTCCCATCGCCTGCAGCGGACCATCTGGAAGGTCATATTTCCCTTGATGAACTGTTCGACCTGCGTGCGCCCCATGTGTATCTGGTAAAAGTCGAGGGTGACAGCATGCAAGGTGCAGGGATCTACTCGGGCGATATCGTCATCGTAGACCGCGGTCGCGAGGCCGAGCACGGCGACGTGGTGATTGCCGCCGTAAACAGCGAACCGGTCTGCAAGCGCCTCCACCGTCGCGACGGCGTGGTGATCCTGAAATCGGAAAACCCTGCCTACCCACCACGGTACATCATGGAGGGCGACGAGCTGGTCATTTGGGGCGTCGTGCGTTACAGCGTTCGCGACCATGCGCAGTGACCCGGTATTTGCGCTGATCGATTGCAACGCGTTCTATGCGAGCTGCGAGCGGGTATTCCGGCCGGACCTGACCAAGACCCCGATTGTCGTGTTGAGCAACAATGACGGCTGCGTGATCGCCAGGTCGTACGATGCGAAGCCCTACGTGAAGATGGGCGAGCCGTATTTTCAGGCAAAGGATAAGCTGCGCCGCCACGGCATCATGGCCTTCAGCAGTAATTACGCGCTGTACGGCGACATGAGCGAGCGCGTCATGACCCTGATCGAATCGATGGTGCCTGACACTGAGGTCTACAGCATTGATGAATGCTTCGCCGATCTGTCGGGCATTCAGGAAAACCTGACGCAGTTCGGGCGAACCCTGCGCTCCAGGATCTTCCAGTGCACTGGGATCCCCGTGGGTGTCGGCATCGCTGGCACAAAGACGCTCGCCAAGCTGGCCAACCACACGGCCAAGCGCCTGCAGGCCCAGACGGGCGGGGTGGTCGACATTACCGATCCGTTCAAGCGCGATTGGGTGCTGCGCAACACAGAGGTGAAAGAGGTATGGGGTGTTGGCCGGCGAATGACCGCCCACCTCGAGGCGATGGGCATTCACACGGCGATGGATCTGGCCAAGGCTGATGCCTGGACGCTGCGGCAGAAATTCAGTGTGGTGGTGGAGAAGACTGCCCGCGAGCTGGCCGGCACGCCGTGCCTGGAACTGGACGAGGCCGAACCCCCGAAGCAGGAAATCTGTTGCAGCCGGATGTTCGGCAAGCGGCTGACAGAGCTGGCGCCCATCAAGCAGGCAGTGGCCACGTACGTTGGCCGAGCAGCGGAAAAGCTCCGGGCCCAGGGCTCAGTGTGCAAGCGCATGCGCGTCAGCATCCGCACCGGCATGTTCAACCCGGATGAGGCGCACCACGCACAGGGCGCGCTGGTGGAACTGCCATACCCAACTTGCGACACGCTGCTGATGACCCGGCTGGCCACCGATGCGGTCGGGCGAATTTTCAGGCCAGGGTTTCGCTACAGCAAGGCAGAAGTGCTGCTGATGGACCTGCGGCAACCAGGTGAATTTTCAGAGGACTTGTTTGCGCTCAAGCAATCAGTGGCCTGTGACCGACTGATGCAGGTGATGGATGACATCAACGGGCGCTGGGGGAGGGGGACGATGCGAGCCGCCAGCGTGCCGGCAGCCCCGGACTGGGGCATGAGGAGGGAGATGATGAGCCAATCCTATACGACGCGGATCGATCAGCTGTGGACGGTCAAATGTTGAGCCTGCCATCGGCGTGGCTGGATGAGCTGAATGACCAGCCGGCCCTGGTGGCCGACCCCGATGGCAGGGCCGCAGTGCTTGCCGAGCTCGCGGTTTTCGCGCACCGACGCGGCGACGTTGACGCAGACCAGTTGGCCGACATGCTGGAGTTCGCCGAGGCGGCAAGGTTGTGGGCGCTTATTGAGCATGAAGAGGCGGCTTGAGCCGTGATCAAGGCAATTGATGAAGCCAAGGACGCAGGTCCTCCCCAGGGCTTCATGGTCCTCACCCTGCACGGGCACGCGCTAGCCCTCAGGCAGGCTCACCCCGCAGATAAATTCATCCGACCCAAGCCGGTGCGACCCATACTCGACGACGTAACCAGCTCCAAGGCGCTCTGCTTCAACCTTGGCTGTATTCTGGTCCGCATAAACGTCGACAAAATGCCATGGGTGGCGGTCACGAAGCACGCCCCATCCGAGCACCCAGCCGGTATTGCCTGGGTCAGGCGGGAGATTCTTGGCCAGGCTGCGTATTGTCATGTGCATCCCTCGGGCACCGGTGATTACCCGCAATTGAACCGCTACTGATAAGAAACTGCGAGGTATTTCGTGGTGGGTACTGAGAACCTTTGCCATCAGCCGAACGTGCTGCGCCTGGCGACCCAGGTTTGACGTTTTTCTTTGAACCTGAAGCCGTGATGGTGGGTCATCAGAGAGGGCGAGCTTTGGTAGCTTGTCATATGCGCAAGCAATTCTGAAACGTTTGCCCGCTATCGTTTAACGTACGTGAAACTCACCAACGACGGAGTCAAGGAATGGACTATTCCAGCATGGTTGAATCGTTGGACAAGATACTGAAAGAAGCGGCCGCCAAGCCCGATGGCAGGGCTGGGCAAGCCGGGCTACCGATGCCCGAAGCTGGTGGTCACCGTTGCATACGCAGCCATTCGTCCGCAACCTCGCCCATCGTGGATGGCGTGCCACTTTTGATCCATGCCATAAATGCACGGTCGAACTTGAATGCTTCCCCGCACTCACTGAGCAGAAACTGACGAACCTTGTGCGTGTTGCGGTAATGCTTGTCCAGCGGGGTGGCTCTGGTAATCGGCCCAGCGTGCCAGTCGACGCTCATGGTCTGTTCCTTGACTGTTGAGAAAGCACAAAGCCCGTAGAGGATCACCTACGGGCTTTGTGGTCGTGCGAAATGATCTGCTTTCAGGCTATCAGCCTTCGAACTGGATCACCATGCGGCCTTTGATCTTGCCTTCCAGCATCTCGTCAAAGATCTGGTTGATATCTTCGATCGGTCGCAGGGTCACCTTGGGCACGACTTTGCCTTCAGCCGCAAACTGGAAGGCTTCCTGCAGGTCCTGGCGTGTGCCTACCAGCGAGCCCACCACTTCGATCCCATCCAGCACCAGGCGGGGAATATTCAGGTCCATGGACTCCGACGGAAGCCCGACGGCAACCAGTCGCCCGCCAGCGCGCAGGGCATCGACGGCCGAGTTGAACGCGCCTTTGGCGACGGCCGTCACCACGGCAGCGTGGGCGCCACCGGTCTTGGCCTGGATAACCTTCGCAGCGTCTTCGTTGAGCGGGTTGACGAGCAAATCTGCGCCCATCTCGCTGGCGAAGCGCAGTTGCTCTTCGTTGACGTCGATGGCGATCACTTTGGCGTTGAAGACGTTCTTGGCATATTGCAGGGCCAGGTTGCCCAAGCCGCCGAGGCCGTAGATAGCGATCCACTGGCCGGGGCGGATATTGGAGATTTTCACCGCCTTGTAGGTGGTGACGCCGGCGCAGGTAATGCTGCTGGCGGCAGCGGAATCGAGGCCGTCAGGTACTTTGACCGAGTAGTCGGCATTGACGATGCAGGCCTCGGCCATGCCGCCATCTACGGTGTACCCGGAGTTCTTCACTTCGCGGCACAGGGTTTCGTTACCGCTGTTGCAGTACTCGCAATGCCCGCAACCCTGGTAGAACCAGGCAACACTGGCACGGTCGCCCGGCTTGAGCGAGGTAACGCCCGGCCCGACTGCCTGGACCACGCCGATGCCTTCGTGGCCCAGCACCACGCCGGTCTTGTCACCGAAGTCGCCATTCTTCACGTGCAGGTCGGTGTGGCAGACGCCGCAGCATTGCATCTTCAGCAGCGCTTCGCCGTGTTCGAGGGGCCGTAGGGGTTTCTCTACTATGGCCACGCGACGGCCTGGTGCAACAACAGCAGCTTTCATAAGAGCCTCCGTGTCTATCCGAGTGAGCTTGGGTTATCGCTGGGTTAGCATAGCCCTTGGCTGGTCGGGCAAAACTGCTACAGGTCATGCTTCAAAGCGTTAGCAAGGCACGCACCGCTCTTGCAGAACACGTCATAAAAAGAAAAGCCCGCGGCAAGTGTGCGGCGGGCTTCAAGAACGTACGGAGCAGGGGCAGTGTGCCGATCCGGTTGTCAGTATTTCGTGAAGCTCAGGTCATGAGGCTGTCATGGTCCCTGGACCAAAAAAAAGCCCGCCATGAAAGGCGGGCAAAAGACGTTTGAAGGGAGAGCCTGCAGGCTGCATGCGGCCGGTTAACCCAGGATTAAGCGAACGCATTGACCTGGGAGCCTGTTCAGCCTATACAGGCCTGCCATCACCCCAGGAGCCAGCATGCACGACGAAGACGACCTGCACGAACCCGAGCACGATCACCTGCTTGACCATGAATTTCTATACGACGGCATGGAGCCCGAGGCGGATGCCCAAGGCGCCGAGGATGAAGTGGAAGAAGACGAGGAAACGCTGGATGACCTCGATGACGAGGAGCGTGATCACCCAGCCTGGTTCGATGACTGCGAAGACGACTGACTCAGCGCCCGTCCACCGAAAAACGCCCTGGGCCGCTCACGGCCAGCAACAGAAGGCCACCCATGATGCTTATATTTTTCAGAAACTGGGTCATGTTGGCGCTGCGTTCGGGGTCGACCATGTTCCAGAACGGGTGGCC
This sequence comes from Pseudomonas putida S13.1.2, assembly GCF_000498395.2. NCBI lineage: Bacteria > Pseudomonadati > Pseudomonadota > Gammaproteobacteria > Pseudomonadales > Pseudomonadaceae > Pseudomonas > Pseudomonas putida. Next base: position 777,465 of record NZ_CP010979.1, read on the forward strand.
CAGCAGCGCCGTGCCCAGCACGAACAGTGCAAACAGAAACGCCAGCGGACGGGTGTAGAAGCCCAGGATTAGCAGGATGGCGACGACAAACTCCATGATTACGGCAATTGCAGCCGCCAGCATGGGGGCAGGGGCGCCCAACGACGTCATGTAGCCAACCGTGCCATCAAAGCCGGTGAGCTTGGCCCAGCCAGACAAGACGAACAGGATCATCAGTAGCACGCGGGCAATCAAGATAATGATGTCGCGTTGGCCATCGAACAGGGAGTAGCGCATGGTGGCGTTCCAGTGGACGGGGACAAGCTCCACTTTAGCAGTTGCGCCAAGGATTGCTGGCAGGCAGCAAAAAGGCGCCGCAAGGGCGCCTTTTCGAGGAAGTTTGGTGCGAGTGGCGGGACTCGAACCCGCAAGGCTCACGCCGACAGATTTTAAGTCTGCTGTGTATACCAATTCCACCACACTCGCACGCTTGAAGGGGTCGCAGCGACCAGCTCGCTTCTAAGCAGAAGGGCTTTGCAATCAAGCGCGCTTTATAACCCATTGTTATAGTTGAGTCAACTGCAGCACCTATGATCAACAGAATGAAGGGTCGAACATTGGGTAATAGCCGCATCGCTAGCCGCTGCCGGGCACCCTCGGTTAAGCTCATAGCATCCCTCCTGCTGTACCAGTGGAGTCTTCATGGTTTCAGCTGACTGCCTCGACCACCCCGTCATGCCTGCGCACCGCTATGAACAGCTGGTTCAGTCGGTGGTGGATTACGCCATCTACATGCTCAACCCGGCCGGCCATGTGGTGTCGTGGAATGCCGGTGCGCAACGGATCAAGGGCTACCGCGCCGATGAAGTGATCGGCCAGCATTTTTCGCTGTTCTTCACCCCCCAGGATTGTGCCGACGGCCGCCCTGAGCGCTTGCTGCGCCAGGCGCTGGAACAGGGTGTGGCGCAGGATGAGGGCTGGCGCGTGCGCAAGGATGGCACACAGTTCTGGGCCCTGGCGGCGCTGGACGTGATCCGCGATGACCAGGGCCAGATCATCGGCCTGGCCAAGGTCACGCGGGACATCACCGACCGCCGTGAGTCGGCGATGCAACTGGATGCAGTGCGCGCCCAGTTGTTCCAGGCGCAGAAGCTGGAAGCCCTCGGCCAGTTGACCGGCGGGCTGGCGCATGACTTCAACAACATGCTCACCATCATCATGAGCTCCGCGCGCCTGGCGCTAGCCAGCCAGGACCCGGCGCGTATCCAGCGCATGCTGCAGCATATTCTCGTCGCCGGGCAGCGGGGCACCGAGCTGACTCAGCAGTTGCTCAGCTTTGCCCGTCACCGTCAGCTCGATGTGGCGTGCGTCGCACCGCAAGACCTTGTAGCCGCTACCCGCGGCCTGTTGGAACACGCACTGCCCAGCTCGATTGAGCTGCGGGTACAGTTGCAAGCGGACTTGCCGTTGATCGAAGTGGACGCCGGGCAGTTGCAGATGGTGCTGCTGAACCTGCTGTTCAATGCCCGCGATGCCATCGCAGGGTCGGGCCGGATAGGCCTGACGGTCGAGTTGGTTGAGTTGGCGGGCGAGGTGGAAGGGCTGCACGGCAGCTTTGTGTGCTTTGTGGTGGAAGACAACGGCGAAGGGATTGCACCAGAAGTATTGCCGCGCATTTTCGAGCCATTCTTCACTACCAAGCCGTTCGGCAAGGGCACTGGCCTGGGCCTTAGCCAGGTATATGGTTTTGCCAGGCAGAGCGGTGGCGCCATCCACGTCGACAGTGATCCCGGCCATGGAACTTTCATGCAGCTTTACTTGCCCACGTATCAGGACAAGACCAACAGCCCACTCGACAGGTAAGCATCATGGCGCAGGCACTCAGGCGGTTGGTGACAGGTATCGAAGGGCTCGATGCGCTGCTCAAGGGTGGGCTGGTAGCCGGAGCCTCCTACATCATTCAAGGCCCGCCGGGTGCCGGCAAGACCATCCTGGCCAATCAGCTGGCCTGCGGGCACGTGCGCGCGGGAGGCCGGGTGCTGGTGGCCACTTTGCTGAGCGAGTCGCATGAGCGGCTGTTCCAGTACCTGGCGACCCTGGACTTTTTCGACCCGACCCTGGTCGGCGATCAGATACAGTTTGTCAGTGCCTTCGACACCCTGGAGCAGGAAGGGCTGGATGCCGTGGTGCGGCTGCTGCGCCAGGAAATCACCCGACAGCAGGCCAGCCTGCTGATCGTCGACGGTGTGCTCAATGCCCGGGTGCGTGCCGAAACCACGCTGGACACCAAGAAGTTTGTCTCCGAGCTGCAGGGCCATGCGGCCTTTGCCGGCTGCACCGTGCTGCTGCTCACCAGCGCGCGCCTGGACGAGGGCAGCCCGGAGCACACCATGGTCGATGGGGTGATCGAGCTGGGTGAGCAACTGGTGGGCAGCCGCGCCGTGCGCCATATCCAGCTGCGCAAGACCCGCGGCAGTGCGGCATTGTCGGGGCGCCACGAATGCCTCATCGACGAGGCCGGCATGCATGTCTACCCGCGTCTGGAGGCATTGTTCAGCCATCCCAGCCAGATGGGCAGCGGCACCTTGGCGCGTGTCAGCAGTGGGGTGCCAACCTTCGATGAGATGCTTGGCGGTGGCCTGGCCACGGGTTCGGTCAGCCTGTTGATCGGGCCTTCGGGTATTGGCAAGACGTCACTGGGCCTGGCCTTCCTGGCGGCCAGCACCCCGCAGGCGCCGGGGTTGCATTTCGGCTTCTACGAAACGCCCGAACGCCTGCGCAGCAAGGCTGCGTCGTTGGGTTACGATTTTGCTGCGATGGAACAGGGCGGTAGCTTGCAGCTGTGCTGGCAGCCGACCACCGAGGGCCTGCTGGACCAGGTCGGCGCGCGGCTGCTCGAGCTGGTTGCGGCGCGGGGCAGCAAGCGCGTGCTGATCGACAGCCTGGGTGCGTTCAGTCGCCTGGCCATCGACCCGACACGGCTCAATGCGTTTTTCCGCGCCATCGCTGGCGAGCTGCGCGCGCGTGATGTCAGCGTGATGCTGACCTGGGAAATGCGCGACATCTTCGGTGCCGAGATCAGCGCACCGGCCCCGGACCTGTCGAGTATCGTCGACAACCTGATGCTGATGCGCTTTGTCGAGCTGGACTCGCAACTACGGCGCATGATGTCGATTCTCAAGGTGCGTGACAGCCACCACGACCCAGCCTTGCACGAGCTGCTGATACAGCCGCAGGGCATTACCTTGCGCAGGGCATTCGAAGGCGCCTGCGGTGTGCTCTCGGGTACCCCCGTGCCCCAGGGGAGCGGGTGACGGATGAGCCAATGAACACCATCCTGATCGTTGATGACGAGTACCTGATCGCCGATATCCTCGGTTTTGCGTTGGAGGACGAGGGTTATCTGGTAGAAAAGGCCAGCAACGGCAGCAAGGCGCTGGAGGTGCTGAAGGAGAAGCGCTTTCAGCTGGTGATCACCGATTACATGATGCCGATGCTAAACGGTGAGGAGCTGGTACGTGCAATGCGTGAAGACCCGGCATTGAGCGAGTTGCCGGTCATTCTCATGAGCGGCGCGCAGGCCAGCCAAGGATGCCCGGCCCTGTTCGCCGCAGTATTCGACAAGCCCTTCGACATGGACGTGATGATTGCCAAGGTGCGTCAGTTGCTGGGCACCTGAGCCTGGCGATCGAGCGCATCCATGCACCCTGGGGGGGGTAGGCTCAGTGTGAGTCTTCGTGTTTTTCCGGGGCCGGGCTGCCGGCCTGGATACGCTTGAAGATCTCTTCGCGATGGACCTGGACATCTTTCGGTGCATCGATACCGATCCTCACCTGCATCCCTTTGACGCCCAGAATGGTGACTTTGATGTCATCGTTGATGACGATGCTTTCGCCAACCTTACGGGTGAGTATCAGCATGTAGTTCTCCTTGGTGATGTAAAAGTCCGCAGGGCTTGTTGCCACAGCGGCGGGAGCTTGTCCCTCTTCCTTCTCATTAAAGACGCTTTCGGCGGATAGGAATTCCCCGACAGACAAATTCTGTTGCGTGTCTTCACTTGCAGGGGCCGAAGCAAACCGTCAACGGTTTGTCGGCCAAGGTGCTCGATGGCAAGAATAGGGGGCTTGGCGGCTAATGGGAAATTTCTTCGCATCATGGACTAAATAGACAGGCTTAATGGCCATCCTGTTCCTCAAGTGCCTGAAGAAACAGCAACAAGGCCACTTCTTCCGGGTCCAGGCCTTTGCGCACACGGTTTTTTGGCAAGCTGGCCAGGCGCCCCAGCGCATAGTGCTCCAGCACCGCCGGGTGGATATAGCAGCGCCTGCATACGGCCGGCGTGTTGCCCAGGCGCGTTGCTACCTGGCGGACTATCGCCGCGACCTGGCGTTTGGCTTCACTCTCCGGCTCCCAGGCCAGTGGCTTCAGCAAATCCAGCGCCAAACTGCTGCCGGCCCAGGTGCGGTAATCCTTGGCGGTAAAGTCCGCGCCGGTCAGCTGCTGCAGAAACTGGTTCACCTCGCCCGAACCGACGCTATGGCGCTGGCCGTCTTCATCCAGATACTGAAACAGCGCCTGCCCAGGCAGCTCCATGCAGCGTTTGAGCAGGCTGGCCAGGCGCCGGTCGTTGAGGGTGACGTTGTGTTCGACGCCGCGCTTGCCGCGAAACTGGAAGCGGATGGTGCTGCCTTTGACTTGTACGTGGCGGTTGCGCAGGGTGGTCAGGCCGTACGACTGGTTATCGCGCAGGTAGCGCTGGTTGCCGATGCGGATCAGGGTGTGGTCCAGCAGGCTCACCACCAGCGCCATTACCTTTTCCCGGTCCAGCCCTGGGCGCGCCAGATGGGCTTCCAGCTGCCCACGCAGCTTTGGCAGCGCTTGGGCGAAGGCCAGCATGCGTCCGTACTTGTGCTGGTCGCGCAGTTCGCGCCACTGCGCGTGGTAGCGGTACTGCTTGCGGCCACGGGCATCACGGCCGGTTGCCTGCAAGTGGCCCTGCGGGTCGGTGCAGATCCACACATCGGTATAGGCCGGGGGGATTACCAGGGCGGCGATGCGCGCGAGGGTTTCGCTGTCGCGTACCCGCTGGCCATCGGTATCCAGGTAGATGAAACGGTCGCGCCAGCGGCGCCGGGTCAGGCCCGGCTGGCTGTCGTCAACGTAGTGCAGGGTGCGCGGCAGGGGGCAGTCGAGCATGGGATGCTGGCCTCGATCGGGTCACTGATCAATGGACAACACCTGTGCGCAGGATGCTCAGCCCAAAAGGGCCACCGACTTGATCTGGGCGAACAGTACCTGGCCTGGGTGCAAGCCGAGCTGGTCTGCCGAGAAGCGGGTAATGCGCGCAAGCAGGGCATTGCCACCGGCATCCAGGCTGACCAGCACATGCGCCGGGTTGGCCGCCGGGCGGCTTTCGCGCACTCGCACCGGCAGGCGGTTGAGGATGCTGGACGTGCTGTCTGCCGCCAGTGCCAGGCTTACGTCCCGGGCCTGCACCTTGACCCGCAGCGTGCTGCCCATCACCTGCGCAGGGTGGGCGATGCGCAGCAACGGCCCGCTGCCGCCGGGCAGGCGCAGGTCGAGCAGGTCGTAGTGCGGATCGTGCCCAACCACCATGCCCTCGAATACCACGCCAGCATCCTCGCCCTGGGCCAGCGACAGGTCGAGGCGGGCCAGGGTTTCGCCAATCGGGCCGCTGGCGACCACCTGACCTTGTTCAAGCAACACCAGGTGGTCGGCCAGCCGCGCCACTTCATCCTGAGCGTGGCTGACATACACCAGCGGGATGTCCAGTTCGTCGTGCAGGCGCTCAAGGTAGGGCAGGATTTCGCGCTTGCGCGGCCCGTCCAGCGCCGCCAGCGGCTCGTCCATCAGCAGCAGGCGCGGGCTGCTGAGCAGGGCACGGGCAATGCCCACCCGCTGCGCCTCGCCACCCGACAAGGTCGCCGGGCGGCGTTGCAGCAAATGGCCGATACCCAACAGCTTGCAAGCCTGGTCGAGGCTGACCTTGCGTTCGCCAGCCGCTACCCGGCGCCAGCCGAATTCCAGGTTGCCGCGCACAGACAGGTGCGGGAACAGGCTGGCCTCCTGGAACACGTAGCCCACCGGGCGCAGGTGCGGGGCCTGGAAGTAGCTGCGGGCGGTGTCTTCCCAGACTTCGCCGTTTACCTCGATGTACGCACTGGCGGCCCGTTCCAGGCCGGCCAGGCAGCGAAGGCAGCTGGTCTTGCCGGAGCCCGAGTGGCCGAACAGCGCGCTGATGCCGCGCCCGGGCAGGTGCAGGTCAACGTCAAGGGTAAAGTCATCGCGTGCCAGGTTCAGGCGCGCCACTATCGATGCGGTCATTTCAGCTCCAGCCAGCTTTGCCGCGGCGTCCGGCGTACAGCAGGAGCAGCACCAGGAAAGAGAACACCAGCATGGCACCGGCCAGCCAGTGGGCCTGCGTATACTCCATGGCCTCGACGTGATCGAAGATTTGCACCGACACCACGCGGGTCTTGTCGGGTATGTTGCCACCGATCATCAGCACCACGCCAAATTCACCCACGGTATGGGCGAAGCCGAGGATGCTGGCAGTGAGGAAGCCGGGTCGGGCCAGCGGCAGCACCACATGTACGAACGTGTCCCATGGGCTGGCGCGCAGGGTAGCGGCGACTTCCAGCGGGCGCTGGCCGATGGCGCCAAAGGCATTCTGCAGCGGTTGCACCACAAACGGCATGGAATACACCGTCGAACCGATCACCAGGCCCGTGAAGCTGAACACCACGCTGCCCAGGCCCAACGCCTGGGTAGCCTGGCCCAGCCAGCCGTGCGGGCCGAGGGCGATCAGCAGGTAAAAGCCGATCACCGTCGGTGGCAGTACCAGCGGCAGTGCCACCACTGCGCCCACCGGCCCGCGCAGCCATGAGCGCGTACGCGCCAGCCACCAGGCGATGGGTGTGCCGATAACCAGCAGGATCAGGGTGGTCAGGCTGGCCAGTTTGATGGTCAGCCAGATAGCACCCAGGTCACTGGCGTCCAGTGGCATCAGAGTTCATAGCCGTAGGACTTGATCACCGCAGCGGCTTTCGGGCCTTTGAGGTATTCGACCAGCGCCTTGGCGGCCGCATTGTCCTTGCCTTTGTTGAGGATCACCGCGTCCTGGCGGATTGGGTCGTGCAGGTTGGACGGTACGATCCAGGCCGAGCCGTTGGTTACCTTGCCGTCCTTGTAGATCTGCGACAGGGCAACGAAGCCCAGCTCGGCATTGCCGGTGGAGACGAACTGGAAGGCCTGGGTGATGTTCTGGCCTTCGACGATCTTGCCTTTGGTGGCTTCGGTGAGCTTCAGCTTGTCCAGCACCTGGGTGGCGGCCAGGCCGTAAGGTGCCGCTTTCGGGTTGGCGATGGACAGGTGTTTGTATTCGTTTTTCTTCAGTACGTCACCCTTGGCATCTACGTAGCCTTCCTTTGCCGACCACAGGGCCAGGGTGCCGATGGCGTAGGTGAAGCGCGACCCAGGGACGATTTCCTTTTCTTCTTCAAGTTTTTTCGGGGTGCTGTCGTCAGCGGCGAGGAACACTTCGAACGGTGCGCCGTTCTTGATCTGTGCGTAGAACTGGCCAGTGGCACCGTAGGCCGCGACCAGTTTGTGGCCGGTGTCTTTTTCGAAGTCTTTGGCAATGGCCTGGATGGGGGCTGTGAAGTTGGCTGCGACCGCGACCTGGACTTCGTCGGCCCAGGCGGTGTTGAAGACGAACAGGGTGGCCAGGGCAGTGACGGCCAAGTGGAATGGGCGGATACGCATGAAGACAGCTCCTTGGGGTTATCGTTATGTGCTGAACTATATAGCGATAGGCCATTTGCCGGGAAGGGGCTGGGTGATGCATTTGCAGGCTCGGCCTCTTCGCAGCACAAGGCAGCTCCTACAGGCGCCGCAACCTGTGTAGGAGCAGCCTTGTGCTGCGAAGAGGCCGAACCTGTATATGAAAATGCCTAACGATTAACCAAGGCCAGTGCCTTTTCGGCAATCTCCCGGGTCAGCTCCCCCGCAGGCATGTGCTTACCCAGCCGCAGGGCCTGCCCCGACCACAGGTTGCTGAAGTCACTGTTTCCCTGCGGATCGGTGATCGCCCGCAAAGGCATCAATGCCCCACCCGCCAGCGGAAAGCGCGGTGCCAGGTCGCTCATCGGCCCCAGCTCGCGCATGATGCGGTTGTTGATGCCACGCGCCGGTCGGCCGGTAAACAGGTTGGTCAACGCCGTGTCGCTGGCGGATGCGTTATCCAGCGCCTGGCGGTGCGCCGGCGAAACCTTGGCCTCGGGGCAGAACAGGTATGCCGTGCCGATCTGCACTGCCGAAGCGCCCAAGGCCAGTGCCGCCACCAGGCCGCGGTGGTCACCGATACCGCCTGCGGCAATCACCGGCACGCTGACCGCGTCCGCCACCTGCGGCACCAGGGCAAAGGTGCCGATCTGGCTGGTAATGTCGTCGCTGAGAAACATGCCCCGATGGCCGCCGGCTTCATACCCCATGGCGATGATCGCATCACAGTCATTGCGTTCCAGCCACACGGCTTCTTCCACCGTAGTGGCGCTGGACAGTACCTTGGCACCGCTGGCCTTCACCCGTTGCAGCAGGTCAGCCCTGGGCAGGCCGAAGTGGAAGCTCACCACCTCCGGGCGCAGTTGCTCGATCAGCTGGCAGCTTTGTTCGTCGAACGGCGCACGGTTGGACACTGGCGTAGGGGCGCTGAAATCGGCACCCGTTTCGCTGTAATAAGGCTTCAGGGCCTGCTTCCAGCGTGCATCGCGCTCGGCATCGGGCGCTGGCGGCTGGTGGCAGAAGAAGTTCAGGTTCAGCGGGCGGCCTGGGCAAGCGTTTCGAAAGGCCGCGATCTCGCCACGCACTTGTTCGCCTGTGAGCATGGCGCAGGGCAGGGCGCCAAGCCCCCCGGCGTTGGCCACGGCGATGGCCATGGCCGAACCGCTGGCACCGGCCATGGGCGCCTGGAGAATGGGCAACCCGATGCCCAACAGATCGAGGATACGACGGTCGGGCCAGTTGCTCATGCAGTTCTCCTTGGCGCGCAGCCTTACAGTGCCTTGCTCACCTGAATGTCGCTGATCTTGTCGGCGTCGTCGCCGTGGATCTTGCGCAGGGCATCGAGTGCCTGTTCCTGCGACGCGTCGGGCATGACGGCGAAATCCCAGCGGCGCTGGCCGTCGAGCTTGTATTTGATGACGTACTTGATGTTCTGGGTCATGGCAGTCTTATCTGAGTTTCGACGACGAGCGACGGATGATCTTGATCTTGTGGCTCAAGGTGGGCTTGCGCGTTACCGAGATCGGACGGGTGGTCACGGTGTCGATGGTGATGTTCCAGAAACCGGTGCTGGGTACCGTGATTTTGGCCGGGAAGTCAACGAACTGGCCGCCATGGTAGGTGTGACGGCCGCCGTTCTTGAAGCTGCGGAAATTGGCGTCGTTCATCAGGCGGATATTGCAGCGCTGGGAGCATTCGATAACGACAATGTCGTCCTCGTTGAGGTGCTCGCGCTGGTGTACGAATTTCATGTGATGCTCCGCAAGGTTTGGATCTGTAAAGGCAAAAGATACCACGATGTGTCGTTACACTGGCGCGCTCGATGGCCAGGCCCCGATAAATCTGGCAAGGCAGGGAGCAAAACTGCCTGGCTGCGGTCGAACAGGATTCTTGAAGGCTGAGGTGCTCTAAATGAAGTGGATGGTGGCGGTGTTGTCTGTGGCGCTGGGCGGTTGTGTCAGCGTTTCGGAGCTGGAGCAATCGCACGAAACGCTGGATGTGATTTCCGGCAAGACCCCACGTGAATATGCCGACTGCATCAAGCAGAAGCTGGCCGATACGCGCGATCCGCTGGTGGAAGAGCCGCGGGGCGACGGCCTGCGCCTGATCGTGCCGCAGAAGATCAGCTCTGGGGTAGGCCCGGCGGCGTTGGTGGACATCGACAAGCGTGGCAGCGGCAGCAGCATCAAGCTGCGTGAGCGGCTGAACAACTTCCCCCTGCGCCTGGGCGATGTGCGCACGGCGGCCACCCAATGCATCTCCGGACATTGATCTGAGGCAACCGATCTTCCTGTCTTTGCTTATATGTTTTAAGCCTAAACATATAACAAAAGAAAAGGAGATTCGTGATGACACCGTTCAGACGCGTCCTGATCGGCAGCCTGCTGATCCTGGCCTGGCCCACGGCGCATGCCGTCGATGGCCAGAAAGTCTTCACCCAGGGTGGGGCCAACCCCGCCGCCATGGCTTGCCTCGGGTGCCATGGCCCGGACGGCAAGGGCATTGCCGCTGCCGGCTTTCCTCGTCTGGCCGGGCTGCCGGCCGGTTACCTCAGCAAGCAGTTGCACGATTGGCGCAGCGGTAGCCGCAAGCAACCTGTGATGGAGCCGTTGGCCAAAGCCCTGACCGAGGATGAAATCAAGGCGGTGAGTGCCTACCTCGCCAGCCTGCCGGCCGATCCCGCCGGCAACCTGTGGCGCCAGCAGATTGCCGATGACCCTACCACCCGCATGGCCCTGTACGGCGACTGGAGTCGGCAGATTCCGGGCTGTGTGCAGTGCCATGGGCCTGGCGGCGGTGGGGTTGGCGAACACTTCCCGCCTTTGGCCGGCCAGCCTGCCAGTTACCTGGTGGCGCAGCTCAATGCCTGGCGCGACGGCAGCCGCAGCAATGACCCCAACCAGCTGATGGTCGGTGTGGCCAAGGCCATGACCGATGACGAGATCAAGGCTGTGGCCGAGTTCTTCGCGCGCTCCGCCAGCCAGGAGGTCGCGCCATGAAGCCGATGATTCCAGCCTTGTTGTTGCTGGCCATGAGCAGTGCCCAGGCCGCCCCGATCGCCATGGAAGACCAGTCGCAACTGAAGGTGCCCGGCATGCAGGCCGCGCCGCAGTTTGTACCGCCCGCTGAAAGCGAGTTGCCCGCCAATGCCTTTGGCAAGATGGTGCGCGAGGGCCATGCCCTGTTTGTCGATACGCGCCGGCTGATGCCCGAGGCCGTGGGCAACGGCATGAACTGCAGTAACTGCCACCTCGACCAGGGGCGCCTGGCGCATTCGGCGCCGATGTGGGGCGCCTACCCGATGTACCCCGCGTACCGCAAGAAGAACGACAAGGTGAATACCTATGCAGAGCGTATCCAGGGGTGTTTCCAGTTCAGCATGAATGGCAAGCCACCTGCCGCCGACAGCCCGCAGATGACGGCACTGGCGACCTATGCGTACTGGCTGTCGACCAAGGCGCCAACGGGCGTGGAGATTGCCGGCCGTGGTTACCCCGAGGTGCCGCAGCCCGAGGGCGGCTATGACTTCAAGCGGGGCCAGCAGGTGTACCGCGAGCAATGCGCGATTTGCCATGGCGACAACGGCGAAGGGCAGAAGGTGGCCGGTGAGTACGTGATGCCGCCGCTGTGGGGCAAGGACTCCTACAACTGGGGCGCTGGTATGCACCGCATCAACACGGCGGCCTCGTTCATCAAGTACAACATGCCGCTGGGCAAGCCGGGCAGCCTCAGCGATCAGCAGGCCTGGGACGTTGCCGCGTGGGTCAACCGCCATGAACGGCCGCAGGACCCGCGGTTGGTGGAGGGCTCCATCGAGAAGACACGGGTGAAGTTCCATGCCAATGACGGCGTGAACCTGTATGGTCAGAAGGTAGATGGGGTGCTGATCGGGCAGGGCACCGGTAGCTGATGCAGCGCCTGTGCCGGCCTGTTCGCGGGTGAACCCGCTCCCACAGATTTGTGCAGAGCTCAAGCCTGTTGCGCTACCTGTGGGAGTGGGTTTACCCGCGAAAGGGCCGGTCCAGGCACCCTGATTTTGCTGTCATCCGCCCGTCATGTATGACGGTAATATTTACGATCCCCCGGAACTATCTACACTGGGTTATCTCTATGATGGCATCGGTCGCTATCAGGGGCATTGTAAGGTAAGTGCCGCCTGATTAGACTGCGCCGAATTCCACAGGCCTAGCCTTTGTTAAGGACGTATATGATCAAAAAATGCTTGTTCCCGGCGGCCGGCTACGGCACTCGCTTCCTGCCCGCTACCAAAGCCATGCCCAAGGAAATGCTGCCGGTGGTCAACAAGCCACTGATCCAGTATGGCGTTGAAGAAGCATTGGACGCCGGTCTGAACGAAATCTCCATCGTGACCGGTCGCGGCAAGCGCGCCCTGGAAGACCACTTCGACATCAGCTACGAGCTAGAAAACCAGATCAAGGGCACCGACAAGGAAAAATACCTGGTGGGTATCCGTCGCCTGCTCGACGAGTGCTCGTTCTCCTACACCCGCCAGACCGAAATGAAAGGCCTGGGCCACGCGATTCTCACCGGCCGCCCGCTGATTGGCGACGAGCCGTTTGCCGTGGTGCTGGCGGACGACCTGTGCGTCAACCTGGACGGTGACGGTGTGCTGGCGCAGATGGTCAAGCTGTTCAAGCAATACCGCTGCTCGATCGTCGCGATCCAGGAAGTCGACCCGCAGGAAACCAACAAATATGGCGTCATTGCCGGCGAGGAGATCCGTGACGGTATCTTCCGTGTGGACTCGATGGTCGAGAAGCCCAAGCCTGAAGATGCGCCGTCGAACCTGGCCATCATCGGCCGCTACATCCTGACCCCGGATATCTTCGAGAAGATCGAGCAGACCGAGCCGGGCAAGGGTGGCGAGATCCAGATCACCGACGCGCTGATGAAGCAAGCGGCCGAAGGAAACGTGATCGCCTACAAGTTCAAGGGCAAGCGTTTCGACTGCGGTGGTGCCGAAGGCTACATCGAGGCGACCAACTTCTGCTTCGAGAACTTCTACAAGGCTGGCAAGGCTTACTGATAAGCCCAGCTGGTACGAGAGCCACCCTTCGGGGTGGCTTTTTTGTTTGCGGTGGCCAACGGCGTTATGCTGTGCGCCTGCCTAGGAGACTGAATACATGGCCTACGATTTTGATCTGTTCGTGATTGGTGCCGGGTCCGGCGGTGTGCGCGCAGCACGCTTTGCCGCGGGCTTCGGCGCAAAAGTGGCAGTGGCCGAAAGCCGCTACCTGGGTGGCACCTGCGTCAACGTCGGCTGCGTGCCGAAAAAACTGCTGGTGTACGGCGCGCATGTCGCGGATGAACTGGAGCAGGCCGCAGGTTACGGTTGGTCCCTGGAAGAAGGGCATTTCGACTGGGGCACCCTGATTGCCAACAAGAACCGCGAGATCGAGCGCCTCAACGGCATCTACCGCAACCTGCTGGTCAACAGCGGCGTCACCCTGCTGCAAGGCCACGCACGCCTGACCGGCGCTAATGAAGTGGAAGTGGAAGGCCAACGCTACACCGCCGAGCACATCCTCATCGCTACCGGTGGCTGGCCGCAGATCCCGGACATCCCGGGCAAGGAACTGGCGATCACCTCCAACGAAGCCTTCTACCTCAAAGACCTGCCACGTCGGGTGCTGGTGGTGGGCGGTGGCTACATTGCCGTCGAGTTCGCGGGCATCTTCCAGGGCCTGGGGGCCGACACCACGCTGCTGTACCGTGGCGACCTGTTCCTGCGCGGCTTCGATGGCTCGGTGCGCACACACCTGAAGGAAGAACTGGAAAAGCGCGGCCTCGACCTGCAGTTCAATGCCGATATCCAGCGTATCGACAAACTTGAAGATGGCAGCCTCAAGGCCACCCTCAAGGACGGCCGCGAGCTGGTTGCAGACTGTGTGTTCTACGCCACAGGGCGGCGCCCGATGCTGGACAACCTGGGCCTGGAAAACACCGGTGTCGAGCTGGATGCGCGTGGTTACATTCGTGTCGATGAGCAGTATCAGACGACTGCGCCTTCGATCCTGGCCATTGGCGATGTCATCGGCCGTGTGCAGCTTACCCCGGTGGCCCTTGCCGAAGGCATGGCCGTGGCACGGCGCCTGTTCAAGCCGGAGCAGTACCGCCCGGTGGACTACCAGAACATCCCGACGGCGGTGTTCAGCCAGCCGCCTATCGGTACTGTCGGCCTGACCGAGGAGCAGGCGCTGGAGGCCGGGCACCAGGTGCAGGTGTTCGAAAGCCGCTTCCGCGCCATGAAGCTGACCCTGACCGACATTCAGGAAAAGACCCTGATGAAATTGGTGGTCGATGCCGAGACCGACAAGGTGCTGGGGTGCCACATGGTTGGCCCTGACGCCGGCGAGATCATCCAGGGCCTGGGCATTGCCCTGAAGGCCGGGGCGACCAAGCAGCAGTTCGACGAAACCATTGGCGTGCACCCGACGGCGGCCGAAGAGTTCGTGACCATGCGCACAGTCACTCGTTAACGCCACTGGCCTCATCGCCGGCAAGCCAGCTCCCACAGGTATTGCACAAGTCCATGGGCCTGCGCTGTACCTGTGGGAGCTGGCTTGCCGGCGATGGGGCCAATGAATGCAGCGCAATCCTTTGCTCAGCCCATTCCCTTCTATTAATTAACCCCGGTTATAGCCAAAACCAATCGCAAGCATGAGCTTTGCCAATGAGCCTTCAGCGGGATGATTAGTTAGGATTCTATCCATCAACTGATTCCAACCCCATGAAGGAGCGTCTCTCATGCCAATCATCAACAGCCAAGTCAAACCGTTCAACGCCACCGCCTACCACAAGGGCGAGTTCGTCCAGGTCAGCGAAGCCGACCTGAAAGGCAAGTGGTCTGTCGTGTTCTTCTACCCGGCTGACTTCACCTTCGTCTGCCCGACCGAGCTGGGTGACCTTGCCGACAACTACGCCGAGTTCCAGAAACTGGGTGTAGAAATCTACGGCGTGTCCACCGACACCCACTTCACCCACAAAGCCTGGCACGACACTTCGGACACCATCGGCAAGATCCAATACCCGCTGATCGGTGACCCGACCCATGTCATTTCGCGCAACTTCGACGTGCTGATCGAAGAAGCCGGCCTGGCCGATCGCGGTACCTTCGTGATCAACCCGGAAGGCCAGATCAAGATCGTCGAACTGAACGACGGTGGTGTAGGCCGCGATGCTGCCGAACTGCTGCGTAAAGTGAAGGCTGCCCAGTACGTGGCCGCCCACCCGGGCGAAGTGTGCCCGGCCAAGTGGAAAGAAGGCGAAGCGACTCTCGCCCCGTCCCTGGACCTGGTTGGCAAGATCTAAGACTGTGAGCCAGTCGCGGGCGGTACTCAGCCGCCAAAGCTGAAGTTGTTACCGCCCCGTCAAACGCCCGGGCGACATCGCCTGGGCGTTTTTGTATCCGAGTTTTGAAAAAAGGAATCGCCCGTATGTTGGACGCCACGCTTAAATCGCAACTGAAAACCTACCTGGAGCGGGTCACCCAGCCGATCGAGATCGTAGCCTCCCTCGACGACGGCGCGAAGTCCCGCGAATTGCACGACCTGCTGGTGGAAATTGCCGGTTTGTCGAACCTCATTACCTTCAGCGCGGACGGTACCGATGCCCGTCGCCCGTCGTTCTCGCTGAACCGCCCGGGTAGCGATATCAGCCTGCGCTTCGCCGGCATACCCATGGGCCACGAATTCACCTCGCTGGTGCTGGCGCTGCTGCAAGTCGGCGGCCACCCGTCCAAAGCCAGTGCCGAAGTGATCGAACAGATCCAGGCGCTGCAAGGCGAGTTCACCTTCGAAACCTACTTCTCACTGTCGTGCCAGAACTGCCCGGACGTGGTCCAGGCGCTGAACCTGATGGCAGTGCTCAACCCTAATGTGCGCCATGTGGCCATCGACGGTGCGCTGTTCCAGGACGAAGTGGAATCGCGCAAGATCATGGCGGTGCCAAGCGTGTACCTGAACGGCGAGGTGTTCGGCCAGGGCCGCATGGGCCTGGAAGAAATCCTTGGCAAGATCGACACCAATGCCGGCGCTCGCCAGGCCGAGAAGATCAACGCCAAGGACGCTTTCGATGTACTGGTGGTCGGCGGTGGCCCAGCCGGCGCGGCAGCGGCCATCTACGCCGCACGTAAAGGCATCCGCACCGGTGTCGCCGCCGAGCGTTTCGGCGGCCAGGTGCTCGATACCCTGGCCATCGAAAACTTCATCTCGGTGCAGGAAACCGAAGGGCCGAAGCTGGCCACGGCACTGGAAGAACACGTCAAGCAATACGACGTGGACATCATGAACCTGCAGCGCGGCGAAGCGCTGATTCCGGCCACCGATGGCGGCCTGCATGAAGTACGCCTGGCCGGCGGTGCCTCGCTCAAGGCCAAGACCGTGATCCTGGCCACCGGTGCCCGCTGGCGCGAAATGAACGTGCCGGGCGAGCAGGAGTACCGTGGCCGTGGCGTGGCCTACTGCCCGCACTGTGACGGCCCGCTGTTCAAAGGCAAGCGCGTGGCGGTGATTGGCGGCGGTAACTCAGGCGTGGAAGCGGCGATCGACCTGGCCGGTATCGTTGCCCAGGTGACGCTGATCGAATTCGACAGCCAGCTGCGTGCCGATGCGGTGTTGCAACGCAAGCTGCACAGCCTGCCGAACGTGAAAGTGATCACCAGCGCGCTGACCACCGAGGTGCTGGGCAATGGTGAGAAAGTGAGCGGCCTGCGCTACAAGGACCGCACCACCGACCAGCAGCACGAGGTGGCGCTGGAAGGCATCTTCGTGCAGATCGGCCTGCTGCCGAACACCGATTGGCTGAAGGGCACCGTCGAGCTGTCGCCGCGTGGCGAAATCATCGTCGATGCCAAGGGCCAGACCAGCATCCCGGGTGTGTTTGCCGCCGGTGACGTGACTACCGTGCCGTACAAGCAGATCGTGATTGCTGTGGGTGAAGGGGCCAAGGCTTCGCTGGCGGCCTTCGATCACCTGATTCGTACTTCGGCACCGGCATAAGCCTGTACCGGCCTCTTCGCGGCTAAAGCCGCTCCCACAGGGACCGCACAGACTTCAAAATCTGTGCAGTACCTGTGGGAGCGGCTTTAGCCGCGAAAGGGCCGGTCCAGGCAAAGAAGAACCCGAGGGTGTCTATGATTAGTGCAGATCCCCTCAGGAATCACACCCATGACCCTGATCAGCCGCGAACCCTGGTGGTTAGTCCCCCCAAAGCCTGGCCAGCAAGAACAGGACCTGCACTGGGGTTACCTGGAAATCTACGCCGACGGCCGCACCGTGTTCGTCGACCAGCGCCCCAGTGACCGGGAGCTGGCCGAACGCAAGAGCTGCCGCAACTTCCCCGACCGCGAGCCGTGACGGCTCAGCCTTCCAGCTCGGCCAGGCGTGCCTCCAGCGCCGCGATACGGGCTTCGAGGGCTTCGATGCGGTCTTCCGAGACACTGCCGCCACTGCTGCGCGCACCACCTTCCTGTTGACGTGCAGCGAGGATCACCTCGATCTCTGCCGGGTCGCCCAGGGCGTGGGTGTAGCGGTCTTCACGCTGGCCGGCCAGGCGTGGCAGATGCAAGGCCAGGCCCCGCGAGATCAGGCGCTCCAGCTGGTGCTGGATCTGATCGGTGTCGTCGAAGTCGTGCAGGCGGTTGCTGCGGGTCAGCAGTTCGTTGAGGGTTTGCGGGCCACGCAGGAACATCAGGCCCATCAGTATCAGCTGGGCCGGCACCAGCTCCAGTGCCTTGTCCACCCGTTGTTCCCAGCGGTCGGCACGGCTGCCCATCTGCAGGCGGGTCATGTCCTGCCCTTCGAGGGCGCGCAAGGCCTGGCCGACCTGGCCTTGGGTCAGGTTCATCACCGGCTCGCGGCTGGTCTTCTGGTTGCAGGCCAGGACCAGTGCATTGAGGGTCAGCGGGTAGCTTTCCGGGCTGGTGGCCTGCTTTTCGATCAGCGAACCGAGAATGCGGATCTCAACGCTGTTGAAGCGGCCTTCACCTGCGGTTTCGTGTTCTGACATGGCCCTGTCTCATTACTGGGGAAAGGCCACTAGCCTAGGTAATGCGCCTGGCTTAAGCAATCACTGACATCACCGCTGGTAGGCTTGCCTGCGAGGGGCCGCACAGCGGCCCCTTGTTCCTCAAGCGTTACGCCGCTCTTCGGCTTGGCAAGCTGCCGCTGTGAACAGCACGTCGGTCGACGAATTGAGCGCTGTCTCGGCCGAATCCTGCAACACGCCAATAATGAAGCCCACCGCCACCACCTGCATGGCAATTTCACTGGGGATGCCAAACAGGCTGCACGCCAGCGGAATCAGCAGCAGCGAGCCGCCGGCCACACCCGAGGCGCCGCAGGCGCACACCGCCGCCACCACGCTGAGCAGCACGGCCGTCGGCAGGTCAACCGGGATACCCAGGGTATGCACCGCAGCCAGGGTCAGCACGGTAATGGTGATTGCTGCACCGGCCATGTTGATGGTTGCGCCCAGCGGGATCGACACCGAATAGGTGTCTTCATGCAGGCCAAGGCGCTCCGACAGTGCCAGGTTGACCGGGATGTTGGCCGCCGAGCTGCGGGTGAAGAACGCGGTAATGCCGCTTTCGCGCAGGCACAGCAGGGTGAGTGGGTAAGGGTTGCGGCGAATCTTCCAGAACACGATCAGCGGGTTCATCACCAGCGCCACGAACAGCATGCAGCCGATCAGCACAGCCAGCAGGTGCAGGTAGCCGAGCAGTGCGTCAAGGCCAGACTGGGCAAGCGTGGAGCTGACCAGGCCAAAAATGCCCAGCGGGGCGAAGCGGATGACCACGCGCACGATCAGGGTCACGCCATTGGACAAGTCTTCGACCACGGTACGGGTGGTTTCGCCAGCATGGCGCAGGGCTACGCCCAGGCCGATTGCCCAGGTCAGCACGCCGATGAAGTTGGCGTTGAGCAGGGCATTGATCGGGTTGTCGACCGCGCTCAGCAGCAGGTTCTGCATCACCTCGGTGATGCCGCCCGGCGCGCTCAGCGTTGCCTCGCCAGTGCTCAGCACCAGGCTGGACGGGAACAGCATGCTGGCGACCACGGCCACCACCGCTGCGGCGAAGGTGCCCAGCAGGTACAGCCAGAGGATCGGGCGGATATGGGTTTCCTGGCCGTGGCGGTGGTTGGCGATCGAGGCCATGACCAGGACGAACACCAGCACGGGCGCCACGGCCTTCAGGGCGCTGACGAACACCTTGCCAAGGAAGGCCAGGTCGCGGGCAATGCCAGGCGCGAGCAGGGCAAGGGCGATGCCGGCGAGCAGGCCGATGACGATCTGTGTCACCAGGCTGGTGCGGTTGAGGAGGCGGAAGACGGGGGTCATGTGCAGCGGTATCTCGGAATCTGGAAAGGGCGAGACTTTACCATAGACCGCCTGTAGGGCTGTTCTGGCCTGTTCGCGGGTAAACCCGCTCCCACAAATACTGCATGGATCTCGGTACCCGCGAAGACGCCATCACAATCACCAATGAAACAACTCCCGCCGCGCCCCCTCGGTAATCGCCACGATCCCCGGGTGCTTGACCTTGCGCTCCACCGAAATGGCATAGAACGATTCGTGCACGGCCTCGGTCTGGCCGATCAGTGCCACGCCATACTGGCGGCACACTTCTTCGGCGATCACGCTGGGGGCGACGAATATGCCGCTGCCCGACTGGCCGAACGCCTGCATCAGGGCACTGTCATCGAACTCGCCGACGATGCGTGGCTGCACCTGTTGCTCACTTAGCCACCGCAGCAAGCGGCTACGCACCACGGTTTCCTGGCCGGGCACCAGCAGCGGCGCATCCTGCAGGCAGGCGGGGAAGGGGCCGTCCAGGCGCTGTGCCAGCGCCGGGGTAGCGAAGAAGCTCAGCCCGCACTCGCCCAGCTTCTGGCTATAGCCCTTGATGTCCAGGTTGCCGGGCATGGGGCTGTCGGAAATCACCAGGTCCAGGCGCTGGATGGCCAGGTCGGCCAGCAACCGCTCAAGTTTGTCTTCGCGGCAGTTGATGCGCAGCACTTCATCCAGCTCCATGGTCGGTGCCAGCAGGCGGTAGACGATGGATTTGGGCACCACGTCGGCCACCCCCACGCGGAACAGGATCTGCTCCTGCGGGCCTGCGCGCAGCATGGCTTCCAGCTCGCCGCCAATCTGGAACATCTGCTCTGCATACACCAGCGCCTGGCGGCCAGTCTCGGTCAGCTCCAGCTGCCGGCCGGCGCGCTGGAACAATTCAAGGCCGTAGGTTTGCTCGAACAGGCTAATCTGCCCGCTGATGGTCTGCGGTGTGAGGTTCAGTTGCTCGCTGGCACGGGTGATGCTGCCGGTCTTGGCCACGGCCCAGAAGTAATGCAGCTGGCGATAATTGAGCACCGTCGGTCGTCCCGATTCGTAAAAACCGAAGTATACGCCATGAAAATACGAATTTTCCTGAACTATTCGCGTCTCTAGAATGCACCGCATCAGGCGCCATGCGCCGACGGGATATTTCAAGCGAGGACACCATGCTGCAACTCAAATCCATCGGTACCCCATTGGTGCTGGCGTTGGCCCTGTTTACCCTGGCAGGCTGCGACCAGGCCGAGAAATCCGCCCAGCAGATGCTCGACCAGGCCGCGCAGTCGGCCAAGCAGGCCATCGACGACACCAACAAGGCCGCCCAGCAGGCGTTGAACGAGGCCATCGGCGGCGAAGGGCAGAAGCCTGAGGATGCCGACAAGAAAAAAGACACCCAGGAAATCTGACCCTAAACCGCCGCTGCAGGATTTGAACAATGGAATACTTGCTGGAACTCGCCGCTAGCCCTACCGCCTGGGTTGCCCTGGCTACATTGGTGGCCATGGAAGTTGTGCTGGGCATCGACAACCTGATCTTCATCTCCATCCTGACCAACAAACTGCCGGTGGAGTACCGCTCCAAGGCACGGCGTATCGGTATCAGCATGGCCTTGGTCATGCGCCTGGCCTTGCTCAGTACCGTGGCCTGGATCGTACAGCTGACCGACCCGGTGTTCGAAGTGTTCGGTAACGCCTTCTCCTGGAAGGACATGATCCTGATTGCCGGTGGCCTGTTCCTGCTGTGGAAGGCGACCAAGGAAATCCACGAAAGCGTCGACCCGCATGGCGCCAAGGAAGAAGCCAAGGTCGGCTCGACAGTTACCTTGGGCTTTGCAGCGGCAATCTTCCAGATCCTGCTGCTGGACATCGTCTTCTCGGTTGACAGCATCATCACCGCCGTGGGCATGACCGAGCACTTGCCGATCATGATCATTGCCGTGATCACGGCAGTCATCGTCATGATGGTGGCCGCCGACCCGCTGGCCAACTTCATCAATGACAACCCGACGGTGGTCATGCTGGCCTTGGGCTTCCTGATCATGATCGGCATGACGCTGATCGCCGAAGGTTTTGGCGCTCATGTACCGAAGGGGTATGTGTATGCGGCCATGGCGTTCTCGACCGTGATCGAGATGCTCAACATTTTTGCTCGCCGGGCGCGATTGAAGCGTGAGGCGGCTGAAGGTTGATGTAAAAAGGCGGGGCGCATTGCGCCCCGTTCGCGTTTTCTGAAGTTTTAATGCACCCCGGCTGGCCGCCGTGCCCGGCGCACAGGCTGCGGTTTGGCAGGGGCCTGCGGCGGCAGGTGGTGGTGGGAATGGCGCCGCACGATGCGCATTACACCCCACAGCATGGCGGCTGCAACGCTTAGCCACATGCCTACCAGCATGAGAATTGCCATGGTCAGGCTCATCTGTGCCTCCATCTCTACGGTAAACGCTCGATTGGCAAGCGCTTGCCTTCCAGACACTGCTTTAGTCTAGCCCTTCGCCTGTGACGTTCCATCGAACAAAGGTCTATCTCTGAGTCCGATTCGCTCCAAGCCGCTGTCGGACTATACCCGCGCCGCTGTCGGACCTATGATCGGTGCCCAGAGCCGGGCGCTGCCTGCCTGGCGTTGGAACAAGCGAGTGTCCATGCAGCAACATTCCATCAAAGCTGCCCCACGGCGGCTGTTGGTCGCCTGTCTGATGGCGGCCACCTTGGCCGGCTGTGCCAGCGCACCGCCTGCCAACCTCAAAGGCCTGCCGCAGCGGGTCGAGATCAGCAGCGTGCCGTTCTACCGTGGCAACGCCAACCACAGCGGTGCCATGGCGCTGGCAGCGGTGCTGTCGCAACAGGGCGCGCCGATTACGCCTGGTTTGCTGGACAAGCCGCTGAACCTGCCGCAGGGCGCAGAAGCGCTGGACACGGCTATCCCTCGCGTGGCGCGGGACTACGGCATGGTGGTTTACCCACTGGACAAGCAACTGGACGCGCTATTGACCCAGGTGGCGGCGGGCAACCCGGTGCTGCTGCGTTACGAGGAGGGTTCGGCCTGGTGGAGTGAGCCACGTTATGCGGTGCTGATCGGCTATGACCGGTACAAGCAGCGTGTACTGCTGCGCTCGGGCATGCACCGGCGCCAGGTGATGGCGTTCGATGACTTTGCCTCGGCGTGGGCGAAGCAGGGGAGTTGGGCGGTGCTGGTGCAGCCACCGCGGCAGTTGCCGGCCCAGGTGGATCGCCAGCGGTGGTTGCAAGCTGCGGATGAACTGGCGCGGGCGGGGCAGGAAATTGCGGCGAAGCAGGCTATCAGCAGCCTGAACAAATAGCGGTGCCTGTTCCCACAGGTAGCGCACTGGGTTTGACGCCTGTGCGGTACCTGTGGGAGCTGGCTTGCCGGCGTTAGGGCCAGGCCTGCTTACATCAGAAGCCCAAGCGATCGCGCAGGCTGTAGTACCAGGCGCCAATGGCGCTGAACGGCACGCGCAGCATCTGGCCACCCGGGAACGGGTAGTGCGGCAGGCCGGCGAAGGCGTCGAAACGCTCAGCCTGGCCGCGCAAGGCCTCGGCCAGCACTTTGCCCGCCAGGTGGGTGTAGGTCACGCCGTGGCCCGAGCACCCCTGCGAGTAGTAGATGTTGTCGCCGATACGGCCAACCTGCGGCAGGCGCGACAGGGTCAGCAGGAAGTTGCCGGTCCAGGCGTAGTCGATCTTCACGTTCTTCAGCTGCGGGAAGGCCTTGATCATCTTCGGACGAATGATCGCCTCGATGTTGGCCGGGTCACGCGCGCCGTACACCACGCCACCGCCGAAGATCAGGCGCTTGTCGCTGGTCAGGCGGTAGTAGTCGAGCAGGTAGTTGCAGTCCTCGACGCAGTAATCCTGCGGCAGCAGGGTGCGCGCCAGTTCTTCGCCCAGTGGTTCGGTGGTGATCACCTGGGTACCGCATGGCATGGACTTGGCGGCCAGTTCTGGCACCAGGTTGCCCAGGTAGGCGTTGCCGGCGACGATGATGAACTTGGCGCGCACCTTGCCTTGTGGGGTGTGCACGACCGGGTTGGCACCGCGCTCGATGCGGATTGCCGGGGTTTGCTCATAGATGATGCCGCCCAGCGACTCGACCGCAGCAGCTTCACCCAGGGCCAGGTTCAACGGGTGGATGTGGCCGCCGCTCATGTCGAGCATGCCGCCGATATAGCTGTCGCACGCGACCACTTCACGGATGCGCTTCTGGTCCATCAGCTCGAGCTGGTTGTGGCCGAAGCGTTCCCACAGGCGCTTTTGCGACTCCAGGTGGCCCATCTGCTTGCTGGTGATGGCGGCGAACACGCCACCGTCTTTCAGGTCGCACTGGATATTGTACTTGGCCACGCGCTCACGAATGATGCGCCCGCCTTCGAAGGCCATGTGGCCCAGCAGTTGTGCCTGCTTGGGGCCGACAGTGCGTTCGATGACGTCGATGTCGCGGCTGTAGCTGTTGACGATCTGGCCGCCGTTGCGGCCCGACGCGCCGAAACCGACCTTGGCCGCTTCGACGATGCTCACCTTGAAGCCGTTTTCCAGCAGGAACAGGGCGCTGGACAGGCCGGTGTAGCCGGCACCGATGATGCACACATCGGTTTCCACCTCACCCTGCAGCGCCGGACGTGGCGGCACCGGGTTGGCCGAGGCGGCGTAGTAGGACTGGGGGTAGGGGGTGTTAGCCATGCTGCAGGAACCTCGTGTTTTATATTTTTAACGAATGTACCGATGCTATCAATAATAATAAACACCCGCTAGTCGTCTGGTGAAAATCCTTTACGGCCAACCCTCCAACCAGCCTTTATATAAAGGGTTTAAGATTCAGTAGCTTAGCGCGAAAAAAAGTGTTGACAGGGCTTTTGGAATGCGTAGAATGCGCACCACACGACAGGCACATAGCTCAGTTGGTTAGAGCACCACCTTGACATGGTGGGGGTCGTTGGTTCGAGTCCAATTGTGCCTACCAAATCGAAGAAGGGGTGATCCGAAAGGGTCACCCCTTTTTTCATTGTCCATTGTTGAGGGTAGCGTAAACCGCGGTACGGGCGCGCAGCGCTCACATTCCAAAGTTTTTGATTTTTCTCAAAAAAAAGCTTTACAGGTACGCATCGGATCACTAATATGCGCACCACACGACAGGCACATAGCTCAGTTGGTTAGAGCACCACCTTGACATGGTGGGGGTCGTTGGTTCGAGTCCAATTGTGCCTACCAAATCCCAAAAAGGGCGATCAGAAATGATCGCCCTTTTTGCATTCTCCGCTAGAACGCCTTTGGCAGCCACAGCGCCAGTTGTGGGAAGGCAATCAGCAAGCCGATCAGCACCAGCAAAGCCAGGCAGAACGGCAGCGCGCCGTACACCACGTCCATGAAGTTGCCGCGGCCACGGATGCTCTGCACCACGAAAAGGTTCATGCCGAACGGCGGGGTGATCTGGCCCATTTCGCACAGCACGATCAGCACCACCCCGAACCACAGTGGGTCAAAGCCCAGGGCGACGACGATCGGCACGATCAGCGGCGCCGTGGTGATCAGCATCGCCAGGGTGTCCATGAAGCAGCCGAGCACGATATAGAACACGATGATCGCCAGCAGCGTGGCCGTAGGTGACAGGTTCAGGTCGGTGACGAAGTTGACCAGGGTGGTGGTCAGCCCGATGGACGCCAGCACGAAGTTGAGGAAAAACGCCGACAAAGTGATGAAGATGATCATGCCGGTGGTGCGCAGCGTGGCTTCGAAGGCCTGGCCCAGGCTTTGCCAGGTGAGAGCCCGGCGCCACAGGCCCAAGCCCAAGGCGCTGAGTACCCCCAGTGCCGCCGACTCGCTGGCAGTGGCAAAACCGCTGTAGATCGAGCCGATCACCAGGGCGAAGATGGCCAGTGGCGGCAGCAGGTCGGGGATGCAGGCCAGGCGTTCTGCCCAGCGGGTGTGTTCTTTGCGCCCACCCAATTGCGGGCGCACCAGGCAGGCCAGCACGATCAGTGCGACGAACAACAGGCTGAGGATGATGCTGGGGATGGTTGCAGCCAGATACAGCTTGGGCACCGACACGTTGGCGATCAGGGCGAACAGGATCATGTTGATCGATGGCGGAATCAGGATACCCAGCGTGCCGCCAGCGGCGATCGAGCCCAGGAACAGCGGGGCGTTGTAACCTTTGCGTTCCTGCTCCGCAATGGCCAGGGTGGAAATGGTTGCGGCGGTTGCCACGCTGGAGCCGCTGGTGGTGGCAAACAGTGCGCTGGCGCCGATGTTGGAGTTCATCAGCCCGCCCGGCAGCCAGGACAGCCATTTCTCGACCGCCTGGTACATGCGCCCGGCCACCCCCGAACACACCAGCAGTTCACCCATCAGTATGTATAGAGGGATGGCCACCAGCAGGAACTCGGCGCTGGTGTTCCAGGCGATTTCGCCCATGGCATTGCTCAATGGCAGGGTCGAGAACAACTGCGACAGCGACATCCCCAGCAGGCCGACACTGACGGCGGCGGCCACGCTCAGCGCCAGCAGGGCCAGCAGCAGGAACAAGGTGATGCTCAGCATGGCGTGTGCTCCTTGGCGGTGTTGGCCGCGGGGTGCAGTTCTTCCTCGATTTCCTGCTCGACCGTGTTGATACCGATCAGTGCACTGACCGCCCCCCAGCGCTCGTGCAATAAATGCCCCAGGCTCACCAGCGCCAGGCTGAGCAGGGTCAGGGCGAAGAACAGGTAGCCGGCAAACCAGATGGATTGCGGTATCCATTGCGGTACTTGCAACGGCGTGTTGGACACTGAGCGGTATTCGATGGAGTCCTGCAGCACATTCCAGGCGTGAAAGGCCAGGGTGCTGACCAGCACGGCCATGCAGGCCAGGGCGAACAGGTCGAGCGCCACCCGTGGCTTCAGGCCAAGGCGAGCGTAGAGGATGTCGACGCGGATGTGCGAGCGCTTGAGCAAGGTGACCGGAAACGCCCAGGCGCTGGTGACTGCCAGAACATAGCCGGCAATCTCATCGGCGCCGCCCATGGAGATGCCCAGGGTCTTGCGCAAGATCAGGTCGATGCCAATCAGCAGGGCGCAGCCGAGCAGGGCAAAGCCACCTACCCAGGTGCTGGCCTTGGCGATGGCGGTGATGGCCGCCAGGCCGGAATGGGCCGTATTCATCACTGTCTGCTCCGAGGGAAAGGGCTTATGGGGCCAGGCGCATGCCGATGGCGCGGCCTGCGCTGGCATTCCATTGCTCGACACAAACTGGGCCGCAACGCTTGCCCCAGTTGTTGGCGATTTCCAGCGCCGCCTGGCGCACGCGCTGTTGTTCTTGCGGGTCGGGTGCCGACGCGCTCATGTGCGCCGGTTGGTGGATCTGGCAGTCGGGGCTGCCGATATTGCATGCCTTGGCGTAACGGTTTTCCCTGGCTGTCTCCTGCCACAGGGCATCTTCCAGCACCTTCGACTGCGCCTGCAGCAGTTGCTGCACCTCAGGCGGCAACTGTTGCCAGCGCTTGAGG
The DNA here is from genome assembly GCF_000498395.2 of Pseudomonas putida S13.1.2. NCBI lineage: Bacteria > Pseudomonadati > Pseudomonadota > Gammaproteobacteria > Pseudomonadales > Pseudomonadaceae > Pseudomonas > Pseudomonas putida. Next base: position 804,096 of record NZ_CP010979.1, read on the forward strand.
CCGATGCCATAGAAGCCGACCGACCAGTCCACCGGCAGGTCGTACAGGTACCCGGCCACGTCGTACCATTTGGCGGCGTTACCCGAGCCGATGCCGGTAATGGCGCAGTCGATGACGCCGGTCTGCATGGCGGTCACCACTTCGGCAAAGGGTAGGGTGACCGGGGCAGCGCCAATGGCCTTGACCAGCTCGGCCATGTTGCGCCCGCGCGTGCGGATTTTTCGGCCTTTGAGGTCGGCCAGCGATTGCACGGGCGCGCGGCAGAAAAACACCTGCGCAGTGTACGGCACGGTGGCCAGCAGCTTTATGCCATGGCGCTCGGCCATACGCTGTTCCAGCACCGGCTTGTAGGCGTTGGCAATGCGGCGGGCGGTGCCGATGTCGGCGGCCATGCCCGGCAGGTCGATGCCTTCGAAGGTGGCATCGTCACCAGCGACGAATGCGAACACGCCCATGCCGATGTCTACCGCGCCAAAGCGCATCAGGCGGATGATTTCCGGGCCCTTGAGGCCGCTCTCCGACAGCCCCAGCAGCTGGGCGGTGACCTTGCCGTGGGATGCGGTGGGCAAGGTGTTGGTCCAGAACGGCTGTTCAACGGCGCGGAACGTGTAGTTGTGGCTACCGCCACCGATCACGTTGAAACGGATTTGCGGGTAGTCCTGCGCCTGTGCGGCCGGGCTGCCCATCAGCGCGCCAAGCGCCAGCGGTATGAGCCGGGAGATGAGCTTCACGGTAGTCCTCTTGTTGTTGTTCGGGAGCTACTTCAGGTACGGTCTGGCGCTATTGGCGAGGGCGGGTCGCCGCCTCGATGGTCGACCGCGACCCGACGATATCGGGAAACTTCTCGCCCTTGGCCAGCCGGGCAAGGGTGTGCTTTTCGTTGCGCTGGAAGTCGATTGCCCGTTGCGCCAGTTCCACCACCTTGCCTGGGCGCAGGAATACGATGCCGTTTTCATCCGCCACCACGGCGTCGCCCGGGCGCACGATGACCCCGCCGCACTGGATGGCAGTGCAGAACTCGCCTTCGTGGCCGATCACCCGCGTGGTGATGGCACTGGCACCGCGTGACCATACCGGTACGCCGTGCTCGCGCAATTCGCCAAGGTCGGTGACATAACCGTCGACAATGATCCCGGCTACCCCGGCCTGCTTGGCGGCGTAGGCCATGGCCCCACCCAGCGCGGCGGTGATGCGCTCGCCGCAACGGTCCACGACCAGGAAATCGCCGGGGCGGGCGCAGCCCATGGCGTAGTGCAGGATGCCACCGTCATTGCCGGGCATGCGTACGGTTACGGCGGTGCCCACCGCCCGTACATTCTGCAAGTGTGCCTTGATTTCCGGGTGGGGTATGCCGTGGGTAATGAAATGGCCGATAGTTGCCGGTTCGGCATTGATCAGTATTTCAAGTTCGTGGGCGTTAACCGGGGCAGGTAGAGCTTCGATGATATACATAGGGAGTTGTTGTTATGCCGGATGCTTTTTCGAAGGGTTTCGGTCATCCTAACAAGCGCCCTGAACGGTCGATAATAAAAATCCGTAAGCAGTAGCCGGAGCAGTTTTTATCATGCGTATCACGCTGATGCAGATCGAGGCATTCTACTGGACCGCCCGCCTGGGCGGTGTGCACGCGGCCTCACGGCATCTTCACCTGACGCAACCTGCGGTGTCGGCGCGCATCAAGGAAATGGAGTCGTTGCTCAGCGTCAAGCTGTTCGACCGCAGCAAGCAGCGCATGAGCCTCACCGCCGACGGCCACACCGCGCTGCGTCATGCCGAACTGGTACTGAACAACAGCACGCAGCTGGAGCAGTTTGCTGCCCAGCAGAAGCAACACCGGCGCCTGCGCCTGGGCGCAGACGAGTGCTCGGCCATGGTCGGGCTGACTGCGGTAATAAGCGAAATCAAGGCGCACTTCCCGGAAATCACCCTGGAAATCACCATCGATGTGGGCGCCGCGCTCAACCGCAAACTGAACGATCACGAACTGGACATCGCCCTGCTGACCAACCCGGCCACACGCGAGGATGTGACCGATGTGTTCCTTGGCTGGATGACATTTCAGTGGGTGGCGGCGCGGCACCTGGAGATTGCCGACGGGCCGTTTCTGCCGCAGCAGGCGCGGCAGTATTCGATCGTTACCCACAGCGCGCCGTCGACATTGTATTCGGTGGTGGACCGCTGGTTGCAGGAAAGCGGCTCGGCGAGCCACGCTTTTCATTCCAGCAACTCGCTGGCGTTTATTGCCAAGATGGTATCGGCGGGGCATGCCATTGGCATATTGCCGGTGCCACTGATTCGCGACATGTTGGCGGTGGACATGTTGAAGACATTACCGTGCGACCCGGCGATCCCTGCGGCAAAGTTCTGCCTTTCCTATTTGACTGAACGGCCAGACATGCAACTGGGTGAACTGGTATCGATCATTCGGGCGACACTGGTAAAACAGAACTTTCTGGTGGATTAGTCCCGCACCCGCAGGCACCGTAGCAGCCCGAAACTGCGCGGTGCCTGCAGGCGCCGGTTGTGTGGCGTGTCAGCCGGTCAGGTGAGCGCCTGTTTTACTGCAGCGATATGTTGCCCGGCCTGGTTGAGCCATGACAGATCGCTGCCCATCAGCAGCATGTCGCTGCCCATGTCCAGCAACCGCCTGGCGGTGACCCGGTCGGCCGGAAAGCACGGCACCATCACCTTGATCGAGCGGGCATGGCATTTCTCGATCAGCAACTGCAAGCGTTGCAGCACCTCGGGGTTGCCCAGGCGGTAGTCGACCGGCAACCCGCGTGAAAGTGAGTAGTCCGCCGGCCCGAAGTGCACTGCATCGATCCCTTCCACATCGAGAATCTCATCGATGTTGTCGAAAAACTCATAGCTTTCGGCCATAGGCACGATCACGCTGCGGTCGTTTTCTGCCTGCGTATAGCGCGCCCAGTCGAAACCTGGCCCGGCGAACCCGGCCGAGCGCACCGAGCTGTCGCCACCGCGGCGTCCCAAGGGCGGGAACTTGCTGTAGTGGATGATCTGGCGCATCTGCGCGGCGTTGTGCACTTGCGGCACGATCACCCCGGCAGCGCCCATTTCCAGGGCCTTGCGTATATCCCATTCCAGCGTCCCCCGCACCCGTACCAAGCTGGGGATTGCAGCGCTGCTGGCGGCCAGCAGCAGTTTTTCCATGTCGCGGTCCACGCCCAGCGCGGTGTGCTCGGCGTCAATGAAGACGAAGTCCAGGCCCCAGTTGCCGGCCACCTCGATGGCCATGCAGGCGGTGCTGTAGATGTTTATGCCGAAGGTGGCACCGCGCGCCATGCGGGCCTTCAGCAAGGTGTGTGTGGTGCTTTGGTTCATGTTCGATGCCGCCTTGGGTCAGATGCGATAGGTTTCAGGCAGCCGGTCGCGGAACGGGTGCACTTCGAATATGCCCGGGTCACGGATCAGCGACTTGTTGCGTGCCTTGGCCAGGTCGATCTCGGCGGTGTACACGCCGTCTTCCAGGCCGGCGCGCACCAGGGTGTTGCCAGACGGTTCGATGATGTGGCTGGTGCCGATGAACTGCATGCCTTCGTCCATGTCGTTGCGGTTGGGAGCAACGAAGTACACCATGTTTTCGGCGGCGCGCACGGTGCTGAAAATGTCCGGCAGCATGCGTGCCTGTTCTGGCCAGGCAGCAGGCAATACGACGATGTCGGCACCTTCCAGGGCCAGGGTGCGTACCACTTCGGGGAAGCGGATTTCGTAGCAGATGGCCAGGCCGATGCGGCCGATGTCGGTATCGAACACAGGCGGTGCCCATTCGCTGGGGCGGTCGGTGAAGCGGTCGCCGATCATGAACGGCAGGTGGCGCTTGCGGTGCAGGCCGATGATGCCCTGCGCGCCGATCAGCGCAGCCGTGTTATACACCGAGCTGGCGTGCCGCTCGTAGAAGCCGACCACGATCAGGATGCCGGTCTGCGCCGATACCTCCAGCAGCGGCGCCAGGGCGTCGAGGCTGATGGCGCCGCGCTCGAGGTCTTCACGGCTGTCGAACGCGCCACCGGTGATCAGGCATTCGGCAAAGGCGATCAGCCGCGAGCCTTCTGCAGCGGTCTGGCGTGCCAGCGTGGCAACCTTGTCGACGGTCAGGGCCGGGTTACCGGCCACCGGGTGAATCTGGGCTACGGAGATTTTCATGCTGTTCCTTGATGGCAGTTGAAAGGCGCCGCAATGCGCGGCGCGAGGGCGTCACTGTGGCTGGTAGCCCATGGCCTGGTAGACCTTGCTGACCAGTTCGGGATTGATCTGTGCGGCGTACTTGTCGACCACGGGGCGGATTTTGGCCTGGATGCGCGCCACCTCTTCGGGCGGCAGCTGGTTGACTTGCATGCCCGCGCCCTGCAGCTCGGCGATGGCCTTGCTGTCGGCCTCCCGGGAGATGCGCCGTTGTTCCAGGCGCACTTCCTGGGCAACCTCGGTCAGCAGTTGCTGCTCGTCCTTGTTGAGGCTGTCCCAGAACGTCTTGCTGATCAGCACGATCTGCGGGTTGTAGTTGTGCCGGGTCAGGCTCAGGTACTTCTGCACCTCGTTGAAGCGCGAGGCGAGGATCAGCGCCGCCGGGTTTTCCTGGCCGTCCACGGTGCCGGTCTCCAGCGCCGTGTGCACCTCGGTGAAAGGCAGCGGTGTCGGGTTGGCACCGAGTGCCGCCCACACGTCGAGGAACAGCGGCGATTGCTGGGCGCGAATCTTCAGCCCGGCGATGTCTTCGAGCTTTTGCACCGGCCGCGCATTGTTGGTCAGGTTGCGCTCGCCCAGCTCCCAGAACGCCAGGCCTACCAGGTTTTTTGCCGGCAGCTGGTCGGTGAGCATCTTGCCCACCTCGCCGTCGAGCATGGCATCGACCTTGGCGGTGTCGGTGTACAGGAACGGGAAGTCGAGGATGCCGAAGTCGGTGACGTGGTTGAGCATCAGCCCGGCGTTCCAGGTCATCATTTCCACCACGCCACCCTGCAGGGACGACAGCACCTGCACGTCGCCGCCCAAAACACCGTTGGGGAAGGTGCGCACCTTGATCTTGCCTTCGCTGCGCGCCTGAACCTTCTTGGCGAACAGTTCCATGCCGATGGCCGGTGGCGTGCCCTTGGGGCTGGTGGCGGCGAACTTGATGACGCGGGCGTTGTAGTCGGCGGCCATGCTCAAGCTGCTGGACAGCAACAGGGCGGTGATGAGGGCGAGTTTCTTCATGGGCAGTACCTTTATTGTTATAGGGGGGGTCAATGCCCGAACCACTGGGCGGGAACGGTGACCAGTTCGGGGAAGATGACCAGCAGGAACAGCACGATAATTTCCGCGATCAGGAACGGGAACGTGCCTTTGAGCAGTGCCTCGTAACGCATGCGGCCGATGCCGCAGACCACGTTGAGCACCGTGCCCACCGGCGGGGTGATCAGGCCGATCGAGCAATTGATCATGAACAGCACGCCGAAGTAGATCGGGTCGATGTTCGCAGCAGTCACCACCGGTACCAGGATCGGTGCGAGCAGCAATACGGTGGGGGTGAGGTCCATGACCATGGAAATCACCAGGATCAGCAGCATCAGCACTACGATCAGCAGCCGCGGGTTGTCCATCACTGGCTGGATCAGGTCGATGATTTGCCCGGGGATATCGGCGATGGTGATCATCCAGGCCGGGATCGAAGCGGCAGCCACCAGGAACATCACGGCAGCGGTGGTCTTGCCGGCGCGCAGCAGCAGTTCGTTCAGTGACTTCAGGCTGAGCTCGCGGTAGATCAGCGACGACACCAGCAGGGCATAGACACTGGCCACCGCACCGGCCTCGGTCGGGGTGACCACGCCAAAGCGCAGGCCGACGACGATGATCACCGGCAGCATCAGCGCCCAGAAGCTGTCAACCAGGGCCTTGAGGCGCTCCTTGCCGCTGGCCTTGGGGCTCAGTTCCACATCGTTGTTACGCCGCGACATCAGCCACCAGGCCACCACCAGTGCGGCGGCGATCATCAGGCCCGGGGCGATGCCGGCGAGGAACAGCTTGGTGATCGACAGCCCCGAAGCCACGCCCAGCACGACGAAACCGATGCTGGGTGGAATGATCGAACCCAGCACCGACACCGATGCGATCAGGCCCCCGGAGCGGTCACGGTTGTAGCCGGCGATAACCATCATCGGCAGCAACAGGGCGGTCAGCGAGGCGGCGTCGGCCAAGGCCGAACCGGACAGGCTCGACAGCAGCACGCCGGCAAAAATAGTGACGTAGCCCAGGCCGCCGCGCAGGTGGCCGACCAGGGTGATGGCCAGCTTGATGATGCGCTTGGACAAGCCGCCGCTGTTCATTACCTCGCCAGCAATGATGAAAAGCGGAATTGCCAGCAGCGGGAAGCTGCCCGCCGAGTTGATGATGTTCTGCGCGATGATCTGGCCATCGAACAGGCCCAGCAGCCACATCAACGCCACGCCGCAGAGGATCAGGGCATAGGCGATGGGGGCGCCGATCAGGATGGCGGCCATCAGCACGCCGACGAAAACAGACAGGGCCATTATTCGACTGCTCCGTCATTGAGCGAAGTTTCGGTCTGGGCGGGTGCCGGGAGGGTGCCCGTGAGGTTCCTGACCAGTTGGGTGCAGATCAGCAGCGCGCTGAGGATGCAGAAGACCAAGCCCGCGCCGTAGAACAGCGCCATGGAAATACCCGTGGAGGGAGCGCCGACATGCAGGTTGATCAGGGTCTGCTTCCAGCTGCCGTCGAGAAACAGCCAGGTCACATACAGCATCAGCAGTTGCGTCAGTGCCAGCAGGCAGCGGGCCACGCCAGGCGAGACGCGGCGGGTGACGATGTCGACGCCGATGTGGCCGTGTTCGTGCAGCATCAGCTGCGCGCCAGCAAACACCAGCCAGACAAACGCCAGGCGGGAAATTTCTTCGCTGAAGAACAACCCCGAGTTGAAGCCATAGCGCAGCACGACGTTGGTGAAGATCAGGCAGGTGATGCCGACCAGGCAACCTACCACCAGCGTCTTGAGGATGATGAAGTAACCATCGACCAGGGTTTTCATGGCGCCTCCTGGGGCAGGGCTGCCCAGGAAGCGCCAAAAGCGCCCGGTGCGATCATGCGGACGTGAGCATCCACCTGTATGTATGAACGGGACATGGGTTCACCTTTATTATTATTCGACATACGTCGTCGTATGACTGCCCCGATTCTTGTACGAAACGCCCGGTTTGCGCTGCCTCAAGTTTTTTATCAGCGGGATAAGAAATGGCGATCAGCGCCGCCGTCGGTGGTGTCGTCCGATGACTTGGTTGCAAGGTGTAACGTATGGTCGCGGTCCTTGCGCGGGGCCCTCGTGCTAGAATCCGCCCCTTCGAATCTGGAGGTACACGCGTGCGCAAACTGGCTGTGGTAATGGCAGTGCTTGCCTTGGCGGGCTGTGAGAACGAGGTGGAAGGCGTGCACAAGCAGGTGGCCGAACACCTGCACAACCCCAAGACCGCCAAGTTCGGCAACGTGCGGATCGACACCCAGGGCACCCTCTGCGGCCAGGTCCGCGGCAAGGACGATGCCGGGCAGTACGAAGCCTACCGCAGCTACGTGGCGATCAAGCGCGATGGCCAGTACGACATCATCGTCGACGACACCGGCAACAACCTGCGCATCCGCGAGCTGTGCGGCGGCGCCGACCTGCAACGCCGTGCCGATGCACTGGCTGGCCAGCCGGCACCCGAGGGCTGGGATGTGGAAGTGATCCAGGGCGCCAACATGGGCGCGCTGAGCGACATGACCGCACGGCTGATCGAAAAGGGCATCCCCTCTTCGGTGGAATACCGCAACGGCAAGCCGGTGGTGCTGATGGGGCCGTTCCCTAGCCGTGAAGAAGCACAAGCGCGCAAGGACGAAGTGATGGCCAAGCTGGGCACCGATTCGGTTGTTATCCAGCACGGCGCAGCCCGCTAGAACTGCAGCAGTGGGTGGGAGCCCGGAGCCTTCGCGGCACCTGTTGGAGCGGGCATGCCCGCGAAGAACCCGGCGCGGTGTATGGCACCGGCGTTGCCGGTGTTCGCGGGCATGCCCGCTCCCACAACATTTGCCTTCATAAGGCCGTGCCAACCGGGTGTGTGTAGCTTTGTCAGGCGTGTGTTAGACATTGTTCACACAAGTTTGGCTATGCTTGGGTGGAAGATGCCGAACGGGGAGGGGCCTCATGTCTACACTGGAGCGGGCCATTGCCGTGGCCGCCAGAGCGCATGAAGGGCAATACGACAAGGGTGGGGTGGCGTACATTCTCCACCCGCTACGCGTGATGATGCGGGTGTCCACACCCGAGCAGCGGATTGTCGCAGTGCTTCACGATGTGATCGAGGACACCCCGCTGACCCTGTCCGACCTGGCGCGCGAGGGGTTTGCGCTGAAAATCCTTGCCGCCTTGCTGGCGCTCAGTCGCCGTGAAGGCGAGCCGTACCAGGACTTCGTGGTACGCCTGGGCGACGACCCGTTGGCGCGAACCGTCAAGCTTGCCGACCTGGCCGATAACAGTGACCTTTCCCGCATTCCTTGCCCTGGCCCCGCCGACCTGGCGCGGCTGGCCCGTTATCGGGAAGCCAGCGCCTATTTACAAGCGCTGAGCTGAGGATCAACCACACGCCTTGAGGTTGACCGGCCCCACGAACTCGTTGCCCCGCCCCATCACGCAGGCCACCTGTTGGTTGCGTTGGCGCTCCCATACCTGCGGCGGGTAGGTCTTGTTCCAGGCCTCGAACAACTGCCGGTCCTGTTTGGACAGGCGCAGGTTGTACTGCTTGCTCATGTAGAAGTAGGTGCGGGCGATCATGCCGCGGATCGACGGGCGTGGCATCACCTTCTTGGCCTTGAAGTCGACCTGGGTCAGGCAGCTGCCATACTGGCCGCGTTGTTCCGGCAGCCAGCCGAAACTGAAGTTGCTGCGGTCGCCGTTGACCTCGCCAATGCTTGGCACCAGGTTGTGCAGGTCGGCTTCGGCGCGTTTGTACACTTCGTCATGCTGCGAGCACTGCTTACGCCCGCCGCTCTGCCAGCACTGGCGCTGATGGCCGATCTGCCAGGCGGGTACGATGTGTTCCCACTCGATGCGTGACGCGCGCTGGGGATTCTTGCGAGGGGCATAGCCGCAGGACGCCAGGTCGACCTTGTTGCCCTTGTATTTGCAGCCGCAATAAAACTCGGTCGATTGCGGCGCATAGAGCTTCCAGGCGACCTTCTTGGCTTCCTGGAAGGTGCGTGGGGCATCGGCTTGCACAAGTGGAGTGGTCAGTAACAGGCAGGCTGCCGCAAAAAGCGAAACTCTCATGCGTGGTCAGTCTTCCTTCGGCACAGTCCAGAAAATCTGCACGCCGCCATCGTCGCGGTGGGCGAGTGTGACGTTGTCGTTTTCTGCGATCTCCTCCAGCAGGCTGTCCCAATCTTCCGGGCTTTCCTGTTCCAGCCGAAAGATCAGCGCCGCACGGCTGCGCTGGGCGGTGGGGCTGTTGATGATCTTCTGGATGCGTACACCCAGCTGTTCATAGCTGCTCGGGGTGGCGGAGGCGGTGCTGGACACAGGAAATTCCTTGTTTTGCTGTATGCGTATACAGTATTTCAGCGTAAGTAAATTCGCAACAGCTTGCCAGGAAAAATCCTGCGTTCGCGCTGCCGCTGCTGGTCTGGTGTAATACCGGCAATTTCTGGAAGCTGCGCATGTATCGATTTCTTTCTCGTTTTCCCTCATCTACAAGCCTGGTCCTGCTGTTTGCAGGTGGCATGAGTGCCAATGGCGATGCCAAGGCCAGTTCACCCGATGTAGTCGTCATGGCACCGCTGGTGGTGACCGGTGCCTATGCGCCCACCAGCACATTCGACCTGCCGTTTTCGGTGGATACCGTTGACCTGTCCCACGGCACCGATGGCCAACTTGGCGTCAACCTGTCGGAAGTGCTCAGCAAAGTACCTGGGCTGGTGGTGCAGAACCGGCAGAACTATGCGCAAGACCTGCAGATTTCTTCACGGGGTTACGGTGCACGCTCGGCCTTCGGCGTGCGTGGCATCAAGCTGCTGAGTGACGGCATACCGGCCAGTACGCCCGACGGGCAAGGCCAGGCCGCTACGCTGAACCTGGACGTGGCCGACCGTATCGAAGTGCTGCGCGGCCCGGCAGCGACGCTGTATGGCAGCAACGCCGGTGGTGTGATCCAGATGTTTACCCGGGACGGGCAGGGGCCTGCACGCGTGGGGGCCGAAACCACCTTTGGCAGCGACGGCTTCAACAAGAACCACCTCTCGGCAGAGGGCGGTAACGACAGCGCAGGGTTCGTACTGGATGCCTCGCGCCTGGATACCGATGGCTACCGCGACCACAGTGCTGCGCGCCGTGACCAGACCTTCGCCAAGGTCAATTTCAAGCCCGATGAAGACTCGCGCATGGCGCTGATCTACAGCAGCCTGGAGCAGAACAACACGCAGGACCCGCTTGGGCAGACCTGGGATGCCTACAAGCATGACCCACGTTCCACGGCGGCAGTGGCCGAAACCTACAACACCCGCAAAAGCATCGACCACCAGCAACTGGGCATGAACTACGAGCGCTACTTTGGCGATGCCACGCTGCAGTTCAACCTGTATGCGGGGCGGCGCAGCGTGGTGCAGTATTTGTCCATCCCCAGAACGGTAGCCTCGAACAGCCAGCGTGGCGGCGGGGTCGTAGACTTCGACCGCGAGTTCCACGGCGGCACCCTGCGCTGGATACAGCCGGTTGCGGACGTGCCCGGCAATCTCACCTTCACTGTCGGCGCCGATTACGACCAGAGCAAGGACGACCGTCGCGGTTATCAGAATTTCAGCGGTGACCAACTGGGCGTCAGAGGTGAGCTGCGCCGTGACGAGAAAGACACCGCTACCAGCCTGGACCCGTACCTTCAGGCGCATTGGGAAATCGGCAACTGGACCAGTGAGCTGGGGCTGCGCTACAGCACCATGGAAATGCGTGTCGACGACCACTACCTGGCCAACGGTGACTCAAGCGGCTCGAAGAAGTACCAGCAGGCCACGCCATCGCTGTCGGTGATGTACGCGTTCACGCCTGATTTGCGCGGTTACGTGAGCGTCGGCAAAGGCTTCGAAACCCCCACGCAGGCCGAGATGGCCTATGCGCCGGGCGAGGTCGAAAGCTTCAACTTCGGCCTCAAGCCCGCCACCAGCATGCAGTACGAAATGGGCGTGAAGTACCGGCTTGGCGAGCGCACGCGCCTGAATGCGGCGGTGTATGAGATTCACACCGATGACGAAATCGTCGTTGCCAGCGCTACGGATGGTCGAACCAGCTATCGCAATGCGGGGCGTACTGTACGACGCGGCTTTGAGGCGAGCCTGCAAAGTGACTTGGGCGAGCAGTGGCAGACCACCTTGGTGTATACCCGCACTGATGCCCGCTATGCCGATGACATCAGCCAGACCATCGAAAGTGGCAACCGCTTGCCCGGTGTGCCGCTGGACAACCTGTATGGCGAGCTGGTCTGGAAGCCGGTGTCGTCCATCAGCATGGGGGTTGAAGGGCAGTACCGCAGCAAGGTGTATGTGGACGACAGCAACAACGCCAAGGCCGCACCTGCGTATGCGGTATTCAACTGGCGGGCCCGGTTCGAGCAACATGTGGGGCCCTGGACGTTCCACCAGTTGCTGCGGCTGGACAACCTGTTTGACCGGCAGTATGTGGGGTCGGTGATTGTCGGCGACGGCAACGGGCGTTACTACGAGGCAGCGCCTGGGCGGTCGTGGTATGCGGGGGCGGGGTTGGAGTACCAGTTCAGGTAGCCGGCAACATCCTCACCAGGCAGGCCGCGCGGTGTATTGCACGGGCTTGCCCACTCCCACAGGTGTCAGGCAAAACGCTCGAAGCGGTACGGGGCCGGGTCGATCAGCGGGGTGGCCTGGGCCACCAGGTCTGCCGCCAGCTGACCAGCCGCAGGCGAGGTGCCGAAGCCATGCCCGGAAAAGCCGGTGGCCAGGGTCAGGCCCGGGATACTGGCCACCGGGCCGATGACCGGATTGGAGTCGGGGGTGACGTCAATCGTGCCGGCCCAGGCGCTGGCGATACGGGCCTGTTCGAACACCGGCCAGGCCGCTTTCAGGTTGCGCATGGCCTCGTCGTTGAGTGCCGGGTTGGCGTGCGGGTCTTGTACCCGTACACGCTCGAAGGGGGTTATATCCGTGGCCTTCCAGCGCCGGGCCAGGGCCAGGTCCTTGAAGAAGTATTTGCCAAAACTGATCCGCAAAAAGTCCCGCTGGGCACGCAGCTGGGGCAGGTAACGCTTGCCCAGCAGCAGGTGATCGAGGGTAAGGAAGGCATCCAGCGCGCCACGCTGAGTGATGATGTAGCCGCCGTCCTTGTGCTTGCGGAAGGAAAAGTCTGGTGCGCCAACGGCGATGTCGGTTGGCCCGTCCAATGGCTGTGTGCGCAGCACGGAACAGGTCAGCGGCAAGGTCGGCAGGTTGATGCCCAGGTTGCCGAGAAACTTGCGCGACCACAGGCCACCGGCCAGCAACACCTGGTCGCAGCGGATTTCGCCTTGCTCGGTGACCACCCCGCTGACACGGCCGGCTGCGGTGACCAGGGTGCGTACTGCGCAGTTCTCCACCACCACCGCACCTTTGGCAATCGCCGCTCGGGCGATGGCGCTGGCGGCCAGGGTCGGTTCGGCGCGGGCGTCGGAGGGGGTGAAGATGCCACCAGCCCAATCCGCCCGACCACCCGGCACCATCTGCGCGATTTCCCGCGTGCTCAGCAGGCGCGAATCCAGCCCCAGCGCCTCGACGCTTTTCAGCCAGCCTTCGTGCATGCCCATCTGCGTGTCGTTACGGCCGATGAACATGATGCCGGCTTGGCGATAGCCAACGTCGCTGCCAACCCGTGCGGGCATCTCGGCCCAAAGCCGATCAGCCGCCAGTGCCAGGGGAATGTCATGGGCGTGGCGGTTGGTCTTGCGCACCCAGCCCAGGTTGCGCGACGACTGCTCGCCAGCGATGCGCCCCTTTTCCAGCACCACCACCGGTATGTTGCGTTCGGCGAGGCTCAGTGCGGCGGTGAGGCCGATAATGCCGCCACCGATGATCACCACGGTAGTGGCGTCGGGCTGGCGGGTGCTGGTTTGCACAGGGGCGATCGTGGGAGACATGGCTTTACTCTTTGTTGTTCGTGCAGGGGGAGTGCTCAGCGCCAGCCGGTGGCCTCACTGGCCAAGGCGGATCAGGGTTACTTGCGCTTGCCCCGCACCGCGGTAGGCGGTGACCTCCAGCTCGACCTTGTAAACGGTGGAGCCCAGCGGCGGGCAGGTGACCGTGGTGGCCGGGTCGATGCCGCGGAACTTCTCGCCGATCACGTCCATGACCCGTGGTACATCGGCAGGGTCCTGGATGAACACGCGTGAGTTGATGACATCGGCCAGGCTGGCATCGACTGCGGCCAGGGCGGTTTCGATGTTGGCGAACACCTGGTGGGTCTGTTCGATGACGTCCTCGGGAATGACCTGGGTGTGCGGGTTGCGCCCGGCGGTGTTGGACACGTGAATCCAGTTGTCCACCGCCACCAGGCGGGAGTAGCTGGCCATGTCTTCGAACTTGGAGCCGGTTTTCAGTTTGATGATCTGTGTCATGGGCTTTGCCTTGTTATCCGGTTGCGGGGGATCAGCTGAGAACGGGGGTTTCCCAGAGGTTGAGCTTTACGCCGATGCCTTGCTCGAGCGCCTTGCGGTACACCACGGTGCCCCAGGCCACGTCTTCGACGGGCATGCCGCCCACCGACATCAGGATGATTTCGTCGTCATGCAGGCGGCCCGGCGCGTCGCCGCTGATGATCTTGCCGATGTCTTCGACCTGCTCGGCGGCCAGCTTGCCTTCGGCAATCATGTCCATGAAGCGCACGCCTACCAGCGGCACATGGTTGTGCGCAGGCTTGGGCAGCTCTTCGAACCAGGCCTCGTAGAGGCCGGTGTTGTCTACCACCTTGCGCACGTCGTCCTGCTCCATGCCGGCATCGATGCTGCAGGGCGCCGGCATCGCCAGGAACGCGCCAGGCTTGACCCATTCGCGGCGTACCAGCGGGTAATGGCTGGGGTCGCCGACTTCGCCTGAGCTGCAGTAGCTGACCAGGTCGGAACCGCGCACCACCTCTTCCAGGGTGTCAACCACCTGGACATGCGTGATTTGCGGGAAGGTGGTGTTCACCCAGGCGACAAACGCATCCAGGTTCTTCTGGCCACGGCCCTTGATCTTGAGGGTGTCGATCAGCGGGCAGACGGCCATGAACGCGGCGACCGTGGTCTTGCCCATCACCCCCGGGCCGGCCAGGCCGATGACCTTGGCGTCCTTGCGCGCCAGGTGGCGGGCGCCGACACCCGGGATGGCGCCGGTGCGGTAGGCCGACAGCAGGTTGGCCGACATGTGCGCCAGTGGCGCGCCGGTGTCGGCATCGTTGAGGGTGAACATCAGGATCGAGCGGGGCAGGCCTTTCTCGCGGTTGGCGATGTTGGAGCCATACCACTTGGCGCCTGCGGTCTGGAAGCTGCCGCCCAGGTACGCCGGCATCGCCATCATGCGCCGGTCGGCGGTGGGCTTGGGCATGTTGGGAAACGGCGAGTGCTCGGGGAAAGTGATCATGGCGCCATGCGAGTCGCTGTTCGGGCCGGCCATGCGGTAGTCGCCCTGGTACAGCAGGCCGAACATTTCTTCCATAGTGTCGACACACGCGGGCATGTCGGTGACGCCGGCGCGGATCATGTCCTGCTCGGACAGGTAGATGAAGTCAATTCTGGTATCGAGGGTCATGGCGGGTCTCGCAGGGCTGGCTGCCGTCGGATTTATTGTTGGTATCGAGGCAACCAGTTTCGCTAACGACTGGTAGGTCGTCTTGTGCCTGCCTGCCAGCCGAGTTGACCGTCAGTGCCAGGGCTTCAATGGCCAGCGAGCGAAAAGCTGGCCGGGTTGTCGCGCAGGCTGAGGGCAGTCAGCAGGCACACCGCCAGGGTGCACAGGGCCAGCAGCGCGGCCCACGCGGTCGGGCCGTGGTTGAGTACCACGGCGGCCAGAGGGGCTGCGCCGGCTGACGCCGACAGCTGGATGGCGCCCAGCAGCGCTGCGGTGGAGCCCAGTGCTTTTTCTTGCGAGGCCATCACCAGCGACATCAGCGTCGATTCGGCTATCCCCAGGCCGAACAGGGCTATCACCATGCCGCCGGCCACACCTGGCAGCCCTAGGCCGGTCAGTGCACCAAGCAGGCTGAAGCAGGCACCGCCGGCCATGCACAGCACGCCCACCCGAGTCAGGGTATTGAGGCCCAGCCGGCTGATCAGGCGGCTGGCCGTCATGGCGCCGAACAGGATCGACACCCCTGTGGCGCCAAACAGCAGGCCGAAGGCCTGGGCGCTCAGGCCGTAATGGGTCTGGTACACCAGGGTGGCACCGCCGATGTAGGCGAACAGGAAGAAGAACACCGCAGCCACTGCCAGGGTCGGGCGCAGGAAGCGGCGGTCGGTGAGGATGGCCAGGTAGGTGCGGCAGGCGTGGCCCAGGCGAAGGGGTTCGCGTTTGCTGGGTGGCAGGGTTTCCGGCAGGTTCAGCAGGCTGTTGACCAGCACCGCCAAGCCCATCCCGGCGAGCACCAGCATCACCGCGCGCCAGCCGAAATGCGCGTCGATCACGCCACCCAGGGCGGGTGCAAGGATCGGCGCCACGCCTTCGATGGTCATCAGCAGGGCGAACAGCTTGGTCGCGGCTACGCCCTGGCTCACATCACGCACCATGCTCATGATCACCACCAGGGTCAGCGCACTGCCCAGGCCCTGGAAGAAGCGCAGCATGATCAGGGTGTCGAGGCTGGGGGCCGCGGCGGCGCCGAGCGAGCACAGGATGAACAGCAGCAGGCCGGCCAGCAGCGGTTTGCGCCGGCCATAGGCGTCGACGATGGGGCCGAAGACCAACTGGCCGGCACCCATGGCCAGCAGGAAGAAGGTCAGTGTCAGCTGCACACGGGTGAAGCTTGCCTGATAGTGGCTGGCGATTTCCGGCAGGCTCGACAAGTACATGTCGACGGCGGAAGGGCCGAGGGCGCCGATCAGGCCAAGGCCCAGGGCGAAGCTGAAGGGTATGGGAGGGGAGGGATTGTTCTGCATGGTTTTCTCTGGCTGATTTTTCGCCTACCGTCCGGTAGGTTGGCGAATGTTATGCGCCGAGTCGGCCAAGGTCAAACCCTTCCGCAAGGCCACTGATTCCTGTGGGAGCGGGCATGCCCGCGAACACCGGCAAAGCCGGTGCCATACACCGAGTCGCCTTCTTCGCGGGCATGCCCGCTCCCACACTGACCGCATCGCCTTCAAGTCATGCGCATGCAGCACAAGACAGAGGTTGGTTAGCGTGGTTGCTTCAGAACGGCACAGCCACGGTCAGCTGGCTATACACATTGGTACCATTCCCTCCCACCTGGTTGCCGCCGTTGCGCTCGTCCTTGCGGGGTTGGTACAGGCCCACCAGCGGGCTGATGATCAGGTGCTCGTTGACTGCCCATTCCACATACAGGTCCAGCTCCCGGGCATCGAGGTTGAGGCTGTCGCGGGTACGCACGGTGTCGAAGTCGAAGTACAGCGCGCCGACCGTGAGGTTTTCCAGCGGCGTCGCCTTCACGCCCACATGGTGGATGCCGGTGTTGCTGTTGAAGGGCCCGGCGTAGTTGGCGGCGACTTCACCCTGGAACCAGGTGCCGTAACCGCTGGACAGGCCGCTGAACAGCGAGTCCCAGCCTGCTGAGTAGCGGGTGTAGCGGTAGGTAATCTGCGGTGCCCAGGGCAGGTCGGCGAAGGTGTAGCCGGCCTGCAGGTACCAGGCTTGCTCGGGGCCGTCGGTCTTGTCCTGCCAGGCGTACTCGAAGGCGAAACTGGCATTGTCTATGCCGGCGCTGCCTTCACCGCGCACGCTGTACACGTCCATGCCTTCGCGGGCTTTCTGGAAGTCGCTGGCCCACTGGTCGGCGACGTCGATGCCGTGAATCCAGGTCAGCCCCAGGGTGCCCAGGGCGTGGGTGTAGTCCAGCGTGCCGGCGGCCAGTTCGGTTTCGGCCTGGGCGCGGTTGTCCGATTTCAGCCACAGCAGGCTGCCATGCAGGCCATCGCTGCCACCCAGGCGCAGCATCGCGGTGCGGTCGAAGGCATGGCGGGCCGCCAGGTAGTAGGCGCCACCACGGTCCAGCGCACCGTCGGCGACGCCATTGCCCAGATTGGGGCCGTCGTCGTTGATCAAAAAGCCACTGCCCAGGCGAATAGTCTGGCGGCCGGCGGAAACGTCCACGCCGTCCTTGCCCAGCACCGGGAACAGATCGCCCGAGCGCCAGCCGAGGAAGGCGTCTTCGATCTTGGTGGTGCGTTCGGAGCCGTCAGTGTTGCCGGCTGCATCGCCGTCGCCCCAGGTAGCCGAGCTCACCCAGTTCAGGCTGCCATACAGCGTGCCGTTGCCGGCCAAGCCCTGGTCACCGCTGAGGCCATATTTGATAAAGCCTTCACGCCAGGTCGAACCACCTGTGGTGCCGTCGTAGTTCTTGCGGCTGTTGAACATGCCCCATACCGCCAGCATGTCGGCGTTCAAGTGGCTGTCATCGTCCGCGTAAAGCTCGATGGCCGTCGCGGCCTGGCTGGCCAGCAGGGTGGCCAGGGCCAGGGTGGACAGCGTTTGCGGTTTGACCATTACACATCCCTCGATTGTTCTCGGCCACCTGCACTGGGGCCTTTGTTGTTCGGGAGCACCCTCGGTCTGGCGAGGGGCCATCGCGGTTGGCGGCGATGGCCTATTAGGGCGTGTGCGGTGGGGCGGGGTCTTGTTCGTGGCTGCCAAGACGCTTGCACGCCTTGGCCAGGGAGGCGATCAGTAGCGGATCATCACCGACTTGAGCTCGGTGAAGTCATCGATGAAGGCCGAGCCGAACTCGCGGCCAATGCCAGAGGCCTTGATGCCGCCAAACGGCACAGCCGGGTCAAGCAGGGTATGCATGTTCACCCACAGGGTACCGGCCTGGATTTGCGGGATCATGCGCATGGCCTTGCCCAGGTCGTTGGTCCACAGGCTGGCGCTGAGGCCGTAGGGCGAGGCGTTCATCAGTTGCAGCAGTTCGTCTTCGTCGTCATACGGCAGGAAGGTCGCCACGGGGCCGAAGGTTTCCTGGTTGAGCAGGGTGTCGCTGGCCGACCGGGCGAGGATGACCGTAGGTTCAACGAAGCAGCCGGGGCCGTCGCCCAGCGTGCCGCCATGAATGATCTGGCTGCCTTCGGCGCGGGCGATGGCGAACAGTTCGGCCAGCTTTTGCTGGTGCGGCTTGTTGGCCACCGGGCCGAACTGGGTGGCCTCGTCCAGTGGCGAGCCGATTTTAAATTGGCCCAGGCGCTGGGACAGGGCGTCCAGTAGCGGGTCGATGCGCGAGCGGTGCACGTAGAAGCGCTCGCCAGCGGCGCAGATCTGCCCCGAGTGCAGGAAGCCGGCCTCGATGATGCCATCGACCGCTTTGTCCACGGCCACGTCGGGCAGGAAGGCCACCGCGTTCTTGCCGCCCAGTTCCAGTGTCGCGCGGGTCAGCTTGGCGCCCATGGCAGCCTGGCCTACGGCGATGCCAGTGGGCACGGAACCGGTGAACGAGACCTTGTCGGTACCTGCGTGCTCAATCAGTGCCTTGCCCACCAGGCCACCACCGGTCAGCACGTTCAGTGCACCGGCCGGCAGGCCTGCTTCGGTGGCCAGTTCGGCAATGCGCAGCAGCGTCAGCGGGGTGAATTCGCTGGGCTTGAGGATGATGCTGCAGCCGGTGGTCAGGGCTGAGGCCAGCTTCCAGATGGCGATCATGGTGGCGAAATTCCACGGCACGATGCCCACCACCACACCGATCGGTTCGCGCAGGGTGAAGGCGCTGTAGCGTTCACCGGCGAACGAGGGCAGCGACGGGGTGATGGTCTGGCCGGTGATCTTGGTCGCCCATCCGGCGTAGTAGCGCAGGAAGTGCGCGGCCTGCTCTACTTCGAAGGCGCGGGAAATGCCGATGAGCTTGCCGGATTGCAAGGTTTCCAGCTGCGCCAGTTCTTCGCGGTTGGCTTCCAGCAGGTCGGCCAGCTTGAACAGCACTGCGGCGCGGGCGGCGGGGCTGGTGTGCGACCAGGCGGTAAAGCCTTGGCGCGAGGAGCTGACGGCATGGTCGACATCGGCCTGGTTGGCGTCGGCGATGTGGGCGATGGTCTGGCCATTGGCCGGGTTGACCACGGCAATGTTCGACGACGACTGGCTGGCGAGGTGCTGGCCGTGGATGAACACGCCATGCTCGCGGGCCAAAAAGGCCGTGACGGCAGGTAGGAGGGTGATGTCGCTCATGCAGACTCCGGGGCAGGTGGCCAAAGCTTGCAGCTTAGTGAGCGGGGCAGAGCGGTGCTTGCGCCTGCGTGACAGGTGCATGACTGTGGCTGCCAAGCTATGAATCAGCCTTGCGCGATCCCTTGTAGGAGCGGCGCCAGGGTCTGGAGCTGATTGCTGGCAGGCAGCAACAAGCCCGGCGGCAGCCATTGGCAAGACGCCATGCCACCTGCAGCGCACAGTAATCACTCGTTCAACGCCACAAAAACAAGCCGGGGCATAACGATGTCACTCAATAACAAGCTCACCGAGCACCTCAACCGCGGCACGGTCGGTTTCCCCACCGCACTGGCCAGCACCGTCGGGCTGATCATGGCCAGCCCGGTAATCCTCACTGCGACCATGGGCTTTGGCATCGGCGGCAGCGCCTTTGCGGTTGCCATGGTCATTGCCGCACTGATGATGCTGGCCCAGTCCACCACCTTTGCCGAGGCCGCGGCCATCCTGCCGACCACAGGTTCGGTGTACGACTACATCAACTGCGGCATGGGGCGTTTCTTCGCCATCACCGGCACGCTGTCGGCCTACCTGATCGTGCATGTGTTCGCCGGCACCGCCGAAACCATCCTGTCGGGGGTGATGGCGCTGGTGAACTTCGAGCACCTCAATACCTTGGCAGAGTCCGCTGGTGGCTCGTGGCTGCTGGGGGTGTGCTTCGTGCTGGCGTTTGCGGTGCTCAATGCCTTTGGCGTCAGCGCTTTCAGCCGCGCGGAAGTGGTCCTCACCTTCGGCATGTGGACCACCTTGATGGTGTTCGGCGTGCTGGGCCTTATCGCCGCTCCCGCAGTGGAACTGGACGGCCCGTTCGGCGTGTCGCTGGTGGGCACCGACCTGATGACCATCCTCTCGCTGGTCGGCATGGCCATGTTCATGTTCGTCGGCTGCGAGTTCGTCACGCCGCTGGCGCCCGAGCTGCGCCGCTCGGCCTGGGTGCTGCCGCGGGCCATGGCGCTGGGCCTGTTCGGTGTGGCCAGTTGCATGTTCATCTACGGTGCTGCGATGAAGCGCCAGGTGGAAAACGTGGTGCTGGATGCCGCCAGTGGCGTGCACCTGCTGGACACGCCCATGGCCATCCCGCGCTTCGCCGAACAGGTGATGGGTGATATCGGCCCAGTGTGGCTGGGTATCGGCTTCTTGTTCGCCGGCGCGGCCACCATCAACACGCTGATGGCCGGTGTGCCACGCATTCTTTACGGCATGGCGGTCGACGGCGCATTGCCCAAGGTGTTCACCTACCTGCACCCGCGCTTCAAGACGCCGCTGCTGTGCATCTTGGTGGTGGCGTTGATCCCTTGCCTGCATGCCTGGTACCTGGGCGGCAACCCGGACAACATCCTGCACCTGGTGCTGGCCGCCGTATGCGCTTGGAGCACCGCCTACCTGCTGGTGACCCTGTCGGTGGTGCTATTGCGCATCCGCCGCCCAGACCTGCCGCGTGCCTACCGCTCGCCGCTGTTCCCGTTGCCGCAGATCTTCTCCAGCAGCGGTATCCTGATCGGCATGGCGTTCATTACACCGCCAGGCATGAACCCTGCCGATGTCTATGTGCCGTTCGCCATCATGCTTGGCGCTACGGCGGCCTATGCATTGTTCTGGACGCTGTGCGTGCAGAAGGTCAACCCGTTCAAGCCGGCGCGGGTGGAGGATGTGCTGGAAAAAGAGTTCGCCGCCGAGCCTGGCCATGTCGTGGAGCACGTGCTGCATGATCAGAAATTTGCGTGAACGCCTGCTGGCGCCTCGGGCGCCTTCCGGTTACCGCCCCGGGGCGACGCTGGCATGCCTGGCGCGCAACTTGGGGCAGCAGGGCCTGGCTGGTGGGGTGATGCACGACCCGGCACAGGGCTGGCAAGCCAAGGTGCACGAACGGGTCGAAGCCCATCTGCTGATGCACATCGTCACCTGTGAGTTCCAGTTGCAGCTGCCTGCCCCGCATGGGCGCGAGGTCAGCCTGGAACTGCGCCATACCGGTGCGCTACGCCGCACCGGCCTGGCCTGCGTGTACCGCAAGGGTGACCGGGCGCGCTTCACCCAGCTGCGTGACCGGTTGCTGCAGCAGGCAGCACTGGTGGCGGCGCTGATGCCGCTGGATTTCAAGCGCTTGACCCTGGCCTGGCGCGACGGCCAGTGGTTACTGACGCTGGAACACATGGGCGGCAGCGAAGTGGTCAACCGCATGCCGGCGTTTCGCCGCTACGTCCCCGTCAGCCCGCAACAGCGGGCGCACCTGATGGCCAGCCTTGCCCAGTTCAACGCCCTGCTACCCAGTCTTTGACGCAACCTGGCATACGCCTTGCTATGTCTACCGACGAATGATGACAGTTGTGCGCACATAGATAACATGTTAACAATGTGCGCATAACAACAAAATCCTGCGTCGAGGGCAGCCATGCATACTCAACAATCCACCCGTCAGGGGCTGGAACGCTGGACCACGGCCATGCAGCAGATCTGCGGCCGTTTCGAGACGGAGCTTGCGTCCAATCACTCGCTGTTCATCGGCGAAATTTCCACCTTTTCCCGCGCCGGCCTGCCGCTGGCCAACCTGCGCACCAACGCCGGCAACATCCGCCGGCTGGGCGAAAACTCCACGCTTGACGATGACCAGCATTGCTTCCTGGTCAGCCAGCGTGCGGGGCATTCCACCGTGGCCCAGGGTGGCGTGCAGGTCAGCCTGGCGCCGGGTGAACTGCTGTTGATGGATTCGGTCGGGCGTTGCGAAATCACTCCCAGCGGCCTGATCGAGCATGTCTCGCTGGCCCTGTCGCGTGAGCAGGTGCGCAAGTATGTGCAAGGCAGCGGCCCGATGTTTGGCAAGATCTCCTCGAGCAACGCCTGCGGGCGCATGCTGCATGTGCTGATGGACCAGCTGTGCAAGGACGGTAACGTGAGCGGCGATGGCGCCCAGGGTGATGCGCTGCAGACCGCCTTCATCGCCCTGCTGGAGCCGGGCTTCGAGCGCAATGGCGAAGCGCCGGGCAACTTTGGGGCCTTGAACGGTGCCAACCTGCGGGGCTACGTGCAGCAGGTGATCGACGAGTCGCTGTCACAGCCTGGGCTGACCCCGTCCAACCTGGCCGGGCGCCTGAACATCTCGGTGCGTCACCTGTACCGGCTGTTCGAGGAGGAGGGCGATAGCGTGTGCCGCTACATTCAGCGGGCGCGCCTGAAGCGCAGTGCGGATGACCTGGCCAACCCGTTCTTCAGGAGCGAGTCGATTACCTCGATCGCCTACAAGTGGGGGTTTACCGACTCGGCGCATTTCAGCCGCTCGTTCAAGAAACAGTTCGAACGCTCTCCGAAGGACTACCGGGCGCAGGCGATGGCGTGAGTGTGATGGGCTCTGGTCTCAGCGACGGCCGTTGAAGTAGCCCGACAGCTGGTGCAGGGTCTTGCCGGCAGTGAGCAGCAGCGGGCGGAAATGGTCTTTGCCGAGGATGCGTGCATGCTTGACCGAGCTGACCAGGTCATAACGCTTCGATCCTTCATGCATGCCTTCGGCGAGTATCTTGCAAATGATGTGGCTGGGCGTGACGCCAAAGCCGGAGTAGCCCTGCACAAAGAAGGCGTTGGGGCGGTTGTCGAGGGTGCCTATCTGCGGAAACAGGTTGGCACTGGTGGCCATCGGGCCGCCCCAGGCCAGGTCAATGCGCACGTCTTTCAGGTAGGGGAAAATCTTCAGCATCAGGGCGCGGTTCCAGGCCTTCAGGTCCAGCGGGAAGTGCTCGACGAAGGGCGTGGCGGCGCCAAACAGCAGGCGGTTCTCGCGGGTGACCCGGTAGTAGTCGATGACCGGGCGGATGTCGCTGTAAGCCCCGCGTATCGGGCTGATGCGCTCGATCAGCTCATCCGGCAACGGCTCGGTCATCATCTGGAAGGCATAGGTGTTGATGGTGCGTGCGTGCAGCTGCGGCTCCAGCTTGTTGAGGAAGCTGTCGCACGCCCACAGCAGCTTGCTGGCGCGTACCGAGCCACGGCCGGTGCGTACCGTGATGCGCTCGCCGTAGGTCACTTCCAGGGCCGGGCTGTGTTCGAAGATGCGCGCACCATGGCCGACCAGTGCCTGCGCTTCGCCCAGCAGCAGGTTCAGTGAATGCACATGGCCACCGCCCATGTGCAGCAGGGCGCTGCTGTAGGCGTTGCTACCGATGATCTGGCGCACTTCGCTGCCACCGAGAAAACGGATCTGGTCGCGTGTATTGATCGCCTTGAACGCCTTCTCCCATTTGCGCAGGGTCTGTTCCTGGCGGCGGTTGAAGCCCATGTAGCCATAGCCGTGGCAGAAGTCGGCGTCTATGGCGTAGCGGGCGATGCGGTCCTTGATGATGCCGGCGCCCAGTTCGCTGATTTCGAAGATATCCCTCACGCCCTGATCGCCGACGCTGCTGCGGATCTTCTCCAGGTCGTGGCCGATGCCCGCCATGATCTGCCCGCCGTTGCGCCCGCTGCCGCCGTAGCCCAGGTAACGGGCCTCGAGCACGACGATATTGGTCACGCCTTGTTCCGCCAGCTCCAGGGCGGTGTTAATGCCGGAGAAACCGCCACCGATCACCACCACATCGGCCTCGATGTCGCGTTCCAGGGTAGGGAAGCTCAGGTTGTACTTCTTGGTCGCCGAGTAGTAGGTGGGGCTCTCGAGGGTGATCATGACGCAGCCTGCTGACTGGAAATGGGTAGAAACCATTCTATTAATGTATTAATGATTGTGCACTGGCATACTCGCCGGTTTGCTATTTCCAGCCTCCTTGAGCCCGCATGACCACACCAAGACCCTCCCTGACCCTGACCTTGCTGCAGGCGCGCGAAGCCACCATGGCGTTCTTCCGCCCGGCATTGAATGCCCATGACCTGACCGAGCAGCAATGGCGGGTAATTCGTATCCTGCGCCAGCAAGGCGAGCTGGAAAGCCATCAGTTGGCGGAGCTGGCCTGTATCCTCAAGCCCAGCATGAGCGGGGTGCTCAAGCGCCTGGAGCGTGACGGCATCGTGGCGCGGCGCAAGTCGCCGGAAGACCAGCGCCGGGTGTTTATCAGCCTGACCGAGGCCGGCCAGCAAGCGTTTCTGGCGATGAGCGAGGAGATGACACGCAACTACGACAAGATCCTCGCCCAGTTTGGCGAGGACAAGCTGCAGCAACTGATGCAGCTGCTGGATGAAATGAAGAAGATCAAACCCTGACGCACCCGCCGTCAGCGGTTGAGTGACAGCGAGTCTTCCAGCACTTTCAGCAGTGCTGCCGCGCGCCGCTCATAGGCGTCGGGGCCTGCGTACATCAGCTCCACATACAGGCTGTCGATGATGCCCAGGTAGGCATCTGCATACAGCGCCAGGCGGCTGTGCTGCTCATCAGCCCAGCGGTGGCGAGTTTGCAGGGCCTGGCAGAACCCTTCTCGTATGCCGTCCAGGTATTTTTCGAAGCCCGAAGTCACAATCGGCTTGATACCCGATGGGGGCAGGAACGCTGTGCGCAACACAAAGCGCAGCTCGGCCGAGTCGCGATAACGCTCAGCCAGGTGCAGCGCCAGCCAGTGCCCCGGCGCCAGGCCGTCGCGGGCTTCCTGCGCAAAGCCGTGCTCGACAAAGGCCGTTTCCTGCACCAGCGCACGCTGGAACACCTCCACGAACAAGGCGTCCTTGTTGGCGAAGTGCGCATACAGCGATGCCTTGCGCATGCCCGCCAGCTGGGCGATTTCGTTCAGCGAAGAGGCGTCGTAGCCGTACTCGGCGAAGTGGCCGACGGCGGCATCGCACACACGCACCGCAGAAGGGGAAAGGTCTTTCAACAGCATCGCTCCGTCAGGGGCGCGGCGGGCCGCGCGCGTCTTGAGGGTTGGATTGTGGTGATCGAAAATGCACGGGTCAATGCTTGTTGCAGTGCAATTTCAGCGCGCCATGGAAAGTGCAATGTTCCCCTCGTAACGTGCATTCCGCCGCCCCATCGCCCCTCACATACTGACCGCGTCTTCGAATCCAATAAGAAAGAGACCGCTCATGAAAAAGCCAAACCCCCTGCTGGAAGACCTGAAATCCGTCCTGCCGACCATCGCCGCCAATGCCATGCGTGCAGAGCAGGACCGCAGTGTGCCGGCAGAGAATATCGCCTTGCTGAAAAGCATCGGCATGCACCGCGCTTTCTTGCCCAAACACTTCGGCGGCATGGAAATCACCCTGCCGGAGTTCGCCCAGTGCATCGCCTTGCTGGCGGGGGCCTGCGCCAGCACCGCCTGGGCCATGAGCCTGCTGTGCACCCACAGCCACCAGATGGCAATGTTCTCGCCCAAGCTACAGCAGGAGGTGTGGGGCAGCGACCCGGATGCCACCGCCAGCAGCAGCATCGCGCCGTTCGGCCGCACCGAAGAGGTTGAGGGTGGCGTGTCGTTCAGCGGCGAAATGGGCTGGAGTTCCGGTTGCGACCACGCCGAATGGGCGATTCTCGGTTTCCGCCGCAAGAATGCCGAAGGCGCTCAGGATTACTGCTTCGCCATCCTGCCTCGTGGCGACTATGAAATCCGTGATGACTGGTATGCCGTGGGCATGCGCGGCAGCGGCAGCAAGACCCTGATCGTGCGTGATGCCTTCGTGCCCGAGCACCGCATCCAGAAGGCCAAGGACATGATGGAGGGCAAGTCGGCGGGCTTTGGCTTGTACCCCGACAGCAAGATTTTCTTCGCCCCGTATCGCCCGTATTTTGCCAGCGGCTTCTCCACGGTCAGCCTCGGTATTGCCGAGCGCATGCTGGAGGTGTTCCGCGAGAAAACCCGCAACCGGGTGCGTGCCTACACCGGTGCCCCTGTGGGCGCCGCCACCCCGGCGCTGATGCGCCTGGCCGAGTCGACCCACCAGGTGGCTGCCGCCCGGGCACTGCTGGAAAAGAGCTGGGACGAGATTGCCGAGCACAGTGCCCGCCACCAATACCCGTCGCGTGGCACGCTGGCGTTCTGGCGTACCAACCAAGGCTACGCCGTGAAGATGTGCATCCAGGCCGTCGACCGCCTGATGGAGGCGGCCGGTGGTGGCGCCTGGTTCGAGAGCAACGAACTGCAGCGGCTGTTCCGCGATTCGCACATGACCGGTGCCCATGCCTACACCGATTACGACGTGTGTTCGCAAATCCTCGGCCGCGAGCTGATGGGCCTGGAGCCTGACCCGGCGATGGTCTGAGCCGCCACCTGTTTTCACCCATCCCCTACAAGCACAACAACAAACAGGGCAGGCTGCCAGGCCTGCCCGGGAGTCTTGCATGTCCAACGAAACCTTCGATTCACGTGCCTTCCGCCGCGCCCTGGGCAACTTCGCCACCGGCGTGACCGTGGTGACTGCCGCCGGCCCCAGTGGCCGCAAGGTTGGCGTTACCGCCAACAGCTTCAACTCGGTGTCGCTGGACCCGCCGCTGGTCCTGTGGAGCATCGACAAGCGCTCCACCAGCCATGAAGTGTTCGAGGAGGCCTCGCACTTTGCCGTGAACATTCTGGCGGCGGACCAGATCGACCTGTCCAACAACTTCGCCCGCCCGAAGGAAGATCGCTTTGCCGGTATCGACTACGAGACCGGCGCTGGCGGCGCGCCATTGTTCGCCGATTGCGCGGCGCGCTTCGAGTGTGAAAAGTACCAGCAGCTGGACGGTGGCGATCACTGGATTTTGGTGGGCAAGGTGGTGGCCTTTGATGACTTTGGCCGCTCGCCGCTGCTGTACCACCAGGGCGCCTATTCAATGGTGCTGCCGCATACCCGCATGACCCAACGCACAGAGGGGCAGGCACCGAGCAGCCACTTCCAGGGCCGCCTACAGCACAACCTGTACTACCTGATGACCCAGGCGTTGCGTGCCTACCAGGCTGACTACCAGCCACGCCAGTTGTGCACGGGCCTGCGCACCAGCGAGGCACGCATGCTGATGGTGCTGGAGAACGATGCGGGCCTGAGCCTGAACGACCTGCAACGCGAAGTGGCGATGCCGGCGCGGGAGATCGAGGAAGCGGTGGCCAACCTCAAGCGCAAAGGGCTGATTGCCGATGACGAGGGGCGTGTGCGGTTGTCGGTGAAGGGCGTGGACGAGACCGAGGCGTTGTGGACCATTGCCCGGGAACAGCAGGACAAGGTGTTCGGGCAGTTCAGTGAGGCGCAGCTGGAGACTTTCAAGACCGTGCTGAAGGCGCTTATCAACATCTGAACATTGCTTTGGATGGCACCGGCTGTGCCGGCGTTCGCGGGTGAACCCGCTCCCACAGGTCCAGCGCCAGTAGCAACTACGGCGCGGCCCCTGTGGGAGCGGCTTTAGCCGCGAACACCGGCAAAGCCGGTGCCATCCAACCAGAAGCCTCAGTAGACACCACCCCCGGTACTGGGGACTACCACTGTACCTTTGAACTTCCCCGCCAGCTCGCGCAGCCCGCGCATCAGCACCGTGGTATCCACACCCACTGCCACAAACGCCGCACCCAGCTCGATGTAGCGCCGCGCCAGCTTCTCATCGGCACTGAGAATGCCCGCAGCTTTGCTCGCCTTGCCAATGCGCACGATCGCGTCCTCGATCGCCGCCTGCACGTCCGGGTGCCCGGGGTTGCCACGATGCCCCATGGCCGCACTCAGGTCCGCAGGCCCGATGAACACGCCATCCACACCTTCCACCGCAACGATCTCGTCCAGGTTGGCCAGGCCTTCCTTGTTCTCGATCTGCACCAGCAGGCACATCTGCTCATCGGCGTGGTCCAGGTAGCCGGGGATGCCGTTCCAGCGCGAAGCCCTCGCCAGCGCGCTGCCCACCCCGCGAATGCCCTTGGGCGGGTAATGCATGGCCTTGACCAGTTGCTGCGCCTGTTCGGCAGTTTCCACCATCGGCACCAGCAAGGTCTGTGCGCCGATATCCAGCACCTGCTTGATCAGCGCGGTATCGCCGATCACCGGGCGGATCACTGCCTGGCTGGCATAGGGCGCCACCGCCTGCAACTGCGCGAGCATGCCGCGCAGGTCGTTGGGCGCGTGTTCGCCGTCGATCAGCAGCCAGTCGAAACCGGCATTGGCCGCCAGCTCGGCGCAGTAGGCATCGGCCAGGCCGAGCCACAGGCCGATTTGCGGTTCACCGCTGCGCAGGCGTTGCTTGAAGTGGTTGATGGGCATGTCCATGGGCAGGTCCTTAAACGAAGCGGCAGGCGATGGAGCCGAGCATGTCGTAGTCGACGTGGAAGGTGTCACCTGGGCGAGCGGCGACCGGGCGGGTGAACGAACCCCCGAGGATGATCTGGCCGGGCTGCAGGGTGACGTCGTACGGCGCCAGCTTGTTGGCCAGCCAGGCAACGCCTTTGGCCGGGTGGTTGAGCACGGCAGCGCTGACCCCGGATTCCTCGATCACGCCATTGCGGTAGAGCACCGCCGGCACCTTGCGCAGGTCGATTTCGGTGGGGCGTACGGCCCGCCCGCCCATCACCACGCCGGCATTGGCGGCGTTGTCGGAAATGGTGTCGAACACCTTGCGGGTGGCCTGGGTTTGCGGGTCTACCTGCTGGATGCGCGCGTCAATGATCTCCAGCGCCGGGATTACCCACTCGGTGGCGTCCAGTACATCGAAAACGGTGACGTTCGGGCCTTTGAGCGGCTTACCGAGGATGAACGCCAACTCCACTTCAACCCGCGGCACGATGAAGCGCTCGAAGGGGATGTCGCTGCCTTCATCGAACAGCATGTCGTCGAGCAAGGCGCCGTAGTCGGGCTCGGTGATGTTCGACGACACCTGCATGGCGCGCGAGGTCAGGCCGATCTTGTGGCCCACCAGCTTGCGCCCGGCGGCGATCTTTTTTGCCACCCAGGCGCGCTGGATGGCGTAAGCGTCTTCGATGGTGATTGCCGGTTGCTCCAGCGAGAACTGGCGCACTTGCTCGCGGGAGCGTTCGGCCTGGTCGAGGCGTTCGGCGGCGTGCTGGATGAAAGCGTTGTCTAGCATGGGGGCGGTCTCTTGATTCAAGGGTTGACGATGGCAGCCTGGGTGCGCAGCACCAGCAGGCCGCCCAGGGCGATGAAGACGGCGAGTACGTACAGGGCCAGGCTGGCGCTGTGGGTGGTGTCGCGCACCCAGCCGATGAAGTAAGGGGTGAAGAACGAGGCGATGCTGCCCAGCGAGCTGATCAGGGCAATGCCGGCGGCCTGGGTGCGGGCGTTGAGAAACGCCGGCGGCAGTTGCCAGAACATCGGCAGCGCGGCGCTCGCGCCCATGCCGGCCAGCACCAGGCCGGCCATTACCGGCACCGCCTGCCCGGGCGCAATCGCGGCAATGGCAATGCCGGCGGCGGCCATCAGCAGGGGTACGCACAAGTGCCAGCGGCGCTCGCGGTGGCGGTCGCTGGAGCGCCCGCACGCCAGCATGAACACGCAACCGGCCACGTACGGCACAGCGCTGAGCAGGCCGACACTGGCGTCGCTGGCCACTCCGGCACTGTGAATCAGGCTGGGCATCCAGAACGCCAGGGTGTTGACCGCCAGCATTACCGCGCAATACACCGCCACCAGCAGCCACAGCGCCCGGCTGGCGAAAATGGCGCCGAACGAGGTTACTGGCTTGCGCTGTTCTTCCTCACCGAATTGCGCGCGCAGCGTGGCTTTCTGCTGCTCATTCAGCCAGCTCACCCGCTCGAAGTGTTCCGGCAAAACGGCCAGTACCACCAGGCCAAGCAACACCACCGGCGCACCTTCGAGCAGGAACATCCACTGCCAGCCACGCAGCCCGCCCGTGTCGTGCATGAAGGCCAGGATGGCCCCGGACACCGGCCCGCCGACCACTCCGGCCAACGGCACGGCAATAGCGAACAGCGCGGTGACCTGGGCGCGGCGCCCGGCCGGGTACCAGCGGTTGAGGTACACCAGGATCCCGGGGAAGAACCCGGCCTCGGCCGCGCCCAGGGCAAAGCGCAACAGGTAGAACGCGCTGCTGCTTTCGATCAGCAGCATGCTGGTCGACAACAGCCCCCATACCACCATCAGGCAGGCGATCCAGCGGCGTGGGCCAACGCGGTCGAGCATCAGGTTGCTGGGGACGCCGAACAGCGCATAGGCAATGAAGAACAGCCCGGCGCCCAGGCCATAGACCGTGTCGGACAAGTGCAAGTCCTGGCTCATCTGCATCTTGGCGAAGCCGATGTTGATGCGGTCCAGGTGGGCGAACAGGTAGCACACCAGCAGCAGCGGCATCAGCCGCCAAGTGACTGCCCGATGGGTACTGTCGGCCCTTACAACGTGTGCCTCGCGCGGCGAGGCGTGTTCGAGTGTGCTCATGTTTTTGTACTTGTTCTGTAATGAGTCAGGGAGGGCTTGGTTTTGAGCCGGTGCGCTAGCGGTTGAACAGTGGGTGCAAGGTGCTGTGCTTGGCGTCGTAGACCTGGGCGGTGCTGTGGTCGATCTGCACGGTGATGCCGATTGGGCGCTGCTGCAGCAGTGGGTCCAGGCGGGCTTTCAACACCGCCAGCAAGCTGTCGCCCACGGCTTTGTGCACCTCGGCGCTACGGCCGGTAGCCATGCGCAGGTTGGCGTACAGAAAGCCGTATTCGCCTTTGCCGTCGGCCACCGCGCAATGGGCGGCGGGGTAGGCCAGCACGCGGGTACCGCCGGTGGGGAACACGGCTTTGCCTTCGGCATCGCGCTGTTCGAGCATGGTGTCGGCCAGGGCGCGGCACAGGCCGCGGATGTCGGCGTCGGTTTCCAGGTCGGGGGTGTAGAGCAGAACCAGATGTGGCATGGGGGCTTCCTCGTGAGGCGCAGCAGGCCACCCGTGAGGGCGGCCGGGCGCAAACGGGCGGGTTACAGGCGGCTGGTGGACATCACTGCAGCCGGGTTGGCGGCCTGGGCAGCAGGGATGGCCGAGCCGTCCTGGGGCGTGACCGGGAAAATCGCGTTGATCTGGCCGGTGCCAGAAGACCCGAAGTAGGGCGTTACCACTTCGGCTTTGCCGTCGTAGTCGGACCAGCCCAGCGCACCCAGCAGCATTGCCGTGTCGTGCATGAAGCCTTCACCATGGCCCTTGGCGGCGTACTCCGGCAGCATCCCGCAAAAAGCTTCCCACTCGCCGTCTTGCCACATTTGCACCACACGGTGGTCGAGGGTTTCCAGGAACGGGCTCCACACCTTGGTGGCGAAGTCCGGCGCCTGGCCGTTCTGCGCAAAGCGGTGCGACAGCGAGCCGCTGGCCAGGAACGCCACAGTGCCGTCGTAATGGTCTTCCACGGCCTTGCGCATGGCCCAGCCCAGGCGGGCACTGTCGGCCAGGTAGTGCGAGGTGCACAGTGCCGAGACCGAGACCACCTTGAAGTGCTGGTCCTGGTTCATGTAGCGCATGGGCACCAGGGTGCCGTATTCCGGGGCGAGGGTGGTGGCGTGGTGGGCCATGGTTTCGACGTTGAAGCGGTTGCACTCATCGGCCAGCAGCTTGCCCAGCGCGGGGTTGCCGGGGAAGGCGTAGGGCATGTTGCTGATGAAGTGCGGCAGTTCGTTGCTGGTGTACACGCCCTCGAAATGCGGCCCGCACAGCACGTGGTAGTTGGCGTTGACCAGCCAGTGGGTGTCGAACACGACGATGGTGTCCACGCCCAGCTCACGGCAACGGCGGCTGATTTCGTGATGCCCGTCGATGGCCGCCTGGCGAAAGCCCTGGCGCGGGCCTGGCAGTTCGGACATGTACATGGACGGTACATGGGTAATCTTGGCAGTGAGAGCGAGTTTGCCCATGGGGGTCTCCGATAAGACGTTGTTGTTGTTTTGGGGCTGACGCGGTCCCTTGTAGGAGCGGCCTTGTGTCGCGATGGGGCGCGCAGCGGCCCCTGGATTTCAGCCATGCCGCAGATATTGCCGGGGCCGCTGCGCGCCCCATCGCGACACAAGGCCGCTCCTACAGGGACCGCATCAGCCTTGCAGGGTCAGGTCACACGCCCCAGCGCGGGATGTGGTGGCTACCCATGGAAATACACACGTTCTTGATCTCTGCAAAGACCTCGAAGCTGTACTGCCCACCCTCACGCCCGGTACCGGAACCTTTCACGCCGCCGAACGGCTGGCGCAGGTCGCGTACGTTCTGGCTGTTGATGAACACCATCCCGGCCTCGATGCCACGGGCCAGGCGATGGGCCTTGCCGATGTCCTGGGTCCAGATGTACGAGGCCAGGCCGTACTCGGTGTCGTTGGCCAGTTGCAGCGCCTCGGCTTCGTCCTTGAACGGGATCAGGCACACCACCGGGCCGAAGATTTCTTCCTGGGCAATACGCATCTTGTTGTTCACGTCGGCGAACACGGTGGGCTGGATGAACTGCCCCTTGGCCAGGTGCGCAGGCAGGTTGGCCGGGCGCTCCAGGCCCCCGGCGACCAGGCGTGCACCTTCTTCGATGCCAATGCGGATGTAGCCGGTAACCTTGTCGTAGTGCTGCTGGGTGATCATCGAACCGACCTGTGTTTTCGGGTCGGTCGGGTCACCTACGATCAGGCGCTTGGCGCGCGCCGCAAACTCGGCGACAAACTGCGGGTACACGCTTTCCTGGATGAAGATGCGGCTGCCGGCGGTGCAGCGTTCGCCGTTCAGCGAGAAGATGGTGAACAGCGCGGCGTCCAGCGCACGTTCCAGGTCGGCGTCCTCGAAGATCAGCACCGGCGACTTGCCGCCCAGTTCCATCGAGTACTTTTTAAGGCCGGCGGTCTGCATGATCTTCTTGCCGGTGGCGGTACCGCCGGTGAAGGAAATGGCGCGCACATCGGGGTGGCGCACCAGTGCGTCGCCGGCGGTGGCGCCATACCCCTGGATCACGTTCAGCACGCCGTTGGGGATGCCAGCTTCAACCGCCAGGCGGCCCAGTTCGTTGGCGGTCAGCGGCGACAGTTCGCTCATCTTCAGCACGGCGGTGTTGCCCAGCGCCAGGCACGGCGCGGTCTTCCAGGTGGCGGTCATGAACGGCACGTTCCATGGGCTTACCAGGCCGCACACACCCACCGGCTGGTACAGGGTGTAGTTGAGCATCTGGTCGTCGACCGGGTAGGTGTGGCCATCCATGCGCGTACACACTTCGGCGAAGAAGTCGAAGTTGTGCGAGGCACGCGGGATCAGCACGTTCTTGGTCTGGTGGATCGGCAAGCCAGTGTCGAGGGTTTCCAGCTCGGCCAGTTTCGGCACGTTCTGCTCAATCAGCTCACCCAGCTTGCGCATCAGCCGGGCACGTTCCTTGGCCGGGGTGTTGGCCCACTTGGGGAAGGCTTCCTTGGCAGCAGCCACCGCCTGGGCCACTTCCTCGGCGCCACCGCTGGCGACTTCACAGATGGCGTCGCCGGTGGCCGGGTTGTAGTTGATGAAGGTGTCTTTGCTCTCGACCTCACGGCCGTTGATCCAGTGCTTGATCATGCTGCTCATGCCTTGTTGTTCTTGAAGAAGTCAGCTTCGCTGACGATACGGTTGACCAGGCGACCGACGCCTTCCACTTCCACCACCACTTCATCGCCCGGCACCACATCGGCCAGGCCTTCTGGCGTACCGGTGGCGATCATGTCGCCCGGTTGCAGGGTCATGAAGCTGGAGAAATATTCGATGAGGTGCGGGATGTCGAAGATCATGTCCGCCGTGGTGCCTTCCTGCTTCAGCTCACCGTTGATCCAGGTATGCAGCTTCAGGTTGCTGACGTCCGGCACATCGGCCGCATCGACGATCCATGGGCCGACCGGGGTGGTGGCGTCGCGGTTTTTCACCCGCAGGTTGGGGCGGTAGTAGTTTTCCAGGTAGTCGCGGATGGCGTAGTCGTTACACACGGTGTAGCCGGCAACGTAGGCCAGGGCGTCCTCGCGCTTGACGTTTTTCGCCGCTTTGCCGATCACCGCCACCAGCTCGCACTCGTAGTGCATGTATTCGACGTTGTCCGGGCGCCAGGTGACCTGGTTGTGGCCGGTGTAGGTGCCCGGCGACTTGATGAAGGCCAGTGGTTCGGTGGGCGGCGCGAAGGCCAGCTCCCTGGCGTGGTCGGCGTAGTTCAGGCCCAGGGCAAACATGCTGCCGGTGGCGGGTGGCAGCCAGGTGACCTGGTCTTGATGCACCAGGCGGCCGTCGGCCAGGCGCAGGTGATCGTCTTCGACCGTGACATCGTGGGCCTGGCCGTCGAACTGGATACGGGCGTGTTTCACAGGTAATTCCTCACTCGGCGACGATGTGGTTGGTCAGCTTGCCCAGGCCGTCGATTTCGATATCGACGCGGTCGCCTGGCTGTACATCGACGCGGCCCTCGGGGGTGCCGGTGATCAGGATGTCGCCGGCGTGCAGGGTCATGAACTCACTGATTTCGGCAATCAGCTGCGCCACCGTGCGTACGCAGTTGGCGGTGTTGTTGTGCTGGCGCAGTTCACCATTCACATACAGGCGCACGCCCAGGGCATCGGGGTTGGCCACTTGGCTGGCGGGCACCAGTTCGGGGCCGACCGGGCAAAAACCATCACGGCACTTGGCCTTGACTGCGGGGCGGTAGTAGCTGTCTTCGGGCAGGCTCACTTCGTTGACGATGGTGTAGCCCGCCACATGCTCCAGGGCTTGCGCCACGCTGACGCGGCTGGCGTCCTTGCCAATCACCACGCCCAGCGCCGGGCCGGGTTGCACGCGCTGCACGCCGGCCGGGAACACCACCTGGCCTTCATGCTGGTTGCGGGTGTTCGGGGTCTTGACGAACAACACCGGCTTGACCGGCAGTTGCTTGTACGGTGCTTCGACGAACGCCGCTTGGTGCTGCTGCAGCAAACCCTGGTAGTTCAGCGCGACGCCGAACAGGGTGCCGCTGGCAACGTCATGCAGGGCATGGCTCATGCTCTTCTCCTGGCAGTGCAGGGCGGTGGCCGTCCTGCGAATTTCGTTAATGTGTTAATGTTATAGTTAATATGTTAACGATGGTCAAGGGGTGGCCAGTGGCGCCTGCCAGCAAGGCAAGGCACCATGGGCCATCGTCAACAGGGTCAAGCGATTTGCGAGCAAGCAGCCATGAGCGACCGGCATCCGATTCCGAACATCAACATCGGCCAGGTGTACGACCAGCGCTACAGCGACAGTGAGGTGCATTACGACCGGCTGGGCAACCTGGCGGGCTTTTTCGGGCGCAATATGCCGGTGCACCGGCATGACCGGTTCTTCCAGGTGCATTACGTGAAGTCGGGGACGGTGCGGGTGTATCTGGACGACCAGCAGTACATCGAGGCAGGGCCGATGTTCTTCCTCACACCGCCCACGGTCGCCCACGCGTTCGTCACCGAAGCTGACAGCGATGGGCATGTGCTGACCGTACGCCAGCAACTGGTGTGGCAACTGATCGAAGCCGATGCCAGCCTGCTGCCGGCAGGCATGCAGGTGCAGCCTGCCTGTGTGGCGCTGGGCAACCTGCCGGCCGAATTCAAGGCCGAGGCGCAGCGCCTGCAAGGCTGGCTGGAAGCGTTGAGCGACGAATTTGCCACGCAGCAACCGGGGCGCGAGGCAGCGCTGCAGTCGTTGACCCGGTTGATCATGATCAGCTTGCTGCGCTTGTGCCCCCACTCGCTGGAATCGACCCCGGCGCGGCATGAAGACTTGAAGATCTTTCACCGTTTCAATGCGCTGATCGAAGCGCATTACCTGGAGCATTGGCCGCTGGCCCGCTACGCGCAGCAGATCGGCGTCACCGAGGCGCGGCTGAACGATGTATGCCGGCGCATCGCCGACCTGCCGTCCAAACGCCTGGTGCTGGAACGGCTGATGCAGGAGGCCAAGCGCTTGCTGTTGTTTTCCGGTAGCACGGCCAACGAAATCTGTTACCAGCTCGGCTTCAAGGACCCGGCCTATTTCAGCCGCTTCTTCAACCGCTACGCCAAGCTCACGCCCGGGGAGTACCGGCAGCGGCAGGCCGCATTGCAGTGATATGGCCACGTTGGCTCACCCGGTTGCTGTTGTTGTTTGTACCGGATGGTGGCAGCTGGAGCGCGTGGCCTGAATGGGTTTTCCGTGGAACAGATTGCACTTTCCAGCCTGCATGCCCTTAAATTTGTGAATTGAGAAAACCACAGGCTTGACCATGACCAAGACACAACCTTCGCTCACGCTCAGCCTTTTGCAGGCTCGCGAAGCCGCGATGGCATTTTTCAGGCCGCTGCTGAACGAGCACGACCTGACCGAGCAGCAATGGCGGGTAATCCGCATCCTCAAGCAGCAGGGTGAGCTGGAGAATTACCAGCTGGCGGAGCTGGCCTGCATCCTCAAGCCGAGCATGACCGGGGTGCTGGGGCGATTGGAGCGCGACGGGCTGGTGCGGCGGCAAAAGGCGGCGCAGGACCAGCGGCGGGTGTTCGTCAGCCTGACCGAAGGCGGGGAGGCGTGCTTTGCCTCGATGAAGGAAGGGATGGACGCCAACTACCAGAAGATTCAGGCGCAGTTTGGTGAAGAGAAGCTAAAACAGTTGATGGGGTTGTTGAATGACCTGAAGCGCATCGTGCCATAACGTTCTTCAGGCTTTGTGCGAGCTTCTGTAGGAGCGGCCTAGTGCCGCGAATGGGCTGCACAGCAGCCCCGGCGATTTCCGCGGCGAAGCTCAAATCCTGGGGCCGCTTCGCCGCCCATTCGCGGCACAAGGCCGCTCCTACAGGGGATGGCGGCGAGGTACTCAGTACTCCCAGAAGATCCGCTGCAGCTCTTTGCTGTCCTGGGTCTTGGTCATCGCCACCATCGCCAGAATCCGAGCCTTCTGTGGGTTCAGGTCGTGGGCCACCACCCAGTCGTTCTTGTCATCCGGCTGTTCGGCGTTGCGCAGCACGAAGCCACCCTGGTTGACGTGCGACGAGCGGATGATCTGCACGCCGTTCTTGCGCAGTTCCTGCAACGCCGGCACCACCCGCGACGACACCGAACCGTTGCCGGTGCCTGCGTGAATCAGGGCCTTGGCACCGTTCTGCGCCAGTGCCTTGTAGGCGGTGTCGGTCACGTTGCCATAGCCATAGGCAATGTCCACCTGCGGCAAGCTGCTGATCTGCTTGATGTCGAACTCGGAGTTGACCGTATGGCGCTTGGCTGGCAGGCGGAACCAGTAGGACTTGCCTTCCACCACCATGCCCATCGGGCCCCAGGCGCTCTTGAAGGCTTCGGTCTTGATGTTGACCGACTTGCTCACGTCACGCCCCGACTGGATCTCGTCGTTCATGGTCACCAGCACACCCTTGCCACGCGACTGCTTGTCGCTGGCCACGGCCACGGCGTTGTAAAGGTTGAGCATGCCGTCGGCAGACATGGCGGTGCCCGGGCGCATCGAGCCGACTACCACGATTGGCTTGTCGGTCTTTTCCACCAGGTTGAGGAAGAAGGCGGTTTCTTCGAGGGTGTCGGTGCCGTGGGTGATGACGATACCGTCGACATCCTTGCTGTCGGCCAGCTCGGCGACGCGCTTGCCCAGTTTCAACAGGTCGTCATTGCTGATGCTTTCAGAGGCGATCTGCATCACCTGCTCACCGCGCACGTTGGCGATGTCGGCCAGTTCCGGCACGCCGGCAATCAGCTTGTCGACGCCCAGCTTGGCGGCCTGGTAGGTGGCGCTGTTGGCAGCGCTGGCGCCGGCGCCGGCAATGGTGCCGCCCGTGGCGAGGATGACCACGTTGGCGAGTTTCTGCTGGGTTTCGGCTTCTTTGGCTGAGGCGGAGGTTGGCAGAATCAGCAGCAGGGCGAGTGCGCTGGGGGCGAAGGTTTTAAGTGCGGCATTCATCGTTATTGTTCTCTCTCTTTCTAGTGAGATAGTTATTGAGTCGCGCAGGGCTACAGGCATGTTTCGTACCAGCTTGCGCGGACGGCTTTTTGTGTGGGAGCGGCCTTGCGTCGCGATGGGCTGCGCAGCAGCCCCAGAATGCTGGCTTCAGCACACATTGCCGGGGCTGCTGCGCCGCCCATCGCGACACAAGGCCGCTCCTACAAGGGCAGTGTTTCATTCGTAATTCCGAACAAGCATAGGAAAAGGTGTTCGGTTTTTCGGAAAAATCTGCATAATCGGCCACAGCAGTGCTTGGCCTCCGACAGCCAAACGGATTTGACAAACCGCGGTCCTGTTTCCATAGTTAGTCAACGCAAACGTTTGCGATCCGATAAAA
Organism: Pseudomonas putida S13.1.2; assembly: GCF_000498395.2. NCBI lineage: Bacteria > Pseudomonadati > Pseudomonadota > Gammaproteobacteria > Pseudomonadales > Pseudomonadaceae > Pseudomonas > Pseudomonas putida. The sequence continues at coordinate 842,598 of NZ_CP010979.1, forward strand.
AACACAAGATTCGGAGTCATCGTCCATGAAACTGCCGTTCCCCGGTCGTCTGCTGGCCCTCGCTGTCGTTTCCTCCCTTACCCTCGCACTGCCCCTGTCTGCTGCCCACGCCGAAGACAAGCCCAAGGTCGCCCTGGTGATGAAGTCACTGGCCAACGAATTCTTCCGCACCATGGAAGACGGCGCCAAGGACTACCAGAAAGCCCACGCCGACGAGTTCGACCTGGTTGCCAACGGCATCAAGAACGAGACCGACACCGTCGAGCAGATTCGCATTGTCGAGCAGATGGTCAATGCCGGCGCCAAGGCGCTGGTGATTGCCCCGGCAGATTCCAAGGCGCTGGTGTCGGCGGTGCAGAAGGCCATGGCCCAGGGCGTGGTGGTGATCAACATCGACAACCGCCTGGACCCTGACCTGCTCAAGAGCAAAGGCATCAGCGTGCCCTTCGTCGGCCCTGACAACCGCAAGGGCGCGCGCCTGGTCGGCGACTACCTGGCAAGCCAGAAGCTGAAGGCCGGCGACCAGGTGGGCATCATCGAAGGCGTGCCGACCACCACCAACGCCCAGCAGCGTACCGCCGGTTTCAAGGACGCCATGGACGCCGCGCAGATGAAAATCGTCTCGGTCCTAAGCGGCAATTGGGAAATCGACAAAGGCAACGGCGTCGCCGCCGCCATGCTCAACGAATACCCCGACCTGAAGGCCCTGCTGGCCGGCAACGACAGCATGGCCCTGGGCGCCGTGTCGGCCGTGCGCGCCGCCGGCAAGGCCGGCCAGGTGCAAGTGGTGGGCTACGACAACATCAACGCCATCAAGCCGATGCTTGCCGATGGTCGCGTGCTTGCCACCCTCGACCAGGCCGCCAGCCAGCAGGCGGTGTACGGCATTCAGGCTGCGCTGAAAATGGTCAAGGGCGAGAAACCGGATGTGGATGCCGACAACGTCATCCAGACCCCGGTCGAACTCATCACCAAAAAGCCCTGACGGTGCCAGGAGAAACGGCCATGCCTGCATCGGCCAATGAAGTGGTGCTGTCCGCCAGCGGCTTGGGCAAGACCTACGCCCAGCCCGTGCTCGGCGAGGTCAGCCTGAACCTGCGGGCCGGCGAAGTGCTGGCCCTGACCGGCGAGAACGGCGCGGGAAAAAGTACGTTGTCCAAGCTCATCAGCGGCCTGGAGGTGCCCACCACCGGGCACATGACCTACCGCGGCCAGGCCTACGCGCCCGGCAGCCGCAGCGTGGCCGAGCGCCTTGGGGTGCGCATGGTGATGCAGGAGCTGAACTTGCTGCCGACGCTGACCGTGGCGGAAAACCTGTTTCTCGACAACCTGCCCAGCCGCTTCGGCTGGATCAGCCAAAAGCGCCTGCGCCAGTTGGCCACCGCCGCCATGGCGCAGGTCGGGCTCGATGCCATCGACCCGGATACCCCGGTGGGCGAGCTGGGCATCGGCCATCAGCAGATGGTCGAGATTGCCCGCAACCTGATCGGTGACTGCCATGTACTGATCTTCGACGAGCCCACTGCCATGCTCACTGCGCGCGAGGTGGAGTTGCTGTTTACCCAGATCGAGCGCCTGCGCGAGCGGGGCGTGGCCATCGTTTATATCTCCCATCGTCTCGAAGAGTTACAGCGCGTGGCCCAACGCATCGTTGTACTGCGCGATGGCAAGCTGGTGTGCGACGAGCCGATCCAGCGCTACAGCAGCGCCGAACTGGTCAACCTGATGGTCGGCCGCGAGCTGGGCGAGCATATCGACCTGGGTCGTCGACAGATCGGTGCGCCGCTGCTCAAGGTCGACAAACTCAGCCGTGCTGACAAGGTGCGCGAAGTGTCGTTTGAGGTCAGGGCAGGGGAGATCTTTGGCATCTCCGGCCTGATCGGCGCCGGCCGTACCGAGCTGTTGCGCCTGATCTACGGTGCCGATCGCGCCGACAGTGGCAGCATCGCGCTGGGCCAGCCGCCGCAGGCGGTAAGCATCGACTCGCCCAAGGCCGCAGTGCGGGCCGGTATCGCGCTCATCACCGAAGACCGCAAAGGCGAGGGCCTGCTGCTGACGCAGTCGATCAGCGCCAACATCGCCTTGGGCAACCTGGGTGCGGTATCGCGGGCGGGCGTGCTCGATGGCGAGGCGGAACAGGCCTTGGCCGAGCGCCAGATCCAGGCCATGCGCATTCGCAGTGCTGGCGCGCAGCAAGTGGTGGGCGAGCTGTCTGGCGGCAATCAGCAGAAGGTGGTGATAGGCCGCTGGCTGGAGCGCGACTGCCAGGTGCTGCTGTTCGACGAGCCCACCCGGGGCATCGACGTGGGTGCCAAATTCGACATCTACGGCCTGCTGGCCGAGCTGGCGCGCCAAGGCAAGGCACTGGTAGTGGTGTCCAGCGACCTGCGTGAGCTGATGCTGATCTGCGACCGCATCGCCGTGCTGTCGGCCGGCCGCCTGATCGACACCTTTGAACGTGACCATTGGAGCCAGGACCAGCTGCTTGCTGCCGCTTTTGCCGGTTATCAGAAACGTGACGCACTGCTGCACGATGCAGCCCCCAGGATGGATGCATGAAAACCTCCCCGCTGGACACTCAAGGCGCCACCCCGGTGCGCCGCAGCGGCACGTACTTTGGCCTGGGCACCTACCTTGGCCTGGCCGGCGCCTTGCTGGCGATGATCGTGCTGTTCTCGTTCTTAAGCAGCCACTTCTGGTCGTACAGCACCTTCAGCACCCTGGCCAATCAGATCCCCGACCTGATGGTACTGGCCGTGGGCATGACCTTTGTGCTGATTATCGGCGGTATCGACCTGTCGGTGGGCTCGGTGCTGGCCTTGGCTGCTTCTGCAGTGAGTGTGGCGATTCTTGGCTGGGGCTGGGGCGTGCTGCCGTCGGCGCTGCTGGGCATGGCTGTGGCCGCGCTGGCCGGCAGCATCACCGGTGGCGTTACCGTGGCTTGGCGTATTCCCTCGTTCATCGTCTCGCTCGGGGTGCTGGAAATGGCCCGCGGCCTGGCCTACCAGCTCACCGACTCGCGCACCGCCTACATCGGCGATGCCTACGCCTGGTTCTCCAACCCGGTTGCCTTCGGTATTTCGCCAGCGTTCATCATCGCCTTGCTGGTGATTGTGCTGGCCCACCTGGTGCTGACCCGCACGGTGTTCGGCCGTTACCTGATCGGCATTGGTACCAACGAAGAGGCCGTGCGCCTGGCTGGCATCGACCCGCGCCCATACAAAGTGCTGGTGTTCGCCCTGATGGGGTTGCTGGCAGGCCTGGCTGCGCTGTTCCAGATTTCGCGCCTGGAAGCAGCCGACCCCAACGCCGGCTCCGGCCTGGAGCTGCAAGTTATCGCCGCCGTGGTAATTGGCGGCACCAGCCTGATGGGCGGGCGTGGCTCGGTCATCAGCACCTTTTTTGGCGTACTGATCATTTCCGTATTGGCGGCCGGGCTGGCGCAAATTGGCGCCAGCGAGCCGACCAAACGCATCATCACCGGGGCGGTGATCGTCATCGCCGTGGTGCTCGACACTTACCGTAGCCGGCGTGCAGGCCGGCGGAACTGACACTATGGCAACCATCAAAGACGTCGCGGCATTGGCGGGCATTTCCTACACCACCGTGTCCCATGTATTGAACAAGACCCGCCCGGTGAGCGAACACGTGCGGCAGAAGGTTGAAGCCGCCATTATCGAGCTGGACTACGTGCCCAGCGCTGTGGCGCGCTCACTCAAGGCGCGCAGCACAGCCACCATCGGCCTGCTGGTGCCCAACAGCGTCAACCCGTACTTCGCCGAGCTGGCAAGGGGCATTGAAGACGCTTGCGAACGCAACGGCTATTGCGTGATTTTGTGCAACTCCGACGACAACCCACAGAAGCAGCGCAGTTACCTGCGTGTGCTGCTGGAAAAGCGCATCGATGGCCTGGTGGTGGCCTCGGTGGGCCAGGACAGCGACCTGCTGCAAAGCCTGGCCTGCGTGCGCACGCCGATGGTGATCGTCGACCGTGAGCTGGAAGGCGTGGATGCCGACCTGGTGCGCATCGACCACGAGCACGGCGCCTACCTGGCCACCCAGCATCTGCTGGAGCTTGGCCACCGCGATGTCGCCTATATTGGCGGCCCTGCAGAAACCGGGGTTACCCAGTTGCGCCTGAACGGCTTCCGCCGTGCCATGGCCGAAGCCGGCGTGCCGGTGCTGGGCAGCCGTGTGCTGCACTGCGACTTCACCAGCCCAGGTGGGCACGCAGCAGCGGCGCAGGTGCTGGAGGGCAAACGGCCCACGGCGATTTTTGCCGGCAACGACATGATCGGCTTTGGCGTGCTGCGTGCTGCAGCCGAACGCAATATCAGCGTACCGGGCGAGCTGTCGGTGATCGGTTTCGACGACATCGAGCTCAGCCGCTATGTGTACCCGCCGCTGACCACGGTAGGCCAGTCGATTCGCGAGCTGGGCGAAAGCGCCGCCTCGCTGCTGCTGTCGCGCATCGGCACACCCCGCCACGGTGCGGCGGAGCAACGCATCGTTGCCCCGCGCATCGTGCTGCGTGAGTCCACCGGGCCGCGCCCGGACCTGTTCAACGATTACCGCTAACGCTAAGGAAACGTCATGAATGCCAAGGTTGTGGTGGTCGGCAGCCTCAATATGGACCTGGTGGCCCGCGCCCAGCGCCTGCCCCGGGCCGGCGAAACACTCCCCGGCGAAAGCTTTTTCACCGTGCCGGGCGGCAAGGGCGCCAACCAGGCCGTGGCGGTGGCACGGCTGGGCGGCAGCGTGGCGATGATCGGCAACGTGGGTGACGATGACTATGGCCGGCAACTGCATCGGGCCCTGTATGTCGAGGGCATCGACTGCCAGGGCGTCAGCACCTGCCCAGGGGTGTCCAGCGGTGTGGCACTGATTACCGTGGATGCTGCCAGCCAGAACTGCATCGTCATCATTCCTGGCGGCAACGGCCTGCTGACGCCGCAGTCGGTACAGCGCTTCGATGCCTTGTTACAGGCTGCCGAGGTGGTCATCTGCCAGCTGGAAGTGCCAACCGACACCGTGGCCTGGACACTGGCCAGGGCCCGTGAGCTGGGCAAGCAGGTAATCCTGAACCCGGCGCCGGCCACCGGCCCCTTGCCGGCGGACTGGTTTGCGTGCATCGATTACCTCACGCCTAACGAAAGCGAGGCCGAAGCCCTGACCGGGGTGGCAGTCACTGACCAGGACAGTGCCCGGCGTGCTGGCGAGCGCTTGCTACAGCTGGGGGCGGGTAAAGTGATCATCACCCTGGGGGCGCAAGGGGCCTTGCTGATTACTGCGCAGGGCCATCGGCACTATCCGGCGCCGGTGGTGCAACCGCTGGACACCACCGCTGCTGGCGATACCTTCATTGGTGGCTTTGCTGCCGGGCTGGTGCGGGGGCTGGAGGAGGGCGAGGCCATTGCCTTTGGCCAGCGCGCCGCCGCCTTGTCGGTTACCCGTGCCGGTGCCCAGCCGTCGATTCCTTACCTGGCGGAGCTGGCCCCATGAAGAAAACCCCGTTGCTGAACGTTGCCCTGTCGCGGGTCATTGCCGGCATGGGGCATGGCGATATCCTGGTGATCGGCGATGCCGGGCTGCCGGTGCCACCGGGCGTGGAGCTGATCGACCTGGCCATCACCCCCGGCCTGCCGGATTTCGCCAGCGTGTTGCGGGTAGTGCTGAGCGAGTTGCAGGTAGAACGGCATGTGCTGGCTGAAGAAATGCAGAAAGTGGTGCCGCCCGGGCTGGTCGAGATCGAGCGGCTGAAGGGCAAGCTGGGCAAGCGCGAATGGCTGAGCCATGAAGATTTCAAGGTGCTGTCGCGCAGTGCCCGCGCGGTGGTGCGTACCGGTGAATGCCAGCCTTACAGCAACATCGCCCTCATCTCCGGCGTCACCTTCTGAAGGCGGGGGCTATGCCCCCGATCGCCGGCAAGCCAGCTCCCACAGGGATGTCACCAGCCTTGAAGGCGGCGCTGTACCTGTAGGAGCTGGCTTGCCGGCGATTGGGCCGCACTGCGGCCCCGGAACCCTCTACCTAGGCAACAGGAGTGCCCCCCCCCATGCTCAAACCCCTGCTACAAGGAATCGCCTTCATGGCCACAGCCACCACCCTGCAGGCCGCCCCCATCGACCTGATCATCGACACCGACCCCGGCGCCGACGATGTGGTCGCGCTGTTCCTGGCCATGGCCTCGCCCGACGAACTCACTATCCGCGCCATCACCACCGTGGCCGGCAACGTGCGCCTGGATAAAACCTCGCGCAACGCCCGCCTGGCCTGCGAATGGGCGGGGCGCGAAGACATCCCCGTGTACGCCGGCGCCGGCCGCCCACTGGTGCGCGCGCCGATCTACGCCGCCGACGTTCATGGCGAAGAAGGCCTTACCGGTATTCAGGTGCACGAGCCCAAAACCCCTCTGGCCCAAGGCAATGCCGTGCAATACCTGGTCGACACCCTCGGCACAGCCAAACCGCACAGCATCACTGTCGCTATGCTTGGCCCACAAACCAACCTGGCCCTGGCGTTGATCCAGCGGCCGGACATCGCCAAGGGCATCAAGGAGGTGGTGGTCATGGGCGGTGCCCATTTCAACGGCGGCAACATCACCCCGGTGGCGGAATTCAACCTGTACGCCGACCCGCACGCTGCAGAAGTGGTGCTGGCCAGCGGCGTGCAACTCACCTACCTGCCGCTGGACGTCACCCACAAGCTGCTGACCAGCGACGCCCGCCTGAAACAACTGGCAGCCGTGAACAATCAGGCCAGCAAGCGCGTGGTCGATATTCTCAATGCCTACATCACCCACGACATGGACCTGTACGGCATGCCCGGCGGCCCGGTGCATGACGCCAGCGTCATTGCCTATCTGTTAAAGCCTGAGCTGTTCAGTGGCCGGCGCATTCACATGAGCATCGACAGCCGCGAAGGCCCAACTTTTGGCCAGACCGTTGCCGACTGGTACGGCGTACTCAAGCAGCCGGCGAATGTGCTGTGGGTGGAGCAGGGCGATGCCCAGGGGCTGTTCGACCTGCTCAGCGCCCGTCTGGCGCGATTGGAATAGCCGCGTGCGGCGCGTAGCGCTCGAACACCTGGTCGATGAAGCTGCGTGCCGCCTCGGCACCGTTGTCGCGTACCAACAGGTCAATGGCGATCAACAGCAATTCTTCCGGTGTGCCAGGGCTGTACGCGCTCTGGCCCTCCGCCCATTTGACCTTGATGTCGGCATCGATGCTGTGGGTACTCATGAAAAGCTCTCGCTTGGGGCCCGGTACGGAAGGGTGAACACCTGACCCTGGTGTTCGATGGAGGCGGGATGCGCTCCACTTCTTGCAGCAAATCATGGCTTTGCGCCAGTGACCGTGCGCGCTAAGCATATGGCAAACGCGGTGGGTTGTGCAAAATCCAGTCACGATTGCTTTTCGCCTCGGTGCTAGAGTTCAGGCAGACTTGACCGGTTTTGCAACAAATACCCAGCGGAGCTGTCGGAACAGACAGTTCCCGGACCCATTTAGGAGGCTTCATGTTCCGTACCCGTGCTTACCTGGCAACCCTGGCGGTGGCTGCTGTCCTGGCTGGTTGCAGCACTGGTGGCAATGCTGGCGGCAACGCTGGCGGCGATGCCCCGGCGGCATCGGCTGGCAACGATGGCCGCTGCGAAGCCAGCGGCGCCGATTTTGCCATTGGCAAGCCCGCCAGTGCCGAGCTACTGGAGCAGGCGCGCAAGGCCAGTGGCTCGCAGATGGCACGTATTCTCACGCCGCACGATGTGGTTACCCTGGAGTACCGCTCCGAGCGCCTTAACCTGAACGTGGACGAGCAGGGCAAGGTGACCCGCGTCAACTGCGGTTGATGCAGCTCCAAAGGCCCATGCGGTCCCTGTAGGAGCGGCACAAGGCCGCTCCTACAAAGAGCAGCGTGTGCCGCCTGATAAGCGCCCATAAAAAAACCCGCCACAAGGGCGGGTTTTTTCACAGCTTCCGAATTACTCCGGACGAACCTGAGCAGCCTGCATGCCCTTCTGACCGCGCTCGGCGACGAAGGAAACTTGCTGACCTTCTTTCAGGCTCTTGAAGCCGTCGGATTCGATGGCCTTGAAGTGAACGAACAGGTCGTCGCCGCCGCCTTGTGGGGTGATGAAGCCGAAGCCTTTCTCATCATTGAACCATTTGACGGTGCCGGTTTGGCGATTGGACATGGGATGAATCTCCAGAAACTTGAAATTTTTCGAAGTGCCTAGACGCCTGAGCTGTCTGGCACAGATGACATCATAGTCTAATTCTGCGGAAGTAGCGCCTTTTACCTTCACCGGATGTTGATCCAGCGCAAAATAATGGTCAGCCACCACCGGCTTTAAGGTTTCAGCGCTTCGGTGCGCAGGCCTGTTGCACCACGGTCTGGGCCTTTTGCATCAGCTTGGCGTCAACGCCATCCTGGCTGTCCAGGTCGGCAATCTCGGCGTCGGTGAAATTCTTTTTGATAGCTTGTGCGCCGCAGTCGCAGTGTTTTTTCGCGGTGGCAGCGTCAACGCCCTGGCTGCCGGCCACTTGCGTGCACTGTGCGGTGTAGGCGGCCTCCTTCCCTGCAGGGAAGTTGCCGGCGTTCGCAGCCACGGGCAGCAGCAGGGCGCCAGCGGCCGCCAGGGCCAGAAGGGACGGAACTCGCATAACCAGTTACTCCTTGGGTTAAGGTCTCATCAAGAGTAGGTTGCTTCCCAAAGTCTGAGCGGTATTTTTCCGCGTTAGTTCACCGCTGCGGTTCAATTTCCAAATATTTCTGCCTGGGGTGCAACCCGCGTGCTAGCATGCTCGGCTTGTGGTCGCGCCTGTGCCGGCTGCAGCTATCTTTTTTCTTTCCAGTCACTCTGGTTCGTCCCTTGCAAGCCGAAAGGCTTCTGCCACTGTGAGGCAGGCTTCCTTATGAAGGAAGGCAGGCCGGATCTTGTACTGGCTCATCCCAACCCACGTGACCTTTGGTAGGGGTCACCACTAGGAGAGGAGGCGCCATGCCCGTTATTACTCTTCCCGATGGCAGTCAACGTTCGTTTGATCACGCCGTATCCGTAGCCGACGTTGCCGCTTCCATCGGCGCCGGCCTGGCCAAGGCCACCGTCGCCGGCAAGGTCGACGGCAAACTGGTCGATGCTTGCGACCTGATCAGCCACGACGCCACCCTGCAGATCATCACCCCTAAAGATGAAGAGGGACTGGAGATCATCCGTCACTCGTGCGCCCACCTGGTCGGCCACGCAGTGAAGCAGCTGTACCCGACCGCCAAGATGGTGATCGGCCCGGTTATCGACGAAGGCTTCTATTACGACATCGCCTACGAGCGCCCCTTCACCCCTGAAGACATGGCCGCCATCGAAAAGCGCATGATGGAGCTGATCGAAAAAGACTACGACGTGGTCAAGAAGGTGACCCCGCGCGCCGAAGTCATCGATGTGTTCAAGGCCCGTGGCGAAGACTACAAGCTGCGCCTGGTCGAAGACATGCCGGACGAGCAGGCCATGGGCCTGTATTACCACGAAGAATACGTCGACATGTGCCGTGGCCCGCACGTGCCGAACACCCGCTTCCTCAAGGCATTCAAGCTGACCAAGCTGTCCGGTGCCTACTGGCGCGGTGATGCCAAGAACGAGCAGCTGCAACGCGTGTACGGCACCGCCTGGGCCGACAAGAAGCAGCTGGCAGCTTACGTCCAGCGCATCGAAGAAGCCGAAAAACGCGACCACCGCAAGATCGGCAAGCAGCTCGACCTGTTCCACCTGCAGGAAGAAGCCCCGGGCATGGTGTTCTGGCACGCCAACGGCTGGACCGTGTACCAGGTGCTCGAGCAGTACATGCGCCAGGTTCAGCGCGCCAACGGCTACCTGGAAATCAAGACGCCGCAGGTTGTCGACCGTATTTTGTGGGAGCGCTCCGGCCACTGGTCCAACTACGCCGAGAACATGTTCACCACTTCGTCGGAAAGCCGTGACTACGCGGTAAAACCGATGAACTGCCCGTGCCACGTGCAGGTGTTCAACCAGGGCCTGAAAAGCTACCGCGACCTGCCGCTGCGCCTGGCCGAGTTCGGTGCCTGCCACCGTAACGAGCCGTCCGGCGCCCTGCACGGCATCATGCGCGTGCGTGGCTTTGTGCAGGACGACGCGCACATCTTCTGCACCGAAGAACAGGTGAAGAAGGAAGCCGCCGACTTCATCAAGCTGACCCTGGACGTGTACAAGGACTTCGGCTTCAGCGACATCGCCATGAAGTTGTCCACGCGCCCGGCCAAGCGTGTCGGTTCTGAAGAGCTGTGGGACCGTGCCGAAAGCGCACTGGCCGACGCCCTGAACGAATCGGGCCTGGAGTGGGAATACCAGCCAGGCGAGGGCGCCTTCTACGGCCCGAAAATCGAGTTTACCCTGCGCGACTGCCTCGGCCGTAACTGGCAGTGTGGTACCCTGCAGTACGACCCGAACCTGCCAGAGCGTCTGGACGCCAGCTACATCGCCGAAGACAACAGCCGTATTCGCCCGGTCATGCTGCACCGCGCCATCCTCGGTTCGTTCGAGCGCTTCATCGGTATGCTGATCGAACACTACGCTGGCGTGTTCCCGGCGTGGCTGGCTCCGACCCAGGCGGTGATCATGAATATCACCGACAAACAGGCCGATTTCGCCCTCGAGGTTGAGAAATCTCTGAACGGTAGCGGTTTCCGTGCCAAGTCGGACTTGAGAAATGAGAAGATCGGCTTTAAAATCCGCGAGCATACTTTGCTCAAGGTCCCGTACCTTTTGGTTATAGGGGATCGCGAAGTCGAAACGCAGACCGTTGCAGTGCGTACTCGCGAAGGCGCAGACCTGGGCTCCATGCCCGTCGCCCAATTCGCTGAGCTTCTGACACAAGCGGTTTCCCGGCGTGGTCGCCAAGAATCGGAGTAATGACTATTAAGCGTGAAATGAGAAACGATAAGCGTGCTGTACCGAAGGCCCCGATCAACGAGAATATCTCGGCCCGCGAGGTTCGGTTAATTGGCGCAGACGGCGAGCAGGTTGGCATCGTCTCGATTGATGAAGCGCTGCGTATCGCTGATGAAGCGAAGCTGGACCTGGTAGAAATCTCTGCAGACGCGGTACCGCCTGTCTGCAAGGTCATGGACTACGGCAAGCACCTCTTCGAAAAGAAGAAGCAGGCCAACGAAGCCAAGAAAAACCAGAAGCAGATCCAGATCAAAGAAATCAAGTTTCGTCCAGGGACGGAGGATGGGGATTACCAGGTAAAACTACGCAACCTGGTACGTTTCCTTACCGATGGGGACAAGGCCAAGATCTCTCTGAGATTCCGTGGTCGTGAGATGGCCCACCAGGAGCTGGGCATGGAGCTGTTGAAGCGGGTTGAAGCTGACCTGCTTGAATACGGCACCGTTGAGCAGCATCCGAAGATGGAAGGACGCCAGCTTATGATGGTCATCGCCCCCAAAAAGAAGAAGTAATCTCCCGGGCACGGCAGGCCTGATGATTATTGTGTAATTTTTTTCGAATGCGGAGTTCAACATGCCAAAAATGAAAACCAAGAGCGGTGCTGCGAAGCGCTTCCTGAAGACAGCTTCGGGCTTCAAGCACAAGCACGCTTTCAAGAGCCACATCCTGACCAAAATGTCGACCAAGCGTAAGCGTCAACTGCGCGGTGCCAGCTTGCTGCACCCGTCTGACGTGGCAAAAGTCGAGCGCATGCTGCGCGTTCGTTAATTCTGGTTAAGATAGAGGAAGTTACTCATGGCTCGTGTTAAGCGTGGCGTCATCGCTCGTAAGCGTCACAAGAAAATTCTGAAACTGGCTAAAGGTTACTACGGTGCACGCTCGCGCGTATTCCGCGTAGCCAAGCAAGCGGTCATCAAGGCAGGCCAATACGCCTACCGCGACCGTCGCCAGAAGAAGCGTCAGTTCCGCGCACTGTGGATCGCTCGTATCAACGCCGGTGCTCGCAACAACGGTCTGTCCTACAGCCGTCTGATTGCTGGCCTGAAAAAGGCTTCGATCGAAATCGACCGTAAGGTTCTGGCCGATCTGGCAGTGAACGAAAAAGCGGCGTTTGCTGCGATTGTCGAGAAAGCTAAAGCCGTTCTGGCTTAAGTACCCGCGACAATCACCCGGCGGCGCTAGCGCCGTCGGGCATTGAACGTCATCGATAGGGGAAGAGCCTTCAAAGCTCTTCCCCTATTTTCGTATCTGGAGTCTGTACATGGAAAACCTGGATGCGCTGGTCTCCCAAGCCCTAGAGGCCGTGGAGCGCGCTGAAGACATCAATGCCCTGGAACAGATCCGGGTTAATTATCTCGGCAAGAAGGGCGAGCTGACCCAGGTGATGAAGACCCTGGGCAACCTGCCAGCCGAAGAACGGCCGAAAGTCGGCGCGCTGATCAACGACGCCAAAGAGCGCGTCACCGTTGTGCTCAATGCCCGCAAGGCCGCCTTTGAAGAAGCCGAGCTCAGCGCTCGCCTGGCTGCCGAATGCATTGACGTCACCCTGCCAGGCCGCGGCCAGGCCACCGGTGGCTTGCACCCGATCACCCGTACACTCGAGCGCATCGAGCAGTTCTTCACCCACATCGGCTACGGCATTGCCGAAGGCCCAGAGGTCGAAGACGACTACCACAACTTCGAAGCGCTCAACATCCCCGGCCACCACCCGGCCCGGGCGATGCACGACACCTTCTACTTCAATGCCAACATGCTGCTGCGTACCCACACCTCGCCGGTGCAGGTGCGGACCATGGAGTCCACCCAGCCGCCCATCCGCATTGTGTGCCCAGGCCGCGTATACCGCTGCGACTCGGATATCACCCACTCGCCGATGTTCCACCAGGTCGAAGGCCTGTTGATCGATCGCGATATCAACTTCGCCGACCTCAAGGGCACCATCGAAGAATTCCTGCGGGTGTTCTTCGAAAAAGAACTGGCGGTACGTTTCCGCCCATCGTTCTTCCCCTTCACCGAGCCGTCCGCCGAAGTCGACATCCAGTGCGTGATGTGTTCCGGCAACGGCTGCCGCGTGTGCAAGCAAACCGGCTGGCTGGAAGTGATGGGCTGCGGCATGGTGCACCCAAGCGTGCTGCGCATGTCCGGCATCGACCCTGAAGAGTTCCAGGGCTTCGCCTTCGGCATGGGCGCCGAGCGCCTGGCCATGCTGCGCTATGGCGTCAACGATTTGCGTCTGTTCTTCGATAACGACCTGCGGTTCCTTGCCCAATTCCGCTAGGCCCAATCGACGCACATTCTAGGAGAACAGCATGAAATTCAGTGAACAGTGGCTGCGCGGTTGGGTAAACCCGCAAGTCTCCCGTGACGAACTGGTCGCCCGCCTGTCCATGGCCGGCCTCGAAGTCGACAGCGTTACCCCTGCTGCCGGCCAGTTCAGCGGCATTGTCGTGGGCGAAATCCTCGCCACCGAACAACACCCGGACGCCGACAAGCTGCGCGTGTGCCAGGTGACCAACGGCCAGGAAACCTTCCAGGTCGTGTGCGGCGCCCCTAACGCCCGCCCAGGCATCAAGATCCCGTTCGCCATGATCGGTGCCGAGCTGTCTGGCGACTTCAAGATCAAAAAGGCCAAGCTGCGCGGCGTCGAGTCCTTCGGCATGCTGTGCTCGGCGGCCGAGCTGGAAATCAGCGAAGAGAACGACGGCCTGCTGGAACTGGCGGCTGACGCCCCGGTTGGCGAAGACATTCGCAAATACCTGAGCCTTGACGACGCCAGCATCGAAATCGGCCTGACCCCCAACCGCGGTGACTGCCTGTCCATCGCAGGCCTGGCCCGCGACGTCAGCGCCCTGTACGACACCCCAGTCACCCGCCCGGTGGTGCCTGCCGTAGCGCCTGCCCACGACGAAGTGCGCCCGGTCGAAGTCAGCGCCCCGGCGGCCTGCCCACGCTACCTGGGCCGCGTTATCCGTAACGTCGACCTCAGCAAGCCGACCCCACTGTGGATGGTCGAACGCCTGCGCCGCAGCGACGTGCGCAGCATCGACGCCGCCGTCGACATCACCAACTACGTGATGCTCGAACTCGGCCAGCCGATGCACGCCTTCGACCTGGCAGAAATCAACGGCGGCATCCGCGTACGCATGGCCGAAGAGGGCGAAAAGCTCGTCCTGCTCGACGGTCAGGAAGTTGCCCTGCGTGCTGACACCCTGGTCATCGCCGACCACACCCGCGCCCTGGCCATCGCCGGCGTCATGGGTGGCGAGCACAGCGGTGTGAACACCGAAAAAACCCGCGACCTGTTCCTGGAAAGCGCCTTCTTCGAGCCGATTTCCGTTGCCGGTAAAGCCCGTTCCTACGGCCTGCACACCGATGCCTCGCACCGCTACGAGCGCGGCGTGGACTCGCAGCTGGCCCGCGAAGCCATCGAGCGCGCCACCCAGCTGCTGCTGGACATCGTCGGTGGCGAAGCCGGCCCTGTGGTCGAGGCTGTCAGCGAACAGCACCTGCCGCAAGTGGCCCCGGTTACCCTGCGCGCTGAACGCATCACCCAGATGCTCGGCATGGAAATGGACCCAGCCCAGGTCGAGCAACTGCTCAACGCCTTGGAGCTGACCACGACCAAGAGTGGCGGCTCTGAAGGTGTAGCGCAGTGGACCGTCAACGTCCCAAGCCACCGCTTCGACATCAGCCTGGAAGTGGACCTGATCGAAGAGCTGGCCCGCCTGTACGGCTACAACAACCTGCCAGTTCGCTACCCGCAAGCCCGCCTGGCCCCACAGGGCAAGCCGGAAACCCGCGGTGACCTGCCAACCCTGCGCCGCCTGCTGGTTGCCCGCGGCTACCAGGAAGCCATCACCTACAGCTTCATCGACCCGAAACTGTTCGAACTGTTCAGCCCGGGCGTAGAGCCGCTGTTGCTGGCCAACCCCATCTCCAGCGACATGGCCGCCATGCGTGCGTCCCTGTGGCCGGGCCTGGTCAAGGCACTGCAGCACAACCTGAACCGCCAGCAAGACCGCGTGCGCCTGTTCGAAAGCGGCCTGCGCTTCGTCGGCCAACTGGGTGACCTGCAGCAGCAGCCAATGATTGCCGGCGTTATCACCGGCAGCCGCCTGCCAGAAGGCTGGGCCAACGGCCGCGACGGCGTCGACTTCTTCGACGTAAAAGCCGACGTGGAAGCCC
This sequence comes from Pseudomonas putida S13.1.2, assembly GCF_000498395.2. Classification (NCBI taxonomy): domain Bacteria; kingdom Pseudomonadati; phylum Pseudomonadota; class Gammaproteobacteria; order Pseudomonadales; family Pseudomonadaceae; genus Pseudomonas; species Pseudomonas putida. The sequence goes on from NZ_CP010979.1 coordinate 857,743, forward strand.
TGCTGGGCTACTCCGGTGCCCTGAGCGACTTCACCTTCAGCGCCGGCAAACACCCAGCCCTGCACCCAGGGCAAACCGCCGCCATCGAGCGCGACGGCAAGCTGGTCGGCTACCTCGGCGCCATCCACCCAGAGCTGGCCAAGGCCCTGGGCCTGGACCGCCCGGTGTTCCTGTTCGAGCTGGTGCTGGGCGACGTGGTCGAAGGCCGCCTGCCGAAATTCAGCGAGCTGTCCAAGTTCCCGGAAACCCGTCGTGACCTGGCTTTGATTGCAGGACGTGATGTAGCTTCTAGCGCGGTGCTTGAATTAATTCGTGACAATGCAGGTGAATGGCTCACAGACCTCAGGCTGTTTGATGTCTACCAAGGTAAAGGCATTGATCCTGATAGAAAAAGCCTTGCCGTTGGCTTGACCTGGCAGCATCCATCGCGCACTCTTAACGACGATGAGGTGAACACTACCCTGCAAAACATCCTCACCTCGCTCGAACAAAGGTTGAACACCACGTTAAGGAAATAACGGCATGGGTGCTCTGACGAAAGCTGAGATGGCCGAAAGGCTGTACGAGGAGCTGGGGCTTAACAAGCGTGAGGCCAAGGAGCTGGTCGAGCTGTTTTTCGAAGAAATTCGGCACGCACTTGAAGAGAACGAGCAGGTGAAGCTGTCCGGTTTCGGCAACTTCGACCTTCGCGACAAACGCCAGCGGCCGGGCCGCAACCCCAAGACAGGGGAAGAGATCCCGATCACTGCACGGCGCGTCGTCACCTTTCGTCCAGGGCAGAAGTTGAAGGCCCGGGTTGAGGCCTATGCTGGAACCAAGCCATAACGACGAACTGCCCCCCATACCGGGCAAACGCTACTTCACCATTGGTGAAGTAAGCGAGCTGTGTGCGGTAAAACCGCACGTGCTGCGGTATTGGGAGCAGGAGTTCGACCAGCTTAATCCTGTGAAGCGGCGGGGGAACCGGCGGTATTACCAGCGGCAGGATGTGCTGATGATCCGCCAGATTCGTGCGCTGCTTTATGACCAAGGGTTCACCATTGGCGGGGCTCGATTGAGGCTTTCCAGTGATGAGGCTAAGGATGAATCCAGCCAGTACAAGCAGCTGATTCGGCAGATGATTGTTGAATTGGAGGATGTGTTGGTGGTTTTGAAGAAGTGAGCTGGACTTTTCTGATGAGTGGAAATTTTTTTGAGAAAAAGCTTTCATTTATCAGAGGGTTAGGGTACATTCTTCAACGTTCTTGGCAAGATTGAGAATATGCTTCAAGCCCAGTCGGGGCGTAGCGCAGCCCGGTAGCGCACTTGCATGGGGTGCAAGGGGTCGAGTGTTCGAATCACTCCGTCCCGACCATATATTTCAACGACTTAGCCACCTTAGGGTGGCTTTTTCGTTTCTGGGCATAGTGACTTTTCGAGTGACTTCGCCTTTTCATCACCCAATTCTCCTCTTCAGTATTGTCAGTACAGGTCCGCGTGAATCTGTGGCCGATACCTTGTTTGCTGCCTCGATCAGTTGACCGATCTCCGCGCCGGAGTAGTGACTGGTCACGCTGCCGTTCTTGTGACCCAGAAGCGACTTGCGATCTTCTTCTGAAACACCGGCTGCCTTCAGGCGCCTGCCGAAGGTATGCTTAAGGTCGTGAATCCTGATAGAAGCGAACCCAGGGTGTGCCGGCCGTAGATGCTGCTCCTGCCAGAGCTTTGCCGCGCGCACCCGCGCTTTCTTCCAGGCCGAATCGTTCATCCTGTGCATCGCGGTGCCGTTGTAGGGGAACACCCATTCCCGTGAAAGCCCGCGCTGCTTCTCTATGATCGACCTGGCCACGTCGTTCAGCACCACCAGACGCTCGTCCCGGTTCTTAACCCCAGAGTTCTCATGCCTGCCGCCGAACTCGGCCGGTATGAGGAACACACTGGTGCCCAGCTCTGGTACCGAGATCTCCCAATCCCACCTCAGTTTGCAGACCTCCTGCTCGCGGCAGCCCGTGTTCACCTTGAACAGGGCCATCCGCTGCAAATGGTCTGGCAATTCACCGAAGAGAACCGATTGCTCCTCCCATGACATGGGGTAGGGCTTTCGGCTCGCCTTCTTCTCTTCCAGCTTGGTTAGCAGCGGCACGCTGTCCAGCCACGGCCGGCGCTCCTCGTCCCGCCATTTCCTGCACGCCAGCGATAGAACACGGATCGCTCGTTCGATTGCGATGTTAACTGTCCTGTTGCTCACTCCCTTTTTCACCTTCCCATCCGGTAGTACTACATCGGCCTTCCTGTCGCGAATGAACGGGGCCAGGGCCTCATCATCGATATGCGTCAGCGGCAGGTGGCCGATATAGTCGTCCAGCTGGTTCAGGTACAGCGCAGTGATCCTGAATGAGGGCTGATCCTTGTGCTCGACCAAGTATTTGGCCGCTGCGGCGCTGAACGTCTTGATCTCGCGCACGCCATAGACTTTGCGCAGGCGCATCTTCTCCAGTAAATGGATCAGGTATTGCTCTGCTTCTTCCCGGTCACAAGTGCCAGTGCTTTCTTGAATTCGCTCTCCCCTGTAGATTTTGTCGATTTTCCAGATGCCGCTCGGCATTTTCTGGAGGCCTGTGATTGCCTTTTTGGCCATGGATTCTCCTTGGAGGTCACGGCCAGACGCTCGCTGCGAGGCCGATTGTTGTCTTGATCGGCGGCCTTTTCAACGGCCATCGCCTCGATGTACGCGTCGACCCAGGCGTCCAGCTCAAGTCGATCAAACCCAATGCCTTGCTTTCCAATCGGAAATTCGCGCACGAATGGGCGGACGGTGTTCTTGAATTCGTCTCTGCACATGCCGAGATATCCGGGCGCATCACCGGCCCGGATGATTCTCGGCAGCAAGCCTGGCTGAACTGCAGCGGTGGCGTTTGCCATGTGGGCCTCCTCAGGCCAAAAAGTGGTGCCCGACCTTCGCCGCCCGGGCGGCTTCCTCTGTGCGGAACATGAGTTCTTTGGTTCCAGGCCAGCCCTCGGCCGTGTATTCCACGGATACCCACCAGTGTCCGAACTTGCGGTACGGCTCGCCGAGGATCTTCGGGACGTAGCAGTCGATCAGGTTCATGGGTGGTCTCCATGCCGCCGGTTGCGGCAGGTTGGTGGTCAGTCGCAGCTGCTTGAGCTGGATCCGCTGTCGCTGGAGCTGCTGCTCTCGCTCGATGAATAGCTGCTGCCGCCGTCGTAACTGCTGTAGTCACGACTGGAGCAGGAGCTGCTGGTGCTGCGCGATGTTTCGTAGCTGTCGGTCTGGTAAGCGGGATGCAGCGGGCTGAAGGGGCTCAACGGGTTGAGCGGATCAAGCATCGGATCTTGCCTTCCGGCTGCCGGGCTGTGGCCGCGTGCGTATCCTGTCGGTGCCAGCGCCGGGCGCGGCTCGGGCTTCTTCTTTCGCTTGAACATGCGAGTCAAGAAATTGAGCATGAGTCTCTCCATGCCCGCAAATGTCGGCGGGCTTGAGTTGTAGGGGGAGGGGTTAGGCGCGGTGGCCGCGCTTGATGAACCAGTCGAGCGCTTCGCAGATCAGCAGGTTTTCGTACCAGTCCTCAATCTCGCGCCGCTCATTGCGGTCGCGGAAGAACATCGGCCCGAGGTAGTTGTGCCAGCTCATGAATACCCTGGTGCCGTCGGCCAGCGGTAGGCGGAAGAATGGCGAGCGACAGACAAAGCCGTGCTCGATGCGGATGCAGGTCATCTCGACCTCCTGTAGATCAGGTAGGCCATGTAGGCTAGGGCGATCATGGCGCCACCTGCTTGCGGTAGCCGGCGTCATGAAGAGCAGCGATAGCGCACTCGACATACTCGCGGGCAGTGAGGAGCTCACCTGCACTGAAGTCCAGCTGGGCATCAGCTGCCATCGCATCGATAGCCGCCTTTCGCTGTTCCGCCGCGATCTGCTCAGGCGTGCGGATAGGTCGGAACCTGATGCCATCAGGGTTCATGGAGCCCTCAAACTTTCCGTCGCCCTTGCTGCTCTCCTGCTCCATGAAGATCATCTTCTCGCCGTAGCAGAGGACTTTACCTTTCAGCCAGTATCCCCAGGAGTCGAAGGTGCACTCGACTTCAAGACCGACTGGCGGCAGGCCTTCTCCATCCCAGCTCGCCGGCCGCGGCGTGATGTACTGGATCTGGCCTCGGGTGAAGTTGTGCCGGTGATCGCCGGTACCGCCGCCATAGGGATAAGCGCGATCCTCTGCGCCGACCACAGCGTACTGGTCCGTGTTGATCCACACCTCGGTGATGCCGTGATGGGCGACTAGGCCATGGCCGTCTGCCCATTCTGGCGCTTTGCTCCAGTCGATCTTGCTCACAGCTGATACCTCTCATCAATCCAGCGCCCAGGCGCCAGAGCGGGTGTAGGTTCGGGTTGGGTTTCGTGCGGGGAGAGCTGACGCTCGTTGCCGGCCTGGAGCTGGCTGTCGGGGATGCAGCTGATGCCGACCCCGTTGAGCAGGTAGCAGGTGACGCCGCGCTGGCTGTCGTGCTGCACGTCGATGACGTTCTCGCTTGCGCTGGCGCCGGTGGCCAGCAGCAGGAGGCAGAGGGCGAGGCGGGTCATGCGGTGAGCTCCAGTTGTGGGTCGGCTTTGGCGGCCAGTTCAGCAACGACAATGGCGTAGGCCTCGGGGTGTTGCTTGTCGAACGGCGGCATGTTCTCTGTTTCGATCCAGGTGCCACGCACTGACCCGCGATCGAGCCAGCCAGGGTCTGTGCCCTTTGGTCGCGTCCAGGCGGTCGGGCTGATGCCGAGCTCCTGAATCTGCTTTGCCGCGATGTGGCCCTGCGAGCGCATCAAGGCGATCACCCGCAGCGCCGCTTCCTTCCAGGGTGTGAGGCTAACCGGGGAGGGGACGCCGGCCTGGTGCGCACCAACCACCATTGGCACCCGACATCGTTCTGCCGGGTTCCAGTCGAACAGGTGCAGGTACTCTTCGTTTACGAAGAACGACATCCAGTCCCGGTTGTCCACGCAGCGCACATCGAATTCCCATCCGGACTTGTCGCCGCCACGAGACATCCAGCGGGGGAGCACAACCGGAACACCGAGCAGGCCCAACATGCGGCTGATTCCGTGACTGGCATCGCTGGCCTTGCCGACGATCACCAGGCGATGGTCCGGGCCGGGCCTGCCGTAAAAGTTCTCGTAGTCCTTCGGCAGGATCTGGTCGGCCACCTTGGCGTTCAGGCTCATCTTCGCCTCGACGCCGATCTGTCGACCGCTGGTGTGCACGGCCAGGATGTCGAAGCCAGCAGCTTCGGGGTAGCAGGTCCAATCGGCCTGCTTGTTCATCGACTGGATGAAGGCCGCGCACAGTTCGGCCTCCGTCTTGATCGGTGTCCTTTCGAGCATGTCGATTCCTTGGCCGCCATATCGCGGCAGTGAATAGAGGGGAGAGGGGTTACATCTGAGTGGTACGGATGTAATCCTGTCAGGATTTGCAGGCCAGCGCGTTGCACACTGCGTCGTACAAGTCGAATGGATCGTCGGTGCGGAACAGGGTTTTCATGCGCTGCAGCAACGAATCCCGCTCGGCGAGCTCGGACTTGTAGCTGCTGGCGGTCGTGGTCATGCATTCCAGTGCTGCATCCCGATCGTCAAGCTGGGTACGCAGGTCTTGCGCCTCTTTCTTACAGCTGTCGCCCGCTTCGATTTCGGTTCTCAGACAGTTGCGCAGCCGATCAACCTCGCCAGGGTCGGTGTGGGCGTAGAAATTTTCGACAATGTACCCATCACGCAGGGCTATCTCTGCGCTGCGCTCGTGCACCGTGTAAAACCAGCTTCTGGCAGGGGTCTTCCTGTATCGCCAAAGCACAGGCTCGCCCTGGCGCTGCTCGGCAGGCGTTGCGCCGATCATCGGCCCCAGGCCAACAATCGGCAGCCCAGTCGCCGCCGCATCCCGCTCTGCCTCTTCTTTGGTCCACCGGATGGCAGTACCAACCATCCACGCTATCGGCTCGGCGTGGGGTTGTTCTGGGTTAGATGGCAGTTGTCCACCTGCAAGTTCGTGCCAGCTATCGACCTCGAACTCCGCCGGACGCAGGCCGAGGCGGACGCCGTTCCCCACTACCGCTGTGACGGCGCCGTGGCTATTCGTCCACACGGGGTAGGTTCGACCCTCTTTAGCAACCGGCGCATCGCCCTTGATGTAGGCGAGGCCGATGCCAGGCATAGGGTCGGCGGTGACGGTCTTCAGCATCCGGACTGTCCGCGGCACTCGATCGCCGAACGGGTAGCTGCCACTGCGCTTGTGGAGTGCTGGGCAATCGATTTTGTTTTCTGTGGGCATGGGGATACCTCTATTTAGTTTTGTGCTGGATGCGAAACGGATGGGAGAAGGGGAGCTTTCAGCTACGCTAAAACTTCAGGCGTATTGAGGAGCATTGAAATGCTTGAAGCTTCCACAGGAATGAAGCCAGGGCTGCGGTACTGCTTGGAGAATCCAGCAAACGGGGTTGTCTTTGATGGGTTTTTCCAAGATGGGCAGTATTTCGACTCAAAACAACATCGAGTACCAATTGGGTGGCTCGAAGGAAACAATTTCATCTACAACTGGACTGATAGAAGTGGAACTCCGCGATTTCCGAATCGTCTGGCTGGTGTCTTGAAAAACCTCGTACTCACCATGTACGACGGGACTACGATACAGGCACGAGAAGTTCAGAACGGCTAGCGCCCCCGAGGATCAGGTCATGCGGCCTTTAGGAGCGCCTCGATTACTCGCTGACCCGCAAGAGGCGGTACCGCATTGCCGGCCATGTGCATGGTCAGCCGGTGGCTGTCCGGCCGCAAGGTGTCAGCTGGGAACGACATCGCGGCCAGGGCCTCGCTGGCGCTGAGCATGCGCATGCGGTCACCGTCGACCAGGGCCCAGCGGTCCAGGGTGGTGATGGTGCCGATAGGTCGGTTTATGTCCCGGCCGGTGGTGCCGGAGCCCTTGCCGTAGTAGGGCATGATGAACCGTCCGCCGAAGCGCTGGCGGCCGTTGCGCACCCGGTCGAGCGTGGCCTGGGCTCGGCCTGGCTTCTCGATGGGCGACCAGCGCCCGGCGTCGAAGTCAAGGAAGCTGCTCGCCGGCACATGCCGCTCGCGCTGCAGCTGAAGCATTAGTGGAGCTTTGCTGCGGGTAAGCACCATGAATAGCCGCACGCGGTGCTGTGGCACCCCTAGGTCCGCGCAGTCCACGATGTGCGGCGCACACTGGTAGCCCATCGCTTGGATGGCCTGCAGCCAAGCCGGGTAGAGGAGCCAGTCGGTGAACTCCGGCACGTTCTCGATCACCGCCGCCTGCGGCCGGTGAAATTCAAGGGCCGATACCGGCGCCCATGCCGTCGAGCGCGATGCGTCGTGTTCAGGGTTGCCCGACTTCTTGCCGCGGGCCTTGGCGTGGCCCTGGCAGCAGGGCGAGGCAAGCAAGATGTCGTGCGCCGGCACTTGCTCCCAGCGGGCCTGGTGCAGGTCCTGGCAAACGTGCTGCGTGTCGGGATGATTGGCGCTGTGCCATTCAACGGCCACCGGCCAATGGTTTGCGGCCCAGAGAACCTGGACGCCTGCGGCGCGCGCGCCGGTGCTCCATCCGCCGAGGCCGGCGAACAGGTCGATTGCGGTGGGCATGGGAAAATCTCAAGTGCATGCTAAAGTGCCACCACTTACCAACGGAGGGTTAGAGATGGTCCATGTAGTTGAAGTCATTGCAGAACTGAAGGCTGACGGGTTCATCAACGTCGGTCGTGGGACTCAAGGCCGCGTGATCCGCGCGGTTGGCGCAAAACAGTTCTCGATCGAGGTTGATCATGTAGTGAAGGGTGTCGCGATCCCGTCGGGCCTGTTTGATACGCCCGAAGAAGCAAAAGATGTTCTTCTTCAATTTTGGGAAGAGTGCAACGAAGCGCTTCAAAACAACCCCTCTTGGATGCAGCTTCGATAGCTATAGCGCCGCGACGATGGCGCCGCCCTCGCCGGGGAGGCGTTATCGTTGAATAGGGAAGGCGCTGGCGGGCAGCGCTGAGAGGTCTTTGCGATGCTGGTCGAGGTTTGCTATAACGCCCGACCACTTCAAAGGAATGAGCTTATGCCCCACAAAGCATTGGTTTTCTTCTCTGCCGCCGCATTCTCTGCAGTGGTTCTGGCGGGCTGCAAAGAAGACGCCGTCGACACGGCAGCCTATGAGCCGACTAGCGAACACTGTCAGCCCGACTACCTGAAAACGCTTCCGGACAACAAGGCTCGCGAAGACCTGGTCGAGAAGTGCATGACCGGTGGTTCGTACAAGAAGTCAGAGCCGAAGACCTGGTAACACCTGCTCTTGGTCATTCAGCGCCACCTATCAGGACGGCGTTTTCGTTTGCGGGGAAGGCGCTGGCGAGCAGCGCCGGAGGGTCACGGGCAGTTGTTCGCGCCGCAGTTCTGGCAGTCGCTGAGGAATCGGCCGTCCCAGCTGATGAAGCGTCCGCAGCCGTGGCAGTTGAGCGGTCGGTCACAGGGCTTGCGCTGCTTCCGCGGCTTCGCTATCTCAATGCCAGTGCCACGGAGGGCTTCTTTGATATTCACGTCCCGCTTGTGCACCAGGCGCCTGGCCTTGGCCTCAAGGTAAGACAAGGGCCAGATCACCGCTTCCTCTGGGGTGTTGCCGATCGCTTCGGCAGCCTCGAGGGTTAGGTGATGTGCCTTCTCGAATCGGAACGTGTGGCCTATTGGCCACCTGGCAAATGCAATGTCGTTACCGTTCCAGTGCCCTGGAACTTGCAGGATAACAGTGCATCCCGGGCGCAACTGGTCGCGGGCTTCGTCCAGGCTGATGTACTGATGGTCTACGCCGAGGTGTGCGCGGGCGTCGACGTAGTCCTTCGGCCATGGAACGTCTGTTTCCCGGTGGCCACAGGCCTGCTCCTGGGTGAACAGCTCGGCCTTGTCGAGGTTGGTGGTGTACCCGCCGCCCAAGGCCCAGAACATGAGGCCGTCACCCACATGGCTGCGACTATCCTGAAGGTAAAACTGGCTCATGGCTTTCTCCATGCATGCGCCGCCCTCCCTGCTGGTGGCGACATGGTGGCAATTTGGTTAGGGATGGGGTATTACGGGTGACCGGCATGGGCCGGGTCAGGGAGGATGAGATGCTGGCTATTCAAGAGAGACAAATCGCGGAGACTGCTCTGCAAAGATACCGACTCATCTACGTTGCGGATCAGCGAGGCGACAACCCAACTTTGATCTATGAGGCCCGCCCATTGGCTGAACTGGTCACCAGTGCGAGCAGCGGGACTCGGTTAGCTTCTGAGACCGCAGTGATCTGCATTGATGATCCGACGCCCGAGGCGTGCGAGAGGGTTCGGGCTGCTGTATACGCAAAGCTAGGCCTAAGCTAGGCTGTAGGGCTGACGACCTCATCGCCCGGATCCTGCTGAATCATCAGCATGCTCTTCCGGTCGAAGGCCAGGGCCAAGCTGGGTGATATGCTGATCTCGTGGCGCGGCGGGGTGACAAACTTCGCCGCTTTCATCCTGCCGAGCGCGTGGATTCCGTGAATCAAAGCCTCGATCATCTGGCTGTAGGTGGCATCAGCCCAGCCGCATATCGTTCGCAAGTGCTGGCCGGTTCGCTTCCGAGCTGATAGCCGCAGCGGCTCAGTCCGCGCCACAGATCGGTGAGCTTCAATTTCGTGGCGCGCGACCCTGAAAAGTGCGTGATGCCCGAGCGCTTCGATGTGATGAATCATCAGCGTCATCGCCTCGCCCTTTTCCTCGATCCTGGCCCACTCCATCAGCTCCAGCAGGGCCTGTTTAGTCCCTGGTCGTACCTTCAAGCGCAGGTCCTCCTCCTGCAACCGCTCGGCCTTCTCGCGCCGGCGCTCATCACGCTGCTGCTGCGTCAGAGCCATCATCTTCTCCATTACGCACAAAGCGGGTGCCAGGCCCGATGTCGAGCAGGTCGCACACCCGGTTGATGATCTTGAGCGCTGCAGCAAACACCTCTTCGTCGTCCAGCTCCCGGGCCAGGCGCTTCATGTTCGGCTGGTGCTCAAGGCAGACTTTGTCGACCAGGCGCCTGGCCAGGCGGCGCAGGTGGTCGGCGCTGTCGTCGAAGCGCAGGCTGAGCGCAAAGGCCAAGGCCACATCGTCAGGCCGGTACTGGCCGCCGCTGCGGGTGATGTACAGCTTCTTGACCGGCCGATTCATCCAGGCCGGCAGGGTTACCACTCCAGAGGATGCTTTCTGCATTTCGGTGCTCCGTGAGGCCGCTGGGCGGCAGGTGGAACTGTTCTTGCCGCCGGCGCTGGCGGACCAGGTTGTTGATGCGCTTCATTTCCTGATACGCACCCGCGGGAAGTCGATGTCGTTGCGCTCGATGATGTTCACCAGCGTCCCGTAATTCAGGTCCAACTGCTCGGCCACCTGGGCCCGGTGCAGTCCTGTATCGCGCAGGGCGCAGATTTGCTGAACCACCTTCAGCTCCTCGATCCGCTTCAGGTTGCGCTGGATCTGGCGCTGAGCATCGCGTTTGCTGTTGGCCGACTTCTTCCGCTCGGCCCGGCGAAACACGAAGTTTCCTTCCCGCGAGGCCCGGAATAGGGCCTGCTTGGAAATGCCAGTGGCCTCATGGACCTGCTGGCACGTCATGGTCTTGGCCATCTCGGCTACCTGGTCGGCGCGGGCTTTCATTTTTTCCTTGCGGGGCGATGGTGCGGCCTTCTTGGCAGCCACCGGCGCTGGCTGCGCTTCTGGGCCTTTGCGCGGCGGCAGCGGCCGATAGTTGAAACCCTCCAGCACCACCAGCTGGCCACCAGAGGCAAAGAAGGCCGCTTGTGCGGCCTCCAGGTCGATTGATTGGTTCATGCAGCCTCCTTCATCCGCTCGCGCATCTCCTTCTCCAGCTCGTTGAGCTCTTCCAGAAAAGCCCTGATCTCGGACTCCATTTCGCGGATGCGCTTGAAGTCGCGCTCGAAGCGATGGCACACGTACTGAAGCGGCTCAGGCAGGCGGTCGTCGTAGCTGACGAAGTCCGCCCAGGCCCTGCCGGTGCAGGCCATCTGGGCCAGCATCTGCCACTCGTACTGCGGGTCGTGTCGTTCGGACTGCATTGTGGCGATGTGGGTGGCTGTGTTCGGGCACTTGATCTCCAGCACACCATCATCACCCACCAGTCCGTCCGGCGAAGCGCCAAAGCCAGGAATGCTTGGGTGCATGACCAGCCCGGTTTCAATCACCATCAGGCCTTTGTCAGCCTCGTAGGCCATGCACGCAAACGGCTCAAGCTCGACGCCGCGCTGCACGGCGGGTTTGCTGGACAGGTCTGGACCGCTCTGCTGACCGGTGAGGCGCTCGCACAGCAGCTCCATCATGTAGTTCTTGCGGGTAGCAGACGGCGCGCCACCGCGGCCGCTCGCCATCACGTCTTTCACCCGGCTCGCCGTGACACAACCAAGGCGTGCCGCGAACCATTCAGCGCTACGCTGCTCCATCTAACACCTCCTCAGATTCGCCATCGATGGGCGCCGATTCTGCCTTGATGGCATCGGCGCGCTTTGTGACCTCGGCCTTGAATCGGGCATGGCCTGTCGCGTCCTTGGTCTGCCTCATTGCTGCGGTTCCCTGCTGGTACACGTCGGTCAGTGCCTCCAGGCTCCCGGCCTTCTGTGCCAGCGAGATCCAGTTGTTCACCATCTCTGGGTCGGTAGGCGCCGAGCCAGCCACGCTGGCCAGGCCCTCGCCGCCATCGGTGTTCAAGTGGTGAATGGCTTGCTCCAGGCGCTCGGTCTTTGGCCAGTATTTGTAACCGCGTTTCACCACGGTCTTCTTGGCCATCTCGCCCGGGTCGGTGACCCATGGGCAGGACTTGTTCTTGCTGACCCAGGCCTTCCAGGCACTGGAACGATCGCGAATCGCATTCACGTCCTCCATGCTCATGGTCTCGGTGAGGTAATCGCCGTCTGCAGTCTTCACGACCACGTATACGCCGATCACTTCGCCGCGGTCTTTGGCGAACGGGTTGTAGGAGTGGGTGGGTGGCTTATCGAAACCGTTCAGGCTGAAGGCATCGGCGGCGTACACCAGCTCAGCCTGAGCCCAACGGATGGCGCCGGTCGACATGGCCAGGTCCATCAAACCGATGTAGCTGATGTCCAAGCAGATGCGGCCGTCGCGCGGAACCAAGTAGGCCTGCTTCTTGGCCGGATTCAGGCTGATGCCGATGGCGGCGATGTTGGTTATCGCGTTAGCCACCGACTGCCGATTCTGCATTGCAATCTTGGTGGCGTACTCGCTCGAGGTGATCACCTGGATGGCGAATTCAGCCTCACGCTCGAAGTTCAGCGATCGGTCGGTCAGCACGTTGGCGAACTGGTTCCGCTGCGCGTAAATGTCCTGCGAGATAATGGCTACTGCTTGGCTCATGGCGACCTCAGTAGGAGATGGCGATATTCGGGATCTTGCGCTGAGCGATTAGCTTGACCGCCTGCTTGGCGCAAGACTCAGGCATGCCCTCGGCCATAAAAGCTTCAAGAGCAGCACGGTTGATGCTGCGGCGGTGCGCTTCGTCGCGCTCGCGGGCTTCTTGCTGGCGCACGATCTCGGCGGCAGCTGCATCGGCGCGGCGGCGTTCTTCCTGGCGCGCCTGCTCGGTTGCCTCCTCTTGCCGTCGAGCGGCGTCCTGGCGCTCCTGCTCCATCCGCTGCTCGGCGGCAACGCGGTCGGCCTCGGCCTGAATGCGAGCGCGCTCGGCTTGTTCGGCCTGCAGCTTGAGTTGCAGGCGCTGGTTCTCGGCTTCGCGCTCTTGTGCAGCGGCTTGGTCAATCAGCTCCTTCTCGCGGCGGGCTGCTGCTTCGCGGGCTGCCTGCTGTTCCTGGGCCACGCGCTGGCGCTCAGCCTCGACAGCGGCTTCTTGTGCCAGGCGAATGCGGTCTTGCTCGGCGCGCTCATCTGCTTCGCGGCGCAGGCGGGCCAGTTCGGCTTGCTCCGCCTCGAACTGCTCGCGCTTCTGGAGCGCTGCCCGCAAGCTGGTCAGCACCTTATCCTTGGTGTTTGCCGCTTCTGCCTCGAATTCCTCCCAGTGAGCCCCCAGTTGCATGCCTTCGGCTTCGGCAATCAGGCCTTTGAGTTGCAGGGAGTTCAGTTCGCCCAGGTCGTCTGCTAGCGTCTTCAGCCAGTTCAGGCGGTCGTTGTGGCGGTCGATCCGCGCATCCTCGGCGGCCTGCCAGTCATCCAGAGGTTTGCGCACCTCCTTCTGCCAGGATTCAAGAATGTCCCAAACCCGCTTGCGCTCAGCATCGATGCGGGCTGGCACCTTCTTCTGCTCGGCAGACAGCTCCTTGCCCTTGTTTTCGATTGCAGTCTTGGTGCGTGCAACCTCATAGGCCATCGACGCAATTTCTTTGCGGCCTTTGACCGTTTTCAGGTCCGGCACAACTGCCAAGAACTCGTCGATCTTGACGCGGATCTGCTGCAGCCAAGGCTCAAGGCCCTTTTCAGCGCTATACACCGCCAGGGCTGTTTCCTGCGGAGGAGCGACGATCAGTTCTTTTTCTGCGGACATGCGTTTCTCCCGCGCCATCCATGCGGTGGGCGCTGATTATGTGGTTACTGGGTGATGGTGCCGGCCAGGGCGCTCAGGAGGAGCCAGCCGGTGCAGAAGGTGAGGGCGATGAAGGAGCCGCGCAAAGTTGCGATGCGGCGGGCGCGCTGGTAGCTGGTCATGGGCATGGCCTCGGCCGCGCGATAGGGCGGCGCTTCAGCCAGTCAGCTTTGATCGGGTAGGGTAGGTCGGCGACGCGCATGCCCAACGGAAAGCGCAGAGTCCCGCGCACCTGGGCGGCCTGAATTTCCTCGACCTGCTCTTCGACAAGCGACTTTACGATTGGCGTGGTCATGTTGCCTCCTGCTTGCGGTAGCCCTTGTCGAAGATCTCGGCGCAAATGCGCCGTGTCTCGCTGGCGTTGCTGTGCGACAGGCCTTGGTACATTTCGTCGATCAGACGCTTCCTGTCTTCAGCAGCTTTCTGCTCGGCGCTCAACTGCTCGGCTGTCCTAGCTGGCCGGAAGCGCTTGAACTCCGACGAATCAGCAAGCTCTTGGAGCTTTGGCACGAACTCTTGACCGGATGGGTCGCGGAGCACCACGCGATCAGTGCCCACATACATGACCAGCGAGTTGACCCAGTTGGCATTGATGTCGAGGCGCTCGACTGTTTCTCCAGCCGAGGGCAGGCCCTCGCCACTCCACTCGGGGCGCTTGATCAGCGGGCGATGGCAGTCTTCGATGCGCAGGCCGTACGCGGTATACAGCGGCACTGTCCACCCACGCTTGTTGTTGAACAGCAGCAGCGCCTCACCAACCTCGCGCAGGAAGTTCTGGTCCACAGGGTCAAAGTGGGTTGCCTCAGGGCAACGAGCCCAATCAATCTTGCTCACGCGACCTCCTTGCGCCCATCAACGATCTTGTTGAGGCGCCCGCAGTAGTGGTTGAATTCTTCGATGGTGATGCGCTGGTCGGCCAGCATTTCGGTGAGGAGCTTGAGGACCATGGCCTGCCAGGACCGTGGTGTCTCAGGGTGAGCCATGGCCTCAAGCTCTTCGTCGATCAGGACGTGAGGGCTTTTCATTGAGCCTCCTCGGCCTGAGCCAGCACCCCTTCTTTGGCGAAGGGTTCCAGAAGATCGCGGGCCAGCTGCTCGAACAGCTTGGCTGGGTCACGAACCGACAAGATCTCGATAGCCGAAATCTTGGCGTCTCCCTGGGTGCCTATCGTGGTGTCCAGCAGCAGGCGACCAAGCACCGTATTGCTGCCGCTTCCGCTCAGCTCGCACATGGCGTGCTCATCGACTGCCAGAGCCAGCCGATCGAAGGTGACGCCGACCTGCTTGCCCTTAAGCGGGAACAGGTAGTCCCGGCGTGCCAGCAGCTCGGCAACGCCGTTGTCGATCCAGATGCGCACAGCTTCCTCGTCGGCGCTTTCACTCACCGCCGGAGGCAACTGCTCGTCGTAATGCCATTGTTCTGCTCGAAGTGCGCCCATGGTCGCCTCCAGGTGGTGGTGGGTTACTTGATGACGATCGATGCCAGATAGGCGCGACATTCGCGGACGCGCTTCTCTGCTGCATCAAGCTCTGCGCCGAGCGCCTTGAGGGCGCCGAGGTGGATCATTTCCCGGCCTCTGATCAGCGTTCCTTGATAGGTGCGGCTGTCGCACTCCGAAACCGCCACAGTCACGCCGTTGACCGTGACCGAATATCCGCGCTGCCCGCAGTGTCCGCGAACAGCAGCGAGCCGCTCTTTCGCGAGCTTGTGGGCGGCCTCAGCTTTCTCCAGCGATTGCGCAGCACTCATGACTGCCTCCGTGTATTGGCTCATGCTGCCTCCGGGTGTTTCTCGCCGTAGAACATGCAGTAGTTGCCAAGTACGTTGATGGTTGCCTTGGCCTTGACCTCTTTGCCTTTGGTGGTGTTCCGGGTTCCAACGACCTCGCACTCCGCATACTGGCGCCCAGCTGGGATAAGCATGTAACCCTGCAGGGTCGCCTTGGCACCGGTGATTTCCGGGTACCGCTCTACTGCGGCTTGCTCGAATTTCTGTCTGCAATCGCACATTGCGAAGTCCTCATGAGCCGCATTGGTCGGATGCCAGGCGCAGTGACCAAACTGGGCGTGAAAAGCCAGCCTGGCACCCGCCAATGCGGTCGAAGTGAAGGGAAGGGTGCAGGCGGTGAGCGCTACCTCACATGCATCTGGTCTGGCCGGGTAGGCCCCGGATTCGCCTGCGTGAACGTCGATTAATGTTTACTTTGGTGAGCCTTAAGTTGCATAAGGCTCACGTTGATGCGCTTTAAATCGATGAAAGCTGCATCGGTGATGTGACTTGGCGGGGATTCGAACCCCAAAGACTTACGCCAGCTTCGGCAGCGCTACCTGACTGGCCGCACCAGCTTGGTGTGGCGCCCCTGATCCGCCGAGGCAAACTACAAGTCACATCCCGATGCAGCCTGCGATGGGGAGCAGGACATCGGGCCGTCTTTCCGGCTGTCAGGAAGTCAGGCGGAGAGGCCAGTTGGAATTGTTGCCAGCGCCTCAGATACCAAAACTCGTGCCTTTTCCCGGTCGATCATGGCGAAAGCTTTTTCAGCCTTAAGCCACTCACCATCCTGCGCATCAGGCTTGAAGGTCATCGCGATAGAGCAGACGCCGAACCCATCAGGCACGAAATAGGTCCGCACCTCTGGACCATCATCACCATCATCAAGCTTGATCAGCACCTGCCCCAGGTCTTCAAACTCAAAGAGTTTTGCAAACTGGCTCATCTATTTGCCCTCCAGGGCGGTTGATTTCCCAATGCAGCCTGTCGCCAAGCTGCATCAGTGAAATCTCTTTTCTCCACCACCCACCGCTACCGAGTCGTCTCTCACCGGCGCCGCACATTTCGTGTTCGATGCATTGCCAGTTTGGGCGGGTGATTTCGCGTGCTTGCATGTGGAAGCACGGCAGCTATCCAGAGGCTGCATGGTCGACGGTTTAGCTTGGTTGCCACCGGCGGCTGCCGGTACGTCGAGGGGTTCACGTCAGGTTGTGTAAAGAGCGGTGAGGCTAGAGGGCCTCCGCAGTCCCTGGTGAGTGACTGCTTGCAACCAAATCTACAACCAAGAGTTACAGAGCGCAAGTCCTTGGTTGTAATTTTTTCGACTGAAAGTTGTATGCGGTTCATCTTCTTGGATTTTCAGTTGTAATTCGGGGCATGAAAAAGCCCGCAGGAGCGGGCTTGAGTGGATCTGGTCCGAAAATTCACTACCAAAGGACGGACGACCAGAAGACCTTGCCCTTGATGACGATGTTTTGATCGATCATCTGTTGAGCCGTGTACTCCTCATCCGGGTGCTCATCACGGTTGAAGCTGCGCATCCTGATGCCTCCCCCGGGAAGGCGATAGAGCATCTTCACGCGAAGCTGCCCGTCATGGTCGAGCGCATACATCTTTCCGTCCACCACAGAGGTGCTGCCCTGGTCCACGCCGACAGTGCTCTTGTCCGGGAGTACTGGCTCCATGCTGTTGCCGCTGACTGTGACGCATACGGCATCGTCTGGTTGCACGCCCTGCTTGCGAAGAGTGAGCTTGCCGAATCTAAGCTTCTGCTTATGAGACTGCTCCACAACGGTTCTGCCGCTGCCGGCCGAAAGCTCAACTTCCTTGAGGAATGGCACATACACCTCGTCGTCATCCAATGGGGTGTCGTCATCCCATGCATCGATAGGGCCTATCAGCTTGGCATTGGACTCCGCCCGATCGCTTCGAGCCAATAGCTCACCAGTAACCAGGTAGGCAACCGAGGTGGACAAGGCTGCTGCGATGTCATCCAGCCTCTTGCCCCTGGGCACTGATGCCCCGGACTCCCATTTCTGAACGGCTTGCGGGGTTACTGAAAGCCGGCGGGCCAGCTCTGACTGATTCAGGCCGGCCTGTTCTCTTTTGCGCGCGATGCGCTGACCTAGTGTGCTCATCCTCGAATGATGCAACCGCAAGTTGTAAATATCACTGTGAATCTCAGTTGTAGTTTTCGCATTCGTGCGATAACCTTTGGTTGTAGTTGTAACTTTGAGGCCCAAAATGGAAGAGCTACCGATCTGCAAGGCGGCCAAGGCCGCAGGCGGTCAATCCGCCCTCGCTCGACTCCTCAAGGTCACACCTCAGGCAGTGCAGAAAATGTGCGCCTCGGGGCGTGTGCCAGCCGAGCGAGTTCTTGAAATTGAAAAAGCCACTGGCGTTTCACGTCACGAGCTGCGTCCCGACATCTACCCACAAGCTGCATAACCACTTTCAACTGCAAGGAGCCATCCCCGCATGTACGCCAACCCCAAGCACCTGCATGACCGCGAGATCAAGGTCCGGGTCGATGAGGACACATTCAACCTGATCCAGGCACTGGCCGCGTATCACCGCACCCAGCGTGCAGTGCTCTGCCGCGAACTGCTGGAAGCGCAGCTGGCTGCATTGGCTTCGGAGAATACCGGCGATCAGAGCGCAGCCTGAAGGCCGCGAGGAGGCCCTATGCCGATCCAAGAGGTCGGTCTGGATCAGCGATTGATGGAGCAGCTGGAGCGAGAGGCGGAACGGAGGGGAATGACTCCCGAAGCACTCGCAGCAGAAATGATCGATCGAGAGCTGGCCAGCCGAACCAAGCTCCGCTTCACGCGGGGAACCGTAACACCATTCCATCGCAGGGCCTGAACCGGCCCTAACACGTAACTGATAAGCCCGAACGACTCACCCAGCGAGCAGGGGATCACCCGATGGCCTACGACGACAAAGCACACCGCCACGACCACCAGGTCAAGGTTCGCTTGGATGACGAGGACTTCAACGAGCTGAAAGGGTATGCCCTGGAGCTCAAGGCTCAGCACAGCGTGCTGGCCCGGGAAATCATCCTGGCCGCGCTGGCGTTCAAGAAAGAGCACGGCCACTTGCCGCTGATCACCGAAAAGAAGGCCAGGGCCTGAATAGGTCCAGGGGAGGATGAATGTCGCCTGCAAACGAAGCAGCCCAGCAGCACGACGTGGAGATCGCCCGGTTCCGCCGGAATGACTTCGCGGACCTTGAGGCCTGGGCAGAGGAGGTTGGTGTCAGCACCGACGAACTCGCTGCGCAGATCCTGAAAAAGGCCACGCACTTCCTCGGTCAGCGGGGGAAGCCCAAGAGCAGCAATGTGGTGCCGTTCTCGGCGCCAAGGTAACCGTCCGATCCCTAATTAGGGACCCGGGCGCCAGTCCCTCATAAGGGACGCCAAATCGCAGAGACAAAAAAGCCGGGTTCGCGGCCCGGCTCTCTGCAAAACACAAAACATGTGAGGTGAATTATGCATATGCAGACCACCAGTGTACAGGCCCTCTCAAGGGCCGCGCCACAAAATGCAAACCACGATTTCGTGGCGCGCATGTCGTCGCGGGAGATCGCCGAGGTAACTCAGAAGCGCCACGACAACGTGTGGCGGACCATTGAATCCCTCCACGCCAAAGGCCTGATCGGACTCCCTCAATTTGAGGAAGTCCAAAACCCAGGCCCCGGCCCACTTTGCATCAAGCAGTATTTGATCGGGAAGCGCGACAGCTTCGTCGTTGTCGCACAGCTGTCGCCGGAGTTCACTGCCGCGCTGGTTGACCGCTGGCAGCAACTGGAGGCGCATGCCGCCCAGCCAACGCCCGCCGACCTCAGCAAGCTGGAAATCCTCCAGATGGCCCTGGAGTCGGAGAAGGCCCGCGTACTGCTGACCGTCCAGGTCGAGGCCCAGGCCACGAAGATCGAGCACCTTGAAAACCTGTTCAAGGAGGGCATGACCGCCACCCAGTTCTGCAAGGGCCTCAACGGGGTCAACGTCATGCAGATCGGGCACTACCTGGAAGGCCGCAGCTGGCTCTACAACGAGAGCAGGACCGGCACCCGCTGGCGTGTCGGCTCGTACGCACGCGACAAGTACATGACCGAGCATCAGCACGAGGTCGCACCGCACGGCAAAGACCCGTTCATCTCCTTCACGCCGATCCTGCTACGAAAGGGCGCAGCACGCCTCTACGACCTCTACCTTGCCGGCGAGCTGCCAATGAAGAAGAACTGGGACGGCCTGCACACCCACGACAAGGCCGTGCGGGGTGCAGCATGAGCGAGCAGCTGATGCGCGAGCAGTTCGAGGCATGGGTGCTGCGCGAGTACCCAAATCAGATCATGGCCAAGTTCAGTGATGGCGACTATCAAAGCTGGGCTTTGCAGCACTGCTGGGTTGGCTGGCGCGCCTCTCGCGAGGCTTTTGCGGTAGATCTGCCTTCAGCTTCAGCATACGAGGGCCTTACTCACCACCTGGGCTGCGCAATCGAGCTCACTTATGAGAAGCCCGAGCACGACCCCGTGGCACTGGTACGACTGCCTGATGTCGTGGCTGCGATTGAAGCCTGCGGCCTGAAGGTGAAGCCATGATCTTTACCCTGGAAATCGACGGAAAGCTCAAGAAGTGCAATGTGCATGAGCCGTTCCTCTCGGCATTGATCGAGTGGAACGAGTTAAGGCAAATGCTCCAGCCGGGCAGCAAGCAGGACGACTTTGCAAAATCCCGGGTAAGGAACATCGCTCGCAAGTGCGTTCAGGCAGGCGCCTACGAGGTGATTCCATGAGCATCATCCGTGCGCCTCGTCCCGAGGCCAATTTCTACATGCTCAACAAGTCGATCAGCGAGGACGGGCGCCTGAGCTGGGCTGCCCGCGGCCTGCTGGTCTTCCTGTTGGGCAAGCCGGACCACTGGGCCGTGTCCGTCACCCACCTGCGCAACGAGACTGCCAAGTCGTCGAAGCCTACTGGTCGTGATGGCGTGTACGGCTTGCTGCAAGAGCTGATTGCCGCCGGCTACGTCGAGCGTCGCCAAGACCGTGGCGAGTCGGGTTTGCTGGGCGAAACCCACTACGTCGTCTCGGAAACACCGCTTCCGGCTTTGCCGTATCCGGTTGAACCGCTTCCGGCTCAGCCGTATCCGGCAAATCCGACACTAGTAAGTATTGAAGGTAAGCAAGGACTGAAGGGAGTAAGGACTGACTCTCGCGAAGGCGAGTTGGCCGACTTCGAACGGTTCTGGTCGCTGTACCCGCGCAAGGTGAGCAAGGCCGACGCCAAGAAAGCCTGGGCGAAGATCAAGGTCACCGCTGATCTGTTCGACCTGATGGCCAAAGCCCTGGCTGCCTGGACCGTGTCGACCGACTGGACCAAGGACGGCGGCCAGTTCATCCCGCACGCATCCACCTGGCTGAACGGCAAGCGCTGGGAAGACGAACTGCCCCAGCCGGCAGGCGCCGCCCCGTTCGCATCTCGCCGCCCGGCCAGCGGCCCTGACTTCAACGACACCAGCTGGGCTGATGACCTGGGGGGCTTATGAGCGCACAACCGAAACTGCGCAGCGTGACGCAGATCATGGCCAAGGCCGGCAACCTGCCTGCCGAGGCGCACGCCCCGGCCAAGCAGCTGGACCCAGGCACCACCGAAGTGGTCAACGCCCTGTTCAAGGAGCTGCAGGCCATCTTCCCGGCGTGGAAGCAGGCCTGGCCGGACGATGACGCGCTGAAGGCTGCCAAGCGCAGCTGGATCAAGTCCTTCGTCGCCGCGGGCATCAACACCCTCGAGCAGATCCGCTTCGGCATCCAGAAGTGCCGGGTGCTGGGTACCGACTTCGCCCCGAGCAGCGGCAAGTTCATCAAGCTGTGCCAGCCGACGCCGGAAGAGATGGGCATTCCGCCGCTTGCGCGGGCCCTGGCAGAAGCGCTGGAAAACTTCCACCCCAGCAGGGCAGGTTCCCGCACCTGGACGCACGCAGCGGTGCGCCACGCGGCCCTGCAGTGCGAGGCGCAGAACCTGGGGTCGATGGAGGTGGAGCGAGCCGAGAAGGTGTTCGCCCGGGCCTACGACATCACCATCCGCATGCTGGTTGCTGGCGAGCCCCTGGGCGACATCGCCACCGGCATCGGCCACGACAGCCAGAAGAGCCTGATCGAGCTAGCCGACGAGTATGCAAGCCAACGGCAGGCCCGCCTGCTGGACCTCCAGCAGATCCCATCGAGCGCCGCCGCGTGCCGGGCACACCTGCTGGCCAAGTTGAACATCAAGCGCGCCGGGCAGCCGGCCGGGGAGGGGGTGTGAGCCTATTCCAGTGTGAAGAGTGCGGTTGCCGCGACAACACCGCTACCAGTGGCTACTGGTTCCGCAATGACGCTGGGAACCCATGCCAAGGCCGCAAGCTGTGCGCGGCCTGCGACCCAAGCATCGGCAAGTGGCATGGCGTGTTCACGCGTGAATACCTGCCCAAGGGCGAGTTCTTCACCAACCGCCAGGGGAATCTTGAGCACAAGACCACCGGCAAGCTCTGCCACGAGTACCTGGCCGAGGAGAAGCACTGATGGACGCCAACAAGATGCGCGAGCAGTTCGAAGCTTGGGCGGCAAAGAACTACGTTGTTCCCCCAGGGGTAGGCCATTTGTTCGTGCGTGCCGAGCTTGGTGATGGATACCGACTGAGCAACATCAACCACGCCTGGCACGGGTTCAAGGCCAGTCGTGAATCCCTGATTGTGAAGCTGCCGCCAGTCCGTCCTGAGCCGGTATTGACTGGTGAAGCGCAAAAGGCTGATGGAGAGGCCGCAACTTGGAGTATGTGGGCAGGTGAAAAGTTAGCCAAAGAGGACTGCCGAGCAGCCATTGAGGCCCAGGGCCTGAAGGTGGCGCCATGAGCGAGAAGATCAGCGTCAACAGCCAGGCCAAGCTTTCCGAGGCCATCACCATGCTGACCCGGATATACCGCGACAAGAAGTTCGTCGTGGTCAGCATGCGCCCGGGCAAGGACCGCACCCTGGACCAGAACGCGCTGTGGTTCGCGTTTTACAAGCGCATCGCAGAGATGACCCAGATCGGTGACGCGTCGGAGGCCCGCAAGTACTGCAAGCTGCACCACGGCGTGCAGATCCTGATCAACGAGGATGAGGACTACCGCGCCGCCTGGCACCGGACCACCAAACACCTCAACTACGAGGAGAAGCTCGATCTCATGGGCGACTGCAAGCTTCTGGGGCCCGACGGTTTCCCGGTGACCAGCCTGTTCAATCGCGCCCAGGGCATCGCCTACACCGACCGCGTGGTGGCGGACTTCACCGCCCGCGGCGTGGTGTTCAGCGACCTGCTTGGGGAGGAGGCGGCATGAAGAGCCAGGAAGCAAACCTCAAGCGGAACAAAGACCAAGGCGTTTTCGCCGCGCCTGGTTGGAGAGGCATATACGGCCAGGGCCTGACCCGGCGCGGAGTGCAATGCGTTGTTCTCGCTGCAACAGGGAAGAGTGGCAAGCAGATCGCTCGCGAGCTCGGCATTTCGCCGGGCACGGTATCCAGCAGGATGGCTGATGCCCGCCTGCACTTGAAGGCCTCCAACCGCACGGAGCTGGTCGCTAAGGCAGTTGCGGCAGGAATCATCTACGCCTCGGAGGACGAGCCATGCGCGTAGCCCAGATCAAGCCGAAGAAGTGCAAGGCGCCGGGTTGCGGCAAGCCCTTCAAGCCAGCCATGACCACGCAGAAGGTGTGCAGCATCGCCTGTGCCAAGGCCATGGCCAAAGATCCGAAGCTGCAGAAGATTGCGGCCAAGGCAATCACCAAGCAGGCCCGCCAGGACCTGCAGGAGCGTCGGGAGAAGCTGAAGACCCGCCGCGAGCACATGGCCGAGGCACAGACCGCGTTCAATGCCTACATCCGCGAGCGCGACGCCGGCTTGCCGTGCATCAGTTGCGACTCGAACCCGAGCGACCACGACCTGATTACCGGCAGCCGCTGGGACGCTGGCCATTACCGGTCGGTGGGCGCCTGCCCCGAGTTGCGATTCGAGCCGCTCAACGTCCACCGCCAATGCGTGAAGTGCAACCGGAACCTGTCGGGCAACGCGGTCGAGTACCGAATCCGTCTGGTGAAGCGCATCGGCGCCGACCAGGTTGAATGGCTCGAAGGGCCTCATAAGCCCCAGCGCCTGACCATCGAAGACCTGCAGGCCATCAAGGCCCTGTACAGGCAGAAGCTCAAAGACCTGAGGAGGGCGGCGGCATGACACCAGCATGGGGATTTCTGATTTTGGCCACCCTCATCGTGGTGGGTGGGGTGGCGTTGTCCTGGGCTGGGGCAGTGCGCCGCAAGCGCTGCTACGAAGAATTTCTGCTGAAGAAGACCAATCGCATCCAGGGAGAACGACCATGAAAGTAATCAGCGCTCGCCAAGTTTGGCACGACGCACTGCACGAGAACCGCGCATCCGCCCTGGCCGTGGCCGCAGAGCAGGCGGCCCTGGGTAAGAAGGGTGGCTCCGGCGATGTGAAGATCATGGTCATGCTGGAGAACCACGACGGGAAGGAGGTCTGCAAGGTGTACGAGGTTCGCAAGGAAGGGGTGCAGGAAACCCGCCCGGGCCGACGCCTCACCAACGACCGCTGCGCCCACATGCTGACCGCCGGCCTGGTGATCCAGGCGATCGACTCCTTGCCGAAGTCGCTGCGCCACCTTGGGCACTTCCTGTACTCGCCCGTGGCCAGCGGTAACGACCTGAGCATCTCCCATGGCCTGGTATGGCTCGGGAGCGGCCTGGAAGCGCTCACAGACCGCAAGAAGCAGCGAGCCTACTGGATGGCTATGGCTGCCCTCCAATCGCACAAGATCCTCGTCCACGGCGGCGAGGCGATGGGTCCTGGTGCGGTGTGCATGTTCGTCGAGGACCGAACCGGCGAGAAGATGAACCCGCAGAACTGGGCAAGGGATTGGCAGGAGGTGTGGGATGCTCTCTGCGCTCAGGTCGACAAGCTCGACAAGCAGGCGCTCAAGCCTGTTGCCCGGGTGGTGGAAAGGCTTCGTGAACGCAATGACGAGACGCAGGAAATAGCCGCTTGACTGTTTGAGGAGTGTTTTGGCACTATATCGCCATCGTCATAATTTCGCCTTTGGCGAAAACATCCTAAACCCGGCCCAAAAAGCCGGGTTTTTTATTGCCCTTTGAGGCCCTCAAGAGTCCCGGCCAGCGCGCCGGGTTTTTTGTTCATGCACAGCGAGAGGTCGAGCATGGAGTTCTTCCACCGCCTGCTCGAGAAGTTCGACTGGATGATTGCGGGCCTATTGGGGGCCTTGGTTGCGACCCGGTGGCATAAGGACGACCTGACCGACCGAAAGGCCTGGCTGCTGTTCCTGTTCACCGGCATGGCCTGCGCCCACTACCTCACCGGCATGGTCAGCAATTACTTCGGCATCACCGAGCCCCGCAGCGTCGCGGGCGTGGGCTTTCTTCTCGGCACCTTTGGCGGTTCACTTATTGCCGCCATCAACCGAGCGATCAAAGCCGCCGATCTATGGTCTGTCATCAGGTCCAAGTTCGGAGGGCCTAGCTCATGACATACGAATACATCAACGCCATCGCGGCCGGGGTCATCGCCATCTGGGCAACCTGGTGCGTGCTGAGCGGAAAGGTGCGTGACGGGGTGATCGGCAAGGTGCTGTACGCCGTCATCGCCATCAGCGGCTACGCCATCCTGGCCCGGTCCGAGCGCATGTTCTTCACCGCCAACACGGCCTGGGCAACGCTGATGGTGTCCCTGGCCCTGGCGGGCATGCGGCACATGTTCATGCTCACCTACTGGCCCCGGGTCAAGCGCTGGATCTGCCGGCACTTGGACTGCGAGCGCTGCAAGCCGGCGGAGTGATCCGCTACCCAAATCTATGCGCCGTCCTGGCGTGCCACCCCTCAGCCTGTGCGCAGGCCGGAGATATCCCATGAAGACCGAATACCAAGTTCGCCCGGTTACCCGTTACATCGTCACGCGTTACACCCTTGATGGTCCAAGCGAAGGCGGCGCACAAGGGGCTTCATCCGTGGCGGTCGGCGAATTCAGCAATGGCCAGCAGGCCGACCTGGTTGCTGACGCGATGGTGACAAAGGATAGGGCTGATGGAATCGAGTCCAGCCGCTCTCGCCACGGGCTTAGCCTTGGCGAGGTCATCAGCGGCCAGCGTATCGAGTAATCCGCGCCACAAAATCTAGGTGCGCCGTTTCGTGGCGCGAGGAGGTCGCATGCCTGCGCCATCCAGCTTTCACCATGCCGGTGATGGTCGCGGTGCTCGCCGCGTATTCGTCAACGGGATAGAAGTTCAGCGCGCCATCTGGTGCGACACTGCTGCTGGGGTGTGCGTGTATGCGCCGATGCCGATAAAGCCTAAGCGCCCGGCTCGGGAAGAGATCTACACCCGCAGGCTGCGAGGGGTGGTCACGGTGCAGCCGGCGTGACCCGGCCAATGCCGCCGGCCGACCTGCTAGAGTCGCCATTTCTGATCCTCGCGCCTGCTCCCGAACTGTGGGAGTGGATACAGCGCGAGATCCTCGCCACCACCGGCAGCATCCACAACCCCGAGCACGGTCACCTCATCGACGCCAGTATCGGCGTGCTTTGGGCATCATCATCCTTCAACAAGAAGGGTCGCGGCGTACTGGGGCAGGCCGAGCAGCTGATGATCCGCGCGGGCGGCTGGCAGAAGGCTCGCCAAGAGCAACAGATGCGGGACTGGTTCGGCGAAGAGCCCGAGTTTCTCATCACCCTGGCGGCCGACTACTGCTCCCAGTGCACCGAAGCCGAGTTCTGCGCTCTGGTAGAGCACGAGCTCTATCACATCGGCCACAAGCTCGATAAGTACGGCGCCCCAGCGTTCACCCAAGACGGCATGCCCAAGCTTGAGATGCGCGGCCATGACGTTGAAGAGTTCGTCGGGGTGGTTCGCCGTTATGGGCCGAGCCACGACGTACAGCAGCTTATCGACGCTGCAAGCCGGCCGCCTGAGGTGGCCAAGATCAACATTGCGAGGGCCTGCGGAACCTGTCTACTGAGGTCGGCCTGATTCCAGACAGGCCCAAGACGGATGACACCATATGGCAGCCCTGAAAAACGAGGTGAAGGGCTTCATCGTGCAGGCCCTTGCGTGCTTCGACACGCCCTCTCAGGTGGCGGAGGCGGTCAAGAGTGAATTCGGCCTCGTCGTTACCCGGCAGCAGGTAGAGAGTCACGACCCAACCAAGGCAAGCAGCAAGGGCCTGGCCAAGCGCTGGGTGACCCTGTTCGAAGACACCCGTAGGCGTTTCCGTGAGGAGACGGCCGATATCCCGATCGCCAATCGCGCATACCGCCTCCGCGCACTGGGCAGGATGGTGGAGAAGGCTGAGAGCATGCGCAACCTTGCCCTGACCGCCCAGCTGCTTGAGCAGGCGGCCAAGGAGGTCGGAGATGTGTACGTGAACCGGCAGACGAAGGTGGATAGCCCGCTCGACAATGCGGTACCCACCTCGGTGCAGGTCACGGTGATGGATGCGAGGAAGCGCGATGCCGACGCTTAACGTCCCTCAGGCCACCTTCATCAACATGCCCCACAAGTTCCGCGGCTTCGTCGCCGGGTTCGGCTCAGGCAAGACCTGGGTAGGCTGCGCAGGCATCTGCAAGCACGTGTGGGAATGGCCCCGGATCAACTCAGGCTACTTCGCCCCGACGTACCCGCAGATCCGCGATATCTTCTTCCCGACCATCGAGGAGGTCGCCTTCGACTGGGGCCTAAAGGTCAAGACGAAGGAGAGCGACAAGGAGGTCGAGTTCTACAGCGGTGGCCAGTACCGCAGCACGACCATCTGCCGCTCGATGGAGAAGCCTCAGACCATCGTGGGGTTCAAGATCGGGCACGCCCTGGTCGATGAGTTGGACGTCCTGCCCAAGCTCAAGGCTGAGCACGCCTGGCGCAAGATCATCGCCCGTATGCGCTACAACGTGGACGGGCTCAAGAACGGTGTAGACGTCACCACGACCCCTGAGGGGTTCAAGTTCGTCTTCCAGCAGTTCGTGAAGCAGCTGCGCGAGAAGCCAGCGCTGAACGCGATGTACGGCCTGGTGCAGGCGAGCACGTTCGACAACGAGCTGAACCTGCCGCCGGACTACATCCCGTCGCTGATGGGCTCGTACCCAGAGCAGCTGATCATGGCCTACCTGAATGGCCAGTTCGTCAACCTGACGTCCGGGACGATCTACACCGCCTACGACCGCAAGTTGAACGGCAGCCAGGAGACCATCCAGCCTGGTGAGGTCCTGTTCATCGGCATGGACTTCAACGTCGGCAAGATGTCGGCGGTGGTGCATGTGAAGCGCCTGGGCCTGCCGCACGCAGTCGACGAGATCATCAACGGCTACGACACACCAGACATGATCAAGAAGATCAAGGAGCGGTACTGGCTGTACGACGGTAATGACTACCGCAACACACGCCAGATCCGGGTCTACCCCGACGCCTCTGGCGATTCGCGCAAGTCCGTCAGGGCCAGCGAGACCGACATCTCCCTGCTCAAGCAAGCGGGCTTCATCGTATCGGCCCCCGGCGCAAACCCGCCGGTGAAAGACCGCATCAACTCCATGAACGCCATGTTCTGCAATGCCGCCGGCCAGCGCCGGTACCGCGTCAACGCCGACAAGTGCCCGACCTATGCCGATGACCTCGAGCAGCAGATCTGGAACGACCAGGGCGAGCCGGACAAGAAGCAGGGCAACGACCACCGGCCAGACGCCGGCGGCTACTTCATCCACAAAGAGTACCCAATCAACAAGTACTCCCTCGCAGGTGTTTCCTAATGGGCGCTATCCGATACCTCAGCGACAAGCTGGTGAACCTGGTGGCGAACCTGGGTACCGAGCGCGACAAGGCTTCGAGTTCGATTTATGCGCCCACGCTGTTGAGCGAGCAGGAGCTCAGCAATGCCTACCGGGGCGCTTGGCTGCCACGCAAGATCATCGATATCCCCCCTCTGGACGCCACCCGGCGCTGGAGGGGCTGGCAGGCCAGCAAAGAGCAGATCGAGAAGCTGGAAGCCGAAGAGAAGCGCCTGGACGTTCGGCGCAAGGTGAAGCAGGCCATGACGCGGGCGCGACTGTTCGGTGGGGCGGCCATCTACATAGGCACCGGCGACCGCGATACCTCGCTACCGCTTGATCCTGAGAAGATAGGCCGGGGGGGTATCAAGTACCTGACCGTTCTGAGCAAGCGTAAGCTGGCGCCTGGTGACATCGAGCAAGACACTCAGTCCGACCTTTTCGATCGACCCAAGTGGTACACACTCACCGGCAGCCAGATAAAGGTTCATCCGTCGCGGCTGATCATCTTCATCGGCGCCGAGCTGCCTGACCCAGAACTTGACGTCGGCGTTGAGTATGGCTGGGGCGATTCGGTGCTTCAGTCGATCCTCGACACGATCAAGCAGTCGGACAGCACCATGGGCAACGTTGCCAGCCTGGTGTTCGAAGCCAAGGTCGACGTCATCAAAATTCCTGACTTCATGCAGCAGTTGCAGGACTCTGCATTCGAGAAGCGCGTACTGGAGCGCCTGCGACTCGCGGCAATGGCCAAGGGCATCAACGGCCAGATTCTGCTGGACGCGCAGGAAGAGTACGAAAGCAAGTCTGCCAGTTTTAGCAGCCTCCCAGACGTCATGGACCGGTTCCTTCAGGCTGTGGCCGGCGCTGCTGACATTCCACTTACTCGCCTGGCTGGCCAGTCCCCTGCAGGCATGAGCAGTACGGGCGAATCGGACCTGCGCAACTACTACGACCGCATCCAGGCCATGCAGGAGCTGGATATGCGGCCCGCGCTGTCCACGTTCGACGAGTGCCTGATTCGATCGGCCCTCGGCGCCCGCGACCCGAAGATCCATTACGCATGGTTGCCGCTCTGGCAGCCGACCGCCGCCGAGAAGTCGGAGAACGGCAAGCGCACTGCAGAGACCATCAAAACGCTGAAGGAGTCTGGCCTGTTCCCCGAGGAGGCGCTGAGCAGAGCCGCCACCAACGTGCTGGTCGAGGAAAGCGTTCTGCCTGGCCTGGAGGCTGCTATTGCCGAGTACGGCGCGCAGCTGCCTGACGAGGAAGAACCAGAAGAAGCTCCAGCCACGCCCTGAGGTAAACCATGCACATCACTGACACAGTCAGCCTGGGCGACACCAGGCTGAACGATTCCGGCTACCTGGAAGCTTTTGCACTCACTGCCCGCACCGGCATTCAGCAGTACCTGGGCGCGGAAGTAGGCCGGCCAGATCTGAAGGTCGTGAACGTCTACCGCGACGAGCATGAGGTCTTCTCCAAGCGCTCTCTGGAGTCGTTCTCGAAGATCCCGATGACCAACGACCACCCTGGCCAGCCGGTCACCGCCGCCAACTGGAAGCAGGTGGCCGTAGGCACCACCGGTGACGAGGTCCTGCGCGACGGCGAGTACCTCAAGATCGGCCTGAAGATCACCGACGGCGAAGCAGTGGCTGCGGTGCAGGCCGGCAAGCGCGAACTCAGCGTGGGCTATAGCTGTGAACTGGTTTGGGAGGACGGGGAGGCCCCCGACGGCACCAAGTACCAGGCCAAGCAAACCAACATCATCGCCGACCACATCGCCATCGTTCAGCGCGGGCGGGCCGGCAGCCGGGCAAGCATTGGCGACTCCTGGCCACAACACACCCCAACCCCCGAGGAAAAACCCATGACCCTGAAGACGGTTACCGTCGACGGCATCCCGGTTGAAGTAACCGACCAGGGCGCCGTTGTCATCGCCACCCTGCAAGGCCGCCTGGCCGACGCTGCTACCAAGCTCAGCACCACCGAGGCCGCTCACGCCACGGCGATGGCAACCAAGGATGCTGACCTGGCCAGGAAGGACGCCGAGATCGACGACCTGAAGGCCAAGCAGATCACTGACGCGCAGATCGACGAGCGCGTGAAGGCCCGAGGCGACCTGATCGCCAAGGCCAAGACCATCGCGGACGGCGACTACGCCGGCAAGAGCGATGCCGAGATCCGCAAGGCGGTGGTGATCGCCAAGCTGGGCGACGCAGCTGTAGCCGGCAAGCCCGAAGCCTACATCGACGCCCGCTTCGACATCCTGGCCGAAGACGCGGCGAAAGACCCGGTTCGTCAGCACCTGCTGAGCCAGGACGGTCGGCAAGCCCTCGGCGACAACGGCCAGGCTGCCTATGAGCAGCGCACAACTGACGCCTGGAAAACTCCAGCACAAAAGGGGGCCTGATCCATGCCAGCCATCCAGACCAACTACACCGCGAACATTCCGGCCAAGAAGCTCGGGCACATCCCGGACATGACGCAGGCCGACCTGATCTCGCGCACCGTTGAAACCGTGGCCGGTATCGGCTTCGGCCTGCCGGTCGCGCAGGGTGCAGACGACAAGGGCTGCATCCTGTTCGCCGGATCCGGCTTCATCGGCGTGACCACCCGCGACCGTTCCGTGCTCGCCGGCGAGCAGTACGCCCGCTATGAGTCGGCGCGGATCCTGAAGAAGGGCCCAATCACCGTCACCGCATCGGTCGCGGTGGTCGCTGGCGATCCGGTCTACCTCACCCCGGCCGGCGCCTTCACCAACGTCTCGACCAGCAACGTCGCCATCCCGAACAGCCGATTCGACACATCGGCGTCCGCGGGCGCGCTGGCCAACATCTTCATCAAGTAAGGAGCGTCTAGCATGTCGCAAATCAAACTGCTCGATGCCCAGGCTGCGCTTGGCTTCGTGCTCAGCCAGACCACGCACATCGAGCGTCAGGTCAACCAGATCGTCTACGGCGATATCCAGTACGCCGAGCTGATCCCGGTCGACAACACCGCGCCCGAGTGGGTGAAGACCGTCACCTACTTCTCCAGCGACAAGTTCGGCAAGGCGGACTGGATCAACGGCAACGCCGATGACATCCCGCGCGCCGGTTCCGAACGCTCCAAGCTCGAGACCAGCGTTTACACCGCCGGTATCGGTTACGGCTTTGGCCTGGAAGAGATCAGCCAGGCTCAGATGCTGGGCCTGCCGCTGCAGGCAGAAGACGCCGCCGCCGCTCGCCGCGCGTACGAGGAGATGGTCGACAACGTCGCGCTGCGCGGTGACGCACGCAAAGGCTTCCAGGGCCTGATCTCCAACAGCAACGTGAGCGCCATCGTGGTGCCCACCGGCAACTGGGCCACTGCAACCCCTCAGCAGATGATTGCCGATATCAACTCGGTTCTGATGCCGACCTACTCCAGCACTCTGTACACCTCGATCGCCGACACCCTGCTGTTGCCGTTCGAGAAGCTGCAGCAGCTGGCCCAGACCGTAATGCCGAACACCACCATGACCGTCCTGCAGTTCGTCATGCAGTCGAACATCTACACCCAGACCACTGGGCGCCCCCTGATGATTCGCGGCATCTACGGCCTGCTGACTGCCGGTGGCAGCGGCGCGGCACGCATGGTCGGCTACCGTCGCGACCCATCGGTGCTGAAAATGCACATCCCGATGCCTCACCGCTTCCTGCCTGCCTACCAGGCTGGTCCGATCCGCTGGGAAGTTCCGGGCATCTTCCGCCTGGGCGGCCTGGACATCCGTCAACCGAACCTCGTCAAGTACGGGGATGGGATCTGATCATGGCCAAGATCACCAACAACGGTCGAAACCCGCTGCACCTGCCAGACGGCACCTTCCTGCCCCTGGGCGAAGAGGTAGAGGTAAAGGGGTGGGGCAAGCTCAAGTCCCACCACCTCATCTCCGCCTTGGTCGAGGAGGGCTCCCTGGCTGTCAGTGACGCCACTGACTCCCGAGAGCCTGAAGCCGACAAGGAAGTGCTCTTCGCCAAGCTGAAGGCGCTGGGTATCGAGGCTGGCAAGAACTCCAGCCTGAAAACCCTGCAAGAGCGCCTGATTGAGGCTGAAGCCAAGGCCAAGGAAGAGGCCATCGCCAAGCTCAAGGAAAAGGGCATTGATGTCGGCGACGACGTCACCCTGGAAGAGCTGCAGGCCGAACTGGCCAAGCAACCGTAACAACCCCGGGCGGTTCGCCGCCCACTTATTCGAGACATCCCGATGCCAGAATTCTACGGATCCGTCGCAGGCGCCGACGCCTACCACTCTGCCCGGGCGAATGCTGCCTGGGCCGGCAGTGACGAAGCGAAGCAGGCGGCGCTGATCAGGGCATCGGCCTACATCGACGGAAAGTACCAGCAGCAGAACAGCTGCGGTCGCTGGGAGTCGATGTTCCCCGGCGTGAAGACCGGTGGCCGGGCGCAGGAGCTCCAGTGGCCCCGCACCGGCGCAACGGACAACGAAGGCGCGGCTATCCCGCCTGACGAGGTGCCAGCGGAGATTGAACGGGCCACCTACGAGGCGGCGCTGCGCGAACTGGTGAATCCTGGCAGCCTGAGCCCTGACTACGTGGCTGCCGAGGCCATCAAGCGCCAGAAGGTCGACGTGCTGGAGATCGAGTACCAGGCCTCGACTGATGGCGGCGTCCCGACGCGCCC
Organism: Pseudomonas putida S13.1.2; assembly: GCF_000498395.2. Taxonomy (NCBI): domain Bacteria; kingdom Pseudomonadati; phylum Pseudomonadota; class Gammaproteobacteria; order Pseudomonadales; family Pseudomonadaceae; genus Pseudomonas; species Pseudomonas putida. The sequence goes on from NZ_CP010979.1 coordinate 890,611, forward strand.
GGTGTTGACCGTAGTGGATGAGTTGGTGGCACCGCTCCTGCGCAGTAACAGGCTGTGCGGTGTGGCGGTGTTTGTCGTATGAAGGCCTCCGAGGTAGAGGCTGAGATCGAGCGCCTTGAAATCGAGGTGCAGCAGGCCTACCTGGAACAGGTCGCGCAGACTGTGCGCTATGTGAGCATCAGCGAGCTCGAGCAGGCGGTATCGGACAACGACGAAGACCGGATAGCCGAAATCCTGTCCCTCGGGCTATTCGCTCTGCTGGTCGAGCGCCTGCGCGCAGTGTATGCCAGGGGCGCAAGCAAGGAGCTGGTGGCGGTCATCATCCCGGGCGTGCGCCGTGAGGTCGACATGGGTCACCCTGACGTTACCTCGTTCCTGGCCAGCCAGGCCGCCGCGCTGCGCGATCAGGCTGCCCGCGAGCAGGCCGAAGCTGTGCGGGTGGTGCTGTCCATGGGGCGTGACCGGGGCGATACGGCGCGAACCGCTGCGCTGAGCCTGGCAGGTCGGATGAGCAAGCAGACCGGGCGTCGCACCGGCGGTGTAGTGGGCCTGAATGGGCCGGCTGCCGAGGCATCCCAGCGAGCGCGCGACCAGCTGGCCAGTGGCGACCCGGCGCGCATGCGCGAGTACCTTACCCGGCTGCGTCGTGATCCAGCCTTTGACGCTGCAGTGCGCGAAGCGATCGAGCAGAAGCGGCCGGTGGCGAAGGCGATCATCGACCGGGCGGCCTCAGCCTACGCTCAGCGCCTGCTTGGCACCTATGCCGAGGCCCTGGCCCAGACCAATACCTCCGAGGCCTACAACAAGGGCCGGGAGGAGGGCTGGAAGCAGCTCACGGCGCGCAGCAATGGCATGTACACCTTCGCCAAGACCTGGCGATCCATGCGGGACAACAAGGTCAGGCACACCCATGCAGCAATGAATGGACAGGTGGTCATGGCCGACCAGCCATTCACCTCGCCGAGCGGCGCGATGCTGATGTTCCCGTGCGACACATCGCTGGGCGCTCCACTGGGTGAGCGCATCCGCTGCCGCTGCGTCGTCGAATACTCACTCAGGAAGATCAGCCAGGCGGTGTGACATGCCGATCAAGAGCACCATGCAGTCGTCGTTCGGGCGCCTGTTCGATACAGCATTTGCTGAGGCGGTGCGCGACTTCACCGGCACCTACCCGGGCGAAGGCGTCTGGGATCCGGTAGAGGAGGTGACCACCGCCCAGCCGGTCACCTACGACGGCCGCGGCGTGCTGAGCCGCTACAAGAAGGATCAGGTCGATGGGGTCAACATCCTGGCAACCGATGTCCGCCTGATTGCCTTGGTCAACGAAGTGACCGACAAGCCGGCGCCCGAGCACATTGTCAGCGCGCCGGATCTGATCACTGGCCAGGCCAAGCAGTACCGGGTGATGGAGGCCGTCACAGACCCGGTTGGCGTGCACTACCAGATTCAACTGAGGGCAACCTGATGGCCGGCTGGTCATTGTCGCCAGTGCTGTTCGCGGATCAGGTCGAGGAAGACCTTGTGGAGATGCAGCGCAGCATCGTCATCGAGCTGGTCGACGAGATCACGATCAATGCCCCTATCGATAGCGGCGACTACATGGGCAACAACATCGTGTCGATTGGCTCCGAGGACTACAGCGTCAACGCCAAGCTGGACATCCTTGGTACCGAGACCAGAAGTGCGGCCCGTGCTGCGCTGACAGATTTGAAACCTTTCAGCACGGTCTTCGTGCAGAACAACAGCGTGTACGGCGAGATCATCGAGTTCGGCGGCTATCCGAGCGGCCCGAGCATCAAGATCACGCCTGACGGATACAGCCGCATGGCACCCAAAGGCGTGTACGGGATTTCCTTCATCGCCGTTACCGAGAAGCTGAGATGACCGTACCTTTCGAGACAGTCCGCAAGACGCTCGCTGCCCGGATGGCTTCGTTCACCGGAATCGAGCAGGCCCGGATTGAGTACCCGAACGCCGAATATCCGAATGGCGGGGTGTTCAATCCCCCCGCAACCGGCCTCTGGTGCGCATTCGAGATCCAGTACGCCACAGCCGGGTTTGCCGGCATGGCAGAAAAGCCGCATTACCGCCGGCCTGGCCAGGTTGTGATCCAGTGCTTCTGCCGCCGATCAACCGGGCTTTCAGCCATCAACAAGCTGGCCGATGCCCTGTCTGAGCACTTCCAGTCCTGGCAAAGCGGCCACATCGAGTGCCTTGAGGCATCCCAGCAGGAGGTGGGCGACTTCGAAAGCTACCACCAGATCAACGTGAACATCCGGTTCCGCGCCGGCTGACCAGCGATACAGAGGATTCCATGTCCAAGACAACCGTGGAGCTGCACCGCAGCTTGATCCGCGCGGCTAAGGCTGCGCTTGCCGCATGGGAGCGCTGGCTCTCGGCGAAGGAGGGCGGCGATGCAAGTTCGAATTGATGGAAAGGTCGTAGAGCGCACCAGCTACTTCGTCCGCGATGACAAGCGCGGCCCGTTCGGCAGCGCAACACGCGAAGAGCCTGATCTGCTTGATGGGGAGCAGGTTGTGTGGGCGCTTGGCGACCCAATCCCAACAATCATCAAGGTGAGCAGCCATGAGTGAAAGCATGACCATCGAGCAGGTGCGTGAAGAGCGCCGCATCCTGGCAGAGCAGATTCATGGCGCGATAAAGGCCTTCAACGAGAAGACCGGGCTCAGCGTCGAGTACGTCAATCTCCAGTACACCGACCTCACCACCTTCGGCGAGGTAAGCCGGCAAATCCTGACCTCGGTCGAGGTCGAGCTGAACATCTGAATAACCTGAACCACCGGGCACGCTGACCAGACACGCCGAAAGGCCCCTCTGGTCGCCACGCCTCCCCGGATCACTACGATCTAAGGAGGCACCGATGAGTTCGGGCGCACGCGTCACCAGTTACCTCATTCCCGAGGTCACCCCCGGCATCACCCCGACCACAGGCGACTGGGATACCCTGCGCCTGACCAGCAACACCTTGTCGCCGACCGTCAACACCCAGGTCAGCGACGAGATCACCGAATCGCGCATCAGCCAGGGCTCGGTCGTTTCCAGCACCGATATTCAGGGTGACCTGGTAGGCGAACTGTCCTACAGCACCTTCGACAAGTTGCTGGAAGCGGCCTTCTACGGCACCTGGGACGATGACGTTCTGACCGTAGGCAGCACGCGCCGGACCTTCACCGTCGCGAAGAACTTCAACGACGTGAACGTGTACACCCTGTTCAAGGGCATGCACGCCTCGGTCTTTGCCCTGGATATCCCGTCTGACGGCAAGATCACCGCCACCTTCACCATGGCCGGCCTGGACTACGCCGATGGCGACACCAATACCGTTGCGTCCATCAGCCCGCCGACCACCACGCCGTTCATGAGCAATCAGAACGTTGGCTCCATCACGGTGGATGGTCAGAGCCTGGAGGGTCAGGCGTGTGTGTCTGCTTTGACCGTCAACCTCGACAACAGCCTGCAGGCGCAGCGCTGTATCGGTAACGGCAAGCTCGGCCCAGGCGCGCAGATCGCCACCGAGGCGGCCATCACCGGGACCATCACCATGGCCTGGTCGAATCGCGCCTGGCAGATCTGGAAGAACACCTTCAGCCGCAAGACCATCGCGGTGGCGTTCCCGATCACTGACAGCTTGGGCAACCGCTATGACCTGTCGTTTCCGGCGCTGGAGGTCGATGGCGACCTGCCGAACGGCGGCAAGCGCGATCTGATCGAGGTCACGCTGAACTACACCGTTGCCAAGCAGGCCCCGACCATCACCCGCATGCCGTTCGTGCCTGTCACCAGCGTGTCGGTGACCCCGACCACTGCTTCGATTGCCGTAGCAGCAACCCGCCAGCTGACCGCCTCTGCGCTTCCATCGGGCGCATCTCAGGGCGTCACCTGGAGCAGCTCGGCCCCGTCGATTGCCACGGTCAACTCGTCCGGCCTGGTCACCGGCGTGGCCGCGGGGTCGGCCGTCATCACCGCCACCAGCGTGTCGGACCAGACCAAGACCGCCACCTCGGCGATCACGGTCACCGCATAACTCGCATCACCTTTGGCCGCTCCGGGTAAACGCCGTCCGGAGCGGCCCTTTTTATGGCGTGGCGTGAGGATGATTCATGGCTCTCAAGCTGAAAAAGGTCGACTCCAGCAAGAACGCAGAAGCGCGCTGGGAAGAGTTCGATGCCGACACCAAAGTTCTGCTGATGCCGCTGGACAACCAGCAGTACCAGATCGCCCTGGAGCGTATGCGCCGCCGCCTGGCCCGCAACGATGCCCAGTTCGGCCAGGAGGCGGTGGGCGTGATCGAGGGCGAAAAGACCGAGCACGATAACCACTGCCTGCTCCTGGCTTCCTTCATCGTCCAAGACTGGCAAGGTGCCCAGGACGAGAACGGCAAGCCCCTGGCCTACAGCGAAAACACCTGCGCCGAGATGCTGCGTGGTGATTCCGAGTTCTTCTACTTCGTCCTGCGCCGAGCCGCGGCCATTGCCGCCGACAACCTGGCTGAGCAGGACGAGATCAAGGGAAAGCTGTCGCCCGCTTCGAATGGGAGCGGGAATGGGGCCAGCGAACCGAAAAACGAAGCCTGATCTACCAGAAGCTGCGCATCGCGGTACCGGATGAGCCGGAACTGGATGTGATCACCGGCAGCCTGCTGAACGCGTTCCGAAATGCGGCGCGCGGCCGGCGCTACCTGGTCGGTGCAGCATCAGTACAGCCGCTGAGGCTATCTGCGCGGGAAATCTCTGACTGGCTTGAGGTACACCCGTTGCCCCTGCCCAGGCGGCTCGTCGACGAGGTGATATTCGCCCTGGATGAGGCCGCACTGGCGGAAGAAGACGATTAACGGAGGAGTCATGGCAGAACAGCAGAGCCAGGCGGAGGAGGGAACGGGCGAGCTCGATACCCCGCTTTCGCCTGAAGCGATGATCGAGGAGAAGCGCAGGGCAGATGAGCTGCTTGAGCGCCGCCTGTCCCGGCTTGAAGAGGCTGCGGGGTTGTCGAAGCTGACGTAGTCGTGCAGGCACAGGTCTCCTGGTGATAGATTTGAGCAAAACCAAGGAGGACCGTAGTGAAGAAATTACTGATACTTGCCCTCGCTGTCTTTTCTCTGGCTGCCAACGCTGACGAGAACATGAACAAGTGCAAAAAGATCTCTGCCATGGCAGGAGAAGCTATGGAGGCTCGTCAACGTGGAGACCTGCTGGAGGATGCCATGGCCTCCGTTGGAGATCAGAGCAAGTTTTCCAATGCTGTCGTCATGAAGGCATACGGCGCGCCTATAGGATTGAGCGCGCGGCTTAAAGAAAAAGCCGTTGTGGAATTCAGAAACGAGGCGTTTGCCGAGTGCTACCAGGCATTCAACTGAAGCCCCGATGAACAACAACCCGCTTCGGCGGGTTTTTTTATGCCTGGAGAAAGCCATGGCGTTGAAATCCCGCCTCGAATTGGAAGTTGATGGCCGCAGTGCGGAGCAGCAGGTAAACGACATTCGGTCGGCCCTCGAGGCGCTGGAGCAGGCTGGCGTGAGGGCAAGCTCTACGCTCAGGAAGTCCGGCGGTGACTATTCGAACCTGGCCATGTCGCTGGCGAAGGTCCAGGCCGCCAACGACAAGGCAGTATCATCGAACGATGCAGCGACCAAGAGCGCTGACGCAGCAGCGAAAGCCGCCGCAAATCAGCGAAAAGAGCTTGATAGCCTTCTCGGCAAGATCGATCCACTCACCAAGAAGTTGAACGACTTGGCCGCCCAAGAAGCAGCCTTGGCTCAGGCTCGTGATTCTGGGCAGATCAACTCAGCCACCTTTGACGCCTACAGCCGAAGGCTGCAGGATTCTCTGAACTCGCTTGCCGGCGTGTCGAATGCCCAGAAGGTGGTGGGCGAAACGGCTGAGCAGGCCAGGACCCGTATCCTCGCGATTGCTGACGCTTCGGTGAAGGCCGCGCAGGAGCAGCGCAACCTCGCAAGCGTAGCTACCGGGCTTTCTGAGGCAGAGCAGGGCCTGCTGTCCGGGAACATGGTGCTCGCGGCCAATCAAGGACGCTTGGCTGAGTCGACTCAGAAGGTAGCAGCCGCCAATCGGCAGGCAGAGGTGGCCACCGAGGCGCAGGCCGAAAGCCTGAACGATCTTCTCGCTGCAATCGACCCGACCACCCGAGCCCTCAACCGCCTGGATGAGCAGGAGCGCAAACTGGCGCAACAGAAGAAGATCGGCGCCCTTGATGCCGACACCTTCGCTCAATATCAAGGCAAGATTGACCAGGCGCGCGCTGCCCTGAACGGTTTCGACGATGGGCTGAACCGCACCGGCAACACTGCAAAGCAGAATGCAGCCGCACTGCGAATGCTGCCGGCGCAGTTCTCCGACATCTTCATCAGCCTACAAGGCGGTCAAGCACCGCTGACGGTCTTCTTGCAACAGGGCTCGCAGATCAAGGATTCGTTCGGAGGAATTGGTGCCGCCGCGAAGGCCATGGGCGGATACGTGCTCGGGCTGGTAAACCCATTCACGTTGGCTGCTGCCGCCGTCGCTGCTCTCGGTGTGGCGTACTACCAAGGGTCGAAGGAGCAGGATGAATTCCGCAAAGCTTTAGTAGTCACTGGTAACGCAGCGGGCACCACCACTACCGAGCTGGCTGCCATGGCAGAGCGTGTCGGCGCAGTTACTGGAACCACTGGTGGAGCAGCCGCGGCCCTGGCTCAGATTGCCGCCACGGGCAAGATAGCCATAGATCGATTCGAGGAAATTGCGGTTGCCGCTGTTTCGTTCGAGAAGGCAACCGGCAAGGCAGTGTCCGAAACCGTAGCCGAGTTTGCGCGGCTGGCTGACGACCCGGTACGCGCCGTAGCCGAGCTGAACGATAAGTACAACTTCCTCACCGCTTCGGTATTTGAGCAAATAAAGGCCGCCAAGGAGCAGGGTGATAGCGATGCAGCGGCGGCGATAGCGCAAGAGGCATTAGCAAAGGCGTTCACCGAGAGATCTTCGACAATTAAGGAGAACCTCGGGACTCTTGAACGGGCCTGGAATGATGTGGCTGGTGCGGCCAAGGCTGGCTGGGATGCGATCTTGGATATCGGCAGGGAGTCTAACCAAGGCCCTGATATCAAGGCCATCCAGCAAAAGATCAACTACCTGAAGTCGAACTTGGATACTGGCTATGAGGGTCTGAACGACAGGAAGCAAATCGCAGCGCTTCAGGCCGAACTCGACGCATACGAGAAGAAAACCAAGGCCGAGCAGGAGTCAGCCCGCGCGGCAGCCGAGAACGCCAGGATTCAGCGCGAAGGCCAGATTGCCTATGAGCAGCACCAGAAGAACATCGAGCAGAATTTCACCAAACAGCAGAAGATGAACAAGGCGCTTGAGGATGAGCAGAAGCGCATAAACGCAGCCCGGGCTGCCGGCTACGTCATCACCAGGCAGGAAGAGGAAGCAGCGCTCAAGGCCATCCGCAACAACCCGGTCTACAAGGATTCGAGCACCACCAAGCCGGTCAAGGAAGACGCCGGCCAGCGCATGCTGGACGAGGCACGCCAGCGCTACGCCGTGCTGCAACAGCAGAGCCGCGTAATTGCGGGGGAAGTCGACCAGACCCAGAGGCTCGGCACCGAAGCCAAGAAGCTGATCGAGCTCGAAACCGAGATCGCCAACCTCAAGGAGCAAAAGACCCTCACTACGTCGCAGAAGCAGGTTCTGGCGATGGCTGAGCTGAACCTGGCCCAGCAGAAGCAGAACACTGAGCTTGAAAAGGCCAACCAGCTGACCCAGACCCGCTTGGAGAACGAGGCCAAGCTGAAGGCTTTCACGGATAACCTCCAGTCACAGTTGGAGCTATCGCGCGAGGGCCAGGAAGTAGAACTGGCCGGGGCAGGGCAAAGCGACAGGTTGCGCCGGCGACTCCAGGACGATCTGAAAATCCGCCAGGACTATCAGAAGCAACTGGACAAGCTCAGCCGCGACTACAACCAGATCAAGAACCCTACGTCCGAGGACACGGATCTCTACAAGGGTGAGACAGAGGCCCTGCGGGCTGCGCTAGCAACCCGGCTGGTCGATCAGCAGAACTACTACACCGCGCAGGACGCGATGCGTGGCGAATGGCTGATTGGGGTTTCCGAGTCGTGGCAGAACTACGTCGACATCGCCACCAACTACAACGAGCAGGCACGGGCGGCTACCGAGTCGATCCTTGGCGACACCACTTCGTCGATCTCCGGCAGCATTCAGGGGATCATCAAGGGTACGGAAAGCCTTGGCGATGCCTTCGGCAACCTGGCGGGCACCATCGCCAACTCGATGCTCAGTGCATTCGCCGACATCACGGCGCGCTTCCTTGTCATGCAGGCTCTGAAACTCGCCGGAATTCAGACGGAAGCCACTCAGACGGTAGCGGCGGAGGGGGTCAAGACCACCGCCAAGCTGACAACGGACGCGGTCACCACGACCAGCAGTCTGGCATCCATCGGCACCGTGCTTACTGCCAACCTGGCGGCAGCTGCTGAAACTCTGGCCTCCTGGGCTCCAGCCGCACTCGTGGCATCGATCGGTACATTCGGCGCCGCTGCTGTTGTGGGCGGCACCGCGCTGGTCGCGGCCTATGCGTTGCTCAAGGGATTCTCCGAAGGCGGCTACACCGGCTCAGGCGGAAAGTACGAACCGGCGGGAGTGGTGCACAAGGGTGAGGTGGTCTGGTCTCAGGCTGATATCCGTCGTTTCGGCGGCGTGTCTGCGGTCGAGGCGCTGCGCACCGGCAACGTCACGCCGATCACTGCGGCGCGCATGGCTGGCGGCTCGCAGAGCCAGTCCGGCACAGCTTCAGCTTCTGGCATCCAGCAAAGCATCAACATCCACAACTACAACAACAGCCAGGTCGAAACCCGCCAGCGCTCAAACGGCGATATCGACGTGATCGTCAAGGCAGCCGTCGAGGAAGTGGCCGGCCAGTTCTCGGCTGGCTACGGACAGGTGGTTGATGCGTACGAGGGCGCATACGGGTCTCGGCGAACTGGCTCCTAACGAGGAATGGCAATGATTAAATACCCGGCAGAATTGCCACTTCCTCTGCAGGAGGGGTATGGCCTGAGCACGGTTGATCCGATGCGGGCCACCCAGATGGTCACTGGGCGGACGCGGTATCGTGTTCGGCACCGCTACGTCCCGACCGAGGTGCGTTTCAACTTCAACTTCAGCCAGGCCGAGGCCGGACTTTTTGAGGCGTGGTATGCCCGGACCATCAACAACGGTCTGGAGTGGTTCGAAATCCAGCTCCAGACGCCTGCCGGTTTCACGACCTACCAGGCTCACTTCAAGAGCATCCCGTCCGGGCCCGACCTGACACAGATCACCAGATGGCGCTACTCGGCAGCGGTCCAGCTGAAAGAGCGCCCGCTGATCCCAGAGGGCTGGGAGCAATTCCCGCAGTACTGGCTGAACAAGAACGTGATCGACCTCGCTATGAACAAGGAGTGGCCGGAAGCATGAGCCTAATCGAGGAGTGTTACGCCTCGGGCAGGGGCGAGCTGGTCGATACCATCGAGGCCAGGAAGGAGGGCGGCACCGTATCCCACCTGTACTGCTCGGGATGGGAAGACCGGGTGTGCACCACCGAGGACGGCCGCACGCTGACGTTCATTGCGATGGCCATGGACCTGGCCCTGCCAAAGAACGACAACAGCGCTTTCCAGAACCTGGTGCTTGGGCTGGACAACGTGACTGGCGAGGTGCAGGAGGTCGTGGAGGAGGCCAAGGCGGCCGACGACCGCTTCATCATCACCTTCCGGCGCTACCTGGCCGAAGACCTGACGTTCCCCCAAGAGCGGTACCGCATGACGCTGCTCAGCCGGGAGTATGAGGACGATGTTGCCAAGCTGACCGCCGGCTTCTTCGACCTGCTCAACACCAACGGTCTGCGCACCGTGCTGACCACCACCTTGGCACCTGGCCTGAAGTACCTCTAACCATGATCGAGAAATTCATGCGCGCCCCGTATCGCGAGGGTGCACGGGGGCCTATCGCCTTCGATTGCTGGGGGATGTGCATCACCGTTCGCCACGAGGTGTTCGGCCTGCCGCTGCTGCCCAGCCTCGGCGCCGTGGGCAAGAACAGGCTCAGGGCCAATACCGCCGCCTATCACGACCTGAGCCAAGGCATGGAGGAGTGCGCCCCGGAGCCTGGGGCCATTGCTGCCGTGTTCCGCGGTTCGCTCTGCCTGCATGTTGGGGTGGTGGTGGAGAGCGAAGGGCGCCTGAAGGTGCTGGACACAAACCCCGGCGGCGCCTGCCTCCGGACGACCGGCGAGTTCGAGGCCGCTCACCCGAAAGTGGTGTACTACCGATGATCGAGTTCTATCCGAACAAGCTGAGTGACACGGCGCCGCTCGGCACCTGGAAGACCGACCGCCGCATGTCTATCGAGGAATGGCTGAAGTCCCTTGCCCCATCCTATGAGCGCCGGGAAAGCCCGCCGATCAGCGTTGTGCTCAATGATGAGGTGATCGATCAGCGCCTGTGGCACAAGGTGAAGTTTAAGCCTGCCGACCTGCTGCAGATCTACCGCGAGCCGAAGGGCACCGACCCGTTTTCCATCACCTTCGCGCTGTTCAAAGGCGCCAAGGCGGTGCTGAAGTCCATCATGCCCAAGATGCCCGGCATGCCATCCAGCGCCGGCACCCAGCAGGGTGACCCACTGACAGAGGCCAGCGCCAAGGGCAACAAGGTCAAGCTGGGCGAGCCGGTGCGCCAGATCGCGGGCCACCAGCGGGTATATCCGTCGTATCTGACCCAGCCCCGACGGGCGCATGTCTCTCCGCGTGACCAGCGCGTTGAAATGCTGCTGTACATCGGCGAGGGCGAGTACGACGTGCCGCTGGCCAAGGTGAAGGTGGGCGAAACCCCGCTGATCTCCCTGGGCGCAGACGCGACGTTCACCATTTACCCGCCGGGCGCTGACCTGTCGGCCGATCCTGCCCATATCAACTGGTTCAACGTTCCAGAGGTAGGGGCGAGCTCCAGCGGCTCGGCCGGCCTTGAGCTGACCGTGGCCACCGACCTCACCAGGTCGGCAACGGCTTCGGCCTACCAGTTCGTTGACGATACGATCAGCGTGCCGTCCGGATCCGGCCAGTTCCCGGCCGACTGGTCGAATGGGATCATCATCCGTGTGCTTGCGCCGTACACCTACACGGTGATCGACGGCGGCGCGGGGCGCGATATCGTGCGTGGTCCGCTGGAAATGCTGAACCCAACGGCAGGCATGCTGATCGAGGTGGCCGGTGCAAATGCGGGCCTGTATGTGGTGCACAGCTACACGCCATACAGCCCAGGCGTTCCGGCAGACCCTGGCACCGCTTCGACGCTGACCGGCTCATCCGCACCGAGCCGGTACGACTTCGACGTCACGCCGCTGAGCTTTAGCCTGGTCCGTGGAGCATCTACTTACCCGGTGACGCTGAACACAGCAACGACCGACTTCACCGGCCTGGTCTCTGCCCTGAATACTTTGCTCAGCGGCACGCCATTCCAGGCGCAGCAGAGCAGCGGGCTCCTGCGCTTCGTTGAGCTCACCCCGTTCGCTGGGCAGGCCATCACGGCGACCGGCGCATCAACCATCCTGGGATCGTCTCCGGTCGGGGTGACTGGCACGGCCACGACCAGCGGAATTCCCGAGCAGCCAGCGGAAATGACGCTGGACTACGACGGCGGGTCGCCTGTGGTGGGCCTGGCGCTGGGCCAGGGCCTCGCAACCATAGGGCCCCGTGGTCTTCGCTACCGGATCACGGCCTTCAGTACGAGCTTGCTCGAGGTTGAGCGCCTGACCTCGTCCGGGTCTACCGACGCGGGCTGGCCTGGATTCAGCTCCATGCAGACGGTGAACGGCCTGATCACGCTGGACGCATCGAACCTTCAGGGCGGCTACCGAGGTCCGTTTGCACTATGCCCGGAAGGGGAAAAGATTACCGATATCGAGTGGACCGTCACCTTTGCCAATGGCCTATGCGGAATTGGTCGAGAGGGACAGATCTACGAAGTCACTGCATATCACGTGTTCGAGTATCGGGACATGGATATCGCCGGCGACTGGACCGTTATCGAAAAGGCCCACACAGGAGGGTCGCTTGATGCGCAGGGATTCACAAATAGGACTACTGCGCCTTACCCGATGCGTGGCGAGGCAAGGATTAGAGAGCTTTACGTTGATCGGCCTGGCCGAGTCAACGACGAAGCGCGGGATGACGCCACCTGGACAGACCTGCGCGGGCGCATGCAGAACTCGCCCACCAGCTACCCGGGACTGACGGTGATGACCTGCAACATCCGTGGAGGTGACCGGCTGTCTGCGCAGTCGGAGAGCCAGGTCAGCGTCGAGGCAACCCGCATCCTGCCGTTGATGGAGGGCGGTGCTGGGCCAAGCCGCGACATCGTGCCATGGTGCATCTATCAGCTGAAGCAGCGCGGGTACACGGACGATGATCTGGATCTGCCCGAGTGGCAGGCATTCCACAACAACTGCGTTGCCCGCGGCGATACCTACGATGAGACGCTGGACTCGACGATCACGGTCAAGGACATGATCAACAACGCCTTGGCGTGCAGCTTCGGTGAGCTGGTGACCTTCAGGGGCCTGCTGCGACCGGTGCGAGACAGCGCCCGGGCAGCGTTCGACGTCACCTACGGCCCGAAAACGCAGACCTACTCGCCACAGAACATGACCAAGATGCTGAAGATCAGCGGCGCCATGCCGTCGATCAACGACTTCGACGGCGTGGATGTGGAGTACTTCTCCCGCGAAACATGGGCTTGGGAGACGGTTGAGTGCCGCTGGCCAGGTGACCTTGGCACAAAGGTCGAGAAGATCAAGATGCCGGGTGTCAGCGACCGAACCCGGGCGTGGCGCATCGGCATGCGTCGGCGTGGCCATCAGAAGTTCCGCACCGACGTTTACACCTGGGAAACCGAGATGGACGGCAGCAACAGCGGCTATCTGAGCTTCGCGGCCGTTGCTGATGACGCTCCAAAGCGGTGCCAGAGCGCAATCCTGCTGGCCTTCGAGGTAACCGGATCGGGAACGCTGCTGACCTCATCGGAACCGCTGGACTTCAGTGCCGGCGGCGAGCACCGGATCGGCGTGCGCAAGCTGGACGGCACGCTATCCGGGCCCTGGACTGCCACGCAGGTGGATCCGTACACGGTCCGCGTCGATTCACTCGACTTCACCCCAGAAGTGGATGGCCCGCTTGAGCCGCCTCACATCCTGTTCGGACCGGCCTCGCGCTGGGCCTACCCGGTGCTGATTACCAGTTCCGACCCAGCCAACGGCAACAGGGCGATGAAGGGCATGCCATACGACGCCCGCGTTTACACCTACGACGACCAATTCCCACCGGCCTGACCGGACCTTATCGAGCATGCCCGCCTTGTGCGGGCTTTTTCATGCCCGGAGAAAATATGCGATACAGCACTGGAAACCCAGTTGAGCCGGACGGTTCGAGCAGTCCATTCGATCTTCATGACAATGCGGGAAATTTGGACCTCGCAGCTAATGGGACTGCGCCGACCTGGATCGACAGGCTTGGCGTGACAAGGAAATCCTTCGCAGGCATGGAGCAGCTGTTTGATGCAGCCCAGGAGGACAGAAAGGCTGCATTTGACCAGTTCATGGCTGATAGCGCATACCAATTCATGGGCGACTATGCAGCCGGCATAAATCTGACCGCCTATAACCAGATTTTCCGAAAAGATGGTGAATTTTACCGGGCAAGCCCAGTGCTCAGCCTTCCCTACACCACAACCGGAAACTGGACCACTGAGGGCGGTAGCTTCGTTCCAGTTGGCGACGCCTATCTGCGCCAGGAACTGGCCCTAAAGCTTGTTCCCAACGCTCGTGATTCAGGCGCAACTGGTACCGGATCCGCTGACCAGGCAGGCAACTTGAATGCAGGAATCAACACAGCCTGGGCGTTTGACATCAACGCGGGCGTTTACCCGATTTCCACGACCGTCACATCCAAAGGCAAGGACATGGAGACCCGTGGATTCGTACGTGCAATGGAAGTAGGTGGCGACCCGACTATGGCCCACGATCAGATCACGAAGGGCATCCTGTTCCCGCAAGAGGCTTTCCAGAAGTTCGATGCTTCGTATTTCTGGCGCGTAGGCCCAGTTATCGCGTTCTGGGGGGATTCGAACACTGCGTTCTGCGACGCCAGCGCGAATCGCGTCACGGCGCTGGGGGAGGGATCCACCCCGGCCAACGTCGAGATGAAGCTCCGCGAATACGTCTACTACGCCGAAGGTCGGGTGCGTGGTGATGGTTCGCCTGGTGAGACTGCTCAGTTCGGCTGGAACGGCCTGGAGAACGCCATCACTACCTTCCAGCCGCAGGTGATGGTTCTGGCGTGGGGCACCAACGATATTGCCCAGGGCTTTTCTCGTGAGCAGTACCTTGAATACATGAGGCTTCAGATTGATCGCCTTCTGGTCGGCGGCATTCGACCTATCGTGCAGTCGATTCCGTACCACGGCACGCAGGCGAATCGAGATAAAGCAGTGGCCTGGAACAGCAGCCTGAAGCGGCTGTGCGACTTCTACGGCGTCCGGTTCGTCACGCTCTACAACCTGTTCGCCAACACGCCCAGCTACTACTTCTGGTCGGACAACGTGCACTACCAGGCGCCGGCCACCCGGATGATCTCGCAGATCATGTGTGATGCCATCCTCGACGAATACGGTCTGCCGCGTGACAAGTTCAAGGTCAACAAGGCCCGCCGAGGCGCGATCGGCATTGATGCTTCGTTCGGTCTGTCCGGACTTCGTCATAGCCTGGGCAAGCCACTGACCGTGGTGCAGACGCCGAACATCTACCTGCGGCAGTTCTATCCGTACTCGGTCAAGATCCCGACCGGTACCGAGGTTCATTTCCAGGCAGCAGGGCCGTTCTCGGCAATCTTCAACCGCCCGGATGGCCCAGCCTCCGGGTATCTGGTGAACGGCGGATCAACTACCACCCTGACGCGGGGCAACACGATTGCTATCAACTCGATTGCATCGCGCTTCGACGGCAGCTATTCGAACTTCCGTGTCTCGCACGCCACGTCGGACCTGTACCTGGTGGCCACGCACTCGTCGGCCGAGTTCCCGGTAGATCTGTGCTATTCGGCGGCCGAGGTATCGAGCTCGCAGTTCATCCCGGGGCAGGTGATAACCGTTACGGACGGCGCCAAGGCCATACAGACAGTGATGCAAGACGTAGCGCTTGGACTGAAAGGGACGGCAGTAAACAGTTCAATCCCTAACGTGGGTCCGATTGCAACCAGAGCGGCTATAACCGCCGCTCCTGAGGGCTTCCTGTTCTTGCAGACCGGGACTGTCGGATGGTGGCGCTGGACCGCTGGTGCCTGGGTAGCGATGTAGCGAAAAGCAGGTGCTCAGGCGCCTGCCATTTCTTTACTACCAGGGCGACTTAATCGTCGTCAGCAGATCCTCGCAGGATTTGATCAGAACCTGGATGGTCGCCTTATTACCGAGATGGTAGCCGTGCTCATCAACGTATGCTGACGTCAGGTCCGCTGACACCCCGTTCTTTTCAACAACGAATTCGGCTTGGCGCTTGTGGTTGCCGTCAATGTATTCGTCGAAGTGCTCACGCTTATTTCGGACATCTCTGGCGTCTGTAGATTTATCAAAAAAATCTACTGCAGCTTTCACCTCATCCTGGTCTGGCGAGTTTTCAGAAATGTACTTGCAGATCCTGTTTAGCATTGTGATTGAGGTTAGGAAAAAATGCTCATCAAGAACAGACCTCATCCTTGGGGTTGATTCGCTACCGCCGATCAGCTCATTCCCAATCCTGATAGCTTCGTTAGCCCAGTTCACTGCCTGGAATTTCGTGGATTCGTAATTGGACATGACGGCACCTGACATTGGTTGGGCAAAGAATAGTAGATGAATTGTTATGGAGTGAAGAATGCCAATTGCCGAGCAGCAGATGCTGCAGATCCTCCCCAAAGCCCGCCCAGAGCGGGCTTCTTTTTGCCCATAGGAAATGACCATGGCCCGAATCTCCGAAGCCCAGGCCGGCGGCGCGAACGTTCTCCGGTTTCTGGATCTCATCGCCTTCTCAGAAGGCACCTCGACCATCAGGGCAAGCGACGACGGCTACAACGTGCTGTATGGCGGCAGCCTGTTCACTGGCTACGCTGATCACCCGCGCAAGAAATTGACCTATCCAATAAACGGGAAACCGGTGACCAGCACGGCCGCCGGCCGCTACCAGCTTCTGGCCAGGTACTGGGACGCATACCGGGTGAGCCTGCGCCTGGCTGGCGGCTTCACTCCGGAGAACCAGGACCGCGTTGCCCTGCAGCAGATCCGTGAGCGCAAGGCGCTGGACGACATAAAGGCCGGTCGACTCCAGCAGGCCATCGCCAAGTGCTCGAACATCTGGGCCAGCTTCCCTGGCAATGACTATGGGCAGAACCCGCACCGCCTGGACAAGCTCCTGGCCAAGTGGAAAGAGCTCGGCGGATCACTGGCGTGAATTGGCTGGCAGCGGTGCCGGCCTGGTGCTGGTGGCTGATCGCTCTGGTGATGGTGGCCGGTGGGCAGCAGTACAGGATTGTGTTGGCGCATGGCGATGTCGCGACAGCCAGGGCCGAACTGGCCGACTACCGCCTGGAGGTGGTCGAGCGCGACCGGCGCGCCGCCGCTCAGGCGAGACAGGAAGAACAGCGTCGCCAGGCCCTGGCGGATGAGGAGGGTGAGAGTGCACGACAACAACTGGAAGTGGCCCAAGGCCGCGCCGCTGCTGCTGAGTCTGCTGCTGGTGGGCTGCGCGGCGAAATCGCCCGACTGCGCGCCGGCCGAACAGCAACCTGCGGTGCCATCGCTGCCCAGCAGCGCCAGGCAGGAGCCTCTGCCGTCGTGGTGCTCGGGGGATTGCTTGAAGACGCTGACCGAATGGCGGGCAGCTGCGCAGCAGCGCTTGAGCGAAGCCGAATAGCCGGCCTGGCCTGTGAGTCGGTGGTCGATGGCATAAAGACCATCCGCTGATCGGCAATTCCCCGCACCTGGATCCGCCTATAAGATACTGTGTTTTTGTACAGTATCGGTGCCCTATGTATTTCCTCCTCGTCCGCCGCCGCGTGAATGGCGTGGCCATCCCCACCAGTCAGCTCGGGAAGATCACTCCGCTCCGGGCAGACATCCACATCGGCGACCACCACAGTGAGCCGCTGGGCCGGGTCGCGACTCAAGCCTGGGTGTTCAACCCGACCCCTGGGCCTGACGTGATACCCCGGCTTCACGATGCCAGGGTCAACGGCATGGCCCAGCTCGGCATGAACATCAACGGCATCGAGGAGATCGACGGCGTGATGTACGCGCAGTCGTGGTGGTGCAGGGCGGAATGATGGCCGGGCTGCCAAAGGGGTGGCTGGTCGAACTGGGCGACCAGACCGCGCTGATAACCGATCCCGATGGCCGCGCTGCGGTGCTCAGTGAGATGGCCTACGCCGCTCACCGGCGCCGGGATGTCGATGACAATGACCTGGTGGACATGCTCGAGCTTGCCGAGGCGGGCAGGATGTGGGCGCTGATGGAGCACGAGGAGGCCTGGGCTATCGGTCTCTTCGGCGATTACGAGCCTGACCACCATGCCGGGTACCAGGTGATCAAGGGTGCCGGAAATCCGCACAGTTGTGAGTAGCTATATAAAGGAAGGGAAACGGTCGGCAGAGCGCCGTGGGCGGGCTGGCGGGGGCCAGTGACTTTTGAAGTGACTTTGTTCTGTTCGGTTCTTCATCGTTAGACATCGTTGCAGCGAGCGTCTGGCGGAAAAACCAATGCTTTCAAGCAGCTACGGCTGCCTGCCACGCATGGGGTGCAAGGGGTCGAGTGTTCGAATCACTCCGTCCCGACCATTATTCCTGATTAAAATCAGACACTTAAGCCGGTTAGCTAAACCGGCTTTTTTGTGCCCGCGCAAAACATGCGCAAAACTATCCGGCGATTTCGCCGATATCGAGGTCAGCTTCGACCTCCGACCACACCACGTCCTCATGCCCCTTCTGGTAGTTTTTGGTCATACCTTCGGTGGCATGACCGGCGATCTTTCCCCGTATTTCCCTGAGTGGAAGGCCTTGGTCAGTCGATGCTTGATGGCGTTGCTCGTGACAGACACGATCAAAAATGTGTCCACCGAACCAATTGGTCGCGCCATTGCGATACCGGGGCTGCTCTGTGAACGCCACACCGTTGTCAGTCAGGACGGTGTGGCTCTTGTATGGAAACGTTTGTACGACCTGACGTAGGAACTCAGCGCCATTGCGTTTGGTCGCGAAATCGAAGAACGCAACGTAGGTGAACTTCGTGACGCGATCAATCGCCACGAACAGGTGCTGCTTGCCACTCCAGGGGCATCCGAACTTCCTCCGGGCTGCCACGCCCGCTTTGCGGCTCTTTCGCGATAACATCTTCAAGTATCCTGACATAAACCAGTGCAGAATTGGCCGTGTCAAGGCCAATGCTGATCACTGGTCTGCGCCAGGCAGGGCATAGCAACTTTTCAAGGTTTGAAAATTAATTAAGTAATAGGGTTTGACGGTCTTGGTAAGGTTCTGTTAGGTATGCCGAGGTTCAGGAAGTCTTTCATTTCTGAAGCCCTGCAGTGGCCAAGCTCATACAGTTGGTAATTGATGTTTGCATCTTTTAAACCCTGGAAAATCTGCGCGGATGAAACGGTCTCACCGGGTTTTATTCTGATGACGTCTACAGTGTAAGTCTTTGCAATTTCTCTCAAGTAAGGTTCTGAGTTATGCTCAAAGTGCGTGAGACTGAAGTTTGCCATGTAGTGCCCGCCTGGTATGGTTTTTGTTGGCTGTACGGCTCCGCTGACCATGGTCTCCGCTGCCGACCATTCCTTTGGTAGGAAACCTGCGGTTTTGGTGCTGATCATATATCCGCCAACGGTGCCGGTAGCAGGTGCATAAGTGCGTGCTATCGATCCTGGAGGTAGCTTGGTTTTGCCACCGAGAATAAAGTTGCTTCCATGGGCTGACAGATAAGCTGTTGAGTTATATTTTCCGGCAGGATGAATAAGTTCGAATTTTCCAAAATCCGTCGTGGTCATCGTCGTCATCCTGCGCCTGAGTGCGGAGGTTCGAGTCGGCGTTCCCGGAACGGAACTCGGAGGCGTCGCTGCGGACGAAGTATTGACCAGGTTTCTTATAGGTTTGGGGACGGGCACTGGTATTTTGCTTGGTCTTCCTGCAAAAACCAAGTCAGCATTATTGCCGGATTGGAAATCCTGGGTCCAGCGATGTTTAAGTTTGTTGCGCAGTGCGCGTAGTTCGGTCAATGACTCAGTCTTTATTTTGGAGGCTAAGGAACCTAGCTTTCTAACGCCTGCGTACGCCAGGACAGCCAGACTAGCAGCCAGGGCCGCCCATCCCAGCTTCTCTGCCAGTTCAGGGTTGCTCTGTTGCACCGACACCTGCGCGATGGTCAAACCTGCATACGCCATCGTCGATCCATACATCACTGCGCTTGCCACCACGGCCATCTTCGAGGCTGCCGCCGGCGCACTGGCCAGTGCCATCATCACTTGTCCCACAGGTTCCAATATCCGCGACAACTCCGGATTCGACTGCCTCAACGCCATTCCCGTCGCCGTGACGGCGGCACCTGCTGTATAGACGATCATCAGGCCGGCGATCACCGGCGCACTGAGGGTGCCCGCCGAACCTATGATCAGCACTGCGCCCAAAACCGTCAGGGCCCCGAACAACAGCCACTCCCCGACGCTGGCAGCCTGGGGCGGCGCTGTCTCCCTGCTGGGAGACAGCGCGGCAAGAATGGTATCGAGCCTTGCCAGGCTGTCTGCCTGGGCCTGGCGGCTGAGCATGATGTGGCCACTGGGGTCCTCGAAGTTGACCGGATCGGCTTTCGGGCAGTAGGCGCGGTCATTCGGGCCAGCCGCACCCAGGGGACTCCAGTCGTCGGGCTGGCAGAACACTTTGTGCTGGGCGTCGTAGACGCGGTAGCCGTCGCCCAGATGGAACCCCCCCGTCACCCGATCCACCCGCTGGCGGTTGTAGCCGACGCCCACCGATTGAGTGTTGAGAGTGGCCAGATGGGTTACGCCCCAGGGCGTGAACGTGACCGAATCGCGAACCCAAGCGCCATCCTTGAACTGGTATTCGTCACCCCCCCCTGTCTGCGGGTCGCCGAGCACGAACAGCCATTGATCGTCCAAGGCAACCGCAAGGCCTGCCTGGTCATCCAGCGTCACGCGCTTGAGCACCTTGCCTGCCCCATCTAGCCAGGTTTCCCCACTCAGACCATTGGCACCATAGTTGAGGATCCGCCGCTGGTTGTTGACGACATCACACTGGGCGATCAGCCGGTCATGTTCGTCGTACTCGTAATAGGTCAGCGGCGTCGTGCCATTCTTGGCAGTCACTGACCTCAGGCGACCGCTGTCAGTGTAGGCCAGGGACTGTTCCCGCTCGTTGGTCGCCAGGTTGCCGTTGGCGTCGTACGTAAGAGAGACCGTGCGGCTACTGGTCTTGCCGGCAAGGGTTGGGGTACAGGTGATCGCGGTACGCCGTGTTGGATGCATTGCATCGTCGTAGGCATAGTCGCGTACCAGCGTGTCGTTGTTGCTACGCGTGGTCGAGCATTTAGTCATGCTGCCCAGTTCGTCGTATTGGTAAGTCTCTTCCTTAATGGCATAGCCTTCGTCATCCTTGACCTCTTCGCCCGCCACTGCGTCCACCGTCCATTGCTGCAACTCATCGCTGGTACCGGTCACGCTAGTGTAATAGACGAATGTCTCGGTTCTCGCCCGAGTGCCGTCACGGTACAGCGTCTTGCTTAGCAGCTGGCTGGCCGGTGACCAGGTTTGCTCGTAGCGCACCTTTTCCTGGCCGTTCAGCGCATAATTGCGCTTGGTCTCGCGGCCGAAGGCGTCGTAGTCGGACTGCACCTGCAAGCACTGGCCGGTGCGCATGTCCTGCACCGTCAGGCAGGCCAACTGCCCCAGTGCGGTGTATGTGTAATGGTATTCGAGTGATCCCCGGCGCAGCCGGCTGCGGTAGCCTTGGGCATTGTCCCAGGCCTGCAGGGGCAGGCCGTTGCTGTGCCATGTGCCGGTCTGGACGCCGCGCAGGGAGGCAGACCCCTCATCGCGCTGCTGTTGCCCGTGCACTGTCCGTTTGAAGCGCCAGGTGCCCAGCAGCAGCGGCTGCAAGGCTTCGCTGGTGACCAGGCTTTGATAATCCCCCTGCACCGGGCGTTCGGCTTGCATGGCCTGTGTGACGGGGCTCAACTTGAAGGTCACCAGGGGTGTCCTGCTCGCGGTGCTGCTGCCGCTTTGTGCATACCAAGACAGGCTGCCATCGTCGTTGCGTGCATGGTAAAGGCTGGTGCCATCTGGCTTCACGTAACCGTCTGGTCGGGTTCGCAGCGTTTGGTTGGTATCGCTGCCCCTGACCAGCGTCGACACGGTGCCCTCATTGAACGTGCGGCTGGCCAGTACTCGTTCCGGCGCCTTCGCCGACTTCTTCACGCTCATGCGGGTCGGGGCGTCGTTCAAGCCTTCATAGGCCCAGGCAATGATCGATTTGTCCGGTTGGATCAGCGTCTTTGGGCGCCCCAGGCCGTCGTAGGTGATATCCCAGGTTCTGGTTTGCTTCGCATAGCCGGGAATGTCCTCGGTCACCCGCGTACGTTGGCCTTTCTGGTTGAGGGTCTGGGTGGTCGTGATGGCAGCACCGGCGGCAGATTTCTCCAGGCCTTTCCAGGTTTCCTGCGTCAGGGTGACCGACCCGTCCGCCAGGTTGCGCTGGGTGGATTGCTGGGTGGTCAGTGCGCCTTGCGAGATCAGCCCCAGGGTGGAGCGGGTGGTCAGCGACACATTCCGGTTTGCATCGGTAACCACCGGGTCATGCCCGTGGGCCTGCCAGAACCAGTCCTTGCTCTGCTGGGGCAGTGCTTTGACGTTGTCGATGCGCAGGCCACCCGGCAAATAGTCGAACATCACTTGGCTGGCCATTTGCCCATCGCTGTCCCAGGATGTTTCTTCCACCGTGCAATAGTTGTCGGCACTGTGGTCAGGCCCTGGCACGCGTTGCAGCTCACGGCGCACGATGCGTTGTTGGCCATCGTAGTAACACTGCTGGTGACGCCCCTGGGCATCGCAAGTCCTGACCCGCTGACCCTTGCCGTCTTCCGCGTAATGGACGGATTGCGAGTGGGTGGCTTTTAGCTCAGTAACCAAGCCCCTGGTAAAGGCCTCTTCATTGAACGCATAGGTGTCACTGCGTACGCCCCGGCCCAGGCTGTCGTATCGATGGCAGGTGAACGCTATGGCCTTGCCCTCGTTGTCTTGCTGGCTTTCACGCAGTAGGAGGCCGGTGCGCGCCGACACGATCTGGCGTTGCAGGATGGCCGTTGACGCCGAGTAGGGCGTGGTGCGCAGCAGTTCGTAAGTGGCGGCTTGTTGGCCGGTGGCCACCACCTCGGTCACGGTCTGGGTGCTGCGAGCGTTGTCGTTCTGGTACCACTGGGTGGCGATGCGTTCGCTGCTGCGGACCGCGCCGGCCTGGTGCTGGTAGTTGGCCTGCACCAGGGAGACGGACAGCGCTGTCGGTTTGGCCAGCTTCACGTCCTCCAAGGCTAGGGTGTCGCTGTCGGCAAAGGCTTCGAAGCCTTCAAAGGTCAGCACGGTGTTGGGCAGCAAGGTGCCGTGCTCGTCGCGCTGGTTCAGGGCGTAGCCGAACAGGGTCAGTACCGGGGCCTGGCGGGTACCGTCGGGCAGCAGCAGGTACTGGTATTGCGCGCATAGTGGCAGCAGGCCTTTACCAGCCTCCGGGCGCTGGGTGCAGCTGAGCTGGGTGGCATCGGCCAGTGCCCTGCCGGTGCTGCCCGCCGTGGCGTTGGTACCGGTGGTGACCTTGGCCAGTGTCAGCCCTGCAACCAGCTTGCTGATGTCCAGTGGATGGGCGTCGGTTTCGTAGTACCAGAGCCGTGTGTGCAAGCCGTCATCAGTGATGAACTGTATAGGTTCCAGGCCGCCTGGGCGGTAGCGGGTAAGCGCGGTTTCCGTGAGCGAAGTCGCTGCAAGGGTGGGCGATGAGCTGGAGGTGGTCTGATCCGTGCTGGTCATGGCTGCTGTTCCTCGGCAGTGGCGGCGACGCGGAGATCTTCGACGGTGATGTGCTGCTCTGTTTGCCGCGGCTGGCGCAGCGGCTCGGGCACGGCGTTGTCGGTTTGATAGACATGACGCGTGATGCGCTGCTGCTCGCCGGGGACCTTCTCGATCACGCGCGCAAGTTCCGTCGCACCGTCACCGCTGTGAGACCACTCCCAGCGGGTGGATGGGATCTGTTCCAGGTCGCTGCCGACTGGCGCGTGTGCGTAGCGGGTGGCTGCGGTGATTCGCTCTTCACCTTCCCAGGCCCAGGCGTGGTGGGTATTCGGTTGTTGGCCACCAGGGATCAAGGTTTGCAGATCGACGCGAGGTAATGAAAAGGGATGCGGCCAGTCGTAGGCGACCACTTCCCGTGAACCATCGTCCTCGATAACGCCGCACAATATATTGTCGAGCACTGGCGTCACCGCGTACTGGAAGTGCAGGCGCTGGTCGGGCTGGTCGGGCTGGGAGCCGCTGGATCGAGTCAAACGCCTGAGCAGGCAGTCCTTGATGTCCAGGGTGATGCAGCAACGCTCATCAGTCTCTGGCCAGAGGGTGAAAACGCTCTGTTGGCTACCCTCCAGCATTGGCTCGGCGGAGTGTTCGGCCTTGAGCAGAACGTTGACGCCGTCGTTTATGCTCGTCAGGCGGACATGGCCCTTTACGCCTTGCCAGGCCAGTTGCAGCGCTCGGCTGTCGGCCTTGAGTTGCAGGGGCACCAAAATCGAGGCATTGCGCTCTACATCGGCAAGTAGCAACGCCATTTCGGTTTTCAGTTTGTTCAGCTCTGTTCTATTCGCGGTGACTTGTTGTTTTTTTTCCAGGTCCTTACCTAACAAATCGGCGCCCCACGTGGCGTTCATAAAGGTCGCAACAACGGAAGAGAGGTGTATACTTCGGGTTTTTTCGTGTTCATCAATTCCTGAACCAGCCGTGACACCCACGCCTCCGGCAAGCAAACCACCGAGAATGGACCATATCGGCACTGCATTTTTTGATGGTGTTTTCAGCTCTTCCAATGCTTTATCGATTTGCTTGACAATCCTATTGATCGTGCTTTTAAGGCGGTTTTTATATGCTTCGCCACTTTCCAAGTTGTCATGAGTCTGGGGGAGGCCCAATACTTCCTCGTGGCCGTTCAGGAGTTCGATCGTGAGAGTGCTCAGGTGATAGACGTTTCGCTTGCCACCTCCAGCGCTCAACTCTTCGGTGGTCCCTTGGCCTGCTTTGAGGGTATAGCCAAGGCGTACTATCGGCTCGCCATCGATCAGTTGCTTGATGTTATCAATGCTGAGCTCATCTACGGTGCCGTTGCTCAATACCAGGCGCCGGTTTCGATTGTCGTAAGAAGAAAAACCGGAGAGCGCAAAGCCATCGCCGAGAGCGCTTTCGTTGGCACGTAACGGCGAGTAGTTGAACGCCAGTGGGATCGCCGGCGTGTTGCCGGAGAGGCTGGACAGCGTTGCAATTGTATGATGGAAGTGGAACAGGCCTGTCTGGGGCGAGACGCCATGGGGCTGCGAGCCGCTAGAGGCAAAGAGCTCGACCCCTGCGGTATTGGCCATATCGGCACACAGTGTGTCCTGCGCAGGCATTTCAAAAACTTCTTTCGTTGTGGTGCAGCTTTGAATCTTCTTCCAAAGAGAAGTTGGCGATAAGATGCCGATCAAGATGCGTGCTGTAGCGCTCTCTTCATCTGGTGCGAAAGGGAAGTTTAAATCGAGTGTGAGTTCACCGTCATGTTGGCTGCAGGAGGCTAGAGAAAAGCCTTTTTCGATGGCTTGAGTGTCGAGTGCAATGCAGAGTTGCTCCCGTGGTGAGGAGGTGAGGATTTCGATAGTTGCGAGGTGGCGTTGGATGGTTGCTATATCTGAGAGGGTATTTTTGATGAGCTTTCTGCTAAGAAAGGCCTGAGCAAGACGTTGAAGGAACGGGCTACCTGGAAATGTAAGCAAGTGCCAGTACCCGCTTATAATATAGCTGAAGGCATCAGGCGTATTCTGAGGGATGGGGTCGATGGTGGGCATGACTGAGTTATGTAAGTACGGTGCTTCGCAGTGTGATTTAACGAGCTCATCCATGTCGTGTCTTGTTGGCATTCGTGGAATGCTTATATTGATTTTTATCGGTTTTTCCATGATTTCTCTTGCGAGCCCAGGCCAGAAGTCTAATCCTTTCTGATAGATATCCAGGTATAAGTAATATACGGGGTCTATGTAATCTTCGTAAAATTGCATGTCGGCGCCAACGTTCGCGAAGATGGAAATGTGATCGTTATATTTCTGGATTGGTCCAGCCGTGGCGAGTTCTTCAATGTAAAATGGAGTGCCGTGATTGTCAGCCGCCATGGGAGCTGGAATTATTTTTTCCAGTGTTGTTTGTAAATGAAGCGTAGTGGCTTCGCGTAATTTCCAATGGTTCAGGGAGGTGCCGGAAACATTGGGTTCGATGCTGAGTCCAAGCCAAACAACCCCATTTTGTTTCAAGTGCCCTTCAAGCGTTTTCGCCAGATTGGCCCGCTTTGCTGCCTGATCGAGTGAAGACTCCATTGCCGACAAAGTAATGGATGAAGCGTGGCAGAGGTGCCCCGTGCGCGTGTCGCGGCTCTCAATGAGCAACTGGATACTGTCGTCGTCAAGACAGGCGTCAAGCACGTCATCGATATCCGCGCCGGAGCGGCTTGACCAGGCAGGTGATGCCAAGGGCTCGCTCATCCAGACGCGAAGTGGCACCGCTGCGCGTAGGCAACGCCAAGTCGAAGCAGGGGCCGTGCCGCCGCTGCTTGTCTGTTCCAGTTTTATGTAGGGTGCCAAGGGACTGGCAGCCAACTGGCTGGCCAACGCGCTCGGCCACTGGTCTAGCGCTTGTGTTGCAACACTTGGGCAGAACGTGAACGGCGATCCCGGTAGCGGTGCGCCCGTAACATGATCGTGTACCGCAATCATCACCTCGTTTTCCAAGGCCAGGCCCGAGTTCACGCTGAATGATGCGTGCTCAAGCCAATTGACGGATTCAAGTTGCACAGAAAGGTCGGACAGTTGCGGTATCCAGAGCTGATTACCCTGCTCCGCGGGCGTGATGCTGATGCCATCGTCTTGGAGTATGCCGGCTCTTAGCATCGCACTGTGCTGGTTAAGGAATTCGCACATCTGTTTGTTCCAGCTGCTGCGGGTGCTGTTCGCTTCGGGCTGGTAAAAATGAGATTCGTACAGGTGCTGGCTGGTCCTGTGGCGTACTTGTATGCAAATACGTTCTCCCAAAGGCGGCGCTGCATCTGGAAGCCGGAGTGCACTGACCTGGTTGGCCTTGAACGGAAGGTTGCTGAGCAGCTTGCAATGCGAATCAAATGCCCACAAACGATCGACCTGGCTTTTCTCGATGTTGTTGTAACCCGTGAAGGCTTGCGAGGTGGGGGCATCGGTGTTTTCGGTAAATTCGGCGTCGTCCGAGAGATGCCCGGCCTGGAGCAGCACGGAACCCTCGACCAGCGTGCGGTCGGCTTGGATCGCCTTGACCAATGCAGCCGGCCAGGCCACGCGGGCTTTGTTGGCTTCGGTCGCTTTTAGCGAGACGGTTTTCAGCACGCGCCCGTCGATGGGGTCGACGGCCCACACGTGAATCTGCTCGTCGGGCTGCAAATCTCGATCTGCCAGGACATAACATGGGCTGGTCCATAGGCAGGGATCTTCGCCGAGCAAGGCTGGTGCGAATCCGGTCATCTCTGGCAGCGTGTAATTAATAAGTGACGCTGCGCTGTCGCCCGACTCATCAGGTGGAGAGCTGCCGGGCTCTTGAGGGGCAGCGCTCTGATCCGGTCTGGAGCCTTCTTCGATAGCTGCCTCAATCAGTCCGTCCAAGCCCGGTATTTCGAAATAATAGGGAACTTCTGGAAATGGCAACGCTTGGTTGATCTGATCGATCAGGCCTTGCTCCTGCAAGGATGACCTGCGCGCAACCATGATTACTGAAAGCCTGGCTTCTGTAGTGGACGCTTTCCAGTACCTTTCCTGCCTGACAAGTGTGTCTAAAAGATCGTATTTCGCGTGAACCTCATGACTCGGCCCGAAGTCCTCATCATTCAGCCCGAAGAGGGCCTCGCCAGTTTCTTGATTGAGTTCATTAGGCGCCAGTTCATGCTCGAATTGCCATTGGACCGGCGCTGCTTGTACATCGCTATTATCTGTAACTGATTGAGAGATCTCCCAGGCTACAAACGCTTTAGGTAGCTTCGACAAATAGTTTCGGGCAACGGTGTGGGACAGCGTGGTGGGGGATTTCATGCCCTGATAGAAGTCGTCGGCAAATTCTAAAATGCCGTAGAGGAAGTCACGGTCAGTGATCAGCCGGCGTTGCTGCAGTAGCGCGCGGACTTGCTCCTTGTTGGGCGAGCTTTTGAGCATGAGCTTGTGGCGGCTCTTTACATCAACCTCTGTACACGCCAAAACCTGATCAATGTCGGATTCGGTTCCCCATAGGAACCTAGGAGCACCTTCATCAATTGTGTAAGTGCACACAAGCCGGACAGTGGCTTCCTTACCAAACAGGATATCTTCATCAGGCGAAAGCACGGTGGGCAGCGCAAGTTTCTGGCGTCTCGCAGTGAGCGCTTCATCCGCTTCGCGGATGTTGAAAGTTGACCCAAAAGACAATGTCTTCCAGTACTTCCTTGCGACGTTGAAATTTTCTCTATTTTCACTGGAAAGAACTTCGATACGGTCCTCATGTAGGGCTTCAATAAAACAATCATAACCAGCCTTGTTGGTAGACAAGAATGAATTCAATATGTGCACATGGCTTCCCTGCTTTACGCCAAGTACTTCAAGTATTGCTTTGCTGTACATGCGCACCTCCATTGACTCTGCATGACACCAAGCTACTCATGCAGGCGGCTTGGCAGTTTGTCGAGCAATGAAGATATTTCGGGATAATTTAAAGAGCGGCAACTAGTAGAAATATCAGTTGACAGAGTAGGCCGTAGGCGCAATCCCTTGCCTCTGCCGAAAGTAGGGCATCGGATTCGATGGGCCTTTGGTGATGGCGGTGTCGGTCATTGACAGGGAAACCCGAGAGGTCATCGAGACGCGCACTGGCTCACAAGGGGGGAGCGGTGGCGAAAAGGAAATCATCGCATCCTATGTGCTGACCGCTTCACTGAGCTATGCCCTGTGCCCGGATGGCAGTAGTCGGCCGCTGTTCGGCACCATTGTGCTCGATGAGGCGTTTCCGCGCAGTTCTCATGGCCGGGCGGATCATCGCGGCGCTGAGGGAGCCTACAACAAAGACCGCCAACGCCCTTCAATCAAGTCCAGCGGTGGCGAGCCGCCAATTCCGATCGTCTACGACGGCCGCCAGGCCTACATCACCTTCGAAGACGGCTCCCGCCTGAACGCGCGGCCCGCGCTTTACCTGGGCATCAACGAAACCTACGACTTTCCGGTCGTGTACGCACCCGCCGCACGCCCATCGCCTTACCACATCAACAGCGACGAAGTGCAGCGCAACATCCCCAAGATGACCAACAACAAGCGCTACGGCTCTGCCTGTGTGATTTTCCAGACCGACAAGTTCGATGCCGATTCCAAATGGACCATCCACCTGGGCGCGCTCTAGGTGCAAGGCCAGAAGCTACCGATACCACCGCTGGAACTCTGCTACCCCCCCGTGAAGAAGTGGATGGGTATCGAGCCTTTGATGCGGCCATGAGCTGATGGAATGTCCCCAAAAATGACGATTGAAGCCTTCGCCCCGTACCAGCATCTTGCCGCCGAGCTGCTGAAGCATCTGCCAAGCGGGCAGAAGGACGGCTCCCACGACCTGTCCCACATCCATCGCGTATGGGTCAACGCTCAGCGAATCTGGCAGGTAGAAGGCGGCGACATTGAAGTGCTGTTCGCGGCCACGGTGCTGCACGATTGCGTGGCCGTGGAGAAGAATTCGCCACTTCGCGGGCAGGCAGGCGCACCCGATCCTGGCGCAGGCCACTGCTCGGGGCTGGAGCAAGCCGAGTCCGAACCCAAGCAAGGCGTTGGTGAGAAATGGTCGGAGAACCGGCCCGAAGACTGGAACCCGCCACCTGGCAACCCCGGATCGGATCAGGATGCCCAGGTCGAACGGGACAACGGCACTGCGCGCACGGACGAGGACAAACTGCAGCAGCGCGGGAGCAGGGAAGGCGAAGTGCCGCTGCCTGCCGACGATCAGTCGCCGGTAGATGAAGAGATGAGGGATGTGGACGCCAACAATTCGGTCTCCAGCGAGCACCCGAAACCCCGCTGAGCAACGCGACGAGGGATGCAGCGATGAACATCGAGCAAACCGTAGCAGGTGGCAGCGACCGCGACATGCCCCCTTCACCCGACCCGGCAGTGGACCCTGACCACCCCACGGTCCCTGATCCGGATGACGATCCGCTGATCAATGAGGAAGAGGGCGGCGACCGGCAGGGGGCTGATGATGACGCACAAACGGTCAGGCAAAGCGTCGAGCGGTAACAAACACAGGTCCCGGTGATATCCCTGTAGGTGCGGACTTGTGTCGCGAAAGGGCTGCGCAGCAGCCCCCGATTTATGCAGCATGGCCGAAATCCTGGGCTGCTGCGCAGCCCTTTCGCGACACGAGGCCGCTCCCACACACATCCACACGCACATCCCCAAAGCCTCATCCAGCTCAAAGCGCTTGAGTCATCCGATTGAACGTTTCAGCACCCCACGCCGTCGGTACTTCCAAGTCTTTGGCATTTGGAGGCAATCCCCATGAAGTACCGCGCACTCGGCAACACCGGCCTGCTCGTTTCCGAACTGGTCATCGGCACCGTCCCATTCGGTGGGCGGGGCGCGTTCGAAAAGACCGGTAGCGTCGATGTAACCCAAGCCAAGCGCATGTTCGACATGGCCTTCGACGCCGGGGTGAACCTGGTCGACACCGCAGACCTTTACTCACAAGGCCTTGCCGAGGAAATCGTCGGCCAGGCCCTGGGCCAGCGGCGCGATTCGATCATCCTGGCCAGCAAGGCGCGCAGCCCGATGGGCGACAACCCCAACGACAGCGGCGCCTCGCGCTACCACCTGATCCGCGCCTGCGAAGCCAGCCTCAAGCGCCTGGGTACTGACCATATCGACCTCTACCAGATCCACAACTGGGACGGCATCACGCCGGTGGAAGAAACGCTGACGGCCCTGGACCACCTGGTGCAAAGCGGCAAAATCCGCTACTTCGGCACCTCCAACTACACCGCCTGGCAAATGATGAAAACCCTCGGCAGCGCTCAGCTCAACGGCTGGCAGCAACCCGTTTCCCAGCAGATCTACTACACCCCCGAAGCCCGCGAGGCCGAGTACGAGCTGCTGCCCATGGCGCTGGACCAGGGCTTCGCCACACTGGTGTGGGGGCCGTTGGGGGAGGGGTTGTTGACCGGCAAAGTGCGGCGCGGGCACAAGACGCCGGCCGGCACGCGCCAGGGCAATGACTGGCCAGAGCCCTACGTGCACGACAAAGAGCGTGCGTACGACATCATCGAAGCGCTGATCGAGGTTGGCCAGCGCCACGGCTGTTCGCCGGCGCGGGTGTGCCTGGCTTGGCTCAAGGACCGGCCGGGCATTACCAGCGTGATCACCGCCGGGCGCACGGTGGAGCAGTTGCAGGACAACTTGCAGGCGGTGGAGCTGGTGCTGACGGCTGAAGACCAGCAGCAGATCGAGGGGGTGACGCGCATTGCGCCCCAGTACCCGTACTGGCACCGGATTGCGGCGGGCATGGACCGGATCGACCCGGCAGAGGCGCCGTTCATCGAGCTGCACCGGCAAACGATGAAGCTGCAATCGGAGTAAAAGGCTGAAGCGGCGGGGCGGCGCTTGTCATTCAAGGCTGCCCCGTGCCCGCCGTATCAGGCACCGCCGCGGAAACAGCTCACGCCCCATGCCGTAAGCTTGAACGGCAGATGAAAGTGCGCCCAGCACCGGCGTGGGCACGGCGGCGATCAGTGCGCCGAGTTTCAGGCTGCCGATTACCACGTGCGGAAAGAACCGCAGCAGCCGGCTGAACAAGGGTGCGATGGCGATGGTGATGGCCCCCGCGGCGATCACCGCGCCAAACACCTCCTGCAGGCCGAACTGCTTGCCGATTAGCCACAATCAGCTGGACTTTTCTACGGAAGCAGGGGGGCAGTTTTATCGTTCGGGTCTTCAAGCTTAGCGGTGAGTCAAAACTTTTCATTCTCCGAGGTGATTTGTCGAGCCAGCTGTACTTAAATCCGTTGGACTTCATGGCCAGCCTCCGCGAGCACTTTAAATAGCGCTCGATTAGTTTCTTGCCTTGCCAGGCGAGTTCGCCTGGCCTGATGTCTCATTTGCCGGGTCCGCATGGCGGCCGTCTGTGCGCAGGCCCACACCTTTAAGGCGCATGTAATGGACCTGCTACAGAGCCTTTGATCACGGGGTCTTCATCATGCCCAACTCGGCATCATCCATAAGTGCTTTGGCCAAGGCACATAGGTAGTGAGAGGCCCAGATCAACTGTGGTTTGTCTTCCATCAAGCCATCCAAGGTCATATCCCGTGCGTAGCCCATCAATTCCGATGCCTGTTCACGGGCACTCTGGCAAGGTATGCCGGCTTCGATGCGAAACAGCGGATGGGTCTGGTTTTCACCTTGATAGAAGGTGGTTTTGCCGACGGTGAATTTGGTTTCTTCTGTGGACATTGGTCAATCTCCCCGAAATCTCTAGTGCCTGGGCTGGCCTCTCGCCGGCAAGCCAGCTCCTACAAGTGCTGCATAGGCTCCACGATCTGCGACATGGCTCAGATCCATGTGGAGGTTCGGCTTGCAGGCGTTTGGGTGCCTGGGCGACACATCAATTTGGCTTCAGTGCGAAGTCTCAGGCTCAGTGGTCATCTGCACTTGGACTATTGCGGACTCCAGTAAAGCCCGCAGCGTCTCCAGTTCATGCATCGAGGTCATCATCAAAATCGATGCTGGCGACTTGGGCTGTAGTAGCATTGCCTGATGCACGACAGTCGCAGCGCAAAGCGCGTAGTCCGAGGCTTCGATGAGGGTGTCTTCGAGGCAGAGAGTCTTGTGTGGTGGATCAGGAACTATCTTCAGCATGCTCACGCTCCAACAATGGTTGAGCTGCTATCCGCCCCGCTGTCAAACGGGAGGGTGGCAGCTGTACGCGGGTTGACAGACCGAGATTGTTGGCACTCGGCGCACACGAGGGTGCCCGCACGTACAGCCGCCATAAGCGTTTGCACACGGACAACAATCGACGGTCTGTCAAAACCGGTCGCTGAATTGGCAGCGACGGATCGAGACTAGGGCTGACTATTTCCATGTGCAACGAAAAACAGGCGCGAGGAGTATCTTTGGGAAATGGCCTACAAGGAAGGGATTATTTCTGATTTTTCGACCCGCTGCCGTTCCTCAAGACGTCGACAGGAAACATGCGGGCAAAAGAAAGCCCGCCGAGGCGGGCTAAGTACTATCACGTAGGGATAGCTTGATACTGCCCAAGCCACTGTGAAAATTGGGTGAAAGAAAAGTCCCCAGAACGTGATCAACTAGCGACGTTAGCGGGGCCCCGCGCCCTTTACAGCTGGGCTTTTTGCCGCTGGTAGCGCTGAAAACGGGTAACAGCGATTTGGACGGCAGCTGCCACGAGGCACAGCAGGCCGATTTTCCAGCTGCCCTCCAGGCCGTAATGCTCGGCGATTTTCCCAGTGAGGAGGACGCTAACGAAGATGGCGAAAGGCAGGATCAATTTGTTCATCGGGTCTTCCAGCAGGCTACAAATGGCTTGGGTGAGGATGCAGTTCACCCAGCGGAAATGACGCGATCTTAGCAAATTCGTTTGCGGCTTTGTGGTCACATCCACAGCGGCTGCACGGTCTGCTGTCTGTAGCGCGATAATGGCAAAGGGGCAGCATGGACTTCCGCCATTCGGCCCTCGAAACTTATCCTCTCTCATCTCGACCAGGGCAGGTCATGAATAACCTGAAACGGACCACCTTTCTCATGCTACTGCTGGCAGTAGCCTCGTTAACCGCCTGCGTCCCTTGGAAACGCGAACGCGCCGCCTACGCGGACCTCTGCGAGTCCGAGTTCCAGTTCAAGGTGCCAGGGCCGCTGGGCGAGACCACGCTCTACCTGGAAACCTACCTCTACGACCACGCCGCTCTATGGGGCGAAAAGGCCTACAAGCAAGCCCTGTACGTGCAGTACCCGGGCGAGAAGTACTCGCGGCAGGAATTTTATGTGCAAATGGTCGCCTACAACAAAGACCGTCAGCGCCCGTCGATTGATTCCAGGCGTGGCGAGCCGCCGATACCGGTGCTGTACGACAGCCGCCAGGCCTACATCACCTTTGAAGACGGCTCGCGCCTGAATGCACGGCCCGAGGTGTACGTGGGCGTCAACGAGACTTACGACTTTCCGTTGGTGAATGAGAAGACCGCCCGGCCATCGCCGTACGACATCAACAGCGATGAAGTGCACCGGATGATTCCCAGGATGACCAACAACAAGCGCTATGGCTCGGCGTATGTGATTTTCCAGACGGACAAGTTTGATGCGGACTCCAAATGGACGATTCATCTGGGGGCGCTGGATGTGCTGGGCCGGAAGGTGGAGATTCCGCCGTTGAGGCTCTGTTATCACCCTGTGAAGAAATGGATCGGGATTGAGCCGCTGATGAGGCCTTAAGGGTATTTCCGAATTGGGCCGGGGTGGGGCTGGGCCTGAGGTCGGACAGCTATGGCCAATGGGGCCGCTTTGCGGCCCATCGCAGGCAAGCCAGCTCCTACAGGTATGGTGCATGCCTTGGCATTTGGGGCTGAGGCTTGGTCAGCCGTGGTCAGTCAACCCACCGCCACAGTGGCTCATCCAGCAAACCGACCCCTCGCAACTGCGTTTGCCCGTGGTGCTTCTCAAGCTCCAGCACATTGCACCCCTCGCACGCGGTCAATGTGTCGATCAGCGGATTGCTGTGCGACACCACCCACACTTGGCTACGTTGCGAGGCGCGGATGATCAGGCGGGCCAGCGCAGGTAGCAGGTCGGCATGCAAGCTGGTTTCCGGTTCGTTCAGCACCATCAGTGACGGCGGCCGCGGTGTCAGCAGCGCTGCCATCAGCAACAGGTACCTCAAGGTGCCATCCGACAATTCAGCACCCCCTAACGGGCGCAGCAGCCCATGCTGGTGTAGCCGCACGCTGAACAGCCCGCCCGGCGGGGCATCAATCGCCAGACGGCTGCCGGGAAACGCGTCGTCCAGCGCCGCTACCAGGTCTTCGACATCACCAATCTCGATAATGGTCTGCAGCGCCGAAGCGAGGTTGCGGCCGTCGTGATGCAACACTGGCGACCGGGTACCCAGCTGTGGCTGTCGACAAGGCGCGTCGCGGTCGATGCGAAAGTGGTCGTAGAACCGCCAGCTGTTGATGAACGCGCGCAGCTCACCAATCTCCGGCGCCTGGCGGGGCCGGCCGACGATGTTGAAGAAGCTCTCGCCGCTGTCAGCATGCTGATCCAGCACTGCCCAGCCGTTGCCCTCGCGGGCCCGCACCATGGCGTTCTTGCGCTCGACCAGCAAGGAGGCGGGCCGATAGGCACCAGCGCCCCAGATGGCTTCGCACTTTATCTCAGGGTCGAGCATGAACGCAGTCGGATACGGCAGGGGGATCGGCAGGCCGAGGGAGATGGCAAAACCGAAGTCCTCGGTGGCAAAGCCCAGGCGCAGGCGCCTGGCTTCGCTCGGGTGCTGGCCTTGGATGGGCACTTCGCCGCGCTTCATCCGTGCGCTGGTTGCCGGGCCGGCCCACCAGGTCGAATCCAGCCCGCCTTCACGGGCGAGGGCTTCGATCACGCCGCCCTGGGCGGTTTCGGCCAGCAGGCGCAGGGCCTTGTACAGGTTGGATTTGCCGCTGCCGTTGGCACCGGTCACCAGGTTGAGTTGGCCCAGCGGCAGTATCAGGTGGTTGATCGAGCGGTAGTTGCCGATGGCGAGGGTAGTGAGCATGCAGTGCTTTCCAGCGTGTACCAAGCGACCGATTGTGGCCGAAGCGGGGCTGCCTTGCCAGCTTCATCAGGTGCTCCGCGGCGTGCCTGCAAGGTCGCTGGCTGGCGTTAATGCACCTGGCCAGGCCACTTGCGCTGGGTAGCCAGCGCCAACAACTCACGCTGCCCCGAAATACCCAGCTTGCGGTACAGCCGCTTGATATACGTGGCCGCACTGGACAGCTGTATGCCCATGCTCGCGCTGATGGCCTCTACCTCACAGCCGGCCAGCATCAGTTGCAGCAGCTCCTGGTCGCGGCGGGTCAGTTCCGGGTACAGGCTGACAACCCGCTCGCTGAGCAGTGCTGGCATTTCATTGGCTTCGAGATAGGCCCGGTAATGAAGGCGCGAGATTTGTACGATCAGCGGGGCGGCTGTTTCGATGACGTTGATCTCGTTGGGTGAGAAGCGGCCGTGTTCGCGGCCTCGGTAGAAGTTTACCGACAGCCAGCGGTTGCCCTCGCAATGGGTCAGCAGGGCGATCCGTTCGGAAATCTGCGGCAGCTCGTAGCAGATGCGTCGGTAGTCGCGGTGGGCGATGTCTTCGATGCCCTGGCGTTGCACCATGATGCGGTCGGCTTTCGACAGGGCAGGGCGCGCTGTCATCGCCTGTTGGTTGCCGTCCATGCTGTAGAAGCGTTCGGCGTAGTTGCTGGAGATTCTGGGTAGCTCGATCATCCGTGCGCGGTCGGCGAATGAAATGATTTGCGGGCTGCGGTTGGGGCTGTAGGCGAAGATGGTGCACTGGGCCAAGGGGACTTGGGCGCTGACCAGCTTAAGCATGTCGGCGGCCAGCAGCTTGCCGTGGCGTTCGCTTGTGCGCGAGAGCAGGGTGGCGGTTTGCTCGATGGGGAGGCGGAAGTCGGTAGTGGAGGGGCGTAATGGCCAGAATTCCATGCGGTACTCCCTGGGGACAAGGCATGACTTATTGTTATAGGTGGCCGCTGGGGCTGGGCTGTTGGGCAGGATAACCAAATTGGGAGCGAGGCGCTTGGCTTGGGCGCGCGTCCTGGGCTCAAATGTGTAAACCATGTCCCCGGTTTACGGTGTGAAGGGTCTCCGGTCATGCACTGCTGAGAATCTGACACGGTGTATGGCACCGGCTTCGCCGGTGTTCGCGGGTGAACCCGCTCCCACAGGTACTGTGCAGGTTTCGGGCTCGTCTTTTACTTGTGGGGGGGCCAGGGCCGCAGCCTGGACCGCGTCGCCTGTTTCGCGGCCTTGGCCGCGAACACCGGCGAAGCCGGTGCCGTGCACCGCGCTGTCTGCAGCATCAGGTCTGAGAAGGTTGGGAGTGGAAGGGCGTGTAGCCGTAGCCCGGCAGTTACCAGTACTCTTGGAGGACTCACCGACTTCTTCAAGGACCGAACAGATGACTCAACCACCGGATGGGCTGCCGATTTACCGGGTGCTGACTGGCCCCGATGACGCTTCGTTTTGCCATAAGGTCAGTGATGTCTTGAAGCTGGGATACCAACTCCATGGCGGACCTGCGCTCACGTTCAATGGCAAAGATGTGATCGTTGCGCAGGCGGTTACCTGGCCCAGGGCGCAGAATGGGGCCCGCGACTAAGCACTCAGGGCCCGTTTCAACACTTCATAGATTCTGGCATCACCCGATTGCGCCACGTTGAAACGGAGAAAATCGCCCGCCGTCATCGACTGGCTAAACGCATTTCCGGGCGCCAGCACTACACCTTCATTCAAACAGGCCCTGGCCAGCGTTGCTGCGTCCTTGCCTTGAGGCAGCTGGCACCAGAGGTACAGGCCTGCCTGGGGCATTATCCAGGGCTTGATACCGATGGCTCGAAGCTTGGTTGCCGTCTTGTCCATTGCCTCGGCTAGCCGAAGGCGCACACTCTCCATGTGCTTTCGGTAGCCGCTATCGGTAATAGCGTGATGGATGATGTCTGCGGCCAAGCGTCCACCGCCGAATGTAGTCGCAATCTTGAGGTCGACCAGGCTCTCGATCCATTCACCACGCGCAGCGATGTAGCCGCACCGAACCGATGCGGAAATGGTCTTGGAAAAGCTGCCTATCTGAATGACACGAGAGAGGCCATCGAAGGCAGACAGCCGTGGCGCGGGATTAGTCTCGAAATCCCCGAAGATGTCGTCCTCTACAATCACCAGGCTAGAGGTGTCGGCCAGTTTTAGCAGCCTGTGCGCTGTGACCGGCGACAGGGTGGCCCCGGTGGGGTTGTGGATGCCGGAATTTGTTATGTACAACCGCGGAGCGTGCGCGAGCAGGGCAGCGCCGAACGCATTAACGTCCGGGCCCGTCGCCGTGTAGGGTACGCCAACAATCTTCACCCTGTGTGCTTTCAATAATGCGTGAAAGTTGAAATAGCAGGGGTCGTCCACCAGGACAGTGTCGCCCGGTTCCAGCAGAAAACGGCAAATCAGGTCGATGGCGTGCGTGCTGGATTCCGTGAGCATGATCTGTTCAAGCGTGGCTTCGGTCCCGATGCCTGCCAGCCGCCGCGACAAGAATTGCCGAAGGGGCGGGCTGCCAAGCGGTGATGCGTACTCAGCCAGTTTGGCTGCGTCAGAACGGGCAACGACCCGGAGCGCTTTACGCATGCCAGCTTCGTACATCCAGGAGGGAGGAAGCCACCCGCACCCTGGTTTCAACGCATCGCTGGCGGTTTCAAGCGACTGGCGGGAGATCCATAGCGGGTCGACAACACGATCCAGTTTGGGGCCGAGTTCGGTCAGTGCCAGTGGCGCCGCTGGCCCGGCTACGTAAAAGCCGGAGCCAGGGCGAGAGCTGAGCACACCTTCTGCCATTAACCGTTCATAGGCCTCAAGCACGGTAGAAACCGAAACTTGCATGGTCTGCGCCATTGCGCGGACTGAAGGAATTCTGGCCCCTGGTGTGTAGGTTCGAGCGGCTATCCTGGACTGGATTTCACCCATGACAGTGTGAATTCGCGTGCCGTTGCGTTTCATTGCACCCTCAACTGTGCTGGATAAATATGCATAACAGTTCGGTTAAATTGTATTGGATTGTACGTGGCCTTGGTGAGCCTGTCAGTGATGTACTGAGCCCTGAATTGTCGAGGGCTTACCGATGGAAAAATCAACAAGCGGGTGGATCAACGGCTTTATAGGCGTCGCAATCTTTGCGGGCTCTTTGCCGGCAACCCGTGTGGCAGTGGCGGCCTTCGAACCTACGTTTCTGACCTGTGCCAGGGCAACCATTGCCGCCTTGTTGGGTGCTCTTTTTTTGATTGTGCTACGCCAGCCACGCCCTTCACGTGGTGATTTGTCGTCATTGGCTTTAACCGCGTTTGGCGTTGTTATCGGCTTTCCGCTGCTGACGGCATTGGCCCTGCAGCACGTCACCTCCGCCCATTCCATTGTTTTTGTCGGGCTCTTGCCGCTCTGCACCGCAGGGTTTGCCGTTTTGCGGGGCGGTGAGCGGCCTCGGCCACTGTTCTGGTTGTTTTCGATGGCAGGTGCCGGGCTGGTGGTTGGCTATGCGTTGATGAATGGAGGAGAGGCGTCGGTGGTGGGCGATCTGCTGATGATGGCGGCGGTGGTTGTGTGTGGGTTGGGTTATGCGGAAGGGGCGCGTCTGTCGCGCACATTGGGGGGGTGGCAGGTGATCAGTTGGGCATTGCTGGTGGCATTGCCGTTCATGCTGCTGCTGACAATCGCTAATTTCCCGGCGCCGGATGCCTTCGCCAAGGTAAGCGCCCCTGCGTGGTTCAGCTTCGGCTACGTTTCACTGTTCAGCATGCTGATTGGCTTTGTGTTCTGGTACCGAGGGCTCGTGCAGGGTGGCATTGCGGCAGTGGGCCAGCTGCAACTGGTTCAGCCGTTCATGGGGCTTGGGCTGGCAGCGTTGCTTTTGCATGAGCACGTCAGCTGGATGATGCTTGTGGTGACGCTGGGGGCAGTCATCTGTGTGGCCGGGGCCAAGAAATATGCCCGGTAGATGAAGCGTCTACGTAATACCTCAGTACAAAGACCGCGAGCATACCGCCACACCCTGTGGGAGCGGGTTTACCCGCGAACACCGGCGTAGCCGGTGCCATACACCGTGTTGGATTCTTCGCGGGTGAACCCGCTCCCACAGGGTCGGCGGCGCGCGCTCAGTCTTTGTCCTCCACGCGGCAGCGCGCCGCTCGATCTCACAGGCACTGCAAATCTACAGGCCTGCCAATGCGCATTAGCACCGAACCGTAACCCCCGCATTCACCGAGTGGAAGCGTGCACCCGAACCGAATGTAGCCAAGTCTGCGCTCACGCGCAGGGCATCGAGCTGGGCGCCGGTGTACAGGCCCAGGTGGTAGTTGTCGCGGTGGCCTTTGGCGTCGCGGTCGTCGGCATGTTCTTGCCGAATGTGTGATCAATGCCGCTCAGTCTTCGTCAAGCATGCGACCCCTTACCGACGTCTGAAGGGGATTGAGCCAGGGCCTTTCATGCAAACGCTGTTGAACGAGATTCTTGAAGAAGTACGCCCCTTGATCGGCAAGGGCAAAGTGGCTGACTACATCCCAGCGCTGGCCGATGTACCGGCGCAGCAGTTGGGCATCGCGCTCTATAGCAACGATGGCAGCCATTACTGCGCAGGCGACGCAAGGGTGCCTTTTTCGGTGCAGAGTATTTCCAAGGTGTTCAGCCTGGTTCAGGCAATAGGCCACTCAGGTGAAGCCATTTGGGAGCGGCTTGGCCATGAGCCTTCAGGCCAGCCGTTCAATTCGCTGGTGCAGCTGGAGTTCGAGCGCGGGCGCCCGCGCAACCCGTTTATCAATGCGGGGGCGTTGGTGATCTGCGATATCAACCAGTCACGCTTCGCAGCACCCACGTTGTCGATGCGTGATTTTGTTCGACGGCTTTCGGGCAACCCTCACATTTCGATCGATGCCCGTGTCGCAGATTCGGAATACCAGTTCCGCGCGCGCAACGCTGCCATGGCTTACCTGATGCAGTCTTTTGGTAACTTCCATAACGAGGTCGAGCCGGTGCTGCGCAGTTACTTCAGTTACTGCGCGCTGCAAATGAACTGCCTGGACCTGGCCCGGGCATTCTGCTTCCTGGCCAACGACGGGTTTTGCAAGCACAGCGAAGAGCAAATTCTCACCCGGCGCCAGGCCCAGCAGGTGAACTCGATCATGGCCACCAGCGGGCTGTATGACGAAGCCGGTAATTTCGCCTACCGAGTGGGGTTGCCAGGTAAGAGTGGCGTGGGTGGCGGCATTGTGGCGATTGTGCCGGGGCAATTTACCGTATGCGTTTGGTCCCCCGAGTTGAATGCTGCGGGCAACTCCCTCGCGGGCATGGCGGCGCTGGAGTTGCTGAGTTCACGGATCGGGTGGTCGGTGTTTTGATCAGTGGGCGGGCTCGCGGGTAACGGAGCCTGCTATCTCCTGAGTCACCCAACCCTTGAACGCCTCCGCTACCGGCGACGGGTGCATGGCGCCTGACTGGGCCAGCACCACTTTTTGCGGTGATACCTCTTCCAGCAATGGCCGGCATAGCAGCGGCGTACCGTCATAGCAGTGGTCCCCGGCGGGGCGGGTACACGACAGTGCAACCCCATAGCCATGCGCGACAAGGCCTCGTTGCATCTCGAAGGTCTGGGTGTATTGCTGAGTGCGTGGTTGCAGGTTATGCGCCCAAAACAGTGAAAGGAAGTATTCACGCGTTTGTGCGATGTCCTCAAGAATCAGGCATTCCTGTGCCAGTTCATGCAGCGGTATGGCTGCCAAGTGGGCCAGGCGATGGTCTGTGGCGATGAGCGCGTAAGGTTTCAACTCGGCCAGCACCTGGCGCGGCAGCGAGGGATCAAGGCCTATGTCGTAAGTAAGCGCAAGCTCCGCTTTGCCGGCACTCAGGTGGCGGTGCACGCCTGCCAGGTCCGTTTCGAACAGCGTTACCTCGACATCGGGGTACTGCTTGCGAAAGCTCGATAGCAGCCGGGGTGCGAAGTAAGGGCCTAAGTCTTGAAAGCAGATAAGCGACAGGTTGCCGCGCAGCGAGCCTTGCGCCGTATCGGTGTTCTGATTCATGGCGATGGCCATGCCAATGATATCGCGGGCCTGGGCCAGCAAACGCGTGCCCGCTGACGTCAGCTCCAGCCCTCGGCTGACCTGGCGCCGGAATAGCCGCTCATTCAACGCCTCTTCAAGTTGGGCAATAGCGACCGATACCGACGGCTGTGAAACGTGGCGGGCTCTCGCCGCAGCGCTGATGCTGCCGTGTTCGGCCACGGCGACGAAATACTCTAACTGCCGGAACGAGAAACCTATCATTTTTTCCTATACTCCGGATTAGGAAATATATTCTTTTCCTATTGGTGCCGAAAAGCAATACTCGCCGTGCACCATGCTTATCCCGCTTAACTTCTGGCAGTGGTGCTGTTGCCCAATAAAAAGACCAAAGGGTGCTCTATGAAACAGTCCGCCGAATTTCAACTCAGCGAAGAAACCATCGAAGCCTTCCAGCGTGATGGTGCTGTCTGCGTACGTAATCTGTTCACGCCGGAGGAAGTTGCACTGCTCGAAACCGGCATCGAACAGAACCTGAAAACCCCCAGCGAGCGCGCCAAAGTGGCGAGCCGCCCCGACGACCCGGGTTGGTTCTTCGAGGACTTCTGCAACTGGGGCGATATCGCGGCCTATCGCCAGTTCATCTTCGAGAGCCGGGTGGGTACCGTTGCCGCTCAACTCATGAACAGCGAAACAGCCCGGCTTTATCACGATCATCTGCTGGTCAAGGAGCCCAACACGCGTCAGCGCACGCCTTGGCACCAGGACCAGCCGTACTACAACATCGATGGGCGCCAGAACTGCAGCATGTGGATGCCTATCGACCCCGTCGCAAGGGAGTCCACCCTTGAGTTTGTAGGGGGCTCGCACCTGGGGCCGTGGCTGATGCCGCGCAGCTTCCTCGACAGCCAGGCGCAATGGTTCCCGGA
This sequence comes from Pseudomonas putida S13.1.2, assembly GCF_000498395.2. NCBI lineage: Bacteria > Pseudomonadati > Pseudomonadota > Gammaproteobacteria > Pseudomonadales > Pseudomonadaceae > Pseudomonas > Pseudomonas putida. Next base: position 932,784 of record NZ_CP010979.1, read on the forward strand.
AGGTAGCCTGGCTGACTTGCCGGATATCGAGGCCGATCGCAGCGCCTGGAACATCCTCGGCTGGGAGCTTTCCCCAGGCGACGCCGTGTTCTTCCACATGCTGACCTTGCACGCTTCTGGAGGTGTCGGGGGCAATCGCCGGCGCCGTGCCTTCTCGGTGCGTTTCCTAGGCGACGACATCACTCACGCACCGCGCCAGTGGAAAACCTCGCCCCAGTTTCCTGGGCTCGAAACAGAATTGGCCAGCGGTGCCCAGATGAACCATGAGCTATTCCCGGTGCTGTGGCCAAGGGCTTGATGATTGAAACATGCGTGCCTGATTAAAACGCACAGCATCTGCGTTGTGCGGACCTGATAATAAAATCAAGAAGGTATCTATGAGCGCTCAATCTTCACAACAGCTGAAGCGGGGTCTGTCTACCCGGCATATTCGTTTCATGGCGTTAGGTTCTGCCATCGGTACGGGGCTGTTCTATGGCTCGGCATCGGCAATAAAACTGGCAGGGCCATCAGTTTTGCTCGCCTATTTGATAGGGGGGGCAGCCATTTACATGATGATGCGCGCCCTTGGCGAAATGGCGGTTCATAACCCGGTGTCAGGCTCGTTCGGCCACTATGCCAGCCAATACCTGGGCCGCTATTTTGGCTTTCTGACAGGTTGGAGCTACGCGTTCTCCATGTTGGTGGTGTGCCTGGCAGACGTGACGGCGTTTGGCGTCTACATGGGGCTGTGGTTCCCGGAAACACCCGCCTGGATCTGGGTGCTTGGAATAGTGTTCTTCATCGGGTCGTTGAACCTGTGTAGCGTGAAAGTGTTCGGCGAGATGGAGTTCTGGCTGTCGTTGCTGAAGGTCACCGCTATCGTTGCCATGATTGTAGCGGGTGGGGCCGTGCTGCTGTTGGGTATCCAGTTGAATGACGAGGCAGGCACTGTTGCCGGCATCTCGAACCTGTGGAGCCACGGCGGGTTCTTCCCTAATGGCATCGGTGGGATGATTGCTTCGTTCACCGTTGTGATGTTCGCTTTTGGCGGGGTCGAAATGATCGGCATTACCGCAGGCGAGGCAAAGGACCCGAAGCGCGTGCTGCCTAAGGCCATCAACTCGGTGCCTCTGCGCATTCTGCTGTTCTATATCCTTACCTTGTTCGTGCTCATGGCCATTTACCCCTGGACCAGCATTGGCAGCCACGGTAGCCCATTCGTTCAGATCTTCAGTGGCCTTGGCATCAGCTCAGCGGCAACTGTGTTGAACATCGTTGTAATTTCCGCTGCGGTATCAGCCATCAATAGCGACATCTTCAGCGCCGGGCGAATGATGTACGGCATGGCTCAAAACGGCCAAGCCCCTGCCGGCTTCGCATCACTGTCGCGTTTCGGTGTGCCGTGGATGACGGTTGCAGTGATGGGCGTCGCTCTGCTTTTGGGCGTGGTATTGAATTACCTGGTCCCAGAAGACTTGTTCCTGGTGCTTGCCGCGGTGGTCACGTTCTCCATTGTCTGGGTCTGGTTGATGATCCTGCTATCGCAGGTGGCCATGCGGCGCGGCATGAGCAAGGAGGAGGCTGCGGCACTGGATTACCGAGTGCCGCTGTGGCCGGTAGGTCCAGCTTGCGCGATTGCGTTCATGGTGTTCATCTTTGGCGTGCTCGGTTGGTTCCCGGCCAGCCGCACCGCCCTGTATGTTGGGGTTGGCTGGTTGGTCGTTCTGTCTTTGGGCTACTGGCTGTGGGGTGTACGTACACCGCGACCAGTGTCAGCGAGTGCTTGAGGCATTGAAGCGTTCGCGTCCGCATTGCGAGCTTTGTCTGGGCAGCTGCTCTTGCAGAAATATCCAAGTCATGGGCTGTACCTGTGGGAGCGGGTTCACCCGCGAACACCGGCAAAGCCGGTGCCATCCAGCGCGCGGTTTCGTCCTATAGGCATGATCTCGAATCGCCAGCACCGAGAGCGGTAGTTTTCAGGAGACCTCATCCGTTGCTGGCGCAGTGCGAGACTCAAGGTCGATTTCGGTCGGCCACTGGACTTTCGGCGCCAAGCAATGCATGTGGCTCAGGCCATCGTCATCGTTCCAGTCGCGGGGTGGGTGCACGAACTTGGGCAGGGCTTCAGGGCCTTGCTGCATGAAGAGCCGGGCGATGGCCCAGTAAGCCTTGCCCTCATGCAGGGTATGAGTGAAGAAGACACGATCAATGACTTCGTCAGTCTCAGGATTACGGACTGACAGCATGACGTTTTCGATCAGGCCACCATGGCCAGGGGCGTAGATGCGGTATACCTCGGCGGTGACGTCGTCCCAGTTGTAGGCGACGGGTTGGACACCCCAGCGTTTACGGCTGAAGATGAAGATGCGGTCGAAGCGGTACTGGTAAAAATAGACTTTCCGACGCAGGCGATTGAAGCGAATGGGTTCGTCTCTGGGCAAGACAAGATCCTCCTTTATGTAAGGGATGAGGGCCCAAAGAGCTGCTGGTGGACCGAGCACTATAAATACACTCATCAACCAGTCCCGCTGCCAGCCGTATACGAATAAATCCCAGTACAAAGAAAGTGTTAATCCGGCGCAAAAACATAAACCGGGAATACCGATTAATGCTGAAAATCCGCGAAGGCTTATTGTTTTTCTCGGTAGTTCAAGGTATGTGTCGTCAAAATAATTAGGCGAGGGATTTACCGTCTCTACCCAGCAGCGATCATCTGGCTCCTCTCCCGTCGGAGGCAGGTCATAGCTCCAACCTATGGCGCGCTCCCATAACACCTTGGGCTTAAATGTCATTCATTCATTCCTCGAGAACAAACTTCAATATAGGCGTCCGGCAAATTGCGGTCAGGCCAATACATAACCAGTAGGGTGGCGGCGCTTAAGCTGTGGCTCCCAATCGTAGGTACTAGCGGCACAACTCCTGAGATTTCAAGCTGAAAAACACCGCCATCTTCACTGTGATAAGGTCTTTGATATTCATCAGTGGAAAAATCACTCACATAGTCTGGATGTCGCGGGGGTGTAAACTTAGAAAAAGAGGATGACGGGGAAAGTGGCCTTATTGGGTGCGAAAAGTAATCACCCGAGGCAATACTTTCTCCGCCAACGTAATCTGGAAACGCTCCATCACCGACACGATGTGCTATCAATTTCCAGCGATATGCGGATTTCGCTTTATTGAAACTGGGTAATACGACGAGAAACTTGAGCTGTTGCACCGTGCTCAAGCTGACCAAGCCTCCTATTTTTGGGAGTGTAGGATCCGTAGCCATACTTGACTCAAAATTTAGCCTTGCCTGCACGCCCAGCGTCGCAGCATTGAGTTCTGCGAATGCTATGTCTGAAAATTCCGGAGCGTTCCAGTGTATGGAAGGTGTTTCATTAGCAAGCCCGAAATAGCACCGACGCGCCCAGCGTTCGAGAGCATTTGATTCGTTTTTTTCTGCTCGCTTGCTCAACTCATAGGCGACTAGAGACAATGATATTGCTAAACCTAAAGGGCCAAATACGAAAGGTCTGAAAACTGCAAGCGCAAATGCTACTGTACCCGCCCCAGATGCTAACGCGGCATATTTATATTGCAGAGCAGCTTTAGTGTCGCCAATGGCTAAAGTGCGCTTTCTTGCCAAATTGGCTTGTGCCGTGTCAAAAACCCCTGCGACTGCACTCAGTACCGCACCGATTTTTATGATGGCCTCTCCAGTGATTGCAATTCCCTCAGCCCATGGTCTACGTATGGCGCTGACACTGGAGCGCATTACGAGTCCAATCACCTCAATTTGCCCGCCCAATATTCCTAATTGGGACCCATGGAACGCCAGCTTGGCTTCATGAGCCTTTGGCCCAATCTCCACTTCCGCTTTTGCCTGATTTCTGCTCAGGCTGTCATGCTGTAAATACAACCCACCTACAGCCAGCAGCAAGTCCCAACTACCTGCCACTCCGCGCAATCCGCTAAAGCCAGTCCGCACAAGCTGTGCCGCCTGCTGCGAAGTGATGCGCATGTCCTGCAACACCTTTCGTGCATTCGCCTCCAGGGTTCCCGCCGCGACCGAGATATCCATTAAGGCAATCTGCGCCGCGCTGCTCGCTTGGGTCACCCTCATGCTGGCTTCGTCAATCAACCGGCCACGCACGTCTTCAGCGGTACCCTCGACCCACACCGACACACTGATCATGGTGTTGGTAAACCGCGGGTCGAGCACTGCCAGGCTCATCAGCCCGTGCTGAATGATCGGCCGCACCTTGTTCCAGGCCTTGGTCGAATGAATGTCGCTGTCAGCGATGGTGCGAGGCATCCGGTCCCTAGCCTCGGCAATCGAGGCATTGGCCTTGTGCTGCAATTCGCGTAGATGAGCACTCTGCAGGGCGTAGTACTCGCCCAGCTTCATCTTCACTTCCAGCTCGATGAGGTGCACGCCGTTGTAAAGGAACTGGGTTGCACTGTTCAGGTGCCGCACGGCGGTCTGAATACCAGGTGGCAAATTGGGCGCCAGACGTTGGCTCGCCGCGTTGAGCGCGCCCTGGGTTTCGGCAATGGCCTGCTTCAAGGTATTGCGCATGCGCAAGCCGGCATCGTCGCTCGCAATGATCTTGCTCAGCATGCCGTAGAGCTTGTCGCTGTCATTCCAGTTGGTGACATCGGAAAAGCTGGGAAGCAGCCCGGCCAACAACGCACGGTCACGCATCAACAACGCGCGATAGGGAGGGCTATCAGGATCCTGTAGCCATTTCTGCCAGAGCGTTTCGGTGGTGTCGGCAGCGGGACTCACATCGGGCGCCACCGCCTCGGTAATACCGCCACCTAGGCATAAGGCCATGGTCTTGGCATACGCCACGCCAGACTCACGATGATCACCGTCGTAGTCGTACTGCTCGGCCACCTTGAACATGGGCGTGTCGAACAGCGCGGCGTAAGCACGGGCGTCCTTGTCGATGAAGCGCTGGAACTCGGCTTCCTGCTGGTCGTACTCGGCCTGGAACGCCGCTCGCTTCGGTTCGTGGTAGCGCTCTTCAAGACGCTCGTCACTTTCCAGCTGGGCTCGTTCTACCAACCGTTGACGCTCCACTGCCGGGTCGACGAACACCGGTGGCCCATCGCCGGTCATCGGTTCCAGCGACGGTACCTTCTGCGCTGCCCACTCGCGCTGCGTGGCGCGAATGGCCTGGAGGATCTGCGAGGTCTGCAACTGGTAGGCACGCATGTGGGCCTCACGCCAGACTTGGCGCTTCACCACCCAGTTCAACCGCTGATGGTTGAATTCCTGAATCAGGCCAACGGTATCGTCGAGCACCACTGCCAGCACGCCGTTCTCCAGCGTGTGCCGGTTCATCGCGTTGACCAGATAGCCGCGCATCGCAAACCGGCGCAGCCAGCGGCTGTGAAACCCATGTGCACTGTCGAACGGTGAGCAGCCGCGCTGTACGTACTCGAACACCTCCTTGTCGACCTGCAGATTGTCGGGCGTCATGGCGATGCCCAACAATTCGGGATTGTTACGCGCCTGGGTCAGGTCAACCCCCTCGAAGCGATGCGCAGGTGCCTGGCCCTTCTTGTAGGCGTTCAAAACGCTTGCCGGCCAAGGGTCGCTGGAGAAAGCCAACCAAGCGCTGCCATACCGGTCGGTATCGATGTTCAGGAAGGATGAAGGAATGTCGTGGTTTTCATTCACGCATTTTTCGGGCAGCGACGCGGGTAGGCCGTCTGAAGGTTCGTAAGGATTGAAGCGGCGCAGGTGGCCCTGTTCGCTGACTTCGTAGGCATGCCAGACCTGCTGATCGAGCAGCACATACAGGTAACCCATGCGCAAAGTGCGCAGGCCCATCTTCGCCGAGATATGCAGGCTACCCGCCACAGTCGTGATGCACTCCGGTCGTGTATCCGGCACCAGGGCGCGACGTAGCGGCAGGATCGGTAGGCCCTGGCGTTCGCAAGACATGCACTGGTCAGAAGGGAGCCCGGCTTCGGCTGCCGCAATGGCGATACGTTGGCTGATTGTCAAAAACGACCTCGCGTTGAAAGGGACTGTGATGGTCCCTGAACACTAACGAGGAATCGCTTGCCGGAGGTTCCTGGGGCGTCCTAAAACCTTGTAGGAAACGTCTCTAAATGAGCCATTGGACACTCATAAAACTGTCCACTCACAGGCCTTGGAGTCATGCGGAGGCTTGTGGGAGCGGGCGCGCCCGCGAACACCGGCAGCGCCGGTGCCATCCACCGCGTCGAATTCTTCGCGGGCATGCCCGCTCCCACAGGTGCTGCGCAGGCTTCAGGCGTTCGTAATACCTGTGGGAGCGGGCGCGCCTGCGAACACCGGCAGCGCCGGTGCCATCCACCGCGTTGCATTCTTCGCGGGTGAACCCGCTCCCACAGATTTTGCGTAAGGCTTGGCTTTATCGAGGCGGCCAACCGCCGGTTACAGCTTTTGTGCATGCTTGGGGACCAAGGCGGGCGAGGGCAGGGGCAGCATGAAGGTCAGCAACGCGCCTATCACCAACAGTACCGTGGCATAGACAATCCCGGCCGTGAAACTTTGGGTCAGGTCTTTCAACCAGCCAACCATCAGCGGGTTCAGCGCCGAACCTGTGTTGCCGAAGGCGTTGATCACCGCAATGCCAATGGCACGCGCTTGGAACGTGAGCGCCTGGTCCGGGGTAGTCCAGAATATCGACATGGCGGTGTACGACCCCGTAGCCGCCATGCAGATGCCGCACAGTTGCACCACCGGGTTACCGGCATAGGCGGCAAACATCCAGCCGGCAGCGGCCATCAGCATGGGCAGCACCAGGTGCCATTTGCGTTCCTGGCTGCGGTCGGAATGCAGCCCCCACACCACCATGCCGATGATGGTACACACCTGCGGGATCATCGCCAGAAAGCCAATGGTGCTGTTGCTGCTGTCAGCGGCACTGATGCTCTTGATGATCAGCGGCGTCCACACGGCGATCATCGCCAGCGTGTTGACCAGGCAGAAATACACCAGGCTGAACATCAGCACCGTGGGTGAGAGCATCTCGCGCAGCAGGCTGCCGGGGCCGTCTCCTGTTGTGTGGTTGGAAGTGGAGTTGTCTGCGGCCAGGGCATGCTGCAGATGTTGCTTGTCTTCGGGGCTCAGCCAGCGGGCCTGCTGCGGCGTGTCGTTCAGGTAGCCGAACACCACAAAGCCCATGATCACCGAAGGCAGGCCCTCCAGCAGAAACAGCCACTGCCACCCGTGCAAGCCCCACACGCCATCCAGGCCGAGTATCAGCCCCGAAACCGCCGAGCCGAAGCCTGCGGTAAACGGCATCGCGATCATGAACAGGGCGTTGGCGCGTGCCCGGTAGGCCGCCGGGAACCAGAACGTCAGGTACAGCAGCACACCGGGCAGAAAGCCTGCCTCCGTGATACCGACCAGAATCCGCAGCAGGTACAGGCTGCTGGCATCGGTCGCGAACAGTGTCGCGGTCGAGGCCAGCCCCCAGGCGATCATCAGGCTCCCGATCCATTTGCGCGCACCCACCCTGGCCAAGGCCATGTTGCTGGGGATACCACAGGCGATATAGGCGATGTAGAACAGCGTGGTTGCCATGCCGAACTGGGTACTGCTCAGGCCCAGGTCACCCATCATGGTCAGGCCGGCAAAGCCGATGTTGATCCGGTCGAGAAACGACAGCACAAAGCACAGGAACAGAAAGCCGAGCAGGCGCCTGGACACTTTGCGCATCACGGCTTGCTGGGGACTGCTGGCGGTTTTTATCGTTGTAATGGGGGCAGTGGTCTGATGCATGTGGGCGCCTGATTATTATTGGTTCCAGCGGCACCGGCTCCGGTGCATTGGCAAGTGCAGGTGCTACAGGTCTTGAAGCGCGCACTGGGCAAGTTCGGTGAAGGCCTGGGCATCGCCGAGCGCATGGGCGCTGAGCAGCGCCAGCTTGGTCAGGAACAGCTCGGCCTTGGCCGGTGTGGCCTGGTCCAAAGCGTCGGCCAGTACGTCGTAAACCACTTCCAGGTCTGTTGCGGTCAGGGTGTGCATGGCGCTTCCTCTCAGTGCTTGCCCAGGGCGGTGTCGATGGCGGATTGCAGTTGTGCGGCCGATACCTGCAGCCAGCGGGCGCAGATGTGCTGGTCTGGGCGCACCAAGTAAGCGCCATTGCGGGGGATGCCATACTTGGCGGCGATGCGGCCGGTGCTGTCGTCGATCAGTTGGTCTGCACCGGTGATGATGGCCTGGGCGTTTTGCGCAATCGCGATGATCTGCAAGGGCACGCCGCTGCTGCGAATGGCAGTCGCCTGCTCGACCACGTCATTTGGGATGCAGTCACTGTCGGTGAAATAGAGCAGGTAGAAGCAGGCGCCCAAGTGGTCGAACAGGTAGTCGTCTTCGGCCAGCCTGATGTTCAGCAGCGGGGCGCCGTTGCGCGGGCCGGCAGAGAAATGTTCATTGTCGTCAGTTGCACAGTTGAGCACCGAGCCCGCGTAGTCGTGTGGCCGCGAGGTGCGCCAGTGATACAGCGGGCGGACGAACGCCTGGGTCAGCGACAGCGACAACACCGCATCGCGTACCAGGCGGTAACCCGCAGTAGGTGGCGCCATGAACCGGGTGCTCTTGCCGGCCTCGCTGATGATTTCCCGCGCGGCACTGACACGTTCGCTGGAGTAGGACGGCAGCAGCTTGGGGCCTGCCAAACCCTTGAGGACGAAGGCCAGCTTCCAGACCAGGCCATGGCAATCCTGGAACCCCGTGTTAGCGCCACGCACACCAAAAATCGGCAACAGGTGCGCCGCGTCCCCGGCGAATATCACGCGCTTGTGGATGTAATTTGGCAGGGTCAGCGCGCGCGCTGAATAGACCGAGCTCCAGTCCATTTCCCACTGTGGGTCTTCAACGCCAAGCATGTGTAGCTGGGCATTGATACGTTCGCGCAGCGACTCCGGCTGCAGCGCCTGTTCCGGCGTTTCGTTTTCGGGCAGTTGGTAGTCAATTCGCCAGATATCACCCGGTTCGCGGTGCATCAATACGGTGTTGCCCGGGTTCCAGTCCGGGTCGAAATAGGCCAGGCGCTCGGTGGGCAGGCCCAGGTCGATCTTGATATCAGCAATCACGAAGCGCCCTTCGTAGGCGGTACCCTCCAGTTTCAGCGCCAGCAGGGTGCGCAAGGTCGAGCGGGCGCCGTCCGCCGCTACTACCCAGTCAGCGTCCAGCTCATAGCTACCGGCTGGGGTATCGATGCTCAGCCGGGCGAAGTCGTCATGCTGCGCCAGGCCGGTTACGCGGTTGCCCCAGCGCAGGTCTACCAACGGATCAGCCTCGGCGGCCTCGACCAGCAACTGCTCCAGGCAGGGCTGCTGCAGGTTGGTCATGGGCGCGTAGCGGTCGTCTGGGTCGTGTGGGCTTTCCATACGGAACACCCGCTGGTCGCGGTAGAACGAATTGCCACAGCTCCACGGCAGGCCAAGCTCGCAGACCCGCTCGGCGACGCCTACCTGCTGCAGGATTTCCAGCGAGCGGCGGGTGAATACGATCGCCCGGCTGCCCTCGCTCACTTGCCGTTCCGCCGCCAGTACCACGCAGGCTATACCATGACGGGCAAGGTCCAGTGCAGTGGTCAGGCCGATCGGGCCGGCGCCTACCACCACTACAGGTTTACGTTCAACGCGGGCGGCCCCGACGCTGGCCGTATGGGCGGGGAAGACTTGATAGTTGAAATAGAGGGAGCGACGCGGCTCGCTGTGGGGCTGATGCATGCGGTGCACATCCTTATTTTTGTAGCTTTTCAGGTGTGCGAGTGACTGTACTTGAGGCGACAGCCAGCGATGTCCCCTTGAGGGGACAACTGCATACCCTTTGCTGATTACGCTCGCCGAGCAGGCGCATTACAGCTGTCAGCCACGGTCCTCAAAGAGGAAAATGATCGACCAGAAGCCTCTCGCTGACCTGGTAGCGGCAAAGTCCAGTTCGGGATGAATTAATTCCTGCCCGGCCGGTCAGGTAGTGAGTCCCTTATCTGCTTTCGAGGTTCTCATGCACGCGTACACAGTTCGCTACCTGCTCAATGGCCAATCTGCCAGTCATACCTTCGAACTGAAGCAGCCCAACCTCGCCCTACACGAAGCGGCGCTTCACCTGATGGTGCTGCACTTTGGTGATGGCGAGAACAGCTTGGTCATGCCGCCCGCCGACGCCACCCCTCTGCAGATTCTCGCGCAGGCAGAGGTACTGGGTTTATCGCAAATCCAGCTGGCTTGACCGCTGCCAGTTCAAGCCGCCTGCACCCTGGCAAGCAAAAGCCGCGATCCCGGCCTTTTGCACCACCGGTCGAACACAAGGCACTCTTACCAGCCCGTTTCTCTCTGAACAACAAGCGCACCGTCGCTGCGCTGCAACCAGGAGAACGCCCATGGCAATCGACCACAATGGCCCCGACTCGCCCTACCCGGGGCCAATGGAAAATACCACCGACGCAGAGGCGGCCCACGGCTCGGGCCTTGAAGAGGCTGAGTCCGAGCCCAAACAAGGTGTCGGTGAAGCCTGGTCCGAAAAGCGCCCGGTAGACTGGGACCCACCTCCCGGCAATCCCGGTTCGGACCAGGACGGGCAGCTCGACCGGGACAACGGTACCGCAAGAACCAACGATGAGCAGGCGGGTGCAGGTGACGGAGAGGTTCCATTACCCGCAGATGATGACGGCCCGATTGAAGAGGAAATGAAAGACGTGGAGGCCAATAACTCGGTATCTGCCGAGCATCCTCAACCGCGTTGATGGCGTTTGCCTTACAGGGCCTGATGCCAAACTTCAAGGCGTCCAGGCCCTGCCATCATGGCTTGATCAGCCGCTTCTCCATGATGATCGTGCGTTCATCGCCGTGGTATTCATCACGTACTTTGCTGTACCCCAAGCGCGTGTAGAAACCCTGCGCCGTAATCGAAGAGGGCACTCGCAACCGTTGTGAGCCACGCATCAGCGCCTCGTTTTCGACTGCCAACATCAACTGCTCGCCGATTCCTGACCGCTGATATTCGGGGGCGACGAATACGCTTCTGACTACATCGTCTTCAAGGCTGGCAGTGGCCACGACCTCATCGTGATCGGCCGCAACGAAGATCAGGCGTTTCTCAAGCAGGTCAGCAATGCGCGGTTCGCTGAACGATTGCTCGACCCTGGCAATGGTCGCGGCATCGTAGTCCGCTGCGTTTGTCTGGCGCAGGGCGGCGATGATCACTCGGCTGATGCCAGCAGCATCTTCTGGTGTCGCCCTGCGGATCTGATACTTCATGGGGTTACCTCAATTCATTGATCTGGCACGGCCACTGTGGGAACGGGTTTACCCGCGAAGCAGCCTGCGCGGACTATGGCACCGGCTGCGCCGGTGTTCGCGGGCAAGCCCGCTCCCACAGGTATGGCGCCAGGCGCAGACGTTGCACCGCCCCTGTGGGAGCTGGCTTGCCTGCGATGGGCTGCGCAGCAGCCCCTCTGGCGCATCAACGCCGCCGTAATACGGTAGCCAGCCCAACGGTCAGCACTACGGCGCAAAGCATGGCCAGCCCGATGGTAACGCCAACGCCCCACGTTTCGAGCAGCCCCGCCAAAACCAGATAAAACGCGATCACCCCCACCGCCCCGATCGCATTGCCCCGTACCATCGCAACCATCCCGGCCCGCCCGCCTTGTACATGGGCGAACACCACCAGCGGCCAGGCAATCACCGGTATCGGCGCGAGCATCCCGCTGGTCGCCGGGCCCAACCAACTGGCCAGGCTGGTGATGATCATCAGCAGGCAAGTAGCAGACACCATGCGCAGCGGGATCTCCCAAAATCGCTGACGGGTGCGGCTCAAAGTGTCGGGCTTGGGCTCACGGCCGCTGGCGCGTATCAGCACGCCTATCAGCATAAGTGCCACGGCAATCGACAGGTACAGGTTGCCCCAGTGGGTAAACGCATAGGCGGCCACGCCATAGCACAGCAATGCCAGCAGAACGGCCGCGGCGGTGCCGAGCCTGCGCGTGGCCAACAGGTAGAAGGTGTAGGTGGCCTGCACCGCCGCCAGGCCGCCCAGTGCGCCGGGTATCGCGCCCAACGCGAAGGCATTGCCCTGTTCCAGGCACAGGAAGGTCATTACCAGTGCCGAGGTGATCGGCAGGCCGGACAGCAACCCACCCAGCAAACCGCCCCAGCGCCGCGAGGCGAGGGAGATGGCCCACATCAGCAGGGGGGTGACGATAAGTTTCAGGTAGAACAAGGTCATTGCGGATGTATCCAGGCTAGATGACGGGGCGCCCGCCGTCGGCATTGGGTAGGGCGCGGCTGAATCACCCGCGGCTGGCCTCCAGGGCCTGGGCCAGGTCGGCGATGATGTCGTCGCTGTGCTCGATACCGATCGACAGGCGCACCATGTCCCGCGGCACGCCGGCCTTTTCCAGCTCCTCGTCGTTGAGCTGGCGGTGGGTGGTGGAGGCGGGGTGGCAAGCCAGTGACTTGGCATCGCCGATGTTCACCAGGCGCACCACCAGTTGCAACGCATCGATGAAACGCGCACCGGCAGCCTGGCCGCCCTTGATGCCAAACGACAGGATCGACGCCGGCTTGCCGCCGGTATAGCGCTGGGCCAGTTCATGCTCGGGGTGGTCGGGCAGCCCGGCGTACTTCACCCATGCCACCTGCTCGTGGGCTTGCAGGTAATGGGCGACTTTCAGCGCGTTCTCGGTGTGGCGCTCCATGCGCAGGGCCAGTGTTTCCAGGCCTTGCAGGATCAGGAAGGCGTTGAACGGCGACAGCGCGGCGCCCATGTTACGCAACGGCACCACGCGGCAGCGGCCAATGAAGGCGGCGGGGCCGAAGGCTTCGGTGTAGGTGACACCGTGGTAGGACGGGTCGGGGGTGTTGAGCAGGGCGAAACGCTCCTTGTTGTCGGCCCAGGGGAACGTGCCGGCGTCGATGACGATGCCGCCGATGCTGGTACCGTGGCCGCCGATGTACTTGGTCAGCGAGTGCACGACGATGTCCGCGCCATGCTCGAACGGTCGGCACAGCACCGGGGTGGCCACGGTGTTATCGACGATCAGCGGCACACCGTGGCGGTGGGCGGCTTCGGCCAGTGCGGCGATATCGACGATATTGCCGGCGGGGTTGCCGATGGATTCGCAGAACACCGCCTTGGTGCGCGCATCGATCAACGCTTCGAGGGCAGCGATGTCGTCATGGGCGGCGAAGCGGGTTTGGATGCCCATGCGCGGCAGGGTGTGGGCCAGCAGGTTATAGGTGCCGCCGTACAGCTTGGCCACCGAGACAATGTTGTCGCCGGCCTCGGCGACGGTCTGGATGGCGTAGGTGATGGCCGCCATGCCCGACGCCACCGCCAGCGCGCCGACCCCGCCTTCAAGGGCTGCCATGCGCTGCTCGAGCACATCGTTGGTAGGGTTCATGATGCGCGAATAGATGTTGCCGGCCACTTTCAGGTCGAACAGGTCGGCGCCGTGCTGGGTGTCGTCGAAGGCGAAGGAGGTGGTCTGGTAGATCGGTACGGCCACTGCCTTGGTGGTCGGGTCGGGGCTGAAGCCCGCGTGGATGGCGAGAGTTTCCAGCTTCATGCAGTCGTTCCTTGAGCGTGGGGTGGAAGCGTTCGAGCATGCGGCGGTGGGGGGAGTGGGTCAAGGACGCTTTACCGAGCCATTCTCTCGCCTTCGCCACGCCGTTGTGCCTGCACCGACTGTAAAGATATGCAAAGTTTCCCCGGGCCATCATGCCGCAGCTCTAGAATCCGCCCGCTGCCCAACCGGCTACTGGCAGGCAGCAGATCTAACCCTGTGGAGCGTTCCAATGAAGTCGAAACATTTTTTCCGTGCAGCCCTGGTTGCAGTCCTGGTATCTAGCCTGTCGGGTTGCTGGATGTTCATGCCGCCGGGCGGTGGCGGCGGTCACGGTGGTGGCCACGGCGGTGGCGGTGGCGGTGGCTTCGGCGGCCATCAGGGCGGTGGCCCTCGCTGATCTGACCTCGCGATGGAACGCACTGCCTCGGCCGGGCTGCAGCAGCGCACCCGGCGCGAGCGCGCTCACCACGCTATCCGCTCGCCATCCCACCCCCAAAAACTGCCACTCTCCGACGGCCCAAGCCGCCCCACCTGATCAATCACACACTGTGCCGCAAACGCCGGCTCAAACAGCTTCCCCTCCGGCACATTCCCTTGAAATGGCCGCGACAGCTCGGTATTGGTAGTCCCCGGATGCAGCGCCAGCACTGTGGCGTTCGGGTTCAGGCGTTTCAGTTCGATGCTTGCCGTGTGCAGCAGCTGGTTCAGCGCCGCCTTGCTCGCACGATAGCTGTACCAGCCGCCCAGTCGATTGTCGCCGATCGAACCAACCCTCGCCGACAGGGCTGCAAAGGTGGCGGGCTGTTTGCGCAGCAGTGGCATCAGGTGCTTGAGCAACAGGATCGGCGCGAATGCATTGGTGACGAAGCTGGCCTGCAGGCTGGTGAGGTCCAGTTGGGCCAGCGATTTCTCGGCTTTGGTGCCCTCTTGGTGGAGGATACCGAGTGTACTGATAACCAGGTGAAGGTGCGGGCAGGCAATGCCCACCTCGTTTGCAAGCGCCGCCAGCGCCAGCTCGTCGCGCGCATCGCACTCCAGCAGTACCACGCGTTCGCCATGTGCCCGGGCAAGGGCAAGCAACCCGTCAGCGGTGCTGGCGTGCCGCGACACAGCCCAGACCCGGCTTACATCATCGCGGGCCAGCAACGCCGTACACAGTGCCAGGCCGATACCTCGGCTGGCGCCACATATCAGCACGCGGGCATTGTCAGATAATCCGGGGATCAGGCTCATAAGATGCGCCTCATGTCTCGAATGAATCTAACTCAATGGCACAGACTTTTGTAATAGGGGCCGTGCCGTTCGGATGGGCTGCGCAGCAGCCCCAACATCTCGCAGGCCACTCAGCTACTTCAAGGTGCCGGGTTCGGCTGTTGTTGGTGAATAGCCTCGATCCCCGCCAGCAGTTCGTCATCCAGCCGCAATTCCACACTGGCCAGGTTGCTGCGCAACTGCTCCAGCTTGGTAGCACCAATGATATTACTGGTCACAAACGGCTGCGCAGTCACGAACGCCAGCGCCAGCTGCGCAGGGTCGAGCCCGTGTAGGCGGGCCAGTTCCACATAGGCGCTGGCGGCCTTTTCAACCTGCGGGTTGTTGTATCGCTGGAAGCGCTCGAACAGGCTCAAGCGTGCCCCGGCCGGGCGGGCGCCGCCCAAGTACTTGCCAGACAGCACGCCAAAGGCCAGAGGCGAGTACGCCAGCAGGCCGATCTGTTCGCGCAGGGCAATTTCCGCCAGGCCCACTTCAAAGCTGCGGTTCAGCAGGCTGTAAGGGTTCTGGATCGACACCGCCCGCGGCCAGCCGCGGGTTTCAGCCAGTTGCAGAAACCGCGAGGTGCCCCAGGGCGTTTCGTTGGACAGGCCGATATGGCGGATTTTGCCGGCCTTGACCAGGTCGTCCAGCACTTCCAGGGTGTCTTCGATGGCGGTGGCTTGGTCGTCCGGCTCGTGCTTGTAGCCTAGCTGGCCGAAGCAATTGGTTTTGCGGTCTGGCCAGTGCAGTTGGTAAAGGTCCAGGTAGTCGGTTTGCAGGCGGTCCAGGCTGGCGTCCAGGGCGGCGACGATGTTCTTGCGGTCCAGCCGCGGGTTGCCGTCGCGAATGTGCTCGAGGCGGCCGGGGCCGGCGACCTTGCTGGCCAGCACCCAATCACTGCGGTCGCCATGGCGGCGGAAGTAGTTGCCAATGATGGTTTCCGTGCTGCCATAGGTGGTGCCGTTTGGCGGCACGGGGTACATCTCGGCGGTATCCAGGGTGTTGACCCCGGCATCTTTGGCCAGGCGGATTTGTTCGAAGGCTTCGGCTTCGGTGTTTTGCTCGCCCCAGGTCATGGTACCGAGGGTGATGGCGCTGACCTTGAGGTCGGTGCGCCCGAGGGTACGTTTTTGCATGGCACTTCCTTGATGAATGGTTCGGGAAAAAGGTTCCAGCCTTAGCCGCTCGCAACGGCCTGCCCAGACTCCTGCCCAAGCCGGCTGAAGATCAGCGCCGACAATACGCAAAGCAGGCTAGCCAGCGCCATGGCCAACCCGATGTCTTCAATGGCGGGCACGCCATGGCCATTGGTGTGCTGGATGAGCCCCAGCAGCAGGGCCGCGATGCACACTGCCAGGCTCATGCCCAGCTGAACCGACATGGCCGACAAGGTGCTGGCCTGGCCGGCTTGTTCGCGGCTGACGTCGGCGTAGCCAAGCGCCCCCAGAGTGCTCATCTGCAAAGAGCGCGACACGCCGCCCGAAAACAGCAGAAGCAGCGTCAGCACCATACCGGTATCGGGCCGCAACAGGGCACACAGGGCCATGCAGGCGGCACTGATGATGGCGTTGCACACCAGAATGCGGCGAAAGCCAAAGCGTCGCACCAGGCGCACCGAGATGAACTTGATGACCAAGGCGCCCGCGCCCCCGGCAAAGGTCATCAACCCGGCCTGCAAGGCGCTCAGGCCAAAGCCTACCTGGAACAGCAGCACCAGCAAAAAGGGCAGGGCAGCGCTGCCCAGCCGAAACAGCATGCCGCCCAGCAGCACGATACCGAAGGTGGGGATGCGCAGTAGCGAGAGGTCCAGCAGCGGCGTGGGGTAACGCTTGGTGTGGTGCAGGTAAAAACCGCCGAACACAATGCCAGTGGCCAGTAGCAGCGCAGGCCAGTAACCGCCAAGCAACTGCCCGTGGCCGAGTGATTCGAACGCCAGCATCAGGCTGGCCAGCGCCGCACTGCTGAGCACGAAGCCGACCTTGTCCAGTGGATGCTGCTGTTGGCCGCAGTAGTCGGGCACATGCCGTATTACCAGTACGATACCCAGCAGGCCGATGGGCAGGTTGATCAGGAATATCCAGTGCCACGACAGCGCGGTCACCAGCAGGCCGCCCAGGGGTGGGCCAAGCACGGGGCCGAGCAGCGCCGGCATGGTCAGAAACGCCATGGCACGCATCAGGTTGGCCTTGCTGGTTCCGCGCAGCAGGATGATCTGCCCGACCGGCACCATCAGTGCGCCGCTTGCACCCTGGCAAAAACGCGCCAGCGACAGTTGCAGCAGCGAGGCTGATGCGGCGCAGGCCAAGGAGCAGAGCATGAACAGGCAAATGGCGGTGATGAACACGCGCCGTGGACCGAAGCGCTCGGCCAGCCAGCCACTGATGGGGATGAAGAGGGCGGCGGCCAGCAGGTACAACGACACGATGAGGTTCATGCGCACGCTGGCTTCGCCAAAGTCAGTGGCGATTTGCGTCAGGGCTGTGAGCACGGCGGTGGAGTCGAGCAGCTCCATGAACAGGGCGCAGCCGATAATCATTGGTACCTTGCGGTCCAGCGGTGCATCGGGGGCACTGGTTGCAGGCCGGGGGGTGGCTGGCGCGTTCAGAGGACGCAACCGTTGTTGTCTGGCAGCCGGGACGTGGCGTGTGGCATGAAGGGCGGCTCCTGGGAAGATGGCGCACCTTAGCGATTATTCGACAGACCTGTGAAATACCCAGCGGTGCTATGTTAATAATTAAAATAACTGATGTTGAAATACTTTAAATATGCGTTTTGTAATAGGTTTTTCGGGGCCGCTTTGCGGCCCGTCGCGACACAAGGCCGCTCCTACAGGCGATCGCGATTCCTGTAGGAGCGGCCTTGTGTCGCGATGGGCTGCGCAGCAGCCCCAGTCTGCAAACGGTGCATATCAGAAGTTGTAGGTCAGCCGGGTGAAGTAGTAACCCCCGGTAAAACCATACGGCGAATACGCCCCATACCCCTTGGTCATGGTCTTGCTGCTGGGGTTCTGCCGTTCGGGGTAAACATCAAACAGGTTCTGCGCCCCTACGGCCAGGTTGAGGTCTTTGGTCAGCTGATACCCCACATCGATGTCGGTAATCCAGCGCGCCTTGTACTCCCGGTCCAGGCTGCGGTCGGTCGCCGAGTTCACTTCACGCCATGAACCATAGCGGGTCAGGGTCAGGTTGCTGGTCCAGCGGTCGCGTTGCCAGTTGGCGCCCAGAATCAACTTGGTGTGCGGCTGCACCTCAGTCAAAAAGTTGCGCGCCTGGCGGTCCATCAGGCTGTAGTTCGTGCCCTGGATGTTGACGTTCTCCTTGTAGCTCAGGATCTGCGTCTGGTTCCAGTTGAAGGCGGCTGTCCATTTCAGTTGCCCCCAGTTGCCCAGGTTCTGGTCGAAATTGCCGACCAGGTCCAGGCCCTTGGTGCGGGTGTTTGCGCCGTTGGTGAAATAGCGCCCGCCAGAGGTGGAGTCGATCCCGTTGTCCAGCAGCGTCTGGGTCACTTCGTCGCCCAGCAGGGTGCCGGTGAGGGTGATGCGGTCGCGTACGTTGATCACGTAAGCATCTGCGGTAAACGACAGTTGCGGGGCGGGCTGATAGGTCAGGCCCAGGCTGTAGTTGGTCGAACGCTCGGGCTTGAGTGAGGTGGCGCCCAATGCCTTGGCTGCCGCCGAGTCCACCGGCAGCACGCCGTAGTTGATCGATTGGTACACACCATTGACCACACCGTAGGTAGTCGAGCGGGCGCTGAACAGGCTGTTGGCCAGCGACGGTGCACGAAAGCCGTTGCTGACCGTGGCGCGCACGGCCAGCTCGGGGGTGAACTCGTAGCGCGTGGTCAGCTTGCCGCTGCGGGTGGCGCCCACTGCGCGGTTGTAGTGTTCGTAGCGCAATGCGCTGCCCAGGTACCACTGCGGCAGCGGGTTGAAGCCGACGTCGATGTAGCTGGCCACGCTGTTGCGGCTGGTGCTGGTGGCTTCATCCGGCGAGATACCGTTGGTGACCTGTGCACCGGACGCGGCGCAGTCGCCCGGCGCACGGCAGTAGCCGCCGTTGGCCCACGAGGCCCAGTCGCCATCGCGTACCTGGTAGGTGTCACGGCGGTGCTCCAGGCCCCAGGACAGGTCAAGCGGCTTGTCCAGGCCGATGTCGAAGCTGCGTTGCAGGTCCAGGTTGCTGGTCAGCTGTGTGGCGATCCAGGTGCCCGATTCGAAATGGTTGGGCGTGGCCTCGCCCAGCGAGGCGTTCTGGTTGTGTGTGGTGCCCTGCAGCGCCGCGTTGCGCCCGTAGGTGCTGGACAGGTCCCAGGCCCACTCGCCGGCATTGCCCTTGGCGCCAAAGGCCCCTTGCACATCATCTTCCTCGATGTACCAGGTGGGCGTGTAGCCACCGGGGTAGCCGTTGGGGCCGGTGGTGATGGTGTTGGTGATGGTCGGCAGGCGGAAGTTCTGGCCCTGCTCGGCCTTGCGGTGCGAATAGGTGGTGAAGGAGTACAGGGTCAGGTCGTCGCTTAGCGGCAGTTCGGCGTTGTAGCCCAGGGTCAGCAGGTTGATCTTCGGCGTGCCGTAGCCGCCGTAGGTCGACTTGCCGGCCTTGTCGAAGGCTTCGGCATAGCTATAGCCGTTGGCGCTGGCCTTGTTGTCGTCGTTCTGGCTGCGCGCATCCAGGGCCAACTGCACGATGCCGCTGTCACCGATCTCGAAGCCCTTGTTCAAGCCTTGCTGCACGGTCTGCTTCTTGCCGTCGTAACCCTGGCCGGCGTTGGTCACCGAGGTGCCGGTAGCGTCGGCCTTGAGGATCACGTTGATCACCCCGGCGATGGCGTCGGAGCCGTACTGGGCAGCCGCGCCATCGCGCAGCACCTCGACGTGGTCGATGAGGCTGATGGGGATCAGGTCAAGGTCGGTGGGCGCAGCGCCCGCATGGATGCCGCTGATGTTCAGGGTAGCGCTGGTATGGCGGCGCTTGCCATTCACCAGCACCAGCACCTGCGCCGCATTCAGCCCGCGCAGGCTGGGCGCACGGGCCATGCCGCTGGCGTCCCAGCCGGTTTTTTCCGGCAGGGTGAAGGACGGTACGCTGGCGCTGAGCGCTTCCATCAGGCCGGGTTTGCCGGTTTGCTGCAATTGCTTGGCGCTGATCACATCGATCGGCACCGGGCTCGTGGTGACCGTGCGTTTTTCCGAGCCACGGTTGCCGGTGACGATCACGGTGCCGAGCTGTGACGGGGCCGTGGCCTGGGTAGCGCTTTCGGCAAATGCGTCAGGCGCGGCCAGGCAGGTGGTACCAAGGGCCATGGTCAGCAGTGCGGGTTGCAGGCGCGGGCTGGGCAGTTTCAAGGCGTGAAGCATGTTCGCTCTCCATGAGCGCTGTCGAACAGCGGGTGCACAGGGGCCGCCCGCCGGGTAGCCCCGGCAGGCAAGCAACAAGGGGGTGGGTTAGCGGCGTATCAGGGCGCTTTTGCAGCGACCGCTTCGATCTCGACCAGGGCGCCCGGCAGGGGCAGGGCAACCACTTGCAAGGCGGTGCGGGTTGGTTTTTTCGGTTGCTCGGCAGTGGCGAAAAACTCGGTGTAGGCGGCCTGCAGCCCGGCAAAGTCCAGCTTGCCTTCGGTGGCCGGGTCGCCTACCAGAAACACCCTCAGCTGTACCACGTCACCCAGGCCCAGGCCCTGGCTTTGCAGGGCTGCCTGGATCTTTTTCAGTACCGAGCGGGCCTGGGTTTCGGTGTTGCCATAGGCGGCAATGGTCTGTGGTGGTGCGTTGGGGTCGGCAACGTCGGGCAAGGTGCCGCTGACGAAGGTCAGCGAGGTACCGGCGGGTACGGTGACCAGTTGCGAAATGGGGAATTTCGAACCTGGCGGGTCGACACGCTTGATGGTGTCGGCCTGGGCGGTAAGTGCGGACAGTGACATGAAGGCTCCAAGCAGCAGGGCAGTTGTGTTCATCAGAAGGCTTCCTTGTTCAGGCGGCGACGCCGCGTTGCTGTTGCAGGGCGTGCCGGGCGATCTGCCCGACTACATGGCGTGCCGAATCCGCAGCGCTGTTCTGCCAGATGCCCACCCCGCCATGGGCCAGTGCATCGCTGGCCAGCCAGGTGCGGCCCTGGGGCAGGTTGAGGTGCGAGTAGCCGGGTTCGGCCAGCACGTCGTGGACGATCCATGGGCTTTCGCTGAACGGCACCTTGGACCAGTTCACCGCCACCCCGCGCTGCAACTTGCCGGCATGGCCCGGGTGCAGCGACTCCACGGCCTGGCGCGACGACGCCAGTTGCTGCTCTGTCGAACGCGTGGCAAATGTGCGCGCCACTTCGCCGGTGTTGTAGGTGCCCACCAGGATGCCTTGCGCACTGTTCAGGTGGTCGCTGGGGTACCACAGCAGCCGCGCTTCGTGGTTGATGTAGGAGAGCCCGCCATAGATCTGGAACTCGCTTTCCCAGAAGCGCGGTGCCTGCCACGCCACCTTGTTGGCCAGGTCCGGCTTGGCCTGGGCTATGGCCGCCTGGGTGGTCTTGCCAAAGTTGTGGTCAACCCGGGCCAGCAGTGGCAGGGGGATGGTGACGATGGCGTAGTCGGCTGTTTCCACCTGGGTCTTGCCGCTGCGACGGTCACGCCAGGTAACCTGGCTACCGTTGTCGCCGGTGCGGATCGCCTGCACTTCGGCGTGCAGTTGCACCTTGTCCTGCACCTTGGCGTACAGGGCCTTGGCAATCTGGTCCATGCCGCCGACCGGCTGGAACATGGTGGCGGAAAACTCCGGGATCTCGTCAAACACCAGCGGCAGCATCAGGTTAGGGTTTAGCAGTTGCTTGAGTGCTACTGGCTGGCGCTGGATCGGTGTCTGGTCGCCCGCCCCGGCGAAGCGGGTGTAGCCGGCGCGGACCGAGCCCTTGTAATGGCGCTGCTCGTCGAGGTCGCCATACACCTTGAGAAAGTCCAGCAAGGCCTTCTGGTCGCCGGTGTCCAGTTCCTTGTCCAGCGCTTTGCCGCTGATGCTGCGCGACAGCAGTTCGCTGAGGTGCCCACGGGTGTCATTCACCGCCTGGCGCAGCAGCAACGGTGGCTGGGCAAGGTCTGGTTGGGCGAGGGCGTTGCGGCTGCTGTTGACCAGCACTTCCAGCGGCACGCCCAGCTCGCGGCAGTAGCCGAGGATGGTCAGGTGGTGGCTGGGCAGCCGTGCGGGGCCTGCATTGAAGTAGTGGCCGTTGTCGAAACGCACCTGCTGGCGGCTGCCGTCATTGTGCAGTACCTCGTCGCCGTTGCGCAGCGTCCAGGCGCGCCCGCCGATTCGCTCGCGGGCTTCCAGCACGCGCACCTCAAAACCGGCTTTGCCAAGTTCATAGGCTGCCACCAGGCCACTGATGCCAGCCCCCACCACCAGCACGCGCTTGCCGTTGCCGGACGTGGCTGGCAGGCCCAGCGGCTGGAAGGTGCTGGCCGTGGCTGCAGTGGGCAACAGGCCCAGGGCGGACAGGCTGCCAAGCGCGGCGCCATAGCTGCCAGCGGCCATCAGGTGGGCAATAAGGTCTCTACGGGTCAAGCCCATGGTGTGTTCTCCTTGCAAGTGAAAAGTGAGTCCGTTCAGCGCGGCGCTACAGCTCGTAGCGCACGCTCAGCAGCACGGTGCGTGGGTCGTTCACCGAGTAGTAGGCGGTGCGGCTGGCGGCCGAGTAGGCGATGCTTTGCGGGTAGGCGCGGTCGAGCAGGTTCTTGACCGACAAGGTGGTGGTCCAGTGGCCGTCGGCGCTGGCATAGCTGGTGCTGGCATTCCAGAAGCCCTGGGCAGGTACTTCGTAGATATCGGCGTTCAGCGGGTTGGCGTAGGAGCGGGTCTGGTACTGGTAGTCGGTGTTGGCCACCAGCTCACCCGGCAGGTTGACGGGCACCGTCCAGTTCAGGCCAAGGCTGGCGTTCCATTCCGGTGCAAAGATCATTTCCTTGCCGTCGGCACTCACGCCTGGGCCACTGGCATTCTGGAAGTCGTCGTACTGGCTTTTCAGGTAGCCCAGGTTGGCGGTCAGGCGCAGGTCGCGCGCCAGCAGCACGGTATTTTCCAGCTCCACGCCGTAGGTGTGGGCACTGCCAACGTTGGTACGCAGGTTGGCGCTGATGGCCGGGTCCCAGGCATTAGTTTGCAGGTCGTCGTAGTCGTTGTAGAAGAAGGCGATGTTGCTGCGCAGGCGGCCATCGGCAAAGTCGCCCTTCAAGCCCACCTCATAGGTGGTGACGTTTTCCGGATCAAAGCCTTGCTCGGCAGCGGCGCGGGTTGGCGCGCGGTTGTCGAAGCCGCCAGCCTTGAAGCCCCGGGCCACATAGCCGTACTGCACCAGGTTGTCGCTCCAGGCGTACTCCAGGCCGATCTTGGGGCTGAGCGATGCCCAGGAATCGCTGGTTTCGGCAGCGAAGTTAGTGCCGGTGATTGCCCGGTCGGTGGTGATGGCGTAGTTGGTGTAATCGAAGTTCTTGTGCTCGTGGGTGAAGCGCAGGCCGGTGGTCAGCGACAGGCGAGGGGTCAGCTTGTAATTGCTCTGCCCGTACAACGCGTAGCTTTCGGTGTCGGTGGTGCTGTATTGGCCGCTGGTATTGACCCGGTTTTGCGCCACCGAAAAGGTCAGGCTGTCGCGCTCGGCGCGGAAGCGTTCCTTGTACAGGTACACACCGAGGGTGTAGCTGAACCTGTCGTATTCGCCGTTAAGCTGGAATTCCTGGGTGGCGTAGCGCTGCTTGTAGGTGATCAGGTTGTTCTGGATCGGCGACGCGGTGCCGCTGTTGGCCTGGCCGGAGTTGTCGTAGTCCACCGGCTGGTCGAATTCCGACCAGGCCGTGACCGACTTGAAATTAAGGTGGTCATCGATGTTGTAGAGCGCACGCAGCACCGCACTGCCCTGGTCCAGCTTGTTCTTCGGGTCGAGGCTGCTGTAGGTCTTGAACTTGTCGAAATGGCCATTGGCCGGGTTGAAGGGCGTATAGCTGGTGGTATCGCCGCGGTCGAAGGTGCCGGCCAGGGTCAGTTGCACGTCCCAGGGCGAATCCTGCGGGGCCAGGCGCAGCTTGCCGCGGTAGGACTGGATGTCGATGTTGTTGACGTCCTTGTGGCGGGTGCGGTTGTACACGGTGCCGTCGCGGGTCAGGCGTATGGCCGAAAAGCTGCCGAACAGGGTGTTGTCCACCAGCGGCCCACTCACCAGCAGGCGCCCGTTCTGTGCGTTGTAGTTGCCGGCACCCAGCTCGACGAAGGCGCGGGCCTGCTGGGTCGGGTCGCGGGTGATTACCCGTATCGCGCCGGCTGCACTGTTGCGCCCGTACAGGGTGCCTTGTGGGCCGCGCAGCACTTCAACGCGCTCCACGTCGTTGAAGTCCAGCATCGAAGAAATCGCCCGCGGGATGTACAGGTCATCGGCGTATACCGCAACGGCCGCTTCCTGGATCGGGTCGGTTTCGCCAATACCGCGTATGCCGTAGGTTTGTGCGCTGTAGGAAATGGACTGGCGGTTCAGCGTCAGGTTGGGCACCCGCCCGGACAGGTCGCGGATGTTGTTGATCTGCGCATCCTGCAGGGTGCGCTCGTCGAAGGCGCTGATCGCCAGCGGGGTTTTCTGCAGGTTCTCTTCACGGTGCTCCGCCGTGACAGTGACGGTTGGCAGCTTGTCGCCTGGCGTTTGGGCAGGCTCGGCGAAGGCCGTGGGCGTGAACAGGGCGAACGCAACGGCGGCGTACAGGCGAGGGCGAACAGGGTAGGGCAAAGGCTTCATGCTGCAGCTTCCAGATAACCAGCATCGAATGGGATTTCGGATACCTGGATACCGCAGCCGGGTGAGGTGACCTGAGGCTGAAGGAGGTATTAGGTTCCTTTGCCTCCGCCAGTCAGGGGTCGGTCTGGTGAGAACATATCTCTATGAAAAAACGTTTTGAAATACTTTTTGCGTCTAAGCTAATATTATTAATATGAATTAATAAAAATGCTTAAAATTCAATAAATGCATTTTATGGTTGATGTAGAGGTGGTTTTTCAGGCGCCGAGTGGTCAGTCGGACTAAACCTCCACATCCACGAAATACGTGCACGGTAGCGACCGCGTGCGGTCGCTACCGTGCGCGTATGTGGTGCGGTCTTGTAGGCTTCGTCGACCCCTGCGCCTGAGCGTCACTCCAGGTAAATCTTGGTCAACAACCGCAACAACTGGTCCCGCTCCTCATCATCCAGCGCCGAGGTCGCCTCGCGGTCGCTGTCCTTGGCGATCTGCTTCAGTTCCTTGAGCAGCGCTTCTCCCGCCTTGCTCAAGAAGATTCCGTAAGACCGCTTGTCCGGCTTGCACCGCACGCGCACGGCCAAGGCCCGTTCTTCCAGCTTGTTCAGCAGGGGCACCACCTGCGGTGGCTCGATCGCCAACGACCGCGCCAGGTCCGCCTGCATCAACCCAGGGTTCTGCTCGATCACCGCCAGCGCCGAAAACTGCGCCGGGCGCAGGTCGTGTGCCGAAAGCCGGCCAATAAGGTTCTGAAACAGCTTCAATTGGGCGCGGCGCAGGGCGTAGCCGATCAAGTCCTCAAGTACCCCATCCGCAGCTGCAGCGGGCATGGAAGCGGTTTCGGTAGTGCGGGCAGACCTTGCCATGGGGGTACAGGCTCCTGGCTCATGGATAAGAAAGTTACTCAGTCTGCCTGCCTTGGTGAAATCCGGCTAGGGGAGTGACTGGCAAATAACCGCCACACCGGCAGCGGTGGAAAGATAATTTTCATAATAGTTAATTGACATAACTAATTGGCTCGCTTAGCTTGGTGTTCACCACCTCGAACAACAAGAGTGCAGAACCATGAGCAAATACGAAGGCCGCTGGGCTACCGTGAAGGTCGAACTGGAGTCGGGCATTGCCTGGGTCACCCTCAACCGCCCGGAAAAGCGCAATGCAATGAGCCCCACGCTGAACCGGGAAATGGTCGACGTGCTGGAAACCCTGGAACAGGACAGCGACGCCGGGGTGCTGGTGTTGACCGGCGCAGGTGAGTCGTGGACTGCAGGCATGGACCTGAAGGAATACTTCCGTGAGGTGGACGCCGGCCCGGAAATCCTGCAAGAAAAAATCCGCCGCGATGCCTCGCAATGGCAATGGAGGCTGTTGCGCATGTACGCCAAGCCGACTATCGCCATGGTCAACGGCTGGTGCTTTGGCGGCGGCTTCAGCCCGCTGGTGGCCTGCGACCTGGCCATCTGTGCCGACGAGGCTACCTTCGGCCTGTCGGAAATCAACTGGGGCATCCCGCCGGGCAACCTGGTCAGCAAAGCCATGGCCGATACCGTTGGCCACCGCCAGTCGCTGTACTACATCATGACCGGCAAGACCTTTGGTGGGCCCAAGGCCGCCGAGATGGGGCTGGTTAACGAAAGCGTGCCGCTGGCGCAATTGCGTGACGTTACCCGCGAACTGGCGCTCAACCTGCTGGAAAAGAACCCGGTGGTGCTGCGTGCGGCCAAGAACGGTTTCAAGCGCTGCCGCGAACTGACCTGGGAGCAGAACGAAGACTACCTGTACGCCAAGCTCGACCAGTCCCGTCTGCTGGACACCGAAGGTGGGCGAGAGCAGGGCATGAAGCAGTTCCTCGACGACAAGAGCATCAAGCCAGGCTTGCAGGCCTACAAGCGTTGAGTTCAAGCGGGCTGGGCCATTACCGGCCACAGCCTGCAGGTATTCCCTATAAGTACAAAAAAGAGGAATAAGCATGTTGCAGGTGCCTTTGCTGATAGGCGGGCGGTCGTGCCCCGCCAGCGATGGACGTACCTTCGAGCGGCGCAACCCGGTCACCGGTGAAGGGGTGTCGCAAGCCGCCGCTGCCACGCTGGCCGATGCCGATGCGGCGGTGGCCGCTGCCAGTGCAGCGTTCCCGGCCTGGGCCGCCTTGGCGCCCGGCGAGCGTCGCAGCCGTTTGCTGGCCGGTGCAGACTTGCTGCAGGCGCGGGCAAACGAGTTTATCGCGGTGGCGGGTGAGACCGGGGCCATGGCCAACTGGTATGGCTTCAATGTGAAACTGGCCGCCAATATGCTGCGCGAAGCCGCAGCCATGACCACGCAGATTACCGGTGAAGTCATCCCTTCGGATGTACCTGGCAGTTTCGCCATGGCCTTGCGCGCGCCCTGTGGCGTGGTGCTGGGCATCGCGCCCTGGAACGCCCCGGTCATCCTGGCTACCCGGGCCATCGCCATGCCGCTGGCCTGCGGCAACACGGTGGTGCTCAAGGCTTCGGAACTGAGCCCGGCAGCGCACCGGCTGATCGGCCAGGTGCTGCACGATGCAGGCCTGGGCGACGGCGTGGTCAACGTGATCAGCAATGCCCCGCAAGACGCCCCGGCCATCGTCGAGCGGCTGATCGCCAACCCGGCCGTGCGCCGTGTCAATTTCACGGGTTCTACTCATGTCGGGCGCATTGTCGGTGAGCTGGCCGCCCGGCACCTCAAACCAGCTTTGCTGGAGTTGGGCGGCAAAGCCCCGTTGCTGGTACTGGACGACGCTGACCTGGATGCAACCGTCGAAGCTGCGGCGTTTGGCGCCTACTTCAACCAAGGGCAGATCTGCATGTCCACGGAGCGGCTGGTGGTGGACAGCCGCATCGCCGACGCCTTTGTCGACAAGCTGGCGGTGAAGGTGGCCGGGCTGCGCGCCGGCGACCCGCTGGCCAGCACATCAGTGCTCGGCTCGCTGGTCAGCGGCGCGGCCGGTGAGCGCATCAAGGCGTTGATCGATGATGCCGTGGCCAAGGGCGCACGCCTGGTATGTGGCGGCCAGCTGGATGGCAGCATCCTGCAGCCGACCCTGCTCGACCACGTCGATAGCAGCATGCACCTGTACCGCGAGGAGTCCTTCGGGCCGGTGGCGGTGGTGTTGCGCGCCGAGGGTGACGAAGCCTTGCTGAAGCTGGCCAACGACTCTGAATTCGGCCTGTCGTCGGCCATCTTCAGTCGCGACACCAGCCGTGCGCTGGCCTTGGCCCAGCGGGTGGAGTCGGGCATCTGCCATATCAATGGCCCGACCGTGCACGACGAGGCGCAGATGCCGTTTGGCGGGGTCAAGTCGAGTGGCTACGGCAGCTTCGGCAGCCGCACGGCCATCGATCAGTTCACCCAGCTGCGCTGGGTCACCCTGCAGCATGGCCCGCGGCATTACCCCATCTGAGCAACACGCAATTGGCCGCCACCGGCAGCGCCGGGCGGCGGCAGGATGTAAAACAAGAACAAGGAGCAACCTGCGTGAATACCGAAGCCCGCTTACGGTCGTCCGACCCTGGCCAATGCCCGCCCTACCGGCAGGTGTCCATCGGGCACCCTCAGGTGCAGGTCAGTGAAGCCGACGGCATCCTGCGCATGCAGCCGGTCGAGCCCCTGGCACCGCTGCCTGCGCGTTTGCTCGACCGGCTGCTGCACTGGGCGCAGATGCGCCCTGATACTGTGTTTATTGCAGCGCGTGAGCCTGACGGTGCCTGGCGTGAAATCACCTATGCGCAAATGCTCAGCCAGGTGCGCACCATTGCAACCCACCTGCTGGGCTTTGGCCTGAGCGCCGAGCGGCCGCTGGCGCTGTTTTCCGGCAATGACATCGAGCATCTGCAGATTGCGCTTGGCGCCATGTATGCCGGCATCCCGTATTGCCCGGTATCGCCGGCTTATGCACTGCTGTCGCAGGATTTTGCCAAGCTGCGGCATGTGTGCCAGGTGTTGACCCCCGGCCTGGTGTTCACCACCGATACTCAGCCGTTTTTGCGCGCCTTCGATGCCGTGCTTGATGCGTCGGTACCCGTGGTCAGCATGCGCGGCGAAGCACCGGGGCGTGGGCACTTGAGCTTCGACAGCCTGCTGCAACCCTGCGACACCGCTGCTGGCGATGCAGCGTTTGCCGCAACGGGGCCCGACACCATCGCCAAGTTCCTCTTTACGTCGGGCTCCACCAAACTGCCCAAGGCGGTGATCACTACTCAGCGCATGCTCTGCGCAAACCAGCAGATGTTGCTGCAAACCTTCCCGGTGTTCGCCGAAGAGCCGCCGGTGCTGGTGGACTGGCTGCCCTGGAACCACACCTTTGGCGGCAGCCACAACCTTGGCATCGTGCTGTACAACGGTGGCAGCTTCTACCTGGACGCGGGCAAACCCACCCCGCAAGGCTTCGGCGAAACCTTGCGCAACCTGCGCGAAATCTCGCCAACGGCCTACCTGACCGTGCCCAAGGGCTGGGAAGAACTGGCCAAGGCACTGGAGCAGGACGCCCAGTTGCGTGATGTGTTTTTCGCCCGCATCAAGCTATTTTTCTTCGCCGCAGCGGGCCTGTCGCAAAGCGTGTGGGACCGCCTGGACCGCATCGCCGAGCAGCACTGTGGCGAGCGCATCCGCATGATGGCTGGCCTGGGTATGACCGAAGCGGCGCCGTCCTGCACCTTCACCACCGGGCCGTTGTCGATGGCCGGTTATGTGGGGCTGCCGGCGCCGGGTTGCGAAGTGAAGCTGGTACCCCAGGCCGACAAGCTGGAGGCGCGCTTCCGTGGCCCGCACATCATGCCGGGGTACTGGCGTTCGCCGCAGCAAACCGCCGAGGCCTTTGACGAGGAGGGGTTCTACTGCTCGGGCGATGCACTGAAGCTGGCCAATCTGCAGCAGCCCGAACAGGGCCTGATGTTCGATGGCCGTATCGCCGAGGACTTCAAGTTGTCGTCCGGGGTATTCGTCAGTGTCGGCCCGCTGCGTAACCGTGCGGTGCTGGAAGGCTCGCCCTATGTGCAGGACATTGTGGTAACCGCGCCGGACCGCGAATGCCTGGGGCTGCTGGTGTTCCCGCGCTTGCCCGAGTGCCGGGCACTCGCTGGCCTGCCGGCCGATGCCAGTGATGCCGAGGTGCTGGGCAGCGACACGGTGCGCAACTGGTTTGCCGCCTGGCTGGCGCGCCTTAACCGTGACGCCCAGGGCAACGCCAGCCGCATCGAGTGGCTGGCGCTACTGGAAGAGCCGCCGTCGATCGACGCGGGCGAAATTACCGACAAGGGTTCGATCAACCAGCGTGCGGTGCTGCAGCGGCGGGCCGCGCAGGTAGACGCACTGTACCGCCGTGAAGGCCCGACCCAGCTGCACGCGCAGGGGCGGCCATGAGCAGCGCCGGCCTGTGCACAACGTTCGATGACGCGGCCATTGTGGATATGGTGCGCACCCCCTGGGTAGACCTGGGCGGCGCACTGTCCGCTGTGTCGCCCATCGACCTCGGCATCAAGGCCGGGCGCGAGGTACTGGCACGGGCCGGCATCGCCCCGCAGGCGGTGGACAGCGTGCTCGCCGGCAGCATGGCCCAGGCCAGTTTCGATGCCTACTTCTTGCCGCGCCATGTAGGGTTGTACTGCGGTGTGCCGCAGGCCGTCCCGGCGCTGGCGGTGCAGCGTATCTGCGGCACCGGGCTTGAACTGTTGCGCCAGGCTGG
Source organism: Pseudomonas putida S13.1.2 (assembly GCF_000498395.2). Lineage (NCBI taxonomy): Bacteria > Pseudomonadati > Pseudomonadota > Gammaproteobacteria > Pseudomonadales > Pseudomonadaceae > Pseudomonas > Pseudomonas putida. The sequence continues at coordinate 963,034 of NZ_CP010979.1, forward strand.
CGAGCAGTTGCGCAGTGGCGCCCAGCAGGTGCTGTGCGTGGGCGCCGAGTCGATGTCGCGCAACCCGATTGCGGCCTACGAACACCGAAGCGGTTTTCGGCTGGGTGCGCCGGTCGGGTTCAAGGACTTTCTCTGGGAGGCGCTGTACGACCCCGCTGCCGGCGTGGACATGATCGGTACTGCGGACAACCTGGCGCGTGAATACGGCCTGCACCGTGAATGCGTGGATGCCTGGGCCTTGCGCAGCCACCAGCGCGCCTTGCACGCCCAGCAGCAGGGCTGGTTCGATGAGGAAATCGTCGGCGTCACGGCGCAGGCATTCGACGTTGAAGGCTGCCTGCCACGCGGCATCGACTTGCCGCGTGGCGTGAGCGAAGTCAGCCGGGACAGCCATCCACGGCCTACCGATGCTGCAGCGTTGGCCCGGCTGCGTGCCGTGCACCGTGACGGCGTACAAACGGCGGGCAACAGTTGTGCAGTGGTCGATGGCGCCGCCGCAGCGGTGGTAGCGCGCTCCTCAGCCTGTACCCGGCCGCCGTTGGCGCGCTTGCTGATGGCCACGGCGGTTGGCGTGTCGCCGCACACCATGGGCATCGGGCCCGCTCCGGCCATCGCGTTGCTGCTGGAACGCAGCGGCCTGCGCCTGGAACAGATCGACCGTTTCGAAATCAACGAGGCCCAGGCTGCCCAGGTGCTGGCCGTGGCCCGGGCGCTGCAGCTCGATGTGGAAAAGCTCAACGTTCAGGGTGGTGCCATTGCCCTGGGTCACCCGCTGGCCGCCACCGGCCTGCGGCTGGTGCACACCCTGGCTCGGCAACTGCGCCGGGATGGCCTGCGCTACGGGATTGCCGCCGCCTGCATCGGCGGTGGCCAAGGCATGGCGCTGCTGATCGAAAACCCCCAATTCACGGTTTGAACGCGAGGTAGCCCATGCCCTGGAAGGCGCCATTGGCGGACATGCAATTCGTGCTGCAACACTGGCTGGGGGCCGAGCAGGCCTGGCAGGCAATGCCTCCCTATGCAGATATCGATCTCGACCTGGCCACTCAGGTGCTGGAAGAGGCCGCCCGCTTCAGTGAACAGGTGCTGGCCCCGCTGAATGCACCGGGCGATCGCCAAGGCTGCCGCCTGCACGAAGGTAATGTGCGCACACCGGAGGGTTTCCCGGCGGCCTACCGTGCCTATGTCGAGGGTGGCTGGCCGGCGTTGGCCTGTGCCCCCGAGCTCGGCGGGCAAGGGCTGCCGATGGTGCTGGACGCTGCCTTGCAGGAAATGCTGTTCGCCAGCAATCATGCCTGGGCCATGTACACCGGCATCGCCCATGGCGCCTACCTGTGCCTGAAAACCCATGCGTCTGTCGAACTGCAGGCCCGTTATCTGCCGGGCATCGTCAGTGGCCAAACCCTGCCGACCATGTGCCTGACCGAACCTCAGGCCGGCAGTGACCTGGGCTTGCTGCGCTGTCGCGCCGACCCCTTGGGCGACGGCCGCTACGCCGTCACCGGCAACAAGTTGTTCATCTCGGGCGGCGACCACGACCTGACGCACGACATCGTGCATCTGGTGCTGGCGCGGCTAGCGGATGCACCGGCGGGCAGCCGTGGTTTGTCGCTGCTGCTGGTGCCGAAATGGCTGGACGATGGCCAGCGCAATGCCGTGCACTGCGATGGCCTTGAGCACAAGCTGGGCATTCGTGGTAGCGCCACCTGCGCGCTGCGCTTCGAAGGGGCCAGCGGCTGGTTGGTGGGGCAGGCGCACGGTGGCCTGGCCGCCATGTTCGTGATGATGAACTCGGCCAGGCTGCATGTCGGCCTGCAGGGGCTGGCGCATGCGCAAGCGGCTTGGCAGTACGCCAGGGAATACGCTTTGGAGCGCCGGCAGATGAATGCACCGGGGCAGCCCAAGGGCGCTGCCGACCCCATTCACCTGCACCCTGCCATGCGCCGCATCTTGCTGGAGCTGCGTGTGCGCACCGAAGGCATGCGGGCCCTGGGCTACTGGGCAGCGCACTGGCTGGATATTGCCGATGCATCAGCTGACCTCGCACAACGGGCCAAGGCCTCGAAGCTGGCAGCGCTGTTGACGCCCATCCTCAAGGCCGTGTTCACCGACCTCGGTTTCAACCTGGCCAGCAAGGCGCTGCAGGTGTTCGGTGGGTATGGCTACACCTGCGAGTTCGCCATCGAGCAAACGCTACGCGACAGCCGCATTGCGATGATCTACGAAGGCACCAACGAAGTGCAGGCCAACGACTTGCTGCTGCGAAAGGTGCTGGGTGATGGGGGCGAAGGCTTTGCGCTGCTGCTGGTCGAGCTGCGGCGGGAAACTGGCGCGGGCGAGGAGGGCGATGCGCTGCGCAGGGTTTGCGACACGCTGGAAGTGGTGCTTGCCAAGGTGCAGCTCAGCGCAGCAGAAGACCCAGAGTACCCGTACCGCGCTGCGGGCGACTTCCTGCAACTGTGCGGCACAGCCTTGCAGGCCTATGCCTGGGCCCGCACGTGCCGCTGCATTCAGGCACTGCCTGTAGACGCGCCGCAGCGCCTGGAAAAGCAGGAAAGTGCCCGTTACTTCTTGGACTACCTGCTGCCCGATTTCGACCGGCAGGTGGCGGCCATCGAAGCGGCCGCAGCACCCTTGCCGTTTATTCACGAACCGTTCTGAACCCCACGTGCGAGGTCGCCATGAACACCGCCTGCGGTTGCCGCGCCGAGGGCCGGTAGCGCATGCAGCGGTCTGCCGAGCACAGGTGCGAACCGCCCTTGATCACGGCCACTTTCACCCCAGGTTCGGCGGGGTCGAAGCTTTGGTCCAAGGTGGGGCCTGGCGGGTCGAGGGCGGCGTCACGCTGCGGGTCGTGGCCAGGGCGATAGCCCGTTCGGGTCAGTTCCCACACATTTCCCCCGGCATCGAACAGGCCAAACCGGTTGGCCGGGAAGCAGCCCACCGGTGAGGTGCCGGTGAAGCCGTCGGCTGCCGCGTTGTGATAGGGAAACTGGCCCTGCCAGGTGTTGGCCATGATCCGGCCTTTGTGCAACTCCGTTTTGCCCCAGCTGAAGTCGGCATCCTGCAAGCCACCGCGCATGGCGTACTCCAGCTGGGCCTCGGTGGGCAGCGTGCGCCCGGCCCAGTGTGCATAAGCCTGGGCATCCTCAAGCGCCACCTGCACCACCGGGTGGTTTTCCAGCCCCGCCACGCTGCTGCCAGGGCCTTGCGGGTGCCGCCAACTGGCCCCCGGCACGAACTGCCAGCCTGGGTTGAGTACATCCGGCCCTTGCTGGAACACCATCGCGCCAGGCACGCGCAGGTGCTCGGGGAGGGTAGGGTCGTCCTTGAAGCTGATGCCCCGTTCGGCATGGGTGAGGTAACCGGTAGCGGCAACGAAGCGTGCAAACTGGGCGTTGGTGACCGGATGCACATCGATCCGGAAGGCCGACACGCTTGCCGCCTGTGGCGGGCCTTCTTCGTCGTAAAAACGGTCCGAGCCAAAGCTGAACGTGCCGCCTGGCAAGCGCACCATGCCCTCACGCCAGGCGCCCTGGCGCGCTGCGGGCAGGCCACTGTAGCCGTTGCACAGCAGCACCGGCGCCGGGGCTTCTGGCCAGGCGCTGTAGCCCACGGCGAGCAGGCCGGCGGCGACCAGTGCGCAGCCGGCTACTCGGGCAATCATGGCTTGCTGGCCACGGCCGGGCTGGCCAGTTTGGCAGGGCTTGCGGGGCGGCCATCGGCGTCGATAGCGATATTGCTGCGCTGCGCATACGCCTTCCAGTCGCGCAGCATGCTGGCGACCTGCTCGGGGTGATCGGCAGCGATGTCGTGGTGCTCACCGGGGTCTGTGCCCAGGTCGTACAGGTGCCAGGCCGGCTTGCCATCGGTGGCATCCCACAGCAGCTTCATGGGCCCTTTGCGCAACGAGGCGCTGCCGTTGATTTCCCAGCCCAGGGCTTCGTCCTCGGCGTGAATGCGCGTGTCCTGGCCCTGCAGGTAGCCCAGGGCCGAGGTGCCTTGCGGCGGCACGATATCGCGTTCCCGGTATTTGATGCCGGGCATGGGGGCACCCGCCAGTTGCAGCAGGGTTGGCATGATGTCCCTGACACTGGCCAGTTCTTCGCTGCGCCCAGGCTTGATGGTTGCCGGGTAGTAGACAAAGGCTGGCACGCGGATGCCGCCCTGGTAGGTCGTCATTTTGTAGCGGCGGCTGGGCAGGGCGCTGACCTGGGCCCAGGCCGCGCCGATCATCAGGAACGAGTCACGTTTGCCGTAGTTGTCCAGGTTGTTGTCGAAATGCTGCTTGATCCAGTTCGGGTCGACGCGGGTAGCGTTCTCCGGCCCGTTGTCGGACATGAACAGGATCAGCGTGTTATCCAGCTCGCCGGCCTTGCGCAGGTGATCTACCAGCCGACCGACTTCGGCATCCAGGGCAGCGACCATGGCCGCATACACCTCCATGGTGCGCGCTGACTGGCGTTGCTGCTCAACGGTCAGTGATGCCCAGCTCGGCACACCCTCCAGTTGCGCTTGCAGCGGGAAGTCCGCCGGCACCAGGCCGGCCTTGCGCTGGCGCTCCAGGCGTTCGTGGGCAATGGCCTCGTAGCCCTGATCGTAGCGGCCGCGGTACTGCGCCAGGTATTTGTCCGGGGCCTGCAAGGGCCAGTGGGGCGCGGTGTAGGCGGCGAAGGCGAAGAAGGGTTTTTGACTGGCCTTGCCTTCGTCGATGGCGGAAATCAGGCGGTCAGTGAACCAGGTGCTGGAGTAGAAGTCGTCGGGCAGTTCGATGGGTTTGCCGTTGTGCTGGAACGTTGCGCTGTAGTTCGACTGCAAGTCCATGTTGGCTTGCTTGAAGTGCGCAGCGCCCCCTTCCAGCAGCACGTAGGCCTGGTCGAAACCACGGTTTTGTGGCTGCTGTGCGGCCTGCATGCCCAAGTGCCATTTGCCGGAGATGTAGGTGCGGTACCCGGCATCGTGCAGCAGTTCGGCCAGGGTGGCGACGTTGGCACCGAGCACGCCTTCGTAGCCCGCACGCACTTCGGCGCCGGCCGGCAGGCGCTTGCGTGCTTCGGCCATCATGCCCAGCCCGGCAATGTGCGGGTCATTGCCCGACATCAGCATTGCGCGGGTGGGGGAGCAACTGGGCGCGGCATGAAAGTCCAGCATCAGGCGGCCGTCGGCCAGCAGCTTGTCCAGGTGCGGGGTCTGGATCTCGCTGCCCAGGGCGGACAGGTCGGAAAAGCCAAGGTCATCGGCGACGATCAGCAGAATGTTTGGTTGCTTAACTGTTTGCGCAGCCATGGCCTGGCTGGCGCCGAGCATGAGCAGGCCGAGGGCGGCAAGGGGTTTGAGGCAGTTCATGTAGGTGCTCTTGTTGTTTTAATGAGTGTTTTTGCACGTACGACGGCGGATCAGACGCCGCGCAGGACAAATACTAGCCACCAATGGCGCCTTGTCGCAGCCCCTGTGCGCATTAGTGTTCGATCAGCGAACGCAGAATGGCGCCTGCCTCTTGCGGGCGTCGATTGGCTATTGACGGCAAGATGATTAACAAAAATAATCGTTAACAGAGTTATCCAATTTTATAAAAACAAGTAAAGGGAAATTCTGATGACGAGGCCGTTGAACCGGGCGTTGGTGCCCGTTGTGCTGCTTTCGCTGTGCCAGTGCGTGCAAGCGGCCAGTCCGCTTGAAGACAGCCGGCCAGGCCGGCCCGGCGCCCCGCGCTGGGTCGAGGACTACCGTTTTCTGGATGACCCCGCCAAGGCCAGCGACCCGTTCGACGGGCTGCGCTACCATCGCTTGTCCGAGTCGGCCTGGCTGCAACTGGGGGCCGAAGCGCGTTACCGCGCCGATGCACTGAACAAGCCGTTCTTCGGCTTGCGTGGCCTGAAAGACGATTCCTACCTGTTGCAACGGCTGCAAGCCCATGCCGACCTGCACCTGTTCGATGATGCCCTGCGTACCTTCGTACAGGTGGAGAACACCCGTGCGTTTGGTAAAGACCTGTACTCACCCAATGACGAAGGCCGAAATGAAGTCCGCCAGGCATTCATCGACTTCAACCACGACTTCGCCGCAGGGCGCTACACCACGCGGGTCGGGCGCCAGGAAATGGCCTTTGGCGACCAGGTGTTCGTCACATACCGGGATGTCCCCAACCTGCGCCTGAGCTTCGATGGCGTGCGTGCCAGCCTCAACCTCAAGGACGGGCGCAAGCTCGACGCCTTTGCCGTCAGGCCGTTGAAAACCGGCGAAGACAGTTGGGACGACGGCAGCAACAATGCGGTGAAGTTCTACGGCCTGTACGGCACCCTGCCGCTGACGGCCGTGTGGAACATGGACCTGTTTGCGTTCGGCCTCGAAACCGACGACCGCAGCCTGGCTGGCGAGACGGGGGATGAGCAACGCTACACCTACGGCACCCGCCTGTTCGGCCGCTATCAGGCCCTGGACTGGAGCTGGAACCTGGCCGGGCAGGGTGGCCACCTGGGCGGCGCCTCGATCCGTGCCTGGGCGGTGTCGAGCGACAGCGGCTACACCTTCGACCGCCCTTGGCAGCCACGCCTGGGCATGCGTGTCGACGCCGCCAGCGGTGACAGTGACCTGGGCGACGGCAAGGTCGGCACCTTCGACCCGCTGTTCCCGCGGAACGGCGTTTACGGTGAGGCCAGCCTGACCACCTTGAGCAACGTGATCGTGGTCGGGCCCACGTTCGGCTTCTCGCCCTGGCGCACGGTGCGCTTCGAACAAGGCGTGCTCGAGGTGTGGAAGCAGCGCGAAGAAGATGGCGTGTACATGCCTGGCATGAGCCTGCTGGCCAACACCCGTGGCACTGGCCGGCATGTGGGCACCATCTACCGCGCCAACACCCGATGGCTGGCGACACCCAACCTTACGCTGGATCTCGACATGAAGTACTACGACGTCGGCGCTGCCATCAAGGAAGCCGGCGGCGAAGACTCGTCGTTCGTTTCCTTGCGTGCCACGTTCAGGCTTTGACTTCCCGACCCATAACAACAAAAGGGGCCACACATGAGTGATTCATCCTCATCTTCAAGCAAGCCGGTGCTTACCATCGGCCTGTGTTTTCTGGTGGCGCTGCTGGAGGGGCTGGACCTTCAGGCCACCGGGGTTGCAGCGCCGCACATGGCCAAGGAGTTTGCGCTGACCCCGGCCATGCTTGGCTGGGTGTTCAGTGCCGGGCTGCTGGGGCTGCTGCCCGGCGCGTTTATTGGTGGCTGGCTGGCCGACCGGCTGGGCCGCAAGGCCATCCTGATCGTGGCAGTACTGTTGTTCGGCGGCTTCTCGCTGGGTACCGCCCACGCTGATACGTACACCACGCTGCTGATCGCACGCCTGATGACCGGGTTGGGGTTGGGGGCCGCCTTGCCGATCCTGATTGCCCTGGCCAGCGAGGCCGCGCCGCAGCGCCTGCGCAGCACGGCGGTAAGCCTGACTTACTGCGGCGTGCCCCTGGGCGGGGCGATCGCGTCGGTCATCGGCATGGCCGGGCTGGGCGAAGGCTGGCGGACGGTGTTCTACGTGGGTGGCATTGCCCCCATCGCGATTGCCTTCGTGCTGATGGTATGGCTGAAGGAGTCCCAGGCGTTCCGTGCCCAGCCCGCGGCCAGTGCAGCCGGCAACGGCATGCTGGGCCAATTGTTCGGGCCGGGCCAGGCAAGCCGCACCTTGTTGCTGTGGGTGGCGTGCTTCTTCACGCTTACTGTGCTGTACATGCTGCTCAACTGGTTGCCGTCTCTGTTAATTGGGCAAGGCTATAGCCGGCCACAGGCGGGCGCGGTACAGATTCTGTTCAACCTGGGCGGCGCTGCAGGTTCGTTCCTCACCGGGCGGATGATGGACCGGGGCTTCGCCGGGCGGGCCGTGTTCATCGCTTATGCCGGCATGCTTGTCTCGCTGGCGGGCTTGGGGTTGTCGAGCACTTTTGGCTTGATGTTGCTGGCCGGGTTTACTGCGGGCTATTGCGCCATTGGTGGGCAGTTGGTGCTGTATGCGCTTGCGCCAACGTTGTATTCGACCCAGGTGCGCGCCACAGGTGTGGGTGCTTCGGTGGCGGTAGGGCGCCTGGGGTCGATGGCCGGGCCGTTGGCAGCAGGGCAGATCCTGGCGGCGGGGGCAGGCGTAGGTGGCCTGCTGCTGGCGGCATCACCTGGCCTGGTGGTGGCGGCATTGGCGGCGCGTGCGTTGTTGGGCCAACGTAGCCGCCCGACCGCCGATGCCCCGGTTGAGGAAGTTGCTCGCTAGACAGGTTGGATGGCACCGGCAGCGCCGGTGTCTTCCGGTTCCTGCACAGGCGTGGCGAGCGGGGAGAGCGTCGTTGAAAGCCCCCTGTTGGCCACCCCGAACGGCACATGCACCATCGGCAAATCCCCCGCCGGCGACTGCAGGTGGCTGCGCTGGTCGTCAAAGAATACATGCGGCTTCAGGATCGACAGCACCCTGGGTTTCTCCATCCCGCCGAGAAAGAAGCACTCGTCCGGCGACACCCCCCAATCCTTCAACGTCGTCACCACCCGCTCATGCGAAGGCGCATTGCGCGCCGTGACAATGGCAATCCGCAAGATCCGCTTGTAGGCCGGGTCCTCGGCCAGCTTGCGGTCCTCCAGCATGCGTATCAGCGAAAGCTTGCGGTACAGGTCCGCCAGCGGCCCTGGCGAATGGGGTATGCCCTTGTGCACGCGCTCGTGCTCCTGAAAGTCGTCCAGGTTGTCGTTGCGCTTGTACACGCTTTCCGCCTCGTCGTCGGCAATCACGCCATCGAAGTCGAAGGCCACCCGCAATTCAGTGTCGATCTCGTCATCGTAAATGCGCGTCGGCAGCACCCTGCCGGCGGGGTAGTTGGCATCGATGGCTTTCTGTACGTCTTCCTCATTGGCACTGAGAAACAGCGAGGCATTGAATGCCGGGATGTACTCGTAGGGCGAGCGGCCGGACATGAACGCCGCGCGGGTGATGTCCAACTGGTAATGGTTTATCGAACGAAACACCCGCAGGCCGGTTTCCGGGGAGTTGCGCGAAAGCAGCACCACTTCTACCGGCAGTTGCTCGGGAAAGGCCTGGTTGATACTCAGGAAGCGGCGAATGAACGGGAACGCCACGCCTTTGGGGAATGGCTCGTCCAGGTTCTGCTGTTGGTGCTGGCGGTACGCCTCGACACCCTGGGACTTGTAGATGTCGTCCGAGACGGTGAGGTCGAACAGCGCACTCGAGGCAACGCCAATGACCAGTTTCTGTTCGATGGGGTAGGGCATTGAGCAACTCCTGAGCCTGTGCTGATGGCAAGTGTACGCCTGCGCGCTGACGAAAGCCCTCAGGCCTCTGGTACCACGGATACCTGATCAACCGCTCAATGCTCTCGTACGCCAGTGGATTCAGTGATGCCAATTTGATAGCTTTCCGCACTTTACCGCTGTATCCGGGGCAGGAATTGATGAACCAGCTAGACGAACCCAAGCAACAGCTCGACGAACTGCTGGCGCTGGCCGAGGGCCATGCCTTCTGCAGGCAAGAGGTGGAGCGCCTTGAAAGTGTGCAGGGCCAGCTTGCAATCGAACTGGCCGCGCTGCAGGCCAGTGGCGAGGTGCAGAACCGGAAACTGGTGGCAAGTACCCTGGCCCGCGTGCAGAAGGAAGGGGCGATCCGCAAGACCCTTGAGCAGCACCAGGAGCAGCTGGCCGTGAGCAACCTGGCCCGGGAAGCGTTGTCCACCACTGTGACTACGGCGTTGAAGAGGCTTGCGCTGGCAACCAGTACCCAGGCTCAGCGCGTTGACAGCGTCGAGGCGCGTTTGGCCAGCCTGGCTGAGCGCCAGCGTGAATGCGAGCTGCAATTGCAGCAGTTGGCCGGGACGGGCTGGGCGGCGTATCTGGAGCGCAATGCCGTGCCGCTGGTGGCGCTGGCGGTGGCTGTGTTTGCGCTGGGGCTGAACCTGTTCGGTTGAACGTTGCTTAAAGGCAAACCTGAGGCCTGCGCGGTCCTTGTGGGAGCGGGTTCACCCGCGAAGAATCCTGCACTGTGGATGGCACCGGCTTCGCCGGTGTTCGCGGGCATGCCCGCTCCCACAGTGATCGCGCAAACTCTGAAATTTTAAACAAGACAGTTGCTCCCGCAGGGCTCAGCGTCGAGCCACCAGGGCCTCAGGGTTGGCAACGTTCTTCGGCTCGCCTTCGAAAAAGGCCAGCACATTGTCGAAGGCGTCGCCAAAGTACAGCTCGTAGCCGTTCTTCTCCACGTACCCCAGGTGCGGTGTACTGAGTACACGTGGGTGGCGCAGCAGCGGATGGGCGGGGTCGAGCACCGGCTCTTCCTCGAAAACATCCACTGCCGCGTAACCAGGCCGACCGGCATCCAGTGCCTGCAGCAATGCCCCCGGGGCAATCAGTTCTGCGCGGCTGACGTTCACCAGCAAGGCGTCGGGCTTCATGTGGGACAGGTCGTCGAAGGTCACCCCGTGGCGTGTCTGGTCGGACAGGCGCAGGTTCAGGCTGACAATATCCGCTTCGGCAAAAAATGCCTCACGCGAGGCGGCTGCGCGGTGGCCATCGGCTTGGGCTGCGGCGCGGCTGGTGTCGCTGCCCCACACCAGCACGGGCATGTCGAACGCCTGGGCATAACGCGCCAGACGCTGGCCGATCTTGCCGTAGCCCCAAATACCCAGCAGCTGGCCGGCCAGCGCCTGGCCCAGATTGACCTGCCATTGGCCTTGGCGGAAGGCATCGATGGCCGGCACCAGTTGCCGGCGGGCATTGAGGATTAGCGCCCAGGCAAGTTCTGCAGGCGCCACCGGCGAGCCGCGCCCCTCGGTTACAGCAATGCCGCGCGCCGTGCAGGCAGCCAGGTCCAGGTGGCTGGACACCTTACCGGTCTGGCTGATCAGCTTGAGGTTGGGCAGGCGGTCGAGCAAGGCGGCGTCGATGCGGGTACGTTCGCGGGTGAGTACCAGTGCGTCGGCATTGGCAAAGCGTGCTGCAAGTTGCTCCAGCGTGGCCGGCTGGCGCTCATGAAGCACGCTGACCGCGTGCCCGCTCAGCTTGCCGAAGCAGTCGAGCGTGCGGATCACATCCTGGTAGTCGTCGGGTATGACAATGCGCATGGTGGTCTGGCCCTGGCGGTACGGTGAAGCGTCGAAGATACCCCAACTGCAGGTATCAACGTCAGATCAGGATGTAGTCGCTGCGCACCACCACCGGCTCATGCGCCCCTTCGACCAGGTGCACGAACTGCCCGCCCACCTGGTCGATTGCCAGGCAGTCGTCGACATCGAGCAAGGCGTCGGTGTGCGGCTTCAGCCAGTGTGCCTGCATGCGCTGCTTGCCCAGGGCCTTGGCTTCGGTCTTGTTGTGGGCGGCAACCAGCAGGTAGCGGTGCGCCTCGCCGAACACATCGCGCTCGTAACCGCCGAGGTTGATGAAGTACAGGCGCAGGGCCCCCCGGGCGGGGGCATGCGGGCGCAGTTCGACGCGCTGGCCGTCTACGCCGTGCACCTGCAGCCACGAATCGACGTGCAAGCCTTTCGGGCTACCGAACCAGGCCTGACGCAACTGCGGGTAGGCCTGTTCGAAGGTGTCGGCCTGGGCGAATACCACGTCGTGGACTTCAATCTTGGCGCCGGGATGGCGGCCTCCGAGCATGACGACGTAAAGCATGGGTGGTCCTTTGCATGGCATAAAATGAACATGCGCATTGTACCCAGGCACAGCCCGTTCCATGAAGCGATGACCTAGCATTGTGGGAGCGGGCATGCCCGCGAAGCAGGCAGCGCGGTGGATGGCACGGGCTTCGCCCTTCTCGCCCTCGCTGCCGTTGGCTTCTTCGAACGCCACCGTGGCACTGTGATGCCTCGGCCGGGGCGAGTCATCGATTACAAGGGATTGCGCAGGCCGCCAGCCAGGTGCTCTACAAGAAAGTCCACAAACACCCGCACCCGCGCCGGCATCGCCTGGCCACCGACGAACACCGCATGGATCGGCTCGCGGTCGTCAGGGTTGTACGCCTCCAGTAATGGCACCAGCCGCCCGCTGGCCAGGTCGTCCACCACCGTGAAGGTACCGATGCGTGCCACGCCGGCACCGATCCTGGCCAGTTGCGCCAAGGCTTCGCCGCTGCTGCATTCGATGTTTCCCGTCACCTTCAACGAGAACACCTGCCCGTCGCGGCGAAACGGCCAGTCGGGCGCGGCACGGCGGAAGTTGAAGCGCAGGCAGTTGTGCCGGGCCAGGTCCTCGGGCTCAAGCGGGGTGCCGCAGCGTTGCAGGTACTCGGGCGAGGCAACCACCACCTGGCCGGTTTCACCAATGGCGCGGGCGCTCAACGAACTGTCCGGCAGGTGCCCGAAACGCAATGCTACGTCGGCCTGGCCGCCGAGAATGTCGGCCACTTCGTCACTGAGGGTAAGGTCAACCAGCACTTGCGGGTAACGTGCGCTGAAGGCCGCCAGCAGGGGTACCACGGTCAGCCGGGCATGGCCCAGCGCAGCGCTCACCCGCAAGCGCCCGCGCGGCACGCCCTGGTCGGTGATGGCTTCCTCCACTTCGAGCATGTCGGCCAGCACCCGCCGTGCACCGCGCAGGTACGCCTCACCCTCGGGGGTGAGGGTGATCGCCCGGGTGGTGCGCAGCAGCAAGCGGGTGCCCAGGCGCTGTTCGGTACGGGCGATGATGCGGCTGACCGCAGAAGGCGTCAGGTTCAGTGCCCGCGCGGCGGCCGACAGGCTACCTTCTTGCGCCACCCGGGCAAATATCTCCATCTCGCCGGATCTTCCACTGAAGTCCATTTGTGCCTCGTACGCAAAGGTGGTTAGCAAAAAAGCAGTCTAGTGCGATTTTGAAATGGATCGTAGCATTTGCGGCATAGATAAGGAGCTTGCCATGCGTATCAATCCACCTCTTGTCGCACTCGCCATCGGGGCCTTTGGCATCGGTGTCACCGAGTTCGCCCCCATGGGCATGTTGCCCAGCATCGCCACTGACCTTGGCGTTTCCATCCCTGCCGCGGGGCTGCTGGTCAGCGCCTATGCCCTTGGCGTGCTGATCGGCGCACCGCTGATGACCCTGGCCACGGTGAAGATTCCGCGGCGTTATTTGCTGATCGGGCTGATGGCCATTTTCACGCTGGGTAACCTGATGTCGGCCCTCGCCAGCGATTACACCAGCCTGCTGGTGGCCCGTGTGGTCACCTCGCTCAACCACGGTGCCTTCTTTGGCATCGGCTCGATTGTCGCGGCCAGCGTGGTACCGCCCGAGAAGCGCGCCGGGGCGGTGGCGGCAATGTTCATGGGCTTGACCCTGGCCACCATCGGCGGCGTGCCGCTGGCGACCTGGTTTGGTGAAATGCTGGGTTGGCGCACGGCATTCTGGGGTATTGCCGGGCTTGGCCTGGTGGCGATGACCACGCTCTGGTACGCGCTGCCCAATGTGCCGTCGCCCAAAGGCGACGGGGCTATGGCCGAAATCCGGGTGCTGGGCCGCGGCCCGGTACTGGCGGCGTTGCTGCTGACAGTGGTGGGTTCCAGTGCAATGTTCACGGTGTTCACCTACATTGCGCCGATCCTGCAGAGCGAGGCGGCAGCGTCCACCACGTTCGTGACAGCCATGCTGGTGTTGTTCGGTGTGGGCCTGACCTTGGGCAACGTGTGGGGCGGCAAGGCGGCAGACCGCTCGATCGACCGCACGCTGATCCTGTCGTTGGCGTTGTTGATTGCTGTGCTGCTGGTGTTCCCGCTGGTGCTGGACTGGCCGCTGCCGACGGCATTGGCGATCCTGCTTTGGGGCGCGGCCAGTTTTGCACTGGTCCCGCCACTGCAGATGCGGGTGATGGAGGCAGCCAAGGATGCGCCGAACCTGGCTTCGGCGGTGAACATTGGTGCGTTTAACCTGGGCAATGCGATTGGCGCGGCGCTGGGTGGCGCAGTGATCAACGCAGGTTTGGGCTACCCGGCGATTTCCCTGGCGGGCGCAGCGATGGCGGCGCTGGGCTTGGTGATGGTGTTGCTGTTTGCCTGGCGTGGGCGGGTGGTGGCAGCGGCGGGGCAGGTTGTGGTGTAACAAGCTGAGATCGCCGGGGGCGCTGTGCGCCCCTTTCGCGGCACAAGGCCGCTCCTACAGGGAAAATGCGATCCCTTGTAGGAGCGGCCTTGTGTCGCGATGGGCTGCAAAGCAGCCCCAGGATCCTACAGGTATCATCGAATTCGCGAGCGACACTGCTCGACTCAGAACTTGCCGCGCAAGGTCAGCATGTAGTTGCGTGGCGCGCCGTACCAATTGCCGGTGTCGCTGGCATCCACGGTCTGGTAGTACGTCTTGTCGAACAGGTTGTTGCCATTGAGCGTGGCCGTCCAGTGCTCATCGATGCGGTACTCGACCAAGCCGTTCCACACCGCATAACCGGCCTGGCGGAACGCATACGGGTCTTGCTGGCTGAGCCCACCGTCGGGCAGGCGGCGCTGGATGAAGCCACTCTTGTAGCTGTCGCTCTGGATGGTGGCACCCAGGCCGACCTTCCAGCGCTCGAACTCGCCGGGCAGCTGGTAGGTGGTAAAGAACTTGAACAGGTGCTTGGGTGTTTGTGTGCTCATCGGCGTGCCGTTGTTGGCGGCATTGCCGGCAACACGTTGCCTGTTGATGTTGAAGGTGTAGCCGGCCATGGCCTGCCAGCCTGGTGCCAGCTCGCCGGAGATTTCGCTATCGATACCCTTGCTGATCACTTCACCAGAGGCGCTGTAGAAGCCTTGGCCAATGCTCACCGCTTCGTTCAGGCGCTTGGTGTAGTAAAGCGCGCTGGACAGGTTGAGGCGGCCATCGAGCAGCTCCCCCTTGGTACCGAACTCGTAGGTTTCGCCCTCGATCGGGTCCAGCGGCTGGCTGCTGGAGGATTTGAAGGCGGTTTGTGGCTGGAAGATCTCGGCATAACTGGTGTACAGCGACCACTGCCGGTTCAGGTCGAGCACCAGCGCGCCAAACGGGGTGATGACGCCGCGGTTGCTTTCCTTGACCCGGGTGCCTTCATTGTTCAAGGTCGGCACCACGGTGCGGGTGTTGTCACGGTAGTCGGAGTAGCGTGCGCCCAAGGTCAGGTGCAGTGGCTCGGCCAGCTGCGCCTTGAAGGTGGCATACGCACCGGATTTGCGCTGGTTCCAGTCGGGGTTGTAGTAGTAGCTGGGGGGTGTGCGCGGCTTGGGCATGCCACCGGCGTCACCCGTGGTGATATCGAAGGGCACGTTGATGTCGCTCACTTGCGACAGATCGCTGTCGTCGGAGTAGCTGCGCATCACTTCTTCATAGTCGGCGCCGACCAGCAGTTCGTGGGTCAGGCCAAAGGCGTCGAAGGTGCCGGACAGGTTGGCATCGAACAGGTCCTGCTCGTTGTTGTAACCGCGGATGAAACGCTTGAAAGTGGTCTGGTTGGTGTTCGGGTCGACGGCGGCGCTCACTTCGCCAATGTCCTGGGTTGAGTCGAACTTGCTTTTGGTGTAGCTGGCCTTGAGCTTCCAGTTGTCGTCCAGCGCGTGCTCGACCTTGGCGAAGTACTCGGTGCGCTTGTAGTTGTTGGCTGACCAGTCGGCGGCCAGCGAGCGGCTGCGTGAGGTGCCGATCTCGGTGCCGTCCTTGTAGCGCACCAGGCCGCGGTCCCAGTATCCATCCATGTCCCGCCATTCATAGGTGCCGCCGATGCTCACCAGGGTGGCCGGGCTCAGGTCTGCCTCCAGGGTACCGAAAATCACGTGCTTCTCGCTGTCGGCATTGTCGTAGAAGTATTTCTTGTCCTCGAACGACATCGCCACGCGGCCGCGAAGTGCACCGTCGAACCCAAGCGGGCCGGTCAGGTCGACTTCGGAGCGGTAATTGTCCCAGCTGCCCGCCGACTGGCTGATGCTCAGCTGGTTGAACGGCAGGGCGCGTTTGCGCACCAGGTTGATGCTGCCGCCCGGGTCGCCAGTGCCGCCGAACAACCCGTCGGAGCCACGCAAGACTTCGACGTGGTCGTACGCGGTCATGTCGGGCAGGGTGTCGAAGGCTTCGTTGCGCAGCATCGGTGCGCCGCCGTCGGTCTGGATACTGCGGATGACGAAGCCACGCGAGTAGATCTGGTTTTTCGTGTCGTTACCGCCGACCACGGTGATGCCGGTGGTCTGGTCCAGCACCTGGGTCAGGCTGGTGAGGTGCTGGTCATCCATGCGCTGGCGGGTCATAACGCTCACCGACTGCGGGGTTTCGCGCAGGCTGCGAGGTGTCTTGCCGCCGGTGGTGATCGCACCTGTGGTGTAGGAACCGGTGTTCTCGGTCTGCTCGCCGAGGTTGGCAGTGCCGGTCACGTTGGTCGGGTCCAGTGCCACAGCACCCAATGGCAGCGGTTCGCTGGCGGGGATCAGGCGGTAACCGCCGTCCTGCGGCATGGCTTGCAGGCCGCTGCCGACCAGTAGCTGGTGCAGGGCTTGCTGGCTGCTGAAGCTGCCCCGCAGCCCGGTGCTGTACTTGCCGGCCAGGTCACCGGGGGTGAAGGCAATGTTCAGGCCGGTGCTGCGGCTGAGGGTGGTCAAGGCTGAATCCAGCGAGCCGGCTGGGATGGCCAGGTCGTAGCGGGTGGTGCTGCTGGCGCTGTCGGCGGCATGGGCCAGGGGCAGCGTAGCCAGGCCAAGGCTGGTGCAAAGCAGGGCTTGGCGAATGGCGAGGCGCAAGGGGGCGGGTCGGGTCACGTGGGGTTCTCGTTGGCAATTTGAGTGTTCTGCTGTGTATGCCGGGCGAGATTGCAAACCCCTTCACCCGGCGAGCACTTTTTTTGCCAGGTTGTTTCAGGCGCTCAGGCGTACCCAGTAACGCGTCAGCGCCTGTACACGCAAGCCATGGGCCTGGGCGATGAAGGCCAGGGTGGCGTCGGTGTCGGTGAGGTTGAAGTTGCCGCTGATGGTGCGCTGTGCAACCTGTGGGTCACAGCCCAGATAGCCGTTGCGATAACGGCCGAGCTCGTCGAGCAGTTCAGCCAGCGGCATCGCCCGTGCGGTCAGCAGGCCGTCGCGCCAGGCGGCGGCGTCTTCGGCGTTGCCGGGCAGGCGCAGCACGTTTTCGCGGGTTACCTGCCAGGTTTCTCCGGGTTGGGCAACGGCACCGGTACCCGAGCGTGGCTGTATGTTCACGGTGCCTTCGGCAACGCCCAGGCGGCAGGCGTCGGCGTACTGACGTATGTTGCAGCGGCTGCCGTGGGCGGTGAACGTGGCCAAGGTGGTGGTGACCTGCAATGGGCGCTGTTGCAGGCTGGCGCTGTCGGCACCACTGACCAGGTACAGCTCGCCGCGCAGCAGGTCGATGCGCCGTTGCCGGGCATCGAAATACACACGCACGGCGCTGTCGGTATTTAGCTCCAACTGGCTGCCATCGGCCAGGGTCCAGCGCTGATGTTCGCCGACACGGGTGCTGTAGTCGGCCATCAGCCGCTGCCAAGGCGCGGTTTCGCGAGTCCCCCAAGCGGTGCTGCCGACTGCCGCGAACAGTGCCAGCAGTTTCAGCACCTGGCGCCGTTGCAGGCGCGCTTCAGGCAGTTTATCCAGCGCCTGGCGCGCCAGCCCGCTCGGCACACCGGCAAAGTGCCCGCTCAGGCTCTGCATGCGCGCCCAGGCCAGGCGGTGGGTTTCGTCATCCGCCAGCCAGGCCTGGAAGGCCGCCCGGGTGGCAGGGTCGGGGCGGTTGTAGGTGAGACGGATCGACCATTCTATGGCCTGGTCCACCGTTGCGCTGGGTAGTGCCGGCAGTGTGCTGGCGCTCATGGCATGGTCTCGAAGACCAGCTGATAGCAGTGGCGCAAGGCTTTGCTGAGGTCGCGCTCAACGGTGGACAGCGACACCCCCAGCTGCTCGGCAATGCGCGGGCAGGGCATGCCATCCAGTTGTGCCAGCAGGAAGATGGTACGCGTGCGGGCGGGCAGCGCGTCAAGTAGGCGGTCAATGGCCACCAGTGCCTCGATGGCCAGGGCACTGGTCTCCGGTGACGGCACTTCGGCCTCGGGCAATTGCGCCAGCGTCTCCAGCCAGGCCCGCTCGATGTCGCGATGGCGCCACAGGTCGATGACCAGCCCGCGGGCGATCGTGCGCAAATAGGCGCGTGGCTCCAACAGCGCCTTTGCCTGGCGCCTTTGCAGCACGCGGACAAAAGTGTCCTGGGCAAGGTCGGCAGCATCCGCTGCATTGTTCAGCCGATGGCGCAGCCAGCCTTGCAGCCAGCCGTGGTGCTCGACGTAAAGATGCTCGATGGGGTGTCTGCTGCCGGGCATGCCACTCTTCCGTGTTCGCGCACTAATGGTAATGACTCGCATTATTACCCAATGCCCGGCAGTGAAACCAGTGCTGTACGTTTACGGCGTACCGTTACGGCCGTGCAGGTGATAGGCCGGGCGCTCGCTCAGGCGCTCGTAATAATCACGCACCGCTGGCAGGTGCGGGTGTTCGAACGGCGTTTCGAACCAGCGGTTGACCGACAGGCCGATAGGGATGTCGGCCAGGGTGAACTGGTTGCCGGCCACATACGCACCGGTGCTGGCAAGTTGGCGGTCGAGGATGTGCATGTAGCGTGACCAGTCCGCGCAGCCGGCGGCAAGCGCTTGCGGGTCCTGATGGGCGGGCGAGTGCCGGACCAGTGACATGAACGCGTAGCTCCACGAGCGGTTCAGGTCCGAGGCCTGCCAGTCGATCCACTGATCGATCCTGGCCCGCGCCTGGGCATCGTCGGGGTAAAACGCGGTGGCACCATAGCGGTTGGCCAGGTAGCGGATGATGCTGTTGGATTCCCACAAGGTGAAGTCGCCATCCTGGATCACCGGGATCATGGCGTTGGGGTTCAATGCCAGGAACTCTGGGCTGTCAGTGGCCTTGAAGCCAGAGCCCCAGTCTTCGCGCTCGAATGCGACCTCGAATTCGGCGCAGGCCCACAGGACTTTTCGTACATTGATGGAAGAAGCTCTGCCCAGTATCCGTAGCATGGTGTTCGTCCTGGTGTGGGGAGGTGAAGATCGTCCGACACTGCCAGGCGCCGGTCAAGGGGCTGATCGGTAGCAGAGAGCCCACGTCAGGGGATCTTGTAGTCCATTTCCGAAAGTGACCCTTGCCACCCTCCGGGTCATTGTGATGGGCGAGGCTGCGTCCTAGTCTGGGCATGCTCGTAACCCCGAGGAATGGACATGGATAACGACACCCCCAAAAGCAACAAGCTCAATGTCGTGCGTGCAGCGAGCCGGTTTGGCCACGCCGACGCCGAACTGGTGCAGATGAAACCGCAGCTGCCAATGAGGACCGCACTGACGGAGGCCTCGAGCATCATGGGCTGCATCACTGAAATTACCCGCAAGGCCATCGACCGGCCAGGCGACCGCAAGGTGATGATGCAGGCCACGTTTTACCTGGCAGGCATGGCCAAGGCACTGATCGATGGCCAGCTGCTGCAGATGCGTCAGGCGCGCGAAGGCGAGCGCGAACCCTAGTCAAGCTTGCCTGGGGGGCCTGAACTTGGCACCCTTGGGCGGTTTGAATCGTCTGTATCACCACAGAAGGAAGTTTGCATTGAGCTGGGACAAGGTGGGGAAACTCCTCGTAGCCGTGCTTGTTGGCCTGATGGTCCTTTTGGCCGCCTACGTGTTGCTCAGGGGCAACCCGCGTCTGGAGGCGTCACTGAGCTATGCCTACCTCACCTATCCCACCCAGTTCAGCGAGCGTATCAGCAAAGCCAGCGAGCAACTCAAGTATGAGCAGTTGCAGGGGCGCATCAACAGCATCGGCCAGGGCGAGCTAAGCCACGACCAGGTCGAGAGGCTGATCGAAATGGCCCAGGCACCCTATGCCCAGCTGTTCGCCAAGCCTTTCGAGGCCGGGCTGGTCGATCACCGTACTGGCTTGCTCATCGAACTACGCAACAGTGGTGACGCGCCGGTACGCGAGGTAAAGATCCGCCTGCCAGCCAAGGGCCTGGTGCAGGTGCGTGATGCTGCCGGCAACGACACCCTGCTGGAGACCGCCACCGCGCAGGTGGACATCCCGGCCATTGAGCCGGGTGGCACGTGCAAGGTCTGGGTCTATTTCGATGCAGACTATTTGCAGATCCGCCAAGGCGGCGTCAGCATCAGCCACGCCGACGGAGTGGCCAATGTGCGGGTGTACCACGAGGTCATCGGTTTTCCAGCCATGGTGGCCCGCTACAGCCGGGAGTTGATGGTGTTGCTGGGTGTACTGGCGGTCAGCGTGCTGGGCCTGGGTTATGCCTGCCTGGCACGGCGTAGACCGCGGTAAACGCGTTACTCGAACATAAATACCTGATTGGGCGGGGCACCTGTGGGAGCGGGCAAGCCCGCGAACACCGGCGCAGCCGGTGCCATGCAGCGCGTCGCACTCTTCGCGGGCGCGCCCGCTCCCACAGGATAAAGCGGCGCTTGCCGAAGCCTTGTTCCACGGGCGACAGCGCAGCATAACGGGCTGGTATGCGTGTTCTGCGATCAAGGGTCATTTGCTTGAAACTCAACACTCCCCCGTTGACGACCCTCTATAGTGCTCGGCATTACAAGACCCATGTCGAGCCTGCCTGATGATCCCTTCCCTGGATTCCATTTTTTCTCGCCTGCGCCTGCGCCAGTTGCGCCTGCTGATCGAGCTGGATCGCTGTGGTTCGCTGCACAAGGCGGCCGAAGCCATGGCCATTTCCCAGCCTGGGGCTACCAAGGCGCTGCGCGAGGTGGAGGAGGTGCTGGGGGTACCGTTGTTCCAGCGCCTGCCCAGCGGGCTGGTAGCCAACGACGTGGGCCGTTGCGTGGTGCGCTATGCGCGGCTGATCCACAGCGACCTGGGGCATCTGCGCGAAGAGGTGTTAGGCATCGTCCAGGGCCAGGGCGGGCGCCTGGCAGTGGGCAGCATCATGGGGGCTATGCCGACACTGGTCAGCGCCCTGGGGCGCTTGCGCCGCAAGCAGCCGCAGTTGGCGGTGGAAATTGCCGAGAATACCAGCGCCAACCTGCTCGCCCAACTGGACGAGGGGCGCCTGGACCTCGCCATCTGCCGGCCCGGGCTGGGCCGTGACGCGGCGGACTATGCCTTTGTCGAGCTGGCCCAGGAGCCGTTGGTGGTGGTCGCGCACCCGCAGCATCCGCTTGCCGGGGCAGCGGCACTGGCGATCAGCGATTTGAGCCATTACCGCTGGGTGGTCTACCCGGTGAACATGCCCATGCGCCAGGCGCTGGAGCGCGAGTTGAGCGAAGCAGGGGTGCAGGTGCCCCGCTATCCGCTGGAAACCTTTTCCACCTTCGCTACGTTCATGCTGCTGGAAGATGACCCGACGCTGGTGGCGGTCATTCCCAGTGCCGTGGCGGCCTTTGCCGAGCAGCGCGGGTTGCTGGTGTCGCTGGCGGTGCAGCTACGGGCGTTGAGCGAGCCCTTCGGCATCGTGCACCGTGTGGCGGCGCCGCTATCGCCAGCGGCGCGGTTGCTGGTAGAAGAATTGACGGCCAATTGAAGTTTGACGGCGCTCGCCCTCCAGCCCATTGCTGGTGGGCTGGTGGGGATAAGCGATGGTTATTGGTGGATCAGCTCTTTTCATTATCGGCGGCCTTGCCTGTGCTCTAGATTACCCCCGGCACGGCCTGCCAGTACCCCTGTAACCCTATTGCATCAAGGAGCAACCCAATGGATCTAGGCATTACCGGCCGCTGGGCCATCGTCTGTGCGGCCAGCCAGGGCCTGGGCAAAGGCTGCGCCGAAGCGCTTGGCAAAGAAGGCGTGAACCTGGTCATCAATGCCCGCACCCAAGCCACCCTGGAGCAGACCGCCAGCGAGTTGCGGGCGGCCTGCCCAGGCATCGAGGTGCGTACTGTGGCCGGCGATGTGGCCGATGCCCAGGTGCGCCAGGCGCTGTTGGCGGCCTGCCCGCAGGTCGACATCCTGGTCAACAACGCCGGTGGCCCGCCACCGGGGGACTTCCGTGACTGGGGGCGTGACGATTGGCTGAAGGCGCTGGACGCCAACATGCTCACCCCGATAGAGCTGATCAAGGCGGTGGTCGACGGCATGGCCGAGCGCGGTTTCGGCCGGGTAGTGAATATCACCTCTGGCGCGGTGAAGGCGCCGATCGACATTCTTGGACTGTCCAACGGCGCCCGTAGCGGCCTGACCGGGTTCATTGCAGGCCTGGCCCGGCAGCAGCGCCTGGCGGGCAGCAATGTGACACTGAACAACCTGCTGCCTGGGGCGTTCGACACCGCACGCCTGCAAAAGACTTTGCAGGCGGCGGGTAGCGATGTGCAAGCCACTGCCCAGGCCCGGCGCAAGGCTATCCCGGCGGCGCGCTTTGGCGATGCCGGGGAGTTTGGCGCGTACTGTGCGTTCCTGTGCAGTGCGCATGCCGGTTATATCACCGGGCAGAACCTGCTGATCGATGGCGGGGCGTATCCGGGTACCTTCTGAAAGGTTCGGGGACAACCAAGGGGGCCAGGCAAGCTGGCAATGATCCGGCGAATACCGCATACTTGTCGGCAAACGCCGTAACAGGAGTCTGCCATGCTTGCCGAAGTGCTTCGCGACAACGGTTACCACGAGTACCGGGCGCGCCTGCAGGCGCTGCTGGAAATACCCGAACTCGCCAGTGACTTCGAAATCCACACCCGCATCACCCATGGTTTTGCTGCCACCTGGCTGGTGAAGCTGACCGAGCGTGGTGTGTTCACGCCGGTGGAGCGGGACCAGATCATTCCCCTGCGCACCCTCAAAACCCGTATCGAGCGTGACCAGCCGCTGACCGTGGAAGAGAGTGATCGGCTGTTCCGTTCAGCCCACATCACCGCCATGGCCGAAGCCGTGTTCGGTGAAGCGGACAAGGCCAAGCGCTGGCTGTCCAAGCCCAAGGAACGCTTCTCGGGGCTGACGCCCATGCAGATGCTCACCACCCAGCAAGGCACCACTCAGGTGGAAGAGATGCTGCTGCAGATTGCCGAGGGCTTTGGCCTGTGATTTTGTGGCGTATCAGCGCCTATGCAGATTTGAGTGGCACTGGGGGGTTGCGTGTAAGCGGCCGGTGGCACCAGGCGGGCCGGCCAGTGGTGTATGCCGCCACCAGCCCTTCCGGGGCCATGCTCGAGGTGCTGGTGCACCTGGAAATCGACCCCGAGGATTTTCCTACCACCATGCGCCTGATCCGCATCGAATTGCCCGACACGGTTTCACAGGCGCAGTTGCCCGTCTTGCAGCCCGGTTGGTCCGCTCAGCCTGAGTTGACCCGGGCGCTGGGCAATCGCTTTCTGGATGACTGCTCGGCATTGTTGCTGCCGGTGCCGAGCGCGATCATGCCCAGTACCATCAACTACCTGTTCAACCCACGGCACGCGCAGGCGCAGCGTGCGAAAATCCAGGTCGAGGATTTCACCCCGGACAGCCGCTTGTTCTAGCGCGCGTTCACCACAGTGCAGCCGATGCCGTGGTCAACACCCGGCTAAACACTGCGAGCGCCTGGTCCACTTGCGCCTCGGTGGTGAATCGGCCGATGCTCAAGCGCACGCTGTTGCGTGCCTGACAGTCGTCCAGCCCCAGTGCCAGCAGCACATGCGAGGCAGCGTTGCTTGCCGAGTTGCAGGCCGAGGTGGTCGACAAGGCCAGCTCGCTGGCCAGGGCCGCGCTGTTGAAGCCCTTGCTGTCGATGCACAAGTTCAGGGTATGGGGGATGCGTTGGTTGGCGCTGCCGTTGAGGGTGACGCCGGGTAAAGCCAGCAGGCCTTCGCGCAGGCGTGTGGCCAGTTGCTCAAGGCGCTGGTGCTCGCTGTCACCTGGTTGGCCGGCCAGGGCAAAGGCGCTGCCCATGCCGGCGATCTGATGGGTTGCCAGGGTGCCGGAACGCAGGCCCTGCTCATGGCCGCCGCCATGCATCTGCGCACGCATCAGCGTACGGGCGCGTGGCCCGACATAGAGCGCGCCGATCCCTTTTGGCCCGTACACCTTGTGCGCCGAAAACGACATCATGTCCACGGCCATCGCCTTCAGGTCGATGGCCAGCTTGCCTACGGCCTGTGCGGCATCCACGTGCAGCAGGGCACCGTGGGCACGCACCCGCTGGCCAATGGCGGCAAAATCGGTAACCGTGCCCAGCTCGTTGTTGACCGCCATCAGCGATACCAGGCGGGTATCGGCGCGCAACGCTGCCTGCACGCTTGCAGGCTGGATGAGGCCGGCGGCATCCGGCGCCAGGCGGGTAACGGCCCAGCCTTGGCGCTCCAGTTCGGCCACCGTGTCGAGCACGGCTTTGTGCTCCAGCTGGCTGGTGATCAGGTGCCCGGGCTGGTCGAAGCCTTGCGCAATGCCTTTGAGTGCCAGGTTGTTGGATTCGGTCGCGCCCGAGGTCCAGACCAGGTTGTCGGCTTGCGCGCCGACTCGCTCGGCCACTTGCTGGCGGGCTTGCTCCACGGCCTGTCGGGCGGCCTGGCCGTAGGCATGGCCACTGGACGCCGGGTTGCCGAAGTTGGCCTCGCTGCCAAGGCAGGCCAGCATGGTTTCGATGACCCGATCGTCGACGGGGGTGGTGGCGGCGTAATCGAAATAGAGTGGGGCGCTGGGCATTGGGGCGGGTCCATGTCTGTCGCCGTGAAATCGGCGATTGTTGGGCTAAGCGTATCCGCCATGGGCGAGATATGTTTCGCTTCCCGCCACGTTTTTCTCAATTGATGTGAGAAAAATTTCTCTCTATCTAACTGTTTGCAGAATATTTTTCTACGGGAGGGGCGGGGCTGATCAACCGCCCCTCGCAGGCGGCTTCAGGCAGGCTGCAGGGCTTTCTCTTCCTCGGCTACCACGCGTTCGCACAATTCGGTGATCTGCTCGCGCATCCAGCGGTTGGCCGGGTCCTGGTCGGTGCTTTCATGCCAGTACAGGTGCGTTTCCAGTGCGGGCACCTCCACTGGCAGTGGCTGGTAACGCAACTGATGGCGACGGGCGAAGCGCTCGGGGACGGTCATCGCCATGTCGGTCTGCTGCAACACCTGCGAGGCCATCAGGTAGTGCTGCGAACGCAGGGCGACCTTGCGCTGAACACCCATCTTGCCCAGCGCCAGGTCGACGTAACCCAGGCCGTTGCGGCGGCTGGAAATATGGATATGGGTCATGCCCAGGTAGCTGTCGAGGGTCAGCTTGCTGTCAGCCAGCGGGTGGCCCTGGCGCAGGGCGCACACATAGCGGTCTTGCATCAGCTTGATGTGGCGCACCTGGGGGTCGGTGTTCAGGGGGGCGTCGATGGCGAAGTCCAGGCGGCCGGCGGCGAGCTCCTTGGTGGTCTCGCGGCGCTTGCACAGGAAGCTTTCGATCAGCACCGCAGGCGCCAGGCGGCGCAGGCGCTGGAACAGCGGCGGCAGGATGACCGCTTCGGTCAGGTCGGTCATGCTGATGCGGAAGGTTTTGTTGGCCTGCTGCGGGTTGAAGATGCGGCTTTCCTGCACCGAGGTACGCAGCAGTGCCAGGGCGTTGCGCACCGGGCCGATGATGTTCTGCGCCATCGGCGTGGGCACCATGCCTTGTGCGGTGCGCACGAACAGTGGGTCGTTGAAGGTTTCGCGCAGCCGCGAAAGGGCGTTGGACACCGCTGGTTGGGTAATGCCGACAATCTGCCCGGCGCGGGTCAGGTTGGCTTCGGTGTAGATCGCATCGAACACGATGAACAGGTTGAGGTCGACCTTGGTGAGGTTCATGGGCGCCGCTCTTGTTGGAATTATTGGCCGATCATATATCGGTTATGAATGTTTATACACGCGGAAAATAGACTAGGTGGATGGGGCTACGCTGCTCTAGGCTCTGCCCATGTACTCCGAACCGTGAAGGTAGCCCCGATGGATTTCGCCTATTCGCCCAAGGTCCAGGCACTGCGCGAGCGCGTTACTGCGTTCATGGACGCCTACGTGTACCCCGCCGAAGCCGTGTTCGAGCGCCAGGTTGCCGAGGGCGACCGCTGGCAGCCCACGGCAATCATGGAAGAACTCAAGGCCAAGGCCCGCGCCGAAGGGCTGTGGAACCTGTTCTTGCCCGAATCGGAATACGGCGCCGGCCTGAGCAACCTGGAATACGCCCCGTTGGCGGAAATCATGGGCCGCTCACTGCTCGGGCCAGAGCCCTTCAACTGCTCGGCGCCGGACACTGGCAACATGGAAGTGCTGGTGCGTTATGGCAGCGAAGCGCAGAAACGCCAGTGGCTGGAGCCGTTGTTGCGCGGTGAGATCCGCTCGGCGTTTGCCATGACCGAGCCGGACGTGGCCTCCTCGGACGCTACCAACATGGCCGCCACTGCCGTGCGTGACGGCGACGAATGGGTCATCAATGGCCGCAAATGGTGGACCTCCGGCGCCTGCGACCCGCGTTGCAAGGTGATGATCTTCATGGGCCTGTCCGACCCCGAAGGGCCACGCCACCAGCAGCATTCGATGGTGTTGGTACCAACAGATGCGCCGGGCGTGAAGATCGTCCGCCCGTTGCCGGTGTTCGGCTATGACGATGCCCCTCATGGCCACGCCGAGGTGCTTTTCGAGAACGTTCGGGTGCCTTATGAAAACGTGCTGCTCGGCGAGGGGCGCGGCTTCGAGATTGCCCAGGGGCGCCTTGGCCCGGGCCGTATCCACCACTGCATGCGCTCGATCGGCATGGCCGAGCGTGCCCTGGAGCTGATGTGCAAGCGCTCGGTGGAGCGTACTGCTTTTGGTCGGCCACTGGCACGGCTGGGTGGCAACGTCGACAAGATCGCCGACTCACGCATGGAAATCGACATGGCGCGGCTGCTGACGTTGAAAGCGGCGTACATGATGGACACCGTCGGCAACAAGGTGGCCCGCAGCGAAATCGCGCAAATCAAGGTGGTGGCGCCGAACGTGGCGTTGAAGGTGATCGACCGGGCGATCCAGATGCATGGCGGGGCAGGGGTGAGCGGCGATTTCCCGCTGGCCTACATGTACGCCATGCAGCGCACCCTGCGCCTGGCCGACGGGCCGGATGAAGTGCACCGGGCGGCGATTGGCAAATATGAAATTGGCAAGTATGTGCCGGTGGAGCTGTTGCGTAGCGGGCGGTGAAGTCGTCAGCCTGCGCCGGCCTCTTCGCGGGTGAACCCGCTCCCACAGTGATCGCGCAAACTCCCGCAATGTGTAGGAAGTATCTGGATTTCGGCTGAGGCCCCCTGAATCTCCCTTGCTGGTGATAGGTTTTCAACCCTAACCAGATACAGGGAGTTTAGAGATGCGGGTCAATTTGGAGGGAAAGGGTCAGGCGGTAGATGGTGATGTCACTACTACGGGTGCTGTCTGTATTGCGACCGGGGCGGGCTACCTGGACGAAGGCCGGATGGTGCTCCGTGAAGGCGACCACACCACGCCATGCCCTCTTTGTGGGCAGGTGGGAACCGTCGCTGAAGGTGTGGATCACTTTATTTCCGATGGCCAGCGGGTGGCCATGGATGGCGCGCTGGTTGCCTGTGGCTGTTCGCCGGGCAGCAACCGGGTGGTCGCACCGTTATATGAAGCACCGCCGTCCATGTATTCCATTGCGGGGGGTACCAATACCCACTTTAACCAGCCGTCAGCCACTGCCTACCCCGGGCGCTTCTCCCGACCCGTCGTAGGGGCACTGCCCGATTCGCTAGAGCCTGGCTTCTATGTAGTTCCTCGACGCATGTCGTTCCCCCAGGTGCTGCTGCAACTGGCCGAGCACGATGCCACTTTGCCGATCTCCCGGTTGCAGCGGCTCAACCCGACGTTTGAGCAAGGCTTCAAGGCTGGGGAAATCTTCGTTATCGGTGATCCTGACAACGCAAATGCCTGTACGCGGGAAGAGGGAGAGCTGATGGCGGCTGCGCAGCATGCACGACGTGCTTTGGAGGTGCTCGACTACGCCGAAGCGGATTTCATGATGCAGCACCAGGCCGAAATCGCCGGCTTGCTCAGCAACGCCAGTCTGTCCATGGGCGTCGGCAAGGACATGCTCGATCAAGGTTTGAAACAGGTCAGTCATACATTGACCAGTATCGAGCAGTTGCATCAGCGGGAGTTCATGCGCCACGGCCATTTGAACAGCCCGGGCTTTTTCGCTGAACGGCGGCGGCTTCTGCAGCAGCTGGATGGACAGTTGAAAACGGCATTTTTGAACAAGCAGTTGAACCTTGGGAGCTATGAGCGCTTGAGGAGGAGCTTGAATATTTCGACCAAGAGTCTTGTGCATCATTGGTCCAGGGCCGGTGGTCCGGGGCAGATTCCGGGGTACGCGACGCATCTGGATAAGGTGGCGGGGCTCAGCAAGTACCTTCAATATGGCGGGCACGCTGCAATTGGGCTGGGGGCTACGTCATCTTATCTGAAAGTGCAAGAGGTCTGTGTTGCAGGTGAAACTGATGACTGCCGGAAAGTCCGATTCACCGAAACGGGTAGTTTCGCTGGTGGCTTAGGAGGAGGGATGGTGGGAGGTTACATCGCAGGTGCTGCCGCTGCCGCGCTATGCGGTGTTTTCGCGGTGGGTACCGGCGGCCTTGGTGTTCCCGTATGCGGGATTGTCCTGGTTGGCGCCGGCTCTGCGGCAGGCTCTATGGGTATTGGCGCAGCTGGCGAGAAGGTCGGTGAAGTGATTTATGAGGTGATGGATGATTGACTTTGATAGCTGGTCGCCATACTTGCGAATAGCTTTCTTAGTTGCGCCCTTCATTATCGGCCTTGTCGGTATCGCTATGAATGTACAGATTGCGCTGTCGACGGATTTTGATATCGCTCTTTCAGCGATTACCAGCAATCCCTACCTGGAACAGATGAAGCCCGTGTGGGGCGGAGGGAATCTGAGGTCTCGATGTCTACTGATGAGCACGGTAAGCGCGTTGGTTACATTTCCTTGGCTTCATTTGCGCTTGGGATGGTTGGACGAGGCGGAACTTGAAAGGTTTCCGCCCAAGTTGAGGCGAAAATTAGGGGCAGCTCTTTGGCTGATCCTGATCTCATCAGTCTGGGCGGGGGTGGGTTATTTCATTATAAAGAAATGATCTCCGCCCAGATTCGTAACTTCAGACCCGCATCTGCGGGTCTTCCTTTTTATTGCTAAATTCACCACCGGCATTCGCAGGCTGTTTGGGTTGAATCTCCGCCTTCTCCCCCCGCGTCTTCACCAACGAAACCACCACCCCACCCAGCAACAACCCGAACGTCACCCCCAACGACAGCAGCGCCGGTACCTTGCCCACCATGCCGTGATAGAAAATCTTGCAACCAATAAAGATAAGCACCAGCGCCAACGCATACTTGAGGTAAACAAACCGGTGCATCAATGCCGACAGTGCGAAGTAAAGCGAGCGCAGCCCAAGAATGGCAAAGATGTTCGAGGTGTAGACAATGAACGGGTCCTGGGTAATGGCGAAAATCGCCGGCACGCTGTCGACGGCAAACACCAGGTCGGCCAACTCGATCAGCACCAGCGCCAGGAACAACGGGGTGGCATAGCGCAGCGCCTTGCTGTGGCCGGCTGGGGTCTGGTGTACGAAGAAGTGCGAGCCGTGGATCTGGTCGGTGACCCGCATGTGGCGGCGCACGAACTTGAGGATCGGGTTGTTGGCCAGGTCAGGGTGGCTGTCTTCTTTCGAAAGCGCCATCTTCACTCCGGTAAACAGCAGGAAGGCACCGAAGATATACAGCACCCAGGCAAAGTTCTGCACCAGCGCGGCGCCCACACCAATCATGATCGCCCGCAGGAACACCACCCCCAGGATGCCCCAGAACAGCACACGATGCTGGTAACGGCGGGGGATGGCGAAGTAGCTGAAGATCATCGCCATGACGAACACGTTGTCCATCGACAGCGATTGCTCGACCAGGAAACCGGTGTAGAACTCCAGCGCCGATTGCGCGCCCAGCTGGTACCAGACCCCGACGCCGAACAAGACGCCAACGCTGAAGTAGCCCGAATACAGCAGCAGGCTTTCGCGCATTTCGATTTCCCGGTCGTGGCGGTGCAGCACGCCCAGGTCGAGCACCAGCAAACCGATGACGATGGCCATGAACACCAGCCACATCCAGGCGCTGGTGCCGAGTACAGGGGTGGTGAGGAATGCTTGCAGAGCTGTCATGAGCCCCTCCTTGAATGTCGACGTTGCATGGCAACAGTGATCCGACATGGCGGCTTGGCAGCCGTCAGAGGGGCCCGGTATCACATGAATTTGAGCCTAGACCCGAATGCAGAAGATACCGAATGGGGAGCTGTTACATTTCTTTGCCAGCACCCCTGGAGGAGCACAAGCCCGCCCCCTCAATTCAATACACCCACACCTCGACCCGCCGATTGCGCAGCCGCCCTTGCTCCAGCTCATTGCCGGCCACCGGCAGTTCATCGCCCATACCCGTCACCTCCAGCAACTCCACGCCATCGCGTGCCAGCTCGCGGCGCACTGCCTGGGCCCGAAGGCGCGAGAGCAGGGCGGCGCGGCCAGGCGTTTCCTTGGGGTCGCCAAAACCTACCAGCACCGCTTTGCTCTGCAGCTTGCCAGCCTGGCGCAGGTATTCGGCCACCCGCTGCACATCACGCAGGGCCTTGTTATCGAGGCTGGCGCTGCCTTCCTGAAAGCGGAAGTTCACACTCAGCCGCTGCGCCTGTTGGGCCAAGGTACGGTAGCGCGGCGGCATGTCGGCCTGGGGCACTACTGGCTGGGCCTTGATCTGCTGCGAAACAAAGCCCTGCTGGGCGACGATGGCCTGGCCGGCCGGGCTCTGGGCAAAGTCGGCCAGGGCCCTGGCCTGCGGCTTGGGGTTGGCCGGCAGGTAGAAGTACAGGCGTCGTGACAGCGGATAGTCTTCGCTGGCCACCAGCGCGCGCTCCGGCAGCATGGCCGGTGCGTCGCCTTCGGCTACCGCCAGCACCTTGGCCCCGTGCACCGCAGCCAGGCTGCTGAAGCCGATGGCCTGGCGGTCGGTGGCCACCTGCGCGGCCAGTTCGTCACTGGACTCGAAGCGCCGGGCCTTGGCTGACAAGTCGTGGTGCTGGGGCTCCAGCACCAGTGCCTTGAACGTCTCGAAGGTGCCGGAGCGGTCGTCACGGGCGTATAGGTGAATGGCGCCGCCAGCAATACCCAATTGCTCCCAGCATTGGATCTGCCCGGAGAAAATCTGCGCCAGTTGCTGTGTGTTCAACCGAGGTAGCGGGTTGTCGGGGTGGACGATGACCGCGACACCGTCCAGCCCGATCACTTGCTCGGCGCTGGCAGCACGCAGGTCGCCTAGGGCCCGAAGTTGGCGCACTTCGCTGTCGTTGATCGGTCGCGAGGCGGCTGCCAGGTCGGCGTCGCCACGGCCGAGGGCGGCGAAGCCGGTGCTGGAACCGTGTGCGGCGATGTCGACACGCAGGGGTTGGCCATGCGCATCGCGTGCGGTGATCACGGTCTCGTTGGCCCACTTGCCAGGTTGCTGCTCGATGGCGGTGGCTTGCTGCGCGCGCAATTGCCCTTGTACCAAGGCAGGCAGCAGTGCTGCACCGATGGTGTTGGAGCCTTGAACGCGCAGGTGCACAGGCTCGGCCAGGGTGGCCAGCGGTAGCAAGGTGAGCAGCAAGACAAACAGGCGGGGCATGCCGGGTGGCCCTGTGGCATAGAGTTGGCCGGCAGATTACGACAGTGGCGTGATGATAATGTGACAGTCCGTAGGGGAGGGCTCTGCCCTCCATTCGCGACACAAGGCCGCTCCCACAGGCGACCGCGATGCCTTGTGGGAGCGGCCTTGCGTTGCGATAGGGCCGCAAAGCGGCCCCGGTTATCTCAATGCGCCCCGGCAGACTTGCTCAAATCACTCTCGGCCCACTCGGTGTAGATGCAGGCATCCGCCACCGCCCAGCGCACCTTCACGCTGTCGCCCGGCTGCATCGGCATGCCCGCGGCCGACAGTGCCTTCACCGTCAGCTCGGTACCCCCTGCAGTCACCACATGGCAGGTCTGGCTTTCACCCAGGAACAGCACTTCGCCAACCTTGGCACTGACCTCGTTCCAGCCCGCCGGCAATGGCTCGCGCGCAGCCTGTTCGGCGGTCAGGGCCAGGGCTTTTTCCGGGCGCACCATGATCAGCGCATCCTGCCCAGCGGCCAGGCCCGGGGTCAGGCGAATGGCCACTGGCTGGCCCTCGAAGCTGCCGGCGCCATTGCTGCTGGCCTTGATGCGCAGGAAGTTGGAGTTGCCCAGGAACGAGGCGACAAAGGCATTCGGTGGGTTCTGGTACAGGTCGTAACCGGTGCCCAGGCCGACGATCTTGCCATGGCTGAAGATGGCGATGCGCTGGGACAGGCGCATGGCTTCTTCCTGGTCATGGGTGACGTAGACGATAGTGATACCCAGCCGGCGGTGCAGCTGGCGCAGCTCGTCCTGCAGGTCTTCGCGCAGCTTCTTGTCCAGCGCGCCGAGTGGTTCGTCCATCAGCAGGATGCGTGGCTCGTACACCAGCGCCCGGGCAATCGCCACACGCTGCTGCTGCCCGCCGGACATCTGCGACGGCTTGCGGTGGGCGAACTGCTCCAGTTGCACCAGCTTGAGCATCGCGTCGACGCGCTTGTTGGTCTCACTGGTGCTCAGCTTGCGGATGGCCAGCGGGAAGGCGATATTGTCGCGCACGTTCAGGTGTGGGAACAGCGAATAACGCTGGAACACCATGCCGATGTCACGCTTGTGCGGCGGTACATTCACCAGCGACTGGCCATCGACCAGGATTTCGCCGCTGCTGGGCGTTTCGAAGCCGGCCAGCATCGACAGGGTGGTGGATTTGCCCGAGCCGCTAGAACCGAGGAAGGTCAGGAACTCGCCGTCCTGGATTTCCAGGTCGAGGTTGTCCACGGCGGTGAAGTCGCCGTAGTGCTTGTTCAGGCCGCGCAGGCTGACCAGGGTCTTGCCTGGCGCGTTGTCTTTGATCACTGCACTCATTGTTGTTTTCTCCGCGCGCTCAGGCGTTTGTTTCGGTGCGCCGGCGCAAGGCGGCGGCAATGAACATCACAAGCAACGACAGGCCGATCAGCAGGGTCGAGGCCACGGCGATGACCGGGCTCAGGTCCTGGCGCAGGGTGGTCCACATCTTCACCGGCAGGGTCTGCAGGTCGGGGCTGGCCATCATCACGCTCAGCACCACCTCATCCCACGACACCAGGAAGGCGAACAGGCCACCGGCGATCATCCCCGGGCGAATGGCCGGGAAGGTGACCTTGAAAATCGCCTGCAGGCGCGAGGCACCGCAGATCACCGCGGCATCCTCGATCGACTGGTCGAACAGCTTCAGCGAGTTGATGATCGAGATGATGGTGAAGGGCAGGGCGACGATCACGTGGCTGACCACGAAGGCGAACAGCGTGCCGGTGTAGCCCAGCTTGAGAAACAGTGCGTACACGGCCACGGCGATGATCACCAGCGGCACGATCATCGGCATGGTGAACAGGCCGTACAGCAGCTCGCGGCCCGGGAAGCGGCCACGCACCAGGGCGAATGCGCTGGGCAGGCCCAGCAGTACGGCGGCGACGGTGGTCAGCACGGCCACCTTCAGGCTGGCCAGCGCGGCGTCCATCCACTCCGGGTTGGAGAAGAACTGGCTGTACCACTTGAAGGTCCAGCCCGGTGGCGGAAACACCAGCCACTGGGACGAGCCGAACGACAGCAACACGATGAACACCACCGGCAGCAGCAGGAAGGCCGCAATGACCCCGGTGGTCAGGTACAGGCCCGTGCGCAGCGGGCGGCCCATGGCATTGGGAGACAGGAGCATGGCGGTTTACCTCGCGTTGCCAACCGGGGATTCCGGCTGCAGCTTCAGGTACAGGTAGAAGAGCACCAGGGTGATCGCCACCAGCAGTGCGGCAGCGGCGCTGGCCAGGCCCCAGTTGAGGAACGACTGCACCTGCTGGATGATGAATTCGGGCAGCATCATGTTCTGCGCCCCGCCCAGCAGTGCCGGGGTGACGTAGTAACCGAGCGACATCACGAACACCATCAGCGCGCCGGAGAACAGCCCCGAACGGCACAGCGGCAGGAACACTTTCCAGAAGTTGGTCCACGGGCTGGCGCCGCAGATGGAGCCGGCCTGCAGCACCATCGGGTCGATGGCGTGCATGGTGGCCTGCAGCGGCAGCACGATGAACGGGATCATGATGTAGCTCATGCCGATTACCACGCCGGTGAGGTTGTGCACCATTTCCAGCGGGGTATCGATGATACCCATGGCCATCAACGCCTTGTTGATCACCCCCGAGCTTTGCAGCAACACCAGCCACGAGTAGGTGCGCGCCAGCAGGCTGGTCCACATCGACAACAGCACGATGTTCAGCAGCCAGCGGCCCCAGCCCTTGGGCACCAAGGTGATTGCCCAGGCCAGCGGGAAGCCCAGCAGCACACTGATCAGGGTGACCACGCCGGCCACCGAGAAGGTGTTGAACAGCACCCGTGCGTAGGCCGAGTTGGCGAACAGCTGCTCGTAGTTGCCCAGCCCCGGCGTTGGCTCCAGCACCCCACGCAGCAACAGGCCGACCAGCGGGGCAAAGAAGAACAGGCCAAGGAACAGCAGGGCCGGCAGCAGGTTGCGGCTGCCCTTCCAGCGCTGGCTCAGGCTGGCGCGGCGGGGGGCCGTTCCGGGGGCGCCGGTGCCCGTGGGGGCACCTTGCGCGTTATGCAGGGCGTTGATGGCGACTTTCATTTGACCAACCACTCATTCCAGCGGGCCGCGATGGCCTGACCGTTCTTGGCCCAGTAGGCGAAGTCGAGGGTGACCTGGTCCTGGGCGTAGGCAGTGGGCAGGTTAGGCGCTAGGTCTTTGTCCAGCTTGGCCACGCTGTCGACGTTCACCGGGGCGTAGGCGGTCTTGTTGGCGAACTCGGCCTGGCCTTCGGCGCTGCTGGCGTTGGCCAGAAACTTCATGGCCGCGTCCTTGTTCTTGGCGCCTTTGGGGATGACCAGGAAGTCGGCCATGACCAGGTTCTGTTTCCAGCTTACGCCCACGGGTGCACCGTCTTGCTGCAGGGCGTAGACACGGCCGTTCCAGAACTGGCCGAGCGAGGCTTCACCCGAGGCCAGCAGCTGCTGCGACTGGGCGCCACCGCCCCACCAGACGATGTCTTTCTTGATGGTATCGAGTTTTTTGAAGGCGCGGTCCAGGTCCAGCGGGTACAGCTTGTCTGGCGCTACGCCGTCGGCCAGCAGGGCCAGTTCCAGCACGCCGGGGCTGGGCCATTTGTACAGGGCGCGTTTGCCCGGGTAGGTCTTGGTGTCGAACAGTGCGGTCCAGTCTACCGGCTTGTTGGCACCCAGCTTGCCTTCGTTGTAGCCCAGCACGAAGGAGAAGAAGAACGAGCCGACGCCATGGTCGGACACGAAGCGAGGGTCGATCTTGTCACGCTTTATCTGGGTGAAGTCGAGGGGTTCCAGCAGGCCTTCGCTGGCGGCGCGCAGGGCAAAGTCGGCTTCGACATCGACCACATCCCATTGCACGTTGCCGCTTTCGACCATGGCCTTGAGCTTGCCGTAGTCGGTGGGGCCGTCCTGCACGACCTTGATGTCGGTGGCTTTGGTGAAGGGTACGGCCCACGCTTCTTTCTGGGCGTCCTGGGTGGTACCGCCCCAGCTGACGAAGTTCAGGCTGTCAGCGGCCTGGGCGGCTTGACATGCCAGGGTCAGCAGGCTGGCGGACAGCACTGCGGTTACACGTTTGCTCAACAGCATGGTTACGCCCTCGTTGCTTTTGTTATTCGAGGCGGGGCTTTTGATGCGCCCGCCAACAGTGTTCGGGGAGCAGCTAAAACAAAGTGTCTTGGTGGCCGTTTTTAATTGTAGGTGCCGGCCTACAGATTCAAGGTCTACGGGATATCATATTATGGTATTCCAAACTTTTGGCAAGGGGTCTGAGGCGACCGGCCATCACCCCGGCCTTTGCCAACTGCCGCAACCCTTTGTAGGAGCGGCCTTGTGTCGCGAAAGGGCCGCACAGCGGCCCCAGGGTTTCAGCGTCGACACACCAATTGACGGGGCCGCTATGCGGCCCTTTCGCGGCACAAGGCCGCTCCTACAACGGGACTGTGTCAGGTCGGAAGGCCTGGCTCGAACGGAATGCTCTGCACCACCTCCAGCTCATACCCCGCCAGGCCGGCGTACTTCAGTGGTGGCCCCAGGTGACGCAGCTTGCCCACGCCCAGGTCCTGCAGAATCTGCGCCCCGGTGCCTACTTCGGAGTACACCTTCGACTGCCCGCGCTGGTACGGCCTTACCGGCTGGGTCAGCTGCGGCACACGCTCAAGCAGGGCCTGGGAGGATTCATGGTTGGCCAGGATCACCACCACGCCTGTACCTTCGTCGGCTACCTTCTGCAGCGCCGCCCACAGCGTCCAGTTGGCGGGGCCGGCGTATTCGGCACCGACCAGGTCGCGCAGCGGGTCGATCACGTGCACCCGCACCAGGGTCGGTTGCTCGCGACGGATGTCGCCCATGACCATGGCCATGTGCACGCCGCCTTCAATGCGGTCCTCATAGGTGACCAGACGGAAGGTGCCGTGCACGGTCGGCAGTTCGCGCTCGCCGATACGTTTGATGGTCTGCTCGGTGCTCAGGCGGTAGTGGATCAGGTCGGCGATGGTGCCGATCTTGATGCCATGCCGGGCGGCGAACACTTCCAGGTCGGGGCGGCGGGCCATGGTGCCATCGTCGTTCAGCACTTCAACAATGACCGACGCCGGGCTGAAGCCGGCCAGCCGTGCCAGGTCGCAACCTGCTTCGGTGTGGCCGGCGCGGGTCAGCACGCCGCCTTCGCGGGCGCGCAGCGGGAAGATGTGGCCAGGTTGCACCAGGTCTTCGGGGCGGGCGGTCGGGGCCATGGCCGCTGCCACGGTGCGTGCCCGGTCGGCAGCGGAAATGCCGGTGGTGACGCCGGTGGCTGCTTCGATCGACACGGTGAACGCCGTGCTGAAAGCGCTGCCGTTGGCCGGTACCATCTGCTCCAGGCCCAGGCGCTGGCAGTGTTCGTCGGTCAGGGTCAGGCAGATCAGGCCGCGCGCTTCGCGGGCCATGAAGTTGATGGCCTGGGCGTCGCAACGCTCGGCGGCGATCAGCAGGTCGCCTTCGTTCTCCCGGTCCTCGTCATCCACCAGCAGGACCATTTTGCCCTGCCGGTAGTCCTCGAGAAGCTCCTCGATGGTGTTGAATGCCATGTTGCACGCTCACTGTGGTGGGGTGATTTTTATGGTATACCATCATACACAAATATCGCCGTAACAGGAGAGCAGCGCATGAAGGCCTATTGGATCGCCCATGTGGACGTGACCGAACCCGAGCAGTATCAGCAGTACACCCAACGCGCGCCGGCAGCCTTCAAGTCATTCGGCGGCCGCTTCCTGGCACGTGGCGGGCGCAGCGAGGCGATGGAAGGGCGGCCTACCCCTCAGCGTAGCGTGGTGATCGAGTTCGATTCGTATGAGCAGGCGGTGGCGTGTTATCGGTCCGCGCTGTATCAGGAGGCTTGCAGCCATCGCCAGGGGGTGGCGAAGGCTGAAGTGATCATTGTCGAAGGGTTTGAACCCTGATGTAGGGCTGATGGCCCTTTCGCGGGTAAACCCGCTCCCACAGGTGCACCACAAATTTCCAGTTCTGTGGTGTACCTGTGGGAGCGGGTTTACCCGCGAAGAGGCCTGGCCTGCCTTACGGCACGCCAGCCTCTGCCGCATGGGTGGGTAAGGTTATTGAAGGTGGGCTTTTAGTTCACCGGCCGCCTGGCGCATGGCTGCCTTCACCGCTGGCACCTGGCTCAGCGGATTGAGCAGGCCGTAGTCGTGGATCATGCCGTTGTAGCGCACCGAGGTAACGGCTACACCAGCAGCATTAAGGTTGCGGGCATACGCTTCGCCTTCATCGCGCAACACATCGAACTCAGCCGTTTGCACCAGCGCCGGCGGCAGGCCCTTCAACTGCTCGCTACTGGCTCGCAGCGGCGAGGCGTAGATCTGTTCCCGCGCCTTGGCATCGGTGGTGTAGCTGTCCCAGAACCACTTCATCATCCCGGTGGTCAGGAAGTGCGACACCTGGGCTACCCGCAGCGAAGGCGCTGGAAACGGACAGGGCCAGAAGAGAGGCGGTAAGGGTTTTGTGGACAATGTTCATGAGCGAATCCTTTTCCATGCAAGTGTTAGTAGTGGGCGTCTTGCCTGGCCTGCTGGGCCGTCGCTGCGACTTGTGCATAGGTTAGGCAGATGCACTGGCGGGAAAAAGCCGCTATAAAGCGTTTGACTGTCACCATGAGCGAGACAATGAACCCCTACGAAGACATGCGTATCTTTGCCCAGGTCATGGAGGCCGGCAGTTTCACCGCTGCCGCCGACCGCCTGGGCATGTCCAAGCAATCGGTCAGCCGGCGCCTGATGCAGCTTGAAGAGCGCCTGGGCGTACGCCTGCTCAACCGCTCTACCCGGCGCCTGGACGCCACGCCGCTGGGCCAGCACTACTACCAGTCGGCGCTGCGCCTGCTGGGCGAGGTGCAGCAGGTGGAGCACGACATCAGCGGCCAGGCCCACGCCCTGCGCGGCACTTTGCGGCTGAGCGCACCGCTGTCGTTCGCCATGTCGCACTTGGGCTGCCTGCTGACCGAGTTTCTGCAATTGCACCCGCAAGTCGATGTAGAGGTGGACCTCAGTGACCGCGCCGTGGACCTGATCGGTGAGGGTTACGACCTGGCGCTGCGGATTGGCGCGCTGGAGGACTCCAGCCTGATTGCGCGGCGTATTGCCAGTGTCGAGCGGGTTTATTGCGCAAGCCCGGCGTATCTGCGGGCGCGGGCAGTACCGCTAAAACCGGAGGATCTGGCCGGGCACGACTGCCTGCCCTATGGGCATGCGCGACAGGTGCAGTGGCAGTTCCGCCAGGGCGGCAAGGCGCAGGCGATTCAGGTGGTCGGGCGCATGCGTGCGAACAACGGCGAGTTGCTCAGGGATGCCGCTATCGCCGGGATGGGCGTGACCTACCTGCCCACCTTCATAGTCGGCCAGGCGCTGGCGGATGGGCGGCTGGTGAGGGTGCTTGAAGCCTGGACGCCGCCGGCGTTGCAGTTATCAGCGGTGTACCCGCAGCACAGGCAGGTGGCGAGGCCGGTGCAGGGTTTTGTGAGCTTTCTGCACGAGCGCCTGGTGCACTTGCTGTGAAATTCACGCGCGAACGCCTTGGCCCATGGCTTGATATCGCGTCATGCAAACAAGGCGGTCGCGCGCGCCTGCCACAGGCATGATTGGCCCGAAACAAACGTAGGCGCTAGCTTCGCTCGCGATGCGCCGCGCGGGCGGCGCTCGATCTCCCAGGCACCGAAACTTCTGCGGCGAACCCTCCGCACACCGCACCGCGTATCACCCCAGCAACACACCCGGCTCAATCAAACCGCCATCGAATTCATCCATGGCATCCAGCATCGCTTCGCGCAAGTACCCCAGTGATGCCCGATCAAACAGCAGCTGCAACGCCGGCCGCTCATCACTGCCCACATTCACCACAATCACATTGATGCGTGCCACCGAAGTCTGTGCCACCGCCCCAACCGGAAATGCCCCGGCACGCAAATCCACCCCGCACAATTTGGCCATTACCGCGCCGCCACACATCCCTGACAGCTGCAGCCAGGCATGGCTGTCCTGGCGCGGCAGCAGGTAATTGCGCCGGGCATCCTGCACCCACCCGGCCTCCAGGCCAGCCACCCGCGCGCCATCGTCGGCCAGGTTGCCCAACAGCAGGTACTCGGTCTGAGACAACCGTGCCACCCAGCTTCCGTCATCCTGGCGCACGGCATGGTTCGGCTGTACAGGCAAATCGTAGCCAAGCTGCTGAAGATAAGCGGCGCTGTCACTACCGCGAAATCCGACTCGCGCCAACTCGGTCAGGTCAGTCAACGCACAGGTGTGCAACAACTCGGCCCGCGGGCTGCGAGGGACAAACGCTTCGGCTTGCAAACTGGTCATGGTCAGAGCTCCTGGCGCAGGTTGTCGGGGTCGTGGAAGGGCAGTTGCACCACCTTGGCATGCACCATCGCGCCGCCCTCCACGCGGATCGGGATGTGCATGCCTGGGGTGGCCTGGTGGGCGCCGGCATAGGCCAGGCCGATGATCTGGCCCAGGGTTTGTGAGTACTCGCAGGAAGTGACGTTGCCGCTGATGTCCAGCCCGTCCAGTACCAGGTGCCCCTCCAGTGGCTGCGGGCTGCCTTTGGGCAGGGTGAAACCGACCAGCTTGCGTTTGAGCGGCTGCGCCTCAAGGATTTCGATGGAACGCTTGCCGACAAAGAACGGCTTCTTGCGGCCGATGGCCCACTGCATGTCGATCTCTGCCGGGTGGGTCATGCCGTCGGTATCCTGGCTGATGATCACATGGCCTTTTTCCAGGCGCAGCAGGCGCTGGGTCTCCACGCCGAAAGGGCGAATACCCAGGCCTGCACCGGCTTGCATCAGTTCGTCCCACAGGCGCTCGGCATGGCGCGCTGGCACATGCACCTCATACCCCAGCTCACCGACGAAGCCGACCCGCAGGATGCGTGCGGATATGCCGGCCACCTTGCCCTGGCGTACGCCGAGGTAAGGGAAGGCTTCGGCCGACAGGTCCACGTCACCGCACACCTTGGCCAGCACCTGGCGTGACAATGGCCCGGCCAGGTTGACGGCAGCCAGGGCGGTGGTGACGTTGGTGATGTCTACGTCCAGGCGCCACTGCGCATTCCATTTCAGCATCTGCTGATAGATGCCCTCTACGCCGCTGGTGGTGGCGGTGACATAGAAGTGTTGCTCGCCCAGGCGTGCGCAGACACCGTCGTCAATCACCACGCCCTGTTCGTTGGTCATCAGTGCGTAGCGGGTGCGGCCGACCGGCAGCTTGGCAAAGCCGAAGGTGTAGACGCGCTCCAGCAGTTCTGCGGCGTCGGGGCCGCGTACGTCCAGGCCACCCAGGGTAGACACGTCGATCAGGCCGACTTTCTCGCGCACATGGCGGGCTTCTTCCTGCATACAGCGCTCACGCTCCTCTGGCTTGCCATAGTAGGCCGGGCGTTGCCAGGTCCCGGCAGGCATCATTTTCGCCCCCGCTTGCAGGTGGCGGCGGTGCATTGGCGTTTGCCGGTACGGGTCGAAGGCACGACCGGCCACATGCGCCAGTTTTTCTGCCTGGAACGGTGGGCGGGCGGTGGTCACCCCGGTCTCGCTGATGCTGCGGCCGGTGGCATGGGCGACCAGGCGTGCCGTGGGCAGCGCCGAGTGGCGCCCCTGGGACGGGCCCATGCCGACCGTGGAGAAGCGCTTGACCAGTTGTATGTCACGGTAGCCACTGCGGGTGGCGTTGACGATGTCGCGCACTTGCAGGTCTTCATCGAAGTCGACGAAATCCTTGCCTTTGGGGTGCGGGAAAATCGGCCAGGGGAAATTGACCCTGGCTTCGGCGCTGAACACCGGCTGCGGCGGCGCTTGCCGGCCCAGCGCTGCCAGTGCATCGGCGGCCGCGCGCGTGGCATCGGCCAGTACGTTGGCCAGCGCGTGACGGCCGTTCACCGAGCCTGCGATATCCAGCCCGGCCGGCAGGTTGCTGAGGGTGAACTCGTCGCGGTTGACGTCATAGGCCAGCTTGCCACCGGCCTGGCACAGCAACTGGTACACCGGCATATAGCCCGCCGACATGCACAACAAGTCGCAAGCCAGGCGCAGGCCATGCGGGCCGACCGTGCCTTGGCCGGTAATCGGGCGAATGTCCACGCCATTGACATGGCGCATGCCTGTTTCGTGCAGCGCTTCGTACACCGTGCTGCCCAGGTGCACGGGGACATCGCGGCGCTTCAGTTCGGCGGCCAGTGCGGCATCGGCTGGCGCGGCGCGCATATCGACCACGGCGGCCAAGGCTACGCCTTGCTCCTGCAGGTCGAGGGCGGCCAGGTAGCCGTCATCGTGGCCGGTGAGGATCACCGCACGCTGGCCCGGCTT
Source organism: Pseudomonas putida S13.1.2 (assembly GCF_000498395.2). Taxonomy (NCBI): domain Bacteria; kingdom Pseudomonadati; phylum Pseudomonadota; class Gammaproteobacteria; order Pseudomonadales; family Pseudomonadaceae; genus Pseudomonas; species Pseudomonas putida. The sequence goes on from NZ_CP010979.1 coordinate 1,004,977, forward strand.
GACTGCGTACAGCTTCATCAGCCGCTGGGCGGCGCTGGTCAGCATCACGCCTGGCAGGTCGTTATTGCGGAACACCACCGGCTGATCGAACGAACCGGCCGCCACCAGGCAACGGCTGGCGCGCACCTTGTACAGGCGTTTGCGCTGGATCACCGGCAGGTAGTTGTCGGTGAACCAGCCGTTGCAGGTGGCATCCAGCAGCACCTGGATGTTCGGGTGGCCCTCGATGGCGGCCAGCAGCTCCTGGCGCAGGCTTGCGGCGCGGGTGCCGGCGATGTCGAAGCGGGCGTAGGTGAGCGAGCCGCCCAGCACCGGCTGTTGTTCGATCAGCAGCACCTTGGCCCCGGCATTGGCCGCGTCCAGCGCGGCGCGCAGGCCGGCGGGGCCGCCGCCGATCACCGCCACATCAACGAACAGATAGGCTTTGTCGTAATACTGCGGCTTGAAGCCAAGGTCGAGCACGCCCAGGCCGGCCTTCTTGCGAATCAGCGGCTCCCACACTTTCCACATGCCCTTGGGCTTGTAGAACGAGCGGTAATAGAAGCCCACCGGCATGAAGCGGGAAAACTTGCCCAGGTAGGCGTCGCGGTCATGCTCCAGGCTGCCGTTGAAGTTCTGCCCTTCGACCACCTGGCCCTCGCGGGCAAGCTCCAGGTCGGCCAGCACGTTGGGCTCTTCAGGCAACTGCACCAGGGTGTTGGCATCCTGCCCGGCCATGCTCAGCGGGCCGCGTGGGCGATGGTATTTGAACGAGCGTGACAGCAGCCAGCGACCGCCACCAAGCAGGGCGCTGGCAATGGTGTCACCGGCAAAGCCCTGGCAGGCCTGGCCGTCGAACTGGAAAAGCAAGGGCCGCTCGCGGTCGATCAGCAGGCCCATGGGTGCGGGGAGGCGAGTGTGGCTGTTCATCCGGCGATCTCCGGGGTGGCGGCGGGGGTGAAGTCGACCCGGCGGTCGAACAATGCTTTCGGGTCGAAGGTGCGCAGCACCTGGTCGCTCACCGTGTGGCGCTCGGCCAGAAACCAGTAGCTGGAGGCGTTGTGCAGCCACCACTCGGTCACCACCCCGGCCAGGTTGTCGCTGTTGAACACATAGTCGGCCCACTCGGCGTCGCTGCAACTGGCCGGGTCGGGCATGTGCTTGAACTCGCCGCCGTAGGTGAACTCGCTGATGTTGCGCGGGCCGTTCAAGGGGCAGGTCAGGATCTTCATCGTTGATGCTCCTAATGGCTGGCCGCTGTGGCGCCCATTTCGTTGACTTGCTGAAAGCGGCTGAAGCGCTCCAGGGCGAAGGGGGCGATCATTTCGGGTACCTTGCCGCCGCTGGCGACCAGCTCGGCCATGGTCTTGCCGCAGATGGGTGTAGCCTTGAAGCCCCAGGTGCCCCAGCCGGCGTCCAGGTAGTAGTTGTGCACCGGCGACAGGCCCATGATCGGGCTGTAGTCCGGGGTCATGTCGGTCATCCCGGCCCACTGGCGCATCAGCTTGGCGTTGGCCATGAACGGGAACATCTCGATGGCGTGGGCCAGCAGGCTTTCCTTGAGGTCGAGGGTGGAGCGGGTGTTGTACAGCGGGTACGGGTCGGAGCCGCCGCCAAAGACGATTTCGCCCCGGCTGGTTTGCTGCACATAACAGTGCAGCGCCGAAGAACTCACCAGCGGGTCGAGAAACGGTTTGAATGGCTGGGTGACCATGGCCTGTAGCGGGTAAGTGTGGATCGGCGCACGGATGCCAGCCTTGGCCATCAGCAGCGAACTGGCGCCGGCCACGGCCTGGACCACGCAGCCGCACTGCACCGTGCCCCGGTTGGTCTTGACCGCTTCGATACGGCCATTGCGAATCAGCAGGTCCTGTACTTCGGTCAGTTGGTGGATTTCCACGCCGCGCTTGGCTGCCTGCTTGGCGTAGCCCCAGGCGACGGCGTCGTGGCGCGCGGTGGCACCGTCGATGTGCCACAGGCCCGCCAGTACCGGCAGGTGGCCAGGGTCGAGGTTGAGGCTGGGCACCAGTTCGCGAATCTGTTGGCGGTCGATCATTTCGGTGCGCCCGCCAAAGTGTTTGTTGACCTCGGCACGCTGGCGGAAGGCGCGCACGGTGGCATCGGTGTGCGCCAGGGTGAGTTGGCCGCGCTCGGAATACATGATGTTGAAGTCGAACTCGTTCGACAGGTTCTGGAACATGCGCACCGATTCTGCGTAAAAGCGCACACCCTCGCTGGTGAGGTAGTTGGAGCGGATAACCGCGGTGTTGCGTGCGGTGTTGCCACCGCCCAGGTAGGCCTTTTCCAGCACGGCGACGTTGGTGACGCCGTGGTACTTGGCCAGGTAGTAGGCGATGGCCAGGCCGTGGCCACCGCCGCCAATGATCACCACGTCATAGCGTGGCTTGAGTTCGCACGGTGGCGGCAGGTCGACCTCCACCGGGTAGTCGGCACTCAGGCCGTATTTCAGCAGGGCGAAAGGCATGCGGTGCGCTCCTGGTGGGCGGCCTGTTGCTGCAGGTCGAGGGCGAGCAGGGTGTTTTTCATCAGGTAGGCGATGGTCATCGGGCCGACGCCACCGGGCACCGGAGTAATGCCGGCGACCTGGGGCAGGGCAGCGGCGAAGTCGACATCACCGACCAGGCGGCTGTGGCCGCCGTCATCGACGCGGTTGATGCCGACGTCTATCACCACCGCGCCGGGCTTGAGCCAGTCGGCACCGATCAGCCGTGGCTTGCCCACCGCGGCCACCAGGATGTCGGCCTGGCGGCACAGCGCCGGCAGGTCGCGGCTGCGCGAGTGCACCACGGTCACCGTGCAGTCGGCCTGCAGCAGCAGGGCAGCCATGGGCTTGCCGACAATGTTCGAGCGGCCGACCACCACTGCATGCTTGCCGCGCAGCTCGCCACAGGCGTCGCGCAGCAGGCGCATGCAACCGCTGGGGGTGCACGGGGTGAGCACATCGCGGCCCTGGGCCAGGCCACCCACGTTCTCGCTGTGGAAGCCGTCCACGTCCTTGAGCGGGTTGATGGCCTGCAATACACGGTGCTCGTCGATGTGCCCGGGCAACGGCAGTTGCACGAGGATGCCGTTTACCTCCGGGTCGCAGTTCAGGCGGTCGATCAAGGTCAGCAGGTGGGCCTGGGTGGTGTCGGCGGGCAGGCGATGTTCCAGCGAGCGGATGCCCACCTCTTCGGCGCGCAGCACCTTGTTGCGTACGTACACGTGGCTGGCGGCATCGGCGCCCACCAGCACCACGGCCAGGCCCGGTTGCACGCCGCCGTGGCGCAGTTGCTGCACTTGCTCGCGCACTTCGGCCAGCACCCGCGCGGCGGTAGCCTTGCCATCGATCAGCTTGACGCTGGGAAGGGTGTTCATTTGAAGATCACCGTGCGGTCGTGGTTGAGGAATACCCGGTGTTCAAGGTGGTATTTCACGGCGCGGGAAAGGGCGATGGTTTCGGTGTCGCGGCCGATGGCCACCAGGTCCTCCGGGGCGTAGGCGTGGTCCACGCGCTGCACTTCCTGCTCGATGATCGGGCCTTCGTCCAGGTCGCTGGTCACGTAGTGGGCGGTAGCGCCAATCAGCTTGACCCCGCGCTGGTAGGCCTGGTGGTAGGGCTTGGCACCTTTGAAACCGGGCAGGAACGAGTGATGGATATTGATCGCCCGGCCCGACAGCTGGCGGCACAGGTCATCAGAGAGGATTTGCATGTAGCGCGCCAGCACCACCAGTTCGGTGCCAGTGTCCTCGACGATGCGCAGCAGCGCGGCTTCCTGTTCGGCCTTGGTGTCTTGGGTCACCGGCAGGTAGACGAAGCGGATGCCCTGGCGCTCGGCCATCGGGCGCAGGTCCAGGTGGTTGGAGACCACGGCGGTGATGTGCATGTCCAGCTCGCCCTTGGCGTGGCGGTACAGCAGGTCGGACAGGCAGTGGTCGAACTTGCTCACCATCAGCAGCACGCGCATCGGCCGGGCGCTGCTGTGCAGGCTCCACTGCATATCGAAGCGCAGGGCCACGTCGGTAAAGCCAGCCTCCAGTTGCGGCGTATCACCACTGACACCGGTGTTGAAGCGGAACACCGCGCGCATGAAGAAACGCCCATTGTCCTCGTCGTCGAACTGCGCCATCTCGCTGATGTAGCAACTGTGCTCGGCCAGGTAGGTGGTCACCGCGGCGACGATGCCGGACACGGCCGGGCAACTGACGCGCAGGATGAAGTGATCGGGAGCAGGGTGCATGTCGGATAGGCCTCGTGATGGAGTGGGGCAGGTCGGGCACAAGGGCAAAAGTAACTTCGAGGGGGCGAAGAATTGTTTCTTGTTAGGAATATAAATTTCCTTTAGGCGATTTATAGGCGAATTGAGAGGACGCGGTCTAGTGGTTTGTGAAATTTTTTATCCTGACAGGAAAGTTTTTTGCTGGGTCTCTGGCGGGCTATGCTTGCTCCAATGACCACATCACCCCCTCTGCGCCAACCTTGCCCCCCTGGCGCCTGCGACTGCGGCCGCGAACACTTGGTCGAACAGCCGCAGGCTGCCCAGCGCATCCTCCTGCTGACCCGTCAGGAAGAAAAACGCCTGCTCGAGCGCCTGGAAAACCTCAAGGACCTCGAAGACCTGCAACGCCTGCAGCAACGGATGTATGAAAACCTCGGCATCCGCGTGCACATTGCCCCCGGCTACAACGAAGTGCGAACCATGCGCGGTATCGTCATTGAACTGGATGACCAGCCGGGTCTGTGCCGCAAGACCCGGCAGTCCATCCCTGCGGCAATTCGGCGCGGGCTGGAGCGCAACCCGCAGGTCGCCTTCCGCCTGCTCGATACCCACGACCTGCTGCGTGATGCCTGAAGTGGTAGGCGGTCTTTTGTAGGAGCGGCCTTGTGTCGCGATCGGGCGCGCAGCGGCCGCAATTCAGGCAACCGAGGCTAGTCAGGAAAATCGGGGAGGCAGGTTTTACGGCCGCTGCGCGCGCGATCGCGACACAAGGCCGCTCCTACAGGGGCTCGAGCCAGGCTTTCACTAATTTTTTTGCCACTTGCTACGTCTACTTGAAAGCCCCCCTGCACCAGGTGTGCAGCGGCACTCATCATTCAAGGAGACAGGCAATGACTTCCGTTTTCGACCGCGACGATATCCAGTTCCAGGTAGTGGTCAACCACGAAGAGCAGTACTCGATCTGGCCGGATTACAAAGCCATCCCCAACGGCTGGCGTGCCGTGGGCAAGAGTGGCTTGAAGAAGGACTGCCTGGCCTATATTGATGAGGTGTGGACCGACATGCGCCCGCTGAGCCTGCGCCAGAAAATGGCCGAAGCCGCTACTCAGTGAATCCACTGAACCTGCTGTGCCTGCCGTATTCCGGGGCCAGCGCCATGGTCTACAGCCGCTGGCGACGCAAGCTGCCAGCCTGGCTGCAAGTACGCCCGGTGGAGCTGCCCGGGCGTGGTGCGCGCATGGCCGAGCCGCTGCACACCGACATGCAAGCCCTTGCCCGGCAACTGGCCAGCGAGCAGCGCCTGGCGGCCAATGCCCCCTATGCGCTGCTCGGGCACAGCCTGGGCGCGCTGCTGGCGTTCGAGCTGGCCCATGAGCTGCAAGCGCTGGACTGCCCGCCGCCACTGGCGCTGTTCGCCTGTGGCACGGCGGCGCCCACGCGGCGTGAGGACTACGACGGCAAGAACTGGCGCGAGCCCAAGAGTGACGCCGAGCTGATCAGCGAGTTGCGCGAGCTTCAGGGTACCCCCGAGGAAGTGCTGGCCAACGCCGAACTGATGAGCCTGACCTTGCCTACCCTGCGCGCCGACTTTCTGCTCTGCGGCACCTACGCCTACCGCCAGCGGCCGGCGTTGCAGTGCCCGCTGCACGTGCTGGGCGGCGCGCAGGACCGGGCCAGCGACGAGCAATTGCAGGCCTGGCGCCAAGAGACCCAGGGCGAGTTCTCGCTGCAGATGTTTCCCGGTGGCCACTTCTTCATCCATGAGCAGGAAGACCACGTGCTCGGCGCGCTGACGGCTTCACTGGAACCGCTTCGGCTTTCTGCCTGATTGACGTCACCGCTTGCCTGGTGGAGGCTAGGCCTTTTCCCAGGCAAGGGGCGGACAATGCTGATCGATCCACACAAGGCCACGCTGCTGGTCGTCGACATCCAGGAAAAACTCATCGGCGCCATGAGCGACCCCGAGGGTACTCAGGCGCGGGCACGCTGGTTGTTGGCGGCGACCGCCGAGCTGGAGTTGCCGACGGTGATTTCCGAGCAGTATCCCAAGGGCCTGGGCCATACTTTGGCGCAACTGCTCGCCGCAGCACCGGCCGCCGAAGTGGTGGAGAAAAGCCATTTTTCCTGCGTGGCCGCCGAGTGCCTGCCGGCCAGCCTGATGGCGCGTGAGCAGGTGATCGTGTGTGGTATGGAAACCCATGTCTGCGTGCTACAGACGGTGCTTGGCCTGCTGACACTGGGCAAGCAGGTGTTCGTGGTCGAGGATGCCTGCGACAGCCGCACCCCGGCCAGCAAGGCGGCGGGCCTGGCGCGCATGCGTGCCGCCGGGGCGCAAGTGGTGACCCGTGAGATGGTGTTGTTCGAATTGATGGGCAGTGCCGGCCACCCGCTGTTCCGCCACATCAGCAAAACCTACCTGGTCGGTGAACAGCCCTGAACGGCCGGTTACTGGCTGCCGGGTTGATGGCCCTGGCACTGCTGCAAGGCTGTGCCGGGCGCCGTGAAGAAGCGCCAGAAGCTGATCCGGCCAAGGTCCGTGCCCAGCTGCTGCGGTTGCTGCCTGCCCAGGCCAAGGACCGCGAGGGCTGGGCGAGGGACATTCAAGTGGCATTCGAAGCCCAGCGCATTGCACCGAGCAAAAGCAACCTGTGTGCCGTCTTGGCGGTGACCGAACAGGAATCGACCTTCACTGCCGATCCGCAGGTACCCAACCTGGGCCGTATCGCCCGTGAGGAAATCGACCGCCGTGCCGCACGCCTGCATATTCCCAGGCTGCTGGTCGACGGCGCTCTGAAAACCCCTTCGGGCAACGGCCAGAGCTACCAGCAGCGTTTGCAGGCAGTGCGCAGCGAGAAGCAGCTGAGCGAACTGTATGACGAGGTCATTGCCCGTGTGCCGCTTGGCAAGACCTTGCTGGACGGCCTGAACCCGGTGCACACCGGCGGGCCGATGCAGGTCAGCATCGACTTCGCCGAAAAGCATGCGCAGGCGTACCCCTACAGCCATGACGGCACGATTCGCCAGGAAGTGTTCACCCGGCGCGGCGGCATGTATTTCGGTATTGCCCACCTGCTGGGCTACCCGGCCAGTTATGAACGCCAGCTGTACCGTTTTGCCGATTTCAACGCAGGCTGGTACGCCAGTCGCAACGCGGCGTTCCAGGCGGCATTGAGCAAGGCGACCGGCGTGCCGCTTGCCCTGGACGGCGACCTGGTTGCACCGGGGGCGATCATGCCAGGCACCACCGAGCAGGCCGCGAGAAAGTTGGGGGTGAAGCTGGGGCTGCGTAACCCGCAGATTCGCAGCCAGCTGGGGGAGGGTGACAGCCTGGCGTTCGAGGACAGCAAACTGTACAGCGGAGTATTTGCCCTGGCGGATGCCAAGGCCGGTAAACCGGTGCCACGGGCGGTATTGCCGGGGATCGAGCTGAAGAGCCCGAAGATCACCCGCAAGCTGACCACGGCATGGTTTGCCGGGCGGGTGGATGAGCGTTATCAGCGGTGCATGAAGCGTTAGTCATGTGTTGCCTGTGCCGGCCTCTTCGCGGGTAAACCCGCTCCCACAGGGTTATCACTCACCGTGAGGTCAGCGCAGTACCTCAAGGCCTTCGCAGGGATACCATTGGTTCGGAAGGCAGTGAGGTCCCTGTGGGAGCGGGTTTACCCGCGAAGAGGCCGGCGCAGACACCATCAGCTTTCGCCCAATGCCCCAACCACCTGGTCGACACTGGCCTTCAACCCTGCAAACGCATCCTCAGGGTCACTCTCCACCACCACCAGCTTCGCCCCGGCTGCCTTGATCACTTCGGCCACCGCCGCGTCCGGCTGGCGGTGGTCCAGCACCAGTGCCACATCCTGCGCTTTCAGGTTCTCCTCCAGCGCCTTGAGCGCGGCAGCATCCCATTCGGTCGGCAGGGGCTGCTCCACCACATCCAGGTTCAACCCGCTGGCAAGGTAACCCAACCGTTCGGACAGGCTCACCACCGTCAGGTTGTCGACCTTGGCCAGGCGTGTCTGGCTGGCGGCAGAAAGCTCCAGCAACTGGCGCTTGAGCCCCGCCAGGTTGCCCTGGATCTTCGCTTTGTCACCCGGTGCCAGGCGCTCCAGGTCGTTGGCCACCACATCGGCCATACGCCCGAGGTTGGTCGGGTTGAGCCAGGGGTAGGCGCCATAGGCATCATCGCCCGAGACCGCAATCCCTGGCAGCGCACCGTCCACTGGCCGTGCGGCATCGATTTCGACGATGCGGATGTTGCTGCGCCGGGCCATCGGGTACAGCGGGTCGTCACGCCAGATCGAACGCACGCCGATCACTGCGTCGGCCTGTTGTGCGGCCTTTTCCAGGCTGGCGCCACCGCGCCCGCTGAAGTACGACGGCTGTCGGCTGGCCGGCAGGTTGGCCGGCGCCGCACTTTTTAGCTGTACTGCAGTGCCGTCGAGCAGCGCGCTGGCCAGGCTGTGGGTGACGGGCAGGGTGGTCAGCACTTGTGTGGCAAAAGACAGCGACGGCAGGCCGGCCAGGGCCAGCGCCAGGGTCAGGCGTTTGAAATTCATGCCGGGTTTCCTTGCAGGCGGGGGACGAGGGCGCGGGCCAGGGCGGCCAGGGCAAAGCAGATGCCGGCGACCAGGATGATCGCGGCGCCTGACGGCACCGGCAGGTCGAAAACGATCGGCAGCAGGATGCCAAACAGGGTGCTGATGGTGGCAATCACCACCGACAGGAAGAAAAAGCCCTTGAGCGACTGGCTGACCAAGCGTGCGGCGGCAGCGGGGATGACCAGCAGCGCACCGACCAGGATGGCCCCGATTACCTTCACGGCGGCCACGGTCACCAAAGTCACCAGCACCACGAACAGGTAGTCCAGGGTCTTTACCGCTACCCCGCGCACCGCGGCCAGCTGTGGGTTGAAACTGGCCAGCATGATGCGGTTGTACAGCGGCAGCGCCAAGGCCAGCACCAGTACCGCGACGATGCCCAGCACCACCAGGTCCTGGCCACTGACCGTCAGCACCGAGCCGAACAGCACGTTCTCGAGGATGTGCACGTTGATCTTGCCTGCCAGCATCAGCAGCAGGCTGGCGCCCAGCGCCAGCGACACCGACAGGAAAACGCCGATCAGCGTGTCCGGCGACAGCCCGGTGCGGTTGCGCAGGAAATTGAGCAGGATGCCGAACAGCAGGCAGTAGCCGAACAGGCTGCCGTAAGGGCCGGTGTAGGGCTCGCCCAGCAGGATACCGATGGCCACGCCGGTCAGCGCGGCATGGCCCACGGCCTCGGAGAAGAAGGCAAAGCGCTTGACCACCACCAGGGTGCCCAGGCCGCCCAGCACCGGGCCGATCATCAGGCCGGCCAGCAGGGCGTTGACCACGAAACCATAGGCCAATGCCTCGGGCAGGTAACCAGCGGTGGCCCAGTCCTGGACCAGTTGGCGAAATGCTTCAAAACTCATGAGGCAAGGCTCTCGCTACGCGGGTGAACGGAGAACAGGCCGAGCAGGCGCTCCGGGGTCAGGGCCTGTACGGGTGGGGCGTCGAACAGCACCTTGCGGCTCAGGCCGGTTACCCGGTCAGCAAGGCGCAGCACGGCTTCCAGGTCGTGCTCGATCCACAGCACGGTGGTGCCAGCCTGGCGCCAGCCCTTCAGCAACTGCTCGAACACCTGGATACCGGCTTCATCGAGTGCCGACATGGGTTCGTCCAGCACCAGCAGCTGCGGCTCGGGGATCAAGCCTTGGGCCAGCAGCACGCGCTGGCGCTCGCCCCCGGACAACGCACCCATGCGCCGCTTGCGCTTGTCGAGCATGCCGACCTGCGCCAGGGCCGCGTCGATGGCCGGCTGCACACGTCGCGACAGGCCGAGAAAGGCCGGGCGGCGCTGGCACATGGCGGCCATGAAGTCGTCCACGGTCATCGGCAGGCCGCGGTCGAACTCCAGGGCCTGCGGCACATAGCCAATCACTTCGCGTTCGCTCGGCCAATGCAGGGTCAGCTGGCCCTGATGCGGCATTTGCCCGAGCAGGGTCTTGATCAGCGAGCTCTTGCCGCCGCCATTGGGGCCGACGATGGCGTGCACGCTGCCTGGGGCCACGCTGAAACCGACCTGTTCAAGGATGCGTGTGCGGCCTAGCGTCAGGTCGATGCCAGCGAACTCGATGCGCGGCCCGAAAGCCGTCACCAGGTTGGCCGCGGCGGTCATGCGCGGTTCTCCTGGATGGCGCGGACCACGGTGTCGAGGTTGCGCTTCATTTCCACCTCGTACTTTTCCTTGGTGTATTCGCCATAGGAGATGTGCGTCAGCGGGTACAGGCGCACGCCAGATTCGCGCTGGATGGTTTCGACATAGGCCGACGGGAAGTCCATTTCCGAGAAGATCACCCGCACGTCCAGGGCCTTGAGCTGGTCGATGGTCTTTTTCAGCTGGGCTGGGCTGGGTTCGATGCCATGGGCCGGTTCGACCACGGCGGTCACCTCCAGGCCAAAGTCGCGTACCAGGTAATCGTAGGCGGCGTGGATGGTGGCAACCCGGAAGGTGGCGCTGGGGGCCTCGGTGACCTTGGCCAGGGCTTCGGCACGCAGGGTACGCAGACGCTTGGCGTAGGCCCGGGCATTTTGCGTGTAGAGCTTGGCGTTGTCCGGGTCAAGCTTGCCCAGTTCGCGGGCGATGTTGTTGACCTGGGCGATGGTGGTGCTGATCGACAGGAAGGTGTGCGGGTTGACCACTTTGCCAGCGCCGCGGGCGGCAATGCCGGTGGCGGCCAGCAACGGAACGTTCTGGTTGGCTTCGATGGTGTTGATACCTGGTTTTTCGCTGGCGGCGATCATGCGGTCGGCGAAGTCGTCGTGGCCGACGCCGTTGAGCACCACCACATCCAGGGTGCCGATGCGCTTGATGTCCTCGGCCCGTGGCTCGTAGGCGTGGGGGTTGAAGCCCGCTGGAATCAGCGGCACCACTTCGGCTTTGTCGCCGACGATGTTGGTCACGTAGCTGTAGTAGGGGTGCAGGGTGATGCCGATGCGCAGCGGCTTGCCGTTATCGGCCAGGGCCATTGCCGGCAGGGCAAGGGCCAGGAGCAGGGCGAGGGCGGAGCGGAACATGGGGAAGTCCTTGGGTTCAGTGACGGTGTTCGCGGGTGACCCCGGCGTCGTAGTGGCTGACCACCTGCTGCCAGCCAGCGGCAATCAGTGCCGCCTGGGCGAGGTCGTCCGGGGACATGGCGGCGCTGTCGCGACGCAGCCAGACATCGGCCTGGCCAGTGCTGTCGGCCGGCAGGATCAGCAGCAGGCTGCCGGCGACTTCAGGGGCCTGACTGCGGCCCAGGTAGGCGCCGGGCTCCAGCCATGACCATTGGTGGCCGCCACGGCTCTGGCTGCCGGCATCGACCACGAAGGGCGGCAGGCCTTCTTCGGCCAGCGCCTGCACGCTAGGCACGGCAGCGTTTTCTTCACGCAGCAGCTGGATCTCGTCGAAGGCCACCCGCAGATCGGTGTACAGGCCTTGCTCGGCGGCGGTGAGGTCGCGGCGGGCGTCAATCTGGTGGCTGGCGATGGTCTGTTCGTCTTCGCGCTCACCACGCAGCAGCACCACGCTGGCGGCGAGCACCACGATCAGCAGGCTGATCAGCAGCACGTACAGGGTTTCGTGGCCGGCGCCGGCCGGGCGAATTACTTGGGCGCGGCTCATGGCTGGGCGATATCGGCGTAGTCGACTTCCACCACATGCCCGGGGCCGGCGTCGAACAGCACGTAGAACTCGCCGTCCGGGCGCTTGAAGGTGAGCGTCGAGTCGTCGCCAAGCTTGCCGCCGACCAGCACCTGCTCGTCATAACCGATCACATCCAGGGTCACCCCGGGGGCACCGCTGCCGTCCGAGAAACCGCCGGTGCACTTGACCTGGCCGCCGGCCGTTTCTTCGCATTCGCACATCGGGTTATGCGCCAGGGCGGGGCCGGCGGCCAGCACCAGCAAGGGCAGGGCGAGGGTTCGCATCAGCTGTTTCATTTCTTGCCTCCTTGTTTTTCGAGCCAGGCCACGGTGGCTGGCGATGCTTTGGCCAGGGGGACCGACGCCTGGTGCATGCTGCCGTCCCAGCCTTCCAGGGTGATCCAGATCTGTGCGTCGGTTTTGGTGCGCGGCGAGATCGGCAGCGAGGTGCCCATGTTGTAAGGCGCGCCGAAGAAAATCGTGCCGGCGGCGCGCAGGCTGCGTGGTTTGCCAATACGCAGGTAGGCTGCCTTGACGTCCTTGACGCACGCCTTGCACAGCGACGCATTGAACGACTTGAAGTAGCCGGCGGGGCCGTCGGCACGTGGCGCCTCGTCACGCAGTTCGGCCAGGTCGAGGCTGTACGGGCCAACCTGGATATTGCTGATCACGTTGGCGCCAAGGCCGGCTTCGCCGCGGAACAGTTTTGCGTCGGCGAAGTACTTGGGCATGAAGCCCAGCGGGATGAGGATCAACAGGATGTTCAGGTGAAAACGCCACTTCAGCCATAGCTGCTTCAGCGGGCTGGCGGGCAGGGCTTGGGCCTGGCTCATGAGTGGATCTCCACGGTGGTTTCACTGCGTGCCGCACGGGGGGCTCGCTCGCTGCGTTTGAGGGCGGCGGCGGTGGCCTGGGCGGTGCGTTTGGTCCAGATCAGCAAGCCGCTGAGCACCATCAAGGTCAGGATCAGGCCGAAGAAGAACCAGATCAGCTTGATCGGCAGGCCGCCGAAGTCGCCGGTGTGCAGCGGGCGCATGGATTCGGTGACGAACTCCAGCGCCGAGCGGTCGCTGATCAGGAACTGGCTGTCGACATTGCTTGTGTACGGGTTTACCGAAGCACTCTGGAACATCAACGGGTACCAGCCCGGGCCGGACAGGGTGATGTGGCTGTAGGCGGTGGCGGGAAGCGAGATGGCATTCACCTCCAGCCCCGGGATCGCCAGGCCGGCGATGCGCGCTGCCTCATCCAGGTCGATGCGTGAGGCCGGGCTGCCATCTTGGGTCTGTGGCACTTCTTCACGGGCAATCACCGGCACGATGGGCCGGCTGGATATGGTGATGTGGTTGTCGAACAGGATCGCCTGGATCAGGAACCAGGTGCCGGTGATGGCAATGACCGCAATGAACCAGATCGACCACACCCCGGCCAGGCGGTGCACGTCACCCCAGAAAATCCGCGAGCCATGGCCGGTGCGCACGGGTTTGAAAAAGCCCTTCCAGAACTTCTTGTACACCACCAGGCCGGTGACCAGCGAAGCCAGCATAGGCAGGCCAAGCAATGACACCAGGTACCAGCCCCAACTGAAACCGTTGGTGAACGGCACCAGCCACCAGCCATGCAGGGCGCGGGTGAAGGCTTCGAAGTTGAAGTCCGGGGTCTTGCCCTGAATGGCCGCTGTGTAGGGGTTTACATACAGCGTTGGGCTGGTGCCGTCAGGCAGGGTGACACTGGCTTTTACTGCGAAGTGCGAACCATCCGGCTGGCTCAGGCGCTCTACCACCATGTCCGGCTCGGCCTTGTTCAAAGCTTCCAGCACCTGCTGAAAGCTCAAACGCTCGACGTCTGCGTCGGGCTTGTTGGCACGCACGGCCGGGTCGGCAAGCCAGACGATCTCCTGGCTGACCACGGCGAGCATGCCGGTAAAGCAGACGATCAGCACAAAGAACCAGATCGGCAGGGCGAGCCAGCTATGGACCAGGAACCACAGCCTGGATTTGGATTTTTTCGGTGATTTGGCCATCAGACGGTCTTCTGCAATGGGTGGTCGAGCGTATGCCCAACCAAAGAGGGCTGTACTGATAAGGACGAATGAGAATTGAAAACCTGCCGATTTAAATGCAAGCAAATGTTTCTAAATGCAAAGCCGGCCTGCGCGCGAGGCGTCAGGCCGGCTTTGAAGGCATGCAGTAGAAAGGTCAGGCGCGGGTCAGGGCCACGGCCGGTTGCGGTTTACCGTGCACCTGCGCCAAGTCCTGATACAGCGCTCGGCCGATTTCCGCAGCGCGGGCCGGCAGCACCGAGAGCAGGGTGTCGCTCAGGCCGTGACTGGTCTCGCAGAAGCCCTGCAGGTACACCGAGGCCTGCAGGTCGGGGCTGGCCAGTACGCGGTAATTGCGATCGACGCTGAAATCGTCCAGGTAACCGGCCAGCGGCGCCAGTAGGTCACGGTGCGAGCGGCGCTCGTAGCCGGTGGCGAGGATCACGGCATCGTAGCGGTGGGTTTGCTGCTGGCCGGTGGCGAGGTCGCGCAGGGTCAGTTCCAGGCCTTCGCGGGTAGCTACCACAGCTTCGACCTGGCGGCGGCACAGCACGTTGTGACGGTGCTGGTGGGCGACCTTCTGCCGGTACAGGATGCCGTAGATGCGTTCGATCAGGTTGAGGTCCACCACCGAGTAGTTGGTGTTGTGGTATTCGCCCAGCAGTTTGCTGCGCTGGTCGGCCGGTTCGTTGTAGACCAGGTCGGTGTAGTCCGGCGAGAAGATCTCGTTGACGAACGGGCTGTCGTCGGCGGGTTTGAGGGCCGAGCCACGCAGGATCATGTCGACCTTCACCGACGGGTAGCTGTCATTGAGATCGATGAATGCCTCGGCGGCGCTTTGGCCCGAACCGATCACTGCGATGCGCATCGGTTTGCCGGCGGTGCACGGCAGCGTGTTCAGGCTGCTCAGGTACTGGGAGTGATGGAATACCCGCGGGTCGTCCTTGAAGGCACCGAACTTTTCCGGGATTTTCGGCGTGCCGCCGCTGCCGACCACCACCGAGCGTGTTCGGCGGCTGTATTCGCGGCCCTGGGCGTCGCGCGAAACCAGGCGCAGGTGCTCGACCCGGCCAGCCTGCACCTCAGGTTCGATGCGCAGCACTTCCTGGCCGTACACCGCCTGGGTGGCAAAATGTTCGGCGGCCCAGCGCAGGTAGTCGTTGTACTCCAGGCGGCAGGGGTAGAAGGTGCCGAGGTTGATGAAGTCGGCCAGGCGCTGCTTCTGGTGCAGGTAATTGACGAAGCTGTAGGGGCTGGTGGGGTTGCGCAATGACACCAGGTCCTTGAGGAACGAGATCTGCAGCTCGCTCTGGGTGGCCAGGGTTTCGCCGTGCCAGCGGTAGTCCTGCTGCTTGTCGATGAACAGTGCGTCGAGGGCGTAGCCCTGGGACTCGGCGAGTTCTTCCAGGGCAATGGCCAAGGCCAGGTTGGAAGGGCCGAAGCCCACGCCGATCAGATCTTTGATGGTTTCCTGCTGTGAGGACTGGCTCATGGCTGCGATTCCCTGAATGGTCGATATGGAGGCCCGCCGGGGCTCCGGCTCCTGCGCAAGTACATGTGTTGGAACGAGCCAGTCGCGGGGGAATTTAAGCGGGCTAAAGAACTGCGCGGAATGGCCGATAGGGGGGTTACGGCAAGGACCTATCTTTCAGCCAGGGAATAGACATGAGCGCAATTACGGCTAGCAACCTGATGATCAACGGCGTTTCAGCGCAGACGCTGAGCGCTAACGCAGCCACTGAACGCGAACAGGCAAAACAGGCCGGTGAGGCGCTGGGCCCTTTGAGCATCAGTAGCGACAGCATGAAAGTTTCAGCGGGTAGCCAGGCGCAACCTGCGGACAGTGAAGACAGTGGCGAGTCAGAGGCCGTATCCGAGCTGCGTCAGCTGATCAAGGACCTGCAGAAGCAACTGGTCGAGGAGCAGAAGCAGTTGGCCGCGCTGCAGAACAGCAAGATGGATGAAGCGGCCAAGGCGGCTGCGGTGGGCGCCAAGCAGGCAAGCATTGCCACCATCAACGGGCAGATCATGGCTGCCACGGCGCAGCTGCTGGAGCTGTTGCAGCAAGAGGGTGGCAGCAGTTCGGGCGGGATGGTCAGCGCCACGGCCTGACTGTCTCGCGCAATACCTGTAGGCGCGGCCTTGCGTCGCGCCTACACAGGTTCTGCGCAGCGCCAGGCGGTTATTCGGACGCTATGCGCCCCTTGTTCTGCCGCTCGCTCTTGTACTGCATGGCCACTGCCGGTGCCGGCTTGGCTGCGCCGGTCTCCAGCCACTGGCGCATGCGGCTGGCATCGGCAAAGTGGGTGTACTTGCCGAAAGCATCGAGGATGACCATGGCCACCGGGCGGTTGTCCATGCGGGTCAGCAGCACCAGGCAGTGCCCGGCTTCGTTGGTGAACCCGGTCTTGGTCAGCTTGATGTCCCAGTTGCTCTTGTTCACCAGGTGGTCAGTGTTACGGAAGCCCAGGGTGTAGTTGGGCTTGCGGAAGGCCACGGTCTTTTCACGGGTGGTCGACAGGTCGCTCAGCATCGGGTACTTGCGCGAGGCCATCAGCAGTTTGGCCAGGTCGCGTGCGGTGGACACGTTCTGCGTCGACAGGCCGGTCGGCTCAACGTAGCGAGTATGTGCCATGCCCAGGCTGCGGGCCTTGGCATTCATTGCCTTGATGAACGCCGGGTAGCCGCCGGGGTAGGCGTTGGCCAGGCTGTTGGCCGCACGGTTTTCCGACGACATCAGGGTAATCAGCAGGGTCTCGCGGCGGTCGAGTTGGCTGCCCAGGCGCACGCGGGAATACACGCCTTTCATTTCCGGGTTGTTGGCGATGGTCATGGTGAGCATTTCATCCATGGGCAGCTTGGCATCCAGTACCACCATCGCTGTCATCAGCTTGGTGACCGAGGCGATCGGCACCACGCGGTCGGCGTGGCTCGAATACAACTCCTGGTTGGTATTCAGGTCGATCAGCAGCGCGCTGCCTGAAGCCAGATGCAGCTTGGACGGGTCACGTTGGACTTGGGCCGGGGGTTGTGCAGCAGCAGTCGACGGAAGGGTCGCGGTACCTGTGAGCAACAGCAGCAGGCTGAGGATGGACAGGGATGTTTTCACGTTGAGGCTCACTAAAAGGTGGTATGTCGTTGGCTGTGCAAGGGTTTTCCCCCAAACCGCTGCATTGTGGAGTATGGCCTAAACGCTGTCGAATGCCTTATGACTAAAGGGCGCAAGGTGAACGAAATTTAATCCTGTGCTTTGTTAAAGGCGCATCAGTATGCAATGAGGTACGCCGCTACGCCCTTGGCAAGGCGCCAAGGCTTCCAGAGTGAAAGATGATCGAACAATCGGCTGTAGTTGCCCGCCAGCCCTGCAACCGCGAGGTAGACAAACCACTTTCGCAGCAATCTGGAGAACTTTCTTTTGATGAATCGCAACAATGGGCACACCTTGGAAAATGGCACCGTCGAGTTTACCGGGTCAGTCGGGTTGTAGGGCCGCCGTAATTACCTGTGGGCGAAATTTTTCTGTGGCAGGGCTTTACGCTGGATTTGGCGGTGAGATAAGCTTTCCCGGAATACTGTACGAATATACAGCTATCAGGATGAGAATATGTCTAAGCACATGATGGCAGCACCTCAGCAGTGCCAGGAAATGACCGGAGTAGAGCGGCTTGGCTTGCGGGTTTCGTCGATGATCAACCATCCGGTCGCGCAGACGCAGCGCTGGGTCGTTGTGCATCGCCTGGAGACCGACGGTGACGCGGAATGGGAGGAAGTGATGGGCCGGCTGCTGGAAACGCCCGAACTGGACCTGACCTTCAACGATGACCAGAGCGTGACAGTGTGCTGGGCGCGCAGCAGCGTGGAAGAGCGTGACGACTTTATCGTCGAGCGGGACAGCGAGGAGCGTGTGGAAGCGGCGGCACCTTTCTAGCTACCCGCAAATGCCCGCCGGGCCGGGCGGGCTTCGTTCTACACAAGGTGGGCATTCCACACCAATAGCACCCTGGCCTGAATGTAAGTCTCTTCTCGGCGAATCATGCGGTCTTTGTGCCGCGAATTGTCGGAGATCATCTCGAAATGGTCCTCATCCGCGATCTGCAGTCGCTTGATGTAGATGTGGTCGCCCCAGGAAAAGAAGTAGATGCCATCGCCAACGAACTCGCGAATGCTGACATCGACGATCAGCGGGTCGCGGTGCTTGATGGTCGGCTCCATCGACTGGCCCCAGCCCGTTACCATCTTCAGGTGGTGATGTTCTGTGAACGCCACACCCAGTTCGCGCAGATGGCTGGGGCTGACGCGAACGTCCTTGAACATTTCGGGGTAGTCGTGGGGGATCTGGCCCCCGCCCATGGCAGCCCGCACATCGTAGTGGGCAATCCACACTTCGTCACCGACCAGGCCGGGGCGAACACGCTCAGCCTTTACCAGCGTGGCATCCTGCGGTTCTTCTGCAGCGGCCAGCAACCTTTGCCGGGTTTCTTCAGGGATGCCTCTGCCGCTTCTGGCAAGCATCTGCTTGACCAGGTCGGCCGCCGAAAGCTTGCCGTCGCCCGTTTCAACCGGCGCCTGCACAGGGTCGCCTGCCGACAGTGCGTCGAACCAACCCCGTGGCAAACCTTCGATGCCCTCGATTCTGCGGGCCACGTCATCGCCCAGGTTTTTCGCGGTCTTGTCGGAAAGGATCTGGCTCAGGTGTGCAGGCGCCATGCCCCAGCGTTCTGCGCAGGATCCCTTCCTCTGGCTGCCAATGAGCTTGACCAGCTTGTGCTTGCGAATGTCGTAGATGTCCATGGGGCAAAGCATGCCAGTGTTTAGCTTGCTGCTAAATGTGCGCATGGCTAAATTGGCTCTTGTGATGAAGTTAGCTGTAGGCTAAATTAAATGCACAAACAAAGAAAGCCAGCGAGACATTTTTCTCCCGGGGCTCATCGCATCATCATCTGTAATGAGGTTCACATGGATCCGACCGACCTCGGCCTGGGCACAGTCACTTGGCTGAGCGGAACGGGCACTGTGTTACTGGGGGCATTTCTATGGCTGCGCAAGTGGTTGTCCAGGGATGCAACCGAGCGTGCGATGGACAGCGCAGATATTGCAGTGATCCGCCGACTGACCGAGCTGCTGGACATTGAGCGGGATGCCCGCAGAGAGGCAGAGGCCAAAGCTGACCAATTTGCCCGGGAGCGCAACGAGCTGGTGTTAAGCGTAGGGCGGCTACAAGGCAAGGTCCTGGCGCTGACCAGCCAGTTGGCTGTGGCGACAAAAATCACTGGCCCGAAAAAACTGTAGGCGCGAGCGTGCTCGCGATGCGCCGCGTGGGCGGCGCTCGATTTGCGCGCCACCTCAAACTTCCAGCCAGGTGTTTTGGCAAAAAAAAGCCCGCCAGATCGGCGGGCCATAAGGGCGTAGGGAGCAACGCACAACAAATTCGGGTCAGGCGACCAAGGTGCCTGGTTGCAACTGCTCGACCAGGGCCTGGGCCGAGGCAAGGGTCGGCATCGGGCCGCTTACGGCTTCGCCGTTACGCACCAGGTACCAGCATGCCAGCAGGCCCTGCTCACGCAGTGAAGTGGGGACGGCGCTGCCGACAACGGACATGATCTGGATAGTGGCCATGTGGACCTCCTGTGAAACATGGCTCTACCATACGCAGCAGCCTGAGCGGTTTGAAATCAACTTCATCGATAGTGGTCATTAGTTCTATCAACCGTTACCAGCGCGGCGGGCCGTAATACACCGGTGGCGGGCCATAGTAGGTGCGGTACCCCGGGGGTGGCGGTGCTGGCGCGTAGTACGGTTGGTAGTACACGGGTTGCGGCGGCGGTTGCACGTACACCGGCGGCGGCCCGTAATAGACCGGCTGGCGTTCGACGTACACAGTACGGTCACGCCCGCCATAAGCCGTTGCCCCGACCACAGCACCGACCACCGCCGCACCCAGGATCGGGCCCGGCCCATACCAGCCACCGCCGCCATGGCCGCCGTGGGCAGCAGCGGGCCCGCTGACGGCCAAGGCACCGACCAGCAGGGCGATTCCGGGAATGTGACGGTTCATGGAGCACCTCGCAAAGAAACCCCACGTTCGGGGCCTTGATAATATGACTCCAGTCTCTGTCAGCTGAGCACAGGGGAACGGTAAAGGTTGTGTAAGGGACGACCAGTGGTGGCCTCTGTTACGCTGCACAAACGGTTCAGTTATGACAAAGGAGCAGGTTATGTCGACAACTCCAAGCAGGGATACCGTGCTGTGCATATCCCTGGCCGGCCGCCCCGGCACCTTCGGCGTGCGCTTTCACAACCACCTGTACCAGCAGCTGGGCCTGGACTTTTACTACAAGGCCATGCGCACCGATGACCTGCCGGCGGCGGTGGCGGGTATCCGCGCTCTGGGTATCCGCGGCTGCGGCGTGTCAATGCCCTACAAGGAGGCCTGTATGGCGCTGGTGGACGAAATCGACCCGTCGGCGGCGGCCATCGAGTCGGTCAATACCTTGGTCAATACCGACGGCCACCTGAAGGCCTACAACACCGATTACCTGGCCGTGCGCCAATTGCTGGCACGGCATCAGGTCGATCCGGGCACCGCTTTCGCCCTGCGTGGCAGTGGTGGCATGGCCAAGGCCGTGGCCAGCGCCCTGCGCGATGCGGGCTTTGCCGAAGGCATCATCGTTGCGCGCAACGAGCAGGCCGGTCGGCAGCTGGCAGATGTGTGTGGTTATCGCTGGCTGCCTGAGTTGGGCGATATCTGCCCGCCGATGCTGGTGAACGTGACGCCGATTGGTATGGCAGGCGGGCGGGAGACCGAGGAGCTGGCGTTTTCCGATAACGCCATAGCAGCGGCGGAGCGGGTGTTCGATGTGGTGGCGATGCCAGCGCAGACACCGTTGATTCGCCGGGCGCAGGCGTTGGGCAAGCCGGTGATCACCGGGTTGGAGGTCATTGCGCTGCAGGCGCTGGAGCAGTTTGTGCTGTACACGGGTATCAGGCCGACGCGGGCGCAGGTGGATGCCGCAGTAGCTTACGCCCGGCAGATCTAGTTACTCCTGTGCTGGCCCCTTCGCGGCTAAAGCCGCTCCCACAGGTACAGCACTGCCACTGAGATCTGTGAAGTAACTGTGGGAGCGGCTTTAGCCGCGAAAGGGCCGGCACAGGCTATGGCAGGGTCAGAACACCTTGTGCCCGTCATCGAGCTGCTGGTCGACCAGTGCCCGGCCATGGGCCAGCGAAACATGCTGCGCGTTCTCAAGGTCGGAGAAAAACTTCATCGGCATCGACATGCGCTTGCTGGTGTGCCCGTCGGGCGCGGTGATCAGGCAGCCGGCGGCGTAGGGCAGGGGGGAGTCGGGGTGGGGCATCACGCTGGCGGTGATGGTGTGCTCGCGGTATTCACAGTGAAGAGATTGCATCGTCCTTACCTCGCTGTGGCATGTGAAGCAGTTACCTTCATATACCACAGCAAGGGGCCGGGAGTTCCCGGCCCGACGAGCGAACGGCGATGAACGCTTAGCCTTTGAGCTCGGTCGGCTGGATCACTTCTACCCAGTAACCGTCCGGGTCCTTGACGAAGGCCAGGTGGTTCATGCGCCCGTCCTGCAGGCGTTTCTGGAAGGGCACTTCCAGTGCTTCGAAGCGCGCACAGGCGGCGCGCACGTCCGGCACCGAGATGCAGATGTGGCCAAACCCGCGCGGGTCGGTGTTGCCGTTGTGGTAGGCGAACTCGGCATCGCTTTCGGTGCCGTGGTTGTGGGTCAGCTCCAGTACGCCAGGGATGGACTTCATCCACTGGTGGCGTGCTGCGTCATCGGCGGGAATCTGCGCCGGGTCGACCAGGGCCAGGAAGTACAGGCTGAAGGCGGCTTCGGGAAAGTCGCGCTTGTCGACTACGCGAAAGCCCAGCACGCGGGTGTAGAAGTCCAGCGACTTCTCGATATCCTTGACCCGCAGCATGGTGTGGTTGAAGACGAATTGTGCGGTAGCGGCATCCGGTTGGGTGGTGACGCCAGGCAGGGTTTGCAGATCGTGCAGGCTCATGGGAACTCCTGAGACGGGGCCGGGCGCAGGGCACCGGCAAAACAGACAGGCTGGCCATGATACGGCAGTGCGCTGATTGCGCAAATGAAAGCGCCCTGCACAAGGCAGGGCGCTGGAATTAGAGGCCCGCATGTGCGGGCGCGTGGGGTCGCTAGTCCTTTAGCTGTCTCGATACTGAGCCAGCCCTTGTGAAAAAAGTGTGAAGTGCGCGTGGACGTTTCATCAGCGTACCCAACTTTCTACCGTGGCGCCTCCGTACTGTTCTTTCCAGGCCTTGAGGCCACGGTGGTTGCCGCCCTTGGTCTCGATCCGCTCGCCGGTGTGCGGGTTTTGATAAACTTTTACCACCCGCGGGCGGCGCTGTTGCTTGGGCGCTGGGCTGGTAGCCCTGCCCACCGCCTTGGGGTCGAGGATGGCGATGATATCGCGCAGGCTCTTGTCGTAGCTTTTCATCAGGCCGACTAGTTTCTGCTCGAATTCGATTTCGCGTTTGAGGCCGGCATCCTTTTTCAACGCCTCCAGTTGCGCCATCTGCTCCTGGAGCGCTTTTTCGGCAGCACGAAACTCTGCAAGTCTGGACACTGTAATCACTCCTGTACGTCAGTCGTGGCAGGGCGTGACGAACATTGAATACGCATAAAACGCCAGCCACGCGGGTGGGTTCCGCTGTTCGCTGATATCGAGTGTAGTCATTCATGGGTACTCGGTAAACTGCTAACTTTTGTAAGTAAGACGGGAACTTTCCTAGTTTTGCGAGCGCTATTTCCCGGTTTTTTCGGGTCTGCCTCCCAGCACGTGTAGACCATGGTCCAATGGCCCGCGCCAGAGCCTTTGCGCGATCATTTCAGATGATAGCCGATGATTGTTCGGCCTTGTCGCAGTGCCGTGGCCAGTGTGTGCCGCAGTGTGTTAACTCGCCTTTGATTCTGGATGTTTCTTCGCATGTTTGCCCCTTTTCCCCTCACCCACGGGCGCCGTGTTGCCGGCCTGTTTCTCTTGTGTGCCGGTGCCAACGCCCAGGCTGCCGGTTTTCTTGAAGACAGCAGTGCCAAGCTTGAAGCACGCAACGTCTATTTCAATCGGGATTTTCGTGACGGCCACAGCAGTTCCAGCCAAGGTGCGTCCAAGCGGGAAGAATGGGCACAAGGTTTCATCCTTAATGTGCAGTCGGGTTATACCCAGGGGCCGGTAGGTTTCGGCGTGGATGCACTGGGCATGTTCGGCTTCAAACTGGACTCCAGCCCGGCGGACAGTAACAGCGGCTTGCTACCTTCTTCCGGGCATGATCCTCGGCACTCGGCTGACCAGTACGCGAAGATGGGGCTGGCGGCCAAGGTCAAGGTGTCCAATACCGTACTCAAGTACGGCTCGATGATGCCGGATGTGCCCTTGCTCAAATACAACGATGGCCGCCTGCTGCCTACCCTGTTCCATGGCGCCATGCTCACTTCTGAGGAAGTGCGCGACTTGAAGTTCACCCTGGCCCGTCTGGACAAATACACCGCGCGGGATTCTACCGATCGCCAGGACATTCGCGTGCACTGCAAGAACAAGCGCTATGCCTGCGATATCGAAGCCGACCACTTCGACCTGGCGGGTGTCGATTACCGCTTCAACGAGCGAATCAGTGCCCAATATCAGGTGGCCAAGCTGGAAAATATCTACCGCCAGCACTTTCTCGGCCTGGTGGCCAGCCAGCCGTTGGCGGTGGGCAGCCTGTCTGCCGACCTGCGCATGATCAAGAGTGATGACATTGGCAACGCTCGCGCCGGTGCAATCGACCATCGCGCCTTCAGCGGCATGCTCGGCTACAGCCTGGGTGGCCACAAGATCAGTGCGGGCTGGCAGCGGATGTATGGCGACAGCGCCATGCCGTACCTGGATGGCAGCAACCCGTACCTGGTCAACTATGCCCAGGTCAACGACTTCGCCGCCGCTCAGGAGCGTTCCTGGCAGGTGCGTTATGACTACGACTTCAAGGCGCTGGGTGTCCCCGGCCTGACCTTCTTCACCCGTTACATCAACGGCGACAATATCAAGGTGCCGGGCAGCAGCGCCGAAGGCCAGGAATGGGAACGCGACACCGAGTTCAAGTACCAGGTGCAAAGTGGCACTTTCAAGGATGTCAGCGTGCGCCTGCGTAATTCCACTTACCGGAGCAATTATGAAAAGTGGGCGCGTGACATGGATGAAACACGGGTCATTGTCAGCTACAACTTCTCGATCTTCTAAGCGGGCATTTTGCCAAATACCAGTAGCCGCCTGACAATGGCTGCTGGTTCCCGCAAAGGGCAGGGCGATGAAAGACCTGTTGTTGATCGGTATTGGCGCGGGTGACCCGCGCCAGATCACGTATGAAGCCGTTGATGCGCTGCGTAGCGCTTGTGTGTTCTTCGTGCTCGACAAGGGCAGCGACAAGGATGAACTGGTACGCCTGCGCAAGGCCATTGTGCAACATTACCGTCCCGAAGGTGGCTATCGCCTGGTGCAGGTGGCCGACCCCCTGCGCGATGGCCAGGCGGATGACTACCTTGGCGCGGTGCAGGACTGGCACCGGCAGCGTGCTGCGCTGTACGCCCAGCTGATCGAGCAAGAGATTGGCGATGGGGAAACCGGCGCTTTTCTGCTGTGGGGCGAGCCGACCCTGTACGACAGCACTCTGCGTATTCTCGATCTGGTCCGCGAAAGCGGCGTGGCGCTGCGCCTGCAGATAATCCCTGGCATCAGCAGTGTGCAGGCGCTGGCGGCGCGTCACCAGGTGCCGCTCAACCGCATCGGCGAGCCGCTGACCGTGCTGCCAGGGCGGCGCCTGGCCGGGCACGGGCCTATCGACAACGTGGTGGTGATGCTCGATGGGCAATGCGCGTTTGCCCAGCTCGATGACCCAGAGTTGGTGATCTACTGGGGCGCTTACCTGGGGACCGAGGATGAAGTGCTGATTGCCGGGCCGTTGCAGGCGGTGAAGGCACGGATACTGGCAGTGCGTGAGCAGCAGAGGCGGCGCAAGGGGTGGATCATGGATACCTATCTGTTGCGCAGGGAGCTGTGAGCTGTGCTGCCTGTACCGGCCGCTTCGCGGGCTTGCCCGCTCCCACAGGTATGCCACTGTATCGGGCCCCTGTGGCGGGCCTGTGGGAGCGGGCAAGCCCGCGAAGCAGGCGACACCGATTTCAAGGGTTACCCAGAATGGCCACCACCTTGTCGCGCAACTGGTCGATGCTGAACGGCTTGCCGATCAGGTGCATGCCCTCAGGCACATTGATGCTGTCGGCATAGCCACTGGCGAACAGCACGGGCAGCAGTGGCCGCAGCTCGCGCGCTTTGCCTGCCAGCACCTCGCCACGCATGTCCGGCAAACCCACATCGGTCATCATCAGTGCCAGTGTCTGGCTCGGGTCTTCGAGCACCCGCAGGGCGGCTGCGGCGTCTTGTGCCTCAATGACCGTGTAGCCCAACTCGTCGAGCACTTCGACCATCAGCATGCGTACGATGTCGTCGTCTTCGACTACAAGAAGATGCATGGTTCGGATCCTGTACAAATGAATGTCTTTAATCTGTGCACCTGGTGGCAGCAGAAGTTCCCGAGGATACCGATCCCTGCAATCAGATGGAACGATTGGAGCACACAGCCTTCAAATACCGGCTAAATGCCCTGCCAGACCCTTCAAAGCTGGTTAGACTCGCTTATCAGGACGGCGCAGTGGCAGATAACAACAACGACTGATCCGCCACTCTTTCCAATGGACTTTTCTTGCTCGGGCGTTTTCACATGATTCAAGCAGCCTCGATGGACCAGCGAAGCTTTCGCAAGCTGTTGAGCCGCAACATCGGCCTCCCCCTGGGGGTGGGCCTGCTGGGGGCCGTGGCCTTCGTCGCGGTAATCAACTACCTGCTTTCGGCCATGCAGTGGGTCGAGCACACCGACCGGGTGATCGGCAATGCCAACGAAACGGTCAAGCTGTCGATCGACATGGAAACCGGCATGCGCGGGTTTCTGATCACGGGTGACGAGCGTTTTCTTGACCCCTACGAGGTAGCCAAGCCACGTATTCTCGGCAGCCTGCAAAGCCTGCGCGGCATGGTCGAGGACAACCCGCAGCAGGTCGATCGCATCGACCGGCTGATTGCCTTGCAGCAGGCCTGGAACGACTTCGGCAACGAGATGATTACCCTGCGCCGCAGCCAGGGCGATTACCAGGCGTCGATCGGCAATGGCCGGGGCAAGCGCATCACCGATGAAATCCGCAAGGAATTCGACGGCCTGATCAGCACCGAACAACAACTGCGCATGGCCCGTAACGAAAAGGTCAGTTCCGTCACTGTGACGGCGATCTCGGCCTTCGTGCTGTTCATCGTCAGCCTCAGTGCCTTGCTGGCGTATCTGGGCCGTCGAGACCTGCTGGCACTGTCGACCAGCTACGATGAAAACCTTCAGGCCCAGCAACGCTCGGCGCAGCGCCTGGAGCAGCAGGCCTGGTTGCGCAACGGCCAGACCCAGCTGGCTCAGCAGGTGCTCGGGCAACTGACCTTGCCCATGCTCGGCGACAACATCCTGCGCTTCTTCGCTTCTTATCTGGGCAGCGTGGTGGGCGCCGTGTATGTGCGCGACGAGCATGGCCGCCTGGTGCGCGTGGCCTGTTATGGCCTGGGCGCCGAAGAGCAGGCTCGCGAGCAGATCAGGCTGGACCACGACGGCCTGTTGGCCCAGGCGGTACGCGAAGGCCGCCTGTTGCGCCTGGATGACCTGCCAGAAGACTTCTATCGCCTCAGTTCCGGCCTGGGCAGCGGCTTGCCCCGCAGTGCGCTGCTGATGCCGGCTACCGAAGACGGTCAGATCAACGGGGTGATCGAGCTGGGTTTCCTGCGCCCCCTGGAAGAACGCGACGAAGAGCTGCTGGAACGCGTCGGCGGCAACCTCGGCATGTCCATCGAAAGTGCCCGTTATCGTCAGCGCCTGCAGGAAGTGCTGGCCGAAACCCAGCAACTGAATGAAGAGCTGCAGGTGCAACAGGAAGAGCTCAAGACTGCCAACGAAGAGCTCGAAGAGCAGTCGCGGGTGCTCAAGGAGTCCCAGGCCCACCTGGAAACCCAACAGGCCGAGCTGGAGCAGACCAATGAGCAGTTGTCGGAACGCACCGATGCGCTCGACCGCAAGAACGATGAACTGGGCCGGGCGCAGCTGGAATTGCAGGCCCGCGCCGACGACTTGCAGCGCTCGAGCAAGTACAAGTCCGAATTCCTTGCCAACATGTCCCACGAGCTGCGCACGCCGCTAAACAGCTCGCTGATCCTGGCCAAGCTGTTGGCAGAAAACGGCGAAGGCAACCTCAGTGAGGAGCAGGTCAAGTTCGCCGAATCGATCTACTCGGCCGGCAACGACCTGCTCAACCTGATCAACGACATTCTCGACATCGCCAAGGTCGAGGCCGGCAAACTCGAAGTACGCCCCGAGACCACCCAGGTCGAGCGCCTGGCAGAAGGCTTGCGCGGCATGTTCCAGCCGCTTGCCGGCCACAAGGGCCTGGCCTTCGAGGTCAAGGTCGAGCCGCAGGTGCCGGCCACCCTGTTCACGGACCGTCAGCGCCTGGAGCAGATCCTCAAGAACCTGTTGTCCAACGCCATCAAGTTCACCGAGCGTGGCCAGGTCAGCATGAACGTCAGCTTCCAGGCTGGCAGCGGTATCGTGTTCGCCGTGCGCGACAGCGGCATCGGCATTGCTGCCGATCAGCAGCAGGCGATCTTCGGCGCCTTCCATCAGGTCGATGGCACCAGCAACCGCCGCTACGGTGGCACCGGCCTGGGCCTGTCGATTTCCCGGGACCTGGCGCATTTGCTCGGTGGCCAGATAAATGTGGACAGCACCCCTGGCCAGGGCAGTGTGTTCAGCCTGATTCTGCCGGAACGCTACGCCGCCGAGGCTGAAGACATCGAGCCGCAAAGCCTGCGCCCTGCCGTCGACGCGTTGCCGCCTGCACCGCAAGTGCCGGTGGCCGCTGCTGCCATGCGCCCGGCACCGACCTTTGCCGACGACCGCGAGCGGGCACCCTTCGATACCCGTTGCATTCTGGTGATCGAAGACGAGCCCAACTTTGCCCGCATCCTCTTCGACCTTGCGCACGAACTGGGCTATAGCTGCCTGGTGGCTCATGGTGCCGACGAAGGCTTCGAGCTGGCGGCCCAGTACATACCGGATGCCATCCTGCTGGACATGCGCCTGCCCGACCACTCGGGCCTGACCGTGCTGCAGCGCCTCAAGGAGCAGGCCGGCACCCGCCATATCCCGGTGCACATCATTTCGGTGGAAGACCGCGTCGAAGCGGCCATGCACATGGGCGCGGTGGGGTATGCGGTGAAACCCACCAGTCGCGAGGAGCTCAAGGAAGTCTTCGCTCGCCTGGAAGCCAAGCTTACGCAAAAGCTCAAGCATATCCTGCTGGTGGAGGACGACGACCTGCAGCGCGAGAGCATCGCCCGGTTGATTGGCGACGACGATATCGAGATCACTGCCGTGGCCATGGCCCAGGATGCCTTGGCGCTGTTGCGCGAGAACATCTACGACTGCATGATCATCGACCTCAAGCTGCCGGACATGCTCGGCAATGAGCTGCTCAAGCGCATGACCGCCGAGGATATCCGTTCCTTCCCGCCGGTAATCGTGTACACCGGGCGCAACCTGACCCGCGAAGAAGAAGCCGACCTGCTCAAGTACTCGCGTTCGATCATCATCAAGGGCGCGCGTTCGCCGGAGCGCCTGCTCGACGAAGTGACGTTGTTCCTGCACAAGGTAGAATCGCAGCTGTCCAACGAACGCCAGCGCATGCTCAAGACCGCGCGTAGCCGCGACAAGGTGTTCGAAGGGCGCAAGGTGCTGCTGGTGGATGACGACGTGCGTAACATCTTCGCCCTGACCAGTGCCCTGGAGCACAAGGGCGCCATCGTCGAGATTGGCCGTAACGGCCGCGAGGCCATCGAGCGCCTGGAGCAGCATGACGACATCGACCTGGTGCTGATGGACGTGATGATGCCCGAGATGGACGGCTTCGAGGCCACCCGGCTGATCCGCCAGCAGGCGCGCTGGCGCAAGCTGCCGATCATCGCCGTGACCGCCAAGGCCATGAAGGATGACCAGCAGCGTTGCCTGCAGGCCGGAGCCAATGATTACCTGGCCAAACCGATCGACCTGGACCGTTTGTTCTCGTTGATTCGTGTATGGCTGCCGCAACTGGAGCGAATTTGACTAGCGAACGTAACACCGACATCGAAATCCGCTTGCTGATCGAGGCCATCTACCTCAAGTACAGCTACGATTTCCGCAATTATTCCGGCGCCTCGATCAAGCGCCGGATCCTGCATGCGCTGCGCCAGTTCGATTGCCTGACGGTATCGGCGCTGCAGGAGCGCGTACTGCACGACCCCGGCATGTTCATGCAATTGCTGCAGTACCTGACGATCCCGGTCAGCGAGATGTTCCGCGACCCTGACCACTTCCTTGCCGTGCGCAACGAAGTGGTGCCGCTGCTGCGCACCTGGCCCTCGATCAAGGTCTGGATCGCGGGCTGCAGCACGGGAGAGGAGGTGTATTCCATGGCCATCCTGTTGCGTGAGGAAGGGCTGCTTGAGCGCACCATCATCTACGCCACCGACATCAATCCGCATTCGCTGGACAGGGCCAAGCAGGGCATCTACTCGATGCAGAGCATGCGCGAGTACGAGGAAAACTACCGCCTGGCCGGCGGCCGTCGTGACTTTACCGAGTACTACACAGCGGCCTATGGCAACGCCATCATGGACAGCAGCTTGCGCGACAACGTGACGTTCGCCGATCACAGCCTGGCCACCGACAGCGTGTTCTCCGAGACCCAGCTGGTGTCGTGCCGCAACGTGCTGATCTACTTCAACAAGGAACTGCAGGACCGCGCCCTCGGGCTGTTCCACGAGTCGCTCTGCCACCGGGGTTTCCTGGTGCTGGGCAGCAAGGAGTCGGTGGACTTTTCGGCCTACAGCGACCGGTTCGAGCCGCTGGTCAAGCCCGAACGGATCTTCCGTAAATCATGAACGGCGTACGCGCAGTGGTGATCGGCGCCTCGGCTGGCGGCGTGGCAGCATTGTTCGAAGTGCTCGGCGCGCTGCCACCGGCGTTCGCCCTACCTGTGCTCTGCGTGCTGCACCTGCCGGACGACCGCCACAGCCAACTGGCTGAAGTGCTGCAGCGTCGGCTGCATCGGCCGGTGCACGAGGCACGTGACAAGGAACGGATCAGCAGCGGGCAGATCTATGTGGCGGGGCCGAGTTACCACCTGTCGGTGGAGCACGACCTGACGCTGTCGCTGAGCCAGGAAGAACCCGTGCATTTCTCGCGTCCAGCAATCGATTTTTTGTTCATCTCGGCGGCCGATGCCTATGGCGACGGCCTGCTTGGCGTGCTGCTCACCGGTGCCAACGAAGACGGCGCCAGGGGCCTTGCCTATATCAAGAACAATGGGGGCCGCACGATAGTCCAGGACCCTCGCGACGCACAGGTCGCCCTGATGCCGGAGGCCGCCCTGGCCCTGCACCAGCCCGACCATATCCTTACTCTGAGTGGTATCGGGCAGCTGCTCGCGACCTTGGAATATAGCGCATGCTAAGCCACACCATCGCCAAACTGCTGATTGTCGACGACCTGCCGGAAAACCTGCTGGCGCTCGATGCCCTGATCCAGGGCGAAGACCGCGAGGTGCACCAGGCCCAGTCTGCCGAAGCGGCGTTGTCGTTGCTGCTTGAGCACGAATTCGCGCTGGCCATCCTCGATGTACAAATGCCGGGCATGAACGGTTTCGAACTTGCCGAGCTGATGCGCGGCACCGACAAGACCAAGAACATCCCGATCGTTTTCGTCAGCGCGGCCGGCCGCGAGATGAACTATGCCTTCAAGGGCTATGAGAGCGGGGCCGTGGACTTTCTGCACAAGCCGCTCGATACCCTGGCGGTAAAAAGCAAGGTCTCGGTGTTTGTCGACCTGTTCCGCCAGCGCAAGGTGCTTGGCCGGCAGCTGGAAGCGCTGGAGCATAGCCGCCAGGAGCAAGAGCTTTTGCTCAGCCAGCTGCAGGTGGCGCGAGGTGAGCTGGAGCATGCCGTGCGCATGCGTGACGACTTCATGTCGATCGTCTCCCACGAGGTGCGTACGCCGCTCAATGGCCTGATCCTGGAAACCCAGTTGCGCAAGATGCACCTGGCACGGGGCAACCTGGACGCCTTCAGCGCCGACAAGCTGCAGGCCATGGTCGAGCGCGACGAGCGGCAGATCAACAGCCTGATCCGGTTGGTCGAGGATATGCTTGATGTTTCCCGCATCCGTACCGGTAAATTGTCGCTGCGCCCCAGGCTGTTTGACCTCGGCCAACTGGTGCGTGGGTTGGTGGAAAACTTCACCGCGCAGGCCATGGCATTGGAAACCCACATCGAACTGCAGCGCTGCGAAGCATTGAAGGGTGAGTGGGACGAATTCCGGATTGAACAAGTAGTGGCCAACCTGTTGTCCAACGCAATGCGTTACGGCGAGCGCAAACCGGTGCAGGTGCGAGTGTTCGAGCAGGAGGGCATGGCTTGGGTGCAGGTGCAGGATCAGGGCATCGGTATCAGCGCCGTCAACCAGCAGCGGATCTTCCAGCAATTTGAGCGCGTCGCTGCCCAGCAAGCCAGCGGAGGCTTGGGTTTGGGGTTGTACATCTCCGAACAGATCGTGCAGGCGCACGGTGGCCGGATACGGGTTGAAAGCGAGGAAGGCAAGGGCGCCACATTTACCCTGCAATTGCCGCTTGCAACATTCAAAGAACAAAACGACCAGGCGCGGGCAACCTCTGCGTAAGCCTGGGGTCTGATGGCCAACTGTAAGAATTTCAAGGCGTTAACATGAGTGAAGATGCACAAGATGTGGTGTTGGTCGTCGAGGACGAACCGGCAATTCGCATGATTTTGCGCGATTACCTGGCGGGTGAGGGGTACCACGTGCTGGTTGCCGAAGATGGCGAGCAGGCGTTTGCGATCCTGGCCAGCAAACCGCACCTGGACCTGATGGTGACGGACTTCCGCTTGCCGGGTGGCATCTCCGGGGTGGATATTGCCGAGCCTGCGGTGAAGTTGCGGCCAGACCTGAAGGTGATATTCATCAGTGGCTACCCGGCCGAGATTCTCGAGTCTGGCAGCCCGATCACCCGCAAGGCGCCGATACTGGCGAAGCCGTTTGACCTGGACACCTTGCACGAGCAGATCCAGAGACTTTTGCGTTAAAGCTGGTGGCCCTATCGCCGGCAAGCCAGCTCCCACAAGTACTGCACAGGCCTTGAGATCTGCAGCGTACCTGTGGGAGCTGGCTTGCCGGCGATAGGGCCAGTACAGGCTAGCGCAGGGTCCGCTCTATACCGCCTGCCAACATGCTTTCCATCAGCCCCAGCCCCTGTTCCTCTGGCAACGCCTTCAACATCCCCGGCAACTGGTTCAGCAGCGTCGCCACCACATGCGCCGTCGCCACCAAGGCTTGCCCCTGCAACTTCGCCTGTGGCGCGATCAACCTCAGCAACCCCGCCTCGTAACGTTTGCGCAACAAGGCCAGGCGCGCCTGCTGGTCATCGCTCAGGCAGCACAAGTCGCGCTCCGCCAACCGAAACTGCATCGGCCGCTCGGCATGCAATTGCCAGTGCGCTGCAATCAGGCAGCCCAATGCCGAGGCACCGCGGGCCATGGCCCGGCGGCCCTGGTCCAAGGTGGCCTGCAGTTCTTCGTACAACTCCTCGATCAAGTCGTACAACAGGTCCTGCTTGCTGGGAAAGTGATGGTACAGCGAGCCTGCCGTCAGCCCCACATGGGCCGCCAGCTCGCGCATGCTGACTTGGCCAAAGCCCTTTTCGGCAAACAGCGCCATGGCCCGGTCGCGTCGCTCCTCAAAGCTGGCACAGCGCATTGCGGCATTGACCGGGGGCATGGCGCCTTGTCCTCAGTAGGTGAAGAAACCGCGGCCGGTCTTGCGCCCCAGCCAACCGGCCGCGACCATTTCCTTGAGCAGCGGGGCAGGGCGGTACTTGCTGTCGTTGAAGCCTTCATGGAAGGCCTCCATGATCGCCAGCAGGGTGTCCAGGCCGATCAGGTCGGCCAGTGCCAGCGGGCCGATGGGCTGGTTGCAGCCCAGGCGCATGCCGGTGTCGATGTCCTCGGCACTGGCCAGGCCTTCCTGGCGCACGAAGATCGCCTCGTTGATCATCGGCACCAGGATGCGGTTGACCACGAAGCCCGGGCGGTTGCCTGCGGTGATCGGGGTCTTGCCGACCTTTTCAGTCACCACCAGCGCCTGGGCGTAGGTGCTGTCGCTGGTCTGCAGGCCGCGAATGATCTCGACCAGCGCCATCATCGGCACCGGATTGAAGAAGTGCACACCGATGAAGCGCTCGGGGTGCTCGATGCTGGCGGCCAGCTGGGTGACCGA
Source organism: Pseudomonas putida S13.1.2 (assembly GCF_000498395.2). NCBI lineage: Bacteria > Pseudomonadati > Pseudomonadota > Gammaproteobacteria > Pseudomonadales > Pseudomonadaceae > Pseudomonas > Pseudomonas putida. The sequence goes on from NZ_CP010979.1 coordinate 1,038,406, forward strand.
CAGCGACGAAGTGTTGGTGGCGATCAGGCAGTCGGCGGCGACGTTGGCGGCCACTTGCTGCAAAATGCGCTGCTTGAGCTGCAGGCTTTCGGTGGCGGCCTCGATCACCAGCTGCGCGCTGCTAAGCTGGGCGTAGTCGGTGCTGGTGCGGATACGCGTTTTCGCCGCAGCGGCCTTGTCCGCATCCAGGGTGCCCTTGCTGACCTGGCGTTCGAGGTTCTTGCTCAAGGTGGCCACGCCGCGCTCCAGCGCCGCGTCGGAAACATCCACCAGCAGCACCTGGTAGCCGGCGACGGCGCACACCTGGGCAATGCCGTTGCCCATGGTGCCGGCGCCGATCACGGCGATCTGTTCAATGCTCATGTGCCAGGCTCCCTCAGACGCGCTCGAAGACTACGGCGATGCCTTGGCCGCCACCGATGCACATGGTCGCCAGGGCGTAGCGGCCCTGAATGCGCTGCAGTTCATGGATGGCCTTGGTGGCGATGATCGCGCCAGTGGCACCCACCGGGTGGCCCAGGGAAATACCCGAACCGTTGGGGTTGACCTTCTCCGGGTCGAAGCCCAGCTCGCGGGCCACGGCGCAGGCCTGGGCGGCGAACGCTTCGTTGGACTCGATCACGTCCAGGTCCTGCAGTTTCAGGCCGGTCTTTTCCAGCACCTTGCGGGTGGCCGGGATCGGGCCAAGGCCCATCAGTTCGGGCTCGACACCGGCGTGGGCATAGCCCACCAGGCGCGCCAGCGGCTTCAGGCCCAGGCGACGCACGGCATCACCGCTGGCCAGCACCAGGCCGGCCGCGCCATCGTTGATGCCGCTGGCGTTGCCGGCAGTCACGGTGCCGTCCTTTTTGAACACGGTCTTCATGCCGGCCAGTTGCTCGGCGGTGACGTCGCCACGCACGTGCTCGTCCACGGCGAACTGTACGGTGCCTTTGCGGGTTTTCAGCTCCACCGGGACGATCTGGCTGTCGAAACGGCCTTCGGCAATGGCGCGGGCGGCGCGGCGCTGGCTGGTCAGGGCCAGTTCATCCTGCATCTCGCGGGTAATGCCGTGTTTGGCGGCGACGTTTTCTGCGGTGATGCCCATGTGGAAGTGTTCGAACGGGTCCTGCAGCACGCCGACGGTGTAGTCGATGCCTTGCAGGTCGCCCATGCGCGCGCCCCAGCGCGCCTGCGGCAGCAGGTACGGGCCACGGCTCATGGACTCGGCACCGGCGGCCACGGCCACGTCAGCATCACCGAGCAGCAGGCACTGAGTGGCAGAGACGATGGCCTGCAGGCCCGAGCCGCACAGGCGGTTGACGTTGAAGGCAGGTGTTTCTTTGGGCATGCCGGCGTTCATCGCGGCAACCCGCGACAGGTAGGCATCGCGCGGTTCGGTCGGGATCACGGTGCCCATGACCATATGGCCGATCTGCTCGGCGGCCACGCCCGAGCGCTCGATGGCGGCGCGGGTGATGGCAGTGGCCAGGTCGGCCAGGGGCAGGTCCTTGAGCGAGCCTCCAAAACCACCGATGGCGGAACGCACGGCACTGACGACGTAGATTTCTGGGCTGCTCATAGAGGCTCCGTAAGCTTAGGCATGGCGGGACCGGGCCAGGCTCTGCGAGAATGGCCGGCGGTCCCGGAGTGGGATCGAGTCTAGGCAAAGGCTCTGTTGCAGCCTATGCCGGATCTGTTCAAACAACCTGGCACTTTTTGCCACTCAGCATAGACAGCGAAAACCACCATGCGCGATAGCGATTCGGTCGCCGTGTACTTTCTCAATGCCATGCTCCACGCCCTGCGCGACAGCCCAGCCGAGCGTGATGCACAGCTGCGTGCCGTGGGCATCGACCCGCAATTGCTCGGACAGCCCCAGGCACGCGTACCGGCCAAGGCCTTCTCCGAGCTGTGGCTGGCACAGATCCAGTGCCTGGACGACGAGTTCTTCCGCCTCGACAGCCATGGCATGCCGCTGGGCAGTTTCGCCTTGATCTGCCGGGGCCTGATCCTTGAACCGAACCTGGAAAAGGCCTTGCGCCAGTGCATGAGTGGCTTCGGCCTGTTCCTGCGCGACCTGCGTGGCAGCCTGACGGTGCGCGGTGGGCGCGCGCTGATCAGCGTGCAGTCGAGCATTGCCGACCCGCTGACCCGGGTGTATGCCGAGGAAACCTACCTGGTGCTGATGATCGGCATGTTGTGCTGGCTGGCCGGGCGGCGCATCGCCATCGACCGTACCGAGCTGGCCGTGTCGCGCCCGGCCCAGGAAGACGACCTGCTGTTGTGGGGCCCGGACCTGCGCCTGGGCAGCGGGCGTACCGAAGTGGAGTTCGACAGCGCCTACCTGCGTCTGCCGGTGGTGCAGGACCTGGCGACCCTGAAAACCTTTCTGCGCAGTGCGCCGCAGGGGCTGGTGATCCGCTTTCGCAACCAGAACGGGCTGGTGGCCGAGGTATACCGGCACCTGCGTGCGCGGCACTATGGGCAGTGGCCAACACTGGCGGCGTTGGCGCAGCAGCAGGGGATCAGTGCCAGTACGTTCCGCCGGCAACTGGAGCGGGAGGGGCGGTCCTATCAGCAGATCAAGGACGAGGTGCGCCGGGCAATGGCTTTCGAGCGGCTGCGCGAAGGGGCATTGAGCATTGCCGAAATAGCCGAGCAGGCGGGTTTCCAGGAGCCCAGTGCATTTCACCGGGCGTTCAAGAAATGGACCGGGCAGAGCCCCGGCAGCTATCGGGCGCGGTTGGCCGGGCGGTAGTTGTTACCTGTACCGGCCCATCGCCGGCAAGCCAGCTCCCACATGTCCCCCACAGTATTCGAGGCCTGTGGAGTACCTGTAGGAGCTGGCTTGCCGGCGATAGGGCCGGTGCTGCGATCATTGAATGATCAGGCCGGCACCATGGCAAACCCGACCCCGAAGCGGTTCCAGGCATTGATGGTGGCAATCGCCAGGGTCAGGTTGACCACCTCGGCCGGCTCGAAGTGTTCCTGCAGGGCTTCATATTGCCCCTGCGGCGCGCCGTTCTCAGGCAGTCGAGTCAGGCTTTCTACCCAGGCCAGTGCCGCACGTTCACGCGGGGTGAAGTAGGCGGTTTCGCGCCACACGCTCAAGGTCTGCAAGCGCGCTTCGGTCTCACCTGCCTTGCGTGCATCGTTGGCGTGCAGGTTGATGCAATAGGCGCAGCCGTTGATCTGCGAAGCGCGCAGGCGCACCAGCTCCAGCAGCGAGCTCTCCAGGCCGCTCTTGGCCAGGGCCTGTTCCAGGCCGACCATGGCTTTGTAGGCTTCCGGGGCGTGCTTGGCCCATTCGATACGGTTGTGCATGGCTGTCTCCAAAGGGTATGGGGTGGGAATGGCACTACTGTAACGCTGCCCTTTGGCCTCCCCGATAGCCAATTGCACACATAAGCTGGAGGCCAATCGTCCATTCAGGTGGCCACTGACCAGCATCCAATCTCTTCATTTCTGCCAGGCCTGCCAAGCCGGGATAATGGCCGGGTCCTGCTACCCGAGAACCGATTCACAATGAGAGCTGCTTTGAACCTGTTGCTGGTGATCCTGCTGGCGCTGAACCTGCGGCCGATCCTGACCAGTATCGGCCCGTTACTCGAACCCATGCGCGCCAGCACCGGGCTGGGCTACCAGCAGGCAGCCCTGCTGACGGCGTTGCCGGTGCTGTGCATGGGCCTGGTGCCGTTGCTGCAGCCTTGGCTGCGACGCTGGATCAGCGAGCATGGCGGCATGCTCGGTGGCCTGGCTGCAATTGCCCTGGCCTGCCTGTGGCGCCTGCAACTGGACAGCGCCTGGGCGTTGATTGCCAGTGCGGTGGTCGCCGGCCTGGGCGTGGCGGTGGTGCAGGGCATGATGCCGGGCCTGGTCAACCGCTGGTTCCCAAGCCGCCTGGCGGGGGCGATGGGGCTGTACTCGGCAGCGTTGATGAGTGGTGGCGGCATGGCTGCCGTGCTTGGCCCCCATATCAGCGGCCATTTCGGCCACTGGCAGGTCGGCCTTGGCCTGTGGGCGATCCCGGCGCTGCTGGCACTGGTGGCGTGGGCCGTACTGCGGCCACGGCAGGGGGCGCCAAAGCTGGCCGGCGCTGCAGGCGGGCACTGGTTCAGCACGCGCCGGGCCTGGTTGCTGGCCTTGTACTTCGGCCTGATCAATGGCGGCTACACCAGCATGGTGGCGTGGCTGCCGGCGTACCATATCGAGCACGGCGGCAGTGCGCAGGGCGGCGCAGACCTGGTCGGCCTGATGACGGTGTTCCAGGTGGCCGGTGCACTGGGCTTGCCGCTTTTGCTGCGGCGTTGGGCTGACCGCCGCCCAGGCCTGTGGCTGGCACTGGCGATCCAGCTGGCCGGTTTTCTCGGCCTGCTGCTGGCACCCACGCAGGCTTCGGGGCTGTGGGTCGCGATGATCGGTTTTGGCCTGGGCGCCTGCTTCAGCCAGAGCCTGACGCTGACCCTGGAGCACCTGAAGACGCCCGCCGAGGCCGGCAGCCTGGCGGCGTTCGTGCAGGGCATCGGCTTTATCATCACCGGTATCGTGCCGTATATCACCGGCTGGCTGCGTGACGTGAGCGGTGACTTCCAGGCATCGTGGACGCTGCTCACCGTGACCGTGCTGGCAATGCTGCTGGTAACCAGCTGCTTCAACCCGCGTGGCTATGCCGCAGCCATCGCGCGCCCGGCCGCGCCAGGCAACGCCGCGCCGGTCAGCTGAGGCGTTGCAGGGTATCGCGCACCCGGTCCAGTGCCGGGTCGATGTCCAGCAGTTCGATGGCGCCGAAGCCCATCAACAGCCCCGGGCGGACCGGCGCTTCGCTGAAGAACGGCGCCAGTGAATACAGGCCGACCTCTACCTTGCGTGCGAGGTTGGCCAGCAACTCCACATCCACCCCGGGCGCCGCCAAGGCGCTGAGGTGGAACCCGGCGCTGGCGGGTATTGCGCTGAACCACGGTGCCAGGTCGCCCCCCAGGCGCGCCAGGATGCGCTCGCGGCGGGCGCTGTAGACCTCGTGGCAGCGGCGGATGTGCTTGTTCAGGTGGCCTTCGCCTAAAAAACGCGCCAGCGCCCACTGCAGCAAAGTGGGGCTGTGCCAGTCGCTCAGGTGCTTTGCCACGCAGGCGGCCTGCAACACGGCAGGCGGCAGCACGGCATAGCCCAGCCGCAGTTCTTGCAGCAAGGTCTTGGAAAAGGTCCCGACATAGGCCACCAGCCCATGCCGGTCCAGGCGCTGGAGTGCGTCCGAAGCTGGCCCGTGGTAGCGGAACTCGCAGTCGTAGTCATCTTCGATGATCAGTGCACCCAGCTCGGCAGCCCGCGCCAGCAGGGCATGCCGGCGTGGCTCGCTCATGGGCATGCCCAGCGGGAACTGGTGCGAGGGCGTTACGTAGATCAGCCGGGTGCCATCGGCGATCTGCTCCACGCACAGGCCTTCATCATCCACCGGCACCGATTGCAGGCGTGCACCCAGGGCCAGAAACAGTTGCCGTGCCGGCGGGTAGCCGGGGTCTTCCATGGCCACCTGACAACCTGGTTCGACCAGTACCCGGGCGATCAGGTCCAGCGCTTGCTGGGCGCCGTTGCACACCAGCAGGTCGGCCGCGCTGCAGTGCACGCCGCGGGCGTAGGCGATGTGGTGGGCAATCGCCTCGCGCAGCTCCGGCAGGCCCTGCGCCTGGAACTGCCGTTCGGGGTGGCGCTGGCTGCGGCGCAGGGCGTAATTCAGGCAGCTGCGCCATTGGTCGAACGGGAACTGCGACTTGCTCGATGCCCCGCCGACAAAGTCATAGCGCGAGGGCGTTTGCAGCTGGCGTTGGGCGAGCACGGTGGCGCGCTGCTGCCAGCGTTCGAGGGATGCGGCACCGGCCAGGGGAACGGTGGCTGATTCATGGCTGCGCAGGGGTTGGCGCGGAGTGATGAACGTGCCACGGCCGACCACGCCGCTGAGCAGGTTGTCGTAGGTCAGCCGTGAGTAGGCCTCGGCCACGGTCTTGCGCGATACGCCCAGTTGTTCAGCAAGCAGGCGGGTAGGCGGCAGTTGGGTACCGGCGGCCAGGTGGCCGCTGTCGATACCGGCGCGCAGCTGCTGATAAAGCTGGTCGGCCAGGCCTTTGCGGCCGTCCAGGCGAATGTGCAGTTCCATGGGGTGGTCCGGAGCGGTGGAGTGCTCAGGATAGCGGATTGAACAGGAAGGCTCCCACAGGTATCGCGTTCACCTCAGCCTTGACGCGGTCCTGTGGGAGCTGGCTTGCCGGCGATGGGCTGCAAGGCAGCCCCGGAAATCTCAGAAACGGGCAGTGCTCACAGTGATATAGCCTTTTTCTGCCAGCGCAATGCGTATCACCGTCTCATCCTCCGGCCCGTTGCGGTTGCGCCTGATGCGCACGCCTTCTATCGTCGAAGCCTTCATATGCTCTGAAATGGCCCGCCCGTTGGCGTCGAAGAACACCTCGCTGGCCAGCAACTCGATGCGTTCGATCAATTGCCGGGACTGTTCATCGGTGGCGCAGAAGAACATGACCCCCGACAAGTGCGGGTCTTCATCGGGGTTGCTCATGTCATGGGCCAGCATTTCGCGCAGGCTGCTGCGCAGTTCGGCGATGGGGCGGGCGTACAGGTGCATGCGGAGCCTCCTCTGGAGCGCGGCTTTGCTTCATCCAGATCCGATCTTGTTTTCTAAGGTCAGCGACAGCAAGTAGGACGCTTCCGAGAACCTTGTGGGAAATGTCTGAAGGCGCTGAGGTGCAACGCTTGACTGGCAGGAGGCGGGGGGGCTGCTGCACAATCCGTCGTCTGATACCGTCTTGCCGAGGATTGCCATGAACAGCCATTTCCAACCCGTCGACCTGAAAAAGGCCTATCGCCTGTTGAACCACGGGCCGACGGTGCTGGTGTCGGCCAGTAACGAGGGCGTGGACAACGTCATGGCGGCTGCCTGGGCTTGTGCGCTGGACTTTGACCCGCCCAAGGTGACCGTGGTGCTCGACAAGATTGCCCGCACCCGGCAGCTGGTGGAGGGCAGTGGCTGGTTCGTGATCCAGGTGCCGACCGCAGCGCAGGCGCAGCTGACCCACCAGGTCGGGACCCGTAGCCTGTTCGACCAGCCCGACAAACTGGCCAGCATCGGTGTGCAGCTGGCGCGGGTCGATGGGCATGTGGCGCCCTTGGTGCAGGGCTGCTCGGCGTGGCTGATGTGCCGGGTGATCGACGAGCCGCACAACCAGAACACCTATGACCTGTTCATTGGCGAAGTGGTGGCGGCCTGGGCCGATGACCGGGTGTTCAGGGACGGGCACTGGGCTTATGAAAGCGCCGACCCGCAATGGCGCAGTCTGCACTACGTGGCGGGTGGGCATTTTTATGCGATTGGCGAGGCCGTGGTGGTCGATTCGCAGGATTGATCAAACAGGTCTGCACCGATCAAGTGTAGGAGCGGCCTTGTGTCGCGATCGGGCCGCAAAGCGGCCCCGGCAATATGTGCATCGCTGCTGAAATCCCGGGGCTGCCTTGCAGCCCGATCGCGACACAAGGCCGCCCCCACAGGGACCGCGCAGCTTTGGCTAGCGCTGAACCTCCTGCTTGAAGCGCAAGCGCCAGCCATGCAGCAACGGTTCGGTATAGCCGCTGGGCTGCTCGCGCCCTTTGAACACCAGGTCCCGCGCAGCGCGCAAGGCATGCGATGTATCGAAACCGGCTGCCATCGGCCGGTATGCCGGATCCCCCGCATTCTGCTGGTCGACTACCTGGGCCATGCGTTGCAAAGTCGCCTCGACCTGCTCGGCCCCCACCACCCCATGGTGCAACCAGTTGGCAATGTGCTGCGCGGAAATGCGCAGGGTGGCGCGGTCTTCCATAAGGCCCACATCGTGAATGTCGGGCACCTTGGAGCAGCCGATTCCTTGCTCGACCCAGCGCACCACGTAACCGAGGATGCCTTGGCAGTTGTTGTCCAGTTCGGCCTGGATATCAGCGGCACTCCATGGCCGTTCGGGGCTCACCGGAATACTCAGCAGGTCATGCAGCAAGGCGCCGCGCTGGGCTTCCAGGTCGACCTGTTCCAGCGCCTGTTGTACGGCGGCTACGTCTACCTGGTGATAGTGCAGCGCATGCAGGGTGGCGGCCGTGGGCGACGGCACCCAGGCGGTGTTGGCACCGGCCTTTGGCTGGGCAACTTTCTGTTCGAGCATGGCCGCCATCAGGTCGGGCATGGCCCACATGCCCTTGCCGATCTGTGCCTTGCCGCGCAGGCCGCAGGCCAGCCCGACCAGCACGTTGCTGCGTTCGTAGGCCTGGATCCAGGCACTGCCTTTCATGTCGCCCTTGCGCAGCATGGCGCCGGCTTGCATGGCGCTGTGCATCTCGTCACCGGTGCGGTCGAGGAAGCCGGTATTGATGAACACCACCCGTGACGCCGCGCTGGCGATACAGGCCTTGAGGTTGACGCTGGTGCGTCGCTCCTCGTCCATGATGCCCATCTTCAGGGTATGTGCCGGCAGGCCCAGCAGGGCTTCGACGCGGCCGAACAACTGGTCGGCGAAGGCCACTTCGGCCGGCCCGTGCATCTTCGGCTTGACGATGTACAGGCTGCCTTCGCGGGAATTGCCGCGGCGCTTGAGGTCGTGCAAGCCGATCAAGCTGGTAACCACGGCATCGAGGATGCCTTCGGGGATTTCCCGGCCATCGCGGTCGTGAATGGCCGGGTTGGTCATCAGGTGGCCGACGTTGCGGATGAACAGCAGCGAGCGGCCCGGTAGTGTCAAGGGTTGGCCGTCTACGCCGTGGTACCGGCGGTCTTCGGCCAGGGTGCGGTTGAAGGTTTTGCTGCCTTTGCTCACCTGTTCGCTCAGCTCGCCCTTCATCAGGCCCAGCCAGTTGCGGTAGACGTGGACTTTGTCGTCGGCATCCACGGCAGCTACTGAGTCTTCGCAGTCGATGATGGTGGTCAGCGCGGCTTCCAGGGCGATGTCCTTGACCCCGGCCAGGTCCTGCTGACCGATCGGACTGGTCGGATCGATCTGGATTTCGAAATGCAGCTGGTGGTGCTGGAGCAGGATTGCCGTGGGTGTGCTCGGCTCACCCTGGTAACCCCGCAGTTGTGCGCGATTCTGCAACACGACCTGACGGCCGTCGGCCAGGGTGACCTGCAGGGTGCCCTGGTCGATCGCGTAGGCTGTGGCGTCGCGGTGCGAAGCGCCGTCGAGTGGGGCGCTAGCGTCGAGGAACTGCCGGCCATAGGCAATCACCTTGTCACCGCGCACCGGGTTGTAGCCTTGGCCGCGTTCGGCGCCAGCGGTTTCGGCAATGGCATCGGTGCCGTACAGCGCATCGTACAGCGATCCCCAGCGGGCGTTGGCGGCGTTGAGGGCGTAGCGGGCATTGCTCAGTGGCACGACCAGCTGCGGGCCGGCTTGTATGGCAATTTCGCGGTCGACGTTGCGGGTGCTGATTTGCACGGTTTCGGGGGCGTCGACCAGGTAGCCGATGCCTTGCAGGAAGTGCTGGTAGGCGGCCATGTCGCGGATCGGGCCGGGGTGCTGGCGGTGCCAGTTGTCCAGCTCGGTTTGCAGGCGCTGGCGTTCGGCGAGCAGGGCGCGGTTTTGCGGGGCAAGGTCGTGGACGAGGGTGCTGAAACCTTGCCAGAAGGCGTTGGCTTCGATACCGGTGCCGGGGAGGACTTCGTCTTCGATGAAGCGCTGGAGGGTGGGGGCGATCTGGAGTTCGTTTGACATTGTCTGTTCGCTCGATGTTCGGTCTTCGGGAATTCAGTCGCCTGTGCGGGCCTCTTCGCGGGTAAACCCGCTCCCACAGGGACCGCAGGCACCTCAAATCCAGTGCAGTACTTGTGGGAGCGGGTTTACCCGCGAAGAGGCCGTTACAGGATTTACAAGGCAGCCGCCCCAGCCTTGGCCACCTGGGCATCCTGTTCGGACTTGACCCCGGATACGCCGATGGCACCCACCACCTGGCCATCCACCCGCAGTGGTACGCCCCCTTCCAGGCTGGTCAGCAACGGTGCGGTGACAAACGCGGTGCGGCCACCATTGACCATTTCCTCGTAATCCCGGGTTTCCTTGCGCCCCAGCGCGGAGGTGCGGGCTTTCTCCACGGCAATGTAGGCACTGGCCGGCGCACAGCCATCCAGGCGCTCCAGGGCCAAGGGGTGGCCGCCGTCGTCGACCACGGCGATGGTCACGTTCCATTTTTGTGCCAAGGCTTCCTGGCGGGCGGCGGCCAGCACACGGGCGACTTCGGCATGGCCGATCACGAACTTGCTATGCATGGGGGTTCTCCGGGTTCAAGGCTGCTTCGACGATTTCGATCCAGTGCCGTACCGGCGTGCGCCCGGCCCCGTCGAGGTGGGCCTGGCAGCCGATATTGGCGGTAGCGATGACTTGCGGTTTGCCGCTTTCCAGGGCGTTGAGGCGGTTGTCCCGCAGTTGCAGCGACAGCGCTGGCTGGGTCAGCGAATAAGTGCCAGCCGAGCCGCAGCACAGGTGCCCGTCCGGCACCGAAGTCAGGGTAAAGCCCAGGCGCGTCAGCAGCGCCTCTACCGCCCCTCCAAGTTTCAGGGCGTGTTGCAGCGTACAGGGGCAGTGGAAGGCCAGGCGCTGCTCGGCGCACAGGCCCAGTTGCTCGATCGGCTCATCGCGCAGTACTTCTACCAGATCGCGGGACAGGGCGCTGACCCTTGCCGCTTTGGCTGCGTAGCGGGGGTCGTGCTCCAGCAGGTGACCATAGTCGCGCACGAACGCGCCGCAGCCGCTGGCGGTTTGCACGATGGCCTCGGCACCTGCTTCGATAGCCGGCCACCAGGCGTCGATATTGCGCCGCGCACGCTGCAGGCCTTGCTCCTGGGCATTGAGGTGATAATCCACCGCGCCACAGCAGCCGGCCTGATGGATCGGTTGCACGCTAATCCCCAGGCGGTCGAGCAGGCGTGTCGCAGCGGCATTGGTATTGGGTGACAAGGCCGGCTGCACGCAGCCTTCCAGCATCAGCACCTGGCGTGCGTGGCGTGGCGCGGGGCGCTCGCCGGGCGCCGTGATGCGCGCCGGTAGCTTGCGCTTGAGCGTGGCCGGCAACAGCGGGCGCAGGGCCTGGCCGCTGCGGGTCAGCGCCTTGAACAACGCAGGGCGTGGCACCACCGCACGCAGGCCCTGGCGCAGCAGGCGCTGACCGAGCGGGCGCTGCACCTGCTGGTCGACCACGGCGCGGCCGATGTCCAGCAGGTCGTGGTACCTGACCCCGGATGGGCAGGTGCTTTCGCAGTTGCGGCAGCTCAGGCAGCGGTCCAGGTGCAGTTGGGTGCTGGCGGTGACCGGCTCGCCTTCGAGCACCTGCTTTATCAGGTAGATGCGCCCGCGCGGGCCGTCCAGTTCATCGCCCAGCAGCTGGTAGGTGGGGCAGGTGGCGGTGCAGAAACCACAGTGCACGCAGGAGCGCAGAATGCTTTCGGCCTCGTCGGCGCGGGCCAGCCGGCGGCTTGTTTCGCTCAGGTTGGTTTGCATGGTCTGGCCTCACAGGTCCGGGTACAGGCGGCCAGGGTTGAACACCCCCTGGGGGTCGAGCTGCTGCTTGAGGGCGCGGTGGTAACGCATCAGTGCGGCGTGCAGGGGTGGGCTGCTGGCTGCACCGGGGGCGTAGCAGGTGGCGTGACCGCCCACCTTGGTAACCTGGTCGCGAATCGCCTGCGCCGGTGCGCTGGACTTCAGCCAGCGCTGGGCACCCCCCCAGTCGATCAACTGCCGGCCGGGCAGGTGCAACTCGCCGGTGGCGTTGGGCAGCGACAGCCGCCATAGCGGCGCGGGGTCACTGAAGAACGCCAGGCGCTGCTCGCGCAGGTCGCGCCAGAAGCCGCTGTCGAGGGTTACGCCGCCCAGGCGCTGGCGGGCCGATTGCACCGAGCCCTCACCGCCTTCCAGGCGCAAGTACAGGGCGTCTCCGTCATGGCAGGCCGCGCTGATCGGCAATGGCTGCTGGCCCCATTCGGCCAGCTCGGCCAATGCCTGGTGGCTGCCCATCGGCAGGCGCAGGCTCAGGCATTCGCGCGGCCGAGGCAGCACTTTCAAGGAAACTTCAGTCAACAGCCCCAGGCAACCGAAGCTGCCGGCCATCAGCCGTGATACATCGTAACCGGCCACATTCTTCATTACCTCGCCACCAAAGCGCAGCAGCTTGCCGTGGCCGGTGATCACCCGCGTGCCGAGCACGTAGTCACGTACCGAACCGGCCCACGGCCGCCTGGGGCCGGACAGCCCCGCCGCGACCATGCCGCCCAGGGTGGCCTCGGGGCCCAGATGCGGGGGCTCGCAGGGCAGCATCTGGCCGGCCTCGTGCAGCGCCGCTTCGATCTCGCGCAGCGGAGTGCCTGCACGGGCGGTGAGCACCAGTTCGGTCGGGTCGTAGCTGACGATGCCACGGTGGCTGCGGGTGTCGAGTACTTCGCCGGCCACCGGGTTGCCGAGCATGGCCTTGCTGTTGCTGCCCTGGATACGCAATGGCGTGCCCTGGTTCAAGGCCTGGTTAACCTGCTCCAGCAGGGCCTGGCTGATGTCGCGGTCCATGCTCATCAGAAGCGCTCCAGCTCGGGGAAGGGCAGTTGCCCGTGGTGCACGTGCATGGCGCCGAACTCGGCGCAACGGTGCAGGGTGGGGATGTTCTTGCCGGGGTTGAGCAGGCCCTGCGGGTCGAACGCGGCCTTGACCGCGTGGAACAGGGTGATTTCGTCGCTATTGAACTGCGCGCACATCTGGTTGATTTTTTCGCGCCCTACGCCGTGCTCGCCGGTAATGCTGCCGCCCACCGCCACGCACAGTTCGAGGATCTTGCCGCCGATGGCTTCGGCCCGCTCCAGCTCGCCGGGCAGGTTGGCATCGAACAGGATCAACGGGTGCATGTTGCCGTCGCCGGCGTGGAACACGTTGGCTACGCGCAGGCCGTATTCGCTGGACAGGTCACTGATGCCCTTGAGCACCCGCGGCAGTTCGCGGCGTGGGATGGTGCCGTCCATGCAGTAGTAGTCCGGGGAAATGCGCCCCACCGCCGGGAAGGCGTTCTTGCGCCCGGCCCAGAAGCGCACGCGCTCGGCCTCGTCGCAGGCCAGCCGCACCTCGCGGGCGCCGGCTTGGGTCAGCACGGCGGCCACCCGTTCGCAGTCGTCGTGCACATCGGCCTCCACGCCATCCAGTTCGCACAACAGGATGGCCGCCGCGTCCACCGGGTAGCCGGCGTGGATGAAGTCTTCGGCAGCGCGGATGGCCAGGTTGTCCATCATCTCCAGCCCGCCTGGAATGATGCCGGCAGCGATGATTTCGGCCACCGCCCGGCCGGCGTCCTCGACACTGTCGAAGCTGGCCAGCAGCACCCTTGCCACCTGAGGCCTGGGCAGCAATTTAACGGTGACTTCGGTGACGATGCCGAGCATGCCTTCAGAGCCAGTGAACAGCGCCAGCAGGTCGAAGCCGGGGCTGTCCAGGGCATCGCTGCCCAGGGTCAGGTGTTCCCCTTCGACCGTGAGAATGTCCACCTTCAGCAGGTTGTGCACAGTCAGGCCGTACTTGAGGCAGTGCACGCCACCTGCGTTCTCGGCGACGTTACCACCAATGGAGCAGGCAATTTGCGAGGACGGGTCTGGCGCGTAGTACATACCATGAGGTGCGGCGGCCTGGGAGATGGCCAGGTTGCGTACGCCGGGTTGCACACGGGCGTAGCGGCCCTGTGGGTTGACTTCAAGGATGCGGTTGAAGCGCGCCATCACCAGCAGGATGCCCTTGGCCAGCGGCAGGGCACCGCCCGACAGGCCGGTACCGGCGCCACGCGCTACCACTGGCACCCCGCGCTGGTGGCAGAGCTTGAGCAGCGTCTGCACCTGCTCCAGGCGTTCGGGCAGCACCACCAGCAGCGGCACAGTGCGATAGGCCGACAGGCCATCGCATTCGTAGGGTTTGAGGTCTTCTTCGCGGTGCAGGACTTCGAGGTCCGGCAGGGCACTGCGCAGTGCCTGCAGCAGGGCTGCCTGGTCCACGGCGGGTAGTGCGCCATCGACGCGTTCGTCGTACAGGATATTCATCGGCTCACTCGGCAACGGTTTTTGTAGTTGTTGGCAAAGCGGTCACCGTTGCAGCCTGCGCGTGCCAGCAGCAGCGGTCGAGCATGGCAGGCACTGGTCCTACCAGTTTTTCTTCGGGGTACTGGTTATTGATGGGTTTACCCGGCTAGATTGGGGCAGGTGGTCTAACTGGTCCTACCAGCAGGAGGGTGCGCAGTGGTTACTGACGGCAAGGGCAAGGTCGCCGACCAGGTGGCCGAGCGGGTCGAGCGGCTGATCGTCGACGGCGTGCTGAAGGTGGGCCAGGCCCTGCCGTCGGAGCGGCGGCTGGTAGAGAAGCTGGGTTGTTCACGCTCGGCCCTGCGCGAAGGGCTACGCATTTTGCGTGGGCGCGGCATCATCGACACCGAGCAAGGGCGAGGCTCGTTCGTCGCCGACCTGACGGGGCAGGCGGGTGCCACACCGTTGATGCACCTGTTCAGCTCACAGCCACGCACGCTGTTCGACCTTTTGGAGGTGCGGGCGTTGCTGGAGGCCGAGTCGGCGCGGCTGGCGGCGTTACGTGCCACCGAGGTCGACCGCTTGCTGATTCGCCGGCGTTATGAAGAAATGCTGGCTGCCCACGAGGCGGCAGAGGCGCTGGACGCCCGTGAGCACGCCCGCCGTGACCATGCCTTTCACCGGGCGATCAGCGAGGCGTCGCACAACCCGGTGCTGGTGCATACCCTGCAATCGCTCAGTGACCTGACCTTGAGCACCGTGTTTGCCTCGGTCAACAACCTGTATTGCCGGCCGGCGCAAAAACGCCAGATTGATCGGCAGCATGCGCGGCTGTATCACGCGGTGATGGAGCAACTGCCGGAGCAGGCGCAGCGGGCGGCGCGTGAGCATATCAACGGGATACGCGACAGTTTGCGGGAGATCGAACAGGAAGAGCAGCGGTTGGTCAGGGCGACGATGCGCATGGATGGCTGGGGGTGAAGTCGCCTGTGCCGGCCTATTCGCGGGTAAACCCGCTCCCACAGGAAACGCACTAGATCTGAAGGCTGTGCAGTCCCTGTGGGAGCGGGTTTACCCGCGAATAGGCCGGTACTGGCTGACTTCAATGGTCGGCTATACGGTCATCCTGGGAAAGAATAGCCCTGGCCAGCTCTTCATCATTGGCCTGCAGCCCCGGATGATCCTTGCGGACCTGTTCCAGCGCCGACTCTACATAGGCGCCACGGATTGCACCGCCGCTTGCTACGAAGGCAGAAAGCTCGTCACGGGCCGGGATGATCCGTTTGTCGTCCTTGAAGGTCGAATACAGCGAAGCGGAAACACCGGCTGAGGTGGCGACGTCGCCCGCATCGACGCGGGCCAGGGCAGCACCAGCAGGCAGCAGGAGCAGCAGCGCAGGGGCGAGGAGTAGGTGGCGCATGTCGAGTTCTCCAATAGCGTGAAGCACAGGGAAATAAACCACTCAGTGTTTAAGAGGGCCGGGGGGGCGGGTAGTTCCCTTAGCTGGCTGGAGATTGTCGGGGCCGCCGCGCGGGCCCCGAGGCAGGGTCAGGCCAACTGGTAGGTGGTCTTCCCCCGGGTAAAGAACACGAAGGCGCCATCGACGTAGCTGCTTTTGGTGGCAAGGGTCATGCAGTGCGAGTCCTTTTCTCAGAAACCTGGCGGGCGACGAAGTCGCTGATGTTGTCCACGGCGCTGTCCATCAGCTGCTGCATGGCGTCTTCACTGCTCCAGGCGATATGCGGGTTGAGCAGGAAGTCGTCGCGGTCGATCAGTTCGAACAGCGGGTTGCTCGGGTGCAGCGGCTCCACTTCCACCACATCCAGCGCCACGCCGCCCAGGCGGCCTTGCTGCAGCGCCCGGATCAGCGCCGTTTCGTTGACCACGCCGCCGCGGCCGGTGTTGACCACAATGGCATCGGGCTTCATCAACGCCAGTTGGTCGACATCGATCAGGTTGTAGGTTTCTGGTGTGAGCGGGCAGTTGATCGACAGTACATCGCAGCTTTTCAGCAGCTCGGCCAGTGGCCGGCAATCGGTGCCCTTGCGCTTGCCGCCGCGGTCCTCGAACAGCACCTGCATGCCGAATGCCCGCGCCAGGTGCGCCAGGCGCAGGGCAATCGGGCCGCTGCCGATGATCGCCAACTGCTTGTCGCGCACATCGCGGATGCGGTGGTTGAAGTAGATATTCTGGTACGGCTTGTCGCCGGCATGCACCTGGCGCATCAGGCGGGTGAAGGCGGCCGGGCGGCGGAACAGCTCAAGGATCATCGCCAGGCTGTGCTCGGCCACGGTGTTGGCGGCATAGCCCGGTACGCTCGATACTTCGATGCCGTTGGCTTCGCAATAATCGACATCCACGATGTCACGGCCGGTCAGGGCCAGCGAGATCATCTTCAGCCTGGGCAACTGGCGCAGATGCTCTTCGCGCAGCGGCACGCTGCAGGTCAGCGCCACGGTCGCGTCTTTGAGGTGCTCCGGAACCTGGTCGGGGTGGGTGTAGGCGTACTGCTGCCAGCTGTGATCGCAGTCGGGGCGCTTGAGGCGGGTGGAAGGCGCCAGCCCTTCGTCGTCAAGGAAGACGATATGTTCGCTCACGGTCTTGTCCTTATTTTTTCTGCGCGGGCACGTAACCGGCGGGCGCCATGCCCACAAGCTGACGGGTGACGAAGCCGGCATCCTGGTCGTGGTCTTCCAGCGATTCCTTGCGCACCAGTGCATCGCGAACCAGATGCGCGCCAAAGAAGCGCAACGGCTCTGGCGGCAGCAGCTTCATCTTCTGGTTGACCAGGCCACAGTTGGCCCACTCGTCGTTGGCATGGGTGGCCAGCGACTTGATGATGCGGCTGGCAAACACCGTGGTGGCCACGCCGTTGCCGGAAAAACCGATGCCGTAGCTGACGGTCTGGTGATGGTCGAGGTAGCCAAAGTTGGGCAGGCCCTTCATGGCCCGGTCGATTGGCCCGGTCCAACTGCTGACCACCGGTACATCCTGCAACTGCGGGTACAGGCGGCGCAGTTCGGCAGCGACTTTGTCGGCGGCCGGCGAGGGTTTTTCATACAGGTTGGCAATGCGCCCGGCATAGGCGAACTGGCCCAGCGGCTTGCCGAACACCACGCGACCGTCCGGGGTGTTGCGCCAGTAGTTGAGCACGGTGCGCGAATCGGTCATGCATTCGCCGCCGCTGAAACCGATGGCGTCGAGCTTGGCCTTGACCGGCGCGGTGGCGACCATGTCGCTGGACATGATCGCGATCATCCGGCGCAGCTCGGGGAATTGCGCGCCCCAGGCGTTGAGCGCCAGCACCACGTGGTTGGCTTTTACATGGCCTTTGGCGGTGTGCACCACAGGGTGCTTGCCGCGCTGCAGGTGAGTGAACGGCGATTTCTCGAAAATCTGCACGCCCAGCTTCAATGCCACGCGGCGCAGGCCGCGGGCCAGCGTGGCGGGCTGCACAGTGGCCGCGTTTGGGTCGAAGATGCCGCCCAGCACCAGTGGCGAGCCGACGCGGCCGCGAATGGTCTGGCGGTCCAGTTCCTGGAACGGGTTGACGTCGAGTTTCTGCAGGCCGTCGGTGAGTACGCGCCACGAGTTCATCTGCCGCTGGTTGGTGGCCGTCCACAGCCAGCCGTCCTTGCGGTACTGGGCGTCGATGCCCTGCTCCTGGCAGAAGCTGCCGATCTCGTCGATGGCCGACTCGGCGGCTTCGCAGATACGCCGTGCTTCGACATCACCGCAGATAGTGCGCACCGACAGGTACTTGCCCCACCAGTTGGTGGCCACGCCACCGTTGCGCCCGCTGGCCCCCGAGCCGCAGCGGTCGCGCTCGACGATGACGATGGTTTTTTCCGGGTGCGCCTGTTTCAGGCGGATGGCCGACCACAGGCCAAGGAAGCCACCGCCGACGATGCACACGTCGGCTTGAATCGAGTCCTGCAGGGCAGGGGCCAGGTCGTTGTCCAGGTCCAGCGCCTGGGCATACCAGAATCCACGGTACATGAGGGGTGCCTCTGAGCATGTTTGTCTTGTGCCTACATGATGCTCAGCCGGGGCTGGGGGCTGATATTACAGCCATGACAATTGATAGAACGGCGCCGCCTTTTGTCACGGATTTCCTATTTGTGGGGATGCATATGATATGACGGACGCAGGGCGCGCTTTAGAATGGCGCCATTACCGATGTAACGAGGCCAGCGTCCATGTTTGCCGAACAACAAGAACAACCGGTACACGCCCCCGTCATCACTGCGCAGGTCAAGCCCGAACTACGGGTAGGCTTCGTGCTGATGAACCACTTCACCCTGGTGCCGGTGGCGGGGTTGGTGGACTCGCTGCGCTTTGCTGCGGACAAGTCATTCCGCAGCCAGCAGGTGTTGTGCCAGTGGGACTGGATGACGCTGGACGACCAGCCGATCACCGCCAGTTGCGGCATGCCCATTTCGCCGACCAAGCCGCTTAACCTGTTTGCCCAGTACGACTATGTGGTGCTGGCCGGTGGCCTGCTGGACGAAACCCGCAATCCGCCGGCCTGGCTGCTGGATGCGCTGCGTGAGGTGCATGCGGCGAATATCCCGATCATCGCCCTGTGCTCGGGGTCGTTCGTGCTGGGCAAAGCCGGGCTGCTCGATGGCCGGCGTTGTGCGTTGCATTTCACCTTGCGCGACGAGTTCAAGGAGCGTTTTCCACTGGCCACGGCGGTGATCGACAAGAGCTACGTGGACGACCGCGGGATCATCACCTGCCCGGGCGGCACGGCCATTGACCTGGCGGCCAACCTGATCCGCCGGCATTGCGGCGCAGTGCGGGCGCAGAAGGGGCTGGAATACCTGCTGGTGGACGAGCGCGCTGAAGAACGGGACAAGGCGTCCAGCGAATGCGTGTACCAGAACGACCGCGTGCAGCGGGCGATCAGCTTCATGCGCGCCAACCTGGATGCCTCGATGACGCTCAAGGCCGTGGCCGAAGCAGTGGGCACCCACCCTCGGCAGTTGCACCGCGAATTTGTGGCCAATACCCAGGAGCCACCGGCCAACTACTGGCGCAAGCTGCGGCTGGATCATGCTAGGCGGTTGCTGGTGAACACCAGCCAGAACATCACCACCATTGCTTTGGCCTGCGGGTTTTCCGATGCGTCGCACTTTATCCTGTGGTTTCGCAAGCAGTATGGCGAGACGCCGTATAGCTTCCGCAAGCGCAGGCACGAAGTGGAGCGGTTTGACTGGCATGGCGACAAGGTGGGGTTGGACCCGGAGCTCTAACACGTTATCCCGCTCCTACAGGGACCGTGTGGGTGTCAGGGCTGGCCGAAGGCCTACATCTCCATCCGGCTGGTCCGTTTGCCGGGGCTGATAGGTTCGATCATCCATTTGTGCCTTAGAACAGCACGTAAGTCTTGCGCAGGGTTTCGCGAATGTCCCAGA
The DNA here is from genome assembly GCF_000498395.2 of Pseudomonas putida S13.1.2. Taxonomy (NCBI): domain Bacteria; kingdom Pseudomonadati; phylum Pseudomonadota; class Gammaproteobacteria; order Pseudomonadales; family Pseudomonadaceae; genus Pseudomonas; species Pseudomonas putida. The sequence continues at coordinate 1,057,861 of NZ_CP010979.1, forward strand.
CACCCTCGCAGTTCTCCGGGAACAGCACTGCGTCGCCGGCGCGCAGCTCTACCGGCTCGCCACCGTCGGGGGTGAAGGTGCACCAGCCGCTGACAATGTGGCTGAACTCTCGGTTTTTCAGGTGCCGGCGGAACACACCCGGGCTGCTTTCCCATACGCCGATGCTGGCGCCGACGGCTTCGTCGGTCTGGTCCTGTGCGGTGGCAGCCTGGGCGGCGGGTTCACCGATCGGCAGGCGGGTCGGGGCAGGGGCACCCAGCGTCGCGAGGGGGGCATTGCGCACGACAGTCAGTACTTGGCTCATGAATAGGCTCCTTCAGGCTTTACGAACAACGGGTTTGGCAGCGGAGGTGGTGCGAGTGTGGCTACCAAGCGTGGCGGCTTGCTGCAGGTCGAGCTTGCTGGTCTCGGGGGCCAGCCACCAGGAAATCAGGGCGCCGAACAGCGAGATCAGGGCGGCGGCGAACATGGTGTTGGCAATGCCGTAGGAGGCCAGGGATATCGGCACCAGGTACGTGCCCACGGCGGCGCCGATGCGTGACAACGAAGTGGCCAGGCCCACCGCCGACGCACGGATTTCGGTCGGGAACAACTCGTTGGGGTAGACGTATTCAAGCACCTGGGCGCCGCCGATCAGTACGGCATAGGCGCCGAACAGCACCAGTACGGTTGTTGGCGAGGCATCCGGGAACACCCCCAGCAGCGCCAGCGACATGCCCGACCAGAGGAAGCTGTGGATCAGCATGTTGCGCCGGCCCAGGCGGTTGATCAGCTTGGTGGCCAGCAGGCAGCCAAGGGTGAACAGCAAGGTGATGGCGATGGAGCCAAAGGCCGCCCAGTCACCGGTCAGTTGCAGTGCCTGCAGCACTTTGGGGGCGAACGAGTAGATGGCGAATAGCGGCACGATCGCGCAGGTCCAGAACAGGGTGACAAAGGCCATGCGCTTGCCGTAACCGGAGTGGAACAGCGACCACACCGACACCGGTTTGTCGCTGGTCTGCTCTGGCAGGTCAGCAATGGAGTAGTCCGGGCCGTAGACTTTCTTGATCACGGCGTCGGCTTCGGCGGTTCGGCCTTTGCTCAGCAGCCAGCGAGGCGATTCTGGTGTGCCACTGCGGGCAACCAGGAACAGCGCGCCCGGTATCAGGGCGCTGGCCAATACATAGCGCCAACCGTCTTCACCGCCCACGCGCAGCAGCAGTTCGCCGACCATGTAGGCCACGGCGGCACCGGCAAACCACATCAGTACCATGGCCGCCAGCAACGGCCCACGCTGCTTGCGTGGCAGGAACTCGGCCAGCAACGACGTGGCGATCGGGTAGTCGGCACCGACCGCGATACCGATCAGCAACCGCCAGGCGAACAGGGCCCAGGCCGACTCGACCCAGAACTGCGCCACCGAGAAACCGACGATGGCGACCAGGTCGACCAGGTACAGGACCTTGCGCCCGTACTTGTCGGTGAACCAGCCACCGAGAAAACCACCCAGGAAGACACCGATCAATGCTGACGCGGCGATCAGCCCTTCCCACAGGGCCGACAGCTGCAAGGCATTGGTGATTTGCAGCATGGCGACGCCGATGATGCTCAGTACGTAGCCATCGAGAAAAGGCCCGCCAGCGGAATAGACCGTCAGTTTGCGGTGGAACCCGTTGAGCGGCGCATCTTCTACGGAGCGTTTGGAAACGGACATACGGCTTACCTCTTGTTGTTATGTGGTGCACTAACGTGGCGGCACTATGGCACCGGCTTGCGTGGGCGCCCTATAACGGCTCGGACGAGTCATGGGATGGGATGACCGTGGGTGGTGCGGACGGTGGAAGTGGTGCGCAGACGCGGCTGAGGCGTTGAGGAGGATACGACGCGGGTGTATCGGCAGCTGTAGCCGCAGGCGAGGCCGACGATGCTGTCGTCGGCCCTATGACGTTTATTGCCCGGCCAGCCCTGACCGCGTCAGCAACCCGTCCAGTACCACCTCGCATGCCGCCCCCCAGGTGGCGCTTACCGGCTGATGCATCAGCACCGCGAGGCCATCGGCAGTAAAGGTGCCCGGCGTGGCAATGGCCTGGCCCAAGGCCTTGAGCGTGTACGCCGGCTGCTGCCCGGCACTGGTCACGCAGTCTTGCAGGTTGCCCAGCACCAGCGCACGCGCTTCGGCTGCGGGCAGGCCTTTGTCCATCAGCCACTGCTGCAGGTCGTGCAGCAGGAAGTAGAACCAGCCATTCATGCACGCCGCCACGGTGGCCAGTTCGAATTCCGGCTCGCCGTGCAGCACCACCAGTTTGCCCAGTGGCCCCAGATACTGTGTGGTGAGCGTATCGGGCGGACACACTACTACCGTGGACTGGTTGTACTGCGCCGCATACGACAGCATCGCACGCACACAGAGGGCACCAGGGAACGCGGTGGACAGTTGCGCAAGGTTGACCCCGGCGGCGAGGGAGACCAGGCGCTGGCCGGGGCGCAGGTGTACGTCCTCTGCCAGTTGGGCGAGCGAATGCGGGCGCACGCCAAGGATCACCAGTTCTGCCTGCTCGACCACTGCCTGGTTGCTTGCCAGCACCTGGCAGCCATGCTCCTGGGCCAGCAGGGCTGCCCGTTGCGCATTGCGCGGTGACAACAGGATGGGGCCTTCGAAACCGCTGCGACGCAGGCCGATGACTACTTTTTCGGTGAGTTCGCCCACCCCGAGAATGCCAAGGCTATGCATGGTGCCTCCTGGTCAGCTTTCCAGGCCGGCGCGGCGCTGGCCCCAGTGCAGGTTGAGGTTGACGCCCGCGCTCAGCAGCGGCTCCGGCGGGTTGCGGTTAGGGCCTGCGGAGCCCAGCAGGAAGTCGACCAGCTCGTCGCGTTCGCCGCTCAGCCAGTCAGCCAGCAGGGTGCCGGTAGCCGTGCCACGGGTGATGCCAAGGCCGTTGCAGCACAGCGCCGCATGCACGTTGGGGGCGAGGGTACCGAAGTGCGACAGGTGGTTGCGCGACAGGCACATCGAGCCACCCCAGGTGTATTCGAACGCCATGCCCGACAGCATCGGGAAGCGCCGCTCGAACGAATCGCGGTGCTGGCGCCCGGCACGGGCGATGTGGCGTGGGTTGGCGCGGCCGTCGGCATTGAAGCTGAAGCTGTTGCGCACCAGCAGGCGCTGGTCCGGGGTGCGCCGCAGGGTGCTGCCGAACGGGTCTGCCGGGATGATGCCCCAGGTGTTCTTGCCGCCCAGGCGGGCTTGTTCGTCCTCTGTCAGCGGGCGGGTCATGCTGGCGTAAGTGAAGATCGGCAGCAGGCGGCCAGGCAGGAAGCCGAAGTACGAGGCGAAGGCATTGTTGGTCAGCAACAGCTGGTCGGCAACGATCTCACCGTTGGCGTGCTTGAGGGTGATGCGCCGGCCGTGCTCGATGTGGGTGATGGTGGTGCGTTCGTGCAGGGTCACGTTGCCCGGCAGGCTGTCGGCCAGGCCTTTGGCCAGGGCCGCGGGTTGCAGCAACTGGGTGCCCGGGGTGTACAGCGCCTTGCGGTAGAAGCTGGTGCCGAAGTGCTCGGGCAGGTCGCGGGCATCAATCAGCTGGTAAGGCTGGCCGAGTTTTTCCAGGCCGCTGCGGTAGGCTTCGAGCACCGCCAGCCCTTTGTCTTCGACGGCCGCCTGGTACTTGCCGTCCGGGCGGATCTGGCAGTCGATGCCGTGCTGGTTGATCAGCCCGCGCAAGATCGCCTGCGCGCGCAGGTTGAGCTTGAGGTTCATCCGCGCCGTGGGCAGGTCGCCGATGTAGTCGGCGGCGCCGATATCGTGGGGCAGGTCGATGGCAAAGCCGGAGTTGCGCCCCGAGGCGCCGAAGCCGACTTCCTGGGCGTCGACCAGGATCACTTCGTCGTCAGGGTGATGCAGGGCCAGTTGGCGCGCAGCGGCAAGCCCGGTGAAACCCGCGCCAAGCACCACCCAGCGCGCCTCGCTCCGCCCCCGGTGCGCAACGCGTGGCTGGCGCGGCGGGCTGAGGTGGAACCAGCCGCAACCGTTGTCGTCTGCGGGGGTAGAGGTGCTTCTGTACATGGTTTTTATCCGTGGTGTTTTCTCCACTATGGCATTGGCGGCTGGGCGGGGACTATGACGGGAGGGACGGGGAATGGGATGTTTTGGCTCAGGGCATTGACCGTTTCGGGCCGGGCGTGATTTGCTCGGCCTACATGATCATTCAAAGGAAATTGAAGGTCCCACCATGCCCGACTACAAGCTGCATTGCTTCGCCGAATCCGGCAACGCCTACAAGGCTGCGCTGATGCTTGAACTCACGGGCCAGGACTGGCAGCCGGTGTTTGTCGACTTCTTCCATGGCCAGACCCGGGAGCAAACCTGGCGTGACGAGGTGAACGAGCAAGGCGAGGTGCCGGTGTTGGAGCACGCGGGCAAAACCTTCACCCAGTCTGCGCTGATCCTGGAATACCTTGCCGAACAGACCGGCCAGTTCGGCCCTCGTGACGATGACGAAAAGCGCGAGATCTGGCGCTGGATGCTGTTCGACAACCACAAGTTCACCAGCTATTACGCCGCGCTGCGCTTTCTGTTCTGCCTGAAGAACACCGGCGAAACGGACGTGACCCGGTTTCTTCGTGAGCGTGCCACGGCGGCTTATCGCATTGTCGACGCGCACCTGGCGAAGACGCCGTTCATGGTTGGCGGCCGGCTGACCATCGCCGACCTGTCGCTGGCGGGGTATGTATTCATGCCGGAAGACACCGGTATTCCATTGGCGGAGTTCGCCCATATCGAGGCGTGGAAGGCGCGGATCCAGGCGCTGCCAGGTTGGAAGCACCCTTATGAGCTGATGCCGCGCACGGCATCCTGACCCCTTCGCGGGCACGCCCGCTCCCACAGGTACAGCATGGTCTTGCAGCCGGCGCAATACCTGTGGGAGCGGGCACGCCCGCGAAAGGCCCAACCCGGTACATGGCACCGGCTTCGCCGGTGTTCGCGGCTGAAGCCGCTCCCACAGGTACTGCATAAGCTTCAAGCTTGCGCTGTCCCTGTGGGAGCGGCTTTAGCCGCGAAGAGGCCGGCTCAGGCATTACAGGTCTCAGATCGACAACCGCACTACCCGGTTGTCCAGCACCTGCTGTTCCTGCCCGCGCCGCTTGTTCACCACCAGCTCGCCAATGGCAATCAGCCGCGTGCGCGTGATGTTGCGTGACAACCCCAGCAGCTGCGCGGTATGCACCTGGTTGTAGTGGCAGAACCGATAGGCCGAGCGCAGCAGGGCGTTTTCCACTTTTTCGTACAGGTCACCCGCCTGCTCCTCGTACAACCGGCTGAACGCCCGCTGCAGCAGGTCCTCCACACCATTGCCTGCCGGCTCCTCTTCTTGCCGTTCGATGCGCAGGTTGGACAAACGCAGGTCTTGTGCGCGCACAGTGCCATCGCCGCAGGTCAGCAAGCTGTGGTGAATCACGTTTTCCAATTCGCGAATATTGCCCGGCCAACTGTACTCCACCAACTTGGCCTGGGCCTCGGGGCTCAGTTCCACGGGGCCGTAGCCCAGCCGGTCGCTGTAGCTGCGGATGAAGTGCCGGGCCAGCGGCAGGATGTCACCCGGGCGGTCGCGCAGCGGGTGCAACTGCAACGTCACCACGTTCAGCCGGTAGTAAAGGTCCTCACGGAAATGCCCGGCGTTGATGGCCTTTTCCAGCTGCACGTTGGTTGCGGCCAGTACCCGCACGTTGATCGGGATGCTCTTGCGCGACCCGAGCCGCACCACCTCGCGCTCCTGCAGCACGCGCAGTAGCTTGACCTGGATTGGCAGCGGCAGGTCGCCGATTTCGTCGAGGAACAGCGTGCCGCCGTTGGCCTCCTCGAACCAGCCGGCCTTGGCCGCCAGGGCGCCAGTGAAGGCGCCTTTTTCATGGCCGAACAGTTCGGCTTCTACCAGCGATTCGGAGAATGCCCCGCAGTTGACCGCAACGAACGGCCCGTTGCGCCGGCCGCTGAGGTTGTGGATGTGGCGCGCGACCAGCTCCTTGCCCGTGCCGGTTTCGCCAATGATCAGGACGCTGGCCTCGCTGGGGGCGACCTGTTGCAAGTGGGCGAGCAGCGCCTGCGACCTGGGGTCTTCGAAGACCTGTGCGGTCGCCCTGATCGAGGTAGCCAGTGTCGGTGACGGGGGGAGGGTCAGCAGTTGCATGGGCAGTCCTCAGGAGTAGAAGGATGGGGCAGGGCGTTTGTCGTTGAGGGCCCACTCGCCGAGTTCGTGGATGCGGTAGTCCACCGGGTCGTGCAGGGTTTGCGTGCGCAGGTTGCGCCAGTGCCGATCGAAGCGCAGCGAGGCATGGGTGGCACGCGCACCGGTGACTTCGAACAGGCGGTTGCAGATGTCCAGGCCGTGGCGGCTGGCGGCGACCTTGGCGGTACCGATGGCCAGTGCCAGGTCGCCGCGCTCTTCAGCCGTAAGGGCATGTGCCTTGGCCCAGGCGGCGTCCAGCTGGCGCGCGGCCCGTTCGATCAGCAGGCGTACGCTTTCCAGGCTGACCCAGAACTCGCCGTAATGGCGCAGCACGTAAGGGTCTTCGGCACTGCTGGTGGCGCTGGAGCGGAACCACGGCCGGCTTTCCTTCAGCGTGTACTGGCGGGCTTCGTCGAAGGCGCCTTCGGCAATGCCGAGGAACAGGTTGGCGAAGTGCAGCTGGGCAATCAGCGGCCGCAGGGCGGCGAACGGGGTGCTCAGGGGGCCCGGGTCGAGCAGCAGTTCATTGTGCTCGACCCGCACCCGCTCGAACGTGGCGCTGCCACTGTCGGTCTGGCGCTGGCCGATGTTGTTCCAGTCGCGGTGCAGGCTGATGCCGGTGCGGCCGCTGGGAATGGCGGCGATCAGCAGTTTGCCGCCGGCACGTTCGTCCACCGCCGAGGCGATGAGCATTTCCGAATCGCTGGCCCCGGAGCAGAAGCTTTTCTTGCCAGAGAACTCGCACCAGCCGTCAAAGTGCTTGACCACGGTGCGCGTGTCCAGCGGGTTAAGGGCATTGCCCCAGAACCACTGTTTGCGGGCGGTCTGTTCAAACCACGGCTGCCATTGGTCCGGGCGCGAGAACAGGCGCACGGTGGCCAGCATCAGGTGGTGAAAGCCGAACACGTGGGCAATGGAGCTGTCGACCCGGGCGAACTCGCGCACCACCGCGAAGGTGTCGTGCCAGTTGGCCCCCTGGCCGCCGAAGGCCTGCGGGATCACCAGCGACAGCAGGCCGCTGTCACGCAAGGCATCGCGCTCGGCTTTCGGCGTGCCGCCACGCTCGTCGCGCTCGACGGCGGTCTGGGCAAACTGCCCGGCCAGTTCGCGGGCGATGGCCAAGGCAGGGCGCAGGGGGGTATTTACAGGTGCATTCATGGCCGCTCCTCAGGCGCTTTTACGCAGTGCGTGGTGGGCGCCGAACAGCGGTACGGCGCGCTCGGCGGCCAGGCGGATACGGGCGGCGAGGGCATCGCTGGAGACCCGGTAGTCGGCCAGCTCTGCCTGGCTGGCGAACACACCGATGGGCAGGGTCAAGGCCTGCAGGAAGCTGAACAGCGGGCGCAGCTGGTGGTCGAGTACCAGTGCATGGCGTTCACTGCCACCGGTGGCGGCAAGCAGTACCGGGGTATCGACCAGGGCGTCCTGGCCGATCAGGTCGAACAAGTGCTTGAAGTGGCCGGTGAAGCTGCCACGGTATACGGGGGTGGTTACCACCAGCAGGTCGGCCTTTTCCACCAGGCGAAGTTGCTGTTCGACGGTTTCGGGCAGCTCGCTGCGCCACAAGGCGCTACCCAGTGGGCGGGCGATGTCGCCCAGTTCGATCAGGTGCGGCTTGATGTGCAGGTGTTCGGCCAGTTCGGCGAGGATCGCCTCGGTCAAGGCCAGGGTGCGCGAAGGGCGGGAAGTGCCGCCGGACAAGGCTACGACGTTCAGTGGGGTGCTCATGGGCAGGTCTCCGGTTCTGGTTGAGCGGGACTTTGCTTGAGCAATCGTCGTGCCTGGTTCTAATGTTGTTTGGGATCAACGGGTTAGCGCAAGTTCGTGTCTGCGCGGGTGTTGCCGTGCGGGCGTTTTCTGTTGATCGGGTGTTGCGCTGCAGACAGTTGGCCGGGTGTTGGCTGCTGTACAGTTGGGAAGGTTATAAAGGATTACTCTTTTCAAAAAAAAGAATAAGAATTTATATTCTTATACGATTATTTTATTTTTGGCGCCTGTCTGGCCTTACGCAGGACGGGTAGGCGCGGCCTTGCGTCGCGATGGGGCGCGAAGCGGCCCCGGCAATCTCAAGTGTGCGGCACGCCCCGGGCAGGCACCCCGCCCGCATACTCCGGCTTCAGATGCCCTTGCTCATCCAGCAGGTAAGCATCCATCACCTCGCGCACCACCGGCCCCGCCACCCGGCCCCCAGCCTCACCGTTCTCGATCATCACCGCCACCACCACACTCGGGTGGTCGGCCGGTGCAAAGCCGACAAACAGGGCGTTGTCGCGGTGGCGCTCCAGGGTCTTGTTGCGGTTGTAACGTTCACCCTGCTTGATTGCCACCACCTGCGCGGTACCACTCTTGCCGGCGATCCGGTACTGCGCGCCTGCCGCAGCGGCGCGGGCAATACCGCGCGGGTCGTGCATGACCATCTGCATGCCCTGGCTGACCTGGTCCCAGGCATGCTTGTCGTGCAGCACGATGTCGGGCATCGGGTTGGGGTCCACCGGCGCATCGCCACCCACGGTCATGGCCAGGTGCGGGCGATGCCACACGCCCTTGCTCGCCAGCAGGCTGGTGGCCTGGGCCAGCTGCAGCGGGGTGACCTGCATGTAGCCTTGGCCAATGCCCAGGATCAGCGTCTCGCCCGGGAACCATGCCTGGCGCCGGGTGGCACGCTTCCACTGGGCCGACGGCATCAGCCCGGAGGCCTCCTCGAACATGTCCAGCGACACCTTCTGACCCAGGCCGAATTCGGCCATGTAGTCATGCAGGCGATCGATGCCCAGCTTGTGCGCCAGGTCGTAGAAGTAGGTGTCGTTGGAGCGCATGATGGCGGTGTACATGTCTACCCAGCCATCGCCGCTGCGGTTCCAGTTACGGTACTTGTGGTCGTAGTTGGGCAACTGGTAGTAGCCCGGGTCGAACACCCGGCTGCCCGGCGTGATCACGCCGCTGTCGAGGCCGGCGATGGCCACTTCCGGTTTCACCGTCGAGCCAGGGGCATACAGGCCGCGCAGCACGCGGTTGAACAGCGGGCGGTCGATGGAATCGCGCAGTTCGGCATACTGCTTGAAGCTGATGCCCTTGACGAACAGGTTGGGGTCGAAGCTGGGGTTGCTGACCATTGCCAGCACGTCGCCGTTGGCCGGGTCCAGTACCACCACCGAGCCACGGCGGTCGCCCAGCGCCTTTTCTGCGGCCACCTGCAAGTGGGCGTCCAGGGTCAGCACGATGTCTTGCCCCGGGGTCGGGGCCTTGTGGTTGAGCACGCGCATCACCCGGCCCTGGGCGTTGGTCTCGACCTCCTCATAGCCCACATGGCCGTGCAGCTGGCTTTCGTAGAAGTGTTCGATACCGGTCTTGCCGATTGACTGGGTGCCACGGTACTCGGTGCTGTCGAGGACCTTGGCCTCTTTCTCGTTGATGCGCCCCACATAACCCACCGAGTGGGCGAAATGCCCGGCCAGGGGGTATTCGCGGATGAACTGCGGCTCTACCTCCAGGCCCGGCAGGCGGAACTGGTTCACCGCCACCAGGGCGATCTGCTCTTCGCTCAGGCCCACCATCAGGGTCACCGGCTCGAACGGCTTGCGGCCACGGCGCAGGTCTTTGTCGAACTGCTTACGGTCGTCTTCGGTCAGGCCTAGCACCTGGGTGAGGGTGTCGAGCACCTTGGCGGAGTCGCCGCCGGCCCGCTCGCGGGTCATGGTCAGGTCGAAGCTGGGTTTGTTGTCGGCCAGCACCACGCCGTTGCGGTCGTAGATCAGCCCGCGTTCGGGGGCGATGGGCAGTACGTGCACGCGGTTGTTTTCCGACACGGCGGTCTGCTGGTCGTGCTGCAGCACCTGCAATACATATAGCCGCCCCACCAGCACGGCGACCAGGCTGAAGACCAGGATGGCGCAGGCCAGGAGCCGGCGATTGACCAGGTGCTTTTCCTTTTCGTGGTCCTTGAGGGGGATGGGTTGTGGCATCAGTAGCTCTTTTTTGCAGGTATCGCGGTGGCTGTGCGGGCGCGCGATCGGGCCGGGGATGCTACGCAACACCTATCGTGGCCTCAAGGCGAGTGGCGGCTGGCGCTGGGTGGATAACGGCTGTTCGCCCCGCAATCAGGGCGCTGGCGGGGAACATGAAGATTTGTTCATGGCAGCTAAGTCCTTAAGGGCAAGGTATGGTTTCTTGGTGTTTCATGGATCCATAAATCTGTAGTGTTCGATAAACGAACGAAAATTGGATTAGATGTTAAATCATCAAGCCGTTGATAAATAAGCTTAAAATGTACTGATTATCAATTTTCAACCTTCGCCATGAGTAATTTTCTCGGAGTGATCGAATGCGGCCTGTTGTTTGTGGATCCATTATCTGGTTGATTAGCGCCTGACAACGGCGGGAGCCCTCCTGCCGTATGCAATAACAATTACAAAAAGGGTTCAGTCATGAATGGCTATCCAGCGGCCCGGAACTGTCAGGGTTCCCCCCGTCTTGCCTGCGCGTGCGCATCTGTCCTCCCGCCTGTGGCCAACCGGCAGGTGACCCCATGAATACCGATCTCAAGCAACGCCTGGACAACGACCCGATGGGCCGCTTCCAGTACCTGGCCATTGGTATTTGCATCGTCCTCAACATGATCGATGGCTTTGACGTACTGGTCATGGCCTTCACTGCCTCGTCGGTGTCCGCCGAGTGGAACCTGAACGGCGCGCAGGTGGGGCTGCTGCTCAGCGCCGGCCTGTTTGGCATGGCGGCCGGTTCGTTGTTCATCGCGCCGTGGGCCGACCGCTTTGGTCGTCGCCCGCTGATCCTGCTGTGCCTGACGCTGTCCGGCATCGGCATGCTGCTCTCGGCAATGAGCCAGAGCCCGTTGCAACTGGCGCTGCTGCGTGGCCTGACCGGGCTGGGCATCGGTGGCATCCTGGCCAGCAGCAACGTGATTGCCAGTGAGTACGCCAGCAAACGCTGGCGCGGCCTGGCGGTGAGCCTGCAGTCAACCGGTTATGCCCTGGGCGCGACGTTGGGCGGTTTGCTGGCGGTATGGCTGCTGGGGCATTGGGGTTGGCGCTCGGTGTTCCTGTTTGGCGGCATTGTCACCGTGCTGGTGATCCCGCTGGTGCTGTTGTGGCTGCCAGAGTCGCTGGACTTTCTGCTGGCGCGTCGCCCGGCAAATGCCCTGGCACGGGTCAACCGCCTGGCCGTGCGCCTTGGTCAGCCGGCGCTGGCACACCTGCCAACACCCGCAGCAAGGGAGCCGGGCGCCGCCCGCGGCTTCCGGCAACTGCTGGCGCCGGCCATGCGCCGCACCACGCTGGTTATCTGGTTACTGTTCTTCCTGGTCATGTTCGGCTTCTACTTCGTCATGAGCTGGACGCCGAAACTGCTGGTGGCCGCTGGCTTGTCGGCACAGCAGGGCATCACCGGCGGGGTGCTGTTGAGTGTTGGCGGCATCCTCGGCGCGGCGCTGATCGGTGGCCTGGCTTCGCGCTGGCCACTCACCCGCGTGCTGGCGCTGTTCATGTTGATCACCGCGGCGCTGCTGGTGCTGTTCGTGGTCAATGGCGCGTCGGTCAGTGCCGCCTTGGCGCTGGGGTTGCTGATCGGGCTGTTCTCCAACGGCTGCGTGGCCGGCCTGTATGCCCTGTCGCCGGTGGTCTATGACGCCTCGGTGCGCGCTACCGGCGTGGGCTGGGGCATCGGCATCGGCCGCATGGGCGCAATCCTGTCGCCAACCGTGGCAGGCGTGTTGCTCGATGGCGGCTGGCAACCGCTGCACCTGTACGGGGTGTTTGCCAGCGTCTTCGTGCTTGCAGCGGCTTGCCTGCTGTTGCTGCGCCCAATGACCAAGCCGACGTCCGCCCAGCCCGCTGATGCACTGAGTCACTGAGCGCAACCCGGTCCGGCCGGGTATCTGAATGCAGTGTGCTGCCCTGGGCCAAGTTGGCCTGGGGCGGTCGGCTGCGCCTATTGAAAGCGGAGAACAATAATAATGATGCACACAACTTGCACGCTGGCCCGATCGGCCTTGGCGGTTTCGCTGGCGCTTGGCCTGGGTATGCCGGCTTGGGCCGAGGAGGGGGGCTTCTTTGAAGACGCCAAGGCCGGGCTGACTCTGCGCAACTATTACTTCAACCGAGATTTTCGCGACCCGGGGGCGGCCAAGAGCAAGGTTGAGGAGTGGGCCCAGGGCTTCATCTTCAAGTTCAGTTCTGGCTACACCCCGGGGTTGATCGGTGTTGGCCTGGACGGCATCGCCATGTTCGGCGTGAAGCTGGACAGCGGCCGCGGTACCAGCGGCTCCGAACTGCTGCCGGTGCACGATGACGGGCGTGCAGCCGACGACTACGGCAGGGCCGGGCTGGCGGCCAAGCTGCGTATTTCATCAACCGAGCTGAAGGTGGGTGAGCTGTTACCGGATATTCCGCTGCTGCGCTACGACGATGGCCGCCTGCTGCCGCAGACCTTCCGTGGCGCCATGCTCGACTCTCGGGAAATCGAGGGCCTGAGCCTGCAAGCCGGTCAGTACCGCGAGGTAAGCTTGCGCAACTCTTCCGACATGCAGGACCTTTCTGCCTGGGCCGCGCCCGGGGTCACCTCGGACGGCTTCAACTACGCCGGCGCCGAGTACCGCTTCAACCAGCAGCGCACCCTGATCGGCGCGTGGCATTCGCAGCTGGAGGACATCTACCAGCAAAGCTACTTCAACCTGCTGCACAGCCAGCGAGTGGGCGAGTGGACGCTGGGGGCCAACCTGGGTTACTTCATCGACCGGGATGACGGCCAGGCGCGCATCGGCGATATCCAGAGCCGCACGGGCTACGCCTTGCTCTCAGCTTCGCACAGTGGCCACACACTGTACCTGGGGTTGCAGAAAGTCAGTGGCGACAGCCAGTGGATGTCGGTGTACGGCAGTAGCGGGCGAACCTTGGGCAACGACATGTTCAACGGCAACTTCAGCAACGCCGACGAGCGCTCGTGGCAAGTGCGCTACGACTACAACTTTGCCGCGCTGGGTGTGCCGGGGCTATTGGCCATGGTGCGTTACGGGCATGGCGAAAATGCCACCACGGCGGCGGGCAGCAATGGCAAGGAGTGGGAGCGTGATACCGAGGTGAACTACACGTTCCAGAGCGGAGCCTTGAAGAACCTCAACATCCGCCTGAACAACGCCACAAACCGGCGCAGCTTCAACAGCGATTTTGACCAGACGCGACTGATCGTCAGCTACCCGCTGACGCTGTAAGCAGCACTATGCCCGGTGAGCACGGGCCTTGCAGGAACGGCCTTGTGCCGCGAAGGCTTCGAGGCAGACCCGGCAATTGGTGCATGTGTGCTGAAACCCGGGGGCTGCTTTGCAGCCCATCGCGACACAAGGCCGCTCCTACAGGTTTCGCGCAGGCTTCAGGTTTATGCGGTACCTGTCGGGGCAACTGTCTTGCACAACACCTGAAAGCTAGCGCGATCACTGTGGGAGCGGCTTTAGCCGCGAACACCGGCGGAAGCCGGTGCCATGCACAGCGTTGGATTCTTCGCGGGCACACCCGTTTCCACAGGTACGGTGCAGGCTTCAGGTTTATGCGGTACCTGTCGGGGCAACTGTCTTGCAAAACATCTGAACGCGAGCGCGATTACTGTGGGAGCGGGCATGCCCGCGAACACCGGCAAAGCCGGTGCCATTCATCGCGCTGGATTCTTCGCGGGCACGCCCGCTCCCACAGGTACCGCGTAGGCTTCAGGTTTATGCAGTACCTGTCGGGGCAACTGTCTTGCAAAACATCTGAACGCGAGCGCGATTACTGTGGGAGCGGGCATGCCCGCGAACACCGGCAAAGCCGGTGCCATTCATCGCGCTGGATTCTTCGCGGGTAAACCCGCTCCTACAGGTACCGCGCAGGCTGCAGGTTTATGCAGTAGCTGTGGGGACAACTGTCTTGCATAACACCTAAGCGCTAGCGCGATCACTGTGGGAGCGGCTTTAGCCGCGAACACCGGCGAAGCCGGTGCCAGGCACCGCGTTGCCTGCTTCGCGGGTGAACCCGCACACATCTTTCTCAAGCCTTGTGGGGTGCACTCCGAACAGGCCTGCAGCATCCCCTCGGCTTGCGCTAAGATGCCCGCTCATGTCCCTGGAAGTAGCCTGGATGAGCAAACCCGGTCAAATGGTGCTGGTCGCGTTGCGCAAGATGATCGCCTCGGGCGAGCTGGCGGCCGGCGAGCGCTTGATGGAAGTCCCCACTGCCGAGCTGTTCGGCGTCTCACGCATGCCGGTGCGCATGGCGTTTCGTACCCTCGAGCAGGAAGGCCTGCTGGTGCGTTTTGGCGGCCGGGGGTTTCAGGTGCGCTCGGTCAGCGCCGATGATATCGCTGGCGCGGTCGAGGTACGTGGCGTACTGGAGGGGTTGGCCGCTCGCCAAGCCGCAGAGCGTGGCTTGTCAGCGTCAGCCCGCGCGGCGCTGCAACAATGCCTGGTCGATGGCGATCAGCTATTCGACAAGGGCTTCGTGACCGAAGACGACCTGCAGGCCTACCACGACCTGAACATGCGCTTTCACCAGGTGATCATCGAAGCCAGCCACAACCCGGCCATCGCCGATGCCCTGGCACGCAACGACCACCTGCCGTTCGCCTCGGTCACCGCACTGGCCGTGGACCGCCATGACCTGGCCCGCGAGTACCGGCGCTTCAACTTCGCCCATATGCAGCACCACGCGGTGTTCGACGCCCTGACCAACCGTCAGGGTGCTCGCGCCGAAGCCATCATGCGCGAGCACGCCAATGCCACCTTGCGCTACGCCGAAACCTTTGGTGGGGCAACGGCGGACGCGAGCATGAAAGTCATCCTGCCTTCGTCGTGAGCCGGTTCAGATATCCAGCACCAGCAGCGGCGACTTCGAGCGCGAGCAGCAGGGCGTGAACTGATCGTTCAGCGCCTGCTCCTCTTCGGTGAGGAACATGTCACGGTGATCCGGCGTGCCCTGCAGCACACGGGTCAGGCAGGTGCCGCAAATACCCTGCTCGCACGACATGGCAATTTCGATACCATGCTGTTCCAGCACCTGCACCACGGTCTGATCGGCTGGCACCTCGAATACTTGCCCCGTGCTGCCCACCTGCACCGAGAAACTGCCATCGTTGCTGGCATCCACTGGCGCCGCGGCAAAGTACTCGCGGTGCAGGTTGGCCTCTTGCCAGCCCAGCCCCTTGGCGCTGTCCAGCACATGCTGCATGAACCCGCCGGGCCCGCAAACATACAGGTGCACATCCTCTTGCGGGTTGCCCAGCACCCGGGCGATATCCAGTGCGGTTTCCGGCTGCTCGTCAAAGTGCACGAACAGGCGGTCAGCGAACGGCGCGTTGCGAATGCGCTCGACAAAGGCCGCACGCTCGCTGGAGCGGGCACAGTAGTGCAGCTCGAAATCATGGCCGCTGTGGGACAACTGCTCGGCCATGCACAGGATCGGGGTAATGCCGATGCCACCGGCAAACAGCAGGCTGCGCTGCGCGCCCTCGGCCAGCGGGAACAAGTTGCGCGGCGCGCTTATGCGCAGCCGTGCGCCGGCCTGCACCTGCTCATGCAGGCTGCGTGAGCCGCCCCGCGAAGCCGGGTCGTTGAGCACGCCAATCAGGTAGCGGTGGCGCTCTTCGGGGTGATTGCACAGCGAATACTGGCGCACCAGCCCATCGGGCAAGTGCACGTCGATATGCGCACCAGCGCTGAACGCCGGCAGCAGGCTGCCATCCGCCGTCGCCAGCTCGAAGCTGCAAATACCTTGCGCTTCATCGTTACGGGACACCACTACGGCATCGATCATGTCGGCTGTTCCTCAGGCAGGGGTGGCGCTGGTAGCGATCAGTTGCGGTTGCGGCGCACGCTCTTTGGCGATGATCCGCTCCAGCACCTTGCGCGACTGCACGCCGCCAGCATCGATGTTCAGCTTCAGCAGATTGCGCTCGGGGTAGGCCAGCAGGTTCTGTTGCTGGCGTTCGAGCATCTCCAGGTCTTCACTGAAAATCTTGCCCTGGCCCTCACGAATGTTGTCGGTCAGGGCCTGGTCGTGCGCGGCGAAGTTGCGCGCCATGCCCCAGAAGTACCAGATCGAGGTGTCGGTTTCCGGGGTGATGAAATCCACCACGATGCTCGACGCCTTGTGCTGGGCCTCGGCGTGGTAGCCACCCTTGCCGGCATGGGCTACGCCCACTTCGATCAGCACATGGCTGGGCGGAGTGAAGCGGCAGATCTGCCAGCGATCCACCGGCACGTCGTCGGCCAGGCCGTTGCCACGCAGGGCCATGCGCCAGAAGGGCGGGGCCATGATGTTTTCCATGTGCCGGGCGGTGACCACCTCGTCGCCGGTGACGGTGGTGACTGGCGGCGCCTCGTCGATTTCCTTCTGGCCGATGCTGGAGGCATGCACGTAGGTTTCGTGGGTGAGGTCCATCAGGTTGTCGATCATCAGCCGGTAGTCACAACCAATGTGGAACAGCCCGCCGCCGTACGCCCACTCATCATTCACCGCCCATTCCAGATGCGGGATCAGCGCCGGGTCGGCCTGCGCCTGGTCGCCGGGCCATACCCAAATGAAGCCATAACGCTCGACAGCCGCAAAGGTCTTGTTGCAGGGAAAGCCACGCACCCGCTGGCCCGGCATCGAGACGGTCTTGCCGTCGCAACCCATGACCAGGCCGTGGTAGCCACACACCAGGTTGCCATCCTCGACATAGCCCAACGACAACGGCGCGCCACGGTGAGGGCAGAAGTCCTCGACGGCGGCGACTTTGTTCTCTTGGGCGCGGTAGAACACGATCTTCTCGCCGCAGATCTGCCGGCCAAGGGGCTTGGTGGCTATCTCGTCGGGGGTGCACGCGACGTACCAGGTGTTTTTGGGGTACATGGGAGGCTCTCCAGGGTTTTGTTTTTATTTAATGGATCCATTAGAGCCATGATGAAGACTTGCGGTCAATATCATCTGCCGGTTTATGGTGGGTTCTGTGCGATTATCGGACTTATATGGATCCATTAACTTCATGGCGTAAGAGACAACCGTAGGAGGGGGCGGGGGTGGATGGCTGCGTACCACTGCGGCTCGGACCTGCTATTACTAAGCAGACGCATCCCATAAAGGCCCGTCGATGCTCGCCATCGAACAGCTCCACAAATCATTCCCCACCCCGCAAGGCCCGCTCCCCGTTCTGCAGGGCGTGGACCTGCGCCTGGCGCGCGGTAGCAGCCTGGCGCTGATGGGCGAGTCGGGCAGCGGCAAGAGCACGTTGCTGCACTTGATTGCCGGCCTGGACCGTGCCGACAGCGGCCGCATCCTGATCGATGGCGTCCCGCTCGACGGCCGTTCGGAGGCGTCGCTGGCGCAGTGGCGACGGGAGGGCATTGGCCTGGTGTTCCAGCAATACAACCTGATCAGCAGCCTGGACGTGGCGGCGAACCTGGCCTTTCAGGCCAGGCTGGCTGGCAGGCATGACCCACAATGGGTGGCTTACCTGGCAGAGCAGTTGGGCTTGGCAGGTTTGCTGGCGCGCTACCCTGAGCAGTTGTCCGGTGGCCAGCAGCAACGGGTCGCCATCGGCCGCGCCTTGGCTGGGCGCCCGGCCTGGCTGCTGGCCGATGAACCCACCGGCAGCCTTGACGAAGCCAGCAGTGATGAGGTGCTGAGCCTGTTGCTGCAACTGGTCGCCGAGGCCGGCAGCGGTGTGTTGATGGTGACCCACAGCCCCCGGCTGGCGGCACGCTTGCAGCGGCGTTGCCAGCTGCAGGCCGGTCGCGTTCAGCCAGAGTTGGGGTGATGAGGCTTTTGTCGCTGGCCCTGTTGGCGTTGTTCAGCCATTGGCGGCGTCATCGTGTGCAGTTTTTCAGCATCTTCACCGGGTTGTGGCTGGCCACGGCGCTGTGGACGGGCGTGCAGGCGCTGAACAGCCAGGCACGCAGCGACTACGCCCGGGCCAGTGCCGTGCTGGCCGGGCCGCTGCAGGCGCAGCTAGTGCCGCGCAACGGTGAGCGCTTCGACCAAGGGCTTTACGTGCAATTGCGCAAGCAGGGTTGGCCAGTAACGCCCGTGCTGGAAGGGCGCTTGCGCTTGCCTGGGGAGCCCGCGCGCAGCGTGCGCCTGCTGGGCATCGACCCTTTGAGCCTGCCGCCGGCCAGCAGCATTGCCGGTGTGCAGCCGCAAGCATTCGATGTGCAGGCGTTCATCGGCACGCCCGGGCAAGCGTGGGCCGGGCCAGACACCTTGCGGCAACTGGGCGCAGAGCTTGGGGCCGCGGTGCGCGACAGCGAAGGGCAATTGCTACCCCCCATGATCCTGCAGCCTGCATTGGCGCCCGGCGTGATCGTGGTCGATATCGGCCATGCCCAGCGGTTGCTGCACGCGCCTGGGCAGTTGTCGCGATTGCTGGTGGCCGGCAAGCCAGGGCCGCTGCCTGCTGATATTGCGGTTTACCTCGAACTGCAACCGCAACAGGACGACGGCGGGTTGCAGCGGCTGACTGAGAGCTTTCACCTCAACCTGACTGCACTCGGCCTCCTGGCGTTCGTCGTAGGCCTGTTTATCGCCCATGCCGCAATCGGTCTGGCGCTAGAACAGCGGCGTGGATTGATCCGGAATCTGCGCGCCTGTGGCGTCAGCTTGAACACCCTGCTGTGTGCCTTGATGCTGGAGCTGGGTCTGTTCGCCGTCCTGGGCGGGCTGGCCGGCGTGGCCAGCGGGTATGTGCTGGCCGCGTGGTTGTTGCCCGATGTGGCAGCCAGTTTGCGCGGCCTGTACGGCGCCCAAGTTGCCGGTACCCTGAGCCTGCCCGCGTGGTGGTGGCTGCTGGGGGTGCTTGTGAGTGTGTTGGGGGCATTGCTGGCAGGGCTGGGCAGCGTGTTGCGTGCAGCCCGGTTGCCATTGCTGGCGTTGGCGCAGCCTCAGGCTTGGCGGCTGGCGCAGGGGCCATGGTTGAGGCGCCAGGCTTGCATAGCGGGGGTTCTGTTGCTGCTGGCCTTGGGCTGTGGCGTGCTGGGTAACCGCCTGGCCAGCGCGTTTGCCATGCTGGCTGGGCTGTTGCTGGCGGCGGCGCTGTTGTTGCCGGCCTTGCTCGACCGGGCTCTGGCCTTGCTGACGCGGTATTGCCGGCGACCTTTGGCGCAATGGTTCGTCGCCGATAGCCGCCAGCAACTGCCGGCACTGAGTTTGGCGCTGATGGCACTGTTGTTGGCGCTGGCTGCCAGTGTCGGGGTGGGCAGCATGACCGAGGGCTTTCGCAAGACCTTTGTCGGCTGGCTGGACCTGCGCCTGTCTGCCGACCTGTACGTCACCCCTCGGGATACCGCCCAAGGTCTGGAGATTGCGCAGTGGCTAGGGCAGCAATCTGCAGCCAGTGTGGTGCTGCCCGGCTGGCGTGTAGAAACGCAGTTGCAGGGCTGGCCGGTGCAGCTCCAGGGTATCGTCGATCACCCGGCCTACCTCAAGCGTTGGCCGTTGCTACAGCAGCAGCCTCACGCCTGGGTAGCGCTGGCCAGCGGGCAGGGCGTGATGCTCAGTGAACAGCTGGCAAGGCGCCTGAAGCTGCAACTGGGCGATCGCCTGGCGCTGCCTTCAAAGGCCATGACGGTGGTGGGTATCTATGCCGATTACGGCAACCCCAAGGGCCATGTGCTGGTCAATGCCGGCTGGTTACGCATGCAGTGGCCACAGGCAGCGCTAACCGGCTTGAGCGTTGACTTGCCCGCTGAACAAGTGCTCGCCATCAAGGCCGCGTTGCAACAGCGCTTCGCCCTGGACGACAGCCGCGTGGTAGAGCAGGCACGCCTGAAACGCTGGTCCACCGAGGTGTTCAACCGTACCTTTGCCGCCACTGCTGCGCTCAACAGCCTCACGCTTGGCGTGGCCGGCGTGGCGCTTTTCATCAACTTGCTGACGTTGGGCCAAACGCGGCTGAGCCAGCTGGCACCCCTGTGGGCGCTGGGTGTGCAGCGCAGACAACTGGTGTGGCTGAGCCTGGGGCAGACACTGATGCTGAGCAGTTTCACGGTACTGCTGGCCATTCCGTTGGGGGTGTTGTTGGCCTGGTGCCTGGTGGCGGTGGTCAACGTGCAGGCGTTCGGCTGGCGCCTGCCGCTTTACGTATTCCCCGTGCAGCTGCTGCAACTGGCCGCCTTGGGGTTGTTCACCAGTCTGTTGGCCAGCGCCTGGCCGCTGTGGCAACTGGCGCGCCGCCAGCCCCGCGAACTGTTGAGGCCGTTTGCCGATGAAGCGTAACGCCTTGCTGTTGCTATGCGGCCTGCTATGCGCTTGTGATCCGCCGGCGCCACAAAGCTATGCCGGGCTGGGGCAGCAGGCAGACGGTTTCAGCCAGGTGGCCCGTGCGCATCGCCTGGAGTTCCCGCGTGACCATGGCGCGCACGATGGCTTTCGCATCGAATGGTGGTACGTCACCGCCAACCTCAAGGACGCCCAAGGGCGTGACTGGGGCGCGCAGTGGACCCTGTTCCGCTCGGCCGTGCGCCCCGGCCCTGAAACCACCGACTGGAACAGCCCCAACCTGTGGATGGGGCACGCGGCCCTGACCGGGCCGGATGGTCACCAGTCTGGCGAAACCCTGGCGCGCGGCGGTATTGGCCAGGCCGGTGTGCAGGCCCAGCCTTTCCGGGCGTGGATCAATGATTGGTCGTTGCAGGGCAGGGGGGGTATCGAAAGCCTGCAAATGGTCGCCGGGGGTGAAGGTTTTCGCTACGACTTGCGTTTGGACAGTGATCGGCCCCTGGTGCTGCACGGCGATCAGGGTTACAGCGAGAAATCCGGCAAGGGGCAGGCCTCTTACTATTACAGCCAGCCGTTTTACCGTGTGCGCGGGGAAGTGGAACGTGATGGCATGTGCATCGCGGTCACCGGCCAGGCCTGGCTGGACCGGGAATGGAGCAGCCAGCCGCTGGCGGCCGGGCAAACCGGGTGGGACTGGTTTTCCCTGCACCTGGACAGTGGTGCCAAGCTGATGGTGTTCCAGGTGCGTCAGGCTGAGGGCGATGCCTACCGCGCCGGCACGTGGGTTGGCCCGCAAGGTGAAGTGGTAGCGCTGCAAGGCGCGCAGGTGCAGTTGCAGGCCCTGGCCCGGGCCGAGCAGAAGAATGGCAAGCAGGTACCGACGCGCTGGCGGGTGCAGGTGCCGGCGCATGGGGTGGATGTGCAGGTTGACGCGGTGGAGCCACGGGCCTGGATGGATACGCGGTTCCCGTACTGGGAAGGGCCGGTGCGGTTGAGCGGGAGTGCGGGTGGGCGCGGGTATCTGGAGATGACTGGCTACTAGGGCCTATAGCCGTCATCACGCGATCCCTTGTAGGAGCGGCCTTGATCTGGTCAAGTAATTTTGGACACCGGTTAAGGTTCATGCCGCTGCCCTGAGCTTTTCCTCCATGGCTACCGGGGTCTCATAGCCGTTGTAGCTGTGGAGGCGCTTGAGGTTGTAGCGCACCAAATAAGCCATGATGTCGGCCTTAGCTGCAGCTTCGGACTCATAGCCCCCTGCTGGCACCCATTCTGATTTCAATGCCCCGAAAAATCGCTCCATGGCGGCGTTGTCCCAGCATTGGCCACGGTGGCTCATGCTTTGTTTCAAGCTGCACTCTTCAAGCACAGCCCTGAATTTATGGCTGGTGTACTGACAACCTTGATCTGAATGAAACATCACCCCTGCAGGTTTACCTCTGGACTCAGACGCCATACGCAGCGCGTCACAGGCCAATCTGGCATCGGCAGTCATTGAGAATGCCCAGCCCACAACTCGGCGTGCGTACAAGTCGATTATTGCGGCCAAATAGAGCCAACGTCTGCCAACCTGGATGTAAGTCACATCGCCACACCAAACCTCATTGATCGTCGAAACTTTGAAGTTTCGCTTCAGCTGGTTTTCCGCAATCAGTGCTTCCGCGCCCGATGAGCGATACCGATGGGGCCTTCGTTGTCGGCATTCCAGACCAGCTTCACGCATAAGAGCACGCACTTTGTAACGCCCGATTTTATGGCCTTCACGTCGCATTTCCTGCATCAACGTGCGTGAGCCTGCGGAGCCTCGTGACGCCTTGAAAAGCTTGATTACCTGCGAGCGTAGAGCATCCCTTTCGAGATTTTCACGCCCTTGGCGTTTGCGCCAGGCATAGAAACTGCTGCGCTTGACCCCAAGCACGCGACAGCAGTCGACAACACCATATTGCTCACTCAGCTCGTTGATCAGCGAGAATGATCTTTGGAGTCCCGAAGCAGGAGAGCACTGGCCTTTTTTAGGATTTCGAGATCCCGATCCTTCTGACGAACCAGAGCTTCCAGCTCCTCAATGCGTCGTTGATCCGGGGTGATAGCCTTGGCCCCAGCAGGGACTTTCCCCGCTCTTTCCTGCCGTACCTGCTCAACCCAGCGGCGGAGAGCTGTACGACCTATTCCGAGGATTTGGCACACCTCAGGAACCGACTGGCCGCCGTCTAACACCATCTCAGCAGCTTGAATTTTGTGTTCTTTCGAGTAGGACTTTCGCACTGATTTTGCCTCCAATTGGGCGCCATGATAGCGCCCTAAGAAGGTGTCCAAAATCATTAGGCCAGTTCACCTTGCGTCGCGACCGGGCCGCAAAGCGGCCCCGGCGATTCTGAGGCGAGGCGCAGATCCTGGGGGCGCTTCGCACCCCTTTCGCGACGCAAGGCCGCTCCTACAGGGGGCGCGCCGGACCATTTAATCTTTGATCAGCCGCCGTAACACGGCCCGTGCTTCTTCGGTGCGCAAGCACTCGATAAACAACTGGCTTTCCCGCGCCACCGTGGCCTCCAGCTCCGCCCGCTGGCTGTCCTTGATCAGCCGCTTGCTGACGCGCAGCGCCGCCTGCGGGTAAGTTTGCAGCTGCCGCGCCAGCTTGCGCGCTGCGGCCAGGCACTGTTCGCCATCTTCATGCAGCTCATTGGCCAGGCCCCAGGCCACCGCCTGTTCGCCATCCAGCAACACGTTACCCAGCAGCAGGCCGGCGGCGCGGGCCTGGCCAAGCAAGCGTGGCAGCAACAGGCTGGAGCCAAACTCCGGGCATACCCCCAACGGTGCGAAAGGCATGCGCAACTTGGTCGAGCGGCTCACCAGCACCTGGTCGCAATGCAGCAGCAAGGTGGCGCCGATGCCGATTGCTGCGCCACTGACTGCCGCGATCAGCGGCTTGTGCAGGCCCATGACCACCCGCATCAGGCGGAACACCGGGCTGTCCAGGTTAGTGGGCGGGTTATCGAGGAAGTCGCGCAGGTCGTTGCCAGCGGTGAAGCAGTGGGGGCCACCGGTGATAATGATGGCATCGACGCCAGGGTCTTCACCCGCTGCCAGCAGCAGGTCGCCCAGTTGCTGGTACATGGCGGTGTTCAGGGCGTTGAGCTTGTCGGGGCGGTTGAAGGCCAGGGTCAGCAGGCCTTGGTCCAGCTCGCGTGTGATCAGGTCGTTCATGGCAGCCGTTTTTGTTGTTGTGGGTATGTGTGCCAAGGGTTTATCACGCAGTCCGGCTTGTTGTACAGTCGTTCAGTCCAGCCCCTGAACCGAGAACCCTTGATGAGCCAGGAAGCCCGCTACCACCGCATGCTGCCGGAATTGCGCAAGGCCAACCTGGTCGAAGCGACCCTGGTGTGCCTCAAACGCCACGGATTCCAAGGGGCTTCGATCCGCAAGATTTCGGCCGAGGCCGGGGTCTCGGTCGGGCTGATCAGCCACCACTACGCCGGCAAGGACGAACTGGTTGCCGAAGCCTACCTGGCCGTCACCGGCCGGGTGATGGGGCTGCTGCGTGACGCCATGGCGCAGGCTGCGCCCAATGCCCGGGAGCGGCTGTCGGCGTTTTTCCGCGCCTCGTTCTGTGCAGAGTTGCTCGACCCGCAGCTGCTCGACGCCTGGCTGGCGTTCTGGGGCGCGGTAAAGACGGCTGACGCGATCAACCAGGTGCATGACCATTCCTATGGCGAGTACCGCAAGGAGCTGAGCCGGTTGCTGGCCGAGTTGGCCACGCAGGAGGGCTGGCAGGGCTTCGATGCCGACCTCGCGGCCATCAGCCTCAGTGCCCTGCTCGATGGCCTGTGGCTGGAGTCGGGGCTCAACCCCGGCACCTTCACCCCCGAGCAGGGCGTGATTATCTGCGAGGCCTGGGTCGACGGCCTGCAGGCCGGTGGTCGGCGGCGCTTCAGCCTGCCCGAGGGCTGTTGATCGTCTGTTCAGTAACGAGTACGCTGCTGGCGCGAGTGTGTAGAACAACACCAATAAAAAAGAGACAACACGCAATGACGCCTCGGGTATTGATCGTCGATGACGATCCGCTTATTCGTGACTTGCTGCAGGCCTATCTGTCCCAGGAAGGCTACGACGTGCACTGTGCCGACACGGCGGAAAAGGCCGAAGCCTGGCTCGCCAGCCAGGATGTCGACCTGGTGCTGCTGGATATCCGCCTGCCTGGCAAGGACGGCCTCACCCTGACCCGCGAGCTGCGGGTGCGCTCGGAGGTGGGCATCATCCTCATCACCGGCCGCAACGACGACATCGACCGCATTGTCGGCCTGGAATGCGGCGCTGACGACTACGTGATCAAACCGCTCAACCCCCGCGAGCTGGTATCGCGCGCCAAAAACCTGATCCGCCGCGTGCGCCATGCCCGCGAAGTGCACCCGGCACCGGCCTGCGCGCAGTCGCTGAAACAGTTTGCCGACTGGGCGCTGGACACCGACCGCCGTCGCCTGATCGACCCACGCGGCGGGCAAACCCTGCTGACCCACGGTGAGTTCCAGTTGCTCAGCGTGTTCCTGCGCAACAGCGGCCATACCCTGAGCCGCGACCAGCTGATGGACCAGATTCGCAACCGCGAGTGGGTGCCTAACGACCGCTCCATCGACGTGCTGGTCGGTCGCCTGCGGCGCAAGCTGCACGATGACCCGGCCGAGCCGCAACTGATCATCACCATTCACGGTACCGGCTACCTGTTCACTGCCAGCGTGGCCGCATGATCCCCCGCGCCCGCCGTGCCTGGGCGATGGTGCTGGCATTGCTCGCTGTGCCGGCCGGTGCGGCACAGACGGTGCGCTACTGCGATTACCCGGTGTACCCGCCGATGTCCTGGAGCGACGGCCACCAGGTGCGTGGCCTGGCGCCAACCGTGGTGCGCGAACTGTTCGCCCGCATGGGCTACCAGGTGCAGACCGTGGTGCTGGGCAACTGGAAACGCTGCCTGATGGACGCTGCCGCCGGGCGGGTAGACGTGGTGCTGGCCTACAACAGCGACCAACGGGACCAGCGCATGCATTTTTCCACGGAGCCGGTGGTGCGCGAGGAAGTAGCTGTGTTCTACAACCGCAAACGGCCGGTGCAGTTCCAGCTGTTGGAGGACCTGGCCGGTTACCGCGGCGGCCTGTTGTACGGCGAAAGCTATGGCGCCGAATTCGACCGCTTCGTCGCCCGCCACCAGAACATCGAACGGGTGTCTTCCAGCCAGCAGAACTTTGGCAAGCTGATCCGCGGGCGCATCGACTACGTGATCCAGGAGCGGCGCACCGGCCAACTGTTCATCGAGCACCTGCCCGGGGCGCAGGACATCCGCGTATTGCCCAGCGCACTGAGCGTGGACTACCTGCGCGTTGCCGTATCGCGGCAATCACCCCTGAGCCAGCACATGGACGAAATCGACGCGCAGTTGCGGCGCATGAACCAGGCTGGCGAGATCGCGCGCTGGCTGGAGCAGAGCGAGGTCACCTACCGCGACATGATCAACCTGCCGGCAGATGCCCGATGATTCGCCTGCACACCGATGGCCTGCTGCGCCGCCTGCTGCGGTTCATCCTGCTGTTCAGCCTGTGTTTCACGGTGCTGGCCAGTGGCGTGCAGCTGTACTTCGAATACCGCCGCGAAATGCGCGACATCGAGGCGCGCATGGCGTTGATCCGTGCCGGCTACCTGGCCAGCCTGGAGCGCAGCCTGTGGGACCTGGACGAGGCGCAGATGGACACACAACTGCGCGGCCTGGTGGACTTTTCCGACGTGGCCCGGGTGCGTTTGGTCAGCGACGATTTTCAACTGCTACGAGGGGAGGCCGAACCCAAAGGGCCGCTGCGCATCGAGCGCTTCCCCCTGGATTATCAGCCCCCCTCGGGCCCGGCCAGGCACCTGGGCGAGCTGGAAGTCAGTATCGACCTGGGTGCGGTGCACCGTCGGCTGTACGCCACCGGCCTTGCCAGCCTGCTGTGGATGGGCGTGTTCCTGTGTGGCCTGGCGGTGGCGCTGTCGGGGCTGTTCTACCGCCTGGTCACCCGCCACCTGCAAGTGATGGCCGAGTTCGCCCGGCGTATTGGCGCCGGCCAGTGGCAGGAGCCGTTGCGCCTGGGCCGCCGCCGTTCATCGCGCCCCGACGAAATCGACACGGTGGCCAATGCCCTGGACGACATGCGACGCGCCATCCTCAGCGACATCGAACGCCGCGAGCGCGACCGCCTGGCGTTGCAGGACAAGCGCGACGAACTGCAGGCCATGGTCGAGCGACGTACCGCCAGCCTGGCCCGGGCCAAGGATGACGCAGAGGCCGCCAACCTGGCCAAGTCGCGCTTTCTGGCGACCATGAGCCACGAGTTGCGCACCCCGCTCAACGGCATCCTGGGCATGGCCGAGCTGCTACGCGGTGGACGGCTGGAAGCGGCCGACCGTCAACGCCTGGAGGCCTTGTACAAAGCCGGCGAGGGGCTGTTGGCGATTCTCAACGAAGTGCTGTACTTCGCCCGGCTCGAAGAAGGCGAGAGCCGCGCCGAACTGGTGGGCTTTTCGCTGCGCCGGTTGTGCCAGGAAGTGCTGGCGCTGCTCGAACCCATGGCCGTGGACAACGGCGACACGCTGCACCTGGAGGTAGATGAGCAATTGGCCGGTTATCAGCACGGTGCCGAGCAGTACCTGCGTCAGGTGCTCAGCAACCTGCTGGCCAATGCCATCAAATTCACCGAGCACGGCCAGGTGCGGCTCAAGGTGCAGGTGCTGGCCAGCGATGCGACCACGCAGCGCCTGCGCCTGTCGGTCAGTGACAATGGCATCGGCATCGAGCCGGCCGTCCAGGCGAAAATCTTCGACCGCTTCGTCCAGGCCAGCGAGGCCGTGGCCCGGCGCTACGGTGGCACCGGGCTGGGCCTGGCGATCTGCAAACACCTGGTGGAAAAGCTGGGGGGCTGCATTGGGCTGGACAGTGTGCAAGGGCAGGGCAGTTGCTTCTGGTTCGAGCTCGACATGGCCCTTGGGCAGCCGGATTCACCCCTTGAGCCAGCCCAGTCGGTCAGCGCCAGCCTGGATATCCTGGTGGTCGAGGATGTCGCGCTGAACCGTGAGGTGGCGGGCGGCTTGCTGGTGCGTGATGGCCACCGGGTGAGCTTTGCCGAAGATGCCGGGCAGGCCCTGCATATATGCGCTCAGCGGCGCTTCGACCTGATCCTGCTGGACGTTCACCTCCCCGGCATGAGCGGGGTGGAACTGTGCCGGCAGCTTCGCGCTACCCCCGGGCCTAACCACCACAGCCGGATAGTGGCGCTGACCGCTGGCGTGCAACCGGGGCAAGTGTCGGGTTACCTGGAAGCCGGCATGCAAGGTGTGCTGGCCAAGCCCCTGCGGCTGGCCAACCTGCGCCAGGCGCTGGCCGACGCAACGCCGACTGAACAGGCCGGTATGGACGCAAACATGGACTGGTCGCTGCTGGCGACCCACCGCTCCCTGCTGGGCGAACAGAAGCTGCAGGGCCTGCTGAACGTGTTGCGCCAGTCACTGGAGCAGCACGCCATGGCGTTGGCCGAGGCGCTGCCGGCCCAGGACTTTACCGAAGTGCTGCACCTGGCCCATCGCCTTGCCGGCAGTTGCGACTCCCTGGGTTTTTCTGGCCTGGCTGCGCTGTTGCGACGCCTTGAAGAAGCAGCCCGCCAGCATGACGGGCAGGCGCTGAACGCACTTGCCGAGCCATTGGCAAACCAGCTCGGCCAGGCCCGTGCGACCCTGAAACAGTTGATCCAGAGCTGACGTACAAAATACTTACGACTTTTTACATCTTCGATCCGTTCGTACAACGGCACCTTACATCCGTTTCCAATAATCCACTGCAACCGTGTTGCACGCGGTCCATGAGGCTTATTGGAGACAAGAATAATGACATGCCGTAGCGCTCAGCCCCTCCTTTGTACCGCCCCTCGCACCTGCCGCAATGGCGAGGTGCGCCATGACTGACAACCACGAAAAAATCCAGCTCACCCGCGCCCTGAAAAGCCGGCACATCTTCATGCTGTCGCTGGGCGGGGTGATCGGCACCGGCCTGTTCATGGGTTCGGGCGTGACCATCAACCAGGGCGGGCCGGTGGGTGCGATCCTGGCCTACCTGGTGGCCGGCTTGCTGATGTACCTGGTGATGGTCTGCCTGGGTGAGCTGTCGGTGCAGATGCCAGTGTCCGGCTCGTTCCAGGCCCATGCCACGAAGTTCATCGGCCCGGCCACCGGCTTCATGATCGGCTGGGTGTACTGGATGAGCTGGGCCACTACCGTGGGCCTGGAGTTTACCGCTGCCGGCATGCTGATGACCCGCTGGTTCCCCGAGGTGCCGATCTGGTACTGGTCGGCACTGTTCGTGGTCGTGCTGTTCGGCCTCAACGCCCTGGCCACTCGCGCTTTTGGCGAGGCCGAGTACTGGTTCTCGGGCATCAAGGTGGCAACCATCCTTGGCTTTATCATCATTGGCCTGCTGGTGATTTTCGGCGCCATCCCGCTGAGCAGCGGGGCGCCGGCGCCAATGCTGGACAACCTGGTGGGCGAGTCGCTGTTCCCCCACGGCCTGTCGGCGGTGTTCGCGGTGATGATGACCGTGGTCTATGCGTTCCAGGGCTGCGAAATCATGGGCGTGGCGGCCGGCGAGACCGAGCACCCGGAAAAAAGCATCCCGCGCGCCGTGCGCAATGTGGTGTTCC
The DNA here is from genome assembly GCF_000498395.2 of Pseudomonas putida S13.1.2. Classification (NCBI taxonomy): domain Bacteria; kingdom Pseudomonadati; phylum Pseudomonadota; class Gammaproteobacteria; order Pseudomonadales; family Pseudomonadaceae; genus Pseudomonas; species Pseudomonas putida. The sequence goes on from NZ_CP010979.1 coordinate 1,087,003, forward strand.
GCGTGCTGATTTTCTATGTGCTGGCGATCGCCGTGCTGTCGGCCATCGTGCCGTTCGAGCAGGCCGGCCTGATGGAAAGCCCGTTCGTGCAGGTGTTCGACATGGTCGGTATCCCCTTTGCTGCCGACGTGATGAACTTCGTCATCCTCACCGCCATCCTGTCGGTGGGCAACTCTGGGCTGTATGCGTCTACGCGCATTCTGTGGGCGATGTCCAAGAGCGGCATGGCGCCGAAAAGCCTGGCGCCGCTGAGCAAGCGCGGCGTACCGCTGCGGGCGCTGAGCATCACCTTGTGCTTTGCCCTGGTGTCGCTGATGACCAGCTTCATTGCCGCCGACACCCTGTTCATGGTGTTGATGGCGGTGAGCGGCATGTCTGGCACCGTGACCTGGATCGTCATCGCCCTGGCGCAGTACCGCTTCCGCAAGGCCTACCTGCGTGAAGGTGGGCAACTGCAGGACCTGAAGTACAGGGCACCGCTGTACCCGCTGGTGCCGCTGCTGTGCATCACCCTGTGCAGCTCGCTGTTCGTGTTCCTGGCACTGGATGAAACCCAGCGGCCGTCGCTGTACTGGGGCTTTGGCTTCATTGCCCTGTGCTACGCGGCGTACTTCTTCGTCAACCGCCGTCGGCAGGGTGCCTTTGAGCCGAGCGCGCCTGGCGTTTGATTCACGGTCGTCGGGGCCGCTTCGCGGCACAAGGCCGCTCCCACAGGGATTCACGCAGGTTCCACCTGACGCGGTCTGTTGTAGGAGCGGCCTTGTGCCGCGAAAGGGGCGCAAAGCGCCCCCCAGAATCCCACAGTTGTACAAAGTTGTAACAACAACCAGGAAATCCGCACTCAGAAAAATAAATAAATCATTTAATAACAACAAGTTATGAAGTTTTAAAGGCTGTTACAGGACAAGATCCCGCCAATTGCCGCCTTGTTGAACACTCGTTTAGTATCTCCCTCATCAAGCCCTCCCAAAACCATCACAACAACACTGAGGCCCCCCATGACCACCCCGTCGTCGTCACTGTTGAGCAAAGTCGAAGCCGGCGTTGCCTGGATCACCCTCAACCGCCCCGAGCAACGCAACGCGCTCGACATACCCACCCTCAAGCAACTGCACGCCTTGCTCGAATGCCACAACAGCGACCCGGCCGTACGCGTGGTGGTGCTTACCGGCAGCGGTCGCAGCTTCTGCGCCGGCGCCGACCTGGCCGAGTGGGCTGCCGCCGAAGCTGCGGGCACCCTGGAAAGCTACGGCTGGACCGAAACCGCCCACGCCCTGATGTTGCGCCTGCATAGCCTCGACAAGCCCACCCTCGCCGCCATCAACGGCACCGCCGTGGGCGGTGGCATGGACCTCAGCCTGTGCTGCGACCTGCGTATCGCCGCTGCCTCTGCGCGTTTCAAGGCCGGCTACACCAGCATGGGCTACAGCCCCGATGCCGGCGCCAGCTGGCACTTGCCACGGCTGATCGGCAGCGAGCAGGCCAAGCGCTTGTTGTTCCTCGATGAACTGTGGGGCGCCGAGCGTGCCCTGGCGGCCGGGCTGGTCAGCGAAGTCTGCGCCGACGAGCAACTGCCCGCCGTGGCGGCCGAGCTGGCCGGGCGCCTGGCCAATGGCCCGACGTTCGCCTATGCGCAGACCAAGCAGCTGATCCGCGACGGCGCCCGGCGCACCCTGGCCGAGCAGCTGGAGGCCGAGCGCCACGCCGGCCTGCTGTGCGGCCGCAGCCAGGATGGCGCCGAGGCGCTGCAAGCCTCGGTTGAACGCCGCGCCCCCCGTTTCACCGGCCAGTAACCCGATACCGACCCTGACCAGGACCTTCGCAGATGAATTTCCAACTGACCCAAGAACAAGAAATGTTGGTGGAAGCGGTACGCAGCTTTGTTGCCAAAGAGTTGCTGCCCCATGAGGAAGCGGTGGACCGCGCCGATGCCGTGTCGCCAGAGCTGGCCGCGCACATCCGTGGCAAGGCCATCGCCGCCGGGTTCTATGCCTTCAACATGCCTGAGGAAGTCGGCGGCGGTGGCCTGGACTACCTGTCCCAGGCGCTGATCGAACGTGAGCTGTCCAAGGTGTCCTGGGCGCTGCATGTGTTTGTCGCACGCCCGTCGAAAATACTCATGGCCTGCAAGGACGAGCAGATCAACGACTACCTGCTGCCTTGCGTGCAGGGCGAGAAAACCGACTGCTTCGCCCTCACCGAACCGGGTGCCGGTTCCGATGCCAACGCCATCAAGACCCGCGCCGTGCGCCAGGGCGATGACTTTGTCATCAACGGTAGCAAGCACTTCATCAGCCACGCCGGCCACGCCGATTTCGCCATTGTCTTCGCCGTCACCGACACCTACGAGCACAACGGGCGCAAGCGCAACGCGGTCACGGCGCTGCTGGTCGACCGCGGCACACCGGGCATGACCATCCGCCGCGGCCCCAAGTGCGTGAGCAACCGTGGCTATCACACCTACGAGCTGTTCTTCGACGACTGCCGGGTGCCGGCCAGCAAGGTGCTGGGTGAAGTCGGCAAGGGCTGGGAAGTGGCCAACGCCTGGCTTACCGCCGGCCGGGTGATGGTTGCGGCCAACTGCGTGGGCCAGGCCCAGCGGGCCCTCGACCTGTCGCTGCAGTGGGCCGCCGACCGCAAGCAGTTCGGCCAGGCCATCGGCAGCTACCAGGGCGTGTCGTTCAAGCTGGCCGACATGGCCACGCAGATCCGCGCCGCCGAAATGCTCACCCTGCACACTGCCTGGAAGATGGATCAGGGCAGCATGACCGACGGTGAAGCCGGCATGGCCAAGCTGTTTGCCAGCGAAGTGCTGGGCAAGGTGGCCGACGAAGCCGTACAGATCTTCGGTGGCATGGGCCTGATGGACGAAGGGCCGGTCGAGCGCATCTGGCGCAACGCGCGTATCGAACGGATCTGGGAGGGCACCTCGGAAATCCAGCGGCACATCATCGCCCGCGAACTGCTGCGCCCGCTGCTGCGCTGAGCGCCAGGAGAACACCCATGTCGCAATCGATTCGTGACAACCTCAAGCGCCTGCTGGCGCCCCGGCACCTGGCCTTCGTTGGTGGGCGCAGCATGGCGCGGGCGCTCAAGCGCTGCGCCGAAGGTGGCTTTGGCGGCGAGCTGTGGCTGGTCAACCCGCAGCATGAAAGCCTGGAGGGCATCCCCTGTGTGGCGTGTGTGGCCGACTTGCCGTATGCCCCGGACGCGGTGTTCATTGCCACCAACCGTGAGCTGACGTTGCAGTGCGTTACCGAGCTGGCCGCGCGTGGCGCCGGGGGTGCCATCTGCTATGCCTCCGGCTTTGCCGAAAGCGGCGAAGAGGGCCGCCAGTTGCAGCAGCGCCTGCTGGCTGCGGCCGGCAACATGGCCCTGCTCGGCCCCAACTGCTATGGCCTGCTTGACTACCTGCACGGTGCCGCCCTGTGGCCGGTGGCCCATGGCGGCCAGCAGGTGGAGAAGGGCGTGGCGATCCTCACCCAGAGCGGCAACTTTGCCTACAACCTGTCCATGAGCGACCGCTCGCTGCCGGTGGCCTACATGGCCTCGGTCGGCAACCAGGCGCAATTGGGCGTGGCCGAGCTGATGGACGTCTTGCTCGACGACCCACGGGTAACGGCCATCGGGCTGCACCTGGAAGGCTTGAAGAACGTACCGGGCTTTGCACGCGCCGCCTACAAGGCATTGCAACAGGGCACGCCAATCATTGCCCTGAAGACTGGCGTGTCGCAGATCGGCGCTGAACTGGCGCTCAGCCACACCAGCTCGTTGTCCGGCTCCGATGCCTTGTACGACAGCCTCTTCCAGCGCCTGGGCGTGATCCGCGTCAGCGGCCCGGTGAGCTTTGTCGAAACCCTCAAGGCCGCCGCTTGCGGGCGCTTGCCGGCAGATGGCGAACTGATCGCGCTGGCCTGCTCAGGCGGCGATGCTGGCCTGATCGCCGATTATGCCGAACGCAACCAGTTGAGTCTGCCGCAACTGGGACAAGAGCAGGTGGGGCAGTTGGCCGAAGTGCTGCCGGCCTATGCCAACCTGGTCAACCCGCTGGATTTCACCACTGCCATCTGGGGCGATGAAGCGGCCCTGCAACGCATGCTCGACAGCACCCTGAGCGGGGCCGCTGATGCCGCCATGCTGGTGCTGGACTACCCGGCGGCATTCACTGGCGAGCGCAAGGAGTGCGACCTGCTGCTGGCGTTGTACTGCGACGCGCTGGAGCGTCACGGCAAGATCGGTTTTGTCACCTCCGCCTTCCCGGAGCTGCTGCCCGCCAGTGCGCGTGAGCGCCTGCATGCCCGGGGCATCGCTGCGCTGCAGGGCGTGGAAGACGGCCTGGCGGCCTGGGGCCGTATTGTCGCCTACCAGCGCAACCGCCGGCGGTTGCTGGAGCAAGGCGAGGCCGCACGGGTGCCGCTGTGCCCGCAAGCCCTCACGGGCGAAAGCCGGTTGCTGGACGAATGGCAAGCCAAGCACGCCCTGCGCGCCTTCGGTTTGCCGGTGCCAGCGGGCGTGCTGAGTACGCCCGAGCGCGCTGTGGCAGACGCCGCCCACGTGGGTTACCCGCTGGTACTGAAGGCGGTCAGCACACAGCTGCCGCACAAGACCGAAGCCGGTGCGGTGGCGCTGAACCTGCGTGATGCCGCCGCCCTGGAAGCCGCACTGGTGCAGATGCGCCAGCGCATCGCTGCCTACGCCCCGCACGTCGCGTTCGACCAGATACTGCTCGAACCCATGGCCGAGCCGCCGCTGGCCGAGCTGATAGTGGGCATCAAACGTGAACACGACTTTGCCCTGGCCTTGGTGATCGGCGCCGGTGGGGTGCTGGTCGAACTGCTCAAGGACAGTGTCAGCCTGTTGCTGCCCACCACCGACAGTGCTATCCGCGCCGCGTTGCTGAACCTGCGCAGCGCCAGCCTGCTGCAAGGCTTCCGTGGCCGCCCGGCCGCCGACCTCGACGCCTTGGTCGCAGCCATCCGTGCGGTGGCCGACTACGCCTGCGAAAACGCCGGGCAGCTGCTGGAGCTGGATGTGAACCCATTGATGGTCGGTGCCCACGGCACCACCGCGGTCGACGCGCTGATCCGCCTCGGCCAGGCGCAAGGAGAACGACATGAATGACCTTACCCTGACTGCCGGCCAGGCGCTGGTGCGCCTGTTGGCCAACTACGGCGTGCAGACTGTGTTCGGCATCCCCGGGGTGCATACCCTGGAGCTGTACCGCGGCCTGCCGGGGAGCGGTATCCGCCATGTGCTGACCCGCCACGAGCAGGGCGCCGGCTTCATGGCTGACGGCTATGCGCGGGTGAGCGGCAAGCCGGGGGTGTGCTTTGTCATCACCGGCCCGGGGGTGACCAACGCTGCCACCGCCATCGGCCAGGCCTATGCCGATTCCATCCCGATGCTGGTGATTTCCAGCGTCAACCATACCGCCAGCCTGGGCAAAGGCTGGGGCTGCCTGCACGAAACCCAGGACCAGCGCGCCATGACTGCGCCGATCACCGCCTTCTCGGCTGTGGCGTTGCGCGGCGATGACCTGCCCGAGCTGATCGCCCGCGCCTGGGCTGTGTTCGACAGCGAACGGCCGCGCCCGGTGCACATTTCGGTGCCGCTGGACGTGCTGGCCGCACCCGTCAGCCGTGACTGGAGCGATGAGGTGGCACGCCGCCCCGAGCGTGGCCAGCCGTGCCGCGAAACCCTCGACCAGGCTGCCCTGAAGCTGGCAGCGGCCAAGCGGCCGATGATCATCGCCGGTGGTGGTGCGCTGCACGCGGCCGAGCAACTGGCGCAGTTGAGCACCCGGCTGGCGGCACCGGTGTTCACCAGCGTGGCAGGCAAGGGCCTGCTGGCGCCGCAAGCGCCATTGAATGCGGGTTCCAGCCTGTGCGTGGAGCCTGGCTGGCAGTTGATCAGCCAGGCCGATGTGGTGCTGGCCGTGGGCACCGAAATGGCCGACACCGACTTCTGGCGCGAGCGCCTGCCGATCACCGGCGAGCTGCTGCGCGTGGACATCGACCCGCGCAAGTTCAACGACTTCTACCCCTGTGCCATTGCCTTGCAGGGTGATGCCCGGCAAACCCTGGCCGGCTTGCTCGAGCACCTGCCAGCACTCGACCGAGACCCGGCGCAGGCCAGCGAAGCCGTGAGCAACCTGCGCCAGGCCATTCGTAATGGGCATGCACCGTTGCAGGCCACCCATCAGGCGATTCTGGACCGCATTGCCGCCGTGCTGCCCGACGATGCGTTCATCAGCAGCGACATGACCCAACTGGCCTACACCGGCAACTATGCCTTCGCCAGCCGGGCGCCGCGCAGCTGGCTGCATCCTACCGGCTACGGCACACTCGGCTACGGCCTGCCGGCCGGTATCGGCGGCATGCTTGCCACCGACCATCGCCCAGGCCTGGTGCTGGTAGGCGACGGCGGTTTTCTTTATACCGCCCAGGAGCTGGCCACGGCTGTAGAGGAACTGGACCGGCCGTTGGTGGTGCTGCTGTGGAACAACGACGCCCTCGGGCAGATCCGCGACGACATGCTCGGCCTGAACATCGAGCCGGTCGGCGTGCTGCCGCGTAACCCGGACTTCATCGGCCTGGCCCGTGCCTTTGGTTGCGCGGTGCGCCAGCCGCGTGACCTGGACGCGCTGCAGGCCGACCTGGCCAGCGGTTTCGCCACACCCGGCGTGACCTTCATCGAACTCAAACACACCTGCGTCTGTTAAGGCGCGCACAACCAAAAGAACAAGAGAAACCTACATGCCATTTCGCCGTACACTTCTGGCCGCATCCCTGGCCCTGCTGATTACCGGCCAGGCCCCCCTGTATGCCGCACCACCGCTCTCGATGGACAACGGCACCAACGCCCTGACCGTGCAAAACAGCAACGCCTGGGTCGAAGTCAGCGCCAGCGCCCTGCAACATAACATCCGCACCCTGCAGGCCGAGCTGGCCGGCAAGTCCAAGTTGTGCGCCGTGCTCAAGGCCGATGCCTATGGCCACGGTATCGGCCTGGTAATGCCATCGATCATCGCCCAGGGCGTGCCCTGCGTGGCGGTGGCCAGCAACGAGGAGGCCCGCGTGGTCCGCGCCAGTGGCTTCACCGGGCAACTGGTGCGGGTACGCCTGGCCAGCCTCAGCGAGCTGGAAGATGCCTTGCAGTACGACATGGAAGAGCTGGTGGGTAGCGCAGAATTTGCCCGCCAGGCCGATGCCATCGCCGCGCGCCACGGCAAGACCCTGCGCATACATATGGCGCTCAACTCCAGCGGCATGAGCCGCAACGGGGTGGAGATGGCCACCTGGTCCGGCCGTGGCGAAGCGCTGCAGATCACCGACCAGAAACACCTCAAGCTGGTCGCGCTGATGACCCACTTCGCCGTGGAAGACAAGGACGATGTGCGCAAGGGCCTGGCGGCCTTCAACGAGCAGACCGACTGGTTGATCAAGCACGCGAAGCTCGACCGCAGCAAGCTCACCCTGCACGCCGCCAACTCGTTCGCTACGCTGGAGGTGCCGGAGGCGCGCCTGGACATGGTACGCACCGGTGGCGCGCTGTTCGGTGACACCGTGCCGGCGCGCACCGAGTACCAACGCGCCATGCAGTTCAAGTCGCACGTGGCGGCGGTGCACAGTTACCCGGCCGGCAACACCGTCGGCTACGACCGCACCTTCACCCTGGCCCGTGATTCGCGCCTGGCCAACATCACCGTCGGCTATTCCGATGGCTATCGCCGGGTGTTCACCAACAAGGGCTATGTGCTGATCAACGGCCACCGCATACCGGTGGTGGGCAAGGTGTCGATGAACACGCTGATGGTCGATGTCACCGACTTCCCGGACGTGAAGGGTGGCAACGAAGTGGTGCTGTTCGGCAAGCAGGCCGGGGGCGAAATCACCCAGGCCGAGATGGAAGAAATCAACGGCGCGCTGCTGGCCGACCTGTACACCGTGTGGGGCAGTTCCAACCCGAAGATCCTCGTCGACTGAAACCGCCAAAGAAGGGAGATTGCCATGCGCTACGCCAAGCTTACCCAACGCATCGCCGGCGACGGGGCCGCAGCCTGGGACATCCACTACCGCGCCCTGGCGCTGCAGGCCGAGGGCAAGGACATCCTGCTGTTGTCGGTGGGTGACCCAGACTTTGACACCCCTGCGCCGATTGTCGAAGCGGCCATCGACAGCCTACGGGCCGGCCATACCCATTACGCCGATGTACGCGGCAAGTTGGCCCTGCGCCAGGCCATCGCCAGGCGCCACCAGCAGCGTAGCGGCCAGGCCGTCGACGCCGACCAGGTGACGGTGCTGGCGGGGGCCCAGTGCGCGCTGTACTGCGTGGCCCAGTGCGTACTGGACCCGGGCGACGAGGTGCTTGTCGCCGAACCGATGTATGTGACCTATGAGGCGGTGTTCGGTGCCTGTGGTGCCAAGGTGGTGCCGGTGCCGGTCAAGCCGGAAAACGGCTTTCGGGTATGCCCGCAGGACGTGGCCGAGCGCATCACCCCGCGCACCCGCGCGCTGGCCTTGAACAGCCCGCACAACCCGTCGGGGGCAAGCCTGCCCCGTGCTACCTGGGAAGCACTGGCCGAACTGTGCATCGCCCACGACCTGTGGCTGATCTCCGACGAGGTGTACAGCGAGCTGTTGTACGAGGGCGAGCATGTCAGCCCTGCCAGCCTGCCGGGCATGGCCGAACGCACCGCCACCCTCAACAGCCTGTCGAAGTCCCATGCCATGACGGGCTGGCGGATGGGCTGGGTGGTCGGTTCGGCCGAGCTGGCCGCCCACCTGGAAAACCTTGCCCTGTGCATGCTGTATGGCTCGCCCGACTTCATCCAGGACGCCGCCGTGGTGGCGCTGGAGCAGCAGTTGCCCGAGTTGGTCGCCATGCGCGAGGCCTACCGCCAGCGCCGTGACCTGGTGTGCGAACAGCTGGCCGGCTGCCCGGGCCTGAGGGCGCTGAAGCCCGATGGTGGCATGTTCGTGATGGTTGATATCCGTGAGACCGGCGTAAGTGCCCAGGCCTTTGCCGACCACCTGCTGGACCGCCAGGGCGTGTCGGTGCTCGCCGGCGAAGCGTTCGGCCCCAGCGCTGCCGGGCATATCCGCCTGGGCCTGGTGCTGGGCAATGCGGCGCTGGTCGATGCCTGCCACCGCATCGCCCGCTGCGCCGACGAACTGAAACGGGAGTACGGCCATGCGTGAGTATGCGCGGTTGTACATCGATGGCGCCTGGCAGGTGCCGAGCGGGCAGGGCATGGCTGAGGTGATCGACCCGGCCACCGAGCAGGCCATTGGCCGGGTACCACTGGGTGCCGAGGCCGATGTCGAGCGGGCGGTGATGGCGGCGCGGCGGGCCTTTGATGGCTGGTCGCGCACGCCGTCCAGCGTGCGTGCAAGGTACATTCGGGCTTTGGTCGCACAGCTGCAAAGCCGCGGGGCGGAAATGGCGTCGGCCATTACCGATGAGCTGGGCATGCCGGTGCAGTGGTGCCAGGCGGTGCAGGTCGAAGGCCCGATTGCCGGGCTGGAACAGTATGCCGAACTGGCCGGGCTGATGGATGAGGTGCGCGAAGTCGGCAACTCGCTGGTGTACCGCGAGGCTGTTGGCGTGTGCGCATTCATCAACCCGTGGAACTACCCGCTGCACCAGATGATCGGCAAGCTGGCGCCGGCCCTGGCTGCCGGGTGCACGGTGGTGGTCAAGCCCAGCCAGGAAACGCCGCTGCACGCATTTGTGCTGGCCGAAATGATTGACGCCATCGGCCTGCCGGCAGGGGTGTTCAACCTGGTCAGCGGCCCAGGTGCCAAGGTCGGTGAAGCCCTGGCCCGGCACCCGCAGGTGGACATGGTGTCGTTCACCGGCTCCACCGGTGCCGGGGTGCGGGTGGCACAAGCGGCCGCGCCGACGGTGAAGCGGGTGTGCCTGGAGCTGGGTGGCAAATCGCCGTTGCTGATTACCGCCGACGCCGACCTGCACGCTGCGGTGCGCCACGGCGTGCAGGACGTGATGATCAACTCGGGGCAGACCTGTACGGCACTCACCCGCATGCTGCTGCCGGCCAGCCGCTACGCCGAGGCGCTGGAAATTGCCGAGGCCGAAACCCGCGCACTGGTCATGGGCGACCCGCGTGACCCGGCCAGTTTCCTCGGGCCGATGTGTTCGGCAGGCCAGCGGCGCACGGTGCTCGACTACATTCGCCTGGGGCAGGAGGAGGGCGCGCGCTTGTTGTGCGGTGGTGATAGCGGCGGCTTCAAGCGCGGGTTCTACGTGGCGCCCACGTTGTTCGCCGACGTCGACAACCGCATGCGCATTGCCCAGGAAGAAATCTTCGGCCCGGTGCTGTGCCTCATTCCATACGCCGACGAGGCCCAGGCGCTGGCGTTGGCCAATGACTCGCCGTTCGGCCTGTCCAGCGCAGTGTGGGCGGGCAGCCGCGAGCATGGCCTGGCGCTGGCGCGGCAGATACGGGCCGGGCAGTGCTTCATCAACGGGGGCGGGTTCAACTACCAGGCGCCGTTCGGTGGCTACAAGCAGTCGGGCAACGGCCGCGAGTGGGGCGAAGAGGGCCTGGCGGAGTTCGTCGAGGTGAAAGCCGTACAGTGCTGAGCCACCGCTGCAAGACAACCTGTTTTGTGTAAGGAGAATGTTTGTGAATGTACTGATCGTCCACGCTCACCCCGAGCCGCAATCGTTCACCGCTGCCCTGCGGGACCAGGCCGTGGAAACCTTCCGCGCCCAAGGCCACCAGGTGCAGGTCAGCGACCTGTACGCCATGGGCTGGAACCCGGTGGCCAGTGCCGATGATTTCACCCAGCGGGAGAACCCCGAGTACCTGGTGTATGCCCTGGAGCAGCGCCAGGGGGTCAAGCGCGGCGCCATTGCCGAGGATATCCAGCAGGAGCTGGACAAGTTGTTGTGGGCCGACTTGCTGGTGCTGAACTTCCCGATCTTCTGGTTCTCGGCACCTGCCATGCTCAAGGGCTGGATCGACCGGGTGCTGGTGTCGGGGGTGTGCTATGGCGGCAAGCGTTTCTACGACCAGGGCGGGTTGGCGGGCAAGAAGGCGCTGGTGACCGTGACCTTGGGCGGGCGCGAGCACATGTTTGGTGAAGGGGCGATTCATGGCCCGCTGGAAGACATGCTGCGGCCGATACTGCGGGGCACGCTGGCTTATGTGGGGCTTGAGGTGCTGCCACCGTTTGTGGCCTGGCATGTGCCGTATATCAGCGATGACGCGCGCCAGGGCTTCTTGCAGCAGTACCGGCAACGCCTGGAGCAGCTTGCGGACGACCAGCCATTGGTGTTCCCCCGCCTGGCCCAGTTCGATGAGGCGCTTTACCCTCTATCTTGAGTCGTGCGCAGCCCCCTGTAGGAGCGGCCTTGTGTCGCGATGGGCTGCGCCGCAGCCCCAGGATCTGCGCCCCAGTGCAAATTGTCGGGGCTGCTGTCGCAGCCCATCGCGACACAAGGCCGCTCCTACAAAAAAGCGCGCACTCAGCGAGGCACTAAAAACGACCACCCACACATTCGGGGTATGTTGCCGCTCGGCAAATCCCTCGATAGTGAACCCATCGGCTCGATCCGGAGCATTCACACGATGGAGTTGCCATGCGCAAGGTACTGAAGGTGATGGGTGGTCTGCTGCTGGCGTCTGGTGCCAGCCTGGCGCAGGCGGCAGAGGTGGACAGCGCCAACACGTTACGGTTGTACAACTGGACCGACTACATCGGCGAAACCACCCTGGCCGATTTCGAGAAGGCCACCGGCATCAAGGTCATCTACGACACCTTCGACGGCTACGAAACGGTGCAGACCAAACTGCTGACCGGCCGCTCCGGCTACGACCTGGTCATGCTCAATGCCTCGCTGGTCCCCCCGCTGATCAGCGCCGGCGTGTTCCAGGCACTGGACAAGCAGCAACTGCCCAGCTGGCAAAACCTCGATCAGCAGGTGGTCAACAACCTGCAGGGCTACGACCCTGGCCTGAAGTATTCGGCGCCCTATACATGGGGCAGCTCGGGGGTAACCTACAACGTCGACAAGATCACCGCACGCATGCCCGACGCGCCGATTGGTTCGCTGGCCATGCTGTTCGACCCCCAAATCGTCTCGCGCTTCGCCGACTGCGGCGTCACCCTGATGGACGCGCCCACCGAGGTCATCCCGCTGGCCCTGCAGTACCTGGGCAAGGACCCGCGCAGCGCGTCGGCCGCCGACCTCAAGGCAGCAGAACAACTGCTGCTGGGCATCCGCCCCTACATTCGCAAGTTCGACTCGGTCAACTACCTCACCAGCCTGCCCAACGGCGATGTGTGCCTGGCACTGACCTGGTCCGGCGACTATGCCACCGCCCAGGCCCGTGCGGTGGAGGCGAAGAAAGACATCAAGCTGTCGTTCTTCATCCCCCAGGAAGGTTCGCTGATCTGGTTCGACAACCTGTACATCCCCAAGGATGCGCCGCACGCGGCCAACGCCCACCGCTTCATCGAGTTCCTGCTGCAGCCGCAAACCATGGCCAAGGTTACCGACTACATCCACTACGCCAACAGCAACGCCGCCGCCACTGCGCTGGTGCGTGACGACATCCGCCAGGACCCGGCCATCTACCCCGACGCACAAACCCGTGAGCGCCTGTTCGCGCAGAAAACCCAGAGCCCCAAGGATATGCGCGCCATCACCCGGGTCTGGAGCACGGTCAAGACCGGTTTCTGAACACTGCCCAAAATTTCCGCCAAGGAGCTGCCCATGGCCACCCCAAACAAAGCATTCGCCATCGCCCACGACCCGCTGGTGGAAGCCGACAAGGCCCACTACATGCACGGCTACCATGTATTCGACGAGCACCGCGAGCAAGGCGCACTGAACATCGTCGCAGGCGAGGGCGCCTATATTCGTGATACCCACGGCAACCGCTTCCTCGATGCCGTCGGCGGCATGTGGTGCACCAACATCGGCCTGGGCCGCGAGGAAATGGCCCTGGCCATTGCGGACCAGGTGCGCCAGCTGGCGTATTCCAACCCGTTCTCCGACATGGCCAACGACGTGGCCATCGAACTGTGCCAGAAGCTTGCGCAGCTGGCACCGGGCGACCTGAACCATGTGTTCCTCACCACCGGCGGCTCGACCGCTGTCGACACCGCCTACCGGCTGATCCAGTACTACCAGAACTGCCGCGGCAAGCCACACAAGAAGCACATCATTGCCCGCTATAACGCCTACCATGGTTCCACCACCCTGACCATGTCGATCGGCAACAAGGCCGCCGACCGGGTGCCGGAGTTCGACTATCACCACGACCTGATCCACCACGTCTCCAACCCCAACCCGTACCGTGCCCCGCACGACATGGACGAGGCCGAATTCCTCGACTACCTGGTGGCCGAGTTCGAGGACAAGATCCTGTCGCTGGGCGCTGACAACGTGGCGGCGTTCTTCGCCGAGCCGATCATGGGCTCGGGCGGGGTGATCATTCCGCCCGAGGGCTACTTCCAGCGTATGTGGCAACTGTGCCAGACCTACGACATCCTGTTTGTCGCCGACGAAGTGGTCACCTCGTTCGGCCGCCTGGGCACCTTCTTCGCCAGCGAAGAACTGTTTGGCGTCACCCCCGACATCATCACCACCGCCAAGGGCCTGACCTCGGCCTACCTGCCGCTGGGCGCGTGTATCTTCTCCGAGCGTATCTGGGAAGTGATTGCCGAGCCGGGCAAGGGCCGCTGCTTCACCCATGGCTTCACCTACAGTGGTCACCCGGTGTGCTGCACGGCGGCGCTGAAGAACATCGAGATCATCGAGCGCGAGCAACTGCTCGATCACGTCAAGGACGTGGGTGGCTACCTGGAGCAGCGCTTGCAAAGCCTGCGCGAGTTGCCGCTGGTGGGTGATGTGCGTTGCATGAAGCTGATGGCCTGTGTCGAGTTCGTGGCCGACAAGGCCAGCAAGGCGCTGTTCCCGGACGAGGTGAACATCGGCGAGCGTATCCACAGCAAGGCCCAGGCCCGCGGGTTGCTGGTGCGCCCGATCATGCACCTGAACGTGATGTCGCCACCGCTGATCGTCACCCATGCGCAGGTGGACGAGATCGTCGAGACCTTGCGCCAGTGCATCATCGAAACCGCGCGTGAACTCACGGCGCTTGGCCTGTATCAGGGCCGATGAACCTGGCGCAAAGGGCTGTGCGGGGGCGTGCCTGGCAGGCTAGACTGCCGGGCATGACCCAGGCCACTCCCGACACCCCGCTTACCCTGACAATGGGCGCGCTGCAGCAATGGCATGCGGCGCTGCAGCGTGCGCTGGCCAATAGCGATACGCCCGAGGCGCTGGAGTATGTGGCCGCTGCCATCGGCCAGCTGGTGCAGGTTGAATCGATGATGATCAGCCTTGAGTGCCAGGGGCGGGCGCCGCAGCTGCTGTACCAGCAAGGCATTCCCGAGCTGCACCGCACCGCGGTGCTTGAGCGTTATTTCAGTGCCGGCTACCTGCTCGACCCATTCTGCCTGGCCGTGCAAAGCGGCTTGGCCGAAGGCTTTTACCACCTGCAGGAAATCGCCCCCGACAACTTCTTCGACAGCGACTACTACAAGGCCTATTACCTGGGCACCGGTTGCAGCGAAGACAGCTACTACATCGTCGACGTCAGCGCAGGCCGCAAGTTGTCGCTGAGCCTGTTCCAGGGTTGCAGCGGCACGCCTCTGAGTGCCGGGCAGGTCGACCTGCTGCGGGCGCTGGAGCCCATGGTGCGGGAACTGTTGGGGCGTTACGCCCGGCATAACCTGGAGCCCGGCGCAGCATCGGCCGAACACGGCAGCTTGCAGGCGGCGTTCGACAGCTTTGGTTGCCAGGTGCTGACCGACCGTGAGCGGGAGGTGGCACACATGATTTTGCGCGGGCACTCGGTGAAGTCGACCGCGCTGGAGCTGGGCATCTCACCGGAGACGGTGCGCATGCACCGCAAGAACCTGTACCTGAAGCTGGAGATCAACTCGCAGTCCGAGTTGTTTGCACGGTTTATCGACTGGTTGCGCAACGATCAATCTGGGCCGTGACGTTTCGCGGATGTGCCTGGCTTAAGGAGGTCCTTGTAGGAGCGGCCTTGTGTCGCGATGGGGCGCGCAGCGGCCCCGCAATCCCTGTCTCGACACAAAATTGCCGGGGCCGCTGCGCGCGCCATCGCGACACAAGGCCGCTCCTACAGGCGTTCGCGTAAGCCTGCTCACGAAGCGGCCAGGCGGGCCTCCAGGGCGGCGATGTGCGCCTGTAGCCGTTCATGCTCCTGGCGCTCGGCGCTGATGTCTTCGAACACGCTGATCAGGTGTTCCGGCTCGCCATTGCCACGGCGCTGCAGCGAGGTGCGGGCGCGTACCCAGATGTACTCGCCGTTCTTGTGGCGCACGCGTTTTTCTACTTCGTAGCGCTCGGTTTCGCCGGCAAGCATGCGTTGCAGCAGTTGCAGGTTCTGCGCCAGGTCCTCGGCGTGGGTGATCTGCTGGAAGGTCATGCCGTAGAGTTCATCGGCGCTGTAGCCCAGCAACTCGCACAGGCTGTTGTTGACCCGCTGCCAGGTGCCGTCCGGGTCGATGTAGGCCAGGGCACCCCAGGCCAGCTCGAAGATCGCCCGGAAGCGTTCCTCGCTCTGGCTCAGCGCCTGCTGGGCCACCTGGCGTTCGGTGTTGTCCATGCTGATGCCAACCATCTTTACCGAGCGCCCGGCGCTGTCGCGCACCACTGTGGCGCGGGAAGAAATCCAGCGCACTTCACCGTCCGGGCGGGTGATGCGGAAGTCGCATTCACAGCCACTGCCGTCGGCCACCGCGTCGGCGTACATCACCTGCATGCGCTGCACGTCTTCGTCGGGCAGGTGCTTCCAGAAGTCTTCGTTGTGATGGACCGGCCAGCCATAGACCTGCTCGACGTTGGGCGAGTAGGTGACTTCGTCGCTGATCAGGTTCCATTCCCAGGTGACGATGCGTGCGCCTTCCTGGGCCAGCTTCATGCGCGTTTCGCTTTCCATGATCTCGGCGGTCAGGCGGCGGCGCACGTCGGTCATCGGCAGCTCGACCACCTGCGGTTGCTGGATGTTCTGCAGTGCTTCGTCGCCATAGCGCAGCCAGATCCAGTTGACCTTGAGAAAGTCGGCCAGCTTGCGCAGGTTGTCGTAGTCGATCTCGCCGCCTCGGGTCCACTTGTGCACGGCGGTGCGCGAAATGCCCAAGGCCGTGCCCACGGCTTGCAGGGTCAGCTTGTGATGCTCGAGCAGTTCCTTGAGGCGGAAGGCGAAGCTGTTTTCCAACATCGGCAGGGTGTCCTGATCTGGGCCAAGAGCCTGCCAGTATACCCAAGCTGTCAACTTTTGGTTGACGGGTCCTCACGCTGCCTCTTCTGGGGGAATGACCTTGTGTTGCCTGCACTGGCCTCATCGCCGGCAAGCCAGCTCCCACAGGTATTGACATGGCTGGAGGGCGATGCGGTCCATGTGGGAGCTGGCTTGCCGGCGATGAGGCCAGTACAGGCAACATCAGCCGGGCGGTTGTTAAAGATCCAGCACCAGCCGCGCCGTGCGGGCGCGCGAGACGCACAGCATGATGCTCTGCTGGGCGGCTTTTTCTTCGTCGCTCAGGTACTGGTCGTAATGCTCGGCCTCACCCTCGAGGATGGCCGTCTCGCACGTACCGCACACGCCTTCCCGGCATAAGCACTCGACCTTGGCAGCCTTGGACTTCTCGATGGCCTGCAGAATGGTCATGCCTTCTTCCACCTGCAGTTCCACGCCCGATTGCGCCAGCACCACGGTAAAGGCACTGCCGGTGACCGGGGTGGCGGCAAACTGTTCCCAATGCACGCGCTGCTCGGCAATGCCGGCCTTGGCGGCGCAGGCGATGACCGCGTCGATCAGCGGTTTGGGGCCGCACACGTACAGGTGCGCTTGCTCGTCCAGCCCCGCGCACAGGGCGGCCAGGTCAAGCTTGCGGTCGAGGCTGTCGATGTAGAACTGCGTGTTGGCGGCATGCGGGCCATTGGCCAACTGGTCCTGGAACGCGCCGTGCTCTGGGGCGCGGAAGGCATAGTGCAGCTCGTAATCGGTGCTGCTACCTTCCAGCTCATGCAGTTGCGCCAGGAACGGGGTGATGCCGATGCCGCCGGCAATCAGGACGTGACGGCCTGCCGAAGGGTCGAGGGCGAACAGGTTGTTGGGCGAGGAGATGGTCAGGCGGGTGCCGACTTCTACCTGCTGGTGCATGAACGCCGAGCCGCCTTTGGACTGTTCTTCCAGGCGCACGCCGATCTGGTAGCTGCGGGTGTCACGCGGGTCGCTCATCAACGAGTAGGCGTTGCTGAACTGCCTGCCGTCAGCGCCTTGCATCTGCACGATGACGTGGCTGCCGCCGGTGAAGGCGGGCATCGCCGCGCCGTCTTCGCGGGCCAGGGTAAAGCGCTTGATCAGCGGCGTGGCGTGTTCCACGTCGGTAACGCGTACGTTGAACATTTCATAAGTGTTGGCCATGGTTCACCTCGACTGCCTGGGCGCGCGGCAGGCCCTGCCGCGCACCTTTACGTGCAAATAAACGTGGAGCGATTGCCATCAATCGTCGAGGTGGGCCACGGCGATCAGGTTGTGGAAGTGGGCAATGCCGTGCTCGCTCATGCCACTGCGCTCGCGGTCGGCCATGATGCGGCCCTGGCCACGGTAGCCACGCGACTTCAGGCCCTTTTGCACGCTCTCGACCAGGCGCAGGTCTTCTGGGCGGAACACTTCGCGGTACCAGTCGATCAGCTTCTGCTGCTCTTCGGTGATGTCCTTGTTGAGGAAGTAGATGTCGTAGTGCTGCAGGGTGGTTTCGGCATCGACCGGGAACTCGTAGATCACGGTCATGAAGTTGGCCCCTGGCGGCACGTTGAACATGGTGCACGGCCAGGCCCAGAAGCCGGCGAACGACGGGTCTTTCACGTTTTCGTCGAACTTGAACGACTGCTCCGAAGGCTTGGCCAGGCCATATTGCAGGGTCCAGTTACCGTGCATGGTGTGGCTGTACTGGCCGACGTCGACCGAGTCGGAGAAGCCTGGGTGGGCCGGGGCGCAGTGGTAGCACTCCAGGTAGTTGTCGACGATCGACTTCCAGTTGGCCGGGGTGTCGCTGACGAAGCGCGCCGCCAGGTGCAGGTCGTCGATTACCGCGCAGGCTTCGCGCATGCGTGCTTGCATGCCTGGCAGCTGGTCTTCGACGGAGCCCGCGTCCATGTCCATGTTGATGAAGATGAAGCCGGCGTATTCCTCGACGCGCAGCTGCACCAGGGTGGAGTTCTCTTTGTCGAAATTGACCACGTTGTCGCAGTTGCGGGCGTGGGCCAGTTCGCCGTCGAGCTTGAAGGTCCAGGCATGGTACGGGCAGGTGATGACGTTCTTGGCCTTGCCGCTGCCGCTGAGCAGCTGGTGGCCACGGTGCGGGCAGACGTTGTAGAACGCACGCAGCACGCTGTCACGGCCACGCACGACGATAATGCTTTCGCCAATCACGTCGCGGGTAATGTAGGCATTGTTGTCTGCCACTTCGCTGCGGTGGCCCACGCAGATCCAGCTGCGGGCGAAGATGGCTTCTTTCTCGTGTTCGAACACCGCGGCCTTGGTGTAGAAATTGGCCGGGATGGTGAAGGCCTCGTCGGCGTTCGCGCAGAAATCGGCGGGCAGGCGTTTGAAGTCGTTCATGACAGGTTTCTCACAAGCTCGGTTTATAGTTGTTGGTTAACACGTATCTGTTGGTTAACAGATCAGGCAAAGAAATTTGCAGTGATCAAGGGGGCTGCTTTGCAGCCCATCGCGAGCAAGCTCGCTCCTGCACGGTTAATCAGTGCACGGCAGCAACGCTGCGCGGGGCGTGTTCGGCCGGGGCTTCACCGGCCATCCGTGCAGCCTCTTCTTCGATGACGTGGGCCGGTACCTGGCCGTAGTCGGCGATCATCCACTTGAAGAAGCCATAGATCTTCACCAGCAGAATCACCATGAACGGGATTGCGGTAAGCACCACGGCGGTCTTCATGGTCGACAGCGAGGCCTTGGCGAACAGCATGGCCAGTGGCACCAGGGTCAGCACCACGCACCAGAACAGGCGGTGGGTTGGCGTTGGGTCGTCACCTTCACGCAGGTTGCGGGTGCTGGTGGCGGCCACCGCGTAGGCCGCGGCATCCATGTGCGAAGCACAGAAGATGGCCATGATGAACAGGTAGACACCGAGGAACACCTGGCCCCACGGCAAGGCCAGCAGCAGGTGCGTCACGGCCGATTCGCCGCCTTGTTCGGCGAGCATTTTCGGTACATCCACCGCGCCGGTGATGAACTGGTGCATGCTGTAGCTTTCCAGCGCGCCGAAGAAGAACCAGCAACCGAAGCTGCCCCCCATCAGCAGGGCCAGGACCACTTCCTTGATCTGCCGGCCGCGCGAAACGCGGGTAACGAACATGGCCACGCCCGGGGCGTAGGACACCCACCACAGCCAGTAGAACACCGTCCAGTTGCGGGTAAAGGCACCGTCGCCCGCCGGGTCGGTGAACAGGCTCATGTGCACGTAGTTCTGGATCATCAGGCCAATCGAGTTGGCAGTGTTGTTGAGGGTGAACTGGGTCGGGCCCACCAACAGCACAACCGCGGCAAACACCAGCGCGCCGATGCACACCATCTTGCTCAGGCGCTGCAGGCCACCATCGATACCGATGTAGGAGCTGAGCGAGAACATCACCGCCACGCCGCCGATCACCATCAATTGCACCGTGAACGTATCCGGGGTGCCGGTCAGGTCGTGCAGGCCGCGCGTCAGGGTAGAAGCGGTGAGGGCCAGCGACACGGTCAGGGCGCCCATCATGGTCAGCAGGAAGATCAGGTCGACGGTACGGCCCACCGGCCCGGTAGCCTTGAAACCTGTCACCGCTTCGATAACCGAAGCCAGGTTCAGGCCGCTCTTCTTGCGTACATGGAAGTGGTAGGCCATGGCCAGCGAGGCCAGGGCGTAGATCGACCAGGCGCTGATACCCCAGTGGAAGAACGAGTAGCCCACGCTGTACTCGAGTGCCTTGGGGGTGGCCGCGGCGATGTTCAGGCCTGGGGTCTGGTAGTAGTAGGCCCATTCCATCACGCCCCAGTAGAGGGTCGACGAACCCATGCCGGCACAGATGAACATGAACACCCAGGTGGCTGTGGCGTATTCAGGCTTGCCACTGCCCAGGCGGATGTTGCCGTACTTGCTGAAGGCCAGGTACAGCACGGCCAGGGTACTGCCGAACACCAGCACCTGCACGCTGGTACCGAAGGTGCGGGTGGACAGCTCGAACAACTGGTTGGCGGCGCTTTCAGCCTGGGCGGGGAAGGCTGCAAGGCCGATCACGGTGAGCAGTACGGCGATCAGGCTCACGGTAATCAGGAACACATCAATCTTTTTATTCTTGTGCGACATCATCGTCTCCTGGACGTTGGCGTACTTGTTATACCCGGCAGGCATCCGGGGTGTAGCGGTACTACTCCTTCCTTGGCTGTTAACCACAAGTTAACCAATATCTAATGGTTAACAGATTTTGCATACAATCCACGTCACTCGCAAGAGGCAAAGGGCCGATTGTCAGACACTTCTGACAATCGGCCCCAGGTGCATCAGCCTTCGATCAGCGCGGTGATGGCCTGGCCCACTTGCTGGGTAGACTGCTGGCCACCCATGTCGCGGGTTACGTCACCGGCGGCGATGACCTGCTCGATGGCTTTGAGGATGTCGTCGTGGGCAGCGCGGTAGCGTGGGTCGGTGCCTTCGTTGCCGAGGAAATCGAGCATCAGCGCACCGGACCAGATCATCGCAATCGGGTTGGCGATGTTCTTGCCGTAGATGTCTGGGGCCGAGCCGTGCACCGGCTCGAACAGCGACGGGAACTTGCGCTCGGGGTTCAGGTTGGCCGATGGCGCGATGCCGATGGTGCCGGCGCAGGCCGGGCCCAGGTCGGACAGGATGTCGCCGAACAGGTTCGAGGCCACGACCACATCGAAGCGGTCCGGTTGCAGTACGAAGCGGGCGCAGAGGATATCAATGTGCTGCTTGTCCCAGCTGATTTCCGGATAATTGGCTGCCATGGCGGCGGTGCGTTCATCCCAGTACGGCATGCTCACGGCCATGCCGTTGGACTTGGTGGCCGAGGTGACGTGCTTGCGCTCGCGGGTCTGGGCCACTTCGAAGGCGTACTTGAGAATGCGGTCGACGCCGCGGCGGGTGAACACCGATTCCTGCAGCACGAACTCGTTCTCGGTGCCTTCGAACATGCGCCCGCCCAGCGACGAGTACTCGCCTTCGGTGTTTTCGCGGATGACCACGAAGTCGATGTCGCCGGGTTCACGCCCCGCCAGCGGGCAGGGTACGCCGGGGAACAGGCGCACCGGGCGAATGTTCACGTACTGGTCGAAGTCGCGGCGGAACTTGAGCAGCGAACCCCACAGCGAGATGTGGTCCGGCACCTTGTCTGGCCAACCTACAGCACCGAAGTACAGCGCGTCGAAACCCTTGAGCTGTTCGAACCAGTCGTCCGGCATCATCTTGCCGTGGGCCAGGTAGTAGTCGCAGCTGGCCCATTCGAAGAACTCGAAGCTGATGTCCAGGCCGTGCTTGCGCGCGGCGGCCTCGACTACGCGAATGCCTTCGGGCAGTACTTCGTTGCCGATGCCGTCGCCTGGGATTGCCGCGATTCTGAACGTCTTGCTCATGGGGTGCACTCGTGTCTAGGGAACAGGTGCTGGTCATGCTATAAGGGCTCGGCTCGGAGATAATCTGGCGAATCATGGATTCTTGGAACACGGTACGTGAATAATCTGCCCAACCTCGACGACCTCAACATCTTCCTGCAAGTGGCCAAGCGCGCCAGCTTCGCGGCCGTGGCCGACGAGCTGGGCATGTCGGCGGCGTACATCAGCAAGCGCATTCGCATCCTTGAGCAAACCCTGGAAGTGCGCCTGTTGCACCGCACCACCCGGCGGGTGACGGTGAGCGAGGAGGGCGAGCGGGTGTATCAATGGGCCTTGCAGATCTTCGATGCCGTACAGCGCATGGGCGATGACATCAGTGCCCAGCACCGCGAGCCGGCCGGGCAGTTGCGCATTGCCAGCAGCCTGGGCCTGGGCCGGCGCTTCGTGGCGCCGGCCTTGTCGGAGCTGGCCGAGCGCTACCCGCGGCTGGACGTTCGCCTGGATGTGCACGACCGCCTGGTGGACCTGATTGCCGAAGGTGTCGACCTGGACATCCGCGTGGGCAACGCCATTGCCCCCAACCTGATCGCCAAGCCGTTGGCACGCAACCGCCGGGTACTGTGCGCAGCGCCGGCGTACCTGGCGCGGCGCGGCACGCCCAAAGTGCTGGGCGACCTGGGCAGCCACGACTGCCTGGTGATCAAGGAGCGCGACCACCCGTTCGGGGTGTGGCAACTGATGGGGCCGCTGGGTGAAGAAAGCGTACGGGTGACCGGCGGCCTGTCGACCAACCATGGCGAAGTGGCGCACCAGTGGTGCCTGGACGGGCGCGGGATACTGCTGCGCTCATGGTGGGACGTGCACGACAGCCTGCAGGACGGGCGCCTGGTGCAGGTGCTGGAGGCCTATCATCAGCCGGCGGACATCTGGGCGGTGTACACCTCGCCGCTGGCCAGTTCGGCCAAGGTGCGGGTGGCGGTGGACTTTTTCCGCCAGTACTTTGCCGAGCGCTACAGCTTGCCGGAGTAGGCCGCTCCCACAAAAGTCAAAAGCAGGTTGGGTAAAGGCCTTCAGGGCACGGGTATTCGGGAAACCGCCTTCACCTCGCGCAGCGCCAGGCTCGACTGGATCGAGGCAATGCCTGGCTGACGGCGTAGCACCTCCTCTACGAATCGCCCATAACTCTCCAGGTCATTCGCCAACACCGTCAGCACATAGTCAGCCTCACCCGTCACCTTGTGGCAGGACAGCACCTGCGGCAGTTTCAATATCACCTGCTCGAACTCATCCGGTGCGTTGGCCGAATGGTTGCCAAAGCGTACCTGGGCAAACGCCATCACGTCGTAGCCCAGCTTCTTGCGGTCGAGGTTGGCCTGGTAATCCTTGATGATGCCCAGCTCCTCCAAGCGTTTGCGCCTGCGCCAGCAGGGCGTCACGGTCATCGACAGGCGCTCGCCCAGCGCAGCGCTCGACAGGGTGCCGTCCTCCTGCAAAAGGCGCAGCAGCTCGCGGTCGGTTTCGTCCAGTTGTTCGATAGCAAAGGCTTTGCTCATAGGTGGCCAATCTTGTGAATACTTTGCTCAAGCATCCGGTTTGGTTGAGCATAAAGCAAAGCATTTTCACCGCTCTGTCGCGAAAATTGGTTATCCGGTAACCCCTTGAAAAAGGACATTCGCGTGCTGACAGTCTTTAGCAACAACCACCGCTTGCACCATGGCTCGGAACTCAAGGACGGCGCAATCACGCCATCGTTCGAAAACCCCCAGCGTGCCGACACCGTGCTGGCCCGGGTGCACAGCACCGGCCTTGGCGATGTCATTGCCGAACAGGCCTTCGACCGTGGCTGCTACGTGGCGGCGCACAGCGAGCGCTATGTAAGCTTCCTGGAAAACGCCTGGTCGGAATGGGCCGCCACCGGCAAGACCCACGATGCGCTGCCGCTGGTGTGGCCAGTGCGCGACCTGGCCATCGACCGTGAGCCCGGCTTCATCGACGGCAAGCTGGGCTTTTATGCCATGGACGCTGGAGCGCCGATCACTGCCGGCACCTGGGAGGCGGTGCGCAGCAGCGCCAACGTTGCCTTGACCGGCGTGCAGCGCATCATCGACGGTGCCAACAGTGCCTTCGCCCTGTGCCGCCCACCGGGGCACCATGCGGCCCGGGAATACATGGGCGGCTACTGCTACCTGAACAACGCCGCCATCGCCGCCGAGCGCTGCCTGAGCCAGGGCGCCAAGCGCGTGGCTGTGCTGGATGTGGACTTCCACCACGGCAACGGCACACAAAACATCTTCTACGATCGCCCCGATGTGTTCTTTGCCTCCCTGCATGGCGACCCGCACGTGTCCTACCCGTATTTTTCCGGCTACGCCCATGAGCGGGGCGCGGGGGCAGGCGAAGGCTTCAACGCCAACTACCCGATGGGCAAGGGCACGCGCTGGGCGCAGTACCAGCTGGCCCTGCAGGAAGCGCTCAAGCGCATCGTTGCGCACCGGCCCGAATTTCTGGTGGTGTCGCTGGGTGTGGACACCTTCGAGGATGACCCGATCAGCCACTTCAAGCTCACCAGCGAAGACTTCCTGCGCATGGGCGCCGAGATCGCCAGTGCCGGTATCCCGACCCTGTTCGTGATGGAAGGCGGTTACATGGTCGACGAAATCGGCATCAACGCAGTGAACACCCTGCAGGGTTTTGAAAGCGCGCGCTAACCGCGTTACCAGCCGTGACGAGGCCTGTACTGGGCCGCGCCACGGCACAGCGACATGTGACAGGCCAACAATAAGAAGAGGTCGCCATGCAAGACATGCCCGCAAGCCTTGAGCAAAGCAAACCGGTAACGCCCGACCGTGACGGGCACCTGCAACGCACGCTGGAAAACCGCCACATCCAGCTGATTTCCATAGGCGGCGCCATCGGCACCGGCCTGTTCATGGGCTCGGGCAAGGTGATCGCGCTGTCCGGCACCTCGATCCTGCTGGTGTACGCCATCCTCGGGTTTTTCGTGTTCTTTGTCATGCGCGCCATGGGCGAGCTGCTGTTGTCCGACCTGCGCTTCAAGTCGTTCGCCGACATCGTTGCCCATTACCTGGGGCCGCGCGCCGGCTTTGTGCTGAGCTGGTCGTACTGGCTGAGCTGGAGCGTGGCGGTAGTCGGCGACGTGGTCGTGGTGGCCGGGTTCTTCCAGTACTGGTACCCCGATGCACCGGCCTGGCTACCCGCGTTCTTCACCCTGTTCGTGCTGCTGGGGCTGAACATGCTGGCGGTGCGGATTTTTGGCGAGGTGGAGTTCTGGTTCGGCATCATCAAGATCGTCGCCATCGTGCTGTTGATCATCACCGCGGCGGTGATGATCGCCACTTCCTATACCTCACCCAATGGCGTGGTTGCTTCGCTGTCCAACGTGGTCGCGCCGGGTACGGTGCTGCCCCATGGCATCAGCGGTTTCTTTGCCGGGTTCCAGATTGCCGTGTTTTCCTTTGCCGGTACCGAGCTGATCGGCACCACTGCGGCGGAAGCGAAGAACCCTCATCGCTCGCTGCCCAAGGCCATCAACACCATCCCCTTGCGCATTCTGCTGTTCTACATCCTGGCATTGGTGTGCATCATCAGCGTGGTGTCGTGGGCCGAGGTGCCGGCCAACCGCAGCCCCTTCGTCGAGCTGTTCCTGCTCGCCGGCTTCCCGGCGGCGGCCGGCATGATCAACTTCGTGGTGCTGACCTCGGCGGCCTCTTCGGCCAACAGCGGTGTCTACTCGGGCTGCCGAATGCTGTTCGGGCTGGCCGAGCGGCGTAACGCGCCGGCCCTGTTCGCCAGGCTTTCGGCACTGAGCGTGCCGGTGTACAGCCTGGTGTTTTCCGGCGTGTGCATGCTGATCGGGTTGAGCCTGCTGTTCATCATCCCCGAGGTGATGACGGTGTTCACGCTTATTTCGACCGTGTCGGCGATCCTGGTGATTTTTACCTGGTCGATGATCCTTGCGGCGTACCTTGCCTATCGCAAACGCAACCCGGCTGCGCACGATGCCTCGGTGTTCAAGTTGCCGGGCGGGGTGCCGATGGCCATTACCACCCTGGGTTTCCTCGGCTTTGTGCTGGTGCTGCTGGCGCTGCAACCGGATACCCGGTTGGCGCTGTGCGTGATGCCGTTGTGGTTCGTGTTCCTGCTGCTGGCCTACCGCCGCCGCGCTCAAGCACATTCCTGAGCACAACACATACCCTGTGGGAGCGGGCATGCCCGCGAAGCAGGCGACTCGGTAGATGGCGCACACCCCTGAGCGGATGACATACCCCTGTGGGAGCGGGTTCACCCGCGAAGGCCCCAACGCGGTGCATGGCACCGGCTGCGCCGGTGTTCGCGGCTAAAGCCGCTCCCACAGGTCCGGCGTGGCTTCTGGTTTTGCTCACCCGACCTGCTGCGCTATCAACCCCAGGCACCGCTGCACGATCGGGCTCACGTCACCCTTGCGCCGGCTAAGAATGATCGGGCTGACCGCGCTGCTATCAAGCAAGCCGACATACTCGATATCGGTGCGGTGCTGCTGTTGGACCGATGCTGGCACCAGGGTCACCCCCACGCCGACGGCCACCAGGCCGATGGCCGTCTGCAGTTCGTTGGCCCACTGGCTGACGCGGATGCTCATGCCATGCTGGGCAAACAGCGCCAGCACGTGGTCGGCATAACTGGGCCGGGGGTTGGCCGGGTAAAGGATGAACGCCTCGCCAGCCAGCTGGGCGAGGCTGAGCGGGCTGCCCGCCAGCGGGTGGCCCTTGGGCAGCACGGCCACCAGCGGGTCTTCACGCAGGACCTGTTGCGCAATGGCCGGGTCCTCGATACGAATGCGCCCGAAGGCGATGTCGATTCGCCCGCTCTTCAGCGCTTCCACCTGCTGCAGCGTGGTCATCTCGCTCAGGCCCAGTTCCAGCTCGCTGTCCTGGCGCAGCTCGCGGATCAGCTCTGGCAGCACGTTGTACAGGGTCGAGGGGGCAAAGCCGATGCCTAGCCACTGGCGCTGGCCCTGGCCAATGCGGCGGGTGTTGTCACTGATGTTCTGCAGTTGCTGCAGCACGGTGCAGCTCTGCTCGTAGAAGAAGCGGCCGGCCTCGGTCAGCCGCAGCGGGCGTTCGCGCGCTACCAGCAAGGTGCCGACCTCGTCCTCCAGCTGGCTGATCTGCCGGCTCAAGGGCGGTTGGGCAATGTGCAGCAGCTCGGCGGCGCGGGTGAAGTTCAGGGTCTCGGCCAAGACCTTGAAGTAACGCAGGTGGCGCAGCTCCATCAGACCTCCAGGGTATGGTGGGAGATTCATTTGATATTGGACGGTCATCAGGGTCTCGCGCAATCCTTGAACAATCAAGTAAATGCACCATTCGGGCCTGCAACTGGCAGCCCGACCTGACGGGACCTGGCAACAATGACAAGCGCGCTGATTGAACGTATTGATGCAATTATCGTCGACCTGCCGACCATTCGCCCGCACAAGCTGGCAATGCACACCATGCAGCAGCAGACCCTGGTGGTATTGCGGGTGCTTTGCAGCGATGGCGTGGAAGGGATCGGTGAGGCCACCACCATTGGTGGCCTGGCCTATGGCTATGAAAGCCCTGAAGGCATCAAGGCCAACATCGACGCGCACCTGGCCCCGGCGCTGATCGGCCTGGCGGCGGACAACATCAACGCCGCCATGCTCAAGCTGGACAAGCTGGCCAAGGGCAACACCTTTGCCAAGTCGGGTATCGAAAGCGCCTTGCTCGACGCCCAGGGCAAACGCCTGGGGCTGCCGGTGAGCGAGCTGCTGGGTGGCCGTGTGCGCGACAGCCTGGAAGTGGCCTGGACCCTGGCCAGTGGCGACACCGCCCGGGATATCGCCGAAGCCCAGCACATGCTGGAAATCCGCCGTCACCGTGTGTTCAAGCTGAAGATTGGCGCCAACCCGGTGGAGCAGGACCTCAAACACGTGGTGACGATAAAACGCGAACTGGGCGACAGCGCCAGCGTGCGGGTGGACGTCAACCAGTACTGGGACGAATCCCAGGCCATCCGCGCTTGCCAGGTGCTTGGCGACAACGGTATCGACCTGATCGAGCAACCGATTTCGCGCATCAACCGGGGTGGCCAGGTGCGCCTGAACCAGCGCAGCCCTGCACCGATCATGGCCGATGAGTCCATCGAAAGCGTCGAGGATGCCTTCAGCCTGGCCGCCGACGGCGCCGCCAGCATCTTTGCCCTGAAAATTGCCAAGAACGGTGGCCCGCGCGCCGTGCTGCGCACTGCGCAAATCGCCGAGGCCGCCGGTATCGGCCTGTATGGCGGCACCATGCTCGAAGGCTCGATCGGCACCCTGGCCTCGGCCCATGCCTTCCTTACCCTGCGCCAGCTCACCTGGGGCACCGAGCTGTTTGGCCCGCTGCTGCTGACCGAAGAAATCGTCAACGAGCCGCCGCAATACCGCGACTTCCAGCTGCACATTCCCCGTACCCCAGGCCTGGGCCTGACCCTGGACGAACAGCGCCTGGCGCGCTTCGCCCGTCGCTGATCAGCCAACAAGGAGATAATCATGCTGTTCCACGTGAAGATGACCGTGAAACTGCCGGTGGACATGGACCCGGCCAAGGCCACTCAGCTCAAGGCCGATGAAAAGGACTTGGCCCAGCGCCTGCAACGTGAAGGCACCTGGCGCCACCTGTGGCGCATTGCCGGGCACTACGCCAACTACAGCGTGTTCGATGTGCCCAGTGTCGAGGCGTTGCACGACACCCTGATGCAATTGCCGTTGTTCCCGTACATGGACATCGAGGTCGACGGCCTGTGCCGGCATCCCTCGTCGATCCACAGCGACGACCGCTGATACGCACCTGTCTGCCTGACAAGAACAATATGAGGTACGCACGATGACCGTGAAAATTTCCCACACTGCCGACATTCAAGCCTTCTTCAACAAAGTGGCTGGCCTGGACCACGCCGAAGGCAACCCGCGCTTCAAGCAGATCATCCTGCGTGTGCTGCAGGACACCGCGCGCCTGGTCGAAGACCTGGAAATCACCGAAGACGAGTTCTGGCACGCCATTGATTATCTCAACCGCCTGGGTGGCCGTAACGAAGCTGGCCTGCTGGCCGCAGGCCTGGGCATCGAGCACTTCCTCGACCTGCTGCAGGACGCCAAGGATGCCGAGGCCGGCCTGAGCGGCGGCACCCCGCGGACCATCGAAGGCCCGCTGTATGTCGCCGGCGCGCCGGTGGCACAAGGCGAAGCGCGCATGGACGACGGTACCGACCCCGGCGTGGTGATGTTCCTGCAGGGGCAGGTGTTCGATGCCGACGGCAAGCCGCTGGCCGGCGCCACCGTCGACCTCTGGCACGCCAACACCCAAGGTACCTATTCGTACTTCGACTCGACCCAGTCTGAGTACAACCTGCGCCGCCGCATCATTACCGATGCCGAGGGCCGCTACCGTGCGCGCTCCATCGTGCCATCGGGGTATGGTTGCGACCCGCAGGGCCCGACCCAGGAGTGCCTGGACCTGCTCGGCCGTCATGGTCAGCGACCGGCGCACGTGCACTTCTTCATCTCGGCACCCGGGCACCGGCACCTGACCACGCAGATCAACTTCGAGGGTGACAAGTACCTGTGGGACGACTTTGCCTACGCCACCCGTGACGGGCTGATCGGCGAGTTGCGCTTTATCGAGGATGCTGCTGCGGCGCGTGACCGCGGCGTGCAAGGCGAGCGTTTTGCCGAACTGGCGTTCGACTTCCACCTGCAGGGGGCCACGGCGGTGGAGGCCGAGGCCCGCAGCCACCGGCCGCGTGCGTTGCAGGAAGGATAACGACCGATTGGCGTAGCCCTTGTAGGAGCGGCCTTGTGTCGCGATAGGGCTGCGTAGCAGCCCCGGCAATTACAGCGGTGACGCCGAAAATCGGGGGCCGCTGTGCGGCCCTATCGCGACACAAGGCCGCTCCTACAGGAACCTTCATTTTTGCCTGGGCCTTTCCGTGCGGGGAGGGCCTGGGCTTTTTGCTGTTGGGCCCGGTGATCTAGAATCGACCTTTTGCCCGAGCCCCGCCCATGCTGCCCATCGCGCTGCTGCCAACCACCGCTGACCAGGTTCCGCTGATCCGCAACCTCTACCAGTTCTATTCCTACGAGTCCTCCGACTGGGAGCAGGAAGACGTCGAAGTGGACGGCCGCTTCTACATCCACGACGAGCACCTGCAACGCTACTGGCAGGACGACGGCTGGGGCGCTTACCTGGTGCTGGCGGACGGCTTCATCGCCGGTTTCGTCCTGGTGGAACGCAGCGAACTGCCGGGCATCGACGCGCTTGAGCTGGCTGACCTGTTCATCCTGAAAAAGTACCGCCGCCAGGGCATCGGCCAGGCGGTGGCGTTGCAGCTGCTGGGCGGCGAGGGTGACTGGTTGCTGCGGTGCTACGCACAAGACGCACCGGCCGTGGCGTTCTGCAAGGCTGTGCTGGCGAACCTGTCGCGCCCGGCGCAGGCCATTACCCTGACGGATGAGCCGGACCTGCTCAGTTTTCTGGTGAGCGGCGCCCGCCATTGAGGGTTTGCCAGCTTTCGTTTCGTCCTTGAAGAGGGATAGCGGCATTTTTGTGAGCTACTTCACAAAATCGTCATGAGCGGCATAATGCCATCAATGCTTTCCAGCACCCGGCCATCGCTTGCCGGGGTCCCTTTTCATGCCCTTCGAAGGTTCAGGTAAAGTTCATGTCGCTAGTCGCAAGCCCCGACATCATGTACCGGCTGTTGATTCAGAGTGTGGTGGACTATGCCATCTACATGCTCACCCCCGAAGGTGTCGTCGCCAACTGGAACCCCGGCGCCCAGCGTGCCAAGGGGTACCACGCCGAGGAAATCGTCGGTCAGCATTACTCGCTGTTCTACACCGATGCCGAGCGCGCCGCCGGGCTGCCCGCGCATAACCTGGAGCAGGCGCGCAGCACCGGGCGCTTTGAAGAGGTCGGTTCGCGCCTGCGCAAGGACGGCTCGGCCTTCCACGCCCATGTAGTAATCGATGCGGTGTACGACGATGCCGGGCAGCTGGTGGGTTTTGCCAAGGTTACCCGCGACATTTCCGAACGCCGCCGCCAGGAGGTGGAGCTGCTGCAGGCCAAGGAACTGGCCGAGCAGTACAGCCAGGAAATGGCCAAGCTGTCGCAGTTCCTGGATTCGGTAATTGCCAATATCCCCGCCAGCGTCATCGTCCAGGACCTCGAAAGCCAGCGCATCCTGTTGGCCAACCAGCAGGCGGAGCGCCTGTTCGGCGGCCCAGAACGCAGCATGATCGGCCAACTGCCTGGCGAATGCCTGAGCCCGGCCGCTGCCGATTACCTTGAACAACAACTGGGGCGGGGTGCTCGCAACACCAAGGGCCATGCTGCCGAGACCCGGGTCGACACCGCCCGTGGTCCACGGACCCTGCGCAGCCGTACCTTGCTCAGCCAAAACTGCGAAGGCCAGGCCGACTACGTGCTATTTGTCGCCGAAGATGCCACCGAGGAACTGGCCGCCCACGCGCAGATCCACCACATGGCGCACCATGACGCGCTCACCGGGCTGCCCAACCGCACCCTGTTCAACGAACGCCTGCGTCAGGCGCTGGTGCGTGGCAGCGAGAATGGCAAGCTGACCGCCGCCCTGTGCCTGGACCTGGACAACTTCAAGAACATCAACGACTCCCTCGGCCATGCCTTCGGCGACAAGCTGCTGCGCGAGCTGGGCAAGCGCCTGCGCCGTGAGCTGCGCGAGCACGACACCCTGGCCCGGCTGGGCGGTGACGAGTTTGCCGTGGTACTGACCGGGCTTGATGGCCGCGATGCCGCGTGCAACACCGCGCAGCGCCTGATCAATGCCATTTGCCCGCCGTTCCAGATCGAAGGCCACCAGTTCACGGTGGGGGTAAGTATCGGTATTGCCATTGCCCCCGATGACAACGACCAGGCCGAGCAGCTACTCGGCTATGCCGACATGGCGCTGTACGAGGCCAAGCGCAACGGGCGAAACCGCTACGAGTGCTTCGAGGTGGAACTGGACGTTGCAGCCCGCCAGCGCCGCCTGGTGGAAACCGACCTGCGCACCGCGCTGCACCTGGGGCAGTTGCAACTGCACTACCAGCCGGTGGTCGACCAGCAGACCCATTGCATCACCGGCTATGAAGCGTTGCTGCGCTGGGAGCACCCGAGCCGTGGCATGGTGATGCCCATGGACTTCATACCCATTGCCGAAGAAACCGGGTTGATTCATGAGCTGGGCACCCGGGCCTTGAACCTGGCCTGCCAGGAGGCGGCGAGCTGGGACAGCGAGCAGACGGTGTCGGTGAACCTGTCGCCGGTCCAGTTCAAGAATGCCAACCTGGTGCAGGTTGTGGCCTTGGCCCTGGCCGATTCGGGCCTGTCGGCGCAGCGTCTGGAGCTGGAAATAACCGAGTCGGTGCTGCTGGGTAACAGCGAAGAAAACGTGCGCACCCTGCGCGCGCTGAAGGACCTGGGCGTTTCCATTTCGCTGGACGACTTCGGCACCGGGTATTCATCGCTCGGCTACTTGCGGTCGTTCCCGTTCGACCGGATCAAGATCGACAAGTCGTTTGTGCATGACATGTGCGAAAGCCGTGAGGCGATGTCGATCATCCGCGCCATTACCGACCTGTCCAACAGCCTGATGATCAAGACCACGGCCGAGGGTGTGGAGTCGGAAGAGCAGATGCGCCGGCTGGCGGCGGAGGGGTGCTCGCATTTCCAGGGCTACCTGTACGGGCGGCCGGCACCGGCGAGCGAGCGGTTGAAGCAGGTCATTACGCCAGGCTGACGGCTCACGCAGCCCATTGTGGGGGTAATTGTCTTGCTCAAATTTTAAGAGCTTGTGCAATCCTTGTGGGAGCGGGCATGCCCGCGAACACCGGCGCAGCCGGTGCCAGCCACCGAGTTGGCTTCTTCGCGGGCACGCCCGCTCCCACAAGGTCCGTGTCGCGCTTACGAATTTCAGCTATTCCAGTCTGGCGCAAACGGCGGGCTTACCACCCGCTGATCTTTCGGTAATTGGGCAATCGCCGCGCGATCCTCGTCGTCCAGTTCCACGTTCAACGCTGCCAGGTTGGCCAGCTGGTTCTCGCGGCTACTGGCCTTGGGGATTGCCGCCACACCGTCCTGGTCCAACAACCACTTCAGCGCCACCTGGCTGGGCAGCACGCCATGCTTGCGGGCAATCGCCTGGATCACAGGCTGCGCCGCCGCCTCACCGCGTGCCAGCGGGGTGTAGGCGGTGAGCAGCAGGTCATGGCGGCGGGCGTAGTCCAGCAGCGGTTGCTGGCCGAGCAGCACGTGGTATTCCACCTGAATCGCCGACAACGGCGCGCCCAGGGTTTCCACCACCTGGCGCAGCAGCCCCAGCGGGAAGTTGGCCACGCCGATGTGGCGCGCCTTGCCCTCGTCACGCAGCGCTACCAGGGTCTCGATACTGCGGGCCAGGTCCCAGTCCTTGCCGGGCCAGTGGATATGGAACAGGTCGACCTGCTCGGTGCCCAGGGCGCGCAGGCTGTCTTCCAGCGACTGGCGCATGGCCTTGGGCTCCAGGCGGTCCCACCACACCTTGGTGGTGAGGTGGATCTGCTCGCGTGGTACGTCGCTGTCGCGCAGGGCCTGGCCTACGGCTGCTTCGTTTTCGTAGGCAGTGGCGGTGTCGATGTGCCGGTAACCCACGTCCAGCGCCTGGTGCACGGCCTGGGTGCATTCGGTGCCGGTCATCGGCCAGGTGCCCAGGCCGATTGCAGGCAGGGCCAGACCGTTACGGGTGGTGAGCCTTTGCATGTAAATTCCTTGTAGGGTGTGCAGGGTTCGCACCCGATGGTCGGTGATCAGCGAGGCACGGGCCATGCGTTCATGGCACAAACTGGTCGATCAGCGAACAGAATTTTCCACCAGCGTGGGCAAGCGGCAAATGAACTTCCTTATCCTGCGGCATCTCTTCTAGAGTTCGAGCTGTTGTATCCGCCAGGGCACCCCTGCGCGGCCTTCCCTGGGCGTGGCATGCCGCCGTGTCGTCATCGAGAGAGCCATGAGTTCCAGCACACCGCTGTCCGGCGTCAACCAACCCTTGCGCGGTATCGCGCTGGTGGTGGGAGCGACGTTCCTGTTCGCCAGCCACGATGCCCTGTCCAAATTCCTCGGCGGCATTTACCCGATTGTGATGGTGGTGTGGGCGCGTT
Source organism: Pseudomonas putida S13.1.2 (assembly GCF_000498395.2). Classification (NCBI taxonomy): domain Bacteria; kingdom Pseudomonadati; phylum Pseudomonadota; class Gammaproteobacteria; order Pseudomonadales; family Pseudomonadaceae; genus Pseudomonas; species Pseudomonas putida. The sequence continues at coordinate 1,120,917 of NZ_CP010979.1, forward strand.
ATGTCGTGCATACGCTGCTGATGGCCGGCATTTTCCTGCCCAAGTCTGGCCTCAACGTATTGCGCACCCGCCGGCCAGTACTGCAGACCTTGCGGGCCTTGAGCCTGCTGAGCACCAGCCTGCTGTTCACCAGCGGCCTTCAGTATCTGCCGCTGGCTGAGGCGACTGCGGTCAACTTCCTTGCCCCGGTGCTGGTTACCGCGCTGTCTGCTCCGCTGCTCAAAGAGCGGGTGACGGTGGGGCAGTGGGTGGCCGTAGTGCTGGGTTTCATCGGCGTGCTGGTGGTGGTGCACCCAGGTGGGGCGATGTTTACCCCGGCCATTCTGTATCCGTTCGGTTCGGCGTTGGGCTTCTGCTTCTATCAGTTGCTGACGCGCATTCTGGCTGCACATGACAGCCCGACCACCAGCAACTTCTATGCAGGGCTGTGCAACACCCTGGCAATGAGTGCACTGGTGCCGTTCTTCTGGGAGGTGCCGCGTTGGGACCATGCCCTGCTGATGCTGGCCCTGGGGGGCTTTGGCATGACGGCGCACCTGCTGCTGACCCAGGCCTTCCGCCATGCGGCACCGGCGTTGCTGGCACCGTTCAGCTACTGCCAGATCGTGTTTGCCGGGTTGCTTGGGCTTGTATTCTATAGCCAGGTGCCGGATACCCTGAGCCTGGTGGGAATTTCGGTGATCTGCCTCAGTGGGCTGGGCGCGGCGTGGATGCAGCGCAAGAAGTGAGTGATTACCTACCGGGCCATGAACTGCAGGATGCGTTCGCGTAGCCAGCGCTCGGCCGGGTCGTTGTCCTGGGCGCCGCTCCAGACCATAGACAGCTCGGCCTCGGTGATGTCGAACGGCGCCGGGTCGGCGCGCAGGCTGCCGTCGTCGGCCAGGGCGCAGGCGGCGTAGTCCGGCACTGTTGCGATCAGCTCGGTGTTGCGCAGCAGGGCGCGCAGGCTGCCGAACTGCGGCACCGCCAGCACCACCTTGCGGCAGCGGCCGATGCGCGCCAGGTCCAGGTCGATGTTGCCGCTCATGTCGCCGGAGAACGACACCATCACATGCGGGCGCGCGCAGTATTCGTCGAGGGTCAGCGGGCCGGGTCGGTCGTCGGCGCGCAGCACGCGCACGCCGATGTCGCGCAGCTTGCGGCGTTTGGCCGTGGCTGGCAGGTCGGTGGTGTAGCTCACACCGACCGAAATTTCGCCGCTGGCCAGCAGGCCTGGCATCAGCAGGAAGTTGGCGCGCCGCACCACCACACTGATATCCGGGGCCTCTTCGCGCAGGGCCTGCAGCAGGGCCGGGAACAGGCCGAACTCGGCATCGTCCGACAGCCCCAGGCGGAACACATTGCAGCTGCTGGCCGGGTCGAATTCGCGGGCGCGGCTGATGGCGGCGGAAATCACGTCCATCGCAGGCGCCAGTTCGGCGAAAATCTGCAGGGCCCTTGGCGTGGGTTCCATGGCCCGGCCGCTGCGGATCAGCAATGGGTCGTCGAACAGCTCGCGCAAGCGGGCGAGGGCGGCGCTGACGGTGGACTGGGTGATGAACAGCTTTTCACCGACGCGGGTCAGGTTGCGTTCGATCATCAGGGCTTCGAACAGCACCAGCAGGTTCATGTCGACGCGGCGCAGGTCGTTGCGGTTCATTGGGCTCAGGTTCCGGGAATAGAGGGCTTGGCGGTGTATTGAAGCACGCCGCTGGCCTGCTTGCCTTGTATGAATGTGCCGGCCTCTTCGCGGGTTCACCCGCTCCCACAGGTACTGCACAAGCCATTCTGACAGAGCCAGCCTATTACCCCCTAACAGCCACTCTATTAGAACTCTGCCCAAGCTCGTCTAGTCTTTCCCGTGGCCCCGTGTAGACCTGATGAGGGGTAGCACGAGCCCCACACGCTCGGCTGAAAGAACACCTGGCATAGACCGGAAATCTGGATAACCGACCCAAAGGTACCCGCAGATGTCGAACGAATCGAAATGCCCGTTCCATCAAACCGCAGGTGGCGGCACCACCAACCGTGACTGGTGGCCTGACCAGCTCAACCTTCGTATTCTTCACCAGCATTCGTCGAAATCCAGCCCCGATCCGGACTTCGATTATGCCAAGGCGTTCAAAAGCCTCGACTTCCAGGCCCTGAAGAACGACCTGACTGCCCTGATGACCGACTCGCAGGACTGGTGGCCCGCCGACTTCGGCCACTACGGCCCGCTGTTCATCCGCATGGCCTGGCACAGCGCCGGCACCTACCGCATAGGCGATGGCCGCGGTGGCGCGGGCTCTGGCCAGCAACGTTTCGCCCCTCTGAACAGCTGGCCGGACAACGTCAGCCTGGACAAGGCCCGGCGCCTGCTGTGGCCGATCAAGCAGAAGTACGGCAACAAGATTTCCTGGGCCGACCTGATCGTGCTCACCGGCAACGTTGCCCTCGAATCCATGGGCTTCAAGACATTCGGCTTCTCCGGCGGGCGCGCCGATGTGTGGGAGCCGGACGAAGATGTGTATTGGGGTTCGGAAAAGGTCTGGCTGGGCGGCGATACCCGCTACGGCAATGATCAGGTCAAGGCGCAGCCGCCCGGCCAAGGTGACCTGGTGGCCGAGCCGGCCAAGCATGGTGAAGAGCAGAATCGCGACCTGTCGGCCGAGCGTAACCTGGAAAACCCGCTGGCTGCCGTGCAGATGGGCCTGATCTACGTCAACCCGGAAGGGCCGGAAGGCAACCCCGACCCGGTGGCGTCGGGCAGGGACATCCGTGAAACCTTTGGCCGCATGGCCATGAACGATGAAGAAACCGTGGCGCTGATCGCCGGCGGCCACGCCTTCGGCAAGACCCACGGCGCTGGCCCCGCCGACAACGTCGGCCCCGAACCGGAAGCGGCAGGCCTGGAGTTGCAGGGCCTGGGCTGGCCCAACAAGTTTGGTACCGGCAAAGGGGGGGATACCATCACCAGCGGCCTGGAAGTGACCTGGACCTCCACCCCGACGAAGTGGAGCAACGAGTACCTGAACAACCTGTTCAACTTTGAGTGGGAGCTGACCAAGAGCCCGGCCGGTGCGCACCAGTGGCGGCCGAAAGAGGGCAAAGGCGCAGGCACCGTGCCGGATGCCCACGATCCGGGCAAGAAACACGCACCGTCGATGCTTACCTCCGACCTGGCGCTGCGCTTCGACCCGATCTACGAGCCGATCGCCCGTCGCTTCAAGGACAACCCTGATCAGCTGGCGGATGCCTTCTCCCGTGCCTGGTACAAGCTGATCCACCGCGACATGGGCCCGCTGGCGCGCTACCTGGGCCCGGAAATGCCCAATGAAGAGTTGCTGTGGCAGGACCCGTTGCCCAAGGCAGATCCAGCCCCGATCAGCGAGCAAGACATCGCAGATCTCAAAACCAAGATCCTGGCTTCGGGCTTGAGTGTGGGTGAGCTGGTCTCCACCGCGTGGGCATCCGCGTCGACCTTCCGTGGCTCCGACAAGCGCGGTGGGGCCAATGGCGCCCGCGTGCGCCTGGCACCGCAGAAGGACTGGGCTGCAAACCAGGGTGTAGATAAGGTGCTGGCGGCGCTGGAAAAGATCCAGGGCGAGCTCAACAACGGCGGCAAGAAGGTTTCTCTGGCCGACCTGATCGTGCTGGCCGGTACCGCAGCTGTTGAAAAAGCCGCCAAGGATGCCGGTTACACGGGCAGCGTAGGGTTCCGCCCGGGCCGCGTCGATGCGTCTCAGGCGCAGACCGATGTCGAGTCGTTTGCCGTGCTAGAGCCGTTGGCCGATGGCTTCCGCAACTTCACCAAGGCCCGCTACAGCGTCAAGGCCGAGAAGCTGTTGCTGGACAAGGCCCAGCTGCTGACCCTGACTGCGCCGGAGCTGACCGTGCTGATCGGCGGCCTGCGTGTGCTGGGCGCCAACCATGGCGGCAGCAAGCAGGGGGTGTTCACCGACAAGCCCGGTACCTTGAGCAACGACTTCTTCCGCAACCTGCTGGACATGGGCGTGGAATGGAAGCCGACTTCGGCAGACAACGAAACCTTCGAAGGCCGTGACCGCAAGACCGGGCAGGTGAAATGGAGCGGTAGCCGGGTCGACCTGGTGTTTGGTTCGCATGCCCAGTTGCGGGCGTTGAGCGAGGTGTATGGCAGCAGTGATGGGGGTGAAAAGTTTGTGCGGGACTTTGTGGCCGCCTGGCAGAAGGTCATGGAGCTGGATCGTTTTGACCTGAAGTAACGGTGTTGCGGGGGGCGCGTTGCGCCCCATTCGCGGGCTGCCCGCTCCCACAGGTAAAGCGCAGCCTTTCAGGGCGGTGAAAATCCTGTGGGAGCGGGCAAGCCCGCGAATGGGCTGCAGAGCAGCCCCCTTGGCCCTGGTGATCCCGCCAATTCCAGGTCGGATAGATACAAAAGCGTCCTCGTCGGTTCTGTTGCAATGCTTCTCAGGCAGCCAGCCTGAACAGCGTGCTTACAACGACAAGGAACCCCGACCATGCAAATGCCCAAGACCCTGAAAATTCGCAATGGCGACAAGGTGCAGCCGACCTTCTCGGTGCAGGAATATGCAGCCCGCCACGCCCGTCTGCGGGCCTACATGGCCGAGCAGGACATCGAAGCGGCTATCTTCACGTCGTATCACAACGTCAACTACTACAGCGACTTCCTGTACTGCTCGTTCGGCCGTCCCTATGCGCTGGTGATCACCCAGGACAAGGTTGTCTCGATCAGCGCCAACATCGATGGCGGGCAGCCCTGGCGGCGTACGGTCGGTACTGACAACATCGTCTACACCGACTGGCAACGCGACAACTACTTCGTTGCCATCCAGCAGGCGCTGCCGCTGGCCTCGCGCATCGGCGTCGAACACGACCACCTCAACCTGCAGAACCATGCCAAGTTGGCCGCCTGCTACCCCAAAGCCGAGTTGCTGGACATTGGCGCGCCGTGCATGCGCATGCGCATGATCAAGTCGGCCGAGGAACAGGCGCTGATCCGCCACGGTGCGCAGGTGGCCGACATCGGCGGTGCGGCGGTGGTAGAGGCGCTGCGCGAACAGGTGCCTGAGTATGAGGTGGCGCTGCATGCCACCCAGGCGATGGTCCGCGAAATTGCCAGGCGCTTCCCCGATGCGGAGCTGATGGACACCTGGACCTGGTTCCAGTCCGGGCTCAACACCGATGGCGCGCATAACCCGGTAACCAGCCGCCGCGTGGGCAAGGGTGAAATCCTCAGCCTCAACTGCTTCCCGATGATCGCCGGCTACTACACCGCGCTGGAGCGCACGCTGTTCCTCGACCACTGCCCGGATGAATACCTGCGCCTGTGGCAGGCCAACGTCGAAGTGCACGAGGCCGGGTTGAAACTGGTACGCCCGGGCATGCGCTGCAGCGACATCGCCCGTGAACTGAACGAAATCTTCCTGCGCCACGACCTGCTTCAGTACCGCACCTTCGGTTATGGGCATTCGTTCGGCACCTTGAGCCACTACTACGGCCGCGAAGCGGGGCTGGAGCTGCGCGAAGACATCGACACAGTGCTGGAGCCTGGCATGGTGGTGTCGATCGAACCGATGATCATGCTGCCCGAAGGGCGGCCGGGGGCGGGCGGGTATCGCGAGCATGACATTCTGATCGTCAACGACAACGGCGCCGAGAACATTACCAAGTTCCCGTATGGGCCGGAGCACAACATCATTCGCAGATAAAGACCGGAGCTGGCCTCATCGCCGGCAAGCCAGCTCCCACAGATTCTGCATAGCACGCAATGCCTGTGGAGTCCCTGTGGGAGCTGGCTTGCCGGCGATGAGGCTAGCCCGGACAACAAAAATATCACTGTATGACCACCAGACCCTGCCTCCAATTAAAAGAATCAGAGGGTACCCGTCATGTCCAGCACCACACTTGACCCATCCGCCGTCGCCGGGCCCACACACAACGCCGAACGGCAGGCCCTGCGCAAGGCCGCCCGGGCCAGTTTCATGGGCAACTTTGTCGAGTGGTTCGACTATGCCGCCTACGGCTACCTGGCCACCATCATCGCCGCCACCTTCTTCCCGCAGACCGACAAGACCACCGGCTTGCTGGCAACCTTCGCCGTGTTTGCCCTGTCGTTCCTGGTCCGCCCGCTAGGCGGTATCGTCTGGGGGCACTTTGGCGACCGCCATGGCCGGCGCAACGCACTGTCGTGGTCGATCCTGATCATGTCGGTAGCCACCTTCTGCATCGGCCTGTTGCCAGGTTATGCGCAAATCGGCTTGTGGGCGCCGGGCTTGTTGTTGCTGATCCGCCTGGTGCAGGGCTTTTCTGCCTCGGGCGAGTACGCTGGTGCTGCGGCGTTCCTGGCGGAATACGCGCCGCCCGGCCGGCGTGGCCTGTACACCAGCATCGTGCCGGCCAGCACCGCAGCGGGGTTGCTGTTTGGTGCGGCGTTTGTGGCGGTGTTGCACGAACTGCTCAGCAGCGAAGCCCTGCATGAATGGGGCTGGCGCCTGCCGTTTCTGCTGGCGGCACCGTTCGGCCTGGTGGGGCGCTATATCCGCATGAGCCTGCAGGACACACCCAAGTTTCTGGAAATGGAGCAGCGCCTGGAACACAAGGCCGGCATGGCCCCGACGCCGCTGCGTGAGCTACTGGGCCAGCACCGGCGCAGCCTGGCCTTCGGCATTGGCGTTACCTGCCTGAACGCGGTGGCGTTCTACCTGCTGCTCAGCTATATGCCGACCTACCTGTCCAGTGAGATGGGCTTGAGCGAGCGGGATTCATTCATTGCCTCGACAGTATCGCTGGCCACCTACATCGGTTTGATCTTCCTGATGGGGCGGCTGTCCGACCGGTTTGGCCGCAAGACCATGCTGGTGGTGGCTTCGCTGTTGTTCCTGGGGCTGACCGTACCGTTGTTCCGCCTGCTTGACGGGCAGCCGCTGCTGGTCATTCTGGCGATCCAGATTTGCTTCGGGGCGATACTGGCGATGAACGACGGGACCTTGCCGTGCCTGCTGGCCGAGATTTTCCCGACCCGGGTGCGCTTCAGTGGGTTCGCCCTGAGCTTCAATGTGGCCAACGCGTTGTTTGGCGGGACTGCACCGTTCATTGCCACCTGGCTGATCCAGGTGACTGGCAGCAAGCTGGCGCCGGCGGGGTATTTGCTGGCGGCAGCCCTGGTGGCACTGGTGGCCATGCTGATGTGTCGGGAAACGGCACACTCGGCACTGGAAGATTGATAAGCCAGTACTGGCCTCTTCGCGGGTGAACCCGCTCCCACAGGGGCCTCACAGGCCTGAGCATTGTGCGATCCCTGTAGGAGCGGGTTTACCCGCGAAGAGGCCGGCAAAACTATTGCAATATCTGGATCAGTGCAGAGAGGCCTGCCGCCGCTCCCCCAGCGGCGACAAGCCAAAGAACCGGCTGTAACTCTTGGAAAAATGCGCCGGCGAACTGAACCCGCAGGCCAGCGCCACCTCGCGCACCTGCACATCGCTGCGCAGCAGCAACTCCCGGGCCCGCGACAGCCGCAGCTCCAGGTAATATTGGCTGGGCGTGCGCTGCAGGTACTTGTGGAATAGCCGCTCCAGCTGGCGCACGGTCACCTCGTTGAGGCTGGCAAGCTCCTCGAGCCCCAGTGGTTCTTCCAGGTTGGCCTCCATGATCGCCACCACCTGGCTCAGCTTGGGCTGGGCGCTGCCAAGCAGGGTGCGCAGCGGTACCCGTTGGCGCTCGCGCTCGCCCCGCACCCGGTCGCACAGCAACAGCTCCGCCGCCTTGGCCGCGATGTCCTGGCCCCCGGGTTCGCGTGCCACCAGTTGCAGCATCATGTCCATGGCTGCCACACCGCCCGAGCAGGTATAACGGTCGCGGTCCAGTTCGAACAGCTGGCTGGAAATGACAATGCCGGGGAAGTGCGCCTGCAATGTCGGCAGGTCTTCCCAGTGGATGGTGCAGCGGTAGCCTTTGAGCAGTTCGGCCTTGGCCAGCAGGTAGCTACCGGTGCAGATACCGCCCAATGGCAGGTGCTGGCGGGCCAGCTTGCGCAACCAGTCGATCAGCGGGCGGCTGCTACGGCCACGGTCGATCGGGTTGGCGCCGACCACCAGCAGCGCATCCAGCTCGGGCGCGTTGGCGATGCTGTAGTCGGGCAGTACCCGCATGCCGTTGCTGGCGACCACGGGCGCCTCGTCCGCGGCAATCAGCACGCTGCGAAACAGTGGCGTGCGCGCGGCCAGGTTGGCCATGCGCAGGGTTTCCACCGCCGAGGCCAGGCCGATTGTGGTGAAATTGGGCAAAATCAGAAAGCCGAAGGTCTTTACGGAACAACTCTTTACAATAGAGGGCGATAGGTTTGCAGAAGCGGGGTGGACCATTGCGCTGTTCCTGTGCAAGCTGAGGCAGAGTTCGTCAGGGGCAGAGAGAAATACAGCCTCGCGTGGTTCTTGTTGTTATAGGTCGTTGCCGGGTCGATCTTACACCCCCGGCGCAGCGGCCAGGAATGGCCCCGCCGGCTGGCAGGGCCGACAGTGATTGCACAGAGAAGGTGATCGTTCGTGAACCCCGAATCCATGCTGGCGGCATTGCCAGGCTACGCCATATCGCCCGAGTCGATCCAGGTGCTGCCCGATGCCAAGGCATACCGCGCCTGCCTGCTCGAACGCATCCGCGCCGCAACCCGGCGCATCGTCATCGTCGCGCTGTACCTGCAGGAAGACGAGGCCGGCCAGGAAGTGCTGGATGCCTTGTACCAGGCCAAGGCCGAGCGGCCAGGCCTGGAAATCACCATCGTGGTCGACTGGTTCCGTGCCCGCCGCGGCCTTTTGGGGGGCGGGCGCCAGCCGGGTAACGCCGCCTGGTATCAGGCCCAGCGCCAGTTGCGCGGGCTGGATATCGTCATTCACGGGGTGCCGGTGCAGACCCGCGAGCTGTTCGGCGTGCTGCACCTCAAGGGCAGCATCATCGACGACTGCGTGATCTACACCGGCGCCAGCCTGAACAACGTCTACCTGCACCGCTTTGACCGTTATCGCCTGGACCGCTACCACCTGTTTCAGTCGCCGGGGCTTGCCGACGCCATGGTCGACCTGGTGCAGCGCCTGCTGCACCACACCGCCACACCGCGCCTCGACTTGCCTGCACCACCCGCCACCCGTAACCTGCGCGGCGACATCCGGCGCTTGCGTGCGCGGTTGCGGCGCATGGCCTACGAGGCACCGCCCAGCGTGGCGGGGCAGGGGCTGCGGGTAATTCCGCTGTTGGGCGTGGGCCGTGGCAACCCGTTGAACCGGGCGCTGTGCGCCTTGTTGGCGGCGGCGCGCACGCAGCTCATCATCAGTACGCCGTATTTCAACCCACCGCGGGTGGTGATGCGCGAACTGGACCATGCGCTGGAGCGGGGTGTGCACGTTGAGCTGATCGTCGGTGACCGCACGGCCAACGACTTCTATATCGCCCCCGGTGAGCCGTTCAGTGCCAGTGGCGCATTGCCTTATCTGTACGAAGACAACCTGCGTGCCTTCGCCCGGCGCCGCCATGCCGCCATCGCCAGCGGCCAGTTGCAGGTGCGGATATGGAACGATCCCGGGCATACCTTCCATGCCAAGGGTGTGTGGGTCGACCAGCGCTATTCGTTGCTGACCGGCAACAACCTGAACCCGCGCGGGTTCAACCTGGACCTGGAGAACGGCTTGCTGATCGATGACCCGCAAGGGCAATGGCTGGCGCCACGGGAAGCGGAGTTGAACGGGCTACGCCGGCATGCGCCGATGATTGGCTCGGCAGAGGCGCTGGGTGTGAAGGCCGAACATCCCAAGGAAGTGCGCAAGTTTCTGCGGCGCTTGCGTTTTAGCCGGTTGGAGCCGTTGATCAAGCGGGTGCTCTGATGATTTGCCGGGTGCGCTTTTTGTAGAGCGGCCTTGCCGGGGCGCCGGACCGGTCGGGTCGGGCTGCGCAGCAAGCAGCCCCAACAATTTGGGTGGTAACGCAAATCTCTGGGGCTGCTGTGCAGCCCATCGCGACACAAGGCCGCTCCTACAGAGACCGTGCCGGCCCGGTCGCTGTGGCTATCTCGGCTTTCTTCTTGCTTTGCGGCTTGAGCCGCGACACGGCAAACAGCACCACCGCCAGGCCGACGATCTGGTACAGCGAAATCTCTTCACTCAAAAGTGCCCATGATGCCAACACCGTCAGCACCGGGCCCAGATTGCCCACCGCCGCCGTATGGGTAGGGCCCAGCCGCTGGATTGCCAGCGCTACCCAGTAGATCGGCAATACCGTGGAAAACACCGCCATCAACCCGGCATTGGCCCACACCGCGCCCGGTAATTGCCACAACTGCCCGACCGGTGCTACCAGCAGGTAATGCGCCAGCACCATCAGCGAGGACGCCGTGCCGCACAGCCCGGCCAGGCGCATCGAGCCCATGCGCTTGAGCATCACCCCGGTGCCGGAGTAATACAGCGCATAGGTCACCGCACTGGCGAACACCCACAGCGAGCCCAGCACCACCTGTTGGCCAACCCCGGCGACACTGACGTCGTGGACAAAGGCGACGCCCAGCCCCAGGTAGCACAGGCCCATGGCCGACAAGGTGCGCAGGCTTGGCCGTTCACGCAGGGCGATGGCCTGGAACACCAGCACCAGCGTCGGGTAGGTAAACAGGATCAGCCGCTCGAGCCCGGCGCTGATGTACTGCAAACCATAAAAGTCGAACAGGCTGGCCAGGTAATAACCCAGCAGCCCGAGCAAGCCCACACGCAAACCGTCGCCCAGTTTGAGAGGGGCGCTGGCTTGGCTACGGCTGGCCCATACCAGCCAGGCGAACAACGGCAGCGCCAGCCCCATGCGCATCGCCAGCAGGCTGATGGCGTCCACAGGCCCGGCAGCGTACGCGAGCTTGACGAAAATCGCCTTGAAGCTGAAGCCCAGGGCGGCCAGCACGGCGTACAAGGCGCCGCTCTGCATCTGGCGTTGGATCAGGCTGCGTAATGCGTTCATGGAGTACCCGAGGCAGGAGAATGACAGGGCTTATTCTGAACAGAAGGCGGCTAAGCTAGAATCGCTTTTAATCGAAAAGGGTGTTCGCTTTTGGAGAAGCCATGCCATTCGACCTGACAGACCTGCGCCTGCTGCTGGCCATCGCTGCCACAGGCAGCCTGAGCAAGGCGGCTGCCACTTTTCCGGTGGCCGTATCGGCCGCCAGTAATCGCCTGCGCCTGCTGGAGGAGCGCTGCGGGCTTGCGCTGTTCATCCGCAATGCCGGTGGCATGCAGCTAACGCCATCCGGGCGGTTGGTGCTCGAGGGCGCGCGAACCGTTCTCGCTGAGGCGCAAAAGCTGCAGGGCACCTTGAAAGAGCTGTCTGGTGAGCACCGCATCACCTTGCGCCTGGCGGCGTCCACCGTGACCAACAGCACATTGCTGCCCGCCGTGCTGGGGCCGTTCCTGGCGGACTACCCGGAAGTCGACCTGCAACTGGTCGAGCACAAGAGCGTGGATGTGCTGCGGGTAGTGGTGGCCAACGAATGCGAGATCGGTGTGTATGACGGCATCCTGAACAGTGAGGGCGTGGTATCGCTGCCGTTTCGCACCGAGCGCCTGGTGATGCTGGTGCCTGCCGGTCACCCGCTGGCCGGGCGCGAGCAGCTACGCCTGGTCGACGCCTTGGGCTTTGCGTTCATCTGCCTCCCGGGTGAGCGGCCGATGCAGCGCTTTGTCGAGGAAATGGCGATGAAGCTGGCCATGCCCCTGAAGGTACGGGTGCGTGCACCGAGTTTCGAGGCGATTGCCCAGTTGGTGGCACAGCGTGCAGGGGTGGCAATGCTGCCCGAAACAGCCGCCCTACGCGCCGAACAGGAGCTGCCGGTGCGCAGGGTGGCCCTGGCCGAAAGCTGGGCCACCCTGGAGCTTCGCCTGTGCTTCCGTGACTGGGAGCAACTGAGCTCGCATGGGCGGCAACTGGTGAGTTTTCTTTCCGGGCTTGAGGCGGGCGAGACCACCGCGATTTCGGTAGTGAATACGGCGCCTTGATGGCAAAATGATATTGCCAAGGCGCCCATCGACAGGGGCTGGGCTATCATTTGCAGTCAACCGTGCAAGGCCCCTCTGAAAAGTCATCACGAGCGCATACAATCGGGCCTTTTCCTCGTTAACCAGATAGGCCAATGCGTATATGGCGCTAGATCCACCCACGATGCTGACCATCTCGGTCGCCCTGGCAGCGGCGGCTGCCCTGTACCTGGCGATTGAGTGGCGCAGTGTCCGCGAAACCTCACTGCTGTTCTGGAGTGCCGGTTTTGCCACTATTACCGTCGGTTGTGTCCTGGCCTTGTTGCGCGGGGTCGGGTTGTTGTTCATCGGCATCTGGTTTGCCAACGGTTTGCTGGTGGTGGCGCACTGGTTTTTCCTGATAGGCGTACTGCGTTTTACCCAGGACCGCTTGTCGCGGGCCTGGCTGATCATTGTGGTGGTCTGGTTCGCCTTGCTGCTGCTGCCCGTAGGGCCGCAGTGGTCGAAGGTGATGCTGATGGTGAACTCGTTGCTGGTGGCCTCGCTGACGCTCAAGGCCAGCTTCCTGCTGCGGCCGCATGGCAAGTCGCTAAGTGTCGGCGCGGTACAGCTGCGCTATGTATTGCTGATACACGGGTTGTTCTATGTGGCCAAGGCGGTCATTGCGATCACGCCGGGTACGTTGATTGACCTGGCCACCTTTGGCGGGCTGATCATTCAGGTTTCCCTGGTCGAGGGGGCGATGGCGATCATGCTGATTGCCTTGTCGATGACTGGCACTGTGCGCTATCGGCGCGAGGAGCGGATTGCCCGGCTGGCAGCCCGCGACCCGTTGACCGCGCTGTACAACCGGCGCGCGCTGGAGGTGCGGGCGGGGCATTTCTTCAAGGACGTCAGCCCGGCGCAGCCCGGGGCGTTGCTGCTGATCGACATCGACAACTTCAAGCTGGTGAACGACCTGCACGGGCACATTGCCGGGGACCGGTTGCTGATTGCCTTGAGCGAGATGATTCGTACGGTGCTACCCGAGCGCGCGCTGGCCGCGCGGCTGGGCGGTGATGAGTTCGTCATCTTGTTGAGCGGGGCGAGTAGCGAGCAGGTAATGGAGCTGGGTGGGATGTTGCGCGAGCAATTTCAGCAGTATGCCAGCAAGACCGTGCCTACGCCGCACGCGGTTACCTTGAGTATCGGCGTGAACCTGTTCGAGCAGCCGCCGGCGAGCCTGGCGGCGTTGATCGAGCAGGGCGATGTGGCGTTGTACCAGTCCAAGCGCAGTGGGCGCGACAGTATTCGGTTTGTGGAGCGTCCGATGGCTGACATTAACCACTAGGCTGCTTTTTGCTTTTTGCTTTTTGCTTTTGCTTTTGCTTCTAAGTGCGCGGTAGTTCAGGCGACGCAGATTGCGACTTCAGGAGGCCGAGCGCAGGGCTTGCGTAGGGAGGTGACGGGCATGGATGCCCGTCAAGCGCTGGGCCCCAGGATGGGGCCTGCAGCGCGGTCCTCCCGGGAGCAAGCCCGGAGCGAGGGGACCCCGGAGCGAAGCGCAGGGGCCGGATGATGGGAGCGGACGGCTTTGGTTACTTTGGCCAAGACCAAAGTAACCCGCCGGAAGGGCGGAAAGGTGACTGAGCGCCACCTGCGCGAACGAATATCTACACTTGTATCAAGGCGCACATCGTAAAAGCCAAGAAGCTTAAGTGGTGGTTTTGATATGTCGAAAACTCCATTTGCGATAGCGACGCATACTCACCTTTTCGCCCTTACGGCGAGTCACTTTTTGTCAAACGCGACAAAAAGTAACCAAAAAACGCTGCGCTCCGATCATCCGGCCCCTGCGCTGCGCTCCGGGGTTCCCTCACTCCGGCCTCGCTCCCGGGAGGACCGCGCTGCAGGCCCCATCCTGGGGCCCAGCGCTTGACGGGCATCCATGCCCGTCACCTCCCTCCGCAATGCCTGCGTTCGGCCTCCTGAAGTCGCGAAGATCAAGATCAAGATCAAGATCAAGATCAAGATCAAGATCAAGATCAAGATCTAAAGTATCGGGCCGTCAGGTCACCACTTGGTAGCAAGGGACATACGCCGCGCCGCCCGGCAGCTTCATGCGGTGCTGGTCGACGAAGGCCTGCAGCAGCCGGCCCAGTGGGTCCAGCACAGCGCTGTCCCCGCGGATCTGGTACGGCCCGTGCTCTTCGATCAGGCGGATGCCCTTGTCCTTCACGTTACCCGCTACTACGCCGGAAAACGCCCGGCGCAGGTTGGCAGCCAGTTCATGGGGTGGCAGCTCGCGGCGCAGGTCCAGCTCGGCCATGGCCTGGTGGGTCGGGTCGAACGGGCGCTGGAAGCTCTCTTCGATCTTCAGCAGCCAGTTGAAGTGGAAGGCGTCGTTGCGCTCACGGCGGAACTGCTTGACCTCCTTGAGCCCTTCGACCATGTGCCGGGCAACTTCGGCCGGGTCATCAATGATGATTTCGTATAAGCGGTGCGCCGCCTCGCCCAGGGTGGCGCCGACGAAGGCATGCAATTGTTGCAGGTATGGCTCGGCGCTGCGCGGGCCGGTGAGCACGACCGGGAACGGCACGTCGTGGTTGTCCGGGTGCATGAGGATGCCCAGCAGGTAGAGGAACTCCTCGGCCGTGCCGGCACCGCCCGGGAAGATGATGATGCCGTGACCGACACGCACGAAGGCTTCCAGGCGCTTTTCGATGTCCGGCAGGATCACCAGCTCGTTGACGATCGGGTTGGGCGCCTCGGCGGCGATGATGCCCGGCTCGGTCAGGCCCAGGTAGCGGCTGCCATGCATGCGCTGCTTGGCGTGGGCGATGGTGGCGCCTTTCATCGGCCCCTTCATCACGCCAGGGCCACAGCCGGTGCACACGTCCAGCTTGCGCAGGCCCAGTTCGTGGCCGACCTTCTTGGTGTACTGGTATTCCTCGGTGCTGATCGAGTGGCCGCCCCAGCACACCACCATCTTCGGCTCCACGCCCGGGCGCAGGGTGCGCGCATTGCGCAGCAGGTGGAACACGTAATCGGTGATGCCCTGGGAGCTTTCCAGGTCGATACGCTGGCTGGCCAGCTCGCTCTCGGTGTAGACGATATCGCGCAGGGCGCTGAACAGCATTTCACGGGTACTGGCGATCATTTCGCCATCGACGAAGGCGTCGGCCGGGGCATTCTGCAGCTCCAGGCGCACGCCGCGGTCCTGTTGGTGGATTTTAACCTCGAAGTCCTTATAGGCCTCGAGGATAGTCTTGGCATTGTCGACATGGGCGCCGGTGTTGAGGATGGCCAGGGCGCACTGGCGGAACAGGGTGTAGAGGCTACCGGTACCGACTTCACTCAGTTGCTGCACTTCACGTTGTGACAGCGTTTCCAGGCTGCCTTTGGGGCTGACGGATGCATTGATGACATTGCGTTGAGGCATCTAAGTCTTTCCTGTGCGGGTAAAACATCCTTCTTTGACAACACCATACCGAGAAATGTGGACGGCAACGAGGGGGCTGGTGAAAAAGCTTGAGACCGGGTTGGCTTCTTCGCGGGCTTGCCCGCTCTCACAGGTACAGTGCAGATCCCTGTGGGAGCGGGCAAGCCCGCGAAGAAGCCAACCCGGTCCCGATTTATCCCAACAGCTTCTGCACGCCAAGGGTAATCGCCAATCCACCACCTACCAGCCACAGATTCAGAATCGCACCGGTAGCCAGCGCCTTTGGCCCGGCCTGGCGGATCTGGCTGAGGCGCGTCTCCATCCCCAACGCAGTCATGGCCATGGTCAAGGCAAAAGTGTCGAGGCTGTTGACCGCTTGCGTCACGCTACCTGGCAATACCTGCAGGGAATTCACCAGGACCAGCGCGAGGAAGCCGAAGGCAAACCACGGCATCGCAATGCGCCCATTGCCCTGCGCCTGGCCGGCCTTGCGCGAGCGGCTGATCCACAGGCCTACCACCAGCAGTACCGGCACCAGCAGCATCACCCGGGTCATCTTGACGATGGTGGCGATATGAGTGGCTTCAGGGCTGACGTTACTGGCTGCGCCCACCACCTGGGCGACTTCGTGGATGGTGCCACCCAGGAAAAGCCCGGCGCCCAGGGTGTCCAGGTGCAGCCAGCCGGCATTGATGGCCAGCGGGTAGAGGAACATCGACAAGGTGCCGAACAGCACCACGCTGCCGACGGCCATGGCGCTCTTGTGCGGGGCACTGCGCAGTGCCGATTCGAAGGCCAGCACGGCGGCGGCGCCACAGATGGCGCTGCCAGCGGCGGTCAGCAGGGCAGTGTCGCGGTCAAGCTTGAACAGCTTCATACCACACCACAGGCCGATCAGCAGGGTGCTGGACACCACCAGCAACGACACGAGCAGCCCCGACCAGCCGACTTCGGCGATTTCCTGCAGGCTGACCCGCAGGCCAAAGAAGGCCACGGCAATGCGCAGCAGGCCGCGGGCCGAAAAGTTTATGCCGGCAGCCCAGCTGGCCGGTACTCCATCGCGCAAGGCATTGCCGTACAGCGCGCCGGCGACGATGCCGACGATCAACGGGCTGATGCCCAGGTTGGCGATGGCAGGCAAGGCCGCCAGCTGAGTGACCGCAAGCGCAAAAAGCGCGACGAACAGGATGCCGTTGAGCCGCCCTCGGGTAGAGAGGGTAGGCGAATAAGCGGGGTGGGACGGAACCGTGGCCATGTGAGTCCTCCGGAAAGGTGTTTCGACAAGGCCTACGTTAATCTGGTTATAAGCTTATAAAAAATCGTAATTTGGAATGGCAAATATCCGTTTAGCTGATATTTTTAAATCATGACCCCAGAACAACTGATAACGTTTGCCACTGTCGCCGAGCACGGCAACATCAGCCATGCGGCCCAGGCGCTGCACCTGTCGCAGCCGGCGGTGTCCGGCCAGCTCAAGCTGCTGCAGGAGGCTTTTGGCGAGCCGCTGTATCAGCGTGCCGGCCGGGGGGTGAGGTTGACGGCAGCCGGCGAGCAATTGCTGGCCCATGCCGAGCGCCTGCGCGAAACCTTCCGCCAGGCCCAGGCACTGCGCGAGGCCATGCGTGGCCTGGAGCGCGGTACCTTGCGTATCGGTGCCAGTACCACACCTGCCAGCTACCTGCTGCCTTACCTGATTGCTGACTTCCATGCCCGCCACCCGGACGTGCTGGTCACTACATCGCACGGCAACACGGCGGAGATCGTCGCTGCACTGGGCAGTGTCGACATCGCCCTGATCGAAGGGCCGCCTGGGCAGGAGCTGCCCTTGGGCACGCAAGTGACGGCCTGGCGTGAGGACGAAATCGTTGCCATCGTGCCCAGTGGTCATCCGCTGGCGGGCAGTGACCAGCAGGCCTTGGCGTCGCTGGGTGCTTACCCGTTGGTGCTGCGCGAGAGCGGCTCGGGGGTGCGGCAGATTGTCGAGCGGGCGTTTGCCCGTGATGGGGTGGCGATGCGCGTAGCGCTGGAAATTGCCGGGGTGGAAGGGGTGAAGGAGGCGGTGCGTGCGGGGATGGGTGTTGGCTTTGTGTCGGCGATGTCCATCCGCCATGAGGATGGGGCGCTGCACAGGTTGCAGGTTGCGCCGCAGCCTTTGGTCAGGCGGTTTACCATTCTGATGCCGCATGCCGCGACGCCATCGCGGGCGGCGGCGCGGTTTCTTGAGGTGTGTGTGGGTATGCAAGAGGTCGGTTGACTGTGCCGGCCTTTTCGCGGCACAAGGCCGCTCCTACAGGGAGTGCGCAGCATTCAATGGCTTTGTACATGCAGGAGCGGCCTTGTGCCGCGAAGAGGCCGGTGCAGGCGCCCTCAATTCAAATGAAAGACATGCTTCAGATAAGCAACAAAATTCTCGTCCCGGCACTGCGTCTTGCCCGGGCTGTCGGAAATCTTCGCCACTGGCGCCCCATTACAGCCGGTCATCTTGATCACCATGTTCATCGGCTCAACCCCCGGGATATCACACGTGAGCTTGGTACCAATGCCAAAGCTCACATTGATCCGTTCATGCAACGCCCGGTACAGCCCCAGCGCCTTGGCAAAATCCAGCCCGTCGGAAAAGATCAGGGTCTTGCTCCTCGGGTCGATCCCCAGCCGCTCATAGTGGGCAATGGCTTTTTCTGCCCACGCCAGTGGATCGCCCGAGTCGTGCCGCAAGCCATCGAACAGCTTGGCGAAGTACAGATCGAAATCGCCAATGAAGGTATCCATGGTGATGCAGTCGGTTAACGCAATACCCAACAGCCCGCGGTACTCTCTTACCCAGCATTCCAGCGCAGCGGCCTGGCTGTCGACCAGGCGTGGGCCGAGCTGCTGGTGGGCCATGAACCATTCGTGGGCCATGGTGCCGAGTGGCTTGAGCTCGAACTCGCGGGCCAGGTGCACATTGCTGGTGCCGACGAAGCGCCCGGGGAAATCGTGCTTGAGGATGTGCACCACCTCTTCCTGCACGCGGTAGGAGAAGCGCCGCCGGGTACCGAAGTCCGCCAGCTGGAAGCCGGCCAGCTCATCGGCGCTGGCCTCGGCTTTGAGCCAGTCCAGCTTCTGGTACAGGCGTTCGCCCACTTGCTCGATCACCACTTCGCGATAGCGGTAGCGGTTGCGGACTTCGCTGATGATCGCCAGCAGCGGGATCTCATAGAGGATCACGTGCAACCACGGCCCACGTACGCGGATTGCCAGTTGCCCGGCGCCATCCAGGCCCACCTGGACATAGCGCAGGTTGAAGCGAAACAGGCTGAGGAAGCGAATGAAGTCCGGTTTGAGGAAGGGGATTTTTTCCAGATAGGCCAGTTGGTCGTGGGTGACGGTAACCTCGGCCAGTTGCTCCACCTGATAGCGGATCTCGGCCAGGTAGGGGGAAAGGTCTTCGCCATTGCGGCAGCGAAACTCCCATTCCACCTCGGCGTTGGGGTAGTTGTGCAGCACTGCCTGCATCATGGTGATCTTGTAGAAGTCGGTGTCCAGCAGGTTCTGGATGATGCGTGGGCCAAAAACACTGTCGCTCATGGGCGGTCTTCCTTGATCAGGGCAAGCTGGTGGTCAAGCGCGTGCTCGTCGCCGCAGAGGATCACGCCCTCGGCGGCCAACGCACCACACGCCTCGATGGCGCCGGCCTGGGTAAGCGCGCGGCAGGCCGGCAGGTACAGCAGCACCTGGAAGCCGGCCTGGCGCAATTGGCGGGCGGTGGTCTTGACGCAGTAGTCCAGGGCCAGGCCGCCGACGATCACCGCGCCCACCTGCTGCACCTTGAGGTATTCGATCACCCCGGTAGAGCGGCGCTCGGCCAGGTCGTGGTAGCAGGCGCCGTAGGGGTGCAGGTCAGGTTCGACGCCTTTCCACACGAAGTAGTCATAGTCGATGGGAGCGGGCAGGCCGGGCAGCAGCGCGAAGCCCGGTGTGCCGGGGACGCAGTGGCTGACCCAGGTCAGGTCGGCGTTGGCCAGCTGCAGGGGTTGCAGCATGTGCGCAGGGTCGGCGACCACCCAGGCGGCGTTGGCCGGGTGCGCGTCCTTGCTGCCCAGACGCAGGTCGGCGCGCAAGGCCATGGCGTTCAGGTCAGCCGCAATTTCGTCGCCTTCGGGCACGGGCAGCTCCAGCGGGGCGTTGGCAGTGAAGCCGTTTTGCGCGTCGACATCGAAACTGGCGATCTTCATGGCGGTTCTCCTTGCTGGAATGGCTATATAATTCACCTGGTGTATTAAGTATGTCAAGTGGCAAACGATATGGGGTTTGTGGTTGCCTTACTTAGATGCTCTGGTGGATTATTGCGCTACTGAACAAGGAGCTGCACGGTGAGTACAGTTGAAGTCCTGGCCAGTGTCGACATTGTCGCCCTGCGCCTGGCCCCTGATGCCCAGCATCTGCAAGTGTTGTTGCACCGTCGTGAGCGCGAGCCGCATGCCGGGCAATGGGCCTTGCCCGGGGTCATCGTAAATGGGCGTACCCCCGACACCAGTCTGGAAGATGCCGCCAGCCGGGCCCTGCACGAGAAAGCCCGGGTGCAACCGTGCTACATGGAGCAGGTGGGTACCGAGGGCAATGCATTCCGCGATCCACGAGGGTGGTCGTTGAGCACCTATTACCTGGCGTTGCTCGACCCCGCGCAGGCCGTCGAAGGCGAGCAACTGGCGTTTTTCGATCTGGACAGTGTGCTGGGGCGCAAGGTGCTGTTGCCCTTTGACCACAACTTGCTGGTAGAGCGGGCCCGCGAACGGCTGGCGGCAAAGACGGTGTACAGCAGCCTGCCGCTTTACCTATTGGCGCAGAAGTTTACTGTGCAGGATGCGCTCGGGGCGGTGCAGGCCTGCCTGGGCCAGGCGGTGAACGGTACCTCTGTGCGCAAGCGTCTGGAGCGTTTACGCGAGCTGGGTTGGGTAAGGGATACCGGCGAGAAGCACCAGCCAAAACTGGGCCGGCCGCAGCAGTTGTACCAGTACACGCCGCAAGGGGAGCGGGCATTCATGTTTGACCGCAGTTTGTTACCTGAAGGCGGATAACTGAAGGCCAGGCTGACCTGGCAGATCTACCAGTATCGACCCTGTAATCTAACCGTGTACTGTCAAACACCTCTGCCAAAGGTGACGATGGAATGAGCACGATAGCTAACAAGGTCCCCAGTGTGCGCCTGTTCTACGCCAACACCAGGCTGGTTTGTTTGCTCGGTTTGGAAAACACGCGGTTAATGCGTGCTGATGGCAGGGCGCTAGCCCAGTTACAAACATCGGCCAGGCTGTTGCAAAGCGACGCAGCCAATACCGTAGTGGCAGCCCACGCTATTAACTTTCACGATTGCGAGGCTTATTCACCCTATGGTTTTTCGCCTGCCCAGAAAAAACTGGCAATGATTGGTTTCACTGGCGAATGGCGTGATACACAGACGGGGTGCTATCCGTTGGGTAACGGGCATCGACTGTTCAGCCCGTCACTCAGGCGTTTGACAGGGCCTGACGTATTGAGCCCGTTTGACAGAGGAGGGCTGAATGCATACGCCTATTGCACAGGTGATCCCATCAATTACTCAGACCCTTCAGGTCAATTGAGAGTCAGCTTTTCTGGAATGGCTAAAACCTTGGGTGCAATGAAGAAGACCGGTGCTACTGCTCTGCTGCGGGAACATAATGCGCCTATGACGCTCAAACCATTTATCCGACATTTAGCTCAAGAACCGTCTGATGTTAACGCTTTGCTGGACTTACCCGAAGGAAATAATCATGTATTCACAAAACTGTCCAAGGTTGAAGGGATAATTCGCTTCCAACGGCCGGATGTTGATTTTGTTGCCAACTTTGTTCCGACCGTATCTGTGCACAAAGAAGGGCATGTCTTCGCAGTGAACAGAGGGCAGCTTCCCAGAGGGGTCAAGGGATACGAATACACATGGCATGGGAGATATAACAATACCCCTCTCTTTGCTATAAGGCGCCCTAGCTCCTCTAGCACTGATCCTTCGTTCAATGGCCCACCGCCTGAATACGTTCCACCGCCCTCTTATGAAGATGCGACAGCACAAGGGTTTGGCATCAGGACAGCAAGCTGATCATCCCCGCCGCCAGAATGGTCGCCAGCACGATCAACGCAGCCCCCGCCGCCATGCGCAAGCTCGGCTGGTCACCAAACAACCACCACGCGCCGATGATTGCGTACACCGGCTCCAGCGCGATCTACACCGCGCTCGATCATGGCAATGAACGCCGGGAAGTCATTCCAGCGCCTTTTCCGCTGTGTGGGATGCCGAGCGTGTTCGAACAAGGCCCCGTCCTCAAACACTTGCCTTAGGCGATAGCTGTCGCTCAACAGCGTTCAGTAACTGGTCAACCGTCCAGGGTTTGGACAGGAACGTTGAACACGCAGGCAGGCGAACGCCGGGATCAAGTTGGCCGGCCGACATCACGATCACGGCGGTATCAGGCCAACGATCAATGATCAGCTGGGCAAGATCCACGCCATTGAGTTGGCCAGGCATCTGGATATCGGTCAATACAAGGTCCAGGTGGACCATTGTTTCCAGCACCGTTATCGCCTCATCGGCACAACTACAGCTGTGCACGTCGAGGTCGAGCGATTCCAGCGCCTCGCAGGCGAGCATTCGGATCAACTCGTCATCCTCTACCACCAATACACTGCGAGCCATAATAAAAACCCCGATCATGTAGCCATACGGCCAGCGGCCATGACCAGTGGTTTCACGCGGCTGACGGGTGGCGCTTGGGTTGCTGGCAAGCCCAGCGCTCTATACTTGCCCATTACCGTCGGGCTTAGACGGTTTTCGTCATTGCCATCGATCCAGGATCGTTGGTAAATGAAGCCACGAAACTTTTTCGGTCCCGGCCCGGCACGTGCGCAGGGGCCACGGTGTCAAATGGCACGCTCGAAAATAATCTTTCCATATTGGCCAGCTGTGGATGAGAACCCATGCATCAACTGCCTCCCGATGAAATGATCAGGCTTGCACTACAGAAGTCACAGGCCCGTTTACACAAGCAGCATCAGTTGGTGGTGGAGTATGGCGTGTCGTCGCTCAGGTCGACGAACCTCGATACTTTGCTCACGCAGGCTTGTAGCGTGGTGGCCAACGGCATGAACACGCGTTTTGCCAAGGTGTTGATGCCCTTGCCGGGGAGCGATGATTTTTTGCTGACCCACGGCGTCGGTTGGGATCCCTCGGATATCGGCCACGCCAAGGTCGGTGGGGATGTGGCCAGTCCGGCGGGTTATGCCATTTCCACCTACCGGCCGGTGCTTTCCAACCATCTGGGCCAGGAGCAACGCTTCCGCACGCCGGACCTGTTGAAGAAATACGGTATCGAACGCGCCATCAACGTGCCTATCCGGGGTGCGCTCAGGCCCTTTGGTGTGCTGGAGGCGGATAGCACCGACGGTGACGACTTCATCGAAAGCGACCTGGTCTTCCTTGAGGGTATCTCCAACGTCATCTCCATGGCCGTGGAGCGCCTGGCAAATGGGGCGGATGACCAGTTACCGGATCGCTATTCCGAGAGCATGCTCAATGCCAGTCCGGACTGCGTAAAGATCCTCACCACCCACGGCGACATCGAATTCATGAATGAGGCCGGCATGTGCCTCATGCACATCGGCGAGCTGGCAGAGGTGCGCGGCAAACCTTGGGCCCAGCTGTGGCCTGATGACTCCAAGGCGGTGGTGCGTGATGCCATGGCGCGTTCCGTGGCCGGCGAGTCGGCAAGGTTTGAGGCCTATTGCCCTACGGCCACCGATGAGCCGAGATGGTGGGACGTCACCATCGCCCCCATTCTGACTACCGAGGGCAAGTTGGACAGACTCATCGCGGTGTCGCGGGATATTACCGAGCGGCACCAGCATGAGGCTCAGTTGCTGTCGCTGATTGCCGTGCAGAACACCAAGCTGAGCGACAGCGATCTCTACCTCGAAGAGATTCACCATCGGGTGAAGAACAGCCTGCACCTGGTGAACACCCTGCTGCAGCTTCAAGCCAACCTGTCGGCGGATGAGGCGGTCAAGATCCAGCTGCAGACGGCAGCCAGCCGTGTGCTGACGATAGCCAGTGTGCATGAACGCCTCTATCAGACCGCAGAAACCCAGGGCGTCCTGGCATCAGAGTATCTTGGCGCCTTGTTGAGTGACCTGGGGTCGGCGCTGGCTGAACGAAAGATCGTTCTGGACGCCGATGCTTTCATTCTCCCTCCACAGCGGATGGCACCGTTGGGCCTGGTCATTTCCGAGCTGATCACCAATGCCCTCAAGTACGGCAAGGGCACCATTGGCGTGAGCGTCCAGGATGCAGGCGACCATGCTGTCATTACGGTAAGGGACGAGGGGGAGGGCTTTCCTGAGTCTTATCCCGAACCAAGCGGCACAGGCCTGGGCATGCGGCTGGTGAAAAGCTATTCAGGGTATGGAGCCAATGCAATCACGCTGGACCGGCTCGCCCGGAACAGTACGATTTGTGTGAAGTTCAAGCTGTAGGGGTAGGCCGCTTCCCCAGAATGCGGTCTCGACAGACGCTGAGCACTTCATCGGCCAGTGGCGAATCGTCCGGGCAAGCACGCGATAAAACCAAGGCACCAAGGATATGGGCGAAGGTATTGATAATATCCTCACGGCTTTTTGCTGGCTGTATCAAGGCCTCCAGCAAGTCCTCGATTCCGGCCGCATAAGCGGTTTTGATGTCATCAGACTGGCGTGCGGCATCTCCACCAAGGGCCGCTAGCGTGCAACCCGTACCCTTCTCGTCCCGGTGTTTTCGTGAGAGGTAGTAGCTCACGAATTCAGTCAGTTCGAGGCCCTGCAGCTGATCGATCGTCTTGGCAATGCCACACGCTGCCGACTCCTCTATCAGATCCGCCTTGGATTTGAAGTGCTTGTAGAAGCCTCCATGGGTAAAGCCGGCAGCTGCCATGAGATCGGCAACACCCACGCCATCGTAACCGCGCTCACGAAAAAGCGTAGAGGACGTCTCTACGATACGGGCCCGGTTCGCCTGGGCCTGGGCCTTTGTGACCTTCATGTCTCCGCGCTCTCTGCTATCAAGCCAAGCAATAGCTTACATTGATTACGTTCATCATCAAAGTCGTTGACCAAATGGATTACGATCATCATCATTAAGCCAGGTCTTCCACCGAGAGAGCAAAACGTCATGAGCTATACCCATCTCACCGTTCCGTCCCGCACAGTAGAAGTAGGCGGCGACACCTTCACTTACCGCCGTTGGGGTAATGCTGTTGGTGTGCCTCTGGTCTTCATCGCCCATTTCCGTGGCGGTCTCGATCACTGGGACCCGATAATCACCGATGGTCTGGCTGCGGGTCGTGAAGTGATCCTGCTGAACGGCAGGGGGGTGGCTTCGTCGTCGGGTACTCCGGCCACGACCATTGAGCAAATGGCGGATGACATCGCAGCAGCCATCAGTGCTCTGGGGCTGACCCAGGTCGACCTGCTTGGCTTCTCCATCGGTGGTCTGCAGGTTCAGGAAGTGGCGCTGCGTCACCCTGGGTTGGTGCGCAAGCTTCTGCTGATAGGCACCGGTCTGCGCGGTGGTGATCCAAGCATGGCGGAGGGTGTGAGAGAAGCCGCGTCAAACCCTGTGCCCACCATCGAAGACTTCCTGTTCCTCTTCTTCGGTCGCTCGGATGCTGCCAGACGCGCGGGCCTGGCGTTCTGGGAGCGACGCAATCAGCGTGCCGATCAGGACGCGCCAAGTTCCGTTGAGGTTGCCATGGCTCAGGGGGCTGCTTTTGCGGCCTATGTCCAGTCGGCACAGGGTGAGAACCGCTTCTCCTACCTCAACGCACTCAAGCAACCCACCTTGGTGGTCAATGGCGTCGATGACGTCATGATCCCTTCGATCAATTCGTGGAGCCTGGTGCAGAGCATTCCAAATGCCCAGCTGCTGATCTACCCCGACTCCGGTCACGCCGCTCACTTCCAGTTCCCTGAGCGCTTCCTGAAACACGCCCTTCAATTCCTGGAAGAGTAAGGCCAGGCCGGCCTGTGCTGTTGCACACGAGGGGCAACGTGAACGGGTAAGGCCATCATTGCCTGGAGTCGGATAAATAAGGCACGTCTACAGTGTGGAATCTTTAAGGTATGAAAGCGTTTCTGATTGACCGCTACGGCAAAGAGGTCGAGGGTGACATCACTGAAGTGCCACAGCCCAAGGTGGGCGATTTCGATGTGCTGGTTGAGACGCACGCTGCAAGCGTGAATGTCCTTGATATCAAAATCAGGAAAGGCGAGTTCAAGTTGATTCTGCCTTTCCGGATGCCGCTGATCCTGGGTAACGATATTGCTGGTACGGTGAAGCGGGTGGGTGGGAAAGTCAGTCGGTTCCGGGTTGGGGACGAGGTCTACGCACGTGTAGATCAGGCGCGCATGGGCGGTTTCGCGGAGTTCGTGGCTGTCAACGAAGCGGCAGTCGCCCTCAAGCCTGCCAACCTGAATATGCAGGACGCGGCGTCGCTGCCATTGGTGGCCCTGACGGCCTGGCAGGCTTTAGTGAAAGTCGCCAAGGTTCATCCGGGCCAGAAGGTACTGATCCATGCGGGTTCCGGTGGCGTCGGTAGCATCGCCATTCAGGTTGCGAAGCATCTGGGAGCATTCGTCGCGACAACCACGAGTACCGTCAACGTGCCGTGGGTCAAGGCGCTGGGTGCGGACGTGGTGATCGATTACAAGACGCAGCCGTTCGAATCGCAACTGAGTGATTACGATGTGGTGCTCAGTGGCCTGGGGGCGGACGTTCTCGATAAATCGCTCAAGGTACTGAAGCCGGGTGGTCATTTGATTTCCATCTCAGGCCCACCCACCCCTGAGTTCGCAGAGCAGCTTCGTCTTTCCTGGCTGTTCCAGCAGATCGTTCGTTTGATCAGCCGGGGGATCCGGAAAAAGTCGGAGCAGAAGGGGGTCAGTTACAGGTTTCTGTTCATGAGGGAGAGTGGTGCGCAACTTGCTGAGCTGGCCAAGCTGGTTGAAGCCGGGGTCATCAAGCCTGTAGTGGATCGTACCTTCCCGTTGAACGCGACACGCGATGCCTTGGCTTACGTCGCGCAAGGCAGAGCGAAAGGTAAGGTCGTAGTGACGGTGAAGTGACCACCTGAGCACAAAGGGGAGCGAAAGCTTCCCTTTGTGTGGGGCGGTTCAGCCCTGAGTCACTGCTGCCGGAAACACGCTCCATAAGCAGATGATGGCAGGCGGCTCGAGCGGTCATCTCTGAGGCGAGACCGGAAGGTGCCGCTTTGCGCTTGCGTGCGATAAAGCCCGCGTTTTTGGAGTTCAGGCACAATCAGCTCGACGAAGTCCTCCAAAGTGCCAGGACTGGTGAGCGGGTTCAGCATGTAACCACTGGTTCCCGAAATGCGGGCGTGCTCCTCGATACGGTCGGCGACTTGCTCAGGCGTTCCTACCAGAATCAAATCCGTACCGCGTGTGACGTTGGCAAAACGCTTTCTGACGTCACCTGCCGTCAACGGCTTGCCGCTGCCGTCTGGTCGCATCATGTAGGAGGTCAAACCTTCGGTATGGGTCGAGAGCGCATCGCCGTCCGCGTAGCGGCTAAGGTCGATGCCTGTATCGCCGGCATAGCTGACCAATTGTGCTTCCAGGTGATAGTTGCTCTGAAGCGCGTCATACTTTCTCTGGGCCTCAATCTCGGTTTTCGCCGTGACGATCCGCAACACCGTAAGCGATTTCACGTCATCCCGATCACGTCCACGAGCCTGTGCCATCGTCCAGATTTCTTCCAGACCCTGGCGGATTTCATGTGGGTTGGATTTGGCGATGAAAATCAGCTCTGCATGTTTGGCTGCGAACTCGCGGCCCCGGCCTGACCAACCGGCCTGGATAAGCAGCGGGGTTCGTTGCGGGGAAGGCGCTGTCAGGTGAGGGCCTGCCACGCGGTAGCGCTCCCCGCAATGATTGATCGGTCTCACTCGCTCGCCACGGGCGTAGTGCTGACCCGCCTTGTCCTGCACCACTGCGTCGTCTGCCCAACTGCCCTCCCAGAGCTTGTAGGCCACGTCCATGAACTCTTCGGCGCGTTCGTAGCGGTCGGCATGCTTGACCATCTCTTCCAGGCCGAAGTTGCGAGCAGCACTGGAAAGGTAGGACGTGACGATGTTCCAGGCGATCCGGCCATTGGTCATGTGGTCGAGCGTGCTGAAGCGCCGGGCATGCGTGAAGGGATGCTCGTAGGTCGTGGTAACGGTAGCGCCGAATGCCAGGTTCCTGGTGATCGCAGCTAGCCCCGGAATGATCATCAATGGGTCGTTCGCAGGCGCTTCTACCGCCCACTTCACTGCTGCTTCAGCGCTCCCGCCGAAGACGTCGTAGAAGCCCAGGACATCTGCGAAGAAGAGCATGTCGAGGTTAGCCTGGTCGGCGATACGGGCTTGGTTCGACCAGAAATCAAACGTGTTGGCGGCCAGGCGCTCATCCGCTGGATGAGTCCATAGGCTGGGTGCGCCACCGCAGCCAACGCTCGCTTGTTCGTATAGCGCAAACAACAGGGGTTTGGGGTCGGACATCATTTTTCCTGTCTTCATTGATATCAGCTGGCAGCTCACCGCTGATGCTGGAACCCTTTGCCGAAGTGGCGTTCAAGACGGTGCTGAATGAGCTCCAGCCCAATGGACAGCAGCCAGTAGATGAGCGCGGCAGTGGCGAGCATTTCGATATAACGGTATGAGGAGCGTCCGTAGGACTGCGCCAGGAACATCACTTCCCACACCCCCATTACAGAAATGAGCGACGAGTCCTTCAGCATCGAGATGAACTGGCTGGTGGTCGGGGGGATAATCGTCCTCATCGCCTGCGGAAGCACAACATGCAGGAACGCCGACGTCGGCCTCAAGCCAAGCGCAGCAGCCGCTTCTCGCTGCCCGGGTGGGACAGCCATGATGCCGGCACGAAAAATTTCGCTGAGGTAGGCGCCGTAGTTGAGCGACAGTGCGATGATCCCTGCGCTAATCGCTCCCGGCACCACACCCAGTTGCGGTAAGCCCAGGTAAATGAGCAGGATCTGGATCAGCAGCGGCGTACCGCGAAAAAACGATGCATAGAAGCTCGCCACGCCGAACGCCACAGCACTGCGGGATAACCGCGCCAGCGCCGTAACAAAGCCCAGCAGCAACGAAAACCCTATCGAGCAAATGCAGAGAAACAGCGTCAGTGCTGCACCCTGAAGGAAGCCGTTGGGTCCCAACCGCAGGCCTACAAGGTTGGGCCATTTATCCAGGATGATCGAGAACTTCAGGTCAAAGCTCAGGAAGAAGAAGACGCAAAGGCCAAGCAACGCCCCCCAGGTCAGATACAGGCGGGTCTTGAACCCAAAGGTCCGACCCAGCAGGCTCGATTTCACCTTGGGTGCGAGAACGGACTTTGCGGGATGTGGGTTAAGGACTGTCATTTACTGATATCGGCGCCGATCCACTTCTGGGAAATCTTGGCCAGTGTTCCATCGGCCTTGAGTGCTGTGATGACCTCCGTGACCTTTTCATTCCACTGCGGATCGCCTTTCTCAATAGCGATTACGTTGGGTTCGGCGTACAAAGTCTCGCCTGTGATTTTGAAGCGGGGATCCTGGGCAATACGCTCCTTGGCAGTGATCAGATTGGTGACCATTGCGTCCAGGCGCACGCCGGCACCCAGTGCCAGATCCTGGAAGGCGACAGTTTCGTTGTCATAGGGCGCAGCCTGGGCATTATCAAACGGGTAGATGAGAGGTTTGTCTTCTGCCCCTTCGATGGTGAGATCCTTGTTCAGGTAAGCCTCATAGGTCGAGGCGCTGATGACGCCAACTTTCTTGCCCGACAGATCTTTTCCCGAGGTGATGGTGGTGTCCTTGGCGTTGACCACGATTACCGCTGGCGACTGGTAATACTCGACCGGGAAATCGAACACCTCAGCACGCGCCTTGCTCGGTGTCATTGAGCAGACACAGATATCGTAACGGCCCCCCCAGCGGCCTGCGGCGATCACATCCCAAGAGGGCGTTTCGAGCTTGAGCTTCACCCCAAGACGCTCGGCTACGGCCTTGGCGACATCCACGTCAAAGCCATCCAGCTGGTTTTGCTCATTCAAGAACGAGAATGGCGGGTAGTTCTCCATCAGCACCCCGGTAAGCTCACCCTTGCCCTGGACACGATCAAGCGTTGAGCCCGCAAGGGCCGTTGAGCAAGCCGCCAGTAAGGCAATGCCCAAAGGTAAAAGTGGGAAGGCTTTCAACGGCTGCTACTCCATAGGAATTGATTTTTAATATTAAAACGCAATATAAAATCAGTTGATACAAACATTATGGAATATGCTTGGTTCCGGGCGCTATATCTACCGTGCTTTGATCAATGCGCGCAGCGGCTGGGATCGCCTTGCTCGGCCGGTGCCTTGCGCGCCGCAGCCAGCAGGGTAGCCAGCACGATGAGCGCAGCACCAGCGGCCATGCGCAGGCTCGGCTGATCACCAAACAGCCACCACGCGCCGATGATCGCGTACACCGGCTCCAGCGCGATGATCATGCCGGCCGTGCGCGCTTCCAGCCCTTCCAGGCTTTTGACGAAAAGAAATTGCGCAAGCCCGGTGCAGAACACGCCCAGCAGCGCCAGGTTGACCCAGTCACTGCCCGCCAGGCTGGTGCTGCCCAGGTGGGCGAAGGCAAACGGCGCCACCAGCGCGGCCACCACCACGTTCTGCCAGAAGGCCACCTGCATGGCGTTCATGCTTGATGCATTGCGGCGATTGGCCACGGTCAGCAGGGCGAATGCCAGGCCCGAGCCCAAGCCCCAGAGCAGGCCGATGGTGCCGTTGTCCAGCAGGTCGAAAGTCGGCACCACCAACACCAGGCCGGCGGTAACCATCAGCAGAAGCAAACCTTGCACGGCCCCGATGCGCTGACCAAACACACCGCGCTCGATCATGGCAATGAACGCCGGGAAGCTGGCGAAGCCCAGGGTGGCGACCGCCACGCCGCCGACTTTGACGGCAATGAAGAAGGTCACCCAGTGGGCTGCCAGCAGGGCGCCGGTCAGGCCCAGCACCGGCAGGTTGCGCAGCGTAAGCGCATCGAGCAGGCGGGTGCCCTTGAGGCCGGCGACAAAGCCCAGGGCAATGAAGGCAAAGGTGGCGCGGCCGAAGGTGATGATGCTGGCATCGGCGCTGATCAAGTGACCAAGGATGCCGGTCAGGCCGAACAGTACAGCGGCGATATGGGCAACGCACAGGGCATTACGGTGGCCGGTGGCAGCACCGGCTACGGGGATTGAAGTCGCGATCATGGCAGTCAAGTCTTCACACTGTGGCGCGCGCAAACACTCCCGGCTGGCGCTGCGCAGGTCTGTGATACTGGGAGTTTTATCGTTATGAGCCCGGACGAATTGCCCGGTGCAAAAAGGCGCCACAGCGTTGGAATTGTGAAGCGAGGCTGTTTTACTCGCGGCTACCACGTCGGCCAGCCCACGGCGCGGGGCTGGTCGATGTGTGTATTATTTTTGTATACAGGGTTTTGCAGCCGATTGCGGGCGACGTGTGCTTGTCTGATCGCGACATCGGCTGTTGCCTTGCAGCGCCGCGTCACTCCTCGCCGTAGTTCATGATCGACAGCAGCCGTATGGGCACTTGCACCAGCTGCTCCGGGCCGTGCGGGGTTTCGCCGTCGAAGGTCAGGCTGTCGCCGGCGTGCATGTGGTAGAGCTGGTTGCCATGGCGGTACACCAGCTCGCCCTCCAGCAAATGGAGGAACTCGGTACCGGGGTGGGCGAAGGTCGGGAACTCTTCGCTGGCGTCGTCCATGCTCACCATATAGGCCTCGAAGTTTTTCTTCGGCCCCCTGGCGTGATTGAGCAAGTGGTAGGTGTGGCCCTTCTCGGTGCCGCGGCGTACCACTTCCAGCCCTTCACCGGCCTTCACCAGCAGGGCATTGCCGTCGGGCTGGTCGTATTGGCTGAACAGCTTGGCCATCGGCATGCCCAGTACGTCGCACAGGCGGCTGAGGGTGTCGAGGCTGGTGGACACCTGGGCGTTCTCGATCTTGCTTAGCATGCCCTGGCTGATGCCGGCGATGCGTGCGACATCGGCGAGCTTGAGGGACTGGGCCTGGCGCTGGCGCTTGATCTGCAGGCCCAGGTATTGCTCCAGGCGAAGGCGCGGTTGGGTTTCGGTCGACATCAGATGTCCTGCACGGTTTCAGTTCAAGAATAATATTTTCGCACTGGGAAAGTGCGAAATGCAGCTGCGTTGGCCGCTTCTTTCCTCAGGTGAAAACAAGTTTCCCATAAATAGAACAGAAAAACCTGCCTGGATTTTGTCTTGCCTGTGCCGGCCTCTTGGCGGGCAAGCCCACTCCCACAAAGGTTTTGCGGCAATCCTGTGGGAGCGGGCTTGCCCGCGAAGAGGCCCAAACAGACACCCCAAGGTCGCGGCCTGAACAAACTTGGCAAGCGCATTGCATTCCTGACAGGAAAGTAAGTTTCCCTTGCGGAATCATTGCCCCTTGCCCAGGAGTGTCCAACCCATGTTGCCAGCAGAAACCCAGCGCACGCTCGACCAACACGGCATCAAGTACGTGCTGGCGCAGTTCGTCGATATTCATGGCTCGGCCAAGACCAAATCGGTGCCGATATCGGGCCTGAAAATGGTAGCCGAGGAGGGTGCCGGCTTTGCCGGGTTCGCCATCTGCGGCATGGGCATGGAGCCCCACGGCCCGGACTTCATGGCCCGCGGCGACCTGTCTACACTGGTGCCGGTGCCGTGGCAGCCAGGCTATGGCCGCGTGGTGTGCGTGGGCCATGTCAACGGCCAGCCTTGGCCCTATGACACCCGCTACGTGTTGCAGCAACAGGTGCAGCGCCTGGCCGACAAAGGCTGGACCCTGAACACCGGCCTTGAGCCTGAGTTCAGCCTGTTCCGCCGCGACGAAGGCGGCAAGCTGCAACTGGTAGACGCCTCCGACAACCTCGACAAACCCTGCTACGACTACAAGGGCCTTTCGCGTTCGCGGCTGTTCCTCGAGCGCCTGACCGAGGCGCTGCAGCCGGTGGGCTTCGACATCTACCAGATCGACCACGAAGACGCCAACGGCCAGTTCGAGATCAACTACACCTACAGCGACGCCATGGAATCGGCCGACCGCTTCACCTTCTTCCGCATGGCTGCCGGTGAGATCGCCAACGATCTGGGCATGATTTGCTCGTTCATGCCCAAGCCCGACCCCAAGCGCGCTGGCAACGGCATGCACTTTCACCTGTCGCTGGCCAGCAGCACCCACAAGAACCTGTTCCACGACCCGTCCGACAGCAGCGGCATGGGCCTGTCGAAGCTGGCCTACCACTTTGCTGCAGGGCTCATGGCCCACGGCCCGGCGTTGTGTGCCTTTGCGGCCCCGACAGTCAACTCCTACAAGCGTCTGGTGGTAGGCCGTTCGTTGTCGGGTTCGACCTGGGCCCCGGCCTTCGTAGCCTGGGGCGCCAACAACCGTTCGGCGATGGTGCGCATTCCTTATGGTCGCCTGGAGTTCCGCCTGCCGGACGCCGGTTGCAACCCCTACCTGGTCACCGCCGCGATCATTGCTGCCGGCCTCGACGGCATCGACCGCCAGCTGGAACCGGGCGAGATGTGCAATGAAAACCTCTACACCCTCAGCCTTGAAGAAATTGCCGCACGCGGCATCAAGACCCTGCCGCAATCGCTGAAGGAGGCCGCCGACGCGCTCGAAGCCGACCCGTTGTTCCGCGAGGTGCTGGGCGCCGAGATCGTCGACGAGTTCATCAAGCTCAAGCGCATGGAGTGGGTGGAGTACTGCCGCCACGTCTCCGACTGGGAAATCCAGCGTTACACCGAGTTCTTCTGACCGCCCCCAATCCCCTGGGCGGCCAACACGAGAGCGGTCGCCCACTGCCTAGTAAGGAGCATCACCATGTGTGGAATTGTAGGCCTGTACCTGAAAAAGCCCGAGCTGGAAGCCCAGCTTGGCAAGCTGTTCGAACCCATGCTCCAAGCCATGACCGACCGTGGCCCGGACAGCGCCGGCTTCGCCATCTACGGCGATGAAGTGGCCGAAGGCTGGGTCAAGCTGACGCTGCAAGCGACTGACACCAATTACCCCTGGACCACCCTGATGGGCCAGCTGGAAGGGCACCTGGGCTGCTCGCTGGACTGGTTCCAGAATGCCAGCGCCGCGGTGCTCAAGGTGCACACCGATGAAGCCGCTGCCCGCGCCGCGTTGGCCGAGCTCGCGCCCGACGTGCGCATCATGAGCGCCGGGCAGAGCATCGAAATCCTCAAGGGCATGGGCTTGCCAGCAGAAATTTCCAGCCGCTTCGGCCTGGCCGGCATGAAGGGCAGCCACATCATCGGCCACACCCGCATGGCCACCGAAAGCGCCGTGACCATGGAAGGCAGCCACCCGTTCTCCACCGGCGCCGACCTGTGCCTGGTGCACAACGGCTCACTGTCCAACCACTTTCGCCTGCGCCAGGAGCTCAAGCGCGAAGGCATCAGTTTCGAAACCGACAACGACACCGAAGTGGCCGCCGGCTACCTGACCTGGCGCCTGCAGCAGGGTGACAGCCTGGCCCAGGCCCTGGATGGCGCACTGCAAGACCTGGACGGCTTCTTCACCTTTGCCATCGGCACCCGCAACGGCTTTGCCGTGATCCGCGACCCGATTGCCTGCAAGCCGGCGGTGCTGGCCGAGACCGAAGACTATGTGGCCATGGCCTCGGAATACCAGGCACTGGCCGGCCTGCCAGGCATCGAGCACGCCAAGGTCTGGGAACCGGCCCCGGCCACGCTGTACGTCTGGGAACGCGAAAGCGCCTGACTTGCCACCGAACCCCTGGAGAACCTTATGAAGACGATCGACCTTTCCAGCACTTCGGTGCGTGTGCTCAACCAGTCCCTGCACGGCGAGGTGCAGGACCTTGAATGGCAAGTGACCCACCCTGGCGGCAAGCACAACCTGGCTGTGGGCATCAACGCTGCCGTGGCGGTGGATATCGAAGGCCATGCCGGCTACTACTGCGCCGGCATGAACCAGCAGGCCAGTGTCACGGTGCACGGCAACGTCGGTGTGGGTGTGGCCGAGAACATGATGTCCGGTTTGGTGCGGGTGAAGGGCAGTGCCTCCCAGGCCGCTGGAGCCACTGCCCATGGCGGGCTGCTGGTGATCGAAGGTGATGCCGGTGCCCGTTGCGGTATTTCCATGAAAGGCGTGGACATTGTGGTCGGCGGCAGCATCGGCCACATGAGCTGCTTCATGGGCCAGGCCGGGCGCCTGGTGGTGTGTGGCGATGCCGGCGATGCGCTGGGCGACTCGCTGTATGAGGTGCGCATCTACGTCAAGGGCTCGGTGCAGTCACTGGGCTCGGACTGCATCGAAAAGGACATGCGCGCCGAACACCTGCAAGAGCTGCAGGAGCTGCTGAACAAGGCTGGCCTGGACCACAAGGCCGCCGATTTCAAACGCTACGGCTCGGCCCGCCAGCTGTACAACTTCAAAGTCGACAACGCCAGCGCGTACTGATCCAGGAGCATTTCCATGAGCGAGCAATTCCCCCCGGTACTGCGTGAGTCGGCTACCTTCGATCGCCTGACCATCCAGGAAATCCAGCGTGCCGCCGAAACCGGCATCTACGACATTCGTGGTGGCGGTACCAAACGCCGTGTGCCGCATTTCGACGACCTGTTGCTGCTGGGTGCCAGCGTGTCGCGCTACCCCCTGGAAGGCTACCGCGAAAAGTGCGGCACCGACGTGGTGCTGGGCAACCGCTTTGCGAAAAAGCCGATTCACCTGAAAATCCCGGTGACCATCGCCGGCATGAGCTTCGGCGCGCTGTCGGCCAATGCCAAGGAAGCGCTGGGCCGTGGGGCGACCATTGCGGGCACCAGCACCACCACCGGCGACGGCGGCATGACCCCGGAAGAGCGCGGCCAGTCCCAGCATCTGGTGTATCAGTACCTGCCATCGCGCTACGGTATGAATTCCGATGACCTGCGCAAGGCCGACGCCATCGAGATCGTCCTCGGCCAGGGCGCCAAACCGGGCGGTGGCGGCATGCTGCTGGGCATGAAGGTGACCGAGCGGGTGGCCGGCATGCGCACCTTGCCGATCGGCGTCGACCAGCGCAGTGCCTGCCGCCACCCGGACTGGACCGGGCCTGATGACCTGGCGATCAAGATTGCCGAGATCCGCGAGATCACCGACTGGGAAAAACCCATCTACGTGAAGATCGGCGCCAGCCGCCCGTACTACGACGTCAAGCTGGCGGTGAAGGCCGGTGCTGACGTAATCGTGCTCGACGGCATGCAGGGTGGTACCGCAGCGACTCAGGAAGTGTTCATCGAGCACGTCGGCATCCCGATCTTGCCGGCCATCCCGCAGGCGGTGCAGGCGCTTCAGGAAATGGGCATGCACCGCAAGGTGCAGCTGATTGTCTCTGGTGGTATCCGCAACGGTGCCGACGTGGCCAAGGCCATGGCCCTGGGGGCTGACGCGGTGGCCATCGGTACGGCGGCGCTGATCGCCTTGGGTGACAACCATCCGCGCCTGGACAGCGAGCTGAAGAAGATTGGCTCGGCCGCCGGCTTCTATGACGACTGGCAAAACGGCCGCGACCCGGCCGGCATCACCACCCAGGACCCAGAGCTGGCCAAGCGCCTGAACCCGGAAGAGGCGGGGCGACGGCTGGCGAATTACCTGCGGGTGCTGGTGCTGGAGGCGCAGACCATGGCGCGGGCGTGTGGCAAGTCGCACTTGCACAACCTTGACCCGGAGGACCTGGTGGCCTTGACCGTGGAAGCGGCGGCGATGGCGCGGGTGCCCCTGGCGGGGACGGCCTGGGTGCCGGGGCAGGCGCAGTACTGATCCACCGTTTTTGGGGCTGCAAAGCAGCCCCAAGACCCCCCCATTCCCACAGGAGTGACGCCATGAAGCACCTCACCCTAGCTGTAATGTTGTTAGCCCTGGCCACCCAGGCCACTGCCGCCGAAACCACCCTGGATACCGGCAACACTGCCTGGATGATCTGCGCCGCGATGTTCGTGCTGATGATGTGCATCCCTGGCCTGGCGCTGTTCTACGGCGGCATGGTGCGTGCCAAGAACTTCCTCTCCGTGTTCACCCAGCTGTTCGCCGTGGCCGGGGTTATCGGCATCCTCTGGGTACTGTTCGGTTACAGCCTGGTGGTCGATACCACCGGCATGGTCGAGGGCCAGCTCACCTTCAACAGTTTCATCGGCGGGCTGGACAAGGCACTGATGCTGGATATCGGCCATGACAGCCTGGTCGGCACCATCCCCGAAGGCGTGTTTGCGGTGTTCCAGCTGACGTTCGCCATCATCACCCCGGCGCTGATTGCCGGCGGCTTTGCCGAGCGCATGAAGTTCAGCGCTTCGTTGCTGTTCATGGCGGCGTGGTTCGTGCTGGTGTACGCGCCAATCGCCCATATGGTGTGGGGCGGGCCGGGGGCGTTGATGGTCAACTGGGGCGTGCTGGACTTCGCCGGTGGTACTGCGGTGCATATCAACTCTGGCGTGGCTGCCTTGGCTGCGGCGTTGATGCTGGGCAAGCGCAAGGGCTACCCGCAGGTGGCCATGCCGCCGCACAACCTCGGCTTTACCCTGGTGGGTGCGGGGTTGCTGTGGGTGGGCTGGTTCGGCTTCAACGTGGGGTCGGGGCTGGCGGCCAACGAGGGGGCCGGGGTGGTGATGCTGGCGACCATGGTGGCGGCCTGTGCGGGGATTGTCGGTTGGTTGCTGACCGAGAAGGTGATGCATGGCCGGCCGACTGCCTTGGGTGCAGCGTCGGGGGCATTGGCCGGGTTGGTGGGCATCACACCGGCTTGCGCGTTCGTCGGGCCGCTGGGGGCGCTGGTGATCGGTGTGCTGACGGGGGCCATCTGCTTCTTTGCCGTGACCCGGCTCAAGCAGGCGCTGGGGTATGACGACAGCCTCGATGTGTTCGGGCTGCATGGCGTTGGCGGCATGGTCGGGGCGGTGCTGACCGGGGTGTTCGCAGCGCCCTCGCTGGGGGGCTATGTCGAGGGCGTATCGCCCATCGGGCAGGCACTGGTGCAGCTAAAGGGGGTGGCGTTCACCTTTGTGTACTGCTTCGTGGTGAGCTGGGCGATTCTCGGCGCGATCAAGCTGACTGTCGGGCTGCGGGCCAGCCGGGAGGAGGAAGAGCAGGGGCTGGACCTGGCGGAGCACAATGAGCGGGCTTACAACCTCTGATTGATGTGTTGCCAGCACCGGCCCTATCCCCGGCAAGCCAGCGCCCACAGCTCCCTACTTGGCCCAGGCCTGGGGTGCTCATGTGGGAGCTGGCTTGCCGGCGATAGGGCCGTTACAGGTTGAATCAGTGCCCCATGGCCAACTTGGCACTCGTCTGCCGGCGACGGTAGGCACTGTCACGGCTGGCCAGCCACCAGTACAGCGGCGAGGTGATTGCCAGCCCTACCAGCCACGACAGGTCAGCCCCGTTGATGTGCTCGGAAATCGGCCCCACGTACAGTGGCGTGTTCATGAACGGAATCTGCACCACGATACCTACCGCATAGGCAATCAACGCCTGCGGGTTGTAACGCCCGTAGATACCGCCATCGACCTGGAAGATCGACTGGATGTCGTAGTCACCTTTGTGGATGACATAAAAGTCGATCAGGTTGATCGCTGTCCACGGCACCAGCACCACCAGCAGCACCAGCACCATGTCGACGAAGTGGCCGATGAAGTCTGCCGAGGCGAACACCGCCACCACGCAGCAGGCCGACAGGACGATCAGCGACAGCACCGCACGGCTCTTGGCAGTAGGAATCCAGCGATAAGCGAAGGTTTGCACCAGAGTGATGATCGACAGCACCGCGCCATACAGGTTGAGGGCGTTGTGGCTGATGACGCTGAGCAGGAACAGCACCAGCATGATCGGGCCCAGGGTGCCGGTGGCCAGCTTGACCGCATCCATGGTGTCCATGCCTGCCGGGATCGCCAGTACCGCCACGGCGCCGAAGATGAACGACAGGCTCGATCCCAGGGCAGAGCCCAGGTAGGTGG
Organism: Pseudomonas putida S13.1.2; assembly: GCF_000498395.2. Lineage (NCBI taxonomy): Bacteria > Pseudomonadati > Pseudomonadota > Gammaproteobacteria > Pseudomonadales > Pseudomonadaceae > Pseudomonas > Pseudomonas putida. The sequence goes on from NZ_CP010979.1 coordinate 1,159,386, forward strand.
TCCAGAACGTCGAGCTGACTTTCACATCCGCCGGCAGGTAGCGCGAGTAGTCCGACACATAGGGCGCAAAGGCGATCTGCCACAGCGCCGCCAGCGACACGGTGGCCAGCCAGCCGGCCAGGTTGAAGCTGCCACGGGTGAGGAAGTCGTCGCTTTGCACGTGGGTGAAGATGTAGCCGAAGCCGACCACGATGCCGATGCCCAGCACCCAGGTGCCGATACGGTTGAGCACGTGGATGAAGCGGTAGCCGATGATGCCGATGATGCCCGACCCGAGCGCACCGATGACGATGCCCACCGGTACTGGCACGGTGTCTACCACGCCATGTAGCGACTTGCCGGCGAGAACGATGTTGGAAGCGAAGAAGCCGATGTACATGACGCCGGCGATCACTACCACCAGCAGCGCGCCGAGGGTGCCGAACTGGGCGCGGCTCTGGATCATCTGCGGGATGCCCATTTGCGGGCCCTGGGCCGAGTGCAGTGCCATCAGTACCCCGCCGACCAGGTGGCCGACCAGGATGGCGACGATGCCCCATATCAGGTTCAGGTGAAACAGCTGCACGCCCAGCGCGCCGGTGACGATGGGCAGCGGCGCGATATTGCCGCCGAACCACAGTGTGAACAGATCCCTTACCTTTCCATGGCGGTCTTGCGGGGGCACGTAGCCGATTGTGTGTTTTTCTATCAGGGGTGCCGAATTGGCTGCACTGGTCATGACTGACTCCAAGGCAAGGTAGGGCATCGGGAGCTGCCCGGGGGCGTGCCGGCGATGGGCGACGCGTTCTTGTTGGAGGGATGATGCGGGGCGCGGGGATAACGAGAAATTAGTAAATATGTACCCATAAACCTTAAAAAACCTAAGGCTGACAAAAGCTTAAGCGGGTGACGGTAGCAAGGACGGTGCCAGTGGGCGGCAGGGCCTGGGATAGAGGGGTTGAGCCCGGTGTCGGTAGAAAGCGGTGGGCTTTGATGGTGCGTGATGCGCGTTTTCAGGGCAACTGAATGGTTGCCTGTATAGGCCCTTCGCGGGCTTGCCCGCTCCCACAGGTATGGCGCAGCTTTCAGTACCTGTGGTGAGCCTGTGGGAGCGGGCGAGCCCGCGAAAGGGCCAGTACAGGCAATAGAGCTACATCGGCAGCAACCGGTCCTGAATCACTTCTTTCATTACCAGGGTCGAGCTCAGGCGCTTCACGTTGGGAATGCTGGTCAGTTTCTCGTCGTACAGCTTCTGAAATGCCGGCAGGTCCTTGGCCACCACATGCAGCAGGTAATCCGGGTCGCCGAACAACCGCTGCGCTTCGACAATCTGTGGGATCTCCGAAAGTGCCGCTTCAAAATCCGCCACTGGCTGGCGGGTGACCTCGCGCAGGGTCACGAACACCAGCGCAGCAAAGTTCAGCCCCAGGGCGCTCGGCGCCAGGCGGGCGTGATAGCCGAGTATCGCCCCGGACTCCTCCAGTGCCTTCAAGCGCCGATGGCACGGCGACAGGCTGAGCCCCACACGCTCGGCCAGCTCGGTTACCGACAGCCGACCGTCTTTTTGCAGCTCGGCAAGTATTTTCCTGTCTGTCCTGTCCATTGAGAAGGATCTTCCATTAATTGAGCGATTGCAGGGAATATACGAAAGAAAATCCCCGAGCGGAATCCGTAATCTTTCGACATCCCAAGGCAGTAGATAAGGAAGATTCAAGTGGCTATCAGTGTGCTGACGGCATTTTGGGCCGTGTCGATGCTGTTTGTGATTACCCCGGGTGCAGACTGGGCTTACGCCATTTCGGCAGGCATGCGCGGGCGCTGGGTGATGCCCGCAGTGGCGGGGATGTTGTCGGGGCATTTCCTGGCGACACTGGTGGTGGCTGCGGGTGTAGGTAGCCTGTTGGCAGGTCACCCGCTGGCGCTGACCCTGCTGACCTTGGCAGGGTGCAGCTACCTGCTGTGGCTGGGCGGCAACCTGTTGTTGAGCCCCGCATTGCCCGAGGCTGGGCAGGGTGGTGAGGGGGAGTCGGGGTCGCGCTGGGCGTTGAAGGGGTTTTGCGTCAGCGGCCTGAACCCCAAGGTTTTCCTGCTATTCCTGGCCTTGCTGCCGCAGTTCACCGACCCGCAGTCGAGCTGGCCGGTGCCGTTGCAGATCTTGCTGCTGGGCCTGGTGCACCTGTGCAGTTCGCTGGTGATCTATTCACTGGTCGGCTATGGCGCCAAAGCCGTGCTGAGCACCAGGCCGGGCGCGGCGAAGCTGGTCGGGCGGGTTTCGGGGGTGGCGATGATTACCGTTGCCCTGGGTTTGATAGCCGGGCAAATCAACTGATTTCACCCGTGACCAATGGCTTCAGATAGACTCGCCGCAAACCCACGCACAACCAGGATGTGCCCCATGCCTGAAACTACCCAGCTGCTCACCTTTGCCCTGATCTGCCTCGGCATGGTACTGACCCCGGGGCCGAACATGATCTACCTGATCTCCCGCTCGATCTGCCAGGGCCGCAAGGCCGGTTTGATTTCTCTGGGGGGTGTGGCGTTGGGCTTCGTCATTTACATGTTCTGCGCGGCATTGGGTATCACGGCGCTGGTCATGGCAGTTCCCTTTGCCTACGACGCGCTGCGTATCGGTGGCGCTTTGTACCTGTTGTACCTGGCCTGGCAGGCGCTGCGGCCAGGTGGCCGTTCACCCTTCCAGGTGCGTGAGCTGCCTGCCGACAGCCCTCGGCGGCTGTTCACCATGGGTTTTGCCACCAGCCTGCTCAACCCCAAGATCGCCGTCATGTATCTATCGCTGATGCCGCAGTTCATCGAACCGGGGCATGGCAGTGTGCTGCTGCAGTCGCTGGTGCTGGGTTCGACACAGATCGCCATCAGCGTCACGGTCAATGCGTTGATTGCGGTCATGGCTGGGTCCATCGCCGTGTTTCTGGCTGGCAGGCCAGTGTGGCAACAGGTTCAGCGGTGGTTGATGGGCACCGTGCTGGCAGGGCTTGCGCTGCGCATGCTGGCAGAAGGGCGCCGTTGATCGTTCATTGCGTTGCAAGGTATCAGTGGCTGCTGGCCGAGGCGTCTTCGGCCGGGGCTGCAGGCGGATCCTCCTGTGGCAGGTAAAGGGTGAAGGTGGTGCCCTGGCCGGGGATGCTTGCTACCTGTACATCGCCCCCGGACTGTTTGGCAAAACCGAACACCTGCGACAACCCCAGCCCGGTACCTTCACCCGGGGCTTTTGTGGTGAAAAACGGGTCGAAGATACGTTCCAGCAGTTCGGCGGCAATACCCACACCGCTGTCGCTCACCGAAATCGCCGCGAACCGGGCTGGCGGTGAAGGCTGGCCGCGCAGGGCAGGCAGGCGCCGGTCAGCCTGCAGGCGCAGCAGCAAGGTGCCTTCGCCGGCCATGGCGTCGCGCCCGTTGAGCATCAGGTTGATCACCGCGGTTTCCAGCTGACTGACGTCGGCGCGGATGTGGCACGCCGTCTGCGGTAGTTGCAGCTCGACCTGGATGCGCGCCCCGGTGGCGGTGTCGAGCATGTCGGCCATGGCCTCCAGCCGTGGCCCGGCCTCGAACACTTCGGGGCTGAGGGCCTGGCGGCGGGCGAAGGCCAGTAGCTGGCCGGTCAGTTTGGCACCACGGTGGACCGTGTCAGATATGGTCTTGATGTAGCGCTCGCGGCGTTTTTCATCAAGGTTGGGGCGCTGCAGAAAGTGCAACGACGAGCGAATGATGGTCAGCAGGTTGTTGAAGTCGTGTGCCACGCCACCGGTCAGCTGGCCGATGGCTTCCAGCTTCTGGGCCTGGCGCAACGCTGCCTCGGTGTGCACCAACTGGGTGGTGCGCTCGTCTACGCGGTGTTCGAGGGTGGCATTCAGCGCCTCCAGTGCGGCCATGGCCTCACGCACTTCGGCATGGGCCTGAACCCGCTGGATATGCGCCCAGCAACGCTCGGTCACTTCGCTGATCAGCGCCTGTTCGTAGTCTGTCCATGTGCGCGGCGCGTTGTCATGGATCGCCATCAGTGCGATGAGGCGGCCGCCTTTGATCAGCGGCATGCAGATGGTGGCGGTAATGCCGATGGCCTGGAAGGCGGCGGCTTCGTCGGCGGCCAGTTCACTGAGGTTGTCGTTGATCACCAGTGGCAGGCCGCTGCGCAGGCGGCTGAGTGCCAGGCGGCCAAAGTCGTGCAGTTGGTACTGGCCCACCAGCCTCGGCGAGCCGGGGGCCACCGCGTCGCCACAGATGGTAAAACCGTCCTCGTCAGCGTCCATCACCGCATACGCGCAACTGGAAAGGCTAAGGTGCTCGACCATCATGCGCGTGGTGGTGTCCAGGATCTGGTCCGCGGCGGTGGCGTCGGCTATGGCACGGCCGAGTGCGTCGAGAAAGTTGAGGCGCCTGTTGGCGAGCACGCTGGTGGTGGTTTCGGTGACCGTGTCGAGCATGCCCAGCACCTCGCCATCAAGGCCGCGAATCGGGCTGTAGCAGAAGGTGAAATAGGCCCGCTCCGGGCCGCCGTTACGTTCGATGATCAGCGGAAAGTCTTCGATGTACACCGCTTCGCCAGCCAGGGCACGGTCAGCCATGTTGCCAATGTCGGCCCAGGCTTCCTGCCACACGTCGCGGAAGGGGATGCCAAGGGCCAAGGGCTTGCGCCCGAGAATCTGGGTGAAGGCATCGTTGTGCAGGGTAATCAGGTCAGGGCCCCAGAGCACCGCCTGCGGGAAGCGCGAAGCCAGGCACAGGGCCATGGTGGTCTTCAGTGCGTCGGGCCAATGTTCCAGTGGGCCCAGCGGGGTAGTGGCCCAGTCGTGGTTGCGGATGCGTTCGGCCATCAGCCCGCCGCCGTCTAGCCATTTCGCCATTTGTTCTGTCGGTCCTTTAACACAAGGCCTTTAGGGTGCACCGAGAATAGACGGTTGGCGAGCATTTTGTGGCGGCCCAGGCTAGCGGATGAAGTGAACCTTGCCAGTGTCGTCATTGCCCATGTAGATCCCGTAAACCCCAGCCTGCCGCTCAAGGATGTAGCGTTCGAGAATCTGCCGGATTGCTGGATAATAGATCTCGTCCCACGGAATTGCGTCGGGTTCAAAGAACTTGTATGCCAGGGTCTCCGGGCCGTACTGCCCGGTTTCTTCGGTGACGCTGGCGCGGAAGATGATGTACACCTCGCTGATTTTCGGCACGCTGAAGATGGAGTAGGGCGAGACGATGTCGGCGCGCACGCCGCTTTCTTCCCAGACCTCGCGCAGTGCAGCCTGCTCGGTGGTTTCGCCAGCCTCCATGAACCCGGCCGGCAAGGTCCATGTGCCGGGGCGTGGCGGGATGGCGCGCTGGCACAACAGGTACTTGCCATCGCGCTCGATGATGCAGCCGGCGATGATCTTCGGGTTGATGTAATGGATATAGCCGCAGCCGGTGCAGTGCAGGCGTTCGTGGGTGTCGCCTGTGGGAACGCCCCGGGCCAGTTCCGTGGTGCAGTGCGGGCAATAGCGCGGGGCGGTAGGCATGATCAGCGACCTATGCGGGGTTCCTTGAGGGCCAGGGGCTCGACGATGTCGCGCACCTTGGGGTTGTCATCCTGCTTCTGGCGCAGGTAGTCCAGGGCCACCTTGGCGGCAGCGCGGACGTGGTCGACCGAAGCCTGATGGGCCACCAGCGGGTCGCCACCCTTGATCGCTTCGACGATCTTTTCCATTTCTCGGTTGCTGGCGCCACGGCGGTTTTCCTGTGAGACCGAGGTGGCGCGCAGGTAGCTGATGCGTGCCTGCAACTGGCGCAGCTGCTGGGCCGCTACCTGGTTGCCGGAGCCTTCCAGCAGCACATCGTAGAAACCTTGTACCGAGTCCAGCACCTGTTGCAGCTCGCCTTCTTCCAGCGCTTCGCGGTTCACTTCCAGCGCGCGTTCCAGGGCACGAATGTCCTTGGCCTTGGCGTTGAGAGTGAACAGCTGCACGATCAGGCCTTCGAGCACGCAACGCAGCTCGTAGATGTCGCGGGCGTCTTCCAAGGTGATGATGGCTACGCGTGGGCCCTTGGCGTCGGCAAACTCTACCAGGCCTTCAGACTCCAGATGACGCAGGGCTTCGCGCACCGAGGTGCGGCTGACGCCAAGGCGGTCACAGAGGTCGCGCTCGACCAGGCGGTCGCCCGGGAGCAGGTGGAAGTTCATGATCGCCGCCCGCAGCTTGTCTAGCACGATTTCGCGCAGGGTAACGGGGTTGCGGTTGACCTTGAAGCTGTCGTCGAGTGGCTGGCGTTTCATCAGGTGCGCTCTTTAAGAGGCTGTTGCGCCAACATCGCGGAACGCCCCGAACCGAGGCTTTCCATGCAGTGGTTCGAACAGCCCGTTGTTATCGGGTTGACTCCGTATCGGCTTCGGCAAACGCTTCACGGGCCAGGCGGAAACTGTCCACCGCCGCGGGTACGCCGCAATAAATACCGACCTGGAGCAGAATTTCGCGAATCTGTTCACGGCTCAGGCCATTGCGCAATGCGCCGCGAATGTGCAGCTTGAGCTCGTGGGGCCTGTTGAGCGCGGAAATCATGGCCAAGTTTATCATGCTGCGCTCTTTGAGCGACAAGCCTTCGCGGCCCCAGACGTGGCCCCAGCAGTATTCAGTGACCAGTTCCTGCAACGGCTTGGTGAACTCGTCGGCGTTCTGGATCGAGCGGTTGACGTAATCCTCGCCCAGCACCTGGGTGCGGATCTTCAGGCCTTTCTCATACTTCTCGTTACTCATGTGCCGTACTCCGGAAGAAAAAAGGGAACGGGGGCCGCTTTGCGGCCCATCGCCGGCAAGCCAGCTCCTACAGGGACTGCACAGGACCAGAGGCCTGCGCAATTCCTGTGGGAGCTGGCTTGCCGGCGATGGGCTGCAAAGCAGCCCCGGCGGTCTCAAGGTCAGCCAAGCGGCGGCAGGGCGCCCAGCTTGCCTTTGTGGTAAACCATCGGCGTCACCGGCTCGGCCGGCAGCACCAGGTTCTTCACCGCGCCGACGATGATCGCGTGGTCACCGCCGTCATACTCGCGCCACAGTTCGCACTCGATGATCGCCGTCGCCTTGGCCAGCAGCGGGTTGCCCAGCTCGCTCAAGTGCCACTCGACGCCCTTGGCCTTGTCCTTGCCCTTGCCGGCGAAGGCATAGGCCTCGGCGGTCTGTTCGGCGGACAGCAGGTGAATCGCGAACTGCTTGCTGTCCCGCAGGATCGGGTAGGTGTCGGAGGCGTAGTTGGGGCAGAACAGTACCAGCGCCGGGTCGATCGACAACGCGCTGAAGGCGCTGGCGGTGATGCCGACGATGGCGCCGTCGGCGTCCAGGGTGGTGACTACCGTGACGCCGGACGGGAAAGAGCCCATCACGTCTTTGTAGATGCCGGGTTCGATCATCTCGTGTTCCTCCTAGCGCATCACGAACGGGTCGGGCATCGGCGCGGTGGACAGGTTGATCCACACGGTCTTCAGCTCGGTATAGGCCAGCACCGAATCGATGCCGCTCTCACGGCCGTAGCCGCTGTTCTTGAAACCACCGATCGGCGCCATGGCGGACACGGCGCGGTAAGTGTTGACCCAGATGATCCCCGAACGCACGTCGCGGGCCAGGCGATGGGCACGGCCCAGGTCACGGGTCCAGATGCCGGCGGCCAGGCCGAATTGCGAGTCGTTGGCGATTGCCAGGGCCTCTTCCTCGGTCTTGAAGCGGATGACCGCGGCGACAGGGCCAAACACTTCTTCCTGCATGATGGTCATCGAGTTGCTGTCGCACTCGAACAGGGTCGGTTCGTAGAACCAGCCGTCACCCTCGACCTCGGCACGCTTGCCGCCCATGTGCAATTTGGCGCCTTCGGCCTTGGCCGCAGCCACCAGGCCTTCGACCACGGCCAGCTGCTGCGCGGTGGCCATGGGGCCCATTTCGCTGGCGTCGTCTTGCGGGTTGCCGATGCGGATGCGCTTGGCGCGGGTAACCAGGCGCTCTACGAATTCGTCGAAGATCTCGTCCTGCACCAGCAGGCGCGAACCGGCCACGCAGCTTTGCCCGGAGGCGGCATAGATACCGGCCACGGCGCCATTGATGGCGCTGTCCAGGTCGGCATCGGCGAAGATGATGTTCGGCGATTTGCCGCCCAGCTCCAGCGACAGCTTGGCGAAGTTCTCGGCACTGCTGCGCACCACGTGGCGTGCTGTAGCGGCGCCGCCGGTGAAGGCGATCTTGCGCACCAGGGGGTGGCGGGTCAGGGCCGCGCCGGTGGTTGGGCCGTAGCCGGTGACCACGTTGACCACACCGGCCGGGAAGCCGGCTTCGAGGGCCAGGCGGGCCAGCTCGAGGATGGTCGCCGAGGCGTGCTCGGAAGGTTTGAGCACGATGGTGTTGCCCGCAGCCAGTGCCGGGGCCAGCTTGATCGCGGTGAGGTACAGCGGGCTGTTCCACGGGATGATCCCGGCAACCACGCCGATGGGCTCGTGCACGGTGTAGGCGAACAGGTCGGGCTTGTCCAGCGGCAGGGTGCCGCCTTCAAGCTTGTCGGCCAGGCCTGCGGTGTAGTGGAAGAACTCTGGCAGGTAGCCGACCTGGCCGCGGGTTTCGCGGATCAGCTTGCCGTTGTCACGGCTTTCCAGCTGGGCCAGGTGTTCCTTGTTCTCGGTAATCAGGTCACCCAGGCGACGCAGCAGCTTGCCACGCGCGGTGGCGGTGATGCTGCGCCATTCCTTGCTTTCGAAGGCACGCTGGGCGGCCTGCACGGCCAGCTCGACGTCGGTTTCGTCAGCGTCGGGAAGCTGCGCCCAGGCTTGGGCGGTGGCCGGGTTGAGGCTGTCGAAGGTCTTGCCGCTCTGGGCATCGCGCCATTGGCCGTCGATGCACATCTGGAAACGAACGAGGGTCATGCAACAATCCCCTTGGCGGATTCGGTGAGGGTGCGGGCTTGCGCGAGGAAGTCCAGCAGCATCTTGTTGACTTCACGGGGTGCTTCTACCGGCATCATATGCCGTTGCTCGGCGAGGACCACACTGTGCGCACCCGGAATGCTGGCGGCGAGCTGGCGGGTCATGGCCGGGGTGGAGCCCGAGTCGAGTTCGCCCGTGGCGATCAGCGTCGGCACCTGAATGCTGCCCAGGTCGCCGGCGCGGTACATGTCCTGGGTGGCAAACAGCGAATACGTGGTGTGGTAGCCCTGCGGGTCGTTGCTCGCCAGCACCTGGCGAATGGCGGCGACCTGCGCCGGGTTGGCTGCCTTGTATTCACGGCTGAACCAGCGGTCGAGGGCAGCATCGACGTTGGCGTCGGGGCCCAGCTCCGCTGCCTGGGCAGCGCGGGCGATCACGCCGGCACTCTGCTCGGGGGTACGGTTGAACACGCTGTTGAGCACGACCAGTGCAGCCAGGCGCTGCGGGTAGTTAAGGGCAAAGGCACGGGCAACCAGCCCGCCCATGGAGAAGCCGATCACGGTCGCTTGTTGAATTTGCAGGTGGTCGAGCAGTTCGGCGAGCTGGTCGGCGTAGCCTTCCAGCGGCGTGTCGGCAGCCGGTACGCGGCTTTGACCATGGCCGAGCATGTCGTAGGCGATGACACGGTAGTCGTTGGCCAGGCCAACGATCTGACCGCCCCACATTTCCTTGTTCAGGCCCACGCCGTGGATCAGTACCACGGGTTGGCCCTGGCCTACGGACAGGTAGCTGGTGCCGGCAGGTGTACGTTCAGCGACAGGCTGAATCATGGAGGGCGCTCCTTGAAGGTCGGGCACGGCGGGAAAGCACGCCACGCCCCGGCCCGTCTTGGTTGTTGTTATTGAGCGTTGGCTTTTTCGGCAGCCAGTTCTTCCAGGTCGATGTAGCGGTTGCCGATGCGCGGGTGCAGGCGGCCGCCGTCGGCAGCGCCCAGCACCACGACGATTTCATCGGCGCGCGGGGCGTCTTCGATCTGCATTTCCAGGGTGATGTAGTGCGAACGCAGGCCTTCGTCGTCCTTTTGCATCATCGGGATCTGGATCGAGGTGCCAGGGCCGCCGCGCTTGTTGGTGAAGCTCAGGTAGCTCTTGGCCTGTACCGCTTCGCGGTAGTGGTTGCCGAAGCGCAGGGTGTGGATCACGGCCGAGGCATGCTCGATTTCGCCGTCGGCGCCGACCACAGCAGCTTTACCGTAGGCTTCGATCTTGTCGGCACCGCCGATGGCAGCGGTGAGACGCTCGACCATCAGTGCACCCAGCTCCGAGCAGTTGGCGCGGATTTCCGGCTTCAGATCTTCAACAAAACCGCGACCGGCCCATGGGTTCTTGATCACCACGGCCAGGCCGACCATGGTCACCGGCTTGTCGGTGGCCTTGCCGCCTTCGATGTGGGTCTCTTCGGAGTAGGTGACGATCTTGCGGATTTCGAAACTCATGGGTGGCTCCTGGTGAGGGTTATCAGCTCTTGTTGTCTGATGGTATACCATAATATTTGTTGTGCAAGAGGTGTCTGGAAATTTCTCTTGGTGGGGGGACGAAAGGTGGCCTGATGCCTTGATTTCTCTGCTGTCTGTACTGGCCTCTTCGCGGGCTTGCCCGCTCCCACAGGGACTGCACAGGTTTCAAAAAAAAGCCCGCTCACGCAGGCCGAAGGGGCCCACGGGAGCGGGCGCGTCCCGCAATGATTCAGGCAATGGGAATTCAGGCGAACGCCGGCACCACTTCCTTGATGAACAGCTCCAGCGACTTCTTCTTCTCGGCGTGGGGCAGGCTGTTGTCGCACCAGAAGCTGAACTCGTCGACGCCGAGTTCCTGGTAGTACTTGATGCGCGCGATGATTTCTTCCGGGGTGCCGATCATGGTGTTCTTGCGGATGTTGTCCAGCTGGAACGCCGGCACCTCGGCAAACTTCGATTCCGGGCTCGGCTCCAGAAAGCCGTTGACCGGAACAGTCTTGTTGCCGAACCAGGCATCAAAGGTGCGATAGAAGCGCGAGATGGCCTGCGCGCCGACTTTCCAGCCTTCAGGCTCGGCCGGGCTGTGCACGTGGGTGTGGCGCAGCACCATCAGTTGTGGGCGCGGCACGTCCGGGTTGTTGTCCAGAGCGGCCTGGAACTTGTTCTTCAGGTCCAGCACTTCTTCGTCACCCTTCATCAGCGGGGTAACCATGACATTGCAGCCGTTGGCCACGGCGAAGTTGTGCGAGTCCGGGTCGCGGGCAGCGATCCACATCGGCGGCGTCGCGTTGAACGGCTTCGGCACGCTGGTGGAGGTGGGGAACTTGTAGACTTCGCCGTCATGGGCGTAGTCACCTTCCCACAACTTGCGTACCACCGGCACCATCTCGCGCAGCGCCTTGCCGCCGTCGGTGGCCGGCATGCCATTGGCCATGCGGTCGAACTCGAACTGGTAGGCGCCACGGGCCAGGCCCACTTCCATGCGGCCGTTGCTGATCACGTCGAGCAGGGCGCATTCGCCGGCGACGCGGATCGGGTTCCAGAACGGCGCGATGATGGTGCCGGCACCCAGGCGGATCTTCTCGGTGCGCGCGGCCAGGTAGGCCAGCAGCGGCATCGGGCTTGGCGAAATGGTGTACTCCATGGCGTGGTGCTCGCCAATCCATACAGTGCTGAAACCGCCGTCTTCGGCCATCAGGGTCAGTTCGGTCAGGTCTTCGAACAACTGGCGGTGGCTGACCTGTTCATCCCAACGTTCCATGTGTACGAACAACGAAAATTTCATGGGGCTTTCCTCAACGCTTGAAAGGGGCTGGCGCCTGGCAGGGTGGGCACCAGTGGTCTCGATTCAGAATAGGCTTCAGGCAAAGGCCGGCAGGCTGGCCATCTTGCCGCGGCAGTACACCATCGGCCGGGGCGCTTCTTCGGGCACGATCAGGTTGTGCACCTTGCCGACCATGATGGCGTGGTCGCCACCTTCATATTCACGCCACAGTTCGCATTCGATAACGGCGGTGGCGCCGGCCAGGATCGGGTTGCCCAGTTCGCTCATGGACCACTCGATGCCGCTGGCCTTGTCCTTGCCCTTCTTGGCGAACGCATACGCTTCGGCCTGCTGTTCACCGGAGAGCAGGTGAATGGCAAAACGCTTTTGTTTGATCAGCACTGGGTAGGAGTCGGAGGTGTAGTTGGGGCAGAACAGCACCAGCGGCGGGTCCATCGACAGGGAGGAGAAGGCGCTGGCGGTCAGGCCGACAACCGAGCCGTCGTCGTCCAGGGTGGTGATGACGGTAACGCCGGACGGGAAGGAGCCCAGGACGTTCTTGTAGACGGTTGCGTCGATCATCGGGAGTACCTCTAAAGGGCTGCGGTGGTCCGCGGTTTTTATCGTTGATGTGTCTGATGGTATACCGTAATACCTATTTTGCAAGTGGAATTTTCAAGCAAGGGTATTGTGCGATAAACGGCTCTAAGCCACGTGGAACGTGGCTTATAGCGGTGAGGCGGTTTGTCGCAGGGGTTTCCAAAGCAGATCAGTGGACGCTTTTTCGTGCGGATCAGTGTTGTCAAAAGTTTGGAATACCATAATATGGTCCGCAGCTGAGAGGCCGCCTAGATGCGGTTTCCTTACAAAGATAAAAACGACCTTTCGAGCTGAATCCTATGTCCCAACCGTCATCGCAACACCAGTTTGTCGAGAATCACACGGTCGATTACGTTCCACCTGCCGAGCGCCACGGGAAGGCGCGCGACCTGTTCACCCTCTGGTTCAGTACCAACATTGCGCCACTGCCTATCGTCACCGGCGCCATGGTGGTCCAGGTGTTCCACCTGAACCTCTTGTGGGGGCTGATCGCCATCGTGCTGGGCCATCTGGTCGGGGGCGTGGTCATCGCCCTGGCCTCTGCGCAGGGACCGCAGCTGGGCATTCCACAGATGGTGCAAAGCCGTGGCCAGTTTGGCCGCTACGGCGCCTTGCTAATCGTGTTCTTCACCGCACTGATCTATGTTGGCTTCTTTATTTCCAACATCGTCCTCGCGGGCAAGACCATTCACGGCATTGCCCCGAGCATGCCGATGCCGGGTGCGATCGTGATCGGTGCCCTGAGCGCCACTGCCATTGGCGTGATCGGCTACCGCTTCATCCATGTCCTGAACCGCATCGGTACCTGGGTGATGGGGTCCGCGCTGCTGGCGGGGTTCATCATGATGTTCGCCCAGGAGCTGCCGGCCGACTTCTTCAGCCGTGGTGCATTCAACCTGTCGGGCTTTATCGCCACAGTGTCGCTGGGCACCATCTGGCAGATCAGCTTCTCGCCGTACACGTCCGACTATTCGCGTTATCTGCCGCGTGAAGTGGGCATTGCCAAGCCGTTCTGGGCCACTTACTTCGGCGCGACCCTGGGCACCATCCTGTGCTTCAGCTTCGGTGCCGTGGCGGTGCTGTGCGTGCCGGAAGGTACCGATGCCATGGACGCGGTGAAGCAGGCCACCGGCTGGCTGGGCCCGATTCTGATGGTGCTGTTCCTGCTCAATATCATCAGCCACAACGCCCTCAACCTGTATGGCGCAGTGCTGTCGATCGTTACCGCGATCCAGACCTTCTTTGCCAAATGGACGCCGAGCATCAAGGTGCGGGTAATCCTGGCCTCGGTGATTCTGGTGGGTTGCGGGATGGTTGCACTGAACGCCTCGGCGGACTTCATCGGCCACTTCATCGGCCTGATCCTGGCGCTGCTGCTGGTGCTTGTGCCGTGGGCTTCGATCAACCTGATCGACTTCTACCTGATCAAGAAGGGCCAGTACGACATCGCTTCGATCTTCAGTGCTGACGGCGGCATCTATGGCCGCTTCAACCACCACGCGATCATTGCTTATGCTTGCGGCATCGTGGTGCAGCTGCCGTTTGCCAATACGGCGCTGTATGTGGGGCCGTATTCCAACATTGTCGAAGGGGCGGACTTGTCCTGGCTGTTCGGGCTGCTGGTGACGGTGCCGCTGTATTACTGCCTGGCGACTCGCGGCAAGGCTGCCGAGCAGGCGGGGCGGGTTGTGAGTGTCAACGACTGATAGATTGAGGTTGCTGTAACAGGGGCTGCTCTGCAGCCCATCGCCGGCAAGCCAGCTCCCACAGGTTCTATGTTGCCCTTGAAGGGTACGCTGTCATTGTGGGAGCTGGCTTGCCGGCGAATGGGCCGCACCGCGGCCCCGGCTATGTCCGATCAAACCTTGAACTGTGCCACCATGCCATTCAGGTCCACAGCCAACCGCGACAGGTCCTGTGCCGCCGCGCTCGTCTGGTTGGCCCCGGCCGACGTTTGCATAGCCAAGTCGCGAATGTTCACCAAATTGCGGTCCACTTCGCGCGCCACCTGCGCCTGCTCCTCCGAAGCGCTGGCAATCACCAGGTTGCGCTGGTTGATCGACGCAATCGCCTCAGCAATCACTTCCAATGCCTGACCGGCGCCCTGGGCCACTTCCAGCGTGCCCGTCGCACGTCCCTGGCTGCTGTGCATCGCCGTCACGGCCCGCTCGGTACCGTTCTGGATACCGGCAATCATCTGCTCGATTTCCGCGGTCGACTGCTGGGTGCGGTGGGCGAGGGCGCGGACTTCGTCGGCCACCACGGCAAAGCCACGGCCTGCCTCGCCGGCGCGGGCTGCCTCGATGGCGGCGTTCAGTGCCAGCAGGTTGGTCTGCCCGGCAATCGCGCCGATCACATCCAGCACACGGCTGATCTCATTGGCATTGTTGGCCAGCTGTTCGATCTCGGCCGAGGTGCCGGTCACATCGGCCACCAGGTGCTGGATAGACGCCAGTGCCTGGTTGACCCGGACGCGGCCATCGCGGGTGGTCTGGTCGGCGCCTTTGGAGGCGTCCGCAGTGCTGACTGCATTGTTGGCCACTTCCTCGACCGCTGCGGTCATCTGGTTGACGGCCGTGGCGGCCTGGTCGATTTCGGCACTCTGCTGGTGCAGGCCGCGGCTGGTGTCTTCGGTGACGGTGTGCAGTTCTTCCGAGGCTGAGGCCAACTGGTCGGACGAGGCGGCGATCTTGCGGATGGTGTCGCGCAGGCTGCCTTGCATGCGGCTCAGGGCACGCAAGAGCAAGGCGGGCTCATCGCGGCCGGTAACGCGTATTTCCTGGGTAAGGTCACCGGTGGCCACACGCTCGGCGACCGCCACCGCATCGGCCAGGGGCACCACGATGCTGCGAGTCAGCACGGTAGCCATTGCAGCCAAGGCAAGCATGATCACAAGCAACGAGAAGATGATGGCGGTGAATGCTTCGTCTGCTACGTCGCTGCTGCGCTGCGAGGCATCTTCGGCACCTTTGCTGTTGTAGTCGATCAGCGCCGTCAAGGCCTTCATCATACTGTCGGCACGCTGGGTGAGCGGGCCGCTGATCTGCTGCTTCGCCTCGTCCATGCGGCCTGCGGCAATGTCCTGCAGCACTTCTACTTGCAGTTCGAGGTACTGCTGATACGCGTCATTGAAGGTGTTGAACAGGGCGCGATCGTCGGCAGCGATGATGGTGTCGGCGTAGGCTTTCAGGCCACCTTTGAGTTCGGCGTTGATACGTTCGAGCATCTGCAGGTTGCGTGTGCGCTCGGCGGGGTTATCGTCCAGCGCGGCGCGCAGGGTGACGGCGCGGGCGCGCCCGAGGTTGCTGCTGATGTCACCCAGCGCTACCACGGCGGGCATCCAGGTGACCCGGATTTCGTCGGTGGCCTTGTCCATCTGGCGGGTTTCGTAAAGCGCGGTAAGGCCCATGACCAGGACCAGGATGCCCAACAGGGCGAATACGCCGGCAGCGCGAATGCCGATCTTCAAATTCCGTAACTGCATGGAATGCTCCTTGACGGTGGCGTGCAGGCGTCAGGAGCTGGCCGCAAAGCCAGGACACCGAGGTGGCGCCAGGCTCTTGATGCACTGCGGATTAGTAGATTTTTCTCACCCTCTTGCATGTTTTTTCTTTGAATGATGCCATATGGCCATCATTATTGAACAGTCATTCAATGTAACGACATAATTGACAAAACCGTCATTTTTTGACGGTTTTGTCAGGTTTTTCACATCAAGCGATGGGGATCATCGGGTCGGCAGCAGCCAGCGCCAAGCTGCGGTCGGCTGCCGGCGGGTAGATCCACACCGAGTTGATCTGACGCTTGAGGTCCTTGCCTTCCTGGCCCTGCAGTTTCAATTCTCGCTCCCAACCTTCGCTGTACGCCGCGCCCCATTCACCCAGGTCGAGGCAGGTGACGTACTTGGGCTGGCGGTAGACCACAGGTGCCACCCCAAGCAGGTCAGCCATGGCGTTGTTGCCACTGTGGCGACCCATCGGGATGGCGTGCTGGCAGGTCATCAGGGCGTGGTTGCCAACGTCGTCGACAGCAGCCCAAGCGGTATCGCCGGTCGCATAGATGTGGTCCTGGCCGATTACCTTGAGGTGCCCGTCGACCTTGAGCCGGCCGAAGTTGTCACGCTCGCCGGCAACCTGCGCGGTCAGCGGGCTGGCCTTGACGCCGACGGTCCAGATCACGGTGTTGCTGGCGATGTATTCGCCGTTGTCCAGAGTTACGCCACCGGCATCGACAGCCACCACCGAGGTGCCAGTCAACCACTGGACGCCAGCAACCTGCGAGGCGGCAACAATCGACGGCTTGATGCCTGCACCCAATGCCGCGCCGATGCTGGCGCCACGGTCTACCAGCAGCACCCGCACATCGGCGTCTGCGAGGATGGCGCGCAGCCGGGCGGGCATTTCGGTGGCCGTTTCGATGCCGGTGAAACCACCGCCGCAGACCACCACGGTATTGCGGGCAGGTGAAGCGGGCAGGGCGGCCAGGCCCGTCAGATGCTGCTCGAGGCGTACGGCTGACTCCATCTTGTCGACATCGAAGGTGTGCTCTGCAAGGCCCGGGACTGCCGGGCGCGCTACCTGACTGCCAGCGGCAAGGATGAGGCGGTCGTAGCTGATCTGCTGGCGCTGGCCTTGGCTGTCGATGTAGCTCACGGTGCGCGCATCGGCGTCGATGGCTTCGGCGTTACCGGTGATGAAATGCACGCCCACCGCATTGAACAGCTCACCTACGGGGGCCTTCAACGTGTGTGCGTTGGCCTCGTAGAAGCGCGGGCGAATGTGCAGTTCCGCTTGCGGCGCGAGCACGCTGATGCTCAGGTCGTCGCGCTGGGCCTGGTCGAGTAGCCGGGCGGCGCTCAGGGCGCTCCACACACCGGCAAAGCCGGCACCGATGATCAGGATGTTGGATTTCATGCAGGTGCTCCGCAAAGGTCGGGGATGAAAACGGTGGCTTCGATCACACGATAGGTGTCGCTCGAATAACTACGACTCTATTGGTCGTAGTTTATCTCTGCAAGTGTTTTTTCATCATTGCGATGAGGCGAGCCCCAGGACGGGCGTACGCAAAGGCCGTATTTCGTGCTGCCGTGACTGCCGCGGCCGGGGCCGCAAACCTTGCTATCCCCACCCCCATCCGTTATAGATAAAGAAGAAACCATAAAGAAAAGAGGCCATTTCAGCCCCCATGCACGAGATCACACGTATCTTCCGCCCCTCAGGCCCCCATTTCGCGCCCTGCGCAGATGGATACGGGCCCGCCCCCATGACCCTCTCTCCGCTTTCGAGCCTGTACCACGTGTTGTCGATCCCACCGGTCAAGCTCCTGCTGACCCAGATGCGCAAACGCCCCGTCCCTCCACCTGCACCGTAGCGCCTGAATTCCACCACCCCCGGCCATTTGCCGTATGGGGTTGGGGAGCCTTTGCATTTTTTTCAGCGTTCAACTGTTCAGGAATCACTATGACTCTTCGTGTCGCTATCATCGGTGCCGGCCCGTCCGGCCTTGCGCAACTGCGTGCCTTCCAATCCGCCCATGCCCTGGGCGCGCCCATGCCCGAAATCGTATGCTTCGAAAAGCAGGCCGACTGGGGCGGTATGTGGAACTACACCTGGCGCACCGGCCTCGACCAGCATGGCGAGCCGGTGCACGGCAGCATGTACCGCTACCTGTGGTCCAACGGCCCCAAGGAATGCCTGGAGTTCGCCGACTACAGCTTCGATGAGCACTTTGGCCGGCCGATTTCCTCGTACCCGCCGCGCGAGGTGCTGTGGGACTACATCCAGGGCCGCGTGAAGAAGGCCGGGGTGCGCGACTACATCCGCTTCAATACTGCGGTCAAAAACGTCAGCTTCGATGAAAACACCCGCGAGTTCACCGTCAGCGCCCACGACTACAGCGCGGGGCTTGGCATCGAGCAGGTGTTTGATTATGTGGTGGTGGCCAGCGGGCACTTCTCTACCCCGCACGTGCCGGAGTTCGAAGGCTTCGAGCGTTTCACCGGGCGTATCCTGCACGCCCACGACTTTCGCGAAGCGATGGAATTCAACGGCCAGGACCTGCTCATCGTCGGCAGCAGCTACTCGGCCGAAGACATCGGCTCGCAGTGTTACAAGTACGGCGCGCGCTCGATCACCACGGCTTACCGCACCCAACCGATGGGCTACAAATGGCCAAAGGGCTGGGAAGAGCGCCCGCAACTGGTGCGCGTTGAAAACGACCTGGCGTTTTTCGCCGATGGGTCGAACAAGCGCGTGGATGCGATCATCCTGTGCACGGGCTACCAGCATCACTTCCCGTTCCTGCCCGATGAACTCACCCTCAAGACCAACAACCGCCTGTGGCCTGCCGGGTTGTACCAAGGCGTGGTGTGGGAGCAAAACCCGCAACTGCTTTACCTGGGCATGCAGGACCTGTGGTACAGCTTCAACCTGTTCGATGCACAGGCCTGGTTTGCTCGCGACTACATGCTGGGGCGCATCAAGCTGCCGACCAAGGCTGGCATGCAGGCCGACAGTGCGCGCTGGCGCGAGGATGAGGAGCAGCTGGCAACCACTGCTTCGATGTATGAATTCCAGGGCCGATACATCAAGCACCTGATCGAGCAGACGGATTACCCGCGCTTCGACATCGATGCGGTCAACCGCATCTTCCTGCAATGGAAGACCGACAAGAAGCACGACATCATGGGCTACCGCGACAAATCGTACCGCTCGGTGATCACCGGCACCAAAGCGGTACCTCACCATACCCGCTGGATGCAGGCCATGGACGACTCGCTGCAGGAGTACCTGCGCGAAACGGATGGCAAGCAAGGCGAGGTGAAGGTGCTGCGCGGGTAGCTGCCGGACCGACCAGCACGATCAGGATGCGTGCAAGCGGGGAAGTGTTTTGCCGTACCGACGCTCCCCGCGTATCATTTGCGACATGGTTGGTCGGAGATTGATATGTCGCTTTACAGTGCTGGCGTCGAATACGGCATCCATTGCCTGCTGTTTCTGGTAGGCGAGGGTGGTGAGAGCCGTGATTCCAGCGTGCGCGACCTGGCCGAGTTGCAGGGCGTGCCGCAGGAATACCTGGCCAAGGTTTTCACCAAGCTGGCACGTGCCGGGTTGGTGGCCGCCACCGAAGGCGTGCGCGGTGGTTTCCGCCTGGCGCGACCGGCGGCTGAAATCACCGTGCTGGATATCGTCAACGCCATCGACGGGCCGAAGAAGATTTTCGATTGCCGCGAGATCCGCGAACGCTGCACGCTGTTCGAGGGCTCGCCGCCCGCTTGGGCGACGGAAGGCACCTGTGCGATTCATGCCGTGATGCTGGGGGCGCAGAAGCGCATGGAAGAGGCGTTGGCGCAGCAAACTGTTCTGGCATTGGCAATGCGCTTCGGGCGCAAGGCCCCGGCCGAGTTCGGCCAACAGGTGAATAGCTGGATGGGTGAGCGGCGCGAGGGTAAAGGGGGCGGGGATATACCCGTCAGCCAGGTCTGAATGTGTTACCTGTACCGGCCTATTCGCGGGTGAACCCGCTCCCACAGGTACTTCACAGGTCTTGAAAGCTGTGGTGACCCTGTGGGAGCGGGTTCACGCGAATAGGCCGGTACAGGAGTAACGCTTTCAGCGCCCCTCATGCTGGCGCCGATACGCCCCCGGCTGCACCCCCACCGCCTTGGCAAACGCCCGGGTAAACGCCGCCACCGACTGATAGCCCACCTGCGCACCCACTTGCTCCACGGTATTACCCGCCCGTAGCAACTGGCTGGCATGGCGCATGCGCAGCGCCAGCAGCACTTGCCCCGGCGATTGCCCGGCCAGTTCATTGAAACGCTTGAAAAACGCCGACCGCGACAAGCCGGTGCAGGCGGCCATGCTCTCCAGCGTCCAGGCTTGCCCCGGTTGCTCGATCAACTGTTCCAGCAGCCCGGCAAACGCTGGCTGGCGGGCAAGGGCGACCAGCCCGCCCAGTGGCTGCCCGGCAATGACCTGCTGGCGCAGCACGTACAGGAACAACAGGTGCGTCAGGCGCTCCAGCAACGTCTGTGACGGGCCGGCGGCCCGCCGGCATTCTTCCAGAATCAGCTCGAACAGCGCCCGCGCCGCACTGCCGGCGGGGTCTTCGGCGCGCAGCAGGATCCAGTCGGCCAAGCCTTCGACAATCAGTGAAGACAGGCCGGACTGGAAATGGAAGAAGCCACAAACCAGCCCGACGCCGTCGCTGGCTTCGCTATCCAGTGCCTGCATGGCCTGGCGCGGTTGGGCGCAGGCGTCGACCGGGTCCTGATCGCTGGACAAGCGATAGGCAAGGTCGCGCAACAGGAATACTGCATCTCCCTTCTCCAGGCGCACCGGTTGCGGCTGGCCGTCGATGTGCAGCCAGCAATGCCCTTGCACCACCAGGTGGAAGCTGGCGCGGCCCATGCCCTGGGTGCTGGCGTGCCAGCCACCGCAGTAGCGGCCGACATGAAACAGGCTGGCATCGAGCTCCAGGCCCTCTAATAACCAATCGACAAGGTGGCTGGACGAAATCATCTAATACAAAGACTCAGGAACAAGGAAAGGCGACTGATGAATATGGAGGGTAATTCTTATAACCAACAGACTGTAGTGACACCCATCAAAGGAGACCACTCCATGTCCTCGCGCATTACTTTACACACGCTGCAGAGTGCTCCGGAAGCGGCCCGGCCGTTTCTCGAGAATGCCCAGAAGAATTCCGGCTTCATCCCCAACCTGCTGGGCGTGCTGGCCAACGCCCCGGCGGCGCTGGAAACCTACGTGACCGTTTCGGCACTCAATGGCAAGTCCGAGCTGAGCCTGGCCGAGCGAGAAGTGGTGCAACTCATTGCTGCCACCCTGCATGGCTGCGATTTTTGCGTGGCCGGCCACACCGCTGTGGCGCTGAACAAGGCCAAGCTGCCGCAGGAGGTGGTCGATGCCCTGCGTGCCCGTGGCGAACTGCCCGATGCCCGTTACGAAACCCTGGCCGCATTTGCTCGCGAAGTGATTGCCACCCGTGGCAATGTCAGCGAGGCCACCTACCAGGCCTTCCGTGAAGCTGGCTTCAGCGAAGGCAACGCGCTGGAAGTGATTTTGGGGGTCAGCCTCGCAACCCTGTGCAACTTTGCTAATGTTTTCGCCCAGACGCCACTCAACGACGAGCTTGGCAAATACCGCTGGCAGCCTTCTGCGTAGCCCGGTGTGCTTGGGCCATGACGCAGTCGTTGTAGGAGCGGCCTTGTGCCGCGAACGGGCCGCATAGCGGCCCCAGCGTTTTCAAAGGAGCAAGACCATGCAAGATTGTGCATTTCGACACTGGCTGGATGCCAATGCCGAGGCCATCGACCGGGGCCTGTGCGAACCGCAGCAGGTGCTGGCGCAGATCGCCGAATCACAGCTGTTGCGCATTGGTGTCGACCCGGCCCTGGGCGGCACGGGCGGGCAGGTGACCGACGCGGTCGAGGCGATTGCCGCCATCGCCAGCCGCTCGTTGGCGGCGGCCTTCGTCTGCTGGGGCCAGCGTGCCTTTATCGAATACCTGTTGCACAGCCCCAACCAGCCCCTGCGCGAGCGCCTGCTGCCGCGCTTGCTGACAGGCGAGCTGGCCGGCGCCACCGGGCTGTCCAACGCCATGAAGTTCCTTTCCGGCATTGAAGCGTTGCAGGTGCGTGGCCGGCCGGCAGCCGATGGCTGGCACCTGGAAGGGCGCCTGCACTGGGTGACCAACCTGCGCAAAAGCGGCTTCGTGGTGGCGGCGGCCATCGAAGATGAAGCCGGCGGCGCGCCGTTCGTACTGGCCATTCCTTCCGACGCCCTGGGCCTGGAGCGCTCCGACGACCTGCAACTGATGGGCCTGCAGTCGAGCAACACGGCGGCACTGGCCTTCCACCAGGTGCCGTTGGCGCGGGACTGGCTGCTGCACGAGAATGCGCGCGAGTTCCTGCCACGGGTACGCCCGGCATTCCTGGCGCTGCAGTGCGGCATGGCCATCGGCCTGGCGCGACGGGCGCTGGACGAGGTTCAGGAGCACCTGCACGGCCGCGCCTCGTTCCTCGACGAAGCCCGGCAGGTGCTCAGCGAGCGCCTGGAAAACACCGTCAGCGAGCTCAAGCAGGGCCTGCTCGAAGGCCGCTTCCAGCAACAGCCGGCGGCCTTGTTCAAGCTGCGCATCACCTTGGCTGAGTGTGCCGCCGATGCAGTCCAGCTAGAGTTGCAGGCCAGCGGCGGCAAGGCCTACCTCAGCGAGTATGGCGAAGGCTTCGCCCGCCGCTGGCGTGAGTCGGCCTTTGTGCCGATCGTCACCCCCAGCCTGGTGCAATTGCGCGCCGAACTGCAACGCCAGGCGGGCGCGGCATGAGTGAAGTGTTGCTCGAAGCCCGCGACATCAGCCTGGGCTACCCGCGGGAGGGTGGCTGGCAGCAGGTGCTGGCGCAGTTCGACCTGCAGTTGGCGCCAGGCGAAGTGGTGAGCATTCTTGGCCCTAGTGGCGTCGGCAAATCCAGCCTGCTGCGGGTGCTGGCCGGCCTGCAACAACCCGGGGGCGGCAGCGTGAGCCTGCACGGCCAGCCGCTGCAAGGGCCGCACCCGCGCCTGGCGGTGGCCTTTCAGGACCCGAGCCTGCTGCCCTGGCTGAACCTGGAAAAGAACGTCGCCTTCGGCCTCGACTTTGCCCGCCAGCCCAAGCTGGCCGCTGACGAGCGGCGCGCGCGCATCGACCATGCAATTGCCGCCGTCGGCCTGGCCCACGCCCGTGGCCAGTACCCGGCGCAGTTGTCCGGTGGCATGGCCCAGCGCACCGCGCTGGCCCGCTGCCTGGCCCGCCAGCCCGAAGTGCTGCTGCTCGACGAGCCGTTCGGCGCGCTGGATGAAGTGACCCGCGCCGACATGCAGCAACTGCTGCTGCAACTGATCGCCACCCACAACACCGCGGCGGTACTGATCACCCACGATATAGACGAAGCCCTGCTGCTGTCCGACCGGGTCCTGCTACTGGGCAACCACCCAGCGCACATCCTCGGCCAGTGGCACATCGACCTGCCGCAACCGCGCGCCCAACGGGTCGAAGAACTGGGCGCGTTGCGCATCGAAATCCTCAAAACCCTTCGGCGGGCAAGCCGCACAGGCGAACCTACCCCAACCCCGTTGCCCTCGGAGGCTGTCCATGTGCATGGATGACTGCTGTTCCACTTCTTCGCGTCGTGATTTTCTAAAGCTTGGGGCCATGCTCACCGCCGCCGGTGCGCTGCCGTTGCTGTCGAGCTTGCAGGCGCGCGCCGCTGCCGAGCCGGATGCGCCGGTGCGCATCGGTTACCTGCCGATCACCGACGCCACGCCGCTGCTGGTGGCCCATAACAACGGCCTGTTCGAGGCCGAAGGCATCAAGGCCGAGCGCCCGGTGCTGCTGCGCAGCTGGGCGCAGGTGATTGAGGCGTTCATCTCTGGCCAGGTCAACGTCATCCACCTGCTGTCGCCGATGACTGTATGGGCGCGTTATGGCAGCAAAGTGCCGGCCAAGGTGGTGGCCTGGAACCACGTGGGCGGTTCAGGCCTGACGGTGGCACCCGATATCACAGACATGAAACAGCTCGGTGGCAAGACCGTGGCCATCCCGTTCTGGTACTCGATCCACAATGTGGTGCTGCAACAGATGCTCAACGACAACGGCCTGACGCCGGTGTCGAAGCCGGCCAATGCGCAGCTGGCCGCCAC
Source organism: Pseudomonas putida S13.1.2 (assembly GCF_000498395.2). Classification (NCBI taxonomy): domain Bacteria; kingdom Pseudomonadati; phylum Pseudomonadota; class Gammaproteobacteria; order Pseudomonadales; family Pseudomonadaceae; genus Pseudomonas; species Pseudomonas putida. The sequence goes on from NZ_CP010979.1 coordinate 1,183,325, forward strand.
CGAGGTCAACCTGCTGGTGCTGCCGCCATCCGACATGCCGCCAGCACTGGCCAGCAAGCGCATTGCCGGCTACATCGTCGCCGAGCCGTTCAACGCCCTGGCCGAGAACCTCAAGGTTGGCCGCGTGCAGCGCTTTACCGGCGATGTATGGCGCAACCACGCCTGCTGCGTGGTGTTCATGCATGAGCATGACCTGAACAACCGCCCGGAATGGTCGCAGAAGGTGGTGAATGCCATCGTCAAGGCCCAGCACTGGACCCGCGACCACCGCGCCGAAGCCGCTGCGTTGCTGTCCAAGGCCGGCCCTAACAAGTACACCCCGCACGAGCCCGCGGTGCTGGCCAAGGTGCTGGCGCCGGCCGCCGAGGACCGTGCCGGCTACGTTGCCAGTGGCGCCATTCGCCATCAGCAGTGGGACGAAAAGCGCATCGACTTCCAGCCATACCCGTTCCCCAGTTACACCGAAGAGCTGGTCAAACGCCTGAAAACCACCCTGATCGAAGGTGATAACGCGTTCCTTGCCGGGCTTGATCCGGCGCAGACCGCCCGCGACCTGGTCGACGATCGCTTCGTGCGTAATGCCATCGCTGCGGTTGGTGGCCCGTCGGTGTTCGGTATTGCCGACAACTTCGAGCGTAGCGAGGAGTTCGCCGTCTGATGCGCACGCATGTGGTACACGCCAGCCTTGGGCTGGCTGGGTTGCTGGCTTTGTTGCTGCTGTGGTGGGCCGGTGTTGCCGTGTTTGGCCAGGCCGAAGGGCTGTCGGCGCGCTTTTCGCCGGCGGCAACGTTGGCCAGCCTGGTCGAGCTGTTGGGGCAGGGTGAGGTTTACGGGCACATCTGGGTCAGCCTCAAACGTATTCTGGTCGGGCTGCTGCTGGCGCTGCTGATTGGCGTGCCGTTGGGTTTACTGGTGGGCAGCTACCGGCATCTGGAAGCGGCGACCACGCCGGCGTTCCAGTTTTTGCGCATGATCTCGCCCTTGTCGTGGATGCCGGTGGTGGTGATGCTGATGGGCGTGGGTGACCAGCCGATCTACTTCCTGCTGGCGTTTGCCGCGTTATGGCCGATCTTGCTGAACACCGCGGCGGGCGTCAGGCAGTTGGACCCACGCTGGCTGCAACTGAGCCGCAGCTTGAGCGCCACGCGCTGGGAAACCTTGTGCAAGGTGATCGTGCCGGGTGTGATCGGCCACGTGTTGACCGGCGTGCGCCTGGCCATCGGCATTCTGTGGATCGTGCTGGTGCCGTGCGAAATGCTCGGGGTGAGTGCGGGATTGGGGTATTTCATCCTCGATACCCGCGACCGGCTGGCGTATTCCGAACTGATGGCGATGGTTCTGCTGATTGGCGTGTTGGGGTTTGTGCTGGACGCCTTGGCGCGCGGGCTGCATCGGCGCTGGGTGCATGGCTGAAGGGCCAATGTGGCTGCTTCGCGGGCTCGCCCGCTCCCACAGTGACCGCGCAAACTTTCAACGTTTGAGCAGGACAGTTGCTCCATAGGGACTGCGCCGTTCTTGAGATCACGCTATCCCTGTGGGAGCGGGCGAGCCCGCGAAGTGGCCGGTGCGTTGTAATCATATACTGCAGATAACGTGGGGCGGGGTTTAGCCGGTAAGGGAGTGGTAGAAGGCAGGAGAAGTGTTACTGCGCATGCCCTTTGCTTGAAACGCTCCCCCGACACCGGTAGTCTTTGCCCGCTGCTGTCAATCCAGCAGCCGGGTTTGGTCACCCGCAATCATCAAGGCGCACAAGCGCCCGCTCTGCGATACAGTTGGCGCTTTTTTGCGCCCGGCTGTTTCGTTTTATGGCGGCTGTGCGTGGGGCGCCTCCGTGCGCGCCGGTTTCCTTGATTCCCGGTTGACCAACCCGCGTACAGTCGCCACCCATTCGTTTGGTCACGTTGTGTGGCGGCTCCAGTGAATCAAGGAGCGACACAATGACAAAAGGTTTACCTGATCCTCCCGCCCGCGCCACCACGGCATCGTCCAGTTTCTCGACTTGCGAATGCAGCCATCCGCCGCTGTTTGCCGTGCGTTCTGGGGTGGACTACGAAGATGCGCTAGTGCACCTGTCCACGCTGCTGAAAGGGGCGTTTGCGACCAACCTCAAAGCGTTGGAACTGGCCAAGGGGACCTGTCGTGACCTGCTATTGAGCAATGACCATGGGCTGGATTCGGCCAAGGCGGTGGTGGAGGCGCTGCTGGACGGGCTGGAGAGGCAGCAACTGGCCGGGCCGGGCAAGGCGGAGCAGGTGCGGGGTGTTTGAGAGCCGGCTTGGGGCTTGTGTATGGGCTTCCAAGTGGTCGCTAATAGAAGTTTGGCGCCTGTGAGATCGAGCGCCGCTCGCGGCGCTTCGCGGGGCAAGCCCGCTCCCACATTGACCGCATCACATTCAAGTCATGCGCCGTCCCTGTGACCCCAGGTACGGCGCAGTTCTCGAGGCCTGCGTTGTACCTGTGGGAGCGGGTTTACCCGCGAACAGGCCCTTGGATCAATGCACGGTCTTGCGCTGCCGTACGCACTCCAGCGCCTGGGCGGCCAGCTCATCCAGCCGTTCATCGCGCATCTGCTCCGCTTCGATCATTGCATCCTCACCCTGCTGGTTAAGCAGGTAGGTATGAATCTGCAGCACTTCAGCCGTTTGATAAATCGGTGCAATGTCCAGGCGCCCGATCAGCGCACCACTGGCCTGGCCGGTACTGCTCATCAGCACCTGCGGCCCGTTGGCGGCTACCACTTGCATGCCCATTGCCTCGAACCATGGCACCTGGTTGGCAAAGGCGTTCAATTCCACGCAGGCATGGCGTGCCTTCAGGTCGCCCAGCAGGGCGCGGGCGATGCCTTGGCGGCGATGGCTGGCGCGCACGGCAAGAAAGGCCAGTGAACACGCCTGCTCATCGTCCTCGGCCGGCAGCGACAGGGCAAAACCGAGCAACTGGTCCGGCGCCTCGGCATCCAGTGCAAGGGTCAGCGCCACGGCAAGGCCGCGGGTGCCATCCAGCGCTTGCAGGTACTGGTGCACCTCCATGCCGACGCCGTACTGGTACAGCGGGTACAGCGGGTTGTCGGCGGTAATGGCGACACTGCTCAGGTCGCCGACATGGTGGATCACCAGTTCGCGGATCTGGTTCTGGAAAGATTCGGGCGGCACGCTGTCGAGGCGGCTCAGGATGAACATCTGGGGGTGGGCTCCGGCGGGTGGGAATACAGCCCGGGCCAGGCTGGCGCGGGCTGTACAGTTTAACCGGTTTTGCCGTGTCAGCCTTGCTGCTGTATTGCACCCAGCATCAGATCGAGGTTTTGCACTGCCGCGCCGGAGGCGCCTTTGCCCAGGTTGTCGAATACCGCAGTCAGCAGTACCTGGCCATGCTCGGGGTTGGCATACAGCGCCAGGCGCAGGTCATTGCTGTCATTCAATGCCTCGGGGTCAAGGTTTGCTGCTGCACCTTGCTGATGCAGCGGCATTACCTGCACGTGGCGAGCCCCCTGGTAATGCTGTTCCAGGCAGGCCTGCAGCTGTTCGGCGCTGACCTGGCCGGGCAGCAGGCGCAATTGCAGCGGGATACTCAAAACGATGCCTTGGCGGTAGGCGCCGTAGCCGGGCATGAACACCGGCCGCGCCGACAGCCCTGCGTGTTGCTGGATTTCGGGTACGTGCTTGTGCGCCAGCTCCAGCCCATAAAGTTGCAAGACCGGGGCATTACCGGCACCAGGTTGTTCGTGGCGCTCGACCGCCGCGCGGCCACCGCCGGAGTAGCCGGAGATGGCATGGATGCCCAGCGGGTAGTCGGCTGGCAGTAACCCGGCCTTGACCAGCGGGCGTAGCAGGGCGATGGCGCCAGTGGGGTAGCAGCCCGGGTTGCTGACGCGCTTGCTGTGGGCAATGCGTTCGGCCTGCTGGTCGTCCAGTTCTGGCAGGCCATAGACCCAGCCCGGGGTGGTGCGGTGCGCCGAACTGGCGTCGATCACCCGAACCTGCGGGTTGTGGATCGCTGCCACGGCCTCACGAGCGGCGTCGTCGGGCAGGCACAGCAGGGCGATGTCGGCGCTGTTGATGGCCTCGCGGCGGCGCTGCGGGTCTTTGCGCTCGGCCTCGGGCAGGGTGAGCAGGCGCAGGTCGCTGCGGCCTTGCAAGCGGGCATGGATTTGCAGGCCGGTGGTGCCTTGGTCGCCGTCGATGAAGACAACAGGAGTGTGCATGTTCGGGTCCGGTTTGGGAAAGATGGCCTATGCTCGCCTGTGGCTTTGGTAATGAAAATTTTAATATGATGATCGATGTATTCAGGTTTTCTGAACAAGCCAGTCAGTGCCGGCCTATTCGCGGGTAAACCCGCTCCCACAAGGTTGGTGCTGGTGTTGATAAAAGTGGTGAACCTGCGGGTTTACCCGCGAATAGGCCGGCACTGACCATGCGCGAAATCAGCCTCGACCGCCTCCGTACCCTGGTGGTCATCGCCGACCTGGGTTCTTTTGCCGAGGCCGCCCGCCAGCTCAACCTGGCACCACCCACCATCAGCCTGCATGTGGCCGAACTGGAGGCTCGTATCGGCGCCCCGTTGCTCAGCCGCACCCGTGGCCAGGTGCGCCCTACGGCCATTGGTGAAACGCTGCTGGCCCGTGCCCGGCGCCTGCTGGCTGACGCCGACCTGGCGCTGGACGAAGTACGCCGGCAGGTGGAGGGGCTGACCGGCCGGGTACGCCTTGGCGCGTCGACCGGTGCTATCGCCCACTTGCTACCGCAGGCGCTGGAGCACCTGCGCGTGGACCATCCGGGGATCGACGTGCAGGTGCAGGTGCTGACCTCCCAGGCGTCGCTGGGGCGATTGCGCGAGGGGACGCTGGACATCGGCCTGGTGGCCCTGCCGCAGGTCGCCGGCAAAGGGCTGACAGTTACTCCTTGGCGCCGCGACCCGATCCTGGCCTACGTACCGGCCGACTGGCAGCCGCCGACGAAGGTCACACCGGCCTGGCTGGCGCAGCGGGCGTTGATTCTCAACGACAGCAGTACCCAGCTGTCACGGGTTACCGGGGAATGGTTCGCGGCAGCGGGGTTGTACCCCGAGCCGCGGATCGAGCTGAACTACAACGATGCGATCAAAAGCCTGGTCGGGGCTGGGTACGGTGCGACGTTGTTGCCGCAGGAAGGCGAGGCAGCCGAACTGGACCGGCGCATTGCGCGCCGGCCGCTGCGACCAGGGTTGTGGCGGCAGTTGGGTATCGCCTGCCGGGAGGGCCAGGTGGAACGGGCCACGGGGTATGTGTTGCAGGCGTTGGAGCGGTTACGGCAGTGAGGGCACAGGGGGCTGCAAGGCAGCCCCCTGGTTCATCGCCGTTCTCGCACCCGGACCGCGGTCACCGTCTCCCCACCTACACCCCAGTTGTCGGTGGGCACCTCTTCGATCACCACAAAAGTACTGGCCGGTGGCTTGCCCAGCACTTCCTGCAGCAGGCGGGTCGTGCCTTCGATGAGCTGGCGCTTGTGCTCGGCGCTCACCCCTTCATCGGTCACGCGGATATGTACATAAGGCATGGCTGCGCGCTCCTCTGATCAGTGCCAGGTGCCAGCGGTGCTACCGCCATCCACAGGCAGAATCACACCGCTGACAAAGCGTGAGTCGGCCAGATAAAGCACCGCGTCAACCACGTCTTGGGGCGAGCCGGTGCGGCCACTGGGCGACAACGCGCCCATGCCCTGAATATTGCCGCCATGCAGCGGTGTTTCGATGATCCCCGGTGCCACGGCATTCACCTGCACGCCACTGGCCGCCAGCTCCAGTGCCAGGCCTTTGACCGCCTGGTTGAGGCCCCCCTTGACCAGTACCGGCAGCAGGGCGGGCACGCGGGTGTCCGGTTGCAGGGCGATGGAGGCAGTGATGGCGATGATCTGCCCATACCCTTGCCGGGTCATGATCCGCGCCGCTTCCTGGGCCGGGTAAAAGAAGCCCTTGAGGTTGGTGCCGACCAGGGCGTCGACATTGGCCTCGCTGTACTCGACAAACGGTTTGGCAATGAAGATGCCGGCGTTGTTGATCAGGATGTCGACACCGCCAAAGGTTTGCAGGGCGGTAGCGAACAGCCGCTGCGCCGTGTCGGCCTCGGCAATGTCGCCCGCCACGCCAATGAAGCGCGAGGCGTTGCCGAGGCGTGCGGCGGCCTGCTCCAGGCGCGCCTGGCTGCGGGCATTACCGATCACGTTGTCGCCGCGTTCGAGGAAGGCCTCGGCCAGGGCGAAACCCAGGCCGCTGGAAGCTCCAGTGATAATGACGGTGCTTGGCTTGTTCATGTGCGTGTTCTCCAGTGATGTGAGCCATGGGCTCGGTGTGGCGTCACTGTAGGCCGCTACCAGTGCTTGAAAAATGAGGCGCAAAGCATTTCAATCGATACATCATGTAATCAATAAGGCTGTTATGAGCCGCCATTTCGATGACCTGCAACTGGGCAGCCTGGAGCTGTTCTGCCTTGCCGCTGACAGCGGCAGCTTCACTGCAGCAGCCACAGAGGCCGGCGTGACCCCGGCGGCGGTCAGCCGCAGCGTGGCGCGTCTGGAGGAGCGCCTGGGGGTACGCCTGTTCGTCCGGACAACGCGGCAGATGCGCCTGTCGAGCGCAGGCCAGGCGTATTACCAGCAATGCCGACAGGCGCTTGGGCAACTGGTCGAGGCCGAGCGCCAGGTGACCGGCGGGCAGGTCGAGCCGAGCGGCCGCCTGCGCATCAGCGTGCCCACGCCCTATGCCCACCACCGGCTTTTGCCACTGCTGCCGAAATTTCGCCAACGTTACCCGAAGGTGCGGGTGGACGTGCATGTCAGCAACCGCAACGTAGACTTTGCCGAGGAACCGTTCGACCTGGCCGTCCGTGGCCGCGAACCGGCCGATTCACGTTTGGTGGCACGCCGCCTGGAGGATGCCGAACTGGTGGTAGTGGCCACGCCAGGCTATCTGGCCAGGGCAGGTGTGCCTCGGGTACCGGAAGATTTGCTGCGGCACGAATGCATCCAGTTTGAAATGCCCAGCAGTGGCCGCCGCCCGCCGTGGAGCTTTCGCCAGAATGGCCGCCAGTTGGAACTCGAAACCCAGGGCGCGTTCACCTGCCAGGGCGATTTTCTCGCCACTGCCACGCTGGTGCGCCATGGCGGTGGGCTGATGCAGGCCTACCGGTTTACCGTGCAGGATGCATTGGCCAAGGGTGAACTGGTGGAGGTGCTCACCGAGTTTGGCGGGACTTCGCGGCCGTTCTTGCTGATCTACCCACAGGCGCGGCACATGCCGCAACGGGTGCGGGTTTTCATCGATTTCCTGTTTGCCGAGACCGGGCGGCCGCTCCTATGAGGGGGCGGGGCAGGCAAGGGCCTACTATGCTTTTGGCTGCGTCGAGCCAACGCGCATCGACGAACCCTATGGTTTTCCAGGAGAACGCTCCATGAAATCCACGAAATGCATACCCTTGTTGGTGATTGCGTCCGTCCTCAGCTTTGCCGTACACGCAGACCCTGCGAGCAACTGTGAGGCCAAGATCAAGGAACTTGATGATTTCCACAAGGCCAGTGGCCAGGCGATGCATGGCGGCATGGCCCATGACTTCAAAGTCCACCTGCAAAATGCCAAGGATGCTCAGAGCAAGGGTGATTTTACCCAGTGCCAGTCCTCGGCGGACCAAGCCAAGACCATCTATAACAAGGCGCGTAGCAAGTAGGCCTTGGTCGGCCCCTTCGCGGCGCTACCCGCGAAGGGGCCGGTGCAGGATGGCCCCGCTGTCAGAACCAGCGATCGTTCTTCTTCCGCCCCCGGGTCAGCGCCGGCAAGATCAGCCCCGCCAGCAAGCCCGCGCCGGCAATGCTGCCGCCATACACCATGTAGCGCATCATCACCTGCTTGTTCTCGTCACCCAGGCGCGCCTGGGTATCGCGCAGGGTCGACTGGCTCTCGTCGAACTGTTCATTCAGCGCCTTGTTGCGCGCCTCCAGTTCGTCGATCAGTTTTTTCCGTGAGTCGAGGGTTTCTTGCATGCCCTGCACGCGGCTCTTCCAGCTGTCGTCGATGGTCTTCAACTGCCCGGTCAGCTCCGCAACCTGGGCGTCGAGCTGCGGCAGGCGCTCGTTCTGGCCCGGCACCGCCTGCAAGTCGTTGCTGAGTATCCACACCACATCGCCATTCTGCCCACGCACCTGGCTGTAATTACCCTGGGTGCCGAGCAGGGTCAGCTGTTGCCCGGACTTCAAGGTACCGACAATGCGGTGGCCGTCGGTGGGGCCGCTGCGCACATAGGTGCTCAGGCTGTCGCTGACCCAGCGTGCATCGCTGGCGGGCACTTCGGCGTGCACCGGCGCGGCAAGGGCCACCAAGGCGGCAATCAGGCCGCCGCGCAGGGCAGGGAGGACGGAAGCGGTTGGGCGGGATTCGGGCATGTTGGGTCTTCGCTGAAACAGGACAAAAGTAGGCCCGGTGACTGGGCCGGTGAACCGGTCGGTGAGTTGACCGTCAGCCAAAGACCTTTTTTTTGTCAGCAGGTTCACTACCTGATATCGGAAATGTCTGCAGGATATTGCAGAACTCGCCCCAGAGCGCTTCGCCGCCGATCATCCTGTGAATTCAACGGACAGCCGTTTTTCATGCGCAAGGGTGGGGCTAGACTCAAAGGTCCATACCCTTCATGGAGCAAGGCCATGACTGCCAAAAACACCATCTGCCTCTGGTACGACAACGATGCCGAAGAAGCCGCCAACTTCTACGCCAGCCTCTTCCCGGACAGCAAGGTGGTCGCACGGCACCAGGCGCCAGCTGACTACCCATCGGGCAAGGAGGGCGATGTGATCACCGTCGAATTCACTGTCATGGGCATACCCTGTGTGGGGCTCAATGGCGGCTCGACGTTCAAGCACTGTGAGGCGTTTTCGTTCCAGGTCAGTACCGAAGACCAGGCTGAAACCGACCGCTTGTGGGATGCGATCATCGCGAATGGCGGCCAGGCCAGCGTGTGTGGCTGGTGCAAGGACAAGTGGGGGATCTCCTGGCAGATCACCCCCCGTATCCTGATCGAGGCCATCGGCCACAGCGACCGCGCGGCGGCCAAGCGGGCGTTCGAGGCCATGATGCAGATGGACAAGATCGATGTCGCCAAGATAGCAGCGGCATTGAAGGGGTGATCCCCCAAGTGTTTCATGGGCTGCGGTTATCGATTTGCCCTGGAAAATCGCTTATCGAGGGGGGCGCTGTTCCTTAACTCAAGCGGCGCCCCCTAACCAGACGCTGTACCAGCCCGCGCCTGCAAGGGACCGGGCGGGGCTGGCGTGTCAGGTTTCGGACACTTCGCCCGCTGCTGCCGCAACCTTCACCGAAGCCTTCTTCTCCTGTACCACGATGTAGAACTCCTCACCATGCTTCACCGCCCCATACAACACGGCCTTTTCGATCAGTTCGTTGCCGCGCAGGTGGCGCAGCATCATCGGGTCTTTACGCAGGTCGCGGTACAGCGCCAGGCACAGCAGCACCATCACCACCACAAAGGGCAGGGCCACCACGATGGTCAGGTTCTGCAACCCGGTCAGCGCCTGGCCCGGGTCGCGCGGGTCGCCGATTGCCAGCATGATCGCCGCCACCGTCCCGGTGAGCGCCCCCCAGAAAATCACCGTGCGCCGCGAGGGTGCAGTGGTGCCGTGTTCAGACAGCGTGCCCATCACCAGTGACGCGGCATCGGCACCGGAGACGAAGAAGATGCCCACCAGGATCATCACCAGTACCGAGGACACCGATGCCAGCGGGTAGCTGTCCAGCAGCTGGTACAGCGCGTGGTTGCTGTTCACCGCACCGTTGGCCAGCTGGAAGGCGCCTTCGCGCAGGGCATCGATGGATGCACCGCCGAAAATGGTGAACCACACCAGGCTGACCAGGCTCGGCACCAGCAGCACGCCGGTAACAAACTGGCGGATGGTGCGGCCGCGGCTGATGCGGGCGATGAACATGCCCACGAACGGTGTCCAGGAAATCCACCAGGCCCAGTAGAACACGGTCCAGCCGGCCAGCCAGCTGTTCATTTGATCGCCGCCGCTGGCGTTGGTGCGGGCCATCATTTCCGGGAGCATCTTGATGTAGATACCGATTGAGGTCGGCAGCAGGTTGAGCATGAGCAGGGTAGGGCCGACCATGAACACGAACACCGCCAGCACCAGAGCCAGCACCATGTTGGTGTTGGACAGCCACTGGATGCCCTTACCGACGCCTGACACCGCCGAGGTGACGAAGGCAATGGTTAGCAGGGTGATGATGGAAATATAGAACAGCTTGCCGGGGCTTTCGATCCAGCCGTTGTACTCCAGCCCGCCGGCAATCTGCAGCGCCCCGAGGCCCAGCGAGGCCGCCGAGCCGAACAGCGTGGCGAAGATCGCCATCATGTCGATCAGGCGACCGAGCGGGCCGTTGGCGTGCTTGCCGATCAGCGGCCGGAAGGCGGCGGATATCAGTTGCGAGCGGCCACGGCGGAAGGTGCCGTAGGCAATCACCAGGCCAACGATGGCGTACATGGCCCATGGGTGCAGCGTCCAGTGGAACAGGGTGGTGGCCATGGCCACCTGCATGGCTTCGCTGGTCTGCCCTGTGGCCGAGCCGGGGGGCGGCGTCACATAGTGCGACAGCGGCTCGGCAACGCCGAAGAACATCAGGCCGATACCCATGCCGGCGCTGAACATCATTGCCACCCAGGACACCGTGCGGAATTCTGGCTGTTCGCCATCACGGCCCAGCGGTACCCGGCCATAACGGCTGGCGGCCAGCCACAGTACGAACACCACGAAAAGCGTGGAGGTGAGCACGAAGAACCAGCCAAAGTTGAGAATGACCCAGGATTGCGCACTGGAGGCGTTGCCGGCGAGGCTGGCCTGGTTGAGGAGGCCCCACAGGACGAACGCGATGGCCAGGAGGCTGGTGAAACCAAATACGATCCAGTCGAGCTTGCCCTCAAGACGCCGGTCCTGGCGGGCTTCTGCGGTTTTCGAGGGGTCCGTCACGCCAAGGTCGAGTGTTTCGGTGATGTGTTCCTTTGCCATGAATGAGAGGCCCTTGGTGGATTACCTGCACGCGCAGGCTTGTTGTTGTGTGGGCTACCGAGTTCGATGACGGCCTCGGCGGAGAGATTGCCGGGCGATTATCCTGTGCCCTAAACCGCTGATCCTGTCCCGTAAACGTCCTGGGGCGTCCATTGCGCGACCTGCCAAATACTTTTAGTTCTGGGGGCGATGGCCCTTTCTGTCTCGCGTTCTGGTACCCTGTTGGCATTACCCTGGCCTGCACATCCGAGCACCGTAGAAGCGCTGCTGCTTGCAGGCCAGGCCGCACCAGGAAACGGAGATTCGTCAATGGCCACTGACCGTGTGAGCCTGATTCATTTCGATAAATTGAGCATGAGCCCTGCCGCTGCCGACCGGTTCCAGAAAGCCCTCGACGCGCTGGCAGCGCTCAAGCTGCAGGACCGTTACGTGTACCTCATCGCTCCTTATCTGGGTGATATCGCTGACGCCTCCGACGCTGAGCAACTGGACACCGCCCTGGGCCAGTGCATTCGTGTGGTTGATGAACTGCTGGCGGCCAGGTCGGTCACCAAAGCCAAGTCCGAAGAAGTACGCCAGGTGTTCCAGAGCGCTGCCGAACGTGCACGGGCAGAAATGCCCGGCTGAGTGGTGGCATGGCCAAAGACATCGACAACCCCTGCGTCTCGTTATGCCAGCTCAACAGCGAGCTGTGCGTGAGCTGTGGCCGTACCCGTGACGAAATTCGCAAATGGCGGGGCATGAAGCGCCCGGAAAAGATGGCCACCGTGCAGCGCGCGGCAACGCGCATGAAAGCTATCGCCAAGAAGGCAGCCAAGCGGCAGAATGCTGACTGATCCTGCGTGCCCTGCACGCGGCCTAGCCTGATTTGCCTGACGAGCCTGAAATGGATTCTCACTCGCTGTTTGCGTTTACCCTTGTCGCCGCCATCGCGATCGCCAGCCCTGGCCCCGCCACCCTGATGGCCATCAACAACAGCCTGGCCCACGGCCAACGCAGCGCGGTCTGGTCGTCGCTGGGCAATGGCTCGGGCCTGTTCTGCCTGTCGGCTGCGGCCATGCTTGGGCTGGGCGCGTTGCTGGCCAGTTCCGAAGTACTGTTCAACGCCGTGAAGATCCTGGGGGCAGGCTATCTGTTCTACCTCGGTGCGCGGCAGTTGCTGAAAAAGAGCCCGATGCTGGAGCAGGGCGCTGCTGAGGGTACTGTCAAGGTACGGCCCACACCGCTGAAGTTGTACAAATCGGCTTTCCTCACAGCGGTGACCAACCCCAAGGCGACCATGTTTTTTACTGCGCTGTTCCCGCAGTTCATCGACCAAGGGGCGGCACTGTTGCCGCAATTCCTGACCCTGACCGGGATTTTCGTGGGCTTGTCGCTTGCTTCGCTGAGCTTGTATGCCGCACTGGCTGCGCGGGCCAAGGGTGTGTTGACCCGGCCGTCGATGTCACGCTGGGTGAGCCGCGTGGTGGGCACCACCTTTATCGGCTTTGGCGCGGCGATTCTGGCAATGCGTCGGCAGGGCGCCTGAGGCATTGCTCGCCCGTTTCGTTGCTGACCGATAAAAGGCCGCGCCTCCATGCGCTCATAGTCCAGACTGTCTACAGCACGCGCAGATGAATGCTGCGGTCGAGCACAGGATGTGGCAGCCTTTGGCCGCCACGCCGGGTCGCCGGATGTTACATGTGCCGAGGGTTGTAGATGATCGAGCGTTGCTTGCGCAAAGCCTTGCTGCTGTTGCCTTGCCTGTTGCTGCCCTTGGCAGGCGCAGCCGACGAGCCATGCCGACGGCTGACGGCTACCGGTAACCCTGAATACCCCCCTTACCTTTGGCGCGACCCGCAGAACCCTCAGCAACTGATCGGTGCCAACGCCGATCTGCTCAAGTACCTGGGCAAGCAACTGGGGCTGGACATCGACTTTGTTTACGTTGGGCCGTGGTCGCGTGCGCAGGAGGAAGTGCGCACCGGGCGGATTGACTTGATGGCCGGGTATTTTCTGACCGAGGCCCGCCGGCAGCAGATGGACTTTATCGCCCCGCCATTCCTGCACACCCCTAGCGTAGTATGGGTGCGCCGGGACAATGTCTTTGCCTACCGGCAATGGCCCGACCTCAAGGGCCGCAAGGGCGGCACCTTGGTCAGCAACAGCCATGGCCAGCAGTTCGATGAATACGCCGAGGCCAACCTCACCCTCGAAGCAGTGCCCAGCGCCCGGCAGGCGTTCGAGAAGCTGATGCACAAGCGCAGTGACTACGTGGTCTACGAGCAGTACCCCGGGATGGCGCTGGCGCGTACGTTGGGTATCACCGATACCCTGCAGGTGTTGGAACCGCCTGTGTCCAGTGAAGGGCTGTACCTGGCGATGTCACATGAATCGCCCTGCAACAAGCCGCAGTTGCGTGAGGCGCTGGCGCGGGAGATGGCGAAAATCGTTAGCGGGGTGTTGCCTGAGCAACTGCTGCAGCAGAACCTGGAGCGGTGGCAGTAACAGCCCTCGTACGCGGTCCCTTGTAGGAGCGGCCTTGTGTCGCGATGGGGCGCGCAGCGGCCTCTGGATCTTTGCCTGACTTCGAGATTGCCGGGGCTGCTGCGCAGCCCATCGCGACACAAGGCCGCTCCTACAGGGACCGTGCCAGTTGTTCGGCTTCCTTGGCCTGGGACACGTTGACCGCACGGGGCAGGGTGACGTCGTTTTTTGCGGCAAGGATCTCGGCCATGACACTGACGGCGATCTCGGCCGGCGTCTTGCTGCCAATGTAGATGCCAATCGGGCCATGCAGGCGCTGCAGCGAGGTCTCGCTTTCGCCGAAATGTTCGATGAGGCGCTCGCGGCGCAGCTGGCTGTTACGCCGTGAGCCGATGGCGCCGATGTAGAACGCAGGGCTGTGCAAGGCTTCGAGCAGGGCCAGGTCGTCCAGCTTGGGGTCATGGCTGACGGCGACGATGGCGCTGCGAACGTCAGCGGCGAAGGCGCGGACCACGTCGTCCGGCATGCCGGGCAGCAGGTTGACCCCGGCGATGTTCCAGCCTGCCGTGTACTCCGGGCGGGGGTCGCACACCGAAACGTTGAAACCGTTGAACAGCGCCATGGTAGCGAGGTACTCGGCCAAGGCGCCGGCACCGATCAGCAGCAGGCGGTAGCCGGGGCCGAGGGTGCTGAGCATGCGCTGGCCGTCGAAGCTGAACAGTTCGGGTGTCCCGGTGGCACAGAGGCTGGCTTCGCCGCTGCGCAGGTTCAGCTCACGGCGCACCAGGTTTCCGCGGTCGAGGCAGGCCAGCAGTTGGTCCAGGTGCGCCAGTGAGGGGGCAAATTCCAGCACAAGTTCCAGCGTGCCGCCGCAGGGCAGGCCAAAGCGGTGGGCCTCGTCGGCGCTGACGCCATAGCGCACCACCTGGGGCTGGCCGGTGGGCATGCCGGGGCCGCCGTAGGCGCTGGTGTAACGGTGGATGAGATCGTCTTCGATGCAGCCGCCAGAGACACTGCCCACCACGCGTCCGTCGCTGCGCAAGGCCATCATCGAGCCGACCGGGCGAGGGGAGGAGCCCCAGGTGCGAGCGACCGTGGCCAGCAGGGCGCGATGGCCAGCAGCGAGCCAGTCTCGGGTGGTGCGCAAAACCAACAGATCAATGCTTTCCATGGGGTTCCATTAAACCTGATGTTCAAGGGTGGCTATGATGGCCTCTTCGCGGGTAAACCCGCTCCCACAGGTACTGCACAAATTTCCTGAGCGGCGTGTTCCTGTGGGAGCGAGCGTGCCCGCGAAGAGGCCGGTGCATGAACCACGGCAAATCAGCGCATATGCAAGATGATCGGGCTGCTGCTGGCCGGGTCGGTATGACCACGCAACTCGCCTACCGCCTGCGCATCCACCGCACCACCCTGGTTGCCCCAGGCCGTACGCACAAAGCTCAGCACCTCGGCAATGTCCTGGTCACTCAACTGCGCGCGGAAAGCCGGCATGCGATAGGCATCCGGCACACCGGCAGCCACCACCCGCTGCGAACCATTGAGGGTGATATTGATCGCCGAGGCGTCCTCCCTGGCCAGTGCCGAGGTGGCGCCTGCCAATGGCGGCATCCATTCGGCCTGGCCTTTGCCGTCCAGACCGTGGCAAGACGCGCAATGGGTCACATAGGTGTGCGCCCCAGGGCTGTCGAGCCGTGCCGCTGCCGATTCGGCCTGGTACTGCCATGGCGCGCCGTCACGCTGTGGGTCGCCGGGCAGTGATTTCAGGTAGTGGGCAATGGCGGCCAGGTCATCGTCATGCATGAACTGCGTGGAGTTGTTGAACGCCTCGGTCATCGAGCCGAATACCACGGCATGCCGGTTGCGCCCGGTTTTCAGGAACTGCGCGATTTCTGCCTCGCTCCAGCGCCCCAGCCCGGTGTTGTGGTCGGCGCGAAGGCTCGGTGCGTACCAGCCGTCGAGCAGGGCGCCGGCCAGGAACGGTTTGCCGCCTTCATCCAGGGCTTTTTCGTTGAAAGCCAGGCCGCGTGGGGTGTGGCAGCTGCCGCAGTGGCCGGGGCCCTGGACGATGTAGGCGCCCCGGTTCCACTGCGCATCCTGCCCTGGTTTGTCGGCGTATGGCGTAGTGGCGGCGAACAGGCCATTCCACACGGCAATGGGCCAGCGCAGGTTCAGCGGCCAGGGGATGTCGCTGGCCAGGTTAGCCTGCCGGGCGGGTTGCACGCCGTGCATGAAGAACGCATACAACGCCCTTACATCATCATCGCTGAGCTTGGCGTAGGACGGGTAGGGCATGGCCGGGTACAGCCGCCGGCCACCGGGCGCGACACCCTGGCGTACGGCGCGGTCGAAATCGGCCAGGCTGTAGCTGCCGATACCGCTGTCGCGGTCCGGGGTGATGTTGGTGGCGTGGATGGCCCCGAGCGGGGTGGCCATTTCCAGCCCACCCGCGAACGGTTTGCCTTCTGGCAGGCTGTGGCACGCCACGCAGTCGCTGAGGCGGGCCACGTACTCGCCGCGGCTGATCAGTGCCGGGTCAGCGGCAGTGGCCTGTGCGTCGGCAAACGGCGAGGCCGGCTCGCGGGTGACATACCAGGCCAGCAGGCCTGCCGCGACCAGGCACGGCAGCGCCAGCCAACCAGCGGTCCTTGCGAAACGATGGGTCATGGGGCGTCCCTTGTGCAGTCAGCTGAAGGTATGGCGGCTCAGTGGCAAGCTGCGTACGCGCTGGCCGGTAAGCTGCGCGACCGCGTTGGCCACTGCCGGGGCTACGGCGGGTAGCGGTGGCTCACCGATACCGCCCATCTTCGCCCCGCTTTCGACAATGCGCACATGCACCCGCGCCATGCGCGAGGGCGGCAGGATCGGGTACAGGTCGTAGTTGCGTGCGCGCGGCATGCCATCCACGTATACGGCTTCTTCCACCAGCGTCTGCGACAGGCCAAGGGCAACCGCGCCATTGACCTGGTGTTCGATGATCGCCGGGTTGACGATGCTGCCCGGGTCGATGGCCTCCCAGATGTCGTGCACCTTGACCTGGCCGTTCTCGATCGATACCTCGGCGATGACTGCCGCCTCCGAGCCGAACGGTGAGGCCATGGCCACGCCGCGTGCCCGTTTGCTGCCATCCTCGGCTGTGAACGGCCCGCGTTTCCAGCCACCAGACAGCTCGGCGACCGCGTTCAGCAGGTTGGTCAGGCGCGGGTTGTCGCGCAGCAGGTGCAGGCGCAGTTCAAACGGGTCCTTGCCGCCTTTGTCAGCCAGTTCATCAAGGAATGATTCATAGAAGAAGTCGTTCAACGAGTTGCCCACCGAGCGCCAGTAGCCGAGCATGGCCGGGCCTTTGACGTAGATCTGGGCGATGCGCTTGTTGGCGATGGCGTATGACTTGCCTGACAGCCCCTCCAGCGCAGTCGGGTCGATCTTTTCCCCTTGTTTGCCAGCAAGGGCCTCGGTCGGGCCTTCGGTGGCGCTGACCGCTTCGAGGGCCACGGGCATGCCGTCGGCGTCCAGCCCGGCGCGGAACTTCACCACCGCAACCGGGCGCAGCACATCGCGCAGGAATTCCTCTTCGCGGCTCCAGATAAGCTTCACCGGCCGGCCGACCGCTTTGGCCAGGGCAATGGCCTGCGGGTAGGGGTTGGCCGAGTCGTACAGGAAGTGGCGGCCAAAAAAGCCGCCCAGCAGGGGCGAGTGCAGGTTTATTTGCGCAGGCTCCAGGCCGGTACGCTTGGCAATGTCATCACGGAACATGTCCGGGGCCTGGTTGGGCAGCCAGACGTCCAGGCTGCCGTCGGGGTTGAAGCGGGCGAGGGCGGACGGTGGCTCGAGCTGGGCATGGTTCAGGTACTGGTTGTGGTAGCTGGCCTCGACCTTGGTTTTGGCATTGCTCAGGGCGCCGGCGATATCGCCTTGGTTTTCTTCATCGCGGGCCGGGCCCTCGACCGTGGCGAGGTGTTCACGCCAGGCATCGCTGGAAAAGTCGGCCGGCATCGGCCGCACTTTGCTGTCGGCAGCCGGCTCTTTCCAGTCCACCTGAATCGCCTCCACCGCACGCTTTGCGTGCCACCAACGCTCAGCAACCACGGCCACGGCGCCCGGCAGTTGGTGCACTGAATGCACACCTTTCATGGCCTTGACCTGCTCTTCGTTGCGCAGGCTGCCCACGGTCATGCCCAGGCGTGGCGCGTGCTGCACGGCGGCGTGGAGCATGCCGTCGACCTTTATGTCGATGCAGTACTGGGCCTTGCCGGTGGACTTGTCGTAGGCATCCAGGCGGCGCACGGGCTTGCCGATCCAGCGGAACTGGCTGGGGTCACGCAGCTTGACGGTGGCCGGGTCGGGTACCGGCAGGTCCATGGCTCGCCCGGCAAGTTCACCGTAGGGTATCGAACGCCCTGTCGTGGTATGTACTACGTTGCCTGGTGTGGTCGAGAGTTCCTCGACCGGCACGCCCAGTTGTTGGGCGCCCGCCTGTAGCAGCATGGCCCGGGCAAGGGCACCCAGGCGGCGCATGGTCGGGTAGCTCATGCGTACCGACATGCTGCCGCCGGTGATGCGCATGCCGTTTTCCATCACCACGTAGGCTTCGCCCGGTGGTGCGCTATCGACCACGAAGTTGACGGGGTCGACATCCAGCTCTTCACCCACGATCTGTGCCATGGCGGTGAAGGGGCCTTGCCCGCCTTCCATGAAGGGGCTGAGCAGGCGAACCTTGCCATCTGGGCGAATCTCCAGAAAAGCGGGCACCTGCGTACCGCGTTGCGGGGTGGCGGCAACCGCTGCCTGCACGCGGCCCGCCCCCATTGGCAGGCCGAAACCCAGCACCAGGGCGCCGACTGCGGTGCCGGCAAGAAAGCGCCGGCGCGACAGGTTGACTGTCTCGCCCAGTTGCAGCCTGAGCAGTTCGGCAGGGGTATCTACGGGCGTGTTCATCAGGCCTGCTCCCCTTCGGCCAGGTCATGCATGGCAGCATGAATGGCGTTGTAGGTGCCGCAGCGGCACAGGTTGACCATGGCCGCGTCGATCTGCGCGTCGCTGGGCTTGGGGGTGTGCTTTAACAACGCCGTGGCGGCCATTACCTGGCCGGACTGACAGTAGCCGCACTGGGCCACCTGGTGCTCGACCCAGGCCGCGACCACCCGTTTGCCGACGGCATCGGTTTCGATTGCCTCGATGGTAGTGACTTCACGGCCGACCACGCCGGCCACCGGGGTAACGCAAGCGCGCACCACGTTGCCGTCCACCAGCACCGAACAGGCGCCGCACTGCGCCAGGCCGCAGCCATACTTGGTGCCGGTAAGCCCCAGGTCATCGCGGATCACCCACAGCAAGGGCGTGTCGGCGTCCGCCTCGACCTGGTAGGTCTGCTGGTTAATGCGTAGTTCCATGGTTCACCTGCCAGTCATCGGTTGCTGTCGCTGTGTTTTTCTGTGCGGGGAATACGTTGTTCCCCCAGAGAAGAAACGCTAGCACAGCGGGGTGCCCGCTGGTCTGGTGGCGGGGGCAGGTTCAGAGGATCAGGCAAGCAATCCGGGGGAATGCGCAAGCGACGAGGTAAACAGGACTTCCGGGGTGAAAACCCGGATAATGCCGGCCAATTTCGTTTTGCACGCTTAAATCACGGTAATCCCGCATGGAAATCAAGGTTAATTTTCTCGACAATCTCCGTCTCGAAGCCAAATTCGATGACTTCACGGTGATCGCCGACCAACCGATCCGCTACAAAGGCGATGGTTCGGCCCCAGGCCCGTTCGACTATTTCCTGGCGTCTTCGGCCTTGTGCGCGGCTTACTTCGTCAAGCTGTACTGCCAGGCCCGCGACATCCCAACCGAAAACATTCGCCTGTCGCAGAACAACATCGTCGACCCGGAAAACCGCTACAACCAGATCTTCAAGATCCAGGTCGAGCTGCCCGAGGACATTTCAGACAAGGACCGCCAGGGCATCCTGCGCTCCATCGACCGCTGCACGGTCAAGAAGGTTGTGCAGACCGGCCCTGAATTCGTGATCGAAGTGGTCGACAACCTCGATGCCGATGCCCAGGGCCTGCTCATGCCGGTGGCGGACACCAGCACCTACATCCCTGGCAAGGACCTGCCGCTGGAGCAGACCATCGCCAACATGTCGGGCATCCTCGCCGGGCTGGGGATGAAAATCGAGATCGCTTCGTGGCGCAACATCGTGCCCAATGTGTGGTCGCTGCACGTGCGCGACGCGCAGTCGCCGATGTGCTTCACCAACGGCAAGGGCGCGACCAAGGAAGCGGCGCTGGCCTCGGCGCTGGGCGAATTCATCGAGCGCCTGAACTGCAACTTCTTCTACAACGACCAGTTTTGGGGCGAAGACCTGGCCAACGCGCCGTTCGTGCACTACCCGAACGAGCAGTGGTTCAAGCCTGGCCCGCGTGACGCGCTGCCGGCCGAGATCCTCGACGAGCATTGCCTGGAAATCTACAACCCGGACGGTGAACTGCGTGGTTCGCACCTTTACGACACCAACTCTGGCAACACCGCCCGGGGCATCTGCTCGCTGCCGTTCGTGCGTCAGTCCGACGGGCAGGTGGTGTACTTCCCGTCCAACCTGATCGAAAACCTGTTCCTCAGCAACGGCATGAGCGCCGGCAACACCCTGGCCGAGGCGCAGGTGCAGTGCCTGTCGGAAATCTTCGAGCGCGCGGTGAAGCGCGAAATCCTCGAAGGCGAGCTGTGCCTGCCGGACGTGCCGCAGGAGGTGCTGGCCAAGTACCCGGCGATTGTCGCCGGCATCCAGGGCCTTGAAGAGCAGGGCTTCCCGGTGCTGGTCAAGGATGCCTCGCTGGGTGGCGAGTTCCCGGTCATGTGCGTGACCTTGATGAACCCGCGCACCGGTGGCGTGTTCGCCTCGTTCGGCGCCCACCCGAGCCTTGAAGTGGCGCTGGAGCGCAGCCTCACCGAACTGCTGCAGGGCCGCAGCTTCGAAGGCCTGAATGACCTGCCGCAACCGACCTTCGAAAGCCATGCGCTGACTGAGCCAAACAACTTCGTCGAGCACTTCATCGACTCCAGCGGCGTGGTGTCGTGGCGCTTCTTCAGCGCCAAGGCCGACTTCGAATTCGTCGAGTGGGACTTCTCCGGTCATGGCGAGGACTCCAACCAGCAGGAAGCCGCAACCCTGTTCGGCATTCTCGAAGACCTGGGCAAGGAAGTGTACATGGCGGTGTACGACAACCTTGGCGCCACTGCCTGCCGCATCCTGGTGCCGGGCTACTCGGAAATTTACCCGGTCGAGGACCTGATCTGGGACAACACCAACCGCGCCTTGTCGTTCCGTGCCGACATCCTCAACCTGCACCGCCTTGACAGCCGCTCGCTGAAGTTGTTGCTCAAGCGCCTGGACAACTGCGATGTGGATGACTACACCACCATCACCACGCTGATCGGCGTGGAGTTCGACGAGAACACGGTATGGGGCCAGTTGACCATTCTCGAGCTGAAGCTGCTGATCTGCCTGGCGGTGCAGCGCTTCGAGGATGCCAAGGAGCTGGTCGAGGCATTCCTGCAGTTCAACGACAACACCGTCGAACGCGGCCTGTTCTATCAGGCACTGAACGTGGTGCTGGAAGTGCAGCTGGATGACGAGCTGGCGTTGGATGACTACGAAGCCAACTTCCGCCGCATGTTTGGCAATGCGCGCATGGACGCAGTACTGGGTTCGGTGGACGGCAGCGTGCGCTTCCATGGCCTGACCCCGACCAGCATGAAGCTCGAAGGCCTCGACCGCCACCTGCGCCTGATCGAGAGCTACAAGAAGCTGCACGCAGCCCGGGCCAAATTCGCCTGATAGCTGCTGTCCCGCTCGTTATTGTGTGCTGGCTGTACCGGCCTCATCGCCGGCAAGCCAGCTCCCACAGGTATTGCACCGTTCTTGAGCGTTTTGCTGAACTTGAGGGAGCTGGCTTGCCGGCGATTGGGCCAGCAGCCCTCATATAGCACTTTGATCTTGGCGCTATGCCCAATGCGTCCTTCCGCTTCGCCTGGCAGGCGAGTAAATTTTTTCTCCCCCAATATATGGCGCGTTAACCGCCAGAAGGACCTCGGCCGCGCACGACAAGAAGGCGCAGACCATGAGCACCCCTTTGGATACCAATGCCCTTAAGACCCGTCAGCAGGCCGCTTGGGCCAGCGGTGACTACGCGGTAATCGGCACCACCCTGCAACTGGTTGGCGAACGCCTGGCCGAGGCCTGCGACTTGCGCTGGGACGAGCAGGTGCTGGACGTTGCTGCCGGCAACGGCAACGCCACCCTGGCCGCTGCCCGGCGCGGCTGTCGCGTCACCTCCACCGACTATGTGCCCGAACTGCTCAAGCGCGGCGAAGAGCGGGCGCGGGCCGAGCACTTGAATGTGCTGTTCCAGGCGGCCGATGCCGAAGCGTTGCCGTTTGCCGACGGTACCTTCGATGCCGTGCTTTCCACATTCGGCGTGATGTTCGCCCCTGATCAGGCGCAGGCCGCACGCGAGCTGGCCCGGGTGTGCCGGCCCGGTGGCCGCATCGGCCTGGCCAACTGGACCCCGCAAGGCTTTGTCGGGCAGATGTTCAAAATTCTAGGCCGACATGTGCCGCCACCCCTCGGTGCCTTGCCGCCTTCGCGCTGGGGCGATGAGGAGCAGTTGCGCGTGATGTTCGAAGGGGCGCTCGGCGAACTGAAAGTCAACCGGCAGCACTTCAACTTCCGCTATCGCTCGGCGGCGCATTTCATCGAGGTGTTCCGCACCTGGTATGGGCCGGTGCACAAGGCGTTTGCCTCATTGGAGCCGGAGGCGGCCAGTGCGCTGGAGCGGGATCTGACCCAGTTGCTGGAGGAGAACAACGTCGCTGGCCCTTCATCGTTGGTGGTGCCGAGTGAATACGTCGAGGTGGTGGTCATTCGGGGCTAGCAGGGGCTCCTTCCAATGCCTCCGCGGGTGGGGGGGCTGCACGGACATTGAAAAGCTTGCAGACGAAGTACCAAGCGATGGCGACCGTTAGGTTGTAGGGGAACAACACGGCCCAGAACGGCAGTTGCCAGTTCTTCTTGCCCTGCATTTCACCGGGCTCGCCGGTACGCCAGGGGGCATAGTGGCGCCAGGCTTCAGCCGGGGTCAGGCAGATGGCGTGGAGTGGCTTGTGCCACCAATTGGGCTCGCCGGGAGGCGGAAGCTTGTCCGGACCGTGGTTCATGAAATGGCGGAGGTACTCCCACACCTCGGCGACGTGTCTGACCCCGGGCTCGGTGGGTTCGTTGCTGTCGACCCAGAGGCAGTCTTTTTGGTGGAGGCTGCCATCCGCTCGGCGAGGGGCGAAGGCGAGGGCGTAGCTGGTGCTGAAGGATGAACCGCTGTACTCGGTGCGTTTGAAAACGCCTCCGCCAGTGTTACTCCACTCAAAGACGAATACCTTGCTCAAGCGTTGATAGTAAATCTTCTGAGTTGATCGGTTGAAACATATGCTCGATAAGCGCTTTATGAAGTATATTCGGTAAATTAGGAACGGGAGGAAGGTGAAGGGCGTGAGTGCGAAGCTGGTCATTAAAAGTGGGTTGGATTCAAAGTACTTCATGAACTCCCCGTCAAATAGATAAGGGTAGAAGCCGATCATTGAAATGGTTATTATTGCGCAGTACAGTTTTCCCATGAAGACCGAGTCTGTTACCCATGGGTTTCTCAAACATAAAAAATTTTCGGATAAGTTTAATAGCTGCCCAGTGATAGCGGGCTTGTGTCCTGAACCTGTCTTTGCATTGAATATCCAGAGGGTTGCCATGCTCAGGGCTCCAGTCGAAAAATTGACAGGATCTCATTGCCTTCGTCCAACCCATGATTGGCGCTGTAAGCGAGATGCAGTGAGACATGACTTTGGTTGGCCAGCGTGTTCTCGAAATGCAGAACTAAGCCAGCACCTACAGAGATGCGTGCGCTGCAGGCGGAGGTGGCACTGCTGATGGAGGCGTCAGTCATGCGCGCTTCCTTTTGCCCGAACGTGCCGGGCGCTCCTCAAACGCTTCAGGCGGTGGTGACGCGATGCGAACATTGAACAGGCGACAGATGCCGTACCAGCAGATGGCGACGGTGAGGTTGTAGGGGAACAGCACGGCCCAGAACGGCAGTTGCCAGTTCTTTTTGCCCTGCATTTCACCGAGCTCGCCGGTTCGCCAGGGCGCGTAGTGTTGCCAGGCTTCTGCCGGCGTCAGGCAGATGGCGTGGAGTGGCTTGTGCCACCAATTGGGCTCGCGGGGAGGCGGAAGCTTGTCCGGACCGTGGTTCATGAAATGGCGGAGGTACTCCCACACCTCGGCGACGTGTCTGACCCCGGGCTCGGTGGGTTCGTTGCTGTCGACCCAGAGGCAGTCTTTTTGGTGGAGGCTGCCATCCGCACGGCGAGGGGCGAAGGCGAGGGCGTAGCTGGTGCTGAAGGATGACCCGCCAAACTCAACACGCTTGAAAATACCCCCGCCCAAATTATCCCAATCAAAAACCAACACCCTGTTCAGTCGTTGATAGTAAATCTTTCGTGTGGATCGGTTGAGGTAGACGTTAGATAAGCCCTTTATTAGAAATATCCGGTAGATGAGGAAGGGGAGGAATATGAAAGGGGTGAGTGCGAATCCGATAGTAAGTATTGGGTCAAATGTGTGCGGATTCCAGGCGTCACTTGAAAAGAAAGAGGAAGGATAGATGCCGATCATTACTATCAGGATCGATGCGCAGTACAATTTCCCCATGAAAACAGAATCTGTTACCCACGGGTTTCTTAAGCATAGGTTGTTTTTACATGCTTTTAATAGTTGTCCGCCAATAGCGGCTTTGTGCCCTGTATCTGACGTTGAATTGAATAACCAGATGGTTGTCATGATCAGCGTTCCAAACGAAAAACCGACAGGGTCTCATTGTCTTCGTCCAACCCCTGATTGGCGCTGTAGGCGAGATGCAGTGAGACATGATTTTGGTTGGTTAGCGTGTTCTCAAAATGTAGAACCAAACCAGCACCTACGATGTGGCCGGTTGGGGCGATTGGGAAAACGTCCATTCCTTGGCCGTCACGGAAGGCGCTCAAGCTCCCTGACCATTCGCTCACGCCTAGCCAAAAGCCAGGCAGTAGTACTGTGAACGCGACACTTGGTTGAGGTGTGGCTACTTCGTTATGTGTGATAGCGGTCCAGTTTGGCGGAGACCAGTGATGATTTTGATGCCATCGGGTATCGACTTTAGTTATACCGAGTGACAGGGCCTGCTCGGCGGAGAGTAGCTTCGGCCCGTAGTGTTCGTTGTACCAAGCTTTGATTTCGGTTTTTAGCGAAGCAAAAACAGGAAGTCTATTTTCGTAGTCCAAGTTAATTTCAGGGTGCATCTCTCCATCGTTGATGCGATTGCCGAACACGCAACGTGCTGCCCAAAGCTCGATCGGGCTGTGCTGCCGCTCATGTGCCTTGGCGTGAAGGTACAGCCCTCCTGCAATGATGGCTACTCCCACCAGGACAAGTGCAGCCGCGGCCCATCCGGCGAACGGTACAAACGAAGTAACACCTGCAATTGACAGTCCGGCTTCAAGTACGACGATTGAGCCAGCGGCCATAGTTACTCCGCCAGCCATTGTGTATCGGGCTGCAATTTGGTCGCCATTAGTGCGCTGCCGCTGCGACTTGAATATGTCAGAAGTTAATCCGCTAATTATTGCGGGGTATCCCACTAAGCGTGCGTAGAGATTACTGCTTAAAAACTTCATGATCCCATTTCCGAAGGCCATGCCTGGTGCGGTCGGACTCAATCTCAATATCACGGCCTTCTGCGTTGCTCGCACGCTGACCATCGTCGCCGCCGCTGCACCGATCACACCGAAAATCGATGAAGCAAACCCCAAGGTGTATTCCGGTGCATCGCTCTTCTGCAGGCTGTTATAGGCCGTCTTCAGCGATAAGATATTGAACCACAGCATCCCCGCGTTCAAACCTCCCCCACCGCCCGAGGTGAGCAACCCGAGAAAGTTGGGCTTCACTCGCGCAGTGGTGGTCAGTTCTATCGATATTGTCCGGCTACCCGAGATGCGCAGTTGTTTCATTTCCTCAACCTGCGCCATGCCGCTTTTCAAATACTTCTGTACCTCCTGGCTAAATGGATTGTCCGTGATGGCCTGTTCGGTGATTCGATAGCGCGCTGCCAACAGCCCCAACGCCTTCTCGGCATTCGCCTCACGCGCCGCCAACAGCACCTGCTGACGCAGGCCATGACTGGCATCCCACCGTGTCTGGCCACGCAGGCGCTTGAGCACTACGGTATTGACCGCCTGGGCGGTAAGGTCGGTGATGTCGGCCATGGCCGGGAAGCGACCCACCAATCCTTCGATCACGTTGTCGCTGGCACCGAATAAAGAGCCGGTCGAATCCGCCTTGTCCTTGAACGGATTGAACGGCGCCAAGGCGGTGTAAAGCGGGCTGTCGTGCTGGTCCAACCATTGCTCCAGGCGTTTGAAGCGTCGGTCATGATTTTCGGTGCCGGGTGTCGGCTGGCCCATCGGGTGAATCAGCAAAGCCAGCGAGATTTCCAGACCGCGGGCGGAGGTGCGTTCGTCGCGGTCGTAACACGCCAGGGCGGCCGCGAGGCTGTAGGGGTTGTCGATATGTTGCGATTCGGCAGTGGCCAGCCAGGTGTCATGATCGTTGCTGGCTTGCAAGGCCAGGTTGCGCAGGGCTGCAATACGCCGTTCCAGTTCATCGCGCTCGGCGAGGAAATGCCGGTATTTGGCGATATCGATGCGCTTTGCCAGGCGCGCGCCGTTGGGGGAGTAATCCTCATGGGTGAGGGCCTGGAAATGTGACTCGGCCGCAGACAGCGCAGGCCCACGCCGCTCCGTGCCAAGCCTGAGCGCAGCCAGTTCCGGTGAGGGCGCATCGGCCGGGTACATGCTTTCCAGCGTCTTGTTCAGCAGCATGCCCACCAGGTTGCGATGGTGAAAATCGCGGCTTTGCACGCTCAGCTGCTCGGCATCCAGGCGGTAGCACGCCGGCACGCGTTCTTGCTCGGGAGGTTGCGCGGGTTTTGTATGTGCCAGTTGCTCGGCGGGCATCAGGTCGCGCATTTGATGCTGGTAGGCCGAGACCGACAGGCTCAGGTCCAGAGCCATGCCTTCGGCGTCGGCGAGTGCTACCACCACCGGTACTTTCGGTTGGGTCCAGGGGTAGTGACGCGCAACGGCGACCAGGTTGCCGATAGGCAAGGTTTCGGTGACCGGGTCGCTGCTCCAGGTCAACGGCATGCGCCGCTCTGTGGGCTTGAAGTCTTCGACCCAGGTTTGCAGGGCACTGACCGGCAACACATGGGGCTGGGTGGACGGCGCCTGGTTGCCGGCGATCAGTTCGGCCATGTCCAGCTGGCGCATGTGCCGTTTGCGCAAGGCTGATGAACCGGTGATGCGGGCGGTCACGGCGTTGGTCCACAGGTGGGGGCTGTAAGCGATCCACACTTCCTTGGCGATATTGGGGCAGGTATCGGCCCACACCCAGCCCATGCTCCGGCTGGAGAGATAGCGATCACGCAGGTGGTAGTTCTCCAGCCCTTTGTAACGCAGTTCCTTGTAAAGACCCGCGCCAATGTACTCATGGATGACCAGCTTTTCGCCCTTCGGGCCTTTCATGAACACGTAGATATAACCCGGGCGCAAGGCGCGGAGGGTGTAGGCAGAGTGTTGCAGCGGGGCGAAGCCTTGTTCCAGGTTGAAACCGGCATTGGCATAGCGGCAGGCGGGGGATTCGCCGGTGCGTGGCACGATGGCATAGCGCACCGGCAGGATGGGGATGCGTGCGCTGCAGGCAGGGCCGGAGGTGGCGCTGCTAACGGAAGCATTGCTCATGCGAGTTCCTTGCTCAGCGAGCAGTCTTTTCAGACCAAACGCGTAGAACGGCCTGTTCCAGTGCAAATAAAGACTGGAAGGGGGTTGGCTGATGCTTATGCTGTAGGAAATATCTTTCTTGTTTTGGAGGGTGAAAAAAAGATTGGCTTGTTAAGGCTCAGGCGAAAGACAATGCCTCGATTTCTCCTTCTTGGTCGAGGCTGAAAGTGTAATATTTTATTTGAATATTTTTTGTGTTTAGTGAGTGTGGTTTTGTAAGTGGAAAGTTTGATCTTTTCTGTAGGAATTGTCTTACTTATTAAGCGGTCGATAAACTTTCAGTTCTTGCACTTGGCCATCACTACTTGGCAAGTTCGGGGTGTGCCTCCAGAGCGGCCGGCATAGCGTATGCAATTGTTCATGGATTTTTGCCGCGCAATGCTCAGGGTATTGCCCCAGGCCAGGCCGCCTTCGCCGGTCGTGGGTACGGCTTTGGCGAAGCAGTTGGAGCCGACTGCAGGCGTGGCGTAGCGCGCCTTGCTGCCTTTGCTGGAGCAACCAGCAGTGAGCGCCAGGCTGAGGGCGAGCAGAGTGGTGAGGGCCCAGGACGGGTTTGGTCTGCTCATGTGTTCCCCTTCTACGCTTGGCAGCAAATGCCTTGCAGGATATTTCATTCTAGCGAAGCGGTGAACTATCGCGTCGTGAAGGGGCTCCTTTGCTTAGCGCACCCTGCGCTCACCTGATGGCGCAAGCCCATCAGTCTCTTGGGTCACTGAATGAAAAGGAGGCACTGTGACCGCAACTGACCAAACCCTCTACCGCTGTAAGCCCAGCCCGCTGCACGCCCTGCTGCTGGCAGGCAGTGTCCCATTGTTCCTTGGCGCGCTGCTGAGCGACATCGCCTACTTCAACAGCTACCAGATCCAGTGGAACAACTTTGCCGCCTGGCTGATCGCCGGCGCCTTGGTGTTCTGCGGGCTGGCACTGCTGTTTGCGCTGGCCAACCTGGTCCGCGCCGAGCGCAAGGGTGGGCGCGCTACGCTGTACTTCGTGCTGCTGCTGGTGACCTGGGTGCTCGGGTTGATCAATGCGTTCGAGCACGCCAAGGACGCCTGGGCGGTGATGCCGTCGGGGCTGGTGTTGTCGGTGATCGTGACCGTGCTCTCGGTAGTGGCTGCGTGGACCGGCTTGAGCAACCTGCGTTCGGGAGGTGCAGCATGAAGCCTTTGCATGCATTGAGCTTGTTGAGCATGGCGGTGTTGCTGAGCGCCTGTGGTGGTGACGGCGAGCCCACCCAGGCCCATGGGCCGGACCCGAAGCTGCCCGATCCGCAGCGCGGGTTGTTGCCGAGCATGAAGATCGCGCAGCCGGTTGCCTGGGGCGAGCAGAAACCGACCGTGCCGGAGGGTTTCAGCGTCACGGCCATTGCCACTGACCTGAAAATCCCGCGGCAGAGCCTGGTGCTGCCCAATGGCGATATTCTGGTGGCCGAGGGCAGGGGTGGCAGCGCGGCCAAGCTCAAGCCCAAGGATGTGATCGCAAGCCAGATCAAGGCCAAGGGCAATACGCAGGTCAAGGGTGGCAACCGCCTGACCCTGTTGCGTGATGCCGACGGCGACGGCACCTATGAGGTGCAGACCATTTTCGCCGAAAACCTCAACGCGCCGTACGGCCTGGCCTTTGCAAACGGCAAGCTGTATGTGGCCAACCAGGATGCGCTGGTGCGCTTTGACTACAAGGAAGGCCAGACCCAAGCCGACGGCCCGCCGTCCAAGGTCACCGACCTGCCGGCCGAAATCAACCACCACTGGACCAAGGCGCTGACAATCAGCCCCGATGGCCGCTATCTGTATGTGGGCATCGGCTCGAACAGCAACATCACCGAGCGCGGCCTGGAGGTGGAGATCGATCGGGCGATGGTCTGGCAGGTCGATGCCGAAACCGGCGCGCACCGGCCCTACGCCACTGGCTTGCGCAACCCGACGGCATTGACCATTCAGCCGCAGACAGGGCAGCTGTGGACTGTGGTCAACGAGCGGGATGAGCTGGGCCCCGACCTGGTGCCGGACTACCTCACTTCGGTACGTGAGGGCGGCTTCTATGGTTGGCCTTACAGCTACTGGGGGCAGAACGTGGATGAGCGGGTGCGGCCGCAAAACCCGGACAAGGTGGCTGCCGCGATCAAGCCAGACTACAGCCTGGGTTCGCATGTGGCAGCATTGGGTGTCGACTTCTCGATCCCGGCCATGGGTGAGCGCTTTGCCGACGGTGTGTTCGTCGGCGAGCACGGCAGCTGGAACCGGCCCGACCCGGTGGGCTACAAGGTGATTTTCGTACCGTTCAGCAATGGCAGGCCGGCAGGGGAGCCAATCGACTTCGCTACAGGCTTTCGCGGCGAGGATGGCAAGACGCGTGGGCGGCCAGTGGGGGTGACGGTGGACCCGCGTGGGGCGTTGATCATTGCCGATGACCTGGCCAATACGGTATGGCGGGTGACGCGTAACCGTTGAATATTGGTGTAGCCCAAATCCACCGCCCTGTGGAGGTGGGTTCATCCGCGAAAAAGTCGGCGAGGTGATGGCTCCGGCAGGGTGGCGGGCAACGTCTATGCTTGTTGGCGCGTGAACCATTCGCGCCCTTTTTTTGGTTGATCACATGGAAGCAGGTCTATGAACCCGATTCGCTCTCTCGCTCGTGCTGTTGCCCTGGCCACGCTGGCATCCGCTGCCAGCTTCACGGTGCACGCTGCCGATATTCCGATTGCCAGCGAGGCACTGGAAAGCCATGTCACCACGCAGGTCACAGCCATCGACCTGGCCAACCGCCAGGTCACGGTAAAAGGCCCTGATAACAAGAAAGATGTGACGTTCCAGCTTACGGAAAACGCGAAGGCTCTGCCTAACCTCAAGGTTGGGGACCAGGTCGATATCTTCGTTACCCGCGCCGTGGCTTATGTGCTCAACACCGATGTGGGTGGGGCGCCGAAGGCTAGCGAGGAATCCGGTACCATTCGCGCCACTGCGCAAAACCCCAATCCGGGCGGCGAAGCATTCCGCCAGGTCCGGGTCACCTCGCAGATCAAGAAGATCGACCTCAAGACGCATGAAGTGAGCCTGCTGCCACCCGAGGGCAAGTTGCAGGTGGTCAAGGTCGAAAACCCGGAATTGCAGGCGCGCATGAACAATCTCAAGGTTGGCCAGACGGTCGATGCGATCTTTACCGAAGTGCTGCGCGTCGAAACTTCGCGCTGAACATTTACCGAGAAAGGCTACGGGGTGCCCGGAAATGAATCCGTCGTGATGCCGTGCATGACGGCGGATGCTGTACGCCAACCGAGCACGCAAAATGCTCATCGCGGGCAAACCGCAACCACTGCGAATATGCGCTTGACGAATACTGTACGTGCATACTTTCGATTTCCATCAATGGCGAGAATTTTCGATCATTGCCTGAATCTTTTTCAGCAATGAGGGCTGCCATGTCCAGTAAAACCCTGTGCCTTCTGGTGCTTCCCTTTGCCTTGGCGTTGCTTGCCGGGGCGGTATTGCCGTTCCAGGCCGCAGGTAACGCCGCCGTGGGTCGTGCCCTGGGGCATTGGTTGTGGGGGGCATTCACTTCGTTGACGGTGAGTTCGCTGGTGGTAATTGCCGCACTGTTAATGTTCAGGGTGCCCGTACCAGACCTGGGCAAGGCCCTGCAGGGCCCATGGTGGCTGTGGATTGGCGGTGTGCTGGGGGCGATGTATGTAGCGGGTGCTGCAGCGCTTACGCCCAAACTGGGCGCGGCAGGGTTCCTGGTGCTGGTAGTGGCAGGGCAGATCATCACCGCGGTACTTGCCGACCACTTCGGGGTGATGGGGCTGGGCGGCAAGCCGCTGAGCCTGGCCAGGGTGGCAGGCGTAGTGCTGATCCTGTGTGGCGTACTGTTAGTGCAAGGCACCTGGGCGACGGCGCCAGCGACCAGTGCAATCACCGCAGTGAAGCAGCCAGAAGGCTGATCAGCGCCCCGGCTGGCTGCAGGTCCACACGGTTTCGCGCAGCCAGCGGTGCCCGGGGTCGCTGTCCTTGCGGCTGTGCCAGGCCTGCTGGTAGTCGAACGAGGGAATGGCCAGTGGCGGGGTGAACTGGCGCAGTGTCTTGTGCTGGCGCAGCGATCCTACTGCGCGGCTGGCCACTGTCAGGATCAGGTCGGTGCCGGCCAGCACCTCTACTGCCGCGCTCCAGTGTGGCAAGGCCAAGGCAATACGGCGGCGCAGGCCCTGGGCGGCCAAGGCACGCTCGATCTCGTCGAAGGCATCCGGACGCATCGCCATCAGCACATGCGGGCGTGCCAACCAGTCTTCCAGGGTAAGGCCGCCGCTAGCAGGCAACACCTGGCGATCGGCAACGCTGATGAAATGGTCGGCAAACAGGGGCTGGGCGGTGATGTCCTGAGGCAACTCGGGGAACAGGCCCAGTGCCAGGTCCAGTTCCCCATCGAGCAGTTGCGCCAGCATGGTTTCGCGGCTGGCCTGGCTGATGGCCAGGTCCACCCCGGGTGCGGCCTGGCGCAGGTGGCGCAGCAGGGGTGGCAGGATGATGCGTGAGGAGTAGTCGGACAGCGACAGCCGGAAACGGCGCTGGGCTTTGGCTGGCTCGAACTGCGGGGTGGCCAGCAGGCCGTTGAGATTGCTCAGGGCATCCTGCAGCGGTTTTACCAGCGACTGGGCAAGGGCGGTGAGGGCCATGCCGCCGCCTTGGCGTACCAACAAGGGGTCGTCGAAGTGTTTACGCAGCTGCGCCAATGCGTGGCTGACCGCCGGTTGGCTGCGGTGCAGGCGCAGGGCGGCACGGGTCACGTGCTTTTCGCTGAGCAGGGCATGCAGGGCGAGTAGCAGGTTGAGGTCGATCTTGCGCAGTTCATCCATGGGGTGAATGGCCTTGGTAAATGCTGGCGACTCACATCAGCTTAACAAATGTGTGGGCCTTGCACGGTCGTTGAGCGGCCTTGTGTCGCGAAGGGCCGCAACGCGGCCCCCGACAATATTTGCTGCGGAGCCGAAGATCTGGGGCCGCTTTGCGGCTCTTCGCGACACAAGGCCGCTCCTACAGGGACCGCGTCAGTTGCCGGGGGTATACTCTTCGTCCGTTCTACTGTTATCCGAGTACTCCGATGGGTCTTTCCGCAACTGCCACACCCGAACCGCGTCGCCTGGGCGCCCCTTTGATCGCCATGGCCTTACTGCTGGCTGGCGCCTGGTTCCTCAATCTGAATGCCGGCTTCAAGCAGGTGTTGCTGCTGTTGGTGGGCGCGGCGCTGGGCCTGACCCTGTACCACGCCGCCTTCGGCTTCACCTCGGCTTGGCGGGTGTTCATCAACGAGCGCCGCGGCGCAGGCCTGCGGGCGCAGATGGTCATGCTGGCCCTGGCGGTGCTGCTGTTCTTCCCGGCATTGTCAGCTGGCAGCCTGTTCGGTAACCCGGTCACTGGCCTGGTGGCCCCGGCGGGTGTTTCGGTCGTGTTCGGTGCGTTCATCTTCGGCATCGGCATGCAATTGGGCGGCGGTTGCGCTTCGGGCACGCTGTTCACTGTGGGCGGTGGCAATGCGCGCATGCTGGTGACCCTGCTGTTCTTCATCATCGGTTCTGTAACCGCCACCCATCACGCTGACTGGTGGTTTGCCTTGCCGTCGTTCCCGGCAACCTCGATCGTGCAAGCCTGGGGTGTGGGGCCGGCCCTGCTGGTGAGCCTGGCAGTGTTCGGGCTGGTCGCCTGGGCTACCGTGCTGCTGGAAAAGCGCCGACACGGCACGCTGGAAGCGCCAGTTGCCAGCGAACACCAGGGCCTGCGGCGCTTCCTGCGTGGCCCATGGCCGCTGTTGTGGGGCGCCATTGCGCTGGCACTGCTCAACTACGCGACCCTGGCGCTGGCGGGGCGGCCATGGGGTATTACTTCGGCCTTCGCCCTATGGGGTGCCAAAACCCTCAACGGCCTGGGCGTGGATGTCGGCAGCTGGGTGTTCTGGCAGGCGCCGGCCAATGCCAAGGCGTTGGCCTCGCCGCTGTGGCAGGACATCACCACGGTGATGGACCTGGGCATCGTGCTGGGGGCGCTGCTGGCTGCTGGCCTGGCCGGGCGCTTTGCGCCAAGCCTGAAAATCCCGCTGCCGTCGCTGGTTGCCGCAGTCATCGGTGGCCTGCTGTTGGGCTACGGTTCGCGCCTGGCCTATGGCTGCAATATTGGCGCGTACTTCAGTGGCATTGCCTCGGGCAGCGTGCATGGCTGGCTGTGGCTGGTGGCGGCTTATGCGGGCAACCTGATCGGCGTTCGCCTTCGCCCGTTGTTTTTCGCCGGTGAGCGGCGCCCAGCGGTGCTGACGGGCTGCTGAGGCAGTGCGTAGATTGCTGCAAGAGGTGCAGAAATCATCTGCACCTCGCCTGATTGTTCAACTTTTACTGCCCCATTAGCCTGACCCGAACACCCTCCAACAGGATTCGATCATGGCTACCCGTATCACGCTCAATGGCACCGGCAGCGCCGATGTGATGCAACCTGAACACGTACAGGCACAATCCCCAGGGCCCGGCCAGGTCTGGCTGGAGCAGACAGCCATGGGTGTGAACCCCCTCGACCTGTTGCAGCGCAAAGGCGCTGCGCCCCTGGCTTTGCCCTCCGGCCTGGGGCTGGAAGGCGCAGGCAGGGTCACTGCCGTCGGGGATGGGGTGTACAACGTGCAGGTGGGGGACCGCGTCGCTTATGCCATGGGGCCGGTCGGGGCCTATGCCAGCGGCCGGTTGTTCCCGGCTGAGCGGCTGGTCCAGCTGCCGTCGCAGCTGGATGACGAGGCCGCCGCAGCGGTGCTGTTCAAAGGCATCACGGCGCAGTACTTGCTGAAAACCACCTACGCTGTGGGCCCGGGTACCCAAGTGCTGTTGTACGGCGCCGCCGGTGCCTTGGGCCAACTGATGGCGCCTTGGGCGCGGCATCTCGGGGCGACCGTGATTGGCGTGGTATCACGCCCGCAAAGTGTGCCCAGGGCGCAGGCGGCGGGCTGCCACCATGTGCTGGTTTTCGACGCGGCAACGCTGGCCAGCGAAGTGCGCAAGCTGACCCAGGGGCAGGGCGTGGATGTAGCCTATGACTGTGTCGGCAAGGTGTCGCTGGAAGCTTCGCTGGACAGCCTGCGGGTGCGCGGCCTGCTGGTGTCGTTCGGGGGCACTTCCGGTGCGCCGGTGGCGATCGAGGTGGCCACGCTCAATGCCAAGGGCTCGCTGTACCTGACCCGGCCGTCACTGGCGGCACATACACGCACGGTCGAGGAGTACCAGCAACGCGCAACCGATGTGCTGGCAGCCGTCGCCGAGGGTATCATCCAGCCTCGGGTCTGGCGTCGCTACCCGCTGGCCGAAGTGGCCAGGGCCCACGGGGACCTGGAGCAAGGGCTGTCGGAGGGCGCGCTGGTCCTTACTGCCTGATGCCCGAACCTGCCACCGAGCCTAGCCATGGATGCCTTCGCCAGTCGCCGCGCCGATGAACTTGCCACCTTGCTGGCCCTGCACGAGCAGGGCTCGTTTGCCGCTGCCGGGCGGCAGCTGGAGCGCCACCCCACGGTGCTGTCGAAGCGCCTGAGTGCGCTGGAGGCGCGGCTGGGCATTCGCCTCGTGGAGCGCAGCACGCGGCAGCTGCGTTTTACCGATGAAGGCGAGCGGCTGGTGGCCAAGGTACGCGAGGCCAACCGGCTGATCGCCGAGGCGGAACAGGAAGCTGCCGAGGGTGCGGCAACGGTACGCGGGCGCTTGCGCCTGGCATTGCCGGCGGCCATGGGGCGGCGCTGGTTGAGTGGGATGCTAGCGGACTTCGTGCTGGCCTATCCGCAGGTGACGGTGGAGGCAGAGTATGCCGACCGTTTCGTCGACCTGATCGGCGAGGGCTTCGATGCCGCCATCCGCATTGGCGAACTGGCGGACAATCGCCTGGTGGCCAGGCGATTGTGCGATCACGTGCGCATCCTCTGCGCATCGCCTGATTACCTTGGTCGGCATGGCACGCCTGCACAACCGGAACAATTATCTGAGCATAATTGTTTATGTTTCAGTGGCTTGCGTTCATTTCCTGAATGGCGATTGATGAGTGGTGAGCGGCAGGTGAGCGTGAAGGTGGCCGGCAGCCTGCGCAGCAATGACAATGAAGCGTTGCTGGAGGCAGCGCGGCGTGGCGTGGGCATTCTTGCCGGGGGTGACTGGCTGATGGGTGAGGACCTGGCAAGCGGCCGCCTGGTACGGGTGCTGCCGCAATGGCAGCTGGACGTGGCAGCGGGCATTTACCTGGTACGCCCGACCGCGCGGCTGAACACTGCGGCCCTCGGCGCCTTCAAGGCCTGGCTGGAAGAGCGCTTCAGGGCCGGGGCACCCTGGCGCTCTTGATACTCTTTTGCAGATTAAACGCATAACCTTCTGATAAATAATAGATTATCGCTTGGCTATCGCATGCTGAACACACTGCTCATAGTAAGTCTGCTTGATCGCTGCAGGCTTGAGCCGCGAGCGGCTGTTGTAAGTCTGCTCGGTAATGCCGAAGGCGGTCATGCGCATCCAGGGTTTGGGGAATTTGCGTACCTGCAGCTTCTTGCGCGTGGCATACAGGGTCACCCCGGAAAGCTTGGCCTGCTGGGCCTCGGCGGCTATCTGCGCACCCCAGCCGCAGGTGTGGCGATCGTTCTGGCTCAGCGCCCGGGCCTGGGCGCCGAACGCCAGCGTGGCCAGCAGGCAACCGGCCATCGTTGCTAGAATTACTCGCATGTTGCTGTCCTAAGCATCTGAAGGAGAACGGAGTTTGCCTTCGCTTTCCGATGCCGGGGGCCAGCAATTTGCCGTCAGATCACCGCCATGCGCAGCGGGCTGGCCGCTGGCGTGCGCAGGCTTGCCCAGGCCAAGCTGGCGACCCAGATCACTGACACACCATAGTTCAGGCGTTGATACAGGCCGAACAGCTGGCCGTCTTGCGCTGCCTGGCCCATCAGTGCGGCGGTAATGATCGCCAGCACTACGCAGGCCAGGGAGAACAGCGCCAGGGCCCGCGAGCCGGCAATGCGATTGCCTAGCCACGCCCACAGGGCACTGGCCAGGGTCAGCGAGAGGAACATCAGCAGGCCGGACAGGTTATGCAGTTGCTGTGAGGTGGACGGCTGCGCTGGTGCACAACCTTGGTCACAGGGGAACCAGCCGGTGCCGAGGCTACCTACACCATGCAGCAACACCAGGGCCGAACTCAGCATTGCCAGTTTCGACCCACGCCAGCGCCGCGCCAGGCCCCAGGCAAACAGGGCGAACAGGGCGGCCAATGGAAAGTTGTTGGCCAGTGGCGACCAGCTGTGGGTCGGCGCGCCCACGGCCCCGAGCTGGCTCATGGCTTGTTGCAGGTGGTCATAGCCGGGGTAAGCCTGGGCGGTGAGCCAAACACCTGCCAGCAACCAGAGGGGTATCAGCAGGCCGCTGGCGAGCAATAGGCGGTCGAGGGGTTTCATGCGGCATTTTCCTTCCATGGATGAGTGAGCGCAAAGGCGCACAGTACAGGCTTGCGCGGCCTCTGGGCCAGCACTTGCGCCGGCTTTTTCATAGGCGTGGGTTGCGAGGGAGAGCAAGAAATACCGCACCGGGTGTATGTGATCGTACAACTGCTTGCGCTATGATGAGCGCTGTCTTTCTAGGTGAAATACAGGGCAATGACAGAGCAACAGGTACAGGCAAGGACCCGGCGCAAGCCGCGTAGTCTGGCCCAGGAACTGGTCACAGTGCTGACCGAACGCATTCGCAGTGGCCAGCTCAAGCGTGGCGACAAGCTGCCGACCGAATCGCAGATCATGGTCGAAGAGGGCGTGAGCCGCACCGTGGTGCGTGAGGCGATCTCGCGGCTGCAGGCGGCCGGGCAGGTCGAGACCCGCCATGGCATCGGCACGTTCGTGCTGGACGCGCCAGCTTCGGGGGGCTTTCGCATCGACCCGGCAACTGTGGTCACCCTGCGCGAAGTGCTGGCGGTGCTGGAGTTGCGTATTGCCCTGGAGATCGAGTCGGCGGGCCTGGCGGCGCAGCGGCGCAGTGACGAAGAGCTGGCGGGCATGCGTGCGGCGCTGGACGAACTCAACGAAGGGGCGGCGCATGCCAATGATG
Organism: Pseudomonas putida S13.1.2; assembly: GCF_000498395.2. Lineage (NCBI taxonomy): Bacteria > Pseudomonadati > Pseudomonadota > Gammaproteobacteria > Pseudomonadales > Pseudomonadaceae > Pseudomonas > Pseudomonas putida. Next base: position 1,220,816 of record NZ_CP010979.1, read on the forward strand.
CGGTGTCGGCGGACTTCCAGTTCCACCTGCGCATTGCCCAGGCCAGCGGCAACCACTACTTTGCCGATATCATCAACCACCTGGGGACCAGCATCATTCCGCGCACCCGGGTGAACTCGGCGCGGTTGGCCCATGATGACCAGGCGCATTACATGAGCCGGCTGATGCATGAGCACGAGGCGATCTATGAAGCAATCGCCCGGCGTGACAGCGAAGGGGCAAAGATGGCCATGCGCATGCACCTGAGCAATAGCCGGGAGCGCTTGCGTCAGGTACATGAAGAGGCTGAGGCGCAAGGAGTCTAAGGCCCTTGTGACCTATACCGGCCTCTTCGCGGGCACGCCCGCTCCCACAGAATCACCACAATGCCTGAAAATTGTGCAAACCCTGTGGGAGCGGGTTTACCCGCGAAGAGGCCGGCACAGCCAAAAGAAAAGCCCCGCAATGTGCGGGGCTTTCTTATTTCAGGCGCTCGATCAGATCGCCTGGTCACTCCATTGCCCGTTCACCAGTCGGCGCAGCCCCAGCGGGTTGCCATCGCGCAGCGCCTCAGGCAGCAGGGCCTGCGGGTAGTTCTGGTAGCACACCGGGCGCAGGAAGCGGTCGATGGCCAAGGTGCCCACCGAGGTGCCGCGGGCATCCGAGGTCGCAGGGTAAGGCCCGCCGTGGACCATGGCATCACAGACTTCGACACCGGTCGGGTAGCCATTGATCAGGATGCGCCCGACCTTCTCCTCCAGCAGCGGCACCAGCCAGGCGTAGGCCTCGAAATCTTCCGCTTCGCCGATCAGGGTAGCGGTCAGTTGGCCACGCAGGCCCAACAGGGCGGCGCGCAGTTGTTGGTCGTCCCGCACTTCTACGGCGACGGTGGTAGGGCCGAACACTTCTTCCTGCAACAGCGGGTCAGACTCGACCAGCAGGCGGGCATCGGCCTTGAACAGTTGGGCGCGGGCCTGGCTGCCTTCCTGCGCCTGGCCGGCCAGGTGCTCGATACCGGTATGGGCCTGCAGGTGCTCAAGGCCGCCAACGTAGCTGCGCAGGCCACCCGCGTTGAGCATGGTTTGCCCGGCCTGCTGGTCCAGGTGCTGGCCAAGGTCGGCCAGTAGCTGGCTGTACTGTGGCGATTGCAGGCCGATCACCAACCCCGGGTTGGTGCAGAACTGCCCGGCGCCCATGCACACCGAGCCGGCCAATTCGCGGGCGATAGCCTCGCCACGTTTGGCCAAGGCGGCTGGCAGGATGATGACCGGGTTGATGCTGGACATCTCGGCGAACACTGGGATTGGCTGTGGGCGCTCGGCGGCCATGCGGCACAGGGCGTCGCCGCCCTTGAGCGAGCCGGTGAAGCCGACGGCCTGGATGGCCGGGTGCTTGACCAGCCACTCGCCGACACCACCACCGAACACCATGTTGAACACGCCCTTGGGCATGCCGGTGCGCTCGGCGGCGCGCACGATGGCGCATCCCACCAGGTCGGCGGTGGCCATGTGGCCGCTGTGCGCCTTGAACACCACCGGGCAGCCAGCGGCCAGTGCAGCAGCGGTGTCGCCACCGGCGGTGGAGAAGGCCAGCGGGAAGTTACTGGCGCCGAACACGGCGACCGGGCCGACGCCAATGCGCATCTGACGCAGGTCCACGCGTGGCAGCGGCTGGCGCTCTGGCAAGGCCAGGTCGATACGGGCACCGAGGAAATCGCCACGGCGCAGTACTTGAGCGAACAGGCGCATCTGGCCGCTGGTGCGGCCACGCTCGCCTTGAATACGGGCGGCGGGCAGGGCGGTCTCGCGGCAGACGATGGCGACGAAGGCATCGTCCAGTTCGTCCAGTTCGGCGGCGATGGCGTCGAGGAATTCGGCGCGGCGGGCCGGGGCCAGTTGGCGGAACTCAGCGAAGGCCGCAGCGGCGGCCTTGGCGGCCTGGTCTACTTCGGCTTCGCTGGCTTGAGCAAAGCTGTAGGGCAGGGCTTCGCCAGTGCTGGCGTCCAGGCTCTGCAGGCGCTGTGGGCCAGCGGCGCTGCGCTGGCCGGCGATGAAGTTGTGGCCGAGGATTTCAGGCATTGGGGTGCTCCTGTTGGCTGAAAAAAATCTGGGGGGGTGTCGCATGACCTGTGGGTGCGGGCGTGCCCGCGAAGCAGGCAACCCGGTGTATGGCACCGGCTTTGCCGGTGTTCGCGGGCATGCCCGCTCCCACAGGGAAGTGGGGGGGTCGATGATCCAGCAAGCCCTGCGGCATCAGGTAATCGGTGCCGGGTTGAACAGGGTGATGTCGTTGTGCAGGCGGTGCTGCTCGGCCCAGGTCTGCTTGCGGCCGCTGGCCACGTCCAGGTAGTAATGGAACAGTTCCCAGCCCAGCTCTTCGATGCTCGAACGGCCTGTGGCGATGCGCCCGGCGTCGATGTCGATCAGGTCGGGCCAACGCTGGGCCAGTTCGCTGCGCGTGCACACCTTGACCACTGGCGCCATGGCCAGCCCGTAGGGGGTTCCTCGGCCAGTGGTGAACACATGCAGGTTCATGCCGGCGGCCAGTTGCAGGGTGCCGCAGACAAAGTCGCTGGCCGGGGTGGCGCAGAAGATCAGGCCCTTGCGCGTTACCCGCTCGCCTGGGCCGAGCACCCCCTGGATAGCGCCGCTGCCGGACTTGACGATCGACCCCAGCGACTTCTCGACGATATTGGACAGGCCGCCTTTCTTGTTGCCTGGCGTCGTGTTGGCGCTGCGGTCTGCAGCGCCTTGCTGCAGGTAGCGGTCGTACCAGTCCATTTCGCGTATCAAGGCACCGGCCACCTCCTGGTTTTCGGCGCGCGAGGTCAGCATGTAGATGGCGTCGCGCACCTCGGTCACTTCCGAGAACAGCACGGTAGCGCCGGCGCGTACCAGCAAGTCGGCGGCGTAGCCCAGCGCCGGGTTGGCGGTGATGCCCGAGAAGGCGTCGCTGCCACCGCACTGCATGCCAAGGATCAACTCGCTGGCCGGTACGGTTTCACGGCGGCGCTGGTCGAGCTTCTTCAAGCGGGTTTCGGCCAGTTCCATGATCTGCTCGATCATTTCCACAAAGCCCAGGCTGGCGTCCTGCAGGCGGTACAGCCATGGGTCGCTGAGGTCTACCGAAGGGTCGTTGTCGTGCATCACCTGGCCGGCTTGCAGCTTTTCACAGCCGAGGCTGATGACCAGCGCCTCGCCACCCAGGTTGGGGTTGCGCGCCAGGTTGCGCACGGTGCGGATCGGGATGTAGGCGTCGCGCGCGTTGATGGCCACGCCGCAGCCATAGCTGTGGGTGATGGCCACCACGTCATCGACGTTGGGGTACTTGGGCAGCAGTTCGCTGCGGATGCGCTTGACCGCATGCTCCAGCACGCCGGTCACGCACTGCACGGTGGTGGTGATACCGAGAATGTTGCGGGTGCCGACGGTGCCGTCGGCGTTGCGGTAGCCTTCGAACGTGAAGCCTTCGAGCGGCGGCAGCGGGTGTGGGACGGCATCGCAGCGCGGCAGGCTGTCCAGCTCCGGGGCGGCCGGCATGGCCAGCTGGCTTTCCTGCACCCAACTGCCCTGGTGCAGGTCTTCCAGCGCGTAGCCGATGATTTGCCCATAGCGGCGCACGGGCTCGCCTTTGGCGATGGCCACGGTGGCGACCTTGTGGCTTTGTGGCACGCCTTCGACCAGGGTCAGGCCGTCGGCAAAGCGGGCGCCTTCGCCCAGGCCGCCGTCGTTGACCACTACCACGACGTTATCGTCGTCGTGCAGGCGGACGTAGCGGGGCGAGTCGGAATGTTCGATCAACTGCATGTTTGGGCCCTACTTGTCAGGTTCTCAGGCTTTTTTGTACATCCGCCCGCACCGGTTGCCCCGGTGCGGGCGTGTTCACTCAGTGACGCGAGCTGGCCAGTTCGCCGTTGGCGGCAGGCTCAGCCTGTGGCTTTGGGTCATCATCGCGCAGCTCGATCCGCTTGATCGGGCCCACGATCACCAGGTAGCTGAACACCGCTACCAGGGCGTTGGCGCCCACGTACACCAGTGCCCACTTGAACGAGCCGGTGGCGCTGATGATGTAGCCGATCACGATAGGCGTGGTGATCGAGGCGATGTTGCCGAAGGTGTTGAACAGGCCACCGGACAGCCCGGCGATCTGCTTCGGCGAGGTGTCTGCCACCACCGCCCAGCCCAGCGCGCCAATGCCTTTACCGAAGAATGCCAGGGTCATGAAGCCAACCACCATCCACTCGGCATCGACATAGTTGCAGAACACCATGGTGGTCGACAGCAGCAGGCCGCACACGATCGGCAGTTTGCGCGAGAACGTCAGCGAGTTGCCCCGGCGCAGCAGCCAGTCGGAGATCACGCCACCCAGCACGCCACCAATGAAACCGCAGACCGCCGGCAGCGAAGCGATGAAGCCGGCCTTGAGGATGGTCATGCCACGTTCCTGCACCAGGTACACAGGGAACCAAGTGAGGAAGAAGTAGGTGATGGCGTTGATGCAGTACTGGCCCAGGTACACGCCCAGCAGCATACGGCTGGTCAGCAGTTGCTTGATGTAGCCCCATTTTGGGCCGGTGTTGCCGCGCTTCTGGTCCATGTCCACCAGGCCGCCGTTCTGCTCGATGTGTTCGAGCTCGCTTGGGCTGATGCGTGGGTGTTGGCGCGGGTTGTAAATGGTTTTCAGCCACACCATCGAGAAGATGATGCCCAGTACACCCATGACCACGAACACGTGCTCCCAGCCGAAGCTGAACACGATCCAGCCCATGATCGGGGCGAACAGTGCAGTGGCGAAGTACTGCGCCGAGTTGAAGATGGCTGAGGCAGTGCCGCGCTCCTGAGTCGGGAACCAGGCGGCGACGATACGTGCGTTGCCCGGGAACGACGGGGCTTCGGCGAAACCGACCAGAAAGCGCAGGGTGAAGAGGGTGACCACGGCCCAGGCAACCGGCAGGCCACCGACAAACCCCTGCAGCAGGGTGAACAGCGACCAGGTGAAGATGCTGAAGGCGTAGACGTTTTTTGAACCGAAGCGATCGAGCAGCCAGCCACCAGGAATCTGGCCAGCCACGTAAGCCCATCCAAAGGCGGAAAAGATATAACCGAGGGTTACGGCGTCAATGCCGAGGTCTTTCTGCAGGCTGGAGCCTGCGATAGCAATGGTAGCGCGGTCGGCATAGTTGATCGTGGTCACCAGGAACAGCATGAACAGGATCAGGTAGCGCACATGCGTCTTCTTTGTCGCTTGCATGCTGGCAATACTCCCACTAGTTATTTTTGTGCGGGCTCACGAATTGTAACCGGAGTGGGGCTGGCCCACTCCGGGCGCGGCATGTGGCAGGCCGCGGGCGACGCTTACTGCGGGCCCATCTTGTCCATCAGCGCGGCGAGCATCTCGTACTCTTCTGCGGTGAGGTCGGTCAGCGGGGTGCGCACCGGGCCTGCGTCGTAACCGGCGATCTTGGCGCCCGCCTTGACGATGCTCACGGCGTAGCCAGCCTTACGGTTGCGGATGTCCAGGTACGGCAGGAAGAAATCGTCGATCAGCTTGGCCACGGCGGCGTGATCGTCGCGGGCGATGGCGTGGTAGAAGTCCATGGCGGTCTTCGGCACGAAGTTGAACACGGCGGAGGAGTACACCGGCACGCCCAGGGCCTTGTAGGCGGCAGCATACACTTCGGCGGTCGGCAGGCCACCCAGGTAGCTGAAACGATCGCCCAGGCGGCGACGGATCGACACCATCAGCTCGATATCACCCAGGCCATCTTTGTAGCCGATCAGGTTCGGGCAACGCTCGGCCAGTTTTTCCAGCAGGTCGGCATTCAGGCGGCAGACGTTGCGGTTGTACACCACCACGCCAATCTTCACCGATTTGCAGACTGCTTCGACGTGGGCGGCGACGCCGTCCTGGCTGGCTTCGGTCAGGTAATGCGGCAGCAGCAGCAGGCCCTTGGCACCCAGGCGCTCGGCTTCCTGTGCGTATTCGATGGCCTGGCGGGTGGAGCCACCCACGCCAGCGAGGATAGGTACCGAGGTAGCGCAGGTGTCGACGGCAGTCTTGATCACCTGGCTGTATTCGCTGGCGGCCAGGGAGAAGAACTCACCGGTGCCACCGGCGGCGAACAGTGCGCTGGCGCCATACGGGGCCAACCATTCCAGGCGTTTGATGTAGCCAGCCTGGTGGAAATCGCCCTGGGCATTGAAGTCGGTGACCGGGAATGACAGCAGGCCGTGAGAGAGGATGGATTTAAGTTCTTGTGGATTCATTGTTGTAGGCATCCTGTGGCGCTTGGGTGAAGGGTGTTGTTTTGCGTTGGAGGTAAGTTATCGTACAACTTGTACGATGACTAGTCCTTTTTGCGAGATTTTTTGCAGTGGGCAGGGAGGAGGATCTGTTTCCTGTGCTGGCCTCTTCGCGGGTGAACCCGCTCCCACAGGCACGGCTCAGCGGTCCAGAGAGCTATGCAGATCAGTGTGGGAGCGGGTTTACCCGCGAAGAGGCCGGTGCAGGCGAAACATAACGGAAGGAAAAGACACCGATGTCAGACTAACCGCAATCAGTCATCGTATCTCTTGGCGGGGAAGGAAAAAAACGATCGCGGAGACAGGCACTAGGCCGCCGCCCGATTCCACGGGAAGTGTTCTGGGACCAGCAGAGGGTGACCGGGGAAACGGGGGCGGCCTTGCGCCGCCCCGCGATCAAAGCAGAGGAAACTGAAGGTCAGGCAGCGTGCTGGCGCTTGATCTGCGCCTTGCGTACCTGGGCACGGCAAGCATCGCCGAAGGCCTGGAACATCTTGATCGAATCCGGGTTTTTCGCAGCTTGCCACTCTGGGTGCCACTGCACCGCGAACAGGAACGGCGAAATGCTCGGGGCGTGAATGGCTTCGACCAGGCCGTCTTCGGCCAAGGCGATGGCTTCGATGCCGGCGCCGAGCGTGCGCAGGCCTTGGCCATGCAGCGAGTTGACGCGAATTTCGTCGGTACCCAGGGTGTCACGCAGCCAGCTGCCCGGCTTGATCTTTACCCCATGTACCTGGGCGTACTGCACGTCAACGGGGTCTTCCGGGTTTTCCCGGTGGTCGTTGAAGCCAGGCTCGGCGTACACCTTCTGGTAGATGTCGCCACCCAAGGCCACGTTGATTTCCTGCATGCCACGGCAGATACCGAAGATCGGCAGGCCACGCTTGATCGCCGCCTTGACCAGCGGGATGTCGAACAGGTCGCGGTTCTGGTCCTGGCCCTTGCCTGGGGTTTCATTTTCCTGGCCGTACAGGGCCGGGTCGATGTTGCTGCCAGCGCCGGTCAGGTAAACGCCGTCGGCCATGTCCAGATAGGTGTCGAGGTCTTCAGTGCCGCAGCAGGTGGGCACCAGTACCGGGACGCAATCGGAGAACTCGACCAGCGGGGTGATGTATTTGTGGGTCATGACCTGATAGTCATGGCCTTTGCGCTCTTGGCTGCCCATGGTCATCAGGACGACGGGTTTGCGCAGGGAAGGTTGCTTGTTGCCAATGTTGCTGTTGGACATATGTCACCTTGGGACAGGTTCAGCCTGTCGTTGTTGTGCAGGTGCACGGCGCGGGGCCCTGAGTGCAGCCTGAAGCTCCGAGCACTGCCGGCTCGTCAGAGGCGACGATTCCGGTCGGGGCTTGTAGATAGCTTGCCAGAGCCGTTCGATATGTCAAACGACGGAAGAGGGCTTTAACGCGGGGAATGCACCGGTTTTTGGGGGCTGAAACCGATGCGGGCCTGTGGCGGCGTGGGTTTGGCGGGGGTGTTGGTCAATAATATTTAACGACGCAGTTGGGTCTTTGCAGCGGTGCAATGAAGGGGGCTGGAGTTTGTGCTACTGGCCCTATCGCCGGCAAGCCAGCTCCCACAGGTACTGCATCGGCCCTAAAAGCTGCAGATATCCTGTGGGAGCTGGCTTGCCGGCGATAGGGGCAGCACAGGCATCAAACATTTTGCTCAGTGCAGTATCTGCGCAAGAAACGCCTTGGCGCGCTCGGTACGCGGCTGGTTGAAGAACAGCTGCGGCGGGCTGTCTTCGATGATCTGCCCACCCTCAAGGAACAGCACCCGCTCGGCTACCTGCCTGGCAAAGCCCATTTCATGGGTGACGCAGAGCATGGTCATGCCAGTGCCGGCCAGTTGCACCAGCACATCCAGCACTTCGGCGACCATTTCCGGGTCCAGTGCCGACGTAGGCTCGTCAAACAGCATGATCCGAGGCTTCATGCACAGGGCCCGGGCAATCGCCACGCGCTGCTGCTGGCCGCCCGACAGCTGGCTGGGGTATTTGTGCGCCTGACTTTCGATACCCACCTTGCTCAGGTACATGCGCGCCCGCTCTTCGGCGTCCTTGCGCGACAGCCCCCGCACGCTGGTGGGGGCCAGCAGGCAGTTGTCGAGCACGCTCATGTGCGGGAACAAGTTGAAGTGCTGGAACACCATGCCGATGTCGCTGCGCACCTGCGCCGCTTCACGGGTGGTGGCTGCCAGGTCGATGCCGTCCACCTGGATGTTGCCCTGTTGGGCCACTTCCAGGCGGTTGATGCAGCGGATCAGGGTCGACTTGCCCGAGCCGGACGGCCCGCACAGCACAATGCGTTCGCCTTCGCGCACCTGCAGGTTGATGTTGTGCAGCACGTGGAACGCGCCGTAGTGCTTGTTCAGGCCTTCGATGCGGATCAGCACCGGGCGTGGGTCGGGCTCGGGGGCAAGGCTTGCAAGGCTCAGTGGTGCGGTCATGTTGTTGTTCTCCCGCGTGGGTTCAGTCGAAACGGGTCGCGCTGTAGGGCGCGGGGTCGGTGAAAGGGTGCTCGCCGGTGATCAGCTCGGCCACCAGCCGGCCGCTGACCGGGCCCAGGGTGAGGCCGTGGTGGGCGTGGCCAAAGTTGAACCACAGCCCCGGGTGGCGCGCTGCAGGGCCGATGACCGGGCGCATGTCGGGCAGGCACGGGCGGCGGCCCAGCCAAGGGGTGTCGTCCAGGCGCTCACCCAAGGCCGGGAACAGCTTGCGCGCCAGGGCCTCGCAGCGGCCCAGCTGGATCTGGTTGCCTGGCGCGCTGCTGGCGTCGAACTCGATGCCGGTGGTCAGGCGCACGCCGCGCGCCATCGGCGCCAGCACGTAGCCGCCCTGGGTGTCGCAGATCGAATGCTCAAGCGTCGCGCCGTCACGGGTGCTGTAGTGCATGTGATAGCCGCGCTTGATCGCCAGCGGAATCTGGTAGCCCAGGCCGCTGAACAGGTCGGCCGACTGCGGGCCGAGGCAGGCCACCACCTCGTCGGCGGTAATCGGGCCACGGCGGCTCTCTACCCGCCATTGGCCGTTGGCCTGGCGCAAGCTGCGCGCATCACCATGCAGGAACTGCCCACCGCGCTGCAGAAACAGCGCCGCATAGCCGCGGGTGAGGGCGCCGGGGTTGTTCACGGTCTTGGGGTCAAGCCAGTGGATGCCGCCTACAACGGTGGCGTCCAGCTGATGCTCGCGGGCCTGCAACTGCCCGCATTCCAGGATTTCAAATTGCAGGCCATAGCGGCTCAGGCCTTTGGCGTCGGCCTTGGCCTGCTCGAACAGGGCCGGGTCGCGGAACACTTCGATCCAGCCTTTGGCCTGCACCAGCCCTTCAAGGCCGGCGGCTTTGATCAGCGCGTCGTGTTCTTCGACGCAGCGCTGTACCAGCGGCAGCATGTCGGCGGCAGCCCCGGCCAGGCGCCCGGGGGCCGACTGGCGCCAGTAGCGCCACAGCCACGGCGCGGCCTTGGGCAGGTGCGCCAGGCTGTAGCGTACGTCGGGCTGGCGGTTCAGGCCGTAGCGCAACAATGCGCCGAACTGCCGGGGGAAGGCGTAGGGGATGACGCTGGAGCGCTCGATCAGCCCGGCGTTGCCGTGGCTGGTACCGCTGCCGGGCTCATCGCGGTCGATCAGGACAACCTGACGTCCGCGGGCCTGCAAGTGCAGGGCGGTGCTGACGCCGACGATGCCGGCGCCGAGGACAAGGGTCTGGCAATGCATGGAACGTATCCTTCGGTCAGTTCAGGTGGCGGCCCAGTCGGCCTTCCAGGTGTTTCAGCAGGCGCCGCACCAGTTCGACGATTACCAGGTAGAGCACGGCGGCCCACAGGTAGATCTGGAAGTCGAAACTGCGCGAGAAGGCCAGTTTGGTCACGCCCATCAGGTCGTAGATGGTCACCAGCGAGGCAATGGCGCTGGCCTTGATCATCAGGATCAGTTCGTTGCCCAGCGGGCCGATGGCCACCAGCAACGACTGCGGCAGAATCACCTTGAAAAAGGTGGTCGAGCGCTTCAGGTTCAGCGCCCGCGCCGCTTCATGCTGCCCCGGCGCAACGGCCATCAGGCTGCCGCGGAAGATCTCCGCCTGGTAGGCAGCGGTGTTCAGGGTGAAGGCCAGCAAGGTGCAGAACCACGCCTCGCGGAAAAACCACCACAGGCCGACGTCCTGCCAGAAGCCCTTGAGCGAACCCAGGCCGTAGTACAGCAGGAACAGCTGGGCCAGCAGGGGCGAGCCGCGGAAGAAGTAAACGTAGCCGGCGGCCATGCGTTGCAGCAGCAGGCTGCGCGACATGCGTGCCAAGGCCAGTAACAGCCCAAGTACGGCGCCCAGGCTGAAGGAAATGGCCACCAGTTTGGCGGTTACCAGCAGGCCATCCAGAAAGCGTGGCCCGTAGCGGTCCAGCAGGTCGGGGTCTAGCACCAGTGCCAGCAGTTGTTCCAGGCTCATGCCCGTGCTCCTTGCAGGTGGCGGTTACTGCGCCGTTCGATAAAGGCGAACACACGCCCGGAAAGCGCTGCAAACATCAGGTAACCCAGGCAGGCGACGCCATAGAAGAACATTGGCTCCTTGGTCACGCTGACGGCCAGGTTGGTCTGGCGCATCAGGTCGACCAGCGAGATGGTCGACACCAGCGACGTGTCCTTGAGCAGCGACAGCCAGTTGTTCGACAAACCGGGCAGTGCGATGCGGGTAAGTTGTGGCAGCAGCACCTTGAAGAAGGCAGTGCGCTTGCTCAGGCCCAGGGCCGAGCAGGCCTCCAGCTGGCCCTTGGGCAGGGTCTTGAAGGCGGCCAGCCAGATCTCGCTGGAGAACGCGGCGAACACCAGGCTGAAGGCGATCATCGCGGCGAGGAAGGTGTTGATCAAAAACTCCCCCTGGTAGCCCATGGCCGCGAGGATTTTTTGCGCGGCGATCTGGCAGCCGTAATAGATGATCAGCAGTGTCAGCAGCTCGGGCAGGCCGCGGAACACCGTGGAGAAGGTGGTGGCCCAGGCCCGTGGCAGGCGCTTGCGCGAACGCGCCGCCAGCGCTACCACCAGGCCCAGTGGCAGGCCGATGGGCAGGCAGGCCAGTGCCAGTGAAACAGTCACCAGGGCGCCGGCCAGCAGCGCCTGGCCCCAGCCTCCGCTGGCGAAGGACAGCAACGACAATTGATCGAGCATGACGAACCCCTAAGGTGGGCAACGCGGTCTCTGTGTAGGAGCGGCCTTGTGTCGCGAAAGGGCTGCGGAGCAGACCCGGGATGTGTGCCACGGCAGAGATTGCTGGGGCCGCTTTGCGGCCCATCGCGACACAAGGCCGCTCCTACAGCGATTGCGCAGATTCCAGAAGGTCAGTTGTAGATATCGAAAGCAAAGTACTTGCTGGCGATCTTCTGGTACGTGCCGTTGGCCACGATCTGTTGCAGCGCGGTGTTCAGGCGCTGGCGCAGGGCTTCGTCGTCCTTGCGCACGGCGATGGCGGCATCGGCCTTGGTGTCGGCCACGTCGCCGAGGATCTTGCAGCAGTCCCCGCCGTTTTTGGTCATCCATTCGTGCAGCGGGAATTTATCGGCAATTACCCCGTCCAGGCGCCCGGCGGCCAGGTCGGCGTTGGCTTCATCCATGGTCGGGTACAGCTTCACATCGGCCCCGGCTTTGCCATACACGTCTTCGGCGTAGATAGCCTGGGTGGACGACGACTGGGCACCGACGGTGTAGCCGACGAAGTCGGTCTGGGCGCTGTCGATCTTGCTGTCCTTGGCGACTGCGACGGTCAGCGGGGTGCGGTAGTAGTGGTCGGTGAAGGCGATTTTCTTGCGCCGCTCTTCGGTATTGATCATCGACGCGACGATGGCGTCGTACTTGCGCGCCATCAGGGCGGGGATGATGCCTTCCCAGTCCTGGGCCACCAGCGTGCACTCGACTTTCATATGTTCGCACAGGGCATGGGTGATGTCGATATCGAAGCCGTGCAGCTTGTTATCGGCGTCTACATAGTTGAAGGGCGGGTAGGCGCCCTCGGTGGCGAAGCGCAGGGTTTCGGCACTGGCGGCGCCCGTCAGCAGCAGGGCACACGCACCCACCAAGGCCATGGTCTTGTTCATCTCGCACCTCATTGCACTCTTGCTATTGTTGTTTGCCCGTCGGCCACGAGGTGTAGCCGACGAACTCGTTATGTAGAGCGGCAGTCGCTTCCAAGCGTTTTTCCACATCAGGCCCGAGTTTTTTGCAAACCTCGTTGACCATCAGGTGCACCCACGACAGCATCGTCGAGGTGGATTCCCAGAACAGATTGAACTCGGTGGGTATGCGGAACACCTCGTCGGCGTTGGCATCGGCCCAGTCGCAAAAGGTGTCGGTCACCAGGGTGACCGCAATGCCTGCCTCACGTGCCTTCTGGCACAGCAGCAGGGCGTGACGCGAATAACGGCGCGCCTCGAACACCACCAGGGCGCTGTCTTCGGCGCGGCCCAGCAGCACGTCACCGAAGTGCCCGGCACTGATATCGACCAGTTGCACGCCATCGCGCAGGTACTGCAGCAGGTGGCTCATGCACATGGCGATGCCGCGCTCGGTCTGGAAACCGGCGATGAATACCCGCGGCTTGCTCGCCAGGCGTTGCGCTACGCTGTGCCAGATTGGGCTTTGGCGGTATTCGTGGACGCGCATCAAGGCCGCGATTTCCAGCTCCAGGCTGCCGGCGTTGTCACTGGCGTCCTGGTTCTGGCGGTAATCCTGCAATCGGTCGCCCACCAGCCACGGGCCGTCGCCCAGGTCGTTCTGCAGGTCTTGCTTAAGCGCCTTGAGGTGGGCATAACCCAGTGAGCGGCAGAAGCGCCCGACGCTGGATTCGCTGACGTCCAGCTTGGCGGCGATGCTGGCCGAGGTCTGGAACGGCAGTTCGTGCAGGTTGGCGAGCATGTAGGTGGCGATCTTGCGGCCCGAGGCAGCGGCCCCTTCGAGGCTGTTTTCCAGGCGTTGCTTGATCGGTTGGCTCATGCTGCGGCTCCAAGGGTAAGGCTTGGGAAGAAAATGAATGTTTTCTGTCATCAAGTCAATATTTGACAGATTGCTGTCACATGCAGGAAAGTTTTTGTCGTTGCAACGCTGTAGCCATTCCAATTCCAACAAGGAGCTTCAGATGTCCGCACCCTCCACCAGCACCGTCGTGCGTATGCCTTTTACCGAGCTGCAGGGTCTGTTGCAGGCCATTTTTCAGCGCCATGACTGCAGCGAGAGCGTGGCCCGGGTGCTGGCTTACAACTGCGCCAGTGCCCAGCGCGATGGTGCTCACAGTCACGGCGTATTCCGTATGCCTGGCTACGTCTCGACGTTGGCCAGCGGTTGGGTCGATGGCCAGGCCACGCCGAAGGTCAGCGACGTAGCGGCCGGTTATGTACGTGTCGATGCAGCGGGCGGCTTTGCCCAGCCGGCGTTGGCAGCGGCCCGTGAGCTGTTGGTAGCCAAAGCGCGCAACGCGGGTATTGCCGTGCTGGCGATCCATAACTCGCACCACTTCGCCGCGCTGTGGCCGGATGTCGAACCGTTCGCGGAAGAGGGCCTGGTGGCCCTGAGCGTGGTCAACAGCATGACCTGCGTGGTGCCGCATGGCGCACGCAAGCCCCTGTTCGGTACCAACCCCATCGCTTTTGCGGCGCCATGTGCCGAACACGATCCGATCGTCTTCGACATGGCCACCAGCGCCATGGCCCACGGTGACGTGCAGATTGCCGCGCGTGCCGGCCAGCAACTGCCGGAAGGCATGGGCGTGGACGCCAATGGCGCACCGACCACCGACCCCTTGGCCATTCTCGAAGGCGGCGCCTTGCTGCCGTTTGGCGGGCACAAGGGTTCGGCGTTGTCGATGATGGTCGAATTGCTGGCGGCGGCGCTGACCGGGGGTAATTTCTCCTGGGAATTCGACTGGTCGGGCCACCCGGGGGCGAAGACACCCTGGACCGGGCAGCTGATTATCGTCATCGACCCCGGCAAGGCAGAAGGCGAGCAATTTGCCCAGCGCAGCCGCGAACTGGTGGAGCAGATGCAAGCGGTGGGTCTGACGCGCATGCCGGGTGAGCGGCGCTATCGTGAGCGCGAGGTGGCCGAGGAGGAGGGCGTGGCATTGACCGAGCAGGAGTTGCAGGGCTTGAAAGCGCTGCTTGCCTGACCCGGCCTATCGCCGGCAAGCCAGCTCCCACAGGTACATCACCAACCTCAAGGCCTGTGGTGTACCTGTGGGAGCTGGCTTGCCGGCGATGAGGGCATCGCTGTCAGCACCAATCTCCAGCCATGCAATGTTGCATAGACAACCTTGCACAATAGTGGATGTTCCTGAGCCCACACACCGGGTATGCTCAGGTCTGCCTTTTCGAACTGTCCTGATCCAAGGAGCTGCACGCTGTGTTCAAACATGTCGATGCCTATGCCGGCGACCCGATCCTCTCGCTGATGGAAACCTTCAAGGCCGACCCGCGCGCCGACAAGGTCAACCTGAGTATCGGCCTGTATTACGATGAGGCTGGTGTAGTGCCGCAACTGGCGGCTGTGGATGCGGTGGAAAAACGCATGGCCGGCCAGGACCACGAGGCGTCTCTTTACCTGCCGATGGAAGGCCTGGCCAGCTACCGCCAGGCCATCCAGGCGCTGCTGTTCGGTGCCGATCACCCGGCCGTGACCGGCGGTCGCGTGGCCACTGTGCAGACCGTGGGTGGCTCCGGCGCCCTGAAAGTCGGTGCCGACTTCCTCAAGCGCTACTTCCCGCAGTCCGAAGTCTGGGTGAGCAACCCGACCTGGGACAACCACCGCGCCATCTTCGAAGGTGCCGGCTTCAAGGTAAACACCTACCCGTACTTCGACCAGGCCTCCCGTGGCGTGGACTTTGACGGCATGCTGGCCACCTTGCAGACCCTGCCGGCCAACAGCGTGGTACTGCTGCACCCTTGCTGCCACAACCCCACCGGTGCCGACCTTACGCAAAACCAGTGGCAACAAGTGGTCGAAGTGGTCAAGGCACGCCAGCTGATCCCGTTCCTCGACATCGCCTACCAAGGCTTCGCCGAAGGCCTGGTGGAAGACGCCTACGCCATCCGCGAAATGGCCCGCGCCGGCGTGCCGTGCCTGGTCAGCAACTCGTTCTCGAAAATCTTCTCGCTGTACGGCGAGCGGGTAGGCGGCCTGTCGGTGGTCTGCGACGACCAAGCCACTGCCCAGAGCGTGCTTGGCCAGCTGAAGGCTACCGTGCGCCGCAACTACTCCAGCCCGCCCAACTTCGGCGCCCAGCTGGTGGCAGGCGTGCTGAGCGATGCGGCCCTCAATGCCCAGTGGGCCGAAGAAGTTGAAGTGATGCGCAAGCGTATCCTCGACATGCGCCAGGCGCTGGTCGATTCCTTGGCCGTGCTGCTGCCAGGCCAGGACTTCCAGTTCTTCCTGCGCCAGCGTGGCATGTTCAGCTACACCGGCTTCAGCGTCGAGCAAGTGCGCCGCCTGCGTGACGAGTTCGGCGTGTACCTGATCGACAGTGGCCGCGTGTGCATGTCCGGCCTGCGCCCGGCCAACCTGCAACGGGTTGCCGAAGCGTTCGCTGCTGTTCAGAAATAACGCAAGATACGGGCCGTATTGCGGCCCATCCGAGGGGCGCATTGCGCCCCTTTCTCTACATGAATTGCTCCCGCCCCCCTTTGCACCTCCCCGTATAGGTAAATATCGCCGCCCTCGAACAGGTTTGCCTGATCAAGAACACCTGATATTTCTGCCAGTTGTGCCCTGAGGCTGATCTGCCAATACTGGCGCAGTGGTAAATGAATTCAGGCGCGAGGGCGAAGGGTGAAACTATTTTATTGCGCAGAAAAAGTTCACACCCTAAAGTCGGAAGGTAGTGTTCGGCAGGTCATTCGACACGATAGGGATGTGCTTATAGAACGGGGTGCTGTTACCCACATGGCGTGGGGGGATAAGCAGGCTTCAGTACTTGGGGCGATGGGGCCGGTAGGGGTTCATGGAAAAAGCTACGGCGTCTACGGCGTACATGAGGAATCTGCTGAATTGGCAAGTGTGATCGGCTTTTCAGGGTATTACTTCGATGCACTGTCTACATACTATCTGCTCGGTAACGGTTATCGTAGCTACAGCCCCGGTATGATGCGTTTTTTGTCACCCGATAGTCTTAGCCCCTTTAGCCGAGGTGGCCTGAATGCGTATGGGTACTGTGCCGGAGACCCGTTAAACCGAGTTGATCCGGATGGGAGATTCTGGGAATCGGCGTTGACGCTCAAGCGAGTAAAAATCAAGGTTAAAGATAGTTCTCCTGGTGTGCGGAGATTTATGAAAGCCAGGACAGGTAAGGAGAGGCCGAATATACAAATTGCAGATTTTACTGCAGCGTTCAAGGATACATTTGATGCTACGCTTTCACGTGAACTAGATTTTGACGAAATGACTCGCGTTGGGGGCATTCCGGAAGTTAAGCCGATGGTTTTGTATCGGTCTATGAAAAACGCTAAGCGCGCCTATATGGCGCTTGCTGTGAATGAAATGGAGATTGATTCGAGAGGGATGTTTCCGCAGCATGAAAGCCAAGTTATACGGATGGTGGAGAGGTTACGTGATGTCCGAGACGTTAGCATTTCATTCCAGGAGCATGATCGAGGATTTCAGCGCGCTCACGCAAAAAATATGACGGAAATTGATGGTTGGCTGGAGGGTATGAGAAAGGAGCGAGATGCGAGCGCCATTCAGTTAGCTGAGCGGCTTAGGCGTCAGGAGTAACTTTTAAACGTTATGAGCGCCACTGCAAATGGGACAGGCATTTCGTCCCGATGGCTCGTCGGTGCCACCCTTGTCATGACAAGTGCAACCGCCCCTCGGAAAAGGGCTTCGCAAGTGCAACCTTTCGGTGCACAATCGCGCCCCTCTTTTCCGGTTGAGTTGGGCGAAGGCACTGTTTCGCCATTCTCAGCCTGTTGCAGTCTTGCGAGTGGAGCTTCACCCGGAATGAATGAGCAGGCCCCAAGCGTTGAACAACGCTTTGCAGAATCGACCCCCGCCACCCTCGGCAGCTGGGCGCGTCACGACACCACCTGGATGCTGGGCCTGTTCGGCACAGCCATTGGCGCCGGAACCCTGTTCCTGCCGATCAACGCCGGCCTTGGCGGTTTCTGGCCGCTGCTGATCCTGGCTGTACTGGCCTTCCCAATGACCTACTTCGCCCACCGCGGGTTGACCCGCTTCGTGCTCTCCGGGCGCAATGGTGGCGACATCACCGAAGTGGTCAAAGAGCACTTCGGCAGCAACGCCGGTGCCGCGATCACCGTGCTGTACTTCTTCGCGATCTTCCCCATCCTGCTTATCTATAGCGTGGCGCTGACCAACACCGTGTCCAGCTTCATGGAGCACCAGCTGCACATGGCGCCGCCACCGCGGGCCATCCTGTCGTTTGTGCTGATCCTCGGCCTGCTGGCCATCGTGCGCTGCGGCGAGCAGGCCACGGTCAAGGTCATGAGCCTGCTGGTGTACCCGTTCATCGTCGCCCTGGCGCTGCTGGGCCTGTACCTGGTGCCACACTGGACCGGTGGCATCCTCGACAGCGCCACACAGGTGCCGCCGGCCTCGGCCTTCCTGCATACCCTGTGGCTGGCTATTCCGGTGATGGTGTTCTCGTTCAACCACTCGCCGATCATTTCGGCCTTCGCCGTCGACCAGAAGCGCCGCTACGGCGAGCATGCTGACGAGCGCAGCGGCCAGATCCTGCGCCGCGCCCACCTGCTGATGGTGGTGATGGTGCTGTTCTTCGTGTTCAGTTGCGTGCTCACCCTGAGCAGCGCCCAACTGGCCGAAGCCAAGGCACAGAACCTGTCGATCCTGTCGTACCTGGCCAACCACTTCAGCAACCCGACCATCGCGTTCGCTGCGCCGCTGATCGCCTTCGTGGCCATCGCCAAGTCGTTCCTGGGCCATTACATCGGTGCTAGCGAAGGCCTGAAAGGTATTATCGCCAAGACCGGTGCACGACCGGGTGCCAAGACCCTGGACCGCGTTGTAGCCGCGTTGATGCTGGTGGTGTGCTGGATCGTTGCCACCCTCAACCCGAGCATCCTCGGCATGATCGAATCGCTTGGCGGCCCGATCCTTGCGGTGCTGCTGTTCCTGATGCCGATGTACGCCATCCACCGTGTACCGTCGATGCGCAAGTACAGCGGTGCAGCCTCCAACGTGTTCGTTGTAGTGGTCGGCCTGGTTGCGTTGACCTCGGTGGTGTACGGCCTGCTGGGCTGATTCGCTGCCTGAAATAAAGAATGCCCGGGTCGCTTGTCGCAACCTGGGCATTTTTTTGTCCACAAAAATTGTCCGGCAATAGAACAATTTCACCTGCCCCCATAGGCACCCGGCCGCCTTCATGCTTAACTCAGTGTCCTTTTCAAACCCAGCATAAGGATTTCGTCATGGCTCAAGTGACTCTCAAAGGCGGCCCGGTTCAGGTCAACGGCGAACTGCCGAAAATCGGCGCCCAGGCTCCGGCATTCTCCCTGGTCGGTGAAGGCCTGGCTGACAAGTCGCTGAAGGACTACGCCGGCAAGCGCAAGGTGCTGAACATCTTCCCAAGCGTTGACACCCCAACCTGCGCCACCTCCGTGCGCAAGTTCAACGCCCAGGCCAACGATGTGGCCAACACCGTGGTGCTGTGCATCTCCGCCGACCTGCCGTTTGCCCAAGCACGCTTCTGCGGTGCCGAAGGCCTGGAAAACGTGAAGAACCTGTCGACCCTGCGTGGCCGCGAGTTCCTCGAAAACTACGGCGTCGCCATCGCCGACGGCCCGCTGGCCGGCCTGGCTGCCCGCGCCGTGGTGGTGCTGGATGAAAACGACAACGTGCTGCACAGCGAGCTGGTTGGCGAAATCGCTGACGAGCCGAACTACGATGCAGCGCTGGCAGTACTGAAGTAAGGGTTGTGGGGCAGGGCGGCTGAGTCCTGTGTTGGCCTCTTCGCGGGTGAACCCGCTCCCACAGGTAAAGCACAGCTTTTGAAATCTGTGCGGTACCTGTGGGAGCGGGTTCACCCGCGAAAGGGCCAGCTCAAGCAACCGAAACCTTTCAGCCCGCCACCGCTCCAAGCAACACCCTGTAACGGCCCGGAACGCTTTCCGGGCCGTTTTCATTTAAAGTTCAGCGTCTTGGCAACGTCAGCCAAAGGTAAACCTCTGGTAAAGGCCCTTTGCTAAAACGATGCCATTGCTTATCGTTCACCCTCCCCAAGCCGCCATTCCGAACAAGGTTCGTTCAACCCATGCAAGTGTCCAATTCCCGTTCCCCCCGTCGCTGGCTCGTCGGCCTGCTGATCCTGCTGCTGGTGGCTGCACTGGCCTGGTGGCTGTGGCCTGCAGCAACGCCTGCGCATAAAGAAGCCGGCGGCGGGCGCGGCGGCAAGGGCATGGGCATGATGGGCGGCCGCCCGGGCTTCGGCGGCTCCAGCGAAGCGGTGCCGGTGCGCGTCGAACCGGTACGCGTGGGCGACTTCCCCCTGTATTACAAGGCCCTGGGCACGGTCACCGCCACCAACACGGTCAATGTTCGCAGCCGCGTCGCTGGCGAACTGGTAAAGATTCACTTCAAGGAAGGCCAGCAGGTCAAGGCCGGCGACCTGCTCGCCGAAATCGACCCACGCTCGTACCGTATCGCCTTGCAGCAGGCTGAAGGTACGCTGGCGCAAAACCAGGCGCAGCTGAAAAACGCCCAGGTGGATGTAGCCCGCTATAAAGGGCTCTACGCCGAAGACAGTATTGCCAAGCAAACCCTCGATACCGCCGAAGCGCAGGTGGCGCAGTTCCAGGGTCTGGTCAAGACCAACCAGGCACAGGTCAACGACGCCCGCCTGAACCTCGACTTCACCCAGATCCGTGCGCCGATCAACGGCCGCGTGGGCCTGCGCCAGCTCGACCTGGGCAACCTCGTTGCCGCCAACGACACCACGGCACTGGTGGTGATTACCCAGACCGAGCCGATCAACGTCGCCTTCACCCTGCCGGAGACCGAACTGAGCACCGTGCTGGAACGCTACCGCAGCGGCGCCAGCCTGCCGGTCGAGGCATGGGACCGCAGTGACAGCAAGCTGCAGTCCACCGGCGTGCTGGGCAGTATCGACAACCAGATCGACACCACCACCGGTACGCTCAAGTTCAAGGGCCGCTTCGAGAACAAGGACCTGGCCCTGTTCCCCAACCAGTTTGTCAACGTGCGCCTGCTGGCCGATACCCTCAAGCAGGTGGTCATGGCCCCGGCAGCGGCCATCCAGTTTGGCAATGACGGTACCTTTGCCTATGTGGTTAACGCCGAAAACACGGTGAACGTTCGCAAGCTCAAGGTTGGCGCCAGCGATGGCGAGAACAGCGTCATCCTCGAAGGCCTGAAGGCCGGGGACCGCCTGGTGCTGGAAGGCACCGACCGCCTGCGCGAAGGCACCAAGGTGGAAGTGGTCGAAGACAGCTCGCAAGTGCCGACCACGCCTGGCCAGCACCTGCAAGGGCAGGACGCCAAGGGGGCGGCGCACACCGGTGAAGCACAACCTGGCAACGCAGCGGGCAAGGCGGGCGCATGAACCTCTCGCGCCTGTTCATCCTGCGGCCGGTCGCTACCACGCTGAGCATGCTGGCCATCGTCCTGGCCGGCCTGATCGCTTACAAGCTGCTGCCGGTCTCCGCTCTACCGCAGGTAGATTACCCAACCATCCGCGTCATGACCCTGTACCCCGGCGCTAGCCCGGAGGTCATGACCAGCGCTGTCACCGCACCCCTGGAGCGCCAGTTCGGCCAGATGCCCGGCCTGGAGCAAATGGCTTCGACCAGTTCCGGTGGTGCCTCGGTGCTGACCCTGCGCTTCAACCTCGACATGAACATGGACGTTGCCGAGCAGCAGGTGCAGGCTGCGATCAACGCTGCCAGCAACTTGCTGCCCAGCGACCTGCCTGCGCCGCCGGTGTACAACAAGGTCAACCCGGCCGACACCCCGGTGCTGACCCTGGCCATTTCGTCCAAGACCATGCCGTTGCCCAAGCTCAACGACCTGGTCGATACGCGCGTGGCGCAAAAGCTTGCACAGATTAGCGGCGTGGGCATGGTCAGCATTGCCGGCGGCCAGCGCCAGGCGGTACGCATCAAGGTCAACGTCGACGCCCTGGCGGCCAACGGCCTGAACCTGGATGACGTGCGCACGCTGATCGGCGCCTCGAACGTGAACCAGCCCAAGGGCAACTTCGATGGCCCCACCCGGGTTTCGATGCTCGATGCCAATGACCAGCTGCGTTCCCCCGAGGAATACGCCAACCTGATCCTGGCCTACAACAACGGTGCACCGCTGCGCCTGAAAGATGTGGCCGAAATCGTCGATGGCGCAGAAAACGAGCGCCTGGCCGCCTGGGCCAACGAAAACCACGCGGTGCTGCTGAACATCCAGCGCCAGCCTGGCGCCAACGTCATCGAAGTGGTCGACCGCATCAAGGAGCTGTTGCCGTCGATCACCGACAACCTGCCGGCCGGCCTCGATGTGTCGGTGCTGACCGACCGCACCCAAACCATTCGCGCCGCAGTCAAGGACGTACAGCATGAACTGCTGATCGCCATCGTCCTGGTGGTAATGGTTACCTTCGTCTTCCTGCGCCGTTTCAGCGCCACCCTCATTCCGTCGATTGCCGTGCCACTGTCACTGATCGGCACCTTCGGCGTGATGTACCTGGCCGGTTTCTCGGTGAACAACCTGACGTTGATGGCGCTGACCATTGCCACTGGTTTTGTGGTCGACGACGCCATTGTCATGCTGGAGAACATCTCCCGGCACATCGAAGAGGGCGAGACGCCCATGCAGGCGGCGCTCAAGGGCGCCCGGCAGATCGGCTTCACCCTGATTTCGCTGACCTTCTCGCTGATTGCGGTATTGATCCCGCTGCTGTTCATGGCTGACGTGGTCGGCCGCCTGTTCCGCGAGTTCGCCATCACCCTGGCGGTGGCCATCCTGATTTCCCTGGTGGTGTCGCTGACCCTGACGCCGATGATGTGTGCCCGCTTGCTCAAGCGCGAGCCCAAGGAAGAAGACCAAGGCCGCTTCTACCGCGCCAGCGGCGCCTGGATCGACTGGTTGATCAAACACTACGGCAACGCCCTGCAGTGGGTACTCAAGCACCAGCCGCTGACCCTGTTGGTGGCGGTGGCCAGCCTGGTGCTGACCGTGTTCCTGTACATGGTGGTGCCCAAGGGCTTTTTCCCGGTGCAGGACACCGGGGTTATCCAGGGCATTTCCGAAGCACCGCAGTCCACCTCGTTCGCCGCCATGAGCGAGCGTCAGCAGGCCCTTAGCAAGGTGATCCTGCAGGACCCTGCCGTGCAAAGCCTGTCGTCCTACATCGGCGTCGATGGCGACAACGCCACGCTCAACAGCGGCCGCTTGTTGATCAACCTCAAGCCTCACGGCGAGCGCGATGTCACTGCCAGCGAAGTCATCAGCCGCCTGCAGCCACAACTGGACCGGCTGGTGGGCATCCGCCTGTTCATGCAACCGGTGCAGGACCTGAGCATCGAGGACCGGGTCAGCCGTACCCAGTACCAGTTCAGCCTGTCATCGCCGGACGCCGACCTGCTGGCGCAGTGGAGCGGCAAGCTGGTGCAGGCGCTGCAGCAACGCGCAGAACTGGCTGATGTGGCCAGCGACCTCCAGGACAAGGGCCTGCAGGTGTACCTGGTGATCGACCGTGACATGGCCAGCCGCTTGGGCATCAGCGTGTCGCAAATCACCAACGCCCTGTACGACGCCTTCGGCCAGCGGCAGATTTCCACCATCTACACCCAGGCCAGCCAGTACCGCGTGGTGCTGCAGTCGAAGGACGCTTCAGTGATCGGCCCGCAGGCGCTGGAGTCGATCCACGTCAAGGCCACCGATGGCGGCCAGGTGCGGCTGTCGGCGCTGGCGCGCATCGAGCAGCGCCAGGCCCAGCTGGCCATTTCCCACATCGGCCAGTTCCCGGCGGTGACCCTGTCGTTCAACCTGGCCCATGGCGCGTCGTTGGGCGAAGCCGTGCAGGTGATCGAGCAGGTGCAGCAGGACATCGGCATGCCGCTGGGGGTACAAACCCGCTTCCAGGGCGCCGCGCAGGCCTTCCAGGCGTCGCTGTCCAGCACCTTGCTGCTGATTCTGGCAGCGGTGGTGACCATGTACATCGTGCTGGGCGTGCTGTACGAAAGCTACATCCACCCGGTGACCATCCTCTCGACCCTGCCATCGGCGGCGGTGGGTGCCTTGCTGGCCTTGCTCATCAGCGGCAACGACCTGGGCATGATCGCCATCATCGGCATCATCCTGCTGATCGGCATCGTCAAGAAGAACGCGATCATGATGATCGACTTTGCCCTTGAGGCCGAGCGCCACCAGGGCATGAGCCCGCGCGATGCGATTTACCAGGCGGCGCTGCTGCGCTTTCGGCCGATCCTGATGACCACCCTGGCCGCGCTGTTTGGTGCCGTGCCGCTGATGCTCGCCACCGGCTCCGGCGCCGAGCTGCGCCAGCCGCTGGGCCTGGTGATGGTCGGCGGGTTGCTGGTCAGCCAGGTGCTGACGCTGTTCACCACCCCGGTCATCTACCTGTATTTCGACCGCCTGGCCCGCCGCTGGCGCCCGGCCACTGACGTGAAGCAGGCCGAGGCATGAACCTGTCCGGTCCTTTCATCCGTCGCCCGGTAGCGACCATGCTGCTGAGCCTGGCGATCATGCTGCTGGGCGGCGTCAGCTTCGGCCTGTTGCCCGTGGCACCGCTGCCACAGATGGACTTCCCGGTAATCGTGGTGTCGGCCAACTTGTCCGGCGCCAGCCCGGAGGTCATGGCCTCCACCGTGGCCACGCCACTGGAGCGCAAGCTGGGCAGCATCGCTGGCGTGACCACGCTGACCAGCAGCTCCAACCAGGGCTCCACGCGGGTCATCATCGGCTTCGAAATGGGCCGCGACATCGACGGCGCGGCGCGCGAGGTGCAGGCAGCGATCAACGCCACCCGCAACCTGCTGCCCAGCGGCATGCGCAGCATGCCCACCTACAAGAAGATCAACCCGTCGCAAGCACCGATCATGGTGCTGTCGCTGACGTCGGACGTGCTGCAGAAAGGCCAGCTGTACGACTTGGCCGACACCATCCTGTCGCAGAGCCTGGCCCAGGTGTCGGGGGTAGGGGAGGTGCAGATCGGCGGCAGTTCGCTGCCGGCGGTGCGCATTGCCGTCGAGCCGCAATTGCTCAACCAGTACGGCGTGTCGCTGGATGATGTGCGGACGGCCGTGTCTAACGCCAACCAGCGCCGGCCCATGGGCTTTGTCGAGGATGCCGAGCGTAACTGGCAGGTGAGGGCCAACGACCAGCTGGAAAGCGCCAAGGATTACGAGCCGGTGGTGATTCGCCAGCAGAACGGCACCATCCTGCGCCTGTCCGACGTGGCTACCATTACCGATGGCGTGGAGAACCGCTACAACAGCGGTTTCTTCAATGACCAGAGCGCGGTGCTGCTGGTGGTCAACCGCCAGACCGGTGCCAACATCATCGAAACGGTCGACCAGATCAAGGCGCAGTTGCCAGCCCTGCAGTCGTTGCTGCCGGCCAGTGTGCAGCTGAACGTGGCGATGGACCGCTCGCCGGTGATCAAGGCCACCCTGAAGGAGGCCGAACACACCCTGCTGATCGCTGTGGTGCTGGTTATCCTGGTGGTGTACCTGTTCCTGGGCAGCCTGCGCGCCTCTCTGATCCCCAGCCTGGCAGTGCCAGTCTCGCTGGTGGGTACTTTTGCGGTCATGTACCTGTGCGGCTTCTCGCTCAACAACCTGTCGCTGATGGCGTTGATCCTCGCCACTGGCCTGGTGGTGGACGACGCCATCGTTGTGCTGGAGAACATCTCGCGGCACATCGAGGGCGGCCAGCCGCCGATGAAGGCGGCCTTCCTGGGGGCCAGGGAGGTGGGCTTCACCTTGCTGTCGATGAACGTGTCGCTGGTGGCGGTGTTCGTCTCCATCCTGTTCATGGGCGGCATCGTGCGCAACCTGTTCCAGGAGTTCTCGATCACACTGGCGGCGGCGATCATCGTGTCGCTGGTGGTATCGCTGACCCTCACGCCGATGCTGTGCGCCCGCTGGCTCAAACCACACCAGGCCGAGCAGACCCGCGTGCAGCGCTGGAGCGACAAGGTGCACCAGCGCATGGTCAACGCCTATGACCGCAGCCTGGGCTGGGTCTTGCGCCACAAGCGCCTGACCCTGCTCAGCCTGCTGGCGACCATCGGGATCAACATCGCCCTGTACGTGGTGGTGCCCAAGACGCTGATGCCCCAACAGGACACCGGCCAGCTGATGGGCTTTATCCGCGGTGACGACGGCCTGTCGTTCACCGTGATGCAACCGAAAATGGAAATCTACCGCCGCGCCTTGCTCGCGGACCCGGCCGTGCAGAGTGTTGCCGGTTTCATCGGTGGCAACAGCGGCACCAACAATGCCATGGTGCTGGTGCGCCTCAAGCCGATCAACGAGCGCAAGATCGATGCGCAGAAGGTGATCGAGCGCCTGCGCAAGGAAATGCCCAAAGTGCCAGGCGGCCGGCTGTTCCTGATGGCCGACCAGGACTTGCAACTGGGTGGTGGGGGGCGCGACCAGTCCTCGTCGCAGTACCTGTATACCCTGCAGAGCGGCGACCTGGCGGCATTGCGCCAGTGGTTCCCCAAGGTGGTCGCGGCGCTGCGTGCATTGCCGGAGTTGACCGCCATCGACGCCCGCGACGGTTCCGGTACCCAGCAGGTGACGCTGGTGGTCGACCGTGACCAGGCCAAGCGCCTGGGCATCGACATGGACATGGTGACCACGGTACTGAACAACGCCTACAGCCAGCGGCAGATCTCCACCATCTACGACAGCCTCAACCAGTACCAGGTGGAGCTGGAAATCAACCCGAAATACGCCTGGGACCCGAGCACCCTTGAGCAAGTACAGGTAATCACCGCTGACGGCGCCCGCGTGCCGCTGTCGACCATTGCCCGCTACGAGAACAGCCTGGCCAACGACCGGGTCAGCCACGAAGGCCAGTTCGCCTCGGAAGACATCGCCTTCGACGTCGCCGAAGGCTACAGCCCCGACCAGGCCATGGCGGCGGTGGAGCGCGCGGTGGCCAAGCTGGGCTTGCCCGAGGAGGTGATTGCCAAGCTCGGCGGTACTGCCGATGCCTTTGCCAAGACCCAGCAGGGCCAGCCATTCATGATCCTCGGCGCGCTGCTGCTGGTGTACCTGGTGCTGGGCATTCTTTATGAAAGCTACATCCACCCGCTGACCATTCTGTCGACACTGCCTTCGGCAGGCGTCGGTGCCTTGCTGACGTTGTACGTCACCGGTGGCGAATTCAGCCTGATCTCGCTGCTGGGGCTGTTCCTGCTGATCGGTGTGGTGAAGAAGAACGCCATCTTGATGATCGACCTGGCCTTGCAGCTGGAGCGTCACCAGGGCCTGTCGCCGGAAGAGTCGATCCGCCGGGCCTGCCTGCTGCGGCTGCGACCGATCCTGATGACCACCATTGCAGCCATCCTTGGCGCCTTGCCGCTGCTGCTAAGCCACGCCGAAGGCGCGGAAATGCGCCAGCCACTGGGCCTGACCATCATTGGTGGCCTGGTGTTCAGCCAGGTGCTCACCCTTTATACGACGCCGGTTGTCTACCTGTACCTGGACCGCCTGCGCCACCGTTTCAACCGTTGGCGCGGCGTGCGCACCGACGTCGCCCTGGAAACCCCGCTATGACTTTTGCCCAGACCCCACTTCACCGTGCGCTGCAAGCGTTGACCCGAGGGCGTGGCTCGCGCCTGCTCGGCGCCGGGTTGTGCGTGGCCTTGCTCAGTGCCTGTACCTTGAGCCCGGACTACCACCGCCCCGAGCTGAACAGCACGGCGGCGCAGTTCAAACACGCTGAAGGCTGGACCCAGGCCACGCCGTCCGATGCCATCGCCCGCGGCGACTGGTGGGAAATCTACGGCGATGCAGGGCTCAATGCGCTGGTCGAGGAGCTTAATCGCAGCAACCAGACCGTGGCGCAATCAGAAGCGCAGTACCGCCAGGCTCAGGCGCTGGTGCGCAGCAGCCGTGCGGCGCTGTTTCCCAGCCTGGACCTGAGCGCTGGCAAGAACCGCTCGGCGCAGGGTACCGGCAGCTCCAGTTCCAGCCTGTCCAACAACAGCAGTGGTATTCGCAACACCTACACCGCGCAGTTGGGCGTGAGTTGGGAAATCGACCTGTGGGGCAAGCTGCGCGAAACCATGAATGCCAACGAGGCCAGCGCTGAAGCCAGCTTCGCCGACCTTGCTTCGATCCGCTTGAGCCAGCAATCGGAGCTGGTGCAGAACTACCTGCAATTGCGTGTTATCGATGAGCAGAAACGTTTGCTGGAAGCCACCGTGGCGGCCTATGAGCGCTCGCTGCGAATGACCGAAAACCAGTACCGCGCCGGTGTCTCCGGGCCGGATGCCGTGGCCCAGGCACGCACCCAGCTCAAAAGCACCCAGGCTGACCTGATCGACCTGATCTGGCAGCGTGCGCAGTTCGAGAACGCCATCGCTGTGCTGCTGGGCAAGACCCCGGCCGACTTTGCCCTGGCTGACAGCAAGGCTATCCCGGCATTACCGGTAATTCCGGTGTCGCTGCCTTCGCAACTGCTGGAACGTCGCCCGGACATTGCTGCTGCCGAACGCAACGTGATGGCGGCCAACGCCAATATTGGCGTGTCGCGGGCTGCGTACTTCCCCGACCTCAGCCTGAGCATGAGTGGCGGTTATTCCAGCAGCAGCTTCAGCAACTGGATCGAGCTGCCCAACCGCTACTGGTCGGTAGGCCCGCAGCTGGCGCTGACCCTGTTCGACGCCGGCAAGCGCAGCGCCGAGGTGGACCGCACGGTGGCGGTGTATGACCAGACCGTGGCGCAGTATCGTCAGACTGTGCTGGACGGCTTCAAGGAAGTGGAAAACCTGCTGGTGCAGTTGAAGGTGTACGGCGATGAAGCGGTGGTGCGCCAGGAGGCGCTGGACGCCGCACGCGAGTCGCTGCGCCTGACCGAGAACCAGTACCGCGCCGGGTTGATCGGCTACCTGGACGTAGTCAACGTGCAGACCACGGCACTGAGCAACGAGCGCAGCGTGCTGAACCTGTTGCAAGGGCGCTTGGTGGCCAGTGTGCAGTTGGTGGCCGCATTGGGCGGCGGCTGGGATGCAGAACAAGCCTTTGCCGAGCAGGACTGACCTTACCCATAAACGTGTACCCCTGTAGGAGCGGCCTTGTGTCGCGATCGGGCCGCAAAGCGGCCCCAATTTTGTGTGAAAACATAGATTGCTGGGGCCGCTCTGCGGCCCGATCGCGACACAAGGCCGCTCCTACAGAGATCGCGTGCAGGTTGGGGCGTGGCGTCTATTGGATCCATTCCCATTCGCAAAAACCCCGTGCGTTTCGCCTAAGCTTGAGTACAATCGTCAGCTTTTGCCGGGCCCCCCGTCCCGTCGCTGGAACTCCCAATGCTGACCGGTAGCTACTCCTCTTCGCTGGTGTTGATTTCGCTGTGCGTGGCGATCCTGGCGTCCTACACCGCCCTTGACCTGACTGGCCGCATCGCCACGGCCAAGGGCCGCGCTGCCTACTTGTGGATGGGAGGCGGCGCGCTGGCCATGGGCATCGGCGTGTGGTCGATGCACTTCATCGGCATGCTCGCGTTCAGCCTGCCCATCGACCTGGGCTATGACCTGGCCCTTACCGCGTTCTCGCTGCTGATCGCCGTCCTGTCCTCGGGTTTTGCCCTGTGGCTGGTGAGCCAGCCGAGCTTGCCGTGCCTGCAACTGGGTTTTGGCGCGCTGATCATGGGCGCCGGCATTGCCTGCATGCACTACACCGGCATGGCCGCAATGCGCATGCTGCCGGGCATCGATTACGACCCGACGTTGTTCGGTGCCTCGCTGCTGATTGCCGTGGGCGCCTCGGCGGCGGCGTTGTGGATTGCCTTCCGCCTGCGCCGGCACACCCCGTATGTGCGGCAGATCCGTGGTCTGGCCGCGGTGGTCATGGGCATTGCCATCGTTGGCATGCATTACACCGGCATGGCGGCGGCGAATTTCCCCGCAGGCAGCTTCTGTGGTGCGCTGGGCGACGGGCTGCAGGGCGACGGCCTGGTGTATCTGGTGCTGATCACCACCCTGGCGGTGCTGGCGGTGGCCTTGCTAACCTCGGTGCTGGACGCCCGCCTGGAGGCACGCACCGCCGAGCTGGCCCGTTCGCTGACACTGGCCAACCAGGAACTGACCCAGCTGGCCCTGCACGACACCCTTACCGATCTGCCCAACCGTACCCTGCTGGCCGACCGCATCGAGCAGGCCATCGCCAAGGTGGCGGAGCAGGGCGGCTGTTTTGCCCTGATGTTCATCGATCTGGACGGCTTCAAGCCGGTCAACGATGCCTTTGGTCACCATATTGGTGATCTGCTGCTCAAGGCCGTGGCGGCGCGCCTGCGCGGCCACCTGCACAGCCAGGACACCCTGGCGCGCATCGGCGGCGACGAATTCGTGCTACTGGTAGAGCTGCAGGAACCTGATGATGCCATGGACGTGGCGGTCAAGCAGGTGAACCTGGTGTCGCGGCCATTCCGCGTGGCCGAGCACGACCTGCAGCTGTCGGCGAGCCTGGGCATCGTCCTGTACCCCGGCAACGGCCAGGACCAGCACGAGTTGTTGCGCAATGCCGATGCTGCCATGTACCACGCCAAGAGCGCGGGCAAGAACGGCTACAGCTTCTTTGATGTGTCGATGAACAGCAACGCACGTCAGCAACTGCAACTGCTGCAGGACCTGCGCCAGGCCCTGGAGCAAGGCCAGTTCCGCTTGCATTACCAGCCCAAGTTCGACGCCCAGGCCTGCCTGCCGATTGGTGCCGAGGCTTTGTTGCGCTGGGAGCACCCGCAGCACGGCCTGTTGCTGCCCGACCGCTTCATAGGCCTGGCGGAAAAGACCGGCCTGATCATACCGATCGGTGAGTGGGTACTTGACGAAGCCTGCCGGCAGATGCGGCATTGGCTGGATGAGGGGCACGAGGGCTGGCGCATGGCGGTGAACCTGTCGGCCATCCAGTTCTGTCATGCAGGGCTGGTCGAAAGTGTGGCCCGGGCCCTGCAGGAGAACGGGCTGCCGGCCAATTGCCTGACCCTGGAAATTACCGAAACCACCGCCATGCACGACGCCGATGCCAGCCTGACCGTGCTGCAACGCCTGTCCGACATGGGCGTGGACCTGTCCATCGATGATTTTGGCACCGGCTACTCCAGCCTGATGTACCTCAAGCGCCTGCCGGCCAACGAGCTGAAGATCGACCGTGGCTTCGTGCGAGACCTGGAGCAGGACAGTGACGATGCAGCGATTGTCTCGGCAATCGTCGCATTGGGCCAGGCACTGGGCCTGCGCATCGTTGCCGAAGGTGTGGAAACCGACAAGCAGCAGGACTTCCTGACCCGACTGGGCTGTGATTCGCTGCAAGGATACCTGCTGGGGCAGCCGGTACCGGCCGAGCAGTTCATGGGCAAGTTGCAGGCCTTGCGCCAGGACAAGAGCGTTGCAGGCTAAACAGCGCGGCGCAAGGAGAGGGCGGGTGTGAACGCGTCCATTTCCGCTTCGACGGCTTCGATGATGCGCTCCACATCGGCTGCGGCCATGATTGCTGAACACGGGATGCCGGCGATGGCCATGAGGGTTTCGCCGGTGGCGCGGTCGAACAGCCGCGCGACCATGCTGCGCGGCGCATCCATGTTGGCTTCGAAGCCCAATGGATGAAAGTGCCAGCGCATCACCTGGCAGGCGTTGGGGAACGTCATCTTGTTCATGCCAGCCTCCTTGTCCGTGCCTGGACGTGGTGAGCGGGTGGCTACATCGATGCAGCCGCCGGGAAGGTAAACATAGCACCTGACACGGGCGATTCTCGGCTGCAAACATGACAAATGTAGCAATCCATGACTTGGGTCACATCCGTCTGATCATGCCCATAAGCCGGCTGCCTTCAGGCAAACGTTTACCTTACGCGATAGCGCCGGTTTTCCGCTTCAATCCGAGCGTTTTAACGGGTTATCGGCGAAACATTTTTCGGACGAGCGGCAGGCTCACCCCAGCAGCCCGGCCGCGATGTTGATGGTGAACCCCAGGATTGCAGTATTGAACACGAAACCCACCAACGAATGTGCCAGCACTACCCGCCGCAGTTGCTTGCCGGCAACGCCTACGTCGGAGGTTTGCACGGCCACGCTGATGGTGAACGAGAAGTAGTGAAAGTCCCAATAGTCCGGGTTGCGCTCGCCGTCGGCGAAACGTAACGGTGGTTCATGGTTGCGTCCGGTATAGAACAGGCGGGCGTAATGCAGGCTGAAGATGCAACCGATCAGCAGCCAGGAGCCGGCCACTGTCAGGCCGGTGTAGAGATAATGCAGCGCCAGTGCCGTGCCCTGCAGGCCTTTGCTGGACACCAGTTGCAGGGTGACTGCAGCGAGGCTGGCGATGGCCGCGATGCACACGGTGAGCAGGACCATGCCGGCGTTTTCGTCTTCGACGCGGGCAACCTTGCGGACCTTTTCGGGGCTGGCGCCCCAGGTGAGGTGCAGCACCAGCAGCAGGTACAGCCATACGCCAAGGTTCCAGCCGGCGAGGATGTGCTGCATGGTGTCACTGGCGGGGATCAGCCAGGCGCCGACAAGGCCGACTGCGGCGGAGAGGCTCAGGCGGGGGTGGGTTCGGGTCAGGCGGTGGAAAGCCATGGGGCCTCATTTACTGGGGTTTGGCTACTACTCTAGACGGTTGCGGCAGGGGTACTGGTTTACACGGTCTTTGTGGGGCGCGTCGGCTGCTGTTTTCTTTGATGTCGCCCATCGCACGGCATTGCAACTCTCAGTACACTGCATGCTCAAACACCAACATCCGTTGAACTCGAGGTTTTTGCATGACGCTCAGTCCTTTGGCAGGCAAGCCGGCTCCGGCCAGCGTGCTGGTCGATATTCCCCGACTGCTCACCGCCTACTACACCGGCCGCCCCGACGCTGCCGTGGCGGCCCAGCGGGTGGCCTTCGGCACCTCGGGGCACCGGGGCACTTCGCTTGAATTGAGTTTCAACGAATACCACGTGCTGGCCATCACCCAGGCCATCTGCCTGTACCGCCAGGAAAAGGGCATCGATGGCCCGCTGTTCATCGGCGCCGATACCCACGCGCTGTCGGCACCGGCCACTGCCAGCGCGCTGGAAGTGCTGGCTGCCAATGGCGTGCAGGTGATGCTGTCCAAGGACGACGAATACACGCCCACGCCGGCCGTGTCCCACGCCATCCTCTGCCATAACCGTGGCCGCCAGCAGGGCCTGGCCGACGGCATCGTCATTACCCCTTCACACAACCCGCCGCAAAGCGGTGGCTTCAAGTACAACCCGCCCAATGGCGGCCCAGCCGACAGCGACGTGACCAAATGGGTCGAGGCCAAGGCCAACGAGTTGCTGGCAGCGAACCTGGCGGGCGTCAAGCGCATGGACCATGCCCAGGCGCTGAAGGCCCCGACCACCCAGCGCCACGACTACGTGAGCAGCTACGTGGCGGACCTGGAAAACGTCATCGACTTCGACGTGATCCGCAGCGCCAAGCTGCGCCTGGGCGTCGACCCGTTGGGCGGGGCAGGGGTGCGCTACTGGTCGGCCATTGCCGAACACTACAAGCTGGACCTGGAAGTAGTGAACACCGAGGTGGACCCGACCTTCCGCTTCATGACCGTCGACTGGGACGGCCAGATCCGCATGGACCCTTCCTCGCCATACGCCATGCAGGGCCTGATCGGCCTGCGCGATCGCTTCGACGTGGCCTTTGCCTGCGACCCGGACCACGACCGCCACGGCATCGTCACCTCGGACGGCCTGCTGGCGCCGAACAACTACCTGGCCGTCGCCATCGACTACCTGTTCCGCCACCGCCCGCAATGGCGCACCGACGCCGCCGTGGGCAAGACCGTGGTGTCCAGCGGCCTGATCGACCGCGTCACCCAGCGCCTGGGCCGTGAGCTGTACGAAGTGCCGGTGGGCTTCAAGTACTTTGCCCAGGGGTTGTTCGACGGCTCGCTTGGCTTTGGCGGCGAAGAGAGTGCCGGTGCGTCGTTCCTGCGCCGTGATGGTTCGGTCTGGGCGACCGACAAGGACGGGCTGATCCCGGCCTTGCTGGCCGCCGAAATGACCGCCCGCACCGGTCGCAACCCGAGCCAGGCCTATGCCGACCTGACTGACGCGCTGGGCAAGCCGTTCGCCACCCGCGTCGAGGCCAAGGCCGATGCGCGGCAGAAGGCGTTGCTGAGCAAGCTGGCGCCGGAGCAGGTCAAGTCGACCGAACTGGCCGGCGAGCCGATTGTGCAGATCCTCAGCCACGCACCAGGCAATGGCCAGGCGATTGGCGGGCTGAAGGTGATGACTGCCAACGGCTGGTTCGCCGCGCGGCCGTCGGGCACCGAGGACATCTACAAGATCTACGCCGAAAGCTTCATCGACGAGGCGCACTTGCAGCGCCTGGTACAGGAAGCGCAGGTGCTGGTGGATGCGGCGATTGCCTGACCGGTAACAAACCGCTTGGTGCTGCGGCGTAACGTAAATTAGAATTAATCCTATTTACGCCGCCGCAGGGCCATCCCCATGATCGACGTCGCGCCGCCACCGGAGCCTAGCCTGCCTGCCCTGTACCGGGCGCATCGCAGCTGGCTTGAAACCTGGTTACGTCGGCGCCTGGGCAATGCCTGGGATGCCGCTGACCTTAGCCAGGAAACCTTTCTGCGGGTGCTGGCCAGTGCCCAGCCGTTGGCAGACATTCGTGAGCCACGCGCCTACCTGCTGACGGTGGGCAAGCGGCTGTTGAGCAACTTCCACCAGCGGCGCAGCCTGGAACAGGCCTACCTTGATGCCTTGGCGCATTTGCCCGAGCAGCACGTACCCTCGCCAGAGCAGCGCTGGCTGTTACTGGAAACCCTGCAAGCCCTGGACGAGCTGCTCGATGGCCTCAAGGCACCGGTGCGCAAGGCCTTTCTCTGGAGCCAGCTCGAAGGTCTGGGTTATGCCGAAATAGGCAAGCGGCTGGGCGTTTGCGAGCGCTCCGTCAAGCGCTACATGGCGCAGGCTTACGAACATTGCCTGCTGGCCGAGTTGCAATGACCACGCACTCCCCCGAAGTCCGCGAAGCGGTGCGTGCTGCCGCCCGCTGGCTGGCGTTGCTGGATTCTGGCAACGCCAGCGAGGCCGACTTGCTGCGCCTGGCACAGTGGCGGGCGAGTAGCAGCCTGCATGAAGACGCCTGGCAGAAGGCATCGTTGCTGCGCGAGCGATTTTCCGGGTTGCCCGGGGCGTTGGCCATGGCCACCCTGGACCGCCCGGACGCCGGCCGCCGCGCGCTGCTCAAGCAAGCCCTGGGTGTAGCGGCGCTGCTACCGGCCGCCTGGCTGGCAAGCCGGGAGCTGCCGCTGGAGGCCTGGACGGCCGACATGCGCACAGGGATAGGGGAGCGCCGGCAGGTGCTGCTGAGCGATGGCACCTTTGTACAGCTGAACACCGACAGTGCGGTGGATATCGACCTGCGCGCGCGCCGCCTGACGCTGTTGCGCGGCGAAGTGGCGCTCAGGGTACCCGATAGCCTGAGCCTGGCCGTGCAGGTGCCTTACGGGCAGGTTGCACTCAGCGCGGGCGACTTCAATGCAGGTGAAGTGTGCTTGCGCCTGGTCGATGAGGCCTGCCGGGTTTCAGTGGTCAAGGGGCTGGCCAGCCTGCAGCCACTGCGTGGCGCGGCCCAGGTGCTGCAGGCCGGTCAGCAGGCCAGCTTGCAGGTGGCTGGCGTCGGCCCGGTTACGGCCCTGGACGAATGGCTGCTGGGCTGGCGCGAAGGCGTGCTGCGCCTGGATGACCGCCCCTTGGGCGAGCTGTTGCATGAACTGCGACGGTACCGCCCCGGCGTGCTGCACTGGTCCCAGGAACTGGAACAGCTCAGGGTCACCGGCACTTTCCGCCTTGACGATACTGATCGGGTGCTGGCCTTGCTTGCCGCCAGCCTGCCTTTGCAGGTGCAGGCACGCACGCGTTACTGGGTGAGCCTGGCTGCGCGAGAAAATCGTGCATGAGGCTGTCCCCTTTTTTTCACTCGCCGGTCATTACCGGTAGAAGAAACCAAAGGGGAGCCTTGTTCAATGCCTGCAGTAATGTCTTGCCGCTTGCGCCCACTGGTGCGCGCAGTGCGGCCGTTGTTCGCCATGAGCCTGTTGTTGTCTGCACCCGCCTGGGCCGATGAGGCGGCGCGGCGTGCCTATCAGGTGCCGGCCGCCAGCCTTGGCGCCGCACTCACCCGGTTTGCCGACCAGGCCGGCGTCAGCCTTTCGCTGGACCCGGCATTGGTCCGGGGCCGGCAGAGCAATGGCCTGTCGGGTAGCTACAGTGTCGAAGAAGGTTTCTTGCAGCTGCTGAGTGGTAGCGGCCTGCAATTGCTGCCCGTGGGTGAGGGCGCTTTCACTCTGGTGCCGGCGCCCCAGGCGGGTGGGGCGCTGGAAATTGCCCCCACTAGCATTGTCGGCGGCCTGGCGGCGGGCGGTGAAGCACAGCCTTATGCCGGTGGGCAGGTTTCGCGCCAAGGTGCACAGGGCCTGCTTGGCGCACGCGATTTCATGGAAACCCCGTTCAGCATAACCAGCTACACCAGCGAGCTGGTGAAGAACCAGCAAGCGCGAACCTTGGGCGAGCTTATCGCCACCGACCCCTCGGTGCGCGCCACCAACCCGGCGGGTGGGCGTTTCGAGCAGTTCACCATTCGCGGCTTCAGCCTGTTCAACAGTGACGTTGCGTACAACGGCCTGTACGGCATCTTGCCGACCTACTCGATCGACATGGAAATGGCCGATCGGGTCGATATCATCAAAGGCCCCAGCCAGTTGATCAACGGCATTTCGCCGCGAGGCAGCGTGGGCGGCGGCATCAATGTGCAGCCCAAGCGGGCCGGCGACAAGCCGATCACCGAGTTTACCGGCAGCTATGCGTCGGCTGGCCAGGCAGGCGGCGCGGTGGACGTGGGCCGGCGCTTTGGTGAAGGCCAGCAGTTTGGCGTGCGCTTCAACGGTGTGAAGCAGGCGGGCGATACCGAGTGGGACCACCAGCGCGTCGAGCGCGAAATGGCGGTGCTGGGCCTGGATTTTCGTGGCGAGCGCCTGCGCTTGTCGGCAGACCTCGGCCACACCGAGCGTGACACCGATGCGCCGCAAGAGCGTGTGCTGGTAGGTGCCAACGCCAAAGTGCCGGACGCCAACGATGTACGCCACAACTATGCCCAGGCCTGGAGCAAGGCGCGCACCAACGACACCTTTGGCGCACTGCATGCCGAGTACGACGTCAGCGAGTCGCTGCTGGCCTATGGCGCGGTCGGCGCGCGCAAAAGCAACCACGACTTCTTGCGGCACAACGTGTCCATCACCAACGATGCCGGTGATTTCACCGTGCAGCCGCGCGACTTTACCCGCGATGAAACGGTGCGCACCGCCATGGCGGGTGTGCGCAACTGGTTCCACACCGGGCCAGTCAGCCACGAGCTGAACCTGGCCGCCACCTACTTCTACATGGACTTCACCAACGGCGGCGCGCGCTATGCTTCGGCGCCCAGTAACCTCTACAACCCGGTAGCGACGCCTACGCCTGATACCCCTACCCGCATCGATCCAGAGGTCTACACCGAAAACCGCTTCTCTGGCGTGGCCCTGGCCGACACCCTCGGGTTTTTCGATGACCGTCTGCTGCTGACCCTGGGGGCGCGCTGGCAGCGGGTGCAGGTGGATGACTGGAGCGACGGCGTCAAAGGCGACACCGCCTACGACGAAGAAAAAGTCTCGCCTTCTGGCGGCGTGTTGCTCAAGGTTACCGACCAGCTGTCGTTGTACGCCAACTACATGGAAGGCCTGAGCCAGGGCAAGATCGCACCTTCGACCTCGGTCAACGAAGACCAGATCTTCCCGCCGTTCACCAGCCGCCAGGTTGAGGTGGGGGCCAAGTACGACCTGGGCCAGGTGGCCTTTACCGCCAGTGCCTTCCGTATTCGCCAGCCGGCCTACGAGACCAACGCCACTTCGCGGGTGTTCGGCCCCAATGGCAAACGCGACAACCGCGGTATCGAGCTGAGCGTGTTCGGTGAACCCGTCCAAGGGGTGCGGGTGCTGGGTGGGGTGATGTATATCGATAGCGAGCTGACCGATACCGTGGGTGGCGCCGTTGATGGCAACCGTGCGCCGGCCACGCCCGAGTACAACGTCAACCTCGGCGCCGAATGGGACGTGCCGGGGGTGAATGGCCTGACCCTGACGGCGCGCGGCATTCACTCCAGCTCGCAATACCTGGACCAGAACAACAGCAAGCAGATCGATGGCTGGGAGCGCTACGACCTGGGGGCGCGCTATGCCTTCAAGGTGGACGCTACCCAGGTTACCTTGCGCGCCAGTGTCGAGAACGTGCTGGATGATCGCTACTGGAGCTCGGCCGGTGCCTCGGATGACAGTGAGCCGGGGCTGACCCTTTCCACGCCGCGTACCTACCTGCTATCGGCAACCGTTGGTTTCTAGCTCAAACAGCCGGGGCCACTTTGCGGCCCATCGCCGGCAAGCCAGCTCCCACACTGTTCGCGCCAGCCGGGAACAATGCCATCCCTGTGGGAGCTGGCTTGCCGGCGATGGGCTGCGGCGCAGCCCCAAGGGCCTCATTAGCCTACAATCGCCCGCCCAAGCTTCTGCGCCTGGCCCTGCAGCACCCGCATCAAATGCATCGCCGCATGGGACGGCGGCTCGAAGCGCGAATAGACAAAGCTGATGTCGAAGTGAATTTCGTCTGCCAGCGGCACCACCGCCAGGCCGCTGTCCTGGGCCACGAACTCGTCTATCACGCTGATGCCCATGCCTTGCTTGACCAGCGCCACAGCCTCGTTGGCATTGGTGAACGACAACAGTGACGGCAACTGCGCGCCGTGGCGCTCGATGTGCTCGGCAAGCAGTTTGCCAAACGGCATGTCGGGCCTGAACAGCAGCAGCGGATGGCCTTCCAGCTGCTGCAAGGTCAGCGAGGTATGCCCGGCCAACGTGTGATCGGGTGGCATCACCACCACCATGCGCCCGCGCATGAAGGGCTGCGAATGCAGGTGATCGTGTACCACGGGCAGGGCGGCAATCGACAGGTCGACCTTTTTCGACAGGATCTGGTTGGGCATTTCGCCCATCAGCGAGGTTTGCCACTCGATGTTCAGCGAAGGCGCCTCACGCTTGAGCTGGGCCAGGGCAATCGGGATGACCACCGTTGACAGCGAAGCGCTGCACGAGATGCGCAGCTTGCGGTGGCCGCCAGCGCCCAGTGACAGGGCGCATTCGTTGACCTCCAGCGCTGCCTGATACACCCGCTCGACTTCGCGGAACAGCACCTGCGCCTCGGCCGTGGGGACCAGGCGGTTGTTGATGCGCTCGAACAGGCGGTAGCTCAAACGCCCTTCGATGTACTGGATCAGCTTGCTGACAGCCGGCTGCGACACGTACAGCAGCTTGGCCGCCGCGC
This sequence comes from Pseudomonas putida S13.1.2, assembly GCF_000498395.2. Classification (NCBI taxonomy): domain Bacteria; kingdom Pseudomonadati; phylum Pseudomonadota; class Gammaproteobacteria; order Pseudomonadales; family Pseudomonadaceae; genus Pseudomonas; species Pseudomonas putida. Next base: position 1,259,701 of record NZ_CP010979.1, read on the forward strand.
TGATCGAGCCGGTCAGCATCACCGCACGGAACACTTCCATGTGCCGCAGCTTGAACACCATGGGGCTTGCGTCTGCGCCTTCGTTGCCAAGCAGCATATCTATTACCTTCGGTTATGGTCTTTGCCATCTGGGTATGAGCGCCAAACCCGGCCACGCAGTATCTTGAACCCAGCCAAATTGCCCTTGCGGCGCACAATAACAAGATCTGAAGGCATGCGCAGTGGCGCTGCCGGGAGTGCTGCGTGAACATCTTTGACGAACCGAAGATCGATTGCCATAACCATTTGTTTGATCCCGCCCGTTTCCCGTACCACCCCGACGCACCCTATGCGCCCTCCGGCCAGGAAGTCGCCACCCAGGAACAGTTCACCCGGGTGATGGACACCTATGGTGTGCAACATGCCTTGCTGGTGGGCCCCAACAGCGGGTACCACACCGACAACCGCTGCCTGCTGCATGCCTTGGCCACCGGGCAGGGGCGGTTCAAGGGCGTGGCGGTGGTCGAGGCGGATATCCACCTCGATGCGCTGGCTGCGCTGCAGGCGCAAGGGGTGGTGGGTGTCGCCTTCAATCCCGCGCTGTACGGGGTAGCGAGCCTCAAGGACGTTGACGGCCTGTTGGGCAAGCTTGCCGAGCTCGACCTGTTCGCCCAGGTGCAGGTCTGCGAAGACCAACTGCTTGAACTGCGTAGCCTGCTTCAGGGCTCGCGTGCACGCTTGCTGATCGACCATTGCGGCCGGCCGGACGTGGCGGCTGGCGTGCAGCAACCGGGCTTCCAGGCCTTGCTGCAACTGGCTGACAGTGGCCGCGCCAGCGTCAAGCTGTCAGGCATGCAGAAGTTCGCGGCGGCCGATGCGTTGCTGGAGCAAAGCCGTGCCTACGTGCACGCCCTGCTCGAAGCGTTCGGTGCGGATGCCTGCGTGTGGGGCTCGGACTGGCCGTTCATTCGCCAGCGCTCGCGGGTGGACTACGGCCCGCTGCTGAAACTGGCCGAGCGCCTGATGCCGGATGCCCGGCTGCGCCAGGCAGTGATGTGGGACACCCCACGACGTCTGTTCGGGTTCGCCTAGAACCTCGCTTTTGCCACTCCAATAACAAGAGAGCAACCGTCATGAACACTGAACAGAACGCCAGCCTCGGGGTGTTTGACACCCCGGCACGCGCGCAGCAACGCACCCGCACCCGCTTCATGATCCTCGCGCTGATTTCGGGCGGCACCATGATCAACTACCTCGACCGCAGCGTGATGGGCATTGCCGCGCCCAGCATCAGTGCCGACCTGGGCCTGAACGCGGCGATGATGGGGGTGATCTTTTCTGCCTTCTCGTGGACCTACGCTGCCGCGCAGATCCCCGGTGGCATCCTCATCGACCGGCTGGGCACCAAGCTCACCTACTGGCTGGCACTGACGTTGTGGTCGCTGTTCACCGGCCTGCAAGGGCTGGCGCAGGGCTTTTTGTCGTTGCTGGGCATGCGCTTTCTGGTGGGCATGACCGAAGCACCGTGCTTCCCTACCAACAGCCGGGTAGTGGCTACCTGGTTCCCGCAGAGTGAGCGGGCCAGGGCGACCGGCATCTACACATTTGCCGAATACACCGGGCTGGCGTTCCTGACGCCATTGCTGTTCTGGGTGCTGCATGCCTATGGCTGGCGGTTTCTGCTGCTGGCTGTGGGCCTGATGGGCATCCTCTATGGCCTGGTGTGGTGGCGCAAGTACCACGAGCCGCACGAGTCGACCACCGCCAACCAGGCCGAACTCGACTACATCGCCGCCGGTGGCGGGGTGGTCGATGGCGGGCAGAAAGCCACCCAGTTCCGTTGGTCGCAGATCCCGGCGCTGCTCAAGCACCGCAACATGCTGGGCATCTGCCTGGGGCAGTTCGCCTGCAACTCCACCAACGTGTTCTTCCTGACCTGGTTCCCCACTTACCTGGTCACCGAGCGGCATATGCCCTGGCTCAAGGTCGGTTGGGTGGCGGTGCTGCCGTTCATTGCCGCTTCGCTGGGCACCCTGGTCGGCGGCTGGCTGTCTGACGCCTTGCTGCGCCGTGGCTACTCGCTGAACGTGGCGCGCAAGCTGCCGGTAATCGCCGGGCTGCTGACCGCTTCGGTGATCGTGCTGGCCAACTACGTCGAGTCCGACGCGCTGGTCATCACCATCCTGTGCATCGCCTATTTCGCCCAGGGCATGTCGGCGCTGGCCTGGATGATCGTGTCCGATATCGCACCCAAAGGTTTGCTGGGCCTCAGTGGTGGCCTGTTCAACCTGTTTGCCAACGCGGCGGGCATCGTTACACCCCTGACCATCGGCATCATCGTTTCGCTGACCGGCTCGTTCGTCTGGGCCCTGGCGTTCGTGTCGTCGATCACCGTACTGGGGGCGCTGTGCTACCTGTTCATGGTCAGCGACCTGCGTCGCTTGCCCGAAATTCCTTCTGAAGAAAATGGAGCTAAACAATGAGCCAGTACCTGCAAGGCCAGACCGCAATCGTGACCGGTGGCATGCGTGGCATCGGCCTGGCGATCGCCCAGCGCCTGCATGCTGCCGGCGCCCAGGTGGTGATCTGGGACCTCGCTGTCGACGGCTGGGACAGCGTAGAAAACGGCTTTGAGCCGGTGCTGCGCCAGGCGGTCGATGTGTCGTCGCTGGCCTCGGTCGAGGCGGCTTTTGCCGAGACGCTGGCGCGCTTGGGCCAAGTCCAGATCCTGGTCAACAATGCCGGCATCAACGGCCCGGTGGTGGCGTCGTGGGAGTACCCGGCAGAGGCCTGGGACAAGGTCATCGCCATCGACCTGAACGGTGTGTTCTATTGCTGCCGCACCGCCATCCCGCACATGCGTGAACGTGGCTATGGGCGCATCGTCAATATCGCCTCCATGGCCGGCAAGGATGGCGTGCAGTACATCTCGGGCTATTCGGCCGCCAAGGCCGGGGTCATCGCCTTCACCAAGGCAGCGGCCAAGGAGCTGGCCCAGGACGGTGTGCTGCTCAACTGCGTGGCACCGGCCATGGTCGAGACGCCGCTGATGGCCGAGATGACAGCGGAGCATATTGCCGCGAGCAAGGCCAAGATCCCCATGGGGCGCTTTCTCAAGGCCGAGGAGATCGCCAATATGGTCAGCTGGATTGCCGGGCCCGAGTGCAGCTTTACCACCGGCTTTGTATTCGACCTCAGTGGTGGGAGGGCGACTTATTGACTGGCCTGGGCGTGGCGCACCTGACGGCGCTGCAACTGGCGCCGGCGAGGCTGGTACGCGAGGCGCGCCACGCCGGCTTCAGTGCGGTGGGGCTGCGCCTGCACCCGGTGATGGCGGGTGCACTGGCCTACCCGGTTGCGGCCGGTAGCCAGGCAATGCGTGAGCTGCGGGCGGTGCTGGCTGGGGAAGGCGTGCGGGTGACGGACATCGAGTTCGTGTCGCTGACGGCGCAAACCCGGGTGGCTGATTACCAGGCGCTGTTGGCTGCAGGTGCCGAGCTGGGCGCGTTGAGCCTGACAGTGTCCGGCGACGATGAGGATGTTGCACGGCTGACCGGCAACTTTGCAGCGCTGTGTGAAATGGCGCGTGGCCATGGCCTACGTGTGGACCTGGAATTCATGCGCTGGCGGCCGGTGGCGACTTTGCAACAGGCTTGCGCGGTGGTGACGGGCGCGGGGCAGGCCAACAGTGGCGTGCTGGTCGATGCCTTGCACCTGTTCCGCTCCGGTGGCCAGGTGGCCGACATCGGCGCAGTCGACCCGGGTTTGCTGCGTGCGGTGCAACTGTGTGATGCACCGATGCTGGCGCCCGTAGATGAGCTGATCATCAGGGAGGCGCGCGAAGGCCGATTGCTGCCGGGGCAAGGGCAACTGCCGCTGGCAGCGTTGCTGGCGGCGTTGCCGGGGGACGTGGACATCAGTGTGGAGGTGCCGTGCGCTGGCTTACCCGCCGAGCAGCGGCTGCAAGCGGCGGCACAGGTAACCCACGCCTGGCTGCACGGCAGGCGACCTATGTCACCCGCTGTGCAGGTTGCCGGTCACTGCTGATCCGGTACCACGGCAATCACGTCGATCTCCATCAGCCACTCGGCCTGGGCCAACCCGGCGACTACCAGCCCGGTGGAGATCGGGAACACGCCCTTCAGCCACTTGCCTACTTCCTTGTACACCGGCTCGCGGAAGCGCGGGTCGGTGATATAGGTGGTGGTCTTGACGATGTGCGACAGGTCGGAGCCCGCTTCTTCAAGCAGTTGCTTGACGTTCTTCATGGCCTGTTCGGCCTGCGCCTGGGGGTTACCCAGGCCCACCAGCTTGCCTTCGAAGTCGGTACCGACCTGGCCACGCACATAGATGGTGTTGCCGGCCCGCACGGCCTGGCACAGGTCGTTGTCCAGGGTCTGGTTGGGGTAGGTTTCCTTGGTGTTGAACATGCGGATGCGAGTATGGGTAGGCATCAGTGGGCTCCGAGGGTGCTGACGTTGCTGATCGTGTTGGCTTGCTGCTCATCCGCCTCGCGCTGTTCGCGGTCGCGGTAGGCCAGGTAGGTGCGTTGCGTGGCAATGTGGCCGGCGACGTGCTTGGCGTCGTGCCACACGCCCCAGATGAACGACGAACCACGGCGCGACAACCACGGCAGGCCAAGGAAGTACACGCCAGGTTCGCGGGCTACGCCGCGCTGGTGCTGGGGCTTGCCGTTGGCATCGAAGGTGTCCACCTGCAGCCAGCTGAAGTCCACGCCGTAACCGGTGGCCCAGATGATGCTGGTAACGCCGGCCTTGGCCAGGTCCAGTTCGCGCAGCGGGTTGCTCATGCAGGCCGGGTCGGCCAGGCGCGTGCGGGCTTCGGGTTCTTCCGGGAGGTCCAGGCCGTTGCTTTCGATGTAGGCATCGGCAGCATCCAGCAGGGCCAGGTAGTTTTCATCGCCGCGGTTGATGTTCTCGACCAGGTTGTCCTGGAAGCGCGCCACGCCGTGCTCGAACGACTGGGTAAGGCCGACCAGGGTCATGCCTTGATGGGCGAGGGCGCGGAAGTCCACGGTGTGGCCGCCACGGGCGCCGCTGACGGCGATGGTCACGTGCTCGCGACCGGGCTTGGCGATTTCTGCGTCCCACTCACCCAGCACACCCAGCCACCAGCAGAAGTCGCGGTTGCGGTAGGCCCGTGGCGGGCGGTCGTGGGCACCGACCGACAGGTACACCTGGCGGCCTGCGCGCATCAGTTCTTCGGCAATCTGCACGCCGGAGGAGCCTGCGCCCACCACCAGCACTGCGCCCTCAGGCAACTGCTCGGGGTTGAAGTAGGCGGCGGAGTGGATCTGGTGCAGGTTGCTGTCTTTCGGCGCGATGGCCGGGATCACCGGCTTCTGGAACGGGCCGGTGGCGGCGACCACACGGTTGGCGCGAATCACCCCTTCATTGGTTTCGATGGTGAAGCCTGGGCGGTCGCTGTTGCGCACCACGCGCTTCACTTCGATGCCGGTGCGCACTGGCAGGTTGTACTTGCGTACGTACTGCTCGAAGTAGTCGGCCACTTGGTCCTTGCCCGCGAAGGCATCGGCGTCGAGGTTGAATTCCAGGCCCGGGAAGCGGTCGTGCCAGACCGGGCCGTTGGCCACCAGCGAGTCCCAGCGGCCGGTGCGCCAGGCCTCGGCGATGCGGTTGCGCTCAAGCACCAGGTGCGGCACGCCAAGCTTGCTCAGGTGTTCGCTCATGGCCACGCCGGCCTGGCCGGCGCCGACGACGAGTGTGTCGATTTCGAGGTTGTTCAGTGTCATGTCCGAGCCCTTGTTCAGGCGGTTTTTGTAAGGTCGGTTTGGAGGACCGCCGTTGCCTGGAGCCAGACTAGGGATGCTGCACGAATGGCGAAAATAGTATTTAGCTGGAGCTTGCCGATAAAACGGCGAAGGCCTTGGATTTTGTAGCGTGTAGTGTGTGTTGGCCCAGTGCATGTCTTGGTTTATGGGGTGGTGCATAAATCGAGCGCCGCCCGCGCGGCGCTCGATCTCTGCCAGAACATATTTTTTTCCTGCCTAACCCCTCGGAAAATGTTGGTTTCGTGGGGTAGAAGGTTGCGCCCAGAATGCCCTGCATCGCACAGGACAACAGGAGCTTTACCATGACCTTCTCCATCATCGGCCGCTGCCAGGAAACCGGCCAGGTCGGCATCGCCATCAGTTCGTCGAGCATCGCCGTGGGCGCCCGTTGCCCTTGGGTACGTGCGGGTGTTGGCGCTGTTTCCACCCAGAACATCACCTTGCCGGCGCTGGGCCCGCAGATTCTCGATGCCCTGGAGCAGGGCCAGTTGCCGCCTGCGGCTGCGCTGGACCGGGTACTGAGCGCCAATGGCTGGAGCGAGTACCGCCAGGTCACAGTGATCGACAGCCAAGGCCAGGTGGCACTGTTCACCGGTCGCGAGGCATTGGGCACGCACAATGCGGTGGCCGGTGAACAATGCGCGGCGGCGGGTAACCTGTTGTCCTCGACCCAGGTGGTCGAAGCGATGGTCCTGGCCTTTGAACAGGCCGGCGGGCACCTGGCCGACCGCTTGCTGGCTGCCATGCATGCGGCGATGGCCGCAGGTGGCGAGGCCGGGCCGGTGCACTCGGCGGCGTTGAAGATCGCTGGCGAGCTGACCTGGCCATTGGTGGACCTGCGCGTGGACTGGGCCGATACCGACCCGATCGGTGTGCTCGCTGGCCTGTGGCAGGCGTACCGCCCGCAGATGCAGGATTACGTTACCCGCGCCCTGAACCCGACGGCTGCACCGAGCTACGGGGTGCCGGGCGATGAGTGATTTTGCCAGCCGCGCGCTGCTGGCCCGGCTGGTCGGCTTTGCCACGGTCAGCCGGGACTCCAACCTTGAGCTGATCGGCTTTATCCGTGATTACCTCGCCGAGCTGGGGGTGGAAAGCGAACTGTTCCATAACCCGGAGCGCACCAAAGCCAACCTGTTCGCCACCATCGGCCCCCGGGGCGTTGGCGGCGTGGTGCTGTCGGGGCACACCGATGTAGTGCCGGTGGACGGCCAGGCCTGGACCGTCGAGCCGTTTGCCCTGAGCGAACGTGACGGGCGCCTGTATGGCCGCGGCACGGCTGACATGAAAGGCTTCATCGCGTCGGTGCTGGCCGCCGTGCCCGCGTTCCTTGCCCAGCCGTTGCACCTGCCGGTGCACCTGGCATTTTCCTACGACGAGGAAGTGGGTTGCCTGGGTGTGCGCTCGATGCTGGCCGCGCTCGAACAGCGCCCGCACAAGCCACGCCTGTGCCTGATTGGCGAACCCACCGAGCTGAAGCCGGTGCTGGGGCACAAAGGCAAGCTGGCGATGCGTTGCCACGTGCATGGCGCGGCCTGTCACTCGGCGTATGCGCCGTATGGGGTGAATGCCATCGAGTATGCGGCGAAGCTGATCGGCAAGTTGGGTGACATCGGTGACGCGCTGGCATTGCCGGCGCATCACGACGTGCGCTTCGACCCACCGTTCTCCACGGTGCAGACCGGCGTGATAAAAGGGGGCAGGGCGCTGAATATCGTGCCGGCAGAGTGTGAGTTCGATTTCGAAGTGCGCGCGCTGCCAGGGTTCGAAGCGCAGGCAGTGGCCGACCAGTTGCAGACCTATGCAGAGGCCGAGCTGCTGCCGCGCATGCGCAAGGTCAATGCCGCCAGTGATATTCGCCTGCAACCGTTGAGTGCGTACCCTGGGCTGGCGACATCGGCAGACAGCGAGGCGGCGCGGCTGGTGGCGCTGCTCAGTGGCACGGATGAATTCGGTACGGTGGCGTTTGGCACCGAAGGCGGCTTGTTCGACCAGGCAGGGATCCCGACCGTGGTGTGCGGGCCTGGCAGCATGGACCAGGGGCACAAGCCGGATGAATTTGTCAGTGTCGAGCAGTTACGGGGATGTGATGCCATGCTGCTGAGGTTGGTGGATTACCTGCGGCAGGCTCCCGTCTGACAGGGTAAAGCACGTATGTAGGAGCGGCCTTGTGTCGCGATGGGCCGCGCAGCGGCCCCAAGAAATCAGCTTAAACACGGAAATTTTGGGGCCGCTGCGCGGCCCATCGCGACGCAAGGCCGCTCCTACAAGGGTCGGTGTCTGCTTCAGGTTAGAAGCTGGCCTTGACCTGCAGGCCAACCACCAACGCGTTGTCGATCTTCTTCCCCGAGAAAGCTCCCGGCTCGATGATGTACTGCACATCCGGACGCAAGTTCAGCCACGGGGTCGCCTGGTAGCCATAGCTCAGTTCGATCAACTGTTCGGCGCTGTCGATGTCGGGGAACTGCTGGCCTGCGTTGAAAGCGGCATCTTCCAGCACGTCGCGGCTACGCGGGTTGGGCACGGCACGGCCGTAACCCAGCGCCACGGTATCCTTAGGGCGGCCTTCGAACGGCTTGTACAGCACCACGCCGGCGCCATACCACTTGGTGAACGGCGAGGCGGCCTTGCTGGATGCCGAGTACTGGCCGAAGGCGTGCAGGCTGCGGCCTGGCGAGCCTTGGTCGTTCCATACGGCCTGGTCGATCAGCAGGTAGTGGCCGCCACGGCCGGATACTTCGTCATCGCTGCCGATGCGTTTCACGTCGGAGCTGTCGTAGTAGTAGCCCAGCTTGTACTCGCCGGGCAGTTCACCCTGCAGCTTGTACACCAGTTCCACCGGTACCACGGTGCCGGTGGTGTGCTTGGGCCCCAGGTGCCAGGCGCGGCTGGAGTTGCCATTGCTCTCGGGGTCGACGTTGAACGCCGCCACGCGCAATTGCCAGGCAGGCGACAGGTCGTACTTCACCCGCACGCCCAGGTGAGCGTTGGGGTAGTTGGTCCAGCCGCTGCCACCGGACATGTTCAGCGGGTGGCCGCAGAAGCCGGCGTTCATGAAGTTGCACAGGATGCCGCTGTCCAGGCCGCCCAGGTCGTTACCCATGGCCATGTAGCCCAGCTTGACGTTGAGTGCCGGGGTGAACAGGGTGCGCTCGTAGCTCAGCTCGGTCAGGCGGGTGTACAGGCCACCGAAGTTTTCCTGGATCGGCAGGCGGTTGCCTACCAGGTCTTCCGAGGCACTGTTGCCGCGGCGGTCGTTGATGGTCAGCTGGACCTTGCCGCCGTTGTCCAGGCCATACAGTTTCGACAGGTCGAACTGCACGCCCAGCTTCAGGTTCTGCGAATAGCGCGCCGAGCGGTGCAGCCCGCCGTGGGCGTTGTAGGCGGTTTCGCCGCTGTAGTCGCCGGTGAACTTGACGCCGTCGTCTTCAAGCTGGTGACGCAGGCCGCCCCAGTCACCGGTCAGGGTGCTGCGGGTCATCAGGTCGCCGTCGGCCAGGGCGGTGCTGCTGGCCAGGGCCAGCAGCAGGGTAGGGGTAATGCGAATTGCGGATGGCATTGCTGTGTCTCGGGTTGTTATTCAGGGCCATTCACGGATGAACCCGCGCCCGCATGGCCAGTGCTGACCTTGTGGGAGCGGGTTCACCCGCGAAGGGGGCGACGCGTTCTTACGGCAAGGCGTAAGAAATCACGTAGTCGCCGCGGTCAGTCGACTGGCGGGCGCCGCCAGCAGTGATGACCACGTACTGCTTGCCGGTCTTCGGCGAAACATAGGTCATCGGGCCGCCCTGGCTGCCCACTGGCAGGCGAGCCTTCCAGATTTCGTTACCGTTGCTGCTGTCGTAGGCGCGCAGGTAGAAGTCCTGGGTGCCGGCGATAAACACCAGGCCGCCTTGGGTCGACAGGGTGCCGCCCAGGGTTGGCAGGCCAATCTTGATCGGGAGGTGCATGCGGATACCGAGCGGGCCGGTGTCTTCAACGGTGCCCACCGGTACTTGCCAGGCCACCTGGCGGGTCTTCATGTCGATAGCGGTCAGGGTGCCGAACGGTGGTGCCTGGCACGGGATGCCGGCTACCGACAGGAAGCGGTTCTTGTTCACCGCATACGGGGTGCCCTTGAGCGGTACTGCGCCCATGCCGGTGTTCAGCGCTTCGCCACCGGAAGCCGCACCGCCTTTGTTCTGCGACGGAATCATCTGGATCCACAGGCCCAGACGCATGTCGTTGACGAAGATGAAGCCATGTACCGGGTCGGTAGAAATGCTGCCCCAGTTCATGCCACCCAGTGAACCCGGGAAGCTCAGCGACAGGTCGGTGCCCGGCGCGGTGTACAGGCCGTCGTAGCGCATTTTCTTGAAGTCGATGCGGCACAGCAGCTGGTCATACGGGGTGGCGCCCCACATGTCCGACTCGGTCAGGGTTTGCGCGCCGATCTGCGGCATGCCCACCGACTTCGGCTGGGTTGGGGAGTACGGCTCGTTCGGGATGTTGCTTGGCTTGACCGGTACTTCGTCGACCTGGGTCAGCGGCTTGCCGGTGGCACGGTCGAGCACGTAGATCTGCCCGGCCTTGGTGCCGATCACCACCGCAGGAACCGACTGGCCGTCGTCCTTGGTGAAGTCGATCAGGCTCGGCTGCATCGGCAGGTCGAAGTCCCAGAGGTCGTTGTGCACGGTCTGGAACACCCACTTCTGGTTGCCGGTGGTGGCATCCAGGGCCAGCACCGAAGCGCCGTAGGTGTGGTCCAGCTTGCTGCGCTCTACACCGTAGATGTCGGTGGACGACGAACCCATTGGCAGGAACACGGTGTTCATCGCCGGGTCGTAGGACATCGGTGCCCAGCTGTTCGGGGTGCTGCGCACATAGGTGCTGTCGCCCTGCGGTGCCTGGCGGTCTTCCGGGTTGCCCGGGTCGAAGGCCCAGCGCATTTCGCCGGTGATCACGTCAAAACCACGGATCACGCCGCCTGGCATGTCGGTCTGGACGTTGTCGGCAATACGGCCGCCGACCACCACGGTGGTACCGGCCATCAGCGGTGCGGAGGAGAGCTGGTAATAGGAGTCCGGTACATTGCCCAGGCCGGTCATCAGGTTGACCTGGCCGTTGTTGCCGAAGCCCTGGCAGAACTCGCCATTGTCGGCGTCGACGGCAATCAGGCGGCCATCGATGGTGTTGGTCAGCAGACGACGCTGGCAGTTGGCACCGGCCGGCACGCTACCGCCGGCGACCGGCGAGCTGTTCGGCTGGGTCGGCTGGGCGATGGCTGCAGTGGCGTCAAAGTAGGCCATGCCGCGGCAACGCTGCCAGACCTTGGACTGGGCGTTGATCTCGTTCTTCCACAGCTCTTTGCCGGTGTCGGCATCAAGGGCGATAAGGTTGTTGTGCGGGGTGCAGATGAACACCTTGTTGCCGATCTGCAACGGGGTCAACTGGTCCTCGGCACCGTTGCCGTCGCTGATGGCCACGTCACCGGTGTGGTAGGTCCAGGCCACCTTCAGCTTGTTCACGTTGTCGCGGTTGATCTGGTCCAGCGCGGCGAAGCGGCTGCCACCTTCAGTGTTGCCGTAGTGGGCCCAGTCCTTCTGCTCTTTGCCAGCTTCGACCGGGGTCATGCCCGGCCCTTTGCCGGTGGGGGCGACGCTCGGGTGGGCAACGAACATGTTGCCGGCGGCAATCACCAGTGCAACGGCCATCACCCCGGCAACGCCGTAGGCACCACGGCCGGCACTGGCGCCGTTGGCACGGGCCAGCAGCGGGTAGACCAGTGCCACCACCATGCCGATCGCGGCAAACATGAACAGGCGCGAGAACAGCGGCCAGAACACCAGGCCAGTATCGATCAGCGCCCAGATCGCGGTACCGATCAGAAACGCTGCGTACAGCCAGGCACCGGCCTTCTTGCGGCAGGCGACAAGGACACCGGCGATGGCCATGGCCAGGCCGCCGATCAGGAAGTACAAGGAGCCGCCCAGGCCGGCCAGCTTGATGCCGCCAGCAGCCAGGAGGAGGCCGAGCAGGGCGATGATCACGCCCAGGCCGATCAGGATGATGTTTGTGGCGCGGGAAGCGCGCGGTGTTTCGTTCATGCCAGGGATCTCAGCAGGTGGAATGCGCGCAGTCTAAGCCCTTAGCTTGCTAATTAACAAGTTGGTACATAATTTAATGAGGCTGATTGTCGCAGGGCTGAACGTACGATGGTGTGGCTAAAAGTGTAGATCAGGTGCTGAAAAATGCATTAAACGAGGTGTTCATGCGCGTTATGTAATATGCATTCATACTTTGGTCGAGTACAAAAGTGGCCAGGTATCACGCTGGCCACGGGGTGGAGCTGGTGTAGAACACTGCCAGCCAGATGGTGGCTGTGCCGGGGGCGGTCCACTCCACGCGGTGGCGGTAGTGGGGCGGGATGTCCAGGCAATCGCCCGGCGCCAGCAAACGGGTGTGCTGCTCGTGCTCGAAACGCAGGCCGGCGGCACCGCTGAGCAGCACGATCCACTCGCCTTCGGCCTGGTCGTACCAGAAACCGGGCGGGCTGGCCTGGCCGCTGGAGACAATACGCTCCACACGCACGCCAGGGCGGCTGAGCAGCTCGTCGACACGTTCGGCACGGGTGGGGTCGCAGGGTGGCAGGGCAGTCAGCAGGTTATTCGGTGTCATGGAAAGCCTCGCTTTGAAGGTGTGTTGCCACTATGGACGCAAATACCCTGCAGCGCGCTTCTTGACCCGCCCGGCTGTTTGTAAGACCTTTCCGAGATTTGGATGACGGGCAGCACATGGACAAACTCCTGGCGATGAAGATGTTCGTGGCCACTGTCGATGCCCAAGGTTTTTCTGCCGCTGCGCGCAGGCTTGGGCTGGCGACTTCGTCGGTAACGCGCCTGGTTGATGCGCTGGAAACGGCGCTGGGCACCACGTTGCTCAACCGCTCGACTCGCCAGGTGAGCCTGACCGAAGCCGGCGCCCGTTACTACGAGCGTGCGCGGGGCATTTTCGAGGCGCTGGATGAGGCCGATGCCAGTGTTGCCGACCGTGGCGAGGAGCCTGTCGGCGTGTTGCGTCTGTGCCTGCCGGTGGAGTTCGGCAGGCGGGTCATCGCCCCGCACCTGGGGCCGTTTCTGGCGCGGCACCCGGCGCTGGAGCTGGACATCGACCTCAGCGACCGCCTGGATGACCTGCTGGACGGGCGCTATGACCTGTCGATTCGCCTGGGCGACCCGTCGGCCAATGACGAATTGGTATGTCGCCAGCTCGGCCGCTTCGAGCGTTGGCTGGTGGCCAGCCCGGCTTACCTGGCCGGGCGAGATACGCTGCAGCACCCCCGGCAGTTGCTGGAGCACGCCTGCCTGCGCTTTCGCTACGGGCAAAAAGCGCGGCCCTGGCGCCTGGTGCGTGGCCAGGACAGCCTGGAACTGGACGTTAGCGGACCGTTGCGCAGCGCCAATGCCGATATGTTGCGCGAAACCGCACTGGCCGGCAGTGGCATCGCGCTGCTGGCGGACTGGCTGGTGCGCGAGGATGTGCTGGCCGGGCGCCTGCTGCGGGTGTTCCCTGACTGGCGGGCCAGCCCTGGCACGGCCAACGACAGCATCAACGCCCTGTACCTGCCCAACCACCGCGGTTCGCGGCGTGTGAATGCGTTTATCGATTTTTGCGAAGGTTTGTTAGGTCGGCACGGCTAGCGTTGCGCTGTGCGCAAAAGCGCGTTGCGCCAGGGCTGGATTCTCGGCATTGACGCGTCTGGTTAAGGTAGGCGGCATATTCCACCCCTTGTCGAGGAACCTCGCATGAATCCCTCCCTTGCCGCCGCGCAGCCCGCAGCCACGGGCCTGAGCCGGGCCCTGGTCGTGCTACTGGCGTTCTGCTGCGGCGCGATCGTCGCCAACATCTACTACGCCCAGCCCATCGTCGGTTTGATCGCACCGGACCTGGGGCTGTCCACCGAGCACGCCAGCCTGATCGTTTCACTCACCCAGCTGGGTTATGCCCTGGGCCTGCTGTTGCTGGTCCCGCTCGCAGACCTTTTGGAAAACCGCCGCTTGATGGTCGCCACTGCTGTGCTGGCCTGTGTCAGCCTGCTGCTGGCGGGGACCAGCAGCAGCGGCCAGGGCCAGCTGTTCCTGGGCTATGCGCTGTTGATCGGGTTCAGCTCGGTGGCGGTGCAGATGCTCATTCCGCTGGCGGCGCACCTGGCGCCTGAGCAGCAGCGTGGCCGGGTGGTCGGTAACATCATGGGCGGGTTGTTGCTGGGTATCCTGCTGGCGCGGCCGTTGTCCAGCCTGGTGGCCGACCACTTCGGCTGGCGGGCGGTGTTCATTGGCGCTGCCGGGGTGATGCTGGCGATCATCATGCTGCTGGCCCTGACCCTGCCGCAGCGGCGGCCCGAGCATAAGGCCAGCTATGCCGGCTTGATGCTTTCGTTGCTTACACTGTTGCGCCGCTATCCGCTGCTGCGCCAGCGTTCGTTGTACCAGGCACTGATGTTTGCAGCCTTCAGCCTTTACTGGACTGCGGTGCCGATGGCGTTGGCGGGTGAGCATGGCCTGTCGCAGACCCAGATCGCCGTGTTTGCCCTGGTGGGCGCGGTGGGGGCCGTTGCCGCCCCCTTGGCTGGCCGCCTGGCAGATGCGGGGCATGCGCGGGCCGGTTCGCTGCTGGCGCTGCTGCTGGCGCCAGCGGCCTTGTTGCTGGGTTTGACGGTGCCGGGCTACAGCGTGATCGGCCTGGGCCTGACCGGCGTGCTGCTGGACTTTGCGGTGCAGATGAACATGGTCATCGGCCAGCGCGAAGTGTATGCACTGGACCCGGCCAGCCGCGGGCGGCTGAACGCGGTGTACATGACCAGCATCTTCCTGGGTGGGGCGCTGGGGTCGGCAGTGGCCAGTGCGCTGTTCAGCCAGTTTGGCTGGCAAGGCGTGGCGCTGGTGGGGGCAGGGCTGCCTGGCCTGGCATTGATCGCTTTTATGGTCAAAGCTCCCCGATCCTGAACGGTATGCGGTCCCTGTAGGCGCGGCGTTGCGTCGCGATAGGGCCGCAACGCGGCCCCGGCGATTGTGCATGGTTCCGAGAATTTTGGGGGCGCTTCGCACCCCTATCGCGACGCAAGGCCGCTCAAAGACCGTGCATATCTGTCCAGGTGCTATCGGCCCAGCGGCAGCGCCACGCCAATCAGGGCAAACAGGCTGCCGCAGCAGCGGTTGAACCCTTTGCCACCCTTGGCCAGCCACGGCCGGATGCGAAACGCCAGGCGGGCCAACAGGTACTCGACCAGAAACTCGACGCTGGCAAAGGTCGCCGCCATCACCACGAACTGCAGCATCAGCCCGCGCTGCGGGTCGATGAACTGCGGCAGGAAGGCGCCATAGAACAGCAGCACCTTGGGGTTGGCCATGGCCGACAACAAGCCTTGGCGGAACAAACCTGCATTACCAAGCCGTGCGCTGCGCTCGGTCAATTCCAGGTGCAGGCCCGGGCTGCGCCACAGCTGGATACCCAGCCAGACCAGGTAGGCGCCGCCCACCCACTTGAGCACGCTTAACACCGAGGCCGAAGTTTGCAGCAACGCGCTGAGGCCAAACATGGCCAGGGCGATAAGCGCGCTGAAGCCGAACACGCCGCCAACAATGGTGAATAACGTGCGGCGGGCGCCATACAGGGCGCCATGGGTGAGGGCCAGCAGGCTGTTTGGGCCCGGTGTCAGTGACAGGCCGATGCTGGCCAGCAGGTAGATAAGCCAGGTGTCGAGTGCCATGGTGGTTGAAGCCTTGGTGATTTGGAGGGTGCCAGTGTATGGCGCGCGACCCAGTCAGGAAGGGTATGATCTGGACATTAAATAGTCTTTTCTGGACGCAATGACATGCTGCCTGATATCCGCCTGCTGATTCTGCCGTTACCGGATTTTGCCTTGCTGCCATTTGGCGGTTTCCTCGAAAAATTGCGTTTCAGCGCCGACGACGAGGACTACAGCCAGCAGCGTTATTGCAGCTGGACCGTGGCAGGGCTCACCCTCGACCCGGTACCTTCGAGCAGCGGTGCGGTGGTGCAAGTCGAGGCTGTGGCCGGCGAGCTCGAGTTGGCCGGTTTCGACTACCTGGTGGTGTTCGGCGGGCGCAACGCCATGGCTACAGCTGCGTTGGCGCCGCGCTACCAACCCTTGCTCAGACAGGCCGGCAAAGCCGGAGTCAAGCTGGTAGGGGTCGACAATGGCGCCTTCCTGTTGGCGGCGTGTGAGTTGTTACGGGGGCACAAGGTGGTGGTGCACTGGCGTCACGAAGCCGAGTTTCGTGCAGCGTTCCCACAGTTGCAGGTGCTGCGCGATCAACTGTATTGCATCGACGCAAACCGTATCACCTGTGCTGGCGGCACGGCGGCCATCGACCTGGCAGTGGCGCTGTTGTCACAAGCCTGTGGGCGAACCCGGGCGCTCAAAGGGCTGGCCGACATGCTGGTGGACGAAACCCGCGACAGCCGCCATGCCTTGCGCTCGCTGGAGCTGGGCGTGGGCCAGGGGCGCCAGGTGCAGCGGGCACAGGCCCTGATGCGTCACCACTTGGGCACCCCGCTGGCGGTAGAGCAACTGGCCGCTGAACTGGGCATCAGCCGGCGCCAGTTGGACCGGCAGTTCCAGGCCAGCCACGGCATGAGTGCCAAGGCCTGGTGGCTGGAAATGCGCCTGCAGCAGGCGCGCTGGCGCTTGCTCAACTCCAGCCACAGCTTGGCGCAGATTGCCGATGAAGTGGGTCTGGGCGATGCCAGTTACCTGGGTAAATGTGTACGGCGGCGGTTTGGCTGCACGGCCCTGGCACTGCGGGCAGCCAATCACCCAAGCTGAAACTTGGCGCAGACCCTTGTGGGAGCGCTTACTGCGGTGTGCCGAACAAGCCGGTCCAGTAGATCCCGGCATCGCTTTTCGGGTCCACGGCATAGGCGGCACCCAGTTCGCGGAAGTCCGGGTTCATCAGCGTGGCACAATGCCCCGGGCTCTCCAGCCAGCCATCAACTACCTTGTGCGCGGTGTCACGCCCGGCGGCGATATTTTCGCCGACTTGCTGGTACAGGTAGCCGGCCAGCTCCGCCCGGTCACCGGGGGTGCGGCCATCCTTGTCGATGTGGTCGAAGAAGTTCTGGTTGGCCATGGCCCGCGTGTGGTTGGCGGCGACCCCGGCCAGTACCGTGCTCCAGCTCAGTGCGGGGGCTGCGGCGAACGGCTGGCCGCCGCACTGGCGCGGCACCTTGCGCGCAGCGTTGATCTCTTGCAATACCTTCTGCCCCTCGGCCTGCCAATCGCCCAGGCGACCGCTGAGCAGCGGTCGGGCCAGCACGATGCGCCAGTCGCGGCCCTCCTGGCTTACGCCGATATCGACAAACTGCGGGTCGAGCACCACTTGGCAGAAGCTTTCTTCGATGGCATGCATGGCCGCGCGCGCATCGCGTGGCCCCGACAGGCTGATGGCCTGGACGTTGACCATGGGGTAGGCAGCGCGGGTCATGGCCTGCTGCAGGTCACGGGTGCCCTCTGGCGACAGCGCCAGGCGGGTGTCGCTGTTGAGCGGCGGCAGCTCCAGCGACGCCTCGCCACCGCAGGGCTGGGCCTTGCTGCGGTAGACATTGATCGAGTCGATCAGTTGCGCCTCTTCGCCGGTGACAGCCAGTGCCCCGGTCGAGACAACCAGGCCCAGCGAGAAGGCGGCAACGGATGGCAGGACGCGCATGTTGATCTCCCTATGACTGGCAGCGTCGTGGTATGCGCTGCTCATCCTACACAAGCCCGGGGCTTTTGGCCCTAGCTGGTGCAAAGCAATGAAAACGCCGGCAATGGTTGCGGGCGGCAAAAGAGGGAGTAGACCAGTGGTCGCCGGAAAAGTGCGATGGGTTGCTAATCATTCGTATCAAGCTAAAGCTTTCAACGTTTTGGCATCAACGGGCCAACGCCTGGTTGGGCTTGTAAAACAGGAAGTGCGTGGTCTGCGCAGTCTTGCGGTAGGCCTTTGCCCAATCGGGGTGCACCGTGCGGTCGTGGAAGTACAGTGCACCGCCGGTGGGGTCTTTCAATTGCTGGTTGAGCGCCTTGCGTGCAATTTCCTTGGCCACATCGTAGCGTTGCGCTTCCTCGACCTGGTCCGGGCGCCCGTCGCACCACCAGGAAAACTGGCAAGCCTTGGTCTCCACGCCCTGCTTGACCACGCCGCAGATGGTATCGGGGAAACCATCATGGCCCAGGCGGTTGAGGACCACGCTGGCTACGGCTGACATATCTTCGGCATCGGCGCCCTTGGCTTCCCAATAGATGGTGCGGGCCAGGCAGGTAATGCTGTCGTCCAGTGGCGCCTGGCCGGCCGGGTCGACTGCCTGGGCTTCGCTTGAGGTCAGTTTTTCTGTTTTTTTCGGCGGTGGGGCATCGTGGGCCACCTTTTCTTCCAGTACTTCGGCCTTGTCTTCAGCCGCCGCGGCCTTGGCCGTACCGGCAGCATGCAAGGGGCCTGCAAGCAGGGCCGAGGTCAAGCCAATCACTATCCAGGCAGCGCGCATGGCAAAGCTTCCGAATGGGGGCTAATTGCCAGTCTAGCCAAGCGTAAGCATTAATACCAAAGGCAGGGTGGCAGCGGCGGCTACGGTCTGCAGGGCAATGATGGTGGCCATCAGGGGGGCATTGCCACCCATTTGCCTGGCCATCACATAGGAGGACGAAGCGGTGGGCAGGGCCTGGAACAGCACTGCCACCACAGCTGCCTGGCCACTCAGGCCCAGCACGCGGCACAGGCCCCAGGTGGTCAAGGGCATGACCAGGAACTTGAACGCCGACGCCGCCATCAGCGGGCGCACCTGCTGGCCCAGGCTGGCCCCACCCAGCGCTGCGCCCACACACAGCAGGCCCAGCGGCAGGGCGGCCTGGCCTAGCGCCTTGACCGTGGGTTCGATGCCCGGCGGCAAGCCCAGCCCCGTCACCCGCAGCAGCAGGCCACCAGCACAGCCGACGATCAACGGGTTGGCGAAGATTGCCCGCAGCACCGTGGCCGGTGAGCTGTGGCGGGCGCTGAAACGGGCGAACACCAGTACGCAGAGCAGGTTGACCAAGGGCACAATGGCGGCATTGGCCACTGCTGCAAGGGCAATGCCGGCGCTGCCGTAGATGCCGGCGGCCAGGGTGGCGCCGATGTAGTTGTTGAAGCGGATGCCGCCTTGAAAGACCGAGGTGAAGTCAGCGCCGTCGTGGTTGATCGCGCCTTGGTACGTCAGCAGCAGCACGGCGCCGGCCAGGGTCGAGAGCATCAGTACCCCGACCATGCCCATCACCGGTACGCCATCGAGGTTGGCGGTGGCCAGGCCATGCAGGAACAGCGAAGGTAGCAGTACGTAGTAGCTCAGGCGCTCGGCACCGGGCCAGAAACTCTCGGCCAGAAAGCCGCGCAGGCGCAGGAAAGTACCCAGGGTAATCAGCAGGATGATCGGTAGCAGGGTGGTTAGCAGCAAGTGGAGCATGGTCGACGTTCCGTGGTCGGGTACGGGCACAGACTACGGGTGCGCAATGGTTTGTAAAAACGTTGTTTTCTGCACTGACTGTTGAGAAAAAATGCATGGTTTAGGCATTACACGGCCTCTGTGGGAGCGGGCGTGCCCGCGAAGAATCCAATGCGATGGATGGCACCGGCTGCGCCGGTGTTCGCGGGCGCGCCCGCTCCCACAGAGACCCCGCTAGGACAGTCAGTAATTGCAACTACGCTTCAAGCGCAGTCTTCAACACCGCACTCAAATGCCGCCGTTGGCTTTTCTCATGCTCCAGCAACACCACACGCCGGGTCAGTTGCGGTTCGCCAAACGGCAGGCAGGTGGCCGGCGCCAGGCGTTTCAGGTCGTCGTCTGCCATTGGGATGATCGCCACACCCAGGCCCATGACGGCCATGCTTGCCAAGGCTTCCTGGCTGTCCAGCTCCATCTGCTCGCTCACCTGCAAATGCTGGCGGCGCAGTTCCTGCTCGATCTGCCGCCCGGCCCAGGCGCGCTTGTCGAAACGCAAGAACGGTTGACTGGCGAGCAGCTCCGGTACCGTGTGCCCGGCCAGTTCGGGGCTGGCGATGGCCCAGAAGCGGTCCTCGAACAGCGGCGTGAAATCCAGACTCTGTGGGTACGGGCTGACCGGCTCAGTGGTGATCGCCGCGTCCAGCTCACCGTCTTCCACCCGGCGGGCCAGCTCCGCCGACATGCCCGAGGCTACGCTGATGTGCAACTGCGGGTAGTGGGCCTTGATCCACACCAGCGCCTTGGGCAGGCGCCGCGCCAGTACGGTATGGATCGCCCCCAGGCGCAGGCGGCCGCGCAGGCTAGGGCCGCTGGCCACAGCGTCGGCCAGTTCGTCGTAGGCAGCCAGGATGCTCTCCGCGCGGGCCACCGCCAACTGGCCTGCTTCGGTCAGCACCACCTGCCTGCGGCTGCGGTCGAACAGGGGTGCCTGCAACTCGTCTTCAAGGGTCTTGATGTGCAGGCTCACCGCCGAAGGGGTGAGGCTGAGCAGATCGGCGGCGCGGGCAAAGGTGCCGTGGCGGGCGATGGTTACCAGGGTGCGCAAGGCTTTGAGAGACATGCGGAGGAGGTCCGGTTACAAGCTGACAGGGCAGTATTGTCAGGCCCGGCCCTATCGCCGGCAAGCCAGCTCCCACAGGTACTCCACAGGCAGCGGCCATTGTGCTGACCCTGTGGGAGCTGGCTTGCCGGCGATAGGGCCGGTACAGGCAACACTGTTCACCGCTCAACACGCCCATACGCCTGGCTGATCCGGTCGATCACCATGGCCAGGGCGACGATCGCCAGGCCGGCCTCCACACCCTGGCCTACGTTCAGGGTCTGGATGCCCGCCAGCACATCCTCACCTAACCCGCGGGCGCCGATCATCGACGCCACCACCACCATCGACAAGGCCATCATTACCGACTGGTTGAGCCCGGCCATGATGCTTGGCAGCGCCAGCGGCAGGGCAATGCGCCGCAATCGCTGCCAGCGGCTGGCCCCGAGGCCGTGTGCGGCCTGCAGCAGCGAAGGGTCGATCTGGCTCAGGCCCAGTTCGGTCAACCGCACCAGTGGCGGCAGGGCGTAGATCAGCGTGGCGAAAACGGCGGGGACCTTGCCCAGGCCGAACAGCATCAGCACCGGGATCAGGTAAACGAAGGCCGGCAGCGTCTGCATCACATCCAGTACCGGTAACAGTAGCCGTCTGGCCAGTGGCCGGGAAGCGAGCAGTATGCCCAGCGGCACGCCCACCAGCACGCACAAACCGGTACTCACCAGTACCAGGGCCAGGGTTTGCAGCAGCTTGTCCCACAGCCCGAGCATCCCGATCAAGGCAAGCAGCGCCACCAGCACCGCGCTGCGCAGCAGGCTGCGGCTGGCGTGCCAGGCAAGCAGGCCAACCAGTAGCAACAGCAACCACCAGGGCAGCAGGCGCAGCAGGTTCTCCAGGCCGACCAGCAGTTGCAGCAGCTGGTCAGAGACCGCGCGCAAGTGATCGCCGTAATTCAGCACCAGCCAGTCGACCAGACTGTTTACGCTGTCAGCGAAAGAAAACTGCAGGGCTTGGGGAAAGCCGTTGCTCACAGGCTGCCCTCGACCTTGGTGGCAACCTCGGCAGGCAGCCAGGCTTTCCACACCTCTGGGTTGTCACGCAGGAAGGTGAGGGCGGCCTCGCGCGGTGGCGTGCGCTTTTGGCTCATGACGGCCAGCGCCTTGTTGAGCCGATCGATCGGCAGGTCGACCTGCTCGAATACCGCCACCAGGTCCGGGTAGCCATCACGGAACGCCTTGGATACACCGATCGAAAGCTTCGCCGGCAGTGAGCGGCTGCCCTTCGGGCTGGGGTTGCCGGCATCCGTCAGGGTGGCCCATGCCTGGGCATCGAACGGTGGCTCTTGCAGGCGGATGAGTTTGTATCGCCCCATCAGCGGGGTCGGGTTCCAGTAGTAGAACAGCACTGGCTGGCCACGGCGGATAGCCGAGCCGATTTCGGCATCCATCGCCGCACCGGAGCCGCTGCGGAAGTTGGTATACAGCTCATCCAGGCCATACGCCTTGAGTTTCTGGCTGTTCACCGTTTCCGATGTCCAGCCGCTGGGGCTGTTCAGAAAACGGCCCTTGTCGGGTGACTCGGGGTCACGAAAGACCTGCGGGTAGCGCTTGAGGTCGTCGACGCTGCGCAGTTCGGGCGCCAAAGGCTTCAACTTGCGAGCAGCGTCGCCTTCGATCACGTACGCGGGTACCCACCAGCCTTCTTCTGCGTGCTTGACGGTGTCGCCCAGTGCGAACACCTGGCCTGCCTGCTCGGCCTTGACCCACGCTGGGCTGCGCCCAGCCCACTCTTCGGCGATCACCTGGAGGTCGTTGCGGGCCAGGGCCACTTCCATGCTGACGGTGCTGCCGGGGAGGGTATCGGTGGAGTAGCCATACCCGCGCTCCACGATCAGCCGCAGGATTTCGGTGGTGAGGGCACCGCTTTCCCAGCCGATGGCACCGAAGTGGATCGGTGGGCGTTGCTCTGCCGATACAGCGTTGTCGGTGCTGGCCAGGCCTAAGGCAAGCAGGAGGCCGGCCAGCAGCGTTGAAAATGTGTTCATCCAGACCTCGTCGTTTGCCGTGCCTTGGGGGTGGGGCAAGTGTAGACGACGAGGTGGTGGCGGGGCTCGGGGCCGCGCGGGGCGGCCCCGTTTGCCTCAGACGCGGAACTGGTCCATCAGCGCCTGCTGCTGGTTGGCCAGGCTGTTCAAGGACTGGCTGACACGCGCCGACTCGTTGGCCTGCCCCGACAGCGATTCGGTGACGTCGCGGATGGTTGCCACGTTGCTGTTGATCTCTTCGGCCACAGCGCTTTGCTCTTCGGCGGCCGAGGCGATCTGCAGGTTCATGTCGGTGATTACCGTCACTGCCTGGCCGATACGCTGCAGCGCAGTCACGGCCTGGCCAACCTGTTCGACACCGCCCTGGGCCTGACGGTGGCTGTTGTCCATGGCGCCGACCACTTCCCGGGTGCCGTCCTGCAAGGCCTCGATCACCTGGCGGGTTTCTTCCACCGACTCCTGGGTGCGTCGGGCCAGGTTGCGTACTTCATCGGCAACCACGGCAAAGCCACGGCCGGCTTCACCCGCGCGGGCTGCCTCGATGGCCGCGTTGAGCGCCAGCAGGTTGGTCTGCTCGGCAATCGAGCGGATCACTTCCAGCACCGAACCGATCTTTTCGCTGTTCTGCGCCAGGCCTTCGACTTCGGCCATGGCGTTGCTCATGTCGGCGGCCAGGGCATCGATGCTTTGGGTGGTGCGGTCGATGACTGCCAGGCCTTCGCGGGTGGCCTGGTCGGCATC
The DNA here is from genome assembly GCF_000498395.2 of Pseudomonas putida S13.1.2. NCBI lineage: Bacteria > Pseudomonadati > Pseudomonadota > Gammaproteobacteria > Pseudomonadales > Pseudomonadaceae > Pseudomonas > Pseudomonas putida. The sequence continues at coordinate 1,282,828 of NZ_CP010979.1, forward strand.
ACGAGCGGCCTGGGCAGCCTGCGAAGCACTGCGCGCCACGTCCTGGGCCGTAGCGCTCATTTCGTGCGAGGCCGTGGCCACCTGGTCGACCTGGCGGTATTGCTGCTCCATGCCGGCGCTGGTTTGCGTAGCAATTGCCGAAGACTGGTCGGCGGTGCCCCGGGCAGCCTGTACCGAGCGTTTGACCTCGGCGATGGTCGGCTGCAACTTGTCGAGGAAGCGGTTGAACCAGCCGGCCAGTTCACCCAGCTCGTCCTGCTTCTGGTAGGTCAGGCGGCGGGTCAGGTCGCCTTCGCCGCTGGCAATGTCCTTGAGCATGGCGGCCACGCCGAGGATCGGCCGGGTAACGCCGCGGGCCATCAGCCACACCATCAGCAGGCCGGCAATGGCGGCCGCCAGGCCCAGGCCCAGTTCCAGCAGGGTACCGCTGGTGTTCAACGCGTCCAGTTCCTGCTTGAGTTTTTCGGCAGGCCCGGTCAGGGCATTTTCCGGCACATCCAGCAGCACGCCCCAGGGTTGTGCGTCGGGGATTGGCCGGAACGCGGCCAGCACCTTCAGGCGCTGCTGGTCGTGCAGGATGGTCAGCTTGCCATCAGCCAGCTTGCGTACCAGTTCTGCGCCCTTGGCCGTGTCAACCTGGTCGAAGCGCTGGGCCAGCTTGCTGGCATCGGCGCTATAGCCGGCCAGCAGGCCGACCGGGCTGAGGATACCGACCGTGGTGCGGCCCTCGTACAGGCTGCGGCTGGCCTCTTGGCTCAGGGCCTGCAAGCTGTTGAGGTTGATGTCGATGGACAGCGTTGCAATGGTCTTGCCGTTGACGGCCAGCGGGAAAACGATGCTGGTCATCAGTACCTGCTGGCCATCGATATCATAGAAGTAGGGTTCTACCACGCACACCTTGCCGGTGGTACGCGGGCACACCCACCAAGTGTTGGCCGGCTGGCCGCTGGGGCCGATTTCGGTGTTGGCCATGTCGTGTTCAGGCAGCGCCATGGCGGTGAGTTGGCCGGCACGCGGCTGCGACCAGTACAGGGCAAAGCGCCCGGTTTCATTGCTGCCCAGCTCCGGCTTGCCGGCGAACAGGCTGTCCTTGTTGTCCAGCGCGTTGGGCTCGAACACCAGCGACAGGCCGAGCAGGTCGGGGTTGGCCTGCAGGGCGGTGCGCACCTGGCGGGTCATGTCCTCACGCAGGTCAAACGCGTCGAGGTAGCGCTTTTCTGCCTGTTCGCGCAGGAACAGCACCTGGCGGGCGAAGCCGGCGCCGTACTGGTAGGCGTCCATGAACTGACGACGGATGTTCAGCGCCTGCACTTCACCCTGCGACTCGATGCGCGATTGCGCCGCCTCGGTCAGCATCTGCATGCTGCTGGCCTTGACCAGGTCCGAGCTGTGGTCCATGCGGTACAACGACAGGCCGACGAGCAAGGTGACGATGCCGGCCAGGCAGAGGCCGGCGAGCAGGGTGATCTTCCACTGGATGGAAAGTTGGCGCAAAGGCATGGGGGCGGATCCCTTTTTTTGGGCACTAAGGGTTATGGCTTTGGGGCTGGGTGGGGCGGGGAGCCCAACACCTTATCGGCCCTTTCATTTTTTTCTTTATTCAAACATTCAATTTAAATCCGACCTTCTGTGAAATCCGCCGCAACATGGCGCTTTTGACATCTGCCGCCCACTGCTTCAGAGTGCGCGCTTTTTTCTGTCGTAATGAGGTAAGCCAACCATGAATGCAGTGATCGCCGCGGTCGGCATCATGCTGATACTCAGCCTGTCCCGCGTGCACGTGGTCATCGCCCTGATCATCGGGGCGCTGGTCGGTGGGCTGGTGGGTGGCCTGGGCATCGAAGGCACGCTAAAGGCCTTCAATGGCGGCCTGGGCGGTGGCGCCACGGTTGCCTTGTCCTACGCACTGCTGGGCGCTTTTGCCGTGGCCATCGCCAAGTCAGGTCTGGCCCATGCCTTGGCTGACCGGGCACTGGCCATGATCGATCGCCAGGGCCACGCCAATGGCGGCAAGGTCAAATGGCTGATGATCGGCCTGATGCTGGTGGTGGCTGTGTCGTCGCAGAACATCCTGCCGATCCACATTGCCTTCATTCCGCTTCTGGTTCCGCCGTTGCTGTATGTACTGACCCGCCTGCGCATCGACCGCCGGCTGATCGCCTGCGTGATCACCTTCGGCCTGATCACCCCGTACATGTTCCTGCCGGTGGGCTTCGGCAATATATTCCTCAACGAAATCCTGCTGGCCAACGTCGCCCGTGCCGGTGTGGACGTGAGCGGTGTCAACGTCACCCACGCCATGGCCATCCCGGCAGCAGGTATGTTGGCTGGCCTGCTGCTGGCGGTGTTCATCAGCTACCGCAAGAAGCGTGACTACGACCTGGCGCGCATCGAGCAGGTGGAGCAGGTGAGCGTGCAGTACAACCCGCTGACGCTGTTGGTGGCTGGGCTGGCAATTGCCGCAGCGTTCATCGTCCAGTTGTTGCTGGATTCGATGATCATCGGTGCCATGGTCGGTTTCCTGATTTTCTCGCTGTCAGGCATCGTCAAGTGGAAGGACACCGACGATCTGTTCACCGAAGGCATGAAGATGATGGCCATGATCGGCTTCATCATGATTGCCGCCTCGGGTTTTGCCGACGTGATGAAGGCCACCGGTGAGGTGAAAAGCCTGGTGGAAACCTCGGCGCAGTGGATCGACCACAGCAAGGGGATCGGTGCCTTGCTGATGCTGTTGGTGGGGCTGCTGGTGACCATGGGCATCGGCTCGTCGTTCTCCACCGTGCCGATCCTGGCCGCGATCTTTGTGCCATTGTGCGTGCAGCTGGGCTTCGACCCGCTGGCCACAGTGTGCATCGTCGGTACTGCCGGTGCATTGGGTGACGCAGGCTCGCCGGCCTCTGACTCGACCTTGGGCCCGACCTCGGGCCTGAACGTGGATGGCCAGCACCACCATATCTGGGACACTGTGGTACCGACCTTCATCCACTACAACCTGCCATTGCTGGCGTTTGGGTGGGTGGCGGCGATGACGTTGTAAGGGGCGAGGGCGTCAGCCCTTGTCGGGCGGCGGCGAGATGCTGTTGAGCACGGTGCTGCCGTCCTTGCTACGGGTCAGGTAGATGGGCAGCACCTTGGGCAAGTTGTTGACCAGGCGTGCTACCTCACGGGTGTTGTAGATACCGCTGATGCGGATGCGGCCGGTGCTGGCATCGGCCAGTTGCAGCGGCGCGTCGAGGTAGCGGTTGATCACTGGCAGCGCCTGCTCCAGGCTCAGGTTGTCGAGCACCAGCTTGCCACTGCGCCAGGCCAGGCTGTTGCCGTAGTCATTGCTCTGCTCCAGCTGCGGCTCGAAATCGCCCTTGTGATAGCTGGCCTGCATCCCCGGGCCCAGGCGATAGCCACCGGCGCTGCCGTCGCTGGATACCAGTACCGAGCCTTCCACCAAGGTGACCTTGACTTGGTCCTGGTACTTCCACACGTTGAACTGGGTGCCGGTGACGCGGGTCTGGCCATGGCCTGCATGCACGATGAACGGGTGGCTGCTGTCGTGCTGTACCTTGAAGAACGCCTCGCCGCGCTTGAGCGTGACCTGGCGCTGGTCCTTGAAGTTGAGGTAGGTCAGCTCGGTGTGGAGGTTGAGCTGTACCGTGCTGCCGTCGTCCAACTCCACGGTCTGCATGCGGTCGGCGGCTTCGAAGTGCTGGTAGTGGTTGGGCAGCAAGCCCTGTTCCCACCCCACCCAGCCGGCCAGCGGCAGCACGGCCAAGGCGATAGCGGCGGCAGATGCTAGCGGACGCCAGTTGCGCGGGCGTGCAGGTTGACGGGTGGGCGTGTTGAAGTCGACGACGGTGGCGTTGTGTGGCAACAGGTCGGCGGTTTGCCAGATTTCCAGCATTGCCTGGTATTCCTCGGCATGCCGCGGGTCCGCCGCCAGCCAGCGGGCGAACGCCTCGCGCTCGGACGCCGTGCAATCATCGGCGTGCAGGCGCATGCACCAATGCGCGGCGGCGTCGGTGATGGCATCGTCAGGGCTGGGGTTGAGGCGGTCGTGATTCATTGCGGCTCCGGGTTTTGCGTATTCTACCCTTGCTAGAGGGCTCCCGAGAACCAACGTAATGGCGAATGACTATCAGTTGTGACGGTTTTTCGTCGGATTTGCAACGGTTTTTCAGCGTCTGAGAACCCTTCGCGTAAAGGTAGGCAGGCTGAAAACCTGCGGCTGATTTGCAGCCCATCGCGACACAAGGCCGCTCCCGCAGGGGATCGCGTACCTCTTGTGGGGCAGCTGCCTTGTACAAAATCACAAAGCTTGCGCGATCACAGTGGGAGCGGGCTTGCCCCGCGAACACGGGCGAAGCCCGTGCCACCCACCGCGTGGTCTGCTTCGCGGGCTTGCCCGCCCCCACACGTAATGCGCAGGCTTCAGAACTGCGCCGCCTCCAGCCCATAAAGGCTGCCGCTGCCCGCCCTGATACTGGCTTCCAGCCCCAGGCCACGCGGCAGCACTCGCTGGAAGAAGAACGCCGCACACGCAAGCTTGGCCCCGTGAAACGCTTCATCTTCATCACGCCTGGCCAAGGCCACCGCCGCCATCCGCGCCCACATGTAGGCATACGCCGTCAGCCCGAACAGTTGCAGGTATTCCACCGCTACCGCACTGACCAGGTTTGCATCCTCGCCTGCCCGTACACGCAGCCAGGCGCTGGTGGCCTCCAGCCGCGCCAGGCTCGCTTGCAAGGCCTCACGGTGCAGCGGTGCATCAACGCTGAAGGCACGTACTTCGGCGGCAAAGCTGGCCAGCGCCTGGCCGCCGTCGCCCAGCACCTTGCGGCCCAGCAGGTCGAGCGCCTGGATACCGTTGGTACCTTCATAGATCTGTGCGATGCGCACATCACGCACCCGCTGCTCCTGCCCCCATTCGCGGATGTAGCCATGACCACCATATACCTGTTGGCCGAGTACGCAGCTTTCCAGGCCGTTGTCGGTAAAGAAGGCCTTGGCCACGGGCGTCAACAGCGCCACCAGGCGCTGGGCGTGCTCACGTTCACCGGCGTCTTCGGCGTAACGCGCCAGGTCCAGTTGCTGGCCGACGTAGGTCGCAAACGCCCGGCCACCTTCGGTGAGGGTGCGCATGGTCAACAACATGCGCCGTACATCGGCGTGGTGGATGATCGGGTCGGCAGCCTTGTCCTGCGCCTGAGGGCCGGTGGCGGCACGGCTTTGCAGGCGCTCGTTGGCATAACGCGCGGCGCTCTGGTAGGACGCTTCGGCACAACCGATGCCCTGGATGCCGATGGACAGGCGCTCGTAGTTCATCATGGTGAACATCGCCGCCAGGCCCTTGTTCGGCTCGCCCACCAGGTAACCCTGGGCATCATCGAAGTTCATCACGCAGGTGGCCGAAGCCTTGATGCCCATCTTGTGTTCGATCGAGCCGCAGTGGGCGGCGTTGCGCGCGCCCAGGCGGCCATCGGCCTCGACCAGGTATTTGGGCACAAGGAACAGCGAGATGCCTTTGGCGCCGGCGGGCGCATCCGGCAGCTTGGCCAGTACCAGGTGGATGATGTTCTCGGTCAAGTCCTGCTCGCCGCCGGTGATGAAAATCTTGCTGCCGCTGATGCGATAGCTACCGTCGGCCTGGGGTTCGGCCCGGCTGCGGATCAGGCCCAGGTCGGTGCCGGCGTGGGGCTCTGTCAGGCACATGGTGCCGGCCCAGCGGCCTTCGTAAAGTGGCGGCAGGTAAGTCGCCTTGAGCGTCTCGCTGGCGTGGGCATCGATTGCCAGGCAGCTACCGGCGCTCAACGCCGAATACAGGCTGAAGCTGCAATCGGCGGCGTAGAGCATTTCTTCGAACAGTACCCCGAGCATTTTCGGCATGCCCATGCCGCCAAATGCCGGGTTGCCGCCCAGGCCGACCCAGCCGCCTTCGCGGTAGGTTTGCCAGGCTTCGCGAAAACCGTCTGGCGTGGTGACCTGGCCGGCGTCGAAGCGCACACCTTGCTCGTCGCCGTTACGGCTGAGCGGGGCGATAAGCTGGCCAGTGACTTTGGCTGCTTCTTCCAGGATGGCGTCGGCGGTGTCGGCGTCGATGCGTTCGGCCAGGGCGGGCAGGCGGGCCCAAAGGGCCGGGGCATTGAACACGTCATGCAGGACGAAGCGCATGTCGCGCAGGGGGGCGGTATAGGTTGTCATCGTGTGCTCTTGGAAGAGTGAGAGTGGCTGGGCGGGCCTCATCGCCGGCAAGCCAGCTCCCACAGGTACTTCACAGGGCTTGAGGCTTGCTGGGTCCCTGTGGGAGCTGGCTTGCCGGCGATGAGGCCGTTACGGCTTCAGAGGGCTTTGGCCCGGTCGCGCAGGACGTACTTCTGGATCTTGCCGGTGGAGGTCTTGGGCAACTCGCCAAACACCACGGTCTTCGGCACCTTGAAACCGGCCAGATGCTCGCGGCACCAGCCGGTGATGTCGGCTTCGCGGGTGTCCTCCCGGCCTGGCTTCAGGGCAATGAACGCGCAGGGGGTTTCTCCCCATTTTTCATCCGGGCGTGCCACCACGGCGGCTTCAAGCACTGCCGGGTGTTTGTACAGGGCGTCCTCGACTTCAATGGTGGAGATGTTCTCGCCACCGGAAATGATGATGTCCTTGAGCCGGTCCTTGATCTCGACATAGCCGTCGGCGTGCCACACGGCCAGGTCACCGGTGTGGAACCAGCCGCCACGGAAGGCTTCGGCAGTGGCCTCGGGGTTTTTCAGGTAGCCCTTCATCACGGTGTTGCCGCGCATGAATATCTCGCCCAGCGTGTTGCCATCGCGTGCCACTGGCTCAAGTGTTTGCGGGTCGGCCACCATCAGCCCGTCCAGGGTCGGGTAGCGCACGCCCTGGCGTGACTTGATCCGCGCACGTTCCTCCAGCGAAAGTTCGTCCCATTCGTCATGCCAGGCGCACACGGTGACTGGGCCGTACACTTCGGTCAGGCCATAAGTATGGGTGACGTGGATGCCCATCTCTTCCACGGCGCCAATGACCTTGGCCGGTGGCGCGGCGCCGGCGACCATGGCCTGCACCGGGTGCTCGATGGCTGCCTTGGCCGCCTCAGGCATGTTGACCAGGGCGTTGAGCACAATCGGGGCGCCGCACAGGTGGGTGACCCGGTGTTCGCGGATCAGGTTCAGGATCTTTTGCGGGTCGACCCGGCGCAGGAACACGTGGGTGCCGGCCAGGGCGGTGATGGTCCAGGGGTAGCACCAGCCGTTGCAGTGGAACATGGGCAAGGTCCACAGGTACACCGGGCGGTGGCCCATGGCCCAGGTCATCTGGTTGCCCAGGGCGTTCAGGTAGGCGCCGCGGTGGTGATAGACCACGCCCTTGGGGTTACCGGTGGTGCCAGAGGTGTAGTTGAGCGAAATGGCCTGCCACTCGTCATCCGGCCATTCCCAGGCAAATTCCGGGTCGCCTTCGGCCAGCAGGGCTTCATAGTCCAGCTCGCTCACCGCACGGCCTTCGCCGTACTCCGGGTCATCCACATCTACCACCAGGGGCGGGTGCTCCAGCAGTGCCAGGGCGGCTTCGATCACGGCATGGAACTCGCGGTCTGTAATCAGCACCTTGGCTTCGCCGTGCCGCAGCATGAAGGCGATGGCCTCGGCGTCCAGGCGCACGTTCAGGGTATTGAGCACGGCACCGGTCATGGGCACGCCGAAGTGCGCTTCGAGCATCGCCGGGGTGTTGGGCAGCATCACAGCCACCGTGTCGCCACGGCCTATGCCACGGCCTGCAAGGGCGCTGGCCAGGCGTCGGCAGCGTTGATAGGTTTCTTGCCAGTTGCGGCGGATGGCGCCGTGGATCACCGCCGGGTAGTTGCCGTACACGGCAGCGGTGCGTTCGATGAAACTCAGCGGGGTGAGGGCGACATGATTGACGGCAGCGGGCATCAGGCCCTGGGCATAGATCGACATGCGGTAATCCTGTAAGGAGGCAAGCGCAGCTTGTACGCTTGGCCCCCGATGGCTGATTGTTAGCTCTGTTCAGGGTGCAGGGAAGCGGACGGTGGGCCGCTCCCTCTGTCGCAGTTTTACGCGAGCCGCTATGGTAGTAGGAATATCGACTATAGCAATATAGTAAAACTACTATAACAACGAGCCGCCTACCGTGGACCAGACTGCTTACCCCTTGCTTGCCAAGGATCCACAACCCAGCCTTTTGCTGGCAGCCGACGCCAAGCCACTGGCGATCAACCCGGCGTTTCAAGCGTGGGTTGATGAAGGCCCGGCGCTGAGCCGCTGGCTGCCGGCCAATTGCGCCGCCCTGGTGCGTGCGTGCCTGCGCCAGCATCGAGCGATTGCCGATGTCGAGGTGCAGGTAGGGGAGCGCACCGTGCTGTGGTCTTTCATTCCCGACGACCAGGGCCAGCAGGTGCTCGGGCGCTGTCGCGACGCCAGCGAAGAGCGCCATGGCGCACGCGAGGCCAGCCGCGCCCGGCGCCTGTACCGGCTGATCATTGAAAACACCACCGACCTGATCTCCCGGCACAGCCCGGATGGCCGTTTCCTGGATGCTTCGCCGGCAGCGTTTCGTCTGCTCGGCCTGTGGCCCGAGCAACTGCGTGGCATGGCCGTGTACGCCTTGCTGCACCCGCGTGAGCGCCGCCAGGTGCTGCGTCAGGCGGCCGCTGCCTTGGACCAGGATGGCTATCACACCATGACCTGCCGGGTACGCCAGGCCTCTGGCAGCTACCGCTGGTTCGAAATCGCCAGCCGGGCTATCCGCGAAACCTACACCGGCGCGGTGGTGGAGGTGGTCAGCGTGTCACGCGATATCACCTTGCGCATCGAAGCCCAGGAAAGCCTGGCGCACAGTGCCCGGTTGGCCACCTTGGGTGAGCTGGCTTCGGGCATTGCCCACGAAATCAATCAACCGCTGGCTGCGGTGGTCAACTACGCCAACGCCAGTCAGCGTTACCTGCAGGGCCTGGAGCGTGATCCACAGGCCCGCGAGCGGGTAGGGCAGGGCCTGCAGCGCATCAGTGAGCAGGCCACCCATGCCGCCGAAGTGATTCGCCGCCTGCGCGCGTTCCTGCGCAAAGGGCCACGGCGCCTGCAGGCGCTGGACGTGGCCGAAGTGGCCGGTGAAGCCATGCGACTGTGCGCTTGGGAGGCCGCGCGCGACCAGGTGCTGGTGGAACTGCGCATGAGCGCGCAACTGCCCTCGGTGTATGCCGACCGGGTGTTGCTGGAGCAAGTGCTGCTCAACCTGTTGCGCAATGCCATCGATGCCAACCGCGAGCTGCACGGGGAACAGCCATCACGTATTCTGCTCGGCGCCGCGCGGGACGGCGATGGTGTACTGGTCGAGGTAGCCGACCAGGGCGCGGGTGTAGCGCCCGAGCGCCTGGATGAAATCTTCACGCCGTTCATCACCAGCAAGGCCGATGGCCTGGGCTTGGGCTTGAGCATGAGCCGCAGCCTGATCGAAGGCTTTGGTGGCAGCCTGTGGGCTCGGGCGGGTGATAACGGCGGTCTGGTACTGTGCTGCCGGCTGGCAGTCAGCAGGGGGTGAAGGGGGCAATGGTGCAAGCGAAAGTGTATGTGGTCGATGACGACCAAGGTATGCGCGACTCGACGGTCTGGCTGCTGCAGTCGGTGGGCCTGCAAGCCCTGCCGTTCGCCAGCGGGCAAGCGTTTCTCGACGCCTGCGTGGACGATGGGCCTGCCTGCGTGCTGCTGGATGTGCGTATGCCGGGGTTGGGCGGTTTGGCGGTGCAGCAGGCGATGCGCGAGCGCGGCCTGGCGTTGCCGGTGATCTTCGTCAGCGGCCATGCCGATGTGCCGATCGTGGTGCGGGCATTCAAGGCCGGTGCCTGTGATTTCATCGAAAAACCTTACAACGACCAGTTGCTGCTCGACAGCGTGCAGGCTGCGCTGGAGCACGCCGGGCGGGCGCGGCAGGGCAACCAGGCACTGGCCATGGTGCAGGCGCGCATCGACGGCCTCACGCCGCGAGAGCGTGACGTTTTCGTGCCGTTGGCCCAAGGGTTGAGCAATCGTGAGATTGCCGAGCGGCTGGGGGTGAGCGTGAAGACCGTGGATTTGTACCGGGGGCGGGTGATGAAGCGGTTGCAAGCAGCCAGCCTGGCGGAGTTGGTGGGCATGGCAGTTGCCTGCGGCGCGGTGGAGGCGCTGGGCCTGCGGGCGCGCTAACCGCCTTTACGCAGACCCTTGTAGGAGCGGCCTTGTGTCGCGATGGGCCGCAAAGCGGCCCCAAAATGTCTGCCCTGTCACAAAACTGGGGGCCGCTTCGCGCCCCATCGCGACACAAGGCCGCTCCTACAAAGGGCCGCATTTCAGGCAGAAAGTATGAAATTTTCCATAGCTAGCTAATCAAAGCTTTGACATTCACTGCCTAGGCAGTAATATTTTCACACAATTGCCCGAGCAGTTTCCGATGGCCCACTTCTCCCCCGAAAACTTCCAGACCTGCGCCATCGGCATGCTCCTTGGCCGTGCGGCGATCCTGAAGGACCGCATTCTCGACTGGCACCTTGAGTCAGAGGGCGTCACTGCCGCGCAGTTCAAGGTGCTGATCATCGTCACCCAGTACCAGGTAGATACCCCGGCCGAGCTGTGCCGCTACCTGGGCCTGGACAGTGGTTCGATGACCCGCATGCTCGACCGGCTCGAGCAGAAGGAGCTGATTGTGCGCAACCGCTGCGCCGACGACCGCCGCCTGGTGCGCCTGGCGCTCACCGCCGATGGCCAGCGGCTGGCCGATCGCCTCCCGGAAATTGGCGCTGCCGCCATGAACGAGTTGTGCGGCGTGCTGGCACCCGAAGAGCTCAAGGCCCTGGAAGGCTTGCTGGCCAAAGTGCTGCTCGGTGCCGGCGACCCGTTGACGGTACGCCGCTTTGGCGACCGTTGAACCCTGTCACGAATTATCCAAGGTATTGTCATGGCCACTCCCGCAGATACCCCGACTCCCTCCGCCGCGCCCGAGCCGTCGCGCAAGCGCAAGGCCTGGCTGCTTGGCCTGCTGCTGTTGCTGATACTTGCCGGTGCATGCACCTGGGCCTGGTACAGCCTGGTCGGCCGCTGGCACGAAAGCACCGACGATGCCTACGTCAACGGCAACGTGGTGGAGATCACTCCGCTGGTCACCGGCACCGTCACCAGCATCGGTGCCGATGACGGCGACCTGGTTCATGCCGGCCAGGTATTGCTGCAATTCGACCCGGCCGACAGCGAGGTGGCCCTGCAGTCTGCCGAAGCCAAGCTGGCACGCAGCGTGCGGCAGGTGCGTGGGCTGTACAGCAATGTCGACTCGCTCAAGGCCCAGCTGGAAACCCGCCAGGCGGAACTGCGCAAAGCCCAGCAGGACTTCAACCGGCGCAAGGTGCTGGCCGATAGCGGTGCCATTGCTGCGGAAGAACTGTCCCACGCCCGCGATGACCTCAGTGTGGCGCTGGCCGCTGTAAACAGTGCACGTCAGCAGCTCAGCACCAGCAGCGCGCTGGTCGACGACACCGTGGTTTCCTCGCACCCCGAGGTAATGGCCGCCGCTGCCGACCTGCGCCAGGCCTACCTCGACCACGCCCGCACCACACTGGTGGCACCGGTTACCGGTTACGTTGCCAAGCGCACCGTGCAGCTGGGCCAGCGCCTGCAGCCGGGCACCGCGACCATGGCGGTGATCCCGCTGGACCAGGTATGGATCGACGCCAACTTCAAGGAAACCCAACTGCGTGAGATGCGCATCGGCCAGCCGGTGCAGATCAGCGCCGACCTGTACGGCAGCGAGGTCAAGTACAGCGGCACGGTCGACAGCCTTGGCGCCGGTACGGGCAGTGCCTTCGCCCTGCTGCCGGCACAGAACGCCACCGGCAACTGGATCAAGATCGTCCAGCGCGTTCCCGTGCGTATTCACCTGAGCCCCGATCAGCTCAAGGACCACCCACTGCGTATCGGCCTGTCCACCGTGGTGGAAGTCGACCTGCATGACCAGAGCGGCCCGGCCCTGGCCCAGCAGCCCCCGCAGCAGGCCAGCTACACCACCCAGGTGTATGACCGTCAGCTGGTCGAAGCCGACAACCTGATCGCCCGGTTGATCCACGAAAACAGCGCACCCGGCAAGACGGCCCAGCGATGAGCAACAACGCCGCTGCCCAGTTCACGCCGCCCAGCCTGCTGCTGACCACCATCGGGCTGTCGCTGGCGACGTTCATGCAGGTGCTCGACACCACCATTGCCAACGTGGCGTTGCCGACCATTTCCGGCAACCTGGGGGTGAGTTACGAGCAGGGCACCTGGGTCATTACCTCGTTCGCGGTGAGTAACGCCATCGCCTTGCCATTGACGGGCTGGCTCAGCCGGCGGTTTGGCGAAGTAAAACTGTTCATCTGGGCCACGCTGTTGTTCGTGCTGGCCTCGTTCCTGTGCGGTATCGCCCAGTCGATGCCGGAGCTGGTCGGTTTCCGCATATTGCAGGGCGTGGTCGCCGGGCCGTTATACCCGATGACCCAGACCTTGCTGATTGCCGTCTACCCCCCCGCAAAACGGGGCATGGCCCTGGCGCTGCTGGCGATGGTCACGGTGGTGGCGCCGATTGCCGGGCCAATCCTGGGGGGCTGGATTACCGACAGTTACAGCTGGCCGTGGATCTTCTTCATCAACGTGCCCATTGGCCTGTTCGCCGCCGCCGTGGTGCGCCAGCAGATGCGCGCCCGGCCAGTGGTCACTAGCCGACAGCCCATGGACTATATCGGCTTGCTGACGCTGATCATCGGCGTCGGGGCGCTGCAAGTGGTGCTCGACAAAGGCAACGATCTGGACTGGTTCGAATCGTCGTTCATCATTATCGGCAGCTTGATTTCGGTGGTGTTCCTGGCGGTTTTCGTGATCTGGGAACTGACCGACCGCCACCCGGTGGTCAACCTGCGCCTGTTCGTGCACCGCAACTTCCGCGTCGGCACCATTGTGCTGGTCGGGGGCTATGCAGGGTTCTTCGGTATCAACCTGATCCTGCCGCAGTGGTTGCAGACGCAGATGGGCTACACCGCCACCTGGGCGGGCCTGGCGGTGGCACCGATCGGCTTGCTGCCGGTGATCATGTCGCCGTTCGTGGGCAAATACGCGCACCGGTTCGACCTGCGTCTGCTGGCGGGGCTGGCGTTTCTGGCGATTGGTACCAGTTGCTACATGCGTGCCGGGTTCACCAGTGAGGTGGACTTCCAGCATGTGGCCTTGGTGCAGCTGTTCATGGGCATTGGCGTGGCGTTGTTCTTCATGCCGACCTTGAGCATTCTGCTGTCTGACCTGCCCCCGCACCAGATTGCCGATGGTTCGGGCCTGGCGACCTTCCTGCGAACCTTGGGCGGGAGTTTTGCCGCGTCGTTGACAACCTGGATCTGGATTCGCCGGGCGGACCAGCATCATGCCTACCTTAGCGAGAACATCAGCCAGTTCGACCCGGCGACGCGGCATACGCTGGAGCAGTTGGGCGGGGCCAGCCCGCAGAGTTATGCGCAGCTGGAGCAGATACTCAATGGGCAGGCTTACATGATGTCCACAGTGGACTACTTCACCTTGATGACCTGGGTGTTTGCCGGGTTGATCCTGCTGGTGTGGTTCGCCAAGCCACCGTTCACTGCCAAAGCCGGACCGGCGTCGGCGGGGCATTGAGCTAAACCATACGACCAGGTTTCTGCATTGTTGCTCCTGCTCCTGCTCCTGCTCCTGCTCTTGCTCCTGCACTTGTTGTTGCTTCTAAGCGCGCGATAGTTCAGGCGACGCAGATTGCGACTTCAGGAGGCCGAGCGCAGGGCTTGCGGAGGGAGGTGACGGGCATGGATGCCCGTCAAGCGCTGGGCCCCAGGATGGGGCCTGCAGCGCGGTCCTCCCGGGAGCAAGCCCGGAGCGAGGGGACCCCGGAGCGCAGCGTAGGGGCCGGATGATGGGAGCGGACGGCTTTGGTTACTTTGGCCAAGACCAAAGTAACCCGCCGGAAGGGCGGAAGGTGACTTGGCGCCACCTGCGCGAACGAATGTCTACACGGTGTTGAGGCCCACATCGCAAGCAGCGAAAAGCGTATCTGGCTGTTTTGGTTCAGCGAACAGTCCGTTTGCGATGGCATCCATGCCCGTCACCTCCCTCCGCAAGCCCTGCGTTCGGCCTCCTGAAGTCGCGAAGATCAAGAGCAAGAGCAACAGAGGGTAGGCCCACGGTTGTGTGAGCTGACCTCGGTCATTCCCATCTGTAGCCTTTTCGCCTATTGTCGATCCTCCCTTCCCCAAGCGATTGGCAAATTCATGGAGAACGTCATCGTCATCACCGGCGGCAGCCGCGGTATCGGCGCCGCCACAGCACTGCTTGCCGCCCGCCACGGCTACCGCATCTGCATCAACTACCACGCCGACGACCAGGCCGCCGAAACCACCCTCAGCCAGGTCCGCGCCCTGGGCGCCGAGGCCATCGCCGTGCGCGCCGACGTCAGCGTCGAGGATGAGATCATCCAGCTGTTCCAGCGCGTCGACGAAGCGCTCGGCCCGGTCACCGCGCTGGTGAACAACGCCGGCACCATCGGTCAGCAGAGTGGCGTTGAGGACATGTCCGAATTCCGCCTGCTGAAGATCATGAAAACCAACGTCGTCGGCCCCATGCTCTGTGCCAAGCACGCCTTGCTGCGCATGGCGCACCGGCATGGAGGGCAGGGCGGGGCCATTGTCAACGTGTCATCGATGGCTGCGCGCCTGGGCTCGCCCAACGAATACGTCGACTATGCCGCCTCCAAGGGCGCGCTCGACACCTTTACCATCGGTCTGGCCAAAGAAGTGGCAGGCGAGGGCGTGCGGGTCAACGGCGTACGCCCAGGCTACATCCACACAGGGTTCCATGCCCTGTCCGGCGACCCCGACCGGGTCAGCAAGCTTGAGCCCGGTTTGCCCATGGGCCGCGGCGGGCGCCCCGAGGAAGTGGCCGAAGCCATCCTCTGGTTGCTCTCGGACAAAGCGTCCTACTCCACCGGCAGTTTCATCGACCTGAGCGGCGGGCGCTGAGCGCGCTCGTCAATCTCCCAGCAGCTCGCGTACCCGCTCGGCGAGTGCTTCCAGCTCAAACGGCTTGGTCAGCACCGAGGTACCCTGCAACAGCTGGCCGTCGCTGAGCGCCGCGCTCTCATCGTAACCGGTGATGAACAGCACCTTGAGGTCTGGGTAGCGCACTCGGCAGCGCTCGGCCACCTGGCGGCCATTAAGGCCACCCGGCAGCCCGATATCGCTCAGCAGCAGGTCTGGCCGTTCGCCGCTTTGCAGGTGGGCGAGGGCGGTCGGGCCATTCTCGAAGGCGTCCACCCGATAGCCCAGCTCTTCCAGCACTTCGCCCACTACCAGGCGCAAGGCGGTCTGGTCCTCGATCAACAGAATGCGCTTCGCAGCCGCGCTGCTTCTTTGCAAAGGCGTGCGCTGCGGTTTGCCGGCAGGAACCCTGGGCTGCTCGTCGTGGCGGGGTAGCAGCAGCTCGATGCGGGTACCTTCGCCAAGCACCGACAGCACGCGTAATTGCCCACCCGACTGACGCACGAAGCCGTAGGTCATGGACAGACCCAGCCCGGTCCCCTGGCCCATCGGTTTGGTGGTGAAGAACGGGTCGACTGCACGCTCCGCCACTTCAGCCGACATGCCCTTGCCGTTGTCGACGATACTCAGCCGCACATACTCGCCGCCTGGCAGCTCCACTGCCAGGGCCTGCTCGTCGTCAAGCATCAGGTTATCGCCAATGATCTCGATCACACCACCCGCAGGCATGGCATCGCGGGCGTTGATGCAGATGTTGAGCAGGGCGCTTTCCAGTTGAGGCGGGTCGATGAAGGTCGGCCACAGCTGGCTGGCGAAGCGGCTGCTCAGGCTAATGGCCGGGCCGATGGTGCGCCGCAGAAGGTCCTCCATGCCGGCCACCAGCGTGGCCACTTGTGTGGAGCAGGGTTGCAGGGTCTGCTGGCGAGAGAATGCCAGCAGCCGGTGCACCAGCGAAGAGGCCCGCTGCGCCGAGCCGCTGGACAGCTCCAGCAAGGGTTCCAGGGCGTCGAAGCGTGACTGGTCCAGGCGTTGACGCATCAGTTCCTGGGCGCCAAGAATGCCGCCCAGCAGATTGTTGAAGTCGTGGGCAATGCCGCCACTGAGCTGGCCTACGGCCTCCATCTTCTGTGCCTGACGCAGCGCTTCTTCGGCCTTGGCCAGGCGTTCCTGCTCTTGCACCCGTTCACTGATGTCATAAGCGAACAGAAACGCGCCTTGTATCTCGCCTTTTGGGTCGCGCAAGGCGTTGAAGCGCAATTCGTAATGGCGCAGCATGGGAGGCTTGCCGAAGGTGCCAATTTCGATGAACTGCTCGCCTGCCAGGGCGCGCTGCCACAGTGGCAAGACAGGCGTCTGGCCAGCGCCTCCATCTTCGAACAGCCCGGGCAGGTATTCGCCGATTTCCGGGGTCCTTCCGTACAGCTGGTGGAAGTCATGCTTGGCCTGGCGGTTGACAGCCAGCCAGCGCAAGCCCTTGTCCACCACATGCACATTGACCACGCTGTGATCCACCAATTCGGCAAACAAGCGTCGCTCCGCCAGTGCGGCATTCACCCGTTGTTCCAGTTCTTCGTTGAGGCGCTGCAGGGCCTGCTCTGCACGCCGGCGTTCGGTGACATCCTTGAACAGCACGGCTACCTGACGTTTCTCTGCAGGTTCTACGCGAAAAGTGGTCACCGACAGTACATGGCCGGTGGCGACCAGCTCCTGCTCGAAGTGCAGCGGTTCCCCTGTGCGAAGCACAGCGCCATAGCGGGCCACCCAGTCATCGGCCTCATCAGGCACCATCTCGCGCAGTTTCTGCCCGACCACGTCGGGGATGCCGGCGTGTTTGGCGTAGGCCGCATTGGCCAGCACATGCACATAGTCACTCAGCGGGCCATGTGGGCCGTCAAAGAACTCGATGATGCAAAAGCCTTCGTCCATGGTGTCGAACAACGACCGGTAAAAGTCCTGATCCTGGTCTTTAAAGCTGGCGAGCTGTGCTTCCAACAGCGCGTTGCGCCGTTGCAGGGCTTCGACTTGTTGACGCAGTGTGAGCAGGTCGCGGGATGGCATGCCGACGTCCGACGAAAAAGGATGCGCAGACTTTAACGTGTTCACCCGCAGGCGGATAGGCGGTCAACGTTGCGGCGGGGCAATCCCCAGCAAGCGGTCAATTCGCTGGCCAAGGCTCTGCAGGTTGAACGGTTTGCACAGCACCTCGGTGCGCCTGCCCGGGCGGCTACTGATCGGGATGTCGGCAGTGTCATAGCCGGTAATCAGCAATACGGGGGCTTTGGCCACAAGCGTTTGAAACGCCTCTGCCAGCTGATAACCGTCGACTCCACCGGGCAGGCCGACATCAGTGATCAGCAAGTCCGGTGGAACACCCGCATGCATAGCCTCAAGCGCCGGGCGGCCACGGTCGAAAGCCTGCACTTCATGGCCCAGTTCAGTCAGTACTTCGACAAGTATCAGGCGCATGGCTGGCTGGTCTTCCACCAGCATGATTCGCTGCACACGGGGGGCAGAACGCTCGACGCAGGTGGTGACTGGCACAGGCTGGCTGCAGGCAGCGATGCTTTCCTCCAGGGGAAAGTACAGGTGAACGCAGGTGCCTTGCCCGGCCACGCTTTCGATCTGCAACTGCCCGCCGGACTGGCGGACAAAGCCATAGACCATGGACAACCCCAACCCGGTACCTTGACCGAGTGGCTTGGTGGTGAAGAAAGGGTCCAGGGCGCGCTGGCGCACCGTGCTGGACATACCCATGCCGGTATCGGCAACGCGAATGTGCAAGTACCGCCCCGCAGGCAGGTCCAGCTGACTGCCCTCAGCCACCGCGAGGTCGCTGTTTGCACAAGCGATGCTGAGCGTACCGCCCAGGGGCATGGCATCGCGGGCATTGATGCACAGGTTCAGCAGGGCATTTTCCAGCTGCTGCGGGTCGATGTGAATTGACCATTGCCCGGCCAGTGTCTGGTCGTGAAAATCAATGTGCTGGCCAATAGAGCTGACGATCAGGTCTTGCATGCCCGCTACCAGGCACTGCACATCAACCGGTCGCGGCACCAGCGTCTGCTGGCGCGAGAAGGCCAGCAGGCGCTTTACCAGCGCAGCGGCGCGCAAGGTAGTACTGCGGCAGAGTTCGAGCATGCGGGCGGTGTCGGCATGGCGTTGTTGGCCCAGGCGCTGTTCGGCCATTTCCACTGCGCCGAGCAGGCTGCCCAGCAGGTTGTTGAAGTCGTGAGCGATGCCGCCGGTCAACTGACCCACCGCTTCCATTTTCTGCGACTGGCGCAGAGCCTCCTCGGCCTGGTGCAGGCGTTGCTGTTCGGCGATGCGTTCGGTGATGTCATAGGCAAACATGTATCCGCCCTGGATCCGCTGCTGCGCGTCACGCAACGGGTGGTAGCGGATTTCGTAATGGCGCGGCGCATCAGGCGGACCGAAGGTGACGGTATCGACGAACGCTTCGCCGGCCAGCACACGCGGCCAAACCGGGCCCAACCGGTTCATGATGTCGGGCTGATTGGCCAGGAACTGCGGCACGTAATCGCCGATCTGCGGCACGAAGCCGCGGTAGCGTTCGAAGGTTTCGCGAGCCATTCGGTTGATGGCTACCAGACGCATCTTGCGGTCGGCGGCAAACACGTTGGCCAGGTTGTTGTCGAGCAGTTCACCGAGCAGCTTGTTGTGTGACAGGGCGCTGTCTTCGCGTTCTGCCAGGCATGCTTCCAGTTCTGCGACACGCGCCTGCAGCTGGGTGATCGATGGAAGCGAATCTGGCTGCATGACCCAACGCCCGATGAACGGATCGGGCAACTATAGTCGCCCTTCAGGCTTGTAGCTATCAGAACGAGCGAATGATCCGCCCGAGCGTCTCCATGGCCCGTTCGGCGCCATCATGCCAGGGGCTGCCGTAGTTGAGGCGGATGCAGTTGCCAAAGCGGCGGGTAGGCGAAAATATCGGCCCAGGGGCGATGCTGATGCCTTGCGCCAGGGCCATGTGGAACAGCTTGAGGGCGTCCATCTGCTCGGGCAGTTCCAGCCACAGGAAGTAGCCACCCGAGGGCTGGCTGACCCGCGTCTGCGCCGGGAAGTGCCGGGCGATGGCCGCCAGCATGTTGGCCTGCTGGCCTTCCAGGGCGTAGCGTAGTTTGCGCAGGTGGCGGTCGTAGCCACCGTGCTGCAGGTAGTCTGCTATCGCTGCCTGGGCCGGCATCGAAGCACACAGCGAAGTCATCAGTTTCAGCCGCTCGATCTTTTGCGCAAAGCGCCCGGCCGCTACCCAGCCGATACGGTAACCGGGCGCCAGGCTTTTGGCGAACGAGCCGCAGTGCATGACCAGGCCTTGGGTATCGAAGGCCTTGGCCGGCTTGGGCGCCTGCGTCGAGTAGTACAGCTCGGCGTACACGTCGTCTTCGATCAATGGCACCTGATGACGCGCCAGCAGTTCCACCAGCGCCTGCTTCTTCGCCTCCGGCATGCTGGCGCCTACCGGGTTCTGGAAGTTGGTCATGCACCACACGGCCTTTACCGGGTGCTTTTCCAGCGTCTGTGCCAGTACCCCCAGGTCCATGCCTTCGCGCGGGTGCACGGGGATTTCCACAGCCTTGAGTTTGAGCCGCTCCAGCACTTGCAGGCAGGCATAAAAGGCGGGGGCCTCGATGGCCACCAGGTCGCCCGGCTGGGTAACCGCCTGCAGGCACAGGTTCAAGGCTTCCAGTGCACCGTTTGTAATCAGTAGCTCTTCCATCGGCAGCATCAGCCCACCGACCATGTAGCGCAGGGCAATCTGCCGGCGCAACTGCGGGTTGCCGGGCGACAGGTCGGTGACCACCATGCGCGGGTCCATGCTGCGGCTGGCGCTGGCCAGCGAGCGCGACAGGCGCTGCAGCGGGAACAGTTCGGGGCTGGGGAAGGCTGAACCGAACGGTATGGTGTTGGGGTCCTTGATTGAGTCGAGGATCGAGAACACCAATGCGCTGACGTCCACGTCGGTGGACTCGCTGACCGGCTGCAACGCCTGCGGCTCGCTGAACTGGCGCGGGGCGTGGGCGTTGACGAAATAACCCGAGCGCGGCCGGGCACGGATCAGCCCGCGCCGCTCCAGCAGGTAATAGGCCTGGAACACGGTGGAAGGGCTGACCCCGTGGGTCTGGCTGGCGTAGCGTACCGAAGGCACCCGTTGGCCGGGGCCCAATACCCCGGAGCGGATCAGTTCGGCAATGTCGTCGGCGAAGCGTTCGTAGCGTTTCATTCGGGCCTTCTGTCGAAGCCTGGCAGGCAAGGTGGCGTCAGTGTAAGGGATCAGCGGTTCATCGGTGCGACGAAGCGGCTTTGGGCCACGCTGCGAATGGCGGGGTCGTCGCGCTCGCTGATTTCAAAGCTCAGTGTTTGCGAGCTGCTGGTCGGGCGCTCGGCCAGCATCGCCACGGACACCGGCAGTTCGCTCATTTCGCCGGCCGGGATCACCAATACGGTATTGCCCTGCAAGGTGAAACCGTCGGCGTCCAGCAGGCGCAGTGCATAGTGCTGGGTGCGCTCGGTCTTGTTGATGACCTTGAGCAGGTAGATGTTCTCGATCTGGCCCTGGGCATTTTCACGGAACAGGCCGCGGTCCTTGATGACGTCCAGCGAAACCATCGGGCGCATCTGCAAGGCCACCACCAGCGCTGCAATCATCACCCCGAGTGCAGCGACGTAGCCCAGCAGGCGCGGGCGCAGCCAATGGGTGGTGCCGCCCTGCAAACTGTGTTCGGACTTGTAACCGATCAACCCGCGGGCGTAACCCATCTTGTCCATCACCCCGTCACAGGCGTCGATGCACGCCGCGCACCCGATGCAGGCCATTTGCAAACCATCGCGAATATCGATGCCGGTGGGGCACACTTGCACGCACAGCGTGCAGTCGATGCAGTCGCCCAGGCCTTGGGCGCCTACGTCACTGCCTTTCTTGCGCGGGCCACGAGTTTCGCCACGGCGTGGGTCGTAGGCAACCGCCAGGGTGTCCTTGTCGAACATCACAGCCTGGAAGCGCGCATACGGGCACATGTGCAGGCATACCGCTTCGCGCAGCAGGCCTGCGTTGATGTAGGTGGCAGCGGTAAAGAACAGCACCCAGAACAGCGCCACTCCGCCCAGTTGCAAAGTGAACAGTTCTGCGGCCAGTGGGCGGATTGGCGTGAAATAGCCGACGAAGGTCAGCCCGGTGACCACACCAATGGCCAGCCACAGGCTGTGCTTCAACGTGCGGCGCGCCAGTTTGTTCAGGCTCCAGGGCGCGGTGGCAAGCTTGATGCGCTGGTTGCGGTCACCCTCGGTGACCTTTTCGCACCACATGAACAGCCAGGTCCAGGTGCTCTGCGGACAGCTGTAGCCGCACCACACGCGACCGGCGTACACGGTGATGGCGAACAGGCCGAAGGCGCAGATGATCAGCAGCGCTGACAGCAGGATAAAGTCCTGTGGCCAGAAGGTGGCGCCAAAGATGTGGAATTTGCTCTCGCTCAAGTCCCACAGCACCGCTTGGCGGCCGTTCCAGTTGAGCCAGGCAGTGCCAAAGAACAGCACAAAAAGGGCACCTGCAAAGCCGATGCGCAGGTTGCGGTACAGCCCGGTAAAGCTGCGGGTGTGGATACCGCTGTCGGCGTGTCGCGGTCGGGAAGTGGCTGGGGCGGTGGCGATCTCTGTAAAAGGGATTCTATTGTTCATGGCTCGGTGCTCATCAGGCCTCGATCAGGCATGAGCACTATGGCCCCGAGGCTGTTATCAGCACAGGCTCAGGTTTTGCGATAAAAACCGTATCAGATTGCCCCTTGGCCCCGCCAGGCCTTAGATCACCGAGCCTGGTACGCTGGTCTTCAGATGCCTGCGGCTATCCACCGCACCCGCCACGGTCAGCGCATCGGCCTCGGATTCGGTGATGGGCACCCGTTGGCCTGCGAGCAAGGCCACTGACATGCGCAGTTGTTCGTCGGTGATGATTTCGACATCAGGGCCATCACCCTCGATGCGCAGGTCTTCGCCGATCAAGGTGCAGCGTTGGGTGGTTTCGTCAATTTCAATGGGCATGGTGTGGTGCTCCTGCTGGTGGTTACAGGGTGGACCACAGTGGGGGGCTGGTTGCTGCATCAACAGGCTGAGCGGCACTTTCCCCGGTGTACAGAGGTCAACCCTTGCATAGTGCAGGCCGGCCTATTCGCGGGCATGCCCGCGAGTAGGCCGGCGATGGCCACACAATGCTCAGCATGGGGACAACTGTGATGGACGTCATCTGGCAAGCAATCCAGGCCGAGTTCGCCGATGTCACCGATGAGCGTGAGGTGACGCGCATTCTCGTGCGCCTGCTGATGGCAGCAGTGCTTGGCGCTGTGTTGGGCTTTGAACGTGAACACAAAGGCAAGTCTGCCGGGGTGCGCACCCACATGCTGGTCTCGCTGGGTGCGGCCCTGTTCGTGTTGGCGCCTAGCACGGCCGGGGCTGACGAACAGGCGCTAAGCAGGGTAATTCAGGGTATCGTCGCCGGTATTGGCTTTCTGGGTGCGGGTACCATCCTTAAAGGTAACGGGAAGGACCCCAGCCATGTGAAAGGGCTGACTACCGCTGCAGGGCTGTGGATGACTGCTGCTATTGGTACGGCTGCCGGCATGGGTCGCGAAGCCACGGCGTTGATCAGCACGGTACTGGCCCTGCTGGTACTGGCGACAATGCCGTTGTTGGTAGAGAAGGTCGAAGGGCAGAATGAGGAAAAGCAGGAAGAGGAGGAGGGCAGGAAGCACTAAGGGGAGCCGAAGCTCCCCCCAAAGCGTTGCTGCTTGCTCTTTTTTTATTATTGAGGCTGGCTTTTTGTTGTTTTTGTAAGCCTGCCTTGGTGTTGCGTGCGACCCCCATGCGGGGTCAAGAGCAAACGTATTTTTTTGAGCGCTGACCTGCTTTCATCATGGCTGATCCGAACCTGACTGTAGCTACCTTGAGGTAGTTTTATTGTTCTGTGCCAGACCGCGGGGCGTACCCCTGAAAAGCGTGTCGACTCCAAAAAGATCTGCTTGCTACGCCTCTGCCGTATTGTTCTTGTTATGTCAGAGCCGTTACCTGTTGTTTTTATTGGGTGTCACATTTTTTTTGTTCTTGTACGAAAGATATAGCAGGGTGCGTGCCAACTTTTTAAAATCCTTTAAAAACAGTGACTTAACGATTTTTGTCCAACCCGGCCAGCCTGAAATTTTGTCGATTTGTTTCCCTGTTACCCGATTTTTTGCTGTGAAGCGTGGGGCCGGTAACACTTCACCCACACGTATGTGACACCCGTATGACTTACTGCGCGTTGCGCGCCCGCGCTACCCGCGACCCATTGCCGCGGCCGAGCACGCTGCTGATGCGTTGCCCGGCGGCAATCAGCCGGTCCAGGTCGATACCGGTAGCAATGCCCAGCCCCTGTAGCAGGTACACCACGTCTTCCGTGGCGATGTTGCCGGTAGCGCCTTTGGCGTAAGGGCAGCCACCCAGCCCGGCCACCGAGCTGTCGAATACGCTGATACCTTCGAGCAGGCTGGCATAGACGTTGGCCAATGCCTGGCCATAGGTATCATGGAAGTGCCCGGCCAGTTGCTCGCGCGGTACCTGGGCCGATACCACCTCGAACAGGCGCCGGGTATCGCCGGCGGTTCCTGTGCCAATGGTGTCGCCCAGCGACACCTCGTAACAGCCCATGTCATGCAGGGCACGGGCCACCGGCGCCACTTGTTCGGCACTGACCTTGCCTTCATAGGGGCAACCGAGTACGCACGACACATAGCCGCGCACGCGCACACCGTGGCTGCGCGCAGCTTCCATGATCGGTTCGAAGCGCTTGAGGCTTTCGCTGATCGAGCAGTTGATGTTGCGCTGCGAGAACGCTTCGGAGGCGGCTGCGAACACCGCCACTTCTTTCACCCCAGCAGCCAGCGCGTCCTCGAAGCCGCGCAGGTTTGGCGCCAACGCCGCATAGGTAACGCCGGGGCGCTGCTGGATACCGGCGAACACCTCGGCGGAACCGGCCATCTGTGGCACCCACTTGGGCGAGACGAAGCTGCCCACCTCGATATAGGCCAGGCCCGCCTCGGTGAGGTCGTCCACCAGGCGCACCTTGTCGGCAACGCTGATGGGCTGGGCTTCGTTCTGCAAACCGTCGCGGGGGCCTACTTCGACCAGACGGACTTCTTTTGGCAAGGGCATGGCGGGTTTCCTGTGGCGTTCAGCGGTTGTCTTTGTTGTTCAGGGTGGCGGCCAGGGCTTGTTCACAGCGCTCCTGGGCGGTGTCCAGCTCCAGTTGCATCTGGTGGATGTCGAGCATCTGCTGTTCCAGCTGGGCGCGCCGTTCGGCGATTTTCGCCAGCATGCTGTTGAGCTGCTTGAGGTTGCCGCTGGTGGGGTCGTACAGCTCGATCAGCTCGCGGCACTCGGCCAGCGAAAAGCCGATGCGCTTGCCGCGCAGGATGAGCTTCAGGCTGACCTTGTCGCGCGCCGTGTAGATGCGCTCCAGGCCTCGGCGTTCGGGGCTCAGCAGGCCCTGCTCCTCGTAGAAACGGATGGCGCGGGTGGTGATGTCCAGCTCGCGGGACAGGTCGGAGATGCTGTAGGTCTGGGTGCTCATGCTGGGGCTCGGCGTGGGGTATGCGGTTATCCTGACTGCAGGTTGACGTATACGTCAAGCAGGGCTGAAGATGCGTGTTGTCTGCACCGGCCTCTTCGCGGCCTTCCCCGCTCCCACAGGTATTGCGTCAGGCCCGCAAGCGGCGCACTTCTGTGGGAGCGGGCAAGCCCGCGAAGAGGCCGGTACAGACAACCACAATTCATTCTGGCTGCACCGACCGGCGATACCCATTGGGCGTCTGCCCACTCAAGCGCTTGAACCATCGGGCAAAGTACGTCGGGTCCGTGAACCCCAGGCTATCTGATAGCTGCCCGATACTCATCCGCGTGTAAATCAGGTTACGCCGCGCCTCCAGCAACAAACGCTGGTGCAGCACCTGCAGCGCAGTCTGCCCACTCAGCGCCCGGCACAACTGGTTCAGTTGCAGGCTCGGAACATTCAGTCGCGCGGCGAAGTCCTCCATCGACAGGTGCTCGCGGTAATGCGCTTCGACCAGTCGCAGGTACTGCCCCAACAACTGGCGGTCACGCTCATCCCGATTTCGCGGCGCTTGCCCCAACTGCTGGCGGCGGCTGATCCACACCATCAACGCGGTCACCAGCGCTTCGAGCATGGCCGCCCGCGCGGGGGCATTGCCCTGGTATTCCTGCTGCAAGGTGCTTATCAGGCTGCGCAGGTGCACGCGGTCCTGCCCCAGCGGGTAACACGCCGATTTCGCAAGCACCGTCAGCGGCGCGCCCAGGCGCTGTTCCAGGTTCGCCACCAGCGCGGTACCAAAGGTCAGCACATACCCCTGGATATCGGCACTGAAGCGAAAGCCATGCACGGTCATCGGCGGCACCACCTGGATCGCCGCCTCGCCGATGGCACTGCGCACGCCTTCGACCTCAACCTGGGCCTGGCCGCGCTGTACGTAAAGGAGCTGGAACAGTTCGGCATGCTGATGCAGCTTGATTTCCCAGTGGTGCAAACGGCTACGCGCCGGGATGGACTCGCAGTGCAGCAGGTCGGTGCCGGGCCAGGCCGTGTTTTCGCCATACAGCTTGAACAACGGGACGCCGGGGAGGGTGGATTTCATGCGGGCAGGCCTGTCCGTTAATCGAACGATTTTTGTAAAAGTGCAGGTTATTCATGGAATAGCACACCTAATGGGCATTTTTTGCCAGTAAAAATGCAAGGGCAAACCCTAACAGCAGATGCCGCCCCACTGCCAGTCCAGGGCCGGCATCGTCCGAACAGAGACAACAACAATGAAAACTCAGGTTGCAATTATTGGTGCAGGCCCGTCTGGCCTGCTGCTGGGCCAACTGCTGCACAAGGCCGGTATCGATAACGTTATCGTAGAGCGCCAGACGCCCGAATATGTGCTTGGCCGCATCCGCGCCGGCGTGCTGGAGCAAGGCACAGTCGACCTGCTGCGCGAAGCCGGCGTAGCCGAGCGCATGGACCGTGAAGGCCTGGTGCACGAAGGTGTCGAACTGCTGGTTGCTGGGCGCCGTCAACGCCTGGATCTGAAGGCCCTGACCGGTGGCAAAACAGTGATGGTATACGGTCAGACCGAAGTGACCCGTGACCTGATGCAGGCCCGTGAAGCCAGTGGCGCGCCGATCATCTATTCAGCCAGCAATGTCCAGCCGCATGAACTGAAGGGCGAGAAGCCGTACCTGACGTACGAAAAAGATGGCCGCGTGTACCGGGTGGACTGCGACTATATCGCCGGCTGTGACGGCTTCCATGGTGTTTCGCGGCAAAGCATCCCTGAGGGTGTGTTGAAGCAGTACGAGCGGGTTTACCCGTTTGGCTGGCTGGGCCTGCTGTCGGACACACCGCCGGTCAATCACGAGCTGATCTACGCCCACCACGAACGTGGCTTCGCATTGTGCAGCCAACGCTCGCAGACACGCAGCCGCTACTACCTGCAGGTTCCTTTGCAGGACCGGGTCGAGGAGTGGTCTGACGAGCGTTTCTGGGACGAACTCAAAGCCCGTTTGCCCGCTGACGTAGCGGCTGATCTGGTGACTGGCCCAGCCTTGGAAAAAAGCATCGCGCCGCTGCGCAGCCTGGTGGTCGAACCCATGCAGTACGGCCACCTGTTCCTGGTGGGTGACGCTGCGCACATCGTCCCACCCACCGGCGCCAAAGGCCTGAACCTGGCAGCTTCGGACGTCAACTACCTCTACCGTATTCTGGTCAAGGTGTACCGCGAAGGGCGTATTGACCTGCTTCAGCAGTATTCGCCGCTGGCCCTGCGCCGGGTATGGAAAGGTGAGCGTTTCAGCTGGTTCATGACCCAGTTGCTGCATGACTTCGGCAGCCACAAGGATGCCTGGGACCAGAAGATGCAGGAGGCCGACCGCGAGTACTTCCTGACCTCGCCGGCGGGGCTGATGAACATTGCCGAGAACTATGTGGGGCTGCCGTACGAAGAAGTTGTCTGAGGTTCTGTGCTGCCTGTCCTGGCCTCATCGCCGGCAAGCCAGCTCCCACAGGTACTGCGCATGACGTGAATACGATGCGGTCCACGTGGGAGCTGGCTTGCCGGCGATCACGGGAGAAGCCCGTGCCATGCAAACCTTCTACTGGGCGAGCAGCGCCTCCATCTCCCGATACCCTCGCTGGCGCGCATGCTCCAGCGCAGTGACCCTATCGTTGTATGTGGGGCTGCCGTACGAAGAAGTTATCTGAGGTTCTGTGCTGCCTGTCCTGGCCTCATCGCCGGCAAGCCAGCTCCCACAGGTACTGCGCATGACGTGAATACGATGCGGTCCACGTGGGAGCTGGCTTGCCGGCGATCACGGGCAAAGCCCGTGCCATGCAAACCTTCTACTGGGCGAGCAGCGCCTCCATCTCCCGATACCCCCGCTGGCGCGCATGTTCCAGCGCGGTGACCCTATCGTTGTATGTGGGGCTGCCGTACGAAGAAGTTATCTGAGGTTCTGTGCTGCCTGTCCTGGCCTCATCGCCGGCAAGCCAGCTCCCCCAGGTACTGCGCATGACGTGAATACGATGCGGTCCACGTGGGAGCTGGCTTGCCGGCGATCACGGGCAAAGCCCGTGCCATGCAAACCTTCTACTGGGCGAGCAGCGCCTCCATCTCCCGATACCCCCGCTGGCGCGCATGTTCCAGCGCGGTGACCCCATCCTTGTCGGCAATCTGCCGGTCCGCCCCCGCCGCCAGCAGCTGGCGCACAATCTCCACATGCCGCGGCCCGCCATCCCCCAGAATCACTGCTTCCATAAGCGCGGTCCAGTGCAGCCGGTTCAGGTGGTTCACGTCCACCCCGGCATCGATCAGCATCTGCACGGTCTCGACATGCCCACGCTCGGCCGCCGGGATCAACGCAGTTCCCCCGTATCGGTTGGTGCTCTTGAGGTCGGCACCGTGGCTTAGCGTCAGCCGCAGGATGTCGTTCAGGCCGCGGGCACCGGCGTACAAATAAGGGCTGTCAGCAATATTGTCCTTGGCGTTCACATCGGCACCGGCCTCGATCAGCGCTTGCGCCGCCGCCACGTGGTTGCCGTGGGTGGCCACCAGCAGTGCAGTGCGCCCTTGCTCATCACGGTTTTCCAGTTGGGCACTTTGAGTCAACAACTGTTGCAAGGTGCGCACGTCGTCGTGGCGGGCGGCGTTGTGCAGGCGGTTGTCCATGGTGGTGTTCTCGGCGTGGGCAGCAAGGCTGGTGAACAGGGCGAACAGCATGGCTGCGACGGGTGTACGCATAGGGTGGGCTCCTGAATGACCTGCCTGCATCCTGGAAAAATCCACATCAGGTCTTGAACTCAAGTTTACGCATGACTGACAGTGGCGTGCTGAACAGACAAGGCAGGAAACAAAACGATGAATTTCTCCACACCGCTGATGAGCGCGCTATGCCTGGCGATTGCCAGTGGGTGGGCCTGCGCCGACCAGCTATTGCCCGCGCCACCCGAACTGGCCTCCGGCTACCGCACCGGCCTGCAGCCGGTGCACGCCAACCGGCATATGGCCGCCGCCGCCAACCCGCTGGCCAGCGAAGCGGGGCGGACGATGCTGCGTGCCGGTGGCAGCGCCATTGATGCGGCCATCGCCATGCAGATGGTGCTGACCTTGGTGGAGCCGCAATCCAGTGGCATTGGCGGTGGGGCCTTTATCCTCTATTGGGACGGCAAACGCGTGCAGGCTTTTGACGGCCGCGAGGCAGCCCCGTCGCAAGTCACGGAAAAGCTGTTCTTGCAAGCCGATGGTTCGCCGATGCCGTTCAGGTTGGCACAGATCGGCGGGCGTTCAGTGGGTGTGCCCGGGGTTCTGCGCGCGCTGAAGCTGGTTCACGAGCAGCACGGCAAGCTGCCTTGGCAGCAACTCTTTGCTCCGGCCATTGCATTGGCACGTAACGGTTTCCCGGTTTCAGCACGCCTTCACACCCTGGTGGCGGGCGACCCGTATATTGCCCGTTCACCGGCCATGGCTCGCTACTTCCTGGATAAAAACGGCAAGCCGCTGGCGGTGGGCACGACGTTGCGCAACCCCGCACTTGCGCAAACGTTCGAGCAGATTGCCGCGCACGGTCCGCAGGCGTTCTACACGGGTGAGATCGCCCAGGCCATCGTGGCCAAGGTGCGCAGCCATGCCAATGCCGGTTACCTGTCGCTGCAGGACCTTGAGCAGTACACCGCCAAGGAGCGCGAGCCGGTGTGCGGCCCCTACAAGGCCTGGCGCATCTGTGGCATGCCGCCGCCATCATCGGGTGGGGTGACGGTGTTGCAGACGCTGGGTGTGCTTGAAGCCGTGCAGCGCGCCATGCCAGAACGCGATCTGGCGGATTTGCGGCCGCGGGCGAACACGTCCCCGGCAGGCCTGGAGGCACCGCCGCTGGCCGTGCACCTGATCGCCGAGGCCGAGCGCCTGGCCTACGCCGACCGCGCTCAGTACCTGGCCGACAGTGATTACGTGCCGGTCCCGGTCAAGGCCCTGACCGACGCCACCTACCTGGCCAGCCGAGCAGCGCAGATCGGCGAGCACAGCATGAAGCGCGCCCGGCCGGGCCAGCCGCCAGGCGCCGACCTGGCCCTGGCACCTGATCGCTCGCCTTTGCGCATTTCCACTTCGCACCTCAGCGCAGTGGATGACAGCGGCCAGGCGCTGGCCATGACCACCTCGGTGGAGGCCGCGTTCGGCTCGCACCTGATGGTCAAGGGCTTCCTGCTCAACAACCATCTGACGGACTTCTCGTTCATCCCCCGGGAGCACGGCAAGCCCGTGGCCAATCGGGTGCAGCCGGGCAAGCGGCCACTGTCGGCGATGGCACCGACGTTGGTGTTTTCGCGGGCCTCTGGCGAACTTGTGGCCAGCCTCGGCTCTCCGGGCGGCTCGCAGATCATTGGTTACGTGAACAAGGCGCTGATCGGCCTGCTGGATTGGCAGCTCGACCCGCAGCAGGCGGCCGGCCTGCCCAACTTCGGCAGCCGCAATGCCGGCACCGAAGTGGAAGCCGGGCTGGCCAGCCCGGCGCTGATCCGCCAATTGGCAACCTGGGGCCATGAGGTAACGCCGATGACCATGACCAGCGGCATGCAGATCATCCAGCGCAACGGCGATGGCTGGTCCGGTGGCGCCGACCCTCGGCGTGAAGGTGTGGCCCTCGGCGACTAGCCGTGATAGAACGCAGTCTTGCCATTCAGCAGTTGAATACCAAGATGTCTATCAGCGTGAAATCGAATAGAGCCCTGTTCGACCTCGACCTGCTACGCGCCATTGTGGTGGTGGCCGATTGCGGCAGCTTCACCACGGCGGCGGCGCGCCTGCACTCGACCCAGTCGACCATCAGCCAGAAGGTACGTCGCCTGGAGGACATGGTCGGCCACCGCTTGCTGGTGCGTGGCAACCGCGATGTGCTCCCGACCGATGCCGGGCAGACCTTGCTCGGCTACGCCCGGCACATGCTGGCGCTGAATGACCAGATGCTCGAAGCCCTGGCCGGGGCGATGGTGGGCACCACCGTACGCCTTGGTGTGCCCGAGGACTTCGTTGGCGGGCGCACGACCAATGCACTGTCGGCGTTCAGCCGGCTGCACCCGCAAGTGAAACTGGAAGTGACCAGCGGCCTGTGCCGCGACCTCAGCCAGGCCTACGACAACGGTGAACTCGACCTGGTGCTGCTCAAGCAGCGGCGCAACACCCGAGAGGGCGTGGCCTGTTGGCCAGAGCGCCTGCAATGGATCGACAGCGCGCGCACGCCTGCCTTCGAGCTCGACCCTATCCCGCTGGTGACCTTCCCCCCTCGCGGCTTGTACCGTGAAGACATGATCAATGCGATCGAAAGCATGGGCCGGCGCTGGCGCATCAGTTTCACCAGCTCAAGCCTCAGCGGCATTCAGGCGGCAGTTGCGGATGGCATGGGCATCAGCCTGCTGCCGCCAAGGGCGGCAACGGCTGAGCATCGGGTGCTGGGCGCAGGGCAAGGGCTGCCGGAGGTCGACAGCTATGAAATCGTCATCGTCCACCGGCCGACGGCAGATGTGATGGTCAAGGCGTTGGCCGAGGTCATGACACAACTGCTGGCGGGTGGTGGGATCTGACACGGCCTGACGCGGTCGGTGTAGGAGCGTTAACCCGTACCAACGGCGTGCGTCGGCCGACTGAGATGATCAGGTCAGGCGCAAGCCGCCGCCAGGCGTGGCGATAGGTGAATGCCGGCAATCATGCAGCGCACCGAGCCCCCAGCCATTTCGATGGTCGGCACGTCCAGCGGCACCAGCCGCGCCGAGCGCTCGATACGCTGGCGCTGTTCGGCGTTCAGGCTGTCGAAAGCCTTGCGTGACAGCGCCAGGATTCGCCCGTCACGCCCGGACAGCTCGATGGCATTGCCGGCAAACTGGCTGATCTGCTGGTTGCTCAGGTCAATCACGTCGCGGCCCGACTCGATCAGGCGCATGCGCACTTCCTTTGCCCGCGCCTTGTTGGTGAACGTGTCAAAGCCCACCAGGGCAAACTCGGTGGCCACGCACATCAGTACATTGGTGTGGTAGATCGGCGCGCCCTGTTCATCGGCAGTGTCGAACACCATCGGCTCGAAATTGAAGTGCGTGCTGAAGCGCTCCAGGGCAATCGGGTCGGCGCGGTTGGAGCGCGCGGTGTAAGCCACCCGCGACAGGTGGTCGAATACCATGGCGCCGGTGCCTTCGAGGAACAGTTCGTCCTGCTCCAGCCCTGAATAATCGATTACATCCTGCACGCGGTACTCATGCTTGAGCATCTCGATCACATCGGCGCGCCGTTCGCGGCGGCGGTTGCGCGAGTACATCGAGTAGATCGCGATGTGCCCACCGGGGTGGGTAGAAAACCAGTTATTGGGGAACACCGAGTCCGGGGTGTTGTGCTCGCCAAAATCGTCGAACAGGTGTACGCGCACGCCTTCGGCCTCGAGGCGGCCGGCGGCCTGGGTGACTTCATCGCGGGCAACCTCGGCGAGCGCCTGTGCGGCGAGGCCGGGGCTGCTGTGCTGGAACGAGTTGTCGGCTGCGGTTTCCGGGTTGGGGGTGAATGCATGTGGCCTGACCATGACCACTGCTGCAGGTGCTTGAATCGAACGCGTTGGAAATGCCATGTGGAGTACCGGGTTGAGAACAGGGTTAGGCAACGCGTCGGATGCGGCTTTTGGCAGCGCGTCCGCGGGTGTGGCTGAACAGGTCTTTCGGGTCGTCTTCCACCCATGGTACCAGGTCGATCTTCGTGCCCATGCCGCGCTTTTCTGCTTGCTGTAGTACGTACCGTAGTACGGTGTAATCCTCCAGGGCGAAGCCCACCGAGTCGAATACGGTGACCTGGCTGTCGCTCTGGCGCCCCTCGGTTTCGCCGCGCAGTACGCGCCATAGGTCAACCACCGGGAAGTCGGCCGGCAGCTGCTGGATGTCACCTTCGATGCGGGTTTGCGGCTCGTACTCGACGAACACGCGGGCGTTGCACAGCACATCGGCGTGCAGCTCGGTCTTGCCCGGGCAGTCACCCCCCACGGCATTCAGGTGCATGCCGGGTTCGAGCATGTCGGGGGTGATGATGGTGGCGTAGGCCTTGTCGGCCGTTACCGTTGTGATGATGTCCACACCTTTCACCGCTTCGGCCACCGAGCCGGCCCGGCGGATGGTGAGGCCGCTGTATTCCTTGAGGTTGGCAATCAGCTTGGCGGTGGCCAGCGGGTCGGTGTCGTAGGCGACGATTTCTTCGATGCCCAGGTGCTTGTGGAAGGCCAGTGCCTGGAACTCGCTTTGCGCGCCGTTGCCGATAAGCGCCATCTTGCGCGAGTTCGGTCGGGCCAGTGCCTGGGCGGCCATCAGCGAGGTGGCCGCAGTGCGCAGGGCGGTGGCAATGGTGAGTTCGGACAGCAACACCGGGTAGCCGGTTTCGACATCGGCCAATACGCCGAAGGCCATTACGGTATGCAGGTCACGCGCGGTGTTGGCCGGGTGGCCGTTGACGTATTTGAAAGCGTAGCGGCTGTTGTCGGCGACCGGCATCAGTTCGATCACACCCACTTCCGAATGGCTGGCAACCCGTGCGGATTTATCAAACTCCTGCCAGCGTTTGAAGTCTTCACGAATGGCCGCAGCCAGTTCACCTATGAACGGCGCCACGCCGATGTCGTGCACCAAGTCCGACATGGTTGGAACATCAATGAAATACGTCATGCTCTTGCACCTTGTTATTGTGCGCTGCCCTCTGGATATTGCAGGGTGAGCGCTTAGGGTTATCGAAGTGTCGCCGGCTCGAACATTTTGATGAAAGGTTGCGTCAACAGGAAGAATGCAGGTTGCCAGTTTCGCCAACTTTCTAGACAATCTGCCACCCCAAAGTAGCAATCTGATTATTTGGCAGGCATATGGACACTATCGATCGGGAACTGATTGCGCTGTTGCGGGACAATGCACGTACCCCCGTGCTGACCTTGGCAAAAAAACTCAAGGTGGCCAGGGCAACGGTGCAAAACCGCATCACCCGGCTCGAAGAGCAGGGCGTGATCATCGGCTACACGGTACGCTTGCGCTCCGATGCGCTGGACCAGGGCGTGCGGGCGATCACCAGCATCGGCATCAGCGGCCATCACGCCGCAGAGGTCAAACACGCGCTGCGTGGGCACCCCAACGTGGTGGCCATTCACACCACCAATGGCCGCTGGGACCTGATGGCAGAGCTGCGCGCAGACACCCTTGAAGCGTTCGACCGGGCGCTGAACACCATTCGCTCCATCCCGCACATCGAGAATACCGAGACCAGCATCCTGCTCTCCACCTACAAGATGTGACCGCTGGGTCAGGCCTTTTGACAGGCGCATTGCGCAAACTGTCACCCAGGCTTTCCACAGTGCAAAAAATCCCTTTGGCTGTGCGCATTCTGTAGCGTTCCGCTTGGCCCGGGCCACTGGCAGAATGAAACTGTATTCGTGCAACGGTACAAGGCGCGCCACCCAGGGTGCGATTCAAACAATAAAAAAGCCCGCAGCGAAGTTGCGTCGGGTGTGAGTTTCCATTTTCGTTATTACCTGCGCTTTTATCATTTTCAATAACAGGGAACCTGCACCTTAGTGCCAATCAAATGGTGCGGCGCGGGGCGCTGAAGTTTTACCAAAAAAGAATAAGAGGTTGACTATGCATCAAACGTGCAATGCGCAAAGTGCTGATCCGCAAGAGGGCCGAGTGCTCAAGCGACGGCTGGAAAACCGGCACATACAGCTGATTTCGATCAGTGGCGCCATTGGCACCGGGTTGTTCATGGGCTCGGGCAAGATCATTGCGTTGTCTGGCACTTCGATCATCCTCGTCTACGCCATCATCGGTTTTTTTGTGTTTTGCATCATGCGCGCCATGGGCGAGATGCTGCTGGCCAACCTGCAGATGGAATCGTTCGCCGACCTGGTGCACAACTACCTGGGGCCACGGGCCGGTTACATTCTCAGCTGGTCGTACTGGCTCAGT
This sequence comes from Pseudomonas putida S13.1.2, assembly GCF_000498395.2. NCBI lineage: Bacteria > Pseudomonadati > Pseudomonadota > Gammaproteobacteria > Pseudomonadales > Pseudomonadaceae > Pseudomonas > Pseudomonas putida. The sequence goes on from NZ_CP010979.1 coordinate 1,317,453, forward strand.
TGGGTGGTGGCGGCGGTGGGCGACGTGGTGGTGGTCGCAGGGTTCGTGCAGTACTGGTACCCCGATGTGCCCACCTGGCTACCGGCTTTCGCCACCATGTTCCTGTTGCTGGGCCTGAACATGCTGGCGGTGAAGGCCTTTGGTGAAGTGGAGTTCTGGTTCGGCCTGATCAAGATCGTCGCCATCGTCCTGCTGGTGGTAACCGGCCTGGTGATGGTCGCCACCTCCTATACCTCGCCGGGCGGGGTGACGGCGTCGTTCAGCCACTTGGTGGCCCCTGGCGTGGTCATGCCGCATGGCATCCTTGGCTTCCTCGCCGGGTTCCAGATCGCTATCTTCTCCTTCGTCGGCACCGAGCTGATCGGCACCGCAGCGGCGGAGGCCAAAGACCCCGAGAAGACCCTGCCCAAGGCAATCAATACCATCCCCGTGCGTATCCTGCTTTTCTACATCTGTTCGCTGGTGTGCATCATCAGTGTGGTGTCCTGGGCCAATGTGCCGGCCAACCGCAGCCCATTCGTTGAATTGTTCTTGCTTGGCGGGTTGCCCGCTGCTGCTGGCATCATCAACTTCGTGGTCCTGACCTCTGCGGCCTCGTCGGCCAACAGTGGTGTTTACTCGGGCTCGCGCATGCTCTACGGCCTGTCGCACCAACAACAGGCGCCGACGGCGTTCGGGCGGCTATCCGGGTCGGGTACGCCAGTGCGGGCGCTGGTATTCTCTGGGGTGTGCATGGCAATTGCGTTGACGCTGCTGTTCGTGATCCCGGAAGTAATGACCGTGTTCACCCTGGTGTCGACCATTTCCGCGGTGATGATCATCGTTACCTGGTCGCTGATCTTGCTGTCCTACTTTGCTTACCGTCGACAGAATCCGCAGGCGCATGAGCAGTCCAGGTTCAAGCTGCCTGGCGGCAAGGTCACCGCCGCGCTGGCGCAGCTGTTCCTGATTTTCGTGCTGTGCCTGCTGGCGCTGGAACCGGACACCCGCACGGCGTTGTACGTGATGCCGTTGTGGTATGCGGGCCTGTTGCTGGCCTATCGACGCAGGACCAAGGCTTCTGCGCAACCGCAGACAGCGACTGCTACATAGGACCCTGGGGCTGCTGCGCAGCCCATCGCCGGCAAGCCAGCTCCCACTTGGACCGCGCAACGCTCAAGATCTGCGCAGTACCAGTGGGAGCTGGATTGCCGGCGAGTCACCTCAAGGCTGGCGTTCAGCAACTGCCCGCAACGTACGCAACGTCACCACCGGCGCATCCACCACAAACCGGTTGGCCAGCCAGCCGGGCACATCGCCAGCAGGGTCGGCCTGCAACTGGTAGGTCACCTCCGTCTCGCGCTCGCCCAGTGGTTTCATCCGCCACTCACCGCTCAGATGCTGCACCCGGATCAGGCCTTCAACCTTGGGGATCCTGTCGGGCTCGGCGCTCAGGCGCCGCAGCAATGTGCCGTCGTCCAGGCGTTCGCTGGTTACTTTCAGCACAATGTCCCGCGGCATCGTTGGCCACGGCAGGTTGGTGGTCAGGTACACCCAGGTATTGGCGCCATCCACCTCCAGTAGGCGCATCTGGTCGCAGGCGTACAGCCATTTGCAGGCTACGCGCAGGTTCTCTTGCAGGTCGGTGAGGGTGCGTACGCTCGCTTTCATGGTGCTCACACCACGAAATTGCTGGTAGGACGAGTCATCCGCGCCGCGCAGGTACACGCGTATGCCTTCGCGGTCATAAGCCAGGTTCCAGTCATCGGCAGCCAGGGCAGGGGCGCACAGCAGCAGGGCGGCGAGCAGCAGGCAGCGGTTCATGGCTGGTACCGCGCGGGGATGGATGTTCAAGTATGCGCGGCAAACAGAAAGCCCGCCAGGTTGGCGGGCTTGCGGGCATCAGCCTGAGCTTAGCGCTTAGGGTTCAGCGTCAGGTGCACGTGACGGTTCACGTCCTTGTACAGCAGGTAGCTGAAGTTGCCTGGGCCGCCGGCGTAGCAGGCTTGCGGGCAGAAGGCGCGCAGCCACATGAAGTCGCCGGCTTCCACTTCGACCCAGTCCTGGTTCAGGCGGTACACCGCCTTGCCTTCCAGCACGTACAGGCCGTGTTCCATCACGTGGGTTTCAGCGAACGGGATCACGCCGCCCGGCTGGAAGGTGACGATGTTCACGTGCATGTCGTGGCGCATGTCGGCCATGTCGACGAAACGGGTGGTTTTCCAGCGGCCTTCGGTGCCCGGCATCTCGATGACGGTGGCGTTGTCGCGGTGGGTGACGAACGACTCCGGTACGTCCAGGCCTTCAACTTTCTGGTAGTGCTTGCGCAGCCAGTGGAAGGTGACGTTGGACTTGCTGTTGTTGCGCAGGCTCCACTCGGCGCCCGGGGCCAGGAAGGCGTAGCCGCCTGGTACCAGGGTGTGATGCTTGCCTTCAACGGTGATGTCCAATTCGCCTTCGACGATGAACACCACGGCTTCGGCGTTAGGGTCCAGCTCAGGGCGCTCGCTGCCGCCTTCCGGGGCCAGCTCGACGATGTACTGGGAGAAGGTTTCGGCAAAACCGGTCAGCGGGCGGGCGATGACCCACATGCGCATCTTGTCCCAGAACGGCAGGTGGCTGGTGACGATGTCACGCATCACGCCCTTGGGGATGACGGCATAGGCTTCGGTGAACATGGCACGGTCAGTCAGCAGCTCGGTTTGAGCTGGGTGCCCACCGTGGGGGGCGAAGTACGAATGGTTCGACATGGACAATCTCGACTTGTTGTTCTCTCCCCGTGCCGTGAACCGCACCGGCCGGTGCGGCGCAGGGGATGTGGCAACAGAATAGGGTCGAGCGCGCGCCATCCACAAATTAAATGTTGGAATACCCGGTATTTGATCGCTGAATGTCTACTTGGCGTCCGGCATGCTGTTCCGGCAGTCGATCGCCTTGGCCGAACAGTTTGTGGCGCAGGGTGCCTTCGGAGTAGCCCGACGGGTAGCGGCCGCGGCGTTGCAGCTCGGGCACCAGCAACTCGACCACATTGGCCAGGTCGTCCGGCTGCACCGCGTAGGTGAGGTTGAAACCGTCGATGCCGGTCTGGTCCAGCCAGCTTTCCAGCTGGTCGGCGACCTCGCTGGCGGCGCCTACCAGCACCGGGCAGCGACCCCCCAGGCCAACGAACTCGGCGGCCTCGCGTACGGTCCAGCGGCGGTTCGGGTCGGCGGCGGTAAACGCGGCCAGGGCGGCGCGGCCGGCGTCATTTTCAACGTATTCGATCGGCGCATCGGGGTCGAGGCCGGCAAAGTCGATGCCGGTCCAGCCCGACAGCAGCGCCAGGGCAGCATCCAGGTCGACGTAGCGACGGTATTCGGCGAAGCGGGACTCGGCCTCTTCCCGGGTGGGGGCGACGATCAACAAAGCCTGGGCATAGATCAGCACTTCATCACGACCTCGCCCGGCGGCTTCGCTGGCCTCGCGAATGCCGTCGGCGTAGCGGCGCAATACGGTGGGGGTCGGGCCGCTGATGAACACGCATTCGGCGTGGCGTGCGGCAAACTGCTGGCCGCGTGACGAAGCGCCGGCCTGGAACAGCACCGGGGTGCGCTGCGGCGACGGCTGGCACAGGTGCATGCCGGGCACCTGGAAGTGCTCGCCCACATGATTGATAGGGTGCACCCGGGTTGGCTCGATGTAGCGCCCGCTGTCGCGCTCCAGCAGCACTGCGTCATCGTCCCAGCTCTTCTCCCACAGCTTGTACAGCACCTGCAGGTATTCCTCGGCCAGGTCGTAGCGCTGGTCGTGGCCGAGCTGGCGCGCCAGGCCGAGGTTGCGCGCGGCGCTGTCGAGGTAGCCGGTGACGATGTTCCAGCCCACCCGGCCATTGCTCAGGTGGTCGAGTGTGGACATGCGCCGGGCGAACGGGTAGGGGTGCTCGTAGGTGAGCGAAAAGGTGACGCCAAACCCCAGGTGCTCAGTGACGCCGGCCATGGCCGGCACCAGCAGCAGCGGGTCGTTGACCGGTACCTGCACGCCACCGCGCAGGGCGGCTTCAGGGCCGCCCTGGTAGACGTCGTAGATGCCCAGCACATCGGCAATGAACAGGGCGTCAAACAGGCCGCGCTCCAGCAGGCGGGCCAGGTCGGTCCAGTAGCTCAGGCGGTTGAAGGTGACGCTGGTATTGCGTGGGTGGCGCCACAGGCCGGGGGACTGGTGGCTGGCGGCGTTCATGCTGAACGCGTTGAAGCGGATCGGGCGGGGCATGTCAGGTGCGCTCCGCTCAAGGCAACACGGAAGCCGGGTAGACCGCGTCGGCCACCTGCAGCTTGTGTGGAATCAGGCCCAGGCCCTGGAAGGTGTCAGCCAGTTTTTGTTGTTCGGCGACGATCTGCGGGGTGATGGCCACGGCGTTGTAGTTACGGCGCTCGCTGGCCACTTCAAGCACGTTGGCGTTGATGCCCAGCTGCGGGGCCAGCAGTGCGGCGACCTCTGCAGGCTTGGCGTTGGCCCACTGGCTGACTTTGCCCAGTTCGGTAAAGAAGGTTTTCAGCAGCGCACGGTGCTGGTCGGCGTAGCTGGCGGTGGACAGGTAGAAGGTGCGGTTGTTGGACAGGCCGCTGCCGTCACGCAGGTTCTTCAGGCCTGGCTGGCTTTCTGCTGCGGCGAGGAACGGGTCCCACAGGGTCACGGCCTGCACGCTACCCGACTGCAAGGCGGCCACGGCATCGGCGGCATTGTTGACGTAGGCGGGGGTAATGTCCTGGTAACTCAGGCCAGCCTGTTCCAGTGCGACGGCCAGCAGGTACTGGGCGTTCCAGCCACGGCCTGTGGCCACGCGTTTGCCTTTCAGGTCCTGCACGCCGGTCACATGGTCCTGCTCGCGTACCACCAGGCCGATGCCGCGTGGGTACGGTTGTTCGGCGGCCAGGTACACCACGGGTTTTCCGGCGGCTTGGGCGAACACCGACGGGGCGTCGGCGGCGTGGCCGAGGTCGATGGCGCCGGTGCTCAGGGCCTCGAGCAACTGCGGGCCGGCAGCAAATTCGTGCCAGCTGACCTTGACGCCTTGCGGGGCCAGGGCCTTTTCCAGGGCGCCGCTGCCTTTGAGGATGTTGATGCTGTTGAACTTCTGGTAGCCGATGCGAAGGGTCTTGGCGTCATCGGCCAAGGCTTGGGACCAGGGCAGCAGGGCGCTGGCGACACTGGCCAGCAGGCCGCCAATCAACAGGCGGCGCAGGGGGGAGAAGGCACGGATTGGCACGGGTATGCTCCTTGAAACCGGGTGGAAAGCGATGGGCCCAGACTAAGGAGATGGCGTTCGGCTTTCAATTTTTATATTCCGTTTCGTTAGAATGTTTAGTTATTTTTATATCCTTTTGTTTTGTAACGGTTTGCATTCTTTCGACATTTTTTTCACATTCGCTTGCTAGCATCCCCCGGCAATCCGAGGAGCCCTTCATGCCGCAATTTCTGCGCAAGCGCAGCACCCGCATCGCCCTGACCGCCACTTCCGGCCTGCTGGCCGCCACCCTGGGTTTCTTCGCCTGGCAGAGCTTCTACCCGGTCCAGGCCGCTTCTGGCTGGGATGTCGAGGTGCTGCATCGTGATGTGGCCAAGGCCGCATCGCTGTTGCCGCAAGCGGATGGCAGCCTGTTGGTCAGCCGCGAACTGGATGATGGTCATGGCAGCATCCTCAAGATCACCGCGACCGGCGACCGCGTAGTGGTGGTCGACAACCTGTCCAAGCCCGATGGCATGGTCGCGGCACAAGGCGGCTGGGTGTTCAGCCAGGAAGGCGGCCAGGCGCCGGTAAGCCTGGCCCGCGATGGCCAGGTTAGCCACCTGTTCGACGGTGAAAGCGTGCAGGGGCTGTGGAACGACGGCGACCACCTGTATGCCATCGAAGACCGCAAGGGCAATGGCCGCCTGATGCGTTATGACTGGGCCAGCGGCCAGCTTGATGTGCTGCGTTCCGGCCTGACCGAAACCGAAGGCCTCACCCGCTGCAACGACGGCCGCTTGCTGTACACCGAAAAAGCCAATGGCAAGGTTCGCGCCCTGTCTGACGATGGCAAGGACCCGGTGGTGGTCGATGGGCTGCGCAACCCCACCTTCCTGTTCTGTGACCAGCGTGGCCTGTGGGTCAGCGAAGACAACACTCACCGCGCACGCTTGTTGCTGATCGACGCTGACGGCGTCCAGCACACCATGCTGACCTTCCTCAAGGCGCCGCAGTCGATCGTGGCGGACGGCAAGGGCGGCTACCTGTTGGCCGAAGGCGGGCGTAACCGCGTGCTGCACCTGACGCCGCCACCGACGCACGACACCGCCCAGCGCGACTGAGCCGGCGCTAGCTGGGCAGGCGCCGCACGCGCCCTGGCAGCAGGCCCAGCACCAGCATGCAGCCGAGCAGAATTACCAGGCCTCCCGCCGCCTGCAACAGGCTCAGGGCTTCATCGAGGAACAGCGCGCCGACCAGCACTGCCACTAGCGTGACCACGAACTCCACGCTGATGGCGCGGGTGGCGCCGATCCGAGCCACCAGGCCAAAGTACAGTACGTAGGTGGTAGCGCTCATCACTGCGCCGCTAATAAGCAGGTAAAGCCAGTCGCCTGCGTGTGGCACGCTGGGTACCGGTACTAGCAGCAACAGCGGCAGGGTCATCAGCCCGCCAGCCAGGAACGCGCCGCAGGTGACCGTCCACGGGTCCTGGCCGCGCAGGTGCAGGCTGGCATAGTTGCTGCCGTAGGCGGCGCTGATGGCGCCAAGCAGCGAGGCGATGCAGCCGTGGATGAAGTCGTCATCGACCGCGCGGGCCGGAAAACCGACCAACATGGCAATGCCGGCAATGCCCAGCAGCAGCCCGGCCAGGCCTTGCGGGGTGATTTTCTCCAGCCCCCAGACCCGCCCGATCAGCATCGAGAACAGCGGAATGGTGGCGACAAAAATGGCTGCCATCGCTGTGCCGATACGTGGGGTGGCGTACGACATGCCGATCAATTGCCCGGCCACGGTGGTTGCACCCACCACCAGCAAGGGTACCAGCAGCGGCCGCAGGCGCAGCGAGCGGCGCAGCAGGGTTGCAAGGATCGCCAGGGTGCCGCTGGCAATCAGTGCCCGCAGGCTGACCGCACCCACCCAGCCAAAGGCATGCACCACCTTGAGCAGCACCAGGAACGAAAAGCCCCAGGCTATGGCCAGGAAGAGGTAGGCGGCGAGGTCGCGCGGTTGCATGAGGCAGGGTCCATCCAGGGCAGGGGCAGGCAGGCTAGCGGGTTGCGGGGCGTGATATCAAGGCCGGACAGGCGCAATGCATCATGGCTACTCGACCAACAGCGTGCTTCCCTGCATGGCCGCGCTCGCGGATAATCCCCGGTATTCCAATAAATAGCCTGTGAGTGGGTATGAGTGATTCCGTAGTGAGCCTTGGCCAGCCTGAAACCGAGGGGGGGCGCAAAACGCGCAAGAACAACCCCGAGAAAACGCGCGAGGACATCCTCCAGGCGGCCATCAACGAGTTCGTCCAGCAAGGGCTGGCCGGCGCACGCGTCGACGCTATCGCCGAGCGCACGGCAACCTCCAAGCGCATGATCTACTACTACTTCGGCAGCAAAGAGCAGCTGTACTGCGAATGCCTGGTGAAGTTGTACGGCGATATCCGCAAGACCGAGCAAAGCCTGGACCTGGAGTCGTTGCCGGCTGAGCAGGCGATCCGTCGGCTGGTGGAATTCACCTTCGATCACCACGACCGCAATGTCGATTTCGTGCGGATCATCTGCACCGAAAACATCCATTACGGCGAGTACGTCAAGCAGTCGCCGGCGATCCGCGAAATGAGCAGCCTGGTGCTCGAAGCCCTGGGCAACACCCTGCACCGTGGCGTGCAGGAAGGTGTGTTCCGCACCGGCATCGAGGTGATCGACCTGCACATGCTGATGAGCTCGTTCTGCTTCTACCGGGTGTCGAACCGCCACACCTTTGGCGAGATCTTCCAGATCGACCTGTCTGACGACCAGGTCAAGCTGCGTCACAAAGCCATGATCTGTGACGCCGTATTGCGCTATATCTGCGCCTGAACGCCGCTTACTCGCCCAGCCGTTGCTCGCGTGACGGCGGGTAGCCGAAGTACGCCGCATAGCACTTGCTGAAGTGCGACACCGAAACAAACCCGCAGGCCACTGCCACTTCCATCACCGACAGGTCCGAATACTGCAGCAGCCGGCGGCTTTTGGTAATGCGCAGTTCCATGTAGTAGCGCCGTGGCGAGGTGCCCAACTGTGCCTGGAACAGGCGGTCGATCTGCCGGCGCGAGCGCCCGCTATAGGCGGCCAGCTGATCGAGGCTGAGGGTTTCCTCCAGGTTGTTCTCCATCAGCTCGACGATGGTGCGCAGGTGCAGGCTCATGGATTTTTTCGCTCCCGGGCCGACCTGGCGGTAGCGGGCCCCGGAGAACGACAGGATTTCCTCCACGCCTTCGGCCAGCCCGTCACCATAAAGCCGGCGCACCAGGCCCAGCATCAGTTCCATGGCACCATTGGGGCTGGCGGCGCTGAGGCGGTCGCGGTCGAGGGTGAAACTGGCCGGCGTGATGCGTGTTTGCGGGCTGCGCTCGGACAGGCTGGCGCGCTGCTCGGGGTGGATACTGCAGCCATAGTCGTCCAGCACCCCGGCGCGGCCAAGAAACCAGGCGCCGTTCCACAAGCCGCCCAGGGCCATGCCGTGGGCTGCGCAGTCGTCCAGCAGGCGGTCGAGTTCAGGGTACTTCAGTGGGGTGCGCAAGCCGCCGCAGATCACCAGCAGGTCCAGCGCTTTCAGCGCCCCGGCGGACAGCTCGGTGGCCACCAGTTCCAACCCCAGGTCGCTGGTCACCCGGTCGCCATCCATCGACAGCGGGGTGAACTGGAAACTGTCGGCGCGTAGCAGGTTGGCCGTGACCAGCACGTCCATGGCAACGGTGAAGCTGGCCATCGAGAAATGTTCGAGCAGGACGAAATCAACCCGGTAGGGGGCCTGGGCATTGGCGCTGCTGGTTTTGAGCCGCAGCATGTTGCTGGTGCTGGTCTTCTTGCTGAACTGTCGTGGCGTGGGCACTCTGGACTCCGCTTCCTGGCTGGCCCGCTGAGTGTGGCGGGTGGCCGGGGGAAAGACAATGTCCTGGGTGGGTGTGTCGTATTTCAGGTCGTGTTCAGGCAACCTGTCTGGCTTGGCCTATTGCCGCCATGTTGCCCCCTGTCACTGAGGACGCCCTTGATGAAGTACGCCGTTGCCCTGTTGTTCAGCCTGTTGCCGCTGCTGGCCAATGCCCTGGAACTGGGCGAGAAGCTGGCCCCGTGGACGCTGCTCGACCAGCACGATCAGGCCTACAGCCTCGATACCGGCACGCACATCCTGCTGGTAGCGCATGACATGGACGGCGCCAAGCTGGTCAAGGCGGCGCTGGCCGAGCAACCCAAGGGGTACCTTGAGGCGCGTGATGCAGTGTTCGTTGCCGACATCCAGCGCATGCCTGCGCTGATCAGCAAGCTGTTCGCCATCCCTGCCATGCGCGATTACAACTACCGGGTGCTGCTCGACCGAGAAGGGCGGGTGGCCAGCCGTTATTCCGGGCAGGATGGCCAGGTGCAGTGGATGCAGCTGCAGCAGGGCGTGCTTGTGAGCCAGCGGGCGTTTACCGATGCGGCGGCGTTGAAGGCGGCGCTGGAGAGCGCCGTGCAGCATTGAGGCCATACCACCATCGTCTGCAGGAGAGCGCCCGGCCCTTTGGGCTGCGCTTTCACGCAGATAACCAAGGCAACAAGTGAACTGTTTACCCGCCGCCTGGCGGCGCCAGCCTTTACTTGGCCAGCCCCGCAAGCGGGCAGTGCAATACCAGCTTCGCACCACCCAGCTCGCTGTCCCCAATCTCCAGCCCGAACCCATGCAGGTCGACGATCGCCGCAACGATCGACAATCCCAGCCCGAACCCGGCATGGCGATGGCCTTCATCGCTGCGATAAAACCGCTTCAGCACCGCAGTACGCTCTTCTTCGGGAATACCCGGCCCGCTGTCCTCGATAGCCAGGTGCACGCCGTTATCGTCCTGCGTTGCGCAAATCCGCACTTGCCCACCCTCGGGCGTGAACTTGATACCGTTGCCCACCAGGTTGGCCAGTGCCTCGAACAGCAGTTCTCGGTCACCGTACAGTGCCGGCAGCAGCGCGGGCTGGTGCAATTGCAGATGGATGCCGCCATCCTCGGCCAAAGGCAAATAGAAGTCGTGCAGTTCGACCAGCAGTTCATGCGGGTCAAGCTGGACGAAGCCGGCCCGGCGCTGGCGGTCTTCCAGTTCGCTGATGCGTAGCAACCCGCGAAAACGCGCCATCAGGGTGTCGGTTTCGCCGATGGCCTGGTCCAGCGCCTCGGCTTGCGCGGAGTCGACGTCGCTCTGCTGGCGAATGCGGTACAGCTGGGCGCGCAGGCGGGTGAGCGGGGTACGCAGGTCATGGGCAATGTTGTCGCACACCCCCTTGACCTCATGCATCAGCCGCTCGATGCGGTCCAGCATGGCGTTGACGATGGCTGCCAGCATGTCCAGCTCGTCGCGCCGGGCCGACAACGGCAGGCGGTGGGTCAGGTCGCCGGCGACGATCAGCTCGGCCTGGGCCTGGATTGCACGGATACGCTTCAGCGGCCGGCGGCGCAACAAATACCAGCCGGCAAAGCCTGGGATCAGCGTCAAGGAGATACCCCAGAGCAGGGCATCGAGAATGATCCGGGTAACCACGAACAGTGAGCCGTTATCGCGGAACAGTACCAGCCAGCGGCCATCTTGCACTTTGATCGCCACCGCATCGCAGCTGTCGCGGGGCAGGTGTGGGTCGTCGGCATCCAGGCAGCGTTTCAACTCATGGATCTTGCCGTCCAGCCTGAGCTCCGGGGGCAGGGTACGCACACTGCCGCCAATCGGGTTGAGCTGGGTGTCGAACAGGCCATAGGCGTCGAAGCTTCGCTCCTCGAAGGCCTGGCTGGCGATCAGTGCGTCGTCCAGTTGTTTGCCGCTCATGTGCGCGAACAGATGCTGGCGCTGCAGCATCGAATGGCGGGTGAGCTTGTTCAGGTAGCTGGACACCTCGAAGTACAGCACACCCATGAGGATGCTGCTCCAGGCCACGAACAGAAAGCTGTACAGCGCCAGCAGGCGGCTGGTGGAGGAGCTCCAGCCCTTAGACGGGTTCAGCAATGGCATAGCCGGAGCCCCGTACCGTACGGATCAGCGGCGACTGGCCGGGGGAGTCGATTTTCTTGCGCAGGCGGCCGATATGCACGTCGATCAGGTTTGTGCCGGGGTCGAAATGGTAGCCCCAGACTTCTTCGAAAATCATCATCCGTGTGATCACCTGGCCGCTGTGGCGCATCAGGTACTCCAGCAGTTTGTATTCGGTGGGCAGCAGGTTGAGCGTATTGTCACCGCGGCGCGCCTCGTGGCTGATCAGGTCCAGTTGCAGGTCGGCGACCTGCAGGCGTGTCTGGGTCATGGGCACACTGTTGCGGCGCAGCAATACCTCGACCCGTGCGGCCATTTCGTCGGAGGCAAATGGCTTGGTCAGGTAGTCGTCACCGCCGGCACGCAGGCCGCGTACCCGTTCGTCGACGTCGGAGAGGGCGCTGATCATCAGGATCGGCGTGGCGATCTTGAGGCTGCGCAAGGTAGTGACGATGGTCAGGCCATCAACCTCGGGCAGCATGCGGTCCAGGGTGATCAGGTCGTAGCCACCGGCAATGGCCTTGGCCAGGCCTTCACGGCCATTGTCGGCCCAATCCACCTCCAGGCCGTGGCTGGTAAGTTCGGCGACGATTTCCTGGCCGGTGACGGCGTCGTCTTCGATGGTCAGTACGCGAGGCATGCTGGTTCCTGGGCATCTAATAGAGATTTGATTGTGCCAAAGAATAGACAACCGGCGATTTAAGAAAAATTCATCTAGCGTCTTTTACCTGCACTGGCCTCTTCGCGGGTGAACCCGCTCCCACAAGTACAGCGGCGCTCCCCAAGATCGGTGAGGGCCCTGTGGGAGCGGGTTTACCCGCGAAGCAAGCGGCGCGGTGTTTCAGCGGGCGCCGATACCTTCGGCATGCATGATCTGCGCGATGATCGGCACCGGGGTCATCAGGTGCGAGCGCATCATGGCGCTGGCACGCTTGGCGTCACGGGCGAGAATCACCTCGACCAGCGCTGCATGTTCCTGGCGCTTGAGCGCCAGGGCCTGTTCGGAGAACACCGTCTGCGTCAGCCACAGGTGGCGGTAGCGCTCGGCCTGGTCGAACAGGTAGGTGCGTGCCTGAAGCAGGTGCTTGGAGCCGCAGCCCGAGGCAATGGCGGTATGAAACGCCTTGTGCCGCTCGTCCCACACATCCAGGCGCTGCTCGCGGGTTTTTACTTCAACCACCTTGGCCAGGGTATGCGAGTGGGCCAGCACTGACGCCTCCCAGGCGTCGTCGCCGCGCTCGATGGCCAGGGCGATGATCATTGCCTCCAGGTTGGCGCGGGCATCGTAGATGTCGTTCATCTCGTCCAGCGACATGGGCGCCACCCGGTAGCCTTTCTGGCTGATCGCGTTGACCAGGTGCTCGGCCACCAGTTGCGACAGTGCCTCGCGCAGCGGGCCCACGCCCAGGTCGTAGCGTTCCTTCAGCGCGCTCATCAACAGTTTTTCACCGGGCTTGAACACGCCACGGATGATGTCCTTCTTGAGCCTCTCATACCCGCTGAATGCTGAGTTTTGTCGGGGGGCGAGCGCTTCCAAGATCCTGTTCCTCAAAACGTTTTGGCGATCATACCGAAACCGTCTGCTGACGAAAAACAGTGGATAAACGGCAATACTGTAGTCGAAATATAAAAATGTAGACATTTTGCTTTAGTGGCGATACTTTGGCTTCGCCCGCACTGATCCAGGTCACGACCGGACGGCGCTCTTCACTTTATTTGCCAGGAAACTGCCATGAACGCTTTTACGCAGATCGACGAACTTGTGATGCCACTGCCGCTCGAGCCGCGTGGTTACACCATCGCCCCTTCGAAACAGTCGCCGCGCCTGCTTGAACTGACCTTCGCCCGAGAAACCGTCGAAGCGTTTGTCCAGGCTGTTGCCGAGTGGCCGGTGCAGGCGCTGGAGTACAAGTCGTTCCTGCGTTTCCGGCTGGGTGAAATCCTTGACGAACTGTGCCAGGGCACCCTGCGCCCGGTGCTGCTCAACACAATCCTTGATCGCGCCACCGGCGGCATGCTGATTACCCCGTTGGGCCTGGATGACGTAAGCCAGGCAGAGGACATGGTCAAGTTCACTACCGCTTGCGCGCATCTGATCGGCCGTTCCAACTACGACGCCATGAGCGGCCAGTTCTATGCACGCTTTGTGGTGGTCAATTCCGACAACTCCGACAGCTACCTGCGCCAGCCGCATCGGGTGATGGAGCTGCACAACGACGGCACTTTCGTGAACCAGATCACCGATTACGTGCTGATGCTGAAGATCGACGAAAAGAACATGGAAGGCGGGAATTCGCTGCTGCTGCACCTGGACGACTGGGAGCAGTGCGAGGAATTCTTCCGCCACCCTATGGCCCGCCGCGAAATGCGCTGGACCGCACCGCCGAGCAAGAAGGTGGCCGAAGATGTGTTCCACTCTGTGTTCGACACCGACGGCGAAGGTCGCCCGACCATGCGCTACATTGACCAGTTCGTGCAGCCGGAAAACTACGAGGAAGGCATCTGGCTGAACGCTCTGTCCGATTCGCTGGAAGGCAGCGCGAAGAAGGTTTCGGTGCCGGTGGCGGTTGGCAGCTTCCTGCTGATCAACAACCTGTTCTGGCTGCACGGTCGCGACCGCTTCACCCCGCATGAGGGCCTGCGCCGTGAGCTGATGCGCCAGCGTGGTTACGTCGCCTTCCCCAAACCGCTGTACCAGCGCGGGCAATAATGACAGGGCGCAGGGCGGGCGCCCGCCCATGCGTCGTTGCACAAAAAATGATGCCACCAGGGCCCGCGCGGGCCTTGGTGAGCGAGCCAGGCAATGCCTGCGTGTGAGGTAAGGCTGTGTACGATTTCATCATTATTGGCGGTGGCATTGTGGGCATGTCCACGGCCATGCACCTGATCAAGGTCTACCCGGACGCAAAGATTCTCCTGCTGGAGAAGGAGTCCGGCCCGGCCCGCCACCAGACCGGTCACAACAGCGGCGTGATCCACGCTGGCGTGTACTACACCCCCGGCAGCCTCAAGGCGCGCTTCTGCCTGGAAGGTAACAAGGCCACCAAGGCCTTCTGCACCCAGCACGGCATCCGCTTCGATGAGTGCGGCAAGCTGCTGGTGGCTACCAACGAGCTGGAAATGCAGCGCATGAAGGCGCTGTGGGAGCGTACCGCGGCCAACGGCCTGGAGCGCCATTGGCTGTCGGCCGACGAACTGCGCGAGCGCGAGCCCAATATCGTGGGAATGGGGGGCATCTTCGTGCCGTCCAGCGGCATCGTCAATTACGCCCAAGTGACTGCTGCGATGGGCGCTGAATTCCAGCGTGCCGGCGGCGAGATCCGCTATGGGGCAGAGGTGGTCGGCCTGCAGGAACAAGCCAGCGAAGTGATCGTGCGCACGCAGCGCGACGAGTTCCGTAGCCGTTTCCTGGTGACCTGCTCGGGCCTGATGGCCGACCGCGTGGTCAGCATGCTGGGCCTGCGCACCGAGTTTGTCATCTGCCCGTTCCGGGGCGAGTACTACTTGCTGCCCAAGCAGCACAACCAGATCGTCAACCACCTGATCTACCCGATCCCCGACCCGTCGATGCCGTTTTTGGGCGTGCACCTGACCCGCATGATCGACGGCACGGTCACGGTTGGCCCCAACGCCGTACTGGCGATGAAGCGCGAGGGCTACCGCAAGACCGACGTCAGCCCCAGCGACCTGTTCCAGACCCTGACCACCCCCGGCATTCTCAAGGTGCTGGCGAGGAACTTCCGCCCGGGCCTGATCGAGATGAAAAACTCGCTGTTCAAGGGCGGCTACCTCAAGCAGGTGCAGAAGTACTGCCCGAGCATCACCAAGGCCGACCTCACGCCTTACCCGGCCGGTGTGCGCGCCCAGGCGGTTTCGCGCGACGGCAAGCTGATCGACGACTTCCTGTTCGTCAACACCGCACGCAGCGTCAACGTGTGCAATGCACCGTCGCCGGCCGCCACCTCGGCCATCCCGATCGGCGCCTATATCGTCGAGAAGGTGTGTGAGCAGGTCACCCGTGCAGGTGGCAGCGTCCCCAAGGCGGACCTGACGGCCAGCCAGCGGGCGGCCAGCTGACAACGCGGTAACAGGTTCCGCGGTTTCCTTTTACTCAACCCGAACTGCCCTGCTCACCAGTCAGGGCAGAGCGGGCTTTTTCGCGCCTGCGTCGGCGACCGTGCAGCCGGCGGCCCCAGCGTGGGCATGACAAAAACAACAAGGTAGTGCCATGCAAACCCACAAGAACAATTTGAGTCATGGATTGAAATCACGGCATGTCACCATGCTGTCCATTGCCGGTGTGATCGGCGCCGGCCTGTTCGTTGGCTCTGGTCGTGCCATTGCTGAAGCAGGGCCGGCCACCATTCTGGCCTATATACTGGCCGGTGGCCTGGTGGTGCTGGTGATGCGCATGCTGGCCGAAATGGCGGTGGCTTCGCCGGATACCGGTTCGTTTTCCACCTATGCTGATCTCGCCATCGGCAAGTGGGCGGGCTACACCATCGGTTGGCTGTACTGGTGGTTCTGGGTGCTGATCATTCCCATCGAAGCCAACATTGCCGCCACCATCATCAATTCCTGGGTCCCGCAGATGGAGATCTGGGTATTGTCGTTGGTGATTACCTTGTTGCTGACCGCCACCAACCTGTTCAGCGTGAAGAACTATGGCGAGTTCGAGTTCTGGCTGGCACTGGTAAAAGTGGTGGCGATCGTCGCGTTCATTGCACTTGGCGTGTGCGCCATTTTCGGCCTGCTGCCCGGTTCCGGTGTCAGCGGTGTCTCGCGCCTCTGGGATACCGGTGGTTTCATGCCCAATGGTTTCGGTGCGGTGCTGAGCGCCATGCTGATCACCATGTTCTCGTTCCTCGGCGCCGAGGTGGTGACCATTGCCGCAGCCGAATCCTCTGATGCGGGCAAGCATATTTCCAAGGCCACCAATTCGGTGATCTGGCGGATCACCTTGTTCTACATCCTGTCGATTTTCATCGTCATCGCGCTGGTGCCCTGGACTGATCCGCGCCTGGCGACCGAAGGTTCCTATGTCACGGTGCTGGATACCCTGGGCGTGGCGAATGCCAAGGCCATCATCGATTTTGTGGTGTTGACTTCGGTGACCAGTTGCCTGAACTCGTCGCTGTATACCGCTTCGCGCATGGTCTACTCGCTGAGCCGCCGCGGAGATGCACCGGCCTGCGCCCAGGTGACCAGCCGCAGTGGCACGCCTGTGGTAGCGGTACTGCTATCCACTGGCGCGGCATTTTTGGCCGTGATCGCCAATTACCTGGTGCCGGCCAAGGTGTTCGGCTTCCTCATGGCCAGCTCGGGGGCCATTGCCTTGCTGGTGTACCTGGTCATCGCGATTTCCCAGTTGCGCCTGCGCCAGCGCCTGACCGCACAGGGCAAGACCCTGGGTTACCGCATGTGGCTGTTCCCGTGGCTCACTTGGGGTGTGATCGTATTCATCTGCAGCGTGCTGGTCGTGATGCTGCTGCGTCCGGACCATCGCCTGGAAGTGGTGTCGACCATGGTGTTGGCTGTGTTGGTGGTGTGTTCCGGCTTGCTGGTCACGCGCCGGCGGGCGCGCGGGGTGCCGATCAACAGCTTAGGGCAGGGCGCCTGATCAGCCTGGGCTGAAGACAGACGAGCAAGTCGTCCCCGGCTGTGAGAGGATGTCCACCATCACAGCCAGGACCCCGAACACAGCCTGATGAAGACACCCAAAAGAATCGAACCCCTGATCGAAGACGGCCTGGTCGACGAAGTACTGCGGCCGTTGATGAGTGGCAAGGAGGCCGCCGTGTACGTGGTGCGCTGCGGCAACCAGGTGCGCTGCGCCAAGGTCTATAAAGAGGCCAACAAGCGCAGTTTCCGCCAGGCCGCCGAGTACCAGGAAGGCCGCAAGGTACGTAACAGTCGCCAGGCCCGGGCCATGGCCAAAGGCAGCAAGTTCGGCCGTAAAGAAGCCGAAGATGCCTGGCAGAACGCCGAAGTTGCGGCATTGTTCCGCCTGGCCAGTGCGGGTGTGAGGGTGCCCAAGCCCTACGACTTCCAGGACGGCGTGCTGTTGATGGAGCTGGTGACCGATGCCGATGGCGACGCTGCCCCGCGCCTGAACGACGTGCACCTGGAAGCCGAGGAAGCCCGCACGTTCCACGCCTTTGTCATTCGTCAGATCGTACTGATGCTTTGTGCGGGGCTGGTGCACGGTGACCTGTCCGAGTTCAACGTGCTGCTCGGCCCGGACGGGCCGGTGATCATCGACTTGCCGCAGGCCGTGGATGCAGCCGCCAACAACCACGCCTTCAGCATGCTGCAGCGCGACGTGGACAACATGGCCCATTATTTCGGGCGCTTTGCCCCGGAGCTGAAAAGCACCCGGTATGCGCAGGAGATGTGGGCGCTGTTCGAGGCCGGTGATTTGCTGCCCGACAGCCCGTTGACTGGGGTGTTCGCAGATGACGAACATGAAGCTGACGTGTCCGGGGTAATGCGCGAAATCGACGCCGCCCGGCTGGATGATGCACGCCGCCGTGCAGCGCGTGACGAGGCTGAGCATGGCGCGGTCAAGGCAGAGGAGCCCACGCCGCCCTGGTTGCAATAAGGCGTTGCAGGCGCCTCACATCTTTGTGGGGCTTTCCCGAAGCTGTGCTGTCTCTGCGTGAGCGGGTTCACCCGCGAAGGGGCCGGCACAGGCAAACCCGGCCGTTACCATTGACGCAAGACACAATCTCGTCATTTAGCCTTTTCACTGGCGCGCGACAGGCATAAGGTATACGCCGTTCAAAATGCCCTGGAGCTGTCATGTCCAACCAATTTCCGTCCGTTCGTCCACGCCGCCTGCGCCAGAACGAGTCCCTGCGCACGATCTTCCAGGAAACCGAATTCCGCCTGGAAGACCTGATCCTGCCGATCTTCGTCGAAGAGGGCATCGATGACTTCGTGCCGATCTCCAGCATGCCTGGGGTCAACCGCATCCCCGAGAAGCTGCTGGCCCAGGAAATCGAGCGTTATGCCCGTGCCGGTATCAAGTCGGTGATGACCTTTGGCGTGTCGCACAACCTGGACGCCACCGGCAGCGACACCTGGAACGAAAACGGCCTGGTCGCGCGCATGTCGCGCATCTGCAAGGACACCGTGCCGGAAATGGTGGTGATGTCCGACACCTGCTTCTGCGAATACACCAGCCACGGCCACTGCGGCGTGCTGCATGACCATGGTGTGGACAACGACGCCACCTTGGCCAACCTGGGCAAGCAGGCGGTCATCGCCGCCGCTGCCGGTGCCGACTTCATCGCTCCGTCGGCAGCAATGGACGGCCAGGTACAGGCCATCCGTAGCGCGCTGGATGGTGCCGGTTTCCACGACACCGCGATCATGGCCTACTCCACCAAGTTCGCCTCGTCGCTGTATGGCCCGTTCCGTGAAGCCGGCGGTACCACGCTGAAGGGCGACCGCAAGAGCTACCAGATGAACCCGATGAACCGCCGCGAAGCAGTGCGCGAATCGCTGCTGGACGAGCAAGAGGGTGCGGATGTGCTGATGGTCAAGCCAGCTGGCGCCTACCTTGACGTGATCGCCGACATCCGCGCTGCCTCGCGCCTGCCGTTGGCGGCGTACCAGGTGAGTGGCGAGTACGCGATGATCAAGTTCGGCGGCCTTGCGGGCGCCATCGATGAAGGCCGGGTGGTGCGTGAAAGCATCGGCGCGATCAAGCGTGCCGGTGCCGACCTGATCCTGACCTACTTCGCCATGGACCTGGCGCGCGAAGGTATCTGAGGCCTGGCCTTCGGTAAAACAAGCCGCTGCAGTTGCAGCGGCTTTTCTTTGTGCGCGGTGGGTGAGGCGGCGCAAACGCACAAAAAATCAGTAAGCGCTGAATTATTTAGTGTCCCGTTGTATCTGATCCCTTAGAGCATTCATCGACAGGGATACGGGTATGAAACCTCGCAAGAAAAAAGTCCAGCCAATCGGCCTGAAGGACATCACCATCGTCGACGACGCCAAGATGAAGAAGGCGATTACCGCTGCCGCACTGGGCAATGCGATGGAGTGGTTCGACTTTGGCGTATACGGCTTCGTGGCTTATGCCCTGGGCAAGGTGTTTTTCCCCAACGCCGACCCCAGCGTGCAGATGATCGCGGCGCTGGCCACCTTCTCGGTGCCGTTCCTGATTCGGCCATTGGGCGGGCTGTTCTTCGGCGCCTTGGGCGACAAGTTCGGGCGGCAGAAAATCCTCGCGGCGACCATCGTCATCATGTCGCTCAGCACCTTTGCCATCGGCCTGATACCGTCTTATGCCAGCATCGGCATCTGGGCACCGATCCTGTTGTTGCTGGCCAAGATGGCCCAGGGCTTTTCGGTGGGCGGCGAGTACACCGGCGCCTCGATCTTCGTGGCCGAATACGCCCCCGACCGCAAACGCGGTTTTCTCGGGAGCTGGCTGGACTTCGGCTCGATTGCCGGCTTTGTGCTAGGCGCGGGCGTAGTGGTGTTGATTTCCACCATTCTGGGCGAAGAAAAGTTCCTTGAATGGGGCTGGCGCCTGCCGTTCTTCCTGGCCCTGCCGTTGGGCATCATCGGCCTTTACCTGCGCCATGCGCTGGAAGAAACACCCGCGTTTCAGCAGCATGTCGACAAGCTGGAGCAGGGCGACCGCGAAGGCCTGGCCTCCGGGCCCAAGGTGTCGTTCAAGGAAGTGGCCACACAGCACTGGCGCAGCCTGGTGACCTGCATCGGCGTGGTGATTGCCACCAACGTCACCTACTACATGCTGCTCACCTACATGCCCAGCTACCTGTCGCACAACCTGCATTACAGCGAAGACCATGGCGTGCTGATCATTATTGCGATCATGGTCGGCATGCTGTTCGTGCAGCCGGTGATCGGCCTGCTCAGCGACAAGTTCGGCCGCCGGCCGTTCATCATCGTCGGCAGTGTCGGCCTGTTCGCCCTGGCCATTCCGGCGTTCATGCTGATCAACAGCGGCGTGCTGGGGGTGATTTTTGCCGGGCTGCTGATCATTGCCGTGCTGCTGAACTTCTTCATCGGTGTAATGGCCTCGACGCTGCCCGCGATGTTCCCTACGCACATCCGCTACAGCGCGCTGGCGGCCGCTTTCAACATTTCGGTGCTGATCGCCGGGCTTACCCCCACCATCACAGCCTGGCTGGTGGAAAGCACTGGCGACCTGTACATGCCGGCCTACTACCTGATGGTGATCGCCGCTATTGGCCTGCTGACTGGGTTGACCATGAAGGAAACCGCCAACAAGCCGCTGCGCGGCGCGGCACCGGCGGCGTCGGACATCGAGGAAGCGCGTGAGCTGTTGCAGGAGCACCACGACAACATCGAGCAGAAGATCGAGGACATCGATGCGCAGATTGCCGAGCTGGAAGCCAAGCGCCAGACCCTGGCACAGCAGCACCCGCGCATCGATTGATCAGCGCGGCATGTAGCCACGCTGCCAGCCGCGTGGGATGAACCGCGACACCAGGGCCAGCACACCGGCCAGCGCGCAGCTGCCAGCCAGTGCCTGCAGGCCCAGGCGCTGCTGCAACCAGGCGCCCAACGCGGCCCCCAGCAGCATGCCGGCCCAGGGCACCAGCTGCACCCGCCAGCCGTTGCGCCGCTCGCCCAGCAGCCAACGGCCCAGGCCACGGCCAAAGCGGGACAGGGCCCCGGTGACGTAAGTCAGGCCGATGGGCAGGCCGTTCACCTGTTCAACCACGGCATTGATCATGCCCATGGCCAGCGTGGCGGCCAATAAAGCCGGAAAGGTGGCTGCAAATGGCCAGGCGGCCGCAAACGCCAGCAGCACGGCGACCATCAGCAACACAGGCCAGGCCCGGCGGCGCAAGCCACGGGCCAGCAGCACGCCCAGCGCATTGCCAGCGACAAAGCCCAGTATCGCGCCACTCAGGCGCAGCACCAGGGCCAGGTCTGCCTCACTGATGGCCACGGCCAGGCGTGTGGTATTGCCACTCATGAACGACACGAAGTCGCCCAGCGCCAGCAGGCCGATGGCGTCGGTCATGCCGGCCAGCACTGACAAACCGGCGACCAGGCCAAGGCCGACACGGCCACGCAACACTTGCAGGCGTAGCCGCCTGGCCGTGCGCGCGGGGAGGGCGTTGGGCAACATGGGCAGGCCTCAGGGCAGCAGTTTTTCGCGGGCCAGAGTGCCTTGGATGGTGCGCTCCACCACATCGACCAGCACCATGGTCTGGTGATCGACCTCGATATTGAGCTGTTCGCCGGCCTTGTAGCTGGCAAAAGTGGTCTGGCGCAGGGTTTCCGGGATCAGGTTGATGGTGATGACGTTGTCGTCGACATCGGCGACGGTCAGGCTGCAGCCATTGACCCCGATGAAACCGCGCGGGAACACGTACTTGCCCCATTCCGGCGGCATGCGGAACTTGATGAAGGCGCCGGTTTCCTTGATCGACAGTTCGACGATTTCGGCGGTGGTGGCGATGTGGCCGGCCATCAAGTGGCCACCGACTTCGGCGTTCATCTTCGCCGAACGTTCGATGTTGACCCCCTGGCCCGCCTTGAAGAAGCGCAGGTTGGTACGTTCGAGGGTGGCTGTCATGGCGTCGAATTTGACTTGCGTGCCGGCGATTTCGGTGACCGACAGGCAGGTGCCTTCGACACTCACGCTGGCGCCGATCTTCAGTTCGTCGAGCAGTTCCGGGGTGAGGTCGATGGTGAATTGGTTGTGGCCCGGGTAGGTGGTCACATCAAGCAGAGGGCGGACGGCCTGGACGATGCCGGTGTACATGGAGTTGCTCCTGGGCACGGAAAAGAAACTTTCCGAACGCTATGCCCCTGGAGCGGTAAATGCAAGACCGGCCTCTCCCACGGCTACTGCACCGCCTTAGCTGCGGCGCCCGTTACACATGAGCGCTGCTGTTAACGATGCGCAGGCACAGCGCCTCGTAAGGGTCCAGGTTCACCAGCAATCGCCCATCCTCGGTCAGGTCCCCTTCGACCGTTTCATTGATCATGTCCACTACCGTCCCGGGCGTGAACCCGGTCAGCTGCAACTCCTCGGCAATCGCTGCCTGGCCAAAGTTCAGTGCGCTGATCTGGATACCGCGCCCGGCTGGCAGTTCGTGCACCATCACCAGCAACCCTGGGCTGCTGACCTCAGGCACCAGCACCTGGCGGCTGGTGGCAATGCCGTAGGCCTGCCGCACAGCCAGCAGCTTCTTCACCTTGCAGGCAAATGAATCAGCGTTTTCCAGCTGGCTGTCGAGGCTGCCATACAGTGCCCTGGCCCGTGGCATGCCACGCACCGATACCTCCGCCTGTGGGTCGAGACCGGCCAGGTCATAACCGCCCCGGTGAATCCAGCGGGTATCGCCATCCAGCATCCGCTGCGCGACCGCTTCGGCGGGCAAGGGCAGGGCACCGACAAGGTCCCAGCCAGACAGCGCGACCACCCCTGGCTGCATGGCGTTGTACATGACCAGCAGCAGATGCACTTTCTGGATCAGCTCGATGTCTGCTGCACCGATTTGCTCAAGGTCGCGGATGCCCAGCGCTGCGGTGATCAGGCTGGCCGTGGTACAGGCGATGCCATTGGTCACGAAGCGCAGGTTGTAGGGCGCGTGCTCGCCCGAGAGGCGTTCGTAGATCTCTTCGCGGACATGCTCACGCAGGATGCTGCCGGGCAAGGTCTGGCCCTTGTACAGGTACATGTCGTGGGCGTGCAGGGTCCAGAAGTGCACCAGTTCCACGGTCAGCTCGTCGTGGTTTTGAAGGGCATGGATCAGCGAGGCCGGGTCGATGCCGAAGGCGTGCATTTCCTTGAGCATCAGGCGCAGGAACTCAGTGTCACCGGTCAGCAGCGCATGCTGATAGGCCGGCCGGGTGATGAAGTCGTAGGACAGGTCGGCCCCGCCCTTGGACATCTGCGCGATGTCGTCCAGGGTCAGGTTCAGTTCCTGGAAGCTGAAGCCGCCCGCCTTGCGGATCATGCCGCCGATCAACTGGTTGCCGACGATCGACAGGGGGTGGCTTTCCGACCAGGCGGTGCCGCTGGCCCGCGTTTCCACGCCCAGAAAACCGTTGGCGTCCAGGCGCAGGCCGCGTGCGCCCAGGCAGTCCAGGGCGTGCAGGGCATCGCCAATGATCATTTGCTGGGCGGCGAAGGTTGGGTCCAGCCAGTTCAGCGAGGGTTGGCCGTCCTTGAAGTAGTGCAGGTATACCCAGCGACGGGTTTTGCCGTCGACACCGGTGATGGGCGGCGTGACGCTCCAGTCGGTTTCCTTTACACCGGGCTCGAAGAAGATCACCCGTTGCAATTGGCCGACGATGTAATGGCGGGCTTTGAGCTCGTCGCACTGGGCCGGCAGCAGGTTGAGCGAATCGCGGCCGGTGGGCACCTCAGGCAGTAGCGGCCAGTCTTCTTCGCGGATTTCGACCATGTGATACAGCCCCGGGTAAGGCCCGTGGGCCATCTCGGCCAAGCGGAAGTCGGCACCTTTGCCGGTGTGCGAGGGGATCAGGTCGTCGATGGTCACGGCATTGTGCGCGGCGGCCATGCGGCTCATCTGCACCAGTTCCTGTTCGCTGCCGTACAGCGGGTCGATATCGAAGCTGATGCGGTCGAAGTTACCGTCCACGCTGGGCGTGAGTTCGCGGCCACGGATGCCGCCGGACAACTTGATGGGGCCTGTGTGCAGGCCTTGGATGCCGATCTCTGACAGGCGTTTCCACAGGGCTTCGTGGGCAAGCGCACCGAGCACGGAACAGTCTTGCGGGGCGATGATGGCGTCGGGGTAGACGGTCAACCAGACCGAGGCAATTTCGGTGGCGCGGCGGGGCTGGGCTTCGGCGTAGGGCTGCTGCCACAGGCGTGACTGCCCTGAATACAGGCTGGCGCGCTCCTGGGAAGCCTTGAGCATGGCGCGCTCTTCGAGCCATTTGACGTATGACGGGTCGGGCTGGGTCATTTCGCGTCCTCTTTGCGTGTCGGCACCGGCTCAGGTTATGACGGCATTGCAGCCTGATCGTTCGGCTGAAACCTGTGATGGCCTCTTCGAAGGTAAACCCGCTCTCACATTGACCGCGTCGCACCAGGGGGCGGTGGCTTATTCAGGTAGCCACTGCCCTGAAGGCCGGTGCAGTAGCTGTGGGAGCGGGTTTACCCGCGAAGAGGCCGGCCCTGCCAGTACACCCTCAGCGCCGGGCGGACAACTGCTGCGGCGCCAGAAACGCATCATGGAAGTAATCGCGCACGGCCTGCATCGCCGGGCTGAATGCCCGCTCACGGTGCCAGGCCACCCCTACACTCATGGGTGTGACCGGGTCGCTGATGGTCACCGTCTCGATGCGCTTGCCCTCCAGCGACCAAGGCCTGTGCACCAGATCTGACAGGATCGCCACACCACTGCCATTGGCAACCATGCTGCGCACGGCTTCCACCGAACTGGTCCGCACCCGCACGCTCGGGCGCTGCCCGGCCAGTTCCCAATAACGCATGGCGCTTTGCTCGGCCTCGTCTACGGTCAGCAGGATGAACGGTTCGCAGGCCACTTCGGCCAGGCTTACCGCCGAGCGCTCGCACAGCGGGTGGTGGCCGGGCAGCCACAGCCGGCGCTCGGAGTTGAACAGTGTTTCCGAGACGATGTCGGGGTGGGTGAGGTTGGCCGTGAGCACAACCGCCATGTCGAACCGCCCCTCCAGCAAACCTTGCTCGATGGCGCTGCGCTCCTGCTCGTACAGCTCCAGGGTCACATCCGGGTGCCAGTGTTCCAGGCGCTGCAGGTGGTGTGGCAGGAAGTAGCCGATCACTGTGTAGCTTGCCGCCAGGCGCAGCAGGCCGCTGGCGCGCACGTTCGGCAGCGGGCTGTTCAGCGCGTCGTCAACACTGCGCAGAATCACGTAGGCGCGGTTCAGGAAGTGCCGGCCGGCCTCGGTCAGGCTCATGCCTTGGGCCGAGCGCTGGAACAGCAGCACGCCAAGCATGGCTTCCAGTTCCTTGATTGCCGTGGTCACCGCCGACTGGGAGATGTTCAGGTGGATGGCTGCCTGGGAAATCTGGCCGATCTCGGCGGTGGCAACGAAGTAGCGGACCTGCCGCAGGGTCAGTGACACGGTTGGCTCCTGGGGTATCTGATTTTCAGAAGACACCCTATCTGTTTATAGATCTTCCCAAGGGGGTAAGGAGAATCTAACGTGGCTTGCATGCAGTCACAAGCACCAGGAGAGACAGTCATGCAGGTGGTGGATTTCAACTCGGACATGGGTGAGGGATTTGGCCCGTGGACCATTGGCGACGGCGTCGACAATGAGCTGATGGGCTACATAAGCACGGCCAACATCGCCACGGGCTTTCATGCTGGCGACCCCGGTACCATGCGCCGCACCGTTGAGCGGGCCAAGGCCCTGGGCGTGGCGGTGGGTGCGCACCCGGGTTTTCGTGACCTTGTCGGCTTTGGTCGCCGGCACATCAACGCGCCAGCCCAGGAACTGGTCGACGACATGCTCTACCAACTGGGCGCACTGCGCGAAATTGCCCGTGCCCAAGGGGTGCGCCTGCAGCACATAAAGCCGCACGGTGCCCTGTACATGCACCTGGCGCGTGACGAAGAAGCTGCCCGCCTGCTGGTGGAAAACCTGCGGGTGATCGAGCCGGAGCTGCTGTTGTACTGCATGCCGGGCTCGGTGATCTGCCGTATTGCCCAGGCACTGGGCCAGCCGGTGGTTCGCGAGTTCTACGCCGACCGTGAGTACGACCTGAGCGGCTCGATCGTGTTCACCCGCAATGTGCGCGGCCATGAGCCCAAAGCGGTCGCCGAGCGCGTGTTGCGGGCATGCCAGCAAGGCGTGGTGCGTACGGTCGAGGGGCAGGACCTGGCCATCGAATTCGATTCCATCTGCCTGCACAGTGATACCCCGGGTGCACTCGACCTGGTCGAGGCCACGCGAAGGGCACTGGACGCGGCCGGTATTATGGTTCGCGCGCCACGCTGAGCCATTGAGGCATCCGGCAGGTACAAGCCGGAGCCCGTGCATTTTGTTTTCGCCTGCCTTTCTATAAAGATTCCAAGAAAAGGAACAGTCATGGCCGAACCGCTTGCTACAACCCCGATCCGCTACAGCTTCGGCGCAGACGAGCACTTGTTTGCCGAAGTCAGCGACAGCATGTCGCTGGAAGCCTTCTTCAAGGGCATGGCCGTCACCCGCGCAGTGGAGCGGCTGGCTCTGGATGGCGTGCTGGACGTGTGCCTGGCCAATGCCTCGTTCCAGATCCGCTTTGACCCCGACCGCATCGCGCCGCAGGCGCTGCTTGAAGCGGTGCAAGGTGCCGAGGCCCAGGCTGTGGCCGAGCGCTCGTTGCAGACGCGGATCATCGAGATACCGGTGCTGTACAACGACCCCTGGACCCATGAAACCCTGATGCGTTTCCGCGACCGCCACCAGGACCCGGCCAGCACCGACCTGGAATACGCGGCGCGCATCAACGGGTTGGCCGATGTCGACGCGTTCATCGCCGCCCACAGTGGTGCGCCTTGGTTCGTGTCGATGGTCGGTTTCGTGGCCGGCTTGCCGTTCATGTTCCAGATGGTCGAGCGCGAGCGGCAGCTGCAGGTGCCTAAATACCTGCGCCCGCGTACCGACACGCCCAAGCTCACCCTGGGCCATGGCGGTTGCTTCGGTTGCATCTACTCAGTGCGCGGTGCAGGGGGCTACCAGATGTTCGGCGTCACCCCGGCACCGATCTACGACCCTCAGCAAACACTGAACTACCTGAAGGCGCACATGGTGTTTTTCCGCCCGGGTGACATCGTGCAGTTCAAGCCCATTGATCGCCGGGCCTACGACCAGGCAGTGGCAGATGTGGAGGAGGGCCGCTTCGACCTGCGTATTCGCCCGGTCGAGTTCTCCCTGGATGCCTTCCTTGCCGACCCGGTCGGTTACCCCAAGTCGCTGCAGGAGGTGCTGGCATGATCAAGGTACTCAAACCCGGCCTGGCCACCTCGGTGCAGGACCTGGGCCGTGAAGGCTACTACCACCTGGGCATTCCGCCGTCCGGTGCGCTCGACCAGTACGCCCTGCGCGCGGCCAACCACCTGGTGGGCAACCCGGCGGGCGCAGCAGCCCTTGAGTGTGCGCTGGTGGGGCCGGAGCTGGAGTTCCAGCAGGATGCGCTGGTGGCGGTCTGCGGTGCACAGATGCCCGCTTTGCTGGATGGCCGCGAGCAGCGCCCCGACACGGCATTTACCGTGCGCCCAGGGCAGGTGTTGCGCTTCGGCTTCCCCACGGCGGGCGCCCGTGCCTACCTGGCCGTTGCTGGTGGCATTGATGTACCTGAGGTGCTCGGCAGCCGTTCCACCTACGCGCTGGGGGCATTGGGCGGGTTCCAGGGGCGCAAGCTGATGGCAGGCGACGTGCTGCCGGTCGGTGTGCCCAGCGGCAAGACCCGCGCCGGTGCAAGCCTGCCCATGGCCCTGCGCCAGGCCCTGGGCGGCGAGGTGGTGGTGCGGGTGGTGCCGGGGCTGTACTTCCATCGGCTGACCGAGGCCGCAGCGCAAAGCTTCTTCACCCAGGCCTGGACAGTTGGCTCCGAAGCGGACCGTATCGGCTATCGCTACAAAGGCGGCAACGCCTTGAGCTTCCAGCCGCGGGAGCAACCGTTCGGTGCCGGCTCGGACCCGTCCAACATCGTCGACAGCTGCTACCCGATCGGTTCTATCCAGGTGCCTGCGGGGCTGGAACCGATCATCCTGCACCGTGATGCGGTGTCGGGTGGCGGCTACGCCATGATCGGCACGGTGATCAGCGCCGACCTCGACCTGATCGGCCAGATGCAGCCCAACCAACAGGCACGGTTCCTGGCGGTGAGCCTGGAGCAGGCGCTGGAGGCGCGGCGGTCGTACAAGAAGAAGCTGGCCTGCCTGGCCAGGCTCTTTGGCTGAGCGCGACGCGCTTGTGCAGGGGGTGTGCGATTCCTGCAGGAGCGGAAAACCCGCTCCTTCAGGGCGCTATTCTCTAGCAGGATGTTGCCAGGGAAACGTTTGGAAACTTGATGTAGAGAAGGATCCTACAAGCATTTGGGAAGCCCCAGACTCCTTGGAGAATTGATTCCCCGATAGTGTTCATGTCTTCAGTTTCTCGAAGACAAGGACCACTTCATGCCCGGCCCATCCGATCTGCCTCCGGTAAAACCCGACGGCGCTGTCGATGCCCATGACGCTTCAGAACACAGCGTCTACGCGATGCTCGAAGTGCCGGAGGTTAGCGATTCACCCTATCCGGCTGACCAGGGGCAGCGGGCAGGTGACCTGGATTTTGAAGGTTACCCCGGCGACCCGGAGTTCCAGCTGCGCGGCGGCTTCGAAAACCTGATGCTCGACGCGGCAAGCCCGCTGTTTGGCCTGGTCATTCGCCTGCGTACACTGGATGACCTGCCCAACATCGCCTACGTGCACAAATCCGTGCAAAACCAGGTCAGCAACATCCGCGAAGAAATGCAGCAGCACGGCTACCCCATCGCGCACCAGGAAGTCTATTCCTATGCCCTGTGCCTGTACCTGGACGAGGCCGTGATGAGCCGCCCGTGGGGCAACAATTCGTGCTGGAGCCACGAGCCGCTGCTCAGCATCTTCCACGACGAAACCCAGGGCGGCGAAAAAATATTTGTGCTGCTCGAGCGGGTCATGCAGGCGCCCAGGGAATTCCAGGATGTACTGGAGTTCCTGTACTTCTGCTTCTGCCTGGGCCTCAGGGGCAAGCATGCGCTGGACCCCAAGTGCGAAGACATCATCAACGCCTTGATCTCGCGCATGCACACGGTCATCCGCGAACTGCGTGGCCCCACGCCGCAAGAGCTGTGCGACCCCTACAGCAACGTCGTTCATTGCCCCCACCGCCCGCGACGCTGGGAGTGGCCCTGGTGGAGCCCGCTGGTGATCTCCGCCGTCGCCATGGTCTGCGCCTACAGCTACTACAGCTACCGCCTCGACCTTCTCACCGCCGAAGTCCTGGAATCGCTCGACGCGATTTTGCAGCAGTAGCGGGGGACGCCACATGCCTAGCCAATCCGATTTGCGCTTTACCTTCCAGCCGCTGGTGGGCCGGAGTGAATTCGAAGTGGTGTCGTTCGAACTGGACGAAGCCATCAGCACGCCGTTCCAGCTGAAGCTGGAACTGGTCAGTTTTGAAGACGATGTCGACTTCGGCCAGTTGCTCGACAAGCCGGTGCTGTTCACGATCTGGCGTGGCGAGCGCCCGTTGCGCTACGTGCACGGCCTGGTCAGCACCTTCAGCCAGGGTGAGACGGGCTTCCATCGCACCCGTTACCGCGCCCTGGTCGAACCCGTGCTGGCCCGCGCCGGGCTGCGCTCGAACTGGCGCATCTTCCAGCAGAAAACTGTGCCGCAGATTCTCGAGATCATGCTTAAGCGCCAGGGCATCACTGGCTACGAGCTGAAGAGCATCGACAAGCATGAGGTGCGCGAATTCTGCGTGCAGGCCGGTGAAACCGACCTCGACTTCATCGCCCGCCTGGCCGCCGAAGAGGGTTTCGTCTACCGCTTCGAGCACACGCCGAAACTGCACAAGCTGCTGATCACCGACCGGCTGCTGGGGCTGGGGCAGATCAGCCAGGGCGCCATCAAGGGCGAGGACGAGGATGAAGGTTTCTTCGACGACGAGACCGACCCCAACCAGGTGCTGTACCACGCCAACAGCGGCGGCGATCAGGCCAGGCCTTGCCTGCGCCATCTGCGTTACAGCGAGCAGGTGCGTACCGCGCGCCAGGTGCAGCGCGACTACACCTTCACCCACCCCGCCTACCGCCAGGAGCAGCGTGCCGAGGGCAGCGACCATAAGCACCAGTCCACTACGTACGAGCGCTTCGACTACCCTGGCCGCTACAAGCGCGGTGTCGTCGGCGCCCCCTTCACCGCCACCCGCATCACAGCCTTGCGCCATGACGCCCGTCTGGCCGAGGTGGAAGGCGACGATGTGCGCCTGCAGCCGGGGCTGAGCTTCACCTTGACCGAGCACCCGCGCAAAGACCTGAACATGCATTGGCGGGTAACCCGCGTGCACCACGAAGGCACCCAGTTCACCAGCCTGCAGGAAGAGGCCGCAGGTGCGCAGCAAGGCACCCGCTACAAGCAGGAAGCCGTGCTGGTGCCCGGCAGAACCGAATGGCGCCCGGCGCCGTTACCCAAGCCGCGCATCGACGGGCCGCAGATGGCAACGGTGGTGGGGCCCAAGGGCGAGGAGATCTACTGCGACCCATGGGGCCGGGTGAAGGTCAGCTTCCCCTGGGACCGTGAAAGCCAGGACAACGAGTTCAGCTCCTGCTGGGTACGTGTGTCACAAGGCTGGGCCGGCGGTAGCTGGGGTTCGATGGCCATTCCGCGCATCGGCCAGGACGTGATCATCCAGTACGTCAATGCCGACCCCGACCAGCCGATGATCACCGGGCGTACCTACTGTGGTAATCAGCTGCCGCCTTATGACCTGCCCAAGCACAAGACGCGCATGACCATCAAGAGCCAGACCCACAAGGGCGATGGCTTCAACGAGCTGCGCTTCGAGGATGAACTGGGCAAAGAGGAAGTGTTCATCCATGCCCAGCGGGACCAGAACAACATTGTCGGCAATGATGAGACCACGCGTGTCGGGCGTAACCGTGTCGAGCAAGTCGGCCAGGATGAGCAACTGACCATCGGCAACAACTTCCGCCAGGAAACGGCGCATGACCATTCACAGTTTATCGGGCAAAACAGCCGTGTTGACATCAAGCAAGATCTGACTGAACAAGTGGGCAACAACCGCAGCGAGACAACGGGTGCCAACCAGCGTGTCGTCGTTGGTAACAACAGCGAGCTTGTGATCAAAGGGGCTCAATCGATCAGCGTCGGGCAGGGGGTGCAAACACGCACGACGGTCTACCAGTTGCTGGCCAGTGAACGCATCGAGTTCAGAAGCCCTGGCGGCAGCATCGTGCTGGATGCCCAGGGCATTAGCATCAACGGCTTGATACTCGATCTGCAGGGGCAGACCAAGGCGGTAGCGAAGGGGGATGGCAATAGCCAGTCACTTGAGTTTACGGCTGATGGCAGTAACAAGTGCGAGGTCAAGGCATGAAGATCGAGAACCTGGCCCGCAGCCTTGAAGGGCACCATGCGGCGCATTTGCATTGCCATGTGCTGATAGACCCACTAGCGGTCACGGCTAGAAGCGACCATAACTTGCTTGCTCGACTGCGCGAAACGTTGGGCGAAGCAGCGTTGACGCGTGTGCACAGGGCCGATCTCGCCCATGCGCCCCACCTGCACCCGGTATTGGCCTGCCTGGCGTCGCCCGGATCTTTTCCCCGCAGTGACTTGCTCGAGCTGACGGCTCGTGCAGCGTACAGAGGGCTGCACCAGCACCGACGCTACTTGAGTGGCTGGCTTTTCAGCGAGGCAACACCGGCCACGGTAGCCGCCCACCTCACGGCCATGTGCCAAATACCCGATGCCAAACGCCACTTCAACTTTTACCCAGTCTATGAACCCGTTCGCCTGGAGCTGCTCGCGGCAACGTTCAAGCAGGTCGAGCATGGCCCGTGGTGGCCGGTCAACAGCTGGTTGTTCCTGAGTAGCGGTGGAAGGTTGGCCCACCTCAAAGGGCAGAGCGGACCGCGGCACTCTTTGCCGGAGCCTGCCCAGCGGATTCAGCGGGATGTGGCGTTGGTCGAGCGCGTGCTGGCTGTCTGGAGAGTGCTGCGTGCGGGCTCGAAGGACGCGAGCCAGTGCCAGGTACCGCCATTAGCCGCCGTGCGTGTATCCAACCATATTGACGACGCACGAGCGTTGGGCCTGAGCGAAGAGGAGGACATCACGGTTTTCGCTCTTCATCACCTGTGCATCCATCCCAAGCTGAATACCGTTGCTGCAGTGCACAGCATGGTTGAGGCAGCCGTAAACGACCGCCGTCCTCTTGCCCCAATGCTCGCTCGTTATTCCGAGGCGCAATGGTGTCGCCTGATCGATCCCCTCCCAGTAAACGAGAGGCGCTTATGACCCTCAGTCAACGTATCGCCATTGCGGCAGCCGAAGCCGGGCTCCCTTCTGGCCAGTGCATGGCTTGCGAGCGGCAAGGTTTGCCGATACTACCGCTGCGCCGCGCCCTGGTGCCGGATGCGCGCCCAGGTTGCGTCACCACCGTCGCCGGTAGCCTGCACGTTACAGCCAAGATGGGCCTACGTACCTTGCGCATGGGTTACCTGTATGTGCTGCTGGACCAGCAGGTCTGGCATGCCTACGAAGCCAGCGAACAGGGCCACCTGCGCCGCTTCAACCCCTACGAACCGTCAGACGGCCTACCCGCGTCGCTGCCCGAAAAATGCGTTAATGAAAACCACGACATTCCTTCATCCTTCCTGAACATCGATACCGACCGGTATGGCAGCGCTTGGTTGGCTTTCTCCAGCGACCCTTGGCCGGCGAGCGTTTTGAACGCCTACAAGAAGGGCCAGGCACCTGCGCATCGCTTCGAGGGGGTTGACCTGACCCAGGCGCGTAACAACCCAGAATTACTGGGCATTGCCATGACGCCGGATGACCTGCAGGTCGACAAGGATGTGTTCGAGTACGCCCAGCATGGGTGCTCGCCGTTTGACAGTGCGCATGGCTTTCACACTCGCAAGCTGCGTAGGTTTGCCTTGAAGGGGTACCTGGTCAACGCGATGAACCGGCACACGCTGAAGAACGGCGTGCTGGCGGTGGTGCTGGACGATACCGTTGGGCTGATTCAGGAATTCAATCACCAGCGGTTGAACTGGGTGGTGAAGCGCCAGGTCTGGCGTGAGGACCCCATGCGTGCCTACCAACTGCAGACCTCGCAAATCCTGCAGATCATTCGGGCCACCCATCGCGAGTGGGCAGCGCAGAAGGTGCCTTCACTGGAGCCGATGGCGGGTAGAGGACCGTTTGTACCGATTGACCCTACGGTAGAGCGGCCGCGTATGGTCGAGCAAGCGATGAAGGACAGCGACGATAAACTCGAGCAGCGCTACCACGAACCACAACGGGCGGCGTTCCAGGCCGAGTATGACCAGCAGGAAGCCGAGTTCCAGCGCTTCATCGACAAGGACGCCCGTGCTTACGCCGCGCTGTTCGACACGCCCATGTTCAAGGTGGCCGAGCAGTACGACTACGACGGTGATCACCGTGAGTCTGGCGTAGCGTATGCCAAGACCATGGCGCTGTGCCTGGGTGGCGGCATTACCGAGGCGATTGTGCCTGGCGCGGCTCCCGCGGCCGGCACCAGCGAAACGCTCTGGCTGAAATGGCTAGTAGATCCAGACAGCCCACCCTACCGCGCAGTGCTGATGCGCGACCGTACGTTGTTGGCTGGCCTGCTTCCCAGCTTTTCTGCTGCCGAAACCATCAACTGGAATGACAGCGACAAGCTTTACTCGATGCTGAGCAAAATCATCGCCAGCGACGATGCCGGCTTGCGCATGCGCAATACCCTCAAGCAAGCCATTGCCGAAACCCAGGGCGCGCTCAACGCCGCCAGCCAACGGTTGTCGCCCAATTTGCCACTTGGCATTCAGACCGCCGTGCGGCACCTGAACAGTACAACCCAGTTCCTGTACAACGGCGTGCACCTGATCGAGCTGGAAGTGAAGATGAAGCTGGGCGAGTACTACGCCTTGCAGAGTGCCCACCTGCGCGAGTTGCAGCACAAGGCCAATGCGTCGATTGCCGAGGCACGGGATCGGATGCATCGCAACATTGATGACATCGACATCCATTCAACCAAGGCCTGGAACAAGGTGCGGCCGATCATCCAGCACGGGCTGATGAGCCTGGCCGTGCTGGATCCGCGGTTTACCAACACCATGATCAGTGTGTCGGTGTGGGTCGAGGGTACCGCGGCGGACGTGCATGGTCGGTTGTTTGAGGGAGCCAACATGAAGCTAACTCAGGCAAGCAGCTTGGCGCAGCGTACCTTGGTGGATGTCTCGGTAGCGGCGGGGACGCTCGAGTCGAATGCGCGAAAAGTGTTGCAGGGCATGCGTATTACTTCGCAGCAGGCGGCGCAGTTGGTGCGAACCGGGTTTCGCGGCTTGCGTGGAGTGGCAGGCAGTTGGGAGTTGCTGCTGGCGATAGGTGGGTTGTACTTGCAGCACGACAGCTTGACCAGGAATCAGCAAAAGGCGGAGGCGGAGATTGGGCCGAAGGCTTACGAAGCAAAATTGGCATTGCAAGGTTCGCAATTGGGACTGTTGGGAGGGCAACTTGAGGTGGTGGGACTTGTATTGAGGTCAACTGCTGGCCGAATGGGGGGGACGTTGACCAAAGCCACCGTATCCACTGGAGGGACCTTAATAAGGCTGGGGGCGGTAGTAAGCTCTGTTGCTGGGCTTATCGAAGCCGCTCAGGCTTTTTCAGCTGCTAAACGCGCTTCGGCAGCAGGCGACAGTGTAGCGATGGCGTATTTCTATTCCTCTGCAGCAACTTTTGGTACCGGAGCCATGTTCTTTGCAGGAGCGGTATTCAATTCTTCTCTTCTTGGCCCATTAGGTATTGCTGTGATACTGGTGCTGTTAGCATATACGGCGAGCAAGCAAGCTGAAAGAAATGAATCAGACCTGCTGGAACGTTGGGCAAGGCGATGCTGCTTTGGAAAAGCAGATGAAATGCCTGTTATTCATTGGGATACTCCAGAATATGCGGATATAGCTTTTGCCGAACTCAATGCTGCAACGCTGGGCATGCAAGCTAGGCTGCACTTTGAGTCAAACCTCATAACCGATCCGACTGTTCCTCGGATAGGTGGATTGGTCGGGTTAGAAGTAGAGCATAAGCTGAAATTTCAGATCGTCTTGCCTAGGTATAGGAAAAAAGACTCTGCGTATAGCTGGAATTTGATAGTGCATCGTCATGGTGATGGAGATTTTCCAGAGTTTTCCGGTGGGGAAATCCTTGTTGGTGAAGATCGCCATGCTTCTTTTAGTGCTGTTTCCAAATCGGCTAACTATTCTGAATTTTCTTCACCGCGCCTTCCTGACTACAAAAGTGATATCGCTTTTGATAAAAAACTGCATATCGCGGCAGCGGGTGATGAAGAGTTGGCGAGTCTAGAGATTTCTGGAGTTATTGAGCTTCTGCCGACGATAGGAAGTCACTCCGTAGTGGCAGCGACATTACTAGTAATGTTTTGGCCAGATCGTAATATAGACAGTGCGTATGCCGAGGTATGTAACCGGAGGCAAAATGATTGAGCGTGAGTCAAGAGTTTTATGGAGGCGCGAATTGGGCTGGAGCCGCGATTTGCCACATGTGGATGAAGGAATAGGCACCCGTTTAAATCTGGAGGATATCAAACCGTCGCCGAACCATATTGACGATGTCTATCTGGAATTGTCCAGGTCCACTCTAATATTGCGTGGCGTTCTGGCCTTGCTTGGCATTCCCACATTGCTGTTCTTTTTTGGTTTGACGCTGTGGTTGTACTGGACTGTTTTGAGTTATGGCTGGACGCGTGAATGGATGATGTACGTTATACTAATTATTGGGCCTATTGTTTGGTTTGGCGGTGTGTTTTCGGTTGTGAAGTTAGATTTTATGCTTCCAAGAGACGAGCCCATTCGCTTTAATCGTCTGCGACGGAAGGTCTATTTCTATCAGTTCCGTTACCACTACTTTTACTTGTTCAGCCGTAAGCACTGGGGTGTAAAACCTGTCGCCTACAACTGGGCCGACGTAACCGCCGAAGTTTACCGCGTCTACGCTCCCGGCCACGGCGGCCTTATCGAAAACGTCAAGTTGTCTGTCCGCAACCCGGAAACCAACGAAGTCATCGATCGCGTGGAGTTCGCCTCCAACCTATACAAAGGTGAAGCCTACTGGGCCATCGCCCGGCTGTTCATGCTGCAAGGCCCCGAAGCTTTGCCAAAGTTCGTGCACCCACCCCGCGACTGGAACGACGACGATGGCCTGAGCCACATGCATTGCCTGGCGCCAAAGGTTGAATGGCCAGCGGACATTGACCGCGAATCCCGTACTGCACCGTCTGAAGGAGAAGCCCCATGAACCCGGTTGTACTTGTAGGCCACCAGCACAACTGCCCGCTGCATGGGGTTAACCAGGTAGAGAGCGGCAGTGCTGCTTATACATTCAATGGTAGGCCGGTTGCCAGGGTGGGGGACCGGACAACCTGTGGCGCGGTGATAGAGAGTGGGGCTGGGCATTTCCTGATCGAAGGTGCGGCGGTGGCCCGCAAAGGCGACCGGACGGATCATGGTGGTGTGCTTGAGGAGGGCGATGCTGGGTGGCTGCTGTAAGACGGGCTGTAGAACAGGCATTGAAGTGGATGGCACCGGCTAAAGCCGCTCCCACAGAAACCGGTTGTGACCAAGGACTTACGCTGTACCTGTGGGAGCGGGCATGCCCGCGAAGCAGGCAACGCGGTGGATGGCACGGGCTTCGCCCGGGTTCGCGGGCGCGCCCGCTCCCACAGCGATCCTGCATGCTTCAAGACGCCATCTAAGACAGCGTGAGACAGTTATTTTTTCAGCTACCTGCGGGTGTGTTGATCTGTTTGCCGGGTTTAGCGGCAACTTCGACGGCTTGACCGTCCCGCTGTTTGCCTTGGCGGGCCAGGCCTTCGAGCTGCGGTATCAGCATGCCTTCCGGCAAATGCCGCCAGAACCGCCCGGGCATGTGCAGGCGCAGGGCATCGGGGTTGAGGCGGGCGGGGTTGAAGGTGTGGCGGTAGTAGGTGCGCCATAGTTCGGCGCCTGGGTCTTCAGCATTGCGTGCCCATTGCTGCCAGCGCTCCGGGCACCGGCGTTGGTAATCGAATGCCTGGCCGTCGAACCGAATGCCATCCTGTGGTGTGGCGATCAACCAGCGTAAACGCCCCAGGCGGTCGGCAAAATGTGGGCTGGCACTCTCCAGAATGTCATGCACTGGTTCGTGGTAGGCCACCAGATCAAGTTGCAGGCGTTCTGCCAACGCTTCTGGCAACGGCACGAAGCGCACAAACGCATGAAGGTGATGTGCCTCTCGGGTAACTTGCTTGATGCGCCGTTGCAACTCACTGCCCAATCGGTCGCCGGCCAGCATGGCCGTGCGGTCACCATGGGCCACCCGCCAGAGCACTTCGTACAACAGGTTCCAGCGTTGCTCGCCACAGTAACGGGCCGCCTGTTCCAACTGGCTCAGCAGCGCGGCAGGCACCTTGGCGCGAAAGGGGCCAGGGCCCTCCGGGAGCGGCGCAGGCACCGCCAGCAGGTCTGCCATCGGGCCTTGTGACCAGGTGACTTGCGACGGGTCGATGCCATGCCCCAGCAACACGCGGGCCTGGTCCCGCCAGGTGGCGAACCGGTCATCGCAGTTGAGCGCAATCATCCCCACAACCCCATCTGCACCGGTGCCTGCGGTTCACGCAAACGTGCTCGCAGCAAGCCGCTGCGCAGCTCGCCCTGGGCTGGGCGGTAATCGCTGGTGACGATGAACGGCCGCGCCTTGTCCAGCACGCAGCGCAACTGGATCAGGTCGTCATAGCGGATTCGCCGTTCCCGGCGTAGCGCAACCAGCCGCTGCACGCTGCGCAGGCCGATACCGGGAATGCGCGCCAGCAGGGCAGGCTCGGCGCGGTTTACATCCAGCGGAAAAACGTCACGGTTGGCCAGCGCCCAGGCCAGCTTGGGGTCGATGTCCAACGCCAGGTTACCGCTTTGGCCAAGCAGTTCACCTGCCTTGTAGCCATAGCCACGCAGCAGGAAGTCGGCCTGGTACAGGCGGTGCTCGCGCAGTAGCGGCGGTGCAGCCAGGGGCACGCTGCCCGGGCTGTCGGGGATCGGGCTGAAGGCTGAGTAGTACACGCGCTTCAGGCCGTAACCCTGGTACAGCGACTCGGCATTGCGCAGCAGGGTACTGTCGTCGGTGCTGTCGGCGCCGACGATGACCTGGGTACTTTGCCCGGCAGGGGTGAAGCGCGGGGCCTTGGGTTCGTTGGCCACGGCTTGCTGGCCCTGGTGAATCACGCCCATGGCCTGACGGATGGTATGCGCGTGTTTTTCCGGCGCCAGGCGCTTGAGGCTGGCTTCGGTGGGCAGTTCGATGTTGACGCTGAGGCGGTCGGCCAGGCGGCCGGCCTCTTCGATCAGCAGCGGGTCGGCATCGGGGATGGTCTTGAGGTGTATGTAGCCGCGGAAGTTGTGCTCTTCGCGTAACAAGCGGGCTACGCGGATCAGTTGCTCCATGGTGTAGTCCGCCGAACGGATGATGCCAGAGCTGAGGAACAGGCCGCTGATGCAATTGCGTCGGTAGAAATCCAGCGTCAGGCGTACCACTTCCTCAGGGCTGAAGCGCGCGCGGGGGACGTTGCTGGAGCGGCGGTTCACGCAGTATTGGCAGTCGTACAGGCAAAAGTTGGTCAACAGTACCTTGAGCAGCGATACGCAGCGGCCGTCGGGGGTGTAGCTGTGACAGATACCCATGCCGTTGGTAGCGCCCAGGCCGTCGCCGCCGCGCGAATTGCGCTTGGGCGCACCGCTGCTGGCGCAGGATGCGTCGTACTTGGCGGCGTCGGCAAGGATGCCGAGTTTGGCGATGAGTTGCATGGGGCTGTCTCTGCGTACTGAATATTCATACAGTATTTTGAGACGTGACTGATTGCAAGTGGTTGTGCGTAAGCCATGCCCGACTAAATCCGTCAGCTAAGCTTGAGGCTGGACTTTCGGATAGCAACGAGGCGCGGAAAAGGTTATGAAAATCACCCTGAAGCCGGAGCTGGCGTTGGCCGGGCTGGCCTTGGCCTTTGGCATGCTCAACGCCCAGGCCGCGGAAACCAGAAAGGTCGATGTCATGCTGGTGGGCGGCGGCATCATGAGTTCCACCCTGGCGGTCTGGCTCAACGAGCTGGAGCCAGGCTGGTCCATGGAGATGGTCGAACGCCTGGACAAGGTGGCTGAAGAAAGCTCCAACGGCTGGAACAACGCAGGCACCGGCCACTCGGCCCTTGCCGAACTCAACTACACCCCGGAAAAAGACGGCAAGATCGACATCAGCAAGGCGGTGGAGATCAACGAGTCGTTTCAGGTCACCCGCCAGTTCCTGGCCTGGCAGGTGAAGCAGGGGGTGTTGAAGAACCCGCATTCATTTATCAACACCACGCCCCACATGAGTTTCGTCTGGGGTGACGACAACATCCGCTTCCTGAAAAAGCGCTACGAGGCGCTGCAGGCCAGCCCGTTGTTCAAGCCCATGCAGTACTCCGAGGACCATGAGCAGATCCGCAAATGGGTACCGTTGATGATGGAGGGGCGCGACCCCAACCAGAAACTGGCAGTAACCTGGACGCCGATTGGCACCGATGTCAACTTTGGCGAGATTACCCGGCAATATGTGGGCTACTTGCAAACCCGGCCCAACTTCGACCTCAAGCTGTCTAGCGAAGTGCAGGAAATCACCCGCAACGACGACGGTTCCTGGCATGTCGAGTACAAAAACCTCAAAGATGGCAGCAAGGCAGCCACCGACGCCAAGTTCCTGTTCATTGGTGCCGGCGGTGCGGCGTTACCCCTGCTGCAGAAGTCGGGCATCGACGAAGCCAAGGACTATGCCGGTTTCCCGGTCGGCGGTTCGTTCCTGGTCACCGACAACCCCGCCATCGCCCAGCGGCACATGGCCAAGGCCTATGGCATCGCCGCCACCGGTGCGCCGCCCATGTCGGTGCCGCACCTGGACACCCGGGTGCTCGATGGCAAGCGCATGATCCTGTTCGGGCCGTTCGCCACCTTCTCGACCAAGTTCCTCAAGCAAGGCTCGCTGCTCGACCTGCTTGCCAGTACCAGCGTGCACAACGCCTGGCCGATGGTGCGGGTCGGGGTACGCGAGTTTGACCTGGTGCAGTACCTGATCGGTCAGGTGCTGCAATCTGACAATGACCGCTTCGAAGCGCTGCGCACCTACTTCCCCGAGGCCAAGAAGGAAGACTGGCGGTTGTGGCAGGCGGGGCAGCGTGTACAGATCATCAAGAAGGACGAGGCACTCGGTGGCGTGCTCAAGCTCGGTACCGAAGTGGTGACGTCCAGGGACGGCAGCATTGCCGGCTTGTTGGGGGCCTCGCCCGGCGCCTCGACTGCGGCGCCAATCATGCTCGATGTGCTGAACAAGGTGTTCAAGGACAAGGTGGCCTCGCCCGAGTGGCAGGCGAAGATCAAGCAGATCATCCCGTCCTATGGCACCCGCCTGAATGACCACCCGGACCAGGTACAGAAGGAGTGGGCGTATACCAACGAGGTGCTGCAGCTGGAACCTCCTGCGCCTTAGCGTCCGGCTGGCCACGGCCGATCTGGCTGCACCTGGCCGCGGCCGATACCGTAGTAAGTCAGGCCGGCGGCGGCCATGTGTTTGGGCTCGAACAGGTTGCGCCCGTCGAACACCACCCGGTCGGCCAACTGTTGCGGTACCTTGTCCAGGTTGAGCACGCGGTAATCCTGCCATTCGGTGACGATTACCAGCGCATCGGCGCCCTCCAGTGCATCGTCCTTGCAGGGCACCAGTTGCAGGTCGGCGCGCCGGCCGTAGTGCCGCTGGATTTCTTCCATCGCCTGCGGGTCGTGGGCCTGTACTCGCGCGCCAGCAGCCCACAGCGCTTCCAGCAAGACCCGGCTGGAGGCTTCACGGATGTCATTGGTGTTGGGCTTGAACGACAACCCCCACAAGGCAAACACCTTGCCCCGCAGGCCATCGGGATAATGCCGCTGGATCTTGCTGAACAGCCGGCCCTTCTGATGTTCGTTGACCGACTCCACCGCACGCAGCAACTGCGGCTCGAAGCCTTCAGCCTCGGCGCTGCGGCGCAGGGCTTGCAGGTCTTTGGGGAAGCACGAGCCGCCAAAGCCGCACCCGGCGTAGATGAAGTCGTAACCGATGCGCGGGTCGGAGCCGATGCCACGGCGGACCATTTCGATATCGGCCCCCAGGTGCTCGGCCAGGTTGGCGATTTCGTTGATGAAGGAGATCTTGGTCGCCAGCATGCAGTTGGCCGCGTATTTGGTCAGCTCGGCGCTGCGTGCATCCATGACCATGAGTTTTTCGCGGTTGCGGCTGAACGGCAGGTACAGTTCGCGCAGCAACTCCACTTCGGCCTGTTCGGCGCCGCCGATGATGATGCGATCCGGACGCATGCAATCGTCCACGGCAGAGCCTTCCTTGAGAAACTCCGGGTTGCTGATTACCTGGAAACGACTGGTGTCGGCGACAGCCTGGGCTATTCGCAACTTGATGCGGTGCACCGTGCCGACCGGCGCGGTGGATTTGTTGACGATCACCCTGGCGCCATCAGCATGTTCGAGGATGCTGTCGACCACGGCAAAAACGTGCTTCAGGTCGGCGCTGCCATCGGCTTGTGGCGGTGTGCCGACTGCGATGAACTGCAGCTTGGCGTAGTGGACTGCTGCCCGGGCATCGGTGGTGAAACGCAGGCGGCCGCAGGCCAGGTTTTTCTCCAGCAGCGGCGCAAGGCCCGGCTCGAAGAACGGGCAATGACCGTCATTGAGGGTGGCGACCCGCTCGGCGTCGACATCCATGCACAACACCGAATGCCCCACCTGGGCCAGGCACACTGCCTGGGTGAGGCCAACGTAGCCGGTACCGAAGACCGTGACTTTCATCTTTCCGCTCCTTGATAAGACAGCTGAAAAAAAATGTCACAGTGTTGTTTAGGAATTGTTACCTGAAG
This sequence comes from Pseudomonas putida S13.1.2, assembly GCF_000498395.2. Classification (NCBI taxonomy): domain Bacteria; kingdom Pseudomonadati; phylum Pseudomonadota; class Gammaproteobacteria; order Pseudomonadales; family Pseudomonadaceae; genus Pseudomonas; species Pseudomonas putida. The sequence continues at coordinate 1,359,380 of NZ_CP010979.1, forward strand.
GAGTGATTCAGCCGCTATGAGGACGGTATCTCGTCGCGTATGTGCAGAAGATCTAGACTTATCGAGTGCTCGCGGTAACGCGCTGTAGGGCGAGCGCAAACCCTTGAACCGACCACCGCCTCCCCGGAGCAGTGTTCCCTCGCTGGCGATGGCCTTCTTGCAGAGGAGGGCAGGTCATGGACGAGGCAAGGCTTCACGATTTCATGGGCAAGTTGGTGGGCGACATGGGCGCAGCGGCGACCCTGGCCAATGTTATCCTGGGCGACGAACTGGGGCTGTACCGAGCCATGGCCGACAGCCAGCCGACTACCCCCGAAGCGCTGGCGGAAAAAACCGGCTGCCATCCACGCCTGGTGCGCGAATGGCTGAACGCCCAGGCCGCTGCGGGTTACATGGAGCACGACAAAGGCTTTTTTGTGCTACCCGAAGCGCAGGCCATGGCCTTGGCGCTGGAGGACTCCCCGGCTTACATGGCCGGTGGTGCAGCAGTGATTGCCGCGCTGTTTCATGACAAAGACAAGCTGATCGCGGCCATGCGCGGTAATGGCGGGTTGGCCTGGGGGGACCACCACCCGTGCATGTTCAGCGGTACCGAGCGGTTTTTCCGGCCGGGCTACCGTACGTTTCTGGTAGCTGAATGGTTGCCGGCGCTCGAGGGTGTGGTGGCCAAGCTACAGGCGGGCGCCAAGGTCGCGGATGTAGGCTGCGGGCATGGTGCTTCGACGCTGGTCATGGCCCAGGCATTTCCAGCGTCGACCTTCGTCGGCTACGACTACCACGGACCTTCCATTACCACCGCCAACGCGCGCGCGCGTGAGGCGGGGCTGGCAGAGCGGGTAAGCTTCAAGCAGGCCAGCGCAAAGGATTACCCAGGGCATGACCATGACCTGGTGTGCTTCTTCGATTGCCTGCACGACATGGGCGACCCGGTGGGGGCTGCCAAGCATGCCTATCGTGCGTTGAAGGCTGACGGCACGGTGATGCTGGTAGAGCCTTATGCCGAGGATTCGCTGGACGGCAACCTGACGCCGGTCGGGCGCTTGTTCTATGCCGCGTCTACCTTCATCTGCACGCCGAATTCGCTGTCGCAGGAGGTGGGCCTGGGGCTGGGGGCACAAGCTGGAGAGGCGCGCTTGCGGGCGGTGTTCGAGGAAGCGGGGTTCAGCCGCTTCCGGCGGGCGACGCAGACGCCGTTCAACCTGATTCTGGAGGCGCGGAAGTAGGGTCTAGTCCTGCACTGGCCTCTTCGCGGGCTTGCCCGCTCCCACAGGATCGCTACAGGCCTGAAGAAGCACGTTACCTGTCGGAGCGGGCGAGCCCGCGAAAAGGCCGGGCCTGCAAAAGCAGAAGGGGCGCCATGTGGCGCCCCTTCTGTTTGTTGCTTAGGCTTCAGCGTCCCAAGGACGATCGCCTTTTTCATCTTTGACGCGGGTCGGCAGGCCCATCACGTCCAGCGCCTTGAGGAACGGCTCGGCTGGCAGCTCCTCGACGTTGACCATGCGCTTGGCATCCCATTCGCCACGGGCAACCAGCAGGGCGGCGGCCACTGGCGGTACACCGGCGGTGTAGGAAATGCCTTGGCTGTCGGTCTCGGCGTAGGCTTCTTCGTGGTCTGCCACGTTGTAGATGAACACTTCGCGCGGCTGGCCATCCTTGGTGCCTTTGACCAGGTCACCGATGCAGGTCTTGCCGGTGTAGCCAGGGGCCAGCGAGGCTGGGTCTGGCAGCACGGCCTTGACCACTTTCAGCGGTACCACTTCCAGGCCTTCGGCGGTTTTTACCGGTTGCTCGCTGAGCAGGCCCAGGTTTTTCAGCACGGTGAACACATTGATGTAGTGCTCGCCAAAGCTCATCCAGAAACGCACGTTCGGCACGTTGAGGTTCTTCGAAATCGAGTGAACTTCGTCGTGGCCGGTCAGGTAAAGGTTCTGCGAGCCTACTACTGGCAGGTCGTCAGTACGCTTGACCTCGAACATGGTGTTGCTGGTCCACTGGCTGTTCTGCCAGCTCCACACTTGACCGGTGAACTCGCGGAAGTTGATTTCCGGGTCGAAGTTGGTGGCAAAGTACTTGCCATGCGAACCGGCATTGACGTCGAGAATGTCGATCGAATCAATGCTGTCGAAATACTGCTGCTGCGCCAGCTTGGCGTAGCTGTTCACCACACCCGGGTCGAAACCGACGCCGAGAATGGCGGTAATGTTCTTTGCCTGGCACTCTTCGAGGTGTTTCCACTCGTAGTTGCCGTACCACGGCGGGGTCTCGCAAATCTTGCCCGGCTCTTCGTGGATGGCGGTGTCCAGATAGGCGACACCCGTATCGATGCAGGCACGCAGCACCGACATGTTGAGGAAGGCGGAACCTACGTTGATCACGATCTGCGATTCGGTCTCGCGGATCAGCGCCTTGGTTGCCTCGACATCGAGGGCATTGAGCGAGAAGGCCTGGATGTCGGCGGGTACCTTGAGGCTACCCTTGGCCTTGACGCTGTCGATGATGGCCTGGCATTTGGAGATGTTCCGTGACGCGATAGCGATACGACCCAGTTCGTCGTTATGCTGCGCGCACTTGTGGGCCACCACCTTGGCGACACCTCCTGCACCAATGATAAGAACGTTCTTCTTCAATTTACCTTTTGCTCCTTACTTGGAAAGCCGGCCTTACGACAGGCTGGAAACGTAGTCTTCGAAACCGAACTCGCGGACGACTTCGACGCTGCCGTCGAGTTGCTTGACCACGATGGATGGCATCTTCAGACCGTTGAACCAGTTTTTCTTGACCATGGTGTAACCCGCCGTGTCGATGAACGACAGGCGATCGCCAATGGCCAACGGGCGATCGAATTGGTACTCGCCGAAGATGTCACCGGCCAGGCACGACTTGCCGCAGACCATGTAGGTGTGCTCGCCGTCGTTGGGGGCCATCTTGGCGTTGAGGCGGTAGATCAGCAGGTCGAGCAGGTGCGCTTCGATCGAGCTGTCGACCACGGCCAGGTGCTTGCCGTTGTACAGGGTGTCGAGCACGGTCACTTCCAGCGAGGCGCTGTTGGTGATGGCTGCTTCGCCCGGCTCCAGGTACACCTGCACGCCGTATTTCTCCGAGAAGGCTTTGAGGCGCGCGCAGAAGGCGTCTACCGCATAGTCTTCACCGGTGAAGTGGATGCCGCCACCGAGGCTGACCCACTCGACCTTGTGCAGCAGGTGACCGAAGCGCTCTTCGATGTGCGTGAGCATCTTGTCGAACAGGCCGAAGTCGCCGTTCTCGCAGTTGTTGTGGAACATGAAACCGGAGATCTGTTCGATCACCTGCTCGATCTTGGCAGGGTCCCATTCGCCCAGGCGGCTGAACGGACGTGCCGGGTCGGCGAGCAGGTAGTCGGAGCTGCTGACCTGCGGGTTGACGCGCAGGCCGCGTACCTTGCCTTCGGACTGTTCGGCAAAGCGCTGCAGCTGGCCGATCGAGTTGAAGATGATCTTGTCGCAGTTCTCGAGCATTTCCTCGACCTCGTCGTCGGCCCAGGCCACGCTGTAGGCGTGGGTTTCGCCGGCGAACTTCTGGCGGCCGAGCTTGAGCTCGAAAAGCGAGGACGAGGTGGTGCCGTCCATGTACTGCTGCATCAGGTCGAACACCGACCAGGTAGCGAAGCACTTGAGGGCAAGCAGCGCCTTGGCACCGGAGTGTTCACGCACGTAGGCGATCTTCTGCATGTTGCTGAGCAGCTTGGTTTTGTCGATGAGGTAATACGGCGTCTTGATCATTTAAAGGCCCCCGGCCAGGCCGGCCAAAAAAAGGACACGCATTGTGCCTTCACTTGCCGCAGACCGAAAGGGTGCGATACGCATTTCGTCAGGGTTGACGCCGTTGCGAGGGCATTTTTCCGGTTGCGGCGGGCTCAGTAGAACAGGCGCATGTGACTGTCGTAATCACCACCGACGGGCGGCAGCCTCAATCAGCTTGCTGCAACCACGCGTGAATCTGCTCCAGCGTTGCAGTAGCCCCACCACAAACCACCACCAGCACATTCTGGTATTGCGCCAGGGCGCCCGGCGCATACGCCAATGCCAACGCCGCTCCACACGCCGGTTCGACCAGCACGCGGTGGTCCAGCAGGAACCGCTCGCAGGCCTCCAGCGCCGCGCGATCGCTGACCAGGTGGCTGTGCACCGGGTGTTGCTGAGCGCAGGCCAGCGCCTGATCGGCTACCCGCTTTGCCCCCAGCGACGTCGCCACCGAAGCGATGCGCTCCAGCTCGACCGAATGCCCCGCCTGCATGGCCGCATGCAGCGACGCGGCGCCGTGGGTTTCCACCGCCAGCACCGGGACATCCCCCCAACCATTGCGCTGCAGCCCCTGGACCACGCCGCTGAGCAACCCGCCACCGCCCACCGACAGCACCACGGCGTCCGGTTTCACGCCTGCTTCGGCGACCTCATCGATCAGGCTGGCATGCCCGGCCCACAGCAGCGGGTCGTCAAACGGGTGGATGAACGCATCATTCGGCCCCACCAAGGTCTGCGCCAGGGCGTTGGCCTCTTGCCAGGAGCTGCCATGCACCACCACGTTGGCGTCTTCCAGGCGCAGCAACTCCTTGGCCCGCTCGGTGGTGGTCTCGGGAACTACAACGGTCACCGGCACACCCAGCTTGCGCCCCGCATACGCTACTGCCAGGCCGGCGTTGCCGCCCGAGGAAGAAATGAACTGCTGGGCGCCACGGGCCTGATGCACTTCGCAGGCGTGGCCGACGCCGCGCAGCTTGAACGAGCCGCAAGGTTGCAGGGCATCGAGCTTGAGCCAGATGTTTCGGCCCGCGGCCAACGATATGGAACGAGATTCGATCAGGGGGGTGTGGATATGCAAGGTCATTGGGTGGTTCCGCGTAATTGTTCAAGGTAGTTGTAAATGGTGTAGCGGGTTACGCCGAGGGCACTTGCGGCCTTTTCCACGCCGCCTTTGACGATGAACAGGCCGCGCTCCTGCATGACCCGCACGGCTTCGACCTTGGCCTGTTTGTTCATTCGGCCTTGGCCGCTACGTTGCAGGGAAGCCTGGATGATCTCGCTCATCAGCAGTTCCATGTCGGCGGGTTCGCTGACGGCAGGCGTGGCCCCCAGCGGTTGGAACTGCTGGAGAAAGCTCATGGCGGCGTCCAGGCCGGTGACGTCGGTGTTGACGCAGAGGCTGGCGAAGGGGTGGCCGGTGCTGTCGCGAAAGATCGCGGTGGCGCTGCGCAGGGTGCGGCCCTTGAGTGTGGTGGGGTAGTCGGGCAGTACCACCGGCTCGCTGCCGTGCTGGTCGGCTGAGGCCTGCATCAGTGCCTTGAAGCCTTGGTCCTGCTCTGGGGCGGCGAGGATCGGGCTGCCGACGCTGCGGCCGGAGAGGTGACCGTTGACGATCGCTACCACGGAATGTTCCGGGTGGTCAAGGTCGTGCAGGAGAATTTCCATGTTGCGTGCGGCAACGCTGCCCAGGGCCTGGATGGCAGCCTTGAGCACTGTGAGGGTGAGGTGGCGTTCTTCGCCGGGGGTGATAGGCATGGCAGATCGCAATATCAACGTTTTGTGTATTTTTACACATAAAGTTGAATTGTGCGATCTGTGGTGGTTCTACCGGCCCATCGCCGGCAAGCCAGCTCCCACAGGTACTGCACAACCCTTGAGATTTGCAGCTTCCTGTAGGAGCTGGCTTGCCGGCGATGGGCCGCAAAGCGGCCCTTGTAAAAGTCAGCCCAGAGCCGGGGTGCGCGGCGGAATCATCCGGCGCGAGCCAGTCGCCTCGAAGGCTGCACCAAAGCTCAACAATGCATTGTCACTGTAAGCCCGCCCGGCAAAGGTCAGCCCCACCGGCATGCCGATATCGGCCATCACGCCCATTGGCACGGTGACGGTCGGTACACCCAGGTGACGGATCGCCAGGTTGCCGTTGGCCACCCAGATACCGTTGCTCCAGGCGATGTCTGCCGATGCCGGGTTGACGTCGGCATCGGCCGGGCCCACATCGGCCACTGTCGGGAACAACACCGCGTCCAGGCCCAGGTTGTCCATCCAGTCTTCCAGGTCCAGCTTGCGGGTGTGCTCCAGGCCGCGCAGGCCATCAGGCACGGTCTCGATCTGGTCCCAGGTCTTCAGGCCGCGCTTGGCCATGTTGACGTACTCGTCCATGCCGGCGGCCAGGTCGTCCTCACGGTTGGGCAGGGTGCCCGGGTCGTGGGGGAAGATCTGTGGGCCATCAACATCGGCCAGGCGGTTAAGCTTTGGGTCGCCGTTGGCACGCAGGAAGTCGTCAAAGGCCCAGCCCGACAGCTCCCACAGCTCGTCATGGAGGAACTCTTTGCTGACGATGCCGCGGTTGTAAACGGTCGGTGCGCCCGGGCGGTCGCCCTCGCAGTTGGACACCAGCGGAAAGTCCACTTCCAGCACTTCGGCGCCGGCCGCTTCCAGGGCCTGACGTGCTTCTTGCCACAAGTCGATCACAGTGGCGCGGGTGTTGATGCGTTGGCCAGTCGGGCCGCCGATGCCTGGTTTTTCGGAGGTGCCCGCTTCGGTATCGGCATTGATGTACATGCGCGGTACGCCAAAGCGTTTGCCCTTGAGTGCGCTGGCATCCACTGCCAGGTCCAGGTAAGAGGCAGGGCGCACAGTCGATGCCGCCGGGATCGGTACCCAGGGCTGCAGGCGCCACAGGTCGCCGCGCTTGTCAGCGTCATCGGCCACCACCACATCGAGGATTTCCAGCAGGTCGGCCATGGTGCGCGCGTAAGGGACAACCACGTCCATGGTCGGGGTCAGCGGCCAGTTTCCACGTACCGAAATCACGCCGCGCGATGGGGTGTAGGCGCACAAGCCATTGTTGGACGCCGGCCCACGGCCGCTGGACCAGGTTTCCTCGGCCAGGCCGAAGGCACTGAAGCTGGCGGCGGTGGCGGTGCCGGCACCGTTGGACGAGCCCGAGGCGAAGGGCGCAGTCAGGAAGTTGGGGTTGTACGGGCTTTCGGCGCGGCCATACACGCCGCGCTGCATGCCACCGTTGGCCATGGGCGGCATGTTGGTCTTGCCAAGGCACACGGCACCCGCGGCGCGCAAGCGCTCGATGGTGAAAGCGTCGCGTTGGGCGACCAGGTCCTTGAAGGCAGGGCTGCCCGAAGCGGCGGTCAGGCCTTTGACCAGGTAGCTGTCCTTGGCGGTGTAGGGGATGCCATCCAGCGGGCTCAGGACCTGGCCTTGGGCGCGGCGGGCGTCGGAGGCCTCGGCTTCTTTGAGCGCCTCGGGGTTGCGTACCACGACAGCGTTCAGGGCGGTGGCGGTGTCGGCGCCATCATAGGCGTCGATGCGCGCCAGGTAGGCCTTGACCAGCTCGACCGCCGTCGTGCGGCCCGACTCGAGCGCGTCGCGCAGCTCGGCAATGGAAACCTCGGTTACCTCGATCATGCGTTCACCAAAAAAATTGTGCAGGTGGGGGCTAGTGCGAGGAGTGTACAAGAAGGGCTTGGCGGACGCAGGTTTGCGCGGGGGCAAATGGTTTTATGCAGGGGGGCATTGTCAGGCACCAGGCGCCCCCTTGTGGGAGCGGCCTTGTGTCGCGAAAGGGCACTCCCACACGGTCCGCGCTAATCGGCCAGGTCTGTGGCTGAATGGCGCTCCGGCACCTGGCTGTCTTCATCTCCCCAGGTACGGTTGACCCTGGTGCCACGCTGCACTGCAGGGCGCTGGGCAATTTCCTCTGCCCAGCGCTGCACGTTGGGGTACTCGTCCACTGCCAGGAACTGCGCCGCGTCATACAGGTTGCCGCGCACCAACTGGCCATACCACGGCCACACGGCGATATCGGCAATGCTGTACTCATCCCCGCCCAGATAACGGCTCTCGGCCAGCCGGCGGTCGAGCACATCCAGTTGGCGCTTGGCCTCCATGGTGAAGCGGTTGATGGCGTACTCGAATTTTTCCGGGGCGTACACGTAGAAGTGACCAAAGCCACCACCCAGGTAAGGTGCTGCGCCCATTTGCCAGAACAGCCAGTTCAGGCTCTCGGTCCGTGCTGCTGGTGATTTTGGCAGCAGTGCGCCGAACTTGTCCGCAAGGTACAGCAGGATCGACCCCGATTCGAATACCCGCACAGGCGGTTCGACGCTGCGGTCGAGCAGGGCAGGGATCTTCGAGTTGGGGTTGACCTGGACAAAACCGCTAGAAAACTGGTCGCCCTCGCCAATGCGGATCAGCCAGGCATCGTACTCGGCGGCGGTATGGCCCAGGGCAAGCAGCTCTTCAAGGGCAATGGTGACCTTGACGCCATTGGGTGTGGCCAAGGAATACAGCTGCAGCGGGTGCTTGCCCAGCGGCAGGTCCTTGTCGTGCGTCGGGCCGGCAACCGGGCGGTTGATGCTGGCGAACTGGCCGCCGGACGCTGCTTCGTTGCGCCACACCTTGGGTGGCACGTAGGCGGGCTTGCTCATGCATGAATCTCCTTCATTGGCGCGAAACGGTCACATAAGACGTGGACCTGTATCTATGCCACGGGTTCGACGCCATGCGCAAATGCAGAGAATGCGCGCGCAACGTGCATAACGATGGTTTCATCCAGTTTTCATCCGGCGCAGGCCAGGCCGGCTCTATGCTGGGCTTTCTCTTCGCCCTGCAAGGTACCGCCGGCCGATGACTGTTCCCCGCTGCTTGTTGGCGATGGTCCTGCTCGGCGGCCTGCTGGCCCATGCCGAAGCTGCGCCGTGGGTTGCCGGCCTGCACCACATGACCTTGGCCGACCCAGTCGATAGCCGGCCGATGCAAGCGCTGGCGTTCTACCCGGCTACTGGTAAAACCCGTAGCAGCCGTATAGACGGCTATCCAGTCGACGTGGCAGAAGAGGCGCCCGTCGCCAGGGGCCGGTATCCATTACTGGTGTTGTCCCACGGCAATACCGGTAGCCCGTTGGCGCTGCATTACCTGGCCACCTCGTTGGCGCGGCGAGGGTTCGTGGTGGTGGCGGTAGTGCACCCGGGGGACAACGCCCGCGACCACAGTCGGCTGGGCACTCTGAGCAATCTGTATGGCCGGCCGCTGCAAGTCAGTGCCGCGATCACCGCAGCCCGCGATGATGCATTGGTCGGGCCTTACCTGGACGAAGGCAGGGTGGGCGTGATCGGTTATTCGGCGGGTGGCGAAACCGCATTGATCCTTTCCGGCGCACGCCCGGATTTGGACCGCCTGCGCCAGTATTGCCTGGAGCGCCCGAACGACGCAGACGCCTGCAAGACCCACGGTATATTGATTGCCGACCGCAGCGAACTCGCGGCGCAGGCCGATCAGCGGGTAGGGGCGGTGATGTTGATGGCGCCGCTGAGCCTGCTGTTCGGGCGCCACGCCTTGGCCGGGGTTCAAGTGCCAGCCCTGATCTACAGCGGTGATAGCGACCAACTGGTGGCGGTGGACCGCAATGCCGAGGCCCTGGCCCGCAAGCTGCCGGTCACACCCGATTACCGCCTGTTGGCCGGTGCCGGCCACTTTGTGTTCATGGCCCACTGCGACGCCGACCAGTACGCGCGGATGCCGGCATTGTGCAAAGACGCCGAGGGCGTGGATCGCCGCCATATCCATCATTCGCTGGAACGTGAAACGGCAGCGTTCTTCCGGCAGGCACTGGGCGCGCCGCAACTGGCCGAGCGGTCAGCCGCTGCGAGCGCGCCGGGACAGCAACAGCGTTAGACCCACCCCGGCCAGGGCGAGCAGGGCCGCCACGCAGAAGATCGAGGCGTACCCCAGGTGCACGGCTACTGCGCCCATTACTGGCCCGGCGATAGCCAGGGCCATATCGAAGAACACCGCATAGGCCCCCAGCCCCGCACCGCGGCTGTTGCTGGGGACCTGCTTGATGGCCTCCACGCCCAGCGCCGGGTATACCAGCGACAGCCCGAAACCGGTAAGCCCTGCGCCGACCAATGCCCAGGCCGGCGAAGGCGCCAGCCACAGCAAGCTCAGGCCGAGTACTTCAGTGGCCATGCAGGCGACCGCTACGTTGTAACCACCAAAGCGGTTGACCGCATTGACGAACAGCAGACGCGAAAGGATGAAGCACACACCAAACGCACTCAGGCACCAGGCTGCGCCTAGCCAACCGCGCTCCAGGTAGTACAAGGTGACGAAGGTGGTCAGCGTGCCGTAGCCGATCGAGGCCAGGGTCAGCCCAAGACCGCATGGCGCGACCCGGGCAAACGCCGACCAGAACGGCAGGCGCTCGCCACGCACCACCATCACGTCGGCACGCTTGCGCAACACCAGCAGGGCAAGGGTTGCCAGCACCAGCAAAGCAGGGCCCAACACGCTGAAGTCCAGCCCATCCACGGCCAACACACCCAGTGGCGCGCCAATCGCAATCGCGCCGTAGGAGGCGATGCCGTTCCATGAGATCACCCTGGCGGTGTGTTCGGGGCCGACCTGGCTGATGCCCCAGCTCAAGGTGGCCACACCAATCAGCCCTTGGGCGATGCCGAGCAGCAAACGGCCCACAAGTAGCAGCGCCAGGCTCAGCAGCGGCAGCGTCAGCGTCCAGGCCGATAGCAGGGTCAATACCCCGCAGCCGGCAATTCCCATCAGGCCGAAACGGATGGCTTGCTTGCCCCCGCGGGTATCTGCAACGCGCCCGGCAAACGGGCGGCTGAGCAGGGTGGCCAGGTATTGCAGGCCAATGGTTACTCCGGCGATCACTGCACCAAAGCCCAGTTGGTCGTGCACGTAGCTGGGTAGCACCGCAATCGGCAGGCCGATGCAGAGGAAGGCAATGAAGGTGTAGAAAACGATCGACAGGATCTGCTGAGTGATGTGCAGCGTGTTGCTGGCGGGGGCAGGTTGTTGCGCGGTCATGGGCTCTTTCGCGGGCGGCCGGTTGGGCGTGGTCCCATGATGGCTGTTACATGAAGGAAATGAAAGCAGGCTAACGAATTATTCGTCGGGTTGTGTCAGCTGTGGGGCTGGCGGTGGGATCTTCGCGGGCAAGCCCGCGAAGAGGCGGGCCCAGCCATACACAATGGCCAGGCCTTACCCATCAATCAGACCAGTACGCCTTGGCTGCGCAGGTAATCGTCGTAGGTGCCGCTGAAGTCCACCACGCCATCGGGCGACAGCTCGATGATGCGCGTGGCCAACGACGACACGAACTCACGGTCGTGGCTGACGAACAACAAGGTGCCCGGATAGTTTTCCAGCGCCAGGTTCAGCGCCTCGATCGATTCCATGTCCAGGTGGTTGGTTGGCTCGTCCATCACCAGCACGTTCGGCTTTTGCAGGATCAGCTTGCCGAACAGCATCCGGCCTTGCTCACCACCGGAGATCACCTTCACCGACTTGAGGATCTCGTCGTTGGAGAACAGCATGCGCCCCAGGGTGCCGCGAATCACCTGCTCGCCGGAGGTCCACTGGCCCATCCAGTCGAACAGGCTCAGGTCGTCTTCAAAGTCGTGAGCGTGGTCCTGGGCGTAGTAGCCCACTTCGGCACTGTCGGTCCATTTCACCGATCCGGCATCCGGGGTCATTTCGCCGACCAGGGTACGCAGCAGGGTAGTCTTGCCAATACCGTTGGGGCCGATGATCGCAACGCGCTCGCCCGCTTCGACGGTAATGTCGAAGTTCTTGAACAGCACCTTGTCGTCGAAGGCTTTCGCCATCTTCTCGACCACTACCGCCTGGCGGTGCAGCTTTTTGGTCTGCTCGAAGCGGATGAACGGGCTGACACGGCTGGAAGGCTTCACCTCGGCCAGCTGGATCTTGTCGATCTGCTTGGCGCGCGAAGTCGCCTGCTTGGCCTTGGAGGCGTTGGCCGAGAAGCGGCTGACGAAGGTCTGCAGTTCGGCGATCTGGGCCTTTTTCTTGGCGTTGTCCGACAGCAACTGCTCACGCGACTGGGTGGCCGCAGTCATGTACTCGTCATAGTTGCCCGGGAACAGGCGCAGCTCGCCGTAGTCCAGGTCGGCCATGTGGGTGCAGACGCTGTTGAGGAAGTGGCGGTCGTGGGAAATGATGATCATGGTGCTGTTACGCGCCGTGAGGATCGTTTCCAGCCAGCGGATGGTGTTGATATCCAGGTGGTTGGTCGGTTCGTCGAGCAGCAGCACGTCCGGGTCCGAGAACAGTGCCTGGGCCAACAGCACACGCAGCTTCCAGCCTGGCGCCACTTCGCTCATCGGGCCGAAGTGTTGCTCCAGGGGGATACCCAGGCCCAGCAGCAGTTCGCCGGCGCGGGATTCGGCAGTGTAGCCGTCCATTTCGGCGAATTCGGTTTCCAGTTCGGCGACGGCCATGCCGTCTTCCTCGGTCATTTCTGGCAGCGAATAGATACGGTCGCGCTCGGCCTTGACCTTCCACAGCTGGCCGTGGCCCATGATCACGGTGTCGATCACGGTGAATTCTTCATAGGCGAACTGGTCCTGGCGCAGCTTGCCCAGGCGCGTGTTCGGCTCGAGCATGACCTGGCCGCCGGATGGCTCCAGGTCGCCGCCAAGGATCTTCATGAAGGTCGACTTGCCGCAACCGTTGGCGCCGATCAGGCCGTAGCGGTTGCCGTTGTTGAATTTTACGGAAACGTTTTCGAACAGCGGCTTGGAGCCGAACTGCATGGTGATGTTAGCGGTAGAAATCAAGTGCTTGTCCTGCGGGGGTTCCAGAGGTGTATTTAGGCCCTCTCGTCAGTTTTGGGCCAATTTTGGGCCAATTCGACTCGGGGCGGCAGCTTCTCCAGCTCCCTCCAGTCCGAGGAGGAGCTGATCCATTTCGCGTAGGTAGAGAGCAACATCTCGACGCTGTGGCCGAGCTGGCTCGCGATGAACGCGGGGTTCATCCCAGACATCAGGCACATGGTTGCGTAGGTGTGGCGGGTGTCGTACTGACGGCGTTCACGGATGTTCAGCGCCTTCAGCGCCGATTTGAAGTGGCGGATTGTAACACTTGGCTCGTTAATCCACAGCCCACCTTTGCTAGGTTGGAACACGAAGGGGCTAGTAGGGTGGGCCGACTTGGACGCCATGCGACGAAGAGTAGCCATTCGCTGGGCCTGGTTGATGGCGTTTAGTGCTCGCTCGTTTAACAGGACCACCCGATGATGCTTGGTTTTCGTGCGTTCCTGGGGGGCACGGTTAACGATGATCCGGCGAACCGTCGCGGAGCGCTGATCAAGGTCGATGTCCTCCCACTTCAGGCCCATTGCTTCGCCAGGGCGGACTCCAGTAAAGAAGCAAAACTCGAAGAACGCTGCGTAGATCTGCGAGTATTTCTGAAGCGTCGCATACAGGTGGGAGATTATCGCCTCTGCTTCCGCCCTGGTGTAAGGGTCTACGACCTTCTTGACGGCCCTTGGCTTATCGAGCGAGTTGGTGGGGTTCTTGGCGATCAAACCATCGAGGACCGCTGTCTTGAAAACGCTGGACAGCTTGATGATCGCATTCCGCTTGACGCCAACTGACGTCCACTGGATCTGCGAAATGACCCCGCGAAGCATGGTCGGCGTGATCATGTCTATCCGGCGTAGGCCGAGGTACGGCATCCAGTAGATGTTGAACACGCTCTTGTAGTTGTTGCGGGTGCCTTCGACGATGTGGCGACTATCCAGCCACATCTGGGTGTAGGCGCCCAGGCTCGGGATGGACTCCGCCGTCCGGCGGGCCACCTCCGAGCCCGGGAATAGCTCGGCATACTTCTCGTCGTCCAGCAGGTCGTGGCGGATCAGGTTTACTACTTGATCACGTACACGGCTGGCTGCGCGGATGCCCTGCGCCGTCGGGGGATGGGCGAGGGTTTCCCCGCGACGCTCACCGTTCCAAGTGAAACGGATTCGGAGCGAGTCTCCTCGGATTTCAATTCCAGGGGGCAGACCCACAGGCTTTCGAGCCATTCCTCATATCTCCATCTGCTGTACATGATGTTGCGGCCGTTCTTATTCCAGACGCCTTCAGGGATTTTCCCGCGCTGGCGCCGGGTCTGAAGCGCTCGCAGCGTGATTCCCAGCAGTTCGGCCATCTTTTCCTCCGTTACCTTGTCCATTTCCTGGGCAACGGCCTCTTCCACCCCGGCGCGTTCATCGCCTGGCTTCTTCCTTTTTGAATGCATGTTGGTCTCCACGCCGCCGGTGGCGGCAGGTTGGGGTCAGGCGGGCATTTTCTCGAGCACCGTGTCGGCGACCTTGAGCGCCGCCTGGGCATCGTCGACGTAAGCTGGATCGAAGCCGCCGGCGTAGTGGATCGCCCGCTGGCAGGCGTCCAGTTCTTTGCGGGCCAGGCGGAGCGCCTGAATCAGCTCTTCCTGCAGTGCGCCCTCGGCCCGGCCGATATTCCAAAACTCCTGACCCCAGTGATCAGCAGGCGGCGGGTTGCTGTTTTGCTTGCCGCAAGCCATGGCCCCGATGATCGCGTCGCAGAGCAGGCGCTTGTAGATGTTCTCGCCATCCAGGCCCAGGCCACCGCGACGGCGCAGGGTGCTCACGACCTCGTCAACGTTGAGGCCGCTGTCCTTGAGCACGATGTCGAGTTCAGGCTTTTCAGGGGTGTAGATGACCAGAGCCAGCTTGGCTTCCGGCCAGAGATCGGCCGCCAGGCGCTCCAGGCAGTCGTTCGCGGTGTGGTGGAATCGTTCTGTTGCGGACATAGGTCATCCTCGCCCGCGCATGTCGGCGGGCTTGAGTGATAGGGGGAGGGGTTAACGCTTTTCGAGGTCGGTGGTTACGGCTTCGACGACGATTGGGCCAAGAATGCGGGTGGTATCAAGGTGGTCCTTGAATACCTTGTTCAGGCGACCGATCGCCGCCTCTCGGGCCTGCCGGTAGACCTGGTCTAGAGTGCAGTCCGGCCCCCAAGATCCTAGGTTCGTCAGTTCGACGGTGAGGGTAACCTTCGCACCGGTGCGGGTTCGCGCATGCGGCTTGCTCATCGCGGCGCCTTCCATACTAGGTAGGCCATGTAGGCGAGGGCGATCATGGCAGTAGCTCCTTTGGTACCCGCACGATCGGCCCAAGTTTTGCGTGAACCAGGGAACGGCAGAAGGCGATAAGGGGTGTAGGTCCGGAAAGCCAGGTCGAGTTGAGCGGGCCTGCGCTCCAGCCACATGGCCCGCCTGACAAATACCGGTCATGGCTCAACCCTGCCTGGTGCTTTTCGAGCAGCGGGCCGCCGTGCTCCCAGTTGTTGGAAGGGCGATAGCCGAAGCCATCAGTCGCGCCGCGGATGCTGGCGCTGGTAGGGTCAGTCCGGCTGCGCCAGATTGTGGTCCTGCACTCAGGGTCTGTGCCGAAGCCTTCGGCCATGGCCACCGCCCAGTCCAGCGGCGCGCCGATCAGGTTGGATACCCTCACTTCGATCAGGTCGGTCATCATCGGCACTCCTTTTTCCGCTCGACCTCGATCTGGTCGTAGAGTGCATCCACTCGCTTTTGCTTGCGGTTGATCGCCTCGGAGCGGTTCAGGTGGTCTCTCAGGGCCTTGTCATAAGGCTCTATCTTCTCGACCAGTCGAAGCCGCTCACTTGGATCTATTGACGCGTTGAACTGCCGAGCCAGTCGATCCCGCTCGCTGAAGTCCAGATGGTCAAGCGCGCGGTTCTCCTTCTCCATTTCGGTCAGAACGTCTGCCGATTGCCGCTTCCAGCGCAGATACAGCACATCGCTCTTCTTGGGCTTTATGAAAAAGTGCTGAGACCTGATCCACTCCACCAGGTCTTCCTTGGTCATCTCGTCGAGCACATCTTTCCGGGCGGCTTTGCTCACAGCTGATACCTCTCATCAATCCAGCGCCCAGGCGCCAGTGCGGGTGTAGGTTCAGGTTGTGTTTCGTGCGGGGAGAGCTGGCGCTGGTTGCCGGCCTGCAGCTGGCTGTCGGGGATGCAGCTGATGCCGACCCCGTTGAGCAGGTAGCAGGTGACGCCGCGCTGGCTGTCGTGCTGCACGTCGATAACGTTCTCGGTTGCGCTGGCGCCGGTGGCCAGCAGAAGGAGGCAGAGGGCGAGGCGGGTCATGGCTCCACCTCAGCGCCGTCTTTGATTTCCTCAAACCGGTACATCTTGATGACCCGTTCCTCGACGCCGGCGACCTTGATGAACTTGGCCTCATTCACCCACGGGTAGGCATTCGGCTCGCCGTGCTTTCCGCCGCCGCTCATCTCGCAGAAAGCCAGGGCGCGGCCGTCAGGCAGGATGAATGCTTTCACGTCGATGTCGTAGTTCCTTCCCCAGCTGTAGTGGCACCACTCGCGGATGCCGCTGACCTGTTCAGCTTCGTATCGCACTTCGTTGATGGCGTCGTCATGCTCGTTTTCTTCGAAAAGAACCTCGAGCAGCTCGCCAGGTGCCGCAGCCAGGAAGGCCAGATCGACGTCGGTAGACTGCCCATCATCGTCGGTGAACGTGTAGCCGTAGCCGAACTGGAGGCCCTTGCGCATGACAAGCAGCTTGGCCAGCTGGCTTGCGGTGAGGGTGCTCAGGTGCTGGTTGATGTTTGCTTCGAGCATACGACTTCCTTGGCCGCCATATCGCGGCAGTGAATAGAAGGGGGAGGGGTTAGGAGCATTGGTGATGGCCAATAGTCTGATTCAGATCACGAAACAGGCAGGTGCGGTTGCGAACCGCTTCGGTTTGGCTATGGTGGGTTGATGCATACAACTGAAGTCGAAGGAGGACGGCATGAGAATTCGCGGTGATGTTTTTTGGTCTTGGGCTGACCCGACGCTTCACCATAGGACTCATGACGAAACACTCGACGATGGAACGTTCATAGATGTCCAGGTGCGACTGTCGCGAACGGGTAACACGCAGATGTTCATCGGTGTATACGCCCCGAGCGGCTCTGCGCTTCATGAGGAGGCTTTCGAGTCGCGCCCGGGTGAGTCGATGACTAGAGCGCTGGCATGGGGCGTCGGCCGGGCCCGCCGGATTGCTATTGACGGTGCTCCAACTGCCAATCGTCTCGCCGCCTCAAAGTAGAGGGGAGAGGGGTTACAGCCGGGTGGAGTACTTATGTACTCCGAATGTCATGATGGCTTGCAGGTCACGTTCCGCTGGAAAGCAAGACCCTTCACGGCCTCGCTGTAGATGAACTTGATCATGTCCCACGGGATCGTGTGGCGCTGTGCGTACTCACCCTCGCCATCGCAGATCTCGCAGCCATCTGCTGGCTCGTCCAGTTCCAGGCATTCTGGGCACTCGCGCGTGACCTCCAGCTTGAACTCGCCGAGCAGCAGTGCTTTGGCACCGTTCTCGGCAGTGAGCCGCCTTGGCATGAGACAGTAGCCCTCCGGGATCGTCGGCTTGTTCGACTCAGACATCGGCCCCAGGCCAACAAGCGGCAGCCCAGTCTCTGCCGCATCCCGCTCAGCCTCTTCTTTGGTCCACCAGATGGCAGTACCAACCATCCAGGCTATCGGCTCGGGGTGGGGCTGCGGGGCTGGCCGGGCTGTAACGCGCGCTTCAATGGATGCCCAGGCTGGCGCGAACTCCGGCCAATCGCTTTCAATCACCAGGCACTCCCGCGCTGGGCAGTTCCACTCGGCCATCAGTGACATCACGCCTTCGAGAAAGGAGTGCGCGAGATCTGAGTCGACAGGTGACAGTAGCGCCAGGTCGCTGCGCTTGATGACTATGTACCGGTCTTCGTGCTGGAAGGGGGCGCTGACCATATCGATGATCCCCTCGATATGGTCATGCTGCTCGATGGTGCTGGATCGGTTTTCTGTGGGCATGGGGATACCTCAGAGGCCGGCTAAAAGACCGGCTACGCTGAATGTGTTGTGGGTTAGGAGCACCGGAGATGAGTAGAAAATTCATCTGCCAGAAATGTGAGAAAGAAACTGACGCCGACTTGGACCACGATGAAGTGCTGGACAGTCAGGTCTTCTACTGCCAGCAGTGCGGGGCCAAACATGTTGCAGTTATGGAATCGCGTGCACCTGGCGGCCCGGTGGAGATGCAGTTCCGACTTGTCGAAGACTAGGCTGCAACAGCCTGGGCAGTGGCTGATCGCCAAGGGTCATTTGCGCGGGCGAGGGCAGCCATAGGCGGCGGGCTAACGCTATTGCCGCACATGTGCACCTGCTCGGTCTTGGTGAACGGCTTGCCGTCGGCTCCCTTGTCGATGATGTAGCTGGCCGGGAAGCCCTGGGCGCGGTAGAGCTCGTGCGGCTGCAACATGCGAAGGTAGATATCTACGATCACATAGGGCGTTCCCTTCACGAAGACGGTGACCAGGCCCAGGCGGTCCTTGGTGGTAACCGTCGGCGCTGGGGCATCACACGTGCTGATGTTTTCCGTGCCGTAGTAGCTGATCAGGAATGCCGCGACGCGCAGGGCGCCTTCCTCATGTTCTGGTGACAACCTGTATTCGACCAGGGCGTGATGCTCGGCGCCGGCGGTCATTGTCGGCACCAGGTCATCTACTGCACGCCCTACGCAGTTGCGGCGCAGAGTAGCCAGACTGGCGGTCACGAGGCGCTGCTGGCTGCCGGTGTTGGTGACCGTGGTCAGCGGGTCGTCTGCGCCCTTCGCTGGCGTGGTGTTAAATCCTCCGTTGGCCTGTTCGATGAAGGCTGTCACCAGCGCCCGGTGACTCTGGGTCATAAGGGTGCCCATCGGCTGGTCGGCTGGCACTGGCTTTCCCGCATAGACCGGGCCGCCGGCCCCAATCATTACTGGGCTAGCCACAGCGAATGACCCGCCGCGCGGCCAGGAGGTCACAGTTCGCAGCGGCTCATTTGCCGACTGGGCCAGCTCGCCAGACCAGTTGGCGATCGGCACGATGAAAGGCTGCGGGTTGTCCAGTACGAATTTCTTCATGCCCTTGGCCACACGGCGCAGCGTTGCTGCTGCCAGCTCCTTCTTGCGACCGAAGATGCTTTTGCTCGGGACTCTCCAGTCAATGCACACCGCGGCGGTGCGCCACTTCTGCTGTCCCTTGACCGGGCTCTTGGCGTGGGTAGGCTTCGGCCACACGATTGGCTGGCCGTCGCAGCGGGCGATCATGAACAGGCGCTCGCGGCTTGTCGGAGCGCCGAAGTCGCACGCCTTGATAATGCGCCATTCCACCTGGTAGCCCATGCCTTCCAGCAACTGGACGAAGCGGCGCCAGGTGATGCCACGGCGCTTGGGGTTCGGTACCAGGAACTGATTGGATACCGGTACCTGCTCGCCCGGCTCGGCCACGCGGTTTACGGCCTTCTTCGGATTGGACGGATGCGGTACTAGGTCAAGGGTAACCACGCGCCCGGTCGCCTTGTCGCGTTTCGCGATCAATGGGCCCCACTGCAAAATCTGCTTAACGTTCTCCAGGCTGATCACCCGTGGCTTCTTCTTGCCGGCCCACTTGAGGCCGATCCAAGACAGGTTGCGTATTTCACGCTTGCGCGGCTGTCCGCCGGCGGCCTGGCTGTGGTGAGTGCAGTCGGGGCTCATGTGGAACCAGCCCACTGAGCGCCCTTGGCATTCCGTGTCAGGATCACCCTCGAATACGTCAGTGGGGAAGTGGCGGGCGTGCGGGTGGTTGACGGTGTGCATGCTGATCGCTGCCGGGCTGTGGTTCTTTGCGACATTCACCGGGCGGCCCAGGCCCATCTCCAGCCCGGTACCGGCGCCGCCGCCACCGCAGAAGAAGTCCACCACGATCTCATCGTCTTGCGGATCGAAGCCAAGGCCGTACTGGGTTTTGAAGTCGAGCGGGTTCTTTTTCTGAAATGCAGACATGGGCGGTCCTCGCCAGGGTGGCGTGAGTCGTTATCGTTGAATAGGGGAAGGCGCTGGCTGATGGCACGGCGCCACGTTTTGCGGAGGGGTGGGGATGTTTGATATAACGCCCGGCCATTTCACAGGAAGGAACCTCATGAAACGCACCATCATTGGCTCAGCCATCATCGCCATTGCTGCCCTGTCCCTCAGCGGATGCTGGGAGTCCGAGGAGGAGAAGAAGGCGCAGGCACAGCAGGAGGCCAGCGAGAATCTCTGGAACATCACTCCGCCTGATGAGAGCCAGGACAAGGGGTTCAAGCCGTGAAGTCATACCTTGCCCCAATCCTCGCTGCGGCACTCGTTATGAGCTTGGCTGGCTGCAAAGAAGACACCGTCGACACCGCTGCCTATGAACCGACATCCGAGCACTGCCAGCCCGACTACCTGAAAACACTTCCAGACAACAAGGCCCGCGAAGACCTGGTCGAGAAGTGCATGACCGGTGGCTCGTATAAAAAGTCAGAGCCGAAGACCTGGTGACGTCCGGTCTTCGTCAGTCAGCGCCGCCTCATCAGGCGGCGTTTTCGATTAGGGCTGGCGGGCAGCGCCGCGTAGTGAATGAACTTTTGCGAACGGTGATGGCTCTGAGCCAATCCCGCACTGCACAGGGCAATGCGGCCTCTCAGAGATCCAGGCATGTTTTCGGATGAGTTCTTCGTTGCTTACGTTGTGGCAGAGGTAGTCCTAGTCATGGCGGCTTTTGCTATTGGCGTTCATCTGACGGAGCGCTAGCGGGGGATGCGAGGCGCTGGCGGGTCAGTTGGCGGCGTGAATCTTACGCATGTGCGGCCTCGCGCGGCAGTTACGCGATAGTGGCAATTTGGTTTCAGTGGGAGTATTTGTTGTCTTCCAGCACACGGAGATGAATCCCCGATGGACCGCGAGCCAACAAACCAAGAAGTCGCAGCAGTTCTCGGAATTGATGAGGATCAGGTTGCTAAGTACCGTCGGGAGGCTGTGCTATTGGGCGACGGTTCCTGGCTGATCCACTTTTCCTACGACATGCCGCGAGAGCTTCGGCACAGCTTCACCGGTAGTTTTACGGCCATAGTCACGTGCGGTAGATCTTGTGGTGATAGTCGCGCAGGTGATTGAGCCTGAACGCTCTCCGTGGCCGAATACGGCGTGGCCTAGTTGAACTTGCGCGGAAGCTAGGATTACAAAAAAAATTGATACATAGGTGGTCCGCTGTGAGCAAAACTCCCTGGCATAGCAGCTTTCTCATTGTTTGCCCAAGGTGCGGGATGATGCCATTTAGTCTTTTCAATACCAGGCCTCAAACCTTCGAAGAGATCGTAGGTAGTAGCTGCGAGGGCTGTGATCATTCATTTACAGGAGATGATATTCGGGCTGCCTTGAAGGCTGCAGTGCGTGCTCTCCCTAAGGGGCGAAGCGGCGAGTTTGAGAGTCTGTAGGGGCTAACAGTTCATCCCCCGGATCCTGCTGATTCATCAGCATGCTCTTGCGCTTGAACTCCAGCGCCACACACCGGGAGATCGTGATCTGTGGCGCTGAGCGAGGTCACTTCGCGTCGAATGTTCCCAGCGAGAGCTTCGCGGCAGTGCCCACCTTGGCGTCGAGAACAGCCTTGAACTCTTGAGCGATTGCCTCGCGCTGGGCTTCTTCGCCGATCCAGCGCAGCTTCAGTACTGGTTGCGAGCCTCCGGTGATGACCGACACGCGCAGGCGGATTACTTGCTCGCCCAAGCCTTCGAACGGAATGACCTTGAAGTCCAGCCATGCCGGCAGGGTATCTTTGCTGCTTGCTTCGATCTGGTCCATGGTGCTGCGGCTGGCGCGAGTTTCACCTACTGCGTGGTCGCTCTCGGACGATGCCTTCACGGTGATGGTGCGAACCGCAGCAATCGCTTTGGCGATGGTCATGGTCTGGCCATTTTCATCGGTGGCCGCGAGGTGCTGGTTCCAGTCTTCGATCCAGTCGCTCATGGCCTTCTGCACCAGGCTCTGGCCGCATACTGCCTGAACGGCGGCGAACGCAGCGGAAGCCTTGAGGCGCAGCACGGCGCGGTCATCGGCATGGCCTGGCTCTTCGGCGGTGCCGATGTTGAACAGCACGATGCAGCTCATGTTGTCCTGGTCTATGAAGCCGCGTGCTGCTGGCGCGGCGCGCTCGACGACATAGGCGCTGTAATCAGCCAGCGAGTGGGTGGAGTAGGTGCCACGGAAGCGGTTGCGGCCTTCCTGATAACGCTCGAGATCAACCACGTTGAAGTTTTGCGGGACAACGACCACCGGGCCCAAGGCCGGCAGATCGCGGCCAACTGCCGCAATGGTGTTTTCCTGGATCAGTTCGAGAGCTTCTTTGCTGAGGGACATGCGCTATTCCTTGTAGATGCTGTGAGTTAGGAGCGTGGGTGTACCGGTGCTTCGTCACGGTTGAAGAGCTGGTCATGCTTTTCGGGGAAGAGGGAGATGTTGCCGCCGGTGCCAACGTACATCGGCGTGTCGAGGCTGGTGTTCTCGCTGCGCGTGCCGCGCTTGGTGGGCACTTTGTAGTCAAGCTTGTGCTTGATCTTTACCTGGTGGGAGTCGCCGATCTGGCTGAAGTCCAGGGTGATGGTGATTTTCCCTGCCTTGCCGTGATCGACAACGCCTGCGGCTACTTCCGAAAGGGCGTGACCGATTTGGCTGGCGAAGGCGCCGCCGTTGAGCTCCTGCAGGAACTCTGTGGTGTCAGTGGGCTTGGACATTGCTGCGTCTCCTGATGGGCGATGCCGCTGGGCGGCAGATTGATGTGCTGCTGGCGCCGGCCGTGCCGGACGCGCGAGGTGATGCGTTTCATGCTTTTCTCGTCGCTCGCTTCTCGGCAGTGGTCGGGAAGTCGATTTCAAGCTCTCGGAGCAGTCGGCCCAGCTGCTTGAAGGAGATCTTCAGCTCGCGCACAACGTCTGCCCTGGACATCCCGACATTGCGGTAAGCAATGATTTTTTCTGCCTTCGCCAGGTCTTCGACGGGGTCGCTTAGTTTCTTGCCCAGGTTGCTCATGCCGTAGTTCGGATCGCGCTGGAACTTGAACTTGCCTTGTGCGGCAGCCCGCCCGAGCGTTGCTTGGGCGAGGCCGGTGTGAGCCATTGCCTCTTTGTAAGTCATGGTCTTCGCCAGCTCGCGAAGCTCATCAAGCTGCTTCAGCCGAGCAGCCACCCGCTTGTTGACTGGGGCGGCGACGGATGCGCGCATTGGCTCAAGGTCGCGATGAGGTCGGTGTGGCACGTACTCGAACCCGGGCAGGGTTTCGACGGAACCACCGTCGCCAAAGAAGCTGTCGATGCTGGCGGTGAGCTGGGCCAGAATTTGGTCGCGGCTGTTCGATTGCCCAATCATTGCAGGCCGCCTTGTTTGCTGGCTGCGCCTGCCTCCATCGCATCCACAAACCGCATGGCTGTCCGGTAGCTGTACGCGAAGCCCTGCTTGGCCCCGGTTGCGATCTCAATCACATCCCACGTCGCGCCCTTGCCAGATGCCTGGTAGCGGGGTGCGGTCTGGCCGATCTTGGCATGGGCCTCGGCCCTCACTGACTTGCTGCGCTCGAGCAGGGCCGCGAGCACGGCAAGCTTCTGCTCGAAAGCAGGGTGCATTGCTGTCTGCATGGGGTGATCCTCGGGTTTGTCAGGCGTGGTATGCGAAGGCTTCGGCCTTGCGAACGATTCGAACTTGGGCGGTGCGGCGCTCCGGCGCACGGCGGTCGCGGCGTATTGGGTCGCTGTCGTCGATCACCGCGTGCATGGCGATGAGGCCGGCAAGGGCGATGCAGAGAGGACTGATGATCTGCTGCCGCATGGCCTTGGTGACCGCCTCGATGCGGCGTCCGGCTTCGAGCTTAAACAGTGCGGCTTCGATACGGTTGGCCACGGTGCCCGGGCTTACCGCCATCTCTCGGGCGATTTCCTTGGTGGTAAGGCCTTGGGCCACCCACAACAGCGCTTCCAGCTCCCGTGGTGCCAGCGCCTTGCCGAGCTGGCCTATCCATGAGCCGCAAGTGATCGTTTCCATGAAAGGTCCTCGGTAGGCTGCATTGGTCGTGACGCTCGCTGCCGTGTACCTCCCGGACCAGGGGAGGGCGAACGTCACGACCAATGCAGTCGTGTAAGGTTGATGTTGGTGAGTGTTACGGGCTGTAAAGCGCACGGTCGTGTGCCTTACGGGCTGCAGCGGTGTGTGATCTGGCCGGCTCGGCGCCGGGCTCATTTTTTCGACTCAGCTTTACCTGGCCGCCGCTGGTGCTACCCCGACATACGTCAGACGGGCTGATCACTTCCAGTTGTGCGCAAGCCTGCGCATCCAGATCACACACCGATGCAGCCTGGTGATGGGAAACCAGGTAGATCGGGCAGTCAAAGTCAGGCTGACTTGGAGCAGGCTTCGAAGGCTGCTCGTTCCAGATCGAGACATTGCTCGTAATGAGCCATCGCGATTGGCATGTGATAGCTATCCAGCGGCCATTTACTCACCTTGCAGCCCTGACCTGCCGGGCAGTGGAATACGAAGAGCTCGCCTTCGTTCTTGTCCATCTCCAGGCTGACCTGGGCACCGCTATCGAAGCTGTCTTGGATAATCGTGGTCATTCGAATTGCTCCAGTGGATTCCCCCTGATGCACCCCACTTGAGGTGCACCGGGGAATCGTCTGGCGTCACCGCCCCAGATGGCAGCTCTGCACTCAATGCGTTGGCCTTGGGCTTCCCTCGCATCGCCTTCAATCTGAATACGGCGATGGTCGTTGGGGATCATGTTGCTCCGCGCTTGAGTGCAGCCCTTGGGCCGGCTGTGTAGGGCACGTATGCGCGGTTTGCCGACCCGTTTCGTCGGCTGGGCTTAATGCTTCATTGGCAGGTTCCTCCTATGGTTTTTGATCCTCGCCATGCTCGTCGCCGGGTTTCCCCACCACTGCCTGCTGCAGCTACTGGCTACGCATCAGGTGGCTCGCATGGTCTGGCGTCCTCCATGTGGGAGTCCGGCAGCTATCCAGAGGCTGCGTGGTCGACGACTTAGCTTGTCCCGACCCAGGTGATGGCCTGGGTGCGTCGAGGTGGTCACGTCTGGTTGTGTAAAGAGCGGTGGCTTGTCAGGCCTGCCGAGGCTGTGTTGCGCCCCGATGGATAAAGTTAACCATCGGTATGCTTTTAACGTCAATACCGATGGTTAATTTATTTTTCAAAGGCGTGCGCTATGATCCGGTTTACTGGATGCATATACAGTTAATAAGGAGGTGTCATGGCCAAGCAAAACAAGACGGCGCCGACGCAGCAGCATCAAGGAATGACTGCGCTAGAGCGGCTGGGATTGAGGGTATCCAACATGATCAATCACCCAAAAGCGCAGGAGCAGCGCTGGGTGGCCATTCATCGACTGGACACAGATGGTGATGCTGAGTGGGGCGAGATCATGCGCATTCTTAGTGAAACGGATGGCCTGGAGATCACGCAGCTGGAAGAGGGCGGAATAAAAATCGAATGGGAGATGCAGAGCGTCGACGACCGGGAGGCGCCGATCGAAGAGCTGGAGGCGCTTGAAGAGGAGGCGCCGTTCTAACGGAATAGCCCGCTTGCGGCGGGCTTCATCAGGCTTTCTTGGCGTTCCAGATCAATAGGACCTTCGCATGGATCGTGACGTCGTCGATCCTGGCTTGTTGATCCTTGTGTTTCTCGTTGTCAGAGATCAGCCAGAAGTGGTCCTCGTCGAAGAACTGCAGGCGCTTGATGTACAGGTGGCCGTGCCAAGTCAGGACGTAGATACCGTCTCCGACGAACTCATTCACTCCACGGTCAACGATCAGCGGATCCTTGTCGTTGATCGTGCCCTCCATGCTCTGTCCCCAGCCGAAGATCATGGCCAGCGCAGACTGAGAGGTATAAGTAACCCCTTTTTCGTGTAGCACCGACTCCTTCACGATCACGTTCCGCATGACTTCGGTGTAGTCAGGGGGTACCTGGCCGTGCCCCATCGAGGCGCGTATGTCGTATTGCGGGATGAAGATCTCGTCTTTCTTCACCTTCAGGCCGGAGAAATCAGCGGACACGACATTGCTTGGGCGATCTTCAACCAGAGACTCTGCAACCGCAGCCGCGATCTTCTGCTGCGCATCCTCATCCAGCTTCTTTCCGGCGTGCTGCTTCAGCATCGCCATTACCTTTTCTGCCGCGCCTTTCTTGTGTTCCTGGTCGCCAGCTGGAAGCGACCGCAGCGATCGGATCTCGTCCGCTAGCCGTGGGCTGAACTGTTCAACCGGCACTTCCAAAAGCCTGGCCAACACCGCAGCGAACTTAGCGTTTAGCGGGTTGAGGCCTTTGAAATAGAGGTTCACCGCTGCCGGCGTCATGCCCGCTTCGTCGGCGATTTTCTTCTGACTGAGCTTCAACTCATTTTTGCGGGCGAGGAACAGCGCGTGCGCAGCCTCGCATTCAGCCAGGCGGTCAGGAGGGAGGATTCGTTTCTTGGTCATGGCGCGAACATATACCAATGGTTAAAGAATTGGGAGAAACCATCGGTATGGACAGATAATCAACCGATGGTTAATATCCGAAGCATGAACAACCGAGGCCCGATCATGAGCGAGACCCCCCTCGACAAATTCGTTGCTGAAAAAGGGCAGTCCGAGGCTGCCAGGCTTCTCCGCGTGACGGCGCCTGCCATCCACAAGGCGCTGGTCGCAAAGCGGGATATCAGCGTTTTCGAGCTCCCAGATGGCGGTTATGCCGCTGTCGAGCGCCGGCCTTTTCCATCCCAGAGATCCGCTGCCTGACGCCGTAGGCCGTCTGACGGTGGGAATTATGAGAGATCTGGCATTGCGCCAGTAGATGACGGATATACCTGCGAATCCATCCAGTACAGGAATCGCAGGCGAAAAAAAACCGCCTGGCAGGGCGGCTTTCTCTACAACTTTCCAACGAGTTGAAGCATGACAAACATAGTCCCACTTGACAAGTCCAGGGGGTTCACCCGAATGGACAACCAGCTCATGGATGGCCTGCTGGCTATCGATCTCCCAGCTCGGGAGATGAAGATTGTGCTGTACGTGGCCAAGGCCACAATCAACTTCGGTGCTGGAGCTCAGCGCATCCCGGCAACGGACATCGCGAAAGCCATCCACGCCCACCCTGACACCGTGTCCAAGGCGGTTTCCAGTCTGCTGCGTCGCCGCGTTCTGTTCCGTGAGGGCGGTGCACGGGGTGACATCGGCGTAAATGACCCGAAAGACTGGGTCTATGTGACTGAGCCGAAACAGACCAAAACAGCCGACTCGGCTGAAGTGGTCCGAATCGGCGAAGAGTCGAAACAGACCAAAACCGCCGAGTCCCTTCTTTATTCTAAGAAAGAAACCCCCTATGTAAATCTTCCTTCGGAAGATGTTACATGCCCCCCCAGCGATTCGGAGCCTACTCCGGCCAAGGACGAGCGCAAGGCGCCCTTCGGCAAAGCCGCCATGCTGGCCGACAATCCGCATGGGCTCGATGAGTCACTGATCGCTGATTACTTGGCGGTCCGCAAGTCCAAGGGCGCCCCAATGAGCTCCCGGGTTTGGACGCGCTTGAACGACAAGCTTCGCCAGTGCCTGACCTTCGGTATCCAGCCTGCCCAGGTCATGGAAATCGTCATCGAGAGCGGGTGGCGCAGCTTCGAGGTGGAATGGATCACCAAGCGATTCGCCGCCAAATCGCCCGCACAGGGCAAACCAAACAGCCGTCATCACGGCTTCAACGACCGCGACTACCACGACGGCCTCATTCCACGGGAGGATGGCACGTATGCGTTCTGAAAAAGTTGTCCACCTGTCGAGCATTGCCGGCCCGCAGGTCACCTCCATGGCCATGTGCGAAGAACATGGCCCGTATGAAGCAACCACTCACCAAGTCCTCAGCCACACCTTCCGCTCGCCGTGCCCAGGCTGCAAGGCGGCGCAGGTTGCCAAAAGCCAGGCCGAAGACGTCAAGCGTCAGCGCGTTGACCTCGCCTACAAGCTGGGTGACTCGCTGATTCCAAAGCGGTTCAAGGACAAGACCTTCGATAGCTACGCAGTGAGCTGCGACGGCCAGCACAAGGCTAAAGCGCGTTGCGAGCGCTATGCCGCAGAGTTCGAAGCCAACCTGGCCTCGGGCCGCTGCTTGATCCTGGTGGGCAACCCTGGCACCGGCAAAACTCATCTGGGGGTGTCGATCGCCCAGGCAGTCATGGCCAACTCCACCCATACCGCTGCCTATCGGACCCTCGGCGGCATTCTGCAAGCCATCCGCGCAACGTTCGATGGAAGTTTGGGCCAGACAGAGGGAAGCATCCTTGACGCGCTGATTCGCCCGTCGCTGTTGGTGCTCGATGAAGTTGGGGCGAGCAAGGAGGCCCCGAGCGATTTCGAACTGAGCCGGCTGTTCTCGATCATCAACGGCCGCTACGAGCGGATGCTACCGACCATTGTGATTTCCAACCTCGGCGCGAAAGAGCTCCCTGCGGCAATGGGTGAGCGTTCGGCTGATCGCTTGCGGGAGGGCGGCGGCATCGTCCTTCCGTTCGACTGGTCGTCCCACCGTGGTCGCGAGGGAATCTGATGCGCCAGACCAAGCTGACCAAGGCCGCGCGCGGTCGGGAGTGCCAGGTGCGCATTCCAGGCGTGTGCAATGGCGACCCCGAGACCACCGTCCTTGCGCACTACCGCCTGGCTGGCACCTGCGGCGTCGGCAAGAAGCCGCACGATCTGCAAGGCGCCTGGTCCTGCAGCGCCTGCCACGACGCATGCGATGGGCGCAGCCGTGCCGTGGACCGTGATACCGCCCGCCAGTATCACGCCGAGGGGGTCATGCGCACCCAGGCGCTGCTGCTGAAAGAGGGGGTGCTGGTCGCATGAAGCCCCCAGCCCTGCGCCAGTACAAGCCCAAGAAGACCATCGCCAAGCGCGTTGATCGCGAGGGGCCCGAGCAGGCCGCTCTCATGCGGGAGATTGAGCTGCGCTACCCCGAGGTTTTCGAACTGATCTACCACGTTCCGAATGGAGGTCACCGACTCAAAGAGGTCGCGGCGAAACTCAAGGCGCAGGGCGTTAAGGCCGGGATTCCCGATCTGGTGTTGGCCATGGCCCGAGGCGGCTATTTCGGCCTGTACATCGAGTTCAAGGCGACGGTCGATCCGGCGCCCGTATCACCCAGCCAACAAGCGTGCATTCGCCGGCTGAACGAACAAGGCTACCTGGCCGTTGTGTGTCAGGGGCATTTCGACGCCATGGAGTGCCTGAGGGCGTACCTGGCCCTGCCAAAAACGGAGGTTGCAGCATGACCAACACCGCCGCTGTAAAAATCAGCGATGCAGAGATTCGCCGGCAGGCCGCCGGCCAGGTGCGTGACCTTCGCGCCCTGGGCAACCATGGCCTGTACTTCCGGTTTCACCGTTCCCGCGAGCGCGGGTCCTGGTACCTGATCCACAAGGGCAAGTGGAACCTGATCGGCTCGTACCCTGAGCTGAGCGCTGCCAAGGTGGCCGCTGCGCTGCCCGACATCCGCCTGCGGCTGGAAGCCGGCGAAGGATCGAGCCTGTCGAGCTGGGTGCTCACCGGTGAGCTGCTGGCCTGGTTCGCTGAGCGCATGTCCCGCGACCGCAACCTGTCGACCAAGCGCAAGAGCACGGCGGCGTCGGCGATCAAGCAGCATCTGGTGCCGCGCCTCAGCCAGATCCCGCTGGCCCAGATCGACAAGGCGCTGCTCGACCGCGAGCTGATGTGGCCCCTACAAGAGTCGCTGTCGATCGACTATGTGCGACTGGTGTTCCAATTGCTGGCCTTGTCTTTCCGGCAGGCTCGCAAGCTCGGCAAGATCAGCTCGAACCCCATGGCCGGCATCCGTTTTGGTGATTTCTCCAAGGCCAAGGTCAAGGTCAAGCCGTCGCGACTGCGTGGTGTGCACATCGAAGACCTGATGGCCCGGATGAAGAGCACCCTGGCCAACCGGCCGCAGCATGGCGTGCTGGCCCTGATGATGCTGTGCCACGGCACCCGACTGGGCGAAACCCGCCTGGCCCGCTGGAGCCATATCAGCCTGGCCGAGCGAGAGTGGTTTATTCCCGCCGAGCACACCAAGACCAGCGTGCAGCACCGCCTGCCACTGACCGACCAGGTGCGTTTCCTGCTGATGGCCTACCGCGAGATCCAGCGCAACGAAGGCTACGACGGCGAGTTTCTGTTCCCGGGGCGCCAGGGCAAGCCCATGAGCGAGGCCAAGGCATCCGCCGTGTTCACCGTCATGGGGCAGGGCGAGTGGACTAGCCACGACCTGCGCAAGCTGGCCCGCACCGGTTGGGCTGACCTGGGCGTCGACCACCTGGTGGGTGAGCTGCTGATCAACCATGCCATGGGCCACAACGTGAAGGTGTACATCCAGTCCGACGTCATGGCGCGTAAGCGTGAGGCGCTGGAGAAGTGGCACGCCCACCTTGATCAGAAGGGTTTCGCCTCGGTTCACGGCTTGACCGGTGATAGATCAACGGATTCATGGATCCTCTGCAAGGCCGCAGAGCGCGCGGGTTTCGACGGCCTTCCGATATCCACCATAAGCGAGGATTCAAAGTGACAGGGAAGAGCCATGGCCCTGCCTTCAAGAAGGCTGTGATCAGTTTGGCTCAGTGCCCTTTGTGCCGTGGGAGAGCGGTCACTCAGGGTGTGTTTCACGAATTGTCATGCGACCGCTGCAACGCCTCGGGCTTTGTAGCGGCAGCAACTGGAGAAGCCCTGCCCCTGGATGAGCTGGTGACCCAGCTCAGCATGAGGCTACGGGCAGCGCTCCGGCAGATCGAGCAGTTGAAGAACCCTCAGGCATCCGGGCCTGAGGCTACATATCAGGGAGGCAACCAGCGCGGCGCTGGAGGCACCAACTACACCGGGGATTAAGGGGGAAGGACATGAAAAAACGAACCTACGTAGACAAGGCCCTGGGTGATACCGCGTACATGCTCGAGCAATGGGGCTGGTGGCGCATGGATGGCATGGGCGTGCCTCAGTACGTGTGCCCGCTCTATGCGCTTATGAAGGAGCACGCACCAGCGGAAGGAGGGCTCAAGCAATACGTGATCACGGACGACCTAGCACTTGCGGTGGACGGCGCCGTAGCCAGGCTGAACAAGCGCAACCCGCAGATGGGCGGCTTCGTCTGGCTGTACTTCGGCGCTAAGTGGCCTGCGTTGCGCATCGCCCGTGAGCACAAGATGGGTGAAGCCAAGGCGCGCGAACTGATCAACACCGGAGTGGCATGGATCGACTGTGCTCTGGAGCAATTGCGCGAGGCTGCATAAAAAGCTTTCCGCGCGGATAAACACCTGTTTTCATAGCAGCGTGTCCAGCTTGCAAGAAACGCGACACAGACAAACCCCAGACATCGCGCTCTGGGGTTTTTCGTTTATGCGGATGACGCGCCCTGGCAGCAGGGCTAAGTCGGTAGTGGCGTTCAGTCAAACCCGTGCGGTCACTGATGGACAACGCGATGAGAGTCTGGGGTACGTGACCCAGCGATCCAGACCACCAAGCCGGGTAAGTGCCGGCCCTCCGCACCCATTCAAGGGCTCGCCATAACAGCGGGCCTTTTTCTTTTTCCGCTCCCCGCAACGGGAGGAATCGAGATGGCCCATATGCCGCCAGAGAAAGACCCATCCTTCTGGGTGCTTGTACTAACAGCCCTAAGAGAGAACGGCCTGGCTATGGGCCTGACATTCGCCCTGACCTGGTTGCGTATTCAATACGATGGCCAGGAAACCCGCCCAGTCCGACAGCTGATTGAGGCTACTCTTGGCGCGTTGATCGTGATGGTGGTTGGCCTGACCGTGAAAGAGTTCGGCCTGAGCATCGCCTGGTCGTTCGCCACTGCTGGCTTTGTCGGCGTGCTGGGCGTCGAGCAGGCGCGCCAGCTCGGTAGACGCTGGGCAGAGCGCAAGGTCGATGGCCCATAACCTGCGCCACAAAATCTAGGGGCGCGGTTTCGTGGTGTCTCATTCTGTGCGCAGTAATGGGAATCGCTCTTCAGGGTTGCGTGAACCAGCGTTCAGTTTCTCGCATTCTGCAGCCGCCGCCGTCCTATTGGTGAAGCCGCGCTTCAGCCTTTCCTTTTCTTGATTGTCGTAGATGTCGAAGCCGCCCGAAGTGGTGGCGGCATAGAACCGGTTACCGATTTGGAAGGACTCACCTTCGATAGGCACAGCCGGAACGATAACGAATCGTGGTTGCATGACTTAGGCCTCCCCAGGCAGATACCCAAGTATTAGTTCGATTGCAGAAAGCCAGCAATATGACTCATCGAGACGAATTGATGGCATTCCGTGTCACTAGCGTCAGTGGTCATCTGGCTCGTTCAATTAGGCCAAGAGTTGCTCCGCGCCACAAAACAGACATGCGCCGTTTCGTGGCGCGCCCACATGAGGATTCACCATGGACAACCAGCACAAGAAGATCACCGGCTACCGCGACCTCTCCCAGAGCGAGATCGACGGCATGAACTCGATCAAGGCCCTGGAAGCGGATGCCGGCGAGCTGTTCAAGCAGATCGGCCAGATTGACGGGGTTGATCAGCGCACCTTGGCTCTGGCCAAAACCAACCTGCAGCAGGGTTTCATGTGGCTCGTGCGTTCGATCGCTAAGCCCGCTGATCCTTTCAACTGATGGCCAAGGCGCCCTACACGCCTTGCAAGCTGTACGTGGACGGCGCCGATGGCATCGCGGTCGGCGATTTCATCACCACTGCAGCCGGTTCGGCCTACCTGGTGCAGACGCTTCGGGTGAGCCGCACTCGCCCTGAGCGAAAGCACATGGACTGCCTGCGCTGGCCGATCGCCGAGGTGCCGCCTGATGCGCGGTGCTATGAGATGACTTGGTACAAGAGGTGAGGAGCGTCGGCATGGCTAGGGTGTATGCAACGATCGTTTGCCGCCATCGCTGGTGGTTGAAGTACTACCTGGCTGGCGTGCTGGCCATGGCGCAGGTCACAGGATGTGAGCCGAACCCCGGTCGGGTTGCCTACTGGGGCGGTCGCGGCCTGAAGGTTGAGGTGCACTGATGGCCAGGCTCAAGACGCTCGGTTCTCGCATCAAAGAGAGCGCAGGATCACGGGTCAAGGTGGTGAGCCCTGGCAGTTGGCGAAGCGGCATGACCAGCTCCCAGCGCGGCTATGGCTACAAGTGGCAGCAAGCCCGAGAGCGGTACCTACGCGACAACCCGCTTTGCGTCTATTGCGAGCGGAACGGCCGCACAACTGCCGCCAGAATTGTCGACCACATCGTTGCTCACCGTGGAGACATGGTTCTCTTCTGGGATGAGACCAACTGGCAGAGCCTCTGTAAGCCGTGCCATGACTCCGTCAAGCAGGCCGAGGAGGCGGCGGGACTGGGTGGCTGACACGGCAGCGGATCGCCGAAAGCCAGCGCGGCGGCACAGAAGCACGCCAGTGACGTGCTGCGAAAGGGGTAGGGGGGTCAAAAGCTAGGGATTCTCATCTAGCTAGACCGCCTCCGACCCCACGTACACATTTTTTCCCGTTTCAGGAAAAGTTAACCATGGCTTTAACCGACAAGAAGCGGCGGTTTGTTGACGCTTTGCTGTCGGGTGCCACAAATCGCGAGGCGGCGATCGCCGCAGGATATTCGGAGAAGACCGCGTCGCAAGCGGGCTCCAAGCTTGCGAAGGACCCCGATGTCCTTGCCGAAGTCGGGCGCCGCTTGAAGCAAAAGCAGGCCTCCAGTTCTGAGGTTAAACGCTCTCGAAAAGTTAAAGCCGAACAACCTCAGGAGCAGCACGCCAATGAGCTGTCGTTAACCGAGACCGACGACCCGCGAGCCTTCCTCACTGAACTGATGAACGCAGAAGGCGCCGACATGCGCATGCGGCTGGAAGCGGCCAAGACGTTAATGCCTTATGTGCACGGCAAGGTCGCCGACCAGGGCAAGAAAGAGCAGAAGGCCGAGGCCGCCAAGCAGGTCGGTAAAGGCAAGTACTCCCAGGGCAAGCCGCCTCTCTCCGTAGTGAAGAACTGACCTATGCAATGGACAACAGCCTGCCCGGATTGGTGGAGGTGCCTGGCTGCGGGCGAATCAATCATCCCCGAGCCGCTGTTTCCAGACGAAGCTGAAGCCGGCCTCGATGTGTTCAAGGGGCTGAAGATCGTCGATGCCCCGGGCAGCCCCACCATTGAGGCTGCCTGCGCACCCTGGGTCTTGGCATTCGCCGGGGCCATCTTCGGCAGCTACAACAGCGAGACTGGCGAGCGTCTGATCCGCGAAGTGATGCTCTGCATCCCGAAGAAAAACAGTAAATCTACGATCGCTGCAGGGATCATGCTGACCGCACTGATCCGCAACTGGCGTCTTTCGGCTGAGTTCATCATCCTGGCGCCGACCAAGGAGATTGCCGACAACTCGTTCATCCCGGCCAAAGACATGGTCAACAATGACGACGAGCTGAAAGCGTTGCTGCATGTTCAGCCTCACCTGCGGTTGATCACCCATCGCGAGACCGGTGCCACCTTGAAGGTGGTGGCTGCGGATAGCGATGTGGTGGGCGGCAAGAAAGCCGTCGGTGTCCTCATCGACGAAGCTTGGCTATTCGGCAAAAACCCGAAAGCCGCTGACATGATCCGTGAGGCCACTGGCGGTCTGCTGTCGCGACCCGAAGGCTTCATCATCTGGCTCACGACCCAGTCGAATGAGCCGCCGGCGGGTGTGTTCCGCTCCAAGCTCAACTATGCACGCGGCGTGCGTGATGGCCGGATCGACGACAACCGCTTCCTGCCGATCATCTATGAGTTCTCTCAAGAGATGATCAAGAGCGGCGAGGCGCGGAAGCCTGAGAACTTCCACCTGGTCAATCCGAACATCGACTACTCCGTTGACCGGCCTACGCTTGAGCGCCTGTTTATGCAGGCTGAGTTGGACGGTGAGGCTGAATTACGTGGGTTCCTGGCCAAGCACCTCAACATCGAGATCGGCCTGGCGCTGATGTCCGACGCGTGGGTCGGGGCGGAATTTTGGGAGGCTCAAGCTGCTACTTGGCTGAACCTTGATGAAATCCTCACCAGGTGCGAGGTGGTCGATGTTGGTGGTGATGGAGGGGGTCTTGATGACCTGCTCGGGCTAGCCGTGATCGGGCGGGAGGCTGGTACCCGCAGGTGGTTCCACTGGGCTCACGCCTGGGCACATCCTTCTGTTCTTGAACGGCGCAAATCTGAGGCGCCGCGCCTCAGAGACCTGGAGAAAGCAGGTGATCTCACCATCGTCGAGCGTATCGGTGACGACGTAGCGCAGTTCGCGGCTATTGTGGCCCGGGTCAATGCCACAGGTCTTCTGGATAAGGTGGGTCTCGACCCTGCAGGGATTGGCTCTGTTCTTGATGCCTTGGCGGATGCTGAGGTCGAGGAAGACAAGATCGTCGGCATCTCCCAGGGCTGGAAGCTCACCGGCGCAATCAAGACGACAGAGCGCAAGCTTGCCGAAGGCACGCTCCTGCACTGCGGCCAACCGTTGATGGCCTGGTCTTGCGGTAACGCCAAAGGGGTGCCATCGGCCAATGCGTTCTTGATCACCAAGCAGGCTTCGGGCACAGCAAAGATCGACCCGCTGATGGCTACTTTCAACGCCGTTTCTCTGATCAGCCTCAATCCTGAAGGCCGAGGGGGAATGGACAACTTCATGGCTGGCATTCGGGACCCACTGATCGCATGAACGCATTTCATATTTTCATCGCCTGCGCAGTGGTCGCTTTCTGCTTGGCGTGCAGCGGGGTCTGGATGCTGGCTGGTACCGGCTGGGCTTTGCTGGCCGGATCGCTGAGCTTCTTCTGCATCGCTGGCTTCATCCGCAGAGGGCTTGTCAGTGATTAAAACCCTATCCCAGGCATTGGGGGCTGCTGCCACCAAGCCTTCAGCCAGTATGAGTGAATGGCTGGGCAAGACCATCAAGCTGTCGGATGGAGGTTTCTGGAGTGCCTTCAACGGCGCCCAGTCCAGTAGTGGTAAGTCAGTCAGCGTTGATAAGGCCATGCGATTGTCCACTGTGTGGGCATGCGTTCGAATTATCTCGACTTCGGTAGCTGGCTTGCCGTTGAGCATCTACCGGCGGATGCCCGATGGTAGTCGAGAGAGCGCCCGTGATTTCCCGCTGTACGACGTTGTGCACAACAGCCCCAACGAAGACATGGCTGCCTTCCATTTCTGGCAGGCAGTCGTCGCCTCGATGCTCTTGTGGGGCAACGCCTACTGCGAGATCCATCGCTCTGCTGGGCGCGTCATCGCCTTGGACTTCCTGTTGCCGTCGAGAGTCGATCTTGAGTTCGACGACGATGGACGGCTCAGGTATTTCTTCAGGCCCCGAAAGGGAGCCCGTCGAGAGATCCAGCGGCAGGACATGCTGCACATTCCGGCCTTCACCCTTGATGGCCGAGTCGGTCTTTCCGCTATTCGGTACGGAGCAGATGTGTTCGGTTCGGCGATGTCTGCTGACGATGCCGCCAACAGCACCTTCCGCAACGGCATGATGCCCACAGTCGCTTTTTCGGTCGACAAGACGCTTAACCCGGCTCAGCGCGTCGAGTTTCGTGAGTACGTTAAGACAATCTCCGGGGCATTGAATGCTGGCAAGAGCCCAGTGCTTGAGCAGGGCGTGAAGCCGGAGATGATCGGGATCAACCCTGCCGATGCGCAATTGCTGGAGTCGAGGGGACATAGCATCGAGGAAATTTGCCGATGGTTCGGCGTACCGCCCTGGATGGTGATGAAGACCGACAAGGGCAGTAACTGGGGGACCGGCCTGGAACAACAACAGATCGCGTTCCTCACCTACTGCATCATGTCCTTCACGGCGCCGATCGAGCAGTGCGTGAACAAGTGGTGCATGACGGCTGTTGACCGGATCAAGTTCTACGCAGAGTACTCACTTGAAGCGTTCCTGCGTGCAGACAGCGCCGGTCGCGCGGCCTATCTCAGCACGATGGCCCAGAACGGCTTCATTACTCGAAATGAGGGGCGCCGAAAAGAGAATCAGCCCAGCATGCCCGGTGGAGACGTTCTTACGGTTCAGTCGAACCTGGTACCACTGGATCAGCTGGGCAAGCAAAACGATAGCCAGGCCGCAAGGGCCGCGCTGATGAACTGGCTCCAACAGCCGGAAAAGTAAATCACGGGAGCAATCCATGAAGCACAAGATCCAGTCTCGCGGCCTGCGCAGCGAGATGTCCCCGCGCGCGCTCGAAAAATGGAATCCCGCGATCCAGGCGGCAGTCGAGAACACCTCGGACACCATCACTGTTTACGGAGTGATCGGCGAAGACTGGTATGGCGAAGGCGTCACGCTGAAACGAATCGATGCTGCTCTGCGGGCCATCGGCGAGCGAGATGTCACTGTCTATATCAACTCGCCAGGCGGCGACATGTTCGAAGGCATTGCCATCTACAACCGCCTGCAGGAGCACAGCCACCAGGTCACCACCAAGGTGCTCGGCATGGCGGCTAGCGCTGCTTCGATTGTCTTCCTGGCCGGCAAAAAACGTGAGGTGGCCAGCAGCGCCTTCCTCATGATCCACAACTGCTGGACCTGGCTCGCCGGCAATCGCAATTACCTGCGCGATATCGCTGACGACATGGAGGAGTTCGACGCCGCGATGGCAGACCTCTATGCCGAGACCAGCGGCCAGTCGGCAGAAGACATGGCCGAGCTGATGGACGACGAAACCTACATCCGTGGCAAGCGTGCAGTTGAGCTTGGTCTGGCCACTGGGATGTTGTCGCCCACTGAGGTAACCGAGCGCGAAACCGAAGACGCGGCCCAATCCAATGCACTCAAAGCCATGGATGTAGCCCTGGCCAAGGGCGGCATGCCTCGCTCCGAGCGTCGCGAACTGTTCGCCAGTTTCAAGTCCGGCATGCCTCGCGCTGCCGGCGGGGGTACGCATAACGCTGCCCCGCCCGATAAGCCCCGCGCTGTCGCGCCAGACCTTTCCGCCTCTCTGAGCGCGGCAACCAATCTCCTCAATTCTCTGAAAGGAAAGTGACCATGGACTTTGAAGCCCAAGTCAAGGAACTCAACGCCAGCCTCAAGGGCATTGGCGATCAGATCAAAAGCCAAGCCGAGGCGACCGAGAAGCAGATCAAGGCCTCCGGTGAAATGAATACCGAAACGCGCGCCAAGGTCGATGAGTTGCTGACCAAGCAGGGCGAGCTTCAGGCGCGACTGGGCGAGGCCGAGCAGAAGCTCGTGAACGCAAGCCGGGATCGCAACCATCAGGAGGAGCCGCAGAAATCGGTAGGCGCCCTCGTGATCGAAAGCGAAGAAATGAAGGACATGACCTCGTCCTTCCGCGGCTCTCGTCGTGTCTCCGTGCCGCGTGCGGCCATCACCACCGCAACCGGCGGTGACCTAGTGCAGACTCAG
Source organism: Pseudomonas putida S13.1.2 (assembly GCF_000498395.2). Taxonomy (NCBI): domain Bacteria; kingdom Pseudomonadati; phylum Pseudomonadota; class Gammaproteobacteria; order Pseudomonadales; family Pseudomonadaceae; genus Pseudomonas; species Pseudomonas putida. Next base: position 1,397,500 of record NZ_CP010979.1, read on the forward strand.
CGCCTGCCGGGGATCATTGCCCCGGCTCAACGCCGGCTGACCGTTCGCGACCTGGTCGCGCCGGGTACCACCGAATCGAACTCCATCGAGTACGTCCGTGAGACTGGCTTCACCAACAACGCCCGTACCGTGGCGGAGACCACTGCCAAGCCTTACTCCGATCTGACCTTCGGCCTGACCACTGCGAACGTGCGGACCATCGCCCATTTGTTCAAAGCCAGCCGGCAGATGCTGGACGATGCCAAGGCCCTGCAGAGCTACATCGACGGTCGTGCACGGTACGGCCTCAACATGGCTGAAGAGGCTCAGTTGCTTTACGGCAACGGCACCGGTGTGAACCTGCAGGGCCTCATGACCGTTGCTCAACTGTACGCCGCCCCGGCTGGCGTTGCTGTAGTGGGCGAGCAGCGCATTGACCGCCTGCGCCTGGCACTGCTGCAGGCCGAACTGGCCGAGTTTCCATCGGACGGCATCGTGCTCAACCCGATCGACTGGGCGGCCATTGAACTGACCAAGGACGGGGAAGGCCGCTACATCATCGGTCAACCGCAGGAAGGCACCAACGCGAAGCTGTGGAATCGTCCGGTGGTTTCCACCCAGGCCATGACCCAGAACGACTTCCTGGTTGGTGCCTTCAAGCTCGGCGCTCAGATCTTCGACCGCATGGAAATCGAAGTGTTGATCTCGACCGAGAACAGTGATGACTTCGAGAAAAACATGGCAACGATTCGTGCTGAAGAGCGCCTGGCCTTTGCCATCTATCGCGACGAAGCATTTGTTACTGGCCCGCTAGTCACGCCTTAACCATCCCGCAGATCGGCGCCAGAAATGGCGCCGCAATGGAGTAATCCAATGGCACGTAAACAGGAAACACCAGCCTCCACCGCTGATGCGAAGGATTCGGTATCGACCGTTGATTCCAGCAGCGGGCCGTCTGAAGCTGTCGGGTTGCCTCTTTCGCCTGGCCGAGCGATCGTTCCAGACGCTAGCGACTCCGCTGATTCGGGCGTCCCTGCAACTGCTCCAGGCTCGGCGGAGGACTCGGGTCTGTTGACGGCAGAAGGGCAGGCAGCCGCTGGCACTGGGTCGGATGGCGTCACAGGCGAGCAGGGTGCCGCTATCTCCACGATGGACGCTGCCGATGCCGCATCCGAAGCCGTCGCTCAAACTGCCTCAGTCTTGGCAGATGGCGGCGCCGGCGCTGATGAGTTGGCACTAGATGATCGGGCCAACCCCAACCCTGCGACTCTTCAGATCTATCCGCTGCGTTCGTACATGGACGAGGGTGAGCTTCGTCGCCGCGGCGGTCCGGCATATACGGTGCCGCGCCGGCATGCGGAGGAACTGCTGCAGCGGAATCTGGCATCACTCGAACCCCTGAAGGAGTAGATGATGCCGGTTATCAGTATGTCCACTGCCCGGCATCACCTTCGAGATCCCGATGATGATGACGAGTACCTGGAGCTGCTGGTCGAGGCGGCGGAAGGGCAGGCGATGGACTATCTGAACCGCCGTTTTTACGCCAACCAGCAGGCGCTGGATGAGGCTGTCGCCGCCGGGGATGCCGGTGACTCACCCATGGTCAGCAATAAGCAGATCCAGGCGGCTTGCTTGCTGATCCTCGGCCATCTTTACGCCAACCGCGAGGACATTGTGATCGGGACCATCGCCACCGAACTGCCGCAAGGTTCGAAGGCGCTCCTGACGCCGCATCGTATCGGGTGGGGCATATGAGGGCCGGGCCGCTGCGTCATCGGCTGCAGGTGGCTCATCGACACGAGGAGAGGAATAAATCCGGGGGCGCCACAGTGACGTGGCTGCCAGCTGCTCGCCCTGAAATGTGGGGTGAGGTTCGGACGCCTAGTGGTCGTGTGACCGCAGTGGCAGAAAAACTCACTGCTGTAGTAACAGCCGAAATCATCGGCAGGCCGCGGGCCGACATTGTGGCCGGCTCGCGACTTACTCGCCGTGGAGTTACTTACCAGGTCGAGGCTGTCCTTCCTGACAACGAAAATTCACTGATGAGGCTTCTGTGCTCATCGGTACCTAACCCATGAGGTGAACCATGAAAATCCGAGCACTGGGTCCGCTGACGGGCGCTTCTGGCGAGCGTGAGAAAGGCGAAGAGTTCGAGGTGACCAAAGAGCAGGGCGAAGGCTTGATTGCCCGAGGCTACGCTGAAGCGGTCACCGACAAGGCCGCGAAGCCCGCAAAGGCTGATCCAGCCAAGGAGTAGGGTATGGCGCGCCGGTCGAGCCTCCGCGGCGACATCCGGCTGCGCCGGACGCTGCGCAATATCCACAAGACGATGGACAACGAGTTGCAGCCTGCCATGGCCAAAGCAGCCGCGCGGGTACTCGAAACCCAGCGACAGCTGATCCCCAAGGATACCGGCGCTGCTGCGGCCGCCCTGCGTGTCTACGTCACCCCCAGCGGGCTGGATGCTCAGGTGGGCATACGGGGCAAGCGAGACAATCGCCGATTCTTTTACCTGCGGTTCCTTGAGTACGGGACCAAGGGCTATTCCGGCAGCATGTACCAGCGAGCTGACCGGAACGCGATCGGCGGCATGCACACCAACAACCGCGACAAGTCGCAACTGAAAGGGCGGCGCAACTCTATACGCCAGCGCGACACGAAGAACAAGTCCGATGGGCAGCACTTCTTCGGCAAGTACCCGGACATACCAGCGAGGCCGGCACATCCGTGGTTGCGCCCGTCTCTGGACGTCAACCGCGAGTTTGTCATGGCCGATCTTGAAGAGGCAGTCCGCCGCACGCTGCGCAAGGCAAGTCAGGGGGTAGGCAATGGCTGATCCATCACTGGCGCTGCAGGAGGCCATCTTCGCCAGGCTTCAGGCCGAGGTCAGCTGCCCGATATACGATGGCGCGCCGTTGAACGCTGACATGCCGTACGTCTCGATCGACCGGGAAGTCTCGGTCAACAGAAGACCGATCTCGGGCCGAAAGCGCGAAACGCGCCTGCTTTACCTGTCGGTCTGGTCCGATGCCGTAGGCCAGGCCGAGGTGAAGCGCATCAACGGCGAAGTCATCGCGGCCCTGGACGAGCGCCGGCTTCCGCTGGAGGTGGGCCGAGCGGTTTCCGTCCGGGTCGAACAGTCCGACGCGCAGCGCGACGCCGACGGCATCACCTATCAAGGGTCGATCACCGTCCGCGTCATCACCACCCACTGATTCACCTACCGGCCGCCCAGCGGCTTTATCCAATGTGCCTTTGGAGGACCCCCCATGGCCGAAGACAACCTCAACACAGCTGCCGGCTGCCGCCTCTCCATTGGTGGCAAGACCGGCGCGAGCACCCTCACGGAATACGAAGCTGACACCTATGTGGACGTTGGCGAAATCGAAGATCTGGGCGAATTCGGCGACACGTTCAACCCGGTGAACTTCACTTCCCTGGCCAATGGCCGGGTGCGCAAGTACAAGGGCACCGCTGATGCGGGCAACATGACCATGACCGTTGGCCTGGACAATGGCGATGCCGGCCAGAAGGCCGTGGGTGTCGCTCACAAAGACCGCACCAAGGGCAATTACAACATCAAGGTCACGCTCAACGATGGCGACCCAGGCGCAACCCCTGCGATCCTGCCGACCACGTTCTACTACGGCGTCAAGGTGATGAACAACACCGTGGCCCCGGGCGCCGCCGACAACGTCGTCCGCCGCAACGTGACCCTGGCTATCAACACCGACATCATCGAAATCCCAGCCGGTCCGGCTGTCCCGTGATCGATGGGGCGCAAGCCCCATCCTCTCCTGCGAGAAACCCAATGAGCGAAGCCTTGCACGGCACCGTCACGCTGGTGATTGGCGGTCGCAGCTACACCCTCAAGCCGACGCTGGATGCAGCGCTGCGCATCGAGGCCCGTTTCGGCGGGCTGCGCGGCGCGCTGGAGTCCATGCGCCTCATGAGTATCGCCGCCTGTGCCGACGTTGTTGTCGCTGGCGCCGACCTGAAGCCGGATCAGCACCCAGTCATCGCCGGTGAAGTGTTTCACACCGGTGTGGCCCAGGTGTCCGGCAAGCTGACTGAGTTCATCACCGTCCTGCTTAACCCGGTGCCACCGAGCGTGGCCGCCCGGGGAAAGGACGAGGCGGTCAGCACAGCGCAGTGAAGAACGGCAGCTACGTCGACTACTTGTTCGGCGTGGCCACCGGCTGGCTTGGCTGGCCGCCTGACACCGCGTGGCACACCCCCATTCCGCAAATCATGCTCGCTCTGGATGCTCGGCTTGATTGGACCGGACGAGGGCAGGGCCAAGGCCAGGGGCAAGCCCCGGCGTCCCCGCAGAAGCGTGAAAGCGTTGCGGACAAGTTGAAGAGCTTCCTGCGAGGGCGGCCCAAACAGTAGACAGCGTGCCGCCTCCGTGCGGTTTTTTGTGCTTGGAGATTTGCATGGCCGACCAACAAGTCCAGGGGATGCTGGTCCAGATCGAGGCCACCACGGCACAGCTGCGCCGCGAGCTGGCCAGCGCGGACCAGGTGGTGGCACGCACCGCCCAGTCGATCGACCGCAACCTTGAGCAGGTTGACTCTGCGTTCGACACCGCTGGTGTTGCTGCTCAGAGGGCTGGGGGGCTGATGCGTGGCGCCTTTGCCGCCGTCGCAGGTGCCGGCCTGATTGGCAGCATCATTCAGCAGGTTGACGCCTACGGTCAGATGTCCGACCGCATGAAGGCCGCAGCCGGCAGCGCTGGTGAGTACCAGGCGGTGCAGGAGCACCTGCTGCAAACTGCTCAGGAAACCTACCGGCCACTGGCTGAGGCCCAAGAGCTGTACATCCGCACCGCAGATGTGATGCGCAGTCTGGGATTCAACACCCAGCAGACGCTGGATATCACCGACAGCTTCAGCTTCCTGCTCGTGACCAACGCTGCCGCTGCCGACAAGGCCGGCTCCGCACTGGATGCCTACTCCAAGGCATTGCAGACCGGAAAAGTTGAAGCGGATGGCTGGGTGTCCATTCAGGACGCCATGCCCACCATCGTCACTGCCATCGCCACTGCCACAGGCAAGAGCGCGGAGGAGATCAGAAAGCTCGGCGTCCAGGGCAAGCTGTCGCTCGATGATATCAATACCGGCCTGCTGCGCACCGTGGAGGCCAACCGCAAGGCTGCGGCCGACATGTCCACCAGCGTTCAGGACGCGATGGTGAACATCAGCAACGCCATTCAGACATTCCTGGGTGAGATGGAGGAGCAAACCGGCATAGTCGCAGGCTTGGCAAACGTGCTAATTGCGCTGGCGGACAACGTGGATCTGGTGGCCGTGGCCATGGGCGGCGTCGGTGCTGCGGCCCTGACCAACTATGTGGCCAAGTCTGGGATGGCAATCCAGGCGGCACGGGCTGACCGTGCGGCGCGTATTGCCCAGGCCGAGGCAGTTTTGCAGGCGGCCATCGCCGATCAGCGCAAGGCCCAAACCGCAACCATCCTGGCCGCTCGCGAGGCTGCGGCAGCGCAAGGCACTGCGATTCAGACGCAGATGTCGATCCAACTGGCTCAGGCGCGGCAGAGAGAAGCCGCTGCTACTGCAGCGGTAGCAACTGCCCAGAGTGGCCTTCGATCTGTCAGCGCCGGCTTGCTTGGTGTACTGGGCGGACCGATGGGCCTGGCCCTGCTAGCAGGTACCGCAGCGGCCAGCTTCCTGTTGTTGCGCGATAACGCAGATCGGGCGGGCATCAGCCTCGAAGAGATGCATAAGCCGGTCTCGCAGTTGCGGGAAGAGTTCGCGAAGCTCAACAAGGACCAGCGCGAAGCGTCGTTGGTCAAGTGGCAGCAGGAACAGATAACTTCTGCAGACAAGGTCAAGGATGCATACGGCGACCTGGCCCAGTCCATCCGATCTGCTGTAGTCACTGCGCCGGCGCGTGACTCCGGTGGCCAATACAACCGCCAGCTTGCCGAATACCAAGGCCTGATTGACCGTTTAAACGAAGCACGCTCCGCCGGTCAGGGGTTGTCGCCAATCCTGCAGGAGGTCGGCGCTCGACTACAGCTTCCGGCCGGAACCCTGCAGCAGTGGATCACCCAGGCTGGCGCTGTCAGCGATGCCGATCAGCGTTCAGGCCTGATTGCCGAAACCCTGCGGGTGCTCACCGGGGTCACCGAAGAAAACACCTCGGCCACCCAGGCGAACAATGCCGCGAAGGTCGGCATGAGCTCGGCAGGGCAGACCTACCTGGAAACGCTCCAGAAGCAGCTGGCAGGCCTGCAGGATAATGGCGACGCGACGAGAATCGCCAACCGCTACATCGAGGAAAACGCCGACCTCACCGAAACAGATCGCCAGGCGATCCTCTCGGCTGCCAGCGCGATCGAGTCGCAGAAGAAGGCCAACAAGGATGCCACCGAGGGCAGCAAGGACCGCGCGAAGGCGCTAAAGGATGAGATCAAGGCCCTCGACGCGATCATCGACCGTGCGTTGCCCGAGAAAAAGCGGCTGGAGGATCTGGCGGAGGGCGTGCAGGGGCTTCGTAAGGCGCAAGCCGCAGGCAAGATCACCGCCGCCGAGATGGAGCTCGGCATCAAGAACCTCAACACGGCCTATGCCGATCCCGTCCTGCAGAAGCGAGCCGAGGAAGAGCGGAAGCTTGCCGAGGTGCGGCGTAACAGTGCCGAGGCCTATCGCAAGGCGATGGAAGTGGTCCTGCAGACCCGTCAGGACGCAATCAATGCGGATGTGGCCGGCGTAAGTATGGGCGATGACCAGCGTGAAGAGGCCGACCGGTTAAACACCGTCCGGCAGAAATATGCGGAGGCGCGTCGACAACTGGAGGAGCAGCAAGAGGACGTGTCGCGCCGGCTCAGCCAGGACGCCTACCAGCAGCGGCTGGCAGACCTCGCCGACTACCAGGCGCGTGAGTTGCAGATGGAGGTCGACGGCTTCGAAGCCAGATTGCAGGCGCAGCGCGACTACCGAAACGGCGCTAAGCGGGCTTGGGCCAACATCCAGGCTGACGCAGCGAACGTGGCTGGCGCAACTGACGACATGCTCACCACCGGTTTCAATACGGCACGTGACGCTGTGGCCGACTTTGCCATGACGGGGAAGGCCAACTTCAAGAGCTTCACCGTTAGCGTGCTCTCGGATATGGCCAGGATCGCCAGTCAACAAGCAGCAAGCTCATTACTGAGTGGGCTTGTGGGGCTGGGGGTATCGGCAGTCGGCAGCTACTTCGGCGGCGGGTCAGGCAACGGCATGACTCCGGGCTCTGCCGGAGCGATCTCCTCTAACCTGGGCGCATCCCAGGCTGGCTATGGAAGCACGTATTTTCCGCAGGCCTTGGGTGGCGCCTGGTCGAACGGTGTGCAGATGTTCGCCAAAGGCGCCGGGTTCGCCACCAACAATATTTTGAACACGCCGACCATGTTCGGCATGGGCAATGGCGGGCTGGGAGTCGCTGGTGAGGATGGGCCTGAGGCGATCATGCCTTTGGCACGCGGGCCTGACGGATCGCTGGGCGTACAGATGGTCGGCGGCTCCGCGAGCGGAGGCACATTGGTGCAGATTGATGCTCCTATGTATTTAACCGTTCCGGATAGGAGCGACGAGGGTATGGAGCTTGATAGCACTGCGCTTCAGCAGAATTTGCAGAAGCAGATGCAGGGTGTAGCTGAGCGAGCCATTACCGACTCTTGGCGCGCCGGTGGCGTGAGCTATCGAAACAGCAACGGGAGACGCTGATGGCGATCGAAACATTTACCTGGACTCCTGACGACGAGGCCGGCGGTGACAGCACCCTGCGGACTCGGACATCACAGTTCGGTGACAACTATGCCCAAGTGTCCACCGATGGCTTGAACGCCGAAACAGACAGCTGGTCGCTTTCGTTCGGCGGCTTGGCGGACGAGGTCGCGCCCATCCTGGTCTTCATTAGACGGCACCGGGGCGCTACCGCGTTCTTGTGGACCAATCCCGAGGGTGTACTCGGCATGTACCGCTGCAAGGCCTTTCGGCAGCAGCGCAAGCCGGGTGGGGTGGTGGTGCTGACGGCAACCTTTGAGAGAGCGTTTCATCCATGAGCTTGATCACTCAGCTGCAGAAGCTGGAACCGGGCGCGGAAATCCTGCTGTTCGAACTGGACGGCTCCGATTTCGGAGCGGACACGCTGCGATTTCATGGGCATGCGATACCGCACACGCCTCAGGAGCTTGCAGCGGCTGGCGCGAACGCCGATCAGCTGCCGGCCAAGTCGATCTGGTGGCAGGGGAGCGAGTACGGGGCCTGGCCGATGCAAATCGATGGCATTGAAGCCAATTCGGACGGCACCGCCGTGCGGCCCACGCTGACCGTAGGCAACGTCAACGGCAGGATCACAGCGCTATGCCTGGCCTTCGACAACCTGCTCGAGTTCAAGCTGACCATGCGTCACACCATGGCGCGCTACTTAGACGCGGCAAACTTCCCCGCCGGCAACCTGGAGGCAGACCCTACCGAAGAAGCGATCGAGGTCTGGTACATCGATCAAAAGGTGTCGGAGAGCGGTACCACGGTCGCCTGGGAGCTCGCTAGCCCTGGCGATGTCGGCGGCGAGACCATTGGCCGGCAGATGACCCAGCTGTGCCACTGGGCGATGACCGCCGGCTACCGCGGCCCCAACTGCGGATACACCGGCCCCTACTTCGACCTCGATGGAAACGCCACGGGCGACCCGGCCAAGGACCAGTGCAATGGCTGTCTGGACTCAGGCTGCACAGTTCGCTTTGGCCAGGGCAACCAGCTGCCCTTCGGCGGGTTCCCGGCCGTTTCCCTGATCGCACGGAGCTGACCATGCGCAAACACATCCTCGCCGCCGTGCAAGCGCACGCCGCGGCGGAATACCCGCGCGAGTGCTGCGGCCTGATCATCACCGTCGGCCGCTCCCACAGGTACATCCCATGTGACAACACCGCGACCGATCCCGCCGACGAGTTCCGCATCGCGCCGGAGCAGTACGCGGCAATTGAAGACCAAGGCGAAGTGCTCGGCATCGTGCACTCGCACCCGGATGCTACCAGCAGGCCCTCGCCGCGTGACCTGGCCATGTGTGAGGCCACAGGCTTGCCCTGGCACATCCTGTCGTGGCCTGAAGGTGATTTGCGCAGCATTACCCCTACCGGCCACACGCCGTTGTTGGGTAGGCCATTCGTGCACGGCGCCTGGGACTGCTGGCAGGTGTGTGCGGATTGGTACAAGCGCGTATGGGGTCTGGAGTTCCCAGCTTATGCTCGGGAGGATGGCTGGTGGGAGAAGGCTGACGGCCCGAGCTTGTACGAGCAGGCCTTCGAGGAAGCCGGCTTTTATCAGGTAAGCCAGCCGCAACGCGGTGACATGATCGTCATGGCGGTTGGTCGTACCGTTCACCCGAATCACGCTGGCATCTACCTAGGTGCCGATGCGAAGCTACCTGAGGAGCATGGGCAGGTATTCGGCCCGGGCCCATTCATTCTGCACCACCTGCTCGGCAGACCATCAGAAATCATCGTGTTCGGCGGGCCTTGGCTCGACCGGACGCGCCTTGTGTTGCGTCATCTGGACTCGAAGTGAAGCGGCTAGGCCGCATGGAGGAGGGCATGAGCAACCAGAAGGCTGATGCTGTGGCGGTGAGCCGACTCGAAACGAGAATCGACCCTAGAGCCATAGTTGCTCCTGTGAAGCCTCCGGTGCCCTGCAATTGGGACGACTGCGAAGTCATCCCCTTGAAGCAGGACGGGCCTTGGGACGCCAGAGAGCTGCTATTTGTCGGGCTTAGTAGTGAACTCAAACCTGAAGGTGTTTGAGTCGAAGTCCATGACAAGCACACCGTTGCTCAGAAACTGCATACCTAGGATTGCATCATAGTGACGGCCGTTTTTACGCAGCGGGACAGACGTAAACTCGGCCGCTTGCTTGTAGTGCGTCGATGATCCTTGGAGGATGAAAAGAGCTGGGTAAACTGGCTCAATTGTTGTTGCTGATGCAGAGTGGACGGTCATGGTCCGCTCACTAAGAAAACCATTCTGATGCGCAAAATCTTCGTCGATGTAAACTCCCTCAGCCCCTGTGTCGATCAGCGCAGTTATTTCATGAAGGGGCGTGCCCGCTATCGGATCGAATGGGCTCGAGGGCAGTGCGGGCTGTAACAATAATTTAACCACGGGAGTGATCGGATTTCGCTCAGCGATATCAGACAGCCGATCCCCCTGTTGAAGAAAGTAAATTGGGGCCCCTTTTCCTTGGGCATTGGCGCTGCTCACATCATCCTCCTAAGTGTTTCCATGGGCTTTCCGGCAACGGACCGGGGCGTTTCGTTGGAGGTGCAACGCTACTATGGCGAAATGATGGCGCGGTACTGGTATTCCATCCACACTGGATGGGTGGACAGGGTGATGATGACGTGGCACGCTGCGCGACTCTGTGGAGCATGCTTGGAGTATCGTTAGTGGTCAGCGCGCAAGAAAGCCGGAATCAGTGCATCAAGAGTATGGGCGCGGATCTTGGGGCGATGTACTACGACCTCAACGATCAACTGCTTGAGACCCTTTTGCTGTGGAAGCAATACGAGCAGCTTTTTTGTGTGGACCAAGCAACTGTGCAGGTTTTGAATGATTCAGCGCCTACGTTCTTCGGCGTTGTACAGGCACAGTTCTGGGATGCGGTGATGCTGGGGATTTCCAGGCTTACTGATCCCGCTATGACGGGAAAGAAGCCAAACCTTTCAATCAGTGCCATCCCACCGATCATCAGTGATACGCAAGTCCGAGCCCAGGTGGAAAGCGCAGTCGCTACCGCCTTGATTGACGCGGAGTTTGCGCGTGAGCATCGCAACAAGCGTATTGCACACAATGACCTAGTCCACATTCAAGGGCTTGCGGCAAGCCCGCTGTCCCCTGCAAGTCGTCTGAAGATCAAGGCTGCATTGAGCTCGGTGTGTGCAGTTCTTGAGATCCTGAACGGTCACTACCGACAGTCCGTAATGCTCTATGACGATCTCATTTACGATGGAGGGGCCGGGAGCGTGGTTCACCTCTTGGAGGACGGCCTCAGGCATCAGGATTGTGATTCGGCAGAATAGTTGATCAGCCCAGCCTCGCGCTGGGCTTTTTGCATCTGCTGTCGCGAATTTCGATTTCCCGTAAACTGCCCGGCCTATCCACCATTCAAGGAATGAGACCGTGGCATCCAATCACACCGTTACCTGCCCTCACTGCATTACCGAAGTGCCGTGGGGCGCTCGTGTATGCCGAGGTTGCCAAGCCGAGATCGAGTACGGCACGCCTCGTGGCATTACTGCCTTCCTAGGGATCCTCTGCCTGATCGCGGGCTGGTATGCCGCCAAGGTCTTTCACCTCTACATCACCGACAACTCGACAGTCCTCTGGGCGGTGTTCGGGATCGTCTTCGGAGGGCTGGCCTTGGCTTGCACGAGGTTCTGTAGGCGCCGGTATGCCCACAAGACCATGTTCAAGCGTTTCTACCGGAAATAGGGGATCACATGCGAATTCTGATCGGTGCTGTGGGGCTAGCGTTGCTGGCGGGGTGCGTGACGACCGCAGACTTGGAAGGCAACGAGCCCTCGATTAGCGCGATAACGAAGAAAGAACCAAAGCAGTATGCTCTGTGTGTATTTCCTAAGTGGCAGGCCGCCAGGACGGAATCCTCCATGGTCGAGACCGAAAACGGTTATCGCTTATGGGTGGCGAATAGCAGCATGGTAGACGAGCTGCTTGATATCACTAGAACAGCGACTGGCAGCTCTATAGCTCTGCGACAGCGTATGCCGTGGTCAGCCATGCCTGGTCGTTCAGCTGTGGAGCGAGCTGTCAGAACATGTCTTTGAGTCACTCATCACAAACCGCCTTAGGGCGGTTTTTTTATGCCTGGAGGAATCATGGCAACCGCAGCGGCCGACTATCAACCAATGACCATCATCAAACTGTCCGGCTCGCTGGCACAGAAGTTCGGGCGCACGCATCGTCGTCAGATTGACAGCGGCGAGACCTGGGAAGTCTTCAAAGCCTTGAAAGCCACGGTCCAAGGCTTCGAAGAGGAGATCAGACGGCTCGATGGACTAGGGTTACGCTTCGCTATCTTCCGTAATCGAAAGAACATTGGCATGGATGAGTTGAGCCGTCGAGGCACTCACGAGGTACGCATCGTGCCTGTTGTTCATGGCAGCAAACGCGGAGGGATTCTTCAAACCATCATTGGCATAGCCTTGATGGTGTCGTCCATATGGCTAGGCCCGTCCGCATTCTATGCTGGTCTTTCTATGACGCTGGGCGGAGTCGTCCAGATGCTCAGCCCCCAGGCTAAGGGACTATCCCAGAGTGCCGCCCCTGAAAACTTGCCGTCCTACGCCTTCGGCAATGCCAAGAATACAACGGCAAGCGGAAACCCCGTCCCGATCTGCATCGGGGACCGCCGTTGGGGGGGAGCAATCATCTCGGCATCTACCTACCCCGAAGACAAGATCTGAAGAAACCACCGAATTCCAGCCGCCTCCGGGCGGTTTTTTATTGCCTGGAGGAAAGCATGGGTGCTACAGCTCATATGGACATTGCCGGCGCCAAAGGCGGTGAGAGTAAGCCTAAGACGCCGGTCGAAGCCCCTGACAGCCTGCAGTCCACGATCATCGCCAAGATGCTGATCGCTGTAGGTGAGGGCGAGTTTGACGGAACCCCGACCGATCGTGACATCTATCTCGATAACACCCCGATCATGGATGCTAGTGGTAGCGTGAACTTCCCCGGCGTGAAGTGGGAGTGGCGACGTGGCACGGTGGAGCAGGACTACATCCAGGGCCTGCCCGCGATCGAGAACGAGACTACGGTCAATGTCGAACTGCGCAGCGACAACCCTTTCGTCCGTGCGCTCAGCAACGCTCAGCTATCTGCCGTGCGCGTGCGCATGTCCTGGGATCGACTCGCCAGTCAAGATAGCAACGGCAACACAAACGGCTATCGGATTGATTATGCAATTGATGTGTCCACGGATGGCGGCGCTTATGTGGAGGCCCACCGCGGCGCCGTGGACGGGAAAACCACTAACGGATACCAGCGGTCTGTACGCGTCGACCTGCCAGCTGCGACATCGGGATGGCAGTTCCGCGTCCGACGCCTCACGCCGAACGCCAACAGCGGAACCGTGGCCGACAAGATGATGATTGCGGGCTATACCGAGATCATCGACGAAAAGCTGCGCTACCCGAACACTGCTCTGCTGTACATCGAATTTGATGCTCAGCAATTCACCAACATTCCAACGGTAACAGTTAAGTGCCGGGCGCGCCGCTGGCCAGTGCCAACAAATTATGACCCAGACACCCGCACCTATACTGGCGTTTGGGATGGCACCTTCAAGCAGGCATGGACCAATAACCCTGCGTTCGTCAGCTATGGCCTGTGCGTCGAGGACCGTTTCGGCCTGGGCAAGCGCATCAAATCCTGGATGGTCGACAAGTGGGAGATGTACCGCATCGCTCAGTACTGCGACCAGCAGGTGCCGAACGGGCAGGGCGGGCAAGAGCCTCGCTTCCTGTGTGATATGAATCTGCAGGGCCGCGCCGAGGCCTGGACCCTGCTGCGCGACCTGTCGGCAATCTACCGTGGCATGGTGTATTGGGCCCACGGCTCGCTGTTCATGCAGGCAGACATGCCGCGCGCCCAGGACATCGACTACGTGTTCACCCGGGCCAACGTCATCGACGGAGAGTTCGTCTATGGTGGCGCCGAGCGTAACACCCATTACAGTCGGGCCCTGGTCAGCTACGACAACCCGGCGAACAACTACGACACTGACGTCATCCCGGTGACCGACAACGCGCTTCAACGCCGGTACCGTGATCGTCCGGTTGAGATATCGGCCATCGGCTGCACCCGCGCCTCCGAAGCGCAGCGCCGCGGAAAGTGGGCTCTGCTGAGCAATAGTCAAGACCGTACTGTCACCTTCAAGACCGGCATGGAGGGCCGCATCCCGCTCCCTGGCTATGTCATTCCTGTGGCGGATGAGCTGGTGGCTGGCCGCCCGAACGGTGGCCGGATTTCGTCGGCAGCCGGGCGCGTCGTGACGCTGGACCGTGATACGCCGATCAAGGCCGGCGACCGTCTGATCCTGAACCTGCCGAACGGCACCGCGCAGGCGCGAACTGTACAGTCGGTTGCCGGGCGCGCAGTGACGGTGACTACCGCATACAGCGTGCAGCCAGAGCCAGAACTGCAGTGGGCGATTGATTACGACGACCTGGCTGTCCAGCTGTTCCGGGTGCTGAAGACTACGCGCACCCAGGAAGGTGACTACGAGATCACCGCGCTCGAGTTCAATCCGAGCAAGTTTGCGGCCATCGACACCGGCGCCAAGCTGGACGAGCGCCCGATCAGTGTCATCCCGGTGACGACCGTGCAGCCACCGGCCAGCGTTACCCTGACTTCGGCCTACGCCGTGGATCAAGGTATTGGCGTGAACACCATGACCATTTCCTGGCCAGCAGTGCAGGGGGCCGTCGCCTATGACGTGGAATGGCGCAAGGACAATGGCAATTGGGTTCGAGTACAACGCACCGGCGCGGCTTCTGTCGATGTGGTGGGTATCTATGCGGGGGCCTACCTGGCGCGTGTGCGCGCTGTGAGCTCGTTCGATATCACGTCGACCTGGCGCGACTCCATGCTGACCCAGTTAAAGGGTAAGGAAGTTCTACCGCCAGCAGTTGCATTCCTCACTACCACGCCGCTGGTATTCGGCACCCGACTGAACTGGGGCTTCCCGGCTGGCGCAGAGGACACTGAGCGCACCGAGATTTGGCAGGGCACAACTGCCAAGCGCGAAGAGGCGAGCAAGCTGGGGGACTTTGCTTTTCCGCAAGCTGAGCACGAAGTTCACGGTCTCGCGGCTGGTGTCTCGTTCTTCTACTGGGCGCGCCTGATCGACCGCAGCGGGAACGTTGGACCATGGTACCCAACCGGCGTTGGCGTGAACGGCCAGGCCAGCAGCAACCAGTCCGAGTATGAGGAATACTTCAAGGACAAAATCAGTAACGGTTCCCTGTACCCGGCACTGCGCGACGAGATCGCCCTCATCTCTGGTCCACCCGATCTCCCGGGGTCGGTCAACAACCGTCTGGAAGAACTGGACGAGCAGGTCACCGAGATCACCGACCAACTGGGCGAGGCGGTCACGCAGGTTCAATCCAACCTCGACACCGCGACTCAACAGGCTCAGCAAGCGATCGACCAGGTGGCCGAGGCCGCCCGGCAGGTGCAACAGGACCTCGACGAAGCCACGCAAGACCTGCAGGGCCAAATCGACAGCGTCAGCCAGATCGCCAAGTCGCTGCCGTACAACGCCGACAAAACCTACACGTCTGGCCAGACTGTGCTGGGGACCGATGGCAAGCTGTACCAGGCGTCGAAGGCGGTACCGAAAAACACCGCGCCGCCGAATACCAGCTATTGGACTGATGTCGGCCAGGTTGTGCAGTCGGCGAACGGGCTTGCCGCCCGCGTGCAGACCGTGGAGACCAAGGTTACCAACCTGGAGGGCACCACCACTTCGCAAGCCACCCAGCTCACCGGCTTGCAGTCCAGCCTGACCACCACCAACCAGAACGTCACGGCGGCTCAGCAAGCGGCGCAGGATGCGGCGACCCTCGCGGGCGGCAAGGGCAAGGTCATTGTCCAGGCTGCAGCGCCTGCTGTTGCTGACCGCCTGGCGCAGAATCTCTGGATCGATACCACCAGCAACGCCAACACGCCGAAACGCTGGAGTGGCAGCGCTTGGGTGGCGGTCACCGACAAGGTCGCGACGGATGCAGCCTCTGCAGCAGCAAATGCACTGACTGTGGCGCAGACCAAAGCCGATGCTTCGGTGGTCAACCACCTGTCGACCCGGGTCACTGATGCTGAGGGGGTAATTACGTCGCAGGGCCAGGCTATGACCGGCCTGCAGAACAGCTTGGTCACGACCAACCAGAACGTGTCGGCCGCCCAGCAGGCTGCGCAGGATGCGTCCACCCTGGCGGGCGGGAAGGGCAAAGTGATCGTGCAATCTGCTGCCCCGGCTGCCGCTGATCGACTGGCGCAGAACCTCTGGATCGATACCACAGGCAACGCCAACACACCCAAGCGGTGGAGCGGCAGCGCCTGGGTGGCGGTGACGGACAAGGTGGCGACCGATGCTGCAGCCGCCGCGGCCAATGCATTGTCGGTCGCGCAGACCAAAGCCGATGCCTCGGCTGTTGATTCGTTGTCCACGACCGTGACTCAGCAGGGCAACACCATTACGTCGCAGGGCCAGGCACTCACTGGACTCAACAACAGCTTGACCACCACCAACCAGAACGTTACTGCGGCGCAGCAGGCAGCCCAATCTGCTTCCGACCTGGCCGGCGGTAAGGGCAAGGTTCTGTTCCAAGCAACAACACCGGCGGTTGCTGATCGGGCGGCCCAGAACCTCTGGATCGACACCACCGGCAACGCCAACACTCCGAAACGCTGGAACGGTAGTGCCTGGGTAGCTGTGACCGATAAAGTGGCCACTGATGCGGCGGCTGCCGCTGCTGCAGCAAGCGCGCTGGCGCAGACCAAGGCCGACGCCTCGACAGTGACCGCGTTGTCCAATACGGTGACCCAGCAGGGCAGCACGATCACCGCCCAAGGCCAGGCCCTCACGAACATCCAGGCCAGCATCGGGAACATCTCCGGTGAGAACCTGCTGCTGGACCCATCTTTCTCCAGCAGTAACGGCGTCAACGCCCAGCCCGGCATCCTGGTGCTGAACCGAAGCGATGCCAGCGTGCCGGCAGGTGCGCCCACGGCGCGCGTGGTGAAGTGGGACGTGCCCGCCAGTACGGGGAACACCTATGTTGGATTTACGTCTGCCCTCAACGTCAGGCCTCCTGAGAACTCCAATGCGACACAGATCGCGGTGGCGGCCGGAGAGGTCTTTGATTTTGAGCTGGTGCTGCACAGTGAGAAGGCCAGGCAGTTCGGCCTATGGGCGCAGTACTACGCATTGGACGGATCTTCTGTTACCCATGGCTGGGTCCAGCAGGGCGGGGATGGCTTCAACATTGCCACCACCGCAGGTCAGTGGGTGAAGCTGACGGGTATGGTGACGGTCCCGGCAGGCGCCGTGCGCCTGGCGATGACGGTTCGCATGTCTACCGGCGACGCCTTGGTTGCTTACATGGCCGCCCCGGCCGTACGCAAGCGTGCCGCCCAGACCAATGCGCTGGCGTCTGCTACGCAGTCTCTGGATGCGCGGGTCGCGCAGACCGAGGCCGGCCTGACCTCGCAGAGCTCGTCGATCATCTCCCTGCAGAGCAGCCTGACGACTACGAACCAAAACGTCACCGCCGCGCAGCAGGCTGCCCAGGCAGCATCCGACCTGGCGGGCAGCAAGGGCAAGGTGATCGTGCAAACGGCTACCCCTCCGGTGCCTGACCGCCTCGCGCAAAACCTGTGGATCGACACCACAGGCGGCGCCAACACGCCTAAGCGGTGGAGTGGGTCTGCCTGGGTAGCGGTAACGGACAAAGTTGCCACGGATGCGGCAGCTGCGGCCGCTAACGCTCTGGCCCTGGCTCAGACCAAGGCCGATGCAACTGCGGTGAACAACTTGGGTACCCGGGTAACCAGCGCTGAAGGCAAGATCGAAGCGCAGGGATCCGCGCTAACTAATGTGCAGGCAGCGGTGGGCGATATCGCGGGCAACGGGGCCAACCTGGTGCCAGCCGAATACGCTGTGTTTGGCCCGGCAGTACCCGCTCTGGTGATGGGCGGGGGCCAGGCTGCCACGGTTGAAGCTGATCCGCACGGTTTCAACGGCTATGTGCTGCGCTTGCTTCAAACCTCCGGTACCGGCACCACGTACTTTGCGCCGAGCAACATCTACTCGGGGGCAAACATCGCCCTCAAAAACAAGAAGTACATCCTGGCTTGGGACGCCAAAAGTACTTCTGGGGCCAAGCAGATGCAGGTCAGCCTGCGGACTATTGCTGCCGACGGTGCCGTGAGGTTCGCACCTGGTCAGGATGTCGCCATTACCGATCAGTGGGGCCGGTACAGCGCCGTGTTTGACCTGACCAGCACTGCTTTCGTAGCTGATCGGATGGTGGTGTGCATATCTGCGTCGCCCAACCCGAAGGATGGAATCGCGGTACTGGTAGACCGCATCATGCTCGAGGAGCAGGTCGGGGCCGGCACAACCCCGTCGACCTTCAACATTGGCAACAGTGCTGGTCAGGTCGGCGCCTTGGCCAACTCGGTCAACCAGCTCGATGCCCGGGTGGTGCAGACGGAAACGGGGCTGACCTCGCAAGGGATCGCGCTGACCGGCCTGCAAAACAGCCTGACCACGACCAATCAGAACGTCACTGCTGCCCAACAAGCAGCACAGGCGGCGTCCGATCTAGCGGGTGGGAAGGGTAAGGTCATGTATCAGTCCACGGCCCCGGCAGTAGCGGATCGCCTGCCGCAGAACCTCTGGATTGATACAACCGGCAGCGCGAACACGCCGAAACGCTGGAGCGGGACTGCATGGGTGGCGGTTACCGACAAGGTGGCCACGGATGCAGCTTCGGCGGCAGCCAGTGCGCTGTCCCAAGTGGCGACGAAAGCCGATGCCTCGACTGTGCAACAACTAAGCAACACAGTTTCGCAGCAGGGGCAGACGGTGACCGCCCAGGGGCAGGCGATTACCAACATCCAGACATCGGTTGGCAACTCATCGCAGGACAATCTGCTGCGCAACCCCGACTTCAATGTCGCCGGCGATTTGGTCAACAACAGTACCGCTGACTTCAAGATGGAGTACTTCAGCAAGACGGATGCGGGTGTACCAGCTGCTGCACCTGCAAATCGACTGCTTTGTATGTCCAAGTTGCGGGATGTATCTGGATGGGGCGGTCAGGCGCTGGTGTTCACCAACGGCAGCGTGCGCACCGCCGCGACGCCGGGGGAAGTCCTTAACGTGGAATGCCAGATGTTCTGCGAACATGCGACGACCAACGCGGGCAAGATCGCTATCACGTACTGGATCGACAGTGCTACCAGCGTCAGCGGCAACGTTCGAATCCTCGGCTACAGGGCTGCTGATGGGGGGTGGCAGAAGCTTGGCGTTCAAGTGACCGTGCCAGCTCAGACAACCGAAATTTCGTTGTACGTGGTACCTGACGGTCCTGCCGTCGTCGGCTTCAAGATGTGGGTCGCGAACTTGAAAATCGCCAGACAGGGGGCTGGCGAAGCGGCGCTTGCATCGGCCACGCAGCAGCTTGATTCCCGGGTGAGCCAGACCGAGCTGGGGTTGACCTCCCAGGGCTCTGCAATCACGGGACTGACCAACAGCCTCTCCACCACCAACCAGAACGTCACTGCAGCGCAGCAGGCCGCGCAGGCAGCTTCGGACTTGGCCGGCGGCAAGGGTAAAGTGATCATCCAGAGTGCGACGCCGGCCACGGCTGACCGCTTGGCGCAGAACCTCTGGATCGATACCACGGGCAACGCCAACACACCCAAGCGGTGGAGCGGCAGCGCCTGGGTGGCGGTGACGGACAAGGTGGCAACGGACGCCGCCACTGCTGCAGCAAGCGCTTTGAGCCAGGTTGCCGCCAAGGCTGACGCATCAACGGTCCAGGCACTGACCAACACGGTCACCCAGCAGGGATCGACAATCACGGCGCAAGGAAGCGAGATCACCAACATCAAGGCATCGGTTGGCGTTCTGTCGGCTGAAAACCTGCTGTTCAACCCGGCATTCGCAGATGGCCCGGTGTTCTCTGGTTCTCCAGCGTTCGCCGTGCTGGCGCGCAATGACGCCTCAGTGCCATCTGGGGCGCCGTCGCCCCGGGTGGTGAAGTGGCCCGTGGCAACGTCCACCGGCAACAACTACCTGGGCTTTCAAAGTGCCCTCAACGTCCGGCCTCCCGAGAATGCGGTGACTTCGCAAATCTCTGTTGCGGGCGGCGAGGTCTATGATTTCGAGCTGTATGCCTACAGCTCAGTGGCGCGTCAGCATGGGTTGTGGATTCAGTTCTATGATCTCGAAGGCACGAGCGTCGGTCACAACTGGGTGGTTGCAGCGGGCGATGGGGTTCGTCTCACAAACGTTGCGCAAACCTGGACGAAGCTGACTGGGCAGGCCACCGTGCCGGCTGGATGCGTGCGTATGGCGATGACCTTCCGCGTGTCGGTGGGTGATGCCACCGATGTGTTCCTGTCCTCGCCAATTGCACGTAAGCGCGCCGGTCAGGACAATGCCCAGGCCAGCGCACTGCAATCGGTTGACGCCCGTGTTTCGGTGACGGAGGGGACGGTCTCCAGCCAAGGATCTGCCATCACCCAGCTGAACAACGCTGTGGCGGGCAAGGCGGACAACACTGCGCTGCAGAGCCTGCAGGGTACCGTGACACAGCAGGGCAATACGCTGAGCTCGCAGGGTCAGGCCGTTACTCAACTGCAAAGCTCCATAAGCGGGATCGGGGGAAGTGGCTCCAACCTGCTGGCGGATGACTACAGCTGGCTGACTTCTACCACGCTTCCGGCTACGGCCGTCGGCAGTGGTGTGACGCGAGAAGGCGTGGCAGTGCCGGACGCTGACTCCGGCTTCGGCTACCTGGCTGGGAGCAGCACCAATAGCTTCCTCATGCTGAGCACGACCAACACCCTGGCTGGCTGGAACGTGCGGATCGAGCCTGGCGTGTACCTGGTGTCTATGTACATCCAGTGCAGCGCGGCCACCAACGGGCGCGTCTCGTTATACAACGGCACGCATCGGTATGGGCCCACGCTTGCCCTGCCGACGACGCGGACACGCGTCACCTTCCCGGTCACCGTCACGGATAGCGCCAACGTCGGCATCACCATCTACTTCAACATGAGCGCTGTTTCCGGGCTCACGGCCATCATCGATTCGGTGATGATCGAGAAGCGGGTGGGGGAGAGCAACACGCCTTCTCCGTTCGTACCGGGCCCTTCCGCGCGGGCGGTGAGCGGTCAGGCCACGGCCATCAGCCAACTGAACACCACGGTGAACCAGCAAGGGACGGCGATCACCGCGCAGGCCAGCCGCTTGGATGGGCTGTATGTTCAGGTGAACCCGGAAATGGAGGGCGACAGCACCGGCTTGGCTGGTGCCACCGGCGGCCTGGTTGGTGTCTGGACCGAGCAGTCGGCCCGGATCGAGGATGGCGTTGCCATGGGCAAGCGGGTGGACACGGTCCAGTCGCAAGTCGGCGGCGTAGAAGGCTCGGTACAGGCCGTGAGCGCCTCGGTGCAGCAGGTCTCCGAGACTATTGCCGGCGTAGATGGGCGCGTTTCCGCCATGACCACGATCAAGGCTGAAACGATTGCCGACGGGCGCCGCGTGATGGCGGGGCTTGCGCTGGGCAGTAATGGAGAAACTGCTGAGATCCTGGCCTACGCGCAGCGCTTTGCGATTGTGGATGAGTCGTCTGGACAGGTGACCCTGCCGTTTGTTGTTTCGAACGGTCAGGTGTTCATCAACCAGGCGGTGATCAATCAGGCGTTCATCCAGAACATCGTGGCCGGCATGACGATTCGCTCGCAAGCAGTCAACTCACAAGGACTTCCCCTTCTGGAGCTGAACTTTGTGACGGGTGCTGTGAGTATCAGGGGGCAGGATGCCAATGGATCGACGCTGCTGAACAACGCCGGGCTGTACGTTTACGACGCCAATGGCATCGAGCGTACGGCGGTAGGGAGGCTTACCTAATGGCTGATCTATATGGGCTCCGGACGCGGGATGCGTCTGGGGGCATCACCCTCGACACCACGATCACCTCGGTGCGATCTCTGAAAATGATGCAGGTGACCGGCAACGGCGAATTCGACCAGTACATCTCGATTCCCGAGATCCAGGCGCAATCCTTCGTGGTCGTGGACGCGTTGTATGACGGAGGAGAGAACACCACCAGTCCTCAGGCCTGGTTCTCCGCGGGGCAGTTGCAGCTGCGGCAGCCCTACACCCGCACCTGGCAAGTGATGATTCTCTCGTTGGGCGGCGAGCCATTCCCAGCACCAGGCTCCTACGGCATGCGCGCTTCGAACAACAACATTCGAACGCAGATTGACTCGGTCAACCAGGTGCTGACAGTTCGCTATAACGGGAGATTCAACATTGGTTTCCAAGGACCGGGGAGCGGAAGCCAGATCCAGTGGGCTGATGTGAACTTCGCTGCGCCCATCACCACGTACGAGAGGCCTTTAGTCTTCCTGAACGCTGACAACTACATGATGGTGGGTAATTTTTCGGTGAAGGGTAGCCCTGGGAACTGGACAGGTTTCAGGTTGAAAGCCTGGAACAACCAAGTGGCGCACGGCGAAACTGCACTCTATCCGATGATGATCAACTGGTATTGCGCGAGCTACCTGACGCCATCCACGCCACCGGGAGAGTTTGGGGCATCGGTCCGAAACAGTGCAGGTAGCAGGACCTTTGTCACCACCGCCAACCTCGCTCTGCTAAATGGGCAGCCAGCCTCAAGCTCATTTGTTCAAGCGGGCGATCCGATTGTAGGTGGACCCTATTACTCGCCAAGTCAGCAGATGCCCTGGACAGGGAGCTATCAGGACTACGTCTTGGCCAATGCGCTGTTTTCAATGACCAACATCGGGCAAACCTCACAGCCGCTACGCACTAACTATGGCGGTTTCCTGCCCGGTAACCGGTCGATCTTGCAGATGTATTGCGATAACGGATCGGGTATCAACCCGCTTACGGCCAATGGGCGGACGCTGTTTGCCTCCAGGCCAATGAAACCTTTTTAAGGAGTCGACATGGCGAAACAAACAATCAATCTCGGCAACGCGCCTAGCGGTGCCGGCGGCGATGACCGCCGAAGCGCCTGGGTTAAGGCCATTGCAAACTTCGATGAGATCTATGCAGCGCTTGGAGGCAACTCCATCCCTGCAGCGCTGCCGATTGCAAAGGGTGGTACAGGCGGCACTACGGCGGCCACAGCCAAAGCGTCCCTCGGTATCGGTGATCTAGGGGTCGGGCAAAGCTGGCAAGACAGAACACCACAGCGCTCCTTGGGCACTACCTATACGAATACCACAGGCAAGCCGATTCAAGTTTCTGTCTTCGGTGGGCCCGCGAGTGGTGGCGGAGTTGGTTATCAGGTTGCGGTTGGCGGGGCAGTGGCAGGGATCGGATGTTACTCATACGCATCAGGACAATATATTGCGTCTCAGACCATTATCGTTCCTCCCGCTGCAA
Source organism: Pseudomonas putida S13.1.2 (assembly GCF_000498395.2). NCBI lineage: Bacteria > Pseudomonadati > Pseudomonadota > Gammaproteobacteria > Pseudomonadales > Pseudomonadaceae > Pseudomonas > Pseudomonas putida. The sequence continues at coordinate 1,420,713 of NZ_CP010979.1, forward strand.
CTTATAACGTGTCGGTTCTGAACGGTACTGCCCCCGTTCTTTACTGGCGAGAACTCACAAGCTGAGGGTCGAAGCATGGGCCATAAATATCTAGTCAATGATCTTACGGGGCAGGTCTTTGCGTTCGAGGAAGACGGCAGCCAAGACGAATTCATTCCTCCAGGTTTGAGGCTGATGGGGCCTCGGGAGATTGATCGCCATCTCAATCCGGAGCCGTCCTACTGGACGAACGGCAGCGACTTAATACTTTCATCTGGTGTCGTCCCCGGATGGCGCTTTGCGACTTCAGCCGAGGTGGAGGCGTTACGGCCGAGCATGCAACTGCGCGAGGCAACAGAGAAAATTGCAGTTCTGCGCCAGGCCGCTGATTACGCCATAGCCCCGCTGCAAGATGCGGTGGATCTTGAGGAGGCCATGCCGGGCGAGGTTGACGCCCTGAAGGCTTGGAGGCGCTACCGTGTCGCGCTAAATCGCTTGGTTGATCAGCCAGGTTATCCCGACGAGATCGACTGGCCCGAAGTGCCGGCCTGACTCACCGCAACACCCAAACCCAACCGCCATCCGGCGGTATTTTTTTGCCCGGAGAAAACTCATGCCTTTCATCGTCATCGACACCACAAACGACTACAACCCAATCAACAAGCGCCAGTTCGCTACTGAGGGCGAGGCCGAAACAGCTGCAACCCAAGAGTTGCAGAGCAACCCGAGGGTGGTTCTGTCCACCGCCAAGGTGATCAAGGTCTTCAAGGCGGAGGTGACGGTCACCGCTCAGGCGCCGGACGAGGTCGAGCCGGAAGCTTCGCCAGAGGAGGCTACTGAATGAGTACTCCTCGCGGCGTCCGGAATCACAACCCCGGCAATATCGATTTCAACCCCCGCAACGCCTGGCAGGGCCAGCTCGGCGTAGAGGTGGGTGTTCCCAAGCCCCGATTCGCGCGCTTCGATCATCCTGAAAACGGCATCCGTGCCTTGGCCAAGCTTCTGCTTAACTACCGCGGCAAAGACGGCATGCCAGGTGTGGGCCGCCTTGGTATCGATACCCCCCTGGAGTTCATCAGCCGATGGGCGCCGGCCAGCGAGAACAACACCCTGGCCTATGCGCAGGCCATCGCCAAGCGGCTCGGGGTCGGGGTGCGCGACTCCATCGACATTTCCAAGCGCGCCGTTCTGCGTGAGGCCGTCCTAGGCATCATCATCCATGAGAACGGCGGCAACCCATACAAGGCCGAAGTGATCGACGAGGGCGTGCGGAGGGCCCTGGCTTCATGAACCCGTGGGCTGGAGTTGCCGCAGTCCTGGTGCTTTTAGCTTCCCACTGGGCGGCCTATGAGCACGGTCGCTCAGTGGAGCTTGCCCAGGCCGGCAAGCAATCAGCGAAGCGGGACAGCGGCGACCGGCTCGCCGAAGTGATTGGTGAGCGATCGGCGCGCCAGGAAGAACATCGGAGCGCAGATGCGCAGCAAGAGGCGAGGCTAAAGGCCCATGAAGAAAGAACGATTGCTAATGCTGGCGCTGCTGACGCCGATGCTGCTGGCCAGCGGCTGCGCAGTGACGCCACCCAGCTCGCTGCCGCCATCAGTTGCACCGGCGCGGATACCGCCGCTGTCGCCCGAGGCCAGGCAGCCACCCGCGCCGCCATGGTGCTCTCCAACCTGCTCGCACGGGCTGACGCTCGAGCGGGAGAACTGGCGAAAGCTTATGACCGAGCCCAAATAGCAGGTCAGCAGTGCGAGCGAGAGTACGACTCGTTGGTAAGGCGGACACCGCGGTCATAGCTTTGCTTGGAGGAGCGTGACCGTACGGTCAAAAAGAAGTGAATTTTTCGCCCGCTTTGTAGCTCCATTGACGGTGATTCTAAGGAGGAGAGTCCAATGGCAGAGAATAAGCTTTTCATAATTGAGTATGAGCTTCACGGTGATTACCGGACCTTCATCCTCCGGCAGGAACGAATGGACAACGCTGAGGCTTGGCATTGGGCGAGTTGCGATGCTGGAGTTGGCGTGATTCCCAGGTTCGGTCAACACAACATCAAGAAGGTCAGTCGCCCAATGGCTGAGCGCTATGGGATCTCCAAGGTGCGGTGGCGCCCTACTGGGCAAGGCCCTGAGTTTGTGGCGCCTGCAGTTGATATGAAGAAGTTTTCCGCCGCTCCTTGAAGTCCACACTCCTGAGAGGGTGTGCCAGGGCGGCATCCGCCCTGGTGCTTCCAATTGATGTGGCCAAATGCCGCCATCGACTGATGATTCTGAAGCTGAAACACTCATAGCCTCATCGTAGCTGGAGAACCAGATGAAACTTGACCAGGATCAGCTGTCTTTGTCAGGACTGACTGTAGTAATTGTCGAAGATGATGAGATTCTTCGAGCATTGCTGGTAGCAATCTTGGCTGAGATGGGAGCCACATGTGTGGCGTTCGGCAATGCCGAGGACGCCCTTATTCATCTCCTTGCATCTCAGGGTGCCTGCTCCCTGATGATTGTCGATCACTTTATTCCAGGTTGCATCAAGGGAATGGAATTTATCTCTATGGTTCATCAAAAATGGCCAGGGGTCCCAGCGATTTTGACCTCCGGTTCGCCATTGGATGTGTCGACTATCACACCACCCGTCAGCTATCTTTTTAAGCCTTGGTCCATCGAGGAGCTTATTACGGCTACCAGCCGCGCGCTAGCACCGGCTACGCGTACCAGCTCAGCCCAGTAAGCTCCGTGATCAACCTATCGCTGATGACCGTCTTTCGTGAGTCCATCCGAGGTTGCGAGCGGAGATGGCTCGTGCTCGCATTCACTTCCCATGGCTCGATATTCCTTTCGAAGCTCGTGAATTTGTCGATTGTCGAGCGCTTCTAGATCTAGTACTGACCTTTCAGCAGACTTGGTTGCTCTTATGAGCTCGTCAAGCTTAACGTGAATGATGTCATTATCTCGGTTCTGCGTATTTTGAATCAGGAATACCATCAAAAAGGTAATGATCGTCGTTGAGGTATTGATGATCAGCTGCCAGGTATCGTTGTAGTGGAACCACGGCCCTGACACTGCCCAGAAAATGATGAGGGAAACGGCGATCAGAAAGGTCCGCGGTCGGCCAGAGTTTTTCGCCAGCCATTGGCAGAACTGTGCAAATTTCATAACGTAGCTCCAAGCAGACTCAGTGTGTATGACCCCTGCGATTCTTGGAAATCTTTTCTTACACCTTGATGAGACGACGATTGGTCATTCGTGTTGAAAGCTAGCCCTGCGGCGTCACGCAGGGCAGCCCTGTTTTACTTCTCTAGAGTGGCCGCTTGGTTACCACCTTCTTCGGCAATCGCCGAAAGCTTTTCGTCTGCAGCTTTTTCTTCGGCAAGCGTATCGACAAGTAGATCAACAGCTTCCTTGATTCCCAGATGCTTTGCCATAGCGATCAGCGTCCCATAAGCTGCAATCTCATAGTGCTCCACCTTCTGACTGGCGCCAATCAGCGCAGCATCCAGAACTGGGCCCTTTTCAATCTCGTCCAGTAGTTCTTTGCCCTCCTCGAGCAAGCCCTCCATTGCGACGCACTTCATCCGCTTGAGCTTCAATCCTGCCTTTTCGACCAATTGGTCGATGCGTTCGATCTGCCCGTGGGTCTCTTCGAGATGGGAAGTAAAGGCCTCCGCAAGCAGCGGATTGGTGGCAGCGCGAGCCAACCTTGGCAACGCTTTGGTGATTTGTTTCTCGGCGCTGTAGACATCAGAGAGCTCATGGATGAACAGGTCTTCAACAGTCTTACGTGCAGGCATGTCTTATCTCCTTGTATCAACGGGCTTCAATGTGGGCGCTGACGGGAACACCCGATTTATTGGAGAGCAGCGTCTGGAAAAAGTGCGGATCATTTCTGCCATCCATACAACCCGCTAGTGCGCCCATGATCCGCAAGTAAGGTCAGATAGGGTACGTCCTAGCGCGGCCCGGGGTTGCGAGAACGCCGGGATGGGGTGGTAACCCTGTCTAAAAACTGCCTCAAGCTTCTCGCTGTTACCGAACCAAGCTGCCGTGACTGGCTGCTATCAGAAACTGATGTCAGTTTCGGGGAATAATCGAGATCTTGCCGTTTCGCTCGACGATAGCAAATTTGATCTGCTCGACGCGTTCGATGCCTTGGCTGTCCCTGGCCGACTCAAGGATATCGTCCTCTGTTAGCCTTGCCCGGCGCATGCGCTGGTGTAGAAAGCGTCCCTGTTCCACCACCAATGTGGCATGGCCGTCGAGCAGGCGTGCCAAAGGTCTGGAATTAAGCTTGGCCAACGACAGACCGACATCCAGCACAATCAGCGTAGCAATCACCAAGATAGCGTTGGTAAAGGAAAAGTCTTCCCCGAGCAACGCCTGCTGAGTTGCTTCGCCAATGATCAGTAGCAGCACGAAGTCAAATGTGGTTAGGTCGGCCAGCGAGCGCCTGCCAGCCACGCGAAAAAGCAACATCAGCGCAACATACATGCCTGCCGCACGAAGGATGGAGTCCATATCACGCTCCTAGGGGTACAGGAAGGTTGAAAAGTTTACCGCGCTGGCCTGGCCTGCCCTGACAATGCCTTCAAGGATGCCAACATGCTCGCTGCGCAGGGTCAGATAGAGTGTGGCGATACCGTCTTTGCCGGTTCCAAGTTCCAGCAGAAGCGCCTCTCCATGAGACCGCGACATCTGCGGCTGGGGCTGCATGGTCTCGATGCTGGCGGTCTGCAGCAATGTTCCGCCCAGCAGCACTATCACCTGCTCCCCCGGGGCGCCGCGAACTGTGATTCGCAAATTATCGATGCTGCCTGTACGGCTGAGCCGCTGATAGTCGACCTCTATACGGCCGTCGGTACTCACGGCTTGGGCGTCGCTGAGCGGACCGTTGCCAAATAACCCGGCAAGCGCAAGCATCACGAGCAGCACCAGCGTGTACCATCCAACCCGTTCGAAGCGCCATACACGGTGCTGCATGGGCATGTCTTCATCGACCGGATGGTGCCTTGAGATCAGCTCGTCTTCGTTCATGGCCGTTGCCCTCAGGCGCGCTCACCACGCAGCCAGCGCTGATGGTAGTGCGCTAGATGTGACAACCAGTCAAGCGCCTCGAATGCTAGGTCTTTAGGCATAGTGGCTCATCCGACTGCTGTTTTGCGATGGACGTGTTGCAGCCGAAGTTGGTTCAGTGTGCGTGGCGTCCATTCATCTGCGCCGGACCAAGCTGCCTGAACTTTGAGCGGCCCGCAGGCTTCCCTGTTATACGAGGCCACGGGTTTTCGTGGCCTGCTCACTTGAATATGAGAGGCGGTTATGACCGAGCCTGTGACGTATTTCTGGATCGCCGTAGCGGTGATCATTCTGCTTGTCGATTTGTGGGCCATCGTCAGTGTCTTTCGGAGTGACAAGACCGAGTCGACCAAAGCGATGTGGGCACTGCTACTCCTAGCACTGCCTATCGTCGGCTTAGCTATGTGGGGGATCATGGGGCCACGCGGCATCAAGCGGGGGACGGGGCCATCTTCCCCAGAGCACAGTAAGGGCTGATGCCAAGCGTTCGGCTTGACCATCAGCTCTAATTCCGCGAAGGAGGCTACTATTTGTAGAGAAACTAGTCAGGTATGGTTATGGACAAGCGTACTTTTGTAGGAATGGTTCAGGCCGGCGAGTCGCTGATTCAGCAGGCGGTGGACGCATTGCGTGTCTACCACGAGGCCCAAGATCGTGGCGAACCAGCTGAAGAGGTCGAGCGCCTGCACTTGCATGCCGAGTCTCTGTTCCAGGCAGTGTCCGATTATCAGCTTCGCGTCATAGCCAAGGCCCGGGGCACGGATCTGCCGCCTCTTCATTGATCCGCCGATCGGCAGTTGTCCGGCGCCGGGATCAATCGCTACGATACTGTATCTTTATACAGTATCGGTGCCCCATGTATTTCCTCCTCGTCCGCCGCCGAGTGAATGGCGTGGCCATCCCCACCGGGCAGCTCAGTAAGATTCAGCCGCTGCGCGCCGACGTTCACATCGGCGACCACCATAGCGAGCCTCTGGGCCGTGTGTCCACCCAGGCTTGGATCTTCAACCCTACGCCGGGGCCGGACGTGATACCCCGGTTGCACGACGCCAAGGTCAACGGTATGGCCCAGCTCGGGATCAATATCAACGGGGTAGAGGAGGTCGAGGGCGTGCTGTATGCGCAGTCTTGGTGGTGCAGGGCAGAATGATGGCCGGGATACCGCAGGCATGGCTGGATGAATTGAACGACCAGTTCGCCCTGATCACAGACCCGGACGGGCGCGCTGCCGTGCTCGATGAGATGGCTTATGCCGCCCATCGTCGGCGTGAGGTCAGCGCCGAGAACCTGGTCGACATGCTGGAGCTGTCCGAGGCGGCGAGGGCTTGGGGGTTGATGGAGTTTGAAGAGGCCTATCACATCGGCCTGTTCAAGTACGAATCGTGGGAGGGGATGGGGAGTGATGAGCCTGGCCGGATCATCGTTGGCAGAACGCCAGGGTGGGGGTGCTGAAGCTGTCTAAAACTGCTCGAAAGCTTCTCGGTTTTAGTGGGGCAAAGTCGCTGAAACTGGCAGAACTGTATTAGACAGGGCCAATGCACAGGCCGCTTACGGCGCGGCCTGAGGCTCGATTCTCACGCTACTGCTGCAGTACTAGAAGGTGGCAGAGGTAGGGGATTTGATTGGATCGGACGGCACTTTACCAGCCGGTATCGCCTTCGAGCTTGTAATGGTTCGGCTCCTTTCTTGAATCCGTGTTCTTGTCTATGACGACATCTTCTCGCCTTATCGCCGATTGGTTGGGCACTGAAGGCATCATGCTATACAGCTCTTCTTCGGGTTTGGCTTTCTTGAGCTTCAGCTTTCCGCTCCGCATTAGCGCAACCGTTTTCTTTCGCTGTGCATCCGCCCGCTCTCTCTCAAGAGCGCGCCGTCTATCTGCTTTTTGGAGGTCCTTTTCCTTCTCCTTTTCCCTTTTTTGAGTTCCTGCAGATCGTGCCTTTTTGCTCATAAGGTTCCATCCGGATGGCAGTGAAAGGTGTGGGCGATGGGCCGAAAATCGGTTCCAAAACTGAAACGGCGACCCTTGTAGTATACGGCCTGTGGCAGTGTCGTTTTGCGTTTGTTTTGGAATCGATTTCTCCGCTTAGCCCGCGTGGATAGGGCGTTTGTATTACGGTCTTGAAAACCGCCGAGCCCAACACCTATCTGAGGCTATTGGGCAGGACACATCCAGCTAAGCATCAGTCTCACCATCTATGGGGCACAAGCTCACACAGTCTAACCGAAACATCTCGGGGGTCGTCACGGCGAGTGCTCGCACCTACTAAATACTTTACAGCTCCATCTTCGACTTCAACAGCTTTTACTACATGCGGATAGTCCCACCCTTGCAAGGTTACTATCTGTCCTAATAGAGGTGGCCAGACTAAGTTATCTTTATCAGGGCGCTCCACCACTTCCAAAATATGATTTGAGACTAAGGAAATCGAATCTAGTGACTTGGTTACGGTATCTAACTCGAGACTGCTAGTTTTTGGCTCTGGCTTTTCGCTAAGATGGTCTGACAAAACTTGTTGAAGATCAAAGAGTTCCCCTTTTCCAATTGCATCAATTTTATCAATTTGACTAGTTAAGGATTCAATGTTGGATTTTATGTCGTCTATTTTGCGGGCTAAATTTAAATTTTCCAACAGCCAATAGACGTCATCCGCATCGTAAGCCATGAGTGCACCTCCCCAAAAACGGCTACTCTATCTGAGAATCCAGCATTTGATCCATAGTGAGGAGGACGATCATCGCCGTGATCGTTCTTCTTCCAATGGGCCTTGGGGCGGAGTGAAATCCGTCTACGACATGCATGCGGGTAGTGCCAGGTGCTGGTGCGAGAATCCTCAAGGCGATAGCAATGGTGATACCACTCATGAGGCAGCGAGGGGTGCTGGAGGGGCAGGGTCAAGCCAGTGCTGAGGTTGTCTTAGGCGCTTCGGTGCAGCGCTGCACGGCGGATAAAAATGGGGCCAAAATCAGTTCCAAAACTGAAACGGCGACCCTTGTAGAATGCGGGTTACAGCCCGGCAAATCCCAGTTTGTTTTGGAACTTGTTTTCACACCAACGCCGCATGAGAGGGCAATTCTTGTATCGGATTGCAAATCCGGGAAACGGCTCGGCCTGGGCCCCGGAACTGGGAGCCATTCTTGGGCCAATTCTTGGGCCAATGCATGCGTTTTTATGCGTTCTTGAGAGGCTGAAACCCCCGGAAACACTGCACTCTACACCGCTCAAAACCGCGAAAATAATCGCATGGTGATGTTAGCGGTGGAGATCAAGGAGCTTACCTATCAATAACTTACGTGGCTTCTTCGCAGCTACGGACCAATTTCGGACCAATCTGGAGCTTTTCCGGCTCCGCCAGTCGTTGGACGAGTTAATCCAGCGCGCATAAGTCGATAAGAGCATCTGCACGCTATGCCCGAGCTGTTGGGCGATAAATGCGGGGTTGAGGCCGGACATTGAGCGTATTGTCGCATAGGTGTGACGGCAGTTGTATGGGGGGCGACGCCTGATCCCAATTCATTCGGCACAGGCACCCGCTGTTCAGGGTAACCGCAGGCCTGTTTCACGCACCCGGCGTTCGTCGAAGGAGGGAACAGGAACGGTGTTTCGGTCACCGCCCCCCTTGCCTGGCTTCGCCTTTGCCGCCATGTCGCGGCAGTGGGTCGAGGGCGAGGGGTAAAAAAATGGAGCTTTTGCTCGCGCCTGGTGGTCAAGCTAGTTGGATAGGCCTAATCACAAATGAAGGGGTCTGCCCATCCTGGTTGCACCAATCACCCACTGGCGGTGAAGGAGAGCTTATGCGAATGAGGGGCCACGTTTACTGGGCTTGGGCTGACCCGACACTGCACCACCAAAGTCATGAAGAAACACTGAGTGACGGCACCCGCATCGATGTGCGGGTCAGGCTGTCCCGAACGGGTGGAGCGCAGATGTTCCTGGGGGTTTATGCTCGGTCAGGGATGGCGTTATTTGAGGAGGCATTCAACTCTCGGCCAGGCGAGTCGATGACCAGGGCGCTTGCCTGGGGAGTGGCTCGGGCGCGCCACATCGCTGCCGAAGGCGCTCCTGCCGCCGACCTTTTCGCCGCTTCGAAATAGAGAAAGAGGGGCTATAGAGCCGGTTCAGTGGTCGCCGGAGGCTATGCTGGCTGTCAAACCACTCGAGGAGCGTGAGATGAAACGACTATTGCTGGCTGCTTTGCTGGTAGCTTCGGGCGCTGCCCACGCCGGTATTCCGCTGGTGAACGCAACGTGCCCCGGAAATATCGAGGTGCATGCCGACAAGGGCGGGCCGATCTACATCAATGGCAAAGAAGGCAAGCTGAAGAAGTTCAACGACAACTACTTTGAAGCCAAGGGCAGCGGGGTGACTGTGTCACTGTCGATCAACCCCGACGGTTCGCCCGATGTCTCGTACACCGGCAAGAACAAAGCCAACGGGGTGTGCCAGGTCAAGGCGTCGTAGAGGGCCGCCATGCATGAGCGTAGCGGCAGCCATTGGAGGGGCTTCGGTGATGGAACGATAATTGCTGTGACCCTGAGACATTGACCCGCGGAGAGCGCCGAAATGACTCAGGATGACCGTTATTACATGGTTTTCGTTGTGACTGCTGTGCTGGTCCTGGACCTGGTGGCAACCTTGGTGTTTCTGAACGCCATCGCCTGACCCCGATAGTGGGCTTGGGAATACTCGGAGTTGGGGCCACTTGCGGTTGCTTATGCTCATCAGAAGAGAACGTTCACTGCGCCCTGAATGCAGCCTTGACCCATATAGCAAACAAACATAGGGCACGGTTGTTGTTGAGCAGTAACATGGGCTCACGAAAACTAAAAAATGGCGTGCTACTGGCAACACTTTCCTACGTTCTAGATGGGGCAGCAGGAGCGTGTCGCGTGAAGAGCTCAATATCGTTAGCAGGCGCCTTACTCGTGTCCGCCTTCGCCACATTGTTCACGGCAGGTTGCGCACAAACCCCTGACGTGCGTGACGGCCATGACTATACCTCTGGCACCACCGCGAAAAGCGCACCCGTGTATCTGGGATGCGTGAAGGGCGAACTGCCAGGGCATGTGAAAACCTACGAGGTCGATGGCGATAACTCGGTCAGACTGTTCATCGAAAGCACCGACCCCAGCAAGGCAGAGGGCCTTGTGGAGTTGCGCAGCACAGCCGGCCAGCACCAGTTCACAGCCTATCAACGCGATGCCTGGTACGACCATGGCCGGTTGCTGGATGCCGCGTTGATGTGTTCAAAAGCATGATGCACTGACCTCCCTACACTAAAAGCCCGCCATCGAAAGCGGGTTTTTTGTGTTTGGGAACGTCAGCATGATATCCGCCCAACGCGCTGTATGCAGGTTCACCGGCAAATTTCAAGAACTGGCTTGAGCAGCGCTTTTTTTGCATTCGCCTGCCTTGCCCGTGATAATTCACGCATTTGGATGGAGGACAGTGGGTGGAAGCAAGAAGCGTTGTCGCCGAAATGTTCATTGGGATCCCGACGCATTTCTGGGTGTTGCCCGTTGCCGGCCTGGTTGCGTTCTACGGGCTGAAATGGTCGGCCAGCTTCGGCAGTCGGCGCACCCTTGTGCAAGCCTCGACTTACCTGTTATTGCTGGCCCTGGCGGTGCTGCCTAGCGGCTTTTATGCCCTGTTTCCACCGGCGCCTGACCCGGATGTGCTGTTGAATCACTCGCCACTGCCCAACTATGCGGGGCGCTTCTACCTGGACGCGTTCTACGTCTTCAGTGGTTGGGCGCTGAGCAAAGTGGTGAAGCTCAAGTTCAGCTGAAGAGCTGGCCGGGCACCTGACGTGCCGATTCGCTTATCAGCAAGCACCGTCAATGTCGTCGTCGATTTTCGCGGCGACAGAGCGCAACTCGTCCGCAACCACATTGATGGACCTGATGTGCGCCGTCACGTCGAGCGCACTCTGCAAAGTGGCTCTTGCCTCCATGAACCTGGCGTGGCCACTCATGGCCTGGCTGAGCTTTTCCAGATGATCGGCTGTTCTGACCAGATCTGACTTGATGCTGTGAAGCGTTTCCATGGTGCTAAAGGCCTTCCTGGTCTGTGGCGTCAACGGTGCCATGAGCATCGCCTCAGGACAACAGATTTGTGGAAGGCGGCGATCCTTGCGGTGGCACCGATGCGGCCCGAGGGCCTCAGCTTTTTTCCTGCACCTGTAGTACCGAACCCTTGTCGTCGGTCACCAGCAATCCGCTGAGGTGGGTGCCGTCTGATTGTTGCTCGGCAAGCGGCACATCCGAGGAGCGGAAGATGCTACGGCCCTGTTCATTGGTTTTGACAGTGACGAGTTTGCCATTCTGATAGAAGAAGCGCGTGGTGTTGGCGTGCTTTTGCATGGTGTGTATTTCCTGGCCGGGTTGCGGTGTGATGCCACATTGGCAGTTTCACTTTCTCAACGTTCAGCCGCCAATGCTACTGGCAGAAATATCAGGTGCTCTCCATGGGTCCCGCTCAGGCTTCGTCCTGCAACCGCCCGGGGCTGAAGAAAAACGAGGCCACCACCACCGCTGTGATTACGCCTGTTGCATCTGCGATAAACAGCAGCAGCGCACTGGTATCTCCATGCGCCAAGTGTTTGCCCAGTGCAAAGTCCACACCGTGCGGGCATGCGGCGATCATTAGCAGCATGGCGGCCAGCAGGCCCGAGAGGAGCTTCATGTAGGCCCTGCCGAATGCCAGGCCATACGCCCAGAACACGAAAATACAAAGCACGGCCAGGCCGGTGGAAGTTGCATATTGAGCGAGTATTTCCAGCCACCAGAGCATAGGGTTCTCCTGAGCAAAGCCGGCTGGTGATGCCGTTGCCTGATGTTGATCAGAAGCGGGGCAGAATGAATTCGTTCCCTGGGTGCAAACAATTAATTGCCGTTCCGGGCTCCCGTAAACAAGCCGTGATGTGGTTGTGTTGTCACGGGCGCGTTGTTGCTGTGGCACTTGCACGAAAATTCAGCAGCAAGACCTTGGTTGATTAGAAACCCGAGGCTACCCTCGTTAGAATGCAGCGTATTCCTGACGGCCAATTGCAAATGTCTACTTTTCGTATCTTCATCGCGTCTGCGTTAGTTGCCAGTCTTGCCGGCTGCGCAACGCCTGGCAAACCCACTGCCAGCAAGCTGACCCAAAAAACGCCGCAGGCGTACGCCGCCTGTGTGTTGCCTAAGTGGCAGGTTTTGGCCCCCCAGGCTACCCAGAAGTCGATAGCCCACGGCTACCGGCTGACGGCATCCAGTGCAGTGGCAAGTGACGATGTGCTGGACGTGGTTGACTCTCGCGATGGCAGCCGCGCGACCTTCTACAAGGGCAGCTTCCTGTCTGGGGACAAATTGCGCCAGGCTGCCAGGGAATGCCTGGACTGAGTCAATAGCCTGCGGTCTTGGGGCCGCGTTGCGCCCCAGTCGCGACGCAAAGGCCGCTCCTGCAGCGGAGCACGTACTGTCCGGTTTCTAGCGCTCACGCATGAAAAAACCGGCAACGAACTTGCGGAAAGTTTCCAGGCTTTTGAAGTCGGCGTAGCGCTTGAAGTTTTCGGCGTCCGGCTCTGGCCCGATGGGCTGTTCCAGTAGCGACACTGACAATACCCGGTCTTGGTCCGAAGTCATCACCAGTTCATCCATCACCTGGCCGCCTATCACCGGCCGGCGCATCTGCACCTTGACGCCCTTGCTGGCCATCCAGTCGATCAGCGAGACCAGGGCCTTGAGCGGCTCGCGTTCTTCATCGCGGTACACCGGGAACAGATGCGCGCGCGATAGCACCGGCACGCTGGCCACATGGATCAGCTCATAGAAATGGCTACCGGCGCTGGTCGGCGAGTAGATCATCAGCGCCAGCAACGGCCCGGTGGTGCGGCTACCGCCCCAGTACAGATGGTGCCCCTGGAAGTCGAAGCCGTCTGCGCTGCGGTTGTTGAACAGCTTGCGCCCTTTGATCTGGTCAACGCAGTCCAGCATCAGCCCATGGCGGCGATGGTTGCCGAACACGCTGGCCTCACGCAGGCGGGACTTGAGCATCATCATGTGCTTCATGTCCAGCCGGGTTTCCAGGTAGTTGCTGGCAGGTACCCGCTCCAGCAGCGGGTAGCGACTGGCCACGCTGCGCAATTCGGCAAACTGCGTGGTCAGGTCCTTTTTCAGGTGGGTGGCGTAGAGATTGAGGCCACTGGTTTCGAGCCAGGTCAGCAACAGCGACAGCAGACGCTGCTGTTCGCGCCGGTCGTTACCTTCACTGGTGGCACTGGCGGTACCGGCGCGAAAGTCACCAATCAGGCGCAATGGCGTGTCGGGCGGTAGCCAGGCGGCTGGTGGCGCAGGGTCGTCTTCGCGCTCGATGGCCTCCCGCTCGTCCTTGGTGAACGGGCAGCCAGGCGCGTGCTCGGCGGTGCCTGGGTTGTTCTTGAGGAACAGGGTGCCGGTGCTGCCGTTAAGGGTGACATTGAGCACCGGCAAGGCGTCGTTGCGGCAGTCGCAGGCCAGCCACTGGTTGGCGTTGCGTACCTTCATCAGTAGCTGGTTGGCCTGCAGCAGGCGTGGGCCGACGAGGCTGCCGGTGGCAAAGCCGACCAGCAGATCCTCTTCGGCGGCGGTCAGGCTGCGCACCTGCGCAGCGGTTTTGTCGATGATTCGCATGAAGCAGCTCCAGGCCACGAGCCTCAAGCTTCAAGCAAAGTCGCGCGGCTTTCAACTTGCCTCTGGGTTACCGCCAAACATCTTCGCGGCGCGGGCACGAATTTCGTCAGGGCTCAGGTCCTCCTTGTGGGTAGAGACGAACCAGATATTTCCGAACGGGTCTTTCAGGGTGCCGCTGCGGTCGCCGTAGAACTGGTCGGTCAAGGGGTGCAACTGCGTGCCACCAGCTGCCAGGGCCTGGGCGTAAACCTTGTCGCAATCCTCAACATACAGGTGCAGGCCCACGCCTGCGCCGCTGAGCTTCTGGCTGGCGGTAAGGCCACCTTCCATGTCGCAGGGGTCGCCCAGCATCAGCGAAGAATCACCGATCTTCAGTTCGGCATGGCCCACACGGCCACCAGGGGCATCGAGGCGGAACATCTCGACCGCACCAAAGGCTTTCTTGTAGAACTCGATGGCCTTGGCGGCGTCGTTGATGGCCAGGTAGGGGGTAATGCTGTGCTGGCCTTCGGGGATGGGTTTGACTGCCATGTTCGACTCTCCTTTGCAGTGGGCGCCGAAGGGCGCCCTGTTGCATAGAGTCGTTTGCGCCTATGGAAAATCGACAATGGCGCTAGATCGATTTTCTATAAGCGCGGCCGTCAGAAGATGTAGTCGGTGGTCAGGAAGCTCGACTGGCGGTTGCGGATGATTTCGCTGATCAGTTCCTTGTTGGCCTCCTGGAAGCGGGTGGCGACCAGGGTGCGGATGGAGAACACGCGCAAGGCGTCATGCACCGACAGGGTGCCTTCGGCGCTGTTCTTGCGGCCGTTGAACGGATAGGTGTCGGGCCCGCGTTGGCATTGTGCGTTGATGTTGATGCGCCCGACCTGGTTGGCGAAGATGTCGACCAGGCTGCCGATGGTCGCCGGATCATTGCCGAACAGGCTCAGCTGCTGACCGTAATCGGAGTCCAGCACGTAGTCGATGACGGTCTGCAGGTCGCGGTAGGGCACTACCGGTACCAGGGGGCCGAACTGCTCCTCGTGGTACACGCGCATGTCGTGGTTCACCGGGTACAGCAAGGCCGGGTAGAAGAACGACCCGCGGCTTTCCCCGCCACCCTCGTTGAGCACGCGGGCGCCCTTGGCTGTGGCATCGGCGACCAGGCCGTCGAGGTAGTCGACCTTGCCGGGCTCCGGCAACGGCGTCAGTGCGACGCCCGGCTCCCAGGGCATGCCGGGCTTGAGGGCGGCCAATTTGTGCTGGAACTTGTCGAGGAAGGCGTCGATCACGTCCTCGTGGACGAACAGGATCTTCAGCGCCGTGCAGCGCTGGCCGTTGAACGACAGCGCGCCGGTAACCGCCTCATCGACAGCATTGTCGAGGTCGACCTGCGGCAGCACGATGCCCGGGTTCTTGGCATCCAGGCCCAGCGCGGCGCGCAGGCGATGCGGGCGCGGGTGCAGCTTTTTCAAGTCGCTGGCGGCCTTGTGGGTGCCGATGAAGGCGAATACATCGACCTTGCCGCTGGCCATCAGTGCGCTCACCGTTTCCCGGCCGCGGCCATAGATCACGTTGATCACCCCCGGTGGGAAACTGTCGCGGAAGGCTTCGAGCAACGGGCGAATCAGTAGCACACCGAACTTGGCCGGCTTGAACACCACGGTGTTGCCCATGATCAGCGCCGGGATCAGCGTGGTGAAGGTTTCGTTCAGCGGATAATTGTAGGGCCCCATGCACAATGCCACGCCCAGTGGCGCGCGGCGGATCTGGCCGAGGGTGCCTTGTTCCAGCTCGAAGCGGCTGGAGCGGCGGTCGAGGTCCTTGAGGGCGTTGATGGTGTCGACGATGTAGTCGCAGGTGCGGTCGAATTCTTTCTCCGAATCCTTGAGGTTCTTGCCGATCTCCCACATCAGCAACTTGACCACGGCCTGGCGCTGCTCGCGCATGCGTGCCAGGAAGGTTTCGACATGCTGGATGCGTTCGGCCACACGCATGTTCGGCCAGGCGCCGCGGCCCTTGTCGTAGGCGTGTACGGCGGCGTCGAGTGCGGTAAGCGCGGTTTCGGCATCGAGCAGCGGGGCACTGCCCAGTACCACCTGGCGTTCTTCAGCGCCTTCCTTCAGCCATACCGGGCTGCGCACCGTGGCCAAAGGCCCGTCCCAGCGCCTGAGCTCGCCGTTCACCAGGTAGTCGCGTTGTTCCAGTGGGGCTCCCAGGCGCCAGGTTTCCGGGATGTTCTCGGCGCTGGGGAAGAGTGAATCGAGCAGACGGTCCATAGGTACTGCACCTCACATTGCGGGGCTGGTTTCAAGCCGGGTGAATCGCTTCAGCTGCGAGCATGCACCGGCCGCCGGAAAAACACCAGTCTGGCTCAAACTGGCCGCCAGTGCCTACCGATGGGCCGGCAGGCACCGCGGACATGATCAAAGCGGCAGATTGAAAAGGTTGGATGGCGGGTGCGTGAGCCACGCCTGGCGCAGGACAGGGTCTGCGTCGATCATTGACAGCCTTCGCCAGAATTCCCGGCGGGCTTGGTTCGGGTGTGACAGGAAGGGTTCGCGGTCGAGCAATGGCCGAAGGTCACGGCGAAACTGCAGTGGCAAGCGTTGCCACAATGCGGCTTCTGCGGGGCCTGCGTTGTCGAAGAATCCCTGGTAGTCAAGTTCGCATACCAACAGATCGACACCGTGGGCGGTGTTATAGGCCTCGATTTGTGCCAGTGCAGCTGGGGCAAGCCACTTGCTTTCAAGGCTTAGGGTTTCAGCTACCGGGCGTGGAACATTGAAGGCAGCAGGCAATTGCTGAATCTGGTTGGACGTCAGATCCAGTACCAATGGCTCGCTGACAAGGTCCAGGCCGCGAGGCAACTCGGTAAGCGCACAACCGGACAGGAACACGGTCCTGAGCTCGCCAAGCCAGCGCAGGTCTGGTGCTTGAATGAGCGGGTTACCGCTCAGATCGAGCGCGGCAAGCTGGCTGAACTGGTTGAGCGTTCGCTGGGCCTCGCCATCCCATGTGATGCGATTGCGGTCGAGGTCCAGCCAGCGCAGTTGCTGAGGGTTGGCCACGCGGGGCAGGCGCTGGAAACGGCATCTGATGAGCAGCAGGCGCTTGAGGCTGGGGAAGCGCTCGTAAAATTCAGCCGGCAGTTGGCTGAGCAGTCGGTTGTTGCTGAGCGAGACGTGCTCTATGTGGGTGAAGTCGTCGGGCAGGGCGAGGCTGGCCAGGTCCTCGTTGCGTAGGTCCAGGCTGGACAGGTCGAGGCTGAACAGGCGTCCGCTGCGTCCGTATGGCAGCCAGGAAAGGCGGCGCCAGGCGTTGATGATCGGGCGGATTGCCCGATGCCGCTGGTGTGGGCTTGAGGGGTCAGGCGTTGCCCATTGCTGCAGGTCTCGCCGCAGGGCGTCCAGGCGCTGTTGCAGGTCTCGCAGTCGCTCGGTGGCCGAGCGTATGTCATACGGGTTGTGGTCTTCCTGTTCGTCGCCCAGCCAGTCTGCAAACTCTGCATCGGTGGCATCGGGGAAGACGCGGCGGTAGGCCGCCGCCAGCGAGCCGGTCTGGCCCGCAGGAGCGGGCAGCGGCGCCAGGGGGCGGCCGCCGCGCAGCCAGCCTTGGGGTTTGCGCCGCACGGCGCCCACTCCCCAGAGCCGTTGCGCCAGCACTGGCCGATGTTCATCGGCCCATGCCAGTACCCACTCCCGCAGGACGTTGCCGTCACTTTGCACAATGCCCAGCGCTTTGCGCTGCAAACGTGGCAGCGCCTGCTCCAACGCACGGCACAGGTCGGGATCACGCTGCGCGGATGCCGGGCGCTCTCCCAGGTCGGCCTCGTAACCTTCGGTCGATTTGAGCACCCGGCACACGGTAGTGGCCTGTTCACTGCCGACATGCTCCAGCCTTGGGCCTTGAGGGCTGCCGACTCGCAGCTCCAGGCGCAGCTCAGCAGGCCATTCGGGCATGGCATCGAGCGCACTGAACAGCAGGCGCTCAGCGTCGGCGTTACCCGACGCAGGTTGCAACACGTCTTCCAGCGCACGGACCAGCGGCAACTCACTGTGGACTTGTTCGATCTGTTGACCAAGCGCTGTAGGCAACCGACCGTGCGCTTGCCAGGCGAGTGTGTCGGCAGTGTCCATTGTTGTCAGCAAACGCCTGGCCAGGGCAGGAGACAAGCGCGGGTACGCTGCAAGCAGCTGCTGCGTTGCGGGGGCGATGGGCGTGCTGCCGTTGTACAGCTGGTCGAACAGGTGCGGCGTTGCGTGTGGCCCCATGGCTTGTACCTGGGCCTTTGCCGCCATGCGTTGCAGGGTGTCGAGCAACAGTGGCGGGGATGGCTGGCCTTGCAGGTGCACCTGTCGCAGGCGTGCGGCGTCGATGCCGCAGATACGCCCGGCCCGTTCCAGCTGCAGGGTGGTGAACGCGGCGAACGGCTCACCCAGGCGCCGCGCGAGTTTTGCGTAAGGCCACTGGGAGGGTTGCTCATGCTGGGCGCGCCAGGCGCCTTGCCCGTTGTGTTCCAGCGGTGGTTGCCAGGCGTCCCGCGTGTGCGGGTGGACGATGCGCCATTGCTGCAGCATGTTGTCGAAGTGTTGCTGGTAGAGATGCCCGTCCATGCGGATGAACTGCCGCCCCTCGTGCAGGTACTGGCCTTGCGCATTGGGTTGCAGGCTCTCTGGCAGCTCCATGCGGCTGCGGTAAGGGGCCAGGTCCTGGTTCCAGAGCCTGTAGCCCCCGTTGTTGACCGGCACTTCGTGCAGGTTTTCCATCAGCGGGCTGTTGAACAGTTTGGGAACTGCGTGGCCTGCCACGACAAAACCGCCAATCAGCGCCATATTCAGGCCGACTGCTTCCAGGTGACGCAAGGCAAGGTGGCGATCGCCTTCCTCCCAGGCTTCGTAGCCCTCATAGACCTCGCCCAGCAGTTGGCAGGCCGTGACGCCCAGCATCAAGGCGCCAACGCCCGGTATGAAGAACCCGGCGACGTTGAGCACATCCCAGCCAAGGCTCTCCCATTCAGCCAGGCGCCTGGCCCTTGCACTGGCATCGGCCAGCGCTGTCGGTACCGCCAGCAGGCTGGCCTCATGCTTGAGGCGCGTCAGGTGCAGGTCCTGAAAGTAGCCGAAAGGCTCTGCCGTGATGGCTTGGCGCGTCGGGCGCAAGTCGGCCTGTGCTGCGCGTTGCCACGGGCGGTCATTGGCAGTGTTGCCTGAGGCATCGAGGTTTTGTTGCAACAGATCCAGAAAGTGCGCGCGCTCGTCCTGCATGATGTACCCCGTGAATGCCTGGCGGGCATCGGGCTGCAGCAGGAGGGTTGCCAGTGCATCGTGCACCCCTTCAAGGTCATTGCATTGACGCAGGGCTGGATCATGCCCTGGCAAGTACAGGGCCAATCCCGCACGGCCCGCATCGATCAGCATGGCTTCCTGCAGGTTGATGCCGAACAGTGCAAGCTGCCAGCAATCCACGTTGCCGCCTTGCAGCAATTGTTGCACTTGATCGTGTGTGTTGCCGTTGATGTGGTGGCGCAGGTAGGCCAGGTCGGACACCAGGCGCAGACGGGCTTTTTGCACCGTGATGGCTTGCTCACGGACAGTCGGCTGAGCAAAGTGCTGCTCCAGGTGGGCTTGGTAGGCGCCACCCAGGTCCAACTCACGGCAGTGTATGGCGAACGTGGCGGGTGCGAGGGGGAGCGGCTCGACCTGGAAGCGCTCCGAGGTGAGTGGAAAGTGCGCCACAGGTGCTTGCATGCCGATGACTGCGGAGCCTTGTACTTGAATACGGGTGACTTGAATGTTGCTGCTCAGGGCAATGGCACTTTGAGAGGTAAATGCCTCGTCATCGGCGAAATTCTGCAGCGCAGCCTGTAACAGGTTGTCGCTACGATGGCTGTAGAGATAGCGCAGGCCGTTCCAGTGCCAAGTGCGTTCAACACGCAGCAGCCGTGAGTCTTGCACGGGAGCGTTAAAGCCTCGTTCGGCCAGAAAATTTTGCAGTAAAGGCTCGGCGAACTCGGTGATCTGTTTGAGGCCCCTGAGTGAGCGGGCCAAGGCTGCTTGTGAGCGTACCAGGCGTGCCTGGCTGGCGCATACCGCCTGGCGCAAGTCAGGGGCGGCGTTGGCAAACCAGTCCTGCTCATGCCAAGGGCTGGCCTGGCTTTGCTGCAACGCCGCCCACTGCTTGGGCGTTGCCTGGCGGGCCCAGTGTGGCAGCTGGGCCTCAAGCAGGGATCGATGAGGATTGTTCGCAGGCATGCCGATGCTCCTTATATGCAAAGAGGGCATCAAACGCTTAATTATCAATAGCCAAGTGGTAATCAAATACCGTTTGGTTGGCATGCTTATAGAGAACTTCTAGTGGGAGTGGCCTTTCACGCAGGATATTTGACGCCATGAAACTTGATCTACAGTCAGCTAGAAGCCGCTTGCCAAAGCGTTTGCAGGTATCTTAAATTGTTACTGAATGTGATAGGAAGGTTTTAGGGCTAACTATATAAATCAAAGCGTTAAGTGTTTTTGCTGATTTTTCTCTTTTTCAGATTGACCATAGAGCACTTCAAAGGACGTCGAAGAAGAAATGAAAGAGACCTTGACGGCTGTGGCGCGAAAGCTCCTGTCACCCTCCCTGCGTTACGAAATGCGGCTGCTGGCCAGCAAAGCCCGAGAAATGGCGGCGCGTGCCTGTTTCTGGCGTTGGGAAGTAGCCAGGTTTCGGCTACAGCAGGAAAGCCCTTACGAAATTCTCTACATCGGCCGCAAGCAACAGCGGGAAATGGCCAAGCTGCTGATCGGCGGCAAGGGCCAGGGCAGCGCTTCGATCGTAGACAGTGCCAGTGCCACGGCGGCCGCCCATCATGTAGTGGTCATCAGCGAAATGCCCTCATCGGGGGCGCTTTCAGTGCCGCATTACCTGAGCGCAGTAGTGCCGTTGGGCCGTTCGCTGGAGGACATTACGGCGCGCTACGACAGCGAACTGCGGCGCAGCATCCGCAAGAACCGCCCGCTATACCAGATGCGTCAGGCCCTCGCGGACGACGAGATCGCCATGGCAGACCGTGAGCTGCTGCGCCCGTATGCCACCGCCAGACAGGGTATCCATGCTGCGCAGTTCCCCACGGAAGAAGTGTTCCGCATTGCCAAAAGTGTCGGCCGTCTCGACCTGATCACGTTGGGTGATGAAGTGATCGGCTGCCACTTGGGGTGTGAAGTGGTACGCGGCGGCAAGCGGTACTGGAGCACGTTGCGTTTCGGCTACTGCCAGGCGGTGTTCAGTGATGCCAAGAGGTTGCGTGAGGTTAATTCCATCACCACCTTCATGGCGCTTGAATGGGCACTGGAGCAGGGCTTCGATTATTACGACATCGGCCTGTGCCTCGCGCGCCCGGACGATGGCCTGCTGAAATGGAAGCGCCGTCGTGGGGGGGACATCGACTCGTTGGGCAACCATGCCTATCTGTTTGTCCGCTTGCCCAAGACCGGTACGGCGAAGTTCCTCTGGGATACGCCGATGTTCGCGGTGGAGGGCGACAAACTCACGCTGCACCTGGGGTTGCC
Source organism: Pseudomonas putida S13.1.2 (assembly GCF_000498395.2). Taxonomy (NCBI): domain Bacteria; kingdom Pseudomonadati; phylum Pseudomonadota; class Gammaproteobacteria; order Pseudomonadales; family Pseudomonadaceae; genus Pseudomonas; species Pseudomonas putida. Next base: position 1,441,942 of record NZ_CP010979.1, read on the forward strand.
GGATGGCCCGAGCGATGAGGAGGTTGCCAGCCGTTACCACGAAATGGTGTTTGGGGGCCTGCACAAGATTTATCTCTATGGTGGCAACGGTGCGGGTGAGCCCTTCGTGGAAACCCTGCGCAGCCGTTACGCCAGCTTGCAGTCACCGCCCACCATGCAGAGAGTCACGTGCAACTGAGTGGCTGCCAGGGATGCATTGATCTGGCGCTTTACGCCAGGGTTTAGACTTCGTCATCAGGGGAGGACGCTTCATGGGAAGCGACATCTCGCAGTTCAGTGCATCGTTCGCATCCAAGCAGCACACCTGGACCTTGGCTGCCTATCGTTACATGGCGCGCAAGCGGCTGGGCAAGAACACGGCCATCGACCTCAAGAGCATCGCCACCAAAAGCTGGGACATTGCTCCGGGTGAAACCACGGTGTCGCCGGCGGCCATCTTTCTGCCAGGCCAGTTGGAGCGGGTAACGGGTTGGGAGGGCAAGCGTTTTTACCCCTACGTGCATCCTGCTCGCACCATGGAGGGCGGCATCAGCACGCTGCAAGGGCCAACCCGCGGCTACCTGATCAAGAATGTATGGCTGGTCGATGGCGCGTTGTACAAGGGCAAGGCCAGCCACTGGCTGTCGCAGAAGCCCAATACCTTCCCGACAATCATCGTGGACAACGAAATAGACCGCGCCGCCATTTACTGCACGCAAAACGGCAATTCGTGGTTCGGCACCTGGCTGATGGAGGATTGCCCAACCTATGCGCTGGCCTGTAACGAGGGCATACCAGTGACCACTGCGCCATCGGCCAGGTACCCGCTGTTCACCCAGGCGCCGGCCTATGAAGACTGGCTGGGCATGAAGCCGCTGCGGCTGCGCAGTGCGTTTTTACGTGAGCTGGTGCTGTTCGACGACCACGGCAACAACCGCAGCCGGCATGCCCGCTACCAAGCCATGGGCGACAGACTGCTGTCGCACGTGGCGCATGCCCCACACCCTGGAGTATTCCTGCTGCGTGGCGGTGACGGCGACCTGCGCCTGTTGCGCAATGAGCTGGAGCTCGCCGAGCACCTGCGTGTCACTCGCGGTTTCCGTGTGGTCAACCCGCTCAAGTCCGATGTGCCGAGTATTGTGGCAGCCTGCGCCGGAGCAAAAGTAGTCATTGGCGTGGAGGGTAGCCAACTGGTGCATGGGGTAAATGTGCTTCAGCCCGGCTGTAGCCTGTTGACCTTGCAGCCGCCTGACCGGTTTGTCAGCTACTACAAATACCTGACCGATCGCGACCATCAGCATTTCGCCTTTGTGGTCGGGATACCGGAGGGCGATGGTTTCCGGATCGATATCGGTGAGGTGGAGCGCACGCTGGATCTGCTTCCACGGTAAACGTGTAGTATCGGTGCATGTCAGCAGCGAGTGGGCAAGGGATGATCGAGGTATCGCGGTTCTGGCGTGACCCTGCATTGCCGTTTGTCGAAGCCCGGCGGGTCGGGGACGGGCGGCAGGTGTGCTACGCCGCGCACTCCCATGAGAGCTTTTCAATCGGTGTGATCACCGGTGGGCGAAGCACCTACTTGAACGGTGACCTGCGCATTCAGGTAGGGGCCGGTACCACGGTGCTGATGAACCCGGGCGTTGTGCATACCTGCAACCCTATCGACGGTGAGCCCTGGTCTTACCTGATGCTCTTTGTCGACCTGCCTTGGTTACAGGCGCAAGGCTTTGAGTTGCCGACACAGACCTGGAGTGCTTCGCCTGCGTTGTACCAACGGTTGTTGCAGGCGTTTGCCGACCTGTTCGATGCGGGCGTGCCTGATCGGGAAGGCCGCCTGGCAGCCTTTTTCGGCACATTGCCGGACTTTCTCGGGGCCAACGCCCGTGCGAGGGTCGAAGGCAACCCGCGGCTGGCCGCAGCGGCTGCGTTCATACGTGCTCATCGCAGCGATCCGCTGAGCCTGGAAGACATCTGCACCGCGTGCGGCCTGTCGCGCGCCTACCTGATTCGTGCCTTTCGCCAACATTATGGGCTGACACCGCATGGCTACCTGCTTGACCAGCGTGTTCAGCTGGCCAGGGCGCAGTTGCGTCAGGGGCGGGCGATTGCCGAGGTTGCGCAGGAGGCCGGGTTTGCCGACCAGGCGCACCTGCAGCGGGCTTTCAAAAAGCATCTGGCTGCGACGCCGGGGCATTACCGTAGTGCCGCTGGAGTCAGATAACCAGGTAGACAGCACTGCCCACCAGCAGCACCGCCAACCCTCGATTGAGCAGGCGCAGGTGTCTTGGGTTGCTCAGGTACTGGCGAATCACGCTGCCGGCCCATGCCCAACTGGCCACCGAAAGGAAACAGATCGGGCCGTAGATCCAAGTGAACAACCACAGCAAGTGTTGTTCACCGCCGGTATAAGCGCCGACCCCGGCCACTGCCGCCAGCCAGGCCTTGGGGTTCAGCCATTGCATCGCCGCGCCTTGCCAGGCCGATGGGGCGGGTGTTGCGTGCGCGTCAGTCAGCCGGCCATCGTCGCGGGCAAGCTTCCACGCCATGTACAGCAAAAACGCAACCCCACCCCAGTGCAGCAGCAGGCCCAGCAGCGGCCAGCGCAGCAGCAGCTGGTGCAGGCCCAGCCCGACCAGCACCAGCAACACACAGAAGCCCAGCGTAGCGCCCGCCACATGTGCCAGGCTGGCGCGTAAGCCATGGCTGGCGCCGCTGCTCAGGGCGATGATGTTGACCGGGCCGGGGGAGATTGACGCCGCCAGTGCGAAGGCGGCCATGGACAGGGACAGGCTCATGAGAAAGATCCGGTGGTTGGAAGGAGCCATGATTTTCAGTTGTTGGCTGCCCAGGGTATTGAAGAAAAGTACCCACAAAAATTCATACCTAAACTGGTTAAAGGTTTTGTAATAGTTTTGCGCTATCAGAGAAACCTGCTGAGCTTGTAGGATTATTCTCCCAATTTGCTATCAGGGTCTATATGAGCACCTTCGCGGAGCCCCCCAGTCTCTGGCCTCTCAGGCCGTCCCCCCTTCGTCCTCGTGACGCTTCCCTCGTGAGTACTCGTTAATGGAATGGCTAGCCGACCCCACGGCCTGGCTGGGCCTGTTGACGCTTATCGTCCTCGAACTGGTGCTGGGTATCGACAACCTGGTGTTTATCGCCATCCTGGCAGACAAGCTGCCACCGCATCAGCGCGACCGCGCACGGGTGATCGGCTTGAGCCTGGCGTTGATCATGCGTCTGGGCCTGCTGGCCAGTATTTCGTGGATGGTCACCCTGACTGCGCCACTGTTCGAGGTGTTCGACAAGAGCTTCTCGGGCCGTGACCTGATCATGCTGTTCGGCGGTGTGTTCCTGCTGTTCAAGGCCACCATGGAGCTGCATGAACGCCTGGAGGGGCACGTGACCCAGGCAAGTGGCACGCTGCGCCATGCCGCATTCTGGCCTATCGTGGCGCAGATCGTGGTGCTGGACGCTGTGTTCTCGCTGGATGCGGTGATCACGGCGGTGGGCATGGTCGAAGAGCTGTCGGTGATGATGATCGCGGTGATTTTCTCGATCGGTATCATGATCGTTGCCAGCAAGCCGCTGACCCGCTTCGTCAACGCCCATCCCACGGTGATCATGCTGTGCCTGGGCTTTTTGATGATGATCGGCTTCAGCCTCACCGCTGAGGGCCTGGGCTTCCATATCCCGAAAGGCTACCTGTACGCAGCGATCGGCTTCTCGATCCTGATCGAGCTGTTCAACCAGCTGGCGCGTGCCCGTCGCAAGCGCAGCTTGCAGCAGCACAGGCCGCTGCGTGAGCGCACCGCACATGCCGTGCTGCGCATGCTGGGCGGGCGCCGGGTCGAGGCTGACGAGGTGGGCGAAGAAATCGCTGACCTGGTCGCAGGTGGCGAGGAACAGGTGCTGTTCGACCGCCGTGAGCGCGTAATGATCAGTGGCGTACTTAACCTCGCCGAGCGGCCGATCCGTACGGTGATGACCGCACGTGCCGAAGTCGATGTGATCGACCTGGCGCAGCCGGCCGAAGCCATTACGCAGGCCCTGGCCAACTCGCCGTACTCGCGCCTGCCGTTGATACGTGATGGTCGCGTCGACGAACCACTGGGCTTCGTGCACAAGAAAGAGCTGCTCAAGGAGTTGTTGTCGGGTGGCCAGCCGGACCTGGAAAGCATGGCACGGGCACCGTTGAACCTGCTGGAGAGCTTCAGCATCCTCAACGCCCTGGAGCAGATGCGGGGGCAGTCGACCCACATCGCCTTCGTTGTCAACGAGTTCGGTGATTTCACCGGCCTGCTGACCATGACTGACATTCTTGAGTCGATTGCCGGTGAGCTGCCGGATGCGAGCGAGGTAGAAGGCCCCGGCATCATCCAGGAGGGTGAAGGCTTTGTGGTCAGCGGTGCGCTGAACCTGAGCCAGGTACACGCACGCACCGGCTTCAGTGCCCGTGCCACCGACGATTACCAGACCCTCGCAGGCCTGGTAATGAGCCTGCTCGACCGCCTGCCGATAGTGGGTGACCGCCTGGCCTGGAATGGCTGGACGCTGACCGTGGAGGCGGTCGAAGAGCGCCGGGTGCGCCAGGTTCGGCTTATACCGAACGGCGACGCTGACGCAGCAGGTGCTTGACGCCTTCGAGGACCAGTACCAGCACCGCGGCCCAGATTGGCAGGTAAGTCAGCCACTGATCCGGGCCGATGGTCTCGCCCAGCAGCAGCGCCACCCCCACCAGCAGCACCGGCTCGACGTAGCTGAGCAGGCCGAACAGACTGAATGGCAGCAAGCGACTGGCCAGTACGTAGGCGATCAGAGCTGAGGCGCTGATGGCGCCAAGGACGGGGATCAAGGCATAAAGGCCTGGGTGAGCCTGCAGGTCGCCAGCCGAAAGCGGGCCCTGGATAACGAAGTACAGCGCCCATGGCAGCAGCAGGCACATGTCGCACCACAGGCCACCCAGGTGGTCAGTGCGGCAACGTCGACGCAGTACGAAGTAGATCGGGTAGCCGATCGTCACCAGCAGGGTTTCCCAGGCAAAACTGCCGTTCTGATACAGCTCGTGGCCTACGCCCAGTGCAGCGCAGGCCACGGCTACCTTCTGCAGGCGGGACAGGCGCTCGCCATACACCAGTCGCCCGGTCAGGACCATGGTCAGCGGCAGCAGAAAGTAGCCCATCGACACTTCAAGGCTGCGCCCGTGCAGGGGCGCCCAGAGGAACAGCCACAACTGCACGCCCATCAGCCACGACGTTCCGACCATGCCCAGCAACAGCACTGGCGTGCGCTTTACCCGGCCCAGCAGTTCGCCAACCCGTTTCCAGTCTTTCGAGACAAGCATGAACAAGGTGAGGCAGGGCAGCGTCAGCAGGGTGCGCCAGCCAAAGATCTCTTCGCCATCAAGTGGGGTGAGCAGCGAGGTATAGAAGTACATCACAGCGAACAGGCAGGACGCCATGACCGATGAAACAATGCCTTTTGACAAGAGTGCCTCGAATAGGGAGTTGAGCGGTTGGATCAGCCGCGCATGATCTCAGGGGGCGCGCCTTGCGGCAACCGTGACGCACCCGTATGTGCGGCCAGTGCCTCAAGGAACTGCGCCGCCGGCATGGGCCTGGCGAACAGGTAGCCTTGTTGGAAGTCCACGCCATGGCGGGCCAGGTAGTCGCGTTGGGTGTCGGTTTCAACACCCTCGGCAACGATGCCAAGGCCAAGTTTGGCTGACAGCTCGATGATGGTTTCGAGAATGTGTAACGACAGTGCATCGCCGCCGATCATGGCGACGAAGCTCTGGTCGATTTTCAGGTAATCGACCTTGAACTGGCGCAGGTAATTGAGGCTGGACTGCCCGGTGCCGAAGTCGTCGAGTGCAATCATCACCCCCATGGCATGCAGTTTCTCGAACAGTTCCAGGGTTACCGGGGTGGGCTCGATCAGCTTGCGCTCGGTCAGCTCCAGGGTCAGCACCACACGGCCGGGCGGGAAGTGCTGCAGGAAGGTGCGGCAGTCGTCCAGCAGGCGCAAGTCGCGGCAGTGGTCAGCGGTGATGTTGACCCCGATGTGGAAACCGTCCTCCAGGAGCCCGGCGTAGGGCGCCAAGCTCTGCGCTGTATGCATCATCAGCGCACGGGTCATGGCGACGATCTGCCCGCTGTGCTCGGCATAGGGAATGAACAGGTCAGGGCGAACCAGGCCTTCCCGTGGGTGGTTCCAGCGCATCAGCACTTCGGCACCGGCCCAGCGGAAATCGCCCTTGCGCACCACCGGCTGGAAGTACGGCAGGAATTCATCGGCCTGCAGGGCCCGATCCAGCTCGGCGCGGGGCGAGGAGGCGCGGCGAATCTGCCAGCGACAAACCAGCGCTGCCACGCCGCCCAGCACCAGCAGCAGGCTGAGCAGGGCAGGGTAGTGGCTGCGCAGCAGCTGGCCTTGTTTGTCGGCGCTGTAGCCGCCCTGCACGCTGAACGGGTAACGCGTCGAGCCCATTAGCACGTTGGCGCTGGCTGCGGCAGGCGGCACGCCTTTGTGTACCGCGCCGTCCTTGCCCATCCAGGCGTTGCCCACGCGTATGTGCAGGTCTTCATCGGGGCCGATCAGGCGCAATGCGGTCAGCAGGTGGTCGCCATCCACCGTGGTGATTGCGCCGTGGTCGCCGTCGCTGGCACGGTACACCAATAGCGGATGCCCCGGGGTGACCGAGTTGCCGTCCATCAGCCACAGCTTGCCGTCGGTATAGTCGCTGGCGTTGACCGGCTCGTCGAACTCGCCGAACAGCGAGGTGCAAAATAGATTGTTGTGCCTGAACAGGTTGGTGGAGCGCACGAAGGCATTGCGGGTGACCTGGGCACGCAGTGCAAGCTGGGCCTGGTTGCAAGGGCTGGCAGTCAGGGGCAGTAGTGCATTGGCGGCACCAGACAGGTTGTCGAGGATGCGCTCGATGTGCTCTACCGCTTGGCGGGTGGTTGCCTGGCTGTTGGCCTGCATCTCACGCTCGACCTGCCAGTTCATGATGCCCAGGCCGCACAATACCGGCAGCACGCCGACGACCCAGGGCAGCAGGTTGCGCCAGCCAAGGCTGGCGCGGCGTTTAGCGGTAAGGGGCATGCTGGAATGATCTGTGGGGAGGGTAACGAGAGGATAGCCGCTTGTCGGAACATGGGGCCAACTAAAACGCGACAAACGATTTTACGCAATGTAGAATCCATTTACGAATAAAACAATAAGGTCCTTCAATTCCGAGGGATCAAGCCCGCCGAGAATGGGTCCATATGACATACCATGGGTTCAAGCTGATCATAGGTGACTTCCTCGCCCGCAGCGTGCGAGGTATCCCGTGCGCCCCGCCGTTTCTGTACCACATCCTACGCAATCAATAATATTTCGCTGCAGATGAGGACACGAACATGGCTGATATCTTCGACAATCCAATGGGCCTGATGGGCTTCGAATTCATCGAACTGGCTTCGCCTACTCCTGGCGTACTTGAGCCGGTATTCCAGATACTGGGCTTCACCAAGGTGGCTAGCCACCGTTCCAAGGATGTGCACCTTTACCGCCAAGGTGGCATCAACCTGATTCTGAACAACGAACCCAAGAGCATCGCCTCGTACTTCGCCGCCGAACACGGTCCGTCGGTATGCGGCATGGCGTTCCGCGTGCGCAATGCCCATGAGGCCTATGCCCGGGCCCTGGAGCTGGGCGCCCAGCCGGTGGAAATCGAAACCGGCCCGATGGAGCTGCGCTTGCCGGCAATCAAAGGCATCGGTGGTGCGCCGCTGTACTTGATCGACCGCTTCGAGGAGGGCAGCTCGATCTACGACATCGACTTCAACTTCATTGAAGGGGTGGACCGTAATCCGGTGGGCGCCGGCCTGAAAATCATCGACCACCTCACCCACAACGTGTACCGCGGGCGCATGGCCTACTGGGCTGGCTTCTACGAGAAGCTGTTCAACTTCCGCGAAATCCGCTACTTCGATATCAAGGGTGAATACACCGGCCTGACGTCCAAGGCCATGACCGCGCCCGATGGCATGATCCGTATACCGCTAAACGAAGAATCGTCCAAGGGTGCCGGGCAGATCGAAGAGTTTCTGATGCAGTTCAACGGCGAAGGTATCCAGCACGTGGCCTTCCTGACCGACGACCTGCTCAAGACCTGGGACGCCCTGAAGGGCTTTGGCATGCGCTTCATGACTGCGCCGCCGCAAACCTACTACGAAATGCTCGAAGAGCGGCTGCCTGGGCATGGCGAGCCGGTCGACCAGTTGCAAGCACGCGGCATCCTCCTCGATGGTGCCTCGCAGCCCGAAGACAAGCGCCTGCTGTTGCAAATTTTCTCGGAAACCCTGCTCGGCCCTGTGTTCTTCGAGTTCATTCAGCGCAAAGGGGATGATGGCTTTGGCGAAGGCAACTTCAAGGCGTTGTTCGAATCCATCGAGCGCGACCAGGTGCGCCGCGGCGTGCTGAGCACCGACTGAACCTGCTGCAGGGGCGCCGCCATCATGCATGCTCGGCGGCTGCCCCACGCCTGTAGGTGCGTGCCCTGTACAAGCCCAGGTATACCATCGAGCCGGTCACGATCCCTACCAGCATCAACGAGGGAACGATCTGCAGCATCGACTGGCGGATTTCCTGTGCGGTGAAGCCCTCGGCATAACCGCCCTTTACCCTGTATCCGTACCGGGAAGACACTGCGCTTGCTGAAAACTCGGACTGCGAGGGGCGCTGTGCGTCACGGCTGTCGCCTTGGCTCCAGATATAGCGGTCGTCGAACTCCAGGAGCAGTATCAGCCGATCCTGGAAACCGTCCAGTTCGTTGCGTAGTTGTATGGCGTAGGCGGTCACGATCACGCCACCGTTCTTGCCCTGCAAGTAATAGTTGACCAGTAGCTTGCGGCGGTTGTCGGGTTGCCCGTAGGACAATTCGACCTGCCGTCCGGACAAGGCAAAGGCCGACAAGTCTTCCAGAGAATCTGACGTACTGCTGCAGTAGGCCTTGTCGCTATCGACCAGGGTCAGCGACCTGAGCATGGAGCGGCTCACCACCTGGTCCTGCAAAACGCTTTTCACGCTGTCGCATGGCTGGCCGGCAAGCGGTAGGGCACGCAGGGCAGCCTCATACAACCGGTCCAATGCCTGGTCAACGCTAAATACCGCTTCCTGAACCGAGAGGGTCGCGTTTTCCGCCAGCTTCATTTCAAGCTGGACGATCATTACCAGCAAACCGGTAACCACAGGCACCAGGCCAACCGAGATGAGCAGCAGCAGCTCCCGCAGGCGGCGCCCGGCGTGCATGATTTTCAACATAGGGCAATCGCTCTCCGGCCTAAGCTGTTCGTGGGGTACAGCTGAGCCCCGAGCCTAAGCGTTCATTGACCGGCCGGCTGTAGTCCGCGAGCAGTCTGCGCGAGAGGAAAACCAAAAGATTGATGTAAGGCTTTACCTAACGCCGAGTCTTACCAGTACTTTCTCTGCGAGCAGTGCAGTGGAGTCCGGGTTCTGCCCAGTGATCAACCGGCCATCCTCGATGACGTATGGCTTCCACGGCTCATCATGTTTGCTGTACTCGCCGCCGCGGCCGCCTAGCTCGTTTTCGGTCAAGAAAGGAACCACGTTATCCAGCTCAACCAGCTTTTCCTCGATATTGGAAAAGCCGGTCACCTTACGCCCTTTCAGCAGCAGGCTGTTGTCGCTGAGCTTGATGTTGAGCAGGCCGACCACGCCGTGGCAGACCGCTGCAACGATGCCGCCTTTTTCGTAGATCTTGCGTGCGAGCTCTTGCAGCGGCTGGTTATCTGCGAAGTCGTACATCACGCCGTGCCCGCCGGTGTAGTAGATGACGCTGTATTCGTCGGCCTTTACCTGGCCAGGGCTCAAGCTGGTGCCCAGTCGCGTCATGAAGCGTTTGTCGTCATACCATTGCCAGTCCAGATCGGGAGCCATCTGCAGGCTGTGTGGGTCGACAGGGACATAGCCACCTTGTGGGCTGACATAATCGACCGTGTAGCCGGCCTTTTCGACTTTCTCGACAAAGTGCACTGCTTCACCCAGCCATAGCCCCGTCGCCCGTTTCAGGGTCGGATACTTGGCTGTATTGGTCAGCACTACCAGCATTTTCTTGCTCATGACCACGCTCCCGTCGGCAACCTGAATGGGCCGTTGCTCCCTGGCCCAAGGGAAAACCTAATCAGCATAGCTGTCAGTTGCAAGTACGCCATGGTGCGCAGCTTGTGCTGTACTAACTTCAACTAAACCCTCAGGCCAATCTTGGCACCGGGGGGTAATTCTTCGCATTGCTGGAGTAACGCTATTGGCCGTACACGGTACCCCGCGCAAATCTGCACGGCAGCTCACCTTGAAAGCGCCTGGATCGGCACCGCTCGACCTCATGAGCGAAAGAATTGCGCAATTTGACTGGGGGCGTACCTCACTTGGACCGCTGCCGCGCTGGCCGGCCTCGTTGCGCATTGCCGTCGACATGATGCACTTGTCACCGTTTCCCTGTGCGGTGGTTTGGGGGACAGATCTCTGCGTGGTGCACAACGATGGCTATCGGGCGCTGCGGACCGCCAGGCCGGATGCGCTGGGCAATGCATTCGATGCGCTCTGGCTTGATACCTGGCCGGCAATGGGGCCCTGGGTATTCAAGGCGCTTGAAGGGCGTTCGAACTTTGTCGAGGACCCGCCCCTGCGCATCGTCTGCGGCGAAGGCAGCGAGCCGCTGTGGTGCGCATTCGGTTATGCTCCCCTGCACGATGAACTTGGAAACGTGGCGGGGTTTCTGCACACGGTAATCGAGACCACGGCCAGCGTTGAGGCGCACCACCATTGGCGTGAGCAGGCGCAGGGCTTTGAACGACAGATCGAGCGACATGTGGCCGAGCGCGAGCAGATCTGGCAGTTGTCGCGTGATGCAATGATGACAGTTACCCCTGAGTTCAAGATGTACGCTGCCAACCCTGCCTGGTACCGCATCCTGGGTTGGGCTGAGGAGCAGGTTCGCAACCTGCCGATACTGGAACTGGTACATCCGGCGGATCGCGCCCAGGTACAGGTGGCAGTCTCCGGATTCCTGCAGTACCGCAATACCGAGCAACTGGAGACCCGCTTGCGTCACAGCGATGGCCACTACCACTGGTTTCGCTGGAGTGCCCGGTTCGATGGCAGCCTGCTGACGGCAGTCGGTCGCGATATCACCGGAGAACGCGAAGAGGCAGCGCGTCAGTCCAAAGCGCTGATGCGCAACAGTGAACGCATGGAGGTTGTGGGCCAGTTGGCCGGGGGCATGGGCCATGAGATGAACAACCTGCTGTCTGGTATCGGCGGCAGTCTGGAGCTGTTGCAGCGGCGGATTCAGGATGGGCGGCTGGAGCGGATCGACGCCTATCTGGAGGTCGCTCGCGACTCGGTGATGCGCGCCATGGAACTGACCCACCGCCTGCTGGCATTCTCTCGGCACCAACCACTTGCACCCAAGCCGCTGGACTTCAATCGGCAGTTGCGTCTAAGCGAGCCGTTGCTACTGAAGGCGCTGGGCGCAGAAATGCGCTTGCACTGGCAACTGGATGTTGCGCCGTGGGCCGTATGCCTTGACGTTACCCAACTTGAAAATGCCTTGGTCAACCTTTGCGCCAATGCCCGGGAAGCTTGCCTGGAGCGTGGCAATGTCACTGTTCGCAGCGTCAACGAGCGGTTGACGGCCAGCTTCCCGGATGAGAATGGACTGCCGCCAGGCGACTATGTAGCCTTGCACGTCGAGGACGATGGCCATGGCATTTCGGCGCAGGACATTGCCAAGGCTTTTGAGCCGTTCTTCACCACCAAGCGCATCGGACGGGGTTCCGGGCTTGGGCTATCGATGGTGTATGGCTTTGTCGGCCAATCGGGGGGATACGCGTGGATCGAGTCGAACCCGAATCAGGGCACTCGGGTTTCCATGCTTTTCCCAAGGTGCTTTGACCCGGCACCCGAAGAGCCCAAGCCCGCGCAGCGTTCCCAGCGCATGGCCCAGGGCGAACGCCTGCTACTGATCGATGACGAGCTGAACTTACGTGCCGTGATGGGCGAATACCTGACCGAACGCGGTTTTGTGGTGACTGATGCGGGTGACGCCAATACCGCGCTGGAGCGCTTTCGCCTTGACGATCCCTTTGATCTGGTGATTACCGACATCGGTTTACCAGGCGGTTTCAGTGGCCGGCAAGTGGCCAAGGCCATACGCATGCAGGTTCCTGCGCAAAAGATCCTGTTCATTACCGGCTATGCTGAACATTCTGTTGAAGCGCAGTTGCTTGATCAGCCGGGCACGGCACTGATGAACAAGCCGTTTTTGTTGGCGGACCTCGCCGATCAGGCGCTAAACATGCTCGAACAGTGATGGGTTCAGGGGCGGCCCAGAATCTGCGTTACCTGCGTCTGCAGCTCTTTCAGTTCGAACGGCTTGCAGATCAGGTGCATGCCCGCGCCCAGAAAGCCCTCGCGGGCCATGGCCGTTTCCGCGTAGCCAGTAATGAACAGCACTGGCAAATGCGGATGCAGGCTGCGTGCAATTTCGGCCAGTTGTCGGCCATTCATGCCGGGTAGGCCGATATCGCTGACCAGTAGATCCACGGGTTGTGCCGAGCGCAGTACCTGGAGCCCTTGGGTGGCATTTGCCGCGCTGCGGCAGGGGAAGCCGCTCTCGCGCAAGGCCTGGCACAGCAATTGGCGAACATGGGGGTCGTCCTCCACTACCAGCACGTGACGGCCCCGACTTCCTTGCACAGGCACCGGCTTGCTTGGTGCCTTTGCCCGGCCGATATGGCGCGGTAGGTACAGGTCTACCCGGGTCCCCTGGCCGACCTGGCTGTGCAGGGCGACATGCCCGTGAGACTGCTTACTGAAGCCATATACCATTGACAGGCCCAGGCCAATGCCCTGGCCGATCGCCTTGGTACTGAAAAATGGCTCGAAAGCGCGCTCCAGTGTGCTCTGCGCCATGCCCTGGCCGTCATCGGTGATGCTCAACCGCAGGTAGTCACCCGCACATAGAGATCCGCTGGTGAACTGATTGTTGCCGATGTGCTGATTGCTCGCCTCGATTCGTAGCTGGCCACCACTGGGCATGGCCTCGCAGGCATTGAGCAGCAGGTTATCAAGGGCTTCCTGCAACTGTTTGTCATCAGCTTCTACCGGCCACAGCCCTTTGGCTATGTGGACGTGCAAGGTTACGGCAGGGTTCAGGCAAGCCTTCAGGCGTTTCACGTTGAGCAGGCCGTGCAGGTCCACACGCTGGCTGTTCAACGATTGGCGGGAAGAGAAGGCCAGCAAGCGGTGAGTCACGCGGGCAGCGCGTGCTACAGCTTCACGGCCCATATCCAGCACGCTGTCCAGGCCATCGCTGCGGCCTTGATGCAAGCGCCGTTCAATTAGCTCGAAGCTGCCGCCAATGCTGGTGAGCAAGTTGTTGAAGTCATGCGCAACCCCCCCGGCCAGTTGGCCAATGGCTTCCATCTTGCGTGCTTGGTAGCGGGCGAAATCGTCGCGTTCCTGTTCCTTCTCTGCCAACGCAATCTGGGTGTTCAGGCGCTGCTGCAGGTCCTGCAACTGATCGCGGGCAGCGTACTGCCGGCGCCGGTTGCGCAGGGCGGATTGTGTCATGTGCAACAGTTGGGCGTTATCGAACGGGGCGAACAGCAGTAAAAGATTGCCCACTGGGTGGTTACCCGCGCCTGCGGCCGACCAGGCGCCTTGAATGAGCAGCACGATAGGCAGGTCCGACCAGCTCTGTTGCTGGTCAATAAATGCTTGCAGCAACGCGCTTGGGCCCTGGCTGAACACTTGCTCGGCAATGATTGCCAGGCCTGCGCCTTCTGCCAGGCAAGACTTCAGGTTGGGCAGGTCGACGGCGCACAGGCTATTGATGCCGGCTGAGGCGAGCAGGCGCGAGGTGTCCGCTGCTAATGGCGGGGGTGCCAGAATCAAGGCACGTTCATCCAGCGCCAATGAATGGGCCAAAACGGCTCTCCTGTAGGGTGGCCTGATATCCACTGGACTCTGGGCACACGCCCAGGGTTCAACAATATTCAGGTGTTACCTACAGGCCCTGTTGCAGTATGGGGTCGTCCGGGTTCTGCCGCTCAAGCTCGGCCAGCAGCACTTGTACGTTCTGCAATTGCCCGGTCTCTTTCCAGTACTGAATCAGTAACACGCGCGCCCGGCGGTTGGCCGGCTGGCGGTTGAGTACGGTTTCCAGCTGCTTTTGCGCGGCGTCGAGTTGTTCCAGGTCGTGCAGGGTGACTGCCAGCGTATAGCGGTAGTCGGCGTTGTCCGGGTCCAGCTCGACGGCGCGGGACAGGGCCAGCAAAGCGTATTCGCGCTGCTCGTGACGGTTCAGCCACAGCCCGAGCTCGTATTGCAGGAAGGCTGAGTCGGGGCTTAGCGCCAAGGCTTTGCCCAACACCTGACGCGAGGCATCGTGGTGGCCCTGACGCTCCAGCAGACGCACCTGGGTGGCCAAGGCGTCGAGGTTGCCGGGTGCCACCTCCAGCGCCCGCTGCAGGGCCGTAGCCGCCTGTGTGTAGTCGTTTTCGTGCAGGTACAGGCGTGCCAGGTGCACTTGGGCGTCGGCATCCTCGGGTTGTTGCTCGAGCGCCTGCTGGTAGTGTTCAAGGGCTGCCTGCAACGGGCCGAAGTACAGGCCGATGGCATCGGGGTCGAGGCCTACCAGGGCATCCACGGCAGCAAAGCGCACGCTTTGGTCGTCGTCGTCCAGCAGCGGGCCGAGTACCAGGCTGCGCTGCGCCGCCGGCAGCAGGCGGCGGATACCGGCGATGGCCGCACGGCGCACCAGCGGGTCGGCATGCTCCAGGTCCTGGCGGGCGAGTTTCAATGCCTGGGGGGACGGGTAGTTGGGTAGCTCGGCATACAGTGCAGCGCGGCGGATAGGGGGCAGGTCATTGCGTTGCAATTGCTGGTAAAGCACGCGCGCTGCACCGGGTTGGCCGTCATGGGCCTGGCGCAGGGCCTTGGCATAGCTGTGTGCAGGCAAGGTCGGCGGTGCTGGCTGATCGTCGCGCCACAGGTAACCGAACAGGGCCGATACCAGGATCAACAGCAGCAGGGCGATCAGGTAGCGGTTGCGTCTGTGCATCGGACGGTCCGTGGTGGCGGGAAGGGCAGAGCTTGGGCCAGCCGGGGGGCAAATGCAACCGAGTGCGGGCACCAAGGCGGTCGCGCGCAAATCCCACAGGCATAATTGGCCCGAAACAAACGTAGGAGCGAGCTTCGCTCGCGATGCGCCGCGCGGGCGGCGCTCGATCTCGCAGGCGCTGAAGCTTCAAAGGCATAAAAAAGCCCCGCAGACCAAGGCCTGCGGGGCAAACGGTTGGGGGAGGAGCCAACCAAAGGAGTCGTTGAAACGGGTGTATCAGCGTGCGCTGGCCACGGTCTCCGGTTGCCAGCCGCCGCCCAGGGCCTTGTAGATGGAGACGATACCGCGGTACAGATCGACCTCACCCTGGGCCTGCGCATCCTCAGCGCTCAGCCGCTCGCGCTCGGCGTCGAGCAGTACCAGGTAGTCCACCGTACCTTCGCGATATCGAATCGAGGCCAGCTCCGCTGCCTTGCGGCTGGCGTCGCTCTGGCGCATCAGCGACAGCAGCCGCTGCTGGGTCTTGTCGTAATCGCTGAAGGCGTTGGCCGATTCTTCCAGGGCCAGCAATACCTGCTGCTCGTAGTTGGCCAGCGCCCCTTCGGCATCGGCCTTGGCGCCGCGCAGGCGGGCCCGTACGCTGCCCAGGTCGAAGGCTGCCCAGGTAATGCTTGGTCCCAGCGCCCAGGCATTGGCTGCCGAGGAGCCGATCTGCGAGCCGCGTGCGGCGGTAAAGCCAAGGAAGCCGCTGAGGCTGACGCGGGGGAACAGGTCTGCGGTGGCCACGCCGACGTTGGCGGTGGCGGCAGCCAGCTGGCGCTCGGCACTGCGGATGTCCGGGCGACGGCGCAACAGTTCACCGGGGTCACCCACCGGCAACGCCTTGGCGATGGCCGGCAGGTCCTTGGGTGACAGGTCTACGCTGAGCGCGTCCGGGCGCTGGCCGAGCAGGGCGGCGATGCGGTGCCGCGCCCGTGCCTGTTCGGCCTGCAGTTGCGGCACGGTGGCTTCGACCCCGGCCAGGCGTGCATCGGCACGTACCACGTCGAGGTCGTTGCCCACGCCGGCATCGCGCAGTGTTTCGGTAATGGTCCGCGATTCCTGCTGGGTCTTGAGGTTGGCCAAGGCGATTTTCTCGCGCAATTGCGCACCGCGCAGTTGCCCATAGGCATCGACCAGTTCGGCGATCAGGCTGACCTGCAACTGTTGCAGGTCGGCGGCGGCTACCGCTTCCTGGGCTTCGCTGGCCTCGATCTGGCGCTGGATGCGCCCGAACAGGTCAAGCTCCCAGGCCATGTCCAGGCCCAGGTCATAGCGCTCGCTGTTCACCCGCTGCGTGGTCTGGCCGGGGATCTGGCCCTTGCCGATCTCGCTGCTGGCGCCGCTGGTGACCACCGGGAACTGGTCGTTTTCGGCGTCTTCGCGGATGGAACGGGCGGATTTCAGGCGGGCGAAGGCCACGCGCAAGTCACGGTTGCCGTCCAGCGAAGCCTGCACCAGCTGGTTCAACACCGGGTCGTCGAACTGCTTCCACCACAGGCTTTCGAAGCGGCTACGGTCGTAGGCCTTGGCCTGCACATCGCTGCTCAGTTGTGCAGGTTCGGTTGCCGGGGCCTGGTAGTCCGGGCCTACCGCACAGGCTGCCAGGGCCAGTGCCAGCAGGCTTGGGGTGAGGGGTTTGAGCAGGTTCATGCATGGTTCTCCAGCACTTGAACGCGCTCGGCCTTGCGGGCCTGGCGACGCTCGACGAAACGGCGGATCAGGAAGAAGAACACCGGGGTCAGGAACAGGCCGAACACGGTCACGCCGATCATCCCCGAGAACACCGCCACACCCATGGCATGGCGCATTTCCGAACCTGCACCAGAGCTGAACACCAGCGGCACCACACCCATGATGAAGGCAATCGAAGTCATCAGGATCGGCCGCAGGCGCAGGCGGCAGGCTTCCAGTACAGCAGCCAGCGGATCCAGGCCTTTGGCCTGTTCATCCTTGGCGAATTCCACGATCAGGATCGCGTTCTTGCACGCCAGGCCCACCAGCACGATCAGGCCGATCTGGGTGAAGATGTTGTTGTCGCCACCCGACACGATCACACCGGTAATGGCCGACAGCAGGGTCATCGGTACGATCAGGATCACCGCCAACGGCAGGCTCCAGCTTTCGTACTGGGCGGCCAGCACCAGGAACGCCAGCAGCACGCACAGCGGGAAGACCAGCAGTGCGGTGTTGCCCGAGAGGATCTGCTGGTAGGTCAGGTCGGTCCACTCGAAGGTCATGCCGTTGGGCAGTTCTTCTTTCAGCAGCTTCTCGATGGCAGCTTCGGCCTGGCCAGAGCTGTAGCCCGGGGCTGCTGCACCGTTGATTTCTGCGGTGATAAAGCCGTTGTAGTGCATCACGCGGTCCGGCCCGGAGGTGTCGCTGACCTTGAGGAAGGTCGCCAGCGGGATCATCTCGCCCAGGTTGTTGCGCACCTTCAACTGGCCGATCTGCTCGGCATCGAGGCGGAACTGCTGCTCAGCCTGGACGTTGACCTGGTAGGTGCGGCCAAAGCGGTTGAAGTCGTTGGTGTACAGCGAGCCCAGGTAAACCTGCAAGGTGTCGAAGATATCGTTGATCGCCACGCCGTGGGTCTTGGCCTTTTCCCGGTCGATGGCGGCATCGACCTGCGGCACATTGACCTGGTAGCTGGTGAACAGGCCTGCCAGCTCCGGCACGTTGTGGCTCTTGGCGATGATGTTCTGGGTTTCCTTGTACAGCGCTTCGTAACCCAGGTTGCCACGGTCTTCGATTTGCAGGCGGA
Organism: Pseudomonas putida S13.1.2; assembly: GCF_000498395.2. Lineage (NCBI taxonomy): Bacteria > Pseudomonadati > Pseudomonadota > Gammaproteobacteria > Pseudomonadales > Pseudomonadaceae > Pseudomonas > Pseudomonas putida. Next base: position 1,459,860 of record NZ_CP010979.1, read on the forward strand.
AGCCGCCGATTGTGCCCAGGCCCTGTACGGGCGGCGGGGGGAAGATTGCGATGTAGGCTTCCTGGATGTCGGCGAACTGGGCATTCAGCGTGGCGGCAATAGCGGCCGCCGACTGGCTTGGGTCCTTGCGCTCATCGAACGATTTGAGCGAGACGAACACAATGCCGCTGTTCGGGCTGTTTGTGAAACCGTTGATCGACAGGCCAGGGAAGGCGATGGAGTCGGCAACACCTGGTTGCTTGAGGGCCGCCTCGCTCATTCTTTTGATCACCGCCTCGGTACGGTCGAGGCTGGCCGCGTCCGGCAGTTGGGCGAAGGCCACCAGGTACTGCTTGTCCTGGGCTGGCACGAAGCCGGTCGGCGTGGACGAGAAGCCCAGGTAGGTCAGGCCCATCAGGCCGGCATAGACGAACAGGGCGATGCCGCTGGAGCGGATGACCCGGCGCACGCCACCGACGTAGCTGTGGCTGGCGCGGTCGAAGAAACGGTTGAACGGCGAGAACAGCCAGCTGCCCAGCAGCTTGTCGAGCAACCGCGAGAAACGGTCCTTGGGCGCATGGTGTTCCTTCAGCAGCACGGCAGCCAGGGCCGGCGACAGGGTCAGCGAGTTGAACGCCGAGATCACGGTGGAAATGGCGATGGTCAGGGCGAACTGCTTGTAGAACTGCCCGGTAAGGCCGGAAATGAACGCCGCAGGTACGAACACGGCGCACAGCACCAGGGCGGTGGCAATGATCGGCCCGGTCACTTCGCTCATGGCCTTTTGCGTGGCTTCCAGCGGTTTCAGGCCCAGCCCTATATTGCGCTCGACGTTTTCCACCACGACGATGGCGTCGTCCACCACAATGCCGATGGCCAGCACCAAGCCGAACAGCGACAAGGCGTTGAGCGAGAAGCCGAACAGGTGCATCACTGCAAAGGTACCGATCAACGATACCGGCACGGCCAGCAGCGGGATGATCGAGGCACGCCAGGTCTGCAGGAACAGGATGACCACCAGCACGACCAGCACCAGGGCTTCGAACAGGGTGTGCACCACTGCTTCGATGGAGCCGCGCACGAAGATGGTCGGGTCATAGACGATGCTGTAGTCCATCCCTTCAGGGAAGTCCTTCTTCAGCTCGGCCATTTTCGCCCGCACTTCGTCGGAGATTTCGATGGCGTTGGAGCCTGGGCGCTGGAAGATCGGGATGGCCACCGCTGGCTGGTTGTTCAGCAGCGAGCGCAAGGCGTACTGGCTGGAGCCGAGTTCGACCCGGGCGATGTCCTTCAGGCGCGTGATTTCGCCATCGGCACCGGCACGGATGATGATGTTCTCGAACTCTTCCTCGTTGACCAGACGGCCCTGGGTGTTGATCGACAGCTGGAAGCTGGTGGAGCCCGGGGCGGGCGGGGCGCCCAGCTGGCCGGCGGCCACCTGGCGGTTCTGCTCGCGGATGGCCGCAACCACATCACTGGCGGTGAGGTTGCGCGAAGCGGTCTTGTTCGGGTCCAGCCACACGCGCAGCGAGTAGTCGCCCATACCGAACAGTTGAACATCGCCGATGCCGCCCAGGCGCGCCAGCTCGTCCTTGATGTTGAGGATGGCGTAGTTGGACAGGTAGAGCATGTCGTAGCGGTTGTCCGGCGAGGTCAGGTGCACGACCATGGTCAGGTCGGGCGAGGCCTTGTCGACGGTAATACCGATACGCGTCACTTCCTCGGGCAGCTTGGGCTGGGTACGGGTAACGCGGTTCTGCACCTGCACCTGGGCGTTGTCCAGGTCAGTGCCCAGGGCGAACGTGATGGTCAGCGTCAGCTTGCCGTCAGCGGTGGACTGGGAAGACATGTACAGCATGTTCTCCACACCGGTAATGGCCTGCTCCAGCGGCGCGGCGACGGTTTCGCCGATAACCTTGGGGTTGGCGCCGGGGAAGTTGGCACGCACCACCACGGTGGGTGGCACCACTTCGGGGTATTCGCTGATCGGCAGCTGGAACAGCGAGATCGAACCCGCAATCAGCAGCACCAGCGACAGCACCGCGGCGAAAATCGGCCGGGTAATGAAGAATTTCGAGAAGTTCATCGGTATGTTCCCTTAACCGCGTGGCGCCTGGGCGCTGGCGACTTTCACATTGTTGCCCGCCACCTTGGGCGCCGGATTGCTGGCCTCCAGTGCCTGGCGTTGCTGGGCGAGGGCGGCGAGGGTCTGTTCGCTGGCCATTGGGGTTTCTTCCGGGGTGACCGGCGAGCCAGGGCGCACGCGCTGCAGGCCCTTGACCACGATGCGGTCGTCCTTGCCCAGGCCGCTGCGCACGATGCGCAGGCCTTCCAGCTTCGGCCCCAGCTCCACGGCGCGGTAGGCGGCCTTGTTGTCCTTGTCCATGACCAGCACGAACTTCTTGCCAAGGTCGGTGCCCACAGCTTCGTCGTTGATCAGCACGGCGTCGTACTGGGCGCTGCCGACCAGCTTCAGGCGTGCGTACAGGCCTGGGGTGAACTGGCCGTCGCGGTTGTCGAACACCGCACGACCACGGATGGTGCCGGTGCGCGGGTTGACCTGGTTGTCGACGAAGTTCATCTGGCCCAGGTGCGGGTTGCCGGTTTCGTTGGTCAGGCCCAGGTACACCGGGGTGCTCTGGCCACGCTGGCCTTCGCGCGCCAGCTGGGTGTACTTGAGGTACACGCGCTCGTCGGCGTCAAAGTAGGCGTACACCTTGTCGGTGGACACCACGCTGGTCAGCGGGGTGACATCGGCCGTGACGATGTTGCCGGCAGTGAACTGGGCACGGCTGACGCGGCCACTGATGGGTGCGGTGACGCGGGTAAAGCTGAGGTTCAGGCGCGCCAGGTCGAGTTGGGCCTGGATAGCGTCGACCCCGGCGCGGGCTTCGGCGGCAGCGCTGCTGCGCGATTCTGCGAGCTCGGCAGAAATGGCGTTACTGTCGCGCAGGCGTTCGCCACGGCGGGCTTCGTTGGCGCTGCGAATGGCGGTGGCCTTGGCCTGTTGCAGTTGGGCTTCAAGGCGGCGGACTTCAGCCTGGAACGGGCGTGGATCTATCTGGAACAGCAGGTCGCCTTTTTTCACCTGGGCGCCTTCGGTGAAGGCGACCTGGTCGATCTGGCCGGCAACCCGCGGGCGAACTTCGACAGTTTCCGGGGCTTCAAGGCGGCCAGTGAACTCGTCCCATTCGTTGATCGGTTGCTCGATCACCTTGGCCACGGTGACCTTCGGCGCGGCGGGAGCCTGCACGGCGTCTGGGGTTCGACCGCAAGCGCTGATCACCACCACTGCCAGGGCAGCGAGGGGAAAGCGCAAGGGTTTGAGAGATTGTTCCATGGAGAACTCCGCCAATGTATTAGTAGTGGGCGGAGTGTGAGTGTCTTGCGCGTGAGGCACGAATCGAACGGGACGAAGGTTAATATCACGCTGAATGATATGTGTGGATCATTCATCGATGGCGGGCATGATGGGGCTGCCTGGCAGCCCCGGCAACCTCAGCTCAATACCTTGAACCCGTGGGTGCCATCCCGCTCCAGCTGGGCAATCAGCCCGAACTCCCAGTCCAGGTACCCCTGCATGGCCTCACGCGGGTTATCAGTGCCTTCATAAGGCCGGCGATAACGGTCGGTACGCGCCACCGCCAGGTGCGTTTCGCCACTTTCCAGCGGCTTGCCTGCCGCAATCCACCGCGCCGTGCCGCCGTCCAGTACGTACACCGGGGTTTGCGTAAGCGCCTGCAAGTCTACCGCCGCAAAGCGTGCCAGCAGGCTGCTGCCGCAGGTCAGTACATAGCGCTCGGCTACTGGCAGCAGTTCCAGCACCTGCGGCAACTGCGCGCGAATTGCCCAGTGGGCACCTGGAATGTGGCGTTTCACGTAGTTGGCACTGGTGGTGAAGTCCAGCAGCACGGTGCCTGGCGTTTGCAGCCAGTCGTCCAACTGCTCGACGCCGATTTCGGTGACAGCGGGCAGTGGAGGTTGGGGGGCCTGCCAATCACCGGACTCGTTGAAATCTTGCGCCGACACGCCATCGAGCACGGCTACCTGCCAGCCCATTTGCGCCAGCCAGGAAGCGCTCATGTTGGCCCGCACGCCGTCATCATCCACCAGCACGATGCGCGCCCCGCGCACGCTGGCGACGTGGTCGGTTTCCTGCACCAGTTGCCCGCCCGGTACACTGCGGCTGGCCGGCAGGTGGCCGTGGGCATATTCCTCGGGGGTGCGCACATCGAACAGGTAGGTGGTGCGCTGGGTATCGGCCTGCCAGGCGGCCAGGGCTTCGCGCTCCAGGCGCAGCACACCGGCACGGTCGGCCACAGTGCGTGCGCGTTGGGCGGCGTTGCCGCGGGTGTTGTCGCTCACCTCGGCGAAGCGGCGCTCCTGGCCGTGCGCCAGCGTTTGCCCGGCCAGGGTCCAGCCGATGGTACCGTTGCGCAGGGCAGCCACGGGGTTGGGGATGCCGGCGTTGACCAGCGACTGGGTGCCGATGATGCTGCGGGTGCGCCCTGCGCAGTTGACGATGACCTGCGTAGCGGGGCTGGGCGCCAGTTCGGCAACCCGCAGTACCAGTTCGGCACCCGGCACACTGATGCCCCCCGGGATGCTCATGGTCTGGTATTCGTCGAAGCGGCGGGCGTCAAGCACCACCACATCGGCCTTGTCGTCCAGCAGCGCCTGCACCTGTTCGGCCGCCAGCGACGGGGTATGGCGCACGCTTTCAACCAGCTCGCCAAACGCCTTGCTCGGCACGTTCACGTCACGGAACAGCTCGCCACCGGCGGCGCGCCAGCCGGCCAGCCCGCCTTCGAGCAATGCGACATCGCTGTACCCCAAGGCCAGCAGGCGTTCGGCGGCCTGCTGTGCCAGGCCTTCGCCGTCGTCATACACCGTAATGGCGGTGTCACGGCGCGGCACACGGGCGTAAATTTCCAGCTCCAGCTTGGACAAGGGGATGTTGGCGGTGAACAGGGGGTGTGCCTGGGCGAACGGGTCTTCCTCGCGCACATCGATCAGCGCCAGTTCTTCATGGGCCAGCAAGGCCTGGCGAATGTCTTGGTAGGAGCGGGTGGCAACGGTACTCATGGGGCAGGGTTCTCTTTGGACAGGTCCCAGATGTTGGGCAGAAGGCTGTTGGAATAGCCGGAAATAAACGGTTTTTCGCTGCCGTCGGGCAGGTACACCGCGCGGCTGACGGCGCCGATGTTGGCGCCATACACGTGGATGCTGATCGACACCCGGTCGTCGAACGCGTTGCTGACCTGATGGATATCGCCGATGCGCGGCGAGACGGCCTCTACATGGCCGGGGTCAAGGCGTACGGGCTCGCCCGCTGGCAGCAAGGCGCCATGTTCGCTACGGGCAAAGCCTTGCGAGTACTCGGCGCCGCGTAGCATGCCGATCAGGCCCCAGACCCGGTGGTCGTGGATTGGTGTCTGCTGGCCTGGCCCCCAGACGAAGCTGACGATGGAAAAGCGCTGGCGCGAATCGCAATGCAGCAAATATTGCTGATAACGCGCCGGGTCTGGCTGCGCCAGTGCTTCGGGCAACCAGTCATCATGGGCGACCAGGCTGCGCAGCAGGCCCTGGCCGTGGTCGAGGAGGGTGGCTTCGTCGGTTTCTTGGTCCACCAGTTGCGCAAGCGCGTCGATGAAGTGGCGCAGGCGCTCAAGGCGCAGAGGTTGGCTCATAGTTCAGGCTCGGCTGACGGTTTGGGTTAACCCTAGCAAACGCACTGAATATTCTCAAAAGTAAAAATATGAATAAGCTAATATGCAAATAACGCATTTACAGATTGGCTAATCTGTTTTGAAATGGGTACATGGGCAAAGCATTAGGTTATGCCCAAAACGAATTTCACGGCGCTGTGCTTAATCGATAACTTATAAGCAATTCGCTTGTTATATTCAAAGTGAATATGCGAGCCCCATGCCTCACGAGACCGCACGCGCGGATCGGCCTGATGTACCTGACGGTACCTGGAGACGAACGTGCGATACCTCAAACAATTGGCCGCTGGTGTGCTGGCCAGCTCCCTCAGCCTGGCCGCTGCCGCGCAAACCCTGGTGGTCGGTGACCAGAGCTTCAATGCTCGAGCGGTGATGGAAGCGGCCGGCGTGCTCGACGACCTGCCGTATACATTGGAGTGGAAGCAGTTCACGGCCGGCTCGCCGGTAGCCGAGGCGTTGAACGTGGGCAGCCTGGACATCGGCCTGCTGGGTGATGCGCCACCGTTGTTCCTTGGCGCCCTGGGCGCGCCGATCAAGGTGATTGCGGTCAGCCGGCAGAACCTGGATGGCGTGGCGATCCTGGCGCGCAAGGACTCGAACATTCACAGCCTCGAAGACCTGCGCGGCAAACGTGCGGCGATCTGGAAGGGCTCCTGGAGCCAGCAGTTGCTGTTCAGCGCGCTGGACAAGGCCGCCGTGCCGCGTGATGCCCTGGAGCTGCGCTACCTCAGCGCCCTGGATGCCTCGCATGCCCTGGATGGCGGTTCGGTGGATGTGATCGCGACCTGGGAGCCTTATGTCACCCAGCAGGAGCGCCAAGGGGCGCGGGTACTGGCCACGGCCGAGGGGTTGATACCGGCGCAGAGTTTCGTGGTGGCCAATGCCAAGGCGGTGGAGGCCAAGCGGGCGCAGATCAGTGATTTTCTGCAGCGCCTGAAAAAGGCCCGTGACTGGACGCTGAGCGATCCGGCCCATACCGAGGCTTATGCCGATGCCTGGGCCAAACGTACCCGTGCCGATCGCGACATTGCTCGCGTCTGGTTTGCCCGCGCCCGTACCGATGTGGCGCCGCTGAGCCCGCAGGTGATCGTGGATGCGCAGAAGACCGTGGACTTCTTTGCCGGGCTGGGGCTGATCAAGCGCTACCCGGCGTCGAGCCTGTTCGATACCTCGTTCGCGGCAGCGTTCGACCACTGAGTTTTCCTGCCGTGGCCCAATCGCCGGCAAGCCAGCTCCCACAGGATCACCACAGCCCTGGGTACAGTGGGAAACCTGTGGGAGCTGGCTTGCCGGCGATTGGGCCGGTACAGGCAACAACTGTTATGAGGAGCTGTACATGACTACCCGCAAAATCAAGCTCGGCGCCCTGACCATGGGTTGTGGCGGCCCTGGCCGGCATAACCTGTGGCTCGACCCGGAACTGCCCGCCGATGCCAGCGTAAACATCGACTGGTACATCGATATCGCCCGCCAGGCCGAGGCGGCGCTGTTCGACCTCATGTTCATCGTCGACAGCCAGTACATCACCCCCGGCTCGCCGTCGCACTATCTCAACCGCCTCGAGCCGCTGACCCTGCTCTCGGCACTGGCCGTGACTACCCGCAACATCGGCCTGGTCGGTACTCTGACCACCTCTTACAACGAACCCTTCAACGTCGCCCGCCGCCTGGCCTCGCTGGACCTGATCAGCAAGGGCCGCGCTGGCTGGAATGTGGTCACCAGTGGTGATGCTGGCACCGCGGGCAACTATGGCCGTGACGAACACTACGATTACGACACCCGTTACGCCCGCGCACAGGAGCACGTGGCGGTGGTGCAGGGCCTCTGGCAGTCCTATGAAGACGGCGCGTTCCCACGCAACCGCGCCACCGGGCAGTTCCTCGATCCGAGCCGGATGCATGCCCTGCACCACAAGGGCGAGCACTTCTCGGTCGTAGGGCCATTGAATATCCAGCGCTCCCCCCAGGGCCAGCCGGTGATTTTCCAGGCCGGAGACTCGCAGCAAGGGCGCGAGCTTGGGGCAGCCACGGCAGATGTCATCTTTACCCATGCCGCCAGCATCGAGCAGGGTCAGGCGTTCTACCGCGATGTGAAAGACCGCGCTGTGCGGCTGGGGCGCGACCCCGAGCAGCTGCTGGTACTGCCTGGTGCCGAGATCTATGTGGGCGACACCGACGAACACGCCCGCGAGATCGAACGCCATTACCACAAGCAGGACCATAGTTTCGAGCTGGCCCTCAAGGAATTCGGGCGCAATTTCGGCTGGCACGACTTCAGCCAGTACGACCTTGATGCGCCGTTCCCGCAGGAAAGCCTGGAGCACGCACGCAGCAGCTTCTTCACCAACGCCAAGCGCATCGCCGACCAGGCACGGGAGCAGGGGTTCAGCTTGCGCCAGGCGGTGGAGTTCGGCCGTAAGCTGCGCCCAGGGGCTTTCGTTGGCTCGGCCGAAACAGTAGCGGCAAAAATGACCGAGTGGTTCGAGGCGCGGGCCCTGGATGGCTACAACATCTACATCGGCCACCCAGGGCAGTTCCGCCGGTTTACCCAGGAGGTGGTGCCGCTGTTGCAGGAGCGCGGGGTGTACCGTACAGCTTACGAGGGCAGCACGCTGCGCGAGAGCCTGGGCCTGACCATTCAGTGAATGCTTGAGGCCAGTTCGAAGATCGGCATGTACATCAGGATCACGATCAGGCCGATCAGCAGGCCGATGAAGGTCATCAGCAGCGGTTCGAACAGTTTCACGAACCATTCCACCCAGCGGCCGATTTCCTGGTCATGGAAGTCGGCGCAGCGTTCCAGCATCTCGCCCAGGTTGCCGGACTGCTCGCCCGCCCGTAGCAGGCGCAGCGACACCGGCGTAACCAGGTGCCCGGCTTCCAGCGCATCGGACAGTGGCAGCCCTTCGCCCACCCGTTGGCTGGCCTGTCCCAGGCCCTGGGCTGCTGCACTACCGAGCAGGCCGCGGGCCATGCCCATGGCGGTAAGGATGGGAATGCCGCCTTGCAGCAGGATGCCCAGCGAGCGATAGAAGCGCGCAAGCTCGTACATCATCAAGCGTTGGTGCAGCGCCGGCAGGCGGCGCAACTGGCAGGATGCCCAGCGCCGCACCCGTGGGTGGCGGCGTAGCAGCCACAGCGCCGTGACCCCACCGACCGTGCCCAGCGCCAGCGGCAGTTGCTGGGCATGCAAGAACAGCCCGATCTGCATCAATACCCGTGACAGCCACGGCAATTCGGTGCCCATGCCCTCGAACACCTGGCTGAAACGCGGCACCACGTAGCCGAGCAGGAACAGCACCACGCCGCCACCCACCAGCAACAGCAGCAACGGGTAGACCGAGGCCCCCACCAGCTTTTGCCGTACCAGGTCCAGGCGCTGGCGGTAGCTGATGTAGCGCGTAAGGGCATCGCCCAGCGCACCGGTGCGTTCGCTGGACTGCACCAGCGCCACATACAGCGGCGGAAATATCCGCGGTTGCTGGCCCAGGGCCTGGGACAGCGAACGGCCTTCGTACAGCTGGCGTACCAGCTCGGCCAGCACCTTGCGTGTGGCAGATGCAGGGGCCTTTTCTGCCAGGCTCTCCAGTGCGTCGATCAGCGGCAGGCCGGCATTGAGCAGGGTCGACAGTTCCTGGCTGAACAGCACCAGGTCGAATGCCGCTTCGCGTCGCCAGGCCATGCCGCGCAAGGCGCCGCCGTTGCTGCGCAGGCTGAGCACGCGCAGGCCTTGGTCCTCGGCCTGGCGGCGGGCCTGGTCGGCGTCCTCGGCGTCGATCTGCAACTGCACCACGCCCTGTCTGCCCAGGGCCTTGAGGCTGTAGCGCATGGCCACTCTCCTTACTGCCAGCTGGTAATTTCGGCGTTTTCCCCGTCACCGCCGGGCTGGCCGTCCTTGCCCATCGACAGCAGGTCGTATTCACCGCCGTTTTCGCCCGGTTGCCGGTAGATGTAAGGGCGGCCCCACGGGTCCTGCGGCACGGCCTTCTGCAGGTACGGGCCGGTCCAGCGGGCTTCGCCACTGGGTGCGATTACCAGGGCCTGCAGGCCTTGCTCACTGTTGGGGTAGTGGCCGACCTCCAGGCGATACAAATCCAGCGCCTTGCTCAGCCCCTCTATCTGCGCCCGCGCCACCTTGGCTTCGGAGCGACCGAGCTGGCTGAAGTACTTGGGGGCGACGATGCCGGCCAACAGGCCGAGCACCACCAGCACCACCAGGAGTTCGAGCAGGGTGAAGCCACGTTGCGGGTTGGTTCTGCGCTGCATGGTGAAGCCCTCCACTGCATGGGGACACAGGTTGACAGGCACCATGCAACAGCCGTGCACGTCTGCCTCGGCGCCTTGCGCCATGCGGTACAGGAAGCGGCACAGTGCTTGCGTCGTGGTCATCGACCTCGGGTTTCCGGGGCATTTCCCCCACTTCGGGGGCCACGACGAAGAGGCGACCGTCATGCGTGGACTCATCCTCGGTTTGATCTGGCTGGCGGCAGGTGCCGCCCAGGCCGATGTGTACATCTCCATCGATGCCAAGGGCGGCTACGTACTGACCAACGTCCATCGACCCGGGCGCCACTATGAAAAGGTGATCAACGAGCCGCTGGCCCAGGCTGGCCCGGCCAATGCGCAGATGATCACTGGCCGCCCTTACGCCGAGGTGGTCGCCACGGCAGCGCGCATCCACAACGTGCCACCGGCGTTGCTGCATGCGCTGATCAAGGCCGAGTCCGGCTACAACCCGAAGGCCCGGTCGTCTGCCGGCGCGGTAGGGCTGATGCAATTGATGCCGGATACCGCACGTGAGATGGGCGTGGAAGATCGCCTGGACCCCGAAGACAACGTGCAGGGCGGGGCACGCTACCTCAAGCAGATGCTCACACTGTTCGACAACGACATCACCCTGGCCGTGGCGGCTTACAACGCCGGCCCGGATGCCGTAATGCGGCGCGGCGCTGTGCCGCCGTTTGCCGAGACCCGGCGCTATGTGCCCACGGTGCTGCGCGAATACCGCAAGCTGCAGGGGTTGGCGAATGATTCGCCACTGTAATAGCTTGTCAGAGGTTACGCGGTCCCTGTAGGAGCGGCCTTGTGCCGCGAAAGGGCCGCAAAGCGGCCTCGGCAATTGTGCATTGTTGCCAAGACACCGGGGGCGCTTCGCACCCCTTTCGCGACACAAGGCCGCTCCTACAGACAGCGTGAACAAAGTGAAAAAAACGTTACCCTTCGGCGGTTGCCATCAATTTAGCACTACGGTTTCCCCAGGTCTGGGCTATAACCTTCTGAAGGTGCCCAGCTGTGGAGCCCGCCATGGACATCGCCCCTCGTTCCGACGCCATCGAAGTGCCTGCCGGTAACGAGCTGGCAGCCGTACGCAAGCCGTTCAACCTGCTGCGTTGGTATGCCTGGGTCAGCCTGGCCATCATTCTTTCGGTGGCTGCCGGACTGGGGCTGATTTCCAGCCGTTTCATCATTGATGAGAGCGTTGAGCGCGATGCCTTGCTCACGGCACAGTTCATCACCTCCATCGCCGACGCCGAAGTACGCCATGTGTCGATCCCCAACGTGCGTACCATGGGCGAGCTGCTTGACCCGCGCACCGACCGCAGCAACCTGCCGGACGTCGACCCGGATGCCCGGCGCAAGGCCCGCGGCGAGTTCCTCGACCATATCGCCCACCTGCCAGACATGCTGCTGGCCAATATCTATGCCCCGGACCGTACGGTGATCTGGTCCACCAACCCGGCGCTGATCGGCAAGCTGATTGACAGCGACGACGACCTGGAGCGGGCTTTCGAGTACAAGATGCGAGTCTCGGCCAGCTATCACAACTTCGAACAGGCCCGTGCCGAGCAAAAGTTTGTCACCCTGCCCAAGCAGCTGTTCATCGAGAACTATATTCCGCTGTTCGATGCCGACGGCGAGCACGTAACGGCGATGGTCGAGATCTATAAAGAGCCCCGTGACCTGATTGTGCGCATCGAGCATGGCCTGATACTGATCTGGCTGGCGATCACCATCGGCGCCGCGCTCGTCTACGTCGGCCTGTACGGCATCATGCACCGCGCTGCACGGTTGCTGGCGGTGCAGCAGAAGCGGCTGATCAACAACGAAACCTATGTGGCACTGGGCGAGGTGTCCTCGGCGGTGGCCCACAGCCTGCGAAACCCGCTGGCCAGTATCCGCTCCAGTGCCGAGCTCGCCCAGGCGTTCGACGAAGGCCCGGCGCAGCGCAATATCAACGACATCATCAGCCAGGTTGATCGGATGTCGCAGTGGATTCGCCAGATGCTGCAGTCACTGCGTCCGCTGAACGATGAGGCGGTTGCGGTGGACTTGGCGCTGGCCTTGCAAGAAAGCCTCCAGGCCTACGCCGTGCCGCTGGCGCGGGGCGGGGTGAGCCTGGACCTGCAACCGTTACCGGCGGTACAGGTATTGGGGCATCCGGCGTTACTGCGGCAGATTTTTAGTAGCGTGATCGCCAATGCCCTGGAATCGATGGAGCAGGGCGGCCGGTTGCGTGTCGAGGTGGTACGCCATGACCGCCGTAGCCTGACCCTGCGCCTGTCTGACAATGGCAGGGGCATGAATGAGATGCAGCAGCGCATGGCTTTCCGGCCGTTTTTTACCACCAAGCAGGGTGGGCTGGGGGTGGGGCTGGTGCTGGTGAAGCGCATCATGGAACGCTTTGGCGGCACAGTGAGGCTTAGCAGCAGTGAGGGCCATGGCACGCGGGTGTCGTTGAATTTCCGCTTGGCAAGAATTTGATGTTTAGCGGTAAGAATAGGATTTAACCCGTTGATATGCTTGTGATTATTTTTTTGGGTAATTAACACCCAAATGTGGGGCCGCTTCTTTGGGTCGGATTTGACAATGTCACTTAAGGTCTTGAAAAGTTTAGCTTTAGGTTTTTCGAGTGGCGGCTGGCCGACTTCTTGCTACGTCATTCACGCAGCGCAATACACAATAAATGGCAGCCATGGCTGCCCAGGCGGGGTGCTATCAACGGGCTGCCGTGATTGTTGGCCTTGATGCATTTCTGAACGGACGCCCTGTGCGGGAACCACGCGATGCAGATGCTGGAAAACGAAGTTCGCGACAAGGCCAGTGCGACTGCCAGCGGTCTGGCCGTGCCATTGCGTGAGTTCAACCTGCTGCGCTGGTTTTCGGTCATCAGCCTGTTGATCATCACTGCGGTGGCGGGCGGGCTGGGTTATGTGTCCACGCGCTTCGTGGTACGCGATAGCGTGCAGCGTGATGCAATGCTGACCGCCCAGTTTATCCAGGCCATGGCCCAGGCCGAGGTGCGCCATTCGCAGTTGCCACCGGGCACCACCATGGGCGAACTGCTTGACCCGCGCCTGGACCAGCAGCACCTTCAGTTCACCCCGGCACTGGCCGAATCGACCCGGGTCGAATTCCTCGACCATGTCGAGCACCTGCCTGATACCTTGCTGGCCAATGTCTACGCTCGCGACCGCACCATCGTCTGGTCCACCAACGTCGAGCTGATCGGCAAGCGGATAGAGGCCGATGGCGATCTGGATCGTGCTTTCCGTTCGCGCAAGGCGGTGTCGGCCAGTTACCACAAGGCTGAGGATGATCGCGAAGAGCAGAAGTTCCTGCGCGAACCGCGCTACCTGTTCATCGAAAACTACATACCCCTGTTCGATAGCCAGGGTGAACAGGTGATGGCCATGGTGGAAATCTACAAGGAGCCGCAGGACCTGATACGGCGCATCCAGCGCGGCTACGTGCTGATCTGGGCGTCGACGCTGGTGGGCGGGGCGCTGATCTACTTCGGGCTGTTCTGGATCGTACGCCGGGCGGCGCAGATGCTGCATCTGCAACAGGACCGGCTGGTGGCCAGTGAAACCTACGTGGCCTTGGGCGAGATGTCGTCTGCAGTGGCGCACAGCCTGCGCAACCCGCTGGCCAATATTCGTTCCAGCGCCGAACTGGCCCAGGAAATCGCCAACCCCGCGGCGCAGAAGAACATTACCGACATCATCAGCCAAGTGGACCGCATGTCGCGCTGGGTGCGCGACCTGCTGGTGTCGTTGCGCCCGCTCAGCGACGAGGCCGAGGCGGTGGACCTGGTGGCGGCCATCGAGGATACCCACCTGGCGTTCGTCCAGCAGATCGAGCGCAACGGGGTGCGCTTTCATTTCGAAGGGCCTGATGAGCAGTGGGTGGCCAGCCAGCCGCTGCAGCTCACGCAGATTCTCAACAGCTTGTTCTCCAATGCCCTGGAGGCCATGCCGGCAGGAGGCATGCTCACCGCCCAGGTCAATGTACAGGAAGGCCAGCGTGCCGAGTTTGTGCTCACCGACACCGGCAAAGGCATGAGCCAACAGCAGGAGCGGATGGTATTCAAGCCGTTCTTCACTACCAAGCAGGGGGGGCTCGGTGTGGGCCTGGCCCTGGTCAAGCGCATCATGGAACGTTTTGGCGGCTCGGTCAGCCTGAGCAGCCGCGAAGAGGAAGGAACCCGCGTCAGCCTTACATTCAATATCGCAGCGGGAGGGGACCATGGAGCACAGCATCCTGGTAGTCGAGGATGATGAAATCCTCGCTGACAACATTCGCACCTACCTCAGCCTCAAGGGCTTTGAGGTCACCGTGTGCCACAGCGCCGAGCTTGCGCTGGAGCAGATCAAGCGGGCCCAGCCCGACGCGGTGCTGACCGACAACTCGTTGCCGGGCATGAGCGGGCACGACCTGCTGCGCAGCCTTGTGGCGCAGGTGCCGGGCCTGAAAGTGATCATGATGACCGGCTACGGCAATGTCGAAGATGCTGTGCAGGCGATGAAGGAGGGTGCCTTCCATTACCTGACCAAGCCGGTAGTACTTGCCGAGCTCAAATTGACCCTGGACAAGGCTCTGGCTGCCGAACGCATGGAGCGCACGCTGTCGTTCTACCAGGAGCGCGAGGCGCAGAAGTCCGGGTTGCAGGCCTTGATCGGCGAGTCGCCAGTAATGCTCACCCTCAAGCACACCCTGCGCCAGGTGCTGGATGCCGAACGGCGCATGACCAGCGACGACTTGCCACCGGTGCTGGTCGAAGGCGAGACCGGGACCGGCAAGGAGCTGGTGGCGCGCGCCCTGCATTTTGACGGCTCCCGCAGCAAAGGGCCGTTCATCGAGTTCAACTGCGCCTCAATCCCGGCCAACCTGCTGGAGGCCGAGCTGTTCGGTCACGAGAAGGGCGCATTCACCGATGCCAAGGAGCGACGGTTGGGCCTGGTGGAGGCGGCCGACGGCGGCACCCTGTTTCTCGACGAGATCGGCGAGATGGACCTGGTGTTGCAGGCCAAGCTGCTCAAGCTGCTGGAAGATCGCAGCATCCGCCGGATTGGCGCGGTGAAGGAGCGCAAGGTCGACCTGCGGGTTATCAGCGCCACCAACTGCAACCTGGAGCAGATGGTGCAGCAGGGCAAGTTCCGCCGCGACCTGTTCTTCCGCCTGCGCATTATCGCCCTGAAGGTGCCGCGCCTGTATGCCCGAGGCCAGGACATTCTGGTACTGGCAAGGCATTTCCTCGCCCATCATGGCAGGCGTTATGGCAAGCCGAACCTGCGATTCTCTGCCGAGGCCGAGAGCCTGATGCTGGGCTACAGCTGGCCAGGCAATGTGCGCGAATTGCGCAACATGCTGGAGCAGACCGTGCTACTGGCACCGAACGAGGTGGTGCAGGCGCATCAGTTGAACCTGTGCATGACCTTGATTGACGAGCCATTGATGCAGCAGCCGGCGCCAGCGATGTTCGAAATGCCGCGGCACGAGCCGGAGCCAGGCACCAGCCTGCCGGACATGGAACGCGACCTGGTGTGCAAGACGCTGGACCGTACGGACTGGAATGTGACCAAGTCGGCGCGGATGCTCGGGTTGTCGCGGGACATGCTGCGTTACCGGATCGAGAAGCTGGGGCTGACCCGCCCCGACAAACGCCAGTGGTAATTCATCAATCTTTACTGCCCATGCCGGCCTTTTTGCGGGCATGCCCGCTCCCACAGGGACCGCACGGCTACCCGGGACGGTGCAGTACCTGTGGGAGCGGGCATGCCCGCGAAGAGGCCAGTACAGGCATACACCAACCCCTGCGATTTTTTAAGGTGGACCACAGTTTAGCGTGCTCAGGGGTTACCTGTACTGGTACCGCTGTTTCCCTGATATCCGCTACCCTCCGAACCACTCCCATCCATCCCCGGCAGGTCGCGGTTGTCATTCTGCTTGGCCGGTGGGCTTTCTGGGTCGTTACCTTGAATGCGCGGGTCAGTGTCCCGCGGCATGGGCTTTTCAATCGGGTTGAGGGTGCTGTCCACGCCCGGCCGTGGTGCCGGGTTGTGCGGGTCGTCAGGGTAGGTGGGCCCGGTACCGGCCGCCAGGGCCAGTGGCGAGGCGAGCAGGGCAATCAGCAGAATGCTTGAGCGGGGCATGGCAGGCTCCTTGGCTTCGGGTAGGTCTGATACTTTCCTTCGGCCCTACCCAAAGCATCAAGGTGCCATTACCCCGATCAACGGTTACACCACCTGCGCCAACAACATGATGAAGATGATGCCAACCACCGAGAGGATGGTCTCCATCATGCTCCAGGTCTTGAAGGTTTCCGCTACGGTCATGTTGAAATACTGCTTCACCAGCCAGAAGCCGGCGTCGTTCACATGCGACAGGATCAACGAGCCAGCACCGGTGGCCAGTACCAGCAACTCACGGTTCACACCCGGTACCAGGTCGATTACCGGTGCGACAATGCCCGCACCGGTAATGGTGGCGACCGTGGCGGAGCCGGTTGCGATGCGGATCACCGCTGCTACCAACCAGGCCAGCATGATCGGCGAAATCTCCGCCTGTACGGCCATCTGCCCGATGACGTTGCCCACGCCGGTGTCCACCAGCATCTGCTTGAAGCCGCCGCCAGCACCCACGATCAGCACGATGGCCGCCGTGGGGGCCAGGCTCTGGTCAAGCATCTTCATGATCTGCTGGCGGTTGAAGCCGCGGGCCGAACCAAAGGTATAGAAGGCCAGCAGCAGTGCCGCGAGCAGGGCGGTAATGGGGTGGCCGATCAGGTCCATCCACTGGCGCACGATGTGCTCGGCCGGCAGTACCACGTCGGCGAAGGTTTTCAGCAGCATCAACGCTACCGGCAGCAGCACCGTGATCAGGGTAATGCTGAAGCTTGGCAGGTTGCCCTGGTCGGACTCCTTGGCGATCTGGTCCATCAGTTCCTGGGACGGGTTGCCCGGGATGTAGCGGGAAATGAAGTTGCCGAACAGCGGGCCGGCGATGATCGCGGTGGGCAGTGCGACGATCAGGCCGTAGAAGATAGTCTTGCCGATATCAGCGTGGAAAATACCGATCGCCAGCAATGGGCCCGGGTGTGGCGGCACCAGGCCGTGCACCACCGACAGGCCGGCCAGCAGCGGAATGCCGATTTTAACCAGCGACACCCCGGAGCGCCGCGCAACGATGAACACCAGCGGAATCAGCAGTACGAAGCCGATTTCGAAGAACAGTGGAATACCCACCAGGAAGGCGGCGAACATCATCGCCCAATGCACGTTCTTCTTGCCGAAGGCGCGGATGAGGGTTTGTGCAATCTGGTCGGCACCCCCAGAGTCGGCCATCAGCTTGCCCAGCATGGTGCCCAGGGCGAGCACGATGCCGACGAAGCCGAGCACACCGCCAAAACCATCCTGGAACGACTTCATTACCTTGGCCACCGGCATGCCGGAGGTAAGGCCAAGGAAGCCGGCCGCGAGGGTGAGGGCGACGAAGGGGTGCACTTTGAAGTGGGTGATCAGCAGGATCAGCCCAATGATGGTAACCAGCGCGTCGAGCAGCAGGAAGGTGTCAGTAGCCAGTCCGAACATGGTTTGAAGGCCTCGATCTTATCGTTGTTTTTGGCGTAGCGTTTTGAAACTTTACCCGCGATCACGGGTCGAGGTAGCGCTGTCTTTGGTGAGCCGGGAAAGCCGCCGGGATCAGGCGGTTTGCGCCAGGCCCTGCTCACCGCAACGCTTTAGCCAGCGGTCCACCGCTTCGGCAAGTGCTTCGATGGGCTGGGTGGCGTCCAGTGCCAGCGTCAGTGGCTCGCCGCGTGGTGATTCCAGGGCAGCAAACTGGCTGTCGATCAGGCTGGCTGGCATGAAGTGCCCAGGGCGGGCCAGCACGCGTTTTTCCGCCTCGGCGGGCGACAGTTCGAGGAACACGAACACCAGCCCGGGCATGGCATCGCGCAAGCTGTCGCGGTAGCGGCGCTTGAGTGCCGAGCAGGTCAGGATCGGGCGCTCCCCAGCTTGGGTAGTGGCCTGCAATTCTTGGCCAAGGCGTACCAGCCAGCCGGCACGGTCGCTGTCGTCCAGCGGGATGCCATCGCTCATCTTGCGGATGTTTTCGGCAGGGTGGAAAGCGTCGCCTTCAATCAGGCGGCCGCCGCTTCTGGCAGCGATGGCGGCGCCGATGCAGCTTTTGCCGCAACCGGCCACGCCCATCACCACGATGGCGGACAGGGGAGAATTCATCAGTACCTCCTGCGGGGTGAGATAGCGCTGTCTCGTCGCCGACGAACAGCCACCTCCCCGGTGTTATTGGTCTTGTCCTTACGCAGTATGGACGCCTGGTAGCGAGCGCGTGCTGGCTGCTGCCAAAGATTACATTGCCTGCGTCCTGAGACAGCGCTACCTTAGTGGCCGTTCCCTATCCTTGCAAGTAGTAAAATTACAACATCCATGTCCCGCATCGGCTCCCGCACTACAGGTCGTCCCACCTTGGCAGAAGTTGCCAGGCTTTCCGGGGTTTCCCCGATTACCGCCTCGCGCGCCTTGCGCGGGGTCAGCACGGTTGCGCCTGAACTGGTCGAAAAGGTCGTCGCTGCAGCGGCGAGCCTGGGCTACGTGGCCAACCCGGCGGCCCGTGCCCTGGCCTCGGCCCGCAGCCAGTCGGTGGTGGTGCTGATTCCGTCGCTGTCCAACCAATTGTTCATCGACACCCTGGAAGCCATTCACGAGGTCATGCGCCCGCGTGGGCTCGAGGTACTGATCGGCAACTATCACTACGACCTTGCCGAAGAAGAAAACCTGATCCGCAATTACCTGGCCTACCAGCCCTGCGGCATGCTGTTGACCGGTTTCGAGCGCAGCGATGCGGCGCGGCAGATGTTGGCCGCCAGCGGTGTGCCGTGTGTGCACATGATGGAACTCAATGGCGAGCCAGGGGCATTGTCGGTCGGTTTTTCGCAGCAGCAGGCCGGGCGCGCCGCGGCCCGGCACTTGATCGAGCGCGGGTGCAAACGCCTGGCGTTCATTGCCGCGCAGCTCGACCCTCGGGTGATGCAGCGGGCCGAGGGTTTCCGCCAGGCGTTGGCCGAGGCTGGTTTGCAGGCGGCGGAGCTGGAGGTACTGGCACCGGAACCTTCGTCGATTGCCTTGGGCAGCGTGTTGTTCAGCCAGTTGCTGCAGCAGGCGCCGGACGTCGACGGTATCTTCTTCTGCAACGACGACCTGGCCCAAGGGGCGGTGCTGCAGGCATTGCGCCAAGGGGTGGAAGTGCCACGTCAGGTGGCCATGGTGGGGTTCAACGACTTGCCGGCTTCGGCACACATGGTGCCGCGCCTGACCTCGATTCGCACGCCCCGGGCCGCCGTTGGGCGCGGCGCGGCGCAGGCGCTGCTGGCGTTGCTCGATGGCAAGCGGGTGGCGGATACGCAGCAGGATCTGGGCTTTGAGCTGATGGTGCGCGAGAGTTCCTGAGTACGCCTTGAGTAGAGTGTTGGGTTTGACATCGAGCGCCGCGCGGGCGGCGATCGATCTATCAGGCGACACATTAACCACGACTTGCCAACGGCGATCTATGCTCAGGACACCGCGCATAAAGGAGCCCGGCGTCATGTTCGATTTCCATCGCAAATCCGATTTGGTTGAGATCCAGCGTAGTCACCAGGCTTTGGCCGGCGCACAAGCCAAGCTGGCGGCAATCAGCCGTTCGATGGCGATGATCGAGTTCGCCCCCGATGGCACTATCCTCGATGCCAACGAGCGTTTCTGCCAGGCCATGGGCTACAGCGCCGACGAATTGCGTGGCAAGCACCACCGGCTGTTCTGCGAGCCGGGCTACGCGCAAAGCGCCGAGTACCAACAACTGTGGCGCGAACTGGGCCAGGGCAAGGCCATCAGCGGTACCTTCGAACGCCTCGACAAGGCCGGCCGCGAGGTCTGGCTGGAGGCCAGCTACATGCCGGTGCTGGACGAGCAGCGTCAGGTCATCAGCGTGATAAAGGTAGCAGCCGACATCAGTCAGCGGGTGGTGCAGGAGCACGAGAGCGAGAGCCTGCTGAAGGCGATCGGGCGCTCCATGGCGGTGATTGAGTTCACCCCGCAAGGCCGGGTGATCAAGGCTAACCAGAACTTCCTCGACACCATGGGCTATCGCCTGGACGAAGTGGTCGGCCGCCATCATGGGCTGTTTTGCCTGCCGCATGAGCGCGAGTCGGCCGCGTATCGCGAGTTCTGGGCATCGCTCAACCGCGGCGAATACCATTCGCACCGCTTCGAACGCATCAACAAGCAGGGCCAGATGGTCTATCTGGAGGCCTCATACAACCCGATATTCGACAGCAAGGGCCGCTTGTACAAAGTGGTGAAGTTCGCCAGTGACATCACCCGCCAGGTCTGCACGCAGCAAACCGCTGCCGATGCCGCCCATGCCAGTTCCATGCAGACCGATGCCTGCGCACGCAAGGGCACCGAGGTGGTGCAGCAGACGGTGCAGGTGATCGAACAGATTTCCCATGAGCTGAACGAGGCTGCGCGCAGCATCGATGCCGTGAGCAAGCAGTCGGATGTGATCGGGCAGATCGTGCTGACCATACGTGGCATTGCCGACCAGACCAACCTTTTAGCCTTGAACGCGGCCATCGAGGCGGCCCGCGCCGGTGATCATGGGCGTGGTTTTGCCGTAGTGGCCGACGAGGTGCGCAACCTGGCGGCGCGAACCAGCAAGGCCACCCTGGAAATCGTCGACGTCGTACGGCAGAACCACGACCTGTCACTGCTGGCCGTGGCCAGCATGCAGTCAAGTCTTACCCGGACTGGTCATGGGGTTGCGCTGGCCAACGAGGCAGGTACGGTGATCATGGAAATCCAGCAGGGTTCACGGCACGTCGTGGATGCGATCAGCCAGATCAGCTCGACGCTGCAATTGCATTGAGCGCATCCTTCAGTTCGTTCAGCAGGGCTTGCAGGTTGATTTGCAGTCGTTCACGTTGCACAACCGTTGGCAGGCCCTGCGCATGAGCGTTCTCGATGGCTTCGCAATCCTTTACCACACCGCGCACTCTGATCATCTTTGCGCCGCCCTTGATGCGATGGGCCAGGGTACGGACCGCCTCAGCGGAGGCCTCGGGCGCCAGCGCACGCAAGGTGGCCAGATCTTCGCCGACGCTGATTGACAGCTGTTCCAACAGATGCCGCGTCAGTTGCTTGTCGTCCTGTGTCAAGTGGCGCAGCTCTGCCAGGTTGAAGCCGCTACTGGGCAGTGGCGTCTCTTGAGCGGCGCGGGCTTGGGGCAGGTGGGCCTTGAGCGTGTGCAGGCCGATTGGCTTGAACAGGCATTCGTCCATGCCGCTGGCCAGGCAACGGTCACGCTCTTCGGCCTGGGCATTGGCAGTCACACCGAGGATCTGGCAGGCCGGCAGGCTGCGTTCGGCTTCAAGGCTGCGAATGCGACGGGCGAGTTCGTGGCCGTCCATGACTGGCATGCTGCAATCGGTGATCACCAGGTCGAAACGCGCGGCCTGCCAGCGCTCCAGCGCAACCTGGCCGTTGTCTGCCAAAGTCACGTGATGACCGAGGGTGTGCAGTTGCCGTTCCAGCAACAGCAGGTTGGCAGGGTAGTCGTCGACCACCAGAATTTTCAAAGGGTCGGTGCTGGGTTCGGCTGCCGGGGTCAGTTGCTGCACAGGCTTCGGTGCAGGGCAGGCTGGCAACTGCAAGCTGACCTGCACCTTGGTGCCGACGCCTTCGACGCTTTGCAGGCCCAAGCTGCCGCCCATCAGTTCGGCAAAGGTACGGCTGATGACCAACCCCAGGCCTGCCCCTTGGCGGGTTCGCGGGCCGTCAGCCTGAACGAAGGCGTTGAACAGCCTGGCCTGATCAACGGGGCTGATGCCGATGCCGGTGTCACGCACAGACAATTCGATTGGCAGGCTGCTGTGCCCATCGGCTGGAGGTATCAGCAAGCTGGCCTGCACCTCACCGCGGTCGGTGAACTTGATGGCGTTGCTGATCAAATTGGACAGTATCTGCTTGACCCGCAACGGGTCTGCCAGCACCCAGACCGGCCCGGCGGGAAGTTCTGCGTGCAGATGCAAGCCTTTGGCCCGAGCGTTGCCCTCGAAAACCCGTACCGTAGCGCGTACCAGCTCGACCAGGTTAGTGGGTATCGGTTGCAGGGTAATGTGCCCGGATTCGATGCGGGAAATGTCGAGAATATCGCCAATCAGTTCAAGCAGGTCGATGGCCGAGCCATGGGCAGTCTGCAGGGTCTGGGCGTCGCAGCGGCCCTCGCGGCTGTCTTCCAGCGCCAACTCCAGCAGGCCGATCACGGCATTCATCGGGGTGCGGATTTCATGGCTCATGGTGGCCAGGAAGGTGCTTTTGGTCTGGCTGGCTTGCTCTGCGTCGTCCTTGGCTTGGCGAAGCTGTTCGAGCAGGCCACGGCTCAAGGCCAACTGCGCTTGCAGCGCGTGCTGGGCCTCGGTGCGCTGGTTGATCAGCTTGCGCAGGTAGCTGTTCCAGAACACCACGCCCGCCAGCAGCAGGGCCGACAAGACCAGCACCTGCAAGGCCAGTGTACGGTAGTCGCGCCAGGGGCTGTCGCTGACCAAGGTTCTGGTGCGCCAGCGATTGGCCAGTTGGTCGAGCTCTTCGGGTGGAATGCTCAGCAGCGCCTTGTCGAGAATGGCCTGTAGCTGCGGCTGGTCCGCAGCCACGGCGAAGGCGGCAATGGCAGGGGCGTCGTCCAGCACGCTGGCGATGCGCAAGCGGCCTTTGAAGACATGGCTGATGTAGTAGGCTGCATTGATCTGGCTACTGAGGGCAACGTCGGCAGCCCCGCCGGCCACGGCCTCCATCAGGCCGAGCGGGTTGTCCACCTCCACCAGCCGGGCCTGCGGATAGCGTTGTTGCAGCAGCACCCGCTGCGGCGAGCCACGTACCACGGCGATACGCTGGCCATCCAGTGCCTTGGCTTGTGTGGGGTACGTGCTGTCGCTGCGGGTAACCAGCACGCGAGGGCTGACCAGGTAGGGCCGGGTATAGCGCAGTTGTTTCGAGCGATCCGCGCCGTAGCCCAAGGCACCGATCATTTGTGCATCGCCGCGGGCCAGGCGCTCGATCATCGTCTGCGCCGAATCGCTTTCGACCGGCCGGAACTGTAGCCCGGTGCGCAGCGAGATCTGTTTCAGCAGGTCAAGGGTGATGCCGGTTGGGCGGTGTTCGGCGTCGTTGAACATCAATGGCGCCAGCGAGGTGTTGAGCAATACGTCGATGTAGGGGTGGGCAGCGATCCAGGCTTTTTCTTCGTTGCTCAAGACGGTGAGATGGCGCTGCAGCAGCAGGCTGGTGTTGCCACTGCTCCAGCGGCGCAGGATGTTCAGGCGCTCGCTTTCGTTGATGCGGGCCAGTGCCTTGTCAACCAACCTGTGCAAGCGAGGGTTTTCTTTGGCCAGGGCAAAGGCAAATGCACCAGCAGGGACCTGGCAGAAGTGATCGATTCTCAGTATGCCCTGGTAACTCTTGCCAATCGTGAAGTCGGTGCTGATGGCATCGCCCAGATAGGCATCGGCCTCACCCAGATAAACGGCGGCCAACCCGGCAAGGGTAGAGCGGTACAGGCTTAACTGTGCTTTGGGGTAGAGGTTGCGTACGGTGCTGGCCGGCAGGTAGTGATCGACCATGGCCAGGCGCAGGCCGGCGAGGTCGGGTGTGTTCTTCAGGCTGCTCCCCTCACGGGCGACGATGACCGGCAGGTCGTCGGCATACGGGGTGCTCAGGTTAAGCTGGGCGTCTGCCGCTTCGAAGGCATTGGAGCTGCCCAGCAGGTCGATACTGCCCGCTCGCAACGCGGCGATGGCCTCGTGGCGGCTGTCGAATCGGCGCACCTCGATGCTCACGCCCAGCTGCTCGGCGATGATGCCCGCGTAGTCTGCGCTAATGCCTTCGTAGTCCTGTTGGCTGGCATTCATTTCGAACGGCGGATAGTCGGGCCGCGAACTGCCTAGCACCAGGTGTTGACGTCGTTGCAGCCAGTCCCGATCTTCGCTGGACAATTGCAGTGGGGCTGCGGCGCTGACCGAGCGCGCCAGCAGTTGGCGAGGTTCGCTGCTCGCCAGCAGCGCGGTGGGGCCGGCCAGGCCGATGGCCAGGAGCATGCACGCCAGCAGGCGCTTCATGGCGGCCGAACGCTCAGTAGACGCTGTTGCGTTTGGCCAGGTCGACCATTTCAACCAGCGATTCGGTCTTGAGCTTTTCCATGATACGGCCCCGGTAGGTGCTGATGGTCTTGGCACTCAGGTTCATGCAGGTGCCGATATTTTTGTTGTTTTCGCCGCGCGCCAGGCGCCGCAGCACTTCCATTTCACGGTTCGACAGGCTGGCCAGGCGTACCGGTTCGCTCTCCAGCGAGTTGCTGTTGACCGACATTTGCGGGAAGGTCGAATAGCCCTTGACCAAGGCCTTGAGGGCAAACAGCAGTGCTTCGTGATCTTCTTCCTTGGTGACGAATGCGCCGATGCCAGCATCCAGGCAACGCCGTACATACAGGTCGGTGGCCTGGCCGGTCAGCACCATGATCTTGGGCACAGGCTCGAGGCATTGCAGGCGTTTGATCACTTCCATGCCATCCAGGCCGGGCAGGCCGATGTCGAGCACTACCACGTCCGGGCGCAGTTCGCGGGCTACCTGCGCCACTTCGCTGCCGTTACCAACTTCACCCACAACATGAAAGCGTTCACGTTCGAGCAGTAGACGCAGGGATAGTCGGACAATGGGGTGGTCGTCGACGATCAGCACGGTTGTCATGTAGAAAACTCCTGTCAAGATGTGGTCCGCTTCCTGGAACACTCAGGAATACGTCTGCAAGTGGGTTAATCGGAAGCGCTGCAAGATACGACCAATCCCGAGGTTTGGTAATGCCGAGTATAGAAGTGTTGATAATCCGCGCGCTTGTTGTTGAAAAGTCCTACAAGCATTGGGAAAGACATCACCCTATCAAAGCGGCAATGCCTGGTTTGAGGTGTGCAGTCAGGCGCAAGCAGCGTGTGCTTTGTTCACACGTTGGGTGGCAGCGGGGTTATTGACCAGCGCCTGGCCGACCCGCGTGGGGCGGGCCACCAGCTGGCCGGCACAGTTCGGGCAGCGGCCGTTGAAGCGGGTATCGGCGCAGGCGCGGCAGAAGGTGCATTCGAAGGAGCAGATCAGCGCATCGGGGCTGTCGCCCGGCAGGTCGGTATCGCAGCACTCGCAGTTGGGGCGTAATTCCAGCATGGGTGTGACTCCTGTTCGCAGGCGGGAACCCGGAGTCTGCTACGCCCGTGGCAATGCTGGCAATGCTCAGTCGCCAGGGCGGTACAGGTGGGCGTGCCCGGCACGGTACAAGGCCGACTCGGCGAATGGCGCATCCCCGAGCACGTGACCTACCAGGATCAGCGCCGTGCGGCGAAAGTCCTTGGCTGCAACCCGTTCGACGATATCGCCAAGGGTGCCGCGCACCCAGTCCTGGTCCGGCCATGTGGCACGATGTACCACCGCCACCGGGCAGTGCGCGCCGTAGTGCGGGAGCAGTTCTTCGACGATCCGCGACAGGTGCTTGACCCCCAGGTGAATCGCCAAGGTGCTGCCATGGCGCGCCAGGTCGCCCAGTTGTTCGCCGGGTGGCATTGGCGAACTGTCGCCATAGCGGGTGAGGATCACCGTCTGCGCTACCTGGGGCAGGGTCAGCTCGCAGCCGAGCAGCGCAGCGCTGGCCGCCGTGGCGGTGACCCCGGGGATGATCTGGTAATCGATGCCCAGCGCCTGCAAGTGGCGGATCTGCTCACCGATGGCGCCGTACAGGCTGGGGTCGCCGCTGTGCACCCGGGCCACGTCCTGGCCTTGTTCGTGCGCGCTGCGAATGGCGGCGATGATCTGCTCCAGGTGCAACTCGGCACTGTTGATCACGGTCTCGGCCTGGTGGTCTTCGAGCACGGCAGCAGGTACCAGTGAGCCGGCATAGATGATCACCGGGCACTGGCGGATCAGCCGTTGGCCCTTGACCGTGATCAGTTCCGGGTCGCCGGGGCCGGCACCGATGAAGTACACCGTCATGGAAAGTCCTTGCAGGAAAGAGAAGCGAAATGGTCAACAGGCCAGGGCGAGGGTCGCCGTGCCCAGTACTTGGCGGGTCAGCAGCAACCGGGCTGTGCTCCCGGGCTGCTGGCTGGCCAGGGCCAGCGCCGCGCTCTCGGCCACGCCCCAGCAGCCGCTGTGGGCATGGGCTGTGGCAGAGCGGTGGCTGAGCAGCGGCTCAAAGGCCTGCAGTTGCGCGCTATGGTACAGCACCAACGGCAAGCCAAGGCGTTCGGCCAGTTGCTGCAAGCCGGCTTCGTCGCCCTTGAAGCTGATAGTGGCAATGCCGTGCAGGTCGGCAAGCGCCAGGCCCTGGCTAGCCAGGGCGTGGAGCAGCAGGGTCTGCAGGGTATCCGCCGGGCAGCCCCGGCGGCAGCCGAAGCCGGCGTAGAACGCCGGCATCAGGCCTTGCTGGAGCGGCGGAACAGCCACGCACTGAGCAGGCCCAAGGCTACCCAGAAGGCAGCGTTGGTCAGCCAGGAGGCCATCTTGAACTGGGTCTCCAGTGCTTCGGGGGCCAGGCTCTCATGCACTTCGGGCTGTGGGGCGCCAATCACATGGGGGATGACCAGCAACACGGCGCCCAGCGCCTTCAACAACCAGTGCCGGGCGAACACCAGCAAGGCCAGGCCAAGGGCGGTGGCGCTGGCCGTGCCAACCCACCATGCCTGGCGTTGTCCCAGGTCGGCGGCGGCAGTGCCGGGCAGCTCCGGCGGCAACCCCAACGTTGGGGCCAGGCAGAACACGGCAAAACCGGCCAGGCCCCACAGCGCACCGGTGCCGGCACGCTGCGGTTCGCGCAGGCTGTACAGGGCGGCGAGAATCAGGGCGAAGCCGACTGCGACCACCAGGTTGCCCCCGGTGGTGGACAGCACCCGCTGCCAACCGTCTTCCGGCGACCAGGCTTCGGCGCTGTGCTCATGGGCGGCCACTTCGCCACCATGTTCGTGCTGTGCGGCCGGGGCCGATGATTCGTAGGTTTCCGCCTCAAGAATCAGCGGGGCGACCCAGAAGCTTTGCAGCAGGGTCAGCAGCAGGGCCGCAAGCAGCCCGCTGAAGCCCGCGGTACGGGCAATGCGCGTGATCATCAGGCGTACTCAGTGGCAGGGGAAGGCGGCGCTGTGGCGGGTGTCGTGGGCGGCGTTGTGCACGGCCTCGATGTGCGAGAAACCGGCGAAGTACACCAGGCACAGACCCAGCAGGCTGGCGCCGACGGCGATGACGATGCGCTGGCTGAGGGTGACGGGTGTGGCAAGGCTGTGTTGCTTGGTGCTGGTGACGGGCATGACGCGTTCCTCTGCTTTTTGTGGGCAACGGGCAAGCGCGGCATCCCCGATGCGTGGCCGCCCAGGGGAATGCAACAGCGCCCGCCCACCGCGGGGTGTTCATGAACGTCAGGCCGGTCTCCGGGCTTGCGAGGAGGAGCAGGGCTCCTGGAAAGCGTCACCTTCCCATGCCGGACTACATGGCACAGTGGTACAGACGCTTCACTCGCTTACCGTTGCGGGGGCAGCACCGGCCTTGTCCGGCCCTGCTGGAGGGCCTGGGACGCACCGGTTTCCCGTTTCACCCCCTGTGGGGGCACCTGAACGTGAGGCATAAGGAGAGCATGGGGCGGGCTTTGCGTCAATTGCCAAGTACCGGGTTGGATTCTTCGCGGGTGAACCCGCTCCCACAGGCCAGGAGCAAATGTGCAGATGCTTCAGAAGTCATAGGCCAGCTTGGTGTACCAATAGCCGCCACCTGGGTGGAACGGCGGGTTGCCGTACGCCGCCTGGTTGCCGTTGGCGTTGTACACCCCGTTCTTGTCGGGCCGCACATTGAAGATGTTGGTGCCACCCACACTGACGGTCAGGCTGTCGAACAGCAGGTACGACAGGTCCAGGTCGGTGATCCACTTGGCGCCAAAGGTGCGGTCCTGGGCCTGGTTCTGCTGCCAGGTTTCGACCTTGCCGTAGCGGGTGGTCTGCAAGGTGCCGGTGAAGTTGCCCAGCAACCACTGGCTGCCCAATACCCATTTGGTCTTCGGCGAAGCTGCCACCAGGTCACCTTCACGGCCATGGCCGACCACGTCGATGCCGGCAGCGGCCAGCGCGGCGGGCGTACCCCGGGTGCCGCGAACGGTAGTCTTGTTCCAGTTGAAGCCCAAGGTCCAGCGCACATCGCCCCAGGCACCGAACTCGCTGGTGTGGTCACCCACCAGGTCGAGGCCGCGGGTGCGGGTGTCGAAGGCATTGGTGTAGTAGTTGATCCAGGTGGTGCGCGCCAGGCCCAGCGATTCGAGGATGTCGCCAATGGCACCGGCACCGTTCTGCCGGTCGTAGAGGTTTTCGGTCAACAGGATGCGGTCGTCGATGTCGATCAGGTAGGCGTCCAGGGTGACACTGGTGCGGCGCGCCGGTTGCCAGGTCAGGCCAAGGCCGGCGTTGCGCGATTTCTCCGGGTCGAGCTTGTCGCCGCCGAATGCCAGCGCGGCGGCACTGCCGGGCGCCACGGTGCGGCGCAAGGCCGGCACCACATTGCCGTCGGCGTCCAGCGCGGTACGGTTGTCGCTGACCGTGTAGCCACTCTGGGTCAGCGACGGTGCACGGAAACCACTACCCAGGGTGCCACGCAGCGCCACGGTTTCGCTCAGTTCATAGCGCGAATTGAGCTTGAAGCTGGCGGTGTTGCCCGAGTCGTCGTCGTAGTGCTCGACGCGCGCGGCGGCGCCCAGGTACCAGCGCGGGGTCAGGTCCAGGCCGAGGTCGATGTAAGCGGCATAGTTGTTGCGCTTCACATCGGCCTCGTCTTCCGGGCGGATGGTCAGCGCAGCCTGGGCGCCCACGGCGGTCTGGCCGTTGGCCAGCGCATAAAGCGGGTTGGGGCGCCCGTCGGCCAGGGTGGCCGGGTAGGTGTAGGGCCCGACGCTGTAGGCGATGGGGTCGCCGGCGAACGTCTGGAAGCGCTCCCAGCGGTGCTCCAGGCCTGCCGAGACGCGGGTCGGTACCGCCAAGCCGAACAGGCCATCGAAGGCGCGGGTGATGTCCAGGTTGTTCACCCACTGGTCGAACTGCAACGTCGCCAGGTCATCGAACGAGGTTGGCGAGGCCGGGCCATAGGTGGGGTTGATGGTCAGGTCGCTGGACTGTTGGTTCTTGTTGCGCCCGTAGGTGGTGGACAGGTCCCAGTCCCAGGCACCGGCAGCGCCTCGGGCGCCGAGCAGCCACTGGTAGTCGGTGTCCTTGATATTGTTGAGCGGGAAGTATCCGTCGGGGAACAACTCGGGAATCGAGGCATTGCTGTTGGGCAGGCGGTAATTGTTGAAGGCCTCGAGCTTGCGCTCGGCATAGGTGGCGAACGAATACAGCTTCAGGTCGTCGCTGATGGGGAGCTCGGCGTTGTAACCGAGGTTGAAGGCGCGCAGGTCGGGGTCGCCATTCTTCACAGCCCGATGGTCCCAGCCGGCCTGGCGGTCGTCTTCGAAGTAGGCGCGGTAATCGGGGGCGGCCTTGTCGATCCAGTTGGCGGTGCCGCGCTTGCGTGCCTCACCCGACAGGTGCAGGAAACCGCCATCACCCAGGCTGAAACCTTGGTCGCCAGCCAGCTTGATGGTTTCCCCCTGGCCGCTGTACAGCTGGCCGTAGCTGCTTTCGTAATGGCCGCCGCTGCTGGCGCTCTTGAGGATGATGTTGATCACCCCGGCCACCGCATCAGAGCCGTACTGGGCGGCGGCGCTGTCTTTCAGCACTTCGATGTGTGACACGGCGCTGACAGGGATCATGTCGATATCAACGGCGTTGGCACCGCTGTTGTCGGTCGAGCCGCTGGCCGGCACGCTGCTGTTGTGGCGGCGTTTGCCATTGACCAGCACCAGGGTGTAGGCCGGGCCCAGGCTGCGGTTGCTCAGCGGCCGCACGCCAGACTGAAAGCCGGCGATGTTGGTGCCGAAGTTGAACGAGGGCAGCAGTTTGGAAATGGCCTCGGACAGCTCGGCGCGGCCGGTGCGCAACAGCTGTTCGCTGCTGATCACGTCGATGGGTGCCGGGCTGTCGGCCACGGTGCGCTGGTTGCCCCGCAGGCCGGTGGAGATCACCGTGACGGTGTCCAGGCGTTGGTCTTCGGTAGTTGAAGCAGCATCGGCGAACGGGGTGAGCAGACAGGCCAGGGGCAGGGCGAAAAACGGTGTTCTAGACATCATGTCCTCGGAGTACGGTGGAGCACGCAGGCGACTAGGCGCCAGGCCCTGACAGGGCTGGCGTAGGGTGTTTGGGAAAGTGTTTGCCTGCACCGCCTCTTCGCGGCGGTTCGACGCCTCGACATGCCCGCTCACACAGGAATTGCACAGGCCATGAGGTCAGTGATTTTCCTGTGGGAGCGGGCTCGTCGAGGCGTCGAACCGCCGCGAAGAGGCCGGTGCAGCGAATGGAGATCTAGGCTGTGCGGGTGCTGCGTCCAGCCTCATGCTGTTCTACCAACGCCCGAATACGGGGAATGAGGTCCTGCCCGTATTCCACCGCATCCCGCAGTTGGTCGAACCCACGGAACAGGAAGGTAGTAACCCCCAGCTCGTAGTAGGCCAGTGCGGCCTCGGCCACCTGGTCTGCAGTGCCTACCAGCGAGGTGGAGTTACCGGCACCGCCGCCCAAAGCAGCAATCTCGGTCCACAGTCGGGTGTCATGCACCTTGCGCTGGCTGGCCAGCTGCACCAGGCGTTCGGAGCCGGCGTTGCTCTTGCCGAAGTTTTTCTCGCGGCGGTTGCCCTGGCGGATGCCGATGCGGGTCTGGGCGTCGGCCAGAATACGCTCGGCGCGGGCCCAGGCTTCGGCCTCGGTGCCGCCCAGGATCGGTCGCAACGACAGGCTGAAGCGGATGTGTTTCTCGCGCCCGTAGCGGGCGGCGGCCTTGCGCACCTTGGCGATGCGCTCGCGTACCTGCTCCAGCGGTTCGCCCCACATCATGTAGACGTCGGCGTGCTTGGCGGCGACTTCAACCGCGGCGTCTGACGCACCGGAGAAGTAGATGGGCAAATGCTGCACCGGTTTGACCAAGGTCAGGTTGTCTTCAACGCGGTAGTGAGTGCCCTGGTGGTCGAAGGGCTCCTGGCGGGTCCAGGTGTTGCGCAGTACCTGCAGGTATTCATCGGTGCGGGCATAACGGGCATCCTTGTCGAGGAAGTCGCCATCGCGCTGCAGGTCGCCGCTGTCGCCGCCGGTGATGACGTTGATCGAGGCCCGGCCCCGGCTCAGTTGGTCGAGGGTGGCGAACTGGCGGGCGGCGAAAGTTGGCGCCTGGAAGCCCGGGCGGTGGGCGACCAGCAGGCCGATACGCTCGGTAAGCGCTGCCACGTAGCTGGCCAGGATCATCGAGTCCGGTGCACTGGTGTTGACTGCCAGCAATGCCTTGTCGAAACCGCCATATTCCTGGGCCTGGGAAAAGGCCTTGATGAACTCCAGATCAACCAGCGGGCCACGTGGCGCCTGGGATTCGCTGCTTTCCTGCGGGCCGATGAGGCCGATGAATTCGAGGCTCATGAAACAGAACTCCTTGTCTGGGTGGGCTCAGGCAACCGCTGCCTGGCTGCGGCGCAGGGTGTTGCGGTTTTCTGGCACGCTGAGGCCGAAATTGTCGCGCAGGGTTTTACCGGTGTACTCACTGCGCACCAGGCCACGGGCTTGCAGCAGCGGAGCCACGTGTTCGGTGAAGTACTGCAGGCCATCCGGTAGCAACGAGTTGATGATGAAACCGTCGGCAGCGTCGTTTTCGAACCAGTGCTGCAAGGCATCGGCAACCTGCTCCGGGGTGCCGACGAAGTCTCTGCGCGGGCGCGAGAAGCGCAGTGCCAGTTCGCGCAGGCTCAGGCCTTCATCACGGGCCAGTTGCTTGAGCTGGTCCGAGGTGCCCTTGTGGCTGTCGTTGCCCAGGGTGCCGAGGTCGGGGAAGGGCGCATCCAGGTCATGTTGGCTGAAGTCGTAGTCGTTGAAGGGGCGACCCAGGGCAACCAGGGCATCCTCGATGCTCACCAGGTTGACGGCCTGCTGGTAGCGCTGTTCAACCTCCTCGGCGTTGCGGCCGACGATGGGGCGGATGCCGGGCAGGATGAACAGTGCGTCCGGGGCGCGGCCATGGCGCGCGGCACGCTGCTTGAGGTCCTGGTAATAGGCGTGGGCATCGTCGAACGATTCGGGGCTGACAAAGATGGCGTCGGCGTTTTGCGCCGCGAAGTTGCGGCCGTCTTCCGACACGCCAGCCTGGAAAATCAGCGGCTGGCCCTGGGGTGAGCGCTGGATGTTCAGCGGGCCCTTGACCTTGAAGTACTCGCCCTGGTGGCCGAGGGTGTGCAGTTTGGCCGGGTCGAAGAACTGCCCGCTTTGCTTGTCGCGGGTAAAGGCGTCGTCCTCCCACGAGTCCCACAGCCCCTTGACCACATCCACGTGCTCACGGGCAATCCGGTAACGCACGGCATGCGGCGGGTGTTCAGCCTTGCCGAAGTTGTCAGCGGTGCCGGAAAGCCAGGAGGTCACCACGTTCCAGCCTGCGCGCCCGCCGCTGATCAGGTCCAGCGAAGCGAATTGGCGTGCTACCTGGAACGGTTCGGTGTAGCTGACCGTGACCGTGGCTACCAGGCCGATGTGCTCTGTCAGCGCCGCCAGCGCCGAAAGAATGGTCAACGGCTCGAAACGGTTGAGGTAGTGCGGGCTGGAGCGGGCGTGGATGTGCAGGCTGTCGGCGATGAAGGCGAAGTCGAACTTTGCCGCCTCGGCCAGCTTTGCCTGCTGTTTGTAGAAGCCGAAATTGACACTGGCATCGGCCAGCGCCTCTGGGTGGCGCCATTCGCCCCAGCCGTGGCCGACGCCATGGATCATGGCGCCCAGGCGGATTTGTCGTTTGCTCATCGGAATACCTGTGGGTTGTGCTGCAAATGGAATGGGGACAGCCATGCGTCACCTGGCCCGTGGGCGAAGATGAAGCAGGGGTGCGGGTGAGAGAGGTGGCATGCGTGCAAGGCTCCTGGGATGGTCGTGGTGGACGGCCTCCGCCAGGAAAGGGGTCGGTCTGGAGTGACCTTAGCGGGTGTGGGGTGGGGTTGTGAAAGGCTTTGTTGTTCTATGCTAATTATGAAATACGAAAATAACAGTGGTGTTTCATAATGCTTTTTGTGCATTTTTAGTTTGAGGCTGATCTGAGATTTCTGGGGGCGCTTTGCGCCCCTTTCGCGGCACGAGGCCGCTCCTGCAAGTGACCGCGTGCCTTGAGGAAACGCGGTCCCTTGTAGGAGCGGCCTTGTGCCGCGAATGGGCTGCAAAGCAGCCCCCGAGGCCTTCAAACTCAAGCCGCGACAGTGACCAACCGCCCAGGCACGGCAGCAATCAACTCTCGCGTGTAATCATTCGTCGGCCTGTCGAACACCTGCGCCACCGTCCCGCGCTCTACCACTTGCCCCTGGCGCAGCACCAGCACGTGGTCAGCCATGCTCGCTACCACCGCCAGGTCATGCGATACCAACACATAAGCCATGCCCAGCTCCCGTTGCAGCTCATCCAGCAGTGCCAGAATCTGTGCCTGCACCGACACATCCAGCGCACTCACCGGCTCGTCGAGCAGTAACAGTTCTGGCTGTAGCGCCAGCGCCCGGGCGATGGCCACCCGCTGGCGCTGGCCGCCAGACAGTTCGCAGGGCAGGCGGTCAAGGTAGTTCAGTGGCAGGTGCACCCGCTCGATCAGTTCCCGCGCCCGCTGCTCCAGTGCTGCACCTTTGAGCAGGCCAAACGACACCAGCGGCTCGACGATGCTGTCGAACACCGTGAAACGCGGGTCGAGGGCGGCGAAGGGGTTTTGCTGGACCAGTTGCATGCGCCGGCGCAAGGGGCGGAACTGGCGCCAGCCATGGCCCGTGACATCCTCCTGGTCGAACAGCACTCGGCCTTGGCTGGGCGTTTCCAGGCCCAGGGCAATACGCAGGGTGGTGCTCTTGCCCGAACCGGATTCACCGACGATGGCCAGCGTTTGTCCCGGGTGAACCTGCAAGTCCAGGCCCTGCAACGCGATAAAGCGGTTGTCCTGGCCTTTCACCTTGGGCAACTCGAACGTTTTGCCAACCCCCTGCAGGCTGAGGATCGGTTTTGAGCCGGGCGCCAGTTGCCGCGGCTGGCGACGGGCGCTGAATGCTGGCGCGGCATTGAGCAGGGCGCGGGTATAAGGGTGCTGCGTTGCCTGCAGGATCTGCGCAGGTGTGCCTTGTTCCACTAGCTCGCCCTGCTTCATCACCAGCAGGCGGTCGGCGCGGTCGGTGGCCATGCCCAGGTCGTGGGTGATGATCAGCAACGAGATGCCACGCTCGGCCACCAGCCGCTGCAAGTGATCGAGGATCTTGCGTTGCACGGTCACGTCCAGCGCGCTGGTGGGTTCGTCGGCGATGATCAGGCGTGGGTTACCGGCCAGGGCGATGGCGATCAGCACCCGCTGGCGCATGCCGCCAGACAGCTCGTGCGGGTACTGGCGGGCGCGCAGGCTCGGGTTGTCCAGGCCAACCTGGGCGAGTAGTGCAAGCACATCGGCATCGACGCTGCGCGAGCGGCCGCCTTGGGCCAGCACCAGCGCCTCGCCGATCTGCTGGCCAATGCGCAGGGTGGGGTTGAGGCTGACCATCGGGTCTTGCGGCACCAGGCCGACGGTACGCCCACGTAGCTGGCGTTTCTGTCGTTCGCTGGCGCGCACCACATCCAGCCCGTCGACCCACAACTGGCCACTGTCGATGCGCGCCGTGCCCGGTAACAAGCCGAGCAGGGCGTTGGCCAAAGTCGACTTGCCCGAGCCTGACTCGCCGACAATGGCCACGGTCTCGCCCTGGGCCAGGCTGAAGGCAAGGTGCTTGACGGCCTGCGTAGCCTGGCCGGAGGCGTGATAACTGATGCTGAGGTCGCGTACCACAAGCAAAGGCTGGTCGTTCATCGTGGGTGCTCCTCGAAGGTGCGGGCAAGGTGGTTGAGGCTGAACACCACGGCCACCACGAACAGGCCGGGCAGCAGCGACACCCAGGGTGCGGTGATCAGGAAGTGCCGGCCGTTGGCAATCAAGGTGCCCCATTCGGCCGCTGGCGGTGCTGCGCCAAAACCGAGGAAACTCAGGCCGGCCGTGGCCAGGATGGCGGCGCCGAAGTCCAGCGTGGCCAGCACGGCCACCGGCCCCCAGGCATTGGGCAGCACATGCCGCAGCAAGGTGCGGCGCCAGCTGGCGCCACCCAGGCGTGCGGCCTCGACATAGGGCAGGGTCTTGACCCGCAGCACTTCGCCGCGGGTGGTGCGGGCAAAGCCTGGGATGATGCCGACGCCGACGGCGATCGCCACCGGCACCGTGCCAAAACCGATGGCGGTGACAATGGCCAGGGCCAGCAGCAGGCCGGGCAGGGCCAGCAGCACGTCGACCAAGCGCATGAGGGCGGCATCCAGGCGCCCGCCGGCAAACCCGGCGAGTACGCCCAGGCTCAACCCGCCCGCCAGGGCAATGCCAACCGCCAACAATGCGGCCTGCACCGACAGGCTGGCGCCATACACCACGCGGGTGTACAGGTCGCGGCCCAGCTCGTCGGTGCCGAACCAGTGGACGGCGTCAGGGGCCCGCAGCTTGTCGACGGGCGACGTGGCGTATGGGTCGAAGCTGGTCAGCCAGTGCGGCGCCAATGCCGCCAGCAGGGCGAACAGCACCACCACTAGCGCCAGGCTGAAGCCCGGGCGCGCCAGCAAAGGGGCGAGCGCCTGGCCGAGGCGCTGCAGGCGAGTGCGGCGCTTCCAGGTGGCTGGCGGGGCGGCGGCACGCAGGGGGTGAGTATCGGCGGTCATGGTCAGGTCACCTTCGTGGCGTGGGCGATGCGGGGGTCAAGGTACGGGTACAGCAGGTCGACGATCAGGTTCACCAACACGAAGGCCGCCGCCGACACCGCGACAATCGCCAGCACTACCGGGATGTCCTGGCGCAGCACGGCTTCCTGGGCCAACCGGCCGACGCCATTGCGCGAAAAGATGGTCTCGACCAGTACCGCCCCGGACACTGTGTTGCCCACCTGCAAACCGACCAGGGTAAGAATGGGCAGGGCCGCATTGCGCAGGCCGTGCCGCGCCTGCACCTGCGCACGGCTCAGGCCTTTGGCGAACGCGGTGGCGATGTAGGGCTCCTGCCACACGCCCTGGAACCCGCGCTGCAACACCTGCGCGTACACCGCAGCACTGGGGATGGCCAGCGTCACCGCCGGCAGTACCAGGCTGGCAAAACCCTGGCTGCCAGTGGCCGGGAACCAGCCCAGGCCAAAGGCGAACACCTGTATCAGTAGCAGCCCCATCCAGAACACCGGTACCGAAAAACCCAGCGATGGCAAACGCGATAGCGCCACCTTCAGCGGTTGCCATCGCAGGTAGGCGGTGAGGTAGGCCAGGCCGATGCCGCCAAGCAACGACAGTACGATGGCAAAGCCGGCCAGGGCGAGGGTTTGCGGCAGGCGCTCGGCCAGCAGCGCGGTCACCGGCCGGTTCAGTGACAGCGACTGGCCCAGGTCACCGTGCAGGGCCCGCCACAGCAGGTCGATGTACTGCTCGAAAATGCCCTTGTCCAGCCCGTAGTAGGCGCGCGCCTTGGCCAGGTCCTCGGGCGACAGGCCATCGGCTTCCATGCCCGATGCACTGAGCATGATCGCCAGGGTGTCACCGGGCAGCAGATAGAGGATGAAGTAGGTGATGGTGTAGGCGCCCCACAGCACCAGCAGCGCCTGGCCGATGCGGCCGATCAGGTAGCGGTTCATGGCTGCGCGACCTGGATGTCACTGAGGAACGCAAAGCCTTCGGCGGTCCAGCGAAAGTCCTTGACCCTAGGTGCTGTGGCGGCTTGCCACACGCGTTCGTACAGCGGGAACGCCGAGGCTTCGTCAACCAGCAGGTCTTGGAGCTGGCCATAGGCCTGGGCGCGTTGGTCGTCGCGGGTGGCGGTAATGCCGTTGTCGAACAAGGTCTGCGCCTTGGCCAAGGTGTGTGGCTCGTAAGTATTGGTGGCCAAGGTGGCACTACTGGCGGCGCGTGGGTCGAGGATGGTCTGCAGGATGATCGGATCGGCGCGCGTCATGTAGGTGGAGGTGAGGTCGTAGTTGCCCGAGGCGTTGCCGGCCACCCATTCGGCACGGGTCAGCACGTTCAGCTTGAGGTCGATGCCGACCTTGCGCAGTTGGTCTTGCACCAGCACATCGCCGGCGCTTTCGGCGGGGGAGATGTTGTAGCGCAGGGTCAGGCGTTTGCCGTCCTTGTGCCGGTAGCCGTCGTCCCCCTTGCTCCAGCCGGCGGCATCCAGCAGGCGCTCGGCGCCCTGCGGGTCGTAGGCCAGCTTGTCGGCTTGGGGCTTGAAGTACGGCGTGGTCACGTCATACACCCCGGTCACCACCGGGAACTCGGCGTTGTATACGGTGTGGGCGTAGCTGGTGCGGTCGATTGCTTTCTGCAGGGCCAGGCGCACCTGGCGGTCGCCCAGCAGGCGGTCGTTGCGGGTGTTGGGGTAGAGGTTGAGCGCCGGGCCTGGCAACGAGCGGCTCTGGATGGTCGCGCCTTTTGCCTGGAACAGCTTCAGGTCAACTTCGGAAAACGGGTTGCGTGGCCAAAGGATGTCCGCCTTGCCTTGCAGGAACAGGCCGTTGCGCACGCTTTCTTCGGGGATGTAGCTGATTTCCACGCGGTCCAGGTGGGCGGCGCCTGGGTTTTTGACGTTGGCGGAGGCCCAGGCATAGTCCGCCCGCTTGACCAGGCGTGCGCCTACTTCCGGGGTGTAGTGTTCGAGGATGAACGGGCCGGTGCCGATGATCTTGCCCAGCGAACGCTCCTGGGCGGTTAGCGCGTAGGAGGCCGGGGCGAGGATGGCCAGGTTGGTGGTGGAGGTGGCCTGCAGGAAGCCGGCGTTGGGCCGCGACAGCACCAGGCGCACGGTGAACGGGTCGACCACTTCGGCATGGTCAAAACCGGCCAGGTAGGTGGCGCCGAACGTGGCAGGCAGTTGTGCCGCGAAAGCCTTGTTGCTGTCGAAGGCGGTTTTCACGGCTTGAGCGTCGAAGCGCTCGCCGTTGCTGAAGGAGACGTCCTGGCGCAGGTGGAAGGTGTACTGCAGCGCGTCGTCACTGACCTCCC
The DNA here is from genome assembly GCF_000498395.2 of Pseudomonas putida S13.1.2. Classification (NCBI taxonomy): domain Bacteria; kingdom Pseudomonadati; phylum Pseudomonadota; class Gammaproteobacteria; order Pseudomonadales; family Pseudomonadaceae; genus Pseudomonas; species Pseudomonas putida. The sequence goes on from NZ_CP010979.1 coordinate 1,498,082, forward strand.
AGCTGCTGGCCAGCCAAGGGATGATGCGGCCTGTGGCCGGGTCCTGGTCGGTGAGCGATTCGGCGACGTTGCGCAGCAGTACGCGGTGTTCCAGCCAGTAGACCTGGAACGGGTCGACGCTGACCAGCGTGGTGTTGTCGCCCCAGAAGGCGATGTTCAGGGTTTTGCTGGTGGCATCTTCGCCGGAGGGGGAGCAGGCGGCGAGCGTGAAGCCCAGGGTGGTGCAGGCCAGCAGGCTTCGGGCCAGGTGAAGTGGAGGCATTGGGTGATCCTTCAATGGGATATGAGGTGTTTGTTCGGGCCCTATCGCCGGCAAGCCAGCTCCCACAGGATCACCACAGGCCTGAGTCCGGTGGAGTTCCTGTGGAAGCGGGTTTACCTGCGAAGAGGCCCGCACAGGCCACAGAAAACCTGTCAGTCCTGGTAATCCAGCCCCTCCCGGTCCAGCTGCCGGATCAGCGCATCCCAGTGCCGCTGGATCCCTTCACCCAACCCGTCGGAAAACCGCTTGGACTGCTCATGCACCTTGGCAATCGCCGCCGGCGCAGCATGCAGCAACTGGTCGTTGCCCCCGGCCTGCGCTGCGACCTGGATGTTGCAGGCCCGCTCCAGCCCGTGCAGTTCACGGAAGGCATGCTCCACGCTGACACCCCCGGTCAGCAGGCCATGGTTGCGCAGGATGAGGATGTTGCTGTCGCCCAGGTTGGCCACCAGCCGCTGCTGCTCGTCCAGGTCCAGGGCGACGCCTTCGTAGTCGTGGTAGGCCACCCGGCTGTAATACGCCAGGGCGTGCTGCGAGATCGGCAGCAGGCCGTCGCGCTGGGCCGACACCGCCGCGCCATCGCGGGTGTGGGTGTGCAGCACGGCCTTGAGGTCATGCCGGGCGCGGTGGATCGCGCTGTGAATCACATAGCCCGCCTGGTTGATGCCCAGGCCCAGCGGGTCGTCGATGATGGTGCCATCCACGTCCACCTTCACCAGGTTGGACGCGGTGATCTCGTCGAACAGCAGGCCAAAGGCATTGATCAGAAAGTGCTCGTCAGGCCCCGGCACGCGTGCCGAGAAGTGTGTGTAGATGTGGTCGGTCCAGCGGAACAGCGCGGCCAGGCGGTAGGCGGCGGCCAGTTTGACCCGCACCTCCCATTCTTCGGCGCTGACCCGTTGGCGTACGGTGTTTTCCTGGGCGATGACGACAGACAGTGCAGTCATGGTGTTCTCCAATAGGTGTGGGTTCAGTAGCCGCGCTGGGTGTCGACCAGGTTGTGCAGCGGCGCCTGTTCGCGGTAACGGGCAAAGTTGTCGAGGAATGCCTCGAGCAGCGCGGGGTAGCCGTCCTCGGAAATCGCCGAAGTGTGCGGCGACAGGAATACCCGAGGGTGGTGATAAAGCGGGTGGCCTGCTGGCAACGGTTCGGGTTCGGTGACATCGAGGCTGGCGCGGCCGATCAGCCCGTTGTCCAGGGCTTCGAGCAGGGCGCCCTGGTCCAGCAGCCCGCCACGGGCGATGTTGATCAGGTGCAGCCCGGGTTTGGCGTTGGCCAGCACCTGGCGGTCGATCAGGCCACGGGTGGCGGGGGTGAGCGGGGCGGCGATGACCAGGTGGTCGCTGCCGGCAAACAGCTGCTGCAGGTTGTCGACGCGCTGCACGCCCGGCACCTCGGCAATGGGTTGGCCTGGGCGGTTCAGCGCCAGTACCGGCATGCCCAGGGCGTTTGCCTTGCGTGCCAGGCTCTGGCCGATGCTGCCGAACCCGAAGATGCCCAAGGTGCGGCCACGTACCGGGGCCAGCGGGGTCAGTCGCCAGTCGGCGTCCTTGACCCACAGGCCCGGCAGCTGCTTGGCCGCGGCAAACACCAGGGCCAGTGCGAATTCGGCCACCTGCTCAGCATTGGCGCCGCGGCCACTGGTGACCGGCGGGCCCTGAAACACCCAGTCGGGGTAGAAGTCGATGCCCGAGGACACTACCTGCACCCAGCGCAACGACCACGGCCAGCCGGCTGGCGGGTTGTCCACGCGGTTACCGCGCACATTGATCGGGCGCACGATGAACACGTCGGCGGGCACGTCCAGCTGCAACTGGCCCGGGGCGATATCGATCACCTCGTGGTCGGGCAAGCGGTCGCGCAGGTATTGGTTGGCCGGTGCGTCCAGCTGGCTGGCGATGATCGAGTGGCTCATGCCGCCACCTCCGCCAGGGCGGCACGGCCGACATGGCCGAGCACAACGTCGTCCTGAGGCGTGTGGATGCGGCTGCACAGCACATCACGGTAGTGCCGCTCCAGCGGGTTGCGCCGCGACAGGCCAGGATTGCCCGCGGCCTCGATGGCCAGTTCCACGGCCTGGATGGCGTTGCGGCTGACCAGGTGCTTGAGCTGCCCGGCGTGGCGCGGATCGACCTGCCCGGTCACGGCCGCGTTCAACAGGCTCTGGTTGGCGAACAGCAAGGTGTCGATACGCCCAACCACGTCCTGGAAACGTGGCAGGCTGGCCAGCGGTGCACCGAGGTTGGATGGCGCGCGCTGGTTCAGGAACTGCACCAGCCAGTCGCGTGCGGCCTGGGCCACCCCGTCGTACAGCGCAGGCAGCAACACTGCCATCCACAGCAGGCCGGTGCTGTCGAGCTCGGCGCGCGGTGCGCTGGCCGGGCTGACGCTGACGGCATGATCGAGCGGGATCAGCACCTCGTCGAACTGCACTTCATGGCTGCAGGTGGCGCGCATGCCCAGGTGGTCCCAGTCTTCGACGATACGGATGCCCGGGGTGTCCTTGTGCACAAGGAAGCCGCCCACCAGTGGGTCTTGGTCGTCGCTGCGGGCCCATACCAGGTACCAGGTCAGGCCATGGCTGCCGGTGGAGTAGATCTTGCGCCCGGACAACCGCCAGCCCTCGGCGGTGCGCCGGGCGACGGTGGCCGGCAGGCCGCCGCGGGCGGGTGTGCCCAGTTCGGGTTCGACGCGAAACGCGTTGATCAGCGCGCCGTCGGCCACCGCGTCGCGGGCCACCTGTAGGCGCAGGTGCTCGGGCCAGCGGTCTTCGTCCTGCAGGCGAAAGTGCTGCAGGTACTGCATTACGAGGATCAGTGCGGTGGACGGGCAACCTTTGCCGACCGCGGCGATGACCTGGCGCGCACTGGCCAGGTCGGCGCCACCGCCACCCAAGTCGCGGGGCACGGTGAAACCCAGCAGGCCGTGGCGGTGCAGCAGGTCGAAGTTGTCGGCGGGGAACCGGCCGCTGCGGTCGTAGCGTTCGGCGTTGGCGGCCAGGGCCTGGGTGAGTTCGGCAAGGGCGCTGGCGGAAGGGGGGTGACTCATGGGTATTCATCCCTGGAACACGGTGGGTTTCTAAGACCGTATTCGTATGGATGATCGCTGTAAAAGTCTTTTTGGTTCTATGCTAAGTATTAACAGTAAGAATTACATGAGTATTTAGTTATGCGAGTTGGTTATTTTATTGCCAGTGAAATCCTTGGGCTGCCACGCAGCCCAATCGCGACGCAAGGCCGCTCCCACAGTGATCGCCCAATCTTTTAGATTTTGCTCAAGACAGTTGCTCTCACAAGGGATTGCGATTTCAGCTCACCCGCACAGTTGCTGCCCGGCCACCCGGCCAAACTGCTCAACCGGCTCCTGCAGGTTGCCCAGGTAGCGTGGGTGGAACAGCCACAAATCCACCTGCGGCTTGAAGTCCGTCACATTGACCACGTCCAGCGCATCGCGGTGGCGGCTGTTCTGCAACAAGGGCTCAGGCACCAGCCCAAGCCCCTGCCCATTGGCCACCAGCCCCAGTTGCAGCTCGGTGCCAAAGGTCTCCAGGTTGATCGACAGCCTCAGCCCCTGTTCGCTCAGGGCGCGCTGCAACCCGGCGCGAAAGCCGCAACCATCGGGGTTGAGCACCCAGCCACGGGTGTAGCAGTCCTTGAGCTTGAGGCTGCGCTTGCCGGTACTGCCCTTGGCCGCTACCACCCGCAGCGGCATGCGGGCGATCGACTGGCTGGCAATGCCCTCGGGGAAGATCTTGCCGGGCGGGAACAGTGCCGCGGCGCCATCCAGCTCGCCGTTTTCCATGCGCGCGATCAGGCTGCTGCCCCAGCCACTGGTGACCTGGGTGCGCAGGTCAGGGTAGGTTTCCCGAATTTGTGCCAAGGCATCGAGCAGCACCACATCGCCAAGGGTTTGTGGCACGCCCAGGCGCAGGGTACCGGACGGGGCCCCGTCGTTGGCCACCAGCTCGCGCAGCGAGTCGATCTCACGCAAGATCGCCTTGCACTGCTCGTACACCCGCAGGCCCATGGGGGTGGGCTTGAGCGGCTTGGTGTTGCGGTCGAGCAGGGTGGCGCCCAAGTCTTCCTCGAAGTTCTGCACGCGGCGGGTGATGGCCGGCTGGGTCAGTTGCAGGGCCTCGGCGGCAAGGTTGGTCGACTGGCAACGGATGACCGCCACAAAGGCGTCCATGTCATCGATTTTCATATTCGGCGCTCACATATTGGGGCGGTGGGACATACCGTAGGAGAATAATCCTCAATGGCCGGATTGTCACAGCGCCTGTGCAGCTCAAGCGCTCTCGCGGGCAATCAACTCACACGCCAACAGGTTGAGCCGTTGTACCTCACCCTCACATGCCACCCCCCCCAAATGCTGCAGCACCCGCAACGCCGCTAGTTCGCCAATTTCCCGCGAGGGCGGGCGCAGGGTGGTCAGGCTGGGCAGCAGCATGTCGGCAAAGGGGTAGTCGCCAAAACCAACGATGGCCATGTCTTCGGGCAGGCGCAAACCGGCGCGCTGGCCCGCCAACAGGGCGCCGGCAGCCAGGTTGTCGTTGGCGAAGATGATCGCCTCGGGCCTTGGGTTGCGGCGGATCAAAGCCTCCATGGCCTGCTTGCCGGCCTCGAACGGTGCGGTGTCGGCGGAGGGCACGAACACCCAGGGTTCCAGCCCGGCTTCATGCAACGCTTCGACATAGCCATCGCGCCGCTCCAGCGCACTCAAGTCGCCGGCCGCGCTGTTTTGCACGAAAGCGATACGCCGGTGGCCCTTGCCCAGCAGGTAGCGGCAGGCCTGGACACCCACCTGGTGATGAAGGAAACCCACTTGCAAGGGCGACCGCTCAGGGCGGTAGTCCCAGATTTCCACGACCGGTACGTCTGCGTCGGCCAGCATCTTTTCCGTGGCCGGGCTGTGGAAATGGCTGGTGACCACCAACGCTGCCGGCGACCAGCCGAGAAACGCCCGTACGGCACTTTCTTCCTGCGCTTCGCTGAAATAACTGGAGGCCAGCAACAGTTGGTAGCCATGGCTGCTGAGGGTGTCGCTGAAGGCCTGAATAGTCTGGGCGAAAATCGGCCCGGAGATATTCGGGATCACCATACCGACAATGCGCCCACGGGCCGAGGCCAGCCCCCCGGCCACCAGGTTGGGCACATAGCCCAGCGCCTGCACGGCGGCTTCGATACGCTCGCGCAAAGGCGGCGACACCTGGTCTGGCTGGTTGAAGTAGCGCGACACGCTGATGGCCGAAACCTCAGCGGCGCGTGCTACCTCGGCGAGGGTGACACGGCCTGCGCCGCGGCGCTTGCGGGGGGGATCCTTGGCCTGGCTCACCGGGCTGCCTCCTGGGGAAATGGCGCGATGGTAGCGCTAACGGGAAGGCGGTTGGCAAATAGCTTTATTGCATATCAATCTGACTTTTAAGTATTTGACGTGCTAAGCGAAGGCCTCTGATACTTGCTCATGTTAGCGCTAACAAGCGCAGCTGTTGGCAAGCGCCTGCCACTCGCACGAGCGAGACCAGACAACCACAGCAACTTTGTGTCGGCCCCGTCAGAAGGGGCCTGGTCTGGTTTCCCGAGGCAGTGAGCACCATGCAGAAAAGCCGTACACCATTCCCCGCTACGCAACGTCGGCCGCTGGCCGCAGCCATCCTGCTGGCCGCTTTTGGCCAAGGTGCCCAGGCAGCCGAGCCGGCCGAAGCAGCGGCTGCGCAGGCCACTGCATTGGGCGCCGTCACCGTGACCGCCACGCGCCGCGAAGCCACGCTGCAGGAAGTGCCGGTGGCAGTGTCGGTGATCGACGGTGAACAGCTCGAACGAGACAACCGCAACAACGTTGCCAGCATTGTCCAGCAGGTGCCTACTCTCAATTACCGCGCCGGCGCCTCGAACAAGGACACCTCGCTGTTCATCCGTGGCGTGGGCACCATTTCGACCTCGCCGGGTGTCGAGCCCACCGTGGCGACGGTGGTCGACGGCGTGGTGTTCGGCCGCCCCGGTCAGTCGACCCTCGACCTGCTCGACCTCGAACGCATCGAGGTATTGCGCGGGCCGCAGGGCACCCTGTTTGGCAAGAACGCCTCTGCAGGGGTACTCAACGTGGTCAGCAAGGCCATCCCAGAGCAGACCCAGGGCTACGTGGACTATTCGCACTTTGGCGGTGGCGATGAGAACCGCCTGCGCTTTGGTATTGGCGGGCGCCTGAGCGAGCAGCTCAAGGGCTCTTTGAGCACCTTGTGGGGCGACTACGATGGCAATGTCGAAAACGTTGCCAATGGCCATGACGTCAATGGCTACGAACGCAAAGGCGCCCGCGGCAAGCTGGAGTTCGAGCCCAACGAAGACCTGCGCCTGACCCTGATCGCCGACTACATGAAGGGCGAGGACACCTTGCCCAGCGGTGTCATCACCACCGCTAGCGCCGCATTCGCCAGTCAGTTGCGCCCGGTGACGCCAAGCGCCCACAACCGCGACATCAACAGCGACTTCAAGACTCACGTCGAAGATGAGAACCAGGGGCTTTCGGCGCAACTGGACTGGCAGCTGGGCGACTACACCCTGACTTCGATCAGCGCCTGGCGGGGCTGGGACAACACCCAGTACCAGGACGGCGACCGCCTTGCCTTGCTGCCGGTGACAGCGTCGCATGACAAGGGCACAGTGGACTATGACCAGTACAGCCAGGAGTTTCGCCTGACTTCGCCCAAAGGGCAGTTCAACGAATACGTGCTGGGCGCTTTCTACATGCATGGCACATCCAACGAGACCTACCAGCGCCTGTCGGTCAATGGCGGCGTGGCCAACAATGGCCGCGCCGACTATTCCACCACCAACGACAGTGTCGCGCTGTTCGGTGAGAACACCTTCAACTTCACCGACGACCTGCGCGCCATTTTCGGCCTGCGCTGGACCCACGACGACCTTGAGTACGACCATCGCCGGGTCTCTACCTCGGCCACCGCAGTGACCGGTATCCAGCCCTCGACTGCAAGTTCCGGCTCGGTGGACGAGGACGGCTGGAGCGGGCGCACCGGCTTGCAATACGACTTCAACGACAACCTGACGGGTTACGTAACCTACTCGCGCGGCTATAAAGGGCCCGCCTACAACGTGTTCTTCAACATGCAGCCGCGCGACACCGGGGCACTCAAGCCCGAAACCTCGGATGCCTACGAAATCGGCTTGAAAAGCACGGCGCTGGACAATCGCCTGACCGCCAACCTGGCCGTGTTCCACACCGACTACGACAACTACCAGGCCAACTTCTTCGACACCGTGGCCAACCAGGTGGTGACCCGCCTGGTCAACGCCGGCAAGGTCAAGACCCAGGGTGTGGAGCTGGATGCCAGCTTCCAGGCCACCTCGCGGCTGAAGCTGTCGACAGCCGTGGCCTACACCAAGGCCCGTGTCGATCACTTCAACTGCCCGGCGGGTGCGGCGGCCAGCTGCAATATCGATGGCGGCCGCCTGCCGTTCACGCCGGACTGGAAGACCTACCTGCGCGCCGATTACGCGATACCGCTGGACAACGGCCTGGATGTGGAACTGAGCAGCGATTACAGCTGGCAGGACGCCGTGCAGTTCAGCCTCGACCAGAACCCGGACACCGTGCAGGGCGCCTACGGCATCTGGAACGCCAGCATCGCCCTTGCCGACTACAACGACGGCTGGCGCGTAGCCCTGTTGGGCAAGAACCTGGGCGACAAGTCGTATGCGCAGATGCTGGCCAGCGGCGGCGACTACATCTACCGCTCTGTACCGCGGGATGACGGGCGCTACTTCGGCGTGCAACTGCGCAAGGATTTCTAAGCCTGCGCACGATCCCTGTAGGAGCGGCCTTGTGTCGCGATCGGGCCGCACAGCGGCCCCAGATTTCAGCTTCGCCACTTAAATCGCCGGGGCCGCTTTGCGGCCCGATCGCGACACAAGGCCGCTCCTACAAAAAGCGACCTGGTTTTAAAGGAGATCTCAATGCCCCGCCAAATGAATCTGGGCGCCTTCCTCATGGCGACCGGTCACCACGTGGCCGCCTGGCGCCACCCGGACGTACCGGCCGACCCGCTGGATTTCGCCACCTACAAGCGCACCGCACAAATCGCCGAAGCCGCGTGTTTCGATGCCTTGTTCGTCGCTGACAGCGTCGCCGCGCCCAGTGACCCGCTGGCCAGCCACAGTGCGCGCTCGGTGTACTTCGAGCCACTGACCCTGTTGTCGGCGCTGAGTGCAGTTACCGAACGCATCGGCCTGATCGCCACGGCCACCACCAGTTACAACGAGCCGTACCATGTGGCACGCAAGTTCGCCTCGCTGGATCACCTGTCCGCAGGCCGTGCCGGCTGGAACCTGGTCACCTCCGACGCTGCCGCCGAGGCCGGCAACTTTGGCCGCCAGGCACACATCCCGCATGCCGAGCGCTATGCCCGCGCCCGTGAATTCCAGCAGGTGGTGCAAGGGCTTTGGGACAGTTGGGCCGATGACGCGTTCTTGCGCGACAAGGCCAGTGGCCTGTTCCACCAACCGCAGGCCGTGCGTGCCCTTGACCATGTGGGCGAGCACTTTCGCGTCAAAGGCCCGCTCAATGTTGCCCGCTCGCCACAGGGGCGACCGGTGCTGGTGCAGGCCGGCTCGTCCGAAACCGGCCGCGAGCTGGCCGCACAAAGCGCCGAGGTGGTGTTCACCGCCCAGCCGAGCCTGGCTCGCGCACAGGCTTTTTACGCCGACCTGAAGGGTCGCCTGGCCCGCCATGGGCGATATGAGCATTCGCTGAAGATCATGCCCGGCGTGTTCGTGGTGGTGGGGCAAAGCCAGGCGCAGGCCGAGGACAAGTACGAACAGTTCCAGGCGCTGGTCGACCCGCGTGTCGGCGTTGGCTTGCTCGGGCGCATGCTTGGCAACTTCGACCTTTCCGGCTACCCGCTGGACGGCCCGCTGCCAGAGTTGCCGCCCACCGAGGATGGCCAGCGCAGCCGCCAGCAACTGCTGACCGAACTGGCCGGCAACGAACAGCTGACCCTGGCCCAGCTTGGGCGGCGCATCGCCGGTGGGCGAGGGCACTACAGCCTGGTCGGTACCCCAACGCAGATCGCCGATGAGCTGCAAGCCTGGTTCGAAGGCGGCGCCGCCGATGGCTTCAACGTGCTGGTGCCGCACCTGCCCCTGGGCCTGGAAGACTTCGCTGTGCACGTGGTGCCCGAGCTGCAGCGTCGCGGCCTGTTCCGCCGTCAGTACCAGGGCCACACCCTGCGCGAGCATCTGGGCCTGCAACGCCCAGCCAACCCATACTTTGCCGAACGAGGCCAACCATGAGCTACACCGCCAACCCCGAGCGCTATGCGCGCATGCCTTACCGTCGTGTCGGTCGCAGCGGCCTGGTGCTGCCGGCCCTGTCCCTGGGCCTGTGGCACAACTTTGGCGATGCCACGCCCATCACCACCCAGCGCGCCTTGGTGCACACGGCGTTCGATGCCGGTATCAACCATTTTGACCTGGCCAACAACTACGGCCCGCCCTATGGCAGTGCCGAGACCAACTTCGGCCGGCTGCTGCGCGAGGACCTGCGCAGCTACCGCGACGAGTTGATCATTTCCAGCAAGGCCGGCTGGGACATGTGGCCGGGACCGTACGGGCAGGGCGGCAGCTCGCGCAAGTACCTCATCGCCAGCCTGGACCAGAGCCTGGCGCGCCTGGGTCTGGATTACGTCGACATCTTCTATTCGCACCGTTTCGATGCCGACACCCCGCTGGAAGAAACGGCCATCGCGCTGGCCGACATCGTGCGCCAGGGCAAGGCGCTGTACATCGGCATCTCGTCCTATTCGGCCGGCAAGACCGCGGAAATCGCGGCGTTGCTGCAAGCATTGAAGGTGCCGCTGCTGATCCACCAGCCGTCGTACAACCTGTTCAACCGGTGGATCGAACGGGACCTGCTCGACACCACCGATGCCTTGGGCGCCGGGGTGATCGTGTTCACTGCGCTGGCCCAGGGCCTGCTCAGCGATAAATACCTGAATGGCGTCCCGGCTGATGCCCGTGTGAACCGTGCGGGTGGCGGCTCGCTGCTACCCCAGCATTTGTCGCAAGCCAACATCGCCCGCGCACGCGCCTTGAATGAGATTGCCCGTCAGCGTGGCCAGAGCCTGGCCCAACTGGCGCTGGCCTGGACCCTGCGCGACCCACGGGTGAGCTCTGCGCTGATCGGCGCCAGCCGGCCCGAGCAGATCACCGAGAATGTGGCCGCGCTCGACAACCTGGCCTTTACCGCCGAAGAGCTGGCCGCCATCGACCAGTACGCCGTGGAAGGGGGGATCAACCTGTGGGAAAAACCCTCGACCGACTGGAAGGAGTGACCCATGCGCATGCTACGCCTTGCCATGCTGCTGTTGCTGGCCCTGGCCAGCGCGGCCCAGGCCGCAGACCCGGCTACCTTGCGTATTGGCTACCAGAAGGGCTCGATCAGCCTGGTGCTGGCCAAGCAGCATCAGCTGCTGGAGCAACGTTTTGCCAACACCCGCGTGCAATGGATCGAGTTCCCCGCCGGCCCGCAGATGCTTGAGGCGTTGAACATCGGCAGCCTCGATATCGGCTCGACCGGTGATATTCCGCCGATCTTCGCCCAGGCCGCCGGCGCCGACCTGTTGTACATCGGTGCCGAGCCGCCCAAGCCCCAGGCTGAAGTGATCCTGGTGCCGAAAGACAGCCCGATCAGCGCTGTGGGTGAACTCAAGGGCAAACGCATTGCCCTGCAGAAGGGCTCCAGCGCGCACAACCTGCTGTTGCGTGCCCTGGCCAAGGCCGGGCTGAGTATTCGCGATGTTCAGCCGGTGTACCTGGCACCTGCCGATGCCCGGGCGGCGTTCGAGCGTGGCAGCGTGGACGCCTGGGCAATCTGGGATCCGTTCTACTCGGCTATTGACCTGGAGGGTAAGGCGCGGCTGTTGGCCGACGGCCAAGGGCTGGGGCTGATCGGGCCGTTCATGCTGGGTTCACGCACCTATGTCGAAGCCCATGGCGCCTTTGTCGGGCAATTGCTGGACGAAATCAGCCGGGCCGAAGCGCTTACCCGCAGCGACGAGGCCGGCAGCATCCGCTTGCTGGCGCAGTTCATGGGCTTGCCAGAAGAAGTGGTAAAGCGCAGTTTCAGCCACCGGCCGGCGTCACCGGTGCTGCCGGTGAGTGATGAGATCGTGGCGGCGCAGCAGCGTACGGCGCAGTTGTTCTTCGACAACAAGGTACTGCCCAAGCGGGTCGATATTGCCGGGGCAGTGTGGCGGCGGCAGTAACTTTACCTGTCCGGGCCCTATCGCCGGCAAGCCAGCTCCCACAGGATTAGCAGTGCCCTTAGGGGGCATACAGTACCTGTGGGAGCTGGCTTGCCGGCGATAGGGCCGCATCAGCAAGCGTGTCACCCGCGGGCGAATGCCGCCAGCTTCTCGCCATCCAGCCGGTAGCGCACCCACTCGTCCTGCGCCTCGGCCCCCAGCTTCTGATAGAAGCCGATCGCCGGCTCGTTCCAGTCCAGCACGCTCCATTCCAGGCGCCCGCAGTTGTTCGCCACCGCCTCGCGGGCAATGTGCCGCAGCAATTGCCGGCCAGCGCCGTCGCCACGTTGTTCAGGCGTGACGTACAGGTCCTCCAGATAAATACCGTTGCGCCCGAGCCAGGTCGAGTAGCTGTAGAAGTACACGGCAAAACCGACTGCCCGGCCATCGCGTTCGCACATCAGACTACGCACAGTGCTGCCCTCGTCGAACAGGCTGTGCTCGATGTCGGCCAGGGTGGCGACCACCTCATGGCGGGCACGTTCGTACTCGGCCAGCTCGGTGATGAAGGCCAGGATCTGCTCGGCATCGGTGCGAACGGCTGGGCGAATGGTGAGGCTCATGGTGACGGCTTCCTTGATCCGGGTTAACGGTACAGTGATGTGTATCTGAATAATTTAATATAACTGTATCGGTCGCTGGAGTGGGCGACTCCGTTAGTGTGACAGCACCTATAACGAAAGTGGAATGCCCGCCATGCTTGCCTCTGCCGACCTGCTGACCGCTTTCGTGCTGTTTGCCTTCGTATCCTCCATCACCCCCGGCCCCAATAACACCATGCTGCTGGCTTCGGGGGTGAACTTCGGCGTGCGTCGCTCCATCCCACACGCCCTGGGCATCAGTGTCGGTTTCATGGTCATGGTGCTGGCCGTCGGCCTGGGCCTGGGTGAGGTGTTCAAGGCCTGGCCGCCGCTGTACACGGTACTGCGCTACACCGGTGCGGCCTACCTGTTGTACCTGGCCTGGAAAATCGCCACGTCCGGGCCGGTCGGCACGGCCTCGTCAAGCGCCCGCAAACCGCTGGGTTTCTGGGGGGCGGCGGCGTTCCAGTGGGTCAACCCCAAGGCCTGGGTGATGGCGGTGGGTGCGATCACCACCTACACCCCGGCGCAAGGCTATGTGACCAACGTGATCGTCATCGCCGCCGTGTTCGCCTTGGTCAACCTGCCTAGCGTCGGTGTGTGGGTCATGTTTGGCAGCGCCCTGCGCAACGTATTGCAAAACCCGCGCTGGCTGATGCTGTTCAATGTCCTGATGGCCTTGTTGCTGGTGATTTCACTCTACCCGCTGCTGTTTGTAGAATCGGCGTTTTCCTAGCCTCGCGAGTACAGCAAACCCATGCAGTTGATCCCCTGGTCCCACGAATGCGCCGAAGGTTTCACCCTGCGTGGCTGGCGAACCCCGGCCAGTGGCAAGCCGTTGCTGCATTTTTTGCACGGCAACGGCTTCTGTTGCCTGGCCTACCAACCGTTGCTGATGCGTCTGGGCGACCATTTCGACCTGTGGCTGTGCGACGTTCAGGGGCATGGCGACAGTGACCATGGTGGGGTTTTTCGGGGGTGGAACCGTACTGCCGAGCTCGCAGTGCAAGCTTTCCAGGCCGGGCGTGGCGAGTACGGCGATGTGCCGCGGGTTGCCATGGGGCACAGCTTTGGCGGTGTGCTTACAGGCCTGATCCTGGCCGCTGAACCTGAGCTGTTCGAGCGTGCGGTGTTGCTTGACCCCGTGTTGTTCAGCCGTCGCATGTTGGGTGTAATGGGGGCGGCAGCACTGGTTGGCCTGCACCAGCGTCATGCACTGGCCCGCAAGGCCGCCAGCCGCCGCAGCCACTGGCCTGATCGCGCGGCAGCGCTGGCCGCGCTGCAAGGGCGGGGCATCTTCAAGGGCTGGACCGATGCGGCGCTGCAGGCCTATGTCGAACATGCCCTTGGCGATTGCGGTGACGCAGTGGTGCTCAAGTGCCGGCCCAGTCGGGAAGTGGAAATCTTCAGTTCATTCCCCAAACGCATGTGGGCGCGCCTTGCAGCCATCAGCACACCAACGCGAATTTTGTATGGCGAGCACACTTATCCCTTCGTGCCGCAATCGGTGAACCGCCTGGCGGGGCTCAACCCGCATGTGAGCGCCCGGCAAGTTGCCGGTGGGCATTGTTTCATGCAGGAAGACCCAGCCATGGCGGCGGAGCAGGTACTTGGTTTCTTGCAGGGGTGACTGTTCCATAGGTGGGACGATGCATGCCATATCAACCGCCTACCGCGTGATTGGCGTCATTGATAAGGTTGTCTCAGCCAAGAGAGGAGCCTTCTCATGAAAAAGATTCTGGGTATCCACCGCAGCCCTCACGCCCATTGGGTAGGTGATGGCTTTCCCGTGCGTAGCCTGTTCACCTACGACAATCTGGCCAGCCGGATCAGCCCGTTCCTGCTGCTGGACTACGCGGGCCCCCATGACTTCACCCCGACCACGGCGCGGCGCGGCGTTGGCCAGCACCCGCACCGCGGCTTCGAGACCGTGACCATCGTCTATCAGGGCGAGCTGGAACACCGTGACTCCACGGGCGCTGGCGGCCTGATCGGGCCAGGTGATGTGCAGTGGATGACCGCCGCCAACGGCATCATCCATGAAGAGTTACATTCCCCGGGCTTTGCCCGCAGTGGCGGTATGCTGGAAATGGTGCAGTTGTGGGTCAACCTGCCTGCGCGTGACAAACGTGCAGCGGCCGGTTACCAGACACTGTTGGCCAGCGACATCCCGGTGGTAGCGCTGGACGGTGATGCCGGTAGCTTGCGGGTGATTGCCGGTGACTACCAGGGGCACCCAGGGCCGGCCCGGACCTTTACCGCGATGGATGTGTGGGACCTGCGGCTCAATGCCGGCAAGGCCTTGCAGCTGCCGGTTGCTGTCGGTCGCAACGCGGCGCTGGTGGTGTTGCGCGGTAATGTGCGCATCAACGGCGAGCGCGAAGCTGGCCCGTCCAGCCTGGTCCTGCTGGACCGGCAGGGTGAGGATGTCACCGTCGAGGCGTTGGAAGGTGCCAGTGTGCTGCTGCTCAGTGGCGAGCCGATCGATGAACCGATTGTCGGCTATGGCCCGTTCGTGATGAACAGCCAGGCGGAGATTGCCGAGTCGTTCGACGATTTCCAGGCCGGGCGGTTCGGGCAGATGCAGGATGAGCGGGAAGGGGCCCAGCACTGAGTCTTGCCTGAAAAGCTGGGGGGTGCGAAGCGCCCCCGGCTTTCTTGAGCATGGATTGGCCCCCAGGGTTTTGGCATGATCAGCCCATGCCCAAGCCCACACTCCAGCACGCCGTCCGCCGCTCATTGCCCACCCCCGGCCAACACACCTTGTGGCTGCGCTACCGTGCCCCTTATCACTGGCCCTCGACCCTGGGCTTCCTGACCGCCCGCTGCATCCCTGGTATTGAAACCTGCCTCGACGGCACCTATCGCCGCACCCTGGCTATTGCCGGTCACCACGCTGTCTTGCACGCCACCCCCTTGCGCAACCAGGTGCGCGTGCACCTCGAAGGCGTTCCCTCAACTGCATTGCCTGGCCTGATCGCCAGACTGCGGCGCTTCTTCGACCTCGACGCCGACCCTGTGCGCATCGCGGCCGAATTGTCCCGCGACCCCTTGATGGCCCGTTTGGCCCGCGAGCGCCCAGGCCTGCGTGTGCCCCAAGGCTGGGATGCCTGCGAACAAGCCATGCGTACCGTGCTGGGCCAGCAAATCAGCGTGGCCGGCGCCATGACCTTGGCCGGCCGGCTGGTACAACGTCATGGCACAGCGCTGCGTCTGCCGGTAGCGGGCCTGAGCCATGTGTTCCCGGCTTTGCCGGCGCTGGCCAATGCACAGTTCGAAAACATGGGCATGCCGCGAGCGCGCGCCGCCACCCTCGGCAACCTGGCCAACGCCTTGTTGGCCGAGCCGAGGCTGCTGCGTCGCGGGCAAGTGCTGGAAGAGTTGCTGAGTACCCTGTGCCGGATCAAGGGCATCGGGCCGTGGAGCGCGCAGTATCTGGCGCTACGCCAGGCCGGCGCCGCGGATGCATTGCCCTTGGGCGATGTGGCGCTGATCAAGGCATTGCGCCTGCTTGAGGGCAATGACGCGCAACTGGCCGAACGGGCTTTGGCGTGGCGCCCGTGGCGTGCCTATGCGGCGCAGCACCTGTGGGCATCGCTGGCGCCCGCAGGCACCGCTCGTCGTTAAGTCTGGCTTTGCATTCGAACGCTCGGCCAGCGGGCGCAATCTTCCACTAAGGTGCTAAGGGATTCCCCGTATCATCATTGCCCAGGCGCATGGACGCCTGCTCGGGCATGCGCAATATCAATTGGCGCCCCGCCCGATAAAGGCGTACTCACTCACAACAGGCCATCGCACAGAGAGGGTCGTACCATGTCGTTGATAGGAGTTTCGATGCTGGAGATGCGGCAGATGATCGAGCAGGCATGCCTGCCCGACCGCTGTGAAGTCAGCTGCCCGGACGGCGCCAACCTGACCATCCGCCTGGGTCAGGGCCAGAGTCTCGAAAAGAGCGTGACCCTCAGTGGGGTTCCGCTGCACAACCTCAACAGTTGCCGTGACCTGGTCCACCTGGTGGGGCAGTTGCATGCGCTGCGCGACAGCCACCCGACGCCATTCAGGTCGCTTGCCTGAGTGCGCCTGTCGTGCCCCGGTCAGCCCAGGCTGGCCGGGCGCACGTATTCCGGCATCAGGCCGTTGAACCAGAACAGGATCATCGACACCAGCATGGTCACCAACAGTAAAAGCCCGACGCCCCATACACACGTTGCAAACAACATTGCCTGTTCCTTCTTCAGCCGCAGGAAGGTCTGCAACCCGCCATAGAGCAACACGCTGGCATAAGCAGAGGCAGCCACCAGCGCGACTAAGGCCAGCCAGCGAATCGGCACCAGGCCGACCACTCCGGCGAAAAACCACGGCGAGGCGCAGTAGGCGGCAAAACCGATGCACTGGTTCAGGCTCGGCTGTGCATCGAACCCTCGTGACATCCAGCGGATCATCACCCCCATCAGCATCACACCCACAACGGTAGTGGCATACAGCAGCCCTGCCAGTTGCGCGGCGCTGCCCATGCTCAGACGTACCCGCTCCTCATCCGCCAGGCTCCAGCCGAAGGTGGTCGTGCCGATGAACAGGCACACTGCCGGTATCAGTGCCAAGGCCAGCAGGCGCGGCAGATATTGCTGTGGGTGGTCTTCTTCGGCCCGGCGGATATCCAGCCAGGCGTCGGCGGGGTGAGTGAAAAGCTTGAGCAACGGACTGTTCATGGCGTTCTCCAGCAGGCAGGGCCCTTTTGCTATGGAGACACGCTGCGCCCAGCCGGTTCAGCCGGGTTGGCCGCCGTTGATCGGCTTATTGCAGCTCCAGCAGCAGGTTCAGGCCGCCATCGCCGCACTTGCCCTTGTCGCGAACCACGCCATGATAACTGCGCCCATCCCAGACAAAGGCCACGCTGTGAGCACGATCAACCTTGTCCGGCAGTGGCGGGCAGATGTGCAGGCGCAGCCCCGGGCGCCCTTGCAGGTTGAGGGCGGCGAGCTGGCATTGGCATTCCACGCTTTGCGCCACCGGGCCGAACAGGGTGTCGCGTACGTAATCGAGCTGCAGCGAGGCATTGGGTGCGCGGCCAGGCATCTTCATCGGTACGTGGCTCCGTGGCAACGGCTTGAAGGGCTAGGCGGGTTTGGCATGGCAGGCTCCAGGCAAAAAAAGGCGGCTTAATATTTGAAGCTTGCCTGGCCAAGATGTTCAACGTGTTTCATGTGCATTCATCTTGTTTTGCGCCGGGTGGCAGAAGGCAGGCCTGTTCAGGGACCGGCCTTGCGCAAGGTCAGGTTGATCCGCCGCTCGCCCATGCGCGGATGCACGCCGGGCTTGATGGGCAGCACGCCATGAAAGCGCAAGCGGTCCTCACCACCCCAGACCAACACGTCGCCGTGGCTCAGCGGGATGCGACGGGTCTTGTCGGTACGCTGCAGGCCCCCGAACAGGAACACCGCCGGCAGGCCCAGCGACACCGATACGATCGGCTGGCCGAAGTCCTGCTCGTCGCGGTCCTGGTGCAGGCTCAGGCGTGTGCCAGGCAGGTAATGGTTGACCAGGCAGGCATCCGGCACGAAACCCTCGAAGCCGGCCAAGGCCGCAGCGCGGGCGGCGAGGGCGAGCAGAACCGGGGGCAGGGCGGGCCAAGGCTTGCCGTTAACCGGGTCGCTGGAGCTATAGCGGTAACCGTGTTCGTCACTCACCCAACCCAGCGTGCCGCAGTTGGTCAGGCCTACTGCCATGCGCAGGCCACCCGGCGTGTGCATGTGCCGGAAGGGCGCTGCGCGCAGCACCGGGCGCAGGGCATCAAGCAGCGCCTCGGTTTCGGCCAGGGCGAAGCCGGGCAGCAGCAGGGTGTGGCTGGCCAGGCGTTGTGGCTGAGAACCGAACAGGTCTAGGTCGGACTGGATCATGGCACCGCACATGTTCGAGGGATTGGATATTGTATCCCTGCAATTGCGATCCCTGTAGCAGCAGCCTTGTGCTGCGAAGAGGCCGGTATGCCCCCCAAAGATGTGCCGGTCCTGCAGGCCCTTTCGCAGCACAAGGCTGCTCCTACAGGGAATGCATATACCGGGCAGAATGAGAAGTTGCATAGGGTGTGAGCGAAAAAGGAACCGCGGCACCAGGGAGAGGAGCACCGCGGTTCAAGGGGGAGCGGCTTACTTCTGGGTTACAGTGGCCAGGTTTGCGCTGCCCAGCTGGGTGATGGTGGCGGTTTGGGCGATACCGCTCTGGTCGACGAACGCCTTGTTACCCTGGCCTCCCTGGGTCACGTAGGCGACGTTGATGCTGTCTGTCTGTTTGATGGTGGCTTCGTTGCCGCTACCGTACAGCTGGTTGGTGTAGCTCTGGTTGCTGTAGCCGGACTGGTCCAGGGTGATGGAGTTGCCGGTGCCTTGGCTGTTGCCGTAGGCATAGTTGTCGGTACCGCGCTGGTCGGCGATCAGGATGTTGTCAGTGCCGTTCTGTTCGAAATACAGCTCGTTGTTGACGTCGTCCTGCTTGGTCTGCATCTGGTTGCCTTTACCCGCCTGGGTCAGCGTGGCCACCTGGTCCGCGCCCTTCTGGGTCAGGTTGACGCCGTTGCCATTGCCGGTCTGGTTGATGGTGGCGTTCTGATTGGTGCCGAACTGGCCACCCATCTTGGCGCCTTTCCAGTTGCTGGCGGTGATGCTGTTGCCATTGCCTTTGGTGTTGATGGTCAGGTTGAGGTTTTCACCATTTTGATAGGTGAAATGCAGGTTGTTGTTGCCGGTCTGGGTGATGGTGGCGGTCGCGTTGTTGGTCTCGAACTGGTCCGACCAACTGGCGTTGGCATTGCCTTGCTGGGTCAGGCTGACCTTGTTGCCGGCGCCGAAGCTCTGGTCGATATAGCCCTCGTTCGTCTGGCCGGTCTGGACCACGGAGGCTTGGCTACCGATCTGGGTGTCCTGCCACACTTCCACCGAGTTGCCGCCACCGTACTGGCCAATGCCAATGGTGCCACCGGTGCCCTCACGCTGGTCGCCGTAGGCCCAGTTGTCGTGGCCATCCTGGAAGACCTGAATGTCGCCATCGAGGTGGTTCAGGTGCTCGGCGGCGGCGTAGTTGTCCTGGCCGGTCTGGTTTACGGTGCTGCGGTTGTTGCTGCCGCCGAACGTTTGCTCGATGAAGGCTTCGTTGCGCTGACCGGATTGCCAGGTGGTGGCTTTGCTGGCTTCCTGGGTGTCCTGCCACACGGTGGATTTGTTACCGACGCCTTGCTGGGTTTGCAGCGATTCGTTGTTCAGCCCTACCGACTGGCTGGCAAAGGCATCGTTGTAGCTGCCCCCGGCACCCTGGGTGATCTGGCTACCGTTCTCGAACAGTTGCTCGGCGTAGCCAGCGTTGTACTGGCCGGTGGCGCTCTGCTGGATATCGCTGGTGCTCTCGGTTTGCACCGCCAGGTGGTTGTGGCCCTTGCCGGTCTGGTTCTGCGTGGCCGAGGCGAAGGATGCTTGGGTCTGGGCGACTTCGGCGATGTTTTCCTTGCCGTCCTGGGTCTGGGACGAGGTGCTGTCAGCAGCCATTGCCTGACCTGCGAGGGCCAGGACGATAGCGGCACTTAAAGGAGCGAGCTTGTACATGGTGGTGCCTCCAGGTCTATCGATATTGGGTGATCTGAACATGCTGGCCATTACCGGTCTGGGTCACGGAGCTGTTGAGGCCCGAACCGGACTGCACGATGCTGGCGCTGTTGTCATTGCCGATCTGCTCGATGGCTGCGCTGTTGCTGCTGCCGCTCTGGCGAATCGACGCGCTGTTGCCATTTCCCTGTTGGCTGATGATGGCCATCAGGTCACTGCCTTCCTGCAAGATGTACGCTTCCTGGGCACCGCCGGCCTGGACGATACGGCCCAGCAGGGCCTGACCGTTCTGGTCGAGGGCGGCGCGGTTGCCTGACCCTTGCTGCTCGATCACCGCAGCCTGACCGGCGCCGACCGGTAGCAGGCGGATGATCACCGGGTCGCCGAGGTCATTGCCGGGCGCAAGGTCGGCGTTGTCCATCAGGTCGTCGGCCCAGCTGGCCTGGCCCGCCAGGGCCAGGCTGAACAGCAGTGGATACAGGCGTTTCATGGCGTTTTCCCGCCTTTACTGCACAACCACGTTGACGGTGCGGGTGGTACCCGGGCTGCTGGTAATGGTCGCCGTCGGCGCGGCGGTCGGGATTACCGTGGTGCTGTTGCTGACTGCCAGACGCCAGCGGCCGTTAATTGGTACGGTTGCGGTGCCCAGCGTCTGGACCCCGGTGGTGGTGGTGACCCGGACGGTGACAACGTTGCCCGTGGTTACCGACGAGGTACCGCTGATGTCCCAGTTGTAACGGTTGTTGGAGCGCGCCGTGACGGTGGCTGCCGTGACTGCAAAGGTTTCGGCGGCAGGCCGGGGCGACACGTTGACGGTGACCGTACCTGGAGTAGACAGCGCGCCCAGTGAGTCCCGTGCCTGGTAGGTGAAGGTGGTGGTAAAGGCCGCAGTCACCGTGGCCGGTGGGGTATAGGTCACCGATGCGCCGTCGGTGCTGACCGTACCCCGGCCAGCAGCCGGTTGGGTGACGGCAGCAACGACCAGCGGTACGTTGCCTTCGGGGTCGGTGTCGTTGGCCAGTACGTTGATGGTCAATGGCACACCCAGGGTGGCGACGGTTTCGGGGTTGGCTGTCGGTACCTGGTTAGGCGCAACGTTGATGGTGACCGTGGCCGGTTCCGACTTCAGGCCTTTGGAATCCACCGCCCGGTAGCTGAAGGTGGCCACCAGCGGTTGCGTAGCCCCGGCTGGCGGGGTGTAGGTGACCGAGGTGGTACCGTTGAGCACGACGCCGCCAAGGCCGGTACCCGGTTGGGTGAGGTCACTGAGGGTCAGCGGCACATTGCCGTCAGGGTCGCTGTCGTTTTGCAGCAAGTTGAGGGTGATCGGCACGCCAACACTCGTGCTGCCGACATCTGCCTGGGCCAGCGGTGGCTGGTTGGCCGCCTCGACGGGTGCGTTGCCGACCACGATGACCGGTTCCACGTCAGTACCACCATGGGCAGATTTGACCGTGACGGTGGCTGGCGGTTGTGCCACGTCGTTGACCGTAATGCTTTGCAGCGTGCCGGATTTCGACAGGCGGCCGTAGCCCTGGGCGAGCATGTCGGGGATAGCCACTTCGTCACTGGACCTGGCCTCGATCAGCAGGCGCTTGTTGGCCCAGTCGTAGCGCGCGGTGCTGACCTTGACCACGTCGGTCAGCTTGCTCGACAGCGCGGTCGGCTGGGTGCCGCCGGCACTGTTGCTGGCCGTGACCACCACCACCGCAGGTGGTGCTGTCTGGCCAAGCTGATGGTGGAAGAACAGGCCGTTGTTGTCTGCCGTCAGGTTGAACTGGCAGGGCGAAGGGGGCGTGCCGATCAGTGCCAGGCCATTGCGCATGCACAGGCTGGCCTCTTTCGGCGCTTTGGCGAACACCTCCACCCGGGTGCCGCTGCCGTTGCGCGAGTAGGTGGCACGCTCCAGGGTGACAGGGGTTTGCGCGCGTTGGTCCAGCACCTTGCCCGAGACCGTGAACAGCGCGGTTTCGATGCGACCGGGCGGGCCGTCGATGCGGATGAAGTTGGTGTTGAACGGGCTGCCGACCACGGCTTCCGGGCGGTTAGGGTCACCGATGAAGGTTTCGGTGGCGCCGGTGTCCGGATTGACTTCGGTGTAAGGCCCGCCAACCCCACGCAGCCATGGCCCGAGTGCGCCATTGAGCGCCCCCGTGAAGTTACCGGGTGCGCCGATACCGATGTCGCGGGTGATGTTGATCGCCCGCCGGCCGGGGGTGGTGACGTTGACCGTCTCGACCCCGAAGGGGTGGGTGATGGTGTAGACACCTGCACGCGGGACCGATACGCGAAGGCGGATGCGGGCGAAGCTCTGCTGGTCGCCGTCTACCGGGTTTTCGGCGGCAAAGGCCGCTTCCAGGCCCGCGACGTAGGCATCCAGTTCATAGCCGCTGTTACCCACGGCAGGGATGGTGGCTTCGGCCAGGAACCAGAACATTTCTGGCGGCCAGTTGTCTGGGAACACCAGCGGCAGGGCGTCGTCGTAGATACCCGGCTCAGGTAGCAGGGTGCACATGTAGGACGGTGCAGCCGGTGTGCCGGGCACCCGGGTACTGGTGGCACGTGACTGGCACAATTCCAGGGACTGGTTGAGGCTGTCCTTGTACCACATCGGGTAACCGCCCGTGGCGAAGGTGTAGGGCCCCGGGTCGACATCAGACAACGCGGCAAAGGCGGCGCTGGTAACGGTGAGGGAAAAACCGGCGGCGAACAGCGCACGGCGCGACCAAGTGTTCATGCGGCCTCCTTGAAGGCTGAGCCTTTGTCTGTTCATGGCACCAGCACCACGTCTTCAGTGTCGCTACCGCCATTGGCGCTGGTGACCTGCACCTTGGCCGGCGGAATGGGCGAGAGGGTCATGCTCAACGTCTTCACGGCGCCGCTACCGCCCAGGTTGCCGATCAACGTGCCGTTGCCGGAATGTGCGGTGAGCACGGGGGGGGTGGTTTCGTCGCTGGTGCTGGCAACCAAGGTCAGCTCGCCGGTGGACAGGCGGTACTGGGCCTGGGTGATGGTGACCAGGTCGGTCAGCGGCATGTTGCGGGTGGCCAGGCTACTGGTCGGGATCGCCACGCTGTTGTCGGCGGTCAGGGTCACGATGGTACCGGCCGCCGGGTTGAGGGCCGACTGGGCGTACCAGGCGCCAGTGCCGTTGGCCTCGGTCAGGCTCAGGTTGGGCGTCTGGCTGGTCAGGGTGACGCTGGCCGGTGGCGGCGGGGCCATCACGAAAATGTCTTGTTGGGCTCGCAAGTCGCCATTCTCGGTGTGCCGTGAGTAGGTGCTGCGCTGTGGCATCAGCGGGGTTGGCAGGGCCACTTCGGAAAGCTTGCCCGAGATCGCGAACAGTTCGGTGCGCAGGTCGATGCCGCCAGGGCCTTCGATGCGCACAAAGTTGGTGTTGAACGGGCTGCCGGTCACCCGCTCTTCAAGGTTCGGGTCGCCGACGAAGCGTTCGTTGCCTTCGGTATAAGGGCCGTTGACACTGCGCAGGAACGGCCCGACATCGCCCTTGAGTGCGCCGGTGAAATCGCCTGCGCCGGCGATGCCGATGTCGCGGGTCATGTTGATCGCCCGACGCCCGGCGGCAGGAACATCGAACACGTCTACGCCGTAGGGGTGGGTGACCACGTAGGTGCCGGCGGTGGGTACATCGACCCGGATACGCACCCGGGCGAAGCTGACCTGGTCACCCTCGACCGGTTCTTCGGCGGCGAACGCCGCTTCGATCGCCGTGCCGTAGCTGAGGTCGATGCCGCGGGTGGCGTCGACGATAGCGGCGTCGGCGGTGAACCAGAACGCTTCGTCAGGGAAGTTGGTGGGGAAGACAATAGGTTGGGTATCGTCGAACACACCGGGCGTGGGCAGCAGCGTGCACATGTACGACGGTGCGCCGGGCGCGCCGGCGACCCTGGAGCTGACCGCCTTGGTCAGGCACAGGTCGAGGGTACGACCGTGACTGTCCTGGTACCAGGCGGGGAAGCCGCCGTTGGCGGGGATGTAAGCGCCTGGATCGACTGCGTTCAAGGCAGCCTGCGCCGGGAGCTGGAGCATACCGGCGAAAATCGCCACTGCCAGCGGGTGGGGTATCGGTCGGTGCATGAGTCAATTCCTCCTGCAAACGGGCCCATGGACTTGGGGCGTCTGGGAAGAGATCGGCAAGAGCTGTGCCAGAATCTGCAAATGGCCTTGCACGCCTTGTGGGGCAAGGGGCGGGGCCTTTCAGTCCAGTATTTTGCGAGCGGCGGGCAGTGGGCTGCGTTGCCCCAAGGTTGGGGATTGGGGGCAGGTAATTCAAACCCAGTTTTCGAAGCAAATGCGGTTTTTGCTACATTGCACCGGCGGTCCCATTCCCCTGCCGAGCCAAGCGATGCAACCCCTCGACCAGCTTTCCCTGAACCTGTTCATCGTCGTCTGCGAAGAAGGCACCATCGCCCGCGCTGGCGAGCGCGCGTTCATGGCGCCCTCGGCCGTGAGCAAACGTATTTCAGACATCGAGGCGCGTTTTGGCACCGCCTTGCTCAAACGCAGCAAGCGCGGCGTGGAGCCCACCCCTGCGGGGTTGGCGCTGCTGCGTCATGCGCGGGAAATGACCCGCGCCATGGAACGCCTGGACAGCGAGCTGAGCGAATACGCCGAAGGCGCGCGGGGCCATGTGCGGGTGCTGGCCAATGTCTCGTCGATCATGGAGTTCCTGCCCGAGGAACTGTCGGCGTTCATGCTGGAGAATCCACTGATTCAGGCCGATATCGAGGAGCGCTTCAGCACCGATGTCGTTCGTGGTGTGGCCGAGGGCAATGCAGACCTTGGCATCTGCCGCAAATCCATGGCGGTGGGTGACCTGGAATTCGTACCGTACCGGCAGGATCACCTGGCCGTGGTCGTTGCGGCTGATCACCCTTTGGCTGGCCGTAGCCAGATTGCCTTCGCGCAAACCCTGGGTTACGACCACCTGGGCCTCTCTGCCTTCGCCACATTGAATGCTTTCATGCGTAGAAGCGCCGAACAGGCAGGCAAAGAGCTGCGTTTTCGTTCGTATGTATCGTCGTTCGACGCGGCATACCGCCTGGTGCAATTCGGCCTTGGCCTGGCGGTGTTCCCGCAAGAGGCCGTGGCCCGCTATGCGGCGTTGTTCGACCTGCGGGTCATCCCGCTGACGGATGACTGGGCGCTTGGCGAATTCGTCATCTGCATGCGCGACCGGCACACGCTGTCGCTGTCGGCACGGCGCCTGCTTGACCACCTGTTGCTGCGTGCACCGGCTTGGCAGGTCGCGGGCTGATCCATCGTGGCTGACGATGGATCAGCCCGTGAAACACGTCTTTTCTGCCCGTCATCCAGCTCTTAGTCTGGCGCAACGCTTCAGACAGAGAGACCGTGATGACAACAATAACAATCAACGAAGTCGGCATGCGCGATGGTCTGCAGAGCCTGCAGACCATCATGCCAACGGCCGCCAAACGCCGCTGGATCGACGCCGCTTACGCCGCCGGCGTGCGTCACATGGAAGTCGCTTCCTTCGTACCGGCACGTTTGCTGCCGCAAATGGCCGATGCCCGCGAGGTGGTGGCCCACGCCCTCACATACCCGGGCCTGCAGGTAACCGTGTTGGCCCCGAACCTGCGCGGCGCCAGGGACGCACTTGAGTCTGGCGCCCATCGCATCGTCGCCCCGGTATCGGTCAGCATGGCGCACAGCCTGGCCAACGTGCGCCGCACGCCCATGGAAATGGTCGAGGAACTGGGGCGCATGTGCCAAGTGCGTACTGAAATGGGCCTGCAGGATGTACAGGTCATTGCCGGCATGTCGGTCGCTTTTGGCTGCACCCGTCAGGGCGAGGTACCGCTGGCCGACCTGTGTGCACTGACCCGCCACGTGATCGAAGCCGGTTGCGACCTTGTCTCGCTGGGTGACACCACTGGCTACGCCAACCCGGGCCAGGTGGCAACGGTGCTCCAGGCTGTGCGGGCGATTGCCGGTGACCGCCTCAAGGCCGCGCACTTCCATGACACCCGTGGCCTGGCCCTGGCCAACAGCCTGGTCGCGGTGCAGCAGGGCATCCGCGAGCTGGACGCCTCTCTGGCTGGCTTGGGAGGCTGCCCGTTCGCCCCTGGCGCGTCGGGCAACACTGTCACCGAAGACCTGGTGTTCATGTTGCAGAGCATGGGTTACGACACCGGTATCAACTTGCCCGCACTGATCGAGTCGCGCCAGGTGCTGAGCGAAGCGCTACCGGGCGAGCCCCTGTATGGCTGCATCGCCCGCGCCGGGCTACCGCTCAACTTCGCTGACGCTGCCGGCCGCGCCTGACCCGCCTGAACGAGGAATATCACGATGTCCAGACTTCCCTTGGACGGCATCCGTGTCGTCGAAATTTCGCATATGGTCATGGGCCCGACCTGCGGCATGATCCTCGGTGACCTTGGCGCCGAAGTGATCAAGATCGAACCCGTGCGCGGCGACGGCACGCGCCGTCTGCTGGGCGCGGGGCGGGTTTTTTTCGCACCTTCAACCGCAACAAGCAATGCATCGCCGTGGATGTCGAAACGCCCGAGGGGCGCGAGGCCGTGCTGCAATTGATCGATACGGCCGACGTGTTCATCGAAAATTTCAAACCTGGGCGCATGCGCACGCTGGGCCTGGATTACGCCGCGCTGCGCCAGCGCAACCCACGGCTGATCTACGCCTCGCACAAAGGCTTTCTCAGCGGGCCCTATGACAACCGCCTGGCGCTGGACGAGGTGGTGCAGATGATGGCCGGCCTGGCCTACATGACGGGGCCGGTAGGCCGGCCGTTGCGCGCGGGCAGCTCGGTAAACGACATCATGGGCGGCATGTTCGGCGCCATTGGCGTGCTGGCAGCGCTCAACGAGCGCCACACCAGCGGCAGCGGCCGCGAGGTGCAAAGTGCCCTGTACGAGAACTGCGTGCTGCTGGCCGCCCAGCATATGCAGCAGTACGTGGTCACCGGCGAGGCAGCCGCGCCGATGCCCAATCGCATCAGTGCCTGGGCCATCTACGACGTGTTCACCTTCGCCGGTGGCGAGCAGATGTTTGTCGCCGCCACCGGCGAAGGGCAGTGGCATGCGCTGTGCCAGGTGCTGGGGCAGACCGCGTTGCTCGATGACCCGACACTGGCCAGCAACAACGACCGTGTGTTGCAACGGCCACGGCTGCTGGCGCACCTGGCCGAGGTGTTCGCGCCACTGGACGCCGGGCAACTGGCGCTGCAACTGGAGGCCAACGGCATCCCGTTTGCGCCGATCCGCCGCCCGGAAGAATTGTTCAATGACCCGCACTTGCAGCAGAGCGGCGGTATGGCCGACCTGCAACTGGAAGACGGCAGCCACACACCCATGCCGTTGCTGCCGCTGTCGCTGGACGGCCAGCGCCTGCAGCCACGCCGGGCGATAGCGCGGATTGGCGAGCACACCCGCCAGGTGATGCGCGAACTGGGTTACAGCGATGCGCACATTGCCGAGCTGTGCGCGGCCGGCGTGCTAAAAACCGACGACGCAGCTTGAGGAGGGTTTGAGATGGCGATTTACCAATACGACACCCTTGCGCCCAACCTGCACCCGGAAGCTTTCATTGCCGAGGATGCCACCGTGATCGGCGACGTAACCCTCGAACAAGGGGCCAGCGTATGGCCGCAGGCCGTGCTACGGGGCGACAACGAACCGATACGTATCGGCCAGCACAGCAATGTGCAGGAAGGCGCAGTGTTGCATACCGACCCCGGCTTTGCGTTGACGGTGGGGCAGGGCGTCACCATCGGCCACCAGGCCATGCTGCACGGCTGCACCATCGGTGATGGCGCGCTGATCGGCATCCAGGCAGTGGTGCTCAATGGCGCGGTCA
This sequence comes from Pseudomonas putida S13.1.2, assembly GCF_000498395.2. Taxonomy (NCBI): domain Bacteria; kingdom Pseudomonadati; phylum Pseudomonadota; class Gammaproteobacteria; order Pseudomonadales; family Pseudomonadaceae; genus Pseudomonas; species Pseudomonas putida. Next base: position 1,525,694 of record NZ_CP010979.1, read on the forward strand.
TCGGCAACAACTGCCTGGTCGGTGCCGGTGCCATCGTCACCGAGGGCAAGGTGTTCCCCGCTAACTCGCTGATTCTTGGTGCGCCTGCCAAGGTGGTGCGCGAGTTGACGGCCGAAGCCATCGCCAGCATGCAGCGCAACGCCGCCGAGTACGTCGCAAAAGGCCAGAGCTTCAAGGAAAAACTGATCCGCATCCGCTGAAAACCCGCTGGCGACGCCCATGAAGGCGTCGCTGCTCTCCAATAATTACAAGAATGGAGATCCACCATGGTTGCCATGACCGGCGAACTGGCGCGTGAGCGCAACGACAGCCACATCAATGAATTGCTGCTGTACCGCCGCGTGGCCTGGCGCATCATGCCGCTGGCCATCATCTGCTTCCTGTTCTCGTACTTCGACCGCATCAACATCAGTTTCGCCAAGGCGCAGATGCAGCAGGAACTGGGCCTCAGCGACGCCGCCTATGGCCTGGCCGCGAGCATGTTCTTCGTGGGGTATGTGCTGTTCGAAGTGCCCAGCAGCCTGGGCCTGAAGCGCTATGGCGCACCGGCCTGGATCTGCCGGATCATGGTGTCGTGGGGCCTGGCGACGGCGGCGCTGGTGTTTGCCTATACCCAGTACACCCTGTATTTCCTGCGCTTTCTGATCGGGGTGATGGAGGCCGGGTTCGGCCCGGCGATCCTGTTCTACCTGGCATGCTGGTTCCCCCGCAAGCACCTGGCGAAGATGAATGGCCTGTGGTTTTTGGCGGTGCCGCTGGCCGGCGCGGTGGGTGGCCCGGCAGCAGGTGTCTTGCTGGGGACCATGGATGGCGTGCTGGGCCTGGCCGGTTGGCACTGGTTGTTCCTGATGTCCGGCCTGCCGTGTGTGCTGCTGGGCCTGCTGGTGCTGTGGAAGCTGGACCGCGACATCGAAGCGGCGAAATGGTTGAGCCGTGAAGAGAAGGACCTGCTGGTGGAAAACCTGGCCCAGGACAAACGCGCTGCAAAGCCAGTCCTCGGCTCGATCTGGCGGGTATTGCTGACCCGCGAAGTGGCGATCATGGCGTTCATCTACTACGTGATCAAGACTGCGTCCTATGGCCTCAACTTCTGGATGCCGCACCTGATCAAGTCATCAGGTGTGCAGGACATGCTCTGGGTCGGTGTGCTGTCGGCTTTGCCTTACGCGGTGGCCTGCATTGGCATGGTGTTGCTGACCCGGCTCTCCGACCGTACCGGCGAGCGCAAGCGCTATCTGGTGTACTGCCTGCTGGCGGCAGCTGTCGGCTACCTGCTGGCATGCCTGTATTCCGACTCGTCGCTGGCGATGATGGCCGCGCTGGTGCTGGCCACCGCAGGTACGTTCATCGCCATCCCGATCTTCTGGACCATTCCACAGTCGACCTTCTCGGGCCTGGCAATTGCCACCGGTACTGCGGCGATCAACTCGGTCGGGCAGCTCAGCGGCATCGTCGCACCGGTGATGGTGGGCAAGATCAATGACCTCACCGGCAGCAACTCCATGGGCATGCTGTCCATCGCCCCGCTTATCCTGATCGCCTGCCTGGTGGTGATGCGCTTCGTGCGCAACCCCCGTACCTGATTGGCGCTGAGTCTTCTAACAACAAGAACAAGGCACACCCATGATCACTCTTTCCCGGCGAGCATCGCTGATGCTCGGGGCGCTTTGCTGCGCCTGTCAAAACGCGCAGGCCGGCGTCATCGATGACGCCAGCGGCAGCCTGGAACTGCGCAATTTCTATTTCGACCGCGACTTTCACGGTGACAGCGCCACGCAATCGCGGCGTGGTGAATGGGCCCAGGGCTTCATGCTGCGCCTGCAGTCTGGCTACACCGACGGTGTGGTCGGCTTTGGCCTGGACGCAGCCGGCATGCTTGGGCTCAAGCTGGACTCCTCGCCTGACCGCAGCGGCACCGGCCTGTTGCCGCGAAACAGCGACAAACGCGCTGCAGACGACTACACAAAGGCCGTGGCTACCTTCAAGGCCAGGCTCGCACAAAGCGAGTTGAAAGTGGGTGGCCTGAGCCCACAACTGCCCTTGCTGGCCTCCAACAACAGCCGCTTGTTCCCCCAGTGGTTCAACGGTGCGCAACTGGTGAGCAAGGACCTCGACCGGCTCACGCTCACCCTGCTGCAGGTGGATGCCACCAAATTGCGTGACTCCACCGACTATGAGGACCTGACCGCCATGGCGCAGCAAGGGGCCTACTCGGCGACGGTAACCAGTGACCGGCTGTACTACGGCGGTGTCGATTACCAGCCGCTGAACAACCTGACCCTCAGCCTTCACACCAGCGCGCTCGAAGATCTGTTCCGGCGTGATTTTGCCGGGTTCAAGTTCAAGACCCGCCTGGGGCCCGGGGATGTGTTCACCGAGTGGCGCTGGTTCAACGCACGCGAGCAGGGCCGGGCATTGCTGGGCGAAGTCGACAACCAGACCCTCAGTACCAACTTCGGGTACAGCGTGCAGGGCCACACGTTCAGTGGTGGCTACCAGAAAGTGCGCGGCGATACGGCATATGCCTACGTGGGTGGCACCGATACCTACCTGTTCAGCGAACAGCAGGTCAGCACCTTTGCCTTGGCCAACGAACGGGCGTGGATGCTGCGCTATGACTACAACTTTGCTGCTGTGGGTATCCCGGGGCTGACGTTCAATGTGCGCTACGTAAAGGGCGACCAGGTGGACCCGCAGCGCATCGCCAGCGCCAAGGGCCGGGCGCTGGCGGCTGGCGACGGAGAAGGGCGGGAGTGGGAGCGGACCACGGATGTCACTTACGTGGTGCAGTCGGGGGCGCTCAGGAATGTGTCGCTGCGTTGGCGCAATGCGAGCATGCGCTCGAATTTTGCCGATGCAGCGGATGAGAACCGGGTGATTGTGGGGTACACGTTCGAGTTCTGAGCTCTGACACAATCACTCTGTGGGTGCGGCCGGTTTCTCGTGGTTGCGATTTGGATCTGCGCGGATTGCGTGGTTTTCTCTCAGGCCGTTTGCCGGGTTTGAGCTGCCAGCGATCGGTGTTGGCAAGTAGACGCTCCTGGTTTGCAGGTGGATATCCGCAGAGAGTGAAGCAGATGTGAAAAGGCCTTGACCCGCTGGCAGTGTCGCGGCGGCTCAGCGGGTCATATGTCCAGGTATGAAACCGGTTTCAAAACATTTCTGAACGCGCTAGATTATTCGGCTGTCTTCTTGATGGCCTATCAAGATCACCTCCCACAGAAAATCAGATGGCGCTTATCAAGGCCGCCGCACAGCCGATGAGGATTCGCAATGCCTGAGCATGCTCCAGACAACCCGCGCAGGGATTTTCTGCGCAAGACCTTGACCCTGATCCCAGTCGTTACCGTGGCCAGCACAGGGCTTGGCGTGGGCGCCAGCCAGCTGCTTGCTGCCCCGCAACCGCATCAGCAACCGAAAGTGCCGGCCACACCGCCTGCAGGCAACTATCAACCGACGTTCTTCAGCGCCGAAGAGTGGGCTTTTGTACAAGCTGCAGTGTCGCGCATCATCCCGGCCGATGAGCTTGGCCCCGGCGCACTCGAAGCCGGCGCCGCCGAGTTCATCGACCGCCAGATGAACACCCCCTACGCGACTGGCGCGCAGTGGTACATGCAAGGCCCATTCAACGCCGACGCCGCGCCCGAGCTGGGCTACCAGTTGCAGCTCAGCCCGCAACAAATCTATCGCCTGGGCATCGCTGCCGTGGACGGCTGGTGCAAAGCCAACGGCGGGCAAGTTTTTGCCGCGCAAGATAGCGCTACCCGAGACCGTATTCTCAGCAAGGTCGAGGCAGGAGAGCTGGTGTTCGACACCGTCCCGGCGAAGGTGTTCTTCAGCCTGTTGGTGCAGAACACCCGTGAAGGGTTCTTCTGCGACCCTATTCATGGCGGCAACAAAGGCATGGTCGGCTGGACCCAGATTGGCTTCCCCGGTGCCCGCGCCGACTTCATGGACTGGGTCGAGCGCAACGAGCCTTACCCGTTCCCGGCTGTATCGATCCGCGGCGAGAGGGCCTGAGGCATGGCGACTGTGTTGAACAAAGTGGATGCGGTCATCGTCGGCTTCGGTTGGGCTGGCGCGATCATGGCCAAGGAACTGACCGAGGCCGGGCTGCATGTGGTGGCTCTGGAGCGGGGGCCGATGCAGGATACCTACCCGGAAGGCAGCTACCCGCAAGTGATTGATGAGCTGACCTACAGCGTGCGCAAGAAGCTGTTCGTGGATGTGTCGAAAGAAACCGTCACTGTCCGCCACAGCGTGAATGACGTGGCACTGCCCAATCGCCAGCTCGGAGCCTTCCTGCCGGGCAAGGGCGTGGGCGGCGCGGGCCTGCACTGGTCGGGCGTGCACTTCCGGGTCGACCCGGTCGAGCTGCGCCTGCGTAGCCACTACGAAGAGCGCTACGGGCGCAAGTTCATCCCCGAAGGCATGACCATCCAGGACTTTGGCGTCAGTTACGAAGAACTGGAACCGTATTTCGACTTTGCCGAAAAGGTCTTTGGCACCTCTGGCCAGGCGTGGACTGTCAACGGCCAGGTGGTCGGTGAAGGGAAGGGCGGCAACCCCTATGCGCCGGACCGTTCCAACCCGTTCCCATTGCCCGCGCAGAAGAACGTGGTGTCGGCCAGGCTGTTCGAAAAAGCTGCCACCAGCCTGGGCTACAAGCCCTACAACCTGCCATCGGCAAACACCTCCGGGCCTTACACCAACCCCTACGGGGCACAGATGGGGCCGTGCAACTTCTGTGGTTTCTGTAGCGGTTACGTGTGCTACATGTACTCCAAGGCCTCGCCCAACGTGAACATCCTGCCGGCGCTGCGCCAGGTGCCCAACTTCGAGTTGCGGCCCAATGCCCACGTGCTGCGGGTGAACCTGGACGACAGCAAGCGCAAGGCCACCGGGGTGACCTACATCGATGCCCAGGGGCGCGAGGTGGAGCAGCCGGCGGAGCTGGTGATCCTGTCGGCGTTCCAGTTCAACAACGTGCGCCTGATGCTGCTTTCCGGGATCGGCAAGCCTTACGACCCTGTGAAGAACGAAGGTGTGGTCGGGCGTAACTTCGCCTACCAGAACATGGGCACGGTCAAGGCGTTCTTCGACAAAAACACCTACACCAACAACTTCATTGGCGCGGGTGGCAACGGCATTGCCATCGACGATTTCAATGCCGACAACTTCGACCATGGCCCCCACGGCTTTGTCGGTGGCTCGCCGATGTGGGTGAACCAGGCCGGCAGCCGGCCGATTGCCGGCACCTCCAACCCGCCCGGCACGCCGGCCTGGGGCAGTGCCTGGAAGAAAGCCACAGCCGACTACTACACCCACCAGGTGTCGATGGACGCCCACGGTGCGCACCAGTCCTACCGTGCCAATTACCTGGACCTGGACCCCACCTACCGCGACGCCTACGGCCAGCCGCTGTTGCGCATGACCTTCGACTGGCAGGAAAACGACATCAAGATGAACCAGTTCATGGTCGACAAGCTGAGCAAGGTCGCTCAGGCGATGAACCCCAAGGCCATTGCGGTGCTGGGCAAGCAGGTCAAGGATCACTTCAACACCGCCAGTTACCAGACCACTCACCTGAACGGCGGTGCGATCATGGGTACCGACCCCAAGACCAGTGCGCTGAACCGCTACCTGCAAAGCTGGGACGTGCATAACGTGTTCGTGCCGGGGGCTTCGGCGTTCCCGCAGGGCCTGGGTTACAACCCGACCGGGCTGGTGGCCGCGCTGACCTATTGGTCTGCACGTGCCATTCGCGAGCAGTATCTGAAAAACCCCGGCCCGCTGGTCCAGGCCTGAGGAGCGATGAGCATGAAGACAATGTTGATCGCAACCCTGCTGCTGGGTGCCACTACGGCCTTACAGGCCGTGGCGGATGACGATGCACAGGTGCGCCAGGGCGAGTATCTGGCCCGCGCCGGTGACTGCGTGGCCTGCCATACCGCCAAGGGCGGCAAGCCCTTTGCCGGCGGCCTGCCAATGGAAACCCCTATCGGCACGGTGTACTCCACCAACATCACCCCGGCGGCCAGCGGCATTGGCCAGTACAGCTTCGAAGACTTCGACCAGGCTGTGCGCAAGGGTATCGGCAAGGATGGCAGCACCTTGTACCCGGCCATGCCATACCCGTCCTATGCACGGGTCAGCGAGCAGGACATGCAGGCGCTGTACGCCTACTTCATGAAAGGCGTGGTGCCGGTGGAGCAGGCGAACAAGGCCACTGACATTCCCTGGCCGCTGAGCATGCGTTGGCCGCTGGCAATCTGGCGCGGCCTGTTCGCACCAGAGCCCAAGCCCTGGCAGGCATCGGCGGCAGCCGACCCGGTGGTGAAGCGTGGTGCTTACCTGGTCGAAGGCCTTGGGCATTGTGGCGCCTGCCATACACCGCGTGCGCTGACCATGCAGGAAAAGGCGCTGAGCCCTGCAGATGGCGAGCAGTTCCTGGCCGGCAGCGCACCGCTGGAAGGCTGGATTGCGAAAAACCTGCGTGGCGATCACAAGGACGGCCTGGGCAGCTGGAGCGAAGCGCAGCTGGTGCAGTTTCTGAAGACCGGGCGCAGCGATCGCAGCGCGGTGTTCGGCGGCATGAGCGATGTGGTCGAACACAGCATGCAGCACATGAGTGACGCCGACCTTACCGCAATCGCCCGTTACCTGAAGACCCTGCCACCGAGCGACCCGAATGACCAGCCGCACGTCTACGACAAGCAGGTGGCGGATGCGCTGTGGAAGGGCGACGACAGTAAGCCCGGGGCGGCGGTGTACATCGACAATTGCGCAGCCTGCCACCGCACCGATGGCCAGGGCTACACCCGCGTGTTCCCGGCCTTGGCTGGCAACCCGGTGGTACAGACTGCAGATGCCACGTCGCTGATCCACGTGGTGCTGGCGGGGGGTACGGTGCCGGCGACGCACACCGCGCCGTCGAACTTCACCATGCCGGCGTTCGGTTGGCGCCTGAGCGATCAGGAGGTAGCCGAGGTGGTGAACTTCATTCGCAGCAGTTGGGGTAACCAGGGCAGCGCCGTTACGGCCGGTGATGTGAAGTCGCTTCGCTGACCTCTGTAGCTGCACCCTGATCCACTGTGGGAGCGGGTTTACCCGCGAATGCGATGTCGAAGCTACCGACGCATTCGCGGGTGAACCCGCTTCCACATTTTTTTTGGTTGAAATTGTATTTGAATCAATAATTTAATTTGCTTATCTAATCTTTAATATCATCTTTGTTTCATCATTGCCGACCAACGGAAGGTTGACGAACTGCCGTAGTTTTGCTGTATTGAAACCGGTTTCATCGTTATCACAATAATCATAAGGACTGCCCATGACCGACGTGCCTGCCCATGCCCGCGAACGGGTCACCATCAGCGAAGTAGCGCGTGTCGCTGGTGTTTCCAAGGCCACCGTCTCCCGGTACATCGGTGGCGATCGCCAATTGCTGGCCGAAGCCACGGCCAAGCGCCTGGAAGAGGTCATCGAACGTCTCGGCTACCGCCCCAACCAGATGGCCCGCGGCCTCAAGCGCGGCCAGACGCGACTGATCGGCATGCTGGTGGCCGATATCCTCAACCCCTATTCAGTGGCCGTGATGCATGGCGTGGAAACCGCCTGCCGTCAGCACGGTTACAGCCTGGTGGTGTGCAACACCAACCGCGACGACGAGCAGGAGCGCCACCACCTGGTGGCGCTGCAGAGCTACAACGTCGAAGGTTTGATCGTGAACACGCTCGGCCATCACCCCGGCGAACTGCTCAACCTGCAGCGTGACATCCCCATGGTGCTGGTCGACCGCCAATTGCCCGAGCTGAATGTCGACCTGGTCGGCCTGGACAATGCCGACGCCGTCGAGCAGGCCCTCGACCACCTGCAAGCCCAGGGTTACCGCGATATTCTGGCGGTCAGCGAACCCCTCGATGGCACCAGCTCACGGCTGGAGCGGGTGCAGGCATTCGGCGCGTCGGTCAGCCGTCGGCCCGGCATGCGTCAGCAGGTACTGGAAATCAGCGCCGGGCTGCAGGGCCAACTGGCTTCGTTTCTTGCCAGCCGCGGCCATGGCCCGCAAGCCATCTTCACCTTCAACGGTATTGCCACCTTGGCGGTGACCCGAGCACTGCACGAGGCCGGGTGCAACCTGTTTGCCGACGTCGGGCTGATCGCCCTCGACGACCTCGACTGGTACCCCTTGGTCGGCAAAGGCATCACGGCACTGGCCCAGCCCACCGAGCGTATCGGTGTGGCGGCATTCGAAAGCCTGCTCGGTCGCCTGCGCGGCGACAGCGGGGCAGCCCGACGCATCGACTTCAAGGCCAACCTGATCATCCGTGGTTCAACCCAACCCCAGTAAGCAACGGCAGGCCTGCGCCTGCTACTGCCGATTAAAAATGAAACCGGTTTCATAAGGATAAAAACAATGCACCCGAACCCCGTTTCCATCAGCCTCTCAAGCTACGGCGCCGAATTTGTGCGGCAACGTGGCCAGGAGCAGTTCCTGGACATGCTGGCAGCTGCTGGCGTCAGCCGAGTGGAATTGCGCGAAGAATTGTTTGCCAGTGCACCGGACGCGGCTGCACTCGGTGCGGTCATAGCCGCACTGCGTCTGGAATGCCTGTACTCGACCCCCCTTGAATTGTGGACCGCGCAAGGCGTGCCCGACCCGTTACTGGTGCAGAAGCTGGAAACCGCTCGGGCGCTTGGCGCGGTGGCGCTGAAGGTATCGCTGGGGCATTTCGATGAGCACTGCGATGTGATGGCTCTGGCGGCGCTGCTGCCTGCCCAGGGGCCGCTGTTGCTGGTGGAGAACGATCAGACCGCACAGGGTGGCAGGATCGAACCGCTGCTGCAGTTCTTCAAGCGGGCCGACACGCTTGGGCTGCGCCTGGGCATGACCTTCGACATCGGCAACTGGCAGTGGCAGGGCGAGCCTGCGCGGCAAGCTGCACGGCAACTCGGCCGTTGGGTGCGCTATGTGCATTGCAAGGCTGTGCAGCGCCGGGCCGATGGCCGCCTGGTTGCCATACCGCCCGAAGCGACGGACCTGCAGGCATGGGCCGCGCTGATGGCCGAGTTCGCGCCCGGCGTGGTGCGCGCCGTCGAGTACCCGTTGGTTGGCGAAGACCTGCTGGCGCTGACCCGAGCCCAGGTGCGTAGCCTGGCTGCACTGGGCGCGGGGGAGGAGGTGGCCCATGCATGAGCATGACGTGCTGTGCTTTGGCGAAACCATGGCCATGTTCGTTGCCGAGCAGACCGGCGACCTGGCCAGTGTCGGCCAGTTCGGCAAACGCATCGCTGGCGCGGACAGCAACGTGGCCATCGGCTTGGCTCGCCTGGGTTTCAAGGTGCGCTGGCTGAGCCGTGTTGGTGACGATTCGCTGGGCCGTTTTGTGCTCGACAGCTTGCGCCACGAAGGCCTGGACTGTTCCGGTGTCGAGGTGGATGCCAGCTACCCGACTGGTTTTCAGCTCAAGGCCCGTTGCGATGATGGTAGCGACCCGGCAGTGGAGTACTACCGGCGCGGTTCGGCAGCCAGCAGGCTGTCGCCCGCGCTGCTTGGCCCAGCCTGCCTGCAGGCTCGCCACCTGCACGCCACCGGCATCCCGCCGGCGCTGTCCGACAGCTGCCGTGCGCTGTCTCACGCACTGATGGACGCCATGCGTGCAGCCGGGCGCAGCATCTCGTTCGACCCCAACCTGCGCCCCTCGCTGTGGCCGGATCAAGGCAGTATGGTGCGCGAAATCAATGCCCTGGCGGCCAAGGCCGATTGGGTTTTACCGGGCCTGGAGGAGGGGCGGTTGCTGACCGGCCAGCACACCCCGGCGGACATCGCTGGGTTCTACCTCGACCAAGGGGTGGAGCTGGTGGTGATCAAGCTGGGCGACGCCGGCGCCTATTTCCGCAGCGCCAAGGGCGAAGGGCAGGTGGCACCGGTGCCGGTCAGCCGTGTGGTGGACACCGTCGGTGCGGGTGATGCCTTTGCCGTCGGTGTGCTCAGCGCGTTGCTGGGGGGCAGTGCGGTGGAAGAGGCGGTGGCGCGTGGCAACTGGTGCGGCAGCCGTGCCGTGCAGTCGCGCGGCGACGTGGAAGGGCTGCCGCTGCGCCATGAACTGGAGGCCCACGACCTGCGCAGAAGCGCGTGAGCCGCCCCGAAATACCTGTTGCGACAAAAACAACAAGCTCAGGAGAAACAAACCATGCAAAGCCAAAGCCTGGCACCTCGCCGCTGGTGGTACATCATCCCGATTGTGTTCGTCACGTACAGCCTGGCGTACCTGGACCGCGCCAATTACGGCTTCGCCGCCGCCTCCGGCATGGCCGAAGACCTGCACATCACCCCGGTGCTGTCTTCGCTGTTGGGTGCGCTGTTCTTTCTCGGTTACTTCTTCTTCCAGGTGCCCGGCGCCATCTACGCCGAAAAGCGCAGCGTGAAGAAGCTGATCTTCGTCTGCCTGATCCTGTGGGGCGGCCTTGCCACGCTCACCGGCATGGTCAGCAACGTCTACATGCTGATCGGTATCCGCTTTCTGCTCGGGGTGGTAGAGGCCGCCGTCATGCCGGCCATGCTGGTGTACCTGTGCCACTGGTTCACCCGTGCCGAGCGCTCGCGTGCCAATACCTTCCTGATGCTCGGCAACCCGGTGACCATCCTGTGGATGTCGGTGGTGTCGGGTTACCTGATCAAGCATTACGACTGGCGCTGGATGTTCATTATCGAAGGCCTGCCTGCCGTGATCTGGGCATTCTTCTGGTGGCGCCTGGTGGATGACCGCCCTGCGCAGGTGAAGTGGCTGAGCGCGCAGGAAAAGGCCGCCCTGGCGCAGGCACTTGCTGACGAGCAGCAGGGCATCAAGCCTGTAAAGAACTACCGCGAGGCGTTTCGTTCGCCGCAGGTGATCATCCTGGCGCTGCAGTACTTCTGCTGGAGCATTGGCGTGTATGGCTTTGTGCTGTGGCTGCCGTCGATTCTCAAGCAGGCGGCCAACGTCGATATCGTGCAGGCCGGCTGGCTGGCCTCGGTGCCTTACCTGGCGGCGGTGCTGGCGATGGTGGGCGTGTCCTGGGCGTCCGATCGCCTGCAAAAGCGCAAGCGCTTCGTCTGGCCGCCGCTGCTGATTGCCGCCGTGGCGTTCTATGGCTCGTACGCCCTGGGCAGCGAGCATTTCTGGCTGTCGTACGCGTTGCTGGTGGTCGCCGGCGCGTGCATGTACGCACCCTATGGCCCGTTCTTCGCGATCGTGCCCGAGATCCTGCCGGCCAACGTTGCAGGCGGGGCCATGGCGCTGATCAACAGCATGGGCGCGCTGGGCTCGTTCGGCGGCTCGTGGCTGGTGGGCTACCTCAACGGCGCTACCGGCGGGCCCGGCGCCTCTTATCTGTTCATGTGCGGCGCGCTGCTGACCGCAGTGGCGCTGACCGCTGCACTCAATACTTCCCAGACATCTGGCCGGGCGAAGCGCAACAGCTCGCGGCTGGCCATGAACCCTTAGGAAACCTGCAATGAAGAAGCGAATCGTCCTGTACAAACGCCTGTCCGACGACTTGATGGCACGCCTGCAAGATCGCGTTGAGGTGACCTGGGTGGATACCTCCGAGCCCGATGGCCTGGCCCGCCTGCGCGATGCGTTGCCGGGTGCTCACGGGTTGCTGGGGGCCAGCCTGCGCCTGGATGCCAGCCTGCTGGATCTGGCGCCACAGCTGGAAGTGGTGTCCAGCGTTTCGGTGGGCGTGGACAACTACGATGTTGCCGAACTCAGCCGGCGTGGCGTGATGCTGACCAACACACCCGACGTGCTCACCGAAACCACTGCCGACACCGGCTTTGCCTTGATTCTGGCTACCGCCAGGCGGGTGGTGGAGCTGGCGAACTGGGTGCGTGACGGCCATTGGCAGGCTAACCTGGGGCCGGCGCACTTTGGCAGTGATGTGCACGGCAAGACACTGGGCATCGTCGGCATGGGCCGCATCGGCGAGGCCTTGGCCCGGCGCGCGGCAGCCGGCTTTGGCATGCGCGTGCTGTACCACAGCCAACGCCCAAAATCGCAGGTGGAGGCACGCCATGCAGCACGTCAGTGCAGCCTTGATGAGTTGTTGCAGCAGGCAGATTTCGTGTGCCTGACCGTGCCGCTGAGCGCCAGCACCGAAGGCCTGATCGGCGCACGGGAACTGGCGTTGATGAAGCCTGAGGGGATACTGGTGAACATCTCACGCGGGCGCGTGGTGGATGAGCAAGCGCTGATCGAAGCGCTGCGGGCCAGGCGCATACGTGGCGCGGGGCTGGATGTGTTCGTGCAGGAGCCGCTGCCGGCGGACTCGCCGCTATTGCAGCTCGACAACGTGGTAGCGACCCCGCATATCGGCTCGGCGACCGAGGAAACCCGCCAGGCCATGGCGCGTTGCGCGGTAGACAACCTGCTCAGCGCGCTGGCCGGTGAGCGGCCGGCGAATTTGGTGAATGAGGCGTGCAGGACGTGAGAACAAGGGGCCGCTATGCGGCCCATCGCCGGCAAGCCAGCTCCCACAGGGTTCCACAGGCCTGAGCCTTGGGCAGTCCCTGTGGGAGCTGGCTTGCCGGCGATGGGCTGCACAGCAGCCCCAGTACGATACAGGTCTATCGGCAGTTACCTGCCTTGCGATAGCCCGCTGCCTGCGCCTCACCCTCGTTAGCGAAGGTAACCTGGTTCTTGGCTGCAACCTGGTTATAGCCCGGGCAACCAGCAGACAGGTGGTAGACGTGGCTGTTGCGGTTGCCAAGCACGGCCCCGACTGACTGGACGCTGGCCAGGCTCGGCTTGGCCTCTGCCTTGGCGGCTTTCACCGGCACCGCTTGCACCACGCCACTGCCAACCGGCTTGTAGCCAGCCGTCCACTTGCGTTCCCCGCTCACGAACGGGTTGGCATGCCCCATGATCGCGGCAATGCGCCGGTCGCGCTCTTTCTCCCAGGCCGACACCGGGTGCTGTTTGTCCCAGGCCATCAGCAGCTGTTGCTGCTGGCGCGACATGCTCAGTTGGTAACGGTCGAACATGTAGAACGTGGTACGGGCCACCAGGCCTTTGACTTCATCGCGCGGTTCGGCGGCGCGCTGGACGAAATCGACCTTGGTGGTGCACTGGCCATACTCGCCGGCATTGCCAGCGACCATGCCGTAGTTGAAGTTGCTGCGGTCGCCGTTGACCTCGCCCACGGCCGGGTAGAGGTTGAACAAGTCGGCTTCCATGGCGCGGAACACCGGGTCGTTGTCCACGCAATGCTCGCGGCCGCCGTTCTTCCAGCACTGGCGCTGGTTGCCAAAGGTGTAGGCGGGCACGATGTGTTCCCATTCGGTACGCTCGGCGCGGTTCTGTTGCTTGCGCGTCTGGTAGCCACACGAAGCAGCATCGATACGCCCGCCAGACTTGCCCACCCAGGTCCACTTGCAACCGCAGTACAGGTCGCCCATGGCGCTGCTGGCCTGGTCCAGGTACACCTTCTGCTTGGCCACCACCTTGGCCTCGGTGAACGTTGCCGGTGGGTTGGCCAACGCAGGGAGGGTGAAGGAAAACACTAAGGTTACAGCGTAAAGCAGTGATTTCATGGGAAAAACATATTTCAGATTGGGGCGCGCATTGTAATGCTTTCCCCGTAGCTGGCCAGCTCGCTGAGCCATACCAGCGGTCGGCCTGGGTCGTCGCTGGCCATACGGTCGAACGTGGCTGAGTCGAGCATATCCCTGACCTGGGCGCTCATGCGCAGCAGGCGTTCGATGAAGCCGGCGCCGACGTCGCCGTAGTCCTCAAGCGAAACACCGCTCTGGTTGTGGTGTATCGCCAGGTGGTAATGACTGACCCCGGCGCCATCGCCACTGCCGCCCAGCACCACGGTAAAGCGTGGACCGAGCAGGCTGGCCAGGCGCTGCTGGACCAGGTCGAGCAGTGCGATCGGTACTTCATCGTGGCGCAGTGATGTGGGGAAACAGGCTGTGAACGGAGGCATGAGGGTGTCCTGCTGGGCGGGTTCGGGTGTTGGCCAGCTTAGGCAAGGTGACTGTCAACTTGGGTTAAGCGGGGGTAAAAGCGGGTAATACTCAAACAGGCCCGACGCGGTCCCTGTAGGAGCGGCCTTGTGTCGCGATGGGCTGCGCAGCAGCCCTTGGATTTCAGCGTCACGGCAACAACTTATGGGGCTGCTGCGCAGCCCATCGCGACACAAGGCCGCTCCTACAGGTGCCGTGCATGGCTGGTGTATCAGAAGGTTTGCCCCAGCGAGAACTGGAAGATTTGGGTCTCGGCGTTATCCGGCTTTTTCAATGGCGCCGCCAGGCTGAAGCTCAGTGGCCCCATCGGGCTGTACCAGGTCACACCAACCCCCAGCGACACGGCCATCTGCGCCAGGTCGACGCTGCCGCAGCCCTGGGTGGTCGAGAGGTAGCAGGTGTCGGCATAAACGTTGCCGGCGTCGACGAACACAGAGCTGCGCAGCTGGCTCTGGTCCTTCACGAACGGCAACGGGAAGATGTATTCGGCGCCGCCGGTAATCAGGATGTTGCCCCCCAGCACGTCGGTGTCGCGGTCAGAATAGTAAGCCTGACCGGCGCTGGCGTAGGTACCAGTGGCCGGGGTGTTGCGCGGGCCGAGGGTGCCGTCCTTGAACCCGCGCACCGAACCCTGGCCCCCTGCGGTGTAGCTTTCATAGAACGGCAAGCCGTCGGTGGACCCGTAGCCATTGCCATAGCCCAGCTCGGTGTGCAGGCGCAGCGAGGTGTTGTTGGTCACCGGCAGGAAGGCCTGGCCGTTGTAGTCCAGTTTGTAGAACGACAGGTCGCTGCCAGGGGTTGTGGCCATCAGCGTGAGGCTTTGCGAGTGGCCACGGGTGGCCAACACGCCTTTGTTGAGGGTGGATTCCGACCAACCGATCGACGCCTTGAGGTTGTTGAAACTCTTACCCTCACGGGAGATGAAGTCGTAGATCTCGTCGGCGCTATAGGTACCCGGCGAGATATCGTCATGCTGCAGGGTCAGGCCGTAGGTCAGGCGCGAGGTTTCGTTGATCGGGTAGCCAAAGCTGACACCGGCGCCGTAGCTGTTGATCGCATAGTACGAAACGCCATCGTCGTAGTAGTCGCTGTAGTCGGTACTGTTGTAGAACAGGTTGTAGCCCAGGCTGACACCGTCGGCGGTGAAGTAGGGGTCCACGAAACCGAAGTTGTACTTGGTCTGGTATTCACTGCGGGTCAGGCCGATGGACACCTTGTTACCGGTACCGAGGAAGTTGCTCTGGCTGATCGAACCACCGAGGATCAGGCCGGCGCTCTGGGCGAAACCGACGCTGGCGGTGATCGAGCCGGAGGCTTGCTCTTCGACGCTGTAGTTGACGTCGACCTGGTCGTCAGTGCCGGCTACCTGCGGGGTCTCGACGTTGACTTCCTTGAAGAAGCCCAGGCGCTCCAGACGGGTCTTGGACTGGTCGATCAGGTAGGTTGAAGCCCAACCGCCTTCCATCTGGCGCATTTCGCGACGCAGCACTTCGTCTTCGGTCTTGGTGTTGCCGCGGTAGTTGATGCGGTTGACGTAGGCACGCTTGCCCGGGTCGACCACGAACATGATGTCGACCGTGTGGTCTTCATCGTTGGGCTGCGGCACACCGTTGACGTTGGCGAAGGTGTAGCCTTCGTTACCCAGGCGACGGGTGATCAGCTCGGAGCTGGTGGTCATCACCTTGCGCGAGAACACCTGGCCCGGCTGCACCAGCAGCAGCGACTTGACCTGGTCTTCCGGCACTTTCAGGTCACCGGACAACTTCACGTCGCGAACGGTGTACTTCTCGCCTTCGTTGATGTTGACAGTGATGTAGACGTGTTTCTTGTCTGGCGTGATGGACACCTGGGTGGACGCAATGTCCATGTTGATGTAGCCGCGGTCCAGGTAGTAGGAGCGCAGGCGCTCCAGGTCACCGGACAGTTTTTCGCGGGCATACTTGTCGTCGTTCTTGAAGAACGACAGCCAGTTGGTGGTCTTCAGCTCGAACAGCTGCCCCAGGGTTTCATCGTCGAACACGTTGTTGCCAACGATGTTGATGTGCTGGATGGCAGCGACGGTGCCTTCGTTGATCTTGATCTTCAGCGCCACACGGTTGCGCGGCTGCGGTACCACTTCGGCGTCAACCTCGGCCGAGTAGCGGCCCTGGGCCACGTACTGGCGCTGCAGCTCGTTACGCACGCCTTCAAGGGTGGCACGCTGGAAGATTTCGCCTTCGGCCAGGCCCGATTGCTTGAGGCCCTTCATCAGGTCTTCGGTGCTGATCGCCTTGTTGCCTTCGATCTCGATGCTCGACACCGACGGGCGCTCGACCACGTTGATGATCAGCACATTGCCATCGCGGTTCAGCTGGATGTCCTGGAAGAACCCGGTCTTGAACAGGGAACGGGTCGAGTCCACCAGGCGGCGGTCATCGGCCTGGTCACCGACGTTCAGCGGCAAGGCACCGAAGACACTGCCGGCGGAAACCCGCTGCAGGCCGTTGACGCGGATGTCGGCGATCCTGAAAGGGGAGGCCTGGGCCAACGTGGCTTTCAGCAACAGGATGGAGAGCAACAGGCGCGGGTAGTTCATCGGGGGTTCCAGACAAGCGGATTCGTAGGGGAGCAAGCGCGGGCAACCCGCTGGCAGCGGGCGATGAGGATACGGGCGGGCTGTGTACGGCGCGGTTAGCCGAGGGTAAAGATGTGTAAAGTCCGACCGGCCGGCGGTGACAGCCCCGGCCGCCGGGGCGATCATTACAGCCCCTGCAATTGCGATATCTGGCCCCGATGATCCCTGTGCTGCTGGTCGACGACGACCGCGAACTGACTGAAATGCTTTCTTTGTACCTGGCGCGCGAAGGCTTCCAGGCCATGGCGGTGGCTACCGGTGAAGAAGGCGAGACCCAGGCGTTGTCCGGTCACTTCCAGGTGGTGGTGCTGGACGTGATGCTGCCGGGTATCTCTGGCATCGAAGTGCTGCGGCGCGTGCGTGCGCGCAGCCAGGTGCCGGTGCTGCTGCTGACTGCCCGTGGCGACAATATCGACCGTATTGCCGGCCTTGAGCTGGGGGCCGATGACTATGTACCCAAGCCCAGCTCCCCGGGTGAACTGGTCGCACGCCTGCGGGCGATCCTGCGCCGGGTGCAGCCGCACCCCACGGGTGAGGGCAGTGCGCCCGAACACGTGCGCACGGGCGCATTGAAAATGTGGCCGGGCCGCCGTGAAGCGCACTGGGGCGAAGCCACGCTGGAGTTGACCGGCTCGGAGTTCAGCCTGCTCGAAGCGTTGGCCCGCCAGGCTGGCCAGCTGGTCAGCAAGCAGGACCTGTCACTCAATGCCTTGGGCCGGCCGTTGACCCGTTATGACCGGCGTATCGACGTGCACGTCAGCAGCATCCGGCAAAAGCTCGGCCCGCGTGCCGACGGCAGCAGCTGGATCCAGAGCGTGCGTGGCATGGGCTACATGCTGATAGTCGAATGATGCGCCGGCGCCTGTTCTGGAAGCTGTTCCTGGCGTTCTGGCTGGCCAACTGCCTGACTTTCCTGGTGGGTGCGGGTGCCTTCATGCTCAATGACTGGCGCGGCGATACCCCGGCGCTGCGTTCGCTGCTGGCCACCGAACTACAGCTACTGCAGCGTTACGGTGAGCAGGCAGGCCGGCAACTGCTGGAGGTGTCACCGCAGCCGCCGGATGTGCAAGTGGGCCTTTATGACAGTAAAGGCCAGCTGCTGGCGGGCAGGGCGGTGCCGGTGTCGCGTTTCGAGCAGGCGTTGAGCGACCGCGAGGGTCGCCCGCTGGTGCTGCGTGCGTCGGTGGCCACGGTGCTTGGCGAACCGCCGCGCCCGCGGGGCATGGGCCCGCTGTTCACCGGCACGCTGATGAGTGCGCTGTTTGCCTTCCTGTGCAGCCTTTACCTGACTCGCCCGTTGGCCTGGCTGCGCGAAGCCATGGCCCAGGTGGCCCAGGGTAGGTTCGATGTGCGCGTGAAGCCCAGGCTGGGCAAGCGGCGCGACGAGATTGTCGAACTGGCCGAGGACTGCGACCGCATGGCCGGCCAGCTAAAGGCCCTGGTGCAGGCGCAGCAGAACCTGCTGCACGATATTTCCCACGAACTGCGTTCACCGCTGACCCGCATGCATGCCGCCATCGGCCTGATGCGTCAGCAACCCGACCGACATGACATGCTGGAGCGGGTGGAGCGCGAGTCACGGCGCATGGACGACCTGATCGAGCAGCTACTGACCTTGGCCCGCGCCCAGGCTCGGCAGGGCGACAGCGACTTTGCCAGTGTGGATGTGGTAGAGCTGCTGGCGCAGATTGTTGAAGACGCCCGTTTCGAGGCGGGCATGAAACAGTGCCAGGTGTCCCTGCAAGCCCAAGGCGCGTTTCTTATCCATGGGCATGAAGAGTTGCTGTACCGGGCGTTCGAGAACATCATCCGCAACGCCGTGCGCTACACCGCCGCCGGCACAGAAGTGTTGGTGCAGGCTGCGCTGGCACCGGGCGGGCAATGGTTCCAGGTCAGTGTCAGCGACCACGGTCCGGGCGTAGGCCCGGCGCGGCTGAAGCGCATCTTCGAGCCGTTCGACCGAGGTACCGACAGCAGCGACGATGGCTTTGGCCTGGGCCTGGCGATTGCCCAGCGGGCCATCGCCCTGCATGGCGGCTGCATCACCGCGCTGGCCGCAACCAGCGGCGGGCTGCGGGTGCGCATCGAGCTGCCGCAAGCCCGCCCTACTTGAAGCCGGTTACCGCATGGGGGACGTAAGGGGCCTGCAAGCGCGCCACCTCGGCCTCGCTCAGCTGCAGTGACAACGCGCCCAGTGCATCGTCCAGGTGGGCGGGCTTCGAGGCGCCGACGATAGGGGCGCTGACGCCGGCCTTGCCCAGTACCCAGGCCAGCGCAACCTGGGCCATCGGCACGCCCCGTTCGCCAGCGATCTGCTCGACCACATCGATCACCCGGCCGTCTTCCACCTCGGTCTTTTCATAGAACGACTGGCCGGATACATCGCTGCGGGTGCGTGCGGTCTGCTGCCCGTGCGGCCGGGTCAGGCGCCCGCGGGCCATCGGGCTCCAGGGCATCAGGCCGACCCCCTGGTCCAGGCACAGCGGGATCATTTCGCGTTCTTCTTCGCGGTAAATCAGGTTGAGGTAATTCTGCATCGACACGAAACGGCTCCAACCGTTGCTGGCCGCCACCTGCTGTGCCTTGGCGAACTGCCAGGCGTACATCGACGATGCACCGATGTAACGGGCCTTGCCGGCCTTGACCACGTCGTGCAGGGCCTCCATGGTCTCCTCGATGGGGGTGTGGTAGTCCCAGCGGTGGATCTGGTACAGGTCGACGTAATCGGTACCCAGGCGGCTGAGGCTGGCGTCGATGTTGGCCATGATCGCCTTGCGCGACAGGCCTTGCTCGTTGGGCCGGCTGGCGCCTTCCCACATGTTGGCCGGGAAGAACACCTTGGTGGCGATCACGGTTTCTTCGCGGCGGGTGAATTCCTTCAGCAGTTTGCCGAGGATGATTTCCGAAGTGCCGGCCGAATAGCTGTTGGCGGTGTCGAAGAAGTTGATGCCTTGCTCGACGGCATGGCGAATGATAGGTCGGCTGGCGTCTTCGCCCAACGTCCAGGGATGAGTGCCGGCGTCGGGTTCGCCGAAGGTCATGCAGCCCAGGCACAGCCTGGAGATGTCCAGCCCGGTGTTACCCAGCTTTACGTATTGCATTGTCGTCTCCTTCAAGGGCGTTAGTGATGGTGTCAGCCTAACGCGGGCAGCCTTGCGCGAAAATTCCGTATTGATGCAGGTCCCATCCGCAAAAATTCACAAGCGCAGCAATGGCCGCACCTGTTGCTGGAGGAAGTCGGTAACCGCCTTGATCCGTGGGGTGGCGCGCACGTCCTCATGCACTGCCAGCCAGATTTCGATGCTCATGGTCTGCTCGGCGCTGCCGGCTTCCTTCAGGCCGTGCTCCTGCGCCATGAACGCGGGCAGGCAGGCGATTCCGATGCCGCCGGCACAGGCTTGAGCCTGGATGCGCAGGTCATTGCTGTGCAGCACGAACGGCTGCTGGCCGGCCTGACGGTTCAGCCATTGCTGTTGAGGGGAACTGGCCTGCGACTCGTCGTAACCGATGTAGCGCCGGGCCGCCGCGCTGGCCAAGTAGCCGGGCGAGGCGTACAGCCGGTAGGCCAGGTGGCCCAGAAGGCTGGCAACCAGGGTCGGTTCTGTGGGCCGGGCCAGGGCGATGCTGATGTCGGCTTCGCGGCGGGCCAAGGATGCCTTTGATTTGCTGCCCACCAGCTTCAGGCGCAACTGTGGGTAGCGCTGGTACAGTTCGCCCAGGCGCCGGGCCACGATGCTCCCGAGCAGTGCCGGTGGTGCCGACAGCACCACTTCGCCTTCCACCGCGTGTTGGCCGGCGCTGGCGAAATGTTCAAGGGCGAAGGAGGACAGCGTCATCTGCTCGGCAAGTTCGGCAACGCGTCGGCCTTCGTCGGTGAGCGCATAAGCGCGGGGGCGCCGGTCGACCAGCTTGAGCTTGAGCGAGGCTTCGAGCGAAGCAATGCGCCGGGCCACGGTGGCGTGGTCGACGCCCAGCGTCTTGGCCGCGGCGGACAGCGAGCCGGCCGAGGTAAAGGCGCAGAAATGACGCAGGTCTTCCCAATCGAACATGGAGGGCTCGGCAGTAGCGTGTGCAGAAGGGGGTAGGGTAGCGTTTTCTGCGGGTCCACTGTGGATTGGGTGGATTTGAGATTTTTGGGGCTGCTTTGCAGCCCATCGCGACACAAGGCCGCTCCTACAGGATTTGCATTTGCCTCGAAGGCCGTCATGTACCTGTGGGAGCGGCCTTGTGTCGCGAAAGGGCTGCGCAGCAGCCCCACATGGCTGGCCTCAGTGGCCGCCTTTCATCCGTCGTGCCACCAGATAGATACCCAGGCCAACCAGCGCAGTCGCCGCGCCGATATACCCGGTGCTGGTCCAGCCCATGCCCGCTGTAATCGCCATGCCACCCAACCATGGCCCCAGCGCATTGGCCAGGTTGAACGCTGCATGGTTCGACGCAGCTGCCAGGCTCGGCGCTTCATGGGCAATGTCCATCAGGCGGATCTGCAGCGGCGCGGCCAGGGCAATCATGGTGCCCACCAGGCCGATACCCAACAGCAGGCTCCACAGCGCATGGGCGGCGAAGGTGAAGAACAGCAGCACGGCGATCGACCACACCAGCACCAGCCCCACGGCGCGGAACTGCAGGCGGTCGAACAGTTTGCCGCCGGCAATGTTGCCGACGATGCCGCCCACCCCGAACGCCGCCAGGCCGAACGGAATCCACTGTGGTGACACCTGGGTCACCTGCAGCATGGTCGGCGCCAGGTAGCTGAATACCGTGAACATGCCGGCAAAGCCGATCGAGGCGATGGCCAGCGCCATCCACACCTGCGGCAGGGTAAATGCTTGCAGTTCCTTGCGCGGGTCGCTGCGCACTTCGTCGTGGCGCTGGGGCACAAAGCGCCACACCAGGGCGATGGTGCACAGCGCGATGGCGCCAACCAGCACGAACGCCGAACGCCAGCCAAAGTACTGGCCCAGGTACGTGGCCACCGGGTTACCGAGCAACATGGCCAAGGTCAGGCCCATCATCACCCGGGCAACCGCACCCGCGCGCTGGTCTTTGGCCACCATGCTCGATGCCACCACTGCGGCAATGCCGAAGTAGGCGCCGTGGGGCAGACCGCTGATGAAGCGGAAGGCAACCAGGCTGCTGAACGAGGGGGCGAAGGCGGTCGCCAGGTTGCCAACGGCGTACAGTGCCATCAGCAGCAACAGCATGTGCTTGCGCAGCAGCCGGGCGCCCAGGATCGCTAGCGTCGGGGCGCCAACCATCACCCCCAGTGCGTAGGCACTGATGGCATGGCCCACCTGGGGCTCGCTCAATTGCAGGTTGCTGGCGATGTCGGGCATCAGGCCCATGATGGCGAATTCGCCGGTGCCGATGGCAAAGCTGCCCAGCGCCATGGCGGCCTCCATCTTCGCGACGGTGCCTTTAGTGGGGAGAGGGGGTATTTCCTGGACTGACATCTGTATCCCTTTTGAAACATGCTGAAACGTTCAAGGCGGGATCATAGTCAATATTTGCCGGCAACGTCGAGGAAGCTGACCGGCTTGGGGCTTTTGGCCCTTTCTGCGTGCGGTCTTGAATGGCCGCTCGACGGTTTCATCACTGGGTTACCGGGCGGAGTACAAAAGTACTCTTCTTGGATTTCCGGCACACTACAGCGAGCGCATAACTGAAATGCCGGGATGTTATGGCAAGCCGTACGCCTGCTCTTTTAGACTGCCACCTGCGTGCGCCGACATCCGGCCCGCTTGGTCGATAAGGTTGCTTTAGTGAATGCTGGCGTACGTTTTCCCGGGCCCTTGGGCATTTTCTGGCTGGGGCTGCTGCAAATCCTGGTGTGGGGTGGTTCGTTCTTCCTGCTGGCGGTGATGGGCAAGCCAATCCTGCGCGAGACTGGCTGGGACAGCGGCTGGGTGTATGGGGCGCTGTCGCTGGGCCTGATGGTTTCGGCGCTGCTGGCGCCGCTGTCCAGCCGCCTGGTGGCGCGTTATGGCGGCCGCTCACAACTGGCCGCCAGCGGTGTGGTAGTAGGGCTGGGCTTGCTGGTGGTTGCCAACTGCCACAGCCTGCTGGTGTTCCTGCTGGCCTGGGTGATCATTGGCGCGGGGATGGCAATGGGGCTGTATGAAGCGCTGTTTGCCACCCTCGGGGCCTTGTATGCGGAACGGGCAGGGCGGGCGATTACCGGTATCACCCTGATTTCGGGGTTTGCCACCACCATCACCTGGCCGGTGGTGGCCCTGGCCATCGAGCAACTGGGCTGGCGCACGGCGTGTACGGCTTATGCGCTGGTGCTGATCGTTGCCGTGGCGCCGTTGTACCTCTGGGTGTTGCCGGCAGGCCAGCCCGCACACAAGGCCCAGGGCGCGACGGCGACGAGCGATCTGCCTGTGGACCGCCGCCTGTACTGGCTGCTGACCGCAATCTTCGCCATTGGCGCGATCATCATGACTGCTGTTTCGGTGCAACTGGTGGCGGTACTGCAGGGCCAGGGCCATTCGCTTGCGACTGCCATTGGCCTGAGTGCCTTGCTCGGGCCGAGCCAGGTGGCATCGCGGGTACTGCAGATCATCGCCGGCAAGCGCCACCCGATCTGGACTGCACTGGTATCATCGGTGCTGGTCGCCGTCGGCCTGACGCTGGTGGCCGTGGCGCCGGGCGTGACCGCGCTGGGCCTGCTGCTGTATGGCTGTGGCAATGGCCTGCGCGCGATTGTCAGGGGGCTGCTGCCGCTGGCCTTGATGCCGCCAGCCCAGTATGTTGCGCTGATGGGCAAGATGTCGCGCCCATCGTTGGTTGGCCAGGCGCTGACGCCCTTGGCGGGTGGCTACCTGTTCCAGCACTTCGGCGCGATGGGGGTGCTGGCAACGCTGTCGGCACTGGCATTGACCAGTGTCGTGCTGGTGTTGCTGGTGATGCGCAGCCTCCCGCGGCAAACGGCGTGATCAGGCGCCACTCATTTGGCTGGCAAGGACGAACACGATGTCGGATGCACCACGTAACCCGTTGCTTATCGATGGGCCGGCCGGCCAGATCGAGCTGCTGATCGACTACCCCGCCGGGCCGCCCAAGGGGGTGGTGCTGGTCAGTCACCCACAACCGCTGCTGGGCGGTAGCCCGCGCCATATCGTACCGCTGACCCTGGCGCGGCAGCTGTGCGCAGCCGGTTGGCTGGTGGTGCGGCCGAGTTTCCGTGGGGTAGGGCAGACACAAGGTGTGCACGACGAGGGTATCGGCGAAGCGCAAGACTGCATCGCGGTCATCCGTCACTTCAGACGGGAGTTGCCTGAGCTACCGGTAGGCCTGGTCGGGTTTTCTTTTGGTGCCTATGTGTTCGCCCGTGTGGCCTGTGCGCTTAAAGGGCAGTTGCAGGCAGTGGCGTTGCTGGGGCTGCCGGTGGGTGATGTACCGGGCGGGCGATATTACGAGCCATTGCCGGTGCCTGCGGATTGCCTGCTGCTGCATGGCGAACAGGATGAAATGGCGCCGCTGGCCAACCTGCTGCAATGGGCCGGCCCAGAGCAACGGGCGGTGTCGGTGTACGCGGGTGCAAACCACTTTTTCAAGGGTTGCCTGGGGCGGGCGGCTGAGCAGGTGATCGCCCATCTGGCGTTGAAAACTGCGGTACCCTAGAACGGCTGCGGTGGTCTGGCACCGGCGTTGCCGGTGTTCGCGGCTGAAGCCGCTCCCACATGGATCGCACTGGCTTCAAGGCATGCGCCGTACCTGTGGGAGCGGCTTTAGCCGCGAAAGGGCCGGAACAGGCTAGCCTCACCGCTCCAGGTAATGCGTCTGCGCAGCAAAGTCGATGAACCGCTTGCTGGCCAGCGACAGGTATTCCCCGGAGCGCCAGCACAATCTGAAGCTCATCTGCTGCGCGGGCCGGAACGGCACCCCGACGATGCCCGGCGTGCGTTGCTGGACCGAGCGCAGCAGGGTCGCCACGCCCATGTTGTCCAGCGCGGCCTGCACCACCAGCGAGACGAAGTTGCTCTGCAACGCCACCTGGTAAGTAATGCCATGCTCGGCGAAGAACGCGTCCAGAAGGTGACGTTGAACGAACGTGCGGTCGAACACGACCATGTCGGTATTGCGCAGGTCTTGCGCCGTGAGAAAGGCTTTGCCGGCATAAGGGTGGTCAGGGTGCATGCACGCCAGCATCTCGTCACTGCCCAGCAGGATCGATTCCTTGTCGGGCGGCACTCGCCTGGACTCCAGCAGTGCCAGGTCGATTTCCCGTTGTTCCAGGCGATGGCCAATGTCCTCGGCACTGCCTTCGAACACGGTCATGGCAATGCCTGGATACAGCTGGCGGAAGGCGTTCATCAACCCCGGTACATAGTGCAGGCCGAACATGGGCGGGATGCCCAGGCGCACTTCGCCGCGTTTCAGGTCGGCCATGTCGCGCAGCTCTTGCCGGGCAACATCCATCTCGCGCAGCGCCGACGCAATGCGTGGCAGGAACTGTTCGCCCTCGGCGGTAAGGATGACTTTGCGCGTGGTGCGGTTGAACAGGGTCACGCCCAGTTCTTCTTCCAGGCGGGTGACGGCCATGCTCAGCGCAGGCTGGGCGATGTGCAAATGCTGCGCAGCCTTGGTGAAGCTGCCTTGGCGCACAATCTCGACGCAGCAGCGCAATGCCTTGAGGTTCATTGAGGCGTTCTACCATTCATAACGAACTGTGATGCTAAGCATCATAACAATATATTTATTATTATTAACCAGAGGGCCTACGATGCGCGCCACTGAGACATCCTGCAATAACTCAGTCACGCAGCGTCATAAAGCTGCAATCCCACAAAGATTTTGAGGTAGTACCCCAAATGGCCAAGGCCGCCGATGTCGTTGTGCAATGTCTGGAAAACGAAGGTGTCGAGTATGTGTTCGGCATTCCTGGTGAGGAAAACCTCGACCTGCTCGAATCCCTGCGCAAGTCGAAGATCAAGCTGGTACTGACCCGTCACGAGCAATCTGCAGGCTTCATGGCTGCCACTTACGGCCGCCTGACCGGCAAGACCGGCGTCAGCCTGTCCACCCTCGGCCCTGGTGCCACCAACCTGGTCACCGCCAGCGCCTACGCCTACCTGGGCGGCATGCCGATGATGATGATCACCGGGCAGAAGCCGATCAAGAAGTCCAAGCAGGGCCGCTTCCAGATCATTGACGTGTGCGGCATGATGGACCCCATCACCAAGTACACCCACCAGTTCGCCTCGGCCGACAACATCCCGGCCCGCATGCGCGAAGCCTTCCGCCTGGCTGAAGAAGAAAAGCCGGGTGCGGTACACCTGGAACTGCCGGAAGACATCGCCGCCGAGCAGACCGACGCCCTGCCGATCCCGCGCAGCTTGCACCGCCGCCCGCTGGCCGAGCACGTCGCCATCGAAGCTGCCGTCGAGAAATTGCAGAACGCGCGCAACCCGATCCTGGTGATCGGCGCCGGCGCCAACCGCAAGATGACCGCCAAGGTCCTCAAGCAGCTGATCGACAAGACCGGTATCCCGTTCATCACCACCCAGATGGGTAAAGGTGTGGTCGACGAGCGCCACCCGCGCTTCCTGGGTAACGCTGCGCTGTCGTCGGGTGACTTCGTTCACCGCGCCGTAGAAGCCGCCGACCTGATCATCAACATCGGCCACGACGTGATCGAGAAGCCACCGTTCTTCATGGTCCGTGGTGGCACCGAGGTCATTCACATCAACTTCCGCTCTGCCGAAGTCGATGCTGTTTACTTCCCACAGGTTGAAGTGATTGGCGACATCGCCAACGCCGTGTGGCAGATCAGCGAAGCGCTGAACGACACCTCGCACTGGGACTTCACCCGCCTGATGGCGATTCGTGAAGCCAACGAAGCCCAGATCGCCGAAGGCGCTGACGACAACCGCTTCCCGGTCTACCCGCAGCGCCTGGTTGCCGACATCCGTCGCGTTCTGCCGTCCGAAGGTATCGTTGCCCTGGACAACGGCATCTACAAGATCTGGTTCGCCCGTAACTACAAGGCGCACAAGCCAAACACC
The DNA here is from genome assembly GCF_000498395.2 of Pseudomonas putida S13.1.2. Lineage (NCBI taxonomy): Bacteria > Pseudomonadati > Pseudomonadota > Gammaproteobacteria > Pseudomonadales > Pseudomonadaceae > Pseudomonas > Pseudomonas putida. Next base: position 1,552,332 of record NZ_CP010979.1, read on the forward strand.
GTGCTGCTGGACAACGCCCTGGCCACCATGGGCGCCGGCCTGCCATCGGCCATGGCGGCGCACCTGGTGCACCCGGACCGCCCGGTGATCTCGGTGTGCGGCGACGGCGGCTTCATGATGAACAGCCAGGAGCTGGAAACCGCAGTACGCCTGGGCATGCACATCACCGTGGTGATCCTGCGTGACGATGGCTACGGCATGATCCGCTGGAAGCAGGCCAACATGGGCTTCACCGATTTCGGCCTGGACTACGGCAACCCGGACTTCGTCAAATACGCCGAAGCCTACGGTGCCAATGGTCATCGCGTGGAAAGCGCCGAAGGCCTGCTGCCACTGCTGGAACACTGCATCAAGACCCCAGGCGTGCACGTGATCGACTGCCCGGTCGATTACAGCGAGAACGACCGCATCCTCAACAGCGAGCTGCGTGAGCGCGCGCTGGCGGTGTAAGCCCTGAGGTACGGCGCCAGCGCAAGGCTGGCGCCTTTCCCTGAGGAGCGGCCTGGTATCGCCTTTCAGCGATCCAACAGGCCCCGCAGGCTGGCCAGGATGCTGTTGGCGTCGTAAGGCTTGCGCGCTACGGGGACGCCCTTCAAGTGCTCGGGAATGCTGATGCCATCGCCGTAGCCTGTGGCAAACAGGAATGGAACCTGACGGCGTACCAGTTCATCGGCCACGGAAATGGATGTGCCGGTGCCCAGGTTGACATCCAGTATCGCAACGTCCGGTGTGCGGCGGGCGAGCAGTTGCATTGCCTCATCTTCGGAATTGGCGGTGATCACGTCCTTGATGTGAGCATCGTTGAGAATCTGCTCCAAGCCGACTGCAATCACCAACTGATCTTCGAGGATCAGCACGCACAAGCCCGCCCGTGTTGCAAAAGTATCATCTACACGAGCCATGGTCATGGCCGCGGCCGGTATGGCGGGTTCGAACGTTTCGGCGACGGTCAGGTGCTTGGCCGGGATTCTGAATAGTCCTTGCAGGCCTTCGGGGTAATATTCCACCGTGCTGGTGCCGCCCAGGTCGAACGGGATGCTGCGGTCGATCAGTACCGAGCCAAAGCCAGTGCGGCTGGGCGGGCGTACCGTGGGCCCGCCACTTTCACGCCAGCAGATGGCACAGGCGTTGGCGGCGTCGATTGCCCAGCTCACCGACAGCTTGCCGCCGGCCTGCGACAGCGCACCATACTTGGCCGCATTGGTGGCCAGCTCGTGCAGCACCAGGGCCATCACCGAGTAGGCGCGCGCGTCGAGGATGACGTTCGGGCCTTGCAGCTCGATCACCCCGGCAGCCGTGCGATAGGGTGAAAGCTCGGCCTCCAGCAGCATTGCCAGGCGGCCGCCACCATCACCGCGCACCACTTGGTCGTGGGCCAGTGACAATGCCTGGATACGCCCTTTGAGAGTGGCCACATAGTCCTGGAGGGTCTGGCTCTCGGAGGTCGGGTGGGCAACCAGCGCACCAATCAGTGACAGGATGTTCTTGACCCTGTGATTGAGCTCCTCGTTAAGGATGCGCTGGCGCACTTCAGCCTTCGAGCGCTCGCTGGCCAGCAGCTCGCTGTTGTGCAGCACCACTTCGACGATGGCGGTGCGGATGGCATCGCCAAATTGGCGGTCCTGTTCGGTCCAGGGCAGCGACTGCTGGTGAACGGTTTCTTTCCAGATGGCAAAGCTTTTGCGCGGCGTCAGGCGATCGCCCAGCGCGCCGCTGTCGTAAGTTTTGTTCGGGTCCCCGGCCCAGTCGAGCGTCTCGATGACCTCCTTGCGAAAGAAGATCAGGTAATCCCTCGGCTGCTGCGACATCGGGATGATCAGCACGCCGGATACGTCGCTGAAGTACGCCTGGGCAGAGGGAAGCACCATCGACAGGCGGTTGGACGCCCAGGTACGGCCATCGGTGACCATATCCGCCAGACGCAACAGGTCGGGCACGGCAGCTTTGGGCACTGCCAGCCCGGCCGTTGCCCAGCGGCCTTGCAGCGACATGCCGATGCCATCGCAGGGGATCAGCGACATCAGCCGCGGCAGGCGTGAGTGGAAGAACCCATCCAGGTCCGCTGACTGGTTGGCATTGCGCACGATGGTGTCCAGTGCTTTGTGAACCCGTACGGCGGCTTCGAGTTTTTGCCGGCTGCGCAGGGTCTCGATATGCAACGCGAAGAACTCGCCGAACATTTCGGCGGCCACCCGCTGCCCCATGGCCAGAGTACGCGGTGCGTAGTGGTGGCAGGCGATCAACCCCCATAGCTCGCCGTTGACGATGACCGATATCGACATGGAGGCACCCACGCCCATGTTGCACAGGTACTCGCAATGCACCGGCGATACGCTGCGCAGGTGCGCGTAGGACAGGTCGAGCGGTTCGCCTGACGGGTCAAGGACCGGCTCGATGGCGACCGTTTTGAACTGGGCGTCGGAAATCACCCGGATCGGGTTGCGCAGGTAAAGCGCTCGGGCCTGCTGCGGGATGTCGGAGGCGGGGAAGTACTGGCCCATGAAGCTTTCAAGATCGCCACGTTTGGCTTCTGCGACCACCTTGCCGGCACCGTCTGCGCCGAGCTGGTAGATCATCACCCGGTCGTAGCCCAGTACGGCCCGGATAAAGCGGGCAGCGTCGCGGAACAATTTGCTGGTCTGGTCGATTTCGCGCAGCTGGGCAATCAGGGTACGGGCCAGCTCGATGGGCTCGGCGATGCTGGCACCGGCCGGTTCAAACTCCAGGATTGCCGTACCTTTGAACAGGTGGGCGGCGATATCGAAGGCCTGGCCGTTGGGCAGCATCACGCTGAAGCTGAGTGCAGGGCGCGAGGCTTCGCGGGTACGGGCCAGGGCATTGCGCAGGGTATGGGCTACCTCGTCCCCTAGCACCGTGTGCAGCTTCTGGCCGTTGATATCGCCTGCCAGGCCCAGCAGATGCGGGGCGTTGACCGAATGGCGCAGCACCACTGTCGCGGACGCATCACAGGCCAGCAGGCAGCCGTGGGGCTGGATGCTGCCAGGGATCTGGATGGGTTCGCGGTCGCAGTTGGTCAGGTTTACTTGTGGGTCGAAGGTCATTTGGCCCGTGCCTAAGGGTAAAGAGTAGGCTGCCAGGACGGCCGCCATCGTCAGCCTAGCAGGCATTGTCCGCCTTGGGCATTGCCGGGTGGTTGCCTTTTCAGGCTGATGGGGTCTCCCCCCGTTCATCTGCGAACCCCAGCTCCCGTATGAACATCGAAAACAATTCGGGGTGAGACGAGATGTTCAGCTTCGCGTACAGGTGGCGCCGGTGCACCTTTATGGTTTCTGGCGAGATCCCCAGCCGTTGCGCCATCGCTTTCGACGAGTAGCCGCGCAGGATAAGGCGGGCGATTTCAAGTTCTCGCTCGGACAACAGGCCTTGGGCAAACCTGGCCAACGCATCGCCAACCGGTGCCTGCACGTGCACCGGCACGCCACTACGCGCCCAGTGCTGCCCAAGCAGCGCCAGCACCCAGGCACTGATCAGGTTGAGCTTGCCCAGCTCTGTTGCGTCGAAAGCGCGGCGCATGCCCAGTGACAGCGACAATACCCCATCGGGCAGCTGCAACAGGAACTGGACTTCGTCGACCAGCACATGGTCCTGAAAGTAGTTCTGGTAATAATCCGTTTGCCAGAAATGGTCTGGCGCCACTTCTTCCAGGTGGTAGCAACCACTGGCCAAGCCTTCGCGGGCGGCCTGGTAGAAGGGGTCGAGCAGATACAACCCGTCGAGGTACAGCTCACCCGCTGCGGGCGCTGGCGCTGCATCGTATTCCTCCAGCACTTGTGGGGCGCCCTGGGGAGGGAAGTGCATCGCCAGCGCGTTGTCGAACGGCACCCAATGCCTCAGCACCAGGATCAGCTGACGCCAGAAGCGCGGGCTGCCAATCTGCTCGATCGTTCTGGCCAGCGCGGTGTGGCCGGCAACCTCATGAAAGAGAATTTCCACGACAGCGTCCTTGAAAGAAGTAGCGCATTGGCACCCGCTTTGCCTCAGCTGTCAACCGGGGGTACCCCTTAGTGGGAATTGTCCTGGCGGGTGGCGCCGCATAGATTTCATACCTATCAAGCGGGCCGTCGAGCCCGCCACGTTTCTCTTCCTGGTTCTGCCTCTGACACTAACAACAACGTGAGGATGAACAAATGACGTCCTGTAGTGCACCCACCCCAAAACTTAAACCGACGCTGAGCGTCGCAGATGTAGTCGCCATCACCGTGTCTTCGGTCACACCCGCAAGCTCCGTCTTCGTCATTGCGCCCTTTGCTATCGCCCAGGCAGGTACAGGTGTGATCTGGGCCTTCGTGCTGGGGGGTGTGCTGGCGTTGATGTTTGCGCTTTGCTATGCCGAACTGGGCCGCGCGCACGGTGCGGCAGGGGGTGAATACGTGTTTGCCAAGCGGGTATTTGGCGGGATGGCCGGTTACGCCACTTTCCTAACCGTGCTGGCGATGCTGGTGTTCATTCCACCGGTCTTGGCCACGGGGGCAGCCACTTACCTGAATGCAGCGCTCGGCACCCAGCTTGACGGGCAGACGGTGGCCTTGGTGATTGTGGCACTGGGCTATTTGCTTGGCATTCTCAACATCAAGCTCAACGCGTGGGTCACCGGCATTTGCCTGTTCCTTGAGGTGGCGGCACTGATGGTGATCGTGGTGTTGGGCTTTGGCCACGCCCAGCAACCGGTCAGCAGCCTTCTCAGCCCGCTGGTACTCGATAACGGGATACTGCACGCGGCGCCCTGGGCGCTGGTGATTGGTGCGGTGGGCACTGCGCTGTTCTCTTTCAACGGTTATGGCGGCGCCGTGTTGCTGGCCGAAGACATGAAATGTGGCGGGCGTGGTATTGCCAAGGCAGTTTTGTGGTCACTGGTGCTGGTGGTGGCCATCGAAGTGATCCCCCTGGTTGCGCTGCTGGTGGGTGCACCCTCGCTTGAGGCAATGCTGGCCAGCCCGGACCCTATCGGTTACCTGCTGACGGCCCATGGCAACGAAACGCTGTCGCGCCTGGTCAGCGCCGGGATTTTCCTATCGGTGTTCAATGCCATCATTGCCCTGGTCATCCAGAGTGGGCGGGTGATCTACAGCAGCGGGCGGGATGCGTTGTGGATGCCGACCCTGAACCGCGCCTTCATCCGCATTCACCCCAAGTGGGAATCGCCCTGGCTGGCCACGCTGTTCCTCGCCGTGCCTTCCGCTGCCTTGACGTTCAGTTCCAACCTGTCGGAGCTCACGTCCTTCACCGTGCTGCTGATCCTGTGCGTGTACCTGGTAGTCGGGCTGTGCGCGCTGTTCAGCCGCGTACTGCGCCGCGACCGTGAGCACCCTTACCGGATGCCGCTGTGGCCACTGCCGGCCTTGGCTGCGGTGACCGGGGCCGGGTACCTGTTGACGACCCTGTTGAGTACGGCTTCAGCCCGGGACATTTTCATCATTCTTGGCATTCTGCTTACCTCCGTGTTGCTGTACGGCACGTATGGCAAGTTGAGCCCGGCCTTCCAGAAACTTTGAGCGAGAGACAAGATGCGAGCACGCGATTTCGGTATCACGCTGGGCCTTGGTCGGCCTGGCCCCCACAATGCCATTACCGATGTGCCGGGTGTGCGCGTTGGCCACGCCACCTTGGACAAGCACCACAATGGCAAGCCTGTACGCACCGGTGTCAGTGTCATCGAGCCCCGCGAAGGCCCGGCGCGCTACCAACCGTGCTTTGCCGGCTGCCATGTGCTCAATGGCAATGGCGACGCCACAGGCCTGGAGTGGATTCGTGAGGCGGGCCTGTTGACGACAGCCATTGCCACCACCAACACGCACAGCGTCGGCGTGGTGCGCGATGCACTCATCGCCCATGAGCATGCAACCCTGGCGGACGCGTCGACCTACTGGTGCATGCCGGTGGTGATGGAGACCTACGACGGCGTGCTGAACGACATCTGGGGCCAGCATGTAAATGCGGACCTGGTGCAGCATGCACTGGGGGCTGCCTGTGGCGGGCCGGTGACCGAGGGTGCGGTAGGCGGCGGTACCGGCATGATCTGTCATGAATTCAAAGGCGGCATCGGTACCGCGTCGCGGGTATTGCCGGCAGAGCAGGGTAGCTGGACGGTGGGGGCCTTTGTCCAGGCCAACCATGGCCAGCGCCGCGATCTGCGGGTGGATGGCTATCCCGTCGGCCGGGTGTTGCTTGACCTGCCCACGCCATTTGACCAGCAGGATACCCCCGGCATGGGCTCGATCGTGGTGGTACTGGCCACCGATGCACCGCTGCTGCCGCATCAGTGCCAACGCCTGGCGCAACGTGCTGCGCTGGGTATTGCCCGCACGGGCGGCGGCACCGATGACTCCAGTGGCGATATCTTCCTGGCATTCTCGACGGGGAATACCGGGCTGGCGCCTGCCGACTACAATCGCCGCGATCTGCCGAGGACAGCGCAAGTGGCGATGGTCAACAACGACCATATATCGCCGCTGTTCGCGGCGGCAGCCGAGGCGGTAGAAGAGGCTATTGTCAACGCGATCCTGGCAGGCAGGACCATGCAGGCAGAGGATGGGCGAGAGGTGCCGGGCCTGGACGGTAAGCGGTTGCTGGCGGCCCTTGAGCAAGTGGGTTGGAAGGCTCAGGGTTGACGTAGAAAGAGAATCGCTTGAAGACGAGCCACGATCAATGGTCTTATCCCGCGCCTTAGCCTATTGGTATTGAACGATGAACCGCCCGCTGTTTGTTTCCATTGATGGGCCCAAGGGTACCGGCAAGACCACGCTGCTGGAGGCCGTCACTCAAGCCTTGCGGCTGGACGGGAACAAGGTGATCCGCCTTTGTGAAAGAAAGAACGACCCTTGCCGGGGCGAGACCATGGCCCTGGTCAACCAGCTTGCCAGAAGCCCATGCCGGGACCTGGAGTTCAAGGTGTGCGAGCGCTTTGCAGAGAGCCGCGCCTGGATTTCCCGGCATGTGCTGCCCAGGCAGCCAGCTGACAGCATCATCCTGATTGATCGCTGGTACCCCTCTGACGCTGCGTTCCGCCGCACGGTACCGTTTGACCAGATCTTGCGCCTGAACCTCGAACGAAAGGTGCAAGTACCGGATTTGCATGTCGGGGTTGTCACAGCCCCTGAAACCTCATGGGCACGGGCCGCGGCGCGTACGCGTGGGCTGGGCAGTACGGTGATCCACAACCTGGATGAACAGGTGGCCTGTACCGAGGCGTTCGAGCGTGCCGTTGCAGCGCACGGCTGGGTGCTGTGCCGCAATGAAGGGACGATCGACGAGGCAACCCGGCAGGTGGTTGGGGAGATTCAGGGCGTGCTTGCACGCATGCGAGCTGTGCCAGCAACGTGATATGGCTGTTACAGCCCGGTGTCCTCAAGGGCCCATCGGGCTGCCAGCTGGTCAATGAAAACGCGTATTGCAGCAGGTACATACATGCTGTTGCGGTACAACGCATGAATGGGTTGCCGTGCAAAGTGTTGTGGGTCAAGGACGGCGCTGAGCTTACCCTTCGCGATGGCGTCGTCTACCAACCAGCTTGGCAGAAGCGCAACCCCGAGCCCGCGCAAGGCCATGTCCAGCAACGACTCTGCGCTATCTGCCTGAAAGCGGGACGGGCGCACGAACTGGCAGCTTTCGGTCATGGACTGTGAGTTGAAGAAGCGCCAGGGCGCATCGCTCAGGTGCGTATGAGCCAGCCAGTGCACGTTGACCAGCGCCTCCGTTGAGCCAACCGGGTGCCGTAGCAGATACGCCGGGCTGGCGACCAGCTGCAAGGCATAGTCGCCAATCCTGGCGGCCTTGTAATCGGAGTCCGCCAACTCGCCTAGCCGGATTGCGACGTCGAAGCGTTCAGCAACCAGGTCACAGAGGTGCGATGACGCTACGTGCTCGATCGACAGATCGGGATGAGCTTCTGCCATGTCTGCCAGCACCGGCAGCACTGCACGCTGTGCAAAGGCTGAGGTACTGGTGATGCGTAACCGCCCGCCAAGCCCCGCGGATGACTGTTGCACGCTGGCTGTCGCGCGCTCCACCTGGTCAAGCAGCTGACGCGCTTCAAGCAGAAACCGTTCACCGCAATCGGTCAGCACGGTGCGGCGGGTGTTACGGGCCAGCAGGCTGGCGCCCAGTTCAGCTTCCAGACGCCGTACATTGAAGCTGATCCGCGCCTTGGACTGGCCCAGCAATTGGGCAGCCTTGGTAAAGCTGCCGCTATCTGCAACGGCGACAAAGCTGGCAACGCGATTGAGGTCGAGCATGATTGTCAAAAATCAGTTAACAGTCTGGGCGATATTACAGCACTTATGCCGCAGTCAGTGCAGGGTTACAGTCACGCTCGCTGACTGGAGTTCACCGTGGCCTTACTCAACCTGCGTCGTCGTATCACGCTGTTCTACTTGCTGGGTTTCTTCGTAGACCTGATCAATACCTTCATCACCGCCGTGGTTTCACCGAAGATAGGTGAAGTCCTGCACGCTGATGTCGCCACGCTGGCTTGGGTGAGTACAGCCTATCTACTCGGGCTGATGCTGGGGATGTTGCCCAGCCGATGGCTGGGGCAGCGCATGGGCGAGCGCTCAGTACTGCTCGGCTCACTGGTGTTTTTCTCAGGCACCACACTGTTGATCGCCTGGTCGGGCCAGATGGCAACGCTGTTACCTTTACGCGGCCTGCAGGGTTTTGCAGCCGGGCTGTTCATTCCTCTGGGCCAGGCACTGGTCTACCGCCTGTATTCGGCGCATGAGCGGCCGAGGGTGACCATGGCGATCATGGCCATAGGCTTGCTAGCGCCAGCCGTATCACCCCTGGCAGGCGGTTGGTTGTCGCAACGGATGCCCTGGCAGTGGGTGCTGCTCGCCAGTCTTCCCATGGCACTGCTGGCCTTGATCCTGGGTGCTTGCTGGTTACCACGCCCGCCGCCAGCCGCGCGCAATGAACCCTTTGATGGCAAAGGCTTGCTACTGGCTGGGGGAGGGGTGGCCAGCGGCTTGCTGGGTATGACTGATGCGGGTGGTGGCCAGGGTGGCATGGCTATGGCCTGGGCCGCACTGGCTGCAATCTTGCTCGGCAGCTACCTGCGTCACTCACGGCGTATCGCTGCACCCCTGTTGGACTTTTCGGTAATGCGCGAGCCCGTTTTCGCCGGATCGATCATGTTGTACCTGGCTGTGCCGGGCCTGTTCATCGGGGTAAACCTGTTGGCCATGCTTTACCTTCAGGCCGAGCTTGGATGGACCGCAAGCGCAGCGGGCAGCCTGATGTTGCCATGGACCTTGGGGGCAGCGCTGGCGATCGCTTGCACCACCTGGCGTTACAGATCATCCGGGCCCACCCCATTACTGCTGCTGGGGCTGGCGCTGCAGATACCGGGTTATGCGCTGCTGGCGATGGCTTCCAGCACGTCTTCTCTCATGGTTGCCTACGCGCTGCTCGGTGTCGGGGGGAGCTTATGCACCAGCGTCGCGCAAAGCGCTGCCTTTGCAGCATTGGCCTCATCCGAACTTGGCCAGGCCAGTACCCTGTGGGCCCTGAACCGGCAGTTGAGTTTCTGCCTGGGCGTCACAGCCGTCAGCCTGGTATTCAGCTTGCTGACCATGCTCTTGGGGGCACGTCAAGCCTACCAAGCCACATTCATGCTGGCAGGAGGGGTGCAGGCAACCTGCCTGGCAGTCCTCATCTGTCTGCGGATACGCTCACTTGTCAAACGAAAGGAACGCCATGAATCGGTATCTGAAAGAAGTCATTGATCTGCACGTATTGATCGAGGCGCTCTTCGCCAGGGGGGAGGGTTCTGTTGCAGCCATGGTCGAGCGGTTTCACGCGGATTTTGCGATGGTGACACCTGCCGGTGCTCAGGTAGGCCTGGGCGATGTTTCATCCCTGTTTGCTCAGCGTGCAGGGTCTCAGCCAGGGTTGAGCATTGAGGTCGCCGAACTGGAAACCATCGCACAATGGCCGGAGGGTGCAGTGGTGTGCTATCGCGAGACGCACCATTTGCCCGGCCAGAACGCGAAGACACGGATATCGACCGCACTGTTCAGTGCTGTAGGGGGACGCGTGTTATGGCGCCATCTTCAGGAAACCTGGGCGGCTTGAGGCTGCGCGATGATGGGTTGGAAGAGCCGCTTTCCCTGGACCGAAAGCGGCTTTTTCTTACTTGGCAGTAAAACCTGCAAACCGCTTGTTGAACCCCGCCACCCGGCCCTCGGCCTTCGCCTTGCGTTCCTGGCCGGTGTAGATCGGGTGCGAGGCACTGGAAACGTCGAGGGTGACGTAGGGGTAGCTGACGCCATCGGTGTGCACGTGGGTCTTGTCTGTTTCGATGGTCGAGCGGATCAGCCAGAAGGCACTGGCAGCCACATCGTGAAACAGAACGGGGCGGTAGTCGGGGTGAATGCCTGGTTTCATTGTAGAACTCCTTAGCGAATGTTATAAAGTAACAACTTAAGCCAAGTGACGAGTCATTTGCAACCTGGGCCGACCTTCGAATGCTGCCGCGAGCGTAATAGACATGACCGAACAAGACCTGCTTTGCATGCCTGCAGAGGCCTATATGGATGCTCGGCAGCAGGGGTTCTTCCGCGACCTGTTGTTGGCGCAGCGCAATGAGCTGCAAGCCCGAATATCCAGCGAGTTCGAACTCATGCGCGCATTCGAGCCAAGCAGCGACCCATCTGACCTGGGCACTATGGAAGAGCAACGGCAATGGCAGCTGCGCCTGCTTGAGCGGGAAAAGAAACTGCTGGACAAGATCGACGAAGCCCTGGAGCGCATTGCAAGGGGTGAGTACGGGTGGTGCAAGGACACCGGCGAGCCCATCGGCCTCAAGCGCTTGCTGCTGCGGCCAACGGCGACACTGAGCATTGAGGCCAAGGAGCGGCAGGAACGCCAGGAGCGGCATATACGCGAAACTTGATACACCCGGCGTGGATGGCACCGGTGAAGCCCGTGCCATCTTGCAGGTCGTCAGGCACCCTGGCGGTCGATATCACGGCGCAGGACGACCGACGTGGTAATGTCATCCACGGATTCGTGGCGTGCGACATTGTCGCGAACCTGGTTGAGGTCGTCGATGGTCCGGGTCTCCACTTCAACCACCAGATCAAGCTGACCGCTCACCGAGGAAACCCGCCGCACGCGTGCGTCAGTAGCCAGCTGGTCAAGCAACCCCATGGCAGGCGTGCGCTGTAACGTCACCAGCAAGATCGCGCGTATCACATTGGCGTCTATCTCGCCGATATCCGCCCGATAACCACGAATGATCCCGCTGCGTTCAAGGTTGGCAACGCGTTCGGTCGTGGCGCTTCTGGAAAGGCCTATGCGGCCGGCTAATGCCTTGAGCGCAATGCGCGCGTCCTTCGAAAGTACTTCAAGAATCTCACGATCTTTTGCATCCAGCTCACGCATTGCAGCACCTGATTAGCTCGCCGTCTTTATGCCGGTCAGAACCGGCATAATGCCTGTTGATCCCGACCGTATGCAGGGTGTCGGTTTCGGTGGTGCATGACAAGCTATTGAAAAAACAATTTGCTCGCTCGGAACGTGATGATATGACAGACCTTTCCCACCCGGCACCTCGGTTTTCGGCAAGCGATGCAGAGGGCCTCGCAAAAGATTTCTTCAATGTCTCTGGCACTGCAACGCCCCTGGACGGGGAGCGTGATCGCAATTACCGGCTGCAGACTGGCCTGGATGCAGGCTGGATACTGAAAATCGTCAATGCCAGCGAGCCCAGGGTAGAAAGCGAGTTTCAAACCGCGCTGCTCGGTCACCTGGCCGTGCACGGCGGGCATCTGGGCGTGCCTCACTTGCGGGCCAGCGTGGCTGGCGACTACCTGCCGTCGGTGACCGGTGCCACAGGTGAAAAGCACGCAGTGCGCCTGGTCAGCTGGTTGGCCGGCACGCCACTTGCCGAGGCCAGGCGCTCATTCGCACTGATGAGCAACTTCGGCCAGGCACTCGGCGAACTCGATCGCGCGCTGCAGGGCTTCATGCACCCGGGCGCCGTCCGCGACCTTGACTGGGATCTGCGCCATGCTGCGCGCTCCCGTTCGCGCCTGCACTTCATCAAGAGCCCTGAACGCCGGGCCATTGCCGAGCGCTTCATCACACAGTTCGAACAGTCTGTACAGCCCAGGCTGGCCTCCCTGCGGGCCCAGGTGATTCACAACGATGCCAACGACTGGAACATTCTGGTCGATGCCGAAACTACCAGTAGCGTGACTGGCTTCATCGACTTTGGCGATGCCGTGCATACCGTGCTGATAGCCGAGGTCGCGATCGCCAGTGCCTACGCCATTCTCGACATGGATGACCCGATCGGCGCCGCTGCTGCGCTGGTGGCCGGTTTCCATGAGAAGTACCCGCTGCAAGCGCAAGAGCTTGATGTGTTGTTCAACCTGATCGCCATGCGCCTGGTCATCAGCGTCACCTTCTCCGCTTCGCGGCAGGACCAGACAGACGACAACCCCTACCTGGCGATCAGTGAAGCACCTGCCTGGCGCCTGCTGGAACAGCTTGATGCGATGAACCCACGGCTGGCCACCGGCATCCTGCGCAAGGCTTGTGGTTTTGATGCCATCGAAGGCGCGGGCGATGTCCGCCGCTGGATTGCGGGCAACCACAAATCCTTCGCCGACCTGGTGCGCCCGTCCGCCGCCATCCTGAACAAGGTGATTGCGCCGTTTGGCGACGCCACCCACGAGATGACCATCGCCTCGGCTGAGCAGCGCCCGGCAGATGCAACCCGTTGGTGGGAGCAGTACTCTGCCGCTCACCAGGTGCCGCTGGCCATCGGGCCATGGGGTGAGTTGCGCAGCATCTACACCGACAGCGCGTTCGAGTCCCGCTTCATCAAGGGGCAACGCCGCACACTGCATATCGGTGTCGACCTGGTGATGCCGGCGGGTACGGCGTTGTACGCGCCGGTCGCTGGCACTGTCAGAAGTGTGGAGGTTGAACCGGACCCGCTGGGGTATGGTGGCCTGGTGATGATCGAGCACACGCCACCCGGTTGCCCGCCATTTCTGACCCTGTGGGGGCATATGGCCCATGAAGCGCTCAGCCGCTTGAAAGCCGGTGACAAGCTCGAAGCTGGCGACCTGGTCGGCTACATGGGCACCGATCATGAAAACGGCGGCTGGATTCCCCACCTGCACCTGCAGATGACCACCGATACCCAGCTGAGCGCGAGCGAGGTCATTGGCGTGGGTGAGCCAGAGTACCGCGAAGTGTGGGCCGACCTGTTCCCCGATGCCTCGACCTTGGCGGGTATCCCGCCAGAGACCTACACCCAGCAAGGGATGACCAAGGCCCAGATCATTGCCAGGCGCAAGGAACTGCTGCTACCGAACCTGTCGATTTCGTACAGCGACCCGATCAAGTTCGTGCGCGGTGATGGCGTATGGCTGATCGACAATTTCGGGCGCGCCTACCTGGACTGCTTCAACAACGTGTGCCACCTGGGCCATAGCCACCCCGACGTGGTCGAGGCCTTGACCCGCCAGGCTGCGCTACTCAACACCAACACCCGCTACCTGCACGACAACATCGTCGAATACGCCGAACGCCTGACGGGTACGCTGCCAGAGGGACTTTGCGTAGCCTCCTTTGGTTGTTCGGGCAGTGAAGCCAACAGCCTGATGCTGCGCATGGCGCGCAACTACACAGGCAGTGACCAGGCGATCGTGCTGGACTGGGCCTACCACGGCACCACGCAAGAACTCATCGACCTTAGCCCTTACAAGTACAAACGCAAGGCCGGCAAGGGCAGGGCAGCGCATGTATACGAGGCGGTGGTCCCGGACAGCTACTACGCGCCTGAGCACTGGCCAGTGGAACAGCACGGCAAGCGCTTTGCCGAGTCGGTAGCAGAGCAGCTGGATGCCATCCGCAAGGCAGGCAAGGGCCCCGGGTTCTTCCTTGCCGAGTCGATCCCCAGCGTGGCAGGCCAGGTGTTCCTGCCTGACAACTACCTCAAGGAGGTCTACGCCATGGTCCGCGCCGAGGGTGGGCTGTGCCTGGCCGATGAGGTGCAGGTCGGGTTTGGCCGCGTCGGTAGCCACTGGTGGGCATTCGAGACCCAGGGCGTGGTGCCGGATGCCGTCACCATGGGCAAACCGATTGGCAACGGCCACCCGATGTCGGCGGTTGTGACCACCCGTGAGGTTGCCGATGCCTTCAATAACGGCATGGAGTATTTCAATACCTTCGCCGGCAACCCCGTGTCTTGCGCGGTAGGCCTGGCGGTGCTCAATGCAATCGAGCGCGACCAGTTGAAAGCAAACGCCTTGAACGTCGGCAATTACCTGCTCGAGGGTTTCCGCAAGCTTCAGCAGCAATTTGACGCGATTGGTGATGTGCGCGGGCTGGGGCTGTTTCTCGGCATCGTCCTGGTCACCGACCGCAAGTCGAAGGCGCCGGCCACGGCCCTGGCCCGGAAGGTGGCTGATGGCGCCAGGGAACGCGGCGTGTTGATCGGCACCGAAGGCCCGCATGACAACGTGCTGAAAATGCGGCCATCGATGATTTTCAGCCGGGCCAATGCCGACTTCCTCCTCGACGTGCTGAAAGACAGCTTTACCGCAGCACTGAAGTAGCTTTTGCAGACTACGCGGTCTTTGTAGGAGCGGCCTTGTGTCGCGACAGGGCTGCGCAGCAGCCCCGGCAATCGGTGCATCTGCGCTGAAACCCTGGGGCTGCTTCGCAGCCCTGTCGCGACACAAGGCCGCTCCTGCATCACGCCTTCTGCCGGTCTATGTCACGCCGCAGCACTACCGCCGTGGTGATGTCGTCTACAGAGTCGTGGCACGCCACGGCGTCGCGTACACGGTTCAAATCATCAATCGTCCTTGCTTCGACCTCGACTATCAGGTCGAGCTGCCCGCTGACCGATGAAACCCGTTTCACTTGGGCGTTCTGTGCCAGAAGGTCCAGCAACCCAAGCGCCGGTGTACGTTTCAGCGCTACCAGGATGATTGCCCGTATGACATTGGCATCGATTTCACCGATGTCGGCGCGATATCCGCGAATGACCCCACTACGCTCCAGTTGCAAAACCCGCTCGCTGGTGGCACTTCTTGACAGGCCAACTCTTGCAGCCAGCGCTTTGAGTGCCACACGTGCTTCCTTGGAGAGTATTTCGAGGATTTCCCGATCTTTGACGTCTAATTCGCGCAATGCTGACACTCCCGCCTGATCACCGGTAAATGACCGGCTGCCCCGGTAAAGTGCAGGGGGCAAACCAGCCGAGTACTCGCTTGTTTTTAGTGCATCGCCAGACACTACTCCAGTTATTCCAAAGCCCGAAGTAGCGCCGACACTATGTCGGCCGATTCCGGCAATGTGCCACCCGAACACGCACATTGCAGGGTGATTTCAAGGTTTCAGTGTGCAAAGCTCTCAGTGAAGGTTGGGACTTCAGCGCCCAGGACAATAAGAAATAGAAACTTTCAAGGAGTGCCTCGATGCTGGCAAGAAAAACCAGGATGCTACTGGCTTCCACCGCTGTTGCAGCGGCTGCATTATTTTCTCACGGCATGGCCCACGCCGATGATCTGCAGGCCGTTCAACATTCAAAAGTACTGCGCGTGGCAATGAGTGGCCAGTACTCCCCCTTCAGCTTTGCCAATGAAAAGAATGAAATTGTCGGTTTCGACGCCTCCATTGGTGAAGCACTCGCTCAGCGTTTGGGCGTGAATATAAAAATCATTACCACACCGTTTGACGGCATTATCGCCGGGCTGTTGGCCAAGAAATATGACGCGGTCATCGCCTCGATGACCATTACGCCTGAGCGGCTGAAAGCCGTTGACTTTGTAGGCCCCTATTACCACGCAGGCCGTACCATCGGCGTCAAGGAAGACTCTCCGATCAAGGGGCTTGATGACCTCAAGGATGTCACCGTCGGCGTCACGCTGGGCGACTCGCATGACAAATGGGCGCGTAATCGCGGCAATCTTAAAGTGCGCACCTATAAAGGCTTACCGGAAATGCTGGTGGACCTGGAAGCCGGTCGTATCGACGCGGTAGTGATGGACAGCATTCCGGTCATGGTTGCGGTAAAGGAAACCGGGCAGAAAGTACGCATCATCAGCTTGCCGGACGTGCAGGGTGGCCGTGAAGGCCTGGGCATTGCCATTCGCAGAAACAACCCTGAACTCAAGGCCCAGTTGCAGAAGGCCCTGGACGAGATCCTGGCCGATGGCACCTATAAAGAAATCTCCATGAAATGGGTGGGTAGCGACATTCGCTGATGCACACCTGAAGTGGCCCGGCCGACAGGCTGGGCCGGGTTGGCTGAATTTTGTGAGTGGTTTTTATGGACCTGTCATTGATCCATCGCACCTACCCGTTCTTTCTGGAAGCCGCCTGGGTAACTGTGCAGATCTCGTTGCTGTCACTCTTACTGGGTTTACTCCTTGCAATCGTTCTGGTGGCGTGCCGGTTATCGCCATTTATTATCTTGCGGTGGGCAGCCAAGATTTACGTCAGCGTATTTCGCGGTACACCCTGCCTGGTGCAGTTGTTCATTATCTATTTTGGTGGGCCACAAATAGGTATTGAGCTTGAGCCGTTTGCTGCTGCGGTGATCGGTTTAGGCATGAATATAGCGGCGTATATGTCGGAGTCCATTCGAGGGGCTATCGATAATGTCGACCCAGGCCAGGAGGAGGGCGCACGGTCGATTGGCTTCAGCCGCAGCCAGACGCTGTTGTTCATCATCATTCCCCAGGCAATGAAGCTGATGATCAGGCCGCTTGGCGTAAATGCTATCGGCCTGATCAAGGGTTCTGCCCTGGTGTCGGCCATTTCGGTGGTCGAACTGACTTACACCGCGCAGCGCTTCATCAGTTCAACCTACAAACCGTTCGAGATATTCATGGTGTCGGCGCTGCTTTATATCGTCATGGTCTACGCGGTCAAGTACCTGGTGGAAGTGCTGGACCGGCGCTACGCAACCCAGTGAGGAGTGCCAGTGGAAGGGTTCAACCTGAGTGTCATCACGCCTTACTATGAAATGCTGGCAACCGGTCTGTGGTGGACGGTTGTCATGTTTCTCTGTTCCAGCGTCATCAGCCTGATGGTGGGTGTGTTATTCGCCTTGATCGACCTGTATGCGCCGAAAGCCATGGCACTGCCTGTGCGTTTCGTGACCTGGCTGTTGATGGGCACGCCATTGTTGCTGCAACTGTATCTGATCTATTACGGGCTGGTTCAGGTGGGTATCGATATTCCGGCGCTGGCTGCGGGGATAATCGGGCTAAGCCTGCATTTTGCGGTGTACAACGCCGAGGTGATCAAGTCCGGGATCGAGGCGGTCGACCCAGGCCAGATAGAGGGCGCGCGCTCGATTGGCCTTAGCAAAGCCATGACCCAGCGCTACATCATTGTTCCGCAGGCGCTCAGAAAAACCATTGCGCCACTGGGGAACAACCTCATTGTGTTGCTGAAGGACACTTCACTGGTGTCGATCATCGGTATCGCCGAACTCGTCTACAGCGCCCAGTTGGCCGTCAGCGAAACGTACAGCCCTTTTGAATTCTATATCGCCGTCGCAGTGATCTACTACGTGGCCAACCTGGTGCTCGAGGCCGGGTTGCATCTTATTGAAGCCAAGGTCGAGATGTCACGATGAACAACAACGCTATGGTAGAAGTGAAGGGCGCTCGCAAAGCCTACGGCACACTTGAGGTGCTCAAGGGCATCGACCTGTCGGTGTCGCGTGGGCAGATCTACGCCATCATCGGCCCGAGTGGCTCTGGCAAAAGCACCTTGCTGCGGTCGATCAACCATCTCGAAGTGCTCAATGGCGGTGAAATCTGGCTGGATGGTGATCAGGTCAACCGGCCCTTGAAAGGCCGCGCCTTCGAGCAGCACATCAACCGGGTGCGCCAGCAGATGGGCATGGTGTTTCAACACTTCAATCTGTTCCCGCACCTCACCGTCTGTGAAAACGTCGCGATAGGGCCTGTGAAGCTCAAAGGCTACTCGAAAAGTGCGGCCAGAGCGCTGGCCCTGGAGTACCTGCAAAAGGTCGGGCTGGAAAACAAGATTGACGAATATCCGTCGCGCTTGTCCGGTGGGCAGAAGCAGCGCGTTGCCATTGCCCGGGCGTTGGCCATGCAACCCAAGGTGATGTTGTTCGATGAAGCGACCTCAGCCCTGGACCCGGAGCTTGTGGAAGAGGTGAACCTGGTAATGAAGCAACTGGCGGCCGAGCACATGACCATGTTGATCGTCACGCATGAGATGCGCTTTGCCGGCGAGGTTGCTGACCAGATCGTATTCATGGATGGCGGGGTTGTTGTGGAACAAGGGGCTCCGGGGGACATCCTGAGGAACCCGGTGCAGGATCGTACCCGGGCTTTTTTGAAGAAGCATTTGCAAGCCGACCCTTTGTAAGAGGGCCGGGCTTCTTCAAAAACCACGCAGGCGGGTCAGGCCAGCTTTTCCAGCTCTGGCACCGCTTCGAACAGGTCAGCGACCAGGCCGTAGTCGGCCACCTGGAAGATCGGCGCTTCTTCGTCCTTGTTGATCGCAACGATCACTTTGGAGTCTTTCATGCCGGCCAGGTGCTGGATCGCGCCGGAGATACCGACGGCGATATACAGCTGTGGCGCAACGATCTTGCCGGTCTGGCCGACCTGCATGTCGTTCGGCACGAAGCCTGCGTCGACCGCAGCACGCGAAGCGCCGACGGCCGCGCCAAGCTTGTCGGCCAGGCTGTACAGGTGCTTGAAGTTGTCACCGTTACCCATGCCGCGGCCGCCGGAAACGACGATCTTGGCAGCGGTCAGCTCTGGGCGGTCGGACTTGGCCAGCTCTTCACCGACAAAGGCCGAGATACCGGCGTTGTGCGCGGCACTCACCGCTTCGACAGCAGCCGAGCCACCTTCGGCAGCGACTGGGTCGAAGCCGGTGGTACGCACGGTGATGACCTTGATCGAAGCGCTCGATTGCACGGTGGCAATGGCGTTACCGGCATAGATCGGGCGCTTGAAGGTGTCGGCGGACTCGACCGAGATGATCTCGGAGATCTGGTCCACGTCCAGCAGCGCGGCAACGCGCGGCAGGATGTTCTTGCCATTGGTGGTGGCCGGGGCCAGCACGTGGCTGTAGCCCTTGGCCCCGCCTTGTTCAACAAGAGCAACGATCAGCGGCGCGACGTTTTCCGGCAGCGCGTGGGCGTAGGCGGCGTTATCGGCAACCAGCACCTTGGCCACACCCGCGATCTTGGCAGCGGATTCTGCAACGCCGCCGACGTTCTGGCCTGCGACCAGCACGTGCACATCACCACCGATCTTGGCGGCAGCAGCGACAGTGTTCAGGGTGGCCGGGGCAACGGCGCCGGCTTCCGGACCTTCTAGAAGGTCAGCGACAACCAGGATAGTCATTTAGATTACCTTCGCTTCGTTCTTCAGCTTATCGACCAGTTCGGCCACCGACTTGGCCTTGATGCCCGCGCTGCGGGCAGCCGGCGCTTCGACTTTCAGGGTCTTGTTGGTGGAGGCGAGGGAAACGCCCAGATCGTCAGGCTTGACGGTCTCCAGCGGCTTCTTCTTGGCCTTCATGATGTTCGGCAGCGACGCATAGCGTGGCTCGTTCAGGCGCAGGTCGGTGGTGACGATGGCTGGCAGGTTCAGCGACACGGTCTGCAGGCCGCCATCGATTTCACGGGTGACGTTCAGCTTGTCGCCAGCCACTTCGACTTTGGAGGCGAAGGTGCCCTGGGCGTAGCCGGTCAGCGCAGCCAGCATCTGGCCGGTCTGGTTGTTGTCGCTGTCGATGGCCTGCTTGCCAAGGATGACCAGCTGCGGCTGCTCCTTGTCGACAACGGCTTTCAGGGCCTTGGCTACAGCCAGGGAGTTCAGCTCGTCAGCGGCTTCTACCAGGATGGCACGGTCGGCACCCAGGGCCAGGGCGGTACGCAGTTGCTCCTGGGCGACGGGCGGGCCCACGGAAACGACGACGATCTCGGTCGCAACGCCTTTTTCCTTCAGGCGTACGGCCTCTTCCACGGCGATTTCGCAGAAAGGGTTCATGGCCATCTTGACGTTAGCCAGATCGACGCCGGAGTTGTCCGCCTTGACGCGAACCTTGACGTTATAGTCGACCACTCGTTTGACGCTTACCAGTATCCTCATAAGCTCTCCAGTCATTGATATTGCGAACGCGGGGCAGCGGGTGTCTGACAAGGACGGTAACGTAGGGAATGTGCGGGTGGATCGTCCGTTTCAACTAGTTGATCGGCGATTCTGCGCCAATTCTCAGGTTTCAGGCATAGGCAGAAAGCCGCGAGGGCGCGGCCAGGTGTTGATAGGTCCGCCAGAGCAGCACGATCGGTATGACAATGGTAAGACTGACCAGCAGCAGGGCGTAGCGCAGCGACTCGTCCGCCAGCAATGGCATCAGTACATCGCTCAGTAGCCCGGTTGCCAATGGGCCGATACCGACCCCGCACAAGGTCGAGATGATGGTCTGCAGGGCGACGGCGGTCGCCCGGCGGTGGGCGGGCACCAACTGGGTCAACAACGAGAAGCAGGGGCCGACCCACCATACCGAGAAAAAGCTGCCCAGCGCGCACCAGAGCATCGCGCTGGGTACCGGAACCGCACCCGCATGCAGCAGGATGTCACGTGGCCAAAGCAGGTAAATGATCAACGCGCAATTGCCGAGCACATGGCCGATGAGCGGAATGCCGATTTGCCACTGCTGGCTCCTGATCACCAAGCGGTCAGTCAGCCACCCACTGAACAACGCCCCGAGCCCGGCAAAGGTGCCGCCGACCAAGCCGGCCAGGAGGCCGGCGTAGTGCAGGGGCAGGTCATGCGATCGCACCAGGAAGCTGGCATTCCACATGGCAAAGGCGTAGGCGCTGAAGGTGGTGATGCCGCAAGCCAGTACCAGGCAACGGTAGGCCGGTTGTGCCATGAGTGCACGAGCACTGCCCAGCAGGCTTTGAATGGGCGGTGCAGCCTGGCTGGCGTGGCTATGGGGGAGGTCGAAGCGACCACGTACCGGGTCGCGCATCACAAAGGCAAACACCGCACTGATCAGCAGGGAGGGCAGGGCGACAGCAAAAAAAGCGCTGCGCCAGCCATATTGGTCGACCACCCAGGCGCCGGCACTAAGGGCAACGATGGTCGAAAACGTCGGCGCGGCGGTGTAGCAACTGATGGCAAAAGAACGCCGGTGCGGTGGGTAGATATCGGCAATGATCGACATCGAGGTCGAGGTGCTTGGTGACTCGAAGACTGCTACCGCCATGCGCGCGATCACCAGCATCGCAAAGCTGGTCGACAGCCCGCAGGCCACCGTTGCCAGCGCCCACAACGAGCAGGTGATGGCCAGCAGGCGTGTGCGTGACAGGCGGTCGGCCAGGCGCCCGGCAGGCAGGCCCAGCAGCACATAGACGGCAGCGAAGGCCAGGCCTGAAACCAGCCCCATGGCGGTGTCGCTGGCACCGAACTCTTGTTTGAGCGGTTCGATCATCACGGCAATGATCTGCCGCCCGACAAAGTTATCGGCGTACATCATCGCGAGCACAAACAGCAGACCATGGCTGCGCCAGCCGATGGGTTGAGGGTGCGTACTGCTCATGGATGACTCCCGGTCAAACCGCAGAGATGGGCAATGGCCCAAGCTGTGCCTGGGCCCCGTGAAGCGGTCAGGCGCTGGCTTGGCGTTGCCTGGCCAGGGTCATGGCGGTGTCTTCGATCATGTCTTCCTGCCCGCCGACCATGCCGCGCCGGCCCATTTCGACAAGAATTTCCCGCGCCGGGACGCCGTACTTTTTTTCAGCACGCTTGGCAAACAGCAGGAACGAGCCGTAGACACCGGCATAGCCCATGGTCAGGGCATCGCGGTCGCTGCGGATCGGGAAGTCCATGATCGGCACCACCAGGTCCTCGGCAACGTCCTGGATACCAAACACACTCACGCCGGTTTCAATGCCCATGCGGTCGCAGACGGCCACCAGCACTTCCATGGGGGTATTGCCGGCACCCGCGCCCAAGCCTGCGCACGCGGCATCGATACGGGTGGCGCCAGCGGCAATGGCCGCGATCGAGTTGGACACGCCCATCGACAGGTTGTGATGGCCATGGAAGCCGATTTCAGTCTCGGGCTTGAGCGCTGCACGCAGCGCCGCGACCCGCGCGCTGACGTCATGGGGCAGCAGGTAGCCGGCCGAGTCGGTGATGTAGATGCAATTGGCGCCGTAGCTTTCCATCAGCTGGCCTTGGGTGACCAGGCCTTGCGGGCTGTTCATATGCGCCATCATCAGGAACCCGACGCTGTCCATGCCCAGCTTGCGGGCCGCGCCAAGGTGCTGTTCGGACACGTCTGCTTCCGTGCAGTGAGTGGCGACGCGAATCGTGCTGACGCCCAGTTCGTAGGCCATCTGCAGGTGATCGACCGTGCCGATGCCCGGTAGCAGCAGGGCGGAGACCTTGGCATTTTTCATCAGTGGGATGACCGCCGACAAATACGCCTCGTCGCTGTGCGCCGGAAAACCATAGTTCAACGAACTGCCACCCAGGCCATCGCCATGGGTCACCTCGATCAACGGCACACCGGCGGCGTCGAGGCCACAGGCAATGTCTTTCATTTGCTGCAGGGTGATCTGGTGGCGTTTGGGGTGCATGCCGTCACGCAGGCACATGTCGTGGACGGTGATGGATTTGCCGTGAAGGTCCATGGTGCGCTCCTTAGGCGATGGCAGGTTGTGGGGTGCTGGCACGCAGGGTCAAATCGCCTTTGAGCATTGCTTCGGCAAACATCTCGGCGGTGCGCGCGGCGGCGGCGGTCATGATGTCGAGGTTGCCGGCATATTTGGGCAGGTAGTCGCCCAGGCCTTCGACTTCCATGAAAATCGACACCCGGTTGCCGTCGAACACCGGGCCGTTGACCAGCTTGTAGCCGGGCACATAGCGCTGGACTTGCTCGATCATGTCGGCAATCGCGGCGGTGATGGCTGCCTGGTCAGGCTCGGTTTCGGTCAGGCAGTGCACGGTGTCGCGCATGATCAGCGGCGGCTCGGCGGGGTTGACGATAATGATTGCCTTGCCCTTTTTTGCGCCGCCAACCTGTTCCACGGCCGCCGCGGTGGTGCGGGTGAATTCATCGATGTTCTTGCGCGTGCCCGGGCCGACCGATTTCGAGGCCGCCGTGGCAATGATCTCGGCGTAGGCCACCGGCTGCACGCTGGACACCGCGGCCACCAGCGGGATGGTCGCCTGGCCGCCACAGGTCACCATGTTGACGTTCATCGCGCCCAGGCCAAGGTTGTGTTTCAGGTTGACCGGTGGCACGCAGTAGGGGCCGATGGCTGCCGGAGTCAGGTCGATCATCAGCACACCCAGGGCATTGAGCTTGCGGCTGTTTTCGGCATGCACATACGCGGAGGTAGCATCGAAGGCGATCTGGATGCCGTCTTCCAGTACATGCGTTAGCAGGCCGTCGACGCCCTCGCTGGTGGTTTTCAGGCCCAGCGCGGCGGCGCGGGCCAGGCCTTCGGAGGTGGCGTCGATACCCACCATCCAGACGGGCTCCAGTACTTCACTGCGCTTGAGCTTGTACAGCAGGTCGGTACCGATGTTGCCCGGCCCGATGAGGGCGCATTTTATCTTTTTACTCATGGCATTGTTCTCGATCGGAAGAAGGGAGGGCCGCAGGCTCAGGGCACGAAGTTCAGGTGCATCTCGCCCATGCCGCTCAGCGACAGGCTGACGAAGTCACCCGGTGCGACCGGTACCAGTGGCGCGAGGGCGCCGGACAGAATGATTTCGCCCTTGCGAAACGGGATGCCCAGTCGGCCCAGGGTGTTGGCCAGCCAGGCCACGGCGGCGCAGGGGTGGCCTTGCACCGCCGAGCCCAGGCCGCTGCCCACCGGCAGGCCGTTCTTGAACAGGTGCAACTGGACCCCGGCCAGGTCCAGTTCACGCGGATCGACGCGCTGCTGGCCCAGGGCGAAAACACCGCATGAAGCGTTGTCGGCAACGGTGTCCTGAATGCGGATCTGCCAGTTCTCGATACGCGAGTCGACAATTTCGAAGCACGGCATAACCCACTCGCTCGCCGCCAGCACATCGTTGGCGCTGATATCGCTACCTTGCAGGTCTTTGCCCAGGACAAAGGCAATCTCGCCTTCGGCCCGTGGCTGCACCAGACGGTGGGCAGCAAAGCTGATGTCGCTGCCATCGGCAACCTGCATACGGTCGGTTAGAAAACCAAAATCGGGCTGATGCACATCGAGCATTTCTTGCACGGCGCGGCTGGTGACACCGATTTTCTTGCCGATCACCTGCTCGCCCACCGCTTGGCGCCGCGCCAGAAATCGCCGGGAAATCCGGTAGGCGTCGTCAAGGCTGATAGCCGGGTAACGCTGGGTCAGCGGGGGCAGGCTCTGGCGTGCGTTCAGGGCGTGGAACAGCTCGTCGCCCAGTGTTTCAATCAGTTGCGCATCCATAGGGAGGTCGCTCTGTGGCAAGTGGATAACAGGCCGGGCCATCTGCAGGCACGCCCGGCAAACAGGCCTCAACCCGGCCATACACTGGAATCGGCGCCGCCATCGACATCGATGATCTTGCCGGTGACCCAGGCCGAGGCGGGGCTTGCCAGGTAAAGGGCCGCGGCGGCGATGTCCTCTGGTTGGCCCAGGCATTTGAGCGGGGTGTTGCTTTCCATCGTTTTGCGCATGGCATCGGGCATGACCCCGGCCAGGGCGTCGGTCAGGATTGGCCCCGGCGCCACCGCATTGACCCGGATCTGCGGCGCGAACTCTTGTGCCAGCAGGCGTGTCAGGTGAGTCAGCGCAGCCTTGGCGGTGCCATAGGCGCTGAAGTGGCGCTGGGCGTAACGGGCGGCGACCGAGGTGATGTTGATGATGTTGCCGCCCCCGGCGTCGCGCATCAGGGGTACGCACAGCTGTGAAAGGGCATAGGCGGCGCTGACGTTGAAGCTCAACACCTGCTCGAAGTCTTGCGGGCTCATCTTAAGTGGGTCGTTGGGGCCGCCGCCCCCGGCATTGTTGACCAGATGGGTAATGGCCCCCAGCTGTTCGGCGGCGTTGGCGACCAAGGCGCAGCGCTGTTCGCTGTCGGTGACATCGCAGCTCAAGGCCAGGGCGCGCCGCCCTCGGCTGCGCACCTCTTCGGCGACGGCCTCGACATCTGCCAGCGAACGGGCGCTGCAGACCACATCAGCGCCGGCATCGGCGTAGGCCAGGGCAATGGCACGACCGATGCCGCGGCCGCTGCCGGTGACAATGGCGACACTGCCAGTGAGGTTGAAGCGTTGCAGAATGCTCATGGCTGTCCTTGTTGTTCTAATGGTTCAGGGAATTCACAGTGCTTAGCGCGGCGCCCACAGGTCCGGCAAGCCCGGGTCGGAGGTGGCGATCAGGCGCTTGAGCAACACCTTGAGTGCCTGGCTGTCACCGGCGCCGAGACGGGCAGCGATGTCCTCCTCGACGGCTTTGGCCAGGGCTACCTCTTGCAGCGAAGCCTCCCGCCCGTCGGCTGTGAGTACATAGCGGACCTGCTCATTATCAAGCTCACGGGCGACCAGGTTCTGGCGTTCCAGGAAGCGCATGCTGGTGGCGCTGACCACATGACCGGTGTAGCCGACGAAGGCGTTGATCTCGTCCAGGGTCAGGTTGTCCCGAATGCACAGGGTGGAGAGGATGAAGAACGCGTGTTCATCGAGCTGCTGGTTCTTCAGCAGACGGCGCAGTGCAAACAGCATCTGGTAGTGCGAGCGCCCGAGCAGGTAGCCGAGCAAGTCTTCGGTGTAACTGCACTCGGGCGGTGGCGGGGTGGTTGCCAGGCGCAGCTCGTTGCGCGGCTTGCGCATTGCCAGGGCGTACTGGCCACTCTGGAAGGCCAGCGGCGCGCGGTCG
The DNA here is from genome assembly GCF_000498395.2 of Pseudomonas putida S13.1.2. Classification (NCBI taxonomy): domain Bacteria; kingdom Pseudomonadati; phylum Pseudomonadota; class Gammaproteobacteria; order Pseudomonadales; family Pseudomonadaceae; genus Pseudomonas; species Pseudomonas putida. Next base: position 1,578,226 of record NZ_CP010979.1, read on the forward strand.
CTATGGTCGAAGGCCAGCACCTCGCCGACGAAGATGACATGGTCGCCGCCTTCATACTGGAAGGCCGTACGGCATTGGAAGCGCGCCGTACAGTCTTGCAGCAGCGGTGCCTCGCTGATGCCGGTGTCGAGCTGGATTTCGGAGAACTTGTCTTCACCCTGGCGGGCAAAACGGCCGGACAGGGTTTCCTGCTCTGTCGACAAAACGTGCACGTTCCAGTGGCGACCACCGCTGAACACCGGCAGACTGCGGGCGTTCTTGGACAGACTCCAGAGCACCAGAGGTGGGTTGAGCGATACCGAGTTGAAGCTGTTGGCGGTGATGCCAACCGGCGAGCCGTCTTCGGCCTGGGTAGTGATGATGGTCACTCCCGTGGTAAAGGTGCCGAGCGCGGCGCGAAACGCTTGAGGGTCGAAACAGGCGGGCGTTGCCATGATGGGCCTCATGGAATGAGTGTGCGTGCTGGCAGTATTCCCAGCGCCACGGGGCTTTGCATCGTCTCAACGGACTAACGTTTTTGGCTCGATCGTCCACTTGGACGAGGCGGTCTCCGGGGCCTGGGGCTAGTTTGCGGGGCAGGGGTCGTGCAACGACGGCCATGGTGGGCACAGCGGCGACATGCTGGCCCTTGTTCAGTTGAGGAGGCACCAATGAGTTGTGCAAATTCTTCCGTCGACACGCTGTCGGCCTTGCTGCGTGAACAAAAGGCCGCGTTCAACGCTCAAGGGGCTGTCACTGCCGTGGCGCGCCGCGCGCGGATCCAGCGGGTGATCGACATGCTGGTGGCGCACCACGAAGCGCTGGCCGAGGCGATGGATGCCGACTTTGGCGGCCGCCCCCAGGGTTTCTCGTTGATGAATGATGTGCTGGGTTCGCTGGGTTCGCTCAAGCATGCGCGCGACCACCTCGAGGGATGGATGCAGGATGAGCCGCGGCCCGTCTTCAGCCCCTACGATCAGCTGGGCGCCGAGGCCTGGGTGATGTATCAGCCCAAGGGTACGGTGGGCATTCTGGGCACCTGGAACGCCCCGCTGTATACCTTGCTCAGCCCCCTGGGTTCGGCGTTGGCGGCGGGTAACCGGGCGATTCTCAAACCTTCGGAGGTAGTGCCACGCACTGCTGCGCTGGTGGCGAAGCTGTTTGCCGAGGTGTTTGATCCGCTCGAGGTGGCTGTGGTCACCGGTGGCGCCGACCTGGCCCAGGCATTTACCGCACAGCCGTTCGACCACCTGGTGTTTACCGGCAGTACCGCGGTGGCCAAGTCCGTGATGCGTAACGCGGCCGAGCACCTGGTGCCGTTGACGCTGGAACTGGGCGGGAAGTCGCCGGTCATCGTCGCCCGCAGCGCCGACCTGGGCACCGCAGCGTTTCGTATTGCGCTTTCCAAGACCACCAACAGTGGCCAGGTCTGCATCAACCCTGACCTGGTCTACGTGCCACGCGAGCAGCTGGAAACCTTTCTTGAGGCCTTTGCCAGCGCTTACCGCCAGTTCATCCCAGAGGTGAGCGACAACCCGGACGTGGTCGCGGTGGTCAATGCCCAGCACCTGGCCCGTGTTGAAAACCTGGTTCAGCAGGCGCTGCAAGCCGGTGCCCGGGTAGTGAGCCTGCCCTACGCGCAAGCGCCTGATGAGCAAAACCGGCGCCGACCGCTGCAACTGGTGATCGACCCGCCCCAAGGCAGCCTGATTCTGCATGAAGAAATCTTCGGCCCGGCAATGGTGGTGCTGCCCTTTGATGAGGTTGACCAGGTCATCGCCCAGATCAACGGCCGCCCGCGGCCTCTGGCCCTTTACTACTTTGGCAGCGACGCCAAGGAGCAGCGCCAGGTGCTGGAGCACACACTGTCCGGCGGGGTCACCCTCAATGATGTGATGATGCATGCCGCCTTGCATGATGCCCCGTTCGGTGGTGTTGGCGGGTCAGGCATGGGCCACTACCACGGTCGCGAAGGCTTTATCGAGTTCAGCCACCTGCGCACCGTACTCAAGGCGCCCGAGCATGACCCGCGCGGTGAGTGGGGCCTGCTGCCGCCGTACAGCGAACACTTCCTGGCCGCGATGAAAGCGCAGATCACCCCGGACTGATCGGGGAAACCGGCGCGCGCTGAGCGCATCGAACAGACACAATAAAAAACGGAATTCTGCACATGGAAAAAAACGCATTGCCACTGGCCGACACGCTTGCCCCAGCGGGTGCCGACGCCGCTGACGGATGGCCGCGCCGCCAGGTGCTCAAGGCCGGCGCGGTGGCGCTGGGCGTCGGGCTACTGGGGCGCTTCGCCGATGCCCGGGCCGCTGGCGGCTTGTCGGCCAGCGATTACCTGGGCCTGGATGCCTGGGCCATGGCCAAGGGCTTGCAGGCCGGTCACTTCAGTGCCGAAGACTTGCTCGGCGCAGCATTTGCCCGTTGTGACCTGGTCAACCCGAAGATCAACGCAGTCAACATGCGCCATGACGATTACGCCCGCGCGTTGCTGGCGGCCAGGCAGAAGGCCGGCACCCTGACCCAGGGCTCGCTGGCGGGCGTGCCGATCCTGCTCAAGGACCTCAACACCTACTTGCAGGGCACAACCACCAGCAACGGCAGCCGGCTGTTCAAGGATGCGCCACCGTCGAGCGTTACCAGCACCTTGATCCGCCGTTATGAAGCCGCCGGGGCAGTGCCTTTTGGTAAAGCCACCAGCCCGGAGTTCGGCCTGACCACCACCACCGAGTCGTTGGCATGGGGGCAGACCCGCAACCCCTGGAATCTGGCGTTGAGCACGGGTGGCTCGTCCGGTGGTTCCGCCGCGGCGGTGGCCGCTGGTATCGTCCCGGTCGCCCATGCCACCGACGGTGGCGGCTCGATCCGGATCCCGGCGTCCTACTGCGGGCTGGTCGGCCTCAAGCCATCACGCTACCGCACGCCGAGCGGGCCGGCACGCCTGGAAGGCTCGTTTGGCGCCAGTGTCGCCAACATGGTCTCGCACAGCGTGCGCGATACCGCGTTGTTTCTTGATGCCGGTCAGGGTCACGAACCAGGGAGCCCGTACTGGAGCTCACCGCTGGTACGTCCCTACGTTGAGGAGCTGGGCCGTGACCCGGGCCGCTTACGGGTTGCGCTGGTGCGGGAATCGCTGACCGGGGCACCGCTGGACCCGGCGATTGCCAAGGTTCTGGAGGACACCATCAAGCAACTGCTGGGCCTTGGCCACGAAGTGGAAGAACTGCGCTTGCCAATTCAGGCCCAGCAGCTGTTCGGCGCCCACGGCGTGGCCATCGGCAACTCGTTGCTGGTCACGGTCAACGACCGGGAGGAAGCCCTGGGCCGCGCGTTGGGGCCACAGGACCTGGAAAGCATCACCTTTGGTGTGCTGGAGCGTGCAGCGAAGGCCACGGGTGAGGGCGTAGTGCGTGCCCGGCATGCGTTCGAAGACATCAGCATGGCCATGGAACAGCAGTTCGAGCGCTTTGATGTGATCCTCTCGCCGGTCACCGCCAGCCTGACACCGGCCTTGGGCGAGCTCTCGCTCAACCAGCCTTACGAAAGCTACGCCCGCAAGGCCATGGGCAGTGCCGCGTTCACCGTGCTGGCCAACGTCAGCGGCCAGCCGGCTATTTCCTTGCCGTTGGGCATGAGTGACAGCGGCCTGCCAGTGGGCATGATGTTCACCGCTCGCCTGGGCGGGGAAGACGTGCTGCTGCGCCTGGCCTCGCAGCTGGAGCAGGACCGCCCGTGGGCCGCCAGGCGCGCCGCGATCTGAGCTTGAAAAGGCGCCAGGGACGGCGCCGTACCGTGTTTCCCTAGTCCGCTTTGACGATGAATATTCGCCTGCTGCATTCGATCATCAACCAAGACTCGCGCAACCGCGCAACGAGATTGGGAGAACGAACGGATGGACAGCATGCGAGTAAAAACGCCGGAAGAAATCGAACTGCTTGAACACGCCCGGCGCCTGGTGCCCGCGCTCAAAAGCCGCACCGCGCGCGCTGACCGCGAGTTCCGGGTACCGGACGAAACCATCTTCGAATTGCAACAGGCCGGCTTGTTGCGGGCCTTGCAACCACGTGCGTTTGGCGGCTACGAAGTCGATCCGCGGACGTTTTTCGAAATCCAGATGATCCTCGCCGAGGGCTGCATGTCCACGGCTTGGATTTATGGCGTGATGGGCGTACACCCCTGGCAGCTGGCGCGTTACCCGATCGAGGCCCAGCGCGATGTATGGGGCCAGGACCATACCACCCTGATCTCGTCCACCTACATGCCCGTGGCCAAGGTAACCGTGGTTGAAGGCGGTTATCGCATCAGTGGTCGCTGGGGCTTTTCCAGCGGCAGCGAACACTGCCAATGGTGCTTCCTTGGTGGGGTGCTGCCCGCCGATGGCGACCAGCCGGCGGAGCACGGCACCTTCCTGATCCCGCGCAGCGACTACCGTATCGAGCACAACTGGGACGTGCTGGGCCTGCGCGGCACCGGCAGTCACGACATTGTGGTCGAAGATGCCTTCGTGCCGGCACACCGCGTGCAACGCACCAATAACTGCACGCTGGAAGCGACGCCAGGACGCCTGGTGAACACCAATGCGATTTATGCCATTCCTTTCGCCCAGGTGTTCACGCGCGCGGTGTCCTCATCGGCCATCGGTGCCTTGCAGGGGGCGATCAACGAATTTCGCGCCAATGCGGCTGCGCACATCGGCAAGCACGGCATGAAAACCGCCGATGACCCGGTGGCGCAAACCACCGTTGCCGAGGCGACGATCATCGTCGACAGCCTGAGGCTGGTGCTGGAGCGCAACTACGCGCACCTGATGACGCTGGCTGAAGCGGGTGAGTACCCGGACGTGGAAACCCGCCTGCTGTACCGCTACCAATCCTCGTATGTGACCAATATCTGCGCCGAGAAGGTCAACGAACTGCTGCGCTGCATGGCCGCTTCCGGGCTGTACAACACCAACCCTGTGGCGCGCCTGTTCCGCGACCTGCACCAGGCACGTGGGCATATCGCCAACAACTACATGGCCTTCAGCCGCAGCCTTGGCGCCGTGCAACTGGGCCTGCCCAACCCTGATCCTTACGTATGAGCCGTGCCCGGGCCTGGCTGCAGGCCCGGGTATGCGCACCCCTGGCCGGCACGCCGGGATATTTCCGATCACAGCCAAGGCACAACAACAATGACAGCTAAAGCTCAGCCTGTTTCACACTACGACGTGATCGTCGTCGGCTCCGGTGCCGGTGCGATGACCTCGGCGCTGTTTGCTGCCGAGCAGGGTCTATCGGTACTGGTTGTCGAGAAAAGCGACAAGTTTGGCGGTACGTCGGCGATCTCCGGCGGCGGCATCTGGATTCCCAATAACCACTACTTTGCCGCCAAAGGCGGTGGCGACAGTGTGGAGCTGGCACTGCAGTACCTCAAAGCTGCCACCGGTGACCATGGCGATGACAAGCGCTTGCGTGCCTACGTCAAGCACGCGCCGCAGATGATCCGGGCCCTGGTGGACAACAGCCATGTGCGTTACGCCGTGGCGGCAAAGTACCCGGACTACTATCCGCAACTGCCAGGCTCGCTGGCCGGGGGGCGCACCCTCGACCCGGAACTGTTCGATACCAGCCTGCTCGGCGATGAACTGGCCAACCTGCGCACACCGTCACCCTCGACACTGCTGATGGGGCGCATCGCCTGGACCGCACGGCATGCGCACAAGGCCATGTCGCGCTCCTTTGGCTGGCGCCTGCTGATTCTCGGCCTGATGCTGCGCTACAAGCTCGACTTCAAATGGCGCCGCAAGAGCCGGCGCGACCGCCGCGCCGCCTTGGGCAGTGCGCTGGTTGCATCACTGCGCCGCTCGTTGATGGACCGTAACATTCCACTGTGGTTGAACACCGACTTCCAGAACCTGATCACCGAGAACGGCCGGGTCATTGGCATGCAGGTTTGTCGTGACGGGCAGACGCTGCAGCTGCATGCCCGCCATGCGGTGATCTTCGGCTCCGGGGGGTTTGAACAGAACCAGGCTTTGCGCGAGCGCTATCTACCGCAGCCGACCCTGCGTGACTGGAGCGCCACGCCACCGGGCAACAACACCGGTGCTGCGTTGCAAGCCGGTATCGAACTGGGTGCGGCGACCGCCCTGATGGATTGGGCCTGGTGGGCGCCGACCATTACCGTGCCCGGCGAAGAAAAACCCCGTGGGGTATTTGCCGAGCGGGCGTTCCCTGGTGCCATCGTGGTCAACAGCCTGGGCCGGCGCTTTGTCAATGAGGCAGCGCCGTACCTGGAATTTGTCGACGCCATGTACCGCGACAACCAGCACACCGGCGGCAAGTCGATCCCATCCTGGGTGATCTTCGACGGCCATTTTCGCTTCAACTACGCCATGGGGCCGTTGATGCCGGCCCAGGTCATGCCCGACAGCCGGCTGCGCAAGGAATGGCTCAATACCTTGTATTTCAAGGCTGACAGCCTGGCGGCGCTGGCGGCGCAGATCGGCGTCGACCGCGCAGGGCTCGAGCAGACCGTGCAGAAGATGAACGCCTACGCCCGCAGCGGCGTGGATGCCGACTTCGGCCGTGGCGGCAACGTGTTCGACCGTTACTACGGCGACAGCAACGTCAAACCCAACCCGTGCCTGGCGCCCCTGAGCAAGGGGCCGTACTACGCGATGCGCCTGGACGCTGGCGATATCGGCACCAAAGGTGGGCTATTGACCAACGAACACGCCCAGGTTGTGAGCCAGGACGGCGAGGTCATTCCTGGCCTGTATGCCATTGGCAACTGCTCGGCGTCGGTCATGGGCACCAGCTATCCCGGCGCGGGCGGCACCCTGGGGCCGGCCATGACGTTCGGCTATATCGCGGCCCATCACATTGCTGCCAACCGTTGAGGAATTGCCATGCCAGCCGCTGTCAAATCGACATGTACCGATATCCAGCCGGCGTTGCAGGTGGCAGATGCCGACGCCATGCTCTGGGATGACCACTGTGATGTGCTGGTGATCGGCTGGGGGGCGGCCGGCGCCTGCGCCGCCCTTGAGGCCCGCGCCCAGGGTGCTGACGTGCTGGTCGCCGACCGTTTTACCGGCGGCGGTGCCAGTGCCAAGAGCGGTGGCGTGGTTTACGCCGGCGGTGGCACCCGCCAGCAGCAGGCCGCAGGCTTTAGCGACACGCCCGAGGCGATGTTCGCCTACCTCAAGCACGAAACCCAAGGTGTGGTCGCCGATGCCACCTTGCGGCGTTTTTGCCAGGACAGTGCCACCAACCTGGCCTGGCTGGAGGGCCATGGCGTGCCTTATGCCCACAGTATGCCGCCCGGCGGCAAAACCTCGTATCCAGCCGATGGCCAGTTTCTGTATTACTCCGGCAATGAGCTGGTGCCGTCGCACCGTAGCGAGTTGCCGCCGGCGCCGCGTGGCCATCGCACGGTAGGCAAGGGCCAATGTGGCGCGGTGCTGTACGCGCACCTCAAGGCGGCTTGCCTGCGCAATGGTGTGCGGCCGCAACTTCAGTCCGCTGCCCGTCGTCTGGTGAGCGATCACACGGGCAGGGTCGTCGGCGTGGAACTGTGGTGCCTGCCGGCCGGCAGTGCCCAGGCGCGGTTGCATGCCAAATTGGCCGCGCGCGCCGAACGGCTGCAGAACTTTGCCCCGCGCTACTGCGATACCTTGCGCAAACGCGTGCGCCAGCTGGAACTCGACTTTGCCCGGCCGCGGCTGGTACGCGCCAGGCGAGGGGTGGTGTTGAGCACCGGTGGCTTCATCTTCAACCGCGAGATGGTCAGCGAGCATGCCCCCAAGTTTCGCCGCAACTTCAAAGTCGGCGCGACCGGCTGCGATGGCAGTGGCTTACGCCTGGGCGTGAGTGTCGGTGGGGTCAGCGACCGACTGCAGCGGGTGTCGGCCTGGCGGTTTATCAACCCACCGTTGTGCTGGCCCAAGGGCATTGTGGTCAACACCCTCGGGCAGCGCTTCGTCAACGAAGAAGTCTACGGCGCCACCTTGGGCCAGCCCCTGTGTGAAGAGCAGGGCGGCAAGGCCTGGCTGGTGCTGGACGCACGCCTGCGCAAGCAGTCGATCAAGCAAGCGCTGTTCGACGGTTACTGGTGGTTCCAGAGCTTGCCGGCATTGCTGCTGATGCTGCGCGGTGTGCGCAAGGGCCAGAGCATCGAGCAGTTGGCCCAGGCCACGGGCATGCGTGCGGATGTATTGCGCAGCGCATTGCAAGCCTACAACACAGCCGCCCGGGGGGACGCCGAGGATGCCTTCGGCAAGTCGCAAAGCAGCCGTCAGGTACTCGATCAGGGCCCTTACTATGCCTGTGACATTTCTGTCAGCAACCCCCTGTTCCCCCTCGGGGCGTTGACCCTGGGCGGCCTCAAGGTCAATGAAGACAGCGGCGCGGTGCTGGGCCCTCAAGGCCTGACAATACCCGGTTTGTACGCCGCCGGCCGTACCGCCATCGGCATTCCTTGCCATTTGTACGTCAGCGGCCTGTCGCTGGCCGATTGTGTGTTTTCCGGGCGACGTGCCGGGTGGTCGTTGACGGCGGCCACGGCTGACATCGAAATCGAACCCAGCGAGCAATTGATATGAGCCTGGATTACCTGTCAGTACGTGTAACCCGCGTGATTGAAGAGACCGCCGACAGCCGCTCCCTGGAGTTCGAGGTGCCAGAAGCGCTTGCCGAGCGCTTGCGCTATCGACCTGGGCAGTTCCTGACCCTGCGCGTGCCTTACCAGGGGGGGTGGTTGCCGCGCTGTTACTCACTGTCGAGCACGCCGCTGCTCGACGAGCCATTGCGGGTCACGATCAAGCGGGTGCGCGACGGGCGCGCCTCGAACTGGCTCTGTGACGCCGTGCAGGCGGGCGATACCTTGCAGGTGCTGGCGCCGGCCGGGGTGTTTGTGCCGCGCCAGCTGGACACCGACCTGCTGCTGTTCGGCGGCGGCAGTGGCATAACCCCGGTGCTGTCCATCCTGCGCTCGGCGCTGTTGGCGGGCACTGGGCGCATTCTGCTGATTTACGCCAACCGCGACGAAGCGTCGGTGATTTTCCGTGACTCGCTCAAGGCCCTGGCCAGGGCGCACCCACAGCGCCTGCAAGTGATCCACTGGCTCGACTCGGTGCAGGGCATTGCGTCGGTGAGCCAGTTGGCTGAACTGGCGCGCCCGTTCGCGAGTGCCGAGGCGTTCATCTGCGGCCCCGGACCGTTCATGGATGCTGCCGTCGCTGCCTTGCAGACGTTAGGCATGCCGAGTGCGCAGGTCCATGTCGAGCGCTTTGTCTCGCTGCCCGAAGAGGGCGAAGTCGCAGGGCCGGCAGCTGTCGATACCCGCCGCCCGAGCAGCCAGCTTTCGGTGCGCCTGGACGGTGAAGAGTTCGAGGTGCCCTGCGCCGAAGGTGAAACCCTGCTTAACGCCATGCGCCGGGCCGGCCTGAGCCCGCCAAGTTCTTGTCTGGTCGGCTCCTGTGCCACCTGCATGTGCACGGTCGAACGGGGTGAGGTGCAGATGTTGCGCAACGATGCCCTTGACCAGCAGGAGATAGACCAGGGCTGGACGCTGGCTTGCCAGTCCCTGGCCCGCAGCGAGCACCTGCGGGTGCTCTTTCCCGAATAACCCGATGGCGAGTTTGTCACTATGACTGCATGTTCAGCATTACCGGGCAGCGTGCATGCCTGGAACCTGTTGCCTTTGTCGATTCCTGCCTTGTTGTTCGCCAGTGCCGAACGCTTTACCGGTCGGGCAGCGATCGAGGAAGACGGCATTGCCACCGACTACCGGGATTTGCCCGGGTTGGCACTGGGTGTCTGCCGCAGCCTGATGGCACTGGGGATCGAGGCGGGCGACCGCGTGGCGATCTGGGCACCCAATTGCCGCGACTGGGTGATCGCCGCCTTGGGCGTGCATTGCGCGGGGGCTGTGCTGGTACCGATCAATACCCGCATGAAAGGCGCCGAGGCGGCCGATATCCTGGCGCGCAGCCAGGCGCGGGTGCTGTTGACGCAAGGGGTATTTCTGGGGCTGGACTACCCGGCCATGCTGGCGCCGCTACGTCCGGCCAGCCTGGAACAGCTGGTGGTGTTCGGTACACACCCGCCGCAGTTGGCCAGCGACCTGGATTGGGTCGGTTTTCTCGCCAGGGGCGAGTCTGTCAGTGAGCTGCAAGCCCGCCAGCGTGCGGTGGCGGTGGGCCCGCGGGACTTGTCCGACTTGCTGTTCACCTCCGGCACCACCGGCAAACCCAAGGGTGTGATGAGTGCCCATGGGCAGAACCTGCGGGCGTACAACGAATATGTGCGGGTCATTGGCCTGCAGCCAGGTGACCGTTACCTGATCATCAACCCGTTTTTTCATGCCTTTGGCTACAAGGCCGGATGGCTGACCTGCCTGCTGGCTGGCGCGACTATCCTGCCGCATGCGGTGTTCGATGCCGAAGCGGTGTTCCAGCGCATCGCCGCCGAGCGCATCAGCGTGCTGCCAGGGCCGCCCACGCTGTACTTGTCGATGCTGGCCCACCCGCACCTGGCCCAGACTGATCTGTCGAGCTTGCGCATCGCTGTGACCGGTTCATCGACGATCCCGCCGGTGCTGATCGAGCGCATGCGGCGGGAGCTCGGGGTAGATGTGGTGACCACCGCCTATGGGCTGACTGAGTGTGGGGGGCTGGCGACCATCTGCAACCCGGATGACCCCGCCGACATTGTTGCCGGCACCAGTGGCCGGGCCATCGAAGGCACTGAAGTGTGCATTCGTTCGGCGGATAACCAACCGGTCGCCACGGGCGTGTCGGGGGAAATCTGCCTGCGCGGTTTTCATGTGATGCGGGGTTATTTCAATGACCCGCAAGCGACCGCGCAGGCCATTGATGCCCAGGGTTGGCTCCACACGGGCGATATCGGCAATCTGGATGTACATGGCAACCTGCAAATTACCGACCGCCTCAAGGATATGTTCATTGTCGGTGGCTTCAACTGCTATCCGGCAGAGATAGAGGCTGGTTTGATCCAGCATCCGGCCATCGCGCAGGTAGCGGTGATCGGGGTTGCGGATGAGCGCATGGGGGAGGTGGGGTGCGCCTGCGTGGTATTGCGTGCAGGCCAGCAGCTGGATGAGCCGTCTCTGATCGCCTGGGCCAGAGAGCGGATGGCCAACTACAAAGTGCCGCGACAGGTTCGGTTCTTCGAATCATTGCCGGTGAATGCCTCGAACAAGGTGGTCAAACCTGAGCTGCGTCAGGCGGTTCTGCAGGCTGAGGGCGGGCGGGCCTCGCGATGAGGCCCTCATTGAACAACCGCGCAAGGTGTAGCGATATCGCGTAGCGCCGCAGCAGCGAGGGGGCCCGAAGCTAATCGCAGGGCCCCTGGAGCGTTGCTTGGCGCTGGTCCGCCACCCCCATCAGTGCCCTTCAAACCGGGCAGGCCGCTTATCAATAAACGCCTGCATGCCTTCCTTCTGGTCACGTGAGGCAAACAACAAGGCATTGGCCTTGCGCTCCAGCGCCAAACCCGCTTCCAGCGGCGCATCCATCCCCGCAAGAATCACCTCTTTGATCTGCTCGGCAGCCAACGGCGGCATTGCCGCAACCACCTGGGCCAACTTCAGGCCGTGCGCGAGCACCTGATAGTCGGCCACCACCTCACTGACCAGCCCCGCAATCCAGGCCTCCTCAGCCGTGATCGGCTGACCGGCCAGCGCCATCCGCATCGCCTTGGCCTTGCCGACCGCCCTCACCAAACGCTGGGTGCCGCCAATCCCGGGCATGATCCCGATCTTGATCTCCGGCTGGCAGAAGCGTGCACTTTGCCCGGCAACAATGATATCGGCGAGCATCGCCAGCTCGCAGCCACCGCCATAGGCGTAACCGCATACCGCCGCGATCACAGGTTTAGGGCAGTGCTGGATCGGCGCCCAGACCCGCTCGGTGTGGCGCTGATAGATATCAATCGGACCCACACCGGCCAGGCTGTTGATATCGCCCCCGGCGGCGAACACCTTGTCGCCGCCGGTCAGCAGAATGCAGCGCACATCAGCATTGCTCCCCAGCTCAATGAAGTAGTGCGACAGCAGCGCCTGCAGCTCCAGGCTCAGGGCATTGGTGGCGTGCGGGCGGTTGAGCCGCACCAGGGCAACACCTGGGGCCGGGTACTCCAGCAGCACCGGCGCGGTAAGTGAATCGGACATGATCAACCTCTGGCAGTAGGCACCGCAGAGCGGGCGCCATTGCGCGGATTGTTGCCAGCGCCGCGCCACGCTTCATCGTCCGTTCAGACGACGTGGCCGAGCAGTTTTGCCCCTAGAGTGGCCCTCAACACAAGCATGAGGAGCGTGCCATGAGTGGTCACTCGGGGCTGGATTACAACGGCAAGGTGGTACTGGTCACCGGCGGAACCAAAGGCATTGGCGCTGGCATTGCCCGCAGCTTTCTGGCCGCCGGGGCCAAGGTGATCGTGTGTGGGCGCAACCTGCCCGAGCAATTGCCGAGCGTGGCTCAGGGCCAGGCGGACTTCATCGCCGCCGACGTGCGCGACCAGGCCTCCTTGCAAGGCCTGTTTGACAGCATCCGCAGCAAATACGGCCGCCTCGATGTGCTGGTCAACAACGCCGGCGGCAGCCCCTCGGCCGACGCCGCTAGGGCCTCGCCGCGTTTTCATGAGGGGATTATCCGCCTCAACCTGATTGCACCGCTCAATGTCGCCCAGCAAGCCAACCTGCTGATGCAGGCCCAGGCCGACGGCGGTTGCATCGTGTTTATTGGCAGCATCAGCGGCCTGCGTGCCTCGCCAGGCACAGCAGCGTACGGCGCAGCCAAGGCCGGCGTGTTGGCCCTGGTGCAGTCGCTAGCAGCGGAGTGGGCGCCAAAGGTGCGGGTGGTGGCGATAAGCCCAGGCCTGGTGCGCACCGAGCTTGCCCATCTGCACTATGGCGACGAGCAAGGTATCGCTGCGGTCAGCGCCGGTATCCCGGCCGGGCGCATGGCGGTGCCCGAGGACATCGGCAACGCCTGCCTCTATATCGCTTCACCGCTGGCCATTTACGCCAGCGGTTGCAACCTGTTGCTGCATGGCGGTGGTGAACGCCCGGCTTATCTCGGTGCGGCGCAGGCTACCCCGCACTGATCGACCCACGTCGGCGTTGCGTTGCGGGCGCCGCTTTGAACACGCAGGAGACGAACTTGGCTGATCCAGAATTGCTATCCAAAGTGCGCGCCCTGGTTGGGCGCCAATACGGTCGTGTGAACGCCTGGGACGACGTCAATGCGCCAATGATTCGCCAGTGGTGCGAAGTCATCGGCCTTGAAAACCCGCTCTACACCGACCCCGTAGCAGCTGCCAACAGCAGCAATGACGGCATCATCGCGCCGCCACCCATGCTGCAGATCTGGTGCATGGAAGGCTTTCACATCAATAACTACGCACCAGGCTCGACCACCGAAAACCCCTATGAAGTGCTCGGTGTGATCGAAAGCTATGGCTACCCGTCGGTGGTGGCGGTGAATTCTGAGCTGACCTTCGAGCGCAACCTGCGCCTGGGCGAAAAGCTCTACTACACCACGCGCCTGGACTCGGTCGGCGAGGAAAAGACCACCGGCCTTGGCACTGGCTTTTTTGTCACCCTGGTCATGAGCTACTTCTCGCAGCAGGCCACGGGCGACGAAAAAGTCGGCGAGCTGTTGTTCCGGGTGTTCAAGTTCCGCCCGGCCAACGCGCACAAGGTCCAGGCGCAGCCCCAGGCCGTGGCCGAGCCGGCGCAGGCGAAGCGTCCGGCGCCCGGTGTCAGCGACGACACACGGTTTTTCTGGGACGGCTGCAAGGAAGGCAAGCTGTTGATCCAGCGGTGTACGCAGTGCAGCACCTTGCGCCATCCGCCGGCACCGGTGTGCATCGAGTGCCATTGCTTCGACTGGGATACCCAGCAGGCCAGCGGCAAGGGCCGGTTGTACTCCTTCGTGGTGATGCACTACCCGCAGGTGGCCCCGTTCGATCACCCCAACCCGATCGGTCTGATCGAACTGGACGAGGGCGTACGCCTGATCGCCGGCCTGGTTGGCGTCAAACGTGAAGACATCAGCATTGGCCAGCGTGTGGAGGTCGAGTTTCAGACCTTCGATGACGACCTGGCGCTGCCGATGTTCCGTCCAGCGGCAGAGTAGGGGGTACCATGGATTTTGAACTCAGCGAAGACCAGCGTGCCATTGCCGAAATGGCGGGCAGCCTGATGAGCGACTACTGCACCGACGAGCGCCTGCGGGACTGGGACCTCTGCGGGCAACCCTATATGCAAGACCTGTGGCACAGCTGCGTCCAAACCGGCCTGCATGCCCTGGCTATCCCCGAAGCTGCTGGTGGCAGCGGGCTGGGCATGACCGAGCTGGTGCAGATCCTCGATGCTCAGGGCGGTGCCCTGGCGCAAGTGCCGTTGTGGCGTCACCAATTGGCCGCGACCGCCCTCGCCGAGTTCGGCGACAAGGCCCTGGCACCGTGGGTGGAACAGGCTGTGGCGGGCTCAGGCTTGCTGACCCTGAGCCTCGATGGCCTGAACACGGTGCGCGGCATCGAGCTCGAGGCCAGCGCCGAAGAGGGCGGGTGGCGCCTCGAGGGCCGGGTTGCGGCGCTCGCCTTGGCCGAGCAGTCGGTGGCAGCGCTGGTACTGGCCCGGGTGATGGGGCAGCCCCGGCTGGTCCTGGTAGACCTCAGCCAGTCGGGCATCAGCCGTGTAGCGGGCGTCATGACCCACGGCGAAGCCATTGCCGACCTGGACTTGCGCGGCGTCACCCTGAGCAATCAGCAAGTGCTGCCCGCCGCGGCCCTGGATTGGCTGGCACCGCGTGCAATTGCCTCCCTGGCGGCCTTGCAGTTGGGCGTCAGCGCCGAGCAGGTGCACCGCACTGTGGCCTACGTCAGTGAGCGTCAACAGTTCGGCCGCTGCATCGGCAGTTTCCAGGCCGTGCAAATGAGCATGGCCGACACTCATGTGCACCTGGAGGTGTTGCGCAGTGCCCTGTGGCAATTGTGCTACCGCCTCGACGCCGGTCTGCCGGCCCCTTCGCAAGCCTTGGCCACCGCGTACCTGGCGTGCGAAGCCGGGCACCGCATCGGCCACACCGCACAGCATGTGCATGGCGGCATCGGGGTCGACCTGACGTATCCGATCCATCGCTTTCTCTATTGGAGCCGCGCCCTGAGCAGCGCATTGGGAGGGTCGTCGATGATCCTGGAGCGTCTGGGCGACTGGTTGAGCGATAACACTACCTTGGGATGGAAATATGACCTCGATGAACACCAAGCGCTTTGAAGACGTGCGCCCTGGCGAGCAACTGCCCGAGCTGACGATCCCGATCACGGTTGGCCTGATTGCCGGTGGGGCGATAGCCACACGCGACTACTTTCCCGGTCACCATGACCTGGACGCGGCGCGCGAGCTGGGTTCGCCCCATATCTTCATGAACATCCTGACCACCAACGGCCTGGTGCAACGCTTCATCGAACAGTGGAGCGGCCCGCAGGTGCAGTTCCGTACGCTGAAAATCAAACTGGGCGCGCCGAACTACCCCGGCGACAGCATGACCTTCAGCGGCGAAGTGACCCATCAGGATGCCGCTACGCGCAGCCTGGAAGTGACCCTCAAGGGCAAAAACTCCATGGGCAATCACGTGACCGGCACGGTCGCGCTGGTTCTGCCTTGATCCGCGGGAGATGACACAGATGACGAATTCGTCGATTTCCGGGCGCGCCGCCATTGCAGGGCTGGGCGCAACCGAGTTTTCCAAGAATTCCGGGCGCACCGAACTGCGCCTGGCCATGGAAGCGACCCTGGCAGCGCTCGAGGACGCCGGAATTGACCCTGGCGAAGTCGAGGGTTTCAGTTCCTATTCGGTCGATAAGGTACCGGAGTACGAAATTGCCCGCCTGCTGGGCTGCAAAGATGTCAAGTTCTTCTCCCAGGTGCCCCACGGTGGCGGCGCGGCCTGCGGGCCGGTGATGCATGCGGCGATGGCGGTGGCCACCGGGGTGGCCAAGGTGGTGGTGGTCTATCGGGCGATGAACGAACGCTCCTGGTACCGCTTTGGTACCGGCAGCTATGGCTTTGCCTCGACGCCGACCTTCGAGAACGTCAACTACGGCTGGTACATGCCGCACGGCTTTCACACCCCGGCGGCCTGGGTCGGCATGTTTGCCCAGCGTTACATGCACACCTACGGTGCTACCTCCGAGGACTTTGGCCGGGTGGCGGTGGCAGTGCGCGATTTTGCCGCCACCAACCCCCAGGCATTTTTCTACGGCAAGCCCATCACCCTTGAAGAACACCAGGCCTCGCGCTGGATCTGCGAGCCCCTGCACCTGCTGGACTGCTGCCAGGAGTCCGATGGCGCGGTGGCCATGGTGATCACCTCGGCCGAACGGGCCAGAGACCTCAAGCAAAAGCCCGTGATCATCAAGGCCGGCTCCCAGGGCATCAGCGCCGGGCAGCAAGTGATGACTTCCTACTACCGCGACGACATCACCGGGCTGCCGGAAATGGGTGTGGTCGCCAAAGCGCTTTACAGCCAGTCGGGCTTGGGCCCGGAGGCGTTGCAGACTGCCGTGATCTACGACCACTTCACGCCATTCGTACTGCCGCAACTGGAAGAATTCGGCTTTGCAAGGCGCGGTGAAGCCAAGGAATTCATCCGTGCCGGGCACCACGCCCGTGGCGGCAAACTGCCAATCAACACCCACGGCGGGCAGTTGGGCGAAGCCTACATCCACGGCATGAACGGCATCGCCGAAGCGGTGCGCCAAGTTCGGGGTACGGCCGCCAACCAGGTGGACAGTGTCGAAAACGTGTTGGTGACCGCCGGAACCGGCGTGCCTACCAGCGGCCTGATTCTCGGCGCGGTATAAGGAGCGTCCCATGTTCGTCGATCTCACCCCCGAACAGCATGCCCTGAGGCTGAAGGTCCGGGACTATTTCCAGAATCTGATGACCCCCGAGCTTCGCCAGCAGATGCGTGGCACCGAAGGCGGCGAGCTGTTTCGCCGCACCATCGCCCAGATCGGCCGTGACGGCTGGCTGGCGGTTGGCTGGCCGAAGGCCTATGGCGGCCAGGGCTACGCGGCCACCGAGCAATTGATCTTCTTCGAAGAAGCCAACATTGCTGGCGCACCGCTGCCGTTCGTGACCATCAGCACGGTTGGCCCGGCTCTCATGGCCCACGGCTCGGCGCTGCAAAAGGAAAAATTCCTGCCCGGTATCGCCGCCGGCGAGATCAACTTTGCCATCGGCTACTCCGAAGCCAGTGCCGGCAGCGACCTGGCCGTGCTGAAAACCACCGCGCGCGAAGACGCCGACGGCTTTTTGGTCAGCGGCAGCAAACTATGGACCTCGGGCGCCGACTCGGCCGACTACATCTGGCTGGCGGCACGTACTGATCCTGAGCAGGCGCGGCACAAGGGCATCTCGATCCTGATTCTCGATACCCAGGCCGAAGGCTTCTCCAGTACGCTGATTCCGACCTCCGGAAACCCCACGGCCGCCACGTATTACGATAACGTGCGGGTGCCGAGGGATATGCTGGTGGGCGAACTGCACGGTGGCTGGAAACTCATCACCGCACAGCTCAACCACGAGCGCCTGGGCCTGGGGGCCTGGTCAGACAAGGTCGTCAGCCTGTTCAGCCGGGTGTACCTGTGGGCTCGGTGTGCTGATGAGCAGGGCCAGCGTGCTACCGACCATGCCTGGGTGCGGCGCGATCTGGCCGAGTGTTATGCCCGGCTCGAAGCCATGCGCCTGATCAACTTCCGTATTGCCGCCGACCTTGAGCGTGATCGCGTCGATGTCGCGCTGGCCTCGACCACCAAGGTCTACGGCTCGGAATCGGCGATCGAGATCCTGCGCAAGCTGTCGGCCATCGTCGGTGCCAGCGGCCTGACGCGGGCGGGTTCTGCGGCGGCTTATCTGCTCGGCGAGCTGGAGTATGAAGTGCGCGCCTCGGTGAACCTGACCTTCGGCGGTGGTACCAATGAAATCCAGCGCGAGTTGATTGCCCAGTTCGGCCTGGGCATGCCGCGCACGCAACGCTGAGTCACCGTTGTACCCTTGAAGCGAATAACAATAACGTCCCTTTCAGGTGAACGAATGAGCGCAATCGAGCAGTTCAGGCAAGCGACGCGCCAATGGCTGGAGGCCAATTGCCCGCCATCGCTGCGCACGCCCACCCCCGACGGCGAAATCGTCTGGGGTGGCCGTCAAGTAGACTTTCCCAGCGAAGACGCCCGGCTCTGGTTCGAGCGTATGCGTGACAAAGGCTGGTTCTGCCCGCAATGGCCCAGCGAATACGGCGGTGGCGGGTTGAGCGCCGAGTACAACGCGGTGCTGGAAAGCGAGCTGCGCCGGCTAAAGTGTCGGCCCGCGCAGATCAACCTGGGCATCTGGATGCTCGGCCCGGTGCTGCTGGAGTTCGGTAGCGAAGCGCAGAAGCAGGCGCTGCTGCCACCGATGTGTCGTGGTGAGGTGCGCTGGTGCCAAGGCTTCTCCGAACCCAATGCTGGTTCCGACCTCGCCAGCCTGAAAACCTCGGCGGTGGCCGATGGCGATGACTTCGTGATCAACGGCACCAAGATCTGGACCTCCTATGGCGACAAGTCCGACTGGATGTACGCCCTGGTGCGCACTGATCCGAAAGCGCCCAAGCACCAGGGGATCAGCCTGATCGTGCTGGACATGAAAAGCCCCGGGGTGAGTGTTTCACCGATTGACCTGATCAGCGGCAAATCGGCTTTCTGCCAAGTGTTCTTCGATAACGTGCGCGTTCCGCAAAGCCAGTTGATCGGGCCGCTCAACGGTGGCTGGAACCTGGGCAAGAGCCTGCTGCAGCACGAGCGCAAGGCCATGTCCAAGTTCGGCGAGTTCAGCCTGCCCACGCACTTTCACCTGCTGCCGTTGATCGAACGCTACCTGCCCGACAGCCAGGCGCCTGCTGACCAGGCCCTGCGTGCTCGGGCCCAGGCCTGCGCGATGAATGAACATGCCTACAACCTCACCGTGCAGCGCATGGGCGAGGAGGCCCGGGCTGGCCTGGATATCAGCGCGATCATGGCCATCATGAAACTGGTGCATACCGAGCAGGAGCGCGACAAGTTCGAGATCCTCCTCGATGCCCTTGGCTACCGCGCGCTGGGCCTTGAAGGCGAGCCGTTCAGCAGCCAGGAACTGGCGATTACCCGTGGCTGGCTCAACAGCTTTGCCCTGACCATTTCCGGCGGTTCGTCGGAGGTGCAGTTGAATGTCATCGCCAAGCGGGTCTTGAACCTGCCCAGTGCTTGAGGGGAGTTTGAACATGAGTCTGGTGTATAGCGAAGAGCAACGCCTGTTGGCCGACAGCGCCCGCGAATTCCTCGCGGCGCGCAGCCCGGTGGCGGCGCAGCGGCGCCTGCGCGACGAGGCAAGCGTGCCAGGGTATGACCCGCAGCTGTGGCAAGAAGCCGTGGGCCTGGGCTGGAGTGGCATTCCATTTCCCGAGGCGCTGGGCGGGCTTGAATTCGGCTGCATGGGCCTGGGGCCGATTTTCGAGGCCATGGGCAGAAACCTCTCGGCTTCACCCTTGTTGTCCAGTGTGGTACTCGGTGGCTCGCTGATCCATCTGGCTGGCGGCGCTGCGCAACAGGACCAGTGGCTGACGGCGGTGATCAGTGGCGAGCGGCGCCTGGCCCTGGCACTGGATGAAAAACCGCGCCATGCCCCTGAGCACACGGCACTGACGGCGACGGCCGAGGCTGGTGGTTATCGTCTGGATGGCGAGAAATTCTTCGTCATCGATGGCCTGGGCGCCGATGCCTACCTGGTTGCGGCGCGCACCAGTGGCCGCGCGGGTGAGAAGCAGGGCATCAGTGTATTCCTGATCCCGGCGAACACCCCGGGCTTGCAGGTCAGCGCATTGACGCTGATCGACTCGCGCAATTGCGCGCGGCTACGTCTGAGTGCCGTGCAAGTGGGCAGCGAAGCTTTGCTTGGTACGCTCGGTGGGGCTTGGTCGGTGCTGGACGAGGCGCTGGACCGGGGACGTGCTTGCCTGGCCGCCGAGTTGCTCGGCGCTGCCGAGCAACTGTTTGCCATGACCCTGGAATACCTCAAGACCCGCGTGCAGTTCGATGTCCCCATCGGTTCGTTCCAGGCCCTGCAACATCGGGCCGCGCGCTTGCATGTGGAGTTGCAGCTGGCCCGCAGCGCGGTGATGGCGGCATTGGCCGCACTCGATGACAACGCGTTGAGCGCGGCCGAGCGCGGGCGGCTGGTGAGCCTGGGCAAATGGAAGGCCGGCGAGGTGGCCGCCCAGGTCAGCAATGAGGCGGTACAGATGCACGGTGGCATCGGTGTCACCGATGAGCTGGACGTCGGCCTTTACCTCAAGCGGATTCGCGTAGCCCAGGCGGGCCTGGGTGACAGTGACTTCCAGTGCGCGCGCTACGCCGCTTTTGCGTCTTTGGAGAACTAAGAACATGAAGCTGGAACAGTGGCGCAACGCCTGGCAGCAATTGATTGGCCCTGGTTCGCCGTTCGAGGTGGTGTCTTCGCCCAACGACGGCCTGCGGTATTTTCGCCATGCACCTGCGAACTTGCTCGAAGCCATCGATGCAGGCCGTGCGCACGGTGAGCGTGAGTTTCTGGTGTGGGAGCAGCAACGGCTGACGTTCGCCGGGTTTTTCGATCAGGTCGACCGCCTGGCTGCGCAACTGGCGCAGCGCTTCGGGGTAAAGCAGGGTGATCGAGTGGCCATTGCCATGCGCAATCAGCCTGCCTGGCTGGTGGCCTTTGTCGCGGTGCAGCGTTGTGGCGCGGTGTGCGTGCCGTTGAACAGCTGGGGCCTGCGTGACGAATTGTTCCATGGCCTGCAAGACAGCGGTGCGCAGGTGCTGGTCTGTGACGAACAACGCCTGCAATTGCTGACCAGCGACCTGCTCGCACAGCGACTGGTCAGCATTGTGGTTGGCGTGCCGGCGGGGCAAGCATTAGCGGCCAACTGCCAGCGTTTCGAAGAGCTGATCCAGGGGCCGCTGCTGGCGCTGCCGGCCATCCAGATCAATCCGGCTGACCCGGCGCTTATCCTCTATACCTCTGGCACCACCAGCCGGGCCAAGGGCGTGCTGTCCAGCCATCGGGCCATTTGCCAGGCACTGGCAGCGCTGGAGTTCCAGTCGGCGTTCTGCGCCGTGAGTTCGCCCGAGCGTATCCAGGCGGTAATCGCCAGCGGCCTGGCGCCGACCAACCTGATGGCGGTGCCGCTGTTCCATGTCAGTGGCCTGCACGCGCAGTTTTTGCTGGGGCTGCGCAGCGGCCGGCGCTTGTTGCTGATGTATAAATGGGACGTGGACAAAGCCTTCGACCTGATTCGCGATGAGCGCTGTACCCAGTTCAATGGTGCACCGGTGATGATGCAGCAATTGCTTGGCTCGCCGCGGTTTGCCAGCACCGACAGCGACAGCCTGTACGGCCTCGGCCTGGGCGGGGCGGTGGCTTCCAGCCGGCTGCTGGCGCACATCAGCAAGCGCAAGCCCCATGCGATTGGCGGCAGTGGCTATGGCTTGACCGAAAGCAACGGCATCGGTGCCGCGGTGGGCGGCGATCAGTTCGTCTACAAGCCCGACTCGGTGGGCTGGCCGCTGCCGATCGTAGATGTATGCATCGGCCCGGACCCGTACTCACCGCTACCCGCGGGGCGCAGCGGTTTGATCTGGCTACGTTCGCCGACCCTGATGAACGCCTACTGGCAGTTGCCCGAAGCCAGTGCCGAGACCTTGCGCGACGGTTGGCTCGACACCGGTGATATTGGCCATCTGGACGACGAGGGCTTTCTGTACATCACCGACCGTGCCAAGGACCTGATCAACCGGGCGGGCGAGAAGATATCCGCCAGTGAAGTGGAGTCGTGTATCTGCGAAATGCCTGGGGTGACCGAGGCGGCCGCCTTTGCCCTGGACGATGAGGAACTGGGCGAGCGCCTGGCCCTGGTGTTGCGCAGCGACCTGCAGCCAGCGCCGACCCACGAGCAGGTGTGCGCCTTTATCGGCCAGCGCCTGGCGGCCTACAAGGTGCCAGCTGAGGTACACCTGCGCCGCGATCCGCTGCCGCGTAATGCGTCGGGCAAGGTGATCAAGGCGCAACTGAAGGAATCATTGGTCGGCGCCTGACTGATTAGTCTTTCCGGACGATGTACTCCCCCGCAGATCAGGAACAATGGAGGTACCCCAGTAGTCCTGGTCTGCGAAGGAGCCAACCGATGAAAATAACAACAAAAGGCGTGATGTTCGTAGCTGCAGTGGCCGCCAATGTCGGCCTGCAAGGCAACGCACTTGCGCAAGTGTCGCCTGAAGAGGCTGCCAAACTCGGCAAGGAACTGACCTGTGTCGGTGCCGAGAAAGCCGGTAATGCCGAGGGCACCATTCCGCCCTACACCGGCAAGTACCTTGGCGAAGTGCCGGGCTGGAACCATGTGAAGTTTTCCGGCGGTCAACCGGTCGATCCCTACGCCAACGAGAAGCCCATCCTGGTGATCACCGCGCAGAACATGGGCCAGTACGAGAGCCATTTGACCGAAGGCCAGAAGGCCCTGCTCAAGCGCTATCCCACCACCTACAAAATGAACATCTACCCGGGCCATCGGGACTTCCGTTACCCGGACTATGTCTGTGAGCGGGCGATGAAGAACGCCTTGAGCGCCAAGCTGGTCGACGACGGCATGGGCATCGAAGGGATTGGCCAAGTACCGTTCCCGATTCCGAAAAACGGCATGGAGCTGCTGTGGAACCACCAGTTGCCGGCACGGGCCTACACCGAAGAAAAGGTCAGCGACCTGGCTTCGGTGTTGCCAAACGGCAGCATCGGCTGGGGCCGCGCCTATGCACGCAACCTCTCTCAAGCCAACTCACCGACCGTCGAGCCAAAAACCGAAGGCCAGATACAAGCCATGAGCTGGAACACCACCTTGAAGCCGGTGCGCGACAACGGTGTGGTGAGTATTTCGCAAGAGCCCTATAACTTCCTCGCCAACCCACGCCAGGCCTGGAGCTACAGCCCGTCCACCCGGCGTGTGCGGCAACTGCCGGGCTACGGGTACGATCAGCCGATGATCGGCACCAACGGCACCATGACGGTTGACGAAGACCGTCTTTACAACGGTTCGCCCGAGCGCTTCAACTGGACGCTGATCGGCAAGCGCGAAGTCTACGTGCCGGCCAACGCCTTCAAACCCAATACCGGTGACATCAAGTACGCCGACATGCTTACCCCCAACCACCCCAACCCCGATTACATGCGCTACGAGCTGCGCCGTGTGTGGGTGCTTGAGGCCAAGCTGAAAGAAGGCTACCGCCATGTATACGGCAAGCGTGTGCTGTTTATTGACGAAGACACCTGGAACGCGGTGGTTTCGGACAACTATGACAGCCGTGGTGCGTTGTGGAAGCACGCGATGATCAACTACTACTACCACCCGGACATGAGCGCCTGGCAGGCCGGTTCGCAGTTCTTCATGGACCTGAACTCGGGCCAGTACACCGGCTACGCCATGACCAACGAATCGAAGAAAGGACCGATTCTCAACGAAGCCAAATTCACCCCGGACATGTACACCGCCGATGCGGCGAGGGCGATGGGGCGGTAACGACAAAGCCAAAAAAACCCCAGGTAGAACCTGGGGTTTTTTTTGGCTTCAGGCTTCTCGCCCAGCGCGATTGCCGGCGGCGATGGCGCCTTCGATGTAACCCAGGCTCTGACAGTCACCAATGCTGACGACCTTCAACCCGGCACTGCTCAGTGCACTGCTCAGGCGGGTATCAGGCGTCGCACCACTGGCCAGCACCACCGAATCACCGCGCACCTCGGCAGCTTCACCTTCGCCTGTCTGATAGCGCACGCGGTTACCGTCGATGGCGGTAACGCTCACCCCGGTCAGCAGCTGCCCACCGTGCACTCGGATGCCATGCAGCACGCGCCAACGCCGCACAATCGCCAATTCCCGGCCCAGGTGGCCGCTGCTTTCCAGCACACACACCTGACGCCCACGTGCAATCAGGAACTCTGCCAGCTCCAGCCCCACCAGCCCACCGCCGACAATGATCACGCGTTTGCCCAGGGGCATCCACACGCGTGACAGCTTTTGCATGGCGTCGGTGCTGTCGGTGACGCCGATCAGGTTGCCGGCCTTCATCAGGGTGCGTTGCGTCAGCGACAGCTTGCGCCGGGCGATCTCTTCGGCACGGTCGCCGGTCATCAGCCGGCGCAGTTCATCACCACTCCAGACATGATCCTGCTCGGCGCCTGGGATGCCCGGTGCGGCGCGCTGTGCGCCGGTCGCCACAATCACTTGATCGACGCCCAGGTCGCGCAGCAAGGCTGCATCCACCGTACTGCCCATGCGAACATCGATGGGCAGTTGCCGCACCTGGTACAGCAGGTTGTCGAGCAGGCGTCCGTTTTCGGGGTAGGCGAGGGCAGCAAAGAACAGGGTGCCGCCCAGGCGGTCACTGCGCTCGAGCAGCGTCACGCGATGGCCGCGCAAGGCCGCCACGCGCGCGGCTTCCAGGCCCGCCGGGCCACCGCCGATCACCGCAACATGTTGCGCGGCTGTCACCGGCGTGATGACGCGCTCGCTTTCATGCCCGGTTTGCGGGTTGACCGCGCATTTGACCCGCTCGTTGATAAAGATCTGGCTGACACACACGTAGCAGTAAATGCACGGTCGAATGGCCTGCAGCTCACCGGCCTGCAGTTTGTTGGGCAATTGTGGGTCGGCCAGCAACTTGCGGCCCATGGCGATGAAATCACACTGGCCGGCGGCAATCGCGGCGTCGCCGGTTTCTGGTTCGATACGCCCGACGGCAATCACCGGAATGCTTACGCATTGCTTGATGGCCGCTGTCCATTGGAGAAAAGCCCCGGGCTTTTGCACCAGCGGCGCTTCGGTAAAGGCCACGCCGCTACTGGTCATGGCGTAGGCCGAGACACTGACTGCATCGGCGCCGGCACCCTCAGCCAGGCGAGCAACCGCCTTGGCATCGTCGAGGGTGATGCCACCGGGGGTGAGCAGTTCTTCGGCATCCAGCCGCAGCCAGACGCCAAAGCCGGTGCCAACCCGCGCGCGTATGGCGGCCAGGACCTCAAGCAGCAAGCGTGCACGGTTTTCCACTGTGCCACCGTATGCGTCTTCACGGCGGTTGTAATACGGCGATAAAAAGCCGGCGATGATGTAGTTGTGCGCGGCATGGATTTCCACACCGTCGAACCCGGCGCGCTGTGCACGCTCGGCAGCGGCTGCGAACCACTCGACCATCTGTGCGATGTCGTCCTGGTCCATCACCCGCATCTCGATCCCGCCTTTGCGACCGCGTACGGCGCTGACAAAGGAGGCGAGCTCTTCCGGGGTCAAGGCCTGCATCATGTCGGAGGTACTGGCCGGGGGCAACGACGGCACCCACAGCGGCCGGCCCGCAGCCATGTCCCGTATGGCGTTCTTGCCGGCGTGCTGCAACTGCATGGCGATCTTTGCGCCGTGCCTGTGCACGCGTTCAGCCAGTTGCGCAAGGCCCGGGATGAACTCATCAGAAGAGACACCGACCTGGTACGGCTCGGCGGTACCGGCCGGGAAGGCGACGGCGCACACGCCCATGATCAACAGCCCGGCACCGCCTTCGGCACGTGCTTCGTAGTAGGCCTGGATACGTTCGCCGCAGTGCCCGTCGGCTTCGGCGAAGTTGGAGCCCATGGGCGCCATGATGATGCGATTACGCAGTTGAAGGGGGCCGATGCGGCCAGGCGCAAGCAAGTGGGAGAGTTTTGTCATTGTTATATCAGCCCTTGGTAGAAGCCAGTCGATACGACAGCGGCCAGGTTGCTGCTGTCGCAAGGTACGTTGCGTACGACGACTAGGCTTGGCGCAGGAACTCGAGGCAGGAACGGTTGAACAACTCACGGTGCTCCACCTGAACCCAATGTCCACAGCGGTTGAGCAGAATAAAGCGGGCGTCAGGGGCGTTGTCGAGCACTTTCATCGCGCCACCGACCGGGTTGAAGTTGTCGTTGGTGCCCCAGAACCCCAGAATCGGTACGCGCAGCTCCTCCAGGCGCTCGGTCATGTTCGGCACCATCATGGTCGAGAACAGGCAGTGCGGCTGGTATTTGGCCACGGCAACGCGTTCGGCCAGCAGGCTGTCGGGCAGTTGCGAAGCATCGAACAGCTGCAGGCTCATGATCTGGCGCATTTTGTCGATGTCGAGCGGGCCGGCATTGAACAGCTCGACCATGCGCTGAATACCGATCTTCTTGAAGTAGGTTTCGCGCTCTTCGACACCGCCCGGGGCCATCAGGATCAGCTTGTCGAGCAATTGCGGTTCGGCCAGCCCCAGGCCAATGGCGATGGCGCCACCCAGGGAGTTGCCGAGTAGCGTGCAACGTTGCACTTCAAGGGCCTTGAGCAAGCCGGACACGGCGTTGACGAAGAAATCCAGGTTGTACTGGACGTTGTCGGGCTTGTCCGAACGGCCGAAGCCGGGCAGGTCGATCACCAGGTTACGAAAGCCGGCCGCAACGAAGTCGGGGTAGTTGCCCTTGAAGTTGCTGTAGCCACTGGCGCCCGGGCCACTGCCATGCAACCACACCACGACGGGGCCGCTGCCTTCGTCGAGGTAATGCAGGCGCAGGCCGTTGTCGAGGGTGACGAAGTGGCCGATAGGCAACGGTAGGTCTTGTTCTGACATCTTCAAATCTCCATTGATCAGGCAGTTACGGCATTTTCAGGGGTGGCAGTCGGTGCAGCCGATCGCTGCAGTTGGGCGCGGTAGCGGGGCAGGGCCATGCCCAGGAATACGGTCGAGAGCATCAGCATCGAAATGGAGGCGGCCAGCGCATAGCGCAGTGCCTCGGTGCCGAGGGCCGGGGTGAACAGATCGCTGAGTACCCCGATCAGCAGCGGGCCAACGCCGACACCCAGCAGGGTCATGGCCATGACGAAGATTGAAGTTGCCTGGGCCAGGCGCGCTGCCGGGAACAAATGCGTGACGGCGCCCAGGCAAGGGGTCGCCCACCAGGTACCAAAGAAGGCAAAACCTGCATAGAAGAGAAACGCGGTCGGTACCGGGGTGTTACCCAGGTGGAACAGAACGCCGGTTGGCCAGAGGAAGTACGCCAACGCGAACGGGATACTGACCAGCGTGGCAAGCAGCGGTACGCCAATCTGCCAGCCGGCATCACGGCGGGCCATGCGGTCGGAAATGATGCCGCAGGCCAGGGTGCCGAAGGTGGCACCGCTGCCGCCAACCACGCCGACCAGAAAGCCTGCGTCCTGCAGGTTCAAACCGTGGGAGCGGATCAGGAAACTCGGGCTCCAGGTGCCAATCGCATAGCCGGCGATGGCGCTGGACGCGCCGGTCAGCACCAGCCAAAGGAACGATGGGGTCTCCATCAGCTTGGCCACTGTCTTTGCCCAGCCTTCCTGAACGACCTGGACCTTGGTCTGCACTTCGCTGGCAATTTTCGGCGCACGGACCGTAAGCCACAGCAGCAGCCCCAGCAGGATGCCCGGTACGCCAATGATCAGGAACGCCGAGCGCCAGCCGTAATGCTGGGCGATCCAGCCACCGAATCCGAGGCCGAATATGGCGCCGAAGCTTGAGCCGAGCATCAGGATGGACAGTGCAGTGGAGCGATTTTTTGCTGGGTAAAGCTGCGAAATCATCGCCACCGAAGGTGCCGTGCCGCCCGCTTCACCAACGGCTACGCCGATCCGCGCCAACACCAGCAGCCAGAAGCTGGTGGCCAGGCCGCAGGCCATGGTCATCACACTCCAGGCAATGCAGCAGGCGGCAATCACCGGTTTCGGCCCGATACGGTCGGAAAGCCGGCCCAGGGGGAAGCCGAACAGGGTATAGAACACCGCAAATGTGACCCCCGAGAGCAGGCCGATGCCCGTGTCGGAAATGCCGAACTCCGCCTTGACCGGCTCGATCAGGATCGCCATCAGCTGCCGGTCGATGTAGTTGAAGATGTAAATCACGGCCAGCACGAACAGTGCGTAGTGGCTACGCCAGGTAACGCGGTTGGAAGAGTTCACGACGGGTGCTCCCGGTTTTGTTCTAGTGAGCAGGAGCGTGGCGCCGATCACGCTCGGGCACATCGTCCATTCAGACCACTTGCTTGCGGCACATCGGGCAAGCGCGGCTGCGTAGTCTTATCGGACGATGTTGCGGTTTTGTACAGGGTTAATGATTTGTCCCGTGCTCGATCATCCAGCGCGTTGTGCAGCTGATCGGGGAAGCCAAGGCTTGCGGGAGATCAACGATGAAGTTAGCGAACAAAGTGGCCCTGATCACGGGCGCCGGGCAAGGCATGGGGCGGGCGATTGCCCAGCGCTTTGCCGAGGCCGGCGCACGGGTGGTGGCGGCCGACATCAACCTGCAGGCTGCCGAGCAGACGATCGAAGGGCTCGGTGAGCATGCCCTGGCGCTGGCGTGCAACGTCGCCGACAGCGACTCGGTGGCGGCGGCGATGCACAGGCTGGAAGCCCGTTTCGGCGCCCTCGACATCCTGGTGAATAACGCCGGTGTCGGTTCAGTCGACAGCTTTGTCGACACCCCGGACGCGCACTGGCAGCGGGTCATTGGGGTCAACCTCACGGGCACCTTCCTGTGCAGCCGTGAAGCGGTGCGGCTGATGCAAAAGCACGCCATTCAGGGCGTGGTGATCAATATTTCCAGCACCGCCGCGATGACTGGCGAAGGCCCAAGCCATTACTGCGCAGCCAAAGCCGGCGTCATGGGGCTGACCCGCAGCATGGCGCGGGAGCTGGCCGCCAGCGGCATCCGCGTCAACACCTTGGTGCCCGGCCCGACCAACACCCCGATGATGGCCGACATCCCCGATGAGTGGCTGCAGGGCATGCTCAAGGCAATCCCCCTGGGCCGTATGGGCGAGGTCGATGAGATCGCCCGCGCCGCCGTGTTTCTGGCCAGTTCCGACGCCAGCTTCATCACCGGCCAGAACCTCGCCGTCAACGGCGGCATGGCCTTCATTTGAACCGGGAGCAGGCAATGAGCACACGACTTCAAGGCAAGATCGCATTCATTACCGGTGCCAGCTCCGGGATTGGTGCGGCCACCGCCCGACGCTTTGCCCAGGAGGGCGCCACCGTGGTGCTCTGCGGGCGTAATCAGGCGCCATTGGAAACTGTGGCCAGCGCCATTCGCGAAGCCGGTGGCAACGCCCATTGGCAGGTCGCCGATGTCAGCGACGAGCAAGCCTTTGTCGGCGCAATCGAGGCCGCGGCGCAGCAGCATGGCCGCCTGGACATCCTGGTCAACAACGCCATGGCCTACACCTGGGGTGCCATCGACAGCACCAGCACGGGCGACTGGCACGCCAACTTCCGCACCACCGTGGACGGCACGTTCTGGGGCACGCGCACGGCCATGGCGCTGATGAAAGCCCAAGGCGGCGGCGCAATCGTCAACATCGCCTCGATCTGCGGGTTGTTCGGTACGCCCTGGATGGCCGGCTACTCGGCAGCCAAGGCCGCAGTGATCAACTTCAGCCGCGCTGCAGCCAGCGAAGGGGCGGCCAACAGGATTCGCTGCAACGTGGTGGTCCCGGGCGTCATCGAAACCCCGGCAACCGCGGGCATGCTGGCCGACGCCAAGGCCCGTGGCAACACCGAGAAACTGATCCCGCTGCGCCGTATCGGCCAGGCGCAGGAGGTAGCCAACGCGATTCTGTTCCTGGCCAGCGACGAAGCGTCCTATATCACCGGCGCGTGTGTGCCGGTGGATGGCGGGCGCAGCTCGGAACTCTACACGGTGCTGGAGTGATGAGCATGGAACCGAACATGTTGTTGGCACGCATCGACCGGCTTGAGTCGATTGAGGAAATTCGTCAATTGGCGGCCAAGTACTCGCTGTCGCTGGACATGCGCGACCTCGATGCCCACGTCAATCTGTTTGCCGAAGACATCCGAGTTGGCCGCGAAAAGACCGGCCGCGCGCACCTGAAAGCATGGGTCGATGCGACCTTGCGCGATCAGTTCAGCGGCACCTCGCATCACCTGGGCCAGCACATCATCGAACTGCTTGACGCCGACAATGCCGTTGGCGTGGTGTATTCCAAGAACGAGCATGAGACCGGCCCCGAGTGGGTGACCATGCAAATGCTTTATTGGGATGACTACCAGCGCATCGATGGCCGTTGGTACTTCCGTCGCCGCCTGCCGTGCTACTGGTACGCCAGCGACCTCAACAAGCCGCCGATCGGCGAGCGAAAGATGCGCTGGCCAGGGCGTGAACCCTATGCCGGCAGCTTCCACGACCTGTTCCCGTCGTGGGCCGAGTTCTGGGCGCAGCGCCCGGACAAGGACCAACTGCCCGATGTCGCCCCGGCCGCGCCCCTGGAACACTTTCTAGCCACCCTGCGACGCGGTGCTGCGGCACCGAAGATTCGTGTGCGCTGAGGAATCGCGATGAGCATTTTGTTTGAGCCCCTGCGCCTGGGCGAGCTGGAGCTGAGTAACCGCATTGTCATGGCGCCGATGACCCGCAGCCGCGCCACCGCACAGGCGGTGCCGACGGCTGAAATGGTCGACTACTACCGCCAGCGCGCCAGTGCCGGGCTGATCATTGCCGAAGGCACTGCACCGTCCGCCGACGGACTGGGCTATTGCCGCACGCCGGCCATCTACGACAGCGCGCAGATCGAGGGTTGGCGCCAGGTCACCCGGGCGGTGAGGAATGCCGGCGGGCGCATGGTGTTGCAGTTGATGCACGTGGGCCGCGCCGCCAGTTGGCAAAACAAACCGGTCGGGGCACGGACCGTCGCCCCATCGGCGATACGTGCCCGCACCCAGGTGTTCTGCGACGGGGTTGGCCTGGTCGATACCGATGAGCCTCAGGCGTTGAGCCTGGAGGACATTGACCGCGTGATCGAGCAATACCGGCGCGCGGCCCTGAACGCTCGCGAAGCCGGCTTCGAAGGGGTCGAGCTGCATTGCACCAGTGGTTACCTGCCAATGCAGTTCATGGCGTCCGGCAGCAACCAGCGCAGTGATGGCTATGGCGGCGCGGTAGCCAACCGCGTGCGGTTTCCGGCCCAGGTGCTGGCCGCGATGGCAGCTGCAATCGGCTCGGGGCGTGTGGGTTTCCGCCTGTGCCCGGGTAACCCTTACAACGACATCAGCGATGCCGACCCGGCCGCCACCGCACAAGCCTTGTGTGAGCAGGTCGAGCCGCTTGGCCTGGCTTACCTGCACATCATGCGCTCGCCGCTGGCCGCACTGGATGCCTTTGCCTTGGCCCGCAGCCATAGCAGCAGCGGGTTGATCCTCAATGACGGTTTCGACGGGCCTTCGGCCGCCGCGGCAATAGAAGCCGGGCAGGGCGCCGCAGTGTCGTTTGCCCGCCACTTTATCGGCAACCCCGACCTGGTCGAGCGCCTGCGCGCCGGCCTGCCGCTGGCCGGCTTCGACCGCAAGACACTTTATACGAAAGGCTCGCCTGGCTATTCGGACTATCCGACCCACGCCCAGACGACTGCATGAACAGCCGGTTTTATCGGAGGTAGGGATGAACAATTTCAATAACAACGCAAGCCTGCTGTCCAGTGTTGATCGCGGGGTCGTGCCACGCGAACAAACCCAGGCCATCCTTGATCGCCGGGCCGAAGCCGCCGCGCGGATCAAACCTGCGGATCGCTATACCCTGGCTGATCGCCTCGAAGAACAGGCGCAACGCCACGGCCAGCGGCCTTTCGTCATTTATGGCGATCAGCGTTTGAGCTACGCCCAGGTCAACGCCCGAGCCGACCAGCTGGCCCACGTTTTCCATGCCCGAGGCCTGCGCCCCGGCGATGTCTGCGCGCTGGCCATGGAGAACCGGCCGGCGTTTTTCTGCTGCTGGTTTGGCCTGGTCAAGCTCGGTGTGGTGGTGGGCTTCGTCAATACCCAGGTCAGTGGCCGGCCGCTGGTGCACGCGCTGGAGGCCATCGAGGCCAAGGCAATGCTCGTCGGCGAAGAGGTGCTGGGCAACGTTCTGGCAACCGAAGGCCTGCCGCCGCTGCCGCTGTGGCTGGTCGAAGATACCGAGCAAAGGTGGACCGGGGCAATGCCTGCACAGGTTGACACCGGCCTGGCCGAAGCATTGGCCGATGCCCCGTGCACGCCATTCCCGCGTGACCTGCGTGCCGACCTGCGCGCCGAGTCGCCGAGCCTGCTGATCTTTACTTCGGGCACCACCGGTTTGCCGAAAGCCGCGCGTTACAGCCACATGCGCTGGATGTCGACGGGCGACATCATGGAAGTCACCCTGCAGACCACGCCCGGCGACGTGTTTTATTGCTGCCTGCCGCTGTACCACGGTGCCGCAGCCACTTCAGTGACGTCAACCGCGCTGAAAACCGGTGCGGCGATCGTGGTACGGCGCAAGTTCAGTGTCCGCGAATTCTGGAAAGACGTGCGTGAGCACCGCATCAGCGTGTTCCAGTACATCGGCGAGATCTGCCGCTACCTGCTCAACCAGCCCGAGGCGGCCGGCGAACGCGACCATGGCCTGCGCTGCATGCTCGGCGCCGGGTTGACGCGTGAAACCTGGCAGAACTGGGTGCAGCGTTTCGGGCCGATCCAGGTGTTCGAGGGCTGGGGCTCCACCGAGTCCAATACCAATGTGGTCAACGTCGACAACTATGTGGGCGCCTGCGGGCGTGTGCCGTTCTGGGACAAGAGCAACCTGCGCCTGGTGCGCTATGACGTTGAAACCGACAGCCACCCACGCGACGAGCAGGGCTTTTACCAGCTTTGCGAAGTGGGTGAAGTGGGTGAAGCCCTGGGCTTGATCATCGACCACCCGCAGATCGGCGGCGGCCGCTTCGAGGGTTACACCTCGGCCGAGGCAACCAACAGCAAGATCCGCCGCAATGTCTTGCGCCCAGGGGATGCCTATTGGAGTTCGGGCGACCTGCTGCGTTATGACGAAGACGGCTACCTGTACTTCATCGACCGCATCGGTGACACCTTCCGCTGGAAAAGCGAGAACGTCTCTACCCTGGAGGTGGCAGCTGCGCTGGGCGATTTTGCCGGGCTCGAGCTGATCAACATCTACGGCGTGCAGGTGCCCGGACAAGAGGGCCGCGCCGGCATGGCGGCGGTACTGATGCAGCCAGGGCAGCCTTTTGACCCTGAAGCGTTCTACGCGCTGACCGAGGCGCGTTTGCCACGCTATGCGGCGCCTGTATTCGTGCGGGTGTCGGCGGCGGCCGACCTGACCAGCACCTTCAAGCTGCGCAAGGTCGACCTGCAGCGCCAGGGCTACGCGCCGACGGCGTTCAGCGACCCGCTGTTCATCCGTGACGAAAGCAGCCGCAGCTATGTGCCGTACAGCACCCACGTGCTGGGGCGCATTGGCCTGGCCGCTTTTGCGGGTGACGTCAGTGAGTAACCTGGATGCCCAGGGGCACGAATGGCGCGCAGGCCTGCGCTTCCCCTGGCCGCAGCCACCAGCCAATGGCGAGGTTCAGCAGGTCGCCGAAGGGCTGTTGTGGCTGCGCATGCCGCTGCCGTTCGGGCTTGACCACATCAACCTGTACCTGCTGCGCCACGGCGAGGGCTGGGTGGCGGTCGATACCGGGCTCAACAACACGCAGACCCGCGACATCTGGGAAGCGCTGTTTGCCACGGTGTTGGGTGGTTTGCCGCTGGTGGCGGTGATCTGCACGCACTTTCACTCGGACCATGTCGGGGTGCTCGGCTGGTTGACCGAGCGCTTCCGCTGCCCGGTGTTCATGAGCGCCAGTGAATATCAGGCGATGCACCAGCTGCGCGCGCCAGGTGACACCAGCACTAGCTGGGCGTTTTACCAGCATTACCAGCGCGCAGGCTTCAACCAGGAGCAGACCACAGCATTGTTCCCGTTGCTGGGCTCCGCGCACTTTCGGCCAGAGGTACCCACCAGCTTCCGGCGCCTGAGTGAAGGCACCCAACTGATGATTGGCGGGCGCCGTTGGCAGGTCCTGATCGGCCGCGGCCATTCGCCGGAGCATGCCTGCCTGTACTGCGCCGAGGACGGCCTGTTGATTTCCGGTGACCAGGTGCTGCCGCGCATCACCTCCAGTGTCTGCGTGCAGGTCACCGAGCCCGATGCCGACCCATTGCGCGACTGGCTGGATTCGGTCGAGCGCTTGCGGGAGGTGCCCGACAGCGTGCTGGTGCTACCGGCGCATGAACGGCCGTTTTACAACCTGCATCTACGCCTTGATCAACTGCGCGCGCACCACCAGGGGCACTTGCAGCAACTGTTGGCCGCCTGCACCGCACCGCGCAGTGCGGTGGAGCTGATGGCCGAGCTGTTTCCGAAGGTAAAAGGGCGCTTCGATGAGTTGATGGCGATTGGCGAGACCCTGGCGCATGTCAATTACCTGATTGCGCAAGGGCTACTGGTGCGTGAAGAAACAGCCGGCGTGTTCCGTTACGGGCGCACGCCCGAGGGTGTCAACGTTCAGTCGGTGCTAGGGCAGCTGTGAGCGGGCTGAGGGTAACGAGTGGTGTTCTTGCACTTTTGCGCGACCGTCAGGTCGTTAATCGGAGAGGCAGTGTGACTAATAAAAACAACAAATATGGTGCTGGCCCAGCTGTATCGGGTTTCGAATTATCGGGTCTGGTGGTGGCAACCGCTCTGGTTTGCGCACCCGCATGGTCCGGTGAAACCATCGAGTTCGACAACGGCACGACGATCGACTGGACGGTGACCACCAGCTACGGCCTGGGGGTTCGCCTGTCGAACCCGTCAAGCAAACTGTTGACACCCAACGCCGATGATGGCGACCGCAACTTCGACAAGGGCAGCCTGGTGACCAACCGCATCGGCGCCCTGGCCGAGATGATCGTGCGCAAGGACAACTACGGCGGGGTGCTGCGCGCCAGTACCTTCTACGATGATGTTTACCATCGTTCCAACGACAACGACTCACCGGGCACGGTCAACAAGGCTGGCGACCATAACGAGTTCACCAGCGACACCAAGTATTACAGCGGCGGGCGCAGCAAGTTCCTCGATGCTTATGTGTTCAGCGGCTGGCGCTTTGACAATGGTTCGATGCTCGATGTGAAGGCCGGTCGGCATATCGAGTCGTGGGGCGAAAGCTTGTTCTACCCCGGCGTCAGTGGTGTACAGAACCCGTCCGACGCGGTCAAGGCCGCGCAGCCCGGGGTCGAGGTCAAGGAAGTGCTGTTGCCGGTCGGCCAGGTGTCGGCGTCGTATCGCTTGAACCCGCAGTGGACCTTGGGCGCTTACGTGCAATACGAGTGGATGGGCACGGAACTGCCGCCGGTGGGCAGCTACCTGTCCACCAGCGATGTGGTTGGGCCAGGGCGAGAATTTCTCATCGGCGCCAATGGGTCGCGTATCAACTACCAGGGCACCGATGAGCCGCGTGACAGTGGTCAGTGGGGGGCACAGGTACGCTTTCGGCCCGTGCCCGCCCTGGAACTGTCACTGTTTCATGTCAATTATCATGACAAGAACCCAGCCACTGCCCTGGTGGGTTACCGGGCCGTCCCGGCCGGGCCAGGCGTGTTCTTCGGCGCGCCGGATGGCTACCGCATTACCTACTTTGAAGACATCAAGCTGACCGGGATCAGTGCCTCGACCAAAATCGGCGAGACCCAGATCGGTGGCGAGTGGTCGTATCGCGACGGTGCTCCGGTGATGGTCAACACCGGCCTTGGCCCCACGCCTGCGCGTGGCAAGGGCCAGCAAATGCAGTTGTCGGCGATCCGTATTCTGGGTGACCGGCCTTGGGCGAGCCAGACCTCGCTCACCGCCGAGATCGTGCATGTGCGTGTCGACAGTGTTGACGAAGCCTCGGCCGCGCCGAACCTGTTGGGCCTGGGCAACAGCCTGATCCCGTCCATGCGCCCGCTGGTGCAACCGTCCGACGACTACACCTACAAGACCTCGACTGGCTGGCGCAGCAAGACCGCCAGTGCCTACACCCTGGGTGCGTCCTTCAGCTACCCGGGCGTGTTCGAAGGCTGGGACCTGGAAGTGCCGGTGAACTTCTCCAACGTGTTCAGTGGTGCCACGCCGATGGCCGGGACCATTTCCGGGTTGCAGGGTGATCGCCGGTTGAGCCTGGGCGCCACCTTCAAGTACCTAGGCAACCTGGAAGTCGCCCTGCGGGTTACCGGTTACCTGGGCGACGCTGACCCGGTCAAGCGCCTGCTGGCAGACCGCGACTACGGGACATTCTCGGTCAAATACAGCTTCTGACTGGCGCGCCGGCGTCAGGGTTGAGTCAACCCTGGCGCCGGCTGCTGTTCTAGTCAAAATGGACGATCACTCGCCACGGCACCTGTGGCATGGTCGCAAGACAAAAACCTCAAGCACACAGCCTTCGAGTGGGGGATACATGGGTCTTAAAGGTCATGCGGCGATTGTCGGCGCCGCGCAATACAAACCCGAGAAGTACGCCACAGCGCCGCGAATGTTCCATCTTGAGCAAGTGGCCGACCTGGCGGCGCAGGCGCTGCGCGACGCCGGCTTGCGTGCCGAAGACCTGGACGGTCTGGTGATCAATGGCCCGCACTTCCACGAAGCTTCGGTGTTCGTGCCGGCCATGGCCGCCGAATACCTGGGTTTGTCTGTTAATTTCGCCGAAGTGGTCGACCTTGGTGGTTGTACCGCGGTGGGCATGGTCTGGCGCGCGGCTGCGGCGATCGAACTGGGCCTGTGCCAGGCGGTGCTGTGTGTAATGCCGGCGCGCCTGGCGCCGATGGGGCCCGACGAAGATCCCGGGGCAATGGCCCGCGCCATGCGTTACGGCGGCCACAGTACCGCCTTTGGTGCGCCAGAGGCGGAGTTCGATCTGCCTTACGGCCACATGGGCCAGAACACCGGCTACGCCATGATCGCCCAACGCTACGCCGCGCAGTACGGTTATGACCCGGTGGCGATGGCCAAGATTGCCGTTGATCAACGTACCAATGCCTTGGCCAACCCCCAGGCGATGTTCCATGGCCAGCCGTTGACGATCGAGCAGGTGCTGGCGAGCAAGCGCGTGGCTGATCCTTTGCACGTACTGGAGATTGTCATGCCGGTGGCCGGTGGCGCGGCATTGATCATTGCCTCCAAAGAAGTGGCCGCACGTACACGCAAGCGCCCGGCATTCATCACAGGCTTCGGTGAGCACCTGGCGTTCAAGTCGCCTTCGTATGCCCAGGACATGCTCAACACCCCGATTGGGCCTGCTTCGCGCCGTGCCTTCGAGATGGCCAGGCTCAAACCGGGCGATGTCGATGCGGCGCAGATCTATGACTGTTACACCATTACCGCGTTGCTGACCCTGGAGGACGCCGGGTTCTGTGCCAAGGGTGAGGGCATGCAGTTTGTTCGCGAGCATGACCTGACCTGGCGCGGCGATTTCCCGATGAACACCCACGGTGGCCAGCTCAGTTTCGGCCAGGCCGGCGCTGCCGGGGGCATGTCACAGGTGATCGAGGCTGTCACGCAGATCAGCGGTGAGGCGGGGGAGCGTCAGCTTGAACGCTGCGACGCTGTCTACGTGTCCGGCACCGGTGGCGTGATGAGTGAGCAGGCCGCGTTGATACTTCAGGGAGCATGACCCGCATGTCGAACAATAAGCCAATGCCGGTGCCGACTGAAATTTCCGCGCCGTTCTGGGAAGGTTTGAAGGCACAGCGCCTGTTGATCCAGCAGTGCAACGCCTGTGAACACTGGGTGTTCTACCCGCGCAGGCATTGCCCGCGGTGCCTGGCCCATGACCTGAGCTGGCGCGAAGTCAGTGGCGGCGCCACCCTGTACAGCTTCACCGTGGCACGCATTGCCACATTGCCGGATTTTGCCGATGAGATGCCACAGAAACTGGCCGTCATCGAGCTGGACGAAGGCGTGCGAATCAACACCACCCTGGTGGGGCTTGAAGAGGATCAGATCCGCATCGGCATGCGGCTCAAACCGGTGTTTGCCGAAGTCGACGCCAGGGGTACGCGTTTACTGCGCTTTACCGGTCCGGACCAGGACAGCACGGCGCTACAGCGCTACAACGGCGCGCCTCAGGCGCAAGCGCCGGAGCAGGTTGAAGCCGCATCTGTGCGCTTGGTCGCCATGGATGATGAGGTGGCGCTGCAGAGCCTGGTCAGTGAAACCTTCAGCCCCTGGAGCAACCAGATTGTCATCGATCAAGCCCTGATCGATGCCTTCGCCGCGCTGTCGGGTGATGACTACTGGATTCACACCGATCCGCAGCGTGCACGCAAGGACAGCCCGTTTGGCGGCACCATTGCCCACGGCGCGCTGGTACAGGTGTTGCAGTCCCGGCTCAAGCTGGCGCTGGGTTATGAAATCACCGGTTTCAGCACCATGGTCAACTACGGCTCCGACCGCCTGCGCTTCCCGGCGCCGGTGCCGGCCGGCTCGCGGGTTCATGCGCGCGCCAGGGTCAAGCAGGTGGCGCGGGTCAAGCGCGGCACCCAGTTGACCCTGGAGGTGAATACCCACGTCGTCGGCAGTGATCGCCCCTCGGTCATCAATGACCTGGTGATCCTGTACATGTAACCCCTCCGATGGCGCGAGATTGCCCTGCGATGCGATGTGCCTGGCGCATCACTATCGCGGGGCAAGCCTGTTTCCACCGCCTGCATTTCAGTATTGCCGATAGATCAACTGCTTAGTCTCAACGGACGATGAGCAACAGGCCTGCCCTCAGCACAATGAAGACCAACAAAGGTCCGGTCATTGAGGAGCAGGGCATGATGGATATCCGGGGGCTGAGCTACTTCGTCGCTCAAATCGAAAACCTCAGTCAGTGGCAACGTTATGCCGAAGACGTGCTGGGCATGATGGTGGTACCCGCGCCCGGTGGCGGACTGTACGTGAAGATGGACGAGCGGCCGTTTCGCATGCTCATCGTCGAAGGCGCCGAGGCAGGGTACCTGGCCTCTGGCTGGGAACTGGCCAGCGAGCGGGCATTCAACGCCGCATTGCAGGCACTGGAGCAAAACGGTGTGCGCTGGCAAGCAGGCACTGCCGCCGAGATCGAGCAGCGTGGCGTACAGGCACTGGTCAGTGTCCTGGACCCCTCCGGCAACCGCCACGAGTTGAGCTGGGGGCACCGTTCCGACTGCCTGCCATTCGTTTCGCCGCAAGGCGTGCCGGGGTTTGTTACCGGCGACATGGGCCTGGGCCACACCGTGCTGCCGGCCCCGGACTTTGACGCGACCCTGGCCTTCGTCAAGGACGTGCTGGGCTTCGAGCTGTCGGACATCTTCAACTTTCGCCCCGACCCGGCAGCACCGCCAATCCGCATTCACTTCCTGCATTGCCGCAACAGCCGCCATCACTCGCTGGCGCTGGCGGAGTACGCGGTGCCTTCAGGCTGCGTGCACGTGATGGTTGAAGTGGGCTCGATGACTGAAGTAGGCCGCGCCCATGACCGGCGCCTGGCCCATCAGGTGCCGCTGTCGGCGACCCTCGGCCAGCACCTCAATGACCGGATGACCTCGTTTTACATGAAGACCCCGTCCGGCTTCGACCTGGAGTACGGCTACGGCGGCCTGCAAGTGGACTGGGCTGAGCACTCGGCCTTCGAATTTACCCGGGTAAGCCTGTGGGGGCATGACTTTTCCGTCGGCCAACAGCAAGGAGATGTGCAATGAACAAGCAAATGACGGCGGCCGATGCCGTTGCGCACCTGCGCGATGGCATGACCATCGGCTTCGGCGGCTGGGGGCCACGGCGCAAGCCGATGGCGGTTGTGCGCGAGATTCTGCGTTCCCCTGTCAAAGACCTGGCTGTGGTCGCCTACGGTGGCCCGGAAGTGGGCATGCTGTGTGCGGCGGGCAAGGTCAAGAAGTTGGTGTTCGGCTTTGCCACCCTCGACGCCATTCCGCTGGAACCCTATTACCGCAAAGCCCGCGAGGCCGGTGGGCTGGAGTTGCTAGAGGTGGATGAAGGCATGTTCCAGTGGGGCCTGCGTGCAGCGGCCATGCGTTTGCCGTTTCTACCGACCCGCTGCGGCCTGGCCACCGATGTCACACGGTTGAACCCTGAACTTAAGACCATCCAGTCGCCGTATGACGACGGCGAAGTGCTGCTGGCCATGCCCGCCCTGAACCTGGACGTGGCGTTTGTCCACGTCAACGTCGCCGACCGCCTGGGCAACACCCTGGTGACCGGCCCAGACCCGTATTTCGACCACCTGTTCGCTCGCGCGGCCCAGCAGTGCTTCGTGTCTTGCGAGCAATTGCACGAACGACTGGAACTGACCACCGAACAGGCACGCTACAACACCTTTGAGCGGTACCTGGTCAGTGGCGTGATCCATGCACCTTTCGGCGCCCACCCGACCGCCTGCCAGCCCGAGTATGGCTGGGACCTGAGCCACCTCAAACGCTATGCCGCCAGTGCCGGTGAAGAGGGCGGCTGGCAAGCCTATGTGGCGCAGTACGTGGCGGCCGGTGAGCGGGCTTATCAAGAGCAGAACGGCGGTGCCGAACGCATGGGCTCCCTGGCCCTGCCAGTGTTCTGAGGAGGATGAAAATGTCGACTACCTGTGAATTTACCCTCGCGGAACTGATGATTGTCGCAGCCAGCGAAGCCTGGCGTGACAACGGCGAGCTGATCGCCTCGGGCCTGGGCGTGATCCCGCGCCTGGGCGCTAGCCTGGCCAAACTCAGCCACAGTCCGCAACTGCTGATGACCGACAGCGAGGCGTACCTGGTCGAAGAGCCGATCCCGCTAGGGCCGCGTGGCGATCATGTGCCGAAATATTCAGGTTCGCTCAACTTCGAGCGGGTGTTCGAGTGCGTCTGGGGTGGCCGCCGTCACGCCATGATCGGCCCGACGCAGATCGACCGCTGGGGCCAGAGCAACCTCTCCTGCGTGGGCGATTACCACAAGCCCAAGGCCGCAATGCTCGGTGTGCGCGGCTTGCCCGGCAACAGCATCAATCACATCAACTCGTTCTTTGTACCCAGCCATAACACCCGCGTGTTCGTTAGCGGCGAAGTGGACATGGTCTCCGGTGTCGGTTTCAAGGCCGACCGCTGGCCAAAAGGGGTACGCCGCGACCTGATGGACATTCGCCTGATCGTCACCGACTTGTGTGTGATGGATTTCGACGGCCCGGACCGCGCCGTGCAGGTGCGCAGCCTGCACCCGGGGGTGAGCTTTGAGCAGGTGCAGGAAAACACCGGTTTCCCGTTGCTCAAGTCAGCGTCGCTGAAAGAAACCGTACACCCGACGCCTGAGCAACTGGCGCTGATCCGTCGGCTCGACCCCCATGATCTGCGCAGTTCGGCGATCAAGGGCAACCCGGCTGGCATTCACGTGGCGTAAGGCGAGGGACATGAGCATGAACAGCCCTGACAGTGAATTCGTCGAGCGTGCAGACCACTCGGTCTATGAAACGCAGGAACCGGTGTTGTACAGCGTGGCAGAGGGTATCGCCACGCTGACCATGAACCGGCCAGGCTTCAACAATGCGCAGAACTCGCAGATGACGTATGCGCTGGATGCGGCGCTGCGCCAGGCTGTCAACGATGACGCGGTCAAGGTCATTGTACTGCGCGGGGCAGGCAGGCATTTTTCGGCCGGCCATGACATTGGCACGCCCGGGCGCGATATCAACAAACCGTTCGAGCGTGCACACCTCTGGTGGGATCACACCAACAAGCCCGGCGGCGAGCAGCTGTATGCCCGTGAGCAGGAGGTGTACCTGGGCATGTGCCGGCGCTGGCGTGAGCTGCCCAAGCCGACCATTGCCATGGTCCAGGGTGCGTGTGTGGCCGGTGGGCTGATGCTGGCCTGGGTGTGCGACCTGATCGTGGCCAGCGATGATGCGTTTTTCCAGGACCCCGTGGTACGTATGGGCATTCCCGGGGTGGAGTATTTTGCCCACCCGTATGAGCTGAACCCGCGCATCGCCAAGGAGTTTCTGTTCACCGGCGATCGCATGAGTGCCGAGCGTGCCTACCAGATGGGCATGGTCAACAGGGTAGTGCCCCGTGAGGAACTGGAGCAGGGCACCTATGCGCTGGCGGCCGGTATTGCCCGGCAGCCGCGAATGGGCCTTGCGCTGACCAAGCAGGCCATTAACCACGTCGAGGATCTGCAGGGTAAACGCACGGCGATGGACGCCGCCTTTGCCTGGCACCACTTCGCCCATGCCCACAACGAACTGCTGTCGGGTGACAAGCTGGGCGGCTTCGATGCCAAGGCCATGGCCCAGGCCAACAAGGCTGCCGCCAGTGGAGAGCAGGCATGAGCCGCTGGTTGTGTACGCCACTGACCCAAGCCTTGGGCTGC
The DNA here is from genome assembly GCF_000498395.2 of Pseudomonas putida S13.1.2. NCBI lineage: Bacteria > Pseudomonadati > Pseudomonadota > Gammaproteobacteria > Pseudomonadales > Pseudomonadaceae > Pseudomonas > Pseudomonas putida. Next base: position 1,620,525 of record NZ_CP010979.1, read on the forward strand.
CGCTACCCGATCGTGCAGACCGCCATGGGTTGGGTTGCAGACGCCAACCTGGTGATTGCCACAACCCGCGCCGGTGGTTTCGGCTTTCTGGCCGGGGCCACGATTGCGGCCGATGCCCTGGAAGGCGAGATCAACAAGGTAATTGCCGCCACCGGTGGCAGCAATTTCGGCCTGAACTTTCATATGTTCCAGGAAAACGCGGCCCAATGCGTTGACCTGGCGATTCGCTACCGCTTGCGTGCGGTCAGCTATGGGCGTGGCCCGGACAAACAGACCATCGCCCGTTTCAAGGCCGCCGGGGTGTTGTGTATCCCGACGGTGGGCGCACTCAAACACGCCCTGAAGGCGGTGGAGCTGGGCGCGGACATGATCACTATCCAGGGCGGCGAGGGCGGCGGGCATACCGGTGGTGTGCCCAGTTCGATCCTCTTGCCCCAGGTGCTCGCCGCGGTGTCGGTGCCGGTAATCGCCGCAGGCGGTTACTCCACCGGCAGAGGCCTTGCCGGCGCGCTGGCGGCCGGCGCCGTGGGTATTGCCATGGGCACGCGCTTTTTGATGACCCGGGAGTCGCCTACGCCGTCGAGTACCTTGGTGCATTACCTCGAGGTCAACGACCCGCAACGGGTGCGGGTGACCACGGCGGTAGATGGCATGCGCCACCGCATGATCGAGAACCCGTTTATCAACCGCCTGGAGCAGGCCGGGTCTTTTGGGCGCCTGCGCATCGCGTTGCGCAGCGCCTGGAAATGGAAGCAGCAAACCGGAATGAGCCTGAGCCATCTGTTCGGTGTGCTGCGCCAGGCACTCAAGGAAGACCCTGGCGCGCTGTCGCAAACGGTGATGGCCGCCAACCAGCCGGTGCTGCTGCAGCGTTCGATGATCGACGGTGTTCCGGACGAAGGCATTCTGCCCAGCGGCCAGGTAGCCGCCGCCATTGGCGAACTCAAGAGTTGCCAGCAAGTGATCGAAGAAATTGCCCAGGAAGCCGAAGGCTGCCTGGAAGCCCTGTTGGCTTGCCGTAGCGAGCATCAGCCTGCCGAACTTTGGAGAACACCCTCATGAGTCAAGCATTTACCACACAGATCGAGGCGGGCATTGCTGAGCTGGTGCTGGCCAAACCGCCGGTCAATGCCCTGGGCAGCCAGGAGTGGATGGACCTGGCCCATCAGGTCGAAGCCCTGGGCGCCAACCCCGACGTCCGGGTGATCGTCATCCGTGCCGAAGGCCGCGGCTTCTGCGCCGGTGTCGACATCAAGGAGCTGGACGCCCACCCCGAACGCATCGTAGCGGTCAACGCCGGTAATTATGCGGCATTCAAGGCGGTACATCGCAACCCTGTGCCGGTCATCGTCGCCGTGCACGGTTTCGTCCTCGGTGGCGGCGTCGGCATTACCGGTGCAGCCGACATTGTCGTGGCCTCCGAGTGCGCCACCTTTGCCTTGCCTGAAGTAGACCGTGGGGCCATGGGCGGCGGCGCGCACCTGCAGCGTTTGTTCCCGGTGCAGAAGGTTCGTTATCTGTTCTTCACCGGCGACAAGATCGGCGCCGCAGAGGCAGCGCAGTATGGCTTCATCGAGCGCGTGGTGCCCAAAGAGCAGCTGCGCGAAACCGCGCTGGAGATTGCCGCCAAGATCGCCGCCAAGAGCCCGGTGATGATCCGTATCGCCAAGGAAGCCCTCAACGGCATCGAGGACGGCAACCTGGAAGACAAGTACCGCTGGGAGCAGGGGCTGACCCTGCAGGCCTACACCAGTCCGGATTCTGCGCAAACCCGCCGCGCCTTCGTCGAAAAACGCGACGCCAAGTTCTGAGAGAGTGCCATGGAACTAGCTTATACCCCCAAGCAGAAGGCCTTCCGTGAGGAAGTGCGCGAATGGCTGGCGGCCAATCAGCCGACTACGCCCCTGGCCAACTATGACACCCGGGAAGGGTTCGAGCAGCACCGGGCCTGGGAGGCGAAGCTGTTCGAGCAACGCCTGTCGATGGTCATGTGGCCCAAGGCTTACGGCGGGCGCGGTTGCGACCTGATCGAGTGGCTGATTTTCGAGGAAGAGTACTACGGCGCCGACGCACCGATGCGTATCAACCAGAACGGTCAGCTGCTGCTCGGCCCAACGTTGATGGAGTTCGGTACCGAGGCGCAGAAGCAGCGCTTCCTGCCGCGCATGGCCTCCAGTGTCGACATGTGGGCCCAGGGCTGGTCCGAGCCCAATGCCGGCTCCGACATGGCCGCGATCACCAGCAAGGCCATTCGCGATGGCGATCACTATGTGCTCAACGGGCAGAAAACCTGGTCCAGCCGCGCACTGTTTGCCGACTGGCTGTTTGGCCTGTTCCGCAGCGACCCGGCCTCGACCCGGCACAACGGCTTGTCGTTCGTGATGGTGCCGCTCGATGCCCCAGGCGTGACCATCCGGCCGATCAAGGCGTTGAACGGCAAGAACACCTTCGCCGAAGTGTTTTTCGACGATGTGCGCGTGCCGGTTGAAAACTGCATTGGTGCCGAAGGCCAGGGCTGGCATGTGGCGATGGCCACTGCGGGTTTTGAGCGAGGTTTGCTGCTGCGTTCGCCGGCACGTTTCCAGGCCACGGCGCGCAAGTTGATACAACTGTACAACGCCAACCGCCAGAGCGCTGACCGCGACCCGAGCATCCGCGAAGCGGTTGTCGAGGCCTGGCTGGGCGCTGAAGGCTACGCGCTGTCGTCCTATCACACCGTCGGGCGCTTGAGCCGTGGCGCGCAGATCGGCGCCGAGTCGAGCATCAACAAGATCATCTGGTCGGAGCTTGACTTGAAGATGCACGAAACCGCCATGCGCATCCTGGGTGCGCACGGCGAGTTGTTGAGCAGCGCTGCGCAAGCGGTCGAAGGCGGCTGGCTTGATGGCTTCCTGTTCGCTCAGGCCGGGCCGATCTACGCCGGCACCAACGAAATCCAGCGCAACATCATCGCCGAGCGCATGCTCGGCCTGCCGAAATAGGAGCCGGCCATGGACTTTACCTTTACCGATGATCAGCTCACGTTTCGCGAAGCCATCAGCCGTTTCCTGATGACCGAGGCGGCACCCGAAATGCTGCGCGAGATCTGGGAAACCGATACAGGCCGCTCCGCTGACTTGCGCAACAAGATAGCTGAACAGGGCCTGACGGCATTGTCGGTGCCCGAACAGTTCGGCGGCCTGGGCATGGACGATGTGGCCTGGGCACTGATGACCCAGGAGTTGGGCTACTACGCCATCCCGGACTCGCTGGCCGACACGGCTTATGTGGTCACCGGGCTGCTGAATGGCCTGCCAGGCGACAACCCGGTCAAAGCCCGGCTGTTGCCGCGCATCGCCGATGGCAGCGTGCGCCTGGCTATCGGCCACCCGATCAACCCGTTGGTGCCTGACGCACCGCTGGCAGAGTGGCTGATCCTTGCCCACGGCGATGAAGTGCATGCGGTGCCGCGCGCGCAGGTCGATGTGCAGGCCAACGCCAGTATCGATGCCTCCAGGCGCCTGGGCCTGGTGAGCTGGCAGCCAACCCGCGACACCCTGCTGATCGGCGGCGAACAGGGGCGGGCCTTGTGGGCCGATACCTTGAACCGCGGCGCCTTGTCGGTTGCTGGGCAACTGCTCGGGCTGGCCCAGCGAATCCTCGACCTGTCGGTGGACTACGTGGCCCAGCGCAAGCAATTTGGCAAGCCTATCGGCAGCTTTCAGGCGGTCAAGCATCACCTGGCCGATATCGCCAGCAAGATCGAATTCGCCAAACCTGTGCTGTATCGCGCGGCCTATGCCCTGGCGCAGGGTGATCGCCGCGCCGATGTCTATGTATCGCAGGCCAGGCTGGCCTGTTGCGACGCCAGCTGGCTGGCGGCGCGCCATGGCATCCAGGTGCACGGTGCGATGGGTTACACCTGGGAAGTCGACCTGCAGATGTTCATGAAGCGCGTGTGGTCGCTGGACCCGTCCTGGGGCGACCGTGCCACCCATAAAACCCGCGTCGCCGCCTATGTGCTCAGCGATGAAGCCCGGCTTGGGCCGGGCGCTACCTTCGAGGACTGAGCCATGCCCCAAGCGTATATCGTCGATGCCCTGCGCAGCCCCACGGGCAAACGCAAAGGCAGCCTGGCCCATGTGCATGCCATTGACCTGGGCGCGCATGTGTTGAAAGCGCTGGTCGAACGCAATGCCATTCCTGCCCACGCGTATGACGACGTGATTTTCGGATGTGTCGACGCCATCGGCTCGCAGGCGGGTGACATCGCCCGCACCAGCTGGCTGGCTGCCGGCTTGCCGCTGAACGTGCCGGGCACCACGGTGGACCGGCAGTGCGGTTCGTCGCAACAGGCGCTGCATTTTGCCGCACAAGCGGTGATGAGTGGCATGCAGGAGGTGGTGGCTGTCGGTGGTGTGCAGACCATGACCCAGATCCCGATCTCGTCGGCGATGCTCGCTGGCCAACCGCTGGGCTTCAGCGACCCGTTTTCCGGCAGCAAAGGCTGGCAGGCGCGCTTTGGGCAGCAGCCGGTCAATCAGTTTTACGCCGCCCAGCGCATCGCCGATCACTGGCAGATCAGCCGCGAAGACATGGAAGTGTTTGCCCTGGAAAGCCATCGTCGTGCCTTGGCGGCCGCAGACGCCGGCTATTTCGCCCGCGAGATCGTTGCCTGCGAAGGCCTGGCCTTTGATGAAACGCCGCGGGTCAGCAGCCTGGAGAAAATGGCCAGCCTGGAGCCTGTGAGCGCTGAGTTCCCGTCGATCACGGCCGCTGTATCGAGCCAGACCTGCGATGCCTCGGCGGCGTTACTGGTGGTCTCGGAGGCGGCGCTCAAGCGCTACAACCTGACCCCCAGGGCGCGTATTCATCACCTGTCGGTACTCGGCGACGACCCGATCTGGCACCTCACGGCACCGATTGCAGCCACCCGTGCGGCGCTCAAGAAGGCAGGCCTGCGCATGGCTGATATCGACCTTGTGGAAATCAACGAAGCGTTTGCCTCGGTGGTCATGGCCTGGGCCAAGGAGCTCGATTACGACCCGGCTCGCACCAACGTCAATGGCGGCGCCATCGCCCTTGGCCACCCACTGGGCGCTACCGGTGCGCGCTTGATGACCACCTTGCTGCATTCGCTTGAACGCACCGGCGGGCGCTATGGCCTGCAAACCATGTGCGAGGGCGGCGGCCAGGCCAACGTCAGCATCATCGAACGGCTTTGAAGCCACCCACACTCAACAACAGGAAAACATCCTATGGGAATCTGTGCAGGTCGTACCGCGATCATCACCGGTGCCGGTGGCGGGCTGGGCCGCGCGTATGCGTTGGCATTTGCCGCTGAAGGCGCCAATGTGGTGGTCAATGACATTCGTCGCGAGGCCGCCGAGGCGGTGGTCGACGAGATTTGTTCCAGTGGTGGCCGAGCAATCGCCAACGATGGCGACATCACCACCCTGAGCAGCGCTCAAGGCATCGTCGAGGCTGCATTGGCGGCGTTCGACGAAGTGCATGTTTTGGTCAACAACGCCGGGGTCTTGCGTGATCGCATGTTCATCAGCCTGTCAGAAGAGGACTGGGACATGGTGATGCGTGTGCACCTGAAAGGGCACTACTGCCTGGCCAATATCCTCGGCCGGCGCTGGCGCGATCAGGCCAAGGCCGGTACGCCGGTGGCGGCGCGCATCATTAATACCAGTTCCGGCGCCGGCTTGCAGGGCTCGATTGGGCAGTCCAACTATGCGGCGGCCAAAGGCGGTATTGCTTCCCTGACCCTGGTGCAGGCGGCGGAACTGGCCCGCTATGGCGTCACCGCCAACGCCCTGGCCCCGGCGGCGCGTACGGCGATGACCGAAAGCGCAATGCCGGACATGGTCAAAAAGCCCGATGACGACAGCTTCGACGCCTGGGCGGCAGAGAACGTCGCGCCTTTGGTGGTGTGGCTGGGCAGTGAGGCTTCCGGGCATGTCAGCGGCCAGCTGTTCGAGAGCCAGGGTGGCCGGATCTCCCTCGGTGATGGCTGGCGTACCGGCGTCACCCGCGACAAGGGCGCGCGCTGGCAGGTCGCTGAAGTAGGGGCGGCGGTCGATGCGATCCTCAGCGAAGCACCCAAGGCGCAAAAGGTCTGGGGCACGTGAGCGCGGCTTGATGCACAGGCGTCGGCGTTGCCGGCGCCTGCCTCTTGTTGCCTTGCCACAACCGACCCCGTCCGTTTTGACGATGTGCCTGCCCCCTGCGGCCTTTATACCTGTCGACAACCTGTTTTCTGTCAGAGGTATACCGCGTGAAACAAGCCCCTCCTTATGTGCCAGGCCACCAGTTGCTGGCTGGCAAATCCGTGCTCATCACTGCCGCCGCCGGCGCTGGCATCGGCTATGCCGCGGCCAGGCGCTGCGCCGAAGAAGGCTGCCGCGCCCTGATGATTTCCGATGTTCATCCCCGGCGCCTGGAGCAGGCGGTGGAACAGCTCAAGGCCGACACCGGCTTGCAGGCCGTGTACGGCCAGCTGTGCAACGTCACCGTCGAGACCGAGGTGCAAGCCCTGGTCGCCGCCGCCGAACAGGCCCTTGGCGGCGTCGATGTGCTGATCAACAACGCAGGCCTTGGTGGCTCCAGGCGGGTTACCGAGATGACCGATGAGGAGTGGCTACGGGTCATCGACGTGACCCTCACCGGCACCTTCCGCATGACCCGCGCGATGCTGCCGCACATGGAGCGCCGAGGGACCGGGGCGATCGTCAACAACGCTTCAGTACTCGGCTGGCGTGCGCAAAAAGAGCAGGCGCACTACGCCGCCGCCAAGGCCGGGGTCATGGCGCTGACCCGCTGCAGTGCGCTGGAAGCCGCCGAAAGCGGGGTGCGCATCAACGCCGTGTCGCCGTCGATTGCCTTGCACGAATTTCTCAAGAAGGCCAGCAGCGAAGAACTGCTGGCCAAACTGGCCGACCGTGAAGCCTTTGGCCGCGCCGCTGAAGTGTGGGAAGTCGCCAACGTCATGATCTTCCTGGCCAGCGATTACGCCTCCTACATGGTCGGCGAAGTGCTGTCGGTCAGTTCACAACAAGCTTGAGGGCACCCCATGAGCACCCGATTCAGTAGCGCCGAGCAAATGCTCAAGGCCCAGGGCCTGGACCTGGGCGTCACCGACTGGCTGCAGCTGACCCAGGCGCGGGTCAATCTGTTTGCCGAAGCCACAGGCGATCAGCAGTGGATACATGTCGACCCCGAGCGCGCCGCCAATGGCCCGTTCGGGGCGTGCATCGCCCATGGCTACCTGACCCTGGCGCTGGCCAACCTGTTCATGCCGCAGTTGATGAGCATCGACAACATGGCCATGGGGGTGAACTACGGCACCGACCGCGTGCGTTTCCCCGCCGTGGTGAAAGTCGGCGCGCGGGTACGCGGCAGAGGCCAGGTTGTCAGTGCCGAGCTGATCGGCAGCGCGGTACAGCTGGTGGTGCGCATCAGCGTCGAGATCGAGGGCGCCGAACGCCCTGGCTGCGTGGTCGACACCATCAGCCGTTACACCTTCAACCCCATCACCGAGTGAGCCTGTTCATGGACAAGCAAGACGTTGTAATCGTAGCGACTGCCCGTACCGCGCTGAGCAAATCTTTTCGCGGCTCTTTCAACGACACCGAAGCCCCGGTGCTTGGCGGCCATGTGGTGCGCGCGGTGGTCGAGCGTGCCGGTATCGAGCCTGGCGCGGTGGATGACGTGATCATGGGCGCGGCGGTACAGCAGGGCACCCAGGGCTACAACATTGGCAGGCTGTGTGCCTACACCGGCGGTTTGCCCGACAGCGTGCCGGGCATGGCCCTGGACCGTATGTGCGCTTCCGGCCTGATCAGTATCGGCATGGCGGCGAAGAACATTCTGGCCGGTGAAATGAGCATTGTCATTGGCGGGGGGTCGAGTCGCTGTCGCTGACCCAGAACAAGCACAAGAACACCTACCGCAATCAGTCGGAGGCGGTGCTGGCGTGCATGCCAAGCGCCTATATCCCGATGATCGAAACCGCCGAGATCGTTGCCCGGCGCTATGGCATCAGCCGCGCGGCTCAGGACGACTACTCGCTGCAAAGCCAGCAGCGCACGGCGGCTGCCCAGCGCGATGGCCTGTTCGACGAAGAAATCGTACCGCTGCAAGTGCGCAAGCTGCGCTTTGACAAGGAAGGCCAGCCCGATGGCCATGAACAGGTGGTGGCCGAGCGCGACGAGTGCAACCGTCCTTCGACCCGCTTCGAAGACCTGGCGGCGTTGAAACCCGTGTGGAAGAACGGCCAATGGGTCGAGCAGGGCGAGTTCATTACCGCCGGCAACGCCTCGCAGTTCTCCGACGGCGCCTCGGCCAGCCTGCTGATGAGCCGCGCCGAGGCCGCCCGGCGTGGCCTGAAGCCGCTGGGGACGTATCGCGGCATCGCCGTGGCCGGCTGCGCGCCGGAAGAAATGGGCATCGGCCCGGTGCTGGCGGTGCCCAAACTGCTCAAACGCTTCGGTTTGAGCGTGGCCGACATCGGGTTATGGGAAATCAACGAAGCCTTTGCCTGCCAGGTCCTGCATTGCCGCGACGCCATGGGCATCCCGGCGGAGCGCCTGAACGTCAACGGTGGGGCTATTTCGATTGGTCACCCGTTCGGCATGTCGGGTGCGCGCATGGTCGGTCATGGCCTGCTGGAAGGGCGCCGCCGCGGCGTGCGCTATGTGGTCGTGGCCATGTGCATTGGGGGTGGCATGGGCGCGGCGGGCCTGTTCGAGCTGGACTGACCCGCGGTTCTGTCTATCGGCAGCGGGGTAGGCCATTTGGACGATGTCCCGCAGGTCGAGCAGACGGACTATCTACACACCTCAGACACCGCGCCCTGGTGGCGCGGTGATTCACGACTACAAGAACAAGAGGGTGGACCGTATGTCTATTGTCGAGCGCCTGGATGTCGCTGCACGCAGTCGCCCATGCGCCAAGCTTATTGCCTATTTCGTGTGCATTACGGTTGCCGCAATCGTTGCGCTGGCATTTACCCCACGCGGCGCGCTGAACATCGCCCAGACCACGCTGAATACCGAGCGCATGCAGATAAACGGCCTGCTCAATCTGGGCACTCGTCAGGTGGCGGTGGGTGAGCGCGGCACCATCCTGATCAGCGACGACCGCGGCCGCAGCTGGCAGCAAGCCACGGTCGAGCCGCAACGTCAGATTTCCCTGACGGCTTTGACCGCGTTGAATTCCGAGCAGTTGGTAGCCGTTGGCCAGGACAGCCTGATTCTGCGCTCCAATGACGCTGGCAGCAGCTGGCAAGAGGTTCATTTTGATCCCGCAGCAGGCGAGCCATTGCTCGGTGCCTGGGCGGCCGGTGGCAAGCAGGTTGTCGTGTTCGGCAGCTACGGCAAGTTCTACCAGTCCGACGATGCCGGGCGCAGCTGGCGCGCGGTGGCGCTGGAGGTCGACCGTGCTCATCTCAATGCGCTGGATGGCGGCAGCGATGGCCGGCGCATGCTGGCCGGCGAACAGGGCCTGGTCATGCGCAGCGCCGATAACGGGCAGCATTGGCAACAGTTGCCGGCGTTCTACAACGGCTCACTGTTTGGCGTGGTTCGCCTGAGCGCCCAGCGTTGGGTGACCTATGGCATGCGCGGCCATGTGTTTGTCACCGACAACTTCGGTGAGCAGTGGCAGGCGATCAAGGTTGGCAATACCCAGCCGCTTTATGGCCATGTTGTGCTGCCAGACCACAGCGGCGTACTGATTGTCGGCGGCGGCAGTTCAATGGTGCGCCTCGACGCAGAAGGCCGCTTGATCGGCACCACCCGCCAACCGGGGTTGGGCACCTTGACATCAGCCATAGTGGTGGGCACCGATCAGTTGCTGGTAGCCGGCGAACGGGGCGTTTTCCAGGGGAACGGTAACAGCGTTGCCGCTCTGGGCAAAGGAGAGCAAGTGCATGAAGTACGCTAAAGCCCGAGCCGGGCGCCTGGTCGAGCGGTGCGCCGACCTGCTGTTGGCACGACGCAAACTGCTGTTGACGGTGTTCCTGCTGCTGACCCTGGGCCTGGGCTACAGCGCCACGCATACCCAGCTCGACCCTGGCTTCAACAAGCAGATCCCGGTGCGACATGAGTACATGCTCAACTTCCTCGAATTCAGCCAGTACTTCACCGGCGCCAACCGCTTTCTGGTCAGCGTCAGGTGGAAGGGCGAGGGTGACATCTACAACCCCGAGTTCCTCGACACGCTGCGCAAGGTGACTGACGATGTGTTCTTTATCAACGGGGTCAGCCGCGCCAGCGTAACCTCGCTGTTCACCGCCAACGTGCGTTACATCGAGATCACCGAAGAAGGCTTTTTTGGTGATGTGGTGGTACCGCCACGCTTTACCGCCAGCGCCGAAGACCTGGCCCAGGTGCGCAGTAACGCCGCGCGCTCGGGGCAGGTCGGGCGGCTGGTGGCCAATGACCTGAAGTCGGCCATGGTTCGGGCCGACTTGCAGGACGTTGACCCACAAACAGGCAAATCGGTCAGTTACGTTGAAGTCGCCAAGCGTCTGGAGGGCATTCGCGACAAATACAGCAGCGATCAGATCGAGATCAACATCGTCGGTTTCGCCAAACTGGTGGGTGATGTTGTCGAAGGGCTGATGACCGTGATCGGCTTTTTTGTCGTCGCCTTCCTGATCACCGGCCTATTGCTGTGGCTGTATTCACGCTCGTTGCGCCTGACCGTAGTCGCGCTGCTGGTGGCGTTGCTGCCGGTGGTGTGGCTGTTGGGCTTGTTGCCGCTGATGGGCCTGGGTATCGACCCGATGTCGATCCTGGTGCCGTTCCTGATTTTTTCCATTGGCGTTTCGCACGCCGTGCAGATGACCAATGCCTGGAAACAGGAAGTGCTGGCCGGCAAGGATTCGCTACAGGCGGCGCACCTGGCCTTTTGCAAGATCTTCATTCCTGGCTCCCTGGCGTTGCTGATGAATGCCTTGGGCTTTGGCGTGATCATGCTGATCGACATCCCTATCGTGCATGAACTGGGGGTGACGGCCTGCATCGGCGTGATGCTGATGATCATCACCAACAAGCTGATGTTGCCGATCATTATTTCCTACCTGCGCCTGGAGCGTAGTGTGCTGAGCAAGGAACGCGCCCAGCAGCAGGGCAGGCACCCGCTGTGGTGGCGCTTGTCGGCGCTGGCCGAACCGCGCCCGGCCCTGGCGGTGCTGGTGCTCAGCGTAATGTTGCTGAGCGTGGCGGTGCTCAAGGCCCGGCAGCTGGAAGTCGGTGACATCGGTGCTGGCGCACCGGAACTGCGCGCCGAGTCACGTTACAACCAGGACAACAGCAAAATTGTCAGCAGCTACTCCATAGGCCTTGATGTGCTGGCGGTGTTCGTCCAGGCCCAGGGATTGGAAGAGGCGTGCCTGTCACCGTCGGTGATGCGTGCGGTGGAAGCCTTCGACTTCCAGATGCGCAGCGTCACCGGCGTGCAGTCGGTGCAGTCGGTGGCCGGTTTTGGCAAGACGGTAATTGCCGGCAACAACGAAGGCAACCCACGTTGGGCGGCCATTCCCGGGTCGGCCCGAGGCTTGAGTCAAGGTGCCCGTGCCTACATGCCCGAGGACGGCCTGGTGACCGATGGCTGCCAGCAGATGCAGATTCTGGTGTTTCTCACCGACCACGATGGCGCCACGGTCTCGCATGTGGTCCAGGAGGCCAAGCGGATCATTGCCCAGGTCCAGGTGCCGGAAATCAGGTTTTTCCTCGGCGGTGGCAACGTCGGGGTAATGGCGGCATCCAACGACGCGGTCAAGCGCGCCGAGGTGCTGATGCTGGTGGCATTGTTTGGCTCGGTGCTGTTGTTCTGCTGGTTGACCTTCAAGTCGTTGCGCGCGGTGTTGTGCATCCTGGTGCCGCTGGCCATCGTGGCGGTACTGTGCAATGCACTGATGGCCATGCTTGGCATCGGGTTGAAGGTGGCGACCCTGCCGGTGATGGCGCTTGGGGTTGGCGTCGGGGTTGACTACGGCATTTACCTGTATGAGCGGATCCAGCACGAAATGGCCGAGGGCGCCAACCTGCGCCACGCGTTCTACCAGGCCATGTGCCAACGCGGAACAGCGGCCGTTTTCACTGCTTTGACGATGTCGATCGGGGTGTGCACCTGGGCCTTTGCACCGCTGAAGTTCCAGGCCGATATGGGGGTCTTGCTATCGTTCATGTTTCTGGTCAATGTACTTGGGGCAATTTTCCTGCTGCCGGCCTTGGCCGCCTGGTTCAACCTCGGCAAACCCCTGGTTGCGGTCAAAGCGAACCGTGCAGCGCGCGCACACGTGTTTGAATCATAACAATAAAAGCGGGCACGGCCTGGGCTGTGCCCCGCGAGGAGACGGGCGATGGGAAATTCCACCGTGGGGTTTGAAGCGCTGGCAGAAATGGGTATGGAGCTGGCGGAATATGACACGCTCATCGGCGAGTTTTATGACGGGTCGCTGAACCACAAGTTGATGGCCAAGACCCTGCGCCACGTACGCAGCCTGTACCAGGCCAATTACGTCACCTTGATCTTGAGAGTGCCAGAGCAACCGGACCTGGGCCTGATGATTGTCGTCGGTGACATCGAAGGCGAAGGGGAGGTGAGTTACTGGGCCTACCCACAAACTGTCACCCCCTTCAGCAACCCGCCGATGGACCAGGTGTTCACCGTCGAAGACCTGATGACCGAAGCGGAGTGGGCCAATTCGGTCTACTACAAGACCTACGGAACCGTGCACGACACTTACCACATCATGGGTGCCGACGTTTCCACACCCGATGGCGGCAAGCTGCGCTTTCGCATTACCCGGCCCAAAGCCGCGCCGAAATTCACCGCCTCCGAGCGCACGCTGTGCGAAATGATCCTGCCGCATTTGCGCCGTGCGATGCACGTGCACAACCTGCTCGACCGCAGCGAGTCGATTAGCGAACTGTATGCCCAGGCCATCAGCCGCTTGTCAGTGGCCACCATCGTGCTTGACCAGAATGGCAGCGTGCTGCGCCTCAACCCGGTGGCCAGCGAACTGCTGGAACAGGCGGACGGCCTGAAACTGGTGGGTGGGCGTCTTGAAGCCACCTATCCCAGCGACAACCGCGAACTGCAACGCCTGGTACGCAATGCCTTCGCGCGTGACGTCAACAGCGAAAAGGTCAGCACGGCGGCCGAAGCGATGTCGGTGGCCAGGCCATCGGGCCAGGTCAACCTGGGGGTAGTGATCGAGGCCATTCCCACCCAGGACTGGGCCGAGGGCAAGAGCAAACCTGCGGTGGTGGTATACATCCGCGACGCGGTTGGCCGCTCCATGGCTAGCGAAACGGTAACCAAGCAACTGTTCAACCTGACCCGGGCCGAAACCGCACTGGCCATGGAGCTGGCTAACGGCCTGTCGCTTGAAGAGGCCGCCGAAGTATTGAATGTGCGCCGCAACACCGCACGGGCGCATTTGCGCTCGATCTTTTCAAAGACGGGTGTGCGCCGCCAGACGGAGTTGGTGCGCATCATTCTCAACAGTGTGGTTGCCCTGGGAAAGCCCAAACTGGCAGCACTGCCAAACGATAAGCCGGAAAAACCGGTGTTGAAGCTGGCCACCCCGGCGCGCAATAGCGCCTGAACTTCGCCCGGCTTACCCGAACGCCCCGGTCCTGCTTGCAAGGCCGGGGCGTTTTAGTCCGTGCGGACGATGTTGTGGGGTTTGCGCGGCACCAATACTAGCCAGCACCACCATTCAACAAGGAGCAACGTTATGCCAGTTACAGCGGTCAGCGGTTCTGCATCCGGGATCGGCGCGGCAGTCTGCCAGGCGCTACGTGCCGCCGGGCACCGCATCATCGGCATCGACCGGGCAAATGCCGAGGTGATTGCCGACCTGTCCAGCGCAAGCGGGCGCCAGGCCGCCATCAGTGCGGTGCTCGAGCACAGCGGCGGGGTGCTCGACGGCCTGGTGTGCTGCGCCGGGGTAGGCTCCAGCGCGGTGTCCGATACCATCGTGTCGGTCAACTACTTTGGCGTCTGTGAGCTGCTTGACGGCCTGGCCGATGCGTTGGCCAAGGGCGAGCGGCCAGCCGCTGTAGTGATCGGATCGATTGCGGCCACCCACGTCAGCCCCGATCAGCAGCCGATGATTGCGGCCATGCTCGCCGGCAACGAAGCGCTGGCACTGGAACACGCCAATACCTTGGGGCAGTCCCATGTGGCCTATGCCAGCTCCAAATACGCCGTGACCTGCAATGCCCGTAGCAAGGCGGTTGCCTGGGCAAAACAAGGCATACGCCTGAATGTGGTGGCGCCTGGGGCAGTCGAGACGCCGCTGCACCAGGCGTCGCTGAACGATCCACGCTTTGCCAAGGCGGTCCGTGAGTTTGTCGCACCGCTGGGGCGCGCCGGCAACCCTGAGGAGATCGCCCAGGTCGTGGCATTCTTGCAGTCGGCTCAAGCCAGTTTTGTCCACGGCACTGTGATGTTTGTAGATGGCGGTATGGATGCCATGGTTCGTCCGGCACGTTTCTAGCCTATGTCCACGTGAGAACAACAATGACCAAAGTGGCATTCATTACCGGGGCAAGCCGCGGTATCGGGCGCGAGACGGCATTGGCCTTTGCCCGGGCCGGGTTCGATGTGGCGATCAGTGCCCGCACTGTAGAGGAGGGCGAAAGCACCGCGCATCGGCTGTGCGACGCCCAGGGCGTGCCCCTGGCGGGCAGCCTCAACAGTACGGCAGCCGCGATCCGCGCCATGGGGCGCAAGGCGTTGGTGGTGCCTATGGATCTGCTCGACAGCGCCTCGGTACTGGCCGCCGGCCAGGCAGTACTGGCGGCGCTCGGGCGCATCGATGTGCTGATCAACAACGCCATCTACCAGGGCCGCGATCTCAACAGCGCATTCATGTCGCTGCAGCCGCAGACCATGCAGCGGGTATTCCAGGGTTATGTGCTGGCGCCGCTGTTACTGACCCAGACCGTGTTGCCCGGCATGCTCGAACGGGGCGCCGGGGTGGTGATCAACGTCACCTCCGGTGCCGGTGAAGGCGACCCGCCCGTGGCTGCCGTCGACGGTGGCTGGGGCTACGCCTACGGTGCGGGCAAGGCTGCAGTCTCCAGGGTTTCGGGGGTGCTTGCAGCCGAACTGGGCGAGCAGGGAATTCGCGCCTTTACGCTTAACCCGGGGGTGGTCACCACCGACGCGCTGAAGGCTACCATCGGCGAAAATGGCCTGCTGGCGCTGCGCATCGGCACTGCGCCTCCCCAGGTGCCGGCACAGGTGATGGTGTGGCTGGCCACCCACGATCAGGCCGCGCGCTTTCAACGGCGCACCATCGCCGCGCAGGCGTTTGCGCTGGAGCACGGCATCGTCGCCAACTGGCGATGAGCACTGGCTGAAGAAGTACTCGTGGTGCTCACCTAGTCCATGCGGAGGATGAGCACCGGCGGCTGCTCGGTGAAGATTGACCGGGCAAGTTACCGGGGATTTTCACACGAGGAACAATAACAATGACCAAGCTCGCAGCAATCAATGTCGAAACTGCTCTGGCCCCGCGCTTCGGCCGAGGCTGGCACTGCCTGGGTGAAGCGGCCGACTACCGTAATGGCCAGTTGCACACCCTGAATATCTTCGGCACGCGCTTGCTGGCATTTGCGACTTCCAGCGGCCAGATCAGCGTCATTGACGCGCATTGCCCGCACATGGGCGCCGACCTCTCGCGCGGCACCCTGGAAAATGACCGGGTGGTATGCCCCTTTCATCACTGGCAGTACGACGCCAGCGGCAAGTGCGTGGAGATCCCGTACTGCAAGCGTATCCCCCCGAAAGCCAAGACCCGCAGCTGGCTGACCTGTGAAGAAAACAACCTGCTGTTTGTCTGGAACAACCCGGAAGGCAAAGCGCCGGCAGACGGCGTGGTGATTCCTCATCTGGCGGAACAGGACAGTGACGAATGGCTGCACGACTGGCACATGGACAAGCTGATTATCGAAACCAACCCACGCGAACTGGTCGATAACCTGGCAGATGCCCAGCACTTCGGGCCGGTTCATGGTACGCCAACCAAGTATTTCGCCAACGTCTTCGAAGGGCACATTGCCCAGCAGATTTTCCATGGCGACTCCGAGCGCCTGGGCGGTGATCTGGTGGCCGAGTCGGCGTACTACGGACCAGCCACGCACTTTACCCGCATGCGCGCGGTGTTCGAGGGCATGGAAATCCACTCGATCCTGCTCAACTGCCATGTGCCGATCACCGCCAACAGTTTTGAGCTGCGTTTTGGCTGCATGGTGAAGAAGGTGCCGGGCTGGAGCGAAGAACAGAACCGGGAAATGGCCAAGGACTATGTGATGCGCAACCGCGAATCCTTTTACCAGGACGTGGATATCTGGGCGCACAAGATTCGGGTGAACAACCCGGTTCTGGCCGAAGGCGATGGCCCGGTCTATCAACTGCGCGAGTGGTACGAGCAGTTTTTCATGGACGAAGCCAGCGTGCCGGACGCCATGGCTGAGCGCCGCGAAGTCATTACCGTCGGCCAGCGCTGAAAGCCACCCGAGCAGGAGAGAGCAATGAACATGAGTGGCCGTAATACCCTGGCGATCATGCTGGCCGCCAGCTTCGCTTCGACGATTGGCGGCTTGCCGTTCAATACCTTGCCTATCCTGCTCGGGTCGATGGTCGAAAGCCTGGGCTTTACTGTCGAACAGATCGGCCTGCTGGGCTCGGTGTGTTTTGCCGGCTACCTGCTCGGCACGCTGCTGGCAGTGGTGCTGATCGACCGCATGAACTGGCGCTGGTTGACCCTGGGTTGTGCGCTTGGCGCTGCGGCGGCATATGGGATGTCGTCCTGGCTGCCGGCCACGGCCCAGCTGCCGCTGTGGGCGGTGATCGGTTTTTTTGCTGCGCTCATGACCTGCCTGGGCATGCGCATCATGGGTGAAATGGCCAACAAGGAACGCGCCCTGGGCATGCGCCTGGGTATTGAACTGGGGGTGGTGGCCGCCGTGCTGTTCGCCTTGCCGTCGCTAGTGATTGCCTATTTCCACTATGCCGGCGCGGCCTTGATGCTGGCCGCGATCATTCTGCTGTTGAGCCTAAGTGCGCTGGCATTGCCCAGGCGTCAGGACTTCATTCACGAAGCGCAGCAGGCGCAAACCGACTCGTTACTAGCACGCTTCAGGTTTCCGCCAGCGGCTTATGCAGCGCTGGCATTTTTCTTCCTGTTCGGCGCCGGGCAGATTGGCCTCTGGGCGTTCCTTGAGCGCTTGGGCCATGGCCTGGCGTTGCAGCCAGCGGAACTGGGTGTCGTCTTCGCCGTGCTGAAACTGCTGGGCGGCGCAGCGGCGCTGGCCTTGGCGGTGGTGGGTGACCGTCTGGGCGTACGCGTACCCCATCTTATTGTGCTCGCGGTGCTGGGTACCGGGCTGTTGTTACTGGGCAACGCCGAAGGCTTTTTGATGTATGCCGCCGGCGCCTGGATCTGGGAAGTCGGCTTTACCTGGGGCTGCGTCTACCAGACCGCAGCGATTGCGCGGCTGGACCGCAGCGGCCGCTCGATCATGCTGATTCCAGGGGCCTTTGCCCTGAGCTCCATGGCAGGTCCGGCCTTGGCCGGGCAACTGGTCGGTGAGGGCTTCGGCATGCTGCTGTGGCTGGCGGCTGGCTGTGCGCTGATCCCGGTGCTGGCGTTTACCTGGCTGCTGGCGCAACGTTTACAGGGCGCGGGCACTGGCTGTGCAGTGGGTGTGCAGGCGTGATGGCTGACACGCAGCGAAGTGGTGAGGCTGGTCGAGACGCAGGCGGCAGGGGCGGATAATGAAAAATTTCGGGGTAGCTGTGTGGTAAACGGCGAACTTTGATAGCCTCCTATCATTTTGGAGGCTTCTCATGACAACCAACGCTCAGGCAAAACTCGCTGCACGCTATGGCGCACCGAACATTTCTGCGCTGCAACAATGGAATGACACCATCGACCAACTGCTCGAACACCGCAGCGTCAGGGCGTTCACTGATCAACCTCTGCCCGAGGGTACGCTCGAGACTTTGATTGCCGCCGCTCAGTCCGCGTCCACATCATCCAACCTCCAGGTCTGGAGTGTGGTTGCGGTGCAAGAGGGGGAGCGAAAAGGCCGCCTCTCGGCGCTGGCCGGCAACCAACCCTACATCCATCAAGCGCCACTGTTCCTGGTCTGGCTTGCCGATTTGTCCCGGGTCTCGCGCATCGCAGACCAGCATGGGGTAGCACTGGAGGCATTGCCCTACCTGGAAAGCCTGTTGCTCGGCACCATCGACGCGGCGCTTGCGGCCCAGAATGCGGTCGTTGCGTTGGAGTCGCTTGGGCTCGGAAGCGTGTACATCGGCGGTATCCGTAACGACATCGAAGCCGTTGCCAAGGAACTGCAACTGCCGCCTCAGGTCTATCCGGTGTTCGGCCTATGCGTTGGCTATCCGTCGCCGGATCGGCCAGCCAAGGTGAAGCCGAGGCTGCCACAGGCAGCAGTGCTTCATCACGAAACGTACTCGGCTGCCGACGAGCAGGGCGTTCTAGCGGAATACGACAAGCGCCTGGGTGCTTTCTATCAACGCGAAGGCATGAAGGCTTCAGGCTGGTCGGAGCAAGTGGTTAGCAGGCTGCGGAACGTTTCTAGCCTGCATGGGCGCGAGGAGCTGCTGGGGGAATTGAGCCGGATGGGCTTTGGCCTGCGCTAAAGCGACAGACGAACGCACAGGGTGCATCAGATCAGGTGAAGGGCTGTGCTCGCCATAGCTTGGCATCACGCTCTAGAATCTCATCCATTGGCTTGTCGTTCATGTGCGTAAGGAAAGAGGCAATATATGGATCGCGAAGGCGCCGGCTTTTCAGGAGAGCTGGATGCTCCCGCATTACCCAGTCAGGAGTCCGCGTTTCCGACGAGCGCTTTGGAGCGTCTGCAGTTGGCGCTCGATGCTGGCGCGATCATTGGAACGTGGGTGTGGGATATTCGGCACAACCAAGTGACCGCGGATGAACGGTTCTCGCGATCTTTCGGGCTTCCTGCAGATAAATGCATGGCGGGTATTCCGATCGAGGAAGCTTTTGCCTCGATTCACCCTGACGACCGTGACCGTGTCTCTGCCGATATCCAGGAGGCGATGAGCCGTGGGGGCGCCTACCGGTGTGAATACCGCGTCAGACAGGATGATGGCAGCTACCGCTGGATTGAGGCCAATGGCAGAGCTGAGCTTGACGAGGAAGGCCAGGCTGTTCGCTTCCCTGGCATTCTCATGGACATTGAGTCACGCCGGTCTGCGGAGGCTGAACGCGACAGGATATCAGCGTTGCTGCGTACCTTCACGGCTGCTGTTCCGGGAGTTGTCTACGCAAAGGATCTCGAGGGGCGGCTGATTGTTGCAAATGATGGTGTCACCCAGCTGGTTGGCAAGCCACCAGAGCTCTATCTGGGCAAAACCGACCTGGAGTTTCTGGAAGACAAGGCCCAGGCACGCCAGATCATGGAAACCGATCGTCATATCATGCATGGCGGGAAAGGCGCGCTGCAGATCGAAGAGCGTGTCGACATGCCGGATGGCACGGCTACCTACTGGCTTTCTGTCAAAGCCCCCCTGTGCGACGAAGCAGGCGAGGTCATCGGGCTGATCGGCTCGTCCATCGATGTCACCGCGCGAAGAAATGCCGAGGCGGAGTTGCTTGAGCTTAACCGCACCCTGGAAGCGAAGATTGAACAAGCCGTGGCCGAGCGGGAAGCGGCGCAGGCAGCGCTACGTCAATCGCAGAAAATGGAGGCGGTCGGTCAGCTGACCGGAGGTATCGCTCACGATTTCAACAACCTTCTCGCGGGCATCACCGGAAGCCTTGAACTGATCAAGCTTCGCTTGAAGCAGGGGCGCACTACTGACGTAGAACGTTACCTGACGGTGGCACAGGGTGCAGCACAAAGGGCGGCATCGCTGACCCACCGACTCCTGGCGTTCTCTCGCCGCCAGACGCTGATGCCTGTTCATACCGATGTGAACACCCTGATCAGCGACATGGAGGAGCTGATACGTCGGACGGTAGGGCCAGCAATCCAGCTCAAGGTCGAGCTCCATGCAACCTCAAGTACTTGCCTGGTGGATCCGGCTCAAGTAGAGAACTCACTGCTAAACCTGTGTATCAACGCTCGCGACGCGTTGGAAGGTGGAGGATCGATCTCCATCAGGACGTACAACGAGCAGCTGGTACCAGGGGCAGATCTCGACCCTGAACTGGCACCCGGCACGTACTTCACGATCTGTGTTGCCGATGACGGGGTAGGCATGAGCGCTGAGACGTTAGCGCGTGCATTCGAGCCTTTCTTCACCACCAAGCCTGTGGGGGCGGGTACAGGGCTCGGCCTGTCCATGATCTATGGTTTCGCCAAGCAGTCTGGCGGGCAGGTTCGGATCGAGTCAGAAGTGGGCCAAGGCGCCCGCGTATGTCTGCAGCTGCCCAGCCATAAGGTTGAGGTCGATGCTGCAGGTCGTGCCGAGCCATTGCCTGAGTCAGAACTGGCCTGCTCAGGCGAAACGGTGTTGGTCGTCGATGATGAACCCTCCGTCCGCATGTTTGTGAGTGAGTCGCTGGGCAGCTGCGGATACATCGTGATTGAGGCGACCGATAGCCTTGCCGGCCTGCAGTTACTCCGCTCGGATACCCGCATCGATCTGCTTGTCACAGACATCGGTCTGCCAGGGGGAACCGACGGCAGGCAGATGGCCGATACTGGGCGCAGCATCAGGCCTGGTCTTCCGGTCTTGTTCATGACCGGGTATGCGCAACCCACTGTATTGGACAACGCCCAGCTGGAGCCCGACACGGCTGTGCTGACGAAACCCTTCACACTCGAAGCGTTGACGCTGAACGTGAATACTTTACTCAGGGATTGTAAGCGTCCGGCGAACTCACCCTCTGACTCCAGGATCAACGGCGGTGCCCATCGAGAACAATCAGGATCACAACCTGATACGGCCATTTGAAGGACGTGCTCACGCGCCTGCCGTTGCAGCAGGCGAGTAAGAGTGTCGGTCTGCGGCCACCTAATTGGGTGGCCATCTGACTGCGCCTATTTCACTGCGCAAGTAGGCAGCGCCACGCCAAGTGGTTCAATCCTGCGCGATTTTGATTACCACCTTGCCAAACGCGCCTCTGGCCAAATGTTCGTACGCTTCGCGTGCTTGATCGAATGGATACACGTGGTCGATTACCGGGCGAATACCATGCGCATTCAGAAATTCGTTCATTCGATCGAATGATGAGCGCGGCGCCACTGCTATGCCGCGAATCGTTGTTTGTCGGAAAATCATGGGCATCAGGTTCAGGGCAGAGGTTTGGCCTGTCAGAAAGCCGATCTGTGCGATATGTCCACCTGCCTTTGTTGCAGCAATCGATTGGTTGATGCCATCACCGCCTGCCACATCCAACAGGAGATCTACACCTTTGCCGTCAGTGAGCTTCAGTACTTCCTTTGCCCACTCAGGGGTAGTGCGATAGTTCACACCCGCAACAGCGCCCAGCTTTTTTACAGCTTCCAGATTGGCATCACGGCTGGAGGTGACGATAACCTTGGCCCCCAAGGCTGTGGCAATTTGTGCTGCAAAAACAGAAACACCTCCAGACCCCTGAACCAAAACAGTCTGGCCGGCCTGGATCTGGCCATAATCGACGAGCGCATACCACGCCGTCAGCGCAGCAATCGGAAGGGTCGCGGCCTCCTCATCGGACATGTTGTCGGGTGCACGAACCGCGCTGTCTTCATGGATGATCATGTATTGCGCCAGACCACCAGGCAATGGCGAGCCGAAGCAGTAGTCGGGTTCATCTGGCCCGGGCATGCCGTCCAACCAACGTGAGTAGAGATGTGAGTTGACCCGATCTCCAACAGCGAAGCGGCTGACACCATCACCGACTGCCACGACAGTGCCAGCCGCATCGCTCACGGGGATCAGCGGCTTGGGCACCATGTGAGGTTCGTAGATACCGTCAACAATGGCCTTGTCCCGGAAATTGAGGGATACAGCGCCTACTTTGACCAGCAGTTCGCCCGCTTGGGGTACGGGGGTTGGCGTTTCGCCCTGTACCAGGTTCTCCAGGCCAAAATCCTTCAGAAGCCACGCTTTCATTTTCTGTCTCCAGCAGTTTTGAGGTGCAGAGGAGGAAAGGCTCCCCCTTTACGCTGAGGACATTGTTCCGCGTTGGCACTGCTGGATAAATGTGCAGAAACCAACAGGATTGTTATCCTGAAAAGCAACAATCATCGCAGTCACATGCTTCTCGAGGGGAGACTTATGGAGCTTCTACAGGCGATGCAGGTATTCGCCAAGCTAGCGGAGCTGGAGAGCTTCACCAAAGTTGCAGAAGCCATGCAGACAGGACGCCCGCACGTCACACGCACCATTCAGGACCTGGAAGCTTCGCTCGGTGTCCGTCTATTCCAGCGCACGACTCGCAGGGTAAAACTGACTGCTGAGGGGGAGCGATTTTACGAACGCGTCAAAGAGGTCCTGGCGACCATCGCAGAGACCACTTCCATGTTCGACCGCAGTGGGTCGACCTTGCGTGGACGGCTTCGAATTGACATCCCCACTGCGTTCTCCCAGCACAGCTTCATGGACAGCCTCAGGAGATTTACGGAGGCATTCCCCGAAATCGAACTTGCGCTGGGTGTGACCGACCGGACAGTAGATCTCGTAGCCGAAGGCGTCGACTGTGTACTGAGAATTGGTGACCTCCCAGATTCAAGTATGGTGGCCAGAGAAATTGGCACCGCCATCATGGTGACCTGTGCGTCCCCTGGTTATCTCCAAGCCTTCGGGGCACCCACAACCCTGCAAGACCTGATAGACCACCGATGTGTCAGCTTCCTGTCCGGCCAAAGCAACAGGCCGCTGCCTTGGCACTTTTCGCTGCACGGCAAGGATCATCCTCACACCCCCCGTGGGGGTATCACTGTGAACGAGTCAAATGCCTACGTGCAATGTGGTGTTGCAGGCTTCGGCATTGTTCAAGCGCCGGGCATTACCGTTGAGACGTTCCTGGCCAGTGGAGAACTGGTCGAGGTACTCAGGGCTCATCGTCCACAGCCGCGCTTGGTTTCCGTACTCTACCCAAGCAGAACGCACCTTGCTCCTCAGGTCGACGCATTTGTGGATTGGCTGAAGGAACAGTTTCCTGTGCTACACCCCACCTGGTTCACCGCGCGCTAATTTCGCTCCAGCGAGGGTCAGTGTTCAGCAGCAGGCGGCCAGCAGATCAAGCCTCACGCTGCGGGCATCAGAGCGTTACCCGATCTTCGGCCACTATACGGTTACGTCCATTCTGTTTGGCCAGGTACAAGCGCTCGTCGGCGCGCTTGAGGATGGCTGGGGCACTGGGGGTGTCTGCGTCCCGACAGGCCACACCGATGGAGATGGTCAAGGTGCCGATCTGCGCCACGGCTGTAGCGCACAGGGTGGCGCGGATCCGCTCGGCGACCTCGCAGGCCGTGCTCAGCGCGGTGTTCGGCAGCAGCAGGCAGAACTCTTCGCCACCGGCCCGGCACGGCAGGTCCCCGGCCCGCGTGCAGTCGCGGATCACTTGCGCGACCCTTTGCAACGCCAGGTCACCCACATCGTGACCAAAGTTGTCGTTCACCCGCTTGAAGTGGTCGACGTCCAACGCCAGTGCCGAATACGTCTGTTGGCTTGCATCAAGCGCCTGGAGTGCCGCGTTCATCGCACGCCGGTTGGCCAGGCCGGTCAACGGGTCGGTGTCGGCGGCGGCGTTCAAGCTGCCGATCTTCTGTTGCAGTTGCTGCGACTGCACTACCAGCGCCTGGCGGATCGCCGCCGCCTCGGCGTACCAGGCGTTGATCGCGGACAGTTCAGCGGTGGCATTCGGCGTCGAAAGGTCGATGGCATGGCCGGCCAGCGCGCGCAGGGGGCGAGTGATCAGCATGACGCCCAGCAGTATCAGGGCCAGACCGATTACCCCAGCCGGGATGATCCTGACCAGCATGTCGCGCATCAGCTTGCCCAGTGGCGCCAGTGCTTGTTCCCGGGGTTGTTGGACGACCACGGCCCAGTTGGAGCCCTGTACGTGTGCGAACCCGGCGAGCATCGGCACCTTATGGTAGTTGACCGTCTCCAGCGTGCCGCTGTCACCGAGCAGGGCCTTGTCCACCGTCTCGCTCCAGCCGAGCACTTCACCGATTCGCTGCTGATCGGGGTGGTAAAGCAACCGGCGGTTGCCATCGGCGACGAAGGCGAAGGCACCATCGAGGTGGTGTTCACCAATCAACGAATGCATCACGCCACGCTGTTGCAAGAACACGGAGCCGCCGACCAGCCCGAGATACTCGCCTGTGGGGCTGAAGACAGGCTGGGAGACGAAGACGATCAGCTTGTCGCTGGTTGAGGTAAAAGCCTGGCTGACCATGGGCCGACGCACCTTGAGCGCCTGGTGTAGTTCGTCGGAGCTGACCGTCGAACCGATCGGCACCGCAGGCGGGTAAGCCTGCAATACCTTGCCCGCAGGGTCGGTGATCAGCACGGTGTTCAACTCCGAGTCCTGGGCCTGCAGGCGGCGTGCTTCTTCCTCGAGCAACGCTCGATTGGCAAAGTCGCTGCCCAGGCGTTGGCTGCTGTACTTCAGGCGTTCATTGACCGAGTACAGAAACTGATCGATGCTCGAGGCGACCTTGAAGGCATAGGCACGGTTGGCCTCCAGTGCCGAATGCACCAGCGCGTCGCGTTGCACACTGTAGGCCGTGATCAGGCTGTTGCAGAGGGTACTCAGCACGGCGAGCAGGACAAAGCCAAGAACCAGGCCACGCAGGCCAATACGCGATGACAGCACCTTGCTCATGAGTACGCCTCGTCCCTCGATAGCTGGAAAGTTCGGCACAAGCTTAGACGGCTGTGGCGGCAAAGGTGCGGCTGCGCAAGGAGTGACCGGTCAGGCCAGAAACTCCGAATCTGCAGGGCAAGCCGGCTGCTTGTCCTGCTGGATGTTGCTGTACACGGCAACCCCGCACACGCAAGCCAGGCCGACACTGGCAAGCAGGATATCGCCCAGCAACATGCCTGCGACCAACACCAGCACGCTGATGCGAAAGAGGGTTGTCATGACTGCCTCCGATGCAGTTCGATA
This sequence comes from Pseudomonas putida S13.1.2, assembly GCF_000498395.2. Taxonomy (NCBI): domain Bacteria; kingdom Pseudomonadati; phylum Pseudomonadota; class Gammaproteobacteria; order Pseudomonadales; family Pseudomonadaceae; genus Pseudomonas; species Pseudomonas putida. The sequence goes on from NZ_CP010979.1 coordinate 1,645,645, forward strand.
TCAGAACCCTGACCATACCGGCGCAGCCGAAATTGTGCAGCCCACTTGCGCGCCTGCGGCCGTGTTTACCTGTGAAATGGCAGAACGGACCTATTAGGCAGGGTATGGAATGCTGGTTGGCGGTATCCTGAAAGCCCCAGCCCCAGGTGCACCAATCATGCGCACAATGATGCTTTTATTGGCAATCACGGCAGTTACCGGTTGCCAGTCGCCGCTGCCAAGCGCCAATCCGCAGATGGCCTGGGTCGATTTCTCGGTGCCATTTCCCAATGACAGGTTACTGATGGCCGAACGTCTGGATAAGCAACGGTTGAGCGACGGGCGCTTCTTTCAAGTGAGCCCGGGCAGCCATGAGCTGATCGTCAGGTTCGATTATGAGGTGGGCGGTGGCGGGGGGCTGAGCCTGATGGGCGGCACTACTGTGCGCGAATGCTACCTGACGGTCCCTTACGCCAACTTCCAGGCAGGCCAGCGCTATGTGCTGGAGGGGCGGTCGATGGCGCTGACACCTGAGGCGCGGTTGTACGATGCCAAGGGCGAGGTGGTTGCAGAGGTCAGCGAGTTCTATTGCCTGTAAGGGGCAGGGAGCCTGAGCCTCTGCGGCTGTGTGGTCAGTGGCAAGCTCAGGGCTCAGTTAGCCAGCCCCGCCTTTTCAAGCACTTTGTCCAGCCAGGACTGATCGATCGCACCCGTGGCGATTTCAGCTTTGACCCGCTCTTCATGGGCTTCATGAGCCCGGGCCTGGGCCAGCACCTGTTGGGCGACTGCCTGGGGGAAGGCAACTACTCCATCCTCGTCTCCCACGATGATATCCCCAGGATTCACCACCATGCCCCCAACCGATACCGGCACGTTGATCTCGCCAGGGCCAGTTTTATAAGGGCCGCAATGCACGACGGCACGCGCATAACAGGGGCTCGAAGCAAATGAGTCAACGTCGCGGATAGCCCCATCAACCACAAACCCCACGCAGCCGCGCTGTTGCGCGTAGAGCTTGATGAGCTCGCCGATGACCGCATTGTTGGTATCACCCTGAGCGTCGATAACCAGTACGTGACCGGGCTCAAGCAATGTCAGGGCTTTGTAGATATAAAGGTTGTCACCGGGCCGGGTCTTGATGGTCAGCGCTGTGCCCACCAGCTTGCCGGTGGTGTTGTAGCGAGTCAGGCCTCTGGCGCCGATGTGGCGGCCAAGGTTGTCGCTGATGTGTGGGGTTACGACTGAGGCGAACGCTTCGATAAGCGAAGCGGGGGCCAGAGCGGGTGATGCAAGGATGCGAGACCCGGGTAACGACATGCTCAATCTCCTGAATGAAGTGAAAACCATCGGCTGGTTCGGCGATGGTAGGAGAGAAAAGCGTTTGCTTTTAGCGATATTTATTGATCGAAAATGATCGCTTCAGGTGATGATTAGTTTGTCGAAATCGCAGGTTTGCTGCGCCAGCCGCGCAACTTCGACCGTTAGGCCCTGATAGCGATCGGCTCTGTGTACGCAGACATAGTTGATGGTTGGTAGCGGTTGCTCGGTGTGAATCACCTTGAGACGGCCTTGGGCGATCAACGTCCCCATGCAAGCGAGCGGCAGGTAGCTGACACCCACCCCTGAAATGGCCAAGCCCACTTGCGCAACGAGGTAGTTGCTGGTGAGGGTCTTGCCTAGCCGTATGTCATGTTCGGCCAGCCAGCGCTCGTAAGTTTGGCCTGTGCCCGAGCTGCCGCCCTGCGTCAACACGGTGAAGGACGAAAGCTTCTGAAGGCTGATTGCCTCGTCGCCCTGGTGCAAAGCCGGGGCGCACATCCAGGCGTTCTCCACTGCCTTCAACGGCGTACTGATGAAGCGTGGGTCCTTGAAAATATCGGGCACGATAATCAGGTCCAGCTCATCGCTCTCCAGCCGGCGCAACAGGTCGGTGCTCAGTTCGATGGAGGGTTCCAGGTCGACCCTTGGGTAGGTCTGATGAATGCGATCCACCAGGGCAGGCAGCCAAGTGAGTGCGGTAAGTTCCGTAACGCCAAGGCGGAATCTTCTGATCAGGGTTTCCTTGGAGCTGATGCGTTCAAGCAGATCGTCACGCTGGCGCAGCATATCGACGGCGCACCCGTGCAATTCGACCCCCTTTTGCGTGAGCCGTGCACTGCGTTTCGAACGATCGAAAATAGACACCCCGAACGCGTCCTCCAATTCCTGAACCCGTTTCGAGATCGCAGACTGCGACATGTTCAGTTTGGCTGCGGCGGCCTCGAAACTGCCCAGCTCGACAATCCAGTAAATGGCTTCGATCTGCTTGAGGGTGATCACTTGTTTTCCTTGGCGTGGGTGCCGGACGCGGATGTTGAAGTGGAGATTGTCCACTAAAAGTGATGATTTGAGTTGAGTATTTGTCGCTTTTTTTCTTGTTTTTCCCTGCCTAGATTACCCACGAATTACAACAACAAGGGTACGCATAGTATGTCGACCGCTGAAATTGCCCATGCCAAAGGGCGCAGCAGTTACCGCTGGATCGTTGCGGGGATGATCTTTTCAATCTACACAATTGCAGCAGCGGACAGGGCAAATCTCGGGGTAGCGCTGCCTTTCATTCGGCAAGAGTTCGAGATGAGCAACGCCCAGGCAGGTGGGCTCATGAGCCTGTTCCTGCTGGCTTACGCACTGGCCCAAATCCCTGCCGGGCTTGCGTTCAGCAAGTTCGGCGTCAGCCGCATCCTGCCAGGTGCAATGATAATGACCTCCGTGTTGACCGGCCTGGTTGGCACGGCGGGGTCCCTGGTCGCATTGAAACTCTATCGTCTGGGCCTGGGCCTGGCAGAAGGGCCGTTGCCGATCAGCATGACGACCACTATCAACAACTGGTTCCCTCCCCGTGAAAAGGGCATTGCTTCCGGGATTTTTCTGTCGGCGGTGAAGTTCGGCCCTGTCATCGTGCCGCCTCTGTGTGCTGTGATCATCTCGGTGTGGGGCTGGCGCGAGGTGTTCTATTTTTTCGCAGTGCCCGGCATTTTGCTCTCGATTGCCTGGTATTTCATGGTGGCAGACCATCCTTCCAAAAGCCGGTTCGTCAACCAGGGCGAGTTGGACTATATCCGTGATCCGGCACCCTGCGACCCATCGCAGGCAGGCAGTGCCAAGCGACCTGCTGCACGTAGCTTCAGGCGCCTGGATGCCTTCATTCGCCGCCGCGAAGTCCCGCTGCTGGAAACCCGGCGGCAGGTGTTCGGCTCGTGGCAGATCTGGGGCAGCGCGCTGAGTTATTGCTTCCAGCTGGGGGTGTCCAGCGTGCTGCTGGCGTGGATCCCTACTTATCTGATGACCGTCAAGGGCTTCACGGTGATGAACATGGGGCTGGTCTCGGCCGCGCCCTGGGTTGGCGCCGTGCTCGGCAACCTGCTCGGAGGCTACTGTTCGGACCGTTGGCTGGCAGGTCGGCGCAAGCCAGGGATGCTGCTGTCAGCGCTGGGTACCTCGGTGATGATGTACCTGCTGATCAATTCACCCGCAGACCCTCTGGCCTATGGCCTGCTGCTGATGGCCACGGGTGTGGTGCTGAGCTTCGGCTTCTCGTCCTACATGGTTTACCCCATGGCCCTGGCCAGTAAACAGACATTCCCGATTGCCAATGCCATCGTCAACATGATCGGCCAGCTGGGCGCTGCGGCCACGCCGTTTCTGACCGGTTTGCTGCTCGACAGCTACGGCTGGAGTTACGTGTTCTCCTACCTGGCGATCGGTTCGTTCCTCAGTTTCGTGTTGTTGTTGACCATTATCGAGCCGGTACCCAAAACCACCGCATCCTGAACCATACCGACGCTCATACCTGCCATTTATTAGCTTACCAAGGAGCCGCAGATGAACACCGAAGACAGAGAACTGATCGCCTTGTTCGAAGGCCTGGACACCCCGGGCGTGTCCGATGCGATGGACAAACTGGGCCTGCCGGGCCACTGCTTTGGCGTGATGCCGCTGGGCGACTACAAGCAGGTCGTAGTCGGCCCTGCGTTCACCGTCCGGTATGTTTGCGCCAGCGTGCCGCCTGGCACCGTAGGTGACTTTATCGAGGACGTAGGCGAAGGCGATGTGGTGGTGATCGACAATGACGGGCGCACAGACTGCACTGTCTGGGGCGACATCATGACCCAATATGCAGGCTCGCGAAAAATCGCCGCGACAGTGATCGACGGCGTCTGCCGCGATGTCAACAAGGCATTGGGTGACGGCTACCCGCTGTTTACCAAGGGCCGTTTCATGCGTACCGGCAAGGACCGGGTTGAGGTTGGTGCGGTCAACGAACCGGTCTCCGTCGGCCAGGCGCGGGTATGCCCACGCGACATCGTGGTCGCCGACGCCAACGGCGTGCTCGTGGTGCCACGCGGGCGCGCCCGTGACGTAGCCCAGCTTGCCCGCCAGATCGAGAGGGTCGAGGCCGATATCCGCACAGCCATCAGCCAGGGCAAAACCCTGAAGCAAGCTCGCGAGGACCTTGGATACCACACCTTGCAACGCAAAGCGTAAGCGCCGCAGCGCCAACCGCTTGCAGACCTGTCGCTGGGTTACCCGCCGATTGCCAGCTCTGGCTATTTGGGCAGAGCCGGCCAGCGCGTTTCAAACAAACGGCCATGCCCGCAAGGCATAGCTGTTAGATCTTTGGCAGGTCTTCCGTCACACCATCGCTGTGCAAAGCTGTACCCGAGTTGGCAAAACAATAACAACAAGGGTAGCGATCATGAATGCAGATATGAGCACGGCTCGTCCGTTGACTCGCAAAGAGCGTACAACTGCAATTGTAGGTGTCTGTTCCGGCAACCTGGTGGAGTGGTACGACTTCTTCATCTATGCCTACACATCAATCTATTTCGCCTCACTGTTCTTTCCGGCGGGCGATCAGACCAGCCAGCTATTAGCCACCGCCGGTATATTTGCGGTCGGTTTCTTCATGCGCCCGCTGGGTGGCTGGATATTCGGTTACATCGCCGATACGCGTGGTCGCAAGATATCGATGATCATCTCCGTGTTCATGATGTGCGGTGGGTCACTGATGATCGCTGTCATGCCAACTTACGCCACTGTCGGTGTCGCGGCGCCGGTCCTGTTGGTAGTCGCCCGCTTGATGCAAGGGCTGTCGGTCGGTGCAGAGTATGGCACCGGCGCGACCTACATCAGTGAGGTCTCACGCGCTGGGCGCCGCTCGTTCTATGGCTCGTTCCAGTACATGACCATTATCGCAGGGCAACTGCTGGCGCTGTTGACGGTGGCAGTGCTGCAACTGGTGCTGTCTGAACAGGACCTGAAAGCCTGGGGTTGGCGAGTGCCGTTCCTGATTGGCGCGCTGGCCTCGATCGTGGTGGTGTACCTGCGCCGGACCATGCGCGAAACAGCCACTGCGCAAGGTATGAAGAGCAAGGAGGCGGGTTCGCTCAGGGGCCTCATGCAACACAAGCGCGCTGTACTGCTGACTTTCACCATTACCATCGGCTGTTCTCTGTACTTCTATACTTTCACGGCCTACATGCAGAAATTCCTGGTGGTCAGCGTCGGTATTCCGGCACCGACAGTGAGCATCATCATGGCTTCGGCGCTGGTGATCTTCATGTTTGCCCAGCCGGTTTTCGGCATGCTTGCGGACAAGATCGGCGTACGCCGCAACATGATAATTTTCGGTCTGCTGTCCACGTTCCTGGTCATACCCCTGTTGTCAGCGATCAAGTCTGTTCAGGACCCGCTGAGTGCATTCGCGCTGGTGGTCGCCGGGTTGCTCATTGCAGCCTTCTATACGCCGGTTACTGGCGTGCTGAAAGCAGACTTCTACCCGCCAACCGTTCGGGCCCTTGGTGTAGGGCTCCCTTATGCGGTAGGTGCGGCAATGTTCGGGGGTTCCGCTGAATACGTAGCACTGAGCTTCCGCTCGCTGGGCATGGAGGAGTACTTCTATCTGTATGTCGCGGCTATCGCTGCCATCACCCTTGTTTCCTCCCTGTTGATGCCAGACCTCTCCAGACATGGCTACCTGGATGGTGATGGCAAGGTCGAGGAGAACATTGGGGTGCGCAAGTTCATGGGAGGCAAATCCACGCCATCCCACATCAGCCATTGAGGTGAGGCGAGCATGAATAGCGAAGCGAAGAAGATCGTACGCTTCGACGTCTGGTACCACCCGGTGATGGCCCAGACGCTCGAAGCTTCAGCCAATGTGGTGTTGCAAACCGTACCGCGTGACCAGGCGCCCGCGCTGATCATGCAAGCGCTGCGCAGTTGCCAGGTGTACCAAGTGCCATCCGCACGCGATGAGCTTCCGCCTGAATGGCGTGTGACGGAACGTCTACTCAACCAACTGCCAAACCTGCTTTGTGTCTCAACCAATGGGGCCGGTTATGACACCGTCGACGTCGATGCCTGCACCCGTGCCGGCGTTCTGGTAGTGAACCAGTCCGGTGCCAATGCCCAATCGGTAGCAGAGGCAACCATCGGGCTGATGCTCGACAGTGCGCGGCGCATCAGCGAATCGGATCGGCGGTTGCGCAGGGATCGAGGTTTCTCTCGCGAAGATTTGATGGGCTTCGAGCTTTCAGGAAAAACGCTGGGTCTGGTCGGTATCGGTGAGATAGGTACACGGGTAGCACGTATCGCCCACGCCCTGGGCATGTGGGTCATCGCCCATGATCCGTTACTGACAAGCGAGCTGATCGATCAGCGAGGCGCAACAGGCTGCGAACTCAAGACGCTTTTGCAGCAGAGTGATGTCGTGTCGTTACATTGCCCCCGCCTGGCTTCGACGCTGAACATGATGAACGCAACAACGTTTGCGTCGATGCGCAAGGGCGCCATTTTCATCAATACGGCGCGTGGCGGCCTGCATGACGAGGCCGCACTTTATGCGGCGCTGGCCTGTGACCACCTTGGGGGGGCGGGTATCGACGTCTGGGACGAAGAGCCGCCAGCCCTCGATCATCCATTGCTTGGGCTTGATAACGTGGTAGGCCTGTATCACACCGCAGGTGTAACACGCGAGGCCCGTCTGCGCATGGGGCTATGGGCAGCGGAGCAAATTCTGCAGGTGCTGCGCGGGGAGGAGGGGCCACGTATGGTCAACCCGCAAGTGTTTGCAGCCTATCGACAACGGCTCCAGGCCAGCAATCATTCGTCAGCCTAGGGTTCATCGGGAGGCGCCCTGGCGGATCAACTGATTCGCCAGGCGTATTACGCCGATCAGGACGAAACCTGCCAGCACCCCCTCCAGGCGGATGAACCCGGGCGCAGGGCTGACGTTGACGTAAGTATCAGGCACCATCACTACCAGATACACGAGGGAAAATTGGGTGCCGGCGTAAGCGTATGAGCGGTTACTGTTCTCGATGTGCCGCCCGACCATCACGCCGATGCACATTGCCAGGGTCATGGCGATCCAGTTCGAGCCTACCAGCCATAAAGCCAGCCCCGCACAGGCAGCGCCCGCGCAGCAGCCTGCCAGGCGATGAACATTGCGCAGCGTGACTGCGCGGCTACCTGGCAAAAGCGCCCCCGGTGGCACCATCATCACGGCCATGACGGTGATAGCTGCCTGGCTCAATCCCCCCACTTCCAGCCAGATACCCGAGGAAGGGATCAACGCCAACGCCAGGCCTGCCTGCAGCACATGACGTAGCAGGCAACGGTCAAGGTCCGGTTCGTTCACGCGGGCGCCAGATCGGGAAGATAACGCACCATCGGGAAACATCTTGCGTACAGTCCGGCCGGAGAGCATGGCTACGAACCAGCAGGCAAGGGTGCCGCATGCCACTTCCTCCAGGCGGGTTCTGGCTATCTCGATCACGGATGGGCCGCCCGTCGCGTCAAATCCAGAGATAGCCACCATGGCGAATGTCAGTCCGGCAAACAGCCAGGCGTAACCATGCTCATGGCGGATGGCGCACCACAGCGTGCCTGCGCCGACCAGCCCTATGACGGGACCAAGCCAATGCACGCTGATTTGCAGTTGAGTCAGTAGCGCTGCTGCGGCCAAGCCGCCTGCGGCAGTGCCGATGATCCGGAGCCCGCCACGGTAAACGCAGTCGTGCAGACTTGAACGCATCACCATGTAGCCACTGAAAGCAGCCCAGCCGACATTATCGACAGCCAGATAATGCGCCATGCCGATAGCCAACAACACGGACAGCAGCGTCTCGGCTTCGTCCAGCAAGCGTTGGGGGAGGCGGTCCGGGTTGGAGAACTCTTTACGGATCCCCTGGGTGAACTGCGCGAAGCTCGACCACAGCGTGAATCTGAATGGCATGATCTAGGTCCTGATCCTTTCCGTCCGGGCGTGCTTGCAGACAGGATAGGTCAAGGATGATTGCGGTGGCCTGAGCACCAGAGCGCGCGTTGATGAGGTCGCAGCACTGCATTGCACGCCTGCAGGATGTGCTCCTGGATCCAGGTTTCATCGAAAGGCGCCTTGCTGAGCCGCAGGCTGTTGGCGCTTTCGATAATCGCAACGATCGCCACCGAGGCTTTGGAGGGGTCATCCACGCGGTACTGACCTGTCGCACAACCTTTCTGAATGATGCATTCCACAGGCTGGGCCAGCCGTGCACTCGCCCGGTCCAGCCAGCGCCGGTGGCTGGCTTCAAGGTGCCTGACCTCGTGTCGCAGGATCAAATCTTCCTGTGGGACGGTGACTTGCCGATCGAGCGAGAAACACACATATCCCTTCAGGTCGCGTGGGCATACGCTCGCATGCCACGCCTGAAGACGTTTTTCGACGATGTCCAGGACCACATTGAGCAGGAGATCCTGTTTGCAGTCGACGTGATGGTAAAGGCTGCCTGGGAGTATTCCGACACGTTGCGCCAGTTTTCGCATGGTCATGGCGGTATAGCCTATTTCAACCATCAGCTCTGACGCGGCCTGCGTGACAGGTGGAGGGCATGTACGGGCGGCGTCAACCATACGCCGGCAACCTGGATAGGGCACGCAGCAGCCGGCAGATCAAGCGCTTGCAGCACTTGCGCGGTGGCAGGGCTGCGCCATTCATCAACCACATACGGCACCTCTTCGACGGGTGCCCCCGATACAGATTACCCCTGCGCGTCAGAACAGTGGTCGCGTGCTGTAACGGGAGCATGAACTGAACCCTTCAACCCGCCTGCAGCAAGATTGCCCGGGCACGCAGGATCACCGGAGCGTCGACCATCTGGCCATCAAGGGTGAATACGCCGGCGCCAGCTTCGGCCTGCTCGACCACCCGTCGAGCCCAATCCAGCTCGTGATGCGAGGGCTTCAGGGCATCGTGGATCACCTTGACCTGGCTTGGGTGGATGCACAAGGCACCGCCAAAGCCCATGCCCCGTGCAAACCGGACTTGACGCTGCAAACCGTCGGTATCCTGGATGGCGGGGAACACTCCGTCCAAGGGCGCGGCCAATTCCGCGACACGGCTATGTAGCAGCACTGCGTAACGGGCGTGCCCCAGCACGTGCTCGGCTGCTGCGCTACCCGTGCTGAGGCCAAGGTCAAGGCCCAGGTCCAGGCTGCCGAATGACAACCTGTCTACGCCAGCTGCTGCCGCCAGGGATGGTAGGGCAGCCAGGCCCTTGGCGCTTTCGATGATTGGCCACACCGCTTTGCCAGTGGCATGGGCGCGATCAATCTGGTCGACGCTTTCAGCCTTCGGCAGCAGAATGCCGATGACCCCGGCATGACGCCGGCAAAGCGACAGGTCAGCCTCGTGGGCCCAATGACCAGGCGCATTCACCCGTACCAGCACCTTGGCCTGCGGATGATCGTCGAGGAACTGGTCGAGATTGTTGCGCGCCTGCTCCTTCAGCGTCTCTTCCACAGCATCCTCAAGGTCGACAATGACCCGGTCCGCACCACTGGCCAATGCTTTCGGAATGCGTTCTGGCCGAGTCGCGGGAACGAAAAGCGCGCTACGGACTACGGGTTGTTGTGTCATTGGCGTGCCTCCTGGACGAATTCGATCTCGCCGACCTGGGCCTGACCTGCCTGATTGCCAGCCCAGACCTGGGCTTTACCCTCACCGATCAATCGGCCACCGACCTCGAACGCGTCAGGGCAGATCAAGGGACGAACACCACGGAAGCTGAATCGACGCACTGTCAATTGCGGGTTCGCCCGTACGAATGCTTGCACGTTCAGCGTTGCGATCAGGGGGCCGTGCACCACCAGGCCAGGGTAACCTTCGGTTTCGGTCACATAAGGCCAATCATAGTGAATGCGGTGGCCGTTGAACGTCACCGCCGAATAGCGGAACAGCAGCGTCGGGCTTGGCTGAACGTGAAGATGCCAGTCTCCCTGCGGCATCGGCTCGGTTCCGCCCAGTTTGGGTGGCGATGGCTCACGATAAACGATGTCCTGTTCCTCGATGAGCGCCCGCTGGCCGTCTTGCACGTACTCATGTTGTACGGTGACAAACAGCAAGGACCCCGTACGCCCATGCTTTTCCTGAACGTTGAGGATGGTCGAGCGGCGAGATACCTGGGCATCCACGCGCAGCGGGTGGATGAACTCCAGGCGACCACCTGCCCACATGCGGTTGCGGTTATCCGCCGGGGGCAAGAAGCCGCCTCGCGCGGGATGGCCGTCCCCGCCGAGCCCGGAGTGCTCGACGGCGTCCTGGAAGAATGCCCAGTGCCAGAGTTCGGGCAGGGGGGCACCCGGAGCTGGCGCTGGTTCACCCAGGGTTGCGGCAATGCGTTTTACCAGGTTATGGCTGATGCAATCGTGCACGGTCTGACTGCGACCGATCCAGGTTTCAGGTGCTGATGGGGTCATTGTTTTTGTCCTGTTACAGCGTGGAGGTGAGTGCTGGCACGATTTCGAACAAGTCGCCGACCAGTCCGTAATCGGCCACCTGGAAGATCGGCGCTTCTTCATCCTTGTTGATCGCGACAATCACCTTGGATTCCTTCATGCCCGCCAAATGCTGGATCGCGCCGGAGATACCGACCGCGATGTACAGCTGCGGGGCCACGATCTTGCCGGTCTGGCCGACCTGCATGTCGTTGGGAACAAAGCCTGCGTCTACCGCTGCGCGCGATGCACCAACTGCCGCGCCGAGCTTGTCGGCCAGGCGGTACAGGTGGCTGAAGTTGTCACCGTTGCCCATGCCGCGGCCACCGGAAACAACAATGTCTGCCGCAGTCAGCTCGGGGCGATCGGACGTGGCCAGTTCTTCGCCGACGAACGCCGATATGCCTGTATCACGGGCGCCAGCCAATGCCACGATCGGCGCACTACCGCCTTCTGCCGGCAGGGCCTCAAAGCCGGTGGATCGAACGGTGATGACTTTGACTGCGGCGTTCGACTGCACGGTGGCGATGGCGTTGCCCGCATAGATCGGGCGCTTGAAGGTATCGGCAGACTCGACCGAAATGATTTCGGAGATCTGATCGACATCCAGCAACGCTGCCACCCGTGGCAGGATGTTTTTGCCGTTGCTGGTGGCAGGGGCGAGTACATGGCTGAAGTCGCGACCCAGGTTGGCCACCAACGGCGCAACATTTTCCGGGAGCTGGCGCGCGTAGGCAGCGTCGTCTGCCATTAGCACCTTACTCACTCCAGCGATCTGCGCAGCCGCGAAAGCGACACCGGAAACGTCCAGTCCCGCGACCAGGACCACGACTTCCCCTCCGATCTGGTGGGCTGCAGCCAGAGTATTCAAGGTCGGCGCGGCGAGTGTGTGATTGTCGTGTTCAGCTACTACCAGGATAGACATCAGATTACCTTCGCTTCGTTCTTCAGCTTCTCGACCAGTTCGGCCACCGACTTGACCTTGATACCCGCGCTGCGCGCAGCTGGCGCTTCGACTTTCAGGGTCGTGTTGGTGGAGGCGAGGGAAACGCCGAGGTCGTCAGGCTTGACGGTCTCCAGCGGCTTCTTCTTGGCCTTCATGATGTTCGGCAGCGATGCATAGCGCGGCTCGTTCAGGCGCAGGTCGGTGGTGACGATGGCTGGCAAGTTCAGCGACACGGTCTGCAAGCCGCCATCGATTTCACGGGTGACGTTCAGCTTGTCGCCCGCAACGATGACCTTGGAGGCGAAGGTGCCCTGGGCGTAGCCGGTCAGCGCGGCCAGCATCTGGCCGGTCTGGTTGTTGTCGCTGTCGATGGCCTGCTTGCCAAGGATGACCAGCTGCGGCTGCTCTTTGTCGACAACGGCTTTCAGCGCTTTGGCTACGGCCAGGGAGCTCAGCTCATCGACGGCTTCGACCAGGATGGCACGGTCGGCGCCTAGCGCCAGGGCGGTACGCAGTTGCTCCTGGGCGGCGGGCGGGCCCACGGAGACGACCACGATCTCGCTCGCCACGCCTTTTTCCTTCAGGCGTACGGCTTCTTCCACGGCGATTTCGCAGAAGGGGTTCATGGACATCTTGACGTTTGCAAGGTCGACGCCGGCGTTGTCCGCCTTGACGCGGACTTTGACGTTGTAATCGACCACACGTTTGATAGCGACCAGCACTTTCATAAGCAGTAATACTCTGTTCTTGAGCGTTCACAACAGGCGGTAAAAAGAGGGGTCAGATGACCCCTGAAGCGCGCAGCTGTTGAATTCGTTCATGCGTCAGGCCAAGTTCGGCAAGGATGTTTTCGCTGTGCTCGCCAAGCGCCGGCACCGGGCCCATGCGGGGTGCAAAGGCATTGCTGGTGGCGGGCGGGAGCAGGCTGGGCACGCTGCCTGCGGCCGTGTCGATGCGCCGCCAGCGGTCTCGGGCTTTTAGTTGTGGGTGCTCCCAGACACCCTGCATATCGTTAACCTTGGCGTTGGCAATGCTGGCCTGGTCCAGCCGCTGAATAACGGTATCGAAGCTCAATGGGGCGAAAGCCTCGATGATCAACGCTCGCAGGGCGTCGCGGTTGGCCACGCGTTTGAAGTTGGCAGAAAACCGATCATCATCCGCAAGCTCCGGCCGGATCAGCACATGCTCGCAGAACAGCTGCCACTCCCGTTCGTTCTGCAGGCCGAGCATCACGGTGCTGCCATCGCCAATAGGGAATGGGCCGTATGGATAGATCGTGGCGTGCGCTGCACCAGCGCGAGGCGGTGGCGGGGCACCCTCGTAGGCGTAATAGAGCGGGTAATTCATCCACTCCACCAGGCTCTCCAGCATCGAAACTTCAACGTGGCTGCCGATGCCGGTTTTTTCCCGCAACAGTACGGCCGAGAGGACGCCCGTGTAGGCATACATGCCGGCAGCGATATCCGCTATCGAGTTGCCCGCCTTGGCCATCCCGTCTTCGCCCGGCCCACCGGTGACCGAAAGAAAACCGCCTTCGCTCTGGATCAGCAGGTCATAGGCTTTTTTCTGCTCGTAGGGGCCCCCAGCGCCATAGCCGGAGATGTCGCAGACGATGAGCCGCGGGAAGCGCTCGTGCAATTGCTCGAAGCTCAACCCAAGGCGGGCGGCCGCGCCTGGCGCCAGGTTCTGCACCAGCACATCGGCTTGCGCCAGTAGCTGGTCAAGGATGTCCCCGGCGATATCCTGCTTGAGGTCAAGGGCCAGGCTTTCTTTCGAGCGGTTGGTCCAGACGAAATGCGAGGCCAGGCCGTTGACCCGCTGATCGTAACCACGGGCGAAGTCGCCACTGCCCGGGCGTTCGACCTTGATCACCCGGGCGCCCAGGTCAGCCAGCTGGCGGGTACAGAAGGGCGCTGCGATCGCATGTTCGAGGCTGATGACGGTAATGCCGTCAAGTGGGCGAATGGGCTGACTCATGATTGATGTCTCTCTTGTTATGGCAGGCCCCTCACGGTTGGCGAGGGGGACCCAGGTCAGAACGAACGTGGCAGTTCCAGCAGATGTTCGGCCACGTAGGACAAGATCAGGTTGGTTGAAATGGGCGCGACCTGATAAAGGCGGGTTTCGCGGAACTTGCGCTCGACGTCATATTCATTGGCAAAGCCGAAGCCGCCGTGGGTCTGCAAGCATGCGTTGGCAGCCTCCCAACTGGCTTTGGCCGCCAGGTACTTGGCCATGTTCGCAGCGGCGCCAGCGTTGCGACCGCTGTCGTACTCGGCGCAAGCACGCCAGCGCATCAGGTCCGCGGCTTCGATTTCGATGTAGGCTTCAGCGATGGGGAACTGCACGCCCTGGTTCTGGCCGATCGGGCGGCCGAATACCACACGATCACGGGCGTACTGGCTGGATTTCTCGATAAACCAGCGGCCATCGCCGATGCATTCGGCGGCGATCAAGGTACGCTCGGCATTGAGCCCGTCGAGGATGTAGCGAAAACCCTTGCCTTCTTCGCCAATCAGGCTGCTGGCAGGGATTTCCAGGTTGTCGAAGAACAGCTCGTTGGTTTCGTGGTTCACCAGGTTGGCAATCGGCTGTACGGTCAGGCCGTTACCGATGGCTTCACGCAGGTCGACCAGGAAAATCGACATGCCATCGACCTTCTTGGTGACCTCGGCGAGCGGGGTGGTACGCGCCAGGAGGATCATCAAGTCAGAATGCTGGACGCGAGAGATCCACACTTTCTGGCCATTAATCACGTACTTGTCGCCTTTGCGAACCGCCGTGGTCTTGATCTTGGTGGTATCGGTGCCGGTGGTCGGCTCTGTCACGCCCATCGACTGCAGGCGCAGCTCGCCACTGGCCAGTTTGGGCAGGTAGTAGCGCTTTTGTTCTTCGCTGCCGTTACGCAGCAAGGTGAACATGTTGTACATCTGGCCATGGATGGTGCCGGAGTTGCCGCCACAGGCGTTGACTTCTTCAAGAATCACCGAGGCCTCGGCCAGACCCAGGCCGGAGCCGCCAAACTCCTCGGGTATCATCGCCGACAGCCAGCCGGCCTCAGTCATGGCTTTGACGAAGGCTTCAGGGAAGCCTTTTTCTTCGTCGACCTTGCGCCAGTATTCGGCCGGGAAATCGCCACACAGGGCACGTACACCCTCACGAATGGCGTTGAGTTCTTCTTGACTGTTGTCGATCATCATCATTCTCCAGGGTGGGGCAGGCCGGCAGCGTCATCGTGGTTCGGCCGCCGGCCCGACCCTGTAACACGGTCAAATAGGCTGGAAGCCAAGGGCGGCGCGGAAACGGTTCTTGATGTATTGGCCATCACGCGGCGGCAGTACACGTGGCGGGTTTTCGGCTTTGATCTTCACCGTGGCCAGCTTGACCCCGTCCCGATTGGCGAAACGCTCACGCAGGGCATGGACCCCGTCCATTTCACGAATTTCCTGGGTCCAGGCAAAGCCACAGGTTTCAGCGACCCGGTCCAACTCGATGCCGAAGCCGGCGTGGCTGACTTGCATGCCGGTTTCACCGAAGTGGCCGTTGTCCAGCACCACGATGGTCAGGTTTTTCGGCTGCTGCAGTGCAACAGTGGCCAGTGCGCCGAACCCCATCAGCAGCTCACCATCCCCGGTGACAACCACCACGCTTTTGTCCGGCTGCGCATTGGCGAGGCCCAAGCCCACGGTAATGGCACTGCCCATGGCCGCCCAAAGGTAGTAGTTGTTGTCGTGGTCACCCGCGGCCATCACATCATAGGAGGCAGAGCCCAGGCCGGTGACGACGAGCACATCATTGCGATCGGCGAGCAAGGTACGGACGACCTCTCGGCGGCAAAGTACGTGGTTGGCGCTTACTTGACCCATTTCTTTTCTCCGATCAGGCGCTGACCAAGCAGCAGGGCGGTGGCGGCATCGCCGTTGAAGGCCATGGTGGCGGCGCCATGGAGCAGGGGGGCCACATCCTCAGGTTTGTCAGCGCGCCAGGTCATCACTTTCATCAGGTTCAGGGAGGCTTCAGTGGCCTGACCCATCGGGTTTTGCCAGGCGTTGAATTCAGCCCAGTCCCCCCGCATGGTCACAACCATCAGCAGGGGGAAACCAGCGCAGTTCTGCAAGGCGAGGGTGTTGATGCAGTTGCCGACACCGCTCGACTGCATCAGCAGGGCGCCGCGTTCACCACCCAGCCAGGCGCCGGCCAGGTAGCCAATGCCTTCTTCTTCCGTGGTGAGCACAACGGCCTTGATGTCGGGGTCTGCATAGGACATGCGAATGGACGCCGAGTGGCCAGCGTCCGGTACGAATACGACGTGCTTGACGTCGTGGGCCTTGAGAACACGGAACACGTCCTCTTGCCAGTTCTGTTCAGCTTCTTGCGATGACATGGGTATCTCCCGGCAGTGCTGCTTTTGTTTTTCCTCATCATGCGGCGAGATGCAGCGCAGGACGACTACCGTTTTTTTCTTTGAGATATGCCGTAGCGGCATAGGTGCGCCCATGCCACAGGTCATCGACGTTGAGTGCGACTGACTGCCGCGTCGTGTGAAGCATGGCCCGGGCACGCCCGCCAGTGGCTATATAAAGCGGGCATAGCTGATAGACGCGCTCAGCGCTTCTGGGCAGCAGGTGAAAACGTTAGGTTGCCTGCTCGGTCGCGGCTGCGCCGCTGTCGAATCAAAACAACAATAAGATCGAGGGTTGTCCATGTTGCTTCGTTACCTGCGCACGCTCGCCGGGTGGCTCACCACTGCAGAGTCGCCATTGGCCGATACACCATCCTCACCATGCTGTTTTCGGCATCTTGCACTGTCCTACTTCGTTCCGTAGTGCACCGCTCTGGCGGTGACGGTCCCTATTGGTTGAATAAAGGTGCTCAATGAAATTCAGACTACCGCTGGCGGGCTGGATACTGCTCGCAATGTTCCTAGGCGTGGTGATCGGCTATGTCATTTTCCTCACCAGCCCTGACAAGGCAGCTGCTACCGAGACTGCCGGGTACATTTCGGTGATATCGGACGTATTCCTGAGGCTGATCAAGATGCTGATCGGGCCGCTGGTGTTTTCCACCTTGGTGGTAGGGATTGCTAACATGGGCGACGCCGGTGCGGTGGGCAGAGTCTTTGGCAAGGCGATGATGTGGTTCCTGACGGCTTCGCTGCTCTCATTGGCGGTGGGCCTGATGATGGCCAACATCCTGCAGCCAGGGCATCATCTGGCACTGCCTTTGCCGGACGTGAGCGCAACCACGTCCCTCCAGACATCTGCCTTCACCCTCAAGGCGTTTGTCACGCATCTGGTGCCCAGGTCGTTCGTCGAGGCCCTGGCGAACAACGAGATCCTGCAGATTGTGGTGTTCTCACTGTTCTTTGGTGTAGCCCTGGCGGCCCTGGGCGAAAAAGCCAAGGGCCTCGTGCGCCTTGCCGACGAATTGGCCCAGGCCATGCTTCTCATCACGGGCTACGTCATGAAGCTGGCACCGCTGGCTGTCATGGCTGCGATGGCCGCCACAGTCGCGGTTAACGGCCTGTCGATCCTCGCAACGTTCGCGGTGTTCATGCGCGACTTCTACCTGGGGCTGATCCTGCTTTGGCTATTGCTGATAATGGCTGGGGCGCTGTTCCTGGGGCGGCGGGTTTTCGCACTTCTGGCGCTGATCAAGGAGGCCTTCCTGCTGGCGTTCGCTACGGCGAGTTCCGAGTCGGCCTATCCAAAACTGCTCTCGGCGCTGGACCGATTCGGAGTAAGCCGCAAAATTTCCAGTTTTGTCATGCCCATGGGCTACTCCTTCAACCTCGATGGCTCGATGATGTACTGCACCTTCGCTGTGCTGTTCATCGCCCAAGCGTACGGTATCGAGATGACCCTTGGTACGCAGATCCTGATGCTGTTGACGTTGATGCTTACATCCAAGGGGCTTGCCGGGGTGCCGCGTGCATCACTGGTGGTCATTGCGGCGACGCTGGTGCAGTTCGATATTCCCGAAGCGGGGCTGCTGCTGATTCTGGGCATCGATACATTCCTCGATATGGGGCGCTCGGCCACCAACGCCGTAGGCAACTCGATCGCCACGGCGGTGGTCGCCAAGTGGGAAGGGGAGCTGCAGGACCCGGATACACAGCCGGCAACCGCTCGTGGCACAACCCAGGGGGCTGCAGGTTCTTCAACAGTGTGAGGCATCGATAGCCAATTCGCGTCGTGGCGTATGCCTTTGGTGCTAGCTGCTATGCCCAAATGCTATAGCTGATGACCAAGGCTGTCTTTAGACTGTGAAAAACGCCGTTCAGAGGCGCCCCTTTCTTTGCCAGTGGTTGACCGATGGACGTAGTGCAACTGAAAACCCTGATCCATGTGGCCGAGCTTGGCAGCCTGAGCAAGGCTTCGGACCGGCTCCATGTGGCGCAACCTGCATTGAGCCGGCAGATTCGGCAGTTGGAAAAGGAACTGGGCGTCTACCTGTTCGAGCGGCATGGCCGCGGTATGGAAATCACCGCTGCCGGCCTCGAGGTTCTTGAACGGGCCACCCGAATCATGAACGAGCTCGAGTCCATCCGTACCTCGGTAGCCGGCGGTCGTGCCGCGTTTCGCGGCATGGTCGCCATCGGTACCACGCCGACCATCGCCGAGATTGTCACTGTGCCGTTGGTGCAGCGCATCCGCGACACTCACCCGGACCTCTCGATCCGCTTTTCATCGGCGTTTAGCGGCTATTTGCTGGACTGGTTGCAGCGGGGCGAGCTGGAGCTGGCCATCTCATACGATCCGCAGCCACTGCACACGTTGCGAATCGAACCGGTAATGATGGAGAACCTGGTCCTGGTTGGCCCTCCCGAGGCCAGGTTGAACCTGGACACGGCCGTGCCGTTCGCAGAATTGGCCAATGAACAGATGGTGCTGCCCAGCCCCCGCCATGGGCTGCGCAAGATCATGGACCAGTGCGCCCTTGAGCGAGGCTTCAAGATCACCACCAGTGTCGAGGCGGACTCCTTTGGCGCGATGATCGACCTGGTGCGCAATGGTTTTGGCTATACGGCATTGCCACTGGCCTCCATTTACTCCCGCCTGAATGACGGCACGCTATGCGCCGCGCCGCTGGTTGACCCGACGCCAATGCGCAAGCTGGTGCTCGTGCTGCCCGCCGATCGGCAGGTAAGCCCTGCAACGCGCTACGTCGGCCAGACCTTTGTGGACATTGCCAGCGAGCTGGTGGCCCAAGGCATCTGGGCGGGGCACATGCTCTGAAACGGCTGCGCCAAGCTATTCAATCGCGGCATAACTGCTAGAGGGCAGCGGGTCTGGCCGCTACTCAGGTGAGGGCGTAGCTTTGCCCGGGATAAAAGTCAGTGCGCTTTCGCTGGCTTGTAAAATAATAGATCCCAGAAGGTGCCCCCCATGATGTGCGTTCCATCGCCCCGCGTACTGCCGCCTGCTTTTCCTGTGATGACTCCAAGCCAGTAGCTCGACGCAGACCAACGCTGTTGTTCTTGCCTCGCGTTTGCCTCAGATCTGGAGTTCCCCATGCACGCCAACAATCACAATCCTGCTGCGCCTGATATCCGTAACCTGACCAATCGCCAACGGATCCGCGCCATTCTCGGCGCCTGTTCCGGAAACCTGGTGGAGTGGTACGACTTCTTCATCTACGCCTACACCTCAATCTACTTCGCCGCGCTTTTTTTCCCTCAGGGCGACCAGACCACACAACTTTTGGCAACGGCCGGCATTTTTGCTGTCGGCTTCTTCATGCGCCCCCTGGGCGGGTGGATTTTCGGTTACCTCGCTGACACGCGTGGCCGCAAGTTTTCCATGATCATCTCCGTCTTTCTGATGTGTGGGGGCTCGCTGATGATCGCGGTGGTGCCCACCTACGAAACCATTGGCATGGCCGCGCCGGTTCTGTTGCTGATTGCCCGCTTGATGCAGGGCCTTTCGGTAGGGGCTGAATACGGTACCGGTGCTACCTACATCAGCGAGATTTCCAGTACAGGCAAGCGCTGCTTCTTTGGCTCGTTCCAGTACTTCACGATCATTGCCGGGCAACTGCTGGCATTGCTGACTGTGGTTGTGCTGCAGAACCTGCTGCCCATCGAAGAACTCAAGGCCTGGGGCTGGAGGATTCCATTCTTCATTGGTGCAGTGAGTGCGCTGGTGGTGGTCTACCTTCGCCGCTCGATGCTTGAAACGGCAAGTCACCAAGGCGCCAAACACAAGGAAGCGGGCTCGATAAAAGCGCTGATGAAGCACAAGAAAGCCGTGCTGCTGACAATTGCCATCACTGCGGGTTGCTCGCTGCACTTTTATACATTCTCCACCTACATGCAGAAATACCTGGTGGTTTCGGCGGGCTTCGATGCGTCGACCGTGAGCTTCATCATGACAGCCGCGCTGGTGGTGTTCATGTGCCTTCAGCCGGTGTTCGGGATGATGGCTGACAGGATTGGTTCGCGAAACAGCATGATTGCCTTTGGCCTGCTGTCGAGCCTGTTGATCGTACCGTTGCTCACGGGGCTCAAGAGCGTCAACAACCCGTACGAAGCCTTCGCGCTGGTCATGCTGGGCCTCCTGATTGCAGCGTTCTATACGCCGGTCACCGGCGTGCTGAAGGCAGACCTGTACCCCGCCACGGTCCGCGCGCTGGGGGTAGGGCTGCCCTATGCCTTGGGCAACGCGTTGTGTGGGGGTACTGCCGAGTACGTAGCGCTGTCCCTGCGCGGCGCGGGCGTGGAGTCGTATTTCTACTACTACGTGGCGGCGATGAGCGTCATTACCCTGATTGCCGCCGTGCTCATGCCCGATCTACGCAAGCACGGTTACCTCGACGGCACGGGGGCTGTGGAGGAAAACACTGGCTTGCGTCTTGGGGCTGATTATTCGAATGCACGAAGCTGAAACCAAGCCCAGGCAACCACTACGGTTGCCTGGCAATCCTGCTCATCAAGATATTTTTGGTGGCTCAGGTTCGAGTACACCCAGCCCCTGATCTTTATCGACCTGCTCTGGAGCATTGCTCCAGATGGTCCTGTCTATGTTGAGGTCGTGGAAGGCACTGGCGGTGAGAACCGGCTCGGCAACGCCGGCTTTGCGCTGTGCGTCATAATCTGCGAGCAGTCGCAGGCCAACTCGGCATAGCAGGACCAGGGCGATGAGGTTCACCAGCGCAGAAAGGGTCATGGTGATGTCGGCGAAGGCAAACACTGTACTCAGATCTTGAACCGAGCCCCAGAGAATCAAGGCCAGTACCAGGGCGCGATAGCTCAGCAGCGCCTTGCGGTTCTTGCCCAGAATAAACCTCAGGTTGTTTTCGCCCAGGTAGTAGTTGTAGAGAATCGAGGTGAACACGAACAACGCAAGTGCAACGCTGATGAAGCTGCGGCCCCAGTCACCGACCACTGCGGCAAGCGAGTTCTGCGTCAGCACGATGCCGTCACCCGCGAAACCAGCGGTATAGAAGCCCGACAGCAAGATCAGCAAAGCGGTGCAGGTGCAGATGATGAACGTATCGAAAAACACGCTGAACGCCTGCACGACACCTTGTGAGACAGGGTGCCGAACTTCGGCCACCGCTGCGACGTTTGGTGCACTGCCCAGGCCAGCTTCGTTGGCGAATACGCCACGCTTCACACCCATCACGATTGCGCTGCCGATCAGGCCACCGAAGGCTTGATCGAGCCCGAACGCGCTTTTCACGATGGTCAACAGCATCAAGGGCACGTGATCAAATTGCAGCACAATCACGTACAGGGTAACCGCTATGTAGGCCAGCGTTTTCACCGGTACCAGCAGGTCTGCCACCCTGGCGATGCGTTTGATGCCACCCATGAACACCAGCGCTAGCACGGCGGCCAGGGCGATGCCGGAATAGGCGGGGTCAAAGCCAAAGGCATTTTGCAGTGAATGGGTTACCGCGTGTGACTGCAGGCCATTGAAGGAAAAACCGAACGTGACGATCAACAGTACCGCCATCACCACGCCCAGCCATCGCTTGTTCAGCCCGTATTCCATATAGAACGACGGGCCGCCATGAAATTGGCCGCTGCCGTTGTGGCGCTTGTACAACTGCGCCAGGCTGCATTCGAACAATGTGGTGGCCATCCCGACCAGTGCGGTAACCCACATCCAGAACACCGCGCCAGGACCGCCCAAGGTTACAGCCACGCCGACGCCGGCGATGTTACCCGCCCCGACACGGCCGGCCAGGCTGAGCATGAGGGCCTGGAAGGAACTGATTTGAGTCGAACTGCTGGTAAGGCTGTCCTTGAACACCTTGAACATGTGCAGGAAATAGCGAAGCTGCACAAACCGTGTCTTTACGGTGAAATAAGCGCCCAGTCCGACGACCAGGACGATAAGCAGCTTTCCCGAGAGAAAGCCATTGATGGCTTCGAGCATGACGCAACCTCATTGTTATTATGACTGGGTGTGCGGGTACCCACGGCCGCAAGCAGCCGTGTAGGGGTTGGAGCCGGTGAACGGGGTCAGGCGCGGTCTTGCAGTGCCTTGATGTGCTGCCACATCAGCGCCGGGTTGGAGTACATCGGGAAGTGGCCACAATCAGGGATGCACGCCAGTTGCACCCCTTGGGCAGCGATGTCGTCCAGATAGGAAAGGTGGGCGTTGGTTGCGCCGTACATGTACTGGCGCGGGAAGGGTAGCGCCAGGAACTTCTCCATCAGACAGCCGTTATCTGACAGCTCAACCATGGACTCGAAGATGCCGCGCACCGCCCCGGTACGTACTTTGTGCGCCAGGCTGGCCGCATAGAGTGCGCTGGCAGGATCGGCGGCAAGCCGGGTGCGCTCGATGAAGTCGCGGAAAAAGCCCAAATCGTCTTCGCGCGGGTGATCGTGGATCTGCCGGCTGAGGAAGCAATCTTCGGGCGCAATATTGCCCTCGATGTCGACAAAACTCAGCACTCGATCCGGGGCGGCATCAGCGAGCATCAGCCCGGTCAGGCCACCCATGGAGTGGCCGACCAGGTGAAATTGGTCGACGCCAAAATGTGCAAGTACGGCCTGGGCAGTCTTCACCAGCAAGGGGATGTTGATGCGGGCGAGGTCGGCGCATTCGGTTTCTCCGCAACCAGGCGCATCGTAGGCAATGAAGGGATGACCTTCGAATGCGGGCTGCAGCGTGATGTCGGCATAGTCTTCTTTGGTAGAACCGAACCCATGCAGGAAGAGGATAGGTGCCTTGGGGCCGGAACGATGGATCACCGCCAGATCCAGCAGCACGCCGTCGATGTTCAACGGCAGTTTCTCGTGAGTGAAGCGAGCAAGGTTTGCCACGGTGGGAGCTCCTTTTACAGAGGCCCCAATGTCGGGCCCACCCTGAATTTTGTAAAATACGAAGCCGCGAACCCTGTCATATGCCCAGCCTATGACGCAAAAATCTGCTTGGCCTGGTCAATCATCGCATCCACCAAGGGATTGCCGTTAACGCCGTGCCATGCCATGGCGGTGGTAACAACCTTCACTTCGGGCTGCAACGGCCGCACCAATACATTTCCAGGGGCAAGCTTGTCCATTGAGGTGGGCACCAAAGCGATGCCCTGGCCACAACTGACGAACGCCACCTGCGCCGTGACAGAGCGGACCTGATGCACGATACGCGGCGCGAAGCCGCTGGCCTTGCATAGCCCCACCAGATAGTCGAAATACACCGGGCTGACGTCTCGTGAGGCCATCACCAGGGTTTCATCGGCAAGTGCCTTGAGCTCAATGGCTGCACTGGCGGCCAGTGGGTGATCCTTGGGCATCGCGACTGCCAGGCGATCCTCTGACAGCGGCATGGACTGCAGATGCCGGCCGAGGTTGCCTTCAAGGCGCGCAAACGCGATGTCGATATCGCCGGCCTCAAGCGCGGGTATCGCCTCTGCGCTATCGATCTCTCGAACCGAAACCGTGACCAACGGGTGGTCTTGCTTGAACCGCTCGATCAACTGGGGCAGCACATCGATCATGGCCGAGGTGATCGCCCCGATGGTCACCACGCCGGCGTGGCCGGCGACGGCCTCGTGAACCGCCAACTCCAGCCGCTCCAGCTGATCAGCAAACTTGCGCACAGCGGGGAGAATTGCAGCCCCGGCGGCAGTGAGCTGAGCGCCACGGCGAGAGCGGGTGAACAGTTGAATGCGAAGGGACTGTTCAAGCGCCTGGATCTGCTCAGTCAACGGCGGCTGTGACATGCCCAGCCGCTTGGCCGCGCGGCTGAAGTTCTGGTCCTCGGCAACGGCCAGGAACAGCCACAGGTGACGTATCAAACGAAAGTTGATCACGGCATTCTTCCATAGGTTTGGGATATGACAAGCTTAGCTTCTTCGTAATATACGTATCAAATGCCCGCGCAGATACTCAAGCCTCACTTACAAGAGGCCTGCAACCGATGAGCTTGAAAGCCCCGCTTGAGCGCCTGGCTGTGCTCGATACCAATACGGTGTCGGACGCGCTGGACTTCCTCCAACTGCCTGGAGCCACCAACGGCCTGATGCCGCTCTGGAACTGCCCGAAGATTGTTGGCCGAGCCAGCACGGTGCAGCTGGGGCCAAAGCAGGACGTGGCACCCACCGTTCACCTGATTACCCCAGTCATCGAGCAGATCACCACCGATGACCGCGTGCTGGTCATTGCGGGTGGCGTTGACGGTATTTCCAGCTGGGGCGACATCTTGGCCAACGCCGCCCGGCGCAAAGGCATCCGTGGCTCGATCATCGATGGCTTCAGCCGCGACATCTGCGGCAGTGCCGACATCGGCTACCCGGTCTACGGCCGTGGCGTGACCATGATCAGCGCGCGCAACAGGCTCATCCAGATCGACGCGGCTGTCACCGTTCGCATGGCTGGCGTTGACGTGGATGAAGGCGACTACGTGATTGCCGACGCATGCGGCACCGTTTTCGTCCCGGCCGGTGCCATCGAGAAGGTGCTTGACCTGGCCGAGCGTATCGACCGTCGCCAGGCCGGCATGGTGGACGCCGTCCGCGCAGGCCGTTCGGTCGAGGAAGTGATGCACGACACCCAATTCGAAGCCATCAAGGTGGAGCACTGATATGAGCCTTTCTGATAAAGACCTGGTCGCCTTGTTCCAAGGCCTGGATACCCCGGGGGTGTCCGACGCGATGGACAAGCTGGGCCTTCCCGGTCAGGCCTTTGGTATCGCGCCGCTGGCCAACTACAGCCAGGTCGTGGTCGGCCCGGCCTTCACTGTCCAGTACGTCAGTGCAAGTACACCGCCAGGCACCGTGGGTGACTTCATTGATGAAGTAGCACCCGGCGACGTTGTGGTCATCGCCAACGAAGGCCGTACCGATTGCACGGTGTGGGGCGATATCATGACCCAGTACGCCCTGGCCCGCGGTATTGCCGGCACGGTCATTGATGGTGTCTGCCGCGATGTGAACAAGGCGCTGGGCGAAGGCTACCCGCTGTTCAGCAAAGGCCGCTTCATGCGTACCGGCAAGGACCGCGTCGAGGTCGTGGCCGTCAACCAGCCGGTGTCGGTTGGCCATGCCCGGGTTTGTGCTCGGGACATCGTCGTCGCTGACGCCAATGGTGTCGTCATTGTCCCGCGTGACCGTGCCCAGGAAGTTGCTGAAACGGCACGTCGCATCGAACACGTCGAAGCGCAAATCCGCGAACAGATTGCCACTGGCAAAAGCCTCAAAGAGGCTCGTGCCGCCCTCGGTTACCACTCCCTGCAGAGCAAGCAATCATGAGCCTTCCACACGATTACCAGAACATTGCAAAGGTCCTGGGCACCTCCACCCTGTACGAGGCGTCCGGGCTGCCGTGCGCGGTCGACCGCGAGATCCGCGCTGTCTGGAAAGGCGCATTCATCGCCGCGCCGGCTTACCCGCTGCAGTGTTCACCAGGTGACAACCTGGGCCTGCACCTGGCCGTGGCCAAAGCGCCGCGCGGCAGCGTGCTGGTGTGTGATACCGCCGACTTCGTCGCCGGCTATTGGGGTGAGGTGCTCACGGTGGCGGCGGAAACGGCAGGCATCGTTGGCCTGGTGATCAACGGTGGTGTGCGCGACATCGCCGCGCTCGAAGCACATGGTTTCCCTGTATTTGCGCGTGGCATCTCTGTCAAAGGCACCGTCAAGGCCACCACGCCTTCGGTCGGCAAGCCGTTCGATTTCAGCGGTGCGCAGGTCAGCGCCGGCGATCTGGTCGTCGCGGACGAGGATGGTGTGATCATCATCCCGGCCAATGCCGTTGAACATACCCTGCGGGAGGGGCAGAAGCGCGCGGACAAAGAGGCCGTTTTCATGGGCAAGCTACGCGAAGGCAAAACCACCATGGACCTGATGGGCCTCTCCCACCCGGAGGAGCACGCGTGAGCCTGGCAACGCTGAACCGTCGCCTGGAGGCTGCCAAGCCTTCGGCGACCTACAAGATCATCGACCGCGTCGCTGCGCGCCGCGCAGACGGGGCGAAGATCATATCGCTTTGCGCGGGTGAGCCCGACTTCGATACGCCGGAGCACATCCGTACTGCGGCCATCAGTGCGATCAACAGTGGCCAAACCCGTTACACCCAGGTAGCCGGCCTTCGCACGCTGCGTGAAGCCATCGCACGCAAATACCAGCGTGAGAATGGTCTTGATGTCAGCTGGCAGGACACGCTGGTGTGCAGTGGCGGCAAGCAGGTCATCTTCAATGCCCTGGCCGCAACCCTGAACGAAGGCGACGAGGTTGTGATCCCAGCGCCATACTGGGTCAGCTATCCAGAAATGGTTGAACTGTGCGGTGGCGAGTCGCGGATCGTCGCTTGTGGCGCCGAGTCGGGCTTCAAGCTGACCCCGCAAGCGCTGGCCGAAGCCATCGGGCCGAAAACCCGCTGGCTGATCCTGAACTCACCGTCCAACCCCACAGGCGCCGTGTACGACCGCGACGAATTGCAGGCTCTGGCTGAGGTGTTGCTGGCCCATCCGCAGGTACTTATTCTGGCGGACGATATCTATGAGCACCTGATATTCGACGGCCGTGACTTCCTCACGCTTGCCCAGGTTGAACCACGCCTGGCTGCGCGGACACTGACCATGAACGGCGTGTCGAAGGCCTACGCCATGACGGGTTGGCGGATCGGGTTCGCCACCGGTCCTCGCTGGCTGCTTGAGGCGATGGAAAAGCTTCAGGGTCAGCAGACCTCGGGTGCGTGTTCCATCTCGCAGCACGCTGCAATCGCAGCCCTGGACGGTCCGAAAGACTTCATCGCCCACAGCCGCGAAGTATTCCAGCGGCGCCGCGATTTCATGGTCGACCTGCTCAACCAGGCGCCGGGCATCAGTTGTGAGGTGCCAGGCGGGGCTTTCTACGCTTTTACCGACTGCTCTGGGCTGATCGGCAAGCGCTCACCTGCTGGGCGCGAATTGGTCAATGACGAGGCTGTGGCCCTGGCGTTGCTGGAGGAGGCCAATGTTGCAGTCGTTCAGGGCAGTGCTTTTGGTCTTTCAGGGTATCTGCGCATTGCTTATGCGCTGGATGACGAGTCGCTGCGTGCGGCTTGCCAGGCCATTCACCGCTTCTGTGAGGACGCAC
This sequence comes from Pseudomonas putida S13.1.2, assembly GCF_000498395.2. Lineage (NCBI taxonomy): Bacteria > Pseudomonadati > Pseudomonadota > Gammaproteobacteria > Pseudomonadales > Pseudomonadaceae > Pseudomonas > Pseudomonas putida. Next base: position 1,672,903 of record NZ_CP010979.1, read on the forward strand.
GGTAGGTATATCGCCTCGCTGAAGTAGGGCACCGAAAGGCTGCACTTCCTCAATTGCATACGTGCGATGAAGGGAGTGCAGCCTTTTTGTTTGGACGCAGCCAATGTCCGCTCTGGATAGGTGCTGACAAGTTATCCAATGACTCAAAAAGAAGCAGAAACACGAGCTATTTGAAAAGTTTTTTCTATCAAAGATGGGTAAAAAAACTCGTTTGCCTAAGTTTTTTCTATCGATGAACATAGCCACAAGGTCAAGCCACCCTGAGGAAAATAACAATGAACGGCTCACCATTTGGTATGTTATTTGTTGCATCTGACATTGATGCAGTGCATGAACTTGAATTCAACCGCTGGTACGACGAGGAGCATCTTCCGGACCGTGCATCGATGGCCGGAGTGATCAAGGCAACACGCTTTAAATCCCCATCCGATTCTCCGAAATACCTCGCGCTCTATTGGGCAGAGGGCATCTCTGCCTTCGACTGCCCGGAATATGCGCATGCGTTCAAGTACCAGTCTGTCTGGTCCAAGAAGATTCTTCCGCTCATGCAGAAGCCCACCCGTCGCATCGGTGAAGCTTTTGGGCAATTTGACCAGCCTGGAGGGGAGTGGGTGGCAGTCGTCGCAGCAGCCGAAGCTACTGAGCCTCGCTCGCTGACAATCCTTTATCCAGCCCTTGCCGAGATCTCTGGGTATATCCAGAGCTACCTGGTAAGCCCTGTGCCATCGCTGAGCTTGCCGTTACCTCAAGAAGCCGGCAATCCGCGGCCGATGACTCCCATGCTGATCATGGAGTGCGCCAGCGAAAGTGCAGCGCGACAGGCTGTCGAATCCAGCCTGATCCATTTGCCAGCCGGTAGCGCTCACTTTGGCGTGTATCAGAGCTTGAGCAATGGCTCAGTTGGGGAGGTGCGTTGATGAACACTTCGATCGCATCCGTGGATCAATCAGAACCCATCAGCACCGAACATCCTGGAAAACGCGCCGATATCAGGCGGCTCGCCGCTGCCAGCTCGATCGGAACTACGCTCGAATGGTATGACTTCACCGTCTACAACCTGATGGCTGCGCTGGTCTTCAACGTCATCTTCTTCCCTTCGTTCGACCCGTTGGCCGGTACCGTCATTGCTTTCTCCACCTATGCGGTGGGTTATGTCTCGCGCCCTTTGGGCGGGATCATCTTCGGCAGCCTGGGCGACAAGCTCGGCCGGCGCTGGGTTTTGGTAGCGACGCTGATCTTGATGGGCACAGTTACCGGGCTGATGGGGTTGTTACCTACCTATGAAACCTGGGGTATTTGGAGCCCGATCCTGCTGGTCTTGCTGCGCTTCCTGCAAGGGGCGGCTATTGGTGGGGAGTGGGCCGGATCAGTACTGTTGTCCATGGAGCATGGCGAAGATCGCCATCGTGGCCGGAATGCTTCCTTCACACAGGTAGGACCGGCCTGCGGGACCCTGCTGGGTGCCGGGTTCATTGCCTTGATCACTTTTGTCATGACGCCAGAGACGTTCCAGGAGTGGGGCTGGCGTATTCCATTCCTGTCCAGTGTCCTGCTGGTGATGCTCGGTTTCTGGCTGCGTCGTGGTGTAGATGAGACCCCGGTGTTCAAGTCGATCGAGGCGAAGGAAGCCAAAGTCGACGCACCGGTGCGGGAAGTGTTCGTTGGCCACTGGCGCCGTTTGCTGGTCGCAGGCGGCGCACGTATCGGCTCGGACATCGTCTACGCGCTGCTGGTGGTGTTCACGCTTGCTTATGTGACCAACGTACTCCATTTACCGCGTTCTACTGCGCTGACTGCCACGATTATCGGTTCCGTGTTCCATGCCATCAGTGTTCCGCTGTTCGGCATGCTCTCCGACCGATTGGGGCGTCGCCCGGTCTACGCATTGGGAGCCGTGCTATCGCTTGGCTGGGGGTTCGTATTCTTCGTGCTGCTGGATACTGCATCCCCTGTGCTCATCGGCCTGGCAGTCATTGTCGGCATGATCTTCCAGGCAATGATGTTCGGCCCCCAAGCTGCTTTCGTTACCGAGCAATTCCCCACCCGCGTCAGGTATGCCGGATCGTCGTTGGCCTATACCTTGGCCGGCATCGTCGGAAGCGGACTGGCCCCACTGGTTATTACGGGGATATTCAAGGTCTACGAGTCTTCGTTCGCTGTAAGCCTGTATATCGCTGGCGGGCTGATCATCACTTTGATAGCACTCGCATTCGCGCGTGAAACCGCCAAAAAGCCGTTAGAAGACTAATCCGAAAAAGACAGGCAACTTCCTGATGTGCAATTGGGGTTGCCTGTCAAAACTTCGCTGTGGGATCAAGCCATGCGAGATATAGATATTCTTGAAGCGCCTGCCGCCGAATTATTGTTTAGCCCGTCAGGTTGTGGTGCAGTGCTTGTTGATAGTTGCCAGTCAGTTTTTTCGCCAAGCGTGCAAAGAAAGTTTTTTTCACTCGCGCGCGCGCTGGAAACTGATCAACAGATCAGTGAATTGGTGCTCGGGGTGAACAATCTGTTGGTCATGTTTGACCCGCTCGTTAGTTCGCCTTCGGCGATTGAACAACTGATTCAGGGCCTTTGGCTGTATCCCGATGCGCTTCCTTCCACCCCCAGGGTTATGGAAATCCCGGTGAGCTACTGCGGTGAAGCCGGTGAGGACCTGGCCATGCTCGCCGAGTACGCGGGGCTCAGCATTGATCAGTGGATCGAACGTCACAGTAACGCGACCTACGAGGTGGCGTGCATCGGCTCCATGCCGGGCTTCGCCTACCTGACCGGGCTACCCGCCGAACTGGCCAGACCCAGAAGAGCTTCGCCGCGGGCACAGCTCGCCAAAGGCTCTGTGATTATTGGCGGCACGCAAGCTGGCGTGATGCCGTGCACTGCACCGTCAGGCTGGCACGTGGTTGGGCGTACCGACGTCGATTTGTTCGACATTCAAAAACAGCAGCCATGCCTGCTGTTGCCCGGCGATCAAGTCCGGTTCCTGGTCCGGGAGGAAGTGTCATGATCGAAGTGCTGAGCAGTGGTGCCCTCAACCTGGTCCAGGATCTCGGGCGCTCTGGGTGTATGGCGATGGGGGTGAGCCGCAGTGGCGCCATGGATGCCCCCGCGCTGATGATTGCCAACTGGCTGGTTGGCAACCAGCAAAACGCAGCAGGGCTTGAAGTCAACATCTTTCCGTTCCGTTTCAAGCCAGAGCGTACGTTGCTCGTCAGTTGTACCGGTGCACACTGCGCAATGAACGTGGATGGGTATCCCGTACCCAGTTGGACTTGCCTGGAGATCAGGGCCGGCCAACAAGTGGTGGTTGAGCGCCCACGCTTGGGGGGCAGGGCTTATCTCGCGTTTTCAGGTGGTGTTGACGCACCGGTGCAGTTGGGCTCCCGTGCGACAGATCTGAAGGCGGGGTTTGGCGGTCATGAAGGACGCGGCGTCAATCGTGGCGACCGTCTCCAACTGTTGCCCCAAAGCCTTTCATCAACAGATCGTGCCATTCTGCCGCTTGAGCGTGTGCTGCATGCAGAGGCCATGCGTCGCCAGCAGGTGACGGTGCGGGCGATCGCTGCAGCTCAGGCTGACGACTTTTCCTCCACCTCGTTGGACGCGTTCTATTCCTCGCCCTACGAAGTTACCCCGCAGGCCAATCGTGTCGGTTACCGCCTCCAGGGCCAACCCCTGCAGATCCTTCGCCCCATCGAGTTGCTCTCCCACGGCATTGCGCCGGGCACTGTCCAGGTGCCGCCGGCGGGGCAACCCATCGTGCAACTGGCAGAAGCCAATACCTGTGGTGGCTATCCAAAGATCGCCACGGTGCTCGATTGCGATCTGTGGCGCCTTGCCCAAGCAGGCGTCGGCTGCAGCATCTATTTCAAGTCCATCACTGTGGCCGAAGGCATCGAAGCCCTTGCCCATCACCGTGCGGCGCTCGCGAACATTCAGCGACAACTGGGCGTCAGCCCATCAGCCTGATTCGAGGAACAGACAATGAACCACAATACCTTACGCATCGATATCAACTCGGATATGGGCGAAGGCTTCGGCCCCTGGAAAATGGGTGACGATGACGCGATTCTCGATATCGTGACCTCTGCCAACGTCGCCTGCGGACAGCATGCCGGCGACCCTGAGATTATGGCTAGCACCTTCGCCCAGGCCAAAGCCAAGGGTGTGGCAGTGGGGGCTCACCCCGGTTTTCCGGATCTGTGGGGTTTCGGTCGCAGAGTGATTCCCCACACGACTGGCGAAATTGAGCGCTTCGTCGCATACCAAGTCGGTGCGGCTGTGGCGCTGTCGAGTTACGCAGGGCACCCCATCACTTTCGTCAAAGCCCATGGTGCGCTCGGGAATCTCACCCAAACGGACCCCGAGGTTGCCAAGGCGATCGCCAGGGCCGTCAAAGCCGTAGACCCCAAGCTTGTCTGCGTTACGTTCGCGGGGGCCTGATGATTCCGATTGCCAATGATATGGGCCTCGAAACCCGTGCAGAGGTCTTCGCGGACCGCGCTTACACCGAGGCCGGCCATCTGGTTCATCGTAAAGAGCCTGGTGCAGTACTCCATGACGTGGATTTCGCCGCCCAGCGCATGCTGCGCATGGTTCGGGCAGGCGGTATCGAAACGGTGAGCGGGCGCATGCTTCCAGTCCATATCGACACCATCTGTGTGCACAGCGATACGCCAGGTGCGATCAGCATGGCAGGGGTGCTACGCAAGACATTGGAGTCGGCCGGCGTCCAGGTCTGTGCTTTTGCCGGGGGATCCCGCTGATGGACAAACCCCTTGTCGAACGGCTCGTCAGTCTGTTCGAAAACAGCGCGTTGAGTGAAATCGAATACTCGGCGGACGGCACGCGTATTCGGTTGGTGAAAGCGTCGGGTCAAACTGTGCCTGAGCAGCCGCGGCTGATTGAAGCGCAGCCACCCATGACAACCCCGACACGCCAATCGAGTTGGACCATTGATGCTGGATTGACTGGCATTTTCTACCGCGCACCTTCGCCGGATGAGCCCACTTTCGTCGACGTTGGCACTGTCATCGAGGAAGGCCAGCAGGTCGGAATCATTGAGGCGATGAAGATGCTTAACGTGCTCGAAAGCGAGCGCAGCGGGCGTGTGGTACGCATCCTGGTGGAGGACGGTGCTTCGGTCGAAGCTGGGACGCCGTTGTTCGAGCTGCAGTTGAGGGAGGACGCCCATGTTTGATTCAGTTTTGATCGCCAACCGAGGCGAGATTGCCTTGAGAATCCTGCGTGCCTGCCGGGCATTGCAGATCCGGACTATCGCCGTGCACTCCACAGCAGACGCCGATCTGCGCCATGTGCAACTGGCCGACCAGGCCCTGTGTATTGGTCCCGCAGCTTCGGCGCAAAGTTATCTGGACATCGATCGCCTGATGGAGGCCGCTGAGTTGACCGGCGCGGGCGCCATCCACCCCGGCTACGGCTTTTTGTCTGAGCGAGCCGATTTTGCCGAGGCTGTCGAACGCTCCGGGCGGGTCTACATCGGCCCCACTGCTGCGGCCATTCGCCTGATGGGCGACAAGGTCAGTGCCAAGAAGGCCATGCTTGAATCCGGTGTGCCCTGCGTGCCCGGCTCGGACGGCGCTCTGCCTGGCGACCCCCAGGCGGTGGCTGATATAGCCCGGGATGTTGGGTATCCGCTGATCGTGAAGGCCGCAGGCGGTGGAGGCGGGCGGGGAATGCGCATCGTCCGCGAGCCAAGCCAGTTGGCTCAGGCGGTGGCCACCACGCGTGAGGAAGCCAATCGCGCGTTTGGGAACCCGGCCCTTTACATCGAACGTTTCCTCGAAAATCCGCGGCATATCGAAATCCAGATACTGGCGGACGGATTCGGCAATGCCGTATGGCTCGGCGAGCGTGACTGTTCCATGCAACGGCGGCATCAGAAGGTGATCGAAGAATCTCCTGCCCCCGGTGTTTCGCGGGAGGCTATCGCAGAGATCGGGCAACGCTGTGTCGACGCCTGTATGCACATCGGCTATCGCGGCGCGGGCACTTTCGAGTTTCTCTACGAAGACGGGGCTTTCTACTTCATCGAGATGAACACCCGAATCCAGGTCGAGCATCCGGTGACTGAGTTGGTGACCGGTATCGATCTGGTGGTGGAGCAGTTGCGAATCGCCCGGGGGGAGCCTCTGTCGTTCAGCCAGAAGGATGTTGCCGTGACCGGGCACGCCATTGAGTGTCGCATCAACGCCGAGGACCCATGGCGGTTCACGCCGGCACCGGGCACAGTCGACCATTGGCTTGCGCCTGGCGGCCCGGGAGTTCGTGTCGAGTCCCACTTGTATTCCGGGTACCGAGTACCGGCCCATTACGACTCGCTGGTGGCCAAGATGCTTACGTATGGCAGCAACCGCGAGGAGGCCGTCAGCAGGATGCGCCAGGCACTGGCAGAAACCGTGCTGGAGGGGATTTCATGCACTATTCCACTGCATAGACGGTTGATGGATGAACCTGGTTTCACAGCTGGCGGCTACAACATCCATCACCTGGAACATCTTTTCGAACAAGGCTTTGGTCAGTCTGCGGAGAGCCCTCATGAGCGTTGAAGAACTCGCGGTACTGATTGAGCAGTTGCAGGGGCGAGGTATTGCGAGATGTGAGTACGAAACTGAGCAGGGGTCAGTGGTTCTGGTCTTCGCGTCACAATCCCGTACATCTGTCGTGGAAAAGGTTCAACTGCCTGTCCCGGGTCGCCAGGATACTTTAGTCGAGGCTCCGAAGGCCGGCCGGTTCTTGTCTTCCCATCCTTTGCAGGGCGTCGCTCTGGCGGCCGTTGGCGAACCTGTCGAGGCGGGTGCAATCATCGGCTTCATTCAGGTTGGTGAGTCACTTCAGCCCGTCAAAGCGAAAGCCGCTGGCGTCATGGTCGGCTACTGCCCGGTCGACGGCGAGCTTGTCGGCTACGGGGCGCCAATCGCAAGGCTGATCCCTTCCTAAGGGAATGCCAGCAAGCGCACGACCTTATTGTGCGCACTCCCTCCCGCGGTATTCATCTACTCAAGAAGAAGAGGTCTCTGCATGCGTGCACATTGGCCCGTGGTACCTGCTGTCCTGTGTTTGACCTTTGCAACGGACCTGAGAGCCGCTGGCTTTCTCGAAGACAGCCGGGCAAACGTCGACTTCAGAAACCTGTATTTCGATCGAGACTTTCGCCAGCCTGGAGGTAACACTGCAAACGGGCAAAGCCAGGCACGGGAATGGGGTCAAGCCGCCGTTCTTACACTCCAATCCGGATTTACTCAAGGCACGTTTGGGCTGGGGATCGATGGCGTCGCCATGACCGGCCTCAACCTCGATTCCAGCCCAGATCGTGCAGGCACCGGCATGTTCCCAACTGAGCGTGACGGCAGTTCGGATGATGAATTCAGCCGACTGGGCGCGAGCTTCAAATTGAAGTACTCCAAGACACTTGTTCGCTCAGGTGTCATGGCCTTCCGTAAGCCCGTGCTTCAAAGCGCCGACTCTCGTCTGTTGCCTGGTCTGTTCAAAGCCACCACGCTGGAATCCAGTGAGCTGGCGGGCCTGACGCTTCAGGCTGCACGCGTGACGAAGACGATGGGTTTGGATTCATCCACCTGGGAGCGGCTGACCAGCCGCTATGGCGGGCGCAGCGGCGATTTCATCCTTTACGGAGCGGATTACGCGCTGAATGACAAAAGCCAACTCCGGGCGTATTACGGAAAGCTGGACGGCATTTACCAACACACGCTGGCCAATTACCTAGGGCGCGTCGATTTCACGGTGGATCGACACCTCTCTTTCGATTTGCGCTGGGCGAAGGCGGGGGAGGTAGAGGACTTTCGCGACATCGACAACAGGGCAGTGGGCGCCTTGGTAGGGTTCCGCCAGAAGCACCACACATTGAGTCTGGGCTTCCAGAAAATGAGCGGGCACGATGCTTATCCGTACGTAAACGGAACCGATCCCTACCTTGTTAACTTCGTTCAGATCCTGCAGTTCTCCAATGCTGGAGAGCGTTCATGGCAGTTGCGCTACGATCTGGATCTGGCCGCATGGGGTGTTCCTGGGTTGAGCTTCATGAGCCGATACGTCCGGGGCGACCAAGTACAACTTTCGAGCGGCGGCGAAGGACGAGAATGGGAGCGCAATAGTGAGGTCACCTATGTCATTCAGGGCGGCTCATGGAAAAACGCCTCAATCAAATGGCGCAACGCCACTGTCCGCTCAACCTTTGGCAATGATATCGACGAAAACCGCCTCGTGATCAGCTACCCACTGAGCCTGTTCTGATGGATCATCGACCTTAGATGAACGCCCCGCTTGGTAGCGGGGCTATCCGCCGGATCAAGCTCGTGGGGAATCAATGAATACGCGTTTCATCGAGGCGTTCTTGCAGATTGCAAGGCTGAAAAGCTTCAGAGCTGCGGCCGAGCATTTGCACCTGACTCAGGCTGCCATATCCAATCGGATCGCTTCGCTTGAAGAAGAGATCGGTGCTCGGTTATTTGAGCGGGAGACACGAGAGCTCAAGCTGACTGCGGTCGGCTCGCGGCTGGTCGATTATGGCGAGCGCATGCTGGATCTGGAACAAGAGATCCGCCACCTGGGTCGGCCCAGTCACGAAGTTTTGGGGTTGGTACGCATTGGCGCTGTAGACAGCGTGGTGCATACCTGGTTGATAGCCTTCCTGAAGCGCTTGCAGTCGACATATCCTGGTATCGAAGTTCAGCTGACCTCGGAAACTAGCGCCGGTGTCTACAAGGCGCTGCGTGATGGGGTGATCGATATCGCCCTGCAGACGCATCCCATCGAAGGTGACGGTATCACCAGCATTCCCTGCCTCTCGATCGCCACAGGGTGGATAGTAAGCAACCAGGCGATGATCAGTACCCAGCAGCCCATTCTGGATTTGCTGGGTCAGCCAACCATTACCATGAGCCAGAACTCACAGCCGCATCTGGTGCTCAAGGAGCTCTATCGCAGATTCTGCCTCCCGGTCGGCAAGACGCATCACGTCAGCTCCATATCCGCACTGGTGCAGCTCGTTGAGGCTGGGTTTGGTAACGCGTTCGTTCCCCTTGCGCCCGTGCGTTATGCAATTGAGTCGGGTCGAGTGAGGATGGTGGATTGCGGCCTGCCGATCCCTAACCAGCCATTGGTTGTAAGCTACACCCAAGCGCATTCGTCCGAGGCTATTCGATTGGTAGCCGAGCTTGCCTGTCTTGAATGCGACCAGTACGTGCGCACACTCGTGCCGCCATACGCTGCCACCTGATTGATCCATTTCAGTCAGCCTCTGGCGGAGCCTTCCGCTCGGCGAGCGGCTCGGGCTTTCCATTCATCCAATAAGAAAAACAGATACCTGCTTAAGGATTTCATGGAGGCGGGGAAGGGATGCCCGCCTTAGAGTCACCTTCGTCCATAAGTCAGATGGCGCTTACCGTTGCGGCAAGCATTCGCCTCGGCTTGGTCCCTACAAAAACAAGAAGGTGAAAGCATGAGCAACGAAGCGGTCGATATCAAGGCATGGATCGACGACCGACCAGTATCCCGGTATCAGTGGCTCATCATGGCCCTGTGCTTTCTGGTTGTTCTGTTCGATGGTTTCGATGTGGCGGTGATGGGTTTTGTCGCACCTTCATTGATCCAGGAGTGGGGCCTTACCCGTGCGGCTTTTGGCCCGGTCATGAGCGCCGGCATGGTAGGCCTTGCGATTGGCGCTTTGACCGCAGGCCCTTACGCTGACCGCTTGGGTCGCAAGCGGGTGCTGCTGATCGCCGTGACTGGGTTCAGTGTGCTGAGCCTGGCCTGCGCTTTTGCCCGCAACCCCTACGAGCTGGGCATGCTGCGTTTGCTCACCGGGGTAGCCTTGGGTGCAGCGCTGCCGAACACCACCACTTTGCTGTCTGAATACCTGCCAGAGCGGAATCGCGCGCTTTTCATCACCATCATGTTTACAGGCTTCAACATGGGTTCCGGGCTTGGGGGTTTTCTGGCTGCCTGGCTGATCCCGGCGTATGGGTGGCATGCAGTATTGCTCGCGGGGGGCATCATGCCGTTGGTACTGCTTCCGCTTCTTTGGTTGTGGTTGCCTGAATCGGCACGGTTCCTTGCTGCTCGCAGTGCACCTGCTGCCGAGATCGCCAAGGTGTTGAACCGGCTCGGTGGTGCGTTCACTGCCGCTACGCGGTTCATCGTCAGCGAGGGCCAATCGAATCACAAGGCACCGGTACGCATGCTGTTCACCGGTCAGTTCCGTTTCGGCACGCTCGCGCTGTGGAGCACCTATTTCATGGGCCTGCTGGTGATTTACCTGACCATGGGCTGGATGCCCACACTGTTGCGTGACAGTGGCTTGTCCATCGAGCGGGCAGCCAGCATCACAGGCTTGTTCCAGCTCGGCGGTACCGTTGGCGCCATTGCAGTGGGCTGGGCAATGGATCGGCGCAACCCCAATCGCGTGATTGCCGGGGCTTATGTGCTAGGTGGCTTGTGCATCCTCTTGCTGGGCGCCACCAGCCTGGAGTCGACGCTGCTTGCCGTTGGGGTCACCGCAGCCGGGTTTTTCATGAGCGGGGCACAAACCGGGCTCAACGCATTTGCGCCTGGCTACTACCCAACAGATTTTCGCGCTACCGGGGTCAGCTGGATGTTAGGGATCGGGCGTTTTGGGGCGATCTTCGGCTCGCTCATTGGCGGCGCAGTGTTGAGTATGGGCTTCGCTGTTCCAGTGCTCTTCGCGTTGTTGAGCGTACCGGCCTTTATCGCTGCGATGGCGATCCTGGCCAACGGCCATGCCCGGCGCCGGCCAAGCCAGGCTGCAGTGGCCCAGTAGCTTCATTCAAGTAAAGGAACATTCCATGGCACGTATTATCGGCGGCCTCGCCGTCTCTCATACACCCACTATCGGGTTCGCGGTCGACCACGACAAGCAGCAAGATGCGGCGTGGGCCCCAATTTTCGAAGGGTTCGAGCCAATCAAGGCCTGGCTCGATGAGAAAAAGCCCGACGTCCTCTTCTATATCTTCAACGATCACGTGACATCGTTCTTCTTCGACCACTACGGTGCTTTTACCCTTGGCGTCGATGAACGCTATGAGGTTGCAGACGAGGGCGGAAACCCTCGTGATCTGCCTGCGGTGAATGGCCATGCGGCACTGTCCCGGCACATCGGCGAAAGCCTGGTGGCTGACGAATTCGACATGGGGTTTTTCCGTGACAAGCCGCTTGATCACGGGTTCTTTTCCCCCATGTCTGCGTTGCTTGCCTGCGACGACGGCTGGCCGGTAGAAATTGTTCCGCTACAGGTAGGCGTGCTGCAATTCCCCATTCCGAGTGCCCGTCGCTGCTACAAGCTGGGGCAGGCGCTGCGCCGGGCGATTGAAAGTTATCCAGAGGATCTCAAGGTGGCCATTGTGGCCACAGGTGGGGTTTCTCACCAGGTCCATGGCGAGCGCTGTGGGTTCAACAACCCCGAATGGGATGCGCAGTTCCTGGATCTGCTGATACATGACCCGCTGCGCCTCACGGAAATGACCCTAGCCGAATTCGCTACGTTAGGTGGGCTGGAAGGGGCAGAGGTGATCACCTGGTTGATCATGCGAGGTGCGCTGTCATCCAACGTGAAGAAGCTGCACCAGGACTACTACCTGCCGTCGATGACAGGTATTGCAACGCTGCTGCTGGAGAATGAGGATCGACCGGTGCCCGTCGAAACCACCGCCCGGCACCTCAAGCACATGCGGCACCAGCTCGACGGCATCGAAAAGCTGGAAGGTACTTACCCGTTCACGCTGGAGCGAAGCGCCAAGGGCTACCGCCTGAACAAGTTTCTGCACCGCATGATCGAACCTGACTGGCGCCGTCGCTTTCTGGAAACGCCAGAGGCGCTTTTTGATGAGGCGGGTTTGAGCGAAGAAGAATGCGACCTGTTACGCCGCCGTGACTGGCGAGGGCTGATCCAGTACGGCGCAATCTTCTTCGTACTGGAAAAGCTTGCTGCGGTAGTGGGGGTGCCAAACCTGCAGGTGTACGCCGCGATGCGTGGGCAGAGCCTGGAAGACTTCATGAAGACGCGCAACCAGCAGGTGCTGTATTCGGTGGCCGGCAAGCCATAACCGAAATTGCCGGCGCGCCTTCCGTAATTTCTCTAGGCGGTTGCCTGCTCGCCCGTCACTGCGCGGATCATGTCCATCAGGGCCTGCGCTACTGGCGAGTGCAGGCAGCCGTTTCGGTATGTCAGCCCAATGGCGCGGGAAGTCTGTTTCAACTCGACAGGCAAGACACATAACTCGCCAGAGGCGATTTCCTGCTCCAACTGGTGTGCGGAAACGGCTGCGATCATGTCGGAACGCAGCAACAAACCTCTGATGATGGCCATATCGGCGCTTTCAACCACCGGGTGTGGGCTGGCCATGCCCAGTGCAGTGAAACATCCATCCAGCATCTGGCGCGCGGGTGAACCGGCCCTTGGCAATACCCATTTTGCGGTTGAAAGCGCGCTGTAGTTCAGGCTTTTCGCGAGTGGGTGGTGTTGCCGGGCCACAAGCACCATTTCTTCGGACAGCAGCTTCTCTCCTGTAAGGTCACTTGCGTAAGCCGCACTGCGCAACGCACCGAAGATGAAGTCCACATCGCCCGCGCGCAACTCGGTGGCCAGCAGGTCGAAAGGGCTTTCGTTGGTAATCACCTGAATATGGGGGTGGGCGGCCATCAGGCGCACGATGGCTGCAGGCAAGATTCGCGTTCGGCCCAGGGGCAGGGCGCCCACATGCACTGCGCCTTGCAATTGGCCGTGAAGGGCTGAGATGTCTGTTTCCATGTGGCGCAGTTCATTGAGTGCACGCCGGATGGGGAACAGTATTTCGTGGCTCGTGCGGGTAGGTTGCAGGCCTCGAGGGGTTCGCTCGAACAGCGTTTGGCCACAGCCGCTCTCCATGACCTTGAGCGTTGAGCTGATGGCCGGCTGAGTCAAGCCCATGAGGTTCGCAACGGTCTGCATGTGATGCGTCTCGCAGAGGCTCACGAAAATCTGCAGCCGCTTGACCTGGAACAGGTACAGCGGCTCCACGGGCTGCTTGTCTGCCGGGGCAAGCAGCCGAGGTACAGAGCCGAGCTCCTCCAGCACCCTGCGCGCCCGCGGCAGCACGCGCTCACCATAGCCGGTAAGACGCATGCCATTGGTGTGACGCTCGAACAGAGGCGCATTCAAGCGGGCCTCCAGCTCGGAGATCGAGCGTGTAACCACAGACTGCGCGCGGTACAAGGCTGATGAAGCTTTGGAAACACTCCCGAGCTCCGCGACGCGCACGAATGCCCGCACGTGCATCAAGCCTGGCAGCTCCCTGATTTCCATGGCGACAGTCAACTTTCTGCTTGAGGTGGCGTTGACTATGCCGATCCCAGACGAGGAGGGCAATAAGGAAAACGCATACCCCATACACCCGAACGCATTACTGCTTCAGTCAGACCGAATGCGAAGCTGTGCCTATCGAAACAGGAGCACTCGCAATGACAGGATCACAAAAAAACGCATTGGTTGTCAGCGCCCATTCTGCCGATTTTGTATGGCGTGCAGGTGGCGCTATCGCGCTGCACGCCCAGCAGGGTTACAACGTGCACATCGTTTGCCTGTCCTACGGCGAACGGGGCGAGTCTGCAAAACTTTGGCGAAAGGGCGACATGAGTGAGGGCAAGGTGAAAGCTGCCCGCCAGGAGGAGGCGATGGCTGCAGCCGAAATACTTGGCGCAAGTGTGGAGTTTTTCGACATTGGGGATTACCCCATGCGGGCTGACAAGGACACGCTGTTCCGCCTGGCCGATGTCATGCGCCGCGTCCAGCCGGCTTTCGTACTCAGCCACTCGCTGAAGGACCCGTACAACTACGACCATCCGCTGGCAATGAACCTCACTCAGGAAGCGAGGATCATCGCCCAGGCAGAAGGTTACCGACCAGGCGAGAAGATTGTCGGGGCACCCCCGGTCTATGCCTTTGAGCCGCATCAGCCCGAACAGTGTGAGTGGCGCCCGGATGTGTTCCTGGACATCACCGATGTATGGGACAAGAAATACGCTGCGATTCAATGCATGGCCGGGCAGGAACACCTGTGGGAGTACTACACACGTGTCGCCCTGCAGCGTGGTGTACAGGCCAAGCGCAACGTTGGCATCACCTGCGCCCGCAACATTGTCTACGCCGAGGGCTACCAGAGCATCTTCCCGCGCGTGACGGAGAGCCTGGCATGAGTACGCTCGTGGGAAAAACCGGCGTGGTCCTTCGCAACATCGAGCGAGCGGGCGCGGGCCTGGTGGACGAACTGGCGGCATACGGTGTTGCCACCATCCACGAAGCACAAGGGCGCAAAGGGTTACTGGCGCCCTCGATATCGGCGATTCAGCAGGGCACTTCTGTCAGTGGCTCGGCCGTCACTGTGCTGGTGGCGCCCGGGGACAACTGGATGTTCCACGTTGCTGTTGAACAATGCCGTCCTGGCGACGTGCTTGTCGTTGCACCCAGCTCTCCCTGTACCGACGGCTACTTTGGTGACCTGCTCGCAACCTCGCTCAAGGCGCATGGTGTTCGTGCGCTGGTGATCGATGCCGGGGTGCGCGATACCCGTACCCTTCGGCAAATGGGCTTCCCTGTCTGGTCACGGGCGGTCAGCGCGCAAGGCACCATCAAGGAAACGCTAGGCTCGGTCAATCTACCGATCATTTGCGGCGGGCAGTTGGTCAACCCCGGTGACGTGGTCGTGGCGGATGATGACGGTGTGGTGGTTGTGCGTCGCGATGAGGTGATGCAGGTGCTGGAGGCGACCCGTCGGCGTGCTGATCTGGAAGAGCAGAAGGCATTGCGCCTGGCCAGCGGCGAACTCGGTCTGGACATCTACAACATGCGTCCCCGCCTGGCGGAGAAGGGGTTACGGTACATCGACAGCCTGGATGAACTGGGAGAGTAGACATGGCCCAGACACGCATTCCCTGCCTGTTGATGCGCGGCGGCACCTCCAAGGCTGCGTGCTTTCTGGATAGCGACTTGCCGGACCAGGGCGAGCTGCGCGATCGGGTACTGTTGGCCGCCTTGGGCTCACCTGACAGCCGCCAGATCGACGGGATAGGTGGCGCAGACCCGCTCACCAGCAAGGTCGCGATCATCAAGGCGTCACGCCGACCCGACGCTGATGTGGATTATCTGTTCGCACAGGTGATCGTAGATGAGCCGCGTGTCGACTATGGCCAGAACTGTGGCAATGTCCTTGCTGCTGTCGGCCCTTTTGCACTCGAGCGCGGGCTGGTCACCGCGACGGGGGAGGTCACGCCAGTTCGCATTTACATGGAGAACACCGGGCAAATGGCGGTTGCGTATGTGCGCACGCGCGGCGGCTGCGTCGACTATACCGGTGATGTGAAGATTGATGGCGTGCCGGGAGCCGGCGCACCGTTGGTCATTGAATTCCAGGACATTGCCGGCTCCAGCTGTGGGGCGTTGCTGCCGACAGGCAACACGCAGGATGTGTTCGATGGCATCGCGGTCACCTGCATCGACAACGGTATGCCTGTGGTACTGATGCGCGCTGAGGCATTGGGCTGTAGCGGTTACGAGAGCCCGCAACAGCTGGAGGCCGATTCGGCGTTGAGAAGGCGGCTTGAGAGCATCCGCCGGCAGGCCGGCCTGGCCATGAATCTTGGCGATGTGAGCCAGCGTAATGTGCCCAAGATGTGCGTGGTGTCGGCTGCTGCCTCGGGAGGTACGCTGAACACGCGTACCTTCATTCCTCATCGCTGCCATGCCAGCATTGGCGTGTTCGGCGCTGTCAGCGTTGCGACGGCTTGCACGCTACCGGGGACGGTTGCTTCGCAAATTGCTGGCGTAGCGCTTCAGGACCGCATGCGTTTGTCGATCGAGCATCCCACTGGAGAGTTCACGGTTGAAGCAACGCTTCAGAAGGGAGAGCTTCTGGGGTGCGGGTTGGTACGTACTTCCAGGGTTCTGTTTGACGGGGTAGTGTGTATTGCGCGCTCCCTTTGGAAAGGACGATAGCCGTTCCCACAGGTGGAGGTATCTCTGACGTTAATGCCCGCTGCCAAAATACGTAGGCAGCGGGCACCAGCCTGAAGCGATCTTTACTGAATCACGGCCTTATCAGGCGAGGCCTGGTTGTACTTGATCGACGCGATACTGTTGCAGAGGCCAACCAGCGTCTGCCAGTCCTGATTCGCCAGATTCAGATTCTGCTGAAGCTCTGGCAGGTCAAGGCTGTTAACGTTGCCTTTGCAGTTGTTGAGGTCGGTCAGAACAGTGTTCAGCTCACCCTCCAGCTCTTCCCAGACCTGCAGTAACAGGCCAATCAAGGTACCTGCTGCCTGCGACAGTTCGATCAACTTGTTGAGCTGGTCGTTCAATGCAGCCAAGCTGGCGGATTGCTGGGTAACGGCATTCATCCGCGATGTGGTGGCTTCAATCTGACTGCGCAACGTCTTGATCTTGATTTCGGCGGCCACCATGGTCGCGATCCCGGCAGCGGCTCCGACGATGCCGAAGGCGATCCCGAAGCCGAAGGTGAAGATTGCGATCACGGCGCCTGCGAAGAACGCAACGCCGGCACCAATGGCTGCAGCGGTTTCCACCACTTGCCAGGTCTTGACCTGCTTGCGCATTGCCTCAATCAGCGCCTGATATTCGGCAACCTGTTCACGGTTTACATCCTGCTGCTTGGTAGAGTCACTCACCGCATTGGAAAGGATCTTGCTGTCCTGGATGAGGTTGTTGGTAAAGCCAGTGATGTCATTGTGCACCGTTACAGCACTCTGGCTAAATAGCTGAATATGCGAAATCAGATCCGTGAATTGATTTTTCAGGGCGTTGATGGCCGCCTGGTTGGTCGGGTCCGTCTGAAGCACGGCGACCAGTGAATTGATTGTCGCCATGCTGACGTTGAAGGAAATGCCGTAGCCCGCAATAGCGTTGGGAATACTGACCAGGTTCGCGGAAATGCGATACCAGTCATTGGCGTGGATCTGAGCGTTGCTGAAAGCGGTCTGGAAGGTACTGTACCAAGACGGGGCTGGCGCAATGGTCGGCAGTTGCGTGTTGGTAATGCCCAACACGTAGGCCATCACATCGTTATTGGCATTGAACGCGTCGGCTAGCTGCTGATCAATTGGCAAGTCATTGGACGCCTTCAGCGCAGCAGGGACGCTACCCAGCGCAGTGATGCTCACGACGTTTGAGAGTGGGTTCAGGCTGAACGGGAAAAACTGCTTCTTCAGTGCATCCATGACACTTCTCCTTGAAACTCAGTTGAGTGGGCTATCCCGTGGCTCAGTTGCACGGATAGCGACTTCATTTAAGCAGCGGTTATTGACGCGGCAAGGCCGTCAGCTGTTGTTTTTTGCTCTAGATGTGCGAGCGAAAATATACAAGTAGACAAAACAGCACTTTAACCGGACCGACGCAGAGGCCTTGGAAAAGCGTATTTTTCCGACAGTGTTCGAGCGAGTGATTGAACCGTGGATAGCATCGTGTTGGGGGGGCACCGAGTAGCGGGTTGGCCGAGCGTGTTCAACAGCTTGAGGTCGGTTGCGGGGGAAAGGAGTACCCCGTAAAGGCGATGAACGTCTCGCGGGGGTACTGTCACTGGGGGCGCCAGGCTTGAGCGCTGCATCTCACCGTCAAGCAAACGGCTGATACCCAGCGGATTGGCGTTTCATGCTGGCGCCATTGATGAAGGCAGGGGGATCAGGTGATGGCGCCGATCTGCCACGGCACGAACTCGTTCTGGCCGTAGCCATGCTGTTCGCTCTTGCTGCGCTCGCCCGAGGCGATGCTCAGCATCATCCGGTAGATGTGTTCGCCACGCTCTTCGATGGTCATGCTGCCGTCGGCAATGCCGCCGCAGTTGACGTCCATGTCCTCTTCCTGGGTTTCCCAAAGGCGTGTGTTGGTCGCCAGCTTGATCGACGGCGAGGGTGCGCAGCCGTAGGCCGAGCCGCGGCCGGTGGTAAAGGCGATGAGGTTAGCGCCGCCGGCGACCTGGCCCGTGGCGGAGATCGGGTCGTAGCCGGGCGTGTCCATGAACACCAGGCCGTGGGCGCGCACCGGTTCGGCGTACTCGTAAACATCCATCAGGTCACTGGAACCGGCCTTGGCCACGGCACCCAGGGACTTTTCAAGAATGGTGGTGAGGCCGCCGGCCTTGTTGCCCGCCGAGGGGTTGTTGTTCAGCTCGGCGCCCATCCGCTGGCAGTAGGCTTCCCACCACTGGATGCGGGCGATCAGCTTCTCGCCCACCTGCTGGCTGACCGCGCGGCGCGTCAACAGGTGTTCGGCGCCGTAGATCTCCGGGGTTTCCGAGAGGATTGCGGTGCCGCCAGCGGCCACCAGGCGGTCGACCGCATTGCCCAGCGCCGGGTTGGCGGTGATCCCCGAATAGCCGTCCGAGCCCCCGCACTGCAGGCCCACCGTGAGGTGGCGGACGCTGACCGGCTGGCGTTCGACCTGGTTGGCTTCGGCCAGCAGCGACTTCACCTGGGCGATGCCGCTGGCAATGGTCTTCGACGTGCCGCCGCTGCCCTGGATGGTGAACGTGCGCAGTGCGTGGCTGCTCTGCAGGCCCTGGGCCGCCAGCAGGTCGGGGATCTGGTTGGTCTCGCAGCCCAGGCCAATCAACAGTACTGAAGCGAAGTTGGCATGCACCGCATAGCCGCCGAGGGTGCGGCGCAGCATCGCCAGCGCCTCGCCACCGGGGTCGACCGCGCAACCGACGCCGTGGGTCAGGGCGACCACGCCATCGACGTTGGGGTAGGGCGCCAACGCCTCGGGGTGGATGTCGCGGCGAAAGTGGTCAGCGATCGCCCGTGCCACCGTGGCCGAGCAGTTCACCGAGGTGAGGATGCCGATGTAGTTGCGCGTGGCTACCCGGCCATCGGCGCGCACGATACCCATGAAGGTATCGTCGTTGGGCGCCTGCTGGCCTTTGGCATCGACGCCGAAGGCGTAGTCGCGGGCAAATTCGCCCATCGCCAGGTTGTGCACGTGCACATGTTCGCCTGCGGCGATCGCCTGGCTCGCGAAACCGATGATCTGCCCATAGCGGCGCAGCGGCTGGCCCGCGCTCAGCGCGTGGGCAGCCACCTTGTGGCCCGCCGGGATCGGCTCGCGCACCACGATGCCCTCGTCCAGCAGCAGGCCTTCGGTCAGCGGCTGGCGTGCCACCAGCACATCGTCCAGTGGGTTGAGTCGGATCACGGCGTTGGCAGCGCTTGCACTGCCTGTTGTTGTAATGAGTTGCATGGTGTTCACCTCAATAGGGCGCGTGGCTCAGGCCAGCCCGCGCTCGCGGTAGTCGATCAGGCCAGAGAAGAGCATCAGGCCGAAGGCCATGACCACGAAGAAGATCAGGGCCAGGAAATAGGAACCGGTGAACTGCACGATCAGGCCAATGAGGATCGGCACCAGCACGCCCACCATGTTGCCGCAGAAGTTCATGCTGCCGCCTAGCACGCCAGCTTTGGACTTGCCACCCAGGATCGCCGGCAGGCACCAGTACATGCCGCACCACCGGATGAAGAACAGCGCCACGCAGAGCAGGGCGATGACCAGGCCGGCATCCGGGGTGTAGGCCACCAGCAGGATGCACAGGGCGGCGACTGCGGCGGAGCCGGCGAACATGCTGCGCATGACGGTATTCGGCTGGCCACCTTTTGCTTTCCACTTGTCGGAGATCCAGCCGCCAATCAGTTCACCAATGAAGCCACACATGAAGATCAGGAAAGTCGCACCACCCATTGCCTTGATATCCAGGTTGTGTGCCTGGTGAAGGTAGCTGGGCATCCAGGTCAGCAGCCCGTAGAACACGCTGTTGTAGCAGGCATAGCCAGCAAACATGCACAGTACCGAGCGGCTCTTGAGCAATTCCTTGAGCACTGCCTTGCGGTTGCCGTTGGCCTTGCTCGCGGCGTCGTTGGCCTGGGTGATGTAAGCCAGTTCAGCGGCGTTGACTTGCGGGTGCTCGCTGGGGTGGTTGCGGATGTACCACCAGGCCCAGATACCGGCGGCCACCGTGCCGACCCCGGCGACGATAAAGGCGATGCGCCAAGAATCGAACCAGGTGATCAGGCCCGCGATGATAATTGCGCCGAATGCGGTGCCCAGCGGCGCGCCGCCGTCGACCAGCGTGGCACCGCGGCCACGCTCGTTAGGCGTCAGCCAGGCACCATTGAGCTTTGCGCCGGCGGGCATGATCGGCGATTCTGCCACGCCCAGGCCAATGCGCGTGACCAGCAAGGTGATCCAGTTGTGAGCAAAACCGCCCAAGGCCTGGAAGGCACCCCAGCCGATGGTCGCAACGCCAATGATATTGCGCACCTGGAAGCGGTCGAGTAGCACCCCGGCAGGAATCTGCATCAAGGCGTATGACCAGAAGAACGCACTCAGGATCAAGCCTTCGAGCGCCGGGGTGAGTTCAAACTCGGCGGAAATCAACGGCAGCGCCACGGACAGCGAAGCGCGGTCGATGTAGTTGATCGCGGCCAGTAGCAGCAGGATCAGGAAGATGCGCCAGCGCACGGTGGTTGGCTTGGCGCTGTCGGTGTTGGCAGTCGCCAGGGCGGGCGCGGGGGCCGGAGGGAAAGGGCTGTTGTTCATGCTCATCTCACTTTTGTGATTGTTATGAAATGCAGCGGCGGCGCGGCCCTGCGCCGCCGTCGGGTCAGAGCGTCTTCACCGCGCCGGGTGAGATGGCCGCAGGCGTCTCGCTGATGCCGTTTCGCAGTGGGGCGCCGAACTCCGCCAGGCTGATTTCGAACACATCGCCCTCAACGGCCTTGACCTGGTCGGCAAACGACAGCGTTGCAGTACCGAAGAAATGGATGTGCACATCACCGGGGCGCAAAAACTGGCTGTACTTGAAATGGTGGTACTCGAGATTCTCCAACGAGTGGCACATGTTGTCCTCACCGCTGAGAAAATCCTTTTCCCAGATCACCTGGTCACCGCGCAGTATCCGGCTGGTGCCCTGCAGATGGCGTGGCAACTCACCGACACGCAGTTCGGGGCCGAATGAGCAATTACGCAGCTTGGAATGCGCCAGGTACAGGTAGCTACGGCGCTCCATCACGTGGTCGGAAAACTCGTTGCCGATGGCGAAGCCCAGCCGGTAAGGCAGGCCATCATCACCGATCACATACAGGCCAGCCAGTTCCGGTTCTTCACCAGCATCCTCGGCGAAGGCGGGGGGCTGCAAGGCTTGGCCTGGGCGGACGACGATCGAGCCATCGCCCTTGTAGAACCACTCTGGCTGCGCGCCGGCGCTACCTGCGGGGGGACGGCCACCTTCAATGCCCCACTGGAACATGCGCGCGGTGTCGGTGAGCGCCGCCCCGTCATCGATTTTTTGTTGGTGCATCTTGTCGCGGGTGGAGGCACTGCCCAGGTGCGTGAGCCCGGTTCCGCTGATCAGGCAGTGTGCCGGGTCTTCGTGGTCGAGCGGTGGAAGGACCCGGCATTCGTTCAAAGCATCGCTGTAGCGCTGGCCGGTGCTGTCCAGACCGCGTTCGAGCACTTCAGCGGCGAGACTGCGCTGGTTGCGGATGGCAGCGAGGGCCAGTTCTCGCAGATGCGTGGTGTGGCGCACAACCTGAATCAGGTCGCCTTCCACTACGCCGACATGGCGCTGGGCGGGTACGGTTTCAAATTGGATCAGGCGCATGCTGGCTCCGGTTTGTTGTTGTGGGGTAGCACTTGCCAGCCACTTTAAATTTCCATGGCATTGCTGCCTAATGAGAGCTGCGGACTGCCCGATAACTTTTAGTGATCCCCTATGCTGCCATCATTAAGCTCCATGGCTTCGCGCCTTCGTTTACGCCAACTGCGCCTGTTGATCAGCCTTGACGAACTGGGCTCGATACACAAAGCCGCAGAGGCGATGTCGATCACCCAGCCTGGTGCCACCAAGGCGCTTAATGAAATTGAGTCTACCCTTGGCGCAGTACTGTTCGAGCGGACCAGCAAAGGGCTCGAAGCCAATGACCTGGGCCGCTGCGTGGTGCGTTATGCGCGGTTGATTGGCAATGACCTTGCGCATCTGCGTGAAGAGATGCTGGGCATTCTCCAAGGACATGGGGGACGTTTGTCGGTGGGCACCATCATGGGCGCCGTGCCGATCATGGTGGAAGGCCTGGCGCGTTTGCGCGAGAACCAACCGGACTTATCGGTATCAGTGGTAGAGGACACCAGTGATCGCTTGCTCAACCTGCTCGACCAAGGGCGTGTGGATGTGGTCATTTGCCGAACCAGCGTCAGCCCAAGGCCTACAGCCTATGAAAGCCGGGTTAAACATCAGGAGCAGTTGGTGCTGGTGGCAAACCCGGCGCATCCGCTGGCAGCCTGCGCAGCGTTGACCCTTGAGCAACTGGCGCAATCGCGCTGGGTGGTGTTCCCGGTAAACATGCCCATGCGTCTTACCCTTGAGCGTGAGTTTCGCGAGGCCGGCTTGAGCTTCCCGCAATACCCCATTGAAACCTCGTCGACTTTCACGACGCTGTCCATGCTCATGCAAGATCGCGATCTGCTTGCGGTGATGCCGTGGGATGTCGCCAGGATGGCCCTGGACCACGGCATGCTGGTGCGTCTGCCGCTGCAACTCAAGTCGCGCAGCGAGCCCTACGAGGTGGTGACTCGGGTTGGTGTCGAGCTGAGTAAGCCTGCGCAGGTGCTGGTAGACATTCTGATGGACTAAACCCGTTCGAGTACCCGCGAGGCCCGATCAGAGCCAGAGCTTCACTACACAGATCGGACAGCTTGGTACAAATCGATGAGAAATCGCGCACAAAAGAAAGCCCGCTGCTAGGCGTAATGCTGTTCACTTAGGGCTGCTGCGCAGCCCATCGCGACACAAGGCCGCTCCTACCACGACCGCGTAAGCCAATATTCACGGGGCTCACGCGGATACTGTAGGAGCGGCCTTGTGCCGCGAAAGGGCCGCAGAGCGGCCCCGGCGATCTTAAGTGAACAGCATTACGCTGCTAGGCGGGCAAGGTCTATCACACGTAGGGATAGCGATTCGGCTCACTGGCTGCAGCCGCTGTCATTTCAGCCAATTTCCCGCCTCTTCTAAAAAGTGCATGACAGCTCGCGAGCGCTCGTCCACGCGTGTAATGAGCGACAATTCGCTCTGCATGTCTGGCTGCTTCAGCTGAAGTGTACGGATGCCTGGCATGCTCAGCTGCGTAAGGGTTTCCGGGAGGATGCTGATCCCGATGCCGGCGGCTATCAGGCCGGGAATACTCATCAGCGACGGTACGTACATGATGTTGGCGGGATGCAGCTGGTACTGCCGGCATAATTGCAAGGTGTGCGAGGTGAGGCCGATCCCCGCCGGGTCTTCCAGGAAGATGAATTTCTCTTGCCGAAGGGATGCCAGATCGCCGTTGAAATCCCGCGCCAGCGCATGGTTGTCCGGGGTTAGAAGGACCAACCTGGAGAGGCTGAAACAGTGGGTGCGTAGTCGGTCGGGCAAATGGTCTTTGAAGATACGGGCAAAGCCGATATCGATTTTCCCTTCAAGCAATAAATCGAATTGGGCCTGAATCCGCGCATCCAGCAACGTTACCTTAACCTCGGGATAGGCGCTGAAGTAATGCCGCATCAGTTGAGGGAGGTTAGCTTCGAGCAACGCCGAGTGGTAACCGATCGTGATCTCTCCAATTTCCCCCCGCCTAGCCCGCCGAGCAGCGGCTACCGCCAGGTCACTGGAATAGAGCGCATCCTTGGCGTGGGGTAGGAACGCTGCGCCAGCAGCAGTCAGTTCTACCCCGCGGTTGGCACGTCGAAACAGCGCTACCCCCAATTCGCTCTCCAGGGTTTTGATCAGCTGACTCAGGGCCGGCTGGGCGATCTCAAGCTGCTCCGCGGCCTTGCTGAAATGCTGGAACGTTGCGGCGCAGACAAACGCACGTAGGTGACGTAGCTCCATCAAAGCCCCTCTATAAGCTTACCTTATGGAAATCTCCAGAATTCGATAATTATTTTGCAGGCAAAAGCTTCTAAAGTCGACTCAGTACCAGCCCACACCCAGATCGGGCGTATCCCATAACAATAACGACTGAGACCCTCATGAAAACTACAGAGCCCTCTGTTGCAGACAGTCAGATGTCAAAAAAGGCGGTGACCGCCGCCACCATTGGTACAGCGTTGGAGTGGTTCGATTTCACCCTGTACGGTGCTGTTTCCGCGACCGTGCTACCGAAACTGTTCTTTCCCGCAATGGAGCCGACTTCAGGGCTGCTCGCTTCCTTGGCGACCTTCGGCGTAGGTCTGGCAGCGCGGCCATTAGGGGCGATCACATGTGGTTACCTCGGTGACAAACTCGGGCGGCGCAACCTCATGCTCGCGACTGTGACGCTGATGGGCGTGGCTTCGGTGTTGATGGGCCTGCTGCCGACCTACGCACAGGTGGGCATCTGGGCGCCCATCATGTTGGTGATTCTGCGAATCCTTCAGGGTTTTGCTTTGGGTGGGGAGTCCACGGGCGCCCAGCTGATGGCGTTGGAGCATGCACGGCCAGACCGACGTGGACGTTATTCTGGGTTTCTGGGCCTTTGTTCACCACTGAGCCAAATCTTGGCAAACGGCGCGTTGTTAGGGCTGGCGGGATTCCTGAGCGCAGAACAATTTGAGTCTTTCGGTTGGCGGATTCCCTTCCTCTTTAGCTTCGTGCTCGTGGTGGTGGCGATCTTCATTCGGCTCAAGGTCAGCGAGACACCAGCCTTTGTCGCTTTGAAGCAGGACGAAACACCCCACGTTGGAAGCCCTTTGAAAGATGTGCTGAGGATCCATTCTCGGACCATCTTGCGCCTGATGTTCTTTTTCTGCTCACCCGCTGCTCTGTTTTACCTGATCGTGATTTTCACACTCAGCTACCTGGTCAAGCAACTCGGTATGCCGCAGTCCATGGGGTTCATGTCCCTGATGGTGGCTAACGTCTGCGCGATTTTTGGCGCGCTGGCTGGCGGGTACCTCAGTGATCGATGGGGACGCAAGAAAGCGCTCGCCTTCGGCTCATGCATGACCCTCGGGATTCTGCTGGTGTACTTCCCAATGCTGAACACGCAGCAACCCGCCATGATCATGGCCGCCATGGGACTGTTCCTTGGATTCACCCAGTTCCAGAGCGGGATCCAACCCGTTGCATTCGCCGAAGCATTCCCCACCAACGTGCGCTACACCGGCTCGGCCCTGGCCTATACCGGCGCCAACCTGCTGATTGGCGGCCCGATGCCTATCCTCGCCGTGTGGCTGATGAGTCAGACCGGCAATTCGCCATGGTTGCTCGTCGCGATATGCGCTGCGATCAACCTGGTGTCGCTTGCGATGATCCTGATAGGGCCAGAAACCCTCGGAGTCGATCTCAGCAAGTCCGAAACAGCAGAGAACGTAACCTTCAGCAACTCCCCTCAATACCTCAAGTGAAAGCGGAGCCATACCATGAGTCGCGCAGTTTATGTCCTGAATGGCCCCAACCTGAACATGTTGGGTCGCCGCGAGCCGGAAATTTACGGCACAACGACCCTGCAGCAGGTTCAGCAAAGCTGTGAGCAGCTTGCGAACGAGCTGGATCTGGTTTGCGAGTTTCGTCAAACGAACAGCGAAGCGGTGATGGTTGACTGGATCCAGGAGGCATTCGACAAGAACGCCGCAGTGATCATCAATCCGGCTGGCCTTTCGTTTAATTCAATCCCGGTGCTCGATGCGCTGAAATTGATCAAGGCGCCACTGGTGGAAGTCCACATTTCGAACATTCATGCCCGCGATGAGCTCCATCGACACTCGATCATGTCCACCGTGGCTAATGGCGTGATTGCAGGATTGGGGGTGGAGGGATATCTGCTGGCGCTTAGAGCAGTGTGTACACGGCTATCCGAACGATGGCCAACAAGCCTTGCTGCTTCGGCCTCGCGCTGAAATCAAGCGTGTGACTGAAGCGCAAGACATCCGAAGGAGCTCTTGAAATAACCGTTGTTAAATCAGAGCTCCTTTCGGTCATCAGCGGGACATCCAGCCTATCGTAGCCGCGAGGTCTTCGTCGCTACAGTCACTGCAGAGTCCACGTGGTGGCATGACACTCAATCCATTCACTACGTTTTTGAGCAGTACGTCTTGCCCTTGAGCAAGGCGTGGTTGCCATGCAGCGACATCACCTTTCTTAGGCGCGTTGGGGAGTTGACCGTTGTGGCACATGGCACAGGTTTTCGCGAATACGGCCTCAGGCTCTTGGCCTGCCTGGGCAGAAGCAATCATGAAGGCTGTAGCGGCAATCAGCAGTGTTTTTCTCATGGATGATCTTCTTCTTGTTGTTCAAAAAATGTCTTTCCACTGGCGCATGGCTGCAAAGCATTCTTCGGCGGTTGTGATGGACAGGCCCGCTTGGCGTTGGACAACCTCAACGATCTTCGCTTCTCGCACACGCAGGAACGGGTTAATTGCGCGTTCAACGCTAATGCGGGTAGGTAAGGTGCACTGCCCGCGGTTGCGGATTTCGCTGACCTCAGCCAAGCGCTCGGCGATTTGCTGATTGCCTGGGTCGACAGCCAAAGCAAAACGCAGGTTGGAGAGGGTGTACTCGTGTGCGCAGTACACCCGCGTCTGCTCTGGGAGCACGGCGAGGCGTTCGAGCGACGTCAGCATCTGCAGCGGCGTACCCTCGAACAGGCGCCCACAGCCGGCGCTGAACAGCGTGTCCCCGCTAAACAGCACATCCTCATCAACCAAGTGGTAGGCCAGGTGCCCGCAAGTATGGCCAGGCACCCCGATCACCTTGATGGTTCGCCCCAGTATCTGGATTGAATCACCGTCCTTCAGTGGCCGATCCCTGACAGGGATCGGCTCGTTTGCAGGGCCATGCACGCGGAGATCGAATGCAGACTTCAGTTTCTCGACACCGCCCACATGGTCGCTGTGATGGTGAGTGATCAGCACATCGGTGAGCGCCCAGCCGGGATGCTTAGCCAACCAGGCTTGAACCGGCCCGGCATCACCTGGATCTACAACCGCACAGGCCTGGTTTGAGTGATCGAGCAGAAGCCAGATGTAGTTGTCGGTAAACGCCGTGAGTGCGCAAATCTCCAGGCGGTTGTCGGCGATGGTAGTCATGCCGCATGCGTCCTCAGCGCATCGGCAATGTACTCCGCCTGACGAATCGCCAGGCTGACGATCGTCAGGGTAGGGTTCTCGGCTGCGCTGGTGGTGAACTGACTGCCATCTGAAATGAACAGATTTGGCACTTCATGGCTTTGCCCGTATTTGTTGCAAACACCATCGGCTTCCTTGTGGCTCATACGACAAGTGCCCATGTTATGAGTCGAGGGGTAGGGTGGTACGCGGTGGGTCTTCAGTGCACCGACGGCCTCATAGACCGCGCTACCTTGCTGATAGGCGTGCTCGCGCATTGCAATATCGTTGGGGTGGTCGTCGTAGTGCACGTTGGCCACAGGAATGCCAAAGCGGTCTTTGACGTTATCGCTCAGGGTAATGCGATTGGTTTCCCGGGGCATGTCCTCACCGACCAGCCACATGCCAGCCAGATGCGTGTAGTTGTCCATGACGCGGGTGAAGTCGCGTCCCCAGGCGCCGGGGTTGAAGAACGCAGCCATGAAGGAAGGGCCAAGCGAGATGGTTTCCATTTCGTAGCCTCCGACAAAGCCCCTGTCGGGATTGAAGTGCACCTCGTCACCGATCAGGCCGGCCATGATGGTGCCGCGGTAGAAATGCACCGGGTCCTTGAACTCTGCGAACACAGATCCGGTGGTATGGCGCATGTAGTGTTTACCGACCATCCCGGAGCCGTTGCCAATGCCATGAGGGAACAATGTGCTGGTCGAATTAAGCAGTAGGCGAGGGGTTTCAATGGCATTGCCTGCGACCGCAACAAGTCGCGCTTTTTGGCGTTGCAGACGCCCTTGCGCATCTGCGTAGACCACACCGGTGGCTCGCCCTTTTGCATCGTGCTCGATCTTTACTGCGTGCGCCTGCGTACGGAGCTCGAGCTTGCCTGTGGCCTCCGCTGCCGGAATCTCGGTGTACAGCGTTGACCACTTTGCCCCCATCTTGCAGCCCTGGAAGCAGAAGCCAAGTTGCATGCACTGAGCGCGTCCTGCGCGGGCACGGCTGTTGATCGCCATGTGGCCGGTACTGCATTTTTTGTAGCCAAGCTTGCGAGCACCGTTGTACATCACCTGAAAATTGTTGTTTCCCGGTAGCCCAGGAATGTCGTTGGTGCGCGTCACGCCCATCTTGTCTTCGGCCCTTGCATAGAAGGGCTCCAGTTCCGCGAGCGTCAATGGCCAGTCGAGCAGGTTCGCATCCTTGATGTCGCCATAGGTCTGCCGCGCTCGGAATTCATGCTCCTGGAATCGAAGGCTGGCACCTGCCCAGTGAGTGGTAGTTCCACCCACCGTTTTGCAGATCCAGGCGGGGAGGTTCGGGAAGTCCCTGGCGATCTGCCAAGAGCCCGAGGTGGTACGGGTATCGCCCCAGGACAATTGCTCGAACGAGGGCCATTCGTCATTGATGAAAGTGGCAGAGGACTGGCGCTGGCCAGCCTCCAGCAGAACGACTGGAATACCCTTCTGGCACAGTTCATTAGCCAGTGTTCCACCACCCGCACCAGAGCCGATGATCACCACTACCGAGTCATCGTCGAAATTGAATGTGGTCATGTACGCATCCTCAGGAAAAGGCGGGAGGGCTGGCTTCGGTAGGGGCAGCAGGTAGCCACTTCAAGTCGTTGAAGCCGCGCATCAGGTAACCGCCTTTGGGGAAAGAGGCACCTTCGTAGCCGAAGTGCTGGTAGGCGAGTTCGTTGCTGTACAGGGCATTGACCGAGACTGACCTGACCAAAGTGAAAAACGGGGTGGTCTGGATGGACTCGAGCACGGCCAATTGGCGCGGCTCATCCAGATTCAGCCAGGCGCCATCAGCTGACTTGTCCAGCTCGTTCAAACCTTGTTCAAGCAGGGGAAGAATGGAAGGGTCAGTCACGGCGCGGTCGTCCAAGGCTTTGATCGCAAAGGCGTACACAGCGTCTTCCATCTGATCGTGAGGGTAGATCCGGCGCACTATAACCATCAGTCGTGCGGCTTGATCGTTGTTCAGCATTTTCATCTCAAGCGCCCAGGTGGTACTGGGGGCGAGCAGGGCGATGGGGCCGGAGGTGAAAAGCAACGTGCCCAAGAGAATTCCGCCGCTGCCTTTCAGAAAGCTACGGCGGCTGGCTTGTATATCCTGCATGCTGTTCTCCTTGTTGTTTTTATTAGGAGCCTGACATCACGGGTGCTGCTTTGTTGGGGATTGGCGTTTGCCGCGCAATATTGATAGACGACGCCCAGGCGTCTGATGCTTGTGGCTGCGTTACTGATAGTGGCCGGCGCGCTGCAACACCTCGATCTTGTAGCCATCCGGGTCCTGGATGAAGAAGAAGCGAGCGAGCAGCGCTTCACCACGCTTGAATTCTTTGATGGGGGCAGGAGAGAGCCCCAGTTCGCTCAAGCGAGCGTGATGGTGATCGAGGTCTTCTACTGCGAAGGCGACATGGCCATACCCACTGCCGTGGGTGTAGCCGTCTTGGCCCTTGTTCCAGGTCAGTTCGATTTCGGCACCGCTTTCCCGGTCGCGTAGGTAGACGAGCGAGAAGTCGTCGAACTCAAGGCGGTGGGATTCCTGCAGGTCGAATGCTTGTCCGTAGAAACGCATGGAGGCATCCAGGTCACCTACACGGATCATGGTGTGAAGGAATTTCGGCATGATCAGGCTTTCCTGTGGTGTTGTTATGCACTCAGGATGGCAGTATGAAAAATTGATGGGTAATAAGTGGCTATTACGTGCGCCCCAAAAGCACAATGGACATGTGTAATAGCGGTGTATTACCCCTGTGCTGCTTTGGGGCGGTACCTTCAGGCGTGGGCGTATGCCCTCGACGTGACTTAGCCAGGTAAAGCCAGCGGAGGCACCATGTGTGAGCTGTATGTGAAGGCAGACCCGATCCTTTATGAATCGCGCTCGCGCTCCTTGCGCATCCGGGGCGTGGTCACCACCCTGCGTCTGGAAAACCAGTTCTGGGACATCCTGACCGAGATTGCTGCAGCGGACAGTGTCAGCACCAATCAGCTCATCGCCAAGCTGTACGAGGAAGTCATGGACTACCGCGGAGAAGTGGTGAATTTTGCCTCGTTCCTGAGGGTAAGCTGCACCCGCTACCTCAGCCAAAAACAGGTGGCTAATAGGGTGGTGCCACTTTCAATCGCAGCGGGGTAACCTGTGCCTTGTGGGGCTGGGCTGCCATGCTTTCCATCGCCGAGCCGCACGAGTGTGTGTGCTGCAACAGACTGGCCGTTTAGGTGCGGCTTTTAGCGGGACGAAGGCCGGTAGTGATGCCGCTGCGGGCTGAAACGCATCGAACGTTCAGCCCGACTTGTACCGCTTGACGTGGCCACGATTGAAATGGCGGGTGGTTCTGTTCGCTGCATGATCGCCGGAATCCACCTGTCTCCCCGCTAAATGCGGTTGCGCATCAGCATCCATGCACTTTCCGCCTTCCCAGGCTGGAAAGTGCATGTTGATCAATCATCTGCAGCCTGCTTGTCGCATGTGAAAGACCCGAGAAAGACCCGCGAGAGCAGGCCGGGTCGCGCTTCTCCATCGACACTTGAACCCAGAGCAACACGCGGTTCAACTGACATGCCCACCCCCAAGCGTTGCAAACCTGGTTGATCTGCATCCAACAGGATGCGGACCGGGAAGCGACGCACAATCTTGGTGAAGTTTCCTGAAGCATTGTCTGGGGGTATGACTGCGAACTCAGATCCACTCGCCCCTGAAATGCTTTCCACATACCCGCAGTACGTCTGATCTGGCACGGCGTCCACTTGGACCTGTACGCGGTCACCCTGGCGCATGCGCGCCAGCTGGGTTTCGCGCAGATTAGCCTCGATCCACAAGTCACGCGTCGGTGCAATCGCCATGAGTCTGGTGCCTGCTGTCACATATTCGCCCAAGCGAACATTACGCGCAGCAACCAGTCCTTCACGGGGCGCTCTGATCTGTGTCCACGCCAGATCATTGTTTGCGCGCTGCAGCGTAGCTTGCGCAGACTTCAATTGGGCGTCGATGACAGTGCGCTCAGCGCGCAGCACTTCCATTTGTTGTTGGGCATAGTCGACTTGCGACTGATTTTGCGCGAGGGCTGCACGGGCTCGTGTCCAGGCAGCTTTTGACTGGTCGAACTCTTGCTGGCTGATCGCCCCTTGCTCCACCAATGCTTGTGCACGCTTGAAGTCGGCTGACGTTTCGCTCAAGGATGCTTGCGCCGATGTTACGCCTGCTTCCGAAACTTTGATCTGAGCTTGCTGTAACTGTTGCTGTTGGTCCAGTTGCACGAGTGATGCATTTTGTTGTGCAACGGAGGCCACCGCAGTCTGGACCGCTACTTGGTAGTCTGACGGATCGATGCGGACCAGCACATCTCCCGGCGCGACCTTGCGGTTGTTTTCCGTTTCGACGGCAGTTACATAACCACTGACCTTCGGTGACACGTACGTCAGATTCCCTTTGATGTAGGCGTTATCGGTACTCTCGAAGTCGACCCTCTGGTGCCATTGCGCATACGCGAACGCTACGGCGACCAAGCAGGCATTAGCGAGCACCGCTGCAATCAGTATTCTGCGGCCACTCGCCCAGCGCGTCGCCGGCTTCTGTTCATTTTCGGGAGTTGCATTCATGTGGCGGTCTCGGGTTTAGCTGGTTGGACGGGAGGCGCAGGCGGTGCCGCAGAGGGCAGGGTAGGCAAGGCCCACACCAGGATGGCTCCTACGAACATCACCAGCGTGGTTACTAAAAAGGCGTCGCCATAAGCCAACGTATAAGCCTGGTTCATCGCACTGTCGGACAGCTTGCCCAGCGCAGTGCTGTGGGTAGCCGCAGAATCGGTGACAAATCGTGTATAGAGCGACTGGCTCTCGGCAATGCGCTGAGTCGTCAGAGGATCAGTGTTGCCGAGCGCTTCAACAATGCGTGTGTAGTGGTACTTCTCGCGCTCCGTGACCAGATGCCAGAGACCTCCAAGTCCGCCTAAAAGTGCATAGAGTCTGGCCAGGTTAAAGATGATGCCGCACGTCGGTCCTTCTTCCTTGCCAACCCCAAAAACAGCATATCGAAGCAAGGCCACCTGAACGAATGCCTGGCCAAAGCCGACCAGCACAATGGGCGTGCGAAACTCATCCAGAGCCCAATCGGGCGCCAGATCGCTGCATAGCGCAGCGGCGAGTGCGAAGATCAGCAAGCCTAGTGACAGCGCTATGCGGGCATCCACGCGCCTGACTAGCCAATAGGCAAGCACGAAACCCAGTAATGTACTCGGCACCATCGCCAGCAACAGTTCACCTGTCTGCAGTGCTTTGAAACTTTGCATGCGAGCCAGGTACTGTGGGGCTATCCACACGGTAAGCAGCGTACCGAAGCGGAAGATGAACGACAGAATGATCGCCCAGGCGAAGGTTGGTTTTCTGAAAATCTTCAGAACCAGCAGCGGGCGTGGTGCGATCCACAATGAATGAGCACCATAAACAAGGCCAACCAGGCTGCTGAGTAGGAGCGCGGGAATCCACCAGGTTTCTAGCCAGAATCGGCGCTCGCCCTCTGCCATCACGACCATCAGCCCGCTCAATCCTGCAGCCAGAAAGGCATAGCTTGGCCAGTCTTTACTGCTCAGGTATTCGAGTTCGCCGCGCTCATCAGGTAGAACCTTCAACGCCAGCAAGGTATACACGCCACCAACTAATGCTTGTATCCAGAACAGTCCTCGCCAGCCGAATTCGGTTAGCAGATAGCCCCCGATGGATGCTGCTATGCCCGTACCGATGGACGTGGCCACTGCGAACAGGGTCATGCCTTCTAGCTGGCCACGCCCGGGAAACAGGCTGGTCATGACCAGTTGCATCATGAGTACGGGGAGCATTCCTCCGAAGAAGCCGTGGATAAAGCGTGCAACTAACGCCCATTCGTAGAAGGGGGAAACGGCAACTGCGATCGAACTGAGGGTGTAGAACAACCCTGCTAGCAGCATCGCTCGACCTCTGCCCAAAGACGCTGCCATCGTCATGATGATAGGCAATCCGCAGATCGCGCCTACGTTGTATAGCGTGTTCAACCATGCAGCGTCATCGCTGCTCACCGACAGACCACCACCAATGTCACCGATGGTGAGAATCGCCATCACTGAGAAGGTAGTGCCTGCAACGGCCCCGAGGCTGGAAACAAACAGGGCATAGCGGATTGGCAAAATATGAGATAACGCCATGGATACTCTCCGCCATGCAATCAATATGCGGCTGGCAATTGGCAGTTAAGCACGTGACGCTATGTGCCGGTATTCGGCACTGAGCCGCATCGAATGGGTGACTAAGCCTCGGATGAAGGGCATACGAGTTACTTCATATCTCGCGAACACAGCACTGATCGATTCATCGGGCGCCTTATCGGCGAGCAACTGGGCCAATAGCTCAGCATCCTCCACCGCCGTAAGAAAGCCCCGGCCGGTCATTGGCGATAACACATGGGCGGCATCGCCCACTATGGCCAATGGGCCGTTAGCCAATCGGTGTGGCAGGTATTCGGCAATCGGCGCGCCGCTCAACGAATCTGCTGAGGCGATCCCGAGCATTACAGCCTCTTGCCAGAGCTCTGGCCAAACACGCGGCACGCGATCGAGCAAGTTGTTCTTGAGCGCTTGGCTGATCGTCCCTCTGCCGAGAGTGCCCTCAATGAAACCGTCAACGGTCAGGCAACCGGTCTCCTGCAGCAAAGTTTGCTGATGGGCATCAAACCAGGCGAAAGTGATTTGCCGGTGGCCAGGCTCGATTGAGCCGTCGCGCCCGGGGAGCGTGGCTGCAACCAGTCGATAACCACCCACGAAGTCGATCCACAGCCCTCCATTAGAAGGCCAGGCAACAGGTTGTTTAAGGCGATTTTCGTCGAC
The DNA here is from genome assembly GCF_000498395.2 of Pseudomonas putida S13.1.2. NCBI lineage: Bacteria > Pseudomonadati > Pseudomonadota > Gammaproteobacteria > Pseudomonadales > Pseudomonadaceae > Pseudomonas > Pseudomonas putida. The sequence continues at coordinate 1,706,913 of NZ_CP010979.1, forward strand.
CAAACCACGCCAAACCAGATACCCGGCGTATCGGGCGAGTGGGGCTTGTGGGGCGATGCGTTGGCGTACCACGCTGCGGTACCCATCCGCGCCAATTACTGCCGAAGCCCTTCGCTCGATACCATCAGCAAGCGTGATGACAGCCATTTCACCATCAGTATGAACACCCGCCACGCTGACACCTTCTTCCAGGGTAATTGAGGGCGAGGCAAGCACTCTGTCTCGCAGCCACCCGTACAGGGCCGGCCACGTCGTCAAGTCGCGGTAGGCAGGGACCACCGGTAGGCTGGGATCCTGTCTGGGGTCATGGCCAACTACCTTGGCGAGCAATGAGAGATCAACGGTTAGGCTGTCACCACCGACCCTGTGGCCCCCTAAACGCTCGAGCACACAGACTGGCAGGTTCCTTGCCGCGCAAGCCAAAGCGACAGTAAGGCCCGCCAGAGAACCGCCAACGATGATGAGATCTTCCTGGTAGGTTGTCATGAACTTGAGGTCCGCTTCATGGGATAGGAAAGCCCCGTCAAGGCGATGAACGCCTTGCGGGGTCTCGTCAGTGGGCGCTAACTCAGCTGCCGAACGACTCCATGAGCACCTGCACCAACTCACCGCCTTCAGGTGTTGCCCAGCTACCGGCGAGTTCTGCAATCAACTGGTTGGTAGAGGTCAGCGTTACCCCAGCCTTGTCCATCCGGCGCAGCGCAATGTCATCCGCCATCGCGGTTGGCGACGCGCCTGCGTCGGCGACAACCTGCACTTCAAAGCCGTCACGGACCAGCGAAAGTGCCGGGTAAACGGTGCAGACATCATTGGTTACGCCGGCAATGATGAGCTTCTTGCGACCTGTGGCTTTGACTGCTGCGGCAAAATGTTCATCGTCCATCGCGTTGACGATCCCCAGGCGCTTAATGCGCCCTGCGAACTCGGTCGGAAGGATTTCTTCCAGTTCACTCAGCAGCGGGCCTTGCGCATGTTCTTCCATACTGGAGGTGAGCACGACCGGCAGTTTAAGAATACGCGCCGCCTTGGCGAGCATCAGCGCATTGCGTTTGAGCTCATCGAAGGGCATGGATTTGGCCCACCCCATGGTGCCAACCTGATGATCGATCAGCAGCAGGGCAGCGTTGTCAGCATTGAAATTTTCGTAAGTCATGATGATCTTCTCGCTTAGTTGGGAATGGTTGTTGGCTTATCGGGTTTGCAGGCTGCCGAAAAGCCCGCGTTGGTAGCGCTGCACGGCTTCGCCCAGTGCCGCTGGTGACGCCAGCGCCATTGGGCCTTGCCAGTGAACGGGCTGATTCAGCGGTGTCCCTGAAAAAACCACTGCCTTTGCGGCGCCGTTTTTTGCCTGCACCATGACAACCCGCTTTGGCCCTTGGGGCAGATTCGCGGGGGCCTTTGGATCAAGCAGACTGAACGGCTGGCCATCCACGCTCACCTCCCCATCAATCGGCACGACGAACGCTACATGCCCGACCGGGATTGGAATTTCTACCTCACCGCCCGCTTCCAGCAGGATGTCCAGCAATCGGACATCGGTGGGCAACGAGAGGGGGGAGGCGATCTCGCCGAAGGCCCCTAGGGGCACACGAATCTTCACTCCCGGCAGGCGTACAACGGGTACATCGCGTGCTTCCAGGCTGAAGGCATGAGGAGCCTGCGCCTGTTTGTCCTCGGGTAGATTGATGAAGATTTGCAGCATGTGCACGGTCTTGCCGGGCTCCGCTGGTACTTCTTCATGTACCACGCCGCTACCCGCCGCCGTCCAGTGCAGGCCACCGGGATGAATCAAATTGCGATTGCCCAGTGAGTCCCGGTTATCGATTCCCGTTTCTGAATCCAGAAACAGGTATGACACTGCGGAGAAACCCGCATGCGGATGCGGTGGGAAGGTCGGTCCGCTGATCCAGGCATGATCCACGCCCAGAAACGGATCAATTGGTTTCGCAAACTGATCGCCACGAAGGCTGAACGCTCGGAACTGGCTTCCATGATTCATACGCTGCAGGCGTGCGGTGGATAGCATGGTGGCGCTCCTCAGGCCCCTTGGGCCAGGGATGGGTAATCGATGTAGCCCTCTGCGCCAGGCGCATAGAAGGTGTTTTTATCCGGGGCGTTGAGCTCGGCACCGACGCGCAGACGCTCTGGCAAGTCCGGGTTGGCGAGGAACGCACCACCAAATACGGCTGCATCCGCTTTGCCGCCGGAAATAAGCGCCTCGGCGCTTTCTTTGTTCAGGCCACTGCCGATCAGGTAGCTGCCATTGAAGAGCGGACGCAGTGCACTGTGGTAGTCGAACTCGGCACCAAACAGGGCGACGTGCAGGTAGGCGAGGTTGAACGGCCGCAGGTGCTTTACCAGGTAGGTGTAGGTCTCTTGCGGATTGGCGTCGACGATATCGTTGAAGTTCATTTCTGGAGAAATCTTGATACCCACGCGATCGCCGCCCACTTCCTCGACTATCGCGGCAAGCACTTCGAGAACGAAGCGGACGCGGTTTTCAACTGAGCCACCGTATTCGTCGTCGCGCTGGTTGCTGCCGCTGGACAGGAACTGTTCCGGCAAATAACCCGATGCTGCATGCAACTCCACGCCGTCGAAGCCAGCCTCGATAGCCCGACGAGCAGCCTGGCGGTAACCTTCAACGACGCCAGCGATTTCAACGATGCTCAGTGCATGCGGGATGACGAAGTCCTGCAGGCCGGTAGCGGTATAGGTTTGGCCCGCGGCTTTGATGGCTGATGGTGCCTGTGGCTGGGCACCGTCGATCAATGACGGGTGAGAAACACGGCCGCAGTGCATCAGTTGCATGAAGATACGGCCGCCACGGGCGTGAACGGATTCAGCGACCTTTTTCCACGCTGCTACCTGCTCATCGGTTTCAATACCCGGGGTCCGTACATAACCCTTGCCAAGCGCCACCGGGAAAACACCTTCGGAGATGATCAGACCAGCACTGGCGCGTTGCTCATAGTAGGTGGTGACGATATCGGAAGGAACGCCAGCATCGTTTGCACGTGAACGCGTCATGGGGGCCATGACCATGCGGTTGGACAGCGTGTAACGGCCTACTTGGACTTCGGAAAAAAGAGAGTTCATTACAGTGCTCCTTTGCGGTGATGGGGTTATCATCATTCAATCCGTTGTCGGGATAAATCCGGCAAAACTGAAATGACTAATCCATTTTTGGAGCAATGCTTGGAATACCTGAACGACATGGCCCTGTTCGTCGAGGTCGTGAAGATGCGCAGCTTTCGGGGTGCAGCGGAGTCCATGAACATGCCAAGCTCGACGCTTTCAAGGCGTATCACCAGCCTGGAGAAGCAGATAGGGTTGCGCCTGCTTCATCGCACCACGCGCAAGATTGAGCTGACAGAGGCCGGCCAGCTTTACTTTGATCGGTGCAAGCGCATTGTCGACGAAGCGAGGCTGGCGCATGAGCAGCTGGGTGAGTTGCTCGCCAGGCCCAGCGGCCTGTTGCGCGCCTCGTTGCCAGTGGACTTCGCCAACATCTACTTGGCGCCGTTGATTGCGGATTTCGCAAGACTGTATCCAGGCATCACCTTTGACTTCGATCTCACACCACGGCAGGTCGATTTGGTCAGTGACCCCGTGGATGTCGTCATTCGGATGGGCGAGCCGGCCAATTCCAACTTGATTGCGCGGAAACTGGCCACCCTGCAACGCGGCCTGTACGCCTCACCTCACTATCTACGGGTTTCCGGCGAGCCCCGTGATCCAGCGGAGCTTGTGCATCACGAATGCCTGCGGATGTCAGGAGCAAGCGCGGACAAGTGGACCCTGACCAGCGAGGGTGCTGTCGAACAGGTTCAGGTGGGTGGCCGCTTTGAGCTGAACAGTGTGGGGATGTTGCGTCGACTTGCCTCGCTAGACCTTGGCATCGCACTCCTGCCTGCCGGTATCGCTGCGCCAGATGTCGATGCAGGTGCTTTGCAACGGGTGCTGCCGCAATGGCAGGCGACGCCGGTACCCGTGTACGCATTGACAGAAACCCGACTGCTTCCTGCCAAAACCCAGCGCTTTATCGAGTATCTGCGAGATCAGCTGGAGCGGCCTTAATGACGAAGAACGGGGCGCCCGCTAAGCGCGAGTGCCCCGATCCTCGACACCGGTTGGGTAACCATTGAGCAGCACCCGACCGACCTTTTCCTGTAGCAATTCGCTCAGCCAACCATAGCCGGCCAGCGCCTCGGCTTGGGCAAACAACGTGGCGGTGAGTTGCCCGCGTAAGGCCTGCACCGCCGCACCCAGTTGCGCTTGGTCCTCGACCTCGATGATGACCGTGGCCGCCCCGAACACTTCTTCCTGCAGCAATGGATCGCCGCCCAACAATAGGCTGACATCCGCTTTGAACAACTGCGGCTGCGCTTGACGCTCACCTTGCACGGCCCCCGCCAAGTGGGTCACGCCCAGGTGGTTGTATAGTTGCTCAAGGCCATGGCTATAGCTGTCCAGTGTGCCTTGGTTGAGCATGGTCTGCGCCGGTTGTTCGGCCATCTGATCCTTAAATACTTCGATGAAGTCAGTGAATGCAGCAGAGCGCATACCGATGATCAAACCGGGATTGGTGCAGAACTGCCCGCACCCCATCGTCACCGAGGCCGCCAACTCACTCGCCACATGCTCGCTCCGCGCCTGCAATGCTTCAGGCAGCAGGATAACCGGTTTGATGCTGGACATTTCGGCAAACACCGGGATTGGTTGAGCGCGCTCTGCAGCCATGCAGCTAAGCGCATTTTCCGCCCTTGAGCGAGCCAGTAAACCCCACCGCCTGGATTGACGGATGCTTGACCAACCACTCGCCGACACCACCGCCATAGATACTCCTATTAGTCTCAATTCTATTTATTCATAAGCAGGGCTGTTTGCTCCGAGACACGGCTGCGCCTAGGTTAGCGCTTAGCCGAGCGACACGCTCCGGACAAAACAAAAACAATAGAAGAGAGGCTTCAAATGCCTGAAGTAACCATCGGTATGGTGGGAATCGGCCAGCTTGGCCTTCCTATCGCAACCAACCTGCTTGCTGCAGGGTTTCGTGTCGTCGGATACCGGCGCCGAGACCGGGAGGCTTTCATCTGCCAAGGGGGCGTTGCCCTCGACAGTCCGGCGGCCGTGGCCCAGCAGGCAGATATCATCCTTACCTGCTTGCCAAGTGAGGTCGCCCATGTCGGCATAATGGAAGGCCCTGAAGGTCTGCTTGATTGCATCGGGCCGCAGCACACCCTGATTGAAATTGGCACTTACTGCAAAACGTTCAAGCAACGTATCGCCCAGCGTATCGAGCAACGCGGCGCGCGTGTGCTCGAGGCCGAAGTCAGTGGTACCCCTTCCATGGTGTTGCATCGCAAGGCCTCATTGTTCTTGGGGGGTGATCCGGACTTGGTTGCGCACTGTAAGCCTGTGCTGAATGCCATCGCCGACATTCAGTTCCACATTGGTGAATTCGGTAGTGCAGTGGCGATGAAACTGATCGCCAATTATCTGGTAGCTATCCATACCCTGGCTGCTGCAGAGGCGCTGAACCTTGGCGTGAAGGCAGGTTTCGATCCCCAGCAAGTTGTTGATGTGATACGCCAAAGCGCGGGCGGCTCGACGATGTTCAACGCGCGCGCTCCCATGATGGCCGAGCGTCATTTCTTGCCTGCACCCGGGCCGTTCGTAACCCTCGAAAAGTATATCGATATGGCCAGCGAGCTTTCTGAAGGGCTCGATTGTGCTGCGCCCTTGTTCAACGCCGCGAAGCCTTATTTTGTGCGTGCGATCGAGGAGGGCATCGGTGAAGAAGATATTTCGGCAGTGATCAAGCTGATCGAGGCCGATTCCATGGCCAATTCCAAAAAAGAGAAAACATCATGTTGATTGAACAACGTACCTACCAACTCAAGCCTGGCGCGATGCACGAGTTCCTGCGCGCGTATCAAGAGGAAGGTCTGCCGATTCAAGGCGAAGCTTTGGGCAACCTGATCGGGTACTTCAAGCCCGAGACCGGAGACATTAATCGGGTCATCCAGCTGTGGGGCTACGCCAGCTTTGAGGACCGCGCCCAGCGGCGCGCGGCATTGTCCAACGACCCTAAATGGCGCGCTTTCCTTGGCAAGAACGCACACATGGTAGAAGCGCAAAAGGTCGAGCTGCTCAGCGCCGCACCGTTCTCTCCCATTCGCTAAGAGGAGCCTCACCGATGATTCGCTCTCTTCAACACGTAGGTATGACCATTCCGGACCTGGAAGTGGGTCGTTCGTTCTACGAGGCAGTCGGCCTCGAAGCGCGTATCTCTGGGCAACACGTCGTGATGCGCTGCAAAGGGCGCGCCCAGGACCAGGTTCGGCTGATGCCCGGCATCCAGAAGCATTTAAGCTACATCTCATTTGGCACCGACGCTGAGGGCCTGCAGGCAATTCGCGAGAACTTGAGTTTTCATGGGGTAGTAATTCACCCGGCGCCTTTTGACATTGGTCAGGACGGGATCTGGTTCCGTGATCCATCCGGTGACTGGGTACATGTCAACGAAGCCGATTCGATGCCTGCAAAACCGCTGGAAACCCCGGAGCTGAATACCCCGGGCCGCTATCGACGTATCGGTGAGCGCGGCTGTACTCCGACCTCAAAACTGCGTCGGGTAACTCCGCTGCGCCTCGGTCATCTGATCAAGTTCACCGCCGACGTTAACCGTTCCATTGAGTTTTACACCCGCGTCCTGGGGATGAAAGTCTCTGACCGTGCAGGGGACAAAATCGCATTCCTGCGCTGTGGCTGTGGTGGCGACCATCACGTCCTGGGTCTGGCCAAGAGCAGCCATAGTGGCCTGCACCACCTAAGTTTCGAAGTGACCGATCTCGACGAAATCCAGCTCGGGGCCAAGCACCTGATGAGTCTTGGCTACGAGAGTGCTTTCGGCTTGGGACGTCATGTGGCCGGCTCCAATTACTTCCACTACATTCGCGACCCTTGGAGCAGCATGGTCGAGTACTTCTGGGACATCGACGTCATCCCGGAAGACGACAGTGAATGGGAAGCTTTCGACGGCGATCCTCAGGATGTGATTGCGGTATGGGCGACCAATCCTCCGCCTGAAGCGTTCATCAAGAACTTCGAGGCGGCACGCGATGAGTAACTCATCGGCTCAGGAACTTCTGGCTGGCATGCTGAAAAAGCCATTGTTCGTGGTGCTTCGTAAGCCCCGCGATCTGAGTAGGCTGGCGGAGTTGCTGGAAGCGCACTTGATGTGGGCGATTGTCGCCGAGAAACGTGGCGAGCTGTTCGCATCTGGCCCTTTCGTTTCGGCGCACGCGTCGCCAGGTGAACTGGGCGGCATGAGCATCCTGCGCGCGGCTGATGAAGCCGAAGCCCTGCGCATCGTCCAAGCAGACCCGTTCATTGCCAATGGACTGTATGACGTGGAAATCCGCAAATGGCTGCTGATGGAAGGTGGTTTGACCGTCCACGTCAGTTTCTCCGATCAACGCTATTCGCTTTTGTGATGGTGGTCCCATGAAGTACCAGCTTTTTGCTTATTACAACGATCTCCAAGCCCAAGCAACTGGCCTGTTGGTGGGCGAGTACGCTTATGATCTGGCGCGCCTGGCTACCAGTGCCGGTGTAAAGGTGCCGTCGGTTTCGCTGGACGCGCTGCTCGACGACTGGGCTGCAACCAATACTCAGCTGCAAGCACTGGCAGACAGCGTCTTCGGCGCTCCAGCGCTCCATGAGGGCTACCGCCTGGACCTTGAGGCGGTGGAGTTCGCGCCGTTTCTGGCTCGGCCGGGCACCATTTATGCTGCAGGCGCTAACTACCGCGACCATGTGGAAGCCATGGCGCGTGCGTTCAACATGAAGTTATCGCTGGACCCACGTAGCGAAGGCATCGCGCCTTGGCACTTCATCAAGCCCGGCCGTGGTTGTCTGGTGGCACACAAGCACTCGGTCGAGTTCCCGGCAGGCGTGCGGATGCTGGATTGGGAGGCTGAACTGGCAGTTGTCATCGGCAAACGTGCGTCGCGAGTTTCCGTTGAAGAGGCCCTTGAGTATGTAGCCGGGTACACCTGCGCCAATGACCTTTCGGCGCGCGATCGCCTTCGCCGCGAGCAGGTCGATGCCAGCTCGCCGTTTCGTTTCGACTGGATCGGGCACAAATGCTTCACCGGGTCATGCCCATTGGGGCCATACCTGACACCGGCACAGTTCGTGAAAGACCCTGAGAACCTGGATATCAAACTGGCACGCAACGGCGCCTGGGTGCAGGACTCCAACACCCGCAATCATATGTATGGCGTCGCTGAGCAGATCTCTTACCTCAGCCAGACCATCGACCTGTTCCCAGGTGACGTACTGCTCACCGGGACGCCCGCCGGGGTGGGCATGGAAAGCCATACCTTCCTCGAGCGCGGCGATGTGTTGAAAGTGTGTATCGAAGGGCTGGGCGAGTTGGTAACTACTATCCGCTGAAGCCTCCACAACGAGCTGCCTGAGTCCTTGTTTTACTGAAAATTGCAACTTGCTGAATGATCGGCGTGCGACAGAGCACCCGATCGTTTGGCCACGGCTGAGGAAAATTCGGCCTGTAACTTGAAGATCTCCTCCGCAATACAACAATAAAAGTGGACTATGAGATGAGCAGACCAAACGTCACGGCCAGCCGTGCAGCGTGCCTATGCGTCACGCTAATTTTCACCTCAATGACTTACGCCACTGAAGGTGGTGGTACTTCATACCCTCTCGGTGTTAACACGGTGGGTGCCGGTAAAATGCCGCCTCCCGGATTTACCGAGTTCTTCTATCTATCGGACTATCGTGCAGGTCGAACACTCGACGGCGATGGCGATAGAAAAGCAGGTATTCATGACTTCGATCTAAACATCCAGGCGCTTTCGATTCGCGTCGATTATGTTTATCAGGACGTTTCATTCCTCGGCGCCAAACTTGCCAGTCGCGTCGCCTTGCCACTGGTCAAAGGCGATATCAGTTTCAATGTCGATACCCCGGCAGGTCGCATGAGGCGCAGTGACCATCAGGAAGGCATAGGCGACCTGACCGTCGTGCCATTCGTGCTGGGCTGGAGCTCCCCGCGTTACCATCAATTGTTCGGGCTGGACGTATTTGTGCCGGTGGGGTCCTATGACAAAGACCGCTTGTTCAACCCTGGCAGGAACACCTGGGCTTATGGGCCCTGGTATTCCTTTACGGCGTATCCGCTGGAAAATCTCGAAGTCAGCGCAAAGCTGATTTACATGATCAACGGCGAGAACAAAGATACTGATTATCGCTCTGGTCATGAGTTCAATGCCGATTACAATATTGGCTACAACGTAACCCGCGAATGGCAGTTTGGGCTAAACGGCTACCTCTACAAACAGGTCAGCGATGACGAAAAAGACGGACATACCTACCTGGATGGCAATCGGGGCCAAGTGGCCGCAATCGGTCCCGCTCTGAAGTACCAGACGCCGGAGTTCGGTTTCGTCATGAAATGGCAACATGAAACGCATGTGGAGAATCGGGCCTCGGGTGACCGTATCTGGTTGCAAGCCGTTTACCGATTCTGAGTGTCGTTTGTTGCAAGGATCGCGCAAAGCAAAGCGACAGTCATCCAATGAATATCACTGCACTAAATTACAATCAGGTGAAGTCATGACTGGTATATCCAAGTGGCATGTATTGATCGGCGGGTTCATTGCCTATCTGTTCGATGCAATGGAAATCATTCTGCTGACCGTAGCGCTCCCGGTCATTCGTCAGGATTTAGGTTTCAGCCTCAATGAGGCAGGCGCTATGGCCAGCGCGACGCTGTTGGGCATTGGCGTCAGCGGGGTTGCTACCGGCTGGTACTCCGACAATTTTGGGCGCCGGAATGCGTTGCTCGCATCGTTGGCAATTTTTGGCGTGCTGACGTGCTTCTTTGCACAGGCTCACGAACTCTACCTACTCATGGCACTGAGATTCGTATCCGGGTTAGGACTCGGTGGAGTCTGGACCATTCTCTCAGCTTATATCGTCGAGACCTGGCCGCCTAAGCAACGGGCACGCGCGATTTCATTCGTGATCAGCGCATTTCCGATAGGGGCAATCGTCGCTGCATTGGCTGCGAAGTACATGTTACCCGAATGGCGTTCTATGTTTTTGTTGTCAGGAGTCTCGGTGCTCTTGCCTATTCTGTATGTGTACTTCCTTATACCCGAATCGCCCGCCTGGCAAGCACAACGGCATTCGGTTGCCGAAGCCACTTCCCGTATTTCAGTGCGCGAAATTTTTGCACCGGCACTGCTTCGTTATACGCTGCTTGGCTCATGTGCAGCGAGCTTCGCTTTATTGGGGTCGTGGGGCGTAAGTACATGGCTGCCCACTTACCTCATGCAAGACAGGGGGCTGGGCTTGGCAGCAATGACCAGCTTCATGGCGGTCCTTCATTTGGGTAATTTTGTCGGGCTGAACATCTTCGGGTTCATTGCGGATCGCATCGGCAAGCGGCTGACCATTGTCATATCGCTGTTGCTCACATCGCTGATGGCTGTTGTGTACGTCTACACGCCGGAGGCGCAATGGCTCATCTGGATTGGTGCGGCCTATGCCTTTTTCATGGTGTTCGCTGGGTTGTTTGGCTCTTACTTCAGCGAAATGTATCCGATACGCGTGCGAACACTGGGTGCGGGATTCTGTTTCAATGCGGGCAGGGGACTGGCGGCATTCGCGCCGGTACTCCTCAGTGGCATTGCTAGTTTCTACAGCCTTGCCGCTGGATTGATGGTGTGTGCAGGGTTCTACGTTATCTCTGCGATCTTCGTCATCGCTATGCCGCAAAACCCTGTAATGGCAGATGATGGCCATAAAGCCGAAGGCGTTCTGCCAGGGCAAGAAGCGATCAATTAAAGTTAATCTCGCGCATTGCGCCCCGGGTCCCAGGATTCGGGGCTTTTTTTTGCCTTAGTGAAAGCCAATTATGGGAAGGTCATAATAAAAACGGATAGTGGGAATAATGAACATTTGCTTCATTTATTGATCCTCGCGCCTGAAGATCTTGGTCAGACAACATCAATAAGAGGACAACCCTCATGATCAACTTGCACGATATTCGTTACGTCAGGCTGGGCACGGCCAACCTGGATGATGCAAGGCGCTACGCCACTCAGATTCTTGGCCTGCAGGTCGTGCGTGAAGCACATGGCGCCATCTACTTCCGTTCCGACAATCGCGATCACACGCTCTGCTATTACGAGGGCGATCCCCACGAGACCACCACAGCTTTCGAGGTGAGGACCGCGCAGGATCTGGAAGACGCAGCCATCCTGCTTGAGCGTAACGAATTCAAAGTCCAGCACGGCTCGCGTGAGGACGCAGAAGTGCGTTATGTCGACGACTTCATTCGTTTCAAAGACCCTAGCGGCAACAACATCGAGCTGGTGCTGCGGCCTCATGCCAGTGGTCGCAACTATTTCCCGAGCCGAGATGCCGGCATCACTGGCTTCAGTCATATTGGTTTGCGCACCATGAATCCTCGGCGCGACGAGTTGTTCTGGACACAGCTCGCAAACGCCCGGGTAAGCGATCGCATCGGCGAGGCACCGCTGCTACGCATCGATGAAGTTCACCACAAGATTGCGCTTTTTCCGTCGTCCCACGCTGGGGTACAGCACATCAACCATCAGGTCGAGTCGGTGGACGACTTGATGCGTGCCTATTACTTCTTGGTCGAGCGGGGGATTCGCATCCTCTTCGGCCCAGGGCGCCATCCGACCTCAGGTGCGATGTTCCTGTATTTCGAAGGGCCGGACGGCATGACCTACGAATACTCGACCGGCGTCAGCCTCATCCCTGCGGAGAAAGATGCTAGCCACCAGCCACGGCAGTTCTCGGCGACGAACGAATCCTTCTGCGCATGGGGCGCAAAACCTGACATTCCAGAGTTCAAATCGTGAATCAATTTCCAATACCCAGCGGCGATGCGCAGCGACAGGTGCGCATGGCAGCGCGAGCGCTGGCGCGTGCTGGCCTGGTCCATGCTTATGGGCACTGCAGCCTTCGCCTGGACGATGAGCATTTCCTGGTATGCGCGGCACGCCCCATGGGGCTTATCAGAGCAGGCGAATCCGGGGTCGTGGTGCCAATTAACGGGGAGTTACCCGAAGGTGTGTTGGGTGAAGTTCGTATCCACCAGCAGATTTACAGCCGCCGCCCCGATGTCCGCGCAGTGATACGGAGCATGCCCGCCCAAGTCATGGCGCTATCCTGCGCCCGGCTGACGCCGCAAGCCCGGCACGGGATGGGCAGCTATTTCAGCGCACCGATTCCCTTGTGGGATGACCCTCAGTTGCTGCGCAACGAAGCACAAGCCAGCGCGCTGGCTGACCAGTTCGGGAACGGGAACGCATTGGTAATGCGTGGTAACGGCGCCATCGTTGCTGGCGTATCGCTAGTCGAAGCGTTGACGTTGACCTGGTACTTGGAAGACGCCGCGCGCATCGAGTTGCAGTTGCACAGTGCCGGCCTTGCCGCTGAGGGACCGGTGCTCGATGCACAGGCATGTGCCCAGCGGGCTGTCACTAGCGGCCGGATCTACGAGCGCATGTGGGACTACCTCACCGCCGCTGACCCCGAATACCGAATCCCCTCTCTCTAAAACAAGAAGGAATACCGTATGCCTGCGAAAGAATTCCGCCATTTCATCAATGGTGAGTGGGTGTCCAGCACCCGCACATTTGAAAATCGTAACCCTGCAGACAATAGCCTTGTCGGATTGGTGCACGAGGCAAACCAGGAGCAAGTCGATGCTGCCGTACGCGCTGCGCGCAATGCCTTGAAAGGCCCTTGGGGCAGCATGACGGTGGCGCAGAGGACTGCGCTGCTACACAAAGTTGCAGAAGGTATTGAGCGTCGTCATGACGAGTTCGTCGCGGCTGAAGTTGCCGATACCGGCAAACCACGTGCGCTTGCTGGCCACCTGGACATCCCACGCGGGGCGGCCAACTTCAAAGTGTTCGCTGACCTGATCAAAAATGTGCCCACTGAAAGCTTCGTGATGGACACACCGGATGGCGGCAAGGCAGTCAACTACGCCGTGCGCGCTCCACGAGGCGTGATCGCCGTGGTCTGCCCATGGAACCTGCCGCTGTTGCTCATGACCTGGAAGGTCGGCCCGGCCCTGGCCTGCGGCAATACCGTGGTGGTGAAACCTTCCGAAGAAACACCCGCAACAGCCACGTTGCTTGCCGAAGTGATGAACGAGGCAGGTGTGCCACCGGGCGTGTACAACGTTGTGCATGGTTTTGGTGGCGATTCTGCCGGTGCCTTCCTGACAGCCCATCCCGAGGTTAACGGCGTGACGTTTACCGGCGAGACCGGCACCGGTGAGATCATCATGAAAGCGGCCGCCAATGGTATCCGCCCGGTATCGCTGGAACTGGGCGGCAAGAACGCCGGCATCGTATTCGCCGACGCAGATCTTGAAAAAGCCGTCAAAGGTTTAGGCCGTGCCGTGTTCGAGAACAGTGGCCAGGTCTGTCTGGGTACCGAGCGTATCTACGTGCAGCGCCCGTTGTTCGAGCGCTTTGTCGCTGCATTCAAGGCGCATGCAGAGAGCATCAAAGTTGGCGACCCCAACCAGGCCGACACCAACATGGGGCCAGTCATTTCGCTGGGCCACCGCGAGAAGATTCTCTCCTACTGCCGCCAGGCCGTTGCCGATGGTGCAACAGTGGTCCACGGCGGCGGTATTGCGCAGGTGCCGCCGCATCTGGCCGAAGGCGCTTGGTTTGAGCCGACCATTTGGACTGGTCTTGCAGAAACCTCTGCCGTGGTCCGCGAGGAAATCTTCGGCCCAGTGTGTCATATCGCCCCATTCGATACCGAAGAAGAAGTGGTCCGCATGGCAAACGACACCCCCTATGGCCTGGCTGCCAGTGTGTGGACGCGCGACTTGCAGGTAGCTCACCGCTTGGGCAGTGCGCTCGATGTGGGCATTTGCTGGATCAACTCGTGGTTCCTGCGCGACTTGCGTACCGCCTTCGGCGGCGCCAAGCAGTCCGGTATCGGGCGTGAGGGGGGCGTTCACTCGCTTGAGTTCTACACCGAACTGCGCAATGTCTGCGTGCGGCTGTAAGGAGCCATCATGAACAAGCAAGAAATCGAAAAGCTCGGCCTGCAGCTGCATCAGGCCTTGGCTGACCGCCAGGCAGTCGCGCCGTTGACCGAGCGCAATCCCGACATGACGCTTGAGCAGGCTTACCAGGTCCAACTGGCAATGATCCAGCATCGTCTCGAAGGCGGCCAGAAGGTCATTGGCAAGAAGATCGGCGTCACCAGCCAAGTGGTCATGGACATGCTCGGTGTCGATCAACCGGACTTCGGCCACCTGCTCTCGGACATGCTCTATGTCGATGGCGCTGCGATCTCTCTGGACGGTTTGATCGCGCCCAAGGCTGAAGGTGAAATTGCCTTCGTACTTAAAGAGGACCTGCGCGGTCCAGGCGTCACCGTAGCCGATGTACTGCGGGCCACCGCCTATGTGATGCCCTGTTTTGAAATCGTCGATTCGCGCATTCGCGACTGGAAGATTCGTATCCAGGACACCGTTGCGGATAACGCTTCCGCAGGTGCGTTCGTGCTGGGAGGGCAGGGTGCCGCACCGCGCGAAGTCGATCTGGCCTGTGTCGGCATGACCTTGGAAAAGAATGGTGAAGTCGTCGCAACCGGCGCTGGCGCTGCAGCGCTGGGGCACCCGGCAAACGCTGTTGCTTGGCTAGCCAACAAATTGGGGCAGTTGGGTATCGGCCTCAACAAGGGCGAGGTGATTCTCTCCGGCTCACTCGCCGCCATGGTCCCGGTTCAACCTGGCGATCAATTGCGTGTATCGCTCGGCGGCATCGGCTCCGCCTCTGTCCGTTTCGTTTGAAGGAACTCTTATGAATCTCTCTCCAAGCACCATTGCCCAACTCGCCGAACACTTGGAAAACGCTGAGCTCAAGCGCGAGGCGGTAGCGAAGATCACCGACGCTCACCCAGAAATGGACTGGGAAGATGCCTACGCGATCCAGGATGCGATCCGGCAGCGCAAGGAGGCGCGCGGTGTGCGCATTCCGGGCCTGAAGATGGGCCTGACTTCCTTTGCGAAAATGAAACAAATGGGCGTAACTGACCCTATTCACGGCTTCCTCACCGACTACGGTTCATGCCTTGATGGCGCGGCCATCGATGTCGATAGTCTGATCCACCCCAAAGTGGAAGCCGAGATCGCCTTTGTGCTCAAGCATCCGCTGAAAGGCCCGGGCGTGCACGTTGGCGATGTACTGGCTGCCACCGATTTCATTCTGCCTGCAGTCGAGGTCATCGACTCGCGCTACGAGAACTTCCGCTTCGATCTCAAGAGCGTCATTGCTGATAACACTTCCTCGGCGCGATTCGTCACAGGCGGCCAGATGAGCGGTGTACAAGGCATCGACCTGAAATGCCTGGGTGTCGTCCTGGAGAAGAACGGCGAAGTCGTCGCGACTGGCGCTGGCGCCGCCGTACTGGGCCACCCTGCGCAGAGTGTAGCGATGCTGGCCAACATGCTGGGCGCCAAGGGGCGTGAGCTGCCGGCCGGCAGCTTCATCATGACCGGAGGCATTACCGAGGCCATCGCTGTTGCAGCTGGGGACAACATCACCGTCCGCTTCCAGCACTTGGGCAGCGTCTCCATGCGTTTCACCTCTTCCAGCCAACGTTGATTCGGAGTCGGCCATGCCTATCGCCATGATCCACCTCGCCGAAGGGCGTAGTGAAGAGAAAAAGCACGCATTGTTGGTCAGCGTCACTCAGGCCATCGCGCACAGCCTCGAAGTGCCAGTCGACAGCGTACGCGTGTTGTTGCAGGAAATCCCAGATACGCAGTGGGCCGCAGGTGGCAAGACCCTGGCCGAGCGCCGGCGCGGTAATGCCTGACCCAAGACTGTGTCACTAGAGGAAAAAACAACAATGAGTAATCCAATCAGCGTCGCAATCATTGGTTCCGGCAATATCGGCACCGACCTGATGATCAAGATTCTGCGCAATGGCAAACACTTGAAAATGGCCGCCATGGTCGGCATCGACCCGGCCTCCGACGGCCTGGCCCGTGCTGATCGGCTGGGGGTAGCCACCACGGCTGGCGGTATCGACGGCTTGCTGGCACTGCCTAACTTCAAAGATATTCGTATCGTCTTTGATGCCACCAGCGCAGGTGCGCATGCACACCATAACGAAGTCTTGCAGCAACATGGTGTGAAGGTGATCGACCTGACGCCTGCGGCAATCGGCCCCTATACCATCCCCGCGATCAACCTGGACGCCGAGCTGGATGCGCCGAACATCAATATGGTGACTTGCGGTGGGCAAGCCACTATCCCGATGGTGGCAGCGGTGTCGCGTGTGGCCAAGGTGCACTACGCAGAGATCATTGCCTCGATCAGCAGCAAATCTGCCGGTCCAGGCACCCGAGCCAACATTGACGAGTTCACCGAAACCACGTCGCAGGCGATTGAAAAACTCGGTGGTGCACAGCGCGGTAAAGCCATCATTGTGCTCAACCCCGCCGAACCACCCCTGATCATGCGCGACACCGTGTTCGTGTTGTCCGAGCCTGGAAGTCAGGATGAGATTGAACGTTCGATCGACGATATGGTTGCCAGCGTACAGAGCTATGTGCCGGGCTATCGGCTCAAGCAAAAAGTTCAGTTCGAGGTCATTCCCGAAGATGCCCCGGTCAATGTTCCGGGCCTGGGCAAGCTCAGCGGCCTGAAAACCTCGGTATTCCTTGAGGTAGAGGGCGCCGCCCACTACCTGCCAGCTTACGCAGGCAACCTCGACATCATGACCTCGGCTGCCATGGCATGCGCCGAGCGCATTGCAAGTACTCGCGTGAACGCAGAGGGCTGAACCATGACAACGCAGAAAAAGATCTACATCTCGGACGTGACTCTGCGCGACGGTAGCCACGCCATTCGCCATCAGTACAGCCTTGAGCACGCACGGAAAATCGCCCAAGCCCTGGATGATGCTCGGGTAGATTCCATCGAAGTAGCCCATGGCGACGGTTTGCAGGGTTCTAGTTTTAACTACGGGTTTGCTGCCCACAGCGACCTGGAGCTAATCGAAACAGTGGCGAGTGTGACCCGCCACGCGATGATCACCACGCTGCTGTTGCCCGGGATTGGGACCATTCACGATCTCAAGGACGCCTATTCAGCGGGTGCCCGCGGGGCGCGTATCGCGACCCATTGCACAGAAGCCGATGTTTCTCGTCAACACATCGAATACGCTAGAAAGCTGGGCATGGATGTTGTCGGTTTCTTGATGATGAGCCACATGCAGACACCGCAAGGGTTGGCGCAGCAAGGCAAGATGATGGAGAGCTACGGAGCAAACTGCATTTATGTGGTCGACTCGGGCGGCGCACTGAACATGACTGATGTGCGCGATCGCTTCAAAGCGCTGAAAGATGTGCTTGATCCGCACACGCAAACCGGGATCCATGCCCACCACAATCTGAGCCTCGGCGTGGCCAACTCCATTGTCGCGGTGGAGGAGGGATGTGATCGCGTTGATGCAAGTTTGTCGGGAATGGGCGCTGGGGCCGGCAACGCGCCTTTGGAGGTTTTCATCGCCGCCGCCGAGCGATTGGGATGGAATCACGGCACCGATCTCTACACACTGATGGACGCTGCCGATGACATCGTCCGACCCCTTCAAGATCGACCGGTGCGAGTTGACCGCGAGACCTTGGCGCTTGGCTATGCGGGGGTTTACTCAAGCTTCCTTCGCCATGCAGAAGCAGCGGCCAAACGGTATGGCCTGAGTACTGTGGACATCTTGGTCGAGTTGGGCCGCCGGAAAATGGTTGGAGGCCAAGAAGACATGATTGTCGATGTTGCCTTGGATCTGACGCGACGTTGATTGGTGGATAATTGCAACAGTCTTTGGTGTTTTTACGGGATTGTCCGTCTTGGTCACTCAAAATAGAGTGAAAAAAAACAACGAGGATGTGTTCCATCATGGCTGATCTAAAAGACCGAAACATCATGCTAACTGGGGCGTCAGGCGGTATTGGCCGTGCCTCTGCACTGGCTTTTGCCGAAGCCGGCGCAAGGGTTGTATTGGTAGATCGCGATGTTTCGGGTCTTGAAGAGGTCTACAGCGCTATTACTTCGACGGGCGGCAAAGCTTACTCAATCGTATGTGATATCACGAATGAAGAGGCTGTTGCCGCTGCGGTTGAGGAGGTCGTTGTTCGGTTCGGCAAGCTCCATGGTGCGTTTAACAATGCCGGCGTCGAGCAAAGTAACTTGCCGCTACATGAGATCTCGTCTGCCGCGTGGGAACGCATTGTTCGCATTGACCTGACGGGTGTTTTCTACTGCATGAAGTATCAGGTTCGCGCCATGCTGAACAGTGGGGGTGGCTCAATCGTGAACACCGCGTCTGCATTAGGCGCGGTAGCAATTGCGGCCGCTGCTGATTATATAGCAGCCAAGCACGGCGTGATTGGTTTAACCAAGGCGGCTGCGGTTGACTATGGCACGCAAGGCATCCGCGTTAACGCGATCATGCCGGGTGTCATCGAAACGCCGATGATCGTACGGGCCTCACAAGACCCAAACTTCGCCAAGCAGTTTTCGGCATTGCGGGAGCGCCACCCGATTGGCCGTCTAGGCCAACCAGAGGAAATTGCCAAGGCGGCACTATGGTTGCTGTCGGACGACGCGAGTTTCGTAACCGGCACATCGCTGGCCGTCGACGGCGGTTACCTCACCACTTGATGGAGCTGCTCGCGGTCTTTGTATTTTGAATGTCATCGACCTGAAACGGTCGCCCACGGTTGCCTTGCTAATTTACCAATGGCAGCAGCTCTAATTCAGAAGTAAATGGAGTCTTTCATGATCAATGTAGGTCGTCGTATCCAAGTAAACGCTGAACCGGATGCGGACGGCGTGCGCCTAAACCGTAGCCAGGTGTGGGAAGGCCTGGTCAGTAAAGCGCGTAACGCCGTTCCTTTTGTATCAGCAATCACCGAATGCAACATCGTCGAAGACAAGGGCGATCGCTTCATCCGTGAGGTGCTGTTGCACGGCGAACGCCTGCAAGAGCTGGTCATCCTCACTGAGGAGCAGCAAGTCGAGTTCGTGCGCCTGTCTGGCAACGCGCGCGGCATCATCAAGAACGTCATCGAAGAAGAAAATGGCGAACTGTACCTGCGGTTCACCTTCGATTTTTCCTTGTTGGGCGCGAAGCCTGGCAGCGAGCAGGAAACTGCATTTGCAGAAGGGATGCAGAAGTCTTATCTGGGCGCTGTGAAGAGTACCTTGGATACCATTCGTAACAAGGTCAAAAAGGCCGCTTGAGTAGCGGCAACCTGATGCACGCTCAAAAACAACAACAAAAAATGAGGATTGCCTTGCGATGAAGCATGAACTGACTGGTATGTTTGAAGATGTAGACCGGATGTCTGTCGATGGTTTTTTGAGCTATCTGACGGATGATGTTGTATTTCGTTTCGGGAATGCCCCCGAGCTCCGCGGGAAGCAGGCTGTCAGGGAGGCAATCGAGCTGTTTTTCAGTGGTATTGCCGGCCTCAAACACGATCCCCAAGGTGTTTGGAGTGAAGGAGATACCACTGTTTTACGTTTTGATACGCACTATACCAAGCTCGACGGTGTCATCCTGTCCGTGCCGTGTTGCGTCGTTGTACAGTTTGATGCATCACGTTTGATCCACGACTATCGAATCCACATCGATATTTCATCACTGTTCAGTAAAGCCTCTGTCGACGCGGTGTTATTGCAGGCGACTGCGTAATTAACCGAGTGGTTGCACCGCGCTTGTCGGCTAAAGTCCACGAATGCTTTGCCGGCTCGCGCGGTGTTTTGGTTTTGGCGCACCAGAAGGCGTTGTGATGAAAGACTTGAACCTCCTCTATACCTTCGAAGCGTTATGGCGGGACCATTCGGCTTCCATAGCGGCCCAGAATCTAGGAGTCACCCAGGCGGCGGTGAGCGGTTCGCTCAAACGCCTGCGCAGCGAGTATGGCGATAGGCTCTTTACGCTGGTAGGTCGGCGTATGGAGCCGACGCCGTTCTGCATTCACATAGCACCCAGATTACTGACCTCACTGGCCATGGTAAGAGAAGCTGCCTGCCAGATGCCCATGTTTGATCCGCAAAGCTGCGAAAAAGCGTTCACGGTACGCATGCGTGATGTAGGTGAGGTGGTCTGCTTGCCTGCCATTGTCAGCGAACTCGCGCGTGTAGCGCCTAAGGCGCGCATCCACACTGTGGCGGCGGGGATGGACGAAACCCTGAACGGCCTATCCACCGGAAGGATTGATCTGGCGCTGGGGTTCATGCCAACGCTTCAAACCGATATTCATCGAACGGCCGTCTTCTCGCAGCATTATGTTTGCGCCATGCGCAAGGATCATCCACTGGCGCAGGGGGGCTTAACGCCGGAGGCTTTTGCTAGAAGTGAGCATTTGCTGGTCGAGTCTGGAGGCAGTGGTCATCTGGCGCTTGAGCGCGCCATGATCGATGCCGGAGGGAGGGACTGCATCAAAATGAGAATTCCCCAGTATCTGTCAGGTCCTCACCTGCTGCTGGACTCTGACATGATATGGACACTACCTAACGCACTGGGTAAAACCTTGGCGCAATTCTATCCGCTCGTAATATGGCCTCTGCCCCTGCAGGTGCCATCATTCGAGATCGATCTGTATTGGCATGATCGGTTTCACCGCGACCCACAGAGCCGATGGTTCAGAGAAATGGTGGGCGGCGTCCTGCGCAGCCAGCAATCGGTCTGGCAATGACAGGTTTTTCCAGGGCAGATTGACACTGCCCTCCAACTTACGAGGACTTGACCTCGTCGCTGTGCAGGCTCGAAGGAGAGTCCTCGGCCGTGAAGATGTGGGGCAGATGCAGGCTCAGGAAGTCGATCAGGCTACGGACAGAGGGCAGCATGCCTTTGGGCTTGGGATAGAGCAAATGGATGATGTGTGTTGCACCGGTCCAGGACGGGATGACCTCCAGATCCTTTGAGTTGACAGATGCCACAGCAATGGGTTCAGGTAGCAAAGCTACTCCGATGCCATTGACCGCAGCTTCCAGTTGCATGCGTAGGTCGTCAGTGATCAACCGCGGTTGATGACTGATCAGCACGTCTTCACCCTCGTCATCTTGCAATAGCCATCGTCCCACGCCATCGTGTATGTCACCCGGGCGAGAGAGCGTCTCCAAGCCAGACAGGGCGTGTGCAGTTGCAGGCCGTCCCACACGATCAAGGTAGCGAGGGCTTGCGACCAAAATCTTCCGCGAGGTTCCCAGACTTTTGGCAACAAGGCCTGCGGTTTCCTCAATTTTTGCACGCGATCGTAGCGCCAGATCGAAGCGCTCTTCGAACAAGTCGACCTCCCGATCCACCGCGCTCATCTCCAAGCGGACCTTTGGATACCTTTCCATATAACTTGGGAGCAGAGGGGCCAGGTAGGTCTGCGCCATTACTTGCGGGCAGCTCAGCCTCACAAGCCCGACGGGTTCACGCCGCAGGTGCTCGACACTTTCATAGGCAGTGTGTGCCCCCTCAACGACAGGTTGGCTGAGGGCATAAAAATGGTGACCTGCCTCGGTCAGCGAGACCTGACGGGTCGTCCGGTGCAGCAGCCGTGCGCCCATTCGTAACTCCAGGTGGGCCACATGCCGGCTGAGAAGCGTTTTTTCGATCCCGGTTGCGCGAGACGCTGCAGAAAAACCGCCGTGCTTGACCACCAACACGAAGTAATACAGGTCGTTCAGATCTTTCATGCGTCACCTTTTCCTGCAATCGGACGCCCCGTTAGAGGGTGAGGCCGATCGCTGGAGTGAGAGGAGTCGTGGAGCCTGTGACGGCTACGCGGACTGATGCAGTAATGATCAGTCACGCAAGGAAAGGGATAAAGGCGTCTGGGTTGAAATGACTGTTCCATCAGTGGAGCAGTCATGGCCCTGATGGCTTACTGAGCTTCGGAATGTGCCGTCACCGTTGAAGGCGCTGGATCGCGTTTTCGCGTATCTAACCAGTAGAGGGTGCAGAGCGTGATTGCAGCCGCCGCCACTGGAGCAGCCAAGCAATGGAAGAAGGCCTGGGCATTATCGACAGCGGCGATGACCCACGCGCCCATCATGGAACCCACAATCGAACCGGAACGGCCTACCGCCATTGCCCAACTGACGCCAGTGACGCGAGCGGTGGTGGGATACAACGTTGCTGCCACGAGATTCAGGCCATTCTGTGCACCAGCGATACCAAAGCCAATGACAAACACCATCGCGGCCAACTGATAGGCATCCCCCATCATGTAGCCAGTAATCGCAACGACGACTGCTGTCACCGAATACGCAACTGCTAGCACTGGGTAAGGCCCTGTACGGTCCATCAGCATGGCCATGAGGAGGGCGCCAGCTGTTCCGCCCAGGGGCACCATGGCACCGATGCGTGATGCATGAGCAATATCGTAACCTGCATCTTTGAGCAGCGTTGGCAGCCAACTGCTGAGCAGGTAAAAGACAAACAGTGAGCAGAAAAACGAGAGCCACAGCAGCAGCGTGCGAATGGCACGGCCCTCGATAAAGAGATATTTGACCGGCGATCTTGCCTGGTCATGATCCTGGTCACTGCTGATCGTGATGTCGCGCCAGCTAGTGCGAGTGATCCGCTCGACCACTTTACGCAGGCGTTCTGCATGCTTGGCTGATGAGGCCATGAACTGCACAGATTCTGGCATCAGCCACGCCAGCAGCGGTAATAGCAGCAAGGGTAAAATACCGCCCAGGATTAACACTGAACGCCAGCTGTATGCAGGTATCAGGTAGGCGGCCAGCACGCCGCCCAAAGCGAGTCCAGCGGTGAAACCACTCCAACTCAATGTCACGAGGATCATTCGGCGTCGCTTTGGCGAATATTCGGCACTCAAGGCTATGCAGGCGGGCATCGCTCCGCCCAAGCCGACGCCGGTGACGAAGCGCAAAATTGTCAACGATTCGATGGTTTGGGTGTATGCGCTGGCGAACGTGGCCAGCCCGAACACCAATATGGAAATCAGCAAAACACGCTTACGCCCGACGGCATCGGCTATTGGGCCCAACATCAGGCTGCCGACCATGAGCCCGAACAGTCCGGCGCCGAAGACGGGTGACAACTGGCGGGGCTCTAACCCCCATTCTTCCCGCAGAGAAGGCGCGATATAACCAATGGCCGCGGTATCAAAACCGTCGATCAGAACAATGACGAAGCACATGGACAGGATTGCGATCTGGTAGGGCGAAATCTTGGCACGATCAATGATTTCGCCAATTCGGATGGGCGTAGCATTCATGGGTACGATCCATATTTTTATTTTTTGAGTAGACGGGATCGTCGCTAACCGTTTTAAATAAAGGAAGCTAATTCTATTTATGTAAACTATCCGTTTTGGTTATACCCATGCGAACCGATCTGAATCTGCTGCGCGTTTTGCTTGCCGTATACGAAACCGGCAACGTAACAACAGCCGCCAAGCGGCTTGGCATGAGTCAGCCCGCGGCAAGCGCTGCGCTGGCGCGTTTGCGTCATTCCTTGGGTGACCCATTGTTCATTCGCTCCGGCAATGCGATGGAGGCCACCCCCCGTGCACAAGGCATCATTGAGCACACACGTGAAGTCATCGAGATAATTGATCGTGACATCCTCAGCGGACCCAGCTTCGACCCCGCGACCAGCGAACAGGAATTCGTTTTCTGCCTGAGTGAGGTAGGGGAGGTAGTGTTCCTGCCGGCGTTGTTCCAGAGCCTGCGACGGCTTGCACCCAATGCCCGGATACGCACCATCAGCCTCGCACCTGATGAACTTGTGGAAAGTCTTCATGAAGGGCGGGTCGACGCGTTGTTGGGTTACTTCCCCGATTTGATTACGCCAAACATTTACCAGCAACGGCTGTTTTCACACGATTTGGTCTGCCTGGTACGACTCGACCACCCCTTCGTGGGCGAACAGCTGACGCTTGACACCTTCAGCAAGTTGGAGCATTTGCAGGTTCGAGATGGCAGTCGTCGCCAGGAAATGTACGAAGCCCACTTGGGCAAGAGCGGCGTTTATCGCAACATCGTGCTGCAGACATCTCATTACATGAGCGTTCCCTCGATCATCGAGCAATCGGACCTGATCGTCGTTCTACCACGCACAGTTGCCAACATGTACATTCATCACCCGAATGTACGAACGGTAGAGCCCCCACTGGCGATTCCGCGCTACGACCTCAAGCAGTACTGGCACGCCCGCTATCATGAGGCACCACGTAGTGTGTGGTTGCGGCGATTGATCTCGACAGTGTTCAGCGAGTCATGAGTGACTTTTGACCGTCTGCAGTGACTGGTGCATTGTCGCAACAGCCTTTGGTGTTTTCGCCCCTAGTCATCCCCGCTCATCACTTCTAACGTCATTCGATTAAATGAATTGGATGAATTCGGATGTTGCAAACGGAGCACTTAAAAAAACTGTCGGGACTTGGATCAGTACACGATGCCCCCGGTTTGTCTGAGGGTTTTACCGAGGTGTTTGAAAGTTATCAGGTGCCTGCCAACGGAGTGGACTTGCACGCCGTCATAGGCGGCGAAGGCAAGCCATTGCTGCTACTGGGTGGTTGGCCGCAGAGCTGGTTTGCCTGGCGCTATCTCATGCTGCCCTTGGCTCGCCACTACACGGTGATCGCTGTCGATCCCCGCGGTGTAGGGCTTTCAGAAAAACCTTCAGTGGGCTATGACTCCATAACCCTTGCCCAAGACATGTTTGCACTCATGGATGCGTTGGGTTACGCCTCTTTCGCCATGGCAGGCCACGATATCGGCATGTGGACAGGCTATGCCATGGCCCACGACCAACCCGGGCGAATCGAGCGCATTGCGTTGGGTGAGGCGCTGATCCCAGGGGTTTCACCTTCACCACCTTTACTGCCAGATCAACGATGGCTAAGCGACTTCCTTTGGCATTTCAATTTCAATCGGGCTCTCAGCGTCAACGAGCTGCTGGTCAGAGGGCGTGAAGAAATCTATTTCGGCCATCAGTTCGCTACCAAGGCCGGTTCGCCTGACGCCGTGCCCCGTTACGCCGTTGACCATTACATAGCGTTGCTCAAGCGTGATCCAGAAGCGCTGCGAGCAAGCTTTGACTATTACCGCGCCATTGATCAGTCGATCCCGCAAAACCGGGAGCGCATGGCAACGCGTTTGACTCTGCCGGTGCTTGCGTTTTCCGGCGCACTTGCATGCGGCGACAGTGTTGAGGCAGAGCTGCGCACAGTGGCGGCCAATGTCGAGTCCGTCGTCATCCCAGCGTGTGGTCATTACCCTGCAGAGGAGCAACCGGATGCGCTGCTTGGCGCTTTGCAGCGCTTTTTCGCACCTTATGCAGATGCTCATGCCTGAGACCCGATCCAGAGGTTGCACACATGTCTAAAGTCATTGTCCCAGTTCATCGCGCCAAGGTGGGTGATCACTTCCATGGTTACGGGCTGCGAACAGATCAGCATCTGATCTCACCCTTCATCGGGGTTGATCATTACTGGATGACCGCCCCCACTTTTGCTCCGCACCACCACGCCGGTATTTCGGCCCTCTCGTACCTGCTTGGCGATTCCGAAACGGGAATGGCAAACCGGGATTCAATCGGTACTCAAAACATTATCAGCCCCGGCGGGCTGCATTGGACTACTGCCGGGCGCGGTGTGACCCATGAGGAAGTACCGGCGCAATCCGGGAAAACCGTTCATGGTTTACAAATTTTCGTAGCTCTTGCGCCGTCGAAGCAAGGTATTGCTCCTTTTCCGCTGATACTCGAATCACAGGCTGTACCAGTGGTGAACAAGCCAGGGGTGATTATCAGGGTACCGCTAGGGGAATACGATGGCGTGCGCTCTCCCATGGATCCTCCTACCGAAGTAACGATGCTCGACATCAACCTCGACGCAGGTGCGGAGTTACGTGTGCCCGTGACTGAGGGGCATTGCATGTTCGTTTTGCCGATAGCCGGTAGGGCGGAAATCGATGGACAGCTTTTCGACCGTGAAGACCTCCAGGTCCCGGTTTTCACGGCACAAGACAAACCCCAGACAATAATCTTCAAGGCGCCGCATGGTAGTGCCCAGGCCGTGCTTTTCAGCGGCCCTCCGCTACCCTTTGTGTGACTCCACCCAACGAGGATCTGAGCTATGGCTGTCGTACGATTTACCGCAGACAACGCCGCATTGCTGCTCATCGACCACCAGGTCGGTACGATGCAATTGATCAAGAACATCGACAGTGATCTTGCCGCCAAACAGTCCGTTGCATTGGCAAAAATGGCAAGAATTCTCAATATGCCAGTAGTCATTACTTCGAGTCAGGAAGATCAAGCTCAGGGCCCGATACTGCCGGAAATCGCTCAGGTGCTTCCAGATGCGTACGCAGCGAGGGTCAAACGGCCAGGCGTGGTCAATGCCTGGGAATATCCAGACTTCCACAAAGCGGTACTGGCTACTGGCCGCAAAAACCTGATCATGGCGGGGGTAACTACTGATGTCTGCCTTATCTTCCCTGCGATTGATGCTGCTCAGGAAGGCTTCGCAGTGCAAGCGGTGATGGATGCGTCAGGATCGCCCAGCTTGCTATCTGAGGAATTCGCCCGGCAGAGAATGCATGATGCTGGCGTGGTACTCACCGCCACCAATACGTTGATGGCAGAAATCGGCAAAGACTGGTCAACACCAAACGGAGAGCAGTTGATTGGCCTGTTGTTCAGTGATGTGTTCCCTGCATTAGGGGCTGGCATCAGATAACGTTTGGCATCCATCCATCGGAACTTGGGGGAGGGTAACTGCTCCCCCCCTAGGCACGCATCGAGCTGCAGTCAAACCCCATCACGAAATCGCCACCCTCTGCTGGTCTGAAAACAGGTCAAACATCGTTTGGCGCAACCATCGATTCGCCGGATCCTTGTTGAAACGTTCATGCCAGAACAGGTTGATCTCGATATTTGGCAATTCAACCGGGGGTGGCAACATACAGAGGCCGAACGGT
This sequence comes from Pseudomonas putida S13.1.2, assembly GCF_000498395.2. Lineage (NCBI taxonomy): Bacteria > Pseudomonadati > Pseudomonadota > Gammaproteobacteria > Pseudomonadales > Pseudomonadaceae > Pseudomonas > Pseudomonas putida. The sequence goes on from NZ_CP010979.1 coordinate 1,733,990, forward strand.
TCCTGACAACTGATCGCAAAGCGTTCCGGAACTGTTGCGAGGAGGTCCGTTCGCTGAAGTATGTGTCCCACCGCCACAAAATGCGGGACTTCAAGGCGGACATTGCGCGCAACGCCAGCACGCGCGTAGAAGGTGTCCACCTCACCATGCCCTGTGTTGGCAGCTACGACCTTTACGTGACCGTAACTGGAGAACGCTTCAAGTGTCAGTGGCTGTAGCGTGGCAGGGTGACCAGCACGGCAGAGGCATACGTAGCGGTGATGGAACAGCCTGCGCTGAAAAAAACCTGCTTGCAGATGAGGAAGCAAACCAACCGCCAGGTCGACAGTACCATTTTGCAGCCCCTCGGCGACGGAGTCAGAAGTGTTTCTCAGTGTGCTGATGGTGCACCCTGGGGCTAGCTCAGCCAAGGCATCCATCAAAGCAGGCATGAAATAGATTTCGCCGATGTCCGTCATGGCCATGGTGAAGCGCCGGTTGGAGGCCAAAGGATCGAATGTATTTTGTCGGACAAGCGCATCGCGCAGCGTTTGTATGGCATTAGTTACCGGCCCGGCCAGATGCAACGCATAGGGCGTCGGCGCCATGCCTTTGGAGGTCCGTACGAACAGTTCATCATTTAGCGCTGTGCGCAGGCGCTTGAGTGCGTTGCTCATTGCGGGCTGGGTCAGTGCTAGATTTTCTGCGGCGGTCGAAACCTTGCGATCTATGAGCAATTGGTTAAAAACCAGCAGCAGGTTCAGGTCTAGGTCGCGTAGTTCCATGATGCCGTTCCTTTCCTAACCGTCGATGGTTGAAGGCAATTCCGGGTAATCGGGCTGCCAGGTACATTCACAAGCGTGATGGGCATTATATAGGTCACTGCATTTATAAATAACATCACAGCAGCAATCATCTGGGAGCTCCAATAACAATCATTCCCAGGGGTATTTAGCTATGCGTGATTCATCTTCTGCCTTGCGTGTCTCGATTATCGGTGGCGGTATTGCCGGCATCGCCCTCGCTCTCAATCTTTGCCGACATACTCACCTAAACGTTCAATTATTTGAAGCCGCCCCCGCATTTGGCGAAGTGGGCGCTGGCGTTTCGTTTGGCGCTAACGCGGTTAGAGCAATCGCGGGTTTAGGTATTGCAGGGCATTACCGAAAGATCGCTGATTGCACACCCGCTCCATGGCAAGACATCTGGTTTGAGTGGCGCCTTGGCAGCAATGCCCACTATTTGGGTAACAGCGTTGCGGAGGGGGTCGGCCAGTCTTCGGTCCATCGCGCTGATTTTCTGGATGCGCTGGCCAGGCAGTTGCCATCGGGTATTGCTCAGTTTGGGAAGCGTGCGCAACAGGTGATTCAGAATGAGGAGGGGGTTCGCGTAACGTTTTCTGATGGTAGTGAGCATCACTGTGATTTGTTGATCGGCGCCGACGGCATCAAGTCATCGATTCGTGACCATGTGCTGCAGGGCTTGCAGCAACCCTTGGTTTCACCCCGGTTCAGTGGTACTTGCGCCTATCGCGGCCTTATTGACAGCCAGCAGTTACGCCGCACCTACCGGGCGCGCGGGGTCGATGAACACCTACTGAATGTGCCGCAGATGTATCTCGGCCTGGATGGTCATATCCTTACCTTCCCTGTCAAACAGGGGAGGCTGATCAATGTGGTCGCATTCACCTCCAATCGTACCCATTCCGAACCAACCTGGCCGAGTGATGAGCCTTGGGTTAGGACTGCAAGTCAAACAGAAATGCTGCAGGCGTTTGCGGGCTGGGGCGACGCAGCACGCATCCTGTTGGAGGCTATTGCGAGCCCATCGTTATGGGCACTGCACGACCTCCCAGAGCTGCCAGGTTACACGCATGGGCGCGTGGCCGTGATCGGCGACGCGGCCCATGCAATGCTGCCGCATCAAGGTGCGGGCGCTGGTCAAGGCCTAGAAGACGCCTGGCTACTCGCGCGCCTACTTGCCTACCCACAAGTGGTCAACAAGAATCCTGAAGCTGTGCTGGAAGCGTATGACGCCGTACGCCGTCCACGCGCCTGCCGCGCCCAAAGAACGTCGTGGGAGGCGGGCGAGCTTTATGAGTTTCGTAACCGTGATGTACTAGATAACCAGCAAATGTTGGGCAAAGCGCTGAGCGAGCGATTCGACTGGCTATGGCAGCACGATATGCACGTCGATCTACTTGAGGCTATGAAAATCCTGGGGTTGCATGTCCAGGCAGCGTGATATCACAAGGGAGCGGACCAATGTATAAGTCCACTCAATACCTGCTCAGCCCTGATGATTATTGGTGCTCACACGCAACAGTGTTTAGTGATTTGCTCGACTAGTCATCCAAGTGGGCAATTCCCTAAAGTTTACTCAAATATCGACTCCATAGTCTTTTTTTAGATGTTGCGCCTGAAAATATTCAAATAACAACAAGGAACACGTCATGAGCGATCGTTTGAAAGCCAAGGTCTGCATTATTACGGGTACCGGTGGCTCAATGGGCCGAGCCGCTGCGCTTATGTTTGCTCGGCAGGGCGCCAAGGTTGTTGGCTGCGATGTGTATCCGGAATCTTCCGAAGAGACAGTGGAGATGGTCAGAGGAGAGGGCGGCGATATGGTCTCCCTCAGTCGTTGCGACCTGACCGACCCAGCCAGTTGTGCCAAGCTGGTTGATCTTGCTGTATCAACCTATGGCCGTGTGGACGTGCTGTTCAACAATGCTGCAATGGCCTATTTTGGATGGATTGATCAGATCTCCGATGACGACTGGCACCGCACCATCGATCAGGAAGTGAACCTGGTCTTTCACATGGTGCGGGCCGCATGGCCTGAACTGATCAAGTCGCCGGGTGCGTCGATCATCAATACGGCGTCTGTGTCAGCGTGGTCCACATACAAACTGCTGCCCGGGATTGCCCACTCGGCGGCGAAAGGCGCCGTGCTGTCCATGACTCGCCAGTTGGCGCTGGAGGGGCGAGTCCATGGACTGCGGGCCAACAGCATTTCCCCCGGCCTGATCGAGTCCAAGCAAACCATTCCGCTGCTCCAAGATCCCGTATGGGCCGAGACCATGGTAGGCAAGGTCATGCTGGGGCGCATGGGAAAACCGGAAGAAGTCGCTGCCACGGCGCTATTCCTGGCCTCGGATGAAAGCTCATTCATCACCGGTACGGATATCCGCGTGGACGGCGGTACTACTGCCTGGTAGCGATCAAGCATGATGGCTGCGGCATTCTCATTAAGCCGAGAGTGCCGCGGCCAACTGAAGTATTTCCCCCGAATCTGAGCAAGTTACCTGGCACCAGGAGGAACACTGCTGCCTGAAATCAAGCATCCACTACATGAATCTTCGTAATTAAAACAACAATCCATACGAGATCATCTTTATGCTGCGTGCCCCTGCGTTGCTGACCGGCAACCGTTTCCCTGTTTTTTGTGCAGCCGCCACCCTGCTGTTGAATGCCCCCGCACACGCGACTGAATATAACGGTACTGCTTACCCTTTAGGCCTAGACACGGTACTGGCTGGCCGAATGCCACCGCCAGGGCTGACGACATTTCTCTACAGTTCTGCGTATAAGGCAACAGAGCTGAAAGACGCAAATGGTCATGAACAGTCGGGTATTGAGGACTTCAGCATAAGCTACGAGGCTCTTGCCGTCTGCCTTGATTACGTTTACAGCGACTACACCCTATTCGGTGCAACACTCGCCAGCCGAGCGGCGCAGCCTTACATCAGCGGCCAAGTGAGTTGGTACACGAACACGCCTCAGGGCCGCGTGCGCTATAGCGGCAAAAGCGCGGGACTTGCCAATCTGGCATTTACCCCATTATTCATGGGATGGAGCTCGCCACGCGTTCACCAGATGCTGGGTGTGGATGTCTACGCCCCAACAGGTTCGTATGACAAAGACCGACTGTTCAACGCCGGGACGAATGTGTGGTCGTATTCGCCTTGGTATTCGATCACAGCCAACCCAATCGATGAACTCGAGATCAGTGCAAAGATGCTGTACATGATCAATGAGAACAACCGTGAGACCGATTATCGATCGGGACGGGAGGTCAACGTCGACTACCACTTGGGCTACAGCGTAAATGAGCACTGGCAAGTGGGCTTGAGCGGCTATCTGTACAAACAGGTCAGCGATGACGAGCACCAGGGTGAGTCGGTTGGAGAGAACGGCAACCGTGGGCAGGTCGCTGCATTTGGCCCGGTGGTGAAATACCAAACGCCAGAATTTGGAGTCGTCCTGAAGTGGCAACATGAAGCGCTGGTGGAAAACAGGGCACAGGGGGAGCGCATCTGGTTGCAGGCCGTTTTATTGTTCTAAGGCGCCACACGCCTGGGTCAATCAAGGGGGGCACCCAGTCCCCATTCGTTTATTTCCACAACAATCTCAGAGAGTGAACTGATATGACCAAGGCCGCCGAATGTGCAAATACCGCTGAAGCCCCAGAGTTTCTTGAGCTGCAGTGATGCAGCCATCAGCATTGGAAAACGCACGAGTGTCCAAATACGGGAGGAAATGATTAAGGTGCCTCAAACACTCATTTCGTCCCCAACCCACGTAAAATCAGGGGATTGGCAGAGGCGCTTTACTGCAGAAGTGTCCGCATTTCATCGGATTCGAACCATGCTTGAGCAAAGCCGAACCTCTGGAGGCCCTGCAGCGCAAGGGCTTTAGGGGCTAGTGGGGTGGAAGTGTCTTTGTATCTCGACGGTCACAGGGGTTGGTGGAATCGGCTGCGTAGGTTAGTGGAAGCAGACAGACGATGAACCGCATCAATGAGCTATACACGATTTAACATAATATGCATTATCCGAACATTCGTATTTCGTCACTGCGCCGTGAGTGCCCAGATGTTGAGCTGCACAAATCCCTGATTCATCGAAACCGGTCCTTCCGTTGATCCAGGTTAAGGTTGGTTCAAGTCGCCTTGGTTAAAATGCGGGCTCCGCACCCTCACGGGGAATCTGGTATGACCATCATCGTAACCGGTGCTGCAGGATTCATCGGCAGCAATCTCGTTCAAGCGCTCAACCAGCGCAACGAAACCGACATCATCGCCGTCGACGACCTGACCGATGGCGACAAATTCCGTAACCTGGCCGACAGTGAAATTGCCGATTACCTGGACAAAGACGATTTTCTCGATCGCTTTGCTCGCGGTGAGTTTGGCAAGGTGCGTGCTGTGCTGCACCAAGGCGCGTGTTCAAGCACCGTCGAGGCTGATGGTCGTTTCATGATGGACAACAACTACCGGTTCAGCCGTGAGTTGCTGGCGTCTGCTCAGCAGCAACAGGTCGCGCTTTTATATGCATCATCGGCAGCTGTCTATGGCGCCGGGCAGGATTTTCGCGAACAACGTGAGTGTGAGCGCCCGCTAAACGTCTATGGCTATTCCAAGTTCCTGTTCGATCAACAGGTACGCCGGCAGTTGATGACAGCGCGCAGCCAGGTCGTCGGGTTGCGTTATTTCAACGTGTATGGCCCACATGAACAGCACAAAGGTGCGATGGCGTCAGTCGCCCTGCATTGCTTCAACCAGTATCAGTCCCATGGAAAAGTCAGCCTGTTCGGCAGTTATGGGGACTATCCCAGCGGTGGCCATCTGCGTGATTTCGTTGCGGTGGATGATGTGGTCAAGGTCAACATGTTCTTCCTTGATCACCCACAGTTGAGCGGTATCTTCAATGTCGGTAGCGGGCGCGCCCAGTCGTTTAATGACGTCGCCCTGGCGGTGATCAATCGGCTGCGCGGGTATCAGCATCAACCCCCATTGTCCTTGGAGATCGCCTTGCTGGAAGGCATTCTGGAATACAGCGAATTCCCTGAGCATTTGCGTGGCAAGTACCAGTGTTACACCTGTGCCGATCTGGAACGCTTGCGCGCTGCAGGCTACGAGGCGGCGACATTGACCGTCGAACAAGGTGTGGGCCTTTACTGTGACAGGTTGCAAGGCACTCAGGCCCCGGCACTTGACCTAGCCAGGCAGGCGACGGCTGCTTGATGCGCCCTTTTATTCACCTCGCCACCTGCCTGTTTGGTTGCTTCTGAATATAACTACGCTAAATGACTATTTAGTTTAGTTATATTCAGACCGTGCTGAACATGGCCTGCAAGATCACCATCGGTGGGTATAACTCGCTGTGATTACGGCACCGGGCGCTGGCAAGTGGCTGGTGTTGTTGCTGTTCCGCATCAGCTGGCTATAGAGCGGATAATAGTACCGATTGAACAGGTTCTGTACGCCTACGCTGATCTGATCCCCTTCACTCAGTTGGTACTGGCTGATGACGTCCACCGTGGTGTAACCCTCCACCCTGCGTCTGCCAAAACTCTCTACGCCATTGAGGCGGTAGTCCTCTGCGCCAAAGTAAGTCGCCTGCACGCGGTGGGTCCAGTCTTCGTCAGGTTTGTATTGAAGATAAGCCGTCAGCTTCAGCGGTGGAATACGGTAGCCCGTCATGTCTTGCCAATCGCCTCCGTCCGGTTGCTCGCGCCCTTTCATCCAGGTGAAGCTCCCCCCTGCCCCCCAATGCTCGTCGCGGGTCAGCCAGTCGGCACTGCCCTCAACACCGTAGATCCGTTCCTGGGTGCGCGTGAGGATCAGGCCATTGTTGAAGCTTTGCACATCCCCCAATTTGGAAGTGGTATAGAAAATGGCCAGCGATGCCAGGGTCTGCTCGCCCAGGTCGCCGCGCCAGCCGAGTTCGTAGTTGTTGGTCTTGACCGGTTCCAGATTGGAAGATCCGACCTCGAAGCCCCGCCGCGCATTACGCAGTTGCACGCCAATGTCGGGCAGTTGGAAGCCTTGGCTGAAGGCGGCATATATCGCCTGTCCGCTGACCGGCGAGTAAGTCAGGCTGATATTGGAAAGCAGCGCATCATAATGCACCTTGCCGCCTTCCACCGTGGCTGGGCTCGCTGCAGTCGATTCGGACAGCGGCACGAAGTCCCCGTATTCGGCAGTGGCATATTCATAACGCACGCCGCCCTCCATTGACCACTGCTCGGTGAAGCGGTGCTGCAACTGTGCAAATGCGCCTACGCTGCGGGACGTCAGGTCTGGCATGTACGTCAACTTGCCGATCTTGTTGAACACCGCCCCACCGCTCGCATCGAATTCCTGCGGGTCAAAGATATCGATGGGCATGTCGCTGCGCTCCTGGTTGAAGTCGCCACCCCATAACACCTCGGTATCCGAGCCGCCTAGCGGGGTTCGCAGCGTGATGCGGCTACCAAAGACTTCACTGTTTTGCATGACTTGATCGACATTGCGCCCGCGGGTGGCCACGCCTCGCGCATCGAATGGTGTGAAGCGGGTGAAATAGTCGCGATAGTAAAGCTGGGTGTCGAGTGTGCCTCCGAGCACCTCTGTGTGGGCATACTGAAGATTCACCAATGTGTTCTTGATCTGGTTTTGCTCGTCGAGTGACAACCCGGACAACGGTTGCGCAGGGACTGAACCCGGCGGCAACCGGCTGACCGAGGGGTCGGCGGTATAGTCGCTGTCCTGCTCGGCGTTGTAGTGGCTGAGCGAAAGCTGAACGCGCTGTTGCTCATCAATGCGCCAGCCGAACTTGCCGCCAATGTTGTAAGTGTTGGAATCGAACAGGTCGCCTTGGCTCGGCTCGGGCGCAATACGATGCCCTTTGGCGTCGTAAGAGGCGCCGATATGGCGTGCACCGAAATCAAGCGCGTAATCCAAGGCCCCTTGTGAGCCGGCAACATGGTGCTGTAACTGCCCTCCCAGGCCATCGCTGTCCATCTGGCTCAAGGGCGACACGCCGGTCAACGTAGTTTCGGCCATTGCTTCACCGCCGGCTGGCCGCGTGGTGATAGAGATGATCCCGCCCGTTGCACCGGCGCCGTAGATAGCACTGCTGCCGCGAATCACCTCGATGCGCTCGATCAATGCCGGGTCGATGTTGGCCAGGTTACGCGAGGAGTCACGGTTGGTGTTGAGGGGCACGCCATCGACCAGGACCAGCATCGTACGGCCACGCAGGGTTTGCCCATAATCGGTGATGGTTCGGCTTGAATCGGCCATCCCCGGGATGCTCTTGGCCAGTAACGTCGCCAAACCATCAGAGCCTTGGCGCAGTTGCTTCAGTTGCTCTCGCTCGATGACATTTACCTGGCGAGCCTGCGCTACCACGTTGCTGGAAAGCCGAGAGGACGTGATCTCCACGTTGGCCAGCTCCACCGTACTGCTGGTTGAAGCCAGCCCGCTGCCCATCATGGCATCGTTTGGCGGCACAACAATGAAGGTATGCTCGTCACGCGCCTTGCCGACCAGCCCGCTGTGATCAAGCACATGCTCCAGCGCCTGCTCCAGTGTGTAACGCCCTTGCAGCGCCGGCGCCTGCTTCCCCGCAGTCAGTTCACTGGAAAACAGCACCTGGGCGCCCGCCTGGCGAGCCACGGCATTCAACGAGCGCTCCAGTGTTGATGCGGGAACATTGAATTCAACCACCAGCGACGCTTGTGCGTGCGACCATTGGCTGACCATCAGGGTGCTGGTCAAGACCGATACGTGCCAAGGTGCACGCAGGAAGAGCTGACTCACTTTTATTCTCCAAGAGATGGGGTACAGAGTGATAGCCGCCTCCCAGCGGTCGCAACCCTACCTCGTTGGCGAATTATTTTTTGCCCCTTTGGGGTGAATGCGCAGGTTTGCGCCTTCTCTGGTGACCTTTACCGGAAGAATTTCAGGCAGCAGCGCCAGCAAGGTTTCGGCTTGGTCGCTGTTGAAAACACCTGAAACCGGCAGGCGCCCTACTTCAGGCCCCACCAGCTCGACCGGCTGGGCGTAGTAACGTTGCAGTGCGGCAACGACCTCAACCAGTGGTGTGCCTTCGAACACCCATCGGCTTTGCTGCCATGCAATCGCGTCTTCGACACTGCTCTTGACGACGTCAGCGGGGATGCCGTTGTGGACGAGCAACTGCTGCCCGGCCAGCAGCTGCGAGGTACGGTCCAAGGCGCGCCCTTTGACTTCCACCTGGCCTTGCGCAACAGTCACCCGGACATCATCCGAGTATCTATTGACGTTGAATCGGGTGCCGACCACACGTATAGCGGCAGTGCCTGCATCGACCAGAAACGGCCGATACAGCATGGGCGAAACGGCGAACAGTGCCTGGCCGCGCACCAACTCAATGTTCCGACTACGCAAATGCCAGCTCACGCGCACCTCGCTGCCACCGTCCAGCTTGATCTGGCTGCCATCGGCCAACTGCACCGACTGGCGTTGCCCGACCTGGGTGACATAGTGCTCGTTGCGGTACACAGGGTTCTGCCACACAGCACCTGCCACCAGGGCCAACACCAGCAACGAGACTGCCTTGGTGCTTTTGCGTGGCTTTCTGGCAGGTGGCGGGCTGGGTAGAGGGAAACGCAGCTTCAAGTCCTCGCGACACGTGGCCAGCGCATCATCGACTGCGGCATCGTCTTTATCGCGTAGACGGCTCACGGTGCCCCCTCGCTTTGCAGATATTCACGGCAAGCGATCATACCAAGGCGCAAATGCTTTTCTACCGTTTTCAGGGAAATGCCCAGGCGCTCCGCGACCTCGGCCTGCGGTATCTGGTGCAACTTGTGCATGATGAATACTGCCTGGCAGCGAGGAGGCAATCGGGAAATGGCGGCAACCAACTTGTCCAGTGTCTTCGCGGCATCGACCTGGCGCTCCTGTGGTGCTGCACTGCAGGCTACTTCAGGGAGCTCGGCCAGTGTGATGATCACGTTGCCCCGCCGGCGCTCGCGACGACAATGCGAAACCGCATTGTCATGGGCGATCTTTCGTAACAGCGCCAAGGGCTGCCGCACCCCTTCTCGCTCGTCATCCTCCAGCAACTGCACGCAAAGGTCATGAACGACTTCACGCGCGAGGACCCGTTCACCGAAGCGCCGGCGCACATGGTCGACCAAGTCGTCGTAATGACGGATCAGGGTGGCGAGCAATGATGGCTTTGGAGGATCTGCCTGCACGATAGCGTTGAACAGAGAGGAAATGAGATGCAAGTATAAATGGGAATGCATGTCATTTAAAAGCGAAAGACGCTCGCTCAGCTGAGCATCCGCACCGCACTCGCCGCCTCACACGCCGTGCGCAAATCTTCCCCCGCAAGCAACCGCTGGTAATGCGCCTTCAACGCCTGCTCCCACCCCGCCACTTCTTCCAGTAGCTGCTCGGCCTGCTCCCGCGTCAGGGCAAAGTGAGCGTGGTGACTGAGCAGGTTTGCGCGGCTGATCTGGCGGCCTTCACGGCCAACAGCCATGGCCAAGGTTTGGGCCGGCCCTTCTTCGAGCATCGGCAGTACGTCGTACATCGGTGACAGACGCCACCCGCCGGCCACCCAGATCACCGCATGGTTGCGTGGATGGTCGTCAGAGTTCCCCACCAGGGCGTTGTAGCACATGCGCTTGAACAGCTCCTGCAGATCAGCGTCGGGCACACCCCGCCGGCGCATTTCATCGGCTACCGCGGCGTAGCGCCAATCCCGATGGTGTGCGCCGTTCCATTCCGAGTCCAGCAGGGTCAATGCGCTGAGCATGGGAATGCGCCGGGCGCCCTGCGCAATCGGCGTGCGGTCGAAGCGCTCGATCAGCAAGGTTGAAGGGTTTTCGGCATGCAGCGCGGTTTTTGCCACGTTCAAGCCCTGCCCTGCTGCAAAGGTCATGCAGGCATATTCGATCGAGGGCAGGTCGTAGTGGTCGTAGCGATCACGGGGCTTGGCCAGAATCAGCATGCCGTTGTCCTGCAGCGTACGTTTTGGGCGCGCGCCGCCCAGGGCGGAACGCTGCTGGCGTACGTTGAGGGTTGCCACCGACTCGGCGTCGAGCTGGCCGTCGTACACCGCTTCGCACGCGGCGACGAATTTCGCCAGGCCTTTCAAGGTGGGTACCGCACCATCGCCCAGGCCAGGTGCGGGCGTGGTTGCGCCGCCGGCCATCAGGTTGCCGACGCGGTCGTTGTTCGGTGACTTGAGCAAGAAATCGAGGGTGCCCAGTTCCTGGCCGTACGCCCGATGCAGCAGCCGCTCACCCCAGCCATCAGGCATGGCGTCATTGATGAAGCCGGGTATGCCGCGATTCTTGGCGATCCCCGTATAGGGCTCGGCACGCAGGGGGTAATTGATCGGGTCGGGTACCCAGCCACCTCGCGCCACATGGTCAGGCGCATAGAGGAACTCACCGACCTTGCCTTTTAGGGTCAGCCGGCCAAGGGTGATGACCTCAGCCGTCTCGGGGTGCTCCATATAGATGTAGGCACGGGACATCAGAATTCCTCGGGCTTGGGTTTTGCCAGCCGCACGCGGCGGGATGCGAGGCGCTGGTGGGCATCGTCGTCCTCACTGAAACGGGTGATCTGGGAGGTTTTTTCAATGCCTTCCAGCGAGGCGAAGACCGTGTCGCTGATACCCAGGCGCCATAACACCAGCATGAAGGAACGCAGGTCCACGCGCGCGGAGCCGCCTTCGATCTTGCGAAGGTTATGCGCGGAGACGCCGATTGCTACCGTGAGGTCTGTTTGGCGTAAACCGAGCGACAAACGCTTTGCCTTGACCAGAAGCCCTATTTTACTGAGGGTATCGGCGCAGGCGACGGGAAAAAAGTCATCCATAAAGGCCACCAGCATTAATATTAGGTGCTATAAGGCAAACCATAGCACGCTTTAAGATTTATTACGATAAACATAAAACTCACAAATATAAACCTTAAGCCACATAAACATCGTTAGGGTTAACCTTATGTGTGGGTTGTTACTTGGTGGTTACCCGTGGGCGCGATGCGGGCAGGCCAGAAACCCGACTACGCTGGCAGCAGAGAACCTGCGCCTGGTGGTCAAGGAAACACGCCATGCGTACAGCGTGCGCTTTCTGCGCAGTGCCGCCGGCTATCAGGCGGCGGCCACCTGGGTGTTCATGCTTCTGGCCAAGGGCGCGCGAGGTGTGCGGCCCTGCCAAGCCAGAACATCCGCAGCAAGCCAGCAAGCCTTGAAAGGGAGTTTGCGATGACGGATTCAAGCAAGAAGATGAGCCTGATGGGGCTTACCACGCTGGTGACGGTCAACATGATGGGGTCGGGCATCATCATGCTGCCGACCAACATGGCGCAACTGGGCGCGGTGTCACTGTTGTCATGGGCCTTTACCGCGATCGGTTCGATGGCCATTGCCTACTGTTTTGCCCAGTGCGGGATCTTCTGCACGCGCTCTGGCGGCTTGTCGGCCTATACCGAAGAAGCTCACGCCAAATCAGGCTTCTTTCTCTGCTCCTACCTGTATTTTCTTTCACTGGCGATCGCCAACGTGGCGGTGGCGATCTCCGCAGTGGGTTACATGACTGCATTCGTGCCCTGGCTGGGTACCGGTGCCCTGCCGCTCTTCGCCGGCACCGTGGGGCTGATCTGGCTGACCATCGTCGCCAACTTTGGCGGCCCGAACATCACGGGCAAGATCGGCGCGATCACGGTCTGGGGTGTGATCATTCCCGTTGCGGGGTTGAGCATCATCGGCTGGTTCTGGTTTAACCCCGACCTGCTCCAGGCCGCCTGGAACCCCAACGCGTTGCCGCTTTCCGAAGCCATCGGCAAGGCCATACCGCTGACCCTGTGGGCCTTTCTCGGCATGGAGTCGGCAGCCCAGGCGTCTGATGCGGTCGAGAACCCCAAGCGCGACGTGCCGCTGGCGTGCCTGTTCGGCACCCTGGGGGCGGCGGTGGTCTACGTGCTTTCGACCACGGTTATCCAGGGCATCATCCCCAACCCGGAGCTGGCCAGCGCGTCAGCGCCGTTCGCCTTGGTCTACGCGAAGATGTTCAGCCCGCTGGTGGGTAATATTGTCATGGCCTTGGCAGTCATGGCCTGTATTGGCTCACTGTTAGGCTGGCAGTTCACCCTGGCTCAGACCGCCAAGATGACCGCCGACCAGAACCTTTTTCTCAAGCTGTTTGGCAAGCTCAACAGGTTTGGGGCGCCGGTCATCGGCATGATCGTCTGCGGCCTGTTGCAGACTGCAATGGCCGTGTCGACCATTTCACCCAATGCCAGTGCACAGTTCAGCAAGCTGGTGAACCTGGCCGCTGTGACCAACCTGATCCCCTATGTGACAGCGCTGACCGGGCTATTGGTGATCATGTACAAGGCGCAAGTGTCACCGGCAGTGTACTCGCGCAATTTGATCGTGCTGCTGATTGCGGTGGGCTATTCGTTGTATGCCTTGTATGCGTGCGGCATGGAAGCATTGTTTGGTGGGTTGCTGGTGCTTGCCTTTGGTTATCTGCTGTACGGGTTTCTCGCCAAGCGGTTTGTCTACTCGCCGGGGTAATGGCGGCTTTGCCGACGTGTTTTGATATCGCCGGCTTCAGCCCAAACCACCAAACCGCTTGTAGAAGCTCTCGTTGACATCCGGCAGCGGCCCATCCGCCGTCTCCAGCGCGGTCCCCAGCCACGCTTCCGCCTTGTCCCACACCAGCCGATAGAGGTTACGGCACAACTGGCGAGCAGCCCTGCCTTCCCAGTCCCCAGGCAGCAGCTCATCCGGCAACTGCGGGTCACGCAGCAGCAGCCGGCGGTACTCGTGGATCAACAAGGTCCGCGCCAGGAAGCAGTCCTGGGCATCGAGCTCCTTCTGCTCCTTGAGCGCCTGCCACAGCGGCCGGAACAAGCGGATGAATTCGCTGTAGTGCTCGCCCAGTTCCTCGATCCGCCAGCTCTCCCGCACCTGGGCGCGCATGGCCTTGGAGGCCAGTACTTCCTGGGTGTGGGTTTCGAAGACGATGCTGTCGTCAGTGGCGTCCAGCTCGCGCAAGGTGGTCGCCAGGTCGGCACGATCAGCGCGCGGGCAGCCGAGTACGTTCGGGGCGATGGCGCCGTAGCCCTGCCACTCCAGTTCTTCGCGCACGGCCTTGCGCTTGCTGGCCTCCAGCTGCGACAGCAACACCAGCGTCCAGGCGCCGTCCCAGGCTGGCAGGCTCGCACTGTAAACGCGCTTGAAGGCTTTTTCGAAACGGCGCCGGCCCGTGCCGGTGAGGCTGTAATAGCTGCGCCGGCCGACTTTTTCGGCGGTCAGCCAGCCTTCCTTGGTCAGGCGAAAGATCGACGTGCGGATCAACCGCTCGTTGATACCTATCGGCTCCAGCAGGTTGATCAGGCTACCCAGCCAGACGGTCCCGCCGTGGGGCTCGATGGCATCGCCGTACAAGGTGATGATCAGGGAGCTGGCGCGGATTGGCGTCTGCTCCTGAAAGCGAGTGATCAGGTTGTTCAGTGGGGCAAGATTGCTCATGGGCGAACTGTGCGCGGATAAAGCACCGACTATACCTGTGCGGCGGGCCGCCTGACCATTGCGTGACGCTACCAGGCTCATGCCGTTGCCTGGCCTTTGGGTCTGACACCGGTGTCTTGCATGCGCGGCCGCTCCGGTTCGGCTTCGGCCAATGGCGGGCATTCGACCATGCTGTTCATGCAGCGCTGCGCCAGGTGCTGATACTCCGCAGTACCGCGCTGCTTCCAGGCCAACTCCTGTTCGCTGAGGGGCCGTTTGACCTGGGCCGGCGACCCCATCACCAGGCTTTGCGCTTCACATGCGAAGCCGGCTTTGACGAACGCGGTCGCCGCGACGATGCAGCGTGGCGCGATATGGGCGCCATCCATCACCACTGCGTTCATGCCGATCAATGCGTCCTCCCCCACTTTGCAGCCGTGCAACACCGCGCCATGCCCGACATGCCCGTTGCGTTCTACTAGCGTGTCGCCACCCGGAAATCCGTGCATCACGCAGGTGTCCTGCAGGTTGGCGCCCTCCTCCAGCACAATGCGGCCGAAATCGCCCCTGAGCGATGCCAAGGGGCCTATGTAGCAACGCGGGCCGACGATGACGTCACCGATCAGTACTGCACTTGGGTGCACGTAGGCAGTCGGGTGAACCACAGGCGTCAGGCCGTCCAGTCGATAGCAAGGCATGAAAGCTCCGGAAATGATTTGAAATGGCAATCGATCTTGTATCACAAGAATGAGCGCCGTCAATCTATCTTGCCGTGTATCACATTCCCCTCGGTATAGATTCGAAGCAGAACCTCAATGGGATCCAGCAAAATCAGGCTAAAAGCAGCTTTAATCGTCACAAATCGTTCTCGGGATGTAGCGCCAGGCCCCTGATAAGAGATACGGCAAAACATTTTCACTATTGCTTTTGTGTATCGCGTAATGCATATACTGACCTCACCTGGTCGTGATCCAGCGTCACGCCCCTGCAAACAATTCCAAGAAATGCCGGCCCCACGATGTGCCGTGCGTGCAGCCAGAGGAACCCGACATGCCGCGATATCTCGATGTGCAGGCGCCGGAACACGGCGTTCAGCTCATTACCCTGCAACGGCCCGAGGCACTGAACGCCCTGTGCACCGAGTTACTGGCAGAACTGGCCACTGCGCTGGATGCAGCCGCCCAGGATGACCAGACCGGCGCTGTGGTGGTCACCGGCAGCCGCAAGGCATTCGCCGCAGGCGCTGACATCCGCGAAATGGCCGAGCGCGACCTGGTCGGCATCCTCAACGACCCTCGAGTAGCCCACTGGCAACGCATCGCCGCCTTTGCCAAGCCGCTGATTGCTGCAGTCAACGGCTACGCCCTGGGTGGCGGTTGCGAATTGGTGATGTGTGCCGACATCGTCATCGCCGGTACCGACGCCCGCTTCGGCCAGCCGGAGATCAACCTCGGCATCATCCCCGGTGCCGGCGGTACCCAGCGCCTGTTGCGTGCCGTCGGCAAACCGCTGGCCATGCAGATGGTGCTGACGGGCGAAGCCATCACTGCCCGTCACGCCCAGCAGGCCGGCCTGGTCAGCGAAGTAACCCAGCCCGAATTCACCGTAGAACGCGCCATGCGGATCGCCCGCAGCATCGCCGCCAAGGCGCCGCTGGCAGTGCGCCTGGCAAAAGAGGCGCTGCTCAAGGCCGGTGATACCGACCTGGCCAGTGGCCTGCGCTTCGAGCGCCATGCATTCACCCTGCTGGCCGGCACGTCAGACCGTGACGAAGGCATTCGCGCCTTCCAGGAAAAGCGCCAGGCCCGCTTCCAAGGCCGCTGATCACCTACCCCTCGACCGACGGAGCGAGTCTGTCATGACTTTCCAGCACATCCTGTTTTCCATCGAGGACGGCGTCGCCCTCCTTTCTTTGAATCGCCCCGAGCAGCTGAACAGCTTCAACACCGCCATGCATCTGGAAGTGCGCGAAGCACTCAAGCAGGTTCGCCAGAGCAGTGAGGCGCGGGTGTTGCTGCTGACGGCCGAGGGCCGCGGCTTTTGCGCCGGCCAGGATCTGTCCGACCGTAACGTCGCCCCAGGCGCCGAGGTGCCAGACCTGGGCGAATCGATCGACAAGTTCTACAACCCGTTGGTGCGCACCCTGCGCGACCTGCCGCTGGCGGTGATCTGTGCGGTAAACGGTGTGGCCGCCGGCGCCGGTGCCAACATCCCGCTGGCCTGCGACCTGGTGCTGGCCGCCCGATCGGCCAGCTTCATCCAGGCATTTTGCAAGATCGGCCTGGTGCCGGACTCTGGTGGTACCTGGTTGCTGCCGCGCCTGGTCGGCATGGCGCGGGCTAAAGCACTGGCCATGCTGGGCGAGCGCCTTGGCGCCGAACAAGCCCAGCAATGGGGGCTGATCCATCGCGTGGTAGACGATGCTGCACTGCGTGACGAAGCCCTCACCATCGCCCGCCAGCTCGCCACCCAGCCCACCTACGGACTGGCCCTGATCAAGCGCAGCCTCAATGCCAGTTTCGACAACGGCTTCGATGAACAGCTGGAACTTGAGCGCGACCTGCAACGCCTGGCCGGGCGCAGCGAAGACTACCGTGAAGGCGTGAGCGCCTTCATGAACAAGCGCACACCCGCTTTCAAGGGGCGCTGAACATGGCCGCACTCGCAAGCAACGTGCAAGTAGCGGTGATCGGTGCCGGCGCCATGGGGGCCGGCATCGCCCAGGTCGCGGCGCAGGCCGGTCACCCGGTGAAGCTCTACGACAACCGCCCGGGGGCTGCCGCCCAGGCAGTGGCCGGTATTGAACGGCAACTCGCCCGGCTCGTGGAAAAAGGCAAGCTGCTGACCGCAGAGCGCGAAATGATCAGCCTTCGGCTATGCCCGGTCGACACGCTCGAAGCATTGGCTGATGCCGGCCTGGTGATCGAGGCTATCGTCGAGAACCTGCAGGTCAAGCAGGCGCTGTTCAGTCAGCTCGAAGCCCTGTGCACGGCTGATTGCATCATCGCCAGCAACACTTCGTCGCTGTCCATCACCAGCCTTGCTGCCGGCCTTGTACGCCCGCAGCAAGTGGTGGGCATGCACTTCTTCAACCCGGCACCGCTGATGGCGCTGGTCGAGGTGGTGTCGGGCCTGGCAACCGAACCGGCCGTGGCCGCGTGTATCTACGATACCGCCCAGGCCTGGGGCAAACAGCCGGTGCACACGCGTTCGACACCGGGCTTTATTGTCAACCGTGTGGCGCGGCCTTTTTACGCCGAAAGCTTGCGCCTGCTGCAGGAGGGAGCCGCCGATTGCGCCAGCCTCGATGCGCTGCTCCGTGATGCGGGTGGCTTCCGCATGGGGGCGTTCGAGCTTTCCGACCTGATCGGCCACGACGTCAACTACGCCGTTACCTGCTCGGTGTTCGACGCATTCTATGGGGATTTCCGCTTCCAGCCTTCACTGGTGCAAAAAGAGCTGGTGGATGCCGGCCGCCTCGGCCGCAAGAGTGGCCAAGGCTTCTATAGCTACGCCGAAGGCGCGCAGCGCCCTGGGCCGGCCGAACTGCACAGCCCCGCCAGCGCCGAAGCCTGTGTTATCGAGGGGCATCTGGGTGTGCTGCAGCCACTGGCCGAACGCCTGCGCCGTAATGGGATTGCCGTCACTCAGCGCGCCGGCAGCGGCGTGATCCAGGTCGGTGATGCCACCCTGGCACTGTCCGATGGCCGCCTCGCCAGCCAGCGCGCCCGTGAAGATGGCCTGCGCAACCTGGTGCTGCTCGATCTTGCGCTGGACTACAGCACCGCCTCGCGTATTGCCATCAGCTGGTCGGCCGATACCACCGAAACCGCTCGCGACCAGGCGGTGGCCCTGCTGCAGCGGGCTGGCCTCAAGGTGACTGCGGTCGCCGACCTGCCCGGCCTGGTAGTGCTGCGCACCGTGGCAATGCTCGCCAACGAGGCCGCCGATGCCGTGTTGCAGGGCGTCGGCAGCGCCGCTGACATCGACCTGGCCATGCGCGCCGGTGTCAATTACCCCTGTGGCCCGCTGGCCTGGGCTACGAACATCGGCATTACCCACACATTGCGCGTGCTCGACAACCTGCAGCGCAGCTACGGCGAGAGCCGCTACCGCCCTTCTCTGCTGTTACGTCGTTGTGAGGCCAAAGGAGGCACCCTGCATGACTGAACTCGAACTGGCACAAGCCTGTGCCGATGCCATGTATGCCCGCGACCCGGCCACTCAGGGCCTGGGCATCAGCCTGTTGGATGCCGGCCCGGGCCGGGCAAGCCTGCGCATGCCGGTGCGCGCCGACATGATCCAGGGCCATGGCACCTGCCATGGCGGCTTCCTGTTCGCCCTGGCCGATTCGGCTTTTGCCTTCGCTTGTAATAGCTACGACCAGGCCACCGTGGCACTGGGCTGCAGCATCGACTACCTGGCCCCGGCGCTGCGCGATGACGTGCTCACCGCCGACGCCAGCGAGGTCAGCCGCAAAGGCCGCACCGGCCTGTACGACGTGCGCATCCACAACCAGCGCGGTGAGCTGGTGGCGATGTTCCATGGCAAATCCTACAAAGTGCGCGGCACCGTGCTGGCGCAGGAGACGCAAGATGACTGAACCTACCCTCGCCGACGCCCTGATCATCGACGCCGTGCGCACCCCCATTGGCCGCTATGCCGGGGCGTTGAGCGGCGTACGTGCCGACGACCTCGCCGCCATCCCGCTGAAGGCCTTGATCCAGCGCCACCCCGAGCTTGACTGGAAAGCGGTCGACGACGTGATCCTCGGCTGTGCCAACCAGGCCGGGGAAGACAACCGCAACGTGGCCCACATGGCCAGCCTGCTGGCCGGGCTGCCACTCGAAGTCCCGGGGACCACGATCAACCGCCTGTGCGGTTCCGGCCTGGACGCCATCGGCAACGCGGCCCGCGCCCTGCGCTGCGGTGAAGCCGGGCTAATGCTGGCTGGCGGCGTGGAGTCGATGTCGCGAGCACCCTTCGTGATGGGTAAGTCGGAGCAGGCGTTTGGCCGCGCAGCCGACTTGTTCGATACCACCATCGGTTGGCGCTTTGTCAATCCGCTGATGAAGGCTGCCTACGGCACCGATTCGATGCCGGAAACGGCTGAAAACGTCGCGGAACAGTTTGCCATCTCTCGCGCCGACCAGGATGCCTTCGCGCTGCGCAGCCAGCACAAGGCGGCCACTGCCCAGGCCCGGGGCCGCCTGGCGCAAGAAATCGTGCCGGTCGAGATCCCGCAACGCAAAGGCCCGCCCAAAGTGGTCGAGCACGATGAACATCCGCGCGGTGACACGACGCTGGAACAGCTGGCCCGCCTCGGCACGCCATTCCGTGAGGGCGGTAGCGTCACCGCCGGCAATGCCTCCGGTGTCAACGACGGCGCCTGCGCCTTGCTGCTGGCCAGCAGCGCTGCTGCCCGCCGCCATGGTTTGAAAGCCCGCGGCCGTATCGTCGGCATGGCGGTGGCCGGGGTCGAGCCGC
Source organism: Pseudomonas putida S13.1.2 (assembly GCF_000498395.2). Lineage (NCBI taxonomy): Bacteria > Pseudomonadati > Pseudomonadota > Gammaproteobacteria > Pseudomonadales > Pseudomonadaceae > Pseudomonas > Pseudomonas putida. Next base: position 1,753,745 of record NZ_CP010979.1, read on the forward strand.
GGCTGATGGGCATCGGCCCGGTGCCGGCAACCCGCAAGGTGCTTGAACTGACGGGTTTGTCGCTGGCCGACCTGGACGTCATCGAGCTCAACGAAGCCTTCGCCGCCCAGGGCTTGGCAGTGTTGCGCGAACTGGGCCTGGCCGACGACGACCCCCGCGTCAACCGCAACGGCGGAGCCATCGCCCTCGGCCATCCGCTGGGCATGAGCGGTGCACGCCTGGTGACCACCGCGCTGCACGAACTGGAAGAAACCGCCGGCCGCTATGCCCTGTGCACCATGTGCATTGGCGTTGGCCAGGGTATCGCCATGGTCATCGAGCGCCTCTGAGCGGATCAGACCGTCAGCCTGTTACCGAACCGAACGCAGCCGTATATGCTGCGCTCATGACACTCACCGCGCGGCCCGCAACCGGCGCTGCGCGGCGTACAAGAACAATTCGAGTGAAGCCATGAACATGCACCATGATGCCGACCGTGCCCTGTTGGACCCGATGGAAACCGCCAGTGTCGACGCCCTGCGCCAGCACCAGCTGGAGCGCCTGCGCTGGAGCCTGAAGCACGCCTACGACAATGTGCCGCTGTACCGCCAGCGCTTTGCCGAATGCGGCGCCCACCCCGACGACCTCACGTGCCTGGAAGACCTGGCGAAGTTCCCCTTCACCGGCAAGAACGACCTGCGCGACAACTACCCCTACGGCATGTTTGCCGTCCCTCAGGAGGAAGTGGTACGCCTGCATGCTTCCAGTGGTACCACCGGCAAGCCCACGGTGGTCGGCTACACGCAGAACGACATTCATACCTGGGCCAATGTGGTCGCCCGCTCGATCCGCGCTGCTGGCGGGCGCAAAGGTGACAAGGTGCATGTTTCCTACGGCTACGGCCTGTTCACCGGGGGGCTTGGCGCGCATTACGGCGCCGAGCGCCTGGGCTGCACGGTAATCCCGATGTCCGGTGGCCAGACCGAGAAGCAGGTGCAGCTGATCCGCGACTTCCAGCCCGACATCATCATGGTCACACCGTCCTACATGCTCAACCTGGCCGACGAGATTGAGCGCCAGGGCATCGACCCGCATGACCTCAAGCTGCGCCTGGGCATTTTCGGTGCCGAGCCCTGGACCGATGAGCTGCGCCGCTCGATCGAGCAGCGCCTGGGTATCGATGCCCTCGACATCTATGGCCTGTCGGAAATCATGGGCCCCGGGGTGGCGATGGAGTGCATCGAGACCAAGGACGGCCCGACCATCTGGGAAGACCATTTCTACCCCGAGATCATCGACCCGGTCACCGGCCAGGTTTTGCCAGACGGCCAGCTGGGCGAACTGGTGTTCACCTCGCTAAGCAAGGAGGCGCTGCCGATGGTGCGCTACCGCACCCGCGACCTCACCCGCCTGCTGCCCGGTACCGCCAGGCCGATGCGGCGGATCGGCAAGATCACCGGGCGCAGCGACGACATGCTGATCATTCGCGGCGTCAACGTGTTCCCGACCCAGATCGAGGAGCAGGTGCTGAAAATAAAACAGCTTTCAGAAATGTATGAGATTCATCTGTATCGCAATGGCAACCTGGACAGTGTCGAGGTGCATGTTGAATTGCGTGCAGAGTGCCAGCACCTCGATGAAGGCCAGCGCAAGCTGGTCATAGGGGAGCTGAGCAAGCAGATCAAGACCTACATCGGCATCAGTACCCAGGTGCACCTGCAGCCTTGCGGCACGCTCAAGCGTTCAGAGGGCAAGGCGTGCCACGTGTACGACAAACGGTTGGCCAGCTGATTCATTCGGTTGCCTTGTCGGCCCCGGCATTGTCCGGGGCTTTTTTTTTTCGTTTTATGCGCGCTTACAGGTGCCGCGCAACCCCTGTGGGAGCGGGTTTGCCCGCGAAGAGGCCGAAAAGCGATACACAAATCTTATCTGATACACATAAAACTGTTTGACGTTATGTTTTGTATCGCTTACAAATGACTCATGCCTTAGCAGGAGTCGCCGCACATGTACGCACAGCTAGTGGAAACCGGAGTCAAGCGCGTCAAGTCGCTGGAAGAAATGTCCCCCGAGGAACGCAACTTCCAGGAAAAGATCGACGCCGAAATCAAGATCGAAGCCAAGAACTGGATGCCCGAGGCCTACCGCCAGACCTTGATCCGGCAGATCTCCCAGCACGCCCACTCGGAAATCATCGGCATGCTGCCCGAAGGCAACTGGGTCACCCGCGCGCCGAGCCTCAAGCGCAAGCTGCAACTGATGGCCAAGATCCAGGATGAAGCCGGCCACGGCCTGTACCTGTACAGCGCCATGGAAACCCTGGGCGCCGACCGCGACGAAGAAATCGCCAAGCTGCACAGCGGCAAGGCCAAGTACTCGAGCATCTTCAACTACCCCACCCTCAGCTGGGCGGACATGGGCGCAGTGGGCTGGCTGGTGGATGGCGCCGCAATCGTCAACCAGGTGGTGCTGCAGCGCACCTCCTATGGCCCCTACTCCCGCGCAATGATCCGTATCTGCAAGGAAGAGAGCTTCCACCAGCGCCAGGGCTACGAAATTCTCCTGACCATGATGCGTCACGGCACCCAGGCCCAGCGCGACATGGTCCAGGACGCGATCAATCGCCTGTGGTGGCCATCGCTGATGATGTTCGGCCCCAGCGACGAACACTCCCCCAACAGCGCCCAGTCCATGGCCTGGAAGATCAAGCGCCAGACCAACGATGAACTGCGCCAGCGTTTCATCGACCAGACCGTGCCGCAGCTCGAACTGCTCGGCTGCACCGCCCCCGACCCTGAACTGAAGTGGAACGCCGAGCGCGGTCACTACGACTTCGGCGAAATCCAGTGGGACGAGTTTTACGAGGTGATCAAGGGCAACGGCCCGTGCAACCAGGAACGTGTCGCCACCCGCCGCAAGGCCATCGAGGACGGCGCCTGGGTACGCGAGGCCGCCGTGGCCTACGCGCGCAAGCAACAGAACAAGAACGCCGCCTGAGCGGCGATTGATGCGGAGATCGAAAATGTCTGTCTGGACCCTCTACGAAGTGTTCGTGCGCAGCAAGCACGGCCTTAACCACAAGCATGTCGGCAGCGTGCACGCCGCCGATGCCGCCATGGCCATCGAAAATGCCCGCGAGCTGTACACCCGCCGCAGCGAGGGCGTCAGCCTGTGGGTGGTGCCTTCGGCGCTGATCACCGCCTCCTCCCCCGACGAGAAAGACCCGCTGTTCGCTCCTTCGGACGACAAGGTCTACCGCCATGCCAGCTTCTACGAGCTGCCCGATGAAGTCGGACACATGTGAGGTTGGCCATGCACAACGAAGCCCTGATCCCTTACCTGCTGCTGCTCGGCGACAGTGCCCTGGTCCAAGGCCAGCGCCTCTGCGAATGGTGCGGCCACGCCCCTGCCATCGAAGAAGAGCTTGCCCTGATGAACGTTGGCCTCGACCTGGTCGGCCAGGCGCGCAACTGGCTGGAATACGCAGCCGAACTGCTTGACGACGGTCGCGACGCCGACGCCCTGGCCTTCCGCCGAGACGAGCGCGCCTACCGCAACTTGCTGCTGGTCGAGCAACCCAACGGTGATTTCGCCGTGACCATGACCAAGCAGTTCCTCTACGACGCCTGGCACTTCGCCGTGCTACAGGGCTTGGTCGGGGCCCGCGACGAGCGTATCGCCGGTATCGCCGCCAAGGCACTCAAGGAAGTCACCTACCACCTGCGCCGTTCCAGCGAGTGGGTGCAGCGCATGGGGGGCGGTACAGAAGAAAGCCGCCAACGCATGCTCGCCGCCATTGCGGCACTGTGGCGCTTCACCGTCGAACTGACGGCCGCTAGCGACAACGAGGTGCAGTTGGCCGAAGCGGATATTGCCGCCGACCCTGCCACCGTGGGTGCTGCGTGGCTCAAACAGGTGAGCGAGACTTTCGCGTCTGTCGAGCTGCCGCTGCCCAAGGCTGCCAGCCACTTCTACCTGGACAGTCGCAAAGGCCTGCACACCGAGCACCTGGGGCTGCTGCTGGCCGAGATGCAGTTCCTGCCAAGGGCCTACCCCGATGCAACCTGGTGAGCTGATCGCCGGCGACCGTGGCGCGCGGCCGGCACGCGGCGACGACCTGGCCCGGGCCTGGGAGGTCCTGGCCCAGGTCATGGACCCGGAAGTGCCTGTGGTCAGCGTGGTCGACCTGGGAATAGTCCGCGACCTCGACTGGCGCGCCGGCCACCTGCACCTGGTGGTCACGCCGACCTACTCCGGCTGCCCGGCCACCGAGGTGATCGAGGGTGATATCCGGCAGGCGCTGGAGCAGGCGGGCTTCCCCGCACCGGATCTTGAACGCCGGTTGACCCCGGCGTGGAGCACCGACTGGATCAGCGAGCTGGGCCGCGAGCGCCTGCGCCTCTACGGCATCGCCCCGCCGCAAGGCAGCGCCAGCAAGCGCAGCCTGCTAGGTGAAGCGCCCCAGGTGTGCTGCCCGCAGTGCGGCAGCGCCCATACCGAATTGCTCAGCCAGTTCGGTTCCACCGCTTGCAAGGCGCTGTACCGCTGCCGCGAGTGCCTGGAGCCGTTCGACTATTTCAAATGCATTTGAGCCGTGGAGAACGCCATGAGCCAGTTTCACAGCCTGACCATCAAGCAAGTGCGCAACGAAACCCGTGATGCGGTTTCGATTGCCTTCGACGTGCCCGAGCACCTGCAGGCGCAGTTCCGTTTCACCCAGGGCCAGTATCTGGTCATGCGTACGCAACTGGACAACGAAGAGGTCCGCCGCTCTTACTCTATCTGCAGCGCCGTGCAGGACGGCGAGCTGCGCGTGGCCGTCAAGCGCGTGCCAGGCGGGCGTTTCTCGGCGTTTGCCAATGAAGTGCTCAAGGCCGGCCAGCAACTGGAGGTGATGCCGCCATCGGGCAGCTTCTTCGTGCCGCTGGACCCTGCCCGCCAGGGCAATTACCTGGGCGTGGCCGCCGGCAGCGGCATTACCCCAATCCTGTCGATTATCGGTACCACCCTGGACAGCGAGCCGCACAGCCGCTTCACCTTGCTGTACGGCAACCGTTCCAGCTCTGGGGCGCTGTTTCGCGACAAGCTCGAAGACCTGAAAAACCGCTACCTCGACCGCCTGAACCTGATTTTCGTGTTCAGCCGCGAGCAGCAGGACGTCGACCTGTACAACGGTCGCATCGACGCCGACAAGTGCGGCCAGCTGTTTTCGCGCTGGCTGGACGTTCCAGGCCTGGACGCGGCCTTCATCTGCGGCCCACAGGCGATGACCGAAACCGTGCGTGACAGCCTGCAGGCCAATGGCCTGGGCAAGGAGCGCATTCATTTCGAGCTGTTCGCCGCCGACGGCAGCGAAACCCGCCGCGAAGCCCGTGAGGCCGCACGCCAGGTGGATTCGGCGCTCAGCCACATCACCGTGATCAGCGACGGCCGTGCCCTCACCTTCGACTTGCCACGCAACACCCAGAACGTGCTGGACGCCGGCAATGCCAGCGGCGCCGAACTGCCCTACTCGTGCAAGGCCGGTGTGTGCTCGACCTGCAAGTGCCGGGTGATCGAGGGGGAAGTGGAAATGGACAGCAACCATGCCCTTGAAGACTACGAAGTGGCAGCCGGGTATGTGCTGTCGTGCCAGACCTACCCGGTAAGCGACAAGGTGGTGCTCGACTTCGACCAGCTCTAAAGAAAACCGCTCGGACTGTTAAAACGGTCCCTGTAGGAGCGGCCTTGTGTCGCGAAAGGGCTGCGTAGCAGCCCCGGCAATTTTTTGATCGGAGCCAATGGGGTCGCGTTGCGACCCTTTCGCGACACAAGGCCGCTCCTACAGAGATCGGGTAGTCAGCGCCGAACGCAACCCCCGCGTGACCTCAACAAAACAATTACAAAACCAAGAGATCGCTTGCCATGACACCCGAACGCATAGAAAGCATCGCCAACCACCCCGATTTCCAGCACCTGGTGCGGCGTAAACGCCGCCTCAACGGCAGCCTGACCCTGGCCATGCTGGTGATCTACTACGGCTTCGTCCTGCTGGTGGCGTTCTCTCCCAGCACCCTTGGCCAGTCCCTCAGCGGCGGTGTGACTACCGTCGGCATGCTGGTGGGTGTGCTGATGGTGCTGCTGTCCTTTGCCCTGACCGGCATCTACGTGCACCGCGCCAACAATGTGCTCGACCCGCTCAACGAAAAGGTCAAGCAGGAGTGTGCACAATGAACTGGACTGCCATCTCGATGTTCATGGTGTTCGTCTGCTTCACCCTGCTGGTCACCCGCTGGGCTGCCTTGCGCACCCGCTCGGCCAGCGACTTCTATACCGCCGGCGGGGGCCTGACCGGCATGCAGAACGGCCTGGCGATTGCCGGCGACATGATCAGCGCCGCCTCCTTCCTGGGCATTTCCGCGATGATGTTCATGAACGGCTATGACGGCCTGTTGTATGCCCTGGGCGTGCTGGCCGGCTGGCCGATCATTCTGTTTTTGATCGCCGAACGGCTGCGCAACCTGGGCAAGTACACCTTTGCCGATGTAGTCAGTTACCGCCTGGCACAAACCCCGGTGCGCCTGACTTCGGCGTTTGGCACCCTGGTCGTGGCACTGATGTACCTGGTGGCGCAGATGGTCGGTGCCGGCAAGCTGATCGAGCTGCTGTTCGGCATCAGCTACCTGTACGCCGTGATGCTGGTCGGCGTACTGATGGTTGCCTACGTGACCTTCGGCGGCATGCTCGCCACTACTTGGGTGCAGATCATCAAGGCGGTGATGCTGCTGTCGGGCACCAGCTTCATGGCGTTCATGGTGCTCAAGCACTTTGGCTTCAGCACCGAGGCCATGTTCGCCAGCGCCGTGGCCGTGCATGCCAAGGGCCAGGCCATCATGGCCCCGGGCGGCCTGCTATCCAACCCGGTGGATGCCATTTCCCTCGGCTTGGGCATGATGTTCGGCACTGCCGGCCTGCCGCATATCCTGATGCGCTTCTTTACCGTCAGTGATGCCAAGGAAGCACGCAAGAGCGTGTTCTACGCCACTGGTTTCATCGGTTACTTCTACCTGCTGCTGATCGTCATCGGCTTTGGTGCCATCGTGATGGTCGGCACCGAGCCGTCCTACCGCGACGCCACCGGTGCAATCATTGGCGGCGGCAACATGATCGCCGTGCACCTGGCCCAGGCTGTCGGTGGCAACTTGTTCCTTGGCTTCATCTCTGCCGTGGCCTTCGCCACCATCCTTGCCGTGGTCGCCGGCCTGGCGCTGTCCGGCGCATCGGCGGTCTCCCACGATCTGTATGCCTGCGTGATCCGCCAAGGCAAGGCCACCGAACAGGAGGAAATGCGCGTATCGCGTATCGCCACCCTGCTGATCGGCCTGCTGGCGGTAATGCTCGGCCTGATGTTCGAGTCGCAGAACATCGCCTTCCTCTCCGGCCTGGTGCTGGCGGTGGCTGCCTCGGTCAACTTCCCGGTACTGCTCCTTTCGATGTTCTGGAAAGGCCTGACCACCCGCGGCGCGGTGTGCGGCAGCATGGCCGGCCTGGCGTCGGCGGTGCTGCTAGTGGTACTGGGCCCGGCAGTGTGGGTCAACGTGCTGCATCATGAGAAAGCGCTGTTCCCGTACAGCAACCCGGCGTTGTTCTCCATGAGCCTGGCATTCCTCAGTGCGTGGGTGTTCTCGGTTACCGACAGCTCCGAACGTGCCAGTGAAGAGCGTGGCCGCTACCTGGCCCAGTTCATCCGCTCCATGACCGGTATCGGCGCTGCCGGCGCCAGCAAGCACTGACCTCAGGGACGAACAACCATGTCGGGTAAAACAACAACAATGAACCGCACGCACATCATGTCAGCTGCCTGGCTGGCCACACTCGCCTTGCCAGTGCCGGCGATGGCCGATTTCATCGGCGACAGCCACGCACGCCTGGAGCTGCGCAACCACTACATCAACCGCGACTTTCGCCAGAGCAACGCCCCGCAGGCCAAGGCAGAGGAATGGGGCCAGGGCTTCACCGCCAAGCTGGAATCGGGCTTCACCGAGGGCCCGGTCGGCTTTGGCGTTGACGCCATGGGCCAGTTGGGTATCAAGCTCGACTCCAGCCGCGACCGCCGCAATACCGGGCTGCTGCCCTTCGGCCCGAATAGCCACGAACCGGTTGATGATTACAGCGAACTGGGCCTGACCGGCAAAATCCGCGTGTCCAAAAGCACCCTGCGCCTGGGCACGCTGCAACCGATCCTGCCGGTGGTGGTCTACAACGACACCCGCCTGCTGGCGTCCACCTTCCAGGGCGGCCTGCTGACCAGCCAGGATCTCGATGGCCTTACCGTCAACGCCGGCCGCCTGACCAAGGCCAACCTGCGCGACTCCTCGGGCCGCGACGACATCGGCTATGGCGCTGCCAGCAGTGACCACCTGGACTTTGGCGGTGGCAGCTACGCCATCACCCCGCAAACCAGCGTCAGCTACTACTACGCCAAGCTCGAGGATATCTACCGCCAGCAGTTCGTCGGCCTGATCGATACCCGCCCCTTGAGCGAAGGCGTGAGCCTGCGCAGCGACCTGCGCTACTTCGACAGCCGCAACGACGGCGCCGAGCGCGCTGGCAACATCGACAACCGCAACTTCAACGCCATGTTCACCCTCGGCGTGCGGGCGCACAAGTTCACCGCCACCTGGCAACAGATGTCGGGCGACAGTGCCTTCCCGTTCGTCAACGGCGGCGACCCGTTCACCGTCAACCTGGTGACCTACAACACCTTCACCCGTGCCGGGCTGGACTCCTGGCAAGTGCGCTATGACTACGACTTTGTCGCCATGGGCATCCCCGGCCTGAGTTTCATGACGCGCTACACCGACGGCCGTCACGCCGAAACCGCCACTGTCAGCAATGGCCGCGAGCGCGAGCGCGACACCGACATCACCTACGTCATCCAGAGCGGCCCGTTCAAGGACGTGAGCCTGCGCTGGCGCAACGTCACCTTCCGTTCCGGCAATGGCCTGACCAACGCCGTGGACGAAAACCGCCTGATCATCGGCTACACCCTGGCGCTGTGGTAACAGCGCCCCCCTACATTTGAACAGCATGGAGAACAGCATGTCTGCCGCCCCTACTCTGCAAAGCTTCATCGCCGGCCGCTGGCTCGGCCAGCACGGCGCCCAGGCCCTGCGCAGCGCCCTCGACGGCCACGTACTGGCCTACAGCCACGAAGAGCGCCCGGACTTCGCCGAAGCCGTCGACTTTGCCCGTGCTCGCGGCCTGGCCAGCCTGACGGCCATGGATTTCCAGCAACGCGCTGCACGCCTGAAAGCGCTGGCCCTGTACCTGGCCGAACGCAAGGAACAGCTGTACACCCTGTCGCACCATAGCGGCGCCACCCGTGCCGACAGCTGGATCGACATCGAAGGCGGCAACGCCACGTTGTTCGCCTACGCCGGCATCGGCAGCCGCGAGCTGCCGTCGGGCAACCTGGTGCATGAGGGCCCGGCCATCGCGCTGGGCAAGCAAGGCCATTTCGCCGGCAGCCACATCCTGGTGCCGCGCGCAGGGGTGGCGGTGCACATCAACGCCTTCAACTTCCCCATCTGGGGCATGCTGGAGAAGTTCGCCCCGACCTTCCTGGCGGGCATGCCGTGCATCGTCAAGCCGGCCACTTCCACCAGCTACCTGACCGAAGCCGTCGTACGCCTGATGAACGCCTCCGGCCTGCTGCCAGAGGGCAGCCTGCAACTGGTGATCGGCAGCACCGGCGACTTGCTCGACCGCCTGCAAGGCCAGGACGTGGTGACCTTCACCGGTTCCGCCGATACCGCCGCCAAATTGCGCGTCACGCCCAACCTGATACGTAATTCGGTACCGTTCACCGCCGAAGCCGACTCGCTGAACTGCGCCATCCTCGGCCCGGACGTCACCCCGGACAGCGAGGAGTTCGACCTGTACATCAAGGAGGTGGTGCGTGAAATGACCACCAAAGCCGGGCAGAAGTGCACCGCCATCCGCCGCGCCATCGTGCCGGCCAAACACATCGACGCCGTTGCCACGCGCTTGCGCGAGCGTTTGAGCAAGGTGGTAGTGGGTGACCCGTCGCTGGAAGGCGTACGCATGGGCGCCCTGGCCTCTCACGACCAGCAGCACGACGTAGCCGAGCGGGTGCGCAGCCTGCTGCAAAGCTGTGATCAGCTGTTCGGCGCCAGCGATGGCTTCGCCCCGCGGGGCGATGGTGTGGCCGAGGGCGCATTCTTTGCCCCGACCCTGCTGCAGGCCCGCGACCCGCATGCCGAAGGCGGCGCCCACGATATCGAAGCGTTCGGCCCGGTCAGCACGCTGATGGCCTACGACGACCTCGACGAAGCCTTGGCACTGGCCGCACGGGGCAAAGGCAGCCTGGTGGCGACCTTGGTCACCGCCGACCGCAGCATCGCCGCCAAGGCCATTCCGGTGGCGGCGGCCTGGCATGGCCGCCTGCTGGTACTCGACAGTGAAGCCGCCAAGGAATCCACCGGCCACGGCTCGCCGCTGCCGCAGCTCAAGCACGGCGGCCCGGGCCGCGCCGGCGGCGGTGAAGAGCTGGGTGGCTTGCGCGCGGTCAAGCACTACCTGCAACGCGCTGCCGTACAAGGCTCGCCGAGCATGCTCACGGCGGTTACCGGCGAATACGTGCGCGGTGGCGAAGTGATCGAGAGCGAAGTGCACCCGTTCCGCCGCTACTTCGAGCAGTTGCGCATCGGTGAATCGCTGCTCACCCACCGCCGCACCGTGACCGAAGCCGACCTGGTGAACTTCGGCTGCCTGTCGGGCGACCATTTCTACATGCACTTTGACGAAATCGCGGCCAAGCAATCGCAGTTCGGTAAACGCATCGCCCACGGTTACTTCGTGCTGTCGGCTGCAGCCGGGCTGTTCGTGTCGCCCGGTGCCGGGCCGGTGCTGGCCAACTATGGCCTGGATACGCTGCGCTTCATCAACCCGGTGGGCATCGGCGATACCATCCAGGCGCGCCTGACCTGCAAGCGCAAGATCGACCAGGGCAAGACCAGCCCGCTGGGCCAGCCGCAGGGGGTGGTGGCGTGGGATGTCGAGGTGACCAACCAGCTGGGTGAGCTGGTGGCCAGCTATGACATCCTGACCCTGGTGTTGAAACAGCCGGAGTGATCTGTTGACCTTGCGGGCCGCTCGCGGGTAACCCCCTCCTACAGGAACGTCACACATTTCAAAGGTTGTGCTGTCCCTGTGGGAGCGGGTTCACCCGCGAAGAGGCCCGCAAAAGTTACCCAAGACTAGACCACCGTTGGTCAGCGACTGCCGGCATTCAAAGGACTTCTGTCATAGATCTGTCGCTCTTAACCCATGAGGATCAGAGACGAGGATTGCACGATGGATTACTTACTGCGGATGGGTGGCGGCAATGTGCAGGATGACTGGCCGGAGCTTGAACCGGATCGCCGCAACGACCAAGCGGATGACCCGGATGCCGACCCCAATGTGACCGACGACGAGGACAATCGCCCCGGCGTCCCGGCCAGTGACCCCGAGTCCGGCGCCTGACAAAGCGTTTATCGACGCACCATGCTGCAGCTGGTCAGCCCGCTGCAGCATGGTTGCATGCCCGGCTGAGGTGGTATTACACCATCGCCGCCGGGTCTCCCACCGACTGGCTCGGCTTGCTCCCCGAAATCCGCCAGCTCACGCCGGTAATCCCGTAGCGCTCAGCCATTGGCCGGCTGATCTTCTTGATCTTCTCACGCCCGAATTTGGGAATGATGCCGATGCCCGCATCGCAACTTGCCCAATGCCAGGCTTCGGCATTATCCAGGCGTTCCAGGCGAATGATGAAACTGCGCGGTTGGCCATGCAGTTGGTAATCGATGATGTAAAGCTGTGGGCTAGGCATCGCAGGGGGCCTCCTCTTCTCCATGGATGACAACCTGATTGATCGGGCCATGGCCAGAAGATTCAAAATTTTGTCGAACAATTGGCACAAGCGGCCATTTCAGCGTGCTACGGCATTTTAGTAGCGCGGGTCCGGGGCCGCACCAGGCACCAGAATCACCTTGCGACAGCGCTCCTGTTGTTCATCGAACAGCTCGTAGGCACGCGCGGCATCCTCCAGCGCCATGCGGTGGGTGACGATGGCCTGCGGGTCCAGCCGCCCGGCTTCGATATGTGCCAGCAACTCCGGCAGGTAGCGTTGCACGTGGGTTTGCCCCATGCGAAAGGTCAGGCCCTTGTCGAAGGCGTCGCCAAACAGAAAACCATGAATAAACCCCGCATACACCCCCGGTACACTCACCACACCACCTCTGCGCACTGCCGCGATGCTCTGGCGCAGGGCCTTGCCGCTGCTGCCTTCGAGCTTCAGCGCTGTCAGGACCGTTTCAGTCGTGCTGCCCTTGGCTTCGAAGCCCACGGCATCGATCACCGCATCTACCCCACGCATGCCGGCGGTCTGGCGCACGATGGTATCGGCCGGGTCGTCGTCATGGGCAAAATTGACCGGAATCACCCCATAGGCCTGGTGGGCATAGTCCAGGCGGTAGCCGCATTCATCGACCATGAAGATCTGCTCCACCCCCAGCATGCGTGCGCAGGCGGCAGACAGCAGCCCGACCGGGCCGGCGCCATAGATTGCCAGTGACGAGCCCTTGCCAACTTCGGCATTGAGCACTGCCTGCCAGGCTGTGGGCAGAATGTCCGAAAGAAACAGCACCTGATCGTCGGCCAGGTGCCCCGGTACCTTGAACGGCCCCACATTGCCCTTGGGCACCCGCACATAGTCAGCCTGCCCGCCAGGTATGCCGCCATACAGGTGGCTGTAGCCGAACAGCGCTGCGCCAGACGGGATGGCCTTCTTGTTCAGCAGCGCGCCGCGCCCCGTGTTGGTCGTTTCGCAGGCGGCAAACAGGTCGTGCTGGCAGAAAAAGCAGTCACCGCAGGCGATGACAAACGGAATCACCACTCGGTCACCCGGGCGCACAGCGGTTACCGCGCTGCCCACCTCTTCGACGATGCCCATGAATTCGTGGCCAAGGATATCGCCTTGCTCGACCATGGGGATCTTGCCCCGGTACAGGTGCAGGTCGGAACCGCAGATGGCGGTGGCCGTTACCCGCAGCAGGATATCGTCGTCTTCCTGCAGGTCGGGCTCGGCAACGTTGTCGACGCGGACATCCCCTGCGCCGTGGTAGGTCAATGCGCGCATGCTCGTTTCTCCTGGCAAGTCATGGCGCGATTCCGGGTCGGCAAACCCGAAATCGCTGCCGGGTACCTGGTGGGTACTGGGCATTCAGTGAGTGGATTCACTCAGGGGGTGCGGCCCCCGCCGTGGCTGTTCTGGCCACCCTTGCGGCCGGCTTCCGAGGCACGCTGTCGGTCGTTGGCGAAATTGCCGCCAGACGCCTGGCCCCCCTTGTGACCCGCACGCGAAGCCCTTTCCCGGTCATTGGCGAAGTTGCCCGGGTTGGTTTCCTTGGTACCGCCGCGCTGGCTTGTCCGCTCTTGATCCTGCGCCATGTGGGTTCTCCTTGCGATGGATTGGCTAAGTGGCATCAATCTGTGCCATGCCTAGTTTCCGAGCCGCCGTTGCCCGGCTCTGCTCAATGCGTTTACCGGCAACTGACCAGCGGCACGAAACTTACGCCGGCAAAATGTTTGCGTGGCGGGCCCAAGGCGGTAGTGACAGGTTAGGTGCCTTGACCGTTCGTCGGGTTAAACGCAACGTTTATTGCCGCCAACGGCCGAATCTTCATGCAATACGCTCATCGTCAAGGAGCCTGAATGAAGCTGAACAAGGACCGCGCCACCATCATCTGCCGCCATGGCAAGCAAACTCATAAATGGTTATGGGTGAGAAAATCCAACGGCGCCTGGACTCTACCCGGTGGCAAGATCGAGCCTGGCGAGACGCCTGTGCAGGCTGCGGAGCGTGAGTTGCTGGAAGAGACCGGGTTGCGCGCCGAGTCGCTAACCTTGTTGATGCGCCACGAGGCCCCCGAGCGTATGCATTACGTGTTCGAAGCAGAGTTTGCCGACGCGCCCCAGCCCAAGGCGCGGCATGAAATTGCCGATTGCCGCTTTGCCCACCTGGACCAGGCGCCTGGGCTCAAGGGCGAGATCAAAATGCTGATCCGCTCGCTGTTGGCCTGCGACAGGGCCACCGCCGCGTCAGTTCGGTGAGCCTGGTGATCCCTTGCGGGCGTTTTCGCAGCTGCGAAGAGGCCGGCAAAGGCAAACCCTAGGCATGCACGCTCCACTGAACTGACTGCGCCTCGATCGGCATCTCGTCGATGGCATGAATCATCCCGCTATCCAGCGCCTCATGTGGCCCCAGAATCCGCGGGTAGGCCATCAGGTACCGCGGTACATCCAGCACTTCCGTCGCCCCCTGGGTTCGTTCGGCAACGATCTGCGCATATAACCGCAAATCATAATCCAAACTCATCGCATACTCTGCCATGCGCGAATGGTCCACTGACCCGTGCAGGGTCCAGTGAAACGGGTGGAACAGGAACTTGCTGAAACTGCACGCCGTGCGCCGTTCCCCGGCCAGGAACAGGATATTGCCCATGGACTCCACCGTGCCCAGGTTGTGGGTATGCACCTCGACCGGCAATGCCCGCAGGAAGTTGTACAGGGTAAAGCCATAACTGCACTCGCCACCCATGGTGGCGATGTTCAGTTGCAGGATCTCGGCGCCCTGTTGCAACGCCCGCGAACAGGTGTTGATCAGGTTGCCACAGGTCGAAGAGTTGATCGGCCCGGTGAAGTGGATGATATGTCTGGCCATGCTTGCCTCCAGGGGTGGCAGGTCATTCCTTGGTCTGCTGCGCATCGTCACCCACGCTCAGCGGGCGGGCGGCCCGATTGGCCAGCCAGGGGGCAAAACCGTCGGATTTCATGCTCGCACCCTTCCACAAAGCGGGTATGCGGTGGAAACGCAAGGCGCCGCAAAGTTCAACTCGGCCTGAGTCTTACCCGTTGGTCAAGCGTGATGAACCCTGACCGGTCTTTTCCAGTCGCACCTTAGAGCGACCGAACTAGAACCGGCATGAGGACGGCAGCGTGAGCGATATCCGCATCGGTATCTCCGGGTGGCGCTATGGCCCCTGGCGCAAGGACTTCTACCCCAAGGGCCTGAGGCAGGATGACGAACTGGCATTCGCTTCGCGGGCGCTTAACAGCATCGAGATAAATGGCTCGTTCTACAGCCTGCAAACTCCCGAACGTTATCAGGGCTGGCGTGACGAGACGCCGGAAGACTTCGTGTTTGCGGTCAAGGGGCCGCGCTATATCACGCATGTACGGCGGCTGAAGGAGATCGAAGAGCCGGTGGCCAACTTTTTCGCCTCTGGGCCACTTTTGCTAGGCAAAAAGCTCGGCCCGATCCTTTGGCAGTTTCCGCCCAACATGAAGTTCGATGAAGAGCGGTTTGCCCGTTTTCTCGAACTGCTGCCGCGTAATCACAAGGCGGCTCGTGAATGTGCCGAACACTGCGCGGCCCGCCTGCAAGGCAACGGCAGCCTGAACATTCGAGGCAATGCACGCTTGCGTCATGCTGTGGAGATCCGTAATGAGAGCTTCCTGTGTGAGGCCTTCATCAAGCTGTTGCGCAAGCATCGGGTCGCTTTGGTGGTTGCCGACAGCGCAGGTAAATGGCCCTACGTAGAAGACGTTACCGCCGACTTTGTGTACATGCGCCTGCATGGCGATGTCGAGCTCTACAGCAGTGGGTATACCGCAAACGCACTCAGGCGCTGGAAGCAGCGCATCCAGCGCTGGAGCCAGGGTAGCCAGGCCGATGATGCGCAATTGATCGTCCAGGGCTCCCCGCCACGCCGGGCGACGCGCGATGTCTATTGCTATTTCGACAACGACCAGAAAGTTCACGCCCCCTACGATGCGCGCCGCCTGCTGCAGAAGCTGTCGCTGGACCATGAACTGATGACCGAACCGGGCGTACTGCCGGAGGTGGCCTTGTGAACAAGACCCTGCCCGCCCCACGCTGCATCATCGACAAGGTCACTGCGGTACGCCGGCTCAACGTGCTGACACTGAACGTGCACAAGGGCTTCACCTTCTTCAACCGGCGCTTCATCCTGCCCGAGTTGCGCGAGGCCGTGCGTGCCACTGGCGCCGACCTGGTGTTTCTCCAGGAGGTGCACGGCAGCCACCAACAGCACGCCCTGCGCCACCCGGCCTGGCCAGAAACGCCGCAGTATGAATTTCTCGCCGACAGCATGTGGCCGCAGTTCGCCTACGGCCGCAATGCGGTGTACCCGCATGGCGACCACGGCAACGCGCTGCTGTCGAAATTCCCCATCAGTCACTTCAACAACCTGGATGTGTCAGTCCAGGGCAATGAGCAGCGCGGCCTGCTGCACTGCCAGCTGGACGTGCCGGGCCATGACCAGGTGCATGCGGTGTGCGTGCACCTGGGGCTGCGCGAAGCCCACCGGCAACGCCAGGTAAAGCTGATGCTCGACCTGCTGGCCAGCCTGCCGCCGAAAGCACCGGTCATCATCGCTGGCGATTTCAACGACTGGCGGCTGAAAGCGGATGCTGTGCTGTGCGAACACCTGATAGAGGTTTTCGGCGAGCACTTCGGCACCCCGGCGCGCAGTTTCCCCGCGCGCCTGCCACTGCTGCGCCTGGACCGCATCTATTTGCGCAACGCCATGCCCAGCACTGCGAAGGTGTTGTCGAATTACCCGTGGTCGCACCTGTCCGACCACGCCCCACTGGCTGCGGAGATCAACCTGTGAATCGACCTTGGGTGGACGGCAACAGCGTGCAGTTGCTGATCAATGGTGAGCAATACTACCCCCGCGTATTCGAGGCCATGGCCCAGGCGCGCGAAGAAATACTGCTGGAGACCTTCATCATCTTTGACGACAAGGTCGGCCAGCAATTGCAACAGGTGCTGATCGACGCTGCCCGGCGCGGTGTGCGGGTTGAAGTGGCGGTGGATGGCTACGGTACTGCCGACCTGCCCGCCGGTTTTATCTCGGCCATGACCGATGCGGGCGTGAGCTTCCACGCATTCGACCCACAGCCCCGACTGGTGGGCATGCGCACCAACCTGTTCCGGCGCCTGCACCGCAAGATCGTGGTAGTCGATGGTGAGCGGGCCTTCATCGGCGGCATCAACTACAGCGCCGACCATCTGGGCGATTTTGGCGCCATGGCCAAGCAGGACTATGCCGTGGAGGTCACCGGCCCGGTGGTGGCGCAGGTGCATGCCGCCAGCAAGCGCCTGATGTCGCCGGTGCTGCAGCCACCCAGCGCGGTACGCCCGGTTACCCAACCTGCCGGGGCCAGCACCGCCGTGCTGGTCGAACGCGACAACGGGCTGCGCAGTACCGATATAGAAAACCACTACCTCCAGGCATTTCGTGGCGCCAAGCAGCGCATCGTGGTTGCCAATGCGTACTTCTTCCCGGGCTACCGGCTGATGCGTGAGCTGCGCAACGCGGCCAGGCGTGGCGTGGAGGTGCGGTTGATCTTGCAGGGCCAGCCCGACATGCGCTGGGTCCGCGCACTTTCACGGCTGCTGTACAACTACCTGCTGCGCGACGGCGTGATGATTCACGAGTACTGCCAGCGGCCCCTGCACGGCAAGGTTGCACTGGTGGACGACGAGTGGGCCACCGTGGGCTCCAGCAACCTCGACCCGCTGAGCCTGTCGTTCAACCTGGAGGCCAACCTGTTCATCCGTGACCGCGCCTTCAACCAGCAACTGAACCAGCACCTGCAGGCCCTGGCCAGCGAGCAATGCAAGCCGGTGACCCTGGAGCGCATGATCCGAGGTTACTGGTGGCGCGCACCGCTGATTTTCATGTGTTTCCACGTCATCCGGAATTTTCCGCGCATTGCTGGCTGGTTCCCCGCGCACCGCCAGCGCCTGCGCTCGGTGCAGCCGGAAGTCGAAGCCCAGGGCGACCTGCACGAGGGCAATACGTGATGGCGCGCAAAGGCTGGCAAACCTGGGGCAAACGCCTGTTCACGCTGGCGTTCCTGATTCTCATACCTGTGCTGCTGTTCGTCTTGGCACGCAACCTGGACTGGAACGAAGTGCGCCAGTCATTGCTGGCCTACAAGCCTGGCACCCTGGCCATCGGCCTGGCGCTTGCGCTGTGCAGCTACCTGACATTTGCCAGCTACGACCTGCTGGCACGGGCTTACACCGGTCACCACCTACCCGCCCGGCAGGTGCTGCCAGTGGCTTTCGTGTGCTACGCCTTCAACCTCAACTTCACCACCTGGGTAGGCGGCGTTGCGTTGCGCTACCGGCTTTATGGCCGCCTGGGCCTGGATACCGCGACCATTACACGTATCCTCACCTTGGGCCTGTTGACCAACTGGATGGGTTACATGCTGTTGGCCGGCACTGTATTTGCCCTGGGCCTGGTCGAGCTGCCCAGCAACTGGGCGGTGGGCGCTACAGGCCTGCGCCTGATCGGCCTGCTGCTGTTGGCGATCGCAGGGGGTTACCTGCTGGCCTGTGGTTTTGCCAGCAAGCGCACCTGGCGCTGGCGCGAACACGAGGTGACGCTCCCGTCGCTGCGCCTGGCCCTGTGCCAGGTGGCGCTGGGCGCCAGCAACTGGGCGCTGATGGCGCTGCTGATCTTCTGGTTGCTGCCGGGTGAAGCGTTCTACCCGTCAATTCTCGGCATCCTGCTGATCAGCTGCGTGGCGGGTGTGGTTGCGCATATCCCAGCGGGGTTGGGCGTGCTTGAAGCGGTGTTCCTGGCACTGCTGCACGGGCAGATGGCCCAGGGCACGCTGGTGGCTGCCCTGCTCGGCTACCGCACGCTGTACTACCTGATACCGCTGCTGCTGGCAGTGGTGACCTACCTGATCCTGGAAAAGCGCGCCAAGGCCATGCGCCAGGGCGACAAGCCCGCCCAGACCTGACAAGGGCCGTTGGCCCTGGAGGTGGAAAATGCGTATACATGTCTTGATATTGATGGTTGCCAGCCTGGCCGGTGGCCAGGCCATGGCCGAAGGCTGCGACGTGCTGACCCGCTCGTCCAGCGACGCGGTAACGCCGGTGGAGCGGCACACCTGCTACAGCTACAGCAACCTCCCAGCCGAAGCCATCAACTGGTCGTGCAGCAACGAGAGCAAGGACATGCTCAATAGCGAAAAGAGCAAGGTAGCGCGCTGTGCCGATGGCAGCGTTGGCAGCTGCATTGCGCCTTTGACCCAGGAAACGCTGGCCAATCCCAAATCCATCGGTGGCGACAAACCGGCTTTGCCCAAGGATGCGCGGGTGATCACCTATTACTACGACACCCCCAGCCTGGGCCAGGCCCGCACCGATTGCGAGCGTAATAACGGCATCTGGCAGACCCATTGAATCCTGGGGGAAATAATCTCGCTCAGATTTTGTAAGTCGGTGCAGTCATTGTGGGAGCGGCTTTAGCCGCGAACACCGGCAACGCCGGTGCCATCCACCGCGTTGTAGCCTTCGCGGGTAAACCCGCTCCCACAGGTGCAGTGCCTGCATCAGCCCCGCATTGTTTCATTCACCGGATTGTCTGTCGCACTCTCCCCCGGCTTGTCGCCACAATGGCAGCCCTGCATCCGGCACGCATCACCACCGCGGTGCCCGCTGGCGCAGGCTTCGCAGCAATAGGCCTTGCCGTCGCGCCGCAAGGCAGTAGCATCCACGGTGCAGGAACAATGCGCGCAGGCACAGCGTTGTTCGTTCATGGCTTGCTCTCCTCGTCGTCAATCACAGCGTCGGTCCAGGGCACGCCATCCAGCGGTGCAGATCGCGCCAGCTCGGCCTCGTCCAGGCCTATGCCGCCACCGATCTCGTCGGCGTCCACCTGCCGCAAGCTCTGGTCTGCCGGGCCACCGCTGCCACCCGGCTCGTGCGGGTCGCGGGCACCGGTTTCGTCCAGCAAAGTATCCGGGCTCAGGTCGTCATAGGTGACATTGTCCTCATGCAGGCTGTCGCTCAGCGCCTCGCCGCCGGTCATGCCGCTTTCGGCCACGCGCCGAGGTGGAAACTCCCGGGCGACTTCATCGGCCGGTCGCTCGTCGCCTACACGCCCTTCACGTTCGTCCAGGCGTTCATCGAAGTCGAGCTCATGGACGCTGCCCATGCGGTCTTCGGTGTCGTCGATTTCTGGGGGGGTATACGGCTTTGGTTCATCTGCGCGTGCCATGTGCGTTCTCCGTCAGGTGGCTTCATTAAGTCGACTGCGCCGGCTTGTGGAAGATTCAGAGTTTTTTGAACTACCACCCCGCGCGGCGCCTCCCACCTTAGAGACTGCGAACTGCCCGGAAACCGCCATGGCCAAGCCCCTGCAGGAATATGCGCGCAAGCGCGACTTCAACGCCACGCCCGAGCCCAGCGGCAAGCGCAGCCGTGGCAAACGGGGGCATGCGCTGCAGTTCTGCATCCAGAAACACGACGCCAGCCACCTGCACTATGACTTCCGCCTGGAACTGGATGGCACCCTGAAAAGCTGGGCGCTGCCCAAGGGCCCGTCGCTGGACCCCAAGGTGCGCCGCCTGGCCGTACACGTCGAGGACCACCCGCTGGATTACGCCGACTTCGAGGGGCATATCCCCGAAGGCCACTATGGCGCCGGTGATGTAATTGTGTGGGATCGCGGCATATGGGAGCCCGAAGGCGATGCGCAGGAGGCCTACGCCAAAGGCAAACTGCGTTTCCGCCTGCAGGGCGAAAAGCTCAGCGGCGTGTGGAACCTGTTTCGTACCCGCCTGGACGGCAAGAAAGAGCAATGGATGCTAGTGAAATCGCACGATGACCAGGCACGCAGCGAGGCCGACTACAGTATCGTCGAGGCCCAGCCCGACAGCGTACTCAGCGACCGTACCCTGGTACCGCGCAAGGCCGCTGCGAAAAAGGCTGCCGCACCGCGCGCCAGCCGTAAACGCACCGGTAAAGGCCCGAAAGTGCCCTTGCCTGCACAGCTGCAGCCGCAGCTGGCCACCTTGGTCGACACGCCACCCAGTGGCGACTGGCGCTACGAGGTCAAGTTCGACGGCTACCGTATCCTGGCCCGTATCGACGGCAAGGACATTCGCCTGTTCACCCGCAATCGCCATGACTGGAGCAGCAAGATGCCCCGGCAGGTCGCCGCCTTGCGCGAGCTGGGCATCGATTCGGCCTGGCTCGATGGTGAAATGGTGGTGGCTGACGAGAATGGCGCAGCCGATTTCCAGGCGTTGCAGAATGCCTTCGACACCGAGCACGACGAAAACATCACCTATTACCTGTTCGACTTGCCGTTCCTGGGTGGGCAGGACTTGCGCCAGGTAGCGCTGCAGGGCCGGCGCGACACCTTGCGCCAACTGCTTGAGCACGATGAATCAGGTGTACTCAAGTTCTCCGCAGACTTTGACCAGCCCGTCGAGTCCCTGCTCGACAGCGCCTGCCGGCTTGAGCTGGAAGGCCTGATCGGCAAGCGGGCCGACAGCCTGTACAGCGGCCGTCGCAGCCCGGACTGGGTCAAGCTCAAGTGCAAGCAACGCCAGGAGTTCGTGATCGTCGGCTACACCGACCCCAAAGGCAGCCGCAGCGGCTTCGGGGCCCTGCTGCTGGCCTTGCACGACAACGAAAGCGGTGAGTTGCGCTACGCCGGCAAGGTCGGTACCGGCTTCAGCACCACCACCCTGGCCAGCATTCATGCACGGCTCAAACCCCTGCAAATCGCCAAGCCAGCCTTGGCCAAGCCGCCTACCGGTGCCGAAGCGCGAGGTGTGCACTGGTTGCAACCGCAGCTGCTGGCCGAAGTCGCCTATGCCCAGATGACCCGTGACGGCATTGTGCGTCACTCGGTGTTCCATGGCCTGCGCGATGACAAGGCGGCCACTGCCATTGACCTGGAGCGCGCCATGCCCGCCAAGACCGTGCCCAAACGCAACAAGCAGGCGAAGGCGCCTGAAAACCTGGGTGAGCTGCGCCTGACCCACCCCGACCGGGTGATCGACGCCACCACCGGCGTGACCAAGCGCGAGGTCGCCGAGTATTACGCCAGCGTCAGCCAGTGGATCCTGCCCCAACTCAAGCAACGCCCGGTGGCGCTGGTGCGGGCCCCGGACGGCCTGGCCGGCGAGCTGTTCTTCCAGAAAAACGCAGGCCAGCTGCACATACCTAACGTCGTCAGCTACGAAAAGGCCGAGGCCGGCCAGGCGGCGATGGTCATCAATCGCCCGGACACCCTGCTGGGTGCCGTGCAGATGAACATGCTCGAACTGCACACCTGGAACGCCACCGACAAGGACTTCGACAAACCAGACCGCTTCGTACTCGACCTCGACCCTGACCCCGCGCTGCCCTGGAAGGCCATGCTGGAGGCCACCCAGCTCACCCTCACCCTGCTCGACGAGCTGGGCCTGAAGGTGTTCCTGAAAACCAGTGGTGGCAAGGGCATTCACCTGGTCGTGCCGTTGACTCGGCGGGCGGGCTGGGACGAGGTCAAGGACTTTAGCCACGCCATTGTCGATTACCTGGCAAAACTGTTCCCGGACCGCCTGAGTGCGGTGTCGGGGCCGAAAAACCGCGTGGGGCGGATCTTCATCGACTACCTGCGCAACGGTAAAGGCGCCACCACGGCCTGCGCCTACTCGTTGCGCGCCCGTGAGGGGCTACCGGTATCGGTACCGATCTGGCGCGAGGAACTGGCGCAAATCAAGGCTGCCAACCAATGGAACATCGCCAACCTGCGCGAGCGCCTGGCGGAGGTCGATGACCCGTGGGCCGACATGGGCAAGGTACGCCAGACCATTACCGCGCACATGCGCAAGCAACTGGGGCTGAAGTGATGGCGCAACGGCGATTGGACATGAACCTGGAGACACACCCATGAGCATCATTCAGGATTTCAACCTGACCACCCTTGACCGCCTGTTACGTACCTTTGGCGAGCGCCAGCAACCGCTCAACCTCGATACCCAGCTGCCGCAGCTGATCCAGGCGCTGCAAGCCGACCATCTCGACCTGCTGCCACTGCCGGGGCAAGGCAACACGTTGCGCCGCTGGCAGACCCTGGCACGGGTGGCGGGCTGCGACCTGGCGCTGGCCAAGCTTTATGAGGGCCACACCGATGCCCTGGCGATCCTGGCTGAGTGCGGCGCGGCGCACCACGCCGCCGACGGCATCTGGGGCGTGTGGGCCGCCGAGCCGCCCGATGCCCGCGCGCAGATCACGGCGCGCGAAGGTGACCAGGTGCGCCTGCAGGGCCGCAAGGCCTGGTGTTCCGGGGCTTTGCAGATCGACCGGGCGTTGATTACCGCCTGGGATGAGTCGGACCAGCCGCAACTGGTGGCGATCGAGCTATCGCATCCGAGCCAGGGCCTGTCCATCGAAGATTGGCAAGCGGTGGGCATGGCTACTACCGCCAGCGTCGAGGTGACATTCGACGACACGCCAGGCACCCTCATCGGAATGCCAGGCCAATACCTTGCCCGCCCTGGTTTCTGGCACGGCGGCGCCGGCATCGCTGCCTGCTGGTACGGTGCGGCCGAGGCGCTGGCAGACTACCTGCGCGAGCATTGCCGCAAGCCTCGCCCCGACCCCCATGCCGATGCGCACCTGGGCGCAGTGGATGCTGCGTTGTACGGTGCCCGGGCTGCGCTGCGCGAATGCGCCGCCTGGATCGACCGGCAGCCAGGGGTAGATGCCAGTTTCGAAGTACGCCGCACGCGTGCCCAGGTGGAACAGGCCGTGGAACGCGTGATCAGCCACGTCGGGCGTGCGCTGGGGGCCACGCCGTTCTGCCGCAGCAGCCATTTTGCCCGGCTGATCGCTGATTTGCCGGTATTCATGCGCCAGAGCCACGCCGAGCGTGATCTGGCAGTGCTGGGCCAGCAGTTGGCCCAACTGCCGGCGGGGGTATGGCAGCTATGAGCCAGAACCTGATCCAGTCCGCCACTGGCACCCCGTGGGCCGCCTGGCAGCAAGGTGCCCACCTGGCGCGCGCTACCTGGCTCGATCCCCTGCAACTGTGCCCACCGGGGCGCCGGCTGGTGTTGATTGCACCGCATCCGGATGACGAAATTCTCATGGCAGGCGGCCTGCTGGCTGGCTTCAAGGGCCGTGAGGATGAACTGGTGCTGATTTCCGCCACCGACGGTGAAGGCAGCCACCCCGGCTCCAGCCACTGGACCGAACACCGCTTGCGCCGGCAGCGTCCGCAGGAAAGCCGCCAGGCCCTGTTGCAGCTTGACCTGGACCTTGCCCATCTGGACTGGCGCAGGCTGCACCTGAAGGACGGCCAGTTACCGCGCGAAGAGGCATTCCTGGTCAGTCACCTCACCCAGTTGCTGCGGCCCGATGACCTGTTGATGGCCACTTGGCGTAACGATGGCCATTGCGATCACGAGGCCGTTGGCCGTGCGGCGGCACACGCGGCCGCCGCCCGCCAGGTGCAATTGGCCGAGGTGCCGGTCTGGGCCTGGCACTGGGCGGCCCCCGATGACCCGCGCCTGCCATGGCCCCGTGCGCACCGCCTGCAACTTGATGAAAGCCGCCTGGCCCGCAAGCGCAAGGCCTTGGCCGCCCACGTCAGCCAGCTGGAGCCGGACGCTGAGCAACCGCCAGTACTGCCACCCCGGCTGATGGAATGTCTGCTGCAACCTTTCGAACTGGTGTTCCTGTGAATGGAGCTGTCATGAGCCTCGATCCGCAATATTTCGCCGAGCTGTATGCCACTAACGAAGACCCTTGGGCTTTTCGCACCCGCTGGTACGAGAAGCGCAAACGCGAGCTGGTGATGGCCAGCCTGCCACGCCAGTGCTATCAGCGCGTGTTCGAGCCAGCCTGTGCCAATGGCGAGCTCAGTGCGCTGCTGGCTGACCGCTGCGCCGACCTGCTGTGCCAGGACCTGGACCCCACGGCCGTAGCGCTGGCCCGCGAGCGCCTTGCCGATGTGCCCAACGCCTCGGTGGAAATGGCCCGGCTACCGGCGGACTGGCCGGGCGGGCGCTTCGACCTGATCGTGCTCAGCGAAGTCGGTTACTACCTCGACCCAACAGACTGGCTGCAGGTCCTCGAGCAATCGGTGGCCAGCCTGACCTACGACGGCGGCCTTCTGGCCTGCCACTGGAAACACCCCATAGTAGGTTGCCCACAGGACGGCCGGGAGGTGCACCGCATGCTGGCCCGGCACCTGCCGCTGCATCAGCAGCTCCGGCATGAGGAGGCAGATTTCGTGCTGGAATACTGGTCCTGCCAGCCCAGCGTGGTCGACCTGGATGAGACCTGCCCATGATTGCCGTGGTCATCCCGGCGCACAACGAAGCCCGCCGCCTGGGGCGCTGCCTGCGGGCGGTGCTGATCGCTGCCACGCAAGCGCAGCAGTTGGGGCACCAGGTGGAAGTGCTGGTGGTGCTGGACCGTTGCAGCGATGGCAGCGCCGCCGTGGCGCGGCGGTTTGGCGTGAAGGTTTTGGAGGTTGATGCCGGTAATGTCGGCATGGCTCGCCGGGTAGGAGCGGCGTACATGGTCGAATGTGGTGCGCAGTGGCTGGCGTGCACAGATGCCGACAGCCAGGTGCCGTCGCACTGGCTGGTGTCGCAGCTGGCCTGCAGCGCCGAGGTGGTGTGCGGTACCGTGCATGTCGAGTATTGGCAACCCTGGCAGAAAGCTGCCCTGCGCAAGCTGTACCAGAGCCGCTATGAAGCGCGGGAAGGCCATCGGCATGTACACGGCGCCAACTTGGGTGTGTGTGCTGCTGCCTATCAACGCGTGGGTGGCTTCCAGCCCCTCGCGGCGCATGAAGATGTGCAGCTGGTCAGCGACCTTCAGGCCAGTGGCGCGCAGATTGTCTGGACCGCCAGGCACAGCGTGGCCACCAGCAGCCGCCTCGACAGCCGCGCCCGCGAGGGGTTTGGTGATTATCTGGCGGGGTTGCAGGCACAGGTGTGATCAGCCTTGGTCACACCTGGCTGAACAGCACCCGCTTGAACGCCTCGGCCGCCAGGTGCACCTGCACCGCCCAATCCCCGGCGGCATCGCTGCCGGCATCATCGGAAATGTACTTCAGGCACACAAACGGAATGCCTTCGCCGCGTGCGATCAACGCCAGCACATAGGCTTCCATGTCGACCACGTCATAAGGCGCGTCGCCATGGTTGATTTCGAAGCTGTCACCGCTGCCACAGGTTTCCAGCGGCAGGCCGGGGATTGCTGCGCCATGCTCCAGGACTACCGGGATATCCGACAAGGGGGTTTCGTAACGGGCAAAGCCCAGCGGTGTCACGTCCATATCGCGTTGTACGAAACGGTTACAGCACACCACCTGGCCCTTGCCATGACGCTGGCTGCCAGCCGAGCCAAGGTTGACGATAAGTCTGGGCCTGCGGGTTGCAATCGCCTTGGTCAGTGCGATCGCCGCATTGACCTTGCCAATGCCGGTGAACACGGTGTTCACCTCGGTGAACACATCGCCAGCTTCGGCCTCGAGGGCGAAGACGAACAGCGTGTCATCCAGGGAAATGTCGGGGAATTGCTTGATCAGCATCATGGAGCAGGTGTTTCCGCGTGGCTGCAAGGGGCGCGGCCATTGTCGGCCAACCCAGGCTAATTGCAAGTCCCAGCCGCTACCACGGCTTGTAGCGCCTGTGCCTTGCCGAGCCCGTTAGCGATGGCCTGTGCCAGGCAGTGCAACTGCTGGTCGGCATGGGTGCCGTCGCGCAGCAGGTGCCGGGCATGCTGGCAGGCCCGTTCGGCATCCACGCTGTCGACCGGCACCTGCTCCTGCAACTGGCCAAGCCAGCCCTCGGCCGTGACTGGCTGTTGCTCGTGCATACCAATGAATTGTGCATGGCGCCCATAGCGCATGGCGCGCCAGTAGTTCTCCTGGGCGATCCAGCGCAGTTCGCGGTTGCAGGGCAACGGGTCATGGCGCCCAGTAATGGCGTGCTCCACCAAATGGCGAAACAGCGCGGCGATGCACAGTGCATCCTCCAACTGCGGACAGCCATCGCAGATGCGCAACTCCACGGTCGGGAAGCGCCGCGAAGGCCGAATGGCCCACCAGAAGTCGCCATCCACAGCCAGCGCACCGGTTCGCTGCAACAGGGCGCGATAGCGTTCATAGGCAGCCCAGTCTGGCAAGGCCTCGGGCAACCCCATGTGCGGCCATTCCCCGCAAATCACTCGGCGGTAGCTCATGTAGCCGGTACGCTGGCCAGCCCACATGGGCGATGAGGTGCTCAGCACCAGCAACAACGGCAGCCAGACCAGCAAACGGTTGATCAGCTGCATGCGGTCACAACCTGGCGGAACCCCAACGTGCACATGCAGGCCGTTGAGCAGGCTTCGCTGGGCTACATGCCGGTAATCGTCGAACAGTTGCTGGTAATGCGCCGGGGCAGCGGCCTTCTGCCGCAGCCAGGCGGCGCTAGGGTGGCTGGCTGCGCCGTAAATTCCCATCCCCTCCTCTGCCAGCGCCATGCTCAGCCGCTGCCGCCTGTGCTGGAAGAACTCACGCGCTTCGTGAAGATGGGTAAACACCGGCGAGGCCAGCTCGATCTGGCTGCGGAACATTTCCTGGGCAAAATATTGGCCCAGCGCTTCGCGACAACGCCCTATCACCGCAGGTGGCGGTGTTGCCGGAACCTGCCCCGAGCCCAGCCTCACAAGCAGGTATTCCTCCTCGATGCCGAACGTGCAGGCCCGGGCCATGTTGCCTCAGCGATGACGGGTTACCGTGAGCGCCACGGCGGCGATGCGTTCGACCTGCTCGTAGCCGGGTTCGGCCAGTTGCTCGCCAAACACGTCAGGGTCGATCTCCCGGTACACCCAGGCCCATTGTGGCCCGGCCAGGCGCAAGCGGATAGCTTCGAGCAAGGCGTCGCGGCCATCGACAATGGCCACGCCGGTGTATAGCAGCAGGGTGCCGTGGCGGGTCAGGCGTTCGCATGCCTGCTCAACAATGCGCAGCGACAGTTCGGCGCCCAGCGCGCCACCGCCGTGGCGATAGGTGCGGGCGCTGCGGTCGAGCATGTAAGGCGGGTTGGCGACAATCAGGTCGAACGTACCGCTGATGCCGGCCAGCACGTCGCTGGGCGCTACCGATACGTTGCTCACCCCCGCCAACGCTGCGTTGATCGTGGCGTAGCGCAACGCCAACGGGTTGATGTCCACGGCGCTGACCTGCGCATGCTGGGCGGCGCGAGCGATCAGCAACGCGCCCACCCCGGTGCCGCAGCCGATATCGACTGCATGCTCGACCGGCCTGGGGTTGTGCTGCAGGTGCTGGTGGATGACCTGGGTAAAGCGGTAGCTGTCCGGGCCGAAGAACACCGCATCGCTGGTGTCGGTGGGGAACGCTGAATGCACCAGCAGCAGGTCGTCCAGGCTGGACCAGCGCACCGCACTGCCCAGCAGTTCGCCCCTGGGGACCAGTACCTGCGCGCGTTCGAGCAACTGGAGTTCATCATTTGATACAAGGCCTGGGGCGAAAGGTCGGCTCCAGCCGAACACGTCGCGCAAGCTGCTGGCCTGTCCGGATCCCTCGCGGGCATTGACGCGGCTGTGGGTCGCGGGTGTCACGCAGGTAAATCGGTAGCCGTCGGCGCGTAACCGCTGGCCCAGTTGCAGCAACGCCTGGTCGGCCTCGACGTGTGTGGCATCAAGCATCATCAGCGGGGTTCCTCCTGAAGCAGCCCGGTGGTGCGAATGTATGCCCGGGTCGCCGCCAGGCCCTCAGGTGTGGCATGGCGGTTGCCGGCCATGCGCCCTATCAACGCGGCGGGTGCTTCACTGGGCATTTCGCCTTGTGATTCGCCCGGGGATTCGGGCAGGCCCCAGCTACCGGGCGCTACGCGGCGGATCGTGGGGCGCCAGGTGTCGGCGATCCAGTCGTGCCACAGTTGTTTCTCGTAACTGTTGAACACGCCGAACATCACCGCCGCGGGCCCTTCGATCAGCTTCCACCAGCGGCTGTTGGCCGGGTCCTGGCCCCGCACAATCCAACCTTGGGCCTGCAACGCGGCAACGAACTCGGGCATGGCGCCAGGTGTGGCCAGCCACTGATTGATGGTGCGCTGTTGCAGGCGGCAGCGGTCGGCATGCATGAACTGGCCGTAAACACGCTTGCGTTCCAGGGCTGCGAACAGTTCATCCTGCAGGTCGAACTGGTGGATCAGGTCAGCTGCCGCAATACCCAGCTCGTTCAGGCGATAACCGTTGCGCACTCTGTCGTAGAACGCTTGCTGGTCGTGCTGGGGGCTGAGCTGGCGCAGGGCCTGAAGCGATAGCTGAGCGTGGCCGCTGGCGGCATTGTCGATCGTCACATGCAACTGGAAGTAGTGGCCGTCGATGCCCAGTTCTGCCAGCTCGTTGGTGGTGATCAGCAGGTGCAGCGGTGGTTGTTCATAACCGAGGTTGTAACCAATGACCTCGGGCAGGTGCGTGTCGCAATGCTGCCCCAGGGCCAGCTGCAGGCTGCCTTGGAGATACCGTGAATCGTCCAGTGGCATCGCCTCTACACACCCCAGGCCGCCTAGCAGACGCTGGTAGATCAGCACATGGTTGCAACGCGGGTCGCCGTTGCCAAGCTCTTCCAGGTAAGTCCGGATCAAACCGTGGAAACGTGGGTCCCCCCAGTGATGCAGCGTGCCGTGCAGCCAGGCCCCATCCACCGCTTTGGTCGGTGCAACCTGTTGCAGAAACCACAACGCATGGGCGCGGCTGGTAAAGAAGCGACGTGGTGCGCCTTGCCGGCGTTGCTCCAGGTAGTCGGCATAGCCGGCGGCGACATCGGCAGCGCACCTCGCGCTCCAGGCTGGCAACTTCGAAGGTGAATCAGGCAGGTCATCCGGCAAGCGTGCAGCACGTGAAAGTTGTTCGTCGAGCCATGCGGCGCTGCCGTCATCGTGGCCTGTCAGCATTGCCTGATAGCGCTGTTGCAGGCTGGACCGCTCGGCGGCCATTGGCAAAATTGGAGCGGTGTCGCGGTTCATCACCCTCATGCCGTGCTCCTTGTGGGCCTACCGGCTCGGTTTCTGCCCCGGCATCGGTTCTGGGTCGGGTGCAGGCTGCGGTGCCGGTTTGGTATCGGGTTGCTGCATCTGCAGCGATGGCTTGCTTGGGTCCGAATCCTTGCCCGGGTGGTCGTTGTCGCGGTCGAAACAGCCGCCGACCAACGTCAGCGAGCCCATGAGGATGATGAGTGGAGTCAGTCGCATGGGTACTCCCCTTTGGCTGATTGCAGTGCCAGGTAGCCCCGGCACTGCGCGTCGGTCATTTACGAACGGCCGCCCTTGCGGCCCGACTCGCGATCGTTTGGCGTATTGCTGCCCGAGGACTGGCCGCCCTTGCGCCCTGCTTCGGAAGCCTTCTCACGATCGTTGGCGAAGTTGCCTGGGTTCTTGTTACCGCCCTGGCTGCCTTGTTGATTGCCGGTACGGCTGTTGTCTTTAGTGGCCATGGTGTTCAAACCTCGTATGACTTCGGAATGCACGGCAGGCTGCCGTACACAGATTCGGAGTTCGGCGATATCGCGGGATTCGTTTTATTGCGAAGGGTTCGGACCGGTGGCGTTAAATAAGCGGCGAGCCCATATTTGGTGCACCTGTCAGTCGTGCGGCGGGCTATCCATGCGGGCCTGCTGGCGGCCCAGCCAGCGACCGGTGGCAGCCCAGCCCAGGGCCAGCACTGCGCCAATCAGCATCGCCAGTTGCGGGTGGTCGGCCATCACGTCCAGCACACGCTTGACCCAGCCGCTCAGGGCATCGCCGCCACGGTAGATCACGGTATCGATGAAGTTCTTGGCTTTGTACTTGTCCTCGGCCGGCAGCACGGTGAACAGCATCTCCCGCCCTGGCCGCACCAACGCGTATTCGCCGGCTCGGCGTACCACCATTACCACCACGAAAACCGCGAACACCGGGGCCAGGGCCAGCCACAGGAAGCCTGCGGCCATCACCAGCGGCACGGCCACCAGCAACACCCCCACGCCCAAGCGCCGGGCCAGGCGCCCGGTGAACAATACCTGGGTAAGAATCGCCAAGGCCTGCACCACTGCATCGATCAGGCCGAATACCTGGGTTTGCCGGGTACGGTCGGTAAAAGTTTCACTGACGATGCGCGCTTGCTCGAAATACAGGAAGGTGCTGACGCTGGCCAGCAACACCACGAACAGGGCAATGCCCAGCAGATACGGGGAACGCAGCACGG
Organism: Pseudomonas putida S13.1.2; assembly: GCF_000498395.2. Lineage (NCBI taxonomy): Bacteria > Pseudomonadati > Pseudomonadota > Gammaproteobacteria > Pseudomonadales > Pseudomonadaceae > Pseudomonas > Pseudomonas putida. Next base: position 1,784,871 of record NZ_CP010979.1, read on the forward strand.
CGGTAGCGCCGGCAAACGGGTTGCCGCCCAAGGGCCGCGAGCCCGCGCGCTCGGCCTGTTCTGGTAGTGGGTGGCGCAGTCGCCAGCGTTGCAAGAACAGCGCGGCACCGATACTGCCCAGCAGAAACACTGCCGCCAGCACCAGCAGCCCGGCATGGCCCAACGGTGCTACCAGCAAGGCGCCAAGGATCGGGCCGCTAAGCCCGCCCAGGCTCGCCCCGGCTGCCAGCAGGCCGAACAGCCGCTTGCCTTGCGCGGTGGAAAACAGGTCGGCGAGCACGCTCCAGGCCAGCGAGATCGTCAGCAGATTGAACACCGATAACCAGATGTAGAAGGCCCTGGCTGCCCATAGACCGTCCGGGTTACCGGCAAACAGCGCCGCGAACAACAACAGGTTGCTGGCAAAGAAACCGTAGGTCCAAGGCAGGATGTGCCTGCGTTGCACCCTGGATGCCAGCCAGCCGAACAGCGGCAGGCACGCCAAGGTGGCGATGAAGGTGCCGGTGAACAACCATTGCAGGTTGTCCACGCCGCCAGCAACACCCATGGTTTCACGCACCGGGCGCAGCATGAAGTAGCCAGTGAACAGCAGGTAGAACAGCAGCAAGCCGGCGATTACCGCCGGCCCTTCGCCGGGCTGAATGTTCAGCCCTTGGTCAAGGCGCCGCCGCCAGCCTTGCATGACGTCAGGCAAACTGCTTGATCAGCGCCTGTTGCTGCGCCTGGGTGAGCAGGGGTTCATGCCCGGCCTTGAGCTGGTCGAGCTGGCGATCGGGCCGGCCGGTGGCAGGGATGACCGTGGTCACTGCCGGGTGGCTGATGGCAAACTTGAGAAACAGCTGGGCCCAGCTGCCGATGCCCGCTTCGGCGGCCCAGCCCGGCAAGGCCTGGTCCTTGACCTTGGCAAACAGGCGACCATCATCGAAGGCCCGGTTGATCAGCACCGCAACGCCCTTGTCCTGGCACAGCGGCAGCAGTTCGCGGGCGGCGTCGGGGGCATTGACCGAGTAGTTGATCTGGATGAAGTCCAGCGGCTCGCTGCGCACGATACGGGCAACTTCGTCCTGGCCACTGTTCAGGTAGTGGGTGATGCCCACATAACGGGTCAGGCCCTGCTGCTTCAATTCGCGTGCATAAGGCAGTTGGGTCTGCCAGTCACGCAGGTTGTGAATCTGCAGCAAGTCGACCTTGTCGGTACGCAGGCTCTTCAGGCTACCGGCCCATTGCGCTTCGGCGTCGGCCCGGCTGTCGGCGGCGATCTTGGTGGCAATGAAGCATTGCCGGTGCCAACCGCCCTCTTCCAGCAACTGGCCAAGAATGCTGTCGGCACCGCCGTAGTTGGGGGACGTGTCGATCACCCGGCCGCCCCCTTCGAAAAACGCCTTGAGCACCGACTTCAACTGCTGATACTGGGCCGAGTCGGGTTCGACCTCGAAACTGCCAGAGGTACCGGCACCGATCACGGGCAACGCCTCACCGGTGGACGGCACTTTGCGGGTCAGCAAACCCGCCGGGGTGGTGGCGTGCAGCCAGGGGCTGACGGCGGCCAGCAACCCCAGCGTGGCACCCGCGCGTAGGACATCACGACGTGCGTACATGGAAAAGCTCCCGTCATGAAGCGGAAACTTTCAAGGCTAGTCGCACTATCTCGTGCCGGCAGGTGTTTCTGTATCTGGATGTTTAGTGATCAGGCCAGCAGCAGGCTCAGGTCAACACCCGTCTCGCCCATCGGCGGGCACCAGTAATAGCCACCGGTCAGGGGCCGGCTGAAGCGGTACAACCCGTCGATGATGCCGTCTTCGAGGCCGCTCATGCGCCGCAACTGTACTTCAAATGCATCGAAGCTGTGGCCCAGGGCAACGAAGGCAAGGCCGGCGCCGCGCTGGTCCGTCCAGGCCACCGAGCGACGGACCATGAACGCCTCGGGGTCAAAGCTTTCCTGGGCGGTGCGTTTGACGTGCGCGGACTCGGGGGCATCGTCGAGCTCTTCGTTATCGCTCAGGCGGCGGCCGATGATGTTGTCCTGGTCAGCCTGGGGCAGCGACTTGAAGTACTCCAGGTCGTGCTTCCACAGCTGGAACGCGGCAAAGCTGGACCCATCGGCAGCAATGGCCGCCTGCACGGCGTCTTCATCCACCGGGTTTTCGGTGCCGTCTTCGTAGCCCGTCAGGTCATGCCCGCCACGGTGCAGGAAGCCATCGACACTGTCGGCCAGGCGCAAGGCCGGTGCCAATGCCTGCTCCAGGGCCTGGGCACGCAGCAGCAGGTCGCCGCGCTCGTTACCGCGCAGCCATAGCCACAGGGCGTGCTGGGTGCTCGGGTTCTCCACGGCGGCGTCCAGCAGGGGGAAAGCTCGCAGGCCAGGCACAGCACGGCCCAGGGCCTTGGCCAGCGGTGCACCGACACCCAGGATCAGCTGGTCGCCATCGACCTGTGGCAGCAAGGTGTCCAGAGCGGCAGGCAGCGCCTCGGGCGATTGCAGGGTGAAAAACAGGTGACGGGCATGGGCCGGCACCGGGGTGGCAAGCAGCCCTTTCTGGAACGGCATGACAGGCTAATCCTCGGATAAAAGCGGAATGCTACTGCGCCGGCAGGCCTGCTGCAATGCGGCATGCAGCCTCGCCAATTGCCGCAGTTGGTAACAAACGGTTACCAATAGCTGGCCCTTTGCGATTAGCTATCAATCAGGGCCGACCTACACTGCTCGAGATCCTTCGCCCGAGAGACTGCCCATGACTGCCTCGCCCCTGCTCACCGCCTTTCTGCCGCTTGCCTTGGGCATCATCATGCTCGGCCTTGGGCTGTCGCTGACCCTGGCCGACTTCGCTCGCGTGGTGAAGTACCCCAAGCCAGTGGTGGTGGGCCTGGCCTGCCAGATTCTGCTGCTTCCGCTGGTGTGCTTCCTGATCGCCAACGGCTTTGGCCTGGAGTCGGCCCTGGCGGTGGGGCTGATGCTGCTGGCCGCTTCGCCGGGTGGCACCACGGCCAACCTGTTCAGCCATCTGGCCCATGGCGATGTGGCGTTGAACATCACGCTCACGGCCGTCAACTCGCTGATCGCGATCCTGACCATGCCGTTGCTGGTGAACTTGTCGCTGAGCTGGTTCATGGCCTCGGACCAGGCCATTCCACTTCAGTTTGCCAAGGTCTTGCAGGTATTTGCCATTGTCCTGCTGCCGGTCGCCCTGGGTATGCTGATTCGCCGTTACGCCCCTGCTTTTGCCGCACGCATGCAGAAACCGATGAAACTGGTGGCGGCACTGTTCCTGGCCTTTACCATTGTCCTGGCGCTGGCCAAGGATTGGCAGACCGTGGTCGAGTACGCTCCGGTGGTGGGCCTGGCTGCGCTGTTGTTCAACCTGCTGAGCCTGGCCGTGGGCTATTGGGTACCGCGCCTGTTGAACATCCCCAAGCGTCAGGCAATTGCCATCGGCATGGAAATCGGCATTCACAACGGCACGTTGGCGATTGCCTTGGCGCTGAGCCCCTCATTGTTGAACAACGCAACCATGGCGGTGCCGGCGGCGCTGTACAGCCTGATCATGTTCTTCACGGCGGCGGGGTTTGGCTGGTGGGTCAGCCGCGGGCACGTGGCCGCGCAGCCCGAGGGTGAAACCGCAAATTGATGGCGTCAGACCTGCACTGCCCTTTGTAGGAGCGGCCTTGTGTCGCGATGGGTTGCGAAGCAGCCCCAGGATTTCTGCACAGATGCACAGAGGGCCGGGGCTGCTTCGCAGCCCATCGCGACACAAGGCCGCTCCTACAAGGGACCGAGTCAACCCGCCCGGGTCGTTATGGCTGACCGCGCTCGCGCCGAAGCTGCTGCTTCAACACCTTCAACGGCGGCGCATAGAAAAACCCGAACGACACACTCCCCGTGCGCCCCTTCACCGCGTGGTGCAACCGGTGCGCACGGTGCAGGCGCTTGAGGTAGCGGTTGAGCGGCCGTGGTTTGCGCGGCCAATGCCGGTGAAAGAAGCCGTCGTGGGCCACGACATACAACATGCCGTACCCCGCCACGCCGCCACCCACCCACTGCAACGGTGCATAACCACTTTTGCCCAAGGCGACCAGCGCTGTGGCGATGAGCCCCAAAGCCACCAGGTACAGGTCGTTGGTTTCGAGCATGCCCAGGTGTGGCTCATGGTGCGAGCGGTGCAGCCACCAGCCCCAGCCATGCATGATGTACTTGTGAGCCAGCGTGCCAACGCCCTCCATGGCCACCAGGGTGCCGAACAATACGGCGAGATTGAACAGCATGGAACGGTCCGGTGGATGGCAAAGGGAGGCGCAAGGGTACCGGCTGCCTGGTTTTTTTTCCATGCGAGCGTGACGGGTTGCAGGCCACCCACGGATGAAGCCATCGTCATGTTTTCACCCTTGACCTGCTCTGCCACGCGGCGTATGGTCCGCGACGCAATTTTGCCTTCCTCAACAGGAGACCTGCCTTGGACAGTAGCCCCAGTCGCTTGCGACAGGCCCACGTGGCGCGCTAGCCCGGCAGTGACCTGTACTGTCTGGCCGCTCTGGCAAGACGGTGGTTTTCTGTAACCCCCGCTTCTCCTCCCCTCCTCGTGGTCCTGCGCATTTTTCTGGTTTTTCAACCGCGCCAACTGATGGCGTTCATGCGGGCGTGTGCCTGCGGAAGAGGTTTGCTATGGATTGGAAAGTATTTCTGCTGCGCGTCAGCATTGCCCTGCTGCTGGGGGCACTGATCGGTGCCGAACGGCAATTGCGCCAACGCCTGACCGGGCTGCGCACCAATGCGCTGGTGAGTACCGGTGCCTGCCTGTTCGTGCTGATGACCCAGGCGGTGCCAGGCATGGCACCTGCCGATGCGTCGCGCGTCGCCGCGTATGTGGTATCAGGCATCGGCTTTCTCGGTGGCGGCGTGATCATGCGCGATGGTTTCAACGTGCGTGGCCTGAACACTGCGGCCACCTTGTGGTGCACCGCTGCAGTAGGCGTGCTGTGCAGCCTTGGGCTGCTGCTGGAGGCGGCACTGGGTAGCCTGGTGGTGCTGTGCGCCAATATCCTGTTGCGTGACATCGCCCAGCGCCTGGATCGTCAGGACGTGGTGCCGGCCAGCGAAGTGGAACAACACTTCGAAGTGCGCATCGTCTGCCGCGCCGAGGACGAGATCCAGGTGCGCAGCCTGATGCTGCACAGCCTGGGCGATCCGCAATTGCGGTTGCAGTCACTGCAGAGCGCAGACCTGGACAGCCCTGCGCGCCTGGAAGTACGCGCCGAACTGCTGGGCACCGCGCAGGCACCGGCTCAACTGGAGCGGCTGGTCAGCCGGGTCAGCCTGGAAAAAGGCGTAAGCTCGGTGCGCTGGCAATTGCAGCCGCAGGAGTTGGCGGCGGACTAGACCCACAGGAGAGATTCTGGGTGGCAGAGGATCCGGCTGGGCGCATTGTGGGGTTTGCGTGCGCCCGGCTTGCGGGCCGAACGACTCCGGGGCATGCTTGCCAGTGAGCACGTTCACGGTCTGCAAGGGCGATGTGCAATGCGCCGCTGCCTTGCTCATTAGCCGTTGGGGGCGCAAAGCCAGATCACGAATCCACACCCAGCACCACACTCCCCGCCACGCTATACCGGTCCCGCCCCTGCTGTTTGGCCTGGTACAACGCCCGATCTGCCGCCGCGACCAGCGCCTCGGCAGTCACGCCCTCCCGCGCCAGGTCGCCCACTGCGATCCCCGCACTGAACGATACCCGTCCCAATGGGCTGGCCGCATGCTCCAGCATCTGCCGGCGTAACAGTTGCTGCAGCTCCTGCACCAACGCCTCTGCCCCACGGCCATCGGTGTCGGGCAACAACAGCGTGAACTCCTCGCCGCCATAGCGCACAGCCAGGTCGGCGGGCCGCTTCAAGGCCTGTTGCAGCACCTCGGCAAAGCGCCGCAGGCACTGGTCGCCTGCCGGGTGCCCGTAGTGGTCGTTATAGGCTTTGAAGTAATCCAGGTCGAGCATGACCAGCGCCAGCGAATACCCTTGGCGGCGTGCCCGGCGCAGCTCTGACTCGAACACCGCATCCAGCCGGCGACGGTTACCCAGCCCGGTCAGGCTGTCGGTCAAGGCCAGCGCTTTCAGAGTCTGATGTGCCTGGAGCAGCGCCCGCTCTATGGCAATGCGCTCGCGCAACTGGCGCAGCACCACACCTGCGAACGCGGCCAGCCCGACCAGTAACAGCAACAGTACCGCCACCGATTTGATTGCATCATGCCGCCAAGGCGCGACGATCGACTCACGCGACAAGCCCGCCTCCACTACCAGCGGGTAGCTCGATAACGCGCGATAGCCATACAGCCGCGGCGTGCCATCGATCACCGCGACCGCCTCGGCTACCCCTTCTGCGGCATACGGCAGGTGGTTACGGAAAATCTCGCTGTTGGCCAGGCTGCGGCCTACCACCTGTGCCACGAACGGGCGCCGTACCAGGATGGTACCGTCACGCTTGGCCAGCACCAGCGCACCGCGTTCGTCGATCTTGAAGTCGCCGTAATAGCGCACGAACCATTCCACTTTGATGGTGCCCAGCAATACACCGGCGAAGCTGCCGTCGGCATATTCCAGGCGCCTGGAAATAGGAATGATCAGATCGCCTGTCGAACGGCTGCGTACCACCGAACCGATACGTACCCCCCGGTCGGTGTGGTTGCGATGGTAAGCAAAGTAGTCGCGGTCGGCGTTATTGGCGTTGGGCGGGATTGCCGGCTGATCGGTAACGATCCAGCTACCGTCCGGACCGTATACGAACAGCCCGTGCAGTTGCGGCATGATGCTTTTGTGCTGCACCAGCAAGGCATGCAGGCGCGGCCGGTCGATGCGCTCGAAACCGTCGCCTTCCAGGCGTTCGGCCAAGGCAGCGGTAATGGCGTCGACCTGGCGGATAGCGTCCTCGGCATGCTGCGCCGTGGCCCGGGCCAGGTTGCTGACCATGTTCTCGGCATTGCTGTAGGCGTATCGGTAGTCACGCCAGATGCGCCAGCCTTCCACCAGCACAAATGCCAGCATCACGACCAACATGAAAGCCAGTACCAGGCGGAACAGCGCCACGGCGCGGCCCTCGCCTGTTAGCGTGAAAAGTCCGTCGTCATCCTGTTTCCTGGCTGCGCACATTGAAGTCCCTGGCCATACCGCGTTCGCCGCCCTTCACTATAGTTCAGCGTCGTACAGACGAAACCGGCGGCGAAAAAGATTAAACCTTTGCCTCACCCTCACCCTCAACTGTAAGCGACACTGAGGTCGCGCCACGGTTTAAGGAGTGAAGCATGAGCAATCTCTTCATCAAGCGCGTTGGTTTCTCCATGGTGTTGGGCCTGGCATCGGTGCACGCACTGGCGGCGAGCTCCGACGACTTCGTCGATGCGGCCACCGAGGCTGGCATTGCCGAAGTGGTCACCGGCAACCTGGCCAAGGAAAAAAGCCAGAATGCCGAAATCAAGACCTTCGCCCAGCAAATGGTCACTGACCACACCCAGGCAAACCAGAAACTCGGCGACATCGCCCGCAAGCTGGACATTTCCGTTCCGGACGAGGCAGCCATGACCGACAAGGTCAAGAAAATGATCCTGGAATGGCGTGATGAATCGTTCGACAAGTCGTACCTCAACAACCAGGTCGACGCTCACGAAAAAGCGGTGGAACTGTTCAAGAAAGAGGCTGCATCGTCCGACAAGGCCGAGCTGAAGGCCTTTGCCAGCGAAACCCTGCCCAAACTCGAACAGCACCTGGAGCATGCCAAGGCGCTTCAGGCCAAGCACGCCAAGTGAGGCCCCCCATGAGTAACGATGCATTGAAAACCGAAGTGCTTACCCGCCTGCTGCATGCGCACCCTGAAGGGCTGGGCAAGGAAGTGCTGGACAACTACCGCGGTGAGAAAGCGGTGGCTGGCATGCTCAAGACACTGCAGGAAGCCGGCCTGATTCACGACGGCAGCGTGGTGGTGGGGAGTGACCACCAGATCAGCGTGCACTACCCGATCAAGCTGTCGGCGTCGGGTGTTGAAGCTGCGCGACAAGCCGAATCCTGAATACTTGCCCATCGGGCCATAAGGCCGCTTTCATGGAAAACCTGCTAGCTCATTTGAGCTAGCAGGTGCTCTGTTGAAGTGAGCTGGGCGATCTCCCGCACTGACCGCACTCACTTGTCCTTTTCAATGTCCCTGGGCGCCTTGGCCGGACCTTGCGGATCCACCTGCGGGTCGTCGACATCCGGGGAATCAGGGTCGAAACCAAGGTCGTCCGGTTTATCCGCCTGCTCCGTCGAGTGAGGCCCCTCTTTGCGTACTGGCTCTGAATCATGCATGGCGTTTTCTCCCGTGAGTGTCAAAGGAAGAACGCGCCAGCCACGGAAAGTTTGATTAATCTGCAACCGGGGCCAGTTGCGCGCGACATTGCGCCAGTGCCTGGTCACGTTCCTTCAGCTGCTCCTCAAACCGCTGCAACTGCCGCGCCTGTTCAGCGCACACATCGCGCCTGTTCTCCAGGCTTTGCGCTTGCACATCCAGCTGCCGGCGCATTTCCTCACTGGCGCCCTGGGCCTGGGCCAGGATCGTGCGCAAACCCTGAATCTGCGCATCGCGTTGTTCCAGCAACTCGTCCTGCGCCCGGCACTCACTGGCCGCCTGGCGGTGCTCACCTAGCAAGCGCTCGTTATCCCGGTGCAGGCGGGTCAGTTCGTCCTGCTTGACGATCATGCCCTGCTGCAACTGACGTACTTCCACCTGCATCTGCTGCAACTGCGCTTCGTGGCGGCGCTGTTCCTGCTCGCGCTGTTCACGGCTGGCATTGCGATAGTGCTCCAGGGCATCACGGGCATGGCGGTGCTTGTCTTCCAGCGACTTGACCTGTTCGTCCTTGTCGGCCAGGCGCACCTGCAACTCACCCAGCGATTGGTTAAGGCTGGCACTGCGTAGCTGTTCGGCTTGCAGCGTGCTTTGTGTGGACAACAGTTTTTCTGTCTCGGCGGCCAATGCCGCTGCATCGATCTTGTGCTGCTGATGCGCAGCAGCCAGAGCTTGCTGGGCGATTTCCAACTGCGCTTCAAGCTTTTCCCGCTGTTGAGTGAACGTGCTCTCGGCTTGCTCGATCTTCAGGTCGGCTTCGTCCTGCAGCTGGGTTGCCAATTGCCCGACCAGGCGGCTCAGCACATCGCTCAGCGCCACGCCGCCTTCAGAAGCCACCGGTTGCTGGCCGTTCAACTCCTTCAAGTAGCGGTGGATCGTGGTTTTGGAGCCGGTATTGCCCAGCTCGATACGTATGGCATCGATGCTGGGGTTCTCGCCCCGGGCAATCAGCGCCTGACGCGCCTGCTGCACTACCACCTTGTTGATACCGCCCCGGGCCATGCTTGCTCCTACGATTTTGTACTGTGTTATGTACCATGTAATTACGTACTAATTATGGCGATAATTCACCATGCCTGCAAACATTTCCTCAGGCGGAATAATCACGGCTTATCGCATGTGAGAAGCAAAATGCTGTTGTTTTTGACGCAGGCAGCCGTACGGAAGCCGCAGGCGCACGACCTTGTGCCGGTTACGCTTTGCCGCCACCATGGGCGTCCAGCACTGATTACCGACAGAAAATGAACCTGGAAAACTACAAGGCAATCGCCGACAGCATCGCCCTGCTGCTGTACCCGCACGCTGAAGTCATCGTCCATGACCTGCGCAGCCAGACGGTGGTGCACATCGCCAACAACTTCTCCCAACGCAAACTGGGCGATGATTCGGCGATCGACCACGAATTGGGCGATGTGCTTGACGGCGCCAACCTGGGCCCGTACGAGAAGCTCAACTGGAACGGCCAGAAGGTCCGGTCTATCAGTACCGTCCTGCGCAACGCAGAGGGCGAAGCCGAGCACCTGATGTGCATCAATCTGAACGTGTCGGTACTGGAGCAAGCCCGTGTCGCGCTCGATGCGTTCTTCCAGATGGGCCGGCTGGTACCGCAACCTGACTCGCTGTTCCGCAACGACTGGCAGGAACGTATCAACACCTTCCTGCATGCGTGGCTGCAAGCGCGCAACCTCTCGCTACAGACACTGCAGATGAAGGACAAGCGCAGCCTCGTGCAGGCACTGCACGCCGAAGGCGCGTTCGAAGGGCGAAGTGGTGCTGACTATGTCGCCAACGTGCTGAGCATGGGCCGGGCCACCGTGTACAAGTACCTGAAAGAGCTGAAGACCTAGCGCGCCCTTGACCGACAGAACGCCGCCACCGGCTGTGCTCGCGCACTTGTCTACCATGGATAATTATTCTACCGTAGACAGATATTCCATATGGAGCGCAGCATGCCAGTCTTTACAGCTTCACCGACCTTTGCCGACAGCCTTTACCTCGATGCACTGTACGAATCCATCAAGGAAGCACACAGCGCACTGCGCCCAGCCGTCAGCATCACACCGCTCACCTACAGCGCCCGGTTGTCGGCTTTGACCGGCTGCGAAGTCTTGTTGAAATGCGAACACCTGCAGCACACGGGGTCGTTCAAGTTCCGTGGCGCCAGCAACAAGATCCGCCTGCTGCCGACCGAAGCACGCAAGCATGGGGTAATCGCTGCTTCTTCCGGCAACCATGGGCAGGCACTCGCATTGGCCGGCAAAACGGCTGGCGTGCCAGTGACTGTCTACACCGCCACTTCCGCCTCGCCATACAAACTGGAGGCGATGCGTGCGCTGGGCGCCGAAGTGCTTTGCCTGCCCACGGACCCGCTAAGTGCAGAGCTGGAGGCAGGCAGGCAAGCCAAGGCTCAGGGTGTACCGTTCGTGTCCCCCTACAACGACCTGCAAGTCATTGCCGGCCAGGGCACCATCGGCATGGAGTTGTTCGAGCAGGCACCCGACCTGGACGCGGTGTTTGTTGCCGTCGGCGGTGGCGGGATGATTGCCGGCATCGCTGCCGCCTTGCGCGTGCTCAAGCCGGGTACCGAGATAATCGGCTGCTGGCCGGCGAATGACCCGGCACTGGAGCAATCCCTCAAGGCCGGAGAGATTGTCGAGGTGGACGCCCGCGAAACGCTGTCGGACGGCACAGCTGGCGGCGTTGAGCCCGGCGCCATCACCTTGCCACTGTGCCAGGCGTTGCTCACCGATACCGTACTGGTCAGCGAAGACGAAATTCGCGCCGCCATGCGCGATATCGCCAGCAATGAACGCTGGATCATCGAAGGCGCTGCAGCGGTTGCGGTCGCCGGCATGAAAAAGCTCGCCGAGCGCTATCAGGGCAAGCGTGTCGCAGTGATCCTGTGCGGCCGTAACATCGTGCTGGAAAAATTCCTCGAGGCCGTTCAATGAAAGTCTTCAGCAAGGCGCAGATCACCGCCAGCTTCAACCCGGAGCTGGCAGTTAGCCTGCTGGAATAAGGCTTCATCGCCTACTCCAGCGGCAAGGTCCAGGTACCGCCCGTGCAGGCCTTCGCATTTCAAGCGGCGAACGGTGACTGCTGCGTGAAATCGGCCTACATCGAAGGCAGCCCTACCTTCACCGTCAAGCTTTCAACCGGTTTTTATGACAACCCTTCCAAGGGCCTGCCGAGCAACGATGGCCTGATGCTGGTCCTCTCGGCGCTCACCGGGCAGCCGCTGGCACTGCTGCAGGACCAAGGCTGGCTGACCGCCATGCGCACCGCGCTGGCCGGGCGTATCGCTGCCCGGCACTGAGCACCTGAACCCATAGCGAAGTCAGAGCAAACGCTGCACCTGCGCCGGCGTACGCTGCATCAGCATCTTGCCATTGCGTACCGACACCAGTGCATGCCCCTGGGTGCGCACCATTTCGTAATCGTCAGGCGCCGACAACAGCAACAGGTTTGCCGGCCGCCCCACCTCGATGCCGTAGCGCTCGCCCAGGTTCAAGGTGCGGGCGCTGTTATCGGTGATCAGGTCAAGGCAACGCTGAAGGTCTTCGTAGCCGAGCATGTGGCAGATGTGCAGGCCGGCCTCAAGAATGCGCAGGATATTGCCATTGCCCAACGGGTACCACGGGTCGACGATGGAGTCCTGGCCAAAGCACACGTTCATCCCGGCACGGTCGATCTCGGCAACACGGGTGACGCCACGGCGTTTGGGGTAGTTGTCGAAACGCCCCTGCAGGTGAATGCTCTCCGTCGGGCACGACACGAAGTTGATGCCCGACAGCTTGAGCAGGCGGAACAGCTTGTAGCAGTAGGCATTGTCATACGAGCCCATGGCCACGGTATGGCTGGCCGTCACCCGGGCACCCATGCCGCGCACCCGGGCCTCTTCGGCCAACACTTCAAGAAAACGTGATTGCGGGTCATCGGTCTCGTCGCAGTGCACGTCCACCAGGCAACCGGTACGCTCGGCCAGGTCCATCAGAAACTTCACCGATGACACGCCCTGCTCGCGGGTGTTCTCGAAATGCGGAATGCCGCCGACCACATCGGCGCCGATGGCCACCGCTTCGGTCATCAGCGCCCGGCCGTTGGCGTACGACTCGATCCCCTCCTGCGGGAAGGCGACAATCTGCAGGTCGACTAGCTCGCGTACTTCGTCACGCACCTCGACCATAGCCTTGAGCGCGGTGAGTTTCGGGTCGGTCACATCGACGTGGGTGCGCACATGCTGGATTCCGTGGTCCACCAGCATGCCGATGGTCCTTTTCGCGCGTGTCTTGATGTCTTCATGGGTGGTGATTTCCTTGCGCTCGGCCCAGCATTCGATGCCTTCGAACAGGGTCCCGCTCATGTTCCACCGGGGTTCGCCGGCAGTCAGTGTGGCGTCGAGGTGGATATGCGGCTCGACAAAGGGCGCCACCACCAGGTTTTGCCCTGCGTCCTGGTCATGGGCGGCAACGGGCGCTACCACCTCGGTCTGCGGCACGATGGCGGCAATGCGCTCGCCGTTCAGTTCGATGCGGAACAGACCAGGCTTGCCGCGCAGCCGTGCGTTGATGATGTTCATGCTGTTACTCCTTGTCGTGGGCTTCGCTCATGCGCCATACCAGCATGGCGACCGAAGCATTCATGCGAAAAAGCGGGTCATCAATGGACTGCCCGCTCAGTTGTTCGATGCGCTGGATGCGCTGATTGATGGTGTTGCGGTGCAGCCCCAGGCGCTGTGCGGCCTTTTGCCCGTTGCCGTTTTCCATAAGCAGGGCGTCGAGGGTGTGCACCAAGGCATTGGCCTGCTTGCGCCCAGGGGCGATCAACGGGCCGAGCGTACGGCTGACAAAATCGTCGATCAGCGAGCGGTCGATGATGCCTTGTAGTAGGCGCAGCACGCCAAGTTCACTGAAGTTGCAATAGCCGTTGGCTGGGCGCAGGTGCTGCGCGACGTCCAGGGCCTGACGAGCCTCGTTGAGGGCCTGGCGATAGTGCGCGCAATCGTCGGCGACGCTCGACAAACCCATGTGCAAACTCAGTTCACACGTCGTGGCCTGCAACTGCCGGTAAAGCACAGCCAACGCCTCAGGCAAGTCGTGCGTATCTGCCAGCAGTACCACGAACAGATCACCCGGCAGCTGCGCCATCACGCTGCCTGCCCGTTGGCGGCACCAGGCTTCAAGCTGGTCTTCCAGGGCCTGACGGGTAGCTTGCCAGGTACGCTCGCCGTGGGTCAGCCCATAGCGCTCGAACAAGCCATCCACGCCCGCTAGGCGCAAAGCCAGCAACCGCCGCGGTTCGTCCAGTGCCAGTTGCAGGTGCGCTGCCCGCTGCCGGGCAATGGCCAGGCTCGGGTAGTCACCCGTGAGCAGCTGGCCAAGGATATCGTGACGCGAGCGGCGTACCTGGCTCATCTGCACCAGCGCCGTGCCGATCAGGTGGGTCACCACCACCATCTTCAGCGCATAGGGCTGCTCGATCAGCGGCAGGCCAAGTTGCTCGGCTCGCGCAATGACAGACGCAGGCACGCTCTGGATAAAGCTGCCGCCAGTGAGAATCACCATGCCGGCGATGCCCACTGCGTCGCCGTCTTCCACCAGGCTCAGCAGGTTGGCCTCACCGCGCGGGTGGTTGATGCCGGTGACGAACACCAGTTCACCGCCCATTACCCATTCGGCAATGCCTTCGTTTTCCGCCACATACGGCCAGCGCACCCGCCGCTGAAGGTTACGTGCCCCGGCCAGCACACGCATCTCGTGCAGGCCAGGCAAATGCAGGATTTCGTCCAGTGCCAGGCTCACGGCTCGACACCCGCCTGGCCTGGTGCCCTGTGGCGTGCGCCCAGTTCGAGCAGGGCGATGTAGCACAGGGCCGAGGCGCCGATACCCACCAGCGGCGCGACCCACGGCGAGGCATACGCCAGCACCGCGCCCACGGCATAGGCAAACAGCCCGATAAGGTTGTAGCGTGGCAGGCGTACCGTGGCCAGTGCCGGGTACTTGCCGCGGTGGCGATACCAGAAGTCAGCCATGATCACCCCGCCCACTGGTGGAATGATCGAGCCCAGCAGCACCAGGAACGGGATCAGCATTTCGTACATGCCACCGATCGCCAGCACTATGCCAACCCCGGCCGCCAGCAGGGTTGCCGTGCGCCTGCGCTCGCTGCGCAGCAAATGGCAGGCGGCGGCCGACACGTTGTAGATGGTCGGCCCCTGGATGGTCCACAGGTTCAGGCACAGCATCACCACCGCCGCGAACGACAAGCCCTGCAACATCATCACTTCGACGATGTCGGCCTGCTGGTAAACCATCGCGCACCAGGCACCGGCCACCACCATCAGGCCGTTACCCACAAGAAACGCGACCACGCTGGCGATCACCGCCACCCGGCCGCTACGCGACAAGCGTGTCCAGTTGGTGGCTTGGGTGGCGCCACTGGCGAAGGTGCCGAAGACCATGGTCACTGCTGCCGAAAAGGTCATGGTTTCGTGCGGTACTACTGCGGCCAGGCCGGCAAAGCCACCGACATCGCGGGTGGCAATGTACATCGAGACCAACAGCAGCACGAACATCAACGGCACCGAGACTCGCGACAGCACGTCCAGGCCCTTGAAGCCGATGATGGCAGTAATGCTGAAGCCCAGGCCAAACAAAACCATCAACGGCACGCTGAAACCTTCTGCCAACCCCAGCAGCTTGACCAGCACGATGGCCACGGTGGCTGTGCCCCAGGCGTACCAGCCCAGTTCAGCAAAACCCAGCAGAAAGTCCGAAAGCCGACTGCCCGCTTCACCAAAACAGAAACGCCCCATCAACACAGTGTTCAGCCCGCTACGCGCGGCGATGAATGCCAGCGCAGCGGCATACAAGGCCAGCAGGCTGTTGCCAAGGGTGGCCACCCACAACATGTCGACAAAATTGAAGGCCATGCCCAGCTTGCCGCCGGCGAACATGGTGCCCGTGAAAAAGGTAAAGCTGAACAGCACCATCGCAATCGGCAGCAGGCCCTTGCGGGCGGATTGCGGGGCTTCGCTGAGGGGGAATTCGCTGGGTGAGCTCATTGCACGGGGCTCCGGGTGGTAGTTGGGAGCTGGAAGAGCAATATGCGGGCCGCTTTTTCGAGCGCCGTCACCCGGAATCAAATCGGGCAGGCAGCCCAGGTGGTGATGTGCACTGTGAACATTAAAGTCGCATTTCGGCGTTATGAAGGTGTGCTGAACGACTTATTTTGAGGCATTCATGCACCAAAGCGGGCTTGGGCTGGGTAGGATTCACCCAGTCGACCAAGCACTTTGGGCCTGCTGCGCAGCCCATCGCCGGCAAGCCGGGCTCCCACAGGTACGGTGCAACCCTTCAAGCATTGCGCGGTCCCTGTGGGAGCCCGGCTTGCCGGCGATGGGCTGCGCAAAGCGGCCCCCGGGGGCTATGCCACCCCGTCCAGGCCCATCTGCCAGAAGTCCGCCTCCAGGCTGGATGCCTGGCCAAAGATCCCCACCAACTCGGCAAACCGCTGCTCGGTCATGCTCCGCGCCGCCAGCTCATCCAGGTGCTTGCGCGCAGCTGCCGCCACACCCTGATAGCCTGCCCCGGCATATTCGCCAATCCACTCGCGGTACGGGTGGTTGCTCAAATCGCCAATCCGGTCGGCCAGGGTCCGGCCGATCTCGGCATAGCCGATCACGCAGGGTGCCAGTGCCACATGCAGCTCCAGCAGGTCGCCGGCAGCGCCGCAGTCCAGCACGTAGCGGGTGTATGCCACCGTGGCCTGATGCTCTGGCGCGGCCTCGATATCGGCCTGGGTCAGCCCCCAGCGGGCGCACAGGCGCAAGTGCAGTTCGGTTTCATCCAGAATCGCCGCCAGCCCGGCCTGTGCCGCGCGGATGTCGGCCGGGCGACGGCTCTTATAGGCCGCCAGTGCCCAGGCACGGGCGAACTGGATGAGGAACAGGTAGTCCTGTACCAGGTAAGTGCGGAACGCTGCCTCACTCAGCGTGCCCTCACCCATCTGCCGCACAAAGTTATGGTCTACGTAGCTGCGCCACTGTTGGGTGGCTGCGCCCTTGAGGCGCTCGAAGATATCCATGCTCATTTGCCCTCCGGGTAAACGGCATCGAAGAAGGCCAGCTCCAGCGCAACAGTGCGCTGGTAGAAGTCACTGGCCAGTGCGGCGTGCTGCGGGCCGACACGGTCCAGCTCGGTCTGCAGGAATGCAACGAAGCTCTGGAATGCCGGGTTGTCGTGCAGGGTGATCCACTCGGCATGGACAAAGTTGTCCGGCATCGGTTTTGGCGCCTTCAGGGCCCAGTCCAGATACAGGCCTTCGGCAACGTTGAGTACCGCCAAGGCTGCGGCGTATGAGCGGGTGGCTGCCGCTTCGCGCATGATCGCCTTGAAACCTGCGGTTGGCGCGGTATCAGCCGGCTCAATGCGTTGCGCCGGGCTTACATCCAGGGCTTCGAAAGCGCGCAGGAAGTAGGTGTTCTCATCGCTTGAAATCATCCCGGCAAAGCGGCCAAAGCGCAGGCGCGCCTCGAACGTATCGGCGGTGGCGATGGCCGCGCCGAGCAGGGTCAGGAAACTGTCGAGAAAGCGATGGTCCTGCACCAGATAGTCGACCATGATCGGGTCCGGCAGGCTGCCGTCGCACAATTGGGTCACGAAACGGTGGCCAACGGCCGCCGACCAGGTCGGCTCGCTTTGGCGGCGCAGGGACTGGCTGAAACGTTCGGTCATGTTGCTGTCCTTGATGAAGGTGACAGCGAGACCTTGGCAGTTGACATGGATGGGCCTCGCAGTGAGGCCGGCAAAAAGGCAGGTAACAAGCCCCATCCCTTCGCCGGCATGATCCGGATCAGGTTCGAAGGGTCACCGCGCTGCAGCCTTCAGCGGTTTCTCAGCCCTTTGCCGGGCTCCCCTTGGTGACCAACAGATATACCCCAGCGCGCCAGGGGTGTCACGCCCCAATCCCCCCAACCAATGGGCATTGGGTACCCGCTAGTGGGGACTTAGACCCATTTTTGACGCCCCGTCATTTCACGGGCATCAGGCGCCACAAGGATTTGTTTAACAAAGCATTACCGAAATAACTGTTGGCACAGCCGTTGCTCAGGGCCTTTTAACGGGCAAAACGCCATTGATGGCTTAGAGCCATAGAGCCGCGAGCGAGGCACAAGGCAATGAAAACACCTGCCGTGATCCACCCTACAGGGCACGCATGGATGCTGTCTTCCGTCACTGCGCTAATGGTCAGCCTCGGACTGATCACGGCCATGGCCTCACCCATGGACGACAACAGCCAACCGTCGCCGACCGACCCATCGGCCTACACCGATCAGCCTGCCGACCCGACCCCGGCCTTGCTCAACCTCAACACCTTGCCAGAAGCCAACCAGGGCTCGCTTGAACTGATCAATGGCGCATACGGCGACCGCAATACGGTGCGTATAGACAACGTGCTGCCGCCCGCCCTGCAAACCTCGGACAGGTACCCCACCAACGGCAAGCCCAGCCCGTTGTTCGGTGCGCAGCCCTTCACCCAGCAATTGCTGCTGTTCGAAGAATTCGGGCCAGAAAAGCTGGACCCGACCACGCCGGCGCCCGAGCTGACCTTCCCCGTACCCACGCTCGGCGCGGCCCCCGCCCAAGACCCCAACGTAGTCGCGCGCAGCGGGCCAAGTGGCACGGCACTTGAGGCGTTTCTCAAGCAACCCGGCCTTTACCCGTTCCCGGCCCAGTACGCCAATGTGCTGGACCGCAACCCCTGGAAGGCGCAGATCGAGATGTTCCTCAACCGCCAGCCGGTCGGCTCGCCTGCCGAAGGCCGGCCGCCAGGAAAAGCCTGGTCGCACCAGCGCTGGAACGAATTCTACCCACAGGCGGCGTTCAAGACCGCCCAGGCCGGTGCGCGCATCAACCTGGGCCTGCGTGACCGCAAACAGCTGCACAACTATGCGGTTGGCGAGTTCGCACCCGGCGGCCTTTACTACCAGACCTCCGACATCCCGACCACGCTGGGCACCACCAAGGGCATCGACACGCGGTTTCACCCGAACATGCCCTTGCAGAACCATAAATCACTGTGGACATTCGACGGCACCTTCCCGGCCAAGCTGCTGATGGTGCGCTATGGTCAGCCGATCCTGATGCGCCATTACAACGCCTTGCCTATCGACCCCTCTGCCAACGGCGGCTTTGGCCTGCACACCATCTCGACCCACGAGCATAATGGCCACTCCCCGGCTGAGAGCGATGGTTTTGCCAACGCTTACTTCTTCCCCGGCCAGTACTACGACTACAGGTGGCCGGTGCAACTGGCCGGCTACGACACCATCAACACCCGTGCCCAGGATCCGCGTGCGGCCTTCCCCTGCTCGCCGGGTGAAACCTTGTTCGTCAACGACGCCACGCCGGGCCTCAAAACCTGCCAGAACGGCAGTATCAAGATCCGCGGTGACTGGCGTGAAACCATGAGCACGCACTGGTTCCACGACCACATGATGGATTTCACGGCGCAGAACGTCTACAAGGGCAACGCCGTGATGATGAACTACTACAGTGCGCTGGACCGCGGTAACGAGGCCCTGCAGGATGGCGTAAACCTGCGTTTCCCCAGCGGCTCGGGCATGCCGTGGGGCAACCGTGACTACGACGTCAACCTGGTGATTGCCGACAAGGCCTGGGATGCCAACGGCCAGCTGTGGTTCAACCCGTTCAACACCGATGGCTTCCTCGGCGACCAGATTCTGGTCAACTGGCAGTATCAGCCCAAGCTCAAGGTACGTGCGCGCAGCTACCGCTTCCGTATCCTCAACGGCTCGGTATCGCGCTACTTCAAGTTTGCCGTGGTGCGGGAAATTGCCGGGACCAGCGGTGAGTTCAAAGGCCCGTCCGGTTCCAACCTGTCGTATGCGCGGGTGCCGTTCCACATGATTGCCAACGACGGCAACATCATGGAACACGCCGTGCCATTCGACGGCACCCTGGACCTCAACGGCGACGGCAACCTGCAGGACAACAATGGCATCCTGCCGCTGCAAGCCATCGCCGAGCGCTACGACATCATCATCAACTTTGCCAAGAACGGCATCAAGGCCGGCGACAAGTTGTACTTCGTCAACCTCCAGGAGCACCGCACCGGCAAGGGCCCGGAAGCTGCCATTTCACTGGCCGATGTGCTGTCGGGCAAATACAAGGCGGTGATCAAGCAGACCAGCAAAGGCCCGCAGTGGGACAACGGCGACCCAGCAGTCGGCAAGTTCCTGCAATTGCTGGTGCAGCCTTACACCGGCCAGGACCTGAGCATGGACCCGGTGGCCTACGAGCCAGCCAAGCCAGGCAAGGCCGCAGGCCTGAAAATGCTGCCGCTGCCCATTGACCGCAACTCCGCCGCCGACCTGGCCAAGATCAAGGATGCCCGCCACCGCGAATTCATCTTTGGCCGCTCCGACGGTACCGACACCACCCCGTGGACCATCAAGACCGATGGCAGCTTTGGCTACAGCATGGACCCACGACGCATCAGTGCGGCCCCGCAGCTGGCCAACCAGTCCACCGACGGTGGTTTCAGTGGCGACGGCACGCTGGAAGTGTGGAAAATCGTCAACGGCGGTAATGGCTGGAGCCATCCGGTGCACGTGCACTTCGAGGAAGGCGTGATTCTGAGCCGCGACGGCAAGGCACCACCTGAATGGGAAAAATGGGCGCGTAAAGACGTGTACCGCATCGGGCCGGAGGCCGATTCTTCGGAAGAGGTGGAAATGGCCATCCGCTTCCGCGAGTTCGCCGGTACCTACATGGAGCACTGCCACAACACCCAGCATGAGGACTCGTCGATGCTGCTGCGCTGGGACATTGAGCACCCGGGGCAGTTCCAGGTAATGCCGACCCCGCTGCCAGGGTGGGATGGCGTGCAATACATGGCTTCGGTGGGCCTGCCAACCTTCCGTACCAAAGGCCATGACGACAACGACGACCCGGCCAACAAGCCTCCCGTCGCAGCCAATGACAGTGCAGCAACGACTGCTGGCAAGGCAATTACGCTGAACGTGCTCGCCAACGACACCGACCCGGACGGCAACGTACCGCTAACCGTGACCGGCCTCAGCCAGCCGGACTCCGGCCTGGGTAGCGTCAGCACGGACGGCACCACGGTGACTTACACCCCACCTGCCACGGTCGCCACGCCGTTCGCTGCCAGCTTCAACTACACGGCGCGTGATGCCAAGGGTGCCGAGTCGCTGACCCCGGCCACGGTCAGCATCGCCGTAACCGCAGCGGCAGCGGTCGACCAGATCCAGGTCACCAGTGCCACGGTGCAGGTGCGCAGCGGCAACCGCTTCACCTGGGATGTGCAGGGGACGACCACGGTGGCCACCGGCAACAGCATCAGTGTGACTGCGGCAACTACCGGCGGCCCGGTAAGCCTGGGGAACGCCACGCTGACTGCCGCTACCACAGGTGCCCGCTGGCGGGTCTCGGTGACCACCACCGGCTTCGGCCCGGCCACGCCAGCCACGGTCACGGTGAAATCGACGCTGGGGCAGACGGTGACAGCGCCAGTCAGATATCAGTGAGTGCACCGCTCCCACAGAAGTCGCGCAGCTGCGAGCTCTGTGAAGTTCCTGTGGGAGCGGGCGTGCCCGCGAAGGGCTGCACACCATCGAGGACCCTATCATGCCCGGCTCATGGCGTTTCCTGCTGGTACTCGCGGTATTTGCCGCCAGCATCCCGTTCTGGCCACTGCAGCCGCAACAACCGGTGGCCGAAAAAACCGCAAGCCCATGGGGCGCCGACTACTTTCCCAACATCCCCCTGCTCACCCAGGACGGCGAGAAGGTGCATTTCTTCGACGACCTGATCAAGGACAAGGTGGTCGCCATCAACTTCATCTTTACCGGCTGCTCCGACTCCTGCCCGGTGGAAACCGCGCGCTTGCGCCAGGTGCAGAAGATTCTGGGGGACCGGGTCGGCAAGGATATCTTCCTCTATTCCATCAGCATCGACCCCTATAACGACACCCCGGCCACCCTCAAGCACTACGCCGAAAAGTTTGGCATCGGCCCTGGCTGGACGCTGCTCACCGGCGAGCCCGACGACATCGAGCAATTGCGCCGTAGCCTGGGGCTGTGGATCGAAGGCCTGGAAAACGGCCGCTCCAAAGACCACAACCTGAGCCTGATCATCGGCAACCAGGCCACCGGCCGCTGGATGAAGGCCTCGCCCTTCGAAAGCCCATACATCCTCGCGGACCGGCTGGGCAACAGCCTGCACAACTGGAAGCAGGCCAGCGCCATGAGCAATGACTACGCCCAGGCCCCTGAGATACGCGCGCCCAGCAGTGGTGAGCAGATCTTCCGCACACGCTGCTCATCCTGCCACACCCTGGGCGATCACGCGCCAGGGCAGCCCGGCATCGGCCCGGACCTGCTGGGTGTGACCCGACAGCGTGACGCTAACTGGCTGGCCCGCTGGTTGAAAGAGCCCGACCGGATGCTGGCAGAGAAAGACCCGTTGGCCATGCTGCTGTACGAGCAGTACAACCGCCTGGCCATGCCCAACATGCGCCTGGGCGATGCCGAAGTCAGCGCACTGATCAGCTACATCGAGGAAGAAACCGCACGCCTTCAGGCGCCCCTGGCGGATACAGGAGCCCCTTAAAGGCAATTAGCCATCAGTCATCAGCCTGTCATCTGTTTGTCGTATTTTTTGAGCATCGCCCAGGGTCGGGAACTATCAGCAGTGATACGCCGTTCGCTTTCATCCGCCAGCCTTCTGCGGCTGCTGATCCTGATGCTGTGTGCAGCCACCCTGACCTTTCTCTGGGGGCTGCACATGACGCAGAAATCCGCCGCCCGCCAGGACGCGTTGTCGGCCAAGGCCGCCGAGCACCTGAACCTGGCCAGCATCGTCGGCGAAAGCCTGCGCCAGCTGGTCGACCGCGCCCAGGCTGTTGGCCGGGTCACCCAGGACGACATGAAGGTGCTGCGCCAAGGCAACTTCAGCCTGGCGCGGATACTGGCCGAAGACCCGGTGTTCAAGCGCATGAGCCTGTACGACCGGCAAGGCCGGCTGTTGTCGGCCAGCCATGCCGACGAGGCCAGCGCACTGCCCGAGGACTGGTTACGCCAGCTGCAAAGGCACGTTGCCCGCTATGGTTTCAAGCCCTTTTTGCCCAGCGTGCAGCCGCCTGGCCAGGACGCCACCCTGCCCAACTGGCGCCTGCCCTTTATGCTGCCGTTGACCGACCTGCCGGGCCGCGAGATTGAAAACATCCTCGTGGTGCAACTGGATATCGGCTACCTGGCGGTGCTGTTTCAGCATATCGACCTAGGGCGCAGCGGGCTGGTGCGCCTGCTGCAGGATGACGGCCTGGAGCGGCTGCGCATAGACACCAGTGGCGTGGTGGTCGCCGGCGATGCGTTGCAGCCCAAACTGCCGGATACCGGTAGCGAAACGGGCATGCTGGCCCAATACGCAGCCGGCGAAGCGTACCAGAGCCTTTACCGCCATGTACCCGAGCGCGGGTTCAGCGTAGTGGTCAGCCAGCGCCAGGATGAAATCCTCGCGCCTTCGACCCTGGCCTATGCCCGACAATTCTGGTTGAACCTGAGCATGACGCTGATGATCATCGCCAGCCTGCTGTGGACCTTGCGCCTTTTGCGCAAGCGACAGGAGGCCTTTAGCGCACTGGAACAGGCCCAGCAGGAAAACCAGCAGCTTATCGGCCGTCTTGAGGACGAACACCGGCGCAGCAGCCACGCCGCTGCCACCGACCACCTCAGCGGGCTGCACAACCGCCGCCAGTTCGTCGAGGTGGCCGGCCAGGCGCTGACCCGCCAGCGTGGCAAGCGCCGGTTGATGGCAATCCTGTTCATCGACATGGACCGCTTCAAGTCGATCAACGATTCGCTCGGGCACAAGATCGGCGACCTGCTGCTGCAGGCTGTGGCCGGGCGCATCCAGCGTTTGCTGGAGCCCGGTGACGAGGCTTCGCGCTTTGGCGGCGACGAATTCGTGGTATTGCTGGCCGGCGAGCGCAGCGAAGACCAGATCAATGCCTGGGTCCGTGAATTGGTCCAGCGGTTGTCGGCCACCTATGCCCTTGACGGTCAGGAGGTCAACACCAGCCCAAGCGTGGGCGTGAGCATCTGCCCGCGCGA
The DNA here is from genome assembly GCF_000498395.2 of Pseudomonas putida S13.1.2. Taxonomy (NCBI): domain Bacteria; kingdom Pseudomonadati; phylum Pseudomonadota; class Gammaproteobacteria; order Pseudomonadales; family Pseudomonadaceae; genus Pseudomonas; species Pseudomonas putida. Next base: position 1,808,383 of record NZ_CP010979.1, read on the forward strand.
TGGCCAGGACATCGACAGCCTGATCCGTAGTGCCGACGCCGCAATGTACTCTGCCAAGCAGGCCGGTCGGGCCCAGTACCGCTTCTTCGACCCCTCGCTGAACCTTGCCGACATCCAGGCCTTCACCCTCGAACAGGCGTTCGGCAGCGCCTTGGCCGAGCGCCAGTTCGTGCTGCACTACCAGCCGCAGATCCGCCTCGACACCCAGCAGGTGCTGGGCTACGAAGCGCTGGTGCGTTGGGACCACCCCGATTTCGGCCTGCTGTACCCGGACCGCTTCATCGACCTGGCGGAGCGCAGCGGCTTTATAGTCGACCTGGGCTGGGAGGTGTTGCGCCTGGCCTGTGAGGCTTTGGCGGGCTGGGCTGCCCAGGGCTGCGGAACGCGGCTGGCCGTCAATGTGTCCGCCCTGCAACTGCGCCAGGGCGACTTCGCTGCGCGGTTGCTCAGCCAACTGCAACGGTATGCCATTGCCCCGCAGCAGCTAGAGCTGGAAATTACTGAAACCACCATCCTCGACCCCGAAGGTCCGGCAGTGGCGCACCTTCACACACTGCGCGGCGCCGGCCTGGGCATCAGCCTGGATGATTTCGGCCGCGGCTACGCCGGCTTCGCCCATCTGCATTCGCTGCCATTGAGCAAGCTCAAGATCGACCGCTCGTTGATAGCGCCGCTGTCCAACAGCCCCGATGACAGCCCGATCGTGACCTCCACCATTATCCTGGCCAAGCGCCTGGGCCTGGAAGTGGTCGCCGAAGGCGTGGAAACCCGCGAACAGGTGGTGTGCCTGAAGCTCGCCGGCTGTGATATCGCCCAGGGTTACCACTTCAGCCGGCCACTGTCGCCGGCGCAGTTGCGCGAGTACCCGCCGTTCAATGGTGTCGAGGAGAGGGCATGCGTGTAATGCGAACCTTGGCGCTGCCCCACTGACCCCAGCTGACGCGTTACCCCTGCAGGAGCGGCCTTGTGTCGCGATGGGCCGCAAAGCGGCCCCGACGATATCTGCTGCGAAGCTGACAATCTGGGCCCGCTTCGCGCGCCATCGCGACACAAGGCCGCTCCTACAGGCACCGCGCTGGCATGCAATATCTCTTGATTCGGTTTATCGTGTGCTCATTACCCACCGACACCCGCACCATGACCGATATCGAGCGCTACCTCCGCGCCGCCACCCGTGACAACACCCGGCGCAGCTACCAGGCTGCCATCGAGCACTTCGAAACCCACTGGGGCGGTTTTCTCCCGGCCACCGCCGAGAGCATTGCCCGCTACCTGGCCGACCACGCCGACCAGCATGCCGTCAGCACCCTGCGCCAGCGCCTGGCTGCGCTCAGCCAATGGCACGTCGCCCAAGGCTTCCCCGACCCGACCAAGGCGCCGCTGGTGCGCCAGTTGCTTCGCGGTATCCGCACCCTGCACCCGACGCCGCCCAAGCAGGCAGCCCCGCTGTTGTTGCAGCACCTGCAAACTGCGGTGACCTGTTTTGAAGAGGAAGCCCGGCAGGCACGTGAACATCACGACCTGGCCGCCCTGCGCCGGGCCCGGCGCGACAGTGCGCTACTGTTGCTGGGTTTCTGGCGTGGTTTTCGTGGTGATGAACTGGCGCGCCTGCGCATCGAGCATATCCAGGCCGAAGCCGGTGTCGGTATCACGTTGTTCCTGCCGCGCAGCAAGGGCGACCGTGAAGCCCTGGGCGTGCAACACCGCACCCCTGCTCTCAAGGCCTTGTGCCCGGTCACGGCCTACCTGCAATGGCTGGAGGTCGCCGGCATTGCCCATGGGCCGGTGTTCCGCAAGCTCGACCGCTGGGGCAACCTTGGGGACAGCGCGCTCAACAGCAACAGCCTGGTCGGCCTGCTGCGGCGCATGCTGGAGCGTGCCGGGGTACCGGCCGCGCTGTATACGGGCCACTCGTTACGGCGTGGCTTCGCCACCTGGGCAACCGCCAATGGCTGGGAACTGAAGTCGCTGATGAGCTATGTGGGTTGGAAAGACGCCAAGTCGGCCTTGCGCTATATCGACTCGGCGCAGCGTTTTGGCGAATTGGCCGTTTTACCGGCCAGCCAGACGCCACGGCTTATTCCTTGAAGCTGTGCCGGGCGACGCCGCCAGTTTCCGGCCGGATGGCATACAGGTCGCCAGCATCGGGGTAATGGTGCAGTTCTTCGGGGCTCATGTCGAAACGCGCGGTGCTGATGTACAAGGTGTTCAAGCCCGGCCCGCCAAAGCAGCAGCTGGTGGGGCACGGCACCGGCATCAAGACCTGGTCGGTCAGGTGGCCGTGGCGGTCGTAGCGCAACAGACAGCTGCCATGGTACTGGCACACCCACAGCCCGCCTTCGCGGTCCAGCGCCAGGCCATCCGGCCGCCCCAGTTCAGCGGGGGTTTCGGCAAACAGCGTTACCGCGCCCAGCCGGCCTTCGGCGAGGTATTCGGCACGGTAGATGGCGCGCGCCGCCGAATCGACGAAGTACACCGTATGGCCATCCTGCGACCAGGCGAGGCCGGTGGGCAAGGCCATGTCGTCGTGGATCACCTGGTCGTTCAACTGCCCGTCGAAGCGGAACAGCGCCCCGGTATTGCCGCTCAAGGCTTCGTCCATCAGCCCGGTCACGAAGCGTCCTTGCGGGTCGCAGGCTCCGTCGTTGAAGCGGTAGGTCGAACGCGGGTGGACAGATGCAGAATGCTGAAGCACCTTGCGCGCCGGCACATCGAAGATGGCCACGCTAGCATCTTCTGTGAAAATCAGGTTGCCCCGGTCGGTCAGCGCCAAGGCGCCAATGCGCGCGGCTGACGCGTAAAGGCTGTGAAATTCGCCATCCGGTGTCAGGCAGTTGATGCGCCCGCCAGAAATATCGACGAAGTACAACGCGCCGCTGCGCTCATCCCAGACCAGGCTTTCACCCAGGTCCGCGCGCGTGTTGGCGACTTTGACTGGCACGTAGTTGCATTCCTTGATGCGGTTCCAGCGCTCTGCCACCTGCGCCAGGTCGTCGGCCTGCACACGGCCCAGGTCCCGGGGGTAGCTGACGCCGCTGTTTTCGTTGAAGCGTGTGGCGGTGAACTGGCCGTTGCTGGCGCGCAAGATGTAGCCGGTGTCATGGCACAGCGCACTGGCCAGGTACAGCACGCCAGGCGTCACCCACTCGGGCTTTAGCTCTTCTGGCGGTTGGCTGATACCCCACATGCGGGTCTTGGCCACCGGCGATATGGCATTGACCAGGATACCGTGCTCCTGGCCCTCCATGCTCAGGGCGTTCATGATGCCGACCTGGGCCATCTTGCCGGCGGCGTAGGCCACCAGGCCAGGCTGCGCATAGCGCTGGTACATGGCGCGGTCCGAGGTGGTCAGCACTACCCGTGGCGCTGCGGAACGCTTGAGGTGGGCCCAGGCATGCTTGGCTAGCCACACGGGGGCCTGCACGTTGATGCCCAGCGCACGGTCCAGAAAGGCGGCTTCCTGATCCTCGATACGCTGGTAATCAACCCAGCCGGCATTGTGGATGAGGATATCCAGGGCACCGAAATGCTCGAGGGCCAGCTCAACCAGTTGCTTGCAAGTGTCCTCGTTCTCCAGCTGGCCGGCGTGCCCAACCACAGCAAAGCCTTTGCCACGCATGACCGCCAGTGCGTGATTGAGCGCCGAGGCGTCGCGCCCTTGCCCGGATCGGTCGGTACCCAGATCGCTGATGACTACCCGCGCGCCGCGTTCGGCCAACGCCATGGCATAGGCCAAGCCAAGGCCCTGTGCGGCACCGGTGATGACCGCAACTTTGTTGTGAAAAGGGTTTGTAACGGGCATTTCAGGTTACCTTCAATTCTCCTTTTTACGATATCAACAAACAAATCCATGACTTAATATTAAAAGCATGCACGTTTGATATCTGATGGATATCACCGCCGAGTAGCCACGCTGTAGGAATATTGGATGATCGAAACACGTTTGCTCAGGCAGTTCATCGCTGTGGCCGAAGAATTGCACTTTCACAAGGCCGCCGAACGCCTGCACATGGCGCAGCCGCCGCTGAGTCAGGCGATCAACCGCCTTGAAGAAAAATTGGGCTTCAGCCTGCTGCTGCGTAACAAGCGCGGAGTGCGCTTGACCGCAGCGGGGGCGGCGTTTCTCGACACGGCCTACCGCACGCTGGCTGAGCTGGAACAAGGGATCGAGTACGCCCGCAATGTGTCTTCAGGGGTCAGCGGCAAGCTGACCATCACCGCCATTTCCATTGCCTATTACGACTCGCTACTGAGTAGCTTGCGGCGTTTTCGCGAGACTTACCCGAACGTGCAGTTGACCATTCGCGAAATGCCATCCGCCTCGCAGGCCAAGGCTCTGCTGGCCGGTGAGGCGGACATCGGCTTCATGCGCAGGCTGCCGCTGCCGACCGGCGCCCTTGAAGCACGTTTGTTGCTTGACGAGCAGATCGTCATGGCCTTGCCCGCCAGCCACCCCAAGGCGCAGCAGGGAGAAGTCGACCTGTGCGAGTTTGCCGATGAGGATTTCGTATTCACCCCGCAAGCCTTGGGCGGTGGCTATCACGCGCAGCTGCTGGCGCTGTGCGAGGCGGCGGGTTTTTATCCCAAGGTCGTGCAGGAGGCGGCGCAGATCCATACACTGCTGGGCCTGGTAGCCTGCGGTTTTGGCGTGGCCCTGGTGCCGGCCTCGTTCGTCGGTTCCACTGCGCGTGAGCGCGTGCAGTTCTGCGCGATCCGGCCGCTCAATGAGCAACCCGCGCCCGGGATCGGCCTGTACATGAAATGGAACGCCCAGAACGCTTCGCCAGCATTGGCCAACTTCATTGCCATGTTCGATTGCCAGCCCATCATCAAGTAGTCCTGTGGGAGCGGGCATGCCCGCGAACACCGGCGAAGCCGGTGCCATGGGTTCGCAGCGGCTGCTTCGCGGGCATGCCCGCTCCCACAGGGTTCAGCGCAGGTCATGTTCGCTTTGCAACGCGCCACAGCCGACCAATGTCACAAGCCCGCGCCTGCAGCAACTGCGCAGCATTGGCACAAGCCTGCTCCAGGCTCATCGGCCCGCTGGCCAACGCAAATGCAGCATCGACCCCATGGGCATACAACTGCTGATAACCTTCACCCAACGTCCCGGCCAGCACCACCACTGGCACGCCATGACGCTTGGCTACCCGGGACACACCCATCGGCGTCTTGCCGCGCAATGTCTGGGCATCGAAACGGCCTTCGCCTGTCACCACCATATCTGCCCCCTGCACCAGGGCATCGAGGCCAGCCAGCTCAGCCACCACCTCCACTCCCGGGCGGAACTGTGCGCCCATGAACGCACGGGCGGCGAAACCCATGCCACCGGCAGCGCCACAACCTGGGTAATCCCGTACATCCTCACCCAGCAGCTGGGCGCAATGGTCGGCAAAATGGCCTAGCGCCTGGTCCAGCGCCTGCACCTGCTGCGGGCTGGCCCCCTTCTGCGGGCCAAAGATTGCAGAAGCACCGTTGGTGCCGCACAGCGGGTTGTCGACATCGGCCGCCACTTCGAATTGCACTTCGGCGAGCCGTGGGTCGAGATCGCTGGCGTCAATGCGGGCCAGCTTGGCCAGGGCCAGGCCGCCCTCTTCCAGCGCTTGCCCGTCAGCGTCCAGCAGGCGCAGGCCGAGTGCACGCAACATGCCGCTGCCGGCATCGTTCGTGGCGCTGCCGCCGATGGCCAGTACCACCCGTTGCGCGCCGGCGGCCAAGGCTGCGGCGATGAGTTCGCCAGTGCCCCAGGTGCTGCTGCGGCAAGCGTCGCGCTGGCCGGTTGGCACCAGTTGCAGGCCACTGGCCTGGGCCATTTCAATGATCGCGGTACGGCTATGCGGCATCCAGCCCCAGCCGGCCTCCACGCTTTGCCCCAGTGGCCCACGCACGGTCTGGCGGCGCAGTTCGCCGTGGCTGGCGGCCAGGATCGCCTCCATGGTGCCTTCGCCACCGTCAGCCATCGGGCACTCGACCAGTTCTGCGTGCGGCCACGCCTCGCGCAGGCCTGCGGCGATAGCGCGGGCAACACCGGCAGCGTCAAGGCTGTCCTTGAACGAGTCGGGGGCAATGACGATTTTCATGGGGATTCTCCTGTCCTGATGAGCGGCATGCTGACAGCTGTTCGCCAAGGGGGCCTCAGTCAAATGCACAAAACGCTGGACGGGTTGTTTGGGCGGATGCCTTTTTGCCTGCACTGGCCCTATCGCCGGCAAGCCAGCTCCCACAGGTTTGATACAGCCCTGAGGGCAGCATGCATCCTGTGGGAGCTGGCTTGCCGGCGATAGGGCCAGTGCAGGTCAATACTTCAGGCTGCTGGCAACAGCTGCAACCCCAAGTACAAACTAAGCATCCCTTCCATGCGTAGCGGGTCGACCTCGCCCAGTTCGGCAATCCGCTCCAGCCGGTAGCGCAGGCTGTTGCGGTGGATGCCCAGGGCATCGGCGCAGGCCTGGCTCTGGCCGTCATGGGCACACCAGGCACGCAGGGTGGTGAGCAACTGGCCGCTGTTGTCCCTGGCGCGAATGCGCTGCAGTGGCTCCAGCAGTTCATCCAGCGCGTCATCGTTGCGGTGGCGCCACAGCAGCGCCGGCAGCCGGTAGCGCTGCAGGCTGAGCAAGCGTTCGGTGGGCAATACCTCGCGGCCGTAGGCCAGCAAGTCACGTACCCGGCGGTACCCACGGCGCAACTGCTCCAGGCTCTGCGCGGCACTGCCCAGGGCCAGCCGCTCCACGTCCCAGCCGTGACGTTGCAGGCGCTCCAGCAGGCGCGGCTCATCCAGTGCCACGCTGGCCGGCCGGCACCACAGTAATGACTGGCGGGCCGGGCTGACACACCAGCTGTCCGGGTAGCGGCTCATCAACCACGCCGACAACGCCTCGGCGGGTGGCCCCGAGGCCAGTTCGAACAGGCAAGGTACCCGCGGCAGCTGAGGCTTCAGGCCCAATTGCCGGGCTTCGTCGAGCAGCCGGGGTGAATCACCGCTGCCGCCCAGCAACAGCGCCAGCAAATCATCACAGCGCTGCCGTCGCCATTGCTGGTCGGCCTGTAGATGGCGCTGGGCCAACAGCATCTCGGCGGTCATGCGTACCAGCTCACCATAGGTGCGTACCTGCTGTGGGTCTCCGGTCAGGCCCAGTACACCCATCAGCCGGCCATCAAGCATCAGTGGCAGGTTCACCCCGGGCTGCACACCCTTCAGGCACTTGGCCGCGTCAGTATCCAGTTCGACGATTCGGCCGTTGGCCAAAACCAGTTGCGCCCCCTCGTGACGGGTGTTGATGCGCTCCGGCTCGCCGCTGCCCAGGATCAAGCCCTGGCTGTCCATGACATTGACGTTGCACGGGAGAATGGCCATTGCCCGGTCAACGATATCCTGTGCCAGGTCATGGTCGAGTTCGAACATTGCGTGGTCCTTTAGGTGTTAGGCTTTTGGGCTCGGGCACAGCAGCCTGGGCCAAGCACTGTGCAAAAGCACAAAGACAGGCTAGCCGCAGTCCCCGAGACTCGTCAGGGCGAGCGCCGGAACAGGCGACGCGGCGAAAACCATAACAACAGAGAACCCGATCATGGCACACAGCCCCGCCCCTGACCAAGGCACGGACACCACCCGCAACGCGCTGTACCGGCGCATCACCCTGCGGCTGATTCCGTTCATTTTCATCTGCTACCTGTTCAACTACCTGGACCGCGTCAACGTCGGCTTCGCCAAGCTGCAGATGCTCGACGCCCTGAAATTCAGCGAAACGGTGTACGGCCTTGGCGCCGGCATCTTCTTCATCGGTTACGTGCTCTGCGGCCTGCCAAGCAACCTGGCACTCAACCGCTTCGGCCCGCGGCGCTGGATTGCGCTGATGATGATTGCCTGGGGCAGCCTGTCCACCTGCCTGCTGTTCGTCACCACCCCCACCGAATTCTACGCCCTGCGTCTGCTCACCGGCGCTGCCGAAGCAGGCTTCTTCCCGGGCGTGGTGCTGTACCTTTCGCGCTGGTTCCCGGCCGCCCGTCGCGGGCGCATCATGGCCCTGTTCATGTCGGCGATCCCGGTATCGGGCCTGCTCGGCGGGCCGTTTTCCGGCTGGATCCTCCAGCACTTCGCCGCCGGCCAACACGGCCTGGCCGGCTGGCAATGGATGTTCCTGATCCAGGGCCTGCCCACCGTCGCCCTGGGTGTACTGGCGGTGTTCCTGCTCAGCGATAGCTACCAGAAAGCTGCCTGGCTTAGCCCGGCCGAACGCCAGCTGGTCGCCAGCGACCTCGAAGCCGACGCTGCGGGTAAGCCGAAAACCACGGGCGATGGCGTGCTCGCCGTGTCGACCAACCCGCTTATCTGGACCTTTGGCTTCGTCTATTTCTGCATCCAGAGTGGCGTGTACGCGATCAACTTCTGGTTGCCGTCGATCATCAAGAACATGGGCTTCGACAACCCACTGCTGATCGGCTGGCTCAGCGCCATCCCTTACCTGCTGGCCGGTGTGTTCATGATCCTTTGCGGCCGCTCGGCGGACCTGCGCAACGAGCGCCGCTGGCACCTTGTGGTGCCGATGCTGATGGGCGCCGTCGGCCTGCTGATTGCGGTGAACTTCGCCGGTAACCCGGCCATTGCCATTCTGGGCCTGTCGATCGCCACCATGGGCGCGCTGACCGGGCTGCCGATGTTCTGGCCGATGCCAACCGCCCTACTCAGCGCCGGTACAGCAGTTGCCGGCCTGGCGATCATCAACTCCGTGGGGCAGATGGCAGGCTTCCTCAGCCCGTACCTGGTGGGGTTCATCAAGGACCAGACCGGTTCCACCGATGCCGCGCTGTATTCGCTGGCGGCATTGATCGTGCTGGGTAGCCTGGTGGCCCTGCGTGTCACGCGGTCGGGTGCGCTGAGTTCTGCACGGGCCAGTTGAGCCTGTTCGCGGGTAAACCCGCTCCCACAGGCATGCCACAGCCTTCGAGTCTGTGGTAATCCTGTGGGGGGCCACAGAGAAGCCGCAATATGCTGGCCTGTGATGATCCTGTGGGAGCAGGTTCACTCGCGAAGAGGCCCGCCAGGCCACCCAACATCTCCCTCCTCCACCGATCGTCGGTTCAACGCACCCCCTCCCTACCCCAGGCGTCAAATGGTTCCAAAGGCCCTTTGGAGAACCCCATGACCCAGCACGCCGTGGCCCCTCAGGCCCAACTCGACGAACGCAGGCCCTTGCGCGTTCAGGCCGGCAATGAAGAGCTCATCATCATTCGTCAGGGCGATCAGGTTCATGCCTACCAGGGCAACTGCCCCCACGCAGGTGCTCCACTGGACGAAGGCGTGGTCTGCGGCGGCTTGCTGGTCTGCCCTTGGCACAAGGCTGCATTCGCCGTCGATGACGGGGTTGTCTGCGAACCACCAGCGCTGGCTGACCTGCGCCGCTACAAGGCTTGGGTGAAGGACGATGAAGTCTGGGTAGACGACCAGCCTCTGCCAGCCATCGAGCCACCCAGGCACAGCGACGCCCGCTGCTTCGTTGTGGTCGGTGCCGGTGCGGCTGGCAGCGCCGCGGTTGCCACCCTGCTGGCCCATGGCTTCGCTGGCCGGCTGGTATGGATCGACCAGGAACGCCAACCGGCGTACGACCGCACCGCGCTGAGCAAATTCGTGATTGCCGGACAGATGACGCCGGATGAAGTGCCGCTGTTGCTCGAAGCCGATGCCCTGCGCAAGGGGCAGTTGGAGCGCAAGCACGGTAAGGTGCGCACCTTGAACAGTCACAAACGCCAACTGATGCTGGCCGATGGCCAACAGATCGGTTACGACGCCTGCCTGCTCGCCAGCGGCGGCAAAGCACTGCGCCCCGCCATCCCCGGCGTCGACTTGCCCGGCGTATTCACCTTGCGCTCGCGTGAGGATGCCGCACAGTTGCTCGACGCAGCCGAACCCGGCCAGCCGGCGGTGATCGTGGGTGACGGCTTCATCGGCCTGGAAGCAGCCTCGGCCCTGAGCAAGTACGGGGTTCAGGTGCACGTGGTGACTCGCCATGAGGTCCCGCTTGCCAAGCAGCTAGGTGATCGCATCGGGCGCAGTATCCGCGAACTGCATGAGCGCAAAGGGGTCACCTTTCATGGCCCCACTGAGGTCCAGCGGTTCGAAGGTCAGGACAAAGTCGAAGCGGTGCTGCTGGCCAACGGTGAACGCCTGCAGACGCCACTGGTACTGCTCGGCACCGGCGTGAAACCGGCCACCGCCTTCCTTCAGGGCGTGCAGCTGAACGAGGACAACTCGTTGCGGGTCGATGCCGAACTGCGCGCCGCTGACGGTTTGTGGGCCGCAGGTGACATCGCTACTTTCCCGCTCTCAGGGCGCCCGGTACGCATCGAGCACTGGCGCCTGGCCCAGCAACACGGGGTGATCGCCGCCGCCAACATGCTCGGCGAGCAGCGCCGCTACGCCGACGTGCCATTCTTCTGGACCTACCAGCACGGCCGCACATATGAAGTGCTCGGCCATGCGCGGGAGTGGAACCGGATCGAGTTCGTCGGTGAGCCGGAACACGGCGATTTCATTGCCCTTCAGTGTGTGGATGAACAGGTCGAGGCCGTAATCGCCAAGGGTTACTCCGATGCCATGGCGACGCTGTCGCAGCGCCTGAAGCGCCCCTTGAGCCTGCAGGAGGCGATCGCGCTGATTGGCTGAAAGCCGCCTTTCAAAGCGCCCCGGTTGTGTGTAAAACAGGTGGATCAGCCGACTGCAAAAGGACCAACGCGCATGATCTACCGCCCTCTCGGCCACAGTGGCCTGCAGGTTTCCGCCCTTACCTTGGGCAGCATGATGTTCGGCGAGCAGACCAGCACCGAGGACGCCCTGCGCATCATCGACAAGGCTTGGGACCAGGGCGTCAACTTCATCGACACCGCCGACGTTTACAACGCCGGGCGTTCGGAAGAAGTCGTCGGTGAAGCAGTGGCGCGCCATCGCCAGGACTGGATCGTCGCCAGCAAGGTTGGTTTCGGCCCGGCCGACGGCCTGCCAAACCGCAGCGGGTTGTCCCGCAAGCACATCTTCAACGCGCTGGAAGCCACACTGACGCGCACGGGCATGGACTACCTGGATATCTACTACCTGCACCGCGAAGACCACAAGGTGCTGCTGGAAGAGACCGTACAGGCCATTGGCGACCTGCTGCGCCAGGGCAAGATCCGCTACTGGGGCGTGTCCAACTTCCGTGGCTGGCGCATTGCCGAGGTCTGCCACATTGCCGAGCGACTGGGCGTGCCCAAGCCCGTGGTCAGCCAGCCGCTGTACAACATCGTCAACCGCCAGGCCGAGCCGGAGCAGCTTGCTGCAGCCGCCGCACACGGGCTGGGCGTGGTGCCATTCAGCCCATTGGCCCGAGGCGTACTCAGTGGCAAGTATGCGCCGGGGGCTGTGCCCGATGCCGGCAGCCGCGCCGGGCGCCAGGACAAGCGCATCATGGAGGTGGAATGGCGCCAGGAGTCGCTGGCTATCGCCCGGCAGATCCAGGCTTATGTAGGGGCCAAGGGCGTGGGAATTGTCGAGTTTGCCATTGCCTGGGTGCTGAACAACCAATCGGTGAGTTCGGCGATTGTCGGGCCGCGTACCGAGGAACAGTGGGATACCTATGGTGGTGCATTGGCGGTGAAGATCACGGCGGAGGATGAAGCGTTCATCGACTCGCTGGTGACGCCGGGGCATGCCTCGACGCCGGGGTTCAATGATGTGGCCCACTATGTGAGCGGGCGGTTGGCCCGTAGCTGATTATTTCCTGTACCGGCCTCTTCGCGGGTAAACCCGCTCCCACAGGATCTGCGTTGATTTCAAGGCAACCACAAGTGGTGCAGGAGCAGTTGCTCCCACAGGAGCATCACAAGCTTGAGGGCTTTGCAGTACCTGTGGGAGCGGGTTTACCCGCGAAGAGGCCGGTACAGGCAACCGCCATTGGGGAGCCCTGCGCCGGGCTTCCGGTCCCCCCTTTCCCCAATCATCTCGGTATCGTGCGCACCATTGGTTGTTACCTCTGGAGCTGCAATGAAACTCTTCCAACCCCTGCAAGTCGGCCCGCTCACCTTGGCCAACCGTGTGTTCATGGCACCCCTCACCCGCCTGCGCAGCCTCGAGCCGGGCGATGTGCCAACCACCATGATGGCCGAGTATTACCGCCAGCGTGCCAGCGCCGGGCTGATCATCACCGAAGCCACCCAGATCTCCTTCCAGGCCAAGGGCTATTCCGGCTCGCCCGGCATTCATAGTGCCGAGCAGATCGCTGCCTGGAGGCACATCAACGAAGGCATTCACGCCGAAGGGGGGCACAGCGCCGTGCAGGTGTGGCACACCGGCCGGGTGTCGCACACCTCGTTGCAACCCGGCGGCGAAGCGCCTGTCGCACCCTCGGCGCTACCGGCCGAGGCCCGCACCACCCTGCGTGACGAGCAAGGCAACCTGGTACGTGTAGAAACTTCCGCACCGCGTGCACTGAGCGAGGACGAAATCGCTGGCATCGTGGCCGACTTCGGCCTGGCAGCGGTCAACGCGCGCGAAGCCGGCTTCGACTTCATCGAACTGCACGCTGCCCACGGGTATTTGCTGCACCAGTTCCTTACCCCGAGCGCCAACCAGCGCGAGGACCGCTACGGCGGTAGCGTCGAAAACAGGGCGCGCATCGTGCTTGAAGCAGTGGACGCGGCGATTGCCAACTGGAGTGCCGAGCGCGTGGGTATCCGCGTGTTCCCGCTGGGCGGCTTCAATGGCGTGGACAATGGCGAAGACCAAGAGGCCGCAGGGCTATACCTGATCCGGGAACTGGCCAAGCGCAACCTCGCCTACCTGCACCTGTCCGAGCCGGACTGGGCCGGTGGCAAGCCGCTGCGTGACGAGTTCCGCCAGGCGATCCGCGCTGCCTATCCGGGGGTTATCATTGCTGCGGGTGCCTACACCGCCGAGAAAGGCGAAGACTTGATTGGACGCGGTTTGATCGATGCCGTAGCGTTCGGGCGCAGTTACATTGCCAACCCGGACCTGGTACAGCGGCTGCGGGTGCAGGCGCCTCTGAACGAACATCGGGCACAGTTCGACTACGCCAATGGGCCCGAAGGCTATACAGATTATCCGTTCCTGCACCAGGCTATGGGCGCCGGTGAAGGTTGGGGTCACCGATAATCAGGGTATTCACCGGGTACAGACGGCCATCCTGCTCCTGGATCTGAAAGGCAAAAAAACGGAGCCCCTTCAAGGGCTCCGTTTTCCAGTGGCCGGGCACGCCTTAGCGTACCGGTCACTCAGGCACCTTACTCGGCGCGCACTTGCGCAGCCTGCATGCCCTTCTGTCCCTTCTCGGCAACGAAAGACACCTTCTGGCCCTCTTTCAGCGACTTGAAGCCGTCCGATTCAATGGCTTTGAAGTGGACGAAAAGGTCGTCGCCACCCCCATCGGGAGTGATGAAGCCGAACCCCTTCTCATCGTTGAACCACTTGACCGTTCCTGATTGTCTGTTGGACATACTCTAAACCCTCGAATGCTGGCTGGTGCGTTTGCGTGGATAGGTGAGCCGCCAGTCGATCGACTGGCATCTTCATACTCCATCTTGGGCGATCTGAAGCCAACTGGCCACTCACACTTTTATCAGTACGCAAAAAAGTCCCTGAAATTACTCGCGCACTACACCAGATCAGCCATGGCCTGAGCAGCAAAAGCGTATGAACGTTGCCGCGCCAACGGGTCATGAATACGGCAGTCGATCATCAACTCATCTGCCCCGGTCTGCTCGATCAGCGCGTGCAGCCCTTCTCGTACCCGCTGTGGCCCACCCGCCACGGTGCAGGCCATAACCTGTTCAAGCACCGCACGTTCATGCCCAGGCAGACGCTCGACATAGCCCTCCTGCGGCTTGGGCAACAAACCCAGGCGCCCTACGTGCAGGTCCAGCATCCACTTGCGGTGAGAGCTGGCCAGGTAGTCTGCCTCGGCATCACTGGCGGCAGCGAACAGGTTCATGCCCACCATCACGTAAGGTTTGGCCAATTGCGCCGACGGTTGGAAATTGACGCGGTAATGGGCAATCGCCTGCAGCAGGTAACGCGGGGCAAAGTGCGAGGCGAAGGCATAGGGCAGGCCCAGCTTCGCCGCCAGGTCGGCGCCGAACAAACTGGAGCCGAGGATCCATACCGGCACATCGTGGCTGCCAGGTACGCCACGCACCCGGCGTTGGCCGTTGTCGGCCAGGTAATCGCGCAGCTCGGCGATATCCTCGCCGAAATCACGCTCTGGCGCGGCACCGCGCAAGGCACGCACGGTCGGCCCGGAAGTACCTGGCGCGCGGCCCAGGCCCAGGTCGATACGGCCCGGGTGCAAGGTATCGAGGGTGCCGAACTGCTCGGCTATGACCAGCGGTGCATGGTTGGGCAACATGATGCCACCGGCGCCGATACGGATGTGCCGGGTGGCATTGGCAATTTCATTGATCACCAGCGAAGTGGCAGCCGAGCCGATGCCGGGCATGTCGTGGTGCTCGGCGATCCAGTAGCGGCTGTAGCCCTGTTGCTCGACATGGCGCGCCAGCTGGCGGGATTCTTCGATCGCGTCGGCGAAAGTCTTGCCTTCGCCGATCATGACCAGATCCAGTACGGACAGTGCAGTCATGGGGTCTCCAGAGGAATTATCAGTGGTTGACAGTTTCCCTGCTGCGCTGCCAGCGATAAACCCAGGTACAGGCCCGGCATAGGGGCCTGGTATTCCCCAATCAGTATTCCCAGGGCACGCCCGATTCCCAACTGGCCACCAACAGGTCGATGAAACCGCGTACCCGAGGGGAAAGGTGGCGCTTGCTCGGGTACACGATACGAATCGGGTCCGCCGGTGGCCGGTAGGCGTGCAGGACTTCCACCAAGGTACCGGCGCGCAGGTCGTCACCGGTGATGTAGGTGGGCAGGTGAATCAGCCCGAAGCCGGCCCGGGCGCCGTCGAGCATCGCCTCCGAGCTGTCGATGTTCAACCGCCCAGGGTCTTCGCACAAGTGCAGGCCTGCTTCAGTGTCAAAGCGCCAAGGCATGGCTTTTTCGCCCGCGAGGAAGGCGATCTTGTCGTGGCCATAAAGGTCTGAAGGCACCAAGGGAATACCTCGCGCTTCGAGGTACGCGGGCGAAGCGCAAGTTACAAACTGCTGCCAGGCCACCGTGCGGGTCAACAGCTGCGAGTCTTCCTTGGGTGCGCCAATACGCACCGCAACGTCTACGCCCTCCTCGACCAGGTCGACGAAGCGGTCTGTGAAGCGGATGTCTGCGCGCAGTTCCGGCCACTGCTTGAGGTACTGGTCCAGCACCGGCAGCACATGGCGCTGGCCGAGCGACAGCGGCGCAGTCAGGCGCAAGGTGCCTGTGGGCTTACCGCGGCGCTGGGCCATGGCGCTTTCCACCTCGTCCAGGTCGTCCAGGATCTGCCGCCAGCGCTCGAATGCCACCAGGCCTTCGTCGGTCAGGCTCAGCTTGCGCGTGGTGCGATTGAGCAAACGCACCGCCATGCGGGCCTCCAGGCGAGCAATGCTCTTGCCCACCGCCGACCGGGTCAGGCCCAGGCTGGCAGCGGCGGCCGTGAAGCTGCCGGCCTTGGCGGCGCTGACGAAGGCGGCGATATCGCCGAAGCGGTTGGGTTCCATGGACGGTTCCTGAGTGTGGTGCGGCCGGTTTAGATGGGTCTGAATCTGTGAATTGCAAGCGCCAGGAACGGCAGGCCTCAAGACAAGCCTTTGATCACGAGCAGATGCACGGGATAGAACAGGTAACCCCACCGCCCTACCGCAGGTACCCGCCAAGCATCATGACGCAACAACAGCCACCCGACAGGGACTGCCAGCGCAGCTGCAACCAGCGTCAGCAGGGTAATTGGCGCCAGAAGATGCTCGCGCAGCCAGCTGTTGGTCAGGTTGCCGCCAATGGCCATCAGGCAAGGCAGCAACCAGGCTAGCCCACCCTGCCTGCGTGCTGTCAGCCAGGCACCAGGTAGCAACACCCCGGGCAGCCCGTACATCAATCGCTCACTGAACAACCACCCCGCCAGCAGGCCTGCAAGGCCAAGCACTCGCGCCGACCGCAGTGGGTGCTGCACACCCCAGGCAACCAGCAACCCCAGCACCAGTGTCGGCATTACACTGAACGTCTGCGAACCACTGTCCAGCCAACGATAGGCAGGCTCCGAGAGCACCGCGAACAGCAGCATCAGCACCAGATAGCGCAGGTTGGCGCGGGTATGGAACACCTCTGCCCTGGCACGCCCCACATTCACGGCAATGGCCAGGCAAAACAGCGGAAACGCCAGCCGACCGAGCACGAACAAGCCATCGGCCTCAGGCCATATGAAGCGCAGGTGGTCGGCAACCATGGTCAGCATCGCTGTCCATTTGACCAGGTCCAGCCCGGCCGAACGCATGCCTCAGTGCCCGCGCTCGACCGCACCTGCCCCCAGGTACCGGTCGGTCCAGGCAGCCAGCGGCAAAGGCGGCTGTTGGTCGACGATACGACGCCAGATCAGCACCAGGTCATGGCCATTGAACATCGACCCAGGCCCGGCGCCGTCCCACGCCGAAGGCACATCGGCAATCCAGTGGCCCTGGGTGTCGCGGTGCGCCATGTTGAAACGGAAGGTGTAGTTGCCCGGGATGCCCATGCGCAGGTCGGTTACCACCAGCGCATCGCCTATCTGGTCATACCGCAGCCAGTCGCCGGTGAACCAGCGCAAGCGCTGGTGCAAAGGGTCGCCTGCCAGCGCTTTTGCCAGTTCCAGGTTACGCGGCAAGCGTTGCATTTCCGGCGCCTGCCGGTCGAACCCGCTGCTGATGCCTTCGTAGTAGTCGCCATTTTGGGTCTTGGCCATTACCCGCCAGACCAGGCTGTTGAACGCGATCGGCACGGCGCGAACCTCGCTCACGACAATGCCTTGCTGGTCCAGTGCCGCCTGAAAGCGTTGCTCAGCTGCCATGCGCCCGGCAAGGCCGAAACCCAGGTAACCGGTACTGAACACCAGTGCCAGGGTCAACAGGCGAGTAGCGCTACCGGTAACGCCCTTGATGATTGCGTAGATGACTACCGCCAGCAGGGGCAAGGTATAGACCGGATCGATAATGAACACTGCGGCCCAGCTTTGGGGGGTGGGTTGCAGTGGCCAGAACAGTTGCGTGCCATACACCGTGAAGGCATCCAGCAACGGGTGGGTGATGAGTACCAGCCAGAAGGCAAGGAAGAGCCTGGGCAAGGTGTAGCCTTTGCCGGGCCAGCATTTGTTGACCAGCCAGGCCAGCAGCAGGGCCAGCCCGGTGAGCACGAACAGCGAGTGCGAGAAGCCGCGATGGTAGGTCATCTGCGACACCGGGTCGGCATAGCGGATGATTACATCGAGGTCGGGCAGCGTGCCCAGGGCTGCGCCATACAGCAGCGAGCGGCGGCCCTGGATACGGCCAAGCACGGTGCCTTGCAGGGCTGCGCCGAGTACGGCCTGGGTGATGGAGTCCAAGGGTAGCATCCTGAAAAGGTGGTTTCCGGAAGCTACCTCTATCTGGTGCCGATGCGCAAATCCCCTCCGGTTGCCCCTAGGTGATTCAGAACAACTGCCAACTGTACACCAGGGTCAGCCGGTTCTCGTCGATATCGCTGCGGTAGTTGGAACGGGCCATCGCGTTCCTTACCCGAATCCCCAGCCCTTTCAGTGCCCCGCTCTGTACCGCATAACCGATGTCCAGGTCGCGTTCGCGATCACGGCCTTCATAGCCCAGCCCGGTATCGACATTGTTACCGGTTATGTAGCGCACGGTCGCCGTCAGGCCCGGCACACCCATGGCGGCAAAGTTGTAGTCGTAGCGCACCTGGTACGAGCGCTCGTCGGTGTAAGCAAACTCATAGGTCGGCACCTCGTTACCCAGCGGCGAAATATTGGCGAACACCCGTGGGAACGGGCTGTCGCCATAGATGCCCTGGTAGCCCGCATGGAAGCTGTGCCCGCCATGCCGGGCGGTGAACATGGAGAAGAACGCCTGGTTGTCGATGTTGCCGAGCAACGCATTGCCATCCTCACGCGCGGTGAAGTAGCCCAGATTGGCGCTGAGCACCCAGTCGCCCACAGGCTTGCTGTGCTTGAGGCCGACAAAACCCTGTTCGTAGATATCTTCCAGTTGCCCGTACCACAGGCTGACGCTGCTCTGGTTGGCATTGAACGCATAATCCCCGCCCACATAGTTGAAGGCATCGCTCTCGGCCTGGCGCATCGGCACATGGCCGAGCATCGCGTTCATCTTGCCGTCGCCGCCTTCGTTGCGCAGGTGGGTGCCTTTCAGATGCCCGGCCTGCACGGTCAGCCCGTCAATTTCCGACGAACTCAAGCTGGCGCCCTGGTAGGTCGGCGGCAGCAGGCGGATGTCGCTAAATGTCAGTACCGGAAGGTTCGGTTGCAGTTCACCGACGCGCAGTTCGGTCTTCGACAGGCGAGCCTTGAAAGTGGGCGCAAGGCGGCTGTACTCGTCGGCAGCACGGCCGTCGCCATGTACCGGTAGCAGGCCGGTGTTGATGCGGTCGGGGCTGCTGTCCAGCTTTATGCCCAACAGGCCGAGGGCATCGACGCCAAAGCCGACCGTACCTGGGGTGTAGCCGCTCTTGAAGTCGAGGATGAAGCCTTGGGCCCACTCCTCGGCCTTGGACTGCCTGTTGGCCCCGACAATATCGGAGAAATCGCGGCTGAAGTAATAGTTGCGGGCACTCAGGGTGGCCTTCGAATCCTCGAAGAAACCGCCTTCGGCGGCCAGCAATGGTTGGCTGAGCAAAGTCAGGCCCAGGGCAACGCAAGGGGTGTGATTCATTCCGAAGCTCTCTTGATCTTGTTTTTATGGATAAAGCGTTGGGAACACGACGGCTCATGGGGTACGGCGCAGCACCTCCCGGGTACGTGGCTGGCGCAACCTGAGCAGCGCATGGGCCAGCAGGCCGAACAGCAGCCCCCAGAACGCCGCCGACAGGCCAAGAAAGGCCACCCCCGAAGCAGTGACCAGGAAAGTGAACAGGCCTGCATCGCGCTCGCCTGGCTCGGCCAGGCTGCGGGCCAGGGCTTCGCTGATGGCGCCATACAGGGCAAGCCCGGCCAGGGCAGCGATCAGCGCAGCGGGAAAGGCTGCGAACAGTGACATCAACGTGGCACCGGCGATGCCCAGCAGCAGGTACAGCGCGCTGCCAGCCACCGCCGCCACATAGCGCCGCCGAGGGTTTTCATGGGCCTCATGGCCGGTGCACAGGCTGGCGGTAACCGCCGCCAGGTTCAGCCCGTGGCAGCCGAACGGCGCCAGCACGGCACCGGCCAGGGCACTGGCGCTGATCAACGGGCTGGCCGGTGTGGGGTAACCCGCATTGCGCAGCACCGCCATGCCCGGCATGAACTGCCCGGTCAGCGCCACCAGCACCATCGGCAGCGCCAGGCTGAATACCGCCGGCAGGCTGAACTGCGGCGTGATCCACTGCGGTGAGGCCAGCTCCAGCACCAGTGCCTCGCTACGGAATGCACCGCTGGCAACAGCCACCAGGGTGCCCACGCACAGCACCGCAGCCACCGCATAACGCGGCTGTACCCGGCGCATCAGCACGTAGGTGACAAACATCGCCAACACCAGCAACGGCTGCACTGGCAAGGCGCGGAACACCTCGATACCGAAACTGAACAGGATGCCGGCCTGCATGCCAGCGGCGATAGACCCCGGCAGCCGCGCGATGATGCGGTCGAAGGCCCCGCTGATGCCGATCAGCAGCAGGACCAGGTTGGCCACCAGGTAGGCACCCACGGCCTGTTCCAGGCCGAGTTGCGGCAAAGCCGTGACCAGCAGCGCCGAGCCCGGGATCGACCAGGCGATTACTACCGGCACACGGTAGCGCAGGCTGAGCAGCGCACCGAGCACGGCACTGCCCATGGACACCGCCCACACCCAGGATGACAACTGCTTGTGGGACAGCCCGGCAGCTTCGGCGGCGTGGAAAATGATCACCAGCGGGCCGGCGTAAGAGATCATCGTGGCGATGCAGCCAGCGACGATGGCGGACAGGGAGCTGTCCTTGATCAGGGTTTTCATGGCGCATCTCGCAAGGCATCGGCCGGCCTTTGTGGCTGGCTCTTGTTCTGGTGTTGGCGTCTTCGCGGGCTTGCCCGCTCCCACAGGTCCGGTGCACTGCCCCGGGTTCCCGCGCCCCCTGTGGGGGCGGGCAAGCCCGCGAAGAAGCCAACTCGGTGTATCAGGCCTCCTGCAAAGCCCGTGGCCGTGCACTGCGCTGCTCATCTGTGCTGCCCTGGGCCTGCTGCAGCTGGAAATCGAACTTCAGCTGCGCATGCCGCCCCGCCGGCCCTTCGACAAACACCACCTCCCCCACCAGCCCATCGCGCGTGGCATAGGCAAAGTCATCCCACAGGTACGTGTCCCCCGACAGGTTGATCTGCGTGGTCAGGTGCCGATGCCCCGGTGCCGAGATGAAGAAGTGCACGTGCGCCGGGCGCTGGCCATGGCGGCCCAGCAGGTCCAGGCACTCTTGGGTCGGCCCCTGTGGGTCGCATCCGTAACCCGACGGCACGATGGAGCGTGCGCGGTAACGCCCTTCGGCATCGGTGACGATGCGACGGCGCAGGTTGTAATCGGACTGGCTCTGGTCGAAGAACGAATAGGTGCCACGGGTATTGGCATGCCACAGGTCGACGGTGGCCCCTGCCAGCGGTTGCCCTAGCGGGTCGAATACCTGGCCTTCCAGATGCATCAGCGTGGCCACGCCGTCTTCACTGCCATCGTCCATGCGCACTTCGCCGTGGGCGATGGGCGCGCCCGCCACATACAGCGGGCCTTCGATGGTGCGTGGCGTACCGCCGGCAAGCCCTGCCTGCTGGTCCTTGGCGTCCTGCAACAGGTCAAGGAAGTGCTCGATGCCCAGGCCCGCCACCAGCAGCCCGGCCTCGCCGCGCCCGCCCAGGCGATTGAGGTAGTCGACGGCATGCCAGAACTCGTCCTCGCTGACTTCCAGGTCTTCGATCAACCGCGCGGTGTCTTGCAGCACGCGTTGCACAATACGCTTCAGGCGTGGGTTGCCATCATTGTTGGCAAAGCCTGCGGCCTCCTCGAAAAACCGCTGGACCTCGGCAGTGTGAGAAATTTTCACGGTCATGCGGGGTTACCTCATCTTGTTATTTTCGGGTTACGCCTGCGCCGTCATGGCCTGGGCTTGCCGACGGCCGCTGGCCAGGTGCACGGCCATGGCCAGGGCGGCAATCGCGCCAGGGACGGCGAAGGCGATGAAGTTGAGTTGCAGGGGCAGGTTGATGCCCATCAGTGCGCCGCCCAGCAAGGGGCCGACGATGGCGCCGTTGCGGCCGATACCCGAGGCCCAGCCAAGCCCCGTGGAACGCACCGACAGCCCATACATTTGCGCAGCGCCGGCATACAGCAGGATCTGCGTACCAATGGTGGTGGCGCCGGCAATGAAGATCAGCAGGTACAACACCGGCATCGGGCTGTTGACGCCCAGCAAACTGATCGACAATGCGGCGGCAATGAAGAACGCCACCTTGACCTTGACCAGGTTGTAACGGTCGCCCAGCCAGCCACCGAGGATCGCCCCGGCCATGCCGCCAAAGTTCAACGCCAGCAGGAACGACAGGCTGGACCCAAGGCTGTAGCCAGCATTGGCCATCAGTTTCGGCAGCCACGAGCTGAGTGCGTAAACCATCAGCAGGCAGCAGAAGAACGCCAGCCACAACGCCAGGGTGCGAACGGCCAGGCCGTTGCGGAACAGCTCCAGTACCGAGGCCCCGCTGCCTTTGCGGTCAGCCGCCTGCAGTACGTCATCGGCCTGCACATCGCAGTCCGGGTCCAACCGCTTGAGCAGTTTGCGCGCTTCATCGCTGCGGCCCTGGCGCACCAGAAAGCCGATGGATTCCGGCAGGTAGTAGAGGATCACCGGCAACAGCAACAGTGGCACTGCAGCTGCGAAGAACATCGACTCCCAACCGAAGCGCGGCAGCATGAAGATGCCAACGCCCGCCGAAAGCATGCCGCCCACCGAATAACCGCTGAACATGATCGCCACCAGCGTACTGCGCAGGCGCTTGGGCGCGTACTCGTTCATCAGCGCCACAGCGTTGGGCATCAGGCCGCCACAGCCCAGGCCGGCAATGAAGCGGTAGATGCCAAACTCGCTCGGGCTAGTGGCGAAGCCATTGAGGATGGTCGCCCCCGAGAACAAGGCGAAACAGATGGCAATGCCCTTCTTGCGCCCGATGCGATCGGCCAAACTGCCGAAAGCCAGGGCGCCGAACATCATGCCGAACAGCGCGTAACTGCCCAGCGCACCGGCCTGCAGCGGGGTCAGGCCCCATTCTTTCATGATGACCGGCAGTACCACGCCGTAGATGAACAGGTCATACCCGTCGAAGATCAGCAGCAGGCCGCACCAGGCCATGACCATCCAGTGGAACGGGGTGAAACGCGCGTTATCGATGATCGGGTGTACGTCAAGGGTTCGCATGGCATCTGTCGCTCTTGTTTTTGTTGTGGAGGAAAGCTGTTGCCGTGAGGTTGCTGCTCAACCGAGGTCGCCGCCCCCTACCGGCAGGGTCACGCCGGTGATGTACGAGGCCTCGTCCGACGCCAGGAACAGGATCGCGCCCACTTGCTCGTCGATGCTGCCGTAGCGGTGCATCAGGCTGCTGTCGAGGGTCTGGTCGACGATCTGCTGGTACCAGTGTTTTTCCTGCTCGCTCTGCTCTGCACTGTTGCGTGGTACGCGCCGGGGCGGCGCTTCGGTGCCGCCGGGCGCGGTGGCGTTGACACGGATGCCACGGCCAGCAGTTTCGAAGGCCAGGCAGGCGGTAAGTGCATTGACGCCGCCTTTGGCAGCGCCATAGGGCACACGGTTAACGCCACGGGTGGCGATGGACGAAACGTTGACGATGGCGCCGCTGCCGCGTTCAAGCATGTAGGGCAGCGCGGCGTGGCAGCACCACAGGGTGGGGAACAGCGAACGGCGCACTTCGGCCTCGATCTGCTCGACCTCGTAGTGTTCGAAAGGCTTGGCCCAGATAGTGCCGCCTACGTTATTGACCAGGATGTCGAGGCGGCCAAAGGTTTCCACCGCACTGGCCATGACCCGGGCGCAGTCGGTGTGTTGCTCCAGGTCGGCGGTGAGGGTGAGCATGCCTTCGCCAGCCAGCTCGTGGACCAGTTCGGAACGGTCGACCGCCACCACTTGCGCGCCTTCGGCCTTGAGCCGCCAGCACACGCCCCGGCCGATGCCTTGCGCGGCACCGGTGACCAGGGCGACCTTGCCTTGGAATCTGTTGTTCATATGTTTTTCCTGCTTGACCCGGTTAATGGCAATTGGGAGGGCTGCGCCCTCCATCGCGACGCAAGGCCGCTCCTACATGGATCGTGTTTCCCTGTAGGAGCGGCCTTGCGTCGCGAAAGGGCCGCAGCGCGGCCCCGGCGATCTGTCAGGCCGCTGCCGCGAACTTCTCGTAGTAGAAGTTGGCCGGGGTAATGCCCTGCTCGCGCACGTACTGGCTGACCGCCTCGACCATCGGCGGCGGCCCGCACAGGTACACATCCACATCACCGTCGTTGAGGTGGCGTGGCTCGATGTGCTGGGTCACGTAGCCCTTTTGTGGGTACTGGCTGTCCGGGTTGGCCACACAAGCGCTGTAGGTAAAGTTGGGGATGCGCGCCGCCAGTGCTTGCAGGCGGTCGAGCTCGACCAGGTCGAAGTCGTTGGTCACGCCATAGATCAGGTGCAGCGGGTGCTCACTGCCCTGCTCGGCGATTTTCTCCAGCATCGCGGTGAACGGTGCCAGGCCGGTACCGCCGGCCAACAGCAACAGCGGGCGCTGGATCGGCCGCAGGTAGAAGCTGCCCAGCGGCCCGGCCAGGCTCATGCTGTCGCCGGCTTTCGCCAGGTTGGTCAGGAAGCTGCTCATCAACCCGCCCGGTACGTTGCGGATCAGGAAGCTGACTTCGCCGCCCTTCTGCAACGAACTGAACGAATAGGCGCGGCTCTGCTCGCTGCCCGGCACCTTGAGGTTGACGTACTGCCCCGGCAGGAAGGCAAGGCGGCTTAACGCTTCACCCTTGATAGACAGGGCAATGGTGCTGGCCGACAGTTGGCGCACATCGCTGATGGCGGCCTCGAAGCTGGCCTGTTCGGTCTTGCACAGCTGCGACGAAGCAGGGATGCGGATGACGCAGTCGCTTTCAGCGCGCATCTGGCAGGTCAGTACGTAGCCTTCGGCAATTTCGTCTTCGTTCAGGGCATCTTCGATGAAGTTGTCGCCCAGGTCATAGCGGCCGGATTCGGCCTTGCACTTGCAGGTCCCACAGGCGCCGTCGCGGCAGTCCAGCGGGATGTTGATGCCCTGGCGGTAGGCAGCGTCAGCCACGGTTTCATGGCCGGCAGCTTCGATGAAGCGGGTGACCCCGTCTTCGAAATTCAGTGCGATCTGGTAGCTCATGTTGCACCTCGCAGGCGAGCCGGCCCGCAGCGCGTCGCATGACGCACCGGGCAGTGCTCGCAAAACCCTGTATCAGATGTGGTAGATGTCGATGACCTGGCGCACGTAATCGTTCTTCAGCACCACTTTCTTGGCCTTGATCAACGGCTGTTCGCCGCGCAGGTCGAGGGTGTAGAAACTGGTGCCGAAGTAACTGTCCGTGGTCTTGTAGCGGAAGCTCAGGGTGTGCCAGTTGAAACGCACCTGGCAGCTGCCCTCGCCCTGCTCGACGATCTCGATGTTGCTGATGTTGTGCGAAGTGCGGGTATCAGGCACGGTCGCACTGGAGCGCTCGGTCTTGATACGGAACACGCGGTCTTCCAGGCCGCCACGGTTGCCGTACCAGATCAGCGAGATTTCGCTTTGCGGGTCTTCGGTGAGGGTGTCGTCATCGTCCCAGCTCGGCATCCAGAAGCTGGCATCGCTGGCGTACAGTTCCAGCCACTGGTCCCACTGGGCGTCGTCCAGGTAGCGCGCTTCGCGGTAGAGGAAGTCGCGCACGGTCTCATAAAGGCTCATTGCACGGCCTCCACAGGGATCAGTTGCTGGTCGTCCTTCAGCGCCTGGATCATGGTGTCTTGCCAGTACTTGTGCTGCAGCACGAACAGGCCTTCGTCTTCGGTGCGCACGCCGGACAACAACGGCTTGAGGTCGATTTCCCTGGCCGCTTCATCGGCGCCGTCCACCCAGTGGGCTGCACCACGGGACATGTCGTTCCAGCCGGTACCACCGCCGTAGCCGGTCTGGCACGAGCGGAACTCTTCCAGGTCGTCCGGGGTGGCCATGCCGCTGACGTTGAAGAAGTCTTCGTACTGGCGGATGCGCTTGGCGCGGGCATCGGCGCTCTCGCCTTTGGGGGCGATGCAGTAGATGGTGATTTCAGTCTTGTTCACCGAAATCGGCCGGGCAACGCGGATCTGCGAGCTGAACTGGTCCATCAGGTACACGTTCGGGTACAGGCACAGGTTGCGCGAGTTCTCGATCATCCAGTCGGCACGCGCCTGGCCGAAGTCGGCGGCCAGCTGGTCGCGGCGCTCATAGGCCGGGCGGTCTTCCGGGTTGGCCCAGCGGGTCCACAGCAGCAAGTGGCCGTGGTCGAAGGAGTAGAAGCCGCCGCCTTGCTTGGCCCAGGCACCGGCGCTCATGGTCTTGATCTCGTCGCCCGCCTCGCGCTGCTTGCGCTGGTTCTGGGTAGCGGCGTAGTTCCAGTGCACGGAGCTGACGTGGTAGCCGTCGGCGCCGTTCTCGGCAGTGAGTTTCCAGTTGCCTTCGTAGATGTACGAGCTGGCGCCGCGCAGCACTTCCAGGCCTTCCGGCGACTGGTCGACGATCATGTCAATGATCTTGGCCGATTCACCCAAGTGCTCCACCAGCGGTTTCACATCGGCATTCAGGCTGCCGAACAAAAAGCCCCGGTACGACTCGAAGCGCGCCACCTTGGTCAGGTCGTGGGAGCCGTCGCAGTTGAAGCTGTCGGGGTAGCCGGCGTTGCTCGGGTCTTTCACCTTCAGCAGTTTGCCGCTGTTGTTGAACGTCCAGCCGTGGAACGGGCAGGTATAGCTGGAGCGGTTCCCACGCTTGTGCCGGCACAGCATGGCACCGCGGTGGCTGCAGGCGTTGAGGAAGGCATTGAGCTCACCGTCCTTGTTGCGCGCGATGAAAATCGGCTGGCGCCCCATGGTCAGGGTGAGGAAGTCGTTTTTCTCGGGGATCTGGCTTTCGTGGGCCAGGTAGATCCAGTTGCCCTCGAAGATGTGTTTCATTTCCAGGTCGAACAGGCGTGGGTCAGTGAACATCTCGCGCTTGCAGCGGTAGATGCCCTTTTCACGGTCGTCCTCGAGCATGGCATTGAGGTAGTCGAATCCCAGGGACATGGCCAGGGTCTCCATTGTTATTGTTTAGACCTGGTCAGGTTAGGGAGACGACTGGCGGGGGACTATCCGGATTGTGCAGAGTGCTATCCAGTTTTTATGTTGCTGCTGCACGAGCTTTGCATGTTCTTGCAACCTGCAAGCGCGTCTTACCCCCGGCGCTTGAATGTCTGCGACGGCAGCTCGCCAAATTGCTGCCGATACACCTCGGAGAACCGGCCTAGATGAAGGAAGCCGTAATCCAGGGCAAGCTCGGTCACACTGCGCACACCGCAAGTCGGGTCGTTCAGGCACGCATGCACCCGTTCCAGTTTGCGCTGGCGCACGTAATGCTTGGGTGTAGTGCCCAGGTGCTGGTCGAACAACGCATACAGCGAACGCAAACTCATGCACGCCTGCTCTGCCAGCACTTCAGCTGACAGCTCCAGTTTCAGGTTGCGCTCGATGTAATCAAGAATGCGCTCAAGGCCGGCCTGCGGTGCGCTCAGGCTCTCGCGACGAATGTTGGTGCTCATCAGGGTGAGCAACTTGCTGGCGACAATCTGGCTATAGTGGCCCTGCACCCTGGGCAGCGAATCGCTCACCTCCGCTTCATGGCAAACCATGGCCAGCAGGTTCACGAACCCGTCCAGTTCATCCAGGCGGTAATGATTGCGCAAGAACCGCACGCCCCCGTCGGGCCGGTGCCAGCGCTGTTCATCACAGATCGAATCCAGCAGCCGGGTTGGCACCTTGAGGATGAACTTCTCGCAGTCTTCCGAATAGGTCAGGTCAACCGGATCATCCGGGTTGATCAGCAGCAGCTCGCCCGGCACCAGGTGCTGCTCGCGTTTGTGCCCGCGCCACAGGCAGTTGCCGTTGAGCAACACTTGCAGGTGATAGATGGTTTCCAGCGCCGGCGAGGTCACGCGCACGCTGCCGCCGTAGCTGATGCGGCACAGGTCGAGTTCGGCGAACTTGCGGTGGCTGAGGCTAGCCTGGGGATGAGTGGTACGGGACAGACCGATGCAGTGCTGCCCTACATGCTGGTTCACATAATCGGACACAGCATAAGGGTCGGCGTGGTGAAACACGCTACTGCGCTCGCTCAGCAGGCGACTTTCCATAGGCAAGGCACTCGGTATCGTTATTGTTCTGGTCGCCGCTTCCTACGGCCTTGTGGGCGGTGGTTGCGGTCGTCACGGTCATTCTATCGGGCCGGTTGCGGATAGCGGGGGCAGGCGACAACCGGTGGATGGGCACACTACAGCAAAATGGCGGGGGTTGAGCAATGCGGCGATGGGATTGGATGGGCGGATAGCGGGCAAGCCAGATGGAGCTGGCGTTCGTTTATCGAACAGTATTTTCCTGTACCGGCCGCTTCGGGAGTAAACCCGCGCGAGACCGGTAATATTCCGGGTCTACCAGAAACAGCTTGCAACCAAACCACCCTGCCATTCGGTCACTTTTTCAACACCCGGCGCAGTGCTTCTGCTAGAAAGCGCACATGTCTACCCTCTTCCTTACCCACCTGCGCCGCCGCTGGCTCACCTGTTTGTGCGCCACCTTGCTGGTCATTGGCCTACCCTCCAGCTGCGCCATGCTGCAGCACAAGGAGCGCGAGCTGGTGTTCCGTATCGAGCCTGGCCAAGCCAGCTGGTTCCGCGGTTTGCCCAGCGACGTGCAGGAACTCGACCTGCGCCCGCGCAGCTTCAGCGATAACCAGAGCCTGCACGCCTGGTGGTGGCCGGCCAAACGCGCCAATGCCCCGGCGGTGCTCTACCTGCACGGCGTGCGCTGGAACCTTACCGGCCAATTGTTCCGCATCGAGCAGCTGCATGCCATGGGCTACTCGGTGCTGGCCGTGGATTACCGTGGCTTTGGCCAGAGCCGGGGCGACCTGCCATCCGAGGCCACGGTGTACGAAGATGCCCGCATTGCGTGGGAGCGCTTCGCCCAGCTGCAGCCGGATGCCGGCAAGCGCCTGATATTCGGTCATTCGCTGGGCGGCGCGGTGGCGGTGGAACTGGCCAGTGAACTGGCCCGTGAAGCGCAGCAAAGCGGCGTTGGGGCGCCGGCACGCGGGTTGATCCTTGAGTCGACCTTCACCTCCCTGGGCGATGTCGCGGCAGCGGTGGCCAATACCTCCCTGCCGGTGCGCTGGTTGATGTCGCAGAAGTTCGACTCGCTGGACAAGATCAGCGACATCGGCCTGCCGGTGCTGCTGGTGCATGGGATGGATGACCGGTTCGTACCGCCGCGCTTCAGCCAGCAACTGTTCGACGCAGCCCGGCAGCCCAAGACATTGCTGCTGGTGCCGGGGGCGACCCATAACAACAGTATGAGCCTGGCCGGGCAGCGTTACAGGCAGGCAATACAGGCGCTGCTCTGAACCGTCCAGTGGCCCTTGGTGGCTGACATCCTGGGGGCGTTGCGCGCCCCTTTCGCGACACAAGGCCGCTCCCGCAAGGGTCTGCGCAACGGCTAAGGCTCACTGCACCGGCAAAAAGTTCATCAGCAACAGGCTTTGCGCGTAATTCAAGCCAATCCGCCGATAACGCTCATCCAGCAACTCGGCCAGCAAGTCCAGCCGCGCCACGATCTTGCCGAACTCCACGGCAAAGCTGAGGTTGCTGCCCTCCTCCGAGATCTCATTGGAGAACAGCAGCAACACCCCATTGGCATCCTGCCGCTGGCTGAGCATCCATGTCGCCTTCTCGATATTGCGCGCTGCGTTGTTGACGAACAGCGGGTCGATGGTATCGGTCATGTAGAACTCGGTACGCCCGCCATGTGCAGTGATCAGCATGCTGCCGATGGCGTAGATGAATGCACCCACCCGATCACCGCGAAACTCCGGGCTCAGGGCGTAGCTCAACGCAGCCAGGTCGCGGCGGTTGCCCAGTTGCGGCAGCGGCAGGCGTTGTTCGATGGCCATGCGTATCTGGCGCTCGGCCGTGGCGGCATCCACGTAGCCCGACATCTTCCACTGGTTGGGGTTGCGCAGGTACAGCTTGTTCATCAGCACGTACAGGCTTTGCAAGTTGTCGCGCATCGACAGCGTGGCCAGGCGGTCGACGCTGGTCTGGAACAACTCACTGGGTTTGCCGTTGCCAAACTGGCTGACAATATCGCGGCCCTGCTCCTGGGTGCAGGCGCACAGGCATGTGAGCGCGCCTGCCAAAAGCAGGCGCGGGAGGAAATTCGGGTAGCTTGCAACCATCGGCACCGGGTCGATATTCGGCGGCCGCACCGGGGGTTAGTGCAGCCTGGCCAAGCATAGAGCCCGGAAATCGTAAAAAGTGCAGTGATCGGGGATTTGTGGCTCACATGGCGTGTCGCAACAGCTCCACTACCTGCGCATGCAGCACTGGGTCCCCGCATGCCACCACGCACCCGCCATTTTGCGCAGAGCTGCCATCCCAGGCCGTAATCACCCCGCCCGCCCCTTCGATGATCGGCATCAGCGCCTGTACGTCATACGGCTGCAGGCTGGCCTCGATGATCACGTCGACAAAGCCCGACGCCAGCATGCAGTAGGCATAGCAATCGCCACCATAGCGCATCAAGCGCGCCTTACCGGCAGCCGCCTCGAACGCGGCTTTGCGCTCGGCGGTGTCAAACATGTCCGGCGTGGTGCACATCAGCGTGGCTGAAGCCAGGTCGGCACAGGCACGGGTTTTCAGTGGCGTACCGCTGCGCCAGGCACCGTCAGGGGTACCGACAAAGCGTTCACCGGTGAATGGCTGATTCATCACGCCAACCACTGGGCGCGTGCCATCGTTCAGGGCAATCAACGTGCCCCACAACGGCAGGCCGGTGATGAAGGCACGGGTACCGTCGATCGGGTCGAGCACCCAGGTCAACGGGCTGCTGCCGACAGCCACGCCTGCCTCTTCACCAAGAATACCGTGGTCAGGGTAGCGGGCCTGGATCAGCTCGCGCATGGCGTCCTCGGCCGCCTTGTCAGCCACCGTTACCGGGTCGTACAGGCGCCCGCCCTTGTCCTCCACATCCAGGCTGGCGCGAAAGTATGGCTTGATCGCCACTGCGGCAGCATCGGCCAACTGCTCGGCGAAGGCGCGAAATTCGTCGATCTGTTCAGCACTCAGGGACATGGGACAGGCCTCGTGACAATGATGGGGCGCGCATCATACCCGACACGCGGCGCCAGCCGCACTCAAGCAGACGCCAGGTAAAAAAACCTGATTGGTTTTATCGGGTGCACACGGGTCTAGACTCAACAGAACCAGCTAACCGGGGGGCTGCCACACGTGGAGGTGTGAGATGAGCCAGTTCAAGCGCTTGTTTGTCATGCTCGGCCCGCAGATGCGCCATACGCCCGCGCTGCAACGCGCGGCGGCGCTGGCGGAGTCCAGCGGTGCACTGCTGGATATCAATGTGTTCGTCGACGATGTCGACACCTTTGGCTTGATGGGCGATGGCCGCGAACGTGAGCGGCTGCTCAGTGACAACCGCCAGTGGCTGGCCGATGAGGCCGAGCAGTTGGGCAATGCGGGCCTGGACGTGTCCACCGAACTGTTATTGACCCGTGACCCGCTGGGCAGCGTGCTGGAACGCGTCGAACGGCAAGGCTGTGACCTGCTGGTCAAGGACGTGCAGCACGAACCGGTGCTCAAACGCCTGCTGGTCACGCCACTGGATTGGCAGCTGCTCAAGGACAGCCCGGTTGCCGTGCACCTGGTCAGCGACATCCGCCTGCCCCTGCCCCGGCAGATTGCCGCCGCCGTGGACCTCAACAGCCACGGTGCTGGCGAGCACCTGGATGAGCAGGTAATCAACTGCGCCCGTGCCCTGGCCCTGCAATGCAACGCCGAGCTTCACCTGCTGCATGTGTGCGACGCGGCCAAGACTCACATCGCCGACTTCGGCGCCGGCACCGTGACCATGCCCGGCTTCGATGGCAGCGTGCGTACTGCGCAGCGTGCGGCGTTCAATCGCCTGGGTGACCATCACCAGATCCCGCTGGAGCGACGGCACTTCCTGGAAGGCGCAGCGATCAGGGCCATTGCCCAGTTTGTCGGCCACAGCCGGGCGGATGTGATCGTGATGGGCAGCCACCGGCATGACGCCATGCAGACCTACCTGGGCGGCACCACAGCGCATGTACTGGAGCACCCGCTGTGCAATGTGCTGGCAATCAAGGCCGTTGGTTGAGTGCTGGTATGCCTGCGCCGGCCTCTGCGCGGTTTGGCCCGCGAGGAGGCTGGCACGGCTTCCACCCGCTGGTATCTGGTACACCAGTGCCACTTAAAAATAATGCATCTGATAATGATTCGTAGTAGTTTCGCGGCGCTTGCCCACCCTTCCTTCAGCGCCCTACTTCAGGATCGTACCGTCGATGCGTCGCACATTCGTTTCGCTTTGTGTGCTCCATGCTGTCTCCCCACTGGCCTCGGCCGAGCCTGAACCGCTCAGCGAACCCGCCCGGATCGAACTTCAGGCCCTCAGCATCACCGACACCGCCGACAGCGAACGCGCCGATGGCCCGGTCCAAGGCTACAAGGCCAGCCGCTCGGCCAGTGCCACCCGTACCGACACGGCGCTGCACGAAACGCCGCAATCGGTCAGCGTGGTGCCCAAGGATGTGCTGCAGGACACCGGCGCCACGCGCCTGCAGGACGGGCTGGACTACGCCGGCGGTGTCGGCCGCGCCAACAACTTCGGCGGCCAGGGCCTGACCACCTTCACTGTGCGTGGTTTCACTACCGGCGAGTTCTACCGCAATGGCTTCCCGATCAACCGCGGCTACCCCAACGCCCCGGACGCCAATACCGTCGAGCGCCTGGAAGTGATCCGTGGCCCGGCCACCAGCCTGTATGGCCGCGGCGATCCCGGCGGCACGTTCAACGTGGTCAGCAAACAGCCACTGCCAGCGTCCAAGGTCACCCTGGGCAGTCAGTTCGATGACCAAGGCATGCACCGGGCAACCCTTGATGCGACCGGGCCTCTGAACCAGGACGGCTCGCTGGCCTACCGCCTGAACCTGCTGGGCGAAGGTGGCGACAGCTTCCGCGATGACGTGCAAAGCGAGCGATATGATGTGGCACCGGTCATCAGCTGGCAGGTCAATGACGCCACGAAGATCATCTTCGAAGGCGACTTCATGCGTAACAACCACCCGCTGGACCGCGGCCTGACACGGCTGCCCGGGCAGCTCGGAACAGCCTCACGCGATACCAACATCTGGGAAAAAGGCAGCGACAACCTGCTGCACAACGACAACAACATGGCCCAGTTACGCTTCGAGCACCTGCTTAACGACAACTGGTCCCTGGGCGGCGGCATGCAGTGGCTGGACGGCTCGCTCAAAGGCAATGCCGTGGAAGCCAATGGCTTGCAGCCCGACGGCCGTACCCTGGGGCGCAACTTCAACTACCGCAAGCTGGAGTGGACCGACCGGGATTACCAGCTCAACCTTACCGGGCACTTCGACACCGCTGGCTTCGCCCATACGCTGCTGACCGGCATCGAGTACGAAGACTACGATTACAACTCGATTATCCAGCGCTCCGCGGCAGGCGCCACCGCCTACCCGATTGATATCTTCGACCCGGTGCTGGGCCAGGCGCGCCCTGCCCTGACCCGTACCACCACCCACGACAAGGAAAACCTCAAGACCTGGGCTTTCTTCGTCCAGGACCAGGTGGCCCTGACCGAGCGTCTGAAGGCCTTGGCAGGCGTGCGTTTCGAACGCTTCGAGCACGACTACGTCAACAAGCTCAGCGCAGCGGGTGACTTCAGCAAGGGCGAAAACGGTGTCACTCCGCGTTTCGGCCTGCTGTATGACCTGACCGACACCGTGGCGGTGTATGCCAACACCGCACGTTCATTCAAGCCCAACAGCGGTGCGCCTGCAGGTGCGACGGGGCGTGGTTTTGACCCTGAGAAGGGCAAATCCTACGAACTGGGCGTGAAATGGGAAGCGCCTGATCGCCAGTTGAGCGTGGACGCAGCGATCTACCATATCGTCAAGGAAAACGTACTGACGCGCGACCCGGCGGACCCCAACTACAGCGTCGCCGCTGGCCAGGTGCGCAGCCGCGGCCTGGACATCAACATTGCTGGCAACATCACCCCAGAGTGGCGGGTGATCGGCGGCTACGCTTATGTCGATGCCGAAGTTACCAAGGACAACCGCTTGCCCACCGGCACCCGCCTGGCAAACATTCCACGTAACAGCTTCAGCCTGCTCAACACCTATGAATTCCAGGATGGCTTCGTCAAAGGCCTGGGCCTGGGGGTCGGCGTGAAATACGTGGATGACCGTAATGGCCAGACCGAGGCGGTCACCTACAACATGGACCAGTACACCGTGGTTGACCTGCTAGGCTTCTACCAGCTCAATGAGCACGTACGCCTGAACCTGGACGTGAAAAACCTGTTCAACAAGGAATATGACGAAGGCGCATTCAACACCTACGCCTACCCGGGAGCACCTCGGACGGTGCAGGCCGGGGTTTCCTATACGTTCTGAAAGGCTGGGGCCGCACAGCGGCCCCCTGCTTCAGAAACCTTTGCTGTAGAACAGCGAGTAGGACTCGATCCCGTCGTTAGGCTGCTTGATCCCCGCATTGGAATAATGCATCGCGCGAATCCCGACTTTCTGCTCCCCAGGCAGCTTCAGGCCGAAACCGATACGGTCTTCGAAGTTGACCGCCGACCCCATGCGCTGGTCACCCACGTCTGTCTTGGAAAACGCCGCCAGGCCGATGCCGGCCTCGATGTACGGCGTGTAGGTGAAGCCACTGAATTCATAGGTGAACACCGGGCTGAAGGACAGCGAGTGCGCGCCACTGGCGTCACCGCCTTCCCAGTAGGTGTAGGCTGCATCCCAGTAACCAGTCACATAGCCGGTGTTGCTTTCCAGCCATTTCTTGTCCCAGTCGAACGACAGGCCGATACGGTAGGTCATGTCACCTTGGCTAGTGGCGCCCACGGCGCCTGACACCTGCGCGGCCTGGGCCAGGTTGGCCCCTGCAAAGGCCAGCACTGCAGCGGCCAGCGAAGCTGCGAAAAGGGTTTTCATCAACGACTCTCCTGATGGTCTACACGGCAAGCGGGGGCTTCGGCCCCTCGATCTTTTTTAAAGGGTGACCGACCGATCCAGAGCGGTCACACGAAGTAATAGTTTTGGATTATTGTCCAGATAATCAGAAAGTTGAAAGTGAATTGCCACTATTGGCGAAATCACTGTTCAAGATGTGCCTTGCCGTGCGCAGGGCTTCATGCGATTGACCCCCATTTACAGTGTTCAGATAGCCCCTTCCAGGCGGGGGTACATCTGTACTCCCGCCTGTTTGTCCATCAACGCCAGTTCAGGTTCACGTTCGTGGGGGCCTTGCCGTTCACGGTCACCCATTGCTGCACCGTCTCACCCTGGGCATTGCCAGTGACTTTGTACTTGCCGGGAGGCAGTTGCACATACAGCAGCGGCCCGGCATCCGTGACGCTGAGTACGGGCTGGCCTTGGGCATTCTGGATGTCGACTGTGGCACCGCTCTGGAACTTGCCTTCCGGGCCGGTCGAAAGCTCCACGTGCAGGTCATAGCCAGTGGTCTTGCGCAGCGCATTGGCTTCGTCCTGGCCAATACCACCTTGCAAGTAGCGCACGCCGTTCTGCTCCTGCGGTTGCAACTGCACGGCCTGCATGTCGATGGGGGCATTGAGGTCGGCAGCGGCAGCCAGGGTCCATGGCATGGCCAGGGTGACCAGCAACGCCGCGCCGAGGGCATAGTGGTGGTTACGCATGGGACAACCCTCCTTCAAAGGATGGCTTACTTACTATCTGATCCTCTCGGGTTGAGGGTGTTCTGGCTGATGCACGGTTGTGCTCGTGACATTCGGCACTAAACCATCAAACCACTATGAATTTGCATATTTATCAGGAGGCTGAGCGACCTTCTTCAAGCAGTTTCACGAACATGCTGAGACTTCGCGATACCGCGCCCCGCCGCCAGACCAGCCAGGTTTTCAGGTAGCGGAAATCTTCCGACATCGGCCAGGCGCTGACCGTGCTGCACCCGGGCATATTGTCGAGCATGCTGCGCGGCATCATGGCCAGGCCTGCGCCAGCGCTGACGCAGGCCAACATGCCATGGTACGACTCCATCTCGTGAATCTTGCCCGGCACTGCCTGGTCCTTGACGAACCAGTTTTCGAAGTGATGGCGATACGAACAGTTGGCGCGGAAGGCGTAGATGCTTTCACCGTTCACATCCTGGGCGCGGGTAACTGGCGCGTGGTTGAGCGGTGCAATGACCATCATCTCTTCCTCGAACACCGGCATGCCTTCCAGTGTCGGGTGCAGCACCGGGCCGTCGACAAAGGCCGCCACCAGGCGGCCAGACAACACGCCTTCGAGCATGGTCCCAGATGGCCCGGTGGACAGGTCCAGGTCGACCTTGGGGTAGCGCTGGTTGTACGCCGCCAGCAAAGCCGGAATGCGCACCGCTGCGGTGCTTTCCAGCGAACCGAGGGCGAAGGTGCCCTGGGGGTCTTCACCGGCCACGGTCAGGCGGGCCTCGTGCACCAGGTCGAGGATGCGCCGGGTGTATTCGAGAAAATTCCAGCCTGCTGGCGACAGGCGCAGGCGGCTCTTCTCGCGAATGAACAGCTCAACGCCCAAGTCTTCTTCCAGCTGTTTGATGCGCGTGGTCAGGTTGGATGGCACCCGATGGATGTGCTGCGCGGCGGCACTGATGCTGCCCTGCTCTGCCACGGCCTTGAAAATCTCCAGTTGCACCAGGTCCACAGCCTTTCTCCAAACGTGAATGTTTCGCTCATTATTATTCAGTTTTCATTAAAGCCATAGCCCACTAGTCTGGCGTCACTGATTAACAACAACGAGAGTGTCCGCCATGAGTGCGATCAGCAGCCTGACCCACGCCATCTCCCTCGACCCGTACACCGGCGAGCAGATCGGCGCCTACCCGTTCGACACCGACGCCGCACTGGAAGCGGCGCTGCAACGTGCCAAGGTCGGCTACCGCCAGTGGCGCCAAGTGTCGCTGGGTCAGCGCAGCGAGTACCTGTTGGCGCTGGCCAGCACCCTCGAAGCCAAGGCCGAAGCCTTTGCCCAGATGATCAGCCGCGAAATCGGCAAGCCGATTGCCCAGGCCCGTGGCGAAGTCAGCAAGTGCGTCGGCCTGTGCCGCTGGTACGCCGAACACGGCCCGGCCATGCTTGCGCCGGAACCGACCCAGGTTGAAAAAGCCCGAATCGAATACCGCCCACTGGGTCCGATCCTGGCCGTGATGCCGTGGAACTTCCCTGTCTGGCAGGTACTGCGCGGCGCCGTGCCGGCGGTCCTGGCAGGTAATACCTACGTGCTCAAGCATGCGCCAAACGTGATGGGCAGCGCGTACTTGCTAGGCGAGCTGTTCAAGGATGCCGGCCTGCCGGAAGGCGTGTTCGAAGTGCTGAACGTAACCCCGGACGGCGTCACCCGCGCCATCAACGATTCGCGTATCGCCGCCGTGACCCTGACCGGCAGCGTGCGTGCCGGCATGGCGATTGGTGCCCAGGCCGGTGCCGCACTGAAGAAGTGTGTACTGGAGCTCGGTGGCTCCGACCCGTTCATCGTGCTGGCTGACGCCGACCTGGATGCCGCCGTCAAGGCCGCGGTCATTGGCCGTTACCAGAACACTGGCCAAGTCTGCGCAGCGGCCAAACGCCTGATCGTGGAAGACAGCATTGTCGAGGAATTCACGCGCAAGTTCGTTGAAGCAACCCGCGAACTGAAAGTCGGCAACCCACTGGAAGACGGCACCTATATCGGCCCGATGGCCCGTTACGACCTGCGCGACGAGCTGGACGGCCAGGTTCAGGCGACCCTCGCCGAAGGCGCCACCCTGTTGCTGGGCGGCAACAAGGTCGAAGGCGTGGCCAACTTCTACGCGCCGACCGTGTTCGCCAACGTCACCCCGCAAATGACCGCATTCAAGCAGGAGCTGTTCGGGCCGGTGGCCGCGATCATCACGGCACGTGATGCTGACCATGCGGTGGAGCTGGCCAACGACAGCGAGTTTGGCCTGGCCGCGACCATCTACACCGCCGACTATGCACTGGCCGAGCGCATGACTGCGGCACTGGATACCGGTGGCGTGTTCATCAACGGCTACTGCGCTTCCGACCCCCGCGTGGCGTTTGGCGGCGTGAAGAAGAGCGGGTTCGGGCGTGAGCTGTCGCACTTTGGGGTGCGCGAGTTCACCAATGCCCAGACAGTGTGGCTGGACCGTAACTGATTCACGACCCTGGGGCCGCAGAGCGGCCCCAGATGCCTCAGTCCCGAACCTGGTCCTTGACCCAGTCCAGCATCCCCCCCGGCACGATCAGTTCATGCCGCGCCCGCGAACAGGCGGTATACAGCCCCGCCAGCATCCGCGCCCGCTCATTGCGGTTACCCGCCACCTGCGGCGGCACCATCAGCTCCGGCGACACCATCACCCGGGCGAACTCCATGTTTTTCACATCCCGTACCCGCCCCAGGAACAGCTTGGGCGCCTTGTCCCAGCGGTAACGGCTCTTGGCTTTGGCAAAATGCTCCGGCGTATAGCCTTTGCGCAGCATGTTGGCCACGGCATTGAA
This sequence comes from Pseudomonas putida S13.1.2, assembly GCF_000498395.2. Lineage (NCBI taxonomy): Bacteria > Pseudomonadati > Pseudomonadota > Gammaproteobacteria > Pseudomonadales > Pseudomonadaceae > Pseudomonas > Pseudomonas putida. The sequence goes on from NZ_CP010979.1 coordinate 1,846,361, forward strand.
CGCCTTGTCATCGCCCTTGTCCTGCTCCAGCGCCTGCCAACTGGCGTAGCGGAACAACATCGGGTGACGCGGTCGAGTGCCAAAGCGGTACAGCTCGATGCAGTCCTCGACGAACAGTTCGAAGTCCTTGCGCGCGCTTTTCAGCAATACGAACGGCACACTTTGGTGCGTAAGGCGCTGGAACCAGCCAAACAGCCCCCATTCGTCATCGACGATCAGCGCCGTAGGCTGTTCCGGCACCGTCACCGTATCGAAGAAACTGACCCGGGTGTAATGCTCGGCGCTGCCACTAAAGGCCGCCTGGATCGCCGCCGGGTGCGCCTGGATCAGCGGGTTGAGCACATTGTCCATCGCCGGCCCGGCACGCAGCGAATGGTCGATGCAGCGCTGGCGGATAAAGCTGCCATGGTGCGGGCTGAGGCCGTTGAGGTTCTGCAATTCGTCGCCCAGGGCAATGATCGACTGCGGGCTGCGATCCAGCACGTCAAGCATCGGTGCCGACAGCTCGTGGGCCTCGTCGACGATCACGTGGGTGTAGCGGCTATCGATCACATGACCGGTCAACGACAGCAGCTTGACCCGGTGGTAGTCGCGCACAGGCAACTGGACGTCCCGCGCGGACGGGCGAATCAGCTCTTGCCAGTACAGGCGGGCTTTTTCCAGCAGCACCTCCTGGTCCAGCGGTGAAGTGCCAGGCCCGGCCCAGGGCAAGTGGTGCAGTTGAAGCTGGGTGTCGGCACTGTGGCAGAACGTGCGCACGGCGCGGATGCACAAGGCAACCACATCGCGCGCGGCGAGCGGGCCGATGTCAGGGATGGCCAGCCAACGTACAACCTGCTCATTCTGCGGGCGCCATGACAGTTTGGTGCGATACGGGTCGCGCAGACGCCAGCCGTTGCTGGTGAGGTCGCGGTTGAGAAGTTCGTCAGCCAACTGGCCGAAGGTCAGCGCCGTGTAGGCGGCAGCGTCCTTTACCCGCGCCTGCAGCGCGCGCAACTGGCCTTCGGTCATTGCCAGCAGCAACGTGCGCTGTGGCTCCAGCAGGCGGGCGAACTGGTGAATCAGGAAGGTCTTGCCAGTGCCAGCAAATCCCTGCACCGCCACTGACTCGTCGATACCACTGAGAAACTCGCGCAGCAGGCGGTTCTGCTGGTCGCTGAGCATCAGGTCGCTGGCCAGCGACGGCAGGTACACCGGATGCAGCGGTGTGGCTCGCTGGCGATAGATGTCGGCGAACTGGAAATTCCACTGGCCTTCGCTATCCAGCAGTTCGTCTACGGTGTACTTCACCTCGCCTGAAAGCAGGGCAATGCCGTTTTCGCCCAGCATGCCCAGGCCCATGGCAAAGGCTTCACGATCAAAGTGTTGCGCTACCTGGCTTTGAAAGCGCCCGGGGGCGGCGGTTTCAACTTCGTTGGCGATGCGCACGATTTCGGCGAAACGGCGTTCTTGTGCATCGGCCGAGGCGGTGGCGGGCTGGCGCGGCAGGTTTTGCACGAACAGCACTGCGGCGGCTTCGAGGACGCTGGCAGTGCTGAAAAAGTCGGTGTTGGGTTCGCTGGCGAGGCGGTCGGCCTGGTCGCTGGGCAAAGGCAGGTAGAACATCGGCACCTCGGGTTGGATCAGGGCGGCACGATAGCAACTTTCGGCGTGAGATGCTGAGTTCAGTGTTGGCTGGGCCGGCCTGTTCGCGGGCGCGCCCGCTCCCACGGGATCGCCTCAGGTCCCTGTGGGAGCGGGCAAGCCCGCGAAGAGGCCAGCAGCTATTTCGCTACCTTAGCCCCTGCCCCGCTTCAAGGTCTCGCTCGGAAACTCCTTGAACAATTGCCGGTAACTCTCTGAAAACCTTCCCAAATGCCAGAATGACCAGCGCATCGCGACCTCGGCCACGGTCGCCCTGCCATCGCGTAACAAATCGCGCCGGGCGCCGTTAAGCCGGCGCAAGCGCAGCCACTGCGCTGGCGGCATGCCGGTAAATGCCTTGAATGCCTGCTGCAACTGGCGCAACGAGACCCCGGCAACATCTGCCAGCTCCATCAGGTTCAACGTCTCCTCGGGGCAATCGGCCGCCCATTCGCTGACCCGACGCATGATCGCCCGTTCTTCACCGCGCCGCCCCAACGCTACGCCCTGCAGGCGCTGGCTGGCGTTATCGAGGATGAACAGGCAATCCTCCAGCAGCTGCTCCGCCAGAGCCTGCCCCTGCAATGGGCAATCGGCCTGCCCCAGGCGCGTCAGCGTGGCACTCAGCCAACTGCCAAACAAGGCGTTCTGCCCACTGCCCAGGGGCACCATGAACAACCCTTCGAGGCGCTGCGGGTCCAGCCCATGGCGGGCCAGGAAGGCCTGGTCGAACACCACTGCCACTTCCTGGTAGTTCTCCGGGGTTATCCAGATATTGCGGCTTTGCTCGTTCAGCAAGTACAGGCTGTTTTCGCTGCGGTCGAAGCAAAACGCCAGTGAACCGCTCGGTGCCCGGAAAAACTGCTCTACGCGGGTATTCAGTCGCTCCTCGTACACCTCCACGCCCTCCATGCCCAGCCAGCGCAGCTCACCGCTGAAATGCCCCGGCGACATCTGCCGGTACTGCTGCTGCCAGCCGGGGGTAGCGCGCACTTGCTCGGAGACGTCGGTGGTATGGAAGGCCTGGACTTGCAGCGCATTGGGCGTTGTCACGCGAGATCCTAGTTGCACTCTTTTGGTGCATTGCTTGCCGAAGAAAATGGATAGATCGGCCCCGGGGGCTGCGACCAAGATAGTCTCCAGTGCGTCACCTGGGAAGTGCAACACCTAGCAAGCCGCGTTGCTCCCACACTAAAACCCAACCAAGAGGTCTGTATGAACGCCCCCTTCGATCAGCTGTACACCTGGCTGAAAGAACACCGCATCACCGAAGTCGAATGCGTGATCAGCGACCTGACCGGCATCGCCCGCGGCAAGATCGCGCCCACCGCCAAGTTTCTCCACGAGCGTGGCATGCGCCTGCCCGAAAGCGTGCTGCTGCAGACGGTCACCGGCGACTACGTTGACGATGACATCTACTACAACCTCCTCGATGCCGCCGACATCGACATGGTCTGCCGCCCCGACCCCTCCGCCGTGTACCAGATCCCGTGGGCGATCGAGCCAACGGCGATCGTGATCCACGACACCTTCGACAAGCAAGGCAACCCCATCGAGCTGTCGCCGCGCAACGTTCTCAAGAAAGTGCTCAAGCTATACGCCGACAAGGGCTGGCAGCCCATCGTCGCCCCCGAGATGGAGTTCTACCTCACCAAGCGCTGTGAAGACCCGGACTTGCCATTGCAAGTACCGCTGGGGCGTTCTGGCCGTGCCGAAAGCGGCCGCCAGTCGTTCTCGATCGATGCCGCCAACGAATTCGACCCGCTGTTCGAGGACGTCTACGACTGGTGCGAGATCCAGGGCCTGGACCTGGACACGCTGATCCACGAAGACGGCCCTGCGCAAATGGAAATCAACTTCCGCCACGGCGACGCCCTGGACCTGGCCGACCAGATCACCGTGTTCAAGCGCACCATGCGCGAAGCTGCGCTCAAGCACAACGTGGCCGCAACCTTCATGGCCAAACCGATCACCGACGAGCCAGGCAGTGCCATGCACTTGCACCAGAGCGTGGTCGACATCGCCACCGGCAAGCCAATCTTCGCCAATGAAGACGGCAGCATGAGCCAGCTGTTTTTGCACCACATCGGCGGTTTGCAGAAGTACATCCCCAAGCTGCTGCCGATGTTCGCGCCCAACGTCAACTCGTTCCGCCGCTTCCTGCCGGACACCTCGGCCCCGGTGAACGTCGAGTGGGGTGAAGAAAACCGCACCGCCGGGCTGCGCGTGCCCACCTCCAGCCCGGAGGCAATGCGGGTGGAAAACCGCCTGCCGGGCGCCGATGCCAACCCCTACCTGGCCATCGCCGCCAGCCTCCTGTGCGGCTACCTGGGCATGGTCGAAAAGCTTGATCCCAGCGCGCCAGTGAAGGGCCGTGCCTACGAACGGCGCAACCTGCGCCTGCCGATCACCATCGAAGACGCGCTGCAGCACATGGAAGACTGCGAGACCGTGCAGCAGTACCTGGGCAAGCAGTTCGTCCAGGGCTATGTGGCCGTCAAGCGTGCCGAGCACGAGAACTACAAGCGGGTCATCAGCTCCTGGGAGCGTGAGTTCCTGATGATGAGCGTCTGACCCACCCCGGGGCGCTCTGCGCCCCCGTACACCGCACTCAAAGAACAAGACCAACGAGGTGTCCCCATGCGTCATCTGCAAGCCCTGATCCCCGCTGCGTTCACCCTGCTGTTCGCCACCACCACCCAGGCCACGCCCTCGGTCAGTGTGTACAACTGGACCGACTACATCGGTGACACCACCCTGGCCGACTTCCAGGCCAGCAGCGGGATCAAGGTGGTCTATGACGTGTTCGACTCCAACGAAACCCTGGAAGGCAAGCTGCTGGCCGGGCGCACCGGCTATGACGTGGTGGTGCCGTCCAACCACTTCCTCGCCCGCCAGGCCCAGGCCGGTGCCTTTCTGCCACTGGACCGCAGCAAGCTGCCCAACTGGCAACACCTGGACCCCAAGCTGCTCAAGCAGCTTGAACAGAACGACCCCGGCAACCAGTACGCAGTGCCTTACCTGTGGGGCACCAACGGCATCGGCTACAACGTCGACAAGGTCAAGGCTGCACTGGGCGTCGACCATATCGACTCGTGGGCGGTGCTGTTCGAGCCCGAAAACCTGAAAAAGCTCAAGCAGTGCGGCGTGGCTTTCATGGACTCGCCCGATGAACTGTTCCCGGCGATGCTCAACTACCTGGGCCTGGACCCGCGCAGCGAAAAGCCGGCCGACTACGCCAAGGCTGAAGCACGCCTACTCGAATTGCGCCCCTACATCACCTACTTCCATTCATCCAAATACGTTTCCGACCTGGCCAATGGCGATGTCTGCGTGGCCTTCGGCTACTCCGGTGACGTGTTCCAGGCCGCCAACCGCGCTGTCGAAGCGAAGAACGGCGTAAAAGTCGCCTACAGCATTCCCAAGGAAGGCAGCAACCTGTGGTTCGACCTGCTGGCCATCCCCAAGGACGCCAGCAACCCCGACCAGGCCCTGGCCTTCATCAATTACCTGCTCGACCCGAAAGTGATCGCCAAAGTCAGTGCCACGGTCGGCTATGCCAACGCCAATCCGGACGCCAAGGCCTACATGGATGCATCGCTGGTGCACAACCCCGAGATCTACCCACCCCAGGACGTGCTGGACAAACTGTACATCTCCAGCACCCCGAGCCCGAAGATCATGCGCGTCATGACCCGCTCCTGGAGCAAGATCAAGTCCAACCGCTGAGCCGAGAACGCCCATGTCTTTCGATTCCCAACACACTGCTTCGTACTACGCTGCCACGGCACGCAACGCGGCGCCCTACCCCAGCCTGGACGATGAACTGACGGCCGATGTGTGCGTGGTCGGCGGCGGGCTGACCGGCGTCAACACCGCCTTGGAGCTGGCTGAACGTGGCTTGTCGGTGGTGCTGCTGGAAGGCCGGCGCATCGGCTGGGGCGCCAGCGGACGCAATGGCGGCCAGCTGATTCGCGGCATCGGCCATGACGTCAGCGGTTTCACCCGGCATGTCGGCCAGGACGGCGTGCGTTACCTGAAACAGGCCGGCATCGATTCGGTGGCGCTGGTGGCCAGCCGCATCGCCCAGTACGGCATTGCCTGCGACCTGCGCTGGGGTTTCTGCGAACTGGCCAACACACCCGACCAGTTCGCCGCCTTCAAGGACGAGCAGGATGACCTGGCAGCGCTTGGCTACCGCCCCGAAACCCGCCTTGTAGGCCCTGGGCAGTTGCATGAAATCGTCGCCAGCGACCAGTACGCGGGCGGCCTGGTAGACATGGGCTCGGGGCACCTGCACCCACTCGACCTCGTTCAGGGCGAAGCCCGTGCCGCCTATAGCCTGGGCGTGCGCATCTTCGAACAAAGCCCCGTGCTGCGTATCGAGCACGGCCCCCGCGTGACCTTGCACACGGCCCGTGGCAAGGTGCGGGCAGACAGCCTGGTGCTGGGCTGCAACGCCCACCTCGATGAGCTGGAACCGCGGCTGAGCGGCAAGGTGCTACCGGCCGGCAGTTACGTAGTCGCCACCGAACCCTTGCCCGAAGCACTGGCTACTGCCCTGATCCCGCAGAACATGGCGCTGTGCGACCAGAAGGTCGGCCTGGACTATTATCGCCTCACCGCAGACCGCCGCCTGCTGTTCGGCGGTGCCTGCCACTACTCCGGCCGCGACCCCAAGGATATTGCCGCCTACATGCGGCCCAAGGTGCTGAAGGTGTTCCCGCAGCTGGCCAACGTGCGCATCCAGTACCAGTGGGGCGGCATGATCGGCATCACCGCCAACCGCTTCCCCCAGGTCGGGCGCCTGAGCCAGCACCCGAACGTCTATTACGCCCAGGGCTATTCCGGGCATGGGCTGAACGTGACGCACTGGACGGCGAAATTGCTGGCCGAAAGCATCGCCCTCGGCCACAGCCAAGGCCTGGATGTGTTCAGCGCTGTGCCCCACCTGACGTTCCCTGGCGGCAAGGCTTTGCGCTCGCCGCTATTGGCACTGGGCATGCTGTGGTACCGGCTGCGCGAAGCGCTGGGTTGAGCTGGCCGCAAGCCACGCGGTGCATCTACCACCACTTTTCGCCTTTCCACCGGGGATTGAACTCGCCCACTGGCCAACTGCGGCGCAGCTGCTAGCGTTGTTCAGGCCGACCTCTCATGGATACGCCTTTATTATGAAATCACTGCCTCGCATTACCCTGTTGTGCGCCGCACTGCTTGCCGTGGCTGCCTGCTCCAGCAATCGCGTGGACCCCAAGGATTACTCCGGCTTCCTCAAGGATTACAGCCGGTTGCAAGAAGCCAAGAGCCCGTCGGGTGCCTCGGTGATGCGCTGGATCGACCCCAAGGTCAATATCAACCAGTACAGCCAGGTATTCATCGAGCCCAGCCAGTTCTACCCCAAGCCGCAGCCCACCCCGGTCATCTCCGCGCAGACACTGGGGGAAATCACCCGCTACTTCAACGAAGCGCTGCGGCGTGAAATCGGTGGTGTCCTGCCGCTGGCCAATGGACCTGGCCCGGGCGTGATCGTGGTGCGGCCGGCGATCACGGCAGTGTCTACCAGCAACGAGGGCCTCAGACCCTATGAGGTGATCCCCATCGCGCTGATCGCCGCAGGCGTGAACACCGCCACGGGCGGCCGTGACCAGGACGTGGATGTCGGCGTGGAGGCGGCGTTCCTGGACGGTGCCAGCCAGAAAGTGCTGGCCCAGGTGGTACGCAAAGGCGCGGGTCAGGAGCTGGAGAACGATACCCAGAAGCTGACCCTGAATGACGTCAAGCCGGTACTGGATGGCTGGGCCAAGGACATGCGGGCGAGCTTCATTGAAGCCAAGCAGAAAGCCCGCTAAGGGGCCGCTCCCACAAAAGACCGCATTGCCCGATGCGGTTTTTTAGCACTCGACAAAAGCAACTGCCAAGCCGCCGCGCGAGGTCTCTTTGTAGTTGGCATGCATGTCTGCCCCGGTATCACGCATGGTGCGGATCACCCGGTCGAGCGAAATGAAGTGCTCGCCATCGCCACGCAACGCCATCTGCACCGCGTTGATCGCTTTCACTGCAGCAATGGCGTTGCGCTCGATGCACGGCACCTGCACCAGGCCGCCAACCGGGTCGCACGTCAGCCCCAGGTTGTGTTCTAGGGCAATTTCGGCCGCGTTCTCCAGCTGCGGCGGCGTGGCGCTCAGCACCTGCGCAAGGCCGGCAGCGGCCATCGAACACGCTGAGCCTACCTCACCCTGGCAACCAACCTCGGCACCGGAAATCGATGCGTTTTTCTTGCACAGGATGCCAACGGCCGCTGCAGCCAGCAGGAAGTCCACCACATCCGCATCGCAGGCGAGCGGGTTGAACTTCATGTAATAGTGCAACACCGCCGGGATGATACCGGCCGCGCCGTTGGTGGGTGCGGTGACCATGCGCCCGCCGGCGGCATTCTCTTCATTCACCGCCAGGGCGAACAGGTTGACCCATTCCATGGCGCTGAGCGTCGAACCAATCACGTTGGGCTTGCCCAGTTCCTGCAAGCTGCGGTGCAGCCGGGCAGCGCGGCGCTTGACGTGCAGCCCCCCAGGCAGGATGCCTTCGTTGCGCAGCCCGTTATCCACGCACTCACGCATGGCCGCCCAGATGCGCAGCAGGCCTTCACGTATTTCCGCTTCCGGGCGCCAGGCCTGTTCGTTGGCCATCATCAATTGCGCCACGCTCAAGCCGTGGGCTTTGCACAAGGCCAGCAACTGGGCAGCACTGTCGAACTCATAAGGCAGCACAACGTCATTGGCTTTGGCAGCGGGGGCATCAATTTCGGCTTGCTCGACGATAAAGCCGCCGCCAACCGAATAATAGGTCTGCAGCAGCAGGCTGCCCTCCCCGTCCATTGCTTCCAGGCTCATGGCATTGGGGTGGTAAGGCAGGCTCTCGTCGAGCAGCAACATGTCACGGCCATACTCGAAGGCAAGCGGGTGGCTGCCATCCAGCATCAGGCAATGCTCCTGCAACACCTGGCCAATGCGCGAGTCAATGGTGGCCGGGTCGATACGGTCTGGCCACTGGCCCATCAGCCCCAGCAGGCAGGCGCGATCGGTAGCGTGGCCAACCCCGGTGGCCGACAGCGAGCCATACAGCCGCACTTCGACGCGCGTCACCCGCGCCAGCAGGCCCTGCTCACGCAGGGCCTGGGCAAACGTCGCCGCGGCCCGCATGGGGCCGACGGTGTGGGAACTGGACGGGCCGATGCCGATTTTGAAAAGGTCGAAAACACTGATAGCCATGCTAATGCCTGACCGTACCCTGATTTGAATCCACAGCACGGTTATCTGATGAAATTGAGCGGTAGTGCGATTTTGCGCGATACTGACGCGCTGGCTCACGGATGACCAACGAATCTTTCTAAGCAAGCCTTTAGTGGTGCTAAACAATGCGACGACAACTGAATGGCCAAGTGTTTGTCTGGCTGCATGTATTCGCCTGTGCAGCCCGGCACCTGTCCTTTACCCGCTGTGCCGAAGAGCTGCACATCACCCCAGGCGCGGTCAGCCAGCAAATGCGCCAGCTGGAAGAACGCCTGGGTTACCGGCTGTTTCTGCGGCGGGCGCGTGGCGTGGAGCTGAGCGCCGAAGGGCAACGCCTGGCCCAGACGGTGACCGAGGCCTACGGCAGTATCGAGGCTGAACTGCTGCGCCTGGACGCTGGTGAGATTCGCGGCACCTTGCGCGTGCGTTCGATCCCGTCGTTCCTGGCCAAATGGCTCACCCCACGCCTGCCGCGCTTTCAGCAGCGTTACCCGGACATCGAGCTGCGCCTTGTGGCCGAAGACAGCGCCCAGGCATTGACCCCAGGCGACTTCGACCTGGCTATCGACCTGAACGACGGCAGCTACCCTGGCATGCTCTCGACACCGCTGCTGGACGAACAGATCTTCCCGGTGTGCTCACCCACCCTGCTGCGCGGCCGCCCGCCACTGCATGGGCCGGCGGACCTGGCGCATTACCCGCTGCTGCATGACATCACCGCCTGGCGTGGCAGTTCGGAGTATGCGGAGTGGGAGTTCTACCTGGAGGGGATTGGCGCCCCCGGCCTGGATGTACGGCGCGGACATACCTTCAACCGCAACCACCTGACCATCGAGGCGGCAATTGCCGGTATTGGTGTAGCCATCGCCCGGCGCACACTGCTAAATGACGAACTGGAGCGCGGCGCGCTGATCGTGCCGTTTGGCGTGCCAATCGCTAACCACAAACGCTACATGGTGCATTACCCGCCAGGCGGGTTGAATCAGCCGGGAGCGCGAGCGGTGCATGACTGGCTGGTGGAGGAAGCGCGGGGGTTCAGGGAACTGCATCCACTGAACAAGGACTAGCCCGCCTGTAAGCGGTCGCTTTCTTCGAATAACATATAACTATCTGATTCAGATCGGGCCCTGTGGGAGCGGGCGTGCCCGCGAACACCGGCACAGCCGGTGCCATACAGCGCGTCGCATTCTTCGCGGGCACGCCCGCTCCCACAGAGTATGTGTTGTGCTTTCGATGGCTAGTAAGCCTGCTTACCGGTAAACGCATTGAGGGTGCGCACCAGAATCACAAAGTCCAGCCACAGCGACCAGTTGTTGATGTACTCGATGTCCGAGTCCACCCGCTGGATCATCTGTTCGATGTCCTTGGTCTCCCCCCTGAAACCGCGCACTTGCGCCAGGCCGGTCATGCCCGGCTTGATGTTGTGGCGGGCAAAGTAATCGACGATGTCTTGGGAATATAACGTGTCATGTTGCAACGCATGTGGCCTTGGCCCCACCAGCGACATTTCGCCCGTTAACACGTTGAACAACTGTGGCAGTTCATCGAGGCTGGTGCGGCGGATGAAAGCGCCAATCTTGGTCAACCGCGGGTCATTCTTCTGGGCCTGTTTGACCACGCCATTGTCCGGCTGATGAACATGCATGCTTCTGAACTTCCAGATACGGAACGACTCGCCCGTCCAACCCGTGCGTTCCTGACGGAAGAACACGGGCCCGCGACTGGTAAGTTTGATGGCCAGTGCAACGCCCAGCAAGACAGGCGATGCACACAGCAGTATCAATGCCGCCAATACCCGGTCCTCGATATTCTTCAGGAACAGGCTCATACCCGTTAGCGGCGTTTCAGAAAGGGTCAGCACGGGAATACCAGCAATTTCCCGCACGCTGTGGTTGATCAGGCGCAACGAGAAGATATCCGGCACCCAGTTCACAGCGATGCATTTGTCGAGCAACTTGAAGTACACATCGTTGATGACCTCTGAGCCCCCCAGCGGGGTCACCAGGTACACGGTGCGAATGCCATGCTGGGCAACGATTTCATCCAGGTCTGCAATGTGCCCAAGCACGGGCAGGCGTTGCTTGCCCTCAGCACTTTCCTGCCCCTGCTCACCATTTTTGTCAGTCACCACACACCCCAGCACCCGCTCGCCAAACCAGGGGTTGCTGCTGATTTTTTGATACAGAAAATTGGCCAGGTCACCGTTGCCGATAATCAGTGCATTGTCCAGACGTGCATGCGCGGTAAAGCGCTTTTGCAGTTCACGAACAGCAAAGTGCAAGAACAACTGGGCAATATAACCAATGATGAACAACTGCACGACCAACAGCCGTGAATACGTTTCACTTTGCTTGGTCAAAAAGGCCATGACCACAAGAAAACAGAACGTTGCCGACCAGGCCTTGAACAGGCGGAAGGCCTTGATAGAAAGACCGACGTTAGTGCGATAGATTGCATAATGGTCGTAGATGACGGCCAGTGCGCCGACCAGCAACAGTAACATGATCACATAATCGGAGGTAATGTAACCAAACTGGTCATAGATGAGATACCAGGCAATACCGGTTACTGCAATACCATCGAGCCCCGCCTGAATGGCGTTACTTACGCTGCTTCTTCTTTGGAGTAAGGAACGACTGCTTCTGGGTTCGAAAACCATTTCAGACCTCATCTATTTGAGCGTAGCAAGTGCCGTCCATCAAACATCAAGTCTTGAATACAGCGTGTTCAACGCCAGTGAAGCCGGATCGCGCAGCCCCCAAGCCACTGATCTCACTGTAGCAGCCACCTGCCATCGGCGCGGACTTTGGCCGAATCATACGGTGCCCCTGGCCGAATCGGCGGCCTTGCGGCACAGCAGGGTGCGCAGCAGGAACAACGGATTGCCCACCACATAACGCATGAACAGGCGTTTCGGCTCGCGTAGCAACCGGTAGGCCCATTCGCCACCCAAATGCCGTAGCCAGTGCGGTGCCCGGCTGACCTTGCCACCGAGGAAATCCAGAATCGCCCCGCCGCACACGATCAGGCACGGCCCACCGACGGCTGCCAGCCTGGCTGCTACTGCTTCCTGCTTGGGCATGCCCATGCCCAGCACGATCAGTTCCGGCTGCTGTTCCCTGGCCAGTTGCAGGTAGGTGTCGATGCTGGCGAAGCCATCGTGGACCGAGACAGGCACTACGCCAAACAAGGCTACGCTGTGTTGCACAGCCTGGTTCAGGTAAGGTTGTTGCGTGCCCCAGAACGCTACCCGTCGCCCACTGTATGCCGCCATGAGACTGGGAATGAAGTCGGTGCCATTCATGTTGAGCCCAGGCTCCAGCCCCAACCGGCGATAAAGGATCGCCATGCCAGAGCCGTCGCGCAATAGCACATCGGCCGCCGACAACGCCTTACAATACGCACCGTCGCGCACCACCAGGTTCATTGCATGTGCATTGACGAAGCCCAGCACGGTTGCAGATTCCGGGGCGGCAAGCCTGTCGAGCAGGTGCTGAGCCGCAGCGCTGTCAGGCACCACCTCAAGCGTGTCGATAATACCCTTCCAGCGTTTCTGCCATTGCCACTGGGCCATCAGTCATCATCCCGTTTGGAGCGCACCCATTCGACCTGGCGCTTGATCAGGAACCCCAGGTACAGGGGGATCTTCCTTGCGGCGTAAAAAGGCGCGTACAGCAGCACGGAAAACGGGATCAGTTCACGGCAGAAGCGTGCCCACGCCAGCACAACGGCAAGGCCGAGCATGACCAGCGCAGCCAGTGCGATCCACGCAGGCGTCGCATGGCCTGACAGCCAGTACGCCAACCAGGTCACCAGGTTGAGCCCCAGCAACGCCAGCACCAGCAACGCCAGAGGTGGCACCAACAGGTCCAGGGTCATGGCCAGCAGGCTGCCGTTGCGCTGGCTGACAGCGGCCAGCGCACGCTTGGGTGCATCGGCCAGCATCAAACCCAGATGGCCATGCTCCCAGCGGGTGCGCTGGCTGTTCATGCCTTGCTGGCTGGCCGGAAACTGGCTGGTGACCAGCGCTTCGGGGCAGAACACCGGCGGCTTGCCCTGCTGGCACAGATCCAGCCCCAGCTTTACATCCTCTACCAAGTGCCCATTGGCCAGGTTGATCAAGGCCAGGTCGTGCCAACCGAATGCCATGCCTGCCCCCATCAGCTGGCACGGCAGCCCCAGCCGGGCCCAACCACGCGGACGCACCAGGTTCTTGACCCGCCAGGCGAATTCGGCGACCTGTACCTTCAGCCCGCTACCGGCGGGTGCGCGCATCAGATACAGCGCCTGCACCGGGCGCTTGACCTGGTGATAACGACGCGCCAGGCAGTCAATCGCCCCCTCGCCTACCTGGCAGTCAGCATCCACCACAATCACCACCTCGGGCGGCTGTTCGGCCAGGTGGCGTACGCCGAAGTCCAGGGCGTAGCCTTTGCCACGTCGCAACGTATCAAAGCGCTCCACCACCTCGGCGCCGCCCTCGCGGGCCAGCCGCGCCGTGTCGTCAATGCAGTTGTCGGCCACCACAAGCAAGCGGTCGCCTGCGAGTAATTGCGGGGTAATGCTCGCCAGCGTTGCCCGAATGATCGCAGCCTCATCATGGGCCGGTACCAACACTGCCACCCGCGGACGCACGCTGATGCCCAGGGGCCGCGAGCGCGGCGGCAGGCAAGCCAGCAGCATCTGCAGGAAAAACACCGACACAGGCACAAGGGCGATGGCCGCCAGCAGGCCCAGTAACCAACTCAATACACTCATCATGCGGATGCCTTGAAGTAGCCGGCCAGTTTGGCCGCCTCGGTGTCGATATCATGCCGTTGCAGCACGCGCTGGTAAGCCGCCTCACCCATGCGCTGCAGCACGTCGGCGGGTTGCGCAAGGCATTCGGCCATGGCCTGCGCCAGTTCGTCCACCGCGCCAGCAGGGAACAGCCAGCCGTTCTCGCCCGGGCGCACCAGCTCAGGGATACCCGCCACGTAGGTGGTCAGTACTGGCCGGCGCAAGGCCATGGCCTCCATGATCACCACCGGCAAGCCTTCGGCGAAGCTGGGCAATACCAGCGCGCGAGCGGCAAGGATTTCGTCGCGTACCTGTGTGCTGCTGATCCAGCCGGTGATGCGTACGTGCTGCTGCAAGCCGTGGCGGGTAATCAGCGCCTCGATCTGCTCGCGCATCTCACCGTCACCCGCCAGGACCAGTTCGAAGGCGATCGACTGTGCCGCAAGCTGACGGGCCGCCTCAAGCAACAACAGCTGGCCTTTCTGTTCACAGAGCCGGCCGACGCACACCAGCCGTGGCACCGCCGGAACATTCACCGGCAGCACCTCATGGAAAGCCCGCTCCAGGCCGCAATGCACCACTTTCACTTTGGCCCAATGCTCGTGCGCCACCCAGCGAAACAGCTGGCTGCGCCCGTAAGAACTCACCGCTGCAACAAAGGCGGCACGCCGCACCTTCTCGCCCATGTGCAAGAACTGCGGCTTGTCGAACTCTTCCGGCCCATGCACGGTAAAGCTATAGGCCGGGCCGCCCAGCAGGTTGGCCAGCATCACCACCTCGGTAGAGTTGGTGCCAAAATGGGCATGCACGTGTTTGGCCTCACCGGCCTGCAGCCAGTGCAACACCTGGCAGGCCTCGGCCAGGTAGACCAGGTGGTAGGGCCACGCGCGGTCAGCGCGCAAGCCAAGGCGCATCGCCAGCCTCAAGGCCTGGAAAAAACGCCACGGTTGTGCGCGCAGCACCTGCAACGCAGGCGTCAGCAACCCTTTTATGCCGCCTTGCAACACATAACGGGTCTTGGCCCGCTCGGCCGTGTCCTCGGCGTCCTGCAACTCAGCGTCCCACCCCCGCAGAGCAATGCGTTGCACCTCTACGCCCTGGCGCTCCAGCGCCAGTATCTCGCGGCGGATGAAACTGTGGCTGACCTTCGGGTACTGATTGATGAAGTAAGCGATGCGCATACGAATCCAGATCCAAACCCGCTTGATGACCTACCTCCCCTGGCAACCTTCACTTCAGGCTGTCGACTATGGGCGGTCTGTCTACTGCCGATGCACTCACAACAAATGCATCCCCCTGTTTTCCTTGTAGTCCAAGGTTGTGACCGCTGCTTGGCAATGCTGCCTGCAACCGCGCGAAAACATCGTCGAGCATCGCCTGGCGGCGGCGGTACATCGCCCGTTTTTTCGCCGGAATGTCGGTTTCCGCCCGCTGCGCCGGGGCCAGCGGGAGGGTGTAGAAGTCCGCCTGATTCGAGGCGCTGGCGCCGTGTTCCTGCCAGATGACGTCATAGTTCGCTGCAAGGTCCTGGCCCTTGTCGCGGCCAAAATACGGATGCCGATGGTGCCGGCAAGCATCGCTGACCGCGTACAGGTGCGCGACACCCAGCGTTCGGGCCAGGCACTTCAGCGCTTCGAGTACCAGGCTGCGCGGGCGCAGGCCTTCGAAGTCCTTGGTCAGGTCGCGGTAGATGGCCAGCGAGGTTTCGCTGTCGATGCCTTTGTGGATGCCCTGCACGGCGCCGATGAACAGGTACAGCTCACCCTGGCTGCGGCACAGGGTGAACGCCAGTGAAGCCACGCGCAGGTCGCCCTGGAACAGGTTCAGGACCAACTCGCCTTCGCGTTTGAACCAGATCGGCCGGTCCAGCACCAGGCGGCAGCCCGGCGAATGGCTGGCCAGATCGCACAGCGTCAAGCTTTCGTCCCGCCCCAGCAGCAACAGCGCCGGAAACTGACCGGCCAGCACTTCAAAGTGCGAAGCGACCACCGCCAGGCGCTGCGGGGCTTCCCAGCATTTGCTGAGATAAGGCCACTGCACCACACCGATGCAGTCCACGCCAAGCCGCTGCACACCTTGCTTGCCGAGTGCCGCCGTCATGCGCTGCATGAAACCATTGAGCTCAGGCCATTGCCTGGCAATCTGCAGCATCAACTTGTACTTGTTGTTCAACGCCCGCAACGAGTAGCCCGGTTGCAAGGTAAACACGCTTTTCACGAGGGTGCCGAGCATCATGGTTATCTCTCACTTGTACTCGATCAAAGCCGATTTGCCGGCCGCGAAACGGTGGCGCATGAACTTCAGCTGGCCGAGCATTTCCGGGAACTTGCCCAACACCAGGAACACCGCCTGCAGCCAGTTTTCGCGCGCCGACTTGCCACCGCGGCGCGCCAGGCGCACGGCCTGCAGCGGGTAGGTCAACAGCAGCAGCAGGCCCCAGCCACCCAGCAGCAGGCAGGCCAGCACGATCACCACGGGTATGCCCAGGCCCCATAACCACGCCCGACGCGACTCGCGCAACCAGTGCTGCTCGGGCGGCTGGCCATGCAGGTGGGCCCCTTCGGCATAGGCATGCCCGGCACGCAGGCTGCGTCGCCACCACTGGCTGAAACGGGTCATGGCGGCGTCGTGCAGGGTCATCTCGGCGGCCAGGCGCCAGACCTTCCAGCCCTTGGCCCGCAAGCGCACGCACAGCTCAGGCTCCTCACCGGCAATCAGCTCGGCGCGAAAGCCTCCGACAGCGGCAAAAGCGTCTGCGCGCATCAGCGCATCGCCACCGCACGCCTTGGCTTCACCGATTGGGGTGTCCCATTCCAGGTCGCACAACAGGTTGTACACCGACCGTTCCGGGAAGCGCTCGCGCCGCCGGCCACACACTACTGCCACCTCGGGGTGGTGGTCGAGAAACTGCTGTGCCGTGGCCAACCAGTGGGCATCCACCTCGCAATCGCCATCAACAAACTGCACCAGCTGCATCGACGGCAGTAGCCGCTGCAAGGCGCTAAAGCCTTCGTTGCGCGCGCGCGCTGCGGTGAACGGGATAGCCAGGTCCAGCGCCAGTACCTCCACCCCCAGGCTGCGGGCCAGCTGCAGCGAGCCGTCGGTGGAGCCTGAGTCGACAT
Source organism: Pseudomonas putida S13.1.2 (assembly GCF_000498395.2). Classification (NCBI taxonomy): domain Bacteria; kingdom Pseudomonadati; phylum Pseudomonadota; class Gammaproteobacteria; order Pseudomonadales; family Pseudomonadaceae; genus Pseudomonas; species Pseudomonas putida. The sequence continues at coordinate 1,863,174 of NZ_CP010979.1, forward strand.
ACATGACCTTGCCCGCACCCTTTACCAGCGAACGCAGGCAACGCTCCAGACGCGGGCCCTCGTTGCGGCCGATGACCACCACCCCGATTGCTGTCGCCATGGGCCTCACTCGACGGGCGCCGTGGCGGCGGGCTGCCTGGCCTTGATGGTGGCCGGCACCCCTACCGCCAGGCAATTGTCCGGCACATCCACCAGCACCACGGCGTTGGCGCCGATGATCACGTTGTTGCCAATACGGATGCTGCCCAGCACCTTGGCGCCGGTACCAATATCGACGTTATTGCCAAACACCGGGGCAATCGGCTCGTCGACATTCTTCAAGCCCACCACCACGCCGTTGCGGATACGGCAGTCATCGCCAAACCGGGCATAGCCACTGATGACGATGCCGCCAAAATGGTCGATGACGAAGTTGCGGCCGATCACCACTTCGCACGGCAGTTCGATGCCGGTGATGATCTGCACGAACTTGAACAGCACCTTGTAGATCAGCGAGAAGAGTTTGCGCAGCAGTGCCGGGCGCACGGTGTAGCGCCACCGACCAAAGCGGTATACCAGCAACACCCAGAAACCCTGAGCGCCCCAATCTCCGCCATGGGCCCGCAGGTCGGCACGAATATTCTCGAACATGGCTCTAGCTACCTTGTCGGTTGGCTGGCGTACCGGGTCTTGAACAACAGTGACCAGGTTGCCCGGCAATGACGCCAGCAGGCCTGAATCGCGCCCCAGCCGCGTCGTTTCAACAGCGCCTTGAGTGCCAGCACCAGGTCACCCAGGGTGACCAGCAGCATGTGCAGGGCAAGCCCCGCCAGCCCGTGATGCTTGCGGAAATACAACAGCTCGCTCTCGATCTGGTAGGAGGAGATTTGCCGGCTGGCCGCCTCCAGCTCCGCCACGGACTTGGAGCTTTCTCCCCCGATGTGCACCACTGTGGTATGCGGGTAGAACACCACCTTCCAGCCGGCCTCCTTCACCCGCTTGCAGTGGTCCACCTCCTCGTAGTACAGGAAGTAACGCGGGTCGAACAGGCCCACCTTGTCAAGCACTTCGCGGCGTACCAGGTAGAAGCAACCCGGCAACCAGTCGCACTCGCGCACCGAGGCGTGGTCCCAGGTCATTTCATCGACCATCTTCAACCCCGGGAAGAAGCGCCCCAACCCGGTACGCCCGACAAACACGTTAAGCGGTGTAGGGAAGTAGCGGCAACTGGGCTGCAAATCGCCGTCGCGCCCCTCCAGGCGCACCCCCAGCACGCCGCACTCAGGGTGTGCGTCCATGTAGTCGAGGGTTTTTTGCAGGGAGTCGGTGGCAACGAAGGCATCGGTATTGAGCAACAAGGCGTACTTGCCTTTCAGGTGCGCCAGCAACTGGTTGTTTGCCCGGCCAAAACCCACGTTTTGCTTGTTGCTCAGCAGCAATGCCTCGGGGCACACCTGGGCCATGCGCTGCACCGAGTCATCGCGCGATGCGTTGTCCACCACCAGGTAACTGGCCAGCCGCTCGCTGTCGGCCCGGCGCAGCGCATCGAACATCGGCTGCAGCAGTCCGGCGGTATTGAAGTTGACCACCATGACATCCACAGGTTTGCTAGCCATTTTTGCTGTCCCCGAAGAAGTACTGGCGCCTTTGTGCCATCAGCTGTGGTTCCACTTCCGGGTCGTAGGCGCCATTGCGCTGCTTGACCAGGTCGATCCATGGGTAGGCTTCGCAACGTGCCTCGACCCGTTGGATCAACTGTTCGGTAGTGCAGATGAACTCGGCCGGGTTGCCACCATAGACAGTACCTGGCGGCACGTCCTTGGTCACCACCGCCCCTGCGGCCACGATGGATTCAGGCCCGATGGTCACGCGGGGCATCACGATCGCACCATGGCCGATGAAGCAGTTGTCCTTGATATCGATGAAGCCGACCGAATCCAGGTGCTTGCCAAAACGATGCTCGATCAGCAATACCACCCCGTCATGACCGATCAACGTGCAGTCGGACAAGCCCACGCTGTTACCGATACGTACCAGCGAAGGGTCGAGAAACTTGCAGCCTGTATTGACGAAGAAGTTGCTGCCGACAGAGTGAAAGTTGCCCCATCGGGCGAGGTAGGCACCCCATTCAAGGCCAGAAGGGTTGCAGAATCTCCTGTAGAACTTGCCCCCTCGCCCGGTTGCATGGGCGTAGTGCGCCACTGCCTTGCGTATCCATCCCTTCATACTGCCTGGCCTCGCGATCTTAACAATCTGGAGTGTCCTGAGGCGTTCCGGTCTCATTTTTCTAGGTGCTGACCGCAGCGCACTCAACCGATGTACAACCTGCATCACGCAGCGGCGCCGCTGGCCGCTCTCATCCTGGTATCGAGGTGATCGGCCAGCCGCACGGCAAACTGCAACAACGGCATGGTCGGGTTGGAGGCGCCCCCCTTGGCGAAGATACTGCTGCCGGCGACATACAGGTTCTCGGTACCGAACACCTTGCAATTGGCATCCACAACACCGAACTGCGGCGAAGCTGCCATGCGCGTGGTACCCATGTGGTGGGCATGCGGCGCCATTGTCAGCGGTATCGAGGTGTCGTAAACGAAATCGTTGAGCTTGACGAAGCCCAGGTCCATGTCGGCGAACTGCTTGGCCAGTTCGCTGCCAATGCACTTGATGGTGTGCCGGTCATCAGCGCTCAGCGCCCAGTTGACATTGACCTTGGCCACCCCCAGTGCGTCCTTCTCGTCCAGCAGCGAAATACGGCTGTGCAGGTTGGGGAACTGCTCGATCATGGTGCTGATCACACCGTCGCCGGGGCAGCTGAACTTGGCGACGAAGGCGACCTTGCTGGCAACCCCCATGTCGCAGGCCAGGTTCTCCAGAAAATGCTTGACCTCGGCGGTGCGGCCATAGGTCTGCACATCGGCCAGCAAGGCGGCGGTGACATTGCCCTTGCCGGCCTTGTACTCGTCCACGAAGGCATCGGTGGTGTAGTACTGGCGCGGCTCCGGGTCCTGCCCGGACTTCAGGATGAACGTACCCAGGTCGATGTTCAGGTGCTCCATGAAGCATCCGCCGACCAGCCCTTCCTTGCTCACCACGCCGGCCGCCACCAACGTCTGGCTGTTAAGCAACTGCCGGGCATTCTCGATGGCGCCCGTGGCCAGGATGAAATTTCTTGCCACCAGGCGCTGCCGATTGCGTTCGTAGTCGGATAAAACCACTGCAGCCAGATGGCCGGAGCCCTTGTCGAATTCCAGGTCTACGCAATTGCAGTTGATGAATACGTCCAGGCCTTTGGTCTGCTCCAGCGCCGTGGCGTACTTTTGCGCAAAGCGTGTCGGCGTGCTGAGCAAAAAGCGGTCTGCCTCGAAGTCACCGCCATCCAGGCCGGTATTCATGGTACGAAAATTCGAACCGGGTGGCAGGTCGACAATGTCCATGGCTGCCGGCAGGTAGCCTTCGATCTCCGAATAGGGAATAGGCCAACCCGGCAAATCACCTGGCGGGGCGACGGTAAAGTCTGACGGCGTGAATGGCCGGCAACGGCCGGCCCAGTGGTTGGAGGTGCCCCCCAGATAACGCAGGCGGGTCTCCTCGGCATACAGCTCCAGGCCCGTGGATGCACAGGCGTACAAGCCTTGCGAGTGCGGCGCATATTCGCGCCCCCCGCCTTCGGCGAGCAGTACGTTCCAGCCGGCGGCGGCCAGCCGCAAGCCCAAGGTGATACCCGCCGGGCCGGCACCGATGATGCAGAAATCGTAGTCGTCTCGCAGCGCCTTCTGCTGCTGAAAGTCCTTGATCATGCTGGCGGGTTCCGCAAGTAACGGGACGGCAATACCCAACCGTTGATTACCACGAACGCGGGCTGTTCGACAGGTTTGCCAGCACCGGACGCCGAGGCGCCAAACACCGCGCCACCCACACCTAGCAAGACACAACTCTGGAGAAAGCCTCTACGGCCCAACTGCGCAGTACAAAAAGTGAGCTTCCCCATAATCCCGTGACCTGTACCCATGAAAGTTGCACCCAGCACGCTGCTTCAAAGCCAGTTGAAAAAGGCCGTCAGCAGCGCTCCGCACAGCGCCCCGACCAGCAGCATCGGCAGCACCACCAGCTCACGTTTCAGGCTGAACATACCCAGTTTGCAGTTCACATACACAACCAGCACCATAGTTGGCACGGCATGCAGGGCAACGCCCCAGATCGCCCATTCCACACCACCAATCGCCAGCAATAGCGGTAGCAGCCCCCATAGCGAGACCAGGCGGATGATGTTGTCCATGGCCTGGTATTTGGTCAGGCCCAAGGCAATCCACACCTGATGAGCCAATGTATAGCGCATTACGATGAACGACAGCGAAAGAATTGCTAGCATCGGGCCAGCTTCACGGTAGCGATCGTCATACATCCAGCCGATCAGCAACGGGCTGGCGGTCAGGAAGCCACCACAGATGAACAGCACAAGCAGGTCCACGAGCAGGCGGAACCGGTGATACAGCGCTGTGAGGCGCTCCTTGTCATCAGCCCGGGCTGCTTCACTGAAGGCGGGAAGCGCCACGGCACCGACAATTTTCATCAGCGCGGTCTGCACTGCGCCAAGGATCAGCACGGCAATCGAATACACCCCCAGTTGGGCCGCCGACATGCTGGCGCCAAACCAGATGCGGTCACCGTACATGGCCAGCACGCCGACCATCGACGACAACAGGATCCAGCGGCCAAACACGATCAACTCGGTCAGCGCCGTACGGTCCCAGCGCAGGTGATTGTTCGGCCCCTCCAGGGCGGTATGCCCCAGCACAGTCCAGGCCACCGCCGAAACCAGGCCTGAAACCACCAGTGCCCAGATCGAATGGGTCAGCAAGCCCAGCACCAGCATCACCACCAGGCCGGCCACCTGTGAGGCCAGGTCAACCAGCACCACGCGCTTTTGTTGGAAAGTTCTGACAGCCACATCTATCTTGGTGGACTGGAACCCCCAGATGGCTGCCGACAGGCCGGTTACCGCCAGCACCATCGGCAGCACCGGGGCAGCATAGGTAGAGTCGGCCGGCCACAGTTCTGCCAGCTGGGCCAACCAGGCGCCCATCGCCAGCAGCAGGGTCAGGGCGAACAACAGGAAGCCGCGGATGATCTGCACGGTCCAGGCGGTGTTGAGAAAATCCGGGTCGTCACCACGGTGACTCTGAATGATGTTCTGGCGCAGGCCGACATCGGAAAGCAGATGCAGGAGCACCGAAACGGTGGTGGCGATGACCATCACCCCGAACATTTCCGGCAGCAGCAAGCGGGCCATGATCAGATTGCCGCCCAGGCGCATTACCTGAGAAGCCACCTGCGAGACCAGGTTCCACGACCCGGCCCTCAGGGCCCGGTTGCGCAGGCTCGCAGCGGCTGACACATCAATCGACGGCATGACTTCAATCTCTGACTGATTAGCTAAAAGTCACTATAGTTTCAATTAGCCACGATGCTAGCCGTTGCCCACCAAGGGAAAGGTGTACATAGCCGATGCCTGAACATTTTCGTGCGTTGATCGTCATCCTGTTTTTGGCGAGCGTGGTCTTCTTGATGGCGCGGCGGCCTGCCACCGACCTTATTCCGCTCAGCGACTACAAGCGCCGGCGCAATCTCTGGTTCCTGCTGACTGTGCTGGCCTTTGTCTCGCACAGCTTCTGGCTGTACCTGGGTGCAGGCGCGGTCATCCTGTTGCTTGCAGGGCGCCGCGAGCACAACCCCATGGCGTTGTTCTACATGCTGCTGTTCCTGATCCCGCCGGCATCGGTGCAGGTACCGGGGTTTGGCGTGGTCAACTACCTGGTCGACCTCAACCATATCCGCCTGCTCACCCTGTGCGTGCTGCTGCCGGCCGCGCTGCAGCTGCGCCGGCAGGCGGACACGTTGCGCTTCGGCCGTACCTGGGCCGACAGGCTGCTGGCGGCCGGGCTGCTGCTGATGAGCGTTTTGTATCTGCGCGAAACCACCCTCACCGATACCCTGCGCCAGGCGCTGTACCTGTATGTCGACGTATTCCTGCCGTATTACGTGGCCAGCCGTGGCCTGCGCCAGATCAGCGACTTCAAGGACACCCTGCTGGCCTTCGTGCTCACCGCGTTCGTCATGGCGCTGATCGCCGTGGCCGAATATGTGCGCCACTGGCTGCTGTACAGCGCCCTGATCGACGCCATGGGCGTGCCTTGGAGCATGTCCGGTTACCTGAGCCGTGGCGGCGCACTGCGGGCCAGCGTCACCACCGGCCAGGCGATTGCCTTGGGTTACGTAATGAGCGTGGCGATCGGCCTGTTCCTGTTCGTGCAGGGTTATGTGCAACGCCCGCTGCACAGGGCGATGGGCGCCCTGCTGCTGGCCGCCGGGCTGTTCGCGCCGTTGTCACGTGGGCCGTGGATCGGCGTCGTGGTCATCGTCGTGGTCTTCATTGCCATGGGCAAAGGCGCGGTCAGGCGCCTGGCGCTGCTAGGCGCGGCCGGCATGCTGGCGCTGCCCTTGCTGACCGTCGTACCGGGCGGTGACAAGGTGCTGGACCTGCTGCCGTACATCGGCAACATCGAAAAAGAGAACATCACCTACCGCGAGCGGCTGATGGACAACTCCTGGATCGTCATCCAGCGCAACCCGCTGTTCGGCTCGTTCGACTTCCGCAACACCCCGGAAATGCAGTCGATGATCCAGGGCGAAGGCATCATCGACATCGTCAACACCTACATCAACCTGGCGCTGCGGGTCGGGCTGGTCGGGCTCGGGCTGTTCGTTGCGTTCTTTGCCGTGGTGTTGAGGGGTATCCGCAGGGCCATGCTCAGTTTTCCCGACAAGGATGACGAACGGCGACAGCTGGGGCGGGTGCTGCTGGCAACGCTGATCGGCATTCTGGTGATCATCTTCACCGTCAGCAGCATCACCTTCATCCCGGTGGTGTACTGGTCAATCGCGGGGCTTGGCGTGGCCTACATCCAGATGGTCCGCCGGCTGAACAGCAGCCCGGTCATGGAACTGGCCGAACCCGACCTACAACCCAGGTAATGTCAATGAACGTGCTCACCCTGCATCATCTCGTGCGCCTTTCGGCCATTGCCGGCCTGGCCTTGCTACCGGTGGCCGGCTGGGGGTCAGACTGGCAGGTCAGTGTCGATGAGCAGAATGGCTTGCCCACCGTGACACACGGCGGCGGCCCGGTGATGAAAGCCAAGTTCGACTTCTGGGCGGCCAACTGGAGCTGGACCGGCTTTTACACCGACTTCAAGGTCAATGGCCCCTACCAGTACACGCTGCTGGGCAAGAACAAGGAACTGGACTTTGACCTGAAGGCGGATATCCGCAAGGACCAGGCACAAACCCTGAGCTGGGCATTCGACCTCAACGCCCACAGCCGCCAGGCCGGGGTGATGGGCGGCGGTATGGTGTTCCAGTTCGACCCGGCGCAAATCGCGGGCGACATGGGCGCCCCGCAACTGTTGCCCGACAACCGCGGCTGGTCGTGGGGCAAGGCCGACCAGGGGCGGCGGGTCGAGATGCGCTTCGATCCGCCACTGGCCAAGGTCTATTTCGAGCGCGGCAACCCGTCCGAGCTGCGTGCGTTTCTCTACAAAGACCCGATCAGCGCCGGCCGCCAGCAGCTCAAGGCGGTGCTCAACGTGACCGGCGACATCGAACTGGGCCCCACGCCCACCGAGCGTTTCGGCCTGGCCGACCCTGCCAGCTGGCCCGATGACCAGCTGGACTGGCGCACCTCACCGGTGGACCTGTCGTTCCTCAATGCCGCTGAAAAGCCCGCCGGCAAACGCGGCTTCGTCAAGGCGGTCGGCGAACAGTTGATGTTTGAGGACAACTCCCCAGTGCGCTTCTGGGGTACCAACCTGTCTGCCTATTCGCTGTTCAAGAGCCCCGACGAAGAAATCCGCCAACAGGCCAAGCGCCTGTCGGCACTGGGCTTCAACCTGGTACGCCTGCACCATCACGATTCGCCGTGGGTGAGCCCGAACGTGTTTGGCGACGGCACCTTGCTGCGCGACACCCAGCAGCTCAGCGCCGAGTCGCTGCGCAAGCTCGACCTGTGGATCAAGGCACTCAAGGACGAAGGCATCTACATCTGGCTGGACATGCACGTGCAACGTGCGTTTACCGCCGGCGACAATATTGAAGACTTCGATGAGCTGCCCGAGAAGGAAGGTCGCGTCGACCTGAAGGGTTACGCCTACGTGAACGACAGTATCCAGAAAGCGATGAAACGGTTCGCCGAGCAGTACCTGACCCATGTGAATGAATACACCGGCCTGGCTTACAAGGACGACCCAGCCATCGCCGCGGTGCTGATCACCAACGAAAACGACCTCACCCAGCACTACGGTAACGCGCTGATGCCGGACAAGGATGTACCGCGCCATAGCGAGCGCTACATGGCCGCAGCCAAAGCCTTCGCCAGGCAGCATGATCTGCCCGCCGACCTTACCTGGCGCGCCTGGGAGCACGGCCCGTCGAAGCTGTTCCTCAACGACCTGGAGCAGCGCTTCAACACCGCCATGATCACCCAACTGCGCGGCCTGGGCGTGAAAGTGCCGATCGCCACCACCAGCACCTGGGGCGGCAATGGCCTGAGCGCACTGCCGGCGCTGACCGCAGGCGATGTAGTCGACGCCCACAGCTACGGCGCCATCGGCCAGCTGGAGAAGAACCCGTTGACCAGCGATGGCATGATCGACTGGCTCGCCGCCGCCCAAGTGGTGGGCAAACCGCTGACCGTCACCGAGTGGAACACCGAGCCGTTCCCGCTGCCTGACCGCCACTCGTTGCCGCTGTATATAGCCGGCACCGCCAGCCACCAGGGCTGGGACGCCATGATGCAGTACGCCTACAGCCAACAAGGCTTCAACCCGGGCTGGCGCACGGCGGACAACTGGCACGCGTACAACGACCCGGCGATGATCGCCACCCTGCCCGCTGCCGCCCTGCTCTATCGCCGTGCGGACGTGAAGCCGGCATCTACCCGCTACGTATTCGCGCCGACGCCCGCCACCCTCTACAACCAGGAGATTACCCCGCGCAATTCGGTACTGTTGCGTACAGCCATGGAAAAGGGCCAGCTGCAGATCGCACTGCCGCCGACCCCGGAACTGCCCTGGCTGAAACCTGCCGCCATCCCGGCTGGCGCGCAAGTGCTGCAGGACCCGGGGCAATCGCTGCTGGCCGCCGATGCCATGGAGTCGGTTACCGACACCGCCGAACTCAAGCGCAACTGGCAACAAGGCGTCTACACCATCGACACGCCACTGACCCAGGCCGCCACCGGCTGGCTGGGTGGCCGCTCGATCAGCCTGGGTGCCGTTCAGGTACAGACGAAAACCCCTTACGCCAGCGTGGCGGTACAGAGCCTGGACGGAAAGCCCTTGGGCCAGTCGCGCGACCTGCTGCTGTCACTGGGCACGCGTGCCATGCCCAAGGCCGATGACAAGACGCCCTTCAACGTCGAACCTCTTGAAGGCAGCTTGACCATCAAGGCACCCGCCGGTCTGAAACTGTTCGCCCGCGATGCACAGGCACAGCTGAAGGCACTGCCGGTGGCCTACAAGGATGGGTATTACAGCATTACGCTCGATGGCAGCTACATGTCCAACTGGCTGTTCTTGAAATAGGGTATAGGGCCATCTACGCTCAGGTCACCTGTAGCTGATCATCCCACCTGCACGTTTCAGGGACGGTTCACTGCGTCTGTAAACAGCAGATTCCAGGAGGTGCGGATGAAATATCTGGTAGTGGGTGGCGCGGGCTACATTGGCTCGCACATGGTCAAGCACCTGCTCGGTGCCGGCCATGAGGTAGTGGTGGCGGACCTGGTTTCGCCTGGCCCCGGCATCCAGTGGGCCAAGCTCGATATTGCCGACGAAGCTGCGCTGGATGTGCTGTTCAGCGTTTGCCATTTCGATGCGGTGTTCCACTTTGCCTCGTTCATCCAGGTGGGCGAGTCAGTCAGCGCACCCGGCAAGTACTACCAGAACAACGTCGCTGCCACCCTTGCCCTGTTGCAGGCCATGGTGAATGCGGGCATCCGGCATCTGGTGTTTTCGTCCAGTGCCGCCGTTTATGGCAACCCGCAGTACGTGCCGATCGATGAAGCGCATGTCAAAGGGCCGATCAACCCCTATGGGCTGAGCAAATGGATGGTCGAGCAGATTCTTGAAGACTTCGACCGGGCATATGGTTTGAAGTCTGTATGCCTGCGTTATTTCAATGCCGCCGGTGCTGACCCCGATGGCCAGCTCGGTGAACGCCACGAGCCGGAGACCCACCTGATCCCGCTGATCTTGCAGGCCGCATCAGGCCGCCGCGAGGCGGTGACGGTGTTTGGCCGGGATTACGATACGCCGGATGGCACCTGTATCCGCGACTACGTGCATGTGGCCGATCTGGCGACGGCGCATGCGTTGGCGGTGGATTATTTACTGGCAGGTGGCGAGCGCACCGCGTTCAACCTGGGCAATGGCCTGGGCTTTTCGGTGCAGCAAGTGATCGATACAGCCCGGGCAGTGACCGGGCGGCAGATCAATGCCCTTGACGCCCCGCGCCGCGCTGGCGACCCGCCACGGCTGGTGGCAGATGCAAGCAAGGCGCTGCAGGTGCTGGGCTGGCGGCCGGAGTTTGCTTCGCTGGAGCAGATTGTGCGGCATGCGTGGCAGTGGGAGTTGCAGTATCCCTGGAGCCTGCATCAGGGCTGAGAGCTTTGGGGGCTGCTTCGCAGCCCATCGCGACGCAAGGCCGCTCCTACAGGTACAGCGCAAAATTCGACCATTGCGCTGTACCTGTAGGAGCGGCCTTGTGTCGCGATGGGCTGCAAAGCAGCCCCAAAATTTCGAACCTTAATAATAGGTTCGCGGCTGCTCGTCAGCCTTGTTCAGCACCGTGCCGATCAGGTTAACCGTGGCCAGGTGATGCAAGCAGTCCTCGATTTCCTTCTTGTTGTTCATCCCGTTGGCCACCACCAGCAGCACACAGTCAAACTTGGGTATCACGGTGATCGCATCGTCAGAGCTAAGCAACGGCGGCAAATCGAAAATGCAGATGCGCGACTCGTAGCGGTTGCGCAAATCACTGATCAGGTTGTTCACCTTGGGCGACGACAGCATCTCGGTCGACATCGGCACCGGCACCCGCGTCGGCAGCACCACGAAACGTGGCAGGGTCGGGTTGACCAGGCACTCCTGCAATTCGGCCTTGTCCGTCAAAAACTCGTTCAGCGCCTGCTCCATGGGCAGGCCCAGACAGCTGCCGACCTTGGGCCGGCGCAGGTCGAAATCCACCAGCAAGGCGGTTTTGGTGGTGTAGTGGGCGATACTCATGGCCAGGTTGATCGCCAGCACCGTCTTGCCTGCCTCAGGCGTTGGCGAGGTGATGCCCAGCGTGCGCCAGCCGTTCTCCTCCATGGCCCTGAGCACCTGCGTGCGCAGCAGGTCGATCGGCCCGTTCATGTTGGAGTTCTTGTTGTACGCCACGATGCGGTGGCGCTCCAGATGGTCCGCCCGCAGCGGCACCACTTTGGTGTTCACATAGTCGAACAGCCCAGGCACTTCTGCCAGCGCCGTGCCGGGTGCGGGTGACAATGCCTGGGGGGTACCCGGGGTAACCTGGTGAAGATTATTGCCAACAGACGGCTTGGTCCTGTCCATCACTGCTTTCCCTATGCAAACCGAGATATGACTTTGAACAGCAGCACATCCAGTGGCATGTAGAAGACGTGCACCAGCACTACCATGATAGCCGCCAACGCCAGTGCTGCCAGCATCAGCCAGTTACGCCAGCGTTTGCGCCTGGCCACGTCGGCCCTGGTATCGATGTAGGGCAGAGCCACCAGCACCCGTTTGCCCAGCAGGCTTTCCAGCGCGCCGACCCCGCGCACACGCTGGTTGAGCATTTCCAGCAGCATCACCAGGGCGCCACCGCCTGCCGGCGCCAACACCAGGCCCAACGCAGCGATCTTCTTGCGATTAGGCTTGATCGGTTTCTCAGGCATCAGCGGTGGCTCCAGCAGCACAAAGCGCTCGGCCTTGTTCTCCTGCTCCAGGCTTTCGGTAATTTTCGCGCCCATTTCCTTGGCACGGATTTCTTCATATTTTTTGCGCGCATTATCGTGGTCACGCATCAAGGTCACCAGGCCACGCTCGACTTGCGGCGCCTCGAGGATCTCGGCCTCGTAACCTTCCATCTTCCTGGTCAGCTCACGCTTCTGATCGGCCAGCGATCTGATACGTTCCTGGGCCGCGCTCATCTTGGCCCGAACGCGCGCCACCTCGAGGCTGACCGTGGACGTGGTGGCCGTGCGCCCGCCGCTGGCTTCCAGCGCCTGGATCTTGCGCTTGGCCGCCACTACATCCGGGTGGGCATCCTTGTAGCGGGTCAGCAACCGGGCGTACTCGGCTTTCAGGCTTGGCAGGTCCTGAGCCTGGTCGGGACTGGTCGGTTTGCTGCCTTCGGTAACCTTGGTTGCAAGGCCGGCATTGGCCGCAGACAGCTCCAGCTCCAGGTAGCGCAGTTCTTCCTGGGCGGCCTTGTAGTCACGGTCGACCTCGCGGAACTCCAGCTCCGAACGCGAGAGCATGTTCATGCGCAGGGTTTGGTGCTCGGGCAAGGCATTGGCGTGGGCTTGCTTGAAGTCGGCAAGCTGGTTTTCCAGGCTGGCCAGCTCGGCGCCCAGCTTGTTGGCCTCCTGGGTAAGAAACTCGGTGGTTTCGTTGGCCCGCTCGGTGCGCTGCTTGAGGTTTTCGTTAAGGAACAGAGTGACCAGTTCGTCGGCCACTTCCTTGGCGACTTGCGCCTGCTTGTGTTCGAAGGACACATTGAACGCAACTGTCGCCTCGCCCCGCCCGCGCACGAACGTGGTGAGGGTTTCGACCACGATGGCGTTGCGCATCTGGTCGATCTTGTCGGACTCGCTCAAGCGCTTGTCGGCGAACAGGTTGTACTTGTCGATGATGCGCAGCAGGTTCTCGCGCGTCATCACCCGCTGGCGAATCACCTCGATGCGCTCATCGGCAAAGCTGGTGGTGTTGGTCGACACCAGCTCGGGGGAAATCTGTTGCGACTCCACGAGAATGGTGCCGGTCGACTGGTAGATCGGCGGCACCATCAACGCGACACCCACGGTCGCGGCAAGAATGACTACGGCACTCACCCCTAACACCAGGGCCCTGTCCTTGATAATGGCGATGTAATCTCTGATGGAGAGTTCGTAGTCAGACTTCATGGGGCCACCTGCCTGAAGTTCAGATGTCGGGGTACCTGTACGTCAACGTCAAACCAACGATCGTAGCGGTTGCATCGGGCGCTTGGTCCTGTTGCCGTTCCTTGTACATGAGCGATAGGCGCAGGTCCCAGTACGGGGAAAACTGCCGGCTGGCCCAAACGCTGTAAGTCTGCAGTGTGTTAGGGCTCTGCCCCTTGCTGTCTTGCCAGGCAGCGTCAGCGCCCACCCGGGTCAGTTCGGTGACAGCGTAACTCCACACGCCACGCACCTGGTCCAGCTCGGCGAACCCGCCTTCGGCACTGGCCACCGTGCTGCGCTCAGCGGTCAGGCTGGCAATGGCACGCGTGCCGGTGTACAGCAACGCCACCCCTCCCTCACCGCGCCGGCCGCCGTCATCGCCAGACACCTGGTTGACGCCAATGTGGGCATCGGCGCTCAGGCCTTCGGCAAGCTGGTACTTGATGCCCACTGCCGGGGTGTAGCTGTTGGACGCGGTCGCGGTAAGGTCCTGCTCGGGGTCATAGCGTCGGGCACCGAAGCGGGTATACACATCGGCCCGCTCGCTCCAGGCGTAGGTCCAGGTAAATACGTTTGCCAGTTCGTCGTAGCCGGTCAGTGTGCTGATGTCATAACGGGCACGGTTGTAGGTGGTTTCGTTGCTCAGGGTGCTGCGCTCGGTAATCGCCTGGCTCCAGTTGCCGGTCAGGGTGTAGAGCTTTTGCGTACCGTCGGTGGTGATCACCCCGGTATCCAGCACTGTCCCCGACAGCGTCGAGCTTTCGTTGTACCGGGCCACCAGGCCGAAACGCCCACGTTCGGTGGTGCGCTGCCAGCCCAGGCTGATATCGGGGTCTTCACGGTCATCGACCACATCGGTGTCAGACGATCGCAACACATGCATGCCCAGCCCCAACCTCAATTCGTCTTGGTCGAAGGTACCGATCAGGGTGTAATCCGGCGCGATGATCGTGCGCGTTACGCCCTTTTCCCCCGACGTCAGCAACAAAGGGTTGCTGTCATACTCGACGGATGTCGGTACCACCACCGTAGACTGCCAATTTGCCGCCAGGACCGCGTCCGTAAACGGCAAAGCCAGGATTGCCGTTGCAATGCTAGTTGTTCTTAGAAGAGGCATTAAGTGTTCTTATTAAAGGCAAGATCAAGGAACGACCAGCGTATCGCCAGCCTGAAGTTGGATGTTGGTGGACATGTCCCGCCCAGACACCAGGTCCTTATATCGCACGGGCAGGATCTTTTGGGAAGCGCCGGTGCCGCGGACCACCTTGATATCGCTTTCGTCAGCAAATTTGTCCAGGCCGCCCGACATGCTCAGCGCCTGAAGCACTGCGGTAGGGCCCGCCATTTGCACAGGGCCCGGTTTGATCACTTTACCCTGTACATAGACCAGGTTGCCGGCGATGCTCTTGACGACAACGCTGACGTTCGGGTCGGGGAGGAATTTTTCGAGTTTGGCAGCCACTTGCTTCTCAACTGCCGTTACATCCAGCCCGGCAACATTGATGCGCCCGGCCAAGGGGAAGGTAATACTGCCATCGGGTAGTACGGTGGCTTCTTGACGCAGGCTGTCTTCCTGCCACACCGAAACCATCACCACATCACCGGGGCTGAGCAGGTAAGCCGCACCGCTCTGATCGGCGTTACCGGCACTGGACCACACGGCCAGCGCACAGAATGCGGCAATCATTGAACGCATCATGAGGGTCCCTCCGGCCAAATGGCCCGAAAAAGAGCACTGAATGAGAACAGCACACCAACTCTCGCTCTGCTTCGCGGCTTAAACCCGCCGCGATGGCCCGTCCTTCCTGGAGGCCCCAACCTTGACGCTTTACAGGTAGGCTGCCTTGCTCTGCAACCAAGGCCTTTCAAGGGCTACTGGGAATATAGCAACGGTTGGGAAATTCACAAGCCAGGCCCTGGGCTTGCAACAACTTGCGCTCGCGTTGAAAACGAGCCGATCAGGTTCAGATTTTTCTTCTGTTTGCCACCAGTACAAAGCCGACAACCGCGAATGCCAATAACCAGCCGGCGGTTGAAACAGGAATGATACTGTTTTGGTTTACGTATGAATCAGCCGCACGCGCAGCCCCACTCAGCAACACCAGCAAGAACATCGATTTGATAATCAAAGTCGTGCGCATACGCCCCTCCTAAAATTAGGAAAATCAATTAGTTATTTGCACGGTGTGGCGGGAGTTGTTTCGCTGTTGACTTGAGCTTATGGGCACAATGACACTACGTCAATGATCCGACACCATAATAAAATTCAATGGGAGATGGGGGCATTCGTCAAAATACCGACATGCAAAATATGCAAAGGGGTGGTGCTGTGATGGAGGCTGCGTTTCACGCATGAGAACAGGTGGGGGGCGTGCTCTACCCCCCCAGGGGTTTATTCGTCTGCGTGGTGAACCACGACCAGCAATTGCGCCGGTAGAGCACCCACCGAGCGTAGTCGATGCGGTGTCTGCGCGTTGAAATGCAGGGCATCGCCTTGCTCAAGCAGCACCCGTTCGTTCATGAAATCCACCTCCACCTGGCCTGCGTGCACAAACAGGAACTCCTCGCCCAGGTGTTCCTTGAACGTCGGGTCGCTGAACTCGTTCGGCGGCTGGATCAGAAACGGCAGCAGGCTGCGCTGCCCGACCTGGCTGGTGAGGGCTGCGTAGCCCGGTCCTTGCCCATCTCCTACCAGGGCCTGACGTTCGCCATGGCGCACCAGGCTGTAGCGGCTCTGGCCGACCTGCTCTTCAGCGAACAGCTCTTCGACATTGACGTTCAATGCCCGTGCGAGCTTTAGCGCGGCGGCAATCGAGGGTGTATTCAGGCCGCGCTCGACCTTGGACAGGTAGCTTTTGGTCATGCCGGTCTTCTCGGCCAGCATTTCCAGGGTCATTCCCAGTTTCTTACGCAGCAGTTTCAATCGGATAGACATGTGACGCGGGTTTCCCAGGCTGAGGCAGCCTGGTAATGATACGTGGACTGCCGGCGAAATGCTGGGGCTGCTTTGCAGCCCATCGCCGGCAAGCCAGGCTCCCACAAATACAGCGTCACTTTTTGGGCATGCGCCGGACCTGTGGGAGCTGGCTTGCCGGCGATGGGCCGCACAGCGGCCCTGCCTTCATGGCATCACAGGCGGTACGTATTGCAGCGTCGTGCCCAGCGCCCACAGCAACACCAGCACCAACGGCACATGCACCAGCAATTGCACAAACGAGAAGCCGATCAGGTCGCGCGCCTTGAGCCCCAGCACGCCCAGCAGCGGCAGCATGTAGAACGGGTTGATCAGGTTCGGCAAGGCTTCGGCAGCGTTGTAGATCTGCACCGCCCAGCCCAGGTGGTACTGCAGGTCGTTGGCCACCAGCATCACGTAGGGTGCTTCGATGATCCACTTGCCCCCGCCCGAAGGGATGAAGAAGCCCAGAACGGCCGAGTACACCCCCATCAGTACGGCATAGGTGTCATGGGTGGCAATCTGGGTGAAGAACAGCGAAATATGGTGGGCCAGCGTCTGTTCATCCACGCCCTTCACCTGGGTGAGAATGGCCGCGATGGACCCGTACAGCGGGAACTGGATCAGCACCCCCGTGGTGGTCGGTACGGCACGCGCCACCGCATCAAGGAAGCTGCGCGGGCGCCAGTGCAGCAAGGCACCGAGCATGATGAACAACAGGTTGTAGGTGTTTAGCCCGGAGATCGCGGTAATCGCCGGCTTGGTGGCGAACTCCTGGTACAGCCAGCCAGCGGCCAGGGCCACCAGCAGCAGGATCAGGATCGGGCTGTGCTCCAGCCACTCACCGGGGCGGGTGCGCTGCGGTGTAGGTGGCGCTGTGAAGCTAGGGTCGACGCCGCAGTCTTCGGCACTGCGTGCGCTGTTCGGGCCAGGGGCCGTGGCATAGGCGATCACCAGCGAGACCAGCACCAGCGCCAGCAGCATGACGCCAGACTGCCAGAGGAAGATGGTTTCAGTGAACGGGATCACCCCGGTAATCGACAGGATCGAAGGGGGCAGGCTGGCCGGGTTGGCCTGCAGTTGCGCCGCCGACGATGACAAGCCCAGCGCCCACACCGCACCCAGCCCCAGGTAGGCGGCCGCGCCAGCGGCGCGGTAGTCCATCTTGAGTTCGGTGCGCCGCGCCAGGGCGCGTACCAGCAGGCCGCCGAACACCAGCGACAGGCCCCAGTTGAGCAAGGAGGCCAGCATCGAGATCAGGGCTACCCAGCACACTGCCGAGCGACCATTGCCGGGGATGCGCGCCAGGCGATCGATCAGCCGTGCGGCCGGCGGCGAGCTGGCCACCACGTAACCGCCAATGACCACGAAGGCCATCTGCATGGTGAACGGGATCAGGCTCCAGAAACCGTCACCAAAGGCCTTGGCGGTGTCGGTCGGTTTGGCACCCATGGCCAGGGCACCGATACACACCAGCAGCACCGCCAGGGCAGCGAACACCCAGGAATCGGGGAACCAGCGTTCGGCCCAGTTGGAACAGCGCAAGGCAAAGCGCGCAGAACGGCTGTCTTGGATTTCAGCGGCCACAGTTGAATTCCTTTTATTGGTTTTATCGGATAAATCAGCCAAAACACAAAACCCCTGTAGGAGCGGCCTTGTGTCGCGAAAGGGCCGCAAAGCGGCCCCACGATCTCAGCGTCGATGCCGAAATCGCGGGGCTGCTTTGCAGCCCTTTCGCGACACAAGGCCGCTCCTACAGGGGGCGGTGTGTTGCGGGTAACTAGAAGGTCATTTCCTTCACATCATCCGGCACGATCAGCTTGCCGGCGGTTTTCGCGATGATCTCTTCAACGCTTACCCCCGGCGCGGTTTCGCGCAGGATGAAGGCGCCGTCTTCGATTTCCAGGTAGGCCAGGTCGGTGAGTACCTTGCGGATGCACCCGGCACCGGTCAGCGGCAGGCTGCATTGTGGTAGCAGCTTGGACTCACCGTCCTTTGAAGCATGGGTCATGGTGACGATGATGTTCTCGGCGCCGGCTACCAGGTCCATGGCACCGCCCATGCCCTTGACCAGCTTGCCCGGGATCATCCATGAGGCGATGTTGCCTTGCACGTCCACCTCGAAAGCGCCCAGTACGGTGAGGTCGACATGGCCACCACGGATCATGGCGAACGATTGTGCCGAATCGAAGATCGAAGCGCCGCGGCGGGCGGTGACGGTTTGCTTGCCGGCGTTGATCATGTCGGCATCGAGGGTGCTTTCGGTAGGGAACTCGCCCATGCCGAGCAGGCCGTTTTCCGATTGCAGCATCACATCCATATCGGCGGGTACGTAGTTGGCCACCAGGGTCGGAATGCCGATACCCAGGTTGACGTAGTAGCCGTCCTTCAGTTCACGGGCGACGCGTTGCGCCATCTGTTCGCGGGTCAGTGCCATGGTCAGGGTCTCTTTGTTGTTCTGATGGAGGGCGCTCAGGCCTTGACGGTGCGCTTTTCGATACGCTTTTCGAAGGTGCCGACGATGACACGGTCCACGTAGATACCCGGGGTGTGAATTTCGCTGGGCAACAGCACGCCGGGTTCGACGATCTCTTCCACTTCGACCACGGTGATCTTGCCGGCGGTGGCCGCCAGCGGGTTGAAGTTTTGCGCGGTATTGCGGTACACCACATTGCCGTAGTGGTCGGCCTTCCAGCCCTTGACGATGGCGAAGTCACCGGTGATGGCTTCTTCGAGGATGTACTTGCGGCCGTTGAACTCGCGCACTTCCTTGCCCTCGGCGACCGGGGTGCCGTAGCCGGTGGCGGTGTAGAACGCCGGGATTCCCGCACCGCCGGCGCGCATCTTCTCGGCCAGGGTGCCCTGTGGGGTCAGCTCCACGTCCAGCTCACCGCTGAGCAGTTGGCGTTCGAACTCGGCGTTTTCACCCACATAGGAGGCGATCATCTTGCGAATCTGCCGGTCTTCCAGCAATACGCCCAGGCCGAAGCCGTCGACGCCGCAGTTGTTCGATACTACGGTCAAGCCCTTGACGCCGCGTCGCTTGATTTCGCTGATGAGGTTTTCCGGGATGCCGCACAGGCCGAAACCGCCGGCCAGTACTGTCATGTTGTCGGTCAGGCCTTCAAGGGCCTGTTCGTAGGTTGCAACGCGCTTGTCCAGTCCGGCCATGCTGATCCGCCTTTTGTAGTTGTAGAACCGACGAGGCTGTCGGTGAGCGTGTGCAGACATCTTCACCGCACGCGACTGATTTGTTAATTTTGTTTTCGTCATCGATTGATAATTTTTACAAAACAAACCATAGGCCTGTCATGAACGTCAAGCAACTGCGCGCCTTTGTCGCCGTGGCCAAGTACCAGAGCTTTGCCCAGGCCGGTGAACACCTGCATATCTCGCAACCCGCCCTGAGCCTGACCATCAAGGCCCTGGAAGAAAACCTCGGCGGCGCCCTGCTCAGCCGCACCACGCGCAGCGTCAGCCTCACCGCCGAGGGCGAAGTGTTGCTGCCGCTGGCACGGCGCCTGCTGGCAGACTGGGACGACACGGAAGAGATGCTGCGCCAACGTTTCACCCTGCAACTGGGCCGGGTGTCGGTGGCGGCCATGCCGGCCTTTGCCGGCAACCTCCTGCCCCACTCGCTCAAGGTATTTCGCCAGCGCTACCCCAAGGTCAACGTCACGGTGCATGACGTGATCAACGAGCAGGTGCTGGAACTGGTACGCCATCGCCGCGTCGAACTGGGCATCGGCTTCGAGCCAGAAAACATCGACGGGCTGGATTTCCACCCGTTGTACCTGGACCGCTTCGTAGCGGTGGTACCGGCCGACTCGCCCCTGGCGTTGCTGCCCCAGGTCAGCTGGGCACAGCTGATGGCCGAAGACTTCGTGGCCCTGCAACGCCCTTCGGCGGTGCGCCTGCTGATGGAGCAGAATGTGGCCGCCCACCACGGCAAACTGGCCGTGGCTTTCGAGAGCCACCAGTTGGCAACCATCGGCCGCATGGTCGCCAGCGGCCTGGGGGTCAGTGCCGTACCGGCGCTTTGCATCAACCAGATGCAGGAGCTCGGCGCCCGCTGCATCACCTTGGTGGAGCCCACGGTCGAGCGGCGCATCGGCGTGATTGCCCTCAGCGAACACAAGCTTTCCACTGCGGCGCAAGCGCTGCTTGAGGTTGTGCTTTCCAATACCCGCATCCCGGAGGTGACATGCGTTACGTGAAACTGGCAGGTTCGAGCGTTCCGGCCATCGGCCAGGGCACTTGGTACATGGGTGAGGACCCCGGCCGCAAGGCTGCCGAAGTGGCGGCCCTGCAACAGGGTATCGAGTTGGGCCTGACCCTGATCGACACCGCCGAGATGTATGCCGAAGGCGGCGCGGAAGAAGTGGTTGGCCAAGCCATTGCCGGGCGCCGCGACCAGGTGTTTCTGGTCAGCAAGGTGTACCCGCACAATGCCAGCCAGCGCGGCATGGCGGCCGCCTGCGAGCGCAGCCTCGCCCGCCTGGGTACCGACTGCATCGACCTGTACCTGCTGCATTGGCGTGGCCAGCACCCGCTGGAAGAAACCGTCGAAGCCTTCGAGCGTTTGCGCGAGCAAGGCAAGATCAAGCGCTGGGGCGTGTCCAATTTCGACCTCGACGACCTGCGCGAACTGCACAACCCGGACTGCGCCACCAACCAGGTGCTGTACAACCCGGCTCAGCGAGGCATCGAATTCGACTTGCTGCCATGGTGTGAAAAGCGTGCGTTGCCGACCATGGCCTACTGCCCGCTGGCCCAGGCCGGGCACTTGCTGCAGCACCCAGTGCTGGCAGAAATTGCCGAGCGCCATGGCGCCACGCCGGCACAGGTCAGCCTGGCCTGGGTGACCCGTAGTGACGGAGTGATCGCCATCCCCAAGGCCGTGGCGCCCGAGCATGTGCGGCTGAATGCAGCTGCAGGTTCGCTGACCTTGAACAGCGAGGACCTTCGGGCCATCGACCGGGCGTTCCCGGCACCGACGCGCAAGCAGCGGTTGGCGATGGTGTAACCGGCGAGCCGTGAATCGTTTTAATCTTGCCAATCTGAAAGCGTGCGCGGCCCTGTGGGAGCGGGTTTACCCGCGAAGAAGGCAACACGGTGGATGGCACGGGCTTCGCCCGTGTTCGCGGGTGAACCCGCTCCCACAAGGGATACGCGAGAATCACGGTTTTTGGTAGGGCCGGGGGTTAGTGAAAATCCCGGCTGCGAACATCAAGCCCTTGCAGCAACGGGGTCACATCCTCCAGCCGCCGGGCAATCAGGTGCCGCACGCCGTTCTCCTGCTCCAGCCGCCCACTGACCTTGAGCAGCTGCGACCCCACCAACGCCCGCCGCTGCCGTTCGGCAATGTCCCGCCACACCACCACGTTGACCATCCCGTGCTCGTCTTCCAGGGTAACAAAGGTCACTCCGCTGGCGGTCTGGGGTCGTTGGCGGCCTACTACCAGGCCGGCCACGGCAATGGTGTCGCCATGCTCGACACCTTGCAGCTCACTCGAACTGCGACACCCCAGCGCCCTCAGGCGGGCGCGCAACAGGGCCAGCGGATGCGGCCCCAGGGTGGTACCCAGGGCCTGGTAATCGGCCATCAGGTCTTCACCTACGGTGGGCACAGGCAAGTCCACTGGCGTTTCAGGCACCGCTTGCACATCAGCGAACAGCGGCAGCTGCGGCTGCACCGCCGCCACCTGCCAGCGTGCCTGGTGACGATCGCTGGCCAAGGCTCGCAGCGCCCCGCCATCGGCCAGCCGGGCTCGGGCCCGTGCGTCGAGCCCGGCACGCAGGCACAGGTCTTCGACATCGCGCCATGGCCGTTGCGCCCTCGCCTGCTCCAGGCGCCTGGCATCGGCCTCGGCCAAACCGCGCACCAGGCGCAAGCCCATGCGAATAGCCAATGTGCCTTCAGCATCAGGCTCGAGGGTGCAGTCCCACTCGCTGTGGCAGACATCAACCGGGCGCACCTCGATACCCTGGCGCCGGGCGTCTTGCAGCAACTGGTCAGGGCTGTAGAAGCCCATGGGCCAGCTGTTGACCAGCGCGCAAGTGAAAATCGCCGGCTCATGGCACTTCAGCCAGCTGCTGGCATAACACAGCAAGGCAAAGCTGGCCGCGTGCGATTCCGGGAAGCCATAGCTGCCAAAACCCTTGATCTGCTCGAAGATGCGCTCGGCAAACGCCAGGTCGTAACCATTGCGCAGCATGCCTTGCACCAGCCGCTCACGGTGCGGTTCCAGGCCACCGTGGCGCTTCCAGGCCGCCATGTTGCGACGTAGCTGGTCGGCCTCGCCCGGCGTGTAATCGGCAGCAACCATGGCCAGCTCCATCACCTGCTCCTGGAACAGCGGCACGCCCAAGGTACGCTCGAAGACTTCCTTGAGCTGCGGCGATGGGTAGGTGACGGGCTCCTGCTTCAGGCGCCGGCGCAGGTACGGGTGCACCATGTCACCCTGGATCGGCCCGGGGCGGACAATCGCCACCTCGATGACCAGGTCATAGAACGTGTTGGGCCGCAGCCGGGGCAGCATGGCCATCTGCGCCCGCGACTCGATCTGGAACACTCCCATGGTCTCGGCGCGGCTGATCATCGCGTAGGTGGCCGGGTCTTCGCCGGGGATGGTGGCCAGGGTCAGTTGTTGGCCGCGATGGCGTTGCAGCAGGTCGAAGCAGCGGCGCAAGGCACTGAGCATGCCCAGCGCCAGCACGTCGACCTTGAGCAGGCCGACCATGTCCAGGTCGTCCTTGTCCCACTGGATCACAGTGCGCTCCGCCATCGCGGCATTTTCCACCGGCACCAGCTGGTCGAGTGGCTGCTGGGAGATGACAAAGCCGCCCGGGTGCTGCGACAGGTGCCGGGGGAAGCCGATCAGCTCGCCAGCCAGCACCAGCACCCGCCGCAGTGAAGGGCTGCCGGCCTCAAAGCCGGCCTCGGCCAGGCGCTGGTCATCGGGAATGCGGTCGCTCCAGCGACCACAGCACTTGGCCAGGGCATCCACCTGGTCCACCGGCAAACCCAATACCCGCGCCACATCGCGCACCGCACCCGCGGCGTGGTAGGTGTTGACCACCGCCGTCAGCGCCGCACGGTGTCGGCCATAGCGGCGAAACACATACTGGATCACTTCTTCGCGCCGGTCGTGCTCGAAGTCCACGTCAATATCAGGCGGCTCGTTGCGTTCACGCGACAGGAAGCGCTCGAACAGCAGGCGATGCTGCATGGGGTCGAGCTCGGTAATGCCCAGCACGAAACACACCACCGAGTTGGCCGCCGAACCGCGGCCTTGGCACAGAATGCGCTCACGGCGGGCGAAGGCGACGATGTCGTGCACGGTCAGGAAGTAACTTTCGTAACCCAGTTCTTCGATCAGCGCCAACTCCGTGGCCAGCACCTCACGCACCTTGTCACTCGGCCCGCCTGGCCAGCGTAGCGGCAAGCCTTGCTCGCACAGTTCACGCAACCAGCTTGCCGGGGTATGGCCCTGGGGCACCAGTTCGCGCGGGTACTGGTATTTCAACTCGCTCAGGTCAAATTGGCAGCGCTCGGCAATGGCCAGGGTCTCGGCCAGCAGGTCGGCAGGATAGAGTTCGCCCAACTGTGCCTGGCTGCGCAGGTGCCGCTCGCCATTGGCAAACAGAAAGCGCCCGGCCTCGGCGACCTGGCAGTGCTGGCGGATGGCGGTCATGCAGTCCTGCAAGGCACGGCGACCGCGCACATGCATGTGCACATCGCCACAAGCCACGGCGCGGATACCCACTTCAGCCGCCAGGCCTCGCAAGCCTTGCAGGCGCAGGGCATCGTCACTGCCCCGGTGCAGGTGCACGGCCAGCCACAGGCGTTCGCCGAACACACTGCGTAACCACTCACCCGTGGCAGTGTCGGCGCAGTCATCGGCCACCCATAGCGCCAGCAGGCCTTGATGGTGTTGTTGCAGGTCGTCGCGAAACAGCTGGTACTCGCCCTTGTGCGCCCGCCGGCGGGCCCGCGTGATCAGCGCGCACAAACTCTGGTAACCGGCAAGGTTCTCTACCAGCAGCACCAGCTTGGGGCCGCCCTGCAGAAGCACCTCGCTGCCCACGATCAGCCGCAGTTGGTGCTCTTTGGCAGCCTGCCAGGCCCGAACAATGCCAGCCAGGGTGCATTCGTCAGTGATCGCCAGGGCCTGGTAGCCCTGCTCATGCGCGCGCCGGAACAGCTCGTCAGCGCTCGACGCCCCGCGCTGGAAGCTGAAGTTGGACAGGCAATGCAGCTCGGCATAACCCGGCGTGTTCATGCGAACCAGCCCTGCAGCCACAGCGGGCCGGCCTGGCCCAGGTCGCGGTAGGCCCAGCCGCGCAGGCCATCAGGGGTTTCGATGCGGTAGTAGTCGCGGCGCACGTCGCCGCCATCCCACCAGCCCGACTCGATGCGTTCGGCCTGGCCCTGTACCTGATAGCGGGTGGCGTCCAGCGCCATCGGGGCTGGCAGCAGCCAGCCCGGGCGAGTGCCCGGGGCAACCGGCATGCTGCCTTGGGCGCCTTGCTCTGCCAGTTGCCATGCGCATTCGGGGCGATGATCGGCTGCCGCGCTCAGGCCCTTGACGGCCTCATCCCCCAGGCGCGCGCGCAGCCGCTCGCGCAACTGTTCCCAGGGTTGTGCCTGCTGCGCACGTGGGTCGAATAACGCCTGGTGTTGCGGGACAAAGGGTGGCAGGTCCTCGGCAACCAGCCGCAGGTTGCGCACGGGTGCGGGGATGCGCAGCGGCTCCAGGCGCCCACGGGCCAGTTCGAACAGCATGGCGGCATCGCGTTCGGCCGCCAGCAGGCCCACCTTGAGCAGGGTGTCCGGCCCTTCGGCATGTTCCAGGTGCAGGCAAAAGCGCTGCACGCCACAGTCGCGCCCGCCAAGGAATGCGGCAAGGTCGTTGAGCATGCGCCGCAGCGGGAACAACAGCGCCTGGTGCGACTCGACGTCGAAGTTGAGCTCCAGTCGGGTTTCGAAGCGGTCCGGTGGCTGGTAGAAGTCCAGCCCCGGTTTACGCAGGCCAAGCAACTGGTCGAGGTGCAACTGCACCTGGGCTGGAAAGCGCCTGGCCAATGTATCGCGCGGCAAGGACAGTACCTGGCCCAGTTGACGCAGGCCCATGCGGGCGAACGCTTCGGCGGCGTCTGCCGGCAGGCCGATACGGCCGATGGGCATGCCTAGCAGTGCCGCACGGGTGGCGTCGGCATCGCCCACGGCCAAGCCATCATGACCATTGGCAAGCATGCGCGCCGCTACCGGGTTGCTGGCCAAAACGATGCGTTGGCGCAGGCCCAAATCTGCCAGCTCCTGACGCAGACGTGCCTCGAACAAGGGCCAAGGGCCGAACAGTTGCAGGCTGGAGCCTACTTCCAGGAGCAACGCCCGCGGGTAATGCAGGCTGACCTGGGCACTGAAGCGATAGGCCCAGGCCGCCAGCAATTGCTGCACCTGCTCGATACGCCTGGGATCGGCTTCGACGCAGGTGAAACCCTCCGCCAAGGCACGTGCCGCTGTAAGAGTCTGCCCTGCCCGCAACCCGAGTGCGGCCGCTGCCGGGCTGACCGCTTGCAATACCCGTCGCTGGGTAGGCCCGCCAAGCAGCACCAAGGGAGTGTCGGGGTCGTCACGCTCACGCAGGACCGTGTCCAGCGCCAGCTGCGGGAGCAGAATGCAGGCCCAGAGCATGGTGCATCAGCCCCGCCCCGGGCAGGCGATGGGCAGCGCCGGCGGCATGCCGCCCCGGCTTTTCAGCACACGCCACTGCGCGGGACGGGTGTCGACGGCAATGCGCAGCGCTGCTGGCGATGGGTTGTGAGCTGCCTGATGCGGCCGGCAAGCGAATGCCAGCGCCTGGCCGGTTTCCGCGGCCACCTGCAAACGCCGCAAGGCCCGATCATCGGCACGTTCAGGCCAGCACAGCACCGCCGCGCAACTGCCCGAGCGCAGGCACTGCTCGGCGGCCCACAGGGCATCGGCAGGGGCGGCGTCCACCTGCACCAGCCAGCGCAAGTCGACGCCCGCTGCCTGCCAGGCCGGCGCATAAGGAATGAAGGGCGGCGCCACCAGCACCACCCGGCTGCCTTCTGCACTCAGCCGGGCCAATGTGGGCCACAGCAGTTGCAATTCGCCGCAACCGGGGCTGGCCAGCAGCAACTCGCTAAGTGCCGCCGCCGGCCAGCCGCCTTCAGGCAGGCGCTCGTCAAGGGCAGCATGGCCGGTCGGCTGTAAACCGAGTGGCCGGGCCTGGGCCTGCCGGCCGCGCCATACACGGCGCTGGTCCAGCAGCCTGTCGAGGTCGACCACCGCGCCCATCAGTCACGCCTCAGCAAGCCGCAGAACACGCCTTCGATGAAAAACGCCTGGTCGGGCGTGACATCGATGGGTGCATAGGCTGGGTTGCGTGGCAACAGCCGGTAACCGCTGTCCAGGCGTTGCAGGCGCTTGATGGTCACTTCGCCGTCCAGGCGCGCCACCACGATCTGGCCATCGCGGGCGTCGGCCTGTTGCAGGATGCCGACCAGGTCACCGTCGAAGATGCCGTCGTCGACCATCGAATCGCCACGCACTTTAAGCAGGTAGTCAGGGGTGCGGCGGAACAGGCTGGGGTCGATCAGCAGCTGTTCGTGGATATCGAGGTCCGGGCCGATGGGGGCGCCAGCCGCCACCTGGCCAAGCACCGGCACTTCGAGGATTTCTGGCCGACGCAGCGGTTCGGCCAGGCGAATGCCCCGCGCCTGGTTCGGCGTGACATCGATATAACCGGCCTGGCACAAGGCGGTGATGTGCTTGCGCGCAACGCTGCGCGAAGCAAAACCGAAGCGCGTGGCGATATCGGCCAGGCTCGGTGGCTGTCCTAGATCGGCAATGCGCTCGCGGATGAATTCGAAAATGGCGCGGCGTTTGGGGGTAAGATTGTCCATGGAGCACATTTGTACTCTTTTCGGAGCACGCTGAACAGCCCCCTTCGTCGTCAGCTTTGGTTATCATCCCCTGGCTTGTGTTTTCTTGATCTGGATACCCCATGCTGACCGCCCTGCTATTCGACCTCGACGGAACCCTCACCGACACCGACACCCTGCACCTGCAGGCCTTCCGGCAACTGCTGCGTGAACAGGGCGGCCGTGAGCTGAGCCAGGCCCAGTTCGATGCCCAGGTCAGCGGCCGCGCCAACGGCGAGCTGTTCGCCGAGCTGTTCAGCGGTGCGAGCGTCGAACAGTGCCGGGCGCTGGCCGACCGCAAGGAGGCGCTGTTTCGCGACCTGTCACCGTCTCTTGACCCGATGCCAGGCCTGTTGCGCCTGCTGGAGCATGCCAAGGCCCACGACATCGGCATGTGCGTGGTAACCAACGCACCGCGGCTGAACGCCGAACACATGCTGAACGCCATGGGCCTTGGCCAGCAGTTCGAGCATGTGCTGGTGGCCGAGGAACTGGCGCGGCCCAAGCCAGACCCGCTGCCCTACCTCACCGGCCTGCGGCGGCTGGGCGCCGAGGCCGGGCAGGCGCTGGCCTTCGAGGATTCACTGCCGGGGGTGGCGGCCGCCAGTGGTGCGGGGATATTTACCGTGGGCGTGGCCACGACACAGACGCCGGAGCGGTTGCTGGAGGCGGGTGCCAAGCTGGTAGTGAATGATTTCAATGACCCGGCGTTGTGGGCGTTGATCGAGTCCATGCAATGACCATTCGGGGCCGCTTCGCGCCCCATCGCCGGCAAGCCGGCTCCCACCCCGACCGTGCTTTTCCTGTGGGAGCTGGCTTGCCGGCGACGGGATGCGCAGCGGCCCCAACACTTCAATCCAACCTGCATGCCCCTGCTATTGTTCGCACCCAGGCCAGCCCATGCTCATCGACGAAGAACTGACCCTCAAAAAGCTGGAAACCTTTCTTGCCTTCATGCGCACCGGCAACCTCGGCCGCGCGGCGGTCGAGTTGTCTACCAGTGCCGTCAGCGTGCACCGCGCCATCCACTCGCTGGAAAGCGCCCTGCGCTGCCCGTTGTTCAAGCACGAAGGCCGCCAGCTGATCCCGCTGGAAAGTGCCTACGTATTGGAAAAGAAAGCCCGGCAGCTGATCCAGGACGCCGAGCAGATGGTGCGCCAGACCCGAGAGGCCGCGGGCTTCTACGCTGAGCGCTTCCGCCTGGGTGCGCTCTACTCATTGACGGTGAAGACCGTGCCCAAACTGGTCATGGGCCTGAAGCTGCGCCGCAGCGAGCTGAACATCGACCTTACCCTGGGCTCCAACGTCGACTTGCTGCAGCGCCTGAAAAACCACGAACTGGAAGCCATCCTGGTGTCACTCGACGAAAGCGTCAGCGACCCGGCCTGCGAGCAGCTGCCGCTGTTCTCCGACGACATCTTCCTTGCTGTCCCCACCGACTCGCCCTTCGCCGAACAGCCCGAGGTGGACCTGGCCGACCTCGCCGACTCCACCTTCATCACCCTGACCCAGGGCTTCGCCACCCACCGCGATGGCGCGCGGGTATTCCAGCAGGCCGGCTTCGAGCCCAAGGTAGCCATGCAGGTGAACGATATCTTCACGCTGCTGAGCATGGTCAGCTCGGGTGTGGGCTTTGCCTTGCTGCCCGGACGCATTGCGGCGGTGTACGAAAACCGCGTCAGGCTGATTGCCTTGAAGCCGCAATACCGCTTGCAGCAACATATTGGCGTGGTGTTTCTGAAGGCTAGGGAGCGGGAGCCGAACCTGCTGGCGCTGCTGGCGGAGTGCCGGATGTACAGCCTTGAGCGCTAACCCGTAACGCAGCATTGCGCCCCTGCAACCCTACCGCCAATGCCGCCAGCCCGGCAGGCAGCAGCAGCGAAGCGAACACTTGGCCAAAACTCCAGCCTAACGCCAGCATCTGAGCCCCCGCAAACGCACTGAGCACCGCGCCAATGCGCCCGATGCCACTCATCCAGCTGGCCCCGGTCGCCCGCGCGTGGGTCGGGTAGAAAGCCGCCGCCAATGCATTCATGCCAACGCTCGCACCATTCAAGCCAAAGCCCACAGCCCAGGCAATAGCGCACAACCAGGCGAAATCACCCACCACTTGGCCAATGGTGAAGATGGCCGCGCCGCTGAACAGAAAAGTCAGCACCAGTACACGCTGCGGCTGACAACGGTCCATGGCCCAGCCTACCGAAATCGCCCCTACCGGGCCGCCAATCTGGAAACAGGCCGTGACAATGGCGGCTTCAGACACCGAAAAACCCCCGCCCTCCTTCACCAGTGTCGGCAGCCAGCCGCTGAACAGATAGACCAGGAACAGCGCCAGCACGTAGCCGGCCCAGAGCATGCAGGTACCAAAGCGATAGCGCGGCGAGAGGATAGTACCAATCGCACCGCCAGTACCCTGGGGTTTGGCGGGCATGACGAAGGTACTGTCAGCATTGACATGTTCAGGGGCCAGGCGGCGGACAATCGCCAGAATGCGCTGGCGATCTGCGCCCTTGCTGACCAGGAAGGTGACCGACTCTGGCAGGCGCCAGTACAGCAGCGGCAGGACCAGCAGCGGCAACACCCCGCCCAGCACCAGCACACTGCGCCAACCCAGGTTGGGTATCATCCAGGCGCTGACGAAACCACCCATCGCTGCCCCCAGGGAGAACCCGCAGAACGCCAGGGTGATCAGCAGCGAGCGGCTGCGCGCCGGGGCGTATTCGCTGACCAGGGTGCTGGCATTGGGCATGGCAGCACCCAGGCCCAGGCCGGTAAGAAACCGCAGCGCGACCAGGGTTTCCAGGTTTGGGGAAAAGGCCGAGGCCAGGGTCCAGATGCCGAACAGCAGCACGCTGCACAGCAATACTGCCTTGCGCCCGTAGCGGTCAGCCAGGGGGCCGGCAATCAGCGCGCCAAGGGCCAGGCCTATCAGCGCAGCGCTCAATACCGGGCCCAGGCTTTGCGCATCCAGGCCCCAGTCGCTTTTCAGCTGCGGGGCAATGAAGCCGATGATGGCCACGTCCAGGCCGTCCAGGGCGATGATCAGGAAGCCGAGGAACACTACCCATTTCTGGTAGCGGCCGATGGGTTGCTGGTCGATCAGTTGGCGCACGTCGAGTGTGTTGTTCATGGGTATCACCTGTTGTTGTTTTTATGACGGTGTTTCGGGGCCGCGTTGCGGCCCAATCGCCGGCAAGCCAGCTCCCACAGGGGAATCATGGCTACTGAGAACAGCACTCCACCTGTGGGAGCCGGCTTGCCGGCGATTGGGCCAGCACAGGCAACATCACTGCCTGTCGAGGCTGCGCAGATACACAGGCCTGATGATCCGTGTTTCCTGCGCCACCACCAGGTCACGGGTGGCATGCAGATACGCGGCAAAGTCCGGGTCGGCATCCCGCGCCGCGCTGCGCTTTTCAAAGTCCTCGAGGCTGTCATAGCCCCACAGGTGCACCACCTGGTTCAGCGGCCCGATGCTACTGGTGTAGAACGCCAGCGGTGCGCCGAGGTGGCGCAGCAGGATTGGCATCGCCAACTGGTCGAAGGCTTCGAGAAAGGCCGCCATGCAGCGCGGGCGAATGGTATAGATGCGGTGATCGACCACAGCCTTGTCCATCACGCCACCTCCCGCGCATTGCCCGCCGCCGCCAGCCCCTGCTCGACACCTGCCAGGTGGCGCCCGGTGATGTAGCCAAAGGTCATGATCGGCCCCAGGGTAATGCCGGCACCGGGGTAGTTGCCGCCCATGATGCTGGCGCGGTCGTTGCCCACCGCATACAGCCCTTCGATGGCCTGCCCATCAGCTGCCAGCACTTCACCGACCACGCTGGTGCGCAGCCCGTCGAAGGTGCCCAGATCACCCATGATGACCTTCACGGCAAAGTACGGCCCCTCGCCCACTGGCGCCACGCAGGGGTTGGGCTGTTGCTGCGGGTCGGCCAGGTAGCGGTTGAAGCTGGTGCTGCCGCGGCCATACTGGCGGTCCTCGCCCTGTGCTGCGCCAAGGTTGTACTCGCGCACGGTCCGCTCCAGCCCTTGTGCATCCATACCAGCCTTGCCGGCCAGCTCGGCGAGGGTCTTGCCCTTGAGCAGGTAGCCGTTACGCAGCAATGGCCCCAGCGGCATCGGTGCAGGCTTGGCAAAGCCCAGGCCGTACTTGGCCAGGGTGCGACGGTCGCACACCAGCCACATGGCGGTTTCCGCCTGCCCGGCGCAAGCCTCGATCAGCGCTGCGCCCACGTCGTGGTAGGAGTTGGACTCGTTGGTGAAACGCCGACCAGAGCGCAGCACCCCGATCACACCTGGCTTGTAGCGGTCCAGCAGATGCGGAAAGGCGATGTATCGCCCGGCACCTACCGGCACCTTCGACACGGGCATCCAGGCCGCCGGCGCTTGCAGGCGGATATCAACCTTTGCCCCCAACGCCTCGGCCATGCGAGCGCCATCGCCGGTATTACCCGCTGGCACCGGTGAAAAATGCTCACCACCACGGCGCACATGCGGGTAGGCCTGGCGCAACCGTTGCAGGTCATGGGAGAACCCACCACAGGCCAGCACCACCCCGCGCCGTGCCTGGATGCGCAGTTCGCTGTCGCCTTGCCCGGCCAGTGCGCCCACCACCCGCCCACCGTCGCGCAGCAGCTGCCGCGCCGGGGTGCCGGTGAGGATCGGGATGCCCAGGTCCAATGCCGAGCGCACCAGCCGCGCCGCCAAGGCATTGCCGCTGGTAACCTGGGTACCGCGGCGATACAGGGCCAGCTCCTTCAGGTGGGTGAGCATGCGCCTGGCCACATACACGAACGAAGTCAACGAGCGGGTAACGTTGAAGAAGTGCTTGAGGTCGGCATTCGACGAGTTGAACATCATGCCGATGAAGGTGATGGTTTTCAGCGGCGGGCGCAGGCGTGCCATGTCCGGCCCCAGGCCGCGGATGTCGTAAGGTGCGGCCAGTATCGAGCGGCCCACATCGACGCCACCCTCGACTTGAGGGTGATAGTCGGGGTACAGCGTGGGGACGAACTTCACGGCGGTTTCCTGCTCGAAAAAGTCCACCATCTGCGGCCCGTAACGCAAGAAAGCCTCAACCCCGGCCGCCTCAAAGCACGCACCGGTTTCGTTGCGCAGGTAAGTCATGGCCGCCTCAGGGCTGTCGTTGACGCCGTGCCTGTTGCCGGGCACCCACAACACACCGCCGGAAAACGCCGTGGTACCGCCAAAGCAGTCGTCCTTTTCGATGACGATCACGTCAAGGCCATGCTTCTTTGCAGTAATCGCGGTCGCCAGGCCACCCGCACCCGCACCGATAACCAGCACATCGCAGCTACGTGTGGTCATGCGCGTGCCCCCTCAAAGCCTGGGCGCGGGATCAGCGCCATGGGCATGCTTTCGAGCCCGCCATCCACGGTCAGCTCTGCGCCGTTGATATAGTCGGCGCGCTGGCTGGCCAGGAACAGCACGGCTTCGGCGATATCCTGTGGTTCACCAATGCGCTGGTTGGCGGTCATGGCGCTGCGCTGGCGTTCGATCTGCGGGTCGGCATAAAACGCTGCGGACAAGGGTGTGCGGATCAACCCCGGGCAGACGGCATTGCTGCGCACACCACGCGGCCCCCATTCCACGGCAATCTGGCGCGACAGCATGCTGACCCCGGCCTTGGCCGCACTGTAGGCACCGCTGTTGGGTTGCGGGTAATGGGCGGCGATCGAGGCCACGTGCACGATACGGCCCTGGCCCCGGGCCAACATCGAACGGCCGAAGGCCTGGGCACACAACAGGTAGCCCGTGAGGTTGACCGCCAGCACCTGGTTCCAGTGCTCCAGGCTCAGCCCGTCCAGCGCACCGGGGCGCAGCACGCTGGCATTGTTGACCAATACATCGCAGCGCCCATGCAGCGCCTGAACCTGGGCAGCGGCCTGCTCCACGCTGGCCGGGTCGGCGATGTCGCAGCCCAGGGCGCTGACCTCACCGACGCTGTGTTCACCCAAGGTGGCAGCCAGTTCACGGCATTTGTCCAGGTCACGGTCCAGCAGGACCACATGGGCGTGCTGCCCGACCAGGGCGCCGGCCAGCGCCGCGCCAATCCCACCGGCGGCACCGGTGACCACGCAGACGGCCGAGTCCAGGCCCAGCCATTGAGAGGGGATCTTGTTGTTGTGCATGCTGCTCTCCAGAGTGTCGCTTCATCTGGGTCACAGCCTAGGGCCGGCAGGCACACCGGCAGAATGGACAAAACCTGCAACCAGCCCCACATTCCCGACAATTTTCGCCCTGCCGCCTGAAGCCTGCAGGCAGCTGTGGCACAGTAGCCAGGTACCGAACAGAACAATTACAACATCATGAACAAGATCCCCAACTACGCCCTGTACGGTGAAACCGCGCAACCGGTGTGGCACGAAGCCCTGCATGTGGAGCAGATCTCCCAGCGCTCTGGCGCACACAACTGGGAAATTGCCGCGCACCGTCATGAAGGCTTGCTGCAGCTGCTGTACCTGCAAAGCGGCGGCGGTGAAGTGCTGTTCGACAGTGACCGGCTCCAGGTGCAGGCACCCTGCGTGGTCTATGTACCGGCACAAGTGGTGCATGGTTTCCATTGGGCTGGCCAGGTCGAGGGCCTGGTGATCACCGCCGCCCAGCACCCGCTGGAAAGCATTGCCCAGGTGCTGGCACCCCACCTGCTGGTGCAGGTGCGCAAACCCCAGGTGATCGCCCTGCCGTCGTGGGCAGCCGACGAAGACCCGTTGCTGCCGCTGTGCATGGCCTTGCGCGAGGAGTACCACAACCGCGCCCGTGAGCATGTGGCCAGCAGCATGGCGCTGTTGCTGACGTTGCTGATCCAGGTGCTGCGCCATGAACCGCACATGCCCCACGGTGAGCAGCGCCCAGTGTCAAGGCGCAGCCAGCAGCTGACCGCATTGCGTGAATTGGTGGACATGCATTACCGCGCGCACTGGCCACTGGCGGACTACGCCGCCGAGCTCGGCATGACACTGGCTACGCTGGGGCGGTTGTGTCAGGAGCACCTGGGCATGACGCCCATGAACGTGATTAACGCCCGGTTGGTACTGGAGGCCAAGCGCATGCTGGGGCATTCGAGCCTGAGTGTGAAAGAGATCGCCCATGAGCTGGGGTTTGCCGATGTGGGGTATTTCAGCCGGTTCTTTCGCAAGCATGCGGGGGTGAGCCCTAGCGGGTTTCGCGAGGGCCAGTAATACCGTCAGGCTTTTGTGGTCACCTGCACCGGCCCTTTCGCGGGTAAACCCGCTCCCACAGGGTCAGCGCAAAGCCTGGAGTCTGCATTCATTCTGTGGGAGGCCGGCACAGGTCAGCACTAGATTGCCAAGGCCCGCTGCACCTCGCCCACTGTGGTCGTCAGGCTGCTCAGGTGCAGATTCATTACCCGCTCCACCGGCGCCTGATCCAGCGGCCAGTGCAAGGCAATGCTCCCGGCCAGGCGCCCTTCGGCATGCACCGGCAACGCAATGGCGCGGATCAGGAATGGCAAGCGCACCGGGTACTCCCAGTACCCTTCGGTCCGCTGGCCAAAGCCCTTGTGCGCGTCTTCTTCGATGTTGCGCAGCACCGTGTCATCGCGCAGCCGCTCATGGGCCGCCAGGCGCTGCACTTCATCGACCGCCAGTTCACCCAGGCAGGCCCGCCCCATCGCCGAGTGAAACAGGCTGGCATGGTGCCCGACGATCTGGCAGGTATGCGGGTACCGCTTGCGCAATACCTGAGGGATGGCGCTTTCCATCACCTCCAGCCGCTCGCCGTCGAAACACGACAGGTCCACCACCAGCCCGGTGCGCTCGCTCAGGTCCAGCAGCATTGGTGCAGCACTTTCCACCAGGCGCCGCTTGAAGCGCATCTGCCGGTCACCGAACAGCCGCCGCGCGCACAGGCGATAACGCCGGTCGCTGAGGCCACGGTAGACCCAGCCCTGCTCCTGCAAGGTGGCCAGCATGCGCGAGGCCGTGGCCTTGGGCAGGCCGGTAAGGTAATGCAGTTCTTCCAGGCCCAGCGCCTGGTGCTCGCCCAGCAGGTCGACAATGGCCAGTGCGCGCTCCACCGAACGCACGCCGCCACTGTCTGCCGTAATGCCCATGGGTATGACCTCCCTGTAGCTGGATGGTCAGCATAGCCAGCAAGAACCGCGCCTGCCCAGTGCTTTCATCAGGCCTGCAGGCACGGTGGCGGGCGCCGCTCAACCCACCGGGTCAGCTGTTCATGGGCGTATGCCAGTTGCAACACCGCATGATCGGCCTGGGCCGGGCCTATGATTTGCAGGCCCATGGGCAAACCGTCGCTGTTGAAGCCGACCGGCACGCTGATGCTCGGCAAGCCGGCCAGGGTCGGCCCGATCACCACCTCCATCCAGCGATGGTAGGTGTCCATCGCCCGGCCCCCAACGGCCGTCGGCCACGCCAGTTTTGCATCGAAAGGGAACACCTGGGCGGACGGCAACAGCAGGTAGTCGTAACGGTCGAACAGGTTGGCCAAGGCGCGGTACCAGTCGCTACGGTCCAGCGAGGCTTGGTACAGCGAGGCCGCGCTCAGCTGCAAGGCGCCCTCTACCTCCCACTGTGCTTCGGGCTTGAGCAAGGCGCGCCTGGCTGGGTCGGCATAGGCCGCGCCAAGGTTGCCGTGCACCAGGAAGTGGCGGTGGGTGAGCCAACATTGCCACAAACGCGCCGGGTCGTATGCCGGTTGGCAAGCCTCGACCCGGCAGCCCAGTTCGGCGAAATCGGCCAACGCTGCTTCACACAGGCCCAACACCCCGTCATCCATCGGCAGGTAGCCGTTGTAGTCACCCAGCCAGCCAACCCGCACACCCCGAAAATCGCGCTGCAGCACTGCGGCGAAATCGCGGCGGCCCTCGCTCAGCGACAGCGGCACCCGTGCATCTACGCCTGCCTGGGTCGACAACAGCCGCGCCACATCCACCACGCTGCGCCCCATCGGCCCTTCGGTAGCCAGCTGCTGCACGAACAGTTCGGGTGCCGGACCATGAGGCACACGGCCCTGCGACGGGCGCAGGCCGAACACATTGTTGAACGCCGCCGGGTTGCGCAGCGAGCCCATCATGTCGCTGCCGTCAGCCACCGGCAGCAGGCGCATGGCCAGCGCCGCTGCCGCCCCGCCACTGCTGCCGCCGGCCACCCGCTGCGGGTTGTAGGCATTGGTGGTGGTACCGAACAGGGTGTTATAGGTTTGCGAGCCGAGGCCGAACTCCGGCACGTTGCTTTTGCCAACGATCAGCGCCCCGCTCGCGCGCACCCGCGCCACGCTGATTGCGTCATGCTCGGGTACCTGTTCAGCGAACAACGGCGAGCCCAGGGTGGTGCGCAGCCCGGCAGTGGCAGCCAGGTCCTTGATCGCCTGTGGCATGCCGTGCATCCAGCCGCGGGAATGGCCTCGCGTCAGCTCACGGTCACGCTCATCGGCCTCGGCCAGCACCGCCTCGGCCGGGCGCAGCGACACCAGTGCGTTGACCTGCGGGTTGCAGCGCTCGATATGCGCCAGGTAGGCCTGCATCACCTCCCGGCACGATACCTGGCGGGCATGGATGGCCTGGGACAAAGCTTGGGCATCGAGGGCAACGATAGGGTCGATGGCTAACGGCTTCACGGTTTTACTCCAAGGTTGAATGCGGCAGGCTTACCCGCCCGGGGTGCTTCTTTCAGGCAATAGGTACCCAGCAGCGTCAGCAGGCAGGCGAACAGCACGTAGAACGACGGTGCCACCGGGGTAGCGAGCACCTTGGTAAGCCAGGTGACGATCAATGGGGAAAAGCCGCCGAACACCATCACCGCTACGTTATAGGCCACCGAGACACCGGTGGAGCGCACCTCGACTGGGAACTGCTCGGCCAGGGCGGTCGGGGCCGGGCCAAAGAAGCCGCCGATGGCCGTGCACAGCAGTAGTTGCATCACCAGCAGGCGCTCCAGCGAAGGCGCAGCGGCCACCCACACATACAGTGGGTAGACCATCACGAAAAAGGCCAGGGTGAAAGCCATCAGCACCGGGCGCCGCCCCACCCGGTCAGACAACGCCCCGGCCAGAGGAATGACCACGGTCATCAGCCCCACGGCCAGCATCTGCACCAGCAGCACCTGGTCCAGCGGCAGCCCGAGGTTCTTGTGGGCGAAGGTCGGCATGTTCACCAGTACCACGTAGAACGACACCGTGGCGCCACAGGCCAGCCCCATCGACACCAGCAGGCTGCGCCGATGCTCACGCAGTACTTGCCACAGGCTAGGCGACTGGCCCTTGGCCTGGCGGCGCGCCTCGACGAACTCCTCGGGCTCTTCCATATGCTTGCGTATCCACAGCCCCACCGGGCCGATCAGCAGCCCGAGCACAAACGGGATGCGCCAACCCCAACTGTCCAGTGCCTCAGGCGAGCACAGGTGGGTAACCAGTGCCACCATCGCCGCCCCGGAAAACACCGCCAGGCACTGCCCTACCAATTGCCACGAGCCATACAGGCCCTTGCGGTGGGCCGGCGCGCTTTCTACCAGAAACGCCGTGGCGCTGGCGTACTCGCCACCGGTGGCAAAGCCCTGCAGCATGCGCGCCACCACGATCAGCAGCGGCGCGGCCATGCCGATGGCCAGGTAGTCGGGGGCAAAGGCGATCATGGCGATCGACACGGTCATCAGGCGGATGATCATCTGCATGGCCGCCTTGCGGCCCTTGCGATCGGAATACATGCCCAGCAACACGCCACCCACCGGTCGCATGAAAAAGCCGACCCCAAAAGTGGCCAGGGCCATCAGCAGAGAGGCGTACTCGTCATCCGACGGAAAAAACTGCCGGGCAATGATGCTGGCCAGAAAGCCGTAAACAATAAAGTCGTACCACTCCAGGGCGTTGCCGATAACGGCGGCGACCACTTGCCGGGTACGCGACACGCCGGTGCTCGAAGTCTGCATAGGGAACACTCCACACAATGATTGGGTGATCGCCCAGGCGCGGTCGCGCCCGGGTTCCAGCGGCAGTCGTCAAAAAGGCAGTTCAGGCGGGCGCGAGCCAGCGCTCTGCCAGCGCGCCCCAGTAGGCGGCACCGGTCAGCAGGATGTCGTCGTTGAAGTCGTAGGCCGGGTTATGCACCATCGGCCGCGATACACCATTGCCGATGAACAGGTAGGCGCCCGGGCAGCGTTGCAGCATCCAGGCAAAGTCCTCGCTGCCCATCAGTTTGCGGGTGTTGGCATCCACCGCCTCGGCACCGAGCAACTCCACCCCCACCTGCGTGGCGAAGGCGTTTTCTGCGGCATGGTTGACCAGTACCGGGTAGGCCGGGCGGTGCTCGATGCTGGCACGGCAACCAAAGCTTTCGGCCTGGCTGACGATAATTGCCCGCACCCGCTCCAGGGTCTGCGCCCGCACCTCGGCGTTCAGCGCACGCAGGCTAAGGCGTAACAGCGCCTGTTGCGGAATCACGTTGGCCGCTTCGCCGGCCTGCAACGCGCCGACGGTGACCACCGCAGCCTCCTGCGCATCGATGTTGCGCGCCACCACGGTTTGCAGCGCCATCACCACACTGGCCGCAGCCACCAGCGGGTCTACGGTCAGGTGCGGCATCGAGCCATGGCCGCCCACCCCGTCGAGGGTCACCGTAAGCAGGTCTTGCGAGGCCATCATCGGCCCCTCGCGAAAACCAAGATGCCCGGCCGGCAGCCCGGGCATGTTGTGCATGCCGAACAGCGCATCGCAGGGGAAGCGTTCCAGCAGGCCGTCGGCCAGCATCGCCTCGGCACCGCCCTGGCCCTCCTCGGCCGGCTGGAAGATCAGCGTCAGCGTGCCGTCGAACTGCCGGGTTGCTGCCAGGTAGCGCGCCGCACCCAGCAGCATGGTGGTGTGCCCGTCATGGCCACAGGCGTGCATGCAGCCCTGGTGCTGGCTGCTGTATACAGCGCCCGTTGCTTCGTGGATGGGCAGCGCGTCCATGTCGGCGCGCAAGCCCAGCCGGCGTGTGCTGCTGCCATTGCGCAGCACACCGACCACACCGGTCTTGCCGATGCCGGTGTGCACTTCATAGCCCCACGCCTCGAGCAGCCGGGCGACCAGCGCCGAGGTGCGGCTTTCTTCAAAACCCAGTTCCGGGTGGGCGTGGATATCGTGACGGATCGCCTGCAGGTCGCTGGCCACATCGTTCAGCCAGGCCAGGATGTGCTGATGTCGGGACATGTAGAGTCTCCTCGCGCGGGTGGTTTCCCGTTCTTGTTGTTCGCCTTGAGGTCACGACGTATAAGGCAGGTCGTGCTTGGCTTACAGATAAGCGCGAGGAGAGATGAAGCACAATCGAATCTGGTTTCACACTGTGGAACCGAAAGCATCGAGGCGACCTGGCACCGTTTGCCAGACTGTTCATCCCCTGCCGGCAGGCAGGCGAACTAATAATACTTTTTCTGGCAACGGCTCGAGGATGGCCGACTCCTGGCCGCGTATTCGATTCCACCCCGTAGCTTCCTTGATGGACTCAATTGCCAACCTACCGAAGGGCAGTCTATTCAACCTGGCTTGATGATAGGTCGACCTCATATCGGTCAACAGTTGCCTGATTTTACCCACCCCCGCAAGAGACGCGGCCCCTATCCCGGCCCCAGTCACCAGTTCAGCCCCTATAGACTCAAAGGGCGCTGAAAGAGCGAGCGCCGCCGCGGGTGCCTTGATCACAGTACCGGCCAGCCCACCAATAAATATCATCGCATTGTTGGTACGGCTCGCGTTATCAAACTCCTTCGGTATTGGCTGCCCTTGAGCCTTTTTAATCGAACGGTGGACTATTGCTCTGGATGCCTTGTTCAGCGACGAGAGCATCCCCACCGTTCCCCAGACGAGTCCGGTGGCCTGCCCGACTGCACGTGTGGGCGAATGGCCATCGCGGTCGCCATGGTTGATGGGATCACCCGTGCAATAGGCGTATGCATTGAGGCCTCCCCGACCAAACGGGCTGAATGCATCGGGGCTGAGAAAGCGCATTTGCACGGTGTGGCAGCCACGTTTGCCATTACCCAGCAGATAACAGTGCGGCGCTTGCGCAACAGCCTCGCCGGCAAAGGCCAACAAAGGCCTGCCCCGAACCACGTGATAACCATAGGGCGTGTATGCCCGCAGCAGGGCATCATTGCCTGTGTGTACTGGGGCTTGTTGGTAGGTTTGCATGGCTTCAATTTCCTGTTAGTGGTGATCGGCCATTCACACTAACCCCATCAACATGCCACAAACAACTCTCAGACTTGATGGCCGGAAACATTACCCACGGACGATCGAGACTTCCCTATGTATTCGGCTGAATCGGTGCCGGTTTCAGTCCTTGGATTATCAAAACTCAACAACCCCCACAGAAAACGCCCTGTCACTTACGCCCTCAGATATAACCAGCAGGTCTTTCCTATCTGCACTTTTCAAACAATATTCATAAACTACTTCCGGAAGCTTGTGCTGAAAAAAATAGCAACCGGCGTATTCATCCACGCAAGCAAAGGACTGCAATAAGTCACCTTTAGAGAACATACCAACCTCATTCATCGTCTCGCCCTCATGCCCTATGGCGATCAGGTCGCGAATACGAAATCGACTGGAAACTGCTAGCCGAGAAATAGTCTTCGAATCATCACCTAGCCTGAAAGTTTCGCTCAAGGCCACTTGGCCGGGCTCGCTGGCTTACGGCATGCACTGCCTGTATTCAATACTCTCGCAAAAATTCATACCTAACAAGGCTCGTTAGAGTCAGAGTTCTCCAAAAAAATTGACATCCATGAGTCCATCACATTCCATAAATCGATTCCTTCTGTGGGACTTTCTGGCTTTTCATGCCACCAGATAAAAGCCTCGCCTTTGAATGGGCCATCACCCAAAGCCAAATAATCACCAGCCCCGCTAGAAAAAACTCCTAGCATATCAGGAAGCGTCGGATAATCTTCATCGCACAAATCCTTGATTGGAACAAAATCTTCCAACCTTGATGGCCCCATAGTACAACCAACATAAAACCCAAAGCCATTATGCAATCTTGAATAGAACTGCCTGAAGCTCGCAGGAAGGCTGGGATAACTATCGAGATCTGACCCTTCAACGCCTAGCGGAGCCCCCCCATATAGAAATACAAATCACCACCCTCGCCATATACATACATGAGATACGGCCTATCACTCACTGCCAAAACAGTTCCTAACACACATTTGTCGAGCCACGCGCTTACCCAAGGCAAAAACTCAGAAAAATCAGCCCACTCCACAGGAATATGTTTTTTTTCACTATCTAGAAAACCAAACCCAAGCCACTGCTTGGGAAAGTCGACTTCAAGAGGAACATCGTCAACTGAAAAATACACATCATAACCCTTTAGCTCGCTTGTAATACGCAGCCTTAAAGAATCAGACCAATTCATCCTCATGTCACCTCAATACCCCAAAAGCAAATCATTGATATATTGCTGTAATTCCGGCTCCAATTTAGCGGCCTTATCTATCATGGCAGAACGAAACGCCGGACCAACAGAAACATCCCCCTTCTTGTACAGCTCCCACTCGGTGAAATACTTTGCCCCTTTTGAAGTATTTGCCACTTCACTCAATCCTTAGAAGTTCGGCTTCTAGTTTAGCACCTTTACTTGATTCTCGAAAGTCAACCGGGAAAGGCCCTACATCTCAGTAATTTTCTTCATGGGAACAATGTGATCCGCATGGAGAGGCTTCGTAACCTCAAGCCCGGGAAGCGCGGGGTCTTTCATGGGAAGAGTAACATCTTGATTCACAGCTTTTCGAATTGCAGCACTGGGAGTCTTACTCCTTAGCTCACCATATAGATCTGGTGAAACTTTATCAGACTTCGGAGGGAGAACCGGTTGTTTACAAGCTTGACGTTACCAAGGTTAGAGCCAAATCCCTGAGACTTAAACTCATATCGCGCATCGAGAGCTTTCCCACCTTCGCCACCAATACCACCCCCAAGAAGAGCACCACCCAAGCGAAAGATAGGTACCAATCGGTTGACCGATTCCAGCGCCAGTAGCTGCTCCCGCGCCAACCATCGCGGCTAGCGCTACAGCCCCAAGCCCGCCGCTCCCGATAACGGCAATACCTATGAGTACCGCGCCTGCACCAATTGCTAAGCCAGCAAGCAATCCACCTAAAGCGCTGGAGTGCTCGATTGGATCATCTAATCTAGCAGCAGCCGCAGTCATGCTGATTCGCCCTGTTCAGCATCCCTCTCGTTCGCGGGCAGATAGCGCACTGCCTACCAGCGAGCCAGTATCACGGCTACGCAACTGGCCGTTGGCTTCTATTTGTACTTGATCTCACCACGCAGCTTGTCGAGGGTGCGCACCAGTTCACCGGCCGGGTCGTACTGGTAACAGCGGTGGATCGGGTTGTACGCATGCTCCACCAGCAGCGACGTATTCACGCCAGTGTTGTGCACTTGCGAGAGCTTGTCAGCCGACAAGGTTGACGCAAACTGCCAGGCCTTGCGCCCCATGGCGTCATAACCGAAGCAGCTGGTGAGCTTGCCCTGGGTGCGGTACACCTCGCGGTGCAGGTCGTCTCGCTCCATGTCGCTGATCACCAGCCCGTCCAGGTTCAACTGGTGCAGGTGGCCGCTGCCGTAATACAGGTGATTGACCTTGCGCCCATCCGGCAGGGTCAGCGTGGTCAGGTTGCTGAGTGGGTCGTACTCGTAGCCAAGCGTTCCGGCGGGGGTGATTTCCTTCGTCAGCCGACCGAGCAGATCGTAGGCGTACTCAAGCTTTTCTTCCGTGATCCCAAGCTGCTTGCCGATCCCGGTCGGTTGCCGCTCGATGCTCAGCAACCGGTCACCGTCGTCATAGGTGAATCGCTGTTGTGCGTCGCTATTCAGTTTGGCGATCAGGCGACCAATGGCATCACGCTCGAACAGCGTATGGCGCTCTGGCCGCTCGGCATTCTCGCCATAGCCAATCTCATCCAGTCGCGTGAGATGGCCACCGACGTTGTAGCTGAAACGCCGGGTCAGGTTATCCACCCGCACTTCTTCGCTCAGCCGGTCCGACACGTCGTAGGCAAAGCTGTACGTGGCGTTGTTCTCGTTGACCAGCGCGGTCAGGCGAATGGCCTTGTCGTACTCGTAGCGAACCCGCTGGCCCTTGGCATCCTGGCGGCTGCTCGGCAGGCCGCAGGCGGTGCGCATCAGGCGGGTGGTCTGGCCCTTGCCGTCGGTGTGGCTGAGTACCTGGCCGTAGACGTTGTAGGTGAAGGTTTCGGTGGTGCCGTCCGGGTGGCTGATGCGCTGCACTTCGCCATCGGGCTTGCGTTCCAGCGTGGTGGTCTGGTTCAGCGCGTCCGTTACCGCCACCAGGTGCTGGCGCTCGTCATAGCGGTAGTACGTGCTCTTGCCCGAGCAGTCCTGATAACGCTCGACCTGGGCCAAGGTGTTCCACCACAGGTACTTGGACTTGTAGGTCGCATCAATGATGGTGTGCGGCAGGCCGTCATCGCTGTTCAGGTACTCGGTCATCTGGCCGAGGGCATCGATTTCGGCGAGCAGGTTACCCTTGTCGTCGTAGCGCGCCTGCCAGGTGCTGCCATCCGGGTAGCTGACTTTGGTCACCAGCGTGGTCGGGTGCCGATATTCGTAGGTGGTCTTGCGGCCCAGCGGGTCAGTCCCCTCGAGCAGGCGGGGGGTGTCCTTCCAGTAACTAAAGACTGAAGCTGGCAACTTAGTCTTTAGTACCCAGTTTATAAGTCACATCAGACCGACCAGAGTTCATCATGAATGAGCACCATTTCCAGGATCATCTGAAACCAGGATGAATCGTCTGCCCTTCAGCACTCAGCA
Source organism: Pseudomonas putida S13.1.2 (assembly GCF_000498395.2). NCBI lineage: Bacteria > Pseudomonadati > Pseudomonadota > Gammaproteobacteria > Pseudomonadales > Pseudomonadaceae > Pseudomonas > Pseudomonas putida. The sequence goes on from NZ_CP010979.1 coordinate 1,907,135, forward strand.
CTGCTTGCCTAGAAATTTCGCCGTGCTGCTGCGCGAAATTTGTTCGTGGCACCCCTGTAGATTTGAGATCAAGAGATACAGAAAATATAAATCAGGCAAACACGAAAGCCTTAACCGTAACGATCAGATCATCCAGCGAAAGCACGTGCTCGTCCCGCCGATCCTTTATCAAAACATACACATCTGCACTAGGAGAAATAACCTCTACGACTTGGTCAGACCAGTTTGTAATCTCAATAAAGCCGTCTGAAACGCCATTGATATTATCAATCTCTCTAAGCAGGCTTGACCACTGAAAATAGGCACCAGCCTCGTCAGTTCCACCGCCCGTTCTGGGATTATCAAAATAGACGCGCAGTTTAGGGTGCTTTTCTCTATGCCAGTTCAGGACCGGAATGTAGTGCAAACGCAACTCCCTAAAATCCTCCACTGACTCGCGACCAGAAAACTCACACCTATAAATTGGCAGGCATAAAAAAAGACTGCTTCTATCGATACCTTCTATGCCTTTCAAATAGCCATGATAGGTGGGTGGAACCACCATTATGTGCGTAAAGTTTGCTGTCACGCCCTTGAGTCCCAATACCGTCGGGGCAAATAAATTTAAATTTGACGAGACGGAGCCTATAACATCAATCGCTAGCTGATCGACTAGCTCGTCCTGACAAACCACAATCAAATCTTGGAACCCGGAAGACCTCAACCAATAATTATACGTATAATCTCGCATTTTATCTTGAAAGAAATATATATTACCAGGAAGTACCTCCACACTATCGCACTCTTCAAGCAAGTCATTTTTCGATATCATAAAAGTCATCCCTATTCGTAATTCGGCCCAACATCTTGCCGATATCTAATCCCAGAAGCGCCCATCTTAGCACTCTCTGAACTGTTAGCTGAGCGTAATTTTAGACTTATATTTTGAGTATTATTATATAAATCATTTCTTACGGGTAGCTGACTTTGGTCACCAGCGTGGTCAGGTGGTGGTACTCGTACTGGATCTTGCGCCCCAGTGGATCGGTTTCTTCCAGCAGGCGGGCGTATTCATCGTACTTGAAGGCGAGCCGGTTGCCGTCTGGCAGGCCCAGGCCGACCATGTTGCCGTGCTCGTCCAGCTCGATGGTGTAACGCTCGCCACCGTAGTCGCGGCTGGCGACCACGCGGTGGTCGGCGTTGTACTGCACTTGCAGCTCACGGCCGAGCACGTCGGTGGCGCAGCTGGTGCGGCTGTCGAGGTCGTAGCGGAAGTGGTAATGCTCGCCGTCGCTGGTCCAGTGCTCGACCACGCGCGGCTTGTCGCCCAGGGTTTGCCAACGGTAGTGGCAGCCCAGGCCCAGGGCGTTGCTGTGGGTCACCATCAGGCCGTCGGCGTAGCTGAAGCTGCGCACGGTGTCGCCGTTGCGGTTGATCACCGCGCTCAGTTGGCCGTGTTCGTCGTAGCGGTACTGGGTGAGCGTTTCCACCGCTTCGTTGTTCACCACGCGCTTGATGTCGGTCAGGCGGCCCAGCGGGTTGTCGTAGTGCAAGTGCACGCGGGTGCCGCCGGTGGCGCTGATGTCAGTCAGCGTGCCGTCGGGTGTGCGGGTGAAGTGCAGGAAGTGGCCGAGGGCGTTCTCGATGCGTTGCAGCGGCACTTCGGTGTTGGTGTCGGGCACTTCGCCGAAGTAGAAGAACAGGTTGTCTAGGGTCTGCAGGATGTAGTGGCCGCCCTCGGTGCACACCAGGTACACCTGCTCATGCGGGTTGTAGATCCGTTCGCCCGGTTGCAGAGTCACGAACGGGACTTCGCGGCCTTGGTTGTCGGTGAGGTAGATGAATGCACCCTGGCGGCGCAGGCTCTGCTCCCAGGGCAGCACCCAGCCGCGGCCGAGTACGCTGTCGACCGACAGGTCGCTGGCGTAGAAGCGCGACCACTCGATCGGCATCAGGCCCGGCAAGCTGAAGTCGATTTCATCGGGGATCAGCTTGCGGCCCGTGGTGAGGTCGACCGGGTTGCCGACCAGGCCGCCGATCGCCTTGCGGGCCACGGGTTCGACCACGTAGCGGCTGGCCACTTCACCGGCGACGAAGCCGGCAGTGAACTTTAGCGCGCAAGGCATGATGGCTTTCATGCCGGCTTGGGTACCGGCCTTGGTCAACTGGGTTAATATTTAGTAGATAGTTTATAAATCACCATGCATCAATAGCAATTAGAGCTCATCAAGCTCCGCCCATGGATCATACTTATAGAAACTATCCACCTTGCCAAACGAAATCCCCTTTAAATCACTTGCCGCCAACAAGAACCGCTCACTACAAAATAACTCCAGCGTCTCTTGGCAACGAAAAATATCACTTTTTACAGATTTAGAAACAACAAACAAATCTATTTTATCAATACTCACTGAGCCAGGGTAAAGCGGACTATTTATTATGAGGCCGCTCTCAATATCTTTTGACACTTCGTATATGGAGCGCTCTTTATCCATCGCCGCCAAGCTTTCGCCCGGAAGAAAAATAAAAAATTCACCCTGTCTTATTTTGTTTCCAGATTTCAAGTCAAAGGGAACAGCCCTGTACTTGGCACCCACACTATCGCAAACGTCTAAGAATTTTTTTGAAACATATATAGCGCCGACCTGATAAAAATCGAAATCTAAACTTCCAAAATCCAAATCCAAATCCAAATCCAAACTCGTCAACTCAAGACTATAGTGATGCTTTATATCCAACTTTTCAGGATTCGATTCATAGGGATCCCATTCGAATTTCTGGCAATTGAAAAAACCTGCCATGCTCACAGGACATCCTGCCTCCGTCGAGTTATAGCTGATAACATAGTAATTCTCTTCATTCTCACTCATAGCAAGCGCCCCGTAATCGCATCCACTACAAACCTGTTGGCTTCAAGCCCTTCTCTCGCGAAGTTTTGGATTTTACCAATACCTAACACCAACTGAGTATCAGATAGCTTCCCAGCCTCAAACATTTTACTTAAATTTGAAACCTTCGACTCAATCACGTCCGTGTACTTTCCGTGATTTGACCAATGACCCGCAAGATTAATTTTTTGCGTCAAACCTTTGCTACCCGGCAGGAAAATCCAATTTGACGCTCCATCACCATTAAATCCAACCAATTTAAGCCGCTCAAACATATTTGCGTATTGCGGGTTGCTTAGTATTTCTTCTGGAATAAGGTGATGGTTTGCCATTCCATCACCTTTTCTAGCTCCCATATTTTTCCCCAGATTCGTGGAACACCACCCTAAAGGGTCAATTTCTTGAACGGGGTTAGTAGCATACAAATAAGTATTAGTACCACCAGCCAATCCTATCGGATCATGCGATATAAACCTTCCGATTTCAGAGTCGTAGAATCTAAACGTATTGTAATGTAAGCAAGTTTCATGATCGAAGTACTGACCCTGAAAGCGTAAGTTCTGCTCAACCTCACTAACAGCCAGTTGCTCTACAGCCCCCCAAGAACGGTAAGTAGCCTGCCAAACAATCTCACCCTCGCTATCCGTCAACTCCAGCGGCGTACCAATCTGGTCAGTATGGAAGTAATAAAGCTTCTGCTCCTCCCCTTCCACCTGATCGACGCGCGCTAACGGCGCATAGCTACCCGGCTCGTACAGGTACAGGATGTTCTGTCCAGGCGTTTCCTCCCGCAGCATCCTTAGCCCTTGCCAGAGGAAGCGCTTCTGTTCGACCTCACCGTCGATCTCAGCCCGCTTGGCCACCCGCCGCCCCAAGCTGTCATACCGGTACTGCCCAGTGCTTCCCAGTCTGTCACCGACATACGTTTCAGCTTTAACCAGCCGGTTCTCGCAGTCATAACTAAAGCTCTGCAGCTTGCTGTGCCCAGAGCGCTTCTCGATCAGGTTGCCCCACGGGTCGTAGCGGTACTCCTGGTCCCGCCACTGTTTGATCCGGTTGTCCTTGACCTTGTCGAACTGCCGCGCATTGAAGTCCAGGCGGTTAGCCGCCGGGTCGTAGCGGAACTCTTCACTGCCTACCAGCGAGCCGGTATCACGGCTACGCAACTGGCCGTTGGCTTCATATTCGTACTTGATCTCACCACGCAGCTTGTCGAGGGTGCGCACCAGTTCACCGGCCGGGTCGTACTGGTAACGGCGGTGAATCGGGTTGTACGCATGCTCCACCAGCAGCGACGTATTCACGCCAGTGTTGTGCACCTGCGAAAGCTTGTCGGCCGACAAGGTTGACGCAAACTGCCAGGCCTTGCGCCCCATGGCGTCATAACCGAAGCAACTGGTGAGCTCGCCTTGGGTCCGGTACACCTCGCGGTGCAGGTCATCGCGCTCCATGTCGCTGATCACCAGCCCGTCCAGGTTCAACTGGTGCAGGTGGCCGCTGCCGTAGTACAGGTGATTGACCTTGCGCCCATCCGGCAGGTTCAGCGTGGTCAGGTTGCTGAGTGGGTCGTACTCGTAGCCGAGCGTGCCGTCAGGGGTGATTTCTTGGGTCAGACGGCCGAGCAGGTCGTAGGTGTATTCAAGCTTTTCTTCCGTGATCCCAAGCTGCTTGCCGATCCCGGTCGGTTGCCGCTCGATGCTCAGCAGCCGGTCGCCGTCGTCGTACGCGAATGTCTGGCTCGCATCACGGTTGATCTTGGCGATCAGCCGGCCAATGGCATCACGCTCGAACAGCGTATGGCGCTCTGGCCGTTCGGCATTTTCGCCATAGCCAATCTCATCCAGTCGCGTGAGATGGCCACCGACGTTGTAGCTGAAACGCCGGGTCAGGTTATCTACCCGCACTTCTTCGCTCAGCCGGTCCGACACGTCGTAGGCAAAGCTGTACGTGGCGTTGTTCTCGTTGACCAGCGCGGTCAGGCGAATGGCCTTGTCGTACTCGTAGCGAACCCGCTGGCCCTTGGCAGCCTGGCGGCTGCTCGGCAGGCCGCGGCCGGTGCGCATCAGGCGGGTGGTCTGGCCCTTGCCGTCGGTGTGGCTGAGTACCTGGCCGTAGACGTTGTAGGTGAAGGTTTCGGTGGTGCCGTCCGGGTGGCTGATGCGCTGCACTTCGCCGTCGGGCTTGCGTTCCAGCGTGGTGGTCTGGTTCAGCGCGTCCGTTACCGCGACCAGGTGCTGGCGCTCATCATAGCGGTACCAGGTGCTCTTGCCCGAGCAGTCCTGAAAACGCTCGACCTGGGCCAGGGTGTTCCACCACAGGTACTTGGACTTGTAGGACGCATCGAGGAAGGAGTAGGGCAGGTTGTGTTTTCTGTAACAGTAATCGTGAGCATGTCGAGTGAATACAGATCTTGCAGGTGGAGAATTGTGAAGATAACTGGCAAAGAAATTGCCCTCCTCGCTTCGACTGAAACATACGTTTCAGCCGTGAATAGCCAGTTTTTTAAAGATCAACTATCAAGTGCATTAGCGGCTGAACACGTAAACAGCACACTTCAAAACATTCGCTACAAAAGCACTACAGGAGTCCGTCGAGCAGCGGAATATCGTAGGCCTTGTCCTTTACAATTTTCTTTGAGGTCATCGCTTCTTTTATTTTAACATCATTCCCAGCCACGCCCCCCAACTTAGCAGCACAATGTATCAATACAGCAGGATATGAGTATTCATCTGGAGACAAAACAATATCACTTATAGTCCTATCAGTTGGCACGATAGCAGCTAGCATTTTGGGAACATAAAACTCCTCCAGAACAATCCGAATATGACTACAAACCTCATCCACCAGAGCATTAGGCGGTGTTTTTATAGCCCCATCCCCCCCGCCACTAAACCGCTTACTGTGCTCACCTGACGAAATGAAAGAAAAACAGCCATCATTAAATAAATTACTTTTGTAAGGAGGGCTGAATTTTGACGCGCACTCAAAAAGCTCCCCCCCGGAAACTATCCCGGCAAGCACATAAGAATCTACGCGCGCAAGGTGATCCAAGAAAAGTTCAGCCACATTCTTTTTATTATACTTAAATTTTAATTTATTCTTTACGGCCATCACGCCTTCAAACCTTGAGGCAACTACCTTTAGCTCTTTAAGCAAAGCAGCTTCAAAATGCAACCGATCCTCTGAACTCATAATTCACCCATATTTAAGGACGTTAAATATCGCATCATGCACGGCTCCTTTACCACCAAGCAATTTGCCGCGCGCACTTTTAGTATCAACTTTCAGCTTAGCCGCAGTACCGTTGGATGGCTTAATGGTCCCACCCCCAAGGTGCTGCGTAGTATTTGCAGGATTGCTCATGTCAAATACACCTGCGGCTTTTTGGTTTTTAGTAAGCGAACCTGCGCCATGCTTTACTTCGAACACATGCAAATTCCCCTGAGCATCTCTAGCAACGAAATCCGCTCTAACCCTACTTCCATTAACCTTCATGGTAACTTCTTCGGCAACGATCTTAAAGCCGTTACGCTCTAAGTCGTGCATCGCCTTTGATCGTCCCTTCTCACCACTAGCGGCGCTTTTGCACAAGCCTAATGGATCAATCCAGGTCAACGCACTTGGTGCATACTCATAGAGATTATACCCGCCCTGAAGGCTTATCGGATCCTGCGTAATAAATCGCCCTGTCTCAGGATCATAATATCTGAATAGACTATAATGCAGCCCTGTTTCGCCATCAAAGTATTGGCCTTGGAAGCGCAGATCCTGCTCAACCTTACTAACGGGCAGTTGCTCTACCGCCCCCCACGAGCGATACGTTGCCTGCCAAACAATCTCACCCTCGCTATCCGTCAGCTCCAACGGCGTACCAATCTGATCGGTATGGAAGTAATAGACCTTCTGCCCTTCCCCTTCAACCCGATCAACCCGCGCCAACGGCGCATAGCTTCCCGGCTCGTACAGGTACAGGATGTTCTGTCCAGGCGTTTCCTCCCGCAGCATCCTTAGCCCTTGCCAGAGGAAGCGCTTCTGTTCGACCTCACCGTTGATCTCAGCCTGCTTGGCCACCCGCCGCCCAAGGCTGTCGTACCGGTACTCGCCTCGGCTTTCCAGCTTGCCGTTAACCAACGTCTCCGCCCGCACCAGCCGGTTCTCGCAGTCATAGCTAAAGCTCTGCTGCTTGCTGTGCCCAGAGCGCTTCTCGATCAGGTTGCCCCACGGGTCGTAGCGATACTCCTGGTCCCGCCACTGTTTGATCCGGTTGTCCTTGACCTTGTCGAACTGCCGCGCATTGAAGTCCAGGCGGTTAGCCGCCGGGTCGTAGCGGAACTCTTCACTGCCTACCAGCGAGCCGGTATCACGGCTACGCAACTGGCCGTTGGCTTCATATTCGTATTTGATCTCGCCACGCAGCTTGTCGAGGGTGCGCACCAGTTCACCGGCCGGGTCGTACTGGTAACGGCGGTGAATCGGGTTGTACGCATGCTCCACCAGCAGCGAGGTATTCACGCCAGTGTTATGCACCTGCGAGAGCTTGTCAGCCGACAAGGTTGACGCAAACTGCCAGGCCTTGCGCCCCATGGCGTCATAACCGAAGCAGCTGGTGAGCTTGCCCTGCGTGCGGTACACCTCGCGGTGCAGGTCGTCACGCTCCATGTCGCTGATCACCAGCCCGTCCAGGTTCAACTGGTGCAGGTGGCCGCTGCCGTAGTACAGGTGATTGACCTTGCGCCCATCCGGTAACGTTAGCGTGGTCAGGTTGCTGAGTGGGTCGTACTCATAGCCGAGCGTGCCGTCAGGGGTGATTTCTTGGGTCAGCCGGCCGAGCAGATCGTAGGCGTACTCAAGCTTTTCTTCCGTGATCCCAAGCTGCTTGCCGATCCCGGTCGGTTGCCGCCCGATGCTCAGCAGGCGGTCGCCGTCGTCGTACGCGAATGTCTGGCTCGTATCACGGTTGATCTTGGCGATCAGGCGGCCAATGGCATCACGCTCAAAGAGCGTATGGCGCTCTGGCCGTTCGGCATTCTCGCCATAGCCAATCTCATCCAGTCGCGTGAGATGGCCACCGACGTTGTAGCTGAAACGCCGGGTCAGGTTATCCACCCGCACTTCTTCGCTCAGCCGGTCCGACACGTCGTAGGCAAAGCTGTACGTGGCGTTGTTTTCGTTGACCAGCGCGGTCAGGCGAATGGCCTTGTCGTACTCGTAGCGAACCCGCTGGCCCTTGGCATCCTGGCGGCTGCTCGGCAGGCCGCGGGCCGTGCGCATCAGGCGGGTGGTTTGGCCCTTGCCGTCGGTGTGGCTGAGTACCTGGCCGTAGACGTTGTAGGTAAAGGTTTCGGTGGTGCCGTCCGGGTGGCTGATGCGCTGCACTTCGCCGTCGGGCTTGCGTTCCAGCGTGGTGGTCTGGTTGAGCGCGTCCGTTACCGCGACCAGGTGCTGGCGCTCGTCATAGCGGTAGTACGTGCTCTTGCCCGAGCAGTCCTGATAACGCTCGACCTGGGCCAGGGTGTTCCACCACAGGTACTTGGACTTGTAGGTCGCGTCGATGATGGTGTGCGGCAGGCCGTCATCGCTGTTCAGGTACTCGGTCATCTGGCCGAGGGCATCGATTTCGGCGAGCAGGTTGCCCTTGTCGTCGTAGCGCGCCTGCCAGGTGCTGCCATCCGGGTAGCTGACTTTGGTCACCAGCGTGGTCAGGTGGTGGTACTCGTACTGGATCTTGCGCCCCAGTGGATCGGTTTCTTGCAGCAGGCGGGCGTATTCATCGTACTTGAAGGCGAGCCGGATGCCGTCTGGCAGGTCAAGGCCGACCATGTTGCCGTGCTCGTCCAGCTCGATGGCGTAACGTTCGCCACCGTAGTCGCGGCTGGCGACCACGCGGTGGTCGGCGTTGTACTGCACTTGCAGCTCACGGCCGAGCACGTCGGTGGCGCAGCTGGTGCGGCTGTCGAGGTCGTAGCGGAAGTGGTAATGCTCGCCGTCACTGGTCCAGTGTTCGACCACGCGCGGCTTGTCGCCCAGGGTTTGCCAACGGTAGTGGCAGCCCAGCCCCAGGGCGTTGCTGTGGGTCACCATCAGGCCGTTGGCGTAGCTGAAGCTGCGCACGGTGTCGCCGTTGCGGTTGATCACCGCGCTCAGCTGGCCGTGTTCGTCGTAGCGGTACTGGGTGAGCGTTTCGACCGCCTCATTGTTGACCACGCGCTTGATGTCGGTCAGGCGCCCCAGCGGGTTGTCGTAGTGCAAGTGCACGCGGGTGCCGCCGGTGGCGCTGATGTCGGTCAGCGTGCCGTCGGGCGTGCGGGTGAAGTGCAGGAAGTGGCCGAGGGCGTTCTCGATGCGTTGCAGCGGCACTTCGGTGTTGGTGTCCGGCACTTCTCTAGATTGTCGAGGGTTTGCAGGAGGTAATGAGCCACCTTGGATACAGGCCCGCACAATCACCTATACACGTTTAGCGAACGTGACTTTTGACAATGACAAAAATAATTATATTAACTAAGGCGGCTTCATTCCAGCCGCTCGACAGTATCGGCTAACGGAAAAATAGTTGAAGCTGGCACCCCAACTATTTTCAATAGCTTTTTTAACATCTATTTTTCAACAATGTCACATAAGAACAAAAACCGAAGCCAGACTAAAAAAGCCTCAAAAAATCAATCGTAAACACCATCTTGCTGAGATTTTTCGATAAATATATCCTGCAAGTCACCCTGAATATCTTCACCATCTAATTTTACAACAAAATCGCCCTCAAGGTCATCCGGAAAATGGACACCATCCAACGTCCCAAGCACTACAGAAGCGCTGTCTGCGATAACGATTTTAAAAAAGTTAATGATATCATGTTTTTGAGTATCATCTAGCGATGCTAGAGCATTACGCGCACGAGCATATGAGTCCTTATCTCCGTTGACGGGCTTAGTAAGAGAATTTTTATATTGAGGGAAGTTTTTCTCAAACAATTCGGAATAAATAGCATCAACAAATTTATTATCACCCATAAATTTCTCCCTCTACTTCCGCATTTCTGGATACATAGATTTATTCAGAGCGATTAGCTCCTGTAGCTTTTCATTCGGCACTTCGGGATAAACACGCCTAAGTTCTCTAATGTCGCGCGCAACCACATCACGAGCACTAGTAAAAGGGAGTCCTGTCCTGGGATTTATACTACTTCTAGACACAATTCCTACACCTTCTTTAGAAACTGTATGTCCTACTCGGGGTACCAGCATAGCAGGCCCTGTAGCAGGATCGTAGCCCTCGACAAGGTCTTTCATCAAATTTTTCTGCCCAACATGATGTGAGTCTAGGCCTAGATTCTTCCCTTTAACTGCATTTTTGTTTGCCTGATGGGTACTAACATCCCACTTATCACACGCTAGCCCTAATGAGTCTATCCAGGACTGAGTGTTTTTCGCATACTGATAAAGATTATCACCACCAAACAAACCAACAGGATCTTGTGTTACAAATCTCCCCAATGCCGGATCATAATAACGAAAAGTGTTGTAATGCAGCGCAGTCTCGCGGTCGAAGTACTGTCCCTGGAATCTTAGATTTTGCTCTACCCCATTGACCGTTAGCTGCTCTATCTCCCCCCAAGAACGATACGTCGCCTGCCAAACGATCTTGCCATCGGTATCGGTCAACTCCAAAGGCGTGCCAATCTGATCCGTATGGAAGTAATAGACCTTCTGCCCTTCCCCTTCAACCTGATCAACCCGCGCCAACGGCGCATAGCTTCCCGGCTCGTACAGGTACAGAATGTTCTGTCCAGGCGTCTCCTCACGCAGCATCCTCAGCCCCTGCCAGAGGAAGCGCTTCTGTTCGACCTCACCGTTGATCTCAGCCTGCTTGGCCACCCGCCGCCCAAGGCTGTCGTACCGGTACTCGCCTCGGCTTTCCAGCTTGCCGTTAACCAACGTCTCCGCCCGCACAAGCCGGTTCTCGCAGTCATAACTAAAGCTCTGCAGCTTGCTGTACCCAGAGCGCTTCTCGATCAGGTTGCCCCACGGGTCGTAGCGGTACTCCTGGTCCCGCCACTGTTTGATCCGGTTGTCCTTGACTTTGTCGAACTGCCGCGCATTGAAGTCCAACCGGTTGGCTGCCGGGTCGTAGCGGAACTCTTCACTGCCTACCAGCGAGCCGGTATCACGGCTACGCAACTGGCCGTTGGCTTCATATTCGTATTTGATCTCGCCACGCAGCTTGTCGAGGGTGCGCACCAGTTCACCGGCCGGGTCGTACTGGTAACGGCGGTGAATCGGGTTGTACGCATGCTCCACCAGCAGCGAGGTATTCACGCCAGTGTTATGCACCTGCGAGAGCTTGTCAGCCGACAAGGTTGACGCAAACTGCCACGCCTTGCGCCCCATGGCGTCATAACCGAAGCAACTGGTGAGCTTGCCTTGGGTGCGGTACACCTCGCGGTGCAGGTCATCGCGCTCCATGTCACTGATCAGCAGCCCGTCCAGGTTCAACTGGTGCAGGTGGCCGCTGCCGTAGTACAGGTGATTGACCTTGCGGCCATCCGGCAGGGTCAGCGTGGTCAGGTTGCTGAGTGGGTCGTACTCGTAGCCGAGCGTGCCGTCAGGGCTGATTTCTTTGGTCAGCCGACCGAGCAGATCGTAGGCGTACTCAAGCTTTTCTTCCGTGATCCCAAGCTGCTTGCCGATCCCGGTCGGTTGCCGCTCGATGCTCAGCAACCGGTCACCGTCGTCATAGGTGAATCGCTGTTGTGCGTCGCTATTCAGTTTGGCGATCAGCCGGCCAATGGCATCACGCTCGAACAGCGTATGGCGCTCTGGCCGCTCGGCATTCTCGCCATAGCCAATCTCATCCACTCGTGTGAGATGGCCACCGACGTTGTAGCTGAAGCGCCGGGTCAGGTTATCCACCCGTACTTCTTCGCTCAGCCGGTCCGACACGTCGTAGGCAAAGCTGTACGTGGCGTTGTTCTCGTTGACCAGCGCGGTCAGGCGAATGGCCTTGTCGTACTCGTAGCGAACCCGCTGGCCCTTGGCATCCTGGCGGCTGCTCGGCAGGCCGCGGGCGGTGCGCATCAGGCGGGTGGTCTGGCCCTTGCCGTCGGTGTGGCTGAGTACCTGGCCGTAGACGTTGTAGGTGAAGGTTTCGGTGGTGCCGTCCGGGTGGCTGATGCGCTGCACTTCGCCGTCGGGCTTGCGTTCCAGCGTGGTGGTCTGGTTCAGCGCGTCCGTTACCGCGACCAGGTGCTGGCGCTCGTCATAGCGGTAGTACGTACTCTTGCCCGAGCAGTCCTGAAAACGCTCGACCTGGGCCAGGGTGTTCCACCACAGGTACTTGGACTTGTAGGTCGCATCAATGATGGTGTGCGGCAGGCCGTCATCGCTGTTCAGGTACTCGGTCATCTGGCCGAGGGCATCGATTTCGGCGAGCAGGTTGCCCTTGTCGTCGTAGCGCGCCTGCCAGGTGCTGCCATCCGGGTAGCTGACTTTGGTCACCAGCGTGGTCAGGTGGTGGTACTCGTACTGGATCTTGCGCCCCAGTGGATCGGTTTCTTCCAGCAGGCGGGCGTATTCATCGTACTTGAAGGCGAGCCGGTTGCCGTCTGGCAGGCCCAGGCCGACCATGTTGCCGTGCTCGTCCAGCTCGATGGTGTAACGCTCGCCACCGTAGTCGCGGCTGGCGACCACGCGGTGGTCGGCGTTGTACTGCACTTGCAGCTCACGGCCGAGCACGTCGGTGGCGCAGCTGGTGCGGCTGTCGAGGTCGTAGCGGAAGTGGTAATGCTCGCCGTCACTGGTCCAGTGTTCGACCACGCGCGGCTTGTCGCCCAGGGTTTGCCAACGGTAGTGGCAGCCCAGCCCCAGGGCGTTGCTGTGGGTCACCATCAGGCCGTTGGCGTAGCTGAAGCTGCGCACGGTGTCGCCGTTGCGGTTGATCACCGCGCTCAGCTGGCCGTGTTCGTCGTAGCGGTACTGGGTGAGCGTTTCGACCGCCTCATTGTTGACCACGCGCTTGATGTCGGTCAGGCGCCCCAGCGGGTTGTCGTAGTGCAAGTGCACGCGGGTGCCGCCGGTGGCGCTGATGTCAGTCAGCATGCCGTCGGGTGTGCGGGTGAAGTGCAGGAAGTGGCCGAGGGCGTTCTCGATGCGTTGCAGCGGCACTTCGGTGTTGGTGTCGGGCACTTCGCCGAAGTAGAAGAACAGGTTGTCGAGGGTCTGCAGGATGTAATGGCCACCCTCGGTGCACACCAGGTACACCTGCTCATGCGGGTTGTAGATTCGTTCGCCCGGTTGCAGGGTCACGAACGGGACTTCGCGGCCTTGGTTGTCGGTGAGGTAGATGAATGCACCCTGGCGGCGCAGGCTCTGCTCCCAGGGCAGCACCCAGCCGCGACCGAGCACGCTGTCGACCGTCAGGTCGCTGGCGTAGAAGCGCGACCACTCGATCGGCATCAGTCCCGGCAGGCTGAAGTCGATTTCATCGGGGATCAGCTTGCGGCCCGTGGTGAGATCGACCGGGTTGCCGACCAGGCCGCCGATCGCCTTGCGGGCCACGGGTTCGACCACGTAGCGGCTGGCCACTTCACCGGCGACGAAGCCGGCAGTGAACTTTAGCGCGCAAGGCATGATGGCTTTCATGCCGGCTTGGGTACCGGCCTTGATCAGCTGGGCAATACCGCCTGCGGCACCGGCGATGGCCATCAGCACATCCACGGTGGTGCGCAGCCATTCCGGGACTTCATCGTCCACGGGCAGGTAGCGGTGGGTGCCGCCGCCGATGATGACGTTGTCAGAACCACCGGAAATGGTCGCGCCGCAGGTCAGCTTGTCGCCCTTGCGCGCAGCGGCCACGCTGTTGATGAACACATTGGTCGAGCCTTCGGCAATTTGCACCGGCCCCGGGTGTTTGTCGCAGGCGCCAATGCTTTTTTCAACACGCGCAGCCTTGCGGCTGTTGATGAATACATTGGGTGAGGCAGTGGTTATCGTCCCTGAAGGGGACGAGAACATACTGCCTATCGCCTCTCCGGCAGCGGTCAGCAAGCTGCCTCCAATACCAGCTGCAAGGCCGGCCAGCAACGCCACGCCAAACCCGCAGGTGAACGTGGCGATCGCCACCGTGGCAACCAGTGCGATACCCAGGGCGGCGCCGATCAGGAAGCCCCCCAACGCGCTGGTGTGCGATATCTCGTCGCCGAACCTGGCCGCTTCGAACATGAGGGGTTACTCCTGTTCGCCGGGCTCGGAACGGCTTACGGGCGTGCGCGGAGTGAAGCTCGCCAGCAGGTTGTCCCAGTCCTGGTTCTGTTCGGCACTGAAATCGGCCTGTGCAGTGGTGGAGAAGATCAGCGCACGGCCAGGGCTGATGATGAAGGCCGCCTGGCGCTGGTAAAGCGGGCGGCCTTGGTTCATGTAATAGGCGTCGATCTGAATACCAGCAATGGGTGCGGTAGCAGAAAGCGCGACGGCCTTGTTGCCCAAACGGGTGTAGCCACGCAGCTTGGAGGTCAGCATCTTGACCTGGCGATCGACATAGGCCTGCAGGGCTTCGTCTGGCAGCAAGGTGTCACGCGAGATGGTGATGCTCAACGGCGCGGGAACACTGGCACCCAAGACGAACATGTTGACCGTGCGGTCCTCGAACCCTGCTGGCAGCGCTATGCCGCCTTCCTGCAACTCGTAATCCATGCGATGAAAATTCCTGATAACAAAAAATGGGGGTCAGCTCAGCGCGAAGCCATCGAGCATGCGGTCAAACTCGGCCAGCCACTGGCTCAGGCCCGGCTTGCTGGGGTCGATTACGCATGAGATATCCAGCCATTGCAGTGACTCGCTGCCGGCGATGGGCACCAGCGCGCCGACCAGGCGACCATGACGGGGCTCGTGGCCGGCATTGAAGTGAAAATCCACCACTTTGGCGGGGTTGCCGACCAGGTGGCAGTCACGTTTGCGAATCACGCGCAGTTGCGGGCTCATTTCGCGCAAGGCCTCGATTGCACGCTCGAACAATTGCTCCAGCGGCTGCCTGGCGCGTACATCACGGCGGCGGATGCTGAGGCTGACTGGCTCGCCTTCATGCTCAAGGGTGGTCTGGATATCGCGGAAACGAAAGCCAACTGGAAATTGCAGGTTGAAACCCGCGAAGGTGAAACCGCTGGCCACATCCTGCAGCACTGCCGGCACGGGTTCCGGTGTGGGCACAGGTTCGGGCACATGAGCAGCTTCTGCCAGCTTGGCCAGGCGCGCTGCCTCCTCTTGCGCTTCGCGCCTGGCGGAGATGCGGTCGTAGATCGAGGGCTTGTACATGTACCTTGCCTCAGTCGTTGATCCGCACTGCGGCGCCAGTGATTTGGGTGGTGTCGGTACTGGTGGTCACGATGACTTTGCCTTTGATCTCGATGCCTTCCGGGGTCAGCGTGATGCTGCTGTCGCCCACCTGCAGGATGATGTGCTGCTTGGCGGCCACCTGGATGAACTGGTTGTCGACCTGCAGGGTGTAAGAACCTTCGGTCACTTGCACCACGGTGTCTTTCTTGACCGTTTCGGTGTGCGTACCGCCAACCGTAATCGAGCGGTTGTTCCCTACATCATGGGTCTCATCCAGCTCGATTTCGGTATCCATGTTGCGCTCGGCATGCATGATGATCTGCTCGGCGCCGGCCTTGTCTTCGAAGCGGAAGAAGTTGGCGGTACCGCCGTCGCCCTTCATCGAACGCGTCAAGAACCCACTCTGGGTCTTGTTCGCCGGCAGCGACCATGGCGGGGTGTTGGTGCTGTTGTACAGGCTGCCCATGATCAGCGGCCGGTCGGGGTTGCCGTCGAGGAACACCACAACCACTTCGTCGCCTATGCGTGGGATCTGGATGCTGCCGAAGCCGCCGCTGGCGCCAGACTGGGTGACGCGTACCCAGCAGGAGCTCTGATCATTGAATTCACCGTTACGATCCCAGTGGAACTGTAACTTCACCCGCCCCAGCTCATCGGTGTAGATCTCTTCGCCGTGTGGACCGACCACAATGGCAGTCTGCGGGCCGCTGATACCCGCCCTTGGGGTGCGCAATGCGGGGCGGAACGGGATTTTACGGCGGATGCAGCTAAAGCTGTTGCGGTAGCCCGCTTCGCCATCGTTGGCATAGTTGTTCTGTCCCCAATGGGTGACGGAAAGCAGCAGAAACTGGCGATCGTCCGGGGCGTCGTTGTCGTGATCGTAATGCTGGCTCAGCTCGAAGTAATGGCCAGGTTCCATGGCGCGGCAATTACTCTCGCCATGGAAGGTCTTGCCGTCGACTTCCATCGCCTCCAGCCGACGACGAGCCTTGCGCATGCCTTCATCGGAATCGGCATAGCCGTAGAGGCCTTCATATTCGAAGACCTCGTACTGGCCTACCTCACCCTGCTGGTTGACCGAGTTCAGCTGCACCAGATGCGGGTTACCGGGTTGCTTGTAGTCGAAGGACTTGAGGGTCAGGCGGGTTGGCTGCATCCGTCGCGCCGACGACCACGCCGTGATCGAGTCGGCGGTTTCGGTGACCGAAGCACTGTGGTAGCGGATCAGCGGCTGGCGCTCCAGCTGCGGAAGCATGCTGCTGTCATCGCTGATGATCATGCGATGGCCTTCCTGGGAGTGCTCGAAGGTGAAGAACAGCCCTTCCTGCTCGAGCAGGCGCAGCACGAAATTCAGGTCCGATTCCTGATACTGCGTGCAGTAGCTGATTGGCTTGAGCGGCTGGCTCAGACGGAACTCATGCTCGGCCAGGGACAGGTAGTAATCGAAAACTTCCTTGACGATCTGCTCGGTGGTCTTGTCCTGGAAGATGCGCGAGTCGCGGCGACGGCTGAGAATCCAGATCCAAGGCACCAGTTCAGCGGTGTAGTTGGCAATGCCGCCATCAGCACCGGTGTGCACGAAGTCCGACACGTGCGCACTGATGTACCTTGTGGTGCCGTCGGCCAAGGCAATCCCCAACGTGACCTTCTTGCCGATAAGCTTCTTCAGTTCGATGCGAGCGTCTTGCGAAATGAGGTGTGCCTGGAAACTGAACAACTCCGAAATCGCCTCGCGGCCGCTGAAGCTGAGGAGTTGCAGTTCTTGCTCGGGAGGCAGTGGAGAATCGAAGGTGAACAGGCGTTGATGCTGGGTGAGCATCGACTCGAGGGCATCCGTAATCATATCAATGCATCCTGCATCAAGCTGGAAATCTCACAATGAAAACGCGCTTGGCTGAGGCTGTCAAATGATGGCGATAAGCCAGAGCAACTCACATCGAGGACAAAAGCCGCGTGCAACTGGTGCATCATGGGCCGGTGTATCAGTCGACACTTTCTTGATTAATTACATCGAAATATGTCCTCCGGTTTGATCTGCTGGAGGTCTGGAGTGTAGGCTCCCTACGCCTCGCCATGAGGCAGTAGATCGCGACTATCAGGGAGAATCGCCATGAGCGTGAGCGAAAGCCAACTCAGCCAACTGGACCGGGAGATGGACCAGAATCACCGGGAAATGGTGATCATGTCGATAGAAGACTTCCACGCACAGGCCCAGTTAGCCCAGCAGGCACATGGCGCCACGCAGCCTCCGCAAGTGTGTACTCGCACGCAGGGTGACCTTCTGACCGGTACCTGGAACGGCGTGAAATCCACCTACAATGGCCTGCCCCACACCTTCGTCAACACTACTTGGGGCGTGCCTACGGCCATGGCAGCCTGGGACGCGAAAAACATCGTCGGTTTCATTCGTGACATGAACGGGATGGGCACGAAAGTACGCTACACCGTGCGCAATGGTAAGCAGTACGTGATTCTCACCGGCTACCCAGGCCTGCGCAAAACGCTCAATGCAACACGCTATGGTGTTCAGAACGCCAAGTTGGTCAGCATGGGCATCGGCAAATACGGCGTGCGCGGCTCTTCCATCAAGGGCTTCAAGCTCTCGTGCTATGTGGCGGTAGCCATCGAAGTCGCAGAGTGGGTGTTTGGCGACGAGCACATCATGAGCGACCTGTTTGGCGGCATTGGGGTGGAGTTGATCAAGGCTGGCATCGCTTCGGCGCTCGGCTACGCCGCAGCGCTGGCTGCTGGCGCACTGTTCACGGCAGCCGCAGCACCGGTCATCGCCGGTGCGCTGGTCGTTTTTGCAGTGGGCCTTGGGCTTAATGCACTGGACAACCACTTCGGCATCAAGAACGCAGTGAAGGCCGGCCTGCGCTATGCCGTGGATCATATCGAGGCAATCCACAAGACCATCACCGAGATCAAGCCAGCCGACCTGCGTCGCTATGCTGAAGAAACGGCTACCAACATCGCAGGCAGAATTGCCGACGAGCTTTACGATGAAGCCAAGTCGTGGATCATCCGCAAAGTGCGCCCCGACGGGATCGACCTGCCAAACTGGCCAAGCGCACCCCGCCTGCCATCGATGCCTTCATTGCCATCGCTGCCCACGTTCAACCTGCCCAAGTTCTGAAAATGACTACACACTCTTCACAGATATCACCCGGGCTATCGCCTCTCAAGATCAGGTTGCTGGCTGTTGGCATGATTGCCGCAATGCTGCTGGTTGGCGCCATTTCCGTTTATGCTTACCTCAACTACCTGTTCCCGCTCTACGGCAGGCTCCTGCGCGGGGCCCCAGTGGTCGAGACGCCGTATCTCGCATTTGGCCTGCTCATGGCTCCGCCGGCACTGGCCATTCTGCTGGTGGGCAGCGCGATTTGCGCCTGGACGGGTAAAAAGTTCGACCCTCCTCCTGCCTCACGGCTACACCGTTTCCAGACTCAGATGTTCGGGTTGTCACTGAAGACACTGCTTTATGTCGTTCCAGCAGTGATGATTCTGACAACCGTGGCGTTGCTGGCCAGAGGCTATTCGCCCTGCCCGAAACTGTTGATATCAGGTTCTGCCTGGCAGTTGTTCTGGGTCAACGATGACCGGGTCTGCTTTAAACCGGATCACTACATAAATGACAATTGGCCCTGCAAAGTCATCAATGGCAAGGATGTTTGTATTCAGGTCGATGGCCGCTGAGCCGGTGACTTTTGCTGTTCGGGTCATCAACCAATAATGCCTGGGGGCGTGCCCCCCTGGGCCAACCCGAAAAGACACCTTGTTGCGATCTTTCGAACAGCCGCGTCGCCAGCGCCCTGATGTGTTGCGACCAGGCGACCTTGGCCACCCCTCAGGCGGCATCCCGGCAACACCATACAGCGCCCCCGCAATCTGCCCCGCCGTCGCTGCCACGCTGTCAGCATCATCGGCAAGATTGGCAGCCAGCAGGATTGCATCCCTGAAGTTGTCCGTGTGCCCAACGGGTGGACGCTTGATAACACCCTTTCGGCGCGGCACATTTCGTCGCACTGCCATCATCCTGACGTGCCCCGTCAAAACCTCTGGGAGAACACGGTCCGCGCAAAAATGAGACCGGATTCACTTTTTGTAAAAAACTTCTGCAAATAATTTTTCTCACGCTCATACCCGTCGCACACCCACGTTTTGGGGCTTGAACCCCCATTTTTCGCGCCTGAACCCGTTTGTCAATATCACGGCGCCATCATTGCGTCACATCACAAAACGGGGAAAAAATCGCCACCCAAGCGGAACTTCTTCCGCAGCGAGGTGCCCTACTCGGCATTGCTGGCAACACGATATTCATGTGCCAGCACTCAAGTTTTCCGCCGTCGAGAGGCGCAATTTCAGGTCCACGCCACTGGCGTTTCAGGACGATCAAGCAGGCACACGGACGATGCACCGATGACACAGACATTCGATGTCGAAGCACTGATCAAGCTGCGTAGCCAGACGCGGGCGATCTCCGATGCGCTGAAGGCGCAGGCGGCGGATTACCTTGCCACCGTGGCACCGCTGATCCGTCCGCAAACCCTGTTTGGCGAATACCTGCAAGGCGCCCAGCGCAGCAGCGGGCGCGAAACCCAGGGCCACTTCCAGGCCCTGGTCGAACTCTACGAGCGTATCGGCTCGGCCGCGCCGTTCCAGCTGGTCACCGAGCTGGAAGTACCGCTGAACCTGATCAGCACCACCCCCGAACTGTTCCCGCTGGAATACGACAAGGTCCTCGAACAGAGCGGCCAGACCATCCGTATCACCAGCCCAACCCGCTGGGTAGTGGGCTTCCACGCCTTCGACCTGGCGCGGTTTCGCAATGTCATCAAAGACCCCAACCGCAGCAGCGCCGAGCTGTACCGCTTCGTGGTGCACTACCTCGTGCTGTTCTACTGCCTGAGCAAGTCGCCTGGCCTTGGCCGGCTGTTCGAAGGCCTGCGCTACGGGCTGAGCTTCGAACGCCTCAAAGGCTTTGGCGACCTGCCGTTCTGCGTCATCAGCTCGCCGGTGCGCTCGGAACTTCCCGACGATTCGGTCATCCGTAGCAGCACGCAAATTGCCGGCAACACCAGCTTCGAAGAACTGGTGGGCCGCGACAACATTCTGGAAATGAACGACGACATCCGTCAGCGCCTGCTGCTGACGATCGAAGGACTGTAACCCGCAGTGCCCCACACCGGGCCGCGCAATGATTCGCAGCGAACTGCTAGCACTGGAGAACACGATGGCGAAGAAGGAAAGCACCCAGCACAAACTCGACCGCGTCCGCGCGCCGCGGGTCCATATCACCTACGACGTGGACATCGGCGATGCCATCGAGAAAAAGGAGCTGCCCTTCGTCGTCGGCGTACTGGGCGACTTTTCCGGCAACCCGCTGGAGCCGCTGCCCAAGCTCAAGGACCGCAAGTTCGTCTTCATCGACCGGGACAACTTCAACGGTGTGCTCAAGGGCATCAAGCCACGCCTGACCTACCGGGTCGACAACACCCTGGCCAAGAACGGCACCCAGCTGGGCGTGGAGCTGAACTTCAACAGCCTTGAAGACTTCGAGCCACAGAACGTGGTCAAGCAGGTCGAGCCGCTGCGCAAGCTGCTTGAAGTGCGCAACAAACTGGCCGACCTGCGCAACAAGATGGGCGGCAACGACAAGCTCGAAGAGCTGCTGATGGACGTGCTGCAGAACACCGAAAAACTCAAGACCCTGGGCAAGGAATTCGGCCGTGAAGCCGAAGTGAAAGACCCATCCAGCAGCGATCGCGCCTGAGCAGGAGCCCGAACATGACCGACAAGCAAACCGCACCGCAACAGGCCGGCGAACTGGTCGAAGTAGAAAACTTCGCGCCACAGCCCTCACTGCTTGACAGCATCATTTCGCAAAGCCGCGTGGCCCGTTCCGACACCGAGCGCAACCGCACCCGCGACCTGATTGGCGAATTGGTGAACCAGGTGCTCGAAGGTGAGATGACGCCGAGCAAAGACCTGATCGCCGTGCTCGACTCGCGTATCGCCGAGATCGATTCGATGCTCTCCGAGCAGATGAACGAGATCATGCACGCCCGCGAGTTCCAGCAGCTGGAAGCCTCCTGGCGCGGCCTGAAATACCAGGTAGACCAGACCGAAACCAGCACCACGCTGAAGATCCACCTGCTCAACGCCTCGAAGAAAGACCTGGTACGCGACCTGAAGGCCGCCAGCGAATTCGACCAGAGCGCGCTGTTCAAGAAAGTCTACGAAGAAGAGTACGGCACTTTCGGTGGCGCGCCGTTCGGTATGCTGATCGGTGACTACGAGTTCAACCGCAACCCCGAAGACATGTACCTGCTGGAAGAGATCTCGCACGTGGCAGCGTCGGCGCATGCACCGTTCATCTCCGCCGCCTCCCCCGAGCTGTTTGGCTGGGACTCGTTCACCGAGATGTCCGGCCCGCGTGACCTGGCAAATCTCTTCGACACCGTCGAGTACGCCAAGTGGAAGTCGTTCCGCGCCTCGGAAGACTCACGCTACGTCGGCCTCACCCTGCCCCACGTGCTCGGCCGCCTGCCATATGGCCCTGATACCACGCCGGTGGAAGAATTCAACTTCGTCGAAAGCGTCGACGGCCGCGACCACAACAAGTACTTGTGGATGAACGCCGCCTATGCCCTCGGCACCCGCGTCACCGATGCCTTCGCCCGCTACGGCTGGTGCGTGGCCATCCGCGGCGTAGAAGGTGGCGGCCTGGTCGAAGGCTTGCCAACCCATACCTTCAAGACCGACGACGGCGAAATCGCCCTCAAGTGCCCGACCGAGATCGCCATCACCGACCGCCGCGAAAAAGAGCTGTCGGACCTGGGCTTCATTCCCTTGGTGCACTGCAAGGGCACCGACTATGCCGCGTTCTTCGGCACCCAGTCGGCGCAGAAGCAAAAGCAATACAACACCGACATCGCCAACGCCAACGCACGCCTGTCGGCCCAGCTGCAGTACATCTTCGCCACTTCGCGCATCGCCCACTACATGAAGGCAATCATGCGCGACAAGATCGGCAGCTTCGCCTCACGCATGGACGTGGAGCGTTTCCTCAACCAGTGGCTGGCCAGCTACGTGCTGCTGGACGACACCGCCAGCCAGGAGGCCAAGGCCAAGTTCCCGCTGCGCGAAGCCCGCGCCGAGGTGTTCGAGGTACCAGGCAAGCCAGGCGTGTACAAGGCCGTAACCTACCTGCGCCCGCACTACCAGCTCGACGAACTGACCGCCTCGCTGCGCCTGGTCGCCGAACTGCCTCAAGGGGCGCGCGGCTGACAGCCGGTGTGTACAGGGATGACACATGAGTAACCAGGCCCGCCTGCTGCCCTCGCTGCTCGACCGACTGCTGGACGACCGTCCGTTCCAGTCGGCCGAGCCGGCCGCGCAGCGCACCTGCTCGCTGGCCGAGTACAAGGCCAGCATCGTCCGTGACCTTGAGGTGCTGGTGAATACCCGCCAGTCCCTGGTCGCCGAAGAGCTCGACGGCTTCAGCCAGCTCGGTGGTTCCATCCTTGAATACGGCATGCCCGACTTCATCAGCCGCAGCGTGCTCGACCCACATGACCGCCGCCTGATCCAGCAACAGCTGGAGCGGGCGATCAGTACCGGAGACCGGCGTTTCCGCCGGGTCCGTGTGCAGCTGTTGGCCCAGCAAAACGGCCACCGCATGTTGACCTTCCGCGTGGACGCCGTATTGCGTCTGCAGGACATCAGCCGCCAGGTCTCTTTCGACGCCGTGCTGCAGGTCAACACCCAGGAATACAAAGTGCAGAACCTCAACTGATGCTCGACGAACTGCTGCCCTACTATGAAAAGGAACTGTCGCACCTGCGCTTCCTCGGCCAGGAGTTTGCCGCGCAGTACCCGAAAATCGCTTCGCGCTTGCTGATCGAGGGCGACAACTGCGAAGACCCGCACACCGAGCGCCTGATCGAGGCGTTCTCGTTCCTTTCTGCGCGGGTGCACAAGAAGCTCGATGACGAGTTTCCGGAAATCGTCGAATCCTTCCTTGAGGTGCTGTACCCGCATTACCTGCGCCCTACCCCCTCGATGTCGATTGCCGAGCTGAGCCTGGGCAGGCACGAGAAAGTCACCGAAGCGTACCGGGTGGCGCGCCATACCGAGATGCATGCCAACGCCATAGAGGGCGTGGTGTGCAAGTTCCGCACGTGCTACCCGGTAGAGCTGTGGCCGATTGCCGTGCAACAGGCCTCGTTCGTCGAAATGGAACGTTCGGCCTTCAACGGCCACAGTGCCGACCTGGTCGCACACCTGCGTATCCGCCTTGCAGCCACCGGCGATGCTCTGTTCGGGCAGATGCAAATGGACCGCCTGCGGTTTTTCCTCGACGGCGAAGCAACGCTCATGCTGCACCTTTACGAATTGCTGTTCAATAACCTGGCCAAGGCGACCTTGAGCTTCAACGACGAGGGCCGCCGCCGTGAGGTTGCACTGCCCGCCGATGCTCTCAAGGCCGTAGGCTATGCCCGCGACGAAGGCCTGGTTGACTACTCGGAGCGCTCGTTCCTTGGTTACCGGCTGCTGCACGAATATTTCACGTTCCCCGACAAGTTCATGTTCTTCGACCTCAGTGGCTTTACCCGCATTCTGCAGGGCAAGGCCATCGAGCAGGTCGACATCAATTTCTATTTTTCCGACTACGACCTTGGCGAGCGACTGGCGCGGTTGACCCAGAATATCGGGCGCAACAACTTCAAGCTCAACTGCACGCCCATCATCAACCTGTTCCGCCAGCAAGCCGAGCCGATCAAACTGACCCACACCCAGCACGAGTATCCGGTCACCCCGG
Organism: Pseudomonas putida S13.1.2; assembly: GCF_000498395.2. Taxonomy (NCBI): domain Bacteria; kingdom Pseudomonadati; phylum Pseudomonadota; class Gammaproteobacteria; order Pseudomonadales; family Pseudomonadaceae; genus Pseudomonas; species Pseudomonas putida. Next base: position 1,931,146 of record NZ_CP010979.1, read on the forward strand.
ACACCCGGCTGCACAACGCAGCAGAAGTGGTATCCATAGACCGTGTGCGTCGGGTTCGTAAACTGGGGGGCAGCGACCAGGTTGCCACTTGCCAGCCGTTTTTCGAGCCGCGAGGCGAGCAAGACCCGCACAGCAGCTTCTGGGTTGCCCGGCGGCGCGCCCAGGGTGACGCCACTGCCATGAGCATTCGCGTGGTCGACCGCGACCTGGAGCTGATCAGCGCCAGCAGCGACACCCTCAGCATCGCCCTCACCTGCAGCAACCGCGATGTGCCGCTCATGCTCCCGTTCGGCGGCGAGCGTGGCGATTTCAACATTCCCGCCAACTCGGTAATCAAGGATATCCGCTGCCTGCGCAAACCCACCGCCACGGTGCGCGTGCCATTGGGCAAAGGCTTGATATGGCGCCTGATCGCGCACCTGTCGCTGAACCATATGTCACTGGTCAGCCAAGGCCGTGAAGTGCTGCTGGAGCTGTTGTCGCTTTACAACTACCGCAACGTCTCGGCCATCCGCAAACAGATCAACGGCATCAAGGCCATCAACAGCGAGCCGGTCGTTGCGCGTATCGGCCATCCGCGGCCGAACTTCGTGCGGGGCGTGGGTATTACCCTCACCCTCGACGAGCACCAATTCACCGGCAGTGGCGTGTTCCTGTTCGGCATGGTGCTGGACCACTTCTTCGGCCAGTACTGCTCGATGAACAGCTTCACGCAACTGACCCTGCGCACCCAACAACGAGAAAAGAGAGTCGTCCAATGGCCAGCACGTACTGGCGATCAGCCCCTGGTCTGATCGATCAGGCCCGAGCCGAGCCGCACCGATTCGAATTCTTTCAATTGGTGCGCCTGCTCCGCCTGCACTACAGCCGCACCGGGCGCATGGACCTGGCAACCCGGCCCCACGAAGACCCGCTGCGTTTCCGCACCCAGCTGTCGCTGGCGTTTCCGGCCAGCGAAGTCAGCGACCTGCACTTCGAGCACGCAGGCAAGGTCTCGCCGGCCGGCCTGCCACTCTCGGAAGTGCAGGTTACCTTCATGGGCCTGGTCGGGCCGTCAGGCGTGCTGCCGCGTCCGTACACCGAGTTGCTGCTTGAGCGCCATGTGCAGTTTCGAGACGATGCCGCCCATGCCTTTCTCGACATTTTCTCGCACCGCATGACCACGCTGTTCTACGAGGCCTGGCAAAAATACAAATTCCATATCGAGCACGAGCGCACTGGCAGCTCGGGCTTCGATGGCTACCTGCTCAACCTGGTGGGCCTCGGCCCGCGGGCGCAGAAGCTCAAGTTTGAAGAACAACCGTCAGCATTGCGTCGCGAGCTGTTCAGCTATTTTGCCGGCCTGCTCAGCCAGAAGCCGCGCAATGCGCTGAACCTCGAGCGCATGCTCGGCTTCTATTTCTCGCTGCCGATCCACGTCAAGCAGTTTGCCGGGCGCTGGTTGCACCTGCCGCCTGAGCAGCGCACCCAGCTTGGCCGGCGCAACGCCCAGCTTGGCCACAGCGCCGTTGCTGGCAAGCGGGTGTGGGACTACCAATCGTGCATTCGCATTGAGCTGGGCCCACTGAGCCTGGCCGATTACCAGCGTTTCCAGCCTGGTACCGAGTGCTATCGCAAGCTGGTCGAGCTGGTGCGCTTCTATACAGGTGCCGGCCTGGACTTTGAAATCGCCCCGCGCCTCAAGCGCGAGGCGGTGCCGTGCGCCCGGCTCGGCCGCAACGGCAATGTCGCGTTGGGCTGGCTCGGCTGGCTCAAACGCCCTGGCCGTGACGCGGAGCCTTCGCGTTGCGCCGTTTTCCATATTCCTTACGATGGGGTCGCCTTGTGAACCTGAAGTCGCTGTTCGCCAAGCTCAACGAAACCAGCCGCACGGCCACCGAAAGCGCAGCGGCCCTTTGCCTGTCAGAGCACCACTACGATGTCGAGGTGGAACACCTGCTGCTGCAGTTGCTCGACACCGGTGACAATGACCTGGCCCCGATCCTGCGCCACTATGAGGTGGTCGCCGAGCGCCTGCAGGCGCAACTGGTCACCGCCCTGGGCACGTTCAAGAAAGGCAATACCCGCACCCCGGCGCTGTCGCCGCACATTACCCGCATGATCGAGCAGGCCTGGCTGCTGGCGTCGATCGAGTACGGCGTCGGCCAGGTGCGCAGCGGCCACCTGCTGCAAGCCCTGCTCGACGACGCCGAACTGCGCCGGGTGGTCGTTGCCTCGGCGCCGGAGCTGGAAAAGATCAACGCCAACGACCTGCGCCTGAACCTCCCCGCGCTCGTCGAAGGCAGCGCCGAGTCCCGCCAGGCAAGCGCCCTGGCCAGCCCGGCGGCACCGGTGGCCAACAGCAGCAAGGCAGGCGGCAAGACCCCTGCGCTGGACCAGTACACCGTCAACCTCACCCAAAGTGCACGCGAAGGCCGCATCGACCCAGTGCTGGGCCGTGAGTTCGAAGTGCGCCAGATGGTCGACATCCTCACCCGTCGCCGGCAGAACAACCCGATCCTCACCGGTGAAGCCGGTGTGGGCAAAACCGCCGTGGTCGAAGGCCTGGCCCTGCGCATCGCCCAGGGCGATGTGCCAACTGTGCTCAAGAGCGTTGCCGTGCATACCCTCGATCTTGGCCTGCTGCAAGCCGGGGCCGGGGTAAAGGGCGAGTTCGAAAACCGCCTGAAGGCGGTCATCGAAGAGGTCAAACGCAGCCTGCACCCGATCATTCTGTTCATCGACGAAGCCCACACCCTGATCGGCTCTGGCGGCCAGGCCGGGCAGAACGACGCTGCCAACCTGCTCAAGCCGGCGTTGGCGCGTGGCGAACTGCGTACCATCGCCGCCACCACCTGGGCCGAGTACAAGAAGTACTTCGAGAAGGACGCCGCCCTCGCCCGCCGCTTCCAGGTGGTAAAGGTCGAAGAGCCTGACGAGGACAAGGCCATTCACATGTTGCGCGGGCTGCTGGGCAAGATGCGCGAGCACCACAAGGTGGCGGTGATGGACGAAGCGCTGGTGCAGGCGGTGCGCCTGTCCAGCCGCTACATCACCGGGCGCCAACTGCCTGACAAGGCGGTCAGCGTGCTCGACACCGCCTGTGCGCGCATTGCCCTGGCACAATCGTCGCAGCCTGGCTTGCTGGAAGACTGCCGTCGACAGATCGACAACCTGCAGGCAGAAATTGACGTGCTCGGCCACGAAGCCGGCAAGGGCCACGACCATGACCGCCGCCTGGGTGAGCTGCAGGCCAGCCTGCAGGCCAAACAGCAGCAGGAACAGCAATTGAACGAGCAGTGGCAGCAAGAGCTGGCGCTGGTCGAACAGCTCAAGGCGCTGGATGCCGCCAACGACGCCGATGCCGGGCAGCTCAATAGCCTGCGCGCCGAACTGGCGCGCGTGCAAGGTGACCAGCCACTGGTGCACGCGCTGGTCGACAGCGGCGCCATCGCCCAGGTCATCAGCGGCTGGACCGGCATCCCGCTGGGCAAGATGCTGCGTGACGAAATCGACACCGTACAGCGCCTGCCGGCCCTGCTCGGCGAGCGCGTGCTGGGCCAGGACCATGCCCTGCACGAAATCGGCAAGCGCATCAAGATTTCCCGGGCGCGCATGGAAGACCCGAACAAGCCGATCGGTGTGTTCCTGCTGCTCGGCCCCAGCGGCGTCGGCAAGACCGAAACCGCCCTGGCCCTGGCCGATACCCTGTACGGCGGCGAGCGCAACCTGATCACCATCAACATGTCCGAGTACCAGGAGGCCCACACCGTGTCGAGCCTCAAGGGCTCGCCACCCGGCTATGTCGGCTATGGCGAAGGCGGCGTGCTGACCGAGGCGGTGCGCCGCAAACCGTACAGCGTGGTGCTGCTCGACGAGGTTGAAAAAGCCCACCCGGACGTGCTCGAACTGTTCTTCCAGGTATTCGACAAGGGCGTACTGGACGACGGTGAAGGCCGCGAAATCAATTTCCGCAACACGGTGATCATCCTCACCTCCAACACTGGCACCGAGCGCATCATGCAGACCTGCCTGAATGCCACCGAGCTGCCCACGCCGCAGGCCATCGTCGAAGGCCTGCGCGACGAACTCAATCATGTGTTCAAACCGGCCTTCCTTGGCCGCCTGAGCATCGTGCCGTTCTACCCGGTGCAGGACCAGATCCTGGAGCGCATCGTCGCCCTCAAGCTCGCGCGCATCGCCAAGCGCTTCGCCCGCAACCACCAGGCCGAACTGAGCTACGACGAGGCGCTGGTCAAAGCCATTGCTGCGCGCTGCACCGAGGTAGACAGCGGTGCGCGCAATATCGACAACATTTTGTCCCAGACCTTGATGCCCGAACTCGCCCAGCGCGTGCTCGAACGCATGGCCCAGGACACGCCCATCGAACGCCTGGTGATCGAATTGGGCAGCGATGGCGACTTCGCCTATCGCCTGGCCTGATCAACGACCGGAGGTTTAGCCGTCATGCAACGCAAGCACACAGCCCTCAAACGCCTGACCACCGCCGCCCTGCTGCTGGCGCTGGCCGGTTGTGGGGTTACCGACCGAATCGGCAAACGCATGGAGGACAGCTGGGCTGCCGACATGCTGGCCGACAGCGAAAAGGTCATCCTGACCTCTGACGGCGGCAACCAGCTCAACCCTGATGCCGAGGGCACGCCACTGTCGGTGGTGATGCGCGTGTACCAGCTGACCGACCTTGAGCGCTTCGCCGCGACCGATGCCGAGACCCTGTGGGATACCCCGCAAAAGGCACTGGGCAACACCTTGGTGGAAGCACGCGAGATCACCCTGCTGCCGGGCATCGGCCAGATCGACCAATGGCCGCTGGCCAAGAATGCTCGCTACGTTGGTGTGGCGGCGTTCTTCCGCGATGAACAAGGCGCGCGCTGGAAAGTCGCTTTCGACGCCAACTCGCTGCGCAAGGACGGCATCTGGTTCTCCTCCGACGGCCTGCGGGTACTGGTGGACAAGACTGAAATCAGCGCCATGCGTGGCGTGGATGTGCTGAACAAACCACCCACCGCCGACCAGCTCGCGGCTGCGCAAAAGGCCAACGACGCTGACCCGACCCTGACGGACAAGGTGCAGGGCGCAGCTATCGAGAAAGCCTCCGACGCCGCGGGCCAGTCGGCCAGCAACGCCATGGATTCAACCTTCAACTCTTTAGTGGATAGCGTCAAATGAGCAAGCAGAGCCGGGTGATGTGGTCGGAAGGCATGTTCCTGCTGCCCCAGCACTTCCAGTACCAGGACGAGTTCCACCAGCACCAGTTGGCTGAGGCGACCCTGCGCAGTACCCCGTTCCATTGGGGGGTACAGGCGCTGCAGGTCGACGAGGACGCCCTGGCCAACGGTACGCTGCAGCTCAAACGCCTGAAGCTGGTGTTCTCCGATGGCAGCCTGTACGACGCTCCGCAGCACGACCCGCTGCCTGCCGCACGCGACCTCAAAGACCTGCTCAAGGCCAATGACCTCAAGGTTTATGCCGCACTCAAGCTGCCTGAGCCCTTTGGCCTCAATTACGTCGAAGATGGCCACGAACACAAGGCTGCGCGGCGTTTTCGCAAACAGTTCGACACCCTGCCAGACCTTAACGAAGGCGAACTGGAGAACGAAATCACCAGCCTGCGCCTGAACGTGGTAATGCTGGTCGACGGTGACAGCCTCGACGGTTACACCCATTGTCCATTGGCCAAGCTGACCCGCAACAGCATGGGCGGCTTCAATATTGACCCGCATTTCGTCCACCCTACCCTTCACCTGGGTAGCCACGAAACCATCGTCGGCCTCGGCAAGCGCCTGCTCGGCGCCCTGCAGGCCAAAAGCAAGGCACTGTCCGGCCGGCGACGTGAGCGCGCCGACCAGATCGCCGAGTTCGGGTCCAGCGACGTCACCCTGTTCTGGTTGTTGAACACGGTCAACCGTGCCCACCCGCAGTTAGCTCATCTGCTGGCTCACCCGCGCCTGCACCCGGAGCGCCTGTACCTGTTCCTCGCCGACCTGGCTGGCGGGCTGCTGACCTTCACCCTGGACACCCAGTTAAGCGACATCCCTGAGTACGACCATCAAGACCCTGCAGCGTCATTGGTGAAACTGGACGAGATGATCCGGGTAATGCTCGACAACGTCGTGCCCAACCAATGCATCGTCATCAACCTTACCCAGACCAAACCGTCGCACTGGCAAGGCCAGTTGCACGATCCACGCCTGGCCGAGGCGGACTTCTATATTGCCGTGCACGCCGACATGCCCGGCGCCAGCCTGCTGGAGCTGGTGCCCCGGGCGTTCAAGGTCGGCTCACCGGAAGACATCGAAGTGGTGGTCAACAGCGCCATGCCTGGTGTCACCCTCAATCATGCCGCCCGGCTGCCGAACGCGATTCCGGTACGCCTGGACAACCAGTACTTCGCCATCGAGCCGCACGGCAATGTGTATGAGCGAATGATCAATGCCCAGGCTATCTGCTTCTATGCGCCCAGCGCCTTTACCAACCTCAAGCTTGAACTGATGGCGGTGCTCAAATGACCGAAGCCGTATTGCAACAGGGCGCCGTCGCGGCCGCCAATGACAAACCGACACTCAAGGACCTGGTCCAGGACTTCATCAGCATGGCGCTGATCGTGCGTCGCGGGCGCCAGGTCACCTCGGTGCAGGCTTTCGAGGGCAGCGTCGAGCGCTTTTTCACCAACCTGGAGCGTGATGCCCGCGCCGCCAACTACAGCGTCGAGCAGGTCAAGGACACCCAATACGCGCTGTGCGCTTTCCTCGACGAAAGCGTACTGCGCTCAGGCGACAACGAACTGCGCCGGCACTTTGAACTGCAGCCGTTGCAGTTCCGCTATTTCGGCGTGCACCTGGCAGGTGAAGGCTTCTTCGAAAAAGTGGATGCGCTACGTGCCGACGTCAAGCAGAACATCGACGTGCTCGAGGTCTACCACCTGTGCCTGGCCCTGGGCTTCGAGGGCAAGTTCAGCCTCGGCCAGAAAGACCAGCTGCGCTACCTGGCCAACACCTTGGGCCAGGATATCGCCCGCTACCGCAAGGCGCCCAAAGCCCTGTCACCGGACTGGGCCCTGCCCGACCAGGTGTCGCAGATGCTGCGCCATGAAGTGCCGCTGTGGGTGTATCTGGCGCTGATCGCCCTGGTCTGCATCGCCGTGTACCTCACGCTCGACTGGTTGCTGGACAAGGACGTCGCCGCCCTGTCCGAACAAATCCGCCAGCTGTTCAGTGCCTGAGCACACGTCAGGTAGCCGAGTCAGGAAGACATGAAAACATTACTGCGTCTGTTGAAAAGTTTCTGGGTGCTGCTGCCATTGCTTTGGCTGGCCAGCCTGTTGATTTGCTGGCTGGCCGCGCCGCTGGTGCCGTGGCTGCGTCATCACGTGCCGGAAGCGCTGGCAATCATCAGTGCCTGCTTCCTGCTGGTGATTGTGCTGCGCCAATATCAGCGCATCCGTGCCGAGCACAACCTCGAGAACCTGCTGCAAATCGAGGTCGACCGCTCGTGGAATGCCACCGGCGAGTTCCGTGACCAGCAGGTGCTGCGCGAGCGCCTGAAGCACGCCATCGCCATGCTGCGCACCGACCGTTCTGCCGGAGGCGGCGGCAAGGCGGCGCTGTCCGATCTGCCCTGGTACCTGGTGGTTGGCATGTCGGCTGCGGGCAAGACCTCGCTGCTGACCCATTCCGGCCTGTCGGCCAGTATTGCCACGGCTAACGACAGTGAAAGCGGTACCCAGCACTGCGACTGGTACTTCAGCCCCGACGCCGTGATGATCGATACGGCCGGGCGCTACCTGCGCGACGACCAGTCGGCCAGCGAGTTCTCGGCCTTTCTGCGGATGCTGCGCAAGCAGCGCGGCAAGGCGGCGATCAATGGCCTGGTCCTGGTGGTCAGCCTGCCCGAGTTACTGGCGGCCAACAGCGATGAGCGCAATGCCCTGGCCAACCAGTTGGTGGCAAGGGTGGAAGAATACGCCGAATGCCTGGGCGCCAACCCGCCGATCTACCTGATGTTGAGCAAGACCGACCAGCTGCCGGGGTTCAGCCAGGCATTTGAGGGCCTCGACCTGCACGAACGCCAGCAGCCGCTGGGCATGACCTTTGGCCTGTCGGAAATCCGCAACAATGGCCTGCACGCCGTGCTGCAAACGCGGCTAAAAAACCTGCAAGGCCGTATTCGCCAGCACGTCGACGCACAGATGATCGCCCTCGGTGCCGAAGCCGATAGCACCCTGCTGAACTTCCCGCAGTACTTCGCCGCCCTGGGTGAAGTGCTCGAACCCTTCCTCGACCACTTCACCCAGGGCCATCGCGAGGGTAAACCGCTATTGCTGCGGGGCCTGTACTTCACCAGTGCGCTGCAGACCGGACAGCAGCTGGGGCAGGTTTATGAAGACGTCATCGCCGATGAATTCGCCCTGCAGGCGGCCTACGACGAGCGGGTCGAAAGCACCACCCAGGCCGTGGGTAACCGCAGCTACTTCATCACCGACACCTTCCGCCGGGTGATCTTCCCGGACCGCGACCTGGCTTTGTACCAGTCGCGCCCGGGCAGGCAGGCCGCGTTCAGCCCCCTGTTCCTAGGCCTGGCCGTCGCCACGGGGGTTGTGTTCATCGGCTGGCAGGCTCTGTCGTTCATCAACAACCGGCAATGGCTCGAAGGCCTGCGCGGGCAACTGGCGCAGATCGAACAAGCGCAGGAGCGCGAGCAACTGCTGGCTGCCGGCAAGGGGTTGGAAGTGCTGCGCGAACAGATGTCGATCGTCGAAGCCCATCGCCTGCAAGGTGTCCCGCTGCAATTGGCTGCCGGCCTCTACCATGGCGAAGCGATCCACCAGGTGAGCAGCACCGCTTACCTGGCACAATTGCGCAGCCAGGCGCTGGAGCCGATCGCCCGCAGCCTGCAAGTGCAGATGCGCGCGTTCAACACCTTCGCCAACGGCATCAACCAGGCCCTGGAGTTCACCCCGGCGCCGCAGCCTAAAAAACGCGGCGGCAAGGCAATCGCCGCTGCCGTGGCTGCCAAGGCCGCAGCAGTCGACACCCGCCTGGGCGCCTACGCCGCCAAGGTCAACCTGGCCACGGCCAGCGATGCTGCCGAGCTGTCTGCCACTACCGGCGGCCTGTCGTTGTCCGAAGAAATGCTTGGCCGGTTGAACGAACAACAGGTGGCCTCGATCATCGAGGCCTACAACACACTCAAACTGTACCTGCTGGTGACCGAACCCCAGGCTCACCCGGACCCGGCCTTCGTCGCTGCGAGCCTTCCCCAGGCCTGGGCCGGTGCAGCAGCTGAAGGGTCCCCGGCCGACACCCGGGTAATCGAAGAAAATGTGCCGCTGTACGTGCAACTGCTGGAGCAAGGCCAGGCGCCCGCGCTGCCGCGCAACGAGCAGTTGATCAACGAAACCCGCCAGAACCTCAAGGCATTCATGATCTCCAGCTCCCTGGTCGATCGCGAATACCTGCGCCTGCAACTTGAGTCGAGCCGCCAGTTCCCGGCGCTCAGCCTCAACGACCTGGTCCCGCAACCTGGCCGCGCGCTGTTGTACAGCTCCGCTGGCATACCGGCAATCTACACGCGCCAGGGCTGGGACACCTTCGTCAAGCCCGAGCTGATCAAGCTGGTGTCGGGCAACCTGCGCAACGAGTCGGACTGGGTGCTGGACGGCGAAGGCGGCGATGCCGTCGTGCAAAAAGCCAACTTCGTGCGCGAGTTCATGGCCCGCTACAAACGCGACTACACCCAAGCCTGGTACAAGATGGTCCGCAGCGTTGGCATGCGCCACTTCGCCGACCTGGCCTCGGCCACCGATCAACTGGGCCTGCTCAGCGATGTGCAGAACTCGCCGGTAAAGAACCTGCTGGCTGCGGTCAATGACAATACCCGGTGGGACCTGCCGATCAACCCTGCGATCCCGGCCCCAGGTGCCGCCCGCGATGACGGCTTCTGGAGCAAGGTCACCGGCCTGTTCGATGCCGATCACGCGCTGCCCGCCAACGTCGCCCCGGCCCTGCCGGCGGTGGATGACGGCAGCCTGGCCAAGCGTTTCGAGCCGGTGGCGCGGGTGTTCGCCGAGAACAACGCAGAAGGCGCCGACAGCACCATCATGGACCGCTACCTGGCGGCGCTGCGCAAGCTCAAGGTGCGCATGAACAACATCCAGCGCTCGCAGGATGTGGGCAAGAGCAGCAAGCAGTTGATCAGCGAGACCCTGGAAGGCCAGCCGAGCGAAGTCACCACCGTACGCAATTATGTGGAAGGCAGTGTCGACACCAGCCAGGACGGCCTGTCGCGCTCCTTGCAGGGGCTGTTCAGCCTGCCCATCCAGTACGCCTGGGCCACCCTGCGCGACCCGGCCGGCCAGCAAATCGCCAAAGCCTGGGCGCAGCAGATCGCCAAACCGTGGGAACAGGTCATGGCGCACCGTTACCCCATTGCCGGTGGCAGCAACAACGAAGCGTCGGTGAAAGACCTGCAGCGCTTCGTCGACCCGCAAAGCGGCCTGCTCCCGGCGTTCAAGCGTAACGAAATCGGTAACCTGGCCGGCGGTGAAGGCCTGGGCGTGGGCGACAACAAGGGGCCAGCGCTGGTCAACCCCGGCATGCTCAACAGCATCGACAAGGCCAGCTCGGTTGGCCAGGTGATCGCCAGCCTCTCGGACCGTGACAACGGCTTTGAGATCATGCTGGAGCCTTCAGCCAACTTCACCGACATCGTGTTCACGCTCGATGGCCAGGAACAGCACTACCGCAACGGCCGCAGCAGCTGGAACCGCTTTGCCTGGCCGGCCACCAGCAACGCCCCAGGCGCACGCCTGGACGTGGTTACCCTGAGCGGCGCACGGGTTACCGTGTTCGACTTCCCGGGCCGATGGGGCCTTCTGCGCATGAACGAAAGCGCCCGCGTCGACGACCTGGACGGCATTCAGCAACGCTTTAGCTGGAACACTGCCAGTGGCCGCGTGAGCCTTGTTGTACGCAACTTCGGTGGGGTCAAGCTGACCGACCTGGGCAACGTCAAGGCCCTGAGCGCCCTCAACGACAGGGGCGCGCAATGATCGGTTGCTTCGGCAAGCTACCGACGAGCGCGGACTTCGTCAGCCTGCACGGCGCGACGGAGGAAGCCTGCGAGTTCGACGCCTGGTTGCAGTCGTCGCTGGCGGCCATGCGCCACCACGATGACTGGCAAGCGTTGTTCGACACGCTGCCGATGTGTTTTTTCAACTACCGCGCACGCAACGGCAACTGGCTGCTGGGCGGCCTGCTCAGCTCGCGCGATGCCAGCCAACGGCGCTACCCGTTCTTTATCTTCCAGCTGATCAAGGGCGAGGAAGGTATTGCAGGGGTCAACCCGTTCACCCTTGGCGAACTGTTCAGCGCGCAGATCAAGCCTTTGCTGCATCAGGCCGTGCAAGGCGCCGATTGCACCAGCCTGTTCGAACGGATCAAGGCCTTGCGCCCGCTGCAGGGCCAGGACCTGGACCTGTTCCGCCGGGTTCATGCCAAGTTCCTGCACGACTTCAGCTTTGCTGATGTCGCCCGCGCCCTGCACGGTTCGTGGCCGGGCTTCGACAGCGCCACCGCGCTCGCTCACCTGAAAAACGGCAGGGGCTCGCTGCACGGCGACTTTGCGGGCGGTATTGAATTGCCACTACCGGCAGAACGCGGCCTTAAAAATCCTGTTGCCGATCTGTGGCTGACCTGGCTGACACGCATGAGCGGTAGCCATGGCGTGCCGGCGGTAAGCCTGTTGGCCGATGACTTCATGCACCCGCGCCTCTACTGCTTCCCGTCGCGCCATGCCAACTGTGCCTACCGACTGCTCAGTGGCTGCGCTGACAAGGGTGAGCACCTGAAATTGTTGAGCCCACTGACAGGTGCGCCACAGCTGCACGATTACGACCGACCTCTTGAACACGTCATCGACCAGTTCGTCGATGCACTGGATGCGACGCCTGTATGAACAAGATCAAGTACTACTGCCTGCGCTACCAACCCTACCTGCTGGGGGTGGCGTTCTTCCTGGCGATTTTCCTGGTCTGGGCCATTGGCCGTGCCTTCGGCTTCGCCTCGCTGCACAGCTTGCTCGCAGGTATCGGCGTGTTTCTGGTGCTGTCTGCGGGCTATGTACTGCTGCTGTACCGCGGTGTCGGCCAGCACCACAACCTCGAAGGCTTGCTGCGTGACGACGCTGACCAGGCCGTACTCAGCGCCACCCCGGCCGACCGCGAAGAAGTCAGCCTGTTGCGCGAGCGCCTGCTGCAGAGCATCGAGCGCCTGCACAGCAACAAGCCCCGCGGCGCCTCGGCCAAGGACGCGCTGTATGCCCTGCCCTGGTACCTGGTGATAGGCCAGCCGGCTGCGGGCAAGAGCACCATGATCCTGCAGTCGGGCCTGAACTTCCCCTATGCCGAGCGCGAAGGCGCAAGGGTGGCGGGCCTGGGCGGCACGCGCAACTGCGACTGGTTTTTCAGTTCCGAAGCGGTGCTGCTGGACACTGCCGGGCGCTACATGAACAGCCCGGAAGAAGCCGGTAAATGGCGCGGTTTCCTGCAGCTGCTGCGCCAGCATCGCCAACGCCGTCCCCTTAACGGGTTGATCGTTAGCGTCAGCATCGACGACATCCTGCATGGCTCGGCCGAGGACCAGGAGCGCGTGGCCAAGCGCCTGCGCGAACGCATCCAGGAAAGCTGCGCCCTGCTCGAAGTGCGCCTGCCCATCTACCTGGTGTTCACCAAGTGCGACCTGATACCCGGGTTTACAGCGTTCTATCGCCAGCTGGACGACGCCTCACGTGGCGAAGTGATGGGCAAAACCTTCTCGCACAAGGGTTACGAACAGGCCGACTGGGGCCAGCGTTTCGGCAAGGCCATGGACGAGCTAACCGGTTACTGGCGGCAGGTGGCAGGCCAGCAGTTGGTGCAACAGGACATTCAGGTGACTCGGCAGAACAACGCTGCTTATCGGTTCCCGCTGGAGCTCGCCGCCCTCAAGCCGCGCTTGCAGCAGTTCGTCGACAGCCTGTTGCGTGCCAACCCGTACCAGAGTGCCGAAATGCTGCGTGGTTTCTATTTCACCGCCGCGCTGCAAGCCGACGAGGCCCAGTGGGGCAGCCACGGCCAGCATGTGGCCGAGCGCTTCGCACTCGAACACGCCGCAGGTGCTGCCGAAGCTGGCAGCCAGCCGGCGCCGCTATTCATCAATAGCCTGTTCCGCAAAGTCATCATCCCCGACCAGCACCTGGTGGCGCTGTACACCAGCAACCACCGCGAGCGGCGGCGCAAGGCCGGGTGGGTTGGCGCCGCCGGCCTGGCGGCCCTGGTGCTATGCAGCCTGTGGGGCTGGTCGTACCTGAACAACCGCGCCACCCTGGCCAGCATTGCCGGCGAACTGGCCCAGGCCAAGGCCGACGACCAGGCTGCCAGCGGCCAGTACACCGCCTGGCGTAGCCTCGACCGGTTGCGGTTCTGGGCCGCGCACTACTATCAGCAACACCATGAGCAGGGCGTGCCGCTCGGCATGCGCCTGGGCCTGTACCAGGGCCATGAAGTCGAGCCGCTGCTGCGCAGCCGCTACTTCGCCACGTTGCAGAACGTGATGCTCAAACCCACGGCCGATAACCTCACGCGAACCCTTTACCTGTTGACCACGCTCAAGGTCTACCAGCGCAACACCCGCGAGTTGCAGCCGGTGAGCGGTGTTGACAGTGTCGAGGCCGAGGCGCTGCCGCATGACAACCGCGCCCAGTCGATCGCCGATTTCGGCAAGGCCACGCTGGACACCTATGTGATGCTGTCCCCGGCCCAGCGCGAAAAGGCCGACCCGGCGTTCCTCAAGGCGCACCTGCCGGACTACTGGTACCCGGCTATCGCCCGCCACACCGGCCAGCGCATGACCGCAGCCGGTAGCGAAGCAGACAGCAAGGACTACCTGTACGCAAGCCGTCAGATCACTTTCTACAGCGACCAGATCCGTGAGCCAGATGTGCCACGCATCCTCGACAACGCCTTCCTGATGTCCAGTTCGCGTAACTACATCGACAGCCTGCGGGCCCAGTCGCTGCGCTCGATCGAGACCATCACGCTGGAATCCGACACCCTTTTCGCTTTCGGCCGCGCCGACTTCCAGAGCCTTAGAAACGAAGGCCAGGGCCAGCTTAGCGCGATTGCCAGCAAGCTGCTGAACACCCCGAACATCGGCAAGATCGTCATCTCGGGCCACGCCGACCAGTTGGGCGACAGCCAGGGCAACCTGCAGGTTTCGAAACAACGGGCGCAAACCATACGCACCTATCTGGTCGGCAAGGGCGTGCCTGCCGAACTGGTGGTTGCACAAGGCGAAGGGAGCCGCAAGCCATTGGTCAATTGCGACATGCAGCAACCGCGAGCGCAATTGATCAAGTGTCTTGAGCCCAACCGCCGGGTGGAAATCGAAGTGCGTGGTCTGAACTGAGCCATGCCGCAAGAACCGGTCGCCCAGGCCTCACAGGAGGAGGCCTGGGGGGCGGCAAGCTACCTCTGCCGGCGTGCCCGGCGAGGTCAAAACCAAGGGGTGCATGAGCAACCCTTTACATGTTGTTAATGGAGAGTTTCACAATGGCATTTGACGCGTATATCCAAATCGACGGCATCCCGGGCGAAGTACTGGATGACAAACACAAGGACTGGATCGAAGTGCTGGGCTACGAGTACGGCGCCACCCAGGCTACCTCGGCAACCGCCAGCTCCTCGGGTGGTGCGTCGTCCGAGCGTGTTGCCCTGAGCGACTTCAAGATCCGCAAAGCCGTCGACAAGGCTTCGGCCAAGCTGTTCGAGCACTGCTGCACCGGCAAGCACATCGCCAAGCTGAAGCTGAACGTCAACCGTGCAGGTGGCGATAAAGTCACCTACCTGACCATCGACATGGAAGAAGTCGTGGTCTCGTCGGTGAAGTTCGTTGCCGGTGGCAACCAAGGGGGTGAAGACAAGGCCGTCAGCGACCTGCCAATTGAAGAAATCAGCTTCAACTTTGCCCGTATCAAGACCACCTACACCCAGCAGAACCGCACCGACGGTCAGGCCGGCGGCAACATCGTCGGTGGCTGGGACCGCACCGCGAACAAAGTGTTTGCCTAAGCAGGTGACAAACATGGGCCGCTTCGGCGGCCTGAACCAGCAGCGCCGCCAGGTCTTCTGGCGCGCTGTTCATTAGCCATGTCCAGAGTGTTATATGCCTGAAATCCTCAATGACCTTTCGCTGGCCACGCTGGCCGCCCCCATCGAGGGTGGCAGTGGCGAAGACTTGAGCTTCTCTGCCTTGTTCGACCAGATCAAGGAGGCACGCCGGGCCGACCCTGACTACCTGACACAGGGCGACTGGCAAACCGACCTGAAGACTGCCAACTGGGAGCAGGTGATCGACCTGTCGGCGCAAGGGCTGGCGGAGCAGAGCAAAGACTTGATGCTGGCGGCCTGGCTCAGTGAAGGGCTGGCTCAGCGCGAGCACTTCAAAGGTATCACCTTTGGCCTGGAGCTGACCGAACGGGTTCTGGACGCGTTTTGGGAGACGCTGTACCCAACCCTGGAAGACGGCCTGGATGAGCGCGCAGCGCGGCTGTCCTGGCTCAAGACCACGCTCAGCGACATTGCCGGTGGTTTGCCCATTACCCAAGGGCAGAATTTTGGCGTGTTGCGCTATGACGAATCACGCCACGTAGAAAACCTCGCCTTGCAAAACCCCAAGGCAATGCAGACAGCGCTGAACGAAGGCAAGATCAACGCCGAGATTTTCCAGCGCTCGGTAGCACTTAGCGACACCGATCACCTGCGCGCCAAGGCCTTGGAGATTGCCACCAGTCTCAATGCATGCAAACGCCTGCAGGCTACGGTAGACCGCCTGTTCGAGCGCGAGGCACCCAGCTTTGCCAGCCTTGCCGACATGCTCTCGCGTGCCAGCCAGCTGGCGGAGAAATTGCTCAAGGACCGCGGTGTCGAGCTGCACCCCACCCTCCTCGAGGAGCAGGAGCCAGAGGCCATCGCGGCCAACGCCCAATCAGCAGGTGAACAAATGGATACACGCCCACCGGCGACTGCGCCAGCCGCCATGCGCACCACGCCGCTGACCCGCGACGAGGCGTTTACCATGCTTGCGGGCATTGCCCAGTACTTCAAGCAGAGCGAACCGCAAAGCCCGGTACCCTACCTGATAGAACGTGCAATAAAGTGGGGCAACATGCCGCTGGAAGGCTGGCTCAGTGATGTGATCAAAGACAACAATGTCGTGGACAACATCCGTGATGTGCTGGGCACCCGCTAAAATGCTGTTACTTTGACGGCCACTCCCCCAACGTTCAAGGATCGCCGCATGCGTCAGCGCCCTACCTCGCCAACGGGTTTTGTTCGAGTCCGTGGCGCCCGCGAGCACAACCTGAAGAACATCGATGTGGATGTGCCCCGCGATGCTTTGGTGGTATTCACCGGCGTGTCCGGCTCGGGCAAGTCTTCACTGGCTTTTTCCACGCTGTATGCCGAAGCCCAGCGTCGCTATTTCGAATCGGTGGCACCCTACGCCCGGCGCCTGATCGACCAGGTTGGCGTGCCAGACGTGGATGCCATTGACGGCCTGCCGCCGGCGGTTGCGCTGCAGCAGCAACGCGGTACGCCAAGCGCACGTTCCTCGGTGGGTAGCGTGACCACCCTGTCCAGCTCAATCCGCATGCTCTACTCGCGGGCCGGCCACTACCCGGCCGGGCAGGCGATGCTGTACGCCGAAGACTTTTCACCGAACACGCCCCAGGGCGCCTGCCCGGAGTGCCACGGCCTGGGCCGGGTCTACGAGGTGACCGAAGCAACCATGGTCCCCGACCCGTCGCTGACCATCCGCGAGCGCGCGGTGGCGGCGTGGCCGATGGCCTGGCAGGGGCAGAACCAGCGCGACATCCTGGTAACGCTGGGCTATGACGTCGACATTCCCTGGCGCGACCTGCCGCAAGCGCAGCGCGACTGGATCCTGTTCACCAAGGAGACGCCCACCGCACCTGTTTATGCCGGTCTGACCCCGGCACAGACCCGCGAAGCGCTAAAGCGCAAACAGGAGCCCAGCTACCAGGGTACGTTCATGGGCGCCCGGCGATACGTGCTGCACACCTTCATGCACTCGCAGAGCGCGCAGATGCGCAAGCGCGTGGCCCAGTACATGCGCCCCAGCCCCTGCCCGCTGTGCCAGGGCAAGCGCCTGAAGCGCGAGGCACTGGGCGTGACTTTCGCCGGCCTGGACATCGCCGAGCTGTCGCACCTGTCGCTGCAGGCGCTGGCCGAGGTGTTGCGCAAGGTGGCGGCAGCGGACTACCTGACCCAAAAACAGGATGCGCTGACGGTAGAAAAGCGCCTGGCTGCCCAACGCATCGCCAACGAATTGCTCGAACGCATCGATACCCTGCTCGACCTTGGCCTCGGTTACCTGGCCCTGGAGCGCAGCACCCCGACCTTGTCATACGGTGAGCTGCAACGCCTGCGCCTGGCCACCCAGCTGAATTCGCAGCTGTTCGGCGTGATCTACGTGCTCGACGAGCCGTCGGCCGGCCTGCACCCTGCCGACAGCGAAGCGCTGTTCGAAGCCCTGCAACGCCTGAAGCATGCTGGCAACTCGGTGTATGTGGTGGAGCACGACCTGGACACCATGCGCCGCGCCGACTGGCTGGTGGATGTAGGGCCAGATGCCGGCGAGCATGGCGGCACCATTCTCTACAGCGGCCCGCCCGCAGGCCTGGCCGAGGTCGAGCCGTCGCGCACTCGCGCCTACCTGTTCAGTGCCCCGGCCCGGACCACGCGTGAACCCCGGCAGGCCCGCGACTGGCTGAAGCTTGAAGGCATCACCCGCAACAACCTGCACAACGTCAGCGCCGCCTTCCCGCTTGGCTGCTTTACCGCCGTTACCGGTATTTCCGGCTCGGGCAAGTCCAGCCTGGTCAGCCAGGCCCTGCTGGACCTGGTGGGCGCGCACCTGGGCCATGCCGAGCAACGTAGCGAACCTGAAGAACAAAACCTGGAAGACGAACCTGAACAGGCCAGCAGCGGCCATGTGAGTGCGGGCCTTGGCAGCATCAAGCGCCTGGTGCAGGTCGACCAGAAGCCGATTGGCCGCACGCCGCGCTCCAACCTGGCCACCTACACCGGCCTGTTCGACCATGTACGCAAGCTGTTCGCCGCCACCGAACAGGCCAAGGCCCAGGGCTTTGACGCCGGGCGCTTTTCCTTCAACGTCGCGAAGGGCCGTTGCGCCAACTGTGAAGGTGAAGGGTTTGTCAGCGTCGAGCTGCTGTTCATGCCCAGTGTCTACGCACCTTGCCCAACGTGCCATGGCGCCCGCTACAACCCCGAAACCCTGGCGGTGAGCTGGCAAGGCATGAACATCGCGCAAGTGCTGCAACTGACCGTCGACCAGGCCCTGCAGGTATTTGCCGAACAGCCACCGGCGCGCCGGTGCCTGCAAGTGCTGCAGGATATCGGCCTGGGTTACCTGCGCCTGGGCCAACCGGCCACCGAACTGTCCGGTGGCGAAGCGCAGCGCATCAAGCTGGCTACCGAACTGCAGCGCACGGCCCGTGGGGCAACCCTGTACGTGCTGGATGAGCCCACCAACGGCTTGCACCCGCAAGACACCGACCGGCTGCTGGTGCAGTTGAACCGCCTGGTCGAGGGCGGCCACAGCGTGGTGGTGGTCGAACATGACATGCGCGTGGTGGCGCAAAGCGACTGGGTGATCGATATCGGGCCAGGGGCCGGGGATGCCGGGGGCAAGGTAGTGGTCAGTGGCACGCCGCAGGAGGTGGCCGGGTGTGCCGACAGCCGCACAGCGGCGTTTTTGGCCAAGGCCTTGTAGCGCCTGCGCATTGCCAGGTTCCACGAACGGCGCTTAGAATGCGATCAATTCTTAATTGCACCCCTTTTGCCGGAACCTTGCGCACGCCATGCCGCCCGCCGACCCTACCCTCAACCTGCAGGTCCAGACACTGTACACCGAGCACCATGGCTGGCTGCAGGGCTGGCTGGGGCGCAAACTGGGCAACGCCTGCGATGCAGCCGACCTGGCGCACGACACATTCGTGCGCCTGCTCAGCCGCCAGGGCAATCACTGCTTTGGCAACGAACCCCGGGCCTTGCTGACCCACATCGCCAAGGGCCTGGTGGTCGACCGCTGGCGCCGTCAGGATGTCGAGCGGGCCTATCTGGAGGCCATCGCCCATTTGCCGCAACCCGAGGTGCCCTCCCCGGAAACGCGCTGGCTGATCCTGGAAACCCTGTACCGCATCGACGCCATGCTGCGCGACATGCCGGCCCGGGTCCGCCAAGTGTTCCTGCTGTCGCAGCTGGACGGGCTGACCTATGCGCAAATCGCCGAGCAGTTGCAGGTTTCACTGATCACGATCAAGCGCGACATGCGCACGGCTTTCCTTGCCTGCCTGAGCATCGAGTGATGGTGCAGCGTATCGACCCGCTTATCCTTGGCGAAGCCGCTGACTGGCTGGTGCAGCTGCAATCGGGCACGGCCACCGAAGACGATCAGCGCGCCGTGCAGGCCTGGTGCCAGCGCAGCGCCCAGCACGCCCAGGCCTGGCAGCGTGCAGAGGCCATACTGGGTGATTTCCGCCGCCTGCCCACACCCGTTACCGGTGAAACCCTGCGCCGGCTCAGCCGTAACGGTGCAGTCAGCCGCCGCCAGGCCCTGCATCGCCTGGGGCTGTGGTTGCTGGCAGCACCGGCGGCCTGGCTGGCCTGGCGAGAAACACCCTGGCAGCAATGGACCGCCGATGCGCGCACAGCGGTCGGCGAGCAACGCGCGTTGACACTTGCCGACGGCAGCCAGGTGCTGCTGAACACCGACACAGCCATCGATATCACCTTCGACGCCCGACAGCGCCGCATCGACTTGCTGGCGGGCGAAATCCTGCTTACCAGCGCCAAGGACCCTGCCACCCCGGCTCGGCCACTGCTGGTGCGTACCCTGCATGGCCAGGCGACTGCACTGGGCACCCGTTTCAGCGTGCACCTCGATGGCCCGTTGACCCGGGTAGCCGTGCTCGAAGGCGCGGTCGAGGCCCGCCCGGTGCACGCCACCAGCGGCCTGCTGCTCCGGGCCGGCGAGCGCAGCGCTTTCGATGCCGACCGGGTACTGCCCGCCGCTGCGCTGGAAACCGGCGACCTGGCCTGGGAGCACGGCATGCTGCTGGCCCGTGACATGCGCCTGGCCGATCTGCTGCAAGCGTTGGCCCGCTATCGCCCCGGCGTGCTGCGCTGCCACCCGGCAGTGCGCGAGCTGAAGGTGTCCGGCGCCTTCCCGCTGGCCGATACCGATGCCAGCCTGCGGCTGCTGAGCGACACCCTGCCGGTGACAATCCAGGGCCTGACCCGCTACTGGGTAACCGTAGAACCTCTCGCCTGACGCGGGCCCTGTAGGAGCGGCCTTGCGCCGCGATGGGCCGCAAAGCGGCCCCGACAATCTTGCAAGAAGGCAGAGAACCTGGGACCGCTACGCGCTCCATCGCGACGCAAGGCCGCTCCTACAGGGGCCTTGAATATTTCGGTGATACCTTTTCCTGCGTCGTCCGGTGATGAGTGCAGAACCTTCATTTTCTGCACCCACAGGACCCTCGCATGACGCCCCACCAGACGTACCGCTTGCCTTTGAAGGCCCTGAGCCTTGCCATCGCCATGGCCGCCCTGGCCCCCACAGCAATGGCCGCCGACGCTACCTCGCGTACCTACCACCTGGCTGCCGGGCCATTGGCCGACGTGCTGGCGCGCTTTGCCGCCAGCGCCGGGGTACCGCTGTCGTTCGACCCGGCGCTGCTCAAGGGCGCGCAAAGCCAAGGGCTGGACGGCAACTACAGCGTGCCGGAAGGCTTCGCCCGCCTGCTGGCCGGCAGTGGCTACAGCCTGATAACCACCGACAGTGGCGGCTACACCCTGGCACCGACGGTAGACCTGGGCAGTGCTTTGGAACTGGGCGCGACCACCATCAACAGCGACCTGGCCGCCAGCAGCGACACCTGGCAAGGGGGCCAGATGGCCCGTAGCGCCCGTCTGGGCGTGCTCGGCGACCAGGCAATCAGCGACGTGCCGTTCAGCGTTACCAGCTATACCGCCAAAACCATCGCCGACCAGCAGGCCCGCACCTTGGGTGACGTGTTGCTCAATGACGCGTCGGTCCGCCAGTCGGCAGGCTTTGGCAACTTCTCGCAGGTGTTCACCATCCGCGGTTTGCCGCTGAATACCGACGACATCAGCTACAACGGCCTGTACGGGGTGCTGCCGCGCCAGATAGTGACCACCGAGGCGCTGGAACGGGTGGAGGTATTCAAGGGGTCGAGCGCCTTCCTCAATGGGGTCGCGCCACAGGGCAGTGGCATTGGTGGTGCCATCAACCTGGTGCCCAAGCGCGCCGAAGATACCCCTACTCGGCATATCACCCTCGACTACGCCACTGGCGACAACGTTGGCGGCCACCTCGACCTGGGCAGGCGTTTTGGGGAAGACAACCGTTTCGGCGCGCGCATCAACCTGGCCCAGCATGACGGCGGCACCGGCGTCGACGACGAGGCCCAGCACTCTACACTGGTGGCCGTGGCCCTTGATTACCGTGGCGAACGGCTGCGCCTGTCCACCGACCTGGGTTACCAGAAAGAGCGCATCAACCAGGGCCGCGCAGTGATCTACCCCACCGGCAGCAAGGTGCCCCACGCGCCATCTGCACGTGACAACTACTCGCAGCCCTGGAGCTGGTCGCAGCTGGAAGACACCTACGGCATGCTCAACGCCGAGTACGACCTGAACGACAACTGGATGCTGTACGCCGGTGCCGGGGCCAAGCACACCCGCGAGAACGGCGAATACTCGTCGCTGTATGTCAGCGACGAGAACGGAACGGCGCGCGGCGGTTTCCTGTATTCGCCCCACGACGAGGACAACAAGAGTGCTGTCGCAGGGCTCAACGGGCGCTTTGCAACCGGCCCGGTCAGCCACCGGGTCAATTTTGGCCTGTCGGGCATGTGGGGTGAACAGCGCTCTGCCTACGAGGCGCTGGCCGCCAGCAAGCGCTATGACAGCAACCTGTACAACCCGGTGAAGGTGCCGCGCCCGACCGACACCTACTTCGGCAGCGACCTGCACGACCCGCGCATCGTCGGCAAGAACCGCAACAAGAGCGTTGCGTTGTCCGACACCCTGGGTTTTCTTGATGACCGCGTGCTGTTGACCGTGGGCGTGCGCCGGCAATCGATCAGCGTCGACAGCTGGGCGACGGCCACAGGTGTGCGCAACACGCCTTACGATGAGTCGATCACCACCCCGGTGTATGGCCTGGTGATCAAGCCTTGGGAGCATGTGTCGTTCTATGCCAACCGCATCGAGGGCCTGGCCCAGGGCCCGACGGCACCGTCGAGTGTCAGCAATGCCAATGAAGTATTCCCGCCCAAGCGTAGCAAGCAGGTGGAGGCCGGGGTGAAGCTGGACTGGAACAGCTTTGGTGCCACCTTGGGCGTGTACCGTATCGAGCAGCCCAACAGCGTCACCTACCGCGTTCCCGGGGCAGCGCTGGATACGTTCAGCATGGACGGTGAGCAGGTCAACAAGGGTGTGGAGCTGAACCTGTTCGGTGAGCCAGTGGACGGCCTGCGCCTGTTGACCGGTGCAGTGTTCATGCACACCGAGCAGAAAAACACCGCCAATGGCAGCAACGACGGCAACCGCGCTGCCGGCGTGCCGCGCTTCCAGTACAACCTGGGGGCTGACTGGGACGTGCCCGGCATTCAGGGCGCCGCACTCAGCGCCCGGGTATTGCGTACCGGCGGGCAGTATGTGAATGCGGCCAACAGCTTGAGCATCCCGGCCTGGACCCGGGTGGACCTGGGCGGGCGCTACCGCTTCAAGGTCGATGACAAGCAGGTGACGTTGCGGGCCAATGTGGAGAACGTGGCGAACAAGGCGTACTGGGCATCCGCGTCGACCTCGAACAACTACCTGACCCAAGGTACGCCACGGGTGCTGCGCCTGTCGGCCAGCGTGGATTTCTGAGCCTGGAGGCTGGGGCCTGTTTTAGCCTGCTCCGGCCTCTTCGCGGTTAAACCCGCTTGTATGGTTAGACTTGAAGGGGTGGTGGGACTAAATGCCCGATTCTGACTGTTCACAGCAGTACAGACCGTGGGAGACATCGCCCCACCCCTTCCACCAAAGCGCCGATAAAGAATGCATCGTTTGCAAACGACGATAGAAGCAAGCCAGCGCCTCTTGGTGAAACCCCTTCAAGCCAAAAAACCATAACGTGAGGAGGCTCCCGTGGCAATGCAGGCTGGCAAATTGATCGTGGGTGCGGATGTCGCGAAAGCAGAGTTAGTGATTCATCACGATGATCGCGATGAGATCATCAAGGTGAAAAATACCAAACCGGAAATCAAGAAATGGCTGAAGCAACAGCCTCTCAACACGGCAATTGCTGTTGAGGCGACCAATGTTTACCACCTGGACTTGGTTGAGCTGGCCCATAGCCTGGGTTTCGAGGTCTATGTCATTGATGGATTCCAACTGAGCAACTACCGCAAAAGCGTGGGTGTACGGGTAAAAACGGACCCCACTGATGCTCGGTTGCTGTCCCGATTTTTGAGAAACGAGGGGGAAGACCTCCGCCCTTGGACTCCCCCTCCCGCCGTCTACGGCAAGCTTCAGAGCCTTCTGCGACGCCGAGCGGCCTTGGTGACTGCCCGCACGGCGATGACTCAAAGCTGGGCTAATGAAGCCCTGTTGAAAGCCGCCTTCACAACCTTTGTAAAATCGATAGACCGGCTGGATTTGTTGATCCAAAAGAAAATTAAAGAGGTGCTGCGCGAAGCTGGGCTGCACGAGCAAGTTGCTCGCTGCCAAGCGGTAGAGGGCATTGGGTTTCTCACCGCCACTGCCTTGGTAATGGCCTTTATGCGGGGCGAGTTCAAGAGCAGTGATTCGTACATTGCATTCCTGGGAATGGATCTACGAGTGATTGATTCTGGGCAGAAGAATGGACGTCGCCGCCTGACCAAGCGAGGCTGCTCAGAAATCCGTCGTCTGTTGCATAACGCGGCGATGTCAGCCAGCCGGACGGCCACTTGGAAAGGGATATACGAACAACATCGCAATGCGGGTAAAGCAACAACCCAGGCGTTGGTAATCCTGGCCAGAAAGCTTGCGCGAGTGGCATTCGCCCTGATGAAGAATCAGGACGAATATGTCTCCAAAGGTGGGAAACCGGCTTGCTGAAAACCATAGAATCTCCCACAGGTACATCGCCAGCCTCAAGGCCAGTGTCAAACCTGTGGGAGCGGGTTTACCCGCGAAGAGGCCGGAACAGGCTGTAACTGTTTTCTTTGCAGTTGCCGCTCAAGTACAGTCTCCCCCATGGACAAATACGCCCCCCGCCAGTGGCTCCCCCACGAAAAACCCTCCCTGCCGGGCTCACCCTCCACGCCTGTGCATTCGCCAGCCAAACGCCTGGCCTACGGGGTGGTCGGCCTGCTGGTGGCAATCACCGGTGGCCTGGGCAACGCGCTGGTCACCGCCAACCTGGTATTCCTGCAGGGCGCCCTGGGCGCGACGACCGCAGAAATGGCCTGGCTACCGGCCGCCTACGTCATGACCAACGTGTCCATCAACCTGCTGCTGGTGAAGTTCCGCCAGCAGTTCGGCCTGCGCGCGTTCACCGAAGTGTTCCTGGTGCTGTATGCCCTGGTCACCTTCGCCCACCTGCTGGTCAATGATCTCAACTCGGCCATCGCCGTGCGTGCGGCCCACGGCATGGTTGGCGCAGCGCTCAGCTCGCTGGGGCTGTACTACATGATCCAGGCGTTCCCCGCGCAATGGCGGCTAAAGGCGATGGTGCTGGGCCTGGGCGCCTCGCAACTGGCGCTGCCGCTGGCGCGGATCTTTTCCGAAGACCTGCTGCAGATCGCCGAATGGCGTGGCCTGTACCTGTTCGAGCTGGGGCTGGCACTGGCAGCGCTGGGGTGCGTCCTGATGCTCAAGCTGCCGCCAGGTGACCGCTTCAAGACGTTCGAGCCACTGGATTTTCTGACCTTCACCCTGATGGCCAGCGGCACCGCCCTGCTCTGCGCCGCGCTGTCGCTGGGGCGCATCGAATGGTGGCTGGAGGCGCCGTGGATCGGCGTGGCACTGGCGGCATCGATCGCCCTGATCTTCGCTGGCCTGGCCATCGAGCACAACCGGCGCAACCCGTTGCTGATGACCCACTGGCTGGGCAGCGGTGCGATCATTCGCCTGGCACTGTGTGTGGTGCTGATCCGCATGGTCACTTCCGAACAGTCCACCGGCGCGGTCGGTTTCCTGCAGGTGCTCAACATGGGCAGCGAGCAGATGCGCATGCTGTACTGGATCATGCTGCTGGGGGCGGTGGCTGGCCTGGCCAGCAGTGCCCTCACCATCAACCCCAACCACTTGGTAATCCCGCTGTTCGTCTCGCTACTGGCCATGGCCACAGGCGCGTTCATGGACAGCAGCTCGAGCAACCTCACACGCCCGGCACAAATGTACTTCAGCCAGTTCCTGCTGGCGTTCGGCAGCACCTTTTTTCTCGGCCCTTCGATGGCCCTGGGCATCAGCCATGTGCGCGCCAACCCGCGCAACCTGGTGAGTTTTTCGGTACTGTTCGGCATCTGCAACAACCTCGGCGGCCTGATCGGTGCGGCCCTGCTGGGCACCTTCCAGACCTGGCGCGAAAAGTTCCACTCCAGCCACCTGATGGACCGCCTCAGCTACCTCGAACCGTTGGTGACTGCCCGAGTCCAAAGCGGCGGCGCCGGTTACGGTGGCCTCATCGCCGACCCGGCGCTGCGCAACGAAGCAGGCATGCGTGTGCTGGCCACTGCTGCCACCCGCGAGGCGAACGTCATGGCCTACAACGATGTGTTCGTGCTGATCGGCAGCATCGCTATCCTGACCATGGTCTGGATCTCTATCCGTAGCACCTGGCTCTGGTACGCACGGCGCCAGACCACCTCCACCGACTCCACCCCCGGCGCGCCCACCCGATGACCGACGACACCCGCACCACGACCACCACCGCCATCGCCGAAACCCCGGAAGGCACCACACCGCCCAGCGAGCCGACCAGCCCGGGGCGCTCGCGGCGGGTGCGCATCCTGTCAACAATCAGCTTCGCCTGCGTGGCCCTGGCCGGCATCCTGCTGGTGCTGTATGCCTGGCGCCTGCCGCCGTTCGGCAGCGCCATCGAAAGTACCGAAAATGCCCTGGTACGCGGCCAGGTGACCATCATCGGCCCGCAACTCAGTGGCTACATCGTCGACGTGCCGGTGCACGACTTCCAGTTCGTCAAGGCCGGCGACCTGCTGGTGCAACTGGACGACCGCATCTACAAGCAGCGCCTGGCCCAGGCCATCGCCCAACTGCAGCAACAGCAGGCGGCCCTGGCCAACAACCTCCAGCAGCGTAAAAGCGCCGAAGCCACCATTGCCCAGCGTCAGGCAGCCATTGGCGATGCTTTGGCCCAGGCAGCCAAGGCCAAAGCCGACCTTGGCCGCAACCAGGCGCTGGTCAATGACGGCTCTGTATCACGCCGTGAACTGGACCTGGCCCGTGCCAGTGAAGCCGCTGCCGTCGCCAGCCTGGCCCAAGCCAGGGCGGCGCTGGAAATCGCTCGCCAGGACCGGGAAACGGTGGTGGTCAACCGGGCCGCGCTGCAGGCCTCGGTGGAAAATGCCAAGGCGGCTGTGGAGCTGGCGCGCATCGACCTCGACAACACCCGGGTCACCGCCCCGCGCGACGGCCAGCTGGGGCAGATCGGTACACGCCTGGGGGCTTATGTGAATTCCGGCGCGCAATTGATGGCGCTGGTGCCCGACACCGTGTGGGTGATTGCCAACATGAAGGAAACCCAGATGGCCAATGTACGCATCGGCCAACCGGTGAGCTTCACCGTGGATGCGCTCAACCACCTGAAGCTACACGGGCATGTACAACAGATTTCGCCAGCGACCGGCTCGGAGTTCGCCTTGCTGCAGGCGGACAACGCCACCGGCAACTTCGTCAAGATTGCCCAGCGGATTCCGGTGCGCATTACCGTGGATGCCGACCAGCCGGCTGCCAGGCACTTGCGGCCGGGGATGTCAGTGGTGGTCAGTATCAACACCCATAGCCAGGATTGATGTGGTTGCTGCCGGCCTACATCCACCAGGCCAGCACCACCGGCAACCAGGCAAACGACAGCACCGTGGAACACATCACCAAGTTCGCCACCTGCTCTGGTTCACGGTTGGCCCGCACCGCCATCAGGTAGTTGAACACCGCCACCGGCATCGCCGACTGCACCACCAGGACCGCGCGCTCAAGGTTGTCCATACCTAGCGCCGCCCCTACTGCCCAGCCCATCGCAGCCCCAAGGCCAATGCGCAAGCCGCCCAGCAACAGGCCACTGCCCACGTGACGCAGGCGAATGCTGGCCAGTGACACCCCCAGGGTCAGCAGCATCAGCGGGATAGTCATGCCGCCCAGCAAATCTGCGGTGTTTGCCAGCCAGCGTGGTAGCTCGAAATCGAGAAAGATGATGGGCATGGCACCGGCCAGGCTGATGACGATAGGGTTGCGCAGCAGCGCCTTGAGCGAAGCCGCCGTGCCGGAAATGGCCATGCCGATGGTGAATTGCACGATCGACAGGGTCAGGAAAAACGCCACGGCCAGGGCCAGGCCGTGCTCACCAAAGGCGTACAGGCTTATCGGCAGGCCCATGTTGCCCGTGTTAGGGAACATGAACGCCGGCAGCAGTACTCGCCAATGCATGCCCGAAGCGCGACACACCAGCAACGCGGCCAGGGCCATGCCCAGGGTGCACAGCAGGCAGGCCACGGCCATGCTGGTGAAGGCATCCGGGTTCAGCTCGGTGCGGCTGAGGGTGGACAGCACCAGCGACGGGGTACCGACGGTCATCACTACCCGGGCGATGAAGTCGGTGGGGTAGTCCAGGCCCTTGCGGGCCCAGGCAAAGCCGATGCCGGCAACGATGAAAACCGGGGCCAGGACTGCGAACAACGACGCGAACATGATGGGCCTTCCTTGGTGTGGGTTCAGCATTATGCAGCAGTCCGTGAGAGGGCCGGGGCTGCTTTGCAGCCCAATCGCCGGCAAGCCAGCTCCCACAGGTATTGCACATGCCTTGGAAATAGCACGCTTCCTGTGGGAGCTGGCTTGCCGGCGATTGGGCCGCACAGCGGCCCCAGGATGTCTGCCCAAGACACTTTCATGTCGCCCTTGGACTGCGGCGTCTCGTCGCATACCTGTGCCCCTTGGGCAAAAGCTTCCAAGCCCGTAGAATCCCGCTTCCTTTTCGCCCGTCGCCTTGAACGGTGGCAACCCGCAGCAATGACAGAGTCCGTGCCTGAACACATGAACGCACATGTGAAAAAGGCTCAACCCTCCCCGCCCGGCCCATTCCCAAAGGGGCCAGCGGTTGAGTCTTGCCCAGGTCGCATCCGTGTCGCCACTCGCCCCCTTGTCGGGTCGAGCCGGTGTGCGCGTCCGAGAAGGCGCTCATTCCGCTCATCCAACTAGAGGTTCGTATGTCTCCGCGTTTGCTGGCCATGGCGCTGGCGCCCCTGCTCGGGCTGTTCATCATTGCCCTGGGCAACGGCTTCATGTCTTCGCTGACCACCCTGCGCCTGGGCGCTGCCGGTGAATCGGCCACCACCATCGGTGTTGTCTCGTCGACCTACTTCATCGGCCTGACCCTGGGTGCCATCTTCAACGACCGGCTGATCTTGCGCATCGGCCATATCCGCGCCTACACAAGCTTTGCTTCGCTGATCGCCGCGACCATCCTGCTGCAAGGGCTGTTTTACGACGTCACCTGGTGGTCGGTGCTGCGCCTGATCAACGGTTGGGCGGCAGTGGGCGTGTTCCTGGTGATCGAAAGCTGGCTGCTGCTGGCCGGCGACGCGAAAATCCGCGGCCGCCTGCTGGCGCTGTACATGATTGCCTTCTACGGCGCCGGGGTGATTGCCCAGGCAGGCCTTGGCGAAATCACCCAGCTTGGCGACACCGCCCCCTTCATGCTGGCAGGCGTGCTGGCTGCGCTGTCGGTGCTGCCCATCGTGATCCTCCCGCGGGTATCGCCACTGCTGGACCAGGTCGAACCCCTCAAACCGCGCCAATTGCTCGGTGTGGCGCCGTCTGGCCTGGTGGGCTGCTTCGGTTCGGGCGTGGCGATTGCCGGCATCTATGCCCTGCTGCCGCTGTACCTGCAGCGCATCGGCCTGGCGGTCGGCGAGGTCGGCAACATGATGGCCTGGGTGATCCTCGGCGCCATGCTGCTGCAATACCCGGTGGGCCGCTGGTCTGACCGCAAGGACCGCCAGGATGTGCTGATTGCCCTGGCTGCACTGTGCGTGGTGTTGTCGCTGGTCACGGTATTCCTGCCGTCGGACTCGATCCTGCTGCCGGCCATGCTGTTCCTGCTCGGTGGTGGCGTATTCACGCTGTACCCAGTGGCAGTGAGCCATGCGGCCGACCGCGCGCCTTCCGATGCGCTGGTACCAATGATTCAAGGCTTGCTGCTGATCAACTCGCTGGGTTCGGCCATGGCGCCGGTGGCGATCTCGCCGGTGATGACCGAGTTTGGCGAGGCCGGTTTGTTCTGGGCCTTTGCCGTGGTCAACCTGGCCATGGTCTGCTTCTTCATGTGGCGCCGCGGCAAGCGCCCGGCCGCAGAACACCCGGCGCCGTTCACCGCGTCGACCACCTTCTCGCCAACCGGTGCCGAGTTGCGGGTGACCGAAGACCTGATGCATGCGGCGCAAGAGCATCCACCGCTGGAACCGGTCGAAAACCCGGCGCCAGCACAGCGCTCAGAATCTCATTGATTCCAGGGCCGCTCTCACAGGAAATCAAATTTGCTTGTGGGAGCGGCCTTGCGTCGCGATTGGGCTGCAAAGCAGCCCCGGAAATGACCACCCGTCGCCCAGAAGGCACCCCGCCACCCGTCGCCAGCCAAACGAATGACAGATCATCCGCAAAGGAGCATTCCCATGATCCGCATTCGCCCGCTTTCCCTGTGCCTGGCGCTGGCCTTGACCAGCCTCACCGGCACCACCTTCGCCGCCACCGACACCAACACCGACAGCCGTCCGCAAACCGATCAGTCTGGCGGCAAGACCGCCGGTGACGACAGCAGCGTCAACAGCCCCGGCAGTGGCCAGGACAACGACAGCAGCGACACCGGCAGCAACAGCGATGCCGCCGACGGGGCCAGTGGGGGTTCCAACAGCACGGGCGAGGCGACCGGCTCTGGCGCCGGGCACACCGGCGGCACCGCCGAGGACCAGGACAGCCACTAAGGCTTGCCTCGGCTACACTGCGCCCCAAGGCCCTGCGAAGGATTCGTCATGAACGTCAAACCGTGGCTGCTCGCCGCCCTGCTGCCTTGCACGGCGTTGGCCAACAGCAGTAACCAAGGGGCGCTGTCGATCAGTTCCTCGTCGTTCACCGATGGTGGGGTGATCGCCCTGCAGCAGGTCGGCCCCGACCCGGCCTGCGGCGCCGGTGAAGAGCGCACCCCGCAATTGAGCTGGGAAAACCTACCCGCAGGTACCCGGTCGCTCGCGCTGATCATGTTCGACCCGGACGGCGGCAAGGGTATCGGCGTGGTGCACTGGGTAGCCTACAACATCGACCCGGAGCACGATGGGCTCAAGGAAGGCATGGCGGGGCTCAGTGGGCAATACGTGACTGTGGGGCGCAACTCGCGTGGAACCCTCAGCTACCGAGGCCCCTGCCCACCCGCAGGCGATAACCCGCACCATTACGCACTGACCCTGATCGCCACCGACCTGCCGTTGGGCACGCTGCCCGAAGGCCTGGACCGCAGTGGCCTGTTGCAGTTGCTGCAAGGCCACGCATTGGGTGCGCAGAGCCTGGTCGGGCGTTACGGCCATTGAACCACCCAGTACAAAAATAAATGATCGACCCCATAGCATTTATCCATTGAATGGCCCGCCGTAACTGAAGTAAGCTCGGGCTCATTCACTGGAGAGCAACATGCCAAAACACGTCCGCAACCACGCCAACCACACCGGTCGCAACCTGCGCCCTGTGCTGGCCGTTGCCGGCTGCATGGCACCAGACAGCTATTACTTTGGGTATTGGTTTAGCCACTAGGCGCCGATACCCACACGGCGCCCACCTTCGAGGGGCCGCCGAACATGAGAATACTCAAACCCCCGGTCGGCTCCCCGACCGGGGGTTTTGCTTTTCAGGCCTTTGAACAACACCGATTCACATTGAGGACAGATTCATGAACTACGCCACTTATTACTACGCAAACACCTATGCCTGGCGATTTAGCCAATCCCGTTCGGGCCAGCCTGCCGCCTCCGATCGGTCCTCTACAGGTGGCAATGCAGCAGCCAATACGAATTCAACGATCTGTCGAACACCTCGATAGGGCCGACCACGCGGGCCTGAACCCGCCGTCCGCCCAGGGAAAAACGCCATGCAAGCTACCAACCTCGCCCTGCCCCTGACCCAGCCGCAAGCAGCCAACACCACCGTCAGCAAGCGCCTGCCCAGCCCGCACCTGCTCAAGCAGCAGATGCCACTGTCCAGTGAACTGGCCCAGCAAGTCCAGGCCCACCGCCAGGCTATACGCAACATCCTCGAAGGCCGCGACCAGCGCCTGCTGGTAATCGTCGGCCCGTGCTCGATCCACGACCCACGTTCGGCCCTGGAATACGCCGACCGCCTGGCCGCCCTCAGCCGCGAAGTCGGTGACAAGCTGCTGCTGGTGATGCGCGCCTACGTCGAAAAACCGCGTACGACCGTGGGCTGGAAAGGCCTGGCCTACGACCCGCACCTTGATGGCAGCGACGACATGCACTCGGGTATCGCCTTGTCCCGCGGGCTGATGCTGAGCATGATCGAACGTGGCCTGCCGGTTGCCACCGAGCTGCTGCAACCGATGGCCGCCGGCTACTTCGACGACCTGCTGGCCTGGGCTGCGATTGGCGCACGCACCACCGAATCGCAAATTCACCGCGAAATGGTCAGTGGCCTGGAACTGCCGGTCGGGTTCAAGAACGGCACCGACGGCGGCATCGCCATTGCCAGCGACGCCATGCGAAGCGCTGCCCACCCGCACCGCCACTTCGGCATGGATACGCAGGGCCACCCGGCAATCATCGAAACCTTGGGTAACCCGGACACGCACCTGGTACTGCGCGGCGGCCACAAAGGCCCCAACTACGATGCCAGCAGCATCGCCATGGCCCGCCAGGCACTGGCCAAGGTGGGCATTCAGGCGCGGATCATGGTCGATTGCAGCCATGCCAACAGCGGCAAGGACCCGGCACGTCAGCCAGCAGTGTTCAACGATGTGCTGGAACAACGCCTGGGCGGCGACCGCTCCATTGTTGGCGTGATGATCGAGGGGCACCTGTTCGATGGCTGCCAGGCGCTGGGCAAGGGTGCACTCAAGTACGGCGTATCGATCACCGACGGCTGCCTCGGCTGGGCATCGACCGAGACCATGTTGCGTGAGGCGGCACAAAAACTGTAAGCCCAAGGTTGCGAGCCTGGCGAGACATACCCCAGGCAAGTGCGCTAGGCTTGCCTTTTTACCCCAAGGAGCAGTACCCATGGCCCGTGCAACCGCCCGCCACATCCTGGTCAGCAGCGAAGACAAGTGCAACGAACTGAAAACCCAGATCGAAAAAGGCGCCGACTTTGCTGAAATCGCCAAAGCCAACTCCACCTGCCCGTCCAGCCGTCAGGGCGGTGACCTGGGCTCGTTCGGCCCGGGCCAGATGGTCAAGGAATTCGACACCGTGGTGTTCAGCGCCCCGGTCAACACCGTGCAAGGCCCGGTGAAGACCCAGTTCGGCTACCACCTGCTGGAAGTGACCAGCCGCCAGGACTGATTCACCCCTCCCGGTGATCAGACCCCCTGTGGGAGCGGGTTTACCCGCGAAGAGGCCAGACCAGACAACCTCGTTGCCTGCTCCGACGCATTCGCGGGTAAACCCGCTCCCACAGGTATTGTGGGGGCTTGTATTTTCGTGCATGGGCTTTACGGTCCAGGCCGCTCCCAGCCACGCCCTCACCGTCTACGACGAAGCCCCCCGCTACACCCCCAACTTCCAGCATTTCGACTACGTAAACCCCGACGCCCCCAAAGGCGGCATCCTGCGCCGCTCGGCGATCGAGATCGGCCAGTTCGACCATATCCTGCCGTACATCGACAAGGGCATCGGCGTCAGCGAGGTCGACGGCCTGCTGTACGCGCCACTGGCGGTACGCTCGTTCGATGAACCCTACACCGTCTACGGCCTGATCGCCCGGAACATGGAGCGTGGCCCAGAGGATGCCTGGCTGCGTTTCGAGATTGACCCGCGTGCTACCTTCGCCGATGGCAAACCGGTGCGCGCCCAGGACGTACGGTTCACCTTCGAGCTGTTGATGAGCAAGGGCAGCCTTAAATACCGCACCCAGTTCGCCGACGTGACCGGCGTGACCGTGGAAGGCCCGCAGCACGTGCGCTTCGATTTCAGGCCCGACCACGGCCGCACCCTGGCGCTGGACCTCGCCAGCCTGCCCGTGCTGCCCGAACATGACTGGCAGCAGCGCGACTTCGCCAATGGTGCCGCCTTCGACAAGCCGGTCGGCAGCGGGCCATACCGCATCGGGCGCATCGACAACGGCCGCAGCATCACCTTCGAACGCGACCCGACCTGGTGGGCGCGCAACTTGCCGGCCAGCCGGGGCCGCTACAATTTCGACCAGTTGCGCATCGAGTACTTCGGCGACACCGAAGTGGCGCGGCAGGTGCTCAAAGGCGGTGGCTACGACTATAACCGCGAGTTCTCCGCCACCGCCTACACCCTGGGCTACAACGGCGCGCAACTGGACGACGGCCGCCTGCAACGCGCCCACCTGGGGCCGGCCAAACCGCAGGTCGCCCAGGGTTTTGTGTTCAACCTCGACCAGCCGCAGTTCAAGGACCGCCGCGTGCGTCAGGCGCTGGGCATGCTGTGGGACTACGAGTGGAGCAACCGGCAGATGATGCGCAACCTGTACATCCGCCAGCAGAGCGTGTTCTCCAACACGCCGCTGGCAGCCCGCCAGCTGCCTGATGCAGGCGAACTGAAGCTGCTCGATCCGCTGCGCGGCAAAGTACCGGACGAAGTCTTCACCACCGTGTTCACCGCCCCGGTCACCGATGGCTCGGGGATTGTCCGCAAGCAGCAGTTGCACGCCCTGGACCTGCTTGAACAAGCCGGCTGGCACCCCGAAGGTGACCGCCTGGTGAACAGCCAGGGCGCGCCGCTGGCCTTCACCTTCCTCAACGGCCAGTCAGGCCTGGAGCGCCTGCTGCTGCCGTGGAAACGCAACTTGGCACAGATCGGCGTCACCCTGAACATTCGCAATGTCGATTCTGCCCAGTACGTCAACCGCCTGATGGCACGTGACTACGACATGATCGTCACCGGCTACCCGGTCACCCTGTCGCCCGGTGCCGAGCTGTACAACTACTTTGGCTCGGCAGCCGCCCACGACCCCGGCTCGAACAACCTGATGGTGTTGCAGGACCCGGCCGTGGACCAGCTGATCGACGGCCTGGTGCGCGCCGACACCCAGGCCGACATGCTGAACCACGCCCATGCCCTGGACCGGGTACTGCAATGGAACTACTACTGGATCCCCAACTACTACCCGCCGGGCAGCTCCACCGCCTGGTGGAACCGCTTCGGCCTGCCCAAGGTCCAGGCCGCCTATGACGAAGGCCTGGACACCTGGTGGGAGGTAAGCCCCACCCCGTTGACCAACGTGCAAATGGCCGAACGCCGGCAGGCCGCGCCATGACCACCTACATCCTGCGCCGCCTGTTGCTGATCATCCCGACGCTGCTGGCGATCCTGCTGGTCAATTTCGTCATCGTCCAGGCCGCGCCGGGTGGCCCGGTGGAACAGGCCGTGGCGCGGCTGCAAGGCCTGGGTGGCGGCGCACCCGGCGCCCGGGCCGAAGTGGTGCACAGCGAGTCGCGGGCCACCCGCGGCCTGGACCCGAAACTGATCGAAGAGATCAAGCGCCAGTACGGCTTTGACAAGTCCGCCCCCGAACGCCTGTGGTTGATGCTCGGCCAGTATGCCAGGCTGGATTTTGGCAACAGCTTCTTCCGCGGCGCCAAAGTCACCGACCTGATCCTCGACAAGTTACCGGTCACCCTGTCGCTGGGTTTCTGGGCCACGCTGATCACCTACCTGGTATCGATCCCGCTGGGCATCCGCAAGGCGGTGCGCCACGGCAGCCGCTTCGATGCCTGGAGCAGCGCACTGATCGTGATCGGCTACGCCCTGCCCTCGTTCCTGTTCGCCCTGCTGCTGATCGTGCTGTTTGCCGGCGGCACCTCGCTCAACTGGTTCCCGGTACGCGGGCTGGTCTCAGAAAACTTCGACGAACTCAGCCTGCTGGGCAAGATGGCCGACTACTTCTGGCACCTGGTGCTGCCGGTGGGGGCCTTGGTAATTGGCGGTTTCGCCACCCTTACATTGCTGACCAAAAACGCGTTCCTCGACGAGATCTCCCGCCAGTACGTGGTCACCGCCCGCGCCAAAGGCCTGAGTGAGCGCCGGGTGCTGTACGGCCATGTGCTGCGCAATGCCATGCTGCTGGTGGTGGCCGGGTTACCGCAGGCACTGATCACGGTGTTCTTCGCCGGGTCGTTGCTGATCGAGGTGATCTTCTCGCTCGATGGCCTGGGCCGCCTGAGTTACGAGGCCGCCGTATCGCGAGATTACCCGGTGGTGTTCGGCACCCTGTTCATCTTCACCCTGGCGGGCCTGTTGATCCGCCTGATCGGTGACCTGTCGTACACCCTGCTCGACCCGCGTATCGACTTTGACACGAGGGCGCACTGATGCTTTCCCCCGTCTCGCGCCGCCGCTGGCAACGCTTTCGCCGCAACCGCCTCGGCTGGGTCTCGCTGTGGCTGTTCGCCGGCCTTTTGCTGTTGTGCCTGTGCGCTGAGCTGGTGGCCAACGACAAGCCACTGCTGCTGGGCTACAAGGGCGACCTGTACGTACCGGCGCTCAAGCGCTACACCGAACAGGCATTCGGCGGCCAGTTGCCGTTCCAGCCCGACTATCGCAGTGCCTATGTACGCCAACTGATCGCCGACCAGGGCGGCTGGATGCTGTTCGCGCCCATCCCGTTCAGCGCCGACACCCCCAACTACGACCTGCGGGTACCCACCCCCAGCCCGCCCAGCGCAAGCAATTGGCTAGGCACCGACGACCAGGGCCGCGATGTGCTGGCCCGGGTGCTGTATGGCACGCGGGTATCGCTGCTGTTCGCCTTCGCCCTGACCGTGGTCAGCGTGTTTATCGGCGTGGCGGCCGGCGCGTTGCAGGGCTACCACGGCGGTTGGGTGGACCTGCTCGGGCAACGCCTGCTGGAGGTGTGGTCAGGGTTGCCGGTGCTGTACCTGCTGATCATTCTCAGCGGTTTTGTCGAGCCGGATTTCTGGTGGTTGCTGGGGATCATGGCGCTGTTCTCCTGGCTTGCCCTGGTCGATGTGGTGCGCGCCGAGTTCCTGCGTGGGCGCAACCTGGAGTACGTGAAAGCCGCACGCGCGCTGGGGCTTTCGGACAGCCAGCTGATGCTGCGGCATATCTTGCCCAATGCCATGAACGCAACGCTGACCTATGTACCGTTCATGCTGACCGGGGCGATCACCACCCTGACTGCACTGGATTTTCTCGGTTTCGGCATGCCGGCCGGGAGTGCCTCGCTGGGTGAGCTGGTGACCCAGGGCAAGCAACACCTGGAGGCACCGTGGCTAGGCTTTACGGCGTTCTTTGCGCTGGCGGTGATCTTGTCGTTGCTGGTGTTTATCGGCGATGCCTTGCGCGAAGCGTTCGACCCCAGAGGATGAGTTATCAGGCCCGTCCTCTTCGCGGGTAAACCCGCTCCCACAGGGTCTTCACAGAAGCTGGATCTTTCGGGGTACTGTGGGAGCGGGTTTACCCGCGAAGAGGCCGGACCTGCCGTTACTTGATAAGGAGCTTTGCATGACCCTCACAGGCAAGACTGCACTCGTTACCGGTTCCACCAGCGGCATCGGCCTGGGTATCGCCCAGGTGCTGGCACGCGCTGGCGCCAATATCGTGCTCAACGGCTTTGGCGACCCGGCACCGGCCATAGCCGAAATCGCCCGCCATGGCGTGAAGGTGGTTCACCATCCGGCCGACCTGTCGGACGTGGCCCAGATTGAAGCGTTGTTCACCTTGGCCGACCGCGAATTCGGCGGCGTCGACATCCTGGTCAACAACGCCGGTATCCAGCATGTAGCGCCGGTGGAGCAGTTCCCGCTGGAAAGCTGGGACAAGATCATCGCCCTCAACCTGTCAGCCGTGTTCCATGGCACGCGCCTGGCCCTGCCGGGCATGCGCACACGCAACTGGGGGCGCATCATCAACATTGCCTCGGTGCATGGCCTGGTCGGCTCGACCGGCAAGGCAGCCTACGTGGCAGCCAAGCATGGTGTGGTCGGCCTGACCAAGGTGGTGGGCCTGGAAACTGCCACCAGCAATGTCACCTGCAACGCCATCTGCCCCGGCTGGGTGCTGACCCCGCTGGTGCAAAAGCAGATCGACGATCGTGCTGCCAACGGTGGCGATCCGCTGCAAGCACAGCATGATCTGCTGGCCGAAAAGCAACCGTCGCTGGCGTTTGTCACCCCCGAGCACCTGGGTGAACTGGTACTATTCCTGTGCAGCGAGGCCGCAAGCCAGGTTCGCGGCGCCGCCTGGAACGTCGATGGTGGCTGGTTGGCCCAGTGACGGGCGGCCTGGGCCTGGCGGCGGGTTCGCATTCGTTTATCTGCAAGGAGGCCGTATGCGCCCTACCCCGATGACCGCAATTCTGGCCCTCACCCTGGCTGCCGCCGCGCCTGTGATGGCTGCCAGCCTGAAGGATGTCGCGCCTTACCCAGAGGCGGAAAAAGGCTTCACCCGGCAGGTCATCCACCTGCCGGCACAGGCCGATGAGTCGGCCTATAAACTGGAAATCCTCGCCGGCAAGACGTTGCAGGTCGACTGCAATCGCCAGCGCCTGGGCGGCAGCCTGGAAGAACGCACCCTGGAAGGCTGGGGCTACAACTACTACCGTCTGGACAAAGTCAGCGGCCCGGCCAGCACCCTGATGGCCTGCCCGGATGGCAAGAAGACCCAGGCCTTCGTGCCGGTGGTCGGTGACGGCTTCCTGCTGCGCTACAACAGCAAGTTGCCGGTGGTGGTGTATGTGCCCAAAGATGTCGAGGTGCGCTACCGCATCTGGTCGGCGTCGCAGGACGTGCAAAAGGCTAACGTCGAATAACTACCGCGGTCCCTGTAGGAGCGGCCTTGTGTCGCGATGGGCCGCAAAGCGGCCCCGGCAATCTGTACTGCGAAGCTGAAAATCTGGGGCCGCTTTGCGGCCCATCGCGACACAAGGCCGCTCCTACAAAGCGAATCTATCAGGCATAATGCGCCCCTTTTTTTGCGCCCCGAAGCTCAGGTACCCCATGAAAGCCCAAGCCCGCCACATCCTGGTCAAGACCGCTGACGAAGCCGAAAAGCTCAAACAGCGCATCGCCAACGGCGAGGCTTTCGACGTGCTCGCCAAAAAGTTTTCTATCTGCCCTTCCGGCAAGCGCGGTGGCGACCTGGGTGAAGTCCGCCCGGGGCAGATGGTCGGCGCCATCGACCAGGTTATTTTCAAGAAGCCTTTGCGTGTAGTGCACGGGCCGATCAAGAGCAAGTTCGGTTACCACCTGGTGCAAACGTTCTACCGCGATTGATGGCAGCGGGCCACCTGACATTTTTGCCAGTTGCCCCCTCACCAAACATTACATACAACTCTGGCAGGGCCGAAGCCGCCCCGCTGGCGTCGCTTCAGGTAGTGGACCCTTCAATGGACCCGGAGACCTGCCTATGCGATGCCCCCGCTTGCTGCTGCCCTTCCCCCTGCTGGCACTGCCATTGCTGGCTCATTCCCAATCCCTGACGGTTACACCCGGTGAAACCCTGGGCGCCCTCGTGCAAACCGATGCCGCTGATGAGTTCATCCTCAGCGGCGGAACGGTCCAGTCATTGCAACAAGGCAATGGCGAAGACACCTTCACGATGTCTGGCGGCACGCTAGGGTCGTTGAACCAGGGCGGTGACATGGACACGTTCAACATGACCGGCGGCACCATCACGGGCGCTTTTGAAGATGGTGACACCGCGTGGTTCAAAGGCGGCAGCATTGGCCGAATCGATCTCAAGCTCGCTGACAACTTCCTCGAGATTTCCCAAGGGCTCGGTGTAGAAACCGTTGTTGTTGGCAACGTTGTCAGCGGGCTTGGCAACGACACGATCATCATGACGGGCGGCACCATCGGCGGTGATATCAGTACCAGTAGCGGCGTTGACAAGATCACCATCAGCGGCGGCACGCTCAAAGGCGAAATACGCACGGGCAACGGCAAGGATGAATTTACCTGGACAGGTGGCCAGATCGGTAAGCGGGTCATCATGGAGAGTGACGATGACACCGCCATCGTCCGCGCCCTCGACCTTGGCAACTCGGCCGTTATCCTGGACGGCGGCACCGGCACGGACACCCTGACGTTCGAGCAGAGCCAGGTCGGCCAGGGTGCGTCGTATATAAACTGGGAGGCCATCAACCTCAAGCAGGGCAGCCAGCTCACCCTCAACGACACCCTCACGCTGGGAGACCTCGGCAGCGATCAGCCACGCGTGATCCCCGCCACTGGGACCGGGACCCTGCAAATCGATGCAAGCAGCGCGCTGATCAGCCGCCAGGGCAGCATCGTCAGCATCCAGAATGACAGCAAGGCATCGGTAGTCAACGCCGGCACCCTCGACCTGAGCCGTGGCAACGACGCTCAGGGCCGCCTGACAATCCAGGGCGATTACACCGGCAACAACGGCACCCTGCGCCTGAATAGCGTGCTGGCAGGCGATGGCGCTGCCTCCGACCGCCTGGTGGTCAGCCGTGGCGCCATCAGCGGCTCCACGCGATTGCTCGTCAACAACCTCAATGGCGCGGGTGCAGCAACTGCACAGAACGGCATCCAGGTCGTCGAAGCCCGTGACGGCGCCACCAGCACTGCCACTGCATTCGTGCAGACGCAAACGCTATCGGTGGGTGCCTATGACTACCGGTTGTTCAAAGGTGGTGTAACCGCTGGCAGCGAAAACAGCTGGTACCTGCGCTCGACGCTGGTCGCGCCACCTGCTCCAGCACCGGTACCCGAGCCCGAACAACCCACACAACCTTCACAGCCGGGCGAGCCACCTGTGATAGCACCGGCCCAGACACCACCTGTTGCCGCACCGGCACCTGGCCAGGTTGACCTGCCTGCCCCCGTGCAAGGCGAAAGCCTGCCGCTGTATCGCCCGGAAGTCCCGGTTTACGCTGCCGCCCCAAGAGGCGCTGCGATCATCGCCCGCCAGGCCCTGGGCACCTTCCATCAGCGCCAGGGCGACCAACAGTTGCTCAAAGGCGAAGGCGCCCTGCCTGCCAGTTGGGGGCAGGCCTACGGCGGCACCCTGCGCCAGCAATGGAGCGGTATGGTCAGCCCAAGCCTGGATGGCGACCTGTACGGTTTCAAGGTGGGCCAGGACATGTATGCCAAGACGGGTGACGGCGGTTATCGCCAACATGTCGGCTTTTACGTCAGCCACAGCCGCCTGGACGCCGATGTCAAAGGTTTCGCCCTGGCCGAGCAAGACCGCAGCGTGGGTGACCTGAAACTTGATGGTGACAGCGTCGGCACTTACTGGACGCTGGTCGGGCCACAAGGCGCGTATCTGGATGCAGTGTTGCAGTACACCCGTCTAGATGGACGTGCCCGCTCGCACCGCGGCGACAAGCTGGACATCGATGGCCACGCCTGGACGGCGTCGCTGGAATCCGGCTACCCCATCGCCCTGTCCGAACGCTGGACGCTGGAGCCGCAAGCCCAGCTGATTGCACAAAAAGTCTCGCTCGACAGCGCAAACGATAGTGTCTCGCACATCAGCCATGACGCCCAGGTAGAGCTGACCGGGCGCTTGGGGGTGCGCCTGGAAGGTGCGTTCACGGGAAGCAGCGGGCGCCTGTTGCAGCCCTATGCGCAAGTCAACCTGTGGCACGGCGACGGTGGCCGCGACACCTTGACCTTCGATGATGTCGACAAGATCAAGACCGACTACCGCTACACCTCGGTACAACTGGAAAGCGGCGTGGTGGCGCAGGTCAGCCAAGCGCTGAGCCTGCATGGCGGCGTGCAGTACACCGCCAACCTGGACAGCCGCCAGCAGGAAGCCAGCGGCGTCAACCTGGGGGTGCGCTGGCAGTTCTAGCGCCGCGCCGCCAGCAAGCCGAGGCCGGCGCAGCCCAGCAGGGAGGCGCTGACCCGGTTGAACAAGCGGCGCGGGCCGGGCTGGCTGAACCAGCGCTGCAGGTAGGCGCCCAGGCCTGCGTAGATGGCGATGGCTGCCCATTCCAGCAGCAGGAACAATACCCCCAGCCACAGGAACTGCTCGCTCACCGGCGTGGTGCTGCCGACCGAAATGAACTGCGGCAGGAAGGCGGTGAAGATCAGGATGGCCTTGGGGTTACCGGCCGCCACCCAGAACTCCTGCCGGATCAGGCGCCAGGTGCCACCCGGGTGGTCCGCTGCCACCACTGCCTCGCCTACCGGTGCACGCCACAGTTGCCAGGCGATGTAGAACAGGTACGCCGCACCCACTACCTTGATGGCCAGGAACAGGTATTCACTGGTGTGCAGCACCACGGCCAGGCCCATGGCCGCCAGGGCGATCATGCCGCTGAAGGCGACGATGCGACCACCACCTGCCACGCAGGCCGTGCGCAGCCCGTAGCGGCTGGCGTTGTGCAGCGACAGCAGGTTGTTCGGCCCCGGCGCCATGTTCAGGGCAAAGCAGGCGGGGATGAAAAGCAGCAGGCTTGAAAGGTCCATTGTTGTTTTCCTTGGGCAACAGGCGTCTATTTCGGCGCGTGCCGGGCCTTGCGGTCAAGTTACAGCCAGCGATAAAAACTGTATGGGTACGCGGCACCTGTTACGCTGCCGGTGAAATCGAGGACCTTGTGATGCCCCGCCCCCACGCCGCGCTGTGGCGCGACCCGGCACTCCCGCATGTGGAAAGCCGCCGCGCCTGTCATAGCCGGGCCTGTTACAAGGCCCACAGCCACCCGACGTTTTCCATCGGTGCGGTGGATGCCGGCCACAGCCATTTCAGCGGCGCCGCGCATGGGCAGGAACGGCTGACGCCCGGCACGCTGGTGCTGGTGCCAGCCCACCGCGTACATGCCTGCAACCCCGAGCCCGGCCACGCCTGGAGCTACCAGATGCTGCATGTGGATGCCGACTGGCTGGCACACGTGCGCCTGGAGTCGGGGCTGGGCGGCGCCGGGCCCGGCGAGCCGGCGCGTATCTGCCGGGCGCCGGCGGTGTATGGGCAGTTCTGCGAGCTGAACAGGTTGCTGTTCTCCAGCGCCAGCAACAGTGAGAAGGATGCGGCGCTGATTGCCTTTGTGGGTGACCTGGACTTTTCCGCACAAGCCCCTCTGGCAGCGGCCCCCGCCCTGGGGGCGACTGCGTTGAGCGAGTTGATCGCGCGCCTCGAAGGGCAAGACCCCGCGCAGCTGAACCTGGAGGTACTGGCCCGCGAGGCCGGCCTTGGGCGCTACCAGCTGATCCGCGCGTTCCGCACGGCCACCGGTTTGACGCCACATGCCTATGTGCTCAATGCCCGGGTCAATCGCGGGCGGCAGTTGTTGGGTGAAGGGCTGGCGTTGGCGGAGGTGGCCTACCAGCTCGGGTTTGCCGACCAAAGCCATTTCCAGCGGGTGTTCAAGGCCCATGTGGGGGTGACGCCGGGGCAGTATCGGGATGTGCGCAGCCCTTGAGATCCTGGGGGCGCTTTGCGCCCCGATCGCGACGCAAGGCCGCTCCCACATTGAACGGCATACGCAGGACCTTTGTGGGAGCGGCCTTGTGTCGCGATAGGGCTGCGCAGCAGCCCCAACGCACTACCACGCAATATTCTTCAATACGCCCGACAGCCCCGGCAGCAGACTGCGGTTTTTCCCGCAGAGCCGCCCCGCCCATGCAACAGTTCCTGATCATCGCCCTCGCCCACTTTCTCGCCCTGCTCTCACCCGGCCCGGACTTCTTCCTGGTCGCCCGCAGCTCGATCAACAGCGGCTGGCGCATCGCCAGTGGCGCCTGCCTGGGCATTGCCCTGGCCAATGGCGCGTTCATCGCCATGGCCTTCACCGGCCTGTCGGTGCTGCAGGAAGGCAGCCTGCTGTTCACCACCCTGCAACTGGCCGGCGCCGGTTACCTGCTGTACATCGGCGTACTGTTCCTGCGTCATGCCGGGCAAACCAGCCTGCGCGCAGTCGCTCACAACCAGCGGGTTCAAGGCTGGTGGCGCAATGTGGGCATGGGTTTGTTGTCCGGCATCCTCAACCCCAAGAACGCGCTGTTCTATGCCAGCCTGGCCAGCATGGTCGCCAGTGCCAGCGCCGGCTGGAAATCGGCCTACGCCTTGTGGATGTTCAGCATCGTCCTGCTCTGGGACCTGCTGGTAGCCGTGGCCATCGGCAACCAGCGGGTACTGCAGCGTTTCGCCCGCTGCCTGCCATGGCTGGAGCGGGCTTCAGGGATCATGCTGGTGATATTGGCTGCGGCGCTGGTGCTGCATCTGGCCCAGGGCTGACCAGGCGCAGGGTGCGCATGTCCATCAAGGTAAAATGGCCGCCCGCCCAGCCCCCCGTATCCAGGTGCCAGACATTGCCCAGCCGCTTTGCCTCCAGCACCGGCGTGTGGCCGACCAGCAAGGCACGCAGGCCCTGTACCTGTTCTGTATCGCCTTCCTTCAGGCGCCGCCGCGACCATTGGCACACCTTGCGGACTTCAGGGTCGTCATCCAGTTGCAGGCTGGAACGTAGCACTGCCCAGTCCGCAAACGGGCTGTCTGCATGCAGTAACCCGACCAGGCCGGCCGCGCTTTCCACCTCAATGGCAATCGGCAACTGCTCGAAGCGTTCCACGAAACGCAATTGCGCCTTGCGCGGCAGGTCCAGGAACCAGCTTCCGCCCGCTGCGCGGTACATATCCAGGTCAAGCCGCCCCCCTCGCACGCGAGTGATTGCCAGCGCCTCATGGTTACCTTGCACCGCATGGAACCAAGGCCGTGCGAGCCACTCCAGCACGGC
Organism: Pseudomonas putida S13.1.2; assembly: GCF_000498395.2. Lineage (NCBI taxonomy): Bacteria > Pseudomonadati > Pseudomonadota > Gammaproteobacteria > Pseudomonadales > Pseudomonadaceae > Pseudomonas > Pseudomonas putida. Next base: position 1,975,433 of record NZ_CP010979.1, read on the forward strand.
CTCGCTGTGCGGCCCACGGTCGACCAGGTCACCCACACTGAACAGACGGTCTACGGCCGGGTCGAAACCCACCGCTTCAAGGCACTGCTCCAGGCGCTGGAAGTGACCATGGATATCGCCCACTGCAAGGTCACGTCCCCGGATATTGGCGAGTAACCGCCGAAACCGCTCCATTACAATCTTCCTCTGCAGGCGCTGCCATGGCGGGCGTAAAATGGAGACACCCCCCATCTACTCCGGAGGTGCATCATGCGTACCGCCCTCGTGTGTGCCGTGCTCATGGCGCTGTCACTGCACAGCATGGCACAAGGCGCCCCGCCCGCGCAGGTCGAGGTGCATTTCGACCACCCGGAAAAATTCCGCGATGCCAGCCTGGACAGCCACGGTTATGCGCGTGGCGCCGATGCCTATGTGATGAAATCCCTCACCCAGTACCTGCAAAAGCTCGGTCAGCGTTACCTGCAACCGGGCCAGCAACTGGTTATCGACATCCGCGATATCGACCTGGCCGGGCGCTTCGAGCCCTGGCACAGCCAGGCCTACGATGTGCGCTTCATGCGCGAGATCACCTGGCCGACCATCGACCTGACCTACACCCTCAACCAGCCGGGCAAACCCGCCCAGCAGGCCCAGGAACGGGTCAGTGACAAGATGTACCTCAGCCGCCCCGGCCGGGTCGCCAGCAGCAGCGACCGCCTGTATGCCGAGAAGGCCATGCTCGACGACTGGTTCCGCCAGCGCTTCGCAACGCACCCGGCAACCTGAAAAAACCCTTCACTGGTACAGGCGTTGGTGCCGATAGTATGCTCAGCCCTTCAACCTGTACCAGGGAAGGGTTTTTTCATGAAACTGTGCGCCGTACAACTGGCGTCGCTCAAGGGCGATTTGCCAGGCAACCTCCAGCGTCATCTGGCCTGCATCGAGCAAGCTGCGGCCCTTGGCGCCGAGCTGGTGGTCTTCCCCGAACTGTCGCTGACCGGCTATGAGCCAAGCCTTGCGCGCCAGGCCGCCTTGCCGGTCAATTCCGAGCGACTGGGCCAGCTGCAGGCAGCCTGTGACCGCCTGGGTATCACGGTGGCCGTAGGCCTGCCGTTGCCGACACCCGACGGCATTCGCATCGGCATGCCGATCTTCAGCCCCGGGGCACCGCGCCAGGCCTATGCCAAACGGCGCCTGCATGATGACGAGCTGCCCTATTTCACCCCTGGCGATCAGGCACTGCTGCTGCAGGTCGGCGAGCACCGGCTGGCACCGGCGATCTGCTACGAATCGATGTTCATGGCGCACGCAGCTGCAGCCCGCGAGCACGGCGCCGACCTGTACCTGGTCAGCGTGGCGAAAACCGCCAAGGGCATCCGCGAGGGCTACGCGCATTACCCGGAGGTGGCTCGTGAACTGGGTATGCCGGTGTTGATGGCCAACTGCGTGGGGCCGGCCGACACCTTCATCGGTGCCGGCGGTTCGGCAGCGTGGGACAGCCAGGGGCGTTTGCTGGCCAGCCTGGATGATCACAGTGAAGGGCTGATCATCCTGGACCTTGGCACTGCCAGTGCAATGGCCCATCCGTTGGACCCGCACCCCGCATGATCTATGTGTTTCTGGCGTTGCTGAGTTACACCTGCACCTACTGCCTGGTCGGCTTGCTGATCCAGGGCCAGCTTGCCGACGTGGCCGAGGGTTTGCGCCACAGGCCCGATGCCCCGACACCCGGCGAGTACCTGCGTGCAGTCAAGACCCATGCGCGCTGCGCCCATCGGCAGTACACCCTGATGGCCGGTTCGGCGCTTGCGGTGCTGGTCTGCCTGGTCGCCAGCTGGTTCGGCTGACGCCTACAGGTCCAGTGCCAGGCTTTGCCGCCCCTCCAGCGCCAGCAGATACTGCTTGGCCGCCAGGCCACCGGCAAAGCCGGTCAGGCTGCCCGAAGCACCGATCACGCGGTGGCAAGGCGCGATGATCGAGATCGGGTTGCGACCGTTGGCGGCGCCTACCGCTCGCACCGCGCTGGGGTTGCCAATTTGCCGGGCGATGTCACTGTAGCTGCGGGTTTCACCAAAAGGTATCGCCAGCAGCGCGGCCCACACCTGGCGCTGGAACTCGGTACCGGCAAAATCCAGCGCCAGCTCGAAGCGACGGCGTTTGCCAACAAAGTATTCGCCAAGCTGCCGCGCGGTGTCCTGTAGCACCGGGCACTGGTCGTCACGGTGCAAGGCACCGAGGCGCACGCGGTTTTCCCGTTCCTCTTCCCACAGTACGGCTGCCAGGCAATCGCCGCGGGCCACCAGGGTCAGGGTGCCGACGGGCGATTGCATGAAAGTGAAAGCGCTGGACATAGCGGGCTCCTGCAGATTGCGATCAACTGACTGTACGCATCCACAGTCCTTCCTGCACCCGTTTTGTTGCTCAGGTAATTGCGCAGCCAGCAATGTGCCGCGCCTGGTTGAGATTGACCTTGGGGATCAGTGCGGCGGGAATGCGCGACGTTGCCGACAGGTTGTAGACATGGAAATGCTCGTTGACCACTTCCCTGGCCATCAGCGTCAACGACGGCAGAATACGGCTGTCCCAATGCTGGTCGAGCCCGCACGGCGAGCACTGCCCCTGGCCATTCTCGTAAAAGCGCCCAACGCTCTGATCGAGGTCTACCCCTACCAGCAACACTTCTTCAAAGCCCAGGTGATAGGCCAGCTGCAAGGCCACATACGCCACTGTGCGGGCATCGAAGAAACCATGGGCCAAGTCTTTGCTGAAGGCAATCGAGCGGCTGCGTTTGCTCCACAGTGCGCGGTTGCACACACAGCTGGCACCATGGCCACGCAAGCCGTCCAGCAGGCCCGGCGTGTCGGCCTTGTGCAAGGCATAACACTCGGTGCCGGCTGGCACATCGGCACCCGCATACTGCTCAGGCCACAGCGCCAGGCGCTCGCTGTCGCGCACGGCAGTGGCGAAGAAGCCCGGCTGTTGCTGGCGGAAACTTTTGTCGGTGCAAACGTAAAAGAAAGGCTTGAGGCCGTGCTCGGCGGTCATCGCGACCGACCCGTTCATGGCGATGATGGGCAAATGGGCGAATTCGCCCAGCGGAAAATGCCTGGCAGAGGCACCGGAGGCAAGGATCACCACCGGGCCCTGTCGGGTGTTGCGACACGCCTCGAAACTGGAGAACGCCCCGCGTTCAGCGCTTGGCTGCGACGGAAGTGTGTTCATCAATGGCATCTTTAACTGGTCAGTACAAACCACAATACTGATCCGTGTATGTGCCGTGGCCGCTTTTACCTAACTTTACCCGCCTGAACGTAAACAACCGCCTTGTCCCTGAATGGCGGGGATCTGAGGGCTCCACAGTACTTGGGCGTCGCGTGTGCAATACCGCCTGGTCCGGTTGAAGCCATCATAGGAGACCACCTGGCCCAGGGGTTGTTCCACCACTGTGGATGAGGAAACCCCATAGCCGCCACCCAGGCGACGGACGGGTTCACCAATGCGTCATCAACATCGGTTTTATTCATGAGCGTTCTTGATGCTTATCACGGGTGCGACTAATACTTAAGTCTCTGCCTGGGGAGGCACGAAACATGCAAACCAGATTCGTTATCGTTCCCGCTGTGCCGATCGAAAAGGAGTCGTTCCGCGTAGGTAGCCGCTTCTACGCCGCCACCGTGTGTGGAGGGTTCGACATTTACGACAACCAGGCGAAGGAGCGGCTCAAGCCGAGCTACCCGAGCCGGACCGCTGCGCAGGTGCAGTGCGAGCAGTTGAACAAGCAAGCCGAAGTGGGGTGATCATGGGCGCTGCCCGCCAGGCAGCCGCCCGCGCGATCCCGGCAGGCGCAGCGGTGGGCCGCACAGCGGCCCCCGGTGCCGGTGTGGGTTAACCGTCAGCCCAGGAACAGCTTGTACGCTGGGTTGTGAGTCTCATCCCAATACCGATACCCCATCTCGTCCAGTGCCAAGGGCAAACCCGCCGACTCATCCGCCGGCACCTCCAGCGCAGCAAATACCCGGGCCTCCGCCGCGCCGTGGTTGCGGTAATGGAACAGGCTGATGTTCCAACGCTTGCCCAACCGCTCCAGGAAGCCCAGCAACGCCCCTGGGCGCTCGGGGAACTCAAAGCGCAGCACCCGCTCATCAGCACCCGGCGCCGCGTGGCCACCCACGGTATGACGCACATGCAGTTTGGCCAGCTCGTTGTCGGTCAGGTCCAGCACGCTGTAACCCTGCTCGCGCAGGTTGGCCAGCAGCTGGTCACGCGGGTCGTGCACAGGGTGAGTCTGTACCCCGACGAACAGGCGCGCTTCCTTGCCGGGGTAATAGCGGTAATTGAATTCGGTGATCTGCCGCTTGCCCAGCGCCTGGCAGAAGGCGCGGAAGCTACCCGGCTGCTCCGGGATGGTCACGGCAATGATCGCCTCGCGCTGCTCGCCCAATTCAGCCCGCTCGGCCACATGCCGCAGGCGGTCGAAATTGACGTTCGCCCCGGAATCAATGGCCACCAGGGTCTGCCCCTGCACGCCATCACGTGCCACGTACTTCTTGATCCCGGCCACGGCCAGGGCACCGGACGGCTCGGTGATAGAGCGGGTATCGTCGTAGATGTCCTTGATCGCCGCGCACAGCTCGTCACTGCTGACGGTAACCACCTCGTCGACAAAATGCCGGCACAGCTCGAAGCAGTGGGCACCGATCTGCGCTACCGCCACACCGTCGGCAAAGGTGCCGACCTGCGGCAGGATCACCCGCTCGCCGGCGGCCATGGCGGCCTGCAGGCAGTTGGAGTCCTCCGGCTCGACGCCAATCACCCTCACCTCCGGGCGCAGGTACTTCACGTAGGCGGCGATACCGGCGATCAGCCCGCCACCGCCCACCGGTACAAAAATGGCGTCCAGCGCGCCAGGGCGCTGGCGCAGGATTTCCATGGCCACGGTACCCTGCCCGGCGATTACGTCCGGGTCATCGAAGGGCGGCACAAAGGTGGCCCCTTCGCTGTCGGCCAGCTTCAGCGCGTGGGCCAGGGCGTGCGGGAAGCTCTCACCGTGCAGCACCACATGCCCGCCGCGCGAACGCACCCCTTCCACCTTCAGTGACGGCGTGGTGGTCGGCATGACGATGGTGGCCTTAAGGCCCAGGTGCGACGCCGCCAGGGCCACGCCCTGGGCATGGTTGCCCGCCGAGGCGGTGATCACCCCGCGCTCGCGTTGCACAGCACTGAGGCGTGACAGACGTGTATAGGCGCCGCGGATCTTGAACGAGAAGGTAGGTTGCAGGTCTTCGCGCTTGAGCAGCACCTGGTTACCCAGGCTGGCAGACAGGGCAGGCGCGGCTTGCAGTGGGGTTTCGATGGCCAGGTCGTACACCGGCGCGGCCAGAATGCGCCGCACCTGCTCCGACAGCAGTTGCTGGGGGGTGACGGTAGTACGAGGGACGCTGAAACTGGTCATCAATGACTCCTTGGCTGTTTTTACGTTGCCCAGGAGTCAGAAAGAAAAAACCCGCCTCCAGGGCGGGTCAGGTGCACGTACGCGCTAGCCCGCCAAGCTGATAATGGCGGTAATAATAATGGCGTTCACATGCGGGAATGTATTCATGGGGTAGGAACTTAGCCGGTAGTGCAGCACAAAGTCAACACTTGGCCTGCTGCGCCGAAAGCGGCACATCGAACACCTTGTCGAAGCCCCACTGGAAGGCAAAGGCGTAAACGAAGAAGAACACGAACAGCGCCAGGTTGGTCAGCAGCGCCGCCCACAGGCTCACATCCAGCCAGTACGCCACCAATGGCAGCAGGATCACCACCAACCCGCCCTCGAAGCCCAAGGCGTGCAGCAAACGCCGCATGAATGTGCGCTCACGCTGGCGCTGGCGCGCTTCCCAGCGCTCGAACACCCAGTTGTAGCCCATGTTCCAGCTCATCGCGATGCCCGACATCAGCACCGACAACACCGCCGATTGCGCCATGCCGGCACCGAACGCCAGCTCCAGCGCGGGCGCCACGCAGGCGACGGCGATGGCTTCGTAGAGAATGGCCTGGACGATCTTGCGGGCCTTGCCTTGCATGTTCAGCTCCCTGGGTAAACGATCTGTAAAACTACAAGATGCGGCCAACAAGAAAAAGCCCGAAGTTTGGGCAACAACGCGATTGCCTGAAAAACATCACGTGCTGGGCACTACCCGGCAGGCAAGCGAATCCTGAACTGCGCCCCACCCAGCGCCGACTGCGCGACCGTCAGGGTGCCGCCCTGCCCTTCAATCGCCCGCCGGCTGATCGCCAGGCCCAGGCCGAACCCACCGGTGTTGCGGTCGCGGCTGCGATCCAGCCGGTAGAACGGCTGGAAAATCCGCTCCCGCTCCTCCACCGGTATGCCGATCCCGTCATCCTCAACCGTCAGCAGACAGGCGCCATCGTCCTCCAGACGCAAGCGCAGCAGCAGGCTTTCATCGCAATAGCGCATGGCATTGCGCACCAGGTTCTGCACCGCCCGCGCCGTCAGCCGTGGGTCCAGCACAAACCGGGGCAAATTGCCCTCGGCCCGTACTTCCCACTGGATACCCCGGCCATCAAGCTCTTCGGCAAAACCACCGAGTACGCTGTCGACCAGTTCCAGCAGCGACACCTCGACCCGCTCGCGGGCGTGGTCGGCGTTGTACAGGCGGCTGTAGGACAGCAGTTCGAGCACCAGCTCATCCAGCTCGCGCACATGCCCCACCAGTTCCAGCAGGCGCTTGCGACTGGCCGGCGGCACTTCGTCGAACAGCAGCACCAGGCCGAAGTCCAGGCGGGTCAACGGTGTACGCAGCTCATGGGACACCGCATTGAGCAGCTCGCGCTGCTGGTTGACGTGGCGTTCCAGGTCACTGGCCATGGTGTCGAACACCCCGGCCAATTCACCAATGTTGGAATGCGGCGAAATGTGTGTGCGCTCGGCCATCTGCCCCTGGCCCAGGCGCCGGGCGGTTTCCTTCAGGCGCTCCAGGTCGCGCCAGTGCGGCCATACCCATAACAGCAGGCAGCCCAGCATGGCCGCACCGATCAGCACGGTCACGCCCCACGACAGCACATTGATGTCCAGCGGGTCTGGCGGTGCATGCAGGCGCACCAGCCAGTGCTTGTCCAGCGGTGCCAGCACGGTTTCGTAGTAACCCCACTCGGCAATGCGCACAGCGTACTGGCCGTGCTCCAGGCGCGCCTGTTCGTCCGCGCTCAGTTCGGCCTGGTCCATGCGCAGCAATTTCACTTCCAGCGGGGCGAACGCGCTGGCCAGGTCCTGCTCCACGGCCGGCCACTGCTCGCGCGGGGCCTGGTGGAACTGGCGCACGATCAACGATTGCACGCCTTTGGCCTGGTCCAGGTTGTAGGCCATGAAACGCTCCTGGAACAGGCCGACGATGGTGTCAGGAATGAACAGCAGCGCACCGGCGTAGGCGACGATGATCACCAGGTACAGCCGCACCAGGATCTTGAGCATGGCCGGTCAGCACTCCCACTCGACGCGGCTGAACAGGTAGCCCTTGCCCCACACGGTCTTGATCTTGCGCGCTTCGCCGGCGTTATCGTCGAACTTGCGCCGCAGCTTGGAGATGGCCACGTCCACCGAACGGTCAGTGCCGTTGAACTCGATACCGCGCAGCTGCTGCAAGATACGGTCGCGGTTCAGCACTTCGCCGGCATTGCGCGCCAGTACCACCAGCAGGTTGTACTCGCCGCTGGACAGCTCCACTTCCTCGCCGCGCCAGCTGACCGTGCGCTCGGCCAGGTCGATGCGCAGGCCACCGATCAGGATCAGGTCGTTATCCAGCCGCGGCTCGTTGACGCTGCTGCGGCGCAGCAGGGTACGCACGCGGGCCAGCAGCACGCGCGGCTCGCAGGGTTTGGTCACGTAGTCGTCGGCACCCATTTCCAGGCCCAATACCTGATCATGGCTGTCGTCGCGGGCAGTGAGCATCAGGATCGGCAGGTTCTGCGACTCCTGGCGCAGCAGCCGGCACAGTTGCAGCCCATCGATACCCGGCAACATCAGGTCGAGGATGACCAGGTCGGGTTTTTGCCGACGATATTCGTCCAGCACATGATCGCCCCGGGCGATCACCTGGACATGGAAGTCGTTGCGTTGCAGGTAGCTGGCGATCAGCTCGGAAAGTGCGCTGTCGTCTTCGACCAGGAAAATATTCGGCATAGGGGCTTGGGATCTAGGTTGTGGTAGACCTCACTGGCCTCTTCGCGGGCTTGCCCGCTCCCACAGGGGCCGCACAGAACCTGAAACCTGTGCAATACCTGTGGGAGCGGGCAAGCCCGCGAAGAGGCCGGCACAGGTGTACGCAGAATATAGAACCCAACCGCCCGAAAGGATTGTTCTTCACACTTTTTCACACTCGCCCTACAGCTGTTAACAGCCGCACGGGCAATACCTGCCGTACCATAGGTGCGGTCATCATCGGAAGATCCGCATGCCTATTACCCTCCCCCCTCGCCTGCGCCCCGTGGCGCTCATGGCGTTTCTGAGCCTGTCCCTGGCCGGCTGTGGCGACAGCGCCGAGCAAGACGAAAAAGCCCCTACCCCGCAAGTGCGGGTAGAAACCCTGCAACTGCAGCCGCTGGCCATCAGCAGCGAACTCAGCGGCCGCATCCTGGCGCCGCGCACCGCCGAAGTGCGCGCGCGCGTCGAGGGCGTGGTGCTCAAGCGTGTGTACCGCGAAGGCAGTGACGTCAAACAGGGCGATGTACTGTTCCTGATCGACCCGGCGCCGTTCAAGGCCGACCATGACAGCGCCCGCGCCACCCTGGCCAAGGCCGAGGCCACCCTGTACCAAGCACGCTTGCAGGAGCAGCGCTACCGCGAGCTGGTCGACGACAAGGCTGTCAGCCGCCAGGAATACGACAACGCCAAGGCCAGCTTCCTGCAAGCCGACGCTGAAGTGGCGGCCGCCAAGGCCGCCCTGGAGCGCGCCCGCCTGAACCTGGGCTACGCCACCGTGACGGCGCCGATTTCCGGGCGCATCGGCCGTGCCCAGGTCACCGAAGGCGCCCTGGTCGGCCAGAACGAGACCACCCCGCTGGCGACCATCCAGCAGCTGGACCCGATCCATGCCGACGTTACCCAGTCTACCCGCGAGCTCAACGCCCTGCGCCGTGCCTTGCGCGCAGGCCAATTGCAGCAGGTGGGCGACGGCCAGGCCCGCGCCACGCTGATCCAGGACGACGGCAGCGCCTACCCACTGCCAGGCAAGCTGCTGTTCTCGGACATCAGCGTCGACCCCACCACCAACCAGATCACCCTGCGCAGCGAGTTCCCCAACCCGGACCTCGACCTGCTGCCCGGCAGCTACGTGCGCGTGCGCCTGGAACAGGCCGTGCAACCCAAGGGCCTGAGCGTGCCGCAGCGCGCCATTCTGCGCGACAGTGCCGGCGTGCCCAAGGTGCTGGTGGTCGACCAGCAAGCGCGGGTCAGCGATCGCCAGGTGGTACTGGGCAGCGCCCAAGGCGACCGCTGGGTCGTCAGCGAAGGCCTGGCCCCCGGCGAGCGGGTGGTGGTCGAGGGGCTGCAACACGTCAAGGCCGGTGACCAGGTGCAGGTCGACAACGCATCCGGGGCACCGCCCATCGCACAGCATACCGGCCAGTGAGGGCCTGATTCATGCCGCAATTCTTCATCGACCGCCCGGTATTCGCCTGGGTGGTCGCGCTGTTCATCCTGCTGGCCGGTACGCTGGCCATCCCGCAGCTGCCGGTAGCCCAGTACCCCAACGTGGCGCCGCCGCAGGTGGAAATCTACGCCGTTTACCCGGGTGCCTCGGCGGCGACCATGGACGAAAGCGTGGTGAGCCTGATCGAGCAGGAACTCAACGGCGCCGACAACCTGCTGTACTTCGAGTCGCAGAGCAGCCTGGGCAGCGCCACCATCACCGCCACCTTTGCCCCGGGTACCAACCCGGACCTCGCCCAGGTCGACGTGCAGAACCGCCTGAAGGTGGTCGAGTCGCGCCTGCCGCGGCCGGTTACCCAGCAGGGCCTGCAGGTGGAAAAGGTGTCCACCGGTTTCCTGCTGCTGGGCACCCTCACCTCCGAAGACGGCAAGCTCGACGAAACCGCACTGTCGGATATTCTCGCGCGCAACGTGATGGACGAAATCCGCCGCCTGAAGGGTGTCGGCAAGGCTCAGCTGTACGGCTCGGAGCGCGCCATGCGCATCTGGATCGACCCGGGCAAGCTCATCGGCTTCAACCTCACGCCCAACGACGTGGCCGAGGCCATCGCGGCGCAGAACGCCCAGGTGGCGCCTGGCAGCATTGGCGACCTGCCCAGCCGCGACACCCAGGAAATCACCGCCAACGTAGTGGTCAAGGGCCAGTTGAGTACACCGGAGGAATTCGCCGCCATTGTGCTGCGCGCAAACCTGGATGGTTCCACGGTGACCATCGGTGATGTCGCCCGGGTCGAGATCGGCGCCCAGGAATACCAGTACGGCACGCGCCTGAACGGCAAGCCGGCCACCGCGTTCAGCGTGCAGCTCTCACCGGGTGCCAACGCCATGGAAACCGCCACCCTGGTACGGGCGAAAATGCAGGACCTGGCGCGGTACTTCCCGGAAGGCGTCAAGTACGACATTCCTTATGACACCTCGCCGTTCGTCAAGGTGTCGATCGAGCAGGTCATCACCACCCTGTTCGAAGCCATGTTGCTGGTGTTCGCGGTGATGTTCCTGTTCCTGCAGAACCTGCGCTACACCCTGATCCCCACCCTGGTGGTGCCGGTGGCGCTGATGGGCACCTTCGCGGTCATGCTGGCCATGGGCTTCTCGGTCAACGTGCTGACCCTGTTCGGCATGGTATTGGCCATCGGCATCCTGGTCGACGATGCCATCGTGGTGGTGGAAAACGTCGAGCGCATCATGGCCGAGGAAGGCCTGCCGCCCAAAGAAGCAACGCGCAAGGCCATGGGCCAGATCAGCGGTGCGATCGTCGGCATCACCCTGGTGCTGGTGGCGGTGTTCCTGCCAATGGCCTTCATGCAGGGTTCGGTTGGGGTGATCTACCAGCAGTTCTCGCTGTCGATGGCGGTGTCGATCCTGTTCTCGGCATTCCTGGCCCTCAGCCTCACCCCCGCGCTGTGCGCCACCCTGCTCAAACCGGTGGCCAAGGGTGAGCACCATGAGCGCAAAGGGTTTTTCGGCTGGTTCAACCGCCGCTTCGAAAGCATGAGCAACGGCTATCAGCGCTGGGTGGTACAGGCGCTCAAGCGCAGCGGCCGCTACCTGCTGCTGTACGCGGTGCTGCTGGCGGTGCTGGGCTATGGCTTCAGCCAGTTGCCCACGGCATTCTTGCCCACCGAAGACCAGGGCTACACCATCACCGACATCCAGCTGCCGCCAGGGGCCAGCCGCATGCGCACCGAACAGGTGGCTGCGCAAATCGAGGCACACAACGCCGAAGAACCCGGCGTAGGCAACACTACGATGATCCTCGGCTTCAGCTTCTCCGGTAGCGGGCAAAACGCGGCACTGACCTTCACCACCCTCAAGGACTGGTCCGAGCGCGGTGCCGACGACAGCGCCCAGTCGATTGCCGACCGCGCCAGCGCGGCCTTCTCCCAGCTCAAGGACGCCGTGGCGTTTTCGGTGCTGCCGCCGCCTATCGACGGCCTGGGCGAGTCGACCGGCTTCGAGTTCCGCCTGCAGGACCGCGGCGGCATGGGCCACGCCGCGCTGATGGCTGCCCGCGATACGCTGCTGGCCAATGCTGGCAAAAGCAAGGTGCTGACCAACGTGCGCGAAGCGTCGTTGGCCGAAAGCCCGCAAGTGCAGCTGGAAATCGACCGCCGCCAGGCCAATGCCCTGGGGGTGTCGTTTGCCGACATCGGCTCGGTACTGGACGTGGCGGTGGGCTCCAGCTACGTCAATGACTTCCCTAACCAGGGCCGTATGCAGCGTGTAGTGGTGCAGGCCGAAGGCGACCAGCGCAGCCAGGTCGAAGACCTGCTGAAAATCCACGTGCGCAACAACAGCGGCAAGATGGTGCCACTGGGCGCATTCGTCCAGGCCAAGTGGGTAAGCGGCCCGGTGCAGTTGACCCGCTACAACGGCTACCCGGCGGTGTCGATTTCCGGTGAGCCGTCAGCCGGCCACAGTTCGGGCGAAGCCATGGCCGAAATCGAACGCCTGGTGGCGCAGCTGCCGCCCGGCGCGGGCCTTGAGTGGACAGGCCTGTCGCTGCAAGAGCGCTTGTCCGGCAGCCAGGCACCGATGCTGATGGCATTGTCGTTGCTGATCGTGTTCCTGTGCCTGGCAGCGCTGTACGAAAGCTGGTCGATCCCGACCGCCGTGCTGCTGGTGGTGCCGCTCGGCATGCTGGGTGCGGTGCTGGCCGTGACCCTGCGGGGCATGCCCAACGACGTGTTCTTCAAGGTTGGCCTGATTACCCTGATCGGCCTGTCGGCAAAGAACGCCATCCTGATCATCGAGTTCGCCAAGCACCTGGTCGACCAGGGCGTGGACGCCGTCGACGCCGCCGTGCAGGCCGCCCGCCTGCGCCTGCGGCCCATCGTGATGACCTCGCTGGCGTTCATCCTCGGCGTGGTACCACTGGCCATCGCCAGCGGCGCCAGCTCGGCCAGCCAGCAGGCCATCGGCACCGGAGTGATCGGCGGCATGCTCAGCGCCACGTTGGCGGTGGTGTTTGTGCCGGTGTTCTTCGTGGTGGTAATGCGCCTTGCGGGGCGTAGCAAAGCTGCCATCGCTCGTGAAGACGAAGCAGGCGCCAGCCAGGCGGAGCAGCCGCACGGGTAAAAGTCGGTATGTTAATATTGCTGGCATCGGTGGAGGAGCTGAAATGACACAAGCCCGCGATGCCAGCATCAAATGCCAGGTACTGGAACTTGCCAAACAGCATGGCATTACCAGCGAGAAAGACCGTTTCAGTGACCTGGCCACAACGATTACCAGCCTTTCGGGTGATGTCGTTACCCTCGACGATATCGAAAGAATGCTGGTTTCGCTGAAGAAGAAAGGCGTTCTTACCAAACGGCAGATGCTTGAACTGGAAGCACGCTACCTCAGCGAATCGCCTGGACACGATAGTGGGCGAAAAATCAGCGCATGATATTCGATCCGTTCGACGATTTTGAAACCGCAGGCTACCTGCGAAATGCCTTTAAACTGAAAGACCCTGCGCAAATCAAGAAACTTGAGCATGTGGCTTTTGAGTCCAGCCTGGAGGACGCCATTTCCCTCCTGTCCAACTGTCAGCACATCACCTACCAAACCCTGCTTGGCCTGCACCACCTGCTGTTTTCCGACTTCTACCCCTGGGCGGGCAAGGATCGCGCCGAGCTGGCGCCAAGGCTGGCAGTTTTCAAAGGATCGGATAGCGACCCTCGGCATACGGCTTTCTGCCCACCTGGCCAGATCCGTCATTGGACATCCCATGCGCTTAAGCTAGGGCAAGATCAGCAGTGGTTGAGGGAGCACCCTGGTGAGGTACTTGGACTGCTGGCTGATGCCCATCCCTTTCTGGACGGTAATGGCCGAACCATACTGCTGGTTTTCATGGAGCTTTGTCATCGGGCCGGCTTCGCCATGGATTGGTCTCGCACCAGCAAGGATGACTATCTCTCTGCCTTGAGCGCCGAAATCAATGAGCCCTCGAAAGGCCATCTTGATCATTATTTGAAACCCTTTCGGGTAGACATCTCTGACAAAGAGCAATGGCCAGAGATCCTGACCGCCATCAAAGGGCTGGATGGCCTTGATAAAGAGAACATCAGGTATGAAAGCCTGGACGACCCAGAGGTGCGAGCGCTGTATCTTGGTTATCGCTCACTCCCCCCCTGCTCCATCCTCATTCTCGCCGGAGGCCGCGGCCAACGCATGGGCGGGCGCGACAAAGGCCTGATTGCCTGGCAGGGCGAACCGCTTGTTGCGCATGTACAGCGGGTAGTGCGGCCGCTAAGCGATGACTTGGTGATTTCCTGCAACCGTAACCAGGAGGCTTACCGCACGTACGCCGACCAGTTGGTGGGCGATGCAGAAGCCGACTTCCCCGGGCCGCTGGCAGGGGTGATTGCCGGGCTCAAGGTGGCTCGGCATGAGTGGGTGGTGCTGCTGGCCTGCGATGCACCGCGGGTTGACCGCGAACTGATCGAGGGCCTGCTGCGGCTGGCGGTGGCCGGTGACAGTGCGGCAATGGTGCGCCAGGGTGGGTATTGGCAGCCGATGTTCAGCGTGCTGCCACGGCGAATACTGCCAATGCTGGAGCAGGCCTGGGCGGCGGGTGAGCGCAGCTTGCAGAAGGCCCTGCTGCGTGAGGCGGTGCAGGGGTTGGAGTGTGCCGAGGATGATCGCCGGCTAAGCAACTTCAACAGCCCGGAACTGCTGCAAGGCTGAGATTCTCTGCTGCCTGTACCGGCCTCTTCGCGGGTAAACCCGCTCCCACAGGTTCATCACAGTGTTCGGATTCTGTGCGGTCCCTGTGGGAGCGGGTTTACCCGCGAAGAGGCCGGTACAGGTAATGCATCATCGGGAGGACAACTCCTCGACACTGATCTCGCGCATCCTGAACTTCTGCACCTTGCCGGTCACCGTCATCGGAAACTCGTCGACAAAGCGGAAGTACCGGGGCACCTTGAAGTGCGCAATCCGCGCCCTCGCCCACTCACGCAGCGCTTCTTCACTGGCGGTATGCCCCGGGTGCAGCCGCACCCAGGCCACGATCTCTTCGCCGTACTTGCTGCACGGCACGCCAATCACTTGCACATCCGCCACCGCCGGGTGGGTGAAGAAAAACTCTTCCAGCTCGCGCGGGTAGATGTTCTCGCCGCCGCGAATGATCATGTCCTTGCTGCGCCCCACGATACGCACATAGCCCTGTTCATCCATTACCGCCAGGTCGCCGGTGTGCATCCAGCCGTCTTCATCAATGCTCTCGGCCGTGGCCTTGGGGTTGTTCCAGTAACCGAGCATGACGCTATAGCCGCGAGTGCACAGTTCGCCTATCTCGCCACGCGGTACGGTGTTGCCGTCGGCGTCCACCACTTTGTTCTCCAGCCGGGGCTGGGTACGGCCAACACTGGTCACCCGGCGTTCCAGGTCATCATCGGGCCCGGTCTGCAGTGACACCGGGCTGGTTTCGGTCATGCCATAGGCAATCTGTACCTCGGCCATGTGCATTTCGCCGATCACCCGGCGCATCACCTCGATCGGGCAGGTAGCGCCGGCCATGATCCCGGTGCGCAGGCTGGACAGGTCGAACTCGCCACGTTGCGGGTGGTCCAGTTCGGCGATGAACATGGTCGGTACACCATACAGCGCGGTAGCCTTTTCCTCGGCTACCGCACGCAGCGTGGCCAGCGGGTCGAAGGCATCGCTGGGGTAGATCAGGGTGCTGCCGTGGGTCATGCAGCCAAGGTTGGCCATGACCATGCCGAAACAGTGATACAGCGGCACCGGCACCACGAGCCTGTCGTGCTCGGTTAGGCCCAGGCTTTCGCCGACCATGTAGCCGTTGTTGAGGATATTGCTGTGGCTGAGGGTGGCGCCCTTGGGGAAACCGGTTGTGCCCGAGGTGTACTGGATGTTGATCGGGTCGTCGCAGCGCAGCTGCGCCTGGCGCTCGGCCAGGGCCTGGCGGCTGACAGCCTCGGCACGCGCCTGCAACGCGTGCCAGGCCAGAAAGCCCGGTGGTGGCGAGGCAGCCAGGCTGACCACCCCGTGCAGCTCGGGGAAGCGCTCGCAGCTCAGCGCGCCTGGTTGGCCGCCGGCCAGGCCAGGGACCAGGCCCTGCAGCATGGCGTGGTAATCGGAGGTCTTGAATGCGTCAGCGCAGATGACCCAACGGCAGCCGGACTGGCCCAGGGCGTAGTCCAGTTCGCTGGAGCGGTAGGCCGGGTTGATGTTGACCAGAATCGCGCCAACCTTGGCGCTGGCAAACTGGGTAATGCACCACTCGGCGCAGTTGGGCGCCCAGATGCCCAGGCGGTCCCCGGGCTGCACGCCCAGTGCCATCAGCGCGCGGGCGTGCTGGTCGACAGCCTCGGCCAGTTGCTGCCAGGTGTAGCGCAGGGCCTGGTGCCGCACCACCAGCGCCTCGCGGTCGGGGAAGCGGGCGACGGTGGTATCGAAGGCGTCGCCGATGCATTGGGTAAGCAGGGCCTTGTTCTGGTTGCCCTGGGAGTAGCTTGGCTGGGGCATGGGCGCTCTCTTGTTGTTCTTGTGTTGTCTGGGCCGGCCTCTTCGCGGGCTTGCCCGCTCCCACAAAGACTTCCACAGTATTGGAATACGGCGCAAATCCCTGTGGGAGCGGGCGAGCCCGCGAAGAAGGCAACGCCGATCTAGCGGATAAACACCTGTGGCGTAGTGGTAGACATGTCACCACCGGGCAACTTGATGTTCTTCACTTTCTCCAGCGTATCCGGGTTGAACACCGCCAGGTCATTGAAGGTGCCGCCCAGGTACAGCTTGTCGCCCTTCTTGTCGAAAGCGACGCAGTAGTAGGTGTGCTCAAGGTTAGCCGCCTTGATCAGCTTGCGCTGCTTGATGTCGTACTTGGCCAGGCGGTTGAGCACGCCGTAGATCTGGTTCGGGTCATTAGGCGAACGCAGGCCGGTGAAGTACAGCTCGGTCAGGTCGGCGAATTCCTGGGTGTGGGTCTTGCCCGTCTTCAGGTCGACACTCAGGTAGCCATACAGCGGCTCGGCGGTGGCCGGGTCCTGCTTGTCGTCCTTGAACCTGGCAATGGTGTACAGCATGGTGAACTCATGGCGCGGGCTCTGGTGCGGCCAGAAGTACAGCACGTCCGGGGCGCTGTAGCCTTTGCGGTTCCAGTTGCGCAGCGGCAAAGCCACCGTGTACTTGCCGGTTTTCACATCCATCTTGTAGATGTCCGGCCCTGCGACAAACAGGCTGCCATCGTCGGCGGCACGCATCAGGTACACCTGGCGCGGCATCGGGAAGGTGCGCACCGGCTTGGCCTGCAGGCCATCGGTGGTGCTGAACACCTCCAGGCGCGGCGGCTTGACCACGTAGTGGTCGTTCAGCATCTGGGTCGGGTTGACCGTGGCGTACACTTCCTTGCCGTCCGGGCTGATGGCAAACGAATACATCGACCTGCCCACTTCACCCGCCACGCTGGACAGGTTGGCCCGGAAGGTATTCTTGCAGGTGTCCAGGTCGATGCCGTAGATGTCACCGTAATGGTTGTTCAACACATAGGCAGTGCGGTTGTCCGGCGCCATCATCGCGGTGCCAGGGCCGAACTTGTCGGGCATCTGGCAGCTTTTGTAGACCGTGTCACTGGCCACATCGACCACGTGCAGGTTGTTCGGGTAGTTGGTCACGATCATGTATTCGTGGCCAGCCTTCAGCGCAGGCCCGGTGTCGTCAGCCTGAGCCAGCCCGGCGCAGGCCGTGGCGGCGATGGTGAGCGCGAGTTGCGCGCAGCGTCCAGCTTTCATGCGGTTTCCCCTTGTCATTCTTGTTAGGCCGGTCACTTGTCTTTCGGGAACACAGTGCCCAGGTTGCGCCAGTCATCCGCCGAGTTGGTCGCCTGGGCGTTCCAGTCCTGATAGGTGCTCATCATGTCCGGCACCTGGGCCGGCCACCAGCAAGGGTCGGAGCAGCCATACAGGTCGGCCTCCATCGGCTGGCACAGCGAGCTCACGCCACCAAAGGCATCCACTTCCCAACCCGGGTCGGTTGTGGCCGTGCAGCCGGCCACCGCACTCATGGCCATGACTTCTTCGATGCGGTCTTCGGCAGCGGCCTGCTCAAGGATGCGCGCCTTGTTGTTCAGGGGCTTCAAGTGCTTCATGTCAGTGCGCCTTCCGCGGGGTGATGTAGCGGTCGATGAAGGCCGGGTTGGCGGCCATGATGCGGCTGTAGACTTCGATGCCGAAGTCGACCCAGTCGCGCATCAGTTCGCAATAGTGGTAGGTCGGGTGCTGCGGGTCGCCGTAGCGGGCGTAGCTTTCGTGGTAGCAGCCACCGGAGCACAGGTTGCGGATGCGGCAGCTCTCGCAGCCGGTGTTGCTGCGGTCCAGGCGCTGTGAGAGGAAGTCGTTGAGCTCCACCTGCTTCACACCCTGGTGCACGTTGCCGAAGGTCGGCAGGCTGGAGCCGGTGAAGCGGTGGCACAGGTTCAGCTCGCCTTCATGGTCCACCGCCAGCATTTTCAGCCCGGCACCGCATGGCAGGGCCTTCTTGTGGCCTTCGTGAATGTCGGTGATCAGCTGGTGCAGGTTGGAGAAACCGATGTTGCGGTGTTCCAGCGCTGCGTCCAGGTAACGGCGGCCCAGCGCCTTCATGTTGGCGAAGACCTCAACCAGTTCTTCGCCGGTGAGGTTGAAGGCCGCCATGTCGCCGGAGGTGACCGGGGCAAAGCCGACTTCGGCAAAGCCCATTTCGTTGAACAAGTGGTTCCAGATGGTCTCGATATCGGTGATGCCGCGGGTCAAGGTCACCCGCGCCCCCACCGGGCGACTGTTGTAGCGCGACAACAGCATGTCGGCCTTGCGCCGCACCACGTCATAGGTACCCTGCCCGCCCACCGTGATGCGGTTGCGGTCGTGCACGGTCTTGGGGCCGTCGATGCTGATCGACAGGCCGAAGCGGTGGGCATTGAGCCAGTCGACGATCTCTTCGGTCAGCAAGGTGGCATTGGTGGTCATGATGAACTCCACCTGTTTGCCCGCCTCGGCGAAACGCCGCTCGCAGTAGGCCACCATATGTTCGATCAACGGCCGGTTGGACAAGGGCTCGCCACCGAAGAACACCACGCTGTAACGTTCCTCGTCAGGCGATTCCTTGAGCAGCATTTCCACCGAGGCTTCGGCGGTGGCGGTGCTCATCTTCTTGCCAGCGGACGGCTTGTCCAGGTCTTCCTTGTAGCAATAGGTACAGCTCAGGTTGCAACCAGTGTTGACGTTGAGCACCACGGTATTCAGCGCAGTGCGCTCGACCCGCTTGAGGGCAATTTCCGGGGTTAGCGGCGAGCCGTCACTGACCAGTTCCAGCGCGATCAGCTCGCGCAGGGTGTCCTGGATATCGCTGCCGGCAAACTGCTGGCCCAGGCGCTGCATCAGCTCCTCGGCCGAACAGCCTTGCTGGCGCAAGGTGTCGATGATGCCCCCAGTCACCGCGTCGGCGGTGAACAGCGAGCTGCTGGGGATATGGAACAGCATGCGGTCGGCATCTACCTGCACTTCATGCAGGTTGCGTTCGACCAGATTCAGTAGTGCGCCCATGGCGACCTCCGGGTTATCGATCCGTTGGAAAACCGTTGCACCCTGCCATTACGGCAGCGGTGGGTTGTTCCAGCGCTGAACGGTGACGATCATGTGCCCTTCGCCGGTCTGGCCACCGTCGGCCAGGGTGGCGATAACCTTCAGGTTGCCAGCGTTGTTGGTCATCATCTTGCGTTCAGGGTTGGGGCCGGCACCGCCTGGCACGAACACCCCGTCGGCCTGCATCTGCCCGGCGAACTTGACGTCTTCGTCCTCGACCGCACGCTCATTGAACGGCTCGACCTTCCAGGTGGCCGGCAGATAGCCGATGCGCAGCGGCTGGCCACTGGCATCCTTGCCCCAGGCTTCGGCCTCGAAACGGCCCTGCACCTTCGGCACCGAAGCGCCGTTTTCGCCGATGCGGGCAATGGAGAACGCCGGCACGACTTTCACTTCCTCGACCTTGTCGTACACCGCCAGATTCACGCCTTTAAGCGCGCCCACTGCAACTTCGCGCTGCCCTGGCTTGGCGTCGGCTGCCGCGCGGGCCTTGACCCGTACCAGGGTCGGGGTCTGCTCCAGCACTTCGGTCACTTCTACCCCGGCACCCAGGTCGGGCTTGCCGTCCAGGCCGCTGCCCACCAGGGTGATCTCGCTTTCGCCGCCGGCCTTGATGAATGCCGGTTGCACCGCCAGCAGGCGCGCCTTGCCTTCCTTGGCAGCCGCGAAGTCCAGGCCACGCTCGTCGTGTTCGGCCTCGAACATGCGGCCTTTCATTTCGCCATCCAGCGCCGCGAACACCTGGCGCAGGTTGGTGTCGCCAACCTTGACGTTGCCGCGCCATTCATAGCCGTTGTACAGGATCGCCGTGCCGCTGCCGTTGAACGGTGTACCGTCGGCATAGGCGCCCTTGACCTCGACCTTGAAGGTGTCGCCCTCCCCGGCCGAAACGCTCATCACACCGCGCACATCACCCTTGGCCAGCATGTGGCCGCTGAACGCCCACTGCCCCTGCAGCACGTCGGCCTTCGGTTTTGCCTGCTGCCATTCAGCCCAGGCCGGGTTGTCCAGCGGGTAGCGCCTGGCAAGTTCCGGCACCACCTGCTGCAGGGCAATGGGCAGCCAGTCGCGGTCCCGCGCCTGGGCCTGGTATTCGAGGGACGGCCACTGGCCGAGGTGGAAGTTGACCAGGTGCTCCCATTCCTTGGCCGGGCGGCGCTGCAAGGCGACGCGGGCACCGGAGTGGCAACGGCCACAGGTTTCGCTGAGCTGGGTGTCGAAATGCTCGACCGTGTTCAGCCGGCGCTCCATGGCGTAGCGCACGCCATCGGTTTCGCTGGGCGCCAGGCCCTGCTTGTCGGCCAGGTACTTGACCAGCGTGCGACGGTCGTCGTCGCTGATCTGCAGGCCGTGCATCACCTGCATGCGGGCGATGCTCATCAGCCAGCCTTCCGGGGTTTTACGCTGGTGGCTGATACGGCTGTAGGTATCGTTGCCTTCGGGGATATGGCACCCCATGCACTTGTTCTGCAACAGGCTCGGGCCCTGCTCGGCCGCCATGGCCTGGGTGCTCAGCAGCGCGGCGGCGACCAGCGCCAGTTTGCCCGCATGCCGCCGGAGTCGAGTCGTCTTCAAGGTCAGACCTCCACGGTTGTTGTTCTTATCGTTTTTCGCACGCTTTGGTACAGCAGGTGTGCATGTGGCAGTTGTGATACAGGAACTGTGCCAGTTGCTGTAAAAGCGTTGCCTTTCAACCTTTTAGGCAGTTTCCGTGGCCTGGCCAGCAGCCAAGATGGCCACTTGCAGCGTGCCATTTCGCGACTAGGTGTTTCATCCTGAGACAAGGGCCTGCCACGCAGGCCTTCGCGGGCATGCCCGCTCCCACAGGAATGGCACAACGCCTGGGGTCAACGCTGTACCTGTGGGAGCGGGCAAGCCCGCGAAGAGGCCGGGACATCCACTGTTGCACCACCGTCTCACACCGTCTCAATGTGCAACAGCGCACGCCTGCAATCACAACCTTGCACCCAGGAAAAACCGAACACCTTCAATGCCTTGCGGCCGTCTGCCCACTTTGGCACGCCCATTGCGCCAGTGCCCTTCACTCCCAATGACAAGAGGCACAGCCCCATGCTTTCCGATCTGCCCATCCTGCCCGCCACCCGCGCCTTTCTCGAGCGCAAGCTGAAGATGCGCATCGGCGCCGACTGGCAGGACGCCGCCAGCGGCCGCACACTGTCGTTCCGTAACCCGGCCACCGGCGAAGTGCTGGGTGAAGTGCCCGCCGCCGACGCCGAGGATGTCGACCGCGCCGTGCGCGCGGCACGCCAGGCCTTCGACGATTCGCCGTGGAGCCGCCTGCGCCCACGCGAACGGCAGAACCTGCTGTGGCGCCTGGCCGACCTGATGGAGCGCGACGCCCGCCAGCTGGCCGAGCTGGAATGCCTGAACAACGGCAAGAGCGCCGCCGTGGCCCAGGTGATGGACGTGCAACTGGCCATCGACTTCCTGCGTTATATGGCCGGCTGGGCTACCAAGATCGAGGGTAGCACCGTCGAAGCCTCCATGCCGTTGATGCCCAACGACCAGTTCCACGGCTTCGTGCGCCGTGAGGCTGTCGGCGTGGTCGGCGCCATCGTCGCCTGGAACTTCCCGCTGCTGTTGGCCTGCTGGAAGCTCGGCCCGGCCCTGGCCACCGGCTGCACCATCGTGCTCAAGCCCGCCGATGAAACCCCACTGAGCGTGCTGAAGCTGGCTGAGCTGGTGGACGAAGCTGGCTACCCGGCAGGCGTGTTCAACGTGGTGACCGGCACCGGCCTGAATGCCGGCGCCGCGCTCAGCCGCCACCCTGGCGTAGACAAGCTGACCTTCACCGGTTCCACCGAGGTTGGCAAACTGATCGGCAAGGCGGCCATGGACAACATGACACGGGTCACCCTGGAGCTGGGCGGCAAGTCGCCAACCATCGTCATGCCCGACGCCAACCTGCAGGAAGCCGCTGCCGGCGCAGCCACCGCGATCTTCTTCAACCAGGGCCAGGTGTGTTGCGCAGGCTCGCGGCTGTATGTGCACCGCAAGCACTTCGACAACGTGGTGGCCGACATCGCCGGCATCGCCAACGGCATGAAGCTGGGTAACGGGCTGGACCCGGCCGTGCAAATGGGCCCGTTGATCTCGGCCAAGCAGCAGGACCGCGTCACCGGGTATATCGAGCTTGGCCGCGAACTGGGTGCGACCATTGCCTGTGGCGGCGAAGGCTTTGGGCCGGGTTACTTCGTCAAACCCACGGTGATCGTCGATGTCGACCAGCGCCACCGCCTGGTGCAGGAAGAAATCTTCGGGCCGGTGCTGGTGGCGATGCCGTTCGATGACATCGACGAAGTGATCGGTATGGCCAACGACAACCCCTATGGCCTGGGCGCGAGCATCTGGTCCAACGACCTGGCTGCGGTGCACCGCATGATCCCGCGTATCAAGTCGGGTTCGGTGTGGGTCAACTGCCACAGCGCGCTGGACCCGGCGCTGCCATTTGGTGGCTACAAGATGTCTGGCGTGGGTCGTGAGATGGGCGCAGCGGCCATCGACCACTACACCGAGCTCAAGTCAGTGCTGATCAAGCTCTGATCTTCTGCCTGTACCGGCCCTATCGCCGGCAAGCCAGCTCCCACAAGTACGGCACAGGACCTGAGGGCAGTGGATACCTGTGGGAGCTGGCTTGCCGGCGATAGGGCCGGTACAGGGAATACAAAACAACAATAAAAACCATGGAGCAAAACCATGAGGCACACACTCGCCTGCACACTGGCCCTGCTGTTAACCGCACCCGCCAGCCAAGCCTACGAGCTGTACAACCAAAATGGCACCACCCTCAACGCCGACCTCGAAGCCCTGTTCGGCACGTTCCACAGCGACGAAAGCTTCAACCAGGCCGGCAACCGCCAATCCGGCAGCACCGCCTGGCAGGAGGGTTACGTCAAATATGGCCTCAGCGGCAGCCAGGGCCTTGCCGACAGCGGCGCCCTCTACGGCGCCTTCAACCTGCTCAGTTCCGCCACCTGGGGCGATGGCGACGCCGCCGGCCTGACCCTGGGCGATGAGCGTCGCACCGCCATCGAAGACCTGTACCTGGGCTGGCGCTCGGCCAACCTGTTCCCGGCGCTGGGCGAGGACGGCGTGGACATTTCTGGCGGCCGCCAGGTGGTGACGCTGGGTGACGGCTTCCTGATCCAGGGCGACCCGGTCAACCTCGGCAAGGTCGACCTGGGCGCCAACTTCGACCGTGGCGGTGCCTACTACCTGGCTGCCCGCAAGGCCTTCGACCGCACCGCCGTGCTGCGCCTGGGCGGCAAACAGGGCTGGCGCGGCGACCTGATGTGGCTGAAGTCCGACAACCACTACCAGGCCGACACCTCCCTGGCGGTGGCCAACCTGGAACACGTCGCCGATACCGGTACTGTCGGCCTGAGCTGGATCCGCGCCCTGGACGTGGACCAGCGCTACGCGCAGATCATGGGGCTTGAGCACCGGGACGGCATGGACACCGCCAGCCTGCGCGGGCGCGGCAACCTGGGCGTGAAAGACCTCGAGCTGGCTGCCGAGTACGTGACCCAGGACAAGACCGGCGGGCGCGAGAATGCCTGGTACCTGGAGGGCAACTGGACCTTCTCCGAGCTCCCCTGGTCACCCACCGCCACCTACCGCTACAGCCGCTTCTCCGAAGGTTTCGACCCACTGTTCTACGGCCTTAGCCGAGGCTATGGCACCTGGTTCCAAGGTGAAGTGGCAGCCAACTATGCCGGGCCGTTCAACAAGAACAGCCAGGTGCACCACGTGGCGCTGAAAGGCAAGCCGCGGGACAATCTCACCCTCGGCGCGCTGTACTTCGACTTCGACACGCTTGACACCGACCGGGGCAACCTCGGCGGGCGTGAGCTGGACCTGTATGTAGAATGGATGGTCAACGACCACTTGCTGATCAGCCCGTTGGTGGGGTTCTACAAGCCTGAGCGCAGTGCGGCCAATGGCGGCACGCAGCTGGGCAGCCGTGACACCGGTACCTATATGCAGTTGATCGTCGGAACGTTCTTCTGAATTAAAAGATTTGCGGTTGCCCCGCAGCCCCCCGCGACACAAGACGCCTCCGTGGTCCCTGTAGGAGCGGCCTTGCGTCGCGATGGGCCGCAAAGCGGCCCCGGCAATCTCAAACCAACCCCTGCTCCGCCAACCACCGCCGCACCATCCTCTGCTGTTCACCCGCAAGCCCCGACAACACTGCCTCAACAGGCCGGCCACTACGTATTTCCCGCACCACTGGCGCCAACTCCACGCCCTGCAAATGCCACACCCCCAACGGCTGATCCGCGGTTACCACCACCTCGGCCGCATCCACCAGCCCATCACGCAGCACCGGCCGCCGCTCAACCCGTACTGCTTGCCAGTCAGCCGCCTGATGCAATGGCTGCGCATCGGGCCAGCCCTGGCGCCTGGCCCAGAACGGCTGCCCCGCCCGCCCCTGCTCCTGCCCGTAGAAATCCCGCCCGATACGGGCAAAGCGCAAGAACAGCTGCTCGACCCGCTGCTGGTGAAACTGGCGCGCCAACGCGGCCCGTTCAGGCCTGCGCAGCAACGTATTGATCACCACCGGTGCCTGTAACGCCGAAGATAGCGACTGGAAGATACCGTTGCCCGACAGCGGATCCACAGCCATCGCGGCATCACCCACCCGTATCCAGTCCTGCCCGACACATTCGCCCGCCAAAATCGCCGTACTGCTGCGCGCATGCACCTGCGCTGGCACCCGCGCCCGCTCATCGAACAGCTCGGCCACCAGCGCACTGCTGGCACGCCGCGCCGCGCAGTAATCCGCCAGGCCAGCCTTGCCCGGCAGCCCTCCGGCGTCCAAGGTGGCTTGCCAGTAGCAGCGGCCATCTTCCAGGCGCGCCATCCACGCCCAGCCATCCTCCAGGCTTTCCACTGCCGACGCAGGCGCCCCGGGGCTACCCTGCCAGACATTGAGCAGGCTGACCGTTTCCGGCCCGCGCAGGCGGTCCGCAGCCAGCGGTGCCTGACGGCCGCGGGCCTCGACGAGGAAATCAGCGATCAGTACCTGACTATCCTCCAGACAAACTTGATGACAGCCCTCGTGCACGACATCGCGCACCCGCCCCTCGACCACACTTACACCTGCACGCTGAAGGTCGTCGCGCAGCGCCCGGTCAAACCGTTGCCGATCCAGCAGAAATTCCTGGTTCATTTGCAGGTGCTGGCCGTTCCAGTGCACCTGCCGGGTGGCTGGCATGGCCGCCTGGTTCAAGGCCCCGCCAAGGCCCGCATGCCGCAAGCCCTCCAGCACCCTTTGCGAAACGCCTTCAACTGCCGCGAAACGGCGCCACTGCGATACCACCGTCACCGTGTAGCCCAACCGCCGCAGGCCAATGGCCGTGGCGGCACCCGCAGGGCCGGCCCCCAGTACCACAATGCGCGGTTCAGGCATGGCTGGCACCTCGTCGCTCAGGGCCGGTGAACGCTGCATTGCTGCGCAACCAGTCGTGCACCTGCTGACGGTTCATACCCGGCTCCTCACGCGTCAGCGCCGCGATCCTGCCGCTCAAGGCTGCGCAGCCCAAACTCGCGCCCGCCCTGCCCCCGGCCCCGACATAACCGCCAAAGTCCGCTTGCCGGGTGCCAAGCCAGGACCACTGCCCAGGCGCGCAACGGGCATCACCGGTAACCCGAATTACCCCAGGGTAGCTGGCCGGGTACACAGGCCCACCCTGCGCCGGGCTGGATGCACACAACAGCACACCCGCAGCCAAGGCTTCAGCGCAAGCCTGGTGCAGTACAGGCCGGTCCTGCTGCAAGCCCAGGCTGAGATTGATCAGCGTTGCCCCCGACTCCACCAGCCACAACAGCGCGGCAGCAACCTGTAACGCACTGGTGCTGGCCTGGGCGCCGAATACCTGGGCCACCAGCAACGGCACTGGTCCAGCCTCGCGTCGCAAGCCTGCAAGCACTGCACTGCCATGCCCTAGCTGGTCGGGCAGCATTTCGCCTTCACGCAGCTGGCCGCCTTCCAGCCAGAAACGGCGGGCGCCAAGCAAACCGCTGGCCTGCTCCGGCGAGCAGCCGCTGTCGATGATGCCAACGCACACGTCAGTGCCCATGCTTTATCACCTCCTGCGGCAGCACCTGCAACTGGCCATCATGCAGTTGCAAATGCAGGTCTGCATCGGCCAGTGTCGAAGCACGGTGGCTGATCAGGATGCGCGTGCGACCGGCAAACAGCTGATCGATGGCCGCGATCACTTCGCGCTCGGTGGCTTCATCCACTGCCGAGGTGGCCTCATCCAGCACCAGAATCGCCGGGGCCTGCAGCACCGCACGGGCGATGGCGATGCGTTGCTTCTGGCCGCCGGACAACTGCTGGCCACGCTCGCCCAGCAGGCCGTCCAGGCCCAACGGCAGGCTTTCGACCAGGCTGTCCAGCCGCGCCAGGCGCACCACCCGCTCCAGCTCTGCACGGCTGGCATCCGGCACGCCGTAGGCAAGGTTTTGCGCCAAGGTGCCACGGAACAGCACGATGTCCTGGCTGACCACCGCGATACGTCGACGCAGCGCGGCCAGGTCCAGGTCGCGCAGGTCGGCGCCGTCCAGCAAGATGCGCCCGGCGTCCGGGTCATAAAAACGTTGCAGCAGGTCGATCAGGGTCGACTTGCCCACCCCCGAAGCACCGCTGATGGCCACCTTGAGCCCGCCTGGCACGCATACCTGCACGTTGTTCAGCACGGCGCCCTGCCGCCCTTCATGAGCAAAGCTCAGCGCCTCCAGGCGCAATTCGCCCGGCCCGTCGGGCACGGGTTGCGGGTTGGCTGCCGGGCGCACGGCCACGGCCTCTCGCTTCAGCTCCATCACCCGCCCCAGGCTCACCGCCATGCGCTGCACCGCCACGTAAAGGCCCAGCAGGCTCTGCACCGGGCCTACTGCCATGCCCATGTAGGTGGAAAAGGCGATCAGCGCACCCAACTGCCAGGTCCCCTGGATCACCCACCAGCCGCCGACCAGAAATGCGCAAGCGCGGCACCAGGAGGTGAGCGTGCCGGGGATGGCCTGGGTGAAGAATTCGGTCACCTGCACCTTTAACAGCTGACGCATGTAGCCTTGGCCAAGCTGGTCCAGGCGCCCTGCCTCGCGGCCTTGCTGGCCGGCCGCCTGAATGAACTTCATTGCTGGCAAGGTCTCGACCAGGAACGACGACACATCCGCCGAACGCTCGCGCAGGCTGCGCACTTCGCGCTCCACCTTGCGCCGCATCCAGCGCAGCCACAGCACCTCGATCGGCACCAGCAGTGCCAGCAACAGCGACAGCTGCCATGACAGCATCAGCATCAACGCCACCGCGCCCACCAGGCCAATGACGGCAGATACAGCCGAGAACAGCGAATCCACGGCAAAGCGCTGGATCTCCGCCACATCGCCATCCAGCCGCGAAAGAATGTCGCCCATGCGCCGCCGCCCATAGAACGTCGGCGACAACTGCTGCAGGTGGCGGTACAGGTCATCACGCAGGGCAAACAGGATGCGCCCCGACAGCCGCGTGTGCAGGTAGCGGTTGACGCCTGCCAGCACCGTACCCAACAGGCCCGCGCCGATCATGATCGCCGCCATGTGCCAGAGGGTCTGGTAATCCTTGGCCAACAGCCCCTCGTCAATCAGCGTCTTCACCAGCCAGGGCTGTGCCAGCGCCAGCAGCGAGGCACCCAGCGACAAACCGAGCAACAGCCCGATGGCGCTCCGATGCGGGCGTACGAAACCATACAGCCAGGCCAACGCCTGGCGCAGAAGTGCAGGGTCGCTGGAGTCCACCAGCCTTGCGAACAATCGGCCCATGGTTAGCCGCGCAACTGTTTGAGCTTGCGGTACAGCGTCGCCCGGCTGATCCCCAGAGCCTCGGCCGCGGCGGAAACGTTACCCTGGTGGCGCGCCAGGGCGCCGCGAATCAACTCCAGTTCGTTGTCCTTGAGGCTGCCGGAGGGCGCCGTGCCGCTGGCCAGTTCGTCCAGCAGGCAGTCGGTGAGGTGGTCCAGGGTCAGCACCTGCTCGCCGTCCTCGCGCATGGCCAGCGCTGTGCGCACTACCATTTCCAGCTGGCGAATGTTGCCCGGCCAGTCGAAGCCTTCGAGCAATGTGGCCAGAGCCGGGTCCAGAGTTATACCGCGGGCACCGGCCTTGTCCAGCAGGCCCTGGATGATCTCCGCAAGGTCATCACGCTCGCGCAGCGCCGGCAAGCGCAGTGATACGCCATTAACCCGGTAGTACAGGTCTTCGCGAAAATGCTGTTCCTGCACCAGGCGTTTGAGGTCGCGGTGGGTGGCGCAGATCAGCGCCACATCAATGTCCTGCTCGTCGCCGGCACCCAGCGGCGCCACCCGGCGTTCCTGCAATACCCGCAGCAGGCGCGCCTGCAAGGCCAGCGGCATGTCGCCGATTTCGTCAAGGAACAACGTGCCACCATGGGCCTGCATCAGCCGCCCGACCATGCCGCCCCGGCGGGAGCCTGTGAAGGCGCCCTCGCGGTAGCCGAACAGCTCGGACTCGATCAAACCTTCGGGGATGGCCGCGCAGTTCACGGCCACAAACGCTTTGTCAGCGCGCGGGCTGGCCTGGTGCAGGGCCCGGGCGACCACTTCCTTGCCGGTACCGGTCTCGCCCAGCAGCAGCACCGGCAGGCCATTGCCCAGCCCCTGGCGGGCCATGCGCAGGTTGCGCGCCAACCGTGGGTCAGCACCGGCCAGGGCGTCGAGTGCCGGCGACTGCTTGCCCAGCGTCGGCTTGCTTGCCGGCGTGCTGCCATTGACCCGGCCATGGCGCGGTAACTGCAGAGCACGGAAGAAGAACTCGCCCTTGGCCGTCTGCACACTGCTCACCCCACCCTGCCACAGGCGCGCAATAAACGCAGGTGACCGCTCGCCGAGCAGGTCAGTGCTGCGCCGGCCAACCAGCTCGTGGCGCGGTACCTGCAACAACTGGCATGCACTGTCGTTGGCAGCCAGCACCTCGCCATCAAGGCTCAGCGCCAACAGGCCATGCCAGGCGCTGTTGAGGTATTGCGGGCGGCTGTGGAAGGCCAGCACCAGTTTCTCTGGGTGGCACAAACCAAACATGCGGCTCTCGATGTTGCCGGCGGCCAGCATCAGTGTCGACAGGCTGTCCTGCGGTTGCGCCATCACCCCTTCGCGGGTGATGTCGAGCACGCCGATCACCTCGCCACGCGGGTCACGCAGGGGTACAGAGGTGCAGGAAAACGGGCTGAGGCGGTCAAGGTAGTGTTCGCCGCAGTTGATCAGCGTCGGCCGGCCTTCCACCACGGCGGTGCCGATGGCATTGGTGCCGCGCAGCGACTCGCTCCAGCAACTGCCCGGGTGCAGGTCGCGCAGGCCCTCGCGGCTGAGCACGTGGGTCTGGCCCTCGATGGCCAGCACGTTGGCCTGGGCGTCGCCGAGGATGACGATGCCGGCCTTGCCCTGGCGTGCGACCAGGTAGTCCAGTTCCGGGGTGACGGCGTCGACCAGCAGGCGATTGCGCTCCAGCAGCATGCGCAGGTCGTGGCCCTGCTCCAGCCCCAGGCCGACCTGTTCGCCCTGCAGGCAATCCAGGCCATGGCCCAGGCTGCGGCGCCAGGACGCGTCGATCTCGTCGCGCAGCATGCCCAGCGGCAGCTCGCCTTCGCTGGCCAGCTTCAGGCGGGCCTGGCGGGATTCGTGCAGCGGGTCGTGGGCGTTTGTTATGAGTTGTCGCGCCATTTTCTACTCCGGCTGTGCCCTGCAAGGTGGCGGGGTACGGGCTTGGGAATTTTTTGCAGTGTGCGGGAGAAAAGGCTGGGCGTCATCTGGTTGATGGGTTGAGGGGGGTGTCATGGATCGCCGGGTGTTCGGCTGAGGTTTTGTGTGGGCGCATGAATCGAGCGCCGCCCGCGCGGCGCATCGCGACGCAAGGCCGCTTGTGTCTTGAGGGGTGATTAGAATCTGGAGTGAGAGCGGTGAATGGCAAGCTGAATGCCGGAGGTGCCTTGAGCACGTGTGGGAGCACAAGCTGCCATTCACCGTTCCACTTTGGCGAGAGCCCGAACAGTTGGATGAGGGCGTAATCTCGAACCACAAGCGTGGGCCAAGCCAAAGCTCTCTCACACTGTTAAGTCTAGGAGGTTTTGGCGATGGCTTCCTTCTTGGGTATCGATGTTTCCAGTCTTTCCCTTGATGCACTGGTGCGGCCCCAGGGCATCAAGATCAGCGTGCGCAACGATCCAGCGGGCTTTGAGGAACTGGTGAAGAGCCTTCGAGGGCTCAGCATCAAGCGCGTCTTGCTGGAATTTACAGGCGGCTACGAGCGTGATGTCATGCGCTTTCTCCAGGACGCCAGCTACAAGGTCATACGCGTGAACCCCAAACGAGCCAGATCGTTCGCGGATTCCTTGGGTATCAAGGCCAAGACCGATGCCATCGACGCCGCAGTGCTGGCCCATTTCGCTGAGGTCATTCCAGACAAGCCAACCCTGAAGACAAGCCCTGAAAGGGCCCTGTTACGGGAACTCCTTCAGCAGCGTGATCGCTTAGTCCAACAGCGAGATGACGACCGGCGGCGCCTGAAGCAGGCTCAGTCAGCGATGGTCGCTATTTTCCTGAAAACCAATCTCCAGCACTTTGCCTCGCAGATAAAGTTGGTGGAGCAAGCGATCAAGCGGCAGGCCACAGTGCTCAACGATGAACGGATTGCCAAATTGGACGAAGTCAAAGGCATCGGGATGGTAACCGCGACCAAGCTGGTAGCGCTCTTGCCGGAACTGGAGCATGTGGAGTCCAGGGAAATAGCCTCTTTGGTCGGTGTGGCCCCCTTCAATCACGACAGCGGAAAGTCCGTGGGCAAGCGCTTTATTTCAGGAGGCCGATTTGAGGTCAGGCGTGCGCTGTACATGGCGTGCCTGGTGGCGGTGTAACACAATCCAACGCTCAAAGCCCGATATGAGGCGCTGCGTGGGCGGGGGAAACTTGCGAAGGTTGCGCTTGTGGCCTGCATGAGAATCTTCATCGTGCGTCTCAACGCGATGTTCAGATCGGGCACGCCGTGGCGGGATGACTTACCGCAGCCCTGAAAACATGGCGCAGCTCAAATCAGTGTGGGAGCGGGTTTACCCGCGAAGAAGCCACCGCCGTGGATGGCACGGGCTTCGCCCGTGTTCGCGGGCGAGCCCGCTCCCACAGTGATCGCGCTCGCTTTCAGATGTTTTGCAATTCAGTTGCCCCGACAGATACTGCATAAACCTGAAGTCTGCGCGGTACCTGTGGGAGCGGGCGTGCCCGCGAAGAGTCCAACGCGGTGCATGGCACCGGCTTCGCCGGTGTTCGCGGCTAAAGCCGCTCCCACAGTGATCGCGCTAGCGCTTAGGTGTTATGCAAGACAGTTGCTCCCACATTTGTTGCAACGTGCCGAACCTGTGGGGGATGGGTTGCCGGCCTTGCTCGTTACCTGAAAACTGGCGCTGCCCTGTAGGAGCGGCCTTGTGTCGCGAACGGGCTGCAAAGCAGCCCCGGCGATATGTGCATCATGGCTGACATTCCGGGGCTGCTTTGCAGCCCGCTCGCGACACAAGGCCGCTCCTACAGCGACCGCGTGATCTCAAGATCGGCGCTGTATTTTTTAAAGTGGGCTAGCCAGCCCTCTCACAGTCAACTGTTGCCCCTCCACCCCATCCAGCAACGCCTCCACCACCGCCTTGGCCGAATCCAGCCCATGGTCGTTGCTCAACAGCAGATCACGACATGTCCCCTTGGCCAGTTCCAACGCCTTGAGGTTGGTCGCAAACGCCCCTTTCAGCAGCGTGGACAGGTGCACCAGCGCATCTTCGTAGTCCACTCCCGAACGTACGGCAAACAATGGCGGGTGGCTGCATTCACAGGTGGAAAAACTGGAGGCCGCTGTGGTGGCGCGAACGGGAGGATCAGGTAAGCCTTTTGTCATTGTGTCGCTCCTTGATTCACTGGAGCCGCCACAAATCGCTACCAAACGAAAGGGTGACGGCTGTACGCAGGTTGGTAGACCGGGAATCAAGGAAACCGGCGCGCACGGAGGCGCCCTACGCACAGCCGCCATAAAACGAAACAGCCGGGCACAAAAAAGCGCCAACTGTATCGCAGAGCGGGCGCTTGTGCGCCTTGATTGATCGCGGGCTACCAAACCCGGCTGCTGGATTGACAGCAGCGGGCAAAGACTACCGGGGTCAGGGAAGGGTTTCAAGCTGAGGGCATGGGTAGTAACACTTCTGTTGGCCGCACCGGCTGCTTCGCGGTCTTTCCCACGGTGCGACCAACATAGTTGAACCTTGGAACTTCAGATGTTTTCCGCTTATCGAGCTTTCACCGCCCCCGTGCGAATCGTCGCTGACTTCGCCCATGCCATGCAATATGAACGTCGACCCGTCAACTTTGAATTCCTTTCGCTCACCGGTCTGCTCGGATTCAAAATCAACGTCGGAGGTGACGACGGGTCGGCCCACCGCCTGGTCTTCCTCATCGTAGGTAAACTGCATGACCTGGTCCTTTGCCGTGGGAAGCTTGATTCGGATGACAGGAACCGCCTGGCCATAAGCTGCGTAATAACGGGCCTGGTCAAATTGCGCTAGCAAGCCCGCTTGCGTTTGACCCTCCACATAGAAAAATGCATACAAAGGCAAGTCTGCGCCCACGCCGACTTTCCAGACGGGAAGCAAAATCTCGTTGTAGCCAATCCACGCTTCTGCGCTCAGCCCCGCCCTGACTTTTATCGGCATCTCGAACCACTGCGCCTTCATGTTAGCGGGGGCTTCGCGCAGGTCCCATCCGCAGACTCGGGATTTCACGATGTCATCGTCGCTGTACGTTGCCAGCCACGCATCGGCATCCGTCACACCGACTTTCTGGCACGCATCGGTGGTGGCTTCAAACCCGTCATGCGGTCCGCATCCGTTCGCCGTATCGCGGTTGTCCGTTCCGCCATCGATTGGGAACGTGCACAACACTTCAAGATCGCGAATCTTGTTATGCGGGATGGCCTGGAGTGGCGGAAACAAAAAACCATTGAAGCGTTCCGCCGCCCTGCCGAAGTTGGTATCGCGGCGCACCCAGGAAAACGCGATGGCGCCTTTGTCCAGGTGTTTCTGGCTCGGGCCCCAAGGTAGAAAGTCTGGGCTGAAGCCTGTGGCACGCATTTCGATACCGCTGCATAGGTTACTCGGTTTATCAGGCCCGCCGCAGTCTTCGGTGACGGAATCATACCAAACCTTGAGTTGCGCGATTGCCTGCTCCCCGCGCTCGTTCAGCGCGGTCAACTGCTGTGATTTGGCTGTTTCACTTATCAATAACTGGGTCTATGCGACTGGGCGGGGGGCCTGCACAGAGGGCGTATGCGCCCCGCAACCGACCAAACTACCAAGGATTAAAAATAGCAGCCACATTCGAGTCATCATCAACGAGCACCTTTCCCAATTCATCTCAGCCCGCACATTGAGATATGTGCCGGGGGAGTTGATGCTATTTGCTCACAGTAAAAAAGTGGCGGCTACTAGCAGTTTTATCAGGTCATGGTCATGTCGTTAGCGATTCGGCGATGATGAATATTCAGGATGGCACCTTCAACGGGTTCTTTGCGGGTAAACCTGGCCACAGGGTTAGCGTGACCTCAAGGGGTGCGCATTACCTGTGCATGGCATATCCATGCCTCAAGGTGCTACCGCGATCAGTCAACATGTGCTGCAGGCGCCTGAGGACGCCTCATTGCGCAAGGCGAGCAAGTAAGGTAACAGCTACATACGCAGCCTGATGATTCAGGGCGCGCATGCTGTCTTGAGTCAACTAAGACCTGATTCCGAATCGAAATCTGCGCACTATTTGGGCGTTGATGGACATCGTGACCACCCACCGAATGAGGTGTTCCATTATTAAACCAAGGGCAAGGGCCATTAGTTTGTCACCACCCCCTTTCCTTATCCCGGGCTTCCTGTCTAAAAAATGAGTCCCTACGAATAATAGGCATTTCTATTTCCGCCCGCACGACAACCTTCCCAAACAACCGACTGTCAACCATCATTGCATTTCCGATCCTACCATACCCGTTGTCGAAGCCCTTACGAAACATCAGGAACTCTCTCTTTTCCGCGTACACGCCATAAACATGCGGCGTGAGACCTCTGGCTTCAGCAAAACCAGCAGATTTTGCAGCCAATTGAAATTTGTGAGCAAAATAAAATCCTTCCCCCATCAGTGCCTGACCGCTAGCGCTACCAGAGAATTTTGAGCTTAGCCCAGCTTCTAGCGAATCCTTGTGTTCAAGCGCGCCCCCGTGGTAGCCAATCAACGAATAGCCTTCAGGCACTGTTGTAGGCCGCTTAGCGGGTGAGGCAAGGGATAGCGAAGGAGATGCTTTCCTAGAACATCTAAATAAACCTGCAAAAAACCTTCCTATTCTAGAATGCCCTTCCGGATCTTGAAAGTTTACAGGATCCCCGAGGCAGTACACATATGCATTTATCCCACCAACAGAAAATGGGCTAACATTGTCCGGGCTATTGAACCGCATCAAGGATGCGCTGAACGCTCGATAGCCATTGCCTAATATATAAAATCCGCTTACCTGATCTATTCGCTCGCCATTAAAATTAAGCAGCCCTAGCCGATTCGAACAGTACCCATAAACCGAGTAAGCGGAATATTGTCGCAGCTTATTAGACACCACCATATTGATCACCTTTCTCATAGAGCGTCAACATACAAATTTCGCACCCGGCACTAGACTTAAACTTCAGCAATTCGAAACAGACGCGATAAAAGCGCACACCCACTCCCGCTCACGACTTGCTGACGGCAGGCCAACAGCCTGACGTCAGCCTGCGACCTTCTTCATAAGAAACCATACAGCCATCACATCCTGACCATCACTAGCCATTCACCTAGGGTAGCCGCCAGTCGAAAAAAACCAACTGGCAATTTTGATAATTGCACAAATCAAATTTCAGTCCATGGAAATTATCGACGCAGCCATTTGCCAATTGGTATATTGGGTCCCGAGGTCATAAGTCAGTGGTTACACCTCACGGCTGCTGATTCTGGCTCAGGTACTTGTCCACCGTAGCCTTGCCCTCCCCCGCATCGCCCGCCACCTGCCACAGCCGCCGTTCGATCCCTTGCGCCAGCAAGTGCCCTACCGCTGATTCAATCGCCGACAGCACGCACAGCTGCGCCGGTTCGTTGGTGGTATAGCCCACCTCGGCTTCGAGCAGCTTCTTGAACTCGATGAACTTGAACACCCCGGCGCTGCGGCCGACCGAGTAGATGGTCTTGCTGGTCATCACGTTGGCCAGCACCTGCCCGGTGCGCACGTCCACGGCGCGCAGGTTCACGGTTACCTGGTCCACCCGGTACTCGCGGGAAATATCGATACCCAGGTAGCGGGCACCCTCGCCGCCGCTGCGCACGTTGGTGTCATAGGCAATGATGCCGCCCTCCAGCATCAGGTTGGCGGCCTGCAGCGGGGGCAGTTCGCCCATGATGTTCTCGGCTACATCCGGCTTTTTCTGCGAAGCACGGATGATCTTGCGCTCGGTCAGCAGGTTCTGCAGCCCTTCACGCTCCAGCACCACGAACCAGCCGCTGGCACTCAGGGCGTCCATCAGCATGCTGGCCGCGCCCTGGGTGACGCTGGTGGAGAATGAACTGGCCGGGGTGGGCTTGTACTGCCCGGTCTGGTCGCGGAAACCATACACCACTGCCATCAGCCGGCCTTTGGGCCGTGGCATGTTGATCAGGTCGTAGTAGGTCGAGGCCCGGGGTGTCAGGGTCGGGGTTTCCGAGTCCTGTTCGGCCGACATGGGTTCGCGCAGGCTGCAACCAGTTTGCAGGCCCAGGGCGGTGAGGATCAGCAGCGTGCTCAGCAGACGTTTCATGGTGTTCTCTCCCCAACATAAAGCCCTTCCCTCTCAGGGGTTCAGGCCGCTGACCTCAATGATCGAAATCTCTCCTGTGGCACGATCGGTGACCTTGATGCTCAAGGCCCCGGAATCGTCGATGACGTCGATGAGAAACGCATCGGTCGCCATGCTGCCGGTGCTGCCGTTACTGATGTTGTCCAGCAACTGCGACAACATCCGCGACTCCAGCTGGTTGCTGAAGCGCTCCAGGGCCGTTGTGCCTGTAAAGGCCGAGGCACGGTCCTTGAGGTCGGGGTCGTCGTAGTCGTTCTGCGCCTGGGCATTGTTCAACAGCCAGGTGCCGTTCAACGGGTTGCCGCCAAAGGCCGGGTTGACCGGGGTGTACACCAGCTCGGTGGCCTGGGCAGCACAAGCGCTGGCCAGCAGGCAGGCGGCAATGCAACGTGGAATGCGGTGGTTCATAGCTCGTCCCTCTCCAAGTCGGTGGTGTCCTGTAGCAGGCGTTGCAGCTTGCGTTGAATGATTTGCTGCTTGACCAGGTCGGCGGCTGCCACGGCCTCGTCTTTGAGCTCGGTGGTGTTTGGTGGCAGGAAGCGGCGGTACATCACCTCACGCTCGAACTCCACGGTGACCAGGCTGCCCCAGCGGGCATCCGGGCGTTCGCGTACCACCAGGTTGAAGTCCAGGCGGCTGGTGGCACGCAGGCGGTCGGCGAAGTAGTAGTAAAAGTCGTGGCCGATGTGCGAAATGGTGTTATCAACGATAAAACCCTGCATCTCGTCTTCAACACCCGCCTTGGCCGAAGTGGTCACCCCCGCCATCAGCAGCAGGCACAGGCACAACGCAGCCAGGCGGCTCATGGCGTATCTCCCGGGCCTGCATGCGTCTGCACGCCGCCTGCACTTTCGGTAAACGCCTGCTCGGCAACAAACTGCCAGTCGCTGTAGTGCTCCAGGCCCTCGAAGCCGCTCCATTCGGCGCTGAAGCCACTGCGCTTGAACGGGGTGTCGTCCGAGCGGCTGTGCACGCCGGTGATGCGGCCGTCGATCGAGCGCAGCAGGCCCCACTCGTCGCTGTTGGTGAGGGGGTCGGGGTACAGCCTGCGAATGTGCCGCTTGGCCTTTGGAAAGCGGTTGTCCTGCAGCAGGTCGGCCAGCTCCTGCGGGTACTGGGCCAGGCCCGGCGAGGCACGGTAGTAGCTGCGCAGGGCCTGGGCGTACTGGCTGCCCACCCACAGCAACTGGCGCTCGCGATCACGCTGGGCGGCGCTGGCCCAGATCGTGCCAGTGGCGGCCAGGGCCACACTGCTGACCGCAATCAGCAGCAGCACGCCCAGGTAGGTGAAGCCGCGCTCGGCCTTACCATTCAGCGAAGAGGCTGCCATCACGCGCCCTCCCTGTGGCACCGCTTTTGATATCGGCCACGCCGCCGGCCACGCCCTCGGGCGGTGGCACCAGCTGCCAGGCATCGCTGCGCTCGGTGATCGGGTCGACCGGGGTGTTGCGCAGGTAGCGTTGCTCCACCAACTGCTCCAGCGAGTCCGGGTAGTGACCGGTGTCGCCGTAGTAGTGGTCCAGCGACTCGCGCAGCACCGCCAGGCTTTGGCGCAGGGTGGCTTCGCGGGAGCTTTCCAGGCTGTTGAAGTAGCGCGGCATGGCGATGGTCATCAGCGTGGCGATGATCGCCATGACCACCAGCAGTTCGATCAGGGTGAAGCCTTTGCTGCGTTTCATGGCTGTCAC
Source organism: Pseudomonas putida S13.1.2 (assembly GCF_000498395.2). NCBI lineage: Bacteria > Pseudomonadati > Pseudomonadota > Gammaproteobacteria > Pseudomonadales > Pseudomonadaceae > Pseudomonas > Pseudomonas putida. Next base: position 2,013,320 of record NZ_CP010979.1, read on the forward strand.
CATTGCCCGTAAGGGATGTTGTTGAGGCCTTTGCCGCGTGCCCTGGAATACACGTCAAACACGTCTTCGCCTTCACGCGGGCTGTCGGGGCTGCTGTCGTAGGCCCGCAGGCCCCAGGCGCCTTCGTCTTCATCCTTGGCCGCCACCAGCGGGTCATGCGGGATGCGTCGCAGGAAGTAGAACTTGGCGCCCTTGGCACTGCGCACATCGCGCACGCCGTCCACCAGCACCTGCAGGTTCGGCGGATAGCCGCTGGCATCCAGGCGCTTCTCGATGTAGCCAGCGTCAAAGGCCCGCTTGTAGGCGTCGATGGCATCGCGAATCTGGTACAGCGCCTCGCGCAGTTGCTGCTCCTTGCCACGGCGCACCACGGTTTCGGTCAGCGGCGCGGCCATGCTGGCCAGCAGCCCGAGCAGCGCCAGGGTCAGCACCACTTCGATCAGGCTGAAGCCCTGCACGTGGCGGCGGGCTTTCATGGCCGTGGGCTCCCGTTGGCCGGGGCGACCGCCATCTGGCTGTCCACCACGGGGGCGTCGGTGGTGGGTGCATTGCCGGGCACATCCATCGGCGGCAGTGGTGCCATCTGGCGCACTTGCATGGCCGACTCGGTGCCGGTGGAAAACTCCATGTCCGACGGGCTCTGGTACGGCAGGTTGCGCACAATGCGCGGGGTGATCGCCAGCACCAGCTCGGACTTGCTCATGTCGTCCTTGTTGCTGCCGAACAGCCGGCCCAGGCCGGGGATATCACCAAGGCCCGGGATCTTGTTGCCGCTGGCGTTGTGGTCGTTGCGCACCAGGCCGGCCAGCACCTGGGTTTCGCCATCGTGCAGGCGCAGAGTGGTCTGGGCATTGCGGGTATCTACCTGGACCGGGATGGTGCCCTGGCGGGTAGCCTCCAGCGGGGTGGCGTTGCTGACTTCCAGCGCCACCTTGATCGCCACTTCGTTGTTCAGGTGCACGGTAGGCTGCACTTCAAGCTTCAGGCCCACGTCCAGGTAGGTGACACTTTCGGTAATCACCGGGCCCTGGGTGGACGGCACCGAAGTGGCGCTGATGATCGGCACTCGCTGGCCGATGTGAATGCGCGCCTGCTCACGGTTGCTGACGCGGATCACCGGGCTCGCCAGGGTATTGATGTCCTTGTCCTGGGCATTGATCTTGGCCTGCGGGGCCGGCGAGATGCTGATGCGGCTGGAGTCGATGCCACGCAATTGGTCGAGCACGCTCACCGACTTGCCGTCGGACGTCAGCACGCCGAAGGTGTTGGGCCATTGCAGGCCAAGGTCGAGGATGCGCGAGGTAGCCACCTCCATCACCTCCACCTCCAGTACCACCTCGGGGTTGGACTGGTCTTGCGACTGCAGCAGCTTCTCGGCCATGCGCACGGCATCTGGGGTGTCGCGCATGGTCAGCGTATTGAGGCGCTCGTCGACAAACACGTCGCGGGTCTTGAGCATGGTCTTGACCATGTTCAGCGCGGTATTGGCGTCGATGCTGGTCAGGTAGAAGGTGCGCATGACCAGTTCCTGGTAGTCCTTGGTCTTCTGCGGCGAGTCGGGGTAAACCATCAGGGTGTTGTCGTTGACGATCTTCTGGCGCAGCTGGTTCTGCTCCAGCAGCAACGCCACAGCGTCCTCGATGCGCACTTCACGCACGAAAATGGTGGCTTTCATGTCCGGGCGCATGTCTTTGTCGAAGATGAAATTGATGCCAGCGACCTGGGACAGCACTTCGAAAATGGTCTTCAGGTTGGCATCGCGAAATTCCAGGGTGACCGGCCGATCCAGCTTGCTGCGCAGCTGCGGAAAGGGCTGCGCGGTGCGCGCCTGGACGTTCTCGATGTCGCTGCGCAGGGCGATGCCCTTCTGGTTTTGCGGGTCCAGGCGCAGCACTTCGCGCATGTAGCGCTCGGCGCCGAACAGGTCGCCCTGGCGCAATGCTGCCTGGCCCAGGGCCACGCGCTCGTCGAGGGTACGGATCAGCTCCAGCTGGCGCGTGCCCTCCTGGGCGCGGCGGTTGTTCGGCTCCAGGGTCAGCACCCGGCCATAGCCCATGCGGGCGTTGGCAAAGTCATGGCGGATGCGGTCGGTATCGGCCTGGGTCAGCAGTGCCTCCACGGCGGCCTGGCGGCTGTGGGCCAAGGCGATGTTCAGTTCGGTATCGCGCGGGTCATCGCGCAGGGCGTCTTCCAGCCGGGCGATGCCGGCTTCGTATTGGCCCTCCTTCATCAGTTGGTCGCTGTCCTTGCGTACCGCGCTGGAGCCGCAGCCGGCAATGGCCACGCACAACGCCACAAGCAGGAACGGAGCAGGCTTGCACAGCTTTGACGACTTCATGGTGCGCTCCCGACAGACAAGGTCTGCGACTGGTGCAAAGGCAGGTAGACCAGGCTCAGCTCGCTGGCCGATACCCGATCAAGGCGATAGGTGTCTTCAATGACGTCGCCCTGGCGCACGACGTAGAGTTTTTCGCCGCTCTGCAGGAAGATCTGCAGGTCGTCGTTGTTGCCCATGCGGCCGATGAACTGGAACGGCAGCTCCGGGGCGGTCGGCGCTGCGGCCACGATGGGCGCGACAGCCACGGGTTGTTCGGTGACGGTGGCCAGGGCTTGGGGTTTGGTCCATTGCTGGGTTGGGAACAGATCTCTGGAGGCCTGTTCCGGCCCTTTCGCGGCTAAAGCCGCTCCCACAGGTTCGGCGTTGCCCACAACTCCTGTGGGAGCGGCGGTGCGGCGATCCGACTTGCCCGCGAAGGCCGCGACGCTGTCTTCCTGGCCGAACCAGTGCCCTGGTGCCCAGGCGATGACTGCGCTCACGCCGAGGAAACCGGCCCAGATGACTGCACGTTGAGTGTTCATCATGACCTCGACAGGTAAAGGGTCATGCGCAGGCGGGCATTCAGCTCGCTGTCGCCGATGCGTTTGCGTTGCAGCTCGAGGTCTTCCAGCACAAGGGTGGGCAGCTGCTTCAGCAGGCCTTTGAGAAAGCCGCGAATCTGCGGGTAGCTGCCGCGCACTGGCAGCACGATCTGGTAGCGCGCCAGCTGGGTCTTGGGATCAATGCCCAGGGCATACTCACCACGCGCGAGGCTGATGTGCTCGGCGCTGGCAAGATGGTACAGGCGCTCGATCAGCTCGCTGGCCTGGGGCTGCCCCGGCAGTTGCTGGCGAAGGGTGTCCAGCGCCTGCTGCTCGGGCTTGACGGCGATCTTCACCTCGCCACGCCTGACTCGCTCGATTTGTACGCTGGCGTCCGCTTCAGTGGCGCGCAGCTCACGTACGCTTTGCCACTGCGGCAGCACCCCGGCGCACACCACGCCCACCGCCAGCAAACCCACGGCGGCGGCGGCCAGGCCAACCGGGCCGACGCGGCGCAGGCGTTCCTGGAGGATCAGGCTGTTCAGCGATTCAAGGGCGCGCATGGCCGGTCTCCCAGGTCGCAGTGAGGGTAAAGCGCACCGGGTGCTCAGGCTGCGCGGCCAACACCTCGTGGTTGAGCAGCGAGACATCGCTGAGCTCCGCGCTGGCTTCCAGGCGCTGGTGGTACTGCAACATCGCTTCCAGGTTGCGCGCTTCAGCGGCGATACGGACCTGGCCTTTGCGCGCGTCCGGGGTCAGGCCGAGCAGCGCGACATCGTCCTGCGGCAAGGCTTCGAGCATGGCGAACAGCTGCTGCCATGGGCGTTGCAGTTGTTGTGACACACTGCGCATTTGTGCCAGACGCTCGGCCTGCTCACGGCTGGCAGCAGTAGTTTGCGGGGCAGTGGTTGCCGGACGGCGGCCCAGTTGCAGCTCCAGGCTGTGCACGCTGGCCTCAAGGTCTACCTGCTCGGTCTGCAAGTTATGTTGCAGCAACACCAGGCCGGCGACGATGGCGCAGCCCAGGGCCAGCAGCGACCAGGCCAGCGGGCCACTGCGCCGGGGTTGGAATTCCAGCTCGAGGCGGCGCATGTCAGGCCACCGCCCGCCACATGGCGCACAGCGGGTCGGCTTCGCTGGCCGGCTGGCACAGCTGCACCGCCGCCAGTTGCGGCACGTCGCCCCGGCCCGGGGCATGCAAGTACACCTGTGGCAGGTGCTCGCCATACAGCTCGCAGGTGCGCTCGATCAGCGCTTGCAGGGCCTGGTCGCTGTCGGCGCAGCCTTGCGCAAGCACTTGCTGCCAGGCGCCGCCGGCGGCCAGCAGCAGCACGCTGCGGCGCGGCTCGGCCAGTACAAACAGGAAGTCGCCCTGCTGCAGCTGTGGCGAGCAGCGGTTGTAGGCGGCCATCAGGTACGGTTGCACCGAGCGCAGGCTCAGGCGGCTTTCCCGGCCCAGCGCCTGTAACCGTTGGAGCAGGGCTTCGGGCAGCGCCGTCGCGATGCGGGCGGCACCGGCAGGCTCGGGCGACAGCACGATGCGCCAGTCGTCCAGCGGCTGGCCGTAGAGGTTTTCGAAGCAGGCTCGGGCATAGGCGTCCAGTTCGCGCGGGTGGCCGATGGCATCACTCCAGGGCACCAGACAGAAGCGGCTGTAGCGAGCCGACAGCAGCACCCGCAGCTGGGCGCCACGTACGGCATGCTCGGCCAACAGTACGGACAGCGCGTCGACGGCGGCTTCCCAGGCTGGCTGAGCAGCATCGCAGCTGAACACGCGACTACCCAGCCACTGGTGCTGGTGTTTATGCCAGCAACCCAAGCCGACGCCCTCGGCGCCGACCACGGCACAGAAACGATCAGATGAATGTGACACGGTTGATCTCCTCAAGTGTGGTGCGGCCATCGCGGACCAGGTCCAGCGCCGAAGCCCGCAGCAGGCGCAGGCCGCGCTGGCAGGCGAGTGTCTTGATTTGCGACAGGGGGCGGCGCTCGACGATCATCTGCCGCAGGTCGTCGTCCAGGTGCAGCAGTTCCGCGATTGCGCTGCGCCCGCGAAAGCCACTGCCGCGGCACTGGCCGCAGCCCTGCACGCGCACGAACTTCCAGCCGGCCACGCCTTCACGGCTCAGGCCCGAGCCATACAGGGTGTCGTCATCCACTTCGCAGGGGCTGGAGCAATGCGTGCAGGCCAGGCGGATCAGGCGCTGGGCCAGCACCGCGTTCAGTGCAGAAACGAAGCTGTAGGGGTCGACCTGCATCTGGCTGAAGCGGCCGATCACGTCGAACACGTTGTTGGCGTGGATGGTGGTGAACACCAGGTGGCCGGTAAGCGCCGACTGCACGGCAATTTGCGCGGTGTCCGGGTCGCGGATTTCGCCAACCAGGATCTTGTCCGGGTCGTGGCGCAAGATGGAGCGCAGGCCACGGGCGAAGGTCAGGCCCTTCTTCTCGTTGACCGGGATTTGCAACACACCGGGCAGCTGGTACTCGACCGGGTCTTCGATGGTGATGATCTTGTCTACGCCATGGTTGATTTCGCTGATCATGGCGTACAGGGTGGTGGTCTTGCCGCTGCCGGTGGGGCCGGTGACCAGGATCATGCCGTAGGGTTCGGCGGCCAGCCGGCGCAGGGCGCGCAGGGTTTCGTCGGCAAAGCCCAGGGCCTGCAGCTGCACGCCGCTGACCCGGTCGGACAAGTCCTGCTTGTCGAGCACCCGCAGCACGGCGTCTTCGCCAAAGATGCTGGGCATGATCGATACCCGGAAATCGATTTGCCGGTCGCCCACAGCCACCTTGAAGCGGCCGTCCTGGGGCACGCGTTTTTCGCCGATGTCGAGCTCGGCCATGACCTTGATGCGGGAGATCACCTGGTCGGCGAAGGCACTGCCACTGGCCTTGCCGGCACCGTTGAGCACACCGTCGATGCGGTACTTGATGGTCAGGCCCTGGCCGGTCATGCCCAGGTGGATGTCGCTGGCGTGCAGCTTGAGGGCGTCGTACAGGGTGGAGTTGACCAGCTTGACCACGCGGCTCTGGTCTTCGCTGATGCTGGCCAGCGAAAGGCGTTGCAGCGGGTCGCCTTCGCTGCTGGCCTCGGCGTCGTGGTCAAGGGCATCGACGGCGTGGAAGCTTTCTTCGTGGCGGGCCAGGAAGGTGGCCAGTTCGGCGGCGTGGGCCAGGTACAGCGGCGCGCCTTGCAGCACATCGTCGATCCAGGCCAGGCGGGCGGGGTCGAAGGGGTCGGCGAACACGCCCAACAGCTGGCCGCCCTGCTCGATCAGCACAAATTCGCGCTTCAGGCACGCGGCCAGGCTGACTTTGTCGAAGCGTGGGCTGCTGGCCAGCAGGGTGTGGCTGCCCAGCACCGGGTAATGCAGGGTCAGGCCCAGGCGACGGGTGAAGGTATCGGGGTTGTCGCAAGCAAGGCGTTCGAGGCAGTTGAGCAGGCGCTCGTCGCTGGCTTGCAGACGGGCCTGGGCCAGCAGGTCGCGGGGGTAGGCTGAGAAGGGTGCCGGGTTCTTCGCGGGCATGCCCGCTCCCACAGGTTCAGCGCAATCCTGTAGGAGCGAGCTTGCTCGCGATTGGGCCGGTGCAGGCTGTGGCAAATCCCGGGTTGCATCGAATGCTTCTGGCATGGCCTGCGACTCCGCTCAGGGGGCGCGTCGCAGGCTGGCTCAGCCAGGGGTGCGGGCGCCGCTATTCCCCTGTGAGCAGTTGATCGTCGTCGGGCCCTGGCGGCTTGGCGCCATTACGGCGGCGCTCAGCCAACACCCAGCTTCCATCGTACAACTGCAGGGGGAACGATTCGTTCCTGTTCTGGCGTCGTTCGACGAACCCTTCTGCCGGGTTGTCCGTGGCCCTGCGCCGGCGCTCGATGCCCATCAGGTCGAAGATCGCACGGGCCAGTTCCACCAGTGGGAACGGCTTGAACAGGACATGGCTCACTCCCAGCTCTGCGGCCCGCTCACGCACCTCGACGGTGGGGTGGGCGGTGATCAGCATGAAGTGGCATTGCCTGTTCTTGCGTACGGCCTCCAGAACCTGAAACCCTTCCATGTCGGGCAAGCGGTAATCCAGCACGATCACTTGTGGCGCCAGGCGCTCAGCCTGCTCGATACCACTAGCACCGTCGTGGGCAACATGAACTTCCAGGCCTTGCGCCTGCAGGTACGCTTGCAGGTTCTGCGCAAGGGTCTGTTCGTCATCGACTACCAATACTCTGTTCACCAAGGTCGACTCCCAAGAACTGCCCGGTTACCCGGTCTGCGAAGTTCGCCCTTGTACAGGCTTGAGCAGGCTTCGTGCCAGGCGTGAATAGTCATGCTGCACCGCTGTAAGTCATTGATTTGCAGAAGGTGCCGGCCAGCACCCAAAACACGGCGGGCAGGCACACCCGCCCGCTTCCCCACAACCGGGGAAACTGATGGCACATTGCCAAACCCTAATTCCCCAGCATTGGGGGAACGCCATCAGGGGCTTCAGTCAGCGATCTCCACTTTAGCGGAGTCGCGCAAACGTTGGCGCACGGACTTGCGCGCTTGCGCCTCGCGCTCACCGATGAGCGAGGCCCTGGCCAAGACCAGGCCCTGTTCGTGTATGACCGAAGGGTTATCACTTTGGTTCTGCGCTCCCTGCAGTGTTTCTCGGTTGGCATCATAGAATGCTTGCACTTCGGCCGGGCTCGGCGCGTCGACTGCGCTGAGCTGGGCGTACACCTGCTGGGCCGCCATGTCTTGCCGGGTGTATTCAGTGTACTGTGCCCTATCAAAGCCCGCCTCTGCCAGACGCCGTTCGAAAACTGCCGGGCTGCCGAACGCAGCTTCCACCTCGCCGACATGCGCCGACACCTGCGCGTCGCTGATGGCGATGCCTTGTCGCTGCGCCTCCTGCCACAGGAGCTCCTTGTCGATCAGTTCGTCCAGGGCCTGACCACGCAGGCGCTTGTACAGGCCCGGGTTGCGGATGCTGGAAACCGCGCGGCCCTGGGCGGTCAGGTATTCGCTGAAATAGCGCTCCAGGCGGGTCAACCCGATCTCCACGCCATTGACCCGTGCAGCAGGTACATCGGCCCAGCTCGCCTTGGCCATTACCAGCAACAGGCACAGCAACACAATACGCATGGCAACCTCCACTCAAAGGCTGTCCGGCACCGGCCGGTAAGGGGTAACTGCGGTGAAACGCGGCCCGGGCAGGGCCACCGCCACCACATGGGCACCGGCCATGCCCTGGCGGCGACCGGGGCCAAAGCCCAGCGCCGGGGTCAGGCCGGTAGATACATCGTGCAGGCCTTCCAGTGCGCCAATCAGTTGCTCGCGGCTGGCGTCACGGCCGATTTGCTTGAGCGCTTCGCTCAGCAGGCGCAACGCGCACAGGGTATTGACCTGCAACGACGCCTGGCGTGGGTCCAGGCCCTGGCGTTGCTGCAGCCCGGCGAGGGTGGCCAGGCCTTGCTCGGTCCAGTCTTCGGGGACATAGGGGTAAGCCAGGAACACCCGTTGCGACCATTGCTCGGGCAACCGCGCCACGGCGCCGGCCACCTGGCTGGACGCGGCGAACAGGTAGGGCTTGCGGCCTGCTGCCTGCAATGCCGTCGCCAGTTCGGCAAATGCCTGGGCGCGGCCGAGGAAGACAATGCCCTGCCCGTCCATAGCCTGGCCGTCGAAGGCCTCGATGGCGGAAGGCGCCCAACCCTGCTGCAACAGGCGCTCACGTACCTGCTCGGCCGCCGCTGCCTGCTCGTTGCCGGCGTACACCACGCGCAAGTCACCTGGTGCCAGGCCCAACCCTGCACGGGCGTGACCAGCCAGGCTCAGCAATTGCTCAGGCAAGCCGGGCAGTGGGTCGAATATCTGCGCGCTGCCGCCACTGCGCGGAGTGCTGCCGATCAGGGGCACATTCTGGGGTGCCAGCAAGGTTGCCAGACGCGGGTCGAGCATCGGTGCCAACGGCGAAATCAGGGCGAACACGCGCTCCTGCTCCAGCAGTTGCTGCAAGGCATGCTCGGCGCTGACCGGGTCGGAGCCAGGGTCCAGTACGACCAGCTCCAGGCGCCGCCCGTGAATGCCGCCTTGCTGGTTGAGTTGCGCTACCCCGTCTTCCAGCACTGCACGTACCACCTGCCCGGCTTCGGCCAGCGGGCCGGAAGCCGGCAGCAAGGTGCCCAGGCGCAGTACGCCCTCCTCTATGCCGGGGTCGCGCTCCTGCGCCAGGCGCTTCAGGTAGGCGGTAAGGTTGCGCTGGTCGGCCATGGTCAGTTCGAAGCGTGGCATGGCCGGGTCCAGCCGATTGCCCGCCGGGTCTACGCCATGCTGGATGGCCCGGGCCAGGCTGCGGTCGGTATAAGCCGGGTAGCTGCGGCCATTGGCTTCGCGTGCGCCCTGGCCTTGTGCCAGGCGTTGCCAGTCCAGGTTGGGTGGGCGCACGCCGCCTTCGGCGCGGCCACGGCCGTCGTTGCCGTGGCAGCTGGCGCAGGGCAGCACGCTGGCGGGCACGCGGATGTCGCTGGCGCCGACCCGGGCCTGCAATTGCGCATCGCTGCTGGAGACGCCTTCGCGGTAGAGGCGTTTGCCGGCTTGTTCGTTGGCAGTGAGATCAAAGGCCAGGGCTGAACTGCAGAGGCTGATACTGATGAGCAACACAATACCTTTTGCAGTGTTCATGCCGGCCTCTTCGCGGGGCAAGCCCGCTCCCACAGGATCAGTACACGCCTGAGGTCAATGAAAAACCTGTGGGAGCGGGCTTGCCCCGCGAAGAGGCCGGCACGGCGAGCCCAGGCGCGCATGGCCATCACCGCCCTGCCAGTGGCTGGGTCAGCAGTTGCATGCGCTGGGCAATCGCCGCCGGTGGTGCATCCGGGCGGATCTTGCTCCAGCGTTTGCCTGCTACATCGCCGGCAATCAACTGCGTGGAGTGCTGCTCGGGGCTCGGCAGAAACTGGCCGATGCGGCCTAGCACCAGGTCGACATTGGCCTTGTCACCGGTCAGAAACAGCCAGTTCGGCCCATCAACCCCCTGCTTCTCGGCAAACGCCTTGAGTGCTTGCGGGGTATCGTTGAGCGGGTCGCTGCTGATCGACACGAAAGTCACCTGGCTGGCCAGTTGCGGCCCCATGGCCGCGCGCACTTCGCGCAGCTTGCGGGTGATCAGCGGGCAGGCGTCGGTGCAGTGGGTGAAGATCACGTTGAGCATGACCACGTTGTCCTTGAGCACATCACTGTAAAAACGCAGCTCGCGGCCGTTCTGGTCCTTCAGTACGGTATCGGTGAACCAGGTCTGGGCATCGCGGGTGCCGCCGCCACTGGTCATCGTCTGAGGCGCGGGCTGCGGCATGGGCGCCTGCTCCGCATGGCCTTCATGGGCAAACGCCATCGAGCCGAGAATCCACAGGCAGCCGCCCAGCACCAGCCAGTCGAAACCGCGCATGCCGCCGCGGCGGGAGGTTACATTGCTCATGGTTGCACCTCATGGTGGTCGGCAATGGCCGTGCTCTTGGCATGCACCCGACGGGCGCTGAGTCGGTTGATTTCTTCTATCAGTACCGTTGGGTCGGTGAAGCCGTAATACCGCGTCCAGTGCCCGCTTCGCCCGTCACCCACCAGAATCAGCGGCGGGTGCTGACGGAGGTCGGCGCTGAAGCTGCCCAGGCCCTTGAGGGTTTCGGTGACAGCGTACGGCGTGCCGGTCAGCCAGCTCCAGCCCGGCCCCTTCTGGAAGGCCTTGGCGTAATCTTGCAGGCGTTTGGCATCGTCACGCTGAGGGTCGACGCTGATCGAAACCATGTGGATCTCTTCCCCTACCCGGCCACCCAGCTGTTGCTGGACTTTGCCCATGATCGACGACACCACCGGGCACACCGTGGTGCAGCTGGTGTAGATGAAGCCCATGACCACCAGATGGTCATTTACCAGGTCTTTCTCCAGGCGTACCGGCATGCCGTCCTGGTTCAGCAGGGAGACGTCGGCAAAACGCACACTGGTCTTTTCCTGGTGAGCCGCCGGCGGCTGCTCGGCATGGCCTTTGTGGTCGTGGCCGGCGTGGGCCATGGCAAGGTTGCTGGCAAGTGCCAGGCTCAGGGCCAGCAGTTGGAAACAATGCTTGGCGTTCATCGCACACTCCTCATGTCAGTGTGGGAAGCGCTGGTCGCTGCGGCCGGCAGGACGCGCAGGCTGGTGTAGTTTTCTTCGGCAAACTTGCGCCCCAACGATGGCGACTGCACATGCAGGTACCAGGCGCCAGCTTCGGACAGTGTCAGGGCTGCCTGATAGACACCCTCCCCCACTTCCAGCAGCTGCAGGTTGCGCGGCATTGACGACGGCGCCAGGAAGTAGCGCAGGCTCAGGTCGTTCAGGCCCAGCCGCGGCTGACCGTCGTCACCGACGATACGCACCCGTGCGGTAATGGCGCTGTGCAGTGGCATGGGTTGGTCCAGGCCAATGAACTCCGCATGCGCGCCCTTGCGCTTGCCGGCATTGGGCGCTTCGGCAACATCGGCACTGAAGCAGTGGATGATCTGCGGCTGGTTAAGCAGGAAAGCCACGTCGAACTTGCCGGCAGCGGGGAGTTTCACCGTCGAGCCGTACACCCCGGGCGCCACCTCACGCAGGCTGCGGTCAACGACCAGGGCAGCACGGGCCTGGTGACCACGGTTGTTGTAGCCGGACATCGGCGCGTTCATGCCCTCGGCGTAGAAGTAGGTGGTGTTGTCCACCGGGTTGACCACGAACACCGAGTTGTCATCACGCGACACCGACAACCCCTGGGCCAATGGCAGGTCGCCGGCCTGGCGCGGCGCTGCCGGGCCGGCCTCGAAACCCTGGACGATCGGCGAGCGCCCTTCGCCCAGGCTGGACAGGTTGATCATGGTCACTTTCGGGGAAGCCAGGCCGCGCACATAGGCATAGCCCTTGGTAAAGGTCAGCTGATAGGGTTCGGCCGCCACCGGAATGTGGTGGATCAGCTTGTCGGTACTGGCATCGATCACCAGGGCCTGGTTCTCAAGGGTGTTGAGTACAACGCCGTAGCGGCCATCGCTGCTGAAGCGCATTGGCCCCAGGCCCTGCTCGGCCTTGACCGTGTGGCGCAGCTGGTGGCTGCGGGCATCGAACACCCTTACGCTGCCTTCCTCCCCATCGACCACGTAAACGGCCTGGGACAGCGCCGAGTAGCTGACCGACAGCGGGTGCGGGCCAACCTTGATGGTTTTGGCCAGGCGCATTTCCGGGATATCAATGACGCTGAGGGTGCCGCTGTCGCGGTTGCTGACGTAGGCAAAACGCGAGTCGGCGCTGAAGGCGATTTCGTGGTGCCCGGTGCCGGTGTTGAAACTTTTCAGGGTAGTACGCCCTGGCACGTCGATCACCGTCACCCCACCCTTGGCCGGGTCACTGCTGTTGTTGCCCACCCACAGCCGGTGCTGGTCCGGCTGCAAGGCTACGCGCAGCGGCTGGTCGCCGGCGTCAAGGTCGGCCACGCGGGTGAAGGTTTCGGTATCGATTACCGCCACCTTGCCGCGCTCGGGGATCGACACGAACACCTGCTTGTCGTCGCCGGTAGCCACCCAGTCCATGGGCCGCCCGGGCAGGTCGATGCGGGCCATGGTGCTGGTCACGCCGCCCACCGAAACGGTCGGATCAATCACCGTCAGGCTGGCGTCGTTGTTCAGCATCAACAAAAAGTAGCTGTTCAGGTCGAGCAGCGGCCTGGCGCCGATGCTGCTTTTGAGAAACAGCGCGACCCGCGCCTTGCAGCTTTGGCTGCGGTCGCCGGTCGGAGCCGACTGCGCCGGGTCGATCCACGCCCCCGGGGCCATGCCCGACAGCGGCTGGCCACTGGCCTGGTCGCTGACCTTGAAGCGGATGCTGGCGAAGGCGCCTTCCTTCAACTCGCCCCCGGCCAGCGGCCGGGCCTCGAAATCCACGGTCACGCCGTCCCGGCTGAGCCGGTGCAGGGCCTGCGGGTCGGCAGGTTCCTGCAACAGCTCGCGGGGATCGCACCAGAGCTTTTCATACGCCACGCCCAGGCCGATCAGCGCTACTCCCAGCAATACCCCCAAGCAAGCAGGGCGAGTCTTGTTATTCATGCTCGCGCTCCCCTTCCGTCACTGCGCCGGGGCCGTTGCCGGCGGCGCTTCGTTGGTCACCCGCAAAATCCCCCACAGCCCAGAGAGGTTGCCGTAGGCGGCGTAATCGCGGAACAGGTAGTCACCCGCCACCGCGTTGGCACCGCCGGCACTCGGCAGCATGAAGCTGAAGTGCGCCGCTGGCAGTACGCTCTCCTGCGCACCGATGTACATGGCCATCGGGTTGTAGCCAAAGCGCACCGAACCGATGCCAGGCAGGCTCATCGGGTAACCGTCCACGTCACTCTTCTCGGCCTGGTAGTTGTGCAATGGCCACAGGTGACCGTCCAGCTGGTAGGTGATGCCGCGGCTGCCACCACTGGGCATCAGCACATGGCTGCGCACTGGCTGGCCCGGCTTGGCGTACAGCACCGGGGTTTGCGGGTCACCGCCAACCAGGGCGTTGCTGTAGGCCATGTGCGCGTTGGGCACATCGGCAAAGCCGAAGCCGTCGGCATGGCCGAACGGTGCATCCGGCGCCAGGCCAAACCGCAGCCACAGCGGTTCAGTCTTGTAGTTCATGGCCATGTTGCCGTTGTCTTTCGGGTCCCCCGGCACGCCATTGCCTTCGGTGGCGATGCCTTCGACCGGGCGGCCGTCAGCCCAGCGCATGTTCATCGAGCGCTGCCACACCGTTACCAGGTCGCGGTAATCGGCTTGGCCAGTGACCTTGACCGTGGCCTGGGCCCGGCTGGCGGTGTCCTCGGTCCAGGTCGCGGTCTGCGGCAAGATGCTCATGCCACCCACCAGGCCTTTTTGTGGCTGCTTGATGAAGTCCGACGGCGTCAGGTTCAGGCCACCAAACTCGATTGCCGTGGTGTTGATGTTGTCCACCGTGCGGCCCAGTTGCAGCACCGGTTTGCCCTCGCGCTCCAGGTGGCCGGCGTAGTACTGGTACACCCGGCTTGGGTAGGCACCGCTGTTGCCCACCCGCGGTGGCACGGTCTGCACCGGGTTGGCACCCACGTTGGCACCGTCGGACTTGGTGATGTCGTAGGCCAGCAACTGGGCATGCAGGCCCACATGGCTGGACGGCCGCATCAGGTTGTTGTTGAAGGCGGTAGAGCCTTCGCTGTCGAAGCGGTCACGCTTGACCACGTTCTGCATCACGGCCGTGCTTGGCAAGTCAGGCATGACCTGTGGCAGGCGGTTTTCCAGGGTGATGCTGATGCAGTCGCCGGCGTTGGCGCGCAGCACCAGGGGCTCCACCGGCACGCCGGCCTTGAGCTTGCCGGTGGTGGCGTCCAGGTCGGCCTTGCGCACATACAGCACGGCGGTCGGGTCATGCAGTGGCGCACTGTGGCCCCCCACAGTGAAGGTGGTGCCGTCCTCCTCGTCGACAACCGTCACCTGCGGGATGCTGGTCTTGCGGCTGTTGAACACCAGGGTGCCGCCATTGGCCTTCAGCGGGCCGCCGACATGCTGGCCGACACCGGCCGGGTCGTTGATGCTGACGCCGTTGCGGTTCTCGAGGATGTCGTTGGCCAGCGCCGCGACAATCTCGTAGCTGCGCTTGACGGTGGTACGGGTACCGATGCCGTTGGGGTTGGCCGTGGTTTTTGGGCAGATGCCGTCAAAGTTCACGGTATTGCGCATGGCCACGGGTTGCGTATTGTTCGGCAGCGGGAACAGGTCGGCGCGTTGTGCGGTGTAGTTGCGCATCACCCCCCAGATACCGTTCCAGTAGCCTTCCAGGGCTGCGTCCATGGCGTACAGGTAATCGCCGTTGGTGGCAGCAGAACTGGAAATCATCGACACCGGCGCCATGAAGCCCATCTGTTCGGAAATCCCGATCATCTGCGAGGCCTTCCAGCCCGAGTTGGAACTGTTACCAAAGCCCGAACCGTTCTGCAGCCACTTGACACCGTGCAGGGTCACGTTGTGCTCCTCCTCGTGGCCACCGGCGTGCAGGCGCAGGCGTACGTTGTCCCCGGAGTAGGTGCGCAGCATGGGCGTGAACGGGTCACCCGGCTCGCTGCCGGCCTTGTTGATGTGGGGTGGGAACAGTGTGGTGCCGCCGGTAGGGCCCACCGCCGAAGTAATCGCCGAAGGCGCCATGTTCATGGCCGGGATCGCACGGTCGGTACGGCTCTGCAGGGCATAGCTGAGGTCGCCCGCCAGGCCGTCTGCCTGCATGCCGCGCTTGCCATCGGGGCCGACCTTGTTTGGGTCGAATACCCGCAGGGCCAGCGGCTCGTTGCGGTAGTTGACGACGAACATGCCCGGGTCATCCACCGAAATCGCCTGCGGGCAAGGCCGGCTTGGGCAGCCGGGGGCCAGGCCACCGCGCGATTCGACTACCGACTCAAGCAGGTTGGATGCCTTCTGCCTTACCGGCGGGTTGATGGCGTAGCGGAAACTGTCCGCCGTGGCCGGGTAGGCCTGGCCACTGGGGATGCCGTCCGGGCCTGCGCCCACGTACACGCCCGCTTCATAGGCATGCTGGAAGTCGCTGTACTCAAGGAAGAACTCACGGTAGCTGTCGTTCTTGCCGTCGCCATCGTGGTCGCCCGTCTTGATCACCGCTTGCCACGAGGTCGGCCCGCCGTCCTGGCGTGTGGCCGGGTTGTACAGCTGCTCGCCGGTTTCGGCGTGGTACCAGGTAGAGCCGGCGGGCTCGGCCAGCACAGTTGCATACAGCCCGAGCTGCTGGTGGGTCGATGGGCCGAGGTGGTCGTGGGTAAAGATGGTGCCCAGGCCACGATCGACGTTGTTCACGTTCACCAGCGGGTCGGCAAACCAGCGTTGCATGGCCGTGCGCGCACCCAGCCAGTCGGCCCGGCCAAAGCGGCCGAAGTACGGGTGCTGCTTGGCTTTCGGGCACGCGGCGGTGCCATCGCGGCTGTCGCCCTCGGTGCAGCCGTTGTAGGCGCGGATGGCATGCACACGCTCGACCACGCTGCCGGGCGAGAGCACCCCGTCTTCATAGTTCCAGCCATTGGCCGAGCCGTCGGCGGCAGTCAGGTCCCACTTGGGCAGGTGGATGTGCTGGCCGATCACGTCGGTCGGGGTACGCACCTGGTAGTCGTCCATTTCGTAGTACGACGGGATCAGGTTGGTGTGGGTGTACATGGTGCAGTCGAAGGTGTTCATGCGCATCACCAGCGGCTCTGGCGGGCGCTGCTTGGTGATCACCGGCCAGGCGTCTTCCCACAGCGCCAGGATACGCGCCTGCGGGAAGTGGTAGCCGACCTTGTTGTACACCGCGTCGAACTGGATATTGGCACCTTTGTAGATGCGCGGGCGGTCGGCGGTGAAGGTGGACGAACCACGGAAGCTCATGCCGGTCAGGCTCTCGCCGCTCGCAAACTCGCCTACCCCCGAGGTTTGGGTCAGGCGCTTGCCGCGGTCATCCATGCACGGCTCGTAGAACGGCGCGCCGGCAGTGGGCAAGGCGCCGTTGGTGCGGAAGGCCTTGGCCACCGGCTGGCTGCCAGGGATCAGGGCGAAGCTGGGGTGCTCGGCCTTGGCGTGGAACTGCATGGCGGCCTGCTCGACATCGGTTCCTTCTTCGGGCAGGTAGATGGGCTTGGCTTTGTGCACCACCTTGGAAAAGTCCAGCTTGGTGGTGGTGGTCACGGCCTCGCCACCGGCAGATACACCGTCCAGCGCATGACGGCCCAGGCCGCCATCCCAGCCATCGACCTGGTTGGCGTCGAGGTTGGCCCACAGGGCGTTGCCGCTGTCTTTCAGCTGCCGGGCCAGGGCCGGGTCAAGCATGTCCAGTGGCGGGGTTGGCGGGCGGTTACCGACACTGCTTTCCATGCCACCGATCCAGAACGGGTAGCCTGGGTTTTTCAGGGTGCCATCGGCGTTGCGGTTGGCATCAGTGCGGTCGACCAGCGCCAGTGAGCCGACGGCTTTGCGCACCGGCGCCGGGCTGGCGTGGTCGTCATCGCCTTCGTCCTCGTTTTCGTCATCATCGTCGTTGGCGGCGACGAGTTGCTCAGACAGTTTGGGTACCACCACCACCTTGCCAGGCATCGGCGCCATGGCTTTGCCAGGCAGCGGCACGATGGCCGGGATCGGCGTACCGGCAACGATTTCGCCATCCGGCAATGCCCGGGCGCCAGCAGCCGGCTTGCCGCTGCGCAGGGCAAACGGGGTGCTGTGGAAACCATTCTCGCCCTGCCCGCTCACTTCTAGCCGGGTGCCTTCTTCGAACACATCGTGTACCCGCCACATGGCCCACATGCCCTGGGCGAAGTGCGGGTAGAAGTGGCAGTGGTAGATGGCATCGCCCGCCACGCGGTTGCGGTTGCCCGAACCGCCGTTGGCAATCTCGTAGGTGTAGCCGATACCCGGGCCGATGCCTTGGGCGTCGATGTAGTCGGAGTTGTCGTCGTTGGGGTTGAACAGCCACTGGTGACCATGCAGGTGGAAGATGTGCTGCTCATGGCCATTGTGGGTGTTGCGGAACTTGGTGAAATCGCCAATGTAACTGTGGTGCACGTTGGCTGGCTCGGCCGGGTAAAGCGCCATGCTGGCCTTGACCCCCACGGCGCTGGCCGGCGGCGTCTGGCCTGGGCGAATGTTCTCCAGGCCGACGTTGGCCGGTACGTCCACCAGGGTGCCGATATCGCCCACTGTGTGTGCGCTGAGGAAGAATTCCTCGTAGGCGCACGACAGGCAATCATGCATGGGCCCCACACCCAGGCGGTTGGCGACCACTTCGGCGCCCATGCCGCCAGAGCCATAGTTGATCATGAACGAATCGCGCGTCGGCTCCAGCACATGGCCCATCACCGGGTCCGCCCAGTAGCCCGGGAAGGCCTGGGTGGCGGCCACTTCATCGGCAAACTGCGAGGCGAAATCGCGGAACGCTTCCAGGCGGTTGGGTAATGCGGGGTTGCGCTTGTTGACGCTTTCCAGCGGGTAGGTCGAGCGCGGGAAGCTGCCGTCCGGGTTCGGCCCCATGACAATGGCGTCGGTCTCGCTGTTGAGAATTTCATTGCCGTCGACCATGGCAATGATCGGCTTGCCGGCCTTGCCCTCGCTGATCCACGGTTGAGTCTGCGGGTAACGGGCCTGGTAATCGATGACCGGTTGGCCGGTGGCGGTGCGGCCGGTGGTGGCCAGGCGCATTTCTTCTTCGGTCAAGGTGTTGCGGAAGGTTCGCCCACCTTTGGGGACGACCACCACCTGGCCAAACAGGCCATTGGCGACGTTACCTGCCCCACCCTGGCCGCCAAAAGTAGCGCCCTGACTGGTGGCAGCAAAGGCCCCCTCGCGCTCGGCGTACAGGGTGTAGCTGCGGGTGTTGCCGGGCGATACCAGGAAGTTGCCATTGCGGCCGGTGTTGGCGGCGATATCGCCAATGCTGTTGACCGCCTGCATGCCGTTCACCTGGAAGCCGACATGCCGGTCATTTACCTGCTCATCAGCGACGAAATTCTCACCGCCTTCGTTCTCGACTTCGTTCTCCGGGCCTTCCTCTTCGCCTTCCTCTTCGCCTTCGGCTTCGTTTTCTTCAGGATCGATGCCGTGCTTGTTGGGGTTGGCCTGGTAGGCAAGCAGGTTGGTCAGGTTGACCGTGAGGCAGTCACCGGCGGCTACCCGCAGCACAATCGGCCGTGGGCGCTTGTCCGGGCGCAGGGTGACCTTGCCCGGTACCGCAGCCCCGCCCTTGCCGAGGGGGACTTGCTTGTCGTCCACCACATCTTCACGAAGCGCGAACATCATGCCATTGGCGTTTTGCGCGCCAAGGCGGTTGAACATCAGTGGCTGGTCCAGTGCCACCACATTGGCGACCAAGGTGCGCTGGCACTGCACGGCCGCCTCGCTGGTCGATTCCCAGCCTAACAGGGCCAGAACGAGTGATGACAGAAGGGGGCCTTTGCGTGGCGTAGACATGCTGCACCTCCAAGACACGGGAACTCTGCGGAGGTGTGGAGCAAGGTGTGTGCCAGAAGTATATTTCCTTTTATTTCAGATGGTTATGAAGATAACCGAAACAAATTGGGGAGGATCACCCGGCGCTATTCCCCGATTTGGGGGGTAGCGTTTCCGGCAGCGGTACCACCCTTTGTAGGAGCGGCCTTGTGTCGCGATAGGGGTGCAAAGCACCCCCACGATTTCAGCTTCGCAGCATAGATTGCCGGGGCCGCGTTGCGGCCCTTTCGCGACACAAGGCCGCTCCTACAAAGGTGGCATGCCAGCCTTTTAGCCGACCAGACCGCGTACGCAGAAGTACAGAATCGACGGCCCCATCAGGCACCCCAACCCGGTATGGAAGGTGGCGGTCAACGCGCCATACGGCACCAGCCGCCGATCCGTCGCGGCCAGCCCGGCCGTCACCCCCGACACCGTCCCTGCCAACCCGCCGAACACCATCGCCGAGCGCGGGTTGTCCAGGGCCAGCAGGCGCGCAGAAACTGGGGTGAACACCATCACCAGGATCGCCTTGATCAGCCCGGTGGCAATCGACAGGGCCATCACGTCCGAACTCGCACCCAGCGCCGCCCCGGTCACCGGCCCGACGATATAGGTCACCGCCCCCGCGCCGATGGTGGTCATGCTCACCGCATCGCGGTAACCGAAGGCATAGGCCACTGCCGCGCCGACAATGAAGGGCAGCACGGTGCCCAGCAACAGCGCCACCAAACCAATCATCCCGGCTTTGCGCGCTTCGGTGGCCTGCACCTCGAAGGCCGTGGCCACAATGGCGAAGTCACGCAGCATAGCCCCGCCCATCAGGCCGATACCGGAGAACAGCGCCATGTCGGCCAGACCTTTCTGGCCACCGGTAAGGGTGCCGCCGACCCAGGCCAGCACCAGGCCGATGACGATGGCGATGGCCGAGCCGTGCACCCGGCCGAAGGTGAGGTATTTCGACAGCAAAACCGACAACCACATGATCGCGCCTACTACTGCAAAGGCGGTGATCAGACCGTTGTGTTCCAGGGCATTTTCAATAATCGGCCACATGTTCAACGACCTCCTGCAGGGGCGACCTGCGCGCGGGTTTCCGGGGTGGGTTCAAGCGCGGGTAAAGGCTCGCCGCGATGGCTGCGGCTGATCAGGGCGATGGTCGCGCCGCACACCAGCACCGCGCCCACTGCCGCCAGCAGCGCCACCGGCCCGCCGTGCAGGGCGGTGACCACGTTCTGCTGGGCCGCCATGGCCACCACGACCGGGATATACATGGCCCCCCAGAAGCCCACGCCGAACTCGCACTCCTTGCTCATGCCGCCATTGCGGTGCATGTACAGCCGTGCGCAGATCAGCAGGATCATGGCGATGCCGACCCCGCCCACATTGGATTTGACGCCCAGCAACACGCCCAGGAAGTCGCCGACGATAACGCCGGCAAGCGTGCAGACCGCCAGCAGTGCCACACCATAGATGATCATTGTTGTTGTCCTCAGGTAGTGTCGAAGTTGCTTGTTGTTGTTCTTCGTAAACACACATTGATGCGGCCTGCACGGTCGTTGTGGGAGCGGGCGTGCCCGCGAAGCAGGCGCCTCGGTGGATGGCACGGGCTTCGCCCGTGTTCGCGGGCTTGCCCGCTCCCACAGGGGTCGCACAAGCTTCCAGATTCAAAACAGGACAGCTCCCAGAATGACAGCGTCTGCCGACTGACATCATCGGTCGTCAGCCACCTCCTGGCGCAGCAGCGCATCCAGGGTGTCCCACCGTGTACCCTCCACGGCCACCACCCTGCCCTGTTCAAACACTGCCCGGGCCAGCCCGCTGAGCACGCTGCCGGGTGGTATTTCCAGGTGCAGGCGCACGCCACGTTCGAAGGCGTTGCGCAACGTAGCGCGCCAGTCGACCACCCTTGCCATGTTGCCCGCCAGGTCGTCGCGCAGGCGCTGTGGGTCGAACACAGGCCGCGCGCTGCTGCCGCTGAGGTAGGTAATGCGTGGGCGCTGCAACTCGACCGTGGCGAAGGCGCTGGCCAGTTCCGCTGCCGGCCCAGCCAGCAACGGGCAATGCGACGGCACGCTGACTGCCAGGCGTCGGGCCACGCCCTGGCCTTGGCGGCGAGCCTTGGCGGCGACCGCAGCCATCGCGGTATCGCTACCGGCGATGACGATCTGGTTATCGCTGTTGAGGTTGGCGACGAACACCTCGCCCCCCACCTCGTTCAGCAAACGCTCGACACTGGCCAGGTCCAGGCCGCTGAGTGCGGTCATGCCGTAGCCTTGCGGATAGGCGCACTGCATCAGCTCGCCACGCAGGGAGACCAGGCGCACGGCATCGGCAAAACCCAGGGCGCCCGCCGAGACAGCCGCGGGATAGGCGCCAATCGACAAGCCCGCCACGTAATCCGGCGCAGGGCTGCGCTGCATCAGCCAGCGTGCCCAGGCCACGCCACTCAGCAGCAGGCACAGCTGAACAGCGCGGGTAGACTGCAGTGCCTCCCGGCTGTCCAGCGCCAGCGCAGCTTGGCCGAGGGTATCGCTGGCCTCCTCCAGCAGTAGCCCGCCTCCGTCAGGCAGACGCTGCAGCATGCCCTCCTGCTGGGCTCCCTGGCCGGGGAAGGCGAACAGGCTACTCATGCGGCACGCTCCATCACTGCCCAAGGGTCGCTGACCAGGCGCGGGCCATGGGGCGACTTGAGCAGCACGCGGCGGGCAAAACCGGCCCATTCGCGCAAGGCAATGGCACCTGCCGGGGTTTCCAGTTGCACATCGATACGGCACGGCGCGCAGTCGAGGATATCCAGCAGCTCCCGCGCCTGAGCACGGGCCAGCGGTTGTGGTGTGCGCAGCAGCAGGTCCAGGTCACTGTCGGCATGTACCACTTCAATGCCGGTCGCAATCTGGTACCCCACCCCGCCCGTCGGCCCCCAGGCCAGGCCGCTGGCCTGCAATACCGGGGCGACCGAAGCCAGTGCCTGCAACGCAGGCCATGGGCTTTGCAGGTGCACACGCAACGCTTCAGGGCATTGCTGACGCTGGATATCGGCCAGGCGCATCAACGCACCCAAGCGCTGCGCCCGGCCCTGGCCACGCACCCCAACCGCCACCCAGCCATCCTTACAGGAGGCACGGCGTACCACCACTGGCCGGCCGCTTGCCAGCACGTCCTGGGCCCACTGCGGCGCGTCTGCGGGCAAGCCCGCCACGGGCATCCCCCACAGCAGGTC
Organism: Pseudomonas putida S13.1.2; assembly: GCF_000498395.2. Classification (NCBI taxonomy): domain Bacteria; kingdom Pseudomonadati; phylum Pseudomonadota; class Gammaproteobacteria; order Pseudomonadales; family Pseudomonadaceae; genus Pseudomonas; species Pseudomonas putida. The sequence goes on from NZ_CP010979.1 coordinate 2,035,390, forward strand.
GTGCGGCCTTGGCGCGTTCATCTCAAGCGCCCTGCCACTGGCGGCGCAGCTGTTCGCGTACCTGGCGCGAGGCACTGCGGTTTTCTCCCGCCAGCCGCGACGACAGGTCGGTGGAGCTACCAATATCGCGCACCGCTTCTGCCAGGCAGGCACGCACCTGGGCAATGTCGGCGGCGCTCGGTGCCTCGGCGTTATCCACTGTCAGCCGGCGCCACAGCAGGCCCAGCGAGGCGTAGCTGGCCAGGTCGTAGGCCATGGGTGGCACGTCGGCGGCCAGGGCCTCCAATTGCTCGACGCTGCGCAGGGTAATCCGCGCCGCAGCCGCCTTGCCCATGGCGTGCACCATGACCCCGGCATCGTCCAGGGCGATCAGGCGCTGGGCCTGGTAGCCGTGGGCAAGGAAGGCACCGGACATGGCCTTGCCGACCAGCAGACCGATCACCGGGTGCCCGGCCAACCGGGCCTGGGCGTAGGCCTGCACGGCACCGGCCAATGCCTGGTGAATGCCCAACGCCTCCTCGCGGCGGCCGTAGGCCTGACTGGGCACGTCGATAACCGCGACAATGGCCCGCTTCTGGTCGTTGCGGTCAGCCTCCACCGCCTCGCTCACCGCCTTGGCCAGGCCCCAGCCTTCCAGCAGGCCGACCTCGCCCGAGCGGGCACGGGGGAATGGGTTGTCGGCATCCGGCACCACGGCGATGAAGCGCGCCAGGCGGTTGTCCAGTTCGCCGTCGATCACCCGCAACGACGCGGGGTAACCTGGCAAGGCTTGCCCGCCGGCCAGGCCCGGCAGCCAGTTCAAGGCACGGTTCATTGGGCTTCTCCTTGGTAAAGGGCGCGCACGGCGGCGGCATCCAGTTGCGGGCAGTCTTCGCCCAGCCGGGCCAGCCGGTCGAGGAACCAGGCGTGCTGGCTGGCGCGGTCTTTGGAGGGTGTGTCGAGCAATTGCAGCAAGCGTTCGCGCAGCGCATCGATATCATCGGCCACATAGCCGTCCACCAAGCCGCTGGCATGGCGTTGTTCGCCGCCGGTCAGGCTCCAGATGAAGGGACGGTCCTTGGCGTCGTATTCGTCGATGCCGGCCTCCTGTTCGATCACCTGCGGGCCGTTCAGGCCCAGGCGTGCTTCGCGGGTAACCAGCAGGTGGCTGCACAGGCCCGCAGCAATGGACATGCCGCCAAAGCAGCCCACCGAACCTGCGATCAGGCCGATCACCGGCTGCAAGGCCCGCAGCTCGACAATGGCCGCCTGGATTTCGGCAATCGCCGCCAGGCCCAGGTTGGCTTCCTGCAGGCGCACACCACCGGTTTCCAGCAGCAACACGGCGCAAGTGGGGATGCCATTGCGGTTATCTTCGATGGCCAGTTCCAGCGCGCCTGCAATCTTGGCACCGCCCACCTCGCCCATGCTGCCACCCTGGAACCCACCTTCGATGGCCGCGACCACAGCATGGCGCCCATTCAGCCGGCCCTTGGCGATAACCACACCGTCATCGGCCTGAGGCACGATGCCCTGGCGTGGCAGCCAAGGCGACATCAGCCGGTCGAACGGGCCCAGCAACTCCCGGAAGCTACCAGGGTCGAGCACGGCACGCGCCCGCTGCCGGGCGCCCAGTTCGACAAAGCTGCGGCTGCGCAGCAAGCGTTCGGTGTCAGTCATGGGCAATCTCCTCGAAGCCTTGCTCAAGGCGCAGGCGCACCACGCCCGGGGTGGCGCCAAAGTCATGGATGTCGATGTTCACGGCCGGCCACGCACGGCCCTCGAACAGGCGCTGGAACAGCTGCGCCCAGCGGGCGCCACTGCCGTTGACCGAGGTCACCACCTGGATGTGCAGGCTGCCGGCAGTGCCAGGCTCGATCAGCACTTCGAGGTCGCCGGAGCTGACGCAACCCACCAGCGTGCGGCCGCGGCCCGGTTCGGCGGCGGGGAATTGAAAATTCAGGGTTTCCATGTCACAGGCTCCCGGCTTTGTCGAGGAACAGGCAGGCGGCCAGCAAGTCGGCGGCGCCGCCCGGTGAGGCGTTCAGGTGCAGCAGTTGCCGGTCCAGCTGGCGCAGTTGCCGGCGCCCCGCCAGTGTGGCGCTGCCGCCTTCGGCAAGTACGGCGTGGGCACCTTGCTGGACGGCAGCCAGCCCGGCCGGGCCGCTGCGCCAGAGCACGCAGGTGTCGCTGAGCACGCTCATGATCGCCAGTAACGCGTCGAGCCGGGCGTGCTGCTCGCTGGCACCGGCGGCGCGGCTGCGCTGCAGTTGTGGCAGGCCGTGGCCGATGACGGCGGGGAAGCCTTGCTGTGCCTGTTCGCGGGCGCCGCCGGTGCCGTAGCGGTGGCGGACCTGCAAGCCGTGGCTGTTCTGGTGCGGCATGGCCGGGTCGTCGAACAGCGCGATGCGCCCGGCGCGCACGGCCAGGGTAGTGGCGTCGACCTGAGGGGCAAGGGCCTTGGATGCAACCAGCAAGCCCAATGCCCAGATCGCGCCGCGGTGGGTGTTTACCCCGTGGGTGGCGGCAAGCATCGCGGCCTCGCCTTCACGGCCGAGCTGGCCCAGTGCGGCGCGCAGGGGTTGGCCAACCTGGCCGATGGACTGGGCGGCTTCAGCCATATTGCGCAGGCATGGCCACAGGGCCAGGGCCGATGCGTGCATCAAGGTCAGGGTCATGTCCTTGTGGGCGCCGTTGCTGCGGCGGTCGACCAGCCCGGGTTTGGGGGACAGGTCGGCTTCGTCGATCAGGGCTTCAACGGCCAGGTCGGCGAGGTGGTCGGCCAGAGGAATTTCGGTTGCCTGGGCTGGCCTCTTCGCGGGTGAACCCGCTCCCACAGGAACCTGGGTGAGTTCGAGAAAGAGCGCTTTCATCACCAGCTCCTGAACCGTGCAGGCGGGTTATAGAGGCCGCCGGACCACTCGACCAGGTCGGCAATGCTGCGTGCGGCCAGCAGCTCGCGGCTGGCGTCGGTGCGGCGGATGCCAAGGTCTTCGGGCAAGGCGATCAGGCCTTGCTGGCGCATGCGCAGGGTGTCTTTGGGGTCGTGACGCAGGCCAATGGCGGTAACCCCGGCCACGGCGGCGATCATCTGCTGGCGTTCTTCCAGGCTGCGGGCCTTGTACAGGTAGGCAATGCCCTCCTCGGTCAGCAGGTGGGTGACGTCGTCGCCGTAGATCATCACCGGCGCCAGCGGCATCCCGGCCTTCCTGGCCACTTCCACGGCATCGAGGGTTTCCACGAAGGTGGGCTTGCCGCCTTCCTGGTAGGTCTCGACCATTTGCACCACCAGCTTGCGGCCGCGCTCCAGCAGGGTTTCTGGCACGGTCATGTCGAGCCACGCCGGGGTCGCGTGGCGCCGGCCACGCGGGTCGTGGCCCATGTTCGGCGCCCCGCCAAAGCCGGCCAGGCGGCCGCGGGTCACGGTCGAGGAATGGCCATCACCATCCACTTGCAAGGTGGCGCCAATGAACAGGTCGACCGCGTATTGCCCCGCCAGCTGGCACATCATGCGGTTGGATCGCAGCGAGCCATCGCGGCCGGTGAAGAACACATCCGGGCGCTGGGCGATGTAATCCTCCATGCCCAGCTCGGTGCCGAAGCAGTGCACGCTTTGCACCCAGCCGGTCTCGATGGCCGGGATCAGGGTCGGGTGCGGGTTGAGCGTCCAGTTGCGGCAGATCTTGCCCTTCAGGCCCAGAGACTCGCCGTAGGTGGGCAAGATCAGCTCGATGGCGGCGGTATTGAAGCCGATGCCATGGTTCAGCGACTGCACCTGGTGTTTTTCGTAGATGCCGCGAATGGCCATCATCGCCATCAGCACATGCACCGGCTTGATGTGGCGCGGGTCGCGGGTGAACAGCGGTTCTATATAGAAGGGCTGGTCGGCGACCACCACGAAATCGACCCAGGACGCCGGGATATCGACCCGTGGCAGGTCATCCACGCGGTCCACCAGCTGGTTCACCTGGGCGATGACGATACCGTCGCTGAACGCGGCCGGCTCCACCAGTGCCGGGGTGTCTTCGGTGCTGGGGCCGGTGTACAGGTTACCGTCACGGTCGGCCATGAAGCCGGCCACCAGGGTGACGTTGGGGATCAGGTCGACCAGCAGCCGCGAGTACAGCTCGATATAGGTGTGGATGGCACCGACTTCGAGCAGGCCATCTTCCAGCAACTGGCCGATGCGCAGGCTTTGCGGGCCGGCGAAGGAAAAGTCGAGCTTGCGGGCGATGCCGCGCTCGAACAGGTCAAGGTGCTCGGCTCGGCTGACGCTGGGCATGATCATGTGCAGGTCGTGCAGGCGCCCGGGGTCGACCTTGGCCAGCGAGCGCGAAAGGAAGTCGGCCTGCTTCTGGTTGTTGCCTTCCAGCACCACCCGGTCGCCCGGGGCCAGCAGCAGTTCGAGGGCTTCGACGATACGCTCGGTGGGCAGCACCACGCCGTCGGCGAGGTGACGGACCCGATCGAGGCGGCGCTGCTTTTCGGCGCGCCGCCGCGACCATTGCGGCGGTGGATTCTGAGTTATTGTCATGGTGACTCCACAGGTTCGCTGTCGTGGAGGTCACCTTAGGGCTGTGCTGCCTGGCGGATCAATCAAGCTACCGGCGTATTCGTTACGCTCAGGTTAACGAATTGCCCCGCCAAGTGACTGGCCCCCGGCAAAAATGCACGATGCCCCTGCATAATTGTCGATTGTGCAAGGCAAATTCGCATGACAGGATCCTGCGATCCTCCAGCGAATTCCAGACTTCACTTGGAAAATCAATAACAAAGCAGGGAGAACGCAATGACTGCGCAAGCTAATACCTCGGCAACCGATCATGTACTGGCCGAGGTCCGCAACCAGGTTGGCCACCTGACCCTGAACCGCCCCGCCGGCCTCAATGCCCTGACCCTGGACATGGTTCGTAGCCTGCGCCAGCACCTCGACCAGTGGGCTGAGGACCCACAGGTGCGCGCCGTGGTGCTACGCGGCGAAGGCCCCAAAGGCTTCTGTGCGGGGGGCGATATCCGATCACTGCACGACAGTTTCAAAGCGGGCGACACGCTGCATGAAACCTTCTTCGTCGAGGAATACGCCCTCGACCTGCTCATCCACCGCTACCGCAAACCGGTACTCGTACTGATGGACGGTTTCACCCTCGGCGGCGGCATGGGCCTGGCCCAAGGCTGTGATCTGCGCGTGGTCACCGAGCGCAGCCGCCTGGGCATGCCCGAAGTCGGTATCGGCTACTTCCCCGATGTGGGCGGTAGCTACTTCCTGTCACGTATCCCCGGCGAACTGGGCATCTACCTGGGCGTCAGCGGCACCCAGATCCAGGCGGCCGACGCCCTGTACTGCGGCCTGGCCGACTGGTACCTGGCCAGTGACCAACTCGCCGCCCTTGACCAGGGCCTGAACCAGCTGAACTTTGGCGACAACCCGCTCAAGGACCTGCAGAACCTGCTGGCCACGCTCGGTACCCAGGCGCTGGAAGATGCACCACTGGAAAAACTGCGCCCGGTCATCGACCACTTCTTCGCCCTGCCCAACCTGCAAGCCATTGTCGAGCAATTGCGTGCGGTCAGTATCGGTGACAGCCATGCCTGGGCCGTGGCCGTCGCCGACCAGCTGGAAAGCCGCTCACCGCTGGCCATGGCGGTTACCCTGGAGATGTTGCGCCGCGGTCGCCAGCTGGGGCTGGAAGACTGCTTTGCCATGGAGCTGCACCTGGACCGCCAGTGGTTCCAGCACGGCGACATCATCGAAGGTGTACGCGCCCTGATCATCGACAAGGACAAACAGCCTCGCTGGAACCCGCCGACCCTGGCCGCGCTGCAACAGCAGCGGGTTGACCAATTCTTCGAAGGCCTGTGAGCCCGGGAGTACACAGATGCAAGACCTTGAACTGAGCGAAGAGCAGATCATGATCCGCGACATGGCCCGGGACTTTGCCCGTGGCGAGATCGCCCCGCACGCCCAGGCCTGGGAAAAGGCCGGCTGGATCGATGACGGCGTGGTGCGCAAGATGGGCGAACTGGGCCTGCTGGGCATGGTGGTACCTGAGGACTTCGGCGGCAGCTACACCGACTACGTCGCCTACGCCCTGGCCGTGGAAGAAATCGCTGCGGGCTGCGGCGCCACCGGGGCGATGATGAGCATTCACAACTCGGTAGGTTGCGGCCCGCTGCTGGCCTACGGTACTGCCGAGCAACAACAGCAATGGCTACCGCGCCTGGCCAGCGGTGAGGTGATCGGCTGTTTTTGCCTGACCGAGCCGCAGGCCGGCTCCGAGGCGCACAACCTGCGCACCCGCGCCGAGCTGGTCAACGGCGAGTGGGTAATCAATGGCGCCAAGCAGTTCGTCAGCAATGCCCGCCGCGCCGGCCTGGCCATCGTCTTCGCGGTGACCGACCCGGAGCTGGGCAAGAAGGGCCTCTCGGCGTTTCTGGTGCCCACCGACAACCCGGGTTTCAAGGTCGACCGCAGCGAGCACAAGATGGGCATCCGCGCCTCCGACACCTGCGCGGTCACCTTCGACAATTGCCGCATCCCCGCTGCCAACATCCTTGGCGAGCGTGGCAAGGGCCTGGCCATCGCCCTTTCGAACCTTGAAGGCGGCCGTATCGGTATCGCCGCCCAGGCGTTGGGCATTGCCCGCGCCGCGTTCGAGGCGGCGCTGGTCTACTCGCGCGACAGGGTGCAATTTGGCAAACCGATCAACGAGCACCAGAGCATCGCCAACCTGCTGGCCGACATGCAGGTACAGGTGAACGCCGCACGTTTGCTGATCCTGCATGCCGCCCGCCTGCGCAGCGCCGGCAAGCCGTGCCTGTCGGAGGCCTCGCAGGCCAAGCTGTTCGCTTCGGAAATGGCCGAGCGCGTGTGCTCGATGGCGATCCAGGTGCATGGCGGGTATGGCTACCTGGAAGATTACCCGGTGGAGCGCTATTACCGGGATGCGCGGATTACCCAGATCTATGAAGGGTCGAGCGAAATCCAGCGCATGCTGATTGCACGCGAGCTGAAGCACTATCCCCTTTAAAGCGTCGTGCAATACCTGTAGGAGCGGCCTTGTGTCGCGAAAGGGCCGCAAAGCGGCCCCAGCAATTCTTGCATTGGCCCTGCAATCCGGGGGCTGCTATGCAGCCCTTTCGCGACACAAGGCCGCTCCTACAGGGGCCAGCGTTAACCCATCTATCGCCAGTACCGCGAATCATCAACCACCTTCGTATGCCCCTCGAACAACGCCGGCAACTGCTCCTTGAGGTAATCGATCCACGTACGCACCTTGGCATCCAGATAATGCCGTGACGGGTACATCGCATACAGCGCGCTCTCGCGCAGGCGGTACGGTGCCAGCAGCCTGCACAAACGCCCTTGTTCGATCGCCTGGCTGGCCGTATAGAACGGTAACAGGCCAATGCCCATGCCCAATTCACTGGCCACCAGCATGGCGTCGGCAACGTTGGTGGAGAAATTGTCACTCGGTGTGATCACGCACTGATCCACACCCTGGGGGAATACCCAGTCGCCTTCATACATGGGATACGCCATGCGCAGGCAGCGGTGCCCATGCAGGTCCTCAGGGCGCTCAGGCACCCCATGGCGGTCCAGATAGCTGGGTGCTGCGCAGGGGATGCTGAAGATGTTGCCAAGCGGGACGGCAATCAGCTGTGAATCCGGCAGCGCGCCGTCCACGGTAATCACCACGTCATGCCCTTCGGCCAGCGGGTCAGGGTTGCGCTGGGACAACGTCAGCTCGATCACCACTTCCGGGCACAACGCGTTGTAGCCGGCCACCAGCGGCATCAGCAGCAGCCCCAGGCCGTGCGGGCAATGCAAACGCAAATGGCCGCGAGGCGTGAGGTGCGCACCGCGGGCTTCACCCACCGCCTCTTCGGTCAGCAGCATGATCTGCCGCGCCCGCTCCAGAAACCGCTCACCCGCCTCGCTCATGCGCAGGCGCCGGGTGGTGCGGTGCAGCAGGCGGGTCTGCAGCTGGTTCTCCAGCTCGGCAACGATGCGCGAAACCTGTGCCGCGGAAATATCCAACGCATTGGCGGCCGCAGCGAAGCTGCCACATTCCACCACACGGGCGAAGGTACGCATGGCATGCAGCATGTCCATGAGGGTGTGCTCCTTGTTCAGTCTTATTCTTGCGTTACAGGCAGGAATCTATCACGGAACAGCCCATTTATTGTGGATGACCAATGAATACATCATTAGTCATACATTGAAGAAAAGGAGCCTGCCATGAAACGTTCGATCGCTGTCCTTGCCGTTGCCGCCGCCCTTGCCTCTTTTGGTGCCCTTGCCGATGCGGGCAATGCAAAGCCTGCCAGCAACAATTATGAGTACGGCATGCCGCTGGACGTGGCCAAGGTCATCTCCATCACCCCGGCCAGCAACGCCGCCGATTGCCAGGTTGGCACTGCGCACATGGTGTATGTCGACCACCAGGGCCAGAAGCGCGAAATCGACTACCGCGAAATGGGCAATTGCTCGCAACAGTGAGTCAGGCCAGTACCTGGGTGATCCAGCCCACCTGCTGATTGAAATCGTCGATTTTCGCCTGAGGCACCGCATCGCGGGCCCGCTGGAAATTGGCCAGGGTCTGCTGCTTCTGCCGCAGCATGCGCCGCCACTTGACCACAAACGCCTCGCTTTTTTCCTGCATCAACACTGGGCCGAAGTACAGCTGTTCAGCGCTATACACCACCGTGCCCGGCTCGGCGACGATGATTTCGTAGTCGAAGCGGTTTTCCCGCAGCAGCTCTTCGCTGACGATCTGGTAACCATTGCCCGCCAGCCACTGGCGCAGTTCACGCTCACCGCCATTGGGCTGCAGTACCAGGCGCGTCACGCCGCCAAGGCACTGCTTGCCGGCCTCGAGGATCTCGCACATGGTGTCGCCGCCCATGCCGCAGATGCTGACCACCGAGATGCGGTCTTGCGGCTCCACCGCTGCCAGGCCATCGGCCAAGCGCACGGTTAACCGGTCTTGCAGGCCGTTTCTGCGCACGTTGCGCTGGGCCGAGGCAAACGGCGTCTGCGCCACCTCGCCCGCCACCCCTGCCTCGATCACACCCCGCAGCATCAACGCTACCGGCAGGTAGCCGTGGTCCGAGCCGATGTCGGCCAGGCGCGCGCCCTGCGGTACATGTGCAGCCACGCGCTCCAGGCGCCTGGACAAAGTCTGTTCGTTCAAAGTGTGCCCCTGGCTTTGCAATGGGGCGCGATTCTGACGGCGAACGCCGCGCATTTCAAACACCGGGGTGCCCTCGACCCGATCCGCCTGCTCGCGTAGGCTTGCCGTTTTCCTTCCGTAGCAAGGCAAAACACACCATGGCACATGCAGACATCATCTACACCCCGGACCCGGACGCCGAGTCGATTTCCTCCGACGTCGCCGAATTCAACGGCGTGCTGGTCACCACCCAGATTCCGACCCACGCTGATGGCAGCCTGGAACTGGGCGGCATCGTCGAGCAAAGCGAATGCACCCTGCAGGCGCTGAAAGTGGCGCTGGAAAAGGCCGGCAGCGGCATGGACCGCGTGCTGCACCTGACCATCTACCTGACCGACATGGCCGACCGCGCCGCGTTCAACGAGGTGTACCAGCGTTTCTTCAGCAAACCATGGCCGGTGCGTGCGGCCGTGGGCGTGGCTTCGCTGGCATTTGAAGGCATGCGCGTAGAAGTCACGGCGATGGCTGCCAAGCGCTGAGCTACCTGCAAGGGCCCTATCGCCGGCAAGCCAGCTCCCACCTCGACCGCATCGGCCTCAAGCCCTATGCAATTCCTGTGGGAGCTGGCTTGCCGGCGATAGGGCCGGTAAAAGCAATACACCTCCCGGCACCCCGATGGTGCCGCCAGCCCGTTTCGCCGCTACAATGCCCGCCTAAACCGTGGCAGCCCGAAAATATAACGATATGTCCCTTCCAAAGAATCACCTGGAACTGCTCAGCCCTGCCCGTGACGTGGCCATCGCTCGCGAAGCGATCCTGCACGGCGCTGACGCCATCTACATCGGCGGCCCAAGCTTTGGCGCACGCCATAACGCCTGCAACGAGGTCAGCGAGATCGCCGAACTGGTCGAGTTCGCCCGCCGCTACCATGCGCGCGTATTCACCACCATCAACACCATCCTCCACGACAACGAGCTGGAACCTGCGCGCAAGCTGATCCATCAGCTGTACGACGCCGGCGTCGACGCGCTGATCGTGCAGGACCTGGGGGTGATGGAGCTGGATATCCCGCCGATCGAGCTGCACGCCAGCACCCAGACCGACATCCGCACCCTGGAACGGGCCAAGTTCCTCGATCAGGCCGGCTTCTCACAACTGGTACTGGCCCGTGAGCTGAACCTGCAGCAAATACGCGCCATTGCCGCCGAAACCGACGCCGCCATCGAGTTCTTCATCCACGGTGCGCTGTGCGTGGCCTTCTCCGGCCAGTGCAACATCTCCCACGCGCAGACCGGCCGAAGCGCCAACCGGGGCGACTGCTCGCAGGCCTGCCGCCTGCCCTATACCCTGAAAGATGACCAGGGCCGCGTGGTGGCGTTCGAGAAGCACCTGCTGTCGATGAAGGACAACAACCAGACTGCCAACCTGGCCGACCTGGTGGATGCCGGCGTGCGCTCGTTCAAGATCGAGGGCCGCTACAAGGACATGGGCTATGTGAAGAACATCACCGCCCACTACCGCAAAGAGCTCGACGCCATTCTCGAAGGCCGCCCGGAATATGCCCGTGCGTCCAGCGGCCGCACCGAGCACTTCTTCCTGCCCGACCCGGACAAGACCTTCCACCGCGGCAGCACCGACTATTTCGTGACCGACCGCAAAGTCGACATCGGCGCCTTCGACTCGCCAACCTTCACCGGCCTGCCGGTGGGTGTGGTGGAAAAGGTCGGCAAGCGTGACATGCAAGTGGTGACCGAGGTGCCACTGACCAACGGTGACGGCCTGAATGTGCTGGTAAAACGCGAAGTGGTGGGTTTCCGTGCCAACATCGCCGAACCACGTGGCGAGTTCGAGGAAGACGGCCAGAAGCGCTACCGCTATCGCGTCGAACCCAACGAAATGCCCGAAGGCCTGCACAAGCTGCGGCCCAACCACCCGCTGTCGCGCAACCTCGACCACAACTGGCAGCAGGCCCTGCAACGCACCTCCTCCGAGCGCCGGGTTGGTGTGGAATGGCATGCTGTACTGCGCGAGCAGCGCTTGATGCTTACCCTCAGCAGTGAGGAAGGCATCAGCGTCCAGGTGGCCCTGGACGGCCCGTTCGGCGAGGCCAACAAGCCGCAGCAGGCACTGGACCAGTTGCACGACCTGCTCGGCCAGCTGGGTACCACGATGTACCACGCCAGCAGCATCGAGCTGGACGCGCCGCAGGCGTACTTCATCCCCAACTCGCAGCTCAAGGCCCTGCGCCGGGAAGCCATCGAGGCGCTGACCGAGGCACGCATCAAGGCGCACCCGCGTGGCGGGCGCAAGGCTGAGACCACGCCGCCACCGGTGTACCCCGAGTCGCACCTGTCGTTCCTGGCCAACGTGTACAACCAGAAGGCCCGCGACTTCTACCACCGCCACGGCGTGCAGCTGATCGACGCGGCCTACGAGGCCCATGAAGAACACGGTGAAGTGCCGGTGATGATCACCAAGCACTGCCTGCGCTTCTCCTTCAACCTGTGCCCCAAGCAGGCCAAGGGCGTGACCGGTGTGCGTACCAAGGTGGCACCGATGCAGCTGATTCAGGGTGACGAAGTGCTGACCCTTAAGTTCGACTGCAAACCGTGCGAAATGCATGTGGTCGGCAAGATGAAAAGCCACATCATCGACCTGCCAACCCCGGGCAGCGCGGTGGCCCAGGTAGTGGGGCACATCAGCCCGGAAGACCTGCTGAAGACCATCGTGCGCGCGCCGCACTGACCCTCGGACAGATCAGTCAGCGTATCTGATGCTTGTGCAGCAAGCGGTAGAAGGTGGGCCGGGAGATCCCCAGCACCTTCGCCGCTACGCTCATGTTATCGCTGTGCCGGTTAAGCACATCGCACAAGGCCTGGCGCTCGGCCCGCTGTTTGTATTCCTCTAGCGTACCCAGCGGCTGCTGCCCTTGGTCCAGCGTCTGCAGGCCCAGGTCCTGCGCCTCGATCTGCCGGCCTTCGGCCAGCACCAGGCCACGGCGCACCCGGTTGGCCAACTCGCGCACATTCCCCGGCCAGTCATGCCGGCCCATGGCCGCCAGGGCATGGTCGCTGAACGAACGCGGCCGGCGTCCGGTTTCCAGGCTGTAGAAATGAGCAAAATGGCTGGCCAGCATCGACAAGTCACCATGTCGGTCGCGCAGTGGCGCGGTCACCACCTGCAACACGTTCAAGCGGTAATACAGGTCTTCGCGAAAACGCCCCTGCTCGATGGCTCTTTCGAGGTCCACGTGGGTGGCGGCCAATACCCGCGCATCCACCGGAATCGGCTGGCTGCCACCCACCCGCTCGATGTGTTTTTCTTGTAGAAAACGCAGCAGATTGGCCTGCAACTCCAGCGGCAAGTCACCAATTTCATCCAGAAACAACGTGCCACCGTGGGCGGCTTCAATGCGCCCGGTCTTGCGCTGATGGGCACCGGTGAAAGCGCCCTTCTCATGGCCGAACAGTTCCGACTGGATCAGGTGCTCGGGGATTGCCCCGCAGTTGATGGCGACGAACGGCTGCTCGCTGCGTTGCGACTGCCGATGCAGGGTGCGCGCCACCAGTTCCTTGCCCGTTCCGCTTTCACCCCGGATCAGCACCGGCGACTCAGTGGGCGCCAACTTGCCCAGCAACTTGCGCAACTCGCGGATCGGCCGGCTTTCGCCAAGCAGTTCGTGGGTCGCGTCGTCCACCTTGGCGGCCCCTTTGCCACGTAGCCGCGCCATGCCGAATGCCCGGCCAAGGGTGACCTGTACGCGGGATACATCGAACGGCAGGGTGTGGAAGTCGAAGAACCATTCGCAGACAAAATCGCCGACGGCCGGCATGCGCAACTGTTCGGCGCTGAGCACCGCGATCCACTCGGTGTTACTGCGCTTGATCATGTCCTTGACCGCGTCCGGGTGCCTCAGGTGCGAAGCCTGCAAGCGCAACAACCCTACATCACAGGGGTGATCCAGCGCGGCAGCGAGCATGCAGCTGTCCACATCCCAGCCTGCGTTACGCAGGCCCGGCAGTAATTGATGGCAGTCGTCGCAAGGGTCGACGATGAGCAAACGACGTTGAGCGGCAAGCTGTTGCATGACCGTTCCTTGGCGCCAGTTTTTGGTTTTATGAAGTAAAACAGCAAGTTGTGGCGCCCGTTTAACAGTAGCAACGAAGTTGACGGCGCCCACTACCGTCTGTCTGCTGACGCATTTTTTTACAATGTGACACGGGAATTTTCGCACTTTAACGACATCCCATGGCGGCGCAGGGAAGAACGGATTCAAGCCTGACAAAAAATTTTACATCTAGTGTGTGACTTGCCCCCGGACAACGAGCATCAGTACACATAACCCCGCGCTGCACTTCGCGACCATTGAGGCGACTTTAAAGCAACGCGGACTCACTTCGATGTTTGGGACCATAGAGAGACCGAACCATGAATGCCCCGCTCCGTGTCAACGAAGCACTGCTGATTGCCGACCACGCCTTCGAACCTTTCCAGTGCGTAGCCTGGGATGCACCCAATGGCACTGGTGAGTTGAGCCTGGCAGTGATCGACCGGACCAGCACCCGCATCGGCAGCAAGCAAGTGTCTTCGCGCATCTACTCCGACCCCGCCCAGTGGGCCAGCCTGATCGAAGAGGTGCGCGCCGAACTGTGCGAAAAAGGTTACGACCTGCAACCGTGGTCGATGCCAAAGTAATATCGCCCGGCAAATCAAGTGCGTGCAGCGCCACGCACTTGTTCAACTGCAAAGTTGCTGTTCTGGCAACTTTCACGGTTGCGACACAGTGTCGCATCAATGCTGTTCAGTCCACGACTTTGAACTGTTGCAGGTGCTGGTAATCGGCTTGCAATTGTTCGGCCAGACGTTGCGCACGCCCAACCCGCACCGGTGCCAATTCCATGTCCACCAGCAACGTTGGACAGGGCATAGGCTGTACGGCGTCCCATTTCTGAAGGCGACCATCGGTAAACACCAGGCAGCGTATCTCTTCTTCCGGGTGGGCGCGTTGACGCACCTGTAGCCAATGCCGAGCCTGTTCCAGTGCTGCGATCAGCGGCGTACCGCCACCGGCGCCCAAGGCCTGTAGCCATGGCTGCAATGCAGCGGAAGCCTTCAGGCCATGGCGCTGCCACTGCGGTGTGCGCCCGCTGGCGGTCAGCAAGGCCAGGCGGGCGCGCTGGCGGTAGGCCTGGTCGAACAATGCCGCCAGCAGCCCTTTGGTTTGGGTCAGCGCCTGGTGGCGCCGGGTCGAGGCCGAGGCATCGACTATCACCAGCCACAACGCTGCCGGTTTGCCCATGCGGTGTTGCCAGCACAAGTCCTGGCGCTGCTGTGGCCGCCCTTTGAGCAAGGTCGGCAGCCAGGCCACGCGGCCGCTTGCCGCACTGCGCGCGCGACCACGGCTGGCACCGTTCTGCTTGCCTGCGCCCGCTTTGGCATCCGCCCCTTTTGCAGGTGACCGGGGGATGCTCAGGGCTTTTTTGCCCAGTTCGGTACCTCGCGGCGTGCACCGCTAGCCACCGGCTGCGCCGGCAATGCCCCCCAGTCGCCCTGCCCGCCCTGTTCACCAGCGTTGCCAGCGCTTTGCTGGCCGGGCTGCTGGTCAGGCGGCTGCGGCGCCGACGGCGGGTTGGCCTGGGGCGCAACGCGGCGGCGATGGCGCAAGGCAAACTCGGCCACCGCTTCGACATCCACTTCTTCGATGGCCGCAGCACCGCGCCAGGCGCAGTGGGCGCGTGCCGCACGCAACCACACCAGGTCGGCGCGCAACCCGTCGACGCCGGCGGCGTAGCAACGCTCGGTAATCCAGGCCAGCGCGTGGTCATCCAGGGCAATACCGGCCAGGGCATGGCGCGCTGCCTGGCAGCGCTCGCGCAACTGCGCCTGGGCCGCTGCCCATTGCGTGCAGAAAGCCTGCGGGTCGCTGTCGAAGGCCAGGCGCCGGCGAATGATCTGCTGACGGGCCTCAGGCTCAGGCAGGCCTTCCAGGGCCACGTTCAGGCCAAAACGGTCGAGCAGCTGCGGGCGCAGCTCGCCCTCTTCCGGGTTCATGGTGCCAATCAGCACGAAGCGGGCGCTGTGCCGGTGCGAGATGCCGTCGCGCTCGATGCGGTTGGTGCCACTGGCAGCCACGTCGAGCAACAGGTCGACCAGCGTGTCGGGCAGCAGGTTGACCTCATCGACATACAGCACGCCACCGTCGGCCTGGGCCAGCACGCCCGGGGAAAACTGCGCCTTGCCCTGCCCCAGCGCGGCATCCAGGTCGAGGGTGCCGACCAGCCGTTCTTCACTGGCGCCCAGTGGCAAGGTGACAAACGGGCCCTCGCCAAGCAGGTCGGCCAGGCCACGCGCCAGGGTGCTCTTGGCCATGCCACGCGGCCCTTCGATCAGCACGCCGCCAATTTTCGGGTCGATGGCGGTCAGGCACAGCGCCAGCTTCAGGTCGTCGGCACCCACAACGGCGGCCAGCGGAAATTGCACGGGTTCACTCATTTCAAGCCTGTTCCTCGCCGTCGAGCAGTTGCGCCTCAAGGGCTTCGCGGTACTCGCCAGGCGCCTGCCACAGCCCGCGCTGCTGGGCCTCCAGCAGGCGCTCGGTAAGGTCGCGCAGGGCCTCGGGGTTGTGCTCGCGCATGAAATCGCGGGTAGCCGGGTCGAGCACGTAGGCATCGGCCAGCCCCTGGTAATGATGGTCGTCGATCAGGTGCGTGGTGGCATCGAAGGCGAACAGGTTGTCGACCGTCGCCGCCATCTCGAAGGCACCCTTGTAGCCGTGGCGCTTTACCCCGTCGATCCACTTGGGGTTGAGCGCGCGGGCGCGGATCACCCGGTTCAGCTCTTCCTTGAGGGTACGGATGCGCGGTCGGTCTACCTGGCTGTGGTCGCCGTGGTAGCTGGCTACCGCCGCCCCGGACAAGGTTTCCGACGCTGCCAGCATGCCCCCCTGGAACTGGTAGTAATCGTTGGAATCGAGCAGGTCGTGCTCGTGGTTGTCCTGGTTCTGCAGCACCGCCTGCACCTTGGCCAGGCGCTGGGCGAACTGGGCGCGGGCCGGAGTGCCGTCGTCGCTGGCGCCGTAGGCGTAGCCGCCGTGGTTGAGGTAGACCTCGGCCAGGTCGTCGCGGCTGTGCCACAGCCGCCCGTCGATAGCGTTCTGCACCCCGGCACCATAAGCACCGGGTTTGGCACCGAACACCCGCCAGCCGGCCTGGCGCGTGGCCTGCTCGGCGGCAACGCCTTGCCCCAGCAGCGTGGCACGCTCGCTGCGTACCCGGGCGGCCAAGGGGTTGAGGTCGTCGGGCTCGTCCAGCGCGGCCACCGCCTGCACGGCGGCATCGAACAGACGGATAAGGTTGCCGAAGGCATCGCGGAAGAAGCCGGAAACGCGCAAGGTCACATCCACCCGCGGGCGGTCGAGCAAGCTCAGCGGCAGTATTTCAAAATCGTCAACGCGCTGGCTGCCGGTGGCCCACACCGGGCGCACGCCCATCAGCGCCATGGCCTGGGCGATGTCGTCGCCGCCAGTACGCATGGTAGCCGTGCCCCACACCGACAGGCCGAGCTGGCGCAGGTGATCGCCGTGGTCCTGCAGGTGGCGCTCGAGGATCAGGCTGGCCGAGGCGAAGCCCAGGCGCCAGGCCGTGGTGGTGGGCAGGTTGCGCACGTCCACGGTATAGAAGTTGCGGCCGGTGGGCAGCACGTCGAGGCGCCCACGGCTGGGCGCACCGCTGGGGCCGGCAGGCACGAATCGCCCGGCCAGCGCCGCCAGCAGGCCATTCATTTCAGCAGCGCCGCAGGCATCCAGGCTGGGCGCCACCGCTTCGCGCAAGGCCTGCACCACATCATGCACCGGCTGCCATTCACCCATACCGGGAAGCTGCAGGGTGCCGCCCAGCGCCTGCTCGATCACCTGCTGCGCCAGAAGCTCCAGGCGTTCGCGGGTATCGCCACAGGTGCGCCAGGGTTCACTGCTCATGGCCTGAAGCTGCTCAGGGCGTACGCCCTGCCAGGGCAGCCCAAGCTCACAATCGAGCGGGTCAAAGCCTGGCACCAATGCCTTGGCCAAGGCCCGCAACAGGCTGGCATTACCGCCACGACCGTCGCCACGCTCAACCCGCACCAGTGCCAGCAGCGTATCCAGGCGCAGCCGGCCTGCTGGCGACTGGCCAAACACATGCAGGCCATCGCGAATCTGCGATTCCTTCAGGTCGCACAGGTAGGTGTCCAGGCGCGGTAGCCAGACGGCGGCATCGTCCAACTGCCCTTCCAGCTGCAGCTCACGGTCGATGTGGTTGACCTTGACCAGCTCGAGGATGTCGCGCTGCAACTCGCGGGCACGCCGCGGGTCGAGTAGCTGCGCTTCGTAGAACTCGTCGGCCAGTTGCTCCAGGTGGCGCAACGGGCCGTAGGTTTCGGCACGGGTCAGTGGCGGCATCAGGTGATCGATGATCACCGCCTGGGTACGGCGCTTGGCTTGGGCACCCTCGCCCGGGTCGTTGACAATGAACGGGTAGATGTTCGGCAGTGGGCCAAGCAGCGCGTCCGGCCAGCACTGCGCCGACAAGCCGACGCCCTTGCCGGGCAGCCACTCAAGGTTGCCGTGCTTGCCGACATGGATCACCGCGTCGGCGGCGAACGCGTGGCGCAGCCAGAAGTGAAACGCCAGATAGCCGTGCGGCGGCACCAGGTCGGGGTCGTGATATACCGCGCTAGGGTCCACCTGGTAGCCCCGGGCGGGCTGAATACCGACGAAGGTCAGGCCAAAGCGCAAGCCGGCCACCATCAGCCGGCCGCTGCGGTACATCGGGTCCTGCTCGGGCGGCCCCCAGCGCTCCAGCACTGCCTGGCGATTGGCCTCGGGCAGGCGCTCGAAGGCGGCCTGGTAGTCGGCCAGGCTCAGGCTCTGGGCGCAAGGGCGCTGGTCAAGGTGGTCAAGGTCGTTGGTCACGCCGCCGAGCAACTGGTGAACCAGTTGCGTGCCACTGCCCGGCAAATCGGCCAGCGGATAACCTTCGGCCTGCAGCGCCTGGAGAATGTTAAGTGCGGCAGCGGGCGTGTCCAGGCCGACGCCGTTGCCAATGCGGCCATCGCGGGTCGGGTAGTTGGCCAGCACCAGGGCGACGCGTTTCTGGGCATTGGGCAGGCGCGCCAGTTCGACCCAGCGGCGGGCCAGCTCGGCGACAAAGTCCATGCGCTCGGGGTGGGCGCGGTAGCACACCACGTCGGACTGGCTGCGCTCGCTGCGCCAGGCCATGTCCTTGAAACTGACCGGGCGGGTAATGATGCGCCCGTCCAGTTCGGGCAAGGCGATGTGCATGGCCAGGTCGCGCGCGCCCAGTCCCTGTTCGCTGGCCTCCCAGCCGGGCTGGTTGTCCTGCGCGCAGATGGCCTGCAGCACCGGAATGTCGCGGCGGAACGGGCGCAGGTTAGGCCGTTCGGGACTGGACAGGGCAAACCCGGTGGTATTGACCAGCACTTCGGCACCGACCTCGTCCAGCCAGGCTTCGACCTGCTCCAGGCAGGTGCTTTCCTTGAGGCTGGCCACGGCGATCGGCAACGGGTTCAAGCCAGCGGCCTGCAGGCGCTGGCAGAACACGTCGATGAATGCGGTATTGGCCGCCTGCAAGTGCGAGCGGTAGAACAACAGCGGCGCTACCGGGTAATCCGGGTGCCAGTGCGGGTACCAGTCTTCCAGTGCCACACTACCCTTGGCCGGGTGATACACAGCGGTGCGCGGCAAGGGTTGCGGCTCGTCCCAGGCATAATCGCGGCCCAGCCACTGGTTGGCCAGGCACTTGTACAGGTTGATGGCATTGGCCTTGCCGCCTTGGCGCAAGTAGTGCCAGAGGCGCTCGGCCTGGTCGCCCGTGACGGTGCCCAGGCGAGTCAGTTCCGGGTCCGGGCGATCATCGCCCGGCACCAGAATCAGCTGCACGCCACGCGCAGCCAGCTCGACCAGTTGCTCGACGCCATAGCGCCAGTAACCGACGCCCCCGTGCAGCGACACCAGGATGACCTTGGCATGGCGCAGCACCTGGTCGACATACAGGTCGACCGAAGCGTGGTTCTGCACCTGCATCGGGTTGGCCAGGCGCAGGCTGGGGAAATCCTCAGGCAGTTGCTCGGCGGTATCGGCGAGCAACGCCAGGTGCGAATCGCCGCTGCAGAGAATCACCAGTTCGGCGGGTGTCTGGCCGAGGTCGGCAATACTGTCATCCGGCACGAAGCCGCCGGGCTGGGTCCGCAGCAGGTGCACGGGTCAGGCGCCCAAGGCCTGGCGCAGGCGCGCTTCCAGCTGGACAGCGTCGAGGTCCTGGCCGATCAGCACCAAGCGGGTGATGCGCGGCTCGTCGGCACGCCAGGCGCGGTCGAAGTGCTTGTCGAAACGCGTACCCACGCCTTGCACCAGCAGGCGCATCGGCTTGCCCGGGATGGCAGCGAAGCCTTTGGCGCGCAGGATGCCGAACTCCACCACCAGCTGGGTCAAGGCGTCGAGCAGCAGGCTTTCGTCAGCCTCTGGCAGGTCGATGGAAATGGAATCGAAAGCGTCGTGGTCATGGTCGTCATGATCATCGCCATCGTGGTGCAAATCGTGGTGGGTGCGGCGGCCATCAATGTGTGCCTCGGACTCGGCGCCCACGCCCAGCAGCACCTCCAGTGGCAGCTTGCCGCTGCTGGCCTCGACCACCTTGACTGCCGGCGGCAGTTCTTCGGCCACTTCGGCGCGGACCTTGGCCAGGCCTTCGGCGTCTATCAAGTCGGCCTTGTTCAGTACCACCAGATCGGCGCTGGCCAGCTGATCGGCGAACAGTTCGTGCAGCGGCGATTCGTGGTCCAGGTTAGGGTCGAGCTTGCGCTGGGCATCCACCTGGTCCGGGTAGGCGGCGAAGGTGCCGGCAGCCACGGCCGGGCTATCGACCACGGTGATGACCGCGTCGACGGTGCAGGCGTTGCGGATTTCTGGCCACTGGAAGGCTTGCACCAGCGGTTTGGGCAGGGCCAGGCCGCTGGTTTCGATCAGGATGTGGTCCAGGTCGCCACGGCGTGCCACCAGCTCGCGCATGACCGGGAAGAACTCTTCCTGCACGGTGCAGCACAGGCAGCCGTTGGCCAGCTCATAAACGCGGCCGCTGGCTTCTTCTTCGGTGCAACCGATGCTGCACTGCTTGAGGATTTCACCGTCGATGCCCAGTTCGCCGAATTCGTTGACGATGACCGCAATGCGGCGGCCCTGGGCGTTGTCGAGCATGTGGCGCAGCAAGGTGGTCTTGCCCGAGCCGAGGAAGCCGGTGACGATGGTAACGGGGAGCTTGGCCAGTGTTTTCATGTCGCATTGCCCTTGGCAGAGTGGCGCGGGCATGCAGGACGAGAGCCGCGGGCCAGGTTGGCCGGGCTTGTTCGCCACCGGATCACCCCGCCCGGTTGAAAGTCGAAAATGTTGCGAGGCAGGTCTCCTGGCTTGCACCGTTCCAGTTCGCCGTTCAGTTGAACAGCGGGCTGGCGGGATGACGCCTTCCCGCACGTTGGCGCAGTGGCTGTGTCGATCCGTTGTCGGTGCTTACAGTTGCGGGGGCAGCCGCGGCTTGTACCGCGTTCCCGTCTTAGCTTCGGCCTGGCCGAAGAACCTCGAAGTGGCAAGGCTACGCAGTGGCTGGCGGGTGGTCAACCATTGCTGCGGGGCTTGCCGACAACTCTTGACACCACTGCGGTACAGTGGCGACTTTGCCCACTGTCAAGGACGCCCCATGCCCCTCGCCCCCGCCATCCCGGTACTGCGCATCTTCTCGGTCGACAAGGCCAGGGAGTTCTACATGGATTTCCTCGGTTTCAGCCTGGACTGGGAGCACCGCTTCAGCCCGGACCTGCCGTTGTACATGCAGATTCACCGCGATGGCCTGATCCTGCACCTTACCGAGCACCATGGCGATGCCTGCCCCGGCTCTACAGTGTTCGCCCGCCTCGACGACTTGCGAGCGCTGGAGCATGAACTGCAAGGCAAACAGTACGGTTACGCCCGGCCCGAAGCCGAGCGCCTGGACTGGGGCCTGCAGATGCAGGTATGCGACCCGTTCGGCAACCGCCTGCGCTTCTGCCAGCAGATCGATGACGAGGCCAGCCTGTGAAGGCGCTGGGCAAACGCGAAATGGCCCGCCTGGAGCGGGAGTTGGTAGCGTGCCTGACGGACGCCTGTGAAACCGCCAAGGCAGAAATCGTCGGGTTCACCTGGCTTACCCATTGTCTCGATCCCGAGCATTTTCCGGCCAGCCTGCGTATTACTTGGGTGTTTGAACAAGAGGCCGACAAAGTCGCTGCTGTGGCGGGTGAAGCAAAGGCACGCATGCTTGCGCTGACCCGTCAGGCGTTGGACCACGCCGGCATACAACTGGATCACCCGGCCTGGCATGTACGGTTTGACAGCGAAGAGGCCTGCGAAAAGAGCCACGGGGGCGACTGGGCCAAGCGCTTGACGGGGCGCTGAGCCCAGGGCCAGACAAGCTCGGGCGCCGCTCGCGCGGCGCATCGCCGGCAAGCCAGCTCCCACCCTGACCGCGCCGGCCTGACGCCATGCGCAGTACCTGTAGCTCCACCCTGACCACGCCGACCTGACGCCATGCGCAGTACCTGTAGCTCCACCCTGACCACGCCGACCTGACGCCATGCGCAGTACCTGTAGCTCCACCCTGACCACGCCGACCTGCCGCCATGCGCAGTACCTGTGGGAGCTGGCTTGCCGGCGATGAGGCCAGTGCAGGAAACCCATACACGGCGGGCGGTACTTTACCCGCCCCCGACGGGCCGTTAGGCTACGCACTCCCCCATTACGAGGTGTTCGTCCAATGCGCCATTGATGCCGCCGTCCGTTCGACGGCCAGTCTTCAGCCTCCGGTTTGCTCCGGAGATGTCGCGGCATTTGTGGAGTTGTGCATGACGAACACGTCGATCCTGACGCTGGACAGCGTCTCCTTGGCCTTGCCTGATGGCCGGCTACTGTTTACCGACCTCAACGAAACCTTCGACCAACGGCGTACCGGCCTGGTCGGGCGCAATGGCGTGGGCAAGAGCCTGTTAGGGCAGGTTCTTGCCGGCCAGCGTGCACCGAGCAGCGGCCAGTGCAGGCGCCGGGGGCCTGTCCACCTGCTGAACCAGCAGGTAATCGAGCGCAGCACCACGCTTGCCGACCTGGCCCAGGTGGGGTCGGTGGTTGCGGCGCTGGAGCGCATCGAGCAAGGCAGCATCAACCCCCAGGATTTCGACACCGTTGGCGAGCGCTGGGATATCCGCGAGCAATTGCAGATGCACCTGCAGCGCAACGGCCTGGGTCACCTTGACTGGCGCCAGCCCGCACGCAGCCTAAGCGGCGGCCAGGCCATGCGCGTGGCGCTGGCAGGCGCATGGCTCAGCGGTGCCGACTACCTGATACTCGACGAACCGAGCAACCACCTGGACAGCAACGCCCGTGCCCAGCTGCTGAGCATGATCGAGGCCTGGGACCGAGGTTTGCTGGTAATCAGCCACGATCGCAGCCTGCTGGCGCACATGGCGCGCATTGTCGAACTGTCCAGCCTGGGGTTGCAGGCCTATGGCGGCAACTACAGCTTCTATGCAGCACAAAAAGCCAGCCAGGTGGCGCAGGCCCAGCAGCAACTTGCCCGGCTCAAGCAGCAGCAACAACGCCAAGCCCGTGAACTGCAGCGCCAGCGCGAAGACCTGGAACGCCATCAGGCCCGGGCCGGGCGTCAAGCCAGGCATGCCAACCAGGCCAAGATCCTGGTCGACCGCCAGCAGGAGCGCAGCCAGGCCACGGCGGGCAAGCAGCACCGCGACCATCGCGACGCCCGGCAAGCATTGCTGGGCAAAGTGCATGACGCCGCCCGCGAGGTCGAGCAAGCCACTGCGATTACCTTGCATGCCCCCACCCCCCAGCGTCATGCGGGCCGCGAAGTGTTGGCGTTGCAGGCACTTCGCTTGCCCCATGGCACCCGCAAACCGCTTGACCTGCGCTTGTGCCTGGGCCAGCGGCTGGGCCTGATCGGCGCCAATGGCAGTGGCAAGTCCACGCTGCTAAGGCTGCTGAACGGGGAATTACCGGCGTCGCCCGACACGTTGCGCCGCAGTGGCGAAACCGCCCTGCTCGACCAGCACTGCAGCACGCTGGCAGGCCACAGCAGCGTGCTTGAACACCTGCGCCAAGCCAACCCGGTGCTGGCCCAGGGCGAGTTGCGCAGCCGCCTGGCACAACTGGGCCTGGATGCGGCCCGTATCGAGCTGCCCAGCAGCCTGCTCAGCGGCGGCGAGCGGATGAAGGCAGCGCTGGCCGCCGTGCTGTACCGCGAGCGGCCACTCGACCTGTTGCTGCTGGACGAACCCGGCAACCACCTGGACCTGCCGTCACTGGCAGCCCTGGAGCGCATGCTCGGGCAGTTTCGCGGGGCGCTGATAGTGGGGTCCCATGATGCGGATTTGCTGGAAAACCTGGCACTGGATGAGTACCTGCGGTTGTAGGAACCGAAAAAAAAGCATCGCAGGCTATCAATTCGTGACTGGCCGTTCCCGATCCGCGACGGATGTATTATGGTGACGTGGTGCGCATATAACAGCAGCCCGAGCGATCGGGCACTTGCAAGACAATGAGGGTGTCATGAGCAACGAAAGCATTAACTGGGACAAGCTGGGTTTCGACTACATCAAAACCGACAAACGCTACCTGTCCGTATGGCGCAATGGCGAGTGGGACAAGGGCACCCTGACCGACGACAACGTGCTGCACATCAGTGAAGGCTCCACGGCCCTGCACTACGGCCAGCAATGCTTCGAAGGCCTCAAGGCCTACCGTTGCAAGGACGGCTCGATCAACCTGTTCCGCCCGGACCAGAACGCCGCCCGCATGCAGCGCAGCTGCGCGCGGCTGCTGATGCCGCATGTGCCAACCGATGTGTTCATCGAAGCGTGCAAACAAGTGGTCAAGGCCAACGAAAAGTTCGTGCCACCGCACGGCAAAGGCGCCCTTTACCTGCGCCCGTTCGTGATCGGCACCGGTGACAACATTGGCGTGCGCACCGCCCCCGAGTTCATCTTCTCGGTCTTCGCCATCCCGGTGGGCTCGTACTTCAAGGGCGGCATGAAGCCGCACAACTTCCAGATCTCCAGCTTCGACCGCGCCGCCCCACAAGGCACCGGCGCAGCCAAGGTCGGTGGCAACTACGCCGCCAGCCTGCAGCCAGGCGCTGAAGCCAAGAAGGCCAACTTCGCCGACGCCATCTACCTCGATCCGCTGACCCATACCAAGATCGAGGAAGTCGGTTCGGCCAACTTCTTCGGCATCACCGGCAACAACGAGTTCGTTACCCCGAAATCGGCCTCGGTGCTGCCAGGCATCACCCGTCTGTCGCTGATGGAACTGGCGCAATCGCGCCTGGGCCTGACCGTGATCGAAGGCGATGTCGAAATCAGCAAGCTGGACCGCTTCATCGAAGCCGGCGCTTGCGGTACCGCTGCGGTCATTACCCCGATCGGCGGTATCGAGTACAACGGCAAACTGCACGTGTTCCACGACCTGGTAAAAGTCGGCCCGGTTACCCAGAAGCTCTACAACGAGCTGACCGGCATCCAGAGCGGTGATGTTGAAGCACCGGCAGGCTGGATCGTCAAGGTCGCCTGAGGCGCATCAGCTGTATGAAAACGGGGCATGCCAGCGATGGGATGCCCCGTTTTTTGTTGGATGACTCACGGTCCCTGTGGGAGCGGGTTTACCCGCGAAGCAGGCGCCGCGGTGGTTGGCACCGGCTACGCCGGTGTTCGCGGCTAAAGCCGCTCCCACAGGGGACGCGTGAGCTTTCGGAATTGGCGCCGGCAACTTATGCCACGCGACGCTGCATCAGCAGATGCCGGGCTTTGTCGAACGCCCAGTTGTACAGCACGGTGTAAGGCAGGATGATCACGAAGAAACCCAGCTCCACCATGAACGCCTGCAGCAGCGAAATATCCAGCATCCACGCCGCCACCGGCAGGCACCACACCACCAGCCCGGCCTCGAAGCCCAGGCCGTGCACAAAGCGCGCACTGGCCTTCCAGTTGATGCGTTCAGTCTGCACCCAGCGATCAACCAGCGCGTTATAAACCATGTTCCACAGCATGGCGATCATCGACAGGGTTACCGCCAAGGCACCCGCAGTCGCCAGCGATTTGCCCATCACCCAGGACAACAGCGGTGCGCACAGCAGCACAGCGAATACTTCGTAGCCTACGGCGTGTACCAGGCGTTCGGTGAAAGAGACCGTTTTCATTGCAAATTCCATCCATTGCGTGAGTCGTGCTTCCTATTTTCTTTGATAGAACTGATACTCGCGACATAGCTACCATCGGTTTTATCAATACCATGCGCTACTCACCCGAGGCTCTGGTCGCCTTTGTCGAAGCCGCATCGCTGGGTTCGTTTTCTGCGGCGGCACGCAAATTGCGCAAAAGCCAGTCCACGATCAGCATCGCCATCGCCAATTTCGAGGCCGATATCGGCTGCTCGCTGTTTGATCGCGGTGGCCGCCACCCCACGCTGAATGAAGCGGGGCGACAGGTACTAAGCCATGTCGAAGCGATCCTGGACGCCAGCGCCCAGCTCGATGCCCTGGCGGTAAGGCTGGCGCAAAACGTCGAGGCGCTGGTCTCAGTGGTGATGTCGGACAGCTATAGCGTCACCTTCCAGGGCGCGGTGATGGCTCGCTTTGCACAGCACTACCCGCACACCGAATTGCGCTGCGGTCCGGCGGAAGACGCCGATGTGATCGAAATGGTCCAACAGGGCCTGGCCCAGGTCGGCATCCTTGCCACACAGCCCAGCTACCCCGCCGACGTTGCTGTGGCGCGCCTGCCAGAGCAGGCGGAGTTCGGTGTGTATGTGGCCAGCGAGCACCCGTTGGCGGGGCTGAAAACGGTGCAAACGCAGCACCTTGAAAACGCACGGCAGCTGTACATCAAGACCTATGCTCCCAGCCTGCACCACGGCCGCGGCCAGGCCTGGTCGGCACCGGATTACCTCACCTTGCTGGAGTTTGCCGTGCGGGGGTTTGGCTGGGCCGAACTGCCCAGGGCGCTGGTGGCGCGGTTTGGCAACGAGCTGGTGGAGTTGCAGATAGCGGGTTACCCGCGCCGGGTGGATATGGATGTGGCCTGGTCGAGCCGGCGGGCGCTTGGGCCGGCGGGGCAATGGCTGGTGCGGCAGATGCTGGGGCAGTAGGTCTCAACCTGCCAGAATTTGGGGCTGCTGCGCAGCCCATCGCGACACAAGGCCGCTCCTACACGGGGGCACGTTCTCTTGTGTGAGCGCCCCGGTAGTGCGCCATAACACAACAACCAGTACACCCAGCGACAAGCCTTCCCCCCGCCCTGCCCCGTAGCCTGTCACCACGCGCCGCCCTGCCGCGGCACGCACCCAAAGCACAAGAACAAACGTTGGTGACCTATGCAGACAGTAGATCCGATCACCCTTGCGGTTGTCCGGGGTGCGCTGGAGACAGCGCAACGCGAAATGACCCTGACCCTGGAAAAGACCGGGCGCTCCAGTGTGTTCAACCTGGCCCACGACTATTCCAACTCGCTGTTCGACCACCTGCCGGAAATGATCCTGCAAGGCCAGGACATACCCATCCATCTGGGCTCACTTATCCCGGCCATGAAATGCGTGGCCGAATTCTTTGGCGACGACATTGCCGAAGGCGACGTGATCTACCACAACGACCCCGCCTACAAGGGCAGCCATATCCTCGACTGCTGCATGTACAAGCCGGTGTACTACCAGGGCGAACTGGTGTTCTGGACGGTGTGCAAAGGCCACCTGACCGACATCGGCGGCCCGGTACCGGCCGGCTACAACCCCGATGCCAAGGAGATCTACGCCGAAGGCCTGCGCATTCCGCCGGTCAAGCTGTGGGAAAAGGGCAAGCGCCGCGAAGACGTGATCAACTTCATGCTCACCAACATGCGCGCACGCCCCTATCAGGAAGGCGACCTCAATGCCCAGTACGGCGCCTGCAAGGTCGGCGAGCGGCACTTGCTGGAGCTGCTGGACAAGTACGGCGTGGCCCAGGTGCGGGCGTGCATTGCCGAGCTGAAGCACATGGCCGACCGGCACATGCGCGCGCTGTTGCGCGACGTGCCGGACGGTGACTACAGCGGCACCGCCGTGCTCGAAGATGCAGGCCACGGCCTGGGCGAGCTGGCCATCACCGCCCATGTGCAGATCCGTGGTGACCAGGCCCACGTGCGCATCGACAGCCCGCCGCAAGTGCCCTACTTCATCAACTCTTACGAAGGCAACTCGGTCTCGGGCGTATACCTGGGGCTGATGATGTTCGCCCAGGTGGCGCCGCCCTACAACGAAGGCCTGTACCGCTGCGTCACGGTCGATGTCGGGCCCAGGGGTACCTTGTGCAACGCTGAAGAACCGGCGCCCCACGTCAACTGCACCACCACGCCAATGGAAACCTTGGCCGATGCTGTGCGCACCGCGCTGGAACAGGCCTCACCCCAGCGGGTAACGGCCTCCTGGGGGCACACCAGCGGCATCAACATCGCCGGCCACGACCCGCGCAACGGCGACAGCGAGTACGTGACGATGGTACTGGCCTCGATCATTTCCGGCGCCGGTGCCAACCAGGTGATGGATGGCTGGCACGCCTGCGGCCCGCTGTGCTGCTTCGGGGCGCTGATGAGCGGTGATATCGAGCTGCTCGAACACGCCTACCCGGTGCTGATCCACCGCTACAGCCTGATGGCCGACAGTGGTGGCGCCGGTGAATTGCGCGGTGGTTCGGGCACCCGCCTGGAGATCGAGCCGCTGGACCACGCCATGACCGTGGTCGGTTTCGGCGAGGGCCGCCAGTTGCCCACTGCCGGCGCGGCCGGGGCACGCAACGCCCTGCTCGATCCCAAACTGGGCCGGCTGATCCATCGCCACGCCGACGGTAGCGAAGACCACTACACGCAGAACCCGATGCTTACCCTGCAACCCGGCGAACGCATCATCAACATCAACCCCGGTGGTGGTGGCTACGGTGACCCGCTGCGCCGTCCGGTCGCAGCAGTGCTGGAGGATGTGCGCAACGGCCTGGTCTCGCCACAAGGGGCAGCCCTGGAATACGGCGTCGTCGTCAATGACGATGGCCGCCTCGACGAAACCGCAACCCGCCTTGCCCGCGCCCAGCGCTGACCGGAGAACCATCATGCGTAATCAATATCGCCTGGGCATCGATGCCGGCGGCACCTTCACCGATTTCATCCTGGCCGACCGCGACGGCGGCGTGCAGCTGTTCAAGGCCCCGTCCACGCCGCAGGACGGCACCTTGGCCATCCGCGCCGGCCTGGCGCAGATCGCCGACGCCACCGGGCGCAGCCCAGCCGAGCTGATCGCCAACTGCGACTTGTGCATCAACGGCACCACAGTGGCCCTCAATGCGCTGATCGAGCGCACCGGGGTCAAGGTGGGCCTGCTGTGCACCGAAGGCCATGAGGACAGCCTGGAAATCCGCCTCGGCCACAAGGAAGAAGGCCACCGCTACGACGCCCATTACCCGCCGGCGCACATGCTTGCCCCACGCCATCTGCGCCGCCCAGTAGGTGGGCGCATCCTCGGCGATGGCCGTGAGCACAGCCCGCTGGACGAGCGCGCCATTCACGACGCCATCGACTACTTCCGGGCCGAAGGCGTGCAGGCCGTGGCCATTTCCTTCCTGTGGTCGGTACGCAACCCCAGCCATGAGCAACGGGCCGCCGAGCTGGTACGGGCCGCCCTGCCCGGGGTGTTCGTCTGCACCGGCTGCGAGGTGTTTCCACAGATTCGCGAGTACACCCGCACCTCCACCACCGTGGTCAACGCCTACCTAAGCCCCGTGATGGCGCGCTATGTGGCGCGCATCGACAGCCTGTTCCAGGAGCTTGGCGCGCAGCAGCCAGTGCGCTATTTCCAGTCCAACGGTGGCCTGGCGCCCGGGCACCTGATGCGCGAGCGCGCCGTCAATGCGATCAACTCCGGCCCCGCCTCGGCGCCACAGGCGGGGCTGGCGGTGGCGAGGCCGTTCGGTATCGATAACGTCATCACCGTAGACATGGGCGGCACCTCGTTCGACATCACCCTGACCAACGCCGGCCGTACCAACTTCAGCAAGGACGTCGACTTTCTGCGCCAGCGCATCGGCGTGCCGATGATCCAGGTGGAAACCCTGGGTGCTGGCGGCGGGTCTATCGCCCACCTGGACGAGTTGGGCATGCTTCAGGTGGGCCCACGCAGCGCCGGTGCCATGCCTGGCCCGGTGTGCTATGGCAAAGGCGGTAGCGAACCCACGGTAACCGACGCCAACCTGGCCCTGGGCTACCTGCCCGACGGCGCACTACTGGGCGGCAGCATCCGCCTGAACCGCCAAGCCGCACTGGACGCTATCCGCAGCAAGATCGCCGAACCGTTAGGTATCAGCGTGGAACGCGCAGCATTCGGCATCACCACCCTGGTCAACCTGAACATGGTCAACGGCATTCGACGCGTGTCCATCGAACGCGGCCACGACCCGCGCGACTTCGCCCTGATCGGCGCTGGGGGTGCGGCGGGCATGCACGTGGTGCGCCTAGCCGAGGAAATCGGCATGCAGACCGTGTTGATCCCCAAGGTGGCCTCAGGCCTGTGCGCGTTCGGCCAGATCCTGTCCGACGTCCGCTACGACCAGCTCACCAGCCTGTCCATGCGACTGGACGGCGGGCACGTCAACCTGGCGCAGCTCAACCAGGCCCTTGCCGAGCTGCGTCAACAAGGCCTGGCAAACTTGCGTGAAGACGGCTTTGGCGACCAGGCCAGCAGCTGCCACTACACCCTGGAAATGCGCTATCTGGGGCAGATCCATGAATGCAGCGTGGAGCTGCAGCAGCATGCACTGGATGACGCGGGCCTGGCCGCACTGATCAGCCGCTTCCACAGCCGCCACCAGACCCTGTACTCGTACAGCGAGCCTGACAGCCCGGTGGAGCTGGTGAACCTGGAGTGTTCGGTGATTGGTCACCTGCCGCGTCCGCCACAGCCCGAGTTGCAGGGCCCGGCCCAACCACCTGCGCCTGCCCCGGAAGGTGTCCGCCCGATGCTGTTCAGTGCCGAGGGCGAATGGCAACCCACACCGGTGTTCAACGGCAACCGCCTGTTACCTGGGCAGACCGTGCATGGCCCCTGCGTGATCGAGGAAGACACCACCAACATCGTCCTGCCACCCGGCTGGCAGGCGCGCCTGGAGCCTTCGGCCACCTACAGGGTGACACGCGGGGCTTGATCAAAGGGTCGGCGTGCGCCGATCATGGGCCTGAAGCCGCCCGGCAACCTTGCGCTGCCGGGCGGCTTGCACAATAACAAGAGCTGCTTGAGTAGCTTGCCTGCAGTTCCTTTTTTCAATGCTGCCCTCTTTGAAAAAGGACCCACCATGCCCACAGAAATCTCGACCCACGGCTGGGCACAGCCGGAGCGCCAGGCGCGCTGGGCCGAAGCCATCAGTGACACCTATTTCCCGTTGAGCCTGGAGTTTGCCAGCGAGCAGCCATTCGATGGCCACCTGCAGCGCTGGAGCACGCCCAGCACGCCACTCAGCCTTTCACGCCTGCGCTCCAGCCCGCTGGGCTACTCGCGCAGCAAGGCGCACGTTGGCCAGGACCATGAGGCGTTCTACCTGGTCACGGTGCCGCGCAGCAGCGAAGTACACTTCGAACAGGACGGCCATCCGCTCAGTTGCAGCCCGGGCGGGTTCATCGTCGAGCGCGGCGATGCGCCTTACCGCTTCCATTACGGCACGCAGAACGACCTGTGGGTGCTCAAGCTGCCCGAGCGGGCACTCAAGGCCAACCTGCTCGGGCACAAGCGCTATACCCGGCATTGCTTCGATGCCAGCCAGGGCCTGGGGCGCATCTTTGTAGAGCAACTGGACCTGTGCGCCCGCCATTTCGACGCCAGCCCGGCCGCTGCCCGGCACCTACTGCTGGAACAGGCTTCGGCCACGCTGCTGCTGGCCCTGCAACAGGATGAGCGAGTACTGGGCAGCGAAGGCAATAACCTCAGCACCCTTCACCTGACACGGGTCGAGCAGTATGTGCAGCAACATCTGGGCGACCCCGAACTGTCGCCACAAACCATCGCCAGCGCCTGCGGGCTGTCATTGCGCTACCTGCACAAGCTGTTCGCGATCACGCCCTATACCCTTGGCGAGTGGGTACGCCAACAGCGCCTGGAAGCCGTGCACCGACAACTGCGCGACCCGCATTGCCACCTGGCCATCGGCGAGTTGGCGTTCCGTTGGGGTTTTACCGACCAGGCGCAATTCACCCGGGCGTTTCGCCAGCACTACGGGTGCACGGCGCGAGAAGTCAGGGCGGCGCGATTGCAGTGATTGTCGGGCTCAATCCCCTGCCGCCACATCCACTACCTTCCAGCTGTCATCCGGATCAAAGCGTTTCATCTCCTTGGCCAGCCTGTCGCCATGTGGCCCGAGGTCTTTCTCGAACACCTGGCCGTCATGGCTGATCATGAAACTCATCACACCGGTGTCGTTGTACCTGGCCGGCCAGGCGACCATGGCGAAACCACGGCTCATCTGGCTGCCGATCAGGTAGCTGTAGGCGCCACCGGGGGCGGATGGGCCTTGTCCGTCAAGGATGCGGAAATGGTAGCCATACCAGTCATCGCCAACCACATCTTGGCCGAACAGCGGCCCCAGCGGGCTGACCTGGCCATCGCCGTCGTCATCCCAATACAGCCCGTCATGCTTGCCGGGCTCGCTGAAAATCTTCTGCGCGTACTCCAGCGCACCGTTGCCGTTGTGGTCCTGGGTGGCGTATTCCATTTGCGCATCGTGATAGGCCAGTAGCGACTGCAGCACGCCCAGCTCGTTGCGCCCGATGCGCCGGGCGCGGATTTCGGCGCTGCCGGCCTTGAGGTCGAAGCGCCAGCCCTGGCTGCTTTGGGTCAACGGTATGGGCAAGGTCCAGTGGGCGTTGCCCACCGCCAGGATAGCCTTGCCCTCGCCTGCCCTGTCGATACTGTGCTGCGCGTGATACTGCTGCAAAAAGGTGTCCACGTCGCTGCGTTGCACACCGCCACGCGGTATGTAGGTGCGCCAGTCATCACCCAGCAACTGGGCCAGGCGGGTTTCATCGGCCTTTTCCGTGCCCAGCGCCGCAATGAAGGACTCCACGGCCTTCTCCGGCGTCGGGAATGCCTCCTGTGCAGCCGCCAGGGAAGCCCATGCCAAGCCTGTAGCAAGCAGCATTGCTGCAAATACTGGACGTTTCATCGACGGCCTCCTCCGCCACGGCGCACTGGCGCACTGGGCCGGGAGATCGGGTGGCCGGCGGCACGTGATGCATTGGGCCGCTGGGCAAACGACTGGCTGGTACGACCGCGGTTGGCCTGCAGGTTGGTGCGTGACGGCGAACGTACGCCATCAAAGGCATTGTTACGCGCCCGGCCGGCGCTGTTGGCCGGCCGGTTCTGTGCCACCTGCCGGCCTTGGGTATTGCGTGTTTCCTGGCGACGGTCGGTTGCTCTGGCAGTGTCGCCACGGGATTGCATGCGGTTGCCCACCGAATTACCCGCCTGCGCCTCGCGCATTTGCTGGCGTGCCTGGCGGTTGTCGGTGGCCGGCCGTTCCATACCCGCGCGGTCCATCGAGGCCCGGGCCTTGTCCCGAGCCTGCGCCCGCTGGGCGTCGTCGCCACGGAAAGCAGTGCGTTGGGTGGCGCCGTCCAGTTGGCGGCCATACTGCTGGCGGCTGCGGGCATCGCGGTAAGGCACCCCTTCGCGGTTGGCGGCATTGTGCTGCCATTTGTTCTGGTTGTTGGTGATGCGGTTGTTGGCGTTGATGTTGTTGTATCGGTTGACGTCGATGTCGATGTCGTTGTGGCCCCAGTCGCAGTCGCCCCACAACGAGGCGACGACCGCCACGCCGGTACCGAAGGCCAGGCCGGCCACCAGCGCGGAACCGGCGTAGTACATCGGCGGCGGTGGGTAGTAAACGGGCGGCGAGGCCGGGTAGGCCCAAGTACCATAGGTGGTGGTGGGGTTGTAACTGGGCACGTACACCACTTGCGGCTCGGCAGGCTGGATGATGATGGTGGATGGGGCACTGCTGGAAGCCTGTGTTGCCGGGGCGGCCTGCACGGTCACGTTCTGGTACTGGTTGCTTTGCAGGTTGCCGGCAGCCTGTGCCTGGTGACGCAAGCGCTGTACCGCGCCCATGACATCGTCGGGCTGCGCCAGGAACGCATCACCCAGGCGCTGCACCCACGCCGGGTCCTGGCCCAAGGTCGCCAGCAGCTGTGGGAAGGCTACCAGCGCTTGTACGCTCGGGTCCCACGGCTGCTTCGCGACCTGTTTGACTGCATCATCGCCCGACGCCTTGGGGTTGGCCTTGGACCAGGTGACAGCTTCGCTCACCTGTCCCGGGTAAGTGGCGGCCATCAATACCTGAGCCAGCAGCGGGTCGGGGTACAAGGCAACCGGCGCCAGCATCTGGTCCAGCTGCTCTTGCGTGAACACCGGGGTCTTGGCCGCGACCGTGTCGGCTTGCGGGGCTGGGTCGGGGGCTGGTACGTCTTGCGCCAGCGCCAGGCCGGGCGCCGCGTTCAGGCACATCAGCGCCGACAGCAAAGCAAACAATGGCATGCGCATCGGTTATCCCCAACAGGTCAGATGGCGT
Source organism: Pseudomonas putida S13.1.2 (assembly GCF_000498395.2). NCBI lineage: Bacteria > Pseudomonadati > Pseudomonadota > Gammaproteobacteria > Pseudomonadales > Pseudomonadaceae > Pseudomonas > Pseudomonas putida. The sequence continues at coordinate 2,069,252 of NZ_CP010979.1, forward strand.
GGGTTAAGGGTAGCAATGGCGATGCGTTTGGCCAGATGCGGGAGCGCAAACTCTTAGCACTGATGCTTGCGTCAATAGTGACTATCGAACAAGGCAATTTCTACTGATCGCGCAGGCTTAATAACCTAGCTCCATCGATTCGAACCTGGCGAATCCCCTGCATTCCGGAGCTGCTCGATGAACACCAAGGCCCGCCTTTTCCTCACTGCCCTGGCCGCTACCAGCATTGCCGTACTGGCTGGCTGTGCCAACCACCCTGAACTGCGCACCTACAGCGCTGAAGAAACCCGCCAACTGCAACTGGAAGCGTTGCAGCGCCGCGGCCTGTCGCTGGACGACTACGAGCAGCAACGCCGGGTGATACAACGGGCCGGCAACCTGCCCGTGGTGACCGAAACCGCCGACGCAGACCGTTCCACCAAAGGCTGAGTGGGGCAGGTAACGGTTCCCTCCTTGCACCTGCGCAGGTATGCTCTACCGCTCAACCGCAAGCCTTCCAGGACGGAGACCATGACCAGGCCCCTTCTGTTGCTGAGTGCTGCATTGCTATTCAGCCCGGTGCTGCTGGCCCAGCAGATAAAACGCGAACTGGGCGACTTCGACTTCACCCTCGGCACCACACCCTCGCGCAGCATGGCCCAAGGCCTTATCTCACCCAGTGCCGTCGGCGCATTCCACGGTGGCCTCGACTTCAGCCACCCCAGCGGCTGGTACCTGGGCCAGTACGCCCCAAGCATGGGCGTCACCCCCAACTCGACCCTGCGCCTGGACAGCTACCTGGGCTACAAGCACCAATTCGACCGCAGCCTGGGCTATGAAGTGGGGTTGATCCATTACAGCCAGCCGACTATCGCAGGCCCCGACAGCTATGCCCTGTACGGTGGCATCTCGCTGTTGGGCAACCGCTTCGGCGGCGCGCTGCGCGACAACCCCGGCAACCGCACCGGCACCCTGTTCGCCGACTTTGGCCAATTGCCCCTGTTCGATGTCGACCTCACCGTCAAGCTTGCCCACCATCGCCTGGGCACGCCGTTCACCATTGGCGACGGCAGCCAGGTGAATGCCTTTTCCGACTGGTCGCTGGAGCTGTCACGGCCCTGGCTTGGCATCGACTTGAACCTGATCTACAGCAACTCCAGCCTCGCTGGCGGCGGTTGCGATGCGTATTCGGGGATCAACACCTATTGCGACAGCGTGGTCACGCTAAAGGCGCAGCGCAGTTTCTTCTAGCGCCGTGGCGCCAGTGCCAGTGCAATACCGCCCAGCACCACTACGCACGCGATCAGCAAGCGCAACGACAATGGCTCGCCAATCAGGACAACGCCGCCCAGTGCGGCGATTACCGGCACACTTAGCTGCAGGGTTGCTGCCTGTTGCGCACTTACCTGCCTGACCACGCCATACCACACGGCGTAGCCCGCGCCAGAGGCCAGCACGCCGGAGCCCAAGGCATATAGCAAGCCCAGCGGTGTGAGGTGCGGGCCAGCGCCCAGCAACAGAATCGGTAGCAGCAGCGCCAGGCAAGGCAGGCTACGGGCAAAATTGCCGGCAGTATCGGCCAGCGGCCTGGGCGAGCCTCTGCCCAGCAACGTGTACACGCCCCAGGCCACACCAGACAGGGCCATCAGCAAGGCACTGGCCAAGGGTGGCGCCGCTGCACCCGGCAACAACAGTACCAGCAGGCCGGCAAAGGCGATCAACATGCCCAGCAGCGTGCGTGCAGTGATGCGTTCACCTTTGTACCAGGCAAACCCGAACATGGTGATCTGCACTGCACCGAACAGCAGCAATGCTCCCGCACCTGCGCCCAGCTGCAGGTATGCAGCAGAGAACAAAAAGGCGTAGAGGAACAGGGCCAGGCCGCCACGCCAACTGCCACCCATGGCCAGCACCGGTTTGCGCAGGCGGATCAACAACAGCAGAAATAAAGCACCACTGGCCAGGCGCACCACAGTGAACGAAGCCGGGTCGATGGCCCCGTCCTTCAGCGCCAGCCGACAGAACACCGAGTTGGCGGCGAAGGCTATCAGGCTGAAGAGTGCAGGCCAGACCCAGGCCTTGGCATTGCGGTCGGCAAGCGTGGTGGTGCCGGTGCTCATGGTGTGGTCACCTCTGAGGGAATATTGTTGTTATCGCGGCCATGCCGGTACCGATATACAACAAAGTGCTTCCAAGACGCCACCACAGCATCATCAAGCGCTAAAGCGCTGCCACAGCATCGATTTCCACCAGCATGCCATCCAGCGCCAGGCGGGGTACCGGGATCAGCGTGCAAGTAGGTTTCATGTGCGGGCCCCATGCCCTGTCGGCTTCGGCCACCCATTGGCGCAGCCGCGCTTCGGAATGCTCCACAATCAGCAGGGTCAGCTTGAACACCTGGGCCAGGCTGGCGCCTTTGGACGCCAGCGCCAGCTCAAGGTTTGCCAGTGCCTGACGGGCCTGTTCGGCAAATAATGGCGACAACTGCCCGGTGCTGTCCTCCCCGCCCTGGCCAGCGATGAACAGCAGGCGGCTGCCCGCGCGCACTTCGGCGATATGAGAATAGGCATTGCCGCTGGGGTCGTACAGGCCCTCAGGGTTGCCAAGCTGGAATGCGGTTGATTGGGTCATGACAAGCCCTCGCTCGGTTGGAAGAGCGGGGCAGTATCAGACCTGAAGTTAACTCGAGGTCAAGCGCAGGGGCGCGCCCCACGCCTGACGCTGGCGCGGTCATTTCTCCTGCAGTACTGCCCTGCCCTTCACCGCCCGCGGCCCGCGCCAGGCCCAGAACAACAACCCCGGGAATGGTGCGTAGACGACGAATACGACCCACAGCATCTTGCGCTCGGCGCGCCGATCGCTGCCGATGATGTGCCAGATGGCCCAGATTTCCAGCAGGATGACCAAGGCTGCGATGATGATCCAGATCGTTCCGATTTCCATGAGCGCTCTCCCATTTGGCATGTAATGGGTTGGGTCACGAATGGCGCTAAGGGTTCAGATTGATTTGATTGCGACCACCGTTTGCTGCGAATGGGCTGCAAAGCAGCCCAATTTGCACTGATTAGTCAGCCAGACGCCAGGTAGTCGCGCCCTTGCTGTCTTCCAGCACCACACCCATTGCAGTCAACTGGTCGCGAATGCGGTCCGACTCGGCCCAGTTCTTGTCCGCACGCGCCTGCAGGCGTGCCTGAATCAGGCCTTCCACCTCGGCAGCATCGACCTTGCCTTCGGCACCGGCACGCAGGAACTCATCGGCCTCCAGCTGCAGTACACCCAGCACCTCACCCAGCTCACGCAGGCGGCCAGCCAGGCCGGCAGCAGCTTGCGGGTCGCTGTCGCGCAGGCGGTTGATCTCACGCACCAGGTCAAACAATACGGCGCAGGCTTCGGGGGTACCGAAGTCGTCGTTCATCGCCACGCTGAACCGCTCGACAAACGCTTCGCCGCCCTTGGCCGCCACCCGTGGCAAGCCGCGCAGGGCATGGTAGAAGCGCTCAAGCGCGCCCTTGGCGTCGCGCAGGCTGTCTTCGGAGTAGTTGATCGCGCTGCGGTAGTGGCTGGCCACCAGCAGGTAGCGCACCACTTCTGGGTGGTACTTCTCGAGCACATCGCGGATGGTGAAGAAGTTGTTCAACGACTTCGACATCTTCTCGCCGTTGATCCGGATCATGCCGCAGTGCATCCAGGCGTTGGCGTACTGCTTGCCAGTGGCAGCCTCGCTCTGGGCAATCTCGTTCTCGTGGTGCGGGAACTCCAGGTCGCTGCCGCCGCCGTGAATATCGAAGCTCTCACCCAGGCAGCAGGTGGACATCACCGAGCACTCGATGTGCCAGCCCGGACGGCCCGGGCCCCATGGCGATTCCCAGCTCGGCTCGCCCGGCTTGACGCCTTTCCACAGCACGAAGTCCAGCGGATCCTGCTTGGCTTCATCGACCTCGATGCGCGCACCGATGCGCAAGTCTTCGATCTTCTTGCGCGACAGCTTGCCGTAGCCGACGAACTTGCCGACGCGGTAGTACACGTCGCCATTGCCCGGGGCGTAGGCGTACCCCTTGTCGATCAGCGTCTGGATCATCGCGTGCATGCCGGCGATATGGTCGGTGGCACGCGGCTCCTGGTCTGGCGGCAGGATGTTCAGGCGGCGCTCGTCTTCGTGCATCGCGTCGATCATGCGGGCGGTCAAGGCCTCGAAGCTTTCGCCGTTCTCGTTGGCCCGGTTGATGATCTTGTCATCGATGTCGGTGATGTTGCGCACATACGTCAGCTCGTAGCCGCTCTTGCGCAGCCAGCGGGTGACCAGGTCGAAGGCCACCATGCTGCGGCCATGGCCCAGGTGGCAGTAGTCGTACACGGTCATGCCGCACACGTACATGCGCACCTTGTTGCCATCCAGCGGCTTGAAGGTTTCCTTCGCTTTGCTCAGGGTGTTGTAAATGGTAAGCACGGCGTTTCCTCAGCTGCCCCAGGAGTCACGCAGGGTGACAGTGCGGTTGAACACCGGGCGGCCCGGCTGGCTGTCTTTCAGGTCGGCGCAGAAGTAGCCTTCGCGCTCGAACTGGAAGCGGTCCTCGGGCTGCGCCTGGGCCAGCGACGGCTCGGCTCGGCAACCGCTTAGCACTTGCAGCGAGCCAGGGTTGATGTTGTCCAGGAAGCTGCCGCCCTCTTCGGTCTTTTCCGGGTTCGGCGAGCGGAACAGGCGGTCGTACAGGCGCACTTCGCACTCGACGCTGCCCTCGGCCGGTACCCAATGGATCACGCCCTTGACCTTGCGGCCTTCAGGGTTCTTGCCCAGGGTGTCCGGGTCGTACGAGCAACGCAGTTCGACGATATTGCCGTCGGCGTCCTTGATAGCCTCGTCGGCGCGAATCACGTAGCTGCCACGCAGGCGCACTTCACCGGCCGGCTCCAGGCGCTTGTAGCCCTTGGGCGGTTCTTCCATGAAGTCATCGCGGTCGATGTACAGCTCGCGTGCGAATGGCAGCACACGCACGCCCATGTCTTCCTTAGGGTGGCGCGGCAGCTCAAGCTGCTCCACCTGGCCTTCCGGGTAGTTGGTGATGACCACTTTCAGCGGGCGCAGCACGCACATGGCGCGCGGTGCGGTGCGGTCCAGGTCGTCACGGATGCTGAACTCGAGCATCGACATGTCGACCACTCCATCGGAGCGGTTGGTGCCGATCATCTCGCAGAAGTTGCGGATCGACGCCGGGGTGTAGCCACGGCGACGGAAACCGGACAGGGTCGACATGCGCGGGTCGTCCCAGGCGTCGACGTGCTTTTCGTCAACCAGCTGCTTGAGTTTGCGCTTGGACGTGATGGTGTAGTTCAGGTTCAGGCGGCTGAACTCGTACTGGCGCGGGTGTGCAGGCACCGGCAGGTTGTCGAGGAACCACTCGTACAGCGGACGATGCCCTTCGAACTCCAGGGTGCAGATCGAGTGGGTGATGCCCTCGATAGCGTCCGACTGGCCGTGGGTAAAGTCATAGTTGGGGTAGATGCACCATTTGTCACCGGTCTGGTGATGGTGGGCATGGCGGATGCGGTACAGGATCGGGTCGCGCAGGTTCATGTTTGGCGAGGCCATGTCGATCTTGGCCCGCAGCACGCACTCGCCGTCCTTGAACTCGCCGGCCTTCATGCGGGCGAACAGGTCGAGGTTTTCTTCCACGCTACGCTCGCGGAACGGGCTGTTCTTGCCCGGCTCCTTGAGGTTGCCGCGGTATTCCTTGGCTTGATCAGGGGTCAGGTCGCAGACATAGGCCTTGCCACGCTTGATCAGTTCGACCGCCCAGTCGTGCAACTGGTCGAAGTAGCTGGACGCATAACGCACGTCGCCGGCCCAGTCGAAGCCCAGCCATTTGACGTCGCTTTGAATGGCGTCGATGTATTCCTGGTCTTCCTTGGCCGGGTTGGTGTCATCGAAACGCAGGTGGCAGACGCCCCCGAATTCCTTGGCCAGGCCGAAGTTGACGCAGATCGACTTGGCATGGCCGATGTGCAGGTAGCCGTTAGGCTCCGGCGGGAAGCGGGTAACGATGCTGCTGTGCTTGCCCGAGTCCAGGTCGGCCTGGATGATCGGCCGCAGGAAGTTCGCAGGGACAGCGGGGGCGCCTTTGGCAGCGGCGTTGGGCGCGTTGTCGGCAGTGGGCTTGCTCATAGGATCCTTGAATGCACGTGTCCGGCCTGGGTAGGCCGATTGAATCAAAGGGCCTATCATAGCCGAAGCAGTCAAGCTGCTGACAGTCGGGCCCGGACAAACTGGCGTGATTTATCACGGCTTTTTGCCCAAGCCTGGCAAAATGGCCAGTGCGCGCCATGTGTCGTGATCGCCTGAACATGCGTCAGGTGATAACCGGCGCCCTGCGCACCCTAATTCCCGATTGCCTTGAAAAAGCGAGTTTCAGCATGTCCAAAGTCAAACTGACCACCAACCACGGCGACATCGTCATTGAACTGAACGCTGAAAAAGCCCCGATTACCGTGGCCAACTTCATCGAATACGTCAACGCAGGCCACTACACCAACACCGTGTTCCACCGCGTGATCAAGGGCTTCATGATTCAGGGCGGCGGTTTCGAGCCAGGCATGAACGAAAAGCGTGACAAGCGTGCCAGCATCCAGAACGAAGCTGACAACGGCCTGAAAAACGCCAAGTACACCATCGCCATGGCCCGCACCATGGAGCCGCACTCTGCTTCGGCGCAGTTCTTCATCAATGCCTCGGACAACGACTTCCTCAACCACAGCGGCAAGAACGTACAAGGCTGGGGCTACGCAGTATTCGGCGAAGTGATCGAAGGCCGTGAAGTGGTTGATGCCATCGAGAAGGTCGCCACCGGTTCCAAGTCCGGCCACCAGGACGTCCCAAAAGAAGACGTGATCATCGTGAAAGCCGAGATCATTGGGTGATACTGCTGATCTCCGATCTGCATTTGCAAGAGGAGCGCCCGGACATTTCCCGGGCGTTTCTTGATCTGCTCGACGGCCGTGCCCGCCACGCCAATGCGCTGTACATCCTGGGCGACTTTTTCGAAGCCTGGATCGGCGATGATGCCATGACCCCTTTCCAGCAGTCGATCTGCCAGGCCATGCGCCGGCTGAGCGACAGCGGTACGGCCATCTTCCTGATGCATGGCAACCGTGACTTTCTCATTGGCCAAGCGTTTTGCGACGCTGCAGGTTGCACGCTGTTGAGCGACCCCAGCGTGATCGAACTGGGCGGTGAGCAGGTGCTGCTGATGCATGGCGACACCTTGTGCACCCGTGACCTGGGCTACATGAAGATGCGCCGTTTGCTGCGCAACCCGCTGAGCCTGTGGGTGTTGCGGCACCTGCCGCTGTCGGCCCGCTACAAGCTGGCGCGCAAGCTGCGCAGCGAAAGCCGCACACAAACGCGGATGAAGTCCACCGAGATTGTCGACGTCACGCCTGAAGAAGTACCCAAGGTGATGGCGGCGCATGGCGTGCGCACGCTGGTGCATGGCCATACCCACCGACCGGCGATACACAAGCTGGTGGTCGATGGGCAGCCGGCACGGCGCATCGTGCTGGGTGACTGGGACCGCCGCGGCTGGGCCTTGCAGGTAGATGAGCAAGGGTTTCAGCTGGCGCCTTTCGAGTTTTCCTGACGGGCATTGCCTGCCCCATGCAGGAGCGGCCTTGCGCCGCGAAAGGGCCGCACAGCGGCCCCAGATCTCAGCATAAGCACCGAAATGCTGGGGCTGCTCCGCAGCCCTTTCGCGGCACAAGGCCGCTCCTGCAAGATTGCAGCCGCAGCAGAAAGCCCTACTGTTGCGCCACTGCCCCTTTGTCCCGCTCACTGATTACCACTTCCCGATACGCCGGGTCTGCCTTGATCTGTGCCTCTGTAAACGGAATCACCGCAAGTTGCTTGGCAGCAAACGCTTTGGTCTGGTCACTGGCATGCGCTGAAGCCGCTTCGCTCGACTGGGAGGACGCCAACAACCCACGAGCCTCTGGCCCCTTGTCGGTGAAGCTGACCAGTTGCAGGTAGCTGGTACCGCTGACCACCAGCCGCTTACCCTGCCCGTGCGGCACACTGTACATCGCGTTGTACACCCCCAGCGCCTGCGGGCCACCCGGTACCGGTGTGCCGTCGAGCGCCTGCTGCACCTGCCCCCAAAGCGCCTCCCCGGCTACGCCGCTGTCGTTCACCTGCTTGAGCGACGCCAGTGCCGCAGCATGAACCAGCTTGCGCACGGCCGCCTGCTCCACCGCCAAACCACGCGGCGTGTGCTGCGGGTCGGCCGGGTCAAAGGCCACCCGCCAGCTTTCCGGGTGCTCGGCCAGGGCATCGAACAGGTTCTGGAAATGCACCAGGCCAATACCACTGTCGAGGTCGGCCTTGCCATTCCAGGCAGCCAGGCTGCTGCACACGGCCTGTACATCTGCGCCTGCGCCCTCGCACCATTGCAGCAGGTCTGGCAGCACCAGGCTGGCCAGGTAGACCTCGTCGTCGGTCACCATGCGCTGCAGGTCATCAACGCCCAGCCTTGCCGTGCCCTGCAGACGCTGCAGGGCAAAGCGGCCGCGCATGCCCAGCGGCTGGTCAGTGCGGCTGACCAGGGGTGAGTATCCGGTCAGCGGCTGCGCCGGGTTGGCCATCCAGGCCGGGTCGTTGGAGTTCTGCACGAAATCCTGGCGCTCAAGGCTCGGCAGCAGTCGCGCCGGGAAGATACCCGGTTGCGCAGCTTGCGCGTCAACCTTCCACTGACACGCGCTACGCGACCCATCCAGCACCACCAAGCGCCCTTGTGCCTGCGGGTTGCTGCAAGCGGCCAGCAGTTGCTTGTCGACATACGGCACCACCGATTGGTTAAGGTACAAAGCACGACCACCCTGGTCCACGGCCAGGGTGTTGACCCAGGGGATGCCTTGCAACTGTTCGACCGAGCCTTTCAACGCTGCCAGGCTGTCGGCACGGTTGATCTGGTACCACTGCTGCAACACCCGGGTGTTGTCCAGGTTGGCGTCACGCAAGCTGTAGGCCGCATGCGCATCCCAATCCAGGCGCCCGGGCCATTGCACCACCGGGCCGAATTGCGAACTGTAGACCTGCCGCTCCACATGGCTGAGGCTGCCATCCTCGGCCTTGACGGCGACGCTGATGGTTTGCCGGGCCAATGGCAGCGACTTGCCATCCAGCAGGTAACGGGTCGGGTCCTTGGGGTCTAGCTGAAGGCGGTACAGGGTGAAGTGCTTGGAGGTATCAACGGTGTGCGTCCAGGCCAGATGCCTGTTGAAACCGATATTGACCACTGGCAGGCCCGGCAATGCCGCGCCCATCACATCGAGCTGACCGGGGATGGTCAGCTGCATCTGATAGAAACGCATGCCGCCCATCCACGGGAAGTGCGGGTTGGCCAGCAACAAGCCGCGGCCATTGAACGAACGCTGCGCCCCTACGGCCACCGCATTGCTGCCGCGCTCCGTGGCAAAGCGCTCTTGCCGCGCCAGCGCTGTGGCGAAGCCTGCCGAGGTCTGCCGGCTGGCCTGCGCCGGTGGTTGCGCACCCGCCAGCGCCTCGACGAACTGCCCGACGCCACCCTCGGCCAATAGCCGGCGGGTCAGCTTGACCAGGTCCTGGCTGGTGATCGGCCGCAGCCACTCACCGTTGCCACATTCGGCGGGCAAGCCTACGCGCCGACGCTCGGCCAGCGCCCGGTTGTAGCCGCTGGCATAACCCGCCAGCAGTGCCTGCACCTGCGCCGGTTGCGCCTGCAGGAACGCATCGACCGCCCCTGGGCTGTTGAGCCAAGTAAAGAACACGTCGCTGGCGAGGTTGTCACGCTGCTCCAGGGTCTTGCCCTTGGCACCGAAATGGCGTGAGCGCTCACCGCTCACCGTCAACACCTCGTTGGCCAGCAGGCACAGGTTGTCCTGGGCGTAGGCATAGCCGACGCCATAGCCCAGGCCGCGCTCATCCTTGGCCACGATATGCGGCACCCCGTAACTGGTTCGACGGATCTGCGCACTGGCATCGGCGGCGGGCTGCGCTTGTACGGCAACGCTGAAGGCCACCAGTGCAGCGGCCAGGCCTGCGCAAGTCATGGGACGAGAAACTGGAAACACGGGCACTCCTGGGATTCGGGGTCTATCCCGATCAGACGAATGTGCAGATGAAAATTTTACGTATTACAAGGCGATGGAACGTCTTGAAGAGGTACAGGCATATTTTTTCAAGAGTGGGTTGCAGTTTTTGCGTTCTCATTCGTCCTAGTTAGTGAGGCAACCACATTTCGGGTTAGTCCACGAAAAGGAGCATTCACATGTACAACCCGCAACCCTCGACCCAGGCTGGGCGCGTCCCAGGCAAAGCGCCCAACGGACAGGACGCTTTTTCTGAAGAACGCATCGGCAACGAACAGATCCGCGAGCTGCTGCGCACTTTCGGCCTGCGCACCAGCCTGATCAGGCTCAAGGTGATCGACGCCCTGCACGCTGCCGACCGCAATGGCCGCAGCATTGGCGTACGCGGCGTGCACGCGCAACTGGCACAGCTGGATATTCCGCTTTCGTTCCTCAGCGTGCGTGAAGTGCTCAAGCGGCTGTGCACCGAAGGGGTCATCGAATTGGGCAATGACAAGTGCTACAGCCTCAACCCCCAGGCGCGCGCCGTACTGGAGCAGGCATCTTCGCGCTGAGCGCATGGCCGGCCACACCTGGCCGGCCGGCAGGCATCAGGGTTTGACCTTGCGCCGCAAAATGCCGTTGATTACCACGACCACCACGGCGATGGCGATGGCCAGCATCTGGAAGGTCTGCTCACTGATCGTGCCCTGCTTCTGCAGGTGGGACAGGCCCAGCATCAGGCCCAGTACCACCAGGATGATCAAAAGGGAATATTTGAGGCGCTGCACGTGTGTCATCGAAAGTTCCTTGCAACATCAGGGGCAAATGGCTCGCAACGAGCCGTGGCAATGATACAACGCCCATAGGGCCCGGCGCTGCATTTCCTGCTGGGTAGGGTGGCGACTGCCTGAAAGCATGGGGCTCCAAGCACCCATGCCGGAGGCATCATGTACAAACCCCTGCTGTTCGCGTCCCTGATTCTGACCCCGTTTTCCCTTCACGCGCTGGACACCCGCGAGGTGACCACGGCGCAACTGCTTGAGCTTGGCCGTGACCTGGAGCGCCATGCCGGCGCCAGCCAGTGGCAACAACTGTGGCAACGCGTGCGTCAGGCCGGCTACCTGCAGGCACACGGTGCGCCGGTGTATTTCAGTGCTCCCATGGCCCAGTTGCCCGAACTGGCCCGGCAGACCTTGGCCCAAGCCGATCATGTGCAGGCGCTGCACCAGACCCAGGCGCTGTACCGTCGCAGCTTTTCCGGCACGGTGATCGGGCAGCGCGGCGGGCAGCCATTGCATGCCTTGTGCCTGCTGGTCGACTGGCGGACGCTGCCACAAGGCATGCTCGACGCCCCTCAGGCCTACCTGCGCAGCGCCAGCCTGCTGAGCAGCTACCCCTGTAACTGAGGGTACCCCGCCCCATCACTGGACGAGCGGAGCGCCCTGATGGGAAATCAACAGCCACAGCCACATCGTGAAGACATGTCCTACAACGCAGGACATCGCTGCCTGCAACCCCTGTTCACCGAGGCTACAAACTGCAACCCATATGTCGCCTAGCGACGCGCCGGGGCTGTCACACAGAATTTGCTCACACCGTCGACATAACGCCGCTGGTGATCGGGTCGCACATTCCCCATCCCGAAGGAGCGCCATATGGAATTACCAGACTTGAGCCTCATCGATATCAGCCAACTGCCCCACTCGCTGCAGGCCCTGGTCGACTGTATCGGCATCGACAACGCCTACCAGTTGACCTGCGCCTACGGCGGCAGGCCCAAGTACATCCCCAAGTACCGCGAGCGGACCAAGCTGGCCGACGTGCTGCCGGCCGACGCGCTCGACGCACTGATCAAGCGCTTTGCCGGAGTAGCCCTGGAGATCCCCAAGGCTGACCACTTCCTGCGCCAGCTGCGCAACCAGCAGATCCAGAAGGAAAGCGCCAATGGCCTTTCACGCAGCCTGCTGGCCAACAAGTACGGCCTGAGCCTGCGCCAGATCGGCAACATCCGTCGCCAGGAAACTTGCGCTCGCTGACGGCCAGTACCTAGGCCGCCAAGGGTGGCCACCTTTCCCCTCAACACAAAGAGCAAACAGACATGTCGATAGACAACAGCCTCATCGGGTCCGTGATCAACGCCTTGCCCATGGATCGCATGATCGCAGGCCCCCTGCAGGCCATGGTCCAGGCACAGGTTACCGCCAGCAAGTCGTACGCCGACTTCCTGATGCAGGTGTGTGTGCAGGACGGCAAGGCCGTGGCCATCCAGTTCGACTACGACGAGACCATCGTCGACGAACAGGGTGAATACAAGGGTGTGGTCAGCAAGACCATGAAGGTGCCGCTGCTGGCGGCCATCACACACCCGAACATCTCCATCGATGAAGGCAATGTCGAATTCGAGCTGATCATCAATCAGATGTCGGAAGACACCTCTAGCACGGAAATGGGTGCAGAGGTGACCGGCTCACTGGGCTGGGGCCCATTCAAACTGAACGTGAAGGGCAGCGTCAGCCACAAATCCGCCCAGACACGCAAGACCGATACCCGCGCCCGCTACGCCTTCAATACGACGATGAAGCGCCAGGAGCCACCTGAAGCCATGATGAGGGTGATCGAGTTCCTGACCGATGCGGCGACCAAACCGACCGTGACCAAGACCGCCACCCTGGAAAGCCCGGACGAAATCTCCCAGGCCGACACCTTAAAAGACCCTGCTGCCAATGCCGGCACACCTGCCCCTTGAAACGCCCCCTGCGCCGTAAAACAGCCCCCTGGCCAGCATCAGGGGGCACCACCTGGCCTGAGGAGGCGAGCCCTTGAACACCCCCCCTGCCCCGATGACCTCCATCGACCTGCGTGAGATCACCCGCGGCCTGCAAGAAGCCGCCAGCGCCACCAACAGCCTGATTGCACAACAGTACATCAACCTGTTCGACCAGTTCTTCGAGTGCGACAGCGACGCCCTGGGCGCCCCCATGAAAGCCAAGATGGTCGAGGTGGCCATGGATGGGAAGCACATCATGCGCGTCCCCCTGTTTGCACTGGTGTCGCCCAAGGGCCTGGCCCTGGAGCGCATGCAGGTCGACCTGTCGGTACGGGTCAAAGGGACCGAAGCGCAACAGGCTCTGCGGACAGCGAGCGAGAGCAAGACTGCGAGCTTCAAGGTCACCATCGGTGGCCAAGGCCGTCAGGGCGAAAGCCGTGACCCTGACGAAGTGCAGATCCGCATGCAGTTCCAGGCCAGCGAGCCACCGGAAGCCCTGAACCGGCTGATAGACGAATACACCAACCTGATCGTCCCGGTACGCGCCCTTGATCCGCAGCCCTCGCCCGAGACCAATGAATTCATCGAGGCGGCGACCGTCCGTTGACGGCCGCCCCGGCACCGCTTCAGAAATCGCGCTTGTAGAAGATGTCCAGTGAGCTGGCCAGCCCACTGGCGGCTTCCAGGTACACCTTCTTGCTCAGCTTGTAACGCAACGCGATGGTGTTGGCAGGCTCGAACACACCCACGCCGTAACGCAGGCTCAGCTTCTCGGTGATGTTGCCGCTGGCGACCACGCTGGTGGTGTTGCCCGAGCCTTCGGTGTCCAGCTGGAAGTCGTCGATCCCCAGGCTCGAGGCCAGGCTGCCGGTAATACCGGCGCTGCCAGCCAGCCCCAGGCCCAACGCTGCTTCGGCAAGCATGTTGTTGTCCTCACCAGAGTTGCCCAGAGGCCGCCCCAGCACAAGGTACGACAGCGCCTGCTCCTGGCTCATGGCCGGCTCCGAAAACACCTTGGTTGTGGGTTGCTCGGCACTGCCGCTCAGGCGGATACCGGCAATCACGTCATCGACTGTGCGGATGGCTTCGATGTCCAGGTAGGGCTGGTCGATCGGGCCGGCAAACAGCAAGCGCGCGCGGCGGATGGTGAGGCGCTGGCCGTAGGCACGGTAGCGGCCGTCGGCCAGGCTCAACTCGCCACGGGTATCGAGGTTGTCGCCGATATGCACGTGACCGAGCAGGTTGGCGGTAAGGCCAAAGCCACTGAACGACAACTTGTCCTGGCCCACTTCAACATCGATGTCCATGGCCATCGCCATGGGCGGCTTGCCCTCTTCGGTCTGGTGACCGACGATCACGGTGTCATCCGATACCTTCACGGTCGACGGCGGCAGTTCGCGCACGGTGATCTTGCCTTTGGGTACAAGCACCTTGCCGGTAACCGCCAGCTTGTCGTCGACCAGGCGCAAGGCCAGGTCCGGGGCTACCTCCAGCGTTGCATAGGGCTCGACCGTGACCGGCAGCTGCTGGCCTTGCAGGCGCAGGTCCATGCCCAGCGCCTGACCCCATGTGAGGTTGCCACTCAACTGGCCGCGCCCTGCATCGCCGCTGCGCCAGCTGCCATCGAGTTGCACCTGTTCGCCAGCGATCAGCGCCTGCAATGACAAGTCCTCAAGACTGGCCGGCAATTCGGCGCCACTGACTTCACCACCGCTGAGCATCAGGCTGCCATTAACCTGTGGTGCCAACAAGGTGCCTGAAAGCCGGCCACTGCCGTTGAGCTGCCCGGTAAGGCGTTCGACCATCGGCACGAACGGACGGGCCACCGCCAGGTCCAGCCCGGCCAAGCGGAAATCGCCCGACAGGGGTTTGTTCTTGCCCAGCGGGTCGAGACGCGTGTTGACGCTCAGCTCGCCCAGGCGCTCACCACGGAAGGCCAGGCGGGTATCGATACGCCGAGGCGCCAACGTGCTGTCGACACGCAGCGCCTGGTAAGGGAAATCGACCCAACGGCCTTTGTCGCGCACGCGCAGCGTGCCGCCACTGGCATCAATGACAATATTGCCTTTGGGGCCGCTGGCCGGGATGTCCAGGTTGATTTCAGCATTGAGCAAGCCCTGCCAGGCGAAGTCCTTCGGCAACCACTGGGCAAGGCTGTCAAGCGGGAACTGTTTGAGGTGGTAACGCAGGCGCGGTTCGGGTGCCAGGCGCTGGTCGTCACCACACAGGCTGGCCTGGCCGGAGCGCCAGCAATGGGCACCGAAATCCAGCTGGCCGCTGGCCAAACGCTGCAGCCGCGCCGGCGCTTGCAACTGCCAGTCCTGGCCACCGGCCTGGATACGCCCGCTGGCCAGGCGGCCACGCCAGTCACCCTTGCTCAACTGGCCATCCAGGCCGAGGTCAAGCTTGAGTTGCGGGCCATCCAGCGCCAGGGTCAAGGCTTGCTGGCGAATGTCGCCTTTGCCGTTGGCCTGCAGCGTGCCCAATGCCGTGTCGCCCAGGTGAATACCCGTTGCCTTCAGCTCGATCACGCCGCGCTGGGCGTTGTCCAGGCGGGCATCCAGGTCCAGCTGTTGCAGCCGGTTTTCGGCCTGGGCCAAGCGCTGGCCCTGCAAGGTCAGCGTGCCTTGCGGAGCCTGCAAGGTGCCGGCAACATCCAGCCGGCCCTTGACCTGGCCTTGCAGTCTTGGCCACAGCTGGCCCAGGCGCGGTAGGTCAAGGTCGATTCGCCCGGCCAGGCGCTGCTGCAAGCTGCCACTGCCGTTGATACGGTTGTCACCCAGCTGGATCGCCAGGGCGCCGAGTGTCCAGTTCTGCCCCGCCCCCTGGGCCTCGGCCTTGAACACTGCCGGCTGGCCGCGCAGGCGGCCTTTCAGATCAAGCTGGGCATCAAGGGTGAGCACCTCGCCCTTCATCTCGCCTTTGCTGCGCAGCGGCCCTGCCAAGGTGCCCGGCAGCTCCGCCAGCCAATAGGCCGGGTCGAGCGCCGAAAGCTGCAAGTCGACATCCCAGGCCAAGGTGTCGGCAAAACGCACGGCCACACTGCCGGCGGCCTTGCCTTGCCCGGCGGTCAGCGCCAGTTGCGGCAGTTTCACCTGGGTCAGGTCACCTTCGAACGGGCTGGCCAGGCTGAACGCCCCTGCCGGGCCATCCAGGTCGCCGTTGAAGGTGCCCTGGTAATTGCCATCGCGATAATGCACCTGGGTGTTGAAGCGCTTGAGGGTGACCTCGGGCGGCGCCTCCAGCGGGTACAGGCGCAACCACGGGAAGTCCTGCCAGTCCAGTTGCGCGTCGGCGGTCAGGCCTTGCTGCCAGTCGGCCGTGGCCTGCAGTTTCACGCGCTGGGTGTCGCTGGCGGTCAGGTCAAGGGCATCGAGCCTGGCGCCTTTGCTGTCGACCAACCCGGACAGCGCCAACGCGATTGGCGACTGTTCAGCCGGCAGGCTGGCCGTTCCCGACAGTTGATAACCCTTGAGCAAATCGCCCTTGGCATCAAGCTTGAGCTGATTCAACTGCAAGGTATCGGGCAGCGAGCCCGCCGGTTTGAACGCCTCTGAACGAATCTGCAGGGTCGCCGGCAGGTGCTCGGCCAACGCCTGCAACTGCCCGCTCAGCGTAGCGTCGAGGTAACCGCTGCTGGTGCCGGCAAGCTTCAGGGTCTTTTGCAACTCGCCGGTTGCGGTCAGCGCCAGCTGCCAGGGTTTGCCGTCTATGGCGGGCAATTGCAGCTGCGCCTGAAGTTGCAATGGCCAGTCACCTTCGGGCTGCAGGTCGCCCTGCAAGTTCAATTGCAGGTCATCGCGCTGCAGGTGCAGGCTGTCGATGCGCATCCCGTTGCCGGTCCAGTGCGCCGCCAGTTGCAGGTCACCGAGCAGGTCGCTGCCATCCAGCCGCAGCTGGCCGACCTTGACCTCACCCAGCTCGATGGCCAGCGGCAAGCGCAGCGATGGCAACTGCAGCGGGCCGCTCTCGGCTGGCTCGGCACTTGGCGCAAAGGCCATGTCGATGCGTTGGGCCTGCAACTGGTCAATGCAAAGGGTGGCGCGCATCAGGCAGGCAGGCGACCAGGCCAGTAGCGGCGCCTGCACCTCTACCGTACTGCCACCATCGGCCCAACGCAGCATGCTGGCCTGCCAGCTGCCCGCCAAGCGGCCCTGGAAGTCGGCCACCTCAAGCCCGGGCACCTTGCCCAGCGCCCAGCGGCTGCCAGCCTCGGTACCCAGCAACAGGCCCAGTGCCAGGCCCAGGCTCGCAACGACCCCGAACAGGCCCAGCAGAATGTACTTGATCACGCGTTTCACAGCTCAGGCCCCATGGAAAAGTGCAGGCGAATGCCCCCTTCGTCATCCAGCGCCTTGGCCAGGTCCAGGCGCAACGGCCCGACCGGCGATACCCAGCGCACACCAAAACCGACACCGGTCTTGAGGCTGGGCAGCTCAAGGTTGTTGAACGAGTTGCCCTGGTCGACAAACGTCGCGATCCGCCACTTTTCGGTCAGCGAATACTGATACTCGACACTGCCAGCCACCAGGTAGCGCCCGCCGATACGGTCGCCATCGCTGTTCTTGGGCGACAGGGTCTGGTAGTCGTAGCCACGCACGCTCTGGTCGCCACCGGCGAAAAAGCGCAGCGACGGCGGAATGTTGTTCTTGAAGCCATTGGTCGCGCTGCCACCGAACTGGACGCGACCGAGAAGGCGGTGGTTGTGGCCAAGGGTGGTCAAGCCTTTGAGCAGTACGTTGCCGTGCAACAGGTTGGTGTCGGAAACCAGCCCTTCCTTGGCCACCTGTGCATCGAACTGCAGGCGGTAGCCGTTGTGCGGGTCGATGCGGTTGTCGCTGCGCAGGAAGGAATAGCTCACGCCAGGCATCAACAGGTTGCTCAAACCGGAATCGTCACCCAGGCGATACTCTTCGCGCTGGTACTTGAGCGAAATGACCCGCTGCCAGCCGCTGGGCAGCTTGCTGTGCCACTCGGGGCCGACTGTCAGCAGTTTGCTGAGGGTATCGGTACCGGCTAGTTCCTCGTTCTGGTAACCGCCGGCGAAGCGCAGCTTGTCGGTCAGTGGCGGGTCCAGGGGGATGTCGTACCACAGGCCAACGTTCTGCCTGGGTGCGGACAGCTCGGTTTCCCAACCGTAACTGTGGCCCTGCGGGTTGACCCAATGGCGGGTCCAGTTGGCCTTGCCACGCGGCCCGACGTCGGTCGAGAAGCCAAGGCCCAACCCCATGGTGCGTGGCTTGCGGGTTTCCAGGCGGACATCCACCGGGATTTCTTCACCCACGGCGGCGGTGGGCGCAGCATCCACCCGCACGCCTTCGAAATAGCCGCTCGATTGCAGGTCATTGTTCAGTTCGGCGATCAGTTCCGAATCGTAGGGGGTGCCCGGCTTGAACGAAACCATGCGCTGCAGCAGGTCGTCGTCCAGCGGCGTGTCACCGCCGAAAGTGACGGCGCCCAGGCGATAGCGCGGGCCACTCTGGTAGACCAGTTCGATATCGGCCACACCGGCCTGCGGGTCGACCGCCAGGCGCTGACGGCTGAAGCGGCCACTGAAAAAGCCGTAGCGCGACGCCTGGTTCTGGATCAGCCTCTTGGCATCCTCGTAATTGCCGTGGTTGAGTTGCTCGCCTGCGCGCAGCGCCTTGCTGTCGGGCACGCGAAAGGCCTTCATTTCGCTGGCCGGGCCTTCGATGCGCACGGTCACGTTGCGCAGGCGAATCGCCTCACCTGGGTTGATGTTGATGATCAGTTGCGGGGAATGGTCTGCATCGCTGGGAGGCTTGACCTCGGTATCGATCTGCGCCTGGTAGTAGCCAAGTGCCTGCGCGGCTTTGCGCGCCTGCTCCTCTGCCCCGCGACTGAAGCGTAACAATGCTTCTTCATCGCGGTCACCAAGGGTGCCTATATAGCCTTCGACATTGGCCTTGAGCGCCTTGTTGGCTGGTTTTACCTTCACCAGCAACTCGCTCTGGCCCCATGCGGCGAAACTGGCGGCCCAGAAAACCAGGCCCCAGGTGAATCTTCCTGAATACGTCATGCGGCGAATGCTACCAGAGCCAGGCGCTCAAGGGAGCCGCCTGGCGGGATGTTCAGGCAAAAGTGGAAGTTGAAGAGACTGGATTTGGATGGAAGAACACGCGTTCCCGGATCGGTCCTACGGCGACCTCACCAATCTCTTCATAGCCCTGGCGCTGGTAGAAGGCCAGGTAGTGCTCGTTGCCGGTGTCCAGCACCACGCCGTGTGTGCCGGGGTCGTCCGCGCACCAGTCGTGCACGGCCTGTAACAGTTGCTCACCGTAGTGCTTGCCCTGAAATTGCGGGTGTACCCCCAGCAATGGCAACACATGCACCTGATCGGTTGGCAGGCAGGTGGCCAGGGCGGCCTGGTAGTCCATGTAGCGCCGCGTGCAGCGCAGGCCGGTGCCCAGGATCATGCGCAGGCGCCAGGCCCAGCTGTCGGCCACGCCCAAGCGGCGCAGCGGCGGCACGATCAGGGCCAGGGCAATCAGGCGGTCGTCCACCAGCAAGCCGATGGCAGGTAATTGCAGGTAGAAATGCTGGCGTACCCATTCGCGCACCATTACCCGCAAGCGTTGCTCATACCCCGGGCGCTGGGCTTCGAAGATATAGGCAAAGGTAGGTTCGTGGCGGTAGGCGTTGTACAGCAGCGAACGCGCCTCGCGGCTGTAGCCGTCATCGAGCAGGCAGACTTGAGCCGGAGCGGCAGTGGTTTCGGGCATTGCGGGCAGACCTCCTGGAATGGGCGTACATTGCCTTGGAGGTGCACCACCGCGCTTCGTTCACCCCCTACAGCACGTTAGCAGCAGGCTCCCGAAGCCGCCACGCTGGTGATGTGGGGCGATGTCGGCTAGCATCCCGCCTTTTACCGGGATCGTCTTTCCATGAAGATCGTCTGTTTCAACATCAACGGCCTGCGAGCCCGCCCGCACCAGCTGGCAGCGCTGATCGAAAAGCACCAGCCAGACGTGATCGGCCTGCAGGAAACCAAGGTCAGCGACGATCAGTTCCCGCTGGCCGACGTGCAAGCGCTGGGTTACCACGTGCACTACCACGGCCAGAAAGGCCACTACGGCGTAGCGCTGCTGTCGCGCCAGGCCCCGTTGAGCCTGCACAAAGGCTTTGCCACCGATGAAGAAGAGGCCCAGCGCCGCTTCATCTGGGGCACCTTCGCCGATGCCGATGGCAACCCGATCACCATCATGAACGGCTATTTCCCCCAGGGCGAAAGCCGCGACCACCCCACCAAGTTCCCGGCCAAGCAGCGTTTCTACAGCGACCTGCAGGCACTGCTGGAAGGCCAGTTCCGCAACGACCAGCCACTGCTGGTCATGGGCGACATGAACATCTCGCCGCAGGACTGCGACATCGGTATCGGCCCGGACAACGCCAAGCGCTGGTTGAAGACCGGCAAGTGCAGCTTCCTGCCAGAAGAGCGTGAGTGGATGGAGCGCTTGAAAGGCTGGGGCCTGGTTGACAGCTTCCGCCACCTGCATCCGGACGTGAACGACCGTTTCAGCTGGTTCGACTACCGCAGCCGTGGTTTCGAGGACGATCCCAAGCGTGGCCTGCGCATCGACCTGATCATGGCCTCGCAGCACCTGGTGCCGCGGATCAAGGCTGCGGGCGTGGACTATGAGTTGCGTGGCATGGAAAAGCCGTCGGACCATGCGCCGATCTGGCTGGAGTTGAGCTGATCGCCGGGGGGCCAAGGTGCACGCCTTGGGATTTGCAGTGCCGGATAGACCGAGCGCCGCCCGCGCGGCGCATCGCGGTGGGCCTGGCTCAAGAGGTGTGGGGCTGCTGACATCGAGCGCCGCCCGCGCGGCGCTTCGCGGGGCAAGCCCGCTCCCACATTTGTTGCAACGTGGCCATGCCTATGGAAGCGGCGTGGTCAGCCTTGGTGCATGTCTTGAGATGGGTGGGGGCGGCAGCGCCAGCCAAGAAATTGCGTCAAGCCAACAAGGCTGACAACCATGGCCTGACAGGTTCGGTACGTTGCAACAAATGTGGGAGCGGGCTTGCCCCGCGAAGCGCCGCGCGGGCGGCGCTCGATCGCACAGGCGCTGAAATTGTTATGGCGAGCACTCACAACCCCAACCGCAACGCCTCCCCCACCCCGGCCCCACGCACATCGTCTGCCGCGCTGACCAAGGCAAAGTTGTAAGCCCCATGCGACCAGTACCGCGCTTCCAGCTGGCCATCGACCCTCTGCCCGTCTGGCATGCGCCGATAAAGCTCGCCCGGTGAGCGCAGGAACAGGCTGATGCGCTGGCCCTTGCCATCTTCAAACACCAGCAGCGCCGCCGGCCCCTGCTCGTTGCTAAGCAAGCGCGCCCCCACCGGTTTGAAGCCATAGCCTGCCAGGTCCGGCAATTGCCCCACGCGGCTGAAATGCCGCCCCAACCAGTCGCGCAACTGCCCCGCATCACTGGCCTGGACATCCAGCGCCTCGCTGCCGGCAAACAAACGGTGCGCCTGGACGGCGTCGGCCATGGGCAGCTCGGCGCGTGCCAGGGACGCATCGCGCACCTGCCAACCGCCCAGCCCTCCCACGCCCAATGCCAGCATCACCACCGCCGCTGCTGCCCAGCGCCGCTGCCGACGCTGGCGCAATTGCCGACGCAACTGCCCAAGGTCCAGCTGCGTCGCCCCGGGCAGTTCGCCAAACCCGGCCAGCGCGGTGCGCAACCGGCGGGCATCGGCGCGCCAGCCCTCCACGCGCGCCGCAGCCTGCGGGTTGGCCGCCAGCCAGGCCTGCACCTCGGCCCGGCGCACAGGCGTCAGGCGCTCATCAACGTAAGCGTGCAATTCGTCTTCGCTGGGGATCAGACGGGTCATTTCAGTCTCCGCAAGGCCGGGGGCTGGGGGTTGCCCTCGGTCAGTTCGCGCAAGGCACTGCGGGCGCGCGACAGGCGCGACATCACAGTGCCGATGGGGATGCCCAAGGCCTGGGCGGCTTCCTTGTAACTCAAGCCTTCAATGCTGATAAGCAGTAGCAAGGCGCGCTGTTCGGCCGTCAGCCGGGCAAACGCCTGCAAGTCGGCTTGGGCCAGAACACTGGCCTCAAGGTTGCCCCCGAGCGGCTCCTCCTCGTACTCGGCACGCCCAAACCAAGACAGCCAGCGGGCATGCAGGCGGTCGCGGCGCTTACCATCAAGAAAAAGCCGATAGAGGATGGTAAACAGCCAGGCCCGCAGCGCCTCGGCGTCGCGTTGCTGGTCGCGTCGGCTCAGGGCCCGCTCGACCGTGGCCTGCACCAGGTCATCGGCGCTGCCCGGCTCGCGGGTCAGCCACACGGCAAAGCGGCGCAGGCGGGCCAGCAGCTCGCGCCACTGGTGGTCGTCCAGATCATGCATGGCAAAGTCCCGGCCTTTGAAGTCGTCATTGTAAAGGCAGACGCCTGCCAGGAAATTCTATTCCCGTCGATGGAATAAGTTTTTGCCTGCCCCGTCGTACTTGCACATTTACCAAACCGGACGATGACCATGAACTCACCTTTGCACGGGCCAGCGAAAGCCTGGCGCCTGGCTGCCATCGGCGCCGTGATGCTGGCCGCAGGCGCCGGCTTTGCCTATACCGCCGGCTGGCTCGGCGAAACCCGGCTGACGCCACAGCGCATCATTGACACCTTCGAGGCACAGGCAGGGCACTACCCAGGCTATCGCAAGAACCACGCAAAAGGCCTGTGTGTCAGCGGCTACTTCCAGGCCAGCGGGCAGGCCGCCAACCTCTCTACTGCGCGCGTATTCAGCCAGGCGCACGTACCGGTGATCGGCCGTTTCGCCATTGGCGGTGCCAACCCGTTTGCACCGGACACCGGCATACCCGTGCGCAGCCTGGCCATTCAGCTGAGCACCGACGATGGGCAGGTCTGGCGCACCGGCATGAACAACCCGCCAGTGCTGGCAATCAGCACACCGCAAGGGTTCTACGAGCAAGTGCTGGCGAACACGCCAGACCCGGCCACCGGCAAACCGAACCCTGCCAGCCTGCAGGCGTTTTTCGCAGCCCACCCGGAGAGCGCGGCGTTTCGCCAATGGGCGGCGGGCTATAAGCCCAGCAACAGCTTCGCCAGCACCCAGTACCACAGCATCAACGCCTTTCACCTGATCGACGCAGGCGGCGTGCGCCACCCGGTGCGCTGGCAGCTTGAGCCGCAAACCGCGTTTGCCGCGCTGCCTACCCAGATCGATGACAAACAGTTCCTGCAGCACGACCTGCAGCAACGCCTGGCCCAAGGCCCGCTGCGCTGGACGCTTCGCCTGGTGCTGGCCGAACCCGACGATGCGGTGGACGACCCTGCCCGGCCCTGGCCTGCCGAGCGGCGCAGCGTAGACGCCGGCACCCTGGTGCTGGAACAGGTCGACGCCCCTGAGCAGGGAGCATGCCGCGACCTCAACTTCGACCCGTTGATCCTGCCCCGTGGCATAGAGGCATCTGCCGACCCGATCCTCGCCGCCCGTTCGGCTGCCTACTCGGAATCGTTCAACCGCCGCAGCCGTGAATCGCTCAGCATCGGAGCCCGCCCATGAAACCCGAAGCCTTCCACCCTTTCGCCCGCCTGCTGCACTGGCTGATGGCCGTGCTGATCCTGGCCATGCTGTTCATTGGTGTGAGCATGGTTGCAGACCTGTCACTACGCCACCCTGTACTGATCGGGTTGCACAAGGCCACAGGCCTGGCACTGCTGGTGCTGGTAGTGCTGCGTATCGGCGTGCGCCTGGCCGTGCCTCACCCACCCTTGCCGCAAGACCTGCCAACCCTGCAGCGCTGGGCCGCCGGCGCCTCGCACTTGCTGCTCTATGGCCTGATGCTGGCCATGCCGCTACTGGGCTGGGCCATGCTGTCGGCTGGTGACTACCCTCGCCCGCTGGGCTTGCCCGCCATCGCCCCGCACAACCTGCAACTGTATGCCGTGCTGCGCATGGCGCACAGCTGGGCCGGCTACCTGCTGTTCGCCACGGTGCTGGTGCATGTGGGTGCAGCCTTGATGCACGCGTGGGTGCGCCGCGACGGCGTGTTGCGTAGCATGCGGCCTGGCCCCCTGCGCCGCAGCGAATGACCTGCAGCAGCCCGGGGCATTCGACAATCAATAATGATTCTTAATAAGATCGGCATTCTTTTTGCCTTATTGCCCTGGACTGCCCTATGAACGTCGCAAAGGATCCTGCAACCCTTAAACCTGCCAGCACCCTGGACTTGCGTCCGCTGCTGCTGGCCAACATGGCCTGTACCATGTCGATGATGGCCTTCGTCGCCCTGATCGGCCCGATTGCCCGCCAACTCGGCATGGCCACCTGGCAGGCCGGCGCTGCCGTGACGGTGGCCGGCGTGGTCTGGGTGCTCCTGGCCCGGCCCTGGGGCCGTGCGGCAGATCGCCTGGGCCGGCGACGTATCCTGTTGCTGGGGACCGCCGGCTTCACCCTGGCTTACTGGCTGTTATGCCTGTTTGTCGAGGGCGCGCTGCGCTGGCTGCCGGGCGCGACCGCAGCGTTCATCGGCCTGATGGTCGCACGCGGCTGCATCGGCGCCTTCTATGCGGCTATCCCGGTAGGCTGCAATGCGCTGATCGCCGACCATGTCGAGCCGCAGCGTCGTGCTCGGGCCATGGCCTCGCTGGGGGCGGCCAACGCGGTCGGCCTGGTGGTGGGGCCGGCGCTGGCGGCGCTACTGGCTCGGCATAGCCTGAGCCTGCCTTTCCATATCATGTCGCTGCTGCCCGCCAGTGCCTTTCTCGTGCTGTTGTTCACCCTCAAGCCGCAGGCGCTGCCCCACAACTATGCCCCGAGCCCGGTGCGCTTGAACGACCCACGCCTGCGCCGGCCCTTGCTGGTAGCGTTCAGCGCCATGCTCAGCGTAACCGTGTCGCAGATCATTGTCGGCTTCTTCGCCCTTGACCGCCTGCACCTGGGCCCTGCTGAAGCTGCCCAGGCGGCCGGCATCGCGCTGACCACGGTGGGCGTGGCACTGATGCTGTCACAGGTGCTGCTGCGCAAGCTGGAATGGCCGCCACTGAAAATGATCCGGGTAGGGGCCACGGTTTCGGCCCTGGGCTTTGCCTGCGGCTCGCTCGCGACCAGCGCACCTTGGCTGTGGGGCTGCTACTTCGTCGCGGCAGCGGGCATGGGCTTTGTGTTCCCGTCGTTTTCAGCGCTGGCGGCCAATGCCATGCACGCCTCCGAACAAGGTGCCACAGCCGGTTCCATTGGTGCGGCCCAGGGCATGGGGGCGGTGATCGGCCCACTGGCTGGCACCCTGGTGTATGCCCTCGATCCGCGCCTGCCATTCCTGGCCGTGGCCGCGCTGTTGCTGCTGGTCGGGCTATGGCCGATGCCGCGCGACCAGCGTGCCTGAGAAGCACAGCGCGCAAGCGTGCAGAGTGTGTTTTAATGCGCGTCGCTCATTATTTTTTACACCTCTGATTACAAGGCGGCTATGGACACGGGGACGCGACTCAAACTGGTGCGTGAACGCAACAACCTCTCCCAACGGGAACTGGCCCGCCGCAGCGGGCTGACCAATTCGACGATCTCGCAGATCGAGCAGAATCGCGTCAGCCCTTCGGTCAGCTCCCTGAAAAAACTGCTCGAAGGCATTCCCATGAGCCTGGCGGAGTTCTTCAGCTTCGACGAGCCGGTGCGTGAAGAACGCTTTGTGTTCCGCGGCGGCGAGCAGCCAGATCTGGGCCGTAACGGCCTGCGCATGCTGCTGGTCGGTGCCAGTGTCGAGGGCCGCCAGATGCGCATGCTGCGCGAACTGTACGCACCGGGGGCGGATTCCGGCGAGCCGATCGTGCATGCCGAGGGCGAAGAGTGTGGCCTGGTCACCCGCGGCACCGTGGAGCTGTGGGTCGATGGCCAGGTTAGCGTGCTCAACTCGGGCGACGGCTACTACATCCCCACTACCCTGCCACACAGCTTCAAGAACATCGGCCAGGACGAGGCCGAGATCATCAGCGCCAATACGCCGGCGAATTTCTGATCTTGACGCGCAGCGCTTCGCTGAACACCCGGGCCATCTATCAGAGCCTGCGCAACGCGGCCCTTGGCGTATATCACCTTAAGGTGAGTGCACGGCGCGAAGGCGGCTTGGTCGATGTCGACATCCAGGGCTGGCATTTGACGCTGGCCCTCGATGCCGAAGGCATGGCGCATTGCATCAGTTGCCAATCCCCTGACGGCCAGCAGGCCGGGACCGAGGACTGGCAACGCTACGGCACCAACCCGGTCGACCTGCTCAGCCTGTGGGAACGCACTCAGCTCGAGAAGCTGCTGGCCCCCTGACTTAACGCCTCCTCGACAAAGTCCAGGCGGTCCTGCCCAAAGAACATTGCCTCACCGACAAAGCAGGTCGGCGCGCCAAATACCCCGCGTTCGACGGCCACCTCGGTGGCCTGCTTGAGCGCTGCTTTCACTTCAGGGTCAGCCGCCAGCGCGTGAAACGCCTGCGGGTCGAACCCTGCCTGGCTCAGTGTTTCGTCCAGAATGGCGCTGTCGCTCAGGTTGCGGCGCTGCACCCACAGCCCATTGAACAGCACCTTCAGCAACGCCTCCAACCGCTCCGGCGAGCGCAACTGGGTACCCATTACCCCGCGCATCAAGGTCAAGGTATTGACCGGAAACCCCGGTGGCAGCCCGAATGGCACCCCATAGCGCGCGGCAAAGCGTGCCAGGTCCGTGAACATGTAGCGCCCCTTGGCCGGGACCATGGCCGGCGAAGCATTGCCGGTAGCCTGGAACACCCCGCCCAGCAGCATGGGCCGCATATGCAGCGTGGCACCCTGGCGGGCACACAGGCCCGGGAGTTGAGTCCAGGCCAGGTAGCTGGCCGGGCTGCCCAGGTCAAAATAGAAATCGACAGTCTTGTGCATGGTTACGGTCCTTTGCTTGGTGACAGGGGCTTACCAGCGTTCCATCCAGGGACGCAGGTCCAGCTCGAACGTCCAGGCGTCTCGCGGCTGGGCGTGCAGGAACCAGTAGCTGTCGGCAATGTGCGCCGGGGCCAGGATGCCATCCTGGTCCTTGAGGGCATAGCGCTCGGGGAAGCTGTCGCGGATGAAGGCAGTATCGATGGCCCCGTCCACCACCACATGCGCGACATGGATATTCCGTGGCCCCAACTCTCGCGCCATGCTCTGGGCCAGGGCGCGTAAGCCGTGCTTGGCCCCGGCGAAAGCCGCGAAACCTGCCGCACCCCGGGTGCCAGCGGTGGCGCCGGTGAACAGGATCGTGCCGCGCTCACGCTGGACCATGCGCCGGGCAACCGCCTGAGCGCTAAGAAAGCCGGCGAAGCAGGCCATTTCCCAGATCTTGAAGTACTTGCGCGGGGTTTCCTCAAGGATGCTGCAGGGCACATTGGCGCCGATATTGAAAACAAACGCCTCAATAGGGCCGATATCGCGCTCGATAGTCTCGACCAGCGCTGCCACCTCCTCCTCCTTGCGCGCATCGGAGCCAAAACCATGGGCCTGGCCGCCAGCGGCGCGTATTTCCTCTAGCAGCGGTTGCAGCTTTTCTGCCTGCCGCCGCGTCACGCAGGCAATGTAGCCCTCCCGGGCAAAGCGCTTGGCAATCTCGCCGCCGGTGGCGTCGCCCGCACCGATCACCAGCACTACTTTTTGTTGTTCTGACATGCCTGCCTCCATTGGTGAATGATCGTTTAGTAAACGAACGCTATGTTATGATCCCCGTCATCGTCAAGCCCGCCTGCAGAGGCAAGTGAATGCGTTATTCCAACGAACACAAGCAGCAGACCCGCGAACGTTTGCTAAGCAGCAGTGGCGCGCTGGCCAAGCGTGGGGGCTTTTCCAGCACTGGCGTCGCCGGGCTGATGAAGGCAATCGGCCTGACCGGCGGCGCCTTTTACAACCACTTCCCTTCCAAGGACGACCTGTTTACCGAGGTGGTACGCCAGGAGCTGCACAACAGCCCGCTGGCCCGCCTGGCCACTCAGGGCGCCAGCCGCGAACGCCTGGGCCGCTGCCTGCAGCAGTACCTGAGCCTGGCTCACCTGCACAATGCCGAAAGCGGCTGCCCGCTGCCGCCGCTGGGCGTGGAAATCGCCCGGGCCGCAGCGCCGGTGCGCGAAGAGGCCGAGCACTGGCTGGTCGAATTGCACCAGGCCTGGAGCGCAACACTGGAGGATGATCAACTGGCCTGGGTGCTGATCAGCCAGTGCGTAGGTGCGTTGATGGTCGGGCGCATGCTGGCCACTGAGCGCGTGCAGTCGCAGGTGCTGGACGCAAGCCGCCAGTTTGTCGAAAAGGCCTTGCATGAAGCGGATTAGCCTGCTGCTGGGCCTGACCCTGGCGCTGCCCGCGCTTGCCGAACAAGCGTGCCCACCGGGGCAATACCAGGTATGCCTGATGGGCTGTTTTTGTGCGCCGATAGACCCGGGGCAAGCGGGCCAGATTCTCAAGGATGTGGAGGTCATGGCCTCGTCCAGCCTGACGTTTGCTTTACGCCAGGCCCGGGATGAGGCCACCGCCAGCGGCGTCGAACCGATCCCGCTGCATATCCGTGCGCAACTCGAACCCTGGTACGACTTTGCCGTGCTCGATGCGGTGCGCTTCCGGGTGGGTGACGAACAGCAGATGAGCGCAGCCAACGCGCTGCTGCAGAACCCCGACGTAAACGCCGTGACGCTGATCGACACGATCATCTTCCGCCGGGCCGGCGATGCCGAGGACAACGTGGCCCTGTGGGCCCACGAGCTCAAGCATGTGCAGCAGTACCAGGAGCTGGGCGTGGAGGAATTTGCCCGACGCTATACGCGCAACTATGACGACCTGGAGGGGCCGGCCTACAAGATCGAGGCCGAAGTCGGCAAGGCGCTGCGCGAACGCGCTTCGGGGCAGGCCCACTGATATCAGTTACTACGCGATCCCTGTGCAGGAGCGCATGCGCTCAGGACGCCGCCGAAGCCTCTTCAGCGTCCTGCTCACGGCTGGCATAACGCTGCGCCAGCACCGCGCAGACCATCAGCTGGATCTGATGGAACAGCATCAGCGGCAGGATCATCGCGCCAATACCACTGCCCACGAACAACACCTGGGCCATGGGCACACCCGTCGCCAGGCTTTTCTTGGAGCCGGCAAACAGGATGGTGATGCGGTCCTCAAGGTCGAAGCCCAATGCCTTGCCAAGCACACGGGTGCCAAACAGCACCACCGCCAGCAGAATCCCGCACACGGCGAACAAACCGGCCAGGTGCTGCGGCGATACCGTGTGCCACAACCCAGTGACCACGGCTTCGCTGAAGGCGGTATACACCACCAGCAGGATCGAGCCCTGGTCCACCACCTTGAGCCAGCGCGCATTGCGCTTGACCCAGGCGCCGATCCACCGCCGCGCAATCTGCCCGGCAACGAACGGCACCAGCAGTTGCAGGGTGATCTTCAGCACGGCATCCAGACCCGAACCGGTGTCACCACTGGCGCCCAGCAACATCATCACCAGCAAAGGGGTCAGGAAGATGCCCAGCAGGCTGGACGCCGCCGCGCTGCAAATGGCTGCTGGCACGTTACCGCGGGCCAGCGAGGTGAAGGCGATGGCCGACTGCACCGTGGCCGGCAAGGCGCACAGGTAGAGCACGCCCAGGTACAACTCGTTGCCTACCAGCGGCACGAACAGCGGCTTGAACGCCAGGCCAAGCAGCGGGAACATCACGAACGTGCAAGAGAACACCAGCAGGTGCAGGCGCCAGTGCCCGGCGCCGGCAATGATCGCCTCACGCGACAGCTTGGCGCCATGCAGGAAGAACAGCAGGCCGATGGCCAGGTTGGTCAGCCAGCCGAAATACACCGCACCATCGCCCGAGCAAGGCAGCACGGTGGCGATCAGAACCACCCCGAGCAAAGCCAGGGTGAAATTATCGAATAACATGCGCAAATACTTCATCACAGTGTCCGTCTTGTCATTGTGCAAGGGCAGACGATAAGGTCTACGGCTTTTCGCCGCTAACGCCGGAACCCCCATCGGTATCGCTCAACGGACACGTTCCGCACAAGGACCCGCTCATGCCCCTCTCCCGCCCGGCCGCGCTAGCGGCTGTCATCGCACTGGCTCTGGGCCACACCGGCGCCCAGGCCAACGACCAATTACAGGCCAAGGTCGACCAGATCATCCGCCCGTTGATGCAGGAGCAAGGTATCAGCGGGATGGCCGTGGCGATCTACGCCCGCGACCACGCGCACTATTTCAGCTATGGCGTGGCCAGCAAGGCCGACAAGGTGCCCGTCAGCCGAGACACGCTGTTCGAGATCGGTTCGCTGAGCAAGACCTACACCGCCACCCTGGTCGCGCTGGCCAGCGCCGAAGGCAAGCTGGACCTTGAAGCCCCGGCCAAGCGCTATCATCCTGCACTTGCCGGGGCGCCCATAGGCGACGCGACGGTGATGGAACTGGGCGCCTACAGTGCCGACTGCCTGCCCTTGCAGTTCCCCGATGCGGTGCAGACACCGCAGCAGGTCGTCGATTTCTTCCGCCACTGGCAACCCCGCGCCAAGCCCGGCACCCGGCGCTGCTATTCAAACCCCAGCCTTGGCCTGTTCGGTGACCTGGCCGCCCGCGCCCAGCATCAACCGTTTTCTACGCTGATGACCGAGGGCCTGCTGGCGAAAATGGGCCTGAAAAACACCTACCTGCACGTTCCGGCCAGTGCTCAGGGGCTTTACGCCCAAGGATACGACGCCGCCGACAAACCGGTGCGCGTCTCCCCCGGCCCCTACGCCGACGAGGCCTACGGCATCAAGACCAGCGCCAGCGACCTGCTGCAGTACGTGCGGCTGCACATGCAGCCACAGGGCCTGCCACCGGCAGTGGCGACAGCAACCGCCATCACCCAGCAGGGCTACTTCCAGGTCGGCGCCATGACTCAGGGCCTGGGCTGGGAGCGCTACCCCTACCCCGTCACGCTGGGCACATTGGTAGATGGCAACAGCGCGCGGTTGATCCGTGAACCCCAAGTAACCACGCGCTTGCAACCGGCCCTGCCGCCGCTGCCGGCAGCCTGGTACAACAAGACCGGCGCAACCAACGGGTTCGGTGCATACGCCGCCTTTGTGCCCAGTGAACAGCTGGCAGTGGTGCTGCTGGCCAATCGAAATTACCCGAACGAAGCACGGGTTCGTGCAGCCTTCGAGATACTGTCCGGGCTGTAGTGTGAGCAGCGATTGTCGAACAAAAAGACAGAAATGTAGTGAGTAGAAATATTCACTACAAAATGATTGACGCCACTCATCGCCCTTGTGCATGATGAAGCCGTCTCCCTGATCGGGAGCGGTGGCAAGGGTGTTCCAGACGGCTTGCGCGGTAACGCAGGCCGTCCGTGGAGAGGGAACTGTCCAAAAGGCAGCGTGAGAAAGCCCCTGTTGCGATGCTGCTGTAGCAGCGTTGGTAGTGCGCTACACCGTGTTAGCGCCAACTGTGAAAATCACCTACGAATGGGTAATGGGGGCTTTATGATGAACTTGAACAACAATCCGACTATCGATCAACTGGCGCAGCTGTTCGCCGTACGCAAGGACAGCCTTGACGACCACTTGCTGTGGGTCAGCCAAACCGGTGAGGTGCGGCTCGACCGCCTGCCACCGAACACGATCGAAGATGAATTTGAAGAGCACCTGCCCAGCATGCGTGCCCGCTTCAAGGTCTACCGCCGTGGCCAGGGCTACGTCGGCAAGAAGGCCGCCGCCGACACCGAGTTCGTTGGCCGCGTCTTGCAGACCCTGCAACAAGAATGGCCCGCCGCCCGTGAGCGGCAGGCAGTCAAGGTGATCGAACCGCTCAACTGAGGGTTCTCACCCTTAACCAAGCCCGGCCCGCATAGGCCGGGCTTTTTCATGCCTGGCGCCGCTGGCGGCGGGTTTGCGGCAATGGCAAGGCCCCGGTAGCCATCGCACGGGCCCGGTCGACACCCCACACCAGGGCGCGGGTCATGGTCTCCCCTGGCCGCGCAGGGTAGTACTCCTCCAGCAATGCCCGCCCATCCCCGGCATACAACCCTAGAAACAGCTGGGTCGCCCCCAAACGTGACAAGCGCACCTGCACATCCAGCGTGGTGCCGTCACTGAGGACTTCGTCGTGGCTGCGGCTGTGCAAATGGGCGTCGGCCCACTGCCAATAAGTCTGTTCCCTGACTCGCATGAGCATTCAATCCTCCGTCGCTGGAATGCCACGACAGAAAACCACAACCACAGCCAGCCGGCGAGCGCTACCCGGCATTGCCATGAGGCGGATCAACAAAGCGCAATAAAAACCCCGCCATTGGGCGGGGTTATGTACTGGGGCGGGATCACTTCTTCAGCGGAACCCGCGGCATGAAGCGGCCTTTTTTACTGCGCTGCAGGTGTGCAGGCTGGAGCTGTTCGGAATCATCCAGCGTCATGTGGGCGAACCCCAGGCGGAAGGCCGCCTGGCCGCAGCGCACTTGGCTGTTGATGGGGAACGCATCGTTCAGGTCTTCGAAAAAGGATTCGCTCATGCCCTGTCTCCCTCCAGTGGCAGTCGCGCCGGCAACCAGAAGAGTCGCCCAGAAAACGCGGCCTGTGAAAAAGAGACTAGCCGGTCATTTGCGGACCGCCCGGACAAGAGCCATGCAGCCGACCAGTGGCAGATCGCTCTACTTCAGACGCACCGCCGTGCCGGTGGCAAATACCACCACCATGCCACCCTGCACCGACGGCATGCTGATCTCGAAATCCACACCCACTACCGCGTCGGCGCGCAACTGGAGTGCCCGCGCCTTGAGTTCTTCGGTGGCCTGCTCGCGTGCTTCACGCAGGGCGCTTTCCAAGGTTTGCGAGCGGCCGCCGAAAAAGTCGCGAAAACGCGCAAAGAAATCGCGTACGAAGTTGATGCCCTGCACCGATTCGGAGCTGACCACGCCCAGGTATTCGGCAATCGGGCGCCCTTCGAGCTGGCTGGTGGTGGAAATGATCATGAAAGCGCTCCGTTGGCCTGGATAAAGAGGCCGATTCTAACAGAGCGCCGAGCGGCCTATTTGCGCGGTTTACGCGCTGACTGCCCGCAACCTTTGCCCGATACGCGCGCCGAACACGTTCACCAGCAACCCCGCCATCACCAGCAAGGCACCCCAGCCCTGGATGGCGGTCAGGCGTTCGCCTAGCAACAGCGCCGACGAACTCAAGCCAATCACGGGTACCAGCAGCGAGAACGGCGCCACCTTGCCGGCCGGGTGGCGCGACAGCAGCTTGCTCCACAGGCTGTAGCCGAGCATGGTGGCGACAAAGGCCAGGTACACCAGGGCCAGCACCGAGCTCCAGCTGATGTTGGCCAGGGCATGGGCAATGCGCTCCGGCCCTTCCAGCCACCAGGACAACGCCAGGAACGGCAGTGGCGGTATCAACCCGCCCCAGATCACCAACGCCACCAGGTCAACCGAGCCAAAACGCCGCGTGATGATGTTGCCCATGCCCCACATGGCACCGCCGCACAAGGTCAGCACCAGCGCCAGCAGGGGTACATGGCCGCCATCTTCGCTACCAATCAACGCCAGGCCGCTGGCCGCTACCAGCAGCCCCAGCACACTGGCCAGGCGCAGCCGTTCACCGAGGAACAGTGCAGCGAACCCCAGCGTGAAGAACGCCTGCGACTGCAGGATCAGCGAGGCCAGCCCGGGCGGCATGCCGCTGTACATGGCCTGGAACAGGAAGGCGAACTGCCCCAGCGAAATCGTCGCGCCGTAGGCAATCAACCAGCGCCAGGGCAGTTTCGGCCGCTTGACCAGCAAGATTGCCGGAAACGCCACCAACAAGAAGCGCAGCGCCCCCAGCAACATCGGCGGCAAGCCATCGAGGCCTACCTTGATGACCACGAAGTTGACTCCCCAGGCGACGATCACCACCAGGGCGATGAGCAGGTCCTTGAGCGGCATTGCGACTTCCTTCTACAGGCTTTTTGGACATATTTCGTTACAGCATAAGGCTATTCCTCAAAAGCGGACCAGCACAGTTATCCCCCAGGGTTGCACAACAGTGACTGTTACTGACCTGCAGTACGGGCTCAACTACAGGAGAACATATGTACTCCCTATGTTTAGACGAAGTGCCCTGAAGCTACTTGCTCGCCCAGGCATTGAAGCGTTGTTCCAGCTCTTCGCCATGGTCGACCCAGAATTCCACATTCATCGCCAGCGCCCCTTGCAGGTTCTGCGGCGAAGTCGGCACCCAACTGGCCAAGGCCGGGTCAAGTTTGGCAGCGGCCTGGGTATTGGTCGGCCCATACGGAATCTGCTGTACATACCGCACCTGGGTATCCGGCTGGTTGGCATAGGCAATCAGCCGCTTGGCCTGGTCGACATGCCGCGAGCCTTTGATGATGGCCCAGTAGTCCATGCCATACAGGCTTCCAGGCCATACCACGGCCAGCGGGCTGCCCTGCTGCGCCGCCACGGCGATGCGCCCGCTGTAGGTCGAAGTCATTACCACATCACCCGCAGCCAGCCACTGTGCAGGTTGGGCACCGGCGTCCCACCACTGGACATAGGGTTTGAGTTCGCTGAGCTTGGCGAAAGCACGTTCAACCCCGGCCGGCGTCGACAGCACCTTGTAGACGTCCTCCACCTTGACCCCATCGGCAAGCAGGGCGAACTCCAGGTTATACACCGCACGCTTGCGCAAGCCGCGCTTGCCCGGGTACTTGTTCACGTCCCAGAAGTCGGCCCACGAGGCCGGTGCCTGCGCCAACTTGTTGCGGTCGTAAGCGATGGCCACGCTCCACACCAGCGCAGCCGAGCCGCAGTCCTGCGCCGCGTCGGGTATCAGCTCGGCGCCGTGGCCCAGGCGCTGCCAGTCGAGGTGTTCGTAGACACCCTCATCACAGCCGCGCATCAAGTCCGGCCCCTCGATCTGTACCACGTCCCAGTCGACGTTGCCGGTGTCGGCCATCACCTGGATCCGCGCCATCTCGCCGTTGTATTCGCTCTGGATCAGCTTGCTGCCATCCTGGGCACTGAAGGGCTTGAAGATTGCCTCGTCCTGGGCCTTCTGGCCGGCGCCGCCATAGCCCACCACGACCATCTGCGGCGCGGCTTGCGCACTGCCCAGGCCAATGGCCAGCAACGTTGCGCAGAGGCCAGGAACACGTGGTAATACCTGCATCGAAGTTTCCTCCTGCCGGTGCCCGAAGGGCCCGTTTTCTTGTTGTTGTGAGGTCACGCCCTCGCGCTGAGGGTGATGAGAACCTAGTCGCGCCATAGTAAAAAAACAAGTTGATTTTTTACTGACGCTACACTTTCATAAACAAAACAAGAACAACACCGCACCGGAGCCGCCTGTATGCAAACCGCCTTCCCTCACCTGTTCGAAGCTTTGCAGATCCGCGGCAAGCGCTTGAAGAACCGCATCATGTCCACCGGCCACGACACCTGCCTGCCCACCGACAACCTGGTCAACGACAAGCTGATTGCCTACCAGCGCGACCGCGCAGCCGGTGGCGTCGGCTTGATCGTGCTGCAGGTTGCGGGTGTGCATGACAGCGCCCGCTACACCTCGCATGTGCTCATGGCCACCGACGATGCCTGCATCGACGGCTACCGGCAGCTTGCCGAGGCCTGCCATGCACACGGCACCGTGGTGCTGTCGCAACTGTTTCACCCCGGCCGGGAGATCATGGAATCGGCGGACGGCCTGCTGGCGGTTGCCTACTCCGCGTCTTCAGTACCCAACGAACGCTTCCGGGTGATGCCACGCGCACTGGACCAGCCGATGATCGACGACATTGTCCAGGGCTACGCCAGTGCGGCCCGCCGCCTGCACCAGGCCGGGCTGGATGGCGTCGAAGTGGTGGCCAGCCATGGCTACCTGCCCGCGCAGTTCCTCAACCCGCGGGTGAACCTGCGCAGCGACGGCTACAACGGCGAGCTGGAACAGCGCCTGAGGTTCCTGCGCGAGGTGTTGGCCGCCGTGCGCGCCGCCACCGACGAGCAGTTCATCATCGGCCTGCGCATCAGCGCCGACGAGCGCGACAGCCAAGGGTTGAGCGAGGATGAGTCGCTGGCCGCTGCGGTTGCCCTGCAAGGCCAGCTCGACTACCTGCACATCGTCGCTGGCACCTCGGCCTCCCTGGGCGGCGCCGTGCACATCGTCCCGCCCATGGCCATCGAGCCGGCCTACCTGGCCCGAGCAGCTGGCACCTTCAAGCAACAGCTGGCCATTCCGTTGTTCGTGACCGGGCGCATCAACCAGCCCCAGGAAGCCGAACTGATCCTGGCCCGCGGCCAGGCCGATGTCTGCGGCATGACCCGCGCACTGATCTGTGACCCGCTGATGCCGAGCAAGACCGAACGCGGCCAGGTCGAAGATGTACGCGCCTGTATCGCCTGCAACCAGGCCTGCATCGGCCACTTCCATCGTGGCTTGGCCATTTCCTGCATCCAGCGGCCAGAAACCGGCCGAGAATTGCAATATGGGCAGCTGACGCCCACCACCAAGCCCAAACGAATCCTCGTCGCTGGTGGCGGGCCCGCCGGCATGAAGGCCGCCGCCGTGGCCGCCGCCCGTGGGCACCAGGTAACGCTGTACGAGGCCGGCCCGCAGCTCGGTGGCCAGGTGCTGCTGGCCCAATTGCTACCGCGGCGCAGCGAGTTCGGCGGCGCCAGCACCAACCTGCAACGGGAAATGGCCCTGGCCGGTGTGGAAGTCGTGCGCAACACCCGGGTCGACCGCGCCCTGGTCGAGCGCGAACGCCCCGACCTGGTCATTGCCGCTACCGGCGCTACCCCCTATTGGCCGGCGTTCGAGCGCAGCGGCGAGCTGCAGGTGGTGGACGCCTGGCAAGTACTGCGCAACGAAGTGAAGCTGGGGCGTTCGGTGCTGGTGATCGACTGGCGCTGCGACTGGATCGGCCCTGGCATCGCCGAACGCCTGGTGCGCGAGGGGCACCAGGTGCAGTTGGCAGTCAACGGTACCCACTGCGGTGAAAACCTGCCGCTGTACGTGCGTGATCAGCTGGCCGGCGAGCTGCATCGCCTGGGCATCCCCATCACCCCTTATGCGCGCCTGTATGGCAGCGACGACAACACGGTGTACCTGCAACATACCGCCAGCGGCGAGCCGATGATCTTCGAGGGCATCGACACCTTGGTGCTGTGCATGGGCCATCAGCCGGAAGACAGCCTGGCCAGCGAGCTGGCCGGCCTGGTAGAAGTGCGGCGCGTTGGCGACTGCCTGGCACCACGCACCGCCGAAGAAGCGATTCACGACGGCCTGACGGTTGCCTGGTCGCTCTGAGGCTGTACATACTGCGGCTTTTGCGATGGACCGACGCGCATGAGCCAACTCCCCCAGCCCCCCGCCAGCGAAGCCGGGGGCGCCGCGCCGCAGTTCCTGGGCACACGCATCCGCGGCCTGCGCAAGCGCCGCGGCATGACCCTGGCGGAGCTGGCCGCGCACAGTGAACTGACCGCCGGTTACATCAGCCAACTGGAGCGCAACCTTTCCTACCCGTCGATCCCGGCGCTGTTCAACATCGCCCGCAGCCTGGGTGTGACCATCCAGTGGTTCTTCGCCAGCGAAGCCATCACTGCACCAGAGGACCAGGGCTATGTGGTGCGGCGCAACAGCCGCCTGAGCGTGCACTATGAAGATGGCATCGTCGATCAGCTGCTCACCCCCCAGCCCAACCGCCAGCTGGAGATCCTGCACTCGCGCTTCCCCCCTGGCACCTACAGCCAGCAAAGCTACAGCCATGAAGGCGAAGAAGCCGGCTATATCCTCAGCGGCAGCTTCGAGCTTTGGGTGGGTGAACGGCACTTCCAGCTGGGTGAAGGCGACAGTTTCAGCTTCTCGAGCCAGGAGCCCCACCGCTACGGCAACCCCGGTGAGGTGGATGCCGTGGTGATCTGGGTGATCACGCCGCCAACATTCTGAAGCACTCCTGCAGGCGTTGGTAACACCGTTGACCCGCAACACGGTCTACCCTGTTAACCGAACTTGAAAGGAGCACAACCATGAAGCAGATCCTGATCATCGGCGCGGGCTTTGCCGGCCTGTGGAGCGCACTCAGCGCCATCCGCCAGCTTGACCTCAACGGTAGCAAGGAGGTCGAGGTCACCTTGCTCGCCCCCCAGGCCGAACTGCATGTGCGCCCGCGCTTCTACGAGCCCGACGTTCACACCATGGCCGCGCCGCTGCAGGACCTGCTCGATGCCGTCAACGTTCGCTTTGTGCAAGGCACGGCATTCCACATCGATGAAGCGGCCCGCCGGGTCAGCTACCGTACCCGCAGCGGCACCCAGTGCGCCCTGCCCTACGACCGCCTGATCATGGCCTGCGGCAGTGTGCTCAACCGGCCTGACATGGTCGGTATCGAGCAGGTTTTCGACGTCGACAAGATCGACAGCGCTGCGCGCCTGGAAGCCCACCTCAAGTCGTTGGCCAGCCTGCCCGACACGCCCGCGCGCAATACCGTGGTGGTAGCCGGGGGCGGCTTTACCGGCATCGAGACTGCCACCGAGCTGCCGGCACGGCTCCGGGAAATCCTCGGTGAAGATACAGCGTTGCGTGTGGTAGTCATCGATCGCGGCCCCAGGGTGGGTGCAGCGTTGGGAGACGGCATTCGCCCGGCCATCGAACAGGCTTGCGAGGCGCTGGGTGTGGAATGGGTGAGCGGTGCCACGGTGGCTGCGGTGGACGCAGCCGGCGTATTGCTGGACAACGGCCAGCGCATCGACGCCAGTACGGTGGTATGGACGGTGGGCTTCAAGGCCAACCCGCTCACCGAACAGATCAGCGGCGAGCGCGACCGCCAGGGGCGCCTGCATGTGGATGGCAACCTGAAGGTCAAGGGCAATGATGCGGTGTACGCGGCGGGTGATGTGGCCTATGCCGCCTGTGACGAACTAGGCAATTACGCAGTGATGTCCTGCCAGCATGCGATTCCGCTGGGGCGCTATGCGGGCAACAATGCCGCTGCCGAGCTGATCGGCGTGGCACCCATGCCCTACAGCCAGCCCAAGTACGTGACTTGCCTGGACCTGGGAGCCTGGGGCGCGGTGTATACCGAAGGGTGGGAACGTGCGGTGTCACCACCGGAGGACAAAGCCGAGGCCAAGGCGCTGAAGGCGCAGATCAACACGGTATGGATCTACCCGCCAGCGGCGGATCGCGCTGCGGCTTTGGCGGCTGCCGACCCAACCATCCCGGTCGCCTGAAACGGCCTCATCGCCGGCAAGCCAGCTCCCACAGGTACTGCGCATGACTCGAAGTCGATGCGTACGGTGTGGGAGCTGGCTTGCCGGCGATGAGGCCATGACAGGCCAGCTACCGAGGATCAGGCAGCGGCAAACAGCTCATTGGCAATCTGCGCCTGTGCAGCATCAATTGCCTGGCTGCGGTGTTCCGGGCCATAAGCCAGGCCATGGGCGCGAACGATTTCCAGGTCGGTGACACCGATAAAGCCCAGGAACACTTTCAGGAAGTCTTCATGCCCGGCGCCCGTCGGCTGGCCAGCGTGCAGGCCACCGGCGGTGGACACCAGCACCACTTTCTTGTTGCCGCACAGGCCTTCCGGGCCCGCTTCGGTGTAGCGGAAGGTCTTGCCGGCAACGGCAACGCGGTCGATCCAGGCCTTGAGCTGGGTCGGCACGGTGAAGTTGTACATCGGCGCACCAATCACCACGGCATCAGCGGCCAGGAACTCTTCCAGGGTTTCCGCGCTCAGCTTGGCTTCGAACGCCTGGGCTGCATCGCGCACGTCTTCAGGGGTACCTGCGGCCACCAGGGTGGCGGCAGAGAAGTGCGCGATGGCGTCGGCGGCCAGGTCGCGGTACACCACCTCCACGCTCGGGTCGGCGGCCTTCCAGGCTTCGACCACTTCACGGCTCAGCTGGCGGGAGGCGGAATTGTCGCCCAGGATGCTCGAATCGATATGCAACAGTTTCATGGGACTCTCCAGTGATTGAAGACCGCAGCGGTGGGCGATCACGATGGAGAGAATCCTACCGGGGTGAGTAATGGCTGATAAGTCGGTAAAAATGCGCTAGTTTGTCCCACAGATGGAACAGTGAGACATTCCCATGCAAGACCTCAACGACCTTTTCTACTTTGCCCGCGTGGTCGAAGCCGGCGGTTTCGCTGCAGCCGGGCGTCAGTTGGGCATCCCCAAGTCGCGCCTGTCACGGCGTATTGCCGAACTGGAAGAACGCCTGGGCACCCGCCTGCTGCAACGCACCACACGGCAACTGAAACTCACGGCGGTGGGCGAGCGCTACCTGCACCACTGCCAGGCCATGCTGCTGGAAGCCGAAGCCGCCGATGAAGCCGTAGCCAGCATGAGCAGCGAGCCGCGCGGGCGCTTGCGGGTGTCTTGCCCTGTAGCGTTGGCGCATGCCTTTCTGCCGGATGTGATCAGCCGCTTTCTTGCCCAGTACCCGCTGGTGCAGCTGGACATGGTGCTGCTCAACCGCCGCGTCGACCTGATTTCCGAAGGCATCGACGTGGCGCTGCGCGTACGAGACCTGGGCGACGAAGACCCGGCCCTGGTTACTCGCCGCCTGCGTCAGGCGCAGATGCAACTGGTGGCCGCGCCCGGTTTCGCCGACCACATCCGCGAACCAAGTGAGCTGGCGTCACTGCCGGTGCTGGGCGCCGCCGAAGCAGACCGGCTGGTACACTTCCGCCTGTTCGGCCCCCAAGGCAAACAACAGGAAATTGCCCTGGAACCGCGCTTGGCCATCGATGATTTCGTGGTACGTAACGCTGCTGTACGGGCTGGCCTGGGCTTCACCGCGCTGCCCAGCATGTTCTGCGAAGAAGAACTGGAACGCGGCGAACTGGTGCGCCTGCTGCCAGATTGGTCACTGCCAGGTGGCTATCTGCAGGCGGTGTACCCGCACCGGCGCGGCGTACTGCCTGCGGTGCGGGTATGGATCGATCACCTGGCGGCATCATTCGAGGCCTGTGCAGAGCGGTATGTCTGAAAGGAAGATGAGCGAAGCCCATCGGCGACAGGCTTGCCTTTCTCGGTCACTTGCTTGACCGCTTCGAGTTGAAACGCGTGAATGAAGACCTAGGGCTTTTCTGGGTCGTATTCATTAACGTTGGCAACCTGGGCG
The DNA here is from genome assembly GCF_000498395.2 of Pseudomonas putida S13.1.2. Lineage (NCBI taxonomy): Bacteria > Pseudomonadati > Pseudomonadota > Gammaproteobacteria > Pseudomonadales > Pseudomonadaceae > Pseudomonas > Pseudomonas putida. Next base: position 2,110,191 of record NZ_CP010979.1, read on the forward strand.
TTCAGGCGACCCAGTAGATTAATCAGCGTATCCACCTCCGACGGAGAAAGGCCGCTCAGCAAGCGACGCTCGCGCTCCAGTGCAACCTTCAAGACTCGGTTATACAACTCCTTACCGCTCTCGGTAAGCGAAACGGTATAGCGCCGTCCATCCGCAGGGTCGACCTCAGTGCAGACCCGCCCAGCGACCTCAAGAGCATGGAGGGAGCGACTGACAGCGCTCTTGTCGAGACCGATCACCTGGCAGATACGATTGGCAGTGATCCCGCTTTCCACGGCCAGCATGGAAAGCATCCTCCACTCCACAACGCCTATCTCGAAGTGTTTTCGGTAGCACTGGGAGGCGCCTGACGAGAGCTTGTTGGATAAAAAATTCAGCAGCGCTGGCACGTAGCGAGCGAGGTCCAGCTGGGCTTCCGAGGCCATTGAGCGCACACCTCCAATCGGGCTTCTAAAAATTAGTTGACACCGCAACTAATTGATCAGAGGATTAACTCAACCGATAGCTGGGGCCAGCCCAGCATGATATGCCGTCCAAGCACCTCACAAAAATAATTATCAGGTAGCGCCATGAAAACTCGCGATCCACTCGCCTTCCGCGTGTCTAGCCAAAAACCTGGGCTACCTCCGTTCGCACCAGGCTGACCTCCCCACTGTTGAATTAACCACCCGTATTTTTTTCGCAGCCACTTGAATGTGGAGGGGTAAGTAATGCTTCAAGTCAACGTCAGCCGAAAGGCAAACGCAGCTGAAGGTGTTTGTAGCTTCGAATTGAGTCCCGTGAATGGTGAAACCTTGCCACCTTTCGAGGCAGGTGCTCACATCGATGTCCATATCCCTGGTGGGCTCATTCGCCAGTACTCGCTGTGCAATGACCCCCGAGAGCGCAATCGCTATCTGATCGGCGTCCTCAAGGAGCCCAGCTCCCGTGGTGGGTCAGAGGCGATGCACTCGGTGGTCGATCAAGGCGACATACTGACCATCAGTGCGCCCCGTAACCTGTTCAAACTGAATCATAGCGCTGCGCGTCATCTGCTTTTTGCGGGGGGTATCGGCATCACCCCGATCCTTGCTATGGCATATGAGCTTGACCATCGAAGAGCTGACTTTGAGCTTCACTACTGCTTCCGCTCTTCCGAGCGAGCAGCCTTCGTCAAAACCCTCGCTGAAGCACCATTCGCGGATCGGGTAGTACTTCACGATGACAGCGGGCCGCAACAGCAAAAACTGAATGCTGCCGCGTTACTCGACACGCTCGATGAGGGACGCCATCTCTACGTCTGCGGCCCTGCCGGCTTCATGAAGCACGTCCTTGAAACAGGTGGGGCTGCCGGCTGGCCGCAGGAGCGGATGCACAGAGAGTTCTTTGCCGGGCAAACCATTGATCATGACGCCAACGCCAGCTTCGAGGTAGTGCTCGCCCGCAGTGGCAGAACCTTCGACGTACCGGCCGACCGTACCGTGTTCGAGGTATTGGACGAGGCAGGAGTCGAGATAGAAACTTCCTGTGAACAAGGGGTCTGCGGGACCTGCGTGACCCGCGTACTGGAGGGCATCCCTGATCACAAGGACCAATTCATGACGGCAGATGAACACGCCAGGAATGACTGCTTCACGCCTTGTTGTTCCCGGGCAAAGTCGCCTCGGCTCGTCCTGGACCTTTGATTTCAATAAGAACATTCACCGTATAACGGAGACTACTATGACTGCCTCCCCTCTTTCGCTTGCCCAAGAAATTTCGCCTGCCAAACGTTCTACATTCCCGCTCAACCAATGGTACGTAGCTGCGCTGGGCTGGGAACTCAAGGATCGACCTGTAGGCCGATCCTTGCTGAACAAATCAGTCGTAATGTTCCGCACTGCGGATGGAAAGGTCGCCGCCCTTGAGGACCGCTGCTGCCATAGGGCATTGCCCCTCTCCGACGGCACTCTTGAAGCGGGTGGTCTGCGCTGTGGTTATCACGGCCTGTTGTTTAACGATGCAGGAAAATGCATCGAAATTCCTGGCCAAGAAAAAATTCCAAGCAAAGCAAAAGTGGCAGCATTCCACGTCGTCGAGAAAGACCAGATTGTCTGGATCTGGTTCGGGAGCCCCGAGCAGCCTGAGCCTATCGGTGAGCCGCCAGCCTACGATGTCCACAGCAGTGGCGATTATCTCTTTGATGGTGATGTTTACCACTACGATGCCCCGTATCAACTGATTCACGACAACTTGATGGACCTCAGCCACTTGGGTTATGTCCATCTGCACACGATTGGCGGGAATGCCAGCATTCACATGAATGCGAAAATGACCGTAGAAAGTGACGATAATTATGTGCGTGTCGTTCGGCACATGCCTGGCTCTGTACCGCCCCCGACATACGTCGCCGCTTACCCTTTCAAAGACACAGTCGACCGTTGGCAAGAAATTGAATTTCATGTCAGCCATTTGCGTATTTGGACAGGTGCCGCTGACGCGGGAACTGAGTCCCTGGACAACCCAAATCGTGGTGGCTTCCACATGCGTGGATTCCATGGTGTGACCCCCGAAACCGAAACCACGAGCCACTATTTCTGGACAATCGCCACGAACCCAAAGAGTAATCACGAAGACGTTAAAGCGAAAGTCGTCCAGCAGACAGTGATGACGTTCGATGAAGACAAGGTAGTGATCGAATCTCAATATAAGAACATGTGCCGATTCGGTGAGCGGTCAATGATTGATATTCATGTTGATGCCGGCGCCATCAGAGCCCGTCGGATTATAGAAAAGCTTTGCAACTCGGCAAGCTGAGTGCCCAGTGCATTTATATCGTGCGGGTATCTATGCACTTTTTTTACACGCTATCAACGCTGCCCCACCAGGGGTTCGCTGAAACGAGAACCCGGCATCTCTTCTGCTTGATGCCTGGGTTCAGCCAAGTCGCTTTGCATGTGCCACTGATCACTACAATAAAAAGGTAACGCCATGTCTACCCGACTCTCCCCTCAGGCAGGGCTGTACAGTCTGTCCGCTCGCTTTTTCTTCCGGCCTTTCAACACTCAAGAGGCCCGTAATCATGAGTAACTACGCCGGAAATCAGCTCGACGAAAAGAAGATGTCCGCTTTCCAATGGTGGGTAATCACACTCTGCTTTGTAATCAATATGCTGGACGGTTTCGACGTTCTGGTGATGGCCTTCACGGCCTCTTCTGTAGCCGCAGACTGGGGGCTCAACGGCCTGCGACTTGGCTATCTACTAAGCGCTGGTTTGGTCGGCATGGCAATCGGCTCACTGTTCATTGCTCCTTGGGCTGACCGCTTTGGACGTCGACCGCTAATACTTGTATGTGTAGGCGTAGCAGGGTCAGGCATGATCGCATCTTCCCAAGCTACCGGCCCGGAAATGCTTGCAGCTTTCCGTTTCGTTACCGGGCTGGGGATTGGTGGCATCTTGGCCAGCAGCTATGTGATCGCGGGTGAATACGCCAACAAGCGCTGGCGAGGACTCGCAATCAGCCTGCAATCAACCGCCTACGCGCTGGGCGCTACCATTGGAGGGCTAATCGCAGCAAAAATGATCCCTGCGCTGGGATGGAGATCGGTGTTTCTTTACGGTGGATTCGTCACTCTCGCAACGCTTCCCGTGCTGTTTATGTGGCTGCCGGAATCGCTCGCGTTTTTGATGTCGAGCACGTCTGAAGGCGCAATCAAGCGTATCAACCAGCTGCGCCTCAGGGTAAAACTTTCACCCCTCAGCGAAATGCCTGCGTCCAGCCAGATCGAGCGCCCATCACTGCGTGCATCGTTTGCTCAGCTCTTTTCCCCTGCCCTCTTGCGATCAACGCTGCTGATTTGGGCCTCTTTCTTCCTGGTCATGTTCGGTTTCTACTTTGTCATGAGCTGGACGCCAAGATTGCTGGTCACTGCCGGGCTGTCCAACGAGCAAGGTATCACCGGGGGAGTGCTACTCAATGTAGGTGGCATTTTCGGAACAGCGCTTGTGGGTCTATTGGCCGCTCGCTTCCGGCTCTCCAGGGTGTTGATGATCTATCTTCTCGCCAACGCATTGCTGCTCGCGGTATTTGTGAATTTTACAAACACGCTGAACTTGGCATTTGTTCTGGCTATCTTGATCGGCATTTTCGTCAATGGTTGTGTCGCGGGGCTATACGCCTTAACACCCTCTATTTACGACGCAAGCCAGCGTGTGACTGGCCTGGGTTGGGGTATCGGCATTGGCCGAGCAGGCGCAATCGCCTCTCCTCTTGTGGCGGGTCGTTTGATCGACGCGCAGTGGACGCCGTCTGACCTGTATATGCTGTTCGCAATGACGTTCGTTCTCGCATCTATGACTGTAGCGCTACTGAGAATAAGCCCACCCGCTCCCTTCCACTCAGCAACAAGCCTCTGAAATACCAAAAATAAAACAAGAAGGTAAATCCGATGCGACGTTTTTCCGATTGCTTACCGCTGATTGCGCTGGGCGTGCCAACGCTTTGCATGAGCACTTCTGTTTCAGCGGCTTTTTTTGAAGACAGCTCTGTTGCTTTGACCACCCGAAATTATTATCTCGATCGAGACTACAAAGGGGACTCGCCTGTTTCCGCGGTCCGTGAATGGGCACAGGGCTTCATTTTCAGAGCAAACTCTGGCTACACGGAAGGCCCCGTTGGCTTGGGTTTGGACATTACTGGGATGCTTGGTGTCAAGCTTGATTCGTCACCTGAACGATCAGGTACTCAACTCTTGCCTTTAGATCCTCAGACGCGCAGAGCAAAGAACGAATACTCGGAACTGGGCGTGGCGGTGAAGGCGCGGTTCTCAAAGACGCATATCTCAGTGGGCACACAGCTTCCTTCGCTTCCCGTGATTACTGCCAGCCCTGCCCGCCTCCTGCCACAAACCTTTAGAGGCGCCTCGGTAACTAGCTCGGAAATCGAAAATCTTACGATCCAAGCGGGGCGGATGGATCGGGTCAATCTGCGAGACTCCACAAACAATCAACCCATCGCACTGGCTTCACCGAACGGACGGTTCAAGCCTGGCGTATTCTCTGATCGCTTCGACTATCTGGGCGGCGAATATCGCGTATCAGAAAATTTCACAGCACGCTATTACCATGCAGCGCTTGAAAATATCTATGAGCAAGACTTCATTGGAGGCATACACTCGATTGCCGTTGGCCCCGGGAGAGTAAAAACCGAAGTGAGGGTGTTCGACAGCCGAGACGACGGGCGTGCAGAAGCAGGCAAGGTAGACAACCTTAACGCCGGCCTCACCCTGAGTTACCAAATTAGCGGCCATACACTCGGCGTGGGCTACATGCATCAAACCGGAGATACGGCCTTCGCTTACCTCGCTGGGGGCGAGCCCGTCGTCCTTAGCGATGGGACGATGAGCGCGGATTTCGTGAACCCAAAAGAACGAACGATGCTTCTGCGATACGACTACAACTTCGTAGCGATGGGCATCCCAGGACTAACAGGCATGGTTCGATACCTAAGGGGAACAAACATCGACCTAGCACATCTTGGGGGGCGAAATCTTACAGAATCGTCGAAAGACCTAGAGCTTTCCTATGTCGTACAGTCAGGGCCGGCCAAAGATTTAGCGTTCCGTATCCGGCACGCATTTTACCGAAACGACCTAAGCGCTGCCGCGACTTTCCGAGACGATAACGAAACAAGAGTTAACATAGATTATACAATTAGGTTCTGACTCTTGAACGCGGCGCGCTTAGAATTGCACCGACCGGGTGAGCCCGCCGTCTACCAGCAGGTTCGTACCGGTTGTAAAGCTCGTAGCCGGGCTGGCAAGAAACACGACCGCCTTAGCCACTTCTTCTGGCGTGGCCATGCGACCCAGTGGATTGTCGGCCAAACACTTGGCAAAAGTTTGCGGTTGCTCGCGCTCGATGTCACCCCATACACCCTCTGCGAAGTACACATTGCCAGGGGAGACCGAATTGACTCGGATGCCTTCGCCTGCATGACGCACCGACAGGGTTTTGCCGTAGTGCAGTAAAGCGGCCTTCAAAATGCCGTAGGGCTCGGCGAACATATCCACCTCACGCCCGGATACACTGGAGATCAGCACAATCGAGGCTGCTTCTGACTGACGCAGCGCAGGCAGCGCAGCTTTTACCATTGCCGCACTGCCCAGCAGATCAGTGTCGAAAGCACGACGCCAAGTGTCGAGATCATCCCCCCCGGCCAATGCGCTCACATTCGGCACGACGATATCCAACCCGCCCATTCTCTGCGCGGCCGAAGTGACCCAGGCGGCCACTTGCTCAGGCTGGGTGACATCGACCGCCGTACCAAATGCACGAGGACCGAACTCAGCGGCAGCGCCTTCGACACCCGCGGCACCGCGCGCGCAGAATGCCACCTGCGCGCCCTCCTGAACAAACAGCTCAACGATTGCTCGTCCGATGCCTCGCGATGCACCGCTGACCAGCACACGTTTGTCCTTCAAGCCCAGATCCATGGTTTTACTCCTCTAGCAGTTGTTGCTGCGGCGGGCATAACGTGCCCGCCGCCCGGATTACTTGCGCAGCTTGTACGCAATAATTTCGTCGCTTGTCCCGGTTTCCATGAAGGCATGGCCCGAGGCGGATATGAGCACGTACTGCTCGCCATTGACCTCATAAGAAATCGGGTTGGCCTGCGCGCCGACGTTCAGGACGTCTTCCCACAACACCTTACCGGTGGCGGTGTCGATAGCACGGAACAGGTTGTCGGTGGCCGCACCGACAAAGGTCAAGCCGCCTGCGGTCACTACCGTACCGCCGTTGTTAGGCAGGCCGATATTGAGCGGCAGGTGCGATGGAATGCCGAACGGACCATTCCGGCGAGCGGTGCCCAATGGCTCATCCCAAACGGTTTTGCCAGTGTCCAGGCTAACTGCCCGAATCCCACCGTATGGCGGTGCCGAGCATGGCACGCCAGTACCCCAGTTCCGCCAGCCGGCATTCACGCTGATCGCATAGGGTGCGTTGACTTGCGGGTACACAGAAGCACCGCCCTCACCCTTGCCCGACTTGCTGCCGGCCTTGTTCAACGCAGTCTCATCCACCTTCGGCGCGTAGATCGGCTTGAGCCCCATCTTGTTAGCCTGATCCCGTGGGATTAGCTGGTTCAGGTTGGGGATGTCGTTGTAGTTGGCAATGATTAGACGGCGCACCGGGTCAATGGCAACCGAGCCCCAGTCCGAACCGCCGTTGTAGCCGGGGTACTGAATCCAGGGACGATCTACCGAAGGTGGCGTCAGGTAGCCTTCGTAGTTAGCCTGGCGGAACTGAATCCGGCACATCAGCTGGTCCAGCGGCGAGAAGCCCCACATGTCCGCCTCGGTCTTCGGAGCCTTGCGCAGGGTATGCCACTCGGATGTCGGCTGGGTGTCGGCCAGGTACTCAGGCTCGACCGAACCGCCCTTAGGTGCCTTCACCTCGCCGACCGGGGTCAACGGTTCCCCTGTGGCACGGTCGAGGATGTAGATATCGCCCTGCTTGGTCGGCAACAGCACCGCCGGTACCGGCTTACCATCCTTGCCTGGGAAATCGAGCATTGTCGGCTGACTGCCCAGGTCGTAATCCCAGACGTCATGACGAATCGCCTGGAAGTGCCAGACGTCTTTGCCGGTTTTCACATCGACCGCCACGAGTGAGTCCGAGTATTTGTTCTCAGCTTCGCTGCGGTTGGAACCGTAGTAGTCGATCGAGGAATTGCTGATCGGCAGGTAAACGTAGCCGAGCTGCTCGTCGCCCACCGCCGCTGTCCACATGTTCGGGGTGCCGCGAGTGTAGGTGCTGCCCTCGGCAGGCCCATGGACATTGTTCTGATTACCCAGGTCCCAAGCCCATGCCATTTTTCCAGTGACAGCGTCATAGCCGCGGATAACGCCAGAGGGCGCATCCTCATCCTGGCCGTCGCGAATCTGCGCGCCGGTCACCACTACACCATTGACGATCGCGGGCGGCGCTGTGACGGCGTACCAGCCTGGGACTTTCTTACCCAAACCTTCCCAGAGGTCCACCGAGCCGTTCTGACCGAAGTCCTTGCACGGCTCGCCGGTGTGCAGGTCAACGGCGATCAGTCTCGCGTCCAGCGTGGCCTCCACTACACGGCTGCGACACTGAGCGGTCTCTGGCAACTGGGGAGCTGTATAAACCGCCACCCCGCGGCAGGCTGCCGCATGGGGGATGGCCTGGTCCGGTACGCCCGGATCATGTCGCCAGTTCTCTTTACCGGTGGCGGCGTCGATCGAGATCATGATGTTCTTGGCCGAGCACATCAGCAGATCGTTTCCGACCTTGACCGGTGTGGTTTCCGGCGAGTACCGACTACCCGGATTAGGTAGATCCCGGGTGTGATACACGAACGCGCGTTCCAGGCGCCCCACGTTCTCTGGGGTGATTTGCTTGAGCGGGCTGAAACGTTGGGCGTTGTGGTCACCGCCGTAAAATGGCCAGTCGCTGCCAACCTGGGGCACGTCTTGGGCTTGAGCAAATTGCACCTGAAGGGCGCAAGAAATGGCGAGAGCAAGCGCGCCCCCGCTTTTGACGGAAGTAAACATTACGAACCTCGTTACGCAGCAGTGCGGACAGCGCGGCGTAGCGCCGGCGACAGAATCAGGATCAGCAACAGGATGAGGGTCATGGCCACCAGCCGTGGTACCAGCCCCCACCAATTGAGCCCGACCTCCCAAAGGGCCCATATCACGGTAAGCCCCCAGATCACGCCGAACAGGTATATGGCGCTACGCCGTTGTCGCCACAGCAAGACGGCGGTCACCACACAACCTGCACCTGCCAGGCCGTAGTACCAGCTACCACCCAAGGCCATCAACCACACCCCGCCTCCGAACAGAGCCATGCCAAACAGGCCAAGTGTTAATGCCAGTACGATTGTTGCCACCCTCCACTTCCCGCCCACCACAGGCTGCGCCTGGTCGTTGCTGCGGGACACACCACTACGTTGGTTCATGACGCTACAGCTTCCTTCATTACAAGTAATTCAAATCACCGCGTGCTTGGTAGTTGCTGCAAACCCTATCGGGCGACGGGTACAGAACATCGACAGGATCGCGCCAACAACTAACAGCGCGCCGACCACCACGAAGGCCAAGGCGAAGCTGCCAGAGCCAGCCACTACATAACCGGTTACGATGGGTGCCAGCAGGCCGAAGAGGTTACCGACAGCGGTGATAAAGCCTGCGGCGGTACCCACGTCGTCCTCCGAGCGCACCAAGTCGTTGACCAGCGAAAGGTTCAGAGAGATCGCCGAAGCGCAGGTGGCAAGGGACAGGGTGATCACGAATAGAATCGCCCAGGTACTATCGATCGCCGGCACTAGGAAAATCACCGAGGATGCAAGGAGCACGCTGGCGACGACCATCCGGCGCTGACCGGTTTCTGCCGCACCTGGACGCATCGCTTTATCGCTAAGCCGGCCAATGACAATGGCGAGAACCGCAGCGCCTAGATAGGGAATGGCGGTATAGATGCCGCTCGACATAACGGTTAGGCCTTTCTCGGCCTGTAAATAACTCGGCAGCCAAGTCAGGAAAAAATAGGTGGCGTAGACCGCGCACCCGTGGGACAGAGCAATCGCCCACATACTGCTGGAGCGCGCCAAGCCCTTGAGGCCAAGCGATACAGGCACCTTTTGCCCGGCAGTAGGTGCAGCGCTACCTTGCGCAATTTCAGCGCGCTCGGCATCGTCTAGCCAAGGTGCCTTCGAAGGATGGTTGTACCACTTCAACCAAGCGGCTAACCAAATAAACCCAAATGCGCCTGCCACGACGAAAGCAATCCGCCAACCAAATGCGCTGATCAGCCAGCCAAAACCAATGGCGCCGATGGCGGGGCCGACGAGACTTCCGCTGTGGAAAACAGCGGTGGCCATACCCCGCTCTTTGAGCGGCATCCATTCGCGGATAACCCGCGCGCCTGCTGGGTAAGTAGTGGCTTCGCCCATGCCCATGATGAGCCGGCAGCTAAGCAGCGAAATGAACCCAGTGGACAATGCGGTACAGGCAGTGGCCACAGACCACACCCCGATCCCGTAGCCATTGACCTTTTTGGGACCGAAGCGGCCTACCAGGTAGCCCATGGGAATGAGCGCGAGGAAATAGAGCCACACGAACGATGAGAACAAATAGCCCATCGCGACCGGTGAGATACCAAACTCCTCCTTGAGTACCTTGGATGCCACCGAGAGTGATACCCGGTCGACATAGTTGATTAATGTCAGGGTGAAGAGAAACGCGTAGATCCAGACGCGCTTTTTCTTCAGAAGACTGGTGTCTTTTTGCATCGCCATCACCTTGTAGTTATTGGGACGATCCAGGTACGAGAACTAGACTTGCTGGCGGCGAAAGCCACTCACGGCGCCCAGGCAGCGGGCATTGGGTTGTGAGCGGCAACCGCACGTCTGCTTAGGGTTCAGTTAGCCCAGCCAACGCTGGATGTTCGCGACCATGACGTCTTTGGAGATGCCATATCGATCATGAAGTGTCGGTAGCGCGCCTGCGTCCAGGAACTGGTCCGGCAGTGCAACGTGACGTATTTCGGGTAGAACGCGGGCTTGCACCAGCGCCATGGCAATCGCCTCTCCCAAGCCGCCAATCTGGGTGTGGTTTTCGGCGATAACCACCAGCCGGCCTTCACGTCGGCATTGCTCGATGATGGTCTGCACGTCCAGCGGCTTGATCGTTGGTACGTGCAGCACGGCCGTTTCGATCGTGCTTTTGGCCAGTTCATCAGCCACCTCAAGAGCGCGCATGGTCATCAAGCCCGAGGCGATGACCAGAACGTCTTTGCCGTCCCTCAGCAGCTGGGCTTTGCCCAGTTCGAACTTATAATCGTATTCGTCCAGAACCAGCGGCACCCGTCCGCGCGGAAGGCGCATGTACACCGGGCCGTTGTGCTCCGCGATCGCCGCCACACATTGCTCGGTTTCCAGTGCGTCGCACGGATCAATGACCATCATCTGGGGAATCGCGCGCATCATCGCCAGATCTTCGGTGGCCTGGTGGCTCGGGCCGTAGCCGGTGGTCAGGCCAGGCAGCGCTGCGCAGATCTTCACGTTGAGGTTTTCTTCTGCGATCACCTGGTGAATGAAATCGTAGGCGCGTCGTGTAGCGAACACTGCATAGGTCGTGGCGAACGGGACGAACCCCTCCTTTGCCATACCACCAGCCGCAGCCATCAACAATTGCTCAGCCATGCCCATCTGCAAAAATCGCTCAGGGTATTTCTGGGCGAAGATATGTAGGTCTGTGTATTTAGCAAGGTCAGCAGTCATGCCAACGATGCGTGGATTCTTTTGCCCGGCCTTGATCAGTGCATGTCCAAATGGCGCTGAAGTGGTGCGCTGCCCTTCACTCGCAATCGATGCGATCATCGAGGAAGTCGTGAGCTTAGGTTTCGTAGGAGTGGCGGCAGTCACTGTTGGCTCCTTGGGGCATAGATCCCATCCAGGTCGTTGATCGCTTGCTGCCACTCATTAGCTTCAACGCGAATGAAGTGGTTCTTGTCGCGTGTTTCCAGAAACGGCACGCCTTTGCCCATCAAGGTGTCGAACAAGATGACTCGTGGTTTATCGTCCGGAAGCGCCCGAGCTTGGTCAAATGCGTCAATGACTGCCTGCAAGTCATTGCCGTCGACACGCTGCACATGCCAACCAAATGCCTCCCACTTATCTACCAGTGGTTCAAATTGAAGGATGTCGTGCGATGGACCATCGGCTTGCTGACGATTGATGTCGACCAGATTGATGAGGTTGGAGAGTTTGTGATGCGAAGCTGACATGGCTGCCTCCCAAACAGCTCCCTCATCCAGCTCACCATCGGACATCGAGTTGTAGACGAAGGCATCACTCCCCTTCATTCTCAGCCCCAACGCCTGGCCCACAGCAATCGCCAATCCTTGGCCGAGAGAGCCGCCAGACATTTCCATACCTGGCGTATACGTGGCCATGCCAGACATAGGCAGTCGGCTATCGTCCGACCCGTATGTTTCCAGCTCTTCCTCTGGCAGCACACCAGCTTCGAGCAGCGCAGCATAGAGAGCGATCGCATAGTGACCGTGAGACAGCAGGAAGCGATCCCGCCCTTCCCACTCAGGCTCGGCCGAGCGGATATTCATTGCATGGCAGTAGGCAACAGCCAAAACGTCAGCCCAACCCAGCGCTTGACCCACGTAACCTTGACCCTGCACTTCGCCCATCCGTAACGCAAAGCGTCGGATTCGCCAGGCATGCTTCGACAGTCGGGCAAATGGCGTATCAGCCTGCCCATTGAAACTCTCGGTCATCTTGTCCTCCGTTAGTGACCTGGGGTATCTGGACGCACTCATGCAAAACATTCATCTCGCGTCATCCAAATAGAGCAACGCGTTGATCTTCATGTAAAAATACACAGGCGACAAAAGGTTTAAATTCGCCAATCAATGAACAGGATTCACCAATGAATTGGATCAAGCGGCTGCCGTTGCCGTCTTTGCGAGTTTTCGAGGCTGCTGGTCGCACTTGCTCATTTGTCGAAGCAGCAAGAGAGCTGGATCTTTCGCCAAGCGCAGTCAGTCACTCGATCCGAAAATTGGAATCGGCCACTGGCGTGGTGCTCTTCACCCGTAACACGAGACACACCGCCCTCACAGGCGAGGGAGCGGCGTTGCTTGAGCACGTGCAGCGGGGATTCGGTGAAATGAATCGAGGGCTGGCATTAGTTACGGGTGAGCCGTCCACGCCTCTGCGTGTCCACACTGCCCCGACCTTTGCTAGCCAATGGCTGGTGCCGAGACTTGCCGGCTTCATGAGCGACCACCCGGGAATTGAGCTGCGCATATCAGCGAGCACGGACTATGCAACCTTCGAGGTCGACGACTTCGATCTGGACATTGTTTATGGCGTGCCACTGCACAATTCGCACGAGATCATTCCCTTGGCGATCGAGGAATTGACTCCTCTGTGCAGCCCCGCGTTAGCTTCTGCCCTGACATCCCCGCAGGACTTGTACAACCAGTTGCTCATCCAGAGCGAGGGGCAGTCTGTTCAATGGAAGGGCTGGTTTGCCGCTAACAGCATGCCCATACCTACTAATTTCGGCCTGGCATTTGATCGAAGCTCCATGGGAATTTCTGCTGCGGTCGACGGGCTGGGAGTGGTGCTTGAGTCCACGCTGCTTGCAGAGCGAGAGCTGGCTACAGGAAAGCTCGTCGCCCCCCTCAAAGGTCTCAGTCAATCCGTTCGCTACGTCGCTCACCACCTCGTGCACCCGCGTCGCCCGCGCCAGCAAGAGGCCGTTGCACAGTTCAAGATGTGGCTGTTCAAGGAGCTGGCGATCCCTTTTTTTGCTCATCCTGTGCTGGATTGATGTCCTGTCCGACCGGCTAGTACACTTCATTCGAGGCCTGTGGAGAGCGGTATGTCTGAAAGGAAGATGAGCGAAGCCCAGGTGGCAGCGTTTTGCCTGAGCCTGCCGGGTGCACGGGAAGACTACAAATGGGGTGGTATCCGGGTGTTCTCGGTGGCGGGCAACAAGATGTTTGCGGTGCTTGACCTGGCGGGTGCGGGGCTGTCGTTCAAAGTGGCCGATGAGCTGTTTCTCGGCTACTGCGACCGCCCAGGGGTGCGGCCTGCGCCGTATCTGGCGCGGGCGCGGTGGATCAGCATGGCGCTGCCCTACCCCATGGGGCGTGATGAGCTGTGTGATTTGTTGCAGCGCTCGCACCAGCTGGTGGTGCGGCGATTGCCCAAGCGGTTGCAGGTGGGGTTGTTGATCTAGTCAGCCTGTACCGGCCTCTTCGCGGGCTTGCCCGCTCCCACAGAGCCACCACAGACTTGAAGACTTGCACTGTACCTGTGGGAGCGGGCAAGCCCGCGAAGAGGCCGGTACAGGTAAACATCAATTGAAGGGCAGATAACGCCCCTCAAAAAACAGCCAGTCCGCCCAGAACACCTGGTGCACCAGCACAATCCCCCAGAACACCAACTGGTACGAAACCTTGCGGGTCTTGTGCCGAAACAGCTGTTGTGCCAGCAAGGCCCCAGGCCAGCCACCCAGTAATTCACTGGCGTGCAGCACTTTCTCGGGTGTACGCCACGCCTGCGTCCGCGCCTGCTGTTTATCCCGCCAATACAGCAACAGGCTGACCAGGCTCATTGCCGGGTACAGCGCCAACGGCCACCAGGCCTGATCGTTCCAGGCCAGGCGCGCCGCCCCCAAGCCGGGTAACAGGCAAAGCAAGCACAACAGCAGCAGTTTGAGGCGCACATTACGCACGCCTTCCGCCCGTTGCCCGCGCAGCGCCTCAGCCATGTGCTGTAGACCAGTCAACCCAGCCGAACTGCCAGGTCGCCAGAATCAGCAGGCCGAAAACGATGCGATACCAGGCAAATGCCGCGTAGCTGTGGTTGGCAATGAACTTGAGCAGCGCACGCACAGCGATCATGGCGAAAATGAACGAAGTCACGAAACCAATGGCAAACACCGGCAAGTCACTGGGCTGGAACAGGTCGCGGTACTTGTAGCCCGAGTACACCGCCGCACCAACCATGGTAGGCATCGCCAGAAAGAACGAAAACTCGGTGGCTGCCTTGCGCGACAGGCCGAACAGCAGGCCACCGATAATGGTCGAGCCGGAGCGCGAAGTGCCCGGAATCATCGCCAGGCACTGAACGAAACCGATTTTCAGCGCATGGCTCCAGCGCATGTCGTCCACATGGTCCACCTGCACGCTGTGCTCGCGACGCTCGGCCCAGAGCATGATGATGCCACCCACCACCAGTGCCGCCGCCACGGTGACCGGGTTGAACAGGTACTCATGTATCAGGTCGGCGAACAGCACGCCCAGCACCACCGCCGGCATGAACGCCAACAGCAGGTTGCCGGTGAAACGCCGCGCCTTGGGCTGGCTGGCCAGGCCGAATACCACTTCGAGAATCTTGCCGCGAAACTCCCACACCACTGCCAGGATCGCCGCCAGCTGAATGATGATGTTGAAAGCCATGGCCCGTTCGCCGCCAAACCCTATCAAGTCGGCGACGATAATCTGGTGCCCGGTACTGGAGATCGGCAGAAACTCCGTCAGCCCTTCGACCACGCCTAAGATGATTGCCTGGAAGGCAGTCCAAAAATCCATCATTCCCCGGATGGAGCGCTGCTTGTTGCACGCCCCTTGTTCTTGATTTGCTTGAAATTGCCGCACGCGGCCCGGCTGTTTTACAGCGACTGTTGGGCGCAACGCCAGTGGAAAAGTTCACGGCTGCTAAAGGTTTCATCTTGCGCGGCCGAAATCCTAGCAGAGCGCCTGTGCATTCGCTTTACGCGACCTGCTGCAGACTATTACTAAGATATCACTTAGCCATTAGTCGAGTGGGGCCTTGGCGCAAAGCATGCTTGGATGCACCTCAATAAAAAGAACAATGCGGGAGCTCGTGGATGAAGACTCTGAGATCGATGTCGATCAGCCGTCGGCTGTGGCTGATCCTGGTGGTGGCAGTGGCCATGCTGGTGGTGCTGGGCCTGCTGATGCTGCGCCAGATCCACGGTGACCTGTATCAGGCCAAGGCGGAAAAAACCCGCCACGTGGTGCAGACCGCGGCCGGTGTACTGGCCTATTACCAAGGGCTGGAGGCGGCCGGCACACTCAGCCGCGAAGCTGCCCAGCAGCAGGCGCTGCAAGTGGTGCGGGCGCTGCGCTACGACCACGACGACTACTTCTGGATCAACGACCTGGGGCCCAGGATGATCATGCATCCGGCCAACCCCAAGCTCGACGGCCAGGACCTCTCGGCCATTCGCGACCCTGACGGCTTTGCCGTGTTCAACGAGATGGTCGCACTGGCCCGCCTGCAGGACGCCGGGCCGGTCAACTACCGTTGGCCCAAGCCCGGCGCCAGCGAGCCAGTGGCCAAGACTTCCTATATACAGCTGTTCAAGCCCTGGGGCTGGATCATCGGGTCTGGCGTGTACATTGATGATGTGCAGGCCGAATTTGCCCGCCAGCTGCGCGACGCCTCGCTGGTGGGCATGGGCATCGCCCTGCTGATGGCGCTGGTGGTCTTGCTGATTGCCCGTAGCATCGCCCGCCCCTTGCAGGAGGCCGTGCAGGCCATGGGCAACATTGCCAGCGGCGAAAGCGACCTGACCCGGCGCCTGGACACCCACGGCCGTGACGAAATCACCCACCTGGGCGAGCACTTCAACCGCTTCAACGGCAAGCTGCAAGGTGTGGTCGGCCAGCTGCAGGGCGCCGCCCACGCATTGGCCCAATCCGCCGGGCACGTTGGTGACAATGCGGGGGCGGCACAACAGCGCAGTGCCCAGCAATCGCTGCAAATGGACCAAGTGGCCACTGCCGTGAACGAGGTGACGTACGCCGTGCAAGACGTGGCCAAGACCGCCGAACAGGCCGCCGGGGAAATGCGCACTGCACAGCAACAGGTGAAGCACGGCCAGCAGGCTATCCACGGTAGCCTGGCGCAGATCGATCGGCTATCGCTGACCATCGACCAGGCCGTGCAGGTGATTCGCGACCTGGCCGGGCACAGCACGCGCATCGGCGGCGTGCTGGATGTCATCCGTTCCATCGCCGAACAGACCAACCTGTTGGCGCTGAACGCGGCCATCGAGGCGGCGCGGGCCGGCGAACAAGGCCGCGGTTTTGCCGTGGTCGCCGACGAGGTGCGTTTGCTGGCCCAGCGCACAGCCCAATCGACGGCCGAGATCCATACCATGATCGCGCACCTGCAAAGCCAGTCGGACGCGGCGGTCAAGGCCATCGACACCAGCAGCGAAGCCTCGCGCCAGACCGTCGAGCAAGCCCGCGAGGCCGGCGCCAGCCTGGATGCCATCAACCAGGCGCTGAACAACCTCACCGCCTTGAATGCGTCCATTGCCAGTGCCACCTTGCAGCAGGCGCATGTGGTCGAAGAGATCAACCGTAACGTACTGGATACCGCCGGGTTGTCCCAGCAGACCGCTGACGCGGCGCGCCAATCCAGTGATGCCGGGGTGGCGCTGGGGCAGTTGAGCGAGGAGCTGGAACAATTGCTGCGGCAGTTCCGGGTCTAGCCTTTGGACATCGACGCGGCTGTTGTGGGAACGGCCTTGCCGGGGCGCTCCCACAATGTGCGCTACAACTTGGCCCAATGACCCGCTACAATCTCGCCCCTTCCCCGTAGCCTCCAAGGATCGCCGATGTCCGGCCTTGAACTCATCGCCGCCGTCCTCGGCGTCACCGCTGTCTGGCTAACGGTCAAGCAGAACGCCTGGTGCTGGCCGATTGGCCTGGTCATGGTGCTGATCTATGGCTGGTTGTTCTTCGAAGTGAAGCTGTACTCGGGCATGCTGCTGCAACTGGCCTACGCCATCCTGCAACTGTACGGCTGGTGGCAATGGAAGCGCCCAGGCCACGCTGAAGACGCCCGCCAGGTCTCCCGGCTGCAACGCCCGGCACTGCTCAGTAGCCTGGCTGCCGGGCTGCTGTTGAGCGCAGCCCTGGGTGCGGCCATGGCCAACTGGACCGATGCCGCCCTGCCCTGGCTGGATGCCACCCTCACCGGCTTCAGCCTGGTAGCGCAACTGTGGATGGCCCAAAAGCGCCTGCAATGCTGGCCGCTGTGGGTAGTGGTGGACATCGTCTATGTTGGCCAGTACCTGCACCAGCAGCTGTATTTCACCGCAGGCTTCTTCGCCGTGCTTACCCTGATTGCCGTGCGCGGCTGGCTGGAATGGCGCCGTGACCCGGCGTTGGTGCAGCCATGAGTGCAGAACAGGCCATGAAGGTACTGGTGCTGTGCGGCCCCGAATCCAGCGGCAAAAGCTGGCTCAGTGGCGTAATTCAGGCGCATTTCGGCGGCGTGGTGGTGGCCGAGTACGTACGCCACTTCATCGACCAGGAGTGCCGCGATACCTGCTACGCCGATATCCCCACCATCGCCCGAGGCCAGTTGGCCTGGGAGGACCGGGCCCGAGAGCTGGCACCACCGCTGCTGATCCTCGACACCCACCTGCTCAGCAACATGCTCTGGAGCCGCGCCTTGTTCGATGACTGCCCGCCCTGGCTGGAACAGGCATTGCTTGCACGGCGTTACGACCTGCACCTGCTGCTCAGCCCACAAGGCGTGGACTGGGTCGCCGATGGCCAGCGCAGCCAGCCCGACCTCAACGAACGCCAACGGTTTTTCGACGACAGCCTGGCCTGGCTGAAGCAACATGAACAGGCCCACCAGATACTTGAGGGCAATTGGCCGCAACGCCAATTGCTGGCCTTGCAAGCGGTTGCTACACTGCTTAATAGCCATGCGCCAGCATGCCCCACCGAGTGTTAAGCCCCTGAGACACACCGCTGGGGCAAAGCCCCCGAAAATGCGGGGGTTTCCCCCGCATCGGGGTCACTGTCAAGCCAGTGAAACACCCCTGCAAAAACCCTTCCAGTCATAGCCACTGCTGGCTTTGCCAGTAGTACCGGCGGCTACCTGTATCAACCCTGAGACAGAATACGCCGCAGATTCTCACCCGTTTGCTTTAACCCATTGATCTGCAAACGCTTCTCAAAAGCGGCACACCTTCTGCTCTGTTGTTCGCATCGCTGAACAGGGCCAGCGCTCAAAGAAGGAGTTGCCGTCGTGAGGAAAAGTGACAAGCGCCTCTATCACCTCGTACTGGTGGGTTGTGTAATGGGGTCACTGAGCCTGACGGCCCAGGCGGATAACGGGATCATCATCATCAAGCGCGACGTGCAGGTGCGCAACGCGACGATACCGCCCCTTATTCCTGACCCGAGCCCCACCACAGTAAATGCCAACCCTTCTGCCTACGTGCTCAAACAGACCAACGAGCTGAGCGATGGCGACTTCGCCAGCATCAGCAGTGGCGCCGGCATCAGCAACATGATCACCCAGCAGACCAACAACCTGGGCGGCAACCTCGGCAATCAGAACCAACTACCCAACCTGTCGGGTGGTCGGGGCACGGGGGGATCGGGTAACGGGATCGCGAACATGGTCAACTCAAGTGTTCAGCGCGGGCTCGCTCCGTTGCAGATCCTGACTGGCGGGGGCAAGTGAGATGAAGCACATGCTGCTGATTCTGGCCACCCTGTGCAGTGCGCCAGCCCTCGCCGACTCACTGGTTCCCGTGATCAATAACGCCAACATCGACAGCTCTGGCAGCCGCTATCAGGGCAACCTCTCTGTCAACCAGGCGGCAGGCGACAAACAGCAACAGGTCAACGCGCGCGCCATCGCCGTGGGGCCTGAAGCAAACGCCAGCACGCAGATCCGGCAACGGCTGAATACGCCGGCCGACCCCACGATGGATGCCCGCTCGACCATTCAGGGCAACGCCTTCAGCAACGGCAGTGGCGCACTGGGGGTCAACCAGAGCGCCGGTGCCAATACCCAGCAAGCCAACGCCCTGAGCATCAGCCTCAGTGCGCAACCGCAAAGCATCGACGACAGCGTCCTCATGCAACAGAACGTGGCGCTGATCAACAACTCCGGAGCAACTGACATTCCAGCCGGCTATCGCCAGGTCACCACCAGTGACCAGGCATTCACCGGTAGCCGTGGGGTGATCCAGTTGAACCAGAGTGCCGGGGTGGGAAACCGCATGGCCAACACCTTGAGCATCCGGGTCGCGGATTGACCCAATCAGTTAAGAACAACACTTAACCTAATAAAGTACGGAGAATCACCATGAAACCCTCGATGGCAATCAAGCCTCTGGTGTTCGCAATTGCTGCGGTCATGGCTGTTGCTGTACAAGCTGGGCAAAACGATCGGCGTAATGACCACCATAACGGCCACCATAACAATGGTCAGCACACGCCTCCACCCACCAAGATCCCTGTGTATGCAACGGCCAATGCCTGGGATACGCAAAACAGCGCTGATAACCAGATCACCAATCAGGGCACCATCAACGAAGCCGAGATGAACCAGTCGGGTGAAGGTTCGAGCGGTAACGTCGGCATCAACGTGGCGGCCGGTAACGGCAACCAGCAGGATAACGCAGCTGCCATCGCCAACGCCGGCTCCGAGTCGAGCCTGGACAACAGCTTCGTGTTCGGCATGGCCAATGCCACAGCCGATGTCGTGCAAACCAGCACAGGCAACCGGGTCAACAACTATTCGACCCAGTCGTCGGCTGTGATGAGCGGCTCGGCCAGCGGGGCTGAGGGCAACATCGGCATCAACATCGCCGGTGGCGACCTCAACCAACAGAAAAACACCATGGCGATCGCCAACACCGGTGCTCCGCTGGGTAATGCCACTGCCACCGCGTCTGCCGAACAGGACGGCCCAGGCCTGATCGTGAACAACGCCGCCGACCGCACCTACCGGGTGGATACGATTACCATCACCACCTCGGCAAGCGGTTCGAGCTCGCGTGATGGCACGTTCAACTCGACCGACGACCGCAGCTCGTCTTCGAGCTTCAGCGTGGCCGGTGCGCAAAGTGCCAGCTCCAGCGGCTCCAGTGGCTGGAACTCCAGCGGTTCGAAAGCCAGCTCTGCTAGCGGGTCCAACAGTTCGAGCGCAAGTGGCTCGAACAGCTGGGGTGCCAGTGGCTCAGCCAGCGGCAGCAACAGCTCGTCGAGCAGTGCCAACCTGAATGCTTCGCTGGATGCAGCCGCCAACGCTACGCGTACCCTGACTACCGATGATGGCCGTCGCGAGCGCACCCGCTCCAGCACCTTCGATGGTTCGCTGAGTGCATCGCTGGATGTATCGGTCGACAAGTCGCGCGAAAGTGCATACGACTCTTCGTTCGAGAAAGCATTCGACTCCAACTACGACAAGTCGCGTGAATCGTCGTACGACAAGTCCAAGGAATCTTCGTACACCAAGTCTCACGACTCCTCGTACGAAAATGCTTCGGCCTCGGCGTTTGAAAAGTCTGGCGAAAAATCGAAACAGTCCTCCAACGACGTTTCGAAGAGCTACAGCGAAAGCAGCGCTTACGACTTGAGCAATACCGTGTCCTTCCAAGTGCTGACCCCGACCGGCTGGGCCAACCCTGTGACCAATACTGCAACCCTTAGCG
Source organism: Pseudomonas putida S13.1.2 (assembly GCF_000498395.2). Lineage (NCBI taxonomy): Bacteria > Pseudomonadati > Pseudomonadota > Gammaproteobacteria > Pseudomonadales > Pseudomonadaceae > Pseudomonas > Pseudomonas putida. Next base: position 2,131,215 of record NZ_CP010979.1, read on the forward strand.
GTTCGGTAAATGGTGGCAGCGGCAACCTGGGCGTGAACGTGGCGGCCGGTGTGGGCAACCAGCAGAGCAACTCGCTGGCCATCTCCAACACCTCGTTCTAAACGCTGCGCTTGAGGCCCCCTCCGGGGGGCCTTTCTTCAACACACCGGAAGGCAACCGATCATGCGTATTTTCGCCTTGGCGTTTTTGCTGTGCCTGGCCAGCGTGAGCGAAGCTGCACAAATGCCGCTGTCCGTCCTGCCGGGCGGCGCCGTGGTGTTCAAACCCCTCCAGAGCCTGCGCGAACGCAAATTTGCCGACCTGGTGCAACAGAAAACCGACTTCAGCTGCGGCGCCGCCGCGCTGGCCACCATCCTGCGCCAGGCCTACTGGCTGGATGTGGACGAACATCAGATCATCGAAGGCATGCTGGCCCACGCCGACCAGAACCTGGTGCGCACACAAGGCTTCTCGATGCTCGACATGAAACGTTACGTCGAAAGCCTGGGGATGCGTGCCCGTGGTTATCGCGTAGCGCCCGACACCCTGCACAGCGTGCGTATCCCGGTCGTGGTGCTGATGGACGTGCGCGGCTACAAGCACTTCGTGGTCATGCAGAAGGTCGACAAGGGCTGGGTGTACATCGGTGACCCGGTACTGGGCCACAAACGCTACAAAGTCGAAGACTTCCTCAAGGGCTGGAACGGCATCATCTTCGCCGTGATCGGCCAGGGTTACGACAAGAACAACATCCTGCTCGACCCGCCCCTGCCATTGACCGCCAAGGGCCGGGTGGACACCTTCACGCCAGTGAAGGACAACGAGCTGCTGGACTTCGGCTTCATCAAAAGCGACTTCTTCTAACGACTGTTCTAATGACAAGGAGCATGATGCTCCAGGGAGCATTTCATGAAGACTTCATTGTGGCTGGCCATGGCCTGCCTGGCCGCCAGCCTGCCTAGCCACGCCGAGGCGTTGAAACCCATTGAACTGAAGGACCAGGAGTTGGCGAACCTGCGTGGGCGCTATGTGATGCCGGGGCGAATCGTGAGCTTCGGCATCGTCATGAGCAGCACCTGGCAAAACGCCAAGGGTGACGTGATCGGGGCGACGTCCACGCTGCAGGTTCAGCAATCGACCATCAAGCCCCAGTTTTATGTATCGATGATTGATGAAAAAGGCACAGGTACGGCTTCGGGCAGTGCGCCTTCTGCCGGCACTGGCGTGGTAACCGGCGGCAACGGCCTTGCCACTACCGAGGGTGTGACCCAGGTGGTACGTGCGGCCGGTGACAACAACACGGCCTACAACAACGTCGATATCAACGTCACCAAGGCCAACCAGGCCCCCGCCGTGCAACAACAAGGTCAGGTGCTGGCCGCCGGCCAGACCCTGGTCGGGGAAAACGGCGCCGGCTCGCTCAGTGTGTCTTCGAGCGGTGTAGGTGTGCAGCTCAACATCAATGCCAGCAACAACCAGGGCAGCAGTGCGCAGCGCCTGGCCCAGGGGGGACTGATGCAGAATTCGACCTTGCTCGGCAACGGCAACCGGGTCAACAACATGACATCCCTGAATGTCGTCATGCGCGAGAACGTGCCGACGGCGGCTTCGCTCAACGGCAGCCTTGACCAGCTCAAAGGTCTTCGCACTTTCGGATACTGATCTACGCTCAGTCTCATCAAAAGTAGTTGGAAGGGACGGCAACTCCATGTACCGATCTTTTACGCTCAGAGCTTTTGTGTGTTTGACTACCCTGGCACCCGCCACAGCACTCTACGCAGCCGCCGACCCACAGGTGGAAGCGCTGAAACAGGAACTGATCGAACTCAAACGCCGTTACGAGGCCCAGCAACAGGCGCTGATGGTACTTGAACAGCGCGTGCGGCAGGTCGAGGAGGCCCCGGCAGCAGCGCCGCCCAAACGCCTGGTCAAGTCCCCCGCCGAAGGGGTAAAAGGCGCGCAGACAGTCGCTTCAGGCACGCCAGGCGCCACAGGCAGCTCCTACGGCCAGGCGCTGACGGCCGATTCCCAGCCGGCGCAAAGCGTTTCCAACCTGTATGACGAAGCCAGCGGATTCTTTGGCGGAGGCAAGTTCAGCTTCGAAACGGGTGTCACCTACACCCATTACGATACCCGTGCGCTCACGCTCAATGGCTTCCTGGCGCTGGATTCGATCTTCCTCGGCAGTATCAACCTTGACCGCATCAAGGCGGACAACTGGACCTTGGACATGACTGCGCGCTACAACCTGGCGCAGCGCTGGCAATTCGACATCAACGTCCCCGTGGTGTACCGCGAGTCAACTTATTCCTCCGGCGGCGCGGGGGGTGCCGGGGCCAGTACCTCCGATGCGAGCGTCACCCGCGACCCGGAAATCGGCGATATCAACGTGGGCGTGGCGTACAAGTTCCTCGATGAGGACGAGACCTGGCCTGACGCTGTTGCCACCCTGCGGGTCAAGGCGCCGACCGGCAAGGACCCCTATGGCATCAAGCTGCGCGAGGTTGACGGCAACAGCAACCTGTCAGTCCCGGAGAGCCTGCCGACCGGCAACGGCGTGTGGTCGATCACACCGGGCATCTCGCTGGTCAAGACCTTCGACCCGGCCGTGTTGTTCGGCAGCCTGTCGTACACCTACAACATGCAGGACTCGTTCAGCGATATCAGCCCGCAGGTCAACAGCAAGGTGCCGGGTGACGTGAAGCTTGGCGACTCCTGGCAAATTGGCGGCGGTATCGCCTTTGCCCTTAACGAGAAGATGAGCATGTCGTTCTCGGTGTCTGACCAGTTTGCCCGCAAGAGCAAGATCAAGCCGGATGGTGGCGACTGGCAGTCGATCTCCAACAGTGACTACAACGCCGCCAACTTCAACATCGGCTTGACCTTCGCCGCCACCGACAACCTGACCATCGTGCCCAACCTGTCCATCGGTCTGACCGACGATGCGCCTGACTTTTCCTTCAGCCTGAAATTCCCCTACTACTTCTGAGACTTGCCAGGGCCGGCCCCGCGCAAGCGGGGCCGGCTTTTGGTTACCAGCCTTGTAGCAAACCGCTTTCCCTTCCCCGGCCTGTTATCATTCAGCACAGTTGCATGACGATTTAATGGCAAAAGGGAAGTTTTTGTGAAGAACCTGTCAGACCACCCACGTACCCGGCTTGCCGCTTTGGCAACCTTGGTACTGGTGATCCCACTGGGTACGCGCGCCATGCTGGGCTGGTCCAACCCGCTCGGTTACCTGTCCGACCTCGCCCTCGGCAGCCTGCTGATGTTGCTGCTACACCGTCGGCCATGGTGGCTGGCCCTGCCAGTGCTCCTGGCCTGGGCAGCCCTGTGGGTGGCTTCGGCCGAACTGGTTAGCGCGGTGGGCCGGTTGCCCACCAGCGCCGACCTGGCCTACCTGGTCGACCCGCAATTCATGGAGAATTCGACCGGCGGCGGCCTGGCCCACGCCTGGCTGCCCTTGACCCTGGGTGCCGGCCTGCTGGCCTGGCTGGTCACCGCCTGGCGCAGCCGTGCCCAGCGCAGCACGCCGCTGCCACGCAAGGCCTGGGCCATTCCGGTGGTCCTGTTTGGTGCCCACTGGGGTAGCCAGCAGCTGGCACCTACCGACGCTGACCAGTGGCGGCAATACAACCTCACCCACCAACTCATGTCCGCCGGGGTCGGTACCCTGGAGCGCACGGTCGAAGGCTGGATGGGCCATTCGCCAACCTTCACGCCACTCCCCAGCAGTGGCCTGACCCAATCCGACCTGAACGGGCAGCGGCTGCTGGCCGGGCCTGGCAGCGCTCGCAACCTGCTGGTCATCACGGTGGAAGGTATCCCCGGGGCCTACCTGCGGCCCAACCGCCACGCCCTGCACAGCCGCTTCGACGAAGACCTGATGCCCAAGCTCAGCCAATGGGCCGAACGCGGCATGAGCACCCCGGACTACGTGCTGCATACCCACCAGACCATCCGCGGCCTCTACGCGATGCTATGTGGTGATTACGACAAGCTGGCCAATGGCACGCCAAAAGGCGTAGAGCTGCTGACCCAGAACGAGCGCAACCAGGCCTGCCTGCCCGCGCAACTGCGCCAGGCCGGCTTTACCACCCACTACCTGCAAGGTGCCGGCCTGCGCTTCATGGCCAAGGACCGCATCATGCCGCATATCGGCTTCGACTCGGTGCATGGCCTGGAGTGGTTCCGCAACAAGAACTACCTGGACTTCCCCTGGGGCAAGGATGACCGGGCCTTCTTCGAAGGGGCGCTGGGCTACGTCGGCCAGCTGCAGAAACAGGACAAGCCGTGGATGCTGACCCTGCTCACCGTGGGTACCCACCAGCCTTACTCTGCGCCAGCCGAGTATCTTGAGCGCTATGACACGCCAAAACAGGCGGCGGTCGCCTACCTGGACGATGCGCTCGGGGCTTTCCTCGACAACCTCGAACGCCAGGGCGTGCTCAAGAACACCCTGGTGGTAGTGACCTCCGACGAGTCCCATGGTATCGACGGCGTACGCCTGGCCTCGTCCTGGGGCTTCAACCTCACCCTGGCGCCGGAGCAGGCGCAGTTGCCGTCTATCAAACGCGGTACCTACGGCCATATCGACCTGGCCACTTCGCTGCTCGACTACTTTGCGCTGCCTATTCCCATGGCGCTTGGCGGCCGCTCGCTGTACCGCGACTACGACACGGGCCGCGAGATGATTTCCTACACCAACGGCATGCTGCGCTACCACAACGGCCAGGCCGTCTTCACCGAGTGTGACTTCCAGCAACGCTGCCGACGTTACGCCAGCGAGGGTTTCATTGCCGACCAGGCCCGCTACCTGGGCCCGGCTGACAGCCTGCTCGGCCAGCAGATCGGCGCGCTGGCGGGGGTGCTCGACCAGTCACTGTTGCAAACCCCGCTCAACCTGCGTTACCAGTTCGGCGGCCCATCGCCGATCAAATTGCGCAAGCGCATTCACGACGACTGGGCCGACAACCTGATCGGCGCCCAGTACCTGGAAATGCCGGAAGGCTCACATACCCGTGTGCGGGTCAAGGTGCGCTCGCTGGACCCCAAGCGTGTGGCCTACATCCAGCTCAAGGCCAAGCAACTGGAACAGGACGTACCGTTGGGCTTGCCTGCTGAAGTGAAGGTCACCGCCGACGAACCCCTGGAAATGGAGTTCAGCTTTGACAACCCGACCGAGCGCAAAGCGTTTTCCTTCCACTTGCTGGGCTACGGCGGCGGCAGGGTGGAAGTCAGCGACTTCAGCGTGATCACCGCGCTGCCCGGCGAAGAAGAAGCGGCGGATGAACTGACCGAGGGCCATATCGCCCATTCGGGCTGAGCGACTTACCGCTCATCGCCCGGCCACCGGTGCCTGTCGATCAGACCTGAGCGTGCTCGACTAGTGTGTGAATCCCCAGCGTGGAGACAGCACCATGAGCACAAGCGAAAGCAGGCACCCGGTGGTTTCCCGTAGCCAGTGGCTGGCAGCCCGCCAGCAACTGTGGCTGCACGAAAAGGCCTTTACCCACCATCGCGACGCGCTGGCAGCAGCCCGCCGCGCCCTGCCCTGGGTCAGGGTCGAACACGATTATCACTTCAAGGGGCCGGACGGCGATCTGGGCCTGGCCGACCTGTTTGCGGGCCGCAGCCAGTTGTTGCTTTACCACTTCATGTTTGTCGAGGGCTGGAGCGAAGGCTGCCCCGGTTGCTCGTTCCTGGCCGACCATTTTGACGGTGCCAACCTGCACCTGGCTCACCACGACGTGTCGCTGGTGGCGGTATCGCGCGCGCCGTATGCCGAGTTTCAGGCGTTCCGTCGGCGCATGGGCTGGCAGTTTCCCTGGTACTCGTCACAGGGCAGTGGTTTCAACGAGGACTTTGGCGTCAGTGTCGGCAGCGAGGGTGAACGGCAGTACAACTATGCGCCGTATGACGGCAGTGAAAGCGAACTGCCCGGCTTGAGTGCGTTCTACCGCGAACCGGACGGCAGCGTGTACCACACCTACTCCACCTACGCCCGCGGGTTGGACATTCTGGTCAACACGTACAACTTCCTCGACATTGCGCCACTGGGGCGCAACGAAAGCGGGACCATGGACTGGGTGCGGCATCATGATCGTTACGAAGGGCAACCCGACAAGCCACACTGCTGCCACAACTGAAGCAAGGAGCACGCACTCCTGTGGGAGCGGGCATGCCCGCGAACACCGGCGAAGCCGGTGCCAGGCACCGTGTCGCCTGATTCGCGGGCGCGCCCGCTCCCACCGGGGCCGCACTATGTCAGCCGCGCACACCCAGCATCCCGCGCTCGACAATGAAATCAATCACTGCCTGCAACCCCTCACCCTTCTTCAGGTTGCTAAAGGTCCACGGCCGCTGCGGCCGCATGCGCTGGGTGTCGCGCTCCATCACCTCCAATGAAGCCCCTACATAAGGCGCCAGGTCGGTCTTGTTGATCACCAGGAAGTCCGACTTGGTAATGCCTGGGCCGCCCTTGCGCGGAATCTTCTCGCCTTCGGCCACGTCGATCACGTAGATGGTCAGGTCGGCAAGCTCCGGGCTGAACGTGGCGCTGAGGTTGTCGCCACCGCTTTCGACGAAGATCACCTCCAGGTTGCCAAACTTGCGCGCCAGCGCCTCGACGGCAGCCAGGTTCATCGAGGCGTCTTCGCGGATCGCCGTGTGCGGGCAACCGCCGGTTTCCACGCCGACGATGCGCTCCGGCTCCAGGGCGCCAGCCTCGGTGAGGATGCGCTGGTCTTCCTTGGTGTAGATGTCGTTGGTGACCACGGCGATCTGGTAGTGGTCGCGCATGGCCTTGCACAGCGCTTCCAGCAGCGCTGTCTTGCCGGAGCCGACCGGGCCACCGACGCCGACGCGCAGGGGTTGTTGATAGCTTTGCATGAAGGCAGTCCTCAGGAACGGAACAAACGGGTGTATTGGGTTTCGTGACGCGATGAGGCAATGGCCAGCAATGGCAGGCCGCCACCGAGCTGGTCATCGCCCAGGGCCAATGCCTGGTCGAGGGCTGCCGGCAAGCCGGTGCCCAGGTCGCGCAGCAAGGTCTGGGCAGCCTGCTGGCCGAATGGCACCAGCTTGACCCCGGCCATTACCGCGCCTTCCAGCCAGGCAAAGCCATAGCCAAGGGCCAGTTGGCGCAGCGGGATTGCCCAGTGCGCAGCCAGCCAGGCCATACCGCCCAGCTGAGTCAATTCAAGGCTGGGGCGCCAGGCCGGGGCCTGGCCCAGTTGCCAGCCGTCAAGCAGCCGCGCCAACGCCGCGCCACGCTGCTGTTCTTCCAGGCGCAGCTCGGCGGTCTCGCGGTTGGCCAGCAGAAAACGGCACCAGTGGGCGAACGCCGCGGCATCCCCGGCCTGGCAAGCGTGGTACAGGCGCGCCAGCACCGGCCAGTCGAGGCAGGCCAGGGTGTCGTCGACCTGCTCGCGCTGCCAGGCCGCGAAACCGGCCGCGCCCTTTACCCAGCCCGCCTCGACTGCCCACTCCAACCCTTGCGAGTAGGTGAAACCACCCACCGGCAAGCCGGGGCTGGCCAGTTGCAAAAGGCGCAGCAATGCCAGATCGCTGTCCATCAACCGGCCAGCACCAGCGCGGCCCCGGCCAGCAAGCCGCCGCCAAAGGCCTTCTGCAGGCCGCTGTGCCGGCGCAGCAGGCAACCGCCCGCAAAGCCCGCCGCCAGCAGCAGGCCGCTGACCGTGACAAACCCTGCACTGAATTGCCAGAACGCGCTTGGCGTGGCTTCTACGCCATGCGCCCAGCCATGGAACAGGGCAAACACCGGCATGGCCATGGCCAGCAGCAACTGGCGGCTCGGCAGCAGCACCGCGCCGGCAGCCACCAGCACCGACAAGGCGATCAAGGTTTCCATGCCCAGCACGTCGCCAAACAGGTGGCCACACACTGCCCCGCCAAACATCGCCGCCAGGGTTGCCAGGGGCAGCGTCAGGCTGCGCCCGGTCAACGCCGCGAGTACCCCGGTGCCGAGCAGCATCAGCAGGTGGTCAAGGCCGGTCAGCGGGTGCAGCAGGCCGTCCTGCAGCGGATTGCTGTCATGGCCAGGGTGGGCGAAGGCTGGCAGGGCCAGCATCAGCAGAAACAGGGCGAAGGTCTTTTTCATGGGTTGCTCCAGGGCAGTTCAGGAATGGGCAGGCAGGCGTACGAACGGGTGATCGTGGCCGTGTGCATGGCTGTGGCCATGCGGTGCGCTCTGGTAGGCCCCCGCTTCGGGCTCGAACGGTGCCTGTTCGGCTTCTACTGTCAGGCCCAGGCCACGCAGCATGTCGTCCAGCACATGGTCGTGCTGGAAACGCAACAGACCAGGCTCGATCTGCAGGGGTACGTGGCGGTTACCCAGGTGATAGGCCGCACGGGCCAGCAGGTGCGGATCGGCGCAGCGCACCGTCGACACGGCTTCGGGCGCCGCCAGCACGCGGATCAGCTGGCTGCCTTCGGCATCAGCAAGCAGCTCTCCGCCGCGCAACAGGTGGCCGCGCTCGAGCATGAGCCCGGCTTCGCGGCCATCGTCCAGGGTTACCCGCAGGCGGCTCTTGATGCGGCTGTCCACGTCCAGGGTGACGGTGCCGCTCACAGCAAGCGTGCCGGGGTCGGTGATACGGCGGGTCAAGACAATCATCGGTGCTCCTTCAGAACAGGAAGTAACGCTGGGCCAGCGGCAGTTCGCTGGCCGGTTCGCAGACCAGCAGTTCACCATCGGCACGCACCTGATAGGTCTGCGCATCGACTTCGATCAGCGGCTGCAGGGTGTTGTGGACCATGTCCGGCTTGCGCACCCGGCGGCAGCCGTTGACCACGCCAATCAGGCTGCGCAGGTTCAGCTCCTCGGCCAGGCCGCGGTCCATTGCCGCCTGGGGCAGGAAGGTCATGCGTGTGGCATGCCGTGCTGCGCCGAGGGCGCCGAACATCGGCCGGTAGTGCACCGGCTGCGGCGTGGGGATAGAGCCATTGATGTCGCCCATGGGGGCGGTGACAATCATGCCGCCCTTGATCACCAGGGCCGGCTTGACCGCGAAGAACGCCGGCGACCACAGCACCAGGTCGGCCAGCTTGCCCGGCTCTACCGAGCCCACCTCGTGGCCGATGCCGTGGGTCAGCGCCGGGTTGATGGTGTACTTGGCGATGTAGCGCTTGACCCGGAAGTTGTCACTGTAGGCGGTGTCTGGCGCCAAAGGCCCGCGACGCAGTTTCATCTGGTGGGCAACCTGCCAGGTGCGCAGCACCACTTCGCCGACCCGGCCCATGGCTTGGGAGTCGGACGAGGTCATGGCAAAAGCGCCCATGTCGTGGAGGATGTCCTCGGCAGCGATGGTTTCGCGGCGGATGCGCGATTCGGCGAAGGCCACGTCCTCGGCGATGCTCGGGTCCAGGTGGTGGCAGACCATGAGCATATCCAGGTGCTCGTCCACGGTGTTGACCGTGTACGGCAGGGTCGGGTTGGTCGAGGATGGCAGCACGTTGGCCTGCCCCGCTGCGCGAATGATGTCCGGCGCATGGCCACCGCCGGCACCTTCGGTGTGGAAGGTATGGATGGTGCGGTCGCCGATGGCCGCCAAGGTGTCTTCGATGCAACCGGACTCGTTGAGGGTGTCGGTGTGGATCGCCACCTGAATGTCCATTTCCTCGGCAACGCCCAGGCAGCAGTCGATAGCCGCCGGGGTCGAGCCCCAGTCCTCATGCAGCTTGAGGCCCACCGCACCGGCCGCGATCTGCTCACGCAGCGCGTCTGGCCGCGAGGCATTGCCCTTGCCTAGCAAACCGATGTTGATCGGCAGGCTGTCGGCGGCCTGCAGCATGCGCGCCAGGTACCAGGGGCCGGGCGTGCAGGTGGTGGCATTGGTGCCGGTGGCCGGCCCGGTGCCGCCGCCGATAAAGGTGGTGACGCCGCTGTTCAGGGCCTCATCCACCTGCTGCGGGCAGATGAAGTGGATATGCGAGTCGACACCGCCGGCGGTGACGATCTTGCCCTCGGCCGCGATCACTTCGGTGCCGGGGCCCACCGGTACGTTGACACCCGGCTGCACATCCGGGTTGCCAGCCTTGCCGATCACCGCGATACGCCCGTGTTTGATGCCGATGTCGGCCTTGACGATACCCCAGTGGTCGATGATCAAGGCGTTGGTCAGCACCAGGTCCATGGCCTCGGCGGCCAGCATCTGGCCCTGCCCCATGCCGTCGCGGATGACCTTGCCGCCGCCAAACTTCACCTCTTCGCCGTAGATTGTGTAGTCCTTCTCCACCTCTACCCACAACGCCGTGTCGGCCAGCCGCACGCGGTCGCCCACGGTGGGCCCGAACATGTCGGCATAAGCCTGGCGGGAAATACGGCTCATACCCTGCCCTCCAGCGGGCCCATCACCTTGCCCTGGAACCCATAGACTTCACGCTTGCCGGCGTAGGCCACCAATTGCACGGTGCGCGCCTGGCCAGGCTCGAAACGCACGGCGGTGCCGGCCGGGATATCCAGGCGAAAGCCCAGGGTGGGCGCACGGTCGAACACCAGCGCCTCGTTGACTTCGTAGAAGTGGTAGTGCGAGCCGACCTGCACCGGCCGGTCGCCGTGGTTGGCCACACTGACACTGACCGTTTCGCGGCCAGTGTTCAGCTCGATGTCGCCAGCGGCGACCTGGATTTCACCTGGGATCATGCGGGGCTCCTGAGCGGTTTCAGACGATGGGGTCATGCACGGTCACAAGTTTGGTGCCATCCGGGAAGGTCGCTTCGACCTGCACGTCGTGGAGCATCTCGGCAATGCCGGGCATCACCTGCTCGCGGGTCAGCACCTCGCGCCCTTGGCTCATCAGCTCGGCAACGGTGCGGCCATCGCGAGCGCCTTCCAGCACAGCAGCACTGATCAGCGCCACGGCCTCCGGATAGTTGAGCTTCAGGCCACGGGCCAGGCGCCGCTCCGCCAGCAATGCGGCGGTAAACAGCAGCAATTTGTCTTTCTCTCTCGGGGTAAGCTCCATGGCGCTCTCTCAGGTAGCCCAGATACGCGGTGGGCAGGCAGGCAGGCCAAGGACGGCCGGGCGCAGCACATGCCACAGGCGTTGCAGGGTGCGTTGCAGGTGTTGGTTGTCATGGTCAAGCACACGGATAACCAGCAACGACCCCAGCAGGGTCGCGCCGGCCGGGTTGGCCAGTTCATCGAGCAGTGGGCGAACTTGCTCCAGCACCGCCTGGTCGGCGGGTGCCGCACAGAATGTAGCGAGCAGCGGGTGGCCGCCGAGCTTGTCCAGGCGCCCGCCTTCGATACGCAGGCGTTCATGCAGGCCTACTTCGTCGGGTAGCTCAATATGCAAACGGCTGTCCAGGGCGCCCTGCTCGAACCGTTCGTTCATGACAGGGCGCCCCAGGCACAGGGTTTCCCAGGCCAGCAGGCGCGCCCCGGGTTCGAGGGTGAAACGGCTGTCGAGGCTGGCGCGGGCGCCAGAAAAGAAGATGCTGTCCTGCGGCAACCATTCCAGTGTGCTGCCGGCGGCCAGCTGAAAACGTTGGGTCAGCCGCGCGGTCGGGCCGATGCTGCGGTAGAACTTGCTGGCACCGGGCATGGTCAGCAGCGCGTGGCTGCCGGGTTCCAGGTGAATGTCCAGATCAAGGCGGTCGCCAGCGACGATGCCACCTGGCGGGTGCAGCACATAGACATGGCACGGTGCACCCTCCGGGTAGAAGGGCCGCTGCACCAAAAGAGGTCCGAAATGCCGACGCGCACCAAGGCGGGTCACATCGTCACGCCTGACAAAGCGCAACTGCAGGTGGGCGCTCCAGCCTGCATCGTCTGGTTGTTGTTCGATCTGCTCCGCGAGCGACATCCTGCGGCCCCTGAAATCCGTGGCCTGCTGGCCGTTTAGAGGGTCCGACGCGGGCATTAGCTAGCGCCCGCGGCCTGACCACTCGATCAAATTCGCAGGCTGGATATAGCAGGTTGCGGGCCAACTCCGCAGGTGAAGGCAAATGAAACTTTTGCCACGGCCGCTCTGGCATCGGGCATACGGGGGGATGGCGCACAAAGCGGGGGCGTGGGTTGGCCCTGTTTCGGTGCCGGCAGAAGTGCAAAAGGGGCCGCTTTGCAGCCCTTCGCGGGCACGCCCGCTCCCACAGGTTAATCTGCGCTTGGAGGCCCGTGTTATACCTGTGGGAGCGGGCGTGCCCGCGAAGGGGCGCAACGCGGCCCCAAAACATCAAACCTCAGTAATCGAAACGGTCGACCGCACGCCTACGTTCGTTGTCGTCACGCCGGTCATAAATGGCGGTGGTCTGGATGTTGACATGGTGCGCCAGCTTCTGGGCAATTGACAGGTCGTGCTCTTCGATCACCCGGGTAATGAACGCCCGGCGGAAGTCATGCGGCATGATCTTCACCCCCACTTGCGCGCCGCGTTGGCGGGCAATGTAGTAGATCGCATGCTTGGTAATACGCGCCCGGGTAATGTGGCTACCGCGGCGGATACGGTTGAACAGGAACAGGTCGTCTTCTGCCCCTGCCGGCAAGTCCTGACGGCGCAAGTCAAGCCACGCCTGCAGCTTCTCGAACGCCCATGGCGGGGCGTACTTGATCAGTTGGTGGTTGCCCTTGCCCACCACCTGCAGGCTGCGTGCCTGGAAATCGACTTGAGCCAGGTCGATGTCCACCGATTCGGACTTGCGCATGCCAGTGCCGTACAGCAACGCGATGATCGCCGCGTCGCGCACCCCCTGCGGCCTCGGGTCGGACGCGCACACATCCATCAGTTCGCGAATCAGGCTGCGGCGCAGGTTGCGCCCTGGCGGCAGGCGGCTGCCAGTGGCCGGTTTGACCTCACGTATGCGCAACAACTGCTCATGGTCGATCAGGCCCTGACGCCAGGCTTCGTTCATCACCCCACGAATGGCGTTGACGTACAGCGACGAACTATTGGGCGCATAACCGTCGGCACGCAGGGCCGACACCAAGGCGATCACGTGGCCAGGCTCTAGCCGATGCCAAGGCACATCGACCACATTGCAGTCTACGAAGCCAAGCCGGTCGGCGGCGTCCTGAAGGATGTAGCGCATGGTCTGCTGGCTGGATGGGGCCAGGCGGTCCATGTACTGCAGCAGCGGATTTTTAGGGAGATCGGACAAAAGTGAATCCTGTAGCGAAGCGGCAGCCGGAAGCGAAACGGGCAAACCTTAAAGCAAGTCAAACGACAGACAAACAAGTCCTGACGACCGGCAAGTGCGCATGGGCATCAGGACCCTGAGGGGTGCCATCACCTTGAAATTCAAGGGCTTTGCAACAGGCACGGTTCGTGATCTTACCTCAATTGCAGCCCACTGAACGAACCAAGGACCGCCCGTGCTCGTGCAACCCATAGCTTCACGGCCACGCCAGGGCGTGATAACCCAAGGCAAAGGACTGCTAAACGATTGCCGTCGGCCACCATGTCGGAAACATCTGCTGCACGCGGGGCTCGGCGAAGCGTTCATCGATCAACACCAGCACACCACGGTCCTGGTCACCACGGATAACCCGGCCAGCCGCCTGGATCACCTTGCGCACCCCCGGATAGAGATAGGCGTAGTCAAAACCCGCACCAAATTGCCGCCCCAGGCGCTGCTTGAACTGCTCGTTGACCGGGTTGACCTGCGGCAACCCCAAGGTGGCGACAAACGCGCCGATCAGCCGGGTACCTGGTAAATCCACGCCTTCGCCGAACGCACCGCCCAAAACGGCGAAGCCCACGCCTCTGCCATCGGCGACAAAGCGATCGAGAAACGCCTGGCGCGCCGCCTCATCCATGCCCGGTGCCTGCGCCCACAGCGGAATCTGACCATGCCGCTCGGCCAACAGGCCTGCCACCTGCTGCAGGTATTCGAAGCTGCTGAAGAATGCCAGGTAGTTACCGGGCATGCGCTCATACTGTTGGGCAATCAGCCCAACGATCGGTGCCAGAGACGCTTGGCGCTGCTGGTAACGGGTGGACACCTGGCTGGCAATCCGTACTTCCAGCTGCTCTGCGCGAAACGGCGCAGCCACTTCCAGCCAGGCGGTATCGGCAGGCATCCCCAGCAAGTCGCTGTAGAAATGCCGCGGGCTCAATGTGGCGGAAAAAAGGGTCACACTGCGCGCCGCCTGCATGCGGGGTGCCAATAGGCGCGCCGGGGTGACATTGCGCAGGCACAGGGTAGCCAGCCGACGCTTGCGCGGGCCCTGGCGCTGGCTGATGTCGAACAGAAAGTGCTCATCAAACAGCTCGGCAACCCGGCTGAACTGCAAGGCGTGATAGAAGAACTGCAACACCTGCGGGTCCATGTGCGCGGGCGCCTGGTTCATCTGCTCCTGAATCAGCCCGATGCACTGCTGCAAGGCGCGCAACAGCCCGTCGGGCAGCGTCTCGCTGGCCTGGTACGGCGCACGCTGCTCTTTGTACAGCGCATTCCACTGCCGGTTCAGGCGGTCCAGCGCGCTGACCAGCCCAGGCGGTTTGCTCTGGCGCAGGACCAGCAGTTGCCCCTGGTCAAGGCTGGCGCTGTACATGCCGCGCCCACGCTCGACCAGGTTATGCGCTTCGTCCACCAGCACCGCCACGCGCCACTGGTTGAGCTGGGTCAGGCCGAACAGCAAGGCATGCGCATCGAAGTAGTAGTTGTAGTCGGCGACCAGCACGTCGACCCAGCGCGCCATTTCCTGGCCCAGGTAGTACGGGCAAACCTGATGGGCCAGGGCCACTTCGCGCAGGTTGGCACGGTCGAGCAACGGCAGGGCTGCGGCAGCCTCACGCGCTGCCGGCAAGCGGTCGTAAAAGCCGGCGGCCAATGGGCAGGACTCACCATGACAGGCCTTGTCCGGGTACTCACAGGCTTTGTCGCGGGCGATCAACTCCAGTGTGCGTAAAGCAGGTTGCGGCGTGGCATCGGTGATCTGGCGCATGGCATCGAGGGCCAACGCCCGGCCCGGGGTCTTGGCGGTGAGAAAGAACAGCTTGTCCAGCTGCTGCGGCACCATGGCTTTTAGCAGCGGGAACAAGGTGCCGAGGGTTTTGCCAATGCCGGTGCTGGCCTGGGCCATCAGACAACGACCGGTGCTTACCGCCTTGTACAAGGTTTCGGCCAGCTGCCGCTGACCCTGGCGGAACTGTGGGTAGGGGAAGCTCAGCGCCTGAAGGCCTTGGTCACGTTCGGCCAGGCGTCGTTGCTGGAGTTGAGCCCAACCTAGAAAGCGCTGGCACTGGGTTTCGAAGAAGGCCTGCAATTCAGCCGCCGTAAAGTGTTCGCTGAACAGCGTCTGGTCGTCGCTGTCCACGTCCAGGTATACCAGCGCCACCTCGATGGCCGGCAGTTGTCGTGCCTGGCACATCAGCCAGCCATAAACCTTGGCCTGCGCCCAGTGCAACTGACGGTGATTGGCCGGTTGACGCGCCAGGTCGCCACGGTGCGTCTTGATCTCTTCCAGGCGGTTGCTGCCAGGGTCATAACCGTCGGCGCGGCCTCGCACCTTGAGGGTTTCGAACTGGCCTTCAAGGGTGATTTCCGACTCGTAGCCCGCAGCCCGCCGTGCCACTACCCGCTGGTGCCCTTCGATGCCCTCCTGGGCGGTGGGCGACGGCGTAAAGCGCAGGTCCAGGTTGCCGACCTTGGCGCTGAACTCGCACAAAGCACGCACCGCCACGCTGTAACTCAAGGCGCTTCGCTCCAACGCACATGGCACACCGCAACGGGCAGGCCGTGTTGCCTGCAGAATTCCAGCCAGCGCAGCTGGTTGTCCTGCAGGCGGTCACCGGGCCCCTTGACCTCAACCATGCGGTAACGCCCCTGCTCGGGCCAGAACTGGATCAGGTCAGGCATGCCCGCGCGGTTGCTGCGGATATCCTGCAACAGGCGCAGGAAGCACTGTTTCAGCTGGGCAGCCGGCAAGCACGCCAAGGCCTGTTCCAGCAGTTCCTCGCTGAGCATGGACCAGAACACGAACGGCGACTGCAGGCCCTGCTTGCCCTTGTAGCAGTTGAGAATCGCCTGGCGATGGCTGCCATCGTCGAGCCGCCCCAGGCAGAGATCGAACAGCGCGCTGCGCCGTTGCTGGAAGTCACTGTCGTGCAGATCCTGTGGCGCAGCCTGGAACGGGTTGAAAAATGCGCCGGGCACCGGGGCAAAGATCGCCTCCCAGCACAACAGGCCAAACAGGCTGTTGAACAACGTGTTCTCCACGTAATGCGCCTGGCCACCTTCTTGCGCCAGGTGTTGACGCACCGCCTCTTCAACACCCAGCGCAGCGTGCTCGCGGGGCAGCTCGAGCTCGATCAGCTCCAGCGGCGTGGCACGCTGGCGCCGCTGTGGCGGGCCGCCAAGCTTGCGCGCCAGGCGTGGCAGCATCCGTTCCAGTGCCTGCACTTCCAGCGCGTTGGCCGGTGCCGCCGCGAGCTGTAGTGCCAGCGCATGGGCCTGGGGCCACTGCTCAGTGCGCTCAAGCACCCGCACCTGGCGAATGCGTGCCTGGGCATGGCTGCACTGGCCGTACACTGCCATGGCCTGGTCCCACTCCCCCAGGCGCTCGCATTGCTGCCCCAGGGCGAACTGCAGGCGCGCATGGCGGCGGGCCAGCCACGGGTTGTCACTGTGCAGGCCCTGCAGGGTACCCAGAATCGACACGGGTTCGTCGCCCTGCTCCAGCCGCTCGGCGCACTGGTGCAAGGCCATGGCCAGGTCGACTTCGGCACGTTGCTGCAGGGCTCGCGAGCCCGTGCTGAATGGCACCTGCTCGTAACGCAGCACACCGAGGTCGGCGAGGACGAACTCTGACCAGTCCTGGTACAGGTTGCCGAAGAACAACAGGCGCATGCGGTCGCACAAGGGTTGCAGGCACCACTGGAGGATGCGCACCTCGCTGTCGGGAAACCATTCGGCCAGTGACCGGGCCAGCAGCCCCAGCGGTTGCAGCTGTGCCAACAGCTCATGCTTGGCGGCACGCGGGCGGCTCAGTTGCCGGGCGAAGCAGCGGGCCAGTTCGTCTTTGCGCAGCAAGGCGAACAGCTGTTCCAGGCCCAGTTGCTCGGGTTCCCGCACCCAGCCGAGTTTCTGCAAAGGCTGCAGCGCCAGCGCCGTATCGCCGATTTCGGCGTAGTCGAGCCGGTCGCTGCGAAACAGCTCGCCTTTGCGCATGACCATGCGCACCATCAAGGCCTGGGTTGGCGCTTGCAGTTGATTGAAGGCACGGATGAAGGCCAGTTCCTGGCCATCGAGCAGGTCCTGGTAGCGCTGTTCGACCCACAGCACTACCTGGCGGAAGTTATGCAGGTAGTAGAACGGGTCGTCGACGGAATGGGCGATCACGGGCGGAGGTCAGGTTGCGGTAACAGGCACTGTTTATACATACAGATAACCATGCCTGACAAGAGCCGTGGGTCAGTCCGTTGGCGCTTTGTGTAGGAGCGGCCTTGTGTCGCGATGGGCTGCGCAGCAGCCCCGGCAATTTCTGCTGCGAAGCTGGAATCCTGGGACCGCGTTGCGGTCCATCGCGACACAAGGCCGCTCCTACAGGGATTACGTGACGTTTCCAGGCTACTTGGTTGCCGGGACCATCTCCCCTGCTTCGACCTTGGCACTGCCAATCGGCGCCTGCAGCAACAGGAAGTACGCCACCGCCGAGCACAACGCCACCACCGCACTGATCATGAACGCCGTGGTGAACGAGCCCGAGTACTGGATACTGAAGCCGGTAGCGATCGGCGCCACGGAGCCGGCAATGTAGCCGCCGAAGTTCTGGATCGAGCCAAACGAGGCCACGCGCTGGCTGTCGACGATGGTGTTGACGATCATCCAGACAGTGGCACTGGCCATGTTGATGCTGAACAGCGCCAGGCACAGCAGTATCACGCAGCCTGTCAGGCCAGTGACGAACGACAGCGGCAAGGTGAACAGCGCCGCCAGTACCAAGCCGGTGATGACGCTGAACTTGCGGCTGCCCAGCACGCTCATGCCACGCTTCACCAGCCAGTCGCAGAAGCGGCCCGCAACGATTGTACCCGCTGCACCAAAGCCGTACGCCAGCGACACTACCCAGGCGGTCTTGTACAGGTCCAGGCCGTGTTCACGCTCGAAGTACCCCGGCAACCAGGTCAGGTGCAGCCACAGCATGTAGATCACACCCATGAAACCCAGCACCGCACCCCAGGTGCTGCGGTGCTTGAACAGGTCGAGCCAGCCGGCGAAGTACGAGGCCTTGGGCGCGTGCACAGGGGCCGCCGGGGCCTCGTGCTCACCTGGCAGCGGCTTGCCTTCGGCCGCCAGTTCCGCCAGGTAACGCGCCTTGCTCTTGTAGAACGTCAGCCAGCACACCGCCAGCACCACGCCGATCACGCCGGTAATGATGAACATGCCGCGCCAGCCGAAGTTGACCATGAACAGCGTCAGCAAGGGCGGCGCCAGGCACGGGCCCAGGCAGGTCGACGACCAGACCACGCCGGTCGGGGTGCCGCGTTCGTTGGCATCGAACCACTCCGACAGGGCTTTGGCCGCCGACGGGAACATCGGTGCCTCGCCAATGCCCAGCAACACCCGCAGGCCCATGAACCCGGCAAAGCTGTTGACCATGCCAAACGCCGCCTGGGCCACCGACCAGCCCAGCAGCGAGGCGCCGAGGGCGACCTTGCTGCCCAGGCGGTCGATGATCATGCCCATTGGCAACTGGGCAAAGGCATAGGCAATGGAAAACGCCGACAACAGGATGCCCATCTGCGAAGGGCTGATCATCATGTCTTTCTGGATGGAGGTATTGGCAATCGATAGCGCACTGCGGTCCAGGTAGTTGACGATGCCGATCAGCAGCAGGAACACGACGGTTATGCGCTGGTACTTCTTCATAGGGTTCATGTGTCGACCTTTATTATTATTGTTGCCGCGCTGTCAGCGCCTTGGCGATCCATCGATACTGCCGCGCCCCTCCCTGGCGCAGCGTATTGCTCAGGGCCGGCGTGCGGTGGCTGCAACCTCCAGCAGGCCACGTCGGCCAAGGTTGTCGATCAACGCCCGCAGGCCAAACGCCCACTGCGGTGCCTGGTCGCTGGTGGTCACGCGGTTGCACAGGGTACCCAGTTGCGGGTTGCTGATGGTCACAACATCGCCCGGCTTGTGGGTAAAGCCATTGCCTGGCTGGTCACGGTCCTGCTTGGGGGCGAACAGGGTGCCGAGGAAGAGCACCATGCCGTCGGGGTACTGATGGTTTTCGTTTAGGGTTTGCTGCACCAGGTCTTGCGGGTCGCGACTGATCTGGCGCATGGAACTGCGGCCAGACAGGATGAAACCGTCCTCGCCTTCAACGCGCAGGTCTACTTCAGCGTTGCGCACATCGTCGAGGCCGAAGCTTTCGTCAAACAGCCGCAGCAGCGGGCCCAGTGCGGTGGAGGCATTGTTGTCCTTGGCCTTGGACAGCAGCAAGGCGCTACGCCCTTCGAAATCACGCAGGTTGACGTCGTTGCCGAGCATCGCGCCCTTGATGCTGCCATCGCTGGACACCGCCAGCACCACTTCCGGCTCCGGGTTGTTCCAGCTGGACTTGGGGTGGATGCCGATAGCGGCACCGTGGCCAACCGCCGACAGCGGCTGGGCCTTGGTGAACACCTCGGCATCCGGGCCAATGCCCACCTCCAGGTATTGCGACCACAGGCCCTGCTCCACCAGCACCTTGCGCAGCGCTTCGGCCTGCGCCGAGCCGGGCACGATCTGCGACAGGTCTGCGCCGATGCGGCTGGCCAGGGTGTCACGGATGGCATCGGCCTTGGCCGGGTCGCCCTTGGCCTGCTCTTCCACCACACGTTCCAGCAGGCTGGTGGCGAAGGTTACGCCAGCGGCCTTCACCGCCTGCAAGTCGATAGGCGCCAGCAGCCATGGCTGACGCGGGTCGCGCTGGGCGGGGTCGCTGTTGTCCAGCAACACCGATAGCGCCACCAGCGGTTCGGCCAGCGGCAAGGCGCGCAGGTAGGCGACCGGGTCGGCCACTTCAAGCAGGGCCGAGACAGTCGCCACGTAGGTGCTGATGTCGTAGACCGCGCCGGCTTTCACCAGCACCACCGCCGGCCCCTGGTCCGCCAGCCACACCCGCCCTACCCAGCTGCCGCTGTCGAACACACTGGCATCCTGGCTCAGCGGCAGCGGTTGATTGGCGTTCGATCGATCAGTCATCTGTGTACCCTTACTGTGCATCATTGGGAAAGTGCCGGCAGTTGCAGTTGGCCGGCCAGGCGATCAAGGTCAGCCAGCAGCTGTGGCGAGAGGCTCACGCCCTGCTGCAGGGCCTGGCGGCGCAGGGCAAGGCCAGCCTGCCCAGGCAAGCGCACCGGGCGCGCAGGGTCGAGCGGGCGGCTGGCGAGTACCAGTCGGCCCAGGAAGCTGGTTTCATCGGTGAACGCTTCCAGGCCGCCGAAGAAGCGCGGGTCGATGACCACGGCGGTGGCCGAGGCGCCCCACTGCTCAGGGGCATCCTTGCGCCCATGGCCGGCCAGGCCGGACGTCAGGGCTTCGACCAGCAGCGCCAGGGCAAAGCCTTTGTGGCCAAAGGCCTGGCCGCCGAGGGGCAGGATGCTGCCTTGCGGGCGGGTAAAGAAATCGACCGGGTCGTCGCTCAGCTGCCCGTCATTGCTCACCAGTACCGGGTGCGGCAGGCGGCTGCCGGCATCGCGGCATTGGCCAACCAGCCCGAGGGTAACGGTAGACATGCTCACGTCCAGCAGGATCGGCTCGCCTTGGGTCGGGATACCGGCAGCAATCGGGTTCGGGGTGTAGATGGGGTCGATACCACCATGGGCGCAAACCAGCCCTACCGAGGGGTCCGACGAGTAGACCATGGCCACCAGGCCCTGGTCGGTAAAGGGCTTGAGATAGGCTGCCAGGCAGCCAATGTGCGAAGCGCGGCGCACCACCGCAATGCCGATGCCCTGCGCAGTCGCACCTTTTGCCGCGCAGTCCAGGGCACGGCTGACGCAGTAAGGCCCCAACAGGTAGTGGCCATCGAACACGCTGGAAATGCCACTGTCCGACACCTGTTCCAGTACCTGTGCACGGGCCTTGACCTTGCCTTCCTGCATGCCACCGATGTAGCGGCTGACCAGGTTCAGGCCGTGGGTACGGTGCCCAAGCAGTTCACCTTCGAGGAGTACCCGGGTCACCACCTGGGCGACTTCGGCATCGGCACCGGCCCTTTCGAACAGCCGCTCGACAAAGGTGGTGAGCGCTTGCACGTTGAAATGTGTGGCTTGAGTCATTGTTGTTATCTCGTAAGGGGACAGTAGCGGTCAATCAGGTCACTGCGCCGATCTGCCAGGGCACGAACTCGTTCTGCCCATACCCGTGCTGTTCGCTCTTGCTGCGTTCCCCGGACGCAATGCGCAGCATCTGCTCGAAGATGTACGCGCCACGCTCCTCGATACTGGTGGAGCCGTCGGCAATCCCGCCGCAGTTGACGTCCATGTCCTCTTCCTGGTGTTCAAACACCCGGTTGTTGGTCGCCAGCTTGATCGACGGCGCCGGCGCGCAGCCGTACGCCGAGCCACGCCCGGTGGTGAAGGCGATCAGGTTGGCCCCGCCGGCCACCTGGCCAGTGGCCGAGACCGGGTCGTAACCGGGGGTGTCCATGAACACCAGGCCTTGGGCACGCACAGCTTCGGCGTACTGGTACACGTCGACCAGGTTGCTAGACCCTGCCTTGGCCACAGCACCCAGCGACTTTTCGAGGATGGTCGTCAGGCCCCCGGCCTTGTTGCCGGCCGACGGGTTGTTGTTCAGCTCGGCATTCATGCGCTGGCAGTAGTCTTCCCACCAGCGGATGCGCGCCACCAGCTTTTCGCCGACCTCACGGCTGACCGCGCGACGTGTCAGCAAGTGCTCGGCGCCGTAGATTTCCGGGGTTTCGGACAGGATGGCGGTACCACCGGCCGCCACCAGGCGATCCACGGCGTTGCCCAGTGCCGGGTTGGCGGTAATACCGGAGTAGCCATCAGAGCCGCCACATTGCAGGCCGACCACCAGATGCCGTGCGCTGACCGGTTGGCGTTGGACATGGTTGGCCTCGGCCAGCAGGCTGCGGACCTGCTCGATGCCGGCAGCGATGGTTTTCGACGTGCCACCGATGCCCTGGATGGTGAAGGTGCGCAGCTGCGCACTGGCTTGCAACCCCTGGGTTTCCAGCAGGCTTTCTATCTGGTTGGTTTCGCAGCCCAGGCCAATGATGAGTACGGCAGCAAAGTTGGGGTGCACGGCGTACCCTGCCAGGGTGCGGCGCAGCAGGCCAAGGGCTTCGCCGCCGGGGTCCACTGCGCAACCGGCACCGTGGGTCAGGGCGACCACGCCGTCGATGTTCGGGTAGTCGGCAAGCACCTCGGGGTGAATGTCACGGCGGAAATGGTCGGCCACAGCCCGGGCCACGGTCGCCGAGCAGTTCACCGAGGTGAGAATGCCGATGTAATTACGGGTGGCAACACGCCCACCGGCGCGCACGATGCCCTGGAACTGAGCTTCGGTACCAGGCTGGCTGCGCGTGTCCACACCAAAGGCATAGTCGCGAGCGAAATCACCCATCTGCACGTTGTGCACATGTACGTGGTCGCCGGCATCAATGGCCTGCGAAGCAAAACCGATAATCTGCCCGTATCGGCGCAGCGGCTGGCCCTGCTCCACGCGTTCGGTCGCGAGTTTGTGGCCGGAGGGAATCGGCTGACGCACGGTAATCGCCTCGGCATCCAGATGCAGGCCTTGCGGCAAGGCCTGGCGGGCGATAAGCACGTTGTCCAGCGGGTTGAGGCGGATGACGGCAAGGTCACCGGACTTGGCAATCAGTTGCATGGGACCTCTCAGGGCGGTGCGGCGGGCTTCTTGTTATGGCTGTTGCCACTGTATGAAGCCTTGCCCAGCATTCCCAATGAGATGATCCGATCAAGCGATAACCAGACGTTATCGCAAGAGGATTTCGATGTGTGATCTTCAATCGCCTGTAAGACCGACAGGGCCGCTTCGCAGCCCATCGCAGGCAAGCCAGCTCCCACAGGGACCGCACCACCCGGAAGGCCTCGCAATACCTGTGGGAGCTGGCTTGCCTGCGATGGGCTGCGCAGCGGCCCCCGTTTCTAACCCTGCAATGTCCTGCGACTCTGCGCACCCTCCAGCAAAATCTCGACAAACGCCCGTGCCGAAGCACTCAGCGGCTCATCCTTGCGGGTGACCACGCCATACTCCAACGCGGGCACATGCAAAGTGCTGCGCAGCTCCCTGAACTGCCCGCTGGCCAGCTGCGCGGCAACCATCGAGCGCGGCAACATGGCAATCATCGGCGCCGATTGCAGCAACTGCAGGAACATCGGCATGGAGATGGTCTCGACGCTGTCGACGGGCGTGGCAATACCGGCCACCCGAAAGGCCTGTTCCAGGCGGTTGCGAATCGGCGTGCCCACCGGGTACAGCACCCACGGCCAGTCGCCCAGCGCCGACAGTGGCGGGCTTTCCAGCTGGTTGAGCGGGTGCTCGCTGTTGACCACCAGGCTGAACGGTTCGGGCTCCAGCGGCTGGAAGTCGAACAGCTGGCTGAAGCGCTCTTCGGTGAAGCGGCCAATCATGATGTCGAGCTTGTTCTGCTCAAGCATGGTCAGCAGGTGATCACTGGAGTGCTCCACCACTTCGATCGACAACAGCGGGCTGCGTGCCTTGATCGCGGCGATGGCCTGGGGCAGTACCAATGCAGTCGCGGCAAAGATGCCACCGACGCGGATAAAACCGTGCCCGCCGTTGCGCAGGCGGTTGACCTGGTCGACGAATTGCTGCGACTCGGCCAACGCACCCTGGGCATAACGCACTACATATTCACCCAGTTCGGTGGGCGGCATACTGCGCGGCAGGCGCTCGAACAGGGCAAAACCAAACTGCTCCTCGAGGTCGCGCAGCATCTTGCTCAAAGCCGGCTGGCTGAGGTTCATGCGCGTGGCGGTTGCGTGCATGTTGCGGGTGCGCGCCAGGGTGTCGATCAGCACCAGGTGCTTGTAGCGGATCCAGTTGCAAAAGCTGGAGTGGGTCATGTCCGACGACATCGGCGGCAGGCCTCAGGCAGGTGAAAAGGCAGGGTTATTGCGCCCGCAGGTAGCGCAGCAAGGTATCCAGGGCAACCGAGTCTGGCCGCGACCGCAGGGTCAGCACGCCCAGGTTGGCCATGGTCAGCGGCAGCTCTACCGGCAGGATGGCAACCATGCCATAGCGGGCATAATGCTCGGCCACGTCATTGGGTACCACCGCAATCATTTCGGAGGCTTCGAGCATGGCAGTGGTGGCCAGAATCGAGGCGGTTTCAACGATGTCCAGTGACTGCACCATGCCCCCGGCCTGCAGCGCACTTTCGACACGGCGGCGCATCGGGCTACCGATGGGGTGGAGGATCCAGGTCAGGGCCACCAGGTCAGCCAATTGCAACCCGCTAGCCGCCGCCAGGGGATGGCCGGCGCGGGCAATCACGCGCATCTGCTCACCGCTTTCAAACAGTTCGATGTTCAGGTCCTGGCTGTCGCTCTGGTCTGGCAGGCGGCCCACCACCATATCGAAATCGCCGCGCAGCAACGCAGGCAGCAAGGTATCACTGGTACCCACTTCCAGCGAAATACGCACCTTGGGATGGTCGCGCTTGTAGGCCAGTACCGCCTTGGTCAGAACGCCGGGTACCGGGCCCATGACGCTACCCACCCGCACCAGGCCCAAGGCCCCGCGCGCCAGTTCGGCGATTTGTGCCTGGGCATGCTCGAACTCATGCAACGCGTTCTGTGCATAGCGGATCATCACCTCGCCGTACAGCGTTGCTTGCATGCCCCGCGGCAAGCGCTCGAACAGACGTACGCCAAGGCGTTCCTCAAGCTGCTGCAGCAACAGGCTGGCCGCCGGTTGCGTGGTGTGCATCGCGGCGGCGGCGCGGCGCAGGTTGCCGAACTCGCCCAAGGCATTAAGCAGCGTGATCTGGCGGCTGGAGATCTTCAGTGCGCCAAGGCTGGCAGGCGCCTGGGTTGGGTTAAGTGGTAAGCGAGACATATCGAATCCGGTATCGCTGATTAAGAACTGGCGATTATGCCTGTATCGCTCGACAACCTACAGTCAGGTCTCCCAGCGCTTGAGCAGAACAAGAGTCGACCATGAGCATACGTATTACCCACCTGAGCGTTCGCGACATTCGTTTCCCTACTTCGCTGTCGCTGGATGGCTCCGACGCCATGAACAGCGCCCCCGACTATTCGGCAGCCTACGTGGTACTGCACACCGACGCCGAGGCCCTTGAAGGCCATGGCCTGACGTTCACCATCGGCCGCGGCAACGAGATCTGCGCAGCAGCAGTGCAGTCGCTGGCACCGCTGATCGTCGGCCTCACACTTGAAGAGATCACCGCCGACATGGGTGGCTTCTGGCACCGCTTTACCGTCAGCGACAGCCAATTGCGCTGGCTTGGCCCGGAAAAAGGCGTGATCCACCTGGCCACCGCGGCCATCATCAATGCGGTGTGGGACCTGTGGGCCAAGCAACAAGGTAAACCGGTGTGGAAACTGTTGGCCGACATGACGCCTGAACAGTTGGTGCGCTGCCTGGACTTCAGCTACGTCACCGACGTGCTCACCCCCGAGGAAGCCATCGCCCTGCTGCGCCGCCAGGCCCCGGGCAAGGCCCAACGTGAGGCGCAGATGCTGCGCGAAGGCTACCCCGGTTACACCACCGCGCCAGGCTGGTTGGGTTACAGCGAAGAAAAGATGCGCAAGCTGGCGCGTGAGGCCGTGGAAGATGGCTGGACCCACATCAAGCAGAAGATCGGTGCAGACCTGGAGGAAGACATCCGCCGCGCCAGCATCCTGCGCGACGAAATCGGCTGGGAACGCACCCTGATGATGGATGCCAACCAGGTGTGGGGCGTGGAGGAGTCGGTTGCCAACATGCGCCGCCTGGCCGCCTTCGAACCGCTGTGGATCGAAGAGCCGACCAGCCCGGACGACATCCTCGGCCACGCCACCATTCGCCAGCGCATCGCGCCGATCGGCGTCGCCACCGGTGAGCATTGCCACAACCGGGTCATGTTCAAGCAGATGTTCCAGGCCGGTGCGCTGGATTTCTGCCAGCTGGATGCCGCCCGCCTGGGTGGCTTGAACGAAGTCCTGATCGTGCTGCTGATGGCCGCCAAGTACGACGTGCCGGTGTGCCCGCACGGCGGCGGCGTCGGGCTGTGCGAATATGTGCAGAACATCGCCCTGTTCGACTACATCGCCGTGTCTGCCTCGCTGCACAACCGGGTACTGGAGTACGTCGACCACCTGCATGAGCACTTCATCGACCCGGTGGTCATCCGCCGTGGGCGCTACATGCCACCGCAACGCCCGGGCTACAGCATAGAAATGCATGCCGAGACCCTGGAGCGCTACCAGTACCCCAATGGCGCGGTGTGGCTCGATATCAACCGTTCCTGATCCACAAGCCTGGGTGTGCCTCCACAGGGGCACACCACCAGCACTTTTCTCGGGGAAAAAAACAATGACAACCCTCACCCGTGCAGCGGCTCCGGCCCCTGCCGTCACCACCGAGCAGCGCCTGAACGGCCTGCTGTTACGCAAATTGATGCCACTGCTCATCGTCGTCTACGTGATGAGCTTTCTTGACCGCACCAACATCGCCCTGGCAAAAGCCAGCATGGGTATCGACCTGGGCCTGTCAGCAGCGGCCTATGGCCTGGGGGCCGGCCTGTTCTTCCTTACCTATGCGCTGGCCGAAGTGCCCAGCAACCTGATCATGCACCGGGTGGGCGCGCGTTTCTGGATTACCCGCATCATGATCACCTGGGGCCTGCTCTCAGCGGGCATGGCCTTCGTCCAGGGAGAAACATCGTTCTATATCATGCGCCTGTTGCTGGGGGTGGCTGAAGCAGGCCTGTTCCCCGGGGTGATGCTGTACCTGACCTACTGGTTCGACCGAGAACAGCGCGCCCGGGCCACAGGTTATTTCCTGCTGGGCGTGTGCCTGGCCAACATCCTCAGCGGCCCGCTGGGCGGTGCCCTGCTGGAAATGGACGGCGTACTGGGCTGGCATGGCTGGCAGTGGCTGTTCGTCCTCGAAGGCTTGCCCGCCGTAGCCCTGGCGTTTGTGGTGTGGAAAAAGCTGCCCGATGGACCAGCCTCAGCGCCCTGGCTGTCGGCCGCCGACGCCCAGGACATCGAACGCCGCCTGGCTGCCGAACGAGCTGCCGCGCCACAGCAGAGCAAACTGGGGCAGATGTTCCGCGACCGGCAAATCTGGCTGGCGATCTCGGTGTACTTCGTGCACCAGATCACCATCTACACCGTGATTTTCTTCTTGCCGGGCATCATCGGCAGCTACGCTGCGCTATCACCCTTCCAGATAGGCCTGCTGACGGCCGTGCCGTGGGTTGCTGCTGCCATCGGTGCTGCCACCTTCCCACGCCTGGCCACCTCGCCACGCCGTTGCCGCACGCTGTTGTTCTGCGGCCTGCTGACCATGGCAACAGGGTTGCTGCTGGCATCGCTGGCCAACTCGTTCATCGGCCTGATCGGGTTTTCACTGACCGCCCTGATGCTGTTCGTGGTGCAGTCAATCCTGTTTGTCTTCCCGTCCAGCCGACTGAGTGGCAGCGCGTTGGCAGCGGGGCTGGCGTTCGTCACCACCTGCGGCCTGTTTGGCGGTTTCGTCGGGCCCTCGGTGATGGGCTTGATCGAGCAGACCACTGGCAGTACCCGTAACGGTTTGTGGATCATTGCCGCATTGCTGGTGCTGGCAGCATTGCTCAGTACCCGCTTGCGCCAAGGGCAAGAGCAGACGCAGTCAGCGTGAAACGCCGGCGGGCCGCCCGCAGCGCGGCTCAAGCGCCTGCGCCAGGCGCTCCACCGCCTGTTGCAGGCCACCCGGCTGGTCGCCCAGCCACACCAGTGCCAGGTACTGCCGGTACCGCCCCTGCAGGCTGAAATGCCCGCCCGGCAGTGCATGCAAGGCGGAACCTGCCAACGCCGCAACGATGCAGTCCCACTCCAGCGGTTGGCGAAAACGCACCCACAGCATTCGCCCGCCCTGGGGCATCTGCAACGTCACTCGCTGACCAAACTGCAACTCCAGCGCGCGCACCAGAGATTGTGTGCGCCTTTGCAGGTCGGTACGCAGCTGTACAAGCTGCATCTCGATCTGCCTTTTACCCATCATCAGGGCAAGCGCTTGCAGGCGCAGCGGCGCAAGCCGAAATGCCCGTTCGGCAAACGCCTGGGCCAGTGCGGCGTCATGGCCCAGCACATAGGCGTAAGGTGCTTCGGCCCCCACTGCGGCCTCGAATGCCCCCAACACCAACAGCGAGCGGGGGTCGACCCAGTCGCGCAGGCGCGTGTGTGGCGGCCCGCTGTAACAGTGTTCACTGTCCAGGTCGTTTTCCAGCAACCATACAGCATGCTGGCCCAAGAGCTGACCAAGCTGCTGCTGGTAGTGCGGCGACACCAGCCGACCTTGTGGCATGCGCAGGCAAGACGGCATCACCAGCATGCACACCCGCTCGCCGCCCAGCAACC
This sequence comes from Pseudomonas putida S13.1.2, assembly GCF_000498395.2. Lineage (NCBI taxonomy): Bacteria > Pseudomonadati > Pseudomonadota > Gammaproteobacteria > Pseudomonadales > Pseudomonadaceae > Pseudomonas > Pseudomonas putida. The sequence goes on from NZ_CP010979.1 coordinate 2,159,729, forward strand.
GGGCCAAGGCGCGCAGGTCCGGGTTGCCGCGGCTATCGGCAGGCACTTCCAGCACCCGCATGCCAGCACGCGCCAAAGCGCGCAACACCTGCCAGCAACAGGGCGACGGCACCAGTACCGTCCCGCCCTGCAAGGCAAGCCCCGCGAGCACCGTCTCCAGCACCGCCTGCACATCAGGGGCCAGTTGAACGTCCTCGGCACGCCAGTACTGGCTGGAGGACCGGGTATAACACTCAGCCACGGCATTGCGCAGACGGGTGTCGCCCAGCGTTTCCCAGTGTGCAACATTGCTGGCGCGCTGACGGGCCAAGCGCCGCTCGTGGCCTAGTAGCGCACGCTCCAGCAATGGCTGCACCGGTAAGGGTGGCTGCAGGTACATGGGCGCTGCCTCTGCCTTTGCAGCGACCTGAGCGTAGTAGCCGGACCTTGGCTGACACTGGACGCGGCCTTCTTCCTCTAGCAGGTTGTAGGCACTCTGCACGGTTGCCAATGACACCCGCAGCCGTCGGGACAGTGCGCGCAACGACGGCAACTTGCATGGGCCACCACCTGAGGCCTGCTCTATCAACGCCTCCAGGTAGCGGTACACCTTGCGATAGGCGAACTCGCCGGGAACCGCTTGCCCCATCAAGGCAACGCCGCTGGGCCACGGCGGCGCCCCGACGAAGGCCGTGGCAGCAACCTGAGGTGCACGTCACGGCGGGCCAGGTTGCTCTGCAAGCGCCAGGCAGTCAGCGGCATGCGCCCTTCATAGATCGCCCGCAATTGCACCAGCGGCAGGCCACTGGTATTCACCAGCCAGTCCCGCACCGCATCGGGGCAGGGTTTACCTTGCAAGGCCCGGTGCAGGTACGGCAGCGCTACCAGCATGTCTGCATGCCGGCACTGCAGAAAACGCTCGAGTTTCTTCCCCTGCCTGGCGAACGGGCTGAACAGCAGGCACACCAGTTGAGTCTGGTTGATACCGTAGGCCTTGCCCAGCGCCAGGGTATGTCCATCGCGAGGCTTGCTGTCGCCCGACGGCTCTGCCAGCCGAAGCGCCGGGCGAGCGGCCTGCAGCTCAAGGCTGCGTGCCCGCAGTTCGTGCAAGTGTGCCGGGGCGTGCGGGTCGACGAACGCCGCCAATGGCCAGGCACCCTCGGCCGTTTCGAACCCACCCCCCAGCATGGCGTCATGTTGCTGCCCTTCAAGCAGATGCGGCAGCAGGTCATCTATGGCAATCGCCCGCAACGGGGCATCCTCCGTGACGGCGGCCTGTGCGGGCTTCGCCATGTCGCCCGGCGAGGCTTCGACACCACCGTGCAATCGGCTCACCCCGTGGGCCAGCGCCGCCAGGCCCTGATGCAGCACATGCGGGCCGCGCTCCCCTGCCAGGCGCAGGCTACGCCGGGCCCAAGCCAGGTAGCGACGCCGCTGTCCCACGGGAATGGCAGTGATCAAGACGTCGGCCGGTGTCGGCCCCTGCAGTGCAGACCCCACGGCATCCGCCAGCTCCAGGTGCAGGCGGCTACCCAGCAGCGCTTCGGGCCTGGCATCGACCATGTGCCCGAACATCAGCATGGCGTTCCTCGCCATTAGCCAGCGGTCGGGCGCTGCCGAAGACTGACGGCTGAATGGCACCACTTCGCGCCCCTCGATCATCTGCAGCTGAACCCGCGGGTCATCCTGCATGAACAGGGCACTGAAACTGCGCTCGTGGCCTTCCAGGGTGTCGCTGGCAGCCACGGGCAGGCTGACTACGAGTACCCGCAACTGAAAGGTTACCGGCGCACGCAGGGCGATGCTCAGTTGTGCCGCACGCAGCATGGCCAGCAGCCGGGCACTGCGACAATCGCCGCCTTGCAGCACCAGCACGCGAAACGTACCGATATACTCCGGCCCACCTGCAGCGACCAGCAACCGTTGTATCAGCAATTGCAGGGACGCTCGCTGCGGCTGTGACATTTGGCTCAACAAGCGCTCGAGCACTTGCTGGTAGATATAGTGCATTGCCTGATCGTGAATAGCCGTCACGAAATCACCTCGTCAACTTCTATGCAGCCACCGCGTGCTGAGTCCGGTATTCAAGATTCAACACACCCTGTGCTTACCAGGAAGAAATTTCCTACGCTCAAATTGAAGTAATGACGTAACGCATCACTGTCGCCAGACCATCGAAAAAAAATCGCAACCGCGACGGCCCGTCGCTACCACACACAGCTCATCCTCAGGCGTTGCCATGCTCATTCCACGCTCCTTGCGCAAACTATCATGGGGCCATTATCGAGGGATGCAGAGCGAATAGAAGATACAGATCTGGGTAAAAAAACCATTCAGCAAGACTGCAGAGACACACTGAACGCCTGGCCGACATCGTTCAAGGCTGAATAGTTGGCGGAATATTTCCATGCAACGACAGAGCATCGCCTTATATGTAGTCCACGACTGACTTTACTGTAGGAACATTCTTATAGTTCGCAATTAAAACATTCTGCTCCACACACAAAAAACCCGGGACTCTGCCCGGGTTCATCGTTATTGCAAACTGCTATCAGTGCGCCATGTCCAGTACCACTCGCCCACCGCAAGGGCATTGGTCCATGTAACGATGTGCCTCCACCACCTGCTCGAACGGGTACACCTTGATGATTTGCGGCGTTAGCAGCTGGTCAGCGGTGAACTGGTTGATATCGCGCAAGGCACGTTGCAGCGCCACCTGGTCCTGGCTGATGCCAAGTTCCGGCTTGCCGGTGAAGTTACCGATGCAATGCACGTAGAACTGGATGTTCTTCTGAAAGGCTGCACAGGCCGGAAACGGCGTCTGGTTACCACCTTGCAGGCCATACAGGACCAGGCTGCCACGCGGCGCCAGCACATCGCCCAGCAGCGACATCTGCGGCCCGCCCATACCATCGAGGACCATGTCCACGCCGCGGCCATCAGTGTACTTGCCCACTTGCAGCAGCAGGTCCTGCTCTTCGGTGACAATCACCTTGTCGGCACCCAGGCCCAGCAGATACTCACGCTGCTCCGGCTCTTTGGTCGCAGCAAACACCTTCAGCCCCAGGGCTTTGCCCAACTGCACGAAGGCAGGCCCGGCGCAATGGCTGGCATCGGTCACCAGCGCGGTCTGCCCGGCCTTGGCCCGGGCCAGGTCAACGTAGGCAAAATAGGCGATCAGCAACGGCGTATAGTGCACGCTCGCCTCGATCGGGGTGAGCACATCCGGGTAGCGGGTAATGGCCGTACGCGGCAGCACGATTACATCACCATATACCGGGTGATCGTTGGCACTGGTAGCCGGGAAGCTGGCGACACGGTCGCCCACCGCAATGTCGTCGACCCCTTCACCGACCGCAGTCACCACTCCGGCCATTTCATGGCCGATGCCCGCCGGAAGGCGTGCCTGGGACGGCGCCAGGTTCTGGCGCCAAAGCACGTCATACCAGCTGACACCAACCGCCTGGACGCGGATCTGTACCTCGTCGGCAGCGGGTGACGGTTCGGCCTGCTCCTCGCAACGGAGCACATCGGCAGCGCCGAACTTGTGGAAACGGATCATGCGGGACATCGCATACCTCGCCTTTGTGAACCTCTAATTACCACTGACTTTATCCGGGCTTTGGTGGTTAGACCATCAGTGGTCATTAATAGTCGACATGCTTGTCATCGATTGGGCACCTGACTTTCCCTGCAATTGGTCCCCCTAAACCCGTGCAGGGTAACAGCCTTTGGCCGTAAGATTCACCCCTGCCCCACTTTAGGCGAAGCGCACCGATGAATCGAAACGACCTGCGTCGCGTAGACCTCAACCTGCTGATCGTGTTCGAAACGCTGATGCATGAGCGCAGCGTAACCCGCGCCGCGGAAAAACTGTTCCTCGGCCAGCCGGCCATCAGCGCGGCCTTGTCACGCCTGCGCAACCTGTTCGACGACCCGCTGTTCGTTCGCACCGGCCGCAGCATGGAACCCTCGGCGCGGGCTCACGAGATATTCGCCCTGCTGTCCCCGGCGCTGGATTCGATTTCCACCGCGGTCAGCCGCGCTGCCGAGTTCGACCCCGCCACCAGCAACGCGGTGTTCCGCATCGGCCTGTCGGACGATGCCGAGTTTGCCCTGTTGCCACAGCTGCTTAAACGCATCCGCGCCGAAGCGCCGGGCATCGTGCTGGTGGTGCGGCGGGTCAATTACCTGCTGATGCCGACGTTGCTGGCCTCGGGCGAGATTTCGGTGGGGGTCAGCTACACCAGCGAACTGCCCGCCAACGCCAAGCGCAAGGTGCTGCGCCGTAGCATGCCGAAGCTGCTGCGTGCCGACAGCGTGCCCGGCAGCATCACCCTGGACGACTTCTGCGCACGGCCCCATGCGCTGGTGTCGTTTGCCGGTGACCTGTCCGGGTTCATCGACGAAGCCCTGGAAGAGATTGGCCGCAAGCGCCACGTGGTGCTAGCGGTGCCGCAGTTCAACGGGCTGGGGAGCTTGCTGGCGGGGACAGACATCGTGGCTACCGTGCCGGACTATACGGCCGATGTGCTGACTGCTGCGGGCGGTTTGCGAGCCGAGGACCTGCCGATACCTGTGCGCAGTTTCGAACTGCACATGGCCTGGCGCGGGGCGCAGGACAACGACCCGGCGGAGCGGTGGTTGCGGTCGCGGATACAGATGTTTTTTGGGGATCCCGAGAGTCTCTAGGCGTCCAGAACGCCGTGCCGTATAGGTCGTTGAATTCATTGGCGACGCCCAGATAGCGCGTTTTCTCAGCCAAATTTTTGAATGCGCTATTTAATGGCTGCTGCTTGCTTTGGGTCTTTTAAAGTCTCTTCACCCAACGCCAGCATGGCACTAAGCAACGTGAGACTGAATACCATGACAAGCGTACGAATTACATGCTCAGCGCTCAACGAGTCCGGTTCGACCCAGTGCCAAACCGTCAAAAATCCCAGTATCGCTCCTAGACCCGTCCTGCCTGCGGTCAAAAAACTCCCACCAATGTCACCTAAAAAAAGATGCACAGCGTCGAGCCAACGCTGATACCGAGCGGACATGAACCTCCACTTGTATTTCACAATTGCAGCCACCGCGAATGCTAAACATAGCCACGCGTAGTAGGCCATCAAAAAAGGTGCGGCGAGTAAAAGGTCCAGCATTGCCTTGAACTGTGCTGACGACTCTGAATTTAACAGAACTGGCACTCCTCCCAATGCGAAGGCGAGTGCCAGCTCCCGAGATGCCCTCGCAACAACGTGCAATTTTGGACGTGTTTTTTTAACCTTGAACATGTCAATCCTCATCGTGCGTACTCGTTGGATCTGCGCTGGCTTTGCTCGGAGCAGCAACGATTAATAAAGACAGGTCAGCTTTTTCCCGCGACGATGACGACCCCAATCCGGTCTGCTAGATCAAGCACCGAGCCAAACAGAGTCGAGTCTTCGATCAAGCTGCGCGACGCCCCTTGCGAATTAAGCGCACCGCCTGGAATCCGGTCACCGAACAGCACCACCGCGCGTGCCGAATCATCCTGTCGCGACACCCAAGACAGCCCTTGTACATCCGGGTATTGACGGTGAATAGCCTCAGCCCATTTGCGCGTTGCGGGGTATTGATCTTTCTCAGTGTCGATCAGTTGCTTTCGAGTGACGCCCAATTTACGCAGGGGGACACTGGACAGATCAACCAGGTGCAGTGGCTGGCTAACCTGGACAGCTGAATGCATTTGCTCAACCAGCTTGCCTTTGTCGAAACTCTTGAATCCAGCGGTGTGGGGTACGTCGTGAAAGACGGTCTCCATCAAGGCGCACTCAACTGTCGTGCCTCCATACAAGGTAGGAATCGCCCGCCCCTGATCATCCTGAATGGGGCTGAAGCGTGCATTGCCATGCACGCCGGGATTGAATTGATCCGGCTGATATTTTTCCTGATGCACACGATGGAGAACGTCGCCCTTGGCAAGCACCGTAATAGTCACGTGAAGCGCAGCCGTAGGCACCGGGGTGACGGACTCCGCCAAATCCGTGGCAGGTGGCGCCAAACCCTCGTTGGACTCGGTACGCTGTTTAGCCATGGACAATACCCTGGATCTCATCCAGTGCGGCAGCAATCACCCGATCAGGCGCCGATGCCAGCAGGTCCTGGGGCCTTTTACCACCCAGAAAACTGTTATCTGACCGGAACCAGTAAGCCAGACCCCAGCCGTCCTTGTGGCCACCGAAAGCCTCAATGACTTTGGCTAGTGCCTTGAACGGCCGATAGCCCGCGTCCGGATCCAAGCCGTAACCAGGGAAATAGTCGACCCCTCCGTGATTGATGGCAAAGATCTGCCCCTGCTTTTTCCATTTGTTGGGCTGGGCACTCGGGTTACGGGTACTCAACTGGGCCACCTGCGCAATACCTGCTGCGGTCAACCAATCACCGCTCTCCAACACTGCTTTGCGGGCTTGTACCAGCATCGCCGCTTCCTTGAGCAGGCGAGGTGAAGGCGGCTTGCGCGTCACAAACACCTCGGCCAGACGCTCCAGTGCCTTCGGGTCCTGGCGCTCCTGCAACACCTCATACATCGAGGAGGCCACATGGGCAAAGTTTTCCGCCAACGCTTCAAATACACCGAGCTCGATACGATCGAATGATACGACCAGCACTCGATCCGCATGCGAGCGGCTCAAGCTAGCCCGAGCCTCCTTAGGTGTACCTACCAACGTTGAGACGCCCGATTGCTCTGTAACGCTCATGGAAAATCTCCTCACCGGTTATCTACATTATTCAATCTTAGCATATCCTTGATAACTCCAGCGCTGAGCTAACCCCATTCATCATGGATGCCTATAGATCGGTTTGAGCAGAGCACGCCGTGCCGTTGATCAGGGTGATGACTCGGAAACAAGAAGCTTCGCGGGGATCGATACCCTTCACGTCCAGCTCGTACGCCGACCGATCCTCGATCAAGTTGCGTAACGCTTCCCTAAGAAACGAGCGCCCCCTTAGAAGCGTTCTCTCAACACCACTTTTCGTAGCAGCGCACTGGCAAATGGGCGCATTGAGCAATACCCTGCCCGTACCGCCCCAACGTTACGAGCCGAAACATGTCAGGGATTGCCATATTTGAAAGCCCACGTTGGCTACGAGATCTTCTCCGCTTCTTGCCGCTGAAGAGCCAATTCGTCCTATCAGGCAACATTCGCGACCTGCAGGCGAGTGAAGTGGCGCCCGGCACAGTGACTGCGCAGAGCTTCAACCAAACCCTCTGTAATGCCCTGCTCGATGCCGGCTACACCCAGGTCATCGCCTGGGATCCCGTGTCCGGTTTCCGGGCAATCGACAAACCCGGTTCCGCCCCGGAAGCTGGCCAGACGTTGCTTCAGGAACTTGGCCTGACTCCGGTAAATGGCGCAGCCCCCGCAGGTATCGATTTGCTGGGCGCCACCTTGCCACGGCTGGTGGGCCGTGCTGGCGAACCTATCGCGCTGATCATCGATTTCGCCTCACGCCTGGTGGTTCGCAACGACTCCCTCAGCGCGGCGGAACATCAGCTCTTCACCCAGGCCCTGGTGCAATCCCATCAGGCTCGCAGCCGTCCGGCCACACAGTTGCGTAAACCGTTCTTCAATACCCTGCTATGGCTGGTGGAAAAAGAAGGTGATTTGCCCGACTGGTTGCTGGTCGACAACCCGCGCCTGCGCCATATTCCCGTGTCCAAACCCGATCAATTGGCCCGCCGTGCATTGGCACCGGCCTTGCTCAGGGGGCTCAGTGGCAGCCAGGGCGCCAGCGAAGTGGTCATGCATCAGGCTGTGGAAGCCTTAGTTCAGAACACCGAGGGGTTGCTACTGCTCGATCTCAGTGCCATTGCGCAACTGGCGCGGGTCGAGGGTGTAGCCATGGAGCAGATTGCCGACGCGGTGCGCCGCTATAAGATCGGTGTCACCGAGGACCCGTGGCTCAAGATCGACCGTCAGCGTATCCGGCATGCGGATGCGCTGGTCCACCAACGAGTCAAAGGCCAGGAGCATGCGGTGACGCACATGCTCGACATCGTCAAGCGTGCGATGACAGGCGTCGGCGCCAGTCGAAAGGGCAACCGTCCACGGGGCGTAGCCTTTCTCGCGGGGCCGACCGGCGTGGGCAAGACCGAACTCGCCAAAACGATTACCAGCCTGCTGTTCGGCGACGAAAGTGCATATATCCGCTTCGACATGTCGGAATTCAGCGCCGAACATGCCGATCAACGCCTTATCGGCGCACCGCCCGGCTACGTCGGCTATGACGTCGGCGGTGAACTGACCAATGCTATCCGCGAGAAGCCGTTCAGCGTGGTGTTATTCGATGAAATCGAAAAAGCTCACCCAAGGATTCTCGACAAGTTCCTGCAGATCCTCGACGACGGCGTGCTGACTTCAGGCCGCGGTGATCGGGTGTACTTTTCGGAGGCCCTGATCGTGTTTACTTCCAACCTGGGGATCTATCGCCAGGGTGACAATGGCGAACGCGTTGCCAACGTTCTGCCGGGCGAAGCCTTCGAGCAAGTCCAGGAGAAGGTGCACGGCGAAATCGACCGATATTTCAAGCTGGTGCTCAACCGGCCGGAAATCCTCAATCGAATCGGCGAGAACATCATCGTCTTCGACTTCATTCGCGAAGGCGTTGCGGTGCAGATCTTCGAACAGATGGTCAACGCCACCTTCGACGACCTGCAGGGCCAGAACCTGTTTATCGAATTGGCCCCCCAGGCACGCCAGACACTGCACAACCTCTGTCTGCAGGACCTGTCCAACGGTGGCCGGGGCATCCGCAACCAGTTAGAGGCACGCCTGCTCAATCCCCTGTCGCGGGCACTGTTCGATCAGGACGCGCAATCGGGCGAGCACTTCACGATCACCGAACTGGACATCACCGGACTGAAGATGGAACGTCGCTGAACATGGACCTTAGTCTGTCACGCATGCATTTTCCGGTCACTACCCTCGGCCCGGGGCGGCGTATCGGTATCTGGTTTCAAGGCTGTAGCATCCGCTGTCCAGGCTGCATCTCTGCTGATACTTGGGGCCCCGGGCACCGACGCTTGTCGCTGGAACAACTGCTTGAACAGATAACCCCCTGGCTGCAAGAGGCCGAAGGAATCACCCTTTCAGGAGGGGAACCGTTCGACCAGTTCGACGCCCTGCGATCACTGCTCGAGGGCCTGCGTCGGCTCAGCAAGCTCGACATCCTGGTTTACAGTGGCTACTCCCTAGAGCAACTCGATGAGCCGCTGCTCCAGACCAACGGCTTGATAGATGCCTTGATCAGCGACCCCTATATCGAAGCACTCAGTCAGACCATGGCTTTGCGCGGCAGTGACAATCAACGCCTGAGCCTGCTCACACCACTGGGTCGGGCACGCCTGGGTGATTACGAACGCCTGCTCGAACCCACCGACAAGGCGCTCGACCTGATGTTTGACGAAAGTGGCAGCGTCTGGATGGCCGGCATACCACGACGTGACGACCTATTGCGCTTACGCGATCTGCTGCATGAACAAGGCCATCATTTACAGATCAGCGCACACGCGTCGCGACGCCGCTGAGTGGAGTACACCCCATGATACGTTTCTGCCCCAACTGCAAAACCGAACGCGCCCTCGAGGAAATGTTCTGCGAAGGGCTCATTCAGGAACGCCCCTGCGGCTGGGACCTCGCTGGCGAACCCATTCATCCCGCCGGCTGGCGGCCGCTAGCAGCCGCCACTGAGGAAACCCTCTCGCCGGTCAGTACGACTCAGGGGAATGCGCCTGACCTGCTCTGCGAAAATGGGCACCCGATGGTCGATGGCGACCTGATGTGCCTTGAATGTGGCAGCTCACTTGCGCAAGCAACGTCCTACCACGCTCGGCCAGACCGCTGCGAACCAGAGGGTATCCCCCAAACCCTGATCGATGGTTGGCGCCTGATCCGCCAGATCAGCAGCACCGACGGTGTGCGAGAACGATACCTCGCCGAGCACGAGGAAGCCGCGCAACAGGCGGTCCTGACCCTGTATCGACCCGGCGCCGAACCGGACCCAGCGATCTATGATGTGATCCGCCGACTGCCACGCGAGCACGTACCCGAAATCATTGCCACCGGCCGCTGGGATAACCGTGCCTACGAGGTCATTGAAGAACTCACCGGCGGGACCCTGGCAGACCTTGGCAGCGTGATCCGCGACAGCGACAGCGTGCGCCATGTGGTCAATGAACTGGGTTTGGCGCTGCATGCTTTCAACGAGGCTGGCTTGCGCCATCGTGACCTGCGCCCAGCCAGCCTGCTGGTACGTTCCCGCGAACCGCTGGATCTGGTCATCAGCGGCTTCGGCTCGGCACGCCTATCCGAGTTCGACCTGGACATCGTGTCGCCACTGGAAACCAGCCGCTACATGGCACCCGAAGCCATCGCAGGCGGGGTTGCGGCTGCCTCGGACTGGTGGAGCCTGGGCATGATCCTGCTCGAGCAACTGACTCAGGGCGCCTGCTTCGACGGCATCAATGCCAATGCATTTCTTATTCACGTGCTGGCCAACGGAGTACCGATCCCCGACGACCTCGAGCCGCGTCTGAACCTTCTCCTGCGAGGTCTGCTGGCACGCGACCGTCATCAGCGCTGGCAATGGCCGCAGGTCGAAGCCTGGCTCAACGGTATTACGGTCGAGGCTCCTGCATCTTCCGTCCAGCAAACGGACGACGGTGAAGGCGCCACCCTGATGCTGGGCGAGCGCCGCTTCCACAAGCCCGGCGTATTCGCCCTGGCGGCGGCCCAGGCGGATAACTGGCAACAGGCCCTGGACCATTTGCTGCGTGGTGTGATCGTGACGTGGGCCGAGCAGGTCGGGCTCGCCCCTTCCCTGGTCGCTGGCTTGCGCCAGGTCGTTCAGCACGAAGGGATTGAGGACGACTTCCGGCTAATGCTGGCACTGAGAATCCTCAATCCGGAAATCCCATTGATTTATCGTGGCGACATCGTCACACCAGGATGGCTACTGGAGCACCCACTGGAAGGCTATCGCCTGATCAGCGGGTCGGTCCCGGACCTGCTTGAACAATTGCAGACCGACAATTGGATGTCGCGTCTCAAGTCCCGCGCCGAAAACGTACGCCAGCGTGCCCTGCACCAACACATCGAGTTGGTCGAAGAGCAACTGCGGATATGCTTGCTATCGACCTCACGAGCCAAGCTGTCCACGCAATGGCAAGAGCGCCAACGCCTGTTTCCAGACACCGACCATCCGGGACTGACCTCACTGTCGGAGCGCCGGGTGATCGCCGAAGAAGATCTGATCGTGCTGCTCAGCGCAGCGATCAGTCAGTTCCGTTCGGCGGCCTCGATTGTAGAGGCTGCCGCCGAGCTGGCCAGGGCTGCCGATGTCGGTTGGTTCGAATCCGAAGCGGCGTCCCAACTGCTGTTGCATTCGCGACGCGAGCTGTACCGCACTGTCGATGAGCGCATCCAAGGCTTTGCCCGTTGTGGCGTGTCGGTAGTGGACGAGTGGGCCGAGCAGTTCCGCCTGGAGCGACGTATGCCGTTGGCCCAGGCGCTGGTGTTGCTGGCAATTCCGTCCAGTCATTGGCTGGAACCACAGAAACAGCAGTACGTCTCACAGATTCTCGACTTCTTCGAGAAGAAGGTGGTGACCGCAGTGATGCGCGGGCCACTGGTACGTATGAGCATTGGCAAGACCACCGCACGGATCGACATCAATGAACTGAACAGCGAGCGCAGTCCGGCCGCGGCGTTGCTCGATCACCTGCTGCAACGTAATGCTCGGGCAGTGAACCTTGACCCAGAGAGTTTTCAGCTCAACGGCCAACTGGAATCGCGCCTGCATGCGCTGTACCGGCAAAGCGCGCTGTACAAACGCGACACCGGCATCGACGGCCTGTACCTGGGCTTCCCCTTCCTGCTCAATCGCGACCCTCGCGGCACCACGCGCACGCGGGTCATCCCGCTCCTGCTGTGGCCAGTGAAACTACTGCTGGAGCTGGGCTCCCGTGGTCACGCCGCCTTGGCGTTCGACAGTGAGCGCGAGGAAGTGCGGCTTAACCCCGCGCTGGAAAGCGTGCTAGGCGCGGAAACCTGCAAACGCTGGCGCAAGACCGCCGATGAACTGCTGGGACGCTCGTCAATTCGCGCGACAGATGTGATGGACGCCTTCGGCATGCTTGCCTCCATTCGCTCACGCGTCCTTGACAACCTACCCGCCAGTACCGTGGAAATCGCGCCCTACCAGGACCAGCTGGATTGCGCGGCAGTGTTGTTTCACGTGACCTTCATGGGGCAAGCCATTGGTGAAGACCTACGCCAACTGAAAACCCTGTCGTCCGCCGGTACCGGCCTTGAAACGGCGTTGCGCCTCAAGACCGCCGACGAAACCGCGCATGAGGCACCGCCAGGCGAGCTGCAACGTTACTTTACCGTGGCCAGCGACCCCTCCCAGGAAGCGGCCGTGATCCAGGCCCGACAAAGCCCGGGGCTGCTGGTCGAGGGGCCGCCCGGAACCGGCAAGAGCCAGACCATCGTCAACATGGTCGCCGACGCCATCGGCCGCCAGCGCAGCTTGCTCATCGTCTGTCAGAAGCATGCGGCGCTGGAGGTGGTGTACAAACGCCTGGTTGCCGAAGGCCTCGGCCAACGCATCGTCATGGTCAATGACGTGAACCGAGACCGCGAGCCCGTCATACGCGGTATCCGCGAACAACTGGAAAGCCTGTTCACGAACGGCAACCAGGCGCAGGGCTGGCAGCGCCAGCGTCAACAGGTCGCGGCCCGCATCGAGGCCCTGGAGGGTGAACTCGACCGCTTCCACCAAAGCCTGCATCGCCTGGATGAAAATACCGGCCTCAGTTATCGCACGCTGCTCGGCGAGTTGATTGAATTGGAATCCGGCCCAGCCCCGCTCGAGTTTCCAGCACTGCGCCAACGCCTGGCATCCCTGGACCTCGCTAGCCTGACCCACTTGGAGGAAAGCTGCGCTCCTCTGATTCGCCTATGGTTGCCCGCACGCTACGAAGGCAGTCCATTGGCGCAGTTGCAGTCGTTCGCCGCCGACCGCGCGACTTTGCAGGCCTTCACCGAGAATCTACAGAGTTTCACCCAAGCCGAACACAGCCGTCAGGCCACGCTGCAAGCACACCCTGCCAGCTTTGAAATCGACGACCCGGCGCCGTACCGTAACTGGATAGCGGCCCATGTCGCAGCCCTGCTCGACCTGAAGCAAGAGCAACGTCTGCGCCTTGCCCGATGGCTACCGCTGTTCCGCAGCCGTGAAGCGAGCCAACCCCCACGGGGCGAGTCGATTCTCGGCGAACTGCAGCAACTGGATGAGCAACTCGGCCAACTGGATCAGGAACACTACGCCCCCGCCTTATCACCGGCCCTCTGCCTGCTCGAAAACAAGGCCCTCAGGCATCTGGATCAAGACTGCACCAAGGTCATGGCAGCCCGCTCCTGGTTGGCGAACCTCAACCCGCTGCATCTGCTGCGGCGCAAGCGGCTGCGCAACTTCCTCCAGGGCCAGGGGGAAAGCCGTGTTATTGAAGCACTACCAACCCTACAGCTAGCCATCCGCCTTGAAAGCCAGTGGCGACCCTTGCGCAGCGAGCTGAGTACCCTGCACCAGGCGTTGGAACTGGAAGCTGTGGGTCAGCAAGCCTGCCTGGAATTGATCAGCTTCGTGAAGAGCGATATCCGCCACCTGCTGGAAATCCAGGCACTTGCCATGGCGTTGGCGCAATCCCCTCGCGCCCGGCAGGCCGACGAGGCCGCCCTCGCTGGCGACAAACACCATCTCGAGGCGCTGCTCAGCGATCTCGACGCTTCGCTGATGCGTCATGGCGCTCGCCAATCCAGCCTCGAACAACTCAAGGTACTCGGCGACTGGCTGGACGACGAGCTGGTGCAACAACTGCAGCACGCCATTGTGCACAATCTGAGCAATCAACTGTCTCTGGATCGGCTGCATGAAGCTCTGCCTTTCCTGGCCGCCTACCAGACCTTCCGCGGGCGCGCCGCTCAGTTGACAGCCGCCGACCTCCAACTGCTCGCATTGCTGCGCCAACGCCAGGGAGAGTTGGACAACATTGCGCCCGAGCACCTTGAAGCCGCGGTGCGGCGCCTGCTTAACCGCGAAGCTCGACTGGGCTGGAAACACCGCTTCGAGCAGGCCAATCCCGAACTGCTGTTCAGCCAGGACGAAGCTCGCGCCAAAGTCGCCAGCCTCGCGCAAGCCGATACGCAGATGCGGTTGCTCAATCGCGAGCTGCTGGCCAAAGCCATCAACCTTGATCATCTGGGTAATCGCAAACAATGGGAGGATGTTACTCGCCTGACTGGCAAACGCTCACGGCGCCTGCGCGAATTCATCGAACTGGGCAGTCACTTAGGCCTGATGAGCCTACGCCCTGTGTGGTTGATGAACCCGGACGTCGCCAGCCGTGTGCTGCCGCTCAAGGCAGGCCTGTTCGATACTGTCATCTACGACGAAGCCTCACAGATGCCGGTTGAGTTCGCCCTGCCGACCCTGTTCCGCGGCCAGGTCACCGTTGTAAGCGGCGATGAGAAGCAAATGCCGCCTACGGCATTCTTTTCCAGTCGCATCGAAAGCGACGAAGCCGAAGTGTTCGACGGCGACGAACCTGATGAAGACGCCAATGAGGAGCAGCGCGAAGCGTTCGAAGACACGTGGAACCGTCGTGAGATCAAGGACTGCCCCGACCTGCTGCAACTGGCGCGCAACGTCCTCCCCAGCACCACATTGCAGATCCACTACCGTTCCGCTTACCGTGAACTGATCGGCTTTTCCAACGCCTCGTTCTATGGCAATCGCCTGAACGTTCCGGTCCGTCACCCGCAGGCGAGCATCCAGCGCATCAAGCCTTTGGAGCTGATCCAGGTTGGTGGGCTGTATCAGAACCAGAGTAATACCCAGGAAGCCGAACGGGTCGTCGAGTACTTGAACCAATTGTGGCAGACCCCCTATGACCAGCGCCCCTCGGTGGGTGTCGTCACCTTCAACCGCAAACAGGCCGACCTCATCGAGGAGCACTTGGAGCAGCGTGCAGAGCAGGATGAACTGTTCCGCGCCGCCTACGCCCAGGAGCGCGAGCGCAGCGAAGACGGCGAGGATATGTCGGTGTTCGTCAAGAACGTGGAGAACGTGCAGGGGGATGAACGCGACATCATCGTCTTCTCCTCCACCTTCGGTCGAAACAGCCAGGGCACATTCCGCCGTAGCTTCGGCGTACTGGGGCAGACGGGGGGCGAACGACGCCTGAACGTGGCGGTAACCCGCGCCCGGCGCAAGGTGGTGATGATCACGTCGATGCCGATCGCCGATATCTCCGACATGCTCAACACACACCGTGCCCCCAACAGCCCACGGGACTATCTGCAAGGCTATCTGGAATATGCTCGCGCGCTCTCCTCGGGCGAGTTCAGCAACAGCAGCAAGTTGCTGGAACGCCTGCAGACCGACCGCAGCAGTCAGCAACGTGACCAAGGTCAGCAACGCGATGGTTTTGTCAGGCTGGTCGGTGAATACATTCATTCCCTGGGATGGCAGGCTGCTCCCGCAAGTGAGGGCGACGCTTTCGGTCTCGACTTCGCCATCGAGAATCCAGGCACGGGCCTGTACGCAATCGGCATCGAGTGCGATGCGCCTTGCCACAATCTGCTGGAACGTGCCCGCGCCCGGGAAATTTGGCGACCGTCCGTGCTGCACCGCGCCATCCCGCATATCCATCGTGTGTCATCGCAAGCCTGGTATCACAGCGGCGACAGCGAACGCTTACGGCTGCGTGAAGCAATCGAACACGCCATGCAAGTCGAGCAGCCGCTGCAACCCAGCCCTATGTCAGTTGATACGGAAATCTGCCAATGAGTGGTCCCAAGGTCGTTCGCATTGTCACCCGCGAAGAAATCATCGCCATTTGTGAAGGCCACCTGCAACGCCTGGAGCGCGCTGTGGACCGCTGGCAAACGCAGGCCACAAGGCTTGGTGAGCTCAGTGAACAGGAGCGCTCCGCCTCACAGGAGCGACACGCTCGCCTTCGCGCTCTGCTGGCAGAAGACCGATTGGCGGAACTGCAGAAGGCCGTGCCAGTAGAGATCGAGCACCTGCGCCGTGACTTGGAGGAGCGCGAAGAACGCGCGATCACTCGTGCCGCCGAGCGACGCCAACGCGACCGACGCGTTCGGGAAAACGCAGAAGCCCTGCTTGGCGCTTTGCAAGCCAACTCCGAAAGCGTCGATCAGGCCTTGCTGGAGTCTCTCTCACAAATGGCCTGCGGTGCCAGTCGGGAAGATGCCGAACGTCTGCTGGCCGAGGGTTTCGCCCAATTGAGCAACGCAGACGAGGAGCCAACCCTGAGCGATACCCAACGCGCTCTGGCGCAGCAACTCAAGGTCGACGAACCCGAGGTTTCCCTGCGCGAATGGATTGCGGCCCGGGAACCGGATGCAACGCGCGACGTACGGCTGCTACGCATTGACCGACACATCATGGAGCTGCAACTGTTGCAAGACGCTGAACGTGCCGCGCCGTTCCTCCTGGCACTGGAAAGAGCTGAAACGGAAATCGATGCCAAGCGGCGCAACTTGCTGCTCGACAGCCTGGTGCTCGACCTCGCCGCATCCACGCGAAACTTCCGACGCCGACGCGAATGTCTTGAACAACTGCAGGATCTGGCCAGCGAAGCCAAAACCTACGCCGGCATCGAACACGCGACCTTGCTCGATCAAGTTAGCGCTTGTACAACCGACACCGACCTCTCGGTGACCACCGGATTGATCGAGCAGTGTAAAACGCTTATCGCTTCCCACTTACAGGACCAGGCCGCCCTCTCCCGCCGCGAAGCCGTGCTCGGCGGCTTGGCCAGCCTCGGCTACGAAGTGCGCGAAGGCATGGCGACTGCCTGGGCGGAAACCGGCAAGGTCGTGCTGCGCAAGGCCGCTACCCCCGGCTACGGAGTGGAAGTGGGTGGCAAAGCCGATAATGGCCGTCTGCAGGTCCGCGCCATAGCCCTCAGCAGTGATCGCGACAAGGCGCGGGATCGCGACATTGAAACCATCTGGTGCAGCGAATTCCAACGGCTGCAAGCGTTATTGAAAGACAAGGGCAGCGAGTTACTCATCGAGCGTGCGCTTTCGGTGGGTGAGGTTCCACTCAAAGAAACGAACGTCTCCGAGGCGGGCGTAGAAACAATCGCCGGTCAGCAAAAGACACTTCAAAAATGAACCGCTAACTCCATACCACCGAAAGCGATTGCTAACATGTTCTGCCGCATGGAACTCAGAGCCGCGACGAACTTGCATCGGGCCTTGTAGCCACTACCTTAAGGCCAAGTGGGCTATTGATGTGGATAGCTCCGACCGGACCCTCTGCGGGTTCGTTAGACAGGTATGAGACTCTCAGCGCAACGGTGAACATGCAGTCGATGAGCGCCCGCCCCTCCCGATTATTAACGGCGACCGCTGCCCGCATGACCAGGGTGTAACCGAGCTATGTTCTGATCGATGCGGCCTTGGATCGTGCGCAAGGTGTCTCGAGTAATAGCCTGTGGGTATAGGTTCTCGGCGATGCTTGCAAACTGGCTCGCCACATCACAAATGCCGTCAATCATTCTGCCTGCAACGTCCGGGGTCACCTCGGCTTCCTCGGCAAGCCGAAGCATTTGGGTGCGGGAAATCGACAGGGCTTCCCCCATCACATCCATCTGGTGATATCCACTTGGCCCCTCGCAGAAGGTCACGTCGTAAGCCGGCGATAGTCGCCACTGACCGTCTTGCGACATGATGTAGGCAAAGTTCTTGGGATGATCGTCTCTGTTGTTGAACGCAACATTGAAGACGGCGCGCTCGAAGGCTACAGCCATTTCTCGCACGTCATTGGTACACATCTGTGTTGCCCGCAAGAAATTGACATAGTCCAATACCCCTGGAGAACGATAATTTGCCCCCGTGAAGGCCGCGAGGCTTTGCATGGGTACGCGCAGGCCATTGCGACGGTCAAATCGCTTACTGGCAAACGCCGCCAACCCATCAGGCAGGCTGAAATACTGCGTGTCAGGGGTTTCGATACCGCACCTGCGCAGGCATTCTGCGTAGACCATTTCGACCGCGCACACCTCGGCATGTTCTTCTTTTGCCGGGAATTTAACCATCCAGGCTTCAAAGCCCGCTGTAACGGCAGTGGTAAACCGCCCAGTTTCGGGATCGCGATAAACGAGGGCCTTAGGCCTGGCACCTTGAGGCGAGCCGCCCACCAGCAGCAACGTCTGCAGGAACTCGCCACCGTCTCCATGGAGCACTTCCTGCACCTCGGCGGCAAGCTGCTCCAGCGGGATGTGGACTTCAGATTCGTGCCCTTCGGGTGCCACGGGCTCAAACGTCATGGCCCCCATTGCATTGCTACCGATGTAGGCCAGCCTTTCCAGTGAGCCGATGCGTGCCGTGATGAGCCCGCGGCGCCTGAACATACGGTCCATCAGCGACATACCCCACCCATCCGGCAAGGCGTCGTAAACAGGCCCTGGCAAGTACAGTTGGTGGTCTGGAAAATCTCGGCGCAAATTAGCCCCCTCCAACGGCATCGTGTAGGAGGACAGTTCCAAGCCCCTTTGCCTGGCTTCATTGCTGTACTCGAACACGATCAGCGGGCGACCGGTCAGGGCAGTCGTGGAGACCAGCGTGCCCCATTGCCATCGCTCACCCCATCCCTCGTAGAAGACGTTCACCTGCTCAGGCATTGCCGGACTTCCTCTTTATACGGAGACGATTGGCGCTGTTTTCGTAGCGCCGAATATCCTCGATGCTGTCCAGCTTTGGCAGGAACAGGCCTTCCAGTTCCTTGGTTCGGCCAAGAGCCATCGCCACCCGAACGACGTTCTCGAATCCGACATTGCGCCCGGCCTCAAGGTTGGACACTGTATTTGTGCCGATGCCGGCGCGCCCGGCCAAGTCGGCTTGTGTCATATCCAGCGCCAAGCGCTCTGTGCGCAGGCGATCGCATAGGCGCTTGACGACCTCGCTCGGCTTGCTGAAGCTTAAATCCAACATAGCGTGTACCAAGCCCATTCTTTGCCAGTTAATCCCCAAAATTATAGAATTAACATTCACCCCTATCAAGCGACCTAATTCTTTTAACCTGTGTCTTATCGCTTGATTTCCAACTTTAGCCACAGCTTATTGGATTTATCTACCCTAAGGCCCCATGGGCGACCCCGAAACAATGACCGAGGAAGGCGTCAAGAAAGGATCGTGTCCTGGGAGGGGGTGTAACTCATCCTCAGGAGCTGCCCCACCTATGCTCGATCAGCAGGAAACCGAGATCGACCACGTAAGGATTATTCCTTACCATTCATTCAGCACTTCCGGGAGAACGATCATGCCTGCCATTCACGAAATCGCCACGTTGACCTCGAAGGGGCAGGTCACACTACCCAATCCGTTCGCCAGCTACTGGGGATTGATACCGGTGGCAAGATCGCATTCAACGTGCGCGGGGGTGGGGTCTTGGTCAGCCGCGTAGTAACCACCCATGAAGACCATGCCATCGGTGCATTCCTGGGTTTGCTGGAGGCTGATATCCGAAGCGGACGAAACCCCACCACCCTGCCGGAGGACTTGGCGCAAACCATGCTCGCCAATGCAAACCACCCTGTCGATCTGGCAGAAGATATCGACGGTGAGGTCGCGATCTGATGCTGCGACATGGCTGGACCCTGTTGTTCCATGAAGCGATGTCCTAATGTTTTTCGGGGACCCCGACAGCTTGTGAGCCCCCTTCAGAATCGAGCTGGTCCGCCCGCTGGCGACTCCACATGAAAATCCCGACCACCACTTTTACCCACGGCGCCATTGGCCACCATGTGCTGGTGATGTCATCGACCAGCGCCCTCGCCCTGCTCGCCATATTTCTCACGGACATCCTGACACTCACCTACATCGCAATGCTGCGGGACGAGGCACTGGTGGCCGCCGTCGGCATTGCCAAGACACTGGCGTTCTTCAACTCCAGCCTGGTAGCCGGCATCATCGTCGCCGCAGGCACCATGATGTCGCGTCGCGTCGGCCAAGGTGCATGTGCCTCGTTACCAGCACTGGTTACACACATGCTGATACTGGCGACACTGGCCTCGGCCCTGGTGGCATTCATCCAGTGGCTGTTTCTGGGTTTCTTTGCCGGTTTGCTCGGGGCCAATGCCCCAACGTCCGCCGTTGCCCGCCAGTTCATAGCCATGACCCTGCTGGCCTCACCCCTGATGACCATCACACAGGCCGCTGCCCAGGGGCTACGTGCCTGCGGGCATAGCGTGCGGGCACTGGCCGTGGTACTGGCGGCAGCCATGTGCCTCGCAGTCGTCGACCCGCTGCTGATCTTCGTGCTCGACTTCAAGCTGTGGGGTGCCGGCCTGTCTTGCCTGATTGCTGCGGCAACAGGCGCCCTGCTTGGCCTACAGCAACTGCACCGGCATGTGGGACTGACCGCCAGGACCCGCTGGCGCCTGCTGCGCCTGTACGGCGGCAGAATCAACCGCGTCGCCCTGCCCTTCACCCTTGGCAGCCTGGCCATGCCGCTAGCGCTTACCTACACCATGGCGCAACTGGCCACGTACGGCGTTTCGGTGATGGCCGGCATGGCACTGATGGACCGCGTCCTGCAGATCGCCTATTGCCTGTATTTCGCCCTGCCGGGCGCGCTGGTACCGATACTCGCGCAGAACCTGGGCGCCGGCGATGGCCTGCGTGTGCAGGCGACACTGCGCAGCGCCTGCAAGCTGGTGCTAGGCCATGGGCTGGCGGTCTGGGCTGTGCTGCTACTGGTGTCTGGGTGGTTGGGGCCACAGTTCGGGCTGTCCGGTCCCGGGCAGCATCTGGTCGAACAGCTCTGCCGCTTCGGCCCCGGGCCGTGGCTGTTGATCGGCCTGGATTTCATCGCGATTTCGCTGTTCATCAGCCGCGGGCGGGTCTGGTGGGTGCCGGCCTATGCCTGGCTGCGCGCCACCTTGGGCACAGTGCCTTTCATCTGGGTGGGTGCGCAAGCCTACGGTGCCAGCGGTGTCATGCTCGGCCTGTGGTGCGGCAACGCGCTGGTAGCCCTGATTTCGATCGCCACTGCCGTGACCATCAACCGCCGTGGCAGGTATTGGGCGCATGAACATTAGATGTTTGTCATAATCAGCGCCTCGCATTCTTCAACACAGTTCCCAGTGGATTTATGTCAGAACAGGACCACACCGAAACAGCTGACGCGCCGGCAACCAAGCGCCGCCGCGCGCCCAAGGGCGAAATGCGCCGCGCTGCGCTGCTGGATGCGGCAACGCTGGTGTTCGCCAAGGATGGCTATGGCGCGGCCTCCATGCGTGATGTCGCCGAGCTGGCCGGCATCACCACGGTCGGCCTGCTGCACCACTTTCCCAACAAGGTCTCGCTGCTGCGGGCGCTGATCGACCGCCGTGATCAGCGGGTCACCGAGCAGTTCGCCGAGCTGGAGCTGGCGCCAACGCTGGACAGCTTCCTGGCTTTCGTGCGCATGAGCATGCGCTTCAGCGTGCAGAGCCTGCCGGAATGCCAGGCGGCGATGAAAATCAGTGTCGAGAGCCTGTCGGAACAGCACCCGGCCTGGCCTTGGTACAGGGAAAAGTTCGAGCTCACGCATGCCCATGCCCACGCGCACCTGACCACGCTTGTGGAGCATGGCCAGGTGCGTGCCGACGTCGACCTGAAGGCACTGGCCACGGAGATCTTCGCCGTCATGGACGGCTTGCAGATCCAGTGGCTGCGTGCCCCGGAACAGGTCGATGTCAGCGCAACGTTCGACGCCTACCTGCAACGCCTGGCTAACGCCATCCGCGCCTGAACGGCCGGCTCGTCCCTGAGCCGGCACGGCTGCATCAGTAGGCTTGCGAGGCGCTGACCTGCACGGCGGCACGCAGCGGTGCCGGCAGCGGGTTGCTGTCGCGGGTGGTCAGGTGCTGCGGGATCAGGGTCAGCAACGTGCGCTGCAGTGTCAGGTGCTCGGAGTCCGGGCCCACCCAGACCTTGAACTTGCCGGCATCGACATCCCAGCTGTCGCTGTTCTGCACGAAGTACGCCAGCGACCGCGAGTCGATCGGCAGGCTCACGGTCTTGCTTTCACCGGGCTGCAGATAGACCTTGGTGAAACCCTTGAGCTCCTTCTTCGGACGGTCGGTCTGCGGGTCGATCGGCTGGATGTACAGCTGCGCGACTTCGAAGCCTGCCTTGTCCCCGGTGTTGGTCAGGGTGAACTTGGCATCGATGGTGTTGCCAGGCGTCATCACGTTGCTCGACAGTTTCAGGTCCGAATAGTCGAAAGTGGTGTACGACAAGCCGAAGCCGAACGGGTACAGCGGTTTGCTGTGACGCTTGTCGTAGCCACGGTAGCCCAGGTACAAGCCCTCGCTGTAGTCGATCTCGGTCAGCGGGTTGTCACCGCGGTAGGCGGCCGGGTCCGGGTACGAAGCATAGCTGGGGTTGTCTTCGATCTGCTTGTCGATGGTCACCGGCAGCTTGCCGGACGGGTTTACCTTGCCGTACAGGATCTCGGCCAGCGCCTGTCCACCCTGCTGGCCCGGGAACCAGGCATGCAGCGTGGCGCCCACCTTGTTGGCCCAAGGCTGCATGTTGGCGACACCGCCGCCGTGCATGACCACGATGGTGTTCGGGTTGGCCTTGGCAACGTACTTGATCAGGTCGGCTTGCTGGTCTGGCAGGTCATAGCCATGGTCAGAACCTTCGCCTTCGTTCTCATAGTTGGTGCCGGCGGCAACCACCACGGCATCGTATTGCGCCAGGTCTTCTGGCGGGCGCAGGGACGCCCAGCTCATCTGCACGCCGGCCAGGCCACCCAGTGCCGGGGTGAAATTACCTTGTACGCGGCGGTATTCGAGCTTGACGGTGTACGACTTGCCGGCCACCAGTGCGGCGCTCTGGCCGGAGGTGACCAGGGCATTGACCACGTCGGAAGAGTACGGCACGCCGTCGCTTTCCAGCACCAGCTTGTCGTTGACCCACAGCTTGTACGGGCCATCGGCGCGCACCTTGAACACGTGCTTGCCAGAGATGGTCGGTTTGATGGTCGCGGTAAAACGCGCAGAGAACGCGCCGGCGGTCGGGCTGAAGCCACTCACGGCGGTGCTGCCGTTGTTGGTCTCGTTGGTGCTGGTGGTCCAGTTCAGATTCACACCGGGTTCTACTCGGGCCAACACCGGCGAGCCGCTCAGGGTGGCATTGTCGAAGTACTCGGCTTTGACCCCGGCATTGCTGACGTTGCCTTTGCCGCTGCTCGGCTGGTACCACACCGACGCTTTGGGGTTCAGGCTCAGTGCCGGCAGATAGGTGACATTGCTGCTGCTCGAGGCCAGCTGCTGCAGGCCGCTGAGTTCAGTCACGTAGCTGTTGGGTGGCGAGTTGGCCGTACCGAACGGCGAAGCCGGTGCCTGGGCGGCCCAGTCACCGATCACCGCAACCTTGGCCGTGCGCGCCAGGGGCAGCAACGGCTGGCCGGAAGCAGTGTCAGCGTTCCGCAGCAGCACGATGGACTCACGCGCCAGGTTCAACGAGGCGCGCTGCCCGTACTCGGTGTGCTCCAGCGTCTGCGCGGTGTTCATGTGCTCTTGCAGGTCATAGCTGACGATACCGCGCAGGTTGCGCTTGACCTTGTCGTCGATCACGTTCTGGGTCAGCTGGCCGCTCCACAGATACGGCAGCAGGTTGGCTTCGGTGAACTGCAGGCCCGACGGCATATCAATGTCGGTGCCGGCCCACGCCCCTTTGAATGGGTCGTGAATGGCATTGAAGTCGCTGATCACCATACCCTCGTAGCCCCACTCGCCCTTGAGAATCTCGGTGATCAGGTGGTGGTTTTCACAGGCGTAGTCGCCATTGACCTTGTTGAACCCGCACATGATCGAGGCGACGTTGGCATTCTTCACCATCGACTCGAAGCCCGGCAGGTACAGCTCGCGCAGGGTGCGCTCGTCGGCCACCACGTTGACCGCCTGGCGGTTGGCCTCCTGCTCGTTGGCCAGGTAGTGCTTGCCGCTGGCCTGGATGCCCTGGGCCTGTATGCCGTTGACCACAGCCGGTGCCAGCACAGCACCGAGGAACGGGTCTTCTCCGCTCAGGTATTCGGCGGAGCGACCATTGTACGGCGTGCGGTACAAGTTGACCCCTGGCGAGAGCATCTGCTGGCCGCCGGAAATACGCGTTTCATAGGCAATGGCCAGGCCAAACTCCTTCGCCCGGTTGATGCTCCAGCTCGCCGCAAGTGCCGACTGCGAGGGGTATTGCGCGCCGAAGGTGGCATTGTTGACGTGCACGCCCATCGACGAGTCGTAGGCCACGGTGCCCTGGATGCCCCACTTGAGCAGCGAGGGGATCATGTGGCCGTCATTGACCCGGGTAAAGTTGATCTTCTCGGCCATGTTCATGTTGTCGAGGATCGAGCTGACCCGCGCCTCGACTTCGTTGCCCGTGGTCGGTGCTGCGGCCAGGGCGCTCGACGCCTGTATCACGCCAAGCGCCAACAGGCTCAGGCCCAGGGTGTGTTTCAGAGGGTTCACGCGGCGGTTCCTTGTACGGCTCATGGCTGGCTGACCTGCGGCGGAGCATCGCTGGTGTCGACGGGGGCATCGACCATGGCGTTTGAGCCGGCGGCCTCCTGACTGACCCGGTCTACGCCCGTGATGCGCGCGCGCTGGGTATCGAGCTGTTCGCGCGCGTCCTGGTTAGTCGCCTGCTGACTGGCAGTCGAAGTGTGTGCAAAGGCATTGATATGCGTGGCCAGCAGCGCCGAACAGGCGAGCGACAGCATTAGTCTATTCATCGAATAGTTCTCGATTAAAGGGTTTGAAATGAACGACATGGCCCGGGCCCAGGCATGCAGCCGGCGTAAGTCTGGGCACTGCGAGAAAAAGTTCAAGCCCCAGAAACATTCAGCCGAGTGCGCAAGCTAAATAGTGATAGAAAAGTCAGTTAAATCTGGTTAATCGCGATTCTTCAGAGCACACCAATGCATACACTCGCCCAATAAAATTATATTTAATTGCTGTGATATTAGCTTAATTGGCAGGTTTAGTCTTTGTTGTACCGTTTAAAGCCATTTTTCTCCATTCACTAAACCTAGTTGCAGATAGGTTTAGCGATCTGATAAGCTCCCGTCGCCGCCAGGAAAGTCGACGATTAATATCGGGCATTTATCCCGTTGCGCACTCTATTGCGCCTCGAAAGGTAACGACGTATTCTCCGGCCACCTTCAAATCAGCAACTAATTAAATGCCGCCATATAGCCAGCACATTGCATAAAGCCATCACCATGACCTTTAAAATCCCTACCCCCGACGCGATATGTAAGTGGCTGCTAAGTGCAAGCGCACTGCAACCGGCTGATATACAGCGCGCCGTTCGGTTGGGTGTGGCACAGGGCATTTCCGAGGATGAAAAACTGCACACGCTGCTGCGCCTGGGGGCGGTCAAGGATGGGCAGATGGCAGCCGCCTACGCTCACTTGCTCGGCGTCGCACGCCTGGCTGACGAAGTAGTAGAAATGGCGCCTGCTGTCACCGAGCGGTTCGCCCGTCACCATGGCGTGGTTACCCTGAGCGAGACCGCCAGCCACCTGCGCGTGGCGGCTGCCGTTCCGCTGTCTGCCTACGCACTGTCGGCGCTGGGCTATCACGCCGACAAAACTGTCGAGCCGGTCATCGCCACTGCCGAACAGGTGGCCGGGTTGATCGAACAAGCTTACGGCGCTGGTCGTTCGGCCATGGGCGCACTGGTCGAGGCGCTGGACGACGAAAGCGTCAGCGATGGCGATATCGAGCATCTCAAGGACATGGCGTCCGAGGCGCCGGTGGTGCGCATGGTCAACCTGATGCTGCAGCATGCCGTCGACCAGCGCGCCTCGGACATCCACGTCGAGCCCTTTGAAAGCCAGCTGAAGGTGCGCTACCGGGTCGATGGCGTGCTGCTCGAGGGCGAAGCACCACCCAGTGGCTATGCCGCAGCGATCATTTCGCGCCTGAAGATCATGGCCCGCCTGGACATCGCCGAGCGCCGCCTGCCTCAGGATGGCCGGATCATGCTGCGTATGCAGGGGCGCGAGCTCGACCTGCGGGTGTCCACCGTACCCACCAGCTTCGGCGAATCGGTGGTGATGCGCCTGCTCGACCGGCAGACCGTCAGCTTCGACTTCGCCAGCCTCGGCATCAGCGCCCAGGTCCTGCGCAGCATCGAGCAGTTGCTGGCACGCCCGCACGGGATCTTTCTGGTCACAGGCCCGACCGGCTCGGGCAAGACCACCACGCTGTACACCGCGCTGTCCGGCCTGAACAGCTCCGAACGCAAGATCATCACTGTCGAAGACCCGGTCGAGTACCAGCTCACCGGTATCAACCAGATCCAGGTCAAACCCGCGATCGGCCTGGGCTTCGCTACCGCCCTGCGCTCGATCGTGCGCCAGGACCCGGACGTGATCATGATCGGTGAAATGCGCGACCTGGAAACCTGCAGCATCGCCATCCAGTCATCACTCACCGGTCATCTGGTGCTGTCGTCGTTGCACACCAACAGCGCGGCGGCGAGCATCACTCGCCTGCTTGACATGGGCGTCGAAGGCTACCTGCTGGCCTCTACCCTGCAAGGTATCCTCGCCCAGCGCCTGGTGCGCCGCCTGGACCCGCGCACCCGCATCGCCTTCGAAGCACCAGCAGAATTGGTCGAGCGCCACCAGTTGCAGCGTTACACCGAGCAGCGACCGATCCTGTTGTACCGCCCCGACGAACAAAGCCCTGGCGGGGGCTACCATGGCCGCAGCGCAATCACCGAGCTGCTGGTGATGGACGATGAGTTGCGCAGCCTGCTGATGCGCCAGAGCGATGCCGCTAGCCTCGAGGCTGCGGCGCGGGACAAAGGCCTGGTCACGCTCTACGAAGAAGGCCTGCGCCAGGCCCTGGCCGGCATCACCTCGCTCGAAGAAGTGCTGCGCGTGACGGGTGGCGACTGAGATGCCGGTATATGCCTACAGCGCGCTGGACAGCGAAGGCCGCAAGCAGCGAGGCGAAGTGCAGGCCACCGACCAGGCACTGGCCGCACGCCAGTTACACCAGCGCGGCCTCCTGGTGCTCAGCCTCAAGCCAGGCAGCCGCCTGCTGCGCGCCGGCAGCCAACGCAGTGTGCTCAAGCCTGCCGAGCTGATCAGCTTCACCCAGCAGCTCACCACCTTGATCAGTGCCGGCCAGCCACTCGATAAAGCCCTGGCCACCTTGCTGAAGAACCTGCGCAAGCCCGCGGCAAAGGCCTTGCTCGAACGCGTGCGGGGCCAGGTCAAGGCCGGCCAGCCGTTGTCACTGGCCCTCGAGGAGCATCCGGCGACATTCACCCCGTTCTACACCAGCCTGGTGCGTGCCGGTGAAGCCGGCGGCGTATTGGAAATCACCCTGGCGCAACTGGCCAGCTACCTGGAACGCAGCCATACGTTGCGCGCCGAAGTGCTCAACGCGCTTATCTATCCGGCGTTTCTGGTGATCGGTGTGATCGGTTCGCTGGGCTTACTGCTGGCCTACGTGGTGCCGCAGTTCGTGCCGATCTTCCAGGACCTCGGCGTGCCGATCCCCTGGGTAACCCGGGCCATCCTGGCGTTGGGCGACGTGGTCAACGCCTGGGGGCTGGTCAGCCTGGGCACGCTGAGCGCAACCTTCTGCCTGCTCCTCGCGATACGCCGCAATCCGCAACGGCGCATCGCCCAGGACCGCTGGCTGTGGCGCAGCCGACTGCTCGGTCCACTGCTGCAGAAACTCGAAACCGCACGACTGGCGCGAACCCTCGGCACCTTGCTGAGCAACAGCGTCGCCCTGCTTGCTGCGCTGTCGATCGGCCGCGATGTCAGCGCCAACCATGCGTTGCGTGAATACGTCGGGCAGGTTGGCGAAGCGGTCCGCCAGGGCGGCAGCCTGCCTCATGCGCTGGCTGCCGACCCGCTGCTGCCTGACCTGGCCTTGCAGATGATTGAGGTCGGCGAGCAATCCGCCAGCCTCGGCGCCATGTTGCTCAAGGTCGCGGATGTGTACGACATCGAAAGCAAACGCACCATCGACCGCCTGCTGGCGGCCCTGGTGCCGACCCTGACCATCGTAATGGCGGTACTGGTGGCAGCAATCATGCTCGCCATCATGCTGCCGCTCATGAGCCTCACCAGCACAATCTAGGAAACCGCCCATGCGCTCCCGCTCCCGTTCTACCGCCCGCCAGGCGGGCTTCACCCTGCTCGAAATGCTCGCGGTCATCGTCCTGTTGGGCATCGTCGCGACCATCGTTGTGCGCCAGGTCGGCGGCAACGTCGACAAGGGCAAATACGGCGCCGGCAAGGCGCAGCTGGCCAGCCTCAGCATGAAAGTCGACAGCTATGCCCTGGACGTCGGTGCCCCGCCGGCCAACCTCGACCAGCTGCTACACAAGCCCGCCACCGCTAGCCAGTGGGCCGGCCCCTACGCCAAGCCGTCCGACCTGCTCGACCCGTTCGGGCATGCCTTCGCCTACCGCTACCCTGGCAAGCATGGCAGCTTCGACCTGATCTTCCTCGGCCAGGACGGCGCCCCGGGCGGCGAAGGCTACAAGGCCGACCTGGGCAACTGGCAGTAACCATGGGCGCGCCGCGGCACCACCAGCGTGGTTTCACGCTGTTCGAACTGTTGCTGGTGATCGTGCTGGTGGGCGTGGCCACGTCAATATTGGCGGTCGGCGTCGGCCGCGGCTTGCACAGCGCCCAGGAACGCACTGCCCTGTCGAACATGGTCAGCGCCCTGCGCAGTGCGCGCGTGCAGGCAATCGGCAGCGGCCGGCCAGTGCGTGCCGGCTTCGACCTGCAGCGGCGCCAGGTATTGATGGCCGGGCATGCACCCGCCGGCTGGCCTGAAGATTTCACCGTGCGCCTGAACACCGCCGAAGGCCTGGGCGCCGCATTCGAGTTTTACCCTGATGGCGCTGCCAGCGGCGGCAACATACAGATTGCCCGTGGCGAGCGGCGCTGGCGCATCGACGTCGGCTGGCTGACCGGCCGCGTGACGCTAAAGGCACTGCCATGAACAGGCAGCGCGGCTTCACCCTGCTGGAAATGCTCGCCGCTATCGCCCTGCTGGTGATCGCCGCGTCGGTCCTGCTCGGCGCCTTCGCCCAGAGTGGCCGCTCGCTGCAACAGGTGGCGCGCGCCGACCGACACGACAGTGCCGCACGCTCGCTGATCGATGACTTCGACCTCGGCGCACTCGAGCCCGGCCCGCAGCGTGGTCGCTGGCAAGGCCTGCCGTGGACCCTGGAGGTGAGCCAGGCAGTGACTTCGCCAGGGCGCGTAACCCTGTACCGGCTCGACCTGACGGTCGGTGAAGGCCGTCACGCCTCACACTACAGTACCTTGCGAGCCCGCACCTCAGAGGCGGGGCAATGAAGCGCCAGGCCGGCTTCACCCTGCTGGAAGTACTGGTGGTGATCAGCCTGCTGGGGCTGCTGCTGGGCCTGGTCGGCAGCGCCCTGGTAGCCTCGACCCGCGCAGTGGCCAAAGCCCAGCGCTACAGCGACAGCCTGGATGAACGCCGCGCCGCACAACGTTTTTTGCGCCAGTCCCTGAGCCAGGTACTGCCGCTGACCGGGCGCACGGCCGAAGGCCGTCACACCAGCACCTTCGAAGGTGCCGGCGACAGCGTGCTGTTCTATGCGCCACTGCCAAGCTCGGTGGGGGGTGGGTTATACCGCCAGCGCCTGCGGGTAAGCGGCCATCGCCTCGAAGTGCAATTGGCCAGGCTCGATGGCCGACAGCTGCAGGCATGGGGCGAGCCACAGCGGCTGCTGGATGGCGTCGAAGCGTTGAGCCTGCACTACCGCGGCTACACCCCGCTGGGCAAGGCGACCGGCTGGCTGACGCAATGGCCCTGGCCAGAGCGGGTGCCGCAGGCAATACGGGTGGACCTGCGCCTGCACGGCAGCCAGCAAGCCTGGCCCACCCTGCAGGTGAACCTGCTGCTGGACCTTTCCGGCGACGGAGGCCGGCCGTGAAGCGCCAGCGCGGTGCCGCGCTGTTGCTGGCGTTGTGGGTGATCGCGCTGCTGAGCGTGCTGCTCGGTGGCCTGGCCGTGGCCGTGCAACTGCAACAGCGCCAGGCCCTCTGGCAAGGCCGCCAGACCCAGGCGGCACTGGCCGCACAGGCCGGCCTGGAGCTGGCCGTGGCCAATCTGCTGGGGCACGGGCCCCAGCGCTGGCAGCCCGATGGCCAACTGCATGCCGAGCAGTTCGCCGGCAGCACCCTGCGCATCAGGGTTACCAGCGAACGCGGCAAGCTCGACCTCAACGCGACCCCGGTCGCACCGCTCGAACGTCTGCTGCGCGCCGCTGGCGCCAGCGCCGCTCGGGCCAAAACCATCACCCACGCTTTAAGGACGAGGCGCAACCAGGTACCCCTGCGAATGCTCGAAGAATTTCGCCAACTGCCCCGCATGGACTATGCGCTCTACCAGCGCGTGCTGCCGTCGATAACCGTGTGGGCCGGCACCGCCGAGCCCGACCCGGGCCTGGTCGAGCCGCAACTGGCCCGTGCGCTCGGCCTTCGCCGGGGCCAAGGCCAGGCCTCCGACCCCGGGCAGATCCTCAGCGTCTACAGCGAGGCGACCCTGGCAGGTGGCTTTGCCGCGCATGTGCAGGCCACCTTCGTGCTGCTACCGGCCCACGCGGGTGGCAAACCGTATCGCGTGTTGCGGTGGCAGGAATGACCCTCGTGCCCCCACGCTGCTCGGCAGCATTTGCCGCCTACCGGCGATCCTGCGCTGCAGGTTGGCAACGGAGCCTTGCCAGGCGCTGGCTGCTGGCCTGGCGCATGGAGCTGACCGGGCTGTTACCGGCCGTGCTGGCCGAACGCCTCGTTCGGCGCAATGCGCCGCAGGTACTGCGCTGGCCCTTGCCAACCGAGCTTCAGGCCAGCTACCCCGCTGTACTTGTGCTCGATACCCGGCAAGTGCTGGCGCAGCGCATCAGCCTGCCGCTGGCGGCCACGCGCAACCTTGGGGAAGTGCTGACCTACGAAATCGACAAGTACACCCCCTATACCGCCGAACAGGTTCACTTCGTCGCCCGGGTGGTGCGCCGACAGCCACCGAACGCCGAGGTCGAACTGGTGGCCATCGCCCGCCAGCGCCTTGATGCCCTGCTGGAAGCGTGCCGTGAACGCAACCTGCCACTGGTGGCCATTGACGTTCAGGGCAGCGACGGCCAGCGCCTGGGGCTGGACCTGCTACCCGCAGGCAGCGATACCGGCCTGGCCCGCCCTTCCCGCCTTGATCAAGGCTTGTGGCTGAGCCTGGCGGCCTGCTGCCTGCTCTTGGCCGGCGCGTTCATCGACCAGCGCCAGAACCTGGTGGCAGCCATGCAGCAGCAAGTCGCCAGCCAGCGCCAGGCGGTGCAGCACATCGAACAATTGCGCCAGGCACTCGACAGCAGCGTCGGCGCCGCCTCGTACCTGGCCAGCCGCAAGGCCGGCCAGCCCACCGTCAGCGCGCTGCTGGCGGACCTCACCGGTTGCCTGGGTGACGAAACCTGGATCGAGCAACTGGAAGTCCACGAAACCGGCGAGGTCACGTTCTCCGGCCAGAGCGCGCGCAGCAGCGCCCTGATCACCCAGGTCAAGGCCTGCAAGACCCTGGAGCATGCCCAGTTCCAGGGGGTGATCCTACCGGACAAAGCCACAGGCCAGGAGCGTTTTTCGATCAGCGCCCAGCTCAAGCGGGAGGTGCCCCATGCGCCCGTTCAACCCTAGGGAACGCAAGATCGTCGCGCTTGGCGTGCTCGGCCTGTTGCTCTGGGCCGGCTGGTATCTGTTCGTCGACAGCCTGCTGCTTGCCCCGCTGCGCGACCTCGACGAGCAGGCGCAGACACTGCGTGAACAACAACGTCGCTACGCCAGCCTGATGCTTCAGCAGCCGCAACTGGAAGCGCGCCTCAGGCAGGCGCGCAACGACCCGGCGCAGCGCAACAGCCTGCTGCCCGGTGACGACCCCAACGCCGTGGCTGCCGATCTCATGCAATACGCCGTCGAGCAGGTCCGCCGCCAGGCCTCGACCGGTGCAGGCTGCGAGGTGACCCAGCGCATGCCGATTGCCCCCGCCGAACGCGATGATGCCCAGGCCGAGCCCTATCGGCCGGTCAAGGTCAGCCTGACCCTGGCCTGCGCCATCGAACCGCTGGCCGCACTGCTGCATGCCTTGGAGTACGGCCAGCCGAGCCTGTTCATCGAGCAGCTGAGCATCCGCCGCAGCACCAGCACTGCAGCACAGAGCCCGGCCGGGCACCTTGAAGTGCACCTGCTGATTCGCGGCTACCTGCAGGCAGCAGGCCAAGGGGGCAAGCCATGAAAGTACCGGCCATGCGCCTGGCACTGCTGACCGCCAACGTGACGCTGCTGGCCAGCGTAGCCTGGGTGTTCGCGACGCCCGCCCAGCCACACTGGTTCGAAGCGCATGCACGCTCGAACACCGCGCCAAGCCAGCCGCCCGTGCGCCTGGTCGAGCCGGGCAAAGCGCAGCTGGCGGCCGTGTGGCTGCACCCGCTGTTCAGCCCGGGCCGCCAGCCGGACGCCCATGGCCCGCAAGGGCAGGCTCCGGCGCTGGCTGGCATGATCCTGAGCGGTGTGCTGCTGGACGGCGAAAGCCGCTTCGCATACCTGCGCGAAGGCCGCAAACCGACAACCAAGGTGGCCCTGGGCAGCACCCTCGCCAGTGGCTGGACCTTGAGCCAGCTCGGCACCACCAGCGCCACCTTCACCCGCGCCGGGCAAACCCAAACGCTCAGCATGCCGTTGCTGCGCCTGCCGCCGCCCTCCACCACTCCCGCCATCACCCTTCCGCGTACGACGACACCATGACCATGCCGCATTTCCCCCGTTTCTCTCTCCTTACCCTGCGGGCTCCTTTGCTGGGCCTGAGTGTTGCCGTCACATTGGCCGGCTGCGCCCTGCCGCGGCAAGATCTACACGGTGACCCGGCGCTGCTGCAGGAAGCTCTGGAAGGTGCCGATGCGCCGGCGCCGGCGAGCAAACCGGACGACACCCCGGTTGCGCCCAGGGAGAGCACCGCGCCCACCCGACAGATCATTCAGGGCAACCAGCGCTTCACCCGCCCCGCCAGCAGGCCGGCGGCCAGAGCCGCCAGCGACCAGGGCGATATCGTCTTCAACTTCACCGACCAGCCGATCGAGGCGGTGATCAACAGCGTGATGGGCGATCTGCTGCATGAGAACTACAGCATCAGCCAGGGCGTGAAAGGCAGTGTCAGCTTCTCCACCTCCAAACCTGTGAACAAGCAGCAGGCGCTGTCAATACTGGAAACGCTGCTGTCCTGGACCGACAACGCCATGATCCGCCAAGGCGACCGCTACGTGATCCTGCCCGCCGACAAGGCAGTGGCCGGTAAGCTGGTCCCAGAAGTCGCCGTGGCGCAGCCCCCAGGCGGCCTGGCTGCGCGGCTGTTCAACCTGCGCTACATCGGTGCCAGCGAAATGCAGAAGCTGCTGCAGCCGTTCGTGCGTGACAATGCCTTCCTGCTGGTGGACCCGGCGCGCAATGTGATCAGCCTGGCCGGCACCCCGGAGGAACTGGCCAACTACCAGGACACCATCGACACCTTCGACGTCGACTGGCTCAAAGGCATGTCGATCGGCGTGTACGGCCTGCAGCGCGCCTCGGTGGCCGAACTGATGCCGCAACTGCAGAAGCTGTTCGGCCCGGACAGCGGCATGCCGTTGTCCGATATGGTCAAGTTCATGCCCAACGAGCGGACCAACTCGATTGTCGCTATTTCGTCGCAGCCGCAGTACCTGCAAGAGGTCGGCGAGTGGATTCGGACCATCGACGAAGGCGGTGGCAACGAGCCGCAGCTGTTCGTCTACGACGTGCGCAACATGAAGGCCGCCGACCTGGCGCGCTACCTGCGCCAGATATACGGTTCGGGCAAGGTCAGCGACGACACGGCGGCCAAGGTCGCCCCGGGCCTGAAGACCACCAGCCTGACCTCGCTGAACGGCACCGGCGCCCAAGGCCTGAACGGCAGCGGTATGACCGCCCAGGCTGACAAGGCCGACGACGAGCAGAGCGAAGCGTACGACGAGCCCTCCGACCAAGGCAGCGACAGCGAAACAGGTAGCGCGTCCGCAGAAGCGGGCGAAAGCGATGCCAAGAGCCTTGCCGAGTCGGTGCGCATCACGGCGCAGAAAAGCAGCAACCAGCTGCTGGTGCGCACCCGACCGGCACAGTGGAAAGAAATCGAAGCCGCGATCAAGCGCCTGGACAGCCCACCCCTGCAAGTGCAGATCGAAACCCGCATCCTCGAGGTCAAGCTCAGCGGCGATCTCGACCAGGGCGTGCAGTGGTATCTGGGCCGCCTGGCAGGCAATTCGTCCAGCACCAGCGTGGCCAACGAAAGCGGCAGCCAAGGTGCCTTGGGCGCCGGTGGCGTGGCGCTGGGCAGCAGTTCGATGTTCTACTCGTTCGTCAGCAGCAACCTGCAAGTCGCCTTGCGCGCCCTGGAGACCCGTGGCCTGACCCAGGTGCTGTCGGCGCCATCGCTGGTGGTACTGAACAACCAGCAGGCGCAGATCCAGGTCGGCGACAACATCCCGATCAGCCAGACCACCGTCAACACCAGCACCTCTGACACCACCCTGAGCAGCGTCGAATATGTGCAGACCGGGGTCATTCTCGACGTGGTGCCGCGCATCAATCCAGGCGGGCTGGTGTACATGGACATCCAGCAGCAGGTCAGCGACGCCGATGACAGCGCGGTGACCACCACCCAGCCCAACCCACGCATCTCCAGCCGGGCGGTGTCGACCCAGGTAGCGGTGCAGAGTGGCCAGACGGTCTTGCTCGGTGGCCTGATCAAGCAGGACAACACCAAGTCAGAGACCCGTGTACCCGGGCTGTCGAGAATCCCAGGCCTCGGCTGGCTGTTTGGCAGCAGCTCCAAAAGTCGCGACCGTACCGAGCTGATCGTGCTGATCACCCCCAAGGTGGTGAACAACCCCGAGCAGGCACGCCAGGTCACCACTGACTACCGCCAGCAAATGCAGTTGCTGAGGAGCCAGGTCAAAGGAACATGACAGCAGCCCTTGCGTTCTGGAGATGCAGGGCCGGTATGGCGGTTACGTGCTCATGAACCTGGGCGTACCTTCAGCTGCCTCGGAGCCGGGATCATCTGCACTTGGCCATGTTCCACACCGCGCTCGACCATCAATTGGCGAGAAAGCTCGCCAATGGGGCCGCTTTCGCCCTGCAGCACAGAGACCTCCAGGCAGTGGCCGGCATCCAGGTGCACATGCAGGGTGGATCGGGTCAGATCGTGGTGGGCATGCAGGGTCTGGTTGAGCCGCCGGGGCAATTCGCGTGCGCTGTGGTCGTACAGGTAACTGACCACGGCCACGCAGGCGGCATCGTCCGGCAATGCTTCAGACTCGCGCATGCCTGCACGCAACAGGTCGCGAATGGCCTCCGAACGGCCCTGATAGCCTTGGGTCGCCACCCGCCGATCGATGACGTCGAGCAGCTCTTCATCCAGCGTGATGGTGATTCGTTGCATTTTGTAACTTCCAGTAAGATGATTTCACGTAGACATCATACCCACCACGCCTTAGCCTACGGCCTCCGTGAAAGTGGGGGACGCAGTGTGAAGCAGCAGCCAGGTAAACGAAAGCCCGCCCTATGGGGCATCCTTTTTCTAGCTGCGTGTGCTGTTGCACCGGCCAGCCGCGCCGCCGAGCAAGGGCCACGGCTGGTGTATTCGTGGCCTGTGAATGCCGGGCCGCTCGACCCGCGTGGCTACTCCCCAAACCAGATGTACGCCCAGGCCATGGTCTATGAGCCCCTGGTGCGCTATACCGCCGCCGGTACGCTGGAGCCTTGGCTGGCTGAGGCCTGGCAGGTTTCGGGTGACGGCAAGACCTACACGTTCACGCTTCGAGACGGTGTGCGGTTCAGCGATGGCACCCCATTCGATGCGCCGGCGGCCAAAGCCAACCTCGATGCAGTGTTGGCCAACACGCAGCGCCACCGCTGGATGGAGCTGGTGACCACCCTGGACCACGTTGAAGCACCTGAGCGCCTGACCCTGCGCCTGATCCTCAAGCACCCCTACTACCCGACGCTGATGGAACTGGCCCAGGTTCGCCCATTACGCTTTGCCTCGCCTCAGGCAAAACCCGGCCAACCCGCCGGCACCGGTCCGTGGATGCGCGCCGAATCGCGCCTGGGCGAATACGACCGCTTCGTGCGCAACCCTTATTACTGGGGACCAAAGCCGGCCTACAGCGAGGTCATGGTCAAGGTCATTCCAGACCCCAACAGCCGCGCGCTTGCCCTGCAGGCCGGCGAGGTCGAGCTGATCCAGGGCGCCGCCGGCGAGATCACGGCCGGCACGTTCGTGCGTCTGCGTGACCAGGGCTTTGCCACCGCACTGTCGGCACCGCTGGCCACCCGCACGCTGGCGATGAACACCGGCCGTGGCGCCACCCGCGATCTGGCGGTGCGCCAAGCGATCAACCAGGCCGTGGACAAGCAAGCGATCATCGACAAGATCCTCTACGGCCTTGAGCCCCGGGCAGATACCCTGTTCGCCAGCAACATGCCCTACGCCGATATTGGCCTCAAGCCCTACCCTTACGACCCTGCGCTCGCCGCCCGCGCGCTCGACGCTGCCGGGTGGGCCTTGGCGCCAGGCGCTTCAGTGCGCAGCAAAGGCGGCGAACCGTTAGCCATCGAACTGGTGTTCCTCGGCACCAGTGCCTTGCAGAAGAGCCTGGCCGAAGTGCTGCAGGGCGAGCTGGCGAAAATCGGCATCCACATCGACCTGCGTGCGGTTGAAGAAGGGGCGTTGGTACGGCGCCAGCGCGACGGCGACTTTGACATGATCTTCGCCGACACCTGGGGTGCGCCCTACGACCCGCATTCGTTCGTCAGCTCCATGCGCTACGCCGGCCATGCCGACTACATGGCCCAGCGGGGGTTGGCAATCAAGGACGAACTGGACAAGCGCATTGGCCAGGTGCTGGCCAGTACCGACGAACAGCAGCGTGCCGAGCAGTACCGCTTCATCCTCACCACCTTGCACCAGCAGGCCGTCTATTTGCCCATCTCGCACCTCACAGCCATCAGCGTGCGCCGTGATTCGGTGGCCAAGGTCCAGTTCGGCAGCACCTTGTTCGATGTGCCGTTCGAAACCATGACGCCAAAACAGGAGGACTGACATGTTGCGCTACATCCTGTTGCGCCTGGCGCTGCTGGTGCCGGTCATGCTTGGCGTTTCGTTGCTGGTGTTCGTGCTGCTGCACCTGGGCAGCACCGACCCTGCGCTGGACTACCTTCGGCTTTCGCACATTCCACCGACCGACGCAGCCATTGCCGAAGTTCGCCATACCCTGGGCCTGGATCGCCCACTGTATGCGCAATACCTGAGCTGGCTGTGGAACGCCGTGCATCTGGACTTCGGCATCTCCTATATCACCGGCCGCCCAGTGCTTGACGACCTGCTCTACTACCTGCCCGCCACCCTGCAATTCGGCGGCCTGGCGTTGGCCTGCACGCTGCTGCTGTCGATCCCCTTGGGGCTGTTGGCTGCACGCTGGCAAGGGCGCTGGCCCGACCACGCCGTGCGGGCAGTGACCTTCCTGGGGGTGTCGATGCCTAATTTCTGGCTGGCGTTTCTGCTGATCGCGCTTTTTTCCCTGTGGCTGGGCTGGTTGCCGCCGTTGGGGCGCGGCGGGGCCGGGCACCTGGTGATGCCGGTGCTGGCGATCGCCTTGATGTCGATGTCGATCAACGCCCGCCTGCTGCGCGCCAGCTTGCTTGAAGCCGGCGGGCAGCGGCACGTCACCTATGCCCGTGCCCGCGGCCTGCCCGAACGGTATGTCTGGCGCGACCATATCCTGCGCAATGCCTGGTTGCCGCTGGTGACGGCCACTGGCATGCACATCGGCGAACTGATCGGCGGCGCACTGGTCATCGAGACGATCTTCGCCTGGCCCGGCGTTGGTCGTTTTGCGGTGTCTGCAGTGCTGAACCGCGACTTCCCGGTGATGCAGTGCTTCACCCTGCTACTGACCGGTCTGCTGATGATCTGCAACCTGATAGTCGATGTCTGCTACGCCTGGCTTGATCCTCGCAGCCGGCTGGAAGGGGTGAACGCATGAGTGTGCAGTCTGCCCTGCGTCAGCCATTGCGGCTGCGCCGCCCCAGCCTGATGATCGGCCTTGCCCTGGTCGGCCTGCTGGTATTGCTGGCGCTGTTCGGCCACTGGATCGCCCCGCATGACCCCGACCTGGTCGACCTCAGCCAGCGCCTGCAGGCCCCTGACGCCAGCCACTGGCTGGGGACCGATCACCTCGGGCGCGACCTGCTTTCGCGGCTGATCGTCGGCACGCGCCTGTCCTTGGGCAGCGTGATGCTTACCCTGGCACTGGTGCTGGCGCTTGGGCTCGCGGTCGGCGGTGTGGCCGGGTTTGTCGGCGGGCGCACCGACCTGCTGCTGATGCGCCTGTGCGACATGTTCATGACCTTCCCCACGCTGGTACTGGCATTCTTCTTCGTCACCTTGCTGGGCACCGGCCTGAGCAACGTGATCATCGCCATCGCTTTGTCCCACTGGGCCTGGTATGCGCGCATGGTGCGCGGCCTGGTGATTGCCCAGCGCGGCCGCGAATACGTATTGGCTTCACGCCTGGCCGGCGCTTCACGCTGGGCGCGGCTGCGCCAGCATGTGCTGCCCAGTATCGCCGGCCCGCTGCTGGTGCTGGCAACCATGGACATCGGCCACATGATGCTGCACGTCTCCGGCCTGTCGTTCCTTGGCCTCGGGGTGGCGCCGCCCAGCGCCGAATGGGGCGTGATGATCAACGACGCCAAGGAATTCATCTGGACGCAACCGCAACTGCTGCTGTTACCAGGGCTGATGATCTTCTTCTCGGTGATGGCCTTCAACCTGCTGGGCGATGCCCTGCGCGACCGCCTCGACCCAACACAGGAGCACCGTTGAATGAAGCCGTCAGTACTTGAAATCCGCGGCTTGCGCATAGAGGCCCAGGCGGGAGTGCTGGTGCACGGTGTTGACTTGCAACTGCGCCGCGGCGAAGTCTGCACGTTGGTCGGTGCAAGTGGCTCGGGTAAATCCCTCAGCTGCCTGGGTGTGCTCGACCTGCTGCCGCCAGGCCTTGTCCGCACCCACGGGCAACTGCTGCTCGACGGCCAGCCGCTGGCTGCAAGCAATGTCCGAGGCTGCCTGGCCAGCCTGGTACTGCAAAACCCTCGCAGCGCCTTCAACCCGGTGCGCAATATGGCCAGCCATGGCCTGGAGACGCTCAGGCAACGGGGCATCACCGGTGCAGCAGCCCGCGCGCGCATGGCCCACTGCCTGGATGCGGTAGGCCTGGCGGACCGTGAGCGGGTACTGCAATCGTTCGCCTTTCAACTCAGCGGAGGCATGCTGCAACGGATGATGATCGCCCTGGCGCTCATGGCCGAATCCCCTTTCCTGCTGGCTGATGAACCCACCAGTGACCTCGATGCCTTGAGCCAGGCGCGTTTTCTCGACCTGTTGATGGAGCTGGTGCAGGTGCATGGGCTGGGGGTGTTGCTGGTGACTCACGACATGGGCGTGGTAGCGCGCTGCGCAGACCAGGTCGCCGTGATGGAGGCCGGGCGCATTGTCGAATGCCAGCCGGCCCATGAGCTTTTCCAGAGCCCCGCCAGCGCCACTGCCCGCACCCTCCTCCACGCCCACCAGATCCTTTGCCGGAGCCAACCATGAGCCTGCTGCATGTCCACCACGTTGGCCATCGTTATCGCACCGGCGGGCTTTTGCACAAACGGGGCTGGCTGCAGGTACTCGACGGTATCGACCTGCAACTGCACGCTGGTGAGTCCATCGGACTGCTAGGCAGCAGCGGCAGCGGCAAAAGCACACTCGCGCGACTGCTTCTCGGGCTGGAAAAACCGGCACAGGGCCACGTGAGCTTTGCCGGGCAGGATGTCAGCCAGCTCAGAGGTGAACAGGCGCGCGACTTCCAGCGCACGGTGCAACTGGTGTTCCAGGACGCCCCCGGCGCCTTCAACCCACGGCGCAGCATCGGCTGGAGCATCGCCGAGCCGTTGCGCCACCTCACTGACATGGATGAAGCCGGCCGGCAAGCGCGTACCCTTGAACTGCTAGTGGAACTGGGCCTGCGCGCCGAGCATGCCCAACGCCTCCCTCAGCAGTTGAGTGGCGGCCAGTTGCAGCGGGCCAACATCGCCCGGGCGCTGGCTGCCTCGCCGCAGCTTGTGGTACTCGACGAAGCATTGTCGAACCTGGATCGGCTACTGCAGTTGCAGGTCCTGCAGCAGCTGGAAGCGCTACGCCAGCGCAGTGGCACCGCCTTCGTGCTGATCAGCCATGACCTGAGCCTGGTGCAGTACTTCTGCCAGCGGGTCGTGCTGCTGCACAATGGTCGCATCGTGGAGCAACGCCCCGTCACGCACGACCTGTGCTTTGCGCACCCAGTAGGCCGGCAGTTGCAGTCGGCCATGTTGCCTGCCCGCCCGCAAAAGGAGCCTTCAGCGCAGGGGCTGCCAACAGGTGCTGGTCAGCAGCTACCACTTTACACGCCTGAAAGCCTCAGTCTGGATTGTGGTCACCGGTTGCGACGATGACTACCTTTACTTGCATGATCCCATGTGCACCACAGCCGCCAGCGTGTACGCGCTGACGTGCTGACGTGCTGTCGCGCATGATCACAAACCCCTTACTCGAATATCGCGACGGCGCGGACAAACCCCGCCGAAGCATGGCGGATCTTGTAAGGGAAGCAGCTGACCAGGAACCCGTACGCTGGCAGTTGCTCCAGGTTGGCCAGCTTCTCCATCTGCCCATAACCGATATCCCGGCCCGCCTTGTGCCCCTCCCAGATGATCGAGGCATCCCCCGTTTCATGGAAGCGCTCACGGGTGTACTTGAACGGCGCATCCCAACTCCAGGCATCGGTGCCGACCACCCTCACCCCACGCTCCAGCAGGTACAACGTCGCCTCGCGGCCCATGCCCACACCGGCGTCAAGATAGCCAGGCTGGCCAAACAGGCTGCCGGCGCGGGTGTTCACCAGCACGATGTCCAGCGGCTGCAGTTCATGGCCGATGCGCGCAAGCTCGGCCTCGACCTCTGCCGCCGTGACCACGTGACCATCCGGCATGTGTCGAAAGTCCAGTTTCACACCAGGCTGCAGGCACCACTCCAGCGGCATCTCGTCGATGCCGTAGGCCGGGTTGCCACCGTCGGTAGTGGATGCGTAGTGCCAGGGCGCGTCCATGTGCGTACCGCTGTGGGTGGTGATCTGCAGGCGCTCCGCCGCCCAGGACTCATCACCTGGCAAGTCTTCCTTGCGCAGCCCGGGAAACATCGCCGCCATCTCCGGCCAGCCCTGCTGGTGGTCCATGTAGTCGATTTTGGGCAGCAAGGGCGGTGGATCGGTGTAGGGGTTGTTGTCCAGGGTGACAGACAGGTCCAGCAAACGACGTGTATTCATGTTCATGCAACGATTCCTTTGCGTTTGGCCGCGCGGCTGCTGCGTCGCGGCGGCAGGTCGAGGGCGTTGCGCAACAGCGCAGCCACCGACCCGTCGTGGCAGAAACCAAGCTCGCGGGCCTGGGTCGAACGTAGCGGCGGGTAGCTGCCGAACAGCGCTTGCAGTTGTGGATCAGGCTCGAAGCTGATGCCGGCGCCGTTCGCCTCGCCAAAGCTGGCCGCAAGCCCCGACAGCACCTGGGCGATGGAAAGATGCAACACCGGCAACTGCCAGATACGCTGGCTGCCGGGGTTTTCCAGCTCGGCGGCACGCAGCAGGTTGTCCACGCAGCAACGGGCCGACATCCACCAGGCGTGCGCATCCGGCGAGACCGGGCAGGTGTAGGTATCCCCTGCCGCATAGGCATGCAGCAGGTCGCTCATG
The DNA here is from genome assembly GCF_000498395.2 of Pseudomonas putida S13.1.2. Lineage (NCBI taxonomy): Bacteria > Pseudomonadati > Pseudomonadota > Gammaproteobacteria > Pseudomonadales > Pseudomonadaceae > Pseudomonas > Pseudomonas putida. The sequence goes on from NZ_CP010979.1 coordinate 2,201,725, forward strand.
AACGCCGAGCGCAAACCGTTCGGCTCACGCGGCCGGGCGATGATGCCGGGCAGGCGCAAGCCGCGGCCGTTTACCTCGCCACGCCGGGCCAGGTCCTGCAAGGCGATTTCCACCATGCGCTTGTGCGCCCCATATGAAAGCTGCGGTGAAGCCGGCTGGTCTTCGTCCATCCGTGCCGGCAGCTCGCCGCCATATACCGCGACACTGCTGGCGTACACCAGTACTGGCGGGCGCTGGGGGTTGCGCAGCTGATTGAGCAGCTCCAGGCTGGCCTGCAGGTTCACCTGGTAACCCAGCTCGTACTGCGCCTCGGCCGCACCACCGGGCACACTGACCAGGTGGAACACCACGTCGACACCATCGGCCAGCACCCTGCGCAGCAAGGCGGCGTCGGTCACACTGCCGCGATGGCGGCGCAACCGCGCATCCTCAGGCAAACCGTCCAGTGCCTGGTCCAGCACCAGCAACGCCTCGATACGCTGCCCGCGCACTTCACCCGCCTGCAACAGGCGCTGCACCAGCTTGCGACCAACGAAGCCGTTGGCGCCGGTGACCATTACTCGCATGGCCAACCTCCCCGTACGACACGCTGATCAATGGCACCGAACAGCACCTCATCCTTGCCTCCCCGGGCCTCCATGCGCACACGGTCGCCAAAGCGCATGAAGGCTGTACGGGGTGCACCGGACGCAATGGTTTCGATGGCGCGGCGCTCGGCGATGCACGCCGACCCTACGCTGCGCTCAGCATTGGAAACCGTACCAGAGCCGACCAGCGTGCCGGCACTCAAGCGCCGCGTCAGCGCCGCATGGGCGATCAACTGGTGAAAGCCAAAGTGCATGGCGCCGCCATGGGGATGACCAAACCACTCACCGTTCCATTCCACGCGCAACGGCAGGTGCACCCGGCCATCGCGCCAGGCTTCACCGAGCTCATCCGGGGTCACCGCGACCGGCGCGAAGCTGGTGGCAGGCTTGGCCTGAAGGAAGCCGAAACCGGTCTTCATTTCCCGCGGGGCCAGCGCGCGCAGGCTGACGTCGTTGAGTTGCAGCACCAGGCGCACGTGCTGCAGGGCCTGCGACGCCGGGCAGCCCATGGGCACGTCATCGAGCAGCACGGCGAACTCGCCCTCGAAGTCGATGCCATGCGCCTCGCTGGGCAGAGGGATGTCCGCACGTGGTCCAAGGAAGTCGTCGCTGGCCCCCTGATAGATCAGCGGCGTGTGCTCGACACCTTCGATCGGCTCCAGGTTGAAAGCCTTCTGCATCAGCTCGCCGTGGCTGAGGAAACAGGAGCCGTCCAGCCACTGGCTGGCGCGCGGCAGGGGCGCGGCCAACTGCGCCAGGTCGAGATCGAAGGCTGCTGTGGCTGCGTCGTCATTGAGCCGCTGGTACAGCGCCTGCAAACGTGCCTCGACCTGAAGCCAGTTTTCCAGGGCAACTTGCAGGCTCGGGGCGATAGCGCTGGCGTCCACTGCCCGTTCAAGATCACGGGCCACCACCAGCAGGCGGCCATCGCGGCTACCGTCGTCTAGGGTCGCGAGCTTCATGGCAGCAACGCCTTGAGGTCATCGGCATAGCGGCCGTCGAGCAGGATGAAGACCATGCGGGCCATCTGCTCGCTGCGGTTGCTCCAGGCATGGTTGGTGCCGCGCTGGACCACGATGTCGCCACGTTTGAGGTGCACCTCGCCGTCGTCGAGCACCAGCCACACCTCGCCTTCAGTGACGATGCCATAGTCCAGCGTCTGGGTTCGGTGCATCAACTTGTGCCGGGAGTCGGCCTTCCCCGTACCGGCACTGGCCTGCCCGATCTCGGCAAAGGCTGCCGCCGCCGCTTCGGCACTGACCTGGTTCTGTACGCTGTCCGGCGGAATATCCACCACGCGCATCACGCTGCCCAGCGCGGCAGGGCTCAGCTGCAGCGGCTGGGCCGTAGGATCATCGCCGTTATCCAGCAGCGCCGGGCTGCCGACACTGTTCCACACCTCGTAGAACAGGGTGCCGGGCACCGCCTTGAGCGGGAAGTTGTTCGGCGTCGGGCCGCAACTGGCCACGACCGCCTGGCCTTGCGCATCATGGCCGGTGACCACGCGTTTGAATGCAGGAAGCGATTGCATGCTGTCTCCTTTCAATTGCCGTCGCCGATGGTCGCGCCACCGTCGACAATAAGATTCTGTCCACTGATGAAGCCCCGCAGCCACACCAGGCACACCGGCACCATTACCAGTTGCCCGAGCGCAACCAACAGCAGCGCATAGGGCAGTTGTGTCGCCACACCCCCCGTCAGCGCCAGCACCAGCAAGGGGCTGACGAACTCACCGGCGAAGATCGCCGCAGTGAACCCGCCCGTGGCCCGGCCACGCTGCTCGAAGCCGACCTGCTGCATCACCAGGGTGATCAGCGTCGGCAACATCAAGCCAACGCCCAGGCCGTTGACCAGCACCGCCACCACTACCGGGGCATGGCTGCTGGCCAGCGCCATCAAGCCGCCACCGAGCCCCGCCGTGGCGAACCCCAACGCCAGCAGTCGGCAGGCCGCCAGGCGTGCCAGCAGACGAAAGGCCAGTGCGCCGGCCAGCACGCCCAGTTGATTGGCGCCCAGGGTCAGGCCGACCTGTTGCGGCGCATCGACGTGCAGCAATTGCAGCAAGTAACCAGCCTGTACCGGGACGATGAACAGGCTGACGCCCGCCAGCCCGGTGAGTAGGTAGAGCGGTGCCAGGGTCGACCATGGGAAACGCGATTGCGCCGTCGCTTGGCAGGCGCTGCGCGCCACCCTCGGCTCCCACAGCATCGCGGCCATCAGCGGCAGGCACAGCATGCCCACGGCGTAGAGCACGAAGGGCGAACGCCAATCGCTCTCCCCCAGCGCGCCACCCAGGCCCATGAACACGGCCGCCGACAACGAGGTAACCACCATCTGCAAGGCGAACAGCCGGGCTCGGCGCTGGCCGTTGAAATAATCGCCCATCAAGGTGGTGCAGCACGTCATGATGCCCGCCTCGGCCAGGCCGATACCGGCGCGGCTGGCAACGATCAGCGCCAGCGAGTCCAGCCACAGCGGTAGCAGTCCACACAGGCTGTACAGCAGCATGCTCGCCAGCAGCAGCGAACGACGGCCGACACGGTCGGCGAGCAGCCCGGCCAGCGGCGCCAGCAAGGCGATTACCAGTGCCGGGAGGGTTAGCGCCACCGGAACCAGTACGGCCACCCCCGGCGTCTCGGCAAAATGGGCGTGCATGCGTGGCAGCACCGGGGCGATCAGCACCGCCCCCAGCACGGGCAGGCAACTGCCGAACAGCAACAGCGCACCTTGCACGTTGCCGGCGATACGTTCAGCGGCCATGGCTCACCTCCTCGAATGGGCGCAGGCCGGTGCCCTGGGGCTGTGCCGGGGCACAGTCTGCGCTTTGCCTGGGCGCGGTTTCATCGGCCTTCGGCGCCAGCTGTGGCTCGGCGTTGGTCTGGCGTTGCGGCAGAAGGAAGTACGCCAGCGCGGGCAAAAGCAGCAGCGCACCCACCATGTTCCAGACGAACATGAAGGCCAGCAGCACCCCCATGTCGGCCTGGAACTTGATCGGCGAGAAGATCCAGGTGCCGACGCCAATGGCCAGGGTGATGCCGGTGAGCATCACCACCTTGCCGGTAAACAGCAGTGCGCGGTAATAGGCCTCGGACAGGCTCGCGCCCTGACGCAGCTGGGCCAGCACGATGCTCATCACGTACAGCGCGTAATCCACGCCGATGCCGACACCCAGGGCGATCACCGGCAGGGTCGCCACCTTCACGCCAATGCCCAGCGCGACCATCAGCGCTTCACAAAGAATGGAGGTGAGCACCAATGGCAATACTGCGCAGAGCACCGCGCGCCAGGAGCGGAAGGTCACCAGGCAGAGCAGGATCACGGCGCCATAGACCCACCAGAGCATGTCGCGGTTGGCCTGCTTCACCACCTGGTTGGTGGCCGCCTCGATGCCCGCGCTGCCGGCTGCCATAAGGAAGTTGGCCTGCTCGCTGTCGTTGGCCTGGGCGAACGACTGGACGCTGTCCACCACGCGCGCCAGGGTGTCGGCCTTGTGGTCCGTGAGGTAGGCATAGAGCGTCAGCAGGCTGCAATCGTCGTTGTACAACCCGCGGGGGGCGTTGGCAGTGACCATGTTCAGGGTCGCCTGGTTGTCGACCAGTTCGTACCACTTCGGGCTGCCTTCGGAGAGGCCGACCAGTACCCGGCGGTTCAGCTGCGCCAACGAATTGGTCGTGTCCACACCAGGCAGGCCGCGCAGTTGCCAGTCCAGGTCATCCACACGCTTCAGCGTCGCGTAGGCCGAGCAACCACCGGGCGCGGTGCGCACCATCACCGCAAACACATCGCTACTGGCACCGTAGTGCCGGGTGACAAAAGCATTGTCGCGGTTGTAGCGCGAATCGGCGCGCAGCTCGGGAGCACCGGCGTCGAGATCACCGACTTTCAGGTGCAGGCTCACGGCATAGCCGCCAGCGGCCATCAGCGCAGCCACGGCGATGCACCAGGCCGCCCAGCGACGCTGGGTGAACAGGTCGAGAAAGCGCCACAGCGCGTGCTTGCGTGCCCCGCTCGCCTGCGCCTCTTCGGCACGCAGGCTGCGCCGCGCGGCACGGGCGCTGACGCCCACATAGGAAAGCAGTACCGGCAGCAGGATCAGGTTGGTGAAAATCAGCACCGCCACGCCCAGGCTGGCGATCACCGCCAGGTCCTGGATCACCTGGATCTGGATGATCATCAGTACGGCAAAGCCCACGGCATCGCACAACAGCGCGGTCAGCCCGGCCAGGAACAGCCGGCGGAAGGTGAACCGCGCCGCCACCAGGCGATGCATGCCGCGTCCGATGTCCTGCATGATGCCGTTCATCTTCTGCGCGCCATGGCTCATGCCTATCGCGAACACCAGGAACGGCACCAGCACCGAATACGGGTCGAGTTCGTAGCCAAGCAGCGGCAGCAGGCCCAGTTGCCAGATCACCGCCACCAGCGAGCACACCACCACCAGCGCGGTACTGCGTACGCAGCGGGTGTACCAATAGAGGACCACGGCAGTGATGGCGATGGCGGCGGCGAAGAACAGCAGGATCTGCCGGAGCCCATCGATAAGATCACCGACAACCTTGGCGAAACCGGTGATGTGGATGTCCACGCCCTGGCGCTGGAACCGCTCGCGCAGGGTTTCCAGTTCATGGGCGAAGGCCGTATAGTCCAGCGCCTTGCCGTCCGGGGTGGTTTCCAGCAGCGGCACGTAGACGATGCTTGAACGCTGATCGAAGGCAACCAGCTGGCCGATTTCGTTGGAGCGTTCGACGTTGCGCTTGAGCGCCTCAAGGCTCGCCTGGCCGCCATCGTAGCCATCGGGGATCACCGGGCCGCCTTCCAGGCCCTCCTCGGTCACACCTGTCCAGCGCGTGGACGGCGTCCACAGCGACTTCATCGCCGCGCGGTCAACGCCTGGCAGCAGGTACACCGCGTCGTTGAGCTGCTGCAGGCTGTGCAGGTAGCCCTGGTCGTAGATGCTGCCGCGCGGGTTGGCCACGGCGATGCGCACGGCGTTGCCCAGGCCGGCCAGCTCCTGGCGGTGGTCCAGGTAGTTGTGGATGAACGGGTGGTCGCGCGGGATCATCTTCTCGAAGCTGGCGTTAAGCGTGAGCCGAGAAGCCTGCCAGCCGAGTATCAAGGTGGCCGCCAGGCACAGCAGCAACACCAGTACCCGGTGGTTGAACAGCGCACGCTCCAGCAGAGAACCGGAAGTGCTATCGAAGTCGTCGAGACGGCCGCTGGACGGCGCAGGTGGATTCATGGCGTGCATGGCTCAGTCCGTCGTGCTGGAGTGGGAGGACGCTGCCACGCGCCGGGCGCCGGCGATGCCGACAGCGACAATGGCACCATCCGCGGCGATGGTCGCAGCGGTCAACGGCAGGCCATCGGACACTGCCAGCGGCTGGGCGGCAAAGGTGTCCAGATCGCTGCGCAGCAGCATCCCTGCCTGGTTGGCCAGCAGCAGTTGGCCGCCGGCCACCCGCATGCCGTTGAGCGATGACGGAAGCGGATTGGGCAGTGCCTGGAAGCTGTCACCGGCGTCGTCCGAGGCGAACAACGAGCCTCGCAGGCCACCGAGCAGCAGCCGGCCGCCGGGCAATACGGTGGCGGCGAAATAACTGCCCTCGTACGGCCCATGCAGTGCCTCGAAGTGGTCGCCGCCGTCGCGCGAGCGCAGCAGCAGGCCCTGCTCGCCGGCAACGTACAGGTTGGCGCCGTGACGGGCCAGTGCGTACAGGTGCAGCCCCCGCCGATTCGGCAACAGGCCCATGCCCGATTGCCAGGTGCGCCCGCCGTCGACCGTGGCCAGGGCCAGCCCGTACGCTCCTACCACCAGGCCGTGGCGGGCATCGCTGAAACTCAATGCCAGCAGCGGCTTGTCTGCGCCGTCGGCCAGTAGCCCCTGGGCCGCCGCCACGCGCCGAGCGTCGGCCGCCGCCTCGGCCGCTTGCAGCTCCAGGGCGCCGGCCCGCTTGCCGTCAAGCTGCAAAGTCCAGTGCTCGCCGCCATCCTCGCTGTGCAGCACCACGCCTGCGTGGCCGACGGCCCAACCGTTGCGTGCATCGACGAACTGTACGGCCGTGAGGGTGACGCTGACCGGCACGGCCTTGGCCTGGCGCCAGCTGGCACCGTTGTCATCGGACAACAACACCACACCACGCTCGCCCACCGACACCAGGCGTGTACCGGCCCGGACCACATCCTGCAACACCGCACGCAGGGCCTGGGGGCCACGCAACGCGGGCTGCGCAAGCACATCCACACTGTCACCGGCGTAGGCCGCCGGCAGCCCGCAACAGGCTGTCAGCAGCCAGGCGTAGAGCATCTTGTTCATCGCACGCAACCTTTTGTTCTTGTGATAGCGACCGCGCCAGCGCAGTGCTTGTGCTCAGCGCACGCCCTCGCCGGCCATGGCGTCGGCAGTGAACACCGAGTCCTTGTAGGGCGGCACAATGCGGTATTGCTCGTTCTTGCCGGCAAACAGGTCACCGGCGAACCAGGCGCCGGAGAGCAGGTCGTAGAAGCCATTGGTCAGGGTCACCACGCCAGGCAGGTCAGGCAACACCACTGGCGAGGTCCAGACCACCTTGGCCAGCTGGTTGCGGGCGTCGTAACGCTCGCCCAGCACAGCGGCCCAGGTGTCCTCGTCGAGGTAGTAGGTGCTGCGCGGCATGACGTGACGCTGGCCGCTCTTCAGGGTTGCCTCTACCACCCACACACGGTGCAGCTCCCAGCGGATCGATGCGGGATTCAGGTGGTGCGGGTCGAGCAGCGCCTCGGCGCTGGCAGCGGTAAAGACCTTGTTGGCGTTGTAGGGGATATACATCTCCTTCTTGCCTACCAGCTTCCATTCGAAGCGGTCGAGCCGGCCGTTGAACACGTACAGTTCATCGAAGCTCATGACCCCGGCAGTGGCTGGCGTCGGCGTATCGCAGCAGGCGTTGGGCAGGCGACGGACGCGGCGCTGGCCTGGCAGGTAGGTCCACACGGCGGCCTTGTCGGCGTTGAGGTTCTCCAGGCCGGTGATGGCCTCGCCGGCGCGCAGGGGCGGGCCGTCGTTGGTCATGCGAATGGACCAGAACACCCCCTTGTCACCACTGCCACCGGGCAGGTACCAGGGCATCTGCAGGTCGGCACGCGAGTCGTTGGTCAGCACATGCTTGCCGTCGGCGGTGGTCAGGTACTGGTTGAAGCTGGCGTGCCACGAAGCACCGCGCCAACGCAGCAGGTGGTTCCACATGGCTTCCACACCGTTGCCCGGGATCGGGAACGGGATGCCGCCGGATGCGCCTTCGGGCATGGGGCCGGCAGGGCCGTCCACCAGCCTGCCGCTGGTAGCGTTGGCCAAGGTGGCGTCATAGACCGATTGCGGCGCTGCGGCGCTGCGGTGGGTCGGGTAGATGTCCAGCCGGTAGCTGTCCGGGTACTTCTTGAGCATCGCCTGGATGCCCGGGGTCAGCTTGTCGGCGTACTGCGCCATGTTCTGCGCGGTGATGGTCAGCAGCGGCTTGTCGCCGGCAAACGGGTCGCCACGCTTGCCGCCGTCCTTGTAGGCCGGGTCGGTCTTGGTATAGCCGCCGGTCCAGGCCGGGATGCTGCCGTCAGCATTGCCGGCACGCTCGCCCCCGAGCGGGGTGAGGGTGGACTTGAGCGTGGCCGCCTGCTCGGCGGACACCGCAGCAACGGCGCCGTGGGCAAACAGCAGCGAGGCACTCAGGGCAGTGAGCAGGGAAACGACTTTATTATTGTGTCTCATCGGGTGGTCCTCGGTCAGAAGGTGCGGCTGACGGTGAAGGCGATGAAGTCGCGGTCTTTGAGCGACTGTTCGAAGGTGTAGTGGTTGTCGGCGTCGAGGAATGTGTTCTCCGGGCCGTAGTAGTGCGTGTAGGTCAGGCCCAGGCTCCAGGTGTTGAGGTAGTTGCCCTTGAGGCCAATGTTCAGGTCGCCGCCGTGATCGCTGCCAAAGCCGGTGCCCAAAGCCATGGACGCGCCGTTGGTGTAGCTGGCGCCGATTGGCACCGACAGGTCGAGGCCGGGCAGGATCTGCCGGTACATCGGCTCGAACACCAGGCGCAAACTGGTGGCGTCGCGGTCGGCGTTGGGGTCGACGGCGTCGGCGTTCTTGCTCACGCTCATCACCCGGTTCCAGGCGATCTCGCCTAGGAAGCTCGACTCGGCGGCGATGAAGTTCGGCTCCAGGCTGGCCAGCCAAGAGACGTTGGCGTGCAAGGTGCGGCCGGTGGCGTACACCGGGTTGTCGTCGTTGTCGATCGCCTCGCCCACGGCCAGCGCATGCTGGCTGGTAGAGGCCAGCGGCTGGTTCCAGCGCGTGGACAGTTCACCGGCCAGGTTGAAGTTGCCCAGGGTGGTGGAGAAGCTGGCACCGAAGGCCTCGATACCTTCGGGGTACACCCAGTAGAACTCGCCGGCCTTGCCGCTGATCGGGTCGAGACTGGCGAAGTCCGGGCGCACATTGAGCTGCGGCGATTTGTCGTGGAAGCGGATGGCATACAGGCCCCAATCGACGGTCTCGGTGCGCCAGCGCAGTTGCACGCCGCCCTGCCCCGAATCCTTGGCCTGCTTGTCGTTGCCGTGGAAGAACGCCAGGGGTTGGCCGCCGGGGAAGACCGGCGCGCCGACGAACATTCGCTCCGCGCCATCGCCGAAAAAGTCGTCGGTGGAGAAGTAGCTGCCTGCCGCCGGCAACCGGTTGGCCTCCCACTCGAATTGGTAATAGGCCCCTACCGACACATCGGGCGTCAGTTGCAGTTGCCCGGAAACCTGCTGCACCGGGCGGATCAGTTCCTTGAACTGAGTGTTCGGCACCGACAGGCCTTTGACCACATCCACCGGCGCCATGCCGCCGGCGATGCCGTTCATGCCATAGAACAGGCTCTCGCCCCACTGCATGGCGTATTGGCCCAGGCGGCCTGACACCGGCATGTCGCCGATCTCGCTCCTGCCGAAGATGAACGCGTCGAGCAGTTCGGCCTTACGCCCATGCAGCTTGCGAGTGTCATCGGTGAATTCGTCGTAGTCGACCGAATAACTGTTGGCGCGGCTCGGGTCGTTGTTGTCGGTGCCCTGGTTGTAGATATCGTCATACCAGGCCGCGCCGCTGACCCGCGCGCCGATGTTGTGGTAGGTGATGTCCAGTTCCGACAGCAGGTCGAGGCGGTTGGAGATCAGGCCCTTGTCGAAGTTGCGGTCGCCGTCGTCCAGGTTCAGCGCGGTCTGCCCTTCGCTTAGCCTGCTGCTGGCGTCCTGGGTTCGCCAGGCGGCACTGTATTTCAGGGTGTTGTCCCAGCGCACCCGCAGGTCGGGGTGGCCGGTATCGAATTCGAAGGCCTGGGCCTGGCTGGCTGCCAGCGCGAGCAGCGCCAGGCTGATGGGCTTGAGCGCCGGTAACGGCCGCGCGATTGCACCTTTGCGAGTCAACATCGGGGTTTCCTCTTTCTTGTTCTTGTGCGTCGGTGTTGGCGTAGGGGCTGGCGCGCCAGCAAGGCAGGGCGCGCCCGGTACGGGAATCAGATCGGCTGCGCGGTGACCTCCAGCATCCGCTTGACCAGGCCGATGCGGTCGAACGACGGGTCGCGCTGGACCTCCTTCTCGCCAGCCAGCAGGGACATCTCGCTGATGAACTTGCAGCGCTCGAAGCGCCGGCCCATGAAACGCTGCAGCTGCGCCTCCAGGCTGCCCTCGCAGGTGAGTTCCTCTGCCAGGACCACGGCGTCCTCGATGGCCATGCCGGCCCCCTGCCCCAGGTGCGGCGTGGTGGCATGGGCGGCATCGCCTATCAGCAGCACGCGGCCGCGGTACCAAGGCTCGTCGACGAACACCGCTTCCAGCGGCTTGTAGACCACCTCGGCGCTGTCAACGATGTGCTCGCGCAACTCGCCGATCAGCCCGCCAAAACCGGCCAGGCGCTGGCGCAGACCGGCGGCCAGTGTGGCAGGCTCCATCCAGGGGTTGCCCGGCTCGTGGGAGGTGGTGAACAGGTACATCAGGTCGTCGGCCAGCGGCACCAGGCCGGCGTTGCCAGAGGGCCCCTGGTAGTTGGCCAGATGGTCGATGCCGGCGGCCCGCGGGAAGTTGTAGCGCCACACCGACTGGCCGGTAAAACGCGGCTGGTAGCGGTCGCCGAAGAGCAAACCGCGCACCTTGGAAAACAGCCCGTCGGCGCCGACCATCAACCCGTAGCGGCCCTGGCTGCCATCGCTGAACAGCACATCCACGCCACTGTCGTCCTGCTCGACGTTTTCCACCGAGGTGCCCAGCCGCACCTGGGTGCCGAGCGCGATGGCGGTTTCGCTCAACACCTTGTGCAGGGCGCGGCGCGAGATGCCGACGTTGGCCGGGTACTGAGGGCCGGCCAGGCGCTGGCCGGGGATGCGTGCCAGCTGCTGCCCGTCGGTGGTGTAGATGGCCACGTCCTCGAAGGCGTAGGCCGCGTCGAGGTAGGCCTCAAGCAAACCGAGGCGGTGCATCTCGCGCACTACGTTGCTCTGCTGGATGATGCCGACGCCATAGACGGTCCACTCGGTCTTCAGCTCGACCAGGTCGACCGCGATGCCCTTGCGACGCAGGGCGATGGCAGCGCACAGCCCACCAATCCCGCCGCCCACGATCAGCACGTTGCTTACAGTATTCATGGCATGTCTCACGTCTTGTTCTTGTTGTCCGCCCCGTCATGCGTGGCGGCCGTTTTCCTGAGCCTGGGCGACAGCTTCCCGGCTGCGCCGGGGTTTGACCAATCGAGTCCCGGGATGCGACCTATTGCGCGGCGCGATAGGTCAGCCGTCGAGTTGCGCCAGTGGCAATAGCAGCCAGCCGTCCTTTTCCTGGTGCGCAAGCGACTGCAGGGCCAGGCCACGGCAGGGCCCGTGGACGCAGGTGCCGTCCTGGGGCCTGAAGCGGGCGCCGTGTGCATAGCAGACGACCCACTGGCCGTCGGCGCTGAGAAAGCGGTCCTTGCGGTACTCCAGCGGCACCAGCAGGTGTGGGCAAAGGTTGCGATAGACCCGCACTTCACCCCGGTGGCGCAGGGCGAACAGAATGTCCGCCCCCTTGCCATGCGGGTCAAAGCCCCGTGCCTGGCCTTCGCCCAGCTCATCGAGCCGGCATAACACCGCGCAGCTCATGGCTCACCCCTGCTTGGGTGGCGGGCCGCTCGGTGCCCACTTGTCCCGCGAGGTAAACAGGAACAACTGCGAGTTGTCGGCCGACATCGGCGCCTGGCGCGCCGCCCAGGCATCGTCGTGCTTGTCCATGTCGGCGTCGTACTCGATGTGGCAACCCAGCGGGCTGTTGAAGTACCAGAACCAGTTGGAGCCCAGCAGGTGACGACCCGGCCCCCAGAAGCTGGTCCAGCCGTTCTGCTGGAAGCGCGTACCGGCCAGCAGCACCTCGGTGCCGCTGCCCATGTGGAAAGTGAAGTGCTCGCAGCCCTGCATGTGTGGCGGTGTCTGGATCATGAACAGGCAATGGTGGTCGTCCATGCCGGCGGTGCGCATGAACGGGCCGACGCCGACGAAGCTGTCGGTGGTGACGAAGCCCAGGCGGTCGCGGTAGAACGCTTCGCCCTTGGCCGCATCGGGCACGAAGTACACCACGTGGGACAAGGTGCGCGGCCGTGCCGGCATGTCCGGGGTGATGCCAAGCTGGTTGAGTGGGCGCTGCGGCGCGCTGCCGGGTGCGTTGGTCAGGTCAGCTGGCGCCTCGAAGGCACGGCGGCAGGTTACCTGGAAGGCGATGGCGAAGCCCAGGTCGTCAAAGGTGTGCACCGTGCCGTCGGGATCACGACGAACCTCGCGGTCGCGGCCAAGTTCGTCGGCGATCGCCTCCAGGTCCGCCGCCGCAACTACGCCGTAGACAGTCTCGCGCAACGACGGCGTCGGCCCCAGCGCGGGTGGCAGGCTGTCGTCGTCGCCACGGCGGATGATGATTGCGGTGCCGTCCAGCGCCTCGAACCGGCCACCGTCGGCGTCCAGTTGAATGGCTGTCAGGCCATAGTCACGCAGGCAATCGGCACAGGCCTGGATATCGTCGACGCCGAACACCAGCGCGTCGAGACCAAGAATGTTCATGGCTACCACTCCATTGAAATTGTTATTCGGCGAGGCAGGGTCACCGGTAGTGGGTCGTGGCGGCGCAGCGGCCACACGACTGGAGTGCAGGTTGCTCGGTGCCGGGGGGGCGTGACCAATCGCGAGTCAAAATGCAAGGCATCGGCAATCGCGATACCTGTGCCCCAGCCCATGGCGCCTGGCGTTGGCTCGGCAACGTGGGCCACAGGCCTTGACGTATCAGCAATGCAGCGGGAAGGTATCGCGAAAATAACTACAAGAAACGAGAGCTATCACCATGCGCTTTCACCACCTGGATCTGAACCTGCTGGTCGCCCTGGACATTCTGCTCGAGGAGCAGAACATCACCCGCGCTGCCGAACGCCTGCACATGACCCAATCCGCTACCAGCGGCGTACTGGGCCGTTTGCGAACATTCTTCGAGGACGAGTTGCTGGTGCAGGTTGGGCGCAAGATGCAGCCCACCCCCTATGCCTTGGAGCTGGCCAAGCCGGTGCGCGAAGTGTTGCTCACCATCCGCTCCTCGATCACCGCCAAGCCAGTGTTCGAACCGGCCAGCAGCAAGCGGCACTTCCGCCTGGTGACCTCCGACTACCTGATCAGCGTGCTGTTCGCCCAGGTCATCCAGAAGATCCACCAGCAGGCACCGCACATCACCTTCGAAATGATCAGCCCCGGCGACAACAGCGCCGAGCTGCTGATGCGGGGCGAAGTCGACATGATGATCGTCCCCGAGCGCTACCTGATCGACGGCCACCCCGCCCAACTGCTGTTCGAGGAAGACCATGTCTGCGTGATCTGGCGCCACAACCGCGACGTCGGCGAACAGCTGACCCTGGAGCAGTACATGGACATGGGCCATATTTCGGTGGGCTTCGGCCGTAACCGGCACCTGAGTATCGAGGACTGGTTCATGAACCAGTATGGCTTCAACCGACGCCTGGAAGTCATCACCAACGACTTCAACACCCTGCCCCAGCTGGTGGTGGGTACCCAGAGGATCGCCACCATGCACCGCCGCCTTGCCGAGCTGTATGCCGGTTACCTGCCCCTGCGCATCCTGCCCGCGCCGGTGAAAATCCCGGTGATGCGCGAGTTCATGCTGTGGCACCGCAGCATGGACGGCGACCCGATGCACCGCTGGCTGCGCGAACGCATCAGCGACTTCATCCGGCACGCCGACCGGCAGCCGGGTGCCCTGCGCGCCAGCGCCTGAACCCCACCCCATCGCCCCGGCCAGCACAACGGCGCCGGGGCATCGCGTTTGCCGATACCTCGCATCTCCCATCACGATTGGCCCCGCCCCGCCTCGCCTGCGTACCTTGCCTTCGAACCTCGCCCCGCGTGCCTGCCGCAATCCTGGGCGCTGGCCTCGACAACTGCAGAAGGACAACAAGAATGTTCCGTTACTTCCCCACCAACTACGTCTGGAACCTCTCGGTGGACCTGGCTATCGAAATGGGCGCCCGCATGGGCGAGATCGAAGAAATGTGCGCCCCGCTGCAAGAGGCCGCCAAACAGCCAGACACCGCCGGTACCCAGGCCTTCCGGGAAACCTGGTCGACCATGGCCGACAAGCTCTGCAACCTGGCCGAGGAAGATGAAAGCGCCGGCCGACGCCTTTCCGCCGGGGAAAAATACGGCCGCGCCGCCACCTACTACCTCACCTGCGAACGCCTTCAGGCCCACGGTGCGCCGGGCCGCGCGGCGCTGTACCAGCGCTTCCTGGAAACCTTCGCCCGTGGCATCGACCTGGCCAAGGAAAACTGCGAGCGGGTGGAGATCCCCTACGAGGGCAAGCACCTCTCGGGGTTGCTGGTGCGCGCGCAAGGCGTCAGCGGCCCGGCGCCGCTGCTGGTACAGGTCAATGGCCTGGACTCGACCAAGGAAATGAAATACCGCGTCGGCCTGCCCGCCTGGCTGGCCAGGCGCGGCGTGTCGTCCTTGATCATCGATCAGCCCGGCACCGGCGAAGCGCTGCGCCTGCAGGGGCTGACCGCACGCTACGACAGCGAGCACTGGGCCAGCCGCGTGGTGGACTGGCTGGAAACGCGTGCCGACGTCGACCCCAAGCGCATCGGCCTGGAAGGCGTGTCCCTCGGTGGTTACTACTGCCCGCGCGCGGTGGCCTTCGAGCCCCGCTTCGCCTGCGGCGTGGTGTGGGGCGCCAACCACGACTGGCGCGATGTGCAGAAGCGCCGGTTGGAGAAGGAAGGCAACTTCCCTGTTCCCCACTACTGGGCGCACGTGTGCTGGGTGTGGGGCGCGAAGGACATGGACGACTTCATGCGCATCGCCGAGGACGTGCATCTGGACGGTGTGCTCGACCGCATACGCGTGCCGTTTCTGGTCACCCATGGCGAAAAGGACTCGCAGATCCCACTCAAGTGGGCGCACCGCACCTATGAGCAACTGGTCAACAGCCCGAAACGCGAGCTGAAGATATTCACCGACCGCGAGGGCGGTGTGCAGCATTCCAGCTTCGACAACAGCATCAATGCCGGGCATTACATCGCCGACTGGATCGCCGAAACCCTTGGCGGCCACACGGCCTGATTGCGCCTGTGTGCCGGCGCTGCCGGCCTTTGCCCGGCGTCGCGCCGGGCATCTCCCACGACCTGGCCTGCGATAAACCACAAGACGAGGAGCGTCCAACCATGGGCACCCTGCACCTGCACTGCTCCACCCTGTTCGATGGCACCGGCCTGCACACCCGCCAGCAACAGACGCTGATCATCGAGGGCGGCATGATCCGTCACGTCGGCGCCACAGCCGAAGCGCCCCGGCCGAGGCCTGGCGACCGTGAAGTTCATGGCCAGTTCGTCATGCCCGGGCTGGTGGACGTACACACCCACCTGGCCTTCGGCAACGCCCAGAGCGAGGAAGACATCGACATCTGGACCAGCGACGAATTTCGAGCCCTGCGCGGGCTGTTTTTCGCCCAGCACGTATTGGCTGCCGGCGTAACCTCGATGGTCTGCCCCGGTGACAGTGGCCAGCTCAGCATCGCCGTGCGCAACACGGTCAACGCAGGGCTGTTCGAAGGCCCGCGCATTGCCGCCAGCAGCCGCGTGATCACCAATCGGCAGAGTCTCAACGACTGGTTCCCCAGCCGGGTCGGCGCACCGGAATATTTCACCGCCGCCCTGGTCACCAGCCGTACCGAAGCCATCGCGCAGATCCGCAAGCAGGCCAAGGACGGCGTAGACTTGATCAAGATCGCCATGGACGGAACCCACCGCCGCCCAAATGGTGAGATCATCGCTGCCTTCACTGCCGATGAAACCCGTGAGATGGTGGATGAGGCCCATCGGCTCGGCTGCCGCGTGGCCACCCACGCCTACGGCCGTGAGGCAGTGATGTACGCTGCCAAGGCGGGCGTCGACCTGGTGTTCCACGCGTTCTATATGGACGACGCCTGCATCGAGGCGTTACTCGAAGCCGGTAGCGTGCTCGCGCCAACCATGACCTTTCCGCAAAACACCGTGGACTTCTGCCAGCCCCACGATCCAGCGATCAGCACCGGCTACGCCGGCTACTGCGCGCGTACCCTGGAGCTGGGCACGCCGGTACTCAAGCGCGCCAAGGCTGCGGGCGTCCCATTCGCCTGCGGCAGCGATAGCGGCTTTGCCGTCACGCCCTACGGCGAGTGGCATGCCCGCGAGCTGGAGCTGCTGGTGCGCCGCCTGGACTTCACACCGGCCGAAGCGCTGTTCGCCGCGACCAATGTCGGCGCCCGCCTGATGCCCCGCGGCGAGGGCCTCGGCACCCTGGAACCGGGCAAGCAGGCCGACCTGCTGATACTCGACGGCTCACCCCTGGACGACATCCGCATCCTCCAGGACCGCAACCGCCTGCAGGCCGTGTACAAGGCCGGCGAGCCGGTACGCCTGCAACGCACCGCGTACAACCCGAAACTGGTGTCAGACTTCAACTCGCTGAAATGGACCGACCTCTATACCCGCGACCGTGTGGCCGAGCTTGGTACATGGACCCTTTGAACATGAAGACGCTAGACTTCGAACTGGCCACGCAACTGGCCGCCACCACTTTGCGCCACGCCCGGGCCCTGGGCGTGCGGCCGCTGGCAGCCGCGGTGCTCGACGGTGCGGGTCACCCACTGGCGGTACTGCGCGACGAACACGCCAGTTTCCTGCGCCCGCAGATCGCCACCGGCAAGGCACGCGGCTGCCTGGGCTTGGGCGTCGGCGGCCGTGAACTGGCGCGTCGTGCGCAGGCCATGCCGGCATTCTTCGATGCCATCAACAGCCTCACCGACGGCGAGGTTATCCCGGTGGCGGGCGGCATCCTCCTGCGCAACATCGATGGCCACCTGCTGGGCGCCATCGGTGTCAGCGGCGACACTTCGGACAATGACGAGCGCTGCGCGCTGCTGGCCATCGAAGCGCTCGGGCTGATTGCCGACACTGGCGAGGTTCAGGCTTGAACGCAAAGGGCCAAGCCCATAGGTCAAACGTCAAGAACCCCACGGTGCAAGGCGCTCAGCACGCGCGCGGCGTCTGCGCCTCGCTCGTCCAGCAGGCATAGCGGGATTGCGCTCAAGGCTGGCTGCGAATCGGCCAGCCCCTCGCCAATCAAGGCCAGCGGGCACACAATGTCCATCTGCAACGACCGTAAGCGCTTGGCCAACGTGGGGCTCACCGGCGCCTGAACTTTGATCACCAGTGCCGCAGGCTGCATGGCCGCACACACGATGGGGAGCTCTTCCAGCGGTTGCCCGCAACCGAGCACTTCGATGCGCTGTTGCTCGCTGCTCAACAGTAGCCCGGCGCACAACACACTGAGTTCGGCTTGCCCATCGGTACCTACTAGCAAAACCTGCGGCGCATCCACCTGGTTCATCTGCAAACGCAGCAGCAAGCGGGCGCGCAAGAACGTGTCGAGAAACAACCATTGGCTACGCTGGCCAGGCGCGGAGGCTGAAGCCAGCTCATGCCAAACCGGCATCAGCACTTCACGCAGCACGGTGGCCTTGGGCAAGAGTGTGAACAATTGACCATGGATCCCCTCCAGTGCCGGCCCGTCGAATGCCTTGGTTGCGCGCACCACGGCGGCGCGCCAATCGTCAAAGGCCGAATGCTGCTGCACAGACGCCTCAGGCTGGCCTGCGAGCAGATCGCCGACCTTGCTGATGGGCAGGCCGTTGGCCGTCCAGCGCAAGATGTCGCGTATGCGCTGGACATCCCGGGCCGTGTACAGGCGATGGCCGCCCTCGGTGCGCTGCGGGCGTATCAACCCATGGCGGCGCTCCCAGGCACGCAAGGTCACCGGATTGATGCCGGTCAGGCTGACCACATCGCGCATCGGTAGCAAATCAGGTGGGGTGGCGTCTGTCATAACGAGGGGTCATCCGGGTAATGGCTCATTCTAAACCCAGATGCACCTTCTGCGGTGAGCCTGCTTGGTTCATCATGCAACAAACGGCGCCGAAGCCTTCTGCACAGAAGCTACGCTGCGCATATCGCATACGAAACGCCTGTAGGTGGGCCCCATGATCAACGCAAAACTTCTGCAACTGATGGTCGAGCATTCCAACGATGGCATCGTCGTCGCCGAGCAGGAAGGCAATGACAGCATCCTTATCTACGTCAACCCCGCCTTCGAACGCCTCACCGGCTATAGCGCCGACGATATCCTCTACCAGGACTGCCGTTTTCTTCAGGGCGAGGATCATGACCAGGCGGGCCTGGCAACCATCCGCGAGGCGATCCGCGAAGGCCGCCCCTGCCGCCAGGTGCTGCGCAACTACCGCAAGGACGGGAGCCTGTTCTGGAATGAGCTGTCCATCACGCCTGTTTTCAACGAAGCGGACCAACTGACGTACTACATTGGCATCCAGCGCGATGTCACCGCGCAGATATTCGCCGAAGAAAAGGTACGCGAGCTGGAGGCTGAAGTGGCTGAACTGCGCCGGCAACCAGGCTAGGCCAAGGGCTGACAAAAAACCTGTACAAGCCCCCTGGCTTGTATAGATTAATGCTTAGGTTTCAGCTATACCTGTACAACAAATCACTTTTGTACAGGATGGCCTGGAGCCCAGCATGTCAGCATACCTACAGCAATTCGCCGAGCGCTTCGCCAGCCTCGATGGGGCGCACCTCGACACGCTGGAAAAACTGTACAGCGAAGATGTTACCTTTCGCGACCCTTTGCATCACATACAGGGGCTGCAGGCCCTGCGAGCCTATTTCGAGCAGTTGTACGCCAACGCCAGTGATATTCGCTATGCCATCACCAGCGCCGACGAGGTAAGGCCTGGGCAGGGCTACCTGCGCTGGACACTGCAGTTTTGCCACCCCCGCCTGGCCCGCGGTCGGCCGATCACCTTGCAAGGGTGTAGTTGCTTGCATTGGCGCGAACGCGTGCATTTTCACCAGGACTATTTCGACGCCGGCGCCCTGCTTTATGAACACCTCCCCGTCATGGGCGGGGCGATACGCTGGCTCAAAGGCAGGCTGGCATGAGCCGCTGCTGGCTGACCGGCGCCAGTAGCGGTATCGGTGCCGCACTCGCACACATCCTTTTGGAGCAAGGCCATCAGGTTGCCTTGGGCGGGCGCCATGCCGATCGCCTTGCCCCTCTGGCCGAAAAATTTCCCGGGCAGGCATTGCTGGCCGTTGGCGATCTTGACAACCCGCAGCAGGTCGCCGGGATCGCCGCACAGATCGAGCAGGCCTGGGGCGGGCTGGACATGGCCATTCTCAATGCCGGCACCTGCGAATATCTGGAGCCGGGGCATTTCGACCCCGCGTTGGTCGAACGTGTAATGCGCACAAACCTGCTGGGCGTCAGCTACTGCCTGGCGGCGGCACTGCCCCTGCTTCGCACCGGCCAGCGCCCCCACCTGGTGGTTATGGGCAGTTCGGTGACCTGGCTGGCCCTGCCCCGCGCCGGCGCCTATGGCGCGTCCAAGGCTGCGGTGCGCTACCTGGTGGAGTCACAGCGAATCGACCTGGCTCGGGAGGGGATCGCGGTCACCCTGGTCAGCCCTGGCTTCGTCGACACGCCTCTGACACGTCGCAACGATTTCCCCATGCCGCAGCTGTGGACTGCGCAGCGCGCCGCCCGGCATATCGCCACGCGCCTGCCCCGGCGCCCACTGGAAATCAATTTCCCCGGGCTTTTCACCCTGGTGTTGCGCCTCTTGGGGGCGCTACCCGCGCGCCTGCGTCTGGCACTCGGCCAACGCCTCGCCCGCCATGAACAGGAATGATGATCCATGCGTATCGCAATCATCGGCAGTGGCATCGCGGGGTTGACCTGTGCCCACCTGCTGTCACGCAAGCACGACGTAACGGTTTTCGAAGCCGAGCAGTGGATCGGGGGCCACACGCATACCCTCGATGTGGTCTGGAAGGGCCAGCGCCATGCAATCGATACCGGCTTCATCGTTTTCAACGACTGGACCTACCCCCACTTCATCCGGTTGCTCGACCAGCTCAAGGTCACTTCGCAGCCGACCGAGATGAGTTTTTCGGTGCATGACCCGGTCACTGGCCTGGAGTACAACGGCCACGACCTGAACACACTGTTTGCCCAACGCCGCAACCTGGTGTCCCCGGGTTTCTGGGGCATGATACGGGATATTCTGCGGTTCAACCGCCAGGCACTGGCCGACCTGGACAACCAGCGTATCGACGCCGACACCACCCTGGGCGCCTACCTTCAGGCACAGCGCTATGGGCAGCGCTTCATCGACCACTACATCGTGCCGATGGGGTCGGCGATCTGGTCGATGTCCCGCGCCGACATGCTTCACTTCCCCCTTGAGTTCTTCGTGCGTTTCTGTCGCAACCACGGCTTGCTGTCGGTCAACCAACGCCCACAGTGGCGGGTGATCAAAGGCGGCTCGCGCAGCTATGTCGCGCCGCTGTGCCGACCGTTCGCTGATCGCATCCGCCTCAATTGCAGGGTTCACCGGGTCAGCCGCGACGAAGGTGGCGTGACCCTCGTGAGCGCGGCCGGCACCGAACGCTTCGACAATGTGGTGTTCGCCTGCCACAGCGACCAGGCGCTGGCACTGCTGGAAACCCCCAGCACACTGGAACGCGCCGTGCTCAGCGCCATCGGCTACGCAAGCAACGACGTGGTGCTGCACACCGATACCCGTCTGCTACCACGCCGCAAGAGCGCCTGGGCAAGCTGGAACTACCGCCTGGGCGGCCCAGAGCAGGCTCCCGCCGCGCTGACCTACAACATGAACATTCTGCAAGGTATTCAGGCACCGACAACCTTCTGCGTGAGCCTCAACCAGACCGCACTGATAGACCCAGCGCAAGTGATCGCCCGCTTCCAGTATGCCCATCCGCAGTACAGCATTGCGGCGTCCGCCGCCCAGGCGTGCCAGGCACAACTGCAGGGCCTGCAGCACAGTTACTTCTGCGGCGCCTACTGGGGCAACGGCTTTCATGAGGACGGGGTGGTCAGCGCGCTGAAAGTGGCTGCGCACTTCGGGGAGCAACTGTGAACAGCAGCCTTTGCCTGGGCTGGATCAGCCACCGACGGCTGACGCCGCGGCTGCATGCTTTCCGCTACCGGATCGGCATGTTCTACCTGGACCTGGACGAACAAGCCTGGCTGATGGGCCTGTCACGCTGGCTGGGGCGTTGGCGCCTGGCACCGCTGTGCTGGCGCGAAACCGACTACCTGCCAGCGCAGACCCGCCACGGCGAAACCCTGGCCCAGGCCGCACGCTTGCTGGTCGGGCAAGCCACGGGGCATATGCCCGAAGGCCCGGTACAGCTGCTCACGCAACTGCGTTGCTGGGGGCTGTCGTTCAACCCGGTGAGCTTCTATTTCTGCCATGACCGCGACGGCGGCCTGAAGGCGATCCTGATGGAGGTGCGCAACACCCCCTGGCGCGAACGCTTTCATTACGTGCTACCGGTGCAAGACAACCTTGCCAAGCCCTTCTCGGTGGCCAAAGCCTTCCACGTTTCACCCTTCATGCCACTGGACATGGACTATCACCTGCGCTTTTCCCTGAGCGCGGACCATGTACGCATCCACATGCAGAACTGGCAAGACGGCCGCAAGGTGTTCGAGGCCGACCTCGCCCTGCACCGTCAGCCACTGGATGGCATCGGGCTGCGTCGGTATGTCATGACCTTCCCATGGATGAGCCTGCGCACTGTCTCGGCCATCTATTGGCAAGCGCTACGCCTGTTGATCAAACGCACCCCCGTGCATGACCACACCACCAGCCAAAATGACCTGGCGCTCGGCCAACCTTGCGAGGACCCTGATGATGTCGAATCCCACCCTGAGCGTTAGCAAGTTCGCAGGCCTTGCGCCATTGATCGGCGGGCTGGCACGAAGCGCCGTACTTGCCCAGCTGGGCAAGCTGCGCCACGGCCACCTTCGCCTGCTCTGCCACGGGCAGCAGTGGAGTTTCGGTGATGCCGAGAGCCTGTTGCAGGCCGAGGTGGAGGTCCTCGATGACGCCGCCTGGAGCCTGATCGCCGGGAATGGTTCGATCGGGGCTGGCGAAGCCTACATCCACGGCTATTGGCGAAGCCCCGACCTGGCGCGGGTGACGCGCCTGTTCGTCGCCAACCTTGAAGTGCTGGACGCGCTCGAGGGTGGCCTGGCCCGCTTCGGCCGCCCTGCCCTGCGGTTGCTGCACCGGCTCAACCGCAACAACAAGCGCGGTGCCCGGCGCAACATTCTGGCGCACTACGACCTGGGCAATGCCCTGTTCGAGCGGCTGCTGGACCCCACCATGATGTATTCGGCCGCCCAATTCGAGCACCCTGGGCAAACACTGGAGCAAGCCCAGTTGCACAAGCTGGAGCGCATCTGCCAGAAGCTTGAACTGCGCCCTGACGATCACCTGCTGGAAATTGGCAGCGGCTGGGGCAGCCTGGCGATCCACGCAGCCACCCGATACGGCTGCAGGGTCACCACCACGACGCTCTCCGAGGCGCAGTACAGCCATACCCTGGCGCGCGTTCAGGCCCTGGGGCTGGAGCAGCGCGTGAAGGTGCTGCGCGAAGACTACCGCGACCTTCAAGGCACCTTCGACAAACTCGTGTCGATAGAGATGATCGAGGCTGTCGGCCACCGCTACCTGCCCGTGTATTTCCGCCAGTGTGCCTCGCTGCTCAAGCCAGAGGGCCTGATGCTGTTGCAGGCGATCACCATCCGCGACCAGCGCTACGCCCAGGCGCGGCGCTCGGTCGACTTCATCCAGCGCTATATTTTCCCCGGTGGCGCCCTGCCCTCGCTGAGCGTGTTGCTTGACACCGCCAGCCGACACACCACACTCAACCTTGTGCACATGGAGGATTTCGGCCAGGACTATGCCCACACGTTGCGGCATTGGCGTGAAAACCTGCGTCAGGCGCGCACAGCACTGGCGGACCTGGGCTACGACGAGATGTTCCAGCGCCTGTGGGAGTTCTACCTGTGTTACTGCCAGGGCGGTTTTGAGGAGCGCACCATCGGCGTTGCGCACCTGCTGTGGGCAGCGCCACTGGCACGGCGCGCCCCCTTGCCTGACGGTGCCTGATGCCCGGGCGCTGGCTGGTCGCCAATGCCGTCTGGTTACAGGCTGGCTGGTGGATCTGCGTGCTGGGCGCCGAACGCCCCTGGCTATTGCTGCTGGTGATCGCGGGTGTGGCGGTGCACTTGCGCCTGTGCCCGGACGTCACTGCCGAATTCAGGGCGCTGTTGCGCGTCACCTTGGCCGGGTGTGTGCTCGACAGCGTGCTGGGGGCAATGGGCGTGTTCGGTTTCGACGCTTGGCCGCTGCCACTATGGCTGGCGCTGCTGTGGCTAGTGCTGGCCAGCGGCATGCGCCACAGCCTGGCATGGGCTGGCAGGCACTGGCGGATCGGTGCGCTGCTGGGCGCACTCGGCGGCCCCCTGGCCTATTTAGGCGGCGCAAGGCTTGCGGATGTGGCCCTGCCGTTGGGCGCGCTGCAAACCGGCCTGCTACTGATGCCGATCTGGGCTTTGGCCCTGCCCCTGCTCGCGCGCCTCGCGGCGCGGCGCTGACCTGCGGCATCGGTCGGAGCAGTAGCGCACCTGCTGCCAACAGCGAGCCCAGCGCTTGCGCCAGCTGAACGGCCGGCCACACACCACGCAGACCTTGCTGGGCAAAAGGCTCTTTTTCATAACGCCTGCTGCGCATCGAGCTGCGCCAACAGTGCCTGGCCACGCTGCCATACAGCGTCTCGCCGGCTAGCCGTCATGCCATCGAGGCTACGATAGACCAGAGCCAAACGCGGGCTCGTCGACAGCAGAGGGCGATGGCGGATAAGAAAATGCCAGTACAGGGCATTGAACGGGCAGCCATCGTCCTCGATAACAAGATCAACCTTGTAACTGCACGCCTTGCAATGGTCGGACATGCGCTGGATGTAACGACCACTGGCGCAGTAAGGCTTGGACCCCAGGTAGCCGCCGTCGGCGTGCATCACCATGCCAAGCGTGTTGGGCAGCTCGACCCAGTCGAAGGCATCCATATAGACCGCCACGTACCACTCGCAAATCGCGGTGGGTACGATACCGGCCAGCAAGGCGAAGTTGCCGGTCACCATCAACCGCTGGATATGGTGCGCATAGCCCAGCCGCAGGGTCTGCCCGATGGCTTGCTCCATACAGCGCATTCGCTTGCGCATGCCACGGTAGAAGTGCTCCATACGCAGCTGCCGACGCTTATGGGCCCAGCGCGCGAAGGCTTCGCGGGAGCACAGAAAACGCCTGTCGCGATGCCACACCAGGGGCAAGGCGGCATCACGCAAAGCCTGCTCCAGGCGCCACTCCCCGCACTCGGTCAGGTGAATATGCGTGGCGCCCAGGGCGTGTTGCCAGCGACGCAATTCGCCAACGATGCTACCGCTGTTGCCGTCAGCATCGAGCTCGACATAATGCACTTGCCAACCCCGCTCGCGCAGGGCCTGGGCAAAGTGCCGCATGGCGCTGAAGATCAGAACGATCTTCAGCGGATGATGCGGCACGTACCGGGCCTCGCCCTCCACTTCCGCCATCAAGACAGCATCGCGCGCAGGATCAAGGGCCGCCAGGCTTGCCAGGTCGAACGACAGCTGGTCACCCAGCACAAGGCCCAGACGCATCGTTCGGGCTACCACTGGCTTGTGAGCGTTACCGGTACGCGCAGCGGTGCAACGGGGCCGTCACGTTGCCCGCACATCTCATCATGCACTACCTGCTGCACCAGCATGCAGGGCACTGGTGGCAGGTCGGCCAGCAATTGCCGCAGCTCGGTAGTGGAGCGCAGGCGAACGGGCTGCCCATGGGCGTCGCACAACGTCACGGGGCCTGCGTCGGTCAAGGCGCGCAAGAGGTAAAAACCACCCTCCAGCGACAGCAGTTCCAGTTCCTTGGCTTCGCCGGTGGATACCAGCTGGGCAAGCGCGATCAGGTTCATGGTGTGCCCTCTGGCAGGCGGCGGAAGAACAGGGTGATCTGGCCCACCTCCACGCCCAGTTTGCTCATGCTCGAGCGGTTGATCAGGGTGTCGTCATCCATGAGGTACATCCAGTCGTCCAGGTCTACCTGCCAGTGCCGGCCATCAACGGGCAAGTCCAGCTGGTAACGCCATCGCAGCGCGTTACCCGCCACTTCACCGCGCGCCTCACCGATGACGTCCCCCGCGGTTCCGCGCCAGCGGCCAGGCCCGTCAGGTACCAGCGTCCAGGTACGCTGCTGGCGAGTGCCATCGCTGTATAGAAAATGCTCGTCGAGAATCAGCCGCTCACCTTCGCGGCGGCTGTCGATGCGCACGTGGAAGCGCTTGACCACCTCCCCGGAACGCTTCTGGAACATCCCCCAGGCCTGCACCGGCCGCGAGAAGAATGCCGCCAGGTCGAGTTTCGGTTGCTCCTGGGCATAGTGCTCGACACCGACATTGCCACAGCTGCCCAGAAGCAGGCAGGAAGCCAGCAACAGTACTTTGTACATGTTCATGTTCCTCGGTCGTTGCCAGCCAGCCCCAGCAGGCGCTGACGCAGTTGGGTATCCCTGGCACGGGGGTCGAGCCAGATGGCAAAGAACGCTCGGGCAAAGACCGGGTCGGCGATTTCGCGGCTGAGTTTACCGTCGACGTAAAAGCGGCAACCCTGTCCCGGCAGGTACAAGCCCGTAATGCGCATGCCGGGGCGCACGTCCACGAATGCCTGTTCAATCGCATGGGTCCACGCCGTGCGTTGTTGCGACGTTATGCTGCCACCGTTGAGGCGGCGCATTTCCTCGAGGGTGGCCTGTACCAATGTGCCCTTGGACAACGATCGGTGATAGAGGAGCTCAAGGGCGAAAGGCTGGTTCCAGTCATGAACTGGCCCTGCTGTCCATAATTGGGCTGTGTAAAGACGCAGGCCAAACCAGGTGAACTCACCCACGCCCAGGCGTTTTGCCGCAGGCAACTCCGCTCGCCAGTCCGCCGCTGCCGTCGACAGGGCAGCCAGTAGCAGACAAAGGCAGATCCAACGAGCACGGTGCGCCATGCTGACCTCGATCACACCCGAATACTGTACAACAATAGCACCCTGTACAGTTATTGTGCTGCACTGCATAGATTTTAATGGACGCAGTCACCCTCGATCACGTAAGTAGCGATATCACCAGGTCCGCAATATTGATAGGTACGAATGCCACGGTAAGCAGCGCATAGGCCTTGCGCGAGCTGGCTGCAAACACACACAGCGGGATCACGATCATGATCACGTCAAATGCGCCCCAAAGCGCCAGGGGCGAAACGCCGAACAAGAGAATGTTGACGATAAACCCAAGCAGGTAATAGCCCGACAGGAACAGCAGCGCGTATCGGCCATCCTGCTCGAAATACACACGAAGGCCCTCGAGTTCGTCCTCACTTCGGCTGGGCAACACCAGCGCCGAGGCAACGAACAGCGCAAGTGCCAGCAACACCAGCAGCAAAAATTCCTGGAACGAAAAGGTCCCCCTTACTTGCGGCAGCGTATTGACCGCCCACCAGAAATCCATCTGGGTGGTGAACAGCATGACTGCCCAGACCAGGGCAACCCAGTCTGGGGTTGCGTTGCGACGGATACGGAAGACGGTTAGCGCCCCAAGAAGCAGGCGTGTGACAGAAAGGCCCAACACCATGGACAAGACGGTGGCAACGATAGGGAAATTGCTCATGGTGCCTCCTGCTGATCAAGACTCTGGACAGCGTAGGCGGCGAACAGCAAACTTTGTACAAATGACAAGGACGCCATTGCCCCAATCAGCTGGCAGTCTGTTTGTGATTAGGGGGCAATGGCGCCCGTCTGCAATTCATCGAATCTTGTATGTGAAGGTATTTTTTACATTGGCCACCGCTACCGCCCGCCCATCCACCACCCGAGGCTGGTAACGAAAGCGCTTCGCCGCCGCCAGCGACGGTTTGACGAACAACGGGTGGCACTGGCCCACCACTTGCGGATCGCTGACCTGCCCCTGCGGCGTGACCGTGTAGGTGACCGTGCATTCCCCCTCGATATTGCGATCCAGCGCCCGCTGCGGGTAGTCCGGTGCCTCCTTGGCGATGGGTAGATACTGGCGGCTGGCCGACTCGGCTGCGGCACGAGCCTGGGCAGCAGCCTCTCGCGCCTGCTGCTGCCGTGCCTGCTCTTGTTGCGCCAGTTGCCGCTCGCGCCGCTCAGCCTCTTCGCGTTGCTTGCGCGCCTGTTCCTGTTCCTGACGCTGTTGTTGATCGCGCTTCTGTTGCAGATCGCGCTTCTGCTGCTGCACACGCTTGAGTGCCAATGCGGCCTCATCCACGACCGGCATCTGGGCCTTGGGCGTCGGCAACGCGGGCTTCTCGACCACCGGCTCGGGCGCCGGCGGCTCAGGCACCGCTACGGGTGCCGGCACGTGCACCAGTTGGGTGTGGATCACCGCTGCCGGTACCGGTTGCAGCACCGGCGTATGCGACAGGTTGAACAGCACATAGACCAGCCCCGCGTGCAGTGCAAACGCCACGCCAAACGCCATACCGTGGTCGCGCCAGCTGGCAGGGTCAAAAGTCAGCTTGCTCATGGTTACGGCGCCTCGGTGATCAGGCCCAGGCGGCTGACACCGCCGCGTTGCAGCTCGGCGATGCCTGCCACCACTGCGGCATACTCGGTGTTGCGGTCGGCGCGCAGGTACACCTGGGTCTGCGGGTCCTGGGCGACGATGGCTGCGATCTTGTCGCGCATCTGCGCGGTGTCCACGGCGCTATCGGTCTGGCGGCTGGTGTCCACCTCGCTGCCGAGGTTCCAGTAATAGCTGCCATCGGCCTTCACCGAGAGCGTGACGATCCGCTGCTGGCTGGGTGCCGGCAGTGCCTCGGCGGCCACCTTGGGCAGCTCGATCTGCACGCCCTGTACCAGCATCGGCGCGGTGACCATGAAGATCACCAGCAGCACCAGCATCACATCGATGTACGGCACCACGTTCATTTCGGCCTTCAGGCCATGCTTGCGGACGGGTCTGGCGAGCATCGCATGTTCCTCCTCAGGCCGCTGCCGCCAGGTTGCTGGGCTGGCCTTGCAAGCGCCGTTGCAGGCGGCCTTGCAGTTCGTTGCCGAAGGCGTAGTAGCGGCTGATCAAGGTCTGGCTGCGCGCCGAGTAGCGGTTATAGGCCATTACCGCCGGAATCGCCGCGAACAGGCCTATGGCGGTGGCGATCAGCGCTTCGGCGATCCCAGGGGCCACCGTCGACAGGGTCGCCTGCTGCACCTGGGACAAACCCAGGAACGAATTCATGATGCCCCAAACGGTGCCAAACAGGCCTATATAGGGGCTGACCGAGCCGACCGTGGCAAGGAACGGCAAGCCCTGCTCCAGGCGCTCTTCCTGCTCGGCGATGGCAACCAGCAGGCTGCGTTCGACGCCCTCGAGCACGCTGTCGGGCTGCTGGCCAGGTTGCAGCTGCTGGAACGCCTGATAGCCGGATACAAAAAGCTGCTGCAGCCCGGCATCGACGTGAGGCTGTTGCGTCTTGATGCCTTGATACAGCTGGCCGACTTCGCTTTCCCGGAACTGTTTGAGAAACGCCCTGCTGTGCCTTTCGCTACGGCGCAGGCGGCTGCCACGCTGAATAATCAGGTACCAGCTGAGCAGCGAGGCCAGGGCCAGGCACAGCATTACGGCCTGGACCACCAGGCTGGCTTCGCTGACCAGCCCCCAGACGGTGGTGTGTTCGAGCGGAGTTGGGGTTTGCATGGGGCGTGTCCTTTCAATGTGAGTCTTAGTCAAAGGCAATCAGGTTGCGGTGGCATGACAGGCGGCGATTACTCCAGGCCCAATGCTTCAGCCACCGCCGCCCACGGCACGTATTTGTAGTTCTGGTTGCCTTCGGGCATGCGCTTGCGACCGTCCTGCACGACCAGCAGGCCCTTTGCCCAGGGCCCGCCAAGGTTGGCCGAGGTCACGTCGAGGCCGTCGGTCTCCGAGGCGCCATCGATACCGCGCTGTGCGTCCAGGCTTACCTGGAAGCGGCCGCGCAGCCGGTACGGCGGTTTGGCCTCGAGCACCACGTAGCTGTCATTGCCCTGGCTGGAGATCACCAGGTAATCGCCACCCTTGCCGTGGTACAGCGCCAGGCCTTCGATGTCGTCCTTGACCAGGCCGCCCACGCCGATCACTTTGTCCAGGCGGGTCGGGCCATCGCCACGGGCGTCCAGGGCCCAGACCGCGGCGTCTTCTTCGCCGATGAACAGGCGCTGGTTGCGGTCGTCGGCCACGCAACCCTCCGACTGGGTCGGGGTGCTGAAACTGCGCACCAAGGTGCCACCTGCCTGGCCGCTGCTGCCGTCGAGGCGGTATTGAACGAAGCGGCCATCCTTGTCATTGGCGATGGCGTAAATGGCCGAATCGGCATCCTTGAACAGGCACAGGCCGTAGATTTCCTTGAGCTCGGTCGGCACCTGGCCGATGTCGCTCAACTGGCCGCTGGCCGGGTCGATGGCAAACAGGTGCAGGCTGTTGCGGTCGCGGTTGCTGGCCACGGCCAGGTCGACCTGACGTTCGCCGAGCTGGAAGCCGCTGCGCACATCGACGTTGTTCAGGCGGCCCACACGCAGGTCCTGCAGCTGCTTGCCGTGCAGGTCGTAGGCCAGCAGCCCACCTTTCTTGTCAGTGCCCAGTACCCGACTCAGTTCGGGCTGGCGCGCGTTGACCCAGATTGCCGGGTCGTCCGCCGCATCGCCAAGGCTGGGCACGCCGTCGGTCTGCACCTGCGCCTTGATCTGTACCACCGGAGGCGCAATCGGCGCTGGCGTTGGCGTCCAGACCAGCGTCGCAAGGTGCGTGCCCTGGTCGTCGGCCAGCAACAGTTCCAGGCCTTTGCCTTTCACACGGGCGCTGATCTGTTCCGGCTCTTTCAGCCCTTGCAAGCTCAGGGCTCCATCACGCAGCCATTGCCCGGCGCGGCCCTGGTACAGGTGCAAGGCATTGGCGGCCGGGTCCAGCACCATCAGGCCCCGGGCACCAGCGCCACGCCGGCGGCGGCCTTGGCCAGGCTTCCGAACGGTGCCACCAGGTCCACCGGCTCGCGCACCAGGGGTGCTTCGGCAGCAGCTTCGTAGCGCCACAGGCCGACGTTTTCTTCGTTTACGTACAGGCTGTGACTTGCGTCATCCGCCTGGCAGAACGCGCTCTGCGGCGGCAGGCTCAGGGCGCGCACCTGGCGTGCCTCGGCCAGCGGCTGGCCATGTTCGGCGACCAGCCACTGCTCACCGATGCCCTCCTCGCCAACCAGGAACAGGAAGTCGTTGGCGGCGCTGTCGCGGTACAGGCACAGGCCCTCGATGGCATAGCGGGTCTTGGGCAGGTAGCGCGGGACGCCCCAACCACTTTGTGCATCGAAGCGGGCCAGCAACGCCTGTTGACGCTTCTTGTCGACGGTGGCGACCATCAGGCCGGTGCCATCGGCGCGGTGGTCGAGGGTTTCGAAGCGGCCCGGCAACGCGCCGAGCACACGGCCCTGGCGGTCAATCAGCTGCAGCTCCCTGGCGGTCAGTTGCAGGCGTTCGGCCTGCTTGAGTGCCGGGGTGGGTACCAGCCACTGGCTGGTCTCGCTGTCGATAACGCTGCGGTCGAGCGTGAGGCTCGGCGCCGCGCTCGCAGCCGCGTGGGCCAGGGCTACATACAGCCCCAGCAGGGACAAAGTAAACATACGCATGAGCAGGCAATATCCGTGAAGGGTGCGGGTCAGAAATGGGTGAGCGTCAAGCCGATCTTGTAGGTCGGGCCGTATTCTTCGTATTGGGCGTTGTAGCGACGGTGGCCGCTGTACACGTAATAGGACTCATCGGTGATGTTCTGCGCCTCGAACGTCAACTGCAGCTCGGGGGTCAGGAAGTAGCCTGCCTTGAAGTCCACGTGCAGCTGGTCATCGGCATACTGGTCGTGGGCCTTGTCGTCGATGGCACCCAGCTCCAGCAGGTAGCCCGACTTGTAGTTGGCGGCCAGGCGCATGTTGAAGCGGTCGTTTTCCCAGCCGACCATGAAGTTGCCCACCGTGTCGGACTGATTGGGCAGGTCGATGCTGCGCTTGCCGGTAGGCCCTTGCAGGGTGGCATCAGACTTGCTGAGGGTAAGGTTGGCGCCTAGCAGCAAGCCGTTCCAGGGTGCCGGCAGCCAGTCGAACTTCTGCGAATACGCCAGCTCCAGGCCATACAGCTTGGCGCCGCCACCGTTCTCGAAGGTGAGCGCTTCGTCGAAGTCCACCCAGTCGCCAGTGCCCGCCAGGTCGGTGCTGTAGATGAAGTGGTCGATATCCTTGTAGAACAGGAACGCCGAGGCGGTGCCGGCGCGGCCCATGTAGTGCTCGATGCCCAGGTCGAAGTTCATCGACTCCAGCGGCTTGAGTTCGGGGTTGCCGAACGACGCATCGTTTTCATCAATGACAAAACCCGGCGCCAGTTGACCAAAGGTCGGCCTCACCACGGTGTTGGTCCAGGCGGCTCGAATGGCCGTGGCCGGGGACAACTGGTAGCGAGCGTGCAGGCCCGGCAGCCAGTGGTCATAGCGATTGTTGCTGTCGACGCGCTCGTATACACCCTCGCGCAGGCCAGTACCCTTTGCCTCGAACCTGGTACCTTCGTAACGCAGACCGGCAATCAGGCGCCAGTCGCCGATGTCCAGCGTGTTCATCAGGTACGCCGCGTTGATGTCCTCGCTCATGTCGAAGTCATTGATGCGCGAGGCCTCCTCATCGTAGTAGGCCGCACGGTCGAGGTTACCGATCAGGCCCTTGATTGCGCTGGCGCTGATGCCGTTGCCGAAGTTGCCGAGGGCGTAGTCGACATTGCTGCCCTGATAATCGGCAAGGCTGATGTCATCGAACCCGTCATAGGCCCAGGTTTCGGTGTCGCTGGTCTTGTCGCGGCGGCTGAGCTTGCCGCCAAACTTGACCTGGGAGGCGTCGGCGAAATCGTAGTCGCGGGCAAGGTCCAGGCGGATGTTCTTTTCCTGGTCCTTGCCGTCAACCTTCTCCCACTCCACTTCGTCGAGTGTGAACCGGGCCGGGTCGTAGAAGTCGTTGCCCGCGCTTAGCCGTGGCTTGCGCGTGCCGTCGAAACCGACCTCGTCGAAATCGCCAACGAACCTGGCGCCGGCAATGCCGCCCGGATCCTGCTCGGTGGCCTGGCTGTAGCCGGCCTGGGCACTGATGGTCCACTGGTCGAGGATGCGCTCGCCGCCAAGTACGTAGGACTGGATTTCCTGGGTGTCCTCGCGCGATTTCAAGTCGCGCCAGCCTTCGGCCTCGCCACGCTGGCCGGAACCCTGTGGGTCGGCGAACTCCAGGCCTTCGGCGTTGCGCGTCTCGGTGTCCTTGAACTTGCTGTAGAGGGTGCGCAGGTAATAGCTGGAAAAGTCATCCGGCTGGTAATCGAAGTTCAGGCCCAGGCCGGTGCGCTCACGGGTGATCTGGTAGTCGCGGGCTTCGACCTCTTCCAGCCGGGCGCCGTCTTCGAAATCCCAGTTGCCGCCAGTTTCGACGTTGTCCGAGCCGAACTTGCGCTTCTGCCAGCTGAACGCCGCAGCTACGCCAAAGTTGTTGATGCCGTCACCCAGGCTGAAGCGGTCGCTGACTGCGCCGGAGAATTTCGGGCTGTCGCGGCTGACGTTGGTGTCATGGCTGGCTTCACCGCTGAGGGTGTAGAACAGCCCGTCATGGTCGAATGCCGACAGGCTCTCGACTTCGATGGTGCCGCCGAGGGAGTTGGCGTCCATGTCCGGGGTCAGGGTTTTGACCACCGACAGCGACTGCACCAGCTCGGCGGGCAGCACATCCAGTGCCACGGCTCGGCGATCGCCCTCGGGGGCCGGTACCAAAGTGCCGTTGATGGTCACGCTGTTGAGGTCCGGGGCAATACCGCGCACGCTGACGAAGCGGCCCTCGCCCTGATCGCGCTCCACCGACAGCCCGGGGATACGCTGCAGGGCTTCGGCAGCATTGTCATCGGGCAACTGACCGACACCATCGGCATGCACCACGCTCTTGATGCTGTCGGCGCTTTTCTGCTCACGCAGCGCCTTGTCGATGCTAGCCGCCTGGCCGATCACCTCGACCCGCTCGACCGCATCTTCTGCCCAGGCCGGAGCGGTGGTAATGGCAACGGCCAGCAGGCTGACCCGGAATCCGGCGTTGCGGATATGACGAAACGGCATTGCCACCTTTAAACCCTCGCTTGCAGTGACCCGGTTAACCCCGGGAATGGCTGCGAAAGCTAGAAAGTGTGTGTGGCACTTGCGTGACAGCGCTGGGCTGGACGGCTTGAAAACGCGGCTTTCACGCAGATTTCAGCCCGATTTGAGCTGATATGACCTGAGGCCTGCTGCGGCCCTGGCCAGGCCCTGCAAACCTGTGGCTCAGCTGTGGGGCCGGTTTGGCGGCGCGGGGCCGTTACCGACCACTTGAAATCGCGTTATTGCTGACGATCAGCTGAGCCAAATCGACCCCCCGCCCGGTAACAGAACCGTCATCCGGCTTTGTTTCCTTTGCGCCCATCACGCCTTCCGGGCTCATCGAGGAATTCCCATGCACCGCCCCCTGCTACTGGCCGCCCTGCTTTGCGCCGCACAGGCTCATGCCCAGGCCAATGACTCCGCTGCAATCCCGCGCTCCGCCGGCCTGCCCTACGCCGCCGGCAAGCTGGCCGACCGTATCGTGCTGACCCCCGGCCAGAACGCAGCCACGCAGATGGCCATCAGTTACCGCACCGACCTGGCCCAGGCCGACGCGGTGCTGGAACTCGGCCCAGCCCTCGCCGGCCCTTCGCTGGCAACCAAGGCCAGCCCATTGGGTGGCAGCACCCAGCGCCTGGACAGCGACAACGGCCCAGCCAACTACCACCAGGTGCGTCTGGACCACCTGCAACCGGACACCGCGTACGTCTACCGCCTCAAGGGCAGCGCGGGGTGGAGCGAATGGCACCAGTTCCGCACGGCCAAGGCCACCTTTGCGCCGTTCTCGTTCATCTACCTGGGTGACACCCAGAACGACATCCTCGCCATCGCCTCGCGCACCATTCGGCAGGCGTTGCGCAGCGTGGCGCACCCCGCCCTGGTGGTGCACGCTGGCGACCTGGTGGCATCGCGCGACGACCTCGCCCATGACGATGAATGGGGTGAATGGAACCAGGCCGGCGGCTGGTCGTACGCTGCCATCCCGCAGCTAACCGCGTTCGGCAACCACGAGTACCTGGAAACCCTCAACCCCGATGGCAGCGAAAGCCGCAGCCTCAGCCCTCATGTGACGGCGCAGTTCGCCCTGCCGCGCAACGGTGCCCCGGGTGTGGCTGCAACCAGCTACTTCAGCGATTACCAGAATGTGCGCTTCGTGGTGCTGGACGGCACCTCGGCACTCGACCTGGGCACCTTGCAGGCGCAAACCACCTGGCTGGAGGGGGTACTGAAAAGCAGCGAGGCACAGTGGAACATCGTGGTCATGCACCAGCCGCTCTATACCTGTGCCCGCCCCGATGATACCGAGCCGCTCAAGGCGGCCTGGCAACCGCTGCTGGAGCGCTACAAGGTCGACCTGGTACTGCAAGGCCACGACCACTGCTACAGCCGCCTGACCCACGCCGAAGGGCGCCAGGCCACACGTGCCGCACATCAGGCGAAACAGGCGATCGGCCCGGTGTACATGGTCTCGGTCACCGGCTCGAAGATGTACGGCCTGAACGACCGTGCTCGCCACCAGCCGGACCGCACAGCCGAGGATACCCAGCTGTACCAGACTATCGCTGTCGAGCGAAACCGCTTGCAGGTGCGCACCTATTCGGCTGACGACCAGCTATACGACGCGTTTGATATCACGCGTGATGTCAAAGGACGCAAGTTCCTGCAGGAGCCCAAGCTGGCGCTCGCCAACGAACGGTACTGCAAGGCCAGCATGGGGCCGGACGGGCTGCCGTGCACGGCCCGGAGCAAGTGAGCGTCATCGGTTTGAGATAAATGGCTTGCATGCTGCTCTGCCTGTGCCAGCGACAGTGCCAGCACAGGCAACAATACAATCACAGGACAACCCATGCCCCTGAGCCCTCTCTTCAAACAGCACGCCCTGACGCTGGCCGGCCTGCTACTGGCCGCCAACGCCGGCCTGCTCGTCTACCTGGCCGCCGGCACGCTCAAAGCCTGGCCCGAAATAAACTGGATGGACGTCGCCGGCGAGGGCGGCACCTGCCTGATCCTCTGCGGCTGGCTGGTCATGTTGCTGCGTGGGCGACCTGCTGGCCGGGTCACCCGCCTGCTGTCGCTGGGCCTGAGCTTCATCGCCTTCTCGATGTGGATGGACACCCTCGACGAATTCATCCGCCTGCCCGACGAGGCGGCCTGGGATAACTGGCTGGAGACTGCGCCCATGCCGCTGGGCATGCTGCTGCTGACCCTGGGCATGTACCACCTGCAGCAAGAACAGCACGCCATCACCGCGCAGATGCGCAAGCGTGAGCAACTGTTCCGCGAACACCGCCTGTTCGACAAGCTCACCCCGCTGTCCGGTGCCCGGTACCTGCGCCAGCACCTGCAGCAAGCCATTGCCCAGGCCGCCAGCGCACAGCAGGCACTGTCGCTTGTGGTCGTGGACCTAGACGACTTCAACCAGATCAACCAGCGCTATGGCCAGGAAGAAGGCGACCTGGTGCTGCAAGTAGTCGCCCAGCTGCTGCTGCTCAACCTGCGCCAGCAGGACATACTCTGCCGCCTGGCCGGCGATCGCTTCGTCGCAGCGTTGCCCAGCACCGGCGAGCGTCAGGCCCAGGCCATGGCCGAGGCCCTGCGCCAGAGCATCGCCCACCTCGCCCACCACACCGCCCGGCATGGCGAGCGCCTGCACCTCACAGCCACGGTGGCCAGCGTGATGGCGCTGGACGAAGACGAAGACCACCTGCTCAAACGCCTCAACTACGCCTTGGCCCAGGCCAAGAGCCGCAAGGCGTGCCAGGCATGAATGGCTATGACGGCGACAGCCGCTTCATCACCGCCCACCACCTGCCAGCGGCGCTAATCGACCTGGCGCGCTCGCGGCAGATCGATACCCATCACCTTCTACGCGGCTGCGGGCTGTTCTATGACGACGTCGTCGGCGGCAACGCGCTGATAAGCCCACAGCAGTTCCTGCGCCTGATCGGCAATGCGCAGCGGCTGCTCGATGCCGACGACAGCAGCTTTCTCTACGGCCAGCGTCTGTGGCCCGGGCACCACGGTGCCGCCAGCCTGCTGCTGGAGCAAGCGGATCACCTGCTGCAAGCCTTGGAGCGCATCGATCAGTACCGCGCCCTGCTGTCCCCTTTGCTCAGCCCGGTCCTGCGCCTGGATGAGCAGTACTTGCACCTGTACTGGCGGGAAAGCTGCGCCATCGGCGAGCAACGCCGCTTCCTGCTGGAGTCCAGCATGACCGCGGTGGTCGCCCTCGCGCGCCGCCAGCAGCAAGAGCATCTGCCTTGGCGTTTCCAGTTCAGCCATGCCGAACCGGCCTACGTCGAACAGTATTGGGTGCACTTGGGCGATTCCCTGGCTTTCGACCGCCCATCCACAGTGATGAGCCTGCCACGGGAATACTTGCTGCGCGCCTGGCCTGGCGCCGGGTCGACCGCCCAGCACGTGGCACGCCAAGCCTGCGATGCCCAGTTGGCGGCCTGGGGCTGGCGGGCAAGCTTCCTCGACCTCGTCTACGAACACCTGCTGGGGCTGATTCGCCAACCGTTGAACCTGGAACGGGTGGCGGCCGCCTTCGCCACCAGCCCCGCTTCGTTCAAGCGCCGTCTGGCCCGTCATGGTTCCAACTTCCAGGAACAACTGGACCAGGTGCGCTGCGACCAGGCGCTGTACCTCTACCAGGTCAAGGGCTACAGCAACGATGCTGTGGCCCGGTACCTGGGCTTCAGCGACAGCACCAACTTCCGCCGTTCGTTCAAGCGCTGGACCGGGCGTGTGCCGAGTGAACTGGAAGCCTTGTGGGGCTGATGGGGAGCTGAACAACCCCGCCTTCAGGAAGCCTTGCGCGGCCGTTTGGCAGCCGGCTTCCCGCCCTTGTCCTTGTCCTTGTCCTTGTCCTTCCCGCCGAGGCTGCGCTTGAGCAGTTCGGTGAGGTCGAGGATATCCGCGCCTTTTTCCGCGCCGGTGCCCTCCCCTTTGTCCACCGTCTCGATCTTGCCTTTGCTGGCCTTCTCTTCCACCAGGTCCAGGATGGTCTGGCGAAACGCATCATGGTACTCATCCGGCGCCCATGACCCGCTCATGTCTTCGACCAGGCGCTTGGCCATGGCCAGTTCGCGCTTGTCGACCTTGACATCGGTCACGCTCTTGTCCAGCTCAAGGGTGTCCACGCCACGCACCTCCTCGGGCCAGCGCAGGGTGATCAGCACCAAGGCGTCCCCCAGTGGCCGCAGCAGCGCCAGGTGCTGGCGGGTATGCAGCACCACGGTGGCCAATGCCACCTTGCCGGTGCTCTCCAGCGTGTCGCGCAGCAGTGCATAGACTTTGCCGCCGCGGCGGTCGGGGCTCAGGTAATAGGGGGTGTCGAAGTGCTGTAGCGGAATCTCGCCAGCCTCGACAAACGAGAATATATCGATGGTCTGGGTCGCCTCGGGGCGCGCGTCGCGGATCTCTTGCTCACTGATCACCACGTAGCGGCCCTTTTCGTACTCCACACCTTTGACAATGTTGTCCTTGTCGATTTCCTTGCCGGTGACCTTGTTTACCCGCTTGTAGCCCACTGGCTCCATGCTTCGCTTGTCGAGCCAGTCAAAATCCACCCGCTCGGAGCTCACTGCAACGTTGAGCGAAACGGGAATGTGCACCAGCCCGAAACTGATCGCGCCTTTCCAGATGGCCCGCGCCATGTCGACCTCCTATGCCTTCAACAGTGTAACGGCCCCATTAGTGAAATTGGACTGGCGGCAAGTGCGAAGGTTTAGTCTGGTTGCTTGATGGCAATGAGATAGGTCGGCCCCCTTTTCATCATATGGAGACCAACCGCCGAGCATCCCTTCGCACGGCTTGAGGGGGCACACCAAAACCACGGATGAACACCTCCCGCATATGCCGGCGGTCCCTGAAGCCGGTCTCCCTGGCCACTACGTCCAGGCTGTGCAGACTCTGCTCGATCATTAGCCGGGCAGCCTCCAGCCGCAGGCTCTCGACGGCCCTGGCAGGGGATTGTCCGGTCTCGGCGGTAAACACCCGGGTGAACTGCCGTGGGCTCAGGTGCACCACGTCCGCAAGCTCTTCCACGCTCAATGGGCGGCTGAGGTGCTTGCGTGCGTAGTCCAGCGCACTCTGGATACGGTCCGATTTGGGTGAGAGCGTCAACAGTTCGGAGTGTTGGGACTGCCCGCCAGAACGACGCTGGTGCATGACCAGCTTGTGCGCCACCGACCTGGCTATTCCGCTGCCCAAGTCCTTTTCCACCATGCCCAG
This sequence comes from Pseudomonas putida S13.1.2, assembly GCF_000498395.2. Taxonomy (NCBI): domain Bacteria; kingdom Pseudomonadati; phylum Pseudomonadota; class Gammaproteobacteria; order Pseudomonadales; family Pseudomonadaceae; genus Pseudomonas; species Pseudomonas putida. The sequence continues at coordinate 2,240,285 of NZ_CP010979.1, forward strand.
CGCCATGTCCAGGGCAGCGGTCATGCCAGCGGACGTCCATATCGGCCCATCGACGATGAAAATCCGGTCTTCCTCGACATCGATTTCAGGGTGCATCTCGCGCAACTTGGGCGCATAAGCCCAGTGAGTGGTCGCGCGCCGGCCATTCAGCACGCCGGCTTGCGCCAGCATGAAACAGCCGGTGCAAAGGCCTGCTGTGCGACGCGCACCGTCGACAAAACCACGCACGCTGGCCAGTAACTCCTCGCTGGGCGGCGTCAGAGGCGTCAGTGTGCCGGTGACCATCCAGGTGTCGGCCAAGCCCGGCGCACCCAAGGGCAGCGTGTCGATATGCATCCCCAGGGATGAGCGCACCGTGCCGCCCCCGATGGAAAAGTTCTGGATCCTGTAAACCGCTTCGCCCGCCACGATATTGGTGAGCTCAAACACGGTTTGCGTCGCCAAGGACATGATCTGGAAGCCTTCGGTGATGAGGTAGCCGACCCGATGCATTGCTGATGCCCTCTGCGCTATGTCCTAAAACCGCACTATATGCGTCGTTCAAGACAAAAACCACCTGCTGCATGATGGCGCCATACCAACCAGCGGAGCATCAGCATGACGCAGCAATTCAAAGGCACCGCGCTCATTACGGGCGCCTCAACCGGCATCGGTTCGATCTATGCAGAGCAGCTGGCCCGCCGGGGCTACGACCTGGTGCTGGTGGCACGCAACCGGGACCGCCTCAATGCATTGGCTGGCCGCCTTACCACCGAAACCCGGCAGAACGTGGAGGTGTTCCCGGCAGACCTGGCCAATGCAGATGACCTGGCCAAGGTAGAACGCAAACTGCGCGAAGACGCCAGCATCAGCATGCTGGTGAACAACGCAGGGATCGGCACCCATACCAGCCTGCTGGAAAGTGACGTTGAGCGCATGGCGCAAATGATCACCCTCAACGTCACCGCCCTCACCCGGCTTACCTATGCAGCTGTTCCCGGCTTCGTCGCGCGCAAGCATGGCGCGCTCATCAACATCTCGTCCATCGTCAGCCTGGCACCCGAACTGCTCAACGGCGTGTACGGCGGCAGCAAAGCCTACGTCACCGCCTTCACCCAGTCGCTGAACAGGGAGCTGGCGGACAAAGGCATCAAGGTTCAGGCAGTACTGCCTGGGGCCACCGCGACCGACTTCTGGCAGACCGGTGGCTTGCCAGTCGAGAACCTGGACCCAGGCATCGTGATGTCTGCCCAGGACCTGGTGGACGGTGCCCTGCAGGACTTCGACAACGGTGTGCTGATCTCCCTGCCGTCGGTGCACGACCTGCAGGCCTTCGACCACTACGAAGCCAGCCGGCAAGCCTTGTTCGGCCAGCTGTCCAGCAACCAGCTCGCGAAGCGCTACAGCGCCAAGTGATCAGCAGTCAGAGCAAACGTGGTCGAGGATTGTGAAGCGACCAGCCAGACCACGGGCGCTTCACACCATTTTCATTGCAAGCGAGAAAGTCTTACTCCACTCAGGCTGTTTTTTGAGTGAATCGAATCGAATAGTCTGAACCCACTTTTCGCATCCCCAAGAGGCAGCGCCAATGAAGGCAGTCGTTTACACCCAGCCCGGTTTACCCATCCAGGACCCACAATCGCTGTATGACGCGCAACTGCCCACGCCCCAACCGGGTGCCCGCGATCTGCTTGTCGAAGTGAGGGCAATCGCCGTCAACCCGGTTGATACCAAGATCCGTGCAAGCCGTGGTGGTGAGCAACCACAAGTGCTCGGTTGGGACGCTGTCGGCGTTGTCCGCGAGGTAGGGCCGCAGGTAACGTTGTTCCAGCCGGGCGATGAGGTTTTCTACGCCGGTGCCATTGACCGCCCTGGCAGCTACAGCGAGCTTCATGTGGTGGACGAACGCATTGTCGGGCATAAGCCCCGCAGCCTGGACGACGCAAGCGCCGCCGCTTTGCCGCTGACATCCATTACCGCCTGGGAACTGCTGTTCGACCGCCTGGGCGTTGAAGAAAACGCTGGCAAGAACCAGAGCCTTTTGGTGATCGGTGCCGCCGGCGGGGTTGGCTCGATCCTGGTGCAACTTGCCCGCAAGCTCACCCAGCTTACGGTCATCGGCACCGCCTCAAGGCCCGAAACCCAGGCCTGGGTCCAGGAAGCGGGAGCCCATCATGTGATCGACCACCGCGAATCGATTCCACTTCAGCTGCAAGCGCTCAACCTGGGCCCGGTCGATTACGTCATCAGCCTGACCCACACTGACACCTACCTGCCGCAACTGGTGGAAGTGCTTCGTCCACAAGGCAAGCTCGCGTTGATCGACGACCCCGCGCAACTGGATGTCATGCCGCTCAAGCGCAAGTCTCTCTCACTGCACTGGGAACTCATGTTCACCCGTTCGCTGTACAAGACCGAAGACATGATCAAGCAGCATCAGCTACTCGATCGGGTTTCGCAGCTGGTCGATGATGGCGTGCTCAAAACCACCCTCGGCGAGCATTACGGCACGATCAACGCCGAGCACCTCAAGCGCGCCCACGCCATGATCGAGAGTGGAAAAGCACGCGGCAAGATCGTGCTGGAAGGGTTCTGACGCCCTGTCATGCGCCCGACGGCCACCCAGCGCGCCCGGACACTGCATTGACGCCTTCCAGCGTCGCAAACGAAATGTCTTTCGCCGTGAGCAGGAAATCACTCATGTAAGGCACTTCGAGCATGTCGCTGCGTACCGCCGCGAACAGCGTGGCCTGCAACCCTGCTGCGCCCAGGCGCCTGGCCAGGACATAGCCGCGGGTGGTGTACTCATGCACCGCCCAGTTCGGCAGGCAGCAAACACCACGGCCGCTGGCCACCAACTGCATCATCATCACGGTCATTTCTGCGGTACGGACCTGGGCAGGTTCGATGTCGGCCGGGTCGAAGAAACGGGTGAAGATGTCCAGGCGGTTTCGCTCGATCGGGTACGTGATCAAGGTCTGGCTGGCAATGTCGGCAGGCTCCAGATACGGCTTTTCCCGCAGGGGATGATGCTTGTCGATGGCCAGCATCGCCTCGTACCCGAACAACGGCACGTAAGTGATACCCGGCAGGGTCACAGGGTCAGAAGTCACCACAAGGTCCAGGTCCCCGCGTTCAAGGGCCGGCAGCGGTGCAAACGACAACCCCGACGCCAGGTCCAGCTCAACTTCCGGCCAGGCGCAGCGAAACTCGTCCAGCGAGGGCATCAGCCATTGATAGCAGCTGTGGCACTCGATCGCGATGTGCAGCCGGTCGGCCGAGCCGCCAGCCAGCTTGCTCAGGTTGCGCTCCGTGGTGCGGATCAGCGGCAGCACCTGGTCGGCCAGCTGCAGCAGCTTGAGACCCGCAGTGGTGAAACGTACCGGTTTGGACTTGCGCACAAACACGGGCATGCCAACGCGACTTTCCAGCTCCCGGAACTGGTGCGATAACGCCGACTGGGTCAGATGCAGGCGTTCGGCGGCCTCGGGCAGGCTGTCCGTTTCGCGCAAGGCATGCAGAGTGCGTAGGTGTCTCAAGTCAATCATGAGCAGAAGGCAACGCTCACGCCGCACCAAGGTTGCTAGAGAGTTCTCTGCGGACGATTTCTGCACCCGCACTCAACGCTCTGAGCTTGCCGCTGGCGACCCTACGCGGTAAGGGCGCCATGCCACAGTTGGTGCAAGGATAGAGCTTGTCTGCCTCTACAAATTGCAGGGCCTTGCGCAGGGTATTGGCCACTTCCTCGGGTGTTTCAATGGTGTGGCTGGCCACATCAATCGCGCCGACCATCACCTTCTTGCCTCGGATCAGCTCAAGCAGGTCCATGGGCACATGGGAGTTGTGGCATTCCAGCGAAATGATATCGATGCTGGACTTCTGCAGCTTGGGGAAGGCTTCTTCATACTGCCGCCACTCTGATCCCAAGGTCTTTTTCCAGTCCGTGTTGGCTTTGATGCCGTAGCCGTAGCAGATATGCACAGCGGTTTCACACTTGAGGCCTTCGATGGCCCTTTCCAGGGTGGCAACGCCCCAATCATTCACCTCATCAAAGAAGACATTGAAGGCAGGTTCATCAAACTGAATGATGTCAACACCGGCAGCCTCTAGCTCCCTGGCTTCCTGGTTAAGAATCTTGGCAAACTCCCAGGCCAGTTTTTCGCGGCTTTTGTAATGGCTGTCATACAGCGTATCGATCATGGTCATGGGGCCTGGCAGCGCCCATTTTATCGGCTGCCCGGTCTGCTGACGCAAAAACTTGGCATCTTCGACAAATACCGGCTTTTGCCGGGCCACAGCACCCACCACTGTGGGGACGCTTGCATCATAACGATCACGGATCCGGACCGTCTCGCGTTTCTCGAAATCGACGCCGCTCAGGTGCTCGACGAAGGTCGTCACAAAGTGTTGGCGCGTTTGTTCACCATCACTGACGATATCAATACCGGCGTATTGTTGCTCCTGCAATGCCAAGCGCAGGGCATCCTGCTTGCCTTCAATCAATGCCTCATCTTGCAGTTTCCAAGGTGACCAGAGCGTTTCGGGCTCTGCGAGCCAGGAGGGTTTAGGCAAACTGCCGGCAGTCGAAGTGGGTAACAACTTTTTCACGAGGGAAGACCTTATATAAGTTAATCAGCAGCAGTAATTGGCGGACCACTGCTCAAGCATCGCGTGGTGCGGTTTGATAAAGTGCTCCTCGACAAACTGCCCCTGCTCGATGGCCAACCGGCTACGCTCCTCCCGGTCATAAACAATACGGGTCAGCGAGTAATCCTGATGCTGCAAGCTGGGTTGATAGCATTTACCGGCGGCAGAGTTCGCATTGTAGATTTCGGGCCGATAGATTTTCTGAAAAGTATCCATGGTGCTGATGGTGCTGATCAGCTCAAGGTTGGTGTAATCACTGAGCAAATCGCCGGAAAAATAGAAGGCCAACGGCGCAACACTGTTTGCCGGCATAAAATAGCGCACCTTCAAACCCATCTTCTCAAAATAGGTATCCGTCAACGAATACTCATCCTGCTGATATTCAAAACCCAACACAGGGTGCTGGTTATCCGTTCGATGGTAGGTCTTGCTGCTTGAAACACTCAAACAAATGACGGGAGGCTTGTCGAAGTGCGCCTGGTAAGTACTTGAGTTGACGAAGCGCTTGAACAGCTTTCCATGCAGCTCGCCGAAATGGTCTGGGGTGCTGAACACAGCCTGGTTTGCATTGTGCCCCAGCAGCAGCACGCTGAAATCGTAATCGCGCACGTAGGATGAAAAATTATTCCCCACCATGCCCGCAAATCGCTCGCCGGTGTGTCGGTCGATAATGCTGGTTTTCAATATTTCAATAAGGGGCAACGCCTGATCCACGCCTTCAGCATCGATACCCATCTCGACAGAAATGATGTCAAGCTCGACGGCGTAGCGGTCGCCCTTGGGGTTGTCCCAATGCGCCAATGCGTTGAAGCGGTTATCTATCATCTTCAAGGTGCTGCGCAAGTTCTCTTGCCGGCTCGCACCTCTCGCCAGGTTGGCGAAGTTGGTAGTGAGGCGCGTCTTTTCGGAGGGTTGATAATGCTCGTCAAAGCGAATGCTCTTGATGGAAAAACTGAAGTCTTTATTCGTCATGGCAGGGAGCCCACTCAAATATCCATATACTCTGTAACTGGCCTGCAGTTTAGGTTGGGGGACTGACCGTGGGAACTGAATTGATTTCACAGAACCTTTAGTCACGCTCATGACGCCCACGGGGATAACGCGAAATATGACCGGCCGGGCCATTAGCGCGGGTTGGACATCAGCTGCGAGAAGCCCTCTCCAGTCGGCCAGACGGTCATGGCGAAGCGCCTTGAGAGGGCTATCGTTGCTTGTCTGGACAACGACTACCCAGCGAGGGCGGTGCCATGAACACCAGTGATCTACTCGAACAATTACTTCGGGCGGGGCAAGGTTCACAAGCGCGTCAAGGAAACAGCGGCCTGCCATGGCAAAACGGCCTTGGCGGCCTGGGCGGCTTGCTGGGTGGTCTGTTAGGTGGCCGTGGTGGCAGCAGCGCGGGCGGCTTGCCCCAGGGGCGCTCCACGGGTGGCACCAATTTCGCGGCACTGGCGTCGTTGGGCATGATGGCGTTTCAGGCCTACCAAAGCTGGCAGCGCAGCCAGGCGGCAGCCCCGCAACAGGCGCTACGTACTGTCGATCAATTGGCCGGCCCCGAGGCCGAGGACCACAGCCATGCGATCCTGCGAGCACTGATTGCGGCAGCCAAGGCAGACGGCCGCATCGACCCGCAGGAGCAACAGCTGATCTACGCGGAAATAAAGCGTCACACCAGCGACCCGCAACTGCAGCAGTGGCTGGATGATGAAGTCAGCAAGCCACTTGATGTTGCTGAAGTGGCCCAGTCCGCCCGCGACCCAGCCATGGCCGCAGAAATGTACCTGGCCAGCGTGATGCTGGTGGATGACCAGCAAGATGCGGAGCGGGCCTACCTTGATGAACTGGCCGGCGCGTTGCAAATCGACCCGGCATTGCAGGTGCATCTGGAACAGCAGGCCAAGGCAACGGCCTGAACGAATCTGAAGCCGCTACGCGGCCCGCTCGCACCAGGGTGGCTAGCCACCCTGGTGCACATCAGCGACGATCAGCGGTCTTGGTCACGCTGTGGGTTATCGCGCTGAGACTGCTGACCTCCCATGCGGTCTTTATCAGCCTGGTTCTGCTTGTCGGTCATGCTGTCTTCCTGCCGGCCGCCTTTGCTTCCGCTATCGCGGTCCCAGTCCTTGTTCATCTTGTCCTCGGGCTTCTGCCCTGGCTGGTTCTGACCTTGTTGCTGCTGGTTGGGCATGCCACCACCCGAGCCTTGACCGCCCTGCTGGCCGGTACCTGCGGTGTTGTTGCCAGTACCGCTATTGGCATTGCCCTGGTTGGCGCCCTTGTCTTGATTATTAGCCATGATCGCTTACCTCAAGTCAGACACAGAAAGGCCTGTGTGCTTCATACGACTGCGGCCTTGCGGGGGTGGATGTATTTATTCGCGGCCTTTCGGATGAGCGATACCAAATGCAGCGACTTGATACTGCGCGGCACTAAATACCGATGTGCCGTAGGACCGGGACTGAGCCTTCATCCGGCGAAAGGCACCCGCTTTGGCCAGGAAAATTGGCACAATTCATCTGTTTAGGCTGATCTATGCCGCTGCATGGCATATCCTTGTGCCTCGCAATCAACTTCGAAGCAGTGAATTGAACAATGGGTTTTGAACAACTAGCCGAGCTACGTGACCGCCTGCGGGCGGAGAAAGTGCAGGAAAAGGCCGATAGCACCAAACAGCCCAAGCGCAAGGCGCCGCCGCAGGCCAAGCCTCGTGAGCAGGACCCGGCGGTGGCAGCGATCTGGCCATTGCAGAAGCATTTTCCATTGGCCTTCCCTGTCAATCCGGCCCCCAAGGTTCCGCTCAAAGAGGGCATTTTCAAGGATGCCGAGCAACACCTGGAACTGCTCGGAATCACCCGCGAACAGCTCAAGCTGGGCATTTCTACCTGGTGCAAGGGAACCCGCTACTGGGCAAGCATGGTGGAGAATGCCCCGCGCCTGGACTTGAATGGTCAAGTCGCTGGCATTGTGACCGCCACTCAGGCGACGCATGCGAAGCAGCAGGCTGCGCGGCATCGCAGCCAGGACCGACGAAATCGTGCGAAGTCGAAAGCGCGTGTTGCGGCCCCCGCTGCCGAGAGCGCAGCGCCGCAGACTTCGGGCTGAATACAGTCGCGCTCTGCCCGGTGCCTGTCAGGATGAAACCCACAGGGAACTGGGCTGGGCGTGTGGCTGAGGGTCGCTATCGTATTCAAGCTGCGCCTGAATCCAGTCGATGAATGCCCGTACGTGGGGCCGGCTCAGGTTCTCTTGGCGGGTAACCACGTAATAGGCAAAGCGCGAAGGCCAAGGCCGGTCTACCGCTACTACCAATCGGCCGTTTCGCAGGTCATCCTCCGCGTGCTGCGCCTGTACCAGCGCGATGCCCTGGCCACTGGCGGCCGCGCGTAGCAAAAGCAGGTCTTCGTCAAAACTCGCCCCTCGGCGGCTACGGTGGTCGGGCTCGACACCATGAGCCTGCAACCACAACGCCCAGTCCGCACGGTCGGCATCCTGCAACAGTGGGTAGCGCAGGCAGTCCTGCGGCTCATCCAGCGCCGGCCCGCCCGCAAGCAGGCCAGGGCTGGCTACCGGCAGCAGCACAGGCGCCAGTAGCGGTATCGATTCCAGCCCAGGGTAATCGCCCAGGCCATGGCGCAGGGCAATATCGACAGGATCACGATGCAGGTCGACAAGCTCGGCCGTGGACTGCACACGCACGTCGATTTCCGGGTGCAGTGTATTGAAATCCACCAACCGGGGCACAAGCCAGCCAGACGCGAATGAAGGCTGGGTGCTGATCGTAAGGGTTTTAGCGCGAGTGAGCGCCTCCAGGTCCAGCAGCGCGCTTTCGATCTGGCCAAAACCGCGTGAAAGCCCAGGATAAAGGCTCGCTCCAGCCTCGGTAAGCTGCACCCCATAGCGGCTCCGGGTCAGCAGGATGACGCCAACACGGTCTTCCAGCAGACGAATCTGTTGACTGATTGCGCCTGGGGTAACCCCCATACGCTCGGCGGCGGCCTTCAGGCTGCCCAGCCGAGTGGTTTCGGTGAAAGCGCGCAATGCGAGCAACGGCAAGACCGCACCCATATCATTCCAACCTTAGAAAAACTGATGTTAGCGAGTGAAAGGATCGTTAGTAAGCCTGCTGGCTGATGCCTAGCATAGCGTTCAGCCATACAAACTCGAATCAGTTTTTTTAAGGTGAACACCATGCAGGGTCCTTCATTCGAGCTGTACACCGACAGCTCCCCCAACGGCTTCAAGATCACCATTGCCCTGGAGGAGCTGGGACTGCCTTATCGTCTCATCCACGTGAATATCGACCTGGGAGCACAGAAACAGGCTGACTTTCTGGCACTCAACCCGGCAGGCCGCATCCCGGTATTGGTAGACCGCCAAGCCGGCATCGTACTGTTCGAGTCAGCAGCGATTCTGCTGTACCTGGCGCAGTACAGCGGGCAGCTGCTCGAACAGGCCGCAAAACCCCGCTGGATGGCGATTACCTGGCTGATGCACCACAGCGCCAGCATGGGCCCTTTACTTGGCCAGCGCGTGCACTTCGACTGCTTCGAGGCCATACCCAACCCTGCGGCGCAGAAGCGCTACCGCACCCTCACCGAAGATGCCTTCGCACTCCTTGACCAGCAACTCGCCACCCGTGCGTGGCTGGCCGGCGAATCCTATTCGATTGCAGACATTGCCAACTTCGCCTGGTTGCACATTGCCGCGATCGTGGGGTTCGACTTCAGCCCCTATCACCACCTGAATCGCTGGTACCGAGAAGTCGAGAAGCGCCCAGCCGTACAACGCGGCATCCGTCTCCCCGCGCCAGCCATTGGCCCCTGAACCCCTGCAAGGATTGCCCATGAACCTCATCAACAGCAAAGGTGCCAGCGCCGATGCCTTTGCCCAGCATCCCGGTTACCGTCGCATGTTCGCCCAGGGTCAGTTGACCCTGGGCATCTTCCTCCCGCTTCGTTTCCATGACGGTGACATGGCTGTGCTCCGTGGACAGGCGCATCTGGTCAATGACATCGACCGCCTGGGCTTCGCAGCCTTATGGGTACGCGATGTCCCCTTGTACGACCCGGCATTTGGTGACGCCGGCCAGGTATTCGACCCGTTCACCTACCTGGCCTATCTGACAGCTCATACCGCTAACATTGCCTTGGCCACCGGTAGCGCGATCTTCGCCCTGCGCCACCCCATCGACCTGGCCAAAGCTGCGGCAAGCCTGGATTGCCTGTCAGGTGGGCGCCTGCTGCTGGGTATTGCCTCGGGCGACCGCCCCGTCGAGTTCCCCGCCTACGGCCTGCCCCATGAGACGCGCGGAGAGCGCTTCGCGCAAAGCGTGGACTACTTCCGTCAGCTATTGGCTGGCCAGCCTGCGCCAATCCATTCGCCACTCGGCCAACTCGATGGCGCGCTGCTGCTCCCGCACCCCGTTACCGGGCGCATCCCGTTGCTGGTGACCGGCTCGTCACGCCAATCCCTGCAGTGGCTTGGCGAACAGGCCGATGGCTGGATTACTTACCCCGAAGCCACTCATAACGTCCTTGGTCCGCGGCGCTTGGCCGAAAAGATCCGGGCTTGGCGAGCAGCCATTCCTGGCGGTGGTTTCCGTCCGCATGTCACCAATGAATGGATTGATCTTGATGAAGACCCGCATTTCCCGCGCACCCCGCTACAGGGTGGCTACGTGTTGCGCACAGGCCGCAACGGGTTGATCGCACTGCTGCATGAGTGGCGCGAAGCCGGGGTCAATCATGCTGCATTGGGCATGCAGATGGCCAAGCGCCCGGCACAGGAGATCATCCAGGAGCTGGCAGAAGAAGTACTGCCGCTGTTTCCATCGCTGAGGGGGCCAGCACCCCATGCGCAAAACTGGTAGCCACTGTGGGTTTCAACGGAGCGCTTACCGTCTGTTGGCCTGAGGCAGTACATTGAGAGCGGCTGCCTTCGACCCATAGCTGCCATTGCGAAAGCACTGCCAGTGCTCTTTTTCCGAGGCCGGCGCGAACCCTGTGGGAGCGGGTTCACCCGCGAAGCAGGCAACGCGGAGGCTGGCACGGGCTTCGCCCGTGTTCGCGGGTAAACCCGCTCCCACAAAGATCAGCTCTGACACGACTGACAACTGTGGATCGCAAGCGGCCATTCATTCATGGCCGTAATCGGCATTCCAATCGTTGAAGGCTTGCATCATCCTCTGCCTGGTCGATAAATCGGCTGGAATCAAATGTTCGATTCGCAGTGACTCAACGGTGATGTCCAGGGGCATGCCGAACGTCGTGAAGGTTGAGAGAAATCTCAACTCGCCGTCTGCGGTGCACACACGCGTCAGTAGTAAAGGGCTGGCTGTCGGTGCCGGCAAGACAAAGCCGGGAGACGGAAAACGGTTCAGGCGCTCTGCGAGCGCAGGATTACTGACTGACTCCCGGGAGGCGCGTTGCCACGCAGCAGCGCGGATCTCGTGTGCATTGGCCAACCGATCACCCAGGCCGCCGGGGCAGAACAGTGTTTCCAGAAGGTTGAGGCCAGAGCCCACGTCCTGCGCGACGCCCGCCATCGCCAACAGCAGCCCTGTACTCACGTTGGCGGCAGTGATATCCCAGTTGCTGTCGATCACGATGGCAGGTGCCGGATCGTTCGCATGCAGTATGTGATCAATGGCTGCACGAACCACATCCAGGGTGGGCGATTCAAGCGGCGTAGTGCTGTAACGAGGCGCGTAGCCAGCAGCAAGAAAAACTTCATTGCACTGATCCAACGGTGCATTCAGGGCCGATAACAGGGCGTGCAAGGTGCTGGGGCTGGCTTTAGCGCGCCCCGTCTCGACGCAACTGAGGTGGCGCTGGGAAACCCCTGCCATCAGCGCAAGGTCAAGCTGGCTGAGTGCTGCTTGCCGACGCAAGTGACGCACATGCTGCCCTGCCGTCGTTGTCGGTGCGGGTGACTTCTGGTGGAACAGCTGGTAATCCATGCTTCGCCTCTGACCGTCCTTGCACTCGACTTCAATGACCTCACAGGTCATTGAGCCTCAACAACCCTACCACTACTGTGCCAGGAAACCCTACCAAGGACAGGACCATGGCACTTCGTTTCATTGCGCTGGCATCGCTGGTGCTCTTTTCGATTTATACCGGCTGGACGATACTGATTGCAGAACAGTCGCTGATGGCTTTTGGGCTTGAGCTGATTTCTCGGCCGGACACCGCCCAGCTGGTCATGGACTTGTACCTGATGGCAGGGCTGGCCTGCTTCTGGATGGTGACGGATAACCGCTCTCGAGGCAGGTCCCCCACCGCCGTGCTTCCTTACCTACTGCTGACGGCTGTATTCGTTTCTGCCGGGCCGCTGCTGTATCTCGTGGTCAATGGCCTTGATCGGGGACGCTAACGATGAGCAATGCCTAGACCGTCCATGCACTCTGCGTGGTTGTGCTGTTTCTCAAGATGTTTGCGACCTCCTGTTACCGAGGTTTATTCCGCCTACGCTACAGAGATGTCACTGACATCTCTGCCCAAGGAGTCACCCCATGTCCACGCTTTATCCCAGTAATGATCCTGAGGGGCTCATCGAGTACTCGGTCGTCTATACCGACCGCTCGCTCAACCACATGTCACAAACCTTTCAAGGCGTGATGAAGAACATTTCCAGCACGCTGAAAGAGGTCTATGGCGCCCAGGCTGTTGCGGTAGTGCCGGGCAGCGGTACATTCGGCATGGAATCGGTAGCGCGACAGTTTGCCACCGGCCAGCAATGCCTGGTGATACGCAACGGCTGGTTCAGTTATCGCTGGAGCCAGATCCTTGATGCGGGCAACATCCCGGCGGCCACCACAGTGCTGAAAGCCCGACCGGTCGACGCGGGACGCCAGGCTGCCTACACGCCCCCGCCGCTGGAGGAAGTGCTGGCGAGCATCCAGGCGCACAAGCCTCAGATCGTCTTTGCCCCCCACGTTGAAACCTCATCCGGGATTATTCTGCCCGACGATTACCTGCGGGCCGTCGGCGACGCGGTGCATGCGGTGGGTGGCCTGTTCGTGCTGGACTGCATCGCCTCCGGCACGCTTTGGGTGGATATGCACAAGTGCGCAGTCGACCTGCTGATCAGCGCACCGCAAAAAGGCTGGAGCGCCTCCCCTTGCTGTGCCCTGGTGATGCTCAGCGCGTTGGCGCTTGAGCGCATCGAGCACACGCAGAGCAGCAGCTTTGCCTGCGACCTGAAAAAGTGGCTTCAGATCATGCAGGCCTACGAACAAGGCGGACATGCCTACCATGCGACCATGCCCAGCGATTCGCTGGCGCGGTTCAACGACGTGATGAACGAGATGCAAGCCTACGGTTTCGAGAAGGTGCGTAGCGAACAACAGGCACTGGGTGATCGGGTGCGCGCCATGCTGACCGGCAAAGGTATCAAGAGCGTGGCCGCAGCCGGCTTTCAAGCCCCGGGGGTCGTGGTGAGCTACACCGATGATGCCGACATCAAGAGCGGCAAGAAATTTGCCGATCACGGCTTGCAGATAGCCGCCGGCGTTCCGTTGCAATGCGACGAGCCGGCCGACTTCCAGACCTTCCGCATCGGTCTGTTCGGGCTCGAAAAGCTGCACAACATCGAGCGTACGGTCAGCACTCTTGAGCAGGCCCTTGATGAAGTGATGGCGGACTAAGTCATCCGGCGGGAGCCCGTGAAACGGGCTACGCGCTGGATGGCACGGGCTTCGCCCGTGTTCGCGGGGCAAGCCCGCTCCCACAGAGACCTTATGCCGCAGAGACCTTAGGCAGAGGGACCCTGTGCCACAGAGACCTTAGGCACAGAGACCTTGTGCCACAGCCTCCCTATTGCAGAGACACCGCATGCCGCATAGACCTCGTACCGCCGTTGAACAGATGATCAATGATCCAATTCGTCCTTGATGATCTTGCCGTCATGGGGATCGACCTGGAATTCGTACTGTTTGCCGTCAGCTTTCATGCCCTCACCTTCCCAATGGCCGTCATCGGCCTCGATCTTGGTGATTTGCGTGTAGCCGGCACCTTTCAGGGTGGCCTCTGCCTGATCCTTGGTCACCTTCCAGTCTGCGCCAGGCTGATCTGCCCATGCTGCAGTGCTGGCCAATGCGCCGGCCATGGCCAGGCCTGTGAACAGTCGAGTCATCGCTTTCATCGCTAACATCCTTTTTCATGAGGTTAAACGGTCTGACTGGCGCGCCAATGCCACGGTTCAGTTTGATTTGATGCCCGCCGCACCTATCAATCGATGAACCAGGGCTGCACGAAAACAGTCAACCCATTACCTGAATGACGGAAGGATGGGTGAGCGAATGGTTTCGTTTGATCTGCAACGGATGCTGATAGGCGAGTTCCCATTTACCTTTCTTCTGGAAGTTGCCGTCCGTGCTTCGGCGGCCTTCCTCGCCGTGTTCCTGTTTCTGAAATTCAGTGGCCGACGCGGGATCAGGCAGCTTTCCCGTTTCGAGCTCGTAGTGATTCTTACCTTGGGCTCTGCCGCCGGCGATGTGACCTTTTACGAAGATGTGCCTCTGCTTCCGGTGGCCCTGGTTTTCCTCACACTCTTTTTGCTTTATCGAGGCACGGTCTACCTCATGAGACGAAGCAGAACCTGCGAAGCCTGGATCGATGGGCTGCCCATTACGGTAGTCAAAGATGGCATGTACGAGATTCATTCGCTGCGTCACTTGAACATTTCACCGAATGAACTGTTCATGGAACTCCGCCAACAAGGCGTCGAGCATCTGGGCCAGGTTCGCCTGGGCCTTCTGGAAACCGATGGCGATCTCAGCCTGTATTTCTACGACCAGGAGGACACACGACCCGGCCTGTCGGTGCTGCCGGTTGAACACCGTCCGGAGTACCTGTCGCCGCCCGGCGCCGGCTTGCACTGCTGCGTCAGCTGTGGTTTTCCGACCTATCATGAGGCGCACGACACAATGGCATGTACACGCTGCGGTCATACGGTGTGGTCACCTGCATTGGTCACTGTGCGCAACCGCTAGCGGGTTTCGCCCAAGACACAAAGGTGCCAGCCTTCTGCATTGGCAGCAAAGGCTGGCACTGCACGTCCAACCGATCAAGGCGTGAAGCCCAGGCCAGCGGAAAGGTCTGAGCCTTGTGGTTTGCCGGCTTGCTGGGGCTGTTGCTGCTGGCCCGCCTGATCGAGCGATTGCTCGACAGATGCCTTCGCCTCGCTGGCTTTTTCCTTGAGTGTGTCGGTCAAACGATCACTGCTGGCGCCCATCAGCTGATCTTCCTTGCGGGTACCGGGCAGCGCCGCCCCCAATGCAGCGCCCAGGGCCATGCCCAAGGCAGCCAACACGAGCGGTTGCTCCTGGAGCAGATGATCGAACTGACCCTTCAACGCCGTAGCCTGGTCTGCGACCTTGTGTGCAGAGTCGCGCAGGGTGCCTGCCGAAGCGCCCACGGAATCGCGTACGCCGCTGCCAAGATCATGGGCCCGTTCGCGTACGTCATGGGCTTTCATGCTCACCTGCTGCCTGGCATCGTGCACCGCCTCCCCCGCATGGGCAAACGCATCCTTCACCGTATCCACGGCGTCTGTCAGTTTTGCGCCCAATCCGGGGCCCTGGTGCGCAGGCCCAGGGTTGAAGGGGCGGTTCTGGTTCAGGCCTAGCCAGACCAGGCCCAGTACGGTCAGGGTAGCGGGTACGGGGTTGTTTTTGAGAGTAGTGCCCAGGTTTTGAAAGAATTCGCCGCCATTGCCCTTGCCGTAGGCCAATAGCCGGTCGACCATCTGGCCTGGGCTAAGGCGCTGTTCAAGCGCATCCATCAGGTCGCTGATGTGCTCGCGCTTGGCATTGATTTCCTGCTCGAGCAGGTCCGGGTCTTTTTGCGCGTCATGTTCGAAGGAAGTGGTCATGGCAATTTCCTCTTCAGCGTGTCCTTGTCCTGTTGCATCGCGTGTAACGTGCGCTCAGGGGCCAGGTGCGCAGGCTCGAACTGTTTTTTGCCGGACTGCAGCATGATGAACCCTATCACCACGGTGATCGCGCCCACGATCAAGGCTGCAAGCCAGGGTTCGACCACCATGGCCAATGCGTAGACCGCCGCCAGCAGCAGGATGATAAAGCCCGCCAGTACCACGATCGCACCCGCCGCCACCGCCGCCGTGCCGGCCTTGAGCGTGGCAAGGTTGTGCTGCAGTTCGGTTTTAGCCAGTGCCAGTTCCTTGGTGAACAAATCCGGTACTTCCCGCATCAACTGGCGCAACAGGCCTCCGACGCCGACGGCGTCGTCTTCCGGCGTGTGCAATCCCGGTGTGGCATGCATGGGATCTTTGTTCATCATTCACCTCCTTTGAGCGGGTCGCGCTCGAACGGGCTGCCGCTGACCGGCGTGCCTGCACCAGCCCCGACCGGATCGACAGGGGTGTAAGGGTGCCGGGTGGAAACGTCGCTACCGCGATCAGGCGTCACGGCCTGCGCAGGGGGTGACGAGTGCCCTTCATGGGATGTGGCCGCAGCCTGGGCGCCATGGCTGGCGCTGGCGCGTATGAACCGCGACACTGCAAACCCGACCGCTACGCTACCGGCCAGGAACAGCGCCGGGTTGCTCCGCGCCAACTGGGCACCGCGCTGCATCAGGTGCTCGGCGCTTTCATGGCGTACCTGTTCGGCAAAGTCGCCCATGCATTCTGCGGCCTGGCTGAGGTATCGCGAGAGCCCCAGCGTGTCGTTGTCTTGCAGCGCTGCTGCCGCCGAACGCACCCCTTCCTCAAGCGAATCAAGCTGATCTGCTGCGCTATCGCGGTAGTGCTCGAATTGCTCGCTGCCTTTCTCCCTTGCCTCACCAAGCAGCGCACCTGCCTCATTGGTGATGGCATGCACATGATCCTGAGTGCTGCCGGGTGGGGACGTTGAGCTTTGATCGGTCTTGTCCATCGTCATGCCCTCGTAGCTGACTGTTGAGCGAATGCCACAACAATGACTGGGCATTCAGTCGGGGGACGCAGGTATGACGACGGGAGTTCAGAGTATGTGATCTATGACATTTACCTGAAGGCTCAAAAGAAATGACGCGATTAACCTGCGGCACTGGAGCCGGCGCAGAGGCTTTGGATGCGCTGGTAATCAGCGCCAGCAAAGGCATTCCGTTTGTCGGTACCTACGCACGGTTCGCTGCCGGGCAGGACGAAGAAGAAGTGAACAACCCAAAGAGGAGATTCACCATGAACATCATCAAGGCCCATTCACTGCTGCTCGTACTGTGCATCGGTGCCAGTGCACCGTTGGTGTTGGCAGCCACCGACATGAACGACCAACGCGCACCTGGTGCGCAGACACAGGACAACGGCCCGATGGATGGCACCGGCTCCGGCACGCCTGGGGATGGCATGGGAACCGGCTCTGGCGGTACGGGGACCAATGGCACCGACAATACTGGGGGTGACGGGACCGACAACGGCTCGGGGACGGGCACCGGCGCGGGTAACGGCACGGGTGGCGCCCCAGGTAGCGGCACAGGACCGGACGCCGGCAGCGGAGGCTCGGGCGGTTCTGGTTCTGGTTCTGGTTCCGGCTCGGGCGCTGGCGGTAGTGGCGGTGGTTCAGGCGGTTGAGCCAACCACCCAAATCTGCCTGCGATCATTCAAACCTGAAAGCTGTCGCGATCCCTGTGGGAGCGGGCAAGCCCGCGAAGCAGACCGCGCGTTGCATGGCAGGGGCTTCGCCCGTGTTCGCGGGCATGCCCGCTCCCACAGGATCTCTACAAGCTTCAAGACCAAGGCACGTACGCATGCCGGTTGATGCTGACACTTTGGCCAGATCGGCTGAACGTTTGCACAGCCGGCCCGGTCGCACCACAGAGATGCAGTCAACTGTGCAAGACCGACCGTGAGGACCATCCATGAGCGCAACCGCCCCCGAGGGTGTCGTAGAACACCCCATCCGCCTGACCCTCAATGGTCAGCCCCGATCACTGCAGGTGCACCCTTGGGCCACATTGCTCGACCTGCTGCGTGAGCAGCTGGACCTGGTAGGCACCAAGAAGGGCTGCGACCATGGCCAGTGTGGGGCCTGCACAGTGTTGCGTGATGGCAAGCGTATCAACGCCTGCCTCACGCTGGCCGTCATGTGCGACGGGGCTGAGCTGGTCACCATCGAAGGCCTGGCCAGCGACGGCGAGCTGCACCCCGTGCAACGCGCCTTCATCCGCCATGATGCCTTCCAGTGTGGCTATTGCACCCCAGGGCAGATCTGCTCCGCAGTCGGGCTGGTGTACGAAGGGCATGCTGACACTCGCGAGGCCATTCGCGAGCAGATGAGCGGCAACCTGTGCCGCTGCGGAGCTTACGGCAACATCGTCGCAGCAGTAGAAGAAGCCATGCCATTGATGATGGACGCGGCCCGGCGACAAGGCGGGTCGAATTCATGACGCCATTCAGTTACCACAAGCCCGCATCGGTCAGCGAAGCTGTCAGCCTGGCAGACGCCAGCTCGCGTTTCATTGCCGGTGGTACCAACCTCGTCGACCTTATGAAGGAAAACGTGGTTCGCCCCAACCGCCTGATCGACATCTCCGGGCTTGGCCTGAACGGCATCCAGGCCACCTCGAATGGCGGAGTGCTGATCGGTGCATTGGTGAGCAATGCCGACCTGGCCTGGGATCCAATCATCCAACAGCATTACCCGCTGCTGTCCGAAGCCATTCTGGCGGGGGCATCACCTCAGTTGCGGAACATGGCCAGCACCGGCGGCAACCTGCTGCAACGTACCCGTTGCTATTACTTCTACGACACCGGCACACCCTGCAACAAGCGCGAACCGGGCAGCGGATGCCCAGCGCGTACAGGCCTGAACCGTATCCATGCCATTCTCGGCGCCAGCGATGCCTGCGTCGCCACCCATCCCTCGGACATGTGCGTTGCACTGGCGGCGCTCGAAGCTGTGGTGCATGTACAGGGGCCAGCCCGTGAACGCAAGATACCCTTCGCGGATTTCCACCGCCTGCCCGGCGACGCCCCGGAGCGCGACAACCAACTGGCAACCGATGAACTGGTGGTCGCCATCGAGTTGCCACCCCCTGTATTCGAACACCATTACCGTTATCTGAAGATTCGCGACCGCGCCTCCTATGCGTTCGCACTGGTATCAGTCGCCGCGGCCTTGAGCCTCGATGACGGCGTGATCCAGCGGGCTCGACTGGCGCTGGGCGGCGTTGCCCACAAACCGTGGCGGGACACGGTTGTAGAAACGATGCTGGCCGGCCAGGCGCCTTCGCAAGCGCTTTTCACCCAAGCCGCACACACCCTGCTGCAAGGGGCACAACCCCTGAGCCACAACGGTTTCAAGGTAACACTCGCGCAACGTGCAATCGTTCGGGCATTGAGCGAGGCAGTGCTCGGTGCCGCAGCCGGGGGGACAACACCATGATCGACACCACACCCATAGTCGGCACGCCCCTGGACCGCGTGGACGGCGTCGCCAAGGTTACAGGGCAGGCGCGCTACGCAGGTGAGTACCCACAAGCCGGGCTGCTCCATGGCAGCGTCGTGTGCAGTACCATCGCCTGTGGTCGGGTGCTCGCCATCGACCATTCACAGGCAATGCGCGTGCCCGGGGTAGTCGCTGTGCTGGACCATGGCCATCGGCCGCACATTTCCAGTTATGACGACGATTACAGTGACGCCGACTCGGCCGAGGGGTCGCCGTTTCGCCCCTTGTTCAACGACCGCGTGCTCTACAGCGGTCAACCCTTGGCCCTGGTGGTAGCCACAACCCTTGAGGTGGCGCGATACGCAGGCTCGCTGATCAGAATCGACTATGCCGAGGAGGCCCACCAGACAGACCTGGGTGCAGCCCGGCAGTCGCATGAGGCACCCGCCGAAACACCGGCACCGCGTGGCGATTTCGCCGGGCAGTTTACCGCTGCGCCGGTGCAGATAGATGCCACCTACCTGACGGCCAGCGAGCATCACAACCCGATGGAGCCCCATGCTTCGACCGTGCACTACAAGGCCGACGGCACCCTCGAAATCCACGACAAGACCCAAGGCACGCAAAATTGCCAGGACTACCTGCACAAGGTGTTCGGCCTGCCCAAGGCCAACATTCGCGTGCGCGCGGCATTCGTCGGCGGCGCCTTCGGCTCGGGCCTGCGCCCACAGTACCAGTTACCGCTGGCCGTGATGGCGGCGTTGCATTTGCAACGCTCGGTGCGCGTCACGCTGACTCGCCAGCAAATGTTTACCTTCGGCTACCGGCCCCGCACCGAGCAGCGGCTGCGCCTGGGTGCTGACGCTGGCGGGCGGTTGCTAGCGATCGCCCACGATGCACTGGGCCAGACATCACGCTTCGAGGACTTTACCGAGCACCTGGTGGAATGGAGCGGCATGCTCTACCAGTGCGACAACGTTGCGCTCAGCTATCGCCTGGCGCCGCTCGATGTATATACCCCGCTGGACATGCGTGCCCCAGGGGCCGCGTCAGGCATGATTGCCCTCGAATGCGCCATGGATGAGCTCGCCTGCGCAGCCCTGATCGACCCGCTCGACCTGCGCCGGCGCAACTTCGCCGCCAACAATGGCAATGAGGGCAAGCCCTACTCCAGCAAGGAGCTGCTGGCATGCTACCAGCAAGGTGCCGAGCGTTTCGGCTGGCAAAACCGCAACCCGCAACCGCGCAGCATGCGCAATGGCCACCAGCTGATCGGCTGGGGCATGGCCGGCGGGGTCTGGGAAGCCATGCAGATGAAGGCCAGCGCCAAAGCCTGCATCGATGCCCAGGGGCACCTGACCGTGAGTAGCGCCACCACCGACATCGGTACCGGCACCTACACCGTCATGACCCAGATCGCAGCCGATGCAGTCGGCACCAGGGTGCAGGATGTCACCTTCGTGCTGGGGGACTCCTCACTGCCGACAGCACCGCTGCAGGGTGGCTCGTTCACGGTGTCGTCGGTGGGCTCGGCGGTGCGCCAGGCCTGCCTGGTCCTGCGCACCAAGCTGCTGGAACATGCGCGCAAGTCGTATGCCGAGGTGGCCAGCACCCCCACAGAGCAAATCGTCTTCGCCGAGGGCTACCTGCATGCGGGCAGCCATCGCCTGGCCTTGGCGGAGATAGTCGCCAGCGCCCCGGGGCGAAGTTTCGAAGTGCACATAGAAGCCGAGCCAGGTGCCAGGCGCCAACCCTTCTCCACCGCTACACATTCGGCGGTCTTTGTGGAGGTGCATGTTGACGAGGACCTTGGCACGATCAAGGTCACCCGGGTGGTCAGCGCCGTCGCAGCAGGACGGGTGGTCAACCCGAAAACCGCGCGCAGCCAGATCCTGGGGGGCGTGGTGTGGGGCGTGGGCATGGCCCTGCACGAGGAAGCCTTGACCGATCACCGGTTGGGCCGCATCGTCAACCACAACCTGGCGGAGTACCACATCCCGGTCAACGCGGACAGCGGCGATATCGAGGTTATTTTCGTTGAAGAGAACGACGACATCGTCAACGAGCTGGGCTCCAAGGGGGTGGGTGAAATCGGCGTGGTCGGGGTGGCGGCGGCAGTGGCCAACGCGGTCTACCATGCCACGGGCAAGCGTGTGAGGGCGTTTCCGATCACGCTCGACAAGGTGCTGTAATCGAGTACATCAACGCCTTTGCAAGCAGGCCTCGGCCGCCAGTGCGTCGCCCAGGGCCGCTCCGCTTGCGGTGTTGTCGAATACGCACCAGGTCGGTAGTTGCAAGCTGTCGCGCTTCTGCAACTGGGTAGCCAGACGCTGCAGGTAGTCGCTGCCATAAGCGCTGCGATAAATCTGCGGCTCACCGTGCAAGCGCCAATAGGCCAGGCCCTGCCAGCCGCCTGGCTGGGCATCCACACCAAAGCGCGAGGGGCTGGCCGCGACTTGGGCAACCTGAAAGTCGACGAGCACCGACTGCGCTGCCGCCCATGATCGGTGCCGCGGCTCGACCGCCAGCCCTCCCTCATAACGCGCGCGCAGGTCGGTGAAAAACGCATGAACAACGTCAACTTCAAACGCCAGCGACGGCGGCAACTGCACCAGCAGGCACCCAAGGCGATCGCCCAGATGCCCGCACTCATCGAGAAACCGCTCGAGCAGGCCCGCACAGCCCTGCAAGCGGTGCTCATGGGTGATGGCCTTGGGTAACTTGACGGAAAAACGAAAGTGCTCAGGCACCGACGCAGCCCATCGGGCATAAGTTTGCGACCGATGAGCACGGTAGAACGAGGAGTTGATTTCGACCGCGTTCAATCGGCCCGCGTAACGCTGCAAATGGGTCCCATGCAGGGGGAAGTGTTCGGCATGAAGCCGTGACAGGTTCCAGCCTGCGCAACCAAGATGAATCATCCTGAGCGTCCCTTGTGCATCATTCGTGCCCTCTCCTAGTCGAGGCTCGGGTACCCAGGAGGTTCACTCGCTGCACACCAGCGGTCATCTTGTAATTCAGCACGCCACTGGAACCCTTGACCTGAACTTTACAGCGTCCCACGCATTCCCCTGCTTACCCGATGCCTTTGTACACAGCGAAGGTTGAACGCTTGCTGACACACTTCGAGAGGGTTCTGCACCATGATCGATCAAGCGACAGGCATGAAACCAGGCGAACGCTACTGCGTGGAAAACATCGAACGCGCCCATCAATTCCCCGGTTACTTTCAGGACGGCAAATATTACCTTGGCCCAGAACTGCTGACTGCAGTCGGCTGGCTCGAAGGGACCACGTTCATTTATGACAGCCTGGATGCAGAAGGCGAGCCGGTCTTTGCGGACCGGGTAGCGGGCACCATCGAGGGCTTGAAACTGGTGCTGGTCGACGGCACCGCCCTTGAGCTCTCGAAGATGGAAGCCAGCGCCACCCTCGCGCCTGCGCCTGAGGACATCGAGCCACCCCAGGCTGCCGAGCCTGCACCGCCGGCCGCCCCCGTATCGACACAAGGCCCGTTGCGCGGCAAGGTCGTGGTCATCACTGGCGCTTCAAGTGGCATCGGCAGGGCCGCTGCGCATGCCTTTGCCTGCAAAGGCGCTCGCCTGGTGCTTGCTGCGCGGGATGAGGAAGCGTTATTCGACGTGCTGGACGAGTGCACTGATTGCGGTACTGACGCCGTGGCAATCACTACCGATGTCAGCCGCAGCGACCAGGTGCAGGCGCTGGCTGCGCAGGCTGCCGAGTTTGGCCATGGGCGAATCGATATATGGGTCAACAACGCAGGCGTCGGCGCGGTCGGCAATTTCGAGGACACGCCACTGGAGGCGCATGAGCAAGTCATTCAAACCGACCTGATCGGTTACCTCCGTGGCGCCTACGTCGCCCTTCCCTATTTCAAGGCGCAACGCAGCGGCATCCTGATCAACACGTTGTCACTCGGGAGCTGGATCGCGCAACCCTATGCAGCGGCCTACTCGGCGAGCAAATTCGGCCTGCGTGGCCTGACCGACGCGCTGCGCGGAGAACTGACGGCGTTTACCGACATTCATGTCTGCGATATCTATCCTGCGGTCATGGATACCCCGGGTTTCAGGGATGGTGGCAACTACACTGGCCACACGCTGACGCCCCCCGGGCCAGTCTACGACCCGGAGCTGGTGGCCAAGGCCATGGTGGCTTGCGCCCTCTCCCCTCGTGCGCGCACCACGGTCGGGGCAACCGCTCGCCTTGCCCACCTGGCCAGCTACCTCGTCCCGGGGCTGCCGCTGCTTTCAGGATGGCTGACCCGCTGGGGGTTGAGCCGTAGCCCCAGCGCCGGAACATCGCCCGGTAACCTGTTCGAACCGCCGAGTGACCGGCGCAGTGTGGACGGTGGCTGGAGAGCCCGAAAAGACAGGACAGCGGTGTTGGTGAGTGCCGCCGTGCTCGGGGCCATTGCCGGGTTTGCGATCACTCATTTGCAGCGCCGGCGCCGCCAAGGGGTCGACCGCTAAGCATCAAAGACAAAGGGTTTGAAGCGCCCTCATCACGCCCGCTGCTTCCACGTTTCGTATCGGGCAAGCAGCGGCTGCACGCTCAACCCATGCAGCAGTATGCTCAACGCTACCACTGACAACACCAGGTTGGTGCTCTGTGCCGCATAGCCAGGAGGCAGCCCATGGTCAAGGGCATAGAAGAGGTAGTAAAAGCTACCGATACCCCGGATGCCAAACCAGCCAAGCAGCCCACGTTGTCGAATATCCAGCATTCCCCGGATCGGAAACAGCACGATGCTCAAGGGACGAATCACCAGGAACAGCGCTCCGGCGATCAGCAACGCCCGCCAGTCCCAGTGCTCTATCAGCACCACCCCGAGCAAGGTCACGAGAAAAACCTCCATTGCACGCTCGATCAGGCTGCCGAAGGCCAGCATGTCCCCCAGCATGATCCCCGCTGCGACCTGAGAATCGTCCAGCCCGCGCACATCACCTTTGACAGCCAGCTCCGGCGCCACATGCTGGTGCCCCACTACGGGCTGCACCAAATGTTCGGCAGCCGGCTCCTCCGGGTTGCTGGATGTATGAGCCTCCGCCTGGCGCAAACCCAGCCCAGCGGCGAATACGGCGAGAAACCCATAGGCCTGGATCGTTTCGGCAAACACATAGGCCAGCGCGATCAGTGCCAGGGCCAGGTAATCGTTGGGCGATACGGTACTGTCGTCGTTGCGCAGTCGCAGGAAGAGTGTGAGTTTGCCCAGCCCGCGCCCCATCCAGTAGCCAAGCAGCAGACCAGCACTCACTGCCCACAGCATGTCCTTCAGCAACCAGTCGCCGAGCCAGGCCTGCCCGGGGTTCTGTTGCAGGAACAGCCCAAGGATGACGAAGGGAAAGGCCACTCCGTCGTTCAAGCCAGCCTCCCCCGACAAGCTGAAACGCACAGGATCATCGTCCTGGGCATCGGCCACCTGCACAAGTGTTGCAAGCACGGGATCTGTGGGTGCGAGGATCGCCCCGATCAGCACTGAAATACCCCATTCAAAGTTCAGGCCGTAGTGCAGCAGCAACGTTACGCCACCGATGCAGATCATCATCACAGGCCCCGCCAGGTAAAACGCGCTCCACCATCGGCGGTCGTGCAAGGGCAAGCGCAATTTCAGGCCGCTGAAGAAGAGGGAAAATAACACCGCGACCTCGGTCAGGTGCTCCATCCATCCCTTGGAACTGCTGACATCCAGGTGGAGTAAACCAAGCCCGGATGATCCCAGCCCGATGCCCAAGGCCAGACACACCACCGAGGATGTCACCGGGATCCAGCGTAAATAGGAGGATGAAAGCGCCAGCAGCAGCAAGACTGCGCCCAGCATGGCGAACCATACGATGAAGGTCATCTGCGCAGTTGCCTTGGTGAAGTGCTCGATTATGGTTTGACTTACCCTGGCGACGGGTCGTTCAGCTGCGATAACCGGTTCCCCGTAAACAACCTGTGGAAGCGGGCTTGCACCCGAAGCAGGCTGCGCGGTGGTTGGCACGGGCTACGCCCGTGTTCGCGGGTCAAGCCCGCTCCCACATGGACCGCATCGCGTCCAACTCATGCGCCATACCTGTGGGAGCGGGCTTGCCCCGCGAACCCCGGCGCAGCCGGGGCCGTATTGACCGGCCTTATGCAGGCAGTTTCATGTCGCATGACCCAGTGCCCGGCGTACCTTGACGAGCAGTTCGCTGATCTGGAACGGCTTGATCAGCAGGTCCATGCCACTGCCCAGAAACGCCTGGCGGTCCAGGGCGGTCTCCGCGTAGCCGGTCATGAACAGCACCGGCAGCCCCGGCCGGTAGCTCCGCGCCATATCGGCCAGCTCGCGGCCGCTTATGCCTGGCAGGCCGACATCGGTCAACAACAACTGAATACCGGCATCTTCACGCAGATGATCGAGGGCCTGCTCGATGGTTTCGGCCAGCACGCAGCGATATCCTGCATCGGCCAGTACTTCTGCCACTGACAGGCGCACCGAAGCCATGTCCTCGACCACCAGCACATATTCCCCGGCGCCTTGCTGGTCGACTTGCGGGCTGGGCGCCTCGCAAGACTCCTGCTGGTTGCTGGCAGGCAACATCAGGGTGACTTCAGTGCCCAGCCCCGGCGCGCTGTGGATCGACACGTGCCCGCCCGACTGGCGGGCAAAACCGTAGATGGTCGATAGCCCAAGACCGGTACCTTGTCCTACCGGCTTGGTGGTAAAAAAGGGATCGAATACCTTTTCCAGCAGCTCCGGCGCGATACCACAACCATCATCGCGTACCGTCACCGCCACATAAGGGCCATCCCGCAGGTTGGGGTCACCGAGTGAGAAGGCCGCCGCCGTATTCACCCAGATATGCCCGCCCTTGGCCAAGGCGTCGCGGGCGTTGATCACCAGGTTGAGTACCGCGCTCTCCAGCTGGATGGGGTCGACCAGCGCAGTGGTGGGCTCGTGTGACAGCTCCAGTTGCAGCACGATTCGCTCACCAATGGTGCGATTGATCAGTTCCTCCAGCGAGCGAACCCGCTCGTTGATGTCCACCGGCCGCGTGTCCAGGGGTTGCTGCCGTGCGAAGGCGAGCAGCCGATGAGTCAGCGAGGCAGCGCTCATGGCAGAGCTCAAGGCCGCGTCGGCGTATGCAGGGACCTTTTCGATACGGTTCTCTGCTACCCGTTTACGAATCAGCTCCAGGCTGGTGATGATGCCGGTCAACAGGTTGTTGAAGTCATGGGCGATACCGCCTGTCAGGCTGCCCAGAGCATCCATCTTCTGCAGCTGCAACAGTTGCGCCTCGGTCTGCTCACGCTGGGCCGTTTCCCGCGCCAACTGGGTGTTTGCGTCCTCCAGGCGCGCCAGATGCGAGCGCTCGCGGTGGCGATGCTCGGTGACGTCCTCGACAAACACCAGGCACAATCCCGGCTCCCGGTAGGGCGATAGCTGCCACTCGGTATCCCGGGGCATGCCGCCCACATGCATGCCTAACGTGCCGCGCCAGCGCTGCCCCGCAAGCAGGTGCTGACGCAAATCGGCGATGGCGGTCTGCTGGTCATCGGCGAAGCATTCCTGCAACGCATCGGGGTTGCGATTGTCCTGGATCAACTGCTCGAAGGCATGGTTGCATTCATGCACCTTCAGCCCTGCATCAACCACGGCGATCGGGGCTGACACATTGGTGAAGATTTCCCGAAAACTCGCCTCGCTTTCCCGCAAGGCCCGCTCAGTGTCACGTACCCGTAGCAGGGTACCCAGGGTGGCCACCAGCACGTCGGCGTCCACGGGGTGAACCAGGTAGGCGTCGGCGCCTGCATCGAGCCCGGTAATGATGTCACCCGTCTGGATCGACGCCGCCGACACGTGGATCACGGGTAGCAAGGCCGTTTCGGGCCTGGCACGCAGCAACCGGACGATATCGAAGCCGCTCATGTCCGGCAGGTTGACGTCCAGGATCAGCGCATCGAACTGCTCGCGGCCGATCAACGCCAGCCCCTCGCCACCGGTGCCAGCCTCCATCACCGTGTAGCCATGCAGTGCCAGGCGGCGGCGCAGCGCATAGCGTGTGGCGGCGTTGTCGTCGACAATCAGCAGACGGATATCAGCGTTCATCAGCGCTCTCCGGGGCCAGCGCCATCGGCAGAATGACAAAAAAACACGACCCGCTGCCAGGCGTACTTTCCACCCCCACCTTCCCGCCCAGCAGCGCCGCAAAACGCTTGCACAGCGACAGCCCCAGCCCAGTGCCACGCAGGCGTTTTTGCAGCGGCGAGTCCACTTGGGCGAAGTCTTCGAACAAGCCGCCGAGCAGCTCGGGGGCAATACCAATCCCCGTATCACTCACGGCAAAGCGGACCTGGTCGCTACCCAGAAGCTGCGCTGACACGCGCACTTCACCGCGGGTGGTGAACTTCAAGGCGTTGGAGATGAAATTGCGTAGGATCTGCGCCAGCTTCTTGTCATCGGTATACATCTTCGGCAGGCCCTGCGGCTCTTCGAAGATCAGGTCTACCGCGCCGGTGTCGACGATCGGGCGGAACATGCCGCGCAAGGCCGCGAACAGGTCGAGCATATCGAACCAGGCAGGCGATATGGTGATGCGGCCGGCTTCGATCTTGGCAAGGTCCAGCAGGTCGTCGACCATATCGCCCAGTTCACGCGTCGCGGTATTGATGAACGCCACCTGCAACTGCTGCTCCTTGCTCAACGGCCCGTCTACCTCGTCGGCGAGCAGGCTGGTGATGCTCAGGATCGAACCCAAGGGCGTGCGGAACTCGTGGCTCATGTAGGAGAGAAAGCGGCTTTTCAGGTCCGACGCCTGGCGCAGTTGCTCAGCCTGGCTGTCCAGCTCGGCATACAGCGCCAGCACCCCCTGGTTGGTGTCCTCCAGCTCGGCGCGCAGCGCCTGGTTTTCGGCCTGCAAGCGGATGACGAGGTCGGCCTGCTCGGCGCTGTTGTTGGATGATGGTTCAGCCATGCACGGTCTCCAGGTCAATGACCAACACCGTCACGTCATCCCGCCCACGGCAGAAATCGCGATGCAGCACGGCGGCTATAACCGCCGGGTGGCGGTGAACAAGCCCGGGGTAGGTTTGCAGATTCCAACGGGACTGCAGGCCGTCACTGAACATGATCAACAGATTTCCCTTCACGTGAGCGTAGTCGAACACCTGGCCCTTGCGGTATTGCCCGCCGACGATGCCCGGGTGCGAGGCCAGGCCGCGAGGCCGTTCGGTGCCGACCAGGGTAGCGCCGATATTGCCGATGCCGATAAACGACAGGCGGTCGCCGGTACCGTCGTACTGGGCGATGCCAGCCGCACCGCCACGGGTGCCGGCCATTGCATGATGCATCTCGCCAAGCACGTGCTCCGGCGCGCTGAAGGGCGCCAGGGTAAAGGCCTGAATGCCCGCCTTGGCCGCACGCTCGGCCTCCTCGCCATGGCCAAGGCCATCGATCATCACAGCGCTGAAACGCTGATCAGCAAGCGTTACGTGCCAGCTGTCACCGCAGGCCGGGTCATCGTGCAGCGAATGCTGGGTGACGCCGATGCGTATATCCCTGACCGTATGATCTTGCCGGTAAATGCGCGCCAGTACCACAGCACCCTTCGCGTCGGCGTGCACGTCAAACACTTGCGCCAAGCGGCTGACCGCCCCCAGCCCGATGCCCTGGGTGCCGCCGGTGGAATAGCCATCAGCCAGGCAGCTGGCCAGGTCGAACCCCTGGGCACGGTCTACCGCCACCAGCTCGATTCCCGGATCGGCGCCATGCGCAAGCACGCGTATATGCAATTCGCCACGCTCGGCGTGCTTGAGCACATTGCTGGCAAGCTCGGTGGCAACAATGGCCGCACGGCCAGCGTCGGCGGCAGAGAAACCAAGCTGCTCGGCCAGCTTCTGGACAACACGCCGGGCATGCCCGACCTGGCTGGCCTCATCAAGGCGCAGCACCTGCGTCAAACTCGCTGCCAGGTTCACGCCCATCGGGTGATCGTTACCCGGGTGCCTTGCCCGGGAGTGGTGTCCAGATCAAATTCGTCTACCAGCCGGCGAGCGCCGGTCAACCCCAGGCCAAGCCCGCCGCCTGACGTCCAGCCATCGGTGAGGGCCAGTTTGACGTCGGCAATGCCCGGCCCCTCATCACGAAACACCAGGCGCAGGCCAACCCGCCCGGCTTGTTCGATGACCTCCCAGTCCATGTCACCGCCGCCACCGTATACCACGGTGTTCCGTGCCAGCTCACTGACAGCCGTGACCAGTTTGGTAAGGTCGACCAACCGCATGCCGCAGTCAGTGGCAATCTTGCGGGTCAGCTGACGGGCCAGTACCACGTCCTGCTCCAGGCGTACCGGCTGGCTACCGCTTTGGCGGATGCTCATGAGTGGCCTACCCGCTGCCGCAACAGATGCATGCCGCGGTCGACATTCAGTGCAGTGCTTACCCCGGGCAAGGTCAGGCCAAGTTCCACCAGGGTGATGGCCACCGCGGGTTGCATGCCGACCAGCACAGTCTCGGCATCCATTATCCGTGAAAGGCCGGAAATACTGGCGATCATGCGGCCAATGAACGAGTCGACCATATCCAGCGCGGAAATATCGATCAGCACGCCGCGGGCTGAAGTCTGGTCGATTCGGTCGGTAAGATCGTCCTGCAGGCGCAGCGCCAGTTGGTCGTGCATGTCGACCTGAATGGTTACCAGCAGGAATTCGCCCATTTGCAGAATGGGAATACGCTCCATCGCCTCACACCTTCTCGCCAGTGCTGGTACCCAGACGCGAAAGCGCCAGCTTCAAGGCGTCAGCAAGGTTGGACTTGGTGGTCAACGTGCCCAGGTCAAGGCCCAGGTGCACGATGGTCTGGGCGATTTGCGGGCGAACACCGCTGATGATGCAATCGGCGCCCATCAAGCGGATGGCCGTCACGGTCTTGAGCAGATGCTGCGCGACCAGGGTGTCCACAGTTGGGACACCGGTGATATCGATGATGGCAATCTCAGAGCCGGTATCGACAATGCGCTGCAGCAGCGACTCCATCACTGTCTGGCTGCGTTGCGAGTCGAGTGTGCCGATCAACGGCAGGGCCAGTACACCCTCCCAGAGTTTGACCACCGGGGTGGAGAGCTCAAGCAACTCTTCCTGCTGGCGCTTGATCACGCCTTCGCGGTTTTTCTGATAGGTCCGTATGGTGTGCAGGCCGAACGCATCGAGCAACTGGGAGATTTCCCACAGTTGTTCGGCCAGCAGCGCTGGTTTTTCTCCGTAATGGGCCTGCAACAACCTGAACAGCGGCCCCTTGAGGGCGAAGATGAAATAGGCCGTCTGGTGCGATTCCTGCCCGACCTGGGCACGGCTTGCAGACAGTTTTTCGAGGAAGCGCCGGGCTTCCTCCCAATCTTGCGCACCAATCTGCGTACCGGCCTCCTTGCGCAGCCCGTCAATCACCAACTGCAGGAAGTCATGCGTCTCCTGGCGCAAGTCGTGTTCACGAATATTGCGTGTCGCGCCATTGGCCTCCAGGGCGCTGATCCACTCCGCCAGCAACTGCGCCTGATTACCGACAATTGCTTCCAACGTGCTGTTCTGCAGTGCTGCCATGTGCGCTTCGCTCCTGAAAAATGCCTGGCCGGCTCACCAATGTTTGCGCCGGCTTCGACAATGACATCTACCGGTGAAAATAGTTGTGGCGCTGATCAATAATTTCATTGCGCCATCTTCTGTGACGCTAACTGTAGGCCAAGTTACCGGTGCGCGTTACCGCCGGGCCCAAGGTCCAACCCATGGCAGAACGAGCCGCCGAGCATCGAGCAGGAACTTTGCTCGCTGTTCGCAGGCCCCTATGGAAGGCCTATCAGTAAGAGGAAACACATGATGAGTGCACAACTGAACGGCAAGCGCGTGGCCTTTCTGGTCACCGATGGCTTCGAGCAAGTAGAACTGACCGGCCCGCGTGAAGCGCTGGAAGACAGTGGCGCAGTGGTGGATATCCTGAGCGACAAGGAAGGCAGCGTACGTGGCTGGAACCATGACAAACCCGCCGACGAATTCAATGTGGACGCTACCTTCGACAGCGCGCAGCTTGACCTGTACGACGCCCTGGTGCTGCCCGGCGGCGTGCAGAACTCCGACACGATTCGCCTGGTCCCCGGCGCGCAAAAGCTGGTAAAAAGCCATGATGCGGCGGGCAAGCCGCTGGCGGTCATCTGCCACGGTGGGTGGCTGCTGGTATCGTGCGGGTTGGCTAAAGGCAAGCGAATGACCAGCTACAAGACCTTGCAGGATGACATTCGCAACGCCGGCGGTACGTGGGTGGATGAACAGGTGGTGGTGGATGGCAACCTGATCACCAGCCGCCAGCCGGATGATATTCCCGCCTTCAACGCGCAGCTGCTCAAGGCGCTGGCCGGCTGAGTCTGATCATCTTCAGCGCGTCTTCTGGTCGCACCGGGTGCCGACCAGGAGGCGCTGGTCACGCCAGCTGGATGTAAACCGAATAGCTGCCCAGCAAGATCCAGAAGCCGAGGAAAATCCAGGGCGTGCGCAGGGAAAACAGCAGCGATTTGCGGTGCCCCGCCTGTGAGGTTTCTGCCTCGCAGAACAGCGGCGATTCATCATAAGCCAAGCCCATCATCGGCTCGCTGCGCAGCAGATGGCTTTGCTTCAATTGCCAGTGCTCGATGATCCGGAAGGCCGCGCGAATGCCTGGCCAGGCGTTCAGCGTACTGAGCACGCCGAGCAGTGCGAGAAAAGCCGGCACCATCAAGGTGAACATCTCACCCCAGCCCTGGTTCAGGTTACTCATCGCCGAGACGTACGCGATGACCAGAAACGACTGCGCAGTGAGATAGGCATCGGTTCGGTTGGCCAGGATGCTGGTCTCGTACTGAATTTCGCGTCGATAGAAGTCCAGCCGCTCTTTCGGCGTACCGAACATCCTTGCATTTTGCTGATCGATCTCATGTTCAGGTGTGGCGGGCGTGATGATTCGAGGCACTGCGATACTCCTTGAAAACCTTGGCCTTGCCCGTGACAGCGCAAGGCCGGTGAGCGGTAGAGCTGTCCACGCGACGAAAATTCATTGGCAATGCGCGTGACAACCGCCCGTCGCACAAAGCCAGGATCCACTTCAACACCGGCTGCGCGCGCCCCCTCGAACGGTAACGAGCGTTTCCGACTGCTGGAGATATCACCATGAGCGACTACCCTACCCCGCCCTTCCCATCCCAACCGCAAAGCGTTCCCGGTTCACAACGCAAGATGGAGCCGTATCCGGACTGTGGCGAGCAGACCTACACCGGCAACAACCGGCTTGAAGGCAAGATCGCCCTGATTACCGGTGCCGACAGCGGCATCGGCCGCGCCGTAGCGATCGCCTATGCCCGCGAGGGCGCTGACGTTGCCATTGCCTACTTGAATGAACACGAGGATGCGCAGGAAACGGCGCGCTGGGTCGAGGCCGCTGGCCGGCAGTGCCTGCTGCTGCCCGGTGACCTGGCACACAAACAGCACTGCTACGACATTGTCGACAAGACCGTGGCACAGTTCGGTCGCATCGATATCCTGGTCAACAACGCCGCGTTCCAGATGGCCCATGAAAGCCTGGCCGACATTGACGACGATGAATGGGTGATGACGTTCGACACCAACATCACTGCCATTTTCCGCATTTGCCAGCGCGCGTTGCCCTCAATGCCCAAAGGCGGGTCAATAATCAACACCAGCTCGGTCAACTCCGACGACCCGTCACCCAGCCTGTTGGCCTATGCCGCCACCAAAGGGGCGATTGCCAATTTCACTGCAGGCCTCGCCCAGTTGCTGGCCAAGCAAGGGATTCGGGTGAACAGCGTGGCCCCCGGCCCGATCTGGACACCACTGATCCCGGCCACCATGCCTGACGAGGCGGTAAAAAACTTTGGTTCAGGCTACCCGATGGGGCGACCGGGGCAACCGGTCGAGGTGGCGCCGATCTACGTCTTGCTGGGTTCGGATGAAGCCAGCTACATCTCGGGTTCGCGCTACGGCGTTACAGGGGGCAAACCTATCCTCTGAATGCTTTGCCGGGGCCTGTATGCACGGGCCCCAGTGCTTCTGCCTGAACCATTTGCACTGCCAGTGCGTCCACCGCACAACAACTCGTGAGTCGATTCGAAAATGGCGTGCGATCCAGTACTGGCCGTGCTCGGCTACCTCAAAGATCATCAATTGATACTCACCACGGCCGAGTCCTGCACCGCAGGGTGCATGGTGGCTTTGCTGGCGGCTTTTCCAGGTACAGGGGAGGTATTGGAAAGCGGCTATGTGGTGTACTCACCCACTGCCAAGAAGCGCCTGCTAGGGGTGAACCAGGACACGATCGAGCGCTATGGCCTGACCAGCGAGGCCGTCGCCTGGGAGATGGCCTTGGGCGCGTTGAAGGACAGCGACGCCAACGTGGTCATCGCTACCACTGGCGTAGCCGGGCCAAGCCCGCAATCGGGGATCCTGCCCGGCACGTTGTGCTTCGCCTGGGCGTTTGCCGGCGAGCCCATTGCCGTGTTTACCCGCACCCAGCGTTTTTTTGGCGAGCGCTCGCAGGTGATGCACGACGGCGCCGTCTATGGGCTGACCCGACTGGTTCATTATCACGAACGCTGGCTGAGAGGCGAGCGCGCCTGAGGGAATTGGGCCTGCCGGATCGAGCCTGTGCTACCAGACATCATCAACGTTGAACCCTGCCGTGTACTGCTACTCAACACCAAGGAAGCCATTATTCATTCGCCCGCAACGAGGTGACACCATGAATGCAATCGATCTGCTGATGCAAGACCACAAACTGGTCAAGAAGCTGTTGGAAGAGCTCTCCTCGACCACCGAGCGTGCCGTTAAGAAGCGCGCTGATCTGCTGCACCGGATCGAGCAGGAACTGCAGGTCCACACGGCCCTGGAGGAAGACATCCTCTACCCCGCGATCAAGCAGGCCGGTGGCAAGGAGGAAGCCAAGATGTATTACGAAGCCAAGGAAGAACACCGGACTGTCGACGCCCTGGTGCTCCCTGATCTGCTTCATACGGACACCGGCACCCTTGAGTTTGCCGGTCGGGTGAAGGTGATGAAGGAGCTGCTCGAGCATCATATAGAGGAAGAGGAAGAGGAACTCTTCCCCACGGCGAAGAAGCTCCTGGGTAAAGCCCAACTGGACGAACTGGGGGCCGCCATGGAAGCCCAGAAAAAACTGCTCAAGGGTGAGCAGCGGGCTGCTTGAGTAAAAGGCGCCTCGCCAGACCGGGCGCGACCGGTCTGGCGAGGCGCCATGGTTAATGTCTGGGACTCGTTTCGATGGACAGCTGGATCGAATTGCTGGAATGGCCTGCCATGGCGGTCACAGTGGTGGCAGCCTGGTGCATCGGGTCGCACCGCCCCGGACGACGCATGGTGGGTTTCTGCTGTTTTATCGCCAGCAACATACTGTGGTCAGTCTGGGGATGGCATGCCCAGGCTTGGGCGCTGATTGTGCTGCAACTGGTGCTGTGCGCCATGAACCTGAGGGGGTGGAGGAAGAGTAAGCGCGCGTCAAGGAAAGCTCAGGGTGGTGCCGATACCCCGTCATATCAACTGCAGCCTGGAACTATCCGACGTCAGTAGCAACCCGTAGCGTCGTGCGCCACTGCGACTGTTCCTCGCCTGTTTTTGCCTTGACTGATCGCCGCTCGGCGGCGCTGACCATCTGCGCAAGACGCACGTAGCCGGCTTTTTCCTGTGCGCCTCATCGCGCTAGCGCCACAGCATCATCAAAGCACCGCCAATGCCGCTGACCGGGTCCTGCTCCGGGCCTGGTACTTTGGCAATCCGTGCCAGCGCCTGCTTGTGCGCTGCTCGATCTGGCCGATTTATCTCGTAGTGCTCCTGCCCACAGGGATAAGCGCCCACCACCAGAAAGTCCTCGCTGTGCTCGATGCAGCGATGGCCGGTGCCTGCGGGCAGCACCAAGACATCACCCATCCCCACGCTCACCGTCTGGCCCGCTTCGCCGCCAAGCATCACCTTGGCCCACCCGCAGGCAATGCCCAATGCCTCATGGGCGTTGGGGTGGAAGTGGTGGTAGTCGAATATGCCGTCACGCCACAACGGCGCCCAGCGGTGAGCGCTGAACAACGCCTCGAATGCACTGGCATTGTCTGCCGACGGTTCAAGCGGTACGCGATATAGCAATACCGGGTAACGGCTGTTCGGCATCGCGCCGTCGTCTTCGAAATACAGGGTCTGCACGCGGGCACCTGCGGTGTCGATAACGTTCATGGTGCGCTTCCTGGTTTTCTCGTCGGTTTACTTGCGAACACCCGTCTGTATCAAGGTTCCAGTCGGCAGACCGGTGCGCATACCGTTGAAACTTTAGCGACGCGTGCCAAGTCCAGACACCTATCAATCACAGAACGGGAGCAGGCAATGACCGGCACGGTAGGCGACTTTCTGGTCGAGCGTTTGTATCAATGGGGGGTGCGGCGCATCTTCGGTTACCCCGGCGACGGCATCAACGGCGTGTTCGGCGCGCTGAGCCGGGCCAACGGCAAGATCGAATTCATCCAGGCCCGCCACGAGGAAATGGCCGCCTTCATGGCCAGCGCCCATGCCAAATTCACCGGCGAACTCGGCGTTTGCATCGCCACCTCCGGCCCGGGCGCTTCGCACCTGCTTACTGGCCTGTACGATGCGCGCATGGACCACCAGCCGGTGCTGGCCATCGTCGGCCAACAGGCCCGTGCGGCACTGGGCGGGCACTACCAGCAGGAACTCGACCTGGTGTCCATGTTCAAGGACGTCGCCGGTGCGTTCGTGCAACAAGCCTCGACGCCGGAACAGGTGCGCCACCTGCTCGACCGTGCAGTGCGTACAGCCGTCGGCGAACGCCGCGTCACTGCCGTGATCCTGCCCAACGATCTGCAGGACCTGCCCTACCACGAACCCCCCAGGGCTCACGGTACCGTGCATTCCGGCATCGGCTACAGCAAGCCCAGGGTGGTGCCGTTCGATCAAGACCTGCAGCGCGCCGCCGATGTGCTCAATGCCGGGCGCAAGGTGGCGATACTGGTAGGGGCCGGCGCCCTGCAGGCGACTGATCAGGTTATTGCGGTCGCCGAAACGCTGGGCGCTGGCGTGGCCAAGGCGCTGTTGGGCAAGGCTGTTCTACCAGACGACCTGCCGTGGGTTACCGGGTCGATCGGGCTGCTGGGCACCGAACCCAGCTATCAGCTGATGAGCGAATGCGACACGTTGCTGATGATCGGCTCCGGTTTCCCCTATTCCGAGTTTCTGCCCAAGGAAGGCCAGGCGCGCGGCGTGCAGATCGACCTGCAGCCCGACATGCTCAGCCTGCGCTACCCGATGGAGGTCAACCTGGTCGGCGATGCCAGTGAAACCTTGCGCGCACTGTTGCCACTGCTCGAGCACAAGACCGAACGGCGCTGGCGCGACAAGGTCGAGACCTGGCGTGCACAGTGGGACAAGACCGTGGCCAAACGTGCGCTGGTCAAGGCCGACCCGATCAACCCGCAACGTGTGGTCCATGAACTGTCCCCTCGCCTGCCCGACCACGCCATCATCACCAGCGATTCTGGCTCCTGTGCCAACTGGTTTGCCCGCGACCTGCAGATCCGCCAGGGCATGCAGTGCTCGCTGTCCGGTGGCCTGGCCTGCATGGGCGCCGCCGTTCCCTATGCGATCGCGGCAAAGTTCGCCCACCCGCAACGCGCGGTGGTTGCCCTGGTGGGTGATGGGGCAATGCAGATGAACAACCTGGCTGAATTGATCACCGTGGCCAAGTATTGGCGGCAGTGGGACAACCCACAGTGGATCTGTGCGGTGTTCAACAATGAAGACCTCAACCAGGTCACCTGGGAACAACGGGTAATGGAGGGCGACCCCAAGTTCGAGGCTTCGCAGTCCATTCCTGACGTGCCCTACCATTTGTTCGCCATTTCCATTGGCCTGCAAGGTATCTACGTAGAGCGCGAAGAGGACGTCGCCGAGGCGTGGGAACGCGCACTGGCCGCTGATCGGCCGGTACTGATCGAGTTCAAGACCGACCCGGACGTGCCGCCTTTACCACCTCATATCAAGCTGGAGCAGGCGAAGAAGTTCGCCAGCACCTTGCTCAAGGGCGACCCGGACCAGGCCGGGGTCATCGTGCAGACGGCCAAGCAAGTGCTCAGCTCAGTACTGCCCGGCAAAAAATAACGGCCGAAAAGAGCCCGCGTCGCTGCGCGGGCCAGGCGTTTTTTACACTGTCTGTGATCGACCGCGCCGTGTACCCAGCGCTATCCAGGCGGGTGCATGATCGCTGGCCTTGACCTCGTTGCGCACCCAGGCATCAACCCCCGCCTGCTTCAGGTAAGGCGCCAGCTCGGGGTTTAGCAACAGATGGTCGATGCGTAACCCGGCATTGCGCTGCCAGTGATTGCGGAAATAGTCCCAGAAGGTGTAGACCCGCTCGTCCGGGTACAGATGGCGTATGGCATCGACCCAGCCCTGATCCAGCAGTTGCTGGTAACACGCGCGCGACTCAGGCTGTAGCAAAGCGTCCTTCAGCCAGGAGCGCGGGTTGTAGATATCCATGTCGGTGGGCACGACGTTGAAATCACCGGCCAGCAGCGTGGGGTGGCCACTTTCATACAGGCTATGCGCATGCTTGATCAGGCATTCGAACCAGCGCAGCTTGTAATCGAACTTGGGCCCTGGCTGCGGGTTGCCGTTCGGCAAGTACAGGCACGCCACCAGCACGCCATGTACCG
Source organism: Pseudomonas putida S13.1.2 (assembly GCF_000498395.2). Classification (NCBI taxonomy): domain Bacteria; kingdom Pseudomonadati; phylum Pseudomonadota; class Gammaproteobacteria; order Pseudomonadales; family Pseudomonadaceae; genus Pseudomonas; species Pseudomonas putida. The sequence goes on from NZ_CP010979.1 coordinate 2,278,048, forward strand.
CCGCTTCCAGATAGCGGCTCTGGCTGTCATCTTCCATGCCTGGCAAGCCGCGGCGAACCTCCAGCGGATCGCTGCCCCGTGCCAGGATGGCCACGCCGTTCCATGACGGTTGCCCTTGGTAAAGGCAGCCATAGCCTGCCGCCTCCAGCTGCGCGCGAGGGAACTGCTGATCGGCTGCCTTGAGCTCCTGCAGGCAGGCGATGTCGGGCTGCTCGCGTTCCAGCCAGGCCAGCAGCGCTGGCAAGCGGCTGCGGATGCCATTGATATTGAAGGTGGCAATCTTCAGCGCTTTCATGCGTCGGGGTCGCTTACATGGGCCTGCACGGCGTCTTCCAGCGCGCGGATATGCGCCTCATCAGCCAGCGCCTTTAGCGCCAACCAGTCGTCCCAGTCGATGGCGCCATCGTCGCGCAGGGCCTCGGCGGTGCGAACCAGTTCATGGTGATAGGCATCCGGTGACTCGCGCCGGTAACTGATGTCATCGTACTGGGCGTACCAGGCTTCAAGTTCGGGAATGCTGCGTTCGATGCTCATGAAGGCGTCCTCGCTGTACCCTTTGCTTGTGAGAGCCCTGGCGTGGCGGGACGTTCAATTGCTGTAGCCCGCGCCAGGGTTGGCTGCCGGATCAGCATCCAGCTTCCGGGAGGCAGCCCAGGTACTGCGTAGGCCTGAAGCCTACGCGATACCTGTGGGAGATTCTATGGTTTTCAGCAAGCCGGTTTCCCACCTTTGGAGACATATTCGTCCTGATTCTTCATCAGGGCGAATGCCACTCGCGCAAGCTTTCTGGCCAGGATTACCAACGCCTGGGTTGTTGCTTTACCCGCATTGCGATGTTGTTCGTATATCCCTTTCCAAGTGGCCGTCCGGCTGGCTGACATCGCCGCGTTATGCAACAGACGACGGATTTCTGAGCAGCCTCGCTTGGTCAGGCGGCGACGTCCATTCTTCTGCCCAGAATCAATCACTCGTAGATCCATTCCCAGGAATGCAATGTACGAATCACTGCTCTTGAACTCGCCCCGCATAAAGGCCATTACCAAGGCAGTGGCGGTGAGAAACCCAATGCCCTCTACCGCTTGGCAGCGAGCAACTTGCTCGTGCAGCCCAGCTTCGCGCAGCACCTCTTTAATTTTCTTTTGGATCAACAAATCCAGCCGGTCTATCGATTTTACAAAGGTTGTGAAGGCGGCTTTCAACAGGGCTTCATTAGCCCAGCTTTGAGTCATCGCCGTGCGGGCAGTCACCAAGGCCGCTCGGCGTCGCAGAAGGCTCTGAAGCTTGCCGTAGACGGCGGGAGGGGGAGTCCAAGGGCGGAGGTCTTCCCCCTCGTTTCTCAAAAATCGGGACAGCAACCGAGCATCAGTGGGGTCCGTTTTTACCCGTACACCCACGCTTTTGCGGTAGTTGCTCAGTTGGAATCCATCAATGACATAGACCTCGAAACCCAGGCTATGGGCCAGCTCAACCAAGTCCAGGTGGTAAACATTGGTCGCCTCAACAGCAATTGCCGTGTTGAGAGGCTGTTGCTTCAGCCATTTCTTGATTTCCGGTTTGGTATTTTTCACCTTGATGATCTCATCGCGATCATCGTGATGAATCACTAACTCTGCTTTCGCGACATCCGCACCCACGATCAATTTGCCAGCCTGCATTGCCACGGGAGCCTCCTCACGTTATGGTTTTTTGGCTTGAAGGGGTTTCACCAAGAGGCGCTGGCTTGCTTCTATCGTCGTTTGCAAACGATGCATTCTTTATCGGCGCTTTGGTGGAAGGGGTGGGGCGATGTCTCCCACGGTCTGTACTGCTGTGAACAGTCAGAATCGGGCATTTAGTCCCACCACCCCTTCAAGTCTAACCATACAAGCGGGCATGCCCGCGAAGGATTCATCGCGGTGAATGGCACCGGCTTCGCCGGTGTTCGCGGCTAAAGCCGCTCCCACAGAGCCTGTGTGAGCCTGAACCCTGCGCTCCCATGGTGCTCGCCTGCAAACCAGTTGCTATCACAAAGGGAAGCATGGAGGGCCGGCGCCCCGCCCGGCAATGGCATCAACGCAGGTAGTCCTGAACCCACTTCACCCAGCAATCGGCGCCAATCTTCACCAATGCATCATTGAAATCGTAGTGCGGGTTATGCACCGAGCACCCATGAAACTCGCCGGTACCATTCCCCAGCATGAAGTAACACCCAGGCCGTGCCTGCAACATGTAGGCAAAGTCTTCGGTGCCCATGACCTTCTTCGGCATCTTGTCCAGCAGCGCGCCGTCGGCGAACAACGGCCTCAGGCTTTCACGCAGCAACGCGCTTTCGTGGTCACTGTTGCACAACGCGGGGGCCAGCTGGGTGTATTGAACGTCGATCTCCACGCCAAAGCTTTCGGCATGCCCCCTGGCCAGGGCGTCAATGCGGCTGTTGATCTTCTGCTGGGTCTCGGCCGTGTCGGTGCGCACGCTCAGCAGCATGCTGGCTTCGTCAGGAATGATGTTGTAGACGGTACCGGCCTGGATCATGCCGATGCTGATCACGGCATATTCCTCGACGCTCAGGTTGCGCGACTTGATGGTCTGGATACCGCTGATCAGGCTGTTCAACGCCATCACCGGGTCCACCGACAGTTCCGGCATCGCCCCGTGCCCGCCTTTGCCGGTGATACGAATGCTGACGCGCTGAGAGGACGCCATGGTTGGCCCGGCCTGGACCACGCAGGTACCCACCGGCATGCCGGGCATGTTGTGCAGCGCATACACCGAGTCACACGGGAAGCGCTCGAACAGGCCGTCGTCGATCATCGCCTTGGCCCCGGCCAGGCCCTCTTCGTCCGGCTGAAAGATCACGTTCAACGTGCCGTTGAAGCTGCGCGTGGCCGCCAGTTGCGCAGCGGCTGCCAACAGGATCGCGGTATGCCCGTCATGGCCACAGGCATGCATGCGACCGGGGATCTTGCTGGCATGCTCAAAGGGGTTTTTCTCACTCATGGGCAATGCGTCCATGTCTGCACGCAGGCCGATGCTGCGCGGGCTGTCCCCTGCTTGCAGCACCCCGACCACGCCATGCCCGCCTACGTTGCGATGCACTTCATAACCCCAGGCCTGCAACTTGTCGGCCACCAGCGCCGCCGTGTCAGGCGTGTCGCCGCCAAGCTCCGGTGCGGCATGAATCTGCCGGCGAATCACAACGAACTCTTCCAGCCCTGCTGCCGGGGGCTGAGGTTGATTGCTGTCAAAAGTAGTCATGTTCAAAGTGCCCATGTCACTCGCATCCTTTGTTTTCGGGGAAGTATTTGAGGCAGGCCAGGCTGACAACACCACCGGCCAGCAGGAAGTACGCCGGCGCCAACGGGGTGCCGAGCGCCGCAATCAGCCAGGTCGCCACCAGCGGCGAAAACCCGCCGAAAATCGTTACCCCCAGGCTGTAGCTGACCGAGGTGCCGAACGAGCGCCGCGCTTTCGGGAAGCCCTCCATGATCAGCGCAAAGAACGCGCCGGCACCGATGCAGGTAGGCAGTATCAGCACCGCCACGCACATCATGGCCAGGCCCATGTGCTGCACCTGCCCAAGCAGGTAGAACACCGGCAGGGTCAGCACCACCGGCATGGCAACCGTCCACCCCAGCAGGCGCTTGCGCAGCTGATACTTGTCAGCAAACTTGCCGGCCAACGGGCAGATGACCGCCATGCAGCCGCTGCTGATACAGGCAATTGCCATCGCGCTGCCTGGCGGGTAATGCAAGGCCGTGGTCAGGTAGGTGGGCATGTAGAACACGAACAGGTACATGCCGATGGTCGAGCTGGCCATCAGGCCGATGCCTTGGGCGATACGTTTGAGCAGTTCAGCGTCCAGCGCCTGTTCGGCCTTGTGCGCCGGGGCGGCCGCATGGGTTTCTGGCAAACGCGTGCGAATGTACCAACCGACCGGGCCGATCAGCAGGCCGAAAATGAACGGGATCCGCCATCCCCAGCTTTCCAGGGCGGCAGGCTCGAGCAACTGGCTGAGGGCAAAGCCAAAGCCGGCCCCCAGCAATGCAGCGTATCCCTGGCTAGCGGCCTGCCAACTGACGTTCTGGCAACGTTTGCCAACCGCACTGGACTCCATCAGGAACACCGACGCGGTACCCACCTCCCCGCCTGCCGACATGCCTTGGATAAGCCGGCCAGCCACCAGCAGCACCGTGGCGAAAATGCCGATCTGCGAATAGGTGGGCGCAAACGCGATCAGCGCAGTACCCAGGGTCATCAGCCCGATGGTCAGGCTCAATGCCGCCTTGCGCCCGCGCCGGTCGGCATAGCGACCGATCACCATCGCCCCCACCGGGCGCATCAGGAAACCGACACCGAAGGTGGCCAGCGACATCAGCAACGAAGCCATCGCCGACTCGGCGGGGAAGAAATGCTTGCCGATCAGCACAGCGAAAAAGCTGTAGATCGTGAAGTCGTACATTTCCAGTGCATTGCCCAGCGAGCAGGCAATCAAGGTTTTACGTGAGGAAGATGCCTGCGCGGCTGAATGCGCGCCCGTCTGCATGAGGGTCGGTGCGGGTAGCGGTGTAGTCATTGTTATCTCCGATGGCAATTCGCGGCATGCAGCGAATATCGGCCAATCGGGCACCCAACACACTTGCAGTTTAGGCATGTGGCTAACCATTGGTTAATTGACCGGACCGCTCGCTGGCCAATTTGCCCTGAACTGGCGCACAGATTGCCTTGCCTCTGCGCGCTGCCCCTTTAGTGCTCACTCAACCCGGCAGCAAGCGCGGCCTCGCGCGTGTTCGAAGCCTGTCTAGCGCAGACCTTCTCGCCACCCGTAACGCCCCGCAGGGCCTTGATTAACCAAACGGCATGACATGGCCGAATAAGCAATCACGCTGCAACGCGCTGTTCACCGACGCTACAGCCACCACATCACTGTGCTGGCCTGGAGTCGTGAATGAACACTCGCACTACGTCGTTGCTGCTGATGATCCAAGGGGCGTGCCTTGCCGCGCAGGCACAGGCCGAGGGCTTTCCGACGCTCGGCCGGATTGCGCCGGGCTTTGGTTATTACGGGGTGGATAACGGTTTCGATGACAACCTCAAGGTCTACGGCACCGTGGATGCATTCGCCAGCTATCACGACTCGCAGCACCACTCGGGCTTTCGCCTGGCCGGCGGCGGCGCCTGGACCAACAAGGTCGGGCTATATGCCCGCAAGGGGCTGAACCCCGACACCGTGCTGGAGCTGGACGTCGAGGAAGGTTTCAACGTGAATGGCAAAGCCCTGGAAGGCACCTGGGACACCATTGGTACCCTGCGCTTGGCAACCGTCGCCCTGCGCTCGCGCACCGTGGGCAAGCTTGAGTTCGGCAAGACCTACAGCATGGGCACGCCCACCTACGCTGACCCGTTCCTGGCCACCTACGGCTCACCCTACACCTACCTGGCCCTGCCGGCCGCCGGCAAGGGCGCTTTTTACCTGGACCTGCGCCCCAAGCACACCCTGGCCTACACCAGCCCGAACCTGAACGGCTTCAGCATCGGCACCGCGCTAAGCTTCGGCTTCGACGATGCCGCCAGCCAGGGGCGCACCGTGCGTGGCGGCGGCGCCAGGTTGCAATACCGCAACAGTCGGGTGATGCTGCTGGCCTCCTACAACCTGTATTACAGCGACCCCTGGGACGACGCGGGCAGCTCACGCCAGACCGCCAACTACTACAAGAGCCTGTCGGCGTTCTACGATTTCGGCCCACTGGCCACCAGCCTGACCTGGCAACGCCAGGACGTAGACCAGGCCGGCACGCCCAGTACCACGCTATACACCTTGGGGGTGATGGCGCCAGTCGGCGAGCGGGATGTGCTGCGCCTGGCCGTGATGCAACGCAAGGTCACCGCCCGCGACAAGGACGCAGCAGGGGTGATGATCGGCTATGACCATTTCATCAACCCACGCTGGGCCGTCTACGGACGGCTCGGCCTGATTGCCAACCAGCGTGCGTCGTCAGTCACCTATGCCGGCACCCCGGTGGACCAGGTTGGCGACAACCCTGGCAATGTCTCGCTAGGCATGTACTACCACTTCTGACGCCACTGGGCGGGTTTGCCTGAGCACCTGCCCGCGCAAGCTGTGGAACAGCTCCTGGGCAGGCGCCGTTAGGCTGTGGCGGTCGATACAGACCAGGTTGATGGGGTAGTCCGGAATAAGCTCCTGCACCGCCATGGCCACGTACTCGCCATGCACGCCCAGAGTGAAGCCCTGGTCCACCGCCAGCTCACTGATGGTCATCAACGATTCGGTGTTTTTCAGCAGCTTGAGCGCCATCATCACCGAGGTGCATTCAATGGTGTTCTGCGGCACCTGAAGGCCGTTGACCTCGAACAGCTGGTGGAACTGCGAAGCCTGGTCCGACAATTCGTCCAGGCTGATCCAGTGGCCGTACTGCAAGGTGCGCAGCGACTTGGAAAACTTTTGTGCGTTGGACGCGTGGCAAATCACCCTGCCCTTGATACTGCCCAGCGCCTCCCAGTCCAGGCTCAGCCGGCTCAGCGGTTGCTGCGAGGTAATGGCAAAGTCCAGGCTGCCGTCGCGCAGGCGTTGCAGGATCTGGCTGGGGCGCAAGTCGGTGATGGTGATCTTCACCCGCGGGTACTTGCGCCGGAATGCCAGGATGCTCTCATCGACACCATCGAGCATCGCCGTCAGCGATGTCACCCCGATCGACACCGCGCCCAGCGCGGCATCCTGAATGCTCGCGGCTTCGATCTGCAGGCGACGGATGCTCTCCACCACGAGGTTGGCGTGGCGGATGACGCGCTTGCCTTCCTCGGTAAGGGCCATGCCTTTGTGCGACCGCTGCAACAGGCTGAAGCCGACTTCCCGTTCCAGGTCCTTGATCGAACGGCTCAGCGCAGGCTGGGTAATGTGCATGAGCTTGGAAGCTTCAAGGATGCTGCCTGCGTTGTGGATGGCGACCAGCGCCTTGAGTTGATGCAGTTTCAACCGTCTTTTCCCTTGTTGTTATCGGGTCGGTTTGAAATAGGCTTTGGCGACCCTGACAGGCCCTGACTGAAAGGCCTGGCGGCTACACGTGACGCAACGTGGCCAGCACGCTCGCCGCATCACTGACCTCGAACTTGCCGGGCGCTTCGACAGCAATGTGTTTGACAACCAGGTTGTCGACCACCATGGCGTAACGCAGCGAACGGCGCCCCAACCCACGCGCCGACAGGTCCTGGATCAGGCCCAGTGCGTCGCTGAACTCGCCGTTGCCATCGCCGATCATCCTCACCGCTTCGCCCACCTGCAGGCTGTTGCCCCAGGCATTCATGACAAAGGCATCGTTCACGGACACGCAGAGAATCTCGTCAACTCCCGCGGCGAACAACGCTTGTGCCTCAGCGACATAACCCGGGACGTGGCGTTCGGAGCAGGTAGGCGTGAACGCGCCGGGCAAACCGAAAACAACCACTTTTTTCTGCTTGCAGTGCTCGTGAACGGAAAAGGCATTCGGGCCGATCGCGCAGGCGCCTTCGTCATTGTTGTACTCGTACAGCGTAACGTCGGGCAGTAGATCGCCAGTGTTGATCATCGTGGTCTCCTGGGTGCGTTGATGGCCGGGCACGCTATGATGCCGCAGTCCACCAGGCCAGGTACACCATGCCCGCCGCAACGTCCGTTCAACGCGCCAATATCGCCTGGGTATGGTCGATGGAAGGAACGGGCACCAGCACACGCCGAGCCGCCAGCCATTCCCGCATGCGCGCCGTATCGAAAATCTGCCCCTCTTCCATCATCACCAGGATGAGCGCTTGTGACATTCGGTAACATCCACACTGGGAACAATGCCGCTCTTCCCATCCCTGGGTGCACTCGACGGATTGCGCCTGTCCCGCGCAAATCAGACAACTCATGTAAGCCCCCTTTTGTTTTTGTCCATGGAGGTGAGCGCAAGGTTACGAAAATCGTATGCCAAGCGCTGTACATGAGATTTCCATGCCAACTTTTAATTCCCTCCCTTTTTTAAAGTGCGATCAGGGCGCAACGCTCAACCGGCAACGGCGCGTTCCGCTAACTGCACTTGCTGGTCAGCCTGGTAGGACGAACGCACCAATGGCCCGGATGCCACGTTTCTGAACCCCATTGCCAAGCCCTGCTCGGCAAACCAGGCAAAGGTGTCCGGGTGCACGAAGCGCTGCACCGGCAGGTGGCTGCGTGAAGGCTGCAAGTACTGCCCCAACGTCAGCATGTCGACCTGATGCTCGCGCATGCGCTGCATCACTTCGATCACTTCTTCATCGGTTTCGCCCAGGCCTAGCATCAGCCCGGACTTGGTCGGCACCCTTGGTACCTGTTGCTTGAAGCGCTCCAGCAGGTCCAGCGACCACTCGAAATCCGAGCCCGGCCGGGCCGCCTTGTACAGGCGCGGCACGGTTTCGAGGTTGTGGTTGAACACGTCTGGCGGTTCCTGGCCGGTGATGGCCAGGGCCACCTCCATGCGCCCGCGGTAATCGGGCACCAGGGTTTCCAGCTGAATACCCGGCGACAGCCTGCGGATCTCGCGCAGGCAATCGGCAAAATGCCCGGCGCCGCCATCGCGCAGGTCGTCACGGTCCACCGAGGTGATCACCACGTACTTCAGGCCCAGGTCGGCGATGGCGATGGCCAGGTTCTTCGGCTCGTCGACGTCCAGCGGCTTGGGTCGACCATGGCCGACGTCGCAGAACGGGCACCGCCGGGTGCAGATGTCGCCCATGATCATGAATGTCGCCGTGCCGCCAGAGAAGCACTCGCCCAGGTTCGGGCAGGCGGCTTCCTCGCACACGCTGTGCAGCTTGTGCTTGCGCAGCAGGGCCTTGACCCGCGCTACCTCGGGCGTGGTAGGAATGGCCACGCGGATCCAGTCGGGCTTGCGTGGCACATCCTCGGTGGGCAGGATTTTCACCGGGATACGCGCCACCTTTTCGGCGCCGCGCAGTTTTACCCCGGCCTGCAAAGGCTGCGGGCGCGGTGGTGTGTGTTGCAGTTGTTCGGTTGACATGGCTGGCTCCTGGCTCTGCGCTGATATTGACCGACAGCATCACAGGGGCTGCTTTGCAGCCCTTCGCGGGCTTGCCCGCTCCCACAGGAGTTGCGCAATACCTGAGTCCAGCGCCGCACCTGTGGGAGCGGGCAAGCCCGCGAAGGGCCGCAGAGCGGCCCCATTTGCTAGGCTGGATATACCGGGAACATCTTGCACAACTCAGAGACCTGGCCCGCCACATGGGCCTCGACGTCAGCATCACCGAGGTGGTCGAGAATGTCGCAGATCCAGCTCGCCAGGGCTCGGCACTGCGCTTCCTTGAAGCCACGGGTCGTCACCGCCGGGGTGCCGATGCGCAGGCCCGAGGTCACGAACGGCGACTGCGGGTCGTTGGGCACGGCGTTCTTGTTCACCGTGATGTGCGCACGCCCCAGCGCAGCATCGGCGTCCTTGCCGGTAATGCCCTGGCGGATCAGGCTGACCAGGAACAGGTGGTTGTCGGTGCCGCCTGAAACCACGTCGAAGCCCCGCTGCATGAACACCTGTGCCATGGCCTGGGCGTTGCTGATGACCTGGCGCTGGTAGTCCCTGAAGCCAGGCTCCAAAGCTTCCTTGAAACACACCGCCTTGGCCGCGATCACATGCATCAGCGGCCCGCCCTGCCCGCCCGGGAACACCGCCGAATTGAGCTTTTTCTCAAGCTCCGGGTCCGCCTTGGCCAGAATCAGGCCACCACGTGGCCCGCGCAGGGTTTTGTGGGTGGTGGTGGTGACCACATCGGCATACGGCAGCGGGTTGGGGTACAACCCCGCCGCTACCAGCCCGGCGACGTGGGCCATGTCGACGAACAGGTAGGCCCCGACCTTGTCGGCGATCTGCCGAAAACGCGGGAAGTCGAGGGTTTTCGAATAGGCCGAGAAGCCCGCCACGATCATCTTCGGCTGGTGCTCGACGGCCAGCCGCTCGACTTCGTCGTAGTCGATCAGGCCGTTGGCGTCGATGCCATATTGCACGGCGTTGTACAGCTTGCCCGATGACGACACCTTGGCACCGTGGGTCAGGTGGCCGCCATGCGCCAGGCTCATGCCCAACAGGGTGTCGCCGGCTTGCAGCAAGGCCAGGTAGACCGCAGCGTTGGCCTGGGAGCCAGAATGCGGCTGGACGTTGGCATAACCCGCGCCGAACAGTTGTTTTGCACGGTCGATGGCCAACTGCTCGACCACGTCGACATGCTCGCAGCCACCGTAATAACGCTTGCCGGGGTAGCCTTCGGCGTACTTGTTGGTCAGTTCGGTACCTTGGGCCTGCATCACCTGCGGGCTGGTGTAGTTTTCCGAAGCGATCAGCTCGATGTGGTCTTCCTGGCGTTGCACTTCGCGGCGGATGGCCTCGGACAGCGCAGGGTCGAAATCGGACAGGGTCAGGCTTTTATGGAACATGGGTGTGATTCCTTGATTGTCTGGTCGGCAAATATGGCCCGGAGCGGCTCCGGGCCAGCAGGGTCAGGCGTTTTGATAGCTCGACAGCGGCGGGCAGGCACAGGCCAGGTTGCGGTCGCCGTAAACGTTGTCCACGCGCCCCACCGGCGGCCAGTACTTGCTCTCGTGCAAGTCGGCAAGCGGGTACACCGCCAATTCCCGGCTATAGCTGTGGGCCCATTCACCGACCAGTTCGCTGGCAGTGTGCGGGGCGTTCTTCAACGGGTTGTCGAGCGCGTCCAGGGTGCCGTTTTCCACCGCGCGAATTTCTTCGCGGATGCAGATCATCGCGGCGCAGAAGCGGTCCAGTTCCTCCTTGGACTCGCTCTCGGTCGGCTCGACCATCAGCGTGCCGGCCACCGGAAAGGACATGGTCGGGGCATGGAAGCCAAAGTCGATGAGCCGTTTGGCCACATCCTCGACGCCAATGCCGCTGCTGTCCTTGAGCGGGCGCAGGTCAAGAATGCACTCGTGGGCCACCAGGCCGTTCTCGCCGGTGTACAGCACCGGGTAGTGCTCTTCCAGGCGCCGGGCAATGTAGTTGGCACTGAGGATCGCCAGCTGCGAGGCACGCTTGAGCCCTGCCCCGCCCATCATGCGGATGTACATCCAGGTGATCGGCAAGATACTGGCACTGCCATATGGCGCCGCACTGACCGCACCCTGCTGCTTGGGCAGGTGGCCGTGCCCCGGCAGAAACGGCGCCAGGTGCGCCTTGACGCCGATCGGGCCGACCCCGGGGCCACCTCCGCCGTGGGGAATGCAGAAGGTCTTGTGCAGGTTCAGGTGCGACACATCGCCACCGAACTTGCCGGGCGCACACAACCCGACCATGGCGTTCATGTTGGCGCCGTCCAGGTACACCTGGCCGCCACACGCATGAATGATGTCGCAGATTCGCGTGATGCCGTCTTCGAACACCCCGTGGGTCGAAGGGTAGGTAATCATCAGGGCCGCCAGCTTGGCCTTGTGATGCTCGGCCTTGTGCTGCAGGTCGGCCACATCGACATTGCCGCGCTCATCGCAGTTGACCACCACCACCTGCATGCCGGCCATCTGCGCCGTGGCCGGGTTGGTGCCATGGGCCGACGACGGGATCAGGCACACATCACGCCCGGCCTCGCCACGGCTGGCGTGGTAGGCGCGTATGGCCAGCAGGCCGGCGTACTCGCCCTGGGACCCGGCGTTGGGCTGCAACGACATGGCGTCATACCCGGTGGCCGCACACAGCATGGCCTCCAGCTCATCGGTCAGTTGGCGGTAGCCCAGCGATTGGCTGGCCGGGGCGAACGGGTGCAGGGCGCCGAACTCGGGCCAGGTGATCGGGATCATCTCGCTGGCGGCGTTGAGCTTCATGGTGCACGAGCCCAGGGCGATCATGCTGCGGTCCAGGGCCAGGTCCTTGTCGCCCAGGCGACGCAGGTAGCGCATCAGCTCGGTTTCAGAGTGGTAACGGTTGAACACCGGGTGCTGCAGGTAATGCGTGTCACGCAGCAGCACCGACGGCAGGCAATCGGCACCGTCGGCAGCCAAAGCGGCGAAGTCCGGAAGCGCCTGCCCGGCGCCCGCGAACACCTGCCACAGGGCCTCGACGCTGTCCTGCTCGCAGGTTTCATCCAGCGCGACGCCAACCCGTACGTCGTCGATCAGGCGCAGGTTCAGCCGGGCAGCGTTGGCCGCCGCCAGCACATCGGCCAACGGCCTGGCGGTTACCACGCTGACGGTGTCGAAGAAGTGCGCCTGTTCGACATGATGCCCAAGCTGGCGCAACCCCTGCACAAGGATCGCCGTCAGGCGATGCACCCGCCGGGCGATCTGTGCCAGGCCTTGGGGGCCGTGGTAAACCGCATACATGCTGGCGATGTTGGCCAGCAGCACTTGTGCGGTGCAGATGTTGCTGGTGGCTTTCTCGCGGCGGATATGTTGCTCGCGCGTCTGCATGGCCAGGCGCAGTGCCGGTTTGCCGAAGCGGTCGATGGACACCCCGACCAGGCGGCCGGGCATGTCGCGCTTGAACACATCGCGGGTGGCAAAATACGCCGCATGCGGGCCGCCGAAACCCAGTGGCACACCCAAGCGCTGGGCGCTGCCGATGACCACATCTGCGCCCCACTCCCCCGGGGGCGCCAGCAAAGTCAGGGCCAGCAGGTCTGCGGATACCGAAACCAGCGCGCCCGCTGCATGGGCGCGTTGCACCAAGGCGCGGTGATCGACAATTGCACCGGTACTGGCCGGGTACTGCAACAGCAGGCCGAAATAGCCGTCCAGGGGCTGGCCCTCCAGCGCCGCCTCATCATCGATGACCACCTCGATACCCAGTGGCCGCGCACGGGTAAGCAACACATCGAGGGTTTGCGGGTGGCAATGGCGAGAAGCGAAGAACGCCGGGGCTTTGTTCTTCGCCAGGCGCTTGCAGAAGGCCATGGCCTCGGCGGCAGCGGTGGCTTCATCGAGCAACGAGGCGTTGGCGATTTGCATACCGGTCAGGTCGCTGACCAGGGTCTGGAAGTTCAGCAGTGCTTCCAGGCGGCCTTGGGAAATTTCCGGCTGGTACGGGGTGTACGCGGTGTACCAGGCCGGGTTCTCCAGCAGGTTGCGCAGGATCGGGGCCGGGGTATGGCAAGGGTAATAGCCCTGGCCGATGTGGTTGCGATACAGCTGGTTGTTCGCGGCAATCGCCTTGAGTGCGGCCAGCGCCTCTGCCTCGCCCTGCCCCGGGGTCAGCGTGAGCACACTGCTGCCTTTTATACTGGCGGGGATGACGCTGTCGACCAGCGCGTCGAGCGAATCATGGCCGGTCAGCGCCAGCATGGCCTCGATGTCGCCTTCGCGCGGGCCAATGTGACGGGCGACAAATTCATCAAGCGTGCCCAGCGGGATACACGGGTTGTTCATGGCGGCCACCCCGGTTCAGGCGTTGTCGGCCAGGAAGCGGTCGTAGCCGTCCTGGTCCATCAGGCTATCGAGGTCAGCAGGGTTGCTGGCCTGGATACGGAAGAACCAGCCGTCCTGCATCGGCGAGGCGTTGATCAGCTCAGGGTCGTCGGCCAGTGCCTGGTTGACTGCCACCACCGTGCCTTTCACCGGCATGGTGATGTTGCTGGCGGCCTTTACCGACTCGAGCACCGCGACTTCCTTGCCTTCCCCGTACTCACCAGGCTCCGGCAGTTGCACGAACACCACGTCACCCAGGGCCTGCTGGGCATAGCTGGTGATGCCGACGGTCAGCTCGCCGGTCGCTTCCAGACGCAGCCATTCGTGTTCGGGCGTAAAACGCAGAGTGCTCATGGACGTTCCTCTCTTGTTATCGGGTGGGTCCCTGTGCGGGACTGCCAGATACAAGAGCAAGGGCGATGCCAACTCAATATTTTCTATATTTATCAGTATGTTAGAACATTCAGCAGAAGGTTTCGAAGTACCTGCGCCGGAGCGTATTCGCTCCACCGCCAGCGCCCGGCAATCACCTATTGTGGGGCCAGCCACTGGATGCGGGCGCCACAGCAAAACGGAGCGCAATCACTCCAGTGGAGCGCATTCGAACCGGGTCAGCTACGAGGCCCGGCTGGCGATGCCGTACTTGCGCAGGCGCTGACCGATGGCCGTGTGGGAAGTCTGCAGCCGCACGGCCAGTTGCCGGGTCGAGGGGTAGCTCTCGTACAAGTTCTCCAGCAAGGCCTTTTCAAAGGCCTGCACGGCCGCCTCCAGGCTGACGATTTCCGCCCCCTCGGCCTGCTGACTGCTCAATGCGGTGCCGGCCAGTTCCAGGTCGTCGCAGTCGATCAGCTCGCCTTCACTGATGGCTGCTGCGCGGAAAATCACGTTCTGCAACTGGCGCACATTGCCTGACCAGCGATTGCCCAGCAGCAGCGGATGGGTGGCCAGCGCCAGGCGGCAGGGTGAGCGCTGTATCTGCGCACAGGCCTGGCGCAGGAAATGTTCGGCCAGCAGCAGAATGTCCTTGCCCCGCTCGCGCAGGGGCGGCACCTTCAGGTTGAGCACGTTCAGCCGGTAGTACAGGTCTTCGCGAAAACTGCCCTCCATCACCATGTTTTCCAGGTTACGGTGGGTGGCACAGACCACCCGCACATTCACCCGCACCTCATTGCCACCCCCCACCCGGCGAAAACTGCCGTCGTTGAGAAAGCGCAGCAGCTTGGCCTGCAGGTAGGGCGACATCTCGCCCACTTCATCGAGAAACACCGTTCCGCCATCGGCCAGCTCCAACAGGCCCGGCTTGCCACCGCGCTGGGCGCCGGTAAAGGCGCCGGCGGCGTAGCCGAACAGCTCGCTTTCGGCCAGGCTTTCGGGCAGCGCTGCGCAGTTCAGCGCCAGGAATGACGTATCGCGCCGGGCACTGAGCGCATGGCAGGCACGGGCCACCAGCTCCTTGCCTGTACCGGTCTCGCCCTGGATCAGCAACGGCGCCTCCAGGCTCGCCACTTTGTGCAAGCGCGCCTTGAGCGCCTGCAGCGCGGCCGATTCCCCCAGCAACGCCCCAAGCCCTTCACCGTTGTCATGCAGCAGCGAGGCCAGGCGCTCGCCGATGCGGCTGGGTGGGTACAGGGTCAGCAAGCCGCCCACCAGGCCTTCGGCGCCGCCGCTGATGGGCGTGGCCTCCAGCAGCAGGGACTGGCCCTGAAAGCTCACCTCGCACATGGGCAGGCGAAAACCCTTGTCGATCAGGTTCTGCGCCAGGTTCGGTTCGGCAAACAGCTTGCTCAAAGGCTCACCCGCCGGCTCGTGGCCCACCAGGCTGACCAGCGTCGGGTTGGCCAGCAGCACATGGCCAGTGGGGTCCACTGCCAGCACCGGGTCGCTCATGGCGGCCAGCAAGGCCTCCAGCTGCAAGCGCCGGCGGTGGCCGGGCAGGAAGTCGACCAGCGACACCTCCTGCACACCGTCCACCCCCAACAAGGCGGCATACAGTTCATCCAGCACGACCGGGGACAGCGTCGGGGCATCGATGTAGACGTTGGGCGGAATCATTTCCACCGCGTCCAGGTTGAGGTTGCGCGCCCCGAGCAGCGACAGGATTTCCTGGGTGATGCCGACACGGTCGACAAAGTTGACGTGGATTCTCATCTAAGCTCCTCAGCCAAAATCCCTGTTTGGCAAAAAGACAACAAGGGGCCAGCGCAGCGCGCCGTCCCCTTGGGCAACACATGAATGTGCCGGTCAATCAGCGTCAAACGACAACTGCGCTGTCGCCTGTTTTTTCTGGCGGATGGACCGGTACGCCAGGCCCAGCACGGCAAACCACACCGGCACCAGGTACAACGCCATGCGGGTGTCGGCCTCCAGGGCCAGCAATGCCAGGATGAAGGCGAAGAACGCCAGGCATACCCGGCACATCACGGTGCCGCCCGGCATCTTGTACTTCGACGCCTGGTGCAACGGGTCGCGCTGCTTGCGGTACGCCAGGTACGACAGCAGGATGATCGACCAGACAAACATGAACAGCAGTGCCGATACCGTGGTAATCAGCGTGAAGGCATCGAGCATGTTCGGCACCAGGTAGATCACCAGCGCCCCGCCGGTCAGGCACACACACGAGAAGATCAGGCCGTTGGAGGGCACGGCACGGCGGGACAGTGCGCCGAACTTGCCAGGCGCATCACCGTCCATCGCCAGGCCATAAAGCATGCGGCTGGTAGAGAACACGCCGCTGTTGGCCGACGACATGGCCGAGGTCAGTACCACGAAGTTGATGATGCCTGCGGCTGCCGGCAGGCCGGCCAGCACGAACAACTCGACGAAGGGGCTCTTGTTTGCCACCACTTCACGCCACGGGGTAACGGCCATGATGGCGATCAGCGCCAGCACATAGAATACGATGATGCGCACCGGAATCGAGTTGATCGCCCGCGGCAGGTTGCGCTCCGGGTTCTTGGTTTCGGCCGCAGTGGTGCCCACCAGCTCGATGCCGACGAAGGCAAACACCGCAATCTGAAAGCCCGCAAAAAAGCCCATGGCGCCGTGGGGGAACATCCCGCCGTCGTTCCACAGGTTGGCCAGCGCTGCGGCATACCCGGCCGGCGACTGATAGGCCGCCGCCACCATGTAGAAGCCGGTGCAGACCAGCGCGCAAATGGCCACGATCTTGATCATGGCGAACCAGAACTCCATTTCCCCGAACATCTTGACCGTCATCAGGTTCAGCGTCAGCAACAGCCCCACGCAGGTCAGCGCCGGTATCCACAATGGCATGTCCGGGAACCAGAATTGTGTATAGGCAGAAATGGCAATCACATCGGCAATGCCGGTGACAATCCAGCAGAACCAGTAGGTCCAGCCGGTAAAGAACCCCGCCCACGGCCCTAGCAGGTCGGCAGCAAAGTCGATGAACGATTTGTAGTGCAAGTTGGACAGCAACAGCTCGCCCATTGCGCGCATGACGAAGAACAGCATGAAGCCGATGATCATGTAGACAAAGATGATGGAAGGCCCGGCCAGGCTGATGGTCTTGCCAGAGCCCATGAACAGGCCGGTGCCGATGGCACCGCCGATGGCGATCAGCTGGATATGGCGGTTGGACAGGTTGCGTTTGAGTTCGTGTGCGTCACCTTCAGGCGGGCAGTGACCGTGCGGCAAGTTATTCATTGTTATGTACCTTGCTAGTTTAATTGTTTTTATAACGTCACAAGTTCAACCCTCGGGGCCGGATGAACAACGTTCAGTGCCGAGCGAGTGCAAGGTCGGGAGCAAGGTCTGTGCCAAGCGCAAATACTGCTAGTTAGAGGGGTTCTAACGAAAAGAGGCTGTACCGGCTGTAAAGAAGTCACTCCATCTATTTGTGTCAATCAGGCCCTTGAGCTGCCCGAGGCATCGCCAGCGCTGTACTTGCACGCCATGTATCGAAATCATTCCAATGGAGCGCATTCAGTCCGCCAAGTTGACGCGGTCGGGGTAGGAGCGCGTCAACCGGTAGTTTAACGGACAGGCATCTCGCGCACCGGCTTGCGGCTACGCTGCTCTTCTTCCCAGCCCCCCACCAGCCCAACCGGCACATCAGCCGGTGCCAGCGGCTGCCGCCCGCGCACCAGGTCGGCGGCGCGCTCGGCCAGCATGATGGTCGGGGCGTTGAGGTTGCCATTGGGCTCGCTCGGGAACACCGAGGAGTCAATGACCCGCAGCCCCTGCAAGCCGTGTACACGCAACGCAGAGTCCACCACCGCCATGTCATCCTCGCCCATGCGGCACGAGCCGCACGGGTGCATGGTGCTTTCCATGTTGGCGCGCACGAAGGCGTCGATTTCTTCGTCAGTCTGCACCTGCGGCCCCGGCGCCAGCTCTTCGCCGCGGTAGCGGTCCATGGCCGGCTGGGCGATGATCTCGCGGGTCAGCCGCACGCAGCGGCGGAAGCCCTCGCGGTCCTCTTCGCTCGCCAGGTAGTTGAAGCGGATTTGCGGGTGCTGGTACGGGTCGGCCGACAACGCCCGCACATGGCCCCGGCTCTTGGGCTTGTTGGGCCCGGTCAGTACCATGAAACCATGCCCCTTGAACGGCTTGTCGCCGTCGTAGCGCATGGCCGCCGGCAGGAAGTGAAACTGGATGTCCGGCCAGCGCAGGCCCTTGGACGAACGGATGAAACCGCCCGCCTCGAAGTGGTTGCTGGCCCCCAGGCCGTCCTTGAACAGCAACCAGCGCAAGCCGATCAGGGCCTTGCCCAGCAGGTTCATCTTGCCGTTGAGGGTTACCGGCTCCTTGCACGCATACTGGATGTAGATTTCCGAGTGGTCCTGCAGGTTCTCGCCCACCCCAGGCAAGTCGTGGCGCACCTCGATACCGGCGCTTTTCAGCACCGCAGCCGGGCCGATGCCGGAGCGCTGCAGCAAGTGCGGCGAACCGATCGGGCCAGACGCCACCAGCACCTCGCGGTTGCACATGACTTTGTGCGTCTGCCCGCCCTGGTCGTACTCCACGCCCACCGCCCGCTTGCCCTCCAGCAAGATGCGCCGGGTCATCGCATGGGTGATCACGGTCAGGTTCGGCCGGCTCATGGCCGGGCGCAGGTAGGCATTGGCGGTGGACCAGCGCACGCCATCCTTCACCGTCATGTGCATGGCACCAAAGCCTTCCTGCATGTAGCCGTTGCAGTCGTCGGTCTTGATGTAGCCGGCCTCGGCACCTGCTTCGACCCAGGCGCCGTACAGCGGGTTTTGCATGTTGTTGCCGTTGTTGGTCGACAGCGGCCCCGCCCCGCCCCGGTAGTCGTCACCACCGAATTTGTATTGCTCGGCCCGTTTGAAATACGGCAGGCAATTGCGGTAGCTCCAGTTTTTCGCGCCCAGGCTTTCCCACTCATCGAAGTCACAGGCATGGCCACGGATGTACACCAGGCCATTGATCGACGACGAACCGCCCAGCACCTTGCCCCGTGGGCAGTGCAGGCGCCGGTTGTCGAGGTGCGGCTCGGCCACGGTCTCGTAGTGCCAGTTGTACTTTTTGGTGTTCATCGGCAAGGAGAACGCACTGGGCATCTGGATCAGCACGCTGCGGTCGCTGCCGCCGAACTCCAGTACCAGTACCGAAGTACCGGCGTCTTCGCTGAGGCGGTTGGCCAACACGCAGCCGGCCGAGCCCGCACCGATGATGATGTAGTCGTATCGCTTGGTCATTGTTCTAGTCCTGTGCGCGAAGGCCTACGGCCTCGATATTGCGTGCATTACGCTTTGGGTAGCCGCCCCAACCCAGGCGCGCTGCCAGCAGTCGGGTCAGGCCGTAGTGCACCAGCCCGGCCAGCAGGCAGGACGGTAGCGAGGCCGTGGCGAAGGTGAAGAAGTCGGTATGGGCCAGGGTTTGCGGGTTGAATACCACCACGTAGACCGCAAAGCCCGCCACCAGCGCCACCAGTGCGATGGGGTTGAAGCCTTTGCAGTAGCGCAAGGGCGACACGCTCTGTTCGGCGTAGATATGCCGCAGGTTCAGGCGCTGCTTGCGCAGGAAGAAGTAATCGGCGATGCCGATACCGGCCAGGGCGCTGTTGAGGGCAGAGGTCCACACCAGGAAGATGAAGAACCCATCGTAAATACCCGGCAGCAACACCACGATCACCACCGGGATGATGCAGAACAGCGCGATCAACACCCCCCAACCCACACTGCGCAGGCGTTCGCCTGCCAGCTGGCGCAAGCCGATCACTGCGGTGTAGAGGATGTTGACCATGCCGGTCAGGTTGGCCAGCGCCAGGAAACTCAAGGCGATGATACCGAAGCCCATGCCACCGGCCAGGCGCATCCACGCCGTGGGGTCGCTGCTGCCCAGGGTGGTGGCCGCGAACAGGCTGACCGACTCACCCAGTGAAGCGGCGCCGAAGATGCCCACCAGGTTGGGCCAGAAGGCCGTACGCTGGTTGCTGCACAGGCGCGACAGGTTGCCGATGTAGGGCCACCACGAAAAGCCCGCAGCAATGTTGATTTCCACCGCGACCATGAAGTTGACGTGCGGGTTCTCGAATGGTGGCTGCAAGGGCGGCATGGCCAGCAGTTCGTCGAGGCTGTAGCGCCGGGAAATGAAGTACATCAGTGCCAGCATGATCAGGATCAGGCTGGGTGCGATCACCGCGCTCAGGCGGCGGATCATGTCCGGCCCGCGCACGGCAACCAGCGCCGCCAGCACAATGGCCAGCAAGGCCCCGGCGGTTACCAGCCAACCGTCTGCGCCGGGCTGGCGCTGTTGCACCAGGGTCTCGAGGTTGTCCAGCGCCCGCCCGCACATCAGCCCCAGCACCGCCAGCCACCCCATGGTCAGCACCACCACCGAGAGGAAGTAGACCAGGCGGCTGCCATTGAGGCCGAACATGCTGCGCAGGAAGGTGAACTGCTCGACGCCGTACTTGCCACAGGGCAGGCAGGTGGACGAGGCAGCCAGCACCACGCCGATGATGTTGCCGATGATGATCGCCGCAATCCCTTGCAAGGGCCCGACGAACAGCGCCGTGGCGCCGCCGATCAGGAACACCCAGGTGGCCACCGCCAGCGCCGAGTTGGCGTACGCAAAGCCCCAGAAGCCCCAGACCCGCTCACCGGGTAGCAAGGGGGTGTCGCCACGTTCCGCACCCAGGCGAAACTCCTGCTCGCGGGAGGCGCTCATGGCTGGCCTCCCAGGTAGTACGCGCCAGCAATCATCACCAGCACCAGCAGGGTAAGTGCAACCACGTCAGCCGCCGTCAAGGCGCCCGGCCACTGCACACGCTTTTCCAACTCCTCGTAGGCGCACAGGCGCCTTTCCAGGTCCTGCGCACGCTCCACATCCACTTGGCTGTTCATCGGCATCACCTCGACAGGTTCTTGTTCTTGAAATTCGATGCTTGATTGAACCTGCGTCGCTCGCCAAACCTCAGCGACGCAGACAGGCCCTGAACCTCAGGGCAAGGTGATCCAGACCGCCTTGGTCTCCAGCAGAAACTCCAGTTGTTCCGCGCCCAGGTCCTTGCCATAGCCCGACTGCTTGTAGCCACCGAACGGCATGGCCGGGTCGAGGGTGCTGTGGGCATTGACGTACACGGTACCGGCCCGCAACTGCGGGATCAGCCCGTGCACCCTGCCCAGGTCGTTGGAGTAGATCGCCGCGGCCAGGCCGAACAGCGAGTCGTTGGCCAGGGCCAGGGCCTGCTCCTGGGTATCGAACGGCTGGGTGACCAGCACCGGGCCAAAGATTTCCTCGCTGACGATGCGCATGTCGTTGCGGCAGTGGGCAAAGATCGTCGGCTGCACGTAAAAGCCTGGGCCGTCCAGCGGCTCGCCGCCATAGTGCACCTGCGCGCCTTCGGCCTTGCCCAGGGCGATGTAGTCCAGCACCCGCTGCTGCTGTTGCTGCGACACCATGGGGCTGATGAAACACTCAGGGTCGAGCCCCGGGGCGATCTTCAACGTCGCGGTGTAGCGCGCCAGCGCTTCGAGAAATGCCGGGTAGACACTGCGCTCTATGTAAGCACGGGTACCGGCGTCGCACACTTGCCCAGAATTGAAAAATACGCCGTTGGCCACGGCTTGCGCCGCCGCCTCGATGTCCGCGTCGGCAAACACGATCACCGGCGACTTGCCGCCCAGTTCGAGGGTGAGGCGCTTCATCTGGTCCATCGCCGTCTTGCCCACCGTACAACCCACCGGGGTAGAGCCGGTAAAGCTCAGCTTGTCGATGCCCGGGTGGCTGGACATCGCCTGGCCGACCACGCTGCCGCGCCCGGTCACGATGTTCACTACCCCGTCGGGAACGCCTGCCGCCTGTACCAGTTCGGCAAAGCGCAGTGCCGACAGCGAGGTCAGCTCCGCCGGCTTGACCACCACGGTGCAGCCGGTGGCCAGCGCTGCGCCCAGTTTCCAGGCCATGGTTTGCAGCGGGAAGTTCCACGGCACGATGGCGCCGACCACCCCTACCGCTTCCTTGCGGGTGTATGCCAGGTAATTGCCTGGTAGCGAAGGCTCGACGGTGCGGCCATGAATCTTGCTGGCCCAACCGGCGAAATAACGCAGGGTGTCGACCGTGCCCTGAATGTCGACGGCACGCGCCTGCACCACCGACTTGCCCATGTCGATGGCTTCGATCTGCGCCAGTTCGTCGCCGTGGGTTTCGATCAGGTCGGCCAGGCGATGGATCAGGCGTTCGCGCTCCAGCGGTTTCAGCTGGCTCCAGGCGCCACCATCGAACTGCGCACGCGCGGCGCGCACCGCACGGTCAAGGTCATCTGCGGTACCCATGGGGATGCGCGTCAGTACCCCTTCGGTAGAGGGCTCGACCACCTCGGCGCTGCCACCGTCGCTGGCCTCCAGCCAGGCACCCCCGATGAACATGCGCTGCGGCTTGCTGAGAAAGCGCTGGGTCGCCTCGCTAACACCGAAGGCCTGCAAATAGGCTTTTACCTTGTTGTCCACAGTACAGTCTCCGGGTCAGCGTGCTTTGGCGCGCGCGTGGAAAATGAAGCCGATGCTGTTCATCAGCAGTTGTGCGGCAAGGATCGAGGTCATGCCGGTGGGGTCGTAGGCCGGGGCCACTTCGACCAGGTCCATGCCGACAATGCGGCCGTGGCTGCGCTTGGCCAGCGCCTGAATGATTTCCAGCACTTCGTAGTAAAGGAACCCGCCATGGCTCGGCGTGCCGGTGCCAGGGGCGATGGAGGGGTCGAAGCCGTCGATGTCGATGGTGATGTAGTAGTTGCGCCCTTCCGGGATTTTCGCCAGCACGCCTTCGCAGCCCAGGCGGCGAACGTCACGCACCGAAAGAATCTGCGAGCCGGCCTCGCGAGCGGCGTCGTAGTCGTCGCGGTTGGATGACGACACGTTGCGGATACCCATCTGGGTCATGCCGACGATGTGATCCAGCTCCGAGGCGCGGCGCAGGGGGCTGCCGTGGCCATAGCGCACGCCATGGCGCTCGTCGACGAAGTCCAGGTGGGCATCGAAATGCACGATGTGGATCGGCCCATGGCCTTCGAACGCCTTGATCACCGGGGCATGCACCGAATGGTCACCGCCCAGTACCACCGGCATGGCGCCGGCTGCGAGGATCTGCCTGACGGCCGCCTCGATGTTGGCGTTGCTGCTGACCATGTCGGTGTGCACGATGTCGGCATCGCCTACATCGACCATGCGCACCTGGTCTTCGGTCAGGTAGGTGGCGTCATCCTCGAAGTCGTAGGCACCGGCATGGCCGAAGGAAAACAGGGTGGATGCCTCGCGAATGCCACGCGGCCCGAAACGCGCCCCTGAACGCCACTGGGTGCCCATGTCATTAGGCGCGCCCAAAATCGCCACATCGGCGTCGATAGCCTCCCAGTCGGTGCACACCGGCGCCTTGGCGAACGTGCAATGGCCCACGAAGGGCAGGTTCAGGCGGCCGGACTCGTAACCGTGTTTTGCCATGTTCTGGTTTCTCCACTTCTTGTTGTATGTCAGGAGACGGGGCGACTGCTCGACCACCGTTGCAGCCACTATGGCAACCACCAGGGCAGGGAAAAATGCGCAAGTGCAGATACATACATCGCCCCTTCCGATGTATCCGAAGGCAATGCGGGCGGAGAACGCCAGGCATTGCAGCGGCCTGGCACTCATGGTTAGCTTGCGCAACAAGAACAATGCACGGGCGCTCATATCAGCACGGGCGATGTGAGGCCCGGCCGGGAGGCTACGGTGATCCAGCTCCACGATGTCGACCTGAAGCTGCTCAGGGTATTCACCACTATCGTCCGGTGCGGCGGCTTTTCTGCGGCGCAGGCGGCACTCAATGCCGGCCAGTCGACCATCAGCGAACAGATGACGCACCTGGAAACCCGCCTTGGGGTCAAGCTATGCCAACGCGGGCGCAGCGGCTTTCGCCTGACCGAGCAAGGGGTGGCGATCCATGAGGCAACCTTGCGCCTGCTCAGTGCCGTGGAGAGCTTTTGCCTGGACGCCGACGTGCTCAAGCAGCACATCAGCGGCAAGCTCAACCTGGGCATCATCGACTCCACCCTGACCGACCCCGTCTCGCCGCTACCGCGCACCACCCAGCGCTTTGTTTCACGTGGGCATGATGCCCACCTGCACATCTACATCGGTGCCCCGGCAGAACTCGAAGAACGCGTGCTGGATGGCAGGCTGCACCTGGCCATCGGCCATTTCCCGTTACGGGTGGCTGGCTTGTCCTACCTGCCGCTGTATGACGAGGCCCTGGGGCTTTACTGTGGCCGGCGCCACCCGTTGTTCGCCAGCAATGCAGCCAACGGCCGGCTGATGGAAGACGTGCGCCAGAGCCGTATCGTGGTGCGCGGCTACATGCAGCAGTACGACCTGGAGCAACTGGGCATCTCCAAGGCCGACGCAACGGTGGAGAACATCGAGGCAGCGGCGATCCTGATCATTTCCGGCGCCTACATCGGTTTTTTGCCCGTGCACTTTGCCGAGCAGTGGGTCAAGACGGGCGAAATGCGTCGCCTGGGGGCCAGCACGTTGGACCTCAGCTCACCCTTCGAGGTGGTTACCCGGCGCGGTGTGTCGCGCCCGCCCATCCTCCAGGCGTTTCTGGAGGACCTGGCGGCCTGCACCAGCCAGCCCGGGGTGCCATGAGCCGCAGGCTCAGCCGGCTTGGGCCAGTTGCACCTGCAAAAACGCCATCAATGCCCCCGCCGCAGGTGACAAGCTGCGCCCCTTGCGGGTGAGCATGCCGATATGCCGCTCGACCTTGGGCTCCACAAGCGGTACGAACGCCAGCTTGTCGTTCTCCTGCGGAAAGGCGAGATACGGCAAGGTGCTGATCCCCACCCCCTCCTCCAGCATGGCGATCAACGAAATCATGTTGGAGATGAACAGCCGGCTGTGCGCCAGCAAACCCTCGGCCTCGGTGCCTGCCAGCAGTTGCGAAGTGCCATTGCGGATCATCGGCACGCCCTGCAACTGCGCCCAGTGCAGCGGATCACCCGCCTGCGCCAATGGGTGGTCGCTACGGCACACCACGCCCACCTGATCGTTCACGATCGGGGCGAATTCGAGCTGTTCATCGTCCATCCACAAGCTGCTGATGCCGAAGTCCACCTGCCCTTGGGCCAGCAACTGCTGCACACGTTCGGCGGTGCCATCCTGGATGCTGACCTGCACGTTGGGGTGCGCGGCTACAAAGCGGGCCAGCGGCCCTGGCAGCATGCGGCTGGCCACCGAAGGCACCGTGGCGATGCTGACCTGGCCGATTTCATGCCGGGCAAGCAGCGTGGCTTCACGGGCGATACGGTCATGGTGCTCGATCAAACCGCGAAACAACGGCAGGCAATGCTCGCCGAAGGGCGTCAGCTCTACCCGCCCCCCGCCCTTCTCGACCAATGCCTGGCCCAGCTTCTGCTCCAGTTCACGCACGGCCAGGGATATCGCCGGCTGGGTGCGAAAGGCCTGGCGGGCGGCGGCGTGGAAGCTCTTGAGTTCGGCGACCAGTACGAAGTAGCGCAACTGGGCGATCTTCAGCTCGGGCAACATGGTTAGCATTCCTTATCAAAGCATTTTTTTTATTAATTTTTATTTGCTGCATATTGCTCGCATCATGAATGCCATGCAAACAGAGGCGTTCATCCATGTCACACAAGACCTACAACAACTACATTGATGGCCAGTGGTGCGAAGGCCACACCACCCAGGGCAACTACAGCCCCTCGGACACCGGCGACCTGATCGGCCAGTACCATCAGGCCAGCGCCGAACAGGCCCGCCAGGCCATCCAGGCCGCCCGCGCCGCACAACCGCAGTGGGCCGCCAGCGGCCTGGAAGCCCGTCAGCAAATCCTGATGGCCATTGGCGACGAATTGCTTGCGCGCAAGGAAGAGCTCGGCGAGCTGCTCTCGCGAGAAGAAGGCAAGCCCCTGGCCGAAGGCATCGGCGAGGTCAACCGCAGCGGCCAGTTCTTCCATTACTACGCCGCCGAAGTACTGCGCCAGATGGGCGAGACCGCCGCCTCGGTGCGCGCCGGGGTCGACATCGAAGTGCATCGCGAACCGGTGGGTGTGGTGGGCATCATCACCCCATGGAACTTCCCCATGGCCACCGCCGCCTGGAAAATCGCCCCGGCCCTGGCCTTCGGCAACGCCGTGGTGTTCAAGCCGGCCAACCTGGTGCCGGCCAGTGCCTGGGCACTCACCGAGATCATCAGCCGCCAGGGCCTGCCAAGCGGCACCTTCAACCTGGTAATGGGCAGCGGCGCCGAGGTCGGCGAAGCGCTGGTGCAGTCCGCCGACATCGATGCCCTGACGTTCACCGGTTCGCTGCAGACTGGCCGGCGCGTGGCGGTCGCCACCGCAGGTAACCTGGTGCGCTGCCAGCTGGAAATGGGCAGCAAGAATGCCCTCGTGGTCATGGACGACGCCGACCTGGACCTCGCCGTGGAATGCGCGCTCAACGGCGCCTTCTTCGGCACCGGGCAGAAGTGCACCGCGTCGTCGCGGCTGATCGTCTGCGAAGCCATCCACGACCGTTTCGTCGAGGCTTTGCGCCTGCGCATGCGCCAGCTCAAGGTCGGCCATGCCCTTCAGGCCGGCGTGCAGATCGGCCCGGTGGCCGACGCGCGCCAGCTGGAACAGAACCTGGCCTACCTGGAGCTGGCCCAGGCCGAAGGCGCCACCCTGATTGAAGGTGGCGAACGCCTGCAACTGGAGAGCGACGGCTACTACATGCGCCCGGCGCTGTTCATCGACAGCCGCAATGACATGCGCATCAACCGCGAGGAAGTGTTCGGGCCCATCGCCTGCGTGATCCGCGTGCGCGACTTTGAAGAGGCAGTGGCCACGCTCAACGACACCGAATACGGCCTCACTGCCGGCATCATCACCCAGTCGCTGCGCCACGCCAGCCACTTCAAGCGCCGCGCCCAGACCGGCTGCGTGATGGTCAACCTGCCTACCGCCGGCACCGATTACCACGTGCCGTTCGGCGGCCGCAAAGCCTCCAGTTTCGGCCCACGGGAACAGGGCCAGTACGCCCGTGACTTCTACACCGTGGTCAAGACCACCTACCTGCGGCCCTGAAGGAGTACACGCCATGCACGACCTCTTGATGATCGACGGCCTGCAGTACTCCAACTGGAGCCCGGAAATATTCCAGCAGATGCAGGCCGGTGGCCTGAGCGCGGTGCACGCCACCATCGCCTACCACGAGAACGCCCGCGAAACCCTGTCGCGCCTGGGCGAATGGAACCGCCGCTTCGAGACCTGGCCCGAGCTGATCCGCCCGGTGCGTACGGCCAGCGACATCCGCCTGGCGCACGAGGAAGGCCGGGTGGGGATATTCTTCGGCTTCCAGAACTGCTCGCCGATCGAGGACGACATCGCCCTGGTGGAAGTCTTCCGCCAGCTCGGGGTGTTCGTCATGCAGCTGACCTACAACAACCAGAGCCTGCTGGCCAGCGGCTGCTATGAGCGCGAAGACAACGGCATCAGCCGCTTCGGCCGCCAGGTGATCGCCGAAATGAACCGCGTCGGCATGCTCATCGACATGTCCCACAGCGCCGAGCGCAGCACGCTGGAGGCCATCGAGCTGTCGAGCCGACCGGTGATCATCTCCCACGCCAACCCGGCCAGCTTCCACGCGGCCAAGCGCAACAAGTCCGACGCGGTGCTGCGCGGCATCGCTGAATCCGGCGGGCTGCTGGGCTTCAGCACCTACCCGTTCCACCTCAAGGGGGCCTCGGGCTGCAGCCTGCAAAGCTTCTGCGACATGGTCGCGCGCACCGCCGACCTGATGGGCGTGGAGCATATCGGCATCGGCACCGACCTGTGTCAGGCGCAACCGCTGGCCGTGCTGGAATGGATGCGCAACGGCCGCTGGAGCAAGGACAAGGACTACGGCGAAGGCTCCAAGGACAACGCCAACTGGCCGGCGCCCTTGCAGTGGTTCCGCGACAGCCGCGACTTCGGCAACATCGCCCAGGGCCTGCGCGCCCGTGGCTTTGCCGAACAGGACGTGGCCAACATCATGGGGCTGAACTGGTTGCGCCTGCTGGAGACCGCCACCACGGCACAGGCCTGAGCCCCTTGCACGGACAGCATCAACAATAACAACAATCGCAGGTTCCGGAGGCTTCATGAAAAACCCAACCACCGTGCAGGCTGAAGGCCAGGCCATGGGCCTGCCAATGGCCCGCGACATCGACTGGCCGCTGTTCCTGATCAGCGGCGGGTTCCTTGGCGCATTCCTGCTGGCGGCGCTGATCGACATCGACAGCGTGTCGGCGCTGGTCAACACGCTTTTCGCCTGGTCGACCAAAGCCTTTGGCCTCTATTGGCAAGTGCTGATGCTGGCAACCTTCGCCGTCAGCCTGTTCATCGGCTTTTCCAGATGCGGGCGCGTACGCCTGGGCGGCGTTACCCAGCGCCCAGACATCAGCACCTTCAACTGGATCGCGGTGATCATGTGCGCCCTGCTGGCAGGTGGCGGCGCCTTCTGGGCCGCTGCCGAACCCATGATGCACTTTGCCAGCCCGCCGCCCTTGTTCGCCGGCTTGCAACCGCACAGCGAAGCGGCGGCCACCGCGGCACTGGCGCAATCGTTCGTGCACTGGGGCTTTCTGGCCTGGGCCGTGCTGGGCAGCCTGCTGGCAATCGTGCTGATGCACCTGCACTACGACAAGGGCCTGCCTCTGGCGCCGCGCACGCTGCTTTACCCGCTGTTCGGCGAGCGGGCGCTCAAGGGCCCGATCGGCACCCTGGCCGACGCCACCTCGATCATCGCCGTGGTCGCCGGCACCATCGGCCCGATCGGCTTTCTCGGCTTGCAGATCAGCAGCGCCATGCATGCGGTGTGGGGCTTGCCCAACGATATCGTCACCCAGGCGCTGACCATCGTCCTGGTCACGGCGATGTACACCGTCTCGTGCCTGGTGGGCCTCAAAGGCATCCGTTTTGTCAGCGAGATCAACGTCTGGCTGATGATCGGCCTGGCACTGTTCATGGTGGTATTCGGGCCGACGCTGTTCATCCTCGGCAGTTTCCCGGCGGCCTTTGCCGAGCATGTGGAACACTTCCTGCCGATGGCGATGTTCCGCGCCGACCCCAAGTGGCTGGACTGGTGGACGGTGTTCTACTGGGGCTGGTTCATCGGCTACGCGCCCATGGTGGCACTGTACGTCGCGCGGATCTCGCGCGGCCGCACCATTCGCGAGATCATCATGACACTGTCGATCATCGCGCCGCTGGTGACCATGTTCTGGTTCACCGTGGTCGGCGGCACCGGTATCGGCCTGGAGCTGCAAACGCCAGGCATCGTCACCGCCCACGGCACCCAGCCCGAGGACCTGCTGCTGGGGGTGACACAGAACCTGCCACTGGGGGGCCTGATCAGCGCGCTGTTCCTGTTCCTGAGCTTCATCTCGGTGGCCACCAATGGCGATGCCATGGCCTTCACCGTGGCGCTGGCGATGTCCAGCAACGATAAACCGAAAAAATGGCTGTGCGGTTTCTGGGCCATCGGCATGGGCCTGGCAGCGGTGGTGCTGATCACCATTGGCGCAGGCGGCGTGACAGCCCTGCAGTCCTTCATTGTCATTACCGCGGTGCCGGTGTCGCTGGTGATTCTGCCAGCGTTGTGGGATGCAGTGCGCATCGCCCGGCACATGGCCCGCGAACAAGGCGTCTGAACATGATCCATCCAGGTACAACAACAATGTCCGACAACGTGCCTGCAATACCCGCGTTGCGCCCTGCCAGCCAGGTCATGGACCTGGCCCGGCTGGGCAGCCACTTCCAGAGCCCGCTGAGCTTCGTGCGTAGCAGCATGCGGCGGATGATGCAGCAGCACTGGCATATCCAGCGCAGTTGCTTCGACCTTGACGGCCAAGGCTTCGGCACCGCTATCTATCGCATCGACACGCCGCATGGCCATTACCACTGCGTGATCTTCTCAGCCTACCTGCCGCCGGAAAAGCGCAGCGACCGGGTCATCGCTGACCAGTGGGATGTTACCTTCGTGCTGGTGAATGGTGATGTCGATGCTGCACAACTGGCCGACCTTCAGCGTAACGTGCCGCTGCAGGAGGCGGGCCGCTTCGATGCCCGCGTGCTCGTGCTGTCACGGGCCAACCGCAGCCTGCGCAATTTCGACCGGTTTCTGGCGGCGCTGGCGGAGGGTCACCAGCCCGACCCGCAGCAACTGGCTGAAGTTGGCTACCTGTACCGCACCACGGCGGTGTACGGCAACGGCAAGTTCGGCATCGCCGACTTTGGCTGCCTGCAAGACAACCCGGACTTCAGCCAGCCGTTCAGCGCGCAGATGTTCACGGTCTACCTGCTGCGCCACTTCAGCATCGAGCAGATCAACCACATGGCCCAGGCGCTCGACCCGCAGCGGGCAGTGCAACTGGCCCCGCCCCTGCAACGTTACCTGGGGGTCGGCAACGCGACCGGGTTGGGCATGGCCCCGTTCCTGATCAACCACCCGCAGCTGGTGGAACGCTGGATCAGCACCCGGGAAACCGCCCTGGCCCTGGTGTTGGCGCAGCCGGCCGACCCTGACCGGTTGGTGCGCCTGCAGGCACTGCTGGCACGCGCCCGCCTGCATTTGGAACAGTCCCGGACCGAAGACCAGCGCCAGCATGAGCAGAACCTGCAAACCTTGGCCGAGCTTGCTTTACTGACCACCTGGCTTGGCGCACAAGCCACCGACGCAGGCCTTTGGTCGCGCCTGCTGGCCTGGGCTGAGACACAGGCGGGGGTGGGCTGTCAGGAACTGCTGGCAAGCCTGCTGCTGGAGCTGTACCCCGAGCAGGTCACGCCACTGGCCGAGCACATGGGCGTCAACGAAAGCTGGCAGCTGGACGCGCAGATGCCCCTCGGGCAACTGCGCCAGCTCATCGAGCAGCAGTACGGCTGGGCGCTGGAGTACGACTTCAGTGCCGTGGATGCCGAGCACTTCTTCTGGTACCGATCGGCCGAGAAAGAGGAGCCGCGCCTGGGCATGCGCGCCGAGGAACCGGGGGCCGAAAAAGAAATGCAGCTGGGCATTGCCCGTAATATCCAGCAGTGCCACGCCGCACTGCTGAAGCACCTGCAGCTGGAGCCTCAGGCGCTGACCGCGCACTTTCTGATCGCCCAACCGGCGTTCAAGGGCACGGTGCGCCGCCTGCAAGGCATGGCTCAGACGACCTACGGCGAAATCCGCGCCAACCTGCTGGCCCGGGACATGCTGCCGATTCACCTGCTGCGCTGCAAACTGGCGTTTTTCGGCGCGGGCAAGTTCGACCCCAAGTCGAGCCGCTGGGTGCGTATAACGCTGTTCCAGGGCGCACCGCTGGTGAGCGACATCGGCCAGCCATTCGCTGACGACTGGAATTTTGCGGTCATGCCGCAAGGGGAACTTTGACCATGCGCGTATCGCTTAACGAAATACAGGTGATGTGCCGCAAGGCATTCGAAGGCATGGGCTTCGCCCCCGGCGACTGCGAGGACGCCGCCGAGCTGGTGGGCTGGCTGCAATTGCAAGGGCTCGATGGCGTAGGTGCGCTGGAGAAGGCCCTGCTCTACCTGCAAGCCGAAGCTGCCAGGCCGTACACCCTGAGCCACGAGGATAACGCCCTGCTGGTGATCGACGCCAAGGGCCAGAGCGTGTTGCGCTGCGCCGCCACAGTGGTGGAACTGGCGGTAGCCAAAGCCATGCGCAGTGGTCAGGCCGAGCTGCGCATCCGCCACTGCCACAACCGCTTGCTGCTGCTGGGTTACCTGAACCGGGCAGCAGTGCAGGGGCTGCATGTGCAAGCCCGCTGGGAGGATGCCCGTCAGTGCCACCTGGCCGACTTTACCGCCGGGATCCAGCGCCCGGCACTGCTCAGTGAAGCCCGGCCCGGCGCCATTGACGCGGCCGAGCAAAGCGTCACGGTGCTGTTCAGCCGGCCTGGCCAGACCGCAACGGCGCCAGCCAACCCGCAGAGCACCTTGCAGCAGGGTTTTACAGTCAACGACCACACCTGGCAACGGCTAAAACAGCTGGCCGAACACATCCTCGTCGAAAGCACCGATGCCTCGCGCCGCCACGGCGCAGGCGGCGGCAGCGATGCTGACTGAAGCCGCTCATCACTCAGGAAACCAGCGTATGAAACATGCAATCAAGACCGAGCTGTTCGCCTCTCGGGCCCCTCTGGAATGGGCGGTAGTCGGCAACGGTACGCTCTACACCGCCCAGATCCCCATCGACGCACAGGGCCAGGTGGTTGCTGGCGGCATCGAGGCGCAGGCCCGCCAGACACTGGACAACCTGCGCCATACCCTGGAAGCCGCCGGCAGTTCGCTGGATGCCGTGACCCAGGTGCTGATCTACGTGACCGACCGCCAATACCTGGCCACCGTCAACAGCCTGTATGCCGACTACTTCCAGGCCCCCTACCCTAACCGCGCGGCAATCGTAGTGGCGGGGTTGGCACGTGAAGAAATGCTGGTGGAGCTGGTGGTGTACGCCTGCCTTTGAGGGCCTTGAGGCGCTCGCCTGGAGGTTTTCAGCGTCTGTGCGATCGAGCGCCGCGCGGGCGGCGCTCGATATACGCACCACATAAACCCCAAGACATGCACCCGGAACACTTCCTTTTTTCCGCGCCAGGCACCGGCCCGTGCCCCATCTCGGTTCAAAACCCTCTCCCTGATCAAAACCGCCCTTTTTTGATGCATCGGCCAAAGCCCCCCCGACAGCGCCGGTCCGCAATGCCCCTCGCATTTCCCGCATTCCCGGCACTACCAAGCATTTTCGGCACTTTCATTGCAAAGGCTGTTTGTGCCCAACGCACAGGCAATCAATCGCAACCGAGGCTTACGCCAGACACAGCACCCACTTACCCCAGCAAGGCAGCACCCCGAAATACGCAGATGAACCGCAATGAAGCTGCCGGCGACGGCGGCAAGGAGTGGGTATGTCCCGGGCTTTTTTCAATGAAATGTACGAAGCGAACGGCAGTTGCCGCCCGCATTACCAGGAGTTCGCCCGCTGGCTGGCAAACACCCCGCTGGAGCTGCTGGAGCAGCGCCGGCGCGAGGCCGACCTGCTGTTTCACCGCGCCGGCATCACCTTCACCTTGTACGGCGACTCACAGGACACCGAGCGCCTGATCCCCTTCGATATCATCCCGCGCAGCATCCGCGCCAGCGAGTGGCGCACGGTCGAGCGTGGCTGTATCCAGCGTGTGCAGGCCCTTAACCTGTTCCTGCAGGACATCTACCACGATCAGCGCATCCTCAAGGCCGGCATCATTCCGCCAGAGCAAGTACTGGCCAACGAGGGCTACCAGATCGCCATGCAGGGCCTGGACCTGCACCGTGGGCTGTACGCCCATATCGCCGGTGTCGACCTGGTGCGTGACGGCGATGGCAGCTACTTCGTACTGGAAGACAACCTGCGTACCCCCAGCGGCGTCAGCTACATGCTCGAAGACCGCAAGATGATGATGCGCCTGTTCCCCGAACTGTTTGCCGCCCAGCGTATCGCGCCCATCGACCATTACCCCAACCTGCTGCTGGACACGCTCAAGAGCGCCAGCCCGCTGGACAACCCCACCGCCGTGCTGCTCACCCCCGGCCGTTTCAACAGCGCCTACTTCGAGCATGCCTTCCTGGCCCGGGAGATGGGCATCGAGCTGGTCGAAGGCGCAGACCTGTTCGTGCGTGACGAGCATGTCTACATGCGCACCACTGCCGGGCCTCAGCAGGTGGATGTGATCTACCGGCGCCTGGACGACGACTACCTCGACCCGCTGTCCTTCAACCCTGACTCGACGCTGGGCATACCGGGGCTTATCTCGGTGTACCGCGCCGGCAATGTGGTGCTGGCCAACGCAGTCGGCACTGGCGTGGCAGACGACAAGTCGATCTACCCGTATGTGGACGACATGATCCGTTTCTACCTGAGCGAAGAGCCGATCCTCAACAACGTGCCGACCTGGCAGTGCCGCAAGCCCGCGGACCTGTCCCATGTCCTGGCCCACCTGCCCGAGCTGGTGGTCAAGGAAACCCAGGGCTCTGGCGGCTATGGCATGTTGGTCGGGCCGGCATCGACCAGCGCCCAGATCGAGGACTTCCGCGCGCGTATCAAAGCCCGCCCGCACGCCTATATCGCGCAACCCACCTTGTGCCTGTCGACCTGCCCGACCTTCGTCGACAGCGGCATCGCGCCGCGCCACATCGACCTGCGCCCGTTCGTGCTATCGGGCAGTGAAACGCGCCTGGTGCCTGGCGGCCTGACCCGCGTGGCCTTGCAGGAAGGCTCGCTGGTGGTCAACTCGTCGCAGGGCGGCGGTACCAAAGATACCTGGGTGGTGGAGGACTGAACCATGCTTTCGCGAACCGCTTCCGACCTGTACTGGATGTCCCGCTACCTGGAACGCGCAGAAAACCTCGCGCGCATGCTCGAGGTCAGCTATTCGCTGTCGCTGATGCCCCAGGCCGGGCGCAGCGACGGGCATGCCGAGCTTGCAATGTCGCTGCTGGCCTCTGGCACGCTGGACGACTACATCCGCCGGCACACCGAACTCGACCCCGAGCGCATGCTGCACTTCTTCGCCCTCGACGCGACCAACCCCAGCAGCATCTATTGCTGCCTGCAGGCCGCCAGGACCAATGCCCATGCTGTGCGCGGCCGCATCACCGCCGACATGTGGGAGAACATCAACGCCACCTGGATCGAAATGCGCAACATCGCCAGCAATGGCCTTGGCCGCTATGGCATCAGCCAGTTCTGCGACTGGGTCAAGGAGCGCTCGCACCTGTTCCGCGGCGCCACCTCCGGCACCATCATGCGCAACGATGCCTACAGTTTCATCCGCCTGGGCACCTTCCTGGAGCGGGCGGACAACACCCTGCGCCTGCTCGATGCGCGCTACGAAATGTTCGGCGAGGCTTCCGAAGAGGTCAGCGACAGCTCCGCCCGAGGCTATTACCAGTGGAGCGCCTTGCTGCGCGCGCTGACCTCGTATGAAGCCTTCAACGAGTTGTATCGCGCCGCGCCCAGTGCCCGGCCAGTGTCCGAGCTGCTGCTGTTACGGGTGGACGTGCCGCGCTCGCTGCATGCCTGCATCGAGGAGCTGGACCTGATTCTGGCCGGCCTGCCGGGCAGCAGCGGCCGCGCCGCCCAGCGCATGGCCGCCGAACTGAACGCGCGCCTGCGCTACACCGCAATCGACGAAATACTCGACGCCGGGCTGCACCCTTGGCTGAGCGACTTCATCGGCCGCATCAACCAGCTGGGCCAGGCCGTCCATCACTCCTACCTGGAGGTCGTATGAAACTG
The DNA here is from genome assembly GCF_000498395.2 of Pseudomonas putida S13.1.2. NCBI lineage: Bacteria > Pseudomonadati > Pseudomonadota > Gammaproteobacteria > Pseudomonadales > Pseudomonadaceae > Pseudomonas > Pseudomonas putida. The sequence goes on from NZ_CP010979.1 coordinate 2,313,223, forward strand.
TCCATTCGCCACGACACCACTTACAGCTACGCCAGCGACGTGAGCAACAGCATTCAGTTGCTGCGCCTGACACCACGCAGCAGCGAACGCCAGCGCATCGATGAATGGCAACTGGACCTGCCTTGCAAGGTAAAGGGCCAGATCGATCCTTATGGCAACATCCTGCATGTACTGACCCTGGACAAACCCCATGGCCACCTGGCGCTGACCGCCCGCGGGCAGGTCGAGATCGACCCGGACTGCGAACACGAACTCGAGAGCCAGTCCCCCCTGCCGTTCCTGCGCGGCAGCCACCTGACCCAGGCCGATGACGCACTGATCGCATTTGCCGCCCGGCAATGCGGCAGCCACCGCGACCGGGCAGCGCTGATCGCGCTGATGCAAGGCCTGGCCGAACACATGCCCTACAGCCCAGGGGCCACTTCGGTGGGCACCACGGCCATCGAAGCGTTCAGTGGTGGTGCAGGCGTGTGCCAGGACCACACCCACGCCTTCCTGGCCTGCGCACGCAGCCTTGGGGTGCCGGCACGCTATGTGTCTGGTTACCTGTGCACCGAGGACGAACAGCACCTGGCCAGCCATGCATGGGCCGAGGCCTGGGTCGACGACGCCTGGTACAGCTTCGACATCACCAACCGCCTGACACGCCCGGAACGTCATCTGAAGCTGGCAGTCGGCCTGGACTACCTGGACGCCTGCCCGGTCAGGGGCGTACGCCGCGGCGGTGGCGCCGAAGCGATGCAGGCCAGCGTCCACGTGCATCGCCAGTGACGGGTTTGCTGCAGGCCGGTCTTGCCGCCCGGGTGCGGCAAGACCACTCCATACGCAACACAAGGGAAACCGCATGACTTACTGTGTCGCCATGCACCTGGAGGACGGGCTTGTCTTCATCAGCGACTCGCGCACCAACGCCGGCATCGACCAGATCTCCACCTTTGCCAAGTTGTTCGTCTTCAGCGTGCCGGGCGAGCGGCTGATCGTGCTGCAGACCGCCGGCAACCTGGCGACCTCGCAATCGGTGGTGAACCTGCTGCGCCAGCGTACCCAAGGCAGCGGCCCTCATCTGCTGAACGTTGCCACGCTCTACGATGCAACGGTGCTGGTTGCCGACACCCTGCGCGAAGTGGTCAGCCGAGACCGCAGCAAGCTTACGGCCGACATCGACCTGAGCAGTTCATTCATTGTCGGCGGCCAGATAGCCGGCGGGCCCATGGCCATCTACAACGTCTACGCGCAAGGCAATTTCTTTCAGGCCACCCCGGATACCCCGTTCCTGCAACTGGGCGAAAGCAAGTACGGCCGGCCAATCCTCGACCGCAACCTGGATTACCGCACGCCGCTCGAAGAAGCGCTGCGCTGCGGCCTGATTTCGTTCGACTCCACCATCCGCAGCAACCTGTCGGTGGGCATGCCGCTGGACTTGCTGGTGTACCGCAACAACAGCCTGGAAAGCATGACCCGCCAGCGCATCACGAACGACGATGCCTACTACCAGCAGATTCGCAGGCAGTGGAGTGACGGCTTGAAGACCCTGCTGGCCGAACTGCCAGCGCCGCCTTATGGCTGAATGAGCAAACTGTTCAGATCCTCTGGTGCCTGTACCGGCCTCTTCGCGGGTAAACCCGCTCCCACAGGTATTGTGCAAAGCCTCAAGATTGTGATGATCCTGTGGGAGCGGGTTTACCCGCGAAGAGGCCAGCACAGGCAACATATCAATGAAGCAGAGTGCAAAGCCGCAGACTCAGTAGACAGATTTCAAAGGGAGAGCCACGCGGGTTATCCTGCGCTCTCACCCCTGTCACGAGACTGTCATGTCGTCCGCTGCCACACCGGTGCAAACCCACCGCGCCGACCAAGACTCCCGCAATGCGGCCCAGGTGCTCAGCCTGTGCCTGCCCAGTGACGTACTGCTCTACCTGCTGCTACCGATGTACGCATCCGATTTCGGCGTGACCCTGACCGAGGCTGGCATTCTGCTCGCGGCCAACCGCCTGGTGCGCATCATCGGCTACGGCTGGGTAGTGCGTTTCTATGCCCGCCATGGTGACCGCGCGGCCTGCAGCCTCGCCGCCTTTGCCGCCGCGGTGTGTGCACTGGGCAACGCGGTGCTGACCGGTTTCGCCGCGCTGCTGGTGCTGCGCCTGGTCTGGGGCCTGTGCTTCGCCACCTTCAACCTCAGCACCCAGACCCTCGCCACCGCTGAAGCACAAGGCGCGGCGCGGCGTGCCGGGCGTTCGCGGGCGAGCATTTCCATCGGGCCAATGCTGGCCTTGCCGCTGGGTGCGCTGATGGCCCAGGCCTACGGCCCGCGCAGTGTGTTCTTTGTGCTCTGCATCAGTGCCCTGTTCGGGCTGTGGCGGGCGCGTGCCCTGCCCAGCACTGGCCACCCGGTCGCCAGCCGGGGTGGCCGACGCCTGCGCCTGCCAGACAGCATTGCCACCTGGTCCTTCATCGAAGGGGTGACCCTGGACGGCCTGTTCATCTTCGGCCTCTCGCTTTACGCACAAACCCACCTGGGTGAGTCCGGCGTGCTGGCAGCGGGTGTGCTGATGGCGGTGCGCTACCTCAGCGAAATGCTCTTCAGCCCCTTCGGGGGGCGCCTGGCCGACCGCTTCGGGGCGCTGCGCATGCTGGTAGTGCTGTCACTGGCAACGTCCATGGCGCTGCTGCTGTTCGGCAGCCACTGGCTGTTCATCGGCGCCTTCTTCGTGCTGTTGCTGCGCGCCCTGCAACTGCCGCTGGTGATGACCCTGGTCGCCATGCGCAACCCGCAACAACGCATCCAGGCGCTGGCTGGCAACGCCGTATGGCGCGACATCGGCGCCGGGCTCGGGCCGATGCTTGCGGGGGTATTGCTGCCGCAGGTACCGGCGATCTGGGCCTATGCCGGGGCGGCACTGGCGGTTGCGGTGGCAGCGTTGAATTGTGCCTGGTCGGCGCGGCATTGAGCGCTGGCGCCATGCATGACATGGGCTCACCTATGGGGTGAGGAGTGATCGTTTGAGTCGATCAAATCGCTGAAATCTAATGGGTGCAAACCAACAAGAAGCTCGCACGGAAGCGATCAGCGATAGAGAAAACCACACGATGACTCCAACGTTCTCATTACTCGTCCTGGGCACTGCGATACTCCTGATCGTCGTCATGATCAGCAAACTTAAAGTACACCCCTTTCTGGCCTTGATGGCCGCAAGCCTAGTGGTCGGTGTCGGCACCGGCATGGCGCCCACGGCAATTGTGGCGGCATTCGAGAAAGGCATGGGCAGCACGCTGGGCTTTCTTGCCGGCATCATCGGCCTGGGCAGTATCCTCGGCAAACTGCTGGAGGAATCCGGAGGCGCCAGGCGCATCGCCACCACGCTGCTGAACAGGCTGGGGGAACGCAATGCCTCGTGGGCAATGATGCTCGTCGGCTTCATCGCCGGCATCCCGGTATTCTTCGAGGTCGGCTTCGTCCTGCTGATTCCGTTGATCTACGTGGTGGCACGGCAAACCCGCATCAGCATGCTGTACCTCGGCGTGCCGCTGGCCACTTCGCTGATGGTGGTGCACTGCATTCTCCCGCCACACCCGGCCGCCACAGCCATCACCGGCATGCTCAATGCGGATATCGGTACTGTCATCCTGTACGGCCTGATCGTTGGCCTTCCGACCGCTATCATCGCGGGCCCGGTGTGGGTTCGCTTCACCTGTAGCCGTGAAGCTGGCGAATCCCAGCAGGCCTTCCTGTCTGCACGCACGGTAGCCCAAGCAGAAGAACAGGCAATGCCCGCATTTGGCATCACCCTCACCACCGTACTGCTGCCACTGGTGTTGATGGTCGGCAAAACGTTGGCCGTCACGGTCCTGGACAAGGGCTCTGCGCTGTACGAGTGGGTGGCCTTCCTGGGCAGCCCACTGATTGCCCTGACGCTGTCGGTGGTGTTCGCCTACTGGGCACTGGGCTTGCGCCGCGGCCTGGATATGGCGCACCTGCTGAGCCTGACCCAACGCTGTTTCCCTCCCCTGGCCGGCATTCTGCTGATCATCGGTGCCGGCGGTGCCTTCAATGACATGCTCGTGGGCAGCGGCATCGGCAAGGCACTGGCCGATGTGCTGAACCAGACGCAGCTCAACCCGATCATCCTCGCCTGGTTGATCGCCGGGATCATGCACTTTGCCGTCGGCTCGGCCACCGTCGCGATGATCAGCGCGGCCGGCATGGTAATGCCGATCCTTGGCCAGCACCCGGAATACAACCGGGAAATCCTGGTGATCGCCATCGGCGCCGGCGCCATCGGCTGGACCCACATCACCGACTCGGCGTTCTGGGTGGTGAAGGAATACCTGGGCCTTTCCCTGAGTGATGCACTGAAGAAGTTCACTGCCGCTACAGTGCTGGCCTCGGTAGTCGCCTTGTGCCTGACCCTGCTCCTTTCGAAGATTGTCTGATCTACTCTGCACATACCGCACTACAGGTGAAATCATGATTCACGGAAAAACCCTGGAAGCCTGGCAACAAAGCCACCCGATCATCGCCGAGCTGGTTGCACTAAAACAAACCAGCTGGTTCAACCCTGGCATCGCCAAGGCTGCAGAAGCCCTGCGCGACGTGGGCCTGACGGCGGCCGACGTGCAAGCCACCAGCGCGCGGCTGCAGCGGTTCGCGCCCTACCTGGCCACCGCGTTTCCCGAGACGGCAGCGGCCGGCGGGGTCATCGAGTCGCACATTACCCCGCTGCCACAGCTGCGCCAGCTGCTTGTCCAGGAGGGATCGCTGCAGAACGTGGGCAGCCTGTGGCTCAAGGCGGACAGCGACTTGCCCATCTCCGGCTCGATCAAGGCCCGGGGCGGCATCCATGAAGTGCTCAAGCACGCCGAGGACCTGGCCCTGGAAGCCGGCCTGATCACGCCAACGGATGACTACACCAAATTGGCAAGCGACCAGGCCCGCGCCTTCTTCAGCCAATACAAGATCGCCGTGGGTTCGACCGGCAATCTGGGGCTGTCGATTGGCATCATGAGCGCCAAGCTGGGCTTCCAGGTGAGCGTGCACATGTCGTCTGACGCCAGGCAATGGAAGAAGGACAAGCTGCGCGCCAACGGCGTAACAGTGGTAGAACACGCCTCTGACTACAGCGTGGCGGTCGAGCAAGGTCGCCAGCAGGCGGCTTCAGACCCCAGCTGTTACTTTGTCGACGACGAAAACTCCCCACAGCTGTTTCTCGGCTATGCCGTGGCCGCCGAACGGCTGGCGCGGCAATTCGAGCAGGCGGGTATCCAGGTGAATGCAGATCACCCGTTGTTCGTGTACCTGCCGTGCGGCGTAGGGGGCGGCCCAGGCGGTGTTGCGTTCGGGCTGAAGCTGGTATTCGGCGATGCGGTGCACTGCATCTTTGCCGAGCCCACCCATTCCCCCTGCATGCTGCTGGGTGTGTATACCGGCCTGCACGATGAAACCAGCGTGCAGGACTTCGGCATCGACAACATCACCGCCGCCGACGGCCTGGCGGTCGGGCGCCCATCAGGGTTTGTCGGCAAAGCCATGCAGCGCCTGATCGATGGTTACTACACCGTGACCGACGAAGAACTGTACCGCTTGATGGTCATCGCCCATGAGCAGGACAGGGTCAAACTGGAACCCTCTGCCCTGGCCGGCGTACCCGGTATGCTGCGGGTGCTGCAAGCAGGCGAGTACCTGGCTCGCCAGGGCTTTACCCCCACCCAGCTGCAGCAGGCTACCCACCTCGTCTGGGGAACGGGTGGCAGCATGGTGCCGGACGATGAATTCAACGCCTATCTGGCGAAAGGGCGTAGCGTGCAGGCGGCGCCGTGAAACTCAATGGCTCGCACCTGGGCAGCCTGCATGTCTTTCTGGTGGCGGCACGGCACTTGAGCTTCTCGCGTGCCGCCGATGAGCTGTGCCTGACGGCCAGTGCCGTGAGCCATCGCATCAATCGCCTGGAAGATGAGCTGGCGCTCAAGCTGTTCCACCGCATGCCGCGCAAGGTCAGCCTCACCGAAGACGGCGAGCGCCTGTTCGCGGTCATGCAACGGACCATGGATGAGTTGAGCGAGGCCGTGCAGGAACGTGCTCACGCCGAAATCGCCGGCCAGTTGACGCTGTATGTGCGCCCGTCAGTCGCACAGTGCTGGCTGGTGCCGCGGCTGGCGCAGTTCACCGCCCGCTACCCTGATATCCAGCTGGATATCAGGGTGGGCAACGAGAGCATCGATTACCGCACACGCAAGATCGACCTGGTGCTGTGTTACTCGGATGGCCATCATCCCGGGTTGCAGAGCATCCACTTGATGGACGAGCGGGTCGCCCCGGTGTGCTCCCCCCGTTACGCAGAAACCCATGCATTGACCGGTGACCTGCACCCGCTGGATCAATGCACCGCCTTGCATGACGTAGCGGCCTGGGACAACGCTGCATTCGATGCAGAATGGCAGCTCTGGGCCGACACCACAGGTGCAGGTATCAGCCTCCCGCGCCGGTTCCTCACATTCGATCGCTCCGACCTGTGCACGCTCGCCGCGCTGAATCACGTAGGCATCGCCATTGGCCGCGAACAGCTGGTCAAGGATCGCATTGCACGAGGTGAGCTGGTCTTGCCGTTCGGTGGTTTCGTCAACACTCCCAACTATGGCTATTACCTGGTCTATCCGCATCATGACCCGATGCCCAAACGCCTGCAGGTGTTGATCGACTGGCTTGTCAAAGAAGCCTGCACTGACCTGTAGGAGCGGCCTTGTGTCGCGAAGGGCTGCAAAGCAGCCCCGGCGATTTATGCATCTGTCTCGAAACCCTGGGGCTGCTTTGCAGCCCTTCGCGGCACAAGGCCGCTCCTACACAGGGGCCAGTGCGGACCGGAAGACAGCATCAGGGGCGGATGCACTGCGCGAACACCGGTTCCTGCAGATAAGCCACGTTCAGCCGGGTCCAGGGTGTCACCGCCTTCTGGTTGGTCTGGAAGATCGCCCCCGGCGCCAGCATTACCCCTCTGCCCTGCACTTCACGGGTCAGCACGGCAGTATCTTCGATCCCGGGAAAACGCGCCCACAGGTACAGGCTCTGTTCCGGTCGGCAGAACACCTCGGCCCCTAGTTCGTCCAGCACCCGCAGCCCACCGGCAGTGGCTTCCCGCACCCGGTCCTGCAGGCGCATCAGGTGCCGCAGGAAGTGCCCTTCGCTGAGGATCACATCCGCCGTGCGCTCGCACAGTTCCGAACAGCTGGTGTGCAGCATCATCTGCAGGTCGGCCAACTCGTCGATGGCCTCCTTGCTGCCCGCGATGTAACCCACCCGCAAGGCCGCCGACACCGATTTGGAAAAACTGCCGATGTACAGCGACCGGCGCAACTGGTCGAGCGCCGCCACCTTCAGCGCAGAGCTGGGCTTGAAGTCGGCCAGGGCATCGTCTTCGACCAGCAGCAAGTCGTGCCGCTCGGCCAGTTGCAGCAGGCGGTGGGCCTTGGCCGGGGAGATATCCGAGCCGGTAGGGTTGTGGCACACCGACTGGATGAAGAGCAAGCGGGGCCGTTCGACACGCAGCATGGCCTCCAGCGCGTCCATGTCCGGCCCATCCGCCAGACGCGGAACGCTCAGCAGCCGCGCGCCGTGGAGTTGCAGCTTGCCGAACAGCGGGTAGTACCCTGGGTTTTCCACCAGCACCGCGTCGCCCGGTACCACGAAGCGGCGGATGATCAGGTCCAGCGCATGGTTGGCGCCGTGGGTGGTCACGATCTGCCGGGGCGTGGCACTGATGGCGTAGCTGGCCAGCTTGCGCACCAGGCTCTGGCGCAGCCCCGGGTTGCCCAGGCGGTTGCCATAGCGGAACAGGTTGCCAGCGCCGCTGCGCATGGCCTGCCGGGTGAATTTGTCGAGGCGCATGTCCTGCAGCCAGGCCACCGGCGCAAAACCTTCACCCAGCGGCGCCAGCCCGGGTTCGCGAACGAACTGCTGACGCATCATCCAGATGGTGTCCATTGCCCGGGTGTAAGGCGGCGTTTCATCCACTTCGGCGGCCTGCACCTGCGCGCCCACGAAAAAGCCCTGGCCGTGGCGCGCCTCCACCAGCCCCTTGGAGGCGAGGATCTCGTAGGCGGTTATCACGGTATTCTTCGAATGCCCGTGCAAGCGCATGTATTCACGCAGCGATGGCAGGCGATCGCCGACCTTCAGCACCCCAGTACGGATCTGCTGCTCAACCGCATCGGCGACCTGCTGGGCAAGGGTGACACGGGGCATCGGCGGGCTCCTGGGCTGTCAGGGGTACAGTCTGGGTACTGTTGGGCAAAACTGTACCTTTAATCAAGGGCACAGTGGCTGCACATTTAGCACCAAGCCGGCGACGCGCTCAAGCCGCCGCCCAACAACAATGACTCCAACGGAGCCTCCATGAGCCTCGACTCCCGCCTGCCTGCTTTCCGCAACCTGTCCCCAGCCGCGCGCCTGGATCATATCGGCCAGCTACTTGGCCTGAGCCACGACGATGTCAGCCTGCTGGCCAACGCCGGCGCCCTACCGATGGACATCGCCAACGGCATGATCGAAAACGTCATCGGCACCTTCGAGCTGCCCTTTGCCGTGGCCAGCAACTTCCAGGTCAACGGCCGTGATGTGCTGGTGCCGCTGGTGGTGGAAGAACCCTCGATCGTCGCCGCGGCTTCGTACATGGCCAAGCTGGCTCGCGCCAATGGCGGCTTCATCACCTCCAGCAGCGCCCCGCTGATGCGTGCCCAGGTACAGATCGTCGGCGTCCAGGACCCGCTCAATGCGCGCCTGAGCCTGCTGCGGCGCAAGGACGAAATCATTGAGCTGGCCAACCGCAAGGACCAGTTGCTCAACAGCCTCGGCGGTGGCTGCCGCGATATCGAAGTACACACCTTCGCCGATACCCCGCGCGGCCCGATGCTGGTGGCGCACCTGATCGTCGATGTGCGCGATGCCATGGGTGCCAACACCGTCAACACCATGGCCGAGGCCGTGGCGCCGCTGATGGAAGCGATCACCGGGGGCCAGGTACGCCTGCGCATTCTGTCCAACCTCGCCGACCTGCGCCTGGCCCGGGCCCAGCTGCGCATCACCCCGGAACAATTGAATACGACCGAGTTCAGCGGCGAGGCGGTGATCGAAGGCATCCTCGACGCCTACGCCTTCGCGGCGGTCGATCCCTACCGCGCGGCCACCCACAACAAGGGCATCATGAACGGCATCGACCCGCTGATCGTCGCCACTGGCAACGACTGGCGTGCCGTTGAAGCCGGCGCCCACGCGTTTGCCTGCCGCACTGGCCACTATGGTTCGCTGACCACCTGGGAAAAGGACGGTAACGGCCACCTGGTCGGCACCCTGGAAATGCCGATGCCCGTGGGCCTGGTCGGCGGCGCCACCAAGACGCACCCGCTGGCGCAACTGTCGCTGCGCATCCTGCAGGTGAAAACCGCCCAGGATCTGGCGGAGATTGCCGTGGCCGTGGGCCTGGCGCAAAACCTCGGGGCCATGCGCGCCCTTGCCACCGAAGGTATCCAGCGCGGCCACATGGCCCTGCATGCGCGCAATATCGCCGTAGTCGCGGGCGCCCGGGGCGACGAGGTGGACTGGGTTGCCCGGCAACTGGTAGAGAACCACGATGTGCGTGCCGACCGCGCCGTAGCGCTGCTGAAACAGAAGCGCGGCGAATGACCATGGCCCCGGCGCAAGCGGTAAAGGTGTTTGAAGTCGGCCCTCGTGACGGCCTGCAAAACGAGCGCCAGCCGTTGTCGGTGGCCGCCCGCGTAAGTTTGATCGGCGAGCTGGCGGCCACCGGCCTGCGGTATATCGAAGCCGGTGCCTTCGTGTCGCCGCGCTGGGTGCCGCAAATGGCCGGCAGCGAGGAAGTGTTGCGCCAGTTGCCCAACGACGACGGAGTTCGCTACGCAGGCCTGGTGCCCAACCTGCAAGGCTTCCAGGCCGCGCAACGGGCCGGTTGCCGCGAGGTGGCGGTGTTCGCCGCCGCCTCCGAGGCGTTCTCGCGCAACAACATCAACTGTTCCATCGATGAAAGCTTCGAACGCTTCGCCCCGGTGCTGCAAGCAGCCAGACAAGCGTCAATCCGTGTGCGCGGTTATGTATCCTGCGTGCTCGGCTGCCCGTTCAGTGGTGCGGTGGCGCCAGAGGCCGTGGCCAAGGTCGCACGGCGCCTGCACGAACTGGGCTGCTACGAGATCAGCCTGGGCGACACCATCGGTGCCGGCCGGCCAGACGCAACCGCGCAACTGTTCGAGCACTGCGCGCAGCACGTGCCGGTGGCAGCGTTGGCCGGCCATTTCCACGATACCTGGGGCATGGCCATCGCCAATGTTCATGCCGCGCTGGGGCAAGGTGTACGCACCTTCGACAGTTCGGTCGCAGGCCTTGGCGGCTGCCCCTACTCGCCCGGCGCCAGCGGCAACGTGGCCACGGAAGATTTGTTGTACCTGTTGCACGGTCTGGGCTACAGCACCGGTGTCGACCTGCAGGCCGTGGCGCGGGTTGGCGTGCACATCAGCGCCCAGCTGGGCACCGCCAACCGCTCCCGCGCCGGCCTCGCCCTGGCGGCAAGGAGCGCCAGCCAGCACTGATCGCACCTGTAGCTCCCGAACAAAAACAACAAGCCCGCAAGGGCAGGAGAAAACCAATGACCCTTGAATGCCGCCTGCAGCCCCTCCACCCGGAGGTGGACCATGGCTGACGACAACCTGTATGAAGTCTGGGGCGACACCGTGGACAGCCGCCACCTGCTCGCCGCCATCGCCATCGGCGCCGCCTGCAGCCTGGGCACGTTCTTTCTGGCCGAACACTTGCTGACCGGCTGGGTCGAGTCCAGCCAGATGGCTCGCGCCTACGCCATGTTGCTGGGCATTCTTGGCTCACTGCTGGGCGGCGGGGTCAGCGCTTGCCTGTTCAAACCCAAGCGCCATGTGGTCGAGCACGTCGCCGACCCTGCCTGGCGCCAGCAGGTGATCGAAGAGCTGCGCAGCGAGTACGGCGGCATCGGCCAGCTCAGCGACCTGCCGCAAGAGGTACGCAACGAGTTGCATGAACTGGGCCTGGAGCGCCTGTTCGATGAAGCCGAGCCCGCCAACGCAGCCGTCGCCTGCGCAAGCACCGCCACCCTGAAGCGAGGTGCCGCCTGATGGACGCCCTGTTCGACCAGGTTCTGATAGCCGTGCTGATGGGCGTGATCGGTGCCGTGGTGTTTGCTGCCATCGGCCTGATCTCCGGCAGCGACGAAACCACCACCCTGGCGCCCCTGACCTTGCTGGTGGTACTGCTGGGCGTGCCCGCTGCCGGGGTATTCACCTTCTTCCTTGCCGGCGCGGTGGCCAAGCACATGACCCACGCGGTACCCACGGCGTTGCTCGGCATCCCCGGTGACACCATGGCTACCCCACTGATGCGCGAAGCGAACTTCCTGCGCAACCTTGGCGTGCCGCATATTGCCCTGCGCAAGATGATCTCCGGCGCGGTGATCGCCGCCCTGGTGGCAGTCCCGCTGGCGGTGCTGTTCGCAGTGCTGCTGGCGCCCTTCGGGGATGCGATCAAACAGGCGGCGCCCTGGGTGTTCCTTGCCGCCGCCACCACCATTGCCTACTTCTCGGCCGGCCGCTGGGCCTCGGTGCTGGCGCTGCTGCCCTTCGTGCTGGTGATCATTGCCTTGCAGACCCTCACCGGCCAGCACGGCGTCAAACTCAGCGTCAGCTACTTTCTGGGCATCGCCATCGGCCCGCTGATCGCCGCCCTGTTCGCCATGCTCGCCCCGGCAGAGCGGGCGCGGATGAAGCGCAGCGAGCGACGCACCTTTGCCCTGTCGCCAGACGTCAAGGGCTGGGGTGGATGGTTCCCCAACCCGTTGAAGGTACTGGACCGCCGCCAGGCCGGCTGGACCCTGGCCACCGCCACCGTGTCCAGTGCCACTTTCGTGTTCAGCCCGGTGGCGATGACGGTGATCCTCGGTGAAGTGGTGGGTTCGCGCATCAAGCACGCTTATCACCGCCTGACCACGGTCATCAGCGTGCGCAATGGTGTTACCGAGTCCACCTACATTGCCGAGGCGCTGATCCCGCTGATCGCCTTTGGCCTGCCGCTCAGCCCGGTAGCCGCCGGGCCGGCCGCACCGCTGTTCAACGCCCCGCCACGCTTCACCGTGGACAGCGCCAGCGGGCAGGTGAACAACCTGCACAACCTGCTAAGCGCAGGCGAATTCCTCGCCTTCGGCATGCTGGCGGTCGTGATCGCCATCCTGATCGCCTACCCCTTCTCGATGAACTTCGCCCACCGCGCTGCCTCGTTCGTTTCGCGGCGAATCAGCCACGAGGCGGTAATCGCCACCTTCGTCGGCCTGATCTTGGTGATCGGCCTGTGGGAAGGCGGCCTGCTGGGCCTGCTGGTGATCCTCACAGTCGGCCTGCTGGGTGGCTTCCTGTACCGCTTCATCGGCTTCAACATCGGCGTGCAATTCATGGGCTACTACACCGCCGTGCTCAGCGTGCCGGCAATCGTCGCCCTGTTCGGCTGAACTGCCCCTCCCCTGTTCTGCCACGCAGCCACTGCGGCTGCGTGGTTTCACTCGCTTGCAAGAAAGGAAAATCAGCGATTGGGGCCGCTTTGCGGCCCATCGCCGGCAAGCCGGGCTCCCACAGGTGCGGCGCAAAACTCAGGCATAGCACGTTACCTGTGGGAGCCCGGCTTGCCGGCGATGGGCTGTGCAGCAGCCCCAAAGGCCCCGCACAATCAATGCTCCTGCAGCAACTGGCTCAATACCGCGCGCAATTTCCCAGGCTTGACCGGTTTGTTCAAAAGCGGCGCCCCCAGTTTCTGCAAGCCCCGCCGGCATTGATCGCTGCGGTCGGCGGTGATGATCACCGCAGGTATGGCGGTGGCAAAATGCTCACGCAAGTGCTTGACCACCTCGCAACCCACCACGCCATGGTCCAGGTGGTAGTCGGCCAGGATCAATTCCGGGGCCCGCCCCTGCAAGGCCAGCAAGGCGCCTGCCTGGTCGGTCGCGGTCACCACTTCGCAGCCCCACTGCCCAAGCAGCGCGCCCATGCTCTCGAGGATGCTCACTTCGTTGTCCACTACCAACAGGCGGCGGCCCGGCAACGGGTTGCCGACGCTTGGCAGCGGCACAGCCTGGTGAGCGGGCAGCGGCACCTCTTTACCCAGCGGGACCTCGATGCTGAACACCGAGCCACGCCCCGGCCACGAACGTACCTCAATCCGGTAGCCGAGAATCTTGGCAATCCGCTCGACGATGGCCAACCCCAGCCCCACGCCCTTGCGATCCGCTGCGCGGCCCACGTCCAGTTGGTTGAACTCAAGGAAGATCGCCTGTAACCGGTCCTCGGCAATACCCCGCCCGGTATCCCACACTTCCAGCCGCAAATGGCCACCCCGGCGCCTTGCCCCCAGCAAGATCCGGCCTTCGTCGGTGTAGCGGCAGGCGTTGCTGAGGAAGTTGCGCAGGATACGTGTCATCAGCCGCAGGTCAGTGCTGATGGCACAGTCCGGGATGCGCGCATGCAGCTTGAGGCCTTCCGCATCGGCCACCGAGCGGAACTCCGAGACCAGTGGTGCGAACAACTCGTCGAGGCGGTACACGGCCACGTCCGGCTTCACCGCTGCCTGGTCGAGCCGGGAAATGTCCAGCAGGTCGGTCAGCAGGTCTTCGGCGCCCTCCAGGGCCTGGTGGGTACGCTCCACCAGCACATGCTCGGCGTCTGGCAATGGCCGCTCGCGCAAGGTGGCGATCAGCAGGCGGGCGGCGTTCAGCGGTTGCAGCAGGTCATGGCTGGCAGCGGCCAGGTATTTGTCCTTGCTGCGGTTGGCAGCCTCTGCGGCGTCGCGGGCCTCCAACAATTCATCGGTACGCGCAGCGACCCGTTGCTCCAGTTCGTCATTCAGCTGTTGCAGGCGTTGCTGGGCCTGCTTGCGTTCGGTGATGTCGGCGACAAAACCCTCCACCAGCCCTTCCTGCCCGGGCTTGAGCAGCAGGTTCATCAGCACATCGAGGTGGCTGCCGTCCTTGCGTCGCAAGCGGGTTTCGTAGCCGTGCAGGCTGCGCTCACGGGCGAGGATTGCGGTAATCGCCTGCAACTCCTCGGCACCGCCGTCAAACAGGTTGGCGGCCAGGTCCGTCAGGGAAAACAGCACCGCTTGCGGGTCGTCGTAGCCGAGCATGCGCGCCAGCGCCGGGTTGGCGGCACGCATGCCGTCTTGCAGGCTGGCCTGGAATATCCCGTGCACGGCGTTTTCGAACAGCCATTTGTAACGGTTGCGTTCGGCTTCCAGTTCGTCCAGGCGGGCCGCCAGCTCTGGGTAATGGCTTTTGCGGGCCGAGTGGTCGCCCAGCCCCAACAGCCCGGCCAGCGCCCGCTGCTGTTCTTCAGAGGGCCTCGCCATAAACCACCTCGACATCACGCTGGCTTGACGCACGGGGGTTGGTGAGGATGCACGGGTCGCCCATCGCATGGTGCGACAGGAACGGGATATCGGCAGTGCGCACCCCGTGCAGCCCCAGGGTTTCATGGAAGCCGATGGCGTGCTTCAACGCGATCAGGTGCTCCACCAGGCGCCCGCAGATCTGCCGGTGGTTAAGGCCGCGGCAATCAATACCGAACACCTCGGCAATCACTTTGAAACGCTCCGGCGCCGAGCTGTAGTTGAACGCCACCACGTGCTCCACCAGCACGGCGTTGCACAGGCCATGGGGCAAGTCGAGGAAGCCGCCCAGGCTGTGGGACATGGCGTGAACTGCGCCCAGAATCGCGTTGGAGAACGCCAGCCCCGCCTGCATGCTGCCCAGCATGATCTTTTCGCGCAGGGCGATATCGGACGGGTTGGCAATCATCTGCACCAGGTTGCCATTGATCAGGCGCATGGCTTCGAGCGCGTGAGGGTCGGTCAGCGGGCCGTGACCGGTTGAGACAAAGGCTTCGATGGCGTGCACCAGCGCATCAATGCCGGTGCAGGCCGACAGGAACGGGTCCATGCTCAGGGTGGTTTGCGGGTCGATCAGGGATACGTCCGGCACCACCGCCTTGCTGACGATGGAGAACTTCATGCGTTCTTGCTGGTTGGAGATGATCACGAACTGCGACACGTCCGCCGAGGTACCGGCCGTGGTCGGGATCAGGATCAGCGGCGGGCTGGGCACGCGGATCATGTCCACGCCTTCGAATTCGAGGATGCTGCGCCCGTGGGCGACCACGATGCCGATGGCCTTGCCGCAATCCATCGGGCTGCCGCCGCCGACGGCGACGATCACATCGCAGTGGTTTTGCCGGTAGATCTCGGCGCCGAGCATCACCTCTTCAACCCGCGGGTTGGGCGATACGGCCGTATACAGGCAGTAATCGATGCCCTGGGCCTGCAAGCTGGCCTCCACGTCGGCCACCCAGCCGGCGGCGATCACGCCCGGGTCGCTGACCACCAGCACCTTGCGGGCACCGAAGGTTTTCGCGTAATTGGCGACGTTATGCCGGCAGCCGGCACCAAAGATGATTTCAGGCGATACGAACTTGCGAAGCGGGCTGAAACTCTGGCTCATTGGCAAGCCTGTTCTTATTGTTCTGGAAGGTAACCGCCAGCGTAAAGCATCCCGCAGCGAAAGCAACCAGACCAATGAGCAGCACTGGCTCAGCCACGGGCAAACAGAGGAACCGGCCACCGTAACGATGGCCGGGGGCACATCAACGATTGGCGAAATACATCGTCACTTCAAAGCCGATGCGCAGGTCGGTAAAGGCGGGTTTATTCCACATGGGCAGTCCTCTTCTTGTGCCGGGGGAGTCCGGTAGATGCATTAATGCACGGGGGGCGCCAGGGCCGAATGCTACTTTGGAAGGAGCTTGCGGGGTGCGTTGGTAGGGGATTTTGTTTCCTGTGCCGGCCTCTTCGCGGGCTTGCCCGCTCCCACAGGGATTGCACAGCATTCAAACCATGTGCGATCCCTGTGGGAGCGGGCGAGCCCGCGAAAAGGCCGCGACGCGGTCTAGAAGAAGCCCAGCGGGTTGATGTCGTAGCTTACCAACAGGTTCTTGGTCTGCTGGTAGTGGTCGAGCATCATCTTGTGGGTCTCACGGCCCACGCCAGACTTCTTGTAGCCGCCAAACGCTGCGTGCGCCGGGTACAGGTGGTAGCAGTTGGTCCACACGCGGCCGGCCTTGATGCCGCGGCCCATGCGGTAGGCGCGGTTGATGTCGCGGGTCCACAGGCCGGCGCCCAGGCCAAACTCGGTGTCGTTGGCAATTGCCAGCGCTTCGGCTTCGTCCTTGAAGGTGGTCACGCCCACCACCGGGCCGAAGATTTCTTCCTGGAACACACGCATCGTGTTGTTGCCTTTGAGCAGGGTCGGCTGGATGTAGTAGCCGCTGGCCAGGTCGCCCTGCAGCCGCTCGGCACCGCCGCCGGTGAGCAGCTGCGCGCCCTCCTCCCGGGCAACCTGCAGATAGGAAAGGATCTTGTCGTACTGCTGCTCCGAGGCCTGGGCGCCAACCATGGTCTCGGTGTCCAGCGGGTTGCCCCGCGTTATCTTGGCGATCTTCTTCATCACCTCGGCCATGAATGGCTCGTAGATCGATTCCTGGATCAGTGCCCGTGACGGGCAGGTGCACACCTCGCCCTGGTTGAAGAACGCCAGCACCAGGCCCTCGGCGGCCTTCTCGATGAACGCGGGCTCGGCCTGCATGATGTCTTCGAAGAAGATGTTCGGCGACTTGCCGCCCAGTTCGACGGTGGACGGGATGATGTTCTCGGCCGCGCACTTCATGATGTGCGAACCCACCGGGGTGGAGCCGGTGAACGCGATCTTGGCAATGCGCTTGCTGGTGGCCAAGGCCTCGCCGGCCTCACGGCCGAAGCCCTGGACGATGTTCAACACGCCCGCCGGCAGCAGGTCGGCGACCAGCTCGGCAAAAATGGTGATCGACAGTGGCGTCTGCTCGGCCGGCTTGAGCACCACACAGTTGCCGGCGGCCAGGGCCGGGGCAAGCTTCCAGGCGGCCATCAGCAGCGGAAAGTTCCACGGGATGATCTGCCCAACCACGCCCAGCGGCTCATGGATGTGATAAGCCACGGTGCCTTCGTTGATTTCGGCAGCGCCCCCCTCCTGGGCACGGATGCAACCGGCAAAATAGCGGAAGTGGTCCGCTGCCAGCGGCACGTCGGCATTGAGCGTTTCGCGCACCGCCTTGCCGTTGTCCCAGCTTTCGGTGACGGCCAGCACTTCCAGGTTCTGTTCGATACGGTCGGCAATCTTCAGCAGCACCAGGGCGCGGTCTTGCACGGAGGTCTTGCCCCAGGCTTCGGCGGCTGCGTGTGCGGCGTCCAGGGCGCGGTCGACGTCCTGGGCAGTGGAACGCGGGAATTCGGCAATCGGCTGGCCATTGACCGGCGAGCTGTTGGTGAAGTACTGGCCAGCCAACGGTTGCACGAACTCGCCATTGATGAAGTTGCCATATCGTGGCTTGAAGGACACGACGGCGCCTGGGGTTCCGGGTTGTGCGTAGATCATGCTGAGCCTCTGCGGGTCGATGCCTGTCCCACGACAGGCGATGGACCGATGGTAAAAAGCCCCGCGTGCCAGGCGAATGCATCGTTGGCAGCGGGGCTCTCGTCATTTGGTAGTAGGGCCGCTTGCCTCAGGCCACTGCTTACGGCTTGGCGCTTGCCGTTTGCTGCAGCTGCTTGGGTAGCTTGAAGGTCCAGAGCATGCCGCCCTGGTTGAAGTCCTTGACCCGCTTGGCCACTTCGCCACCCCACAGCGGCACCGCGCCGCCCCAGCCGGAGACCACCGACACGTATTGCTCGCCGTCCATTTCCCAGGTCACGGGCGAACCAAGCACGCCAGAGCCCGTCTGGAATTCCCAGATCTTGTCGCCGGTCTTGGCGTTGAAGGCCTGCAGGAAGCCTTCCGGCGTGCCGGTGAACACCAGGTTGCCCTTGGTGGTCAGCACCCCGCCCCACAGCGGCGCGTAGTTCTTGTGCCGCCACACTTCCTTGCCACTGATCGGGTCGATGGCACGCAGCACGCCGATGTAGTCTTCGTTGAGCGGCTTGATGGTGAAGCCGGCGCCGAGGAACGCCGCACCTTTCTTGTAGGCGATGCCTTCGTTCCAGATGTCCATGCCCCACTCGTTGGAGGGCACGTAGAACAGCCCGGTGTCCTTGTTGTAGGCCATTGGCATCCAGTTCTTGGCGCCGAGGAAGGCCGGGGCGACGAACACCGAACTGCCCTTGGCCTCGCTGCCGGGTGCGCCCGGGCGGCTGGCGTCGTTGTAGATCGGCCGGC
Organism: Pseudomonas putida S13.1.2; assembly: GCF_000498395.2. Lineage (NCBI taxonomy): Bacteria > Pseudomonadati > Pseudomonadota > Gammaproteobacteria > Pseudomonadales > Pseudomonadaceae > Pseudomonas > Pseudomonas putida. The sequence goes on from NZ_CP010979.1 coordinate 2,331,522, forward strand.
CGTCCTTGTCCAGGCCGGTGGCCCAGGTGATCTTGTCGACGAAGGGGAAGCCGCGAATGAACGTGCCGTTGGTGCGGTCCAGCACGTAGAAGAAGCCGTTGCGGTCGGCCGTGGCGGCGGCCTTGACCTCCTTGCCGCCATCCTTGTAGTTGAACGAGATCAGCTCGTTGACGCCGTCGAAGTCCCAGCCGTCATGCGGCGTGCTCTGGAAGTGCCACTTGATGGTGCCGTCGTCCGGGTTCAGGGCCAGGCGCGACGAGGAATACAGGTTGTCACCGGGGCGCAGGTGCGAGTTCCACGGTGCCGGGTTGCCGGTGCCGAACAGGATCAGGTTGGTTTCCGGGTCGTAGTAACCGCCCAGCCAGGGCGCAGCGCCGCCGGTCTTCCACAGGTCCCCGGGCCAGGTCTTGCCCGCCTCGCCGCCGGAAATACCGTTTTCGATGGCCTTGCCGTCCTTGTACACGTAGCCCATGTGCCCTTCCACGGTGGGGCGCATCCACAGCAGCTCGCCGTTTTCCGGGTTGTAGGCCTGGATCTTGCCCACCACGCCGAACTCGCCACCGGCGACGCCGGTGATCAGCTTGCCGTTGACGATCATGGGCGCAGCGCTGATGGAATAGCCTTCCTTGTGGTCGGCCACCTTCTTGCTCCAGACCACCTTGCCGGTGTCCTTGTTCAGGGCCACCAGCTTGGCGTCCAGGGTGCCGAAGAACACCAGGTCGCCGTACAGCGCCACGCCGCGGTTGATCACGTCGCAGCAGGGGCGGATGTCATCCGGCAGGCGTGCATCGTATTGCCACAGTTTCTTGCCGGTGCGGGCATCCACGGCGAACACCCGCGAGTAGGAACCGGTCAGGTACATCACCCCATCTTTGATCAGCGGCTGGGCCTGCTGGCCGCGTTGCTTTTCACCACCAAAGGAGAAAGCCCAGACCGGCCGCAGTTCCTTGACGTTGTTGGCATTGAGCAGGTCCAGCGGGCTGTAGCGCTGGCCCTGCACACCCAGGCCATTGGTCACGATCTGCTGCGGGTTCTTCGGGTCCTGGAGGATTTCTTCATTGCTGACAGCGGCGTGGGTCGCGCCGGCAAGCAGCATGGCGCTGAGCACCAGGCTCACGGCGAACAAGGGGCGACGCGGGGATCGGGTCATGACGGCTACCTTTGGTTTTTTTGTTGTGCCCGGGAAAATTTCCCGGTGTGCCGGGAATTCTTGGTCCCGACCCGGTTGCCAACAATTGCCCGCAGTGCGGAGTTTTCTAGTTCCTTGGTACAGGGCCGGGTCCCCAAGACATGCGCGATCCCTTGGGGATCGCGTCAGCGCAGCAGGTTCAGGGGTTGGCGTCGACGCGCTGGAGTTGTTGGCGTTCGTAGCGGGGATACAGATGGCTGACACTGCGAATCAGCTCATAACGGGTCAGGCTGATCCCGGCAAAGCGTTCGGGGATGGGGCTGCGGATCATCTCGGCCATGTCGTCGCCACGCGCCGCGCCGTCGCGCATCAGCCCGTCCAGCCAGCGCAGGTAATCACGCATCTGTGCAAACGGCCGGGCATCGCTGGCCACCGGCCCGTGCCCAGGCACAAGCAGCTTCCAGGGCAAGGCTTGCAGGGTGTCCAGGTCCTTTTGCCACACCTCCAGCCCCGGGCTGTTGGGGGTGGTCAAGGCACGCTCGTAGAACACCAGGTCGCCAGCGAACAGCACGCCGGTCTTCTCATCCAGAATCGCCAGGTCGGCGCCGGTATGCCCGCCTAGCTCCAGCAACCGCAGGCGGTGCCCGCCCACCTCATGGATACCCGGCTGCAGCACCTGGGTCGGCAGCACCACTTCGGTGCCGCGCATCCAGTCGCCAACCAGGCGGTACATGTTCTCGGCCATGGCCTCGCCCTGCTGGCGCAGCAAGTCGCTGGTACCGGCCAAAGCGCCGATAGGCACATCGGCAAACGCCTGGTTGCCCAGCACATGGTCAGGGTGATGATGGGTCAGCAGCACTTCCAGCACCGGCTTGTCGGTGGTGGCTGCAATGGCCTGGCGCAACGCATCGCCGTAGCGTTTCGACGGCCCGCTGTCGATCACCACCACGCCGCTGTCGGTGACGATGAACGCGGTATTGACGATATTGCCGCCATTGGCCTTGGCGAAGTTGTCGGTGCTGCCCTCCAGTAGCCAGGTACCCTCCGCAATCTGCCGGGGCACAAGCCGATAGTCCAGGTCTGCCCAGGCCGGCAGCCCCAGGCACAGCAGCAACAGCATCATCCAACGCATGAAGGGCGCCTCTGGTCAGGGGTAAAATCGGCAACGCGCTCAGGGCACTGCCGCCTCGAACTGGTTGCCGCTGTTGTCCTGCAACAGCAGCCGGGTCGGCCCGGCGCCCTGGATATCGAAACCCAGGTTGGGGTTTTCGCTGACAGCCGGGTACAGCTCTAGGCTGGCCAGGCGCTGGCCGTTCGCGTCTTGCAACTCGGCATGGTTGAGGAAGAACTCGGGAATACCGCTGACCAGCCCGTTGTCCATCGGGTGGGCCACCTGCAAGCGCAAGCGGCTGCTGTCGCCGCGCGGGTAGCGCCCGCCCAGCACTTCACCGAGGTGTTCTTCCCAGCCGGGTTGGGTGCGCACCACGCTGGGCGCGGTACAGCCGCCGCCGGCGGCATCGATCAGGGTCGAGCCGACATGCCACAGGCCGTCACGTGTCAGCACGGCGGCGCGCAACGGGGTGGCCTGTTCGATGCGGATGCGGATCGACAACCAGGGCAACACGCGCTCGCCGGGCTGAAAGTCGACAATGCGCGGCAATGGGTTGAGCTCGGCCCAGGCGATTATCCGCAGCACCTCGCCAGCGAATGCCCGGGCGTCGATCTCCAGCGGCACCTGCCGTGCGTCCTCGGCAAAGGGCGGCGCCAGCAGCTTGACCCGGTCATCGAAGACGAACGCGGCCTGGCCCAGCAGCTGCTTGTGGTAGAAGTCCCACATCACAGAGGGCACCGGGTCCGTCTGGGGGGCTGGGGTGGCAGCCTGGGCTGACCAAGGTATCCAGCAGGCCAGCAGGAAAGTCGCTTTCAAGTTCATGATCCGCTCCCATGGATCAACACAGGATCTTCAGGGGTACCAAGGCCACTGTGGGAGCGGGTTTGATCTGGTCAAGTAATTTTGGACACCGGTTAAGGTTCATGCCGCTGCCCTGAGCTTTTCCTCCATGGCTACCGGGGTCTCATAGCCGTTGTAGCTGTGGAGGCGCTTGAGGTTGTAGCGCACCAAATAAGCCATGATGTCGGCCTTAGCTGCAGCTTCGGACTCATAGCCCCCTGCTGGCACCCATTCTGATTTCAATGCCCCGAAAAATCGCTCCATGGCGGCGTTGTCCCAGCATTGGCCACGGTGGCTCATGCTTTGTTTCAAGCTGCACTCTTCAAGCACAGCCCTGAATTTATGGCTGGTGTACTGACAACCTTGATCTGAATGAAACATCACCCCTGCAGGTTTACCTCTGGACTCAGACGCCATACGCAGCGCGTCACAGGCCAATCTGGCATCGGCAGTCATTGAGAATGCCCAGCCCACAACTCGGCGTGCGTACAAGTCGATTATTGCGGCCAAATAGAGCCAACGTCTGCCAACCTGGATGTAAGTCACATCGCCACACCAAACCTCATTGATCGTCGAAACTTTGAAGTTTCGCTTCAGCTGGTTTTCCGCAATCAGTGCTTCCGCGCCCGATGAGCGATACCGATGGGGCCTTCGTTGTCGGCATTCCAGACCAGCTTCACGCATAAGAGCACGCACTTTGTAACGCCCGATTTTATGGCCTTCACGTCGCATTTCCTGCATCAACGTGCGTGAGCCTGCGGAGCCTCGTGACGCCTTGAAAAGCTTGATTACCTGCGAGCGTAGAGCATCCCTTTCGAGATTTTCACGCCCTTGGCGTTTGCGCCAGGCATAGAAACTGCTGCGCTTGACCCCAAGCACGCGACAGCAGTCGACAACACCATATTGCTCACTCAGCTCGTTGATCAGCGAGAATGATCTTTGGAGTCCCGAAGCAGGAGAGCACTGGCCTTTTTTAGGATTTCGAGATCCCGATCCTTCTGACGAACCAGAGCTTCCAGCTCCTCAATGCGTCGTTGATCCGGGGTGATAGCCTTGGCCCCAGCAGGGACTTTCCCCGCTCTTTCCTGCCGTACCTGCTCAACCCAGCGGCGGAGAGCTGTACGACCTATTCCGAGGATTTGGCACACCTCAGGAACCGACTGGCCGCCGTCTAACACCATCTCAGCAGCTTGAATTTTGTGTTCTTTCGAGTAGGACTTTCGCACTGATTTTGCCTCCAATTGGGCGCCATGATAGCGCCCTAAGAAGGTGTCCAAAATCATTAGGCCAGTTCAGTTCACCCGCGAAGAATCCGACGCGGTGCATGGCACCGGCTTCGCCGGTGTTCGCGGGTGAACCCGCTCCCACAGGGGGTTGTGTTGCCTGCGCGAATCCGCGGGCCTGGGCAATTTGTTACTGATACATCTCGGGAACCTCGTAACGCAGGCCGTAAGCGGCATACATCGCCTTGAGCCGGCCATCGCGGATCATCGCCTCAAGGGCCTCCTCCACGGCATAGGCCAGCTGACGGTTGCTTTCGTGCACGGCCATGCCGATTTCCCAGGCCTGCTTGCCCAGGTTGGGGTAGGCGTTTTCCGCCAGGGCCAGTTGCGGGTCGGCGGCCTGGTACAGCTGCCAGTCGACTTCGCCGCGCATCGCCATCACTGCGTCCACCTGGCCAGCCTGCATGGCGCTGAACGCCTGCTGCACGCCGGGGTAATGGTGGGTTTTGGCACTGAGCATGCCGTTGAACACCGAGGTCAGGTAGAAAGACGGCACGCTGTCAACCTCGACCCCGATCGGGTGCTGCTGGAACACAGCCACACTGGCCACCGACTTCAGACGACGCTGGTCGTAGGCCACCTGCCAGCGCTCTTGCTGATAAGGGCCGAACATCACCACTTGGGCGTTTGCCAGCTCACCCAGTTCGTTACGCTTTTGTGCGTAGGCTTGGTCGTAGGGCACCCGCATCATCAGGTCGGCCAGCTGCTGGTGGCGCAGCGGGCTGCCGCGCCAGATATAGTCGCGCAGATCGTCGTCGAGCTTTTCCCCGGGCGGCGCCCAGATCAGTTGCAAGCGCACCCCCAAAGCCGTGGCCAACGCCTGCGCCAGCTCTACATCGACACCGCGGGGCTTGCCCTGGTCCTCGAAACTGTAGGGCGCGAAATCCTTGTACACCGCCACTTTCAGCTCGCCGGCGGCGATGATCGCGTCGTAGTTGCGTACCTGCGCCTGGGCCGTCGCGCAGCACAGCAGCAGGCTACAAAACAGCACGGCAAACAGACGCATGGCCGTCACTCCTCGACGTGCACGCTGTCCAGGTAGGTGCGCACCGCCCACAGGGCTTCCTGGCTGAGGTAGTCGGCCATCTTCGGCATGTACACCCGGCCATCACGGACCGCGCCGTGGCGTACCCGCTCGACAAACCATTCATCCCCGGCGTCACCGGCATCGAGCATGCGCAGGTCCGGGGCGATGCCACCGGACTTGGCCTCCAGGCCATGGCAGGCAGCGCAGTTCTGGTTGTAGGCCGAGGCGCCGATTTCCACGGCCTTGTCGTGCTCGGGCGAGCTGCGGTAAGGGTTTACGGCAGCCCAGCCGTCGCCGTCCAGGCTTACGCCTGCGTCCTTGATCGGGGTCAGGCCCTTGGTCTCCACCGCCTGCGGCACTACGTTGCCATGGGCCCAGGCCGTACTGGTCAGCACCGCTGCGGCCAGCAGCCCTGCAGCAAGCAACACATTGCGTTTTGTTGTCATTGTTATGCCCTCACCATTGCACGCAAAGCCTCAACCACAGAGGCCGTGCCGCCATCTTAGAAACAGCCTGCGGGCGCTCGAATGCTGCTTTGGTGGCCGGGCCTTACTCCCTTGGTAGTAGGGCTTGTGGCGAAGGGCGAATTGAGGTGCCATTCGGGAACTCTTCCCGGCAAGGGCGGGACTTTTTCCGTATCCCGCAACAGCTCCCCCGCCCCACCCTGTGCAGGCCAAAACCTCCACTGGGAACTGCAACCATGACAATAAGATCGCTACCCGCCCTTTCCCCTCTGGCCTTGAGCGTGCGCGCCCTGCTACTGGCCGGTAGCCTGGCCTTGGGCAACGTGGCAACAGCGGCCACCCCACCTGCTGCACCTGCCGGCAAAAGCGTCACCTGGGAAGACATCGCCAACGACCACCTGACCACCCAGGACGTGCTGCAGTACGGCATGGGCACCAACGCCCAACGCTGGAGCCCACTGGCCCAGGTCAATGACCAGAACGTGTTCAAGCTGACCCCTGCCTGGTCCTACTCCTTCGGCGACGAGAAGCAGCGCGGCCAGGAGTCCCAGGCCATCGTCAGCGACGGCGTGGTCTACGTCACCGGCTCGTACTCGCGGGTATTTGCCCTCGATGCCAAGACCGGCAAACGCCTGTGGACCTACAACCACCGCCTGCCCGACAACATTCGCCCGTGCTGTGACGTGGTCAACCGCGGGGCGGCAATCTACGGCGACAAGATCTACTTCGGCACCCTCGACGCACGGCTCATCGCCCTCGACAAGCACACCGGCAAGGTGGTGTGGAACAAGAAGTTCGGCGACCACAGCGCCGGCTACACCATGACTGGCGCCCCGGTGCTGATCAAAGACAAGACCAGCGGCAAGGTGCTGCTGATCCATGGCAGCTCCGGCGATGAGTTCGGCGTAGTCGGCCAGCTGTTCGCCCGCGACCCGGACACTGGCGAAGAGGTGTGGATGCGGCCCTTCGTCGAAGGCCACATGGGCCGCCTGAACGGCAAGGACAGCACCCCGACCGGCGACGTCAAGGCGCCGTCCTGGCCAGACGACCCGACCACTGAAACCGGCAAGGTCGAAGCCTGGAGCCACGGCGGCGGCGCCCCTTGGCAAAGCGCCAGTTTTGATGCCGAGACCAACACCATCATCGTTGGCGCTGGCAACCCTGGCCCCTGGAACACCTGGGCGCGCACCGCCAAAGATGGCAACCCCCACGACTACGACAGCCTCTACACCTCGGGCCAGGTCGGTGTCGACCCCAGCACCGGCGAGGTGAAGTGGTTCTACCAGCACACGCCAAACGATGCCTGGGACTTCTCCGGCAACAACGAGCTGGTGCTGTTCGACTACAAGGGCAAGGACGGCAAGGTGGTCAAGGCCACCGGGCACGCCGACCGCAACGGCTTCTTCTACGTGGTGGACCGCAACAACGGCAAGCTGCAGAACGCCTTCCCGTTCGTCGACAACATCACCTGGGCCAGCCATATCGACCTGAAGACCGGACGCCCGGTAGAAAACCCCGGCCAGCGCCCGGCCAAGCCGCTGCCTGGTGAAACCAAGGGCAAACCGGTGGAAGTCTCGCCGCCGTTCCTGGGTGGCAAGAACTGGAACCCGATGGCCTACAGCCAGGACACCGGCCTGTTCTACATCCCGGGCAACCAGTGGAAAGAGGAATACTGGACCGAGGAAGTGAACTACAAGAAGGGCTCGGCGTACCTGGGCATGGGTTTCCGTATCAAGCGCATGTACGACGACCATGTCGGCACCTTGCGCGCCATGGACCCGAGCACCGGCAAGCTGGTGTGGGAGCACAAGGAGCACCTGCCGCTGTGGGCGGGCGTGCTGGCAACCAAGGGCAACCTGGTGTTCACCGGCACTGGCGACGGTTTCTTCAAGGCGTTCGACGCCAAGACGGGCAAGGAGCTTTGGAAGTTCCAGACCGGCAGCGGCATCGTCTCGCCGCCCATTACCTGGGAGCAGGACGGCGAGCAGTACATCGGCGTGACCGTGGGCTACGGCGGCGCCGTGCCGCTGTGGGGCGGCGACATGGCCGAGCTGACCAAGCCAGTGGCTCAGGGCGGCTCGTTCTGGGTATTCAAGATCCCGAGCTGGGACAACAAGACTGCGCAGCGTTGACTGCCTGAGGTAAAGCGTTACTGGGGCTGCTTTGCAGCCCATCGCCGGCAAGCCAGCTCCCACACTACGGTGCAGATCTCAAGGGCTGTGCAGTCCCTGTAGGCGCTGGCTTGCCGGCGATGGGCCGCAACGCGGCCCCCCAACTGCCCTGTTCCAACTGAGAGCCTTTCGCCATGAACTACCTGCCATTTGCCTTGCTGTTGGTACTGTCCCCTGCCTTGGCCGTGAGTGCCGACGACGTTGGCAACGATGCCCCCTTGACCATCAATGGCTGCGTCATTGCCGAAGCCAGCCAGTGCCCGGGGGCCAACCTGCGCGGTGCCAACCTGGCCAACCAGGACCTGCGCAAGATGAACCTGGCCGGCGCCGACCTGCGTGATGCCGACCTGCGCCATGCCCGGCTGGACCTGGCCAACCTGGAAAAAGCCCGGCTGCAGGGCGCCAACCTGACCCGCGCCAGCCTGCAACAGAGCAACCTGCGTGTGGCTGACCTGAGCGACAGCAAGTTGGTGGCCATTCAGGGCTGGGGCTTGTTCGCCCAAGGGGCACAGTTTGAAAAGGCCGACCTCAGTGCAGCCTACTTGCAGTTCGCCAGGCTGTCCGGGGCGAAGCTGCAGCAGGCAAACTTGCAGGCGGCGGACCTGGAGATGGCCTGGCTGAGCAAGGCTGATCTGCAAGGGGCCAACCTGAGCGATGCCAACCTGCAAGAGGCCAAGTTTGGCCAGAGCAACCTGGCGCGTGCCGATTTGCGCGGTGCGCGGCAGCATTACGGGAATTTCCAGGAGGCCAACATGGAGGGGTGCAAGGGATGCCCGGATACATGGGACAACTGATGGCTTGCGCGAACCCCTTGTAGGAGCGGCCTTGTGTCGCGAAAGGGCCGCAAAGCGGCCCCGGCAATGCTGCAGCAAAGCAAAGATACCGGGGGCGCTTCGCACCCCTTTCGCGACACAAGGCCGCTCCTAAAATCATCTGCGCAAGACCAGGATCGCAGTACCCCTCACCCCCCCACCTTCACCACCCCCAGGTTGATGCCCAGGTGCACCAGCTCGGCATGCGAACTGACCTGCAACTTGCTCTTGAGCAAGGTCAAATGATTGGACACAGTCTTGGCGCTGATGCACAGCTGCTCGGCAATCACCCGCATCGGCGTACCTTTGGCCAGCATCGTGAAAATCTCCAGTTCACGCTGGGTCATGCGCTGCAAGCGCGGGTCGCTGGTGCTTTGTTGCGACATGCACGCCAACTGCGTAGCCAAGGGCTGTTCGATGTAGGCATGCCCGGCCAGCACCCGCTGCACCGCCTCGATCAACACCTCGGGCGCCGAGTTCTTGGTCAGGTAGCCCGAAGCCCCGGCTTCCAGTGCCTGACGCACCAGCGGCAACTCGTCGTGCATGCTGAAAAACAGCACCCGTAGCTGAGGCAGGCGCTGGCGCAGGCGGCGGGTGGTTTCCAGGCCACTGATACCCGGCAGGCCAAAGTCCATGATCACCAGGTTCGGCACTTGCTCCTGAACCCGGGCCAAGGCCTGTTCACCACTGGCGGCCTCACGCACCAGCATCGCCGGCAATACCGTGCGCAGCAGGCTGGCATAGCCCTGGCGGACCACAGCATGGTCATCGACCAATACGATATTCATCACACCTCCTTGGGAATGTTCAGGGCCAGCGCCCAGCCGCCACCCGGGCGGCTCAAGATGTGCAGCTCCCCCCCAAGGCTGCGTGCACGCTCGGCCATCGAGTGCAGACCTACCCCTGGGCGCTGGGGCGGGTGCGCACCGCGGCCATTGTCGCGAATGAACAGGCGCAAACCCTTGGCACTGCGCTGCAGGCGCACCCGCACCTGGCTTGCGCCGGCATGTCGGGCGACGTTGGTCAGCGCCTCTTGCAGCAAGCGGTACAAGTGCGTTCTGCTCGCCCCGGGCAGCGCCGGCAAGTGCTCGCCTACCCGCAGCCGGCATTCGATGCCCTGGCTGGCCTGCCACTGGCTCACCAGCAGGCCGAACGCCTCGGCCAGCGGCATGTAGTGCAGCGCCACCGGATACAGGTTGTGCACCAGGGCGCGAAAACCTTGCTGGAGGCGCTCGCAATTGAGTTCGAGGTCGTGCGCCGTCTGTGTCACCACCGCAGGTTGCTCGGCCACCATACGCAACAGACAGAGTTGGGCACGAATACCTGCCAGGTATTGCCCCAGGTCGTCGTGCAGCGCCTGCGCCAGCTGGGTACGCTCTTGCTCCTGTGCTGCTAGCAGTGCCTGGGTCAGCTGCGCATTGTCGGCCCGGGCCTGCTCCAGCGTCGCGGTCATACGGTTGAAGTACGCCGCCAGCTGGCGTGCCTCCGGCAGGCCCGCTTCGCGCAAGCGCGCAGTCAACTGCCCGCCCGAAACCTGGCGCAAGGCGCACAGCAGTTCATCCAGCAGGCCCATGGCGCGCCGTACCGCCCAGCGGATGGTCAGCAAGCTCAGCAGCAAGGCCAGGCCACACAGGCCAAGCAGTTGCTGCAGGGAGTCCCAGACTTCGTCGATCTCATCCCGCGGATCGACAGCGATCAACACCCGGCGCCCGTCATTCAGGTCCAGCAGCCGGCTGCTGCTGTGGCGCTCGCCAAACAGCTGGTGGCCCAGCCAGGCATCCAGCCCGGTTTGCGGCGGTAACTGCGGCGCTTCACCCGGCGCCAGCCAGTGCACCCGCACATGGCGCAGGCTCTGGGTCAGCCGGGGTTGCAGGCTTGCCGGGTCGTGTTCGGCAGTGTCACCGAGGTACGCCACCACCGCTTCGGCAGACTGCAACTCACGTTCTACATCAGCCACCGCCTGGTGCAACAACACGCCGGCACAGGCCAGCGCCACCAAAGCGAAACAGAACGTGACCCACAGGTTGATCCGCCACAGGGCCGACAGGTTGACAAGGCGCACAGGCGATTCTCCTCGGGGCGTCGTGGCCCATCGTGCGCCCCATCCTAAAGCCGCGGCACCCGCGCCGAATTACTACCTTGGTACCGGGCTAGCGCTACTTTCTGCATATTTCCTCCTCCCGGCGGGCTTCCTATGCTGGCGCCATCTGCCGTGGAGTGTGTTATGCGCCAGCCTGCCCACCTTGCCCTGACCTGCCTGCTGGCCCTGGCCGCGACGCTGTCTGCGCCGCTGGCGCCCGCCGCTCAGGGCCAACCCGCAGCACCCCTGCAAGTGCGCATCGGCTACCTGGGCTATCGGCCCGACCCCGGACCGCTGCTGTCCAATGTCATTCCTGAGCCTGCCGACGCCGGGCGGCAAGGTGCCGAGCTGGCGATTGTCGACAGCAACAGCACCGGGCGCTTCCTGAAGCAGCAATTCCAGCTGACCAACGCCACTGTCGACAGCCCCGAGGCCCTGCTGCAGGCAGCGAAGGCGCAGCACGACCAGGGCCTGCGGCTGTTTGTGGTGAATGCCCCGGCCGCCAGCCTGCGCGCGTTGTCTGCCGCCTTGCCCGACAGCCTGTTGTTCAACGCCGGCAGCCCCGACGACAGCCTGCGCAGCAGCCAGTGCCTGGGCAATGTGCTGCACAGCCTGCCAGGGCGGGCCATGCTGGCCGATGCACTGGTGCAATTGCTGGTGCTGCGCAAGTGGCAGCGGGCGCTGCTGGTGGTTGGCCAGACCGAAGACGACCAGGCCTACGCCGCCGCCCTGCGCCGTTCGGTGAAGCGCTTTGGCATGCAACTGGTCGCGGAGAAGACCTGGACCTTCGACAATGACCAGCGCCGCAGCGCCCAGGCCGACATGCCGCTGTTCACCCAAACCGCCGAATACGACGTGGTGCTGGTGGCCGACGAGCGCGGCGACTTTGGCGAGTACCTGCCCTACCAGACCTGGTACCCCCGCCCCGTGGCCGGCACCCAGGGCCTGACCCCCACCGGCTGGCACAAGACCGTCGAAACCTTTGGCGCCGCGCAGTTGCAAAAACGCTTCGAAGCCCAGGCCGGGCGCTGGATGAATGACCGCGACTTTGCCGCCTGGATGGCCGTGCGCAGCATTGCCAGCGCAGCCAGCAAGCTGCGCCAGGCCGAACCCCGCGCGCTACAACAACTGCTGCTCAGCGAACAATTGCCACTGGATGGTTTCAAGGGCCGCAAGCTCAGCTACCGCCCGTGGAATGGCGAACTGCGCCAGCCAATCCCGCTGGTGCAGCCGCGCGCCCTGGTCAGCACTTCGCCGCAGGAGGGCTTCCTGCACCCTTTCAACGAAATGGACAGCCTGGGCTACGACAAGCCCGAAGTGACCTGCCGCTACCCCTGACCCGATAACCACAACAATAAGGAATACGCCATGCGCCGCCCTCTCTTCCACCGGGCCCTGCTTTACCCCAGCCTGCTGTCGGGCGCCCTGGCGCTGGCCTGCGGGCACGCTATGGCCGCCACTGCCTGGGTCTCCAACGAGAAGGACAACAGCCTCAGCCTGATCGACATGCAAACGCTGGAAGTCACCGAAACCTTGCCGGTGGGCCAGCGCCCGCGCGGCCTGCTGCTGTCACACGACAACAAGCTGCTGTACATCTGCGCCAGCGACTCGGACCGGGTGCAGGTGATGGACGTGGCCACCCGCAAGATCATCAAGGAACTGCCCTCCGGTAAAGACCCCGAGCAGTTCGCCCTGCACCCCAACGACCGCTGGCTGTACGTGTCCAATGAGGACGACGCGCTGGTGACGGTGATCGACACCGTCACCGACAAGGTGCTCGGGCAGATCGACGTGGGTATCGAGCCCGAAGGCATGGCGGTGAGCCCCGACGGCAAGTGGGCCGTCAACACCAGTGAAACCACCAACATGCTGCACTGGATCGACACCAGCACCCAGACCCTGGCCGACAGCACCCTGGTCGACCAGCGGCCGCGTTTCGTCGAGTTCAACAAGGACGGTTCGCGGTTATGGGCCTCGGCGGAAATCGGTGGCACGGTGACCATCCTCGACGTGGCCACGCGCCAGGTGCTGAAAACCCTGAATTTCCAGATCAAGGGCGTTCACCCGGACAAAGTCCAGCCAGTGGGTATCAAGCTCAGCGCCGATGGCAAGTACGCTTTCGTCGCCTTGGGCCCGGCCAACCATGTGGCGGTGATTGATGCCAAGACTTACGAGGTACTCGACTACCTGCTGGTCGGGCGGCGGGTCTGGCAGCTGGCGTTCACCCCGGACCAGCGCCAGTTGCTGGCCACCAACGGGGTCAGCAGCGACGTTTCGGTGATCGACGCGAAGAACCTCAAGGTGCTCAAGTCGGTGAAGGTCGGGCGCTACCCCTGGGGCGTGGTGGTAACACCATGAACGCCCTGGACGTCAGTGATGTGAGCTTCGCCTACGGCTCGCGCGAAGCGCTCAAGCATGTGGGTTTCAGCCTGGCGCCCGGGCGCTTCGCCGCGCTGCTGGGCCCCAATGGCGCCGGCAAGTCGACCTTGATCGCCCTGCTTACCCGCCTGTACGACCTGCAGCACGGCGACATCCGCGTGAGCGGCTGCTCGCTGCGTAATGCCGCACGCCCGGCGTTGCGCCAGCTGGGCGTGGTGTTTCAGCAAAGCACCCTGGACCTGGACCTGAGCGTGGAACAGAACCTGCGCTACCACGCCGCGCTGCATGGCCTGTCGCGGCGCCAGAGCACCCTGCGGGTCGAAGCCGAACTGGCCCGCCAGGGCCTTGGCGAACGCCGCCGCGATCGTGTACGCGAGCTGAACATCGGCCATCGGCGCCGGGTGGAAATTGCCCGCGCGCTGCTGCATGAACCGCGCCTGCTGCTGCTCGACGAAGCCAGCGTCGGCCTCGACCCGGCTAGCCGCCTGGCGCTCAACCAGCACCTGCGCCTTTTGTGCCGCGAGCAGCAGCTCAGTGTACTTTGGGCCACCCACCTGCTGGACGAAGTACAGCCCAGCGATGACCTGCTTATTCTGCATCAGGGGCGCCTGGTGGCCAGTGGCACCGCCGATGCGCTAAGCCTGGAGCACGGCGGCGACCTTGACAACGCCTTTGCCCGCCTGACCAGCGCCCACTCAGGAGCCAACGTCCGATGAACGCCTACTGGCAATGTTTCAACGGCATCATGCTGCGCGAATGGCTGCGCTTCGTGTTGCAGCGCACACGCCTGCTCAGTGCCCTGGTGCGCCCGCTGCTGTGGTTGCTGGTGTTCGCCGCCGGGTTTCGCGCGGCGCTGGGCATTGCCATCATCGAGCCCTACGACACCTATATCCCTTACGAGGTGTACATCATTCCGGGCCTGGCCTGCATGATCTTGCTGTTCAACGGCATGCAAGGCTCACTGTCGATGGTCTATGACCGGGAGATGGGCAGCATGCGCGTGCTGTTGACCAGCCCATTGCCGCGGCCGTTCCTGCTGGGCAGCAAGCTGTTGGCGACGTCGTTGATTTCCCTGCTGCAAGTCTATGCCTTCCTCGCCATCGCCTGGCTCTACGGCGTGCAGCCACCGGCTGCAGGCTTGCTGCTGGCGCTGCCGGCATTGCTGCTGGTGGCGTTCATGCTCAGCGCCCTGGGGCTGTTGCTGTCGAACGCGATCCGCCAGCTGGAGAATTTTGCCGGGGTGATGAATTTCGTGATCTTCCCGCTGTTTTTCCTGTCTTCGGCGTTGTACCCGCTGTGGAAGATGCGCGAGGCCAGCCAGTGGTTGTACTGGCTGTGTGCTGTGAACCCGTTTACCCATGCCGTGGAACTGGTGCGGTTTGCCCTTTATGAGCGGCTGAACCTGCTGGCGCTGGCGGTGTGCCTGGGGTTGACCGCCTTGTTTACTGTGCTGGCGATACTCACCTTCAACCCCCAGCATGCGGCGCTGCGCAAGCCCCGCTGACGGGCCGCACAATCCATTGGCTGAGCGAGGCGCCTGTGGGAGCGGGTTTACCCGCGAAGAAGGCGACGCGGTGTATGGCACCGGCTACGCCGGTGTTCGCGGGTGAACCCGCTCCCACAGGGACTGCTCCAGCATGAAAAAAATTAGCAAATCGGGAATATCGTCGGTCCGCCAGCTACTACTTTAGTACTGCCTTTGCTGTCTAATCGTCGCATTCACAACGCACCGCCACTGGCATGTAATGGGCCTATAACAAAAAGGATAAAACCATGCCACGTGCCCTGCACCCTTTGTTGGCTGCCCTGTCGCTGAGCCTGTCGCTGGGCGTCGCCCACGCCGACACCACGCCGCTGTTCTCCGCCGAAGGCTATCGCACCACCCTCTATCGCAGCCCGACCCCGCAACAGGTCGAAGGTGGCCAGGTGATCGACACCGCCACGCTGCAACGCCTGCTGGGGCAGACTCCCAGGCCGGTGCTGGTTGACGTCTATCGCCGGCAATGGCTGCAAGGCCGATTCATCGAAGACGAGCCGCACAGCAACCTCCCCGGCAGCCTGTGGCTGGCCAACACCGGCGACGGCGAACTGAGCCCGGCCTGGCAGGACTACTTCGTGCGTAACCTGCAAAAAGCCACCGCCGGTCAGCCGGAACAACCGCTGATTTTTTACTGCCGATCCGATTGCTGGTTAAGCTGGAACGCGGTAAAACGCGCCAAAGCCCTGGGCTACAACAACCTGTACTGGTACCGCGACGGCCTGGACGCCTGGCAGCAGGCCAACCTGCCGCTGCAGCCGGCGCAACCCGTGCCCTTCCCCTGAAACACTTGCCTGCGAACGCGTGCCCATCCAATAAAAACAAGGTGAAAAGGCCATGTACAAAATTCTGATTGCCGACGATCACCCCCTGTTTCGCGAAGCCATCCACAACGTCATCAGCGATGGTTTTCAAGGCAGCGAGGTCATGGAGACGGCCGACCTGGACAGCGCCCTGGCATTGACCCAGGCGCACGATGACCTCGACCTGATCCTGCTCGACCTGAACATGCCCGGCATGCACGGGCTCAATGGCCTGATCACCCTGCGCAACGAGGCGCCGACCACCCCGGTAGTGATCGTTTCAGCCGAGCAGGAAAAGCAGATCGTGTTGCAGGCCATCACCTACGGTGCCGTGGGCTTCATCACCAAGTCCTCGCCACGCTCACAGATGATCGAGGCGATCGAGCAGATCCTCAATGGCAATGTCTACCTGCCACCAGACATCATCCGCGCGCAGAAAAGCAGCACCGGCCGGCGCCACAACGATACCCCGAGCTTTCCGCCGGAAATGCTCCAGGCCTTGACCCGCAAGCAGCTGCTGGTGCTTGAGCGCATGACCAAGGGGGAATCGAACAAGCAGATCGCCTACACGCTGGATATCGCCGAAACCACGGTCAAGGCCCATGTTTCGGCGATACTGCGCAAACTCAATGTGCATAACCGGGTGCAGGCGATCCTGAGTGCCGGCGATATCGATTTTGCTGATTACTTGCGCCGCTGACCTGTTCCGGCCTCTTCGCGGGTGAACCCGCTCCCACAGAAGCCCGCGAAGAGGCCAGCGGCTATGTCATGCTGCTGGCCAGTAAGTGGCTCATCGCAGTCTTGAGTTTCATCGGCCGCACCGGTTTGTGCATCAGGGTATGGCCCAGCTCGCGGATCTGCTGCTTGAGGTCGTTGCTGTAGTTGGCGGTGATCATCAGCGCCGGCAGCGGCTGGGCGCGGCGGGCATTGATCCGCGCCACGGCGTCGACACCATTGCAGTCGTTGTCCAGGTGGTAGTCGGCGATCAGCAGGTCGGCCTCGGCGTGGTAATTGTCCACCTGGCGCGCCAGGTCTTCCTCCGACAGCGCCGTGACCACCTGGCAGCCCCAGCCCTCCAGCAAGGTGCGCATGCCGGCGCAGATCGCCGCATCGTTATCCAGCACCCACACCCGCGCCCCACGCAAGCGTTCGAGCATCGGCTCGCAGATCACCGGGCTTGGCTGGACCTTGGGCGCGGTGGCGCTCAGCGGCACTTCGACGGCGAACACCGAGCCTTTGCCGAGCCATGAGCGCACCCGGACACGGTGGCCGAGAATACCGGCGATCTTTTCCACGATCGCCAGGCCCAGGCCCAACCCACGGTCCTGGTCCGGGCGCTGGACGTCACCGCGCTTGAACTCCAGGAACATTTCTTCCAGGTGCTCTTCGGCAATGCCGATACCGCTGTCCCACACCTCGATCCGCAGGCCGCCACGCTGGCGCCGACAGCCCAGCACCACGCGCCCACTGCGGGTGTAGCGGATGGCGTTGCTAAGCAGGTTGCGCAAGATGCGCGCCAGCAGCTGGATGTCACTGCGCACCACCGCCGAACAGCCTACAAAATGCAGCTCAAGCCCTTCGCTGCGCGCCACCTGGGCGTATTCGGCGGCAAGGTTGTCCATCAGTTCGCTGAGGGCGAACGGGGCGACATCGGCCTTGATCACCCCGGCATCGAGTTTGGAAATATCCACCAGGGTGCCCAGCAGGTTTTCCACATCCTCCAGCGAGTTGCTGACATTTCGCACCAGGTGGGCACTGTCTTGCGGCTCGCGGCGCTCTAGCAGCGCGCTGGTGAACAGCCGCGCCGCATTCAGCGGTTGCAGCAGGTCGTGGCTGACTGCAGCGAGGAATTTGGTTTTCGACAGGTTGGCCTGTTCGGCCTCGCGCTTGGCCTCGCGCAGGCGCGACTCGGCCCGGCTGCGCTCCTCGATCTCACGTAGCAACTGGTCGTTGAGGCTGGTCAGTTCAGCGGTGCGTTCGCGCACCCGTTGCTCCAGGTGTTGATAGGCCTGGTGCAGCGCCTGGGCGGTATTGCGGCGCTCGGTGATGTCGCGGATCAATACGAAGATGCCCACCACGTCGCCATTGGCCAGGCGGTTCGGTACGTAGGAGCGCAGCATGTAGCGCTCCTGGCCATTGATGTTGGTTTCGGCAAATTCGAAGGTGACGCACTCCCCCGCCAACGCCCGCGCCACATAGGCTTCCAGGCGTTGGTAATGCTGCTCGCTGTGGGCCTCGCGCAGGCTCTGGCCCAGCATCACGCCGTGTGGCCAGCAATACCATTCTTCATACACCTTGTTGGTGAATTCGTAGACCAGATCGGCATTCAGGTAAGCGATCAGCGCCGGGACATTGTCGGTAATCAGGCGAATCTGGTGTTGGTGGGCGGTCTCGGCCCGTTGTCGGGCTTCGCTCAGCAGCCGGTTGACGGCCTTGAGCTCAGCCATGGCCTGGTTCAGGGCATCGGTGCGTTCACGCACCTGCTCGGCCAGCACCACCGAATGCTGGAACGCCGCATAGGGGTCGTTGCCCCGCGTTACCCCCGACTCGATGCGTTCAATCAACGCACCGTTGATCCGCTGCAACTTATGGTTTTCGTGCTGCAACCGGCTGACCTCGGCCTGCAGTTCAGCGCCCGACAGGAGGCGGGTTGCGGGCAATGGCGACCCCGGTGAAGGTCTGGTTGATATGCATGCCATTGAACTGTTCTCCGTAGGTGTTGAAGCCGATCACCCGCTGCTCGCGCAAGAACGCACCCACCGGCTCCAGGCCGTGATGGGCTTCCAGCTCCAGGCGCCGCAGAAAGCAATCGCAACCGATGGTCAGCAGCGGCGGGCCAAGCCGCTGCTGCAAACCGTCGAACAGCTGGTGCAGGTTGGGTAACAGCGGGCCCGGGGTCATGGCTGTGAGCACGATGCCGTTTTCTACCGCGCAGTAGAAACTCAGGCTCAGGTCCGGGTGCACTTGCTGGATCGCCCGCACGTAATACTGATCATGAATGCGCACGGCCAGCGGATGTGCGGCAAATACCCGGTAGTCGAGCGCAGCCACCGGCACGCCGATGTGCCGGGCGTACTCCTGCGCAGCAGGCTCGGCATTCAACTCGTAGACCCGACGCTGGGCGCTGTCGGCGCCGGTTACTACCAGTTTTTCCTGCCGTGGCAGGATGTGGTGGGTGGTGAACACTTCGAAATCGAGCCAGGTATTCACCAGCACCACCACTGCAGCACCGGTGTGAAACGCGCCACCGAAGTACACATGGGTGCGCGTCAGGTAGTTGTCGTCGCCCGCCGAACCGCCGAAATGCGGGATGTCCCCCAGCGCCGCGCTGAGGGCGGCGAGCACCATTTCCTCCCTGCTGGACAGGCCGTCGAGCAGGGTCAGGGCAAAGCTGTGGCCCTTGATGGGTGCCAGGGTGTTGCTGCGGCAAGTGCCGACCAGGCGCTCGACCATCTGCTGCGCGTCGATCAGGCTGAAGTGCTCCATTTCATCGATCAACTCGGTGGCAATCGAAAAGTGCCGGTGATCGAAGCCCACCGCCGTCACGCAGTTGCGGCCGTAGCCCAGCGGAGTGATTTCGCCGGCGCTGGTGCAGCCGACCAGGCGGATACCGCCGAAATCCTGCTCCAACGCCTCGCCCAAGGCCTGCAAGTCGTATTCGGCGGAACAGAAGAACAACACGAAACCCAGGTGCGGGTGCAGCAACTGCCTCGCCAGGTCCTGGGCGGCCAGCTGTGCATCGGTAGCCTGGGACATGGCGCTGACCACACCGTCGTTTTGAGCCTGCTGCATCGTGGTCTCCGGCGCGGGGTGGCTGAGGGATCAGTGTACGAAGGTGGGTACGGGGGACGAATGCTACTTGGGTAGCGGGTGGGCGGTTCCATGGATGTAGTTCAGGCAGCGTGCGCAGGCCCCTGTAGGAGCGGCCTTGTGTCGCGAAAGGGCTGCAAAGCAGCCCCGGAAACTTGTGCATCAGCGCTGAAATCCTGGGGCCGCTTTGCGGCCCCTTCGCGACACAAGGCCGCTCCTACAATGACCGTGGCAACCGGGCAGATCGCTACCAGGTCAACACCGCACCCAGCGCCAAGGTATCGGTGTCTTCGTTCTGCGCGCTGGTGTCATGCCCGTCGATGGAAAACTGGTTGTACTCGGCCACCAGCTTGAGGTTGTCGTTTACATCATGGAACAGCGCCACGCCGCGGGTCTCGTAGTCCGCCCCGCTGCCTACCGCGCCATTGCCATCGTCCTTGGTCTTGCCGTAGGACAGCGCCACGCGGTTCTTGCCGAACTTGTAGGAACCCTGCAGCAGGTAGCCGTCACTGTCCACGTTGCGCAAAACCGGTTCGCCCGCGTTGTTGGTAAAGAACGGGTTGATGCCCTTTGCCTGGAACCCCGAGCCGGTCAGCGACCACCCCCCCATCTTGGCCTGCACGCCATAGCCGACACCTTTGGAGGTAACAGTCTCCACCGTCGAATCGGTGTTGTCGGAGGTCTGGTAACTGCCGTTGACCCAGCTGTAGATCTGCGCCTCGCCCAGGTCGAACTGGTAGGTGACCTCGCTTTCGGTGCGCGGGTTTTCCTGGTAGGCCTTGCCGGTCGGGCTGCTGTCGTTGGTGTCTACCGGGTCCATGATGCCCACCGCCACCCGCAGGCCGTCCATCACCGGGGTGCGGTAGGTGATCTGCGAGGTGGGGAACGGGTACGGGTAACCACTGCCGATGTTGCCGAACGACACCCCGCCGCCGTCCACCAGCCCCAGCGTGTCGCTGACCTGGCCATAACCGGCCAGCAGCTCGTCCAGCAGGATGTTGGAGCGGGCGAACAACCCGAAGTCCTTGCCGATCAGCACCTCGCCCCACTCAGGGTTGGCCACGGTGCCGTAGAACTGGCGCACGTCGATGGCGGTGTCGGTGCCATTGGTTTCACTGTCATTGATGGTTACCCAGAACGAGGCACGCGCGCCGAGCTTGAGGTCATCCACCTGCTTGCCCATGTTGAAGCCGAGGTAGTTGGGCAAGAAGCCCATTTTGACCCGCGACTGGCGGCGGTCGAACTGTTCGCCCTCACGGTCGACCTTGCTGTTGACGTAGAAAGCGTTGATGTAACCGTCGGTGGAAAACGTTGTCTGGTCCTTGTCGTACAGCATGATCTCGGCCTCGGCGACGCCGCTCAGGCCCAGGGCAGAAAAGCTGGCGATGGCGGCTGCGAGGAAACGAGGCGGCAGGTGCTTATTGTTGTTGTGCATGGCGCGCTCCAAACGGGGACTGGATGTCGGAGGCGATTATCGGAAGTGGCCAAATGGCCAGATACGCTGCTTTGGGGCGAGCGGGTAGCGGCCTTGGGCTGGCGAATGCGGCGTGATGATTTGGTCGCGGTACCGGGTCTGGCCAGGAGGCAAGACCTAGGGTGTACGCATGGATAGCAGGCCGGTATCAGTACAACTGTACGAACTGGGGCCGCCTTGCGGCCCATCGCCGGCAAGCCAGCTCCCACAAGATCACCACCGGCCCTGAGACCTGTGCAGTACCTGTGGGAGCTGGCTTGCCGGCGATGGGATGCGTAGCAGCCCCATTGATACCGATTGCGCTGACCACTGCCCTCAGGAAGCAAGCGCCTGCGAACGCTGGCGCACGGGCATCTCATAACGGTGCGGTTGCTGCCAGGCCAGGCGTGCCTGCACGTCCACCGCCGCGTCCATCACCTTCTGTGCCCAGTTTTGATCCTTAGGGCACACCACCACCACGCGAAAACCGTGGTCGACGCCCTCCAGCCGCACACCTTCGGAATCATCGACATGCAGGTCGATATCGAACGCCGAGGGCAACTTCGAGGGCGAATGCTCAAGGCCGTTCTGGGCCAGGATATGCTGGTGCCGGTCACTGTTGACCACACCATCGACATGGATGCCATAAAGCATCAGCCAGCGCCGAATGTAGGCCGGGGTGCGCCCCGACGAGGTATAGATCCAGATGCTGCAGCCCTGGCGGCGCAGGTCACGGATCAGCGAGCGCGTGCCACTGCGCAGGGGCTCGCCCAACCAGCGATGGACGAAACCTGGCAACTTGCTGTCTTCGGCGGCAGCGTGCTCGGGCAGGCAGGCGAGCGTGTCGTCGATATCGAACGAAATACGCACCTGGCCGCGCTTGAGCCTGCGTTCGATGGCTTGCCGACCGCGTGCGAACATGGAGTAACGTTGCATCAGCGACGCCCCTCACAGCCAGGCACGGGCGTGCCGCTCAGGAAGAACTTGCCGGGCTCAGGCGCCTTCTCTTCAAGGAAAGCGGCGTACTTTTTCTTGATCTTGGGTAGTTCGTACAAAGCCTTTACACCGTGTTTAGCGGAGTTGCGTATGACCGAGGACGGGTTGAAGTAACCCTCGGCGTTGTCCAGCGACAGCACGAAAGGCGGCAAGCCGGCACGCATCAGCAGGTAGCTGACGATGAGCGAACCTGTGCGGTTGTTGCCTTCGATGAACAGCTGCGGCTTGCTGAGGATACGTACATAAACACCGGCTGCCCGCTTCCAGATCGAATCGCTGCGGTACGAGCAGTACCAGTTGTACAAGTCCTTGATGCCACCTTCGACGTTGTTGAAAAAGTGAGCCTCGGTTGCAGCGAGATGCGGGGCATATTCCAGGCGACGGGCCGGGTCGCTGCCGCACAGCACGGTGGCATTGATTTCCAGCATCAGGTTCAGCTGCTGCAGGTCGAAGAGGTCGATACCGCGTGCGACATACTCGTCAATCAGGGCATAGCCTTCAAGTACGTTCAGCAGCACCTCGTCGGTAAACGGATCCCGCGGTTCGGTGAAATGCCGGCTGAGTTCGGCAAAGCGGCCTTGCACCTCGCGCAGTGCGCGCTCTACCGCTGAAAGATCAAGACGACGCATCGCTCGCATTGGAAATCCCGGGTAACACTTTAACGGAAGGTAACGCGGCTGGGTGCTGCAACCTCCCTGGCTGCAACACCCGGCCACCTTGGACATGCCTGACTCAGCTGAACTTGCCGCTGATGTAGTCGCTGGTCAGCTGTTCACGCGGGTTCTGGAAAATCTGCGCCGTAGGGCCCATCTCGACCAGGTAGCCGGTGCGAGAACCCTGGGAAATATCGACCGAGAAGAACGCCGTGGTGTCGGCCACACGAATCGCCTGCTGCATGTTGTGGGTCACCAGGGCGATGGTGTAGTCCTTCTTCAACTCGACCATCAGCTCTTCCACGCGACGGGTGGCAATCGGGTCGAGTGCCGAGCAGGGCTCGTCCAGCAGCAGCACTTCTGGCTCGGTGGCAATGGCGCGGGCAATGCACAGACGCTGCTGCTGGCCGCCAGACAGCGACAGGCCACTGACCTTGAGCTTGTCCTTCACTTCGTCCCACAGCGCGGCACCTTGCAAGGCGTGCTTCACGCGGTCACCCAGGTCGCCCTTGTAGCGGTTAAGGCGCAGGCCGAAGGCGACGTTGTCGAAGATGCTCATCGAGAACGGGTTGGGCTGCTGGAATACCATGCCGATGTAGCGGCGCACGACCACCGGGTCAACGCCCTTGCCGTAGACATCCTGGCCCAGGAAGTGCACATGACCTTCGAAACGGAAGCCCTTCACCAGGTCGTTCATGCGGTTGAGGCTACGCAGCACAGTACTCTTGCCGCAGCCCGATGGCCCGATGAAGCCGGTGATCTCGTTCTTCCTGATCGGCACATGGCTGTCACGCACGGCCATGAAGTTGCCGTAGAAAATCTTGTCCAGCTTGCAGTCCATGACGATCGGGGTTGCTTCGCTGACCATGGGAGCGGCTCTTTGCGCAGTGGATACGTTCAAGTTGGATGCTCCCTTTCTCAATACTTGGGCTTGCCGAAGACTCGGCTCAGAATGTTGATTACCAGCACGATCATTACCAGCACCAGCGAGGCCGCCCAGGCGAGCTCGAGCTGGTTGTCGAACGGCATGCCGGAGAAGTTGTAAATCAGTACGGCGAGCGAGGCCGTAGGGTTCATGACCGCCAGGCTGCCGTCATGGTAGATCCAGTAGTTGCTGAACAGCGCGGTGAACAGCAGTGGCGCGGTTTCGCCAGCGGCGCGGGCCACGGCCAGCATCACGCCGGTGAGGATGGCCGGCAGGCCGGTGGGCAGGACGATCTTCCAGATCACCTGGGCACGGGTGCAGCCCATGCCGTAGGCGGCGTCTTTCATGATCTTGGGCACCATCTTCATCGACTCTTCAGCAGTCAGCACCACGATCGGCAGCATCAGTACTGCCAGGGCCACACCGCCAGCCGGCGCCGAGTAGGTACCGGTGGTCATCACCACCAGGGCGTAGGCAAACACCCCGGCCAGGATCGACGGCAGGCCGGTGAGCATCTTGGCGGCAAAGCGCGCGGCGTTGGCCAGCTTGCTGTCGGGGCCGAGTTCGGCCAGGAACACCGCGGCGAGGATACCGACCGGTACCGCGATGGCGGCAGCAATGCCGACCATGACGAAGGTACCGGCCATGGCGTTACCAAAACCACCGCCCATTTCGAAGCCGGTCGGCGGCAGCTCGGTGAACACTTCCAGGCTAAGGCGTGCACCGCCGCGGGTAATCAGCATGTACAGCACGGAAATCAACGGCACGCTGGCCACCAGTGCCGCCAGCCATGCCAGGGTGGTCAACATTAGGCTGCGCAGGGCCCGGCCTTCCAGCTTGCGTTGCAGGCTGGGCAAAGCGGCTACAGGGGTGGTCAAGTCAGTCATTGTTTGTTACCCCGCTGAGCGTAGAGCATGATCATCGAGCCAAGTACGTTCACCAGCAGGGTGATGAACATCAGTACCAGTGCCGCATACATCAGCACTTCGACCTCGTTCGGGCCGGCTTCCGGGAAGTTCAGCGCCAGCAGCGCCGCCAGGGTGTTGGCCGGGGCGAACAAGGAAAGGGAAATGGTGTTGGCGTTGCCGACCAGCATGGCCAGCGCCATGGTTTCACCCAATGCACGGCCCAGGCCCAGCACCAGCGAACCAAAGATGCCGGTAGCCGCGGATGGCACCATCACCTTGAGGATGGCTTCCCAGTGGGTAGTACCCATGCCGTAGGCAGCCTGTTTGGTTTTCATCGGTACGCTGGTCAGCGCATCCTGGGAAACGGCAGCGATGGTCGGCAGGATCATGATCGCCAGTACCAGCGCTGCAGGCAGCAGGCCAGGCCCGCTCAGGGAGGTGCCGAAAAACGGGATCCAGCCCAGCTCGCTGTTCAACCAGGCGGTCAGCGGGCGAATCGCCGGGATGACCACATAGATGCCCCACAGGCCGTAGACCACACTGGGGATGGCGGCGAGGAGTTCGACGATGGTGCGAAACACCGCGGCGAGCTTGGCAGGGAGGAAATCCTGGGTCAGGAAAATGGCCATGCTGACGCCGAAGAAACCGGCAATCAACAGGGCGATGAATGCACTGTAAAGCGTGCCCCAGATCGCTGGCAGAATACCGTACTTGCCTTGGTTGACATCCCATACGCTGCCGAACAGCACGTCAAAGCCGTGCTTTTCGATGCCGGGCAGTGCCTTGCGGCCGACTTCGTAGACCAGCGCGACGACCAGCGCCAGCACCAGCACCACACCGATACGTGCAAGCGCACGGAAGGTGCGATCGACCAGAAAGTCTTTCGCAGACGGTGGCTGGCACGCGGAGTCGGGGTTATCCGGTATGGCAAAAGGTGTGTTCATTGGCGAGTTCCGGGACAAGGGACAAACACCCCCGGCATGGCTTCATGCCGATACCGGGAGCGCCTGGGTATTACTGGATGTTGGCGGACGCTTTACGCACCTGGTCGACTACCGACGCAGGCAGCGGGATGTAACCCATCGAGTCGGCGATGGTCTGGCCTTTGGTCAGGCTGTACTCGACCATTTCGCGCATGGCCTTGGCTTTTTCCGGGTTGCCGTTGTCCTTGCGGAAGATCATCCAGGTGTAGGAAGTGATCGGGTAGGACTTGGCACCGTCCGGGTCAGGCAGCCAGGCCACCAGGTTTTCCGGCATGTTCACCGCAGCCAGTGCTTCGGCACCGCTCTCTGCGTTTGGCACAACGTATTGGCCAGCCTTGTTCTGCAGCACGGCGAAGTCGACCTTGGCCAGCTTGGCGAAGCCGTATTCGATGTAGCCGATGGCGCCCGGGGTCTGGCGGACGGTGGCGGTTACGCCATCGTTCTTCGGCGACTTGATGAACTTGTCGGTGGCCGGCCAGTTGACGGTGTTGCCCTCACCCAGCCCTTGCTTGAAGTCGGCGTTGATGGCCGACAGGTGCTTGGTGAAGACCGCAGTGGTACCGCTGGAGTCCGCACGCACGACCACGGTGATCGGGGTAGCTGGCAGTTTCAGCTCAGGGTTGGCCGCGGCGATTTGCGGGTCGTTCCACTGGGTGATCTTGCCCAGGAAGATGTTGGAGTACACCTCGCGCGGCAGCTTCAGCCCTTTAGGGTTGCCCGGCAGGTTGTAGGCCAGGACGATTTCACCGGCGGTCATTGGCAGCAACTGCACGCCTTCGCCAACCTTGGCAATGTCTGCTTCGCTCATGGCCGAGTCGCTGGCGGCGAAGTCGACGGTCTTGTTCAGGAAGTCCTGAACGCCCGCCCCGCTGCCCTTGGACTGGTAGTCAACGGTGACGCCAGCAGTGTTCTTGCTGAAGTCCTTGAACCAGGTCAGGTAGATCGGTGCAGGGAAGCTGGCGCCGGAACCTGTCAGGCGAACGTTTTCTGCAGCAAAGGCTGCCGAAGTGGCGCAAAGGGAGACCGCAACGGCGAGTGCAGCAGACTTCATCAGGCGTTTCATCAAAAAGTGCTCCTTGTGATGGCCGGCACACTTTGCATCAGCTGTGTTACAGCTTTGTGACTGTTGAGTGGCAGGCCGCACGGTAGAGCTTTTTGCCTGTGCCATGGCGCACAGACAAGCAGAAGCGCAAGGCCGAGCACATAGAGGCGAGTTAGGAAGACAGGGGTTTGTCGAAAGAAGAGGCCGAAGCCCGCGCCTGGGCCACCGTCAACAAACAGTGAAGCGCTGCGTGAACAAGGTTGAGGGCGCGATGCCTGGCACCGGCTGTGCCGGTGTTCGCGGGTGAACCCGCTCCCACAGGGAATAGTGTCGCATTCAAGACCGGGCGTGTTGCCTGCGCGATCAGTGTGGGAGCGGGTTCACCCGCGAACACCGGCGTAGCCGGTGCCATCAATAAAGATATCCCGTCCCTTACCTGGGCTTCACCGAATCAGCCAATACCGACGATGCCCGCTTCATCGCCTTCCTGGCTGCGGTTGCGGCACGCACACTCGAACTCGGCCTGGGCCCGTGTGCCAAAGTTGAGGCTCAAGCGCATCTTTTCTTGTGTGTCGTAAAGGTCATAACCCTCCCCCAGTGCGGCCGGAAAGCCAAGGCGCCGAGGGTAAACCTCTCTGTTTATTGGCACTGCAGGAACCACAACGAAGCGCGTCTGCATGATCATCCCTCTTCGGCAGTGCTTAAGTATTAGTACCGCTATGTGAATGCATCAAGATGACTCATGCAATATTTTGGTTCAGCCACCTGTCCTCGCGGTCATGAACGCGTAAAACCCCCACAGGCCGCGTCCACCTGCAAGGCTCGCTCATGGGCGGCGCCTCGATCTGCGGTAAACGATCAGTTGTGAACTGCCCCTTGTACAACATGGAGATAATGGCCTATTGCTAGTACCCTTTACTGCCCCCACGCTCATCAAGGCTCAAGTGATGGGGCCAATGCCTGGAACGGTACGCCTTGCGAATGCGGGAGCGGATACCACCTTCATCTAAGTAAGGGTACGACTTGAAACGCGTAACAGACCAAATATCAAAAAAGCAGATTTATCTGTTGTCCTTTGCCGCACAAGCGCCAGCCTGGTTCATCGTTTTTGCCGTAGTGTTTCCTCTTGCCTGGTATTTTTCCGGCAGTGGGCTGCTTGGGTTTGCATCGGGCGTCGGCTTGCCGGCTTTTTTAATCAGAAGGTCAGCAAACAAGCGAATAGAGCTGGCCAACCAGCTACTGGAGGAGGTTCACCATAAAACACTCGCCTCGCTTGGCAAGGTTGACTACTACCACTATGGGGCGGACGGTTCGCTCGCTGTTGATGTTGCAGCTGGGCAGCTGGCCTTCATCAAGGTATTGCCGACGATGGAGATCCTCGCCCCGATCGTCATTTCGGTCAGCGACATCATCGAGTTCTATTACTATGACCCTGGCATGACAACCACCAAGTATTACGGCAGAGACATCAGCACCGCCCAAGAGGTGTTGATGGACAATCTTTCGCAAATGCACGAGCGCGCCAAAGTCAGGGGGCTGCACATCCAGGTAGACAATGTGCAGGCACCGAGAATTGTAGTGACCATGACCGTGAAAGAAGCTGACCACTGGGTGCTGATTGTGAGAAAGCTGCTTGAACAATCGCTTGAGGTGACGAGCAGTCCTGTATTGGTTCCTTGACCGGCCTACCCGCTCATTCTCCGCGCAGCAATACGCGCAAACCCAGGCATGTAATGCACTGACCAATCGCCGACACTTCGGCGATTGGTCGGCTTGCAGCGGTTACAGCGTGAAGGACAGCGCCTGGCCAAGAAACCTGGCGCTAACCTGATGGCCTTTTTGATTCAGGTCGAACGGCTGGCACATGGCCCCCGTGGTCACGAAATCACCTGCCTTCAAGGTCTGGCCACGTTCGGCAGCATGGGCATAAAGGTGGGCCAGCGACACCAGCGGGTCGGTCGCCGCATCGCCAGACAAGCCACGTGCGCGTAATTCGCCATCTACGTACACCTCGGTGGTCTCGGCCAGGTCAGCCAGCAAGGGTACATTGATGCCTGCCCCGAGGCTGTTGCCCACTACCAGGGCTTCGAAGCCCACGTTGTCCGCCACGAAGCTTGGCCAGCCGACGCTCTTGCGATCGACGAAGCGTGAGCGCACCACTTCGAAGGTGACGCAGGTAGCGCGGATATCCTCGCTGGTCGGCAGCCGTCCGGCTTGCGGGGGGATATCACGGTCAAGCACGAAGGCGATCTCGCATTCGATGGTCACCGGCGTCACGGCCGGGAGCTCGATGTGTACACCCTCAGCGTGGCAGCGCTTTGCTTCCAACTGGCCGATCAGCGGTCGGGACAAATTGGCCGCACGCATGCCGGCGGGGCTGCCAACACCCAGCTTCCACCCGGCACGCTGGCCAGCGGCGGCGGCGAAAAACTGATCCTGGCTGTCATAGCCTTGTTTCAAGGTTTCGGGCCTGAGGCTGGCAGGCAGTTCCGTCAGCAAGTCACCGCTGCGCCAGTGCTGCAGCAACAGGGCCGCGGTACGTTGGGGTACGAAAAGCGAACTGTTCATCAAGACCTCATGGAAATGGGCGATGCCGGGCAACAGATGCTAGGGCCTGAAATTGATAAGGATAAATATATTGTCATGATGCCTGGCATCACAAATTGTTATTAACCTGCCTTATGCAACCCACTTGTAGGAGCGGCCTTGCGTCGCGATGGGGCGCGTAGCGGCCCCAGGATCTTAGCAACACATTCAGATCGTCGGGGCCGCTCTGCGGCCCGATCGCGACACAAGGCCGCTTCTACACAGGTGCTACGTAGGTCAACTGTCAGCAGAAACCGGCTGCTTCAGCAGCAGTACATAAGCCATCGCCGCCACCGCCGCCACCGCAGCACTGATCAGGAACGCCGAAGCAAACGACCCGGTCTGCTGGATGCTGAACCCGGTCACGATCGGTGCCACCGAGCCTGCCAGGTAGCCACCGAAGTTCTGGATCGAGCCAAACGAGGCCACGCGCTGGCTATCGACCACGGTGTTGGCAATCATCCAGGCGGTCGAGCTGGCCATGTTTACGCTGAACAGTGCGCAGCACAGCAGCGCAACGCTGAGCATGAAGCCGCTGCCGAACGACAGCGGAACGGTAAATGCCGCCGCCGCGAACAACGCAGCCACCACTACCCGCTTGCGGCTACCCAACACGCTGGCGCCGTTCTTCACCAGGCGGTCGCAGATGCGGCCCGCGACAATGGTGCCCAACGCGCCGAATACATAGGCCAGCGAAACCACCCAGGCCGTCTGGTAAAGGCTCAAGCCATGTTCGCGCTCGAAGTAGCCCGGCAGCCAGGTGAGGTGCAGCCACAGCATGTAGATCACCCCCATGAAGCCCAGTACGGCGCCCCAGGTGCTCTTGTGGCGAAACAGCTCGGCCCAGGCCGCCAGTTGTGCCCGCAGGCTCGGCCTGGCGCTTGCCACCGGCTGTTTATGAGCCTGGGTCGCCAGCAGTTGCTCACGCTCCTCGGCAGGCAGTTCGGCCAGGTAACGCGCCTTGCTTTTGTAGAAGGCAAACCAGCAGACGGCGACCAGGATGCCGAACACCCCGGTGACAATGAACATGCCGCGCCAGCCCCAGGTGATCATCAGCAGGGTCAGCAACGGTGGCGCCAGGCACGGCCCGATGCAGGTCGACGACAGCACGATGCCCGTCGGCGTGCCGCGCTTTTCGGCCTCGAACCACTCCGCCAGCGCTTTCGCCGCCGACGGGAACATCGGTGCCTCGCCAATCCCCAGCACCACCCTCAGCCCGATGAAGGCGGAAAAACTGTTGATCAGGCCCGACGCCGTCTGCGCCACCGACCAGCCCAGCAGTGCCGCCCCCAGGGAGATCTTGCTGCCCAGGCGGTCGATGATCATGCCCAGTGGGAGCTGCGAAAAGGCATACGCCAGTGAAAACGCCGACAGCAAAATGCCCATCTGTGACGGCGTGATGCCCATGTCGCGCTGGATGGACGTATTGGCGATCGACAGCGCACTGCGGTCGACGTAATTGATGATGCCGATCACCAGCAACAGGCTGACGGTGATGACCTGGTACTTTTTGAACGGGTTGGAGCTGGCGACCGCTTCCCCTGTGGGGGCAAGCTCGGCTTGCGCGTACTTGGTATTCATGGGCGTTCACTTTTGTTGTTATTGATTGAACAGCGGATTGGCGCCTTACATCGACGCTTCAAGCAACCACTGGTAGTCCTCGGCAGACGCCTCACGCGGGTTGGTCCGATGGCTGTGATCGGCCAACGCGCCCTGGATTATGCGTGGGAACTGCTCCTCGCTGACACCCAGTTCGCGCAGGCCGGTCGGCAGGCCCAACGCGCGGGTCATGTCGCGAATGGCCAGTTCGATCTGGCTTTCGTCTGCCAGCTCCATCGCCTGCGCGATACGCGCCATCTTGTGCTCGTTCAGCACGGTGTCGGCCTTGCGGTTGAAGGTGATGACAGCAGGCAGGAAAATCGCGTTGAGGGTGCCATGGTGCAGGCGCGGGTTGATCCCGCCCAAGGCATGGCTAAGGCTGTGCACACAGCCCAGGCCCTTCTGGAAGGCCAGCGCACCTTGCAGCGAAGCGCTCATCATGTTGATACGCCCATCGAGGTTCTGCGGGTCTCGGGTCGCGCTTTCGATGAAGCGCCAGGCGCGCCACAGGCCGTCCAGGGCGATGCCATCCGCAGGCGGGTTGAACGCCGGCGCCATGAAGGTTTCCAGGCAGTGGGCAATCGCATCCATGCCGGTGGCCGCAGTCAGTTGCGCTGGCAGGCCAAGGGTCAGCGCCGGGTCGCAGATGGCGGCCTTGGGCACCACATGGGGCGAGATCACACCCACCTTGCGCCCGTCGTCAAGAATCAGAATGGCGCCTCGCCCTACTTCGCTGCCCGTCCCGGCGGTGGTTGGCACAGCAATCACCGGCGCGGTTGCCGGCGTGATTCGCGCCAGGCCACCCTCGATCACCGCAAAGCTTTTCAATGGCCCATCGTGCCTGGCACACACGGCCACACCTTTGGCCAGGTCGATCGCCGAGCCGCCGCCAATGGCAATGATGCCGTCACAGCCGCACTCCTTGAACATGGCCACGGCTTCACGCACCGCGGTCTCGTTGGGGTTGGGTGGCGTACCGTCATAGATCGGCAGTTGGGCAGCGCTGTCGGCAAAGGTGTTCAACGCCGTATCGACGATACCGGCAGCGCGCACGCCGCGGTCGGTCACGATCAAAGGTCTGGTTATACCAATGCGCTCGCACTCGGCAGGCAAAAGGGCAATGGCGCCGATATCGAACTGGATCTGGGTGATGTAGTTGATCAGGGACATAAGGCTCAGCAGGCTCCTGGCATTGTTGTTATGGGCGGTTCAGCCGCACTGGATGCGACACCGTGCAGCGCCAGTATAGGAATGCGCGCCTGGCCATGGTATTGAGAACAATCCATAGCGGTATAACCAGGACGCATACCCGATGACCCCATCACTTAACTCCATCATGTCCAGGCTGCATGCCCGCCACCTGCGCCTGCTCATCGAGCTGGACGAGCACCGCTCGCTGCTGGGTGCAGCAGGCAGCGTCGGGCTTACCCAGCCCGGCGCCAGCAAGGCGCTGCAGGAAATCGAAACCACCTTCGGCACGGTGCTGTTCAACCGCACCAACCGCGGGCTGGAGCCCACTGCCGCCGGGCACTGCGCCATCCGCTACGCGCGCGTGGTGCAAACCGATATTTCCAACCTGCGCCATGACCTGGATGCCATCCTGCGCGGTGTGGGCGGCCGGCTGGCGGTGGGCGCCATCATGGGCGCTGTGCCATTGCTGATGCGGGCCGTATCACAGCTGGCCAGTATCCAGCCGCAGATGTCGTTCGAGATCATCGAAGACACCAGCCAGTCGCTGCTGGCACAGATCGAAAGCGGCCGGCTGGACATTGCCCTGTGCCGCACAAGCGTCAGCAATACGCCGCAGCTGTTTGCCAGCACCTTTGTCCAGGATGAGACGCTGGCGGTCATCGCCAATGTCGACCACCCGCTCAAACACGCCCAAACCGTCAGCCTTGCCGAATTGGCCGAAAGCCGCTGGATCGTATACCGGGCCAACATGCCAATGCGCGTGCAACTGGAGCGCGAGTTCCACGATGCCGGGCTGCGGTTCCCGCTGCACCTGGTTGAAACCACCTCGATCCTGGCGACCTTGTCGCTGCTGCAGGACCGCCCCGACTTCGTGGCGTTGGTGTCGATTGACGTGGCCCGGCAATGCGCGATGAACCAGCAAGTGCGCATGCTGCCCCTGGCCATGGGCTCGGTCAGCGACCCCTACGAACTGGTCACCCGCAAAGGCAGCCAGACGACGCCGGCCATGGACACACTCACCCAACTGCTGTTGCAAGGGGGACAGCACAACAACAGTTAGTTGTGTTTTCGGGCAGGAACAGCCCATCGCAGGCATCTAAAAGCCTGATTTTACTGGACTAAAACATTGGCACAGCAGCTGCAATGCAAGGTCATCCGACTGCATTCGAGCTGCTCATGCCTGACTTGACCGTATCTGCCACTTACGAAATCCGCCCACCGGCGGCGCACATCATTCGCGACGACGCCGAAGCGTTGGCCGTCGCTCATCAAGTCGCCGGGCTGCTGCGCGAGGGCGCCGCCGAACGCGACCGCAACCGCGAAGTACCCGCCGACATCGTCGACGCGTTTTCCAACAGCGGGCTGTGGGGCATCACCGTGCCACGGGCCTATGGTGGCGCCGAGGTGTCGTTCGCCACACTCGCCCGGGTGATCGCCATCGTCTCCGCTGCCGACCCTTCGCTTGGGCAAATTCCGCAAAACCACTACTGCCTGCTGGAAGACATCCGCCTGCAAGGCAGCCCGCAACAGCAACGCTACTTCTACGACCTGGTACTGCAGGGCCATCGCTTCGCCAATGCCCTGTCGGAAACCGGCGGCAAGACTGTGCAGGACATTCGCACGCGCCTGGTCGCCGAAGGTGACGGCTACCGCATCGACGGGCGCAAGGGCTACTGCACCGGCTCGTTGTACGCCCATTGGCTGGGCGTGCTGGCGCTGGACGAGCAGGACCGTGCCCAGCTGGCCTTCGTCCAGCGCGGCAGCGCCGGGCTGGTGATTGTCGACGACTGGAGCAGCATGGGCCAGCGCACCACCTCCAGCGGCACGGTGCTGCTCGACGGCCTGCGGGTGCCGGCGTTCAACCTGTTCCCCAGCTACCGCTCCTACGAAAGCCCGACCCTCGCCGGGCCTTTCGCCCAGTTGACCACCGCAGCCATCGACGCCGGCATCGGCCGCGCAGCGCTGGACGACACCATTGCCTTCGTGCGCGAACATGCCCGGCCGTGGATCGATGCCCAGGTCGACAAGGCCAGCGAAGACCCGCTGACCATCATCCAGGTCGGCTCGCTGGAAATTCGCCAGGAGGCCGCCGAGGCACTGCTCGAACGTGCAGGCCAGGCCCTGGATGCGGCAAGGCCCGCACCGAACGAAGAAAACGTGGCCCTGGCTTCGATTGCGGTGGCCAAGGCCAAGGTACTGACCACCGAGGCCGCCATCGAGGCCAGCAACCGCCTGTTCGAACTGGGCGGCACGCGCTCGTCCCTGACCCGCCACAACTTCGACCGCCACTGGCGCAACGCCCGCGTGCACACCCTGCACGACCCGGTCCGCTGGAAGTACCACCTGGTCGGCAACTGGGCACTGAACGGCATCAAGCCGCCTCGCCACGACTGGAACTGAGGCCACGCCAATGAACGACCTGCTGACCAACGTCGACTGGGCGGAAATCGCCCAGGCCTGCCTTGAAACACTGAGCATGCTGGGCGCCGCGCTGGGCTTTACCGTGCTGTTTGGCCTGCCCCTTGGCGTACTGCTGTACCTGACCGGGCAGCGCCAGTTGCTGGCGCACGGCCCGCTGTACCGAAGCCTGTCGGTGGTGGTCAACGTGCTGCGCTCGCTGCCGTTCATCATCCTGCTGATCGTGCTGATTCCGCTGACCACCCTGTTGACCGGCACCTCGCTGGGGGTGAAGGGCACCATCCCGCCGCTGGTGGTCGGCTGCACGCCGTTCTTTGCGCGGCTGGTTGAAACCGCCCTGCGCGAGGTGGACCGCGGCCTGGTCGAGGCCAGCCAGGCCATGGGTGGCAGCATCGCGCAGATCATCCGCTACACCCTGCTGCCCGAAGCGCGCACCGGGCTGATCGCGGCGGTCACCGTCACTGCCATCGTGCTGGTCGACTACACCGCCATGGCCGGGGTGATCGGCGGTGGCGGCCTGGGCGACCTGGCGATCCGCTTTGGCTACCAACGCTTCCAGACCGATGTGATGGTGGTCACCGTGCTGCTGTTGATCCTGCTGGTGCAGGCGCTGCAGATGAGCGGTGACCGCCTGGTAAGGCATTTCACCCGCCGCTGAGCCCTACTCTTCTCAGGTACCGACCATGAAAAAGACCCTCACTGCCCTCGCCGCTTTGCTCGCCTTCAGTGCCCAGGCCGCCGAACACCTGGTGGTCGGCGCTACGCCGGTACCGCATGCGGAAATCCTCGAATTCGTCAAACCGGCCCTGGCCAAACAAGGGGTCGACCTGGACATCAAGGTGTTCAACGACTTCATCCAGCCCAACCTGCAACTGGCGCAGAAGAACCTGGACGCCAACTACTACCAGTACCGGCCATTTCTGAACGACTTCAACAAAACCCGGCACACCGACCTGGTACCCGTGGTGGGCGTGCACATCGAACCGTTCGGCGCCTACTCGGCCAAGTACACGAACCTGGCAGAGCTGCCCGATGGCGCCAGCGTCGCCATCCCCAACGACCCGGTCAACACTGGCCGTGCCCTGGTGCTGCTGGCCGAGGCGGGGCTGCTCAAGCTGAAGGACCCGGCCAACCCGCAGTCCACCCAGCGCGACATCACCGACAACCCCCGCCACCTGAAAATCCGCGAACTGGAGGGCGCCATGCTGGCGCGCTCGGTGAAACAGGTCGACCTCGCCTTCGTCTTCGCCAACTACGCCCTGGAGGCCGGCATCGATACCAACAGCGCGCTGATCGTGGAAAAAGGCAAGGACCTGTACGTGGAATACCTGGTCGCCCGCCCCGACAACCTGCAGGACCCAGGTATCCAGAAGCTGGCCAAGGCGCTCAATTCGCCTGAAGTGCGCAACTTCATCCTGACCCGTTACAAAGGCCAGATCGCCCCTGGCTTCTGACCCCTGACGCCCTCTGGTGACAGAGGGCATGGAACCCGAACATGAGCCGTTACCAGCAGCAAATCCAGCCAACCGATGCGCAGCTGTGCCTGCGCAGCATCCACAAACACTACGGCGCGGTCAGTGCGCTGGACAATATCGACCTGCAGGTACGCCATGGCGAGGTGTTCGGCATTATCGGCCGCAGCGGTGCGGGCAAATCCTCGCTGCTGCGCCTGCTCAATCGCCTGGAAGCCCCCAGCGCCGGCCAGGTACTGATCGACGGCCAGGACATCGCCGGGCTGCACGGCAAGCCCTTGCACACGCTGCGGCGCAAGGTGGCGATGATCTTCCAGCACTTCAACCTGCTGGCCAACAGCACCGTGGCCGAGAACATCGAGTTGCCGATGCGCATGGCCGGGGTGGCGCAGGCACAGCGCAGCGCCCGGGTCGAGGAACTGTTGCGCCTGGTCGGCCTGGCCGGCCGCGGCGGCGCTTACCCCGCACAACTGTCCGGTGGCCAGAAGCAGCGCGTGGGCATTGCCCGGGCACTGGTGCTGGAGCCACAGATTCTGTTGTGCGACGAAGCCACGTCGGCGCTGGACCCGGAAAGCACCCAGGCGATCCTCGACCTGCTGCGCAGCATCAACCAGCGGCTGGGCCT
Source organism: Pseudomonas putida S13.1.2 (assembly GCF_000498395.2). NCBI lineage: Bacteria > Pseudomonadati > Pseudomonadota > Gammaproteobacteria > Pseudomonadales > Pseudomonadaceae > Pseudomonas > Pseudomonas putida. The sequence continues at coordinate 2,367,819 of NZ_CP010979.1, forward strand.
GACCATCGTCCTGATCACCCACGAAATGCAGGTAATCCGCGATCTGTGCGACCGTGTAGCCGTGCTGGAACAAGGCCGCATCGTCGAAACCGGCGCGGTGTGGGAAGTGTTCGGCAACCCCCGGCACGCCGTCAGCCGCATTCTGCTCAGCGAGGCCGCGCCGGCCGCACAGGCCAGTACTGCCGGCAAGCGCTACCTGGACTTGCACTACACCGGCGGCAAAGGGCTGAAGCCCGACCTGGCGGCCATCGGTGCCGCACTGGGCGATGGGGTGAGCCTGTTCTCGGGCTCGATCGCGCCGATCCAGGGGCGGTTTCTTGGGCAACTGCGCCTGGCCATCGCCAGTGCGACGCCGGATGACGAGCTGTTGCGCCAGGCCAGGCTGCTGGCAGACCGCGCCGAGTGGGCCTGAGTGAAACGCGCGACTACACCGGCAGCTCGGTGGTCAGCTTGATCTTTTCCATCGGCACTTCGGTCTTCACGTTCTGCACCACGCTCAGGCTGGTCAGGTGCTTGATCTGGAAGCGTCGATAGGCTTCCAGGTCTGCCGCCACCACCCGCAACAGCAAGTCGCAATCGCCCGCCATCACATGGCACTCCACCACTTCAGGCAACTGCCGCACGGCCTCGACAAACTCGTCGGTGGTGTCCTGGTCCTGGCGCTTGAGCCACACCCGCACAAACAGGGTGAGGCCCAACGCTACCTTGGCCGGGTCAACCAGTGCCACGTAGCGCTCGATCACCCCAGCCTCCTCCAGCAAGCGCACCCGACGCAGGCATGGCGAAGCAGATAACCCCACCTGCTTGGCCAGCTCCTGGTTCTGCAACCTGCCGTCGCGCTGCAGCGCGCGCAGGATGCGCCGATCGATGGCATCGAGCTTGATTGGCATTGATAAACCTCTTTTTCGATATTGTCGGCAGCAGATGCCAAATGGTCTGCGCACCAGTGCAACTACGCAAGCCAATTCCAGCGCTAGATTGGAATAATTTACCTCCACTGGAGGTGACCATGAATACCCATGAACCTGTACTGAACGATCCCCCCGCCACCCTGCCGCAAAGCGAACCGCGCCGCGGCGCCGTTGCCGCATTGCCGGCGCTGCTGGGGTTCATCCCTTTTGCCCTTGTCCTCGGCGCGCAGGTCGGGCCGCTGCTCGGCGACCTGCGCAGCTATGGCTTTGACATCGCCTGCGCCGCAGTCTTCCTGGTGCTGCTCAAGGGTATGTGGAGGGGCGTACACGCCGCCGTGGCCTGGCTGTTCAGCCTGATCACTGCCGCACTGTTCTACTTGCTGATTCCCGGTGGCTGGTACGTACTCGCGGGTACCGTGGCCGGCCTGGTGACCGCTTACCTGTGGGCCAAGCCATGCATGGCCGTGGACACCAACCTGACCCGTGCGCTGGGCTTTTTACTGCTGCGCAACGGCACCCTGGGACCGCAGCTGACCCAGGTACTGAACGCCGCGCCCGGCTGCGTGCTGATTGCCGTGATCGCACCCAAGTTCGTTTCCGGGCACCCGGCCGACCTGATTGCGCTGGGGCTTACGGTGTACGCAGCTACGCGGTTTTCCCTCTTGCCGGTGGTGGTGTTTGCCATCGTGATGACGGGGGTGCTGCGCCTGTTGTTGCCGGCATGATCCGCTGCGGCACCTACACTCCATTGACCCAAATCAAGCCCTCGCGCCGGGTTCGCGCGACGATGGCCGCAAGCAAGGAATGACTCAAGCACCGCCAGGCGCACAGTGCACAACCCTCGAACACTGTGCGCGGCCTTGGACAAGGAGCCCCACATGAACCCGCTGAAACACATACTGGTAGCCACCGACCTGTCCCCCCATGCCCGCAACGCAGCGGAGCGCGCTGCCTACCTGAGCAACGCGCAGCAGGCCTCACTGGACCTGCTCTACGTTGCCAACCCGGCGCCCTTCGAACGCCTCAAGCAGTTGGTGGCGCCTGATGACGACCTGCTGAAGCGCGTGCTGGCTAGCGCCGGCGAGAAAACCCGCGCACTGGCAGCCCTGCTGTTCCAGCGCTATGACATTTCCGCGGGCGTGCAGGTTGCCAGCGGCTCGGTGATCACGGAAATCAACCGGGTGGTGCAGGACAAACGCAGCGACCTGCTGGTGTGCGGCGCCAAGGGCCAGAGCGTGGCGCGGCGCCTGCTGCTGGGTTCGACCGTGCAGAAAATGCTCAACCACATGCCTTGCCCTTTGCTGGTGGTCAAGCCGGCCCCTCGTGACGCCTATCGCACCGTGCTGGTGCCAGTCGACTTCTCACCCGTTTCGCTGCGCGCCATCAAACTGGCCAAGGCCATTGCCCCACAGGCCGAAATCATTCTGCTGCATGTGTACGAAGCCCCGTTCGAAGGCAGCGTGCGCTTTGCCCATATCGACCACGACACGCTCACCCATTACCGCAATGTCATCCGCAAGGATGCAGCGGCGCAACTCGCTGCGTTGAGTGAGGCTGCCGGTATGGCCGATGCACGGCAGATCCTGGTGCACGGTGACCCTGGCTGGCGCATTGCCGAACAGGAACAGGAGCGGGAGTGCGACCTGATCGTGGTCGGCAAGCAGGGTGCCAGCGCGCTGGAGGAGCTGTTGGTTGGCAGCGTCACCAAGCATGTACTGAACGAATCGCAGTGTGATGTGCTGGTGGCCCCATAGGCTGCAGGAGGGCTGACCACCGCTACTCCAGGTACTGCTGCAGTGCCCGCGTCAGCCCGTCGAATACCTGCACAACCCGCCTTACCCGGCGCAAATCATGGTGCATGGCAACCCAGATATCGACGCGGAAAGCCACTTCAGCCGGCAGCACCTGCACCAGCCCGTGCTGCCTGGCCAACTGGTTGGCACATACGCCAATACCGAGCCCCGCCCTGAGCGCTGCAAACTGGGCCAGATGGCAGTCGGTGCGGACAACGCTGCTCGCCAGGCTGCAGGCAAGGCCCTGCTGCCCCAGGAACGCAAGCTCTGTCAGGTTGCGGTCTGGCCCAATCAGCGGGTAGCGGCCCAGGTCATCGAGACTGCGCGGGGTGCCTTTGTGCGCAAGCAACGCTTCGGTTGCGTACAGCCCCACGCGCAGGTCCCCCACATGCCGCGTAACGACCGTCGCCTCGGTGGGCCGACGAATGCGCACTGCTACATCGGCCTCCTGCAACGCCAGGTCTTCCATGCGATTTGAAACGCTAAGCTCCAACGCCAACCCGGGGCTCGCTTCGCGCAGCGCTCGCAGCATTGGCGGCAGCACCTCGACACCCAGCAGCTGGCTGGCAGTGACCCGTACGGTGCCGCCGGCCTCACTGGCCTGGGCGGAAGCCGCGCGGGCGAAGGCTTCGGCGGCCAGCGCCATGGACTCGGCATGGGCGACCAGATCCCTGGCCGTGTCGGTCGGCATCAACCCTGCTGGCGAGCGGACAAACAGGCTGGTACCGACGCTGTGCTCCAACGCGTCGATCCGGCGCCGCGCCGTAGCCTGGGCGATCCCCAGCGCACGGGCGGCGGCAGAAAGGCTGCCAGTTCGAAGGACGGCGAGGAAAACCCGCTGGGTCTCCCACTGTAGTTGCGGGGCGTTCATACATTTCCTATGAGCAGGTAGGCAGCTTTGATCAGTTTCAATGAAGCAGGATCTACCGCATCCTTTACCGAACCTGCTCCATCAATCAAGCGCCCCAGGCGTGAACAAGGAAGAAAACAACCATGCAACTTGCCGGTGAGTGCCGCTGCGGCGCTGTTACCTACCACTCCACAACCACGCTGCAGGCGGCGGTGTATGCCTGCCATTGCCAGCATTGCCAGGCATGGAGCGGCAGCAGCTTTGCCCTGCACGCCCTGCTACCAGAAGACGCGTTCACGCTGAACGGCCCCATGGTCGAATATCAGTACGAGCAGATGGGGCAGCAATCGCGGCACTACCTGTGCGCGACCTGCCACACCCGCATCTACAACACCACCTCGGCCGCACCCGGGCTGTGGGTACTCAGGGCTGGCACACTGCATGAACGCGCTGCGTTGCAGCCTGTTGCGCATATCTGGGTCAGGCACAAGCAACCTTGGCTGGCTTTGCCTGCCGGTATACCGGCCTGGGAAGAAAGCCCTACTGCGGAAGCATTCGCGGCTGCCTTAGGCGGGCATCGCACGTAAATTCGCTATATAGTTTTATATACAGCGAACTTTGAAAGACTAGATAATGCCGTGATGTACGCCCAACTCGATGTGTCGACCACTGCCAACCCTCAAGCTGACGCCACGCACGGCGCACTGCATCACGCCTTGGGCAACCCCGGTATCCGGCGCAAGAATCACAAACTGATCCTGAAGGCTGCCAGCGAAGCGTTTGCCGTCACCGGCTTTACCGCTACCCATTCGCACGATATTGCCGCGCGCGCCGGGTTGCCCAAGGCCAATATCTATTACTACTTCCAGACAAAAGAGAATTTGTACGTCCAGGTGCTGATGAGCTTCATCGAGCCGCTGGTGAGGGCTTCGGCAGCATTGCGAAAAAGCGACGACCCGATAGTGGGCCTGCGGGCCTATATCAAGGCCCGCACTCGCATCATTCGGGAGCACCCTTCCAGCGCCGCCGCGTTCAGCCAGGAGTTGCTCTCAGGCGGCAAACGCCTACCTGAGGTTTGCAAGAACATGCTTCAGGAGGAAGCCAGGCGCAACGTCGCCTGCCTGCGCAACTGGATCGATGATGGCCGATTGGCGCCCTGTGACCCCGAGCACCTGATGATTTTCATATGGTCGGCAACGCGCACCTACACCAATCTGGCCTGGCAAATGTCTCAGCTCAGAGGCGTGGCCCGGCCTGACAAGTCGGACTTTGATCGCGCCACCCGCACGGTCACCCAGATGGTGCTGGACGGTGTCGTGCCGGACCAGAAAGCGGGCATGACACCGTCATGAAGGTTGCTTCACCTAGGCAGGATCACCAGACTTGCGGACCGGCAGCTGTGTCAGCGCCGATGTGACTTGCGCAACCAACGCTGCAGAACTGCTTGCCCCGTCCACCTTCAACACCGGGGCTTTCTGCGCTGCCAGCCAGCGCTCATGCCACGCCCGGTTGCGACCTGTAAAGTTCGGGTCGTCATACTGAGCAGCCCACTCCCTGAACCCCACGTGTATCTCGTGCATGTCACCACCCGGGGCGATGCGCCCGCCAAAGCGCGCCCTTTCACGTGCAGCCAGCCGCTCAAGACGCACGGGCGTTGGTGTTACCACAAACACCGTCAGGTCGACATGGGCCAGCAAGGCATCACCCCATACCATGCAAGAGCCGGTCAGCACCCAGTCGTTCTCGCCGAGCGCTTGCTGGATCAAAGGCACACGCTCATCGGCCGGCCGTTTGGTTGAGAACGGCGGATTGGTAGGCATCCAGTAGAAGTCATCGACGTCGGCGTGGCGCAGATCGAGTTGCGTGGCGAGGTGCTGCCCCAGCGTGGTCACCCCTGCACACGATGCACCGGTAATGTAGATGCGCAATTGTTCCTCCTTGAATACCAGCGGTTTTCGGGGCCGGAAGATACTCGATAAGTGCCTGGTCGGCTTGGAACTTCGATCGCAATGCGTTACCTGCCGCTCTATGCCAGGCGTTTCATCGATTGCACTGATGATTACTATCAAGCGGCCTGCCTGTCGGTCTGGCAAGGGCATCCCTATAATCGCCTGCAAATCCCTCCGCTCCTGCGCCTGCTACAGGCGACATCCCTCATGGAACCGACCCCCATGCCAAGCAACCGCCAGGCCCCTCGCGGCCTTCCCGAACATAATCAACAAAGTGTCACGCAGCAATGGCTGGCAATCCTCTCGGTCGCCGTGGGTGCCTTCGCACTGGTCACCAGCGAGTTCCTCCCGGTGGGGGTACTCAACGATGTGGCCAGTGACCTTGGCATCAGTGCAGGCCTTGCCGGCCTGATGGTAACGCTGCCCGGTATCATGGCCGCGCTAGCCGCCCCATTGATTTCCGTGGGGGTCGGCGCGCTGGACCGGCGCTACCTGCTGATCGGCCTGACGCTGATCATGATCATCGCCAACACCATCGTGGCCTACGCCGTCGACTTCAACCTGCTGTTGGTCGGCCGCGTGCTGTTGGGTGTCAGTATCGGTGGCTTCTGGGCGACCGCCATCGCCCTCAGCGGCCGCCTGGCCCCAGACGGCATGGGCGTGGCCAAGGCCAACTCGATCATCATGGCTGGCGTAACCCTGGCGACCGTAGTGGGCGTGCCCGTGGGCACCTGGCTCAGCGGCCTGATGGGCTGGCGCATGACTTTCTTGGTCACCGCACTGGTGGGCATACCCGTGCTGCTGGCGCAGGTATTGCTGCTGCCGCGGCTGCTGCCGGAAAAGGCCATTCGCATCAGCGACCTGCCAGCCTTGTTCATCAACCCTCAAGCGCGGGTGGGGCTGATTGCCGTGCTGCTGATCGGCCTGGCGCACTTTGCCGCGTACACCTATGTTGCCCCGTTCTTCAAACAGAATGCCGGCTTTGACGGGCCTACGATTGGCTCGCTGTTGCTGCTGTATGGCGTAGCCGGGTTCATGGGTAACATTTTTGCGGGCTACGCTGCCAACCGCAGCGTGCGGCATACCCTGATGCTGGTCGCGCTCATGATTGCTGTCAGCACCGCCCTGTTCCCGCACTTCGCCACCGGCATGACCGGCGCCGCGATGCTGATCGCGTTGTGGGGCTTCGCCTTCGGTGCGTTCCCGGCCTGCGCCAATATCTGGATGTTTGTGGTGGCGCCCAAGGATGTTGAACGTGGCATGCCGCTGTTCGTGGCCATGTTCCAGGTGATCATTGCACTGGGCTCGTTCTTCGGCGGGCAGGTGGTCGACCATATGGGCACCGCGGTGCTGTTGAGCCTGGCTACTGCGTTGGTGGGCTGCGGCTTTGTCACCGTGCTGGTGCTGGGGCGCAACGTCAGCAATAACCTTGCTGCTCAGCCGGGCTGAGCAGCTGCCCAAAGCGACTGCGAAAAGCTTGAGCTGTCGGCACCGAGGCGCCGCTTCGCGGGCCCCTCTCACAAATACAGCGCCGGCTTCGGGCCGGCGCTGTATTTGTGGCAGAAACTGTCTTGCACAAAACTTGAAAGCTGGCGCAATCACTGCGGGAGCGGGCTTGCCCCAAGTACAAACCGCAGACATCGTTTACATTTCAAACCCTGAACCGCCCCACCAATGCCGTCATCTCCCCCACCAGCCCCGACAGCGCCTTGCTCGCCTCGCTGGTCTGCTGCGCTCCCGTCGCCGAGTTGATCGACAGCTCGCGAATGTTCAGCAGGTTGCGGTCCACTTCCCGCGCCACCTGAGCTTGCTCTTCGGCCGCACTGGCGATGACCAGGTTGCGCTCGTTGATTTCGCCAATCGCACTGTAGATACCTTCCAGCACCTGCCCCGAGGCCAGGGTCACGTCCAGTGTCGACTGTGCTCGGTTGGTGCTGGCCTGCATCGAAGCCACCGCCGCTTCGGTGCCCGCCTGCACGCGGCCGATCATCTGTTCGATTTCCTGGGTCGATTGTTGCGTGCGATAGGCCAGCGTGCGCACCTCATCCGCCACCACCGCAAAGCCCCGCCCGGCCTCACCGGCACGGGCCGCCTCGATGGCAGCATTGAGCGCCAGCAGGTTGGTTTGCTCGGACACCGAGCGGATCACTTCCAGTACCTTGCCGATATCCCGTACCTGCCCCACCAGTTGCTCCAGGTGCGCACTGCTGGTCTGGATCTCGCGGGTCATGGCCTCGGTGCCATCGATGTTGTCGCTGACTTGCTGGCGGCTTTGTGCGGCCAGCTGGTTGGACTCGCTGGTGGTCTGCGAAGTGGTGATGGCGTTGCGCGCAACCTCCTCCACGGCCGTAGTCATTTCGGTCACAGCGGTAGCTGCCTGTTCCAGCTCTTGCCCCTGCTGACGCAGGTTGCTGGCGCTTTCCTCGGTGACCGCGTTCAACGCAGTGGCGGCTGCGTCCAGCTGCCGGGCACAGTGGTTGATCTGCCCCAGGGTGTCGCGCTGGCTCTGCTGCATGCGCTGCAGCTCATGGAACAGCTGGCCGATCTCGTTGTTGCCCTGCCCTTGCACCGGCACGCTCAGGTCGCCACCGGCAATGCGCTGGAAATGCCGACTGGCTTCACGCAGCGGGTGCAGCACACGCTGGGCAATGAAGGCCCAGCACAGTGCAGCCAGCAGCAAGGTCACCGCCAGCAGCCCCAGGCTCAGCAATTGCGCACGCGCCAGACGCCGGTCGGACTCCAGCATGATCTGCTGGCCACGTTCGTTCAGTGCGCCAACCAGCTGCTGGCGTAGCGCTTGCAGCCGGCCCATGGCATTGCCGGCATCGCTGTTGACCTTGAAGTACTGCTCGAGCGAGCGCTGGCGGGTCGCCTCACGCTGCCCGGCCACCGCCCTGGCGTATTCGGCAAAGGTAGCCTGCAGCTCGGTTGCCAACGTGCGCAGGGCTGGCTCGCGGACGTTTTCGACAAATTCATCGACCAGCTTCTGGCTCTTGTCGTTCAGCTCGACCGACAGCGCCATGCGCTTGCCTGCACTCTCCTCATGGCCCCCCAACTGCTCGATGAAGCCCGAGGACACATTGGCGCTGGAACGAATTGCCATCAACAACGCATTGTTCAACCGGTCGGACTGGTGTGCGGTCTGGTCCAGCTCGGTGATCTGCTGGTCGCTGCCCACTGCTGCCCACCAGGCACTGACAGTGGAAAACAGCAGGGTCAGGCTGAAAAGCGACAGCACCCAGAACATTCCGGTACGTATTTTCAGGTTGGCAAGCATGCGGGCAGTACTCCTTGTTGGCACCACTTCTGGTCGAGATTCGACGGTGGGTGTGCTGCTATCGGAGGTGCCGGCGCAGGCTTGAGGCGCAGGGAGTCGGTTATGGGCGGTAACCGAACAGATGTTGCCAGGCGCAGGCTGCGCCACGGCCAAGCTCAGCGATCGAGGAAGCCGACTACCGCCTGCGCGAAGGCCTGCGGTTGGTCCAGCATGACGAAGTGGAAGCTGCCATCGATACGTTTGAAGCTGATGTTTCGCGCCCCTGCGTAGGCGTTTGCGAAGGTTGCATCGACGCTGGCAGCGGGTATGCCATACAAGGGGTCATAGGCATAGACGACCTGCACCGGCGACTGGATGCTGCCAAGCTCCGGGCGCAGGTCGGTGGTCATCAGTTCATAGGTGGCATCGGCTACCGCCCTGCGGTCCGAGCGCAGCGCGGCTTCGACCAGTGCCGGCCTGGCCGCAGTGGTCTTGGCCAGCCGGTCGATGGCTGTGCGCTGCACGGCTTCGGCCTGCGCTGCCGGGGCCAGCAGCATCCCATCACGGAATGCCGCAGCCTGCGGTGCAGCCGTTTCGGCAGTTGCCGTGGGGTCGATCAATAACGTGTAAAACGGCAGCGCATCGACAACCATCAGCCGCCCTACCTGCTCGGGGTGGCGTGCGCCAAGCATCAGTGCCACCTCACCGCCCAGCGAATGGCCAATGACGGCCGGCGCCTCAAGGCGCTGGCTGCGGATATAGCCTGCAACCGCCTCGGCCACCGGCGCGGCAACGCGCCCGTCCACAGCGGGCACGGCAGGCGAACCGGCAAAGCCTGCAACCTGCACCAGATGCAGACGATGCTGCTGGCGCAGTGTGCTGGCCAGCCCCGCCCACACCTCACGGGATGAAGCCAGCCCGGGGATCAGGATGACGTCTGGCCCGGTACCCTCGACCGTTACCGAAATACGTTCGCCAGCCACAGGTACTGGCTGGCTTGGCGCGGCCAATACCGAGCCCAGTGACAAGCTGGTGCCGATTGCTGCAAGCAGGGTGCGTATGCGCATGATCGCCATTCCTTTGACTTCGACGGAGAAAAGCCCGCCACTATAAGGGGCATGGCAGCCCATGGGAAAACTATCGTTTGCAACCCGCTGCGCTGCGCCGTTAAAGTCGGGGCCTGGGCGCCGGCTGCGCCTGCGGTCCGCGCGAAGGGGTTGCCCGAGCCACGCGTCACTCCATTTCCATACCAGCTCCCGGCTTGTCGGCGGACCGAGCCCCTAAGGAGTTGGCATGCCCGCCATAAATGCTTCACGCCACCACGGCTTGCTCGACCTGCCCGCCCTGCGCAAGCGCGCCAAGCGCTTGCTGACCCAACTGAAAAACCACCAAACCGACGACGCCCGCGAGCAATTGCGCGCGCTTGGCCTGCCCGGCCCCGACTACCGGCTTGCCGATACCCAATGGCTGGTGGCCCGCGAGGCCGGCTTTGCCAGCTGGCCCAGGCTCAAGGCCCATGCCGATGCCGTGGCGTTCGCAGCACGCCACCCCGGTTTTTCTGCCGATGACGAGGCTAACGTGCAGCACTGGCGCTGCGGCAACGACATCGCCCACAGCTTGCGCACCGCCGGGTTTGCCGGCGCTTTCCAGATGTTCGACGACCCCATGGTCATGGGGCCTGTACCGGCGCTGCCCGATGAGCAGTACTGGCAGGTTCGCAGCGCATACGTGCAGCAGGCGTTCAAGCTGAGCACCCAGGACGTTGAACAGCGTCAGGCAGCCCAGCGTAGTGCATTGGCCGGGCTTAACCGCGACAGCGAAATTGTGCTGTGGTGCGAGGCTGACGCTTACGACCAGCTGTTCCTGATTCGGGTACTCGCCAGCCTGCCGGGCCTGCCGCGCCGGCTTGAGCTGATCGAAATTGACCAGGTGCCCGGTATCGAGCGTTTCATCGGCATCGGCCAACTGGCGCCCGACCTGCTGGCCTGGTTGTGGCCGCAACGTCGTGCGCTGGGTGAGGATGCACTCGCCCTCGCCCGCGAGGCATGGGCGGCCTACACCGCACCCAATCCAAAGGCCTGGGCAAGCCTCGCCGGCCACCCGCACCCGGCCTTGCCGTTGCTGGGCGGGGCGTTGGCGCGCCAGCTACAGGAGCTGCCGGGGGCCCATGATGGCTTGAGCCTGACCGAACGCTTGCTGCTGCGCGTGCTGGCTTCACGCGGCGAGCTACCGGCCGGCCGCGTGTTTGGCCAGTTGATGATGCTGGATGACCCACTGCCTTACCTCGGTGACCAGATGTTCCATGTGCTGCTGCAGCCGTTGATCCACGCGCCACAGCCGCTGCTGCTGGAAGGCCCGGGAGATACTTGGGCGCAGCGACCGCTTAGGCTGACGCCGCTTGCCGAGCAGGTGCTTGCAGGCAAGGCGCACTGGCTTGATCACAACCCTGCGCAGCGTTGGGTTGGCGGGGTGCTGGTGGATGCGGCTGACAGGCCTTGGGTAGTGACCGAACAAGGCGAGGTGTGGCGACGTTGATGATTCCTCAGGGTTAGCAAGCCCCTGTGGGAGCGGGTTTACCCGCGAAGCAGGCGACCCGGTGTATGGCACCGGCTATGCCGGTGTTCGCGGGTAAACCCGCTCCCACAGAGCCCTCATCCGGGCTTGCATCTTGATTTTATCCCGCGGCAAAAGCGCTCCACGCCTGTGCCAAACGCTGGGTGGCCTGCCGGATCTCATCCATATCCAGCGAAGCAAACCCCAGGCGCAAGGCATTCTCGGCATGACCAAACGGCGAGAACTGGCGGCCGCTGCGCACCACCAGGTCCAGCGCCAGCGCCTTGTCGACCAACTGGTCCACATTGATCGCGTCGGCAAACCGCACCCACAGCGCCAGCCCACCTTCCGGCTCCTGCACGGTAATCTGCTCGCCAAACGCCTCGTGCAGGCACGCCAACAGGGTCTGCCGACGCCGACGGTATTCGCGGTTGACCCGGCGCAAGTGCTTCTTCAGCTCGCCATCATTGATCAAGTCCGCCAGCATCCGCTGCATCACCGCATCGCCCTGCCCCAGGGTCAGCGTGGCCCTGCGCTCCAGCACTGCTGTTACCTCCACCGGTGCGACGATATAGCTGCAACGGAACGTGCTGCCCAAGGGCTTGGACAGTGTGCCGATGTAAATCACATGCCGCTGCTGGCGATCGCTGGCCAAAGGCAGATAGGGCCGCCCGGAAAAGTGGTATTCGTAGTCGTAGTCTTCCTCGACCACGCAGAAGTCGTGCAGCCGCGCCAGCTCCAGCAACTGCTGCCGGCGCCCGGCTGGCAAGCTGACCGTGGTCGGAAACTGGTGATGGGGCGTCAAGTACATCATCCGCACATTGTGCTCCCGGCACAGGGCATCGATCTGGTCCACCCGGCAGCCCTCATGGTCCAGGTCCACGGTCACCAGTCGGGCCCCCAGCTGGCGGAAAATCTCCCACGCCGGCGGATAACTCAGGCGCTCGACCAGCACCGCATCCCCCGGCTTGAGCAACACGCTGGCCAACAGGGTCAGCGACATCTGCACACCCTGGGTCAGGCAGATATGCTCGGCGCCAACGTTCAGGCTGCGGTTGTGCCTGAGCATGTCGGCCAAGGCGGCGCGCAGGTACAGGCTGCTGCAATCACTGCCGTGGCGCACGCTGTTGCTGGCAAAGCTGTTGCGCAGGGCATTGCGGTAATAGCGATGCAGAACAGCCTGGGGCAGCAGGCGATGGTCACAGGCACCATTGTCGAAGAACAAGGCCTCTGGCCGCCCTTGCTGCGCCGCAGCCCGTTCGTTTGCCTCGAAATAGGCAACGGTGGGCTCCTCTGGCAGCGCCAAGGCGAAGGAGCGCGAGGCGGTGGGCGCCGTGATTGTGCCAGTCGCCAGCTGCTGGCTGACGAAGGTGCCCCGGCGCTGCACGCTCTGCAGCCAGCCTTTGGTTTCGGCTTCCTCATAGGCAAGGATCACCGTCTTGCGGTTGACGTTCAGCAGTTGCGCCATCTCCCGCGTGCCCGGCAACGGCGTGCCAGGGCGCAGGCGGCCCTCGCTGATCGCGGCCACCAGGCCCTCGACGATCTGCCGGTACGAAGCCTGCGCCCCATCGAGCCTGAGCAGTGGCTGCCATTTGCGAAGCTGGACCATGTGAATTATCCAAAACTGGAGGTTCTGCTGGTCCTGAACTATAGCAACAATCGAACCTTCAATTGCCCCGAGAGGTGTTCATGCAAAACCGCCACGTCATCGAATTGTCGCCCTCGGGCAAAACCTTCGAAGCCAGCCACGAGCTGCTGCTCGACGCCATGCTCGCCAGCGGCCTGCCGGTACCGTTCTCCTGCCGCCGCGGCGCCTGCGGGTCCTGCAAGGTCAAGGTAGTGTCGGGGCAGTATCAGGACAAGCAGCGAGATGCGGACACCCCCGCGCCCTGCTACCCCCTGGCCGCCGACGAGATGCTGCTGTGCCAGAGCCACGCTTGCAGCGACATGCGCCTGGAGATCCCCGGCTGGTCCCTGGACGCCCCTTCGCTGGCGTTCCACGCGCAGGTTCACAGCAAGCGCGAACTGAGTGCAGATATCGTCGAACTGGTGCTGCACCCTGCTCAACCACTGGAAGTGCGGGCTGGCCAATACGTAAGGTTCCGGCTCGACAACGGTGACAGCCGCTGTTTCTCCATCGCCAACCTACCCGCTCAGGACCAGGGGCAACTGGTGTTTCACATCCGCAAGGTCAGCGGCGGCGTGTTCACCGAAGGCCTGCTGCCCACCCTGCAAGCAGGTGCCGTACTGAACCTTGAAGGGCCGGTCGGCGCCTGTACCTGGCAGCACGAAGGGCAACGCCCACTGGTGCTGTTTGCCACCGGCACTGGTTACGCCGGCATCAAGCCCTTGTTGCTGAGAGCCCTGGCCCACGGTGCCAAGGTCACGCTGTACTGGGGTGGGTCATCGACGGCGGACTTCTATGACCTCGCGTTTCTCGAACAGGCCAGCCTTGAATACCCCCACTTTCGCTGGCACCCGGTGCTCTCGACTGAGGCACGCGTGCAGCAGGTGGCGTTGGGCCAGGCGCATCAGTGGGCCGACACCCAGGTCTATGCCTGCGGCAATGCCGCCATGATCAGCCAGGCCCGTGAACTGTGCCTTGCCGCCGGCGTACAACCCCACCGATTTGTCGCGGAGGCCTTTGTCGCCAGCGGCGCACTGGCACCCCAGGCTGCAACCGCCAACACCCTGCACCCAGAGCTGGAAAAGGTCGGCCCACGCTACTCGCTGGATGGCATGCTCGCTGCCCGCGAGCAGTCAGTGCGGTCCGTCGCCGCGATCGCCAGCCAACTGCGCGTCGGCATGACCACCGCCCAGGCACTGGAGATGGCTGCGCAAACCTTGCAAGCAATGGGTGCGTCCCACACCTGGCACCCCACCTACATCCGCTTCGGCGACGACACCGTGCGTACACCGCGGCAAGGCATTGACCTGCAACGTGTATTACGTACTACGGACATTGTCGTCGTCGACGTCGGCCCGGTATGGGATGGCTACGAAGGCGACTATGGCGACACCTTCGTGTTTGGCCAGCACGACCTGCACCACGCCTGCGTCAAGGCACTGCACGAAGTGTTCGACGAAACCCGCCAGGCCTGGGGCCGTGGGCTGACCGGACGCGAGCTGTATGACTTCGCCGAACGCAGTGCCCAGGCCAAGGGCTGGCAGCTGGAACGTAACCTGGCCGGGCATCGCGTCGCCGACTTCCCGCATGTGCTGTATGGCCAGGACAAGCTGGCCGAGGTGGAAATCGTCCCGAGCGAGGTGGTGTGGGTACTGGAAATACAGTTGTGCCACCCCACCGAACCGATCGGGGCGTTTTTCGAAGACATTTTGATTGCTGAAGGCAAGCAGACCATGGCAAGGGTCGCTTGACCGACCCTGCAAAACCGGGCGCGTGTCGATCAATCCAGGTTTACAGGCCGGGGCCGGTGTTCTTGCAAAACCGTCTGTTCCACCTGCTGCTCGAACCACTTCAGCACGGCTTGGCACGCGGGGTGGGCAACGCCGCTGTCCCTTAGCCACAGGGCATACACCCCGCCAGTCTTCAGCGCCTCGCCGAAGGGCACCACCAGGTCGCCGCGCACCAAGGCATCGTGGGCCAGCATTCGGTCAGTCATGGCGATGCCCATGCCGCGGGCTGCCGCGTCCAGCGCCAGGTCGTCCAGATTGAACAACAGCTCTTGGTACTTGTGCTCGGCCGGGGCCTGCTCGGCCTTGAGCCACAGGTTCCATTCGTAGCGCGAAGTGGAGCCGTGGATCAGCGCATGGTCGACAAGCTCCGCCGCGCACTTGGGCGGGGCGCGGCCGTCGCCCAGCACGGGCGCACAGACCGGGATGAGGTACTCGTCGAACAGCGGCGTCAACGGGCGTTCGTCCAGGCCGCCTGGTAGGTAAAGCACATATGCGTCGCAGTCGCCGCCGGTGTCTACCAGGTCGCCGCCGACCGTTTCAATCGACAAGGTCAGGCCTGGGTTGAGCGCATAGAACGAGGTCAGCCGCGGCAGCAGCCAGCGTACCGCCAGCGACACGAACATGCGCACGCGAAATGGGCGGTCCAGTGGCGTCGGCGCCAGCTTTTCCTCCAGCGTGCGCAGGGTTTGCAGCATGCCCTTTGCCACCCCGTACACCTCGTGCCCATGGGCGGTCAGCGCGACCTTGCGGCTGGTGCGGTCGAACAACGTTGTGTGGAAATGCTCCTCAAGTTGCTGGATCTGCCGGCTGATGGCGCTCTGGGTCAGGTGCAACTGGCGTGCAGCCTCGGTGAAGTTGCTGGTGTCGGCTACCCGGACCAGGGCCTGCAACGCCTGGAACGATGGCACACGAAGGTTTTTATCCATGCAAATTCCGAATGGATGAATGAATTATTAGCGTTAGAAATTGCGCTTTGGCCCTCGTAAATTGGAGCCAAGACGCGCTTTCGCGGGCAATAGCCAATAACGCCTGTGCATCGATACTGAAGGAGTGACACGCAATGAACAACCACTGTGGCTGGATTGCGCTGGCCGGTGAATTGCCGCAGCGGCCGCGCCTGCAAGGCATTCATAAGGCCGATTGGCTGATCATCGGCGGTGGCATAACCGGCCTGTCCGCAGCCCATGCCCTGGCCCGCCGTTTTCCGTCGCAGCGGATCGTACTGCTGGAGCGCCAGCGGGTCGCCCAGGGCGCTTCGGCACGCAACTCTGGCTTCGTGGTCAGCCACGAGCTGCCAGGTGCTGGCGAACTGATCGGTACAGCAGGTTTTTCCGGCTATCAGGTCGCTTCGCGCATAGGTGTCGCAGCGGGTAATGAAGTGCGCCAGCAAATCCAGGCACTGGCTATCGACTGCGAGCTCAGCGACCACGGCTACCACTTCGCGGTACACGAGCCTGCCCATTTGCAGCAGGCCGAGCAGGCACTGGAAACCCTTCGTGCCGTGGGTGCCCAGGCAAGCTACCACGAGGGAGAAGCGCTGCAACGGCGCCTCGGTACCGCGTTCTATTCACGCGCGATCCATTGTGCGGGCGGCAACGGCCTGATGCAGCCGGCGCGCTACGTCAAAGGGCTGGCCGACGGCCTGCCAGAGCAGGTGGAAGTGTTCGAGCAAAGCGCTGTGACCGACTTGCGCCGTCGCCCTGGCAAGGGCTGGACTGCCCGCACCGAGGCTGGCGAGGTCGAGGCCCGGCAAGTACTGGCCTGTGTCGGTGCGTTCCTGCCCAGGGTCGGACTCAGGCGCAGCGGCACTTTCCCGCTGGAGCTGAGCGCAAGCATCACCCGCCCGTTGACCGGGGCGCACTGGCAGCAGCTGCTCAACGAACAGGGCTGGGGCGTGCTGTCTACCTTGCCGGGCGGCTGCACCCTGCGCTTGCTGCCGGGGCGCCGCCTGCTGATTCGCAACACCGTGGAATACCGTCAGCACGACATCGACCGCCGTGGCCTGGTGGTGCGCCAAGGTTCACACCTGCAGGGTTTGCAGAAGCGCTTCCCCGGCATCACCGCACAAGATCTGCAATACACCTGGACCGGCCACCTCAGCGGCACCCGCACAGGCGAGCCGTATTTCGCCCGGGTCGCCGACGGCCTGCATGCCGTGGCCGGCTGCAATGGGTCCGGCGTTGCCCGCGGCACCTTGTGGGGCCGCCTGCTGGTCGAAATGGCACTCGGCATCGACTCGCCGTTGCTCGGCGACGTGCTGGCTCAGGCCAGCCCTGGCTACCTGCCGCCCCGCCCGTTCTTCGACCTGGGCGCCAAGGTGCGCATGGCCTGGGAAGTACGCCGCGCGCGGCTGGAACGCTGACATTCAAACTACCTCGCAAACAAGAACAAGAGAGCGATCCCATGATCAAGCACACTTGCGTGGCCCTGTTGTCCTCAGCATTGCTGGCTGCGGCAGTGCAGGCCGCAGAACGGGTCAACATTGCCAACTGGAGCGGCTACATTGCCGACGACACCCTGGCCGAGTTCACCCGGCGCACGGGTGTCCAGACCACCTACGACCTGATCGACAGCAATGAAACCACCGAAGCCAAGCTGATGACCGGCAACAGTGGCTACGACCTGGTGAGCCCGTCCAACCATTTCCTGCCGCGGCTGATCAAGGCGGGTGCCATCGAGGAGCTGGACCGCAGCAAGCTGCCTGGCTGGCACAACCTCGACCCGAAGCTGATGAAGATCCTGGAGGCAAGCGACCCGGGCAACCGCTATGCGATCCCGTATATGTGGGTTACCACCGGCATCGGCTACAACGTCGACAAGATCAAGGCCATCTTCGGTAGCACCGAGGTGACGCAATCCTGGAGCCTGCTGTTCAAGCCCGAGAACATCCAGAAGCTGAGCCAGTGCGGCGTGGCGTTCCTCGACAACCCGACGCAGATCATCTCGATCACGCTCAGGACCCTGGGCCTGGACCCGCACAGCGAAAAGCCAGAGGACCTGAAAAAGGCCGAAGCGGCACTGCTGGCGGTGCGGCCCTACATCAGCTATTTCCATCAGTCCAAGTACGTCAGCGACCTGGCCAATGGCAACATCTGCGTAGCGATAGGTTTCAGCGGCGATGTGCTGCAGGCCATGGGCAGCGCGCAGCAGGCAGGCAACGGGGTGAACGTGGGCTACAGCATTCCGCACGAGGGCTCGACCGTGGCGGTGGACATGGTGGTAATGCCCAAGGGCGCACCGCATCGGGAGAATGGGTATGCGTACCTGAACTACCTGCTGGAGCCGAAGGTTATCGCCAGTATCAGCAATACGGTGAAATACCCCAACGGCAATGCGGCGGCGCTGGAGTACATCACGCCTGAGCTGCGCAACAACCCGGCGGTCTACCCGCCCGAATCGGTACTCGATACGCTGTTCCCGATCAAGACCTTGTCGCCGGCAGGGATGCGCTCGAGTACCCGGCTGTGGACACGAGTGACTAGCGGGAAGTGATGTAACGACCAAAATTCGTCCAGCCCCTCCATGGTGTGCCACAGCGGCGCATTGGACATCGGCGATACAGCCCGTGCGCAGGCCAAGGCGGGTCTGTTCGCTACCGTACAGACGCTGCCCGGGCGATCGCCGCAGACTGAATGCTGAAAGGCCAGATCGGCAACCCGGCATACCATGGACAATCCTTGGCTTCTCGCACGCAGCTACCTTCGGCGCCTGTACGCCCATGCGGGGCGCTGGCGCTCGCCCCGGCACACCTTCACCTATGAAAGCCTGCTGCGCTCGGAGCTGTACAACGCCGACCAGATGGCCGAGCACGGTCTGCGGCTGGCCCATCAGCACCGTTTGCGCCAGCGGCCGGCCAACGACGCCCTGCTTGACCGCCTGGCCGACAACGAACGCATGCTCTCTGCCAGTTGCACCGCCCTCGCCGCCGCCCTGCCCGGCTCCCGCCCGGCGTTACCTGCCGCGCAGTGGCTGCTCGACAACTTTTACCTGGTCGAAACCCATATCCGCATTGCCAAGCACGACCTGCCGGCCAACTACAGCCTGCAGCTGCCGCAGCTGGACAACGGCGCCTCCACCGGCCTGCCGCGTGTCTACGACATTGCCCTGGAGACCATTTCCCACGGTGACGGGCGGATCGACGCCGAGAGCTTCAGCCGTTTCGTCGAGGCTTATCAGCAGGCGTGCACCCTGACCCTGGGTGAGCTCTGGGCCATCCCGATCATGCTGCGCCTGGCCCTGATAGAAAACCTGCGCCGTGTAGCGGCGCGGGTCATGGCCAACTGGGCTGACCGCGACCTGGCCAATGTCTGGGCCGACCGGCTTGGCGAAACCGCCGAGCGCGACGCCAAGAGCGTGGTGCTGGTGGTCGCCGACATGGCCCGGTCGCAACCGCCGATGACCGCCGCCTTCGTCGCCGAGCTGGCCAGGCGGCTGCAGGGCCACAGCGCTTCGCTGACCCAGCCGCTGCTGTGGGTGGAGCAGATGCTCAGCGAGTCGGCGCGCAGCATCGAGGGCCATGTCCAGCTCGATGCCCAGCAGCAGGCCATCGACCAGGTGTCCATCAGCAACAGCATCGGCAGCCTGCGCCTGCTGTCGACCATCGACTGGAAGGCGTTCGTCGAACACCTGAGCCATGTCGAACAGGCGCTGCACCGCGACCCGGCGGCCATTTACCCCGCCATGGACTTCACCAGCCGTGACCACTACCGGCACAGCGTCGAGCGCCTGGCGCGCCATAGCGCATTCAGCGAAGTCGCGGTGGCGCGCACGGCCGTCGAACTGGCCCAGGCAGCAGGTGCCGCGCCGGGTGAACCGGCTGAGCATGTGGGTTTCTACCTGGTGGGGGGCGGCCTGCCGTTGCTGGAGCAGCGCCTGGCCGTACGGGTGCCGCTGGCCGAGCGCTGGCAACGCCTGCTGCACCGGGCGCCGCTGGCATTCTACCTGGTACCAGTGACGCTGCTGTCCTGCCTGCTGGCATGGGGCTTCATGCGCGCCATTGGCCAGGAGGGCTGGCCTTTGGCGGTGCTGGCCGCCATGGCCCTGCCGGTTCTGCTGAGCACCAGCCGTCTGGCCATCGGCCTGGTGAACTGGCTGGTGACACTGACCGTCAAACCCTCCTTCCTGCCACGGCTGGACTACACCGGTGGTATTCCTGCAGACGCCCTCACGCTGGTGGTGGTGCCCACCCTGCTGGCCAATGCCGGCGATGTCGAAGAGCTGGTCGAAGGCCTGGAAGTACGCTTTCTGGCCAACCGTGACGAGCACCTGCACTTTGCCCTGCTCAGCGACTTCATGGATGCCCGTGAACAAAACCTGCCCGAAGACCAGGCACTGCTCGACCTGGCCAGCGAAGGTATCCGTGCCCTCAACCACAAGTACCCCAGCACGGGCGGTGCGCGCTTTTTGCTGTTTCACCGGCCTCGCGTATGGAACGCCGCCGAGCGCTGCTGGATGGGCCGCGAGCGCAAGCGCGGCAAGCTCGCCGAATTGAACGCGGTGTTGCGCGGCCACGGCCACGCGTGCTTCATGCGGATCGTCGGCGACCTGCAAGCACTCGGCCACGTGCGCTATGTCATCACCCTGGACACCGACACCCAATTGCCTCGCGGTGCCGCCCGGCAATTCATCGGCGCCATGCAGCACCCGCTCAACCGCGCTCGCTTCGACGCACACACAGGTCGCCTCGACGCAGGCTACGCGATTCTGCAACCGCGGGTGGGCATCAGCCTGCCCAGCGTGTCGCGCTCGCGCTATGCGCGCCTGTTTGGCAGTGACGCCGGTGTCGACCCGTACACACAGGCCGTTTCGGACGTTTATCAGGACCTGTTTCTCAGTGGCTCTTTCATTGGCAAAGGCATCTATGCGGTGGATGCTTTCGAGCAGTCTCTGGAGGGCCGTTTTGCCGACAACCGTGTACTCAGCCATGACCTGATCGAAGGATGCTATGCGCATTCGGGCCTGCTCAGCGATGTGCAACTGTTCGAAACCTACCCGGCCCGCTACAGCGCCGACAGCAAACGCCGGCACCGCTGGATACGCGGCGACTGGCAGCTGCTGCCGTGGCTGGTGCCGTGGCTGCACACCGGCACCCATGGCCTGGCGCTAAGCCCGCTCAGCGCTTTGTCGCGCTGGAAGATTTTCGACAACCTGCGCCGCAGCCTGGAGCCGGCGGCGCTGCTGACGCTGCTGCTGTGGGGTTGGCTGGCGAGTGCCACGCCGCTTGCCTGGACACTGGCCCTGCTGGCCTTGCTGCTGACGCGCCCAATGCTGGACTCGCTGCTCGAACTGCTGGGCAAGGCCACTGATGTACCTGTGTCAGAACACCTGCTGGCAGCGTTGCACACTTCGGGCACCTGTTTCTTGCGCGCCGGCCTTTCACTGGCCTGGTTACCCTTCGAGACCTGCTACAGCCTGGATGCCATCCTTCGCACCTTGTGGCGGCTGGGCGTCAGCAAACAACGCCTGCTGCAATGGAACCCCTCACGCGAGGACGAACGCTGCAGCGCAGATACCCTGCAGGCGGTGTATCGCCAGCAATGGGGGCAACCGGCCCTGGTGTTTGTGCTGACCGGTGCCTTGGCGATGCAGCCGACGGTACTGCTGATTGCCTCGCCGGTGCTTGTCCTGTGGCTGCTCGGCCCTGCGCTGGCGTGGTGGCTCAGCCGACCAAGTGACCGGGCCGCCCTCACGCCGGGCACCGAAGACCTGGTCTTCCTGCATCGACTCGCCCGCGCCAACTGGGCCTTCTTCGACAGCTACGTCGGCCCTGCCGACAACTGGCTGCCACCCGACAACATCCAGGCGCCGCCCTTCGCCAACATCGCTCACCGCACCTCACCGACCAACATGGGCATGGCCCTGCTCTCGCACCTGGCGGCCCATGACTTTGGCTACCTCAGTGCGGGCCGCCTGTTCGAGCGCCTGGCCTGCATGCTCGACAGCATGGCCCGCCTGGAGCGTTTCAAAGGGCACTTTTACAACTGGTACGACACCCAGGCGCTCAAGCCGCTGTCACCGCTGTATATCTCGAGCGTGGACAGCGGCAACCTCGCCGCCCTGCTGTTGACACTCAGGCCCGGGCTGCTGGAAATGGCCGACACGCCCCAGCTCGACCGGCGCTTGACCCAAGGTTTGCTCGACACCCTCGACACGTTGCTGGACGCCTATGCCCGCACAAGTGCGGACACCCAGCCGATCACGGCCCTGCGCGAGCAGGTGCGGCTCGCCCATGGCCAAGTGGGCGACGGATACGCCACGCTGCTGCCGATGCTAGTCGAACAATTGCAGCCGCTGATCACACAACCGGCTGCCTTGGCGCCCGGCACAGAAGCTGCTGACGATTGTGCGTTCTGGCTGAATGCCCTGAATGAGCAATGCCTGGACCTGAGCCGCGAACTGCAGCAGCTGCAATTGCCCCCCGGTAACGATCAGGCCCCCCACGCTCCGCTGACCTGGCGCCAGCTGGCACAGCTCGACGCAGACCAGTGGCCGCCCCCGAGCGCCTGGCGGTGGCCAACGTCAGGGCAGTTGCCCGCCAGCGCATCGCCCAGGCACAGGCCCTGGCCAGCCGCATTGAAGCGTTGGCCAGCATGGACTTCACCTTCCTGTACGACAACCACCGCGACCTGTTCGCCATCGGCTACAACGCCGACGAACACCGCCTGGACGCCGCGTTCTATGACCTGCTCGCGTCCGAGATGCGCCTGACCAACTTCGTCGTCATCGCCCAGGGCCAGGTGCCCCAGGACAGCTGGTTTGCCCTGGGCCGGCTGCTCACCAGCAATGCCGGCGTGCCTGTGTTGCTGTCCTGGTCCGGCTCGATGTTCGAGTACTTGATGCCGCTGCTGGTGATGCCGAACTATGAGGGCACCCTACTCGACCAGACCTGCCACGCCGCCGTCAAACGGCAGATCGAACACGGCAAGCTGTCGGGCCTGCCCTGGGGTGTCTCGGAATCGGCCTACAACGCGCTGGACGCACATTTCAACTACCAGTACCGGGCGTTCGGCGTACCGGGGCTTGGCCTCAAGCGTGGCCTGGGTGAAGAGCGCGTGGTGGCGCCCTATGCCAGCGCACTGGCCCTGATGGTGGCGCCCGCTGCCGCCTGCCGCAACCTGCAACGGCTGGCCACGCTTGGCCTGGCTGGCCGCTTCGGGCTCTACGAGGCCGTGGACTACAGCGAGGCACGCCTGCCCCCCGGGCAAGACGCCGTCGTGGTCCGCTCGTTCATGGCCCACCATCAGGGCATGAGTTTCCTGGCCCTGACCGCTTTGCTGCTGAACAAGCCCATGCAACGGCGCTTCGCCTCCGACCCGCAGTTCCAGGCCAGCATGCTGCTGTTGCAGGAGCGCGTGCCGAAAACCGCTGCGCCCTACTTGCATACCCTCCAGGCCCCGGCCGAGGACACCGCCGAGCGCGACCCCGAGGCACGGCTGCGGGTGTTCAAAGAGCCAAACCGGGCGCAACCGGCCGTACAACTGCTGTCCAACGGCCGCTATCACGTCATGGTCAACCACGTGGGCAGTGGCTACAGCCAGCGCAACACGCTGGCGGTGACCCGCTGGCGCGAAGACGCCAGCCGCGACGACCTGGGCAGCTTCTGCTACCTGCGCGATGTCGCCAGCGGCGCCTACTGGTCCACCTCCTACCAGCCGACACGGCACCGCACAAAGCTGCAGGAGGCGATCTTCAGCGACGGCCGCGCGGAGTTTCGCGTGCGCCAACGCGACTTCGACTGCCATACCGAAATTGCCGTTTCGCCCGAAGACGACATCGAACTGCGACGCCTGCACCTGACCAACCATGGCGACCTGCCCCGCACCCTGGAGCTGACCAGCTACGCCGAAGTGGTGCTGGCGCCGGCCTTGAGCGATGCCCTGCACCCGGCTTTCAGCAAGCTGTTCATCCAGACCGAACTGATCCGCCCGCTGCAAGCCATTCTCTGCACGCGACGGCCGCGCTCGCAGCAGGACGCCGTACCATGGATGTGCCATGTGCTCGCGGTGCACGGGGCGGACATCGAGGCGCTGTCCTACGAAACCGATCGGGCCCGCTTTATCGGCCGAGGGCGCACCCTGGCGCGGCCGGCGGCCATGGACCCAGACAATGAGGTGTTGTCCGATAGCGCGGGGGCGGTACTGGACCCGATCGTGGCCATCCGCTGCCGCATCACCCTGATGCCCGGCCAGGCGACCACGGTTGACCTGGTCACAGGCGTCGCCGACAGCCGCGAGGCCTGCCTGCAGCAAGTCGCCAAGTACCGCGACCGGCACTTGGCCGATCGGGTGTTCGACCTCGCCTGGCCGCACAGCCAGGTATTGTTGCACCAGCTCAACGGTTCGCTGGCCGACGCCCGGCTGTTCGAACAGATGGCCGCCTCGGTGCTGTACCCCAACGCCAGCCTGCGGCCCAACGCGGCGCTACTGGCCAGCAACCGGCGCAACCAGTCCGGCCTGTGGGGCCAGGGGGTGTCGGGCGACCTGCCGATCGTGCTGGTACAGATCGGCGACCCGGCCAACATTCATCTGGTCAAGCAGATAGTGCTGGCCCATGCCTACTGGCGCCAGAAGGGGCTCGCGCTCGACCTGCTGATCTGGAACGAAGACCAGGCCGGTTACCGCCAGCAACTGCAGGACCTGATCATGGGGATCGTCACCTCCGGCAGTGAAGCGGCCCTGCTCGACCGCCCCGGCGGCATTTACGTAAGGCCTGCGCAGCAACTGTCTGCCGAAGACCGGCTGCTGACTTTGTCGGTAGCCCGGCTGGTGCTCAACGACAATCTCGGCACGCTGGAAGAGCAACTGCACCTGCGCCGCCAGCCAAAGGTCCCGGCGGCTGTTCCGGCCAACCCTGTCAGCCGCCGGCCGGCACCTGCCAGCCACTCGCCGGCCGAGCAACCCACGGTGAGGCTGGGCAACCGTTATGGCGGGTTCAGCACCGACGGCCGCGAGTACGTCATTGCGCTGCTACCCGGCTCACCGCCACCAGCGCCATGGGTCAATATCCTGGCCAACCCGCAGTTCGGCAGCGTGGTCTCCGAGGCCGGCAGTGCTTACACCTGGTACGAGAACGCCCACGAGTATCGTTTGACGCCCTGGCACAACGACCCGGTTACCGACGCCAGTGGCGAAACCCTCTACCTGCGCGACGAGGACACCGGCGAGTACTGGTCACCGACGCCGCAGCCCTGCCCAGGCCCTGGCCGTTACTGCACCCGCCACGGCTTTGGCTACAGCGTGTTCGAGCATGTCGAGCCAGACCTGCGCAGCGAGCTGTGGGTGCATGTGGCGCAGGATGCGCCGGTCAAGTTCAGCCGGCTCAAACTGCACAACACGTCGGCACGGGTACGCCGTTTGTCGGTGACCTGCTTCGTCGAGTGGGTGCTGGGCGACCTGCCGAGCAAAACCGCCATGCACGTTGTCAGTGAGCCCGACCCTTTCAGCGGCGCGCTGTTTGCCCGCAACAGCTACTCAGTGGAATTTTCCACGCACGTGGCGTTTCTCGATTGCGACCTGCCGATACAGGGCATGACCTGTGATCGCGGCGAATTCCTGGGGCGCAATGGTGATTGCCAGGCGCCTTTGGGTATGCGCCAGTCACGGCTGTCGGGGCGTACCGGCGGCGGTCTGGACCCCTGCGCGGCATTGCAAGTGGCGCTGCAGCTGGAGCCTGGCGAAAGCCGGGAGGTGGTGTTCCGCCTGGGCGCCGCCCGGGACGCCCGCGCTGCTACCCGCTACGTGCAGCAGTACCGGGGGTTGCAGGCCGCCATGGACGAGTTCGACAAGGTCAGCGCCTACTGGCGGCGCACCCTGGACACCGTGCAGATCGAGACGCCGGAGCCTGCACTGGATGTGCTGGCCAACGGCTGGTTGATGTACCAGGTGATCGCCTGCCGGTTCTGGGCGCGCAGCGGCTTTTACCAGTCTGGCGGTGCCATCGGTTTTCGCGACCAGTTGCAGGACAGCATGGCCATGGTCCATGCCGCGCCAGCGGCGGCGCGTCAACACCTGCTGGCCTGCGCTGCGCACCAGTATGCCGAAGGCGACGTGCAGCACTGGTGGCACCCACCGTTGCAGCGCGGGGTGCGTACCCGCTGCTCCGATGACCTGCTGTGGCTGCCGCTGGCCGCCAGCCGCTACGTAGAGGCCACCGGGGACTACGCCGTGCTGGACGAGCCAGTCGGCTATCTGGAAGGCCGCGCGCTAAACGCCGGGGAAGAGTCCTACTACGACCTGCCTGGCCACTCGGCCCTGGTCGAGAGCCTGTATCAGCATTGTCAGCGCGCCCTCGGCCACGCCTTGCAATGCGGGGCTCACGGCCTGCCATTGATGGGCAGCGGCGACTGGAACGACGGCATGAACAGGGTCGGCGAACAAGGGCAAGGCGAAAGCGTGTGGCTGGGCTTCTTTGGCCATGAGGTGCTGCGGGCATTCGGCTGCGTCGCCTTGCGCCAGGGCGACAGCGCCTTTGCGTTGCGCTGCACCACCCAGGCCGCCGCACTCGCCGAAAAACTGGAAGCGCACGCCTGGGACGGCGGCTGGTATCGCCGCGCCTGGTTCGACGACGGCCAGGTACTGGGGTCGGCGAGCAACCAGGAATGCCGCATCGACTCGCTGGCGCAAAGCTGGGCGGTGCTGTCGGGCGTCGCTTCGCCCGAACGTGCCCGCCTGGCCATGGCGGCGCTGGACAGCCACCTGGTACGCCGTGACATCGGCATCGTCAAACTGCTCGACCCACCCTTCGACCAGGGCCAGCTGGACCCTGGCTACATCAAGGGCTACCTGCCAGGGGTGCGTGAAAACGGCGGGCAGTACACCCATGCGGCCATCTGGGCGAGCATGGCCTACGCGCACCTGGGCGATGCCGACAAAGCCTGGGAACTGCTGCGCCTGATCAACCCGGTGCGCCAGGGCTGCGACGCGTTGATCGATACCTACAAGGTCGAACCCTATGTGATGGCCGCCGACGTCTATGCGGTTGCGCCCCACGCCGGGCGGGGTGGCTGGAGCTGGTACACCGGCTCTGCCGGCTGGATGTACCGCTTGATCGTCGAAAGCCTGCTGGGCCTGCAACGCAGTGGCGACACCCTGCACCTGCAGCCGCTGTTGCCGGCAGGCTGGCCGGGTTATGTCCTGCATTACCGCTTCGGCAGCACCCATTACCGCATCGAGGTACGCAACGGCAACGGCAGCGAACTGAGCCTGAGCCTGGACGGCGAACGGCTTGTCGACGCCAAGCTTCGGCTGAAGGATGACGGGTGCGAGCACCACGTCATCGCCGAGTGTCGGGCCTGCTCGTTGCCTACCATCTGAACCGTTGGGCGCATCACGGCAGCACTGGCGCAAGCCTTGGCCCCGCTAGGCTAATCTTGTTCCGACAGCCGCTGCCATCGATGGTCCCACGCATGCAACACACGGTAAAACCCCAAAACAACCACTTGCTGGCTGCCCTGTCGCCAGAGGCGTTCAGCCGGTTGGCGCCGGACCTGGAGCACGTCAACCTGCCCCTGGG
The DNA here is from genome assembly GCF_000498395.2 of Pseudomonas putida S13.1.2. NCBI lineage: Bacteria > Pseudomonadati > Pseudomonadota > Gammaproteobacteria > Pseudomonadales > Pseudomonadaceae > Pseudomonas > Pseudomonas putida. The sequence continues at coordinate 2,395,058 of NZ_CP010979.1, forward strand.
CAAGGCGCTGTACGAGTCCGGCGACACCCTGTGCCACGTCCACTTCCCGGTCGATGCCATCGTGTCGTTGCTGTATGTGATGGAAAACGGCGCCTCGGCCGAAATTTCGGTGGTCGGTAACGAAGGGCTGGTTGGCATCGCCGTGTTCATGGGTGGCGAAAGCACCCCCAGCCGGGCCATCGTGCAAAGCGCCGGGCATGCCTACCGTCTGCCCGTGCAAAAGATCAAGGACGAGTTCAACCGCCATGGCGAGTTGATGACCTTGATGCTGCGCTACACCCAGGCACTGATCACCCAGATGGCACAAACAGCGGTGTGCAATCGCCATCACTCCATCGACCAGCAATTGTGCCGCTGGTTGCTGTTGTCGCTCGACCGCCTGCCGGGCGACCGCTTGTGCATGACCCAGGAACTGATCGCCAACATGCTCGGCGTGCGCCGCGAGGGTGTGACCGACGCCGCCGGCAAATTGCAGCGCCTGGGGGTGATCGAGTACAACCGCGGGCAGATCAGGGTGCTGGACCGGGCACGCCTGGAACTGCTGAGCTGCGAATGCTACGCAGTGGTGAAGAAAGAAACCGAACGACTGCTGCCCTACCTGCCGGGCACCCAAGGTTGAAGCCTTGGGGGGCCTTGGGCTATCGACCTGCCAGGCCACTCAGCTCGTGTCATCTCCCAAATGACCCTGCGCAACGGGTTGGCAACTGCTTTGGGAACCCGCATGATGATCCGACAGGCTTCACGCATGTAGCGCATGCGGATCATCCAATACCCACGGCATCAATATTGGTAGCGTAGGGTTACTGCGACATTGCGCGGATCACCATAGTACAGGCCACCAAAGTTGTTTGAAGTTGGCAAGGACTGGTAATAGACCTTGTCCAAGGCGTTGTTGAGGTTGTACTGCACGCTGAACTGTTGATTGATTTGATAATGGGCGTGCAAGTTGAGCAAGGCGTAGCCACCTTGTTTGATGGCATACCCGCTGACATCGGCGGCGGTGCGGCTCTGGGCATACACGTCGCCACCCACTCGCCACTGGTCGAGGGCACCGGGCAAGCGGTAGTCCGTCGACACCTTTAGCAGGCGGCGCGGGATCTTGCGATAGTAGTCCGAGCCCTTGCTACTGCCAGCCACATATTCTGGATCGCTGTAGGTGTATCCAGCGCTAAGGTTCCAGTTCTCCAGTGGTTCGCCTGAAATCTCCAGTTCAAAGCCGCGGTTACGCACTTTCGCGCCGGCTTCATAACATTTGCTGGTACCCGTCACGCCACAGGTTGGCGACACCGACAGGGCTTCGGGCATGTTCTCCAGGTTGGTCTGGAAAATGGCCAGCGTGGTGTTCAGGCGGCCATCGAAATACTCACCCTTGATGCCGGTTTCGTAGTTGTCGCCCTCGATAGGGTCAAGCAAGGTGTTACCGACACCGTAGTAACTCTGAGTCTTGTAGATCTCGGTGTAGCTGGCATACCAGCTGTGATGCTTGTCCAGGTCCAGTACCAGCCCGGCATACGGCACCAACCGGCCATTCTCCCGGTATCGATCATTGGTGTACGGGCTGGCCACCTCGTAGTCCGACCAACTCACCCGCGTGCCGAGGATCAGGCTCAGGTCATCCGTGAGGCTGAAGCGCGAGGCACCGTACAGGCCTCGCTCCTTGCGCTTGTAGTTGTAGTCCGAGCCGATCGCATTGAGGATGGGGCTGGGCAGAGCGCTGTAGTCGAAGTCGGTGATGGTGATCGTGGGGTTGTTGACCGCGCTCTTGATGACGGCAGTGAACTCGTCCTGGCGACTGTTGGCCCCCAACATCAATTGGTGCCTGCGCCCGAACAGCTCAAATGGCCCGGTTGCATAGAGGTCCAGCGCGAACTGGGTGTCTTCGTAGTCAGCCTGGGAGACGGTCATGCGATAGTTGTCGCCCGATACCCGGCTCGGATAGGCCGAAAGGAAATCGGCGTTCGACCAGATCGCGTTCATGGCCAAGGTCAACGTCCATTCGTTGTCAAACTTGTGCGTGACATCGCCGAACAGTGTGTAGTTGTTGCGATCCAGGTGGGCCCACTTGCCGTTGAGGTTGGTGGAGCGCGATAGCGGGTAGAAGGAGCCGTCACTGCGGGTATTCAGGCCGCCCCAGTCATAGCCGTTCTGGTTGTCCTTCTGAAGGGTGGCACCTAGCGTCAGCACGGTGGAGTCGTTCAGATCCGCCTCGCCGACCAGATACAGCAACTGGTTGTCCCGCTCGGCGCCGTCCCGGTAGCTGTTGGCGTTGTTGTAGTAGGCTACTGCGCGGCCGCGAATATTACCCGTGGCGGTCAATGGCCCGGAAACATCCACCTGACTCCGGTAGTTGTCCCAGGAGCCTGCACCCAATTCCGCGCCCAGGCGAAAGTCCTGGGTCGGCCGCTTGCGCACGAGGTTGATCGCCGCCGACGGGTTGCCCGTGCCCTGCATCAGGCCGTTGGCCCCGCGTACAACTTCGACACGGTCGTAGAGGGCCATGTTCGACGTGGACATGACGTCCATCGAGTAGTTTTCCGAGATGTTGGTCGGAATCCCGTCATATTGCAGATCGCTGATCTCGAAGCCACGCGCGTAATAGGTGGAGCGGTCAGTGCCGATCTTGGTCAGGGTGATACCGGTTGCCGTGCGCGCGATATCGTCCAGGTTCTGGATGTTCTGGTCGTCCATCTTCTTGCGGGTGATCACCGTCACCGATTGCGGGGTTTCCCGCAGGCTCAGGGCCATCTTGGTCGCCGTATTGGTCGATCCTGTGGTGTAGGAGCCGCTATCCTCGGTAATCGAACCGGGTGTATTGCCGGCAATGGTGGTCGCTGCAAGGTTGACTGCGCCTGTGACCGGTGCGGCCTGCTGGAGTTGATAGCCATCTTCGGTCGGGCTCGCTACCAGTCCAGAGCCCGACAGTAGCTGTGCAAAACCGTCATCGATGGTGAAGCTGCCGTGCACACCGGGGCTGGTCAATCCTTGCACCTGGCGGGACTCAAAAGAGATGGGCGTTGCGCTGGCCTGGGCGAACCGACCCAGGGCTTCGCCCAACGGCCCGGTAGCGATGTCATAGCGCTGCAGGGATTGCTCGGCCAAGGCACTGGCAGGCACTGCCAGTGGTGCCGTACAAAGTGCCAGGCGCACGGCCAGGTAAAGGCCGTGCGCGGCAGAACGGGTCAGCGCTCGAATCGGCGACTTCATGTTTTCGATACTCCTATGGTGTTGGCCATGGGAGGACGGACGAAATTCGAAAACACGAAATGATTATTGAAACTATTTCCGCCCCGCATCGGGCTTCAGGGTTACCCGGGTTATCCAGGGGGTGTACTGGCTGACCTGGATCGGCAAGGTGCGTTGCAGCAGCCGCAATGCCTGGCGCGGATCATCCAGCGGCAGCATCACCGTCACCTGTAGCCCTGCGAGGGCAGCATGATCGGCCCACAGCAGGCCTGGGTAGTGGCGCGACAAGCGCGTCAGCACATCGCTCAGTGGCTCATCTTCGGCCAGCAGCTGGTGCTTGTGCCAAGCCTGTTCAAGGGCATCTGCCCGTACCTGTTCGACGTTGCCTGGGCCTTGTGCGCCAAGACGTACGCGCTGGTTGGCCGTCAGCTTCAGTGAGTGGCCGGCACTGCTGATGGCGGTGGTCGACTCGATCATGGTCACTTGCGTCGAGTCGCCCTGCCGCGCCACCGTGAAGCGCGTGCCAAGCGCACGCACACTGCCATGTGCAGTCACTACCAGGAATGGGCGAGGGTCCTTGGCCACATCGACCAACACTTCGCCCCGCAGCAGCTCGACCCGGCGTTCACCTGCATCAAAATGCACGTTCACGGCCGAGTCCCCGTCCAGATGGATTTCGCTGTCATCGTCTAGTCGGCGATCAAGCCAAGCGCCCCCTGAGGTGCTCAGGTCTGCCAGCAGATATCCCTGTTGCCAGCAAGTCGTGGTGATCCAGGCCATGGGAAGCAGGGCCAGCGCCAAGGCCAGGGCCTGCATCTTGCTGGCCTGGCGCGCGCGTGGTGCGTGGCGGAGGGCTTTTCCGGCAGCCTGGCGGGGTAGTTGCTGCAACGAACTCAGGCGCCCTTGCAAGCGCGCGACCGCTGCCGCATGTTCAGGGGCCGCGCTGATCCATGCCTGGAATTGCGCCTGTAACTGCACGTCGGCCTGGTCGTCGAGTAGCACCAGCCAGCGCGCAGCCTCGCGCAGGACCGAATCGGCAGCCTGGTCAGGCATCGCTCACCTCCATGGCAGCGTCGCAAGCCAGCATGGCCTCGACTAAATCGGCCTGTACAGTCCTCACCGAAATGCCGTGATGACGTGCTATGTCATCCTGGGACAAGCCTTCAAGGTGACGGAGGATAAAGGTTTCGCGAACTCTGTGCTTCATGCGTGACAGCGCTCGGTCGATACATTCCAGCAGCTCTATGGCCTGCAGGATTTGCTCGGGCGAGAACGCCTGCTCCATATGCTCGACACTGGCCTCAAGCGCCTCCCTGTATGCCTGCTCCAGGCGCAAGCGGCGGCCGTTGTCGATCAGGATACGGCGCGCAATGGTCGCAAGAAATGCACGAGGCTCACGAGGGGAAGCATATTGCCCGGCGGTGAGTACACGGTAGAACGTGTCCTGGGCGAAGTCTGAAGCCTGATGCGGACATTGCAGGCGCCGCCGCAGCCACGCCACCAACCAGGGGTGGTGCCCCGCATACAGCTCGCCAATGGAATCGGAAGAAGGTGGTCGAGGTCGGTCCATGACAAAGGGCTGCAAATGAGAATTAATCTAAGTTATCACTTATGCAGGAGCCTCGCCATATGCTTGTCAACCGCTGGCGGCTGACCACCGTCGACCCATTGCGGACGGTACATGCCTTGGCGGTAGTGCGGTGTTCGGACGTGTTCGCCGGGAAATTTACAGCGCCTGTCAGATCGAGCGCCGCCCGCGCGGCGCATCGCGAGCGGCGCTCGCTCCTACGCTTGTTTCGGGCCAATTATTCCTGTGGGATTTGCGCGCGAACGCCTTGGTGCATGGCTCGATATCGCGTCGTACCAACAAGGCGGTCGCGCACGCCTGTCACAGGCATTACTGGCCCGAAACAAGCGTAGGAGCGAGCGCAGCTCGCGATGCGCCGCGCGGGCGGCGCTCGATCTCATAGGCGCAGACGATGTCACGGTGAACGTTCGCAATGGGTCGATAGCGGCCATTCAGGACCGGCCGCTTTCGACCCAAAGCAGACATCTGTAACCGGGGCCGCTTCGCGGCCCATCGCCGGCAAGCCGGCTCCCACAGGTACAGCGCATGGCTGAAGGCCGGTGATATTCCTGTGGGAGCCGGCTTGCCGGCGATGAGGCCGGTACTGACTAAAGAGCTTTGGATCGCTGGCAGCTATGGGTCGAAAGCGGTCGATCGCGAAGCGGCCCCTCCATGCCGGATAGGTGTCCGCTTCAGACCTGAAGGCAGCTAGCCAATATTACAGACGTCAACTCAGATCCAGACGTCATTCACAGCCGTTCGCTCCCCCCCTTCATGACCGGTATTCAACACGCCTCGCGGCTCGATCATCATGAGTTTCGTCTCCGTGTCTGCCGCTGTTCTGTGCTCTACCCCACGCGGCACCACATACAGCTCGCCCGGCTTCACATGCACGCAGCCCTCTGGGAGATCGATGCGCAAGAGGCCTTCGAGTACCAGAAACGCTTCATCGGTCTCGGGGTGCGAGTGCCAAATGAATTCACCTTGGATGCGAACCACCTTGAATTGGTAGTCGTTCATTTCCGCGACCACCCGTGGACTCCACTGTTGCTCGATAAGCGAAGCTTTTTGGGTCAGTTTCACAGGCTGCGGTACGCATTGCTGATGTATGCCGGACATGGCAGATCCTCTCTGGTTGGAGCGACCAGCCTATCGAATGGGCAACACGCCTTTCTTGTACGATCCTGCAACTCAGCGAGAGGCACGCAAGCGTTCCAGCCAACGCAAAGGCGGTACGCCGTAGGTGCGAGTGAAGTGCCGGGTCATGTGGCTTTGATCGTGAAAGCCTGCGGCGAGGGCGGCATCGACCAGGGTGAAGCCATCCAGGATCAGCCTGCGAAAACTATCCAGGCGCCGTAGCGTGACAAACCGGTAAGGGCTGGTGCCGTAGAGGGCGCGAAAGTCCCGCGACAAGCTCCATTGCTCACGCCCGCTGGCCTGTTCGAGCATCTCCAGCGTGATGCCTGCGTGCAGATGCTCCATGATGAACGCTCTGGCACGCTCGGCGCTGCGGTAGTCCATGCGTTTGCGGCCACGTGGCTTACCGCCGACGGCACGCAGCGCCATTGCCAGGTCATACACGGCGTCCTGCTCCTCCAGTGTTTCCAGAGGATGGTCCAAGGCTTGTACGAACGCCTCGCTGGCGCGGTACAAACGCGGGTCGCAGGAGAGCCCGCCGGCGATGAAAGGCAACGGTTCGCCCCCGAGCACGTTCTGGATCAACGACGGGTCGATGTAGGCCATCCGGTAGCGAAAGCCCACCTCCGTGCCGGCCATGCCGTCATGCACTTCATCCGGGTGCAGCACAAGGGTGTTGCCTGGCACGCCGTGGCACAGCGCCCCCTTGTAGTGAAAGCTCTGCACACCGGCAAGGGTACGGCCTATCGAGTATGTGTCATGACGATGCGGGTCGTAGCCATGGCCACCAAACCAGGCTTCGATGCGCTCTACGCTGCCAGGCGTGGTGCTGCGTATGACCCAGTCAGAAGTGGATGACGGGTTTGCTTTTCGATCCATGAGTATGCTGCCGCTATTGAGCCATCTCGGATGGGGTGTTTGACCCCCTCGTGCTTCAGGATTCCCACCCGCGGCGGCGTTTATCAATCTTGCGCCTCAGGCGCACGGAAGGCCTTGCTGTAGTAGCCAGACGGGTCGAAACAGCAAACGTGCTTCTTGCCGGAGGCAAGCATATCGCATGCATTGGCTATTCGTTTTGCGCGCGTCTGGGCCTGCTTGGCTGACGTGATCCAGTGTATCCAGTCTACTCGTGCGAGGGTCGTCGTATTGGTCCAGACCAGACGAGCCTCAGGCGTGGCTGCAAGGGCCTCCTGGAAATCGGGAGGGATGCCAGGTTCGGGCTCCTTCAGCACAGGGCTCAACTCCAGTGTAACGATGTCGCCAATGGCAGCATTTGCAGCTTCGAGTAACGTAGAGCTGACCTGCAGCCAATGGCTCAGTTGACCATCCGGTTCAAGGGTTGCCTGGAAAGGGTATCCATTCAATGTGCCTTCAACTGTCGTCCTTCCTCGCCTGGGAAGCTGTGCACTCGCGTCTTTTGGCAGGACCACGAAGGCCCATGACGAATCATTCCCAGGGTTTGCCGGACGAAGAAGCGTTGCTTCGAAGCGGGATTTCACAACGGCCTTTGTCATTGCAACGCCTCCAGTCACGATGCCAGGTTCAATCGCAGTAAAGACACTTTAACCCGGCAGGGCCGCCAGCACCGCACCCACCATGCTGTTGAACGCAGCGGGCGAGTCCACGACGCGCGCAGGGGCTTTTACCTCGCCGTCGGCACGGGTGGCGCGCCGGGCCTGATCGGCCGTTGCTGACAGCTTCACGATCACCACTTCGCGGCGGGGGTTGATATAGATTTTCTGACCGAAGCGCCCACTGGCCTCGACCGAACCGTCACCGTCGTTCTTCTGGTACCAGTAATTGCGGTAGCCGTAACCAGGGCGACCGGGCCCTAGGTTGCCGTTGGCGAACACCGCCGGGTCCGCAGGCTGGAATGTGCTGTGCACCGCCTGGTTGAAGCTGTCGCCCTTGGCATCGCGGGCCAGTTCGCGGCGCACCAGCTCGGCGAAGCGGGCGGTGTCCCGCAGGTTGCAGCTGATGCCGCCACTGGCCATTTCGGTGCCCAGCGGGTCGACCTGCACGTAGGCATCGTCCTCGGCGAAGCGTGACCACAAACGCTGCTCGACCAGTTGCGCCCAGTTGAGCCCGGTGATGCGCCGCAACGCCCATGCCAGCGCTTCCGGTGAGCCGTTCTGGTAGAAGAACGGCGCCTGGCTACCCGCGTGCGGCGCCTGCTGCACCTGCTGGAGGAAGCTGTAGATATCCCCTGGCATGCCCTCGCCCCGCGGTATCAGGCCGGTGGCGGCAAACAGGCCGAGGTCCGGCGGCATCTGTGGTGGGTACTCCACCGCCACCTGCATGTCCAGGTTGGCCTGCACCGTCGCCTCGCCGAACGGCGTGCCGCGCAGTTCCGGCACGTAATGCGCCAGTGTGCGCTGAGGGTCCAGCGCACCCTCGGCGATCAACTGGGCGGCGATCAGGCCGGTGACCGACTTGGTCATTGACGCCCAGATATGCGCCTGGCCGGGTTGGAACCCTTCCAGATAATGCTCATACACCACCTTGCCCCTGTGCAGCACGATCAAGCCGTCGGTGCTGGTTTGCTGAAGGTAACCGGCCAGGGTCAACGGCTGATCGCCGGCATTGAAGGCCAGTTGGTCGAGCGCCGCCGCGCTGCCTTCGGCCAAAGCCAGCGGTGTGGCCGCGCGGCCGATGCCACGGGTGGGCGACACCTCGCGGGCGTGGCGCATGGACCAGCGCAAGTACGGTGGCTGAAAGGCGTTGGCCTGGTTGACGCGCAATTCCGGTGCTGGTGGGAACCCCTGCATCACGCCCTGTACGGTCGGTGCCCCGACCGCCAGCCCTGGTGCCAGCGCACCGGCCAGTATCAGGGCGATGCCGGGCAGGTTGGCGGATGAAGGCTGCATGCTGCGCTTGGACATTGTCTTGCTCCTTGGTTGTACTAGAAATTGGCACCCACACTGAACGCGACATAATCGCGGTCGCCGCGGGTGCCGTAATCGCCGTCGAGGTAATCGGTGTAGGCCAGGCTTGCCCAGTACTGAGTGGCCAGGCTGACGTCCACGCCCAGGCTGATGGAGCGCGAGCCTTCGTTGAAGGCCGAGCCGTCAGCGGGTGAGTAACCTTTGACGTCATGGGCCCAGGCCAGGCTGGGGCGAATGTCCAGGCCCTGGACAAGGTTCGGGTAGCTCCAGGTCGCGCGCAGCCGGTACCCCCACGAGAAAGGCGTGACAAAACCCTCGCCGTTGCAGTCGCCCGGGCTTTTCGAAATCGCCAGGCACAGGCTGTTGTCGGCCAGTTCGCCGTTGCCATAGGCACCGGAGCGGCCATACCGGGCCCCGAAACGCCCCTCCAGCCCACCGACATAGGTGGCACCCACCTCACCCATCAGCAGCAGCTGGTTGGCGCCCATGACCTGGCTGAACGCCTGCACGGCCGATACCTGGGCCTGGGTAACCTGCTTGCGCCGGTAACCGTCGAACGGCGTGCTGTCGGTTGCCGGGCGCAGGCCATCGGCGTTCAGGGGGCTGCGGCCGGGGGCATTGAGCAACGACTGCAACACATCGTTGCCGTTGAGTTGTACCGGCATGTTCGGCCGATAGCTCACCTCCCCTTGCACGGCGGTACCGTTGCGCAGCGTGGTGGCGAAGGTGAGGCCGTACAGGCGGATGTCCTCCGGGTATTGCGCCTGGTACCGGGAAGTGCCCATGCGCAATGCACCGGCCAGGGTCTGCCCGTTGCTGGAAGCCAGGAAGGCGCCGCAGTTGGCCAGCGCCACACCGACATTGCCGCACAGCTCCCTGGCAAAACCCGTATTGGCGTAGTAGCGGCTGCTGACCGTGCCCAGGTAGGGGGAGCGGCTGTGGTAGTTGGCGGCGAACAGGCCGAACTCGGTATCCAGCCGTTCGACGTACCAGTGCAGCGAAAAACCCCATTGCCCGCCATTGCGCGGATCCTGGTCGGCGCTCCGGGGCACCCGCACGCCCTCCTCCGTCAGCGTCACACCGAACGGGGCCAGGGCCTGCGAAACGGCCGGGTTGGTGACCTTCTGCCCGCCGACATCCAGGCCCCGGCAGCCCTCGGGCATGAAGTCGTTGCCGGAAAAGAACGTTGCGCAGTTGTCCAGCCGGGCCTGTTCCCAGTCCAGCTGGTAAAAGGCGTCAAAAGACAGCGCCTGGTTGAGGTTTTGCGTGACATACACCAGGTTGACCGGCGCCAGGGCGTCTTTCACCTCGGAGCCTGGCCGACGCAGCGCCGCCTGGTTGAAGGGGTTGATCACGTTCAGCCCGCCCTGGATGAACAGGCTTTCCCCCCAATTGACCACCTGTTTGCCCAGGCGCAGCGAACCGGGCTCGCCGTCGATGTCGTAGAGGGCATAGGCGAAGGCATCGAGCAGCTCCGCGCCTGCGGTTTTCGCCGATACCTGGCGATCGTGATCGTCGATATCGACTGCTCGCTGGCTGTGGTCACGCTGCGCGGTGTCGTACCAGTAGCTGCCGCGCAGGAACACACCGAGGTTGTCGCGCCGCAGCTCCAGGTCGTGGGTGCCTTTGAAGATCACCGAGAACACATCGCCCGCCCGGTAGTTGCGTCGCCCGTCGTTGCCATTGGCCGCCTGCAACTGCTGTTTGTCGGGGTTGGCGGTGCTGACTGCGCTGCCGAGCGACAGGGCCGAGTCGAAACGCCCCTGTAACGGGCCAACGTCGAATTGCACGCCCGCCACCGGGGTGGCGAGCAGGCAGCACAGTGCCGCCAGCGGCGCGCGGCGCCGGCAAAAAAGTAGGGTTGCGCTCACTCTTAACCTCTTGTTGTTTTATTAGAGAGGGAAATGATGGGTTCAGCGCGGACGCGCCGGCCGCCCAGGCCGGCGGTGTCGGTGACCAGAAGTATCAGGCAGGTTGAACGCCCCTCACAAATAGCGTCTTCGGATCAATGCCATGCCGGTTCGTTATGGCTGGATGGGTCGGGCGACGCGAGCAGGCTGCCGAGAGCGCTGCGCAGCCTGGCGGGGATGGCGACCGGGCGGTTGTCGCGACGGTCGACGAAAACGTGGGTGAAACGGCCGGCCGCGCAGGCTTCAGGTTCGCCCTCGACGAACACGGCCAGCGTGTAGTGCACCGAACTGTTGCCCAGACGCTCGACGGCGATGCCCACTTCGATGCGTTGCGGGAAGGCAACGGCGGCAAAATAGTCGCAGGCGGACCCGGCCACGTAGGCCACCACCGGGTCGTGGTGGATATCCAGGCCGGCATGTTCGATCAGCCAGGTATTCACGGCACTGTCGAAAAACCCGTAATAGACGACGTTGTTCACATGCCCATACACGTCGTTGTCATGCCAGCGCGTGGTGATCGGCTGGAAGTGGCGGTAGGCGCCGCGCAGCGGGCGCTCCCTGGCCATGGTCAGAACGCCGCCTGGTAGAGGGCCAGGGCATCGGCAAGGGTGACCTTGCGCGGGTTGTTGACCAGCAGCCGTTGCTGTTGCTGGGCATCCTCGGCCAGCAGCGGCAGGCTGTGCCGCGGTACACCGACATCACGCAGCCGGCTGGGCAGGCCGCAGCGTGGCGCCAGCTGCGCAAGCTCATCGATGAACTGGCTGCACAGGTCATGGGGGTCGCCAGGCACCAGGCGCTCGCCCAGAAGTGCCGGCGCCAATGCCGCATAATCGGCAAACGCCTCGCGCCGGTTGAAGCGCATCACGTGGGGCAGCACCAGCGCATTGGCCAGCCCGTGCGGCACGTGGTAACGCGCCCCCAGCGGGTAAGCCAGCGCATGCACCGCCGCCACCGGCGCGTTGGCAAATGCCTGCCCGGCCAGGCAGGCGCCCAGCAGCATGGCCTGGCGGGCCACCAGGTTGCCACCGTTGTGTACCGCCTGGTCGAGGTTGCCGGCCAGCAGCCCCAACGCTTCGCGGGCCAGCAGGCTGGACACCGGGTTGCGCTTGAACCGGCTGGTGGTGGCCTCGATGGCATGGACCATGGCATCGATACCGGTGGCCGCAGTGATCGCCGGTGGCAGGCCCAGTGTGCGCTCGGCGTCGAGCAGCGCCAGGTCGGGCAGCAACAGCGGCGAAATGACCGCCATCTTGGCCGCCTCGCCGGTGGTGATCACGGCGACCGGGGTGACCTCGGAGCCGGTCCCGGCGGTGGTCGGCACCTGGATCAGTGGCAGGCGCTGGCCCTTGGCCTGGTCGATGCCATAGACCGCCTCCAGGGTCTGGTCACAGGCGGGGTGTGCCAGCAGCGCCACCAGCTTGGCGACATCCATGGAGCTGCCGCCACCGAAACCGACGATCAGCTCGGCGCCGATATGCCGTGCCCGGCCGACCGCCGCCAGCACGCAGGCATGGCTGGGGTCGGCGCTGACCTCACCGAAGATCGCCACGCTCAGGTGAGCCTGGGTGAACCCTGGCAGTAAATCATCGAGCATGCCCAGGTTGACAATACCCGGGTCGGTGACGATCAGCACGCGGCGCACGCCGCGTTGCTGGCACAGCTGCGCCAGGCGCCCGGCGGCACCGGGTTCGCACAGCAGATGAGGGGTGGTGGCAAAACTGAAAGGCTGCATGCTCATGTTCCTCTTGTTGTTGTGGGTGAACAGCTGGGCAGGGTCAGAAGGCGAAGTGCGCTTCATCCAGGCTCATCAGGCACTGTGCGCCGCCGCGCAACGCCTCGCAGTGGGCATTTGCGCGCGGCAATACCCGCCGCCAGTAGAAGCCTGCGGCGTGCAGCTTGGCTTGGTAGAAGGCACTGTCTGCGCTGCCTGCGGCCAGTGCCGCGCTGGCCGTTACGCCAGCGCGCAGCCACAGCGCGGCCAGCAGCACGTAGCCCGAGTAGGCAAGGAAGTCCACCGACACTGCGCCGATTTCCTGCGGGTCACAGCGGCAGGCATCGACCACCTCGGCGCTCAGGTTGCGCCATTCCAGCAGGCGCTGGACGACCACCTGGGCCATCCCGGCCAGCTCGTCGGCAGCGCAGCCGCGAGCCGCTTCGAGCAACTCATCGATGAGCAGGCGCAACTGCTCGCCACCATCGCCAAGCACCTTGCGGCGGATCAGGTCCAGCGCCTGGATGCCGTTGGTGCCTTCGTACAACTGGGTGATACGGCTGTCGCGCATCAGCTGCTCCATGCCCCATTCGCGGATATAGCCATGCCCCCCGTACAGCTGCACCCCCAGGCTGGCGACCTCCTGGCCGACATCGGTGAGGAAGGCTTTGACGATGGGGATCAGCAACGCCGCCCGCCGCCCGGCGGCCGCTTGCACGTCTGGCTGCGGGGCACCGTGCTCCTGATCCAGCGCTTGCGCTGCAAAGGCCGCCAGCATGCGGCAGCCCTCGCTGAGGGTTTTCTGGGTCAGCAGCATGCGCCGCACGTCCGGGTGGCAGATGATCGGGTCGGCATTGCGCTCGGGTGCCACCGGCCCAGCCAGGCTGCGCGACTGCAAGCGCTCGCGGGCATAGGCCAGGCCACCCTGGAAGGCCGCCTCGGCGATGCCCAGCCCCTGCAGGCCAACCTGAAACCGCGCATCGTTCATCATGGTGAACATGCAGGCCAGGCCCTGGTTGGCCTCACCCACCAGCCAGCCGCGGGCGCCCTCGAAGTTCATCACGCAGGTCGCTGCACCCTTGATGCCCATCTTGTGCTCGAGCGCACCGCATTCGACGGCGTTGCGCGCGCCTAGCCCACCGCTACCGGTGCATTCGAACTTGGGCACCAGGAACAGGCTGATGCCACGCACACCGGCCGGCGCATCCGGCAGGCGCGCCAGCACCAGGTGGACGATGTTGTCGGTCAGGTCCTGGTCGCCGCCGCTGATGAAGATCTTGCTGCCGCTGATGCGGTAGCTGCCATCGCCTTGCGGCTCGGCGCGGGTGCGCAGCAGCGCGAGGTCGGTGCCGGCCTGTGGCTCGGTCAGGCACATGGTGCCGGCCCATTCGCCGCTGACCAGCTTGCCGAGGTAATCGCGCTTGAGCGCTGCGCTGCCATGCCGATGCAAGGCCAGCACGGCGCCCTCGGTCAGGCCAGAATAGATCCGAAACGACAGGGACGCGCCCATCAGCATTTCGTGAAAGCACGCCGCGACCATTTGCGGCAGCCCCTGGCCATCGTGCTCCACGGGGCCGGTCATGCCACCCCAGCCCTGCTGCACATATTGCCGGTAGGCCCGGCGAAAGCCATCGGGGGTGCGCACAGCGCCTTGCTCCAGGCGGCAGCCCTGCTCATCGCCCTGGCGGTTAAGCGGCGCAACCACCTCGCCGGCAAACCGTGCGCCTTGTTCGAGGATGCCATCAATGGTTTCGCGGTCCAGCTCGTTGCCCAGGCGGGCACAGTGCGCCGTCACATCGAACAGTTCGTGCAGGACGAAGTGCATGTCACGCAGGGGGGCTCGGTAGCTCATGCGCGGCCCTCGCGCACATCGGCCAGCTGCTTGCCCCCAGCCACCAGGCGCATCAGCAGCCCGGCCGGGCGCCAATGTTCGCCGAACAGGCCTTGCAGGCGTTCCAGCCGCGCCAACAGCAGGCTCAACCCCTGCTGGTCGGCCCAGCGCATCGGCCCACCGACCTCTGCCGGGAAGCCGTAGCCATGCAGATACACCCGGTCGATGTCGGCGCTGCAGCTGGCCACCGACGCCTCGAGAATCTTCGCCCCTTCGTTGACCAGCGCCAGCAGGCAGCGCTCACGGATTTCCTCGTCATCGATTGCGCGCCGGTGCACGCCCAGGTCGTGGGCGACCTTGAGCACCAGTGCATCGACCTCGGGGTCGTGCATGGCCTCGCGGCTGCCGGGGGCGTAACGGTAGTAGCCGTGGCCGGCTTTTTGCCCGAAACGCCCCAGCGCGCACAGGGCGTTGTCGACCTGCAGCAAAGGCGCATCCATGGCTTTGCCGGCCAGCTGGCGCGCCCGCCACTCCAGGTCGATGCCGACCACGTCATACATGCGGAACGGGCCCATGGCCATGCCGAACGCTTGCAGCGCCTCATCCACCTGCCGCGGCGTGGCGCCTTCGAGCAGCAGCTTGCGCGCCTCGGCCGCGTAGGTGGCGAGCATGCGGTTGCCGATGAAGCCCGGGCAGTTGCCCGCCACCACCACTTCCTTGCCCATGCGCTGCCCCAGGGCCTGGGCCGCATCGAGCACTGCGGGCGAGGTGCGCTCCCCGCGCACCACTTCCAACAACTTCATCACATGGGCCGGGCTGAAAAAATGCAGCCCCAGTACCTGTTCGGGCCGACGGGTCACGGCAGCGATGGCATCGATGTCCAGTGCCGAAGTGTTGCTGGCCAGGATGGCTTCGGCTTTGAGCGTGCTGTCCAGAGTGCGGAAAATCTCCTGCTTGAGCGCCAGGTTCTCGTACACCGCTTCGATCACCAGGTCGGCTTCGGCGAGGTCGGCATAGGCCGTAACCTGGCGCACCCGCGCCAGGCAGGCGTCGGCCCCGGCCTGGTCAATACGCCCCTTGGCCACCTGCTGTGCCCAGGTCTGCGCAAGCATCGCCAGGCCGGCTTCGGTAGCACGCGGGTCGTTATCCAGCCATAGCACCGGTAGGCCTGCACGGGCCAGGCTGATGACTATGCCGCGGCCCATGGTGCCGGCACCGATCACCGCCGCCAGCTGAATGTTATAGGGAGTACTCACGGGTGACGCTCCTGATGGCTGTTGTGAAGGCATTGCCCTCACCCTAGTCAGGCGCCTACTATTTTTGAAATTCTCATTTTCCATCCCATGTATTTTTTGCATGAATATAGCCAACTTCGACCTCAACCTGCTGCGCGTACTGGACATGCTGCTGCGTGAACAGAACGTTTCCCGCGCCGCCGAGCGCCTGGCCCTGACCCAGCCGACGGTGAGCAATGCCTTGGCGCGCCTGCGCGACCTGCTCGGCGACCCGCTGCTGGTGCGCGTGGGCCGGCGCATGCGCCCCACCCCGCGCGCCTTGGCCCTGGAAGGCCCGATCCGCGCGGCGCTGCAACAGATCGAGCAGACCCTCGGCGCCGGCGACAGCTTCGACCCGCAGCTCAGCCACCGCCAGTTGCGTATCGCCCTCACCGACTTCGCCGAACAACTGTGCATGCCCGGGTTGCTGGCCACCTTGCAGACCCAGGCGCCGCATTTGCGCGTGGACGTGCTGCACCTGACGCCCAACCTGCCGGCCGAAGCCCTGGACCGAGGCGAACTCGACCTGGTGCTGGGGCGCTTCGATGATGTGCCCGCGCGCTACGAGCGGCGCCACTGGCGCAGCGAAACACTGCACGTGGCGGTGCGCCAGGGCCACCCCGAAGTGGATGGCGCGCTCGACCTGCAAGCCTTCCTGGGCCTGCGCCACCTGTGGGTGCACGGCGGTCAGACCCGCGGCATGGTTGACCAGTGGCTGGGTGAGCAGGGCCTGGCTCGTCGCATCGTCTACACCACGCCCAATTACCTGCAGGCCGCGCACCTGGCCGCAAGCTCCGACCTGTGCGTGGTGCTGCCCACCGCACTGGCGCGCCATTTCGCCCGGCTGCTGCCGCTGCAGGTATTGGACCTGCCGTTCGCCCTGCAGCCGTTCCAGCTGGAGCTGGTGTACCTTGCCCACCGCCAGCACGACCCGGCACTGGCCTGGCTGGTGGCGCGCATCATGGAGATTGGTGCCAGCTGAGCCATCGCATTTGGGCATGGGTGGCCATGCAAGAGTGGTATTGGTTCGCCAATGAGCTCTGTCCTTAGAGTGTTCGACCTCAGAACAACAAGGACCACCCCATGCGCCTACGCACATTGCCCTGCCTGCTGGCCCTGGCCCTGCCCTTCGCGGCACAGGCCGACGGCCCAGCCAAGGACGCCACCGACCTCACCCGCCAGAGCAATCAGCAATGGTTGCAGCGACTGCCCTTCGCCGACCGCAGCGATTTCGACAATGCCCGCCGCGGCCTGCTCCAAGCCGCCGACCAGGCCGTGGTCAATGCTGATGGCAAAACGGTCTGGGACCTGCAGCGCTACGCCTTCCTCGCTGGCGAGGCACCGGGCACGGTCAACCCGAGCCTGTGGCGCATCGCGCAGCTCAATACCATTGCCGGGTTGTTCAAGGTCACCGACGGCATCTACCAGGTGCGCGGCCTGGACCTGGCCAACATGACCCTCATCGAAGGCGAGCACGGCCTGATCGTGATGGACCCGCTGCTGTCGGTGGAAACCGCCCGGGCCGGGTTGGCGATGTACTTCCGCCATCGCCCAAAACGGCCGGTGGTGGCGGTGATCTATACCCACCCGCACGTCGATCACTTCGGCGGTGTGCGTGGGGTGATCGACGAGGCCGAGGTCAAGGCCGGCAAGGTGCAGGTCATCGCCCCGCAGGGGTTCTTCGAGCATGCCATCAGCGAAAACGTGCTGGCCGGGCCGGCCATGAAGCGCCGTGCGCAGTACATGTACGGCGCGCCGTTGCCACGCGGGCCACGCGGCCAGGTGGATGCCGGCCTGGGCAAGGGAGTGCCGGCCAATGCCACGGTCAGCCTGATCGCCCCCACCCGGCTGATCGAAAAACCCTTCGAGACCCTGCGCATCGATGGTGTCGATATCGAATTCCAGCTCACCCCTGGCACCGAAGCACCTGCTGAAATGAACCTGTGGTTCCCCCGGTTCAAAGCCTTGTGCATGGCCGAAAACGCCTCCCACGTGCAGCACAACGTGCTGACCCTGCGCGGCGCCCAGGTGCGCGATGCCAAGGTGTGGGCGCACTACCTGGACCAGTCGCTGTTGCGCTATGGCCAGCAAGCCGAAGTGGTGTTTGCCCAGCACCACTGGCCCACCTGGGGCGGCGCGCAGATCCGCGAATACCTGGCCGATCAGCGCGACATGTATGCCTTCATTGACAGCCAGACCCTGCGCCTGATCAACCGCGGCCTTGGCCCCACCGAGATCGCCGCCGAGCTGACCAGCTTGCCGCCACGGCTGGCCAGCAAATGGTACAGCCGCGACTACTATGGCTCGCTCAGCCACAACGTGCGGGCGGTGTATCAACGCTATATGGGCTTTTACGACGGCAACCCGGCAACCCTCAACCCATTGCCGCCTGCCGACGCCGGGGCCCATTACGTCCAGGCCCTGGGCGGTGCCGAACGGGTGCTGACACTGGCCCGTGAGGCTTACGGCAATGGCGACTACCGCTGGGTGGCCGAGCTCACCCGGCACCTGGTGTTCGCCCAGCCCGACAACAGCGCAGCGCGCGAGCTGCAGGCCGACGCCCTGGAGCAACTGGGCTACCAGAGCGAGAACGCCACCTGGCGCAACGCCTACCTGACCGGTGCGCAAGAGCTGCGCAACGGCGTGGCCCCAGCCGCAAGCAAGGGCGGCAGCGCCGACGACCTGGTGCGCGCCCTGACCCCGACGCTGTTCTTCGACTACCTGGGGGTACGCGTGGATGCCGCCAAGGCCGCCGAGCAGGACCTGACCATCAACTGGCACTTTACCGACCTGAACGAAGACTACGCCCTCACCCTGCGCAACGGTGTGCTCACCCACCGCGACCTCACCCGCCACGGGCAGGCGGATGTCGAGGTGAACATGAGCAAGGCCACCCTCGACCGCATCGCCCTGAAGCAAACCGGCTTTCTCAAGGAAGCGACCCTTGGGGATATCAACATCAGCGGCGAGCGCCTGAAGTTCATGCGCTTCATGGCCGGGCTGGACGAGCCGGATGGGCGCTTCAATATCGTCACCCCCTGAAGCACCCGCAGCGCCGCTCTAGAACGAGCGGCGCAACCACACGCCCAGCACCAGGCCCGCCACCCCCAACGTACACAGCGGCACGCTCCAGGCGGCGGCGTGGCCCTGCTCGCGGCGCAGCATGCCCAAACCACGGCGGTAGACGCCGCGCTCACGAGCCCGGCCAAGCAGTGCCAACAGCACCGCCATGCCAGCAACCACCGGCATTTCGCCACGCCACGCCAGGCAGGCGACCAGCAGCAATGCCACCTGCGTGCGCCGCCAGGCCAGCACCGTACGTTCGGCCTGCAGCCCGGTGTCGCCCGTGGGTTCAGCCATGCCAACGCGCCCATAGCAGGCCCACCAGCGCCACACAGGCAAGCCCGCACGCCACGCTCAGCAGCGGCACCAGGCGGGGCAGCGGCAATGGCGCCTCGCGGCGCAGTGCGCGTTCCACCGCCAGCCAGCGCCAGCCGGCGCCCAGGCTCACCAGCAAGCTGGTGGCCAGCAACGCCAGCTCCATCGCCACCCGCCCCGACGAGGGCCAGCTATGTGCGGCGAAGGTTTCGATGGCGATGGCGCCGCCGAGCAACGCCAGGGCGGTGCGGATCCAGGCAAGAAAGGTGCGTTCATTGGCCAGGGTAAAACGCGGGTCGGGCGCCTTGCCTTGCCCCAGCAACCAGCGCTCCCAAGGGCTTTGACGGGGATCGGAATTCATCGGGGGTCCTGTGTCAGCGCAGCCCTTGGCTGCGCAATGCGCCGGGTGAGAAATACGAAGCACTGGTGCGCACATCGAAAGCGTACGGCCTTGGCTGCTCGTTGGTCAGGCCCGACAGCTGATAGCGGCCACTGCGCAGGTCATAGATCGCCTCCATGGCATTGACCAGCGCCTGCCCGGTGACGTGGTAGTAGCTGTGCGCCTGGGCAGTGCGCCACAACTGCCCCTGGTGATCGAAGAAGTCCGCCTCGACGATGGCCCAGCTGTCCTCGTCCAGGTAGTAGCGGCGGCTGGCATAGATATGCTTCGCCCCAGGCTTGAGGGTGCCCACCACTTCCCACACCCGGTGCAGCTCGTAGCGGGTGGGTTGCGGGTTGACGTGGCCCGGCCCGATCAGCGCGGCATAACCGAGCAGTGGCGATGCCAGGCGATAGCTGTTGTACGGCACGTGCAGGGCCTTCTTGCCCACCAGGGTCCACTGGTAGAGGTCTGGTGCACCATTGAACATGTCGCGGCTGTCGGCGGTGCGCAGGCCGGCCGTGCCCGGGGTGATGCTGTCATAGGCCAGCGCCGGGGCGCGCCGCACCCGCCGCTGGCTGCTGCTGTACAGCCACGACAGGCGCGGCTGCGCAACCTGATCCAGGGTTTCGTGCAGCACCACGGCATCGCCCGCCAGGCGCGACGGCGCGGTCATGCGGTAGCTCAGGTAGTACAGCACGTTACCCGTCTGGCCATCGTCAAGCACATCGGGACGGGCAAACGTCTGTTGCAGGCTCATCGTGGCAAAGCGCCCATCGCCACGCGGCGTGATGCTGTCCGAAGCCAGGCTGAAACTGCCGTTGCGTGGCCGGGTGAGGTGGTTCCACAGCACCTGCAGGCCGTTATCGGGCCTGGGGAATGCCAGCACGCCGTTAAAGCCTTCCACGCCGTTGCCGTCATTGACCAGGCGAGCGCTGGCAGCATTGTGCCGGGCCCATTCGCCCACCTGAGGCGGTACCGCGACACTGCGGTGCGACGGGTACACCGGCAGGCGAAACGTCTTGGGGTAGCGCTGGATCAAGGCCACCTGCCCCGCCGTCAGTTGCGCACGGTACTGCCCGTAGTTCTGCGCCGTGATGACGTACAGCGGCTGCTCATCGGCGTACGGGTCCAGCGGCGTGCCGTTGACCGCCAGCGACACCTGCCCCGCTTGCAGGCCCCCGCGCCAGGCCGGAATGCGGCCGTCGCTGCTGGGCCCGCGTTCAGCCCCCACCGGCGTCAGGTCTGGAAGCAGCGGCGTGGCCGCGACATGCAGGGCCAGCAGGCTGGCGTTGATAAGCAGAATACTGCGTAGCAGGGCGACAGGTTTCATCGGGCTTGGCCTCTTGTTGTTGTGTTGTCCTGGCCGGGCTTGCCTTGGCCCGCCCTTTCGGGGTGATACTAGGAGCCGCGCTTCGAACGCCACAAATAACGTGTTCGGATACGTGCCATATCAGTTCGGCATACCCTTGGAACCGCTCCGATGACCCTGAAACAGCTCCGCTACCTGATCGCCATCGTCGAAGCCGGCAGCTTCTCCTCGGCTTCACGCCGCGCCTACATTGCCCAGCCGGCGCTGAGCAGGCAGATCAGCCTGCTGGAAAGTGAACTGGAAATGCAGCTGCTTGACCGCCAGCACGACGGCATTGCCCTGACCGATGCCGGGCGCCAGCTTTACGAGGTAGCCCGCCAGGTGGTGCAGAAACTGGACTCGGTGAAGGACGAGCTGAAATCCAGCCGCGGCGACCCCAAGGGCCACGTGGCCATTTCCATTCCGGCCACCGCAGCCGACCTGCTGCTGCCGGAAATCGTCAGGCGCGCCGAACAGCGCTTCCCGGGCGTGACCCTGACGGTGTGGGACGGCCTCAGCCGCGAAGGCGGCCAGGCCATCGAACTGGGCAAGGTGGACTTTGGCGTGGTGCCCAATGCCGAGGAACTCGACCATGTCGAGGCCGAGCCGATTTTCACCGAGGCGCTGTACTGGGTCGGCGCATCAGCAGCGGGCACACCCGACACCATCACCCTGGCCGAAGCCGCCGCCACCCGGCTGGTGCTGCCGCCCCGCGCGCTGCACCTGCGCCGGCGCATCGAGCAAGCCGCGATGGAGGCCGGGGTGCCATTGACCGCAGCTTACGAACAACAATCGGCGCCCGGCATCGCCAGCCTGGTGCGTGCCGGCCTGGCGGCGACCATCAGCAACTGGCCGCCGCTGAGCGAACTGCTCGAACCCACGGCGGCGCGGCGCATCGTCGAACCGCGCATCAGCCGCACCATCGCCTTGGCGCACTCCCAGCACAAACCCTTGTCGTTCGCCGCCGGTTGCCTGCGCGACCTGGTGCGCGGCGTGCTGATCGACCTGGTCAACAGCGGCCGCTGGCGCGGCGAACTGATCGGCAAAGAGCCCGAACCGCTGGAGGCCGTCCTGGGCGTTCAGCTGGCAGTCTGAGCGCGCACCTGCCCGTCCCTTGCAGCCGACTCGCGCAGGCGTTGTCGGGTGCGCTGCGGGTTCAAGGTGGCCAGGCCGACCAGCCCGGCCACCACCAGCACCGCGCCGCATACCAGGAACCCCTGGGCATACCCCGCCGGGTGTTCGGCACCCGCGCCCTGCACCAGCAAGCCGGTCACCACCGGCGCTGCCAGCCCGGCCAGCGAGGCGATGCCGTTGCCCATGGCGAGGATGCCGCCGCGCTGGGCCGCTGGGGTGAACTCGGCGAGCATCGCCGGGCCCACGGAATACATGACCAAGGCCAGGCCACCACTCAAGGTCAGCGCGGCAACCCGCACAGCGGTGCTCAGCCCAGGCAGGATCAGCGACGCCGACAACAGCCCGCCCAGCACCAGGCACACTGAAACGAACACACCGCGTGCCACCCGTGAAGGCAGGCCGCGACGCATCAGGCGCTGGGAGAACCAGGCCAGCAGCAAACTCAGCGGTGTGGTCACGACCACGAACATGACGAAGATGCGCCCGGTCTGCAGCGGGTCGATACCCAGGCCCACTTGCAGGTAACTGGGCACCCAGGTAAGGGTCAGCGCCAGCGACCAATTGGCAGCGAAATGGCACAGGTAGTTGCCCAGCACACTGGCGTCGCCCAGCAGCCGGCGATAAGGGATTGCCGGCTCATCGGCCTTGAGCTGGCTGCTGCGCAGGCGCTCCAGGGTGCCCTCCTGGCCCAGCCGCCACCACAGCAGGCACCAGACCAGGCCGATCAGCGCAAGGATGATGAAATTGCTGCGCCAGCCGTAATGCAGGCTGACCCAGGGGATCATCGCACCGGCCACTAGCAGCCCCATGGCACTGCCAGCATGCAGCAGGGCCACCGGCAGGTTGCGCCGATCGTTGGGGAACCACTTGTAAAGCGCATGGGTGGCCACAGGCGATGCCGGCCCCTCGCCGATGCCCAACAACACCCGGCACGCCACGATGGCCCACAGTGAGGTGGCAAACAGCATAGGCAGCTGGATCAGCGCCCAGAACAGGCCCATGCCCAACAGCAAGGTGCGGGTGGGGCGCCGGTTGGCCATGAAGCCACCGACCACGGCGGAGATCGCGAAAAACCAGTGCAAGGCACCGCCGATCAGGCCGAACTGGGTGGCCGTCAGGCCCAACTCGGCGCTCATCGGCACCGCCACCAGGCCAATCACCACCTTGTCGAGAAAGTTGACCAGCATCAGCAGGGCCAGCAGCGCCGCCACCAGCCAGGCAGTACGGGGGTTGGGCAGGGAAGAATCCGCAGTCATGGCGATTACTCTTGTTATTGTTGTGGGTGTTGCCAAAAGGCCGCCGCAGGGGCGGCCCGATGGTCAGGCAGGCATCAGCACGCCTTTGGCGATGGTGTTGCGCTGGATCTCGCTGGTGCCGGTGAGGATACGCATCATCCGCGTGGCGCGGAAAACCCACTCCACCGGGTGGCCCTGCATCAGCCCGGCGCCGCCATGCACCTGCACCGCCTTGTCAGCGATGCGGAAGGCTGCCTCGGAGACGAACAGCTTGCACATCGGCGCCTGGGTACGGATATCGCCGCCGGCGTCGCTCACCTGGGCTGTGACGTAGACCATGCTGCGCGCAGCGTGCAGCTCGGTGGCCATGTCGGCGATCATGTGGTTCACCGCCTGGAACATGGCGATTGGCTGGCCGAACTGCTTGCGGCTGCGCGCATGCTCGATCGACAGGTTCAGGGCCAGGCTGGCCATCCCCAGCAGGGTCGGGCAATGCAGCAGGCGGTTGAGGGTGATGCGCCCCATGGCCAACTTGAACCCCTGCCCTTCTTCACCAATCAGGTTGGCCGCTGGCACGCGTACATTGTCGAGCACGATATCGCCATGGGCACCCCCGCCGGACATCACCGAATAATCGCTCTCGATACGTACGCCCGGGGCCTTGAGGTCGACGAAGAACGCCGAAATACCCTGGGCGCCCTGCCCTGGCCCGGTCACTGCCAGCAGCACTGCCAAGTCGGCGTAGGTGGCCCCGGAGATATAGCGCTTGCTGCCGCTGAGCACATAGTGGTCACCGTCACGGCGCGCCTGGGTGCGAATGGCGGTCGCATCCGAACCGGCCTCGGCTTCGGTCAGCGCAAAGCACACGGCTTTTTCAGCGCGGCACACGGGCTTCAGGAAGGTCTCGACCTGATAGGGGCTGGCCACCTTGAACAGGTGGCCGACCCGCGGCGGCCCAGACAGCTCGCCCAGCACATGCGGGGCCAGCATGGAGCCTGTCAGCACCGTCGCTTCTTTCACCGCGCACAGGTCGGCCACGTTCAGGCCGGCCCCACCCATGCTCTCGGGCAACATGATGGTGTACAGGCCTTGTTCGCTGGAACGCTTCCATACCTGCCGCAGCACCGCCTGCGGGTGCGGGCGCGCCCAGTCCAGGTTCGCCTGCTGCTCCAGCGGGCGAACCTGGTCACGGACGAAACCCTCGATCGCTTCGATGATCTGCGCAGCCTTTGCACTTGGTTGATACATGGTGATGCTCCCTGGTCAGATACGACGTTCGCTGTGTTGCCAGTAGGTGTCCCGGACCAGGCGGCGCACCACCTTGCCGTTGGGGTTTTTCGGCAGTTCGCTGACAAAGTCGACGCCGCGCGGCTTCTTGAACCCGGCCAGCGCACGCCCGCAACGCTCGATCAGCTCGGCGGCCTCCAGTTGCGCACCTGGCTTGAGCACCACCACCGCACGTACCGCTTCACCCCACTGCGCATCGGGCACGCCGACCACTGCTACCTCGAACACTTCGGGGAAGCTGTAGATGACTTGCTCCACTTCGCTGGGGTACACGTTGAACCCGCCGGAAATGATCATTTCCTTCTTGCGATCGACGATGAACACGTAACCCTGCGCATCGACCTTTGCCAGGTCGCCGGTGAGGTAGTAGCCGTCACGCATGACTTCGGCGGTGAGCGCCGGGGCGCGCCAATAGCCCTGCATCACGTCCGGGCCCTTGACCACGATCTCGCCGACTTCGCCGGGGGCCACATCTTCGAACGCCTCGTTGACCACCCGCAGGTCGGTCTCGAAGTAGCACCGCCCGCAGGAGGCCAGGCGTTGATAGTCGCCGTCTTCCACCAAGTGGTCCTGCTCGGTCAGCACCGTGACCAGCGAGCAGGTTTCGCCGGCGCCGTACCCTTGCACCAGAATCGGCCCGAACAGTTCGATGGCTTTCTTCACCAAGGCTGGCG
Source organism: Pseudomonas putida S13.1.2 (assembly GCF_000498395.2). Lineage (NCBI taxonomy): Bacteria > Pseudomonadati > Pseudomonadota > Gammaproteobacteria > Pseudomonadales > Pseudomonadaceae > Pseudomonas > Pseudomonas putida. Next base: position 2,419,994 of record NZ_CP010979.1, read on the forward strand.
CCATGGGCGCGGCACCGTACATGACCAGCTTCAGGCTGGCTAGGTCGAAGCGCTCGACGCCAGGGTAATTGACCAGCCGGTTGATCATCGCCGGCACCAGGAACAGCCGCGTCACCCGTTCGCGCTGGATGGTCTCCAGCAACAGGCGGTCGTCGTAACGATCGAGCAGCAAGTTGCAGGCGCCCACCGCCAGCAGCGGCATGATCTGCATGCCGCTGGCATGGGTGATGGGCCCCACGTGAGCCATGACGTCGCCTGGCCCGGAGCGCCGTGTGGGGCTGGCGATGCTCTTGCGCACCAGCGCCTTGCGGTTGCCGAACGAGAGCATGGCGGCCTTGAGCACGCCCGAGCTGCCGGAGGTGTAGTGCAGCACGGCCAGCGCATCGTCGGCCGGGTCCAGGCCCAGCGCTGCTTCGCTGCCGCGCTCAAGCAACGCGGCATACCCCAGGTCACCGCCCTCGCCCTCCAGCACGATCAACTGGCGCAGCAGCGGCAACTCCGCACGCCGCGTCGCCAGCGCCTGGGCAAAGCTGGCGTCGGTGATCAGTGCAACGCTGCAGGAGTCTTCCAGCACCCGCACCACTTCATCCAGTGACAGCCGCGCATTGATCGGCACCTTGACCATCGCCGCCTTGTACAGCGCCACTTCCGCTTCCACCAGCTCCACGCGGTTGGCGGCGAGGATCGCCACATGCTCGCCCACGGCCACGCCCAGCGAGCCCAGCCCTGAGGCCAGGCGGTTGCTGCGGCGCTCCAGCTGGGCGTAGGTGACACGTGTCTGGCTGTCCGCCACGGCGATGTGGTCCCGCCAGTAGCGGGCACTTCGGGTAATGATCGTTCCAAGGTTCACGTTGTTGTTCTCGTCGACAGGAAGACATCGACGATGCTAAACAGCCATGCGCGGGGAGATGTAATACAAGATTCAGATGCCGGCCATAACGTTATTAGCTGGCGCAATGCATGAGACGTGCTCGAACTGCCGCTGGGCGGGAGGTTGCAGGCATTGGGTGTGACAGCTTGGGTTCATGAAAGACCGCTATCGACCCATAGCAGACATCTGTAACCGGGGCCGCTTCGTGGCCCATCGCCGGCAAGCCGGCACCCACAGGTAAAGCGCATGGCTGAAGGCTGGTGATATTCCTGTGGGAGCCGGCTTGCCGGCGATGAGGCCGGTACTGACTACAAAGCTTTGAATCGCTGGCAGCTAGGAGTCGAGAGCAGCCGGTCACCTCTGACTGCTACCGACCCATAGCGGACGTTGAATGCTCAGTGATTGCTTCGGCGCGTTTCAACGAGCACCATCAGACTTCGACAAGGAGACGTCTCTATGCGCAAACCCGTGCTACATCTGATCTCAGGGAAGATTGCCTCCGGCAAGTCGACGCTGGCCAAAAGCTTGGCAGCTGAAGAATCAGCGATCCTGCTGAGCGAGGATCATTGGCTCTCACGGCTGTACCCTGATCAGATCAAATCGATAACCGATTATGTGCGCCTTGCACATCAGATTCGGGAGGTGGTTGGCCCGCTTGTCATCGATATGCTGGGGGCTGGAGCGACTGTGGTTTTGGATTTTCCTGCCAATACACCTCAAGATCGACAATGGCTGCGCAACTTGGCGGATGCAGCCGAGGTTGCACACTGCGTCCACTACCTTGAGGTGGACGATGACACCTGTCGAGACAGGTTGCAGCTTCGCAACCACCGTGGCGAACATGAATTTGCGGCGACCGATGCGGAGTTCGATCTGATCACAAGCTACTTTCAAGCGCCACGTGAGGAGGAAGGACTTCAGGTTGAAATTCATCGACAATGACGGGGCGTAGCACTGTGAGACAGAGTAATCGCTAACCTGACGGCCGCTGGCGGCCCCTAGCGGTCTGTAGCAAATAGCGGCCAAAAGTGGACGCCTTGATAATGCTTGATGCAAGCAGAGATGGACAGCGCATCCCACCGCAGGGGGGGATCAACGGCAAGAGGCCTATCATGAAGATGAATACTTTAATTCCAGAGCTGATTGTCTCTGACCTAAATCGAAGCTTGGACTTTTACTGCCAGGTCCTGGGCTTTCAAATCGAATACGAGCGCCCCGAGCACAAATTTGCCTTTTTGTCCTTTCAAGGGAGCCAATTGATGTTGGAGCAAGATGACCAGGAAGCGTCTCCATGGCGTGTGGGTCCCCTATCGCCTCCCTACGGCCGAGGGATGAATCTTTCGATTCAATGCTCTGATTCCAGAGCTTTGGCCAAGTCCCTCGAGGACGCGGGTATTGAATTGCGCAGACCCGTTGAAGAATGTTGGTACCGGGACAACGAGCGCCTGCATGGCGAGCTTAATTTCTTGGTGCTTGATCCAGATGGCTATCTGTTACGGTTCAGACAAAGTCTAGGGTTGAGAGAAGTCGGGCACAATCGATAGCCTGATCTTGGACTGCTCCCTTGTGCGATTTTAGTCCTTGCTCGTGGCCCGTTCCGGCCTTTGGAGCGGCAGCTTCGGGTCGAGTAGCAGTTGTCAGCTGCTAATACCGGGGCCGCAGCGCGGCCCATCGCCGGCAAGCGCGGCTCCCACACGTTCAGCACTCGCCTGAAGGCTGGTGATATTGCTGTGGGAGCTGGCTTGCCGGCGGTGAGGCCAGCACAGATGTTTTGATCTGAAGAAGCTAGCGAGCTCCCTCATCAGCCGTGTGCCTTGAATGTCAGCTATGGGTCGATAGCGGTCAGCGGCTACTGCTTTCGAGCCATTGCAGACGCTCGCGGGGCGAAGGCTACGGGCAAAAATGCGTGTCTTGCCGCATTCCCATTACCGATGGGCACTCGCAGTCAACTTGCTGTATGGGGTAGTGGCGTCAAGCCGCTATCTTTGATCGCTGCGTCGGCTTCTGGCGATGCCAGATAGTTGAGGAGCGCCTGGGCTGCGGCATGATGCTGGCTCTTGCTGACGACAGCGCCCGAATACATGGTCATTTTCTGCGCTTCAGTCGGGATCAGACCAACGATGTCGATACCCTTTACTGGCTTAAGCTCACTTAGCTGTTGGAAGCCGATCTGGGCTTGCCCGCGAGCGATCACCGCGCCGACAGGCTCGGCAGGTATCATGTGAGCCTTGGCCACGAACTGGTCACCGAGTTGCATGCGAGGGAACAGGGTCGTGGAGAGATAGACGCCGCTTGCGCTGTCGGAGTAGGCGACAGAGCGGCTGTTTTGCAGCACTGTGCGCAAGGCCTGCATAGTGCCTATGTCCGGCTTCGGTTCGCCTTTGCGAACGGCCATGGCGATGAAAGATTTTCCGAGATCTATTCGGCTGGTTTTGTCGGCTTGACCGCTGGCGACCAGGTTGTCAAGCGCCGAACCTACCATCAGAACCACATCCGCCTGCTCACCGCGGGCGAGCCTTTTGGGGACGGCCTGCGGGGTCTCCCCCATCGAAGGCGCGGCGAGAACTTCTAACTTCACGCCATATTTCTTCTCATAAGCTGGCGCCACTTCCCGGATCGCGCCCATGATACCGCCGGAGCTCAAAACGGTCAGCGTTTGCTCGCCAACGTGTACAACGCCAGCAGCGCAGCAGGCGAATGAAGTGGTCAAGAGGGCCGCACAGGACAGCATTCGAAGCATCGGAGCGTTCTCCACGTAAAAACGCGAAATTTTACCGGGGCGAGAAGCAAGCACGTAATTAATCAACAATTAAGAATGTTTAACATTTCTGTCCGCAGATGGCAGCGGCGGGCAGAAAGCAGCCGATCGCGACTCAGCGCTGACGACCCATAGCAGACCCCAAGGTAACGGACAGCTTTTGTGAACCGAAGGAGTTTTGCTATAACGGCCGGCCATCTCAAAGGAATGAACCCATGACAACCAAATCTGTAATTTTTCTCACAGCTGCGCTTGCTTCAGGTTTCGCCATGGCTGTCGGTGAGGCTGATTATTCAGTGTCAGAAGAGCATTGCACTCCTGAGTACTGGGAGACGCTACCTGATGGCAAAAAGACGGAAGATCTAATCGATAAGTGCGATGATCTGGAGCCATCCGAGAACGGCGGCTCTGGGCAAAAGGTCCGCTGAGTGTGATCCGAAGGATAAGGAGCCCGTAGGCTCCTTATTGGCTGAGGTGGCTTGTGAGGCTAGATGCTCAGAAACTGTCTTCTGGGCTCTTCTTGAATTCCCATTTGGTCATCTTTTTCGCAGCGAGGAAACTCTTGCAGTTTGCGATGAACTCGTTACGGTTCGACTCTTTCGATAAGCTCGCCAGATTCTTTTCGTACATCTCCGGAGCACAGTTGTCTGCTGTCGGCTCGGGCACCTTTTCCTCCGAGCAAGCTGCCAAAATCATGGCCAATCCCATGGCTGCTAGCCGAGCCAATTTGATATCCATATTTTGATCCTTCGGTCATTGCGTTAAGCGTGGTAACGGACTCCCTCGAGCCCGGCGGTAGCCTAAAGCGAACGGGCGCGAATCGCCAGCTTTGACCCTCCCTCGCCATACACCAACGGCCGCCGACTCCGCTGCGCCTGGTACATACCGTCCAGCTTTCACAATCAGATTGGCTGACCGCTTTGGGTCGGTAGCTGCCTTGCGTGCAATACGACCCTATACGGAGAACTGCACGATCAATTCCCAGGCCTGAGCCCTCAGACGGCTATCTGCCTTTGAGCAAGGGTAGCGTCGCATGCCGTGCTGACGGTGTTCGCCCAGAGCATGCTGGGAACCGTTGAATCCGCCTAACCTGCCACCCTGCCAAAGGCGTAATCCTTGAACACTAAGTACCCGATCCCATGGGAGCACTGTACATGCTTATCGACTTCAGACCCGCTCAAGCCTCGGATGCGCAAGATATTGCGCGCTTCTTTCAACTGACGTCGGAGGGCATGGCCGATTACATATGGAGCAAGCTTGCAACACCGGGAGAAGCATTGCTGAGTGTCGGCACATCTCGCTATGCCAGGGAACAGGGCGACTTTTCCTACAAGAACTGCCTGATGGCCATTTTCGAAGGGCGCGTCATCGGCATGATGCATAGCTATGCCTTGCGCGAGACACCTGACAGGCCTGTCGAGACAGACCCGGTCCTCGCGCCGTATTCCGACATGGAAATACCCGACACCTTATACATATCCAGCCTGGCCCTGGATGAAGCCTGGCGCAGCCAAGGGCTGGGCGCCCAGTTTCTTCGCCACGCTCAGCAACGCGCTGAGGACTCTGGCCTGGATGGGCTATGCCTGATTGATTATGCAGAAAACCACGGTGCACGACGCTTCTACGAACGTCACGGTTTTCAAATTGTTAAAACCTGCCAGATCGTTCCGCATCCGATGCTGAGCGTAACCGGTGAAGCCTATTTGATGTATCGCCCTACCCACAACGTGCTCGAGGAAAAACCATGAACAAGAAGCTGACCGTCTTCCGCGAACTGGATATCCAACCGGTGCGCGACCTTCCTTTTTTTGAAGAGGTCGTGGAAGGCACCCCTCATACGCTGACCTCCAAGTATTATCACGATGAACAGCAAGGTCGCATTTCCGGAGAATGGGAAGCCAGCACCGGAGCGTGGCGCATCGACTACAAAGTTTGGGAGTTCTGCCATGTCTTGAGTGGATGCTGCGTCATCGAGCTTGAGGGTTGCGCCCCCATCACACTGGCCGCTGGCGACACGTTCATTATCGAACCGGGCGCCAAGGGCAAATGGACCGTACTGGAAGACATGAAAAAGAACTTCGTGATCCTCTTGCCCGCGAACTAGGCACCGGGTGGCGTTTCATCGAGCGCAGCGCAAAGCCAGTGTGCATGCTGGCCTGCTGGCGGCGCTCGAATGTTCTTCGGCAGGCCACAGCAGCCCTTTACCTCATGGCTGCGCTGTCGCGCATAGAACCAAGCGTTCGGCGAAGCCACCTATCAACTGAGACCCACATCTAGTGCTCTTTCGCCCACTCCAAGGTGCCAGGGAACCTCGCGACGAAGCGCGTGCCGTCCTCAGGCGTAGAGGTTACTGACAGCGTCCCGTTGTGACCCGTTACGATCTGAGATGCAATATACAAACCGAGCCCCAGCCCCTCCCCGCGACCACCACCTGCTGACCGTTTAAACGGCTGGAACAGTAGCGGTAACAAAACGTCGGGGATTTCTGGGCCATGGTTCATCACTGACAGAACTACATGATTTTCTTGCATGCTTGCGATCACCTCTATCGGGAGATCACGCGCCCCATGAGCAACGGCATTGCCCAATAGGTTTGAAAGCAATTGCCCCATTCTCCCAGCATCACAGAAGACCCCAGGTGAAATGATCACCTCTTGACGGATTTTGACGTGGGGATGACTCGTCATGATTTCATTGATGACAGCAATAAAAACGTCACCCAGGTTGTCCACCAAAGTCCGTTTGACCGGAATGCCTCCCCCCAGCTTTCCTCGAGAAAAATCCAGCACATCTTCAATCAAGTTATTCATCCGCTGCGAGCTTTGTCGTATTGCAAGGGCAAGCTGCTGCTCGCGACCGGCGGGCAGCCTGGCCTCCAGTAGATCAGCGCTCATTCTGATAGCGCTAAGTGGCGAACGGAGGTCATGCCCCAGTACGGCAATGAACTGCTCCCGGACAATGCCGGTCTCAGCCGCATTGGCCAGTTCAATCGTTTTGGCCTCAAGGTCCGCCAAGACGTCGAGTTGAACAGCTATTAACTGGGCGAAAAGCGTTAGTGTGTTGCACACTGCATCTTCATCAAAATGTGCTGGCACCTGATCAATGGCACAGAGCGTTCCGAAAAAATCTCCGTTTGTCCTGGTGATAGGAATGGAGACATAGCTTTCCAAGCCGTATGTCTTAGGGGTGTGGTGGGTTGAGTACACCGGATGCTCACTGGCATTCTTGAAAATAACGGGTTTGCGGTGCTGACGAATTTCGTGGCAAATCGTTGTTTCCAGCACCAACTCGCCGCCAGGTATGAGCCCAAAATCAATAGAATCATCGACGGCGCAAGCCACCCATTTCGTCTCGGTGACACGCGCAATTGCCGCAAATCGCATGCCGGTAACATGCTTCACCATATTGAGAATAAGCGGGACGGCCTCGATCTTGGCAATCGTGCTGATGTCATGTGAAAGGTCATACGGATAAAGCATCAAGGCGCCGATTGTGTGAATGGCAATTGGGCATTAAAGCGTACGCCCCTGCGTTTGACAATGAACCCGCGCAGGGGACGCGGGCGTCAACATGGGCATGCGGTTGCGATCGATCTAGGTGGCTGAATGGCAGCTCCATTTATGTGGAAGGCGTTGGTCGACTCAGGTGCCCGCGGGGTTGGCAGGGATGCGAGAAATGACAATTTGGCCTGCCATCCACCAACGGCAGCTCTGGGTCGGTCGCAGTCGGTCTCCACTGGCCCCTAACGACCCATAGCTGCCAGCGATCCAAAGCTCTTTAGTCAGTACCGGCCTCATCGCCGGCAAGCCGGCTCCCACAGGAATATCACCAGCCTTCAGCCATGCGCTGTACCTGTGGGAGCCGGCTTGCCGGCGATGGGCCGCGAAGCGGCCCCGGTTACAGTTGTCTGCTAGGGGTCTAAAGCGGTCACCTCGATCAGCACCCCCATTTCAGGCTCGGCTGGAAGTTGATCCGCCATTGCGGCAGGCGCCCGCCGCCATCTAACGACCTTGCACAACCCCATCAGGCTGCGTGCCCATGCTTGCGAGAAAAATCCCGGTCTCCCGATTGGACCGCAGGCAGACCACGCGACACCCCGACGGCACCGTCGCCACGAATCGCTTCATCGCCTTGCGAGACGAGGTTTTTGTCCGCCACATGAACCTGAAAAACTCCGGCAGGTTGGCCAGCAGTTCCGGGCAGTCATCCGGCAAGTCTGGCCGGGACCGACCGCGGTTCAGCATCGTTCTGAGGAGCACGCGCCAGAATCGAAGCGGCGCCGAGCGATCGATCCATATCACCATGTCAGCGCGGGCCAGGCGGTTGCTCCACGTGGCCGAATGGCCGCCTTCGAAGATCCAGCGCTCACGAGCCTCGACCTCGTGGCATAGACGCGTCTTCTCGTCCCGGCTCCGCTCGACCCAGCCTGGCTGCCAATGAATCGTGTCGATATGCACGACCGGCAAGCCCGTGCGCTCGCCCAGCTTGCGCGCCAGGGTACTTTTCCCAGAACCCGGCTGACCAATGATCATCACCCGTTGCATTGAAGCTCCCTCTCGCCATGCTTGTTGAATTTGGGGCGCGCGATTCTACGGCAATGGGCGATGCGGTCAACTGCACTGCCTTGGGCAGCTGACAGGTTGAATGACGCGCCCTCATCTGCAAGGATGCGCCCGTCGCCATACGCTTCAGAGCCCCGTCTGCTCCTTCTCGGGGGCGGTCCACTTCGTGGGAGCGGGTTCACCCGCGAACACCGACCCGCAGCCACAGGTATTGCCAGTCCTCACGCTCACAAACAATAATAAGAGCAATTCCTATTTGAGATAGCCTCCATGTCGGCCGACTCGTCTGTTTCTGCCTCCGTCGGCACGCTCTACGTCGAACACAGCCCTTGGCTGCTCGGCTGGTTGCGCAAGCGTATGGGCAACCACTGCGATGCCGCGGACCTGGTGCAGGATACGTTCCTCAAGGTACTCAAGGCGCGTACCGCCGATGAGATCCGCGCCCCCCGGCACTACCTGTCGAAGGTGGCCAAAGGTTTGATGATCGACCTGTATCGCCGTCGCTCGTTGGAGCAGGCTTACCTCGAAGCACTGGCCGCTTTGCCTGAGACCCACGTGCCCAGCTCCGAAGCCCAAGTGATGATGTTCGAAACCCTGGTCGAGCTCGACCGCATGCTCGCCGGCCTCGGCGCCAAGGTGCGCGAGGTGTTCGTGCTGGCGCAACTCGAGGGCCTGCCCTATGCGCAGATCGCCCAGCGCCTGGGCATCTCGTTGCGCACGGTGAACAACCACATGGCCAAGGCCATGGAGCATGTCTGCCTGATGCAGTGGGAGCATGACCAGTGAGCAGCGCGCCAAGCGCGGCCCAGCGCCAGGCCGTTCGCGAGGCGGCACGCTGGTATGCGCAGTTGTCCACCCAGTCGGCCAGCACAGAGGAGCAAGCGCGCTGGCAGGGCTGGTACGACAGCGACCCGCTGCACCGTGAGGCGTGGCAGAGGATGCTGGCGGTCAGCGACCACTTTGCCGGCTTGCCTGGGCGCCTTGCCGCTTCGACCTTGCTCGGCGCAGGGCAGGCCCGCCGCCAGGTATTGTATGGGCTGGCCGTGCTGTTGGGTGGTGGCGTGCTCGGTGGTGTCGGCTGGCGCAGCGAAACCCGGCAGGCCTGGGCCGCCGACTACCGTACGGGTGTCGGTGAGCAGCGCACGGAGCAACTCGCCGATGGCAGCCGGATGCTGATGGACACCGACACGGCGGTGGACGCGTTTTTCGATGGCCAGCAACGGCGTTTGCTGTTGCGGCGCGGCCAGGTGCTGATCACCACTGCACGCGATCACGCTGCCCGGCCGTTCATGGTCGACACCCGCGATGGCCGTGTGCTCGCCCTGGGTACGCAGTTTCAAGTCAGTGTCGACGACCACCGCAGCGAAGTGGCCGTGCTGGAGAAAGCTGTCGAGGTTTCCGTCGCCAGGTTTTACGAAATGCGCCTGGTAGCCGGCCAGCGCGCAACGTTCAACGCCCAAGGCATCGGCCCGCTGCGTGCCAATGACGCCAGCGTCGCTGCCTGGGCGCAAGGCAGCGTCGTGGCCATCGACACCCCGCTGGTTGAACTGTTGGCGGATTTGTCGCGCTACCGGCCCGGCTTGTTGAGCTGCGACCCTGGCGTAGCGCGCATGAAGATCTCCGGCGCGTTCCCGATCGCCGACACCGACCTGGCGCTGACCGCGCTGGAAAGTGCATTTCCGCTCAAGGTGCATCGGCGCACGCGTTACTGGGTGACCGTGTTGCCAGGCAGCTGACCGCCGCACGCGGAAAAAAAATGTTCGCCACCTTGCACTTTGCTGGCAGCTCGTTCGGCTTTTCCTCCCACATGTTCAATCGAATGTTCCTGGGGAGGGAAACATGAGCAACACGCGACAGTCGCATCCAGCATTGGCATTGGCCGTACACCTGGCCTTGGGCGCAATGTACATGGCAGGGGGCAATGCCGTTGCCGCATCGGCGGCCCAGGAGCAAACCCGCAGCTACGATATTGCGCCGGGTTCGCTGACCGAAACCTTAGGTCAATTCGCCAGCGCCGCGGGGGTTACACTGTCGTTCGACGGTGCCAGTACCGAGGGCCGCCGCTCCGCTGGGCTCAGGGGCAGCTACAGCGTCGCAGGCGGTTTTGCCACGCTGCTTGCTGGTAGCAACCTGCAGGCAGTGGGCCAGGCCAACGGCATCTATTTGCTGGTTGACGGTGGCGATGGCGCGGTGGTGCTGGGGGCCACCAGCATCACCGGGCAGGCTCTTGGCAGTACCACCGAAGGCACTGGTTCATACACCTCCAGCGCCATGCAGAGCGCCACCAAGCTGCCTTTGTCCATACGCGAAACGCCGCAGTCGGTAACGGTCATCACCCGCCAACGGATGGACGACCAGGCCATGCGCAGCCTCGATGACGTGGTGCAGGCCACCCCCGGCCTGCGGATGTCGGCAGCACGCCCAGCCAACAGCGAGTATTTCTCGCGTGGCTTTCCCGTCACCAACCTGATGTTCGACGGCTTGCCGACCACCTACAACGCCGACTGGGTCGCCGCAGCCGACATGGCCCCGTATGACAGGGTCGAAATCGTGCGCGGTGCCACGGGCCTGATGCAGGGCGCAGGCAACCCGTCGGCGGCGATCAACATGGTGCGCAAAAGGCCCACCCAGCAGTTCCAGGGCAGCATCACAGGTTCCGCGGGCAGTTGGGACAACTACCGCGGCGAGCTGGACCTCAGTGGCCCGCTCAATGCCAGCGCCAGCGTGCGCGGGCGCTTCGTGGGCGCCTACCACGACAAGGACAGCTACCAGGACTACGCCGGTCGCGAGCGTGGCCTGTTCTATGGCATCACCGAGTTCGACCTGACCGACAGCACCACCCTGACCCTGGGTGCCTCCAACCAGAACGACAATAACAACATCAACTGGGGTGGCCTGCCGGTCAACCGTGATGGCAGCCACGTCGGTTACTCCCGCTCCACCAACGTGGGTTACGACTGGAGCTATCAGGACATCGACAACACCACGGCTTTCGCCGAGCTCGACCACCGCTTTGACAACGACTGGCGCCTGCACCTGGCCGCTTCCAAGAGCTGGTCCGACTTTGCCATGCAAGGGGCGGTGTTCGAGCGCACCGGCACGCCGGCTGCAGAAGTTCTCCGCCAGCGGGTGTTCAATCAGCGGCGTGACTATGACCAGTCCACCTACGATGTGTACGCCAGTGGCCCGTTCAAGTTGTTCGAGCGCCAGCATGAACTGGTGGTCGGTGCCAGCAAGCGTGAAGTCAAGACCAGCGCCCACGGCGGTACCGTGTTCCTGCCGGTCGACGATCTGTTCAGCGTCAACCCAAGTGGTGTGAGCAAGCCTTCTGTGGCCGACATCTACACCCTCAGCGAACACGTCGAGCAGGAAGGGGTCTATGCCACCACCCGGATCAACCTGGCCGACCCGCTCAAGCTGATCGTTGGCGCGCGTCTGGACTGGTACGACAACCAGTCGGTGTACAGTGAGATCAATGACGGCTACTACACCAATGCCGATTACAAGGTGACCCGTAACGTCACCCGTTACGCCGGCGTGATCTACGACCTCGATGACCACCACTCGGTCTACGCAAGCTACACCGATATCTTCATGCCCCAGTCGGAACTGGCCCGGGATGCCTCGATCATCCGCCCGATCGAAGGCAAGAACTACGAAATCGGTATCAGGGGTGAGTACTTCGACGGCGCGCTCAATGCCAGCGTGGCTGTCTTCCAGATCGATCAGGAAAATCGCGCGGCGGAAACTTCCGACCAGGCCGGTTGCACCAACTTCACCTGCTACGAAGCCTCCGGCAAGGTGCGTACCCAGGGTATCGACCTGGAGTTGATGGGGGCGTTGACCCCGAACTGGCAGGTGGGCGCTGGCTACACCTACTCGCAGACCCAATACCGCAAGGACGCCGACAAAACCAAAGAGGGCACCAAGTTCGACACCGACCTGCCCGAGCACCTGTTCAAGCTCAGCACCACCTACACCTTGCCGGGCGAGTTGCACAAATGGCGTGTCGGCGGCAACGTCTATGCCCAGAGCAGCATCTTCAACAAAGGCTCCAATGCGTTCGGCAATTATCACATCGACCAGGGTGCTTACGCGGTATACGGGTTGATGGTGGGCTACAAGGTGAGCGAGAAGCTCGACACGCGGTTGAACGTGAACAACGTGTTTGACAAGAAGTACTACCAGGGAATCGCCAGCAACAACACCTGGAGCCCTTACGACGTCTATGGTGATCCGCGTAACTTCACTGTCACTGCCCGGTACAGCTTCTGAAATAGACGCGACAATGGATGCATGACTGGCATGCCTGGTTCACGCCTGCCAGTTAGGGCGCCCCGCGCAACCTGCCGGCGTCGGTGACCTGGAAGTACTGAGCTGGCCTCTGGCTTTCGCAGGCGTGTCACCAGCCTTCAGGCCAGCACTGTACCTGTGGGAGCCGGGCTTGCCGGCGATGGGGCGCGAAGCGGCCCCGATGCAGATGGTGCCCGCTCAGGGTTGAAGTCAGCCGATCGCAGACTGCTATCGACCCATAGCTGCCAGCGATCCAAAGCTCTTTAGTCAGTACCGGCCTCATCGCCGGCAAGCCGGCTCCCACAGGAATATCACCGGCCTTCAGCCATGCGCTGTACCTGTGGGAGCCGGCTTGCCGGCGATGGGCGCGAAGCGGCCCCGGTTACAGATGTCTGCTTTGGGTCGAAAGCGGACGCTCAGTCCAAATGTCCTTGCACTGAACATATGGAAATTCGTATATTCGGATTTCCATATGTATTGGTGCAGTCATGATTACACCGCCTGATGTATTCAAAAGCCTGTCCGACGAGACCCGTGCTCGCGCCACCCTGCTGATCGCCAGTCTCGGTGAGCTATGTGTCTGCGAACTGATGTGCGCGCTGAACGACAGCCAACCCAAGATCAGCCGCCACCTCGCACAGCTGCGTAGCAATGGCATGCTGTTGGATCGCCGCCAGGGGCAATGGGTGTATTACCGTCTAAACCCCGAGCTACCGGCCTGGGTGCATGAAATGTTGCACGTGACCTTGCAGGCAAACTCGCAATGGTTGGCCGACAACTCTCTTCGGCTGAAGAACATGGACGGCCGCCCCGTCCGTGACGCTGCCTGCTGCTGATCAACATCGAGCGAGATCTTCATGCTGGTCGCCATTGCAGTCTTTGTTTTCACTCTCATCCTGGTCATCTGGCAACCGAAGGGGCTTGGCGTTGGCTGGAGTGCCGCGCTCGGTGCCCTCATTGCCCTGGCGGTGGGTGCCGTTTCGCTGCACGACATCCCGACCGTGTGGGCCATTGTCTGGAATGCCACCGCCACCTTCATCGCCGTCATCATCATCAGCCTGCTGCTGGACGAGGCCGGTTTCTTCGAGTGGGCCGCGCTGCACGTGGCCCGCTGGGCAGGCGGTAGCGGCTACCGCTTGTTCGCCTTCTGCGTACTGCTCGGTGCTGCCGTGTCGGCGCTGTTCGCCAACGATGGTGCCGCGCTGATCCTCACACCCATCGTCATGTCGATGCTGCTCGCGCTAAGGTTCTCGCCCGCCGCAACGCTGGCCTTCGTCATGGCCGCTGGCTTCATCGCCGACACGGCGAGCCTGCCGCTGGTAGTCTCCAACCTGGTGAACATTGTCTCGGCCGACTACTTCAGGCTGGGCTTCAGCGAATACGCCTCGGTGATGGTGCCGGTGAATTTCGCCAGCGTGGCTGCAACCCTGCTGGTGCTGTTCGTATTCTTCCGTCGTGATATCCCGAGGCAGTACACGGTCGCGGCCCTGAAGACGCCAAGCGAGGCGATTCATGACCGCGCTACCTTCAATGTCGGTGGCTGGGTGCTGCTGGTGTTGCTGATCGGCCTGTTCGCCCTGGAACCACTGGGTATCCCGATCAGTGCGGTCGCTGCAACTTGTGCGGCAATCCTTTTTGCCGTCGCCGCTCGCGGGCACCGCATCTCCACCCGTCGTGTGCTGCGCGAAGCGCCTTGGCAGGTGGTGATCTTTTCTCTTGGGATGTACCTGGTGGTCTACGGGCTGAAGAACGCCGGCCTCACCGACATGCTCAGCCACTTGCTCGACCGCCTTGCGCAGCAAGGGCTGTGGGCTGCTGCCATCGGCACCGGGTTGATCGCTGCATTGCTGTCCTCGGTCATGAACAACATGCCCAGCGTGCTGGTCGGCGCCTTGTCGATCCAGGCCAGCGAGGCGCAAGGGCTGGTGCGCGAGGCGATGATGTACGCCAACGTCATCGGCTGCGACCTCGGCCCGAAAATCACACCCATCGGCAGCCTCGCCACCCTGCTCTGGCTGCATGTGCTGGAGCGCAAAGGCATGCGCATCACCTGGGGTTACTACTTCAAGGTCGGCATCCTGCTGACGCTACCGGTGCTGTTGATCACCCTTTCGGCCCTGGCATTGCGCCTGAGCCTCTGACATCCGCCACGAAGCGGAGGAGCCCCCATGCGAGTCCTGTTCATGTGCACGGCCAACAGCTGCCGCAGCATCCTTTCCGAGGCCATGTTCAATCACCTGGCGCCTCACGGATTTGAAGCCGTCAGCGCCGGCAGTTTCCCGAAAGGCCAGGTGTTGCCTCGCAGCCTGATCACCTTGCAGCATGCGGGGATCTCTACTGAAGGGCTGAGCAGCAAGGGCAATGACGCGTTCCAGGGTTGCCCTCCTGACATCGTCATCACCGTTTGCGACAAGGCTGCCGGCGAAGCTTGCCCGGTGTATTTCGGCCCTGCACTGAAGTCGCACTGGGGACTGGAGGACCCGTCCGATGTCGTGGGTGATATGGCGTCGGTAGACGCTGCGTTCCGCGCCACGCTGGCCCGGATCGAGTCACGCTGCCAAGCATTCTTCGCACTGCCTTTCGATAACCTCGACCATGAGCAGCTCAAGCATGAGCTGGATCGCATCGGTACCCTTTAAGCAGGAGGAAACATGTCCGAGCAACTGCCTAATCTCGACCTTGCCCTGTTCGATGTATCGCTAGCGGCAACCCGTTCCAGCGAGCACAAACCGCGCATCCTGCTGCTGTATGGGTCGACCCGCGAACGCTCTTTCAGTCGCTTGCTGGTGGAAGAAGCCGCACGCCTGCTGGAGCACTTCGGTGCAGAAACGCGGGTGTTCAATCCGTCGGGCCTGCCGCTGCCTGACGATGTACCTGTCGACCACCCCAAGGTGCAGGAACTGCGTGATCTGGTGCAGTGGTCGGAAGGCCAGGTGTGGTGCTCTCCAGAGCGTCATGGTGCGATGTCTGCAGTTTTCAAGGCACAGATCGACTGGATCCCCCTGGCGCTGGGAGCGCTTCGCCCCACCCAAGGCAAGACCCTGGCAGTCATGCAGGTGTGTGGTGGCTCGCAGTCGTTCAACGTAGTCAACCAACTGCGCGTGCTCGGGCGCTGGATGCGGATGTTCACCATCCCGA
Organism: Pseudomonas putida S13.1.2; assembly: GCF_000498395.2. Lineage (NCBI taxonomy): Bacteria > Pseudomonadati > Pseudomonadota > Gammaproteobacteria > Pseudomonadales > Pseudomonadaceae > Pseudomonas > Pseudomonas putida. Next base: position 2,435,616 of record NZ_CP010979.1, read on the forward strand.
ACCAGTCCTCGGTACCCAAGGCCTACCTGGAGTTCGACGACGCCGGGCGTATGAAGCCTTCGCCGTACTACGATCGCGTTGTGGATGTGATGGAGGAACTGGTGAAGTTCACCGTCCTGCTGCGTGACCGCCAGGAATTCCTGGCGGATCGCTATTCGGAACGCAAGGAAAACGCCGAGCAGCTCTCTGCCCGTGTGAACCAGCGCTCGATCTAAGGGTGTGCCCGGAATGTCCGCTATGGGTCAAAAGCGACCTGTCGTGAATTGCAGATTTCGACCCATTAGCGATCGTCAGGCCGCCTGCTGGATCAGTGCCTGACGCAGGACGTCCGCCAAACGCTTAAGGCCTTCATCCAGCTTGTCGGGAGCAACATGGCTGAAGTTCAGCCTCAGGTGCCCTGGATGTTTGTCAGGCTCTGGGAAGAAGGGCTCTCCGGGCATGAACGCCACATTGGCCGCCAATGCCGGTTCGAGCAATGCCCGGGTATCAATGGGGTGCTTGAGCGTCAGCCAGAAGAACAACCCTCCCTCTGGCATCTGCCACTCGGCCAGGTCGGCGAAGTGCGTCTCCAATGCGGCCTGGAAAGCGTCTCGACGAGCCCGGTAATAGTGGCGTAACGCTTCAAGATGACGCTCATGCCTTTCTGTTCCCAACCATTGAAGCACCTGCCATTGCCCAACCCGACTGGTGTGCAGGTCCGCCGATTGCTTGAGCCGCAGCAAGTGCGGGAACAGGTCGGGGCTGGCAATCAGGTACCCAACCCGCAAGCCGGGCAGCAAGGTCTTGGACACAGTACCGGTATAAATCCAGCTGGTGGTGTTCAGGCGGCTGACAACCGGCATGGCCGCGACGCCGTCGAAACTCAGCTCCCGATACGGCTCATCTTCGATCAATGTGACGTTGAACTCATCGAGAAGCGCCGCGACTTCGTCCCTTTTTCTGTCGCTGTAGCGCAGCCCCGACGGGTTCTGAAACGTTGGAATCAGATAGATGAACGCCGGGCGGTTCTGGCTCAGCAGTTCGCGCAACGACTCCAGATCCGGGCCATCGCGCTCCATCGGCAGTGAAAGGCAGTGCGCACCGAAGAACTGGAAGCTTTGCAACGCAGCCAGATAAGTGGGGGCTTCCAGCAGCACCAGCGTCCCTTTGTCGATATACAGTTTTGATGTCAGGTCCAGAGCCTGCTGCGAGCCGCTGAGAATCAGCACTTGGCTAGCCTCGCACTTGATTCCCAACGCCCGGGCTTCCCTGGCCAGCGCCTCACGCAACATCGGCTCACCCTCGCTCATCCCGTACTGGCCCATGCTGGTGGGCATTTCAGCCCAGTCCACAGAGGGCAGCATCTCCTCTGCCGGCAGGCCCCCTGCAAAAGACATCATCCCTGGGCGCTGCGCGGCGGCCAGAATTTCACGAATCAAAGAGCTTTTAAGGCGCGAAACACGTTCAGAAAATGCCATGGATCACCTCTGGCCAAGCGCGAACAATATAGGTCAAACTCCTTTACCTAAAGTAGAACGCTCGTCGAGAATAAGTCAACATGATTGACCTAAAAAACCAGGAAGCACAGCAGCAGGCCATGGAAGCGTTTTTCTTTGGCTATCAGGCGTTCACCACCAAGGCCGACGAGATGCTTGAGCGCAGGGGCTTGGGCCGTGTGCATCAGAGGATCGTTTTTTTCATAGCCCGGCACCCGCACCTCAGCGTCAAGCAGCTGCTGGCTCTGCTCGGCGTGACCAAGCAGGCGCTGAACATACCGCTCCGGCAATTGGCAGAGATGGGCTTAGTGGACAGCGTGGCATCGCATACCGACAAACGGATGCGTTTGCTTCAGCTGACCAAAGAAGGCTCGCGACTTGAACAAATGCTGCGACGTGAACAAGTAAAGCTGCTTGAACGGGCATTCGGTGAGGCCGGAGAGGCGGCGGTAGCGGGATGGCTGGCTGTCAATGCGGCATTGGGCAAGATACAACATTCAACGTGAACCCGGATGCCCGGAACATGCGCATAATGCCAAAGCCGCCCATTATGGCCCTTCCACTAATAGCACTCAGCTTCAGATGGCTGCCGACTGCCTCAACCTCCGACTCAACCCAGGCGTCTTACCCGTAACACGCTTGAACGCCCGACTGAACGCCGCCTGAGACGTATAGCCCAAACGCTGCGCGACCTCTTCAATAGGCAACCTTTCCAGCGTCAACCACTGGCTGGCAAGCCGCATTCGCACTTCGGTGACGTAGCGCAGCGGGGTCATGCCAATCGTCAATTGAAAACGCTCCGCAAAGACCGAGCGGGACGTATTGCATTGCTCCGCCAACTGCTCGACGGTCCAGTCGCGGCCCGGTTGTTGATGCAGCGCCAAAAGTGCACCTGCCAGCCGCGGATCGCGCAGGGCCGCAACCAGGCCGGCGGCGTTACCGCAGGCGCACTCGACCCAACCTCGAACGACCATGGCGGCGACCACGTCGGCCAATCGCGCGAGGATGCCGGCGAAACCGACGCGTGCGGCGCTGACTTCGCGCTCCATGGTGGTGAGAATAGGCACCAGCCCGGGGTACCGCTGGCCGCCTGCATCAATCAGCATCAGGCCCGGCATCAGCTTGCCAAGGCCATGAAGGCTGCCTAATTCGAACTCCATGCATGCACTGAAAAAAAGCGTGGTCGGCATGGGGCTGGCATCGGTCCCGGTATTCACCGCGCTGACGGCGTCGCCGAGAGGCTCGCCGTCCAGAAGGTCAATTTCCTGCACGGGCACGTGCGTATGCGAGAGCAATTGATGGGCCGCACCATGGGAGATGAAGACGGCGTTACCGGCGGACAGCGCATAGGTTGTCCCGTCTTCCATGCGCAGCACCGCGTTGCCGACCGCCAGGAAGTGGAACCAGGCATGCCCGGGTTTGGCAGCGAAGCCCAAGCCGAAGGCCGGGCCCGCTTGGATACGCCGGTAGTCGACACCGCGCAGGCGCATGCCGCGCAACAGCTCGTTGATGAGGTCGGAAGAGAGGGCAAATGGGTCTTTCGGCATTATCCAGGTGTTTTGGTCAAAAAATTGAGTTTTTAGATCATAGATCATCCAAATTCTCGCGCCTAGACTACGGGTCAATTGAAGATTGGGAGATCCGTGCAATGACTGACCTTGTATGCAATGCCCTACCCGACAGCCGTCCCGGCGCCGAGCCGGATGCAGAACCTGCAACCCCCGCGTGGATGGCCGTATTCTCGTTGGCCATGGGCGTGTTTGGCTTGCTGACCGCTGAGTACCTTCCGGCCAGCCTGTTGACGCCGATGGCGACCGAGTTGGGGGTATCCGAAGCGCTGGCTGGCCAAGCGGTAACGGTGACAGCCGTGGTGGCGCTGTTCGCCGGCCTGTTGGTGCCAGGCCTGACTCGCAGTATCGATCGCCGCTGGGTGTTGCTGGGTTTTTCCACGTTGATGATCGCTTCCAATCTGTTGGTTGCCGTTGCCTCCAGTTTCGCGGTGCTGTTGTTGATGCGTATCTTGCTGGGCATCGCGCTTGGCGGGTTTTGGAGCATGGCGGCGGCGGTGGCGATGCGTTTGGTGCCGGGGGCTTTGTTACCCAGAGCGCTCTCGATCATTTTCAGTGGCATCGCCATCGGGACGGTGGTTGCGGTCCCGCTGGGCAGTTATCTGGGTGGGCTATATGGCTGGCGCAGCGCATTCTTTGCAGCGACGGCGGTGGGTGTGGTGACCCTGGCTTTCCAGGCACTCACGCTGCCGAGCCTTGCGCCGCGTCGGCCGGCACGCCTGCGCACGGTGCTTGAGGTGTTGCAGCGTCCAGGCATTGCTATGGGGATGTTCGGTTGTGTGCTGGTGCACAGCGGCCACTTCGCGATGTTCACCTATATTCGGCCATTCCTCGAAGGTACGACCGGCATTGGCCCGCAGGGGCTGTCGCTGATGTTGCTGGGTTTTGGTGTGGCGAACTTTGTCGGCACATTGGTGGCCGGGTGGATGCTTACTCGTCACCCGTTGGCCACCCTGGTGTTGATGCCCGCGCTGGTGGGCGTTGCGGCACTGGCGCTGGTCCTGTTGCCGGCGTCGGTGCCAGGGCAGGCCTTACTGCTGGCGGCCTGGGGCCTGGCCTTTGGGGGTGTGCCGGTGGCGTGGTCGAACTGGGTCGCCAGCGCGGTCCCTGACCAGGCGGAAAGCGCCGGGGGCATGGTGGTAGCGTCTGTACAGTCGGCCATCGCCACAGGCGCAGCTGCTGGTGGGGCAATGTTCAGCCTCGGTGGCAGCGCAGGCGTATTCATGGCGGCGGCCGTGCTGATGCTGCTGGCCGCGTTGCTGATTGCACTGCGTGTGCAAGTTCCTTCGGTAGATGGCGCTTTGCTGAACGGGTCGGCACTCCATTGAGAACTTAGCTCTCAAAGCGGCTTATCTACTCCGCCAGCTACCGGCGCCCCAAAGCTGACAGCGCTGAGGCTCAGGCTCTGCTTCTTCCAAGGGCCGCAGTTACGCGGTCATTGCGCCACTTGGTTTTTAAGCACTCCCCGCAACAGCAGATCGAGCGCCATGCTTGCCTGCGCCAAGCGCGCAGCGCCGTCTTCAGCCTCCGCGATCCACGCAGCCGCTTCTGCCAAGCTGCCGTATATCAAGGAGGCCAGCGCTTGAGCGTCAGCTTCGACGACAACGCCCTGTACTATCAATTGATGTATCAACTGTCGCATCGACTCTACACAATGTTGCTGTGCCTCCGGCGAGCCGCCACCCAACACAGCCCTGGCGTCACGCAGCACGATCCGCTGGATCTGAGGCTCCAGCGCCATTTCAAGAAAGGCATGGCAGCGCTGACGAAAGCCGTCCCAGCCATCCTTGGCTGAATCAGAAATAGCACACAGGCGCTCATCCATCTCCGCGTCGAGCTGCGCGACCACTGCCGCCAGCAACCCCTTCTTGTCGCCAAAGTGATGGTACAGCGCCCCCCGCGTCAGGCCCGCCTGGGCCGTCAGATCATCCATCGAGGTGTCCGCATAGCCGCGTTCACTGAATACTTTGCGTGCAGTCTCCAGCAACGTGGCTCGGGTTTCTTCCATTGCGGCGCGGGTGCGGCGAACCATCCAGCTACTCCTTGTCTTCAGGCGGCATGAGGTGAGCGTATGCGAGTGCCGTCATACAACCTGTAGCCATTGTCTTGATCTCGACGCGCGCTGACAAGCGCCTGCTTCCTGCCCTCTTCGCCTTACTCGATGCAGGGTGGAGGCAAGGGAATCCCATCGGCGGCCCGGTCCCGCAGGCGGCAGTAACTCCAGAAAGCGACCAGCAACACTGCCACGCCGGCGCCCAGTGCCACGTTGAATCCGGCCTTGACACCCAACACATCGACAACCTGCCCCGATGCCGCAGCCCCGCCGGCAACCCCGACGTTGAGGCCAGCGAGCAACCAGGTCATGCCTTCAGTCAACTTGTTGTGCGGAACAATGCGCTCTACCAGCGACATCGCCACGATCATGGTGGGCGCAAAGAACAGGCCCGCGACCAGGACTGCTGCGGCCAGCCCAAAGATGTTGCCTGCCAGCAGCAGCGGCAAGGTGGTCGCTGCGGTCGCCAGCCCCCCCAGTAGCAGCAGCTTGCGCAGTGGCGTATCGAGTTTCAGGGCACCGAACACCAGCCCCGCTACGCAGGAGCCGATGGCATAGCACGACAGCACGATGCTGGCTGCGGCCGGCATGCCCATCTGCTGGGCAAATGCCACGCTGACGATGTCGACAGTACCGACGATCACGCCCATCGCGACCATCAGCAAGGTCAGCAGGCGCACGTCGGCGAGGCAGAAGATCGATACGCTACCTTGCTCCATGTCGGCGTTGGGCTTGACTGGCGGCTCAGTGCCGACCTGCACGGCCAGTGCGAACACACCAATGGCCAGCAGCACCGCGGCGGCCAGTGGTCCCGCTTGCGGCACTACCGCCACGCTCAGCCCCACCGAAATGGGCGGGCCGCCAATGAAGGTAACTTCATCGAGTACGGTTTCTAGCGAAAAGGCTGTCTGCAACTGAGGCTTGCCGCGGTAGATCGCAGTCCAGCGTGCACGCACCATGGCCGACATGCTCGGCATGCAGCCGGCCAGAGCGGCGCCAGCGAATAACGCCCAGTCCGCCGTCTGCCAATAGCTGCAAGCCAGCAGAAGGAGAATGCCCAGCACGCTGAGCCCGGCGGCGGCCGGCAATACCCGGCGCTGGCCGAAGCGGTCGACCAAACGCGAGACCTGAGGCGACAGCAGGGCATAGGTCAACACGAAGGTGGCTGCCACTGCACCCGCCAGGCTGTAACTGCCGCGGATCTGCGACAACAGGGTAATGATGCCGATACCCGTCATTGGCAGCGGAATACGGGCCAGAAGGCCCGCCAGAACGAAGCCCTTGGCCCCCCTTGCCTGGAACAACACCCGGTAGGTTGTGAACATGCTCGACTCTCCTTATCGAAGGGCCTGCATACGGCTGGGCCCCAAATACATACATCTCGTATGATTAAGACCCTATTATCATACGCGGTGAATGTAAAGCTTCTGTCTCCCCTATGATGAGCGTCCGTGTGTGAGAAGCCCCGAGCATTGCGGGCTGCTGAGCTTGGCGTTTATGAATGCCTGCCATCGGTCGACCACCGTAGACGACTGGTCTAATTCAGGGTAACCTTCGCTCACTATGAAGAAACCAGCCAATGAAATGCGTGAGCACATCCTCGATGTTGCCAGAGCATTAATGACTCACAGGGGATACACCGCCGTCGGTCTCAACGAGGTGTTGAGCACGGCCGGAGTGCCGAAGGGGTCGTTCTATCACTACTTCAAGTCCAAAGAAGAATTTGGCCAGGCATTGCTCGACGTCTACTTCGACGAATACCTGTCGCGTATCGAGCCGATCCTCCAGCAGCAGGCCAATGGTGCACAAAGTCTTCTGAAGTACTTCCAGTATTGGAGCGAAACCCAATATGACGATGCCGTGGACAACAAATGCCTGGTGGTCAAGCTTGGCGCTGAAGTCTGCGACCTTTCAGAAGTGATGCGTCACGTTCTTGATAAAGGCACTTCGCGCATCATCAGGCTGATCACTGACAGCATCGAGCGCGGCATCAATGATGGCAGCATTGTTAGCAAAGACAGCCATGCACTGGCCGAGTCGCTGTATCAACTGTGGTTGGGCGCATCATTGATGGCAAAGGTGAACCGCTCTACTCAACCCTTCCAATCGGCTCTGGCCATGACGAAAAGCCTGCTCGGTTGAGCGGCTTTTTTTTAATCGAAAACTAGACGACTGGTCTACTTAATTCTGCTTGATCGAACCCCTCATGACTGACAACAGCCACCGTACCGACCTGTTCGAACCCACCTGCATGGGTGCCATCGAACTCACCAACCGTATCGTCATGGCGCCAGTAACGCGCAGCCGCTATGCCGAGGATGGTGTGCCCAATGAACTGCATGCTACCTACTACGCTCAGCGCGCCAGCGCTGGCCTGATCATCGCCGAGGCAACCAACATCAGCGCCCAAGGCCGTGGCTACGCTGCAACGCCTGGTATCTGGAGCGCCGAACAGACGGCGGGCTGGAAGAAGGTCACCGAAGCTGTGCATGCCCAAGGTGGCAAGATCGTGCTGCAGCTGTGGCATGTCGGCCGCTTTTCAAGCGTCGAACTGCAGCCTGACGGCCAGGCACCGGTAGCACCCTCGGCTATCAGGGCCGAGGGCAATACCTACACGGTTGACGGTTTCGTCCCTGTGTCCACACCGCGCGCGCTGGAAACTGACGAGATACCCGGGATCATCGAGCAGTACCGCGTTGCCGCGCAAAACGCCAAGCTTGCAGGGTTCGATGGGGTGGAGGTGCACTCAGCCAACAGCTACCTGCTCGATCAGTTCTTGCGTGATTCCACCAATCAGCGCACCGACCAATACGGTGGTTCGATCGAAAACCGCGCACGCTTGACCCTTGAAGTCACCCGCGCGGTGATCGAGATCTGGGGAAGCGACCGGGTCGGCATCAGGCTTTCACCCGTGACCCCGGATGCCGGCAACACCCCTCCCGACAGCAACGTCATGGGCCTGTTCGGCTACCTGGTACCCGAACTGAACAAGCTCGGCCTGGCCTACCTGCATTTCGTGGAGGGCGCCACGGCGACCAGCCGCGATATCCCTGAAGGCGTTGATATGGATGCCCTCAGCGGCCTTTTCGCAGGGCCCTACATCGGCAACAACAATTACGACCTGGAGATGGCCATCGAGCGACGCGCCCAGAAGCGGATTGACGCAGTGGCCTTCGGCCGCCTGTTCATCTCCAAGCCCGACCTGGTTGAACGCTTGCGCCTTGGCGCTGAGCTGAGCATCGCCCCCAAAGAGAGCTATTACGGCGGCGGAGCCAAGGGCTACACCGACTGGCCGAATGGCAATTACTGAACCCCGCGTATCCACAACAGGAAAATACACCATGAACAAACCCACCTACGTGCAGGAATACAAAGCCATCGTCGACGTGCTTAACCAGTACAACGAAGGCGGCAAGCAAGCCAATAGCAGCATCATGAAACCGGCTTTCAGCGGGCAGGCGACCATCTTTGGTGTTGATGCGAACGCCAAGCTGGTCGGCGGGCCGATCCAAGGCCTGTTCGATACCATCGACAACCCTCCTTTCCGCCCTTCCCCTGAGGCCGTGGGCGTGATCGTCAATATCGATATCGTTGGCACCGCTGCCAGCGCGCGTATCGACACCAACGATATTTCCGGTTTCTGCTTCACCGACTTTTTCAACCTGCTGAAAGTCGAGGGTAAGTGGACGGTGATCAGCAAGATCTACCACACCCACATCGCGCCCTGATCAGCGCATTTAGCTGGCTGCCGGTGTCTTCGGATACCGGCGGGCGGCCTCAGCGATCAGGTCGATCAGTAGCGTGACCTGCTCGCTCAATGCCACATTGGCAGGGTGCACCAAGCCAATGTCGCGATGGAAAGTCCTTTCGCCAAGATCATAGGCACGAACCGAAGCAGGCCACGCATCGCGCTCGAGGGTTTGCGGTACCAATGCCACCCCTACCCCCTTCGCGACCAATTCGGTGATTGCATCCAGTTCGTCCAGCTCGCACACGTCGCGGGTATTGAAATGGGATTGACGCAAAAAGCGATCAACCTGCCGACCACCGAATGAGGAGCGATCGTAACGAATGAAGGGTTGAGTGCAGAGGATGTCGCTCCAGTCAGCCACTGGCAGGCCGGCAGGAACAATAAGGCGGTAGGGTTCGCTGGCCAGCGTCGTCCACTGCAGGTCGCTCTGCAATTCGAAGGGCGGGCGGATGATCAGCGCGATGTCGATCTCCCGTGCATCCACCGCATTGAGCAGCTGCAGTGAAACCCCCGGAATGATCCGTGTGCGGCACTCGGCCTGCGCGCCGTGAAATTGGGCCAATGCTTGCGGCAGGAGTGACCGCTGTATGGAGGCAATCGCACCGATATCCACCTGAACTGACGGCACGCCGCCCAGTGCATTGGACCCAAGGCCGTTGTACAGCCTGATGACTTCTTGCGCCTGGATCAGTATCTGCTGACCACGTCGATTCAGCTGAGCGTTCCTCCCCTTACGCTCGAATATCTCGAAGCCAAGCTCCCCCTCAAGCCTCTGCATCTGGGCGCTCACCGCTGCCTGCGTAAGGTTGATCTTCAACCCGGCCGCAGCGAATGTGCCTTCACGGGCTACCACGACCAATGTCTTCAGCTCGCGGATCATCAACAAATTTCCTTTGTGCTTTTAAGAAAAATATATTGATTTTTTTATTGCTTGGCTACTTCTAAACTCGCTCCCAGATCGAAAAAACGAGAGGCCGCACCGGCGTCTCACCCTGTCGAAACAACAAGATAAACCTTGAGGAGCGCCTGATGAGCCTGTCCCCTTTCCACCTTGCGATTCCCGTTCACGATATTGCTGCCGCTCGAAAGTTTTACGGTGAGGTATTCAATCTTGAAGAAGGCCGCTCTGCTGCCCAGTGGGTTGACTTCAACTTCTACGGGCACCAACTGGTGATTCATGAACACCCCAAGATGTCCTATCAGGAAAACGCCCTGAGCAACCCGGTGGACGGACACAACGTCCCCGCGCCGCACTTTGGCGTGATTCTGCAATGGGACCAATGGGAAACGCTTGCCGAGCGCCTGACGGCCCTGGGTACACAGTTCGTCATCGAGCCCTATATCCGGTTCAAGGGCCAGGTGGGCGAACAAGCCACGATGTTCCTCTTTGACCCGTGCGGCAATGCACTGGAGTTCAAAGCCTTCAAGGACATGGGGCAAATTTTCGCCAAGTAATAGTGTTTCAACAACGTGCTCCCGCGTGAGCTATTCGCTCACGCATCTAGCTACTGCCTTGCGCGCAGCACTCCTTATATAAAAAAGGCTAGAGACATGAAAAGAATTCCACTGGTGTGGCAAATCATTGCCGGCTTGTGCTTTGGCATCGTTGTCGGCGGCTACCTCAACACCCACCCAGAACATCAGCAATGGGTCAGCAGTGAAGTCCTGAAACCCCTTGGCGATATCTTCATCAAAATGATGAAGATGATTGTCGTGCCTATTGTCTTCTGCTGCATGGTGCTGGGTATCGCGGGCGGTGGGGACAACAAGTCGTTCGGCCGTATGGGGGCCAAGTCGCTGGCTTATTTCTTCGCTATCACTACGCTGGCGATCATTGTCGGGCTAATTCTCGGCAACCTGCTGGAGCCTGGATCAGACACTGTAATCGCAGGGATCGCACACGCCGATGCAGCGATGAAAGCCGAGCCTTCCAAAGGTGCCCTGATCATCCTGCAAAATATCGTCCCGGATAACGTTTTTCTTTCACTGTCCGAAGGCAAACTCCTCTCCATACTCTTTTTCGCCGTCTTGTTTGGCATGGCCTTGAACGCCTTGCCTCGCGAGAAAAGTGCGCCAGTCATTGCCACCCTGCAGGGCACTTCAGACGCAATGTTCAAACTGGTTGGCTATGTGATGGCGTACGCACCGATTGGCGTATTCGGGATGATCGGCGCTACGGTAGCTACCTTCGGTTTCGCCTCGCTTCTGCCCCTGCTGAAGTTGATCGGCGTTGTTTACCTCGCCCTCCTCCTGTTCGCCTTCGTGATACTCGGTGGTATTTGCTACCTGATCGGCGAAAACCTGCTCACGCTTATTCGTTACTTCAAGGACGAACTGATTCTGGCGTGTTCCAGCGCAGCCTCTGCGGCCGTGATGCCGCAACTGATGGAGAAACTTGAGCGCTATGGGGTGCCCCGGCGGATTGTAAGTTTCGTCGTGCCGGTTGGCTATGCCTTCAACCTTGACGGCGCGTCGATCTTCCTGGGCGTGGCAACCATCTTCATCGCGCAGCTTTACGGCATAGACCTTTCGCTCTCGCAGCAGATTCTACTGGTCGTGACGATGGTGCTGACCTCCAAGGGTGCTGCCGGTGTGCCTGGCTTTGCAATCATTATCCTCTCGGCCACCCTGGCATCGGCTGGGCTGCCTCTGGAAGCCGTTGCACTGGTAGCAGGTATCTTCCGAGTGATTGAAAGCGGTACCACCACGCTGAACGTTCTCGGCAATGCAATCGCTCCACTGGTTATCAGTAGGTGGGAAGGGGTTCGGCTGAAACCTGCGGAGCAAGGCCAGGTCCTCGACAGAAGTTGAGTGCAACGGCGGTGGCCTTGGCCCCGACTCACCTAACCCACTACAGCCGTAGTTCGAGATCAGGTTGCCCAGCACACACTTGAAAATCGCCCGGTCTGAATTGAGCACGGCATCCTGCCGTCGCTGCAGCAACTTCAGGCGTAGGCCCTTGGCTTGCGCCAACGGCTGGTGCAGCGAGTCTAGCTCGGTCAACAGCGCGTTCAGGGCATCGTCCGCTTTCTGTTTCTCGCGGTGGACGCGAAAGTTCGCGCAGGGACGATTTGCGTCATCGCCACCAGGCATGTCTGGGCGAAGCACACCGCAATCACCACGGTTCTGTTCACCCAACGTTCGTTGTCAAAGCGCGCGGTGAATGATACCCAGGCCGCTGCGACACCCGCCAAGGTGCCCGCCAGCCACCATATCAGGATCCAGTAGAAGTCCATGCGCGAAAGCGCCTGCCCATGGCGGATGTAGTGGTAATAATCCCAATAGCCAAACCCGGCCCATACGGCAATGGCAACAAACATGAACAAGCGCCGCCTGCCAAGGTTTTCTGCAGCCTGAGCATCGAGAAAACCGCCGTGCATGCTGAAGACGGATCCCAACGGGCTGAACAGTTCAAGCAGAACTTCCTGGCAGAGCAAGCTCGCCTGTGGGGCAATGACGCGGCCGAGCAGAAACAGCAGATCGCCCAGGTACAGGCCAAACAACAGCAGCAACAAGCCCACCCACAAACGGCAGTAAGCAAAGACTTCTGATAGTAAAAACTGCCCAGCATTATTGGGGCTGCTTTGCAGCCCCTCGCGGGCTTGCCCGCTCCCACCGAGCGTAATTGCGCACCGAGCGCACAACCTGTGGGAGCGGGCGAGCCCGCGAAGGGCCGCAACGCGGCCCCAATTGCTTAACTGACGGGTATCAGGCTGATGCCTGGCTTTTTCGTGGGAGCCAAAGGCTGGGCCATCGCCTACAGGGCATCGGGTAGCGCCAGCACAGCCAGCAGTTTGTCTCTGGTCGTTTGAGAGCAAGGCTGCATCGGCTCGCGCAGCTCGTCGGTCATCAAGCCCTGGAACTGCAATGCCGCCTTGACCACGGCCGGGTTGGGCTCGGCAAAGGCCATCCTGATCCAGGGCAGCAACTGGTAGAACGTGCCACGCGCAGCCGCCCAGTCGCCGCTATCCACCTGCCGTAGCATCCGCACGTAAAGGTGCGTATGCACATGGGCCGAAGCCGAAATGGCCCCTGCACCGCCCAGGCACAGGTTGTTGAATATCTGCAGGTCTTCACCGGCCAGCACTTGGGCATGACCGTCCTGGATCAAGGCCATGGTGGTTTCGCTGTCGCCGCTGCAGTCCTTGACTGCCGCGATACGGGGGTGGCGCACGATCCGGCGCAAGGTTTCGCGCTCGATGCGCACGCCGGTGCGGTAAGGGATGTCGTATACGATCAACGGCACGCTGGCGGCATCCGCTACGGTGTTGAAGAAGGCCTCTATGCCGGCCTGCGAAGGGCGGATGTAGCAAGGTGCCGGTACCAGAAGCCCCGCAATGTCACGCCGCTGGATTTCGGCCTGGAAGGCCAGCAACTCACGCAGGTTGTAACCCGACAGGCCCATCACCACCTGGCCTGGCGCCGCCCAGGCCAGCACGGCATCCAGCACAGCCAGTTGCTCGGCCTTGGACAGTGCTGCCGCTTCGCCCGTGGTACCGCACACCACAAAACCGGCTACGCCGTCTTCGAGCAGCTTCTTCACCAGCTTTTCCAGTGCGGCGAAGTCCACTTCATTGGCGCGCATGGGTGTGACGAGGGCGATCCAGATACCACGGAAATTCGACATGCAAAAACTCCTGATGTTGACCGAAAGTCAGCGTCAGCGGGTGAGGAGTCGAAGTGGTCTGGCAGGGATACCTGGCGCCTTCTGTCTCGTCAGCCCACCTGACGAGACAGCGCGCCTCGGTCAGATGAGCGGCTGTTTCTTGGATTTCTTGGCAACGGCAACGCACGCCTCTGCCTGGGCAATGAAGCCCGAAGCGGAAATGGCGTGGTTGGACATGGACATGCTGGTAAACCCGTTGCGTAGGTATGGCTGGATAATGGTGGGGCGGCGTGGCCGGTGTCAACCCTTGGTCTGCATCGGCCCGTGTAGCAGCGTGCAAGCAGGTATTGCCGTCAACGCCACTCGCTGTAAGGCTCCAGCGGCGTTACCGGCAAGGCCAGGTTGCCCCGCCACGGCTCGAACAGGTAGCGCAGGTAGAGCATGGCATGGCTAGGCGCGTAGTCATCGCTGTGCTGCCAGTCGAAGCCGCCGCCCAGTACCCACCGATCACTCAGGCGCCGTTCGAACAGGCCGCGCAGGCGGTAGCCCAGCCCGCTGCTGTCGCTGGCTTCGCTCATGGCATCAATGTTGGAGTCAACGCCATATTGCGCCAGCACCCTGCGATTGACGTGGGCGTCCGGGTACAACCGGCTGCTGCCACTGTGGGCCTGGGACCAACTGACCGAACCCTCCAGCAACAGCGACCAGTCGTAGTTGCGCCAGGCGTAACTGACCGGCACGCCTACCGACGTGTAACGCTGTGGGCTGTAGTAGCCGCCCTGCCCCAGGCTGTAGCCGCCCAGGTCCTTGTCATGGCGCCAGTGCATCAGCGTCAGGCCAACACGCACACGCTCGTCGGCCCTTTCCACCACTCGGTGGTAATAGCCGGCCATGGCCCGAGTGCGCTGGTTGTCGGCAACGTTTTCGCCATACAACCAGTGATGCCCCAGGCTGGCCCAGACACCGTTGTCGCCCCCTTGGTCCCAGCTCAGGCCAAGCGTGCCGCCATTGGCTGTGACACCGCCCCAACGCACGCCTGTCGGGCGGTCGCGTGCGCCGGCAAACGACAACAGCGAGTTGCTCATGGGCCGCCGCGATGCAGTCAGCGACCAGCCAACTTGGCCGAGGTCTCCGCTGAGCGTTGCGCCACCTAGCCAGTTATTGACCGCATAGCCCTGGGTGGTGCCCAGGTCGACCGCCCAACGGCCGCCCTGCCAACCCAGTGCCAGTACACTGCCGTCAGCGGTCTGCGAGCCCCCCGTGCACGCGGGCAGCGATTTTCCGTCAGCGGTCTGGCCGACAAATTGGCAGCTACCGAAATCGGGGGTGTAGCGCCCCTGGTCGTTCTGCTCGAACGACCCTGCATCCATGCCAATGCGCTCCACGCGGGCAAAGGCAGTGCCGTCCTGCCAAGGGGTATCGACATGCAACAGGGTCGACTGGGTGCTGAGCTCGGAGGTGCCTGGCGTCCCGTCGTCCTGGCGCCAACCGTAGTCGTGCATCAGCGTCACATGGGTATTGCGCTGGCGATACAGTGCATCGACGTCGCTGCGCAGGCTGCGTGCCAGCCAGTCGTCAGCCTCTTGCTCGCGGCTGGCCAGCGTCAGGGCACGGTCATCCCGCGGCGAGGCGGCAGCACGGTCCAGCAACTGCGCATCGGCCATCGCTGCGGCGTAGAGGTCCAGCGCCCGTTGCGGGTCGTCCTTCGCCACCAGGCGGGCGGCGTCACGGCGCAACAACGGATCAGGCCGGGGCTGCTGCGATGCAATCCGGTCGAGCAGCCTGGCCGCCTGGTCGTGTTCGCCCAAGGCAGCCCAGACAGCCGCCAGGCGCCGCTGGGCATTGCTGTCATCGTCGGCCAACTGTGGCACTTGCACAGTCAACATGTGCCGAGCCTTTGCCAGGTTGCCTTCTGCCAGCGCGCTTTCGATCACGCCAAGGCGCGCTTCCGGTCGCCCTGGCTGTACGGCCAGCACACGCTGGTAATAACCACGCGCCTTGTCAGGCTCACCGCGCGCTGCCGCCCAGTCGGCCAACAGCATCAAGTCGTCGGGGCCGCCTTCGCCACGTGCCAGGCCGGCTTCAAGCAAGGCTGTCGCCTCGGTAACGCGGCCTTGCGCCTGGAGCTGCTGCGCCGAGGCCAGGGTCACGCGGCGCTGAATGCGCTGCTGCAGGGCACGCATGTCAGCGCTCCAGGTTGCCTGCGGCACTGCGCCCAGGCTGTCCAGGGCCAAGGCATCACGGTCGCTGGACTCAAGAAACAGGCCGTGGGCATAGCGGGTTGCCGGGTCGTGTGGCTGGTGCTGGACCAGTTTGGCGAATGCCGCGTCGGCCTCGGCGGTGCGGCCCTGGTGACGCAAGCTATTGGCCAATTGATACACCAGCCAAGGTTCATCGGGGGCCAAGGCAGTGGCCTGGGCCAACACCTGGCTGGCCGCTGCCCAGTCTTCGCGTTGCAGCGCCTGGTCACCCTGCTGACGCAGGCGTGCAAGTTCCAGGCTGCGGCGCAGACTGGCGAATTGCACCTGCTGGCGTGGCGGCAAGCTGTCCAGGTACGCCTGCGCCTTGGCGGGCGATTGCGCCTGGTACACACGCATCAGGCCACGCACGGCGCTTTCATTATCCGGTGCCATGCGCCTCACTTGCAGGAACTGCCGCTCGGCGGCAATCGCATCGCCTTCAGCCAGCGAAACATCGGCCAGGCCGAGCAAGGCGTACTCATCTTTCGGGCGTTGCTGGCGCGCCTGCAAGTACAGTGCGCGGGCGCCTCGCAGGTTGTTGGCCTGCAGGGCGCGCTCAGCGTTGTGAAGTTGCGCCCAATACTGGCTGGACGACTCCAGGTCCTTCCATTGGCTGATCCAGTAGGTGTCCTGTTCCTTGGCACTCGCCGTCCGGAACGCTGTGTTGGCGTTTTCGTAGCGGCCCTGACGCATCAGTGCATAACCCAGGGCGCCGTGCAGGCTGGCATCGTCCGGGTACCGGCGCAGCGCCCGTCGCAGCTGCACTTCGGCTTCGGCATTTCGGCCCTTGTCGAGCAACGCCTTGCCGCGCTGGCCCGCCTGCCAGGACGGGTCGGCCAACAGCGTGCGCTGCTGTTGCAGGTTGGCGCTGGCCTGTGCCAGCAGCGGCGAAGCCGGGTAGCGTTTGAGGAAGGCTTGCCAGGCCGCTGCGCTGGTGCTGCTCACCGCTTGCCCGGACAGGTAGTCGAACTCCCGCTGGGCGGCAGCATCCCGGGCGCCGGGGTCGCGCGCCAGCTGATCGAGCAGTGCCAGTGCTTCGCGGTCACGCTTTTCGGCGAACAGCCAGCCGGCCAGGGTCTGGCGCAACCCGGCACTGCCGGGGTACTGCTGGTCCAGCTGTTGCAACTGCCTGATCGCCTCGGGCCGCTGGCCTGGCAGGTTGCCGCGCACGCGCCAGTAATCCAGGGCCAGCTCAAGGCTGGGCGGCTCGCCGGCGAACAGCTGCTCATAAACCGCCAGCGCCTCCTGATTGCGCCCGGTAACGGCCAGCAGGCGCGCCTGCTGCAAGCGCCGCGCAGTCTCTGGCTGCTGCAACGCGAGCAGGCGCGCGGCCTGGCGCGCTTGCAGGCTACCGGGTGCCAAGGTATTGATCCTGGCACTCAGCTGTTCGGCCTCGGTGATGTTCTTTTCGCGCAATGCCAGGCTCAAGGCCGCCAGCAATACATCCGGGTTGCGTGGCTCCAACAGCTGCAGGCGGCCCAGTGCATCACGCACCAGGTCGTCGCGGTGCAGCGCCTCGCCCCGGCGCACCTGGTCCAGCAGCCATTGGCGCTGCTCCCCGGCGTCCTTGGGTTGTGCGACGGCCTGGCAAGCCACCGTCGCCAGCATCAGCACGCCGATCATTCGCTGCATGGCGCACTCCAGGCCGGCAACAGGCGGCCGTGCGAGTCAAAACGGTAACGGGCTTCATCCCAACCCTGGCCAAACAGCGCCAGCACCTGGCTGTAGTACGCCTTGGCCTCGACCGGCTGCTGATGCAAACGCTGCCGCTGCGCTGCCAGGCCAGCCACGTGCTCGGGAGAAGCCGCCAGCAAAGGCAGCAAGGCCGCAGAGAAACCGGCCGGGCCATGGCCGCTGGCAGCACCGCTGCGCGTATCCACGTGCTCGGGCGGCAGCCCGTCACGTGTGGTCAATGCTGCCATCGGGGCATAGCGGGCCACCAGCTCGGCACGCTGGGGCGCGTCCTTGGCCAGCATGCCAACCCACAGGTAGAGCCGGATGGCATCGTAATCACCGCCACTGCCATGCTGTGGGTCCGCTGCCAGCTCACCGGCCGGCGTCCACAGTAGCCAGTCCGGGGCGAAGCCTTTGGGTGACGATGCCAGCCACAAGCGCCGCGTATTAGCCGCCAGTTCGCCCCACAGCGGGTCCACCAGGCTGAAGCGGTCGAACAGTTGCAACGGCAGGTAACTGGGGTTAAGCCGCGTGCCACGGGCATCCTCGAAGCCGTAGTCGCCCGGCAGCAGCATCACCCCCAGGCCTGGCAGCTTGCGTACGGTCTGCGCAGCGATGCGCCACAGCAGGCGCTGGCCCAGTTGCGTGTAGGCCGGTTTGTCCCACAACCGCCCCGCTTCCAGCAGGCTGTAGGCAATCCACAGGTCGGCGTCGCTGGCATTGTTGGTATCCAGTACCTGCCACTGCTGCTGGCTGTTACGCCCCCACAGCCAAGCGGGAAGATGCCGGGCCAGGTCACCCTCGGCCAGGTTGTTGGTGGTCCAGCGCAGCAATTGCGCGAAGGCCCGCCGGTCATTGCCTACCAGGGCGAAGAACAGCGCATAGCTCTGCCCTTCCGAGGTGGTGATCAGGCGCTCGTCGCTCGGGTCGATGACCCGACCGTCCACACTCACCAGCTCGGCCTTGAAGCGGTCCCAGGCGGGCCAGGAACAGGCCGTCGCGGCATTGGCAAAGAAAGGCAGGCCGAAGGTGACCAGCCCCACCAGCAATCGGCGCATGATCACCCCGCCTCACCCAGGCGGCGCTTGCCTGCCCAGCGCAGTGCCCGCCAAAGCAGGAAGGCAAACAGCACCACGCAAATGGCCGCGATCGCCGCCAGCAGCACCGGGTGCTCGGACAAGTGGAACCACAACAGCAACCACCACGGCAATGCACCCACGAAGTAATGCTCGCCCACAAACTGGCTGGTAACGCCGCTGCTGCGCACCAGCGTTACCGAACCGGCCACCGCATCAAGCTTGCCCACATCGCCGAGCGTATCGCGCAGCAAGCCATAATCGCTGTCGCTGCTGGCCAACAGGGCGACGACACTGCGTTGCGGGTGGAACGGCGATTTCAAACCGGTGATGGCCGCGATCGGTGCCTGCGCGCTCACCGCCACGCGGCTGCTTGCAGCCACCGCCCCGGTGTCGAAGCGCTGGCTGCCCGGCAGCCCTGCGCTGCGGCCTTGCAGCAACCAGTCACGCTGGGCGCTGAGCAGCAGGCCAAGGTTGGGCGCATCGCTCAGGGCTTCAGGCAGGCTGCCGATCAGCAGCAAGTCGGCATCGGCCGCTGCGGCCTGCTTCCAGTCATCCACCAGTTGCAGGCCCAGCGCCGGGTAACCGACCTGCCCTGCTACACCGCCAATGGTGTCGAGCAAGGTGCCGACCTGCATCGCCGTGGGTTTGCCCGGCATGATGACCAGGGTTTCGGAAAGGTCGGCCATGCGGCTGAACGGGAAGCCGCTGCGGGCAAATGCACGCAGGTCGGGCATGGCGATGTAGTGGTGATAACCGGACAGGTCGATGGTGGAGTTGTCGTCGATCGCTGCCCGCACATCCACCGGCAGGGATGTCTGGCAACGGTCGCGCTGGGCGCTGCCCAAGGTGCTGGCAAAGCTGAAATCAAAGCGCAGGCGGTTGCGGTCGCCGATTTTCAACGCCGGCACCAGTGACTTTTCGGTCAACGCAGTGCTGTCGCCGGATAACACCGCCAGGCGCATTTCTTCGAGGGTGCCGCTGCGTCGGTCATTGCCCACCAGCGGCATGCTGGTGATGTACTGGTCGTTGACGCTGATGCTCAGGCGCGATTCGTCGGTCACCGCAGGCGCCGTGTAGCGGTACAGGGTACGCAGCGGGATGCCCTGGTTACGCCAGACAAAAAGGTCGGGAGGCAGGTTCAGTTCCAGCGTCACCGGCCGTGGCTGAAGGCCACTGACTTGCAGCTGCTCGGGGTAGTCCAGCAGCTCGGCAAAGCGTACCGGCCGGTCGGTGCGCGTCCAGTTGGGCGCATCGTAGGGCTGACGCGGTTGCAACGCGGTCATCTGCTGCACTTTCACCCGGGCGCCGCGAAACAGGTTGTTGCCAACCGCCAGCGCCGACGCGGCCTTGACCAGATCATCGTCGTTGCGGCCCAGCACCAGCAGCACTTTGCTCCAGCGGTCGTCCGGGTGGTCGATCATCTGCAGCTCCGGGCCGTCGACCGGCGGGAACTGCTGCAGGTTGGCGAGGAAGGCCGGGCGGCGGTCGTTGGTGGCAAACACGATACTTGGCTTTGGCGTTGCAGCCCGGGCCGGCAGGCGGTTGTACAGCACCGGGAAGGTTGCCTTGCGCCAGCCGGCCTGGCTGCCAAAGTACGACGCCAGGATCGCCGCCGCACGTTGCTCGCCCAGGCTAGGCACGCCGCTGAACACCACTGGCAATTCCACCTTGCCCGTATCCCGCGCATCGAAGAACGGCAGCGGGAAATACGCCAGGTCGTTGTCCAGCGCCAAGGCCTGCTCGTGCAGCTGCACCTGGCTCTTGCGATTGAGGTTCAGCCACAGGCCGCTGTGCGCCGGGTCTTCGCAGATGTCGGTGTAGTGCCCGACAAACTCCAGGCGTACCCGGTTGAAGTCGCTGAGCAGCTTCGGGTCAAGCGGCAACTGGCGGCGCACGCGCTGGCCAAGCTGGTCCTTCTCCACGGGCACCACGCCCATCAGTTCATCGTTGAGGTAGACGCGCAGGTGCGACAGGTTCGGCAGCAGCGCCGGCGAAGGCGTGTAGTCCAGTTGCAGGCTGGCATCAGTGGCCAAGCGGTCGCGACGCACGCCGAACTCGATGTGTTCACTGTTGCGCACGCCCAGCAACAGGCTGTCGGACGCATGCCCGAGCTGCTCGAAGGTTTTCATCACCGGCCAGTTGGGTACCGTGGGTACGGCTGGCTCGGCAAGCGGGGCTACAGAGGCGGCAACGGCACTCTGCGACAAGGCGACAAACAGCGCCATCGCCAGGCCCCAGGTACGCGCGGGATAACCAGTCATCATGCGTCTCGATCAACAGGGTTCAAAAAAGGGACAGGCTGCGGTGTGCGGGGCCGGTAGCTGGCCAGCCAACGTGCCAGCGCGCGCAGTGGGCGCAGCCACGCGTGTACCCACGGCGGCAGGTGCTCGAGCAGGCGCAGGTAACCGACACCGCCCAGCTTCAGCACATCGACCAGGCTGCGCAGCGGGCGCTCGACCTCGTGCTGCTCGTTCCAGCCAAGCCAGGCATCGGCGCGGGCAAAGGTGCAATGCACCAGGTCGATGCGCTGCTGCGGGCTGAGTGCGTGGAACACCAGGCCCACGTGCTGCCCGACGGTACGGGTGACACAGGCCTGGAAGGCGAACTCGCGCTCGCCGCGGTTGAGCAGCAGGCGCACCTGCTCCCCCGGGTTCAGTGCAAGGCCGTCGTGCAGCTGCAGGCCAACACCGCCATCGGAGTAGTCAACCAGGGTGCACGGGTAGGCATGACCGCTGGCCAGCACCAACCCCGCCGGCAAGCGCATCTGCACCCGGTGGGCGCGGCGCACCTGGCGCACTTCGGCGGCCACGGCAACGGCGGCGCCGATGATCAGCAGGTTGTAGATCACCCACAGCGAACTGACGATCACCGTGCCGATTTCTGCCGCCGGGCCGTTGAACAGGCGCCACACGGCAAAGCCCAGGCCAGCGACGTTGAGTGCCGCAAGCCATAGGTACGGCTGGGCGATATGCCAGTCAAACTGCTCCTGCTCCATCAGGCCGCCCTTGGCGGTGACGTTGAACTTGCCCTTTTTAGGCGCGAACAGCGCGACCGTGGTTGGGCGGGCGATGTACCAGGCCAGCACGGTCTCGTATACCTCGCCCCAGAAGGTTTGCCGGTACTTGCCCTGCATGCGCGAGTTGGTCAGGCTGGCGTGGATCATGTGCGGCAACACGTACAGCAGGATCATCAGCGCCGGTGCATAGATGATGTAGGCATGCAGCAACAGGAACGCCAGCGGTGCGGTCAGGAATACCAGCCGCGGCAAGCCGGCCAGGAAGTGCAGCATCGCATTGGCATAACACACCCGCTGGAACAGGCTCAGCCCTCGCCCGAACAGGGGGTTGTCGGTGCGGAAGATCTGCACCATGCCGCGCGCCCAGCGAATGCGCTGGCCGATGTGCGCCGACAGGCTCTCGGTAGCGAGCCCGGCCGCCTGCGGGATGCTCAAGTACGCCGATGACCAACCCTGGCGGTGCATGCGCAAGGCGGTGTGAGCATCTTCGGTCACGGTCTCCACGGCAAAACCGCCAATGCTGTGCAGCGCGGTGCGGCGCAGCACCGCGCAGGAGCCGCAGAAGAACGCCGCGTTCCACATGTCGTTGCCGTCCTGGATAAGGCCGTAGAACAGCTCCCCTTCATTGGGGCGGCGCCGGAACGATCCCAGGTTGCGCTCGAAGGGGTCGGGCGAGAAGAAATGATGCGGCGTCTGCACCAGTGCCAGCTTCGGATCCTTGAGAAACCAACCCACCGTCATTTGCAGGAAGGAGCGCACCGGCACATGGTCGCAGTCGAAAATGGCGATCAGCTCGCTGTCGGTCACACCCAGCGCATGGTTGAGGTTGCCGGCTTTGGCGTGCTTGCTGTCCGGCCGCACGATGTAGCCCACCCCAACCTCGTCGGCGAACGCGCGGAACGCGTCGCGGCGGCCGTCGTCCAGAATATGGATGCGCAGGCGCTCGCGTGGCCAGTCCAGGCCCAAGGCAGCCAGTACTGTGGTGCGCACCACCGACAAGTCTTCGTTGTAGGTGGGGATCATCAGGTCGACTGTCGGCCAGTGCTGCGGGTTGGCAGGCAGGCTCGCCGGCTTGCGCTGCAACGGCCAGCTGGTCTGGATATAACCCAGGATCAGCACGAACCACGAATAGGTTTCCGCCGCCAGCAGGATCACGCCGCACACCAGGTCGGTGGTGTCGTTCCAGTTAAGGGTTGCGGTGTAGCGCCACCACAGGTAACGGCAGGAAATGATGGTCGACAGCACGATCAGCATCAGTGTCGGGAAACGCCCTGGCATGTGCCGCACCAGCATGGCGATGCCCAGCAGCAGGCCGATGAACATCAGCTGTGCCAGGTAGCCGAACGGCTCCGTCACGCACAGCAGCGCCAGGCCAGTTGCACACAGTGTCAGCACGCTGTAGAACGCCCGCCGGGCGAACACGCTCAAGCCGCGCAAGCGTGCCGAGGCTGCATGCCTGAAGGCACTGCCACGGTAGCGGGCAGGTAATTGCTGCAGCGTGCCGATCAGCAGGCTGCGGTAATGGCCCGCAACCTGTCGCGCGTTACGCAACTGCTCGCGTACGTTGCCCCAGGCACGCCGTGCGCGGCCCGGTCGGCGTGGGGCCGGTTGCTGCCTCAGCAACAGCCACAGGCTCTGGATCAACAGGCGGACCGGGTCGCCCAGGCTCGGGCGCTTGCCCGCCAGTTGCGGGTACAGGCGCTGGCGCTCGGTCAACAGCGCCTGCCACGCGGGAGACTCCAGGCGCAGGAACAGGAAGGCCAGCCATACGCCGAGGGTAAACAGCCAGGCTACCGGCAGGCGCGCACCGCGCGCACTGAACCAGGTGTAGGCCGACAGGGGGCTCAAGGTCACGGCTGGCGCCTCGCCAGGCAGCGCACCGCCAGGCTCTGCACATCCCGGCAGGCCAGGCTCTGCGGCGCGTAATGGCCGAGCGGCGCCTTGCACGCCAGCGCTTCGAGGAACGCCTCGTCGCGGTGTACCACCTGGATCGGCAAGCGATCACGGAACAGGTCACGCCATACCATCAACAAGTCGCTTTGCAAACGGCTGGCCGGGTCGTAACGGTTGACCAGCAGCATGTCGTAACGCTCCAGCGGCTCGCGGCCGAGCAACAGGTGGCTGGCCATTTCAGCCTCGGCCACCAGTACTCGCACATCGGTTTCGATGCAGCGGCCAAAGGTATCAGCCGGCCGTTGCGGCAGGTCGAACAACACCCAGTCGAAATGCCCGGCCAGCTCGGCCTGGCGGCTGCGCCAGGCCTGCGCGTCGGGGACAGGGTGCGGCACGCCGCCTGGCAGGTTGCCGAACGGCATCAGGCACAGGCCAGGAAGCACTTCATACACGGCATCGTCAAACGGCCGCCCTTGCCGCTCGGCCAGCGCCCAACCTTCTTGCGTATCCAGGGGCAGGTTGAAATGCAGCCCGAGCAAGTTGCTTGGGCACAGGTCGATCAGCAGCACCCGCTCGCCCACGCCTTGCAACGCATAGCCCAGCGCGGCCAGCAAAGCACTGCGCCCCAGGCCACCGCGCACGCCGTGCAAGGCCAGGCTGGTCATGACGTTACTCCCTCGCGCTGCGCTGCGGCCGCGTTCAACGTACCTTGGGTGCTCGCCCGGCAGCTTTCACCCAGCAACGGCCAGCGCTGCAACGCCTGCTGAACCCCCACCAGCATGGAAATGTCCTGGTAGTTCAGGTCTGGCATGGCCAGGTGCTGGCGCAACTGGGCGATATCGTCGCTGCGGTCGGCAGGGTCTGCTTTCCCAGTGTTCATGGGCGCTCCTCGGGGATGGGCTGCCAGTCGGCCTGGCCTTGCAGACGCATGTAGGCGCGTCCCTGATAGTTCACAACCTCTGCCCCGGAGGTTTGCGCAACCTGTTCGGTGGTCGGCAGGTCGGTCAGCAGGCCTGGCACATCCAGCGGCTGCTGCTGGCCCAGGCCGGCGTACACGCGTGACACAAGCTCGGACAGTGCCAGGTAGCTGGTCGGTGCCGAGACCCGCAGCGGCTCGCTGCGGGCAGGCTGCCCCATGCCGATGAACTTGAGGCCGACCGGCACATGGGTGATCGACGGCGTAGGGATTTCGCGCATGCCGGAAAGCTGCATGCGGTCACCGTGCAGCGCAGCACCATGCTCCGGGACGATGGCCACGACGACGCGGCGGCCACTGCGCTCCAGCTCGTCGAGGAAGGTGCCCAGCTCGCCGAACAAGCGGGTGGCGCGGGTGGCGTAATCGGCCACGCGGGTACCACCGTCGGCAGTAACGATACGGTTGCCATCGTGCAGGCTGATGCTGTTGTAGAACAGCGACACATGCTCGGCGGCGCTGCCACTGCGCTGCCCCCACCAGCGTCGCAACACGTCCAGGTCGCTGGCAATCGGCGAGCCGTCGAAGCCGACCAGCGCGCGCGGGAAGTCGGTATTGCGCAAGCCGGGCTGCGGCATGTGTTGCTGGGTGATATCGCCGATGAAATTGTCGAAGTGGCCGCTGTGGTTCAGCAAGGTATTGCTCTGGAAGCCGAGCTTGGCCAGGTTCTGGAACAACAGGCACTGCTCCGGGGCGCTCTGGTAGAGGCCCGCGTGGGACGACTGCCCGCAGCTGGCACGCAGCACCCGGATGGCCGCCGGCCCGCTGTAGGAGGTGGCCGAGTTGAACTGGTCGAAGATCACGTCCAGGCGCGAAAGCAGGGGGTTATCTCGCAGCCCCGCAGCAGACAGATCATCCCAGGCCAGCGAGCAGATGTTGATGACCAGCAGATCGAAGGGTTGCTCATCAGCATTGATGGCAGGGAATGCCGTCACCCGCTCCCGCTCACTGGCGAAGAACCGTTCGAGCCAGCTGTCGAGCGTGGCATTGTCGGCAAGCGCAGCGGCCTGCGCGGGCTTGCCGGGGCTGGCAACCACATTGCCAGAAGGCTGGCCGGCATTGACTGCCAGTGAAGGCAGGCCGCCGACGGCCAGCCATGTCAGCCCCAGCAGGCTCAAGGTGCTAAGGCGCAGCCAATGGCGCAAGTACAGGTACCCCACCAGTAACAGCGCCAACGCACCCAGCAGGTTCCAGTTGATGAAGCGGCCCAGCAGTTCGAGCAGGTAGTCCCATGAAAAGTCGAGCACACCCGGCTGTGCCAGCAAGCGGCTGAACGGAGGGAACCAGGTGTCCTGATAGAACAACGCGACACCCATCGGCACCGCTACCAGCTGCCGCGCGATGCGCAGCCATCTACCCGGCAAAGGCAACAGCAGGAAAGCGGCGAACAACAGGTTGGGCAGCGCCTGGAAGTCCAGCATGCCAAAGGCGACCAGCAGGAATTTTGCCAGGAAATAGAGGTTCCACCCTCCCAGTCCAGGCCAGCGGGCCAGTACCGGGAGGGAGGCGGTGTTGTTAGTCATTACGGGGTTCCTGGCGTGCAGCGCGGTGGCGTACGCCCAGCGGTTTCAGGTAACGGGGTGGAAGGCGGCGGCGCAACCAGCCGCGTAATGCAACACGCAGGCGGTGCACCAGCAGGGCCAGGGCAAACGTAACCAGTGCGGTGATGGCGATGACTTGCTGGAGTTGCACGAAGTTCATGCTGTGCCCCGCTTGCCCAGGGCGACACGGCGTGGTGCCAAGGCCGACCTTGGTCGTGCAGGCTGTTGCGCCAATGCATCCAGCCGGGGTGGCCGGGGTGCGATTTCATCGAGGAAGGCCGGGGTGGCCAGGCTGTCGACCCCCGCGAGCACCTCCTGGCTGATGAACAGCTCTTTCCATGACAACTGGAAGATGTGGTCAAGCGCTTGCTCGACGCCTTCGGAGCGGCAGGCGAACAAGAACAGGAACAGGACATCGTCCACTACACAGGCGATGTCACCATCGCGGCGGAACACCGTGCGCGAGCAGGCCTGCAGCGGGGTCAGGCCGGGCGCCGGGCGCAATACCAGCAACTGGTGGACGATTTCGCCGTTGCGCACACCGTGCCACATGGTCTGCACGGCTTCGGCAAATGCCCGGGGCGCTACCAGCCCGCAAATGGCCAATGGCCGCAAACGTGCGAGCAAGGCATCGAAATTGCCTGGCAGATGCCGGCGCCATACGTAGCCCTGGATGCTCTCGACCATGGTCAGGAAGCGCGACAGGCTGGCACCGAACGGCACGATCTGGGTGGCACCACAGGCCAGCAGCAGTTGCTCGTCCTGGTAACGCAAGGTGGGCGCCATCTCGCGCACCACCAGCTTCAAGGCATTGCCACGCAACTGGCGCAGGCGGTGCAGCTGGCGTGCCAGGCTGTCCAGGCGCTGCCCGCTATCCATGGCAAAGATTACCGTGGCAGACACCGCACGGCTGGCTTTAACGCTCAGTTCGTCAAGATTTTCGCAGACCTGCCAGTGCTCGGAGAAGGCAGGCGCGCCTTCCAGCACCGTGCGCTGGGCCAGGCACAGCAGCTCATCACCACCGGTGTCGGATGGCACCTGCGGCGCTGCGGTAACGGCAAACCCGGCCTCAAGGCGCGCCAGTTCCAGGTCCCGGGTCCCGGCCTTGCCGAGCGGGTTGCTCCAGAAATACTGAAGGTAGCGCACCCCGCCTTTGCCACGGTATACCTGGGCCAGCCCGTCAACGCTCTGATTGAACGCACGCAGCCGCTCCACCCGCCCGGCACCCTGCCCACTGCTGATGACCAGCAATAGCGCAGACTCGGCCAACAACGCCGGGCGCAGGGTACTGCACCAGCGGGCGATGTCATCGCCCGCCCAGGCCTCGAGTGGCGCCAGCAGCAACAGCACACGCCCTGGCGCGTCGATGCGTGGCAAGTCATCAATCAGGTGCAGGGTGGCTTGCGGGCTGTTTTCGTAAAGTGCGAGTTCGGCCGGGCCCTGCGCCGCATCGAGCGCACCTAGCACATCACCCATGGCTTGGGCATCGGTGATCAAGGCTGCCCGCACGTCATCGGGCATGCCTTCGATCACTTGGCGGCATAGCAAAGTGGCGTCTTCCGTGGCGTCACAGGCTATCCAGTACAGTCCTTGTTCATGAAGGCAGCTGCTTTCGGCGCCTAGGCCGGAAATCGCCAAGAGCGGCATTCCATTCGTCAAAACAGTGGCTCTAAGTCAAAAATCTAAACGGGATTCAAAGATAGATATGCACATGTGTCGTCGACGCCCTTGACCATCGTCAAAAAAACGGCAAGAACACCCATGCACCCTTTAAGTGCGTCAATTCTACAGCAGTAAGGCAAAATAATGTCAACACCAAATGTAATGAATTGCAAAGGCATGTCGAACGCTGCGCCACGGGCGCGTTCCTACAGGCGAATGTCCTGATGTGCGGTAAGGTTACCGGTCAGGCAGATGCTGATTTCCGGAGACACGCATGCTTCGCATTTTTGAACGCTGGCTAGACCCCTTCCCCCCTGACGAAGTACCGCCGCCACCAGTTGGCCTGCTGCGCTTCATGTGGGCCTGCACCCGAGGCGCCCGCGGCTACATTCTTGCCTTGGCGCTGCTCAGTGCCGGGGTGTCGATTTACGAAGCCTGGCTGTTTGCCTTTCTCGGCCAGGTGGTCGACCTGCTCTCGGCCTGGCAGGCCGGTGGCGCCGCAAGTACACAGGAAAGCCACGTGCTGTGGGGGATTGGCATCGTTCTGGTGACCAGCATCGGGCTGGTGGCGCTGCGCACCCTGGTGCAGCATCAAGTGTTGGCAATCAATCTGCCTTTGCGCCTGCGCTGGGACTTCCATCGCCTGATGCTGCGCCAGAGCCTGTCGTTCTTCTCCGACGAATTCTCTGGCCGGGTTACCACCAAGGTGATGCAAACAGCGCTGGCGGTGCGCGAGGTCTTGTTCACGCTCATCGAAATCCTGCCCGGCATCGGCGTGTACTTTATTGCAATCATCGCCCTGGCCGGCGGCTTTGCGCTGAAGCTGATGCTGCCGTTCATTGCCTGGCTCGTGCTGTTCGGGTTGGCCATGCTGTATTTCGTGCCCCGCCTGGGCAAGGTTGGGCAAGAACAGGCCAACGCCCGGTCGTCGATGACCGGGCGAATCTCCGACGCCTACACCAACATCACCACGGTAAAGCTGTTTTCGCACTCCAAACGCGAAGCGCACTTCGCCCGCGCGGCCATGGAGGACTTCAAGCAAACCGGCTTTCGCCAGATGCGGCTGGTGAGCCAGTTCGAGATCGTCAACCAGGCACTGGTGGTGGGCTTGATCTTTGGTGCAGGCGGCTATGCGTTGTGGCTGTGGCACCAAGGCCAGGTTGGCACCGGGGCGGTCGCGGCCATTACCGCCATGGCCCTGCGTATCAATGGCATGTCGCACTGGATCATGTGGCAGATGACCTCGTTGTTCGAGAACATCGGCACCGTGCAGGACGGTATGGCCACCCTCACCCG
This sequence comes from Pseudomonas putida S13.1.2, assembly GCF_000498395.2. Lineage (NCBI taxonomy): Bacteria > Pseudomonadati > Pseudomonadota > Gammaproteobacteria > Pseudomonadales > Pseudomonadaceae > Pseudomonas > Pseudomonas putida. The sequence goes on from NZ_CP010979.1 coordinate 2,464,443, forward strand.
CGGCCCCAAGGTACAGGATGCACCGGGTGCCACCGAATTGGTAACCCGTGGCGGCGCGGTCAGCTTCGACAAGGTCAGCTTCAACTACAACGGCGAGCGCCAGGTGCTCAACGACTTGAGCCTGCACATTCACCCTGGCGAAAAGGTCGGGCTGGTCGGCCGCTCCGGCGCTGGCAAGTCCACCTTGATCAACCTGTTGCTGCGTTTCTATGACGTGGACAGTGGCGAAATCCGCATCGATGGGCAGAACGTCGCCAAGGTCACGCAAGACAGCCTGCGCAGCGCCATCGGCATGGTCACCCAGGATACCTCGCTGTTGCACCGCTCGATTCGGGACAACATCGCCTATGGGCGCCCGGACGCAACCGACGCACAAATCCGCGCCGCTGCGGCCAATGCCCAGGCCGATGGTTTCATCAGCCAGCTCAGCGACCGCCAGGGCCACAACGGTTACGACACCCTGGTGGGCGAGCGCGGTATCAAGCTGTCTGGCGGCCAGCGCCAGCGCATCGCCATTGCCCGGGTCATGCTGAAGAATGCACCGATCCTGCTGCTGGACGAAGCCACCAGTGCGCTGGACTCGGAAGTGGAAGTGGCCATTCAGGAAAGCCTGGACGAAATGATGCAGGGCAAGACCGTCATCGCCATCGCCCACCGGCTGTCGACGATTGCCGCCATGGACCGCCTGATCGTGATGGATGAGGGGCGCATCATCGAGCAAGGTACCCACGCCGAACTGCTGGCGAAGAATGGTACTTATGCCCGGTTGTGGCAGCACCAGAGTGGTGGGTTCCTGGGTGAAGACCAGGGCGTGGCCGAAGCCTTTGAATAGGCTCACCTGAAGCTGACGCGGACAATGTGGGAGCGGGCGAGCCCGCGAAGCAGGCGACGCGGTGGATGGCACCGGCTGCGCCGGTGTTCGCGGGCATGCCCGCTCCCACAGTGGTCGCGCCAGCTTTTAGATGTTGTGCAAGGCAGTTGCACCCACTGAGATCGCGCCTACCTGAATCTGATACTTCAGCCAAACACATGCGAAGGCCGGCGCAGCACCGGGTCGAACGGGTTGACCCGTTCGCCGATCGCCGCCGCCTCGCGCTTGAGCAATGCCACCACGGTCGGCATGCGGTTGGGCCCCAGGCGGTCGCTGATGGTCGCCACGCTCAACGCTGCCACCGCATGGCCGTTACGGTCCAGGATCGGCACTGCCAGGCCAGCCATGCCGTCGAGCACTCCGGTGTTGCGCCCGGCGTAGCCGAGGTTGCGCACGTTGTCGATTTCGGCACGCAGCAACACTTCGTCGTAATGGTGAAAGTCTTTCAACCGCGGCAGGTTGTACCGGATCACCTCGTCACGCTCCTCCTCGGGGAGGAAGGCCAGGATCGCCAGGCTGCCCTGCCCCACACCCAAAGCCACGCGGCCGCCGATGTCGCCGGTAAAGGTACGGATCGGGTACGGCCCTTCGCTGCGGTCCAGGCACACGGCATCAAACCCCGAACGCGCCAGCAGAAACAGCGAATCGCCCAGCGAAGCCGACAACCGCAGCAGGCTGGGGCGCACCACATCGCGCAGGTTGCCAACCTGCCCGGCCTTGGCCGCCAGGGCGAAGAAATCCAGGCTCAGGCGATAGCGCTTGCTGGTGGCGCACTGGTCTACCATCCCTTCCTCGATCAGGCTACGCAACAGCCGGTGGGTGGTGGGCTGCGCCAGGCCCACCCGCTGGGCCAACTGGCTGACCTTCTCCCCCTGGCCATCGCAATCCGCCAATGCACGCAGCACGGCGAACAAACGGGACACCGAACTGACGCCGACTCCCTTGACTTGTTCATTTCGTTTATCGGAATCCATTTTTCGTTAAACCCCTGAGAATTTCATTGAGTGGAATAATTTCAAAATAGCTGTCACTCAGTGAAATTACCCTTTGTCGCCATCCTAATCATTGCCCTACTCTCCGGTCCATAGGGCGATATCACAACATCGGCCGCCGCCACAGAAGCGAGCGCCAACGTCCGTAAAAGCATTGCTTTTCGCCGCTGGCGCTCTGCCCACCCTGAAACTGCCGGGTTACCCCGGTTCCGTTTGCGATGGAGCACAGCCATGACCTTTCTGTTGATCGACAAGCTTTGCAAGCGCTATGGCGCTACGGAGGCAGTGGCCAGTTCGTCACTGGCCATCGAAAAAGGCGAGTTTGTCTCCCTGCTCGGCCCTTCCGGCTGCGGCAAGACCACCACCCTGCAGATGATCGCTGGCTTCGTCGAGGTCACCAGTGGCCGCATCGTCCTCGACGGCCGCGACATCACCCATGCAAAGCCAGCCAGCCGGGGCCTGGGCGTGGTGTTCCAGAGCTACGCGCTGTTCCCGCACATGACCGTGCGCGACAACGTTGCCTTCGGCCTGCGCATGCGCAAGGTGGCCAACGCCGAGATCGCTCGGCGCGTCGACCAGGCGTTAGCGTTGGTACGCCTGGACAAGCATGCCGAACGTTACCCGCGTGAACTGTCCGGCGGCCAACGCCAGCGTGTAGCCCTGGCCCGCGCCCTGGTGATCGAACCGCCGGTGCTGCTGCTGGACGAGCCGCTGTCAAACCTGGACGCACACCTGCGCGAAGAGATGCAGTTCGAGATCTGCCGTATCCAGAACGAAGTAGGCATCACCACCCTGATGGTCACCCACGACCAGGCCGAAGCCCTGTCGATCAGCGACCGGGTAGTGGTGATGGAAGCCGGGCGCATCACCCAGATCGATGACCCTTACCGCCTCTACGAGCACCCGGGCACGCCGTTCATTTCCGACTTTGTCGGCAAGGCCAACCGCCTGCATGGCGTCACCGGCCCCGGCGGGTTACCGCAGGCAGCCGCCCAGGGCCCGCTGACCCTCAGCCTGCGCCCGGAAAAGATCAGCCTGGGTGCAGCCGGCAGCGGCAAGCTGGCAGGCCACGTCAGCTGCCGTTACTTCCTTGGCAGCCAGTGGCTGTACCGCGTCGATACCGCCTTGGGCAACCTGGCGGTGGTCCGCGCCAACGATGGCAGCGCGCCGCTGGACGAAGGTACCCAGGTCGGCCTGGACTGGAACGATGCCCTGCTGCGGGTGCTGAACACAGCCGAGGTGGCCGCATGAGTACGGCAAAACTGCGCAGCAACACCTGGGGCTACGGCCTGAGCAGCCCGGCCCTGCTGTTGTTCCTGGCCTTGCTGGTGGTGCCGCTGGGGCTGACCGTGCTGTTGTCGTTCAACGGGTTCGACTACACCAGTGGTATCCAGGCCGGCCAGTACACCTTCAGCCATTACCTGAGCCTGGTGACCGACACCTATTACTACGAAATCTTCTTCCGCACCTTCTGGATCAGTGCCCTGGTCACCTTGTTGTGTGTGCTGATCGGCATCCCCGAAGCCATGGTCCTTAGCCGCATGGGGGCGCCGTGGCGCTCGATTTTCCTGATCCTGGTGCTGACCCCGCTGCTGATTTCGGTGGTGGTACGCGCCTTTGGCTGGAGCCTGCTGCTGGGGTCTGACGGCCTGATCAACCAAGGCATCAGCGCCCTCGGCGGCCAGCCGGTGAAGCTGCTGTACACCCCGTTTGCGGTGATCATCGGCCTGGTCCACGTGATGCTGCCGTTCATGATCATCCCGGTGTGGACCTCACTGCAAAAGCTCGACCCGGCCGCCGAGCAGGCCGCGCTGTCGCTGGGCGCCAGCCAGTGGACGGTGTTCCGCCGCATCGTGCTGCCACAGATCATGCCCGGTGTGCTGTCGGGCACGCTGATCGTGTTCGGCCTGGCCGCCAGCTCGTTCGCCATCCCGGGCCTTCTGGGCGGGCGGCGGCTGAAGATGGTTGCCACCATGATCTACGACCAGTACCTGGCCGAACTGAACTGGCCCATGGGCGCAACCATTGCCGTCGCCCTGTTGCTGATCAACCTGCTGGTGATGCTCAGCTGGAACCGGCTGGTCGAACGCCGCTACAAACGCGCACTTGGAGTGTGAACCGATGACCCGTAACGGCCCGCTGGCCCTGTCTTTTCATGCCTTGGTGATGCTGTTCATGCTCGCCCCGCTGGTGGTGGTGTGCCTGGTGGCATTCACCCCGGAAAACACCCTGAGCCTGCCCACTGCCGGCTTCTCGCTGCGCTGGTTCAGCGCTGTGTTCGAGCGTGCCGACTTCCTCGACGCGTTTTACAACAGCCTGAAACTCGCCGCCCTGGCGGCCTCGCTGGCCACCCTGATCGCCGTACCGGCGGGCTTGGCGCTGACCCGCTACAGCTTCCCTGGCCAGGGCTTTGTCAACGGCCTGCTGCTGTCGCCGATCATTATCCCGCATCTGGTGCTGGGTGTGGCCCTGCTGAGGTTGTTCGCCCTGCTTGGGGTCAATGGCAGCTTCGCCTGGCTGGTGTTCGCCCACGTGGTGGTCATTACTCCGTACGTGCTGCGCCTGGTACTGGCTGCCGCCATCGGCATCGACCGCAGCGCCGAACAGGCCGCGCAAAGCCTGGGCGCCGGGCGCATCACGCTGTTCTGCAAGGTCACCCTGCCAATGATTCTGCCCGGTGTGGCCGGTGGCTGGCTGCTGGCGTTCATCAACAGCTTCGATGAAGTCACTCTGTCGATCTTCGTGACTTCGCCCGCCACCCAGACCCTGCCCGTGCGCATGTACGTATACGCCACCGAGTCTATCGACCCGATGATGGCCGCCGTCTCGGCACTGGTGATCGCCGTCACCGCCCTGACCATGATCGCCCTGGACCGCGTGTATGGCCTGGACCGCGTACTGGTGGGCAAGCAATGACAAGGAATGCCCCTATGCCGCTGTTCAAGCGCGTGGCCGAACACGACCGCGAACCGCTGCCCTTCCTGCTCGACGGCCAACCGGCTCAGGGCATGAACGGCGACACCCTGCTGACCGCCATCCTGACCAACGCCACGCACCTGCGTGGCAGCGACTTCAGCGCCGAACCGCGCGCCGGTTTCTGCCTGATGGGCGCCTGCCAGGACTGCTGGGTGCGCCTGCAGGACGGCCGCCGCGTGCGCGCCTGCTCGACCTTTCTGGAACCGGGCCAATGTGTCACCCGCGACCCGGGGCGACAGCCATGAGTGCAACCGTCATCATCGGCGCCGGCCCGGCGGGCATCCGCGCTGCGCAAACCTTGGTGGCACATGGCGTGCGCCCTGTGCTGCTGGACGAAGCCAGCCGTGGCGGTGGGCAGATCTACCGCCAGCAGCCGGCCAATTTTCGCCGCTCGGCCAAAGCCTTGTACGGCTTCGAAGCGGGCAAGGCGCAGGCCCTGCACAACACCCTTGAGCAACTGCGCGGGCAGGTCGACTACCGCCCGGAAACCTTGGTGTGGAACGCCGAGCAGCAGGTACTCGACACCTTGCAGCAGGGCCACGTGGCCGACCGCCTGGCGTTCGACCAGGTGATCGTCGCCACTGGCGCCACCGACCGCGTGCTGCCGATCCCTGGCTGGACCTTGCCCGGGGTGTATACCCTGGGCGCCGCACAGATCGCCCTGAAATTTCAGGGCTGCGCCATCGGTGAGCAGGTGGTGCTGGCTGGCAGCGGGCCGCTGTTGTACCTGGTGGCCTACCAGTACGCCAAGGCCGGCGCCACAGTCAGTGCAGTGCTCGACACCTCGCCGTTCAGCGCCCAGGTACGCGCCCTGCCGCGCCTGTTGCTGCAGACGGGCACGTTTGCCAAGGGCCTGTACTACCGCGCCTGGCTCACCGGCAAAGGCGTGCCGGTGCATCAGGGGGTGACCCTGCTGGGCATCGAAGGTGAGCATCGCGCCAGCGCCGTACGCTGGTCGCGCAATGGCCAGCAACATACCTTGCCGTGCGACGCCGTGGCATTCGCCCACGCCCTGCGCAGCGAAACCCAGCTGGCAGACCTGCTAGGCTGCCAGTTTGCCTGGAACACCCTCAACCGCGCCTGGCTACCGGTACGTGACGCCCAGGGCCGCGCCAGCAGCCCCGGTGTGTACCTGGCTGGCGACGGCGCCGGCATCCTCGGTGCCGACGGCGCCGAAATGACCGGTGAACTGGCCGCCCTGACGCTGCTGGCCGACCTCGGCAAACCTGGCAACCCGCAACGCCAGCAACAGCTGGAAAAACGCTTGGCCACCCTGCAGCGCTTTCGCCAGGGCCTGGAACAGGCCTTTCCGTTCCCCGAGCAGTGGGCCCGGCAGGCCCCGGACCTGTTGACCGTGTGCCGCTGTGAACAGGTCAGCGCTGGCGAAATCCGCGCCACCGTACGCGCCGGGCACTGGGAAATCAACCGGGTCAAAGCCATGTGCCGGGTCGGCATGGGCCGTTGTCAGGGCCGTGTGTGCGGGGCCGCCGCCGCCGAACTGATTGCCTGCGAAAGCGGTCGGCCCATTGACCAGGTCGGGCGCCTGCGTGGCCAGGCACCGGTCAAGCCCCTGCCCTTCGGCCTGGAGATCAAGCCATGAAGCTGATCGAGGTGGACGCCATTGTTGTCGGCGGTGGCATCGTCGGCAGCAGCGCTGCATTGACCCTGGCCCGTGGTGGCAAACAGGTGGCGCTGCTTGAGCGTGACTTCTGTGGCTCGCACTCCAGCGGGGTGAACTATGGCGGGGTCCGTCGCCAAGGCCGCTCGCTGGCCCAGCTGCCATTGTCGATGCGTGCCCATGCCATCTGGGGGCAGTTGCGCGAGTGGATCGGCATCGACGGCGAGTACGCCCGCAGCGGCCATCTGAAGCTGGCGCGCAGCCAAACCGACTTCGACGCCTTGAAGGCTTATGCCCGTCGGACCCAGGCCTTTGACCTGCGCCTGCAACTGCTGGAACACCGCGAACTGCGCCAGCGCTTCCCTTGGGTGGGCGATATCGCCGTCGGCGCGTCATATTGCCCCGAGGACGGCCATGCCAACCCGCGCCTGGTGTCACCCGCCTTCGCCCAGGCGGCCCGGCACAGCGGCGCCCAGCTGCACGAGCAATGCAAAGTGCTCGAGGTAGACCACGACGGCCAGTGCTTCACCGTGCGCACCAGCACCGACCAGTGCTTCAAGGCGCCCTGGCTGCTGAACTGCGCTGGCGCCTGGTCGGCGCAACTGGCCGAGTACTTCGGCGAACCGGTGCCGCTGACGGCGGCCCACCCGGCCATGCTGGTCACCGAGCCACTGCCGCTGTTCATGACCGCCAGCACCGGGGTCGAAGGCGGCGGTATCTACGCCCGCCAGGTGGCGCGCGGCAACTGCGTGCTGGGCGGTGGGCGCGGCTTTGCCCTGACCCCGACTACCGCACGCCCGGGGCAAGCCGCAGTGCTCGACATCCTGCGTAATGCCACCGAGCTGTACCCGGCATTGGCCGGCGCCCAGGCGATTCGCACCTGGAGCGGCACCGAAGGCTACCTGCCCGATGACGAACCGGTGATCGGCCCCAGCCTGCGCCAACCCGGCCTGCTGCATGGCTTCGGCTTTGCCGGCGCTGGCTTTCAGATTGGCCCGGCAGCCGGGGAAGCCCTGGCGCAATGCGTCCTTCATGGCGCGCCGGCCATCAGCCTGGCGGCCTTTTCCATCAACCGTTTTCAGCCCAACCACCACTACAAGGAAAACCTGTCATGACGCACAAGCAACGTTTGCTCGCCCTGTTCTGCACCGTACCTGGCCTGTTCGCCTGCCTGCCCGCCATGGCGCAACCCACGCTGTACCTGGGCATGAACGGCGGCACCATGGAGCGGCTGTTCAGCGACAACATCCTGCCCCCGTTCGAGAAGGCCAACGGGGTGAAAGTGGTGATCGTCCCCGGCACTTCGGCCGACATCCTGGCCAAGGTCCAGGCCACGCCGAACAAGCCGTCGATCCACGTGATGGTGCTGGATGACGGCATCATGTACCGCGCCATCGGCATGGGCCTGTGCAGCACCCTCAAGCCCAACCCGACGCTGGCCCAGCTGCCGGAAAAGGCCCTGATCAAGGACAAGGCCGCCGCCGTCAGCCTGGGGGTGACCGGGCTTGCCTACAACAGCCGGCTGTTCAAGGAAAAAGGTTGGGCGGCTCCCACCTCGTGGAACGACCTGGCCGACCCGCGCTTCAAGGACAAGGTGGTGTTCCAGTCAATGGCATCGTCCACCTTTGGCCTGCACGGTTTCCTGATGTACAACCGCCTGCACGGCGGCAGCGATACCGACGTCAACCCAGGCTTCACGGCCTGGCAGAAGAACGTTGGCCCGAACGTGCTGGAGTACATCCCCAACTCGGCCAAGCTTTCGGAAATGGTGCAAACCGATGAGGCCGCGCTGTTCCCGCTTACCCCCACCCAAGTGACGGCGCTGAAACTCAAGGGCATCCCGGTGGAATACGCCCCACCCAAGGAGGGCGCGGTAGTGCTCAACCAGGCCGAATGCGTGACCGCCAACAACAACCAGCCGGAGCTGGCGCAAAAGCTTGCCGAGTTCCTGCTAAGCCCTGAGGCGCAGGCACCGGCACTGGAACTGGGTGACCAGATCCCGTCCAACCCCAACACACCGACCAGCGACAAGACCCGTGGGCAGGTTGAAGCCATGCAGACCTACCTGCAGACTGCCGTGACCATCGACTGGGACCAGGTAAACACCCAGCGCCCGGAATGGAACGCCCGCTGGAATCGCCAGATCGAGCGATAGGCCGAGGCCCCTGGCCCGCTGCCGGCCCCCAGGTGCCGGCCAGCAGGCGCCGCCACGCCGCCTGCATGGCGCCTCAATCCAGCACTGGCCGCAACAGCGCCTGCGCCTCGTACAGTGGCGGCAAATAACGCATGCGGATTTCATCAACACTCAACCGCGAAGCATGGGTGGTGATGGTCAGCGTCGCTTTCAACTGCCCGGCACGGTCCAGCAACGGTACACCCAGCACCCGCATACCCATCTCATACTCCTGATCGACGATACAGAAACCCTGCCCCTTCACCCGCAGCAACTCCGCGTCCAGCTGCACCCGGTCTGTCAGCGTATAAGGCGTCAACGCCCGCAACGGGTTGCGTGCAAAGTACTCATCCCGCTCCCCTTCACCCAGCCAGGCCAGCCAGATACGCCCGCCGGCCGTGCAATACATCGGCACCCGCGAGCCGGGCCTGATCGACAACGAAGCCACATGGCTATAGCGGCTGCGCACCAGGTGGATGATCTCGTCACCATCGCGGGTTCCCACCGACACATGCTCCTGGGTCTGGCGTGCCACCTGCTCCACAATCGGCCGCAGCATGCGCGGCAGTTGCGCCGAGTCCACATACGCCTGGCCGATCCGCAAAGCCTTGGGCGTCAGCCAGTACTCGCGGCTGTCGGTTTCGACGAAGCCCTCGTGCACCAAGGTCAGCAAAAACCGCCGTGTGGCGCTCGGCGTAAGGCCAGATAACCTGGCCGCCTGCGGCACGCTCAGGCGCGGTTGCTCGGCGCTGAACAATTGCATCAGGGCCAGGCCTTTTTGCAAGCCGGCGATCAAATCCCGGGGGTGGATGGCGGGCGTGTTCATTTCTACGACTCGCAAGTGGGAAAAAACAGCCGATTACTGCGATAACCGGATCATGATTGCGATTATCGCATCAAATGCCCGATCAACGCATTGTTGCTCTCCCGCCTGTGCATCACGCTTGCCTTCACAACAACATCAATAAGGAGGTCAGCATGATTCGTGGTTCCACTGAACTGGTCGCCATCGTCGGTTCGCCCATTGCCCAGGTGAAGTCCCCCGAGAACTTCAACACCTGGTTCGCCAACAACAACCGCAACGTCGCCATGCTGCCCATCGACCTGCACGAAGCAGCGCTGGCCAGCTTTGCCGACAGCCTGCGCGGCTGGCAGAACCTGCGCGGTTGCGTGGTCACCGTCCCATACAAACAGGCCTTGGCCAACCGCCTGGACCGCTTGAGCGAACGTGCGGCCGCCCTGGGCTCGGTCAATGTGATTCGCCGCGAGCCTGGCGGGCACCTGCTGGGCGACAACGTGGACGGCGCCGGCTTCCTGGGCGCTGCGCGCAAGCATGGCTTCAAGCCGGCGGGCAAGCGGGCCTTGGTGATTGGTTGCGGCGGTGTTGGCAGTGCCATCAGCTATGCGCTGGGTGAGGCCGGCATTGCCAGCATCACCCTCCATGACCCCAGTGCTGCACGCTTGGGCGCGTTATGCGAACTGCTTGGCAAAGCCTTCCCCGGGCTCAGCATCAGCACGCAGTTCAGCGGGCTGGAAGACTTCGACCTGGTGGCCAATGCCTCCCCTGTCGGTATGGGTGCAAACGCAGAGCTGCCATTGTCTGCCGCGCTCCTGGCAACCCTGCAGCCCGACACCCTGGTCGCCGACGTGGTCACCTCGCCCGAGATCACCCCGCTGTTGAACCGGGCTCGGCAGGTTGGCTGTGCGATCCAGACCGGCCCGGAAATGGCCTTTGCCCAGTTGGGCCACCTGGGCGCCTTCATGGGCGTGACGCCACTGGAGATCTAGCACCATGGCTGACTTCGAACACACACAACAACACTTTGATCTGGTTGTGCTGGGCAGCGGCGCCGGAGGTTTTGCCGCTGTGGCCACGGCCGCGCGCCGCGGGCTAAAGGTGCTGGTGGTGGAGAAGGCCGAGCACTTCGGCGGCACTTCGGCGATATCCGGCGGGGCGGTGTGGCTGTATGGCACCGACCAGGCACGGGCCGCCGGTGCCAAAGACTCGCCCGAGGCCATGAGCACCTACCTCAGGCATGTTATCGGCGACGGCTACGACCCTGCCCTGGCAGACGCCTTCATCGAGCACGGCCACCAGGCGCTGCGTTGGCTGGAACAGCACACCGAGCTGCGCTACGCCCTGCGCCCGCACTCACCCGATTATTACCCCGATGCCCCCGGCGCTACCCAGTTTGGTCGGGCACTGGAAATGGTCGAATACGACGGCAAGCACCTCGGCGCCCGTTTCAAGGACCTGCAAATGCCACCGCCCGGCATGCTGTTGTTCGGCGGCATGATGGTCAACCGGGTGGATATCCAGCATTTTCTCAGCATTCGTCGCTCACCCAAGTCGCTGTGGCACTGCCTGAAACTGATGGCACGTTACGCACGGGACCGCCTGCAGCACCCGCGTGGCACCCGGTTGACTACCGGCAACGCACTGATCGCCCGCCTGGCCACCAGCGCCTTTGCCCATGGCACACAGCTGTGGTTGCGCAGCGAGGCCCTGGAACTGATCGTTGAACAGGGCACGGTCACGGGCGTGGTGGTACAGCACGAGGGGCGCCGCGAACGGGTACTGGCCCGCGGCGGTGTGGTGTGCGCCATGGGCGGGTTCGCGGCAGGCGCGCTCGCCGCGGGCTACCGGCCAGCCCAGCAAGCACCGCACCTGACCATGTCACCCGCTGCCAACGACGGCGCTGCCCTGCGCCTTGGCCAGGCCGTGTCGGCGGCCCAGGGCGAGGGCCTGGCGGCCAACTTCTTCTGGGCGCCGGTTTCGGAACTGCGCCATGCCAGTGGCGAGCGTGAGCGCTTTCCGCATCTGGTTACCGACCGCGCCAAACCTGGCGTGATCGCGGTAAACCCGGCCGGGCGGCGCTTCGTCAACGAGTCCGACTCCTACCACCACTTCGTGCAGACCATGTTCGCCAACGGTATTGCCAGTTGCTGGCTGGTCTGCGATGCCGAGGCCATGAACCGCTATGGCCTGGGCCTGGCGCGGCCAAAACCGGTGAACAACCAGGCGTTGATCGATGCCGGCTACCTGCACCAGGCCGCAACACCACAGGCCTTGGCCCAGGCCATCGGCGTTGACCCAGAGGTGCTTGCGCAAACCCTTGAGCAGTTCAACGCAGATGCCCGCAATGGCATCGACCGCGCGTTCGGCAAAGGCGGCAACAGCTACAACCGCTACATGGGCGACCCACAGCACACGCCCAACCCCTGCCTGGCGCCACTGGCAAACGGGCCGTTCTATGCCATTCGCATTCACACCGGCGACCTCGGGTCGGCCTGCGGCCTGGTCACCAACGCCAATGCCAACGTGCTGAACCGCAGCGGCCAGCCGATTGCCGGGCTGTACGCGGTCGGCAACGACATGAACTCACTGATGAAGGGCACCTACCCCGGCCCCGGCATCACCCTGGGCCCTGCCCTCACCTTCGGCTGGCTCGCTGCCAACCACATCACCGCGCGCCTGCAGGCGCCGGCCACCCAAACGGAGACCCCTGCATGTACTACGAACTGAGAACCTACACCCTCGACCCACTGAAAATGGCCGACTGGCTGGCCCTTTACCAAAGCCATGCGCTGGAAGTGCAAAGCGAACACCTGGGCAACCTGGTGGGCTTTTTCACTACCGAGTTCGGCGACGTCAACCAGGTGGTGCACATCTGGGGCTATGCGAGCCTGGATGAGCGCATTGCGCGCCGCGCCGCAATGGCAGCCGACCCGCGCTGGGCGGAGTTCTCGCGGCGCAACCGCGAACTGGCGGCGGTCGTAAGCCTGCAATCGCGGCTGATGCGGCCCACCGGCTTTTCGCCGCTGAAGTAAACCGTACTGCACCTTCTTTCAACGCCTGAGCGGAACCCTTGCATGCAACCCCTCGAATGCGACGTACTCGTCATCGGCTCCGGTGCCTCTGGCCTGGCGGCCGCCGTTACCGCCGCGCATCACGGCCTGCACGTGATCGTTGCGGAAAAAGCCAGCCAGTTGGGCGGCACCAGCGCCTGGTCGGGGGGGTGGCTGTGGGTACCGCGCAACCCGCTGGCCATTGCCGAAGGCATTGTCGAAACCGACGATGCCCCTGAACGCTACCTGCATGCGCAAACCCACACCCGCGAGCTGGACCCACGCCAACGTGCATTCCTGCGCCACGGCCCCGAGATGGTGGCGTTTTTCCAGCAGCACACTGCTGTGCAGTTTCAGTGCGGCAGCCGCATGCCCGACATGCGCGAAGGCGATGGCAGCGCACACGGCGGCCGCTCGCTGTGCGCACTGCCCTACGACGGCCGCCTGCTCGGGCCTTGGCTGCACAGGCTGCGCCCACCGCTGGACATCGTCAGCCTGGCCGGCATGGGCATTGCCGGCGGCACCGACATGGCTGCCTTTTTCAATGCCACACGCTCGCCCAAGGCAGCGCTGCATGTGGGCAAGCGCCTGCTGCGTCACGGGCGTGACCTGCTGCTACACCGACGCGGCCAGCAACTGGTCAATGGCAACGCACTGGTGGCACGCCTGCTGCGCAGCGCCCTGGACCTGGGTGTGACGCTGCTGACCGACAAGCCGGCCAGCCGCCTGTTGGGTGAAGGGCGGGTCAGCGGCGCGCTGTTTGCCGATGGCCAGGCGGTCCACGCACGCCGTGGTGTGGTACTGGCCTGCGGCGGCTTCCCGCACGATCGCCAGCGCATCGCTCAAATGATGGCGCATGCGCCGGATGGCACCCGGCATTACTCTGCCGCGCCCAAAGAAAACAGCGGCGACGGCCTGCGCCTTGGCGAACAGGCCGGTGGCCTGGTGAGTACCGAGTTGGCCCAGGCCGGTGCCTGGGCACCGGTGTCGCGGGTACCACGCACTGATGGTACCTTCGGCCATTTCCCGCACCTGATCGACCGCGCCAAACCCGGTTTCATTGCCGTGCGCCGCGATGGCCGACGCTTTGTCAACGAAGCCGATTGCTACCATGACTTCATGAACGCCCTGTTCGCTGCCACGCCGCAAGGCGAACCCCATGAAGCCTGGCTGATCTGCGACCACGCTGCGCAACGCCGCTACGGCATCGGCTGGGCCAAGCCGTTTCCCTTCTCCACCCGCTTTTACCAACGCTGTGGCTACCTGCACAGCGGCGCTACGCTGGCACAGCTTGCGCAACGCTGTGGGATCGATGCCGCGCAGTTGCAGCGCACGGTGGAAGGCTTCAACCACCCTGCGGCACAAGGTGAAGACCCCGCCTTCCAACGCGGCGCGTCAGCCTACAACCGGGCCCAGGGCGAACCGCAGCAGGCACCCAACCCGTCGCTTCGGCCGTTGCTGAAAGGGCCGTTTTATGCGGTGAAATTGCTGCCAGGCAGCCTTGGCACTTTCGCCGGCCTGGGCACCGACGCCTCGGCCCGCGTGCTGGACCACGCGGGGCAGCCGATACCCGGGCTGTTTGCAGTGGGTAACGACATGCACAGCGTGATGGGCGGGTACTACCCTAGTGGGGGTATTACTCTTGGGCCGGGGATGACCTTTGGGTATCTGGCCGGTAGAGCGTTAAGTGGGCTGCGTTCACCGTGAATACCGCAAGGGCTGATCTTCATAAAGGCTGCCCATGCACCTGCTCTACCTGAGCCACCTTGGGCGACTGTTGCAACAACCCTCGCGGCAATCGGAAGCTTTTGAACGGTTGCTGGGTAATGGGATTGAAGGCTTTTTCAGCATTCAGTCGATAGCGCATCACGCCATCACCGGTCCGGAAGCTCAGGTCTACGCTGGTTGGCGTCCGCCCATTGAGTGAGCCGCGGCTGAGCAAGCGGAACATCGACCATGGCCCGCGGTACTCCAGGCTGCTGCTGTTACCGTTCTGCCTCAGCAAGGTAAGGTTGCTGCGCACCTGCTGCCCCAAAGTATTGGGCCAGACGATCCCGGTGATCTGGCTCGGCCCATGGGTGTAGGCGATCAATTGACCATCCAGGTCCAGCAGGCTGGTACGCTGGTTCGCACTGAGCCCCAACGGCTCGATGCTGAACTGCACACTCAGCTTGCCGCGCTGGTCAAAGAAAGTTTCGCGGATGCGATCCGCCAGCTCGAGTTGCTCGATCACGTCGGCGCGAATCAAGGATTGCCCATGCCGAGCGGACTGCAAGGCCTCAAGGTTCTGCTTCAGGAAGACCTCCAGATATTGATCATGAAACTGCTGCAGCCGCCCTTTCGGCCCGAAGAACGCTTCGAAGTCATCCAGTGAAGCATCGGGTGCCTTCACCATAAAGGGGTAGCGGCCTGCCAGACGTTGCTGGAAGAAACTGTACACCTCAGCATCCCAACGTCGCTCCAGTTCGCGCAGTGCTTCAACGTTCAGTACCTGGGCGGTCTGGTCGGCGAGCTTTCTGACCTGGTGGTTGATGGGCTCCGGCAAGCCTGTGGCAATACGTTGAAGGGTGCCTATCGGGTCATGCCCTGTCATCGCAAAGCGCTGATGCACGGCTTGCAGTGCGGCCTTGCCGCGGTCCGGGCTGTCCTGTACGGCCTTGGCGTAGTCCAGCACGGCCGCAACAGCGCCAAGGGTTTCATCGTAGTAGCTCGGCTTTTCTCCTGTCGCCTGCAGCATCGCGCCCAAGCCTGCAAACGCCCGCTGGATGGCTAACGCTTGCTGTTGTTCGGGTTTGGCCGTTGCTGAGCGCAGCGAATTCAGTTCATCCGTTATTTCAACACCAGCTGGTGAAGCGAGTGAGGTGTTATCCCTGACCGTATCCAGCAGCCGCTGCAAAGGTGCTGCTGGGCCGGTCAACTGCTGCAGGACCGTGACACCATGGTCCAGATCACGGAAGTCGGCCACGGTGAAGGCGTTCAAGGCGCGTCGCCAACTGTCAATGTAATCGGCGCTGTAAAGGTTATGCAGCCGTTCGGTCAACGCATTACGGTCGACATCCGAATAGTCAAGTTGGCTGCGCTCCCCCAAGGCCCACTGATCGACCATCGCCATTTCAGCGAACCGCTGGCTGCGCGGCTCAAAGTATTCCCTGAAGCCTCTGGCGGTAAGCATGGCGGCCAGCAGTACCTCCTCCTCCCCTTGCCTGGCCCCGGAAGACGGCTGGTACACCACATCGAACGCAGGCCCTACTTGGTGGCGCAGGTCCAGACCGCTGTGCAACTGCTCTTGCGCCTGCTGCTTCAGCCCTGCATAGACCCGCTGTGGCAAGGGCAATTTGCGCAACGCCTGCTGCACTTCGCTGACACGCTGACGGTACTGCGGCAAATCGGTATCGGCATAGGCCAAGGCGTACTTCAAATGCTGCATGAGGTCACGCTGCAGTTGCCCCTGCCCAGGAAATGCCCGTTGCCAATGACGGGCCATCCAGTCCTCGACCCATTCGGGCCGGCGGCTGTCGCGGTCCTGGATCATCCGGTAAACCCTGAGCGCGGCCATTTGCTGCTCGCTGCCAGAGGGTGCTGCGTTCATGGCATCGATCACACCACTGGCCAACGCCGGCAAGAAGCGCCTGGACAACAAGCTCAGGTACGCCTCATCAACCAGGGGGCCAATGTTCCGCCCTTGATACAGACCAAAATCGGCAACACCCAGCCACGCCGCGCGATAGTCGCCAAACACCGCCACCGCATCGCGAATCTGGTCCAGTGGTTCCAGCAGGTTGCGCCCGGTCGGATCAAGCCGCAGATCGACTTCGTGACGGCTGTACTCCTGGCTTTTGGCGAACACACTGGAAGCCTTGGAGCTATTGATATCGAAGTAGCGCTGCCAGCTGGCGATGGCGATACTGAACGCCAGGAGGCCCACGCAAGAACCAATCCACAGCAATTGGCGCTTGTTGCGCGCTACCAGGACGTTGTCGCCCGCCAGGCCGGCCTCCTGATAGATAACCCGCCTGAATGCTTGCTGGATGAAATAGACCAACGCTTTGCCCTGCGCCTTGCCCTCACGCAGGGGAAGTTTCGTCTTGTAGGGCTGTGCCGCTTCACGGACAAATGCATTGCACATGTCGCCGCGCTGCACCACTGACGACCAATACACGCCACGTACCAACGGTGGCGTGGTGAAACGGTCACTCGCCAAGGCTTCGCGCAGAAATGCCAACAGTATGGGTCTCAACCCGACCAGTTGGGCTTGCAGTGAGAACAGGCGCCCGCACGGCGCTGTTTTGTCCAGTACGTCCAGGCGATCGATGACCTGCTCGTTCAATGTGGCGAGAAGCCGCCCGTAGTGCTCGTCATACTCATCCAGCCAGGCATCGAACGCCTCAACCGCATCCAGCTTGAACGTGAACCCCAACAGGCTTTCACGCTTGGCGGCCGGAAGCTTGCTGTAGAACTGGTCGAAGCCGTCCAGCAGATCGAATTTGGTCAGTACCACGTACAGTGGCAGGCGCGACCCCAGCTGGGTGCTGACTTCGTACAGGCGTGTGCGCAACCCATGGGCCAGCGCGACGCGTTGGTCGGGCTTGCCATGCAACAGCGCCGGCAAGTCGACGATCAGCAACACACCATTAAGCGCCCGCTGGCTTCGATTACGCAGCAGCCAGCCCAACAAGTGCTCCCACAACCGGGCCTCGGTACCGAGCGCCGCGAAGGGTTCAGACTCGGAGGGGTCGTTGGCGGCCGAGCCCTCCGGGGGCTTTTGACTGATGAAGACACCGGGAGGGTCAATGATCACCGCATCGTCGCTGACCCACCAACCTACCGGGTAGGCCGGTGCTTCAGCCTGTCGACCCCGTGCCTGGGCTTGGTCGATTCGCGTCAGTGTAAAGCGCTGATCTGTGCGGTCGATGAAGCTGGTTTTACCGGATTTTTCGTCGCCCAACACCAGATACCAGGGCAGCCGGTACAGCGCGCGTCGCCCACCGGCATTGTCGAGGTATCGCTCAAGCCCTTGGCTCAACGCCTTCTCTTGCGCCTGCATGAACGGTAGCGTGCCATCCAGTTCGACGGCGCGTGCCTGCCGGCGTTCTGCTTGCAGACGGCGTAAGCGCCGGCGCACCACCAAAAGCCAGCACAAAAGCGGCACCAGCACGAGTACCAGGCTTGCCACGCTGCGATGAGCCACACTTGCCAGCGGCTGTTGCTCACGCCACATCCATTGCGGGCCAAGCCACCAGATAGCGACCAGCATCAGCAAGGCGCCAAGCCCTAGCAGCAGCGGCAGCGCCAGGCCAATGCGCGTTACCCACGGCAAGCCCCAACGTTTGAGTTGCGTCCATATTTGATTCATCGAGGCTCCTGATCCTTGTCTTGAACTGCCAGTGCTGGGGATGTCGCGTACTGCTGAAGCCGCTGGAATACTTCTGGCTCCCACGCACTGGCGGTGGTTTGCTGCATCGTTTGGGCAACGCTGGCGCACAGGTCCTGGGCCAGCCACGATACCCCCGCGCGGCCAGTAGGTCGGCAGCGATCACGGTGGCGTGGCAGCGCTCACGGGGAGCACGAAAGCCCGCTTGCAGCCCTTGCAGCCTGAGGAGCACCGGTTCTACACCGGTGGTTTCCAACTGGCTGACCAGTTCCTCGCGCAAGCCGTCAAACTCGTGGGAGGTTGAACTTTGCTCAGAAGGCCCTTGCGTGCCTTTGAGCCAGGCCAGGCATTGGTCGTCGACAAACACCGTGCCGTCACTGAAGCACAACTGCTGCAGCGCCGGCATTCGCTGTACAAACCGGGCAGTCGCACAACGGATGGCTTCAGCCACTTCGCCCATCGCCAGCCGTGTGGCAACGGTCGCAGCCAGAAAGCTGCCACGAATCCAGTAGGGGCAAGCCGTCACGCTTTTTTCAATACGCTGAAGCAGTGCAGGGTCAAATGCCGTACTGGCAATGGCCTCTTCATAGACCCGCGTGATATCCAGCGGAACCGCCATCAATTCCGTACGGTTGCCCTGCCTGGCCGGGGGAGCAGCCTGAATGTGCGCCCACAACCCAAAACGCCGTAACTGGTAGCCGGTAGCGTCATAAGGGTCCTGCTGGTTGATGAGCTCGGCCATGGCGAGCACGGCCCGCCGTGTCTCACGCTCATTGCCCATCGACAGATGTGACGCGGGTGGGGCGATGACGTCGGCCAGCGGCGCAGGTTTCACGCTCGCCGCCGGTGCCTTGGGTATCGCACCCTCGCCGATACCGTTGGCGAGCTCTATGTGCTTTCGCAGCAGGCGCCCCAATTCGTCGAGAACAGCTGCCTCCAGCTGTGCCGCGCCCTGTTGCTGCAGGTGCTTGAACGCAGTCTGCGCTGCCGCTGCATGGGTAGGAGTAAAGGTGAAACGGTCAAGACGCGGTAGCGCCTCGACCAAGCGACTGACCACCAGGCCAACCAGCTTGCGCTTGCCCAGAAAGCCTTTCGGTCCCGGCTTGGGATGAGCAGGTTCCCAGTAGCACTCGATCATGCCGGCCAACAACGCCAAGCTGAATCCCCAACGCTCCCAGCAGCCGCTACGCAGCCATGCGGCACTCAGGTGCGCAACAATTCGCAAATGCTTGCATTGCTGGCTCAGGTATTGACGGGACGCTTCTTCGATGTAGACCCAGTCGATCGAAGCGTCCTGCAGCCCACCCAGCTTGACCATTTCCTGGTCAATGGCCTGGTAGGTTTCGTCCTCGACATCGAACAGCCCGGCAGGGACTGCTGGATCAATCGGTGCGAGCAGCCGAGCGACTTCACCCGCGGATACCTGAGCTACCACCGGCATGTGCTTCGCGCCTGGCTGATCAGCGGGTCAAGGCCTTGAGCATCGAAGGTCAGCCCGTCGACCTCGCCGTGCTCACTCACAACCTCGATACGCTGGGCACCGATCAGTTTCCTGATCTGCTCGATGGCTGGCAGGCCCCGCCCGGCATCGAGCACCTGCCCGTTCTCCATCACCTGCCAGGACGTCTCACGGGTAGACCAGCCCTCCCCGGTCAGCCGTACCTTGACCCAACTTGCATCGATCGGGCGCCTGGCAATCAGCTGTAGCCGGGAGATGGCCTGGATGCAACTGATCGCCATGTAGGTACGTTCATCACCCGATGCAATGGCGGGTGCCGAAATCACGAGCGCTGGTGCGCCTGGACCGTCCTGCGTCTGGCTGCCGATGCGAAACGTCAGGTCATCCGGTGCCCGTGCAGCTTCATTTGCCATCACGCGCAACACACTGGGAGCCTGCTGCTCCGGTGCTGACCACTGTCGTTTTGGCGTGTACGCGGGCGTGCCCGCAGCTTGATCGAAACAGGCCAGTCGCTCGACGTTGGACACAATCCGGGGGCAGTCCCGCGTGGGGCCCGCCAGTACCGATTGCAGACAAAACAGCAACGAGAGACCGGCGCCATATGCACAGCGGTTAATCATCCTGAACTTACTCTCTGAAATAGTACAAACGGCCTATATGACGGCGCGAATTTTCCTACAAATAAGTGCCAATGCACATATGCGCATGCAGCTAACTCGAACAAATCCAGCGGAAGCCTAATACAGAGTTCTGAGTGCACACAAACAAATATTTACTTACATCTTTACTCTCGACCAGCGGACACTTTTCCATGCATGGTTTTTATAGAAGACGGGCAGCCATCCCGACCAATTAAACACATGTAGGAAACTTCCTACAACATCGCGACAACACTAAACACAACTTGCTTCCAAGTCTCCTACAACTCAACAGGGAGTTACGTACTGATGTCTAAAAACACGGGATCCGTCGCACCTAAAGAACGCGTCAATATCAAGTATGTCCCCGCGACGAGCAATGAGCAGGCTGAGGTGGAGCTGCCCCACAAGATGCTGGTTCTGGGCGACTTCGGCCTGGATGACAGCCGTGCGCTTGAGGACCGCCAGGTCGTGCGCATTGATAAACACACATTCAACAGCGTGTTGAACGACGCCGACGTGAGCCTGGACGTGTCTGTGCCCTCCAGGCTCAGCACCGCCCCGGATGCCGAGCTGGCGGTGCACCTGGAGTTCAGGTCCATTAACGATTTCGGACCGGACCGGATCGCGCGCCAAGTGCCTGAGCTGAACAAGCTGCTGGAGCTGCGTGAAGCGCTGGTCGCCCTGAAAGGCCCGCTGGGCAACGTCCCGGCCTTCCGCAAGCATCTGCAGCACCTGCTTAACAACGAGCAGGCCCGTAAACAACTCGCCCAAGAACTGGACCTGGTGCTTGAAGCACCCGAGAAAGACTGAGACAACGGAGCGTCCCATGCCTAAGCCAAGCAACACTACCACCACCACAGACGCAACGACCGACACGTTGGGCAGTGCCACCTTGCTGGACCAGATCATGGCAGAAACCAAACTGGTACCTGCTCAAGAGGGCTACTAGGTTGCCAGGCAGGGCGTATCTGCGTTCATTGCCGAAATCCTCAAAAGCAATGACCCGGATCAACTGATCAACAAGCACCGGGCCGACCAGATGATTGCCGAAATCGACCGGTTACTCAGCAAACAGATGGATGTCATTCTGCATCAGCCTGAGTTCCAGCAGCTCGAATCATCATGGCGCAGCCTGAAACTTCTAGTCGACCGCACGGACTTCAGGGAAAACATCAAACTCGAGGTCCTGCATGTCAGTAAAGAGGAGCTTTTGGACGACTTCGAAAATGCTGCGGACATTACCTGCAGCGGTATCTACAAACATGTTTACACCGCAGGTTACGGCCAATTCGGGGGAGAGCCGGTTGCGGCCATGGTTGGCAACTACAACTTCGGCCCCTCTTCCCCTGATATCAAGCTGCTGAGTTACATGGCCTCCGTTGGCGCCATGTCCCATGCGCCATTTCTTGCCGCACCTGCCCCCGAGTTCTTCAACTTGAGCAGTTTCGAGGAGCTGCCCAACCTCAAGGAAATAAAAGACCTCTTCGCCGGCCCACGGCATGCCAAGTGGCGTGCATTTCGTGAAAGCGAAGACGCCCGCCACGTCGCCTTGGCCGGGCCTCGCTTCATGCTTCGCTCCGCTTACCACCCGCAGGAACAACCGATCCAGAGTTTCAACTACGACGAAGACATCGCCGGGCAGCACGACAACTACCTGTGGGGCAATTCTGCGTTTCTGCTAGCCAGCTGCATCAATGACAGCTTCGCCCGCTACCGCTGGTGCCCAAATATCATCGGCCCACAATCGGGCGGTGCCGTCGAAGACTTACCGGTTCACCTGTACGAATCCCTGGGCCAGTTGCAGGCCAAGATTCCTACCGAGGTGCTGATATCCGACCGCAAGGAATTCGAACTGGCCGAAGAGGGCTTCATTGCCCTGACCATGCGCAAAGACAGCGACAACGCCGCGTTCTTCTCGGCCAACTCGGTGCAAAAGCCCAAGAACTTCCCGAAAACCCCCGAGGGGCTGGAGGCTCAGACCAACTACAAGCTGGGCACCCAGTTGCCCTACCTGTTCATCGTCAACCGGCTGGCTCACTACATCAAGGTGTTACAGCGCGAGCAGATCGGTAGCTGGAAGGAGCGCCGTGACCTTGAGTCCGAGTTGAACAAATGGATCAAGCAGTACGTCGCCGACCAGGAGAACCCGTCTGCCGACGTTCGCAGCCGCCGGCCACTGCGAGCCGCCAGAGTCGAGGTCTCGGATGTTGCCGGTGACCCGGGCTGGTACCAGGTTTCGCTCGCCGTGCGCCCGCACTTCAAGTACATGGGCGCGAATTTCGAAATCTCCCTGGTCGGGCGGCTCGATACGCAATGAGTGGTCTTTTTGATCGTTTGATGCGGGATCAGTGTACCAACCGGGAGCCTTTCCGACGGGAGAGCGCGTCCCACAAGTTCGCCGCCATCAAGTGCCACCTCGAAACGCTGCTGAATGCCCGCCAGGGGTGCTCCCAGAGCAGCCCTGAGCTGGGCCTGCGCGACTTCAACGGGCATGACGTGAACAACGGCGACCTGCTTGTACAGGTGAGCGCGGATATCCGGCGCACCCTACAGCGCTTCGAGCCACGCATACAGATACGCACGCTCAAAGCAGTGCCCGATGCCCATACCCCGCTGGAGTTGCATTTCAGGCTGGATTGCCTGGTCCAGGTCAACAACCACGCAGAGCAGCTGCAGCTCGAGCTGCTGGTCAACGGGCACAACCGCTACACCAGAGTGAGGTGACCGATGTCACTGAAAGACAGTTTCAGCGAAGAGCTGCGTTACCTGCACGAACTCGGCAACGACTTCGCCAAAGACAACCCACAACTCGCCCGGTTGCTTGGCAAAGGTGCCAGCGACCCCGACGTCGAACGCCTGATGGAAGCCTTTGCGTTCCTCACCGCCAAGCTACGGCTGAAGCTGGAAGACGACTTGCCAGAGCTGACCCATCCCATGCTGCAGCTGTTGTGGCCGAACTATTTGCGGCCCCTGCCCAGCGCGACAATCATCCAGTTCAGCCCTATCAGGCAATCCCTCAGCCAGTCACAGCGCATCCCAAAAGGGTCGCGGCTGTTCTCGAAACGGGTGGACGGTGTGGCCTGCGAGTTTCGCACCTGCAAAGCGGTCAACATTCATCCGTTCGAGATCGACACGGTGGGCGCCACCCAGACACTTGACAGTTCCGTGGTCTGCATCGGCCTTCAAACACTGGTCGAGCGGCCGTTGAACAGCCTGGGTTGTACCAGCCTCGACTTTTACCTCAGTGGCGATACCCTCACCGCACGCACGCTTTATCTGTGGGTTTCTCAATACCTCAAGCATGTCAGCGTGACCATCAATGGCGAGGTTCGCCGGCTGCCGGCAAACAGCATCGCATTCCCTGGGTTCAGCCCCGACGACGCCTTGCTGCCTTACCCGCAGAACGTCTTTGATGGCTACCGGATCCTGCAGGAATACTTCGCCTTCCCCCAACGTTTCCATTTCTTCAGCGTGACCGGGCTGGAAAAAATCTGGCCAGCTCATGACAGCCCGCAGGTAGGCCTCGAATTTCACTTCACCCGCCAGCTACCCGACACGCTGCGTGTCAGCAGAGCAGATTTCAACCTGTTCTGCGCACCTGCGGTCAACCTGTTCCAGCACAGCGCCGAGCCCATCGACCTGTCCGGCCAGGACGCCCTTGTTCCACTGAAGCCCAAGGGCACAGAGCCGCACGGCTACGAAATCTTCAGTGTCGACCAGGTCATCAGCACCCGAACGACGACTGACGGGAACACCGGTGAGCAGCTGCGAACCTTCCGTCCCTTCGAGTCGTTCGCCCATGAAATCGAGCACGTTCAGGGGCGCACAGCGCTGTACTACCGCTGCCAGCTGGAAGAGTCTCTGCGCGGCGATGGCGTCACGCATCGAATCGCCTTCGTCCGCGCCGACGCCAACAGCTACATAGGCGAACTGGAAACCGCGTCCATCGACCTGACCTGCACCAATCGGGACCTGCCGCTGGCGCTGGGCATTGATGACATCAACGTCCTGACCGAACTGACGCCCCCGCTGGCCACCTACACCAATCTCTGTAAGCCCACCCGCCCCTGTCGGCCGGTGCTGGACGGCCAGTTGCAGTGGGCATTGATCTCCAACATGTCGCTCAACTACCTGTCCCTGCTCTCGGTAGAACCGCTGAAAGCCGTGATCCGCGCCTACGACTTCATGGCCCTGCACGACATCCAGCAGGCCCGCACCACCCGTAAACGCCTGGCCGGCATGCGCGACATTCACACACAGCCCATGGATTGGCTGATCAAGGGGCAGCCCATTCGCGGCCTGCACACACGTCTGAAACTGGACCAGACCGCCTTCCTCTGCGAAGGCGACTTGTACCTGTTCAGTTGCGTGCTCGCCCACTTCTTCGCCCTGTACGCCAGCATCAACTCCTTCCATCAGCTGGAAGTGATCAACACCACCAATAACGAGCACTACACATGGCCAATACAGACCGGCAAGCAACCGCTGATCTAGCCGACAAGCTGCTCTCTGAGGCGCATCAGTACAACTTCTTCCAGTTGCTGGAGCGGCTGCACGGGCTGCATGGCGATGACCTCGAACCCCGTTGGCCGGACGAAGCCACCCGCCGGCGGGTGCGCCTGGCCTGCGACCCACGGCTGAGCTTCCCGGTTTCGGACGTGTACAAAGCCCAGAGGATGCCCGCTGAGCAAGAACGCTACCGCGTCGTTGCCACGTTTCTGGGCTTGCACGGCACCGATTCGCCATTGCCCACCTACTACCTGGAACAGGTGGCCTATGAACATGCGCAGGGCATCGGTGTACGCCCGGCCTTCTTCGACTTTTTCAACCACTACCTGCTCAGCCTGTTGCACCGTATATGGCGCAAGTACCGCTACTACATCCGTTTCCAGCCGGGTGCCAGTGACGGGTTTTCGCAGTATGTGTTTGCCCTGCTGGGGCTTAACGACAAGCAGTTGCGAGGGGACACGGCGCTGCCTTGGAGCCGCCTGCTCAGTTTTGCCGGGGTGATCGCCAGCCGCAGCCGTGCGCCGGGCACTGTGGCCGGCATCATTGCGCACTGCTTCGACCTCAAGCATGTGCAGATCCGCGAGTTCGAGACGCGCTCAGTCACCACCACGTCCAGGCAGCTTGTTAGCCTGGGGCATGCCAACGGCCAGTTGGGCAGCACGTTCATGGTCGGCAGCCGCACGCGCACCCGCAGCAGCAAGTTCACCATCGTGATCAGCGAGCTCGACCAGGCGCAGCTGCGGGACTTGTTGCCCAGCGGCATTAACTTCGGCCGTTTGCGCGCTCTGATCGACTTTCTGCTGCGTGACGGTCTGGCCTACGACCTGGAGCTGCGTTTGAAACAGAACGCGTTGTCACCCTTCTGCTTGCACCGCAGCCAGGGGGCTTACCTGGGCTGGTCCAGCTTCGTCGATGATCGGCATGGCCAGATCAGCCCGATTGTACGCTTTCGGGGGCGTTCATGAACACAGTGACCTTGAGCATCACCAACCTCGACCAACTGCAGCACGACGTTACTGCCCGGCACCGGTTCGATTGCAAGGGCGGCACCATCGGCAGCGAACGGGCAAGCTGGCGGATCAATGACCGTGCCCAGACCGTTGCGCCTCTCCACTGCGAAATCCGCTGGCTCGAAGGCAGCTTCTGCGTGATCGACCACTGCCACCGCACCTACCTGAATGACAGTTCCACCAGCCTGGAAACGCTTGCACCCAGGCGTCTTGTTGAAGGGGACCAGCTTCGCATTGGTGCCTACCGGCTACAGGTTCAGTACGCCCAGGATCAAGCCTGCACACGCTCGCTGGAGGACCTGTTCAACCCGGACCGAAGGGTGCTCGACCGCCTGATAGGCGAAGAGCCTGCCACCCCTTGGACGACAAAGCTTTCTGCCCCTCAACCAGCGGTCGAGATCTGCTCGGTCTTCAAGGCAGCCATGGGCAATGACCCTCTGGCAGCGCTGGACGCAGCGGCTGATGCCGGGGCATTCCGAGAATGTCCACTGCAGCGCCTGATTGCAGGAGAACACCCATGATGCGCCATCCACTACTGATCGCGCCGCTGCTGCTTGCGTTGGTCGGGCTCACCGGCTGCACCTCTTTGAGCAGAGCGAGCCAGGTCGTCATGGACCCTTCGTTGCCCATCGGGCCGCCCAAGGATCATGCGACCCAGGTCGCGTTCAGCATCAATGCCAGCCCTACCCTCAACGGCAATCCGAACAGCCTTGACGTAGCGGACGCACAGGAGCGTGCCCTGGAGCCCAGCCCCTACGCAGTGACCCTGAGTGCCGGCGACCCCTATGCGCTGACCGAAAAAATCGGGACCCTGTTCGAATACCTGCAAGCGCAATTTCCTGCGATGTCCCCCGTCGAAATGCACGACGAAGACGAAAGCGACCCGGCACGCTCGCCCCTGGAAGAAAGCGCCCCCGGCAGCTACGACGACCCTACCGTGGTACTGACATTGCCGCGCACCACAGCCGTTACCTCAGAGCCTGTGGCCACGCCTATTGCCATCAAGATCCTGCAACTGCGCGACGACTCACTGCTGCGCAACACCGTGTACCAGCTGCTGGACCAGGACCCGGCCAAGGCACTGCGCAGTACCTACATCCGTGGTGACGACTACCTGCTGCGCCCTGGCCAGTTCAAGTACATCCCGTTCGAGCCCCTCAACGCCGAAACACGCTACGTCGCGGTGATTGGCGACTACCGAGGCCATGAAAACGCCACATGGCGGCAGGTGCTGCGCATTCCGCCGCGTGGCCGCCAGATCATGCTGTCGGTGTTGGTCAACGACACGCACATCGTGCTCAAGGAAGAAGACTGATGGCGCCGCGACACCCTTTGCCCTTCCTGCTTCCTCACGCTGACACGGAGCGCCCATGAGCTCACGTAATCCCGTTCTCTGGCCCGAAGGCCTGTTCGTCAAACCACAACATTTCCAGCAGGCGGCCAGGGCCAGCGAAGCAGCCCTGCACCAGCGCCTCGCCAGCCTCAATGCAGCCTTCTACGGCTTCAGCGAACTTCAGCTGAACGACGAATACCTGAGCCTTGGCAAGATCGCCATCACCCGGGCGCGGGGCGTCATGCCGGACGGCACGGTGTTCGATATTCCCGCCGACCTGCCGCCACCGCCGCCACTGGAAATCGACGACGACGCCTGCAAAGACAACGAGGTGTATCTGTGCCTGCCGCTGCGCACCAATGGCGGCCGCGAAGTGAGCTGGCCCGACAATGCCGCCAACTTCCGCTACACCGCCCAGGCGCAGGAAATCAAGGATACCCACACCGCTGACGGTGACCTGGTCCAGGTAGACCTTGCCGTGCCCAACCTGCAGCTCAGACGCACCAGCGAAGACAGCAGCGCCTACACCCGCCTGGCCCTGGCACGTATCCTGGAACGACGCCCCGACGGCAGCGTGCAACTGGACGAAGCGTTCTACCCCACCAGCGTGTCGGTGCGGGCGGTGCCGGCACTGCAACGGTTTCTTGACGAAATCACCAACACGTTGCGCGAGCGGGCGCGCGGCCTTGCTACGCGTATAGGTGCCTCGGGCCAGTCCGGTATCGCCGACATCCGCGACTTCAACCTGCTGCAGGCCATGAACCGTTGGTGGCCGTGCTTCCAGCATCTCGCCAGACAAGCGCACACGCACCCTGAGCAGTTGTACCTGTGCATGAGCCAGGCCTGTGGCGAATTCGTCACCTTCACCGACCAGAACAGGCTGCCGCAAGAGTACCCCGCGTACCACCACACTGCACTGCGCGCCTCTTTCAAACCACTGGAAGACACCCTGCGCCGGTCCCTGAGCACCGTGTTGCAGCCACGCGCTGTTTCACTGCCGCTGGAGAGCGAACAATTCGGTGTGATGACGATCACGCTGGCAGATCGCCGGCTGATCGAGGACGCCGACTTCATCCTCGCCGTGCGCGCCGACCTGCCGCCACAGGCGTTGCGCCAGATGTTCGTCCAGAAAGCCAAGATCACCTCACTTGAGTCGCTCAACGACCTGGTGCCTTTGCAACTGCCGGGCATCCCTCTATTGCCATTGCCGGTGGCACCCCGCGACCTGCCCTTCCATGCGGGATTCAGTTACTTCGAGCTGGACCGGCGTGACCCGGCCTGGGCATGCATGGCCAAGGCGAATGGCTTCGGCATCCACATCGCGGGCGATTTCCCAGGGCTTGAACTGCAGTTCTGGGCGATCAGGAGTGAGTGAAATGGGAGAAAACAACAAAACACCCATCGATGAAAAAAACGCTGAAGTCAGCCCGCTTGATCCAACCCTTAAAAAGCCGGCACCCGACGCCCAGGCCACGGCAACCAATGCGCAGGCATCCACGGCAACCCCTGAACCAGAGCCCGCCTCGGAAGGCTACCCCGCCGACCCGGAATTTCAGCTGCGGGGCGGCTTCGCCAACCTGATGCTGGATGCCGCGTCACCGTTGTTCGGCTTGGTCATACGCCTGCGCACGCTGGACGAACTGCCAAACATCAAGGATGTGCACCAGCAAGTACGTAACCAGATCGACAACATTCAGGAAGAAATGCGCCAGCACGGTTACGAGCCCGCTCAGTTGCTGGCGTATTCCTACGGGCTGTGCCTGTTCATAGACGAGGCCGTCATGGAGCGGCCCTGGGGCAAGAGCAGTTGCTGGAGCCAGGAGCCACTACTGAGCATCTTCCACGACGAAACCTGGGGCGGAGAAAAAATCTTCACCGTGATTACCCGCCTGATGCAGGAGCCCACGCGTTATCAGGACGTACTGGAGTTCATGTACTACGCCCTGTGCCTTGGGCTGAAAGGCAAGTATGCGCTCGCGCCAAAAGGCGAAGAAACACTCAACGCACTGATTCACCAACTGCACGGGATCATCCGCGAACTGCGCGGCCCCACGCCAGAAGAAGTCTGCGACCCCTACACCAACGTGGCCCCGCGCAATTTCCGCATGAACCGGCAGTGGCCCTGGTGGAGCCCTTTGGTGATTTCGGCCATCGCCATGGCGGTGGCTTACGGCATCTACAGCTATCGCCTGCACCTGATTACCACCGAGGTACTGGAGTCGCTCAACGGCATCTTGCAGCAGTAGGCCGCCGCCATACGGGCCAAATGAATTTCACGAATTAACGAGGCTTCAAGCCTTGTTGAAAAGCCCATCGTTTCCGATGGCCACGCCACCTGTGGTGCGCGTGTCAATCCACATGGACGCAGGAGAAACTGCCATGCCAACACCCGCTTACATCAAGATCGAAGGCAAGACCCAAGGGAACATCACCGCCGGCGCATTCACCTCCGACTCAGTCGGTAATGTGTTCGTCGAGGGCCATGAGGACGAGATTCTGGTACAGGAGATCAAGCACCAGGTGACTGTTCCTACCGATCCGCAAAGTGGCCAACCTGCTGGCCAAAGGGTGCACAAGCCCTTCATTTTCACCAGTTCACTGAACAAAGCCACACCCCTGATGTACCAGGCGCTGGCCAGCGGCGAAATGCTGCCAGTCGTTGAAGTGAACTGGTACCGCACCTCGGTGGAGGGCAAGCAAGAACACTTCTTCACCACCAAGCTGGAGGACGCCACCATCGTGGACATTAATACCACCCTGCCTCATGCCCAAAATCAGAAAAACGCGGACTACACCCAGTTGATCGAAGTGGCCATGTCATACCGCAAGATTTCCTGGACGCACGTAACGGCGGGTACTGAAGGTTCCGACGATTGGCGCAAACCGATCATCTGATCTAACGGAAATGCCCGGGCAGCCATGATCTGCCTGGGCAGTTCGAAGCCTCAGACGGCGGACAAGGACTGCTTATGCCTAGCCAATCTGATTTGCGATACAGCTTCCAGCCACTCGTTGGAAAAGCTCAATTCGAAGTGGTGTCGTTCAAGCTCAAGGAGGCGCTCAGCCAACCGTTCACGTTGACCCTGGAACTGATCAGCTTCGAGCACGATGTCGACTTCGGCCACCTGCTCGACAAGCCCGTGCTGTTCACCATCTGGGACGGTGAACGCCCCGTCCGCTACGTGCACGGCCTGGTCAGCAGTTTCAGCCAGGGCGAGAGCGGCTTCCACCGCACTTACTATCACGCATTGGTCGAGCCGCAACTGGCCCGCGCCAGACTGCGCTCGAACTGGCGCATCTTCCAGCACAAGACCGCGCCGCAAATTCTCGAACTGATGCTGAAGCGACAAGGCATAACCCAGTATCAATTCGGAACTGGCTTCAACTATCACCCGCGGGAATTCTGCGTACAGGCCGGCGAAACCGATCTCGACTTTTTTGCGCGCATCGCTGCTGAAGAAGGTTTGGTCTATCGGTTCGAGCACACTGAAAAGCATCACAAGCTGATCATCACCGACCGACTGCTGACATTGGGGCACATCGAGTGCACCGCAGCTAAAGCAAAGATCATCGATGAAGGGTTTGCCGATGGCGATGAATCATCCAAACCCTACACAGTGCTGTACCACGCCAACAGAGGCGGCGACCAGCCCCAACCCTGCCTGCGGCGCTTGCGCTACAGCGAACAGGTGCGTCCCGCACGGCAGGTTCAACGCGACTACACCTTCACCCACCCGGCCTACCGCCAGGAACACAGGGCCTCAGGCCCCTATCTGAAGCACCAGTCCGCCGACTATGAGTGCTTCGATTACCCCGGCCGCTACAAACGCGATTCCGTTGGCAAGCCGTTCACCGAAAACCGCATCACCGCCTTGCGCCATGACGTACGCATTGCCGAGGTGCAAGGCGACGATATACGCCTGCAACCGGGCCTGAGCTTCACCCTGACCGGCCACCCGCGCGAAGACCTGAATGTGCATTGGCGGGTAAGCACAGTCAGCCACGAAGGCAGCCAGTTCACCAGCCTGCAGGAAGAAGCTGCCGGGGCTGACCAGAGCACACGATACGAGCAAAAGGCGGTACTGGTGCCGGGCAGAACCGAGTGGCGCCCGGCACCGTTGCCCAAACCACGCGTTGACGGCCCGCACATGGCCACTGTGGTAGGGCCACCCGGTGAAGAGATCTACTGCGACGAATGGGGCCGGGTCAAGGTCAGCTTCCCCTGGGACCGCGAAAGCCAGGACAACGAATTCAGTTCCTGCTGGATTCGGGTATCCCAAGGCTGGGCCGGCGGCAGCTGGGGCTCGATGGCCATCCCGCGCATCGGCCAGGATGTGATCATCCATTACGTCAACGGCGACCCCGATCAGCCGATGATCACCGGCCGTACCTACTGCGGCAACCAGCTGCCGCCGTACGACCTTCCCCGCCACAAGACCTGCATGACCATCAAGAGCCAGACCCACAAGGGCGATGGCTTCAATGAGCTGCGCTTCGAGGACGAACTGGGTCAGGAGGAAGTGTTCATTCATGCCCAGAAGGACCAGAACAATGTGGTCAGGCACGATGAGAGTACGCAGGTAGGCAATGACCGCAAAGAACAGGTCAATAACGACGAATCAATCCTGATCGGCCACGACCGTAATGAAACGGTTGGCAACGATGAGCACGTCACCATCGGGCATGACGCCAGGCTCGACATAGGTCGAAACCACACAATCAAGATCGCCAAGGATCGTGTGGAAACCATCGGCAATCACCGCCACGACCAGATCACAGCCAATCACCACACCCGCATTGGCGGCAACCTTGAGCAGCAGGTCGAAGGGCATGCCGAGCTTGAAGCCCGAGGGGATATCCGCAGACGTACCCGCCGTTATGAACTTCGAGCATCGGAAGCAGTGGTCATCCAAGGCCCTGGGGGCTCCATTCGAATCGATGAAACGGGCATCACACTGGACAGCCCGACGATTCGCATCACCGGCCAGATGCTCAAGTCGGCAGATGGGGCAAGCAACCTCTTTTCCATCAGCGGCGCGCCGGTCAATGGGAAGCCTCTTGAGCGCCAGTGCGGACGCCGCCCCGATGGCACCTGCACTTTGCCCGACTGCCGCTGCATCAGAGGGCCAAGCCAATGAAAGCAGCCCTTTCCAATGCGCTGCCAGACGAGCACTTCGCAAATAACGCTCGGTTCATGTTGCTCTTGACCCTCGTGCTCGAGCACTGGGCCTACCGACCAATACCCCAAGAGGGCGAACTGGTCCCGGCCTATGCCCCTTCGGTACTCGAACTCATCAATGAAATCAGCCGAAATACCCAGCACGCCTGGCTGTGGAGGCGCAGCGCCCTGGACGACCGTCACGACTTTGGGCCATTGCTGGTAGACGTGTCAGAAGCGCCCGAACTGCTTGCCCATGCAATATCGACCTGGATGCCCATTGGCGGTGCCATCGCGCTGGATGCCGAGATCGGCCTTGCCCAGTTGGCAGACCACTTCACCAGCCTTGTGCAGATCGCGCTTCCAGATCAGGGGCTGGCCACTTTCCAGTTCAAACCTGACCACCTTGCGGCTTGGCTGGATGCACTGGATGAAGACCATCGAGCAGCGTGGCTTGGCCCTGTGACGTCGCTGGCCTGGCGAGTCAACTGGGGGCCGGTGCACGCGTGGAAAACGCTCGAGCGCAGCCCGACCAATGCCCGGTCTTATCAGGAACCTGCATTACCCCTTCGCCAGCTTGAACTTGAGCGGCTGCAAGCAGGCATGCACGAGCACTTCGTGCTCACGTTGGCGCATGAGGTATTAGCACTGCCACAGCACGCCACCCACACATTGGCCGACATCCGGCAATGGATCGAACGCCTGCTGCCGCAACTGAAAGCCCTCAACTTTGGCGATGAAGATGTCGCGGGGCAATTCATCAGACTGATTGCCAGGCACATGTGGCTCATGACCGATGACCAGGCGGGGAAGATCTACACCAACCTTGAGGAGTCACCCCAGGGCCGCCTCCGCGAGCTGCACGCACTGATCGAAAGCAAGGAGCCCACCCATGAATGACGCCAGTGTCAGCAGTGCCACCTCCGGCCCTGCCTGCAGCGCTCGCGTGCCGATCCTGCCGGTGCGCTATGCCATCGTGCCACGCACCGGCGAATCCCCCGCCTGCCGCTATGCCAATGCCGGTTTCAACCTGGAACAAGGCTTCGCCCCGCTGCAACACTCTGCCTACACCCTCCGCGCCTTGCGCCCGGGTTATATCTACGTGTTCATGAAAGGCCCGAAGGGCGAAAAGCTGGTCATCCATGAGTACATTGGCGCGGGTCTTTACAAGGAACTGCGTTACAAAGGGCTGGAGAACTACCACCTGCGTGATCGCTATCTCTCCAGCCGGAGCATGGGCTGGGTGTGGGCCGATACCTGCCCCAATATCGCCAAGGAAGTGTGGATCGCTTACAGCCCCCACCTGTGGACCAACGCCGTGACCGCCCGCATCACCGGTTCATCAGCCTTGCGCAAACGGCACATGCGCCAGCTGGACATGGCCGAACTGATCGCCGGCAACCAGGCGCCGTCCACCCAGCCCCATGTGTTGCCGGTCAGTGCCCTGCAAACCTGGGTCGAAGACTTCAAGCCCACAGAGCGGCGCATGCCGTTGACCTGGAGCAGCGACCCGGTCACCGAAACCTTGCCTATCGGCAACCTGGTCGCCGTTGCGCGTCACTACCCCTGGACCCAACCGAAAGTACCGCTGGTGGTAGCACTCGCCGACGCCGAAGGCATGGCTCTGGACCTGAGCCTGTCGGTCTCGGCCTACCAGCATCAAATGCGCGACCTGATGCCCGCCGAGCAACTGGCACATACAAAACCCGCGCAACCTCCCGAGCAAGAACGCGTGCCGGCGTGCTACCGCCTGGATGCCGAGCAGCTGAGCGTGCAAAGCCGCGATTTTCACCATCGCAACCTGGTGGGCATGCTGCTGAACAAGACGCTGGAAAGCATGTACCCGGCCGATGCGCCCTCACCGGAACTGGCTGCGCTCAGGCTTGGCACGGAGCGGCGTGGGCCTGCGCTGTCTGCGGCCGAGTCACATTTCCAGGCCCTCACCCATGAGGATTACTCCCCCAACGGCGCGCGCCTGGCAAAGCGCATCGATATCGCCAAATACCGGCATTTCCTCGCCGAGCGCGATGAACTGGAACGGCGTATTGCAGCCCTGCGCAACCTGGCCTTGCAAGCCAGCAACGATCATGACACCTGGCTGGCCACTGCCGAATCGCAACATATCGACAACCCCTACAGCCTCGCGGCCGCCCTGGCGTGTTACGACCGCGACGAACGCACCTCCGCCCGCGGTCTGGAAATCTCGCTGGCTTTGCTGATTCACCCGATGGGCCAGCCGACACCCGGCACCGAAAATCATGACCGACGCTTCAAACGCCTGGAGCAATGGTTGGACCAGCACGACAGCCCGCTTTACACCGCCTTGGCGCCGTTCAATCCGTTCAAGGACAAGGCGGATTCGACCGGCTCTTTATTCGGTGCCAGCGACAACGTGATCGAAGGATTGGTGGGTCGCTTCCCGGCCATGGCCGACATCACCGACCTTACCGCCCAGGCGGTCAATACCGTAGTGCTCAAGCGCCTGCGTGGCCAGACACGGTGGGATGCCAGTCATGGCCTGCGTCAGCAGGTGCTGTTGGCGGCGCGTGAGGCGAATGCCGAGAAGGCGTTGGGGCTGTTGGCAGCGCGCTATCGAATCACCGAACAGGCCATCACGGACAATCCATTTAGCCAGGAGGTACAGAAGTATTTGAAAAGCGGCATGGCGCAGGTTGAGGAAATGAAACAACTGCGCATCTCGGGTAGCCGGACAATATCGATAGAACTGACCACCACTGCGCGAGTGAAGCCCAACTTTCTCGGGTTGCTCACCTCGGGCGGTGGGGGTGGTTTAAATGCGGGGATGCTGTGGTTTAACGTGATTTCGCTCAAGACGGCCTATAACAGCCTGCAGAAGAGCGATGCACCGGAGTACACCTTGGGGTTTGCTTCATCGATTTTCGGTGTGATCGGTGCAGCGGCGGCGACGATGGTCAGCGTGCGAGCAACGCAGAAGGCCGTGATGTTGAGATTGAGCTCAACGGCGCCGGGAATGGCCTTTGGCAACGGAGTCATCAAGTTCTTAAGTAGCAATCTTTTCGCGCGGTTAGCAGGATATCCTGCAATAGCATTTGGTTTCTTCGCCGACGGCGCTAAGGCGCTGCGACAGTACAGCAGCGGTGATCTACCGGCAGCCGGTTACACTGCGGCAGGTGGATTAACCATGGCCATTGGCTCTGCTGTAACCCTTGAAGCAGCACTCGCCGTTGCGGGCGCTACAACACTAGTACCCTTTGCCGGATGGGCCGCAGCTGCCCTTGTTCTCGCAGGAATAGCCATCATTGCGGGTGGGCTTTACCTACACGCCAAGGCACATGAGCGTCTTCACAGTTCAATAGAACTGTGGGCAGCTCGCAGCATCTTCGGTAACTTTATCAATGACGGAGAGGTGCGCCCTCACATTACCTTAGATCATGAGAAAAAACTTCCCGCCTACGCTTCGGTAGAAGCCGAGGTCAAAGCCTGGCACAACGAACATTACGGGCCAAAACTATTATCCATCGAGCAGGCTCTGTCACTCGGCATAACTAAAGTTGACACCCGATGGCATCAAAATAATCACTGGTCTCCGCCAAACTGGACCGCTATCACCCATAACGAAGTAGCCACACCTCAACCAACTGTTGAGTTCACAGTGCTACTGCCTGGCTTTGTGCTTGGGGTAAGCGAATGGTCAGGGAGCTTGAGCGCCCTCCGTGACAACCAAGGAATGGACGTTTTCCCAATCGCCCCAATTGGTCACATCGTAGGTGCAGGTTTGGTTCTGCATTTCGAGAACACGCTGACCAACCAAAATCATGTCTCACTGCATCTCGCTTACAGCGCCAATCAAGGGTTGGACGAAGGAAATGAGATCCTCGCAACTTTTCGTCTGGAACGCTGACCATGGCAACCATCTGGATATTCAATTCAACGTCAAACTCTGGGCACAAACCTGCAATTGGAGGGCAACTGGCAAGCGTATCCGAGAACACTTTATGCCTGCGAAATCCATGGATAACAGATTCGGTATTTATGGGTAAACTGTACTGCGCAATAACAGTCATATCACTTATCGGATTTTATCCTCAAATACTTCCAATTGTCTTGGACCTCTACAACGAGAGCATTGCATTGATGCTATTATTTTTAATTTTCCCATTCGCCTTCACACCTTTCCTTGCTTATCGAATTTTTTTTATAAAGGGTTTATCAACCATTTGCCTCAACCGCTCAACAAAAAAAATCTACTACCAACGCTTGAGCAAGGTATTCGTCTTTGAGTGGAGTGACACTGGCGGAGGCGTTTTCAAACGCACCGAGTACGGCGGTTCATCCTTCAGCACCAGCTACGCCCTCGCCTTCGCCCCTCGCCGAGCGGATGGCAGCCTCCACCAAAAAGACTGCCTCTGGGTCGACAGCAACGAACCCACCGAGCCCGGGGTCAGACACGTCGCCGAAGTGTGGGAGTACCTCCGCCATTTCATGAACCACGGTCCGGACAAGCTTCCGCCTCCCGGCGAGCCCAATTGGTGGCACAAGCCACTCCACGCCATCTGCCTGACCCCGGCTGAAGCTTGGCGCCACTATGCGCCCTGGCGTACCGGCGAGCCCGGTGAAATGCAGGGTAAAAAGAACTGGCAACTGCCGTTCTGGGCCGTGCTGTTCCCCTACAACCTCACCGTCGCCATCTGCTGGTACGGCATCTGTCGCCTGTTCAATGTTCGCGTCGCGTCACCACCGCCTGAAGCGTTTGAGGAGCGCCCGGCACATTCGGGCAAAAGGAAGCGCGCATGACTAACGCCTCCGTCAGCAATGCCACCTCCGGCCCTGCCTGCAGCGCACGCATCTCTGTAGGTGCTGGCTTAGTTCTGCATTTCGAGAACACGCTAGCCAACCAAAATCATGTCTCACTGCACCTCGCTTACAGTGCCAATCAAGGGTTGGACGAAGACAATGAGATCCTCGCAACTTTTCGTCTGGAACGCTGACCATGGCAACCATCTGGATATTTAACCCAACGTCAGACTCCGGACTCAAACCTGCTATCGGGGGACAACTTCTAAAAGTTTCCGAAAATAATTTATTCCTTCGAAACCCATGGGTTACAGACTCCGTATTCATGGGAAAACTATACTGCGCAATGACGCTCATGCTAACAATCGGCTTTTACCCCTACTTACTCCCAAGCATCTTAGACCTATACACCAAAGACAAATTATTAATGCTTTTGCTTTTTGTAACGCCCTTTCCATTCATTCCTTTCCTAGCTTATCGAATTTACTTCATAAAGAATTTATCAAGTTTCTGCCTCAATCGCTCAACGCAAAAAATCTACTACCGACGTTTGAGCAAGGTATTAGTCTTTGAGTGGAGCAACACCGGAGGTGGTATTTTCAAGCGCACCGAATACGGCGGTTCATCATTCAGCACCAGTTACGCCCTCGCCTTCGCCCCTCGCCGAGAAGACGGCAGCCTTCACCAAAAAGACTGCCTCTGGGTCGATAGTAACGAACCCACCGAACCCGGTGTCAAACACGTCGCCGAGGTGTGGGAATACCTCCGCCATTTCATGGCCCACGGCCCGGACAAACTCCCCCCGCCCGGCGAACCCAACTGGTGGCACAAACCGCTGCACGCCATCTGCCTGACCCCGGCAGAAGCCTGGCAACACTACGCGCCCTGGCGAACCGGCGAGCCCGGTGAAATGCAGGGCAAAAAGAACTGGCAACTGCCGTTCTGGGCCGTGCTGTTCCCCTACAACCTCACGGTTGCCATCTGCTGGTACTTCATCTGCAAACTTTTCAACGTCCGAGCAGCACCACCGCCACCAGAAGCATTTGAGGACGCCCCAGCGCATTCAACCCAAAGGAAGCGTAGATGAACGACGCCTCCGTCAGCAGCGCCACCTCCGGCCCTGCCTGCAGCGCACGCATCCCCATCCTGCCGGTGCGCTATGCCATCGTGCCACGCACCGGCGAATCCCCCGCCTGCCGCTATGCCAGTGCAGGTTTCAACCTGGAACAAGGCTTCGCCCCCCTGCAGCACTCCGCCTACACCCTGCGCGCCTTGCGCCCAGGCTATGTCTACGTGTTCATGAAAGGCCCGAAGGGCGAAAAGCTGGTCATTCATGAGTACATTGGCGCGGGTCTTTACAAGGAACTGGGATACAAAGGGCTGGAGAACTACCACCTGCGTGATCGCTACCTCTCCAGCCGGAGCATGGGTTGGGTGTGGGCCGATACCTGCCCCGATACCGCCAGGGAAGTGTGGATCGGATACAGCCCCCACCTGTGGACCAACGCCGTCACAGCCCGCATCACCGGTTCATCAGCCCTGCGCAAACGGCACATGCGCCAGCTGGACATGGCCGAACTGATCGCCGGCAACCAGGCGCCGTCCACCCAGCCCCATGTGTTGCCGGTCAGTGCCCTGCAAACCTGGGTCGAAGACTTCAAGCCCACAGAGCGGCGCATGCCGCTGACCTGGAGCAGCGACCCGGTCACCGAAACCTTGCCTATCGGCAACCTGATCGCCGTTGCGCGTCACTACCCCTGGACCCAACCGAAAGTACCGGTGGTGGTAGCACTCGCCGACGCCGAAGGCATGGCCCTGGACCTGAGTCTGTCCGTCTCGGCCTACCAGCATCAAATGCGCGACCTGATGCCCGCCGAGCAACTGGCACACACAAAACCCGCGCAACCTCCCGAGCAGGAACGCGTGCCGGCGTGCTACCGCCTGGATGCCGAGCAGCTGAGCGTGCAAAGCCGCGATTTTCACCATCGCAACCTGGTGGGCATGCTGCTGAACAAGACGCTGGAAAGCATGTACCCGGCCGATGCGCCCTCACCGGAACTGGCTGCGCTCAGGCTTGGCACGGAGCGGCGTGGGCCTGCGCTGTCTGCGGCCGAGTCACATTTCCAGGCCCTCACCCATGAGGATTACTCCCCCAACGGCGCGCGCCTGGCAAAGCGCATCGATATCGCCAAATACCGGCATTTCCTCGCCGAGCGCGATGAACTGGAACGGCGTATTGCAGCCCTGCGCAACCTGGCCTTGCAAGCCAGCAACGATCATGACACCTGGCTGGCCACTGCCGAATCGCAACATATCGACAACCCCTACAGCCTCGCGGCCGCCCTGGCGTGTTACGACCGCGACGAACGCACCTCCGCCCGCGGTCTGGAAATCTCGCTGGCTTTGCTGATTCACCCGATGGGCCAGCCGACACCCGGCACCGAAAATCATGACCGACGCTTCAAACGCCTGGAGCAATGGTTGGACCAGCACGACAGCCCGCTTTACACCGCCTTGGCGCCGTTCAATCCGTTCAAGGACAAGGCGGATTCGACCGGCTCTTTATTCGGTGCCAGCGACAACGTGATCGAAGGATTGGTGGGTCGCTTCCCGGCCATGGCCGACATCACCGACCTTACCGCCCAGGCGGTCAATACCGTAGTGCTCAAGCGCCTGCGTGGCCAGACACGGTGGGATGCCAGTCATGGCCTGCGTCAGCAGGTGCTGTTGGCGGCGCGTGAGGCGAATGCCGAGAAGGCGTTGGGGCTGTTGGCAGCGCGCTATCGAATCACCGAACAGGCCATCACGGACAATCCATTTAGCCAGGAGGTACAGAAGTATTTGAAAAGCGGCATGGCGCAGGTTGAGGAGCTGAAAGAGCTGCGCATTTCGGGGAACCGAACGGTCTCGATCGAACTGACCACCACAGCGCGAGTGAAGCCCAACTTTCTCGGGTTGCTCACCTCGGGCGGTGGGGGTGGTCTGAACGCGGGGATGCTGTGGTTTAACGTGATTTCGCTCAAGACGGCCTATAACAGCCTGCAGAAGAGCGATGCACCGGAGTACACCTTGGGGTTTGCTTCATCGATTTTCGGTGTGATCGGTGCAGCGGCGGCGACGATGGTCAGCGTGCGAGCAACGCAGAAGGCCGTGATGTTGAGATTGAGCTCAACGGCGCCGGGAATGGCCTTTGGTAATGGAATCATAAAATTCTTAAGCAGTAATTTGTTTGCGCGTTTAGCCGGCTATCCGGCAATAGCATTCAGTCTTTTTTCAGATTTCTTCAAGGCAAAGCGCCAGCAAGCGAACGGTAATCAAGCAGCTGCCCATTACACGTTGGCTGGTGGTTTAACCATGGCCGTTGGTTCCGTGGTTGTTCTTGAAGCCGGGCTCGCTGTTGCGGGCGCGACAACATTAGTACCTTTTGCCGGATGGGCCGCGGCTGCCCTTGTCCTCGTAGGCGTAGCCATTATTGCAGGAGGCTTGTACCTGCACGCCAAGGCACATGAGCATCTTCACAGCTCAATTGAGCTGTGGGCCGCACGCAGCATCTTCGGTAATCGCATCAATGATGGAGAGGGGCGCCCTGGCATTACATTGGACTATGAGCAGAAACTTCCGGCTCACGCCTCGCTACAAACTGAAATCAAAGCTTGGCACAGCGAGCATTACGGACCAAAACTACTATCGGCCGAACAGGCCCTGTCACTCGGCCTACCTAAAGTTGACACTAAATGGCATCGGAATGATCACTGGTCTCTGCCCAACTGGACTGCTATTACACATAACGAAGTAGCCACACCTCAACCAACTGTTGAGTTCGCGGTACTGCTGCCTGGCTTTGTATTTGGGGTAAGCGAGTGGTCAGGAAGCTTGAGCACTCTCCGTGACGATCAAGGAATGGACGTATTCCCAATCGCCCCAACCGGCCACATCGTAGGTGCAGGTTTGGTTCTGCATTTCGAGAACACGCTAACCAACCAAAATCATGTCTCACTGCATCTCGCTTACAGCGCCAATCAAGGGTTGGACGAAGACAATGAGATCCTCGCAACTTTTCGTCTGGAACGCTGACCATGGCAACCATCTGGATATTCAATTCTACGTCAAACTCTGGGCACAAACCTGCAATTGAAGGGCAACTGGCAAGCGTATCTGAGAACACCTTATGCCTGCGAAATCCATGGGTAACGGACTCTGTTTTTATGGGAAAAATTTATTGCGCAATGATTATCGCATCATTAATAGTTTTCTACCCCTACCTACTATCCAGCGAAGCCTGGAACCCATACACCTTTAGCTATACTTTCATTACCCTCACAGTGCTTGGACCTTTCATTTTCCTACCATTCTTAGCTTATCGAATATATTTCATAAAGCGCTTATCAAGCTTATGTTTCAACCGATCAACTCAGAAGATTTACTATCAGCGGTTGAGTAAGTTATTCGTCTTTGAATGGGCCAACACCGGCGGAGGCATTTTCAAACGCACCGAATACGGCGGCTCATCATTCAGCACGAGCTATGCCCTCGCCTTCGCCCCTCGCCGAGCGGATGGCAGCCTCCACCAAAAAGACTGCCTGTGGGTCGACAGCAACGCCCCCTCCGAACCTGGTGTCAAACACGTCGCTGAAGTCTGGGAATACCTCCGCCATTTCATGGCCCACGGCCCGGACAAGCTGCCCCCGCCCGGCGAACCCAACTGGTGGCACAAACCGCTGCACGCCATCTGCCTGACGCCGGCAGAAGCCTGGCAACACTACGCGCCCTGGCGAACCGGCGAGCCCGGTGAAATGCAGGGCAAAAAGAACTGGCAGCTGCCGTTCTGGGCGGTGCTGTTCCCCTACAACCTCACCGTCGCCATCTGCTGGTACGGCATCTGTCGCCTGTTCAATGTTCGCGTCGCGTCACCACCGCCTGAAGCGTTTGAGGAGCGCCCGGCACATTCGGGCAAAAGGAAGCGAGCATGACTGACGCCTCCATCAGCAGTGCCACCTCCGGCCCTGCCTGCAGCGCACGCATCTCTGTAGGTGCTGGCTTAGTTCTGCATTTCGAGAACACGCTAGCCAACCAAAATCATGTCTCACTGCATCTCGCTTACAGCGCCAATCAAGGGCTGGACGAAGACAATGAGACCCATTCAATTTTCCGCCTAGAGCGCTAAACATGGCAACCATCTGGCTATTCAACTCAACCTCTGATTCGGGGCATAAGCCCGCTATCGCCGGACAGCTATTAAGCTTATCAAGAGATACTTTATGTTTGCGAAACCCTTGGGTAACAGACTCAGTCTTCATGGGAAAGCTGTACTGCGCACTAACTATCGTATTGATGATCGGCTTTTACCCTTACTTACTATCCAGCGAAGCCTGGGCCCCATACATGTTCAGCCCTATCTATATCATCAGCCTAGTAATTGGACCTTTTATATTTCTTCCATTCTTGCTTTACCGAGTGTACTTTATAAAACGCTTATCAAGTTTCTGCCTCAACCGCTCAACCCAAAAAATCTACTACCGACGCTTGAGCAAAGAATTAGTATTTGAATGGAGCAATACCGGAGGTGGCCTTTTCAAACGCACTGAATACGGCGGTTCATCGTTCAGCAGCAGTTACGCCCTCGCATTCGCCCCTCGCCGAGCGGATGGCAGCCTCCACCAAAAAGACTGCCTCTGGGTCGACAGCAACGAACCCACCGAGCCCGGCGTCAAACACGTCGCCGAGGTGTGGGAATACCTGCGCCACTTCATGGCGCACGGCCCGGACAAACTCCCCCCGCCCGGCGAACCCAATTGGTGGCACAAGCCACTCCACGCCATCTGCCTGACGCCGGCAGAAGCCTGGCAACACTACGC
Source organism: Pseudomonas putida S13.1.2 (assembly GCF_000498395.2). Classification (NCBI taxonomy): domain Bacteria; kingdom Pseudomonadati; phylum Pseudomonadota; class Gammaproteobacteria; order Pseudomonadales; family Pseudomonadaceae; genus Pseudomonas; species Pseudomonas putida. The sequence goes on from NZ_CP010979.1 coordinate 2,507,034, forward strand.
GCCCTGGCGAACCGGCGAGCCCGGTGAAATGCAGGGCAAAAAGAACTGGCAACTGCCGTTCTGGGCCGTGCTGTTCCCCTACAACCTCACCGTTGCCATCTGTTGGTACTTCGTCTGCAAACTATTCAATGTCCGAGCAGCACCACCGCCCCCAGCAGCCTTCGAAGAACCCCCCGTTCAACCCCGCAAAAGGAAGCGCAAATGAAACCCATCGTACTGGTAGGCCATCGTCATAGCTGCCCGCTCCATGGCGAAGGCACTGTGGAAACCGGCGCAAGCGCAACATTCGTGGATGGCAGGGCCGTCGCACGCGTGGGCGACCGCATCAGTTGTGGCGCAGTCATCGAAACCGGCGCTGCATGCACGATTATCGAGGGCCAACCCGCAGCGAGGGAGGGAGACACTACCAGCCACGGAGGGGCTCTGATCGAGGGGGACCAGGGTTGGCTCATTGATTGAAGGCAACTACCGGCACTGAGCCGAATGCGGTTAACCCCAGCGTTAAAACCAAACCTCTCCCTTGGTTTTGAAGCCGGTCAATCAATTGATTGGGCCGTTCTTCGGTCCAAATAACGAGGATGCGCTCACAGGTAAACTACCCCATGGTAATTGATGACATTATAATAGCCTCCAGCGTGGGAATATTCTTACACAGAACACTTAGAACTAAACAGCCCACGTTCAACACAGCCCCATGGGTTATCAAGAAAAATCCATCAAATTATTTCACCGCTTGCATTTACGCCCGACAACCACTAACACTTATCTCATCGCCCGATGGAGATAAGCCATGTCCCGCCTCGCCGAATTCCGTGCCCTCGAACGACTGCTTACGGCAAAGCCCGAACTTTCCTTCATTAAAATCGACCCCAACCTCATCCGTGACTTCGAATTTGAAAGCAAACTTCACATGCTGCTTGCCGAATATCAATTCAATCTGTCCCATGTCCTGGCCATCATCGAGATCGAATGCACGACCAACATTGACGAGATCTATCAGCAATGCCGTCCTGTCGCACCGCCCCGACTTTATAGAGCCCGGCGAAGCAAATACTATATAAACCCACACACAGGGCAGGAAGTTGAAGCAAAGAGCACCCTGCACAAAACCGTGCGGTTGTGGATTCAGCAGTACGGCCGGGAGGAGGTCGAAAGCTGGGCAACTGCATGGTCTGAGTACACGCCCAAATCTGACCAGTAGCCCCCTCACCCTGCCAGGCACGACCACCACAGCCTGCCCTTCCCTTCTGGACCTGCGCCCCATCAGGCAACCAGGTTGAACGCCTTCTCTCCTTTATTGGCGTGAATCCCTGCCGCGCCCGCAAGCCAACGCAACCGTTCGGTAACCGAACAGTAGCCCGTCTCTTGAATTGACGCTGCCGCCTTCACTGCTCACCATGCACCGGCCTTGCGTGCCCGTCCTGCCTGGGAGCCGGTCACGTACCCGTAGCACCGCAGCTGAATACAATTTCAAGAAATGAGCAGTCTATGAACCACACCAAGACCACCCCCGCCGCGCCCCGGATGCATCAGGGTTCGATTGGCGACAAGCTTCGCGGCGCCTTCGGCGTCGGCAAGACCCGTTGGGGCATGCTCGCCCTGGTGTTCTTCGCCACCACCCTGAACTACATTGACCGCGCCGCACTTGGCATCATGCAGCCCGTACTGGCCAAGGAGATGAGCTGGACGGCGATGGACTACGCCAACATCAACTTCTGGTTTCAGGTTGGCTACGCCATCGGCTTTCTGCTGCAGGGCCGGCTGATCGACAAGGTTGGCGTAAAACGCGCCTTCTTCTTCGCCGTGCTGCTGTGGAGCCTGGCCACCGGTGCCCATGGCCTGGCCACTTCGGCAGCCGGATTCATGGTCTGCCGTTTCATCCTGGGCCTGACCGAGGCCGCCAACTACCCGGCCTGCGTGAAGACCGTGCGGCTGTGGTTCCCGGCGGGTGAGCGGGCGATCGCTACAGGCCTGTTCAACGCCGGCACCAACGTTGGCGCCATGGTCACCCCGGCCCTGCTGCCGCTGATCCTCGCCGTGTGGGGCTGGCAGGCCGCGTTCATCGCCATGGGCTGCCTGGGCCTGGTGTGGGTGGTGTTGTGGGTATTGAAGTACTACAACCCTGAAGACCACCCCAGCGTGCGCCAGAGCGAGGTGCAGTACATCCAGCAGGATGACGAGCCCGAGCCGACGCGCGTGCCGTTCAGCCGTATCCTGCGCCTGCGTGGCACTTGGGCTTTTGCGGTGGCCTATGCGATTACTGCGCCGGTGTTCTGGTTCTACCTGTACTGGCTGCCGCCGTTTCTCAACCAGCAATACAGCCTGGGCATCAACGTGACCCAGATGGGCATCCCGTTGATCATCATCTGGCTGACTGCGGATTTTGGCAGCATCGGCGGCGGCATCCTGTCGTCCTGGCTGATCGGCCGTGGCGTGCGCGCCACCACCGCGCGGCTGGTATCGATGCTGATCTTTGCCTGCACCATGGTCAGCGTCGTCTTTGCCGCCAACGCCAGTGGCCTGTGGGTTGCAGTGGCGGCCATCTCGCTGGCGGTTGGCGCCCATCAGGCGTGGACGGCGAATATCTGGAGCTTGGTGATGGACTACACACCCAAGCACCTGGTGAGCACGGTATTCGGCTTCGGCAGCATGTGCGCGGCGATTGGCGGGATGTTCATGACGCAGACCGTCGGCAGCGTGCTGACCGCCACCAACAACAACTATGCCGTGTTGTTCACGATGATCCCGGCCATGTATTTCCTGGCGCTGGTGTGGATGTACTTCATGGCACCACGCAAGGTCGAGAGCGCCTGAGGGCGCTAGCCACTTACCTCTACGGGGCCCTTGCGGGCCCTTTTTTTTTCGGTGATCACACGGAGAATGGCACCGGCTCCGCCGGTGTTCGCGGGGCAAGCCCGCTCCCACAGTGACCGCGCTAGCTCTCGGGTGTTGTGCAAGACAGTTGTCACCACAGGTACTGCATAAGCCTGAAGCCTGCTCGGTACCTGTGGAAGCGGGCGTGCCCGCGAAGAATCCAACACGGTGAATGGCACCGGCTCCGCCGGTGTTCGCGGGGCAAGCCCGCTCCCACAGTGACCGCGCTAGCTCTCGGGTGTTGTGCAAGACAGTTGTCACCACAGGTACTGCATAAGCCTGAAGCCTGCTCGGTACCTGTGGAAGCGGGCGTGCCCGCGAAGAATCCAACACGGTGAATGGCACCGGCTCCGCCGGTGTTCGCGGGGCAAGCCCGCTCCCACAATGATCGCGCTAGCTCTCAGGTGTTGTGCAAGACAGTTGTCACCACAAGTACTGCATATGCCTGAAGCCTGCGCGATTACCTGTGGGAGCGGGCGTGCCCGCGAAGAATCCAGCGCGGTGGATGGCACCGGCTTTGCCGGTGTTCGCGGGGCAAGCCCGCTCCTACAGTGATCGCGCTAGCTCTCGGGTGTTGCGCAATACAGTTGTCACCACAGGTACTGCATAAGCCTGAAGCCTGCGCGATTACCTGTGGGAGCGGGTTTACCCGCGAAGAATCCAACACGGTGAATGGCACCGGCTCCGCCGGTGTTCGCGGGGCAAGCCCGCTCCCACAGTGATCGCGCTGGCGTTTAGGCGTTGTGCAAGACAGTTGTCCCCACAGGTACTGCATATGCCTGAAGCCTGCGCGCTTACCTGTGGGAGCGGGTTTACCCGCGAAGAATCCAACACGGTGAATGGCACCGGCTCCGCCGGTGTTCGCGGGGCAAGCCCGCTTGTATGGTTAGACTTGAAGGGGTGGTGGGACTAAATGCCCGATTCTGACTGTTCACAGCAGTACAGACCGTGGGAGACATCGCCCCACCCCTTCCACCAAAGCGCCGATAAAGAATGCATCGTTTGCAAACGACGATAGAAGCAAGCCAGCGCCTCTTGGTGAAACCCCTTCAAGCCAAAAAACCATAACGTGAGGAGGCTCCCGTGGCAATGCAGGCTGGCAAATTGATCGTGGGTGCGGATGTCGCGAAAGCAGAGTTAGTGATTCATCACGATGATCGCGATGAGATCATCAAGGTGAAAAATACCAAACCGGAAATCAAGAAATGGCTGAAGCAACAGCCTCTCAACACGGCAATTGCTGTTGAGGCGACCAATGTTTACCACCTGGACTTGGTTGAGCTGGCCCATAGCCTGGGTTTCGAGGTCTATGTCATTGATGGGTTCCAACTGAGCAACTACCGCAAAAGCGTGGGTGTGCGGGTAAAAACGGACCCCTCTGATGCTCGGTTGTTATCCCGATTTTTGAAAAACGAGGGGGAAGACCTCCGCCCTTGGACTCCCCCTCCCGCCGTCTACGGCAAGCTTCAGAGCCTTCTGCGACGCCGAGCGGCCTTGGTGACTGCCCGCACGGCGATGACTCAGAGCTGGGCTAATGAAGCCCTCTTGAAAGCCGCCTTCCAAACCTTTGTAAAATCGATAGACCGGCTGGATTTGTTGATCCAAAAGAAAATTAAAGAAGTGCTGCGCGAAGCTGGGCTGCACGAGCAAGTTGCTCGCTGCCAAGCGGTAGAGGGCATTGGGTTTCTCACCGCCACTGCCTTGGTAATGGCCTTTATGCGGGGCGAGTTCAAGAGCAGTGATTCGTACATTGCATTCCTGGGAATGGATCTACGAGTGATTGATTCTGGGCAGAAGAATGGACGTCGCCGCCTGACCAAGCGAGGCTGCTCAGAAATCCGTCGTCTGTTGCATAACGCGGCGATGTCAGCCAGCCGGACGGCCACTTGGAAAGGGATCTACGAACAACATCGCAATGCGGGTAAAGCAACAACCCAGGCGTTGGTAATCCTGGCCAGAAAGCTTGCGCGAGTGGCATTCGCCCTGATGAAGAATCAGGACGAATATGTCTCCAAAGGTGGGAAACCGGCTTGCTGAAAACCATAGAATCTCCCACAGTGATCGCGCTGGCGTTTAGGTGTTGTGCAAGACAGTTGTCCCCACAGGTACTGCATAAGCCTGAAGCCTGCGCGATTACCTGTGGGAGCGGGTTTACCCGCGAAGAATCCAACACGGTGAATGGCACCGGCTCCGCCGGTGTTCGCGGGTAAGCCCGGTCCCACTGTGATCGTGCAAACTTCATCGTGTGAGCAAGACGGTTGCTCCCGCAAAGGCCCGCATTGCCGGTCGGATCAGGCTGTGGCCAGTACCGCCATGGCTTTCTCCAGCGCCATACGCGCGCGCTGTTCGCCGCTGATGCCCTGCTCCAGCAACTGCCGTGTGGGAATTTCCAGGCTCAGCGGCACGGTTGGCGGCAAGCCGCGCAGCAAGCTGACCAGGTCGGCATCGCCGTCACCCGGGAAGCGCCTTTCATTACGCGCCTGACGCAGGATTTCGTCCATGTCGGCCGGTACCGGGCCGGCGACGTCGCACAGCTGGGCATAACGCATGCGCTGCGGCGCCAGTTGTGCCAAGTCGTCCAGCGAAGACCGGGAGCGATTGAAGTGGAAGGCATCCACCAGTACGCAGCCATTGCTGCGGTCGGCGTTGGCCACCACCCGCATGGCCTGGCTCAGGTCGCGCACATCAGTCCAGGGCATGAACTCCAGATGCGGGTAAATGCCATACCCCGCTGCCAGGTCACACAACGCGGCAAAGCGCTCGGTCAGACGGGCTTCATCCGGGTCGTTGCCAGCCACCAGCAGCTCTGTGCCACCCAGCTCGGCGCCTACCGCCAGAATCGGTTCGAAATCGGCCACGCAGGTTTCGGGCTTCAGGCGCAGTATCTCCAGGTCGAGCACCTTGATACCGGTGTCGCGCAGGCGCGCCTGGGTGTGCCGGCGCAGGTCGGCGTCGGCCACCAGCGGGAAATGCTGCTCCTGTTCGGTGGCCGGCACCAGGCGCAGGCCAACGTGGCTGTAACCGGCGCGGGCAGCTGCCTCGACCATGTCCGGCGGGGACAGTTCGAGGACCGTCAGGGCGGCGAGGGAGAAAATTCGATCAGTCATTGTTCGTCACCAAAAATAAGTCAAGGTCGGCTTAGGCAATCTGCTCGGGCGCACAGGCTCGGCCGCTTTGTGAGGCCTGGCGAATGGCTTCGACCAGCGCCAGGGTGCGGCCAGCGTCGGCAGCGTCGATCAGCGGCGCCTGCTCACCCCGGGCAACCCGCACGAAATGCTGCAACTGCAAGGTCAATGCCTCGCCGCCAGGAATGGTTTCTTCGCTCTGCAGCAGCGGCGTGTGCCAGCCCGACCCCGCCTCGGCGTAGTGCCAGCGCTTGAGCTGGGGAATGCTCAACGCCCCTTGGGTGCCAGCCAGCAGATAGCACGGCTGGCCATCCTGGCGCGGGTATATCGGGCTTTCGCCAGAGTCCAGCTCCCAGCTCCACGGCGCGGCCACCGCGTCGGAGCCGGTCAGGCTGCCCAACGCACCGTTGGCAAACTGCAGCAGCACCGCCGCGCTGTCTTCGTTGGCAAAACCGCGTACATCGTTACGGGTGAACGCCTGCACCTGCACCACCTCGCCGCACAGATGGCGCAGCAGGTCGAGGTCGTGGATCAGGTTGGTCAGCAAGAAGCCCGCCCCCGGCTCGCGACGCCATTGGGTTTCGAAGTAGCTGTCAGGTTTTTGCAACTGCCACAGTGCGGTGACATTGATCAGCCGGCCCAGCTTGCCGTCGGCAATCACCTGGTGCGCCTTGGCGATCAGTGGATTGTGGCGCCGGTGATGGCCGACCAGCACTGGCACACCCCGGCTGCGCGATGCCTCTACCAACGCACGGACTTCATCCAGGTGCACGCCCACCGGCTTCTCGACCAGCACTGGCACGCCGGCCTCGATGCAGTCCAGAGCGGTAGCCACATGCAGGTTGTTCGGGTTGGCAACAATCACTGCCTCTGGGCGCACATGCTCCAGCATCTGTCGATGGTCGGCAAAACAGGGCACGCCACATTCGGCGGCAAAAGCGTCGGCCTGCGGGCCGGGGTCGGCCACCGCACACAGTTGGGCTTGCGGCACATTACGCAGGTGCTGGTAGTGCTGGCGGCCCATGATGCCGGCGCCGATCAAGGCAATACGAAGGGGTGCGTTCAACAGCCTGTCCTCTTGTCATTGTTGTTTTACTGATTCTGGGACCAGATTCCAGAATCAGCACTCAACAATTTAGAACCAAGTTCAGCTTTTCAGAAGAACCTGCGAAACAGACTGTGCGGTAATCGACCAGTAATGTGCCTTCAGGCAAACAGTTCGCTTGCCCGGCTGGCTGCGGACAGCTCCTGCGCCGCCGCGAGCAACAGTGGCGCCAGCTCTGCCAGGCGGCTTTGCGCCATCCTTGCGCTGGGCCCGGCGATGCTCAATACGCCAATCACTTCGTCAGTTTGCGGGCGACGCACCACAGCAGCCAGGGCCGAGGTACCGATGGCCGAGGTTTCCTCGACCCAGGCATAACCCTGCTCGCGGGCACGGTGCAGGTAGGCAAGCAGCTCCTCAGTGGAACGTGGCGCATTCGGGCCGAACTGCGCAGGGTCGGCAATGCCTTGGCGCAACACCATCTGCAACGCCTGCTCATCGTCCAGGCTGGCCAGCCACGCATGCCCTGAGGCGGTGTAGAACAGTGGCGCATCGCGGCCCATGTCCGGGTCGTAGCGCAGCCCGGAGCGAGCGCCCTGGGACTTGGCGATCCAGGTCTGACGGGCACCGTCGATCACCCCAAGGCGCACCAGTTCGCCGCTGTCCTGGGCCAGGCGGTCGAGAATCGGCTGGATGATGTCGGCACCGTTGCTGGACAGGTAACGAAAGCCCAGGGCCACCAGCTTGGCCGACAGCTGGTAGCGGTTGTTGTCGCGGTTCTGCCGCACGTAACCCAGCCGCACCAGCTCGGTGAGCATGCGGTGGGCCGCGCTCTTGGGAATGTCCAAGCGCTCGGCCAGGGTTTGCAATGGAAGCCCTTGGGGTTCACCGGTAAGGCTTTCTACAAGACTGAAGGCGCGTTCGATCTGACTACCAGCCATGACACAGGTCCCTGAATTTTTTGCGGATTCTAGAAGATGATTCCACATGAGTGGTAGAGGGCGAAGCCAGGAGGCCGTGAAATGTCCGGTTATCGCCCAGTAGTTGCCCTGCCAGGCCGACATGCCCTTGCGGGCTGAAGCACTGCGGATAAAAATGTGGAACCTTGTTCTAATAACAAAACAGGAACGCCGCAATGCCTTCTGCAGCTCTCGATACCGAATACGATGTACTGGTCATAGGCTCCGGCGCCGCCGGGCTGGCTGCGGCCGTGACAGCTGCCTGGCACGGGCAGAAGGTGATCGTGCTGGAGAAGGAGCCCGTGTTTGGCGGCGCCACCGCCTGGTCTGGCGGCTGGGCATGGGTGCCGCGCAACCCGCTGGCCCAGCGGGCTGGCATTGTGGAAGACATCGAGCAGCCACGCACCTACCTGCGCAATGAGCTGGGGGCGTATTACAACGCCGAGCGCGTGGATGCCTTCCTCGAAGCTTGCCCGCACATGGTGGCGTTCTTCGAGAAGCACACAGCGTTGCAGTTTGCTGACGGCAACGGCATCCCGGACATGCATGGCGACACACCCGGTGCGGCCCAGGGCGGGCACCAGGTGATCGCCGCACCGTACGACGCCCGCCAGGTTGGCGCCTTGCTGCCGCGCCTGCGCAAGACCCTGCGCGAAACCTCGTTCATGGGCATGCCGATCATGGCCGGCGCCGACCTGGCCGCCTTCCTCAACATGACCCGCTCGCCCAAGGCCTTGCTGCACGTGTGCAAGCGCTTTGGCCGCCACCTGTATCACCTGGCCCGGCATGGCCGGGCGATGCACCTGGTCAACGGCGTTGCATTGGTGGCACGCCTGGCCAAATCGGCACAAGACCTGGGCGTGCACCTGCAGGAGTCGGCGCCGGCCAAACGCCTGCTGGTCGAAGAGGGCCAGGTACGCGGGGTGCTGGTGGGCACGCCGCAGGGCGATCGGCAGATCCGGGCCAAGGCCGTGGTACTCGCGGCAGGTGGCTTCCCCAACGATAACGCCCGGCGCCGGCAGCTTTTCCCGCGTGATGCCAGCGGCCACGACAACCTGGCCCTGCCGCCGCAGGGTTGTTCCGGTGACGGGCTGCGCCTGGGCGAGTCGGCCGGTGGCGTGGTTGCCACCGACCTCAAATCGCCAGTGGCCTGGGCACCGGTTTCGCAGGTGCCGCACCGCGACGGCAGCGTCGGCCACTTCCCGCACATCATCGAGCGCGGCAAGCCCGGCATCATTGGCGTGCTGGCCAGCGGCAAACGCTTTGTCAACGAAGCGCATGGCTATTACGACTATGTGTCAGCCATGGTCGCAGCAGTGCCGCCGGATGAGGAAGTGTGCTCGTGGCTGGTTTGCGACCATCGCTTCTTGCGCCGCTATGGCCTGGGTTACGCCCGCCCGGCACCGCTGCCGGTAGGGCCGCATGTGCGCAATGGTTACCTCAAGCGCGGCACCACGCTCGAACAGCTCGCCCAGGCTTGTGGCATCGACCCGTCCGGGCTACGCGCAACGGTCGATGACTTCAATACCCATGCCCGCAACGGACAGGACCCGGCATTCGGCCGTGGTTCCACACCGTTCAACCGCAAGCAGGGCGACCCGCAGCACAAAGGGCCCAACCCTTGTGTAGCGCCCATTGAGCATGGGCCGTTCTATGCGGTGAAGGTGAAGCCTGGCTGCTTTGGCACCTTTGCCGGGCTGCGCACCGATGGCAGTGCCCGCGTGCTGGACGAGGCCGGGCAGCCGATCCCGGGGCTGTATGCTGCAGGTACCGACATGGCCAGCGTGTTTGGTGGCTGGTACCCGTCGGGTGGCATCAACCTGGGCCCGGCGCTGACCTTTGGTTATGTGGCCGGGCGGCACATTGCCGGGGTGCAAGGGTACGAGTGAGGTACGCCGAAAGGTTTGCAGCGTTTATAAGATCGAGCGCCGCCCGCGCGGCGCTCGATCTCACAGGCGCTGAAACTGCTGCGGCGGACGCCTGTCAGCCTTATCTCCGGTCAGCTGAGGTCAGCGCTTCGAAGATGTCGGCAATTGGTTTGCGTTCACCCCCGGGCACGCGGTGCTCCGGCCGCTCGGCCAGCAGGGGTTCGTCTACATAGGGGTCAAACCCGCTGTTCCAGCATGGCCAACGCCCCGACAATCAGCGCCTGCATGCCCTCCTGCAACTCCACTTCCATCTCCGATTCTTCGCCAGCCCGGTCGGCCTCCAGCAGCGGCTCGCGCCCCGACACCGTGTACACCGTATCGGCCACCGCAAAGCCATGGAACGCCACCGTCGACAACAACCAGCGCGCCTGTTCCAGGCTCAGGCCGTAGGCCTGGGCGATGTGTGCCTGGTGGTCATTGATCTTGTCGATCATCGCTTCTGTCGCTGCCAGCCTGCGGATCACATAGGGCGTCAGACCCGGGTGGGCCTTCACGAATGCCTGTACCGACGTGGCAAAGCGCGTCAGGTAGGCGTGCAACCCTTCTACACAATCCCCGTCTGCCCTGGGGATTTGCCAGCGCTGAAAGATCTCCTCGGCCACCAGGCACTTGAGTGCTTCGATGTTCGGCACATGCTTGTACAGCGCCATGTGGCTTACGCCCAACGCAGCGGCCACGCCAACGAACGTGAGGTTGGGCAAGCCGATGGCGACGCTCACGTCGGCAATCCGTTCACGGGTGATGGTGCGAGGGCGACCGCGTCCGGGGGTGCGTTGTGGTGGTTGCATGGGGTCCTCCAGGCTTTGTGAAGACAGTCTTGTAGCTGTCTTGTCGGGTTTTCGCAAATTAGTTTATAGTCATGCAACTAATTAATTTGCAGCTTTCCAGGCCCGCTTCATGTCCGATTCATCAACGCCCCTTGACGATGCCGCTCCCTCAACAAACAAAGCCCGCAGCCCGCTCAGCCGTGTGCTTTCCCCCATTCGCGGGCGGCTGGCGCTATCGGCGGTGCTGGCTGCTGCAGGTTCGATGCTGGCTTTGGTACCGCTGGCAGGCATTGCGCACATCGCACAGCTGGCCTTGAGCGAGACCACCACATCGGGCGCCATTGGCCGGGCCATCGCAGCCAGCATCGCCAGCCTGTTCACGGGCATGGCCCTGATCACCGCAGCCGAAATGCTGGCGCACCAGGCCGACAACCACATCACCCATCACCTGCGCGTGGCGATCGGCCAGCGCCTGATGCAAGTGCCGCTCGGCTGGTTCAGCGAGCGGGCATCAAGCGAAGTGAAACGGGCCATGCAGGACGACATCGGCACACTGCACAGCCTGACCGCGCACTTTTTCACCACGCTGGGCCGCGCCGTGGGCGCCGTGCTGATTTCCGTGGCCTATCTGTTCGCCATGGACTGGCGCCTTGCCGTGGTCGTGCTGCTGCCCTTCCCGGCGTTCTTCCTGTTTCTGCACCGTGCCATCAAGGCCAGCGCAGCGCATATGGGTGATGTGGTTGCGGGCATGGGGCGCATCGACAACGCGGTGGTCGAGTTCGTCAATGGCATGCCGCTGGTCAAAGCATTCGGCGGGCGCGGCAACGCGCAGGACCGCTACCGTGCAGCGGTCGATACCTTTGCCGAAACTTTCACCGGTTTCACCCGCCCACTGGTTGCGGCGATGGCACGGGCCAATGCCTTGATCGCCCCGGTGACAGTACTGGGGGTGGTGCTGCTGGCAGGCATGCTGTTCGTGGCGTTGGGCTGTATCGAGCCGCTGCAGATCCTGCCTTTTGCCCTGGTCACACCCGGGTTGTGCGCGCCGCTGCAGCTGTTGCATTACATCACCCACGACCTCAATAACGCCGTGGCGGCGGCCCAACGGGTGCAGGCCCTGCTGGACACTCCGGTGCTGCCGGCCCCTGCGGTTGGCGCCCTGCCCAACGGCAGCGAAATACGCGTGGAGCAACTGAGCCATGCCTACGCCCCCGGCAACAACGTGCTCAATGACGTCAGCTTCACCTTGGCCCCCGGCACCACGACCGCCATCGTCGGCCCCTCTGGCGGCGGCAAGTCGACCCTGGCGCGCTTGCTGCTGCGGTTCTTCGACCCCGACGCCGGGCGCATCACCCTGGGCGGCGTCGACCTGCGGCGGATCGAGAGCCGCGAACTGTACCGACGCATAGGTTTCGTGCTGCAGGAGGTGCGGCTGATCCATGCAAGCGTGGCCGACAACATCGCCCTGGGTAAACCGACTGCAACCCGCGAGCAAGTCGAGGCGGCTGCGCGCCTGGCCAACATTCACCCCCGCATCCTGCAACTGCCGCGTGGCTATGACTCGGTGGTGGGCGAGGACGCGCAATTGTCCGGGGGCGAACAGCAGCGCCTGAGCATTGCCCGCGCCGTGCTGCTCGACCCGCCCGTGCTGGTGCTGGACGAGGCCACCGCAGCCGCCGACGCCGAAAGCGAAGCGGCCATCCAGGATGCCCTGTCGCGTTTCGCCCGGGGTCGCACCCTGCTGGTCATCGCCCACCGGCTGGACACGGTGATGCATGCCGACCAGATCCTGGTGCTGGACCAAGGCGCCCTGTGTGAACAAGGGGGCCACAGCGAATTGCTCACCCGCCAAGGCCTTTATGCACGGCTGTGGGCGCAGGGTGGGTATCAGGACACCGTGAAAAAGGCGCTGCCAGCATGCTGAAAACCTTCCTTCGACTGCTGGGCGAAAGCGCCCCGGCCTGGCGCCGTTACCTGCTGATGACCGTGCTGTACGGGGTATTCAGTGGCCTGACCATCAGTACCCTGGCGCCGCTCATGCTGCACCTGCTGAACAGCGAAATACGCGCTGCCAGTGCCTGGTTGGCCGTGCTGGCCGCCGGCACGATGCTGTGCTGGGCGTGGCGACGCCAGGTGGAACAGGCCGGCATAAGCTTGGCGGTAGCGGTGCTGCAAGGCGGCCGCCAGCACATTGGCGCCCAGGTGGCACAGCTGCCACTGGGTTGGTTCACCCCCGACAACACCGCGCGGCTCGGGCATGTGATCACCCAGGGCACGATGGCCGTGGCCCAACTGCCGGCCCATGTGCTCACGCCGTTGATCAGTGGCAGCGTCACGCCGCTGGTGCTGTTGGTAGCGCTGTTCACCCTGCACCCACCGCTGGGGCTTGTCGCGCTGCTAGCGCTGCCGGCGCTCGCCGCGGTACTGCTGTTCAGCGCACGCCTGGGGCGCCGCGCCGATCAGGCCTTTCACCAGCACTTCGCCGCCGCCAGCCAGCGTATGGTGGAGTTCGCCCAGGCACAGTCGGTGCTGCGGGCCTTCAATGGGGAGGGTGGTGGCACACGTTTGCTGGCGCAGAGCCTGGAGCGTCAGCGCAGCAGCGGCATGGGCCTGATCATTCGTGCTTCGCTGTCAGCATTGCTCAACAGTTGGGCCGTGCAGGCAACATTTGCCGCGCTGTTGGTGGCCGCCGGCCTGTGGTTTGGCGATCAGGCGGGTGGCCAGGCGCAGGACGCAGTCGCGGTGATCGTGGCACTGGTGCTGGTGTGCCGCTTCATCGACCCGCTGCAGGACGTGGCCAGCCATGTCGAGATCCTGCGCGGGGCCCATGGCCAGCTGCAGGAAATCGAACGGGTCCTGGCCGCCAAGCCATTGCCAGAACCCGCCTCGCCCCAGCGGCCGGTGGGCGGCGCAATCAACCTGCAAGGGGTGAGCTTGCGCTACAACCCCTCCGGGCCCGACGTGCTGCAAAACGTGAACCTGCACATCCCGGCAGGCAGCATGACCGCCGTCATCGGCGCCTCGGGCTCGGGCAAGACATCACTGATGCGCCTGATTGCACGGTTCTTCGATACCACCGAAGGCAGTGTGCGCATTGGCGGCGTCGACGTGCGGCAAATGGCCCGCGCCAGCCTGACCGACACGGTCAGCCAAGTACTGCAGGACACCTGGTTGTTCCAGGGCAGCATCGCCGACAACATCCGTATCGGCAAACCCGATGCCATCGACGCCGAGGTACTGCAAGCGGCGCACATGGCCGGCTTGGTACACACCCTCGAACGGCTGCGCGGGGGCCTCGATACGCCCGTGGGCGAAGGGGGTGCGCGGCTTTCCGGCGGCGAGCGCCAGCGTGTGACCATTGCCCGTGCGCTGATCAGGCAAGCACCAATACTGCTGGTGGACGAAGCCACCGCCGCCCTTGATGCCGAGAACCAGGCCGTGATTGCCCAGACGCTGCACAGCCTGCATGGGCATTGCACCTTGGTGGTCATCGCACACCAGCTCAGCACCGTGGCCATGGCCGACCATATCGTGGTGCTGGATGCCGGGCAGGTTGTCGAGCAAGGCGCACCGGCCACACTGCGCGCCAGTGGCGGGCACTATGCACGTATGCTCGAACAGCGTCACGCCGCCAACGGCTGGCGCATCGGGGCACCGAGGGTGGAACACGACTGATGCGTGTTGCATGGCTCATCCTGTTCCTGCTGTTGTGCGCGGCCTCACTGGCGGTCGGCGTTCGTGAGCTGGCCTGGTCTCAGCTGCTCACCCTGCAAGGCGACGCCTGGCTGACCTTGACCGCAAGCCGCCTGCCACGGCTGGCCGCATTGATACTGGTGGGTGTCGGGCTGGCGGTATGCGGTGTGATCCTGCAGCAGATCGTGCGCAACCGTTTCGTCGAGCCCGGCACCACCGGCGGGCTCGATGCCGCGCGCCTGGGCATCCTGCTGTCGCTGGGCCTGGCGCCCGCGGCCGGGGCACTGCTGCGCATGCTGTTCGCACTGGCCGTGTGCTTTGCCGCCAGCCTGCTGTTTGTCACCCTCATCCGCCGCATACGCGCCCGCAACGCGGTGCTGGTGCCGGTCATCGGCCTGATGTACGGCGGCGTGCTGAGTGCACTGGCCGAGTTCTACGCCTACCGCTTCAACCTGCTGCAAAGCATGCAGGGCTGGTTGCTGGGTGATTTTTCCAAGGTGGTGCAGGGCCGCTACGAAATCCTCTACCTGATTGTACCGATCGTGCTGCTCACCTACCTGTACGCACAGCGCTTCACCGTGCTGGGCATGGGCGAAGGCATGGCCACCAGCCTGGGCCTGAACTACACCGCCAACGTGACGTTGGGCCTGCTGCTGGTAGCAGTGACGGTGTCGGCCAGCGTGATCATCGTCGGCGCCATCCCCTTCGTCGGCCTGGTGGTGCCCAACCTGGTCGCCCTGCGCCATGGCGACAACCTGCGCCGCACCCTGCCACTGGTGGCGGTGGGCGGTGCGGCCTTGCTGCTGGTCTGCGACCTGCTCGGGCGGTTGCTGATCTACCCGTTCGAAGTACCCATCGGCCTGACTGCAGGCGGCCTGGGCGGGCTGATCTTCCTCGGGCTGATCATCTGGAGGCAGCGATGAAAGGCCGACACTGCTTGTGGCTGGCCGTGGTCGCCCTGGCCACGCTGTTCGTGTTCGTCAACGCCGGGGCGGATTTCCCCTACCTCATCCCCAAGCGCCTTGTGCGCCTGGCGGCCATGGTAATCGGTGGCGTGTGCGTGGCCTGCTCCGCCATCGCCTTCCAGACCCTTTCAGGCAATCGCATCCTCACCCCGGCGATCATGGGCTACGAAGCCGTGTACCTGCTGCTGCAGGCGCTGCTGGTGCTGGGCATGGGCGTGCAGGGGCTGATGGTACTCGGCAGTGACGGCAATTTCCTGCTCTCGGTGCTGCTGATGCTCGGCTACTCCTGGGCCCTGCACCGCTGGCTGTTTCGTGACGGCAAAAACAACGTGTACTTCCTGCTGCTGGTCGGCCTGGTGCTGACCATGGTCATGGCCACATTCACCCAGTTCGTCCAGCTTAAAGTCAGCCCCGGCGAGTTCTCGATGCTGCTGGGCTACACCCAGGCTTCGTTCAATCGGGCATCGCCGCAGTTGCTGCTGTATTCGGCCGTGCTGGTGGCGGGCGTGTGTGTGCTGCTGGCCCGGGCCATACCGGTGCTGGACGTGCTGGCACTCGGGCGCGACCAGGCCATTTCGCTGGGCGTGGACTACCGGCGCAACGTGCGCCTGCTGCTGGCGCTGATCGCCGCGTTGGTCGCGGTGTCGACCAGCCTGTTGGGGCCCACTGCATTCATGGGCGTGTTCGTCGCCAACATCACCTATGCCATGGCCGGTACCTTCCGCCACCGGGTCACGCTGGCCCTCGGCAGCGCCGTGGCCGTTGCCGTGTTCATTGCCGCCCAGTTGCTGGTCGAGCATATCTTCAACTACAGGACCACCGTCGGCATCCTCGTGAACCTGGTGTGTGGCACCTACTTCCTCGCCCTGATGGTGCGCAACCGGGGAGCCGCATGATTACTGTTCACGACCTGCACAAAACCTATGGCAGCAAGGTGGTGTTGAGCGGGGTAAGCGCCAGCTTCCCGCGCGGGCAGCTGACCTCGCTGATCGGCCCCAATGGCGCCGGCAAGACCACCTTGCTGATGATGCTGGCCCGGTTGCTGGCGCCTGGCAGCGGTGACATACGCCTGGACGGGCAAAGCATCGAAAACATCGCCATCGGCGACTATGCCCGACGCGTCGCCACCCTGCGCCAGTCGGTCGACTTCAACCTGCGCCTGACCGTCGACGAGCTGGTCGCGTTCGGCCGCTTCCCCTACAGCCGTGGTGCGCTCACCGCTGAAGACCGTCGGGCCATCGACCAGGCCATTGCCTTTCTGTCCCTGGAGCCGCTGCGCCAGGCTTATCTCGATGAACTCAGCGGCGGCCAGCGGCAAATGGCCTTTCTGGCCATGACCATCGCCCAACAGACCGACTACCTGCTGCTGGACGAGCCATTGAACAACCTCGATATGCGCCACGCCGTGCAGATCATGCGCGCCCTGCGCCGGTTGTGCGACGCGTTCGGCCGCACGGTGATCCTGGTAGTGCACGACATCAACTTCGCCGCCGCCTACTCAGACTACATCGTCGCCATGCAGGGTGGCCGTGTGCATTGCAGCGGCAGCGTCGAGCAGGTTGTGACCGAGCAACAGCTGCACGCGCTGTACGGGCTGGATTTCGACATCACCCACGGCGCGCGCGGCCGCCTGTGCAACTACTTCAACCCACCCGGAGAACAGCAATGAACCGCAACCACCCCGCCAGCGGCTGGCCATTGGCACTACTGCTAGGCGCCACCCTCGCCCTGCACGGCTGCAACCAGCCCACGGCAACCACGGCGGCAACCGTGAAAACCGCGCAGGATGGCGACTACACGGCGGTTACCGTGCAACACAAGCTGGGCACCACGGTGATCAGTCAACTGCCACAGCGCACGGTGGCACTGGACATGAACGAAGTGGACTTCCTCGACCAGTTGGGCGTGCCCGTGGCGGGCATGCCCAAGGACTTCGTGCCGGACTTTCTTGCACGCTACAAGGATGCCGGGCAAACGGCAGATGTCGGCTCGATCGTGCAGCCCAACCTTGAGCGGGTGCATGCGGCGCGGCCTGACCTGATCCTGATCACCTCGCTGCAGGCCAACCACTATGACGAACTGAGCGAAATGGCCCCGACCCTGCACTTCGATGTGGACTATCGCGACAGCGAAACCGGGCATGTCGCCATGATCAAGCAGCACCTGGTCAGCCTCGGCCAAGTGTTCGGCAAGCAGGACCTGGCCCAGCGCCAGGTTGACGCCCTGGAGGCCAAGCTGGCCCAGGCGCGCAGCGTCACCCGTGACCGCCCGGAGCGGGCCCTGGTGGTGCTGCACAACAACGGCGCCTTCAGCGCCTTCGGCGTGCAGTCACGCTACGGTTTCATCTTCAACGACCTGGGCGTCAAGCCGGCCACCACTACCCTGGATACCGGCCTGCATGGCCAGCCGATTTCCAGTGAGTTCATCCAGCAGGCCAACCCCGACATCCTCTATGTGGTGGATCGCACCGCCGTCATGGAGCACCGCCCGCTGATGACGGCTGAAACGCTGGGCAACCCGCTGCTGCGCCAGACCAACGCGTGGAAGCACGGCCGCGTGGTGTTCGTCGACCCGCAGGCCTGGTACGTCACGGCCGCCAGCCCGACATCACTGGCCTTGATCGCGGCTGACGTGATCAAGGGCTATCAGGACTAGGCACTGCCTTTTTGCAAATGCCTGCCACTGCGTTAGCGCGTGATTCTCGTTTGCCTTACGTCTTCGCTTTTCAAACCCAAAAAAACCAACCTGCCATCTGTCCCCCTGGAGCCATCGCGTGTCCATCCGTCCCTTGCACACACTCTCGTCCCCTGCCCTGACATTGCCTGCGCTACCGCGCACCCCGCTGGCACATGCCGTATTCATTGGCTTGGCCTTCGGTAGCTGCACAATGGCGCCAATCCCCGCACACGCCGAGACCGGCAACCCCCGTCCCCACTTGGCTACTGAAGAGAAACCCGCCACCCCGGAGCTGGCTGCCACCCTGATCGACGCCCAGGCCAGCGCTGTCGATCCACTGCCACCGGTGTATGCCGGCGGCCAGGTGGCCACCGGCGGGCGCGTAGGCCTGCTGGGCAACAAAGACTTCATGGAAACGCCGTTCAGCACCGTCAGCTACACCGACACCTATATCCAGGACCTGCAGGCCCGGGACATCACCGACGTCATCGCCGCCAGCGACCCGTCGGTGTTCAGCAACGGCCTGACCGGCACCTACAGCGAGAACTACTCGATCCGCGGCTTCCAGACCAGCGTCAGTGACATGACTGTCGATGGCCTGTTCGGCATGGCCCCCTACTACCGCGCCTCACCCGAAATGTACGAGCGTATCGAAGTACTCAAAGGCCCATCCGCGCTGCTTAACGGCATGCCGCCCGGCGGTTCGGTGGGCGGGGTCGTCAACCTGATTCCCAAGCGCGCTGGCGACACGCCGCTGACCCGGCTGACCGCCACCTACGCTTCCGATGCCCAGCTTGGTGGCCATGTGGACGTTGGCCGGCGCTTCGGCGAGGGCAACCAGTTTGGCGTGCGCTTCAACGGCATGTACCGCGACGGCGACACTGCCATCAACGATCAACGCCAGCGCAACGTGCTGTCTTCGCTGGCCCTGGACTGGCGTGGCGAACGTGGCAAGCTGTCGCTCGACCTGTTCGATACCGACGACCACATCAGCGGCCAGAACCGCGGCATGGGCCTGGCCGCTGGGGTGCCAGTCCCCAAACCGCCAAAAAACGACACACTGCTCAACCCCGACTGGGCCTATGTGGAAACCAAGGACAAAGGCGTCATCCTGCGCGGCGAGTACGAGCTGAACGAGCAGTTGCTGGCCTATGGCGCGGTCGGCACCAGCAAGACCGACTATCGCTACAGCGGCGCACTCACAGCCACGGTGAACAACAGCGCCGGTGATTTCACCACCGCGATGGGCCAGTTGCAGATGGAGATCCACAAGACCTCTGCCGAGGTAGGGCTGCGTGGCCATTTCGACACCTTCGGCATCAACCACCAATGGTCGGTCAACGCCACCCAGTACAGCGACACACAAAAGGACTTCGGCCGCCGCGCCGCCGGCTCGAACTGGACGACCAATATCTACAACCCGGTCTGGGGCCCGAAGGTATCAGAGGCCTGGCCGCTGATCGCCCACACGGAGAACGACCTGAAAAGTTATGGCATCGCCGACACCCTGTCGGTGCTTGACGACCGCGTGCAACTGACCCTCGGCGTACGTCGCCAGGAAGTGGTCACCGACACTTACAACACCAACACCGGTGCCCGCAACAAACCAGGCTATGACACCCACGCCACCACCCCCGCCGGGGCCATCCTGTTCAAGCTGACCGATGAGCTGTCGCTGTACGCCAACTACATCGAAGGCCTGAGCAAAGGTGCGGCCGCTCCGATCACCGCTGCCAACTTTGGCGACGTGTTCGCGCCATACAAATCAAAACAGAAGGAAATCGGCCTCAAGCTCGACCTGGGCACTTTCAGCCACACCTTGGCGCTGTATGAAATCAAGCGCCCGGGCAGCTACACCGACCCGGTCACCAACATCTTTTCGTTCGGTGGCGAGCAGCGTAACCGGGGCGTGGAATGGAGCTTCTTCGGTGCCCCTCTGCCCGACGTGCGCCTGATGGGGGGCGTGGCTTATGTCGACCCCAAGCTGACCAAGACCGCAGGCGGTGCCAACGATGGCAAGACCGCCACGGCTTACCCCAAGGTGCAGGGCAAGCTGGGCATGGAGTGGGACATCCCCGGCCTGGATGGGCTCACCCTGACCGGCAACGTGACCTCACAGTCCAAGCAATACATCAATGCCGAGAACAGCCTGTCGATTCCGGGTTACACGATCTTCGACGTTGGCGCCCGCTATGTGACCGAGGTCGCCAGCAAGCCGGTCACCTTGCGAGCGAACATCGCCAACCTGGGGGACAAGGACTACTGGGGTGTGCCACTGACCCAGACCCTGGGGCTGGGGGCGCCGCGGACCTATCAGCTGTCGGCTAGCGTGGACTTCTAACCGACAATTGTGGGGTGCCTGTGGGGGCCTCTTCGCGGGTAAACCCGCTCCCACAGGTGCAGTGCGATACCTGTGGGAGCGGGTTTACCCGCGAAGAATGTGACGCGGTAAAGGGTGGTGACATCAGCCGCGCAGCTGGTACCAGGTGGTCTTGAGCTGCGAATATTTGTCGAACGAATGCAACGACAGGTCGCGTCCGAACCCCGACTGCTTGCCACCGCCGAACGGCACCGTCACATCCAGCGCATCGACCGTGTTCACCGACACAGTACCGGCCTTCAACGCCCGCGCCACCCGGTGCACCTGGTTGAAGTCATCGCTCCACACCGAGGCCGCCAGGCCATAGATGCTGTCGTTGGCCAGGCGCACCGCTTCTTCTTCCGTGTCGAAAGCGCTGACTGCCAGCACCGGCCCGAACACTTCTTCCCGCGCCAGGCTCATGCGGCCATGGACACCGGCAAAAATGGTCGGCTCGATGTAGTTGTTTGAACCCTCAATGGTCAGGCGCCGACCGCCACACACCAGCCGCGCGCCCTCTTGCCCGGCGCGCGCAATGGTGGCTTCGATGCGGCCGGTTTGTTCGGCATCGACAATGGCACCCGCACGGCTCGCCGGGTCCAGGGGGTTGCCCGGCAACCACTGGCGGGCTTTGGCTTGCAGGCGCTCGACAAATTCGTCATGGATGGAGCGCTGCACGTACAGCCGCGAGTTGGCCGAACACACCTCGCCCTGGTTGAAGAAAATACCGAATGCGGCCTTTTCCGCCGCCAGGTCCAGGTCCTGGCAGTTTTCGAACACCAGGTTGGGGCTTTTGCCGCCACACTCCAGCCACACCTGCTTGAGGTTGGACTGCGCCGAGTACTGCATGAAGTACTTGCCCACTTGGGTGGAGCCGGTGAACACCAGGCAGTCCACATCCGGGTGCAGGCCCAGCGCCTGCCCGGCCTGCTCGCCCAGGCCCGGCACCACGTTCAGCACGCCTTCCGGCACACCGGCTTCCAGCGCCAGCTGGGCCAGGCGCAAGGCCGAGAACGGTGATTGTTCGGCAGGTTTGAGCACCACGCTGTTGCCGGCAGCCAGCGCCGGGGCGAGCTTCCAGGCGGCCATGTCCAAGGGGAAGTTCCATGGCACCACGGCGGCCACTACGCCCAGGGCTTCCCGGGTGATGGTGGCCAGTGCATTGGGCGCAGTGGGCGCCACCTGGTCATACAGCTTGTCCAGCGCCTCGCCGTACCAGGCGAACACATGGGCAGAGCCCGGCACGTCGATGTTGTAGGCGTCCATTACCGGCTTACCCATGTTCAGCGAGTCCAGCAATGCCAGTTCTTCGCGATGGGCCATGATCAGCTCGGCCAGGCGCAGCAGCACCTTCTTGCGCTCGCCGGGGGCCATGCGCGGCCAGGGGCCTTGTTCGAAAGCCCGGCGTGCGCTGGCGACGGCAAGGTCGACCTCGGCCTGGCCGCAGGCAGCGACCTGAGCCAGTACGCTGTTGGTGGCGGGGTTGATGGCGGCGAACGTGGCACCATCCTGTGCGTTGACGGGTTTGCCGTTGATCAGCGCCTGGGAAGGCAGGTACAGGTCCGAGGCGCGTTGTTGCCAGAATTCGAGGGTGTACATTTGTACTCCAGGCGACCGCGGTGGCGATCATTTTGCGGAAGTAACAGGTACCACACAGTCCGCAAGCGCGCCGCGCTCCCCCTTGTGGGAGCGGGCGTGCCCGCGAATCAGGCGACACGGAGGATGGCACCGGCTTCGCCGGTGTTCGCGGGCATGCCGGCTCCCACAGGGGAAACCGGTTGCCCTCGGCAACGGTTTAGAGCTTGCCGACCAAGCGGGCCGTGCGGTCCACGGCAATGCGGGTTTTCTCCACCAGTTCATCCAGCTCGCTGTGGTTGGCGATCAAGGCCGGCGCCATGATCATCCGGCCCAAGGTCGAGCGAATGATCACCCCTTCCTCGAAACCAAAGGTGCGGCATTGCCAGGCCAGGTCGTTCTCGTTGGCAAAGCGTTTACGCGTCGGCTTGTGCTCGGCGAACTGCAACGCTGCCACCAACCCGGCGCCCTGCACCTGGCCGATCAACGGGTGGTCGGCGAACACCTCGCGCAGGATGCGCTGCAGGTACGGCCCGGTGTCATCCTTCACCTGGGTCACGATGCCTTCGTCGCGCAGCGCCTTCAGGTTGGCAATCGCCACCGCCGCCGCCACCGGGTGGCCGGAATAGGTCAGGCCGTGGGCAAACACCCCGCCACGCTCCACCAGTGCCTCGGCAATCCGCTTGCTCAGCACCAGGCCACCCATGGGCACGTAGCCGCTGGTCAGGCCCTTGGCAATCGACAAGGTGTCGGGCTCGAATCCGAAGTATTCATGGGCAAACCACTCGCCGGTGCGGCCAAAGCCACCAATCACCTCATCGGCGCACAACAGCACGTCGTACTGGCGGCAGATGCGCTGGATTTCCGGCCAGTAGCTTTCCGGCGGGAAGATCATGCCGCCTGCGCCCTGGAACGGCTCGGCGATAAAGCCGGCAACATTCTCGGCCCCCAGTTCCAGGATCTTTTCCTCCAGCTGCAAGGCGCAGCGGCGGCCGAACTCGGCCGGGGTCAGCTCGCCCCCCTCGGCGTACCAGTAAGGCTCATCGATGTGCGCCACATCCGGGATCAGCCCGCCCATTTCGTGCATGAACTTCATGCCGCCCAGCGCCGTGGCCGCCAGGGTCGAGCCGTGGTAACCGTTCCAGCGGCCAATCATGACCTTCTTGTTCGGCTGGCCGACCACTTGCCAGTAGCGGCGTACGGTACGGATCAACACTTCGTTGGCTTCAGAGCCTGAGTTGGTGTAGATCGCGTGGCTGTAGTGGCCGGGCAACAGGCTGAACAGCAGCTCGGACAATTCGATCACCGCCGGGTGGGTGGTGTGGAAAAACATGTTGTAGTAGGCCAGCTGGTCCATCTGCGTGGCGGCGGCGACAGTCAGGTCGCGGCGCCCGTAGCCGAGCTGGGTGCACCACAGGCCAGACATGCCATCCAGGTAGCGCTTGCCCTCGCTGTCCCACAGGTGCAGGCGTTCGCCACCGACGATCACCCGCGGCCCTTCGGCATTCAGCGCCTTCTGGTCGAGGAAGGCATGGATATGGTGCGCGGCATCGGCTGCCTGGTAGTCGCGGGTCTGGCGTTGCGGGGCGAAAGGCGCATTCATTGTTGGTTTTCCTTTGCGGTGGGGTTGCAGGGTGGCTGGCGCTCAGCGCAGCTTGCCCATGTAGCTTTCCAGCGGGTCCTTGCCCAGCACGCCCTGGGCATTGGCCAGCGCGTCGATGAACAGGGAAAACAGCTCGGACTGGGTACCGATGTCGAGCTTGGCGTAGACGTTCTTGCGGTGCGACTTGATGGTGTCTTCCGACACCCCCAGGCGCTCGGCCAGCGACTTGGTCGAGTGGCCACGCAGGATCAACTGTGCGATACGGCACTCACGCTCGGTCAGCAGCGAGCTGCCGAAATTGTTAAGCGCGGCGTGGATACGTTGTTCGAGAATGTTTTCGAAGCGCCCGGTGCGGCTGTCCAGCCCGGCAAAGTGCTTGCTCAGCACCGCCAGTACCCAGGGCGTGATGCGCCCGTACAGCTCGCGAGTGTGTGCATCCAGCTTGTCGGTGAACGCCAGCGACACCGCCAGGCTCTGCCCCGGCGCAACCTGCAGGATGTAGTTGAGCTCATCCTCCAGGTGCGAGTGCCGGTAGAACGACTGGTAGTATTCGCTGACCTCGAAATGGTCGGGCGCCACTTCGAACAACCCATAGCAACCCGACTCGACCTGCTCCACACACGCCCCGTAGAACGGGTCGAGCAAATAGAAGCCGGACAAGTAGCGGCTGACATTGCCCTCAGGCTGCCAGGGCGCCTTGTCGTCCTGCTCGAACAGCGCGCAAGGCATGCCGTCGTGCGGGTACAGGTACACCGTGGTCGCCTGGATCGGCCGGATAACGCCAAGTGCGGCAAACAGGTTGGCGGCAAAGCCCGGCCGGCCGATTGCCTCGGTGACCTTGGCCAGGTGCTCGAACCACTGTTCTGAAAGCAATTGATTAGTCACTGTGGGCCTGCCGTTTCTATTCAGTGGCACCGCCGCCAGTGCGGTGCGTTGTTGACCAGATACTCCCACGCCACTGCAGACGCCGAAATCACCCTTTGGGGTGAGCCGGGCAAGGCTGTACCCGCTCACCCCAAAGGGTGATTCCGGGTACCTGCAGGGTGTGGGAGCATCAACCCGCCCCAGCGCTGCGAGCCTTCCGCTCGACCTCCTTGCACTTCACCCACCGGTAACGAGCCTGCTCGCGTACTGCGGTGTCTTGCATCCTCTTCCAGGAGTTAGCAATGCATACAACAACAAGTACAGCCCATAGCCCCTCACATGACACCGCCGCGCACCCCAGCGCCAACACCGGCCGCTTCCGCAAGTCCATGGGGCTGACTGCCCTGGTTCTGTTCGGCCTGGCCTACATGGTGCCCCTGGCCGTATTCACCACCTACGGGCTGGTCACCCAGATGACCAAAGGGCATCTGCCCACCGCCTACCTGCTCACCCTCGCCGCCATGCTGCTGACTGCCTACAGCTACGGCCGCATGGTCCAGGCCCACCCCTACTCCGGCTCGGTCTACACCTATACGCGCAAGGCCTTCGGCAGCCACATCGGCTTTATTACCGGCTGGACGTTGCTGCTCGACTACATCTTCCTGCCGCTGCTCAGCTACCTGCTGATCGGCATCTACATGTCGGAATACTTCCCGGCCATCCACGCCTGGGTGTGGGTGGCAGGCTCCATTGCCCTGGTCACCTTCCTCAACCTGATCGGCATTGAGTCCATCACCCGGGTCAACTGGATTCTGGTGGTGGTGCAGCTGGTGTTCATCATCGTCTTCGTCGCCCTGTCCGTGCTCAAGCTCAGCGGCCAGGCGGAGCCGGTGTCGCTGCTGGCGCCCTTCCACCACGAAGGCTTCAGCGTGCCGCTGATCATGACCGGCGCTGCCGTGCTGTGCCTGTCCTTCCTGGGGTTCGATGCCGTCTCGACCATGGCCGAAGAAACGACCAACCCGACCTACCGCATTCCGGTGGCGATCCTGGCGGTTTCGCTGATCGGCGGCTTGCTGTTTTTGGTGGTGTCGTATTGCGCGCAGATGGTGTTCCCGGACTGGGGCAGCTTCGCCGACCCGGATTCGGCCTCGGTGGATGTGATGCGCCGTGTCGGCGGCGAACTGCTGGTAACGGCCTTCACTGCCACCTACGTGGCCGGCTGCTTCGCCTCGGCCATGGTGTCCCAGGCCAGCGTGTCGCGCGTGCTGTTCGCCATGGGCCGCGACGGCGCATTGCCACGGGCATTCGGCCAGCTGGTGACGAAAAAACGCGTGCCAGCCACTGCCATCCTGGTGGTCAGCCTGCTGTCGCTGATCGCCCTGGTGATCACCCTCGACACCGTGGCCAACATGATCAGCTTTGGCGCGCTGTTCGCCTTTTCGGCGGTGAACCTGGCGGTGGTCAAGCACTACCTGGTCGACCAGAAACTGCGCGGTGGCCGCAACTACCTGCTGTACGGCGCCATCCCCGGCCTGGGCTTTCTCAGCACGCTGTGGCTGTGGAGCAGCCTGACCAGCCTGTCGTTCACCATCGGCCTGTGCTGGATGGGCATGGGCCTGGTAGTGCTGATGGGGCTGACCCGCGCGTTTCGGGTGAAGCTGCCGGAATTGCAGATGGCTGAATGACACCCCAATACGTGCGCGGTCCCTGTAGGAGCGGCCTTGTGTCGCGAAAGGGCTGCCCTGCAGCCCCGGCAATTGTCGATGTGATGCTGATAATCGGGGGCCGCTCTTGCGGCCCTTTCGCGACACAAGGCCGCTCCTACAGGGCATCACTGAAATCATGGTGATAACTGATCGTTATCACCCGATCCGCATTAATCATTATTCAGCCCCCCGTTCGCACCCTACAGTCCCAGCGCAACGACTGTCATTGCCAACGGGAAACGAAATGTCCATCGAACATCGCCTGAACCATATCGCCGGCCAACTCAGCGGCAACGGTGACGTGCTGCTGAACAGCGTCGACGCCCACACCGGCGAGCCACTGCCTTACGCCTTCCACCAGGCGACCGGCGACGAAGTAGAGGCCGCCGTGCAGGCCGCCGAGGCCGCCTACCCCGCCTACCGCAGCACCAGCCCGGCCCAGCGCGCCGCCTTCCTCGACGCCATTGCCAACGAGCTGGACGCACTGGGTGACGACTTCATCCAGCATGTGATGCGCGAAACCGCGCTGCCCGAGGCCCGCATCCGTGGCGAACGCAGCCGTACCAGCAACCAGCTGCGCCTGTTTGCCGAAGTGGTACGCCGTGGCGATTTCTACGCCGCCCGCATCGACCGTGCCCTGCCCCAGCGTACCCCGCTGCCGCGCCCGGACCTGCGCCAGTACCGCATCGGCGTGGGCCCGGTGGCCGTGTTTGGTGCCAGCAACTTCCCGCTGGCCTTCTCCACCGCTGGCGGTGACACCGCCTCCGCGCTGGCCGCTGGCTGCCCGGTGGTGTTCAAGGCGCACAGCGGGCACATGCTCACTGCCGCCCATGTGGCTGGCGCCATTGACCGCGCGGTGGCCAGCAGCGGCATGCCGGCAGGCGTTTTCAACCTGATCTACGGTGCCGGCGTGGGCGAAGCGCTGGTCAAGCACCCGGCCATCCAGGCGGTCGGTTTTACCGGCTCGCTGCGCGGTGGCCGCGCCCTGTGCGACATGGCGGCAGCACGCCCGCAGCCAATCCCCGTATTTGCCGAAATGAGCAGCATCAACCCGGTGATCGTCCTGCCCCAGGCGCTGCAAGCCCGTGGCGAGCAGGTAGCCGGCGAGCTGGCTGCCTCGGTGGTGATGGGTTGCGGGCAGTTCTGCACCAACCCTGGCCTGGTGGTGGGCATCCGGACGCCCCAATTCGAGCATTTCGTTCAAACGCTGGTGGCACGCATGGCCGATCAGGGCCCGCAGACCATGCTTAACGCCGGCACCCTGCGCAGCTACCAGAACGGTGTCCAGCACCTGCTGGCACACCCGGGTATCCAGCACCTGGCCGGGCAGCCACAGACCGGCAACCAGGCACAGCCACAGCTGTTCAAGGCAAACGTAAGCTTGCTGCTGAACGGCGACCCGCTGTTGCAGGAAGAAGTATTCGGCCCGACCACCGTAGTGGTGGAGGTGGCCGACGCCGAGCAACTGGCCGAAGCGCTGCGCCACCTGCAGGGCCAGCTGACCGCCACCCTGATTGCCGAGCCTGATGACCTGGAGGCATTTGCCTCGCTGGTGCCATTGCTGGAGCGCAAGGCCGGGCGCCTGCTGCTCAACGGCTACCCGACCGGTGTGGAGGTTTCCGATGCAATGGTGCATGGCGGGCCTTACCCGGCCACCTCCGACGCACGCGGCACCTCGGTCGGTACCTTGGCCATCGACCGCTTCCTGCGCCCGGTGTGCTTCCAGAACTACCCCGATGCACTGCTGCCGGATGCGTTGAAAAACGCTAACCCGCTGGGGATTGCGCGGTTGCTCGATGGCGTGAACAGCCGCGAGGCAGTGTGACACGGCGCATGCTGAGCAGGCACGGTGCAGCTTAGCCGTGCCAGGCTTGCAGGCAACGCTGGAAAGACGCAATTACCTGGCTGCCCTGCCGATCAGCCAGGCAATACAGGTAAGTCTCTGTGTACACCGGGTCCTGCGCGATGCGGATCACCTTCAAGCGCGGATCGCCAATGTATTCCGCCTCGGACACCGCGCCAATGCCGATGCCACGGATCACAGCCTCGCGCAGCGCCTCGCGGCTGCCGATTTCCATGGCAATGCGCGGTGTCACCTGCGCCGCTTCCAGCGCATTGTCCAGCGCCAGCCGCGTAGTCGAACCCTGCTCACGGCGCAGCAACGGCTGCCCCTGCAGGGCTTGCAGCGGCACCTGATCGTGGCGGGCGAAAGGGTGATCGGCGCGGGCGAAAAGGATCACCGGGTGCCTGGCATAACGTTGTGCGACAAACGCCGGATCATGGTGCAGCCCCGCCAACACACCGATATCGGTCACATAGCCCTGCAGATCGGCCAGCACTGACGCCGAGTTGCCCACGCGGATGGACACATCGATCTGTGGGTACGCCTGCCGATAGCGGTCGACCATCTCGATCACATGAAACGGTCCCACTGCACCGATCTTCAGCTCTCCCCGGTTAAGCTGGCCACTGTCGCGCAGCAGGCTGATCGCCTCGGTTTCGAGCATCGACATCTGCTGGGCAATGGGCAGCAAGGCACGGCCAACGGCGGTCAGCTCGATGCGCCGACCGCGGCGGTGAAACAGCTCGACATTGAATTCGCGTTCCAGCCCCTGGATCTGGTTGGTCGCGGTCGGCTGGCTGAGGCCGATGGCCCTGGCCCCGGCGCTGAAGCTGGCGTGCCGGGCCACGGCAAGGAAGGTGCGCAGGCGAGCGGTTGACATCCATAGATCCTTTGAATGATTGGCTGGCCAAACGCATATTGAATTGATGCTGTGACTGTCACATGACAGCCCTAGCTTTGGCGCTACCGACAACAACCACTCCGGTATTGCCATGACACCCTTCCCGAAACTGTTGCGCTGTGCCCGCCTCGCCCTGCTGCCACTGCTGCTCGCCCCCGCCGTGCAGGCACAGCAGGTGCTTACTGTCGGCCTGATCCCGTCGGAAGACTCCCAGGCCATGATCAAGAGCAGCCAGCAGGTGCTCGACCAGTTGCAAGCGCGCCTGGGCATGCCGGTCAAGCCATTCGTCGCGACTGACTACAACGGGGTGATCGAAGCCCTGCGCGCCGGCAAGCTGGACGTGGCCTATCTCGGCCCGTTTTCCTACGTACTGGCCAACCAGATCGCCGGTGCCGAAGCTTTTGCCGTGGCGGTGACCAAAAAGACCGCCAGCAGCGCCTACCACAGCCTGATCATCGCCCGCCGGGATAGCGGTATTCGTACGCTCGACGACCTCAAGGGCCACACCTTCGCCTTCGTCGACCCCAGCTCGGCCTCTGGCCATCTGTTCCCCAAGGCCGGCCTGGAGCACGCAGGCCATGACCCGAAAACCCTGTTCTCACGGGTGATCTTCTCCGGCTCGCACGATGCCAGCATTCTTGCCGTGGCAAACCGCAAGGTTGATGCAGCGGCCGTGGCCGACCGTATCCTGGCCGGGGCTGTGAACAACGGCCAGGTTCAGCAGCAGGACTTCCGGGTGGTGTGGACCTCCCCGGATATTCCCGAATCACCAATGGTCTGGCGCAACAACCTTGACCCCGAACTGCAGGCCAGGCTGCGCACTGCGTTTGCCGGCATCAAGGACGTGCCCTGGGGCGATCAGGGCATGCTCAATGGCTTCCAGCCGACCACTGACGCGGCCTACAACGTGGTTCGTGACACCGCCAAAGTGCTCGACCTCGACCTGCGGAGCCTGAAATGATCCGTATCCGCCGACTGACCAAGGGCTACACCGACAACCCGGTACTGCGCGGCATCGACCTGGATGTTCAGGCCGGTGAATTCGTGGTGATCCTCGGCCAGTCCGGCGCCGGCAAATCGACCCTGCTGCGCTGCATGAACCGGCTGGCCCAGGCCGACACCGGCGAGCTGCAGGTGGCCGGGGTTAACGCCATGCGTGCAGCCGACCAACGCGCACTGCGCCGGCAGGTAGCGATGATCTTCCAGCATCACAACGTGGTACCGCGGCTGTCGGTGCTTAAGAACGTGCTGACCGGCCGTCTCGGCCACTGCAGCACGCTCGCCTCGCTGCTACAGCTGTTCCGCCGCGACGACGTGACACTGGCCCGTGACTGCCTGCGCCGGGTCGAGCTGGAGCACAAGGCCGGGTCGCGCACCGATGCGCTGTCTGGCGGGCAGATGCAGCGGGTGGGTATCGCCCGTGCGCTGGCCCAGCGACCACAGGTGATTCTGGCCGACGAACCGGTGGCCAGCCTCGACCCGAACACCGCGCATGTGGTCATGCAGTACCTGCGCGAAGCCAGCCGCACCCTCGGCATAACCGTGGTGTGCAACCTGCACCAGGTGGAACTGGCGCGGGCATTCGCCGACCGCATCGTCGGCCTGGCCAACGGGCGCCTGGTGTTCGACGGCCAACCCGGTCAGCTGGACGAAGCCGCGCTGCAGCGCATCTATCACAACCCATCTGCCAATGAGCCTGGGCAGGCAATGGCTGCACCACGGCCAATGCTGGCCACTGGCACAGGAGCCTCGGCATGAACCCGCAGAGCCACCAATGGCTGGTCAAAACACCCACTCGCGCCCGCAGCTGGCTGGGCACTGGCGCGCTGTTGCTGGCGATCGTCCTGGTGCTGCAGTGGAGCGCCGAAGGGGCACAGCTGAGCTGGGGCGAACTGGCAAACGGGCTGCCACAGATCGGCGACTTCCTTGGCCGCTCGCTACCGCCAGACCTGAGCATAATGCCCAGTTTGTGGCGCCCGGCCCTGGAAACCCTGCAAATCGCGCTATGGGGCACCCTGCTGGGGATCGTTCTCGCCGTGCCGCTGGGTTTTCTGGCCGCGCGCAACTTGCATGGCAACCGCTGGCTATACCAGGCCACCCGGCAGCTGCTGAACGTGATCCGCAGCATCAACGAGCTGATCCTGGCGTTGGTGTTCGTCTCGGCGGTAGGGCTGGGGCCCTTCCCTGGCGTGCTGGCCCTGGCGCTGCATGGCGTGGGCATGCTCGGCAAGTTCTTTGCCGAAACCATCGAGGAAATCGACCAGGGGCCCATTGAAGCGCTGCGGGCCACCGGTGCCCGGCCACTGCAGGTGATTGCCTTCGGCGTGCTGCCGCAAGTGATCACCGCCTGGATCGCCGTGGTGCTGTACCGCTTCGAGGTGAACCTGCGTTCGGCCACGGTGCTGGGCATGGTCGGTGCCGGTGGCCTGGGCTTCGAGCTGGTCAGCAGCCTGAAGCTGTTCAAGTACCAGGAAACCGCCACCTGCATCCTGGTGATCACTGTGATGGTGGTGCTTGCCGACCTGGTCTCCAACCGCCTGCGGCACGCCATTCAGGGCAACGCCCGCCACTGATTGCCGCCCATCCAACCCCTTGCCACGTGCGCCCGGTGGGCGCGCGACGGGCAGACCATGCCTGGAGTTCAAGCCCATGCACTTTGTGTCCGTTATCGGCTCAGCCGATAGCACCCTGCAATCAATCGATTGGATCGAAACCCGCCAGCCGACGAGCATGGCTGCACTTTCCAACAACAATAAGGAACTGCCCATGCCTGCCTGCTTCCACAACCCGGTTACCACCGTTTTCGGTGGTGGCAGCCTGGACCAGATCGCCCAACACTGCCCCGGCAAAGTCGCCCTGGTCACCTTCCCTGAGGCCGAACAGCTCGGCCTGGTTGCGCGGGTACGCAGCCTGCTGGGCGAGCGACTGGTGTGCGTGATCGACAATGTGCAACCCAACCCCGATGTCGCCTGGCTGCGGGGTGTGCATGAAGCGTTCTGGGCACGGCACGGCGACTGCGATACGGTGCTGGCGCTAGGCGGTGGCAGCGCCATCGATACCGCAAAGGCGCTGATCGTCGGTACCGCTTCTGGCCATTTCGATGAACTGCTCGAGCTGCTGGCCAGCGGCAAACCGTTTACCCCGGCCCGACACAAGACACTGGTGGCCGCGCCGACCACGGCAGGCACCGGCAGCGAGGTGACGCCATGGGCCACCCTGTGGGACGCTGGCCAGCAGAAGAAGTATTCACTGCACCTGAGCTGTACCTGGCCCAGCGTGGCGCTTATCGACCCGGAACTGATGCTCAGCGTGCCGGCCGGGGTGACAGTCTCCACCGGGCTGGATGCCTTGTCCCACGCGCTGGAATCAATCTGGAACCACAACGCCAATCCGCTCTCCGATACCTTCGCACTGTCGGCCATCGACGACATTCTCGACTGCCTGCCACGCCTGCAGCAGGACCTGGGCAACCGCGAGCTGCGGGCACGCATGGCGTTGGCTGCACTGAAGGCCGGGCTGGCCTTTTCCAACACCAAGACTGCCCTGGCCCACTCCATTTCCTACGAAATGACCTTGCGCCACGGCCTGCCCCACGGCATCGCCTGCTCCTTCACCCTGCCGCTGGTGCTGGGCCTGGCCTGGGGCCGTGATGCCGGGCGTGACCAGATCCTGCAGAAGGCCTTCGGCCGCGACCTTGCAGCCGCCCAACAGCGCTTGCGAGCATTTCTCCATCGGCTGGGCGTGCGCACCGAATTCGCAGACTACGGCGTGACAGCCGCCGAGGCCCAGGCGATGATCGACGCCGCCATGCAGGGCGCCCGTGGGCGCAATTTCATCGGCGCGCAAGCCGCCTGACATTCCGCGTTTTTCCTGTAGCACCTTTCAAGAGTGCCGACTCGCCGTGCCCCTTGGGCCGGCGCCAGAGAACAAAAGGAAACCGTCATGAACCGTGCACAAACCCTGACTGGCGCGCTGCCCAGCACAATGCCGTTTCGCCTCGCGCAATGGCGCATGCTGCTGGCCGCGATGTTCTGCTACCTGTTCTTCTACACCGGGCGACAAACCTTCGGTTTCGCCATCCCCGGGATCCAGGCCGAGTTCGGCCTGAGCAAGGAAACCCTCGGCTGGGCCTCCACCGCCATGCTGTGGATGTATGCCATTGGCCAGGCCATCAATGGCAACCTCGCCGACAAGTTCGGCGGCCGGCGCATCATGAGCATCGGCGCCGTGTTGTCGTGCGGCGCCAACTGGGTCACCAGCTTTGCCGGCGGTTTTCTCAGCCTGATCCTGCCATGGGGCGTCAACGGCTACTTCCAGGCCCTGGGCTGGGCGCCCGGCAGCCGCCTGCTGTCAAACTGGTGGGGTGCTGCCGAGCGCGGCAAGGTCTATGGCTTCTATGTGTTCGCCGCCGGCTGCGCTTCGGTGCTGTCGTATGTCACCTCGGTAGTGGTGATCGATGTACTGCACCTGGAGTGGCGCTGGATCTTCCGCCTGCCGGTGCTGCTGATGCTGGCCGGTGGCATCGTTTTTTACCTGGTTGCCCGGGAACGCCCGCAGGACATGGGCTACCCCGCGCTGGACGACACCGGCGTAGCCAACGCCGAAGACAGCGCCAACGCGGCTACTCAGGGCGGCGAAGAAACCTCGCGCCAGCGTTACCTTGCCGTTCTGAAAAACCCGCGTCTGCTGGTGGCCGCAGTGTCGCTGGGCTTCCAGAACGCTGCGCGCTACGGGCTGATCGTCTGGGTGCCGGTGCATTTCCTGGGCGCCAACTGGCAGAAAGGCGACAGTTTCATCGACCCGAAGTGGATCACCATCGCCTTGCCGGTGGGCATGGCCGTGGGTGCGCTGAGCAACGGCTGGGTGTCGGACAAGCTGTTCGGTAGCAAGCGCTACAAGGCAATCATGCTGTACATGGTGTTGGGCGCGCTCACCAGCCTGTGGATGTGGAGCCTGCCGGCACACAGCGCGGTAGGCCTGCTGGCGCTGTTCCTCTGCGGTTTCTTTGTCTATGGCCCTGCATCGAGCTTCTGGGCGTTGTGCCCGGACCTGGTCGGCGCGCGCCGCGCCGGCACCGCCACAGGGATCATGAATTTTGCCTCGTACCTGTTCGCCGGGCTGGCGGAGCCGCTGATCGGACGTATGCTCGATACCACCGGCAATACGTCGCTGATCTTCGTCGTGGTCACCACAGCCTGCGCCTGCAGTGCCCTGGTGGCCCTGTTCGTGCGCCGCTGAGGTTGCCTGCCATGTCGTCCGTGCCATTGCCAGAGAGGTGTCATGTACCAGTACCACAAGTGGTTGCGCTCCTTTCATGCCGTGGCGCGGACCGGCAGTTTCACCCAGGCCGCCGAGCTGCTGAGCATCGGCCAGCCGACTGTCAGCGAGCAGGTCAGCGGCCTGGAAAAACGCTTTTGCGTGGAACTGCTCCACCGCCGCGGGCGCTTTGTCGAGCTGAGCCCGGCAGGCCGCCAGCTCTACGAAATCACCCAGGGCCTGTTCGGCCAGGAGGACGAAGCGTTGCAACTGCTGCACAGCTTCCAGCAACGCAAGCAAGGCATGCTACGCATCGGCGCGGTGTCGCCGCCGATCGCCATGAGCCTGACGTACGAGCTGATGCAGCGCTACCCGCAGATCGAACTGGAAACCTCGTTCAGCAGCGAAGCCGGGACACTGGAGAGGCTGTACAACTTCGACATCGACCTGGCCATCCTCGCCCTGTCGGAGTTCGACCAGCGCCTGAGCACCCGGCTGTACCGCACCTGCCCGATTCTGGCGGTGGTGCGCGACGACCATCCCTGGGCCGGGCAGACGAGTGTCAGCGTGAAGGACATTGCCGGTCAGCGCGTGGTGCTGCGCGAAGCGGCATCGCGCACCCGCCAGCTTGTGGAGGAAGGCTGCCGCCGGCATGGCGTAACACTGGATTGCGCGATGCAGTTGAACAGCCGCGAGGCCATTGTGCATGCGGTGGTACACGGCATCGGCGTGGGCTTTGTCTCGGCGGTGGAGTATGCCGACCGGCCCGGCACGCGCTCTGTCGCCTTTATCGAAGACCCGTTCCACATCAGTTACTACCTGTGCTGCCTGGGCATCCGCCGTAACCGGGCGGTCATCGCCGAACTGTTCGACGCGCTCAACGCGCACTGATGCACCACTGACCAGCGCGAGCCTGCCAATGCGTCGGGCGGGCCGCGCTCACCCTGAGTTTTTACCCACTGGAGCTTTGCCATGCACTATCAGCACCCCAAGCACCTGCAGGCCGCCATTCTTGACTGGGCCGGCACCGTGGTGGATTTCGGCTCGTTCGCCCCCACCCAGATCTTCGTAGAGGCCTTTGCCGAGTTCGGCGTGCAGGTCAGCCTGGAGGAAGCCCGCGGGCCCATGGGCATGGGAAAGTGGGACCATATCCGCACGCTGTGCGATGTGCCCGCCATTGCCGCGCGCTACCAGGCCGCATTCGGCCATACGCCAAGCGACGAGGATGTGACAGCTATCTACGAACGCTTCATGCCCTTGCAGATCGAGAAGATCGCCGACCATTCGGCGCTGATTCCCGGGGCCCTGGAAGTCATCGCCCAGTTGCGCCGGCAAGGGCTGAAAATCGGCTCCTGCTCAGGCTACCCTGCTGTGGTGATGGAAAAGGTGGTGGCGCTTGCCTTGAGCAACGGCTACAGCGCCGACCACGTGGTGGCTACCGACGAGGTACCGAATGGTCGCCCCTACCCGGCGCAGGCGCTGGCCAATGTGATTGCCCTGGGGGTCAGCGATGTAGCGGCTTGCGTCAAGGTCGACGACACTTGGCCGGGCATTCTCGAGGGCCGCAGCGCGGGAATGTGGACCGTGGCCCTGACCTGCTCGGGCAACGCGCTTGGGCTGACCTACGAGCAGTATAAAGCCCTGCCCGAAGCGGAACTGGAACAGCAACGCCAGCGCATTGGCAACCTGTTCGAAGGCGTGCGACCGCATTACCTGGTCGACACCATCGCCGAACTGCCTGGCGTCATCGCCGATATCAATGCCCGCCTGGCGCGTGGAGAAATGCCGCAAGGCAGTTGAACCCGACGGCATGGCCTGGTTTGTCTGCGAACAACGCGTCATCCGTTTCGCGGGCAAACCCGCTTCTGCGCGAAGGGCTGATACACACGTACGCCATTGATGAAATTTCATTATCAGCATTCACTATGCTCCACTGACAATGGAACTCAATTCATCAACAAGGCCTGCCATGTACTCCTCCGAACGCCTGAAAGGCATCGACGTATTCGTTGCCGTCGCTGATCTGGGCAGCTTCACGGCAGCCGCCGAGCGGCTCAACCTCACCAGCTCGGCCATCAGCAAGAGCGTGGCCCGGCTGGAGGCCCGCCTGGGCGCACGGCTGTTCAACCGCACCACACGCACCTTGTCGCTCAGCGAGGCTGGCGTCATCTTCTACCGTACCTGCACCTCGGTCCTGGCCGACCTGGAAGAGGTCGAGCACGCACTGGTCGCCAGCGACAACGAACCCCATGGCAAGGTCCGGATAGAACTGCCAGCCTCCTACGGCCGCCTGCATGTGCTGCCCTTGATTCTGGACTTCATCCGCCTGCACCCGTTGCTGCAACCGCACGTGTCTTTCTCCGACCGTTTTGTCGACCCGGTGCACGAAGGTATCGACATCGTGGTGCGAATCGGTGGCCCGGATGCCTGGCCTGCGGCACTTGGCCACCAGTACTTCGGTGCCCAGCGCCTGATGTTCTGTGCCGCACCCGCCTACCTGGAAAAGCACGGCGTGCCACAAGACGAACGCGACCTGGAACACCACCACTGCGTCGGCTATGGCCATACCGATGGCATGGTCAGCCCCTGGCTGTTCAAGGGCCGCCAACCTGGCGAAATGGAACGACGCAGCGTACAACCCCGCATCGCGGTGGGGGACGGTGAAGGGGAAGTTGCAGCAGTGCTGGCCGGTCATGGTATCGGCCAGCTACCTACCTGGCTGACCCAGCAACACCTCGATCAAGGGCGGCTGGTCGAAGTGTTGCCCGCGCTGGCCACTGACGGCCTGCCGATGAACCTGGTGTGGCTCAAGAGCCGCGAAGGGTTACCCAAGGTCCGCGCCTTGCTCGACTACCTGCTGCCGCGGCTGGCGCCTCATGGTACCCGGGCCAGCGATGCGCGCTGATGCGCAAGGCTGCCGACCAGCGGCACAAGCCCCAGCGCCACCAGCGCCACGCCTGCGGCTACGTAGCCCAGGTATTCGATACCCAGGCCGGGGATGGTCAAGCCACCGAGTACGGCGCCCAAGCCAATCCCCGCATTGGCCGCCGACACATTGGTGCTACCGGCCAAGGCCTGGGCATGCGTCACAGACCCCATCACCCGTACCTGGCTGATGGGGTATAGCGCGGTGTTGGCCACACCCCACACCCCCAGTGCCAGGCAGAACACCAGGCCTGCCTGTGCCAGTGGCACGATTGCCGCCATGCCGATAGCCAGCAGCACCAGAAACAGCGCCGTCGCCCGCAGCGGTGAACGATCCACGGCTCGTCCACCGATCCAGTTGCCGAGCAGGCCCACCGCGCCAAAGCCCATGAGCCACCAACCGGTATGCGCGGGTGGTACACCCGCCACCCGCTGCAGCAGCTCGGCCAGGTAGCTGTAGCCTGTGAACATCGCGGTGAACACCACCACCGAAAGCAAAACATTGGCGAGGAAATAGCGCTCTTTGAAAATGCGTGCCTGCTGCATGAAGTCGACTTTTGCAGCGCGGGCAACGTGCGGCATCCACACCCACATGGCCAGCGCCATCAGCAACGACAGTGCGGCCAGTATCCAGAATGCACCACGCCAACCCACGGCATTGGACGCCACGGTGCCCAGCGGAATGCCCAACAGCATCGCCGCCGAGATGCCCAGGTACACCTTGGAAATGGCTTGCCCTGCTTTATCCGGCCCGGCCAACTGGCCGGCCGTTTCACTGGCCGTTCCCCAGAACACCGGCAACGCCAGTGCCGGGACGACCCGAGCAATGGCCAGCACCCAGAAACTGGTCGAGGCCGCAGCCAATGCATTGGCTGCGGCAAATACCAGCAGAATGGTGATGAATAAACGCTTGCGATCCAGGTGCGCCAATGCCGCAGTCAAGACCGGACCGGCAAGCATCACAGTAAAGGCAAACAGCGTGACCAACTGCCCCGCCATCGAAATGGAAACCCCCAGGTCCTGGCTGAGCGCGGGCAACAAGCCGACAATCAGGAATTCGGTGGTCACGATCAAAAAGGCCGAAAAGGCAAGGACCGCGACGCTGATTGCAGCAATACGGCCAGTGGGGGTAGCCCCAAGGCGGGGTTCAAAAGCAGACATCAAGACAGGCTCCGGTAAAGATGCTGCCAGTCTATTGGTAAATAAAATTCCTATTTTTGGTTATTTTTCACGAATCGAATGAAGCCAAATCATTAATTGCACTTGAATGTATACAACTTACAGGTTTCCTGATTACATTATCCCTCGCCTACGACCTCGGTAATCGCCAAGGCGTATTGCAACGGGCTTAAGCCATGTTATCCGCAACCGTTAAGAAAACCCTCCTAGTCAAAAACGCCGCACTTCTGGTCACCATGGACGGCCAACGCCGCGAGATCAAAAACGGCGGCCTGTACATCGAAGACAACCTGATCACACAGGTCGGCCCCACCGACACCCTGCCACAACAGGCCGACGTCATCCTCGACATGGCCGGCAAAGTGGTCATCCCAGGCCTGGTCAACACCCACCACCACATGTACCAGAGCCTCACTCGCGTGGTGCCGGCAGCCCAGGACGGCGAGCTGTTCAACTGGCTGACCAACCTGTACCCGATCTGGGCGCGCCTGACCCCCGAAATGATCGCGGTGTCGACCCAGACCGCTATGGCCGAGCTGATCTTGTCCGGCTGCACCACCTCCAGCGACCACCTGTACATCTACCCCAACGGCTGCAAGCTCGACGACAGCATCCATGCCGCCGCCGAGATCGGCATGCGCTTCCACGCCGCACGCGGCAGCATGAGCGTGGGCCAGAGCCAGGGCGGCCTGCCGCCTGACTCAGTGGTGGAAAGGGAAGCTGACATCCTCAAGGAATCCCAGCGCCTGATCGAGGACTACCACGATGCCAGCCACGGCTCGATGCGCCGCATCGTGGTAGCCCCCTGCTCGCCGTTCTCGGTCAGCCGTGACCTGATGCGCGAAGCCGCCGTGCTGGCACGCCAGTACGGGGTGTCGCTGCACACCCACCTGGCCGAGAACGTCAACGACATCGCCTACAGCCGCGAGAAGTTCGGCATGACCCCTGCCGAGTACGCCGAGGACCTCGGCTGGGTCGGCCACGATGTATGGCATGCCCACTGCGTGCAGCTCGACCAGCACGGCATAGAGCTGTTCGCCCGCACCGGCACCGGCGTCGCCCACTGCCCATGCTCGAATATGCGCCTGGCCTCGGGCATTGCCCCGATACGCAAGATGCGCGACCACGGCGTACCGGTGGGCCTTGGGGTCGACGGCTCTGCCTCCAACGACGGCGCCAGCATGATCGGTGAAGTGCGCCAGGCCCTGCTGCTGCAGCGAGTAGGCTTCGGCCCCGACGCCATGACCGCGCGCGAAGCACTGGAAATCGCCACGCTGGGCGGCGCCAAGGTGCTCAACCGCAATGACATCGGCGCCCTGGCGCCGGGCATGGTCGCCGACTTCGTCGCCTTCGACCTCGGCCACGTCGCCTATGCCGGTGGCCACCACGACCCGCTGGCGGCACTGGTGTTCTGCACCCCGACCCAGGTGCACACCAGCGTGATCAACGGCCGCGTCGTGGTGAAAGACGGCCAGCTGACCACCGTCGACCTGCCACGCGTGCTGGAGCGCCACAACCAGCTGGCACATCAGCTGGTCAGCGGCAACTGACTGTACCCGGGCTGCTGCGGCCAAGGCCGGTTGCAGTAGCCCACACCTCCCATTCAAAACTCAATGAATGCGACTGAGACCTTGCTGTTAGACGCATAAAATAACAAAGCGAGCTACTCACCATGACTTCTCCCGCTTCACCTCGTCCGGAAGACGAGAACCTCGGCGTGGGCGCCAACCTGGCCTATGGCCTGCAACATGTACTGACCATGTACGGCGGCATGATCGCCGTACCGCTGATCATCGGCCAGGCCGCAGGCCTCAGCGCTGGCGATGTCGGCCTGCTGATTGCCGCCTCGCTGTTCGCAGGGGGCCTGGCAACATTGCTGCAAACCTTGGGCATTCCCTTCTTCGGCTGCCGCTTGCCGCTGGTGCAGGGGGTTTCCTTTGCCAGCGTCGCCACCATGGTGGCGATCATCGGCAATGACGGCACCGGCGGCATGCAGGTGGTGCTCGGCGCAGTGATCGTGTCATCACTGGTCGGCCTGCTGATCACCCCGCTGTTCTCGCGCATCATCAAGTACTTCCCGCCCTTGGTGACAGGCATCGTCATCACCACCATCGGCCTGACCCTGATGCCGGTTACCGCGCGCTGGGCCATGGGCGGCAACAGCCAGGCCGCTGATTTTGGCAGCCCGGCGAACATTGGCCTGGCGGCATTCACCCTGGCCTCGGTACTGCTGCTGAGCAAGCTGGGCAGTGCCAGCTTGTCGCGCCTGTCGATCCTGCTGGCAATCGTGATCGGCACACTGGCAGCGATGGCCACCGGCATGGCCGATTTCTCCCAGGCGCTGCAAGGGCCGTGGGTGGCCATGCCCGAGGTGCTGCACTTCGGCGCACCGCAGTTCCAGGTGGCGGCGATCCTGTCGATGCTTATCGTCATCGTGGTGACCATGGTCGAAACTTCGGCAGACATCCTGGCCGTGGGTGAAATCATCGGCACACCGGTCGACTCCAAGCGCCTGGGCAATGGCCTGCGTGCCGACATGATCTCCAGCGCCCTGGCGCCGTTGTTCGGCTCGTTCACGCAAAGTGCCTTCGCGCAGAACGTCGGCCTGGTCGCCGTGACCGGGGTGAAGAGCCGCTACGTGGTGGCCAGTGCCGGCCTGATCCTGGTCACGCTGGGGCTGCTGCCGGTGATGGGCAGGCTGGTCGCCGCGGTGCCGACCGCCGTGCTCGGCGGTGCCGGGCTGGTGCTGTTCGGCACGGTCGCGGCCAGCGGCATCCGCACCCTGGCCCAGGTGGACTACCGCAACAACATGAACCTGATCATTGTCGCCACCTCGATCGGCTTTGGCATGATCCCGATTGCGGCGCCGGGTTTCTATCACCACTTCCCGACCTGGTTCGAGACCATTTTCCACT
Organism: Pseudomonas putida S13.1.2; assembly: GCF_000498395.2. NCBI lineage: Bacteria > Pseudomonadati > Pseudomonadota > Gammaproteobacteria > Pseudomonadales > Pseudomonadaceae > Pseudomonas > Pseudomonas putida. The sequence continues at coordinate 2,548,189 of NZ_CP010979.1, forward strand.
CCGGTATCAGTTCGGCGGCGATCATGGCGATTCTGCTCAACCTGCTGTTCAACCACCTGCGCGCCGGCAACTCCGACCAGCAGTCGGTGTTCGTCGCCGCCAGCGAGCGCACCCTGCGCTACCGGGATATCGCCGGGCTGAATGAAGGTGATGTGTTCCGTGATGGCAAGCTGTATGACCGCGATGGCAACCAGGTGCCGATCATGGAGCCTGATGAGGGGCACTTCAAACCGGCCAAGGTGCCTGTTATGCACTGACGCCTACTCCCCAAGGCTGACGTGCACCCTGTGGGAGCGGCCTTGTGTCGCGATAGGGCCGCAAAGCGGCCCTGGCAATCTATGCTGCGTCGCAGAAATTGTGGGGCTGCTGCGCAGCCCTATCGCGACACAAGGCCGCTCCCACAAAAAAGGCGACAGACCGCGGGCCCTGGCTTACTGCTGCTGCCGGGTAGCGCACACCACGATTTCTCGGATACACACGGACTGCGGCTGGCCATAGGCAAAGCCGATGGTCTCGGCAATGGTCTCGGCCGTGAGTACCCCGCCCATCTCTCGCTTCCAGTCGTTGTACCCCGCCTTGATGGCGTCATCGGTCGTGTGGCTGAGCAGTTCGGTGTCGACTGCACCCGGCTCGATGGTGATCACCCGCACATTGCTCGGTGCCAGCTCTTCTCGCAGGTTTTCCGACAGGCCGGTAACAGCAAACTTGGTTCCGACGTAGGCGACGTGGTTGGGAAAAGCCTTGCGACCGGCCACCGAACTCACGTTGATGATAGTGCCCTGCCTGCGCTCGACCATACCGCTGGCGACCGCATGAATGCCGTTGAGCAGGCCGCGCACGTTCACGTCGAGCATGCGGTCCCACTGCTCCGGGTCCTGGGTGGCGATACTGCCCAGCAGCATCACGCCAGCATTGTTGATGATCGCGTCCACCGGGCCAAACCGTGCTTCGGCCTCAGCGACGGCTGCCAGCACCGCAGCGCGGTCGGTGATATCGACCGCCAGTGCCAGGGTATTGGGCAGCTGCAGTTGCTGCATCGGCGCCAGGCGCCGGGACAGCAGCAACAGGGCGTGGCCACGGCTGGACAGCAGCTTGGCGGTGGCCAGGCCGATACCGGAGCTGGCACCGGTAATGACTACCAAAGGTTTAAGGGTGTCGGTCATGGTCACCATCCTGTTATCCGATTTGCCTATGGGTAAGAAGTAGAGCGAGTATAGAAGCTGGTTTTTCTTGCGAAAAATGGGAAATTCTTTTCGCAGCCATCGGCATAACTTATGGGTAATACATGGATTATCGCCAGCTTCGCGCCTTCATCGCCGTGTTCGAAGAGCGCAACATCACTGCCGCCGCGCGGTCGATACACCTTAGCCAACCAGCGCTTTCCGGCAGCATCCGGGCACTGGAGCAGGCCTTGGGCACCACGCTGTTCGTGCGCCAGGCCCGCGGCGTCGAGGTGACCGAGGATGCCCGCGCGCTCTACCCCGAAGCGCAGCGCATGGTCGCCGACGCCAATCGCCTGCTCGGCCGCTTCAAGGGCGATCGTGAGCGTGCGCCGTTGCAGATCGGCGTGGAGCAGGATGTGAGTGCGGCGGTACTGGGCAAGGTGGTGCTGGCAGCCGCTGCCATCCAGCCCCCGGTGCGCCTGCAACTGGCGACCGGCTGCATGGGCGCGGTGCGGCTGGCCAGCGAAGAACTGCGCTGTGAGGATGAGTTGTTTCTGCCGCTGCACAGCGACCCGTTCGTGCTGGCGGTTGCGCAGCAGGCAACCACCGAAGCGCGCTGGATCACCTGCCCGTCACAGCCCAGCCATCAGCGCCTGCAACCTTTCTACAGCGGTATTCTGGTGGCAGAGGCAGACACCTTTGCCCTGGCCCTGGAGCTGGTTGCGGCGGGCCTGGGCGCCGCGATCGTGCCAGAATCGCTGGCCACCGAGCACCCCGGCGTGCGCATCGAGACCATGCCACAACTCGACCTGCGCCGGCGTATCGGCCTGTGCTACTCGGCCCAGGCGCTGGCGCTTGATGGCGTCGTTCAGCTGCGCGATGCCTTGCAGAGTTGAATTGCCTGTACCGGCCCTGTCACCGGCCAGATTTAGCACGGGCTATGTGGGAGCTGGCTTGCCGGCGATGGGGTGCGAAGCAGCCCCAGGTTTCAGGTGCGCAGAACTTGCTCCCCGGCATTGCTCGGCAAGCGCATGGCATCCGCCAACGCCACACAGGCAATCAAGGCAACACCGATCAACGCCCAGTGGAAGTCGCTGACTGTCATCTCGGCTTCGCCGCCCCGCGCCATCATCGCCACGCGCAACAGCAGTGCCACCACCGCCACACCCAACGCCATCGCCAGCTGGAAGCACATGCTGAACAGCGTCGAAGCCTCGCCCATCTGCTGCTTGGGCACATCGGCAAAACCGACAGCGTTGTATGTGGTGAACTGCATCGAGCGCGAAAGCCCGCCCACGAACAACACCACGGCCATCCAGTACCACGGCATGCCTTGCTGCAAGCCCAGGCAGGCCAGAATGCAACCAACGCCAATCAGCCCGTTGACCAGCAACACGCGGCGGAAACCATAGCGGCGCAGCAACCTGGTGGTAAACGGCTTCATCGCCAGGTTGCCGGCGAAGATCGCCAGTACCAGCAGCCCGGCATCCACCGGCGACAAGCCGAAACCAATCTGCAGCAGCAACGGGATCAGGAACGGCAAGGCGCTGATCGACAGGCGGAACAAGGTTCCGCCAACGATGCTGACCCTGAACGTGGGAATAGACAGGGTATTCAGTGGCAATAGCGGCGAAGGATGGCGCCGGCAATGACGAACTGCTAACCAGGTCAGCAAGCCCCCCAGCGACACCAGTGCCAGCCCGGCGCCCAGGCTGCCACCCGCCAGCGAGCCGAGCATTTCCAGGCCGACCAGCCACGCCGCACAAGACGATGCCAGGAAAACGAACCCCAGCGTGTCGAAACGGCGTTTTTCATCTGACCGCGCATTAGGAATCAGCACCCAGGCAGCCGCAATGGCCAGCAACCCGAGGGGGATGTTCAGGTAGAAGATCCAGGGCCACGACCAATGCGTGACGATCAGGCCACCGAGCGGCGGCCCCAATACCGGCGCCACCAGGCCGGGCCAGGTGATCACCGCGAGCATTTTCACCAGGTCTTTTTTCTCGGTCGTGCGCAGCACCACCAGCCGGCCCACCGGTACCATCAGGGCACCGCCAATGCCCTGCAGTACCCGGGCTGCCACGAACGTTTCCAGGGTCGGGGCCATGCCGCACAGCAATGAAGCCACGGTAAACAGGCCAATGGCCCCGGCAAACACCTGTCGCGGGCCGAAACGGTCGGCCACCCAGCCACTGAGCGGAATGAATACCGCAACTGCCAGCAGATAGGCACTGATGCCGATGTTCAGGCTGACAGCGCTTTCACCGAAGTCACTGGCCATTTGCGGCAATGCCGTGGCAATCACGGTGGCGTCGAGGTTTTCCATGAAGAAGGTGATAGCCACCAGCAGGGCGATGCAGGTGGCTTGGCGGGAGGTGTAGACGGCTGCCGGGTTGGCCAAAGCTTCAGGTCCTTCTGATGGGTGAGTGCGGCTCAAGCAAACCGAGGTTTCAGAGGCCCATGACCATTTCATGCCAGGCCATGCCGCCATGATCCGACGGCGACGGTTTCACGTACTGATACCCCATCTTCTGGTACAGCGCCACATGCTGCTGCTTGCACATCAGGTGAATGTTCTGCTTGCCCGAGGCCTTCATGCGGGCGATGAATTCGTCCATCAAGCGCTTGGCGTAACCTTTGCCCTGGTGCACCGGGTCCACCACCACCGACATGATCACCACGTTCGGTGCTGCCGGGTCATGGCCGATCAGTTCCTTGAAGTCTTCATCAGACATGACCACTTCGTGGGCGCAACCGCTATTGATGAAGCCGACGATTTCACCCATGTTCTCCAGGATGAGGAAGCCTTGCGGATACTGCACGATGCGGGTGCGGATTTTCTCCAGCGTGGCCGCTTCATCCCCTTCGTACGCGCCGATTTCAATGGCGTAGCAGCGCTCGGCGTCTGCAACTGTGGGGGTACGGAACTGCAGGGTACTCATGACTGACTCCTTGGAAACGTGAAAGCGTCAGCCATGTTAAACCAGTAGCGTTGCGCTTGCCGCCCACCTGGGATGGCAAGCATCATGGGCGCATCGCCTACTCGCCCACGGATACGCCTATGACCGCTGCCCCACTCACCCTCACGGAGCCCGGGCGCTGCAAGCGCCTGAAAGCGGCCAGCAGCAGTGACCATGACCAGGTCGACAAACTGGTGATGGCGGCGCAGCCCTTCGCGGACCGCGAACGTTATGCCTGCTTCCTGCAGGTGCAGCACCGTTTCCACGGCAGCCTGTTGTCGCTTTACCGCGACGAGGCGCTGAACCTGCGCCTGCCGGGGCTGGTGCGGCTGTCGCGTTTTGCGGCGGTCGAGGACGACCTGCGTGACCTCGGGCTGCCGCTGCCTGAGTTGCCCCGGCAGGTTTGCGCCAGTGCAGCCCAGGCCTTGGGCTGGCTGTATTGCAGTGAAGGCTCCAACCTGGGTGCAGCGTTCCTGTTCAAGCAGACCCAGCGCCTGGGCCTGAATGGCGATGAGGGTGCCCGCCACCTGGCGCCGCACCCCGATGGTCGGGCACTGCACTGGCGCGAGTTCGTGGCCAGGCTTGATGGCCTGGTGCTGAACGACGAGGAAGAGGCCGAGGTGATTGTTGGGGCGATTGCCGCGTTCGACAGTTATCGGGCACACCTGCGAGAAGTGTTCGCAAGCCAATGAACAGTGGTTTGTAAAGAACCTGTACTCCGCTTTGCGGCTCCATTGGCCTATCTCGGGCTGTCCTCGATGATCAGGTCGGCCGCCCGCTCGGCCACTGCCATCACCGCCCCTTGGATGTTGCCCGAGACCATCGACGGCATGACCGAGGCATCCACCACCCTCAGGCCCTGTACACCATGCACCTTGAGCCGGGAGTCGACCACGGCGGCGGGGTCTTCACCCATTCGGCAGGTGCCGATCGGGTGGTAGATGGTTTGCCCGGTGCGTCGTGCGAATTCCAGCCATTGCGCATCGCTCTGCGCATCCAGTCCCGGGCTAGTTTCCGCTTCGACATAGCGCGCTATTGCCGGTTGTTGCACGATCCGTCGGGCAATCTTCATGCCCTCGACAAGGCACTGCTGGTCCTCGCGTTCGGCCAGCATATTGGGGCGGATGGCCGGCATCGCATGGCGGTCGCTGCTTTCTATATGCACCGAGCCCATCGACTTGGGCCGCAGCTGGCTGACGCCCAGAGTCATGCCTGGGTGTCGGTCGAGCACCCGGTTGGCGGCATTGGCATAGCTGGCATGCACGAAGAAATACTGCACGTCCGGCGTCGCCAGGCGCGGGTCGGTCTTGACGAAACCGTGCACCAGGCCAGTCCCCAGCGTGAGGATGCCGGTACGCCGGGTATAATACTCAGCCACCGCCAACCCCAGGCGCCAGCCACGGGCAAGCTGATTGAGGGTTACCACGTCCTTCATGCGCCAGTTCATGCGGGTGGCGAAATGGTCAATGTAGTTCTCGCCTACCCCGCGCAGCTCGTGCCTGACTGATACCCCGGCAGCCAGTAATACCTCGGCGCGGCCGATGCCGGACAATTCCAGCAGCTGGGGTGACTGGATGGCCCCTGCGCACAGGATGACCTCGACATTGGCCTTGACCGTGACTTCACGGCTGCCTTGCTGATAGGTCACCCCGACACAGCGCTTGCCCTGCAAGTCGATGCGCAGCACCTGCGCATGGGTCACGATGGTCAGGTTCGCCCGCGTGCGGGCAGGCTTGAGGTAGCCATCCACCACACTCCAGCGTCGCCCGGCCTTCTGCGCCACCTGGTAGTAGCCGAAACCTGTCTGATCCTGCCCATTGTAATCCTCGTTATAAGGCTGGCCGTCCTGCGCGGCTGCCTCCAGGAAAGCGCTCGACAGCGTGAAGCGCTCGCTTACCTGGTGGATATGCATGGGGCCCTCATGCCCTCGGTTGGCGTCCCCCTGCGCGTAGTTTTCGAAGCGGTCGAAGTACGGCTTGAGGGTTTCGAAGTTCCAGCCTTTGGCGCCTGTCGCAGCCCAGGCATCGTAATCACCGGGCTGCCCGCGTACGTAGATCATGCCGTTGATCAGCGTTGAGCCGCCCAGGCCACGTCCACGCGGCACGGCAATCTCGCGATTGTAGGTGCCGGCTTCCGGCTTGGTCTTGAAGTTCCAGTTGAAGCGCTTGTCGACCATCAGTTTGCTGAATCCGGCGGGGATCGGGATCCACCGGCCGTTGGGTTCACCGCCCGCCTCCAGTACCAGCACGCGGTGCTTGCCCGAGGCGCTCAGGCGGTTGGCGAGGATGCAACCAGCCGTGCCACCGCCAACGATGACATAGTCATGGTCGTGCATGGTCGGCCTCCTCGCTTTCAGTTTCGCCGCTCATGGCAGCGGCCATCAGTTCGACCTGGCACTGCAGCATGGGCCGGCCCAGATGCACACGGCAGCCCCGCTCTGCAGCCGCCAGCAGCAACGGTGTGTACTCAGGCTGCATGATGATTTCTGCTACGACCTGCTCGCGGGTCAGCCGGTGAACATCGCAGGGGTAGTCATCGGTTTCGCGCAACCCCATGGACGTGGCATTGACCACCAGGTCATGGCCGGAGGGGTCCGCTGTGCCAACGTTGAACGTGGCGCCTGGGAACAGCCCGGCGAGTCGACTGGCCAGGTGTTCGGCCTTGGCCTGGGTACGGTTGGCAATGGTGAGGCTGGCAACGCCGGCCTCGGCCAGGGCATAGGCGATGGCTTGCGCTGCCCCACCTGCACCCGCCAGGTACACCGTCATGCCGGAGGGCTCGATACCAGCCCGTCGCAAGCCGGCGACAAACCCCACGCCATCGAGGATGTCCCCATGCAAGCGGCCGTTTGCCTGACGACGCACCACATTGACCGCGCCCACCTGCTCTGCGGCCAGGGACACGCTGTCACACAGGTGCACTATGGCGCCCTTGTGCGGCACCGTTACCACAAAGCCATCCAGGTTGCGCATCGCCCGCAAGCCCTGCACCGCATCGGCAAGCTGTTCGGGGCCGACATGCAGCGGCACCATCACCCGGTCGTAACCGCGCGCGGCCATCAGGGCGTTGATTTCTTCCGGGGTCTTAACGTGGTGAATCGGCTCGGCGATGATGGCGAACAGCCGCGTGTTCCCGCTGATTATCTGTGGTTGTACCGTTTTATTCATGGCCTATTCCGAATTCAGAGTGTCAAGACTGATCCGACCGGGCCCCACGCTTTGCCGTGAGCCGCGATCGACCGTGCGGACACCATAATCGGGCAAGGCCCTGCCCGGGTATGACACCCAGGCAAAGCAGGTTTGCCTGGGTGTCAACGCGAGGTTTCAGAGCCCCCAGGGGTGCTCGGCAATGCGCTGCTCGATGGCGTGGATGAATGCCTTGATGCGCGGGCTGAGGTTCTTGCGGTTGGGGTATACCAGGTAGATGGGCTGGGCAATGCCTGGCCGATAGTCCTCCAGCAGCGGCACCAGCCTGCCGGCCTTGAGGTCATCGCCAATGTGAAAGTCCGCCAGCCGCACGATGCCCCCGCCATTGAGCGCAATGGAGCGCAGCAGGTCGCCCTGGGTGAAGGTGGAACGGGGCTGCACCGGCACGCGGCTGGTCTCGCCCAAATGCTGGTAACCCCAGGTATTCCAGGGGCTTTCGAAGGCGAAGTGGTAGCAGTCGTGCAGCAGCAGGTCTGCCGGCTGTTGCGGGCACCCACGCTGTGCCAGGTAGGCTGGCGCAGCGCAGGTGATCCAGTGCGCTTCGCCGATTCGCCGCGCCACCCGCGACGAGTCTGGCAGCACGCCACTGTGAATAGCGATGTCCAGGCCCTGGTCGAACTGGTCGACGTACTGCGCGCCCACTTCGATTCGCACCGACAGGCCGGGGTTGGCCGCCAGAAACGCTGGCAACCAGGGGATGATCTGGTGCTTGGCGAAAGTGGCCATGGTGTGGATGCGCAAGGTGCCGCTGAGCTGCGCCGGGAAAACCTCGGCCAGAGAGTCGGCTTCAGCCATGGCATCCATCACCGCACGTGCACTGCGCAGGTAGACCGTGCCCTCTTCGGTCAGGGTGAGGTTACGGGCGCCACGCTGGAACAGCCGTACCGCCAGGCGATCCTCCAGCCGCGTCACCAGCTTGCTCACGGCCGAGGGCGTGAGGTCGTTGGCACGGGCGGCGGCAGAGAAACTGCCATGCTCCGTGGCCCACAGAAACGCCAGCATCTGGGCGTAGTTTTCCTTGTTCACGGCACGTCATCCAGGCGCTTGCCTGGCACGAGCCTGGCGCTGCTTTGCCGGGCGATCAGGGCGATGTCCAGCTCGGTGATGCGCGGGACTTCCACACCCTCGATCTGGGCGATCAGGGTGTCGGCGCTGATTCGGCCAATCTCGAAAATCGGAATGCTTACCGAGGTCAAGCTGGGCGAGGCGATGGCACTGAAGCTGATGTCGTCGAAACCGGTGATGGAGATGTCTGCCGGCACTTCGATACCACAGTGCTTGGCCTGCGCGCTGGCGCCCAGCGCCAGGAGGTCGGTGGTGCAGATGAGCGCGGTGGGCCGGGGTGACATCTGCAATAGCTGCTCGAACCCCGCCCGGCCTCCGTCGATGCTGAACGGCTGCTCGATGATACGGTTTTCCGCAACGTCCAGGCCGTGCTCGGCAAAGCGCTTGCGCACCCCCTGGATTCGATAGCGGGCGCGCTCGTTGTACTGGCGGTGCCCGGTGAGGATGGCAACATCCCGGTGACCCAGGCCAAGCAGGTGGTCGGCTACCAGCTCGCCACCCCTGACGTTGCAGAAGCCCACCGCGCAATGCGTGTGACAGTCGTCCACCGACCACATCAGCACATAGGGCCGCTGGGCCACCTGCAGCAACTCGAACACCGCAGGGTCATGGTCAGTGCCGACCAGGAAGATACCTTCCACGCCCCGTTCGATGAAGTTGCGCACACTGGAGATCTCGCGTTCGCGGTCATACTCGTGGGAGGCAATGATCAGCTGGTAGCCGAAGGCGTTCAGGCGTTGCTGCAAGGCCTGGATCGAGTCGGCATAGATCGGGTTGTTGAGCGTGGGGAAAATCGCCGCAACGCTGAAGGTGCGGCGCAGGGCCAAGGCCCTGGCAGCGCCGTCCATCACGTACTGCAACTGCCGCACCGCGGCATCGACCTTGGCCAGCGTGGCCGGTTTCACCTGGTCGGGATTGGACAACGCGCGAGATGCGCTGCCCAGTGAAACCCCTGCCAGGCGGGCAACATCGCGCAGCGTCGGTTTTTGGTTTTTTGTCATAGGTGTTGTCGCTCCTGCTTGACAGCAGTATACCACCACGCTTAAAAATGAACCGGTTCATATTCTGAACCCGGTCATGCCTAAACCAACAAGAAAGCGACCGTCAGGCCCAATGCACCCATCGAGGTGTTTTTTTGGAACATAAACTTGAACCGGTTCAAGTTTGCCCGGCGACGCACGACATACCAGGAGGCAACACAATGAAAACAATGCCTTGGGCCCTCAGTGGCATCGCAGCACTGACCTTGTCAGCCTCGCTGACTGCCTATGCCGATGTACAGATCGGCGCGCTCTACCCACTCAGTGGTGCCCTCGCCCTGCTCGGGGACGAAAGCTACCGCGGCGTGGAACTGGCCGTGGCCGAGCGCAACGCCGCCGGGGGCCTGAAAGGCGAGCCGATCAAGCTGGTCAAGGCCGATGCGGTGGACGCCGCCCAGGCAGTCAGCGCTGCGCGCCGGTTAACCTCCAGTGATAATGTGTCGGCGGTGTTCGGCAGCTACTCCTCCGCCCTCTCCTTTGCCGCTACCCAAGTCACCGAACTGGCCGGCATACCCTACTTCGAGCTGGGCGCCGTGGCCGACAACATTACTGACCGCGGCCTGCAGAACGTCTACCGCAGCAACCCGACCGCAAAAAACTTCGCCGAAGGCACCATCACCGCGGTCACCGAGCTGGTCGCACCGCAACTGAAAGTGGACGCCAAAAGCCTGAAGATCGCGATCATCCACGAAGACGCCCTGTACGGCACCACCATTGCCAACTTCCAGAAGGCCATTGCTGCCAGCCAAGGGCTCAACGTGGTCGAGGTCCTGCCCTATTCGGCCAAAGCCGTCGACCTGTCGTCTCTGATCCTGCGCCTTAAAGGTGCCGGTGCCGACGTAGTGCTGCAAACCTCCTATCAGAACGACACCACCCTGTTCTTCCGGCAAATCCGCGAGGCCGGCTATACACCCAAGGCCATCATTGGCGCCGGTGGCGGTTACTCGATGCAGGACACCATGAAAGTGGTGGGCGCGCAGAACATCGAGGGCGTGCTGGACGTGGACTTCCCGCAGTTCCAGACCAACGAGGCCGGCGCCCCGGGCATTGCCGCATTCGCCGATGCCTACCGCGCCCGCTATGGCAGCGAACCGCGCTCCGGGCACAGCCTGATCAACTATGTGGGGGCCAAAGTGTTCCTCGATGCCATGGCCAATGCCAAGTCGTTCGAGGCCGACGACATCCGCGAGGCGGTGCACGCCATCGACATCCCGGTTGGCCAGACTGCGGCCAACATCGGTGCCAGGTTCGGCGAGAACGGCCAGAACCAACGCGCGCAGACCACCATCATGCAGTGGCAGCAAGGTGTGCTGAAAACCGTCTACCCGCAAGAGGCTGCCGTGTCCCAGGCCACTTTGGCCAGCCAACCCTGACCTTACCGTCAACACCCAGGCAACGCGCCCCCGGCTGGGCGCGCTGCCTGTGCACGAGGACCTTTCATGGACATCTTCCTGCAACTTCTGCTTAACGGCGTGTTGCTCGGTGGCACGTTGGCCATCATCAGCATCGGCCTGACGCTGATCTTCGGCATCGTCAGGGTGGTCAATTTCGCCCATGGCGAATTCCTGATGATCGGCATGTACGCCGTGTACCTGATGAACCAGCATTTCGGCCTGCACCCCTATGCCGCCATCATCCCGGCAGTCGCCCTGCTGTTCGTGCTGGGCGCAGGCATGCAACGCTTCATCATCCAGCCGCTGCTGGCCGCCGAAGGGCATATCCAGATTTTTGCCACGGTAGGCGTATCCATTGCACTGATGAACGCCGCACTGATGGCGTTCGGCGCCGACGTGCTGACCGTCAGCAACCCCAGCGGCCTGGGCATCAGCAGCCTCGCGGTCGGCCCGCTGCGCGCCAGCAGCGGCCAGGTACTGACCTTCCTGGTGTCGCTGGCCCTGGTCGGTGGCCTGCACTGGTTTCTGCACAATACCTTTCTTGGGCGCGCGGTTCGCGCTACAGCGCAGCACCGCAACGCTGCCCTGCTGATGGGCGTAAACGTCAACCGCATCTACATCTTCGCTTTCGGCCTGGGCTGCGCGTGCCTAGGGCTGGCGGCAGGCATGATCGCCCCGCAGTACCCGGTGTTCCCCACCTTCGGCACGTTCTTTGTGCTGACCGCCTTCGTCATCGTGGTGCTGGGCGGCCTTGGCAGCCTGTCGGGGGCGTTGGTGGGTTCGATCCTGATCGGCGTGGTGGACAGCATGGCGGGTTACTACATCGCACCCGATCTCAAGGAAGTGGTGTATTTCCTGATCTTCCTGGCGATCCTCATTTTCCGCCCCACCGGTCTGTTCGGTGCCGGGCGTGGCTCAGAGTAGGAGCTTTGCGATGAACCTTCTTCACCCCCGCGTCTACCTGAGCCTGGCGGCGTTGTCGCTGTTGTTGATCATTCCGTTCTCGGCAGGCTCCAACTTTGTCTTTCACCTGTTCATCCTGATCTGCAGCTATGCGGCGCTGGCCAGCGCCTGGAACATCGTCGGTGGTTTTGCCGGCCAGCTGTCGCTGGGCCATGCCGTGTTCTATGGCACCGGAGCCTACGTCAGTACCCTGCTGTTGCTGCACTTCAACCTCAGCCCCTGGCTAGGTATGTTCATCGGCGCGGCGGCCAGCACGGCACTGGCGGTGCTCATAAGCTGGCCGTGCTTCCGCCTGCGCGGGCCATTCTTTGCCTTGGCGACCATCGCCGTGCTCGAAGTGGTGCGCCTGCTGGTGATCAACCAGCATGACCTGACTGGCGGTGCCACCGGCCTGGCCGTGCCGCTCAAGCTCGGTGCCGAGTGGATGCTGTTCCGCGCCCGCTGGCCGTACCTGCTGATCGCTTTTGGCTTTCTGGCAATCACCTTGCTGGTGTCCTGGAAACTCAAACACTCGCGGCTGGGCTATTACCTGATCGCCGTGCGCGAGCGCGAGGACGCCGCCCAGGCAGTTGGGGTCAACGCGGTCAAGGTGAAGCTGATCGCGGTGGTGTTGTCGGCCGCCCTGACCAGCCTGATCGGCAGCTTCCACGCCATGTACCTGACCTTCATCGAGCCGGGGGCAATGTTCTCGCTGGAGCTGTCGATCCAGATCGCCATGTTCGCCCTGATCGGGGGGCTTGGCACCTTGTCCGGCCCGCTGATCGGCACCGTCATCGTGCTGCCGCTGGCGGAACTGGCACGGGGTTGGCTGGGCGATGCCGGCAGTGGCGTGCACGGCCTGGTCTATGGCCTGGTGCTGGTGGCCTTCGTGCTGACGATTCCGCAGGGCTTGGTCGGGCGATTCGGTCTGCGCATCGCTGCCTGGGTCGACCGCTTGCCCGGTGGCCAACCCTCTACCACCGGGCCCGATACGGCTACGCCTGCAACGCCAGCGGCGCCGGGTAAGCCCTCGCCCACCATCGGCCAGCCGATTCTGGTCGCCGAGCACCTGCACAAGTACTTCGGCGGCCTGCACGCCACCAACGATGTGTCGCTGACCTTGAACGAAGGTGAGATCGTCGGTGTGATCGGCCCCAACGGTGCCGGCAAGACCACCGTGTTCAACCAGTTGTCCGGGTTTATCCAGCCGTCCTCCGGCAGCGTCAAGGTACGCAGCGCCGATGGCCAGTGGATAACCCCGGCCACACCGGCGCAGTTCGCCGTGGCCGGCATTGGCCGCACCTTCCAGATCGTGCAGCCGTTCGCCGACCTGAGCGTGTGTGAAAACATCATGCTCGGTGCCTTCATGCATACCCGCGACCCAGCCGAAGCCCGCCAGATCGCCACGCAAGTCGCCGCGCTCACCGACCTGGGCGCACTACTCGACACCCGCGCCAGGAACCTCACCGTCGGCGGCATGAAGCGCCTGGAAATGGCCCGCGCCCTGGCCTCCCGGCCGCGCGTGCTGCTGCTGGACGAAGTGATGGCAGGGCTCAACCCCACCGACGTGGCCAAGGCCATCGAAATTATCCGCCGCGTGCGTGATACCGGGGTCAGCGTGCTGATGATCGAACACATCATGCAGGCGACCATGACCCTGTCCGACCGCATCGTGGTGATCAGCACCGGCGCCGTGCTCATGGACGGCGACCCGCAGGCTGTAGTCAACAACCCGCAGGTCATCGAGGCTTACTTGGGCAAGGAGTACAACCATGCTGCAGCTTGACAACATTCATGCAGGCTACGGCAACACCGAAGTGCTGCGGGGCGTATCACTCGAGGTCAAGGCCGGTGAAGTGGTGACACTGGTGGGCGCCAATGGGGCCGGCAAGACCACCACCCTGCGCAGCCTGTGCGGCCTGATCAAACCCAGCCAGGGCACCATCCACTTTGACGGACGGTGCCTGGACGGCAGCAGGCCTGACCAGATCGTCGACGCCGGCATTACCCTGGTTCCGGAGGGCCGTCAGCTGTTTCCGTTCATCAGCGTGCGCGACAACCTGCTGATGGGCGCCTACAAGAAAGCCGCCCGGCCAGCGGTGAAGCAACGCCTGGAGCAGGTGCTGGAGCTGTTCCCGCGGGTGCGCGAGCGGCTGGAACAACACGCTGGCTCGTTGTCGGGAGGGGAACAGCAGATGGTGGCCATCGCCCGCGGGCTGATGGCCGACCCCAAGCTGCTGATCTTCGACGAGCCCTCCCTGGGGCTGTCGCCACTGCTGGTATCGCAGGTATTCGGGATTATCGACAAGATCCTTGCACTTGGTACCACCGTGCTGATCGTCGAGCAGAACATCGTGCACACCCTGCGCGTCGCGCACCGCGGTTATGTGCTGGAAAACGGGGCTATCACCCTGACCGGCAGCGGCCAGGAACTCTTGGACAACCCGCATGTGAAGCGGGCTTACCTTGGCCTTTGAAGGAAACCAAATACCATGGGTAACACAATGCACCTGATTGACCACCGCCCGGGTGGCAGTGCCGATTGCCTGCGACTGACTCAGGCCGCCATCCCCACACCCGCCGCCGATGAAGTACTGATCAAGGTGGCCTACGCCGGCGTCAACCGCCCGGACGTGCTGCAGCGTTCGGGCAACTATCCGCCGCCTGCGGATGCATCGCCATTTCTCGGGCTGGAGGTTTCTGGCGAGGTCGTGGCCGTCGGCAGCGCCGTGCAGGCGCTGAAAGTCGGCAGCCTGGTCTGCGCCCTCACCCCTGGCGGCGGTTACGCCGAATACTGCTGTGCACCCGCCACGCACTGCCTGCCGCTACCCCACGGCCTGTCGTTGCTGCAGGCGGCTGCCCTGCCGGAAAACTACTTCACGGTGTGGACCAACCTGTTCGACCGCGGCCGGCTGGGCCGCGGTGAAACCTTGCTGGTACACGGCGGCTCCAGCGGCATCGGCCTGACCACGATCCAGCTGGCCAGCCAGTTCGGCGCCAAGGTGCTGGCCACGGCCGGCAGCGAGGAAAAGCTTGACGCCTGCCGCCAGGCCGGCGCCAGCCTGGCAATCAACTACCGCAATGAGGACTTCGTCGAAGCTGTGAAGGCCTATACCAGCGGCCGTGGCGTGAATCTGATCCTCGACATGGTCGGTGGCAGCTACATGCAGCGCAACATCGACGCACTCGCCATCGAAGGCCGGCTGGTGCAAATCGCCTTCCTCGAAGGCAGCCAGGCCGAACTGAACGTGATGCCCATCATGCTCAAGCGCCTGACCTTCACCGGCTCGACCCTGCGCGCCCGACCCGGGGCGGAGAAGGCGGCCATCGCCATCGCCCTGCAAGAGCATGTATGGCCGCTACTGAGCGCCGGAGCCTGCCTGCCGGTGATACATGCCACCTTCCCCTTGGCGCAAGCCGCCCAAGCCCACGCACTGATGGAAAGCAGCCGCCATATCGGCAAGATAATGTTGGAGATCAAGCCATGATTGAAGGTCGTCACAACGGCAGGAAGGTTCTGGTATCGGGCGCTGCCAGTGGTATTGGTGCGGCGATTGCCCTGCGTTACTGCCAGGAAGGGGCGACGGTCGCACTGCTCGACCTCAACCCACAGACGCTGCACGAACAAGGGGAAGCCCTGCGCGCGCAGGGCTTCAAGGTGGCATGGCAAGCGGCGGATGTCGGCGACTTCGACCAGTGCCAGCAAGCCTGTACGCGACTGGCCGAAGCAGTGGGCGCCATCGACACGCTGGTCAACAATGCCGGCATCTCCCCCAAGCATGATGGCAAGCCTGCACCGATCTGGCAGATGACGGCCGAAGAATGGCAACGGGTGGTGGCCGTCAACCTCAACGGCGCATTCAACCTTTCACGCCTGCTGTCGCCACAGATGGTCGAGCAACGCTTCGGGCGCATCATCAGCATGTCATCGGTGGCCGGTAGCGCCTACCTGCCCCTGGTCGCCGCCCATTACAGCGCCACCAAAGCGGCGATCATCGGCTTTACCAGACACCTGGCCGGCGAGCTGGGCGAATACGGCATCACCGCAAACGCCCTGGCACCGGGGCGCATCGAAACGCCATTGTTGAAAACCGTTGCCCTGGCGGCCAACGAGGCGGTGATTGCCGACACGCCCTTGCTCAGGCTGGGGCAGCCTTGGGAGGTGGCTGACGCAGCATGCTACCTGAGTGCGCCCGAGAGTGCGTTCATCACCGGCCAGGTGCTGGATGTGGCTGGTGGCTGGTTGATGCGTTGATACCCCTGGCCAATTTCATGGCAAGCCTCAATGGTACCCCTCGCCGTCCTTGACCTTGCCGCGGAACACGTAATACGACCAGGCCGAATAGCCGAGGATGAACGGGATGATCAGCAGCGCACCGACCAGGGCGAAGCCCAGGCTCTGGGGCGGCGCTGCGGCTTCCCAGAGGGTGAGGCTGGGCGGCAGCACATACGGCCAGATGCTGATCACCAGACCGGTGAAGCCGAGGAACACCAGCAGCAGCGACCAGACGAAAGGCCCGGCATGCGGTGCGCCGCGCAACGACCTGAGGATCGCCCAGGTGGCCACCAGCACCAGCACCGGTACCGGCAGGAAGAACCAGAAGTTCGGCAGGCTGAACCAGCGCTCGAAAATGGCCGGGTGGGTCAGTGGCGTCCAGATGCTGACGATCAGCATCGCCGCCACCGTCGCCAGGGTAATCGGTGAGCACGCGCGAATGATGCTGGCCTGCAACCGGCCTTCAGTCTTCAACACCAGCCAGGTGGCGCCCAGCAGCGCATACGCCACCACCACCCCGACCCCGCAGAACACGTTGAACGGTGTCAGCCAGCTCATCACACCGTTGGTGGCCACGCCATCGACAATCGCATGCCCTTCGATGAACGCCCCCAGCATCACCCCCTGGAAAAACGCCGCCGCGTAGGACCCGCCCGTGAACGCCTTGTCCCAGAACGGCTTGTGCGCCTCATCGGCCTTGAAGCGGAACTCGAACGACACACCACGCCAGATCAACCCGGCCAGCAGGCCGAGCGCGGGGATGTACAGCGCACTGAGCAAGATGGCGTAGACCTTGGGGAACGCCGCCATCAACCCTGCCCCACCCAGCACCAGCCAGGTTTCGTTGCCATCCCACACCGGCGCCACGGTGTTGACCATGGTGTCGCGGTGGTCGCGGTCGGTAATGAACGGAAACAGGATGCCGATACCCAGGTCGAAACCGTCCATGATGACGTACATCATCACGCCAAAGCCGATGATCAGAAACCAGATCAGCGGAAGATCAATACCCATGACAACGTCTCCGGTCAGTCAGTGTAATTGGGCGAATTTGGATACAGCGGGTCGTCCACTGCCGACAACGGGCGGGCGGGCCGCTGGTTGGCCGTCACCGGCTGCTCATGGTCGTCGTGCGCCTGCGGCCCCTTGCCCACCAGGCGCAGCATGTAGGCGACGCCAGTGCCGAACACCCCGATGTACATCACCACCAGAACCACCAGGCCCACCGACAAGGTCAGCGCCGAATGGTCTGAAACTGCGTCCTTGGTACGCATCAGGCCGTACACCACCCAGGGCTGGCGGCCAATCTCGGTGACGTACCAGCCGGCCAGCAAGGCCACCAGGCCCGAGGGCCCCATCCACAGGGCAAACCGCGCCAGCCCCCGTGACGCGTACAAGCGTCCACGCCAGCGCTGCCAGGTGCCATACAGGCCAAGCACGACCATCAGCAGCCCCAGGCCGACCATGACCCGGAAGCACCAGAACAGGATGGTCGCGTTGGGCCGGTCCTCTTTCGGGAAGTCCTTCAGCGCAGGGATCTGCCCGTGCAGGCTGTGGGTCAGGATCAGGCTGGCCAGGTTAGGGATCTCGACCTTGTAGCGGGTGGTTTCGGCCTCCATGTCCGGGATGCCAAACAGGATCAGCGGCACGCCCTGCCCCGGGGTGTTGCTCCAGTGGCCTTCTACTGCGGCAATCTTCGCGGGCTGGTGCTTGAGCGTATTCAGGCCATGCACGTCACCGATCAGCACCTGCAACGGCGCAGTGAACAGCAGCATCCACAGGGCCATCGAGAACATCCGCCGCACCGCCGGGGCGTTGTTGCCGCGCAACAGGTGCCACGCTGCCGAAGCCCCGACGAACAACGCGGTCGACAGCATTGCAGCCGTGACCATATGGGCCAGGCGGTACGGGAACGATGGATTGAAGATGATGGCGAACCAATCCACCGGCACCACCACGCCATTGATCACTTCATGCCCTTGCGGTGTCTGCATCCAGCTGTTCGATGCCAGGATCCAGGTGGCGGAGATCATCGTGCCCACGGCCACCATGACGGTAGCGAAAAAGTGCAAGCCCCGGCCGACCTTGTGCCAGCCGAACAGCATCACCCCGAGGAAGCCCGCTTCAAGGAAGAAGGCCGTCAGCACCTCGTAGGTCAGCAACGGGCCGGTGATGCTGCCAGCGAATTGCGAGTAGAAACTCCAGTTGGTGCCGAACTGGTACGCCATGACCAGCCCCGAGACCACGCCCATGGCGAAGTTGACGGCGAAGATCTTCGACCAGAAGTGGTACAGGTCGAGGTAGGCGTTGTCTTTCTTCCACAGCCACAAACCTTCCAGAACCGCCAGGAATGCCGCAAGGCCAATGGTGATGGCCGGGAAGATGATGTGAAAGGTAATGGTGAAACCGAACTGTATACGCGCCAGCTCCAGGGCTGTAAGGCTGAACATGGCTATGCCTCGCTCCGTTGGGAAAGACGTTGCAGCAGGGTGCGTGGACGGGCCTGGTGATGGGCGGCCGCGGCGTCCTGCCAGCGCTGCGCCGGCACGCTGGCAGGAATCCGTACGCTGGTGAACCCGCACTGCAACAACATGGCGAACTGGTCGGGCAGCAAAGGCCCGGTGGCGCGCAGGTCACCGCTGAAGCCGTGGCGCTCGCGCAGCAGCCTGGCAAGGGTGAAGCCGCGGCCATCACGTGACCTGGCGAACTCGACCACGATCAATCTCAGGTGGCCGAGCAACGGCAGCACCTGCACCGGGTCCTGGTCGGCGGCCAGCCACAGGCCTTCAGCCGGTTGGCCAAAACGCATGTGGTAGTCATCCCAGTGCTGCGGCTGCAGCACGGTTTGCGGGGCGTAGGTCGGCAGCGTTTCACCCTCCAGGTAGTGCCAGCTGTCAGGCTGAACCCGGCCATCACGATCAACGAGCATCACGCAACACCTCCTTGAACGGCTCGATACCGACGCGGCGATAGGTATCAAGGAAGCGCTCGCCGTCCTCGCGCAATCGCAGGTAGATGCCAACGATCGCCTCGACGATGTCGGGCACCTCCTCGAAGGGCACCGAACGGCCCAGGATGGTCCCGACCGCAGCGTCCTCTTCGGCGCTGCCGCCCAAGGTGATCTGGTAGTTTTCGTGGCCGGCCTTGTCCAGGCCGAGGATGCCGATATGCGCCACATGGTGGTGGGCGCAGGCATTGATGCAGCCGGAGACATTGAGTTTCAGTTCGCCGATGTCCTGTTGCCGGGCCGCGTCGAAACGCAAGGCGATGTGTTGGGCAACCGGCACTGAACGGGCAGTGGCCAGGCTGCAGTAATCCATGCCCGGGCAGGCGATGGCGTCGGACAACAAACCGATATTGCTGGTCGCAAGCCCGGCCTGGCGCAAGGCCTGCCATACGCTGTACAGGTCGCCCTGGCGGATGTGCGGCAGCACCAGGTTCTGCTCGTGCGACACGCGAATCTCGTTCAGCGAGTAGGCCTCGGCCAAATCGGCCAAGGTGAGCATTTCCTCGGCGCTGATATCGCCGGGGATGCCACCTGGTGGCTTCAGCGAGATGACCGCGCTGATGTAGCCACGCTGTTTGTGCGGGTGGGTATTGGTGCGTACCCAGCTGGCGAACGCGTTGTCGTCGGCCCGCGCACGCAGGAAGCTGTCACACAACCCGGGCAGCGCCTCGAAGGCCGGCTGCACGAAGCGGGCACGGATACCTTGGACGATGGCCGGCTCCAGGTACTGGTGATCCGCCGGCAGGCTGGCGAACTCGTGCTCGATCATTTCAATGAAACGGCCGGGCTTGAGCTCGCGCACCAGTATCTTGATGCGCGCCTTGTACAGGTTGTCGCGCCGGCCCAGGGCGTTGTAAACCCGCAGGATGGCTTCGACATAACGCAGCAGTTCGCGCTCGGGTAACCACTCCCGCACTCGGGTGCCAACAATCGGCGTACGCCCCAGGCCGCCCCCGGCATACACCTGGAAGCCCACTTCACCCTGCCCATTGCGCTGCGCCAGGATGCCGATGTCGTGGAAGCGCACAGCGGCACGGTCTTTGGGGCTGCCGGTAATGGCGATTTTGAACTTGCGTGGCAGGTAGGTGAACTCCGGGTGGTCGGTGGACCACTGGCGCAGGATCTCGGCATGCACCCGAGGGTCCAACACTTCATCCTCGGCAGCCCCGGCAAAGTGGTCGGTGGTAACGTTGCGGATGCAGTTGCCGCTGGTCTGGATGCAATGCAGGTCGGCATCGGCCAGTACCGACAGGATTTCTGGCGTATCGGCCAGGCGCGGCCAGTTGAACTGGATGTTCTGCCGGGTGGTGAGGTGGCCGTAGCCCTTGTCATAGGTGCGAGCCACATAGGCCAGCTGGCGCAGCTGCACTGCGCTCAAGGTGCCATAGGGGATGGCCACGCGCAGCATGTAGCCGTGCAATTGCAAGTACAGGCCGTTCATCAGCCGGTACACCTTGAACGCCTCTTCGTCCAGCTCGCCGCTCAAGCGGCGGGCAACCTGCTGCTCGAACTGGCGGGCGCGGTCCTTGAGAAACTCACGCTCGAACGGGTCGTATCGGTACACCCCCGCCTGCCCCGCCGCCACCGGCAGCAGCGGGCGCTCGCCCTTGCCACCTAGCGGCGACGTGCCTGCGGCCTGCTTGCCGAGGTCGCTGCGTACTGACGGGCCACGCGAGCGCAACCGTTCACGCAGGCTTTTCGGCTCTGGCAGGCCATCGACCAGCCAGGCTGCACAAGGCGTCGGCGCAACCACCTGGTTGGCCCTTACGGCAGCCTCGGCGGCGAGGGTTGCCGGTACCAGCGTCTGCGTATCGAAGGCGCCGGCCTGTTGCAGTGTCTCTACCCATTCGTGCCTGGCATCAAGCCAGACCACAGCCCCATCGTCGAGGCGATTGGCGCAGATCAGATGACAGTCATCCATCAAACATCTCCATGACTGGCAGCCCGGAAGCGCTTATCGTTGCAACCCTGCCGCGCCGTTCCGGTGCACATCAAATAAACCATACGCTTTCCATATTGTATGGATTTGTTAACAACCGTATGTCATGATATTCCTATGTGTATGGACTGACAACCGGGAGGAAAATCTATGCCTCTTGCCGAAAAGCCAAGAGAAGCTGCTCAAATGCGCTGGACAAAGCCTTTCAAGCCAAAATCAGGCCCGAGATACATACAGATTGCAGACATGCTCGCAGAATCCATACAGTCTGGAATTTTGCAGGACGGCGAACAAATTCCACCGCAACGTGCACTGGCTGCGCACCTTGGTGTCGACCTGACCACAGTGACCCGGGCGTATGCCGAGGCTCGCGACCGTGGCCTGATTGCCTCCTACAGTGGCCGCGGCTCGTTCATCCTGGGCGCCCGCGAAACGATGACGCCGGCAGCCATCGACCTGACCATGAACATCCCGCCGCAGCCGGCCAATGGCTCGATGGCACAACTTGTGAGCGCCGGGATTGAGCAGGTGCTGCAACGCAACCGCATCGAAGCACTGTCGCCCTATCAGGACGAACCGACCACCCGCTCGCTGCTGCAGGCGGCACAGGGTTGGCTGAAACCGGCATTGGGTGACCTGGACAGCCGCGGCCTTGCCCTCTGCTCGGGTTCGCAAGCGGCCATCTTTGCCATCCTCAGCACTCACACCCGCGCGGGCGATGCCATTCTCTGCGACCCACTCACCTACCCCGGCCTGCTGCTGGCCGCCCGGCAACTGGGGCTGCGCATTGTCGCGGTGGCCAGTGATGCCGACGGCATGCGCCCTGACGACCTGGAGCAGGCCTGCCAGGAAAGCGACGCGCACCTGCTGTACCTCAACCCCACGTTCCACAACCCCACCGCGCACACCATGCCCGCGGCCCGGCGCCAGGCAATTGCCGAGGTGTTGATCAAGCGCGGTATCACGCTGATCGAGGATG
Organism: Pseudomonas putida S13.1.2; assembly: GCF_000498395.2. NCBI lineage: Bacteria > Pseudomonadati > Pseudomonadota > Gammaproteobacteria > Pseudomonadales > Pseudomonadaceae > Pseudomonas > Pseudomonas putida. The sequence continues at coordinate 2,570,160 of NZ_CP010979.1, forward strand.
ATCCTTACCGTTATCTGCTCGACGACGCGCCGGCGCCCATCGCCTGCCTGACCGGGGGCGCCAATACGTACTACCTGGCGTCGCTGTCCAAGTGCCTGTGGCCAAGCCTGCGCACAGCCTTTGTGCTGCCACCGCGTGGCGACGACGGGCAAAGCCTGCTCAATGGCTTGCGCGCATCGAGCATGGGCTGCTCGGCCTTGCTGCTGGCGCTGGTCGAACAGTGGATCCGCAGTGGCACCGCCAGGGAGCTGGTCCAGGAAATCCAGCGCGAAGCCCGCGCCCGGCAGCATCTGGCACGCACGCTGTTGAGCCATGAGTTCCAGGCCCACCCCACCGGGCTGCACCTGTGGTTGCAGCTGCCAGCGCACTGGCACCAGGAACGGTTTACCCAGGCCCTGGAGGATGTGGGGGTGAGCGTGGCTGGTGCGGACTCGTTCAGCGTGGCAACGCAGGGGCCGGATGCCGTGCGCATCTCGCTGGGCGGGGCACCGGACCAGGCCATGCTGGGGCAGGCGTTGCGCAAGGTGGAGGGGTTACTGAAGGAAGACCGCCGCCGTGGCGGGCGGGCGTTTGTGTAAAGGGGTGATCAGGCGTCAAAAGTTCTACAAGTTATTGCTGCAGCGAACTTTTTCCCGTTTGCCGGTCTATGTGTGAGGCACAGAAAGGTAGCGGCACGCGAGACAAGGTTCGCCCCACACCTGCTGGCCAGATGGCTCAATTGTTATCAGAGGTTGGCTTCGCTCATGAAAATACATGTCGCAAGGTTGGTGCTGCTCGGCCTGTTCTCGTTCGCGGCGGTGGGCACGGCATCGGCAACACAAATGAGAGCACCGGTGGCACCGGCGCCGGCCGTTCAGTCACCGTTGCAGCCTGCCGGCAACCCCTGGTCGAGGGTGGCCAGCGTGGCCGATGCACAGCCGGCCACGCTGCTGGCGCACGACGACGATCGCTGGCATGACCACAGAAGCGACGGGCGCCGTGAGCAGTGGCGGCGCGAGCAAGCCCGGCGGGACTGGGAGCGGCGGCGTGACTGGGAACGGCGCCGCGATTGGGAGCGCCGCCATGAGCGTGCCCTGCACCAGCGTCACCATGACGAGCACCGTTACTACCGCCGTTGAAGCCGACGCGATCCCTGTAGGAGCGGCCTTGTGTCGCGATCGGGCCGCAAAGCGGCCCCACAATTTCAATATTGATGCATAGATCGCAGGGGCCGCTCTGCGGCCCGATCGCGACACAAGGCCGCTCCTACACGGTCCGTTTCAATCGGCCAGCTGAGGCGTATCCCCCGACGCCTCTGCCTCCATCTTCAAGCGGTCAGCCTTGCAGATGTACTTGGGCTTGCGCGGTGCCAGTTTGGCATTGGCCTTTTTGGCATGCGCCTCCAATAGCTGCTTGATCTTCTTGCGACGGTTCATAATCCACAGGGCCTTTCAGTGCAGTTTTGCTGACCACATCATACCCGTGTGGCCTGCGCATTGCGCCAGTAAACATGGCGCCGGGTTACCCGCCGGCCCCTATTCCTCGCCACCTTGACGTTATTTTCACACGCCGCAGCTTAGCGTCACGCCCTTTCCGGTCACGGGCACATCCGCTGGCCGCCAAGGTACGACGAGGCATACGTGTCACACACTACATCCCCCGCCGCGCACACGCGCGTGGACTGGGCCGGCCTGGGCTGGCTTTTGCTGTTCTTCTGGTACTTCTCCGGCGTCACCCAGGCGTTGCTGTTGTTCAGCGGGACTACCGGCTTCGCCGGTTTTCGCGATGCGTTCTTCCTCAGCAGCCTGTGGCTGGCCCCGGTGCTGCTGCTGCCCCGCTTCACCCGCGCCACGGCGGCAGTCATCGGCCTGGTGCTTTGGGCTGCATCGTTGGTGGGCTTGAGCTACTTCGGCATCTATCGCCAGGAGTTCTCGCAAAGCGTCATCTTCGTGATGTTCGAGTCCAATACCGCCGAAGCCGGTGAATACTTCAGCCAGTACTTCAGCGTGTGGCTGGGCCTGGCGCTGCTGTTGTACACGCTGGTGGCGGTGCTGCTGTGGAAGCGCGTGCGCCCGGTCACCCTGCCCCTGCGCAGCCGCCTGCCAGTGGTGGCGCTGTTGCTGGTCGCCAACCTGGTGTACCCGTTCTACAAGCAGATGGTGACCCAGGAGCGCAACTTCGCCGATGCTGCCGAGAAAGTGCAGCAGCGCATGGAGCCTGCAGTGCCCTGGCAACTGCTGGTCGGCTACCGTCAGTACCTTCAGCAACTGGACAACATGCAGAAGTTGCTGGCGCAGAACGCCGCGTTGCCGCCCCTGCAAAACCTGCGTGACAGCAGCGGTACGGCGCCACGCACCTTGGTGCTGGTGCTGGGCGAGTCCACGACCCGCGAGCACATGCACCTGTATGGCTACAACCGCGACACCACCCCCAACCTCGACGCGCTGGCCGCCAGCGACAAGGGCCTTACAGTGTTCCGCGACGTGGTATCGCCACGCCCGTACACCATCGAAGTGATGCAGCAGATCCTCACCTTTGGCAACGAGCAAAACCCGGACCGCTTCCTCACCGACCCGTCGCTGATCAACCTGATGAAACAGGCAGGCTACAAGACGTTCTGGATCACCAATCAGCAGACCATGACCAAGCGCAACACCATGCTGACCACCTTCTCGCAGCAGACCGATGCGCCGGTCTACCTGAACAACCAGCGCAACCAGAACGCCAGCCAATACGATGACGTGGTGCTGGCGCCGTTCGAGAAGGCCCTGCAGGACCCTGCACCGAACAAGTTCATCATCGTGCACCTGCTGGGCACGCACATGGACTATCGCTTCCGTTACCCGAGCGACTACGCGCACTTCACCGACAGCCAGGGCGTGCCGAGCAAGCTGACGCCAGACCAGGTAGAAACCTACAATTTCTACGACAACGCGGTGCGCTACAACGATTACGTGGTATCGAGCCTGATCAAGCGTTACTCGGCCGGCAGCCCCAATGGTTTCCTGCTGTACCTGTCCGACCATGGCGAAGACGTGTACAGCTCCGGCAACCACGACCGCCTGGGGCGCAACGAAGGCGCGCCGACCCGGCCGATGTACACCATCCCGTTCCTGCTGTGGACCTCGCCCAGCTGGCAGGCCGAGCACCCACGTGATTTGCAGGCCATGGCCAACCGCGCTTACAGCAGCTCGCACCTGATCCATACCCTGTCCGACCTGGCCGGCCTGAGCTATGACCGCTTCGAGCCGGCCAAGAGCCTGGTGAGCCCGCAATTTGTGGTGGCACCACGCTGGATTGGTGACCCGTACCGCAAGGATGGCTTGCGCGAGTTCGACCACCTGCCGCTGGACAAGCCCGAGCGGGTGCAGGAAACGGCCAGTAGCGACAAAGATCACGCAGGCAAAAGCCTGGACTGATTGTTGCGCGGTTGAGATTGCCGGGGCGCTTTGCGCCCTTTCGCGACACAAGGCCGCTCCGACAGGGGATCGCATCAGCCTGGGCTTGCGCAATCCCTTGTAGGAGCGGCCTTGTGTCGCGATGGGCTGCAACGCAGCCCCCAGCGCCCTAAACCTCTCGTCACATAAATTAAATTTAAATTGATTTTAAATTAAGCGTCACCCACGCTCTGCCCATCTTCCTGGCTTGCAGAGTACCCACCATGCCCGCAGCCCCCCGAGAACCCCGCAAGGACGGCGCCGTCACCCGTACGCGCATCCTCGAAGCCGCCGGCGAACTGTTCGCCGCACTCGGCTATGCCGAAACCAGCAACAAGGCCGTCGCGGCCAAGGCCGAGGTCGACCTGGCCTCGATCAACTACCACTTCGGCAGCCGCAATGGCCTGTATCTGGCCGTGCTCGACGAGGCCCGCCAACGCTTCCTCGACCTCAGCGACCTGCAACGCATCACCCAGGGCAGCCAAGCACCGGCCGAAAAGCTGCGCGTGCTGGTGGAGCTGGTGGTGCACAAGGCCACCCAGGCCCGGGACAACTGGCACCTGCGGGTACTGGCCGCAGAAATCCTCGCCCCCAGCCCCCATGGCCAGGCGCATCTGCAGGCCGCCGCACCCCTGCGCCTGTCACTGCTCAAGGGGCTGTTCAGCGAGGTCAGCGCCATCCCCATCGACGAGCCGGCCCTGACCCGCTGCATCCTGTGCGTCACGGCGCCCTGGGCAATGTTGCTGATCGGCCCGCGCGGCGGCTCCGGAGCGCTGCACGAGATTTTGCAGATGCCCAGCGAGGCCGTTGCAGCGCAACTCTACCGGTTTGCCCTGGCGGGCCTGCAGGACGCTGGCCAGCAGCATGCCCAGGCCCACGCCACACCCCGTTGAGGTACGCCCCGTGCAACCTGTATCCACTGATAGCTCCCCCGCCACAACGGACGCGCACACCTCCATCCCGCTGCTGCTGGCAGCCCTGATGCTGGTGATGTTCCTGGCCGCCCTCGACCAGACCATCGTCTCGACCGCGCTGCCGACCATCGTCAGCGACCTCGGCGGGCTGCGCTGGCTGTCGTGGGTGGTCACCGCCTACCTGCTGGCCTCCACGGTGGTGGTGCCGCTGTATGGAAAATTCGGTGACCAGTTCGGCCGCAAGCGTGTGCTGCAGGTGGCCATCGTGCTGTTCCTGCTGGGCTCGGCCTTGTGTGGCGCAGCACAGGACATGGCCCAGCTGATTGCCTTCCGTACTCTGCAAGGGCTGGGGGGCGGCGGTTTGATGGTGGTGGCGATGGCCGCCATCGGCGATGTCATCCCGCCTGCCGAACGCGGCCGCTACCAAGGCCTGTTCGGTGGCGTGTTCGGCCTGGCCACGGTGGTGGGGCCGCTGATCGGCGGTTTCCTGGTCGAGCAGCTGTCGTGGCACTGGATCTTCTACATCAACCTGCCCCTGGGCCTGCTGGCGCTGCTGGTGATCGGCAGCGTGTTTCGCCCGCACGTGGCCCTGGTACGGCATACGGTGGACTACATCGGCGCATTCTTCCTTACCGTGGCACTGGCTGCCCTGGTACTTATCACCAGCCTCGGCGGCAGCCTGCTGGCGTGGCAGTCGCTGGACATGCTGTGCCTTTTGCTGTTTGCCCTGATCGGCCTGGTTGGCTTCGTCCTGGAACAGCGCCGGGCTGCCGAGCCGATCATGCCGCTGCACCTGTTCCGCCACCGCACCTTCGTGCTTGCCGGGCTGATCGGCTTCATCGTCGGGGTGTCGCTGTTCGGCGCAGTCACCTTCCTGCCGCTGTACATGCAGGTGGTGAAGAACGCCACGCCCACCAGTGCCGGGCTGCAGATGCTGCCACTGATGGGTGGCCTGCTGGTGGTGTCGGCGATTACCGGGCGGCTGATCAGCCGCTGGGGGCGTTACCGGGTGTTCCCGATCCTCGGCACCCTGCTGCAAGTCATTGCCTTGGGCCTGCTCAGCCGGCTGGCGCTGGACACCCCCATGGCGCTGATGAACCTGTACATGGGCTTGCTGGGTGCCGGCCTGGGTATGGTCATGCAGGTGCTGATCCTGGCCGTGCAGAACAGCGTCGAGTTACGCCACATGGGCGTGGCGACTTCCGGGGCCACGTTGTTCCGCTCGATTGGCGGCGCCATTGGTGTGTCGCTGTTCGGCGCCTTGTTCTCGCACAGCTTGCTGGGCGGCCTGGGCAGTGACTTCGCCGCCAGCGCCGGGGGTGCCGCGAGCCTTTCTCCGGCCGCCGTGCATGCCCTGCCCGGTGCCCTGCAGCACAGTTACCTGCAGGCGTTTTCCGGGGCAATGCAGGGTGTGTTCCTGCTGGCCGGGGTGATCACCAGCGTGGCTTTCGCACTGTCGTGGCTGCTGCGCGAGGTGCCGCTACGCAGGGCCACGCACGGGTGAAGACTGGTCGGCACGCCTTCAGGCAGATGGCGGGCAGCTACCCCGACCGGCACTGCCCCGCACCGCCTCTGCCAACTTGCGCAGGTTGGCCTGGTGCGCATTCACCAGGCTGGTGATGCTGTTGTCAGCCACAGTCTGCACCGCGGTGCGGCAGGTCAGCTCGGCCTGCCCCACCCGTTTCAGGCGCCACACGGCGTCCAGCGAGGCATAGCGCCCGGGCACCGTATCGAAGCGCTGCACATCCACCCGCAGTGCCGCATTGCCGCCACCCGCAGGCCCACCCAGCTGGTCCTGCAAGGCGCTGCGAAACTCGTCCACCAGGTTGGCACCCCACCATTCTGTCTCCAGAATGGCCAGGCCACTCTGCCCTTGGCGCACCACCAGTTGCGGGCGGTCCACCTGGGGCGGCACGACCACCCGGGTCACCCGGATGTGCTGCCCGCTGTCACGCATCGGCTCGTTCGGCACCAGCGTGTGGTAGTTGTTCGGCGTACTGCTGCAGCCCCCGAGCCACACCAGCAGGCTGGCCACACACACATTGCGCAGTCGTTGCATCGGCTGTCTCCTCAGGGTTCAAGCTCTGCGGCCCCGGCCGCTTTCGGCCGCCCGCGAATCAGCGACTCGGGGTGCCGGCCCAGGTAATCGGCAAGGTCACGCAGCGAACGCGACATGCGCTCCAGCTCGTCCAGCGTTTCACCCATCCGCTCGCGCTGCGGCGAGTCCTCGGAAATGGCCGCATTGGCCGTGCGCAGGGTCTTGTGCACTTCATCCAGCGCCACTTTCACATCCGGCAGCGTCTGGCCATTGAACTGTTTGAGGCTGGCGCGCAGCTCACGCAGGCTGCCGTCCAGGTTGCCGGCGATGCTTTCCAGCGGCAGCTTGGCAATGCGCTCGACCACCCGCTGCAGTTGCTCCTGCAACTGTTCCAGGCTGCCCGGCAAGGTGGGGATGGTGATGGGGTTGGCGGCCATGTCGAAGGCCACCTTGGGGGTATCCGGGTAAAAATCCAGGGATATGAACATCTGCCCGGTGATCAGGTTGCCGCTACGCGCCTGGGCCCGCAGCCCGTGCTCGACGAAGGTGCCGATCAGCCGCCGCGCCCCATCCACATCGCCCTCGGTGTGCTTGAACACTGCCAGCATCTTGCGGTGCACCGGCCCCAGCCGCTGTGGGTACACCACCGCATCGACCACCACCGGGAAGGACTGCCGCTCGGCATCGTAGTCAAGCTTGATCGAGGTGACCCTGCCAAACTCCACGCCCTTGAACTCCACCGGCGCACCCACCGACAGGCCGCGCATGGCCTGGTCGAAGCGCAACTGCAGGTATTGCGCCTGGCCATTGGGCGGGGCCAAGGCGGAGTCCCGGTCGGCAAACAGCTGGAAGCGGGCCTGGTCGGCAGCAGGCTCGGCCTGCGGGGCAAAATCGGGCGAGCCAAAGGCCAGCCCGCCCACCAGGATCGATGACAACGATTCGGTATCGACTTTCAGGCCATTGGCGCCAATTTGCATGTCGACGCCACTGGCATTCCAGAAGCGGCTATCAGCGGTGACGAAACTGTCGTAGGGGGCCTGCACGAACACGCCAATTTCCACCCCTTTGCCATCGTCCTGCAGGGCAAAGGACACCACCTCGCCCACCGGGATCTTGCGGTAGTAGATCGACGAGCCGACATCCAGCGAACCCAGGTCGCTGGCGGTGAGGAAGAAACGCTTGCCCTTTTCGTCGAAGGTAATAGGCGGCGGCAGTTCCAGGCCGACAAAGGACTTTACCGGTACTTTCGATTCGCCGGAATCAGCCCCGATGAAACTGCCCGACAGCAACGTATCCACCCCGGAAATCCCGCCCACGCCAATGCGCGGGCGCACCACCCAGAAACGCGCGCCCTGAGTGGCGAACGCGCGGGCATCATCGGTCAACTGCACCTTGGCGACCACGCTTTTCTTGTCATCGGCCAAGTCCACCGTCGTGACTTCGCCAATCACCACGCTGCGGTACTTGACCTGGGTCTTGCCGGCCACCAGCCCCTCCCCCGAGTGGAAGGAAATGGCAATGACCGGGCCCTGCTGCATCCAGTTGCGCACCACCAGCGAAGCGCCAATCAGGATTGCCAGGATCGGCACGATCCACACCAGCGACACACTCCAGCGCCGGGTGCGTACCTCAACCTGGCCTGCGCCCTCGCGCTCGTCAGTCTGCTGCCCCATCAGTGCGGCCTCCCCTCGTTGGCATGGCTATCCCAGATCAGGCGTGGATCAAAGCTCATCGCAGAAAACATGGTCAGCACCACCACCATGCCAAAGAACAGGATGCCCACCCGCGGCTCGATGGTGCCCAGCCCGCGCAGTTGCACCAGCGCCGCCACCAGCGCCACCACCATGACATCGAGCATCGACCAGTACCCGATCAGCTCGACGAAGCGGTACAGCTGTGAGCGCTGCCGGCAGGCCCAGGTGGAACGGTGCTGGACGGTGAACAGCAGCAGGCCGAGCGAGAAGAACTTGATGGCAGGCACCCCCACGCTGGCAATGAAGATGATCAGCGCGATGTCCCAGGCGCCGGCCTTCCAGAACTCCAGCACACCACCCCCAATAGTGCTTTCGCTGCCACTGCCAAGCATTTCGGTGTGCATCACCGGCAGCAGGTTGGCCGGGATGTAGAACACCAGCGCAGCCAGCAGAAAAGCCCAGCCCCGAGCGATGGCATTGGCCTTGCGCCGGTGAATGGCGGCGCCGCAGCGCGTGCACGTGTGTGCGCCACTGCGCAGATCACAGGCCTGGCCGCAGCCATGGCACAGGCGCAGCCCCAGTTGGTCGGCGTTGGCCGGGTAATTCATACCTGCACCCACAAGTCGCGAATGTCCTTGCCGGCAATATGGATGATCAGCATGCTCAGCGCCGCCAGGGCCACCAGGCCGATGCCGGGGATCACATCGAGCAGCCCGGCCAGCTTGATCACTGCCACCATGGCCCCCAGCAGGCACACTTCCAGCATGCTCCACGGCCGCAGGCTTTCCAGGCCGCGCATGCACAGGGCAAAACCGGGGGCACGCTGGCCGGCCAAGGCAAAACTCAACACCCAGCACAACATGGCAATTTGCAGCACCGGGGCAAAGATGATCGACAGCGCCATGACCAGGGCGATGAAGGTGATGCTGCCGTGGCTGAGGATCTGCACCGCATCCCATAACGTTGCCGAATGGGTGAGGCCCTGCATACCGATGGTCATCACCGGGTAGGCATTGGCAAACACCAGCAGGATGCCGCCGGTCACACTCAAGGCCAGCCGCTGCTCGATGGTCAGTGACGTATGCCGGTACAGCACGCCGCCACAGCGCTGGCAAAGGGCGCGCTGGTGCTTGAGCAAAGGCGCACGCTGGTACACCGTGTCGCAGTACTCACAGATGATCAGATCCTGGGGCTGGGTCATGGCGTGTCCACGGTTAGCCCGACGTGAGGGTCACATGCAATGGCGAACTCTGTTATCCGGTGTAGACCATGCAGATAAATACGCCATCCCCAACCGATGACGGACTATCCTGTGAAACGGGCTTTCTGCCCGGTGGAGGTGTGCCATGCGTACATTCACGTGGAGTTACCTGCTGGTGCTGCTGTGTGCGGCATCGGCAGCCCAGGCGCAGTCGGTAGTGCCGCTCAAGGGCCAGAGCAGCCAGCAGATGCAACTGGACATCAACGATTGCAATACCGTCGCTACCAACGCCGCGAACAGCACCGCGACGTCCAGCGAAGCCCATGTCGGTGGCCGGGTGCGTGGTGCGGCGGCAGGTGCCGCGGCCGGTGCCGTGGGCGCGCAAGTGCGCGGCAACCAGCACGAGGAGCTGTATGACCGGGCCAGTGACGATGCCAAACAGCAATACCGGCAGAACCGTGCCGGCGAAACGGCCGCTGCCGGTGCGGCGGTCGGCGGCATGCGCCAGCGTCAGGACCGGCGCCAGGATCGGCGCAGCGAAGGCGAGGCCAAAACCCAGGCCCATGCCAGTGCCTACAGCGGTTGCCTGCAAGGGCGCGGCTATCAGATCAATCCGTGATCAGCGGGCACGCCATGCCCCTGGATGTACAGCATGGCGTGCCGCTTTCAGAACTTCGCCAGCTCTTCCCGACAGAACTCGACGAACAATTGCGCAGGCTTGGTCAGTTGCACCCGCTTCAACCACGCCGCCGCCAGCCCCGACAGCGCCACCGGCTCGGCGATATCCAGCAGGGCCAGGCGCTGGCCGTCGTAGGTGTATTCCGAATGCGGTCGGGTCACCAGCAGCGAAAAACCGAAACCCTGCCCGACCATGCCCCGCACCATCTCGATCGACGGTGAGCTGAAGACGATGTTCGGCGTCAGGCCCATCTCGTTGAACAGGCTGACGAAGTAGGTACGGCTAGGGGCCACGTCCAGCAGGATCATCGGCTCCGGGCACAGGTCGCGCAGCGATACCTGGGCCTGGCCGGCAAAGCGGTGGTTCTCCGGCAGCAGCACGTAGGGCTTTTGCGGCGGCATCAGCGGCTCGGCTTCGATGGTGCCGTCCAGGTCATGATCGTAGAGAAACGCCAGGTCGAACGTTCCGGCAGTCAGGCCCTGTATCAGCTCTTGCTGCTCGCCGTCGCGCAGGCGGATATCCACACCTGGGTAACGCTGGCGAAAGGCGGCGATCAGGCGCGGCAGATACAGCGGTGCCACGGTTTCGAAACAGCCGATGTCGATCTGCCCGGCGACGGTGTCGTTGTCAGCCAGGGCGTTCTGCTCGAACTCGTGGGCCATCTGCAGCAGCGATCGGGTCTTGGCGTAGAAGCGCTTGCCGCTGGGCGTCAGCGACACGCCCTGGGCGTGGTGGCGAATGAACAACTGCACGCCGAAGCTTTCTTCCAGGCTCTTGATGGCCGTGGAAATGGACGGCTGGGCGATGTACAGCTGGCGCGAGGCCTCGGCAACGCTACCGGCCTCCACGGTGGTGACGAAGTACTTGAGTTGTCGCAAGGTATAGGCAGCCACGGGCACCTCTTTGACGCCGGTTTGGGCGCGCAGGGATCATGCCTGACACTTTAACCCCGCTCGCTAGCGGACGGGGGCCAGGTGATGAAGGATTTACCTATGGCTTGAGAAGTTTTTTTGTAGAGCGATAACCCGAGCCCGGGAACAGCTGCTGGCCAAATACTCCCGAACGTCTTTACTGATACCCAACGGCCTCAGCATTACGGTGTACGCCTATGAAGATCGTGGTCACCAGCATTCTCGTCGACGACCAGGCCAAGGCCCTGGCCTTCTACCACTACGTACTCGGTTTCGAGCCCAGGCACGACATTCCCATGGGCCGGCACCGCTGGCTGACCCTGACCTCGCCCAACAATCCCAATGGCGTCGAACTGCTGCTGGAGCCAGACGCGCACCCGGCGGCCAAGGTGTACAAGGCCGCCCTCAAGCAGGACGGCATCCCCGCCACTTCGTTTGGCGTACGTGATATCCAGGCCGAGTACACACGGCTGTGTGCAGCGGGCGTGCAGTTCACCCAGCCGCCCACCGACATGGGCCCCGTCATCGTGGCCGTGTTCGATGACACCTGTGGCAACCTGATCCAGATCGCCCAGAAACACTGACACCCCACGCGCACCAATAAGGAAAACAGATGCGCCACGAATTCAGCGAAGTACTTAACGACCTGGTCGATTACTTTCTGCTTGGCGATATCCAGCTGCTCGAGCGCTTCAAGCAAGAACATGCGCTACCGGACGACCTGGCCTACGCCTTCACCCATGGCGACAGCGGCGACAAGGCGGTGCACGAAGGCATCGTGCTGCCGCTGGCCGGGGTCGACAACCTGCCCTACCGCATTCTGTTCACCCTCGATGGCCACACCCCGGCCCTGCGCGAAGCCGGCAGCCGCCTTAAGCACCGGCGCAATGGTTATGTGCTGCGGGTCGAGCACGGGGCGGTGATGCTGTACACCTGGCGCATTTTGCAGCATTTCACGCCCAAGACCCTGGGAGACCTGATTGCCCGCTACCAGGTGCCGGGGCGGCCGATCATCGAGCTGGACAATGGCTGGTATGACGTGGAGGTGCTGGCGGGGGCGGTGGTGCGCGACGGGCTGTACGAGCCGGCGTTCGAGTTCGTGTTGAAGAAGCGCTGGAGCCGGGGTGAGGCAGCGGGGGTGGATACCGGGTATGCCTTTGGCCTGCGTGGCTACTTCGACTGATTGATGGCCTGTGCCGGCCTCTTCGCGGGCTTGCCCGCTTGTATGGTTAGACTTGAAGGGGTGGTGGGACTAAATGCCCGATTCTGACTGTTCACAGCAGTACAGACCGTGGGAGACATCGCCCCACCCCTTCCACCAAAGCGCCGATAAAGAATGCATCGTTTGCAAACGACGATAGAAGCAAGCCAGCGCCTCTTGGTGAAACCCCTTCAAGCCAAAAAACCATAACGTGAGGAGGCTCCCGTGGCAATGCAGGCTGGCAAATTGATCGTGGGTGCGGATGTCGCGAAAGCAGAGTTAGTGATTCATCACGATGATCGCGATGAGATCATCAAGGTGAAAAATACCAAACCGGAAATCAAGAAATGGCTGAAGCAACAGCCTCTCAACACGGCAATTGCTGTTGAGGCGACCAATGTTTACCACCTGGACTTGGTTGAGCTGGCCCATAGCCTGGGTTTCGAGGTCTATGTCATTGATGGGTTCCAACTGAGCAACTACCGCAAAAGCGTGGGTGTGCGGGTAAAAACGGACCCCTCTGATGCTCGGTTGTTATCCCGATTTTTGAAAAACGAGGGGGAAGACCTCCGCCCTTGGACTCCCCCTCCCGCCGTCTACGGCAAGCTTCAGAGCCTTCTGCGACGCCGAGCGGCCTTGGTGACTGCCCGCACGGCGATGACTCAGAGCTGGGCTAATGAAGCCCTCTTGAAAGCCGCCTTCCAAACCTTTGTAAAATCGATAGACCGGCTGGATTTGTTGATCCAAAAGAAAATTAAAGAAGTGCTGCGCGAAGCTGGGCTGCACGAGCAAGTTGCTCGCTGCCAAGCGGTAGAGGGCATTGGGTTTCTCACCGCCACTGCCTTGGTAATGGCCTTTATGCGGGGCGAGTTCAAGAGCAGTGATTCGTACATTGCATTCCTGGGAATGGATCTACGAGTGATTGATTCTGGGCAGAAGAATGGACGTCGCCGCCTGACCAAGCGAGGCTGCTCAGAAATCCGTCGTCTGTTGCATAACGCGGCGATGTCAGCCAGCCGGACGGCCACTTGGAAAGGGATCTACGAACAACATCGCAATGCGGGTAAAGCAACAACCCAGGCGTTGGTAATCCTGGCCAGAAAGCTTGCGCGAGTGGCATTCGCCCTGATGAAGAATCAGGACGAATATGTCTCCAAAGGTGGGAAACCGGCTTGCTGAAAACCATAGAATCTCCCACAGGTACAACACAGTCTGTGAGAGCGGGCTTGCCCGCGAAGAGGCCGGCACAGCTGCCCCATCAGTTGATATCCCGGTCCTTGGTTTCGGGCAGGAACAGGATCCCCAACACCGCGGTCATTACCGCGATCACGATCGGGTACCACAAGCCGTAATAGATATCCCCGGTAGCCGCCACCATGGCGAACGCAACCGTCGGCAGGAAGCCGCCGAACCAGCCATTACCGATGTGGTAAGGCAGCGACATCGAGGTGTAGCGGATACGCGCCGGGAACAACTCCACCAGCCAGGCGGCGATTGGCCCGTAGACCATGGTCACGTAGATCACCAGGATGGTCAGCAACAGCAGCACCATCGGGTAGTGGATCTTCGCCGGGTCGGCCTTTTCCGGGTAGCCTGCTTCTTTCAACGCACCACTCAAGGTGGCGGTAAACGCCTCGCTCCGCACTTTGAAGTCCGCTGCGGCCATGCTGCTGCCTTCAAAGCTCGGCAGTACCCGCTCACCAATACGAATCTGCGCCACGCTGCCAGGTTCGGCTGCCTGGTTGGTATAGGGAATGGCGCGCTTGGCCAGCTGGCTCTTGGCAACGTCGCAGGAGCTGGTGAATTTGGCCTTGCCCACCGGGTCGAACTGGAACGCGCACTGGTCAGGGTCAGCCACCACCACGACCGGATTCTGCTCCTGGGCGACGAACACGTCCGGGTTACCGTACTCGGTCAGCGCCTTGAAGATCGGGAAATAGGTCAGCGCAGCGATGATGCAGCCGGCCATGATGATCTTCTTGCGGCCAATGCGGTCGGACAGGCTACCGAAGATGATGAAGAACGGCGTGCCGATCAGCAGCGAACCGGCAATCAGCAGGTTGGCCGTCTGTGGCTCGATCTTGAGCGTCTGCAACAGGAAGAACAACGCATAGAACTGCCCGGTGTACCACACCACGGCCTGGCCGGCGGTACCGCCCAGCAGCGACATGATCACCACCTTGAGATTGTCCCAGCGGGCGAACGACTCGGTCAGCGGTGCCTTGGATGACTTGCCTTCGGCCTTCATCTTCAGGAACACCGGCGACTCGTTGAGCTGCATGCGGATATACACCGAGATCGCCAGCAGCAGGATCGACAGCAGGAACGGTACCCGCCAGCCCCAGGCCTCGAACACCTCGGTACCCATGACCGTGCGACAGGTCATGATCACCAGCAGCGACAGGAACAGCCCCAGGGTCGCGGTGGTCTGGATCCAGGCGGTGAAGAAGCCGCGTCGGCCCTTGGGCGCATGTTCAGCCACATAGGTGGCCGCGCCGCCGTACTCGCCACCCAGGGCCAGGCCCTGCAGCAAACGCAGGGTGATCAGGATGATCGGCGCAGCCACGCCGATCGCGCTGTAGCTGGGTAGCAGGCCCACCAGTGCCGTAGACAGGCCCATGATCACAATAGTGATGAGGAAGGTGTGCTTGCGCCCGATCATGTCGCCCAGGCGACCGAACACGATAGCCCCGAACGGCCGTACTGCAAAACCGGCAGCGAAGGCCAGCAAGGCGAAGATGAACGAGGTGGTTTCATTGACACCGGCAAAGAAGTGCTTGGCGATGATCGCGGCCAGTGAACCATACAGGTAGAAGTCGTACCATTCGAACACTGTGCCCAGGGACGAGGCGAAGATGACCTTGCGCTCCTCCTTGGTAATGCCGCGTTGGGGCGCGCTACTGCCCGTGGATGCGCTGTCGATAACCGCCATGGGTTGCCTCCGTCTTGTCGTCAGGCAGGCCGGAGCACCTCACAGGGAGTCAGTCACACCCCTTTCACCGTCGCACCCAGGCCCTAGGGCTTGCTTTGGTTGCGCGAAGCACGACGAGGCGGGCCGCCTCGGATCGCAGCAAGGTAACTGAAGCATAATCGGGTTTGCCGGGATATCCACCCGCATGGCCATACACAAGAGGGCGACATGAACGACAAGGCAACACCAGGCTGGCAGGGGGATATCTGGTTGGCTGACGATTACTGCCTGCTGCGGTCGACGCTAGGCAGGACCGACAGCCATGTGCACTACGCGCACCAGGTGCTTGTCGGCCTCGGTGCGGATGTCGAGGTGCGCCTGGGCGAGCAGATCTGCAGCGGCCCCCAGGTGCTGATCGCGTCGCGGCAACCCCATGCCATCCTCAGTCATGGCGTACCGTGCCTTACCCTGTTCGCCGAACCGCTGGCGTTCGACCTGGCAAACCTTGCCCACGCCTGCGAGCAAGCCGGCAACAGCGCAGAGCAACTGGCAGAAAACCTTGGGCGCTGGCCGCGCCGCCCGCTCGACCCGCGTCTGGAGAAAGCGCTCGAGCGAATCCGCGCACTCGATGAGCAGACCTTGCCGGCACAGGAACTGGCCAGCACAGCAGCACTGTCGATCAGCCAGCTGGAACGCCTGTTCAGCGGTTCACTGAAACTGTCAGTGCGCCGGCTGGTGCTGTGGCAGCGCTTGCGCGTGGCCCTGCAACGGGCGCTGGGCGGCGCCAGCCTGACCGAGGCGGCACTGGCGGCGGGGTTTGCCGACTCGGCGCATTTCACCCGCAGTGTTCGCCACCAGTTCGGCCTCAGCCCCGGGGCCGCTTTGCGTCACTTGCGCCTACGTACGCTCGGCTAAAGCCTGGCGCAGCCCCGCCGGCAATACCGCAGGTGGATGAACATCCCCGCTTGCCCACGGCTCACGCAACTGCGCCAGGTACGCCTGCGGATAGTCCGGCCGATCACCGATACCCATGTCGTCGTCCGCCAGCGCATAGCCAGGCAGGTACAGTAGCGTGCCAAGCAGGCGGTCCCAGAGCGGAAAGAACAGGGCAAAGTTGACGTCGCCGGTGCTGCCATACTTCAGGTGATGCAGGCGATGCACCGGCGCCCAGGCAAACACATGGCGCAAGCCGCCAATGCGCATGTCCACATTACTGTGCTGTAGCAACAGCTGGATAGACACACTGAACGCCAGCAACGCTGCCACCTCCACGGGTAAGCCGAGCAGCAGCAGCGGCAAGGTGCCGCCCAGGGTTTCGAGCAACTGGTGTACGGGGTGTTTCATCAAACCATTGAAGCCGTACAAGCGGGTGACACTGTGGTGCACCGCATGCAGACGCCACAGCAGCGGGCTACGGTGGCTGGCGTAATGCACCAGGGTGATGCCCAGGTCGGCCAAGGCAATGGCCAGCAGCAACTGCAAGGCCAACGGCCACTGATCAGGCCAAAGGCCTGTTCCCGGCAGCCAGTGGGCAAGCAGCGGGATGGCCGCCACACTGCAGAGGGTCAGGCATTCGTTGATCAGTGCATGGCAAAGGTCGCGGCGGCTGTCGCCTTGTGCCTGATTCCAGGCGGCCTTGTAAGGGATGAGCCGTTCGCAGGTGAATGACAGCAACACAGCACTGGCCAGCAGTGGCAGCAGCCACAACGGGTGGTCTGCCAGTGACAGTGCCGCGGCAATGAAACCGAAGAAAAATAGAGGGGCATAGAGGGTGCGCATGGGTCACTCCAGATAGTCAGGAGCCACCAGTGTCGGGCCTGACGCCAGGAGGGCGCTTGAAGGAACGGCGCATGTACAGGCCCCTCATACCGCCTGCGCGACCGGCCCCTTCAACTCCACCTGGTTGCCATCCGGGTCGTAGCAGTACAGCGAAAGCCCCTCGCCTTCGGCGCCATAACGCTTTTCTGCGGGCTCTACCTTTACCCCGGCAGCGTCCAGGTAGGCGGTCAATGCGGCTTCGTCGAACGGCTCGATACGCAGGCAGAAATGGTGCAGGTTGCGCCCTTCCACCCCAGGTGCCGCCCCGCCCGGCCGCCCCAGCGGGCCGTCCAGGGTCACCAGGTCGATCATTGCCGTGCCCGTGGCCAGGTGCACCATGCCCAGGTCTTCGCGCACGCGGCTGACCGCGCAACCAAGCAACTCGGTGTAGAAAGCAACGCTGCGCGGCAGGTCGCTGACCCGCAACACGAGGTGATCGATATGCTTGATGGTGAACGGTCGCATGCCTGGGCTCCTTATGGCGTTTACGCAATGACGTTCGCCACCATAGCCCAGGTCGCTGGAGCGTGACCAGAATCAGCTACTCGTTCACCAACCGTTGCAGAACGCCCCCTTCATGCTGCGCCAGGATACGCAGCAGCTGGTCGACCAGCGCCCGGTCTGGTGCATCCAGGTGAAAATGGTGCCCGCCCGGGTGCCAGGAAACCTTCGCCTGGCTGGGCAAGGCGGCCTGACGCCGGGTAAAGGCCTCGCCGGTGAAAGCCCCCTGGCGGCCGAACAGCAGGTACAACGGGCAGCGGATCTGGTTCAGCAGGTCGCACGCTTCGCGCTCGGTCAGCGGCATGGGTTCGGGCAACACCAGCCGCGGGTCGTGACGCCAGCAGTAGCCATCGCCCAGTTGCAGCAGGTCGCGCAATGCCAGCAGCCGTGCGGCACCTTCCGACAGCTCGGTGTCCAGGCGCTCGCGGCGTTGCGCCAGGGCGGTGTCCAGGTCGTCGAAACGGCCGACGTCCGGCTCGGCAAAGCCCGGCAGCTGGCTGCGCTGGACCATGCGCCTCAGTCGATAGGCCCGCGCCAGGTGCTGCACGCGGTCATCCTCGGCCACCGTGAACGGTGCCCCCATACCGTCGAGGAAGGTCATGCTGGCAATGCCGCTGGTCATGGCCGCCAGCAGCGACGCTACACCGGTGCCCATGCCATGGGCCAGCACATGAAATTGCGCCAGGCCCAGGCTGTCGGTCACCGCCAACATGTCTTGGGCATGCTCCCATAAATAGTAGCCACTGTCGTGGCGGCGATGGTCCGAACGACCATGACCGACCAGGTCGGGGGCCACCACGAAGCAGCCGTCCAGCATCGGTGCCAGGCGTTCGAACGAGGCAGCGTTATCCAGCCAGCCATGCAAGGCCAGTACGGGAATACCGTCTTCGGCGCCCCAGGTGCGGACCGCTATTTCAATACCATCGAGGTCGAGCAGGTGATCTTTCGGACTGCACAGCGAACGCATTGCAATTCTCCTTGGCTGCCTGCGCCTTAGCCTGCCTCACCCTCTCGCAGATCCCCCCTCGCTGCTAGCCCCTCACCGACCCGCGCATGCGCAGGACCGACCGTTGCCGACAACTATCTACCGCACCATGACGCCTTGATGAGCGTGGACTATCCGACCCCAACGCAAGAGATCGTTGCCATGACCCACCCCACGCCGTTACATCAAAGCCAGATAACCCGAACATTACCGAAATGGAGCAAGGTTCTTCACCCCGCACATACGCACAAGGTGCTGCAAAGCCTGCGCAAGGATTATCTGGCTGAAGATGGCTCCCCTTACTCGTGGTACGCCGCTGCCGATGAGCCAGCGCGTGAGCAGTTGCGCAGCGCTATCGAAACGCGGGACAAACGCCTGGTACAAGTCAGGCAGGCACTGGCGGGTTTCAAAGACATCATCGGCTTCTGTACCCCTCTGCTGACCGAGCGCTTGAAGGTGAGCGTGCCCGTAGACAGGGCGCAATATGTGTTCCAGCCCTTTGAACCCGATGCCAACATCTGGGTCGGCGTACCCGACGTAGAAACGCCCTTGGTCCCGCACCTTGAGGTGGATGTCCTGGCCACTCGCCCTGTGGGCGAACCGCAAACACGCAGCTTGCTGGAGGCAGCCCTGCACAACTTCGAGGGCCTGGCCGAAGTAGGGGCTTACAGCAGACTCACCAGCGCTGCGGGCAGCGCTACGCTCCTACCGGACCTGACAATGGCGGACTTCGTCAACCACTGCCGGGCCCTGGACCTTGGCAAACGCTATCAAGAGCACCTGCTGGCAACCCATGAGGGCGCCAATCGCGCCGAAGTCCAGCGCCGGTCGATAGCAGCAAGTCGCGAGGCCCTGAGGGTCCAGGCACTGATTGCAAAGCTCAAAGGCCTGCTGAGCAAACCTGGGCTCGATGCGCTTGGCCAACTGTGCGATGGCGAGCCTCACCCCACCTATGAAAAACAGCCACTGCATTGCTGGAACTTCAGCCTGTTCGGTATCCCCGTCCACGAAATACTGTTCATCGGGCCAGACAATCCTGACCGGAAAAACCCCTGTGTCCTGTATATGCCTGGCGATAGCGAGCATCCTATAAGGGAGTTTGCTTCTCGTCAGGAAGCCGGTAAACACCTGCGCAGCCGGCTATTGCAAAGCGAGTTTCGCCGAACCGTGGTGCATTTCGCCTACAAAGACAGGCAAAAGGAACTGGCCGACAAACTGGAACATGCGCTGTTCGAAACGGATGAAGCAGGCAGACGCAAACCCCGAAACATGCCCGTACTGCCTTTCACCCCCTCGCCAATCAGAACCGACCCTTGGGCGACCTTGTACAACGCACACCTTGCGCGCATGAAGGCCGACGCAAAAACCATTGCGGTCCCTACCGCCGAGGTCGACGCCAGGGCCCGCGACAAGCGCCTGAAGCACTGGCTTGAGCTGGGCATGAATATGCTGAACGTCGCCGCGTTTTTCGTGCCTGGGTTGAACACGGTCATGCTTGGCGTTTTCGCTTACGATCTGATGAGCTCGGTTTTCACCGGCTTCGAGGCCTGGGAACAAGGCGATACCCGGCAAGCACTGGCGCAGCTGGAGTCGTTGGCAATCAACGCGGCGGTGATTGCCGGTTTTGCCACGGGCGCCAAGATCGTCCAGGCGTCAGGCTTTGTGGATGCGCTGACAAGTGTGTGGCATGAAGACAAAGAACTGCTCTGGCACCCCGACATGACGCCCTATGCGAGCACAGCGGCTATCCCTGAAGGGGCCCAACCCGACTTGCTCGGCCACGTGCACATCGATGGGAAGACCTACCTGAAGCTGGATGGGACGCTGTACGAAGTGTTTCAGGACGCAGAACAACAATGGCACGTGCGTCACCCCGATGACGCGCAGGCTTATGCCCCACGCTTGCTGCACCATGGTAACGCCCGCTGGCAACTGGCCCATGAACAGCCTCTGGAATGGGACCGCGAACAACTCATGCGCCGCCTTGGCGGCTATGGTGCAGGCCTGGACGAGCGCGAACTGGACACCGCCCTGCGCAGTACCGGTACCGATCAAGCCGTGTTGCGCCGTGCCCACGCAGCCGGCCTGCGTCCACCCGCCTTGTTGCTCGACACGCTACAGCGCCTGCAACTGGACAACCAGGCACAACAGATCATCACCCGCGTACGCCATGGGCTGCCGCTGGCTGCGTACGAAAACTTTGCCTTGCCTGAGTTGCTGCGCCTGCCGGGCTGGCCTGAGGGGCACGTGCTCAAGGTTTACCAAGGGCCAGAGCCTTGGGGCGAATCTGTGCACTACGGCCCTGTCCACCCGGTTGGCCAGGTAGAAATCGAAGTTACCCGTAACGACCTGGACAATGGCCAGTTGAGCCAGACAGTGTTAGCTCAGATGGGTGAAAAAGCCGTTCTCCAGGTGCTCGGCGACACGCCGACCGAGCACCGATCATCCGCATTGAACAACCTGCTCGCAGAACACCTGGAACAACATCGCGGCGCTCTGCTAAGCAGCCTGCAACAAAGTCACCGCCCCACCCTCCCCCCAACCGCGCAACCGCTCGCCCGGCAGTTTCCCGGCCTGCCGGATAGCGCCCTTGAAGCATTGCTGGCCAACATCGGCAACGCCGAACGGGAAAGCCTGACAAACGGACGGGTGCCGCTTCGCATCGCCGAGGAAGCTCGCCTTCTGCAAGCTCGAGCGCGGCTTGACCGCGCCATCCTGGGCATTTTCAGGCCCAGCCTGGCCAACGACGACAGCCAGCGCCTGCAACAGGCGCTGCAAGCCGAACACCCGCAGGCTGACTCGGCCCAGTTGCTACAGCTTGCCCTTGGCGACCGCCAGCACTGCGCCTCACTGCTAGGCCAACAACCCATCAACCCCAGGTTCCGCTCGCCCTTGCGGTTGGCCAACGGCCAGCTTGGCTATCCCCTGAGCGGCCGTGGCTTGCACGGGCGAGCCTTGCCGGCCGCGCGTCGACTTCGGGCACTCTACCCCGAACTCAGCAGCCAGCAGATCAGCGTACTGCAAACCGAACTCGCCCAAGGGGGGGACCTGGGTAGCGCAATCAGCCAGCTGGAAGCCGAGCAGCGCGCCCTCAACCGTGATCTCAACCGCTGGGTTGGCACCTCGCGCACCCTGGATGAACGCTTTGATCGCCAGCAATTCACCGAGCGGCTGATGAGTGCTTCGCGGCGTGAAGGTGGCGCGCAACGCGCAGTGCTTGTGCTGAGCCACATGCAACTGGAAGCACTGCCAGCGTTCACTGCCCGTATGCCGCATATCCGGCAACTCGTCATTGATGGGTTGCAAATGCGGCGCCTGGAGGGTGGCTTCCTGGCAAACTTCCCTGACCTGGACACCCTGGAAATCATCGGCAACCCGGAGATTGACGCTGAAACATTGTTCGAGGCGCTCAAGTCTGCCCCACGGCTACGCGAACTGGGCCTGACAGGCAATGGCTTGACTACGCTTTCAGCCACTGCCCAGCAGGCCATCGGGGCGATGCCTGGCCTGCGGGTACTGGGCCTCAGCCGTAACCGGCTGCGGCTCGATGACGCCAGTCTTGCCTTCCTGACGCGCTTGCCCCTGGATGCACTCGGCCTGGGCCACAACCAGATCACACTGGATGAACGCCTTGCCGCCCAGTTTCAGGACATGATCCACCCCAAGGTGCTGCACATGCCTCGCAACCCATTGCAGCTGGCGCCCGACCTGCGCTTCATGGCCCGCCTCAGCCACCTGGACCTTGAGCGTTGCGAACTGCAGCAGTGGCCCGACAGCCTGACAATCCTCATGAGCCAGCCCCAGTACCAGCTGCGCTATCTGAACCTCTCCTCCAACCGTATTCGTACCGTGCCAGACTTGTCAGGTGTACTGCGCACCCCGTTCGCCCGCGATGTGGCCGCGCGCTTGCCCGAGCGCCGCTGGCTGTTCAACTACAACACACTGGAAGCCGAGGCACGTGCGCGCCTGGGCAGTAGTGGCGTCAATGTATTCGAGCACGCAGAAGACGTACCGCCGTGGCAAGGTTTTATCCGTGGCGGCGCGAGCAGTGCCGAAGAGCAGCTGTGGAGCGATCTGTTTGACCAAGGTGAAAACGCAGCGTTGCTGGGGGTGCTCGAACGTGTTGCCCAGTCGGCAGAAGCGCGGCGTGATGCCGAGGCGCTGAGGGAGCGTGTATGGGAGCTGCTGGATGATGCTGCCCACGACACCGTGTTGCGCGAACGCCTCGCCACCGTGGCCGGGGACTTCCCCCCAACCTGCGGCGACGCAGGAGCCGACGCCTTCAGTGCCTTGGAGATAGAAGTGCTGGCCCACCACGCTGCCGGTCATGCCGGTAGTCGGCCGGCCGATCTGCTGAACCTGTATCGAAAATTGTATCGACGCGATCAGGTCAATCAACTGGCGGACCGCATCAGCTGGAGACGGTCCTTGCGCAAGCAGGCGTTGCTCGATGATGCCTACGACGAAGATCTACCCTCATACGATGTGCTCGACGAGCCCTCTGCCTTTCCGGACTCCGCCCTGGAAACCGGGCTGGTGGACGATATCGAGCTGCGCCTGGCCTTGCGCCAGTCCTTGGCTACCGTGCTGGACTACCCTGAGCCCAGCAGCGGCATGCTGCACCGCAGCACGGCCAGGATCAACCGGGCAATCATCGACAAGGTGAAAGCTGCGGTCCTTGTGCTGGATACGGATGCCACCGCTCGAGAGCAATGGTTGAACCGGCAGCCGGGCTGGGTTGAGTACCTGAAGCGAGAGCATGCAGCGCAGTTCAGCCTGATTACCGACTTTTGGCGCCCAGGCCTGGACTACCTGTATTACTGCCTGGATGAAACCGCTGACCCGGTGACGTCCCTGGACAGTTCCTTGCTCCGAGCCCTGGCCAGCGTCATGCCTGAAAGCCCATTGGATGCCAGCGGCATTCTGCGACGCGTGGCGATCAACGAGCAGCAGTATCGCCAGGGGGTGGACGTGCTGACCGCCGAGCAGCAACAGGTTGAAACCGGTCTATTGACCAGCCTCACTCGCCAACTGCAGACACTCGGCAGTTAAACCGTACTCGGTCGCCGCGCAGGTCTTCAAAGAGGCCTGCCGGCCATCTACCTGGCAGAACACACGCCGACACCCGCATACGCCCGACCTGGGCAGGCAATTATCTACCGCACAGAGCGCCAGCGTATGCGGCCCCATAGCGGCTCCCGTCCATGGAGTGCCGACATGAGCCACACCCCTTATCACCACGCGCAAATGGTGCGAACCCTGCCCGGCTGGAGCAAGGCGTTGCACAGCGAGCATGCCAGCCAGATCATGGCGCGCTTGCACAAGGACTACCAGGACAGCCAGGGTAGTACCTGCGCCTGGTATCAACAGGCAGACGAACCCACCCGCCAGGCCCTTCGCCGCGCCATCGCCAAGCGTGATGCCAGCAACAGGGCCTTGCATGCAGCGCTCGGCAACCTACAGGGCGTGACCGAGTTCTGCGCCCCCTTGCTGCAAGCACAGCTCGACATCGACACCCCGGTCACCCAGGCGCAATACGTTTATCAAGCCACCACTGTGAAGCAACCAGGCGGGATGCCCGGGGGCCCGGCAGTGCCGCATGAGCAGGGCGAGATCGTGCCCAAGGGAGCCCCGCAATACCGCAGCCTGCTCGAAGCGGCCCTGCACAATTTCGAAGGCACTGCCGACACCACGCGGTTCAGCCGCCTGCAGCACAGCCGCCAGGACATCAGGTCCATGGCTGGGCTGACGGTGGCAGGCTTTATCGACCAATGTCGGGCGCTGAACCTGGGTCGGCGCTACCAGCAGCACCTTGACCAGGTCTTCGACGGAGCAAACAAAACCGCGTTGCAGCAGCTGGCTATCAACGCCCGGCGTGACGAGTTTCGTGTGCAAACCCGTATCGCTGCCTGCAAAGGCTACCTCAGCCCCGCCGGCTCTTGCGCGCTGCAAGGCCTGTGTGCCGAAAACGCCAACCCCACCTATCAAGGCCGCCCCCTGCGTTGCTGGCAGCTGCAGTTGTTTGGCATCCCGATACACGAACTGCTGTTCATCGCGCCCATGCAAAACCGCAAGCATGACCCGGTATTTCTCTACAACCCGGTGGATGGCGATGCGCTCAGGGAGTTCGCTTCGCTGGGCGATGCACGCAAGTACTTGCGCCAGCAACTGCTGCAGGACGGCTACCGCAAGCGCTTCGTCGCCCTGGCATTGCAATCACAACAGGCAACGTTGAACAAGCGGCTCGCGCGCGCCCTGTACAGCAACGCTGACCAGGATGACGGGGCACAGCTGAAACCTCGCAAGTCGATACACCTGGAATCCATCGACAGAAACCTGCCAGATGCCCCTTGGGCATTACTGGAATCCAGCCACCTTGCCCGCCTGAGAGCGGATGCTCGCCGGGTCGCGGTGCCCACCGAAGATGTCGACGCCAGGGTACGCTTGCAGAACATCGAATACTGGCTGGACCTGGGCATGACCGTGCTGAATGTGGCAGCGATGGTCGTGCCATGCCTGAACCCGATCATGCTGACCCTCGGCGCCGCGCAGATCATGGGCAGTGTGTTCGAGGGCATCTCGGCCTGGGAGGAAGGTGACAATGACGAGGCTGCAGCCCAGCTTGAATCGGTGTTGCTGAACATTGTGACGGTGGCTGCCGTAGGTGCCGGTAGCGTGGTGCTGAAGGCCTCCGGCTTCGTCGACGCCATGCAGAGCATCGTCAAGGATGGCAAGGACTACCTGTGGAACGCCACGTTGCAGGACCATGCAAGCCCGGTGTCGATTGCCGAAGACCTCGCACCGGATGTACAGGGCCGCTATACGGTGGACGGGCGCCACTACATACGCATCGAGGGCGTTGTGTACGAACAGTTGCAGGAACGCGGCCAATGGCGGATTCCTCACCCGCAAGACCCGCAGGCCTATCGGCCAGTGGTTCGGGACAATGGCGCAGGCGCGTGGCGCGCGGCACACGAGGTGCCACTGGAGTGGGATGACCTGCAGCTGTTGCGGCGCTTGGGGCCGATCAGTGAAGGGCTGGGTGACAGCGAGTTGCAGGCGGCACTGCAGTGCTCAGGGGTGCAAGGCAATGAACTTCGCCAAACCCAGGTCGCCGCGCAGCATCCCCCCGCCTTGCTGGCCGACGCACTCGACCGACTGAAAGCGCGAAACCAGGCCAGTCTGCCCGAAGAAGCCGGGCCACTGGCCAGGCAGTTCCCGGGCCTGACGCAGCGTGCCATTGGGCAGATCATGGCCAGGACCTGCGCCCGTGAACGTCTGCTATTGGGACAAGGCAGGGTACCCTTGCGCGTCGCCGAAGAAGCCCGGGCCTTGCAGGCACACGCCCGCCTGAGCAGGGCCTTGCTGGGGCTCTGGCGACCTGACCTGGCCACTGCCGACAGTGGCGTGCTGGATGCCGCGCTCAAAGCCGAGCACCCTGGCCTCGATGCACGACAACGTTATGAAATGGCGGTCGCCGATCGCCTGCATGCAGCCAGGCTGATCGGGCAGCAGCCGATCAGGCCAGGCTACCGTTCACCGATGCGCCTGGCCGATGGGCGCATCGGCTACCCACTCAGTGGAAGGCTGCCTTGGGCGAATACTGCAGATCGACGCCTGCGTGCGCTCTACCCTGGCCTGAGCGCAAGCGAGCGCAATACCTTGCGGGGCCAACTACGCCAGCGCGGTAGTGTCGCGGCGCAGCTCAGGGCGCTGGAGATCGAGCGTGACGCCCTCGACGTCACGCTGCGCACCTGGGTGAACCAGAGCACTGAAACCCAACGCGACAGCAGCGGCGTGGTCCGAGATCTGTTAAATGCAGCCTGGCGTCGTGACGACCCTGACAACCTGACGCTGCAGCTGCTGCACATCGACACGCTGCCATCGTTGCCGGCTCGCTTCGATCACATCACCACCCTGAACATTCGCGCCACCGGCATCCGCGAGCTGCCCGCAGACTTTTTCCAGAGCTTCCCCTCCCTGCGCACACTGCGCCTGGCGCTAAGCCCGGAACTCGACTTCGAAGGCCTGTTCCAGGCACTGGCCTGCACCCCGCAACTGGAAGTACTGGAACTGGGCAACAACCAGCTCGGCAGCCTGACCGAGGTGATGCGTCAGCGCCTGGGAGGCCTTACCCGCCTGCGCCGGTTGAGCCTGCGTCTGAACAGGTTGCAACTTGCCGAAGCCGACTTGCAGACCCTTGCACAACTCCCCCTCGAAAACCTTGATCTGGAGAACAACCACATTGTGCTGAGTGAAGCCCTGGCAGCACGTTTCGCCGGCCTGCGCAGCCTGCGCGACCTGCGCCTGACCAACAACCCACTGGGGCAGGCGCCCGACGTGAGCGGCCTGTCGTCCCTGGCCAACTTGCAGTTACGCAACTGCGGCCTGCGTGAATGGCCGCGCGGCCTCACCTCATTAATGACGCAGGCGGACCTGCAGTTGCGTCACCTCAGCCTGAGCTACAACCCGATCGAACAATTGCCGGACCTCGATCAGGTACTGACCAGTCCCTTTGCCGACGCCCTGCGTGTGCCAGGTCGCGATACCTTCTGGGACTTCAACGAAAACAACCTGGGCGCCGAAAGTATCCGCCGCCTGCGCACGGCTGGCGTCGAAGTGCACGGCGGCGATGAGCTGTCGGATATCAGTGTGGACTTCTGGCTCGTGGATGCCAGCCCGGAACAGGCGCAGCTCTGGGACGAGCTGTTCGAGGGTGACGCAAACCAGCATTTGCGCGAAGTGGTCGAACGCATGGCGCACTCGCGGCAAGCCGAGCGCAACGTGCGCGGGCTGAGCCGGCAGGTCTGGCAGCTGCTTGAACAGGCTGGGCGAGACGAGGCATTGCGCACCCATCTGGACAATGTCGCGCAAGACTACCCGCCCACCTGTGGCGACGCTGGTACCGATGCATTCAGTGCCCTCGAGCTCGAAGCCCAGGTGTTCAGGCAACTGGCCGAGGAAGCGGAGCGCCCTGTCTACCTGTTCAACTTTTTCCGAAACCTCTACCGCCGAGAAATGGTCAACGCCCTGGCCGAACGGATCCAGCTCGCCCGCCAGGCCCGCCAGGCGCGTTTGCTGGAGCTGGAACGGCTGCCCGCCCAGGCTCAGCCCGCAAGGCTCGACGTGCCTGAGCTGGACCGCCTGGACGAACTGAGTGACAACGCCCTACTCACTGGCGGCACGGACCTGATAGAAATACGCCTGGCCTTGCGCCAGTCACTGGCAGAACCGCTCAATTTCCCGGAAACCAGCCAAGGCATGCTCTATCGCCAAGAAGCGATGATCTCGGCACGTGTGGCCAGCAATGTCGAACGCGCTGTCCTGCGGCTCGACGATACCGCTACAGAACGCAGGGCCTGGGTTGCGCGGCAGCCCAGCTGGCAGCGTTACCTTGCCCAACGTTTCGCCAGCCGCTTCACAGCGCTTGACGAGCGTTGGTACCAAGGCATGCAGTACCTGGACTATTGCCTGGATGCCGAGAGCGAAGCGGTCACTTCGTTGGATGGCGCGGTGCTGCAGGCCCTCACCGACGCACTGCCCGCGCCACCGCTGGATGCAAACGGCCAACTGCACAGAATGGACCTGGGTAGCCAGGCTTACGACGTGGCCAGCCGGCGCCTGAATGCCGGGCGTGACCAACAACGCGAAGCGTTGTTTGAAACGCTCACCCGCGCGCAAGACCCGAACAACTGAAGCTCTTATTTGGACAGGTTTACCTGAAGTCTCTCAGTCAAGCCATTTGGGGCCGCTTTGCGGCCCTTCGCGGGCACGCCCGCTCCCACCAGGACGGCGCATTCCTGAACCTGTGGGAGCGGGCGTGCCCGCGAAGGGCTGCAGAGCAGCCCCGGTAATACCTGGATTTTGGCCTACTGCCCACGCAGGTCTTCGAAAAAGGCCTGCCTGCCATCCACCTGGCTCGACGCCCTTGGGGCAGCCGCCGCTTCACCATTGGCGGCCTCGACATGCCAGTAGCAGTGCTGTACCGCGCGGGTCACCGCCACGTAGGCAAGGCGCTGCACTTCTTCTTTCTGCGCCGTATCGAACGGTTGGGCATCACCGGCCTTGCCCAGACCGGCCTGGCGGTACACCTGGTTCTTGTAGGGCGAGCTGGTCAGGTACTGGCAGTCGCCCAGCATGAACACCGCATCGGCCTGCAAGCCCTTGGCACTGTGGTAGGTCAGCTGGCGCAGCCGGCGCTGTTCGGCCGGCAATGCTGCTTCGGCGTGCAGCACGCTTTGCAGGTGCTCGTTCATCAAGGCCCTGTCGCTGCCCTTGCGGTACAGCATCATCACCGTCTCGCCCCGCTGGTAGTGCTCGATCAGCGTTTCCCCCAGGGCGGCCTCGTCACGGTCGAATACCTTGACCGCAGAGCCCGGCAATTCGGCTGCCGGGCCACTGGCGCGGGCTTTCTTGCCGGCAATCGCCGGGGTGCCTTTGACCAGGTGCTCGGCCGCGTCGATCACCTGCTGCTGGCAGCGGTAGTTGTCGACCAGCATCACCCGCGTGTTGGCCGGCGACGGGAAGGCTTTGGTGAATTCCATGAAGTACTTGGGCGAACTGCCCCGCCAGCCATAGATCGACTGCCAGTCGTCACCCACGCACAGCAGCGACGAATGCTGGGCATGGCGCCCGGTGTGCATGGTCGGGCCACGTCGGCGGATTTCAGCAAGGCTGGCGCGCAGCCAGCTGACGATCTGCGGCGACACGTCCTGGAACTCGTCGATCATCAGGTGTGCCAGAGGCCGCAACAACGGGTCGGGCAGCAGTTGCAGGTTTTCCGGGTTGTTCTCGCTGAACAGGGCGAACATGCGGTTGTAGCTCATCACCGGCGGCGACTGATCCAGCAGGTGTGCTTCCAGGGCCTTCCAGTACAGGGCCAGGGCCTCGAAAAACAAGGCATCGCTGTCGCCAGACGGGAAGCTCATCGCCGCCACCGCGTTGTTCACGTCCAGGCCAAGGTTCTCGATGAAGTTGGCCGCGCCGACAAAGGCGTCCAGCAACGGCGCCGGTGCCAGCTCGCCCTTGACCTTGTACTCGAACCCCGGGCCGGCCACGGCATCGCCAGCCAGCGAAGCGGCCAGGCGGCGGGCCATGGCGTAATTGTCGAGCCAGATCAACGGCCGATCGCAGAAGGCCTGCAACAGGGTGCGCTTGACCGCCCACTCGGCACGCACCGCCAACTTGGCACCGGGGCGCTGGTACTGCGCGCTCTCTGCAGGGTCGAAGCCCAGCACGACCAGAGGCCCTTGGCCAGCCAGGCGGCCATGCACATGGAAGCGGCTGCCACGGATGTCGACAGTTTCGCGGCAAGGCTCGATGCCCTTGATTGGCCAGGCGCCGGCGGCGAACCACAGGTCCTCGATTACGTCGCACAATTCTTCGTCGCGCTGGGCCGCCAACTGGGTCACCTGTGCGCGCTTTTGCACGTCGGGGTTGTTCGGGTCCAGTGGTTTGAGTTGCAAGGCTTCGTTGCGCAACAGGCCGACCAGCTCGGCAAAACGCGGGCTCTCGCCCAGCACGCTGCTGTAGCACTGGTTCAGCTGCTGACGCTGGGCATCGTTAAGGCGCAGGTCGAACGGGTTGCTGTCCGCCTCGGCTTCACGCCCGGCAGGCATTTCGTTGCCCAGTGTTTCGAATGCGCGCACCTGGCCAAAGCCCGGCAGGCTGCGCACCAGCGGCAGGATGCGCGAATGGAAGGTACGCACCAGCTCGCGGGCCTGCACCGGTTGCAGGTTGATCTGCCATAAGGCAAATACCTGCAGCAGGCGCTTGATGAAGTCCTTGCGCGACTCGCGAGTGAACGTGACCACGGTCATCGCGTCCAGCTCGTAACCCAGATAATGGCGCAGCAGCAGGATGCGCAACACCAGCGACGTGGACTTGCCTGCCCCGGCCCCGGCCACCACACAGGTGGACGGGGTGTCACTGAAGATCAGCTTCCACTGTGCGGCGCTGGGTTGCGCCTCGGCGGGCAGGCGCTGGGCGACATCGGCCTTGAAGCGTTTTTTCAGCTCGGCCGTCAGCGGCAGGCGCCAGTCGTCGAACAGGTTGTCGTCCTGGCCGGGTACCGCAGCGGTATCGGGGCGCGAATCGCGAATCACCAGCACCTGGCGCCCGGCCTCGTAGCCCTCCACCCGACCGCGCTCGAACCCTTCACGCACGCCATCGGCATGCCCAGTGTGCTGGCCGGTGGCGTGGCCGAGGAACCACGAGTCGCGATGCTGGGCCTGCAGGCGGGTCAGGCCACGCCCCAGCAGGCGGGCGACCAGGCGGCGGAACCAGGGCAATTGGGCAGGAGGGGTAAGGTCGGCGGGGGCCTGGGGTTGCTCGTGGGCCACGGTCACTCCGTTGAAAAACAAAAACAGCCGGCATGTTCGCCGCATCGACGGAAAATCGCCAGCGAATGCTTGCAGATCAGTGGATTAGGCGATGAAGCGAGTCAGGAATCGCTGAAAAAACATCTATTAACTTGATTGTTTTAAGCCGATATTTACGCTTATTTTCGATGTTTTGTTAGCGCATCATGGCCTCATTCCACTGATTCAAGGAGCACGATCATGCTGCAACTACGACCCTTTGAAGGCCTGGGCCACGCCAACCACGGCTGGCTCGATGCCCACCACCATTTCTCGTTCGCCGAATACTACGACCCGGCGCGCATGCACTGGGGCAACCTGCGGGTGTGGAACGACGACCTGATCGCCGCTGGCAGCGGCTTCCCGCCGCACCCGCACCGCGACATGGAAATCATCACCTATGTGCGTGAAGGCGCGATCAGCCACCAGGACAGCCTGGGTAACAAGGGCCGTACCGAGGCCGGTGACGTGCAGGTGATGAGTGCCGGCACCGGCATCGTGCACAGCGAGTACAACCTGGAAGACGTCGATACGCGTATTTTCCAGATCTGGATCGTGCCTGAGCGCACCGGTGAGGCACCGCAGTGGGGTAGCCGGCCGTTCCCCAAAGGCGAGCGTGGCGAAGGCTTCGTGACCCTGGCCAGCGGTCGTGCCGGTGATGAAGACAGCCTGCAGATTCGCACCGATGCCCGACTGGTAGCTGCCACCTTGCGTGCCGGTGAAACCGCCGAGTATCGCTTCGATGCCGCACGCCGGGGTTACCTGGTGCCGGCCAAGGGGCTGGTGGACGTCAACGGGCTGCGGGCCAAGGCGCGCGATGGTGTGGCGATCGAGCAGGAGCAGGTGCTGCGGGTAACCGCCATCGAGGACAGCGAGATCGTGCTGGTGGATGTGGCCTGAGGCCTGTCCTGTGAGGTCGCATCCCGATACTCTGCTGTGGGAGCGGCCTTGCGTCGCGATCGGGCCGCAAAGCGGCCCCGGCGATTTCCGCTGTGATGCTGGAATCCTGGGGCCGCTGCGCAGCCCTATCGCGACACAAGGCCGCTCCCACAATGGAACCGCGTAAACCTGTAGGCATCGCCCTGGGCGCGAGTGTGCACATGGGCTTCCTTCGACCACTTCCGTAATTTGGAGCTGCTGTGTGCCCCCGGCCATCGCTGAACATTGGCGCCATCGGCCACCCTGCACTAGCGTTGTGCTACCAGCCAGCCCCAACGTTCATGCGGAGCCCTCACCCATCATGCCGGACCTGCGCCCGAACCCGACGCTGTGCCTGGAGTACCGTGCCGAACAGCCGATTCACCATGCCTTCCTCGAGCAGGCCGGCCGCTGCCCGGAGGCCACCGCCATCCTTGCCCGGCACACCACCTGCAGCTATGCCCAACTGGCGCAGACCAGCCAGGGCATTGCCGCCTATCTGCTGGAAAACGCTGCCAGTGGCACCGAACCTGTGGTCATTGTCGCCAGTCGGTGCGCCGCCTTGGTGTACGCCATGCTGGGCTGCCTGCGCGCCGGCCAAGCCTTTACCGTGGCCGACGCTGCGTACCCCCCCGCGCGCATCGGGCAGATCATCCGCACACTGAAGCCGGCCGTGGTCCTGCGCTGTGGCGAGGCATCCGTCGACGCCGACGCCCCCCTTGTAGTCACGGTGCCGGAAGCCCCCGCCGAGGCACTGCAAGCCTTTCCCTGCCAACCGGTCGAGCTGCCCAGCGTCAGCCCCGAGCAACCGGCGTACATCACCTTCACCTCGGGCAGCACCGGTGAACCCAAGGGTATCGTTACCCACCACGCGCCACTGGTGCATTTTATCGACTGGCATGTGCGCCAGCATGGCTTTACCCAGGCCGACACCTTCTCCCTGCTTTCCGGCCTGGGCCACGACCCGGTGTACCGCGACGTGTTCACACCACTGTCAATTGGTGCGACCCTCGCCTGCCCCGCCCAGCCGACCCTGACCGACCCGTCACGGCTGGCGGGCTGGATTCACCAGCATGGCGTGAGCGTGATCCACCTCACCCCGCCGCTAGGCAAGCTGATCGAGACCGGCGCACACATGAATGGCCAGGTACTCGATCAACTGCGCTACCTGTTCTGGGGCGGCGATGCGCTCAGCCCGGCGCTGTACCAGCAGATACGCGCCATTGCGCCCTGTGCTGTCAGTGTCAACTTCTATGGCACCACGGAAACGCCACAAGCGATGGCCTTCCATACCCTCTCCCCTGACTGGGACAGTTCACGGGTGCCCTTGGGCAAAGGCATCGCCAATGCGCAGTTGTTGGTGGTCGACTCTACCAATCAGCTGGTCAGCGCGGGCGAAACCGGTGAAATCCTGATCCGCAGCCCTTACCTGTCGCAGGGTTACTGGGGCGACGCGGCGCTGACCGAGGCCAAGTTCATCGTCAACCCGTTCACCGGCGCCGCAGGTGACCGCTGTTATCGCACCGGTGACCTGGGCACCTACCTGGCCGATGGCAGTGCCATTTTTCTGGGGCGCGGTGACAGCCAGGTAAAAATCCGTGGCCATCGCATCGAGCTGGCGGAAATCGAGCACGCCATTACCCGTCACCCGCACATCGGCCAATGCGTGGTCGTGGCCAACCACGACAGCGCGTCGACCCGGCTGGTTGCCTATTGTGTCGCGCAAAAGCCCACCACCGCCGATGAACTGCGCCAGGCGCTCGCCGGCCAGCTACCGGATTACATGGTGCCGGCGCTGTGCGTGTTCGTGGACGCCCTGCCGCTCACCCCTAACGGCAAGGTGGACAAACGCGCCTTGCCTGCGCCCTTTGACGACAACGCCAACCAGCCCTTGTCCCCTCTGGCCGAAAAGCTGAGCACGGCCTGGGCTCGCATTCTGCAGGTGCCGCGCCTGGACGCCAGGTTGAGCTTTGTCGAACTGGGCGGCGACTCGCTGTCGTTCGTGCAGGCCTCGCGGGCGCTGGAAGAACTGATCGGCCACCTGCCGCAGCGTTGGGAAACGCTGCCGGTGTGCCAGCTGGCCGAGCTGAGTGCGCCCCCCAACGGCGCGTTGCGGGTGATGGAGATGCCGGTGTTCGTGCGGATGCTCGCCATCATCCTGATCGTGGTCGGCCACCTGAGCGAGTTCGACCACTGGCTGATCGTCGGCGAAACGTCTGTGCTGTTCCTGGTTTCCGGCATCAGCCTGGCCCGGTTCCAGCTCAAGGCCATCGAAGAACGTGGCGATGCGCGTACACTCCTCAGGTCGCTGGCAGCCATCGTGGTGCCCACGCTGTTGTACACCGCGCTGATCCAGTTGGTGTTCGACCGGTTGCACTGGCAATCGCTGCTGCTGGTGTCCAACTGGTTCCCGGCCAGCGAAGTCAGCCTGTTCAATTACTGGTACATCGAAGTGCTGGTGCAGATGATCCTGATCATCGGTGTGGTGCTGTCGATCAGGCGCGTACGCCAGGTCGTCCTCGCCGACCCGTTCCGCTGCCTGATCATTGCGGCCTGTGTGCTGGTGGCGGTGGATGTGCTGCTCAGCCAGTTCGTGTTCGACGCCAGTACGCTGCTCAACCGGGTACCGCAGCACTTCCTGGCGGTCATGGTGCTGGGCATGGCCGTGCACCACGCCGACACTACCGCGCGCAAGTGGGTAGCCAGCGGGGTGGCCGTGCTGGTGGTCGGCGAGCTGGACCTGATGGCGGTTGCCGGCGTTGGCTGGGAGGCTTTCTCGCGTTATATCGATATCGCCCTGCCGGCGATGCTGGCCCTGATCTGGTTCCGCTCGGTGCCAGTGCCCGCCCTGGTAGCACGGGGCGGCGCGGTCATCGCATCGTCCACCTTGTTCATCTATCTGACGCATTTCCAGTTCCAGTCGCTGGCGGACCATATCTTCAGGCACCCGCTGTTCGAGGTAGCCCTGGCACTCGCCGGAGGGGTACTGGTGGGTTACTGCTGGAACACCCTGTTGCGTCTGCTGTTTACGCGATGGAACAAGCAAAACCGGGCGCCTGGAGCCGATGCAACCGAGCGTGCTACCTCTGCTTGAGTTGACTTGCCGGCAATGGCGCTGCGATTGCAAACCCTGAAACACTCTGCCTAAAATGCGAACCATTAACATTTGTAAACATTTTCAGGCGGCATGGATGAGCATCCCGGATATAGCTTTTACTTCTCAAGTCAGCCAGCTATACCGGGCCCAGAGCAAATGGTTGCATAACTGGCTGAAACTGCGGGTGAACTGCAGCCACCTGGCAGCAGACCTCGTCCAGGATGTGTTCGTGCGTGTCATGTCTGCCGCCGACGCCGCCGCCAAGCTCGACGCCGTACGCGAACCCAAAGGCTACCTGGCAACCATCGCTCGCCGCCTGATGATCGACCACCTGCGCCGTGTGCACCTGGAAAGGGCCTGGCTGCAGGTGCTCGCCGAGCAACCCGAAGCACTGGACATCTCACCTGAGCAACGTGTGGCCTTGCTGCAAACCTTGTTCGAGCTTGACGCCATGCTAGCCGCGCTCGGGCCCAAGGTGCGTGAGGCATTTTTGCTTTCGCAGATCGATGGCATGCCCTACAAACACATCGCCACCCAGCTGGGTATTTCCGAAGTCAGTGTGCGCCGCTACATTGCCAAGGCGGCCGAGCACTGCATGATCTACAGCCTTGGGCATGGCCACTGAGCATGAACCTGAATGCCGAGCAACTGGCTTCGTTGCGCCAGGCCGCGCACTGGTTCAGCCAGCTCAACAGCGGTGAGGTGCAGGCCAGTGATTACTCGGCCTGGCAACTGTGGCTGAATGCCACGCCCGTCAATGCCTGGGCCTGGCAGCAGGCCGAGCGCCTGCAAACGCGCATGGCAGCCAGCGAAAACCCGGCGTCTGCGCGCGTACTGGCGCTGGCAGCCCATGGCCGCAACGCCAGCCGTCGGCGGGTGGTCAAGGCTGGCTTGATACTGCTGGGCGGCGGCGCGCTGGGCCTGGGGGGATACCGGGAGGTCAAGCAGTCTCCACTGCTGGCAGACGTGCGCACCGGCGTGGGCGAACAGCGTTCGCTGGTGCTGAACAATGGCACTGCGCTGATGCTCAATACCGCCTCTGCAGTCGATGTGGATGACGCCCTCGACCCTGCACGCTTGCTGCTGCGCCAAGGTGAAGTCATGGTCACGGTACCCGCGCGCCAGCATTGCACGGTCAGCACCCGAAACGGCACGGTCGAGGCAGGCGAAAGCCGCTTCGCCCTGCGTTTGTTCGATGACGGCAGCAGCCTGGAGGTGTTTGCCCGGCAGGCTCGTGTAACCCTGAGCTCGGGCCAGACCCTGCTGGTAAACAGTGGCGAGCGTTGTCGGTTCAATGACCAGGGTTTCGCCGCGCTGGAAACCGTCCCCTTGGCCGCAGATGCCTGGGGCCGTGGGTTGCTGATTGCCAATGACCAACGCCTCGACGCTTTCATCAGCAACCTTTCCCGCTACCGCCCGGGCTGGCTGCGCTGCGCGCCGGCCGTAGCAGGGCTGCGCATCAGCGGCACCTACCGGCTCGACGATACCGACCAGATACTGCGCGCGCTGACCACGTCACTGCCGGTGCAGGTCCAGGTGCGTACGCGTTTCTGGGTCACCATCACGGCGGCGTAAAAAAATGCTGGGCGCCTGATCACTTTGCCAGGGCTTATCCGACTCATAGGTATCCCGACTTTTACCTATCAGAGAAACGCGACGATGACCTGCCGCTTCAACACCAGGCCTTTCACTGCGCCAGGCCTGCGCACCTGCCTGCTACTGACTGCACTGCTCGCGGGGCCTGGCGCTGCCTGCGCCGCGCAAGCCCATGACTACCACCTGCCACAGGGCGACCTGGGCGAAACGCTGACCCAGTTCGCTGCCGAGTCTGGCATCGTGCTGTCCTTCGACACCCACTGGACGCGCGGTAAACGTTCGCCTGCGCTTGAGGGGCGCTATGACGTCGACCAAGCCTTGCAGATTCTGCTCAGTGGCACCGGGTTGCAGGCTACTCGGGAAAGCGACGGGCGCTATTCGCTGCTGTTGCCCGCCCAACAGGGCGATGTGCTGGAGTTGGCGCCCAGCCGTGTCGATGCGCTGGGGCTGGGTAACGTCACCGAGGGTACTGGCGCCTACACCACCGGCGGTTCTACCAGCGCAACCAAGCTGCCGCTGACCCTGCGCGAAACGCCGCAGTCGGTCAGCGTGATCACCCGCCAGGTTATCGACGACCATGGCTCGCAAGACATCGGCGACGTGCTGCGCAACACGCCCGGGGTTTCGGTCCAGGCTTACGACAGCGAACGCATGGAGTACTCAGCACGCGGGTTTGCCATTACCAACTACCAGTACGATGGCATCAACACCATCTACGACGGCGTCTACGATGAGGGCGTGACCCACGTCGACATGGCCGCCTACGACCGCATCGAAGTCATCAAGGGTGCGACCGGCCTGATGACCGGCTCTGGCGACCCATCGGCGACGGTCAACCTGGTGCGCAAGAAGCCCACTCAAGACTTCAAGGCGTCGATCACCGCCAGCGCAGGGTCCTGGGACAACTACCGTACCGAAGGTGATATTTCGGGGTCGCTCAACGACAGCGGTAGCGTACGTGGCCGCCTGGTGGGGGCCTACCAGGACCGCAAGTCGTACCTGGACCACTACAAGCAGAAAAAGGATGTTTACTACGGCATTCTTGAAGCCGACCTGACGCCCGATATCCTCCTCACCTTCGGCATCGACAACCAAGCCACGACCCCGCGTGGCTCGTCGTGGACCGGTAACCCGACTTACTTTTCCGATGGCAGCCGCACCGACTTCTCGCGCTCGCACAACCCGGCGGCAGACTGGAGCCGTCGCGACTTCCAGTCCACCACCTACTTCACCTCACTGGAGCAGGCCCTGGCCAACGACTGGAAGATCAAACTCAGCCTCAACCACATGATCAGCGATCATGACACGCGCCTGGCGTCTGCCAGCGGCGGCAACCCGGACCCGGCGACCGGCGAGGGCATGTTCCTGTACTGGGGACGCTGGGAAGGTCACCGCGTGCAAAACACCGCAGACGTGAATATATCCGGCCCGTTCACCCTGTTCGGCCGCGAGAACGACCTGGTGGCAGGCTTCATGACATCGCATTCGAAGCAGACCGGCGATACCTACGACGGCAGCGCGTTCGCCCTGGTGCCCGGCTCCATTTTCGACTGGAACGGCAAACTGCCGGAGCAGAACTTCCCGAAAAACGGCGACTACACCACCACGCAAAGCCAGAATGGCGCCTACGTGGCCACCCGCCTGAGGCCGACCGACAAGCTCTCGGTCATCCTCGGCACCCGGGTCAGCACCTTCAAGTACAACGATGATCAAGACTATTACGCCACGTCGTCGCTAAGCGATACCCATGCAAGCTACAAGGAACACGGTGTGGTCACCCCCTATGCGGGCGTGGTCTATGACCTGGACGACACCTACTCGGTCTATGCCAGCTACACGTCGATCTACCAGCCGCAAGTGTACAAGGACATCAACGGCGCCACCCTTGCGCCCGTCGAAGGCGACGGCTATGAAGCCGGGCTGAAGGCCGCCTGGTTCGACGGCAGGCTGAACGGCACCCTGGCGTTCTTCCGCATCGAGCAAGACAACGTCGCCTCCAACATCGGCACCGACCCGGTGACCAACGAAGGCATCTACAAGGCCATCGACGGCGCCACCACCAAAGGCGTCGAGTTGGAACTGGCCGGCGAACTGGCGCCCGGCTGGAACGTCACCGCAGGCTACACCTACGCCCGTACCCGCGACGCCGACGACCAGCGGATTTTCGGCTTCCCATTGGCAACCACCAAGCCTGAGCACGTGGTACGGCTGTTCAATACCTACCGTCTGCCTGGCGCATTCGACCAGGTGACCGTGGGCGGTGGGCTGCGCTGGCAGAGCGGCTTCTACGGCAACATCTACAGCCCGATCGCCAACGACTATACCCGCATCAAGCAAGGCGGCTACACCCTGGTGGACCTGATGGCCCGCTATCAGTACAGCGAGCACCTGAGCTTCACGGTCAATGCCAACAACGTGTTCGACAAGGTCTACCTGACCGGGCTGGGCAACTTCGATACCACGTACTACGGCGAACCACGCAACCTGATGGTCACGACCCGCTGGGATTTCTAGAGCTACTGCCTTGTGCTGCCCGTCCTGGCCTCATCGCCGGCAAGCCAGCTCCTACAAGACCCGCGCAGCACTTGAGACCTGCGCCGGACCTGTGGAAGTTGCCTGTGCTGGCCTCATCGCCGGCAAGCCAGCTCCTACAAGACCCGCGCAGCACTTGAGACCTGCGCCGGACCTGTGGAAGCTGCCTGTGCTGGCCTCATCGCCGGCAAGCCAGCTCCTACAAGACCCGCGCAGCACTTGAGACCTGCGCCGGACCTGTGGAAGCTGCCTGTGCTGGCCTCATCGCCGGCAAGCCAGCTCCTACAAGACCCGCGCAGCACTTGAGACCTGCGCTGGACCTGTGGAAGTTGCCTGTGCTGGCCTCATCGCCGGCAAGCCAGCTCCTACAAGAACCGCGCGGTACTTGAGACCTGCGCTGGACCTGTGGGAGCTGGCTTGCCGGCGATGGGCCGCAAAGCGGCCCTGATTGCTCAACCGACCGGTATCAGAGCTACCCCGCCTGCACGATGATCTGGCTTTGCAGGTCGCGGATCATCGCCTCCAGCACCGGTTTCATCTCCATGAAGTCGTCAGGCGAGCAGACTACATCCGGGTGGCTGAACTTGAAACGCCGCTCCACCACCACAGCGTTGCCCTCCTGGGAGTAGCGCGCACTGTAGTCGACATCGCCATCATGCAACTGCACAGGCTTGGGGATCGCCAACACATTGACCTGGGCCGGGAACTCGAAACGCGACGTTTCCACCGTGTCGTTGGAAATGCACACGAAGCTCTGGCTGCGCTGCTTTTCCAGCGTGAAGCTGTACACATTCTGCGAGATACCGCCGGCCAGGCTGGTCAGGGTCGGTACGCCAACAGGCCCTGGCAGGTTGACCAGGTTTTCCGTGCGCCCGTCCACGGTGCTGACAAAATCACCGCTGGCAGCGGGCGGCGCGACCGTGAACGAACCCGTGCCACGCTGCCCGTAAGCGGTCAGCACTTTTTCCACCAGCATTTCGCGGTCCGCCGGCTTCATCAGTTTCACGCCAAAGCGGCTCATCTCGCTGGCCCAGCCCTTCACCGTCGAAACATTGGTGAATTCGGCGCCGCCATCGGCCTTGACCTTGAACAGCAAGTCACTGGAAACCTGGTTCAGTTGCATGGCCGGGGTTTTGCCAAACTCGCCAGTGGCAGTCAGCAGCACTCGCTTGTTCAGCACGGTCAAGGGCAGGTAACCGGCAGCAATCGAAGGGTCGGTCGAGTCCAGGTACAAGTCCAGGGCCGGCACATAGGTGATCACATGGTTCAGCACACCCAACGTCGGCACCTTGGGGAACACATAGGCAGTGCCCTGGTTCACCAGGGCCGGGGTGCTCTTGAGGCCTGCCGCGCTCAGCAGCGCTTCCAGCAGCGCAACATGGTCCTTGCAGTCCCCATAGCGGTTGTCCAGTACGGTTTGAGCGGCATGCGGTACCACCCCGCCAGCGCCAACGTACACCGCCACATAGCGGATGTTCTCGCGTACCCAGTCACTGAGGGTCAGGGCTTTTTCCCGCGCGGTGGGCAAGCCGGCCGTCAGGCGCTTCGCCAGTTCACTGATCTGCGGGGTGACCTCGGCCGTGGCCCTGGCCTGGTAGGCCTGGGCGAAGTCCTTGAAGCCGGAGAACGTCGAAACCGCCAGGTAGTGGCCGTAGTCCAGGTACGACACTGCACCTGTCTCGATCCGCGCCCGCGCCGCCGGTACATAGTCCCAGCGATACACCGTGCGCCCTTCCCCGCTGACGGGTGACGACGCCTTGAAACCACGGGCATCGGCCTGCAACGGCATGCCCTGAGGCAGGTCGTAGGTCAGCGAGAACTGCCCCATCGGGTAGAACTGCGGCACGGTGATGTCTTCGAACTGCCCAGGGAAAAGCGGTGTAGCGCGGTGACGTTGATAACGCAGCACCAGCCGGTCCCCCACCGCAACCTCGGGGAAGATGACCACCTTGTTGACCGAGTCCTGGAACATCGGCGCCTGCGCAGAAGCCTGCTCCTGCTGCTCCTTGATGTGCGCAGCATCCACCTGCACTTTTCGGCCATCGGGCTTTTGCGTGTAGGCCTCGACCACCTCCAGCGTCTCCAGCGAACGGTTGTAGCTTACCGGGTGCTGGGCATTGGTCTTGATGGCGCGTTCTTCGTTGATCAGCATGACGCTGTCGACATCCAGACGGAAGCTGCCGTCCTTCTGCACGACGAACGTCTGCGCGATCTTTTCCAGGGTGACTGAACGGTCGGTACCATCGATAAAGGCGTGGGCAAGACCCGCCCAGAGCATTGTGACAGGCAGCAGAACAGCTGCCAGGTATGGCTTTTTAAGCATGGAGATCCTTCTCGATCAGCGGACTACAATCGACAATGATACGCATTGGCACTGCATGATAGCAAAGTGACAATATTGTTTAGGGTTGTCCCGCCAGTTCGGCCAGCACTTCAGCCGAGGTCGTGACCTGGCGGAAGTGATGCTGCCACAGCTCGATCCCCAGCTTGGCCGACCGGTCCAGCGAAGACCCGACCGTCATGTCCGTCACCAGGGTGGGCGTCAGCCCCGCATCGAACAAAGCAAAGCCAGCGGCCAGCACACAGGTTTCGGTCTGCAGTCCACACACCAGCACTCGCTCCACACCCAGTTGCCTGATGTACTCGATGGCTTCGGCGCTCTGCCCGTAGCCATGCTTGATGAACACCTGGTCGGCTTCGACCAGGCTTTCGTCCTCGGCCGCCGGGTGCCAGCCGAGCTGCCGTTCGAACGGCGTGACCTGTTCGTCGTGCAACTCGACCGAGGCAATGGTAGGAATGTTCGCTGACAACCGCCGCAAGCCATCGACCAGCCACTCGGGCGGGCTGAAGGTGGACTGTACATCGACGATGAGCAAAACCTGGCGCATAGCGTTCTCCCGCCATTGGCAAAATGGCGCGGAGTATACCGCGTGGCGCGGGGGCTTGATCACCAGTCGTAGGTCATCTCTACCGACGCAACCCGCTCCTGTCCGTAATAGCAGCCAAACGCGTAGTTGCAGTCCGATACGTACTCGCGATCGAAGATGTTCTGCACGTTTACGCTGGCCTGCAGGCCGCGCAGGCTTGGGTCGAGCTTGGCCAGGTCGTAGCTGACGGTGGCGTCATACACGGCATAGGCCGGTACTTCGAAGGTATTGGCCGAGTTACCCTGTTTGCGGCCGGTATAACGTGCCCCGGCGCCGAAGGTCAGGCCATTGAGGGTGGCCTGGGTGAAGTGGTAATCCACCCACAGTGTGGCAGAAACCGGGGCCTGCGCCTCGTTGCGGTTGCCCTTGTCGCCGTAGGTGCTCTTGGTATAGAACGAGTCGATGTAGGTGGCAGCGGCCAGTACATCGACATTCTCGATGCTGGATTTGAGCTCCAGCTCCACACCACGCGAGCGCACCTCGCCATTTTGCGTCTGGTACTGCGGGTACTCGGTATCGCCGGTCAGCATGTTCTTCTGCTTCACCTGGAACACCGAAGCCGTGAACAAGGTGCCGTCGACTGGCTGGTACTTCAGCCCCACCTCGTATTGCTCGCCTTCGCTTGGCTCGAACGCCTTGCCGCCGCGCTCGGGTGCTGCCGTGCCCACGGTTGGCAAGAACGACTGGGAATAGCTGACATACGGCGCCAGGCCAAACTCGGTGACATAGGTCAGGCCGATGCGCCCGGTGAACTTGGTGTCGCGCTGGGAGGCAATGCTGTGCGCCAGCAGATCCTTGTTGTCGACTTCCGCCCAGTCCTGGCGCCCGCCTACGGTCAGGATCCAGTTGTCCAGCTTGATCTGGTCCTGCACGTACACCCCGGTCTGGCGCAGCGTGTTGTCCCAACGGGTATCCAGCACCGGCGTCACGTTGCTGGTGGGGTAGTTGTTCTTGCCATACAGGTCGACAGGCAACACGTTGTAGGCGTTGTAGCCATCGTACTTGCGCGAGAAGTGACGGTAGTCCGCGCCGGCCAGCAAGGTGTGCCGCAGTGCGCCCGTGTCGAAGGTGTACTCCAGGTTGTTATCGATGGTGTAGGCGATGTTGTGCTGGCGCCAGTCAAGCTTGACCCGGTTGGCGCGGGTGTAGTCCACCACATCGCCTTGCGTCACGAAGCTGCGCAGGTAGAAGCCTTTGTAGCGGTCGCGTACATCGGTGTAGCGCGCGGTAGAGCGAAACGCCAGTTCGTCACTGAAACGGTGGCTGAAGTCATAGCCAAAGATGTACTGGTTGCGCTTGTAATCGTTGTACCGCGAGTCCCCCGAGAAGAAGTCGCGGTCGATATGCTGGCCTGTCGGGCCACGCTTGAGCGAGCCGATCATCGGCAACGTCTGATAATCGGGCAAGCCATCATCACGCTGGACTTGGGCGAGCAGCGTCAGGGACGTGTCTTCGTTTGGCGCCCAGGTCAGGCTCGGCGCCAGCAACAAGCGCTCGCTGTGCGCGTGAGCGACCATCTCGTTGCCTTTGTCGGCAACGCCGACCAGGCGATAGGTAAAGGCCTTCTGCTCGTCCAGCGGGCCGCTGGTA
The DNA here is from genome assembly GCF_000498395.2 of Pseudomonas putida S13.1.2. NCBI lineage: Bacteria > Pseudomonadati > Pseudomonadota > Gammaproteobacteria > Pseudomonadales > Pseudomonadaceae > Pseudomonas > Pseudomonas putida. The sequence continues at coordinate 2,613,448 of NZ_CP010979.1, forward strand.
TCGAAGGCACCGTTGACCCGGTTGTAGCTGCCAGCGCCAAGCTTCACCTGGCTACGCTGCTCGCGGGTGGGGCGCTTGGAGACCATGTTGATCAGCCCGCCCGGCTGGTTTTGCCCGTACAGCACCGAAGATGGGCCTTTGAGCACTTCGATACGCTCCAGCGTGTAGGGGTCGATCTGGGGTGCGCCCCCAAGGCTACCGGCATACGGCAGGTACGCGCCGTCCAGGTACAGCGGGGTCGGGGCAAACCCGCGGCTGGTGATTTCGTCGGCAATGCTGTTGCGATCGGTAAAGCCGCCGGTAGCCAGGCCCGGGGTGTAGCGCAGCGCCTGGGTCAGGTTGCGCGCCCCCTGGGCTTGCACCTGGTCGGCGGTGATCACGTTGATGGCCTGGGGGATCTCCAGGATTGGCGTGTCAGTCTTGGTCCCGGTGGCACTGCGGCTGGCAACGTAGCCATTCACCGGCCCATAGGCAGACTCCGCAGCCGCACCGGTTACGCTGGTAGTATCAAGCTGCAAGGTCGAATCGTCACCGACCATGGGCAGCAGCGAGTAGCTGCCATTGGCCTGCTTCAACACCTGCAACCGGTTACCCGCCAGCAACTGGCGCAGGCCGGCATCGGGGCTGTAGCGGCCATGCAGGCCGGGCGACTTCAGCGCCTGCACCGATGACGGCTCGAATGACACCGTCACCCCGGCTGCCGAAGCGAATTGCGTGAGCGCCGTGGCCAGCGGGCCGGCGGCAATATCGAACGAAGCTTCAGCCTGGCTTTGGGCAATGGCAGGGCTGGCGACCATTACCGTTGCCAGTGGGGTCGCCAGCGCCACGCTGAACAATGCGCGATTCACGGCACGCGCCAGTTTGGTCCTGGTGGAGTTGATCAATAGGATGCGGTTGCAATCGTTGACAGCGAGCATGCGGTTTCCTTTCGCCCTGCGGCAGTTTTTTCATTGCGCTTGGTGCGCGTCTACCTACAAGTCGAACGAGAACGACAATCGATAACCCCCCAGGCAAAAAAAATCGCCAGCCTTCAGGCCATGACACTCAATCAAGCATTATGGGGCCGCGTTGCGGCCCATCGCCGGCAAGCCGGGCTCCCACAGGTACAGTGCAATGCTTGAGGGCTGCACCGTACCTGTGGGAGCCCGGCTTGCCGGCGATGGGCTGCGCAGCAGACCTAATGCTCCACTGCCGGCATCAGGCTTCAGGCAGCCTCGACGCGCGTCCAGTACCGGCTGAAGCGACGAATGCGCACAGGCAGCGTGGTGGTCAGGTTTTCCAGGACAATATCGATGTCGCCCAGGTGAAACGCCCCGGACAGTCGCAACCCGCCCACGGCCTCATCACAACCCAGGTACCCGGGCCGATACCGCTGCAGTTCACTCACCACATCAGCGAGGCGCCAGTCATCCACAATCAACATCTCGCGGGACCAGGCGTCTGCCATCGCCGCTAGCGGTGTCACGTTGCCGATCTTTTCGGTGCTGAATTGCAACTGTTGCCCGGCCTCTACCCGCACAGCCGCCATGGTCTGTGCACTGCGCACTTGCACCGCATGCTGCAGCACGCACACCCGCGTAACGTCGTCGTCGCAGCGCACGATAAAACGCGTACCCAGTGCGCGGACACTCCCCTGGCCGGTATGCACGATGAACGGGCGGGATAATGCATCCGATGCGGTCTGCACCAGGATCTCCCCTTTCAGCAACTCAAGTGCGCGCCACTGGCCGTCGTAGCGAATATCAACAGCGGTGTCGGTGTTCAATTGCAACTGGCTACCATCGTCCAGCCGCACCGAACGCTGCTCGCCAACGCCTGTGCGCACGTCGGCCATCCACTGCGCAACGCCGCCATCACGCAACACCACACCCCCGGTCGCGCCCGCGACCAGCAGCACCGACAACACCTTGAGTACCTCACGCCGCTTGGCCCTGGCACTGCTTAACGTCGGCCGTGCAATACCGGGTGTGACCTGCGCCAGCTTGCCCTGCAAGCGTGCCAGGCGCTCCCAGGCCTGCAAGTGTCGCGGGTCACTCGACAACCAGCGCTGATGCGCCGCTCGCGTGCTGTCATCCGCCTCGCAGCGCAGCTCCACATACCAGCGTGCGGCAGCCTCCAGTGTGTTGCGGTCCAATGGTTCAGCACCCGCCATGGCTCAGGCCTCGGCCAGCATCAGGCAGTGGGTCAGTGCCCGCACGGCGTGTTTTTTGACGGTGGTGAGCGAAACATCCAGGCGCCGCGCGATTTCCACATAGCTCAAGCCATCGAGCTGGGCCATGAGGAAGATCTCGCGGGTACGCGTGCCCAAGCCGTCGAGGAGCCGATCGATTTCCAGCAGGGTCTCGATGATCACCAGGCGAGCCTCGGGCGAAACCTCTAGATGCTCGGGCCGTGCCGCGAGGGTTTCCAGGTAGGCCTGCTCCACGGCACGCCGGCGGAACATGTCGATCATCAGGCTACGGGCGACACTGCTCAGATACGCCCGTGGCTGTTGCAGCTCGGCCGCCTTGCGCAGGGTCAGCACCCGCATGAACGTGTCCTGGGCCAGGTCGGCCGCATGCTCCATACACCCGAGCTTGCGGCGCAGCCATCCGCACAGCCAGGAATGATGGTCCTCGTAAAGCGTGTGCACGGCTTTTTGCAGGGAAGGGTCAGCACAGGACATGGTAGAACCGATCAGGGCGTCTTTAATAATGACTCTCATTTAACCCGAGTCTGACCGGATTTCGCAATTGCTTTGCATAGCTGACTCGAAACACAGCTTGTGAAACGTGAACCAGGGTTCGAAAGGAGCCTAGGCCACAATACTTCTGTTCAACCCCAAAGCCCATGCAGCGGCCATCCTCTCCCCGACAGGCTCGAAGGCCGGATGGCTGTTGCGATAATCCGAAAGCTCCGCCATCGCACGGTTCATGCCGACTTCCACTCGGTTGAGCAACTCCTCGCAGCGCGCTTGCGTGAGGTTGCAGGCGGTGCGTCCGAACTGCACCAGCATCTTGCGCTTGGGCCACGCTTTCGACCCGCCCAGCAACAGCCCCATGATGTCGTGGCTGTTGTACACGGTCGTGGTCACCAAGTCATAGGCCGGCGCGAGCCAGATGTCGGCGTGCTCGGCACAGTTCTCGTAGAGCAGGCCGAAGTTCTTCAAATGAGCATCGCCGTTCTGGATACCGGCGCACAACGCAACCATGGTGAAAAAGTCTTCCAGCGCACGAGGTACCCGACCGGGCGTGACATACAGCTTGATCAACTGCGCGCAGCCTTGGTAGCTGCCATCATACTTCTTGCGAGTGCCCCACCCCGAAAGCACGCACATGTCCTCAAAGCCCAGGTAGGCGTTATCGCCGACGTCAAAGCGTTGAACCACCAGAAACCTCCCCTGCTGACTAAGCTGGAGTTCAGGTACTTGCAGGCCGCAATGCAACGCCGCACGCATGCAGAAATACTCGTTGGCCGCCAACTGAGGAAAATCTGATTCGTTGAATGCCTTGACCAGGTGTGTTGCCCCGCGGTGGGTGACCCGGTCTACATCAGGGGTGCTGGCATCGATATCGCGCACCAGCACCTTGGGCTGAACACCGGATACGCCTGAATAGGCCGCGTATGTACTCAAAAGCTCGGCAAACAGGTCTTTTGCACCGTCGTGAACCAGCAAGCTGGACAGCTTCATGGCCGGCACGGGTTCGTCACCGAGATGCTGGGCGATGCTGATCCGACCCAGTTGGTGAGGGCCGACAATGCCTAACAAGGCGAAATCATCAAATCCGCGCACCGACTTGCTGAACCGCCGCATCAGCTCTTCCTTGAGGTGTCCTTCCGGAAGGTTCATCTCGAACAAGGGGTGAATTCCATACTCCCACTTGTAACTCTCCAGGCGCGTTGGCATGGTCAGGGAGACGGCTTGCGCTTCGCCAGCCGATGGGTTGTAGGTGAAGACCGTATCACGCGGATTTTCGTCACTGCGCCCCAGGGTGCCGACAGTGGCGTCGCCCGCGCCGACGTACAAGCGATCACTCGAACTGATCATGGATACCCCCGGCCTTCAGCTCATCGAGTGTTCTACGCCGGCGCTTGGGCGTGGCCGTCAGTTCGTATCCCAAACCCTCCAGGATTGCTGCAACCTTGCGAATGCCGACTTCGGGGATCGAGTTGTTCTCGATCCCAGAGATGGTCGCACGGCTCATGCCATGACGTTGCGCGAGCTGGGCCTGGGAAAGCCCGGCATCTTTACGCAGCTTTTTGATCAGTTTGCCTAAAACATCCATAAAATTTGCACCGTATACAATGCATAATGTAGAAATCCACATAAATGCATCGTATTTGATTCAAATTAATCTGTACAGGCGTTTCTTGGCGGCCATGAGAACCAAGGTTTTCGGCAAGCCTTGAGCCGACTGCACACCATCTGCAAACCGGCTCACTGCCACGCAGCCAGGGTTTCTCCCTGTCGGAAGAACGTCCTCAAGTGCTCGACAAAACACGAGACCTTGGCCGACAGGTTCAGGCGCTCCAGGTACACCGCATAGATATCCGCAGGCGGGGTGTGGTAGTCGCCCAGCACTTCCACCAGCCGCCCGCTGCGCAGGTGGTCAGCCAGGTTCCACTCGGCCCGCATCAGGATGCCTTGCCCATCGAGGGCCCAGTTCAGGGCGACCTCGCCATCATTAGTGCTCAGGCTGCCACGCACCTTCACCGACTCGCTCTGCTTGCCGCGGCTGAGGCGCCAGATGCCGAACGCAGCATCGTTCTGGCGCAACACGATGCAGTTGTGGCTGGCCAGGTCTTTTGGCGCTTCTGGGGTGCCGTGGGCCTCCAGGTAACCGGGCGCCGCGCACAACCGGCGGCGGTTGGCAGCGATCTTGCGGGCGATCAGCCGCGAATCAGGCAGCTCACCAAAGCGGATGGCCACATCGATAGCGTCGTTCGGCAGGGCGATTGGGCGGTCAGTCAGGTGCAACTGCACCTCTACCTCGGGGTAGCGCTTGGCAAACGACGACACTGCCGGCCCCACATGCGTACGGCCAAAACCCAGCGGCGCATTGACCCGTAGCAGGCCCTTGGGCTCGGCACGGCTGCTGGACACCTGGCGCTCCATTTCCTCGATCTCACCCAGTATCCGCCGGGCATTCACCAGGTAGGTCTCGCCCTCGGCGGTAAGGCTGATGCTGCGTGTGGTGCGATTAAGCAGCCGCACGCCCAGGCGTTGCTCCAGCTGCGCCAGGCGCTTGGAGACTGCGGGCGGCGTCAGGTTCAGTTCGCGCGCGGTGCCCGCCAGGCTGCCCACCCTGATCAGCTGGGTGAAAAACGCCAGCTCCGATACCGGATTCATAATTAACCTGAAGGAAACAATGAGTTGAATTTCATTGTATTACAGCATTTTTGAAAAACCATTACCTTTTGCCCTGCGTGATTAACCACAACAAAGCTGGGCTCTTCGGCCGCCAAGGCCAGGTGTGACCTGCACCTCACGATCAGCCCAGCCGCCAGATAAATCCGACTCACAACAATAATTCGGAGACGGCAATGGCCAAGCGATTGTTCGGCAAGCTTTACGTACAAGTATTGATCGGCGTAACCCTCGGGGTGCTGATCGGGGTGTTCTGGCCACAGGTTGGCGCAGACTTGAAGCCCATCGGCGACGCCTTCATCAAACTGATCAAGATGGTCTTCGCCCCCATCATCTTCGCCACCGTGGTGCTGGGCATCGCCAAGATGGAAAACATGAAGGAACTCGGCCGCGTGGGTGTGCGTGCGCTGATCTACTTCGAAGTGCTGTCCACCTTTGCCCTGGTGCTGGGGTTGGTGGTGGTCAACCTCGTACAGCCCGGCCAGGGCATGAACGTCGACCCTGCCACCCTCGATGCCAAGAGCATCTCCACCTACACCGCTGCCGCAGCCGGCAATAGCGGCGGCTTCATCGACTTCATGCTGCATGTGATACCCGGCAGCGTGACCGACGCCTTCGCCAAGAACGAGATCCTGCCGATCCTGCTGTTCAGCACCCTGTTCGGTATCGCCCTCTCGCACCTTGGCCCTCGTGGCAAGCCCATGGTGGATGTGCTGGAAGCGTTCTCCCACGGCATGTTCTTCATCGTCGGCATGATCATGCGTGTGGCCCCGCTGGCTGCCTGTGGCGCCATGGCCTTCACCGTCGGCAAGTACGGCCTGGGCTCCATCGTGTCGCTGGGCAAGCTGATGGCAACCATGTACCTGACCTGCTTCCTGTTCGTGGTGATCGTGCTGGGCACCATTGCCCGGTTGTCCGGCTTCAACCTGTGGAAGTTCCTCAAGTACCTGAAGGAAGAACTGTTCACGGTACTGGGCACCAGCTCGTCCGAGTCGGTGGTGCCGCAGTTGATGAACAAGCTGGAAAAGGTCGGCGTGTCCAAACCGGTGGTGGGCCTGGTGATCCCCTCGGGCCTTACCTTCAACCCGGATGGCCAGTGCATCTACTACACCATGGCCGCCATCTTCATCGCCCAGGCCACCAACACGCCGTTGACCCTGATGGACCAACTGCTCGTGCTAGGCGTGCTGCTGCTTACCTCCAAGGGCTCCGCAGGGGTGACCGGTTCGGGCTTCATCACCCTGGCCGCAACCCTGGCGACCATGGACAACATCCCGGTGGCCGGCATGGTGCTGCTGCTGGGCGTGGACCGCTTCATGTCCGAAGCCCGCGCCATCACCAACACCATTGGCAATGCCGTCGGCACCGTGGCTATCGCCAACTGGGTCGGCGCACTGGACAAGCAACGCATGGCCCAGGCCCTGGACGGCCAGCTACCGGCAGAACCACAACCCACCGAGACCCGCCCTGCCCTTGCACAACTGGAGGCCGGCACACCCACACCCTGACCTTTCGATAACAGCAAAAAGAACCCGCCTTGTGATGCAGTGAGGAAATAATCATGGACAAAGAAACCGCCGTGTCATCGCTTACCGACGTGATGGCCAAGTTCACCGCCTACATCGGCAAACGGCTGCCCAAAGATGTGAAGGAAAAGACCGCCAAGTTGCGCGCCGCCGAAACCAACCCGCTGGCCATCGCCGTATACGACTCAATGGCCGACAACCAGGAATACGCCGACAAGCTCAACCGCCCTAGCTGCCAGGATACCGGGGTGATCCAGTACTTCGTCTCGGCCGGCGCGCGCTTCCCGCTGCTCGGTGAGATGGAAGGCATCCTCGAGAACGCCACCAAAGAAGCCACCATCCAGGGGCCGTTGCGCCACAACGCGGTGGAAACCTTCATCGAGAAGAACACCGGCACCAACACCGGCTCGAAAATCCCGTGGCTGGACTGGGAAATCATCCCCGATGCCGACTACGCCATCGTCGATGTGTACATGGCCGGTGGCGGCTGCACCTTGCCAGGCTCGGCCAAGGTGCTGATGCCGGGGCAAGGCTATGAAGGGGTGACCGAGTTCGTCTTCGATGTCATCACCTCTCGCGGCGTCAACGCCTGCCCGCCGCTGCTGGTGGGGGTTGGGGTTTCGACTTCGGTGGAAACTGCAGCACGCCTGTCGAAGAAGGCCATCCTGCGCGAGGTGGACTCCAGCCACCCCAACGAAAGCGCGGCAATGATGGAAAAGCTGCTGGAGGACGGCCTGAACGAAATCGGCATCGGCCCGCAGGGGCTCACCGGCAACAGCAGCGTAATGGGCGTGAACATCGAGTCCTCGGCCCGCCACCCCTCCACCATCGGCGTGGCAGTGTCCACCGGCTGCTGGGCACATCGCCGCGGCAAGATCCGCATCAACGCCGACCTGACCTACGACATCCTCTCGCACGAAGGGGTAGTACTGTGAAAAAGATCCTGAGCACACCGATCAGCGACGAAGACCTGGCCAACCTCAACGTCGGTGATGTCGTCTACCTCACAGGCCAACTGGTGACCTGCCGTGACGTGGCACACCGGCGCCTCATCGAATTGGGCCGCGAACTGCCGGTTGACCTGCGTGGCGGCGCAATTTTCCACGCCGGCCCCATCGTCAGGAAGAAAGACGATGGCAGCTTCGAGATGGTTTCCATCGGCCCGACCACCAGCATGCGCATGGAAAAGTTCGAGAAGCAGTTCATCGAGCAGACCGGTGTGAAGCTGATTGTCGGCAAAGGTGGCATGGGGCCTGAAACCACCACCGGCTGCCTGGAAAACAAGGCGGTGCATGCGGTGTTCCCGGGCGGTTGTGCAGTGCTGGCAGCAACCCAGGTGGAAGAGATCGAGCGCGCCGAGTGGCAGGACCTGGGCATGCCGGAGACACTGTGGGTCAACCGCGTGCGCGAGTTCGGGCCGCTGATCATTTCCATCGATACCAAAGGCAACAACCTGTTCGAGCAGAACAAGGCCCGCTTCAACGAGCGTAAAGGGGCAGTGATCGAGAAGATCAACAGCCAGGTGCGCTTCATCAAATAACCGAACGCTGACGCGGTCCGTGTAGGAGCGGCCTTGTGTCGCGATGGGCTGCACAGCAGCCCCAGCTCTCTTTGCGTTGACGTTGAGATCCCCGGGGCTGCTTTGCAGCCCATCGCGACACAAGGCCGCTCCTACAGGAACCGCGCAGGCCGCAACTCAAGCTTTTGTCAGTTCGCCAATTTTCTCCAGCCGCGCCCGCACGATGTTGCGGCTGATGTTCAGCAACCGCCCTGTCTGCAACTGGTTGCCGTGGCAGTACCGATACGCCGCCCTGAACACCGTCTCCTCGATGTGCTCATACAAATTCGGCACATTCTGCTCGAACAACGCCAGCAACGCGCTTTCCAGGTCAGGCGGTGCTGCGCTCGCTGCCGGCAAATACGCATGGGCCGCAGGCGCCGCCACCTGTGGCCGCATATCGACCAAGTGCAGATCCGCCGGTGCCACCACCTGATACCGGCAGACCAGCAACGCATGGTGAATGGCGTTTTCCAGCTCGCGGATGTTGCCCGGCCAACTATGCGCCAGCAATTTGCGCTCGGCATCCGGGCTCAACGAGGCAGGCTCGTAACCCAGGCGTCGGCAATGCTCTTCGATGAAAAATTCCGCCAGCGGCAGGATGTCCCCCGGCCGCTCGCGCAGCGGCGGCAAGCGAATCGTCGCCACATGCAGGCGGTAGAACAGGTCTTCACGAAAATGCCCCGCCACCACCGCATCGGCCAGGTTGACGTTGGTCGCCGCCACCAGCCGCACGTTGATCGGGATTGGCGTGCGTGAGCCCAGGCGCACCACTTCACGCTCCTGCAGCACCCGCAGCAACTTCACCTGCATGTTCAGCGGCAGGTCGCCGATTTCATCCAGGAACAATGTGCCGCCATTGGCCGCTTCGAACCAGCCGGCCTTGTTGCTGGTGGCGCCTGTAAACGCGCCTTTCTCGTGGCCGAACAGCTCGCTCTCCACCAGGGTTTCGGCAAAAGCACCGCAGTTCACCGCCACGAATGGCTCACGCCCACGGCGGCTGAGGTGGTGGATATGACGGGCGACCAGCTCCTTGCCGGTGCCGGTTTCGCCGATGATCAGGGTATTGGCCTCGCTGGGCGCCAGGCGCTCGATGCGGCTGAGCAGCTCCTGGGAGCGCGGGTCCTTGAACACGAGCACGGTGGCACGTACCGACTTGGTCAGCTCGCGGGCATTGGGGTGGGTGATCAGCGACATAGGGGCATTCCTGGCAGTTGACGCGCAGGCCCATAGTGCATGAAACAAATTAGATCAAAAAATTATTAATTAATATTTAGATATTCGAATTGGAAATATTCAAATTTCCAGCAACCAATTGCTGCTACAGCAGCAACCCGGCAGCACTCGCCTGCCCGTCGACCAGCAGGCCTTTAATTCCATACCCACTTCCCCTTGGCAGGAGCCCCTGTAAATAAAGGGCTGTAGCCCCTTCATGGCATGCTGGCATGCATTTCGCTCTTGGCCTGTAGAACCTTTGCCTGGAGCTGCACATGAACAATCCCTGGCGTAATGCCCTCGCCCTGCTGGGCGGCCTGTTCTTCAGCCTGGCTGCGCTGGCAGCCGAGCCACCGGCGGCGGTGCGCATCGCCATCGTCGCCTTCACCCAGGGCGGTGCGCCGGTGTTCGGCGGCATCCCCGGGCGGGTGATTGAAGAAGGCTGGCTGGAACAGCAACTGGCCGCCCGCGGCGTGAAACTGCAATGGACCGCCCTGCCCCATGCCGGCGCCGGGCCGCAGATCAACGAAGGCTTCAGCAACGACAGCCTGGACTTTGCCGTCCGCGGCGACCTGCCTTCGGTCATCGCCGGTGCCGGCCAGGTGCCGGGCAAGCTGGTGGTACCGGGTGGCAGCGGCAACAACATCTACCTGGTAGTACCGAGCGACTCGACGGTGCGCAGCATCCAGGACCTCAAGGGCAAGCGCCTGGCCTTGCACCGCGGCCGCCCATGGGAGTTCGCCTTCAGCAACTTCCTGCAAAGCCAGGGCCTGGCACTCAGTGACTTCAAGATCGCCAACCTCAACCCACAGGTGGGCGCCGCTGCAGTGTCCGCCGGCAAGGTCGACGCCGCCGTGCTGCTCAACGAAGCCTACGCCCTGGAAGACAAAGGCGTCGCGCGCATCCTTTGGTCGACCAAGCAAGGCGCCAACGACTGGCGGCTGGTCTCGGACCTGTGGGGCACTGACCGCTTCGTGCAGCAGCACGCCGACCTGACGCAACTGGTGGCCACCGCCTGGGTGCGCGCGGCCTGGTGGATCTCCCAGGAACAGAACCGCGACGCCTACTACGGGCTGTCTTCGCGCGCCGGTGTGAGCGAAAGCGTGCTGCGCCGAGACGACCAGGACGACCCGGTCGCGTGGAAGGCGCGCTGGGCGCCGAAAAGCGATGCCCAGCTCAAGGCCCACTACGACGCCCTGGGCCAGTACGCCCTGGCCAACCGGCTGATCCGCACGCCCTACGACATCACCAGCGACCTGGCCACAGGCTTTACCCGCCAGGCGCTGATCGACCTGCAACTGACCCACTACTGGCCGTCCCTCGACGCCCAGATCAGCCAACAACCTTGAGAGCCTTACCCATGAAACTGCCTGCTTCGCTCATCTTCGGCCTCAGCGCCCTGGCCCTGTCCATCGGTGCCATGGCCGCTGAAACCTACGCGCCCAAACCTGACCCGCAACAGGGCGATGGCCGTGTGTCGGCCTTCTACACCTGGAGCAAGGTCATCCCCGCCACGCCTGGGAAACTGCTGCGCAGCGAACCGTTGGACCAGGCGCTCAGCCTGCCCAATGCAGCAAGCGCCCAGCGCATTCTCTACACCTCGCTGGATGGCATCGACGGCAAGACCCCCGTCGTGGTTTCCGGCGCACTGTTCATCCCCAAAGGCAAGGCCCCGGCAGGCGGCTGGCCGGTCGCCAGCTGGGGCCATGGCACAGTCGGCGTGGCGGATATCTGCGCGCCGTCCTGGGCTGGGCGTAGCTACCGCGACGTGCAATACCTCAACCGCTGGCTCGAGGAGGGCTACGCCATCGTCGCCACCGACTACCAGGGCCTCGGTGTGCCGGGCGGCCACCCGCTGCTGAACAACCGCATGGCCGCCTACGGCATTCTCGATGCTGCCAAGGCTGTGGTAGCTGGCGTGCCGGGGCTGGCAGACAAAGTGCTGATCATAGGCCAGTCGCAAGGTGGCGCGGGGGCCTTTGCCGCGGGTGCCTATGCGGCGACCTATGCGCCCAAGCTGGGCGTCAAGGGCAGTATCGGCACGGGGGTGATCTACACCGTGGGCTCGAAGAATGTCGGTGAACAGGACCAGGACAAGGTCGACCCGGCCCTGGCCTATGGCTTCTACACCCTGCTGGCGGCGCAGCAGTACGACCCGAGCATCGACCCGCGCGAATTCTACACCGACAAGGCCTTGCCGCTGTTCGAACAAGCGCGCACCAGCTGCCTGTCAGCCTTGGTCAGCGACGTGGTGGGCACAGGCCTGACCCCGGCCAACGCCAAGAAAGACTATAAGGGCGACCAGCTCAAGCCATGGCTGGCGCAGGTGTCGTACCCGACCCTGAAACTGGCCCAGCCGATCTTCATCGGCACCGGCGCCGAGGACAAGACCCCCGCCGCCGCTACCCAGGTGGCGCTGATGCAGGACGCCTGCAAGGCCGGCTCGGTGGTGCAGGGCCACCTGTACAAGGGCCTGGGCCACAGCGAAACGGTGAATGCCTCGCTGAAGGACTCGATTCCCTTCGCCCGCCAGGTCATCAGCGGCCAGCCGGTTACCCCCAATTGCAGCCCAAGCGTCCAGTAAGGAGGCCAGCCCATGAGCATCGAATTCTTCACCCGCCTGCCCTTGCATGGCGAAACCCAATTCCTCCCCGGCGACCCACGCAACCGTGGCGACTGGCATGCGGGCGAGGCCAGCACCGGTGCGGTATCGGGGTTTGTCGTAGGAGACCATTTCACCTATATCGACTACCTCGGCCAAATCGCCCGCGCCGCTGAAATAAACGGCTTTGGCGGCGCGCTGATGGTCAACGCCCCCACCGGCGAAGAGCCATGGACGGTGTGCTCGCTGTTGGCCCGGGAAACCCGCACGCTGAAATTCGTCACCGCGTTCCAGCCCTATCACTACACCCCGTGGGTGGCCGTGCAACAGGCCGCGACCTACCAGCGCGCCACCGGCAACCGACTGGTGTGGAACATCATCAACGGCGGCTCCGATGCCATCCAGCGCCAGGTCGGCGACTTTGAAGACCATGACCAGCGCTACGCCCGTGCCACCGAATTCATGGACGTGGTGCGCGGCTATTGGCACAACGAGCAGTTCCACTACGCAGGCACCTACTACCGCGCCGAGGGCGGTGGCCTGCGCGGCCCGCTGAAAAAAGCCGAGTTGCCGCTGATCTGCACCGCTGGCTCGTCGGTGGCAGCGCGGGAGTTCGCCGCCAAGCACGCCGACTTCTACCTGATGCGCGCCGAGCACCCTGACGAAATTGCCGCGCTGATCGCCGACATCCGCGCCCGGGCGCTGAAGTGGGGCCGTACCGACATCCGCTTTGGCCTGTCCATCGACGTGATCGCCCGCGACACCGAAGCAGCCGCACTGGCCGAGGCCAAGCGCTTCTTCGACGAAGGCGTGGCCAAAGGCACGGTCAAGGCCCGCGCCGCCCACGCTGGCCTGCGCACCGCGCGCAAGCTGAGCTACGAGCACGGCTACAGCGACCAGGACGAGCAGCAGGCCTTCGACGACTTCTTCATCCACCCCAATGTGTGGACCGGTTTTGGCTACATCGGCATCCCGCCGGGCTGCGCACTGGTGGGCAGCTACACCAACGTGGTGGCGCGTATCCGCGAGTATCACGGCATCGGTGTCGATCTGTTTTTCCTCGCCGGCTACCCGCACCTGGAAGAGGCCTATCGCATTGGCGAGCACATCCTGCCGCACTTCCGTGCACAGCGCGCAGCCCTTGCCCGCCCGCTAGCCGAACCCGTGCAACTGCACGCCAGCAACGGGGCCTGACGCCATGGCCAGGGACGGTTACCCACTGAGCCGGCGCGGCTTCCTCGGCCACGCCGGCGTGCTGGCGGGCGGGCTGCTGGCCGGCTGCGGCCAGGCCGACAGCCCGACCCATGCTGCAGCCGACCAGCCCCGCCATGGCGGGCGCCTGCGCCTGGGCATCATCGACGGCAACCAGAGCGGCAACCTCGACGCCCATAAGCCCATTGGCAGCGGCATCGTGCGTGGCTTTGCGCTGTACAGCAAACTGTGGGAATGGGACGAGCAAATGCAGCCGCGCCTGGCCCTGGCCGAGTTCGCCGAGCCCAATGCCGATGCCAGCAGCTGGACCTTGCGGCTGAAACCGGGGCTGGAATTCCACCACGGCAAGACCATCGACGCCGATGACCTGATCTTTTCCATCCGCCGCCTCACCGACCCGCAGTTGGCCTCGCCCTATGCGGCGCTGCTGCACTGGGTGGACCGCGACAACCTGATCAAGCTGGATGACCGCACCGTGCGCCTGGGCTTTCGCGAGGGGCGCAGTTACCTGCCACTGGCGGAAACCTGGGTCAACTTCGGCGGCATCGTACCGGTGGACTACCACCCGGTCACCAACCCGGTCGGCGCCGGGCCGTACAAACTGAAAAGCTTCACCCCGGGCCAGCGCTCGCTGTTCACCCGCTTCGACAACTACTACAAGCCTGGCAAGCCCTACGCCGATGAACTGGAGATCATCGACTTCAAGGACCAGACCGGCCGGCTGGCGGCGTTGCGTGCGGGGCAGATCGACATGGCCAACGTCATGTCCACCGAGCATTTGCAGGTACTGCAGGCCGACCCACGGCTGCGGCTGCTGAAGTCGGTGAGCGGCAACTGGCTGTCGTTCGACATGAACACCGCCAAGGCGCCGTTCGACGACCCGCGCGTGCGGGAGGCATTCCGCCTGCTGGCCGACCGCGAGGAACTGGTGCGCCGTGCGCTGAATGGCCAGGGCCGGGTGGCCAACGACCTGTATGCACCGTTCGACCCCACCTTCGACCACAGCATCGGCCCGCGCCCCTACGACCCGCAGCGGGCAGCGCAGTTGCTGCGCGAAGCTGGCCATGAACAGCTGCAGGTGGACCTGGTGACCACACCAGGGCCGGGGCTGGCTTCGGCCCTGGTCTTGGCCGAGCAGGCCCGACGTATCGGCGTCACCCTCAACGTGCGCCAGGTCGACCTGGCCACCTTCCAGGGCCCGCAGCGCGACGACTGGACATTAAGTACAGGGGGCAGCATTGGTGCGCCGTTCCTGGCCAGTGCCATCCACACCGACGCGCCGTTCGCAGTAGCCAACAAGACCCACTTCCACGACCGCGAATTCAGCGAGGCCTTCCTCGCTGCCATGGCTCAGCCGGACCTGGAGCAACGCAAGGCGCTGGTGCACCGCGCGCAACGCATTCAGTACGAGCGCGGCGGCATGCTGATATGGGGCTTTGCCGACCTGCTCGACAGTGTCAGCACACGCGTGGGTGGCGCACAGGCGGAGCAGTCGCTGTTCAGTACATGGCGGTTCGAGAGCCTGTGGCTGAAAACCTGATCCGCCCCAAGCCCGCTCCCGCAGAACCTCCTGACAGGCTTGAGAGATACCCACCCAACCGCAGGCGCGGCTGCGCCCTCGCTTCTCCCACATTCCTGCTATTGAACGAGGCCCAGCCAATGCCCCGCGTTACCTTGCTGCACCCCAAATTCCAGCCCAGCGCACTGGCGCTGGCCATTCTGGCCGCCAGCGCGCCGCTGGCCCACGCCGAAGACACCCAACTGCAAACCGTCACCGTGCAGGCCGAACAGACTGACGACGATGCCCTGCCCACCCGACCGCCCGCCTCGATCTACGGCGGCCTGGAAGCCAAGGTGCTGGACACCCCGCGCTCGGTCACCCAGATAAACGCCGAACAACTGGCCAACGACCCGATCCGCAGCTCCGACGACCTGGTCAAGTACGCCCCCGGCATCACCCGCGGCGGTGGCCAGAACGCCGGCATCGCCCCGCAGATGCGCGGGCAGAATACCGAGGTGTTCCAGGATGGCCAGCGCGCCTACGGGGTGCGCCACCCGGCCAACTTCAATGCCTACGAAGGCGCCGACATCGTCGCCGGGCCGTCGTCAGTGACCTACGGTTCGGTCAGCGGCAGTGGCGGCTACGTCAACTACCTGAGCAAGAAGCCTGACTTCAACCGTTTCCGCACCAAGCTCAGCGGCGAAATCGGCAGCTGGATCCCCGATGGCGAATCACGCGATGCCACCAAGTTCAGCATCGACAACACCGGCCCGCTGACGGACAACCTGGCCTACCGGGTGAGCATCACCCGCCAGCGCCAGGAAGACTTCTACGACAACATCGAGAACAACTTCGATGCCTTCTACGGTGCCCTCGCCTGGCGCAACGACAACCTTCGGGTCGACTGGAACGCCGCCTACGATGACTACTACGACTACAACATCACCCACGGCTGGAACCGCGCCACCCAGGACCTGGTCGACCACGGCAAGTACTACGCCGGCCGCGCCACACCGGTCATCCAGAACGGCAATACCCTGTGGTCGCCCGTGCTGTCCTCCGGCGCCTCCGATGCCCAGGTACTTGGCTGGGTGCAGCGCCAGCGCAATGCCCAGGGCCAGTACCAGGTGGTCAACGGCAGCTTCCAGGGCGCGTCGCCCAACACCCAGGCCAACCCCGGCAGCCTGCGTGGCTGGGTCTATGACCCGTCGCTGGCGGGCAACGGCCTGGCCTCGCTGTCGTCACAGACGGGCCAGCGCGCGCAGGATGAAAACCGCTCGCGGCGCGTTACGACCCAACTGCGCGTCGAAGGTGACCTGACCCCCTCGATCACCCTGGCCAACAGCACCTTCTACCAGCACTCCACCGACACCACCGATGCCGTCGGGGCGTTTCAGGTGCAGGGCAAGGACGACATCTTCGACAACCGCTTCGAGTTCCGCGCCCGTGGCCAATTTCAGCTGGGCGACCTGACCCTGGTCGATGACAGCAACACCGGGCTGATCTATCGCCGCGAGCGCAACGAGTCGATCGCCGCCAACAACAGTTTCGGCAGCACCATCAACGCCTATGACCTGACCCTCGACCCCACCTTGAAGAACCCCGGCGACCTGCTCGGCCTGAGCGGCCGCAACCCCGCCGGTGGCAACGCTGCCTGGATCGGCCAACCCGGCGTGCCGCAATTTTCCAACTACTACGGCTGGCTCAACCTGCCCGCCATGTACCCGGCCGGGCATGGCCTGTATGCCGAATCGGTAGCGCCCTACACCGCCGACAGCACCTGGACCACCAAGACCCTGTTCAGCCAGCACAACCTGCGCCTGGGCGAGCGCGTGGGCCTGAACGTGGGCGCCAGCCGCAGCTGGATCGACGCACGTATCGAAAACCCCTTCGTGCTGCCCGGCGGCAACCCGCGCAAGGACTCGGACAACTACCGGCTGTTCTCGGTGCAGGTCAGCCCCTATTTCAAACCCACCGAAAACAGCACGCTGTATTACACCTTCGACCGCTCGCTGGCGGTGAATACCGGTTTCTTCACCAACGGCCTGGGCTGGGGCAGCGGCACGGGGGCCAACCAGCTCAACCCGCTGGCCTTCGAGAGCCTGAGCGTGTTGCATGAGGTCGGGTTGAAAGTGGAGGCTGTGCCCGACCAGCTGTTCTTCACCCTGGCTGCCTACAAACAGGCGCGCGACCAGTCGCCGGACAGCAACAACAACATCGCCCGGCTGATCGTCAAAGGCTGGGAAGCGACCCTGCGCTACCAGGACCAGCACCTGCGCGGCGGCCTCAACCTCAGCCGCATCAGCGCCTACAACGAGTTCACCAGCCAGGCCGGGTTTGCCTCGGCCGGCTTTATCCCCGACAACGGCACCGTGTTCGGCGACAACAACAGCCTCAACCAGCGCCCGTCCGGCAAGTTCGATGCGGTGCAGATCCCCGAATACAACGCCGGCGGGTATGTCGACTACCGCTTCGACTCAGGGTTTGGCGTCGAGCTTTCCGGCTGGTGGACCAGCAGCTGGTACCTGAACCTGAGCAAGACGGTGAAAGTGCCGGACGAATACAACCTCGACCTTGCCGTGTACTACCGCCAGCCGCAATGGGGCGTGACGGTGCGCATGCTCAACGTTACCGACGAGCTGAATTTCGTCAGTGGCCTGGCTGGCTCCACCAACACCTTCTTGCAACCGATGCCGGGCCGCACGCTGCTGGCCCAGGTCGATTACCAATTCTGATTCCTCCTCAACCTGAAAGGCCTTCGCCATGTCCATTGAATTTGTCGGCATGATCTTCCCCCGCCAGTGGTCCGAGACCCGTGGCGTACGCACACCCGACTTCGACCTGCCATTCATCCGTCACCACGCCCGCGCCCATGAGCATGCCGGGTTCGACCGGGTGCTGATCGCCAGCGGCCCTGGTAGCGCCGACAGCCTGCAGATAGCCGCCTATGCTGCCGCGCACACCGAGCGCCTGGGTTTCATGATCGCCCACCGCCCGGCCCTGACCGCGCCGACGGTGGCCGCACGGGCATTCGCCACGCTCGACCACACCACCGGCGGCGGGCGCATCCGCCTGCATGCAATCACCGGTATCACCGCCGAGCCGCAGGAGGGGGACACGCTGCTGGACAAGACCGAGCGCTACCGGCGTGCCGACGAATACCTGGAGATTGTCCGTCGCACCTGGACGGCGGAGGAGCCGTTCGACTTCGAGGGCCGCTACTTCAATATCAAGGGTGCCTTTTCCCCGGTGAAGCCGCTGCAGCAGCCGCATATCCCGATTTCCTTCGGAGGCTCGTCCGACATCGCCTACCAGATCGCCGTCAAACATGCGGATTTGTATGCCCTGTGGGGTGAGCCGCTGAGCGGCGTGGCCGAGCAGATCGGCAAACTCAAGGCTGCCGCCAACGCCGCAGGCGTGGCGGCGCCAAGGGTCAGCCTATCGGTACGGCTGATCCTGGGTGCCACCGAGGAACAGGCCTGGCAGCGTGCCGAACAGATCCTCGCGCAGATCAAGGCCAACCCACAGTTTGCGGCCGACAGCCCTTGGCAGAAACGCATCAAGGGCACCGGTTCCGAACGCCTGCTGGCCGCCGCCGCCCGTGCCGACCGACATGATCGGGCGTTGTGGATGCCGACCGCGACTGCGGTGGGTGCCTATGGCGATACCACCGCGCTGGTGGGCACGCCGGAGACCGTGGCCCAGGCGCTGCTCGATTATGTCGACCTTGGGGTGACCACCTTTCTCAACCGGGGCTATGACCCGCTGTATGACACGGTGGACTACGGGCGCTGGGTGATTCCGGCGGTGCGCGAGGAGGTGCGGCGGCGCCAGGCCCGGTTTGTGGGGTGAATACGCAGCATGTGCACGCAATCACTGTAGGAGCGGCCTTGTGTCGCGAAAGGGCCGCAAAGCGGCCCCGGCAATCCAACAGTTGACGCTGAAATCCTGGGGCTGCTACGCAGCCCTTTCGCGACACAAGGCCGCTCCTACAGAAAGCACGACACGCAGGAAATCAGCCTGTCGAAAGGCTGGGCGAATGCTCCACCAGCGTGCGGGTATAAGCATCAACCGGCCGCCCCAGCACCTGATCGGCAATACCCTGCTCCACCACCCGCCCCTGGCGCAACACCAGCACACGGTCGGCAATCGCCCGCACCACCCCAAGGTCATGGGTGACGAACAACAAGGTCAGCCCCTCCCCCTGCAGGCGCTGCAGCAAGGCCAGTATCGACGCCTGCACCGACACATCCAGCGCCGAGGTGATCTCGTCACACACCAGCAACTTCGGCTCGCAGATCAACGCCCGGGCAATCGCCACGCGCTGGCGCTCACCACCGGACAAGCTATGCGGATACAAACCGGCCACACGCGCCGGCAGCGACACCCGCTCCAGCACGGCCTCGACCCGCTGACGCGCTTCACCACCGCGTACCCCGAAAAAGTGCGCCAACGGCGCGCTGAGCGTTTGCCCGATCGTCTGCCTCGGGTTCAACGCCCGATAGGGGTTCTGGAACACATACTGGATCTGGTGACGCAGCCGGGCATCACGTTCGCGCGCGGCAAAGGCCAAAGGCTCGCCAGCGTAGCTGAGTTGCCCCTGAACGTTTTCGCCCAGCCCGGCAATGGCCCTGGCCAGGCTGGTCTTACCCGAACCCGACTCGCCCACCAGCGCCAGGCACTCCCCTTGGCCCACCCGCAGGGAAACATCGAACAGCACCTGGCGATCGTAAGCGACATCCAGCCCGCTGACCTCCAGCAACACCGCTTCACCCGGCGCAGCAGCGGCCTCGGCAGCCACCTCACCAATGGGCAGCGGCTCTCGGTGCGGCACCAGGCAAGCCACCCGATGCCCGCCGTCATGCGCCAGCAACGACGGCTCGATCACTGAACACTCTGCACGACGCCTGCCGCAACGCGGCGCAAACGCACAACCATCCGGGCGCTGCCCCGGTGCCGGTGCATGCCCGGCAATCGCCTGCAACGGCTGGCGCCGGGCAATGTCGGGAATGGCCGCGAGCAAAGCGCGGGTGTAGGGATGCGACGGCGCGCGGAACAACGCCTCACGCCCGGCCACTTCCACCAGCCGCCCGGCGTACATCACCATCACCCGGTCGACCAAGTCACGCACCACCGCCAGGTCATGGGTGACGTACAGCGCCGCCACTCCTTGGTCACGGCACAGACGCTTGAGGGTCTGCAGCACATGCGCCTGAGTGGTAACGTCCAGTGCGGTGGTGGGCTCGTCCAGTACGATCAGCCGGGGCCGCAAGACAAACGCCAACGCCAGCATCACCCGCTGTTGCTGCCCGCCAGACAGTTGATGCGCAAACCGCCGCAGGAAACCGTCGTCATCGGGCAGGCCCACAGCCAGCAGGGTTTCGCCGATGCGCTGGCGCACAGCCGCACGCGACAGCGCAGGCTGGTGCGCCAACAGGGTTTCACCCAGCAAGGCCCCCAGGCGCAACGCCGGGTTCAGCGCCGTGGCCGGGTCCTGGGCTACGTAGCCGACCAGCCCGCCACGGGCCAGGCGCAAGGCCTCGCCTTCGAGCTCGAGCAGCGACTGCCCGGCCACCACCACTTGCCCGCCCACAATGCGCGCGCCCTGCCGGGCATGGCGCAGCAACGCCGTGGCCAAGGTGGTCTTGCCCGAGCCGGACTCACCCACCAGGCCGACAATTTCGCCTGCCGCAACGCTGAAGGACACCTCGGCCAGCACATCGACCTGCCCGGCCAGCTCTACCCGCAGGTCGCTGACCTGCAACACTTCACTGGCCACATTCAACAGCGCGCTCATGGCTGCTTCTCCCCAATCCGGGCACTGGCCCGGCCAATCCCTTCGGCAAAGATGTTGGTGCCGTAGGCAAACACCCCGATCAGCAATGCAGGTGCCAGCACGGCCCAGGGCTGCACCAGCAGGCCGGCCTGGTTTTCGTTGATCATCAAACCCCAGTCCGCCGCCGGCGGTGCCACCCCGTAGCCCAGAAAACTCAAGCCGGACAGCATGCCCACCGCCCAGGTCAGCATGTTGCCGAAGTGCACCAACAGCGGCGTGAGGATGTTCGGCAGGATTTCATGAAAGAGGATGCGCCACCGCGGGTACCCCATCATCTGCGCCGCCTCCACGTACTCCTGCCCGGCCACCGCCACGGCACTGCCACGGGCCAGGCGGACAACCCCCGGGGTAAAGGCGATGGCCACGGTCAGCACGATCAGCCAAGGTGCTCGGCCGAGCATGGACACGATCAGCAGCACCAGGATCAGGTCCGGGAACGCCAGCGAGACGTCGGCCGCCCAGCTGATCGCCTGGTCCAGCCGCCTGCGCGAGAACCCGGCCAACAGGCCCAGGCTGCCGCCAACCAGCAATGCGAGCGTGGCTGCTGCCACCGACATCCATAGCACCGACAGGCCGCCGCTGAGCAACCGCGAGAGCAGGTCGTGGCCCAGAAAATCGTGCCCCAGCGGTGCCCCCGCAGCCGGGGGGCCGTACACCGGCCCGACCATCGCCGTCGGCGCATAAGGTGCCAGCCAGGGGCCGAAAGCGGCCAGCAGCGCCACCAGCAAGGTGATCACAGCGCCACGCCGCACCTGGGGGTCGGCCAGCCAACGGGATTCAATCATGGGTCGCCTCCTGGGCAGGGGTGCTGCGTGCACGTCGCCACCAGGGGCGAATGCCGCGCCGTATACGGCGGATCATCCGCACCCGGCGCGCCGTGCGCAGCTTGGGGGTGAGCAATACCGTCAGCAGGTCGGCCAACAGGTTGATCAGCACCACCGCCAGGGTGATGACCAACACCACGCCCTGGATCATCGGCAGGTCGCGCATCTGGATCGCCGCGTTCAACGCAGTGCCGATACCCGGGTAACTGAAGATCACCTCGGCCAGCAGCGCACCGCCAACCAACGTTCGCAGGGTCAGGGCCACGCCCTGGATCGCGGGGGTCAAGGCATTGGGCAAGGTGTGCCGCCAGACGATGCGCCGTTCGGGGATACCACGCAGGCGCGCGGCAATCACATACTCGGACTCCAGCGCCTCGATCATCGAGGCCCGCACCATGCGCGTGAGGTACGGCAGCGCCGTCAGGCTCAGGGCCAGCACCGGTAGCACCAGTGACGGCCACTGCCGCCACAACGGCAACTGCGGGTCGAGGATCGACACCGCCGGCAGCCAGCCCATGCCCGGCATGGAAAACAACAGCACCAGGCCGATCGCCAGCAGAAAGCCCGGCGTGGCCTTGAGCAGGATCAACGCCGACAGGCCCCAGCGGTCCAGACGGCTGTCGCGGCGCAGGGCCAGGCTCACCCCCAGCAACAGGGCCACCGGCACCACCAGCGCCAACACCCCGACCAGCAGGGCAAGGGTGTGGCCCAACCGGCCGAACAGCAGCTGCGCCACCGGCACCTGTGAGTCCAGTGAAATGCCCAGGTCCCCACGTAGTGCTGCGCCTAGCCAACGCAGGTACTGCACCAGAATCGGCTGGTCGAGGCCCAGTTGCCGTTGCAGGGTGAGGATGCTTTCCAGCGGCGCATCCGGGCCGAGAATCACCCGCGCAGGGTCCGAAGGCAGCGCCTGGGTGGCGATGAACACCACCAGGCTGATCACCCAGGCCGTGAGCAACCCGTAACCGAGGCGGCCGATGAACCAGGCCAGCCAGGCCGGCGTGCGGGGCGTGTGTCGAGGATCAGGCATTGGGGTTCAACCAGAGTTCGTCAAAGCGCCAGGAGGCGAAGGTGGTCTGTTCCGGGGCAAGCCCGCCGACCTTGGACGACGCCGCATCGAGCACGTCGGAAAAGCCCCAGATCAGCAACCCGCCACGTTCGTGCTGGATGGCCTGGGCTTCGTGGACCAAGGCCGTGCGCCGCGCCAGGTCGGGCTGGGCCAGGGCTTGCTGGAACAGTTCGGTAAAGCGCGGGTCGTGGAAGTTGCTGCGGTTGTAGATGGCCTGCGGCGCATCGTTGTGCAGCGCCGAGGCAAGAAAGCCGCGCGCCGGGGTCGAGCCCGGCGACAGCTGCCAATGCTCGCGTTGCGGGCCGTTGAAGACCGAGCCGTCCACTTGATTGACCTTCACCTGCACCCCGGCCTTCAAGGCCTGCTGGGCAAACACCAGCGCGGCGTTGACGCCAGGCCCTGGCGTGGTGGTCAGTTCGACGCGCAAATCATCCTGCCCCGCCTGGCGCAGCAGCGAACGGGCCTGGTCCAGGTCGTACGGGCGCTGGGCAATGCCGTGGTTGTAGGTGGGGTCTTGCGGGGAATACAGGTCGTTGGCGACCCGGCCAAAGCCATTGAGCCCACGCGCCACCAACTCCTGGCGGTCGGCCAGCAGGCGGAACGCCTGGCGCACCCGCACATCCTGGAACGGCGCCTTGGCCAGGTTCAGGTTGAAGCCGGTGAACGAGGTGCTCGGCGAGGCGTACAGGCGCAGCCGTGGGTCGGCCTTGAGCAACGCACTGTGCTCAGCCTGCACAGCACTGGCCACATCGATCTGCCCGGCGCGCAGGGCTGCGGCCCGCGAAACCTGGTCCTTGAATTCGATTATTTCCAGTTCATCGGCATAGGGGCGGTTGGGCTTGTAGTAGTTTTCAAAACGGGTGTAGAGCGAGCGCTGGCCAGGTATGAAACTTTTCAGCCGATACGGCCCGGCACCGACCGGGTTGGTCACCGGGTGGTAGTCGGTGGGGACGATGCCGCCGAAGCTGATCAGCGTTTCATCCAGCGGGTAGAAGCTTTGCCCCTGCTTGAAACGTATTTCGACAGTGCGCTCGTCCAGCTTGCGCAGGGCCTGCCGATCGATAGCGCCGACCAGCCCGGCAAATGGCGAGGCCAGCTGCGGGTCGGTCAGGCGCAGGATCGAGAACAGCATGTCGTCGGCGGTGATGCTTTTGCCGTGGTGAAACTCCAGCCCAGGCTTCAGGCGAATGGTCCAGGCGCTGGCATCGGCATTCGGCTCGGCGAACTCGGCCAGCGCCAGGCGCGTGCTGACGTCGGCGTTCCATTCCCAGAACTTGGCGTACAGCGCCCAGCCCCGGATGATGCCACCGCCCACCGGTTTGTGCGCATCAAGGTTGCCGGCCTGGTCGCCATCGATAATGCCCACCCGCAAGCGCCCACCGCGCACCGGCGTGCCCGGCAGCGCCGCACTGGCGGCTGCCGGCGCGCCGCTGTCGCAGCCACTGAGCAGCCCGCCGCCGAGCAGCACGCTGCCGCCAACGGCCAGGCTGTTGCCGAGAAACACCCGGCGCGAAAACAGCTCGCTCATCACCCTCTCCTTACGCCGGTTGCGCCACGCCAGGCTTGCTGGCCGCGCCCAGGCGCGGCACCTCGAAGCCATGGTCCAGGTCCAGTAGCGGGAACAGCAGGTCTGCCACCCGGTGCGCCTCATCAATCAGCGGGAAGCCCGACAGGATGAATGCCGACGTGCCCTGGGCCTCGTATTCACGGATGCGCTCGGCGACCTGTTCGGCGCTGCCGACCAGGTAAGTGCCGGCTGCAGGGCCGAGGATGTTGAAGCCGAACAAGCTGGGGCCCAGCCAGACGTTGGGGTAGATTTCCAGCTCGCGGGCTGTGGGCAGGCGCCCGGCGCGGATGCTGTCCAGGTTGCGCTGGATGCGCGGGTCGTCGCTGACGTAGCTGTCGAAGGTTTGCCCGGCAGGCAACTGGCGTTCGATGGCCGCGCGCGCGGTGGCCAGCGAGGTGCGCTGCAACAGGCGCTCTGCATGGGCCCAGGCCTCTTCCTCGGTTTCGCGCACGATCACTTGCAGGCGGGTGCCGTAGGTCAGCTCACGGCCGATCTTCGCCGCCTCGGCCGCCACCCGGCGGAACTTGTCGCCCAGCTTTTGCGGGGTGTCGGCGAAGCTCAGGTACACGTCCAGCAACTGCACCGAATGGGCTACGCCCGGTGCGGAAGTACCAGCGCCCCATAGCGGGATGCCGGGCTTTTGCTTGGGTGAGTGCCAACCGCCCAGCGGGTGATGGGCTGCGGCTGGCGAACGGGGTGACAACTTGACGTAGCGGCCGTCGTAACCCGCCGTTTCGCCGGCGTAGAAGCTTTGAAAGGCGCGCCAGTATTCCAGGCTGAAGTCGTAGCGTTCATCGTGCGGGTAATGCACGCCCAGGGTAGCCAGGCCGGCGTCGTTGCCGTTGACCACGTTGAACAGCAGGCGGCCGTTGGAGAACTGGTCAAAGGTGAGCGCCCATTTGGCCAACACCGCTGGCGACAACTCGCCCGGGTGCTGGGCGACCAGAAAGCGCAGGCGCTTGGTGGCGTCGATCAGCGCTGCCGACACGGCCAGGCTTTCGTTGGGGCTGGAGCCGAGCAGCGAGCCGTAGTAGCCCAGGCGGTCGGCGGCGATGGCCAGTTGCTTGAGGTGTTCGAAATCGGTGTGCCAGCGGCCTTCGGGCTCCCAGGGATAGGGGCCGTCGGGGGTGGTGAGGTACCAGAGGATTTTTACTGCCATGGGGCTGGATCCTTTTCAGATGAGGTGGTTGAGGGCAGGCCCCTGGGGCTGCTGCGCAGCCCTATCGCGACGCAAGGCCGCTCCCACATTGGTCGGCGTACGCAGGCCCTTGTGGGAGCGGCCTGGTGTCGCGACAGGGGCGCAAAGCGCCCCCAGCGATCGCATCAGTTGCGCCGATCGATGCCTGGCACCAAGCCCAGTTCGGTCGCACGGTCGTACAACCCGCTCATCTTCCACTGCTGGGTCAGCACCCCCGGCCCGTAAGGCCGCGACCCGCCCAGGGCATCGGCCAGCAACTGGATCTGCGCCCCCTCCTCCAGCAACAGGATGAACTCCGCCGTGGCCCGCAGCCCCTGCTTGCCCCACACCGTGGAGCCGCCGTTGGCTTCCAGAATGGCCAGGTTGAACGGGTTCTCGGCGATCTTGTCGAGGATGAAGTCCACCTCGGCCTGGCGCCGGTCGATGTACACCGGCAGCTCGCGGGCCAGCTGGTAACGCTGCACCGGCACGTAGTGGAACGGCAAGGTGCGGTGGGTTTGCGCCCAGGCACCCAGGTACGGGCTGTGCACATGCGACACGGTGGTGACGTCGGGGTGGGTCTGGAACAGCTTGGTATAACGCCCAAGGCCGCCTTTGCCCTTGCCGACAATGACGTTGCCGGCAAAGTCGGTGACGGTGGCCTGCAGCGGCTTGCGGTGGTTCCACGGCCCGCCGTAGTTCACCGACACCAGCAGCTCCTCACCCGGCACACGCTCGATGAAGCCGACCGTGCCATTGGCGGTGATGGTGTTGGTTTCGCGAAATACGCTGAAGGCCGCTTCGGCTTCGGCCACTACCTGGTCGATGAAGGCTTGCAGTTCGGCAGTGACGGGGCGTTCGTTGATCAGTACGGTCATGTTCAATCTCCAGTCAGGTCAGGCGCGGCGTTGGGCCAGCAGTTCATGGGCAGCTTGCAGAGGCCGCGGGTCGACCCAGTCGGCGATGTCGAAATCGGCTTCGAGGAAGCCGTGCAGGTACAGGAAGTCTTTTTGTGTGCCGAGGAAGGCCAGTCGCTGTGCGGACAGGTCCGGCGCCAGCGTGGTGTGGAAGTCACCGCGGTAGGCCTCGGCCACGCCCTGGCTGCCCGCGCGGGTTTCTTCTTCGAGAATGCGGTTGAGCGCGTCGCGGTTGCCGGCCGCCCACTCGGCGGCACGCAAGGTCTGGGCGAGGAAGCGCACCACCAGGTCGAAATGGTTGTCGAGCAGGCGCTGATGCACGGTGATCGGCCGGGGGTGCCGTTGTTGATGCGGTGGCGTGGGTCGGGCAGCAGGTCGAGGTCGACGCCGACCACCAGGCCCAGCCGGCGTGCGGCATCGGCCGCCGCCGCGCCTTTCACGTACACGGCATCGACTTCCCCGCGCGCCAGGTATTCCAGCCCCGACCATAGCCGCTGCAAGCCCAGCTCCGGGGTGGCGGCACTGGCCTGGTCGAGCAGGGCCACTTCCACCAGTTGCACGTCATCCAGGTGCAGGCCTGCCGAGGCCAGGGCGCCTTTGTAACCGTGAAGGCTCATGGCCCGGGCAATGCTGCCTGGCCGGCTGTCGCCCCAGGCCGGCAGCGCCAGGCGTTTGCCGCGCAAGTCTGCGGCGCTGCGGATGCCGGAATCCGGGCGGACCAGGATGGTTTGCCATTCCTCGATCCAGGTCAGGCCGATCAGCCGGCTGGGCGAGCCGGCCGCACGTGCTGCCAGCGCCGGCACATTCCCGCCTTCGCGAAACAGCCCGGGCAGCTGGTGATCGTAGTGGTGATGGCCAAGCTGACGGGCCTCCTGCAGGGTCGAGACAGGCAAGCCATCGGCGGCGAACTCTTGCTCAAGCCAGCCGAGCTTGTAGGCCAGGCCTGAGGCGGTGGGCACCGGGCAACGCGTGAACCAGATGCGTTCCAGGGCGGAGGGGTCGTCTGCCAGGCGTTTTGCTGTGGGGGTTGCGAAGGTCATGGGGTGGCTCCTTGGGCGTCGTGCAAGCACCATTGCAGTGTGCGTGCCAACCGCTGGAGGTCTTGATTTACATGGGATTGGTTGTTTCGCCAGGTCGTTGGGTGCTTGGCTGGGAGCAGGATTGCGGGTGGGGTGCTGCCAGATCAGCAGGGTGGCTGCTGCTGGGGCAGCAAGAGGTTATACAAGCCGCGCAGCATGGGGCCTGAAGAGGGGTGGCAAAGATATTGCTCTAGGGCTTGGTACCGCGGTGTGGCCATTCGCGGGCATGCCCGCTCCCACAAGGGCCAGCACAACCCTCAAGGGCAGTGCCGCCCCTGTGGGAGCGGGCAAGCCCGCGAAACAGGCGCACTGGCCCTTCAGACAATTCGAGACCCCTCCATGAGTGCCATAGAACCTTCCCCTGCCCGCCGCCTCACCAGCGAAACCGAAGCCATCGAAACCGCCCGCCAGGTCGCCGCGCAAATCGCCGAACTGGCCGCCGACCCGCGCAATAATGGCCAGCTCCCCCACCGCCAGGCCGAGCTGTTGTCCAGCAGCGGCCTGACCGCCATCGCGGTGCCCGCCCAGTTCGGCGGCCTCGGTGCCTCGGTGCAGACCGTGGTCGAAACCGTGCGCCTGATCTCCACCGCCGACGGCGGTGTCGGCCAGTTGCTGCAAATTCACAACGTGATGCTGCGGGGCATCTTTACCGGCTACCCCGATGAAGTACGCGACCGGCTGATTGCCGACGTGCTCGCTGGCAAGCGCTTCGGCAACGCCCTGGCCGAAGTCGGCGGCAAGAACAAGTTCGCCCTCAAGACCCGCGTCGAGCGCCGCGCCGATGGCCAGTGGGTACTCAACGGCAGCAAGTTCTACTCCACCGGTTCCTACCTGGCCGAGTGGATCTCGCTGACCGCCGCCAGCGAAGACGGCGGCGTCGGCGTGCTGCTGCACCGCGATACCCCCGGGCTGACCCTGATTGATGACTGGCAAGCCTTCGGCCAGCAGAACTCGGTAAGCGGTACGGTGAACTTCGACAACATCGTGCTCGACGAGCGCTACCTGACCCGCCGCAGCGGGCCGATGAAGCGCACTGGCCTGACCTTCCCGCAGATCCTCCACGCCGCCATCGACACCGGCATCGCCGCTGGCGCCTTGCAGGCCGCTGTCGAGTACCTGCGCGAGCATGCCCGGGCCTGGGTGGAGAGCGGCGTCGAGCGCGCCAGTGACGAGCCGCATGTCATTCGCCAGATCGGTGAGTATGCCGTGGCGCTGCGCGGCGCCGAGTCGGTGCTGCGCGAGGCGGCGCGGGTGTTCGACGAACACGAGCGCGACCCGGAGAACAAGGCGTTGCAGGATGAGCTGATCCTGTCGGTAGCGACCGCCCGTGCGCATTCCGATGCTGCATCGCTGAAGATTTCCAGCGACCTGTTCTCGTTGCTGGGGGCCAGCGCTTCGCTGAGCAAGTGGAACCTCGACCGCTTCTGGCGCAATGCCCGGGTGCACACCACCCACGACCCGATCCGCTGGCGGCTGCACAACGTGGGCAACTACTACCTGAACGGGGCAGACCCGGGGGAGTACACGGCGGTGCTCAATGCCAAGGAGAGCCAGGGTGCTACCCGCCGTTGAGCCGGGTTTGGGCGGGGGCGCTTTGCGCCCCTATCGCGACACAAGGCCGCTCCTACAAGGGCGGCGTCGCATTCGGATCGAGCATTTACATGAACCACCCGCTTCTTCGGGCATTGGCCATCTACCGCGAAATGCCTTGGCGCTTTGCTCTGGTCACTGCCTTGTACATCGCCGGCAACCTCGGCCTGGCCTGGCAACAGTGGCTGATCGGCCATGCGGTCGATGATGTCAGCGCCGGCCGCGCCGTGCTGCGCCTGGCCGACGGCAACCTGGACGCCAGCGTGGCCTGGCACTGGTTGTGGTTGCTGCTGGCCATCGCCCTGGGCCGCGGCCTGCTGCAATACGCCGCCGCCGTGCTGTCGCTGGTGCTCAGCCAGGCCCTGCTCACGCGCCTGCGTGAACGTATCCTCAGCCAGGTGCAGCGCCTGCACCTGGGCTATCACTGGCAGCACGGCATGGGCGAACTGGTCACCCGCACCACCCGCGATGCCGACAAAGTGCGCGACGCGCTGATCACCTTCTGGCGGCAGATCATCGAAACCCCGCTGGTGGTAATCG
Source organism: Pseudomonas putida S13.1.2 (assembly GCF_000498395.2). Classification (NCBI taxonomy): domain Bacteria; kingdom Pseudomonadati; phylum Pseudomonadota; class Gammaproteobacteria; order Pseudomonadales; family Pseudomonadaceae; genus Pseudomonas; species Pseudomonas putida. The sequence continues at coordinate 2,643,008 of NZ_CP010979.1, forward strand.
TCGCGGTGGGCCTGCTGAGTTGGTACGACCCGCTGCTGGGGCTGGTGCCACTGCTGCTGACCGGCGCCGGGCTATGGCTGTTCGTGGTGCAGACCGATCGCCTGGTCACACTCGACCGCGCCGTGGCCTCTGCCTACGACCAGGTCAGCCAGGACCTGGCGGAAGGCATCGGTGGCGTGCGGGTAATCAAGGCCTTTGGCCTGGAACAGCAGCGCATTGCCCGCTTCGCCCGGCAGGTGGAGGTGTTCACCGGCCATGCCCGCGCCGCCCTGGTCTACGCCAGTTCGCGCATTCCGCTGCCGCAGGCGGTGGTGGCGCTGGGGCATGTGTGGATCCTGGTGTACGGCGCCCATCGCGTAGCAGCCGGCGCGCTGGGCATCGGCGAGCTGGTCACTTCGCTGCTGGTGGCTACCACGCTGGTGTTCCGCATCGAAGGCATAGGCCGGGTAATGCAGACCTTCGCCGATGCCCGCGCCAGCGCCGAACGCATCTGGCAACTGCTGGACGAACGCCCGGCCATTGTCGGCGGCCATGCCACCCTGCCTGCGGGGCCGTTGGGGCTGAAGCTTGACCAGGTGCAGGTCAGTGCGGCAGAGGCTGGCCGGCCTGTCCTGCAGGGCTGCTCGCTAACCCTGCTGCCCGGTGAAGTGGTGGCGTTGGTCGGCGCCACCGGCACCGGCAAAAGCCTGCTGGCCAGCCTGCTGCCACGTTTGGCCGATGCACAGCACGGCAGCGTGCAGGTCGGTAGCGACACTGCCGGTTGGCACAACGTGCGCGACCTCGACCTGGCCGACCTGCGCCGCCGCGTGCAAGTGCTGCCGCAGGAAAGCTTTCTGTTCTCCGACAGCCTGGCCGCCAACCTGCGCATGGCCGCACCGCAGGCCAGCGACGCCCAGTTGCGTGAAGCATTGCGCCTGGCCGCCGCCGAGGATGTGCTGGAACGCCTGCCCCACGGCCTGGACACCCCGTTGGGCGACCGCGGCGTGACCCTGTCCGGCGGCCAGCGCCAGCGCCTGTGCCTGGCCCGGGCGCTGCTGGGCGCGCCGGACATCCTCTGCCTGGACGACGCCACCAGCGCCCTGGATGCCCTGGGCGAACGCCAGGTGCTGCACAACATCCGCCGCCTGCACAGCGCCAGCGGCCAAGGCCCGACCTTGCTGCTGATCACCAGTCGCCTCTCCACCCTGCTGCTGGCCGACCGCGTGCTGATGCTGGAAAACGGCCGCATCACTGCCAACGGCAGCCATGCCGAGCTGTGCACGAACAACGCCCATTACCGCGACTTGCTGGGGATCGACCATGACTGATGCGCAGCACACCCCCGCCAGCGATATCGACATCGAGCAGCGCTTGGCCCGCCAGGCGCTGGACCGGGGCATGTTCCACCGCTTGCTGCCGCTGTTGCAGCCCATTCGCGGGCAGATCCTTGCCGTGATCGGCATCGAGCTGCTGCTGGTATTTACCGTGTTCCTGCGCCCGTGGTTCGTGCGTGAACTGCTGGACAAAGGCCTGGTGCCCAGCGCCGACCACTGGCTGCTCGACGAGCGCCTGGTGCTGTGGCTGGGCCTGGGGTTGGCAGCGAGCTGGCTGGGGCGCTTTCTGCTGGCGGGGGTATCGCAGTTTATCGCCGGGCGCGCGGCGATCGGCGTGCTCAACGCCCTGCGGGTGAACGTGTTCGCCCATGTGCAGGCGCTGTCGGTGAGCTACTTCGACCAGACCCGCGCCGGGCGCATCATTTCCCGTGCCGACCGTGACGTGGATGCGCTGGAGCCATTGCTGGTGCAAGGGCCGCCCGAGCTACTCGGCGCCCTGCTGCGCTGCGGCCTGGCAGCGGTAATGCTGTGGCGTATCGAGCCCAGCTTTTTCTACAGCCTGGCTGCCACAGTGCCGTTGTTGGCCGTGGCCACCTGGCGCTTCAAACGGGTTTCGCAGCGCAACTGGGCCAAGGTAGCCGAGCAGCGCAGCCGCTTCACCGCCCACTTGGTGGAAAGTGTGAGCGGGGTGCGGCTGATTCAGCAATGCGGGCAAGAGCAGACCAACCAGGCACGTTACCGACGCCTGCTGGAAGACTTCAACCAGGCGCTGATCCGCGGCAGCCTGCGCGCCGGCTGGTTTGCCCCGTTTACCGCGTTGCTCAGCACCGCCGGCATGGCCGTACTGTTGCTGGTCGGTGCTCATGGCCTGGCCGAGGGCAAGGTCAGCGTGGGGCAGGTGGCCGAGAGCCTGTTCTACGTGTTCCTGTTCCTTGGGCCGCTGCAAGAGCTGTCGGACCTGTTCGAGCGCTACGCCACCGGCAGCGCTTCAGCCCAGCGCATCTTCCTGTTGCTCGACACCCGCCCGCAAGTGCTTGACCCGCCAGCGCCACACGCCCTGACCAGGGCGCGCGGCCAGGTGGAGTTCGACGCGGTTGGTTTTGCCTATGCGCCAAACAGCCCGCGCCCGGTGATCGACGGCCTCGACCTGCATATTCGCGCCGGTGAAGTACTGGCCATCGTCGGCCCCTCGGGGCATGGCAAGAGCACCCTGGTGCAGTTGCTGACGCGTTTCTACGAAGTGCAGCACGGCGCCGTGAAGCTGGACGGCATCGACCTGCGTGCGCTGGCCCAGCACGACCTGCGGCGCAACGTGGGCGTGGTGCTGCAGGACAACGTGCTGTTCAGTGGCAGCATCCTCGACAACCTGCGCCTGGCCGCGCCCCACGCAGACGATGCGCAGTTGATGAGCGCCGCCCGTGAGCTGGGGGCCGACGAAGTGCTGGAGCGCCTGCCGCAGCGCTACCACACCGAAGTCGGCCCGCTGGGCGCACACCTGAGCCATGGCCAGCGCCAGCTGGTGTGCCTGGTGCGGGCCTACCTGGCCGACCCGGCGGTGTTGGTGCTGGACGAAGCCACCTCGGCAGTGGACGTGCACACCGAGCGACGTATCCAGCGCGCGCTGCGCAGGCTGTGCCAGGGGCGCACGGCCATCATCATCGCCCACCGCCTGGCGACCATTCGCGATGCCGACCGGATTGCCGTGGTGAAGCATGGGCGGGTGGTGGAGCAAGGGGCGCATGCCGATTTGATCGGTCGTAGTGGGGCGTATGCGGCGCTGTACGACGCGTACCTGCGCAGTGCTGGAGAGGTTGTAACCGAGGAGATCGGAGTCTGACTTGCCGGCCTCTTCGCGGGTAAACCCGCTCCCACAGGATCACCACAGCATTCAATACCTGTGAGGTACCTGTGGGAGCGGGTTCACCCGCGAAGAGGCCGGGCCTGTTCATGCTGCTACCCCAGCATCCATTGCTGCCGCACTGCTGCCACAGCAGCACCCCGCTCCCCGTCTGCTCCTCAAACCCCCGCCCCACAGGCCATGCAGCACGCATGGCACAGCCGTTGCACCTTCCTCCCCATCCGCACACCTCCCCCTTCAGGAGCCCCCATGACCACCGATTTTTTCTGGCGCCTGCCCTTGGGCACCGACGGCCCGCAGCTGTCCACCGACCGCCACAACCGCGGCAACCCCGCGCACCGCCCCGGCCACATCGCCCCCGGTCGCCTGCCTGACGGCCAGGCCGATGGCTTCACCTACATCGACTACATCGCCCAGGTCGCCAAGGCCGCCGAGCTGGCCGGGTTCGAAGGCGCGTTGCTGCCCACCGGCCCGGAGCCGTGGATAGCCGCCGCCGCGCTGGCCCGCGAAACCCGGCGCATCCGCTTCCTGATCGCCTTCCAGGCCACCTGGACCCTGCCCGCCTACGCCGCCCAGCAGGCGGCAATCCTGCAAAACCTCAGCGGTGGCCGGCTGGACTGGAACATCATCACCGGCGGCAACCCGGCCAGCCAACGGGCCAATGGCGACTTCCTGGAGCATGACTTGCGCTACAAGCGCACCGGCGAATTCCTCGACGTGATCCAGGGCCTGTGGACACAGGACAATTTTTCCTACGAAGGCGATATCTACCGCCTCGAAAACGGCAGCCTGCCGCCGGGCCTGCAACACGAACGCAAACCAGGCGTGTACTTTTCCGGCTTTTCCGACGCCGCGCTAGACGTGGCTGCGCGGCACGCCGATGTGTACCTGAACTGGGCCGAGCCGATCGACAAGCTCAAGCCGCATATCGAACGCGTGCGCGAGTTGGCCGACAAGCAGGGCCGCACGGTGCGTTTCGGCCTGCGTGTCGACCTGTTCGCCCGCGAGACCGAGGAGCAAGCCTGGCGCGAGCTGCGCCAGCAGTTCGAGCGCCTGGAAGGCAAGGCCAGCGCCAGTGCCAAGGGCTTCGTGACCGGCTCGGACTCTGTCGGCGGTGCACGCCAGGCGGCCTATCACCAAGGCTTGCAGGGCTTCGACGAACTGATCCTGGCGCGCAACCTGTGGGCCGGCTTCGCCAAGGCCAAGCCCGGCCCCACCGTGGGCCTGGTGGGCAGCCATCAAAATATCGCCGAACGCCTGGCTGAATACCGCGATGCCGGTTTCAGCACCTTCATCCTCGCCGCCAACCCGCACCTGGAAGAGGCCCTGCGCATCGGCCAGGAAGTGTTGCCGCTGGTGCAGCAGGCTGCCACCACCACCCCTTTGCAGGCCAGCGCCTGAACCCGACCGGAGCTGAACATGAGCCAACCCCTCGATACCTTGTGGTACACCCGCTGTCCGGTGCCCACCGGCCTGGGCATTGCCGTGCAGCAAGGCTGGCTGCAGGAAGACCTGGCCGGCCTCGGCACCCAGGTGCAGTCCCTGCGTGAAGCCGACCAGCAGGCAGTGCGCGAATCGCACTTCGACCATAGCCTGCTCAATTCGGTACGCCACGGCGGCAGCATTCCGGCCATCTGGGCCCGCGCCCAGGGCCGCGACACCCGGGTCATCGGCCTGTCGTGGGCCGATGAGGCGCAGTTGATCCTGACCCGCCCAGACAGCGGCATCCACACCGTAAAAGACCTCAAGGGCCGCCGCTTCGGCCTGCCCGACTGGGCCTCGGCACAGATCGACTTCACCCGCGCGCAGGCACTGCGTGGGCTGGAAAACGCCCTTAAGCTCGCAGGGTTGCAAGTGGGCGACGTGGACTTGGTCAACTACCGCTACGACGGCACCTTCAGCGACCGCCCGGTGCGCAACGTGGCCGGCACACCGGTGTCCAGCACCCAGAGCGAAGGCCGCAACCTGGAGCTGGCCGGCCTGCTGCGCGGCGAGGTCGATGCAATCTTCCTCAAGGGCGCCAGCGCCGTGCAACTGGCCCACGCCTTTGCCCTGCACACGGTGATCGACACCGGCAGCCACCCCGACCCACTGATCCGCAGCAACAACGGCACGCCACGCACCCTGGCGGTGGACAGCCACCTGCTGGCGCAGCACCCGCAAGTGGTGCGCACCCTGCTCGGCTCAGTGCTGCGCGCCGAACGCTGGGCCCACCAGCACCCTGACGAAACCCGCCGCTACCTGGCGCGGGAAACCAACAGCAGCGAGTACTGGGTGCAAGTGGCTTACGGCGCTGACGCCCACCTGCGCCTGAGCACGCGCCTGGACGAGCAGGCCATCGATGCCTTGCAGGACTTTGTCGAGTTCCTCAAGCGCTGGCGCTTCATCCCGGCGCGCTTCGAGGTGCGCGACTGGATCACTCGCCAACCACTGGACCAACTGCTGGCCCCCCTCCAAATGGACAGGAAACCCGTTACCCCATGACCAAGCCCCTGGAAACGCTCTGGTACACCCACAGCCCCGTGCCCACCGGCCTCGGCATCGCCGTGCAGTCGGGGCGCCTGGCCGAGGCCTTTACGCCATTTGGCACCAATATCCAGTCGCTGCGCGAGTCCAGCGAACGCGAGGTGCGCGAAGCCCACTACGACCATCACCTGCAGAACTCGGTGCGCCACGGCGGTAACATCCCGGCAATCTGGGCCTACGCCAGCGGCGTTGAGACCCGCGTGCTGGGGCTGTCGTGGAGCGATGAGGTGCAGTTGATCCTCACCACCGAAGAAAGCGGCGTACGCAGCATTCGCGACCTGAAAAACCGCCGCTTCGGCATACCCAAGTGGGCCAACGTGCAGATCGACTTCACCCGCGCCCAGGCCCTGCGCGGGCTGGAAAACGCCCTGAAACTCGAAGGCCTGGCGGTGGCCGATGTGGAATTGGTCGACTACCCCTACGGCGGCACCTACAGCGACGATGCCAAGCAGCACCTGTACGGCGCCGAAGTGAGCCTGGACACCAGCCGCTTCAGCCGCCGCAACAATGAGCTCATCGGCCTGCTGCGGGGCGACATCGACGCCATCTTCCTCAAGGGTGCGCATGCGGTGCACCTGGCCCACGAGTTCGGCCTGAGGGTGGTGGTCGACACGGGCAGCCACCCCGACCCGCTGATCCGCAGCAACAACGGCACCCCGCGCACGCTGACCGTGGACCGGCACTTGCTGGAAAACCACTTCGATGCCAGCCGCACGCTGGTCGACACCGTGCTACGCACCGAGCAGTGGGCCTGGGCTAACCCGGAAGAGACCCGGCGCTTTCTGGCGCGCGAGCTGAACACCAGCGAGTACTGGGTGGCGGCGGCCTATGGCGATGATGCGCATCGGCGCCTGCGTACTACCCTGGACAGCCGCTCGATCGAGGCGCTGCAGGACTTTACCGAGTTCCTGTTCAGGTGGGGGTTCATACCGCGGCGTTTCGATGTGCGCGAGTGGATTGATTTTCGCGTGCTGGAGAGTGTGATCGGTTCGACTTCGCGGTTGGCGGTTTGAGACTGTTGGGGCCGCTTTGCGGCCCCAACAATCTGAGCCCCGCCACTGCTGCCCCAGCAGCACCCGCCCAGCACCCCACTGCTGCCCAATCTGCAACACCCCCTCAAATTCCTAATAAAATCTTTATATTTCAATAACTTAACAACATGGCACAGTCCCTGCTCTAGCTCTCCCCAACAACGCTTTACATACGGGGAGATCCACCATGCACCAGCTCAATCCACTGGCCCGCCAGATCAGCCTGGCGCTGCTGCTGGCCGGCACCGGCAGCCAGGCCATCGCCGCCAACGAAGACACTAAAAACGAACCGGCCCTGGAAACCGTCACCGTCACCGCACAGCACCGCGAACAGACCTTGCAGGAAGTACCGGTAGCCGTGTCGGCCATCAAAGGCACCAGCATTACCGCCGATGGGGTGCGCTCGATGGGCGACATCACCACCTTCGTGCCCAACGCCTCGGCCAAGAACCCCGACGGCGACGGCCGCCCGCGTTGGTATATCCGCGGCCTGGGCACCGGCGACACCGGCGCGGCTACGGTCTTCCCGGTGGGCATCTACGCCGATGACGTCTACCTCAACGCCCCCATCGCCGGCGGCGGGCCGCTGTTCGACCTGGAGCGCATCGAAATCCTGCGTGGGCCCCAAGGCACCCTGTATGGCAAGAACACCACTGCCGGTGCAGTGAACGTGATCTCGAAGAAGCCCACCTTCGACACCGACGGTTATGGCACCGTAGGCTTTGGCAGCAAGAACGAACGCATCGTCACCGGCGCCATCGGCGGCGCGCTGGTGGACGAAAAACTGGCCGGGCGAGTGGCGCTGTATTCCGAGGAGCGTGACGGCTTCCAGAACAACGACTTCGACGGCAACACCTATGGCGACGTGAACAAGAAAGCCATCCGCCTGCAGTTCCTGGCCCAGCTCAACCCCGACCTGGACGCCCTGCTCAAGGTGCACAGCCGCCAGTTCAAGGGCGACGGCAGCAATGGTTCGCTGCCCGTGGGCCGCTATTACAACGTCGGCTACGAACGCCCGCATGGCCGCGACATCTCGCTGAACGTCAACGAAGACTACCGCCTGGACCACGACGGCGCCTCGCTGACGTTCAACTACTACCTGGGCGACTACACGCTGACCTCGATCAGCGCCTACGACTATATCCGCAACCGCTCCACCAGCGACGCCGACTACACCCCCTACGAGGTCAACGGCGCGTCGATCACCGACAACAGCTACCGCCAATGGTCGCAGGAGCTGCGCCTGGCCTCGCCGGAAGACCGCCCGCTGCACTGGCTGCTGGGTGCGCACTACTTCCACGAAGACCTCGACAGCTCGGCACAGCGGGTGGTAACCCCTGGGCCGACGCCCAACGGCACCGGCTCGAACCAGGTGGGCACCACGGCGTTCCGCGACATGGGCTTCGACCACCGCACCGACAGCTACGCGCTGTTTGGCAACCTGACCTACGACTTCACCGACGACTTCAGCGTCACTGGCGGCCTGCGCTGGACGCAGGAGAAAAAGGACATCGACCTGGACCTGGTGCAACTGACCCGCGCCACCGCCAACGGTCCGCTGGTCCCGCTGGGTGGCGTGGGCACCAACGGCAATCGCCAGGAAGACAAGACCTGGGAAGCCTGGACCTACGACCTGACGCCCGAGTACCGCATCAACGACAACCTGCGGGTGTTCTTCCGCTACGCCCACGGTTTCCGCTCGGGCGGCTTCAACACCGGGCTGTCGACCAGCCTGGCGCAGCTGACCACGGTCGACCCGGAAGAGCTGGATGCCTACGAGCTGGGGCTGAAGTCGGAGTGGTTCGACCGCCGCCTGACCGTCAACGCCAACCTCTTCTACTACGACTACTCCGACATCCAGGTGAACCTGCTGACGGTGAACAACGGCGTGCTCACCACCGCACTGACCAACGGCGCCAAGGGCAAGGTCAAGGGTGCGGAGCTGGAGATCGAAGGCCAGCCGACCGAGCGCCTGCACCTGCGCGCGGCGGTGTCGTTCCTCGACACCGAATACACCGACTTCAAGAACACCAACCCCACCACGGGCGCGGTAACCGGCGACTACAGCGGCAACAGCTTCGTGCGCTCGCCGCGCAACGTGGTGTCGCTTGGAGCCGACTACACCATTCCTTTGGAAGTGGGCGGCAAGCTGGTGGCAGGGGGCGACGTGAGCTTCCGTGACAAGGAGTACTTCCTGGCCGACCGCCAGAGCAGTGCCGACGAAACCCTCAGCCAGCCGCACTACACGTTGGCCAACGCCCGCCTGAGCTGGTTCAGCCACGACGACAAGCTGAGCGTGACCGGTTTCGTCAACAACCTCACCGACCGCCGCTACCAGGTGCACGGCCGGCCCAACGGCACCGCCGGGCAGTACGTGATCACCTACGGCGACCCGCGCACCGTCGGGCTCAGCGTTACCAGCCGGTTCTAGGTTGCCCTTTCGGGCCTATCGCCGGCAAGCCAGCTCCCACAGGTACAACACAGGGCCTGAAACTTGTGGGGACCTGTGGGAGCTGGCTTGCCGGCGATAGGGCCAGCACTGCCAATACATCATTCAGCAGGAACACCCCATGCCCCACCACACTCCCTTGGCCAGCGCCATCGCTTTGGCCATCGCCGGCCTTGCCGTGCCCGCATTCGCTGCCGAACCCGCCGACCGCCTCGACACCGTGGTCGTGGTCGGCACCCACCGCAGCGACGTCACCGCCCTGCAAAGCGCCGCCCCGGTCGATGTGCTGAGCGGTGAAAAACTCCAGGAAACCGGCGCCAGCGACCTGTCCGCAGCACTCACCGCGCTCTCACCCTCGTTCAGCTTCCCGCAGTCGCCCCAGGGCGCCTTTGCCGGTTCCATCGCGCAGGGCGCCTCGCTGCGCGGCCTGGCTTCGGACCAGGTGCTGGTGCTGGTCAACGGCAAGCGCCGCCACACCAGTGCCAACGTCACCCGTCAGGGCCTGGTCAACGCCCGTGGCGCGGCAGCCGTGGACCTCAGCCTGATCCCGCTGTCGGCCATCGAACGGGTGGAAATCCTGCGCGACGGTGCGGCCGCCCAGTACGGCTCGGACGCCATTGCGGGGGTGATCAACATCGTGCTCAAGGAACGCGATGAGGGTGGTAACGCCGGCTACCGCTTCGGCGGCTACAAGAAAGGCGACGGCCTGCAACGCAAGCTCAGTGGCTGGAAGGGCTTTGCACTGCCCAACGACGGCTTCCTGACCCTGGCCTTCGACGCCGGCAGCCAGGACCCGGCCAGCGATACCCGCGACGACAACCGCCTGTTCTACCCCGGCTCCACCAACATCGACAGCGCCCGCGAGCAGAACAACCGCTACCGCAACTGGCGCTGGGGTTCGGGCAATGTCTCGGACCAGTACAACTTCACCGCCAACGCCGAAATGGGTTTGAGCGAGGGGTTGAGCGCCTATGGTTTTGCCACCTATGCGCACAAGAATACGGATGCCGAGAACTTCTTCGACCCGCCCACCACGTTGCGCAACAACTACGGCAGCGTAGCCCTGGCGCGCTACCCGGACGGCCGCCTGCCGGTCACCCGCTACGGCCTGGAAGACTTTGCCGTCACCGGTGGCCTGCGCTTCGAGGACCAGGCCCTGGGCAAATTCGACCTGGCGCTGAACTACGGCAATAACCGCGTCGACTCCACCGACCGCGACGCCATCAACCCCAGCTGGGGCACCGCCAGCCCGTCGACCATCTACACCGGCCGCCGCGAAGCCGACCAGACCAACCTGACCCTGGACTGGACCCGCGACTTTGCCAACGACTGGCTGTTCAAGCCGCTGACCGTTTCCGCCGGGCTGGCCTGGCGCCAGGAAAACTACGACCTCAGCGAAGGGGACGCCGCCGGCTGGTCCAACGGGCCGCTGTTCAATACGATCGACCCCATCACCGGCCGACGCATCCCTGGCTACTACTCGGGCATCACCCAGGTCGATGCCGTGTCACTGGACCGCCGCGTGATCGGTGCCTACTTCGATGTCGAAGCCCAGCTGACCGAAAAACTCCAGGCAGGCGTGGCCGTGCGCAGCGAGCATTATTCGGACTTTGGCGATACCACCAATGGCAAGCTGTCGCTGCGCTACGACTTCACCCCGCAGATTGCCGTGCGCGCCAGCGCCAGCACCGGCTACCGTGCACCTTCGCTGGTGCAGAGCGGGCTGTCCTCGTTCAGTGTGCAGGTAGTGGAACAGCCCCCAGGCAGTGGCAACTGGGTCGAGGTGCAGCAGCGTACCCTGCGTGCCGACAGCCCGGAAGCGGCCCTGCTTGGCGGCAAGGCGCTGAAACCTGAGGAATCGACCAACTTCTCCGTGGGCCTGGTCTGGCGGCCATTGCCCAACGCCTCGGTCACACTCGACGCCTACCGTATCGACATCGACAACCGCATCACCCTGTCCGACCAGTTGCCTGCATCGGTGGTGGGTCCGATATTCGCCGGTACCCCCTACGCCAACATCCAAAGCGCGGCGTTCTATACCAACATCGCCGACACGCGCACCGACGGTTTCGAACTGGCCGGCCATTACCAGCTGGATGTGGGCCGCTGGGGCCGCGTGGACTTCAATGGCGGCTACGCGCGCAACAATACCCGCATTACCGGGCTGGACGACGTGGGCAGCATCCCGGGTAACCAGATCATCGGCCGCAATACCCAGGGGCTGATCGAGGATGGCACGCCCGAGGACAAGCTGACCCTCAGTGCCAACTGGCTGTACGACGGCTGGAGCGTCACCGTCGCCCAGCGCCGTTATGGGGAATGGAAGAACCGCAACGCCGCCAACCCGACGCTGGACCAGACCTTCAGCCCGCAATGGGTGACCGACCTGGACGTGTCGTACCGTTTCGACCTGGGCCTGACCTTGTCGGCGGGCGCGATCAACCTGTTCGACAGCCACCCGGACAAGCTGGAAGGTGCACAGCTGTATGGCGTGCCCAAGTACTCCATCACCAGCCCGGAAGGGGCCCAGGGGGCGTTCTACTACACCAGCGTGAGTTACGACTTCTGATCGAAGACCCTATGGCGACCTGCTCGGCGATGGGCTGCACAACAGCCCTCCCCGTGCAGGTTGTCATCATCTGCCAATGGCTTAGTCTGACTGAACCTTTGTGATGTCCCGATGCTCGGCAAGTGGCAAGGCCAGCAGGGCGTACCCTTCGAAAATGCCGAAGTCACCGCTGTCATAGGCTGCGCTGATCAATGCGAAGCAGGCTGTATCGCCAATGCCCGGTGTGTAGACGCCAGCCGGGGCTTCACCTGGGCCGTAGAGCACGTCCCAGTTGATCTTGTCCGGCGCGACCACGTTTCCATTGACCCTCGCCTCCAGCACCGCCTTTGCACCTGCAGGGTCAACATTGGCACTCACAGCCATGGGCATTTTCTTCGCCATTTCGGTGATCAGCACACACGTACTGGTGTGTTGGCTTTCAGGGTCTTTCACCTGGACTTCTTCGACGACAAAGGCAACCGTGCCAGGGTCGGCTGGGCAAGTGACCGTCACGGTTTGCCCCTTGCCCACGGCCTTATTCTGGTACTGCCATTCCAATGCAGCGGGGTCGCCGAGTGCCCAGGCATTGAAGTTGACCTTGCTGCCTGGCTGGGCAACCACGACCGAGGGGTTGGCCTGCAGCGTTTCGCGAACCACGGTGATCAAGGCCCTGCTTTGAATTGTCGGGAATATAGTACTGGTGGCCGTGACTAGCACTTGCGCGTACGACTTTGTCATATCGCTGGCAGGCGGCGCGGTAAAGACCCCCTTCTCCATGGAAAGGCGTACACCTTCCGCCAGGCCGGACACTGCTTTAACGGACCATAACACAAGGCCTACCCCAAACGCGGGCTCCGTCATAAATGTGATGGTGTCATCTGCAAGCAGGAAAGTTTCCATCGGGCTGATGGTGAAGTAGTTGGCAGCAGGGTTTACCTTGCCGAAATAAGCTGTGTCGAGCGGGACCGCGAGTTTTGTAGCTATGAGGGTGCGATGAAAATTAAACCTCAGAACATCGCGTGCTATTTTCGATGCGCCCGGCAATAAAACCACGTTTTTTCTCAGATTGCTTACCAGTACATCCTGCAAAGAGGTAAAATTCATAGGCAAGCGACTGCTAAGAGTCGCCCCGAGCTTGGTGGTCAGATTGGCGATTGCCGGGTTCAGCACAAGCGCGATCAAATCGTCTGCAGGAATCATGGTGTCACTTGCGCGGGGAGGCCTTATTGCGCCAAAAACCGGTTGAAAAGCCATGCGCTCGTTAAATTCATACGATTGGCTAACCAGTTGTATTTTATACTGACGTTCAAAACTGTAGACAAACTCTGCGTCATACTGGAACCCTGCCTGCACAGGCTTGTGGAAATCAGCCATGGAGTAGCCATCTCTGACCAGCGCCTCGCGTGTTATGCCTCTGTGGTCATTGAGATCATCGCACCTGACCGTCAGGCTACCACGTAAAGACAGGCTTATTTTCCACTGGTCACCGACCTTGCTGACGGACAACGCATCGCGCATGTCTATTCTGGCTTCATCAAACTCAAATTGCCCCTTAACAATCCACAAGTCGTTGTCAAATGCACGGATATACGCTTTCTCTTCCCTCCTTTGCCTCGGCAATGACATATATCCAGCCTTGCAAGAAACTGACGGCGGCTCGTCACCGCGCCGGCGCCATTCAAACTCAGCACCCGTGATTACGCTGCCCAAAGCGCTTACCAACTGAGCAAGCAACAGCCGCTCCGTATCGAATAGAATGGTTGCCGAATAGTGTCCATCATTGGGTATCGCATACTTGTAATCCGCGCCAGGGTAGGCTCCGCCGGCCCCATCCTTCATGTCGACAAGCAGCACTACAGCACCTTCCACATCGGTGGGCGTCCTTCCCCGGGCCTGGGTACGCAGGCCGTACGAGACCGGTTGATGCAACTCGACATTGCGCTTTGCCAACTGGCCAATCGGAAACTGACGCTGTTCATCGGTCAGCGCTGAAAACTTCTGCCTGAAAAACTCGGTCAGCAGACGCGTTTCGCCGGTGTAGCACGGCATGGAAAAATTTTCAGTTTTACTGAGGTCAAGTTTTATCGTGTCATCTTCATCCACCCTGCCGCCCGATTCCTCCAGGTTGATATCCAGGCTCAGCGAGGCTTCTTGCAAGGGGCCCATCACATCGAGCTGACGCACATACCACTGATTGCCCTTGTTCATCAACGAATACGCATTGGCTTCGGCAATTACCATTGGCATGTGCGCCTTGTGCCCGGCAAGCGCCACATCGAAAACCAGTCTCGGCAATGACAGATTGCACCTGGACAAGGCAAAACGGTAGTCAGCCCCATTGCTGATATACCCGGAAATGGATGGCATATCACTCGCCGTACCGAAGCGCCTGAACGACTCTTGCCTTAACATCGCATTGATCTTGCTTCCATCAATAAAAATCACCATGTCCCAGCCCAGCAGACGTGTTTTCTCCGCTAACCAACTAACCAGCTCGGCGGTTGAATGATCCATGACTTTCTCCAGAGGGTGAGCTTTCGGCGCCAGACTCCCGACCGAGGGCTCGGGGCAACAGCGCTTCATTTGAAGCGCACAGGGCCTTTGCTACAACTGGCAGTTTTGCCAGGTGCACGCCCCGGCGACCGTCGTCAAACTGCTGCAGCGCTGCTGCTATAGCAGCACCTTGTTGTTGCTCCAGCACCAGCGCTTCCTGCCAGCTCCGCAATCAGGGCACCGGCCCCTTGGCACAGCTCTTGCGATAGAGCTTCGTCCCCTTCATTTCCAAGGCCAGCCATGCGCGCGCTCTCCCCCCTTTCCTGGCTCCTCTCGCCCTTGGCCCTGCTCGGCCTCTGGGCGGTGGTCGCCAATGCCGGGCTATTTCCCGCAAACGTGTTGATCCCGCCCCAAGAGGTCTGGCTCAGCCTTGCCGAATTGCTGAACACCGGCGAGTTACAGGAGCATCTGACCGGCAGTCTGTCGCGGCTGGCACTTGGCTTTACCGGCGGTGCGCTGGCCGGCCTTGGCTTTGGTGCCGCACTGGCCTTGTCGAAAACCGTAGAGGCCTACTGCGCCCCGCTATTCCATACCCTGCGCCAAGTGCCCAGCATCGCGCTGATCCCGATGTTCGTGCTGCTGTTTGGCGTGGATGAGACCTTCAAGGTGGTCATCGTCGCCAAGACTGCGTTTTTCCCGGTGGCACTGGCCACCTGCGAGGGTATCCGCGCAATCCCGCGCAGCCATTTCGAAGTGGCTGCGGTATACCGCTTGCGCTGGCCCACGCTGGTAGGGCGGATCGCCCTGCCCGCTGCGGTGCCGGCGATTGTCACCGGCATACGTGTGGCCCTGACCCGCGCCTGGGTGGTGCTGGTGGCGTGCGAGCTGCTGGCGGCCGACAGTGGCCTGGGGCAGATGATCGAGATGGGCCGGCAGATGTTGCGTATCGATGTCGTGATGGTCGGCGTTGTGCTGACCGGGCTTATCGGCTTCAGCCTGGACTTCACCCTGCGACGCGTGGAACGACGTCTGTCCGCCTGGCAAAGCCACTGAGGAGGCTGTGATGAAACGACCTGATTTGCGTGGCCTGGTACTGCCGCTGTTGCTGCTCGGCGCCTGGGAGTATGCCTCGCGCCAAGGGGCTGCCGGGGCCTATGCCTTCGTGCCGCTGGCGCAGGTGGGCACAGCACTGGCCGAACTGCTGGGCAGCGGTGAATTGCTGATCAACCTGTGGGCCAGCCTGTTGCGTACCTGCAGCGGCCTTGCCATCGGCATTGTCGGCGGTATCGGCCTGGGTGCGTTGATGGCCCTGTCTGCGCCCGCGAACCGCCTGATCGCCCCCCTTTTTCACGCTTTGCGCCAGGTGCCGATGCTGGGCTGGATCCCGCTGATCGCCTTGTGGCTGGGTAACGGCGAAGGCGCCAAGCTGCTGATCGTCAGCCTGGCGGCGTTGTACCCCATGGTGCTCAACACCTTCGAGAGCCTGCGCCAGGTCGCCGGCCAACACCGCGAAGCGGCCCGGGTGCTGATGCTCGGCCGCTGGCAGCAGCTTTGGCTGATCCTGTTGCCCGCCGCACTGCCAGGCATTGCCGCCGGCGTGCTGCAAGCCTTGGCCTTTGCCTGGGTAACCTCGGTGGGCAGCGAGCTGTTTTTGTCTGCCGGGGCCGGCCTTGGCAGCTTGATGATGAACGCCGAAGCTGCGGCGCGCATGGAGATCATCGTGGTCTGCGTGCTGTGCATCGGCCTGAGTGGCTACCTGATGTCCTGGCTGTGCACCCTGCTCACCCGCCGCCTGCTGCGCTGGCGCACCAACCATTGAAAGGCCCGACCATGAACGCCATCGCCCACGCATTACCCACCACCGCCAACACTGGCGCGCTGACCATTCGCGGCCTGAACAAGGCGTACCCGCTCAAGGGCAAGCATGTGCCAGTGCTCGAAGGCATCGACCTGGATATCCGCCCGGGCGAATTCGTCAGCATTCTCGGCGCCAGCGGCTGTGGCAAATCCACCCTGCTGCGGCTGATTGTCGGCCTCGACCAGGACTATCAGGGCCAGATCCTGCTCGACCGGCAACCCGTGCGCGGGCCGGGCCTGGAGCGCGGTATCGTGTTCCAGGACCACCGCCTGTTCCCGTGGATGACCCTGCAGCAGAACATTGCCTTGGCCTTGAAAAACCATGCGCTACCCGCGGTTGAGAAAAACCGCCTGGTGGCCGAGCACATCGAACTGGTGGGCCTGAGTGGTTACGAGCAGGCCTACCCGCACCAGTTGTCCGGCGGCATGGCCCAGCGCGCGGCAATTGCCCGGGCGCTGGTGAACAAGCCCAAGGTGCTGTTGCTGGACGAACCGCTCGGCGCGCTGGACGCCCTGACCCGTGTGCGGCTGCAACAGGAGCTGCAGCGCATCTGGGTGCAGGAGCGCTGCACGGTGATCATGGTGACCCACGACATCGAGGAAGCGCTGTACCTGGGTGACCGGGTGATCGTCATGGACGCGCACCCGGGGCGGATTCGCGAGGACTTGCGCATTGACCTGCCGCACCCGCGCCAGCGGGACAGCCAGGTGTTGCAGGGGTACAAGCAGCGGTTGCTGGGGGAGCTGGTGGGGCATTGAGAGGCGGTGAACCGAAAGATTGACGGGGGCTGCAACACTGAACGTGAACAATCTGTTCGATGAGAAATACTACGCTGGCATGGCGGGCGGGTTAGCCGGCAAGTAAGCCAAGGGCCGCTTTGCGGCCCCTGTATTTCAAGCCAACAGCTTGTTCCTCAGGTTCTCAACCTGCCAGGATGAAGTCCGCTACATTCACCGTGGTCGCATCCGCCACCCCCACCAGGCGGATGGCGTCGGCAGCGCCAATGTGGACCAGCGTATCAGCGCCAACATCGGCGATGGTGACACTGGCAGCAAAGGTCGCCGCAGTGATGTTGAGGGCGGTGATATCCAGCCGGTCCTGGCCACCGGCCGCAATGGCATCGAAGTTGATGATCAGGTCGTTGCCGAAGCCGGCCGCGAACTGGAACACGTCATTGCCGTCAGTGGCCATCATCGTGTCGTTGCCGGCACCACCCACCACCGTATCGTTGCCCGCCGCACCGTTGAGGAAGTCGTTGCCAGCGCCCCCAATCAAGGTGTCGGTGCCGACGTCACCAAACAGCGTGTCGTTGCCATCGCCACCTTGCAGTGTGTCGTTGCCGTTGCCGCCGTCCAGGCTGTCATCACCAATGCCCCCCAGCAGGGTGTCGTTGCCGTTGTCACCCAGCAGCGTGTCGTTGCCGTCACCGCCGTCGAGGCTGTCGTCGCCACCGCCACCGTTCAGGCTGTCGGCCCCAAGCCCGCCGAACAGCTGGTCGTTGCCGGCGTCGCCGTTCAGGGTATCGTTACCGGCATTGCCGTTGAGGATGTCGTTGCCACCGTCACCGTTGAGGGTGTCGTTGCCTGCTGCGCCGTTGAGGGTGTTGGCCAAGCCGTTACCGGTACCGGTGAAGTTACCCGCCCCGGTAAAGGTCAGGAGCTCGACGTTGGCGGCCATCGTATAGCTGGCGAGCGTGGTGCGGACAGTATCGGTACCTGCCCCGGTGGCCTCGACCACGACATCACCGGCGTTATCGACCACATAGGTATCGTTGCCGACACCACCGACCAGGCGGTCGGCCCCCGCACCGCCATTGAGCACGTCGTTGGCGGCACCGCCGGTAAGTGTGTTGGCCAGCGCGTTCCCGGTACCGGTAAAGCTGCTGCTGCCGGTGTAGGTCAGGTTTTCGACGTTGGCACCCAGGGTGTAGGTTGCCAGGCTGGTCTGCACCAGGTCGGTCCCACCGTTCAGCGCCTCTGTCACCGTGTCACCGGCGTTGTCGACCACGAAGCTGTCGTTGCCGGCACCGCCATTCATGGCATCCGCGCCAAGCCCACCGTTGAGGGTATCGTTGCCATCGTCGCCATTGAGGACGTCAGGGTCGTCCCCGCCGTTGAGGATGTCGTTGCCAAGCCCGCCGAACAACTGGTCAGCGCCGCCCAGGCCATTGAGCGTGTCGTTGCCGCCCAAGCCCGAAATCACGTCATTGCCCGCCGTGCCGGTCAGGGTGTTGGCCGCGTTGGTGCCCACCAGTGTCACGCCTGGCGGCACTACCACTGCAGCCGTCGCGGCTGAGGTCAGCGACTCCAGGGTGCCGAAGCCGTCGGTGTAACGCACGATCACCCGCAACTGCTGGTTGCCCTGGGCAAAGCCTGGGGTAAAGGTGGCGGCGGTGGCGCCGACAATGTTGCTGAAGGTGCCGCCAGTGCCCTGCTGCCACTGGAAGCTGAAGGCACCGAGCCCGTCCAGGTCGGCGATGCCGCCCGTGAGCGCGGTCAGCGACTGGCCCTGGTCTGGCGTGGTGTCGCTGATCGACACTGCACCGGTCGGTGCATCGTTGACGTTGGCGACCGGGTCGAGGATGTCGGAGGCGACACTTTCGTGCACGCCGAAGTCATCCACATAGCTGACCACCACCCGCATGTTCTGCCCCACTTGCGCCTGGGTCAGGACAAAGGTGCTGCTGATGGCGCCAACAATGTTGACCCAGCCGACACCCCGGTTGGACTGCCACTGGAAGGTGAACTGCGGGTTGCTGAGGCCGTCGGCATCGACGATGGTTGCCGGGTTGGCGGTGAGCGTCTGGTTCTGCACCAGCAGCCCCGTCACGGTCGGCCCGGCGCTCGGCGCGCTGTTCGTCGACGAATCGACGATTTCCAGTGTGCCCTTGGCGTCCTGATACACCGCACGTACACGGATGCTCAGCCCGGCCACATCGTCCGTGACCCGGTAGGTAGTGCCGATGGCCCGCGAAACCTCGCCGGCAGCGACAGTGGTGATGTCTTCATACACACCCGAACCCGGCAGGGTCTCGACTTGCCAGTAATAGGCCGCAGGCCCGTTGACCGCGCCGGTGATGTTGGCGGCGCTGACGTTGTCCGCGTCATGTACCGCCAGCGGTGTTACGCGCAGCAGTTGGCCGCTGACCGGTGTATCGTCACGCACCCCGGTGGCAGCGTCGAGAATCACCAGGTGGCCCGTTGGGCCAGCGTTGAGGGCGGTTCCCACGCCAGAGGCTTGCGAGCGATCAGAGAACTGCAGCCGCTCGATGCCGGTCAGGTGGTCGACACCATCGCGCCCGGCCACCAGGTCGGTGACGATCACCGCATTGCCATCGACCACCACGCTGTAATCGGTGGCCACCCCCGAGAACACCGCCGTGTCGTAGTTGTCGGTGCCGTTGAGGATTTCCCGCACGATCACCAGCTGGCCTGGGTTGTAGGTGCCGTTGAGCATCAGCGGCACCATCGGCTCCATGCTGTCGTAACTGGCGATTTCCGGGCCGGTGCCATCGAGGTTGGCGCGTACGCTGATGCGCACGTTCAGCCACTTGTCACCGTCGAGGATGTCATCGCCGCCACGGCCTTCGATCAGGTCGCTGCCACTGCCGCCGAGGATGATGTTGCCGCCATCGTAGAACGTTGCACCGGCGGCCAGCAGGCTGGACAGGCCGTTGATCAGGCTGATGTTGGTGAGCACACTGCCAGTGGCGCCATTGGTCGGCAAGCTCGCGGCGTCTTCATTGTCGCCGCGCAGGAAGTCACCATGCGCCGAACCCGACAGGCCTTCCATGATGTCGAAGCGCACCAGCGTCGAAGCGCCCGAGCCTGGTACTGGCGGCACATCGAAGAAGCGGTCGCTGTAGTCGATGGTCACACCCTGGGCCAGGCCTTTGAAGGTTGCCCAGTCGTAGCCCGAACCACCGATGTAGCGGTCGCCAAAGCCCAGGCTGCCGACCATGATGTCATCGCCGCCTTCACCGTTGAACTTGTCGTTCTCGTTACCGCCGATGAACACATCGTGGCCGATGACGGGGTCGTTGCCGAGCGGGTCGAAGTTATCGCCAGGCGCACCGTCCGAGGTGCCCTTCTCGATCCAGTCGTCACCTTCGTTACCCATGTCCTGCTCGTTGGCCTTGCTGCCCAGGATAAAATCGTTGCCCTGGCCGCCAATGGCTTCGGAGGCATCTTCACCGGTGACGATGAAGTCGTTGCCGAAACCGCCGATGATCAGGTTGACACCATTACCGCCGTGCAGCACGTCGTTGCCGTCGCCGCCCTGGATGTTGTCGTCACCGCCCATGTCGCTGATGATGTCGTCGCCGGCACCACCGCGCAGCTGGTCGTTGCCGTCACCCCCCTCGATGCGGTCGTTGCCGCCATCGCCCCAGACCGTGTCGTCACCCTCGCTGGACACCAGGATGTCGTCACCGTTGGTGCCGCCCAGCACGATGTGCTCGGCACCGGCATAGCGGATGTAGTGGGTGTCCGGGCCAGCCGTCAGCGGGCTGTCACGGAACACCACCTGCTCGCCATTTTCGCCCAGCGGGTCGGCATTGCCGAGGCCGTCGTTGTATTGCTTGCTCTGGTCCAGTTCCAGGTAGAAGCCTGGGTCGGAGAACACCAGCCCCGGCAGGTGGGTGGCCGAGCTGTTGGCCATGATCAGCTTGGCGAACGAGTTGCTTTCCAGTTCGGCGTTCATCGACAGGCCGGAGGTGCGCTCCAGGTAGTAGAAACGGTCGCCGTCCTGCAGTTTCTCCATCTGGTTCTCGAACACGAAGTTGAAGGTGCTGCCGAGCATGCCGCCGAACGGGGTTTTCTCTTCGGCCAGGCCGCCGATCCACAGGTCGATGGCGTCGACGCCGGTAATGGTGACCGCCTTCAGGTCATCGGCGGTGCCTAGGGCACCATCCTTGCCAGCCAAGGTCACATTGGCCCAGGTGCCGCTGCTGTTGAGGAAGTCCAGGCGGTCGGCCGGCGCGCCATCGCCACCGAACACCAGGGCCATGGCCGCGGCGCGTTTTTCCAGCAGTGTGGTGGCCCCGGTGAGGGTGCTGTGGGTGCCATAGGCCGCAATGAAGTTGATCAGCGACTCGGGGTGTTTCAGGTGCTGCACCAAGTCGACCCAGCTGGTGTACGGCTTGAGCTGGGTATCCCCGGTTTGCCCGTAGATGTCGCGGCGCACGGCGTTCAGCGAAGGGATGCCAACATCGCGGCCACGGGCAATGTTGATCGCCGGCAAGTCCAGCGGCAGGCCGAGCAGGTTGTTGCGCAGTGCCTCGGTGACGAACTCGTCGATTTCGTTACCACCCTGGCGGGTGACCCCACGCACGATGGCGCTGGTGGCATCCTCGGGGGTAACGCCACTGGCGGCATAGGCCAGCGGGTTGAGGAATGCCGCGATCAGGCCCAGTTGCTGGTCAGGGTTGGCGCTGGTCGGGTCCTTGATGACGTTGAAGTCGACGTCGAAGCGGTCGACAGTCTCGGTCAGCATGGAGTGGCCGAAGCGGTACACGGTGTGGGCGAACTCCGCCACGATCGACGCATCGAGGTCGACGTCGTAGACCTGGGTCGGGGCAAAGAACAGGTCGACCCGTGGTTGCACGGTACGGGCGAACTCCTCGAACACCAGGTGCTGGTATTGCATCTCGGTGCCGAACTTGGCCGCCTGGAACAGCCGCTCGCCATTCCATACCAGTGCATCGATCTCGGCCGCAGTGACCGGCAATGCAGTTACCGGGTTGAGCAGCCATTCGTTGAGGAAGGCCAGGTCGTGCGAATCGAGCACGGTGTCCATGGTCTGCGCCACCAGCCGGTTGTGCTCGGAGTGGAAGATCGCATGCACGGCGGTCAGGCCGATGTTCTCGTTGACCCGGCCGTCGCCGGCGATGTAATGCGCGTCCAGCAGTTCGTTGTCGTAGGCCAGGTTGGCACCGGTCTGTGGGTTGACCGGTACAGCATTGCCGGCGACATTGTCGGCATCCGGCGCCAGCACCCCAGCGCTGAACACCGGTACAGCATTATGGGCAATGTCGGCGAGGAACTGGTGCCCCGTGCGTACGGCGTTGGTCAGGTCGAGCGGTGCCAGCGGGTTGCCTTCGGCCTGCTGGTCATCGGCAGTGCCGGCGATGCCATCGAGGCCCTTCATCACCACCATCGGGTAGCCATTCGGCCCCTTGACGAAGTTGCCGTAGGCGTCGGTTGCCAGCAGCGGCACGTTGTCGACGTCGGCATCGGTCAGGTTGATGCCGAGCAGGTCGCGGGCCTGGGCCTTGACCACCTTCCAGGTCGCCATACCGCCGATTTCGGTGTCGTCGGCAGTGCCGAACTTGCCATCGGCGCCCAGGTCACGGTTGGTGATCAGCCGGCCAGTGGCAACGGGGCCGTCGTCGGTCATCACGTAGGCACGCAGGAACACCTGGTGCGAGGGATGCGAGCTGTAGGTCTGGTTCTGGTCCACGAACGGCGTGGTGGTGTTGGTGTGCTCGTGGATGTCGTCGGCGTTGCCGAGGATGCCATCCGGCCCTGGCAGGTTGGTGGCACGGGTCACCACCATGAAGTTG
This sequence comes from Pseudomonas putida S13.1.2, assembly GCF_000498395.2. NCBI lineage: Bacteria > Pseudomonadati > Pseudomonadota > Gammaproteobacteria > Pseudomonadales > Pseudomonadaceae > Pseudomonas > Pseudomonas putida. The sequence continues at coordinate 2,665,646 of NZ_CP010979.1, forward strand.
GTGAAACCACCCTCCACGTACAGCGGGTCATCGGGTTGCAACGGGATGTAGATGGTACCCGAGCCGCCCTTGGTGACCAGGTCCAGGCCATGGTCGAAGAACTGCCCGAAGAACGTCATCCAGGCGTTGAACGGCGCGGACAGGCCAGCATCGGCAGCCGTGTTTTCGAACAGGTACACATCGTGGTCGTCCGTGGTGCCGAACTGGCCGTCCATGCCCGGGCTGGCGACGATGCGCACGCCCTCCTTGAGCACGTCGTCGTTGCCCACGACACCGAAGTTGAGCACGCCATCGGCACCCGGGTCGTACGCGGTGGCATAGGCTGCCGGGTTGTTGGAGGTCTGGTCGACGATCAGGTTACTGATGGTACGCGGCTGCGAGTCGAACACCGGGCCACTGGTCTGCTGGTACGAGGAGCCCGGAATGGCTGGCGAGCCAGGGCCAAAGAAGCCCGCCGGGGCACCTTCTGCCGGGTTGAACACCGGGTCGGTCACGCGCGGGAAGACGTTGTCGGCGGCACCGTACTGGGTATTGTTGATGCCGTTGAGGTTCATCAGGTTGTTGTTCGAACCGTCCACCGCCCGCAGGCCCAAGGGTGCACGGATGTTGGGGATCAGCGACAAGATGTCCTGGCCGGCAGCATCGGCCTCGGCGATCTTGATCTGGGCCAGGATGAAGTTGAGGTCGGAGCGCACCATGTGCAGCCCTTCCCCCCCAGCAGTGGCATCCACGACCGGAGTGGCCGGCGTTGGCACCACCGGTGCGCCCGGCTCCACCACCGCCGTGGGAGCGGAATACAACACCTCGGTTGTGCCATGGGCGTCCTGGTAGATCGCCTTGACCCGCAGGCTCAGCCCAGCCAGGTCTGGCGACACCCTGAACGCGGTGCCATCGGCGCTCTGGAACGCCAGGTCACCGGCCGGTAGCAGGATGATGTCCTCGAACACACCACTGCCCGGGTCGGCCTCGAATTGCCAGTAGTACGACACTGAGCGGTCGGCGAGCGTCCCTGCCGGGTTGCCCGCGCTGATGTTGTCGGCGTCGAGCACGCCCGCCACGCTCACCGTCAACATATCGCCCACAGTAATCGCACCACCGTTGCCATCGGTGACGGTCGGCCTGCCCGTGGGCTGTGCGTTTACGCCTGTCACCAACACGCGCTGGCTATCGGAAAACTGCAGGCGCTCGATATGCAGCAGGGTATCGACACCGTCGCGGCCAGCCACGGTATCGGTCACTGTCCACACGTCATCTGCGACATCGGCCGTGCCCTTGGTGTTCTGGGTCACCACATACTCGCTCTGCACCCCCGCATACACCGCCGTGTCGAAGGCCGCCCCGCCAGTGGAGGTGCCGGGCAGAATCTCCCGCACGGCTTTCAGCTGGCCTGGGTTATAGGTGCGGTCGAGCATGAACGGGATCATGTCGACCATGCTGTCGAAGCTGGCGATCTCGGGCCCGGTGTGGTTGACGTCGCCCGGGGCGTACACGGCAATGCGCACGTTCAGCCATTTGTCGCCGTCGATCAGGTCATCGCCGCCACGGCCCTCGATCAGGTCGCTGCCATTGCCCCCGAGCATGATGTTGCCGGTGGCAAAGCCCGTGGTCGGCAACCCGGCATCCGCCAGGAACTGCTGCAGCCCACGGATCAGCGCCACGTTGGTCAGCGCACTGCCGGTGGCACCGCCATGGTTGAGGATGGTCACGGCATCGACGTCATCGCCCTTGAGCACATCGGCGTAGTTCGAACCGGACACCCCTTCGACCTCGGCAAAGCGGTCGAGGATGCTGGCCGGCGAGGCGCCGACCGGGTTGAATACCCCGGCGTTCTGGTTTGGCGCATTGCCGTGGGGCTGGGCCAGCGCTGCCAGGCTCAGGTCAACGGTGACGCCGACCTTGTCGTTCTTGTTGGTGATCCAGTCGAAGCCGGACATGCCGTCCATCTTGTCCTGGGCATCGCTGCCGACAAAGATGTCGTCGCCGCCCTCGCCGATCATTTCGTCAAAGCCTCCGCCACCGACGAAGATGTCGTTGCCGACCACTTCGTCACCCAGCAGCGGCGCAAAGTTGTCACCAGGCGCACCGTCCTGGGTACCCTTCTCGATCCAGTCATCGCCCTCGTTGCCGGTGGGTGGCAGGTTGGTCTTGGCGCCGAGGATAAAGTCATCGCCCTGGCCACCAAAGGTGGTGGAAATGTCCTCGGTGGTGATGATGAAGTCCTGGCCGTCGCCCCCCAGGATCAGGTTGCCGGCCGCCAGCATGCTGCCGGCAATGATCACGTCGTTACCGGCGTTACCCTCCAGGCGGTTGTCGCCGAACGCGTCAGTGATGATGTCGTCGCCTGCGCCACCCAGCACCGCGTCGTTGCCGGCGCCACCTTCGAGCACGTCGTCGCCGGCATCGCCGTAAACGGTATCGTCGCCTTCGCCCGAGAGGATGATGTCGTTGCCGGCCGTGCCGCCCAGCACCACATGGTCTTCACCGGTGTAGTGCAGGTAGTTGGCGTCGGGGCCCACGGTGTCGGGGTTGTCGCGAATCACCAGCGGCAGGATTTCAACCCCGTTTATCTCGATGCCCCCGGTCGGGTCAGCCTTGCCGTCGGCACCCAGCCCGGTGAACTGGTTGGCCTGGTTCACTTCCAGGGTGAAGGTAGGCGTGAGGAACACGGTGTTGGACAGGTGGGTGACGTCGGAGTTGAGCATGATCAGCTTGGCAAAGGAGTTGTTCTCCAGTTCCGTACCGAAGTTCATGCCTGCCGTACGCGACAAGTAGTAGAAGCGGTCACCGTTCTGCAGCGCCTCCAGCTGGGTTTCGAAGACGAAGTTGAAGCTGGACCCGAGCATGCCGCCGAATGGCATTTTCTTCTCGGCCAGGCCGCCGACCCAGAAGTCGATGGCATCAACGCCGGAGGTAGTAATGTCGGTGACGATATCGTCGGCCGTGTTCAGCTGTCCGTCCGCGCCGGCCAGCGTCACGTTGGCATAGGCGCCGGTACTGTTGAGGAAGTCCAGGCGGTCGAGCGGCGCGCCGTCACCGCCGAGCACAAGCGCCACTGCGGCGGCGCGCTTGGCGGCTTCGGTGGTGGCCCCGGTGATGCTGCTGTGGCTGCCATAGGCAGCAATGAAGTTGATCAGCGAGGCCGGGTGCTTGAGGTGGTCGGCGAAGTCGGCCCAGCTGATGTAGGGCTTGAGCTGGCTGTCGCCCGTTGCGGCATAGAACTCACGGCGTGCCTCGTTCAGGCTGGGAATACCGGTATCACGACCGCGGGCTATGTTCAGCGCAGGCAGGTCCAGCGGCAGGCCGAGCAGGTTGTTGCGCAGGGCTTCGGTGACGAACTCGTCGATTTCGTTGCCCAGCTGGCGGGTAACGCCGCGGATGATCGCACCGGCCGCTTCGTCGGCGGTGGCACCGCTGCCCGCGAACGCCAGCGGGTTGAGGAATGCTGCAATCAGGCCCAGTTGCTGGTCAGGGTTGTCGGGGTCGGCAGACACCGGGTTGAACGCCGGGTCGAAGCGGTCGACGGTTTCGGTCAGCATCGAGTGGCCGAAGCGGTACACCACATGGGCGAACTCGGCGAGGATGGCCGGGTTGATCGACGTGTCGTAGCCGTTAGGGGCGAGGAACTCGTCGATCTGCGGCTGGATGGTGCGGGCGAACTCTTCGAACACCAGGTGCTGGTACTGCATTTCGGTGCCGAACTTGGCTGCCTGGAACAGCCGCTCGCCGTCCCACACCAGCGCGGCGATGCCGGCAGGTGTGGTGGGAATGGCGGCAACGTCGTCGATCAGCCATTCGTTGAGGAACGCCAGGTCGCCTGCGGCCAGCAGGGTGTCCTTGGTCTGCTGCACCAGGCGGTTGTGCTCGGAGTGGAACACGTGGTGCACAGCGGTCAGGCCGATATTCTCGTTCACCCGACCGTCGCCAGCGATGTAGTGGGCGTCGAGCAGTTCGTTGTCGTAGGTCAGGTTGTTGCCGCCCGGGCCCACAGGCTGCGCGTTGCCAATGGCGGTGTCGGCGTCGGCCTGTAGCACGCCGCCCACTACCACGGGGGCGGCGTTGTGGGCGATGTCGTCAAGGAAGCCATGCCCGGTGCTTACGGCATTGGCCAGGCTGATGGGCGCGGCGCGGTTGCCTTCGACCAGTTGGGTGGCGTCATCGGCAATGCCGTCGGCGCCGTTGTTCACGCGCATTACCACCTGCGGCATGCCATTGGGCCCGCGCAGGAAGTTGCCGTAGGCATCGGTGGCCAGCAACGGCACGCTGTGCACATCGGCGTCGGTCAGGTTGATACCCAGCAGGTCACGGGCCTGGGCCTTGACCACCGCCCAGGTGGCCATGCCGCCGTTTCCGCTATTGCCATCGTCGGCGGTGCCGAATTTGCCGTCCGCGCCAAGATCGCGGTTGGTGATCAGCCGGCCTGTGGCCACCGGGTCACCGGCACCGTCGAGCGTGTACTCGCGCAGAAATACCTGGTGCGAGGGGTGCGAGCTGTAGGTCTGGCTCTGGTCAACAAACGGCGAGGTGGTATTGGGCTGGCTATCGTCGGCCGTGCCCACCACACCATCGGCGCCAGCGGTGCGTACGGCGCGTGACAGCACCATGAAGTTGGTCGGGCTGTTGGCCACGTACAGAGGGTCGTCCGGGCGCAGCGGTATGAACACGATGTCGGTGCTGCTCTTGCTGACCAGGTCCAGGCCGTGGTCGAAAAACTGCCCGAAGAACGTCATCCAGGCGTTGAAGCCGGCAGTCAGGCCAGCGTCCGGCGAGACGTTGGGGATGAAAAACACCGGCTTGTCGTCGGCGGTGCCGAACACCCCATCGATTCCAGGGCTTATCACCGGGGCCGCGCCGCCATTGGCTTGCACCGCAGCCGGGTTGTTGGCTGTCTGGTCGACGATCAGGTTGCTGATGGTGCGCGGTTGCGAATCGACGACGTTGCCGGTGCCCACGTAGTTGGCACGGTAGGAGGCATCAAGCAGGCGCAGGAATGAATTGTCGGCAGCGCCGAACTCGCTCTGCCCGGCCACCAGGTTGTTGTAGCTGCCATCGACGGTGCGCAGCCCGAACGGCACCTGGCTGTTGGGCAGCAGGTCGCTCAGGCTGGCGCCGTCAGCATGGGCTTCGGCGATGAAGATTTGTTTGAGAATGAATTCCAGGTCCGACTTGCTGAAATTGGCCATTGCAATTGCCCTCGATCTTTCGGGAGAAATCACAGGGCAACAGGGTCCTTCCCGCGCCCAGTCAGTGTTGACGTGCGCAGTATCTGGTTGGTGGTTATGGGCTCAGTGGCGCAGTTTTTTGTGCGGGCGCCACAGCCTCATTGCTTGCAAGCCGGCCCCCACCGGTGGGGTAGGAAGCCCTGTTAATCGTGCGCAACAGGTGTAACGCACCTGTATCGACCCCAGCTCGCACAGGGCCCGAATACCTCAGACTAAAGTCGTAGAAAAAACTCTTGTCAATATCCCGTCAAAAAATCACTCGCCGATGATAATGCGATGCAACTAGCTGTTTTATCGGCACTTATAAAAAGTTCAAAGATTTCATAGAGCAAAATGATATTACTAGATGTTTCGTTGCAACCTACGCTCCAGCATGTGGGAGCAACGCAGCGTTTTTGGACTATTCGCCATTAGAGCGACCTGCCTGCGAGCCAACCAAGAAGCCACAACTACCGTTGTACGGGGCGCCGCAAGGGCTTCCCGCCTTGTAACAAAGGGAGGCCTCCGATGCCCAAGCCACCACGCACCCGCTCCGAGCTGGCCGACGTGTTGTTTCGCCTGCGCCGCAGCTTCTACGCCTTGGCCGCCTTCAGCGGCGTGATAAACGTCATGATGTTGACGCCAGCGGTTTATATGCTGCAGGTGTATGACCGCGCGTTGGTCAGCCGTAACATCACCACCCTGGGCATGCTCACCCTGCTGGTGGTCGGGTTGTTCCTGCTGATGTCAGCGCTGGAGATGACCCGTACCCGCGTGCTGATCCGGGTAGGCAACTGCCTGGACATGGCGCTCAACCGACGCATCTTCAGCGCCGCCTTCGAACGCAACCTGAGCCGCGCCGGCGGCAACCCGGCCCAGGCCCTGCAAGACCTGGCACAGGTGCGGCAGTTTCTGACCGGCAACGGCCTGTTCGCCTTCTTCGATGCCCCCTGGACACCGATCTACCTGCTGGTCTGCTACCTGATCCACCCATGGCTCGGGCTGGTCACGATGATCGGCTCGTTGGTCCTTGTGGGCCTGGCCTACCTCACTGAAAAGGCCACGCAAAAGCCACTGGCCGAAGCCAACCAGGCGTCACTGTCGTCGGCCAGCTACGCCAACAACAACCTGCGCAACGCTGAAGTGATCGAGGCCATGGGCATGCTGCCGTCAATCGGCAAGCGCTGGTACCAAGGTCACTTGCGCATCCTGCAGATGCAGACCCTGGCCTCCGACCGCGCGGCGCTGATCAGCAGCACCGGGCGCTTCGTGCGTATCACCTTGCAGTCGGTAATTCTGGGTACCGGCGCACTGTTGGCGATCGAAGGCAAGATCACCCCCGGCATGATGATCGCGTGCTCGATCCTGACCGGCCGCGCCCTGGGCCCGGTGGAACAGGTGATCGCCTCATGGAAGCAGCTGCTGGGCTGCCGTTTGGCCTGGGGCCGGCTCAACGACCTGCTGCAGGACTACCCGCAACGGCCACCGAGCATGTCGCTGCAACGGCCGATGGGCATGCTGGCCGTGGAAAACGTGATTGCCGGCGCCCCCGGCACCACCACCAGCATCGTCCGCGGGGTCAGCTTCAGCCTGGTCCCGGGTGAAAGCCTGGGCATCATCGGCCCTTCGGCTTCAGGCAAGTCCACCCTCGCCCGCCTGCTGGTGGGTGTGTGGCCGGCCCAGGCTGGCAAGGTGCGCCTGGACGGGGCCGATATTTTCACCTGGAACAAGGCCGAACTGGGCCCCTGGCTGGGCTACCTGCCGCAGGACGTGGAACTGTTCGAGGGCAGCATCGCCGAAAACATCGCGCGCTTTGCCGAAGTGGACAGTGATGCGGTTATCCGCGCTGCCCGCAGCAGCGGCGTGCACGACATGATCCTGCGCTTCCCGCAGGGCTATGACACCCGCCTGGCGGCCGACGGCACCCCGCTGTCCGGCGGCCAGAAGCAACGCATCGCCCTGGCCCGCGCGCTGTACGGCGAACCCAACCTGGTGGTACTGGACGAGCCTAACGCCAACCTCGATGACGTGGGCGAGAAGGCCCTGGTCGATGCGCTGGCCGAGTTGAAGGCGCGCGGTGCCACGGTGATCCTGGTTTCGCACAGGCCCAATGTACTGTGCGCCGTAGACAAGATACTGATGCTGCGTGACGGCGCGGTGCACATGCTCGGCAGCCGTGACGAAGTGTTCGCGGCGCTGCGCAAGGCCAGTGTGATTCCAGCGGCCAATACGGCCCCGCTGGCTTCGGTAAAAGTACGGGAGTAACCGATCATGCAGATGACTCAACACTCCGAACTGATTCCCGCCGAAGCCCACAACCTGATCGACCTGGACACAGGCCGGTCGGCACGCTGGGGCGTGTGGATGGTGATCGCCGGTTTTGGCGGTTTCCTGCTGTGGTCTTGCATGGCGCCACTGGACGCTGGCGTGGTTGCCACCGGCACGGTCAAGGTCACCAGCAACCGCAAGGCGGTGCAGCACCTGAGCGGCGGCACGGTCGAGGCGATCCTGGTGCGCGAAGGCGATGTGGTTAAAAAAGGCCAGGAGGTGGTGCGCCTCGACGCATTGCGCGCCGTGGCCGAGCAAGGCGCGCTCAGTGCCCAGTACATCGTCAGCAAGACCGTGGAAAACCGCCTGGAAGCCGAACGCGATGGCCGCGATACGGTCACCTTCGACCCTTCCCTGCTCAAGCACTACCACAATGACCCAAGGCTGCTGGCAGCCATGGACCTGCAACAGCGCCTGCTCGACACCCGCCGCGCCGGCCTTGCCGGTGAACTGGACATTCTCGAAGAAAACCTCGCTGCCTCGGCAGTGCAGCTCAAGGGCCTGCAGCAGGTGTACGGCGCGCGCGCCTCGCAGATCGGTTTCCTCAACCAGGAGCTGCAAGGCACCCGGGTCCTGGCCGCCGAAGGCTATGTACCGCGTAACCGCCTGCTTGAGCTGGAGCGCAGCAATGCCGACCTTTCCGCCGGCCAGGCCGAAAACCTCAACAACATTGCCCGGGCGCGCAGCCAGGCCACCGAAATCAAGCTGCGCATGCTGCAGCGTCAGCACGACTACCTGAAGGAAGTGGAATCGCAACTGACCGACACCGCCAAGGAAAACACCACCCTGGCCGACCGTTTACGTGCGCTGGACTACGAAGTGACCCACACATTGATCCGCTCGCCGATCGACGGCATGGTCCAGGGCCTGAGCATCGCCACCGTCGGCGGCATCATCCAGCCTGGCGCCAAGATCATGGAGGTGGTGCCGCTCGACCAACCGCTGCAGGTGGACGCGATGATCCCGGTGCAGGCCATCGACAAGATGGTGCCGGGGCTGGCCGTGGACATCGCCTTCCCGGCCTTCAACCACGCGCAGACGCCGAACATCCCGGGGCGGGTGAAGACCATTTCCGCCGACCGCCTGCTCGACGAAGAAAGCAAACAGCCGTTCTACCTGGCCCAGGTGGAAGTGACACCGGCCGGCATGGGCCTGCTGGGCAGCAATCACATTCGCCCCGGCATGCCCGCCACCGTCACCATCAAGACCGGCGAGCGCAACCTGCTCAGCTACCTGCTAAAACCCATGCTCGAACGCGTCGACGCCGCGTTCAAGGAGCAATGACATGAAACGCTCGTGCCTGATGTTGTGCCTGCTGGGGGTGGCCGTACAGGCCAGTGGCATGGACCTGAAGCAAGCCTGGGACCTGTTGCAGTACCAAGGCCCGATCTACCGCGCTGCGGTGCACGAAAAAGAAGCCGGCAGCGAAAACCGCGCCATTGGCGAGGCCGGCCTGCTGCCGCAGATCAACGCAGCGGCGTACTTCAACAGGGTCAATGGCAGCCAGCGCCAGAATGGCCAGGACAACGACCTGAACTATGACTCCAAGGGCGCCAATGTGCGCCTGCGCCAACCGCTGTTCAACAAGCAGAAAATGGCCGAGTACCACCAGGGCCAGCAACGGGCCGACTACAGCGTGGCGGTGTTCGACGCCAAGAGCCAGGACGCTGCGGTACGCCTGGCCGACGCCTACTTCGACGTGCTGCTGGCCAGCGAAACCATCACCTTGGCCAAGGCCAAGCTGAACGCCTTCGAAGAGCAGCAGGCTTCGGCAAAACGGCGCAAGGAGCTGGGCGCCGGTACCATCACCGATGTCGATGAGTCGGTGGCCCGGCGCGACCTGGCCGAGGCCGACCTGATCGAGGCCCAGGACAACCTGGTCAATGCCCGCCGCAAGCTGGAGGAATACATCGGTGAAACCCCGCAGGCGCTGACCACCTTGCAGCCGGGCTTCAGCACGCCACCGCTGATGCCGGGCAACCTGCAGGACTGGCTGGTCAAAGCCCAGGCTGACAGCCCGCTGATTCACGCGCGCCGGCACAACTATGAGCTGGCCGAAGAGGAAGTGAAACGTGCCCGCGCCGGGCACTGGCCAACACTGGATTTCGTGGCGGGCTACAACGCCGGCAGCAGCCAGTCGATTTCCGAGCTTAACCAGCGCAACCACTACAGCTCGATCGGCCTGGAGCTGAACATTCCGCTGTACAGCGGCGGCAGCACCAGCGCCCTGACCCGCCAGGCCAGCGCCAACAGTTCCAAGGCCCTGGATGAGCTGGATGCTACCCGTCAGGAGGTGATTTCCGGCACCACCCGCGAGTACCGCGGCGTGCAGAGCGGCGCCTTGCGCATTCATGCGCTGGAAAAGGCCGTGGCCTCCAACGAGCGCTCGCTGACCTCGACCCGCAAGGGGTTCAAGGAAGGCGGCACCAGCACCAACTCGGATGTGCTCAATGCCGAGGAACTGCTGTACGACGCCCGCCATGATCTGTTCGAGGCGAAGCTTAACTACCTGATGTCGCGGCTGCGCCTGGCCTCGTCAGTGGGTAGCCTGGGGGATGATGATATCCAGCAGGTCAACGATTACCTGGGCCCGGAGCTGATGGTGAGCAACTGAACGCGCAAGGCTCGGCAACCGATGAGGAGCGGCGCTTGGCTTGCGGGGATGCCTGATCGCTGTATATGATAAGTATTATCGTTTGCGATACTTATCCATAGCGGCCCTCCTCCATGCCTTCACCTTCCGACTCCAGCTTCTGCGATGTGGCCGCGCTCTACCGCCAGCAACACAACTGGCTGAAAAACTGGCTGCGCCACCGGCTCAATTGCTCGCACAGTGCCGCGGACCTGGCGCAGGACACGTTCTTGCGGCTGCTGGCAAAAGACCAGGTACCCCATTTGCACGCCCCACGTACCTTTCTTGCAAAGGTTGCGCAAAGCGTCTTGTCCAACCACTACCGCCGGCAAAAACTCGAACGTGTCTACCTCGCAGCCTTGGCGGCCATGCCTGAGCAGTACGTGCCCAGCCTGGAAACCCAGGCGATCCTGTTGGAAACCCTGATTTCCCTGGATGCGGCTATCGAGGGCCTGGATCAACCGGTACGCGCTGCATTTCTGTGGTCGCAGGTGGATGGCTTGAGCCACGGGGAAATCGCCGAACGGCTGAACCTTTCGATCACTACGGTCAAACGCTACATCGTCAAGGCCGGCGCCCTGTGCATCAGGCTGGATCACAGCCTGGACCTGCCATGAACAGTGGCGGCAATTTGTCGATCTCGGCTGAGGTGGCCGAACAGGCCATGCATTGGCACCTTGAATTGCAAGAGCAAGGCGTGAGCGAGGCCACCCTGGCCGCCTGGATGAACTGGCGACAGTCGCACCCCGCGCACGAACAAGCCTGGCAGCGGGCAGAAACCTTTGCCCAACGCATGCGTGAAATGCGTGCGCCGAATCAGCGCCCATTGGTTCACGCCACCCTGCGCCCGATGTCATCCCGGCGCACGGCACTCAAGCAGTTGGGCGTGCTACTGGCGGCAGGCGCAAGCACCTGGTACCTGAAAGACAGTACGCAGATCCAGGACTGGAGCGCCGACTACCACAGCCGCATCGGTGAGCAGCGACGCCTGATGCTGGTCGACGGTTCCAAGGTGCAACTCAACACCGACAGCGCCATCAGCGCAGACACTGACGCGCAAAACCGGCGCATCAGGCTGCTGCGAGGGGAAATACTGGTCAGCAACAGCACCAAGGCCGGCGGGCGCTTGCTGTCGGTGGACACGGCACAGGGGCGCCTCGAGTCTTCGCAGGCACAATTCAACGTGAGGCAGCTTGGCGAGCACAGCCAGGTGAGCGTTCACCAAGGTACGCTGCTGATCAAGCCCGGTGCCCTGGCCCATCAACCCGCCTTGCTCAAGGCTGGGGAACAAGCCAGCTTTACCAGCAGCCAAGTGTTCGACCGGCACGCTGTAGCGCTCTCCCCGCCTGCCTGGAGCGAAGGCATGCTGGTAGCCCAAGGCCAACGGCTGGACGAATTCATCGAAGACCTGCGCCGCTACCGTCGCGGCCACCTGGCCTGCGACCCCAGCCTGGCCGGCCTGCAGGTGTCGGGCACCTTCCCCTTGGGCGACACCGAAAAAGTCATTACTGCCGTGGCTGACACGTTGCAGCTGGATGTCCAGCACTTCACCCGTTACTGGGTGACGCTGAAGCCCAGAAGCGTCTGATAAAAAATAATTGCCTTTGGGTGGTCCGATTTGCGTTCTCACGAGACTTGAACCCCAAACACTTGATGCAATGGGGAACAACGCGTGAAATCCACCGCCATTAAACACCCGGGCCAACCGGCTTCGATCAAACACACGCTGGCCGTGGCCGTGGTGCAAGGCATTGTCGGCATGAGCGCATCCGCGCCGCTGCTGGTGCTGCCCGCATGGGCCGTAGCCGCCGAACAACGTCAGGTCGATTTCGACATCCCGGCTGGGCCCCTGGCCCCTGCCCTGGCGCGTTTCGGGCAGGCCGCGCACATCTTGCTTTCGTACCCCACCTCGTTGGCTGAAGGGCGCAGCACCGGGGGCCTGCAGGGCCACTTCGAGGTCGACCAAGGCCTGGCGATACTGCTGGCGGGCTCGGGGCTTGAGGCCAGCCGGGGCGCCAACGGCAACTATTCGCTGCAAGCCACTGTCGGCAGTGCCCTGGAGCTAAGTGCGGTGTCGATTTCCGGCAAGGCCCCCGGCTCGACTACCGAGGGCACCGGGCTGTACACCACCTATTCGTCCAGCAGCTCGACGCGCCTGAACCTCACACCCAAGGAAACCCCACAATCGCTGACCGTGATGACCCGCCAGCGCCTGGATGACCAGCGCCTGACCAACCTGACCGATGCGCTCGAGGCCGCCCCTGGCATCACCGTGGTCCGCGATGGCCTGGGCTCGGAAAGCGACTCCTACTGGTCGCGTGGCTTTGCCATCCAGAACTATGAGGTGGACGGTGTGCCCACCAGTACCCGCCTGGACAACTACTCGCAAAGCATGGCGATGTACGACCGTATCGAAATCGTGCGCGGTGCTACGGGCTTGATCAGCGGCATGGGCAACCCTTCTGCCACCATCAACCTGATCCGCAAGCGCCCAACCAGCGAAATGCAAGCCAGCATTACCGGGGAGGCCGGCAATTGGGACCGCTATGGCACCGGTTTCGATGTATCCGGGCCATTGACCGAATCGGGGAATGTTCGCGGGCGCCTGGTCGCCGACTACAAGACCGAGAAAGCCTGGATTGACCGCTACAACCAGCAATCGCAGTTGATCTACGGTATTACCGAATTCGACGTGAGCGAAGACACGTTGTTGACGCTGGGCTTCAGCTACCTGCGCAGCGATATAGACTCGCCGCTGCGCTCCGGCCTGCCAACGCGTTTCAGCACCGGCCAGCGCACCGACCTCAAGCGCTCGCTCAACGCCGCGCCGGACTGGTCCTACAACGACCATGAGCAAACCAGCTTCTTCACCTCGATCGAGCAACAACTGGGCAACGGCTGGAGCGGCAAGCTAGAACTGACCCATGCCGAAAACAAGTTCGATGAACTGTTCAACTTTGCCATGGGCAGCCTGAACACCGATGGTAGCGGCCTGTCGCAGTTGCCCGTGCGTTTCTCGGGCACGCCGCGCCAGGACAACCTGGACCTGTATGTCACCGGCCCGTTCGGCCTGTTCGGCCGGGATCACGAGCTGATCACTGGCGTTACCCTGTCGCAATACAAAGAGAGCACGCCAAGTTGGGGCGGCTGGCGCTATGACTATGCCGGCTCACCGGCAGGTGCTATCGACAACCTGTTCGACTGGGATGGCAACTCGGCAAAACCGGCCTTCAGCGAAAGCGGAAAGTCGTCGATCGATGAGGACCAGTATGCGGCGTACCTGACTGCGCGGTTCAGCGTGACGGACGACCTGAGCCTGATTGTCGGTAGCCGCGTCATCGACTGGAAACGCGACACGTCCGATCGCCCGTACGGTGGCGAAGCTAGCGAGGTCAATCGCGAAGAAAACGGCGTGTTCATCCCCTATGCCGGGGTGGTCTACGACCTGGATGAGACTTGGTCGCTGTATGCCAGCTACACCAAGATCTTCAACCCGCAGGCCTCCTGGGTCACCGATGAAGACGACAAGCCGCTGGACCCCATGGAAGGCAAAGGTTATGAAATCGGCATCAAGGGTTCGCACCTCGATGGCCGCCTCAACTCCAGCCTGGCGCTGTTCAAACTGGAGCAGGACAACCTGGCGATCTGGCAACACGACAACGTCTACACCGCTGAACAGGACACCACGTCCAAGGGCATCGAGCTTGAGGTGAACGGTGAACTGGCCGAAGGTTGGCAGGCATCTGCCGGTTACGCCTATTCGGTAACCACCGATGCCGACGACCAGCGCATCAACACCAACCTGCCACGCAACAGCTTCAAGACCTTCAGCAGCTATCGCCTGCACGGGCCGCTGAACAAAGTCACCGTCGGCGGCGGCGTGAACTGGCAGAGCAAGGTCGGCGCCGACCTGCACACCTTCAGCCAGGGCAGTTACGCAGTCACCAACCTGATGGCTCGCTATGACATCAACGAGCACCTCAGCGCCACGGTCAACCTGAACAACGTGTTTGATCGTGCGTATTACAGCCAGTCCGGGCTGTACGGTGTCTACGGCGCGCCACGCAACCTGATGACCAGTTTCAGGTACAGTTTCTGACGCGTCGCGATTGCTGAAAAAGAGGGCAGCCCTACATCAGAAGTCAACCGCGGCTGACATCTGCAGCGCCCTCGGGTAACCCGGCGATATTGCACCGTACGAAGCCACCCCCGACCAGTACTCGCGGTCGAACACGTTCTGCACCGTCACCCGGAACGTTGTAGGGTGGCCGTCGATGCGCGTGGCGTAGCGCGCCCCCACATCGAAACGTGTCCAGGCATCGAGTTCCTGGGTGTTGGCCTGGTTGATGTACTGGCTGCCGGTATAGATGGCACCTCCGGTCAGTGTGACGCCTTCTGCCCGGGGGATGTCCCACTCGGCCCACAGGTTGGCCTGCACATCTGGCACACCTACTGCCTCGTTGCCCTTGTTGGCGGCCGTGGCCGAATCGGTCAGTTTGCTGTCCAGCACAGTCATGCCACCCAGCAACCGGGTGCCCGGCGCAACCTCGCCAAACATGCTCAGCTCGACCCCACGGTTACGTTGCTGTGCCTGCACCGAGAACTGGTTGCCAGCGCCCAGCTCACCGCTGGGTTTCTCTATCTGGAATACCGATAAGGTGGTCATGAACGTGTTGTGCTCGTACTTCACTCCCAGCTCGTGCTGCTTGGTCTTGTAAGGCGCGAACGCTTCACCGGCATTGCTTGCCGTGGCCGGTGCGACATCACCTTTGCTCAAGCCTTCGACATAGTTGTAGTACAGCGAAATGTTTTCCCACGGCTTGACCACTACGCCTGCCACGGGGGTGGTTGCACTGTCTTTGTAGCGCGAGGTCACCGTACCTGTGGTGCTGTAGTTGCGTGACTCGATTTCCTGCCGCCGCACTCCCAGCGTCAGTTGCATACGGTCATCGAGGACCGACAAGGTATCAGTCAAGGCGACACCAGACAGCTCGGCCTCGGACACCCGGTCCACCTTTGGCGCAGCGATGTACTGCTTGGGCACCTCTACCGGGTGGTAGATGTTCGAGCGGATTTCCGTGCCGTTGTTGATGCCACGGGACAACTCATCCTGATACCGCGTGGCCATGGCGGTAATCGTATGGTTGACCGGCCCGGTTTCAAACAACCCACGCAGCCCGACGTCGGCGGTGGAGCGGTCGACGTTGAACTTGTAGTAACCGGGGATATTGCTGGTGTCACCCGCCGCGTTGAGGATCCGTGGAACCTGGTCGGACACCCGCGCCACATCTGCCCTGCCGCCACCGGCATGGGCGAACACCGTCAACGCGTCGCTGATGTCGTATTCCCCACCCAGCAACGCTGACTGTTCAGTGGTTCTCGACCAACCCCAGTCCTGCGGCAGATTGGTACGGCCACTGGCGGCAGAGGGGACGTCGAAACCGGGGGCCACGGTGAAGGGGCGCGAGGCAGCATCCCACCGCTCCTTCTGGCTGATGAAGTCCAGGTTCAGGCGCAAGCGCTCACCTTGGTAGTCCAGGGCAATAGCGCCAATGTCCAGCGCACGTTGCTGGTCATCGATAGCCGTGTCGCCCTGGGCAAGGCTGCCGTTGAAACGCACACCCCATTGCCGCTGATCCCCGAAGCGGCGGCTGATGTCGAGGTGGCCGCCCACCTGGGTGTCAGAGCTGTAGCTGGCGGTGACACGGGTCAAATCTTCGGCGAGCGCGCGCTTGGGGACGATATTGATCACGCCGCCAACGCCGCTGTTCGGGGAAATACCGTACATCAGGGCCCCCGGCCCCTTGAGCACTTCGACCCGTTCGGCATATTCGGTGAACACGCGGTAATTGGGTGCAACGCCATACACACCATCGAAGGCCAGCTCGCCCAGGTTGCCTTCACCCACCGGGAAGCCGCGAATGAAAAACGAGTCGACGATGCCACCCGTCTGCCCGGTGGAGCGCACAGAGGGGTCACGCTCCAGGGCATCGGCCACAGTCACCGTCTGCAGGTCAGCCAGTGTTTTTGCGGTGTAGCTGGTGACGTTGAAGGGCGTATCCATCACGTCTTTGTTGCCAAGCATGCCTAGCCGCCCGCCGCGTGCAACCTGTCCGCCTGCGTAGGCCTCTGGCAGTGTTTCGTGGCGCATGCTGTTGGCGTCAATGGTCGTGGCGGCCAGCGTGAGGCCTTCATCACTGCTTGGCTGACGGATCAGTTGGTAACTGCCGTTGCTCAGTTCCACCAGCTCCAGGCCACTGCCGGCAAGCAGCTGGGCGATACCCTCACGCGCCGAATAAGCACCGCTCAGCCCAGGACTCTGCAGGCCATCGGTGAGTGCCGGTTCAAACGACAGCGCAACGCCCGAGGCCAGCGCGAAACTGGACAACACCCGCCCCAGACTGCCCGGGGCAATTTCGTAAGTACGGATGCTCACGCTATCCAGGGGTTGCGCGACGGCGGGCAAAAGGTAGCCGGCCCCTGATACCAGAACTGCACCGAAGAGTGTGCTGCGTACCGCAACAGCTAACGCACGCTTAGGCGATGGGCAACTTGCAACAGGCATGACAGGCGGGTCCTTCTGGCTGGGAATGGAAGTGTTCATTCCAGTTGCCAGCCGAGACTGAAAAAAGTATCAGCCACAAAGCAGTTTTTTTTCCGCGTCCGGCATTTCACGGCGCTGCGGGATAAAGCAGAGTCCAGTAGCCATTGATGTGCGCGGATACCCGCAATGCATAGGTCGACTCCAGCATGCTCAGGCTGCGCTGAGTGTCGCTGACCGGAAACGCCCCGGAAATACGCAGGCCGGCAATGCGCGGGTCGCAGCGAATGACGCCGCGCCGGTAGCGCGCCAGCTGGGTCACAAAGTCATCCAACCGCATGCCGTCTGCCAGCAGCATCCCCTGGGTCCAGGCCGTCGCGGTGGCGTCAACCGGCACCGGCCGGCCGACCGTGTGTGCAGTGAAATCGACACGCTCGCCGGCCTGTACAACGGTGCCGGCCTTGGCCGCCGCGCGGGCGGGCTCGATGCGAATGGCCCCTTCGATAACCGCCAGGTAAGTGCGCCCGTCCAGCTCTCGCACGCTGAAGCGCGTGCCCAGGGCTTGCATGCGCCCCTCCCGTGTTGCCACCCGCAGGGGGCGCGCAGGCACTACGATATCAGGCGCTGTCTGCACCAGAATTTCGCCCCGGCGCAGTTGAATGAAGCGCTCATCGGCATCGAAACGTATGTCGATTGCAGAGTCGGTATTGAGGAAGATCTGCGTACCATCGGCCAAGGTGAGCTGGCGGCACTCGCCTACAGTCGAGCGATAGTCCGCGGCCCATCCTTGTCGCTCGGTCAGCTTCCAGCCTGCCCAACTTGCCGGAAGCACGGCCAGCAGCAACGCCAACCGGCTGATCATCGCCCGTCGGCCCGGGTCGGCCGGGCGGTCGAGCGCCGACATCGACAGCGCCGGCGGCAAACCGTCCAGCTTGCCCATCAGCCGTTCGGCACGTTGCCAGGCCTGCGCACGCTCGGGGCTGCTGCTGCGCCAGGCCAACCAGTCGGCCCTTTGCGCATCGGTCACTGCGCCTGCACTCATGGCCATCAACCACTCGGCCGCTTCTTCAAGTGCCTCGGTAGCCGTTGGGCCGCCACGCTGGACATCAGCCATCTAGTCGACCAGCCTCAAGCACTGGAGAAACGCCTGTTTCATGTAACGCTTGATGGTGATGAGCGACACACCTAGCTGCTCGGCAATGGCTTCGTACTTCATGCCGCCCAGCTGGGACAACAGGAACGCGCGCCTGACCAAAGCTGGCAGCGTGTCGAGCATGGCATCTATTTCGTGCAGGGTTTCCAGGATCAGCAAGCGGGCCTCGGGCGAAGGCACCTCAGGTGCTGGCAAGTGCTCAAGCGCCTTGAGGTAGGCACGCTCCAGCGATTTACGCTGGCACCAGTTGGCAAGGATGCCCCCGGCGACACAGCTCAAATAGGCGCGAGGCTCATCAAACACCACGGTTTTCGAGGCCAGGATGCGCGCGAAGGTATCCTGCACCAGGTCGGCCGCATCGACCGCATTGCCCAGGCGCCTGCGCAGCCTGGCATGCAGCCAGCCCTGGTGGCCGTTGTAGAGCGCCTCTACATTGCGCAGGTGATTGTCGGAGCCGGGTAGCACGTCGCTCATGGGGGCGATTCTGTTCACGCAAGTGAGAATTGTTTTCAATATTAAGGTAGCGTTTCAACACAACGCAAGTTCAACCACCGGGACACCACCATGCCTGATCCTGAATGCACCTTGCTCGACAGTTGGCAGCACAACGCCCAAGCCTGGATCGACGCCGTGCGCAGCGGCGCCATCGAGAGCCGTCGGCAGGTCACCGACCAGGCCATTTTGCTAACCATCCTTGGCCGCCAGCCCGAACGGGTACTGGACCTGGGCTGCGGTGAGGGCTGGTTGATGCGTGCGCTGCACGACCGCGGTATCGAAGCCGTGGGCGTCGATGGTGACCGGGCGCTGGTAGAGGCCGCGCGCGCTGCGGGCTCGGCCGAGGTCCACCTGGCCAGTTATGCGCAGTTGGCCGATGCGCAGGCCTGTGTAGGCACAGGCTATGACCTGGTTTGTGCCAACTTTGCGCTGTTGCACCAGGACATCATTCCGCTGTTGGCGGCGATGAATGAATTGCTGGTGCCAGGTGGGGCGCTGGTGATCCAGACCCTGCACCCATGGAGCGTGGCAGGCGGTGACTACCAGGATGGCTGGCGAGAGGAGTCTTTTGCCGGGTTTGCCGGGGACTGGCAACCGATGCCGTGGTACTTCCGTACGTTGGCCAGCTGGCTGAATGCACTGGACATGGCCGGGTTGCGCCTGGTCAGTTTGCAGGAACCACAGCACCCGCAAAGTGCGGTGCCGCAGTCGCTGTTGATGGTGGCCGAGACACGGTTGGTGTAGGAGCGGCCTTGCGTCGCGATGGGCCGCGAAGCGGCCCCAGAAATTTATGCCGTGACACACAACCTGGGGCCGCTTTGCGGCCCATCGCGACGCAAGGCCGCTCCTACATCGACCGCGTCGGGCTTAGAGCACGGGCTTGCGCGCCGCGCCGCTACGGGCCTTGGCCATGGCTGCCAGGCGTACCGGGACGTTGGCCGCACCGTAACCGGCATAGCCACCCTTGCGCTGGATGATCTCGAAGAAGAAACGCTCCTCGAACGGTTCGGTGTACACGTGGAACAGCTCGCCGCCCTGGGCGTCGCGGTCGTACAGCACGTTGTAGTACGCCAGTTCGCTGAGGAACTCGTCGTCGAAATCGAAGCGCGCCGCCAGGTCGTCGTAGTAGTTCAGCGGGATTTCCAGCAGCGGTACCCCAGCCAGCTTGGCACGTGCCACTTCACGGAAGATGTCGTCACAATCGAAGGCGATGTGGTGAACCCCCGAACCGCGGTAGCTGGACAGTGCATGGGCAATGGCGGTGTTGCGGTTTTCCGAGATGTTCAGCGGCAGGCGCAAGGTGCCGCACTGGCTGCGCAGGGCACGGCTCTTGACCAGGCCATAAGGGTCGGGCAGCACCACTTCGTCGTCGGCGGCGAAGTCGAACAGGCTCTTGTAGAACAGCACCCAGCTGTCCAGCGACTCGGCTGGCAGGGCCAGGGCCATGTGGTCGATGCGGCGCAGGCCGCCAGTGGCGGCTGCAGCCTTGTCCAGGCTGAAATCGGTGTCGTACAGGGTGTGGCCGGCAGTGCCCTGCTCCACCAGGTACAACAGGCTGCCATCCGGCGCACGCACCGCCGGCACTTCGCACTCGTTGGGGCCGACCAGGCCGCGGAACGGCTGCCCACGGAAGGCAGTGGCACGCTTCAGGGCGGCTTGCTGGTCCTTGACCCGCAGTGCGGTGGCGCACAGCGACGGGCCGTGGGCCTCGAAGAAGTTGTGGCCGAAGGAATACGGCTCGGCGTTCAGGACAATGTTGATATCGCCCTGGCGCAGCAACTGCACGTCCTTGCTGCGGTGCTTGCCGGCTTCGGCAAAGCCCAGGCGCTTCAGCCAGCTACCCAGGCGCGCACCAACGGCTTCGTCGACCGCAAACTCAAGGAACTCCACACCATCATAGGTACTGGCCGCGGGCGGGGTGAACAGCACGCCAGGTTCGATCGGCGTGTTTTCCTGCTCCAGGCGCAAGCGGGTCTGTTCTTCGAGGTACAGCAGCGAACGTAAACCGTCGGCGGCATTCTGCCGGGTCGGCGCGGCGCGGAAGCCGTCGTTGAAAATTTCCAGCGACAGCGGGCCGCGGTAGCCGGTGGCAAGAATCGGCGCCAGGAAACCGGCCATGTCCATTTCGCCCTGCCCCGGGAAGCAGCGGAAGTGGCGGCTCCACTCCAGCACATCCATGGCCAGGATCGGCGCGTCGGCCATTTGCACGAAGAAGATCTTGTCGCCGGGGATGTCGCGGATCGCGCTCGGGTCGCCCTTCAGCGACAAGGTGTGGAAGCTGTCGAGGATCACCCCGAGGGCCGGGTGATCGGCCTGGCGCACCAGGTTCCAGACTTGCTGGTAGGTGTTGACGTGGCGGCCCCAGGCCAGGGCCTCATAGCCAATGCGCAGGCCACGTTTGCCGGCATGCTCGCCTAAGAGGCGCAGGTCGTCGACCAGCAGCTGTTCGTCACCCAGGGCATCGGCCTGAACGTTGCTGCATACCAGCACCAGGTCGGTACCCAGCTCTTGCATGAGGTCGAACTTGCGTTCGGCGCGGTCGAGGTTTTTTTGCAGGCGGTCGCGGCGGCAGCCTTCAAAATCGCGGAACGGCTGGAACAGGGTGATGGCGATGCCAAGGTCGGCGCACATCTGGCGCACCTGGCGCGGGCTGCCAGCGTAGTAGAGCAAGTCGTTTTCGAAGATCTCGACGCCGTCAAAACCGGCGGCGGCGATGGCTTCGAGCTTTTCTGGCAGGGTGCCGCTCAAGGACACGGTAGCGATCGAACGCTGCATGGCGGGAGTTCCTTGTTGTTGGAAAATTACGGTGCCAGTCAGGTAAAAACCCCTGTCACAGTTTATGGCACGATCGATTATTCGCAGGTAAAGTCGTCGCTTCAATCTCTTTGTACGGAATGGTTAGTTTTGCGTTCGATTATCGCACAAAACCCGTTTTAACGAATTGCTAGACCGCTGGCCCGTGGTCAACATGAACCACAGACGCAGGCATACCGACCACTGCCTCCTGCCTTGGCGAACCAACGGCGGAACCTGCGCAAACAACAATAACAACGGAGACAACGATGGCTCACTCCAGCTCGCAAGCCAAAAAAGCGACCGCCAGTGGATGGATAGGCTCGGCACTCGAGTACTACGACTTCTTCATCTACGCCCAGGCCGCTGCACTGATCTTCCCGCAGATCTTCTTCCCCAATACCGACCCGAAGATGGCCATCATCGCCTCGTTGGCCACTTACGGCGTGGGCTATCTGGCGCGTCCGGTCGGTGCCTTCGTGCTGGGCCACTGGGGTGACACCCGCGGGCGCAAGAACGTACTGCTGCTGTGCATGTTCCTGATGGGCCTGTCGACCATGGCGGTAGGCCTGCTGCCCACCTACCACGACATCGGCTACCTCGCGCCAGCCTTGCTGGTGGTGCTGCGCCTGATCCAGGGCTTTGCCGTGGCCGGGGAAATCTCCGGGGCCAGTTCCATGATCATGGAGCACGCGCCGTTCGGTCGAAGAGGCTACTACGCCAGTTTCACCCTGCAAGGCGTGCAGGCTGGCCAAGTGCTGGCGGCGGCAGTGTTCCTGCCACTGGCTTACTTCATGCCCAGCGAAGCCTTCACCGAATGGGGCTGGCGCATTCCGTTCCTGATGAGCGCCATCGTGCTGATCGCAGGCTTCATCATCCGCAAGGAAGTGCATGAAACCCCGGCATTCGTGAAGGAAGAGAAGCAGGACAAGGTTGCCAAGTCGCCCATCAGCGAAGCCTTCCGTCACAGCTGGAAGCACATGGTGCTGGTGATGTTCATGGCCCTGATGAACGTGATCCCGGTGGTGGCCACCATCTTCGGCGCAGCCTACGCGGTGCAGCCTGCCTATGGCATCGGCTTCGACAAGAGCGTGTACCTGTGGATCCCGGTGGTCGGCAATATCGTCGCGGTGCTGGTGATCCCGTTTATCGGCAACCTGTCGGACAAGATCGGCCGCCGCCCGACCATGATCGCCGGCTGCCTGGGCTCTGGCCTGCTGGCCTTCGTTTACCTGTATGCGATCAGCATCCAGAACGTGCCAATGGCATTCGCCGCCTCGATCGTGATGTGGGGCATGGTCTACCAAGGTTACAACGCGGTGTTCCCAAGCTTCTACCCAGAGCTGTTCCACACCCGCTACCGTGTTTCGGCCATGGCCATCGCGCAAAACATCGGCACCATGCTGACTGCCATGCTGCCAGCGCTGTTTGCCCTGGTTGCACCACCTGGCTCGGACAACATCCCGCTGGTGGTCGGTAGCCTGGCGTTCTTCATCACTTGCGTGTGCGCCCTGGCGGCCTACATTGCCCCGGAAACCCACCGCCTGGCGATGGAAGACCTGGGTAACCCGGATGCCAAGCCGATGGAAAAGGCAGCGTATGAAGCTAGCCGTAAAGGTAGCTTTCAGGCCGTGAGCCACTGATAGATTGCAGGGGGCTGCTTTGCAGCCCTTTCGCGGCACAAGGCCGCTCCCACAGGTGGGATCGCATCAGCCCAGGCTTGCGCGTTCCCCTGTAGGAGCGGCCTTGTGCCGCGAATGGGCCGCAAAGCGGCCCCGGCAAATTCAGCCTGCAACCACTTCCTGCAGCCTCTGCCAAAGCTTCTCGACATGCTCCCGCTCAGTCGGCAGCGCACCAACCGACACCCGTACCATCCACCGCCCGTCCAGCGTCGCTGGCGTCACATACGCATCCCCGGACGCATTCAGCCGCTCGGCCCATCCCTTGGTATGCGCATCCAGCGCCTCCCCTTCCAGCCCCGCCGGCCGATGGCGAATGCACAAGGTCTGCAGTTGCACCGGCGCCAACACCTCCCACTGCGCCGCCGCCCCGACCTGTTCCGCCAGCCACCGGGCATTGTCCAGGTCACGCCGCAACCGCGCCTGCAATGCTTCGACACCCTCGCTGCGCAACATGAACCACAGCTTCAACGCACGGAACCGGCGGCCCAGCGGGATACCCCAGTCACGCAGGTTTTTCACCTCGCCATCCACTGCCGATTGCAGATAACTTGGGTTGGTGCTCATCACCCGGATCAGGTGCTGCGGATCACGCACGTAGTAGATGGAGCAGTCGAAGGCCACACCCAACCACTTGTGTGCATTGACCACTACCGAATCGGCCAGCTCGATGCCGTCCCACATCCAGCGGCACTCGGGCAGGATCATCGCCGAACCGGCCATGGCCGAATCCACATGCAGCCACAGGCCATGGGCCTGGGCGATCTCGCCAATCGGGCGCAGCGGGTCCAGCGCAGTGGTGGTCGTGGTGCCGGTGGTGGCCACCACGGCGCATGGCTGGTTGCCCGCTGCCAGGTCCTGCTCGATGGCTGCCTGCAGCGCCTGCGGGCGCAGGGCGTAGTGTTCGTCGGTGGGGATCAGGCGGATGTTGTCGCGACCAAAACCGGCCAGCAACGCGGCCTTGTCCACCGAGCTGTGGGCGTGGGCGCTGACGTAGACGATCAGGGGTTTGGCCTGGGCTTGCAAGCCACCGCGCACCAGTGCGTAGTCGCTGGCACGCTCACGGGCGCTGATCAGCGCCACCAGGGTGCTGGTAGAGGCCGTGTCCTGGATCACCCCACTCCATTGGCCCGACAGGCCGAGCAACTGGCGCAGCCAGTCGAGGGTGGTTTCTTCCAGTTCGCTCAGGGCCGGGCTGGACTGCCACGACAGGCCCAGCACACCCAGGCCGGTGCTGAGGAAGTCGCCAAGGACCGAGGACAGCGTACCGTTGGAGGGGAAGTAGCCGTAGAAGTCCGGATGCTGCCAATGGGACAGGCCGGGCATGACCAGTTGGTTGACGTCATCCAGGATGGCTTCGAAGGGTTCACCTTGCTGGGGAGCGGTGCCTGGCAAGGCGGCCTTGAGGTAGCCGGGCTCGACCTGGGCCATGACCGGGCGCTCGCCGACGGTCTGGCGGTAGTCGGCGATGAGGTCGATCAGTTGGTGGCCGTACTGGCGAAATTGTTCGGGGGTCACGTGGGGGCTCTCCTGAGGGTAATCTACTGCCTGTACTGGCCTCTTCGCGGGTAAACCCGCTCCCACAGGTACTGCACCAAGTTCGAGAACGGTGCAGTACCTGTGGGAGCGGGTTTACCCGCGAAGAGGCCGGAACAGGCAACACAATGCCCCCAGTCTAGGCACCTGTCCCCCAGCGAATAACCCCGCCTTGCGCATACCTGCTATGGCAAACCCGCATGCCCACCCTGCACGCCGAACTGCGACTGACGCCACAGCTCGAACACCCGGTTGCGCAACCAGCGATGCTCGGCCGAAGCCTGCAGCCGTTGGTGCCATACCACCCAGTAGCGCTGGCTGTGGTCGATAAAGCCCAACGGCCGCCATGCCAGATCATGCAAGCGGCACAGTTGCCGGGCGATATGCTCGGGCACGGTGGCCACGGCCTGGCTGTTGGCAATGACCTTTACGGTGGCAGAAAAAAACGGCACCTCCAGGCTGACCCGCCGCTGCAAGCCCTGGGCGCGCAGGTGGCGGTCGATGAAGCTGTCCTTGTCGCCACCACCGGAAATGCGCACATGCTTGTGCGCCAGGTAATCGGCCTGGCTGAGCGCGGTGTGCGCGGCCAGCGGGTGGTCGTGGCGCATCAGGCACACCGCACGGTCCTCGCCCAGCAAGCGCCCGTGCAGGTTGGGGGGCGACTCGTCGAACAAGGTGGTTGCCAGGTCGATTTCGCCGCTGGCCAACAACGCATACTGGCCGGCCTGCCAGGTACGGTACTCCAGCGATACACCTGGCGCTTCGTGTTCCAGCGCGGCCACCAGCAGCGGCAGCATGTGCTCGGCCACGTAGTCCGAGGCGGCCAGGCAGAAGCGCCGCTCGCAGCGGGCCGGGTCGAACACCGCGGGTTGGCGCAGGGCGTGCAGTTCTTCGAGAACCTGGCGCAGCGGTTCGACCAGGGCTTCGGCGTATTCGCTCAATACATAACCGCGGCCTTGGCGCACCAGCAGCGGATCATCGAAGGCCTCGCGCAGGTGGGCCAGCTGGCGGCTCAGGGCCGATTGGCTGACGCCCAGGCGCTCGGCGGCGTGGCTGAGGTTTTTCAGCTGCAGCAGGTGGTCGAGGGTGCGCAGGTGGGCGAGGCTGAGGGAGGCGAAGGTGGGGTTCATGCAGGCTCCCTTCCAGTGAATCGACCGGCCCAATCGCCGGCAAGCCAGCTCCCACAGGTACATCACAAGCCTTGAAGGTTGTGGGGACCCTGTGGGAGCTGGCTTGCCGGCGATTGGGCCGCAAAGCGGCCCTGGATCAGCAGGTCAGGCGGTGAGACCAACATAGACGTTCTGCACGTCATCGTTCTCGTCGATCGCTTCGAGGAACGCTTCAACCTCAGCCAGTGCTTCAGCACTCAGGCTGGCTGCGCTCACCGGGTTTTTCGGGGTGTAGCCGATCTTCGCCGAGGTCACGGTAAAGCCATGCTCCGGCAATGCCTTTTGCACGGCATCCAGATCAGTGGTGTCGGTGATGAACAGGGTGGAGCCCTCTTCTTCACCTTCTTCGAAGTCCTGGGCGCCGGCTTCGATGGCGGCCATTTCCGGGTCGGCGTCCCCTTCCGGGGTAGCTTCGATCAGGCCGACGTGGTTGAAGTCCCAGGCCACCGAGCCGCTGGCGCCCAGCTGGCCCTTGCGGAACAGCACGCGGATTTGCGCGACAGTGCGGTTGACGTTGTCGGTGAGGCACTCGACGATCAACGGTACCTGGTGCGGCGCGAAACCTTCGTAGCTGACTGCCGAGTACTGCACGGTATCACCGTCCAGACCAGCGCCCTTGCGAATCGCCCGTTCCAGCGTTTCGCGGGTCATCGAAGCCTTCTTGGCTTGCACGATGGCCAGGCGCAGGCGTGGGTTCATGTCGGGATCGGCGCCCGATTTGGCAGCGATCTGGATTTCCTTGGACAGCTTGCCCATGACCTTGCCTTTGGCATTGGCCGCTGTTTCTCTATGTTTGGCTTTCCACTGTGCGCCCATGTCGACTCTCTTGTTTCAGCGGCCGGTTCAGGAAGCGACCGGCCAAAAGTGGGTGCATTTTATACGCCCTCAGGCATCGGATCGACAAGAAATCTCATCAGCCTTTATCGGCTTTGCCCGCCGCTGCCGCAAACCGCGCCAGGCGCACATCCAGCCGACGCGGCCGCAAGCCGTGATCCTCGGCGCGCTCCTTGCGCCGGATGGCATTGCGCACCATCAGCGAGCCCAGGTAGCGGATCGGTTCGGGCGGGAACAGCCCCAGCGGCCCCTTGACCAGCGGCGAACGGGTCCACGGGTTATCCAGCCCCAGCGCCAGTGACGAAAGAATCTGCCCGCCCATATGACACGGGCCAACGCCGCTACCGGAGTAACCAAAGCCGTAGAACACGTTGCCCTGCCCGTCCAACCGGCCAAAGAACGGCAAGCCGGTCACCGAGCGGTCCGACGGCCCGTTCCAGCTGGCCGCCAGTGGCACCTCGGCCAAGGCCGGGAAAAACTCGCCAAGGGTTTCGCCCAGCAATGGCCGGTACGGCGACGGCTGGTCGAATACTGGCAGCATGCGCCCGCCATAGGCAAACGTGTTGCCGCCCTTGCCAAGCATCAGCCGGCCATCAGAGGTGTTGTGGTAGTAATGCACGAAAATACGCGAGTCGAGCACGCTGATGCCGCTGTCCAGACCGATCTGGCTTAGCAGTTCGGGGCACGGTTCGGTAATGACCATGTCGCTGGAAACGATCGCCACGCTGCGCTCGAACTGCGGGAAGGCACGCGCCATCCAGGCATTGAGGCCCAGCACCACGCGGTCGGCGCGCACTGTGCCATGAGCGGTGCGTACCTGCACCGGGGCACCGTGCTCCAGGCCGGTCATGGCTGTGCCTTCATGAATGCGCACGCCGCGCTGCAAGGCCACCCGGCGCAGGCCGCGCACCAGCTTGCCCGGCTGCACCGTGGCGGCAGCCGGCGAGAACCAGCCCTCCAGGTGCCGCGACGAACCCGCCAGACGCTGCACCTGCTCCAGCGGCAGGCGGTGGAAAGAGTTGATCCCCTTGTGCTCCAGCGCGGCGATGACCGCATCGGTGGCGCCGACCTGGGCCGTGTTGGTGGCGGTATACAACGTGCCGTCCAGCCGATAGTCGCAGTCGATGCCATTGGCCGCGCAGAACGCGCCGATGTCCCCGATGCTGCGCTCTGACTCGCGCACCAGGCGCACCGCCTCGGCCATGCCGAACAGGCGCTCGAGGGTGAAGTACTTGGCCGACCAGGACAACGCGCAGCCACCATTGCGGCCACTGGCACCGGCGCCACAGATGTCGGCCTCGATCAGCACCACATCCAGGGCCGGTACCGCCTCCTTGAGCATCAGCGCCGTCCACAGGCCGGTGTAGCCACCGCCGACAATGCACGCATCGCAACCGGTATCGCCCTGCAGCGGCGGGCACACCGCTTCTTGCGCCGAATCCAGGGCCTGTTGCAGCCAGAAGGGTCTCATTCGCTTGCTTTCCTTTCAGGTACGCAGTGGCTTGATTGCCATGCTGGTATTCGGTGCCACGTCGGTGCTTTGTGCATCACTGGCCGGGCGGCTGTTCCAGTGCGGCAGCAGTACCAGCGCCGAGAACAGCGCGCAGCCGGCGAACACAATGAACACCGTGACGCCATCGAAGTAGCCCGGTAGCAGACCGCCCAGCACCGCCCCCACCGAGCCGCAGCCATTGACGAAACCGGCGGCGGTGGCACCGGCCTTGGCAGTGCCGAAGTCGATGGCCGCAGCGCCGCTGATCATTGAGTCGGGCCCGTACAGGGTCAGGCCCATGACAAACAGCAATGCCACCACCAGCATCACGTTGCCGGTGTGCATGGCCGCCATGAACCCGGCCAGCGCCACCGTCAGCAGCACCAGGCTGATGACACAGGCCGGCATGCGCCGGGCGCCGAACAGCTTGTCGGAGGCCAGGCCGATGAGGATCGGGCCGAGCAGCCCGGCCAGCTCGAAGGCAGTCGGGATGATCGCTGCGCCAACCTTGCCCACAGAAGGCATCTGCTCGAAGACGATCACCGGTCCCCACAGCAGGATGGCGTAGCGCGCCGGCTTCAACAGGAAGTACGCAAGCCCCAAAGTCAGCACCGTGCGGTTGCGCAGGATCTCCCTCAGCGGCGCCCACACGCTGCACAGGTTGTCGGCCGGGGCCATGCTCTGCGGCTCGGGCTCCACAGCCGGCAGGCCGACATCCTCAGGCTTGTTGCGCTGCAGGAAGAAGAACAGCACGGCCACCAACGCCACCACGGCGGCACTGGAGAAGAACGCTGCGTGCCAGGTGCCCACCAGGGTATAGGCCCACCAACCTGCGAACGGTGAGGCTACAAGGCCACCGAAGGCATAGCAGGAACTCCACAGGCCCAGCACCCGCCCACGCTGAGAGGCCGGGAAAAAGCTGCCGATGTTCTTGCACAACCCGGCCCAGCCGGTGGACTGCGCCAGGCCCTGCACCAGCATGCAGCTGGCAAAGATCGGGAAGGTGGCGTAACTGCCCATCACCACGGCGGCCACTGCAGAAATCAGCAACCCGCCAAGCACCACCACACGGGGGCCGAAGCGGTCGGCGAGCATGCCCCAGGTGAACTGGCCCACGGCGTAGGCGGCCAGGTAGATGGCGTCGAGGTTGGCCATGGCGGCCTTGTCGAGCATGAAGCTTGGGTCTTCAGCGATGCCCAGCTTGGCTACCGAGAAGGCTTTGCGGGTGAAATAGAAGGCGGCGTAGGCCAGCCAGGTGATGGCGAAAATCTGGATGCGCCAGCGTTTGAACGCGGCTAGGGATTGATTCATGTGAGTCTGACCTCTTGCTCAAGTGTGCCGGCAGAATGTGAAGAAACGCCTGTCTTGTTCTTGTGGTACGCACAGCGATGACGAGGCTGTCATCGGGTCAGATGGCACCGTGTGGGTACCATGGCCCAGGCGGCATTCGTGGTGCCAGCATCGGGCTGACATCTATGGAAACAGTTGCGCTAAGATAAATAAAATCGATTTATCGTATTACACACATAAGCCAAGCTTGTTACTGAGGTCAGCCATGTCGGTTTCCCACGCACAACTCAAGGCCTTCCATGCGGTGGCCGTGCACGGCAGCTTTACCCGCGCTGCGCAAAAGCTGTTCCTGACCCAGCCAGCGGTGTCGGACCAGGTGCGCAAACTGGAGGAGCGCTTCGGCGTATTGCTGTTCCACCGCAACAAGCGTTCGGTGCAGCTCACCGACCTTGGCGAGCGCCTGCTGGGCATCAGCCAGCGGCTGTTCGCCTGCGAGGCCGAGGCGCAGGAGCTGCTGCACGATTCGCGCGCGCTGCACACCGGCAGCCTGGTGCTGGCAGTGGATGCCCCGGTGCACGTGCTGCCGCAGATCGCCCGCTTCTGCCAGCGCTACCCGGGCATCCAGGTGAAGATCGAAACGGGCAATACCGACGAGTCGCTTGCGCGGCTGTTCAGCTATCAGGCCGACCTGGCCTTGCTCGGCCGGGATGTCGACGATGAGCGCCTGCATTGCCTGCCGCTGCGCCGCGACCCGATGGTGGCGTTTGTTTCGCACCACCACCCGTGGGCCAGCCGTGGTTCGATCAGCCTGGCAGACCTTGATGACATGCCACTGGTGCTGCGCGAGCCCGGTTCGGTGACGCGACAGACGCTGGAAGAAGAGATGCAGCGCGCGGGTTTGCGGATTCGCCCGGCGATACAGGTGGAGGGCCGGGAAGCGGCGCGTGAGGCGGTGGTGGTAGGGATTGGCGTGGGGGTGGTATCGGCGGCGGAGTTTGGCGCCGATGCGCGGGTGTGTGCGTTACCGATTGTGGATTGCCAGCGGCATTTGACCGAGACGCTGGTGTGCCTGAGCGAGCAGCGCACGCGGCGTGTCGTGGCGACCTTTTTGCAGATGGTAGAAGAAGGGTTGTAAGCCTGTACCGGCCCTTGTGCTGCGAAGAGGCCAATACAAGCCATGCAGCTATGCTGGGATAACCTCAACCCACGAAACAACCACCATGCTCTACCGCCTGGCCGCCGACACCCTGGTCCTGCTGCACCTGGCCTTCATCCTGCTGGTGCTGTTCGGCGGCCTGCTGGTGCTCAAGTGGCGCCCTGCCCTGTTCATCCATCTGCCGGTCCTGGCCTGGGGCCTGGCGGTGGAATACCTGCACCTGGGCTGCCCGCTCACCACCTGGGAAAACCGCATGCGCAGCGCCGCAGGTGACGCAGGCTACCAGGCCGGCTTTGTCGAACACTACATCTGGCCACTGATCTACCCCGCCGGGCTGACACCGCACACTCAATTACTGTTGGGCAGCATCGTGCTGCTGCTCAACCTGGGCATCTACAGCTATGTGGCCTGGCGCTGGCACCGCCCTAGCGGGTAGCGACCACGAACAACCGGGGGAACGGCAGCAGCACCTTGCCATCGGTAGCCGGCGGGTAGTCGCGCTGCATGGCCTGCAAGTACATCTGCAGGAAGTCAGCCTGCTCCTGCTCATCAAGCCTGGCCAGGTAAGGCCGCAACGCCGAACCCTTGAACCACTCCACCACCGCTTCGGCACCGCCCGCCAAAGGGTGGTGATAGGTGGTGCGCCACACATCCACCCGCGCACACAGCGGGCTGAGCAAGTCGTAGTAGAACGCCGCACCGTGCCGTGGCGGCAACTGGAAATCGGCGAATTTCGCCGCCCAAGGGCCTTGGCTGGCAATCTCGCGCAACTGCCGATGGGCCGGTTCGTCAAGGTTGTCGGGGGTCTGCACGGCCAGGCTGGCGCCTTCACTCAACTGGCGCACCAGGTGCGGGTACAGCGAGGCGTGGTCAGGTACCCATTGCAGCGAGGCATTGGCCAGGATCAGGTCCTGCGGCTCGGGGGCAGACCAGCCGGCAATGTCGGCGATGACTGTACGTACCCGTGGGATGCACAGCCGTTTGCGCTCGCGGGCCTTGTCGATCATGTCCGGGTCGCTGTCCAGCGCGGTCACCTGGGCATCGGGGTAGCGTTGCAGCAACACCTCGGTGGAATTGCCCGGGCCGCAGCCCAGGTCGGTGGCATGGCGCACCGGGCGTGGCGGGATGGCGGCGAGCAGGTCGCGCACCGCGCGGGTGCGTTCGTCTTCGAACAGGGAATACTGGTTGGCGGACCAGGCCATGTGGGGCTCCTTTTGGGCGGGCAATGTGCCTAGCATATGCCATCTGTCGACTGTGAGGGCCCTATCGCCGGCAAGCCAGCTCCCACAGGGACAGTGCAACACTTGAAGGCGATGATGCCCTTGTGGGAGCTGGCTTGCCGGCGATGAGGCCTTGACCCGTTTTCAGAAGTCCCAGCGGGTAGTTACCATGAGGTTGCGTGGCTCGCCGTAATAGCCACTGTAGAACGTGGTATCCAGCGCACTGAGGTACTTCTTGTCGAACAGGTTGTTGACGTTCAGCGTGGTGGAAAGCTGGTCGGTGATCTGGTAGCGGCCCATGAGGTTGAACACGGCGAACTGCCCTTGCTTGGCCTTGACCGTACCCAGTTCGGCAGGCGCGGCGGTGAAGTGCGTGCCGCTCTGCCAGTTCATGCCGCCACCCACGGTCAGGCGGTCCAGCTCGCCCGGCAGGCGGTACGTGGTCCACAGCTTGACCATGTTGGCCGGAAACACGGTGTTGATGCGCTCGCCGTCGGCATCCTTGATGATGCTGTGGTTGTAGCTGGCGGTGAGGTTCCAGCCCGGCTGCAACTCACCGCTGGCTTCCACTTCGAAGCCACGCGTGGTGGCACCGGAAATCGCTTCATAGGCCGCCGTGGTGGTACCTGGCACAACTCGGCCTGGGTCGACCACGGCAAGGTTGTCCTGCTTGATCTCGAACGCAGCGACGCTGGTTTGCAAGCGCCCGTCAAAATACTCGCTCTTCAGGCCGACTTCGTAGTTGTCGCCCTCGCGCGGCGCCAGCGTTGCGCCGCTGGCATCACGTACCGTCTGCGGCTTGAAGATACTGGTGTAGCTGGCATAGACCGAGTGAATGTCGTTCAGCGCGTAGACCACACCGGCATAGGGCGTGACCACGCCGCTTTCACGGTTACCCGGGATCTTGTTCGGCTGCGTGCTGAGGTCGTAGCGGTAGCGGTAGTTACTGACCCGGGCGCCCAGGATGAGCGACAGGTCGTCGGTGGGCCGCAGGCGCGTGGCCAGGTAGGTACCGCTCTGGTAGATGCTGGTGTCGCCGTCGTACAGCTTGCCATTACCGGTGTCAGGCTTGGTGGTGTAGTTGTCCCAGTCGTAGAAGTTGACCCGGGTGCCTTCGATCGCGGTGCCGCGCAGCGGGTCGTGGTGGTTCTGGTAGCGGGAGAAGTTGTAGCCCAGCACCAGGTCATGCTGGCGGCCGAATGCCTCGAATGGCCCCTTGAGCTGGGCATCCACGCCAACCTGCTTCTGCCAGGTGCTGCCGGCACCGCCGTACAGGCGCACGCCCTCGCCGGTCTGCTTGTCGGGGAAGCCCCAGCTGGCGGTGGCCAGGCTATAGTCGTCGCGGTTGATGTACATCTGGTTCACCGCCAGCCGCAGGCTCCAGTCGTGCCCCAGTTTCTGCTCGAGGCTGGCAAAAGTGTTCAGCGCGTCCTGGGGGTTGCTGCTCCAGCGCGCGGCGCTGTTGGTGGAGCGGGAAAAATCAGTTTGCTCACCATTGCTGTAGAACAGCGGGAAGGCCACCGAGGACGAGCCCTCTGGCCGGTTGCGCTGATAGTCAGCGCCCACGGTGAGCAAAGTGGTGTCGCTCAGGTCGGCCTCCAGGATGCCGTAGAACACCTGCTTTTCCTGGTGATAATGGTCGACGAAGCTGTCGTTCTGCTGGTATGCGGCAACCATGCGCCCGCGCACATTGCCGGTGGGGGTCAACGGCCCGGACAGGTCGACCTCGGTGCGGTACTTGTTCCACGACCCCAGCCCAGCGCTGACATGCCCCTTGAACTCGGCGGTGGGCCGCTTGCGCACCAGGTTGATAGTGGCAGAAGGGTCACCTGCGCCGGTCAGCAGGCCGGTGGCACCGCGCAGCACCTCCACATGGTCGTAGATGGCCATGTCGGCCAGGCTTTGCGCCGACACCTGGCTGACGATATCGAGGGTGGTGGGGATGCCGTCGAACTGGTAGTTGTCTACCGAATAGCCACGCGAGTAGATGTTGAACCGCTCACTGCCCAGGCTTTGGACCGACAGGCCCGGGGTTTGCTGCAACACTTCGGTGAGGTCGTTCAGGCCCTGGTCGTCCATGCGCTGGCGGGTGACCACGCTGATCGACTGCGGCGTTTCGCGCGGCGACAGGTCAAGGCCTGTACCGGCGCGTGTAGTGCCCAAGGTGTAGGCACCGGTGCCGTCGGTGCTGTTGCCGTAACGCTGGCTGTCGATGTTGATAGCGCCCAGTTCCAGCGCCGGGCCACTGGCCGGCGCGCCGATCAGGTAACCCTCACCTGCCCGCTGCAACTGCAGGCCCGAGCCGGCAAGCAGCTGCTGCAAGGCCTGGGCGACGCTCATGCGCCCTTGCACGGCGGCCGCCTGACGGCCCTCGGCAGCATCGGTGGAAAACAGGATGCGGGTGTCGGTCTGCTGGGCCAGGGCGTTTAGCGAGCGGTCCAGGCGTTGGGCCGGGATGTCCAGGCTGAAGGTGGCATCCTGCGCCTGGACGGTGGCGCAGGTCAGCAGGCTGGCAGCCAGCAGCGTCAGCGGTGAAAGGTGGTTACCCATGTGTTCCCCATATGAACGATTCAAGTGACTTCATGGGGATGGCGGTTGGCCATGGGCGAATGTTGATGTGCCAATGAAAATAATTATCGGTTGACTGTTCTGGCCCTTTCGCGGGCTTGCCCGCTCCCACAGGTACAGCGGTGAATCCGATGCCCCGGATATCCTGTGGGAGCGGGCAAGCCCGCGAAAGGGCCAGAACAGGGGATCAATCAACCCGGCCAATGACAAGGCCGCCATCCGCCGCACGCACCACCGCCACTGGCAACACCGCAGGCAACTGCTCCAGCAGTGCCCGCACCTGCCGGCTGTCGAACTCACCCGACAAGCGCAAACCCCCGGTACGTTCATCCGCCAGCCGCAGTGGCACCTCGCTGTAGCGCTGCAAATCCACAATCGCATCGCGCAACGGTGTGCCGTCAAAACGCAACACCGAGCTGCGCCAGGCCTCTATCGCACCTGACGCCACGGCCTGCACCTCGCCCAACTCGCCAGCAGCAGCAAGCAGTTGCTGCCCGGCCCGCAGTGGCTGCACGGCGCCGTGCCCAATGCCGACCTCTACCGCGCCTTCCAGCACCCCTACCCGCACGCCACGCACATCGCTGCGCACATCGAACACCGTACCGATGTCACGCACCCGCACGCCCTGGCTGCGCACAATGAACGGCGCATCGGCATGCACTACGGTAAACCGCGCCTGCCCTTCGAACAGTTCCAACTGCCGGCTGCGCAGGCGCCGTTCAATCTGCAGGCGGCTACCGGAATCCAGCAGCACCTGGCTGCCGTCCGCCAGCACCAGCTCGCGCTGCGCGCCCACGGCCACCCGCACCTGCTCGGTATGCCAGGCAGGGTCCAGCCACCACAGGCTGCCCACCAGCAACAACGACAGCAGGCTGGCCTTGGCCGCCTTGCCGGCCTTGCGCCGGCGTGCGGTCATGGCTTTGCCTTCGGCGAGCAACGCCTCGCGGGACGCCACCCGCTCCCGCAGGGCTTCGCTGAACGCCTCCAACGGGTCGGCCTGGGGCCTGCTTTCACGCTTGTCCTGACTCATGCCCGCTCCTCGCCATGCAGGCGCCGGGCCGGTTCCCAGCGGCTGGCGATGGTTCGCAGCGCCCGGCTGAAGTGCTGGGTGACCATGTTGACCGAAATCTCCAGCTCGGCGGCAATGTCACGCTGAGCCATGCCATGGATGCGGTGCAGCAGGAACACCTGGCGCTGCCGTGCCGGCAGGGCTTGGATAATCGCCAACAGGGCATGCAGCTGTTGCTCGAAATCCAGCTCGCGCGCACCGTCCCAACTGTCCAGGGCCGGTTCGTCATGGCTCGCGGCAGCCAGGTGAGCCGCCCGCAGTGATTCGGCGCGCACCCGGTCGATGGCCCGGTTGAAGGTGACCTTGCGCAGAAATGCCAGCGGCAACGAAATGCGCTGACGGGGTGGCTTGTCGAGAATCTGCAGGTAGACGTCGTGCACCAGGTCGCGGGCAAAATGGCGGTCGCGAAAGCGCTGGCGGATGTAGCGAACCAGGTCGTCATAGTGCAACGCCAGCGCGTCAAGCAGTTCCTGGTTGGGCGGTGTATTAGACATGGTGGGCCGGCGCCAAGTGATAATGCTTCGCATTGTAGGGGCGCAGACCTGTGTTTGTCTGCTATGGCCTCATCGCCGGCAAGCCAGCTCCCACAGAAGATCACTGTACCCAGCCGTTGTGGTGACCCTGTGGGAGCTGGCTTGCCGGCGATGAGGCCGGAACTGACCACCTATGCGTGAAGTCAGTCCATGTATGCGCATGCCCATGAAGACCTACATCGCCCTCGCCATCCTCACCCTGATTGCCACCGCCGCCCTGCTCGGCTCGCCGTGGATGAACCAGCGCTTCCACATGCCCGCAGAAAAACCCCAGGCCCAACAACGCGAAACGGCCGGGTCCCAGAGGGAGCCGGCCGTTTCCAGACACGAGTGACGCTTAGTGCTGCTTGCTGTTACCAGAACGGATCTGGTGCACCACACCCATTGCCACCACGACTGCCGCCGCGATACCGGTGGAAATCACCAGGATCTGATAGTCAGGCATGAAGGCCATGGTTACCAGGGCGGCCACGATGAACGCGATCACCAGGTAGGTCAGCCACGGGAACAGCCACATCTTCAGGCGTACTTCCTTGCCTTCGGCAATCAGCTTGCGGCGCATGCGCAGCTGCGAGAAGGCAATTACCAGGTACACCAGCAGGGCGATCATGCCCGTGGTGTTCATCAGGGTATCCAGCACGTCTTTCGGGCGCAGGGTCTCGCTGAAGTTGATCAGCGCGCATACCACGGCCACCGCACACGAGCCCATGATCGCGTACACCGGTACACCAGTGCCGGCGCGGGTGATCTTGAAGAACGACGGCGCATCGCCACGCTGGGCCAGGGAGAACAGCATGCGCGAAGCGGTGTAGTGGCCCGAGATCAGGCAGCTGCTCACCGAAGTCAGCACCACGAAGTTCATCAGCAGCTCGGCATACGGCACGCCCAGCAGTTCCAGGGTACGGCGATAGGCGCCATAGCCGGAAACGCCCAGGTGCGGGTCGTTCCACGGTACCAGGCAGACGATCAGGAAGATCGAACCGACGTAGAACAGGCACACACGCCATACCACCGAGTTGGTGGCCTTGACGATCTGCGCAGCCGGGTCCTTGGCTTCGGAAGCGGCGATGGTGACGATTTCGGCGCCCAGGAAGGCGAACATCACCCCGAGCAAGGCACCGATCACGGTGGTGATGCCATTGGGCATGAAGCCTTCGGCGGTGAGGTGGCTGATGCCACGCACTTCACCAAACTGCCACACGTTCATCACGGCAGCGGTACACACGATCAGGAAGCAGACGATCGCGATCACCTTGATCAAGGCGAACCAGAACTCGAACTCACCGTAGTGCTTGACGTTGAAGAAGTTGACGGTAATCAGCAACAGGGTCGTGGCCAGCACGAACACGTTGACGCTAACGTCGGGGAAGAAGCCATGCAGGATCTTGCCCGCCACATAGGCTTCCCAGGCCATGAGGATGACCCAGTACCACCAGTACAGCCAGCCGATGGTGAAACCGGCCCAGCGGCCAATGGCGCGGTCGGCGTAGGTGGAGAACGAGCCGGTGTCTGGCGAGGAAGTCGCCATTTCGCCCAGCATGCGCATGATCAGCACCACCAGGATGCCGCCCGCCAGGTAGGCCAGGACAGCGGCTGGGCCGGCGCTGTGGATCACGCTGCCGGAACCGACGAACAAGGCGCCGCCAATAACCCCGGCGATCGACATCATCGTCAGGTGGCGCGACTTCAGCGAGGCACTGAGCTTGCTCTCGTGCCCGCCTTTCGCGGTGGTGGTTGTGGATGTTGCGTCCATCAGTTGTGTACCCCGTGCTTCTTTTTATCCAAGGAAAACCGTGAAACCCCGATGGCTGGCGGTTTCACCTGTACATCAGTGCTAATGCGGGCAGGATGGTGTGAGCGAACACACGCAGGCCCTCCATGGCGGCCTGCTGACGCGCCCCAGGACGACTGCCTGGAGCGAACTGAACATGCTTTATGTGGCGATATCCGACACCTAATGTAAAAATGTCCGACGCAGAGAGCCATGCACAGTGGCATGAATCTCGCACTGCACTGTACAGGTCGCCCATGCAGTACACCCTGAAAACGCCAGGCGATACGCACCCTGAAGGCCCCGAATGTTCGAATTACATCCAGACTCCTCCACCCCGCTGGTCAACCAGATCATCGACGGGTTGCGTGAGTTGATCGACAACCAGACGCTCAAGCCGGGCGCCAAGGTGCCGTCTATACGCGCCTTTGCCGCAAGCTATTCGGTGAGTACCTTCACCGTGGTCGAGGCCTACGACCGCCTGGTCGCCCAGGGGCTGCTGGTGAGCCGTGGCAATGCGGGGTTCTTCGTCAACCGTGCGGCGGGCGAACTGCTGGACCGGCACACTACCGAGGCCGACGCCAGTCGACCAATGTTCAACTCCGAGTGGTACCTGCAACAGATCTTCGAGATCCGTCAGTTGCCCTACAAACCGGGGTGCGGCTGGCTGCCCAACGACTGGATGTACGAAGACGGCCTGCGTCGAGGGCTGCGCCAGGTGGCCGGCAGCCCGCTGGAGTTGTCAGGTTACGGCGACCCCATGGGCCTGATGGAGCTGCGTACGCTGACTGCGCAGAATTTGCAGCAAGAGCTTTCCATCGTCGCCAACCCGGCGCAGCTGATGCTCACCCACGGCGCCAGCCAGGCCCTGGACCTGGCCGCACGTACCCTGGTGCGCCCAGGCGATGTGGTACTGGTGGATGACCCGGGCTATCCCAACCTGATGAGCATCCTGCGCACCCAGGGCGCGACGCTGGTCGGCGTGCCACGCACCCCGGCCGGCTACGACCTGAACAAGCTGGAACAATTGCTCACCCACCACCGCCCGACGGCGTTCTTCACCCAGCCGCACCTGCACAGCCCGACCTGCTCACGCACACCGCTGCCGCAGCTGCATCGCCTGCTGCAGCTGGCCAGCCAGCATGGCTTCCGCCTGGTGGAGAACAACCTGTATGCCGACATGGTCGCTGAGCCGCAGCCATGCCTGGCCAGCCTCGACCACCTGCAGCAGGTGGTGTACGTGGGCAGCTACTCCAAGAGCATCTCGCCCAATGTGCGGGTCGGCTACATGCTGGCCAACCCGGAGCTGATGCAGAAACTGCTGCACCTGAAGATGCGCTCAGGCCTCACCACCTCGCAGGTGATGGAGCGTGTGGTGTACGCCGCGATCATCGACGGCCGCTGGCGCAAGCACCTCAAGCGCCTGCGCCAGCGGCTGGCCGAGGCGCATCAGGAAGTTGGCCGGCATCTGCATCGATTGGGCTTCGAACTGTTCACCGAATCGGATGAAGGCATGTACATCTGGACCCGCCACCCGGCGATTCCGGACAGCGCTGCGTTGCTGGATGATGCGCTGGAGAAAGGCATCATGCTTGGGCCTGGGCAGTTGTTCATGGTCGATGCCAAAGCGACCGGGTGGATGCGCTTCAACGTGGCGTTCAGCACGGACCCGGCGATGTGGGAGTTGTTGGAGAAGGTGTTCGTCAAGCATGTACGCCGGGGTGGGATGTAGGAGGCGGCAAGCGCACGTACAGCGAAAAGATACAAATGATAATGACTCGTAGTAATATGTTGCGCTTCAAGCCCCAGCCACCCCGACAGCGCACTGCCAATGACCACTCAAGCCCCCGCCCCCCGTGTGCTGGTGGTCGACGACCACCGCAAGATCCGCGAGCCTTTGGCCACCTACCTGCGCAGGCACCACTTCGAAGTGCGCACTGCCGAAGATGCCGGGGGGATGTGGCAGCTGCTCAAGCAGCAGGCTTTCGATGTGGTGGTGCTGGATGTGATGCTGCCCGACGGTGATGGCTTCGACCTGTGCCAGCAACTACACCGGCGCTGGAACCTGCCGCTGATCCTGCTGACCGCCCGTGACACCACAGCCGACCGTATCCGCGGCCTGGACCTGGGTGCCGACGACTACCTGACCAAGCCTTTCGAGCCCCGTGAGCTTGTCGCCCGTCTGAACAGTGTGTTGCGCCGTCATCAGGTTACTCAGGCACGACTGCAGGCAAGTACCGTGGTGGCGAAACCCCAGCGCTACCGGTTTGCCGGTTGGCAGTTCTGTAGCAGTAGCGCGACCCTGAGCCGCGACAGCATGCCCACCGTGCAATTGAGCACGGCAGAAAGCCGGCTGTTGCAGGTCATGCTGGCCCATCCCCACAGCCCCCTGACCCGTGAGCGTCTTGTGGACCTGACCGCCGCCCACGACAGCGACATCAGTGACCGCGCCATCGACCGCCAGGTCAGTCGCCTGCGCCGCAAGCTGGCCTACGACCCACAGGCCCCCGAGCTGCTGCGTACCCTCTGGGGCAGCGGTTACGTGCTGGCCGCCGATGTCATGCATGACTAGGCTGCGCCAGTGCTGGCCAAAGCGCCTGCTGCATCAACTGAGCCTGTTGCTGTGCCTGGGCCTGGTTGCGTCGCACCTGATCGGCATCGTGCTGCTGCACCACCACGGCAGCTTGTTGCACCCGCTGTCACGCAATGCCAGCCTGGAGCGCCTGGCCACGGCGTACCATGCCGCCCGCGATCTGCCACCTGGACAAAGCAGCAAGTTGCTGGCGCACATGGGCAATCGCGAGACACGCTTCTGGGTTGCCCGGCAACCGGAGGTGGAGCCATTTTCCCCGCGTGCCGAAGAACAACGCCTGGCCAACGACCTGCGCTCGCGCCTGGCGTTGCCCGCCGAAAACAGCCTGACTTTGCAGCTGGAACGGGCCAACGGTGCCAACGCCCGCAGCCACCTGCTCAGCCCTGCCGGCTGGGCACCGCTGCAACTGCGCAGCAGCCTGGCCATAGGCAACGGCCTGTTCCTCAACGCCATCCAGCACCCCAGTGGCGCATATCGGTGGGGCAGCGTGCTGGCCTACAGCCTACCGGTGACGACCTTGCCCGTGCTGTTGGTGGTGGTCTTCTGCATCAGCCGCGTGCTGCGCCCGGTCAAATCGCTGGCCCGGGCTACCGAGCGGGTCAGCCGAGGCGAATGGATCGCTCCTCTGCCCCTGGCCGGCCCTGCTGAAGCCCGCGAACTGACGCACGCCTTCAACACCATGCAGGCCAGCCTGGCACGCCATGTCGAAGGCCGTACACGGCTGCTGGCGGCAATCAGCCATGACTTGAACACGCCCCTGACCGAACTACGCCTGCAGGTGGAGCTGCTGGAGCCAGGTGAGGCGCGGGACGACATGCTTGAGAGCCTGGAAGAGCTGGCGACGATGCTGCGTGAAACGCTGGGTTTTGTGCGCGATGACGCAGTGCAGGAGCCTACCCGGCGTATCGCCATAGAAATGTTGCTGGGCGAGCTGACTCGCCGCTACGGCATGCTGGGGCACACTTTGACCCTAGGCAAACGTGCCGATGTCTACCTGTATTGCCGGCCCTTGGCGTTAAAGCGGGCACTGACCAACCTGATCGACAATGCACTGAAGCATGGCGGGACGGCGCAGGTTGACGTGAACGTGCAGGCCGGGATGATCGTGCTGGAGATTCTCGACCAGGGGCCCGGGCTGCCGGAAGCGTGGCTGGAAAAGGTGTTCGAGCCATTTGTGCAGCTGGGGCACGGCAACGGGGGGCTGGGATTGGGGCTGGCGATTTCCCGGGCATGCGTACAGGCACATGGCGGCGAACTGGTGCTGGAGAACCGGCAACCGACGGGGTTATGTGCAGTGCTGAAGCTACCGCAGTCCCTGGAAGACCCCAAGTGCCTGGTGTGAGAAAACTGTATTCAGAGCTACGCAAGCCTTGTAGGAGCGGCCTTGTGTCGCGAAAGGGCCCGCGCCCCGGCAAGGCCGCTCCTGCAGATGACCGTGACTGCTCGGGATAGCGCGCGCCCCCGGAAATGGATAAGCATCCACCTTAGAAGTTGTAGGTAGCCCCCATCCACAATGTGCGCCCGTAGTTCACCGTGCCGTAGGTTTCGTCATCCAGGCGCTTGTCGGTGATGTTGTTCAACGACGCATTGAGGGTCAGGGCATCGGTAACATCAAGCGACCCGCCGATATCCGCCGTGGTGTAGCCCGGCGCGCTTTCGGCCGTGACCGTATTGCCATATTCCTCGCCGTAGTAGCTCACCGCTGCCCAGGCCTGGGCGCGGTCGCTCAAGCGCCATTCACTGCGCAGGCTGGCCTTCTGCTTGGGCGTCAGGGCCAATGGCGCACCGGCGTTGGCACCACTTTTCTGCTCTGAATCGGTATAGGTGTAGTTACCCTTGAGCAGCACATCCCGGCTGATATCCCACTGCCCGGTCAGCTCCACACCGCGGATCACCGCCTTGTCGACGTTAACCCGGTCCATGACGATATAGCCGTTCCACAGCCGGTCAGTCGTCACCGTCGAAAGCTTGTCCTGGAAGTCGTTGTAGAACAACGTTGCACCGGCCTGCAGATTGTCGCGGTTCGACCACAGCGCCGAGACTTCATAGTTGGTGCTGGTTTCCGGCTTCAGGTCGGGGTTGCCGAGCATCACGAAGCGGTTACGTCGCAAATAGGCATAGCCCTCCACCACCGCCCGCAGTTCCGGCGCCTTGAAACCGCGGGCCACGCCGCCCTTGAAGGTCCACTGGTCGGTTGCTCGCCATACACCGTACAGCCGCGGGCTGAAGTGGTTGCCGTACTGCTCGTGGTCATCCAGGCGTAGGCCGGCAGTCAGGGCGAAGGTATCGGTCACCGACCATTCGTTTTCGGCGAACAGCGCTTTCTGGCTCACCTTGAACTCACGATTTATCCGGTCACCCAACCCCTGGTTCCAATCCGTGACCTGGCTCTGCTGCCATTGCGTGCCGACGGTGGTGGTGTTGTGCGCGGTGGGGATCACCAGCTTGGCGTCGAACACACGGTTGCGGATTTCCGGCTTGCGTCCGTAAATGTCGGTCTGATCGGGCGTGGCCTTGCCTTCGCGGCTGGTGGTTTCCTGGTAGAGGGCAATGTCTGACGTTGCCCAACCCCAGCGGCCCTGGTGTGACAGAGACCAGTGATCGCGGTTGTTTTCCTGCTCGCGGGTAGCCCAGTTGGCGCTCAGGCCATCGCCGTTTTTCAGGCGCGTGGCGCCCGCTTCCAGCAGGATGTCGTGGTCGATGGTCGGGGTGAAAGACAGGCGCGTGGTCAGGTCCTTGTGGTCGGCCTTGCTGTGGCCATTGGTCAGTTCCAGGTCGTCGTCGGCCTGGCGGTTCAGGTATCGGCCCCACACCTGCAACCCCAGCAGGTCCTCTTTCAGCGGCCCGCTCAGGTAGAAACTGGTTTGCCCGGCGTTACCCTCGTCACTGTGCTGACGCAGCGAGTAGTCATAGCCGATCGACCCGCCCCACTCCGGCGCCACCTTGCGGGTGATGACGTTGATCACCCCGCCGATGGCATCGGAACCATACAGTGACGACATCGGCCCGCGGACCACCTCGATGCGCTCGATGGCGGCCGCCGGCGGCACGAAACTCTGCTCGTAACCGGCATTGCCGTTGACCCGCGACTCGCGAGCGCTCTGGCGCTTGCCGTCGACAAGGATCAGCGTGTAGTCGCCGGGCATGCCGCGAATGGAGATATCGGTTTCGTTGGCGCCGCCGTTCACTGTCACACCTTCCACGTCACGCACCGCGTCGCCCAGGTCGCGGTACGACTTGCGGCGCAGGTCTTCGCCTTCGATCACGGTGATCGACGCAGGGGCATCCTCTATACGCTGCTCATAGCCGGCAGCGGTAACGACCATTTCTTCGAGGGTTAGCGCTACCGGCTGCACAGCTGCGGTTTCGGCATGCAGCGGGCCAGCGATAAGGGCGGTGAACGTGGAGGAGCAGCAGATGAGACGGCGTGTTGCGGACATGCAGGTGACCCTGTGGATTCGTTGTGAATGGGAATCCTAATCACCTGCATCTTTGTAGCTGGGACAAAGTGTGACAGCTTCAACGCACCTTGCCGTCAGACTTGCCCTTGCTCGACACGGCCTGCCCGGGCCAGCACGGCGTTCAGCAGCACATCAGCGCCCTGTCGGGCATCATCAGGCAGCACGTCCTCAGCCTCGTTGTGGCTCAAGCCGCCAACGCAGGGGATGAACACCATCGCCGTCGGGCAGTATCGCGCCAACAGGATGGCATCGTGACCCGCCCCACTGACAATCGATTGCTGCGCATACCCAAGGCCATCCACCGCTTGCTGCACCGCCTCCACGCAGTCAGCATCGAACGGGGTCGCCGGGCTGCCCCAGTGCCGCTCGATACGCACTTGCAGGCCGCGCTGGCTGGCGATGGCTTGCAGCTTCAGGGTCAGCTCGCGCTCCATGGCTTCGATGGCCTCGTCGCGGTGGTGGCGCAGGTCGACCGTGAACTGCAGCAGGCCGGGAATGGTGTTGCGCGAGGACTTGGCAATAGACAGCTCACCTACGGTGGTCAGGCCTTGGGGGGCAAAGTCCGCTGCCAGTTGCTCGACCGCCTGGATCATCCGCGCGGTGCCGTACAGCGCATCCTTGCGCAGCGGCATCGGCGTGGTGCCGGCGTGTGCCGCCATGCCTTCGACTGTCACGTCCAGCCAGCGGATGGCCTGGCCACCACTGACCACGCCAATGGCCTTGGCGTTGTCTTCAAGGATCGGACCTTGCTCGATATGCGCCTCGAAATAGGCATCCACCTCACCACCCAGCGGGCGCTGCCCGGCGTACCCGGTGCGGTGCAGTTCATCGGCGACGCTGACGCCATCCGCATCGCGGATGGCCAGCGCCTCGGCCAGCGCGAGGCTGCCGGTGAACACCGCCGAGCCGAACATGGCCGGGGTGAAGCGCGCGCCCTCCTCGTTGGTCCATACGGCAATTTC
This sequence comes from Pseudomonas putida S13.1.2, assembly GCF_000498395.2. NCBI lineage: Bacteria > Pseudomonadati > Pseudomonadota > Gammaproteobacteria > Pseudomonadales > Pseudomonadaceae > Pseudomonas > Pseudomonas putida. Next base: position 2,710,119 of record NZ_CP010979.1, read on the forward strand.
CAGTGGCTTGCGGGTCTGGATGTCCAGGTCGTTCAGGCGGCGCACCACCTCCAGGCCGGCCAGCACGCCATAGACACCATCGAAACGGCCACCTTCGGGCTGGGTGTCGAGGTGGCTGCCCATCATGACCGGGGCGGCATGCGGGTCACTGCCGGCACGGCGGGCGAACAGGTTGCCGATGGCATCTACCGACAGGCTGAGGCCCGCTTCGCGGCACCAGTGGCTGAACAGTTCACGGCCGGCTTTGTCCTCGTCGCTGAGGGCCAGGCGGCAGCTGCCGCCGCGGGCGGTGGCGCCGACTTCGGCCATGGCCATCAGGCTCGCCCACAGGCGTTCGCCATTGCTTTTCAACATATGCGGGTACTCCAGGATAATTGGGGTTCGATCAGGCCAGTTCCAGGCGCTGGCTACGGGCGTATTGGCGGGCCAAGGCGAGCACGCAAACCAGCGAAATAGTGGCGATCAGGGTGTAGAAGGCTGCCATCGGCCACCATTGGCCGCTGAAGGTATGGGCCAGCCAGGTGCCAATCAGCGGCGTCAGGCCGCCGGCGATGGCGCCGCAGATCTGATAGGCCAGGGAAATGGCGGTGTAGCGCACGCGGGTTTCGAACATGCCGCTGACATAGCCGGCAATAACCGCGTAGAAGGAGGCCATGCAGGCGGCGGCCAGGGCGATGCCAAGCACGATCAACGGGCCCTGGCCCGAGCTGACCAGCACGAACATCGGGTAGGGCGAGGCCATCGCCAGCAGCGCGACCAGCGCCAGGAAGCGCGTCGCGCCAACCTTTTCCGACAGCCACGCCGCCAGCGGCTGCACACAGAGCTGGATGATCGCCACAAAAAACAGGCATTCAAGGATCAAGGAGCGCTCCAGGTGCAACTGCTGGGTGGTGTAGCTGATCATGAAAGTGTTGGTGAAATAGACCCCGGCGATGCCCAGGGTGTTGGCGCCGATGCACAGCAACAGCGGGCGCCAGGCGGTGCGCAGCACTTCAAACACTGGCGCCTGCTCCTTGCGCCGGGCCTTTTGCGCCTGCTCGCGGCTGGCGATGAACTCGGGCGACTCATTTACCCCCAGACGAATCGCCAGGCCCACCAGCAGCAGCAACGCGCTGGCCAGGAACGGCACGCGCCAGCCCCAGCTCATCAGCTCGTCTTCAGGCAGGCGGGTAACCGCGCCAAAGGCCAGCAGCGACAGAATCAGGCCAGCCGGGCTGCCCAGCTGGGCGAACGAGGCGAAGAAGTTACGCCGGCCCTTGGGCGCATGCTCACCCGCCATCAATACCGCCCCGCCCCACTCGCCGCCCACGGCAATGCCCTGAACGATGCGCAGCAGGATCAACAGCACCGGCGCGGTGGCGCCGATCTGCGCGTAAGTCGGCAGCAGGCCGATGCACACGGTAACGATGCCCATCATCAACAGGGTGATGACCAGCGATTTCTTGCGGCCGATGCGGTCGCCCACGTGGCCGAAGACGATGCCACCCAGCGGCCGGGCGAAGAAGCCCACGGCGAAGGTGCCGAACGCGGCCATGGTGCTGAACAGGCTGTCGTCGGAGGGAAAGAACAAGGCACCGAACACCAGGGCGGCGGCGGTGGCGTAGATGTAGAAGTCGTACCACTCGATCATGGTACCGATGAACGCGGCGGCGGCTGCACGACGCGGCTGGGCGGAAGCGGTGGGCTTCATGGGGGCTCCTTTGCTTGTTGTTCTGGCAGGAGTTGCTGGTCACGGTGGCGCTCTCGTGGCGCTTGGCCTGCTGGTTCGGTGCTGGCTTTTTCGCGGGCTCGCCCGCTCCCACAGGGATCGCACAATGTCTGCCGACAGTGCAGTACTTGTGGGAGCGGGCAAGCCCGCGAAGAAGCCGACACCGACGCCACAGGATTCAATGCATGCGATTTATCGGCCCAAGGCTATGATTAGTCAATTTTCTATTTATTATTCGAACTATTAACCATGCTTATTATCGAGCCCCCGCCATGTCTGACCGCCTGCTCAACGACCGCCTCGACTGGAACCTGCTGCGCACCTTCCGGGTCATCGGCCAGGAGTTGTCCATCAGCCGCGCCGCCGCCCGCCTGCACCTCACTCAACCGGCGGTAAGCCAGGCGCTCAAGCGCCTTGAAGAGCAGCTAGGTCGCCAGCTCATTGCCCGCCGCGGACCGCGCTTCGTGCTGACAGAAATGGGCGAACAGCTGTTCCAGCTGGCCGGCGAGGTGTATGGGCAAATGTCGCAGATCGGCGGTTTGCTGGAGCAACCGGCAGACGAAGTGGTGGGCAAGGTGCGCCTGCTGATGATCAGCCGCATCGTCAGCGAACGCTTCGACAACTTCCTTGCCGACTTCCACCGCCAGCGCCCGCGGGTGGAACTGGAAATCGACGTGATGCGCAGCTCCGATATCGTCGCCGCCCTGCAGGAAAAAACCGCCACGGCGGGCCTTAGCCTCACCCGGCGTGCACAGCCACGGCTGGAACAGCGGCTGTTCCTGCGCCAGCGCTATGCGTTTTTCTGTGGCAAGCACCATGCCCTGTTCGGCCAGGCCGAAGGCGACTTGCAACGGGAGAATTTCGTTAGTTTCACCAGCGACCAGATTGGCGGCATGTTGTCACCGCTGACCATTTTCCGTGACCTGCAAGGGTTTGCCGGGCGGATCGTGGCCTCATCGCCAAGCCTTGAGGAGGTACGCCGGCTGGTGATCGCCGGATTCGGCATCGGCTGCCTGCCCGAGCATGTGGTGGCACCGGATGTCGAAGCGGGGTTGCTTTGGAAGCTGCCGCCGCCGGAAGGGATTGCCGATGTGGATATTCACCTGTTGTGGAACAAGGAACAGCGGTTCAGCCGGGCGGAAGAGATGTTTATCGAGGCGTTGCAGCGCGTCATAACCTAGCGCTTCTGAGCGGCGCGATAGACCTCGCGCGCTCGCGCTTGCTTATAGGTCATCCAGAGACACCGGTACGCCTTTTTCACCCAGCCTGGACTTGGCCAATTCACTCAATTCGAGATCCTCCAGGCGCTTCATCATGGATTCGTACAGTTTGGCCGGAACCATGTAACCCATCACACGATTGTGGTTAAGCACGGCAACAGGCATGCCAGCGGCACCGGCCATTACCGCAGATGGGTTCTTTTTCAGTTCCGATACGCTTACGGTCACACTTGCAAAGATTTTCTGCATTGTTCCGGCTCGAATCAGGACCATATTTTGGTCCATATATAGGACGTAAACAAGCCTACGCTCTTAGACACTGCCGTGCCTCAGCCTTGTCATCTATATCAACAGGCGAAAGCCCCCCGGCCATGTCATGCGTAAGTCAAAGTCCGTCATTTACCGGCTGTACGTGCTTCACTTGGATGGCTTGCATCCCTGCATCACTGCAACTCACTTACAGGAGCCATCCCATGAACATCGACCTGGGCGGACGCACCGCCATTATCAGCGGCTCGACCGGCGGTATTGGTCTGGCCATCGCCCGTGGCCTGGCCCGCGCCAATGCCGACGTGGTCATTGCCGGCCGCAGCCAGAAGTCGCTGGACGCCGCCCTGGCCGAAGTGCGCAAGCAAGGTGGCCGTGGCCAGGTCCACGGCGTGGTCGCCGACCTGGGTACCGCCGCCGGTGCCGAAACCCTGTTCGCTGCCCACCCACGGGCCGACATCCTGGTCAACAACCTGGGCATCTACGACGACGTCGACTTCTTCGAGGTGGACGACAGCGAGTGGGCGCGCTTCTACGAAACCAACGTGCTCAGCGGTGTGCGCCTGGCACGCCACTACGCCCCGGGCATGGTCGAGAACGGCTGGGGGCGGATCCTGTTCATTTCCTCGGAATCGGGTGTCGCCATTCCTGCCGACATGATCAACTACGGCGTGACCAAGGCCGCCAACCTGGCCGTTTCCCATGGCCTGGCCAAGCGTCTGGCCGGCAGCGGGGTTACCGTGAACGCGGTGTTGCCGGGCCCGACCCTGACCGATGGCGTGACCGCGATGGTGGCCGATGCAGCACAGGCCTCCGGGCGCAGCATTCGTGAAGAGGCGGACAACTTCGTGCGCACCGCGCGGCCAAGCTCGATCATCCAGCGCGTCGCCGATGTCGATGAGGTTGCCCACCTGGTGGTGTACCTCGCCTCCCCTTATTCCTCCGCCACCACCGGCGCGGCCCTGCGGGTCGACGGCGGCGTAGTCGACAGCCTCGCTATCTGAATTCAACTGGAGGCATTCGGGGAAAACTTGGATCCCATTCTATGACAAGGTATGCTGGGCAATAGCTATACGCCACTATCCAGGCAGGTTTAGCGCCTGCCTTCAAGGACGAAGCCTTTGCCCAGCCACCCTACCCGCCACACCATTGCCCGCCAGTGGCAGCTGCTCAAGTTGCTGCCCGGCCGCCACCCTGGCATGAGCTCCACCCAGTTGCAGGCGGCCCTCACGACCGTGGGCCATACCACCAGCAAACGCACGGTCGAGCGCGACCTGGTGGAGCTCGCCGCGCTGTTCCCGCTGCAGTGCAATAGTAAAGGCATGCCGTACGGTTGGTACTGGCAACCGGGCCTGAGCCTGGGCGAAGCGCAGCAGCTGCAACCCGACGTGCTTACGCCCCCGGCCCAGGTTGAACTGCATGCCTGGGTTGATGACGCGTTGGCCCTGCGCCTGGAGCAATCACCCCTGTCAGCAAACATGCAACTGACGCCGCAAGCGAGCGGCGGCGCCACGCTGGTGGCCACTGTTGACGACAACCGGGCGCTGATGGGCTGGTTACTGTCGCAAGCGGGCTCCATCCGTATCCACGCCCCGCAGGCACTGCGCGTGGCCATGCTCGAACAGTTGCGCCAGAGCCTGGCGCTGCACGAGGGTAGTTATTGACCGGCAGGCAAAAGTCATTGTCCTGCGGGCCGCTTTTTCCCCAAGCCTGGCCTGCGCAGAATTCGCTCCTGACACCGCATCTTTCAGGAGTACTCGATGACACGCTTCAAGCCCTTGCTACTGGCCGTCGCCCTGGCGACCACTGCCCAGGCCACGTTGGCCGCCGACTGGCAGACCTCGCCCTACGGCAAACAGGATGAAATCGGCGCCGCCAACCTGCTCACCCCGGAGGTGGTCAAGCAGGCTGTCGGCCTGGTCAAGACCGGCAAGACCTACCCCCTGGCCGTGCCCGTGAGCAAGGACTTGCCAGCATTCCGCCACCGCAGCTTCCACCTTTACAACATCCAGCCCGGCGAGCAGGCGGGCCAGACCCTGGGCCGCAACAAGTTCAGCTTCAACGATGAACTGGTCAACGGCTGGACCGGCGTCGGCACCCAGCTCAACGGCATCGGCCATATCGGCATCGACAACGTCTACTACAACGGCAACAAGGCGGCTGACTTCGTCACCGTCGAAGGCGTGACCAAGCTGGGCGTGGAGAAAGTACCGCCAATGGTTACTCGTGGTGTGGTGCTGGACATGACGGCCCACTACGGCAAGGCCATCGTACCGGGCGGCACCGCATTTACCGTCGCTGACATCAAGGCGGTCCTGAAGAAGGAAGGCATCACCCTGCGCAAGGGTGATGTGGTGCTGTTCAATACCGGTTGGCTGGAGCTGATCGGCAAGGACAACCAGCAATTCCTCGCCACCGAGCCGGGCATCGACCTGCCGGCGGCCGAATGGCTGGCGGACCAGGGCATCGTCGCCTTTGGTGGGGATACCTGGGCTTCCGAGGTGTACCCGAACCCCACCGGCGAAGAGTTCCCGGTCAACCAGTTCATGCTGGCCAAACGGGGTATCTACAACCTGGAACTGATCGACACGCGTGCGCTGGTGCGGGACAAGGCGTTCGAGTTCCTGTTCGTGCTGGGGCAGCCGCTGTACAAGGGCTCGACCCAGGTGAACATCAACCCGGTGGCCATTCACTGATCGCCGGACTGGCCGGTTTTCGAAGGTGGGGCCGCTTGCGGCCCCGGCAATCTCAGAGGAACGTGAACACTTGCGATGCCGGCAACCGTGACTTGTTCAGCCCGGCGTTGAAGTCCGATTCACTGCGATAACCCAGGCTAAGGATCACCACGCTGGTAAAGCCACGCTCACGCAAGCCCAGCTCGGCATCGAGGATCTTGCTGTCAAAGCCCTCGATGGGTGTTGCATCCAGGCCATGTGCCGCAGCCCCCAGCAATGCCGTGCCCAAGGCCAGGTAGGTCTGCTTTTCCATCCAGTGCTGCACATCCTTCTGGTCGTAGCGGTGCAGGTTGACGTAATGGCGGCGGCTCTGGTTTTGCCCGGCGCGGGCTTGCTCGTCACGGAAACGGCCATCGGCAGCCTCCTGATCAAGCACAGCATTCAGGTGCGCTTCGGTCATCTCGGTGCGGGTGCAGAACACGATCACGTGCGACGCATCGAGGAGCTTGGGCGTGTTGTAGGCAAAACCCTCGGTGGTGCTCTTAGCCAGGCGGGCCTTGCCTTCGGCCGTGTCGGCGACGATGAAGTGCCACGGCTGGGAGTTGACCGAGGACGGGCTGTGGCGCAGTTGTTCAAGCAGGGCATCGACAGTGGCCTGGGGAATGCGGCGCGCGGCATCGTAGGCTTTGGTGGTGTAACGGCGCTTGGCCAGCGAGACGGTATCCATGTAACAACTCCGGGAATGAACAGTGGATTTACGGCGCATCTTATCTTTCCGGCAGAAAAGAAAAACCGGCACAATGCAGCAACACTTTCATCCATCGAGTGAAAATGCAAAATGCTGCGCATCGCCGACCTCGAACTGTTCGCCCGCAGCAGCGTGCTGGGCAGCTTCACTGCCGCTGCCCATGAAGCGGGCCTGCTGCCGGGCCAGGTGGCTGCGGCAATCAAACGCCTGGAACGCGACCTGGATGTCCGCCTGTTCGCCCGCACCACGCGCAGCCTGCGCCTGACCGCCGAGGGCGAGCGCTACCTGCCAACCGCGCTGAATGTGCTGGAAAGCCTGCGCCAGGGCCATGAAGACCTGCATGGCAACCCCAATACCTTGCGCGGCACCCTGCAGGTGTCGGCACCTTCCGACATGGGCCGCAACATGCTGCTGCCCTGGCTCAGCGCCTTCCGCCGCGAGCACCCGGCATTGCAACTGCGCTTCTTCCTGTCCGACCAGATTGCCGACCTCAACCGCGACCCGGTGGATGTGGCGATCCGCTATGGCCTTAACCAGGATGCCAACTACATTGCCCTGCCGTTGGCCGACTGGAACCGCAGAGTGCTGGTCGCCTCGCCCGACTACCTGGCCCGCGCCGGCCGCCCGCTGACCCCCGACGCGCTGCAGCAGCACGCCTGCCTGCTGTACATGCAGCACAACCGGGTATACGACAAGTGGCAGCTGGGCAACCGCACGGTTCAGGTACGTGGGCCGCTGGTCAGTGACGATGCCGACGTCATCCGCCGCCTGGCCATTCAGGGCGAAGGCATCGTCTACAAGTCGTGGCTGGATGTCAGCGCCAACATTGCGGCCGGTGAGCTGGAAATCGTCCTGCCTGAATTGCTCGGCGAAGCTACCCCGGTCACCTTGGTGTGCCCGCATCGCAAGCAGCTCACACCGGCGGTTTCGCAATTGCACCTGTGGCTGCGCGAGCGCTTCGAGGCCCTGCGGGATCGGGCACTGACCAACGGCTGCACAATCGTTCCAGACTAAGCTTGGGGGTTGCGCTAAGGTAGCCATTTACGCCAACGGCACACGTTCATGAGCAACTGGATCGACCTCAAGCAAGACGCCGATACCGGCATCGAGTCGGTCCGTGCACATTTTGTCGGGCATGCCTACGACCCGCACTGGCACGACAGCTTCCTGGTCGGCGTGACCGAACAGGGCGTGCAGCAGTTCAATTGCCGTCGGGTGCGCCACCGCAGCACCCCGGGTCAGGTTTTTTTGCTCGAACCTGGCGACATCCACGATGGCCTGGCGCCCACCGAAGAAGGCTTCACCTATTCCACGCTGTACCTGGAGCCCGCTTGGCTCGACCAACAGCTGCGGGCGCTGTTCGAGCACGCTCCGGGCGACAGCCTGCCCAGCTTCGCCGACACCCTGTGCCACAACGAACACCTCGCCCGGGCCACCGCCCTCGCCTTCCGGGCCGTGCACGACCAGGATTTGCGCATCGTCCGGCAAACGGCCATGGACGACCTGCTGGCCTGCCTGACCCGGCACATGCACTGGCGCCGACGCATCAACCCCGACCCGCGCCTGCCACTAACCGCACAGCGCGCACGGGACTTCCTGCACGCCAACCTGGAGCGCGACATTGGCCTGGAAGACCTGGCCCAGGCCTGCGGCATCGACCGCTTTCGCCTCACCCGTGCATTCAAGGCCGCATTTGGCATCGCACCGCATGCCTACCTGATCCAGCTGCGCCTGGCCCGGGCGCGGCGCCTGCTCGCCCTGGGCCAGACGCCTGCCGAAGTGGCCGTGGCGTTGGGCTTCGCCGACCAGAGCCACCTGGGGCGCTGGTTCCGCCGGGCGTACCGGCTGACCCCGGCCGACTACCGCAGGCGCTGCTCAAACCTTCCAGACTGAGCGCCTGCAGGCAGCGAGCATGGTGCTTCGAATTTCCGGAGCCATGAAGCATGTCGCAGTCGTTGTTGCCCTTCATTCTGTTCGCCCTGGTGTCCAGCATCAGCCCGGGGCCAACCAACCTGTTGATCCTGGCCCATGGCGCGCGCGCGGGTTTGCGCGCGAGCCTGGCGCCCATCGTCGCGGCCTGTGGCGCGGCGGCAGCGATCGTGTTGATGGTCGGGCTGGGGCTGGGTGAACTGCTGCTACGCCACCCCTTGGCCCAACAGGTGATGAGCTGGGCGGGAGTGTTGTGGCTAAGCTGGCTGGCGTGGAAGATGCTGCGCAGTGCCGCCGCACCGCTGCAGGCGGCCACGGCGCAAGGGTTCAGTGCTTGGAGCGCCGCAGCGTTGCAGGTGGTGAACCCCAAGGTATGGTTGATGGCCGTGGCGGTGGTCGGGGTGTTTGCCGCGCCGTCGTTGCCGGTGTGGCAGTTGGCACTGGTGTTTTGGTTGATCGCCCTGCCGTGCATGGCAGCGTGGGCGGTGCTGGGGGTGGGTAGCGCCCGGTGGTTGCAGGCACCGCGGCGGTTGCAGTTGTTCAACCAGGTGTTGGCGGGGGTGCTGTTGATTTCTGCCTGGGCTGCCGTACTGGCTTGAATCTCAGGCGGTATCCCCTGAGGTCTACGGGGACCTGTAGGAGCGGCCTTGTGTCGCGATGGACCGCAAAGCGGCCCCGGCAATTTCTGCGGCGAAGCTAAAATCCTGGGACCGCTTTGCGGTCCATCGCGACACAAGGCCGCTCCTACAGAAAAGCGCGCTGGCCTTGGGTCAGTGTGTCAGCGCCTCGCGGTAGCGCCGCGTGCTGGCAACAGCCAGTACCAGCCCGACCACCGCCACGCTACCGCCCACCAGGCCGATATCGGCCACGTCCATCTGGCTGCTGACGATACTGCCCAGCAGCGCACCGCCACCAATCCCTATGTTGTAGATACCCGAGAACAGCGCCATGGCCACATCGGTGGCATCGGATGCCAGCTTCAACGTTTTGGACTGCAGCGACAGGCTGAAGCTGAGGATCGCCACACCCCAGAACATGCTCAGCACCGCAAACGCATAGAAGTTGCCCGACAGCGGCAACATCAGCAACAGGCACGCGGCGAGCAAGCCAATCGAGCCCACCAGAAAGCCATGGGGGAAACGGTCGCTGTAGCGGCTGAACAGCAACGAACCGAATACCCCGGCACCGCCGAACAGCAACAACAATAGCGTGGTGCGCTCACCGCCAATCTGCGCCACGTGCAGGGCAAACGGTTCAATGTAGCTATAGGCGGTGAACTGCGCGGTAATCACCAGCGTCACCAGCAGGTAGGTAATCACCAGCGCCGGGCGCTTGAACAGGATTGGCAGGCTGCGCAACGAGCCCGAGTTCTGGCTGGGCAGCAGCGGCAGCGACTTCATCAGGCACAGCATGGTGGCCAGCGCGACCCCGGCGATACTGAGGAAGGTCACGCGCCAGCCCAGCGCCTCACCCACCACGCGCCCCAGCGGAATGCCCAAAACCATGGCAAGAGTGGTACCGGTTGCCAGCAGGCCCAGCGCCTTGGCCTGCTGGCCAGGTGGCGCCACGCGCACTGCCAGCGAGGCGGTAATGGCCCAGAACACCGCATGCGACAGGGCAATGCCGATACGGCTGACCAGCAACATGGCAAAGCTCTGCGACAGCCACGACAGCAAGTGGCTGACGATGAACACCAGGAACACGAACAGCAACAGGCGCCGCCGTTCGATGTTGCGGGTCAGCAGCATCATCGGCAGCGAGGCCAGCGCCACCACCCAGGCATAGATGGTCAGCATCAGCCCGACCTGGGCGGTGCTCATGTCGAAGCTGCGGCCAATGTCACTGAGCAGCGCCACCGGGACGAACTCGGTGGTATTGAAGATGAAGGCCGCCAGGGCCAGGGCGATGACGCTCAGCCAGCTGCCGCTGCCCGTCGTGGGCGGCAGGTCGGTGGGTATGGGTCCGTTCATGGGTGGAAAACGCTTCTCCGCAGACAAGGCAACAGTTCGCACGCCAGCCACCCGCTTGCAGGGGTGCCGACGTACGCGCTGTTATTGATAGGAATGCACGGCATGGTACGCGTCAAGCCGGGGCCTCACAACCGCAAGGCAGGCAGAAGGAGTACCATGCGCGCTTTGTGTGAAACGCGTGTGCAACAAGGAGCCCGATCCGCTCATGGACAAGCAGCACCCCCAGCAGCAGTGGCAGCAGGCGGTCATCGCCTATGCCCAGGCCGTCAACGACTACGTCGCGCAGGGCCGTGCGCAAGGCTGGGACAATCTTGAAGAGCCGCAGGCGCCAGCCACCGGGCACCTGCTGGACGCCTGGCTGGCAGCCCTGCAGGCAGCCAATCACCCTGGCGCCGACGAACAGCAGCGCCGGGCCTTCCGCGAGGCCTGGCCACCTGCGCACCACCCCTTGGTACCGTTGCTCGAAGACCACGGCCAAGGCATCAGCAATGTCCTGCTGCTGGAGGATGGCAGCCTGCTGGCACGCATCGGCATGCCCTACGACAAGGGCCAGGTGGTGCGTATCGATCATCATGGGGTAACCCCGGTCATCGGCATCGAGCACTTTGGCCGCTGCCCGGCCCGCCGTTATTTCGCCCTGGCCAATGCCGAAGGCATACGTGTGACCGATGGCTGGGGGGGCCCGCAAGTGCAGCGCCTGGCCTGGCCAACCGGGCTGGAGGGGTTGCCGCCAGGTTACCCGTTCGAGCCGTTCGACCTGCCGCCCACACCTAGCGCGCTGATCCCCTTCCCGGATGGCCAGCGCGTGCTGCTGGTGAGTGCCGAAGGTATCTTCGTGCTGTCCACCCAGGGTGCGACTCGCCTGCTGCCACAGCAGACACGCGTGCTCGATGAGTTGGCCGAAGGCACCGACCCGGACGACATCAGCCTGGGGCTGAGCATGGAGCATGGCGCGGTGTCTGCGGACGGACGGCTGATCGTGGTGGGTGAGCAAGGCAGCCGGCACTTGGTGCTGGACGCGCAACTCAGGCCGCTGGCGGACATCGGCCCTGGCAGCGAGTACCCGCACTTTGCGTTGTTCAACCGCGCGGGTAACCACCTGGCCCTCAATGCCTGTCATTTCTACAGCGGCGCCACGCTGGGGGTAAACGTCGCCGATTTGCCGGGGCTGGACACCGACTACTACAGCCAGGACCCACGTACCCCACTGCTGCAGGATGGCGCGCGGGTATACGCCGGGGTAGCGCGCGATGGCGAGTACATTGTGGGTGATGCCTATGGCTACCTGCGGGCGTTTGGCGAGGACGGTACGGAGCACTGGCAGCACTACCTGGGCTCGACCATCAGTGCGATGGATATCAGCGCCGATGGGCAAACGCTGGTGGCGGCGAGCCACGCGGGGGTGGTGTCGGTGATTGCGCTGGATAGCGGGCGCCCTGAATGGCAGATCGGCACCGGGGCACATGGCGAGGTGCGGCGGTGGTTGTTCTGGCGGGGGTGGGACAAGGCGATGTTCTGGTAACAGAACCAGGATTTTTTGCAGCCTGTACCGGCCCCTTCGCGGGTAAACCCGCTCCCACAAGGACCGCACATAGCCTGAATGCCGTGGTGCAACTGTAGGAGCGGGTTTACCCGCGAAGAGGCCAGTACAGGCAGCCGATCAATCAGCCCTGCAAAGTGGCCATGTCGATCACGAACCGATACTTCACATCCCCGGCGATCATGCGCTCATACGCCTGGTTGATATTGCGGATATCCAGCATCTCGATATCGCAACGGATGTCGTGCTCGGCGCAGAAGTCCAGTACTTCCTGGGTCTCGGCGATGCCACCGATCAACGACCCCGCCACCACCCGGCGCTTGAGCACCAGGTTGGCCGCATGCACGGGCGGGTCGATCGGTTCGATCAGGCCGACCAGGATGTGCACACCATCGAACTTCAGTGTTTCCAGGTACGGATTGAGGTCGTGCTGTACCGGAATGGTGTCGAGCAGGAAATCGAAACGACCAGCCGCGGCGCGCATCTGCTCGGCATCGGTGGACACGATGACATGGTCGGCACCCTGGCGGCGGGCTTCCTCTGCCTTGGCCTGGGAACGGGTGAACAGGGTCACTTCCGCGCCCAGGGCCTTGGCCAGCTTGATGCCCATGTGGCCCAGGCCGCCCATGCCGAGGATGCCGACCTTGTGGCCCGGGCCCACGCCGTGGTGCTTGAGCGGCGAATAGGTGGTAATGCCGGCGCACAGGATAGGTGCGGCGCTGGGCAGGTCCATGCCGGCCGGGATGCGCAGCACAAAGTGCTCGCTGACCACGATGCTGCTGGAGTAACCGCCCATGGTGTTGCTGCCGTCAACCCGATCCGGGGTGGCGTAGGTCATGGTGGGGCCTTCCAGGCAATATTGCTCCAGGTCCTTGGCGCAGGCTTCACAGTGGCGGCAAGAGTCGACCATGCAGCCGACGCCAACCAGGTCACCCACCTTGTGCGCGGTGGCCTTGGCGCCCACCGCCGTGACCCGGCCGATGATCTCGTGCCCAGGCATCAGCGGGTACACGGCAATGCCCCATTCGTTGCGAGCCTGGTGGATGTCGGAGTGACATACGCCGCAGTACAGGATCTCGATGGCGACGTCGTCCGGGCGCAGGCTGCGGCGCTCGAAAGTCATGGGCGCCAAAGGGCTGGCAGAAGTTTGGGCGGCGTAACCGATGGCGGTATACATGCAGGACCTCGCAGTAAAGTGAAACGATTCAGTCGGCACATTCTGCGCGCCCAACTGCCTCGCGCCCACGGCTGATTCTCCGGCATCCATGCCTGATTATCCGAAGATGCTATCTGTCAGCTGGCGCCACGCCTTCAATCTGCGATGATTAAGCTGTCTGATTCTCTGCCCTTGGTCCACCATGCAACTGACCCGCCACGTCGACGCCAATGCGCCGCTTTGTACGCTGATCCGCAGCCTCGCCACGCGCCCAGGCTTTGTGCCCACGCACCTGCCCCAGGTGCAAGTGCTGAGCTGGGACCACTACGTGGCCAGCAGCCCGCAAATCTACGAACCCAGCCTGATGATCCTGGCCCAGGGCAGCAAGCTGGCGCGCCTGGGGCCGCGCACTCTGGAGTACGGCGCCGGGCATTACCTGGTGCAGGCGTTGTCGGTGCCGTTCATGTGCGAAACCTTCGCCACCCCTGACGCGCCATTGCTGGGCGTGGCGGTGGACATCGACCGTGGCGTGCTTGGCGAACTGGTGCAGAGCATGGGCCTGGTGCCGGACGCTGCAGTACAGGCGCAAACACCGCAATCGATGACCTCCGCAGCACTGGATGCGCCCATGCGCGACAGTGTGGAACGGCTGCTGCACTGCCTGCAGGACCCGCTTGACGCCAAGGTACTGGGCCCGGCGCGCGTCCGCGAGGTGCTGTATACCGCGCTGCGCGGCCCGCAGGCCGGTGTGTTGCGAGCACTGGTGGAGCAACAGGGGCACTTCGCCCGCATCGGCGCCGCCCTCGCCCACCTGCGCGAGCACTACGCCGAGCCGCTGAGCGTGGAGGCACTGGCCGCGCGGGCCAACATGAGCGTTTCGACCTTTCATGAACACTTCAAGCGCTGCACCGACATGGCACCGATGCAGTATCTCAAGCGCTTGCGGCTACTCAAGGCGCAGCAGATGCTGATCGGCGAAGGCCTGGGTGTGGCGCAGGCCGCGCACCGGGTGGGCTACCAGAGCACCTCGCAGTTCAGCCGCGAGTACAAGCGCCAGTTCGAGCGCAGCCCGGGGGATGAACAGCCCTATCAGAGCTTGCCTGTGTAGCGAAGCCAGTTTATCCGGCATGCCCGCTCCCACAATGGTCGCATGCGCTTCAGTTTTGCCGTTCGACCATGGCGATAATGGCGGCCTTGAGCTCAGCCTTGGCCTGCCCGGCCTCCAGCTCCCCTGCTGCAGCCGCCTGGGACAGCGCATCCGCTGCCCCCACCAGCAGGCGCATGCCGGCAACCCCTACATTGCCGCTGGGCGAAAACCCGGCCAAGGCTTCGCGGCACTTGTCCAGGAACGGCTCCTCGTACGCCCGCTTCAGCGCCTCCATTTCCGGCGACCCGGCCAGCGCCGCCGACACCCCGGGTATCTCCCGGCCCTGGCTCATCACGCAGTCCACATAGGCCTCGGCAATCACCCGGGCGCGACTGGCCAGGCTGGCTTCACAGCTGGCCAAGGCTTGCGCGAGCATCTGCGACTGCCGCGCATCGTATTCCTGGTACAGCGCCACCAGCAGCCCGTTGCGGGTCTCGAAATGGTCGTATACCACCGGCTTGGTCACCCCCGCCTGTTCGGCCAGGCGACCCAGGCTCAAGGCATCGGTACCCTCCTCCCGCACCAACTGCCAGGCCATATCCAGCAACTGCCTGCGGCGGTCGTCGCGGCTCAGGCGCTTGCGCGAACGTGCTTGATCATCGCTTGACATCGATTACCTACCAAAAGTAACTTACTAAACGTAACTTACCTGGAGTATATAGCGCGCCAGGCAACCCTGCACCCTTTGACTGGAGAGCCACCATGCACGCCCTGATCGTCGTAGGTCACCATGACCCGCAATCCCTCACCCACGCGCTGGCTCGGCAGGTTGCCGACGGTTTGGCCAGCGAAGGCCACAGCAGCGAGATCGCCGACCTGGCCAGCGAAGGTTTCGACCCCCGCTTCGGTCTTGCGGACCATGCCGTACACCGCCGGCAGGCAGCTGCGCCGGCCGATGTACTCAAGGAGCAGGCTCGCATCGAGCGCGCCGATGCCCTGGTGCTGGTCTATCCGGTCTACTGGTGGTCACTGCCAGCTTTGCTCAAGGGCTGGGTCGAGCGGGTATTCAGCAACGGCTGGGCGTTCGACTATGACGAAGGCACCACGATCAAGAAACTGCGCGGCATGAAGGTTCACCTGATCGGCGTCGCGGGTGCCGATACAGGCACCTTCGAACGGCATGGCTATGGCGAGGCGATGCGCGTGCAGATCGAGCACGGCATCTTCGACTATTGCGGCGCAGAAGTACTCAGTTCCACATTGCTGGATGACAGCGAAGGGCCTGACCAGCTCCCTCACTTGCAGCACGCACACGCTTTGGGCAAAAAACTGTTTGCAGATTGCCAGGCCGCAGCCTGAACCGGCGCAGTGCCGCTACTCAAGTAGCGGCAGCCTCGGTTCTTGTGAGGAGGTGTTCTGTTTGGCACTAAGAGAAAATGAGCGGGAAGAAGCGGGAAGAAAGTGGAAAAGCCCGGATTCATTGGGCTGAAAGAAAAGAAACGGGGCCAAAGCGGGGCCAAAGAGCCGCTAAACGAGAAACCGCAAAAAAGGCGCCAATCGCAAGGATTTGGCGCCCTGTTTGGCACTCGGGTTTAAATCATCCAGCCACCAGCCCAAACAACCCGCCCGATGATCTCCAGGTTGCCGAGCTTGTTCTGCGGAACGGTCATCGGCTCGTAGGCAGTGTTGGCGCTGATGATCTTCACGCCCCCGTCGTAGATCCGCTGGAGCCTCTTGGCATAAAGCAAATCATCCAGGCGAATCACATAGAACGCCTCGCCCTGAAGCGCGTTGCGGCTCAGGTCAACCATGACGGTGTCTCCGTCGCTCAGCACAGGCTCGTTTGAGTCACCATCTACGCGCACGGCGGCAAGCGTATCGGGGCATAAGCCCTTTTTACGCAGGCTGTAGCGGGTAAAGGCAAGCCTCGTGAGCACGCGGGCCCCCTCCGTCCATGCCCCATGACCTTGGCTGATATGGGCGTCATAGAGGGGGATGAATGCGTACTCCTCATCAACTGCCGTTTCTTTTGTGTCCAGGGCACGCGCAGCGCCAGTTACGAGCCATTCGATGTCTACCTGGACAGCCTGGGCAATAGAAACCAGTCGAGATGCCTGAGGCTCGCTTTTGCCATTCACGTAGGAGTGCATGGTGCTCAAGGGGATGCCGGTCCTACGAGAAAGCTCTTCTCCGCTTCCCGCCATGCCAGCACAGGCCTTGATTCGGTCTCCCAGGCTCTTGGCGTATGCCTGGCTTTCAGTGTCGGACATTTCGTTTTCCAGTAGGGGGAAAGCGAAATGCCATTTGTCGGCAATCCGAAACTTCGCTTTCCGGAAATCTGTAGGTAATTCAAGGGTTTATTCGATTTTCGAGATGGCAGACCACAGAAACCGAAAACGAACCTTCCGATTTCGGTTGTACATCCTTCCGAAAACCGATAGCTTATTCACAAGGGAACGTTAGAACCCCTAAAAAAACCACCTTTTACAGTGGCTACGGATACAGAAAATGAAATCAGCTAACGGAATTCCGAAGGATCCTGCGATGCGTTGGGAGTGGCTTAAATTCCAGCTCCGTGCTCACCACACGTCTCTGTCTGAGCTTGCTCGTCAGCTTGGCGTTGAGCGCAACGCCCTTCACAACGTGAAGCGGGTCCCCTATCCAAGGATGGAAACGGCCATTGCCAAGGCTATCGGCCTAAAGCCCGAACAGATTTGGCCTGAGCGCTGGAACAGCGATGGCACCCCTAACAGACAACGAAGCGGTCGCAACGATCCACCTTCAGAAAACCGTTAGAAGTCTAACGCTTATTACCAAGAACACATAGGTCTCGATAAATGACGAATCAACTTGGCTGGTTTACAGCTCGCGAACTCGCGGGTCTGCCAGGTATGCCTGGTACTGAGCGGGCAATACAGATTCGCGGTAAGACTGAATGGAATGGCCGCAAGCGAGCGGGCTCCAAGGCCATTGAGTACTGCCTTATTGATCTGCCTGCCGAAACGCAAGCAGAGATTCTGGCGCGCTCGGTAGCAGGATCAGGTAGCAACTTGCCATCAGTAACGGGCGCCGAAGAGGCAGAGCCGAGTGAGGCCGAGGGTTCGTCACGGCTCAACGAAAAGCAGCGCTCCGTAATGCTAGCTCGCCTCGCGTTTTGTCGAGAAATCGAGCGACTAGCTGAGGTCGTTTCACAGAAAACGGCCATTAGCACTCTGATAAAGCATGCCGAGGACGGTCAGCTCTCGTCCTACTTGCAGAATCGGGTTGATATTGCGAACGACCGTAAAACTGAGGGGCGCGGACTTTCAGAAAGGACTCTCAAGCGTTGGCTGTCGAGTTGGCGGGCAGCTGACCGAGATCAGATGGCCCTCGCCCCACTTCGTCAGCGTGCACGCCTTGATGTTCCGGATTGGGCTGGAGCGTTCCTGCGCTGTTACCAACGCCCAACCAAGCCTAGCGTCGCAGCCAGTTACGCCGAGTTCTCTGCGGCGTGGAATGGTGAGCTGCCGAGCATTCACGCAGTTCAGCGATTCCTTAAAAAACTGTCGCCGGATGCTTTGAATGTCGGTCGCATGAGCACGCAGGAACTCAAGGCCCTCAAGCCTTTTCGCCGTCGCTCTACGAAGAACCTTTTCCCAGGCGACGTTTACACAGCGGACGGGCACAAATTTGATGCTGAGGTTATTAACCCGCTCACTGGCAAGCCTTATCGACCCGAAATCACAACGGTACTCGATGTTGCTACGCGCCGAGTGGTGGGTGTCTCGGTCGGCGAGGCCGAGTCAGCAATCGGCGTACTGGATGCACTTCGTGATGCCGTCCGGGAGTGCATGTTCTCAATCTTCTACGTGGACAACGGGTCAGGCTTTGCAAACGACACAGTCCGGGAGGTAGTCGACCGGCTCGGCGGAACAATGACGCACTCCTTGCCATACAACAGCCAGGCACGAGGGCTATCAGAACGAGGGCACCAGACAATTTGGGTTCGTGCCGCGAAGAAGCTCACCTCATATATCGGTGCGGACATGGATAAGCACGCCGGTACAAAAGTGCATAGAGTTGGTCGTAAGCAATTACGCCTGACGGGCAGGTCTCAACTCATTCCCGAGTTCGGTGTTTTCATGGCCGGCATGGAGCAAGAGGTAGCAACTTACAACAGCACCCCTCACAGGGGGCTTGAGAAGATTCGCGATCTTGAAAGCGGCCTGATGCGGCATATGACACCCGACGAAGCCTGGCAAGCAGCAATCACCGAGGGTTGGGAGCCTATGTGCGCATCGAGCGCCTTGGTGGAATCTCTTATGCGACCGCAGCTCATCAGAACAACGCGGCGCGGCGAAATTGCATGGGCTGGCAACACCTATTTCATGGCAGATCTAACGGCCTTTCACGGCCAAGAAATACGTGTTGGGTACGACGTCAGGGATTCTACTCAGGTCTGGGCTTACACCGACGATGGCGAACTGATCGGCACAGCACAACTCAACGGAAACACCACAGATTACATGCCAATGACTATGGTCGAGCAGGCGCGGGAAAAGCGCGAGAAAGGCCAGTTCAAGCGTGCCGTAGATAAGTTGGAAGTGCTGACGGGCCACCGCGTCGAAATGATTGCACCTACTGCTGCGCCGTCGGCGGTATTGCAGCCAGGCGAGCGTTCAGCGGCCTTGGAGTATGCAAGAGAGGTGGTTGCTCAGCGGCCAGACTTCAAGATCCCAGACAACGACGTTACTCGTTACCGACTTTGGAAAAAACTGGATAAGCGCCAAGCACTTGGTGAAGAACTCAGTGATTTAGAGGCGCGATGGTGGAAGAGCTATTCCACTCATCCTGACCTGATTTACCAGCGCGAGCTGATGGAAGGAATTGAAAAACACGCGGGTTGAGAGCCCGCGTTTATTGGAGTCCAGCGTGTTGGCGCACGCTAGAAAAAGGAGATGCACAGTGAGTGTAACTAAAATCGTAGCCCTTACCAATGTCGGACTACTCGCAGGAGCGGTAAAGCGTGCGCAAGCTCGCCCAGCAGGCCTGCCTGGGTTGGTCGTGATGTACGGCCCCAGTGGCCTAGGCAAATCAGTCGCGGCTTCCTTTGCTGCAAATCAGCATCGTGCTTATTACGTGGAGTGCCGCGACACCTGGTCGAAGAAAGCATTTCTGATAGCCGTCCTGAAAGACATGGCAATCGCGCCCGGTCGCACCATGGGCGACATGATGGATCAGATCGCTGAACAGCTGTCCCGATCCATGCGACCGCTGATTGTGGACGATGTGCAGTACATGCTTGATAAAGCAATCGCGAACATCCTTACCGACCTCTATAACGCGAGCCAAGGAACTATTGTTCTGATCGGCGAAGAGCGGGTGCCGGCCTCGCTGTCAAAACTTGAACGTCTGCACAACCGAGTTATGGAGTGGGTCCCAGCACAACCGGCATCGCTCGATGACCTTATTGAGCTATCCCAGTCGAACTATCCGAACCTTGAAATTGCCGAGGATCTTCTTGAGGACTTGTGCCGGGCCACTCGTGGGTGCCTACGTCGCGTCGCAGTAAACCTGTACAAGGTGCAAAGCGAGGCCTCGGCAAATATGTGGGGTCGTGTTGATTTGGCTACATGGGGTAAGCGCGGCTGGTTCACAGGCGAAGCTCCTACCCGGAGATCGATCTAATGGGCCGGAAAGCAATTCTCGTTGTAACTGGCACAAAAGAGCCTCGTCAGCGTATGTGGGAGTCTATTCGCGTACTCGGCCCCGGATTCTCTGCCAACGATATCGCTAGACGTAGTGGTCAGATGCCGAGGGAAATCAATGACTATTTCAATGCGCTGGTTAAGGCAGGAATCATCGGACTCATTGAATCCCCGAAAGGAAAAGGTGGCCGTGTCTACTCACTGATGAAGGACGAAGGCGCCGAGCACCCACGGCTAAATAGGAAGGGTGAGCGGGTTTATGCACACCTGGTTACTGAAAACATCTGGCGTAGCGTTCGTATTTTGAAAGGTAACTTCACCGCTGAGACGGTATTGCACACCGCCTCTGCCGGTGGTGTCGCGATGACCATTAGCAAGGTCCGCCAGTACCTAAACTCCCTGACAGAGGCTGGCTATTTCACGAAGACCGAGTGGGAGAGGAATATCCCGGAGACATATCAGCTTGTTCCGGGGAAATACTCAGGGCCTCGCCCGCCTGAGATTCGTAAGCTTGACTCGCTCCAAGTATATGACTCCAACCTTGGCAAGCTGGTCTACGTAAAAACCACCGGCTCGTTTGGGGCAGATCACAGCCTGATTGAATCTGGGGTCGCTCTGCTGCGCACTCGAGACTTGCTTAATGAGTGGCTGGAATTGGCTCAAACCGGCAAAGCGGTCAAGCCTTCGGCTGATCTTGTTCAGCGCACGCAACTGGAACTTGCTTCCACCGGGGAGTCTGGAGGCCTGCAATGAAACGGGCGGTGAATTTATCGAACTGGGGAGCCGAGCCGCCGCTGTTCGTGCGGCTCTTGGCTAAAGAGGTAACGGCCACCAGCCGCACGCACGCTGCGAT
Organism: Pseudomonas putida S13.1.2; assembly: GCF_000498395.2. Lineage (NCBI taxonomy): Bacteria > Pseudomonadati > Pseudomonadota > Gammaproteobacteria > Pseudomonadales > Pseudomonadaceae > Pseudomonas > Pseudomonas putida. The sequence goes on from NZ_CP010979.1 coordinate 2,730,959, forward strand.
CCGTATCAGCATGAGTCGTACTGCGGTAAGTCTGTTGCTCGATAACAAATACCCAAGCCCTACCACTGCGGGGATTGAGCGCCGAGTAATGGAAGTTCTTGGCCGGATCGAGTGCGTGGCGACCGGAGACACGCTGACAGTTGAACAGTGCCAGCGGTTATATCAACGCCCGGCTCCGACACATAACCCGCTAGCAATGCAGCATTGGCGAGTGTGCCAGCAGTGCCCGTTTAACCCGAATTGCTCAGGAGGTCGCAATGTCTCTTTGCATTAAAGATAACCAGGTAGAAATCCGCGCTCAGGCCAAAGGGATGGTGCGCCTCTATTGCGAGGGTAAATGCGTAGGTTTCGCCGCGACGCTTACTCGGGCGGTGACTAAGGCTGGCGAGCTGCGGGCTCTTTTTAAGCTTCGCGAAAAAACGGACGAAAAATTGGCAGTTGAACAGATTACCAAAGCACCCGTTCGTTCCGTAGTGGATGAATCCCCAGTGGTGGCGTCTAGCTCGCAGGAAACGGCATGGGTAATCGAGGCGTATTGCTGGAACGGCATCAAGTACGCCCCGGTCACGGTGGCGGCCAAGTTTGGTGAGGAAGGCGCCAAAGCACTGCTTCTTGGGCTGGAGACCTACCACCAGTTCAAGCCCGAACTCACCAAGCCTGATGATTTGATGAATTGGCGCGACAAGCACCCACTCGGCGGCAAAGCGGTGCACGCAAAGTACTTCCGTGCCCGGGAAATCCCAATCCTACAGGGGGTGCACTGATGCGCACTCGTTGCCCTAACTGCGGCACCACGCTTTCGCTGGACGCATTGATCGCACATGACGGCGCCCGAGATGCACTGGGTGTTGCCTTCAAGTTGTCCGGCCCGCTGGGTCACGCCCTGGTGCGTTACCTGGGACTGTTCAGGCCTGAAACCCGCGAGCTGACCATGGACCGTGTGGCGAAGCTGCTCACCGAGCTGCTGCCGGACGTGCAGGCGCAGCGCATCGAGCGCGGTGGCCAAGTGTTTGAAGCCCCGCCTGAATGCTGGGCATGGGCAATTGAGCAGGCCTTGGTTGCGCGTGAAACCGGGCGGCTGGTGACGCCCCTCAAGGGGCACGGCTGGCTGTACCAGGTCATGACTCAGTACCAGCCAGGTTCAGCGGGTGGTGCGCTGGTTTTGGCACCAGAAGCGGCGCAAGCCCAGCCGGTACGCCGTGGTAACCCAAGTCAGACCAACGCAGCGCTGGCGGCGCTGGAGGCGCGTGCTCGTGGCTAAGTGGCTGGAACGAGAGGTCGCTTCCGGACTCATGGGCCTGATCGCTCTGCGCCTGGACGGAGCACCCGCCGCCGACACGGTAGGTGCAACGCTCGACATCTGGCTTGTGGTGCTGGCGAAGGGCCGAGAGTGGGATGAGCACATCGACGCCGAACGTATCCGCAAGGCATTCCAAGTGCTGTTTTCAACCTGCGAGCGCTGGCCAGCCCCGGCCAGGCTCCTGCGGGAAATGCCAGCACGGATGCCTGTCCCGGCGCTGCCAAGGCCGAGCCGCACGGACCAGCAGAGACAGACCGGAAACGATGCCCTTGACGGGATCGTCAGCGGCATGAGGCGCAGCGCTCGTATCAGCATTGGGCCGAAAACAGACCGGCAGATTGATGCTGCCAGAGTGGGGGCTGATGCAGTGTTCGATCACCTGCAGCATGAAGCCCTCATTTCAAAAACCATGGAGCAACCAAGCAAATGAGCAACATTCCCGAAGGGTTTCTGAAAGACGCCAAAGGCCACCTGGTTCCGCTGGACCTGGTTAAGCCAATCGACATGGCACGCAATGACCTGGTGCTTGAGCTGGTGGCAAAGGCACAGGTGGTATCGAAGACGCTGGCCGACTTCAAGACCGACGCATTCGGCGATATCAAGGCCTTCGTTGATATGTCGGCGGAGCAGTACAAGGCCAAGGTCGGTGGCAAGAAAGGCAACGTGACGCTGATGTCGTTCGATGGCCAATACAAGGTCGTGCAGGCGGCTCAGGACAACATCCGCTTTGACGAGCGCCTGCAAGCCGCCCGCGCCCTGATTGACGAGTGCCTGACCGAATGGACCCAGGACGCCCGGAGCGAGGTGCGGGCAATCGTCAACGAGGCATTCCGCGCTGACAAGCAAGGCGAAATCAGCACCGGCCGAGTCCTCGCCCTGCGCCGCATGGATATCAAAGACGCCCGGTGGCAGCGCGCCATGGAGGCCATCGGCGACGCCGTCCAAGTGGTCGGTTCCAAAAGCTACATCCGCGTGTACCAGCGGGTTGGTGAGTCGGAGCAGTACGTGCCGATCCCGCTCGACATCGCCAGCGCCTCGCTGACCACCACCACCCACTCCGTGCACTGATTCGCCTGCAATCACCACCAATTTCTGTGAGTAGTAAGAATGGCCAAATACATTTTCACCGTTGAAGACACTGACTCTGGCGTATCCGTTTCCGTTGAAGGTCAGGAAATCCAGTCCGTACTCAGCACCAAAGCAGGCGTTGTGGCTCGCGGCATGGTCCAGCAAGCCAAGATGATCGGTCGCATCGAAGTCCCAATCGCCTTCACCGCTTTCCTCAACAACTGCAACTGCGACGCCGCCAGCCCATGCGAGGTGTGCCAGGCAGTCCGTGAGATGCACCTCACCAAACCCACCATCCACTAAGCGAAACCACCCCGGCCTAGCCGGGGTTGGTCTGCCCGCCATGGTGGCCGGGTACTGACGAGCAGCCGAACGAATGGAGAGAGTCATGAGCGAGCAAAGAGAGCCTTTGGGGCGGATGCCCAACGACGAATATCGGATGAACCTGCCCGAGGGCAAAACCTGCGGCGACTGTGTGCACTGCCGCCGCTGCACCGCAATGTTCGGTCACATCCTAGCCGATGAGTCTTGCGACTGGAGTCCGTCGCGCTTCCGCGAAGCTGTGCCTACAACCGTCATCCACTAAGCGAAATCATCCCGGCCCGGCCGGGGTGGCACACGTAGATAGGAAGCCTCATGGACCGTAACAAGGCCCTGGACAAGATCAAGAAATGCCTGAGGTTGGCCACCAGTGCCAACCCCAACGAGGCGGCGGCCGCGATGCGGCAGGCGCAGGCGCTCATGAAAGAGCACGGTATCGGCCAAGACGATATGAGCATGGCCGATGTGATGGAGTGCACCGCCGTGGCCGGATCGAAGAAGACCCCGGCCAAGTGGGAGGCGCAGTTGGCCAACACCGTTTCGAGGGCCTACACCTGCAAGGTGCTATTTGCCAGCGGGATCGGACGCTGGAACTTTATAGGTGAGATGGCCGAGGTAGCTGGGTACACCATGACTGTTCTGCTGCGCCAAGTGCGTCAGGCACGCCGCGACTTCACGCTAACCAAGCTCCAGCGCTGCAAACTGGCTACCAAGGTACGGCGCGCTGATGTGTTCTGCGAGGCATGGGTTCATGCGGTGCGTGAGCAGGTGTCGACGTTCGCTGGCGCCAAGTTGTCCCCCGCCGTCGAGCAGTACCTGGCACATCACTATCCCGACCTGGTGCAACTGAAGCAGCTGGATCGTAACGCTACAGCGCGCCGCAAGGCTGGCGTGCGGGCCATAACCGATGCCCTGCATGGAATGTTGGCTGCGGGTGATGTACGCCTTAATCACGGCATGACTACGGCGGCGCCTTTGGCACTCGCGCAGGTGGCGTCATGAACCGGCGCAATCAGCAGCTCAGCAAGATCCACATCGCCAAGAAAGACCTCGGCCTCGATGACGAAACCTATCGTGCCTTGCTGGACCGGATCACTGGCCAGTCATCGGCCAAAGACCTGAGCCCGCTCCAAGTGGCAAAGGTACTGCAAGAGTTTGAGCGGCTGGGCTGGAAGTCCAAGCAAGGCCGGGGCAAGCCAAAGCCTGCTGCGGACAAGGCAAAGCTGGTCGGCAAGGTCGAGGCCCAACTGGCTGAGGCCGGCCGGCCATGGGAATACGGTGACGGCCTGGCCAAGCGGCTTTACCAGGTGGAGCGGCTGGAGTGGCTTGACGCCAAGCAATTGGGTGGCGTCGTCGCTGCTCTGGCCAAGGACGCAAAACGACATGGGAGGCGGCAATGAGTAACGGAGAGCTGTTTGCATCTGGCGAGATCGACAAGCTAGATCCCGAAAAGTTACTGGCACAAATGAACGACGCCATTGTGCTGAAACGCTGGGAGGGGACGCTGATCGAGATGTCCAGCCTGGCTGAGTTCAAGCTGCGGCAGGTCTTGCCGGATAGGCAAGATGATGCGGCGAGCATTGCGCGTGCCGTGGTCCTCGCGATCTGCGAAACGATGGGCGGTTCTGTCGTCTACCTCCCGCGTGGCAATGCAGTGCGCCGGGCGCAGCGGGACGCGGAGATCTTCCGCGAGTGGCGAGAGAAAAGCCAACGGCCTGATGTGCTGGGTCGTAAGTTTGATCTGGCCAGCCAGACAATTTATGACATCATTGCCCGCCAGCGCGTCCTACATCGACAGCAAGAGCCCGACCTATTCGGGTACGAGGATGCGCCGAAGCGGTTGCACTGACCGCCCCTACATCAAGCCCCGCCTAGCGGGGCTTTTTGCTTAAAGCCCCCGGAAATACAGCGCCCTTGCTGCTCGGGCGAATCTAGCCAGGTCCATTCATCTGGCAGATTCGAACATGCTTGAGCACGCCACCTCTTCAGCGGATTTCGCTCAGCGCGTCATTGACGAGCGCTGCGAGAAGACGCGCCAAAGAATGATCGACGACTGTCCGAGCGAATGGCGTACCGACGTCATAGGCCGGGTCGCAATTCATCGCCGGCAAGTTGCCCTGGACGCCTGCAAAGGTGGCCATAGCTACAGGTCAACCCCAGCCCACCCTCCCAAACCAGGTCGTTACATCCCCCCGGCACAACGCCGGAATGGTCCAGGCGCAGCAGCAAGCGCTATGGCCGATATCCGCGCCGCCCTCAAACCCACCAAGGAGGTTCATTAATGAGCCATCTTCCCGGCCGCCTGCGTTTTCAGCGGCCATATCGAGCCCCACGCTTGACCTTCTGGACGCTGATCACCATCGGCTTGCTGATCGGGCTGTACCTCATTGCACCATCCAAGATCGCGGTTGTTCTGTACAAGGCCGCGTTGGTTACGGGTGGCGCGGTGCTCGCCTACTGGATCGACCGCGCCCTGTTCCCGTATGCGCGCCCTGACCAAGTTCACGCAGCGCATCAGCCATGGGCAGGCATCCGCCGTGCGCTGATCGTGCTGGCCTGCGTCCTCGGCCTGACGCTGGGGCTCTGACCATGAGAAGCCGTATGTTTGGTCTGGTCCTCCTGGGAGCCTCGGTCTTCGGCATCTTGCCCACCGCTCTCGCTGCCGTGCCGGCCGAGGCGCAGCAGTACCGCCGCGACCTGACCCGCATTGCCCAGGCCGAGTGGGGACTGGATGCCCCGGTGGCGACCTTCGCCGCCCAAGTGCACCAGGAGTCGCGCTGGAAGTTCAACGCCAAATCGCCTGTAGGTGCGCAAGGCTTGGGCCAAGTGATGCCCACGACCGCCACCTGGCTCGCCCAAGTGTTCCCCAAAACGCTGGGCAAAGTTGAGCCTTACAACCCGACCTGGTCGCTGATGGCCCTGGTCAGCTATGACCGCTGGTTGGCTGATCGCATCAAGGGCCGCAACGGCTGTGAGCGGCACGCCATGGTGCTGTCCTCCTACAACGGCGGCCTTGGCTGGCTTATCCGTGATCGCAAGCTGGCATCGGCTCAAGGCGCCGATCCGCTGGTTTGGTTCGGATCTATCGAGCGGTTCAACGCGGGCCGCTCGGCCGCCGCCTTCAAAGAAAACCGGGGCTACCCACGCCTCATCCTCAAGACCTTTGAAGCCCAATACATCGCCGATGGCTGGGGCAAAGGGGTGTGTTCATGAAGGGCATCAAGCCTGCCGTCACCTGGCTCCTGGTTCTCACTATCGCCGTTGGAAGCGTGGCCTTGGTCTACAGCAACGGCCACGACCAAGGTTTCGCCTTGGCGAAAGCTCAGGGTGATGCGGCCTTGGATAAGCAGGGCAAGGAGCATGAGGCCGAGCTGCGCTACATGGCTGAGTCGGCCGTCATCGGCCTGAAGAAAGCCGCAGACGAGCTAATCGCCTCCCAGGTATACGGCAACCAACTAGCGGCGGATCTGGTCGCCAAGCGGGACGAGCTGCGGGCCGTCACCGACAAACTCAACGGAGAGATTCAACGTGTCACGACACTCTACCGCCGCGCCCTCGATGCGCAGCCTGAACCGCTGCCTCCTGCTCTGTTCACTGTTGGCTTTGTCCGCGTGTGGAACAGCGCCCTCTTTGGCACCGCAACCGCAGCCGCAGTGCCTACCACCGGCACCACCACCAGCGGAGCTGATGCGTCTCCCTCCGGAGCCTCAGCCGCTGACGACCTGATCGCGGGTGTTACCCGCGCTGACCTGCTGGCGAACCAAGTCAGCAACGGCGAAGGCTATGCCGCCTGCCGTGCCCAGCTCACAAAACTGATCACATGGAATACACGCAATGGACGTAACTGATATCGCCACAGAAACGGAAGAGGCATTCCGAGAGCAGGCACTGGCGGCGCGAGGCGCAGGCCGGGCGCACTACACCGGGCCTCGCATCACGCACTGCGAGAGCTGCGGCGACCAGATCCCCCCAGCGCGCAGCGAGATCCTTCCGGGCGTTGAGCTGTGTGTGAGCTGCCAGGAAGACATCGAAAGGATGGGCGGCCGATGAGTACCGTCGAGCTGCCGGTCTGGCAGTTGATCAGTATCGGCGTTGGCCTGGTCGGCGCAATGCTGGCCCTCCTGAAACTGCTGCTCGCGGCCATTGAGCGCCGGCTAGACCAGCGCTTTGCGCACATGGATGGCCGCTTCGAAGAGCTGGCTAAGGACTCTGACCGGCTTCGCCAGGTCGAGCTTGGCCTGGAGAAGCTGCGGGGCGAAATGCCCCTGCACTACGTGCGCCGCGAAGACTGGGTGCGCAACCAAACCGTCATCGAGGCCAAGCTCGACGCTGTGGCCCTCAAACTCGAAAACGTCCAACTCCGGGGAGCCCGTCCATGAACATTGATCCTGCAAAGACCCGCCGCGAGTCAATGCGCTGGCTCGTCCTGCTCACCCTCAACACCAGTCGCCCCATTGATCCGCATGAAGCGGTAGTGCTGTCGACGGTCCAGGGCATGTATCCAGACGCCACGGCGCTAGAGCTGCGCCGCGAGCTTGACTACCTGTCCGACCGCTCCCTGGTCACGATCGAGAAGTCACCGTCCGGCCCTTGGGTGGCTGGGCTCACTTCGCTCGGCGTCGATATCGCTGAATACACCGTCGATTGCCGTCCAGGCATCGCTCGCCCAGTGAAGTACTGGTAATGCCGCCGCGTAGCAAAGTCACCACACTGCCGCCGGAGATTAAAGCCTGGCTGGATCAGTCTCTGGTGGAATCGAACTTCAGCGGCTACGAGCTGCTTTCTGCCGAGCTGGAGTCGCGTGGCTACTCCATTGGCAAGAGCGCGCTACACCGCTATGGCAGCGAGTTCGAAGACAAGCTGGCCGCCCTGAAGATGTCCAGCGAGCAGGCCAAGGCCGTGGTTCAGGCGGCGCCGGATGATGAAGGTGCGGTCAACGAGGCGCTCATGCGCCTGGTGCAAGAGCACCTGTTCAAGCTGCTGATGGCCACTGGTGATGACGCCAAGATGGACCTGCCCAAGGTGGCCAAGGCCGTTGCCGAGCTAGGCCGGGCGTCTGTCGTCCAGGCGAAATGGAAGACAGAGGTTCGCGCCCGAGCCGAGGCCGCAGCCAACCAGGTCGAGAAGATCGCCAAGAAAGGTGGACTCAGTGCCAATACGGTGGATGAGATTCGCCGGGAGATCCTAGGGGTTGCGCCATGAAGCTACCTGCGAGCGAGTCGGGTGGGCTTGTAGGGCGCGGACCGGACCGTGTACTTGCATTTAGGGCAGCTCAATACGGCAGAGCCTTGAAGTGTCATGGGCAGACTTTCGGTTTCCATGCAGTGACTGCAATAGAAGTGCGTCGGCTTCTCTTGGTCGTCGGTCTTCAAAACATATGCATGGTGCGACGTTTCGAAGGTATGAATTTGATACTGCGATTTGACGCTCGTCGATTGATTAGCCTGGTCCCTCTCGTCCTCAAGCGCCTGAATCCGCTGGACCAGTTCCATCTGACTGAGTTGTGCCTCAAGCAGCTTCTGCTGAAGGTCCATCAGGTTATTGTTCAGCGCGTACACGCGTTCACGGATGATATTTTCGTCGCGAATGGTAAGGAGCGACTGGCCAATTTCTTTCATCGTTTTTGCGCTTTGGACGGCGCCCGCAACCCAGTCAAGCATTTTTCACCTCGGCCACATGTTAATAGTGGCAATAGCCTAGCACTGCGGAGGTCCATGTGAGCAGCCCGCATATGCTAGATGGCTCTGGGGTCGTAACCCCATCTGTCCTGTTGCAGTACCAGAAAGACTGGATCGGCATCCGGGCGCCCTTGAAGGTCGGAGAGAAGTCCAGGCGTATCGGCCTCACTTGGGCGGAAGCGGCTGACAACGTCTTGGTCGCAGCATCTGCGAAGAGTGCCAAGGGCCAAACCGTTTATTACCTGGGGTACAACCAGGACATGACGGTCGAGTACATCCAGGCGTGTGCGATGTGGGCGCGAGCGTTCGACTATGCGGCCGGCGAGATTGAGGAAGGTATCTGGCCGGATGAGGACAAAGAGAAGCACATCAAGACCTACACCATTGTGTTTCCCTCAGGGCACCGCATCGTGGCGCTCACCAGTCGCCCGAGCAACTTGCGGGGCCGTCAGGGTGTGGTGGTGATTGATGAGGCGGCGTTCCACCAGGATCTGGCCGAGCTGCTGAAGGCAGCGCTTGCCCTGTTGATCTGGGGTGGTGAGGTCCATGTGATTAGCACCCATGACGGCACGGAGAACGCTTTCAACGAGCTGATAGAAGAGATCCGCGCCGGTAAGCGTAAAGGGCATCTGTTCCGCTGCACCTTCAGCGAGGCAGTGGCCGAGGGCCTGTATCAACGGGTGTGTATGCGCCGTGGTATCCCTCACATCCAGGAAGAAGAGGACGCCTGGGTCGCTGATGTTTACAGCTTCTACGGCGACGCGGCCACCGAAGAGCTGGACTGCGTGCCCAGCCAAGGCGGCGGCGCGTACCTGTCGTTGGCTCTGGTCGAGAGTCGCACAAGTCGAGACTCCCCGGTGCTGCGCCTCAAGTACCCGCAGGGGTATGAGACGGCCCCAGAGCATGTGCGCTTGGCTGAGTCGCTGGAGTGGTGTGAGCGCGAGCTGCTGCCACTGCTGAGGGACTTGCCAACCGACGTGCAGAGCTTCTATGGGATGGACTTCGCTCGCTCGGGCGACCTTTCCGTTTTCTGGCCGCTGCTCAAAGAGCAGAACCTGCGCAAGCGGACGCCGTTCGTGCTGGAGATGCGCAACGTGCCGTTCAAGCAGCAGGAGCAGATCCTGTTCTATATCGTCCGGCGCCTGCCCAATTTCCTCAAGGGCGCGCATGACGCCCGTGGCAACGGCCAGCAGATCGCCGAGTCTGCTGCCGTGGAGTTCGGATTCAACCGCATTGAGCAGGTCATGCTCACCGAGGGTTGGTACCGGGACAACATGCCGCCGTTCAAGGCTGCGCTGGAAGACGACACCCTATATGCCATCCCGGCCGATAAGGACGTTACCGGCGACATCCGCGCTTTCCGGGTAGTGAAAGGAGTGGCGCGCATCCCTGAGCAGCGCACCACAGAGAAAGGCGGCGACAAGCGCCACGGTGACGCAGGCGTTGCCCTGGTGCTGGCTGACTTCGCCAGTCGCCAGGAAGTAGAAATATTCGAATCCCACCGCGTTCAGCAGTCGGCCGCGCATGATCGTCAGGTCGTGCGCGGGGCCGGTTGGCGCTCTAAAGAAGGCATCTGGTAATGGCCCGTTCCCCCATTGTCGACCAGTACGGTCGCGCCATTGAATACGATCAGCTCACCGAGGAAGTTGCCGCGCCTCGTGTTACTGGCGTGCGCCAGGTTTGGCACCCATCTGTAGCAGGTGGCCTGACACCTGGTCGACTCGCTGCTCTGCTCCAGGCTGCCGCCGAGGGTGATGCCCGCGATTACCTGACCCTTGCAGAAGAAATGGAAGAGCGTGACCTGCACTACGCATCCGTGCTTGGCACTCGCAAGCTCGCTCTAGCCGGTCTCAACATCCGGGTAGAAGCGGCCACCGACGATGCCGAGGACGTTCGCCGGGCGGATGCCCTGCGCGAGGTAATCGGGTCACCTGAGTTTGGCGAGGTTCAGACTGATCTGACTGACGCCCTGGGCAAGGGGTATTCGGTCGCGGAGATCATCTGGGACCGCAGTGGCAAGACATGGGTGCCGGAGCGTTTTGAGTGGCGTGACCCGCGCTTCTTCATGTTCGACCGAGCGACGGGGCAGGAGCTGCGCCTGCTCGATGACGCAGACGTGGTCAATGGCATTGCGCTGGCTCCATACAAGTTCATCGTGCACCGCCCTCGGCTGCGCACGGGCTTGCCGATCCGTGGCGGTCTGGCGCGTCTGGCTGCGGTTGGCTACATGTGCAAGGCATGGACTTGGAAGGACTGGATGGGCTTTGCCGACATCTACGGCATCCCCATGCGCGTTGGCCGCTATGGGCCGAACGCCAGTAAGGAAGACATTGGCGTACTGCTGTCGGCGGTGGCCAACCTGGGGAGCGATGCTGCTGCTGTCATTCCTGACTCGATGCGCATCGACTTCAACCAGGCCGCCAACGTGGCCGGCGCCGGTGACTTCTTCAAAGGACTGGCCGAATGGTGGGACAAACAAATGTCCAAGGCCATCGTCGGGCAGACGATGAGCGCCGACGACGGTGCCAGCCTGGCTCAGGCCAAGGTACACAACGAGGTGCGGCTTGACCTTCTGGAGGCCGACGCCAAGGCCGAGTCGAACACGCTCAACCGCATGTTCGTGCGGCCTTTCTGCGACCTGAATTTTGCACCAGGTCGGCCTTACCCGCGCCTGATCATTGATGTGCCACAGCCCGAAAACCTTGAACTGCTGATTAAGGCCGTGACTGCGCTGGTGCCGCTGGGGCTGCGGATCGAGCAGTCGGTTATCCGCGACAAGTTCGGTCTGCCTGAGCCAGCGGATGGTGCCGAGATTCTAGCGGTTCAGGCTGCAGCGCCGGCCTCGGCGACCACCGCGCTCAACCGCGAGCAGCCAAAAGCATCGGCTGCGGTACCAGACATCGTGGACAACCAGGTCAAAACAATGGAGGCATCCGCAGCCGCATCCATGGATGACATGGTCGAACCGATCAAGGAGCTACTGGACTCGGTGTCCAGCCTTGAGGAATTTCGCGACCGGCTTATTGAGGCATACCCAGCAATGAACGCAGAACAGCTCACCAACGCCATGGCTGATGGCTTGGCGGCGGCGAGCCTGGCCGGCCGCGACGATGTGCTCAGGGGGCTCTAGAGCAGGTGGTTCACTTTGCGTTGCGCTTTAAGCAAGTTGAAGGTGGCCTTGTCCATCACATAGGTCCTGGTGCCTACGTAGACGGTTACCGTGTCTCGCTCGGCAACGGGGTGAATACCTGCAGGGATGGTGTCCGTTCCCCCTGCAACGTTAAGGAATTCGCACTCTTCGAATCTCCAATTAACAGCAAAACCAATTCCCATCTTGATCTCCATGCGTGGTGAAAAATGGCAGTATCCCATGGCAATCTGCCATTTCAACAACAGATCGACTACTTCAAGGGCAAGACCAATCTGCCGTCCCGCGCCTGGACGGACCTCTACGCAGCCGAGCATGACTGGGCGTTCGTGGTTGCCGGTGCGACCAAGCGCGATCTGCTGGCCGACATGCGCGGTGCAGTAGAGAAAGCCATTGCCACTGGGCGCACCCTGGATCAATTCCGCACGGACTTCGACCGGATCGTCAACCAGCACGGCTGGGAGTACAACGGAGGCCGGGCCTGGCGGACGCGCACCATCTTTGAAACGAACCTGCGGCAGTCCTACAACGCCGGGCGCGAAGCCCAGATGGCTGACCCGGAGCTGCGTAAGGCGCGCCCCTTTGGCCTGTATCGCCACGGCGATAGCGCCAATCCTCGCCCGCAGCACTTGGCTTGGAATGGCACGGTGCTGCCGCTCGATGACGCCTGGTGGTCCACGCACAGCCCGCAGAACGGCTGGGGGTGCAAGTGCAAAAAGTTCATGGTCAGCGCTCGGGACGTTGAGCGCATGGGCCTCAAGGTTGGCCCAGCTCCGGTGATCGAGTACGAAACTCGGATCATCGGCGTCAACAGCCCCAACGGTCCGCGTAGCGTGCGCGTGCCATTGGGCATTGATCCAGGATTCGAACATGCACCGGGCCAGTCGCGGCTGTCGTCTGCGGTGCCACCTCTGCGCGCCCATGACCCGCTTCCTGTACCTGGTCCACGTACCAGCTCGGCGCCTAGTCCTGGACTGCCGAACCGCCGTCCTCCAGGTGCGCTGCCTTCGCCTCGACCGGCACCCGCAAGCCGGATCATGCCTGAGGGGCTGGCTGACCAGGACTACGTCGGGCAGTTCCTGGGCGAGTTCGGCGCTACCGAGACCGCTCCAGCGGTGTTCAAGGACAAGGTGGGCGACAGCGTAGTGATCGGCCGGGAGTTGTTTTCTGATGCCAAATCGAGCGCTTTAAAACTTGGCCAGCGCACCAACGCCCGTGAGCTGTTGCTGCTGGCTGACGCACTGAAAGAGCCAGACGAGGTATGGGTAAGGCTGGAATGGCAGGCTCAGCAGAACAAGGCAGTGCTGCGCCGTCGCTACATCCGCCGCTTCGAACTGGATGGAGAGGCCGCCCCGGCGCTGGCTGTGTTTGAAGTCGGTTCTGATGGCTGGGATGGCATCACCACCCTTGCCCCGGCCGGGAATGATGTCGAGTACCTGGAGCAACTGCGCTTGGGTGTGCGGCTGTACCGCCGATTGGATAGCGAGTGATCTAGGCACTCTATATAGAGGGAGGTGCAAATGGCCGGCGCAATGCTTGATGTAACGATGGACGCCACGGCGGTAGGGCGCGAGCTGGAGCAGCTGATTGAGCGCTTGGGCTCATTGCAGACGCCGCTTAATGACATCGCCGAATACCTGCACATCTCTACTGATGCCCGCGCTCGCCGCCAAGTCGCACCGGATGGCTCGCCTTGGGCGCCACTGTCACCGCGTACCTTGGCCAGAAAGAAAGGCAACAAGATCCTGCGTGAGTCCGGGGATCTGCTCGACACTCTCCGTCACCAGGTGAGCGGTGATGAACTCAGCTTTGGCACTGATCGTCCGTACGGAGCCATTCACCAGTTAGGCGGCAAGATCGAGCACGCGGCTCGATCTCAGCAGGTGTACTTCAAGGAAAAGGGTGGCGTGGTCGGCAACCGCTTCGTAAAGAAGAGCAAGTCAAACTTTGCTCAGTGGGTCACGCATGGTGCGAGATCGGTGGAAATGCCAGCTCGACCCTACCTCGGATTGTCGAGTGAGGACGAAACGGAGATTCTGGAGATCGTATCGGACTATCTGACGGGCTAAACGGGTCTTTTAAAAACGCGCTCATTTGAGCGCTGTGGAGGCCGTAGGCGGTGCATCCGGTTGGGAATCGCCGCCGAGTACCGTTAGATTACCGTTAGATTTGGTTCTGGCACCGTTCCCGGCCTCTAATCGACACTGAGATTCTTCGAAAGGCTGGAAAACCTGAAAAAGTGATCCGTTTGCTATCCGAAGCGAGGTAGCATTCCACTCCCTCCCGCAGTCCCCCCACAGCCGACCAAATCCTTGCGTCGAGCTTAAAAACAATCCCCTCCGTATGCCCCACACACTGGCGGCATGAAAAAACACATCGCACTCAACACGGATTTATCGGCGCTGCCCTCCACTGAGGGCCAGGCGCCCGAATGGATCGAGCTGATTCCCCCTGGACCAGCCATCACTGGTCGTGACGGTCGTACCTGGTTGTTCGATGAGCTGGCTCAGCGTCTGGTGCTCGCCGCCTTTGCTGATCGTGGCATCGACATGGTGATCGATTGGGAGCACTCCACCGAGGTAGCAGCACCGCAGGGTGAGCCTGCCCCCGCTGCCGGCTGGATCGACCAGCTAGAGCTGCGCGCCGGAGCCCTGTGGGGCCATGTCACCTGGACACCACGTGCCGGGGACCAGGTCGCCGCCCGTGAGTACCGATTTGTTTCCCCTGTATTCGACTACGACGACGTTTACCGGCGAATCCTTCGCATGGTCAGCGTCGGCCTGACGAATAAACCGAACCTTGTGCTTACAGCACTGAACCATGAGCAGACGGAGATTCACAAATTGCCTCTTCCAATCGCACTCACGGCGTCCCTTGGCCTGGACGCCAATGCAACTGATGACCAGGTCATCACCGCAGTAAATCAGCTCAAGGCCACCGCCACCGCTCGCAACAGTGAGCAGCCCAGCCTGGCCGACTTCGTTCCACGCGGTGATTACGCCTTGGTCGAGCGCCGGGCACTCAATGCCGAGCAGGCGTTGAGTGAGCATAAGGCCGCTGATTACAAGGCTGTGGTGGACACCGAGATCGATGCCGCTCTGAAGGCCGGCAAGATCACTCCAGCCACCGCCGACTACCACCGTGCGGCCTGCTCGGAGCAAGCCGGCCTTGACCGTTTCCGCGAGTACGTGAAGGCCGCTCCTGTTGTTGGTGCTCCGTCCGGCCTGGACGAGCACAAGCCGAATGGCACCTCCACAGCGCTCAACGCCGAGGAAAAGCACGTCGCCAAGCTGATGGGCATGAGCGAGGCAGACTTCATCAAAGGCCGCGTAGGCATTTAAAGGACGCAACCACATGATCATTACCCCACAGGCGTTGGCCGCCTTCTTTACCTCCTTCCGTAGCGAGTATCAGCGTGCCTTCACTGATACCCCAACCGACTGGCAGAAGATCGCCACTGAAGTACCGTCGACCGGCTCCAGCAACACCTACGGGTGGCTCGGTCAGTTCCCGGCGTTCCGTGAATGGGTAGGTGACCGCGTTCTGCGTGACATGGCCACCCACGCCTACACCATCCTCAACAAGAAATTCGAGTCTTCGGTCAGCGTCCCGCGCGATGCAATGGAAGACGACGAGGTCGGTGTGTACGGCGCGCTGTTCCAAGAAATGGGCCGTGCTGCTAAGGCTCATCCGGACGAGATGGTTTTTGCCTTGTTGAAAGCAGGCCTGACCACCGCCTGCTACGACGGTCAGAACTTCTTCGACACCGATCACCCGCTGTACCCGAACAGCGATGGCACCGGCACGGCTACTTCCGTCAGCAACTACCAGGCTGGCACTGGTCCGGCCTGGTATCTGCTCGATGTCAGTCGCGCCATCAAGCCGATCATCTTCCAGAAGCGCCGTAACTACGATCTGAAGGCTATGACCAAGATCGACGACGAAGCGGTGTTCATGCAGGACATGTACCGCTATGGCGTCGACGCCCGCGTCAACACTGGCTTTGGCTTGTGGCAGTTCGCTTACTGCTCCAAGGCGCCGCTCACCGCTGACAACTACGCGGCCGCCCGTGCTGCCATGAAGGACTTCAAGGCAGACGGTGGTCGTCCGCTGGGCGTGCGTCCTGGCTTGCTGGTGGTGCCATCCAGCCTGGAAGGCGCAGCACGCAAGCTGGTCGTCAAGGACGCCGAAGGCGGCAACGAATGGGCCGGCACTGCTGAAGTGCTGTCGCCGAGCTGGCTGGGGTAACGGCCATGGGTATTGCAATCAAATCCAAGCGTGACGGCTATCGCCGTGCCGGGCTGGCTCACTACGTGGCGGGCACATTCTACGAGGACGGCGATCTGTCGGAGCAGCAACTGGCCATGCTGCGCGATGACCCGAACCTGATGGTTGTCGAGGGGGTGCTGGAGAACACTCTCCAGTCCGACCAGGACAACGACGACCTGATCCAGGAGCTGGGCAACACCATCGCCGGGCTGGAGCATGACCTGGACAAGGCCCGAGCTGGGCTGAAATCGGCCTGCGCCGATCTGCTGGCAGCGCAAGAACGCCAGAAGGCAGCACCGGACCTGGTCGTGGAAGCGGCCAAGCTGCTGACCCCGGCAGATCCGGCGCAGGAAGGCGTGATCATCATCACGGCTGACAGCCTGGTCACGCTCATCGCCGAAAAACTTCAACCGCTGCAAAAGACGCCGGAGGCGCAGGACGATGCAAGCAGGTCGACGATCAGCAATGCCGGCGGTGATGAGTCGCCGGCTCCGGCGCCGGCTGCGGCAGTGGCTCAGGCAGATGGTACTCAGGCCGGAGTGGTAAGCCCGGACAAAGTGCAGGCCAAGCGCGGCAAGGTAGCTCAGAAGGACGCTGACTAATGAATCTCTCGCTGCCGAGCGCAATTGCGGTCATCACTCGCTTTGGTTCCAAGGAAATGGCGGAGCTTTCCGTACCCGCCCTTAACCGGCCCATTGAAGGTGAGCTGCTGGAAGCGGCTGCCAAGGGTGAGCCCTTGGATAACTGGGATGCCGAGGATGTGGCATCTGCCGTGGCGGCACTGGCACGGATCGCTGACGCCGCGACCCGCGCTCGCAGCGAGGTTCAGTTCTATCTGCGCTACCGGCTCCAGGGCGAGGACGCCCCGGGCTGGGTTGCCGATGACCTGCCTGAGCTGACCAGGTTCCACCTGTACGGCGAGAAGGCCAACGCCGATTCGGCTGTACGCCTGCGCTACAAGGACATCATCAAGCGGCTGGAAAGCCTGGCTGCTGAGGATGAAAAGCGTGGCGCGGCGGAGTCTGGGCAGTCGGGCCTACAGATCAGCCACCAACCGCGGATGTTCAGCCGCACCACGCTCCGGGGGTTGTGATGCTGGGTGAGCTGGAAGACGCCATTCAGGCGCGGCTAGGTCAACTGAAACAGGCCCTGCCGCGTTTGCACCTGGACAGCTACGGCGGGGAACTGAGTGACCCGGATCTGCTGGTCGACCTGCTCAAGCAGACCCCATCCGTACTGATCACCACCCCAAAGGTGAGGTTCGACAAAGCCGGCCAAAGGCGTTTCAAGGCTGCTGTTGTGTTTCGCCTGGTCATCTCCAGCACTGCGGTTCGGGGTGAACGGGAGACCCGGCGCGGCACGGTGGCCCGCGATCCGGGCAGTTACTGGATCTGGGAGCAGTGCATGCACCTGCTGACTGGGTGGCAACACAAAGAAGGTGGCGCCCGTGCGGCGCCTACCGAGTTCGCCAACCTGGTCAACGGCAAGTTCCAGACCAGTCACCTGTCGGTGCTGGGCCAGAGCTTCGCCATCGACCTGGACTGGGTAGTGCCTGAATTTGAGTTCGGGTCGCCAGAGCTGCCTGTTCTGGAAGGCGTGGACCTTGCCTTCCATGTCCCGGCCAACAACCCCGAGGTAGCAGCTCGGGACAGCATTGAATTGAAGGAGCCGTGATGCTCGTAACCGCTGCACCAGGTAACCGCGTGCCCATGGCCGGCGAGCCTCGAAAGTTCATCGAGCATGCGCCGGACGAGCCTGTGGAAGTACCTGATAACTCGTACTACCAGCGTCGAATCGCCTCTGGCGAGCTGGTAGAGGCCAAACCGCGTGGTGCCAAACCCGCCGCTAAGAGAGCCACCAAATGACCATCGAATTTGACACCATCCCGGCGAGCATCCGAAAGCCGGGCGTATACATGGAGTTCAACACCAAGCTTGCGGTGCGGACTCTGCCAACCAACGCCCAAAGCGTTTGCCTGATCGTGCCGCTGGGTGCCGGTGCAACGGTAGGCCCTAACATTCCGACTCAGGTCTACAGCGCCGATGAGGCCAAGGCCAAGTTCGGTGATGTGGCCGAAGAAATGGTGGCCGCAGCCATCGCAGCGAATCGCTATGTGGCGATTTCCTGCGTCGGCGTCACCGTCGAGGGCCAGGCCGAGCCGAGCATTGCCGCTGCACTGGCAGCAACTGCGCTGGGTGGCTTCACCATTCTGGTGCCAGCCTGGTTCAGCTCGACTGCCATGGCAGCACTGCGCACGCACATCGAGACGTACACCGATTCCATTGAACAGCAGTCAATCATTGGCATTGGTGCGCTGACCTCGACCTTGTCGGCCGCCACCACTCTGGCAGACAGCCTGAACTCGGGCGCTATCTGTGTTGTGGTCTTGCCGGGCTCCGCGTCTACCGCTCGCCAGGTGGCGGCGGCCTTCGCCTCGGTCGTAGCGTTCGAAGAAGATCCCGCACGCCCCCTCAATACGCTGGTCCTGAAAGGTATCCAGGTGCCGCCGATTGCCAGTCGCCTGGGCCGTACCGAGCAAGAAACCTGTTTGGCCAATGGTGTGACGCCGCTGGAAGTGGGTCCAGGCGGTACGGTGCAGATCGTCCGTGCGGTGACCACCTACACCAAGTCGGCGGCCGGGGCGGATGACGTGGCGTTGCTCGATCTGACCACCATCCGCACCCTCTATTACGTCCGCCAGGCCTGTCGCGAACGCATCCGCCTGCGCTTCCCGCGCGCCAAGTTGTCCAGCCGAACGCCAGCCGCCGTGCGTGGTGAGCTGCTGGACGTGCTGAAGAAGTGCGAAGACTTGGAGATCGTCGAAGAGGTCGCGGCCAACGCTGATGCGCTGATCGTGGAGCGATCCGCGCAGGACGTGAGCCGACTCAACGCCTCGATCCCTGTCGATGTCGTCAATGGCCTGCATGTGTTCGCCGGCCGCATCGACCTTCTTCTGTAACCGGAGCCTGTATGTCAGATATCTACGTTGGCCAGATCGTCTTGTCGATCAACGGCGTCGACTACGACGTTAAGTCCGTTGACGACACCGTCAAGACCGGCCGAGTGGTCGTTCGGACCATGAACCGAGCCGGTAAGGCCAAAGGCACCGCAGCCGGCATGGCCGAATATGAGCTGCGCGTATCGGTAGCCATTCCCAAAACCGGCGAGCCCGTCTGGGAGGCAATGGTGGACGCGAAGCTGACCATCGAGCCTCAGGATGGTGGTGAGCTGCGCGAGACCTGGACTGGCGTGTCCTTGGTCGAGATGGGCAGCAAATACGCGCTGGAAGGTGAAGCGGTCCGCGACCTCACCCTTGTTGCCCTCAACAAATACTCCGAGTAATCGCCATGTCGAACATTGATAAGCGCTGGGACGGCCTGACCATTACCCGCGAACTGGGGATCGGCGTGTATTACGCCGGCACCCGACACAAGTCCTTCACTCTTCGTGTGGCCATGAGCGGCGACCTCATCACGGCTCAGCAGGAACATCCAGTCGGCCCTATCCAGTTGGTCACGCTGGAGGTTTACCGCCAGCAGCTACTTGCCCTGGGCGATATCCCAGCCAAGGAACTGACCACCGAGTTGCTGCGCGCTGAGCTGACCGAGGGCGACTTGGCCCTGATCGCCGAGGCGGATGCTGAACTGGAAAAAAAGCTGTCGCCGCAGAGCGCGGCGTCCACGACTGGCGGCGAATCGAGCATCACCTCGTCCGACACGGCTACCGACTAGAGGAAATCAGTCGGATGACCCGGCCGGAGATTGATGCACGCATTGATCTCCTGGTCGGTCGCAAAAAAGCCACCAGGCGATACGTGTCTATGGGGAAGTTAAATGGCCAACGCAAAAGAGTTTCCGCTGAGTGAGCAAGAGGCAAAGGTGCTGAGCGTGGCGTGGCACTCCCGGCGTGGATCGGCGCTGCTCGATCTTTCAGGCCCCGGTCTGGAGGCTGCATTCCAGGAAGACTTGGAGGGCGCCGCCCGCCGAATGGGGGTCTACCAGGGGCCTCCTGGTCAGTACGGCTACGGCCTCAATGCTGCGGGGATGCCGGTTTTACGGTGGACCCCCGAGCCGACCACCGAAGTAACCAAGGCCCAGTGATGGGCCTTTCTTCTTTATATAGGCATGCGGGAGTGACCTCATGAGTTCCGATTTGCGTGTAGCCCTGCGGATCAATGCCACCTCGGGGAACAGCCGTCGTGAGATCCAGGGCATTGAGCGTGACCTGCGCCAAGCCGGGAAGAACGGTGCCAAAGCGCTCGCTGACGAAAGTGGCAAGGCTGGCACCGCGCTCAACAAGACCGGCAAGGAAGGTGCAGCCAGCTTCAAGATCATCCGTCAGGCCATGCGCGAAGCTGCCACGCAGGGCTCCAACGTCTTTCGCCACGGTGTAATCCAGACTCAGGGCGAGCTGAAGCAACTGGGCCAGGCGGCCAAGCAGGCAGCGAATCAGTCCAAGGGTGAGTTTGTCCGCGCTGACCGTGAAGGCATCGAGCCGCTGCGCCGCAGCGTTGAGCGTACCGAGGGCAGCTTTCGCCGGTTGGCCCAGAACGGCGGCCGCAATCTGCGCATGCTGAAGAGCATGGCTGCCGGAGTTCGTACCGAGCTGGACCGTGTGAAGCGCCTGGGCGGCAGCGCCCAAGGCCAGTTGGCCGGCCTCGGGCTCGGGTTCGGCGCGGCCACCGGCCTGGTGGGCAGTGCGGCCTTGGACCGCCAGTTGATCCGCACCCAGCAGACGGCCGGCATGACGGCCGCCCAGCGTGAGGAATGGCGTGAGGAAGGTTTCCGCATCGCCAAGCAGTACGGTTTGGGCCGTGAAGGTGTGGACAGCGGATTCAATACGCTGATCGCCTCGGGCGTCGAGTATGGGGCGGCCAAAAAGACCGCTGACGCCATTGGCCAGGGCACAGCCGTTACGGGCGCGGATGCCGCGATCCTGGGCAAGGCGGTGGTGGCCGGTGCCAGTGCCTTCAACATCGACCTCAACAAGGACGGCGCAGCGCTGGAGCTGTTGCAGAAGATGACCGTTGCCGGTCGCCTCGGCAACGCCGAGCTGGAGAACCTTGCAGACCTGTTCCCCAAGATTGGCCAGTCCGCCCAGCGGGCAGGCATGTCGATTTCTCAGGCGCTGGCCTTCACCGAGACGCTATCGACGGTAGAGATGCAGCCAGACCGCTTGGGAACCCTGGCCGATTCGACATTGCGGGTGTTCGGTATCAAGGCGTACCAGGAGCAGGTAACCAAGGCCACGGGCGTTCAATTCTTCGACAAGAGCGGCAGTTACCGAGACCCGGCTGCGGTGCTGGGCGACCTCAAGGGCAAGTACGACAAGCTCAAGACCGACAAGGAGCGCGCTCGATTCCTGGGCGTGACCTTCAAGGGCATGGACCAGGACACCGTCCGGGGCATGCAGATCATGCTGTCCGGTAACCGCCTGGACACCTTCAGAGAGCAGACCGCCGAAATTGCCCGGGCTGAGCCGGTGTTCAACCGAGACCTGGCTGACAACGTCAACAGTGCCACCGGCACTGGCAGCCGCATGCGGGCCACGCTCAGCAAGGCCATCGACCGCATGGCTCAACCGATCAACAAGAGCTTTACCGAGTTCGGCAACTACATCCTGGATGACCTCAACCTGACCGGCGAGCAGATGCTGGGCGCCGGTATCGCCACCGGCCTCGGCGGATACTACGCCGGGCGCGGTGCCAAAGCGGGTGCAGGGGCGCTGCTGAACAAGTTCCTGGGCGGTCCAGAAACGCTGAAGAACGTAGCGGTGGGCAAGGTGCTGGAAGAGGCAGCCGGCGTTACTTCCGTGTTCGTCACCAACTGGCCGGCTGGAGGCATGCAGACCCCGACGCCCGACTTGTCGAATAACTCGAAAAACTGGGGCCGGTACGCCGCCCTTGGTTCAACAGTGCTGACACTTGGGGTGCTGGGAGGATCGGCGGATAACTCCGACGAGGCGCGCTTGCGCCATGCCCAAGGTAGCAAGCTGCTCAGCGATGGGCAGAAAAGCTATTACTCGGCCTTCTACAAGAATCGCATGAGCCTGTCTGGCAACAACCCTACCCAGTCTGATGACTGGGTGTCGCAGCAGGCTCAGCGCCTGGCTCAGCAGGAAACGGGCCTCACCTCCAACGGCATGTCTGCTGCTGGGGGTAGTGCTTGGGCGTCGGGGATCGCAAACCGGGCAGTGACGGCCGGCATCAATGCTGCAGCACTGAAACTGTCGGCCCTCCTGGACAAGCCCCTGGTCGTCGAGGTGAGGACAGATTCCGACTACATCCATGCTCAGGTTGAGCGCAGAGCGGACCTACAAGTGAGGCGCGGACAATGAGCTGGGCAGATGATCTGCTGGATTGCACTTATCGTGGCGTCAATCTGGACATCATGGCTGAGGATCTGGAAGCCCAGCGGGCTCTGGTTCAGCATGGCGTGCCGTATGTGGATGGCGATGATGTTGAGGACTTGGGGCAAGGCGCCCGCGAGTTCTCGATGCGTGCTGTGGTGTTCGGCCCCAACTACCTGTTTCAGCTCAAGCTGGTCCTGATCGCGCTCGACGCAATCGGTCCGGGCGAGCTGGTCCACCCGATCTATGGCAGCGTGACCGTTGTCAGCGGGGGCTATAAGGTCAGCCATCACGCCGAGCGTCCGGACTATGCCGAGATCGCGCTGCGCTTCCTTGAGCACAGGCCAAATGACGCCTTCTTCAATCCTGACTTCACCTACACGCCCGAGGGCACTGCGTATGTCGAGGACGAAAAGACTTGGCAGGATGGTGTATTTGATCTGATCGGCCGCCTGGACACGCTGATCGCTGAGGTTCAGGGCTGGATTGGTGGTGGCTGGACCGGGCTGATGGAGAAGGCGCTGGGCCTGCCAGGCATTACCCTGCGGTTGCAGCAGATGCGGACACAGATCATGGGCGTGGTCTCTGGTGTCGAGTCGATGGCCGACAGCTCGGGCTCGGCCTTCGATCCATTGCTTGACCTGACCAGGTCGCCTACCGAAATCCGTTCGTCCATTGAAGAGAGCACCCCTAGCGCCTCGGCCGACCTGCTGAGTCGCACAGGCGTGCCATCGGCCATGCCGGGTGCTGAGTCGCTGCCTCCCGACATCGCCCGTATTGGCAGCACGTTCCTGGTTGCGGCGCGTGAGGGCACAGAGCCGGACGGCTCGGTACTGCCAGACACCATGCCGGATGATCCAGTCGAGGCCGTGGCGTTTGCCCTGGTCACGTTGGTGATAACTGAGTTGGCCCTGAACTACGCCAGCGCGATTGGCGTGGTCATCGAGAATGATGCGGACGATTTGGCACTCAGCCCGAACGACCTTGAGCGCCTGGCCAACCTGGCGCGCAGCCTCATCCAGGCCGCCATCCTGCTGCATCGGCACCTTTACGGCATTGAAGAGGCGTTGCCGATCATCGAAGGCCTGAGGACGACTGCTGCCCTGATTCAGGCCCGCGCACGACAGCTGGTGCTCCAGCGTCCACCGCTTGTCTCCCGGACAGTCGAGTCGCCGACCAATCTGCGGTTGTTGGCGCATCGCTGGTACAGCGACAGCAGCCGGGCCGACGAGCTGATGCGCCTGAATCCCGAACTTCGCTCGCCCTACAGCATTGCACCAGGAACGGTGGTCCGCGCTTATGCAAACTGAAGAGTCCATCCGCCTCTCTATCGGCGGCAAGATCTACAAAACATGGGATGGCTGGTCAGTTGAGTCGGACCTGCTCACGCCGGCTGATGGGTTTGAGCTGGAGCTGTTCACCCGCGACACGGTGCAGTTGCCAGAGACGTTGGTTGAGGGGGCAAGTTGTAGCCTGACGCTCGGCCGCGACCGGGTGCTGACCGGCCAACTGGACGAGATTGAGCACGACGTATCGAAACGAGGAATCTCCATCCGCATCACTGGCCGAGACAAAGCGGCAGCCTTGGTCGATTGTTCTGCTCCCTTTGTGTCCATGCGGGAGGCGTCTCTGGCCCAGATCCTCAAGGAAGTGGTCACGCCGCTAGGTATCACCCGAGTGGAGGTGCGTGCGGCGGGTAAACCTATCCGACGCCGGGTCCAGGTCGAGCCTGGCCAGTCGGGATGGGAGGCGCTGCTTCAGGTGGCTGAAGCCAACGGCTTGTGGCCGTGGGTCGAGCCGGATGGCCTGCTGGTTGTTGGCGGGCCGGACTACACCTCGGCGCCCGTGGGTGAGCTGATCCTGCGAAAGGACGGCATGGGGAACAACGTCGAGCGCTTGAGCACGCGCCGCTCCATCGCTGGCCGGTATAGCCAGGTCACCGTGCTAGGCCAGCACGGCCAGTACGATAACGATGGGCTGGATACCGGCAAGGCGCATCTGCGCTCGGTCATCAAAGATGATGTGCTGGCCCGTCGCGGTATCTTCCGGCCGAAGGTCGTCATCGACAGTGCCAGCGAAAGCTCGGACATGGCGACTACCAGGGCAAGGAAGGTGCTGGCCGACAGTCGCCTTGAGGGGTTCGAGATCCGGGCCATCGTTCCAGGCTACCGGGCTCCTA
Source organism: Pseudomonas putida S13.1.2 (assembly GCF_000498395.2). NCBI lineage: Bacteria > Pseudomonadati > Pseudomonadota > Gammaproteobacteria > Pseudomonadales > Pseudomonadaceae > Pseudomonas > Pseudomonas putida. The sequence continues at coordinate 2,755,270 of NZ_CP010979.1, forward strand.
ACGGCGCTGTGTGGAAGCCTGGCCAGCGCGTCATCGTGCGCAGCGAGCCGCATGGGCTTGATGACACCTATTTCATCATGGCTCGCACCCTGCGCTTGGCTCGTAACCAGGGCGCCTATACCGAGCTGAGAATGCGCGAAGACAAGCTGTGGGTGCTCGATGGCAACCCGCTGAAGAAGCACAAGGGCAAGAAGTCGAAGGCGGATGCCGACGCGTCGTTCATCCAAATGATCAGGAGTCTGTAATGGGGTCAATTCCTGGGCTCGTCCGCGAGCAAATAGACCGCGCCCTCCGTGGAGTTCGTCAGGCCTTCCGGGCGGTCGGTACGCGTAACACGCACGGGCCTAACATCGGGGTCCAGATGCAGGGCCTGGCTGGTGAGACTGTGGTAGGCGAGCTGGCTCAGCACTACGGCTTCACCTCCGGGCCTCTGGCCGGCGCCGAATTCATTGCTCTACCCATTGGTGGCAACAGCAAACATGTGGTCGTGATCGCCACCGAGGACGCCCGGTATAGGCTGAAGGTAAAGGATGGTGAGGTGGCCATCTACACCGACGAAGGCGACCACGTTCATCTTAAGCGCGGCCGGGTGATCGAGGTCGAAACGGATACGCTCCTGGTCAAGGCCAGCACAAAGGTTCGATTCGAAACGCCGCTGATCGAGACGACTGGTGAGGTCAAGGCAAAAGGCAACATCCAGTCAGCTGCGGAGGTGATTGACCAGGTCCGCAGCATGCAGGCCGACCGCGAGATTTATAACGGGCACAAGCACGGCAACAGCCCAACCCCCGACCCACAGCAGTAACCCTCCCTCTATTTCCGGCCCATGCAAGAACCTGTAATGGGCCGGAAATACCGAAGTCCGCGTGCGCGAGGCAACCTGCCTCTCTATGGACGCAAGCATAAACCCCACTACAGGCGACTTGGATGGCCAGCGGATTACGACGCTGGCCACTGCCGTCTACCTCCGTTTGATGACTCCGCTCGGCAGCTACTGGGCCGATCCGACGCTGGGCTCACGGCTGCACGAGCTGAAGCGCGAGAAGGACAAGTCGCGGGTAGGCTCGCTCGCTATTCAGTACGCCCAGCAAGCCCTCAAAGGCCTGATTGACGACGGCCGTGCGACTTCGGTGGAGGTGACTGCTGAGCAACCTCACAACGGCTGGCTGAGGCTCCTGGTTGAGGTGTATGCCCCGGCCGGCCGCCAGACTTTCGAGCACTTGGTGAGTGTGATCTGATGCCATACGAAGCCCCCCCATTTGATGCAATCCGTTCGCGGATGCTGCGGGACATTCGTTCCCAGTTGCCTGACGCTGATATCACGTCTGACAGCGATAACCACGTCCGGGCCAGCTCGGTGTCCGCCATTGCCGAAGGCATTCACCAGCAGGCCGCCTGGACGGCGCGTCAAATCTTCCCTGACAGCGCTGATTTCGAAGAGCTCAAGCGGCATGCTGCGACACGCGATGTCTACCAAAAGTCGGCTACCTCTTCTGGTAGCGAGCTGACCGTAGCCGGATCACCAACTGCTGAGGTTTTGGCTGGCCTCCAAGTCAGGCATACAGCCACAGGTCAGGTATTCACCACCACATCAACGGTGATCATTCCCTTAGCAGGGGTCATCAGCGTGCCTGTGGCATCCGTGGAGACCGGATCTGCCCTTAACGGCCTTGAGGGCGCCTGTACGTTCATCAGTCCGCCGCTCAATGTCGACAGCGCTTGCGTACTGGCCGAAACCGTCGGCGGCACCGATGACGAAAGCCCCGAGAGCCTTCTGGCTCGTCTCCTGGACGTGATGCGCAATCCCCCAAGCGGCGGGAATGTTGCCGACTATCGACGCTGGGCTATGTCGGTCAATGGCGTTTCGACAGCCTTGATTCTGCCGAAACGCCGGGGCGGCAATGCTATCGACGTAGTGATCACCTCGTCGGGCGGGGCATCGTCCGAGGCTGTCATAGCGGCATGCCAAACCTATATCGAAGGCGTTGCGCCGGCCGGGGCCGACATCTGGGTATTCACACCCGCAATCGTAGAAGTGCACCTAAGTGCGAAGGTTAAACCTGCTCCAAGTTACACCTTGGAGGCCCTGCAAGAGCCGATTGAGGACGCCTGCAAACAGGCTATTGCTCCAGTGGTTCCGCTGGAGACGCTTTACCTCATCCGCCTGACTGCGGCAATCAGCGCGCTTGGCGGTGTTATCGACCTCAAGATCCTGTCGCCTGTCGGCAACGTTGTAACTGACGCTGATCCGCTTTTGGTCAAGTGGGCTCGGTTCGGCTCGGTCGAACTTCAATTACTGGAGGACGCCGCATGACGGACAAGGTATTTGAACAACTGCAATCCTTACTTCCTCCGGTTTCTTACGATCCCAACGGGAAACTACTGTCTGCCCAAATGACTGCCGAGGCGAATGCTCTGCAAGGGGCGCTTGAGCAACTTGAGGGGGTTGAGGCGGCGATATTCCCTGAATCTGCTGGCTCCTACATATCCGATTGGGAGCGCGTCTACGGAATCACCCCTGCACCTGGTGCGACGCAAGAGCAGCGCGTTCAAGCGGTTCTTGCGGCCATGAGCGATATGGGGGGTCAATCCATTCCATATTTCGTTCGTCTCGCCTCGCTGTTTGGGGTGCCTGTGGATATTGAAACTTTCCGCGTTCCGGTCGCTGGCGGGCTGAGCACCGGAGCCCCGATGTATTCGGGTGACTGGCCCTATACGTGGCGTGTGAATGCTCCGCTTGGCAACTACTTCAACACGCCCATGGAACAGCGGATTACTGAGCGCCGGCCAGCCAACACTGAGGTGGTGTTTGGCTATGGGAAAGAAGTGGTCGCCCAGGTGGCTGCAGCGGTGGATCAAATTTTCGGCACCATTAATTACGTAACCCCATCTAGTTTGAGTGACAACAATGTCTGACCTTGAATCGCTGAAGGCATATGCCGGTGACTTGTCGGCAGCCGCCTCGAAGTCTACCGCTGCCGCGGCGCAGCAGCACAAGTACATCAATGGCGATGACCAGACCGACGTAAATACCGAGTCTGGGCCAGTGCCTACCTTGGCAAAACAGGCGCGGTTGTACAGTGAAGCTATTCCCGATGCAGTTGGGCAACTCAGTGCTCAAATGGCTGACGGGAAGATTCACAACACCGAAGAAGAGGGCCGACTGGCGGTCGCTGATGGCGTGTACTTCTACGTGAAGAGCACTAATCCAGCGTCAATCAGCCGGTCACTGTACCGACGCTTGAGTGCTACCAGCTCGATTCACATCGTTGATGATCCAAGCGCTGCGTTCGTTAACGCACTGGATGGCCGCCTAGTCACAGCAGAGTCGTCCGTATCTGGAGTTAAGGAATTGATTTCCAGCGCAGGTGACGACGCCATTAATCCCTTCGAAATGGTGGATAATCTCAAGTTTATTTTGATGCAGATGCTGGTTGACGGGACGTTCGACCTTCCGGCATGCCAGATCAAAACCGTTGGTGATGGTCTGGAGTTATCCGACTCCAATAATTTCTTGTTCGCTCGGGTTGGCCTGGGTGAGAGCAATATCAACGGTCTAGTGCCTCAAGCCATTCCTGTTCCGGGCATGGAGTGGTGTGATCAAAATAACTTCATCTTGGCTCGGATCGGTGGTGACAAGACCTATTTCGGCCTGCCGGTAGAGGGTGGTCAGCAGTTAGTGCCTACCCCTATGGCGGTCGAGATTAATCGCCAAGTGAGGACGGGCTACATTCAAGTTTTGAACTACGGGCAATCTCTATCTGATGGTCAAAACGCTAAACCATCAGTCTCGACTGTCCAAGAGTATGGAAACTTGATGCTCGCTGGTGGTGTGAACGTCCGACCAGGTGAGCCAGGCTATGTGGCCAACAGACTGGTGCCTCTTGTCGAAAAGGACAATGGCGCTCGGGGCGAAACACCGGTTTCCGGACTTTGCAATGGTTTGGTTCGCCGCGCTACAGCGGATGGTGAGCTTATAGCCGACTGGACAATTGTTGGCACGGCATGCGGCCGTGGTGGAAAGTCGGTAGAGGAACTATCGCCAGCACCCTTGGGTGAGGGCTATTATGAAAAAATGATTCAGATGGTCAAAGACGTTAATGCGACGGCTCTGGCTGCTGGAAAAACCCATTCCGTGTGGGCCTACACTTGGGATCAGGGCGAAAGTAACTACACACTGGGTTCTACCAAGTCGGCGTATCAGTACACCCAGTACATGATGAACATTTTTGATCAGCTGACTCGCGAAGTAGTGGACATTACCGGGCAGAAGTTCCGCCCGTACCTATTCACTTATCAAGTGGCGGCGCATCGCAAGTACGATCTGGACCACATGAGTATCGCGCTGGCTCAATGGCGTCTCAGCCGTCAGCGAGAGGATGTGGTGATGGCGGTGCCCGCTTACATCCTCCCGACAGGCAGTGACTTGCTGCATCTGACTAACGAAGCGGCTTGGCTTCTCGGTGAGTATCGCAGTAGGGCGATGTACGAAACGATGATTCGCCGCTCAGGCAAGTGGCGTCCACTGGAGCCGGTTTCCGTAGACTGGCAATCGGATCACATCGACATCAAGTTTCATGTGCCTGGTGGTGATCTGGTGCTTGACGATAGTTTGGCGGCAATGGCTCCTAACTTCGGTTTCGACATTCGCGATGGCGCAGTGCTGAAAGAAGGTGCCATTGCCAATGTGGCTGTTATCGGTCGCGATACGGTCCGTCTCACCTTGGCCGAAGCAATAGGGCCGAACGGCGTTGTTAGTTACGCACGGGGGCGTCAGGGCGATCTCAAAGGCTCTGGCCCTGTGAGTGGTGCCCGAGGCAATTTGCGCGACACCCATGGACTGTTTGATACAGCTACTTCACCGCTTGGCAATACGTTTGCTCTGCATAACCCATGCGTCATGTTCCAGTACGACAGAAAGACTGGTTTCTAATTGAGGATCTATAAATGAGCGGCGTTCGTTTGGTTGCAAAAGGGATCGATGCGGAGCAATTCGCTTCTGAGTATTCGGCGCCTGTCCGACGTGGTCTGGAAGCGATTCACTTCCTGAACACTACTCCCGCAAAGGCTGCGAAGAACTACGCGCCAGGCAAGGACAAAGAGCAGGGCAAGATCGTCGGCGCTCCTGTGGCCTCGTCTGGTTTCCTAAGTTGCAAGGGTACAGTTGACTGCATTGAGACCGCCGTCGCCGAAACCGAGAATATGACTATCTTCGTCGCGGCTCGAACTGCGGTCGATGGCTCCGTTGCAGCGGATCGGCCGATGTTCTTCGGCAACTATCAAGGCTTCAATATCGACGGTGGAGTAGCGTGGGGTGTAAGCCTCTATCTTTCGGGTCTCAACCGCATCACTGGTACCGCAGGTTTTGGCGTTGACGCGGCGGACAATACCAACATCGTTTCCGGTGTAACCCGGACAGTTGCGAGTAAGTGGGGGCTTTATATGCTCCAGGTTAGCGCGGCCGGCACCACTATTCGTGACTTTACCACTGGCCTTTCCCAGACCATTGCCCCGGCAGGTCGACCTCGTCGCTTGGCATTAGGAAAAGTGCGAATCGGTAGCGGCCAAACCGGTCTGCTTGGTGCCTGTGACGTGGCCATCTTCCAGGCTCATAACGTGGTACTCACCGAGGCTGAGATTCAGGCGACGGTGGCCGATCACCGAGCGTATCTCGCCCGTCGCGGTATTGTCGTTTAAGCGCAACTCCATGCCGCTTGCTTTGCTCGACAAGAGGGAGGCAAGCGGCTTTGCGTTCTTACAGGAACAAGCTAATGGACAAAGTTTCCGCATTCACTGATCTATGCACGCCGAGCGGAGAATTCCGCTATGGCACTCAGGCTGGTGGGGTTCCGCCAACTCCGATCATGGCCGAGTACCTAAATCTCATCCAGGCCGAGCTGATCGCGGTCGTTCAGGGCGCAAGCATCGAGCTTGATGCTGAAGATCGCTCTCAGGTGCTACAGGCTATACAGCACCTCATTTCTCAGGCAGGCAGCGCCTTCGTAAAGCTGGCCGGTGATGAGCTTTCTGGTCTGTTAAAGGTCTCCGGTGGCATTCGTGCACCTAAAGGCTTGCCCTCTGGTGGTAATGCCAGTGTTCAGGGCTATTCGTTCGGCGCAGATGGCGACACTGGACTATTCACAGTTGGTGGGACAGGCTCCGACAGCTCGGACCTAGTCATGCTGGTTGATGGTGTTGAGCTGCTGCGCGTGAAGAAGAGCACCGGGTCTGTGGTATTGCCTGGTGGCTTGACGTTGAACGGCGACAAGACCACGTACAACACGGGCAACAAGGCAGAGATGCTGGCTGTGGTGTACCCGGTGGGCTCGGTCTACATGAACATGTCGAACAGCCAGAACCCGGCAGTCATCTTCGGCTTTGGTACCTGGGCACCGCTGGGGGCTGGGCGCGTGCTGTTGGGTGCAGGTAGTGGTACTGACAGCCGAGGTGAGGTGAAAGCCTTCACGGCGGGCTCAACAGGCGGTGAATACAGCCATCAGCTCACCGTAAGCGAGATTCCGGCGCACGCCCACACCACCCCTCAGGGTACGACCGTTCCGGCTTCTGGCGGCTCTTATCAGTACGCATCTGGCGATGACGTAACTACTTCCACCATGAGCAATCCCCCTCCCTCTGGTGAGATCGGTGGGGGGCAGGCTCACAACAACATGCAGCCGTACCTCGTCGCGTACATGTGGCAGCGGACCGCCTGAGATCTGATGCCAAAGAGCGCGCCAAGTCGCGCCGGGTGTCGAGTGCCAAAGAGCGCGCTCGGCGGTGCCAAATCCGGCGCGCGCCTACAGTTCTGCACGCACCCCATTGCAGGAAATCAGACGACCCGGCTACCATTGAGAACGATTCACACTCACAACCGGAAGCCAGGCGTTGGACAGCACATCCACCCGTAAACTGGGATTCTTCTTCAGCGACCACCATCGCTGGTTGCTCCAGCACATCCAGAAACGCCTGCGCAACCATGCCGACGCCGAGGACACTGCCGCCGAAACGTTCTGCCAGATGCTCGGCGCACGTGTCGACCCAGACAGCATCCAGCAGCCTCGCGCCTACCTCACCGTCATCGCCCGTCGGCTGATCTTCGACCGCCATCGCCGTCGCCAGCTCGAGCAGGCCTATCTGGAACACCTGGCGCGGCTGCCGGAGGCCGTAGCACCATCGGCCGAGGAGCAACTGCTGCTGATCGAAGCCCTGGTGAGCATCGATCAGGCGCTGGACGGCTTGCCGTCAGTCGTCAAAGCCACCTTCCTCTACAGCCAGCTCGACGGCATGCACTACGCCGACATCGCGGCAAAGCTGCAGATCAGCGAACGCTCTGTCAGCCGCTACATGAAACAGGCGCTGCGCCAATGTTACCTGTGCGAGGTGCAGGCATGAGCAGGCCTGCCCTGGACCGGGTCAGCGAGCAGGCCATCGACTGGATGGTCGAGCTCAGGGCCGCTGCGCCTGACCCGGCGCTGCTGCAACGGGTCAGGCTGTGGCTGCAGCAAGACCCCGCTCACCAACAGGCCTGGAACCGCCTGGAGCAACGCCTTGGCCATCCGTTCGCCGCGTTGCTCGCCCTGGATCAGCGGGCCCCTGGCCAAGCAGCAGAGGCACGCCGATTGCTGATGCAGCCTACTCGCTCACGGCGTGATGTACTTGGCGCCATGGCCAGTCTGGGGCTGTTCGGCGCGGCGCTGTGGGGTGGATGGCGCAGCGACACCACCCAAGGCTGGCTGGCCGATTTGCACACGGGCCGTGGCGAGCGGCGCAGCTTTACCTTGGCAGACGGCAGCCGCCTGAGCCTGAACAGCGCCAGTGCGGTCGACGTGCAGTTCGATGCCGGGCAGCGCCTTCTGGTGCTGCGTCACGGCGAGTTGCTGATCCAGGTTGCGCGCGATCCGCTGCGGCCCTTGCGCGTGCGCACCGCGCAGGGCCAAGTGCAGGCGTTGGGAACGCGGTTTCTGGTCAGCCAGGAGCAGGACGCCACACGTGTCGTGGTACTGCAGCACAGTGTCCGCGCCAGTCTCGCCGATGGGCAGTGGGCGGAGCTGCAGCAAGGGCAGGCTGCCCTGCTACGCAACAACACCATCGAGCGGCTGACAGGCGAGCAACAGCAACGTGCTGCATGGCTGGAGGGCCGCCTGGAAGTCCTCGACGCGCCGCTGCATGGGGTGATCGACGCGCTGCGCCCCTACCAGCGCGGCTACATCCGGCTCGCCCCCGCGGCACGCGACCTGCGGGTGCAAGGCGTATTTCCTCTGGACCAGCCACAGCAGGCGTTCAAGGCGTTGGCCGAGGCCCTTCCAATCAGCGTGGAGCGCTATGGCCCGTGGCTGATGTTGATCGACCTGAAAACGGTTTGATAAAAATATTTATCAAAATCATTCGCAATCGTGGCAAGTTTTCTTTGCTCGTCCCACATACCTCCTGACAGCCACTTCATTCGGGAGTAATCCGTGTACAACCCCTTGCCCCGCGCCCTGCCCCTGGTCGCTGCCCTGGCCAGCTTCAACGTGCTTGCCCAGGCGCAAACCCAAGTGTTCGACCTCCCACCCGCCAGCCTGGCGCACACGCTCAACCGTATCGCCAGCCAGAGCGGCCACATCATTGCGCTGGAGCCAGCATTGGTGCGCGGCAAGCAGGCACCTGCCGTGGTCGGCCAGATGAGTGCCGAGCAGGCCATGCAAGCTGCGCTGGCCGGTAGCGGCTTGCAGTTGCGGGTTTCCGCCGAGGGCCATTTCAGTGTGGCGCCCGGCAACCTGGGCAGCGACGTCATGGAGCTGGGCAGCACCAGCATCACCGACAACTATGTGGACGCAACCAGCGAAGGCACCGGGTCGTATGCCGCCCGCGCGGTGACCCTGGGCAAAGGCACGCATACCCTGAAGGAGATTCCCCAGTCGGTCACCGTCATCACCCGCAAACAACTGGATGACCAGGGCATCACCGACTTGCAGGACGCGCTTAACCACACCACGGGCATTGTCGGCGCGCAGGGCATTGGCCCTGGCGTGGTCGTGACCTCGCGTGGTTTTCAGATTGATGACTGGCAGTACGACGGCGTGCCGATTCCGCGAAACAACTATTCGCTGGGCAACTGGGCCACCCAGGACCTGGTGTTCTTCGACCGGGTGGAAGTGCTGCGCGGTGCTTCGGGCCTGTTGCAAGGCACCGGCAGCCCAGGTGGCGCAATCAACCTGGTGCGCAAGCGGGGCCAAACGGCGCCGACCGTTACGCTGACAGGCAAAGCTGGCTCCTGGGACCACTATGGCCTGCAGCTGGATGCAGGCGGCCCGCTGACGACTGACGGCCGTGTGCGCGGGCGGCTTGTCGCTGACGAAGACCAAAGCGACAGCTTCATCGACTATGTCTGGAGCAAAAGCCATTCGTTGTATGGCGCCCTGGACATCGACCTGAACGACGCGACCACGGTGGGGGGCGGTATCAGCTACAACCGCCAGCAGTCCCGGCCGATGCTGCGCGGCCTCCCACGCTACGCCAGTGGCAAACCGGTCGACCTGCCGCGTTCGACTTACACCGGCGCCCGCTGGAGCCGCGCAGAAACCGACGTCACCACGTACTACCTGGACCTTGAACACCGCTTCAACGATGACTGGACCTTCAAGGCCGCAGCCGTGCGCATGGATGAAACCAACACATCCACCCACCAGCGCGTGCAGAGCACCCGCCAGGGCGTTGCGCCTGACGGCAGCGGCATCACCTACGCCGACTGGCTCACCGATTTTCACTCGACCAAGCTGGGCCTGGACATGAACGTGGTGGGCCACTTCGATACCGGCCCACTGGCCCATGAAATCACCGTGGGCGGCAACTACTCGAAGCTGACCTCGGATGACGCCTACTGGCGCAATTTCGATGCCGGCGGCAACATCTTCGACATCGACCATGACCGCCCGGAACCCAGCCGCGACAGCGTCTTCGACGGCGAACTGGCACGTGCCAACAGGGCCAGCTACGACATCCGCCAGAAAGGCCTGTACGGCGCCTGGCGCGTCAAACCCACCCAGGACCTGACGTTGGTCCTTGGCTCGCGCGTTAGCTGGTTCGACTACAGCTGGGACTCGATCGACTTCGACAGCCTGACCGACCCCGGTACCCGCTACCCCACCAGCCGCATGACCGAAACGGGCCAAGTCACCCCTTATGCCGGCTTTATCTACGACTTGACCCGCGAATGGGCCTGGTACGCCAGCTACACCGACGTGTTCGTACCGCAAACCGAACGCGCCGTGGGCAATGCGCCACTCAAACCGGTGATCGGCAGCAACTACGAAACGGGCTTGAAGGGCGAACTGCTCGACGGCCGGGTCAATGCCTCGATCGCATTGTTCCGCTACGACCAGGAAAACCGCGCCGTCACCGACGTAGCCTCGGGCTTCGCTTGCGATGACTGGTACTGCTCCACCGCAGCGGGCAAGGTGCGCAGCCAAGGCGTTGAAGCCGAAATCAGCGGCGAAGTGCTGAGTGGCCTGCAACTGTTCGCAGGCTACACCTACAACACCACCAAGTTCCTCGATGACCCTGACGAGAAAGGCCGCACCTTCAGCCAGTGGACACCCAAGCACATGCTGCGTGCATGGGCCGATTACACCCTGCCCCTGAACGGCCAGCGCTGGAGCACCGGCCTGGGTTTCACCACCCAGAGCCACACCCTCGGCTACGAACGTACCTACACCGTGCCTGGCTATACCGTGTGGAGCGCACGCCTGGCGTACCAGCTAACCCCCGACGTGAACCTTGCCGTCAACGCCAACAACCTGTTCGACAAGAAGTACTGGGTTGCAGGCTTCAACCAGCTCAATGGCAGCAACAACTATGGCGAGCCACGCAACTTCATGCTGACGGTCAAGTACACCCCGCAACTCTGACCCCGGGTCAGTCTGCCAGCGGCCACTGCGCCAAGGGCCGGTAAGCGCCCTTGCGCGACTCGTAAAGCGTGAAGTGGCGCGCGGAGAGGTAGAACTCCGGCGCGCTGCTGGCCTCGGGTGGTTGCCCGCGGTAATCCCTGGACAGGGTCAAGTGTGGCCGATATTCACGGTTGGCCGCCTCCACCCCCAACGGCAACAGTGCCTGCTGCAAGCCGTACACCAGTTGCAACAGGGCTGGCGGTGTCTGCTGTGGCTCCAGTACCAGCGCGCCGGCCCGCTGCCACACCTGCAACCGGTCAAGCAACAGCCGCGGTGCCATGGCCGGCAGCGCCAGTTGATCGACTGCCGCACAGATCGCAGGCACCTGGGCGGTATCCACATCGCCGAGGAACAACAGCGTGACGTGGAAGTTGGCCGCCGGCACCGGTTTGCCGCTGCGCAGGCCCAGCCCACGCCGCCACTGGGCCAAGGCCCGGCGCTGGGCATCGCTGACCGGCAAGGCGAAAAACAGCCGTTTGAACGGGCTACCGCTGGGGCGTATATCCTGAACCATACCAACTCCATGACGTGAAACGTTTGCGCAAGACTGTAGGGCATTACACCAATGTTGCCGCGGCGTTTCGTAACAATAAGTACAAACTACCCCCATGATTGTTTATGCTGGCGGGCTTATGCCATGGCGCATGGCCATTTTTCGACAAGTAAACGTCCATGAAAATTGCACTCGTACTTATCTTCGCCCTCTCGATTGCCTACGTGCACCTGCGCGGTCGGGTTCGCCACAAGTTGACCCGCCAGCTGGGCGACCACTCCAGCTTCCTGGCCCCGATCAACAGTTTCCTGTACCTGTTTTCCAAGCTCCCGGCCAAGCCTTACTTGCCGGTCGAAGCCTTCCCCGAACTGAAGCCGCTGCAGGACCACTGGCAGGAAATCCGCGAGGAAGGCCGCCAGTTGCTGCACGTGGGCGAAATCAAGAAGTCCGACAATTACGATGACGTCGGTTTCAACTCGTTCTTCAAGACCGGCTGGAAGCGCTTCTACCTGAAGTGGTACGGCGAAAGCCACCCATCGGCGATGGCCCTGTGCCCCCGCACCACCGAGCTGCTGCAAGGCATCGGCACGGTCAAGGCCGCCATGTTCGCCACCCTGCCACCGGGCGCCAAGCTGGTGCGCCACCGTGACCCGTATGCCGGCTCGTACCGCTATCACCTGGGCCTGGACACGCCCAACGACGACGGTTGTTACATCGACGTGGACGGCGAGAAGTATTCCTGGCGCGATGGCGAGGGTGTGGTCTTCGACGAAACCTACATCCACTATGCGGCGAACACCACCGAGCACAACCGCATCATCCTGTTCTGTGACGTCGAGCGCCCGCTCAAGTACCGCTGGGCAACTGCGTTCAACCGCTGGTTCAGCCGCAATGTCATGGCCGCCGCCGCCGCGCCTAACGGTGACGGCGACAAGACCGGCGGTATCAACCGCTTGTTCACCCGCATCTACAAGATCCGTGAACGCGGCAAGGCGCTGAAAAAGCGCAACCGCATGCGCTACTACCTGGAAAAGTGGGCTGTGGTTGCGGCTCTGGTGCTGGTGTTCATCTACATCTGAATGCTCACCCAGTCCAACTTGTGGGCGCGGGCTTGCCCGCGAAGCAGACGACGCGGTGGATGGCACGGGCTTCGCCCGTGTTCGCGGGCACGCCCGCTCCCACAGTGATCGCGCAAAAGCCTAGCGTTTGAACAAGACTGTTGCTCCCACAAGTACTGCTGCCCACCCACCAAAGTACAAGCCTCGCTCTTGTCACTCTTCGACTAGCCTGAAAGCTCCACTCGCAACCACCACAAGGTGAAGACGATGAGCATGATGGACTGGGACGCCTACCGTAAGCAGTTGATGGCCGGCATCGGCGATCTCAAGCAACTCTCCCCCGACACCGTGGCCGGTTACATGACCGCCAGCGGTGCGGGAGCCAAGACCAACCACCTCGACGCCAAGACGCGTGAGTTGATCTCACTGGCCGTGGCCGTGACCACCCGTTGCGACGGCTGCATCGCCGTGCATTCCCAGCAGGCGGTCAAGCACGGTGCCAGCCGCGAGGAAATTGCCGAAGCCCTCGGCGTAGCGGTGGCGATGAACGCCGGTGCGGCGCTGGTGTACTCGGCGCGGGCCATGGATGCGGTAGGCAGCGCCAACGGCTAGGCACAAACGGCGTCGTCGCCCTTGCGCGACGGCGCCGCGCCCCACAGACTTGGCGGCCCAGCCCTTGCAGGAACCCGCATGATCCACATTCGCCCCATGACAGCCGAAGACTTCGAGCGCTTCTGGCCCACCTTCCAGGCCATTGTCCAGGCCCGTGAAACCTACGCCTACGACCCGGCCCTGAGCATCGATCAGGCCCGCCAGCTGTGGCTGGAGCTGCCATTGCACACGCTGCTGGCCGAAGAGGATGGCGAGCTGTTGGGTTCTTATTACCTGAAGGCCAATGCCGCCGGGCCTGGCGCGCACGTGGGCAATTGCGGCTACATGGTGTGCGAACAGGCACGTGGCCGAGGTGTGGCGCGCCTGATGTGCGAGCACTCGCAGAAGCTGGCACGCCAAGAGGGCTTTCTGGCCCTGCAATTCAACTCGGTGGTGGCCAGCAATGAGGTTGCGGTAGCACTGTGGCACACGCTGGGCTTTGAAACGGTAGGCCGCCTGCCCAAGGCTTACCGCCATGCCCGCCTGGGGCTGGTGGACTGCCTGGTGATGTACAAGTGGCTGGCGGATGAGCCGGTGGTGGAGAAACCACCGCTGCTGATCGGGCGCAAGAACATCGAGGCGCGGGTGTCGCGGCGTCGCGGGCGCTGACCTTCTCTCGCAGGTTCGGCCCCTTCGCGGGCTTGCCCGCTCCCACAAGTACTGCGCAGTACCTAAAGGCTGTGCGGTCCCTGTGGGAGCGGGTTCACCCGCGAAGAGGCCGGGCCTGCTAAACGCTCAGTTTCAGAAGGCCAAGCCCACCTTCACCCCAAACTCGTCACGCTTGAGCTTGGTGTTGTCTGCCACTGGCGAATCTTCGTCCAGCTTGTATTCGGTGCGGGTGTAGTAAACCCCGGCCTGCACCGGCATATCACCCTGCTGGTTCATCAGCAACGTCACTTCGGCGTACGGGTTGGTGCGGTCTTTCAGGTCGACCGTGTCGCTGCCAAAGTCGTCCACTTTCAGCCGCGCGCGGCCGTCCAGGGTATGGCGCGCGCCCACTTCCACCCGCAGGGTCGAGGCGTCGAACTGGTGGTTGTAGCCCAGCGCCGCCTTGGCAAAGGGCGATTTCACGGTGAGCTTGGTATCGAGGTCGTTGATTTCGGGCTCGAAGCGCGACCAGCTGTAACCGCCGCCCACGGTCACGTCGACAAAGTTGCGAGCGTCCAGCGCCGCACGCCAGCCAAGGTCAAGGTCGGCCTGGGCCTCCTTCAGCTTGTTGTCGTTCTTCTTGCCGAATTTGGCTTCGGCGCCCAGCTGGTAGATGAAACCGGATTCGGCTGTCAGCTTGTTGCCAAAGGTGGCGAACACGCCGCCTTGGCCCATGTGTTCCTTGTCGCTTTCACTGCCTCCTTCGAACTTGAACTTGTCGTAGGCGCCCTGCAGACCCAGTGTGAACAGCGGGTCGGTGCTAGGCGCGGCGGTGGCGGCCAGCGGCGCGGCGATCAGGGCGAGCAGGCAGGTGTGGCGCAACAGTTGACGAGCAGGCATGCGGGAAGTCTCCATGACTTGATAACGAAAGGCGAACGTGCGGTTCGAGACAAACGTCGCCAAAAAAGTTCGAAAAAAAATCAGTAAAAAGCCGCAACCTTGTGTTTTATCGAAGGATTCATGGCACGCCAACATTTGACGCCCCAGCGTTTCAGTGGTCAGATGCGCGCCAGTTTCAGGTGCCCTTCGCCGCCGCGCGCAGGGTGAAACGGGAAGCCGGTGCGTCGTGGTACCCACGACAAGTCCGGCGCTGCCCCCGCAACGGTAAGCGAGCGAACCCTTCGAAATACCACTGTGCATGTGCATGGGAAGGTGAAGGTTTCATGCCCCTCGCAAGCCCGGAGACCGGCCTGGAGCGTCACTTGGCAACCCGCGGTGGGCGGGCGCAGGCCGGAATCCGTGCGCGCGCCTGCCTGCATGGTTCGCCTTTGCGTGTTTTCCACCGGGATCCATTCATTCCTGCAGCAGTGGAACGACATGTCCCGTATGTTCAAGCTTCACCCCCTGGCGGCCTGCCTGGCCGTCGCCCTGCCGGCCCTGGCCGATGACCGTGACCCGCAACCCCTGGCCTTGCCCTCCACGGCCATCACCGACACCCTCGACAGCCGGGCCATCGACTTGGCCACGCCAACCCAGGCAGGCTCGCGCCTCGGCCTCAGTGCCCTGGAAACACCGGCCAGCACCAGCAGCATCAGCGCCGAGCAGATTCAGCAGCGCAACAACCTCACCGTGCAGGATGCCGTAACGCGGTCACCGGGCATCACCTTCGTCGGCTCCCCCGGCGATGGCGGCACAGGCCTGTCCGCCCGCGGCTTTGCCGGCCACAGTTCGGTGATGACCCTGTTCGACGGCGCACGCCTGTACACCGGTGCCGGCACCCAGACGTTTCCGGTGGACCCGTGGATGGTCGAGCGTATCGATGTGATTCGCGGCCCGGCTTCGGTACTGCATGGCGAAGGCGCCACCGGCGCGGTGATCAACGTGATCCCGAAAAAACCGTTTGCCGGCGAGGTGCGCAACCACCTGCGTCTGGGCTACGGGTCGTGGGACCGCCAGCAGCTGGGCCTGGACAGCGGCGGCAGTCTCAGCGAGCGCCTGAGCTATCGCCTCACCCTCAACCAGCAGGCCGGCAACGGCTGGGTCGACCGCACTACTTCGCGCAGCCTGGCCCTGAGTGCCGCGCTGCGTTTCGATGCCAGTGACGACCTCAGCTTCACCCTTGCCCACGACCGTGGCGATGCAGAGCCTGCCAACTACTACGGTACCCCGCTGATCGACGGCCACTACCGCAGCAGCCTGCGCAAGAAAAACTACAACGTGCAGGACGACGTGCAGCACTACGTCGATGAGTGGACCCGGCTGACCACCGACTGGACGCTGAACGACCACGTCAGCGCCAGCAACCAGCTGTACTACATCAAGAGCCGCCGCCACTGGCGCAACGCCGAAGACTACAGCTGGGACGCCGAGCGCCAGCAATTGCAGCGCGGCAGCTACCTGGAAATCAAGCACAACCAGGAACAGTTCGGTGACCGCCAGACCTTCACCTTTGACCACTCCTTGTTTGGCCTGGCCAGCAAGACCGTGGTCGGCGCGGAATACAACAAGGTCCGCTTCAACGTCGACAGCAATGCGCCCTACAACGATGTGGGCGGTGATTTCATCGACCCGTGGCAACCACAACCGGGCGGGTTCCACAGCGCCTCGCCACTGCGGCCGCAAACCTTGTCCAGCACCCACACCTTCGCCCTGTTCGCCGAAAACCGCTTGCAACTGAGCGACCGGCTGTCGCTGGTCACCGGCGTGCGCCGCGACCAGAACCACATCGACCGCACCAACCTGACCAACGACAGCCGCAGCGACCGCAGCCTGCAAGGTGGCAACTGGCGCGCCGGGCTGGTGTTCGCGGTCACCGACGACCTGTCGCTATACGGGCAGTACTCCACCAGCCAGGAGGGGGTCAACAACCTCATCAGCCTCAGCCCCACCCAGATGCACTATGACCTGACCGAGGCGAAGCAGACCGAGGTAGGCCTCAAGCAGCGTTTCTGGGAAGGCCGTGGCGAATGGACGCTGGCCGCCTACCACATCGTCAAGAAGAAGCTGCTGGTGGACGACCCGATCACCCACGAGAAGCAACAGGCTGGGCAGCAGACGTCCGACGGCCTTGAGGCAACCCTGGAACTGGCATTGGCGCATCAGTGGCAGGTGTCGGCCAACGCGTCGCTGGTGCGCGCCAGGTATGACGATTTCGACGAGATGGTCGGCGGCGTAGCGCAGGACCGTGCCGGCAACCGGCCGGCCAACGTACCACGGCGTACCGCCAATCTGTGGCTGAGCAAAGGCTTCGGCCAGCAGGTAGAGGCCGGCATTGGTGCGCGCTACGTAGATGAGCGTTATGCCGATACCGCCAATACCCAAAGTGCCCCCGGCTATACCGTGGTCGATGCCAACATCGCCTGGCAGGTGCTGCCGGATGTGAAGCTGGGGCTGCAGTTGAACAACCTGTTTGATCGTGAATATGTGCAGTCGGCGTTCAGTGGGCAGCAGTGGTTGATGGGGATGCCACGATCGTACTTTGCGACGGTGGATTACAGCTTCTGATCTGAGCCTGCCTGTGCCGGCCTCTTCGCGGGCTCGCCCGCTCCCACAGAGATATCGCAGTCATCGAAAACTGTGTTGTATCTGTGGGAGCGGGCGAGCCCGCGAAGGGGCCGGCACAGGCAACGCAAAAAACTCTACCAACTTCTAACCAACTAGTTATAAGATAACATTTCACATGACATCCATTCCTATCAGCGACCCTCCATGACAAGCGCCAGCGCCACGCCCTCCTTGATCACCCAGCGTCTGCAGAGCATCGATGCCCTGCGCGGCCTGGTGATTCTGTTCATGCTTCTGGACCACGTCCGCGAAACGTTCTTTTTGCACCGCCAGGTCAGCGACCCGATGACCATTGACGCTACAGAGCCTTCGTTGTTCTTCAGCCGCACCCTGGCCCACCTCTGCGCACCAGTGTTCGTTCTACTGACCGGCCTGTCGGCCTGGCTGTACGGCGAAAAACACCAGGGCCGTGGCGATGTCTCGGCGTTCCTGTTCAAGCGCGGGCTGTTCCTGGTGGTACTGGAATTCACCCTGGTCAACTTCGCCTGGACCTTCCAGCTGCCCCCTAGCGTCATCTACCTGCAAGTCATCTGGGCCATCGGCGTCAGCATGATCGCCCTGTCGCTGCTGGTATGGCTGCCACGTGCCGCCCTGCTCGCCCTGGGCGCAGTCATTGTCGCCGGCCACAACCTGCTCGACGGCCTGCACTTTGGCGTGGAGTCTGCCCTGCACGTGCCATGGGCAATCCTGCACGACCGTGGCTGGCTTGAGTTCTCCGAAAACCTGCGCCTGCGCACGTCTTACCCGGTGCTGCCTTGGATCGGCGTCATCGCCCTGGGTTATGGCATGGGCCCCTGGTTCGCCCGTGGCAGCCTGGCCGGCCAACGCCAGCAGCGCCTGCTGCAGGCTGGGCTGATCGCGTTGCTGGGCTTTGTCGTGTTGCGCCTGTTCAACGGCTATGGCGAGGCGCCGTGGAGCGGTTACCCGACCCTGACCCAAACCGTGATGAGCTTCTTCAACATCACCAAATACCCACCGTCACTGCTGTTCCTGGCCCTGACCCTGGGCTGCGGCCTGCTGTTACTGCGCGCCTTCGAGCGTGCTGGCCAGGCCCGCTGGATCAGCGCGCTGGCAGTGTTCGGCGCAGCCCCGATGTTCTTCTACCTGTTGCACCTGTACGTGCTGAAGCTGCTGTACCTGGCCTGCGTGGCGCTGTTCGGCCTCAACCATGGCGACTATTTCGGCTTCGACGGCATCGCGGCGGTGTGGCTGGGTGCAGCGGTACTGGCGGTTTCGCTGTACCTGCCGGTGCGCGCGTTCGCTCGCCTGAAAGCGCGCCGCCGCGACATCACCTGGCTGAAGTACTTCTGAAAAGCGTTTTCACCCGGCGGCGCGATGGTCTACCATGCGGGCCGCCGGTTTCCACCACGGAATTAATAGGGAATCCCAGGCCCGCCAATACGGGCCAAACGGAACTGCCCCCGCAACTGTAGGTGCCGAGCCTGCTCCATCGATGCCACTGGGCCATGCGCCCGGGAAGGCCGGAGCCGGGCCATGACGCACCAGTCAGGAGACCTGCCGGCCTACATTTACCAACCGGCGGGGTGTCCGGGATTGGCCATCAGTGTTGCCCCTGCCATCGGCGGGGCTCGGCGATGCCTGTCCGTGCGTTCCTCACCCGAACTGTCCGATAGGAGATCGCCCAGCATGCTGCCCCGTTTCGCCACCCTGCTCGCCGGCCTTGGCCTTACTGGCCTGGCCCAGGCCGCTGCCACCCACTACCCGCTCACGGTCGAGAACTGCGGCAAACCGCAAACCTTCGCCCAGGCGCCGCAGCGCGCCGTCACCATCGGCCAGGCCGGCACCGAGATGCTCTACGCACTCGGGCTGGGCGACAGGCTGGCGGGCACTTCGCTGTGGTTCAATAACGTGCTGCCCGAGTACCAGGCGCAGAACGACAAGGTGCCGCGCCTGGCCGACAATGACCCCAGCTTCGAGGCCGTGGTCGGCAAGCGCCCGCAACTGGTAACGGTGCAGTTCGAATGGATGGTCGGCGCCCAGGGTGTGGTCGGCACCCGCGAGCAGTTCGATGAGCTGAAGATCCCCACCTACCTGCTGCCGTCGGACTGCGAAGGCAAGGACAACCTGGTCGGCGCCGACGGTACCCGCCTGCAGGCGTTCCAGGTTAGCAGCATCTACAAGAGCGTCAGCCAGCTGGCCGAGATCTTCGATGTGCAGGACCGCGGCACTGCGTTGAACGCCGAGCTGAAAGGCCGCCTGGACAGCGCCAAGGCACAACTGGCCGGCAAGGACCTGTCCGCCACCTCGGCACTGTTCTGGTTCTCCAGCGCCGACCTCGACATCGACCCTTACGTGGCGGGCCGTCAAGGGGTCGCTGACTTCATGCTGCGCACGTTGGGCGTGCGCAATGTGGTCGAGTCCACCGAGGAGTGGCCTACCGTAGGCTGGGAAACCCTGGCCAAGGCCAACCCCACCTGGCTGATCATCGCCCGCATGGACCGCCGCCGCTTCCCCGCCGACGACTACCAGAAAAAGCTGGAATTCCTGCGCAACGACCCGGTAACCCGCAACATGGACGCGGTGAAGGACAACCGCATCATCGTCCTCGACGCCGACGCCATGCAGGCCGGCATCCGCCTGTTCCGTGGCCTGCAAACCCTGTCGGCAGCCTTCGCCAGCGGTAAAGCGGCCCAGTGATGATTCGCCTGTTACCCTGCATCGCAATCGCCTTGGCGGCACTGTTGGCCGCCTTGCTGGCCGGCACTGCCATCGGTGAGACCAACCTGTCACCCAGCGTGGTCGGCCAGGTGCTGGCCAACCACCTGTGGCAGGCCGGCTACCCGGTTGACCCGATCGACGCCGGCATCGTCTGGAACTACCGCCTGACACGCACCCTGGTCGCGGCAGCCTGCGGTGCCGGCCTGGCCACCTGCGGCGTGGTGCTCCAGGCGCTGTTGCGCAACCCGCTGGCCGAGCCGTACCTGCTGGGCTTGTCGGCCGGCGCCTCGACCGGTGCAGTGCTGGTCGGCCTGCTGGGCCTGGGTAGCCTGACGCTGAGCATGTCCGGTGGCGCCTTCATCGGGGCGTTGGCTGCGTTCGCCCTGGTGCTGGTACTGGCCCGCGCGGCCGGCCCAGGCAGCAACAACGCGCAGGTAATCCTCGCCGGTATTGCCGGCTCGCAACTGTTCACCGCCCTCACCGCCTTTCTCATCACCAAGTCGGCCACCGCCGAACAGGCACGCGGCATCCTGTTCTGGCTACTGGGCAATCTCAGCGGCGTGCGTTGGCCTTCCGTGTGGCTGGCTGTGCCGGTGGCGCTGTTCGGCCTGGTGGTGTGCCTGTTGCACCGCCGCGCGCTGGACGCCTTCACCTTCGGCGCCGATTCGGCTGCATCGCTGGGCATCCCGGTGCGGCGCACCCAGTTACTGCTGATCAGTTGCACGGCACTGGTCACGGCCGTGATGGTGTCCATCGTCGGCGCCATCGGCTTTGTCGGGCTGGTAATCCCGCATGCCCTGCGCCTGCTGCTCGGCCCCGGGCACAGCCGCCTGTTGCCCGCCAGCGCACTGGGCGGCGCACTGTTCCTGATTGCCGCCGACGTACTTTCGCGCACCTTGATTACAGGCCAGGTGATTCCCGTGGGCGTGGTTACCGCACTGATCGGTGCACCGGTGTTCGCGCTGATTCTGGTCAGCCGCCGAGGGCACTCATGACGGTCATGATCGCTGCACAGCTTGCGCCACTGAGCTGCCAGGGCCTGGGGCTGCAACTGGCCGGCAATACCGTGCTGCGCGATATCGACCTGCACGTTGTGGCAGGTGAAACCCTGGGCATTGTCGGCCCCAACGGCTCCGGCAAATCCTCACTGCTCAAGCTGCTGGCCGGGCTGCGCAAGCCGGCCAGCGGCGGCGTGCAACTGCTGGGCGAACCGCTGGCACAGCTGCCCCGCCGCCGCGTTGCACAGGCCTTGGCGCTGGTTGAGCAACAGGCCGACACCCTCGATGCAATCAGTGTGTTCGATGCCGTTGCCTTGGGGCGTACACCGTGGCTGTCGGCACTGGCACCGTTCTCTGGGGAGGACCGCGCCATTGTCGAGCAGGCCCTGGCTGACCTCGACGCCCTGCACCTGCGCGCACGCCTGTGGGGTTCGCTGTCGGGTGGCGAGCGCCAGCGCGTGCACATCGCCCGCGCCTTGGCGCAACGGCCACAGGTACTGTTGCTGGACGAGCCCACCAACCACCTGGACATCCAGCACCAGCTTAGCCTGCTGCTGCAGGTTCAAGCCCTGCCCGTGACCACGCTGGTGGCGCTGCACGATCTCAACCAGGCACTCACCTGCGACCGCGTCGCGGTGCTGGACAACGGCCGCCTGGTCGCCCTTGGCAAACCGTTCGACGTCCTCACCCCCGAGCGCCTGCTGTGCACCTTCGGCGTACATGCCCGCTACCTCACCGACCCCTTCGATGGCGCGCGCATCCTGCGTTTTCGCGCCCCCTGAACCAGGAAGTTCTACTGATGCTGCTGCGCCCTGTTGCCCTGCTGCTTGCCAGCGCCCTGCTTGCCCCCGCCGCACTGGCCGAGGTGCATGAAGTGAAAATGCTCAACCGCGGCAGCGAGGGCGCCATGGTGTACGAGCCGGACCACCTGCGCATTGCCCCCGGCGACACCGTGCGCTTTCTGCCCACCCAGAGCGGGCACAATGCGGCCAGCGTGACCGGCCTGCTACCGACCGGGGCCGAGCCCTTCAAGAGCAAGTTGAACCAGCCGTTCGAGCAGACCTTCAGCGTGCCGGGCGTATACGGCATCCAGTGCATTCCGCACCTGGCGATGGGCATGGTAATGCTGATCCAGGTCGGTGACGCGCCGGCTGCCGAATTGCCAGCCAGCTTGCCTGCACGGGCGCAAGCCCGCTTCGCAGCCCAGTTGCAAAAGCTCGAGGCCGCGCGATGAGCCGGCTGTTGTTGGCGCTGCCGTTGCTGGGGTTGTCGACCTTTGCCCTGGCCGACTCCGCCCAGTCGCAAAGCAACGGTTTTGTCGAAGACAGCAGCTGGAACATGCTCAACCGCAGCGTATTCGACCAACGCGACTACAAGCACGGTGGGCGCAACAGTGCCGCGCGCAATGCCTACAAACCGCGCAGCGAACGTAATGGCAAGGCTGAGGAATGGGCCTACGGTTTGATGGGGACATTTCAGTCCGGCTTCACCCAAGGCCTGATCGGTATTGGCGTCGATGCCCATGCCTATCTGGGCGTACAACTCGACAGTGGCGGCGGGCGGGCGGGCAAAGCGCGCCTGCTGGGGGTGGACAACGATGGGCACCCGAAAAACGAATACAGCCGCGCAGGCGCAGCGCTGAAGTTGCGGGCGTCCAATACCGTGCTCTCCTATGGCGAGCAACGCGTCAAGACCCCGGTATTCAGCTCTTCCGACAGCCGCCTGCTGCCCGAGACCGCTACAGGGTTCTTCCTCACCAGCAACGAGTTCGACACGCTCAAGCTGCTGGCCGGGCACTTCAACGAAAGCACCGACCGCAATGCCTCCAGCCACGACCAGGGCTTCGTGGTGAACTACTCCAACGGCAAACAGGGCAACAGTTTCGACCTGGCCGGCGTGGTGTGGAACCCCGGCGCAGCCTTCAGCGGCAGCCTGTACACCTCGCGCTACGAGGACAGCTGGAACCAGCACTACCTGGGCAGCACCCTCAGCCACGCGCTGGATGACCGACGCAGCATCAGCCTGGACCTGAACCTGTACCGCACCACAGACACTGGCAAGGCGCTGTCCGGGCGCATCGACAACACCACCTGGAGCCTGGTCTCGCGCTACAACCAGGGGCCGCACGGTTTCAGCCTTGGCTGGCAGCAGGTAGACGGCAACACCCCGTTCGACTACGTGACACGAGGGGCAATCTTCATTGCCAACGCGGTGCAGATGTCGGACTTCAACGCACCGAACGAGAAGTCCTGGCAGGCACGCTATGACCTGAACATGGGGGCGTATGGGGTGCCGGGGCTGAACCTGACAGCGTTGTATGTGCGGGGGTTCGATATCGACGGCACGCATGTCGACCCCAATGGCGGGTATGCGTACCTGGGGTATGGCAAGGGTGGCAAGCATTGGGAACGCGACCTCGAGGCGAGGTATGTGGTGCAGAGTGGCAAGGCCAAGGGGACGACGTTCTCGGTGAGGCACAACGTGCACCGGGGAAATACGGCGCAGGCTGAGCTGGACGGGGACCAGATACGGTTGGCGGTGGAGTGGCCGTTGTCCGGGGGGTTCTGATAGACCGAGTTGCGTGATGGAGCCTGGGGCTGCTTTGCAGCCCATCGCGACGCAAGGCCGCTCCTACAGGAATCGCGAAAAGCCGGGACTGCGCGACGCCTGTAGGAGCGGCCCAGGCTCCATCAGGCGAGCGAGCTACCCGCAGGCAGCAACCCCCACTGCGCCCGCTCCTCCTCACTCATCGCTGCCAGCACCTCGGCAAACGTGCGTTCCAGCTCCGAACTGACATTGCCAAACACCTTGTAATTGGTCAGCAAATACCGCTTCACCGCCCTCGGCCAACGGCGTTCTTTGTGCGCCGCATTGATGATGCCCTTGGCGTCATGGTAGGTCGCCCCACGCCACAGTTCTGTTAGCCTTTTTTCAAAATCCGCAAAGGTCCACAGGTCGGTGCGGTCTTCGAATTCGTCCAGCAATTTGAGTTTGTACAGGGCCATGTGTGGCATCGTGAGTCTCCCTCTGGTGCAGTGAACAAGCCGTGCACAGGGGAAGGTAAGCAAGCCGGGCCGGTTTTGAAATGAACGCGTCGATCAGGCCCAACGCGCCGGTGTAGGCGCTTTCCCACAGGTCAGGGCAATCGCAAGTGCATGTGCGTGGTCTGCCAGACCGGGTCTTGCTCCACATCCACCACCGCAAACCCTTGCCGCTCCCAGAACGCAATCGCACCCGGCAGAAACGGATGCGTATGCAGGTACAGGCAGTCGATACCTGCCTGCTCCGCCCGTTCGCGCAACGCGCCGAACAACGCGGCAGCCAGGCCATGCCTGCGGTAGGCCGGCAGCACGAACAGGCGCACCACCTCGGCTACCCGCTCGGCGTGATAATCAAGCTGGGCAAAGCGGTGGTCATAGGGCACGTAGCCGATCACCGCAACCAGCTGCCCGTCATCACGGGCCTCAAGAAAGCACCCCGCGCCATCCAGGTAGGTCTGGGCAAAATGCGCAAGGTCGTGCGGCAGTGGCGCTTTTGCAAGCATCGGGAACAGCTCGCGGCGAGCGCTATCGACAAACGCCACGACTTCGGCAATGGCGACGCGCGCCACGGGTTGCAGGGTCCAGTTCGGCATGGGGCTGTTGGCAGTGGTTGGAGGGCAAGGTTCTACCCCACTGTGCCGTTCAAGGCAAATCACAAAGCTCGTCGTGGCCAGGCCGACATCGGTATAATCGGGAGTCTTCACTGCCCGACCAGGCCATGCCATGCCTCGCTTCCAGAAGTTGCTGTTGCCCCTGCTGCTGACTGCCGCCCTCACCGCCTGCGACCAGAAGCCCACGCGTGAAGATCAGATCCTCGCTCAGTTGCCGCTGCAGGATGCCTATACCCACAACATCGAGCGCATGGCGGCGCTGCTCGGCCGCACTCATCCGCAGCTGTCGCAAGCCACCATCCAGGATGTACTGCGCAAGTACCTGACCGTCGAGGACCAGCGCCAGGACCTGTTCCGGCTGTACAGCGAAAAGAACTTCAGCGACGCCGAATTTGCCACCATCGTTGCTGCCACCCAGGACCCAGCCAAGGCCAGGGCCCTGGAAGACACCGAAGCGGGCAAGCGCCTGAGCGAAAAACTCACCGCGCTGATGCGCGAAACCGCTCGCGACGTCAAGGTGCAAGCGCTGGTCGAGCGGCGCATGCAGCAGGTGGAAGACGAGCTGAACGCACTGGACAGGCCTGGTTCCTAACGCGGCGCCCCACTCCCACTAGCGCGAAAGGTCGTCGCCACTTTCAATCACTCGAGGTCAGGATTGCCACACGCCAAGCACGGATTGCGCCTGGATCTACGCACACTCATTCTGGTGCTCTGCGCACTCACTGCCCTGGTCATGCTGTGCGCCAGCTATTTCGCCAGCTACCGGGTGCAGCGCCAGTTGCTGATCGACCACGCCCTGGAAGCCAACCGGGTGTATGCGATGAAGCTGGCCAGCATCACCGAGACCTTCATCGGCAACGCCCAGCAGCAGCTGACGTTCAGCGCCGGCGTACAAGGCCGGCAGCTAAGCGATGCCGCTGCGCTGCTGGTGGAAACCGACCGTGTACTGAGCCAGAGCATGGCCTTCAACTCCACCTTCGCGATCGATGCCAACGGCGTGCTGCTGGCAGTATCCCCCGCCCCGCTGCGCCACCTGGTCGGCACCCACGTCCAGTCGCCCGGCGCTCAGGAAGCACTGCAAGAGCGCCGCCCGCTGGTTTCCACACCCTACCTTTCGGCGGCCGACAACCTGGTGGTGGCGCTGTCGCAACCCATGTTCGACAGCAACGGTCGCTACATGGGGTATGTCGGTGGCAGCCTGTACCTGCGTGAACGCAACATCCTCAACAGCCTGCTGGGCGAACATTTCTACAAGGACGGTTCGTACCTGTATGTGGTCGACCGCAACCGCCGCCTGCTGTATCACCCTGATAGCGAACGGGTAGGCACAGTGGTGGAGGGCAACGCGCTGATCGACCAGTTGGCGACACTAAACAATGGTACTCGGCAAATCACCAACAGCCTGGGTGTAGAAATGCTCGCCGGGTTCGCCACTGTACCCAGCGCCGGCTGGGGGGTGGTGGCGCAGCAACCGCTGGCGCAGACGGTGACGCCACTGAACCACCTGATCCTCAACGTGGTGGGCACCTCTGCGCCCCTGGCGCTGGTGGGCTGCCTGTTGCTGTGGTGGCTGGCCATGACCATCGCCCGGCCGCTGTGGCAACTGGCTGCCGGTGCCCGCTCGATGGACCGTGCAGGCACCGCCGAGCGCTTGCATCGCGTGCGGGCGTGGTACTTCGAGGCGGCCGAGCTCAAGCGCGCCCTGTTGTTCGGGCTGAACCTGCTGCAGGAGCGCATCGGCCGGCTCAACCGCGACGCCCAGACCGATCCGCTGACTGGCCTGGGCAACCGCCGCAGCCTGGAATTCAGCCTGTCATTGCTGCAAGCCGAAGGCCGGGCCTTTGCGGCCATCGTGCTGGACATCGACCATTTCAAACGGGTCAATGACAACCATGGGCACGAGGTCGGCGACCAGGTGCTGCGTCGGCTGGCAGAGTTGATGCGCCGCTGCTGCCGTGAGGGCGACCTGCTGTGCCGCACCGGGGGCGAGGAATTCTTGATGCTGCTGCCGGGCGCCAGCCTGGAGGTGGCCACAGTGGTGGCCGAGCGTCTGCGGGTAACGGTGCAGGATACGCCCGTGCAGCCGGTGGGCGCGGTGACGGTTTCACTGGGGGTGGCACGCTGGGATGGCGAGGCGGGCAGCGAGCCTGTGGAAGCATTGAGCCAGGCTGACCGGGCGCTTTACCAGGCAAAGCAGGGAGGGCGCAATCGAGTGTGCGCTGCCTGAGCCTCGTGTGAAACCAGCAGCTGTAACAATCTTTGTCATAAAACTGTCGTGTTCCGGTCATAGGATTGACCCCAACCTGACATTTTCATTTCATGGATGAGCGTCTCATGCGTCGTGTGGTTTTCAATCAGAAAGGTGGCGTCGGCAAGTCCAGCATCGCCTGCAACCTCGCCGCTGCCAGTGCCGCCGAGGGTTACCGGACTTTGCTGGTCGACCTCGACCCACAGGCCAATGCCACCTACTACCTGACCGGCCTGGTCAACGACGCCATTCCTGCCGGCATCGCCGATTTCTTCCGCCAGACCCTGTCAGCGGTCACGGCGGCCGGCAAGAAGCACCGGGTGGCGATCACCGAAACCCGCTACAGCAACCTGCACCTGGTCACCGCCAGCCCCGACCTCAGCGACCTGCAAAGCAAGCTGGAGAGCAAGTTCAAGATCAACAAGCTGCGCAAGTTGCTGGTGGAACTGGGCGAGGATTACGAGCGGATCTACATCGACACCCCGCCGGCGCTCAATTTCTACACCTTCAGCGCGCTTGTTGCGGCAGAGCGCCTGCTGATACCGTTCGACTGCGACAGCTTCTCGCGCCAGGCCCTGCACAGTGTCATGGCCGAGGTCGAGGAACTGCGCCAGGACCACAACCCGGCGTTGCAGGTAGAAGGTGTGGTGGTCAACCAGTTCGCAGGGCGCACCGCCCTGCATCAGACCCTGGTCGAGCAGTTGCGCAGCGAAGGCCTGCCGGTGCTGCCGGTGTACCTGAGCAGTTCGATCAAGATGCGTGAATCGCACCAGGCCTCGGTGCCGTTGGTGCACCTGGCGCCACGGCACAAACTGGCGATGGAGTTTGTCGATTTGCTGGATGTGCTGGAGCGGGCGGCCTGACAGACCCTGGGGGCGCTCTGCGCCCCTTTCGCGACGCGAGGCCGCTCCTACAAAGGATCGCGGCAGCCGCAAATTGACGCGATCCTCTGTAGGAGCAGCCTTGCGTCGCGACGGGCTGCAACGCAGCCCCAAAATCCCGAAGTAAAAGCACTACCCGACCGTTCATCAGGGTGGTAGATTCGCCGCCATGAAAACCACCCGGCACACTCGCACGCTGACTGCCTGGACGCTCTATGCCAGCGTCCTGTTCAGCCTGTTGCTGTGCGGCCTGCACCATGGCCAGATGGGTGGCCTGCGCCTGGCCGGCCTGGAAGGCGGCTTCTGCTCGGTCAACAGCGAACACGGCGTGGCCATCGACCTGGACGGTGCCGGCGGTGACCAGCACATGGCCCAGCTCGACTGCCCGGTGTGCTCCTCGTTTGGCCTGGCCGTACCGCTCAGCAGCGGCGGCTGGTCATTCACCCCGGCGCAAGCCGTGGCCACCTCGCCCATCGTCGTGCGCAGCTGGGCACAACCGCCGCCGCGCTACCAACGCCCCGCCCTCAACCCCCGCGCCTCCCCCGCCGTCTCCCCCGCAGCCGTACTTCATTTCGCCTGACTTCAGCCGGGCGCACCTGCGTGCGCGCTCGCCGTCAGCCATGACCTTTGCGTGGAAGACACACAAACATGCTTCGCAAGACCTCCCTGGTGCTCCTCATGGGTACCTGCAGCTTTGCCTGCGCTGAAACCGCCCCTGTCGAACTCGGCGCCACCACCATCGACGGCGAACGCGACGCCGCCAGCGGCGTGCAGCTGGACGAGCCGATCCGTACCGGTTCGCGCCTTGGCCTGACCGCGCGAGAAACGCCCGCCTCGGTCAGCGTCTCGGACCGCCGCCTGATCGAAGAACGCGGCGCCAAAGACAGCCAGGACGTGGTCAACGCCATGACCGGTGTCAACGCCTCCGCCAACCCAGGCTTTGGCGGCTTCGTCGCCTATCGCGGCTTTACCCAGAACCAGGTCACCCAGTTGTACAACGGCATCAACCTGGGCTACAGCAGCGCCACCCGGCCAGTGGACGCCTGGGTACTCGACCGTGTCGAGCTGATTGGTGGGCCGTCTTCGTTCCTGCATGGCGCAGGCGCAGTGGGTGGTTCGATCAACTACATCACCAAGCTCGCCAGCCGCGACCAGCAGATCATTGACGGGCGTATCCGCTATGGCAGTTTCGACGACAGCGAAGTGGCGTTCGGGATCAACCAGGCGCTGGCCAGCAACCCCGCCGATGCCAACCATTTCATGCGCCTGGACTTCAGCCGCGGGCATGGCAACGGCTACGTCGACCGCAATGAACGGCATACCGACAGCCTGGCCTTTTCGCTGCTCAGCGACCTGGCACCCGACCTCACGCACACCCTGGCGCTGGAGTACCAGGAAGACCGCGAAGACAGCCCGTACTGGGGCTCACCGATCCTGCCCGGGCGCAGCACGATGAAGATCGACAACAGCCGCCGCTTCGAAAACTACAACGTCGCTGACGGCCGTTATGAGCAACGGGTGCGCTGGCTGCGTTCGATCCTCGACTACCAGATCAGCGACAGCACCAGCGTGCAGAACACCCTGTACCACTACAACGCCCAGCGCGATTACCGCAACCTCGAACGCTACGCCTACACCAGCGATGGCAAGGTGCAGCGCAGCAGCCCTTACCTGCAGCGCCACGACCAAAACCTGCTGGGCGACCGCATCGAGCTGCGCCACGATAACCAGCTGCTCGGCCTGGTCAGCCAATGGTCGCTGGGGCTGGAGTACTCGCGCATGCGCCAGACGCTCTACCCCACCTCCGCCAGCTGGAGTGACGTGGTCGATGCCGAGCACTTCGACCCCGGCAGCTTCGATGACATCCCCGGGGTGAATGCCGGCCTGACCAAGCAACGCCACCACGAGGTCATCAACCGCGCAGTGTTCGCCGAAAACCGCTTGCAGCTGACCGAGCGCCTGGCCCTGCTGACCGCCCTGCGCTACGACTACCTGGACATGGAAGTGACCAACTACGGCGCAGTCTCCCCCACCTCGCCGGCCTATTTCGAACGGCGCTGGGAACCGCTTTCCGGGCGCATCGGCCTGACCTATGCGTTGACACCTTCGGCCAGCGTGTACGTGCAGTACAGCTCTTCGGCCGATTTACCGGCCGGTTCGCTGGCAGCGGCGACCTACTCCAACGTCGGGCTGTTCGACCTGTCCAAGGGCGAGCAGTGGGAAGTGGGCAGCAAGTTCGACTTCCTCGACGGGCGCGGTGCCGCCACGCTGGCGCTGTACCAGATCGTGCGCAAGGACTTTGCCGTGCGCGACTCGAACGACGCCAACCTCACAGTCCAGGCCGGGCAACAGACCTCACGCGGTGTCGAACTGTCCGGGCGCCTGCAGGTAACGCCGAAACTGCTGGCCGAGGCCAACTATGCCTATGTCGATGCGCAGTACGATGAGTTCAACGAGGCGGTCAACGGCCTATCGGTTTCACGCAAGGGCAATGCACCGACCAACGTACCGGCCAATATCGCCAACCTGTGGCTGACCTACAGCGTGTCGTCGGCATGGTCGGTAGGCGCGGACGGGCGCTACGTGGGCTCGGTGTATGCCGACAACGCCAACAGCCTCAAGGCCCCGGCCTACACCCTGTTCGGCGCGTTTGCCCGCTACCGGCTGGATGAGCACACCACGCTGACCGGGCGGGTGCGCAACCTGACCGATGAGGTGTATGCCAAGCAGGCCTACAACAGCCAGTACTACATGGGGCCGCCACGCACTTTCGAGCTGGCGCTGGACGTGCGCTTCTGATGTGAAGGGCGGTATCGGCCATGGCGCCGATACCGCAAAGCCATACCTTTCCTACACGAAAAGCACACAAAACCCTCAATCATTTTGAGTGATAATATTCGTTCTCATTACCACCGGCATGAAGGCCGGCTCTATCACATCAAGGAAGTTTCTGTGTTCAGATCGTTGTCTCCGGCTATCGTGGCCGCCGCAATCATTGCCTTGGCGGGTTGCCAGAACCGGCCTGCCCCCGAGGCGGACAAGCAGGCGCGCCAGACCTTCGTCAGCGACATGCAGCAAGCCCTGAAGCTGGGCATCGCCACAGCAGACACGGACAAGCAGGTCGGCGTGGTCATGCTGGATGTCAAACTCGACCAGCATTCCGCGCCCATCAGTTGCAAAGCCAGCAAGGCACCGATGAAGTACGAAAAGGTGCTGCCTGCCGACCTGACCCGCTCGGACTTCAAGGCGCTGGCCAGCATGGTCGAGGCGCAATGCTGGAAGACCATCTATCCCGTGGTGCCCAAGTCGATGCGCGACGAGGACGGCACGGTGGCAATACGTGCGCCGCTGTTCGTGGATCTGCCCGCTGCCGCCCAGGCGCCGGATACGCCACGGCGCCAGGCCAACGCACAACGTGAATTTTTCTGGCAGCACCTGTTCCGCGAACAGCCGGTCAACAGCATCGGCAGGGCCTCGCTCTATTATGAGGCGAATGCGCAGGGCAAGGTCCAAGGCTGCCTGGTACAAATCTATCCCCACCCTAACCGGCCGGATGACTTTCGTCTCGATGGCAAGCTGCAAGCCGAACTCAACAGCCGCTGCATGGCGCTTGACCTGAGCAGCCTGCCGGGCTTCAAGGCTGACATGCACGGCAAAGCCGAAGGCTACAGCGAGCTGGAATACGCGCCATGGAAGGTCGGCCGGCTGTAAACCGTTACAGCGGTTGAATCAGGTATCCCGAGGTCGCCCTCGACAAAGCACCTTCCTGCGCCCGGTTATCTACTGGCAAGCACAACAATGATGGCGCGGCCGGACCGCGCCACTTTCATCATGGCTGCCAATGGAACCGGAGAGCACCCGCATGTCCGCACCTCATGAGGTATCCCCCGCCACCCTGCGCAGGGTGATCGCCGCCTCGGCCATCGGCAATTTCGTCGAATGGTTCGACTTCGCCGTGTATGGCTTTCTCGCCACCCTGATCGCCAGCCAGTTCTTTGCCAGCGAAGACCCCAGCGTGGCGTTGCTCAAGACGTTCGCGGTGTTTGCCGTGGCCTTTGCCCTACGCCCGCTGGGCGGGATCGTGTTCGGGGCGCTGGGCGACCGCCTGGGGCGCAAGCGTATCCTGTCGCTGACCATCCTCTTGATGGCCGGCTCCACCACCCTGATCGGCCTGCTGCCGACCTACGCCAGCATCGGCCTGGCAGCCCCCGTGCTGCTTACCCTGGCGCGCTGCCTGCAGGGCTTTTCTGCCGGTGGCGAGTACGCGGGGGCCTGCGCCTACCTGATGGAGCATGCGCCCAATGACAGGCGGGCCTTCTACGGCAGCTTCGTGCCGGTCTCGACCTTTTCCGCCTTCGCCTGCGCCGCAGTGATCGCCTACGGGCTGGAAGCCAGCCTGTCGGCCGAGGCGATGAGCGCCTGGGGCTGGCGCGTTCCGTTCCTGATTGCCGCCCCGCTGGGGCTGGTCGGCCTGTACCTGCGCTGGCGCATGGAAGAAACCCCGGCATTTCGCGAAGCCGTCGCCCAGGGCAAGGAACATGAGCATTCACCGCTCAAGGACACCCTGCGTCACCATGGCCGGGTCATTCGCAACCTGGGGGCTTTCATCTCGCTGACCGCGCTGTCGTTCTACATGTTCACCACCTACTTCGCCACGTACCTGCAACTGGTGGGCAACCTGACCCGCGCACAATCACTGCTGGTGACCACCGTGGCGCTGCTGTTCGCCGCCGTCGGCTGCCCGCTGGCGGGGGCGTTCTCGGACCGGGTGGGGCGGCGCAAGACCATTGGCTTTACCTGCCTGTGGGTGATGCTGTGCGTGTTCCCGGCGTACTGGCTGGCCAGCTCGGGCTCGATGTCCGGCGCACTGCTGGGGGTGATCCTGCTGGCGGTGGGGGCTTTGTGCAGTGGCGTGGTGACCGCGGCGTTGCTGTCGGAGAGCTTCCCCACCCGCACCCGCTATACCGCTTCGGCGATTACCTACAACGTGGCCTATACGCTGTTTGGCGGTACTGCGCCGCTGGTGGCAACCTGGCTGATCGGGCAGACCGGCAGCAGCCTGGCACCGGCGTTTTACCTGGTGGTGATTGCGCTGCTGGCATTGGTGGGTGGGTTGGCGTTGCCGGAGACTTCGCGGATTTCGTTGCATGATGAGGTGGCGGTAGACGGCGAGCGATCTGTGGGCCGTAGCACCGTTTGAGATTTTTGGGGCTGCTGTGCAGCCCATCGCGACACAAGGCCGCTCCTACAGGGACCGCGTCGGCCGGAAGATGACGCGGCGCCTGTAGGAGCGGCCTTGTGTCGCGATGGGCCGCAAAGCGGCCCCAAATTATCAGCCCTCCTGCTGCTCTTCGCGCCGATACGCCCACTGATACAACGCCGGCAACACCAGCAACGTCAACGCGGTAGAAGACAGAATCCCGCCAATCACCACCGTCGCCAACGGCCGCTGCACCTCCGCCCCGGTCCCGGTAGCCAAGGCCATCGGAATGAACCCTAGCGAAGCCACCAGCGCCGTCATCAGCACCGGCCGCAAGCGCGTCAGCGCGCCCTCTTCCACTGCCACCCGCAGTGGCCGCCCTTGTTCGCGCAGGCCACGGATAAAGGCGATCATCACCAGCCCGTTGAGCACCGCCACCCCCGACAGGGCAATGAACCCCACGCCAGCAGAAATGGACAACGGAATGTCCCGCAGCCACAGCGCCAACACCCCGCCGGTCAGCGCAAACGGAATGCCTGTGAACACCAGCAGGCCATCCCTGAGGTTGTTGAACATCATCAGCAACAGCGCCATGACCAGCAGCAGGGCCACCGGCACCACCACCTGCAGGCGCTCGGTTGCCGATTGCAGCTGTTCGAACTGGCCACCCCAGCGTGTCCAGTAACCCGGCGGAATCTGCACCTGCTTGATCAGGGCCTGTTCGGCATCCGCCACAAACGAGCCCAGGTCACGCCCACGTACGTTGGCACTGACCACCACCACCCGCTTGCCATCCTCGCGGCTGATCTGGTTAGGCCCCAGTTGCAGGTTCAAGGTGGCCACCTGGGACAGTGGGATGAAACCGATCTGCGCCGCGCCCGCTGCGGCACTGGCCGGTACCGGAATCAGCAGGCTGGACAGCCCGTCCACATCGGTGCGCAAGGTTTCGGGCAGGCGCACCACCATGTCGAAGCGCCGGTCGCCTTCATACAGCGTGCCTGCCGTGCGGCCGCCCACGGCAATCGCGATGGCATCCTGCACGTCACCCACGTTCAGGCCATGGCGGGCTGCCTTGTCGCGGTCGATGTCGATGGTCAGCACCGGCAGGCCGGTGGTCTGCTCGACCTTCACCTCGGACGCACCCGCTACACCCTGCAGGCTGCTGGCGATCTGCGCGGCGGTGCGGTTGAGCACGTCCATGTCATCACCGAACAACTTCACCGCCACATCGCTGCGCACCCCGGAAATCAGCTCGTTGAAGCGCAACTGGATCGGCTGCGACAGCTCGTAGTTGCTGCCCGGCACGCTGGCGGCAGCACGCTGTACCTCGGCGATCAGCTCGTCACGCGGCTTGCCTGGGGCTGCCCACTGCTCGCGCGGGCGCAACATCACATAGGCGTCGGAGATGTTCGGTGGCATCGGGTCGGAGGCGATTTCGGCAGTACCGGTACGGGCGAACACCCGCTCCACTTCCGGCACCCGGGCGATGATCGCCTGCTCCAGGCGCTGCTGCATGTCGACCGACTGCGTCAGGCTGGTACCCGGCACACGCAGGGCCTGCAAGGCAAAGTCGCCCTCGCTGAGGCTGGGGATGAACTCGCTGCCCATGCGGCTGGCCATGACCCCGGACAGCACCACCAAGGTAGCCGCGGCTGCAAACGCCAGCTTGCGCCGGCCCAGCACCCAGGCCAGCACCGGGGCATAGCGCTGCCGCGCCGTGCGCATCACCAGGCCTTCCTCCTCCTTGACCTTGCCGGTGACGAACAGGGCGATGGCCGCCGGCACGAACGTGACCGACAGAATCATGGCGCCGAGCAGGGCCATGACCACGGTAAAGGCCATGGGGTGGAACATCTTGCCCTCGACCCCGGTCAGGGCAAAGATCGGCAGGTACACCACCATGATGATCAACTGCCCGTAGATCAGCGGCCGACGTGCCTCACGGGCGGCGGCGAACACCTCATGGAAGCGCTCACTTCTGGTCAGCATGCGGCCATGGCGTTGCTGGGCATGGGCCAGGCGGCGAATGGCGTTTTCCACGATCACCACCGCGCCGTCGACGATGATGCCGAAGTCCAGAGCACCCAGGCTCATCAGGTTGGCGCTGACCTTGTTGCTGAACATGCCGGTGAAGGTGAACAGCATCGACAGCGGAATGACCATGGCCGTGATGAGTGCAGCGCGGATGTTGCCCAGGAACAGGAACAGCACGGCGATGACCAGAATGGCCCCTTCGACCAGGTTCTTCTTCACCGTGGCGATGGCTTTTTCCACCAGGTTGGTGCGGTCGTACACGGTCACCGCCACCACGCCCTTGGGCAGGTTGCGGTTGATCTCGACCAGTTTGGCGGCTACGGCCTGGGACACTGTGCGGCTGTTTTCGCCAACCAGCATGAACACCGTACCCAGCACCACTTCCCGACCGTTTTCAGTGGCCGCACCCGAGCGCAGTTCTTCGCCCAGGCCAACCTCGGCCACATGGCTGACGCGTATCGGCGTGCCATCGACGCTGGAAATGACGATGTTGGCAATGTCTTCGGCCGAAGCCACCTGGCCCGGCGCCCGGATCAGCAACTGCTCGCCATTGCGCTCGATGTAACCGGCGCCCACGTTGGCGTTGTTACGCTCCAGGGCCGCGATCAGGTCGTTGAGGGTGAGCTTGTAGGCCGCCAGCCGTTTGGGCTCCGGTGCAATCAGGTACTGCTTGGCATGGCCGCCGATGCTATTCACTTCGGCCACCCCCGGCACATTGCGCAGCTGCGGCTTGATGATCCAGTCCTGGATCACCCGCAGGTCAGTCAGGGTGTACGGGGTGCCATCCTCCTTCAGTGCCCCCTGTTCGGCCTCCACGGTCCACAAAAAGATTTCGCCCAACCCGGTGGAGATCGGCCCCATGCCCGCATCTATCCCCTCGGGCAATTGCTCGCGGGCCACTTGCAGGCGCTCGTTGACCAGCTGGCGGGCGAAGAACAGGTCGGTGCCATCATCGAAAATCACCGTGACCTGCGACAGGCCCGAACGCGACAGCGAGCGGGTCTGCTTCAGCCCTGGCAGGCCGGCCATGGCGGTCTCGATGGCGAAGGTGATGCGCTGCTCGGTCTCCAGCGGCGAGTAGCCGGGCGCGGCGGTGTTGATCTGCACCTGGACGTTGGTGATGTCCGGTACAGCGTCGATCGGTAGTTTCTGGTAGCTGTGGATACCCACCGCGGCCATCAGGACCACGGCCAGCATCACCACCAGGCGCTGCTCGATGGCAAATTGGATCAGGCGTTCGAACATGCAGGTGTCCCCGTGATCAATGGCTATGCTCGGCCGAGCCCTTGCCCAGCTCCGACTTGAGGACAAAGCTGCCAGCGGCGGCTATCTGGGTGCCGGCGGCCAGGCCGCTGGTAATTTCCACCTGGCCGGCGTCGCGGCGGCCGGCCTTTACCGGGCGGGCCTCGAAGCCTTCCTCAGTGCGGGCAAACACAACGGTCTGGTCTTCCCAGGTTTGCAGGGCGCTTTGCGGCACCACCACGGCGGCATTGAAGCGCTCGACGCTGACCGCAATATTCACGAACAGGCCGGGGCGCCAGGCGCCGTTGGGGTTGGCCAAGGTGGCGCGGACTGTGGCGGCGCGGTTCTGCTCGCCGAGCAGGCTGCCGACATAGTTGACCTTGCCCTCGACCTGGGCGCCCAGGTCTGGGGCACTGACCGTGACATTGCGGCCGGTCACCACCTTGTCCAGGTCACGTGGCGCCACGGCGAAGGTGGCCCAGACCCGGCTCAGGTCAGACAAGGTGAAGGCGTTGCTGGTCTCGTCGACCACCTCGCCCACGCTCAGGTGCTTTTCCACCACGACCGCATCGAACGGCGCGCGCAGTTCATAGCGGTTGCCAGCGCCGGCCGGGCCTACGGCAGCGACCTTTTGCCGGGCGTTGGCCAAGGCGATCTCGGCCTCTTGCAGTGCCTGGCGCGCCTGCAGGTAATCCTGCTCGGCGCTGATGCGCTCCTGCCACAGCTGCTGTTCGCGCTGGAAGGTCAGGCGCGCCAGCTCCAGGCGGCGTTGGGCGGCCTGCTGCTCGCTGCGCAGGTCAGAAATCTGCTGGCTGGCGATCACCGCCAGTACCTGGCCACGCTTGACCGGCTGGCCCAGTTCGGCTTGCACCGCCTCGACCACGCCGGGTACACGCGGCACCACGTGAGCAGTCCGGTCCTCGTCGAAACGGATCTCCCCCGGGAAGCTGAAGACGGTGCCCAACTCAGCAGGGCCGGCGGCAACCAACTGCACACCGGCGGCCTCGATCTGGGCGGCGGACAGGTGCAACTGGCCCTCTTCTTCGCCGTGCCCTTCCTCTGCATGGCCTTCAGCGGCCTTGTCGGCGCCATGGCCATGGCTGTCTTCGCCATGGTCGTCGTGCCCGACCTGCACATTCGACGCCTGGCCGAGGTTGCCGGTCCAGGCCAGCGCACCCAGGCCGAGCGCGGCCATGGCGGCGGCCAGAAGGGCTATCTTGCGTGGGTTAGTCATTGTTGCTCCTGCTGTTCAAGGGGGTGCTCAGGTCATCGAGGTCGCCATAAATCCGCTCGACCTGCGCCCGCGCGTCGGTCGCCGATGCCAGCGCCTCGAGGTACAGGCCGCGGGCCTCGATCAGCGTGCGCTGGGCGTCGAGTACATCGAGGAACGCGAACTTGCCCATTTCAAAACCACGGGTGGCGGTGTCCACGGCCTGCTGCGCAGAAGGCAGGATGGTGCGGTCGTAGGCCTCTACCTCCTGCATCGCCGTGTGCCACTGGCTGACAGCGCTGCGGGTTTCGCTGCGCAGGCGCAGTTCCACAGCGTTACGCAGGTCACGCGCCTGGTCGGCACGGCGTGCAGCCGCCAGCACGTTGCCCTGGTTGCGGTCGAACAGTGGCAATGGCATGGACAGGCCAACCACATTCACCCGTTCGCGGTCTTCGCGGCTGTACTGGCTGCCGAGGCTGACGGTGAGGTTGGGAATACGCTGTGCCTTTTCCGAGCCCAGCGACGCGTCGCCGCGCTCGACCTGGGCAGCAGCCAGACGCCATTCGGCCGTTTGTGCGACCCGGTCGAGCAAGGCGTCGGCACTGGGCGCCACGCCAGGCGAAAGGTTGGCGGCCTGCAACAGGTCGAAGCTTGCCAACGGGCTGCCGGTCAGCCGTGCCAGAGCCTGGTAGGCCACACTGCGCTGGGTGTGCGCGCGGCGCACTTCAGCCTGGGCCTGGGCCAGTTGCACCTGGGCACGGGTGGCCTCCACGGGCGAGGACTGGCCAGCGGCCACCCGGCCCTGCACCACGCGCAGCCCACGCTCGGTCAACGCCTGTGATTGCTGCGCCAGCTCCAGCGCGGTCTGCGCGCGCAAGGCGGCGTGAAACGCCTGCACCACATCGGCACGCAGGCCGTTGCGCTGGCGTTCCAGGCCAAGCTGGGCCATGGCCTGGCCGGTGCCGGCCACGGCAATACGTGCGCCGCGCTTGCCGCCCAGTTCCAGCGGCTGGCTGAGGGTGACGGTGGTGGTGCTGGTATCGCGGCGGGTGTCCTCGACCTCCCAGGAGAGCTCTGGGTTGGGGATCAACCCGGCCTGGCGCCGCTCACCGTCGGCAATGCCGATTTCCCGGCCGGCTGCGGCCAGTTCCGGGTTTTGCGCAAAGGCGGCGGCCAGCGCCTGCGGCAGGCTCAGGCTCTGACTGGCCTGGGCGCTGGTGGCACTGGCCAGCAACAGGCAGAGCAAGGCGATCTTGCGGGGGATGGGCACGAACAAATCCTCGTCGACGCGTGTAGGCGAAGGACTGTAGAAAGCCGTGCTTATCGGGGCGGTGGCGGAAAAATTACAATTCTGTAATGCACCCGGAGATACGAAGATCCCTTGTAGGAGCGGCCTTGCGTCGCGAAAGGGCTGCAGAGCAGCCCCCGCGTTATAGGCGGCGAAGCTGAAAATGTGGGGCCGCTGCGCGCCCCGTTCGCGACACAAGGCCGCTACTACAGAGGCTCCGCCAACTTCAAGAGTTCGATAATCGCCCACTTTCCCGGTACGACGTTTTAGGCCAATTGACTAAACTAACCAGGCAGTACAAAACTAGGTGCATCCAACAACAACAAAGCGATGCTCGTCATGAAGCCCCTTATTCTCGTGCTCAACGGCCCCAACCTGAACATGCTGGGTACCCGCGAGCCTGCCCAATATGGCCACGAAACCCTTGCTGACCTGGCTCAGAGCTGTGCCGATACTGCCCATGCCCACGGCCTGGAAATCGAGTTCCGCCAAACCAACCACGAAGGCGAACTGATCGACTGGATCCACGCCGCCCGCGGCCGTTGCGCAGGTATCGTGATCAACCCCGGCGCCTGGACCCACACCTCGGTGGCCATCCGCGACGCCCTGGTGGCCAGCGAACTGCCAGTCATCGAAGTGCACCTGTCCAACGTGCACAAGCGCGAGCCGTTCCGCCACCTGTCATTCGTATCGTCCATCGCCGTCGGCGTGATCTGCGGTCTGGGCAGCCATGGCTACCGCATGGCCCTCAGCCACTTCGCCGAAATGTTCCAGGAGCGCACGGCATGAGCCAGCACGCCATCCTCGCCGGCTTGATCGGCCGCGGCATCCAGCTGTCGCGTACCCCTGCCCTGCACGAACACGAAGGTGACGCCCAGGCCCTGCGCTACCTGTACCGGCTGATCGATGCAGACCAGTTGCAACTGGAAGACAGCGCCCTGCCCGGCCTGCTCGACGCCGCGCAGCACACCGGTTTCACCGGGCTGAACATCACCTACCCGTTCAAGCAGTCGATCCTGCCGCTGCTCGACGAACTGTCGGAAGAAGCCCGGGGCATCGGCGCGGTGAATACCGTGGTGCTGAAGGACGGCAAGCGCGTCGGCCACAACACCGACTGCCTGGGCTTTGCCGAAGGCTTGCGCCGCGGCCTGCCCGATGTGGCTCGGCGCCAGGTGGTGCAGATGGGTGGCGGTGGCGCCGGTTCCGCCGTAGCCCACGCCCTGCTGATTGAAGGGGTCGAACAATTGGTGCTGTTCGAAGTGGATACGGCCCGCGCGCAAGCGCTGGTAGACAACCTGAATGGCCATTTCGGCGCTGGGCGCGCCGTGCTCGGCACTGACCTGGCCACGGCCCTGGCCGAGGCGGACGGGCTGGTCAACACCACGCCGGTGGGCATGGCCAAGCTGCCGGGTACACCGCTACCGGTCGAGCTGCTGCATGCGCGCTTGTGGGTGGCGGAAATCATCTACTTCCCGCTGGAAACCGAACTGCTGCGCGCAGCTCGGGCACTGGGTTGCCGCACGCTGGACGGCAGCAATATGGCGGTGTTCCAAGCGGTAAAGGCATTCGAGCTGTTCAGCGGGCGCCAGGCGGATGCGGCGCGGATGCAGGCGCACTTTGCCAGTTTCACCTGATAGACAAGTGTTGGCCTCTTCGCGGCGGTTCGACGCCGCGAGGAGGCCGGTACAGGCTAATCACCTTTTTCAGCCAGCAAAGCCTGGATCACCTGCTCCTGCTCGCCATAATCCCCCTCGCCAAAGTGCACATGGCGCACCTGTCCTTTACGGTCGACAAAATAATGCGCCGGCCAGAACTGGTTGCCCCAGGCATTCCACACCTTATAGTCATTATCCACCGCCACCGGGTAACCGATACCCAACCCGGCCACCTTGTTTCGCAGGGTGCCCAGGTCGTGTTCGTAGTCGTACTCCGGCGTATGTACGCCCACCACCACCAGCCCCTGATCGGCATAACGCCGCGCCCAGTCGTTCACATGAGGCAGGCTGCGCTGGCAGTTGATGCAGTCCCAGGTCCAGAAGTCCACCAGCACCACCTTACCCTTGAGCGCTGGCCCATCCAGCGGAGTCGAGTTGATCCACTGGCTGGCCCCCGACAGCGACGGCATGGCGCCGTAGCTGTCACGGGCCATCAGGTGCCCCGCCAACCCCAGCCCCGTCAACGCCAGGGCAATACCACCCACCTTCAGCATCAGGGGGCGATCAATTCTCATGGCAACCACCGGTGGCATAGGTGCGGTACTGCACGCTCTGCTGATGGCCGTTGGAGTCGAGGTAGTCCATACGGGTGTTCACCAGGCCGCAGGCGTTGCTCTGGTCGTCCTGCACCGACAGCACTTTCTTCACATCCAGGTGTTCACCGTAGCGGTATTGCATGGCACCGGCATCGTCCATGGGTGCGGTGGCGGCCTGGGCGGCAATGGCGCCAAAGCTGAGCAAGGCGAACAGGCTGGCGCTGGCGAAAGTCTTGAAGTTCATGGCATCTCTCCTGTGCAACGTTTGGCAGTGGGGCGTGTTGTTCCCCGGTCGAGAGCCATTTGACGCCTGCCAAGTATCCCGTCTGTGTCACTCAACGCCGGGATGTGCGTCCGCCTGTAGCTGCATCCCTGTCGGAAAAACCTCGTGAAATCATGGAAAACCCTTCGCAAGCAGGTAGTTATAAAAAAGAAGGCGCCCACGAAGGGCGCCCCGGCTGTACAAACGGATACAATAGTTTCAAGGCGTCACACACTAACGTTTGTTGTCACTCGCAGGTTCAACTTTATCGTGACGGCTGTACAACTCAGCCCTCGAAGCACGCTCTGTAAACGGCCCTCTGTTTTCACCTTTGCTGGAACGGGGAGTGGATTTATTGTCACCATCACCCGAACAACTACCGCTTTGAACGGTTTGCTTATCTTTCATAAAAACCTCGATAGAGCCACCTGTTTTAAATGGCTCATCATACTGTTCTTCAAGATGTGGAACGCTGGAAAAAAGCATGCTTTGTCATGCGATCTATCAGCACAGGGTCAGTGCAGCCAGGCGCGTCTCCACGGGGTATCCGGGCCGTCCGAATGGCGGCTGAATCTCGGTGCATTCGAGGCCAACAGCTGTTCTGCAGGCACTGGCTCGGCCTCAGTAACAGGGTCAGGATCGATGTAATCATCCCGATCATCAGTTGGAGACTGAACAAGACGATCATTGCCCGACACTTGGCGATCCTGATCAATTTCCGGATCACTCTCTGGCGAGCCTTCCCCTGTCTGGTTTTTACCGTACATAAGCACCTCTCATAGGCCCAGATATTCTGAGCTTATTGAGTATGCGCCCTGCCTGAAAACAAAAGACAGGTATCAGACCACCGGACACAATCTATCAGCCGCTCTTTATAAAACGGGAAAACAATAACGACCTTCTTTGCGCATTATTGCAGTATTTAAAGCGCTTCATGGCCCAAACTCGTCGGCCTGGCGGGTATCGCCAGGCGCTCGTGAGGCTTTCAACAAGAGTGTAAAACTGCCGGTGAGTTGAAGGCGAAGCTCTTTGGGCATGATGAAAGCGAAATGCACGAGCCATGAGCCGTCTCCCAGCAGAAAGCTCTCCCGCCGGTATTGGGTCACTTGTTGTTCAGAAATACCTATGCAAACGGCGATTACACAGTCGCTCGGCTCTTCGCTCACGGGCGTGCCCCTTCAAGAATAGGTATTGAAGCGCCCGAATGGTGGTGGGTTCAGGCGCAAAGGCAGGCCATCAGGGCTTGGCTGTACGTTCCTTGTGCCACTGGACTTTGGCTACGCCATACGGGGTACCGGTGACACCGCTGGCTACGTGCTGGATATGGCCGCCATGCTGGAGGAACGTTTCAATTTGCTCGCAAAGGCGTTCGTGGGCTCTTTGGGCTGCGCCGGGGTATGTCTGGTACATGGAGGCTACTCGGTAATGAGCCACTGAAATACAGTTACCCGAGGCGTCATTGTACGCGCAGTAGTGCAATCAGGCTCTGAACCGAACCCGTACCCGGCTTTTATCGGCCAGGCGGTCGATTCCCAGCGCTGCGCTGCCTAGGCTAGAGCCGCTTCAAGCAACCCAATGCACGGTTGCCATCCCTGGCAGATACACTGCAATACAAAGCCCCGCAGGCAAGCGCAGACACGCCGGGTACACTGCGCCAACCCCACTCGAACAGGAACGCTGCGCATGGAACACGTCGATCACATCCTGATCGTCGACGACGACCGCGAGATCCGCGAACTGGTCGGCAACTACCTGAAGAAGAACGGCCTGCGCACCAGCATCGTCGCCGACGGCCGGCAGATGCGCGCCTTCCTCGAAGCCAACAGCGTCGACCTGATCGTCCTCGACATCATGATGCCCGGCGACGATGGCCTGCTGCTGTGCCGCGAATTGCGCGCCGGCAAGCACCGCAACACCCCCGTGTTGATGCTGACGGCCCGCAACGATGAAACCGACCGCATCATCGGCCTTGAAATGGGCGCCGACGATTACCTCACCAAGCCGTTCTCTGCCCGCGAACTGCTTGCCCGTATCAATGCCGTGCTGCGCCGCACGCGCATGCTGCCACCCAACCTCACCATCAGCGAAAGCAGCCGCCTGCTGCGCTTCGGCCAATGGCGGCTGGACACCACCGCACGCCACCTGCTCGACAACGAAGGCACCCTGGTGGCCCTGAGTGGCGCCGAGTACCGCTTGTTGCGGGTGTTTCTCGACCACCCGCAGCGGGTGCTCAGCCGCGAACAGCTGCTCAACCTGACCCAGGGCCGCGAAGCCGACCTGTTCGACCGCTCCATCGACCTGCTGGTCAGCCGCCTGCGCCAGCGCCTGGGCGACGACGCCCGCGAACCCAGCTGCATCAAGACCGTGCGCAGCGAAGGCTATGTGTTCTCGCTGCCGGTGCAACTGCTCGAGTCGCCGTCATGAAGTGGCCACGCACCCTGGCTTCGCGCCTGGCGCTGATCTTCTTCACCGGCCTGGTGCTGGCGTACGGCTTGTCGTTTGGCCTGCAGGCCTACGAGCGCTACATCAGCAGCCGCTCGATGATGCTCAGCAACC
The DNA here is from genome assembly GCF_000498395.2 of Pseudomonas putida S13.1.2. Classification (NCBI taxonomy): domain Bacteria; kingdom Pseudomonadati; phylum Pseudomonadota; class Gammaproteobacteria; order Pseudomonadales; family Pseudomonadaceae; genus Pseudomonas; species Pseudomonas putida. The sequence continues at coordinate 2,799,053 of NZ_CP010979.1, forward strand.
TGGAGCAGGATGTGGCCACATCGGTGGCCATCCTCGACCGCCTGCCCGCGGCCGAACGTGCGGCCTGGCTGCCGCGCCTGGAACGGCATACCTACCGCTACCGTCTCGATCAGGGCCTGGCCGGCGAAGTGATGCCCGGCAGCGACCCGCCCATGGCCGCCGAGTCGATCGTCAAGGCCATCGGCAGCGACTACCGCCTGACCTTCCAGGACATACCCGGCCCGAATGCCCACTTTCAGGCGCACCTGAGCCTGGCCGATGGCGCACCGCTGACCATCGACGTCACCCCATCGCCGGTACCGGTGGCCCGCTGGCTGCCCATGGTGTTGCTGATCCAGCTGGCCGTCTTGTTGCTGTGCACCTGGTTGGCCGTGCACCTGGCCATAGGCCCTCTGACCCGCCTGGCCCGCGCGGTGGACAACCTCGACCCGGACAAACCCGGCATACAGCTGGATGAAAGCGGCCCGCGCGAGGTGCGCTACGCCGCTGTGGCCTTCAACGCCCTGCAGGCGCGCATTACCGCCCACCTCAAGGAACGCATGCAGCTGCTGGCGGCCATTTCTCACGACCTGCAAACGCCGATCACACGCATGAAGCTGCGTGTCGAGGTGATGGACGAAGGGGTTGAAAAAGAAAAACTGTGGAGCGACCTGGGCGAAATGGAGCACCTGGTGCGCGAAGGTGTAGCGTACGCCCGCAGCATGGATACCAGCACTGAAGCCCCGTGCAGGATCAACCTCGACGCCTTCCTCGACAGCCTGGTGTTCGACTACCAGGACAGCGGCGCGCAGGTAGAGCGCAATGGCAGCACCGGCAGCCTGCTGGAAACCCGCCCGCACGCCCTGCGCCGAGTGCTGGTGAACCTGGTGGACAACGCCCTCAAGTTTGCCGGCGCCGCCGAGCTGGAGGTGTGCCGCGAGGGCGGCATGACCGTGATCCGTGTGCTCGACAACGGGCCTGGCATTCCCGCCGACGAGCTGGATGAAGTGCTCAAGCCGTTCTACAGAGTGGAGGGTTCACGCAATCGCAGCACGGGCGGCACCGGGCTGGGCCTCGCCATTGCCCACCAGCTGATCCAGGCCATGGGGGGTCGGCTGACCCTGAGCAACCGCGACAGTGGCGGGCTGTGCGCGCGGATCGAGCTCAGCTGACAGGCGAGCGCGCACCTACAATCGGGTACACAACCCCAGCACCGCCGACACACTGCAGATACCCCACCGTCACACACTTCCGGTCACACAACCAGACCCGGGAGCCACCTTGATGAAAGCCTTTACCCTGACCACCTTCGACCGCTTCGGCAACTGGAGCGCGGACCTGCCGTTACGGCTGTTCCTGGCCTGGGAGTTTTTCGAATCCGGGCTGGAGAAGTTCAATGGCAGCAACTGGTTTGCCGACCTGCAAGGAGGCTTCCCGTTCCCCTTCAACCTGCTGCCCGCCGAGCTGAATTGGCAACTGTCGATGTGGGCGGAGCTTGTGCTGCCGTTGCTGCTGTTGCTGGGCCTCGGTACCCGCCTGGCATCATTGGGCCTGATGGTGGTGACCGTCGTGGCAATAGCGGCAGTGCACTGGCCGGCGCACTGGTCGAGCCTGGCCGAACTGGCCCAAGGATATGCCATTACCGACCAGGGCTTCGGCAATTACAAGTTGCCACTGATCTACCTGGTGGCGTTGCTGCCCTTGCTGCTGAAGGGGGCCGGTCGGTTTAGCCTGGATCATTGGCTCAGTGCACGATTGTGCAGGTGAAATGGCTGGGGCTGCTGCGCAGCCCCAAGGCCCTCAAACCGTACCAACGATGACGCCCTGCTCGCGTAACCCTTCCAGCAATATCCGCCCTTGCTGCAAATCCCCTCCCAATGCCTCCAGCCGCGCCCGACCGGTGCCCTGCTCCAGCGCCAGCAACTGATATACCAGCGGCGCCACCCGCGCAAAGCGCACCTGCAACCCGGCATCGCGATATACCAGCAGCAAGGTTGGCGTCTGCGCTGCAATCGTTGGCTGATAGTCCGCGCCGATCCGCTCCACCGGCCAACGATAGGCCAGTACCCGCGCCACACAAGACAACAGCGGCTCCCCGTTCAGCAGGTCACCCGCAGGGTCATGCAGCGGGTCCTCGGCATCGCTCAGGTAGAGCTGCGACTCGATCCACTCGTAGTGGGCCAGCTCCAACTGCCAGGGCGCATCCAGCTCGACGCTTTGCAGATAATCAACGAACGCTTCGGCAATCTCGGTAAACAAGGGGGTCTGGCTTCGGTAGCTGGCGTAGAAGTCACGTACCCGGGCATGCCAGCGCTGCTCGCCCAAAGCCTGGCGCATCACCGGAAAGCTCCCGGCCAAAAGGCCTTCGATAGCGCCGTAGAACAATTCACGGTAAACCTTCAAGCGCCGGGCCTCCACGCCGGGCGGCGGGGCATTATGCTGGGGATCGCGCAGGTACCGGGCCAGGGCGTATTGCTGTTCACGCAGGGTCTCATTCATCCACTTGCCCACCCGAAACACGCTGTACAGCGCGGATACGCGCCGCCTCGGCCAACAGCTCGGCCAGTGGCGGGTAGTTGAAGTCACGCTCGAGCACGGTCGGCTGCACGCCAAAGCGCGCGCAGGCGACCGCGTACAGCGCCCATACCTCTTCCTTGACCGGTGCCCCATGGGTGTCGACCTTGAGGTCTGGCGCTTCATCGTAATGGCCAGCCACGTGCATGCCGGTCACCCTCGCCACAGGGAGGCCCTCAAGAAACGCCTTGGCGTCGTATCCGTGATTGCAGGCATTGACGAAGACGTTATTGACGTCCAGCAGCAGGTCACAGTCGGCCTCATCGAGTACCGCCCGGATGAATTCGAGCTCACTCATCGCCTGGTACGGTGCGGCGTAATAGCTGATGTTTTCCACGGCAATGCGCCGCTCAAGGTGCGCTTGCGCCTGGCGTATGCGCGCGGCCACATGGCGCACGGCTTCATCGGTAAATGGAATGGGCAGCAGGTCGTACAGGTGCCCGTCATCGCTGCAATAACTCAGGTGTTCGCTGTACAACTGCACCTGGTGGCGATCAAGAAACTGGCGGGTCTTGTTGAGCAGGTTGCTATCCAGCGGCGCACTGCCACCCAGCGACAACGACAATCCGTGGCAGGTGATGGTAAAACGCTCAGCCAGCTGGGCGAGGCCTTTGCCATAAGCACCGCCAACGGCAATCCAGTTTTCCGGTGCACATTCGAGAAAGTCCACTGCACCGGCGCTCATCGCCAGCAATTCGGGCAGCAGGCCGCGACGCAGGCCAAGCCCGGTATTCAACGTCGTAAGGTGCATATCCAGGTCTCCAACAGGCACAACGCCCCGCCTGACCAGCAGGCGGGGCGTTGCGTCACTACGAGGTAAATGCGTCAGGGTTTGCCGGCCAGGTGGCTGAACAGCCCCTCGGGCATGGCCTTGCCGTTAGCCTGGTAGATCGCCTTCAGGTGATCGGCCGCTTCCTGTTCAGAGATAAAACCATCATGGTTGCGGTCGATCGTGTCGAAGTCAGCGGCACGGTCCTTGGCCACCGCCAGAAACTCTTCCCGCGAAACCTTGCCGTCGTGATTGCTGTCGGTCCTGGTGAACGAGGCGTCGCCGCATTTGCCCTCGCCGCATTTACCTTCACTCTGGCTGGCCTTGCCGCTGCCGCCGCACTTGCCTTCACCACACTTGCCCTCGCCGGCCACCTTGGCCGATGCCAGTTGATAACCCTGGGCCAACGGTTCAACTGCGAATGCATTGCTGGTCAAGGCCATGCTGCCGATCAGGGCGGCGCCCAGCAGGCCGATGGCGTTTCGTACTTGAGTCATGATGCAGCTCCACTGTGGTTGGAAGTGGAGCCATTAGGCCGTTGCGCTGTGTCGTGGTTGTATCGAGCGGGCTGCGGTTTTGTATGTGAGTGGGTCTGTTGTGCAGCCAGATACAATGCAATACACAACCCTGGAGCCAGCCCCGGGTGCACCGGGGCCGATGCAGGTGTTCAGTCTTCCAACGGCTTTGGCGGCGCAGCCGGCTTTGCAGGCTTGGCTGGCTTGGCAGGCTTGCTGTCCTTGGCCTTGGTATCCGGCGCCGCCGCTACAGGCTCAGGTGCGGCCACGGCCTTTTCGCTTGCAGGCAGCTCATCGACCGCCTTGAGGATCGCCTGCGGGTCGATGGGCTCGCCAGACTCGTCATCCTTGAGCATGTGGCGCTCGCCGTCCTTGCCCACCAGTATCACCTTGGTGCCCTTGCTCGCGCCCAGCTTCAGCTCACGAATCAAGGCCATGGTGGTCTGTTGTTCGAGGTTCTTGTCTTCGCGCTTGCCCATCATGTTCGCGACGCTGTACAGCACCAGATTGCGCTCCTTGAAGGCGGCCTGGGTGGCCGGGTCCTCGAGGGCCTTGTTCAATCCGCGCAAGGTTGGGTCTGCGCTGCTGGGCGCGATGACCACCAAGGGCCTGGCCTTGCCCACTTCCTTGGCCAGCGGTGCGTCACTGTCGGCCGCCAGCAGCGGGCCGGCGACAGCGAGCAAGGTAGCGAGGGTCAGTGACCGGACGAGCATGCGTATCTCCTTATTCTCTCGATAAACCAAAGACTACAGATCATGGAGAAAGATCCGACGCGGGAGCCTAAACCAACAGCCACAGACGTGCTCGGCACAAAGGTAACTTCCGATTTCCATGACCGGCCGGCAACATCTGCGCAAAAATCACCGCACAGTCTGAGCATAGCGCAAAGCCGCTGGCGCTACGCGGATCTGACCAAGGTCTGAACAGCTAGGGGAGCAGACGCGGTCGCGAATGCCTGTCCAGCGCTTCCAGCGTCAACTGCAGCATCACCGCGTGCTCCCGTTGCTGGTTGCTGATGTGCAGCCGTGCGATCTCCGCTTCCCGGCCACCCACGGCCATCAGCCGTTCCAGCTCCGCGTGCAGATGACGCGGCACTTGCAGGCGCACCGGGAAGGTCTTGCGCTGGTAATCCTGCCAGAACCACTGCCGTGACAGATACTGAGCAATGCCTTCCCGGGTCTGCCCCGCCAGGACGGTTTCACGGGCCATGCGAACGTCCTGGTTGCTCAGCGCAGCAATGCCTGGATAGAGCATTTCGTCTGGCTGAGCGGGTAAGTCCAAAGCCCTGCGCAAGGCGATGCGGTATGCCAGGGCGAATTCGATCGACTCATTGCCCGCACCCAGCCGCTGGGCATGTTCAGCGGCAATCTGGTCGAGCAACGCCAACCGCCACAACCGACCACCGAGCCATAGCAATGCCCGCTCAGGCTGCCGGGCAAACTCGCCGCGTCGCGCACGCCATATCATCACGCGCAGTTCCAGGTCAGCGAAACGGGCAGTGGCGTTATCCTGGCAATCGGTGGCCGCTGCATGTTCGAACAGCTCACGCTTCAGCGCGTCATCCTCATTCATCGCCTGGAACATTTCGAGTACCCGAGATGCGAGAGAGGACGCGGTCGACGAGAACCGGAATGCTCCCGATGCCGTCAGCACCGACAGGGTGTTGAAGAAGTCAGCCGAGCGTTCTTCTGCTTCAAGATGGACCCACAGCGCGGCCATTTCGTCGCGATCCCCGGCTGTCAATACGTCCAGAAAACGCAGCCGGTATGGAACGCGGCTTGCCTCAAGCCAGTGCCAGGCAGTAAGCGCCTCAGGCGCAGCCGCCAGCAGATTGCCGGAGAGCCCGACCCTGCCAGAGCGCCACAGTTGCGACCGATGAAAACCCTCGGGCAACTCGGCAATACTGTTGCCGCAAAGGTCGAGAGTATGCAGGTCCGGAGCATCCATCACCCCGTATGGAAACTCGGGCATCTGGGTGTGTGGCAGGTGCAGGGCATTGAGCTCGGTCATGGCGAAGACCGAAAATGCCCTGCCCAATGGGTTGTCCGAAAGGTTCAGGTACACCAGCGAACGACACCCCGCCAGGATCAGGGCCTGGCTTTCGTCGAGAGCGATCTGGTTACCCGACAGATCGAGCACTTCCAGCTTTTGGGCCAGCATCAGAGTCAAAGGCAGGCGCCTGAGGCGACACTGGGTGATTTCCAGGTTGCGCAAGTTGGGAAATGCACGCAGAAACTCATCTGGAATCTGCTCCAGGCGCATGGAACGCAAGGCCAGGATCGAGACATGCGGAAAACCTACTTGCGCCGGCAATGCAGGCAGTTGCTGCAAGCGGCTGCGGGTCTGGGTCAGCATGAAGCGTCCGCCCTCCACTGCCGCATCGTCTTGAAGTTCCGGGATAAGCCAGCGCCAGCAGTCGATCAGGCCCTTTCTGAATTCACGCCGGGCGGCCAGTTCCGATGTCGGAAAGGCACTGCGGACCCATTTGTTCAGGTGAGTGCTGAGCAGTGCGTATTGCTGTTCCAACATGCGCAACCTGGTCGGTGCGTTGTCTGACGCCAGCCAGAGACCGATCTGTTCATCACTGAAGGCCGGGTACAGGTCCCGGAGCCGTGCCTGAAACGCCCTTGGCCTGGACAGCCCCAGCGCGGCCCACAACCTGCCGCCCGCCAGGGGATAGCCGATCCGACCGTCATCGAGCCGTCGAGGCGCGAGAAACGAGCCGCTCGGGCGATTCAGCCTGAGCACATTCACCACCGCCTGCCTATGGGCGATGGCAACATCTGCCAGCGCTTGGCGCAGTGCAGGCACGAAAGCGTGGCCTTGGCCGATGGCCGCCTGAGACCGCTCGTCATAGGCCGCGCCCAGGGTCTCGAACAACTCGCCCGCCTCACTGACAGATGACCGCGCGGGATCACGCAAGCGGAACTCCCCATGCTGGTGAAGCAGGTCAAACGTCTGCCCCGCGCCCTCGATAGTCAGCAGCGGCTCACTGGCATCACCGTCGAACAATCGCCACCCGGGCCCGTCAGCCCCCCGCACGTGAACCAGCAAACTCAGCACCACCCGCGCCAGGTCGAGGTTTTGCGGCGTATCGATACTCAGCGCCTCATACACCCGCGCGACTCGGATCCGCGCAACCTGCAGCCTTGCCGCCTCGGCCATGAACAACGGCACGCGGCCGGTCTCGCGAAGCTGCTGCAAGTCCTCCTCGCTGCCATCGCGCAGCACCTCGTCCGCGGCCAAACGGTGCAGGCTGGCAAAATCCCGGCGCAATGGGCTGCCAGTTTCAGTGTCGGGATTCTGCTCTTCGTACAAACTCTGCAACAACTCTCGTCGCCCTGCCCAGGCCACATCAGCCAGCGCTGCCCCGCCCTTGCCCGCTGCCTGGGGTAGATGCATCACCCGCTCCAGCAGCGGCGGATCGGCGGTGGCCACGCCCTCACGCAACTGCTGGACCAACGTGCGGATCCGGCTGGCGAGGACCATGCGGTCGACGGTATCGACCAGCACGGCTTCCGGCGCCCGGCCATACACATGCCATGCCCGTAAATGCTGGTCGTCAAGACCATGAACCGCGAGCGCCTGGTCGATTTGCGCATCATCGAGGTCGCTGAATGGCCTGCCCAGGCGACGGAACAGCTGGTGGGTGTCGTCCCACTCGGCTGGCTGCTCGCACCACAGCCGCCACGCACCGGCACCATTGTGACGTAGCGGCGGCGCATAACCCTGATAAGGGAGCAGTTGCCACTGTTCATCGGCATCTCGCCAAGCCACCTCATACCAGTGCCCCGCCATGCTGATCCAGCGACGCTCGCCCAGGCGGTGAACGCCTTCCTTGTCCAGGGCTGCCGTGTCCGGCGGGCTTTCGCAGCGATAGGGCCTGAGGTCTGCATTCCACAGTTTTTCCTCGCCGCTAGCCAGCTGCGCCGGTATCAGCTTGTCCACCTCGCTCCAGGCGCGACGGGCCGTAACAACAACGGCAACGGTGGCACCGACGGCCAGTAGCCCTTTGCCGACATTCAGCAGATGCGCCAGCGCCGCATTGCGCTCGTTGTCCTGCCAGTCCCCGACAGCCTGAAACGTCTGTTCAAGCAGCTCCCAGGCCATCACCCCCAGCAACACCGCGCCGATGCCGGGCACGAAAAACCCTGCAATACCCAACAGGGTCCAGCCTTCAGCACGCAGACGGCGACCATGCTCGGCCTGGACCTCGCGATCAAGCTGGGCCACCGGCGGGGCAATGATCGCAGCATCGTCCTTGATCCGGGCGACCCAGTCGTCAGCAATGTGTTCGAACAGCGCCAAGCGATAGGCGCAGGTCTGCTCATCAAGGTCCCTGGTTGCCCAGCCGGTCACGTCATCGAGCCGTTCGCTGACGGCCGAGAAGAATCGCTGGCTGTCGCGACGACGCACGAAGCGGTTGAAAAACCGCCGGTAGCCCTCTTCGCGCAGGCGTTTGCCAAGGACCCGGCGGGCATAATCTTCAAGGTCTGCGCCCACGCTCCAGGGGCCGTGCGGGTCACACGGCACGTACACCAGCACGCGCTTGCTGGTGTTGTACAACACGCCCTCATCGATCACGTCCAGCACGACGATCTGCTGCAAGCTGCAACCAAACAACACCAACTGTCGGACGCGAACCAGTGCGCCTTCGAGCTTGCCCAGCGTGCCCTGGAGGCACAACTCCACCACCCACTGCAGCTGGCCTGCGCTCAATACGCCTTGCGCCCTGGCCTGCAGGGCATCCACCAACATCCCGTAGCGTTGTCGTCGCGCTATCAATCGTTTGACTTCGGGCTGCAGAACAGCGTCCAGATGCGCCTGGTACTTCTGGCCAAGGTCCAGCTCTCGACACAATTTGGCGAAGGCCGATGCAGGCAGTTCACTACGCCTTGCGCCGCACTCATCGACCAGGCAGTTGCCACGCGGCTGGGCGCGCTGCTGTTCTGCGGTGAAATTACCCAACGCAGCCTCGAGCACCGGGATGTCGTAGTAGTCGCTGGCGACAACGGGTAGCCGGCCGGTTACATAATTGATCGTAGGCGAGGGGAAGGTGTACCACTGGCGAACGTACAGGCGATCCACGTCGAGATCGCCGTGGGCGCCAAGCGCTTTTTGCAGCAAAGGATGGGCAAATGCATCCAGATTGTTCAGCCGCGCCAACGCTGCCGACAAGCCTTCGCGGCAGGCCAACAGCTCTGGCAGCGCCTCGCTCAGGAGGGTGAATTCTGCCACGCTGAGGCGCGTCATCCAGGCCGGCAGCCGCTGCGCGATGTAATGGTCCTGGCATGCTTGCGCCATGGCAAGGGTATCGGCCGCAGCCGAGGGTTGACTGCTATTGTTCTGCATCTCTGCCTCCGCGATGACGTGGAGGTGCGAGTCTGAACATTGTTGCGTCGTGCTGACGCCTAGCTATCTACCACCCGTTCAGAACAGCAGCAGCTGATGGTCGGTAAGACGGGCGAAATCATCGCCGACAAAGGGCAGGATGGCATCTGCCACCGGTTGTAGCTGACGGCTGATGTAGTGGTCGTAGTCGATCGGTGCCTGCAGGTTTTCCAGTGGTTCAGGGCCAGCGGTGGTGATCACGTAGCTGATCCAGCCGCCGCGCTGGTACTGCAGGGGGCGCCCCAGGCGCTTGTTGTACTCGTCGGCAAGGCGTGCGGCACGCACATGCGGCGGCACGTTGCGCTGGTAATCGGCCAGCGGCCTGCGCAGGCGCTTGCGATACACCAGCAGCTCGTCCTGCTCGCCGGCCAACGTACGCCGCACATACTCGCAGACATAATCGCGGTAGGGATCGCCGCGAAACACACGGCCATAGAGCGCCTGCTGAAACTCCCGGGCCAGCGGCGACCAGTCGGTGCGTACCGATTCCAGGCCTTTGTAAACCATCTCTTCAGAACCGTCGGCTCGCTGCACCAGGCCGGCATAGCGCTTCTTGCTGCCTTCATCGGTGCCGCGGATGGTTGGCATCAGGAAGCGCCGGTAATGCACTTCGAACTGCAGTTCGAGGGCACTCTGCAGGTTCATGGTTTCGTGCAAATGTGCTTGCCACCATTGGTTGACTTCGGCCACCAGCTCGCGGCCGATGCGCGCCGCGTCTTCCTCGGCATGGGCACCCTTGAGCCAGACGAAGGTGGAGTCGGTGTCGCCATAGATCACGTCATAGCCGCGCGCCTCGATCAGCGCCCGGGTCTGGCGCATGATCTGGTGCCCACGCATGGTGATGGACGAGGCCAGCCGGGGGTCGAAGAAGCGACAACCACTCGAGCCCAGCACCCCGTAGAACGCGTTCATGATGATCTTCAATGCCTGCGACAACGCTGCGTTGCCGTCACGTTTGGCGGCTTCCCTGCCCTGCCACACACGCTCGACGATCGCCGGCAGGCAATGCTGGCTACGCGAAAAGCGCCCTCCCCGAAAGCCTTCCACCGAATGCTCGTCATCGGGAACACGCAGGCCTTCCACCAACCCCACCGGGTCGATCAGGAAGGTACGAATGATCGACGGGTACAGGCTCTTGTAGTCAAGCACCAGCACCGAGTCGTAAAGGCCTGGGCGCGAATCCATGACGAAGCCACCGGGGCTGGCTTCGTCAGGGCGGCTGCCAAGGTTGGGGGCCACAAAGCCCATACGGTGCATCTGCGGCATGTACAAGTGGCAAAACGCAGCGACCGATCCACCGCTGCGGTCTACTGCCAGGCCGGTGACCGAAGACCGCTCCAGCAGGAACTCCAGCAGGCGGGTGTGGGCAAAGATACGCGTAACCAGCTCACAGTCCTTGAGGTTGTATCGCGCCAGGGCCGGTTTGTCCTCGGCAAAGCGCCGGTTGATCTCGTCCATGCGCTGGTAAGGCGTGTCGATGGCTTTGCCTTCACCGAGCAGCGTCTGGGCAACGCTCTCCAGGCTGAACGATGGGAAGCTCCAGGTTGCCGAGCGCAGCGCCTCGATGCCGTCGATCAACAGCCGCCCCGGGGCATCGGCGAACACGTGGCCACCACCGGCATGGCTACGTAATGTCATCGGGGCACCTTTACGCCCCAACGCCAGCGGCACCTGCAGCGCTTTGGCGTGCTCATGCAGCAGCCGCAGGTCGAACTGCACCAGGTTCCAGCCGATGATTGCATCCGGGTCATGCTCGGCCATCCACTGGTTGAGGCAGGCCAGCAGCGCGGCGCGGTCAGCGCAGTAGTGCAGGTCAAAATCGAGGCCGTCGGCCGTGCCGTTGGCCGGGCCGAGCATGAACACCTGACGCTGGCCGCAGCCTTCAAGGGCGATGCTGTACAGCTCGCCGCGCTCGCTGGTTTCAATGTCCAGCGACACCAGGCGCAGCGGCGGGCGATAACCTGGCGAGGGCTTGAGCTGGGCATCGCAAAGGACGCCCTGGGCATCGGCTTGACCGGTGAACTGTACCGGGGCAGTGATGAAGCGCTCCATCAGGTAGCGTTCGGGTGGGCGGATGTCCGCTTCGAACACCTCGACACCAGCGGTGCGCAGGCGTTGCTCCAGTTGCATCAGTTGCCGGTGCTGCCGGCAGTACAAGCCCAGCACCGGGCGCTGGTCGAAGTCTTTCAGGCGCAATGGCCGCAGCTCGACGCCTTGCTCATTGGCCAGCAATACCCGCGCATGCGCCTCATGCACCTGCGCGATGAACGCCACCGAAACCTGTGGGGCCAGGCGTAGCTGCCGTGGCCCCTGATCGGTTGCCAGCCAGAACTCCACGCAGGTGCCTTCGGGCGTGTCATGCCAATGACGGGTCAGCACAAAACCCTGCTGCAACTCCACTGCGTCGACCTCTGCTGAAAAACGCAATTCTACGCTAGCGTGCCCCCGCCACGAAGCCACTTCTGCGCGCCGCCCAGGCCAGCGACCAGGCCACCGCGATCAGTGCCAATACCACCCCGCCAAAGGCGTTGGTCCCACCCCCCATAAGCAACACGCCCCCCACGATCCCGCCCAGGGCGATAGCGCTGTTCCACACGGTCACCAGCATCGACTGCGCCACGTCTCCGCCCTCGCCCGCCGCATCGGCACAGGCGGTCTGCAGCAGGGTCGGTGCGCCACCGTAGGTCAAACCCCACAGGGCGATGCTCAGGTACATCAACCATGACGACGCCTGCCCCAAGGCCAGTGTGGCCAAGGCAAAACCGGCAATGCTCAGCAACACCAGCGTGCGCAAATGCCGGTCGACCAGCAACCCCACCAGGCCGATCCCGGCCAGGGCCGATAGGCCAAACACCATCAGCACCGGGCCAATGTCCGCAGCCATACCGGCCGCTGCCAGCAACGGCACAATGTAGGTGTAGAGAATGTTGTGGCCAAGGATCCAGCTCAGGATCACCAGCAGCACGACCAACACCCCCGGCGTGCGCAACACCTGCATGGCCGCCGGGCGCTTGCCGGCGGCATGCCCCGGGTACTCCGGCACCGAGCGCAGCACCCACACCACCAGCAGCAACGCCACCAGGGTGACCACCACAAACGTTGCGCGCCAGCCCAGCCCGGCGCCCAGCCAGGTGGCAATCGGCAGCCCGAGCGACAAGGCAATCGGCTGCCCGAGCATGGCCAACGCCATGGCCCGGCCCTGCTGTGCCGCCGGCACCATACGCCGGGCATGGCCAGCGATCAGGCCCCAGGCCAGCCCGGCAGCTGCGCCGGTGAAAAAGCGCAGCACCAAGGTCAGGCTGTTGGATGTCGACAACGCAGTCAGCCCGTTGAACAGCACAAAGCCGATGATCGCCAGCAGCAGAGCGCGCCGGCGATACCAACCCTGGGTCAGGGTCACCAGCGGGATTGCCGTCAGTAACGAGCCCAGGGCATAGGCTGTGACCCACTGCCCGGCCATGGCCTGGCTGATGTGCATGCCGTCGGCGATCTGGTCGAGCAAGCCCGCCGGCAGGGTTTCGCTGAGGATGGCGATAAAGCCAGTCATGGCCAGCGCCAGCAGCCCACTGACGGGCAGGCGCTCGCTGCTGGCGTCCAGCAACGGTGGGGAGGATGTCTGGGACATTGCGGTTGCCTTGAGTTGGAAAACAAGGCGGACAGTCTGCAAGCAAGGCCACTGCGGAAAAAGACGGGTACAATGCCGCTCACCCAGGACACCTGTGTCCGCAATCAGGAATGCAGCATGGACAGCCTCAGCGGCTTCGTGGTGTTCAATCGGGTGGCTGAAACCCGCAGTTTCGTCGCCGCCGGCCAATCGCTGGGCATCACTGCCTCGGCCGTGGGCAAACGCGTGGCGCGCCTGGAAAGCCGGCTGGGTGTGCGCCTGTTCCACCGCAGCACACGCAGCATTACCCTTACCGCCGAGGGTGCTCTGTTTCTCGAGCGCAGCCGACGCATCCTGGCCGAAATCGAGGCCACCGAGCACGAGCTGTCCCAGGCCAGCGAAACCCCGCGTGGCCGCTTGCGCGTCAGCATGCCACAGGTCACAGCGCTGGTGATGCCGGCGCTGGCCGAGTTCATGGCGCTGTACCCGCAGGTGGAGCTGGACCTGGACTTTTCCGACCGCATGGTGGATATCGTCGGCGAAGGCTTCGATGTGGTGCTGCGCGGCGGGCAGCCAGTGGATTCGCGGCTCAACGCCAAGTTTCTGGGGCACTTCCAGCACCGCCTGGTGGCCTCACCCGAGTACCTGCGCGAACGCGGCACACCCCTGCACCCGCGCGACCTGGCGGCGCATACCTGCCTGCATTATCGTTTCCCCAGCAGCGGCAAGCTGGAAACCTGGCCGCTGCGCCAGGAGCACCCCGAGCAAGCCTACGACATCCCCATCTCGATGGTTTGCAACCATGTCGAGACGCGCGTCTGCTTTGCCTTGAACCACCGTGGCATCACCTGCCTGCCGGACTTCAACGTGCGCCGCGAACTGGGCAATGGCTCACTGGTCAGCGTGCTCGACAACTTCATGGAGCGGCGTGGCAGTTTCTATCTGCTGTGGCCGTCCGGGCGGCAGATGCCGCCGAAGTTGCGGGTGTTCATCGATTTCATGCTCGAGCGGGTGTTCAACCGTACAGGTAGTTGATGTCCTTGTAGGCCAGCGGTGGCACCTGGCCAAGCAGGAAGTCGCGCAGCTTGTGCATTTGCCGCGCCTTGGGGCTGGCCTTGAGCCAGGTCATGTAGTAACCGTCACCAGTGGCCACGGCATGCTTGAACGGCGTTGCCAGGCGCCCGGCCTGCAGGTCGGCACTGGCCAGCACCAGGTCGACCACCGAAATACCCAGGCCTTGCTGGGCAGCCGAAATGCCCTGGTCGAGCGTATCGAACACTTGCCCCTGGTCGATGCTGATCTCCAGTGCGCCCATCCGCGCCAGCCAGCGCCGCCAGTCGCGCCGGTCGGGTGACGGGTGCAGGAACTCGCATTGGGCCAGGTCTGCGAGGGCCGGTTGAGCCTGTGGCATGTAGTCGGGCTGGCACACCGGGATCAGCCATTCATCGAACAGCTTGAAACTCTCGATATCGGCGGGGAAACGCCCGCTGGCCAACAGAATGGCGCAGTCGTAGGGCTCGGAATAGAAGTCCACGCTGTCGATGTCCATCCACACGCTGGACAGTTGCACGCTGCAGTTGTCATCGGCCTTCTTGAACGCATCCAGCGCCCGCAACAGCCAGCGCATGGTGAGCGTAGACGGCGCCTTCAGGCGCAAGCCGTAGCGGTCCTGGCGCAGCAACGCGCAGGCATTTTCGATGATCTTGAAGCCAACCTTCAGCTCTTGCGACAGCAGGCGCCCGTGCTCGGTCAGGCTCAGTTTCGGGCCACGCCGTTCGAACAGGTCGCAGCCAAACAGGGCTTCCAGGGTTTTGATGTGATGGCTGACCGCCCCTTGGGTCAGGGCCAGTTCTTCCGCCGCACGGGTAAAAGAGCCATAGCGAGAGGCCACCTCGAAGGCACGCAGGGCGTGCAAGGCCTGAATCCGTTCCGACATGGCGGCGTCCCGAGCATGAACAAGACTAATAGTAGGTCATAGTTCCACGCGTTTTACAACGTCGGGAGCGTCTCGGAAAATGCAGGTAAATAATAAACATAACCAAGATCCTGCCTGCATATGACTGGAACGTTCACTTAATCAACGCCTGGGGAAATCATGTTTACGGGATATGGAAATTGCTATCGCCTGGATGCGCTAGAGCTGGCCGTTGAACATGGATGCAATACGCAACACTGGACTTTCAAAACCATAGAACACTTTCGCAGTATCCTCGCCAACCCCGACTTCCCTTGCCTGTTCGGCCGCAAGGCGGTGAACGGCGAAACCTGCCACATACTCTTCGCCCGCGCCGAACAACTGGCCGATGACATCGCCCAGGGCCTGGCCGACTACGTGTGCACGGTCGCCCCGATCACACCCAAACAGCGCATCGGCAGCCCACTGGTGGTGTTTCTCGAAACAGCCCCCGATTACACCCTGGCCGAACAGCAGGCACTGGCCTGGAAGGTGCTGCGTGGTGTGCATGCACGCGACCCGCACCCATGGCCGCAGGGCATGCCGACCGACCCCGACGACAACGGCTGGTCGTTCTGCTATGCCGGCATGCCCTTGTTCATCAACATGAACTTCCCCGGCCACCAGCAGATGAAAAGCCGCAACTTGGGGCATCACATCACCTTCGTCATCAATCCACGGGCGAACTTCGACGAAGTGGCCAACGCCAACACCGAGAGTGGCAAACGAATCCGCGAGCGCATACGCGAGCGCGTGCACCACTACAACGACGGCGTCATGCCCGACACCCTTGGCTTTTTCGGCGATACCGACAACTACGAATGGAAGCAGTACCAACTGCAGGAGGCAGGTTCGCTCAACCCGTCACGCTGCCCGTTCCACGCACATGCCGCACACCCGGCGACACCCGACTTACTGATCGAGAACTGACCGTGAACACCGCACTCACCTTCACCTATGCCCTCACCGTACTGCTGCTCATCGCCACCCCCGGCCCGGTGGTGGCGCTGATCGTCAACACCGCAGCTGCCTCCGGCTCGCGCAAGGCCATGTTCACCGCCGTTGGCACCAACTGGGCCTCACTGGTGCTGATCGGCGCCGCAGCCTGGATCATCCTCACCAGCGCCGCCATCGACAAGGCATGGCTCAGCACCATGAGCCTGCTAGGCTGCCTGTTCATCGGCTACATCGCCGTGGGCACACTGAGGGACGCCCTGCAGGCGCCTGCCCCGCAAGCGCCGAGCGAGGCTCCCAAGGCCGCGCGTGGCGGGCTGCTGCAAGGCTTCATGGTGGGCATTTCCAACCCCAAGGACATCATTTTCTTCATCGCCTTCTTCCCGCAGTTCATCCAGATCACCGAGTCGTTCGGCAAAAGCATGGTGGTGCTGTCGCTGCTGTGGGTGGCCATCGATTTCGCCGTGCTCAGCCTGTATATCTTCGCCATCGGCAAGATCGCCTCGCAGCGCAGCAACCGCGTGATAAGCCTGGCTTCGGGCGTCGCGTTGCTGCTGATCGCCGCTGGCGGCCTGCTGTACAACCTCAACGAACTGGCTGCCTGAGTTTGATACGAAGCGCCCGGCGCAACAGAAGGACAGACCATGACAGCGACTGATACGAGCCCGTCTCCTTCACCGTTGCAGCAGGACTACCAGCGCTTTCTGCTGCTGGGCAGCCGCCGTGCGCCGCATACTGTGCACGTGCATGAAACCGGCTACCGTTCCGGCACCATCAACACCGACGCCCTTGGCCTGCGCTACAGCCATTGCGCCGGCAAGCGCTTTTCGGCGGCAGAACGCGGCGGCGCTTCACGCATCAACCTGCTGGTCGGCGGCTCGACCGCCCTGGGTATCGGCGCCAGCTCCGACGAGCACACGGTGGCTTCGCACCTGTCGGCGCTCACCGGCGAGGTCTGGCTGAGCCTGGCCGGTTGCGGGCTCAATGCCGGCCAGGAACTGCTGATGTTCCTGACGCACCAGCACCGCCTTGGCCAACTTGGCCATGTGGTGGTGCTCAGCGGCCTCAACAGCTTGGCCCATGAAGCCCTGTGCGAAGTCCTCGCCAGCCCCAACGACCCACAGCACGCCAAGGCGTACCAGGCCTTTCTCAACAGTTTCAGCGAAGGCATGCAGCCTGCCGCGCCACCCCGTAGGCCGTCACTGTGGCGGCGCATCGGCCAGGCACTGACCACGCCTGCGGTCGAAGCCCCGGTCGTCTGGCCGCTGTCGCCCCCGGAAAGGCGCCTGGCCCGCGCTGCCGATAGCATTGGCCGGACCTTGCGTCAGTGGGACCGTCTGCTGGCAGACAGCCACGCCACCCTCACCTTTATCCTGCAGCCGTTGCTGCCCTGGTGCCGCAACACCCTGCCCGTTGGTGAGCAGGCCATGCTGGCCGCGCTGGAGCAACAACCCGCGAACTTCGACCGGCTGCTGGACGGCGCATTCGACAGCCAGTTGCACTCGGCCTTTTTCCGCCGTATCAAAAGCCAGGCCGACCCGGTGCCTTGCTACGACATGAACAGCATGCTCAGCAGCTCGCCAGTGTTCGGCGCCGACCTGTTCATCGACCGCCTGCACCTGAACGACCTCGGTAACAACGCCCTGGCCAAGGTGATTACCGCCAAGCTTGGCCTGGCACAGGAAAAACACGCGCAACGCAAGGTCACGCCGATCAAGCTCGTCTGACAGTTGCCGCGTGGTCTTTCGGCCACCCCCCTTGGGTGGCTAGAATAGGCCGTCGTTCCGATTTTCCCGAGGCGTACGCTTGACCGCCATTAACATCGAAGCCGTCCATCCTTGCCTGGCCGCCCCCGGGGCTTGCCTGTGAGCCGCATGCGACGCCTGCCCCCGCTGTTGGTCGCCCTGATGCCGTTGGCTGCGCACGCGCTGGAAGTGCGTATCGACCCTCACGCCGACCTGCTCTACCGCCAGGCCTTGCCGCTGCTGGAGCAGGCCGATAACCAGGGTGACGATACCAGTACCCTGCGCACCGCCTTGGGTGGCGACCCCGAGCTCAGCCGCCAGGGCCAGGCCATGGCCCACACGCTGCCGACAGCGGTTGCCCTGTTGAAAAAGTCGGTAGAGCTGGGCCACCCGGTTGCGCAGTACCGCCTGGCGCTGTACTACATGACTTACCTGCCCGCCGCGCAAATTCCGGATGCCGCCTGCCCGTTGCTCGAAGCCAGTCTCAGGCAGGGTTTTGCCGCACCCGCGCCAGCGATCGCCACCTGGTGCCGGCCCTACAACGCCAGCAGCGAGTACCGTGCAGCGCTGGAGGCCATCCCCAGCATGGCCACCGTGTACGCCCCCTACTACCCGCAACCGGCCACCCGCCTGGCCTGCAGCCGCAGCCGGCCAGAAGGCCTGCAAATGTTGTGGGGGCGCCAGCGCGACTACCAGGCCGAGGTGTACCGCCTGCTCGGCGACCTGGACCCACCGCAGCGCCTGAGCCTGTTGCAGAAAGCCGTGGACATCAACGGCTGCGCAACCGCGCGACAGCACCTGACCAGCCACCCTTGACCTTCCCACAGCTTCCGCATAAGCCTGAAGCCTGCGTTGTACCTGTGGGAGCGGGCATGCCCGCGAAGCAGGCTGCGCGGTGTATGGCACGGGCTTCGCCCGTGTTCGCGGGCGCGCCCGCTCCCACAGTGATCGCGCAAATTTTCATTTACTGAGAAGCCAGTTCCTCACACAAGGAAACGCGTCGATCAGCAAGATCGTTCAAGCCATCCCCTGCCCTGTCTGGCATGCTGATCTGCCTCGTACACGCATTGCAGCCATCATGCCCCACATCGCTCGCCAAGCCTTCCTCCACGGCGCCATCGCCATCATGCCGTTGTCCCTGGCCGTCGCCCCCTGGGGCCTGCTGGCCGGCTCCATGGCCATCGAGGCCAACCTCAGTGCCTGGCAGGGGCAAGGGCTATCGGCCATCGTCTTCGCCGGTGCCGCGCAACTGGTTGCCATTGGCATGCTAAAGGGCGGCGCCAACCTGGCGTCGATCCTGCTCACCACCCTGCTGCTCACCTCGCAGCACCTGCTGTATGGCCTGTCGATGCGCCCGGTGTTGTCCAGCCAGCCGCTGCGCTGGCGCCTGGGCCTGGGCTTTTTGCTGACCGACGAGTTCTTCGCCCTGACCAGCCAGTACGACCAGCAGCAGTTCAACCGCTGGTACGCCTTGGGCGTAGGCCTGACGTTCTACGTCGCCTGGAACCTGTTCACCCTGGCCGGCATCCTGCTGGGCCAGAACATCCCCCACCTCGATCAACTCGGCCTGGACTTTTCCATCGTCGCCACCTTCGTCGCCCTGATCGCGCCGCTGGTGCGCAACCTGGCTACCGTGGTGTGCGTAGCCGTGTCGCTGTTCTGCTCGGTGCTGTTCAGCTACTGGCATTGGGAGGCCGCCCTGGTGGCCGCAGGCCTGCTGGGCATGAGCGCCGGGTTCATCTGCCAGAAATTTGCCGGAGCCCGCGCATGACCTGGATCCTGATTTTCGCCATGGGCGCCATTGTGTTCCTCAACCGCTACGCGTTCCTTGAGCCACGCCTGCCCTTGCGCCTGAGCTCCAATGCCCGGCAGTTCCTCGGCTTTGCCGTGCCGGGCATGCTCACCGCCATCTGCGGCCCGATCATCTTCATGCCCGACCACCAGCTCAACCTTAGCCTGCTCAACCCCTACCTGCTGGGTTCTGTGGTGGCCATCGCCCTGGTGCTGTTGACCCGCAGCGTGTTGCTGAGCATGCTGGTGAGCATGTTGATCTTCTTCCTTCTGCGCAGCTGGCTGGCATGACCACGCCCCTGCGCGAGCAGACACACCTCTGGCAGGCGCCGGCCCTGGGCGACGTCGAGATGCTGCACGCGCGCTACTTCCAGCAGCGCTTCGCCCCGCATGTGCACGAAGGCTACGTGTTCACCGTAATCGAATCCGGTGCCCAGCGCTTCTGGCACCGCGGCAGCGAGCACCTGGCACCGGTCGGCAGCATGGTACTGATCAACCCTGACGAGCTGCACACGGGCGCCACAGCCCACGAAGCGGGGTGGCGCTACCGCGGCTTCTACCCCGAGCACGAGCGCGTCACCGGCGTGCTCGAAGAACTTGAGCTGGGCCGCCATGGCATGCCCAGCTTCAAGGACAGCGTGATCCACGACCCGGCCCTGGCCATCGCCTTCAGCCAGCTGCATCAGTTGTCCGAAACCGGCGCCAGCGCCTTGCAGCAACAGACCGCCTGGCGCCAGGCAGTGCTGGCCCTGGTGCAACGCCACGGGCAATGCGCCGAACCCTCGGCCCCCGGCCACGAGCCCCTGGCCGTGGCCCGCGCCCGCGAACTGCTGGAAAGCCAACTGGCCGACCCACCGTCGCTTGAAACGCTGGCGGCGGCAGTCAACCTGTCACCCTTCCACTTCGCCCGGGTGTTCCGCCAAGCCGCCGGCCAGCCGCCGCACGCCTGGCTGAAGCAGCGGCGCCTGGCCCGCGCCCGGGAAATGCTGAAGAGCGGCATGGCCGCTTCAGAGGTGGCGTTCGACCTTGGTTTTGCCGACCAGAGCCATTTGAGTCGGCAGTTCAAGCAGGCGTATGGGGTTACCCCGGGGGCGTATCGGCAGGCATGCGCTCAATCTGTATTCCCTGCCTGAAGCCCGCAACACAAGCCGCCCCATGCGCCAACATCGCGCGTCGGGCTATCCACGACTGTCGCCATCCGGGGAATGTTCTTTCAGGTTCCAGCGCACTGGCGCGATGAACAGCATGAACGTCATCCAGATGAAGGTTGCCGGCCCCGCAAGCACAAAGACCAGGCTGGCAATCAGCCCTGAAACGGCGTCACCAATGACGGCAGTGAAGTAGTAGAGGGAAAAATTCCTGCCAACTTCATGCTCGCTCGACAAACACTGGATGTTGGTCACGATAGCGATATCGACAAACGCACCAATGAAGCCGACCAGGAACAACATCAGCAGGAACAGCCAGCTGTTGAATTGCAGTGCCACCGCTGCAGCAAAAAACAGTGCGCCGTACAGCACCCAGTAACGCACCACCAGTCGTGCGGTTGTGCGCGGGTTGAAGCGTGTGTAGAGCATGCCACCCAATACGGTGCCTGCAGCAAGCAGTGAAAATACGTAACCCACCGCCGCTTCAGAGGCGAAGTGTTCCAGCACTGACGCAGGAAGGATGAAGCGAATCACCGAGGTGGCGAACATCGCACAGAGCGTGGTGCAGCCAATAACAGCAAACAAAGGCGCATTGCTGACCCTGAGCTGCCTTACACTGCGCGCCGCATCCCGGACAATCGCGCGCCCATCGAATGCCTGCCGGACGCCCTGCCTGGCAGGCTCAAGGGTAGCGATGGAAATGGCCGACAACACCAGGCACGCCGCAAAGAACAGGAAGGTTGCTTCGCGAGACAGCAGTAACACACATGCCGAAAACACCAGCGGCCCGAGAATCGAGGCTGCATCCTCGATCACCTGGATGCCGCTGTTCACCGAGGCCAGCTGGTCCTTTTCGACAAGGTCCGGAAAGTACGCGCGAAACGCAGGCACATAAAGGCATTCGAGCGCTGTCATCAGCATCGCAAGGCCGACCAGGACGGGCAACACGGGTGAGGACAAGCTGAACAAGGTAAAGAAGGCAAGTGCCAGCAGGCCTTTGGCCGCCTCGACCGCAATAAGCGTTCGTTTCTTGTCGACGTTATCCGCCAGCCAGCCGCCCAAGGGTGAACACACCATGCTCGGCAAGTAGCGGAAGAAATAGGCGATGCCAATCAAAAGCAGATCCGCCTCGGTCATGGACACGATTGCCACGGCAAACGCAGCTTCGAAGGCAAATTCACCACATTTGGAAAAGCAATAGCCCAACGCCAGAGAACGTGTTCCGGGGTTACGACTCAACGCCTGCATAATGGCTGTATTCCTGAGCCAGCGGTTTAGGTCGGCTGAATTTAGAGTTCATCCACCACCGGCCTCAACGCTAAAGTTGTAACCATAGCGGCACAGCCAGCGCAGGAAAATTCAGGCTTAGAATATTCCTACACCCACTAATTAATGCCCAAAGCAGGCCTACCCCCTGCAAAACTGCATCGCAGAACTATTCAGCACACCTGATCAAGCAGTGCAGGTTGGTACCGCATGGGGAGTGGTGGCAACGGTTTAAACATTGTGTTTATCCGTCCAAAACAGTAACTCGATGTTACTTGGGCAACGGAGCGGCCATTTTTCCGCCTTTTCGGCATGTCCTCCAGAGGCAGCAGGAGCCCCGCCAACCCTCTGCTACACTGACAAGGCTGAATGGAGGATCCTGCCATGTCCGAAAGAGAGCTCACCACCCTCCTGTCGCTGATGAACCAGCGCCAGGCCTGCCTGAACAGTGCCTGCAAGGAGATTGCCGACTGGATCGACCGGCAGGGCGATGTGCCCGCCGCCGGCAAGATCCGCGCCAGCCTGAAGGCACTGGAGGCCGATGAGGCCCAGGTTCGAAAGACCCTTACGTCGCTAACGCTCGACAGGCCGCTGCCGCGCTTTCGTAGCTGAAAGACGCAGCTGAAAAAGAAAAGGGCCGCTAAGCGCGGCCCTTTGGTCTGTCAGTGCTTCATGTGCATGTGGTCATGCCCACCGCCGGCCTCGGCGTTGAGCGGACGCACTTCGGCCTGCACGTCGAGGGTTTCCTTGGCCCCCTTGGCATCCTCGATGGTCAGGGTCAGTGGCACTTTCTCGCCTTCCTTCACCTGATTGTTCAGGCCCATCAGCATCACATGCAGGCCATTGGGGTCCAGGGTCACGGCCTTGCCGGCCGGCAGCTCGACGGCCTTGACCTCACGCATGCCCATCACCTCGCCGTTCATGGTCATTTCGTGCACCTGCACGGTCTTGGCCACGGGCGAAGCCACGCTCACCAGCTTGCTGTCGCTGCTGGCGGTCAGGGTCATGAAAGCACCGGTGGACTGCTGGTGCGGCACACTGGCACGGACCCAGGCATCGCTCACCGTGGTCTGGGCCAGGGCCGGCAGGGCCAGGCCCATCAGTGCCAGGGCAGCCAGGCCGCGTTTGATCGGTTGCATCGACATTCAGCAAATCTCCATCAGGGTGACCAGGTCTTCAGCGCATTCCTTGGCATTCAGGGAATGACCCAGGCTCAGGCGCAGGGTGCCACGCGTATCGTAGACGTAGCTGGTAGACGAGTGAGAAATGGTATAGGTGTCACCGGCCGGGACCTTCTCGTAGAACACCTTGAACTCCTTGGCCACTTCCGCGATTTCTTCGGGGGTGCCAGTGAGTGCAGTGAACGACGGGTCGAAGGCCTTGACGTAGGCATCGAGTACTTCGGGGGTGTCGCGCTCCGGGTCCAGGGTGATGAACACCACCTGGAACAGGTCGCGGTCACGACCGCGCAGCAGTTTGCGGATTTGTGCCGCACGCGCCAGGGTGGTCGGGCAAACCGCCGGGCACTGGGTGAACCCGAAGAAGATCATCGGCATGCTGCCGTAGAAGCTCGACAGGGTGCGCACATTGCCTTGCGGGTCCTTGAGGCGGAACTTGCGCCCAAGGATCTCGTTGCTCATGTTCTTGCCGTACTTGAACTCGAGCCCGCGGGCCGGGCTGCAGCCTGCCAGCAGGCCAAGCCCGAGAACGCCCATCCCGGCGACAACCGCGCGCCGGGTAAGTAGATCATTCATGAAACCATCCTTTACAGGGAAGGTGCCGGCCCTCGGGACGGGCCGGCTGAAAAACCGGGGCATTCTTGCATGACACCCAAAGCGGTTCTACCCGACGAACGCGGGTATGGCCTGCAGCCCTTTGAATACGGGCTGCGGCCTGTTGTCGCAGGGGTTGAAACCGTAACAGTTTGTTGCTAAGAGAGCCGCCCTCACACAAGCCATGCAGGCGCGTCAGCCTTAGTAGTAGGCGTTCTCTTTCTGGGTGTGGTCAGTCACGTCACGCACGCCCTTGAGCTCCGGAATACGCTCGAGCAAGGTGCGCTCGATGCCTTCCTTCAGGGTGACGTCGGCCTGGCCACAACCCTGGCAGCCACCACCGAACTGCAGCACGGCAATGCCGTCGTCGACCACATCCACCAGGCTCACCTGGCCACCGTGGCTGGCCAGCCCGGGGTTGATCTCGGTCTGCAGGTAGTAGTTGATGCGCTCGTTGATCGGGCTGTCTTCGTTGACCATCGGCACCTTGGCGTTCGGCGCCTTGATGGTCAACTGGCCACCCATGCGGTCGGTGGCGTAGTCGACCAGCGCGTCTTCCAGGAACGGCACGCTGACTGCGTCCAGGTAAGCGGTGAAGCTCTTCAGACCCACGGCGGTGTCGTCAGGCTTCTCCTCGCCCGGCTTGCAATAGGCAATGCACGTCTCTGCGTACTGGGTGCCCGGCTGGGTGATGAAAATGCGAATGCCGATGCCGGGCGTATTCTGCTTGGAAAGCAGATCGGCCAGGTAGTCATGGGCGGCGTCGGTAATGGTTATAGCGCTCATGTAGGTTCCTCACAGACTTGCGGCCAAGTGTACGCCAACCCGGCCTTTGAACAAAGTCCTAGTAATTGACTCGGGAAAGCGCATATTCAGGGGAGCGCCCCCGTGGCGCCGCCAGCCAAGCCTGCATTCGCCGGTACAGGCCGCGCTCCAGCCACTGGTAGCTGAACCACGACATTAGTCCAATGGACGGCACGCACAGGGCAAATACCAGATACGGGTTCAGGTGCAGGCGCTGGCTGGCGAACCAGCCGGCATACAGCACCAGCACATGTATCAGGTACACCGAGTACGAACAATCGCCAAGGGCCTTGAGCAGCCGATTGCCCTGGAACAGTGGTTCCAGGGCCACGAAGGCCAGCACGATCATCGCACTCGGCAGCCCCCAATGCAGCAAGCGCTGGGAAGCGTCCAGATGGTAGATCGCCAGGCCGGCCACGCCCAGCAATGCCAGCGGCAACCACCTGCCCTGCCGGATCATCCCGCGACGGTACAGTACACCCAGACCGATGCCGAGCAGGAATTCGTAGATGATGTCGTTGTTATAGAAGCGGCTGAGCACGCCCATGCGCCCCAGTACCTCGCTGACCAGTAACAGTGCAACAGTCACCAACAGCAGGTGATGCCGCTGGCGTACCAGGAAGGCCAGGCCGAACAGCAGGTAGAAGAACATCTCGAAGTTCAGCGTCCAGCCCACGTTCAGGGTCGGGTAAAGGCCATAGCCACCGGGGTTTTCCGCCGGGATGAACAGCAACGACAAGAGCAGGTGATGCCAGGCGAATTCCTGATGCGGCATCCATTGGCTGAAGGCCAGTAGCAACGCGGCCATCAATGCGGAGTAGAACCAGTAGGCAGGAACAATACGCAGTACCCGATTGAGCAGGAACTGGCGCGGTTCGATGGTTTTGTCGCGGGTCGACAGGTAGATGACCAGCCCGCTGATGACAAAGAAGATGTCGACCCCCACGGCGCCACGGTCAGTGAGCAGTTGGCCGATGGGGCCGGTGGCGTGGAAATCGAAGAAGATCTGCATGAAATGGTGGCAGACTACCACCCAGGCGGCGAACGCCCGCAGTGCCTGAAGCGAATACAGCATGAAATACCCTGCGCTTGCCGGTGTATTGAGGCCTTCGGGAGCGCTTTGCGCTCCATCGCCGGCAAGCCAGCTCCCACAGGGACCGCGCTCACCGGCAATCGGGCTGCATAGCAGCCCCCGGACCACCCACCAGTTCCGACCGCAGGGTGCTCGGAAAGGTCAGCCTACCCGATCAGAGGTTCTCATAGCGGTTCATGTCCAGCACGCCCGCCTCCACCGGCGTGGTCTCCTTGATGAAGCTGTTCAGGTCATGGAAGTAGCGCCAGAATTCAGGGTGACTGCGGCGCACGCCCCAACGCATGACAATGCGCTCGAACCTGGCTGCATCGTCCTTCGCATACTCCATGTCTTCGACAAACTCCGCCACATCCCGGGTCGGCACGTTGAAGATGAAGTTGGGATAGCTGCTGAGCACGCCCGGGTACAGGGTCAGGGTATCCAACCCCGGCTGGTAGCGGTACGCCTCGCCCAGCAGGAACGCCACGTTGCTGTGGGCGCGGTTGCGCAGCAGGCTGTACACCTGGCGCTGGCCGCCCTGCCCTTCGATGCGCAGCATGGTCGCCTCGGGCAACTGGTTGATCACCTTCAGCCCGGCAGCCGGGCGCGACACCAGGCGGCTGAGCGACTGCTCGGCATTGCGGAACTCTTCGCTCATCTGCGGCCGTGAGCAGAACGCGCCCTGGCAGCGGTTGATCGGGTCGGGCGCAGCATTCAGGCTGCCGGTGCGCTGCACCAGCTTCAGGCCAAAGTCGCGCTTGGGGTCGAGTGGGTCGAGCTTGATGCCACTCGGGGTGTCGGTGTCGATGTCTTCATAATCCATCCACATCTTCACCTTGCCGCTGTTCTGGTACCAGTCGCTGAGAATCGCCTGGCGATGGTCGGCCGGCATCAGGCGCAGGAAGTTGACCTCGGCGCCATTGCGGATCAGGTCGAAGTACAGGCGCGTCTGCAACTGGTGCGAAACGTTGCCGAACACGTCGAAGTTTACCGCCAGCTGGTAATAGGTGCGTTCCAGCAGCGGGTAGTCGAACAGCCACACGGTCTGCGGCACATCACCGATCAGGCCCTTGCTGACCGAAGCGCTGTCGAAGTGGCGAAAGATGCTCAGCAGCGCGTTGTCGTTACCGGCCCACAAGGTCGACCAGCCCGGTGCCGGCATGTCTGCATAAGCGTCGCGGCGCAGCTTTTCATATGCGTTGCGCTTGTCGCGGTAAGCGTGCCACAGGCTCAGCACACTGCCCACGTCATCGATCTGCCCGGGCATGGCCAGCAGCGGCGTGGCCTCGCCACGGTACTCGGCGTCGGTGATGTAGCGGTCGAAGGCCGGCTCCTGGAACAATGCCCAGAAGTTGTCGCGGATCACATCAGTAGCGATCTGCCCGCGGCACACCGGGCCGCGGATGAACGTGCGCACGAAGTACTCGGCGTTATCCAGCATGAACTGGTAGCGCGCCACTGCCGGGATGGCCTCGAAGGTTTCGAACGGGTTGGCCCGGTGACGCGGGCCGTAGCCTGGCAGCGCGGCGGCATGCCAGTCGCCGGCGTAGAACAGCTGCTTCACCCGCTTGAGCTTCTGCGGCCCCATCGGGTAGGTGATGTGCGTCTTGTGCACGATCACGCCCTGCACCGGGATCAGGCGGTAATAGAAGTCGGTGCCAGGTGGGTCGTTGGGGCGACGCGTGGCAATGATGTCGGCCGGCTGGCCGCTGGGCGTGCGTGACCGCACCCACTGGAAGAAGTGGCCCTGCTCGCCGCCGACGAAGTAGATGTGCGCCAGGAACAGATGCTCGTAAAGCCAGCGGCCGACCAGCGCCTCGGTGGAACCCGGGCGGTTGAGCAGCTCTTCCCAGTCGGCGATCTGCCTGGCTTCGGTATCACTGGGCTTGATCGGCTGGTACTCCACCGGCGCCCCGGCCGCCAGCCATCGGCGCATGGTGTCGTATTCCTTGTCGGTCAGCCCGGTCACCGCCAGCGGCATGCCCTCCTTGGGGTGCGCACCGGCATAGGCGTCGAACTCATGGGGCAACGGGCACATGTTGTTGCGGCTCAGGCCCAGGACGATTTCCTCGGGCAGCTTGGCATTTGGCGTGAGCGGGGTCTTGTGCCCCAACTCCAGCATGCGCGCCATCAGCGCTGCCTGGCTGCCCTGGTTGTCGAGCACCGAGTAGAAGCCTTTCTTGCGCCATTGTTCTTCGCTGTGGGCGTCGTAAAACAGCCGCGTGGTGGGCACCGCCTTGCTGCGGTCGCCCTCGTAGACCGGCACTTTGCTGGCCCCGCGTACCGCGCCTTCCGGGCTTTCCAGCTTCAGCTGGCAGGCGGCGTCGTTGCAGGCGTGGCAGGCCACGCATTTCTCGGTGAAGATCGGCTGAATGTCCCGGGTGTAGGAAATAGCCGGGCTCGACTGGGGGGCTTGCCCGAACGCCGCGCTGCTGATGAGCAGAGCGAAGGCGCCGGCAAGGATACGATGCACCATGTGCGAAAAGTCCTGGTTCTAGAAAGCCATCACGATTGTTGCCTGGTCGTCCTGGGTGCTGTTAACCGTGCCAGCAACATGAACAGTTTTCATGCAAATGGGCAATGCGCCTAAAAACCGCGCAACTTTGATATGATTTCGCACCTTCTGATATTTGCCCGACCAGGTAGTTCCTATGTCCGACCGCAGCGCTCGTCTCCAAGCACTCCAGAACGCCCTCAAAGAGCGCATCCTGATCCTCGACGGCGGCATGGGTACTATGATCCAAAGCTACCGTCTCGAGGAACACGACTATCGTGGCACGCGCTTCGCCGATTGGCCAAGCGATGTAAAAGGTAACAACGACCTGTTGCTGCTCAGCCGCCCGGACGTAATCGCTGCTATCGAAAAAGCCTACCTCGATGCCGGGGCGGATATTCTCGAAACCAACACCTTCAATGCCACGCAGATTTCCCAGGCCGACTACGGCATGGAATCGCTGGTTTATGAGCTGAACGTGGAAGGCGCGCGCATTGCCCGCCAGGTGGCCGATGCCAAGACCCTGGAAACGCCCGACAAGCCGCGCTTTGTCGCAGGCGTGCTCGGCCCTACCAGCCGCACCTGCTCGATTTCCCCGGACGTCAACGACCCCGGCTACCGCAACGTCACGTTCGATGAGCTGGTAGAAAACTACGTCGAGGCCACCCGTGGCCTGATCGAGGGCGGCGCCGACCTGATCCTGATCGAAACCATCTTCGACACCCTCAACGCCAAGGCGGCCATTTTTGCCGTGCAGCAGGTGTTCGAGGAGGACGCTGTCGAACTGCCGATCATGATCTCCGGCACCATCACCGACGCCTCCGGCCGTACCCTGTCGGGCCAGACCACCGAAGCGTTCTGGAACTCGGTGCGCCACGCCAAGCCGATTTCCGTGGGCCTGAACTGCGCCCTTGGCGCCAAGGACCTGCGCCCGTACCTGGAAGAGCTATCGACCAAGGCCGACACCCACGTTTCCGCCCACCCCAACGCCGGCCTGCCGAACGCCTTTGGCGAGTACGACGAAACCCCGGCCGAAATGGCTGCGGTGGTCGAGGAATTCGCTGCCAGCGGCTTCCTCAACATCATCGGCGGTTGCTGCGGTACCACCCCGGGCCATATCCAGGCCATTGCCGAAGCGGTGGCCAAATACAAGCCACGCGAGATCCCGGAGATTGCCAAGGCCTGTCGCCTGTCGGGCCTGGAACCGTTCACCATCGACCGCCAGTCGCTGTTCGTCAACGTCGGCGAGCGCACCAACATCACCGGTTCCGCCAAGTTCGCCCGGCTGATCCGTGATGAGAACTACACCGAAGCCCTGGAAGTCGCCCTGCAGCAGGTCGAGGCCGGCGCCCAGGTGATCGACATCAACATGGACGAAGGGATGCTCGATTCCCAGGCTGCCATGGTCCGCTTCCTCAACATGATCGCTGGCGAGCCGGACATTTCCCGCGTGCCGATCATGATCGACTCCTCCAAGTGGGAAGTGATCGAAGCCGGCCTGAAGTGCATTCAGGGCAAAGGCATCGTCAACTCCATTTCCATGAAAGAAGGCGTCGAGCAGTTCAAGCACCACGCCCGCCTGTGCAAGCGCTACGGCGCCGCCGTGGTGGTGATGGCCTTCGACGAGGTCGGCCAGGCCGACACCGCCGCGCGCAAAAAGGAAATCTGCAAGCGCAGCTACGACATTCTGGTCAACGAAGTGGGCTTCCCGCCGGAAGACATCATCTTCGACCCGAACATCTTTGCCGTTGCCACTGGCATCGAAGAGCACAACAACTACGCCGTCGACTTCATCGAGGCCTGTGCCTATATCCGTGACCACCTGCCCCATGCCCTGAGCTCGGGCGGTGTGTCCAACGTGTCGTTCTCGTTCCGTGGCAACAACCCGGTGCGCGAGGCGATCCACTCGGTGTTCCTGTTCCACGCCATCCGCAACGGCCTGACCATGGGTATCGTCAACGCCGGCCAGCTGGAGATCTACGACGAGATCCCGGCCGAGCTGCGTGAAAGGGTCGAGGACGTGGTGCTCAACCGCACGCCGGAAGGGACCGATGCCCTGCTGGCCATTGCCGACGACTACAAAGGCGGCGGCGCCACCAAGGAAGTCGAAAACGAAGCCTGGCGTTCGCTGCCGGTCGGCAAGCGCCTGGAACACGCACTGGTCAAAGGCATCACCGCGCACATCGTCGAGGACACCGAGGAGTGCCGCCAGCAATGCGCACGCCCCATCGAGGTCATCGAAGGCCCGCTGATGAGCGGCATGAACGTGGTGGGCGACCTGTTCGGTGCAGGCAAGATGTTCCTGCCCCAGGTGGTCAAGTCGGCACGTGTGATGAAGCAGGCGGTGGCGCACCTGATCCCGTTCATCGAGGCCGAAAAAGGCGACAAGCCAGAAGCCAAGGGCAAGATCCTGATGGCCACGGTAAAAGGTGACGTGCACGACATCGGCAAGAACATCGTCGGCGTGGTACTGGGCTGCAACGGCTATGACATCGTCGACCTCGGCGTGATGGTGCCGGCAGAGAAAATCCTGCAAACCGCCCGCGACGAGAAGTGCGACATCATCGGCTTGTCCGGCCTGATCACCCCGTCGCTGGACGAGATGGTCCACGTTGCCCGCGAAATGCAGCGCCAGGGCTTCGAACTGCCACTGATGATCGGCGGCGCCACCACGTCCAAGGCGCACACCGCAGTCAAGATCGAACCAAAGTACAGCAACGACGCCGTCATCTACGTCACCGACGCCTCGCGTGCGGTCGGCGTGGCCACCCAGTTGCTGTCCAAGGAGCTCAAGCCGGGCTTCGTCGAGAAGACCCGCCTTGAGTACGTGGATGTGCGCGAGCGCACCGCCAACCGCAGCGCCCGCACCGAGCGCCTGAGCTATGCCCAGGCCATCGCCGCCAAGCCGCAGTACGACTGGGCCGGCTACCAGCCAGCAGTGCCCTCCTTCACCGGCGTCAAGGTACTGGAAGACATCGACCTGCGCACCTTGGCCGAATACATCGACTGGACCCCGTTCTTCATCTCCTGGGACCTGGCCGGCAAGTTCCCGCGCATCCTCACCGACGAAGTGGTCGGCGAGGCTGCCACCGCGCTGTACAAGGATGCCCGCGAGATGCTCGACAAGCTGATCGACGAGAAGCTGATCAGCGCCCGCGCGGTGTTTGGCTTCTGGCCGGCCAACCAGGTGGCCGACGACGACATCGAGGTGTACGGCGAGGACGGCCAGGCGCTGGCCACCCTGCACCACCTGCGCCAGCAGACCATCAAGCCGGACGGCAAGCCCAACTGGTCGCTGGCTGATTTTGTCGCGCCAAAAGCCAGCGGCGTCACCGATTATGTGGGCGGGTTCATCACCACTGCCGGCATTGGTGCCGAGGAAGTGGCCAAGGCTTACCAGGACAAAGGTGACGACTACAGCTCGATCATGGTCAAGGCCCTGGCCGACCGCCTGGCCGAAGCCTGCGCCGAGTGGCTGCACGAGCAGGTGCGTAAAGAGCACTGGGGCTATGCCCGCGACGAGCACCTGGACAACGAAGCGCTGATCAAGGAGCAGTACAGCGGCATTCGCCCGGCCCCGGGCTACCCGGCCTGCCCCGACCACACCGAGAAGGAAACCCTGTTCCGCCTGCTCGACGGCACCGCCATCGGCGAAACCGGGCCAAGCGGCGTGTTCCTTACCGAGCACTTTGCGATGTTCCCGGCGGCGGCGGTCAGCGGCTGGTACTTTGCCCACCCGCAGGCACAGTACTTTGCCGTGGGCAAGGTCGACAAGGACCAGATCGAGCGCTACAGCGCGCGCAAAGGGCAGGATGTGAGCGTGAGCGAGCGCTGGCTCGCGCCCAACCTTGGGTACGACAACTAAGACTATTGGGGCCGCTTTGCGGCCCATCGCGACACAAGGCCGCTCCTACAGGGGACCGCATTCCCTTGCAGCAGCGGCCTTGTGTCGCGATGGGCTGCACAACAGCCCCAATGGGCACCTACACTGTCCCTGATTGCCTCTGATTCTTCAGGAGCCACCATGGACGATTCCAGCCAGGGCAAACCCCCAACCTTCTGGCAGATGCTGCACAGCATCCTCGCCGCCGCCTTTGGCGTGCAAAGCGGCAAGAACCGCGCTCGCGACTTCACCCACGGCAAAGCCAGCCATTTCATTGCACTGGGGACGCTCTTCACCCTGATATTCATCATGGTGCTGATCGGGTTGGTGCAGTTGGCCCTGCACCTTACCCGCTAGCCTGTACCGGCCTCATCGCCGGCAAGCCAGCTCCCGCAGGTTTTCTGCAGCCTCTGGGCCTGCGCTGTACCTGTGGGAGCTGGCTTGCCGGCGATGAGGCCGGTACAGGCAACACAAAAACGCCTGCAGGACATCCCCCCGCAGGCGCTGTTGCTACATCACGGTCTAAAAGAAAAGTCTACTGGTGGCTGACCCAATACACGGCAGTGACCACCACCAGGACGATCAGGCAGAGGATCGCCCAGGCATCGACGCTGCTGTCAGCTTTGCGGACCTTGGTTGAGTTTCCCATTGCATTGCCTCTTGTAGTGGTTATGGGAATGCACTTCACAACCAGCAGTTAAGACGAGCAATGCCCTTCACTCAAGCAGGGTCTTTCAATAGTCGACCGGTGACGTCAGAAACGGGTACTGGTAGCTGGCCGGCCGCCCTTCGGCGCTGTAATGCAAAAAATCTACGCCATAGTCGGGCCGTTCCAGCAGTTTCAGCCACCGCCTGGCCTTGGCCTGGTCGATTGCCTGCAGTACCGGGGCACTGTGCACGCGCTGGCCGTCGCGGTTCAGCGCCACACCCTGGGCATCGTCGTGCAACATCACCATGGCCCAACCGCCAAGGGTGAAATGCCCACCCATCAGCGCGCTCAAGCGCCCGTCGATGCGCGCACGCAAGGCCTCGGGCGAACTGTTGACGGCGCCGAACAGCACGTCACGCCCCGGTGTATGCCCGGCCTCCTCGAACGCCTGCATGGCGCCAAAGGCCATCTCGTCATTGGCAGACCACACCAGGCGGGTGGCCGGGTATCGCTCCAGCAATTGCTGCGCCTGCTCGTAGGCGCGCTCGCGGCTCCAGCCGCCGTATACCACCTGGCGCAGGCGAACCTGAGGGAAGTCGGCCAGGGCGCGGCGCATGCCCTCCTCGCGCAACTGCGAGGCCGGTGTGGTCTTGAGCCCGGCAAAGGCCACCAGGTCCACCGGCCCTGCGTCGCGAGGCAGTTGCGCAACCATCAGGTGCAACATCTGGAAGCCCGCCTGCTCGTCGTTGCTCATCAGGGTACCCAGTGGCTCGACATACTTGTCGGGCTGGGCCTGTATGCTACGGGCCTGGCTGGCGGTCAGGCCATTATTGACCAGCAGCAGCTTGACCCCGGTGCCACGCGACAGCCGCAGGATTTCCGGTGCCACGTACTGCTCGTTGACCAGCACCAGGTAATCCGGCCGCTGCGCCCCGTTCAAGATTGCCCTGGCCTTGCTCAGCGCCAGGTCGGGACGGCGCTCGCTGTACTCCACGCGCAGGGACATGCCCAGTTCGTCCGCAGCGGCCTGCATGAAGCGGGTGTAGCTGGTCCAGAATGTCTCGGTGGACAACCCCGGATTGAGGAACACCACCGAGGCCGGCTGCGCATTTGCCGCCAGTGGCAGGGCAAGACACAAGCTTTGGCACAGGGCCTTGAGCATGGGGTCACATCTCTGCGAAGCAAACGCCGGATTATAACCGCCTGGCTGCACACGCGGCACAAATGGCACTCAGTCTCACATAGTCCATTTGGTTCTTTTCATATGCAAAAACATCACTTTAGCGCATAACCGCAACCTGATATCGTTCCACGGCTCCGTACCGGAGTGCGCGGCCGTGCGCGCGAATAGCTGCATGCCTGAGACAGGACTTTTATGTACGTATACGACGAGTACGATCAGCGGATCATCGAGGACCGCGTCAAGCAGTTCCGTGATCAGACCCGCCGCTACCTGGCCGGTGAGCTGAGCGAAGAAGAATTCCGCCCTCTGCGCCTGCAGAACGGCCTATACATCCAACGTTTCGCGCCAATGCTGCGTGTCGCCGTGCCGTACGGCCAGCTGAGCGCCCGCCAGGTCCGCACCCTGGCGAAGATCGCTCGCGACTACGACAAGGGCTACGCGCACATTTCCACCCGCCAGAACGTGCAGTACAACTGGCCGGCGCTGGAAGACATTCCAGACATCCTCGCCGAGCTGGCCACCGTGCAGATGCACGCGATCCAGACCAGCGGCAACTGCCTGCGCAACACCACCACCGACCAGTTTGCCGGTGTGGCCGCAGACGAAATCATCGACCCGCGCCCATGGTGCGAAATCGTCCGTCAGTGGACCACCTTCCACCCGGAATTCGCCTACCTGCCGCGCAAGTTCAAGATTGCCATCAACGGCTCGCAGGAAGACCGCGCTGCCATTGAAGTGCACGACATCGGCCTGGAGCCGGTGCGCAACGCTGCTGGCGAGCTGGGCTTCCGTGTGCTGGTCGGCGGCGGCCTGGGCCGTACCCCGGTGGTCGGCTCGTTCATCAACGAATTCCTGCCGTGGCAGGACCTGATCAGCTACCTGGACGCCATCCTGCGCGTGTACAACCGTTACGGTCGCCGTGACAACAAGTACAAGGCGCGGATCAAGATCCTGGTCAAGGCGCTGACGCCTGAAGTATTCGCCGAGAAGGTCGAGGCCGAAATGGTCCACCTGCGCGGCGGCAGCACCACCCTGACCGAAGACGAAGTGCAGCGCGTTTCGCGCCACTTCGTCGACCCGGAGTACCTGGCCCTCGACAACGTCGACTACGCCGCCCAGGACGCAGAAAACCCAGGCTTCGCCCGCTGGCGCTCGCGCAATACCCGTGCTCACAAGCGCCCTGGCTACGTGGCCGTGACGTTGTCGCTCAAGCCCACCGGCGTTGCCCCTGGCGACCTGACCGACAAGCAACTGGACGCCGTGGCCGACCTGGCCGAGCGCTACAGCTTCGGCTTCCTGCGCACCTCGCACGAGCAGAACATCATCCTCGCCGATGTCGAGCAGCGCCAGCTGCACGCGCTGTGGCTGGAACTGCGCGAAGGCGGCTTCGCCACCCCGAACATCGGCCTGCTGACCGACATCATCTGCTGCCCGGGCGGTGACTACTGCTCGCTGGCAAACGCCAAGTCGATCCCGATCGCCGAGTCCATCCAGCGCCGTTTCGACGACCTGGACTACCTGTTCGACATCGGTGAAATCGACCTGAACATCTCTGGCTGCATGAACGCCTGCGGCCACCACCACGTGGGCCACATCGGCATCCTCGGCGTGGACAAGAAGGGTGAGGAGTTCTACCAGGTGTCGCTGGGCGGCAATGCCGCGCGCGGCGCGAGCCTGGGCAAGATCCTCGGCCCGTCCTTCGCCCAGGATGCCATGGCCGATGTGATCGAGAAGCTGATCGCCGTGTACGTCGAGCAACGTACTGAGGAAGAGCGTTTCATCGACACCTACCAGCGTATCGGCATCGACCCCTTCAAGGAACGCGTCTATGCAGCGAATCATTAAGAACAACCAGATCGTCGACGAAACCTGGCACCTGCTGCCCAAGGAAACCTCGTTCGACGAGCTGACCAACTGCGATGACTACATCGTGCCGCTGCAGCTGTGGCGTGACCATGCCCACGTGCTCAAGGCCCGCGACGGCGGCCTGGGCGTGTGGCTGGACAGCGACGAAGAAGCGGAAGAAATCGGCGAGGACGTGCAGTACTTCCAGGTTATCGCGCTGAACTTCCCGGCCTTCACCGACGGGCGCAGCTACTCCAATGCGCGCCTGCTGCGTGACCGCTACAAGTTCAAAGGCGAGCTGCGCGCCATCGGCGACGTACTGCGCGATCAGCTGTTCTTCATGGCCCGTTGCGGTTTCGATGCGTTCGCCATCCGTGCCGACAAGGACCCGGAAGACGCGCTGCAAAGCCTCAAGGACTTCTCGGTGACCTACCAGGCCGCCACCGACGAGCCGCTGCCGCTGTTCCGCCGCCGCTGATCGTCCCGCTTGAGCAAACAGCCCGCCTTTGCGCGGGCTGTTTCGTTCACAGGCCTTGGCGCTGAATGGCTTCACGACTCAATTCAAGTACAAGCTCGCGTTTCGCGACTTCACGCTCTGCGCAGATTTGCTCGCTTTGGGTGACATAGTCGCCATCGCTCAACGTTTTCGATTCCTCGAGCAACGTATCCAGGCGCTGCTGGAAAGGCTCGTCCAAGCGGCTGAAACACACCGCTTGATGCTCGTGCAGGTAGTCCTGCCAGAAGTGCTGATCTGCCAGTGCCTGCGCCAAGGCTTGTGGCGTTTCCTCCCGTAGAACCTCACTGCGCGCAGCGTCCAGGTCTTCACGGCCAACCCCACTGAAACTCTCGTACGAAAGATGGCTGGGCTGCGCAGGGAGGTCGAGGCTATCCGCCAGCTTGACGCGATAGGTGAGGTAAACCTCGACGGGGTCGGTCGAAAAGTAATCGGCAATATGCCGGGCCGCAATCGCGTTGACTTTGTCGAGGCGGAACAAGGAACGCCCCAGCCTCACCAGCGCCCGCTCCTTCTGCACCCCGTTACCGGCTGTTCCGGCCCTTGCGACCATCGCGCCAACCTCCAGCTCGCTGAGCGTGAGCAGCAACTCGTCACTGCAACTGCGCGGTCGACCCACTTGCTCGAACAGGGCCGCGCGCACTTCAGCGTGCTGCTCGCAGGCTTCGAGGATATGCCACACCCGCGCCTGAAGGTCTCGGGGTTGGGCGTGGTATTCACGCAGGTCCCGCAAGTCTGAGAGAAACCGGAACAGATCCCGCGCACCGGCCTCCCGGTACAAGTGGTTCCAGCGCGCCAGTCGCACTTCCTGCTGTGCCGGCGTGAAGCCTGCCAACCAAGGGGCTACAGCGCTTGGTAGCGAAGACGCGTGAGCCGCACGCTGACGTTCAGGCGCCCCGGCCGACGCCCTGGCCAACTGCAGGCGCTGCACGGTGTCGTCCGAGAGTGGATTGTCGTGCAGCTCCAGGCCCTGCAACAAGCGAAGCGGTACCACCGACAGTGCTTCAGGCAGCGTCTGGATCTGGTTGTCACGCATGTCCAGCAGCTCCAGGTTACCGTGCCTGGCCAGATCAGCGGGCAACTCGCCCAAACCGGTGTTGCGCAAGGACAACCGGCGCAGCAGGGGGAACGTCGCCAAGGGTGGCAGCAAACCTACGGGGTTACCGTTGAGCTCCAGGCGGCGCAGCCCCAAAAGCTGGCTCAAGCGCAGGTTATCGTCGCTGGAAAGTACAATCTGATTGCCACCAAGGCGCAGGTTCGTCAATTCGGTCAATTGCTCGATACCTGCGGGCAGGCGTGTCAGCTGGTTGCCCCGCAAGTCCAGGTTGCGCAGCTTGGTGAAGCGACCGAGGAAGCTCGCCTCAAGGGTCGTCAGCTGCATGTCGCGCAGGGTCAGGTGTGTGATGTGGTCGAAAACCACATTGTCAGGCAAGGCCGGCAGATACCCCACCCGGTCACCTACGATGGTCAAGTGGTAATCACCCGCCACCTCCCCTGGGGTAAAGCGCTGCCAGCTTGTCGTAATGCGCCTGGCTACCTTGATACGGCGTAAGCGGCGAATAACGTTCAGCCCCGATTCGTTCCGCCAGCCTTGCAATGCCTGCTTGAGGCTGGCCTTGGCGTGTAACAGTTGGCTGACATGGTTCCAGGGGTCCCCCCCCCGCTGAGCCAGGTCTTGCAGGTACAACTCCAGCTGCTCACTGTTCATGAGCGGGAACACATGGTTCAAAGTGCGCCGCAGTGCCTGGCGGGTCCCCGTCAGGTGGCCACTGAGCGGGTAGCCCAAACGCCCATCGAACAAGCGTAACGGGGGTCGAATCCCCTGTCCCACCTGGGCAAGCCCAATCATTCGGGCTGCCGCTTCACGGTCGGCGAGCGCCTCACGCCCAAGCCGCTGCCCCAGCGCGCTTGCCGTCAACGGGCTACCCCCGAGCAACTGTCGCTGGCGGCTGTCCAGCTGGGGGATCAACGCCTCTAACAGCCCACCGTTGCTAGCGGCAGGCAGCTCAACCTTGACCCCGGCCGACCAGGGTGCAATCGCATCGATCAGGCCCAGCGCGAGCTTGCCGGTATCGTCATTTACCGCTGCGCCCTGGCGCAAACCTGCGCAGGCACGGTCTATCCGGCTGTCGCGTAGTGCCCAGCGTGCACGTTCTGCCAAGGCCAATGGTACCCGGCCCGCGTTGGCCAGGCTGTCCATCTCGACGCTGCTGGCCCCTTCGACGATTTCCCGTGCGCAGCGCTGGGTAAGGCCTGGGAAGTCCCGCATCACTGTCTGGTCCGCTGCTTGCGGGTTGATCTGCCGCTCGTTGAAAACCTCCTCAAAAGCATCACCTCGTAACGCCGGGAACTCACGGTGCAATTGCTGGCGCTCGATGGCATCGAGCAAGCGTGCCGGCGGGGGCGCATTTTCCAGTAACAAACGGCGCAGGCAATCAGCATCGAAACCGGTGGCCTGCAGCGCGCCCGACACCACCTCATCGGACACCTGCGCGGTGCGGCTGGCCAGGCGGCGAACCATGCGGGCGGCGTCATGCCAGCGCTGCGGTTGCTCGAACTCGTGCACCCATCCCCCGGCACCATTGTGCTCAAGTGCCGGTACGTAGGCCCCCGGCCTTGACGGATGATGAATACGCCATGCGCCGTCGTCGCCTTCGCTCACCTCATAAGCAGCATCGTGCAGGCGCCTCAGCGAACGGCCATTTTCATTGACTGCCTGCCCTACCATCAGATCGACGCCATCACGCTGATAACCCGGCAACGTCGGATCACACAAGCGCAACTGCCCCTGCGCCACCCTTACCGGCACCAAGGCGTCCACGCGCGCCACTCGCTGGGCCAGCTTGCCCAGTGCCGCCGCCCCGATCGTCGTCACCGCCGCCATCGCCACCGTGTCGGCCACATTGAACAGGTGGCCCAATGCGGCGTTGCGATCACCCAACTGCCAATCCTGATAGCCTTCGTACACCTCACCCGCCAGTTGCACTACCGTAACCCCGAGCATGGCCTGCCCCAACACAGGTACGAACAGCGCTGCCAAGCCTGCCACGCTCAGCCCCAGGTCCAGATAGCCTTGCAGGCGTGCACGGCGGTCGGCGATATCCTCATCCTCTGTCGATACCGCCAATACCCGCGCGTCATCCACCATTTTGTCGAGCCGTGCTTCGCGCAGTGCGACGAACACGTCACCCTCGATGGCAAAGCAGCGCCCATCCAGCTCAAGCGGTAAAACCGTATTGCCGTGGCTGAGCAGTGTGTTCAGAGCCGTGTAGAAGGAGACCCGATCACGCTCGGCGACAAAGCGCTGGAAGTACTGCCGATACGCTTCATTACGCAAGCGTATGCCAAGCGTCATGTACAGCAGTTCCCAACTGGTGTGCCAACTTACCGGGGCATACGGGTCCTCAGGTAACCACGCGATAACACCCAGCAGGTGGGCGTTCTGACGCACTTCGATGACAAGTGCACCGACGACATTCTTGCCCAGCAGCCGCAGTGTGTGGCACTTCAATACGGCGTTGTCGGCAGGTATCACGGATGCTGTGCTTCCAACCTGGCTAATGCGCCGATACGTCTGCTCATCGATTTCACCCTTGATCCTGGCAACTATTGCCGCCAACTCCAGGTTGGCGCTCGACGCCTCCTCGAGGAGGCTCTCGACAGCCATCCCCTCGCCTTGAAGCTGCGATTGCAAATGGCTTTGATAATGCCGGCCGATATCAATGTCTCTGCAGAGGCCAACAAATGCTTCTGCACTTATAGGTAGCAGCTGCCCACTTGCATCGACCAACTGTGACCCTGCCACAAACCAGCCGGGCTGCATTTCCTTTATGTGGAAGTTATGCAGCGCCGCCGAAAGAAGCGCCTGGGTGCTTACAACGCGCGTAGAAGTACTAGGCAAAGCAGCCGATATCGACGGGTTTGGATGCAGGGTTACCAACCTGACCTGAGCCAGGCGCATGTCTGCCTGCGTAATCCCATAGGGTTCGAGCGCGCTTTTGAGCAACGACTCGGCGAAATCGTCCAAGGGGGTTATGCCCTTCAACCTGGCATCGAGTTGATCCTGCGCCTGTTGTTGACGCAATGAAGCTGCGCGCAGCAATGTCAGGTGTTCGGCAGAAGCGCGCTTTAGCCAGCCTGGCAGCTGACGGGCAATCAGCGCATCGATGGAATCGACAGGTATTGGTGAAGTGGTCATGGGCAGCCTCTACGCTTGATAAAAGCGCTAGCTGACCAAGGATCGATCCACCTCGGGCCCTATCTATGTAGTGATTGCACAGCTTGAAAATTGATTCGTGCCTACAGGTCAAATGACCTTGACGCAGCGGCCGCTTATTCACTGCCTTTCAAACCTGCACACTGGCCATCACATGATCCTCCCCACTTTTCAGGAGTAACCCTATGAGCGTTCCTTCATTCGGCCTCGGCACCTTCCGCCTGACCGGCCAGGCCGTCGTCGACTCGGTCACGTCGGCCTTGGCACTGGGCTACCGCGTCATCGACACGGCACAGATCTACAAGAACGAAGCGGATGTTGGCCAGGCCATCGCCGAAAGCGGCGTGCCGCGCAACGAACTGTTCATCACCACCAAGATATGGGTTGACAACTATGCGGCCGACAAGCTGATCCCCAGCCTGCGTGACAGCCTGCAAAAACTGCGCACCGACTACGTCGACCTGCTGCTGATCCACTGGCCGGCGCCAGGCAACGGCGTTGAGCTGCGCGAATACATGACTGCGCTGGCCGAAGCGAAGAAGCTGGGCCTCACCCGTCAGATCGGTGTTTCCAACTTCAACATCGAGCTGACCCGGCAAGCCATTGCCGTGGTGGGCAAAGGCGAAATCGCCACCAACCAGATCGAACTCAGCCCGTACTTGCAGAACAGCAAGCTGACCGCGTACCTGAAGGACCAGGACATCAGCGTGACCTCGTACATGACACTGGCCTACGGCAAGGTGCTGAAAGACCCCGTACTGGCCGAGATCGCGGCCAAGCACAAGGCCACTGTCGCCCAGGTTGCGCTGGCCTGGGCCCTGCAGCTGGGCTACGCGGTAATCCCGTCTTCGACCAAACGCGAAAACCTGGCCAGCAACCTGCTTGCCCGTGACCTGAAGCTGGATGCTGACGACATGGCACGCATCGCCACGCTCGAACGCAATGGCCGAGAGGTCAGCCCTGACGGCCTGGCGCCGGCCTGGGACTGATGCCCCAACGTTTCAGCGTTGATACAAGCATTGAGGGCCGCCTTGCGGCCCATTGCGGCACAACCCGCCCCCACCGCTCGCGGGAAGACATGGCTTCGAGGTGAAGCCGTATTGTTCCACGCAACGCAATTATGAAGTGTCGAGCACATCCATTCTCTGTTCAGGCCCCTGCAGCTAACCTGCTAACAGCCAAACGACCCGAGGAGTACCGCGATGTCCCGCCCACCCCTTCCGCCCTTCACCCGCGAAAGTGCCATCGAAAAGGTCCGCCTGGCCGAAGATGGCTGGAACGGCCGTGACCCGGCTAAAGTCGCACTCGCCTATACCCCTGATACAGTCTGGCGCAACCGCGTCGAGTTCCCCCGTGGCCGCGCTGAGGTCGAGGCATTCCTCACCCGCAAATGGGACCATGAACTGGAGTACCGCCTGATCAAGGAGCTGTGGGCCTTCACCGGCAACCGCATTGCCGTACGCTATGCCTACGAGTACCACGACGACAGCGGCCAGTGGTTCCGCGCCTACGGCAACGAGAACTGGGAATTTGCCGACGACGGGCTGATGCAGAACCGCCACTCGAGCATCAACGAACACCCCATCAGCGAAGCCGAGCGCAAGTTCCACTGGCCGCTGGGGCGGCGGCCGGATGACCACCCAGGGCTGAGCGAGATGGGCCTCTGATCAACCCAGTAGCAACGTGACCTTTTTGCGCTGAATGGCCAGACATAAACGCTAGAACAGCTTTGCGGGCACGGATGCCCGAAACGCGACAGTGGCTGCCTGTTCGGCGTGAGACAGGCAACCCGGGCACTGGCTAACCTGCTGCGGCAATGCCTTGCTCCCTTGCCACAGAAGAACCTTGCCCATGACCATCTCCGCCGCCTCCGTGGCCGCCGCCACGCCTGCCGACCAACCTCAGGGCTTTGCAGTCCGTATCGTCGGTGCTGCCGCATTCGCCCACCTGCTCAACGACCTGATCCAGGCCGTGCTGCCGTCGATCTACCCCATGCTCAAAAGCGATTTCGCGTTGAGCTTTGCCCAGATCGGCTGGATCGCCCTCGTGTACCAGGTAACAGCCTCGCTGCTGCAACCCTGGGTCGGGATGTACACCGACAAGCACCCGCAACCGTACCTATTGCCAGCCGGCATGCTGGTGACACTGGTGGGCATCGCCCTGCTCGCCTTTGCGGGCAGCTATGAAATGCTGCTGGTGGCCGCTGCGGTGGTCGGCGTGGGTTCGGCAACCTTCCACCCCGAAGCTTCGCGGGTGGCTCGCATGGCCTCCGGCGGGCGCTTCGGCACTGCCCAGTCGACCTTCCAGGTCGGCGGCAACACAGGTTCCGCCCTGGGCCCGTTGCTGACCGCTGCCATCGTCATTCCACACGGCCAGCCAGCCATTGCCTGGTTCATGCTGGCGGCTGCGCTGGCGGTGCTGGTGCTGCTGCGGGTGACCGGCTGGAGCGTGCGCCACGGCCAGGCCCGGCTCAAGAGCTTCGCCGGCCAGCAGGCCCCCGGGCTATCGCGGGGCGCCATGTGGCGCGCGGTGGTGGTGGTCGCCGTGCTGATGTTCGCCAAGTTCGTGTATATCG
Source organism: Pseudomonas putida S13.1.2 (assembly GCF_000498395.2). NCBI lineage: Bacteria > Pseudomonadati > Pseudomonadota > Gammaproteobacteria > Pseudomonadales > Pseudomonadaceae > Pseudomonas > Pseudomonas putida. The sequence goes on from NZ_CP010979.1 coordinate 2,841,750, forward strand.
CCTCGTTCACCAACTACTTCACCTTCTACCTGATCGAGCACTTCGGCCTGAGCGTGCAACACAGCCAGCTGTATCTGTTCGTGTTCCTCGCAGCGGTGGCGCTGGGCACCTTTGCCGGTGGCCCCGTGGGTGACCGCATCGGGCGCAAGGCGGTAATCTGGGTTTCGTTCCTTGGCGTGGCGCCCTTCGCCCTTGCCCTGCCCCATGCCAACCTGGCCTGGACAGCGGTACTGGCGGTGGCCATCGGCCTGGTGATGTCCTCGGCATTCGCAGCCCTGGTGGTGTATGCCCAAGAGGCGGTGCCAGGTCGGGTCGGCATGGTCTCGGGGGTGATGTTCGGGCTTATGTTCGGCATCAGCGGCATTGGTGCCGCCGGGCTGGGCGAGCTGGCCGACCGGCATGGCATCGAGTGGGTGTACCAGGCCATTGCGTTCCTGCCGCTGCTGGGCCTGGCCACCGCGCTGCTGCCAGCTACCCGCTCAAAGGCCCCGCCCAGCCGTTGCTGCTAAAGTGGCGCTGCCAGGCTGCATCTATACGAGGTCACGATGGTAAAGCCGCAGCGTGAATTGCTGGTGGAGGTCGATCAGTGGACCTGGGACGTGGGTAGCCGCGCGACGGACTACCCCAGCGACTGGTTCATCGAGCCCCATACCCATGCCAAGCACCAACTGATCTATGCCATCAAAGGGCTGATGATCGTCGAGTCCGGGAACGAATGCTGGACAGTGCCGCCCAGCCGCGGTGTGTGGATGCCTTGCGGCCAGGTGCATGCCATCCGCTGCGTCGGCAATGTGAAAATGCGCAGTGTCTTCGTGCGCACCGATGCGGCAGCGGGCCTGCCCCTGCAGAGCAAGGCCATCAGCATCTCGCCGCTGCTCAGCGAACTGATCAAGGCCTCGGTGGGCTTTACCGCACCGTTTGCCGAGGACTCGCGCGAAGCCCGGGTAATGCGCCTGATCCTCGACGAGATCTGCGTACTGCCGACCTTGCCCCTGAAACTGTCGCAGCCCAGCGACAAGCGCCTGCGGGTAATCTGCGCGGGATTGCAGGAGCGGCCCGACGATAACGCCACCGTCGCCGACTGGGGCCTGCAACTGGGCGTGGATGAAAAGACCATCCAGCGGTTGTTTCGCAGCGAAACCGGCATGACCTTCGGCCAATGGCGCCAACAGGCGCGGCTGATGCAGGCACTGGAGCGGATTGCCCTGGGCGAGCGGATCATCGACGTGGCGGGGGCACTGGGGTATGACAGCCCCAGTGCCTTTGCCAGCATGTTCAAGCGCCAATTCGGTACCACGCCCAGCCAGTTCTTCAAATAACCTGAAGTTCACACATCGCCTGTGCCGGCCCTTTCGTGGCTAAAGCCGCTCCCACAGGTACTGCATGAACCTGAATCCTGCGCGATACCTGTGGGAGCGGGTTCACCCGCGAAGAGGCCGGCACAGGTCTCCTCAGTCAGCAGCTTGCGGCTCGAACACAGTCACCGCACGCGCATCCACCGGTTTGGGCAGCAGGCCTTCGCGGTAGAAGGCATCGGCAATACGCTGTTGCTCACCCAGGTTGCCCAGTTGCACCGGCTGCACGTCGTAGCTGCGTCGGCCATTGGCCTGCTGCACCGTGGCGCTGTCCAGGTTACCCCACAGCGGCCCCAGCACCCGAGCAGCCGCGGCGGGGTTGGCCTTGGTCCAGGCACCGATCTCGCGCAGGGCCTGGTACACCTGCTGCAGCACTTGCGGGTGCGCCTTGGCGTAATCGCTACCGGCCAGGTAGTAACGCTGGTAGCTCGCCAACCCGCTGCCATCGGCCAGGATGCGCGCATTTTGCTGGCGCTGGGCGCTGGCCACGTAGGGGTCCCAGGTGACCCAGGCATCGACCTTGCCGTTCTCGAACGCCGCCCGGCCGTCGGCAGGAATGAGGTACGCCGGGGTAATGTCCTTGAAGCTCAGCCCGGCCTTGGCCAGCGCCTGGATCAACAGGTAATGGCTGCCCGCCGCCTTGGTCACCGCTACCCGCTTGCCCTTGAGGTCGGCCAGGTTCTTGAGCGGCGAGCCTGCTGGCACCAGGATGGCCTGGGCCGAGGGTGATGGCGCCTCACGAGCAAAATAGGTGAGCTTGGCGCCAGCTGCCTGGGTGAACACCGGTACGGTGTCGGCCACATCCGCTGACAGGTCGACATTGCCCAGGTTAAGCGCCTCCAGCAGCGGCAGGCCGCTGGGGAACTCGTGCCAGCTGACGCGGATGCCTTCGGCCTGCAGGCGCTGCTCCAGCGTGCCACGGGCCTTGAGCAAGGTCAGCAGGGTGGAGGATTTCTGATAACCGATGCGCAGGGTCTGTTCGGCGCTGGCAAGCGACGGCAGCAGGCCACCGAGCAGCAGGCCCAGGGCCAGATGACGCAGGCGTTTGCGGTGCAGCATGGGGTGTCTCCAGGTCAATGTTGGGCCAGTGAGTCAGTGGCGGGCACGGTAAAGCCCGTGGCGAAGGTCGGGGCAACGTCCAGGCGTTGGCTCATCAGGCCGTGGGCGTGGTAGAAGTCGGCGGTTTCCTGCTGTTCGCCGATGGTCTTCGCGTCGATGGCCTGCCAACGCAACTGGCGACGCTCGAACTGCAGGCGGGCAGCGTCCTGCGGGAAGCCGATGATCGCAGCCAGGGTTTGCGAGTAGCTGTCCAGATGCTGATAGGCCCAGACCTGGGCGGCGGCCAGGCGGGCAAGGTAGTCCTGCAATGCGGCCTTGCGAGCCGGATCATCCAACGCCTGGTCGGTGGCCGCCAGGAAACTGTTGCCACTGGACAACCCCCGACCATTGACCAGCACTTTGCCCTGGCCGCTCAGCTCGGCCAGCGCGGTATAGGGTTCCCAGGTCGACCAGGCATCCACCGAACCATTGGCCAGTGCGATCTTGGCGTCGACCGGGCCGAGAAAGCGAAATTCCACGTCCTTTTCGCTGAGCCCAACCTGGTCCAGCGCCTTCAGCGCCAGGTGATGGCCAATAGAGCCACGGCCAGTGGCGATACGCTTGCCCTTGAGGTCGGCAGCGCTGTGCAGCGCTGCGTCGGGCCGCACCAGCAGCGCTGTGCCATACGGGTCGGACTTGTCCACCGCAATGGCCTTGACCGGTGCACCAGAGGCCAACACGAAGAGCAATGGCGCATCACCGATGATGCCAGCATCGATCGCGCCGGCATTCAGTGCCTCGGCCAAGGGCGCAGCAGCGGGGAATTCGGCCCAGCGGATGTCGTAAGGCAGGTCGCGCAGGGCATCGGCTGCCTCCAGCTGGGCGCGCATGTTGCCTTTCTGGTCACCGATGCGCAGGGTCAGGCGGTCACTGGCAAATGCCTGGGTGGCCACAAGTGTGGCAGCGGCGAACAGCAGCAGGCGAGATCGAATGGACATCCGCAGTTCCTTGCAGGTTGGAGGAACTGCGAATGTAGCGGCCCACATCAAATAAATAAAAGTAATAAAAGATCTAAGCTAATATGCTAAACACATCATCGCTAGCCATTTACTCGTGAAGCATCAGCTCGGGTGCCGAACATATGCCTGACGGGTCAGATCAAGGTACAACGCCCGCTCAGCTGCCGAGCGCTCGGCCTGCAACCCCTCGACAGAATCGCGAAACGCCTGGTCCGACAGCTGGTCGCGCAGGTCGAAAATAGCCTCAAGCCGCTCATGGAACGGCCCGCTCATGGCCTCGAACCTGTCGGCATGCAGGCGCTGCAGGTATTGCTGCCAGAATTCGCGCTCGGCCATTGAGCGGCTTAACGCTTCACTGTTTTCGGCAAGCTGGACCTCACGCTTGGCGACGTCCAGGTCATGCAAGCTCACGCCACTGACGTATCCGTAGTTCATTGTCGAGGGTTGCCCTGGCAAATCGAAGGCATCCGCCAAGCCAACCCGGTAGGCCAGGTGGACTTCTACCTCGTCGACGGGCATGTAGGGGTCGGTTACATGCATCTGCTGGATGTGCCGGCTGGCAATACGGTCGACCTGGTCCAGACGAAACAGCTCCCGCCCAAACTGCAACAGCGGCCGCATGGCATAAGGCCCTTCAAGCCCCACAGTCCGCTGCGCCGCCAGAGTACGCACCTCAAGGGCACTGAGGATCAACAACATCTGGTCGGCACAGCTGCGCGGCCCGGCGGCTTGCTGAAACACCGCTTCGCGTACTTCGCCGTTCAGCTCGCAGGCCTCGATGATGCCCCACACCCGGCGGCTCATTTGCGCAGGCTGCCGCTGAAAATCCCCGGACCTTGAAAAGTCTGCAAAGAAGCGGAACAAGTCCTGCGCCCCCTCCTGCGCGGCCAGATTGCTCCATTGTGCCAGGCGACGGCCGTGGTCGCTGGGCGCCACACCGTTAAGGTAGCGCAGGCGCTCGTCCTCAAGCGATTGCTCATGATCACGAACTGGCAACACTGCAGCCGCCTGGTTATCCAGCAGCCCACGCAGCTGCCGGATGGCCCGCGGCGACAATGGGTTGCCATGCAGATAGACCCGGCTCGGGTCGCGCCTGATCAATTGCAGCACTGCTTCGGGCAGCTCGCCGATGCTGTTTTCGCGCAGGTCGATCAATGTCAACGTGGGTGATTCGAGCAGCGCGATGGGCAATTCGCGCAACCCCGTCGTGCGCATGTTCAAGATCCGCAAGCGGTACAGTGCGCGCACATCCGGGGCCCGCCCCAACAAGTTGCCGTGCAGATCCAGGGACACCAACCGGTGCAGGGCAGCAAAACGCTGGCTGCCGTCGCGGGTCAGGACGATGTGGTTTTCGGCAAGGTTCAGTTCCACGAGCTCTACCAGGTGCTCAATACTGGCGGGCATCGCTGTCAGCAAGTTGCCACGCAGGTCCAGGTTGCGCACGCGGCTGAAGCGCTGCAGGAAACCGGGCTCGATTTCCAACAAGTTCATGTTGCGCAAGGTCAGGCGTGCGACATGGCTGAAATCCACGGCTTCAGGCAGCCTTGGCAGTGCCCCCACCCGCCAGCCATGGATCAACAGCTGATAGTTGCCCTGGGTATCCCGATGCTGACGCTGCCAAGCGCGGCGAATCACCCGCGACACCCAGGCGCGACGAACAGTTTGCGCCGGGCCGGCAGACGCTCGCCGCCAGTCCCTCAGCGTGTTGTCCAGAAGGCGCGACTGCTCGTGGAACTGAAAGTAACGTTGCCAGGGCGTCACCCCCTCATGGCCGGCTGAAGCAATGAAATCCTCCACCTGGGCATCGGTGTAACCGGGAAACAACCGCCTGATCGCCTGGCGCAATGCCTCGGTGCTGCTTTCTCCACGCCCACTGAGCGGGTAGCCGAGCCGACCATCCCCCAGGCGCACCGGTGGGCGTACCCGGCCGCCCACGGGCGCCATGCCCAGCAATGTAGCCAACTCCTCGCGCTGTGCGCAGGCCCGCTTTGCCAGCGCCTGTGCGAGCTGCGCGGCTGATTGGCCAACGTCCCCCAGCGCCTGTCGCTGCGTGTCAGTCAGTTGCCACAGCAGCGCCTGCATCAGGCTGTCGTCCTTGCTCGCGCCGTGCACCGGTTCTCCCGTGCCGTCCAGTGCCTGATAACCATGCAGCCCCTTGGCGATTACCTTCACCTCGGTGGCAGACTCAGCGCCCATGCTGGCCAATGGCAATGCGCCGGACCGGGCCTCATGCAACTCTATTCGCAGCGTATCTGGCCAGCTCAACCACTGCCCCAACAACCCGAACGCCAGGCGCTCGGTGTCGGCATTGATTGCCTCAGCCTGGCCAAGCCCCGCACACGCACGGTCCAGCCGACTGTCCCTCAGCAACCAGCGGGCGTGCTCGCCCAAGGCCAGCGGTACACGTTGCTGGTCGACCATTTGCTCGACCAGCAGCTCGTCGGTCTGTTGCACGAGCTGGTCCGCAGCCCGGGCCGTCAGCCCTGGAAAATCACGCTGCAATACCTGCACGGCAGGTGACGCCACTTGCTGTTGTTCGATGAAATGCTGTTCAAATGCAGCCCCTTGCAGCCTGGGGAATTTCTCATGCAACTGCCGGCGTTGCAGGGCGTCAAGCAAGCGCGCTGGCACCTCGCCCTCCTCCAGGTGCAAACCCCGCAGCCGGTCTTCATCGTAGCCCGTGACCAGCAGCACATCGCTGGCCGTCTGGTCATCTACCTCGGCCAAACCACTGCTCAGGCGCCGGAGTAGCTCGCCTCCCTGCCATGTCTGAGGTGTCTCCAGTTCATGCCGCCAGGCGCCCGCCCCGAGGTGTCGCAGCAGGGGCGCATACGCCCCGTCACGCTGTGGGTGCTGGATGTGCAGCTCGCCCTCAAAAGGGTCGCCGGCCACACGGTAGGCCGCCTGGTGCGTTCGCAAGCGATACTGATCATCGATGCGGGCATACTGGCCTGTGGCAGTGTGGTCGTCGCTCAGCGCATAGGCCTCCAACTGCGGGTCGAACAGTTTGTACTGACCTTCTGCAGTTCGCACAGGCGCTAGCGCGTCGACGAACGGAGCGCGGCGCAACAGGCGCTCCGACGCCGCCCCCGCCCCGGCAGCCACAGCTGTTTGTGCCACATTCACAGCCACACTGAAGGCATGTTCCAGCGCGCCTTGCCGGTCACCCAACTGCCAGTCCTGGTAGCCCTCATAGACATCCTCCACCACCTGTAGGGCGGCAATGCCCAGCAGTGGCAGGCCCAGAGCCGGCAGATAAAAGCTCGCCAGCCCTAACAGGTCGAGACCGGCACTTGCGTAAAAGTGCAGCCGCCGATCACGCTCGGCACTGTCTTGAACGGCAGTAGGCACAGCCAACACCCGGGCATCGTCAAACAGGGCGTCGAGCTGGAGCTTGCGCAAGTGCTGAAACACCGGCTCGCGGATTGCCTCGTGGCGCCCGTCCAGCACCACCGGGGCAAGCGTCCCTCCTTGTGACACGGCACGGTTCAGTGCCGGCGTGTAGCGCTCACGGTCACGCTCGCTGATAAACCGCTGGAAATACTCACGGTAGCCAGGCAATCGAAACCGCCTGCCCAGGGTCTGAAACAGTGCATCCCAGGACGCATGCCAAGTCATTGCTCCATGCGGGTCGTCAGGTAACCAGCACAATACGCCCTGCACTCGGCCCTCGTGGAGCAGCTCGAAGGCCACGGCGCCACGTACACGCTTGCCAAACACGCGCAATGCGTTCGGGCGTGCCGGCGTTGCCGCTGCTTGCTCAATGCTGGCCGCCGCCAGGCATTGCACCCGCGCGGTCTCATCTATTTCACCCTTGAGGGCGGCAATACGCAACGCAGCCTCAAACGCATGGCGCTGGCCTTGCTCAAGCAGCATCGCCACTCGTTGCCCCGCCTCCCCCGGCGCGGTCAACTGCGCTTTCAGGTAGGCCTGGTACTGCCCGCCAAGGTCCAGCGTGCGGCAGAGCCCGGCAAAGGCTCTGCCGGTCATGGGCAGAACGTTGCCTTGAGCATCCATCAGCTTCGATTGATCTGACAGGCCAGGCGGACGGGTTTCGCCATGGCTGAAATTGTGCAGTGCAGCGGCCAGCAAGCTGTGCTGCAGCGTGCGCTCGCGAACACCCGGCGGTGCTTCCGGGCGGGAGCCGGGATAACGCTCGATGACGTGTATTTTCAGCATGGCCTTGCGCACATCCTGTAAATGCACAAGCCGCTCGGCAAGCGCGCTCTGCAGCAAGGGTGCAGCAAAGGCATCCAGAGGCACCAAGCCGTCAAACAATGCCTTCACTTGTTGCTGCACAGCCTGTTGCTCGCGCAAACAGTCATGCAGCTCGACCAGGCGGGTAGCTGAGGCGCTGGCCAGCCATGCGGGCAACTGGCTGGCGATAAAGGTGTCGATGGAACCTGCGGGGGTGGGCATCCTGGGCCTCTCCTTTCGGGAAAGGCACCATCACAACCCATGGTGCAACCCCAGGGCGGTAGTTATGTCTGCCTGGCAAAGGCAGCGCTCCCGCTGTCACAGGTACTAACGGCGCCGGGCAGACAAAACGCGCACGAGAAAGACAGATCGCGCACCCTTTCACCCGCTCCCGCAACTTGTAACATTCAGTTTCATCTTGACCTTGGACAGTAGGCAGCCCAACCCACTGCCCGAGGCCTGATCCGTGCTGCAACGTGTGCTCTGCTCCCTGTCCCTGCTCTCCCTTGCCATTTGTACCGCCCATGCCGCCGAAGCGCTCGACACCCCGCGCCTGGCCGGCATGGACAATTTCCGCGACATCGCCGGCACTACCAGTGCCTACACCACCAGCCATGACGGCATAATGCGGGCCGGCGTGTTCTACCGCGCCAATGCCCTTACCCCGACCGCCGCCGACCTGGCCACCCTCAATGGCCTGGGTATCAGCGATGTGTACGACCTGCGCACCCCAAGCGAAATCGCCAGCACGCCCGATACGCTGCCGGACGGCGCCAGCTACACCAATATCGACATCATTGGCAGCACCACATCAGGCTCCAACATCACCAACATTTCCTTCAGCAGCGCAGAACAGGCGCGGGCGATGATGCAGGAAACCAACCGCGCCTTCGTCAATGACGCCGGCATGCGTGGCCAGTTTGCCGTGCTGTTCAACGAACTGGCCGCTGCCGATGGCGCCGCGCTGTTCCATTGCACTGCGGGCAAGGACCGCACCGGCTGGACGGCAGCGGTGCTGCTGAGCATCGCCGGGGTGGACGAGGCCACCCTCATGAGCAACTACCTGGCCACCAACGACTACACCGCCGCCCGTGTGGCTGCCACGCTGGCGGCAATGCCGACGAGCATGGCCGAAGTCTATGCGCCGTTACTGGGGGTCGAAGCCAGCTACCTGCAGGCTGGCCTCGATGAAATCAGCGCCGACTACGGCAACATGGACAACTACCTCAAGCAGGGCCTGGGCCTGAGCCAGGAAACGATCTACGTGTTGCGCGGCAAGATGGTGCGCTATGGCTCCCTGCCCGGCGAGGCTGGCCTGATGGGCAACGCTGCCGCAGGCGCGCAACTGTTGCGCGAGCTGCAGGACACTTCGCTGTCGGGCAGCTACAGCGCCTACAACTACTACCTGCAATCGGCTATCGATGCCGGCACCTTGGGCGGCGTGACCTCGACCGTTGGCGGCCAGGTGCACGCGGATGCCGCCAGCTACCTGCTGCGCCAGGGCGCCATGGTCGAGCGTGCGGCTTCGCCCTTTGCCGACGCCAGCAACCTCAAGGTCGGCCAGGCGCGCCTTTGGAGCACGGCGCTGGCCGGCTACCTGGGCACTGACAGCTCAGCCCATGCGGCCAGCAGCAACGCGCATAGCCAGGGGGTTATGGTGGGCGTGACCCAGCGCTTTTCCGGGCAGCTCAGCGGCCATGCCGGTTTTGGCTACAGCCGCGGCAATGTGGGCGGTGCCGGTGGCGAGGCCGACACCGACCTGACCTTCCTGAGCCTGGGCGCACGGGTTGCCCCCGGAGGCCTGGAGCAGGGGCTGTTCTTTGACGCCGACATCAATGCCGGCTGGCTAGACTACGCCAGCAAGCGCGAACTGGGTGGTGGCCTGGGCACGGTCAAGGGTGACAGCCACGGCACCTTGGCGGGCGCCAGCCTGGCGTTGGGTTATCGCTTGCCCACCCATGGCGTGGTGCTGGAACCGAGCCTTGGCGTGCGTGTCAGCCACGTCGACCTGAACGGCTTCACCGAGAAAGGCAGCGAACTGGCCCTGCAAGTGGACGACCTCAAAGCAACCCGCCGCAGTGCAGTGGCCAACCTCAAGGCGTCGTTCGCGCCAATTCCAGCAGGCAGCTGGCAGGTGGTGCCAGGGGTGGAAGTGGGTTACGAGCATGCCTTGGGTGATCAGCAGGTGGACAGCCAGGGGCATCTGCTGGGGCTGGATGTCGAGCAACGTGCGGCATTCGACAACCGCGATCAGTTCACTGGCGGGGTGAGCCTGATGGCCAACCTGGGTGCATTGAGTGTCGGCGGCGAAGTGGCGGCGATGGGCGGTGGTGACAGCCACGGGGTGAGTGGCAGCCTCAAGGCCAGCTACGCGTTCTGATCCTGAAACCGCTGGCACCGGCTGCGCCGGTGTTCGCGGGTGAACCCGCTCCCACAAGGACGGCGCGGGCCTTGCAGACCGTGATCAAGCCTGCCCCCACAGGCACTCCAGCATTTTTGAAGGCTGCAGTGAACCTTGTGGGAGCGGGTTCACCCGCGAACACCGGCAAAGCCGGTGCCCGGCAGCGCTAACCACTGCGCCGTACTTCAGACGGGCTTACTCCGAACGCCTGCTGGAAGTGCCGGGCAAAACGCCCCGCATTGCTGAACCCATGGCGCAAGGCCACTTCGGCCACCGACCCGCCCTCCCCGCGCGCCAGCACCTGGCGCGCACTTTCCAGCCGCACCTGCCGTTGATACCCGACAATCGAGGTCCCGGCAAAACGGCGAAAGCCATCCTGCAAGGCGCGCAGGCTGACATTGGCCAACCCCGCCAGCTCGGTGCCACTGACCAAGCGCGCCGGGTGCTCGTGCAGGTAGGCCATCGCCAGTTTCACATGGCGCGGCGCCAACGCAGGTGCCGGGCTGCGCAGTGCATCGCTATAAGTGTGGGGCCAGGCCTCAAGCACTGCATCCACCACCATTTCCTGCAGGCGAATCGGCATCAGCATGCCAGTATTGGTCAGCTGGTCGAACTGCGTACCGGTGGCCATTTCCAGCAACGCACGTATGCCCTGGAACACCGGCAACGCCAGGTCAACCACCGGTGCAAAACACACCGGTGCCGCCAAGGGCTGGCCCAACAACAGGGACAGGCGCTCGGCAAACAACCCGCGGCGGATCGACATGCCGCACTGGGCATGGTTTTCGGCAAAACGCACCGTGCGAATGTCGCGTTTGTCGACCGCCAGCCCCACCTGAGCACCACCAATCGATTCGCCACGGTGGTCGAAAATGATCTTGCCAGCGGTGGGCAGCACGAAGGTGATCTCATCCTGTGGCGTGGGCAGGGTGATGCTGAAATCGCCGCCATACTGCATGCGTCGCACGCTCATGCCTTCAAAGCGCCCGTATACGCCGCCAATGCTGATGCCCTGGGCCAGCGGCGGCATGTCGGCATACAGGCTACCGAACATCTGGGTGAACAAAGCACCAAAGTCATCGCTGCGCATGTCGCAGGAGCGAAGCATGCAGGGCTTGCGGGTCATGCCGGAATGCACTGTGGTTTCACCTGCGCGAAGGGGGGCCCGGATGCTGCCATGGCCGCATGACAACCGCGTTAAAGAGGCAGCTACCCTGCCAAGCCGTGTACAGTACCCCTACAACAATGCCCGCAAAGGAGCCCGGCACATGACCGTGACGCTGTCCCCCCTGCAGATCGACTGCGCATTCGATTCCGGCAACATTCAGGTGCTGGATGCCAGCAACCCGGCCCAGGTTCACCTGGCCATCCGCCCGGACACCCACAGCGGCCACTACCAGTGGTTCCACTTCAAGGTCAGCGGGCTGACGCCGGGGCAGGTCCATCGCTTCAGCCTCGACAATGCCTCGGGCTCTTCGTACAAGAACGCCTGGAGCGGCTACAACGCTGTGGCCAGCTACGACCAGCAAAGCTGGTTCCGTGTGCCCAGCCAGTTTGACGGTTCAGCGCTGTCGTTCGAGGTAACGGCTGAACAGGACCAGATCTGGTTCGCCTACTTCGAGCCCTACTCGCGCGCCCGCCACAACCAGCTGATCGAACGTGCTCGGCAAATACCTGGGGTCGAGCTGCTGGCCAGTGGTCGCAGTGTTCAGGGCCGCGACATTCCCCTGCTGCGAGCCGGCGATGGCGCGGCTGGCAAGCGCAAGCTGTGGCTGATTGCCCAGCAACACCCGGGCGAACACATGGCCGAATGGTTCATGGAAGGCGTCATCGACCGCCTGCAAGCCAACGACACAATGATCCAGGGCTTGCTGGCCAAGGCCGACCTGTACCTGATCCCCAACATGAACCCCGACGGCGCGTTCCTCGGCCATCTGCGCACCAACTTCAAGGGCAAGGACCTCAACCGTGCCTGGCAGGACGCCAGCGTCGAGCTGACCCCGGAAGTATTCTTCGCCCAGGCGCAGATGAAGCAATACGGCGTGGATGCCTTCGTCGATGTGCATGGTGACGAAGAGATTCCGCACGTGTTTACCGCCGCCTGCGAGGGCAACCCGGGTTACACGCCACGGCTGGCAAAACTGGAAGAGCAGTTCCGCAGCACTTTGTGCAGTGTGACCCGCGACTTCCAGACCGTGCACGGCTATACCCGTGACGAGCCCGGGCAGGCGAATACGACGTTGGCCTGCAATGCCGTGGGCATGGCCCATGACTGCCTGTCGCTGACGCTGGAGATGCCGTTCAAGGACCATGACGACGCGCCCAATCCGGTAACCGGGTGGTCGGGTGCACGTTCGAAGGCTCTGGCGGGGGCGGTGCTGGAGACCCTGTCAAAAATGGCGGACGATTTGCGCTGAGCCTTGCCTCACCCGGCCCTTGTAGGAGCGGCCTTGTGTCGCGATGGGCTGCGTAGCGGCCCCACGATCGCAAACCCAGCACATATTGCTGGGGCTGCTGCGCAGCCCATCGCGACACAAGGCCGCTCCTACAGGGGACCGTGGCAGGCATGAAGTTCAGTTAAAACTGCACATCCAGTATCACACTGTCGGAATAAGTTGCCGCCGGCGGCGTAGCCTGGTCGGTATAGACCTTGGCGTTGTAGTTGAACACCTGGCTACCCGTGCCGGTACCCGCACCGGGGTTTACGTCGGCATCCGTGCTGGAACGCCTGGCAGCCCCCGTTGACCCCCAACGCACCGCCCCTGCGCTCTTGAAAATGTCATAAGCGAGGTAGTTGTTGGCCGACGACTTCATCCGTCGCCGTCCGCTGGCCACGTTCTGCCCGTCATCCAGCCCCACCGTGTAGTTGCTGCCCTTGGTGCACGCAACATTTATGCCCTGGCTCACCGTGCCAAACCCTGCCACCACAGGCGCACTGGCGAAGCTGATATTGGGTGTGGTGATCTGGCAATCATTGGTCACCGTCATGCTCACCGTCAAAGGCTTGGTACCAGTGCCTTGGTCAGTCCCGATACAGATGCCGCCTAACCCAATCCCATCGCAGTACTTCCAGGTCCACTCGACATTGAGGGTTTCCTGGTAGAGCCCCGCCGCAACGTTGGCGTTGATCTGAGTGCGCATGTAGATCGGCACGGCTTTGGGTGTACCGTTGAGCAACCCCAGCAAGTCGAGGATGCCGGTGGTCCTGAACTCGAAGCCGGTACCCCGCGTGATCGGATAGGTGGTGGTGGCGTCGGCGTACAGCGTGTAGGGGATGACATCTCCGGTGGGCCCTACCAGGCCGCTGGTGGCCGAGGTGATCTTCACCACGAAGGAATCGGTACTGCTCAGCACACTAAGCACCGAACCGTTGCACTGCAGGCCCGAATTGGCACTGGAAGCCGTCTGTACCGCGGTACGTACCTGGGTCGAGTTGAGCGAGCCGAATGCCGCTGCCGAAGTCGCTACCGATGTGCACTTGGCCCAGGCCGGGCCCGCACACAGCAGCAAGGCATACGCCCACACCCTGCCCCTGCAGGCCTTCATTTGCACACCAGGGGGCCGACCAAGGGGATCGAGCCTTGTACCTCAGGCAGATCGAACACCGCCTCGCAATGCCCACCACCTTCCAGCTCCACCTGCAGGCGGTTGTGCGCCGCCAGGTTTTCCAGATACACCAGGCCATCCCAGCCCACCACTGCCTGGCTGCCACTTTCTTCATGGGTGACACGGCTGCCCAGCTTGAGCACTTGCTGGCTGCCATCCACCAGCTCGATGCTGGCCGCCATGACGCGTTTGAGCGGGAACTCCAGCAAGTAGCCGCTACCCCGGCGCACGGCCACACGCTGCTCCACCTCCGCTGCAAGGATGTCCGGTGGCAGGTCCATGGGGTCGATCTCGTACTTGCCGCGGTAGTAACCACTGCTGTACGGCACCAGCAGGTGGCCCCCGGCATCGGTGCGCCCGACTTCCTGGTTTTCGTAGCGTACTGGCACATCGGCGTAACCGCCGGTACTGACCACCACGAAGGCATCGTCGATGCGGTTGGCGGCAAACAGCCCGGCATCCATCCACACCAGCGAGCCACTCGCATCGGCCCAGCGGGTCATCTCGCCGCTGCTGCCATACACACCCGCCTGCAACTGTACCGACTGCAAGCGCCAGGTGACGTCGGCCTGCCGGTAGGCATCACGGTCGCTGCCTGCGGCGTAACCCAGGTTGTAACCGACACCGCCACCTACCGGCACCGCGCGGCTGTAGTTGACTCGCTGCAGGCTTTCGCCTTCGTTGCTGCGTTCCATGCCGAGGGCCAGGGTGCCGTGCAGGTCGAACGGGATCACCAGTTGCGCCTGCACGGCCCACTGGCTGTCGCCGACCTCGCGGTTGGCTGACAGGTACATACTGCTGCCACCCCACAGCGGCCTGCTGTAGCTCAGGTTGATCAGCCGGGTGCGCGTGCCATCACCAGCTCGCACGTCGAAGTAACCGGCGCCCACGCTGCCGTACTCGTTCAGGTTGAGGCTGAGGGTGACCTGTTCGCTGCTTTTGCTCAGTTGCATGTCCGGGGAGTCCACCCGGGTCAGGTCGGCGTAGTCGCCGTGGCGTTGCAGGCGCTGGTAACTGAAGCCGAAACGCTGGCTGTTGTATTGGTAGCCCAAGGCAACCTGGTGGCCCTTGTCACCGTCGAACCGGCTTTGCGCCAAGGCCGCGTTGAGCACGCCGAAGTTGCCCAGGCGCATGTTGCCGCCCAAACCACCAAGCATCAGCGACTCGGCAGTTTCGGCGTGGGTTTCCAGGGTGAAGGTGTCGCTGAGCCCATAGCGCAGGCTGCCCGAGGCCACACCCGGCCCATAGCTGAAGTCGCGCACCGCGTAATCACGGCGCAGGCTACCGGCGGCCACCGAGTAGTCCGACAGGCCCTTTTGCAGCAGGCTGCTGGTGACATAGAACGGTAAGGTGGTCGACACCTGCCGGCCTAGGGCGTCCGTGGTGACCACCACCGCCTCCCCGGCACCGTTGATGAACGGCACGTTGGTCAGGGTGTACGGGCCTGGCTGCAGCTCGGTGGTGCTGGACTTGAAACCGTTTATGAACAGGTCGAGCGACGTCGGCACCGCTGCTTCGCCTGCGAACGCCGGCAATGGGTAGGTGACCAGATCGGGGCGCGCAGCGAAGTCGCGCGACAGCTGCACGCCGCCCACCCGCACCGAACTGCTCCAGGGCAAGGCGCCGGTCACGAAGTCACCGGCTTCGTAGGTCAGCAGGCGCTGTTCGTCAGTAAAGCGCCAGGTAGTGTCGTAACGCATGAAGCCTTGGCGCGTATCGTCCGCCTGTGCGCCATTGAATGACTGGCGCCATTGCCCGGTACTGGAGAAGGTTCCCCAACTGTCGAACAGGCGCAGCTCGTTCCAGGCTGCCAGGTAGGTGCCGCCTTCATCGGTGTCGTTCAGATACAGGTCGTAGTTGAACAAGGCGCCGAAACTGCTGCGCGCGTCGCTGGCCGGGTACAGGTTGCGATCACCCACTTGCTGGTCGGGCAACCAGGCCGGCGGCACCTGTAGCAGCAGGCGCTGGTTCTGGCTGTCGTAGTCGGTGTGCAGCCCCGCGATGCTGTCCAGCGCCACCTCGCCTTGGGGGTTGCCCGGCAAGGAAATACCGGCTGCCCGCAGTACGTCGCTGCCCAGGTACAACTGCCCGGCCCGCTGCTGCACCGGCACCAGCTCAGCCCTTGGCATCTGGTTCACCACCAGGTCGAGGTACAGGGTAGCGTCGGCGATGGCGGACATCTCCGTGGGCGGCGGGGGCAGGTTGTCGGCCAGCGCCAGCCCAGGGCTGACCATGACCAGCCCCAGGCACCAGCGGCGCGTCGTCGCCGAGAGCCATTTCACACACGGTTTCCAACCATTGCTGGGTCCTCCCTGGCCCCTGCACTGCATTCAGTCGTTGACTCATTGGCCCTGGCGGATAGCGTCCGCCGCGCTCTGGCCATTGACCCTGCCCTTCAATACGCTGCCGCTGGTAGACGCCACGGGGGCAGGCCAGCGCATGCTGGCGCCCGGCAGCACATAACCCAGCAGGCCTTCAGCCAGGGGTTTGCTCTGGCTGCCTTGCTGCACCACCACATCGGTCAGCCGCGCATGCACGGGGCCTGTGTTGCGCAGTTCAACGTAGGGTTTGCCCTGCACCGTCACCGGCCGCCAACTGAGCTGGGGCTTGCCCACGCCTTCGGCATTGCCTTTGCCTTCAGGGTCGGCCTTGCCCAACAGCCCCTCGCCATAGACGAACAGCGGCACCGAATAGCGCATCTGCAAACGAATGGCCGCAGTAGTACCGGGCTCGGCCTTGTCGACCGGGATGGCGGGCGGGATCTCGTCGATGATGATGCGGTAGGCCTGTTCCTGACCGGCAGGTGAAGGGCCGGTACGGGTCAGGCGGATCAGCTGCTTCTGCCCGGGGGCAATGTTGGCGACCGGCGGGCTGCCGATGATCTCGCGCTGCGCCTGGAACTGCTCCTGGTAATCACCCTGGCGCCAGGCGAATACCCGTACCTGCAAATTGGCCGGCGCAGTGCCACGGTTTTCCAACCACAGTGCACCGGCCTTCTGGTCGGCCTCCAGTACCGGGTCGATCGGCCAGATCAGCACCGAGGTGGCCGCCCCGGCCGGCAGGCTCGCCAGCCACAACAATCCGATCAATCCACGCGCCCACTTCGCGCCTGCCCGCATGCAGCTCTCCTTAGACACTTGTCGTTGGTGGCGCTGGCGTTTACCAGGTCACCGTCACTTGCACCACATCGGTGTAGGTCCCTGCCGGCAGCACGCCAGTCAGCTGGACCCGCCCGTACACCGGCAGCTTGATCGCCGTCGGGTCGGAATAGCTCACGGCCACGCTCTGGCCGATTCCCAGGCTCTGGGTGTAGGCCGCGTCCCGGTACAACTGGTAGGCCAGCACTTGCGTGCCGCTCGTTCGCTTCAGGTTGCGTGTGCCACTGGCACTGTTCTGCCCGCCGTCCAGGCTCATGCTCATGGCTACGCCCGGCGTGCACTGGAAGGTCACTGTAGAGCCACCCAGCGAGGTGCTGAGCAACCCCGTGGAAAGTGCCGACTGCGAGCCATAATTCAGCGTCCCGTAACTGGTCACACCGCCCATCACCAGGCACCCGGCAACAACCTGCGCCGTCACCGTAAAGGTACTGGTGGTCACCGCCCCCAACGGGGCAGCCAACAGCAAGCCGACTCCGCTCAGGCCACCTGCCAGCCAGCCGCGCATGGGTCAGAACGACAGTTCGACCGAGATCGTGTCGCTGTAGACCCCTGCGGGCAGCCCCGCCTTGCCCACGGCCTTGCCGTAAAGGTTGACGGTCTGGGCCACGCCAGTGCTGGTCGGCAGGGTGATGGTGCCGTCGATGGCCAGCAGCGTCGTACGTCCGGTGTCGGTGTACAGGTCATACGGCACAAAGTTGCCGGCCCCATCGGCAAGCGCACGGGTGCCACCGCTCGACTGGCCGTCATGCAGGCCTGCGCGCACTTTGACCACAGGCACCGTACCCGCCGAGCACAGGATGCTCATCGCACCCCCCCCGCCTCCCAGCACCTGGGCATTGGCGGTGACGAACAAGGCATCCTGGGTACCGAAGTTCAAGGCACCGAAATTGAGCCCCGACGTGCCCGAGGTACCATTTACCTGGCACGCCGAGATCAGCGTCAGGGTCGAGTTGATGCTGCCGGTCACCGTGGCGGCCTGGGCCTGGGAAGCCAGGGCCAGGCCCAGGCCTGCGAGCATGCAGCATGAAAGGTTCGTTCGCATCGGAGTCTCCTTGCGTGGTTACCAGTCCAGGGTCACTCTGAGGGTGTCGCGGTACAGCCCGGCCGGCAGTGCGCGAGGTTGCGCCACCACCACACCGTAAATGGGAATCGGTACTTGCTGGGTGCTGTTGATGGTGAAGGCACGCGCCTGGCCGATGACGTAGCGGCTGTTGCCGCCCGGGTCGACCGCCAGTTGATAAGGGATCAGCTCTCGGCCGTTGCTCAGCCGGCGCACGCCGTCGTCGCCATTCAGGCCGCCATTGATCCGTACATTGAAGGCCCGTACTTCGGGCGTGCAACTGATCTGCAGGGTGCCCGCGCCGCCCGCCTCGTCAACCCGGCTGCGCAGCGGCTGGTCCCAGTTAGGCCCGCGCTCGCCAAAGTCCAGCAGCCCCGGGTTGCCCAGTACAGCCGGTTGCGTGTCGTTGCTGCTGATCTGGCAGGCTGCACTGATCACCAACCGCGCCTGGATGAAACCGGTGGTGCTGCCATGCGCCACGCCACCGGGCACCAGCAACGGGCCAAGGGTGAGCAACAGGATCGAAGTGCGGTTCATGGCGTGGCGTCCTTGTGCATGGTGGCGTCCCTACCAGGTGACCGTGACTTTCAGCAGGTCGGCGTAAACCCCTGCGTTCGGCACCCAGGCCAGTTTGTCGATGCGTGCGTACAACGGCAGCTCGACCGAGCCGCTGCTCGGCACCCTTGCCGACTGGGCGACCCCTACCGCCAGAGGCTCGCGCCAGGCAGCGTCGCGGTACAAACGATAAGGGATGGGCCGAGCCGTGCGGTCATCGCTGGCCAGGTAGCGCAGCTCGCCGACGCCGCCATGCTGGCCGCCATCGACGCGCACCTGATAAGGGGTGTCCGGGTTGCACTCAAGGCGCGGCGGGCGCTGGCTAAGCAGAACGCCGCTGAGCGGCGCGCCGGGGCCGTCCAGGCGTGCCGCCGTGCCCAGGTCAATGCGTCCGAGGGCCTGGGCTCCCGCATCGCGGGTCTGGTTGACCAGCATGCAGCCACGCTGCACCAGCACACGCACTTCCACGAGAAAATCCGCTGCCACGGTACTGCCGCTGAACAACAGGCCCAACAACGCGGCCATTAAGCGCTCCGTCACCTTGTTATCCTTGTTGAAACGTCCTGAACAGAGCGTAGCAGCGAGGCAGCGCAACGGTGGTGGCATCAAGCCATTTTTTGGTATTAGCGATAAAGCGATAGCGCCCCGTAAAAAAAAAAGCCGGAACAGCGCAGAACCCTAGGCCACCCCCGTGTCTCCAATGGCCGAGGGCCGGTAAATGTGCCTGGTTTCTGGTAGGGTGAACCACGTTCCTCCAGCGCCAGGCACCTGGGCCATACATGGACGGACATGACAGGAGCGTTTTCATTGATGACTGCAGACACCACGCTGGCAGAAGCCATGGAGCGCTGTGCCCGGGAACCGATCCACGTGCCGAGCAGCATCCAGCCCCACGGTTTTCTACTGGTGCTGGACCCCATCGACCTGTGCGTGCTGCAGGCCAGTGAAAACGTTGAACACTGGTTGGGCTTGCCGGCCCGTGAACTGATCGGTTGCCCCTTCGCCAATCTGGTCCGCGATGGCTTTGACCTGCACGCGCAGCTTGCACGGCTGCCCGAAGATGAAGTCTTCCCCTTCCACATCGGCGACGTGCGCTTGCGCCAAGGTGCGCCCTACGGCAACCCGCTGCATTTGCTGGTGCACGGCCACGACGAAGTACTGATTGCTGAATTCGAACCGCCTCGCCTGTCGCCGGAGCTGGCCGGGCAAGGCGACTATTACCCGCTGGTGCGCAACTTTGTCGGCAGCCTGCAATTGGCCAGCAGCCTTGAAGACCTGCTGCAGCAAACGGTGGTGCAGCTCAAGCGCATTACCGGCTTTGGCCGGGTCAAGGCATACCGTTTCGATGCCGAGGGCAACGGCCAGGTACTGGCTGAGGTGGCCGACCCAGGCTACCCCGGTTACCTGGGCCTGTGCTTTCCGGCTGCAGACATCCCGCGCCAGGCGCGCGAACTGTACCGGGTCAACCGCATCCGCGTTATCGAGGATGCCAACTACCAGCCCTCGCCCCTGCTGCCGGCCATCAACCCGCGCACCGGCAAGGCACTGGACATGAGTTTCGCCGCGCTGCGCAGCGTCTCGCCGGTGCACCTGCAGTACATGCGCAACATGGGCACGCTGGCCTCGATGTCGCTCTCGATCGTGGTCGACGGCGAGCTGTGGGGGTTGGTGTCGTGCCACCACCAACAGCCGCGCGCGGTGGACCTGCGTACCCGCACGGCCTGCGAGTTGCTGGCCAGTGTGCTGTCGCTGCAGATCGAGTCCCGCGAGTCCCATGCCAGCACGCGCAAGCTGCTAGCGTTGCGCCAGCACATCGTGCGCATGATTTCGTCGATGGCCGATCACGACAGCGTCAGTGACGGCCTGCGCGACCTGCCCCAGGTGTTGCTGGCCTTTGCCGGTGCCCAGGGCGCCGCAGTCATCTCGGCCGAACGCTGTGACCTGATCGGCCAGACCCCACCTGAAGCCCAGGTGACTGCACTGGTGCACTGGCTTGGCCAGCGCGGCGAAGACACGGTGTTCCACAGCGACAACGTGCGCCGCGACATCATTGACCTGCCCGAGCTGGCCACCCATGCCGGTGGTGTATTGGCGGTAGCCATCTCGCAGATCCACTCGCACTACCTGCTGTGGTTCCGGCCCGAGCAGGTGCGCACGGTGAACTGGGCGGGCCAGCCGACCAAGCAGGTCGGGCCGCAGGGCAACCTCGACCCGCGGCACAGTTTCGAACGCTGGCAGGAAGAACTGCGCGGTTATAGCGAGCCTTGGGACCCGTTGGTGATCGAGGGCGTGCTGGAACTGCGCACCGCCGTGCTTGGCATCGTCCTGCGCAAAGCCGAAGAACTGGCACAGCTGGCCGGCGATTTGCGCCGCTCGAACAAGGAACTCGAAGCGTTTTCCTACAGTGTTTCCCATGACCTGCGCGCCCCCCTGCGGCACATCGCCGGCTACACCGAACTGCTTGGCGAAATGGAAGGCCAGGGCCTGAGCGAACGCGGCAAGCGCTTTCTGCAACATATCGGTGAAGCGGCGCACTTTGCCGGCACCCTGGTCGACAACTTGCTCAACTTCTCGCAGATGGGCCGCTCGGCCCTGCGCCTGTCCGACGTCGACCTGAACGCTCTGGTCGAAGCCATTCGCAGCGAGCTGGCCCCCGATTACGAAGGCCGCGCAATCGTTTGGGACATCGCCCCGCTGCCCAAGGTGATCGGCGACCCGGCGTTCATCAACATGGCGTTGCGCAACCTGATCGCCAATGCCATCAAGTACACACGCGGCCGTACACCGGCACACATCGGCATCAGTGCCGTACAGCATCCTGGCGAAACCGAGATCTGCATCCGCGACAATGGCGTGGGCTTCGACATGGCCTATGCCAACAAGCTCTTCGGCGTATTCCAGCGCCTGCACCGCATGGAAGACTTCGAGGGCACAGGGATTGGCCTGGCAAGTGTGCGCCGCATCATCGAGCGCCATGATGGCCGGGTCTGGGCCGAAGGCCAGATCGACCAGGGCGCAAGCTTCCACTTCACCCTCCCCCGAAATACTGCTACCTGAGGCACCGCTACCATCATGCTCAAACCCATCCTGCTGGTCGAAGACAACCCCCGGGACCTGGAACTGACCCTGCTGGCCCTGGAGCGCAGCCAATTGGCCAACGAGGTCATCGTGCTGCGCGACGGCGCCGACGCACTTGACTACCTGCTACGCCGCAACGCCTATGCCGCACGCGATGACGGCAACCCTGCCGTGCTGCTACTGGACCTGAAACTGCCCAAGGTCGATGGCCTGGAAGTGCTCAGGGAAGTACGCGCCACTGCCGAACTGCGCAGTATCCCCACGGTGATGCTGACCTCCTCGCGGGAGGAGCCCGACCTGTTGCGCGCCTATGAACTTGGGGTCAACGCCTACGTGGTCAAGCCGGTGGATTTCAAGGAATTCGTCGCCGCCATCTCCGACCTCGGGGTATTCTGGGCAGTGCTTAACGAACCGCCACCCGGCTCACTGCGGCTGAACCGTCGCGGTAGCAATTGAGGCCGCCGCAACGATGCAGCAAACACCATTGAACCTCCTGATGGTCGAAGACAGCTCGATGGACGCCGAGCTTACCCTCATGCGCCTGGAACGCAGCGGGCTGCATGTGCAGTCACAGCTGGTGTTCGACCATGTGGGTGTCGAACATGCCCTGCGTGAGGCCCGCTACGACCTGATCCTGTGCGATTGCGTGCTGCCGGGTTCGTCTGGCACGGAGGTGCTGGCCATCGCCCAGCGCCTGGCACCGGACACTCCGTTCATCTTCCTGTCCGGCATCTACGGCGAAGAGCACGCGGTGGAAATGATCCGCCTGGGCGCCACCGACTATGTATTGAAGAAAAACCTGCCACTGCTGCCCAAGGCCGTACGCCGGGCACTGACCGAAGTACAGGAACGCCAGCGCCGGCGCCGCGCCGAAGAGGCCCTGATCGATGTCGAAGCACGTGCGCGGATTGCCATCGACGCCGCCGGCATGGGCACCTGGGACCTGCGCCCGCAAGAGCGTCTGCTGCTCTGGGATGACCGCTGCAAGACCCTGTTCGGCCTGCCTGCCAGCACCGAAATGACCCTTGAAGTGTTTTACGCCGGTATCTACCCCGACGACCTGCCACTGGTACGTGAGGCGGTGGAACACGCCATGCGCCCGGAAAGCGGCGGCCGCTACCGGGTCGAATTTCGCATCGCGCCACCCAACGGCCTGGAACCGCGCTGGTTGCTCAGCAGCGGCCAGAGCCAGTTCGTCGATGGCCAGTGCGTGCGTTTTTCCGGCGTGCTGCAGGACATCAACACGCAACGCCTGGCCACCCAGGCGCTGCGTCAGCTAAACGAGATGCTGGGGGAAAGGGTCGAACGCCGCACCCGCGAACGCGACCGTGCCTGGGAGCTGTCGCAGGACCTGCTGGCCGTGCTGAACAAGGACCTGACCCCAGTCGCACTCAACCCCGCCTGGGAAGCCAGCCTGGGCTTCTCTCGCGAGCGCCTGAGCCAAACGTCGTTGCTGCACCTGCTGCCCGAGCCCGACCAGGAACTGCTGCTGACCGAACTGGCTGCCCTCGCCCATGGCCGTACCAGTGTACGTTTCGTCGGCCGCATCCTGCATGCCGGCGGCCAGCAGCGCTGGCTATCGTGGGTGGTGGTGCCGGAAGACACCCTGCTGTATGTGGTGGCACGCGACATCACCAGCGAGCGCGAAGCCGCCCTGGGCCTGGCAGAAGCCAACGCCCGCCTGCGCGAACAGATCAACGAACGCGAGCGCATCGAGGCGGCGCTGCAGCAGATGCAGCGGCTCGAAGCCGTCGGTCAGCTGACCGCTGGCGTAGCCCACGACTTCAACAACCTGCTGACGGTGATCCTCACCGGCGCCAGTTTCCTTGAGCGCGACCTGGCCAAGGCCGACCTGGACAAAGCGCGCACGCGCCTCACCCACATCCGCGAAGCAGGCGAGCGTGGCGCCAAGCTGACGTCGCAGCTGCTGGCCTTCTCGCGCCGCCAGCGCCTGGAGCCGGTTGCGCTCAACCTCAACCAGACCCTGGCCGGCCTGGAAGAGCTGTTGCGCCGCACCCTGGGTGGCAACGTCTCAGTGCGCCTGGACCTGGACCAGGCCCTGTGGCAGGCACTGACCGACCCCACCCAGACCGAGATGATCATCCTCAACCTGGCGATCAACGCCCGCGATGCCATGCCTGACGGCGGCCAGCTGACCCTGACCACCCGCAACACCCGCATCGATAGCCGCCCGCAACGCCCGGAAGACCCTGACCCGGGCGAGTACGTGATGCTGAGCATCCGCGATACCGGCTGCGGCATGAGCGAAGACGTGCTGACCAAGGTGTTCGAGCCGTTCTTCACCACCAAGGACATCGGCAAGGGCTCGGGCCTGGGCCTGGCCCAAGTGTTCGGCTTCGCCAAGCAGTCCGGGGGAGGCGTGCGCATCGACACCGCGCCTGGCCACGGCACCCAGGTGGCGGTGTACCTGCCCGCAGTAAAGGACCAGGCCGTGAGCGAGCCGGTGGTACCGATGCCCAGCCAGTCGGTGAGCGAAAGCGGCCGCAACCGCACGGTGCTGCTGGTGGATGATGACCATCTGGTGCGTGACATGCTGGGCGACGTGCTGCGCCAGTATGGCTACCAGGTGCGTCAGGCGCACAGCGGCGAACAGGCATTGGCGTTGCTGGACAACGAGATCGACCTGCTGCTTACCGACTTCGCCATGCCGGAATTCAACGGCGCGCAACTGGCGCTGGCGGCCCGCGAAGGGTTCCCGCATCTGCCGGTGGTGTTCCTGACTGGCTATGCAGAGTTACAGGGGCTGGAGTTGCCGGGCAGCGTGGTGATCCAGAAGCCAGTGCAGGGGGATGAGCTGGCGAGGGTGCTGAACGAGATGCTGGGCATTGCCGGGTAACCCGCGACTGCAGGAGCGGCCCGGCAAGGCCGCTCCTGCAGCAATCGTGTGGCGGGGTTAAAAATACGGAAACGACAAAACCCAGCGCTTATCTTTCTAAGCACCGGGCATATACGTTTGAATCTGGAAAATGGCAGGGGCGGCTGGATTCGAACCAACGCATGGCAGGATCAAAACCTGCTGCCTTACCGCTTGGCGACGCCCCTGTATCGGATGCAGCATTCGCTGCTCTGACAATTCCAACTGAGTGACAACTGGGTTGTTGTCTTGGAATGCGCGGCACTTTAACAACAAACTTTCGGTCTGTGAACCCCCTGATGAAAAAAAATTGCCAAAAAACAGCGGGTTAGTCATTTCAGCGTTGTGGCCGCGACCATCCGTCGCTTTCCCTCCGCTTCGCTTCAACACAATCGCATTCCTCCCTTCCAATCAGATAAGCCCATTGCATTGACCAAGGAGGACCTCATGCCTGTCTCCCACGACCTCTACCAGGACCTGCACTACCCGCGTGAAATCGTCCAGCAACGCCGCCAGCAGGACAAGGCGCTGGACCGGCTGCTGGATGAGTACATGGACATCGACAACCAGGTGCTGGCCGCCGAATCGATCTCGGCAGGCAACTTCGTCGACGAAGACCTGCGCCACCTCAAGGAGCGCCGCCTGGCAGTGAAGTACATGATCGAGCGCCAGCTGGAGCGCAAGGCCTAGGCAAATGCCGGTGTGCGGCCTGACCTATCGCATGAAGTGATCATTGCCGGTCACTTTCTGTATTAGTCAAAATGGCCGCCCTCGGGCAAGCTGCACGCTGCCCTGCCATCGCCCAAGGAGCGTTGCTTGTGTCTGCCTGGATCCCTGCCCCACTGCGCCAGCTTGGCCAGCGCCTGCGCGGCGCGCCCGCCAACCAGAGCGAACTGCTCGACTGGTTCGAGGACAAAGCCCGAAGCCGGGGTTACCAGCTGAGTAATGACCAGCGACGGGTGATCCACAGCATGGCCGAACAACTGGCGCTGCTCGAACAAGGCCAGCCGCGCAGCCTGTACCTGTACGGCTCGGTGGGGCGCGGCAAGAGCTGGCTGCTGGATGGGTTCTTCCAGGCGGTGCCGGTCGAGGCCAAGCGCCGCCTGCA
The DNA here is from genome assembly GCF_000498395.2 of Pseudomonas putida S13.1.2. Taxonomy (NCBI): domain Bacteria; kingdom Pseudomonadati; phylum Pseudomonadota; class Gammaproteobacteria; order Pseudomonadales; family Pseudomonadaceae; genus Pseudomonas; species Pseudomonas putida. Next base: position 2,867,200 of record NZ_CP010979.1, read on the forward strand.
TTTTCATGACTTCTTTGCCCGCCTCCACCAGGGCATGCACCGCCATCGGGCGCTGGACGATGCGCTGGGGGCGACCCTCGACGAACTGGTGGGTGGCTGCCAGGTGCTGTGCTTCGACGAATTCCACGTGCATGACATCGGCGATGCCATGCTGCTTACCCGCCTCTTCAACGCCCTGTTCGCACGCGGCGTGTTTCTGCTGGTGACCTCCAACTATGCGCCCGAAGGGCTATTGCCCAACCCGCTGTACCACGAGCGCTTCCTGCCGGTGATCCGCCTGATCAACGGGCGCATGCAGGTTCTGGAAGTGGGTGGCGACACCGACTTCCGCAGCTTGCCGGCCAACCGCGAGCACCAGCGTTTTACCCAAGGCCACTATGTATGGCCAGGGACGGCAGCCCAGCGCCAGGCGCTGGGCGTGCCGCACGAGCAGCCGGTAATGCTTGAGGTGAACAAACGCCCCCTGCGCGCACAGGCCATCGATGGCCGGCGGGTGGTGCTTGGCTTTGACGATTTGTGTGAAAAGGCCACGGCGGTGATCGACTATCTGGCGCTGGCGCAGCAGTACGATGAATGGATCATCGATGGGCTGGATGACCTGGCGGAGTGTTCGCTGGCGGCCCAGCAGCGCTTCGTCAACCTGGTGGATGTGTTGTATGACCAGGACCGACAGGTGACAGTGATTGGCAAACGGCCGCTGGAAGAGAGCCTGGGCGGGCCGCTTGCCGACCTGATGCGTACCCGCAGCCGGCTGGGGCAACTGCACCAGGTAGCCCCCTAGAACTGCATTGCCCGCACCGGCCTCATCGCGGGCAAGCCAGCTCCTACAGGTACGGCGGAGGCTTCAGGGCCTGTGATGAAGCTGTGGGAGCTGACTTGCCGGCGATGAGGCCCGGAAGGTCAAAGCATCAACCCGCCCTGGGCAAATCCGCCAGCACCGCTTCGATCTCCCCAAGCACCGCCGGGTCATCCAGGGTCGAAGGCGGCACATAGTCCTGCCCATCGGCAATCTTGCGCAGCACCGCGCGCAAGATTTTCCCCGAGCGGGTCTTGGGCAACCGCTTCACCAGCCGAACCCGGTTGAAACAGGCCAGCGGGCCAATCGCCTCGCGCACGCTCCCCACCAGGTCCACCAGCAACTGCGCCTCGGCAATGCCCTCGCCGTCCTTGAGCACAACCAGCGCCAACGGCACTTGCCCCTTGATTTCATCGTGCACGCCAATTACCGCACACTCGGCCACTGCCGGGTGGCAGGCCACCAGGTCCTCCATTTCGCCGGTGGACAGCCGGTGCCCGGACACGTTGATCACGTCATCCGTGCGCCCCATGATGTAGACAAAACCGTCATCGTCCAGAAAGCCGCCGTCGCCGGTGTGGTAATACCCCGGGTAGGTGCGCAGGTAAGCCTGTACGTAACGCTCGTGGTCGCCCCACAGGGTCTGGCTGCACCCGGGTGGCAGTGGCAAGGCGATGACGATCGAGCCCTGGTGGTTGGGGCCCAGCAAGTGCCCCTCGTCATCCACCACACGCACGTGGTAGCCCGGTACCGCCCGGTTGCTTGAGCCCGGCTTTGCCGCACTGCCTTCCAGCCCCACACAGGGCGCGGTGACCGGCCAGCCGGTCTCGGTCTGCCACCAGTGGTCGTGCACCGGTTTGCCAGTGACCCGCTCCAGCCATTCATACGTGCTGGAATCGAGCTTCTCACCTGCCAGGAACAGCTGGCGCAGCGAGCTGAGGTCGTGCTGGCGGATCAACTCGCCCTCCGGGTCTTCCTTGCGGATGGCACGCATGGCGGTGGGCGCACAGAACAGCGCGTTGACCTTGTATTGCTCCACCACCCGCCAGTAGGCCGAGGCGTCCGGGGTGCGGATCGGCTTGCCTTCGTAGAACACCGTGGTACAGCCGCTCATCAGCGGCCCATAGACGATCAATGAATGGCCGACCACCCACCCGACATCGGAAATGCCCCACCACACGTCGCCGGCCTGCATACCGTAGATATGGCGCATGGCATAGCACAGCGCCACAGCATTGCCGCCGTTTTCCCGGACGATGCCCTTGGGTTTGCCGGTGGTGCCTGAGGTGTACATGATGTACAGCGGGTCGCCGGCATCCAGCTCCACCGGTGGCACCGGCTGGGCGCCGGCCAGGGCTGCCTGCCAGTCCAGGTCGCGGCCTGACTGCAGTTCAGCCTGCACCTGCGGCCGTTGCAGCACCAGCACATTGCGCGGCTGGTGCCGGGCCAGTTGCAGGGCGCGGTCCACCAGCGGTTTGTAGGCGATCTCCTTGTCGAATTCCAACCCGCAGGAGGCCGTCAGCAGCAGCGTGGGCCGGGCGTCATCGATGCGCAAGGCCAGCTCGTTGGCGGCAAAGCCGCCGAACACCACCGAATGCACCGCGCCAATCCGCGCGCAGGCCAGCATGGCCATGGCCGCTTGCGGCACCATGGGCATGTAGATGATCACCCCGTCGCCCTTTTGCACCCCTAGCTGGCGCAGCAAACCGGCCAGGCGCGCCACTTCGTCGCGCAACTGGTTGTAGGTATAGGCCTGCTGCACGCCGGTGACTGGCGAATCGTAGATCAGCGCCAACTGCTCGCCACGGCCCTGCTCGATCTGGTGATCGAGGGCCAGGTAGCAACTGTTCAGGCGGCCATCGGCGAACCAGCGGTGGGTACCGTCGGCGTTTTCTTGCAGGGTCAGGCCAGGCTTGCGGTGCCAGGCCAGGTGCTCGGCCTGTTCCGCCCAGAACGCGGCAGGGTCGGAAATGGAATGGGCGTAGCTGTGCTGGTAGCTCATATCGAAGGGAACCCGGTACTTGTTGTTATTGAAGGGCGAAACCTGAGTATGGACCGCTACACCCGCGCCGCCATGGGACTAAAGTCACAACCGACCTGCAAATTTGCAGACAACGCAAAAACGCCCCATATCGGTGCAAACCCCCTAGAATAGGCCACCCTCAGCCACCGAGCAGCCCATGGATATCGAACAGGCCCGAACCTTCCTGGAAATCGTACGTTGCGGCAGCCTGGTCGCCGCCGCCGAACGCCTGTTCGTGTCACAAACGGCAATTACCGCCCGGGTGCAGCGCCTGGAGCAGCAACTGGGCTGCCAGCTGTTCGTGCGCAGCCGCAACGGCGCCAGCCTGACCAGCGATGGCGAGGCATTCGTCAGTTATGCCAACCAGCTGGTACAAACCTGGGAAGCGGCGCGTCGTGACCTGCCGCTACCCGAGGGCTGCCAGCAAGTGCTGCATGTGGGCGGTGAAGTGAGCCTGGGCAACCCGATGATGCTCGACTGGGTCAGTGCCCTGCACCGTGAACTGCCCAGCCATGCCATCCGCAGCGAAGTGAGCGACGGCGAATCGCTGCTGCGCAAGGTCGAAATGGGTTTGCTGGACGCCGCGCTGGTGTACCAGCCGACCTACGGGCCGGGCCTGCAGGTGGAACAGTTGATGGAAGAGAAGCTGATCCGCGTGCGCCGGGTCGACCAGCCAGAGCCCTATATCTACATCGACTGGGGCGAGGCCTTTCGCCGCCAGCACGATGCCGCCCTGCCCGACTGCGCCCGCCCAGCGCTCAGTTTCAACCTGGGCCCACTGGCCTTGCAGTTTATTCTCGACCAGGGCGGCAGCGGTTACTTCCGCACGCGGGTGGTGCAGGCGTACCTGGACAGCGGCGTGTTCGAACGGGTGCCGCAGGCGCCGGAATTCACCTACCCGACCTTTCTGGTGTACCCACGCAAACGCGACAGCGAAGCCCTGCAACAGGCCTTCGCCATCCTGCGCCGGCTGGTAGCCGCCGGCGCCAGCGACTGGTCACAACGCTGGGACCCGGTTATATGAAGCCTCGGCTTTGCTGAGCAGCTGGCGCTTGAGGCCGGCGATCAGGTCGGTCTGGGTAATCACCCCCACCAGCTGGTCGGCATCGAGCACCGGCAGGCAATGCAGGCCCTGCTCGCACAGCAACGGCAGCAGGCGCTCAAGCGGGTGTTGGCTGCTGACACTGACCACCCGCCGGCTCATCACCTGCTCCATGCGCACCGCCTTGCGGCCGAACAGACCGCGCCAGCTGAAGCGGCCACGCTGCATCGCCGGGCCAACCAGGTCGCTGAGGCTGACGATACCCACCAGCTTGCCCTGCTCCAGCACCGGCAGGGTTTTCAGGTGATGGCTGGTCAGCATTTTCCAGGCCTGCTCCAGCGTGGTGTCAGGCGTGGCGAACTGCACATCGCGCGACATCACCGAGGCCGCAGTGATACCGCCAAGGCTGCGCTGCAGGGCGTGCTGCTCGGTGGCGAGGATGATGCGTTCCAGCTCGTCACGGGTGACATCGACGAACTCACCCAGCTCTTCCAGAGCCTGGTCCAGGTCCTCGCCACGGATGCCGACCCGCTCACTGGGCAGTGGGTCATGGGTGTGGTGCACATCTTTGCGCGGCGCTACGCCTTTCGGGTAGCGCACCCCGGTAAGGCGGTTGTAGATAACCGCCACGCTCACCAGGATCAGTGCATTGAGCAGAATTGGCTCAAGCAGGTGGTCACCCATGGCGGTCAGCCCTGAGTCGGCCAGCACTGCACTCACCGCCACCCCGCCACCTGGCGGGTGCAGGCAGCGCAGCAGGCACATGACCAGGATCGACATGCCCAAGGCCGCAGCCGCCACCCACAGTTCCGGGCCGAAGCCTTGGCGCATGGCCAGGCCGACCGCGCCCGCCAGTGCGTAGCTGCCCAGCACCGGCCAAGGTTGGGCCAATGGGCCGGAATGCACGGCGAATACCAGCACTGCCGAGGCCGCCAGCGGGCCCAGCAGGTGCAAGGCGATGCCGGGGCCATAGGCCATGCTGGTCAGCCAGCCAGCCAGGAACAAACCGAGCAACGCGCCGATTCCGGCACGCAACCATTCTTTTGGAGAGGTATTCAGGGGCGCCGGCAACAGGCGCTGCAGACGGCTTTCGGAACGCGAGGCAGACATTTAAGTAATCGGGATCTTGGTTTTTTCTGATTAAAAAGAAAGCCCAGCCGAGCTGGCCTGGGCCTCGTATTGCGCGTGCAATACCGCAAGGGGCTCCGTCCGTGGAGAGATGGAAACCGCAGGGTTTCGTGAGGGGGATTTTGCCGGGTGGAGGGAAATTGGGCTAATTCAAAAAACTGCGGCTGTACTGCAATTTTTTTGCAGTACTGACATGGCTTCGGCGGATTGGGTACACCTGTGGGAGCGGCCTTGTTTCGCGATGGGCCGCACAGCGGCCCCGGCATTACCGAGCCTTGCGCGGCAGGTCGATGCTCGCACGCAACCCGCCCAGCGGGCTCTGTTCCAAGGCCAGACGCCCGCCCCAGGCGTCGACGATATCGCGCACGATGCCCAACCCCAGCCCATGCCCGTCCACCTGCTCGTCCAGCCGCGAGCCACGCTCCAGCACCTGCAGCCGTTGGTTCTCAGGGATGCCTGGGCCATCGTCATCGACCCACAGCTGGTAACCCCCGGCATTCGGCGCAATGCTTATTCGCACCTCGCTGTCCGCCCATTTGCAGGCGTTGTCGAGGAGGTTACCCAGCAGCTCCAGGAAGTCCTCGCGGTCCCACGGCAGCAGCAACCCGGGTGGCACGTCCCTGGCCAGTAGCAAGCCCTCCCCGTGAATCATGCCCAAGGTGCTCAGCAACCCCGGTAGCTCGGCGTCGCAATCGAACTGCGCGCCCGGCAGCGCATCCCCTGCCAGCCGCGCACGGTTCAGCTCTCGCGCCAGCCGTTGCTGAATCTGCTCAAGCTGCTCACGCATCTGCGCGCTTACCTCCGGCAGATCCTTCAGGCGCGCGCTGGAGGCCAGGCTCAATAGCACCGCCAGCGGCGTCTTGAGCGCATGCCCGAGGTTACCCAGGGCATTGCGCGAACGGCGCAGGCTGTCTTCGGTATGGCTGAGCAAGTGGTTGATCTGCCCTACCAGCGGTGCCAACTCACTGGGCACCTCCTCATCCAGCTGCGAGCGTTGGCCCTGCTGCAGCTGGGCAATCTGCTGGCGTGCCCGCTCAAGCGGGCGCAGCGAGCGGGTAACCGTGATGCGCTGCAGCACCAACACCAGGATCAACGCCACCAGACCCATGCCCAGGCCGATCTGCTGCATGCGCCGGAAACCTTCGCGCACCGGCGAATAGTCCTGTGCCACACTGATCGAAATGTCCTGACCCAGGCGCCGGTAGTCGGCGCGCAGGGCCAGCAGTTGCTGCCCTTCCGGGCCGAGTTCATGGCTATCGGAAAGCCCGGGCGCCGATGGTTTGGGCATGTCCATGTCCCACAGCGAACGAGACCTCCAGGTACCTTTGTCAAAATCGATGCGGAAGTAGTAACCGGAAAAGGGCCGTTGGTAGGCAGCCGAAATACGCCGCTCATCCAGCTGCATGCCGGACGGCCCACGCACCAACGCCACCAGCAGGTTCTCGCTTTCCTTGCGCAGGCCGTTTTCCAGGTAGCGTTGCAGGCCAGCTTCGAACAGCCACAAGGTCAGTTGCGCCAGCACCACGCCGACCACCACCAGCACCGCCACCAGGCCCAGGCTAAGGCGCGCCTGGATCGACTTCACTCGGCGCTCCCGGCATAAATGTACCCTTGCCCGCGACGGGTCTCGATCACGCTACGGCCCAGCTTGCGCCGCAGGTGGTTGACGTGCACTTCCAGCACGTTGGAGTCGCGCTCGGTTTCACCGTCGTAAAGGTGCTCGGCCAAGTGGCTCTTGGACAGGATCTGCTGCGGGTGCAGCATGAAGTAACGCAGCAGCCGGAACTCGGCGGCGGTCAGCTGCACATCCATGCCATCACGGCTCACGCACTGACGGCTTTCATCCAGGTGCAGCCCGGCTGCCTCCAGTTTCGGCTGGTTGGCCAGGCCCCGGGCACGGCGCAACAATGCCTGGATACGCAATTGCAGCTCTTCCGGGTGGAACGGTTTGCTCAGGTAGTCATCCGCGCCGGCCTTCAGCCCTTCGATGCGCTCGGCCCACGAGCCACGGGCGGTGAGGATCAGCACCGGCGTGGCCAGGCCGGCCGCGCGCCACTGGGCCAGCACGTCCAGGCCCGGCAAGCCCGGCAGGCCAAGGTCGAGAATGATCAGGTCGTAGGGTTCGCTCTGGCCCTGGTAAACCGCGTCGCGGCCGTCGGCCAGCCAGTCCACGGCATAGCCCTGGCGCTGCAGGCCGGCGGTCAGTTCGTCGGCCAGCGGTACATTGTCCTCGACAAGCAACAGGCGCATTCAGTCGTCTTCCTCGTCTTTGAGCAGGGCGCCGGTGCTGGCATCGAGCTTGATCTCGCGCACCACACCTTCAACCGTCAGCAGTTCGACTTCATATTCGTAGCGGTCGTCGTCTTCTTCCAGCTCGGCTTCCAGCAGACGCGCCCCGGGGTGACGCCCCAGGGCGGTTTCCAGCAATTGCTCGAGCGGCAGGATGACGCCCTTCTGACGAAGCTTCAGGGCTTCGTCCTGGTCAAGGTCGCGGGCAGCGGCCAGCGAGCACACGACCAGCAGCGCCAGCGCGAGGTAGCGCGCCGGCCGCGGTAAGTGGATCATCAGTTGTCCCGCTCATCCTTCAGCACTTCACCGGTCTTGGCGTCCAGCGCCACGTCCCACTCGACGTTCTGGGTGTCGCGCAACTCGACCTTGTAGATGTAGCGACCGTACTCGTCTTCAAGCTCCGAGTCGGTGACGGTGGCGCCGGGGTGCTTGGCCACGGCGGTGGCTTTAAGCTCGTCCAGCGACTTGATGGTCTTGGCGTTGGCCAGCTTGACCACTTCGTCAGGCTGTACATCCTTGGCGAAAGCGGCATTGGCGCCCAGGGCGAGGGCGGCGGCGGCGAACAGGGCAGTCAAGGTTTTCATCGTTCTTCTCTCCTGAGAACTGTGTAAGTTGTCTACGGGGTTAAGACTAACCACCGGTCCTTAATTCAACCTGAAAACAACTGGCGCCATGATAGCGCAGTTACACCGTCAGCCAGACCCGGTCTCCTGCAGGAGCAGCCCTGTGCTGCGAAAGGACCCGTGCAGGCACAACAGTTGTGTAGTCTGTACGGGCCCGTTCGCAGCACAAGGCTGCTCCTACAAGCCCAAGAGATCCGCCATGAGCGCCATCCACATCAAGTACCCTGCCCTCACCTTCAAGGCCGGTGACCGTGCCCTGCGGCTCATCCGCGAGCGCGGCCTGCAGGCGGCCGATGTCGGGGTGCTGCCAGGTGCGGCCGGTGGACCGAAGCCGCTGGGTATCCAGGGCCTGGACCTCGCACTGTTCGGCGAGTGGCTGCCTTCGGCGCCGCGCCAGCGCGCCCTGATTGGCGCTTCGATTGGTGCCTGGCGCTTCGCCAGCGCCTGCCTCGAAGACCCCATCGCGGGTCTGCGTCGCCTGGGCGAGTTGTACACCGAACTGGACTTCGCCAAGGGCGCCACCCCGGCGGAAATCAGCCACAGCTGCCAACGCATGCTCGACGACCTGCTGCAGGGCCGCGACGGCCAGCTGCTGGCCAACCCGCACTATCACCTGAATATCCTGGTAGTGAAAAGCCATGGCCAGCTTGCCCATGACCATCGCGGCCGCCTGGGCCTGGGCCTGGGTTCGGTGGTGGCCAGCAACCTGCTCGGCCGATCGCGCCTGGCGCGCCACTTCGAGCGCATCATCCTGCACGACAGGCGCGCCGCGCCGCCGCTCGACGCGCTGACTGACTTCCCCTCACGCTACCTGCCGCTGGACCTGGCCAACCTGCGCCACGCCCTGCTCGCCTCGGGTTCGATCCCCATGGTCATGCAGGGTGTGAAAGACATCCCCGGCGCGGGCGCCGGCACCTACCGCGACGGCGGCCTGCTCGACTACCACCTCGACCTGCCCTACCGCGGCGACGACCTGGTGCTGTACCCGCACTTCACCGACAAGGTGGTACCGGGCTGGTTCGACAAAGCCTTGCCCTGGCGCAAGGGCGATGCCACCCGCCTGCAGAACGTGCTGCTGATGACCCCTTCGCCGCAGTACCTGGCCGCCCTGCCCTACGGCAAGCTGCCCGACCGCAACGACTTCAAGCGCTTCATGGGTGATGCCCCCGGCCGCAAGCGCTATTGGTACAAAGCCATCGCTGAAAGCCAGCGCCTGGGCGACGAGTTGCTGGAGCTGGTCGCCACCGGGCGGCTGCATGAACGCCTGCAAGCCTTGTAACGGCCATGCTGGTAGACTGCGCGCAATATTGATTCACACAGAGTTAAGACAGCGTGGAAATTTTCAAAGAGTTCACATTCGAATCCGCCCACCGCCTGCCCCACGTCCCTGAAGGGCACAAATGCGGCCGCCTGCACGGCCACTCGTTCAAGGTCGGCCTGCACCTGACCGGCCCGCTCGACCCGCACACTGGCTGGATCCGCGACTTCGCCGAGGTCAAGGCGATCTTCAAGCCGATCTACGAGCAACTGGACCACAACTACCTGAACGACATCCCAGGCCTTGAAAACCCCACCAGCGAAGTGATCGCCAAGTGGATCTGGGACCAGGTCAAGCCACTGATGCCGGAACTGTCGAAAGTGCGCATCCACGAAACCTGCACCAGCGGTTGCGAATACACCGGCGACTGATTCGCCACCTCACCGGCCTCTTCGCGGGCTTGCCCGCTCCCACAGGAACTCCCCAGCCCTCAATAGCAGTGATAATCCTGTGGGAGCGGGCAAGCCCGCGAAGAGGCCGGCAGCATCACCAACAAGCTTCAGCCTTGCCCCTGCTCCAAGGCATCGCGCAGGAAGCTGGGGGCGATGTAGCGCTGGTAATGCGCTTCTGAAAGCAGGAAGAACTCGCGATCGATGGCATCGCGCAATTGCGGCAGTTCCCAGTCACGGAACTCCGGCAGCAACACCATGCCATATGCCTCCAGGTCACGAATCATCCGCGCCCCGCGGGCAATCAGCTGGTAAGCCCAGCAATATTCCGACTGCTGCTCGACAAAGCGGATGGAGCGCTGCTCCAGTTGCTGGCGCAGCAGGCTTTTATCGAACACTTCCAGCTTGGCCATCATCACCTGCACCAGCAACTGCTCCAGGCGCAGCCACACCGCACGTTTCTGCGCGTCGTCGTAGCCGTTCCAGTTGATCACTTCGTGGTGAAAACGCTTGCAGCCACGGCACACCGTGTCTCCGTACACCGTGGAGCACAGGCCGACGCAAGGGGTTTTGATGGACTTGTTGGACATGAAAAACAACAGCTTGGCGGTGGAATACCGGCCCATGTTAGCCCTTTGTCTAACCAGGGTCACTCGTTAAAGTCATCTTCTGCGCCTTACCTTCGGGCTTTTTTTGCCGTAGAATCATCCGGCCTTTTCAAAGGCAACAATGTCCGTTGGAAGCTGTTTTCAAAGCGTCACGAGCACAGTTAATCCGGTAGAACGGCGTTGGCCCGGGCCATGCACCCCTCGCATGCCCGTGCCAGCCCTCATCAGCTCCCCGTTCTGCAGGCGTAAAACTTTGAAAGCAGCTTCTGTAAGGATTCTTTGCGACTCTGGCTGGGCGGCCCACAAAGCCGTGGCAGCGCATGGGTGCATTGAATGCTGGATAAGCGTCCCGGACCCCCTTTAGGGACCACTGATGAGGGAAATAACTGTGCTTGAAGCCTACCGCAAACACATCGAAGAGCGTGCCGCCCTGGGTATCGTGCCCCAGCCGCTGAACGCCGAACAAACTGCAGGCCTGGTCGAGCTGCTGAAAAACCCGCCGGCCGGCGAAGAAGCCTTCCTCGTAGACCTGATCACCAACCGCGTACCGCCAGGGGTCGACGAAGCTGCCTACGTCAAGGCTGCTTTCCTCTCTGCTGTTGCCAAGGGCGAAACCCAGTCGCCACTGATCGACCGCAAGCATGCCACCGAACTGCTCGGCACCATGCAGGGCGGCTACAACATCGAAACGCTGGTCGCACTGCTGGATGACGCCGAACTGGGCGCCGTCGCGGCCGAACAGCTCAAGCACACCCTGCTGATGTTCGATGCCTTCCACGACGTGGCCGAAAAAGCCAAGGCCGGCAACGCTCACGCCAAGGCCGTGCTGGACTCCTGGGCTGCCGGCGAGTGGTTCACCGCCCGCCCGGCCATCGCCGAGAAGTACACCCTGACCGTGTTCAAGGTGCCAGGCGAAACCAACACCGACGACCTGTCGCCTGCTCCAGACGCCTGGTCGCGCCCTGACATCCCGCTGCACGCCCTGGCGATGCTGAAAATGGCCCGTGACGGCATCGAGCCGCAGCAGCCTGGTTCGGTCGGCCCGCTGGCACAGATCGAAGCCGTCAAGGCCAAGGGCTTCCCGGTTGCCTATGTTGGTGACGTGGTCGGTACCGGCTCCTCGCGTAAATCCGCTACCAACTCGGTACTGTGGTTCTTCGGCGACGACATTCCGTACGTGCCGAACAAGCGCGCCGGTGGCTTCTGCTTCGGCACCAAGATCGCCCCGATCTTCTACAACACCATGGAAGACGCCGGCGCCCTGCCGATCGAATTCGACTGCACCAACCTGGGCATGGGCGACGTCATCGACGTTTACCCGTACAAAGGTGAAGTACGCCGCCACGAAAGCGACGAGCTGGTCACCAACTTCGAGCTGAAAACCGAAGTGCTGCTGGACGAGGTCCGCGCTGGCGGCCGTATCCCGCTGATCGTTGGCCGTGGCCTGACCGAAAAAGCCCGCGCCGAGCTGGGCCTGGGTGCTTCCGACCTGTTCAAGAAACCAGAGCAGCCTGCCGACTCCGGCAAGGGCTTCACCCTGGCGCAGAAAATGGTCGGCCGTGCCTGTGGCCTGCCAGAAGGCCAGGGCGTGCGCCCAGGTGCCTACTGCGAGCCGAAGATGACCACCGTCGGTTCCCAGGACACCACTGGCCCGATGACCCGCGACGAGCTGAAAGACCTGGCGTGCCTGGGCTTCTCCGCTGACCTGGTGATGCAGTCGTTCTGCCACACCGCGGCCTATCCAAAGCCGATCGACGTCACCACACACCACACCCTGCCAGACTTCATCCGCACCCGTGGCGGCGTGTCGCTGCGCCCAGGCGACGGCATCATCCACAGCTGGCTGAACCGCATGCTGATGCCTGACACCGTAGGTACCGGTGGCGACTCGCACACCCGCTTCCCGATCGGCATCTCGTTCCCGGCCGGTTCCGGCCTGGTGGCCTTTGCCGCCGCCACCGGCGTCATGCCGCTGGACATGCCAGAGTCGATCCTGGTGCGCTTCAAGGGCAAACTGCAACCCGGCATCACCCTGCGTGACCTGGTTCATGCCATCCCTTACTACGCCATCCAGAAGGGCCTGCTGACCGTCGAGAAGAAAGGCAAGAAAAACGCCTTCTCCGGCCGCATCCTGGAAATCGAAGGCCTGGACGAACTGACCGTCGAGCAAGCTTTCGAGCTGTCCGATGCCTCGGCCGAGCGTTCCGCTGCCGGTTGCACCATCAAGCTGCCAGAAAAGGCCATTGCCGAGTACCTGACGTCCAACATCACCCTGCTGCGCTGGATGATCGGCGAAGGCTACGGCGACCCACGTACCCTGGAGCGTCGCGCCCAGGCCATGGAAGCCTGGCTGGCCAAGCCTGAGCTGCTGTCGGCTGACGCCGATGCCGAGTACGCTGAAATCATCGAAATCGACCTGGCCGACGTCAAAGAGCCTGTGCTCTGCGCGCCGAACGACCCGGACGATGCCCGCCTGCTGTCTTCGGTACAGGGCGAGAAGATCGACGAAGTGTTCATCGGCTCGTGCATGACCAACATCGGTCACTTCCGCGCTGCCGGCAAGCTGCTGGACAAGGTCAAGGGCGGTATCCCGACCCGTCTGTGGCTGGCTCCGCCAACCAAGATGGATGCTCACCAGCTGACCGAAGAAGGCTACTACGGCATCTACGGCAAAGCCGGTGCGCGCATGGAAATGCCAGGCTGCTCGCTGTGCATGGGTAACCAGGCACGTGTGCAGACCGGTTCGACCGTGGTCTCCACCTCGACCCGTAACTTCCCGAACCGTCTGGGCGACGCCACCAACGTGTACCTGGCATCGGCCGAACTGGCTGCTGTCGCTTCGATCATCGGCAAGCTGCCGACCGTCGAAGAGTACATGCAGTACGCGAAAGACATCGACAGCATGGCTGCCGACGTTTACCGCTACCTGAGCTTCGACCAGATCGCCGAGTTCCGCGAAGCGGCAGCCAACGCCAAGATCCCGGTGGTTCAGGCTTAAGCTGAGTTACAGGCAGTAAAGAAAGCCCCGGCAGCGATGCCGGGGCTTTTTTGTTTCGGTCTGTACTGGCCCTATCGCCGGCAAGCCAGCTCCCACAGGTACTCCACAGGTCTTGAGAACTTTGGAGTACCTGTGGGAGCTGGCTTGCCGGCGATAGGGCCAGTACAGGCAACCTTAAATCACAAACAAATCCACGAACCTGTGTACCGCCATCTCTTCCAGCCGCTGCTGGTCCTTGCACACAGCCACAATCTGCTCACACCGCTGCCGGGCAAAGCGCGTCGCCAGGTTGGCCCTGAACTTGTCCTCCAGCAACGCAATACCCTCCCCGCGCCGCCGCCGGTGCCCGATCGGGTATTCCACCACCACTTGGTCAGTGCTGCTGCCATCCTTGAAAAACACTTGCAGCGCGTTGGCGATCGAACGCTTGTCCGGCTCCAGATACTCGCGACTGAAGCGCGGGTCTTCCACCACCTCCATCTTCTCGCGCAGGCGGTCGATGCTGGGGTGGTTGGCATGGAAGGCATCCTCATAATGCTCCGCCACCAGATGGCCGAAGATCAGCGGCACCGCCACCATGTACTGCAGGCAGTGGTCACGATCGGCAGCATTGGCCAGCGGCCCGCTCTTGGAAATGATGCGGATCGCCGACTCCTGGGTGGTGATGACGATACGGTCGATTTCATGCAGGCGGTTGCGCACCAGTGGATGCAGGGTTACCGCCGCCTCGCAGGCGGTCTGGGCATGGAATTCGGCAGGGAAACTGACCTTGAACAACACGTTTTCCATCACGTAGCTGCCCAAGGCTTGCGGCACGCGCAGCTCCTGCTGCCCGGCAGGTTTGAGTGCAAGGTCCTTGTTGGTATGGCTGAACAACACGTCGTAGAAGCCCCACTGTGGCGCAGTGAGCACGCCCGGTACGCCCATTTCCCCGCGCAAGGCGATATCGGCCAGGCGCACGCCCCGGCTGGAAGCATCACCAGCGGCCCAGGACTTGCGCGAGCCCGCATTGGGCGCGTGGCGGTAGGTGCGCAGGGCCTGGCCGTCGACGAAGGCATGGGACAAGGCCGAGAGCATCTGCTCCCGATTGGCCCCCATCAACTTGGCACAAACGGCGGTCGAGGCCACCTTCACCAGAATCACGTGATCGAGGCCGACGCGGTTGAAGGAATTTTCCAGTGCCAGCACACCTTGGATCTCATGAGCCATGACCATGGCTGCAAGCACATCACGCATCAGCAGCGGTGCCTCACCCGCGGCTACGTGCTTCTGTGACAGGTGATCAGCAACGGCCAGGATGCCGCCAAGGTTGTCCGAAGGATGAGCCCATTCAGCGGCCAGCCAGGTGTCGTTGTAGTCCAGCCAGCGCACCGTGCAGCCGATGTCCCAGGCCGCCTTGACCGGGTCGAGGCGGTAGGCGGTGCCGGGGACGCGGGCACCATTGGGCACCAGCGTGCCTTCCACCTGAGGGCCAAGGAGTTTGGTGCATTCAGGGAAGCGCAGGGCCAGCAGGCCGCAACCAAGGGTGTCCATCAGGCAGTTGCGTGCGGTGTCCAGGGCCTCGAGGGACTCGACCCGGTAGCCGAGGGCGTAGTCGGCCAGGGTTTGTAACACCCGGTCGTAGTCCGGGCGGTCATTGAGGTCTACGTTGGCGCTCATATCCAGCTCCCTTCAGAATTGCCGGGGCTGCGGTGCAGCCCTTCGCGGGCTCGCCCGCTCCCACAGGTGATCACAAGCATCAGAACCTGTGGTCACCCTGTGGGAGCGGGCGAGCCCGCGAAGGGCCGCAAAGCGGCCCCAACGAACTAAAGCCGAGCGCCAGTGGTGCTTTAGAAGCTATCGCCAGGCACGCGAACCCAGCCCTCCATCAGCACGCGAGCACTGCGGCTCATGATTGCCTTGGTCACTGTCCATTCACCTTCCACCCGGCGCGCCTCGGCCCCGACCCGCAGGGTGCCCGAGGGGTGACCGAAACGCACAGCGCTGCGTTCGCCCCCGCCAGCGGCGAGGTTGACCAGCGTGCCCGGAATGGCCGCCGCGGTGCCGATTGCCACCGCCGCCGTACCCATCATGGCATGGTGCAGCTTGCCCATCGACAAGGCCCGCACCAACAGGTCGACATCCCCTGCCTGCACCGCCTTGCCACTGGACGCAGTGTAGGTGTTCGGTGGCGCAACGAACGCCACTTTTGGTGTGTGCTGACGCCCGGCAGCCTGGTCGACGTTGTCGATCAGCCCCATGCGCACGGCGCCATAAGCACGAATGGTCTCGAAACGCAGCAGCGCCTGCGGGTCGCCGTTGATGGCGTCCTGCAGTTCGGTACCGGTGTAGCCGAGATCGGCAGCATTGACAAAAATGGTCGGAATACCGGCATTGATCAAGGTGGCCTTGAAGGTGCCGACACCCGGCACTTCCAGGTCATCGATCAGCTGGCCGGTCGGGAACATGGCACCACCGCCACCGTCTTCATCGGCAGCCGGGTCAAGAAACTCCAGTTGCACCTCTGCCGCCGGGAAGGTCACCCCGTCCAGCTCGAAGTCGCCGGTTTCCTGTACTTCACCTTCGGTGATCGGTACATGGGCGATGATGGTCTTGCCGATATTCGCCTGCCAGATACGCACCGTGGCCATGCCGTTGCGTGGGATGCGCGCCGGGTCGACCAGGCCGCTGCTGATGGCGAACGAACCGACTGCGGCGGACAGGTTGCCGCAGTTGCCGCTCCAGTCGACGAAGGCCTTGTCGATGCTGACCTGGCCGAACAGGTAGTCGACATCATGCTCAGGCTTGATGCTTTGCGACAGGATCACGGTCTTGCTGGTGCTCGACGTGGCGCCGCCCATGCCGTCGATCTGCTTGCCGTAAGGGTCGGGGCTGCCAATGACCCGCAGCAGCAGTGCGTCGCGGGCGGGGCCGGGGATCTGCGCCTGCTCGGGCAGGTCTTGCAGGCGGAAGAACACGCCTTTGCTGGTGCCGCCACGGATGTAGGTGGCGGGGATTTTTACTTGCGGTACGTGTGCCATTGATGGGCTGTCCTGTCTGAAATGCATATGGCCTTTGGGGCTGCCTTGCAGCCCATCGCGACACAAGGCCGCTCCTACAGGGATCGCGTGACGCTGTGGGAGCGGCCTTGTGTCGCGAAAGGGCCGCACAGCGGCCCCGTTTCATGCTCAGGCGGTCGCTTCGAGGAAGTCCTGGGCAAAGCGCTGCAGCACCCCGCCCGCTTCGTAGATCGACACTTCCTCGGCGGTGTCCAGGCGGCAGGTCACCGGCACTTCCAGGCGCTCGCCATTGGCGCGGGTAACCACCAGCGTCAAGGTTGCCCGTGGCGTACGTGCGCCAAGCACGTCATAGGTCTCGCTACCGTCCAGGCCCAGGGTCTTGCGGTCGGTGCCCGGCTTGAACTCCAGCGGCAATACACCCATGCCCACCAGGTTGGTGCGGTGAATCCGCTCGAAGCCTTCGGCGACAATGGCCTCGACGCCCGCCAGACGCACGCCCTTGGCCGCCCAGTCACGGGACGAACCCTGGCCGTAGTCGGCGCCAGCAACGATGATCAGCGGCTGCTTGCGCTGCATGTAGGTCTCGATGGCCTCCCACATGCGGGTGACCT
The DNA here is from genome assembly GCF_000498395.2 of Pseudomonas putida S13.1.2. NCBI lineage: Bacteria > Pseudomonadati > Pseudomonadota > Gammaproteobacteria > Pseudomonadales > Pseudomonadaceae > Pseudomonas > Pseudomonas putida. The sequence continues at coordinate 2,884,024 of NZ_CP010979.1, forward strand.
TGCCTTCCGGCTCGATACGCGCCAGCGAGCCCTGCTTCACGCTGCCGTCTTCCTTGCGCACCATTTCATTGAACAGCTTGGGGTTGGCGAACGTGGCACGCTGAGCGGTCAAGTGGTCGCCCCGGTGGGTGGCGTAGGAGTTGAAGTCCTCTTCCGGCAAGCCCATTTTCGCCAGGTACTCACCGGCAGCACTGTCGAGCATGATGGCGTTGGACGGCGACAGGTGGTCGGTGGTGATGTTGTCCGGCAGCACTGCCAGCGGGCGCATGCCGCGCAGGGTTCGCTCACCCGCCAACGCACCTTCCCAATACGGCGGGCGACGGATATAGGTGCTCATCGGGCGCCAGTCGTACAGCGGCGCCACCTTCGGCCCACGGTCTTCCTCGATGGCGAACATCGGGATGTACACCTTGCGGAACTGTTCCGGCTTGACCGCAGCACGCACCACGGCGTCAATCTCTTCATCGCTCGGCCAGATATCCTTGAGGCGGATTTCCTTGCCATCGACCACGCCCAGCACATCCTTCTCGATGTCGAAGCGGATGGTACCGGCAATGGCATAGGCCACCACCAGCGGCGGCGAAGCCAGGAAGGCCTGCTTGGCATACGGGTGGATACGCCCGTCGAAGTTGCGGTTACCCGACAGCACGGCGGTGGCGTACAGGTCTCGGTCGATGATTTCTTGCTGGATCGCCGGGTCCAGGGCGCCAGACATCCCGTTGCAGGTGGTGCAGGCGAAGGCGACGATGCCGAAACCGAGTTGCTCCAGCTCCTTCTCCAGCCCGGCTTCTTCCAGGTAAAGCTGCACAGCCTTGGAACCTGGCGCCAGCGACGACTTGACCCACGGTTTGCGGGCCAGGCCCAGCCTGTTGGCATTGCGTGCAATCAGGCCAGCGGCTATCACGTTGCGCGGGTTGCTAGTGTTGGTGCAACTGGTGATGGCGGCAATGATCACCGCGCCGTCCGGCATCTGCCCCGGCACCTCTTCCCAGCTGCCGGCAATGCCTTTGGCTGCCAGGTCACTGGTAGCCACGCGCGCGTGCGGGTTGGACGGGCCGGCCATGTTGCGCACCACGCTCGACAGGTCGAAGCTCAAGGTGCGCTCGTAGACGGCGTCGCCCAGGCTGTCGGCCCACAGGCCGGTCGCCTTGGCGTAGGTTTCCACCAGCTTGACCTGCTGCTCTTCGCGGCCGGTCAGGCGCAGGTAGTCGATGGTCTGCTGGTCGATGGCGAACATCGCTGCGGTGGCGCCGTATTCAGGCGCCATGTTGGAAATGGTGGCGCGGTCGCCCAGGGTCAGGGCCCGGGCACCTTCACCGTGAAACTCCAGATAGGCGCCAACTACCTTCTGTTTGCGCAGGAATTCGGTCAGGGCCAGCACCAGGTCGGTGGCGGTGATGTTCGGTGCCAGCTTGCCGGTCAGCTCGACGCCGACGATTTCCGGCAGGCGCATCCAGGAGGCGCGGCCAAGCATCACGTTCTCGGCTTCCAGGCCACCCACGCCGATGGCGATCACACCCAGGGCATCGACATGCGGGGTGTGGCTGTCGGTGCCGACGCAGGTGTCCGGGTAGGCCACGCCACGGTCGTTGTGAATGACAGGCGACATCTTCTCCAGGTTGATCTGGTGCATGATGCCGTTGCCCGGCTGGATCACGTCGACGTTCTTGAACGCCTTCTTGGTCCAGTTGATGAAGTGGAAACGGTCTTCGTTGCGGCGGTCTTCAATGGCCCGGTTCTTTTCGAAGGCCTGCGGGTCGAAGCCACCGCACTCCACTGCCAGCGAGTGGTCGACGATCAGTTGCACCGGCACCACCGGGTTGACGGCAGCCGGGTCGCCACCCTTGTCGGCGATGGCATCGCGCAGGCCGGCAAGGTCGACCAGCGCGGTCTGGCCGAGGATGTCGTGGCACACCACGCGGGCCGGGAACCACGGGAAGTCGAGGTCGCGCTGGCGCTCGATCAGCTGGCCCAGCGAGGCGTCGAGAGTTGCCGGATCGCAGCGGCGCACCAGGTTCTCGGCGAGCACGCGGGACGTGTAAGGCAGGCCGTCGTACGCGCCGGGCTTGATCGCCTCGACCGCCGCACGGGCATCGAAGTAGTCCAGGTCGGTGCCTGGCAGGTGTTTGCGGAATGCTGTGTTCATATCGTTATCAGGCTCGGTCACGGTAGGGTCGTGGATAGCGTTCTAATTGCTGTCCTGTATTGGCTGCTCCGGCCTCATCGCCGGCAAGCCAGCTCCCACAGGTACAGCACAAGCCTCAAAGGCGGTGCAACACCTGTGGGAGCTGGCTTGCCGGCGATGAGGCCGGAACAGGCCACCCCACAGGTTCGGTCTGTCAGCGCTGCTCGATCGGCACGAACTGGCGCTGCTCGACGCCGACATACTCGGCGCTCGGGCGGATGATGCGGTTGTTGGCACGCTGTTCGAAGACATGCGCCGCCCAGCCGGTCAGGCGCGAGCAGACGAAGATCGGGGTAAACAGCTTGGTCGGGATGCCCATGAAGTGGTACGCCGAGGCATGGTAGAAGTCGGCGTTGGGGAACAGCCGCTTCTGCTCCCACATGGTCTTGTCGATGGCCTCGGAAACCGGGTACAGCACCTTGTCGCCCACTTCATCGGCCAGTTGCTTCGACCAGCCCTTGATCACCTCGTTGCGCGGGTCGGACTCTTTGTAGATGGCATGGCCAAAGCCCATGATCTTGTCCTTGCGCTCCAGCATGCGCAGCAGCTCGGCGGTGGCTTCCTGCGGGCTCTGGAAGCGCTCGATCAGCTCCATCGCCGCCTCGTTGGCACCGCCGTGCAGCGGGCCGCGCAGCGCGCCGATGGCAGCGGTGACGCAGGAGTACAGGTCGGACAGGGTCGAGGCGCAAACGCGGGCGGTGAAAGTGGAGGCGTTGAACTCGTGCTCGGCGTACAGGATCAGCGACACGTTCATGACCTTGACGTGCAGCTCGCTCGGCTTCTTGCCGTGCAGCAGGTGCAGGAAGTGGCCGCCGAGCGTGTCTTCGTCACTGGTGCAATCGATGCGCACGCCATGGTGGGTGAAGCGGTACCAGTAGCACATCACTGCCGGGAACAGCGCCAGCAGGCGGTCGGTCTTGTCGCGCTGGGCTTCGAAGGTGAGCTCGGGCTCCAGGGTACCCAGTACCGAGCAACCGGTGCGCATCACGTCCATCGGGTGGGCGTCACGCGGGATACGCTCCAGCACTTCCTTCAATGCTTGTGGCAGGTCACGCAGGCCTTTGAGCTTGAGCTTGTAGTCGGCCAGCTCGGCCTGGGTTGGCAGCTCGCCGTACAGCAGCAGGTAAGCGACTTCTTCGAACTCGGCACCTGCTGCCAGATCACGCACGTCGTAACCCCGGTAGGTCAGCCCGGCACCGGCCTGGCCAACGGTCGACAGTGCGGTCTGGCCGGCCACCTGGCCACGCAGGCCTGCGCCACTGAGTACTTTCGCTTCGGCCATGGTGTTTCTCCTTTCTTGAATTTGTTATGGATTTCTTGCTGGCTAATTCAGTTGGCCTGTGCCGGCCTCTTCGCGGGTAAACCCGCTCCCACAGGTACAGCACAGCTTTTGAAACTTGTGTTTTACCTGTGGGAGCGGGTTTACCCGCGAAGAGGCCGGCACAGGCGCCATCACTTACCCTTTCTTCTGGGCAAACAGCGCGTCGAGGCTCTGCTCGAAGGCGTGGTAACCAATGGCATCGTAGAGCTCCATGCGAGTCTGCATGGTGTCGATGACGTTTTTCTGCGTGCCGTCGCGGCGCAGTGCGGTGTACACGTTCTCGGCCGCCTTGTTCATGGCACGGAACGCAGACAGCGGGTACAGCACCAGCGACACGTCGACCGAGGCCAGCTCTTCGGTGGTATACAGCGGCGTGGCGCCGAATTCGGTGATGTTGGCCAGAATCGGTGCCTTCACCCGATCAGCGAACGTTTTGTACATCTGCAGTTCGGTGATGGCTTCCGGGAAGATCATGTCGGCGCCAGCCTCGATACACGCCTCGGCGCGATCAAGGGCAGCGTTCAGGCCTTCGACGGCCAGGGCATCGGTACGCGCCATGATCACGAAGCTGTCGTCGCTACGGGCATCGACAGCGGCCTTGATGCGGTCGACCATTTCCTGCTGGCTGACGATTTCCTTGTTCGGGCGGTGGCCACAGCGTTTGGCGCCAACCTGGTCCTCGATGTGGATGGCGGCAGCGCCGAACTTGCTCATCGAGCGCACGGTGCGGGCGACGTTGAAGGCCGACGCACCAAAGCCGGTGTCGACATCCACCAGCAACGGCACATCGCACACGTCGGTGATACGGCGCACATCGGTGAGCACGTCGTCCAGGCCGGTGATGCCCAGGTCCGGCAGGCCCAGCGAGCCTGCGGCCACGCCGCCACCGGACAGGTAGATGGCCTTGAAACCGGCGCGCTTGGCCAGCAGGGCATGGTTGGCGTTGATGGCGCCAACCACCTGCAGTGGGTGTTCGGCGGCAACGGCGTCGCGGAAACGCTGACCGGGGGTGCTCTTCACAGTCATTTCTCACCTCGTGGGCTGTTGTTGTGGGCGTCCAGATAGTGACGCTCGATGTTGCGCTTGGACGCGCCGATGTGGCGACGCATCAGGAGTTCGGCCAGCTCGCCGTCACGGTCGGCGATGGCATCGAGAATGCGGTGGTGTTCGGCAAAGGCCTGGCGTGGCCGATTGGGCGTGGCAGAGAACTGGATGCGGTACATGCGCACCAGTTGGTACAGTTCGCCGCACAGCATCTTGACCAGGGTCTGGTTGCCGCTGCCCTGGATAATCCGGTAATGGAAGTCGTAGTCGCCTTCCTGCTGGTAGTAACCCAGGCCGGCCTGGAACGCAGCATCGCGCTCATGGGTATCGAGCACCCGGCGCAGTTCGTCGATGTCGCCCTGGCTCATGCGTTCGGCAGCCAGGCGGCAGGCCATGCCTTCCAGTGACTCGCGAATTTCGTAAAGTTCGATCAGCTCGGCGTGGTTCAGCGACACCACGCGCGCGCCCACATGCGGTACGCGCACCAACAGGCGCTGGCCCTCCAGGCGGTGGATGGCCTCGCGCAGCGGCCCGCGGCTGATGCCGTAGGTGCGCGCCAGCTCCGGCTCGGAGATCTTGCTGCCGGGGGCGATTTCGCCCTTGACGATGGCCGCCTGAATACGCCGGAAGACGTTTTCAGACAAGGTTTCCGTTTCGTCTGCCTGCACCGGGCTGGGGGTGGAGAGGTCCTGCATATTGTCGACACCTTGAAAACTATTCGCCAGAAATTAGCGAATTAAGGCGCCACAGTCAAAGACAAAATGAATATTGTCGACAATCGTCTAAGAGCGAACTAACCCCGGCACGGTGCTGTCAGATCGCGCACCGCTGGCGTCAAGACGTCGGCGTGATAGAATGCCGCGCCTCCGATGGGGTATGGATAGCCTGTCTGTCATACATTCATGCTTGTTGACAGATATAAGAGGAAGCTTGCGCAGTAGTTGCCAGTCGCCTTGACCAGAACCTTGCCTAGAACCTTGCACTGCACCGCGCCAGGATTATGAGACTTACACCCGTTTTAATGCTGCTATGCCTCACCCTGCTACCGGCCCTCGGCCAAGCTGCGGGCAAGACCGTCTATGGTCTCAACGAATATGCACGGTTGGGCGACCTGGACCTTGAAGTGGCCGCCAAGCTCGACACCGGCGCCAAGACTGCCTCGCTCAGCGCCCGCGATATCAAGCGGTTCAAGCGCAACGGCGAAAGCTGGGTGCGCTTCTACCTGGCCATCGATGCTGCCCATTCACACCCGATCGAGCGTCCGCTGGCACGCGTAAGCAAGATCAAGCGCCGGGCCGGCGATTATGATGCCGAATCGGGCAAGGCCTATACGGCACGCCCGGTCATCGAACTTGAAATCTGCATGGGCCAGGCCATGCGCACCATCGAAGTCAACCTCACCGACCGCAGCGCCTTCCAGTTCCCGCTGCTGATCGGCTCCGAGGCGCTCAAGCACTTCGACGCGCTGGTTGACCCAAGCCTTAAATATGCGGCCGGCAAACCTGCCTGTGCCACCGACGCTCCCAAAGCAGAGTAATCCCGATGCGCTCTCTTACCCTCCATCTGAAAGTCCTGATCACCGTACTGGTGCTACTGGGCGTGGCGGTCACGGCTTATCAGATCTTCTTCCTCGGCATTCCGGTGACCGAAGATGAAACCGACGACCTGTGGAACATCGACGCCAAGGTCGAGTTTGTGGCCAGCACCAAGGACCCGGTCAAGGTGCAGATGTTCGTGCCACCGCTGAACCGCGACTACGTCAGCCTCAACGAGAGCTTCATCTCCAACAACTACGGGGTGAGCGTCAACCGTGCCGACGGTAACCGCAAGGTCACCTGGTCGGCCCGTCGCGCCAACGGCAACCAGACCCTGTATTACCGCCTGGTGCTGACCAAGCGCTACAGCAACGAGAAGACAACGGTCAAAGGCCCGACCTTCCGTGACAGCCTGGCTATCGAAGGCCCCGAGAAAATCGCCGCCGAAGCCCTGATGGCGCCGATTCGCCAGCACTCTGCCGACGTCGAGACCTTCGTCAGCGAGACCATCAAGCGGGTCAACAACCTCAACGACGACAACGTCAAGCTGCTGCTGGCCGGCGACACTTCGCCGATGAAGAAGGCGCAGGTCATCGACCTGCTGCTGTCGATCGCCCACGTGCCGATGGAAAAGGTGCACACCATCCGCCTGGTGGCCGACACCCCGCAAACCCCGGAACTGTGGCTGCGCAGCTTCAACGGTAACGACTGGCTGTACTTCAACCCGGACACCGGCGAGCAAGGCCTGCCCAGTGACCGCCTGCTGTGGTGGACCGGTGACGACAACCTGATCACCGTCGATGGCGGCAAGAAGGCCAACGTCACCTTCAGCATGAACAACAGCGAGATGAACGCCATCCGCCTGGCCAAGCTGACCGACGAGAACACCGACGCCGACTTCCTCGAGTATTCGCTGTACAGCCTGCCGCTGCAGACCCAGCAAACCTTCATGATCATGGTGATGATCCCGATCGGCGTGCTGGTGATCCTGGTGCTGCGTAACCTGATCGGCCTGCAGACCCTGGGCACCTTCACCCCGGTGCTGATCGCCCTGGCCTTCCGCGAGACCCAGCTAGGCTTCGGCATCGTGCTGTTCACGGTGATTACCGCCCTTGGCCTGTCACTACGCTCGTACCTGGAACACCTCAAGTTGCAAATGCTGCCACGCCTGTCGGTGGTGCTGACCTTCGTCGTGGTGCTGATCGCCGCCATCAGCCTGTTCAGCCACAAGCTGGGCCTTGAGCGCGGGCTGTCGGTGGCACTGTTCCCGATGGTGATCCTGACCATGACCATCGAGCGCCTGTCGATCACCTGGGAAGAGCGTGGCGGCGGCCATGCCATGAAAGTGGCCATCGGTACCCTGTTTGCCGCCTCCGTGGCGCACCTGCTGATGATGGTGCCGGAGCTGGTGTACTTCGTCTTCACGTTCCCGGCCGTACTGCTGATCCTGGTGGGCTTCATGCTGGCGATGGGCCGCTATCGTGGCTACCGCCTGACCGAACTCGTGCGCTTCAAGGCATTCCTGAAGAAGGCTGACGCCTGATGTTTGGCCTGATCAAGACGTGGAAAGCCCTGGAGGCCCGGGGCATCATGGGTATCAACCGGCGCAACGCGGACTACGTGTTGAAATACAACAAGCGCAGCCTGTACCCGATCGTCGACGACAAGATCATCACCAAGGAGCGCGCCCTGGCGGCCGGTATCCATGTGCCGGAAATGTACGGCATCATCGAAACCGAGAAAGAAATCGAGAAACTCGACCAGATCATTGGCGGGCGCAGCGATTTCGTCATCAAGCCAGCGCAAGGCGCCGGCGGTGATGGCATCCTGGTAATCGCCGACCGCTTCGAGGACCGCTACCGCACGGTGTCGGGCAAAATCATCAGCCATGAGGAAATCGAGCACCAGATTTCGAGCATCCTCACCGGCCTGTACTCGCTGGGCGGCCACCGCGACCGCGCACTGATCGAGTACCGGGTTACCCCCGACCAGATCTTCAAGAGCATCAGCTACGAAGGTGTGCCGGACATCCGCATCATCGTGCTGATGGGTTACCCGGTAATGGCCATGCTGCGCTTGCCGACCCGCCAGTCCGGCGGCAAGGCCAACCTGCACCAGGGCGCCATCGGCGTAGGCGTTGACCTGGCCACCGGCGTAACCCTGCGCGGTACCTGGCTGAACAACATCATCAGCAAGCACCCGGACACCACCAACGCGGTGGACGGCGTGCAGTTGCCGAACTGGGACGGCTTCATGAAGCTGGCCGCCGGCTGCTACGAACTGTGCGGGCTGGGTTACATCGGTGTGGACATGGTACTGGACCAGGAAAAGGGCCCACTGATTCTCGAGCTCAACGCCCGCCCAGGCCTGAACATCCAGATTGCCAACGACTGCGGCCTGACCCAGCGCACCCACGCCATCGAGGCGCACATCGAAGCGCTGGCGAAGGATGGCGTGACCGAAGATGTCGAGCAGCGCGTTCGGGTAGCTCAGGGTTTGTTCGGGCACGTGCCTAACCGCTGAATTGCCGGGGCTGCCTTGCAGCCCATTCGCAGCACAAGGCTGCTCCTACAGGTACTGCGCAGGTTTCCAGGGCTGCGTTTCACCTGTAGGAGCAGCCTTGTGCTACGAATGGGCCAAACACACTGTTGAATGTCGCGCCCAGTGCTAGGCGCTTTTCCTGCACAGGTCTACAATCGCCCTCCTCGCTTTTACATCGCCGTCCACACTGATGCCGACCTGTACGCTTTACCCCCTGCCCTACCAGCCTGACCCAGCCGCCTATTTTGCCCGCCTGCGCCAGGCCCCCGGCGCGATCCTGCTCGACAGCGCCCGCCCCGGTGCCGAACGCGGCCGCTTTGACCTGCTCAGTGCCTGGCCATTGCAGCAGCTGCAAGCGCACCCCGGCGAACAAGGCCGCACCTTCCTCCAGCGCCTGCGTGCCGGCCTGGCCCACCTGGGCCATGCGCAACTGCCCGAAGGCAGCGAGCTACCCTTTGCCGGCGGGCTGATCGGCTACCTGAGCTACGACTTCGGCCGCCGCCTGGAACAGCTGCCAAGCCTGGCCGTGGATGACCTCGGCCTGCCCGACGCGCAACTGGGCCTGTATGCCTGGGCACTGGTCAGCGACCATGTGCATGGCACCAGCCAACTGGTGTTCCACCCGAGCCTTGCAGGCAGCGAACGTGAACGCCTGATCACACTTTTCGAAGGCGCCTGCAGCACTGCAAGTGGCGGCTTCAAGCTGCTCGCGCCGATGGCCGGCGACCTGCAGCCCGACCAGTACCGGGCCGCCTTCGACCAGGTACAACGCTACATCCAGGCCGGCGACTGCTACCAGATCAACCTTACCCAACGCTTCCGCGCACCCTGCCAGGGCGACCCGTGGCAGGCCTATCAGGCCCTGCGCCACGCCTGCCCAACACCGTTTTCCGGCTACCAGCAACTGGCCGACGGCAGCGCCTTGCTGAGCTTTTCGCCTGAGCGCTTCATCCGCGTCAGCCAGGGCCAGGTGGAAACCCGACCAATCAAGGGCACTCGCCCACGCGCCAACGACCCGGTTGAAGACAAGCGCAATGCCGAGGAACTGCTGCACAGTCCCAAGGACCGCTCGGAAAACCTGATGATCGTCGACCTGCTGCGCAACGACCTGGGGCGCACCTGCAAGATCGGTTCGGTGAAAGTACCGGAACTGTTCAGCCTGGAGAGTTACCCCAACGTCCACCACCTGGTCAGCAGCATCACCGGCCAGTTGGCCAGCGACAAGGATACCCTGGACCTGATCGGCGACAGCTTCCCCGGCGGCTCGATCACCGGGGCCCCGAAGATTCGCGCCATGCAGATCATCGACGAACTGGAGCCGGCACGCCGGGCGCTGTACTGCGGCTCGCTGCTGTACGTGGACGTGCGCGGCGAGATGGACAGCTCGATTGCCATTCGTAGCCTGCTGGTCAAAGACGGCCAGGTCAGTTGCTGGGGCGGCGGTGCCGTGGTGGCCGACTCCGAGTGGCAGGCCGAATATGAAGAGTCGATCGCCAAGGTGCGAGTGTTGATGCAGACCTTGCAGGGCCTGTGAGTCCGTCTAGCCCGCGTTTTTTTGTTACCATCACCTTACTACGAGCGCACAGCGCCACAGCCAAGATGGAAACCGCCTGATGAGCCAACCCTTCGACGTCGCCGCCCTGGCCGCGACCTACGCCAACAAGTCCCCGCAGGACATTCTCAAGCTCGCCTTCGAGCATTTTGGTGATGACCTGTGGATCTCCTTCAGCGGCGCCGAGGACGTGGTGCTGGTCGACATGGCCTGGAAGCTGAACAAGCAGGTCAAGGTGTTCAGCCTCGACACCGGCCGCCTGCACCCGGAGACTTACCGGTTCATCGACCAGGTGCGCGAACAGTACAACCTGCCGATTGAACTGCTCAGCCCCGACCGTGCCAAGCTTGACCCGTTCGTCAAGGAAAAGGGCTTGTTCAGCTTCTACAAGGACGGCCACGGCGAGTGCTGCGGCATTCGCAAGATCGAGCCACTGCGCCGCAAGCTGGCCACCGTGAGCGCCTGGGCCACCGGCCAGCGCCGTGACCAGAGCCCGGGCACCCGCAGCCAGGTGGCGGCCCTGGAAATCGACAGCGCCTTCTCTACCCCCGAGCGCACCCTGTACAAGTTCAACCCGCTGGCGCAGATGAGCAGTGAGGAAGTATGGGGTTATATCCGCATGCTTGAGCTGCCCTACAACAGCTTGCATGAGCGCGGCTTCATCAGCATCGGCTGCGAGCCGTGCACCCGCCCGGTACTACCAAACCAGCATGAGCGTGAAGGGCGTTGGTGGTGGGAAGAGTCGACGCAGAAGGAATGCGGGTTGCACGCAGGCAACCTGATCAGCAAGGCTTGAGATAGCCGGGGCTGCGTTTCAGCCCTCTCGCGGCACAAGGCCGCTCCTACAGGAAATCGCATGTCCCTGTAGGAGCGGCCTTGTGCCGCGAAAGGGCCGCAAAGCGGCCCCGCACAATTGCGGATCAGTGCACCGGCAGTTCAACGCCTGCAAACAGCTCTTCAAGCTCTTGCTTGTTATGGCACTGAATGGCCTTGGCCATTACTTCGCGGGTCAGGTGCGGGGCAAACTTCTCGATGAAGTCGCACATGAAGCCACGCAGGAAGGTGCCACGGCGGAAGCCGATCTTGGTGATGCTGGCCTCGAACAGCTCGCTGGCATCCAGGGCCACCAGGTCATTGTCGAGTTTGGCGTCCACGGCCATACCCGCGACGATACCCACGCCCAGCCCAAGGCGCACATAGGTCTTGATCACGTCGGCATCTGCCGCGGTAAACACCACTTTTGGCGTGAGGCCACGGTGGTTGAAGGCTTCGTCCAGCTTCGAGCGCCCGGTGAAACCAAACACGTAAGTGACGATCGGGTATTCGGCAACGGCTTCCAGGGTCAGTTTCGGCAGCTTGGCCAGCGGATGACCCTGCGGCACCACAACACAGCGGTTCCACTTGTAGCACGGCATCATGATCAGGTCGCCGAACAGCTCCAGCGCCTCAGTGGCGATGGCGAAGTCAACTGTACCGTCCGCAGCCATCTCGGCAATCTGCATGGGCGAACCCTGGTGCATGTGCAAGGACACTTCCGGGTATTGCTTGATGAAGCTGCTGATCACCGGCGGCAAGGCATAGCGTGCCTGGGTATGGGTGGTGGCAATGGACAGCGTGCCCTTTTTCTCGTTGGAGAACTCCTGGGCGATCTGCTTGATGCTCTCGACCTTGCGCAGGATTTCGCCGGCGGTATTGATGATGCGCTCCCCGGCTGGCGTGACACGGGTCAGATGCTTGCCGCTGCGCGCAAAGACTTCAACACCCAGTTCGTCTTCGAGCAGGCGGATCTGCTTGCTGATACCTGGCTGGGAGGTATACAGGCTTTGCGCCGTCGCGGAGACGTTGAGGTCATGGTGCGCCACTTCCCAGATGTAGCGCAGTTGTTGAAGCTTCATAGGTTTCCCTCGGTTCAGCGATGAGTCCGCGGCAGCAGGCAGCGACGATATATAACTATATTAGTGGTTCTGGAAATAAATCTAGAACTATTTTGTTACGTGCCCCGGAAATGGTCCACGGCCATCTTCACACTTTCCTACGCCCCAAATGCTGCGCCAACGGCACCATATACACCGGCACCGGCGACAGCTGCAGCAGCCGCACCGCTGTGCGCCCCAGGGGCACATCCACCCCTGCACCAGCACTGTGGCTGCCGAAAATCAACAGGTCGACGCTAAGCCGCTGCGCCTGGTCAAGGATCACCTGGGCCGGGTCGCCCTGGCGTACCCGCACCGCCTTTATCACCGCCAGGTCGGCCTCCTCGCCCAGCTCATCGCGAAAGCTCTCCAGCACGCGCTGCTCGATGTTGGCCATCACCGTGCTCACCCCCTGGCTGTGCAACTGGTCGAGCGTCTGCTCATCGAGGTAGCTTTGCAGGAGGGATTCGGCGAACTGCCCCATTGGCTCCACCGCATGAATCACATACAGCTCGGCGTTGAATGTGCGCGCCAAGGCCAGCGCGTGCTGCATCACAAAAGGGGCGTAGACACCGAGGTCGGTGGCGTACAGCATGGAGCGGATCATTCGACCTCCTCGACTGCCGCAGCGGCAGAGCAAGCTTCAGCTTAGCAGCGCGCCGGACGCACGCTTTGCCGTCCGGCGCACTGCCCGGCGGGGGCTGAAGGGCCCCACAAGAGCGCGCTGCCGAGGTCAAAGCTACCCTCAGCGGCGTCCATCGCTGCTGTCGAGGAAACTCAGTGCCTGGTACAGCATTTCCATGCGCGGCAAGGTGCAGCCTGCCGCGCGTGCACGCGCCAGTGGCTCGCCATAGATAGCCTGCAGCTCCAACGGGCGCATGAGGGCATAATCGTGATACATGCTTGGCCAGTAGTCGGGCATGCGCCCGGTCATCTGGAACAGGTGCTCGGCATAGCCCTCGGGCAACAGGTGCCCGCAGGCGGCAGCGCCTTGCACTACCTCAGCCATCAAGGCCTGGATCAATTCACGGCTGTGGCTGCTTGCCATCAGCCCAGCAGTCCCTTCACCCAGCAGCACCGACAGGCCGTTATAAGGCACGTTCCACACCAGCTTCTGCCAGCGCGCCAAGTCCAGGTTCGGCATGGCCTGCGAATCGATGCCCGTAGCCTGGAACAACCCTGCACCTTCACTGACCACCGCAGCACCACCCTCATTGGCCGGCCCACTGTGGTAGCCCAGGTTGACCGCCCCCAGGGCCTGGTGACGAATCACACCCGGCGCGTGGCGGTTGACGCAGATGAAGCACAGGCCGCCGAGCAGGTGCATGTCGCTGCGCAAGGCCGGACGCAATTGCTCCTCCACACCCAAGCCGTTTTGCAGCAGCAGAACTTTGGCGCCAGGCCCAGCGGCCTGCACGATCAAAGGCGCGAGCTGGTCGTTGCTGGTGGCCTTGGCACCGACCAGCAACCAGTCGCAAGGCGGCATGTCGGCGGCACTGGCATAGGCCTGCACCTTCATCAGCAGCTTACCGTGCACCGCACTGTCCAGCGCCAACCCCTGTTCGCGTACCACCTGGTACTCGCTGCGCAGCAGAAAATGCACGTCGAAACCGGCGCGGGCCAGCATCAACCCATAAAAGCCACCGATAGCCCCACTACCAATGATGCCGATGCGTGGTGTGTGCGGATGCATGCCGACCTCCAGGTAAATGTCAGCCTTCTTTTTACACAGCTTGCGCACTGGCAGGTAGCCCAGGGACGCCAACGCGCCACTGGAGCAGGTAAAACAGCACGCTGACGGGACTTGCGCCCATTGTCGCGCCACCCGTAACGCGCTAAGGTTCGGCTCCCCGCTGCGATTATTCTTGCTGCTGGGCCGCACGGGGATAGTTGGCGGCCGGCACCCGTGACCTGACGAGTAACACGATGGCTGATTTACCGATCGATGACTTGAACGTTGCCTCCAACGAGACCCTGATCACCCCCGATCAGCTCAAGAAGGAAATCCCCCTCAGCGCCAAGGCCCTGCAGACCGTGACTGCCGGCCGTGAAGTGGTGCGCAATATTCTCGACGGCACGGACCATCGCCTGTTCGTCGTGGTCGGCCCTTGCTCCATCCACGACATCAAGGCCGCCCACGAATACGCCGAGCGCCTGAAGGTGCTGGCCGAAGAAGTGTCCGATACGCTGTACCTGGTCATGCGTGTGTATTTCGAAAAGCCGCGCACCACTGTCGGCTGGAAGGGCCTGATCAACGACCCGTACCTGGATGACTCGTTCAAGATCCAGGATGGCCTGCACATCGGCCGTCAGCTGCTGCTGGACCTGGCCGAAATGGGCTTGCCTACCGCTACCGAAGCGCTGGACCCGATTTCCCCGCAATACCTGCAGGACCTGATCAGCTGGTCGGCCATCGGCGCCCGCACCACCGAATCCCAGACGCACCGTGAAATGGCCTCGGGCCTGTCCTCGGCGGTCGGCTTCAAGAACGGCACTGACGGCGGCCTGACCGTTGCCATCAATGCCCTGCAGTCGGTGTCCAAGCCACACCGCTTCCTCGGCATCAACCAGGAAGGCGGCGTGTCGATCGTCACCACCAAGGGCAACCCGTATGGCCATGTGGTACTGCGCGGCGGCAACGGCAAGCCCAACTATGACTCGGTCAGCGTCGCCCTGTGCGAGCAGGACCTGGCCAAAGCCAAGATCAAGGCCAACATCATGGTCGATTGCAGCCACGCCAACTCCAACAAGGACCCGGCCCTGCAACCGCTGGTAATGGAGAACGTTGCCAACCAGATCCTGGAAGGCAACCAGTCGATCATCGGCCTGATGGTGGAAAGCCACCTGAACTGGGGCTGCCAATCGATACCGAAAGACCTGAACGAATTGCAGTACGGCGTCTCGATTACCGACTCGTGCATCGACTGGTCGGCGACCGAGAAGACCCTGCGCAGCATGCATGCCAAGTTGAAGGATGTGCTGCCGCAGCGTAAGCGTGGCTGATTGATAAAAAAGCGGGGCCGCGTCGCGATGGGGCGCGAAGCGGCCCCCGTTTTTTTACGGATGGCTTCAGGCCTTGCTCGAGTGCCGCTGCTGGCGCTCCATGTAGCGTTCCACATAGGAGCACGACGGGATCACCGTGTAGCCCATTTGTTCAGCGTACTCCAGAGCCCGCTCGGTCAATGCGGCAGCAATCCCGCGGCCCCGCAAGGCGTTGGGCACGAAGGTGCGATAGATGTCCAGCGTCTGCTTGCCCAGATCCATGTACGTCAGATAGGCACGATGACCGTCCACGTTGGTCTCGAACTGATGACCGGCCTGGTCATGGTGGATAGTCAGCGCTTCGCTCATCACTACTCCTCGCAGGTCTTCTCGGCAGACCCATACCTTAACCGATGGTGGTTTATCCGGCGCAAAATCCTCTACGCCACCTGTTGCCCCTTCGACCTCTGGACGATTGTTATCGTTCGGATCCTCTGGCCTCACAAGATAGTAGGCGCCGCAAATGGGATTGCTCAAGGTGGCGGTGGCTAAAAATGGCGAAAATGCCGAGAAAGCGACTCTCCCCTGCACCGCCAACAGCCGGAGGATGTTGTAGGGCTTAAGACGTCGAAAGACAGTTAAAGTCACCGTTAGTTCAACAAAAAAGTTCCTGCACTACAATCGCTTGCGTACCCTGCTCGCTTTTTTCACGCGCGCGTGGCAAATCGTGTCGCCCCGGCGTCAAGCAACATTTTTTTTGCGGTTCTTGCGCTCAGTCAGTTTACTTACTACAAGTAATGGGTACTATGTACGCCGGCCAGTTTCTCTTTCCTGAGAGATGGCTATTTAATAGAAAGTCCTTGAAGGGGAACACGATGAACAACGTTCTGAAATTCTCTGCTCTGGCTCTGGCCGCAGTTCTGGCCACCGGTTGCAGCAGCGTATCCAAAGAAACCGAAGCTCGTCTGACTGCGACTGAAGACGCAGCAGCTCGCGCTCAAGCTCGTGCTGACGAAGCCTACCGTAAGGCTGACGACGCACTGGCAGCTGCTCAGAAGGCTCAGCAGACCGCTGACGAAGCCAACGAGCGCGCTCTGCGTATGCTGGACAAAGCCAGCCGCAAGTAATAATCCTCACGGATTGTTAAAAAGCCGACCCTCTTATGGGTCGGCTTTTTTATTGCCTGCCAGCCAGGTAAATACGCCCGACAGTAACGAAAAGGCCCGCACTAAGGCGGGCCGTGATGTGTCGCAATTACCTTACTGCAGTTCGGCCGGAATGCTCGACACCATTGGCGCGCTACCCGGGTTCTCGACCGGCACGGCAATTTCTACCGGCATGCCATCTTCTGCAGCCACCACGTCACGCACCATGTCCCAGTTCATGCGCAGGTTATTGGCCAGGTCTTCACGCTTGAGCAAAGCGTTGATAACTGCGGTGTGTTTGTCCACCACCGAAGGGTTACCTTGATCGTCCAGCGGTGTGTGCGCCTCCAGATAGACCTTGCCGCCGCTGATACCGAACTTGTAAGGCTCATTGATAATGCGCACCGGAGTGCCCACCGGCACCATCTTCGACAGTTCCAGCACGTTGTTGTTGAGCATACGGAAGCAGCCGTGGCTGGTACGCATGCCAATGCCGAACTTCTTGTTCGAACCGTGGATCAGGTAGCCCGGCACGCCCAAGGTGAACTTGAACGGCCCCAGCGGGTTGTCCGGGCCGGCCGGCACCACTGCCGGCAGGATGTCACCGTCTGCCGCGTGCTCTTTGCGGATCGAAGCGGGTGGCGTCCAGGTCGGGTTCGGCGTCTTGGCGGTGATCTTGGTGTTGGCGATCGGCGACCCCCAACCCTCACGACCAATGCCCAGCGGGAAGGTATGCACCACGTTCTCCCCTTTCGGGAAGTAGTACAGGCGGTACTCGGCCAGGTTGATGACGATGCCTTCGCGCGGGCCCGGCGGCAGCACGTACCGGGTCGGCAGGATGATCTCGGTACCGGCGCCCGGCAGCCAGGGGTCGACACCCGGGTTGGCGGCAATCATTTCCAGGTAGCCAAGATCGTTAGCGGTGCCGATGTCGGCGAACGTGTCCTCGTACTTGGCCTTGATCACGTGCACCTGGCCGACGATGTCTTCACCGGGCGGTGGCAGTGGCAGCTCCAGCGCAGTAGCGGGGCCCGCTACCAGCAGGGCGGCCAGGGACAGGCTACGGGTGACGGCAGGAAAGCGCGGCAACATCCGGTAAATCCTTCGAAAGATGGGTCAAGAGGATCGATTGTACACCCGCACCGATACAAGCGGGAGGCATTGGCGCGATGCAAGCGTTTCAGATGATGAAAGGTGCGTGCCGTTCAGCTGGCTTGCAGCTCTGGCCAGACCGGGCGCATGCCGCGCCGCTGGGCATCGAGGATGGCACGGCACAGGTCACACAGGCGGTTGTCGCGGTAAATACTGCGCGGCACCCCCGACCAACGCGGCTGCGCCGGCAGCAGGCCGCCGCACAAGGTACGGTCGACCGGCACGCCCAGCTCAAGCTGGCGGGCCACCAGGTGGACGCGGATTTCCTGGCAGGCGAACAGGTCGAGCTGCTCGTCGGGCTCGATCAGTTGATAGGCATACAGGGACCAGGCAGGGCGCGGCATCGGGGGCACTCGAAACGGGGGGCGCAACATTAGCCGAAAGCCCGGCCCGTTTAAAGCGTCATAGCAAGGGTTTTATCGCCGGCCAGGCATTTTCCAGCAGTCGCTGCTGGGCACCCTGGGCCGGGTGTATGCCGTCGGCCTGCATCAATTCAGGCACGCCACCTACCCCTTCGAGAAAAAACGGCACCAATGGCACCTGCTTGTCCACAGCCAGCTGCTCATACACCTTGGCAAAAGCGGTGGTATAGCGCACGCCGTAATTGGGCGGCAGGCGCATGCCCAGCAACACCACCTTGGCACCCGCCTGGCGCGCACTCTCGATCATCGAGGCAAGATTTTGTTGCAATTGCGCGGGTGGCTGGCCACGCAGGCCATCGTTGCCGCCCAACTCCAGCACCACCAGGTTCGGTTTATGCGCTGCAAGCAGCGCCGGCAGCCGCGCCTGGCCACCCGCGCTGGTATCGCCGCTGATGGACGCATTGACCACTTTGTCGTCGAAACCTTCGTCCTTGAGCCGGGTCTGCAACAGAGTGACCCATCCCTGGCGGGTATCCAGGCCAAAACCGGCGCTGATACTATCGCCAACAACCAGCAGTGTTCCCGCCGCCGCGCTCTGGGCCAGGCAATACAGGGCCAGACCGGCACTCAACCACCACATTCGCATCGGATTCTCCATGGGCCCCAACATACTCGTTGCGCAGAACCTTAGCAAAGTGGTCCCCAGCGCGGAAGGTGACCTGACCATCCTCCATGCTCTCTCCCTCGAACTGGCCAAAGGCGACAGCCTGGCCATCGTCGGCGCCTCGGGCTCGGGCAAGTCGACCCTGCTCGGCCTGCTCGCCGGCCTCGACCGGCCCAGCGCCGGCAAGGTCATCCTCGCCGGCAACGACCTGGGGCCACTGGATGAAGACCAGCGCGCCCGGGTACGCGCCGAACATGTGGGTTTCGTGTTCCAGTCATTCCAGCTGCTCGACAGCCTCAATGCGCTGGAAAACGTCATGCTGCCACTGGAGCTGGACGGCCGCCGCGATGCCCGCGAACAGGCGCGTACCCTGCTGGAGCGGGTCGGCCTCGGCAAGCGCCTGAGCCACACCCCGCGCCAACTGTCGGGCGGCGAACAGCAGCGGGTAGCCATCGCCCGCGCTTTCGCCGCACAGCCGGCGGTGTTGTTTGCCGACGAACCCACCGGCAACCTCGACAGCCACACGGGTGAGCGCATCAGCGACTTGCTGTTTGAATTGAACAAGGAGCGCGGTACCACCCTGGTGCTGGTCACCCATGACGAACGCCTGGCCCGGCGCTGCCGCCGCCAGATCCGCCTGGACGCGGGGCGCCTGGTGGCGCCGGTGGAGGCCTGATGAAGCACATGCCGTTGTCCCGTCTGTGCGGCCTGGCCCTGCGCCAGTTGCTGCGCGACATTCGCGCCAGCGAAGTGCGCGTGCTGTTCTTTGCCCTGCTGGTGGCGGTGGCAGCCAGCACCGCCATCGGCTACTTCGGTGCACGCCTTAACGGCGCCATGCAACTACGCGCCAGCGAATTCCTGGGCGCCGACCTGGTGCTGCAGGGCAGTGCCCCCGCCCGCCAGCAGCAGATCGATAGCGGCACGGCACTTGGCCTGCGCCACGCGCAGGTGGTCGAGTTCACCAGTGTGGTGGGCGGCGACAACGGCATCCAGTTGTCCAGCGTCAAGGCCGCCGACGGCGCCTACCCATTGCGCGGGCAAGTACGCAGCGCTGCGGCGCCCTATGCCGAGGAAACACCTGGCGGCGGCCCGGCACCTGGCGAAGCCTGGGTCGAGCCGCGCCTGCTGGCGGCGCTGGGGCTGGCGATTGGCGACAGCATCGACGTCGGCATGAAAACCCTGCGCATGAGCCGTGTGCTTACTTACGAACCGGATCGCGCCAACAACTTCTACAGCCTTACCCCGCGGGTGATGATGAACCTGGCCGACCTGGAGGCCACCGGTGTGATCCAGCCGGGCAGCCGGGTCACCTACCGCGACCTGTGGCGCGGCGATGCAGCGGCACTGGCCCAATACCGCCAGGGCCTGGAAAAAGACCTGGCCGCCAACCAGCGCTTGCGCGACACACGCGACGGCAACCAACAGATCGGTGGTGCTCTGGGCAAGGCCGAACGCTACCTGAACATGGCCAGCTTGGTGGCAGTGCTGCTAGCCGGGGTCGCCGTGGCCTTGTCGGCCAGCCGTTATGCCGCACGTCGCCTGGATGCCAGCGCGCTGCTGCGCTGCCTGGGTCTCTCACGCCGCCAGGCACTGGGCCTGTATTGCCTGCAGCTGGCCATGCTCGGCCTGGTCGCCGCCTTTGCCGGTGCCCTGCTCGGCTGGCTGGCACAGTTGGGCCTGTTCCGCCTGCTGCACGGCCTGCTGCCAAGCGTGGTGCCGGCCGGCGGCATCATCCCGGCCCTCGCCGGCATCGGCACCGGGTTGGTTGCACTGGCTGGCTTCGCCCTGCCGCCGATTGCCGCCTTGGGCCAAGTCCCGCCACTGCGGGTACTGCGCCGTGATCTGTTGCCGATACCACCCAGCAGCTGGTTGGTGTACGGCGCCGCACTGTTTGCCCTGGGCCTGATCATGTGGCGCCTGAGCCTCGACCTGCTGCTCACCTTCGCCCTGCTCGGTGGCGGCCTGGTTGCTGCATTGCTGCTCGGCGGCCTGCTGTTGCTCGGCTTGCGCAGCCTGCGCCGGCTGCTGGCCGGGGCACCACTGGCCTGGCGCCTGGGGCTTGGCCAGTTGCTGCGCCATCCCACGGCCGCCGCCGGTCAAGCCCTGGCCTTCGGCCTCATCCTGCTAGCCATGGCGCTGGTCGCCCTGCTGCGCGCAGAACTGCTCGACACCTGGCAAGCCCAGCTGCCCAAGGATGCGCCCAACCATTTCGCCCTGAACATCCTCCCGGATGACCGCGAACCGTTCGCTCAACGCCTGCATCAGGTCAACGCCACTTCAGCGCCTTTGTACCCGGTAACGCCCGGGCGCCTGGTGCAAATCAACGAGCAACCGGTACAGCAAATCGTCAGCAAGGATTCGGCGGGGGAGCGCGCCGTGCAGCGCGACCTCAGCCTTACCTGGGCTGCCGAGCTGCCCGAAGGCAATGCATTGACCGCAGGCAACTGGTGGCAAGCCTTGCCCGCCTCCACCGAAACCCCTGGTGTTTCGGTGGAGGCCGAACTGGCCAGCAGCCTTAAACTGAAAATGGGCGACCTGCTGACCTTCGACATCGGCGGCCAGCAGCGCCAAGCCCGGGTCAGCAGCCTGCGCAGCGTGCACTGGGACAGCTTCCAGCCAAACTTCTACATGATCTTCCAGCCCGGCACACTGCAGGGGCTGCCGACCACCTACCTGACCAGCTTCTATCTGGCGCCGGGCCACGACCTGGATGTGGTGGCGCTGTCGCGAGCATTCCCGGCGGTGACCATCCTGCAGGTAGATGCCTTGCTCGACCAGCTGCGTAGCATCCTCGCCCAGGTGACCCTGGCGGTGGAATATGTGCTGCTCTTCGTGCTGGCCGCCGGGCTGGCGGTGCTGTTCGCCGGCTTGCAGGCAACGCTGGACGAACGCATTCGCCAGGGTGCCTTGTTGCGTGCGCTGGGGGCGGCGCGGCCATTGCTGGTCAAGGCACGGCGTATCGAGTTCGGCTTGCTGGGGTCAGCCAGCGGATTGTTGGCCGCAGTGGGCTGTGAGCTGATCACCTTGGTGCTGTACCGCTATGCCTTCGACTTGCAGTGGAGCCCGCACCCGTGGCTGCTGGCGTTGCCGCTGGCGGGGGCGCTGCTGGTGGGCGGTGCGGGGGTGCTGGGGACCCGGCGAGCGTTGAATGCCAGCCCGTTGGCGGTGTTGCGCGACAGTTGAGGGTTACCCGCACCGGCCCCTTCGCGGGCACGCCCGCTCCCACAGGTCCGGCACAATGCTCAAATGCTGTGATATTCCTGTGGGAGCGGGCGTGCCCGCGAAGGGGCCGGTGCAGACAACATCAATTCATTGGCCGTAACTGATGCTGTTCACATACCAGGTCGCTTCACCGGTAGGCGTGTGCACCACCACCTCATCGCCCTCCTCCTTCTTGAGCAAGGCGCGCGCCATGGGCGAGTCGATCGAGATGTAATCGTTGCGCCCGTAGATCTCGTCATAGCCGACAATGCGAAACTTCATGGTCTCGCCATCGTCATTCTCGACCTCGACCCAGGCACCGAAAAACACCTTGCCTTCCTGTTGCGGCGAGTAGGCCACCACCTTCACATCTTCAAGACGCTTGCGCAGGTAACGCACCCGGCGGTCGATTTCGCGCAACAGCTTTTTGTTGTACTGGTAGTCGGCATTCTCGCTGCGGTCGCCCAGTGACGCCGCCCAGGCAACCTTCTGGGTGATCTCCGGGCGATATACCCGCCACAGGTGATCCAGCTCTTTCTTCAGCGCCTCATGGCCTTGCGTGGTGATGATGTTGGTACTCAACAGCGCACTCCTCAGCGGCGGGTAATCAGGCCTTGGCGCGCGATGCGGGTGAGGTGGCCAATGACCTGTGCGGCCTCGTCCGGCGCCGGGGCCTGGATAACGGCCAGGTCGAAACGGTCGTTGCCGTAATGCGCCAGGTGGCAGCCGCTATCGGCAAACTGGATCAGAAAGGCGCGCGCCAGGCCCTTGCGCCGGGACAGGCCTTCGAGGTGACGCAAAAGGGTGGGCTGATGCTGGCCGCCGAGCAGAATGCGCGGTGTGCGGGCCGCCTGGCTGACAGGCAAAGGGCTTAAACAGACACTGGTACGTGGGCAACTCATGGAGCTTCTCTCCGCCTCGCGAATCCCGCTGGGCAGCGGTGGGAGGCGTCACCGAACCAGCGCTTTAGCGGTATTTCGGATGGCCCGGAGGTGGGGCCTTCCTGCGCCCCGCAAGTAGCTGTTTAAATCGGCGCAGGCGGTATGCTAGAGCGATGAGCTACAAGTTGCAAGCTACAAGCCGCAAGCAAAAGCAGGCCGAGTAATGGCCCGCTCTTGCTTGCGGCTTGCAGCTTACTGCTTGCAGCTGATTACCGGGCGATCAGGCGGTCCAGCGAAAAGCGGCCAGCGCCTTCGATCAGGACGGCAACCGTGCCGGCCAGCAGCGCCAGGGCGAACTCGTAGCCATTGTTTGACATGAACAGGCCGTTGCCGATGTGCACGGAGAGGATCGCCACCACCAGCGTTACGCTCAGCGCCAGGGCCGCCGGGCGAGCCAGCAAGCCGACCACCAGTGCCAGGCCGCCGAAGAATTCGGCGCTACCGGACAACAGGGCCATCAGGTAGCCCGGGGCCAGGCCGATGCTTTCCATCCACTGGCCGGTACCTTCCAGGCCATAACCGCCGAACAGGCCGAACAGTTTTTGCGCGCCATGCGCCATGAAGATGAGCCCGACCAGGATGCGGATAACGCTGAGACCGGCGCCGGCGCGGGTGGAGAACAGGGCGTTGAGGGTAGTGTTGTTCATGTCGAAGCGTCCTTGAAGCGAAGAAGTTGTGTTGGGATGGGCGCCATCATAATCAATTCGATCGATATGAAAATCGCAAATATCCCAACATAACAATCGATAAAATCGATTTATCAGCGCTTTGCCATACGCTCCAGCGCAGCCCGCTCGCGGTTGAACGCCAAAAAGTACTTGTTGACACTGTTGACGAAATTGACCGGCCCCATGCCCACCTGCTCCATGGCGATGCGTTCGGTCTGGAAGAACCACTGGTTGCCGTTGAGGCCGCGCCGCCGGGCTTCGGCACGCATGGCCTGGACCCGCTCGGGGCCGAGGTTGTAGGCCGCCAGTGTGAAGGCCATGCGCTCACGCTCGTTGATCTTGGCGCTGGCAAAGAACTTGCGCCGGATCAGCGCCAGGTAACGTGCGCTGGCCTGTACATTGCCATCCACCGTGGCGGTGTTGCTCACCCCCACGCGCTGGGCGGCCGAAGGGGTAATCTGCATCAGGCCATGGGCACCGCCCGTACCGCGTGCAGCCGGGTTGAGCGTCGACTCCTTGAACGCCAGCGCGGCCAGGTTGAGCCAGTCGATCTGCTGCGCCTGGCCATGCTTCTGCAGTACTGCCCGCACCGAGGCGAGGCGCTGGCGGTCCTTGCTGGCCAACGGGTTGTGCACCCGGTACTGGCGCCGGTAGATGCGCTCGAACGCGGCATCCTGATTGCCTGGCGCGCGGTAGCCTTGCAGGAAGTGATCGACCGTAGCCAACAATTGCGGCGCGTCACGCCCCACATACCAGCGCATGGCTTGCGGCGCGCCCAGGTGCACCCGGGTGTCCAGGCGAAGGCGCGGCATAACCCGCGCCCAGCGGCGGGCAATTGGCTGCTCGACCACAGTCAGGTGATAGATGCCCGCCTGCACCATCTCCAGCACATCCTCCACCGCCAGCGTCGAGTCGACCCATTCCACCTTGATCGGCGGCCGCTTGCGCAGTGCCAGTTGCTGGTTGGCCTGCTGGATCAGCGGCCCGGCGGCACTCGCACTGGTCAAGGCCACGGTACGCCCGGACAGCTGTTCGACTTTGCTGAAGCTTCGCTCGCCTTTGCGCCCCACCAGCGTCAACGGCACCTGGTCGAGTAGCGGCGCAGTGCTGCTGACGCCGCGTACCGTGCCAGGGTCGAGCAGCTCACCGGGCGCAGCCAGGTCACCCTCGCCGCGGGCCAGAGCGCCCAGCAACTGCTCCTTGGCCCGCGGGATGAGCTTTAGCTGGATCTGCTGGTCGTCTGCGGTGCGGGCATTGAGGTAGTGCTCCAGGGCACGCAGGCGATAATACTCGATGCCGACAGGCTCGCCCTTGACCTCGCCGGAGCTGTTGCGGCTCTGGTTGACCAGCACCCGCAGCACTTTGCTGGTACGAATTTGCTGCAGGTCACGCACCTTGGCGGGCGGTATGTTCTGCTGCGGCCCCGGCACGCGCGCCTGGGCCGGGCCAGTAAGGGTCAGCCCGAGCGTCAGCAGAAAAACAAGCCAGCATCGCAGCATGCGCAAACGTGTCCGTGGTGGTTGGGCGGCATCCATGGAATGAACCGCCGAGTGAGAAATGACGGTAAAAGACCACGGCAACAGCATGAAGTTCTTGGTTTTTTCCGAAAAACGCGGATTTTGCTATGCTGGCCGCCCCGCGGCACGAGATAGCACCATGCAACTGATCGATATCGGCGTCAACCTGACCAACAGCAGTTTCCACGACCAACAGGCGGCAATCGTCGAGCGCGCCCTTGAGGCCGGGGTGACACAAATGGTGCTGACAGGCACCAGCCTGGCAGTCAGTGAACAGGCGCTGGAGCTGTGCCAGCAGCTGGACGCAAGCGGTCAGCACCTGTTTGCCACTGCGGGCGTGCACCCCCACGACGCCAAGTCCTGGGATGCCGGCAGCGAGCGCCAGCTGCGCCAGCTGTTGAATGAACCACGCGTGCGCGCCGTGGGCGAATGCGGCCTGGATTTCAACCGTGACTTCTCCCCTCGCCCACTCCAGGAACAAGCCCTGGAGGCCCAGTTGGCGCTGGCCGCAGAGCTGCGCCTGCCAGTGTTCCTGCACGAGCGAGACGCCAGCGAGCGCTTGTTGGCGATCCTCAAGCATTACCGCGACCACCTGACCGGTGCGGTGGTGCACTGCTTTACTGGTGAGCGCGAGGCGTTGTTCGCCTACCTGGACATGGACCTGCACATCGGCATAACTGGCTGGATCTGCGACGAACGCCGTGGCACCCACCTGCACCCGCTGGTGGGCAACATTGCCGAAGGGCGGCTGATGCTCGAGAGCGATGCCCCGTACCTGCTGCCACGCAGCCTGCGGCCCAAGCCGAAGAACGGGCGCAACGAGCCGGCGTTTCTGCCGGAAGTGTTGCGCGAAGTGGCGCTGCATCGGGGCGAATCGGCCGAGCACACGGCGGCGCATACCACCGCGACGGCGCGGGCGTTCTTCCAGCTCCCTTGAACCCTGCGGGCTGCCTGTTGATATGGGTCAACATCTTGCTGAGTGGGTGAAGGCACAATGATGGCACCTTGCCAAAATTGTTTCCGCTCAACTCAGAGAAGACCTGCCCATGGGTGCCTGGCTTAGCAATGTTTCCCTGAAGTACAAATTCTGGGCCGTCAACGCAGTGGCCTTTGTCACGACCCTGCTGTTGGTGCTCTACGCCGTGCACCTGGAGCAACGTGCCCGCGCCGAAGCCGCGCAGGCGCAGGCAGCAGCACAAGCTCAGCTGCTGACTGCCTGGCCTGCAGGGCAAGCGTTGCCGCGCCCGGCCAACGTCATCACTTGGTCGACCGGGCAAACGCCGGCTTTCGCCGGTAAAACGCTCGATAGCCTGCGCAACGCCCAGGGTTGGGTCGACCTGCCGAGCGCCTGGGTCCTCGGCGAAAACCCGTTGCGCGGCGCGCAGGTATTGCGCAAAGGCGACCAGCAGGTGGCCGTGCTGGCCCAGTCGCCAAGCCTGCGTCAGGTATTTTTCGACCGCTTCAGCAACTACGCGGCATGCGTGCTGATCCTGATGCTGGCCATGCTCGGCGCCTCGCAATTGCTGATCCGCTTCCTGCTCAGCCAGCTCAATACGTTGAAGGATGTGATGCTGCACGTGGAAAAGACCGGCGACCTGGCGGCCCGTGTGCCGCTGGCTTGCGGCGACGAGGTCGGCCAGATGGCCGGTGCCTTCAATGCCATGCAGGCCACCTACCACCGCGTGGTCAGCACCGTCGCCCACACTGCTGCACAACTGGACTCGGGCGCCGCACGCCTGGCGGCCAGCATGAGCAACGTACGCCACGGCATGCTCGGCCAGCAGAGCGAGACTGACCAGGCCGCCACCGCCATCAACGAAATGTCGGCGACGGTGCACCACATTGCCCAGCATGCCGGTGCCACCCGTGACCTGTCACAAACCGCCGACACCTTGGCCGGCAGCGGCAAAGAGGTGGTCAGCCGGGTGCAGGATTCGATTTCCGGGCTTTCCAGCGGTGTGCAGCAAACCGCCGAAATGATTCGCCAACTGGCCGAAGACAGCCAGAAGATCAACGGCGTGGTCGGTGTGATCCACAGCATCGCCGAGCAGACCAACCTGCTGGCGCTCAACGCCGCCATCGAAGCGGCGCGCGCCGGTGACCTGGGCCGCGGCTTTGCCGTGGTGGCCGATGAGGTGCGCAACCTGGCCAAGCGCGTGCAAATCTCTACCGACGAAATCACCAGCATGGTCTCTGCGCTGCAATCGGGCACCCGCGATGCTGTGGAATTCATGCAGGAAAGCTCGTACAAAGCCGACGATTGTGTCCGCCAGGCCCAGGAGGCCGGCGAAGCGCTGGCCGAAATTACCAGCGCAGTGGCGCAGATGCGCGAGAGCAATACCCAGATTGCCGTGGCGGCCGAGCAGCAAAGCCAAGTAGCCGAGGAAATGAACCGCGCCGTGGTGAGCATCCGCGATGTTACCGAACAGACCGTGCAGCAGACGGTGGGCTCGGCAACGACCAGTAGCGAACTGGCGACCCTGGCCGGCGAATTGAACAGGGCCATTGGTCAGCTCAAGCTATAGTCGTCATAGCCAGCCTCGATTGGCCCCCACCCAGGGGCCGCACTAAGCTTTGAGCATGACCGAGAGGAAATGCTCATGAGCAAACGCCTGCCCAACCTGCCCGCCTGGCAATGGCGCGGCTACCACAACAACCACCGCCACCCGGCCAATCTGGTGCTGCACCTGATTGCCGTGCCGCTGTTCATCCTCGGCGCGCTGTTGATTCTGTCGGGGCTGTTCGGCCTGGATCTGGGCCAGATTGCCGTTGGCGTGATCGCCCTGATTGCCGGCCTTGGCTTGCAGCGCCATGGTCATCGCCTGGAGGCCGAACAACCTGAGCCGTTCGCCAACCGCCAGGATGCCGTGCAGCGTTTGCTGACTGAGCAGTTCATCACCTTTCCGCGCTTTGTGCTGAGCGGGGCCTGGTGGAAGGCCTGGCGGGAGCGGCACAAACACCGCCATTGATCTAATGATGATCCGCGATCTCTTGTAGGAGCGGCCTTGTGTCGCGATAGGGCTGCACAGCAGCCCCAGTGTCGCAGCTTCGCAGCAGAGATTGCCGGGGCCGCTTTGCGGCCCTATCGCGACACAAGGCCGCTCCTACAGGGAACTGACGTGGCTGAAGGTTAGGCAAACACGGTGACGGTCTGTCGGCTCAGGGCCAGCAATTCGCCTTCAGCCGTCCACAACGCCGCAGCAGCATGCCCATAACCATCCCGCGCATGCTCGGTCTCCACACAGTAGCGGCACCAGTCCAGGGTCGACAGCTTCGCCGTGGGCTGGATGAACTCGATGGTCCAGGTCAGGGTGCTGCCCGCTGCGGGCTGCTTGAGAAACGGCATCAGGCTCGGCGGCCAGGCATCGACCAGCGCCAGCAAGTGCGACTCATTGACCTGCTCTTCAGCCACATCCCGCAAGCGCACCCAGCCGCCCATCCTGCGCGACTGATTGCCACTGAACGGCAACCCCCCCACCGCCCAGCGCAAGGCCACGTGCCGCATGAACTCCGGGGTAACGCCTTTGATATACGGTAACTCGGGAGCAGCCTCGTCGACTGCTGGCATTTCCATCGCCGGTGACGCGGGCACGTCGACCACCGAAGGCCGGCCTGCCCCGAAATTGCCCTGCACCAGGGTCACCACCTGGCCCTCCTGGACGGCGCGGCCCAGCAAGGTGCTGACCGCCTTGCCTTCACGCAGTACCTCCACCTCGAAACGGATTGGTACATCTGCAGCCGCAGGCGCGACGAAGCTGATGGCCAGCGAGCGCACAGGGCGGCTGTCGGAGAGTTTCAGGCGCATGGCCTCATAAACCATGGCTGCCATCAGCCCGCCAAAGGCAGCGCGGCCCTGGGCCCAGCTAGGCGGAATGCTGACGGCATCCGGGTTGGCCCGCACGGCGTCAAGCAGTTGGTTGAAGTTCATTGGCTGGCTCCTGCCCGCAGCGAAAAGGTCTGCCCATCGTAGCCAGCAAACCCTGGGCGATCAGCCCGCATATCGGTCAATTTTCGGGCTAGCGATGCGCCAGCGCCTTCAGCAGGGCATCCAGCGTCACATCCGACCTGCGTTCGGCCTCGTGCAGCTCCTGCTCCCAGGCGACCTTGCACGGGGCCAGGTCAGCATGGTAGCGTGCCTGCAGCAACCACTGCAGGCGGTCATGCCAGCCGCCCAGGTCGGCCTGTACCTTTTTCAGCAGGCGCTGCAGTTTCTTCCCGGCATGGTCGAGTTGCGGGTAGGCTTCGTCGCCATAGCGCGCACGCTTGATCAGCAAGCGCAAGCGGTGGCGGTCGTGAGCAGGGTCCTGCAAGGCTTCGTGCAACTTGCGCCACTGTTTGACCAGGCGTTTGTCGATGCGCTTGCCCAACGACTTGACCAAGCCCTCGCGGCCTGCCGCCCGCAGGAACAACGGAAACGCGTCAACAATTGCCAGCACCCGGGTCAACTGCGGGCTGGCAGCGACGCGGGCAAAGGTCCGGCCACGCCCTTCCAGGCGCCGCTGCCCGGCCGCGGTATAGCCGCGACCGATCAGCTCGGCTGCCAGCACCTCGCGGTCACGCAGCGGCGTGGTCAGGGTACCCAACGCGCTGGCGGCATCCTCCAACTGCTCCACACCCGGCAGCCCGCGCAGGGGCCTCAGCAGGCTGCGCAGGCGCCGCAGGCTGATGCGCAGGTCGTGCAAGGACTCGCTGTCGGTATCGGCGGCCAGGCGTTCGCGGCAAGCCAGCAGGCGCACCTGCACGGCCAGTATCTGGGCAACGACATGGTCTAGCATGGCAGACATACAACGCTCCTTGGTCAGCGCCCAGCGCGCGACTCACGAATGTAGAAGCGCGCCTTTTCGGCTTTGCGCGTACAGCTTTCGTAGCCTTCGAACTGCTGCTGGGTCTTGGCCCCGGTCAACAGCGACAAAGCCTTGGAGTAACTCACAGCACCGGCAAAGCCTTCGGCCTTGGCCAGGTCCAATTCCTTCCAGGCGGCATCCAGCTGGGTCGCGCAGCTGTCACGGTAGGCCGTCTTGCCCGCGCAGCCAGCAAGGGCCAAGGCAATCAGTGGAAGGCAGATCCAGGCTTTCATCAGTAATACCTCAATGGAAAAAACAGTGGCTGTTCGACGCCCCGGCAGCTGAAAAGTGCCCTGTCCGGCCGGCTGTGCCTGGCCAGTTTTATTACAGTAGCTCAGCGCGATCTACATTGAAGCACAGCCTGTGATGGGTGCATTGTAGGACCATGGTTGCACTGGACGGGGAATATTCATGAGCAAACGCGTGGCACTGGTACTGGGCTCGGGCGGAGCCCGGGGGTATGCACACATCGGTGTGATCGAGGAAATCGAGCGGCGCGGCTACGACATTGCCTGCATTGCCGGCTGCTCCATGGGTGCAGTGGTTGGCGGCATCTATGCTGCCGGCAAGCTGAGCGACTATCGCAACTGGATCGAGAGCCTCGACTATCTGGATGTACTGCGCCTGGTCGACGTCAGCTTTCGCCTCGGCGCCATTCGTGGCGACAAGGTGTTCGGGCAAATCCGCAAGATCGTCGGCGAGATCAACATCGAGCAATTGCGCATCCCCTATACAGCGGTTGCGACTGACCTCACCAACCAACAGGAAATCTGGTTCCAGGAAGGCTGCCTGCACCAGGCCATGCGCGCTTCGGCGGCCATCCCCAGCTTGTTCACCCCCGTGATGCAGGGCAACCGTATGCTGGTCGACGGGGGTATCCTGAACCCGCTGCCGATTGTGCCTGTAGTGTCCAGCCACTGCGACCTGATCATCGCGGTCAACCTCAACGCCACCAACCAGAAACAATACCAGTTGCCGGTGATCGAGCGCCCTGCGGCGTTCAAGATGCGCTTTGACTCCTTGCTGAGCTCCTTAGGCTCTCGCTTGCCGTTCCGGCGCAAGCCGGCGGAAGAGCTGATGCGCATCGAACAGGAAATAGTCGCCGAAGGCCTGGCACCGCCAAACCCGTGGCTGGCAGATACCGCCGACCCCGAAGGCCAGCAACCGGCAGCGGCCCCGGAGCGCGAGGGCGCGCCAAAGTCGGCGACCGGCTCGTTCATCATCGACAACGTGGGGCCTGCTTCGCTGCTGGATTTGATCAACCAGAGCTTCGAGGTCATGCAGACTTCGCTGGCGCAATACAAGATCGCCGGCTATCCACCGGATGTGCTGATCAACGTGCCCAAGCGGGTGTGCCGGTTCTTCGAATTCTACAAGGCGCCCGAGCTGATTGCGCTGGGACGGGAAATTGCGCGGGATACGCTGGATAACTATGAAGGGGTGAAACGCTAGCACAACGACCGCGTTTGCCTTGCAGTAAACAGAAACGAAACAGGCCGCACGAGGCGGCCTGTTTGTTCATACAGCGAACAGCTTAGTAACGGGTGATATCCGCATTGGCTTCCAGCTGCTTGCGGTAGGCCGCGAAGTCCTGCTGGCCAGCACGCGATGCGAGGTAGCGGCGGATCTGCTGCTTCTCTTCTTCGGTGGCGGTAGCGCCTTCGTTGACACCCTTGAGTTGCAGCACCACCAGGCTACCGTCACGCAGCACTACGCTGCCATACACCGGCTTGTCCTTGGCTTGCGGCTTGCCCAGGCGGAACAGCGCCTGCAGTTCGGCCGGGTCAATACCGTCCTCGCCACGGGTGACTGCTTCATAGGCCTTCCAGCCTTGCCCTTCGTGCACGCTAGCTGGTGCGATGGAGCCATCACGCAGGCCGGCGATAAGCTTGTCCGCCTTGGCCTTGAGCTCGGCAGTCGCCTTCTCTTTGGCCAGGTGTTCGCGGATGTTCTTGGCCACCGCTTCCAGCGGCAGTTGCTCCGGCTTGCGGTGCTCCTTGACGCGCAATACCACGGTGGTCTCCGGGTCGAGCTCGATGGCGGTGCTGTTGGCAGCCTCCTCCAGTACTTCTTCGGAGAACGCAGCCTGCACCACCGAACGGTTGGCGGTAATGCCTTCACCACCCTCGCGCCCGAAGGCTGCGGAGGTCTGCACCTTGAGGTTCAGGTCCTGAGCCGGCTGGGCCAGGTCGGAAGCCTCGTAGGCAGCATCCTGCAGCTGTTTGCTGGCATCCACGTACCGCTGCTCGACCAACGGGATTTTCAGGTCGCGGGTCAGCTTGTCCTTCAAGCTGGCGAAGCTCGGCACTTCCGGCGCCTGCACACCCAGCAGCTTGATCAGGTGGTAGCCAAACTCGGTGCGCACTGGCGCCGAAACCTGGCCGTCCTGCAGCTTGTACAGCGCATCCTCGAACGCCGGGTCGTAGACACCCGGGCCGGCAAAGCCGAGGTCACCACCACTGTTGGCCGAGCCCGGGTCTTGGGAGAACTCTTTGGCCAGCGCGGCAAAGTCTTCACCCTTGGCCAGGCGCTGCTCGATCTCTTCGGCACGGGCCTTGGCCTGGGCGTCGGTGACCTTGTCGTTGACCTCGACGAGGATGTGCGCGGCATGGCGCTGCTCGGCGAGGTTGGCGATTTCCTTCTCGTACTGGGCCTTGAGGTCTTCGTCGGTCACTTTGACCTGGTCAAAGAACGCCGACTTCTTCAGCTCGATGTAGTCGATCACCACCTGGTCAGGCGACATGAACTCCTTGGCGTGCTGCTCGTAATGCGCCTTGACCTCTTCGTCGCTGACCTTGACCGCGGCCGGGTCGGCCTTGAAGGTCAGGGAGGCGAAGTCGCGGGTCTGCTTCTCCAGGCGAGCGAAGGCATCGACCTGCTGGTCGGTGACAAAGCTGCTGCCGGCCAGGCCGGTGCGCAACTGGCCGATGAGCATTTCCTCGGCGAGCATCTCGCGGAACTGCATGCGGCCGTAGCCCATCTGGCGGATGACCTGGTCGAAACGGTCCGCACTGAACTTGCCGTCCACCTGGAACTCCGGCGTTTGCAGGATCACCTGATCCAGCGCGGCTTCGGAGAAGGCAAACTTGGCATCTTCGGCGCCTTGCAGCAGCAACTTGCGGCTGATCAGGCCCTTGAGCGCCTCTTCACGCAGCAATTTGTCTTCCAGTAGCGCCGGATCGAAATCCTTGCCCAACTGTTGCATCAACTGACGGCGCTGCATGTCGGCCGCCTGGCCCAGCTCGTTCTGGCTGATGGTCTGGCCGTTCACCTTGGCGGCGTCCTGGCTATGGGTGGCGGCCTGGAAAATGGCTTCGAAACCGGTCAACGCCATCAAGACGACGATAAGCCCGATGATGGTCTTGGCAATCCAACCTTGTGAATTGTCCCTGATATTTTGCAGCATGCGTCCCCCAGAAACGGCTGTACCACTGCGTCGACAACCGCGGAGCGTGGGTAGAATCCTGATAAAAGAAAGGCGCATCCGAGGATGCGCCTTTTCTTAGCAAACGTGTCAGGCGGGAACGTTTGCGCCCCGCCTTCAGCGTGCTCGGACCCGGCGAGGCCGGGGCCGGCTGAAAGACGACTTAGTTGACGGCGTCTTTCAGGCCTTTGCCAGCCTTGAAACCTGGAACCTTGGCGGCTTCAATCTTGATCGCCTTACCGGTTTGAGGGTTACGGCCAGTACGCTCGGCGCGGTCCTTGACCGAGAAGGTACCGAAGCCAACCAGAACGACGTCGTCGCCTGCTTTCAGGGCACCGGTTACGGAGTCGATCACAGCGTCCAGAGCCTTACCTGCGGTAGCTTTGGAAATGTCAGCCGATGTAGCGATAGCGTCAATCAGTTCCGACTTGTTCACTCTAAGTCCCCTTATTTCTCTATTGAGTTTGTTTCTAAGTATGTAATGAAAAGCTTATGAAACGTGCGCTGGGTGGCCTGATGACAATAGCGTGCCGCTTTATAGCAAGGGCCCGAAAAAACTGTCAAGGAAAGCCCCCCAGCCAAAAACTACTAATGCGTGCTGATTCTTTCCTTAGCATCGCCGTCGCGCTTTTCATCTTTCGCGACAATCTCAGGAGCCACATCTGGCAAGGGCTCCGGGGCGTATTGCAGCGCAATTTGCAGGACTTCGTCAATCCATTTGACCGGTTTGATCTGAAGATCCTGTTTGATATTTTCCGGAATCTCCTTCAGATCGCGAACATTCTCCTCTGGAATGATCACGGTCTTGATGCCGCCACGGTGTGCCGCCAGCAGTTTTTCCTTCAACCCGCCAATGGCCAGTACCTGGCCACGCAGGGTGATTTCGCCGGTCATGGCCACGTCGGCACGTACCGGAATCTGCGTCAGCGCCGACACCAGTGCAGTACACATGCCGACACCCGCGCTTGGGCCATCCTTCGGCGTGGCGCCTTCCGGCATGTGGATGTGCACGTCGCGCTTCTCGTGGAAGTCGGCGGCAATCCCCAGGCTACGGGCGCGGCTGCGCACCACGGTCTGTGCGGCGGTGATCGATTCGACCATCACATCGCCCAGCGAACCGGTCTTGATCAGCTGGCCCTTGCCGGGGATGACCACCGCTTCGATGGTGAGCAGTTCGCCACCCACCTGGGTCCAGGCGAGGCCTGTGACCTGACCGATCTGGTCCTGCTGCTCGGCCAGGCCGTAACGGAACTTGCGTACACCCAGCAGGTGCTCCAGCTGCTCGCTGGCCACCTTCACCTTGACCAGCTTCTGCCCGGTATGTTCCTTGACCACCTTGCGGCAGACCTTGGCAATTTGCCGCTCCAGGCCACGCACACCGGCTTCGCGGGTGTAGTAGCGGATGATGTCGCGGATCGCCGAAACGTCGACCTCCAGCTCGTCCTTCTTCAGGCCGTTGGCCTTGACCTGCTTGGGCACCAGGTACTTGACCGCGATGTTGATCTTCTCGTCCTCGGTGTAGCCCGGCAGGCGGATGACTTCCATCCGGTCGAGCAGCGCCGGCGGGATATTCATCGAGTTCGAGGTGCACAGGAACATCACGTCCGAGAGGTCGTAGTCGACTTCCAGGTAGTGGTCGTTGAAGTTGTGGTTCTGCTCCGGGTCGAGTACTTCCAGCAGTGCCGATGCCGGGTCGCCACGCATGTCGCTGCCCATCTTGTCGATTTCGTCGAGCAGGAACAGCGGGTTGCGCACCCCCACCTTGGTCATCTTCTGGATCAGACGGCCAGGCATGGAGCCGATATAGGTACGGCGGTGACCACGGATCTCGGCCTCGTCACGCACGCCCCCCAGGGCCATGCGCACGAATTTGCGGTTGGTGGCTGCAGCGATCGACTCGGCCAGCGAGGTCTTGCCCACGCCGGGCGGCCCAACCAGGCAGAGTACCGGGCCGCGGATTTTCTTGACGCGCTTCTGCACGGCAAGGTACTCGAGGATGCGTTCCTTGACCTCTTCCAGGCCATAGTGGTCGGCATCGAGAATTTCCTCGGCCTTTGTCAGGTCCAGGCGCACCTTGCTCTGGGCTTTCCAAGGCACCTGCACGAGCCAGTCGAGGTACGACCGCACCACGGTGGCCTCGGCCGACATCGGCGACATCTGCTTGAGCTTGTTCAGCTCTGCCTGAGCCTTGGTCAGGGCATCCTTGGGCAAGCCAGCGGCTTCGATGCGCTTTTTCAGCTCTTCGACTTCGTTGTGGCCTTCGTCGCCATCGCCGAGCTCTTTCTGAATGGCCTTCATCTGCTCATTCAGGTAGTACTCGCGCTGGCTGCGCTCCATCTGCTTCTTGACCCGGCCGCGAATGCGCTTTTCAACCTGCAGCAGGTCGATTTCAGCATCCAGCAGCGCCAGTACGTGCTCGACACGCGTGGTCAAGTCGACAATTTCGAGAATTTCCTGCTTCTGCTCGATCTTCAGGGCCATGTGGGCGGCCATGGTGTCGACCAGACGACCTGGCTCTTCGATGCTGTTCAGCGAAGACAGCACTTCGGCAGGGACCTTCTTGCCCAGCTGCACATACTGCTCGAATTGCGACAGCAACGTGCGCACGAACACTTCCGACTCGCGCTCTGCGGCGTCGGTTTCGTCGATCAGGGAGACTTCGGCACGGATGTGCCCTTCTACGTCGGTGAAACGTTCTACGGCGCCGCGCTGCTCGCCCTCGACCAGCACCTTGACGGTGCCATCAGGCAGTTTCAGCAGTTGCAGCACGGTGGCAACGGTGCCGACACGGTACAGGGCGTCCTCGCCCGGGTCGTCGTCGGCCGGGTTTTTCTGGGCAAGCAGCAGGATCTGCTTTTCGCCCGTCATCGCTGCCTCGAGGGCTTCGATGGACTTTTCGCGCCCCACGAACAGCGGGATAACCATGTGCGGGTAAACAACGACATCGCGCAATGGCAAAAGAGGCAAGTCGAGGGTGGTCTTCATGATTTCGCCTCTACAGCGGCCTTATGGCCGGAAACCGGTGGAAATGATGCTTGGACCTAATGTGGGGGCACGCCTGGGAAATTACAAGCGCTAGCGCAGTAAAAGCAGAAAGGGGCCCGTAGGCCCCCTTCTTGCTTGCAACCACTACCAGCCATTGCCTGAATCAGGCGTCTGGCGCGGCCTTGGCTTGTGGCTCGCTGTTCTCGTAGATCATCAGCGGTTGCGAGGTGCCTTCGATGACGCTCTCGTCGATCACCACCTTGCTGACATCCTTCTTCGAAGGGATCTCGTACATGGTGTCGAGCAGCACGCCTTCGAGGATCGAACGCAGGCCACGGGCGCCAGTCTTGCGCTCCAGGGCCTTGCGTGCAACGGCCTTGAGCGCATCGCTGCGGAACTCGAGGTCGACGCTTTCCATCTCGAACAGCTTGGCATACTGCTTGGTCAGGGCGTTCTTCGGCTCGGTGAGAATCTGCATCAACGCAGCCTCGTCCAGCTCGTCGAGGGTAGCCAGCACCGGCAGACGGCCGACGAACTCCGGAATCAGGCCAAACTTGACCAGATCGTCCGGTTCGACCTCACGCAGGGACTCGCCAACCTTCTTGCCCTCTTCCTTGCTGCGCACTTCTGCGCCAAAACCGATGCCACCCTTGGTGGAACGGCCCTGGATGACCTTTTCCAGGCCCGAGAACGCGCCACCGCAAATGAACAGGATGTTGCGGGTATCGACCTGCAGGAATTCCTGCTGCGGGTGTTTACGCCCACCTTGCGGCGGCACCGAGGCCACAGTGCCCTCGATCAGTTTCAGCAATGCCTGCTGCACGCCCTCGCCCGAGACGTCACGGGTGATGGACGGGTTGTCCGACTTGCGCGAAATCTTGTCGATCTCGTCGATGTAGACAATGCCCATCTGGGCCTTTTCCACGTCGTAGTCGCACTTCTGCAACAGCTTCTGAATGATGTTCTCGACGTCCTCACCCACATAACCGGCCTCGGTCAGGGTGGTGGCGTCAGCAATGGTGAACGGTACGTTCAACAGGCGTGCCAGGGTTTCGGCGAGCAGGGTCTTGCCCGAGCCGGTCGGCCCGATGAGCAGGATGTTGCTCTTGCCCAGTTCGACTTCGTCGCCCTTCTTGTCACGCTGGTTCAGGCGCTTGTAGTGGTTGTACACCGCTACGGCGAGCACCTTCTTCGCGCGTTCCTGACCAATTACATACTGGTCAAGAATGCCGCTGATTTCTTTCGGCGAAGGCAATTTGTGCGCGCTGCTCTCGGCCTGGGCTTCCTGCACCTCCTCACGGATGATGTCATTGCACAGGTCGACGCACTCGTCGCAGATAAATACCGAGGGCCCGGCAATCAATTTGCGCACTTCGTGCTGGCTTTTGCCGCAGAAGGAGCAATAGAGCAATTTGCCGCTGTCCTCGCCGTTACGGGTGTCAGTCATTCGATCGATCCAATCCGGTAGGCTTGCAACACAAGATGAAGGCAATTGCGGGCTTTTTCAAGTCCGCAGGTAGGCGGTTTGCGCGCCTACCTGCTCTGGCACCCCGGTTCAGGAGGCCAGTTGCCGCTTGTCGTAGACCGAGTCGATCAGGCCGTACTCGGCCGCGCGCGAGGCGCTCATGAAGTTGTCACGCTCAGTATCACGCTGAATGGTCTCGAGGTCCTGGCCAGTGTGGTAGGCCAGCAGCTCGTTGAGACGCGCCTTGATGCTGAGGATTTCCTGGGCGTGGATCTGAATGTCGGTCGCCTGGCCCTGGAAACCGCCCAGCGGCTGGTGAATCATCACCCGCGAGTTAGGCAGGCAGTGACGCTTGCCCTTGGCACCGGCGGTCAACAGGAAGGCACCCATGCTGCAGGCCTGGCCGATGCAGATGGTCGAGACATCCGGCTTGATGAACTGCATGGTGTCGTAGATCGACATGCCAGCAGTCACCGAGCCGCCTGGGGAGTTGATGTAAAGATGGATATCCTTGTCCGGGTTTTCCGCCTCCAGGAACAGCATCTGCGCCACTACCAGGTTGGCCATGTAGTCTTCTACAGGACCTACCAGGAAGATCACTCGCTCCTTCAACAGGCGCGAGTAGATGTCGTAGGCGCGTTCGCCACGGGCGGACTGCTCGATAACCATCGGGACCAGGCCGCCTGCGGCCTGGATGTCAGAGCTCTGCTGAATATAAGAATTGCGGGACATGTCCTGCGCTCACTCCCAAATAGTCATGGCTTGAATACGCACAAGCCAGCTCGAAGGCTGGCTTGTGGGGGTTTCCTACGAGAGAAGCCCGTTACTCAGCAGCGGCAGGCGCCTCAACTGGTTTAACGGCTTCTTCGTACGAGACCGACTTGTCGGTCACAGTCGCTTTCTGCAGGACAGTATCTACAACTTGCTCTTCCAGCACAACCGAACGGACTTCGTTCATTTGCTGGTCGTTCTTGTAGTACCAGGCGATGACCTGCTCAGGCTCCTGGTAAGCCGAAGCCATTTCTTCGATCATCTCGCGAACCTTGGCGTCATCCGGCTTCAGTTCGAACTGCTTGACCACTTCGGCCACGATCAGGCCCAGCACTACGCGGCGCTTGGCTTGCTCTTCGAACAGCTCGACCGGCAGCTGCTCAGGCTTGATGTTGCCACCGAACTGCTGAACGGCCTGCACGCGCAGACGGTTGACTTCGTTTTCCAGCAAAGCCTTTGGCACTTCGATCGGGTTGGCGGCCAGCAGACCGTCCATGACCTGGTTTTTCACTTTGGTCTTGATCGCCTGGCGCAGTTCACGCTCCATGTTCTTGCGAACTTCGGTGCGGAAGCCTTCCAGGGTCGACTCCTTGATACCGAACTGGGCGAAGAACTCTTCGTTCAGTTCTGGCAGCACAGGGGCGGCAACGCTGTTGACGGTGATGGTGAACTCGGCAGCCTTGCCAGCCAGGTCCAGGTTCTGATAGTCCTCTGGGAAGGTCACGTTGACAACGCGCTCTTCGCCAGCCTTGGCGCCAACCAGGCCTTCTTCGAAGCCCGGGATCATGCGGCCGGAGCCCAGCACCAGCGGGGTGCCCTTGGCCGAACCACCGGCGAACACTTCACCGTCGACCTTGCCGACGAAGTCGATGTTGACCTGGTCATCGTTCTGCGCGGCGCGCTCGACAGCCTCGAAACGGGTGTTCTGCTTGCGCAGCACTTCCAGCATTTTGTCCAGGTCGGCGTCAGCCACTTCGGCGCTCAGGCGCTCGACGTTGATCGACTCGAGGCCGGCAACGGTGAACTCCGGGAACACTTCGAAGATGGCAACGAACTCCAGGTCCTTGCCCTTTTCGAAGGACTTCGGCTCTACAGCAGGGGCGCCAGCCGGGTTCAGCTTCTGCTCGACGATGGCTTCGTAGAAGGAAGCCTGGACCAGGTCACCGAAAGCCTCTTGACGGGCGTCAGCTTCGAAACGCTGACGGATCACGTTCATCGGCACTTTACCAGGACGGAAGCCCGCAATCTTGGCGCGCTTGGCAGTCTGCTGCAGACGCTTGTTGACTTCGTTCTCGACGCGCTCGGCCGGAACGGCGATGGTCATGCGGCGCTCGAGAGCGGAAGTGTTTTCAACAGAAACTTGCATGGATATTCCTCGTTGCACAGACGTTAGCCGGCGTTAGCCCGACTCCAGAATCAAGGGCAAGCATTCTAGTGAGTCGCGCAGCAGAAGTCACCCCACTCGGGACGACGGGAAACCACGCCGGTCGATTAACTTTCAAGGCCCGTACGGCATACCGCCAGGCCTGCTTCCAATAGGGGCTGCACGACGCCGGTAGCGCCCTGCAGCCGAAATACCTTGTCAAACAACTGCCAGTGGCGAATTCGCTTCCTTTATTCAGGTTCGATTTCGTTGAACTGGCAATATTCTTCCCACTCCATCCCCAGCGCCTCGGCCACCTCGCGGTGCGTCTCCAGGCGCATGGCCTGCAGCTGCTCCGGGCTCTCGGCAATCAATTGCAGCGCCAGTTCCCAGGGCTGTATGCCCTGCTCCTCGGCCGCATCCTCGAACGCCCACTCGATCTGTTGCGCCTGCTCGCGCGCATCCAGCTCGCGGATCTCTTCGAGCAACTGCGGGTTGGCCTCGGCAAAGCGCTGTAGCGCCAGGGCCTGACGGGATTCTTTTGCGATCATTGGGCTGTTCCTCTGCCGGCCAAACAGGCCGGCGTTTCAACCGGCTGAAATCTAACAGCTTTTATTGGGATGCCACTAGAGGATTGCAAGGGGGCGGCACGCATTGATTTTTCATCCGTCCACCAGTCCTACACCACCCCAGGAAAGGCCCTATGGCACGAGCGAGCAGCCCAGGCTTGAATGGAGCACCTTTTTTGGTACACTTCCATGGACAGGAACGACCCGACACTGAAAGCCCGCTTCTTCCGCACCGAAGCTGGCAATGAGCCCGTACGCGAATGGCTGGACTCTCTCCAGCGCGCGGACAAACACCTGATTGGCACCGAGATCAAGACAATACAAATTGGCTGGCCGCTAGGCATGCCCATTGTCAGAAAGCTTGATAAAGGTTTATGGGAGGCCAGGGTAAACCTGGCAAACCAAACCGCCCGGGTTCTTTTTACCGTGGAGGGATACACCATGATCCTGCTTCACGGCTTCATCAAGAAAAGCCAGAAAACACCAGCACCGGACCTGGCCACCGCCAGGCAGCGCAAAGCCGCCATAGAGAGGCACCAGCAATGAATCCACATATCGGCACCGACTTCGATGAGTTTCTGGCAAATGAGCAGCTTGCCGAAACAGTATCTGCAGCCGCCCTCAAGCGCGTGATCGCCTGGCAGATCGCCGAAGCCATGAAAGCGCAGAAAGTCAGCAAGAAGGCACTGGCCGAGCGCATGCAGACAAGCCGAACTGCAGTTGACCGCGCACTGGACCAGAACGACCCCGGCATGACACTGGCAACCTTGGCCAGCGCAGCACGAGCCCTCGGGCAACGCGTAGAGGTGCGCCTGATACCAGAGCGCGCCCCCGCCTGAACGAACTGCCACTCACCAAGACCCAAAACAAAAAGGCGCCCGATCTCACGATCAAGGCGCCCTTTCTGGAATATGGGGTGGACGATGGGAATCGAACCCACGACAACTGGAATCACAATCCAGCGCTCTACCAACTGAGCTACGCCCACCATATTGCGGTCTTGCGATGTTGCGGTACAGCTTTACAGAAGCATGGTGCGGACGAAGAGACTCGAACTCTTACAGCTTGCGCCGCTGGAACCTAAATCCAGTGTGTCTACCAATTTCACCACGTCCGCGTAACGCTTAAAACAAAGGCGCCAGAAGCTATCGAGGCGCCTTTGAAGAATATGGGGTGGACGATGGGAATCGAACCCACGACAACCGGAATCACAATCCGGCGCTCTACCAACTGAGCTACGCCCACCATATTGCATTACAACCTTACTTGCTTGCCCATGCTGCCTAATGGCGCACCCGGCAGGACTCGAACCTGCGACCATCCGCTTAGAAGGCGGATGCTCTATCCAGCTGAGCTACGGGCGCTTAAGCTTGAAGCCTAACCGAACGAGTCATTAACAGGTAACTGCTAAACCACTCATTCTGCCCGACTTAGCCAACCAGTGCTAGGCTGTGCCCGACAAGTGCGGCGAATCTTATAGGCGACCCCGAAAGTCGTCAACACCTTTTTCAAAAAAATTTAAATTATTTAAGGGGTTAGGGGATTTGCCCGACCACCCGCCTTTGCCCTTGGCGCGTGTCGTGCGAGAATATGCGTTCTTTATTGTTTCCTTCTCGATGGTTAATCACGCGTCTATGACTGCACACCTAATCGATGGCAAGGCGATCGCCGCCAGCCTGCGCAAGCAGATCGCTCAACGTGTCGTGGAGCGTCGCCAGCAAGGCCTGCGTACGCCGGGCCTGGCAGTGATCCTGGTCGGCACCGACCCCGCCTCGCAAGTCTATGTCTCGCACAAGCGCAAGGACTGCGAAGAGGTCGGTTTCATTTCGCAGGCATTCGACCTGCCCAGCGAAACCTCGCAGCAGGCCCTGACCGAGCTGATCGATCGCCTCAATGACGACCCGGCCGTAGACGGCATCCTGTTGCAACTGCCGCTGCCGGAGCACCTGGACGCCTCGCTGTTGCTCGAGCGCATTCGCCCGGACAAGGACGTGGACGGCTTCCACCCGTACAACGTAGGCCGCCTGGCCCAACGCATCCCGCTGCTGCGCCCCTGCACACCGAAAGGCATCATGACCCTGCTGGAAAGCACGGGTCAGGACCTGTACGGCATGGATGCGGTGATCGTCGGCGCCTCCAACATCGTGGGCCGCCCGATGGCCATGGAGCTGCTGCTGGCCGGCTGCACCGTGACCGTCTGCCACCGCTTCACCAAGGACCTGGCCGGCCATGTCGGGCGTGCCGACCTGGTGGTTGTGGCTGCCGGCAAGCCGGGCCTGGTCAAGGGTGAATGGGTCAAGGAAGGCGCCATCGTCATCGACGTGGGCATCAACCGCCAGGAAGACGGCAAGCTGGTGGGCGACGTGGTCTACGAGACCGCCCTGCCGCGCGCGGGCTGGATCACCCCTGTGCCGGGTGGCGTCGGGCCGATGACCCGGGCGTGCCTGCTGGAAAACACGCTGTATGCCGCTGAAGAGCTGCATAAGTAATAGCGCGTGATGCGAAAACGGCACCTCAGGCAGGTGCCGTTTTTTTTGCCTGTGATTTATGCATTGGCCTTGCCGGCCTCCTTCGCGGGCTTGCCCGCTTCCACAGGAACCCCGCAACCCTTGTGAGCGGTGCGGTGCCCGTGGGAGCGGGCGAGCCCGCGAAGAAGCCAACGCGGTGCTCAGCCGATCACTTGCGCGCCGCCTCCCACGACTTCAGCAGTTCGTTGTAGCTGACTGTCTCGCCCTTGGGTTTTTCGTTGGCCAGTTTGGGCTTCGGTGCGCCCGGCTGGTCGAACCAATACTGGGCGTCCTTCTCTGGGTTCATCTTGGGTGCACAGGTTGCCTGGGCATTGGAGCGCTGCAACCGTTCCATCATGCGGTCCTGGTCGCGGGCCAGGCCATCCAGGGCTTGCTGCGGGGTCTTCTCGCCACTGGCCACTTCCGCGATATGGCTCCACCACAGCTGCGCCAGCCGCGGGTAATCCGGCACGTTGGTGCCGGTCGGCGTCCACTGCACCCGCGCCGGGCTGCGGTAGAACTCCACCAGCCCGCCCAGCTTGGGCGCCAGCTCGGTCATGGCCTGGGAGTTGATGTCCGACTCACGAATCGGCGTCAGGCCGACGATGGTCTTTTTCAGCGACACGGTCTTGGAGGTGACGAACTGGGCATACAGCCACGCCGCCAGGCGTTGCTTCTCGGGGGTGGACTTGAAGAACGTCCACGAGCCGGTGTCCTGGTAGCCCAGTTTCATCCCCTCCTCCCAATACGGCCCCTTCGGCGAAGGCGCCATGCGCCACTTCGGCGTGCCGTCGGCATTAACCACCGGCAAGCCTGGCTTGGTCATGTCGGCGGTAAACGCGGTGTACCAGAATATCTGCTGGGCAATGTTGCCCTGCGCCGGTACCGGGCCGGCTTCGGAGAAGGTCATGCCCTGGGCCTCTTTGGGCGCGTAGGCACGCATCCAGTCCACGTACTTCTGCGTGGCATACACGGCGGCCGGCCCGTTGGTGTCGCCGCCGCGGGTCACGCTGGACCCCACCGGATGACAGTCCTCCACGCGAATGCCCCATTCATCCACCGGCAGGCCGTTAGGCAAACCTTTGTCGCCACCGCCAGCCATCGAAAACCAGGCGTCCGTGAAGCGCCAGCCCAGAGAGGGGTCTTTCTTGCCGTAGTCCATGTGCCCGTAGACACGCTTGCCGTCGATTTCCTTGACGTCTTCGGTGAAGAACTTGGCAATGTCCTCATACGCCGACCAGTTTACAGGCACACCCAATTCATAGCCGTACTTCTCC
Source organism: Pseudomonas putida S13.1.2 (assembly GCF_000498395.2). Classification (NCBI taxonomy): domain Bacteria; kingdom Pseudomonadati; phylum Pseudomonadota; class Gammaproteobacteria; order Pseudomonadales; family Pseudomonadaceae; genus Pseudomonas; species Pseudomonas putida. The sequence goes on from NZ_CP010979.1 coordinate 2,927,952, forward strand.
TTGAACCTGGCCTTCAGCTCAGGCCGCTCGAACCAGTCGGCGCGGAACCAGTACAGGTTGGCGAACTGCTGGTCGGGCAGCTGGTAGACCTTGCCATCCGGCGCGGTGGTGAAGGAAATACCGATGAAATCCTTCAGGTCGAGGGTCGGTGAGGTGTAGGCCTTGCCCTCGTTGGCCATCAGGTCGGTAATCGATTCCACCTTGCCATAGCGAAAGTGCGTACCGATCAAATCGGAGTCGTTGACCCAGCCGTCGTAGATGTTCTTGTCCGACTGCATCTGCGTCTGCAGTTTCTCCACCACATCGCCTTCCTGCAGCAGGTCGTGGGTCAGCTGGATGCCGGTGATCTCGCTGAAGGCTTTGGCCAGCACCTTGGATTCATACTCGTGGGTGGTGATGGTTTCCGACACCACATTGATCTTCATGCCACGGAATGGCTCGGCGGCCTTGATGAACCACTGTAATTCAGCCATTTGCTGTTCCGGGGTAAGGGTCGACGGCTTGAACTCGCTGCCGATCCATTTTTTTGCTGCATCTTCGTACTGGTCGGCCCAGGCAGTGCCGTGCAGGCTGGCCAGTACCAGCAACGCGGCAAAGGTCAAATGTCGCCTGTTGTGCTTGTTATCGAACATTGTGATCTCCCGTTTCAGTTATCCCAAAGGGCCACTTGCTCAGCCCCAGCGCAGCACCACCACCAGCCACGCCAGCGACAGCAGCGAGGCCACCCACACTGGCCAGTCGCTGACGCCGACCACCAGCAGGTGCAGGTAGGCGCTGGCCAGCAGGCCGATGAACAAGCGGTCACCACGGCTGGTGACCAGCGGCAAGAAACCCCGTCGTTCCACGCAGGGGCGGCGCAGTTCAAACAGGGTCATGCCCAGCAGCAACAAACCCACGGCGACGAAGAACAGCGCCGTCGGCAAGGTCCAGGCCATCCACTCCATGCGTTGCCCTCCTCACACCCGGCCCAGGGCAAAACCCTTGGCCACATGGTTGCGCACGAACCAGATAACCAGCATGCCCGGCAAGATGGTCAGTACCCCCGCCGCCGCCAGCACGCCCCAGTCGATGCCTGATGCCGACACGGTGCGCGTCATCACCGCGGCAATCGGCTTGGCGTTCACCGAGGTCAGGGTGCGCGCCAGCAGCAGTTCGACCCAGGAGAACATGAAGCAGAAAAATGCCGTGACGCCGATACCTGAGCCAATCAGCGGAATGAAGATTTTCACGAAGAAGCGCGGGAAGCTGTAGCCGTCGATGTAAGCCGTTTCGTCGATTTCCTTGGGCACGCCCGACATGAACCCCTCCAGGATCCACACCGCCAGCGGCACGTTGAACAGGCAATGGGCCAGGGCCACGGCGATATGGGTATCGAACAGGCCAATCGACGAATACAGCTGGAAGAACGGCAGCAGGAACACCGCCGGTGGTGCCATGCGGTTGGTCAGCAGCCAGAAGAACAGGTGGCGGTCGCCGAGGAAGCGGTAGCGCGAAAAGGCATACGCCGCCGGCAACGCCACCAGCAGCGAAATCAGGGTATTCAGGCACACGTAGTACAGCGAGTTGAGGTAGCCGCTGTACCAGCTGGCATCGGTGAAGATCACCCGGTAGTTGTCGAGGGTGAACGCCTGCGGCCACAGGGTCAGGCCACCCAGGATCTCGGTATTGCTCTTGAACGACATGTTCAGCAGCCAGTAGATCGGCACCAGCAGGAAGAAGAAGTACAGCAGCAGGGCCAGCGATTTGCGCATGCTCATGGCCTAGTCCTTGTCGGCATGGGTCATGGCTGTGTAAAACAGCCACGACACCAGCAGGATGATCAGGAAGTACACCAGCGAGAACGCCGCCGCGGGGCCCAGGTCGAACTGCCCCACGGCCATGCGCGTGAGGGTCTGGCTGAGGAACGTGGTAGCGTTGCCCGGCCCGCCACCGGTCAGCACGAACGGCTCGGTGTAGATCATGAAACTGTCCATGAAACGCAGCATCACCGCGATCAGCAGCACGTTCTTCAGCTTGGGCAGCTGTATATGGCGGAACACCGCCCAGCCCGAGGCACGGTCGATGCGGGCGGCCTGGTAGTACACGTCGGGGATGGCGCGCAGGCCCGAATAGCACAGCAATGCCACCAACGAGGTCCAGTGCCACACATCCATCACCAACACGGTGAGCCAGGCGTCGAACGGGTCGCCGGCGTAGTTGTAGCTGACCCCCAGCTTGGCCAGGGTGGCGCCGAGCAGGCCGATGTCGGCACGGCCGAAAATTTGCCAGATGGTGCCGACCACGTTCCACGGGATCAGCAACGGGATCGCCATGACGATCAGGCACACCGAGGCCAGACGGCCTTTGGTTGGCATGGTCAGGGCAATACCGATCCCCAGCGGGATCTCGATCAGCAACACGCAGGCGGAGTAGATGAACTGGCGCAGCAGCGCATCGTGCAGCGCCGGGTCACGCAGCACCTGGCGGTACCAGTCGGCACCGACGAAGTAGCGGTTTGACTGGTCGAAGATGTCCTGGAGCGAGTAGTTGACCACCGTCATCATCGGCACCACCGCACTGAACGCCACCAGCAGGAACACCGGTAGCACCAGCCACCAAGCCTTGTTGTTCGGCACCTTGTTCATGGTCCGGCCTCCAACAGTACATCGTCGACGTACAGCATCAGCCACTGCGCCGGCAGGCTGACCCAGGCCTGGTCCACGGGCAACGGACGGTCCTCGCCCAGCCTCGCCTTCAGCGCGACACCGCCCAGTTCGAGGGTGACGATACGGTAGGTACCCAGGTCTTCGACATCCAGCACCCGCGCTGGATGGGCATCATCGAACGGGCTGTCCCACAGCTGCACGAACTCCGGGCGAATGCCCACCTGCAGTCGCCCACCCGCTGTCGCCGCCAGGCACTCGCGCAGGCCGTCGGGCAGCGCCAGGCGGACATCGCCGAACACTACTGCGTCCGCCTCGGTGTGCACGTCGATCAGGTTCATCCCCGGGCTGCCGATGAAATAGCCGACGAACGTATGCCGCGGCCGCTCGAACAGCTCGCGCGGGGTGCCGAACTGGACGATGCGCCCGCCGTGCATCACCGCGATCTTGTCAGCGAAGGTGGAGGCCTCCAGCTGGTCGTGGGTGACGTAGATCATGGTGATATTGAACTGCTCATGGATCTGCTTGAGCTTGCGCCGCAGCTTCCACTTCAGGTGCGGGTCGATCACCGTCAGCGGCTCATCGAACAGGATCGCCGACACGTCATCGCGCACCAGGCCCCGCCCCATGGAGACTTTCTGCTTTTCGTCGGCACTGAGGTTGCGCGCTTTCTTGCGCAACACGGCAGCCACGTCCAGCACCTCGGCAATTTCTTCCACCCGGGCACGCACCCGGGCTTCGTCCAGGCCCTGGTTGCGCAAGGGGAAAGCCAGGTTGTCGTACACCGTCATGGTGTCGTACACCACCGGGAACTGGAACACCTGGGCGATATTGCGCGCCTGCGGTGACAACTGGTTGACCGGTTTGCCGTCGAAAAGCACCTCGCCGTGGGACGGCGTCAGCAGCCCGGAAATGATATTGAGCAAGGTCGACTTGCCGCAGCCCGATGGCCCGAGCAAGGCATAGGCACCGCCCTGCTCCCACACATGGTCCAGTGCGTGCAGGGCATAGTCTGCCTCGCCGGTGGGCTGGCGGTTGTAACTGTGCGCCAGTTGGCGCAGGCGGATTTCGGCCATCAGCCTCTCCTTGCCTGGCGCAGCCCCGGGGCCTGCACCAGCACCCCGGTGCTGTCGAAGACGAACAGCTTGTGCGTGGGGATGAACACCCGTATCGGCGTATCCACCGGGTATTCGTGCACCCCGGGCAGGTGCAGGACCATGCGCCAGTATTCGTTGCGCACATGCAGAAAGGTTTCCGAGCCACTGATCTCAGCCAGTTCCACCAGCACCGCCAGCTCCAGGTCATCGTCGTGGGCCGGCACCAGGGTGATATGGCTGGGTCGCACGCCAAAGCGGTAGTCGCCTTCGGCCAGCGGCTGCAAGTCGGCATTGCGCGCAAAGTGCACGGCCTGGGCCAGGCTCACCTCGTTGCCACTGATACGCCCGGCCACCAGGTTTATCGGTGGCTCCGAAAACAGCTCGGCAGCCAGCACACTGCCCGGGCGCTGATACACCTGGGCGGTGGGCCCGCTCTGCACGATCCGGCCTTCGTGAACGAGGGTGGTGGTGCCGCCCAGCGCCAGCGCCTCGTTAGGCTCGGTAGTGGCGTACACAGCAATGCAATGACGCGCCGCGAACAGCTCGCGCAGCTCTTGGCGCAGGCCTTCGCGCAACTTGTAGTCGAGGTTGACCAATGGCTCGTCGAAGAGGATCAGCGAGGCATCCTTGACCAACGCCCTGGCCATCGCCGTGCGTTGCTGCTGGCCGCCGGACAGTTCAAGCGGCAGACGCTGCAGGTAGGTTTCGATGCGCAGCATCTCGGCGGTTTCCTGCACCCGCCGGCGGATCTGGTCCTCGGCCATGCGCGCCTGGCGCAGCGGCGAGGCGATGTTTTCATACACGCTCAAAGTCGGGTAATTGATGAATTGCTGATACACCATCGACACATTGCGCTGGCGTACCGGTACCCCGGTGACGTCCTGGCCATCCATCAGCACGCGGCCCCGATCCGGGCGGTCGAGCCCGGCCATCAGGCGCATCAGGCTGGTCTTGCCGGCGAGGGTGCGGCCCAGCAGCACATTGAATGAACCGGGCTCGAAACGCAGCGAGGCCTCGACGATCCAGGGCTGGTTATCGACGCTGCGGCTGACCTGCTCCAGCACCAGGGACATGGCGTGGCCTTCTTGTGATTGTTGTCTGCCGTGCACAGCCAGTTCCGTGCCAGTCGTCCCCCCGGTGCTCTGGTCCGGGGCCTGGGTGCCAGCGTTGGCAAATCGCGGCTTCACACGTGAACACAATCACTGAACAACTGAACACTTGCCGGTTTGACAATGAACACCCGTGGACAACACTGAACAGCGGTCGGCCCATAACAACAACCACACAGGACAGGCCCATGGCCGCATCCGCTTCGACCCACGCCCAACTGATCCAGGCTTCCTGGGCCCGCTGCCGCGATCACGGCCTGCAGCCGCAGCACGCGCCGGATTTCGACTGCCTGACCCGCACCGAGCTCAGCGCCCTGCTGGAACGGCGCCAGGCCCTGCTGCGCCTGACCCGCGAAGAAGTGCTGCCGCAATACGCGCACCTGCTGGGCAACGCCAGCTACCTGGTGATGCTGGCCGATGCCAGCGGCTGCGTGCTCGATAGCTGGGGGTCGCGGCGGTTCATCGAACCGAGCCAGCAGCATGGTTTCAGCCCCGGCGCCCATTGGCTCGAGCATGGTGTCGGCACCAATGCCCTGGGCACCACCCTGGTGTGCGCCCAGGCGATTCACGTCGGTCAGGACGAACACTTCCTGCGCCAGAACCGCTACATGTCCAGCGCCGCCGCCCCCCTGTTCGACGCCGCGCGGCAGCTGGTCGGGGTGCTCGACGTCGCCAGCGACGGCTACCTGCCGGCCAGCCAGGTACTTGGCCTGGTGCGCATGATGGGCCAGAGCCTGGAAAACCGGCTGATCCTCGCCGCGCATGCCGACCGGCATGCGCAACTGATCTTCAATAGCGCCTCCGACAACCTCGACAGCCCTTGGGCCGGCCTTCTGGTATTCGACGAGCGCGGGCAGGTGCTGGCCGCCAATCACCGGGCCGACAGCCTGCTCGGCGGCAACCCGCTGCGGCAGAACATCGAGCAGCTGTTCCAATTGCCCCTGCAACAGCTGCTCAACCATCCCCGAGAACAGGCCTTTGCCCTTCAGGCTACCGGGCGCAACCGCTTTCATTGCCAATGGCACCCCCACGCGAAGCAGCCCGCCGCCCCGAAGCCGACAGTGGCGAACCGCGCCTGGACAAGGCCTTGCAACAGGCCGGCCTGTTGCTGGAAAAGGACATCCCGGTGTTGGTGCAAGGTGAAACCGGCGTAGGCAAGGAAGTGTTCGTCGCCACCCTGCACCGCGCCAGCAGCCGCGCCAATCAGCCACTGGTGGCCGTCAACTGTGCAGCGATCCCGGCCGAACTGGTGGAGTCGGAGCTGTTCGGCTACGACAAAGGCGCCTTCACCGGCGCGCACCACAAGGGCAACCTGGGGCTGATCCGCAAGGCCGACCACGGCATCCTGTTTCTCGATGAAATCGGCGACATGCCACTGCCTACCCAGGCACGCCTGCTGCGTGTGCTGCAGTCGCGCAGCATCCAACCGCTGGGCAGTGGTGAGCCAGTGCCGGTGGATATCCGGGTGGTGTCGGCGAGCAACCGCGATCTGGCCGAAGAAGTGCGCGCCGGGCGCTTTCGCCAGGACCTGTATTACCGCATCGCCGGCCTGGCCGTGGTACTGCCACCGCTGCGTGAGCGCGGTGACCGGCGCCAGTTGATCGAGCAGGTGCATGCCCGTTTTCGCGACCCCGGGCAACCTGCGCGGCTGCCCCCGGCCATTATCGACCTGCTGGATCAACACCCTTGGCCAGGCAACCTGCGTGAACTGGCAAGCGTGCTGCAAGTTGCGCTGGCCTTGGCGGGCAACGGGGCGATCGGCGTCGAGCACCTGCCTGCGGGCTTTCTGGCCGAGTCGCCGATGGCGGTGCTGGTGGCGGCCGAAGAGACGGACCTGCAGATGCTGGTCGAACAAGCCAACGGCAACCTGTCGGCGGTCGCACGGCGCCTCGGCATCAGCCGCACCACGTTGTACAAGCGCCTGCGTGCGCGCTGATGGCCATGAACCCATCGCCAAGCTGGGCTCACCCCTGGCAGCGTGGCAGCACGAAACCTTCAGACAGGTAGTGTCTATCTACCCGCCCACCTGCCCCCGCCATCGCTAGGCTCCTGGCTCCCTTCCAGCAGGAACTGTCGATGACACACGCACATCACTCCCATCTCGCCCTTGTCCGGCGTCAGATCCCGCAATGGTTAAGCCAGGCCAGCCCCGCCCGGCGCGCCGAACTGGCCCTGCTGATCCGCGACAGCGAGCGCCAGACACAACGCCTGAAACAAGCCATGGCACCTTTGCAGCCAGTGGATACCTACTGCCTGCCGTTGCTGACGCAAGCATTGGCACAGTGGTTCCCGGACACGCCAGTGGCAACACTGCTCCAGGCACACGTTGTGTTCATCGGCGCAACGCCACCCAGGCGCATGTCGGTGCTCGAAGCCGCCCTGCAGAATGCCGAAGCCCATACCCCCGTCAGGCTGCTCGCCGCAGACCTCAGCCCCCTGAAGCTGGACGCCGCAACGTTTATCCAGGGCATTCGTAACCTGGACCTGGGCCAGCGCTATCGTTACCACCTGGGCGACATCGTCGATAACGATACATTTCGCGACCTGCTCGAAAACCAGGACCGGAGTGCATTGTGCGCCGAACTGGCCATGGCACGCCTGCGTGGCCACATTGACAGCCGCGGCGCGACGCTGGCACAGGCCGCGCTGGCCAACCGTGCGCAAATCACCACCGACAAGGGCCGTCGAAACGTGCTGTGCCAGTTCGTCAGCCTGTTCGGGTCCCCTTTGAATGGCCCTATGGTCATCCAGTTGCAGGCCCCCGAAGCCGACGACCCTTGCCTGCTGTATTTACCGGGTGATCCGCAGGGTGCACTGCGCCAGCATGCCTCACTGGGCAGCTTGAGAAGCGACCTCACCAACCGCCTGGCCGATCACGATTTCCGCACATTCTTCATCCGCCACGTACCGCTGGCCCAGCAGGCCAGGTTTCTGCAACGCCTGCGAGAAACGCTGTACCCCCACTACCCCTATGCCGACCTGCGAGCCACAACACCGGTGCTGGACAAAGGCGACCGATTCAGCTGGCTCAAGCGTGCGTTTCCCGGGCCTCGGGACATCTGGCAGGCGACACGCGACAAGAACGCCAGGCTGCCGTTGACCTTGGCGCCATGGCCAGGCAACTGCTTCAGGGCGCGAGCGCGAACCTTGGTAGAACGCAAGTTCCTCGATGCCGCCTGCGTGGCCGTACCGGTCCGCCAACTCGATGCACTTGCGCAACTGGAGCACCTTGAGAGCTGGCTGAGCGCCGGGCTGACGGTACTGAACCTGGCCAGTTTCTTTGTACCAGGCCTTGCCGAACTGATGCTGGTGGTAGGTGGTGCCCAGATCGTCGATGAATTCCTCGAAGGTGTGCATGCCGCCAACGAGGGGGACAGCGACGCGGCCATCGCCCACCTGTTCAGCGTAGTCGAGAGCCTGGTGCAGTTCGCTGCCCTGGGCACCGCAGAGGGGTTGAACCCGCCCGCCGGGCCATTGCAGAGTTGGCACCTGATCGACAGCGAGGCAGGCACGCGGCTATGGCACGGCGACCTCAAGCCCTTCGAGCAGGAAGCACCTCGCATGTTGGCAGCCCGTCCTGATGGCCTGTATCAAGCACAGGGGCGCCCTTGGCTCAAGCTGCAGGAACAGCACTATCCGCTGGAAAACTCCAGCAATGGCCGTCGGCGCCTGGCCGCCAGCCCTGGACAACGCATCCAGCCGACGTTGCAGGGTGTTCAGCCCGGGCCGTGGATCTTCGCTCATGAACAACCGTTGCACTGGGATCGCGCACAGCTTTTGCAGCGACTGGCCGATAGCGCCACCGGCATGGATCAGCTTGCGTTGCAGCGTGCCCTGCACTGCAGCGGCTACGACGAAGCGATTCTGCGCCGGGTAATGGTCGACCGTGAATCCGCCCCGGCGTTAATCCTGGACACCCTGGAACTGCTCGGCGGCAAAGTGCCTGAGCCGCAGATGCGGGCAACGGATGGCAACCTGCTTGCACGGGATTTCCCTTCCCTGAGTGCCAGGGCGCGAGGCGAAATCCTCGACCAGGCAAGTCCCGCGGACCTGCTGCAGATGCAACGCACCCAGCGCCTGCCCATGCGCCTGGCCGAAACCGCGCGCCTGTACCTGAGGGAGGCCCGTATCAGCCGTGCCCTGGCACGCTTTCACCAGGCCAATGGCCCAATCGCGGATCGCGATGCGCTGGTATTCGCTGCCCTCGACCAGTTGCCCGGCTGGACGGGCGAGGCCCGTATCGAACTGCGCGACGGTTCAGTTTCCGGCCGCCTGCTGCATGCCTGCGGCAAGGAAACACTGCCTGCAAAATACGTCATTCGTACCGAGAACAGCTATGAACCCCGCAATGAACAAGGGGGAACGCTGGCCAACCGGGTCGATCTGTTCCAGGCGATCCTGAACGCCCTGCCCGACAGCGAAAGAACCTCCCTTGGTTTACAGATCCATGAACCCGGCAAGCTTATCGATGCCCTGTTCGACAGGCTTGCCAGCGACCGCGCCACAACGGCGCAGCTCCTGGGCATGCAAACGGTGCGTCCGTTTTTTCGTTTGCCCCGACGGCTGCCCGGTGGCCAGCTCGGCTACCCGCTGAGCGGGCGCGGCCAAGGATGGATGACCGAAGATGAACTGTTCAACCAGTTGTTCCCCTCGACCGAGCCAGAAGCCCGTACGGTTCTGCGGCAACGCCTGCTCCAGGAAGCCGGCGATCAAGCCTTCGGCACTGTGCTCGAGCGCCTGAGAAGCGAGTACATGCAGCTTGAAAGCACGCTGCAGCAGTGGGTTGACAGCCCTCATGTGGCCGGCGGTGGAACGCTCATCGCACAATCCGCGGCCCGGGCAGAAGCAGCCAGGCGCCTGCGCATGGCGTGGCGCAGGGAATCGACCCACACCGCCAGCAGCCTTGAGTACGTGATTCTCGACCTCGACGGCCGCAACCTCGGTGCGCTGCCCACCCTGCCTGCGCCAATGCCTCATGTCCGCCAGTTGCGCGTTACCTTTCTGTCCGAGTCATCGCATGCCAGCCTGGACAGCTTCCTCGGCAGGTTCTTGAACGTGCGGGCCCTGGATCTGGAGTGCAACATGCTTGAACACATCCCGCCCGCCATCGGGCAGATGGACGAGCTGCAAAGCCTAGATCTGTCGAGCAATGGCCTGGACCTGACACATAGCGGTACGCTCGATCTGCTGGAGGGGCGCAGCAATCTTCAGAGTCTGAACCTGGGCAATGCACTGGTTACGCTCCCGGTCACTGCACTGGAGCGGCTGGCAAACCTGCCGTCACTGGCGATGCTGGCAATTGACAGCAATGGCCTCAACCTGACCACCGAGCACTTCCAGGCATTGGAGCGTTGGCCAGCCCTGACCGAACTGAGCATGGCCGGAAATGATATTACCCTGACCGAGCAAAGCCGGGCCGCCCTCGCCCAACTGAACCGTCTGCACGCCCTGCTCGTCAGCGAAAACCCGCTGGACCTGGCGCCCGATGTCAGCGGCTGGCAGCAGTTGCAGGCACTTGACTTGCAGCAGACCGGCATCGGCGAGTGGCCGACCGGCCTCACCGAACTGCTCAACCAGCGCCCCCTGCAACTGCTGAGCCTGGACCTCAGCGAGAACCAGCTCACCGATGCCCCCGAGCTGCAAGGCAGTGCCTTTGCCGAAGCAGTGAATACAGACCCGCCACGGGCATTCTTCGACTTCGACAACAACCCGTTCAGCGAGCAAGCCCAACGACACCTGACCGAAGCCGGGTTGCCAGCGATCAGCGTCGGCGAAACCGAAGCCCCGTGGTACGCCGACTGGCCTGACGAACTGCAGCAGCACCGGGCACTGACCGCCAACGAACCCTCCTGGCAGCCGTTGTACCAGCTGTTCGAACGGCTGACCCAAACTGCCGATTATCTGGGCCAGCCGGCCTACTTGCGGTCACGCATGCAGCATGTCCTGCGTACGCTCAGCACCACCCTGGGCGAAGCAGACAACGGCGGGTGGGGGCGTGCGCAACTGCACGAGCAGGTCATGGAGGCGATCAACCATGCCACCGAGGGCTGTGTCGATCAGGCCAGCCTGCTGTTCCAGCAAATCGAAACCGATGTCATGTTGTGGGATGCGATCAATACCGCAGCGCCCGATGCGCAGAGCGGTCAAGTAGCGCTGCACAGCGCCGCTGGACTGCTGCGCCAGCAGCGCCTCGACGAGCGCGTGGGCGCCCTGTACAACGCCCGCGTAGCCAGGCGCCAGGCATTGACAGAAGCACCTGACGCAGCAGCACGAGAAACCGCACCGCCCCTCAATGCCGACGACGACCTCGACGACGCAGCACTGATCGAACCGGACTACCACATAGACGAGATCGAGATGGCCCTGCACGCGCGCATGCAGCTACGCGAAACGCTTGGGCTGCCAGCTCAACCACAGCAGATCATGTTCGACTACCTGGCTCGCCTGAGCCCTGCAACCGTCAACCGCCTGGGGGTTGCCGTCAGGTCGGAGGTAACCCCCTCCCTGTTCAGCCAATGGGCGTGCGAACAGCGGTTCTGGCAGGGTTGGCTGCGCCGCCTTCATGCGGATGAGTTCGATGCGCTGGCCAGGGATTGGGGCGCCGCAAGCGAGTACCACAGCGAACTGACCGAAGCCACGCACGACCTGGGGGACTATACCGGCCCCGCGTACCGGCAGCCTACATCGATGCGCTGGAGCGGGACCTGGGCCACATCGAGGGCCTGCATTGGCGGCGCAATGACGCCGTGCAACGGGTCGACCTGGTGTCCGGGCGCTACCCCGATGAAAGCGCCATTTACCAGCGGGCCAGCGCCCTGCTGCTCAGTACCCGCAGGGCGGCGGAGCAGGCGTTGCTGCGCAGCCTGACGCAGGCCTTGGCCAACACGCTCGCCTGAGCAGTTCAGGCATCCTTCCATGCGTCGGGCTGCCGATAGCCCGCCGCCCATTGCACCACCTGGGTGGCGGGCATCGGTGGCGCAATGTAGTACCCCTGCGCCAGCTCGCAGCCCAGCGTCATCAGCAGCCGCCCATGCTCCACACTCTCCAGCCCCTCGGCTATCACCTCGCGACCGAAGGCTCGCGCCAGGCCGATCACCGCGCCGGTCAGGGCCAGGTCGTCCTGATCGTGCAGGATGTCGCGCACGAACGACTGGTCGATCTTGATCGTCTGGGTCGGCAAGCGTTTCAGGTAACTCAACGACGAATAACCCGTGCCGAAATCGTCCAGCGAAAAGCGCACGCCCAGCGCACGACAGGCATCCAGGCAGCGGCTGACGTGCTGCAGGTTGTCGATAGCCACTGACTCGACGATTTCCAGGTCCAGCCGCGAAGGGTCCACCTCCGGGTACTCTGCCAATAGCTGCTGCAGGCGCTGGGTGAAGTCACTGCGCTGTAAATGCCGCGCAGCGATATTCACGCTCAGTGACCAGGGATGCCCCTGGCGCCCCCAGGCCTGCAACTGTCTCAGCGCCTGGCCGATCACCCACTCGCCGATTTCGACGATCAGGTCGGTCTGCTCAACCCAGGGCAGAAAATCGCCGGGCGGCACCACGCCACGGCCTGGCCGCTGCCAGCGCAGCAAGCCCTCGAAGCCCAGCACCTGGCCACTGCGCAGGTTCACCTTGGGCTGGTAATACAGGCACAGCTCGCGGTTGTTCAGGGCCCGTCGTACCCGCGTCACCGTCTGGTGGGTGGCCTTGAGCTCCTGCTCCTGCGAGACGTCGAACAAGTGATAGCGGTTGCGCCCGCGCTGCTTGGCCACATACATGGCCTGGTCGGCGTGGCGTACCAGCGTATCGGCATCTTCGTCATCCTGCGGGTACAGGGTCACGCCGATACTGGCGCTGAGCGACAGCGTGTGTTCACGTACCACACAGGGCGCCGCCAATGCCCGCAATACACGCCTCAGGGCTGCGTGCAGTTGGCGCTCATCATCGACATGGCGCAGGATCAGCACGAACTCGTCACCCGACAACCGGGCCACGGCATCACCGCCGCGCAGGATACTCTTCAAGCGCTGCGCCACTTCCACCAGCAGCAGGTCGCCCACGGCATGCCCGTAGCCGTCATTGACCGCCTTGAAGCCATCCAGGTCGAGCATGCACACCGCCAGCGAGATCGCTTCGCGGCGCGAGTAAGCCAGGGCCTGGTTCAGCAAGTCGGACAGATAAGCTCGGTTGGGCAGGCCAGTGAGCACATCGTGGCCCACCCGCCACTGCAAGGTATGCAGCAGCTGGCGTTTCTCGGTGACGTCAAAGCGGATGGACACATACTTGCGCACCTGGCCAGTCAGCGGGTCGACCAGTGGCACCATGGTGCTGTCGACCCAATACAGCGAACCGTCCCTGGAACGGTTGCAGATTTCGCCCTTCCACACCCGCCCGGCGGCCAGCGCCCGCCACATGCCGACAAAGAACGCCGGCTCGTGCAGGCCGGAGTTGAGGATGCGGTGGTTGGCCCCCAGCAGCTCTTCACGGCTGTAGCCCGAGATGCTGCAGAACTGCTGGTTGACGTAGGTGATGTTCCCACGCAGGTCGGTTTCGGAAAAGATCGCGGCCGCATCCACGGCCGCGCGATAGTTATCATCCATAAAGCATCCTGCCTTAGCGGTTGAAGCGCTCCACCAGGGCACGCAATCCGGCGCACACCTGTTCCAGTTCGGCGCCGCGCGAGGCGGCGGCGTTGGCGCTGTGGGCGCTTTGCTGGGCAATACCGGCTACGCCGTTGATCTGCCGCGAAACGTCTTCTGCCACCGCCGACTGTTGCTGCGAGGCCGTAGCCATCTGCTGGCTCATGTCGCTGATACGCTGCACCGCATCACGAATGCCATGCAGTGCCTGCCGGGCTTCCTGGACCTGGGCAACGCCCTGCTCGGCGCCAGTGATGCCTTGGCTGGCAATTGCCACGGCTTGCTCGGCGCCATCGCGCAGGGTATCGATGATGGCCTGGATGTGCAGGGTTGACTGGCGGGTCTTGTCAGCCAGTGCCCGCACCTCATCGGCGACCACGGCAAAACCACGGCCCTGTTCGCCCGCACGCGCTGCTTCAATTGCCGCGTTGAGCGCCAGCAGGTTGGTCTGCTCGGCAATGCCGCGGATCATCCCGGCAGCCTCGGCGATCGCACCGGTCTGACCAGCCAGATGGCTGACCGCCTGATTGATCTGGGTCACGGTGCTGGCCAAGGTACGAATCGCCGCGCCGCTGGCATCGGCCACCTGGCTGCCCTGCGCGGCCAGCAGGTGCGCGGTGTGGGCCTCGGCGGCGGTCAACTGCACGTGGTTGGCCACTTCGCCGATGGAGGCGGCCATCTGGTTCATCGCCGTGGCGCTCAGGTCGGTTTCGGCACGCTGCTTCAGCAATGCCGCCTCGGTACTGCGCGACAACTGCCCGGCATCGTCGGCCGCGACGGCCATTTGCACGGCCAGGTCGCTCAAGCGCGTCAACGCGGTTTTCAGGCGTGCCTCTTCGCTGATCAGCATCAGTTGCAGTTGCCCGGCGGCACCGGGCAGGTCGCTGTAAGTCAAGGCTGCGACCGGGTCGGCGAAGGCACCTTCGGCACCCTGCACCACCTGTCGCAATTGCCGTGCAAGTGCAGTGCGCGCCCACAGCCCATAGGCCACGAACAGCCCCACGGTGAGCCCCTGCCCGGCCAGGCCCGGCCACAGCTGATTGGCGCCCACCGCCAATAGCCCACCGGTCAGTGGCAGGGCCAGGGCTTGGGCCAGCAAGCTCAGCCGGCGCGGCGCCGACACTGCCGGCTGGCCATTGCGCAGCCGCGCATACAGAGCTTCGGCGCGGGCCACCTGCTCACGCGTGGGGCACACCCGCACCGACTCGTAGCCGACCACCCGCCCGCCTTCGAGGATGGGCGTGACGTAAGCGTTGACCCAGTAGTAGTCGCCGTTGCGGCAGCGGTTCTTGACGATGCCCATCCAGCTTTTGCCGGCTTTCAGGTAACGCCACATCAACTCGTACACCGCCGGCGGCATGTCCGGGTGGCGCACCAGGTTGTGCGGGCTGCCGATCAGTTCGGCATCGCTGTAGCCGCTGATGGCGGCGAATTCGGGGTTGCAATAGGTGATCAGGCTGGCGGTATCGGTAGCAGAAATCAGCCGCTGATCTGGGGGAAAACGTTGCTCGACCGGGGTTACCGGCAAGTTGAGGCGCACGATGAGACTCCATTCACTGACAAGCCGGTACCCAGCTCATCGACAGCCACCGGAACCGATCCATGGCGATCCGCTCCAATTGGCAAATGCGCTTGCGCGCGGTTGGTGCACGAGGCCGAACGACGCAAGGATGATGACGATGACTGTTCGGCCAAGCCGTGAATTCTACGAAATTCATCACATAAATAAAACAAAGGTGATCGATCATGGCGTTGCGCCATACTGACAGAAATCGTTAAGTTCTTGATTCTGAATGGGAATTAAGTGATGACGAGATCAGCTTTGGGTACTGCCCTGCGCCGCTACCGCAAGCTGGCGGGCCTGACCCAGGCACAATTGGCCGAACGGACCGGCTTCGATCCCAAGACCATCAGCCGCTTTGAAACCAGCACCTACACCCCCAGCATTGACGCAATCATGGAGTTTGCCCGGGTGCTGCGCGTCAAGCCCAAGGACTTCTTCGCCGAACCGGACGACGAAGAGGAGCAGCGCGCCTACCTGTTTGGCGTTATCCACAACGCCCCGCCCAAGGATCTTGGCAAGCTGATTGCAGCAGTGGAGCAGGCACTGGCCAAGCGCTGAACAGATTTGCGCCTCCCCTTTTACGGCGTGCACCGAAGTAGAGCCTGGCCGGCCGAATTGCACCACAACTGGTCAGACCGGTAAGGCCAAAAGTCCTTGCAAAGAGCGATTTTTCGCGCTTTTATGGCTTCGCGCTGAACAAACCGGTAAGACCACAATAATTAAGTCCTGCGCTCTTTCGCCCCGTGCGGCTACCGAAGCAAGGACACCGATCAGAGACTCCTCCCATGCTCAAATGGTGCTCGCGTTCGATATTCCTGCAAGTCGTGCTCGGCCTTGCCCTCGGCATCGCCTGCGGTCTAAGTTTTCCCGACCTTTCCCTGCAACTCAAACCCCTCGGTGACGGCTTCATCAAGCTGATCAAGATGCTGATCGGCCTGATCGTGTTCTGTGTGGTGGTGAGCGGTATCTCGGGCGCGGGCGACCTGAAAAAGGTCGGGCGCATTGGCCTGAAATCGGTGATCTACTTTGAAGTGCTGACTACCCTGGCGCTGGTGATCGGCCTGGTGTTCGCCTTCAGCAGTGGCATCGGCAGCGGCGCCAACATCCACCTGGACCAGTTGTCCAGCGCCGATGCCAACGGCCTGGCCGAGCGCGGCCAGCACATCCATGGCGCCACGGCGTTCTTCATGGACCTGATCCCCACCTCGGTGGTCGGTGCCTTCGCCGACAACAACATTCTCCAGGTGCTGCTGTTCTCGGTGCTGTTCGGTAGCGCACTGAACCTGGTGGGTGACTCGGCCGCCGGCATCTCCAGGCTGATCAACGAACTGAGCCATGTGATCTTCCGCATCATGGGCATGATCGTGCGCCTGGCCCCCATCGGCGTATTCGGCGCCATCGCCTTCACCACCAGCAAGTACGGCCTGGAATCGCTGCAGCACCTGGGCGGGTTGGTGGCACTGTTCTACCTGACCTGCGCCGGCTTCGTGCTGATCGTGCTGGGTACGGTGATGCGCCTGTCGGGCCTGAAGCTGCTGCCGTTGATCAAGTACCTGCGTGAAGAGCTGACCATCGTCCTTGGCACCGCGTCTTCCGACGCCGTGCTGCCACAGATCATGCGCAAGCTGGAGCACCTGGGCATTGGCAGCTCCACGGTCGGCCTGGTCATCCCCACGGGCTACTCGTTCAACCTCGACGGCTTCTCCATCTACCTGACCCTGGCCATCGTGTTCATCGCCAACGCCACCGGCACGCCGCTGGAAATGACCGACCTGCTGACCATCCTGCTGGTGTCGCTGGTGACTTCCAAGGGGGCTCACGGCATCCCAGGCTCGGCGCTGGTGATCCTCGCCGCCACACTGACTGCTGTGCCGGCGATTCCGGTGGTGGGCCTGGTGCTGGTGCTGGCGGTGGACTGGTTCATGGGCATCGGCCGGGCGTTGACCAACCTGATTGGCAACTGCGTGGCCACCGTGGCCATCGCCCGCTGGGAAAAGGACATTGACCTGGAGCGCGCGCAGAACGTGCTCGACGGCAAGCTTGGCTTTACCCCAACGCCACGCAAGCAGCCAAACACCCACCATCAACAGGAATTTTGACCGAAAGTGGCCGGCGATGACGCCGGCCCTTGCAGGAGCAAACCGTGATCAGCTCATCGACCGTCGTCACCTCAGTGGTGGAAAAACTGCGCCAGGCCCTGGCCCGGGGCCAATGGCGCACCGGCGACATGCTGCCGGGCCAGCGCGAGCTGGCCGAACAGCTGGGTATCAGCCGGCCCAGCCTGCGCGAAGCGGTTACCGTACTGGAAACCCTGGGCCTGGTGCGCTCGTTACCGGGCAAGGGCGTACTGGTGCTGGATGCCGACGCCGCCACCCAGGAACCGGGCATGGACACCGGCGCCGCGGCCAGCCTGGCCGATGTGCTGGAACTGCGCTACACCCTCGAACCTTTCATTGTCGGGCTGGTGGCGCAGTCGGCCAACAGCCAGGACGTCGGCCAGTTGCGCCTTACCCTGATGGACATGCGTGAAGCGCTGGAGGCCGATGACAGCGAAGCCGGGGTAAAAGCCTACATCGCGTTCCATGAGGCGTTGTTCACCCTCACCACCAACCCGATCTTCCAAAGCGTGGTGCAGCAGACCGGCAATGCCTTGAAGCAAAGTGCCGACATGCTGCGCAATTCGCCCGAACACCTGGCGGCACGGCTCAAGGAAAACGAAGCCGTGGTACGCGCCATTCGCGAACGCAACAGTGCCCAGGCCAGCGCCCAGATGCGCCAGCACATTCTGGCCGAAGGCCAGCGCATGGGCATCCCGCTGAACATCCCGGACGAACACCCGCGCCCATGACCCCAGGAGAGCGACCATGAATGCCGCCCCCCACCTGCCAGCGCTGCTTGCTGCTGGAGAAACCCGCTTGTCGGCCGAGCAAATCTACCCTCGGCTGTTCGACGCCATCCTCGAACAGCGCCTGCCCCCAGGCGCCCTGTTGCCCGAGCAGGCGCTGGGCCATGCCTTTGGTGTGAGCCGCACCGTGATACGCCGTGTGCTTGGGCGCCTGTCCGACCAGCAGGTGGTGGTGCAGCGCCCCAGCCACACCGCGCACCTGGCCGCGCCCGACCCGGACCAGGCGCGCCAGGTGCTCAGTGCCCGGCGCCTGGCCGAAACCACGCTGATCACCCTGGCCGCCCAACGCGCCCGGCCGGCGCAGGTACGCCAGCTGCGGCAACTGGTGGACCGCGAGCGCCAGCACCATGAAAGCGGCGAACGTTGCGCGGCGATCCGCCTGGGCGGCGAGTTTCACCTTAAACTGGCGCAGGTGGCAGCCAATGCGCCACTGGCGCGGTTCCTCAATGGCCTGGTGCCAATGACCTCGCTGATCATCGCCCGCTACGAATCGCCGTGCTGCGACCACTGCGCCTGGCAAGAACATGCGGCGATCATCGATGCCGTGGAGCAAGGCGATGCCGAGACTGCCTTGGGGTTGATGCACAAACACCTCGACCGCCTGGAAGAAAAACTCGACCTGAAATAGCCGCTCATGCTGACGCGGTCCCTGTAGGAGCGGCCTTGTGTCGCGATGGGTCGCAAAGCGGCCCCGGCAATTTCCGCTGCAAAGCTGAAATCCTGGGGCCGCTGCGCGCCCCATCGCGACACAAGGCCGCTCCTACAGGGACCGCGATGACCGGGCGATGGGCTGCATAGCAACCCCAAAAACCCCACCCTATACTGCAAGAACCACCCCAGCCTCTATCAGGGAGGCGGTCGCGTGAGTTCTCGAATCCTTCTGCTGCTGTGCCTTCTGCTGGCGCTTGCCGGTTGCGCAGGCAAGCGCCCACCTGCCCCGCCCCCCCTGCGGTGCTCACACCGGCCGCCTGGCAACGCATCGACCAGGAACTGATCGACGCCTCGGTCGGGGCAGCCGGTTCGGCCAACGACTATGCCCGACGCTCCATGCGGGTTTGGCGGGAGCAGGTGCAACAGCGCACCGAAAGTGACTTCATCCCCTGGTTCACCGGCTACTGGACCCAGCAGTGGCTGACCCTCAAG
Source organism: Pseudomonas putida S13.1.2 (assembly GCF_000498395.2). Lineage (NCBI taxonomy): Bacteria > Pseudomonadati > Pseudomonadota > Gammaproteobacteria > Pseudomonadales > Pseudomonadaceae > Pseudomonas > Pseudomonas putida. The sequence continues at coordinate 2,947,041 of NZ_CP010979.1, forward strand.
GTGGCCTGGTACAAACTCGACAGTGGCGAAGGCCGGGAGCCGGCAGAAAAGCGCCTGGCCCTGTACCTGCAGGAGCAGTACCACGAGCGGGTGATCGAGCCGGTGGCCGAACAGATCAACCCCGAGGGCATCCGCGACCGCGCCTGCGAGCTGTACCTGCAACTGTTCGGCCAGCAATTGCCAGCCATCATCAGCCGCTACAACGCGCCGCCCGAGCAGCTCAGCCAGCGCCTCAACCGCATCCCCGCCATCGCACTGGGGCCACCGGATGCCCGCAATGCCAGCCTGTATCAACTGCTACGGGCCAAGCCGCTGGACCAGCAGCCAGCCTGGCAAGCCATGCGCCAGCACCTTCACCAACTGGCCAGCAAAGGCCCCGGGAGGACCGATGTCGGACTGAGTTCGGTGGCTACCCAGGCGAGCGACAAACTCGGCGCTACCTTGGCCCCACGCGGCATCGCCAGCGCCGTTGCATCGGCAGTCGGCAAAGTGGCTGGGGCGATGATTTCGATCGCTGCGGCCGGCTACGGCATGATGACCCATGACCGTGAACAGCCGCAGATGGTCGAGCAGTTGCGGGTGATCCTCAACGTGGCGCTGAACCAGGAATGGCAGGAGTTGATGGAGAACCGCCAGAGCGGGGCAATGGCGGGGGTGTATTACCTGTCCGGGCAGGTTGAGGACAGCTTGCTGGCTAGCGCACCACGGCCAGTTGAGCAACCCGTGGAACCACAGGTAAAGCAGCAAGAACCTCTGATCATTCGCCTGCCGCCTGAGTGAGTACGGGCTGAATCAAGCAGTAGCCATGGCAGAACTTGGCAGCCCGAAAACCCGGTCGAACGCCCAGTTGTAGGCAAAGGTGTAGCACGGCACCAGAATGATGAACGCCATGTCCACCAGCAGCGCCTCCACCAGCGTCATGTCCAGCCACCAGGCAATCAGTGGAATCAGGTACACCACCAGGGTCAGCTGGAAACCGATCGCATGCGCCACTCGGCGCGCCACGCTGCGTCCGCGCTTGGCCTGGCGGCTCTCCCAGTACTCGAACAGGGTGTTGTAGACCAGGTTCCAGAGCATGGCGATGGTGGTGATCATCACGGCCAGCGGCCCCGTATGCGACGCCTGGGTGTCCGACAGGTAGGCCAGCCCGAGGGTCGACATGCACAGCCCGATCAATTCATAGAAAGTCACGTAGACCAGTTTGCGTTTCAGTCCCTGCACCCGGGATTTCCTCCAATGACAAAAGCGATGAGGAGCGATCATGCTTCACCAGGCTTGACAGAAAAAGTCGGCAGCTGTCAGATCTACTGACAGGAGGCTGCCATGAATTTTTCCAGCGACAACATCCAGCTGTTTCTCGCCGTGCTCGACCGCGGGTCGTTTTCCGCCGCCGCGCGCGCCCTTAAGCGGGTGCCCTCAGCCGTGAGCATGGCCATCGGCAACCTAGAGGCTGAACTTGGCTACAGCCTGTTCGAACGCGGCTCGCGTGAAGTTCGCCCAACCGCACGGGCCTTGGCCCTTGAGCCGCACGCCAGGCTGATTGCCGAACAACTGGGGCTGCTGCAGGTTCATGCCCTGGAGCTGTCCCAGGGTTTGGAAAGCAGCCTGAGCGTGGCCGTTGTGCCAGACATCGACCACCGCCCGTTGCTGGCGGCCATCGCCCGCCTGGGCGAGCGCCACCCGTTGCTGGATATCGCCCTGCTCAGCGCCCCGCAGGAAGAAGCCCTGCACTTGCTGGACAGCGGGCGGGCCGACCTCTGCGTGGCCTTTGCAGGCCTGCACGTCGATGCCCGCCGAGGCTTCCAGCACATCGGCATGGAGTCGCTGGTGGCCACCCTGTCGCCCACCCACCCGGCCTTGCGCGAGGGGCGCATTCACTACCTCGAAGACCTGACCCGGGTGCGTCAGATTCTGGTGCGCAGCCGCGACCTGCCGCTGGCCGACCCGCGCCCGCTGATCGGTGCAACACATTGGTCCACCGACAGCTTGGACCTGGCTTTGCAAATGGTGGAAGCCGGCCTGGGCTGGGGCGACCTGCCACTGTCGCGGGTCGCGCCGCTAGTGGCCAGCGGCCGCCTGGTGCGCCTGGATTTTCGCAATACCCGCAACGAGTTGCAGCTGCCGGTGCACATTTTGTGGCGCAAACAACAACCGCTGCAGCAGGCCGCACGGCTGTTGATCGAACAGCTGGCGAATCAGTGACTGCCGTCTGTCGAAACGCCCAGAAGAAATTAATGTAAGTGCTTCAATCTTTTACCCCTTGAGCCGATATCCCGGTCGACAGGCCCCGCATCGCGTCATGAGCGTGCTGCGCCCTCCCCTCATTGGCTCAAGGTCTCGAAACATGAACCTGAAATTTCGCCACAAGATCCTGCTCAGCGCCTGCGGCGTCGTGGTCCTGGCATTTGCCCTGTTCACGCTCTACAACGACTACCTGCAACGCAACACGATCCGCCAGAACATCGAAGCCTCGGTGCAGCAGTCCGGCGCACTGACCGCCAGCAGCGTGCAAAACTGGATGAGCGGGCGCATCCTGGTGCTGGAAAACCTGGCCCAGGACATCGGCCAGCAAGGTGCCGGCGAGACCCTGGCCGGGCTGATCGAGCAGCCTTCCTACACGCGCAATTTCCTGTTCACCTACCTGGGCCAGGCCAACGGTGTATTCACCCAGCGCCCGGACACCCAGATGCCTGCCGGTTACGACCCGCGCCAGCGCCCTTGGTATGGTACCGCCGCCAGCGCCGGGCAGACCGTGCTGACCGCCCCGTACCAGGGTGCGGTCGGTGGCCTGATGGTGACCATCGCCACCCCGGTGAAGAGCAAGAGCAATGGCGAACTGATCGGCGTGGTCGGCGGTGACGTGACCCTGGACACGCTGGTGGAGATCATCAACTCGGTCGATTTCGGCGGCATCGGCCACGCCTTCCTGGCCGACGCCAATGGCCAGGTGATTGTCAGCCCCGACAAAGACCAGGTGATGAAGAACCTCAAGGACATCTACCCCGGCAGCAATCTGCGGGTTGCCGCCGGCATGCAGGATGTCACCCTCAACGGCCAGGACCGCATCATCTCCTTCGCCCCGGTGGCCGGGCTGCCATCGGCGCAGTGGTACATCGGCCTGTCGATCGACAAAGACAAGGCTTACGCCGCGCTCAGCCAGTTCCGCACCTCGGCGATCATCGCCATGCTGATTGCCGTGGCGGCCATCGCCGGCCTGCTCGGCCTGCTGATCCCGGTGCTGATGAGCCCGCTGACCACCATGGGCCGCGCCATGCGCGACATCGCCGAGGGTGAAGGCGACCTTACCCGTCGCCTTACCGTGCAGAACAAGGACGAATTCGGCGAGCTGGCCACCTCGTTCAACCGCTTTGTCGAACGCATCCATGCCTCGATCAGCGAAGTGTCTTCGGCCACCCGCCTGGTGCATGACCTGTCGGAGAAAGTGGTCAGCGCGTCCAACGCCTCGATCAGCGGTTCTGAAGAACAGAGCATGCGCACCAACAGCGTGGCCGCGGCCATCAACGAACTGGGTGCCGCCACCCAGGAAATCGCCCGCAACGCCGCCGATGCCTCGCAGCATGCCAGCGGCGCCAGCGAGCAGGCCCACGGTGGCCGTGCAGTGGTCGAAGAGGCGATCAGCGCCATGACCGCCCTGTCCCAGCGCATCAGCGAGTCCTGCGCGCAGATTGAAACACTTAACGCCAGCACCGACGAAATCGGCAAGATCCTCGACGTGATCAAGGGCATCTCGCAGCAAACCAACCTGCTGGCCCTGAACGCCGCCATCGAGGCAGCCCGTGCCGGTGAAGCCGGCCGTGGCTTTGCCGTGGTGGCCGACGAAGTGCGCAACCTGGCGCACCGCACCCAGGAATCGGCGGAAGAGATCCACCGCATGATCACCAGCCTGCAAGTAGGCTCGCGCGAAGCGGTGCACACCATGAACACCAGCCAGGTTTCCAGCGAGCAGACCGTGCAGGTCGCCAACCAGGCGGGTGTGCGCCTGGCCAGCGTGACCCAGCGCATTGGCGAAATCGATGGCATGAACCAGTCGGTGGCTACCGCCACCGAAGAACAGACTGCCGTGGTCGAGAGCCTTAACCTGGACATTACCCAGATCAACGCCCTGAACCAGCAGGGTGTGGAAAACCTCAACGACACCCTGCGCCATTGCGACCAGCTGGCCCAGCAGGCCGGGCGCTTGAAGCAACTGGTGGGCAGCTTCAGGATCTAAGCCCTGTCATAGACGGCAACGGCCACCGCCTGTTGCCGCCTGTGCTGGCCCAATCGCCGGCAAGCCAGCTCCCACAGGTAAATCGCTGACCATAAGCCCTGCATATCCCTGTGGGAGCTGGCTTGCCGGCGATTGGGCTGCGCAGCAGCCCCTTATGCCACCGCCGCTTTCGCGGCCCTGCCCCGCCGCACCCAGGCCAGCAACACCGCCGCCATCAGCACGAACCCCAAGTAGCCAAAGAACGGGTACACCTCCCCCACCAGGCTGATGAACCCCACCAGGCTGCAACCAAACGCCACCACCCCCGTGACCACCGAGCCCCAGCGGAACTTCGCCGTGCCCGCCGGCAGCAGCCGCGAAAGAAACGAAAACATCGTACCCACCGCGGTGTTGACGATCATGCCGAAGATGATCAGGCACATCACCAGCCCCAGCAGCGGCGACACCTCGTTGGCAATCGACAGCATCGGCATGGGCAGGTCGGCCACGCTGTCCAGGCGCGACAACAGCCCGGCACTCATCACCAGCATGAGGCCGCCTAACGCCGCGCCACCCAGCAGGCCACCCCACACTGCGGTTTTCTCGCCCTTGGCCGACCCACCCAGGATGGCCAGGATCGGCGCACCCGCTACGATGTTGTAGGACACATACAGGAACGCGCCCAGCAGCCAGTGACGGGTGCCGGCTTGCTGCTGGCTGGCCAGGTGATCGAGCGCGGCGAAGCTCTGCTCGCGGGTGAACACGGCGTACAACGCGATTGCCGACGCCACCAGGATCAACAGCGGGGTGATGGCGCCAATGGCCAGGATCACCTTGCGCACGTCAAGGCACACGATGCCCACCACCACCAGCGTTACCAGCACGCTGCCGGTGAGTGCCGGAATGCCGAACTGCTGCTCCAGCAGCGCACCACCGCCGGCCAGCATGACCACGGTGACGGCGAACATGAAAAAGGTGATCAGCCAGTCGACGAACAGGCCCAGGTGGCGGCCGCAGATGGCCTGGATCACATCCTTGTGCGAGGTGGCCTGCTGGCGGTTGCCCAACGCCGCCAGGGCCATGCCGAGGAAGGTGAACAAGGCGGCGCTGACCATCGCCCCGACCAGCCCCCACATGCCGAAATCGACAAAGAACAACAACAGTTCCCGCCCCGAAGCGAACCCCGCCCCCACGATCACGCCGACAAACGCGCCGGCAATCTTCAGTTGCTCTTGCATGTGAACCTCTGGATTTATTGTTGTTGTCTTACTGCCACCCCATATCTCTTGTAGGAGCAGCCTTGCGCTGCGAAGAGGCCGGTAAGGTCGTTGCAAGCGCTTTGGCTCTACTGGCCTCTTCGCAGCGCAAGGCTGCTCCTACAAAAGCTCTGTGTTCGGTTACTCGTCACCGATAAAGGCCTGCACTTCAATCTCCACATCCACCCCCAGTGCCAACGCCGAGGCCACAGTCGAACGCACTGGCAGCGCCGCGCCGAAGAACTCCTTGTAGACCTCGTTGAAACCGGCGAAATGGCTCATGTCCGACAGCCATACCGTGGCCTTTACCACTTGGTCGAAACGCGCGCCGCACGCCGCCAGGCTTTCGGCGATGCGCTCGCAGGCGGCGCGGGTCTGGGTCTGGATATCACCGCGCACCACTTCGCCGCTGGCACTCATCGGCACCTGGCCGGAGAGGAACAGAAAACCACCCGCCTTCACCGCACGGGAAAACGGGAACGGCAGGCTGCTGGGGAAACGCTGGATGTCATTGCTCATGAGATGCTCCTTTCAAGGTTGCTGGAAACGGGCCGGGGACAGGCGCTTGGGCGCCACGCCCTGGCTGACAAGACTAGGGCACAGGGGTTGGCCAAGCAGCAGGTCGGCGGCCAGGCGCGAGGCGCCCGCGGCCGACTGGATACCATAGCCACCTTGCGCCGCCAGCCAGAAAAACGCAGGGGCATGCGCATCAAAACCGATCACCAGATCACCGTCGGCGACGAATGAGCGCAGCCCGGCCCAGGTGTGGCTGGGGCGGCGGATTGCCAAGGTGGTCATGGCTTCGATGTTGTAGATGCCCAAGGCGACGTCGAGCTCTTCGGGCGCGGCGTCCTGGGGTTCGACCGGGTCGGCATTGGCGGGCGACCCCAGCAGCTGGCCGGCGTCGGGTTTGAAGTAGAAGCTTTCGTCGACGCCGATCACTGCAGGCCAGCGGGCGAAGTCCTGGTCTGCAGGGCCGGGAAAGGTGAAGGCGCTGCGCCGGCAAGGTTGCAGGCCGATGCGCGCCACGCCGCACTGCTCGGCCACGCGGTCAGCCCAGGCGCCAGCAGCGTTCACCAACTGACGGGCCTGCACCCGGCTGCCGTCACCCAGCTCCACGTGCCACATTTCGTCCAGGTACCAGGCCTGGATCAACTCGGCGTTGCAGCGCAGCTCTCCCCCGGCGGCGCGATAACCGCGCAAGAAGCCTTGGTGCAAGGCGTGAACATCCAGGTCCATCGCACCCGGTTCAAGCACCGCGCCGGCCAGGGTCTCGCCACGCAGGCTGGGCACCAGGGCCAGGGCGGCGTCACGGTCAAGCAGGCTGACTTCGGTGCCATTGGCCAGGTTCTGCGCGTGGGTCTGCTCAAGCAGCTCGCGCTGCTCCACGCTGGCCACATACAGGCAGCCACGCGGTTCCAGCAGCGGGTGCTCGCAGAAGCCTTGCGGCGGCGTTTCGTAAAAGGCCCGGCTGGCGCGGGTCAGTGCCTGGATCTGCGGGGTGCCGTAGGCCTCCATGAACATGGCCGCCGAACGCCCGGTGGAGTGGTAACCAGGCTGTGATTCGCGCTCCAGCACCAGCACCCGCTGCTGCCCAGCCAGGCGATAGCCCAGGGAGGCACCGGCAATGCCGGCACCGATGATCAGGGTGTCGTAGGTCGGGGTCATGCACGCTCCTGCCAGGGTTATTATCATTTATGAGAATTCTAATATATGAGAATTTAGAAATACGCAAGTGTCCAAGGTAAGATGCCCGACCAACGCCGTATGCCGAGAAGCCTGAATGCCCGCTGCCCTACCCCTGCTTGACCGCGCTGTAGTCGGCCAGCGCCTGCGCCAGGTGCGCAAGGCGCGCCAGATGACCCTCAAGCAATTGTCCGAAGCCAGTGGTGTGCCGGTGTCCACCCTGTCGAAGATGGAGCTGGCACAAGTTTCGGTCAGCTACGAGAAGCTGGCCGCCGCCGCACGCGCCCTGAATGTCGACATTGCCCAGTTGTTTCGCGCCAGCGCTACGGTTACTGCCCCGGTGCCGGTAACCGTGGTGGTCGACTCGTTACCTGCGGCGGCGGGGTACTCCACTGGCACCTACGACTACCACCCCATTGCCGGCGACTTCCCCGAGCGGCGCATGACCCCGGCCTACGCCCGCATCATCGCCCGCGAACGGGGCCAGTTCGACGACTTTATCCGCCACCCCGGGCAAGAGTTCGCCCTGGTGCTGAGCGGGCGCGTGCGCATCGAGTTCGAAACCGGTGAAGCCGTGAGCATCGGGCCGCAGGAAACCGCGTACTTCGACAGCCAGGTTGGGCACATCTACCTGTCAGAAAGTGATGATGGCGGGGACGCGCATGTGATGGTGGTGATGACCGATCGCTGAAGGCGCCCGGTTATAACCTAATAACGAACAAGTCTATTTGGCTATAAAAAAATCTATATGCTGGCTGCATCCGATAACGGGCAAAGATGGGCAGTCGAGTAGCGTATGGATGTAGGTTCTTTCGGTTTCACCATTGCTGGCCTGGTCGTGGGTTTCATCGTCGGCATGACCGGCGTCGGTGGCGGCTCGCTGATGACCCCGATCCTGTTGTGGTTCGGCATCAGCCCGGCGACGGCAGTTGGTACCGACCTGCTTTATGCGGCAATTACCAAGGCCAGTGGCGTCTGGGTGCATGCGCGCCACAAGAACATCGACTGGAAGATCACCGGGCTGCTCAGCCTGGGCAGCGTGCCCGCCGCAGCGCTGACGCTGTGGTTCCTCAACACCCTGCACACCGACACCTCGGCGCTCAACGCCATCATCAAGCAAGGCCTGGCGGTGGTACTGATCCTGACCGCGCTGGCCATCCTGTTCAAATCGCGCCTGCAGGCTTTCGCCAACCGCCATGCCGGTGACCACTACCACCTCAGCGACCGCAGCCTGAACACGCTCACCGTGCTGACCGGCGTAGTGCTGGGGGTAATGGTCACCCTCACCTCTATTGGTGCTGGCGCCCTGGGTACCGTGGCGCTGTTCCTGCTGTACCCGTTTTTGGTCACCCGCCGCCTGGTCGGTACCGAAATCGCTCACGCCGTCCCGCTTACCCTGGTAGCAGGCCTGGGCCACGCCGGCATGGGCAACATGGACTGGTCGCTGCTGGGTTACCTGCTGCTGGGCTCGCTGCCGGGCATCTACCTGGGCAGCCACCTCACCGGACGGATCTCCGACCGCGTACTGCGTCCGTGCCTGGCAGCGATGCTGCTGCTGATCGGCTACAAGCTGGCGTTCTGAGCCTTAGCCCAGGCGCAGGCGCCACTGCCCGGTAAAGCTCAACTCGAGGCGCGAAAGCGGCAGCACGTCGATACGCTGGCTGGCCTGCATCGGGCACCCCAACACCTGTACCAGTACAGCGCGCATGACCATCGGGTGAGTCACTACCAGCCACTCACCCGGCGTGTCGAAGGCCGCCAGCCAGGCGGCCACACGCTGGCATAGCGCAGCAAACGACTCCCCACCATGCACCGCACTGGCCGGGTCCTGCAGCCAGTCTGCCAACGCCTGCGGTTGTTCGGTTTGCAACTGCTTCAACGGCAAACCCTGCCAACGCCCCAGGTCGCAATCGGCCAATGCCGGCTCGATCTGCACCGAGCCCGACAACCATGCCGCCGTCTCGCAGGCTCGCCGCTCTGGCGCAGTCAGCACCTGCATGCCGGGCACGATGGCGTCGGGGTGTTGGGTCAACGGCAAGATGCCGTCATCTGCACGGTGCAGGCGCCCGGTCTTCTGGGCCTGGGTCAGGGCATGGCAGATCAGGGTCAGGCGGACGGCTTTCACCGGGGCTCTCTCGCAACAGGCAGGGGCCCATGGTTTAGCATGCTGCGAGGCTTTTGGCTGCAACAATGTCGCCGCCCGCACAAACGCGTATCCCTTGGAGGCGCGTTCAGTTCATAGATAGGTAACCACCTGCACCAAACCCCACACCGGCAGCGCCCCCACCAATCCCACCGCCAGCCGCGGCCAGTACGGCAGCAACATCACCAGCACCAACCCCGCCAGCGACAGCACGCCGAACCAGGCCACCGGCCCCATGGCGCAGCCCCAGGCCTGGGCGCACAGCGTCAGGCTCGCCAGCAACGCCAACCAACCGGCACTGCGCAGGCTGATACTCCACACGCGCGGGCAGGTGCGATTCCACACCTGCTTGTAATGCCGCTCCAACCCTTGGCACAGCCCGAGCATACCGGCATAAGCGAACAGCACTGCGCCTGCAATCCACATCATCATGCCTCGGCCTCCTGTTGCCGCCCTGCCCGGGCCTTCTGCTGCACCGGTTGTGCTTGCCGCACCCGCCAGGCCACCAGCCCAACCAACACGCCCAGCACCAGCGCACAGGCCGCTACGCCCAGGCGCATGGCGTCTTCGAGGCCGCCAAACGCACCCAGGCCGATGCACAGCAACGCCGTCAGCAACAGTTGCTCGGCCCATGCACGGCGTGCCGGCCGGACACCCGCATGCAACAGCGCCAGCAGCCATACACCAAAGAACGCACGCACCTCCCAGCTCTCCCGCTGTGTCAGCTCCATCGGTAACAAACGGCTGGCCCACAGCAGCCCCACGCACGCCAGCAGCAGGCCGCTGACAAAGCCCACGTTGCACACCTCGGCCACCCGGTACCAGCGCCGTGCCGAAGCATCAGCAGTGGCGCTGGCATACTTGCGCCCGCGTTTCACGCAGAACAGCACCAGGCCGCTGGCGATCATCAGGCAACTGACCAGCCCGCAAACGAAGTACAGCCAGCGCATCGGGTAGCCGCCGAACTGGGCGAAGTGCAGGCCGACCATGACCCGCTGGGTCAAAGGCACCGCGCGCCATTCAGGCACGTCCCTGAGCAGTTGCCCGCTGACGCCATCGAAGACCATGGCCTGCCCCTTGGCCAGCGCGATGCGATTGCCCAGTTCGGGGCGGATTTCGACGCGCGCCGACGCCGTGTTCGGGTTGCGGATATTCAAGCCGCCAATCGGCCCCAGCCGCGCCTCGGCCTGGGCCAGCAACGGTGCTACGTCCACCAGCGCGGCCGGCTGCCTGGCCAGGCCACGAGGCTGTTCCATGCGGGCATTGCCCTGGGCCTGGAAGTAAGCGCGAGTGTCACCCGCAAACAGCGCATCGACCCCGGCGGGGATGTAGATGAGCATGAAGATCACCAGCCCGGTGTAGGTGATCATCAGGTGGAACGGCAGCAGCAGCACCGCACTGGCATTGTGGAAATCCAGCCACGAGCGCTGGCCCTTGTTCGGCCGGAAGGTGAAGAATTCCTTGAAGATCTTCTTGTGAATGACAATGCCGGTAATCAAGGCCGCAAGCATCACCAGCGCCAACGCGCCGACGACAAAAATGCCCCAGTTGCGTGGCAGGTCGAGGGTGAAGTGAAAGCGGAAGAAAAAGTTGCCGCCGACACTGTCGCGCACCTCGATGGCCTCGCCGGTGCGCGGGTCGAGTTGTACGCCACCGCCGTGGCGGCGCTCGCCGGTAGACACGCGCAACCCTGGCGCGCGTTCGCTCGGCAGGCTGATACCCCAGTTGCCAGCCTTTGGTTCATGGGCCTGCAGGTAGTTGATAGCGCGCCGGGCAGCATCGGCCTGGGACACCTGGGTGGCCGGGATTTCCGGCTGCATCCAGTGGTTGAGCTCCTTGTCGAACACCGCCAGGGTGCCGGTGACGAAGATGGCGAACAGCAGCCAGCCGAAGATCAGCCCGGCCCAGGTGTGCAGCCAGGCCATCGATTGGGTGAAGGTGTTCTTCATGCCAGCCGCTCCATTACCTGCGGCCAGAAACCGATCAGGGCAAGGGGCGCAGCCAGTGCCAGCGGCGCCCAGGCGCGCAACGCATCACGGCAGGCGAAGGCCCAGAGGATGGCGACGGTGTAAAAAATGAACGCCGGCAGGGTCGCGACAATGACCGCATCGGCGGCAGATAGCGGCAGGATGCGCGCCAGGCAGGCGCTGGCGGCGTAGCTGAGGGCGTAGCCGCCGAGCAACGCGGCGGCGCTGCGGGAGAGTAGTTGTAGCCAGGCGGGGGCTTTGATCATCGGAGGGTTCCTTGAGGTCCGGTGATGAGGCCAGGGCTGCCGCGCAGCCCAATCGCCGGCAAGCCAGCTCCCACAGGTCCCGCACAGCGTTCAAGGGCTGTGCGGGACCTGTGGGAGCTGGCTTGCCGGCGATTGGGCCGCATAGCGGCCCCTTGGATCAGAAGTTGATATTCAGCGCAGCAAACACCGCCCTGCCCGGCTGGTTATACGTGTTGGCCCCCGAACTGCTCGCGTTGCCACCACGCAGGATCTGCTTGTCGAACACGTTGTTCACCCCCACCCGCACGTCGTAGTTGGCGTTGAACTTGTACCCGGCGCTCACGTCCACCAGGCCATAGGCCTCGACGTCCTGCTGCGCGGCCTGGTCGTAGTTTTCCTGGGTGCGGTAGTTGTAGGTCGGCGACTTCTGTTTACCGAAGTAAGTACCCGCCACCTGGAACGACAGCTGCTCGGTGGCGCGCCAGTCGAGGGTGGTGTTGACGGTGTACTCCGGGATCACCGACAGCGGTTCGCCGGTCTCGCGATTGTCGTTGTCCAGCATCCAGGTCAGGTTGGTGTTCCAGTCCAGGGTTGGCGTCAGCTCGATGAAGAAGTTGCCTTCGATGCCTTCCACCCGCGCCTTGCCGGCGTTTTCCCACTGGGTCACGCGGCGGCCGCTGTTGATGGCATAGAGCACATCGGTACCGCCGATGATCTTGTTCTGGTAGTCATTGCGGAAGTAGGTGGCGCTGGTACGCCAGGTGCCGCGGTCGTACAGCAGGCCAATCTCCTTGTTGACGCTGATCTCCGGCTTGAGGTCGGCGTTACCCTGCAGGTAGCAACCACCGGAGTTGGTCTGCTCCACACTACAGCCTTGGCCGCGGCTATAGAGCAGGTAGTTGGGGTTGGACTGGTACAGGTTCGGCACCTTGTAGGCGCGAGCAATGCCGCCTTTGACCGACAGCGCCTCGGTGAGCTTGTGCGACAGGTTCAGGCTCGGGCTGAAGTTGTCGCCAAACATCTCGTGATGGTCAAAACGCAAGCCAGGCGTCACCGTCGTGTCGCCGATGACGATATTGTCCTCGACGAACAACGCGTAACTTTTGGCGGTCATCTTCGATTCGCTGCGGTCGAAACCGCTGATCGCGTCATTGCCCGAGCCACTCGGGTCGAAGCTCTGCGGACGGAACGAGCCCTGGTCGTTGAGCGACTCGTACAGGTACTCGCCCCCCAGGGTCAGCACATGCTCGGTGCTGCCCACGGCGAACGGCAAGTTGACCTCACTGTTCAAACGCGTGTTGCGCAACCGCGACATCGCCGCGCCGCTGTCGTTGATCGCCCCTTCCGGGCCACCGGCCAAGCCCTCGTTGAGGCGCCAGTTGCGCACGTATTCGTAAGCCAGGGTGGTCTTGCTGGTACCCCAGGTGAAGTCGCCCAGGTGGGTCAGGTCGTAGGTGCTGCGCTGCATGATGTTGGTTTCGTGGCCATACAGGCTGGAAATCAGTGCGACGTCGCTGCCGCCGTTGCTGTTCATGGTGTCGCCGGCGTAGATATTGCCCTGGCGGCTGTAGCCTGCACTGGCTTCGAAGCGGTGCTCGTCGTTCAGCTTCCAGCTGAGCAGGCCGTTGATGTCCTTGTTGCGCACACCCTCGCGGCCTGCAACCAGTGCGCTGTTGGCCTGGCTGGCGTTGATATCCAGGTCGTCAGCGTCAGTCTTGGCCAGGCCGCCGAACAGGCGGAAACCAAGGTTATCGGTGAGGCCGCCACCGAGGTTGAAGTTGGCGCGGCGGCTGGCACCCTCGGCACTGTCTTCCGGCAACTGGGTGAACAGGCTGACGCTGCCCTTGAGCTCGTCGGTGGGGCGTTTGGTGATGATATTCACCACCCCGCCCATGGCGCCGGAGCCGTAGCGAGCGGCGGCTGGGCCACGCAAGATCTCGATACGCTCGACTGCCTCGGCGGGCACCCAGTTGGTTTCACCCCGGGTATCACGGTCACCGTTCCAGCCATAACGCACGGCATTGCGGGCGCTGGAGGGCTTGCCGTCGATGAGGATCAGGGTGTTTTCCGGGCCCATGCCGCGCAGGTCGATCTGGCGGTTGTTGCCGCGTGCGCCGCTGGCGCTGTTGCCGGTCAGGTTGACGCCAGGCTCGCGGCGGATGATATCGGACAGGTCATTGGCCGGTGGGTGGCGCTTGATGTCGTCGGCGGTGATGATCGACGAACCCAAGGCCTGACGCGCCTCGCGCTCGGCGGTGATCAGGGTGTTTTGAATCACTAGCGCGTTGTCGGCAACCGGCACTTCCAGCACCTCACCCGTGCGCTGCTCTTCAGCCTGGGCCCCGGTGGCCACCATGGCCGGTGACGCCAGTGCGACGAACGCCAAGGCCAGGCTGTTGGGTGAAGTTCTGCACTGCATGGGTACATCTCCTGCGATTCATGAGCGAAACGGCACATCCCTGTCGGAAACCGGGAGCCCTCGCCCACCGGCCTCGCAAACACAGTCTGGTGGCCAACAGGGGTGGTAAATATAGGGAATCGCAAATGAGAGTAAATCGTATTTACGAAGTTTACATGTTTGTAACGGAACTTTGCTGAACCGCGTCGCAGAGCGCTGCCTTCCCGCTTGCACGCAAAGAACGCCACCCTGAAGTAATTGCCTCCTGCACTGGCTACACTTGCCCTCTCCTGACCCGAGCCACCTGTTCATGCTCCCAGCCGCACTGATTTTCCTGTTCACCCTGACCCTGGTCATCTGGCAACCCAAAGGCCTCGGCGTGGGCTGGAGCGCCACCCTGGGTGCGGTCCTGGCCCTGCTGTGCGGCGTGGTGTCACTGCACGATATCCCCACCGTCTGGGCAATCATCTGGAACGCCACCGCCACCTTCATCGCCCTGATCGTCATCAGCCTGTTACTGGACGAAGCCGGTTTCTTCGCCTGGACGGCGCTGCATGTGGCGCGTTGGGCCCGAGGCGACGGGCGTCGCCTGTTTGCCTTCATGGTGCTGCTGGGGGCAGCGGTATCCGCGCTGTTCGCCAACGATGGGGCAGCGTTGATCCTGACCCCCATCGTCATGTCGATGCTGCTGGCGCTGCGCTTTTCCCCCACGGCAACCCTTGCCTTCGTGATGGGCGCCGGTTTCATCGCCGACACCGCCAGCCTGCCGCTGGTGGTATCGAACCTGGTGAATATCGTGTCGGCGGACTACTTCGGGCTCGGCTTCAACGCCTACGCCGCCGTGATGGTGCCGGTGAACCTGGTGGCGGTCGCGGCCACGCTGCTGGTGCTGTGGCTGTATTTTCGCCGCGACATCCCGCTGCGCTACGCCACCGACGACCTGCAGTTGCCTGCCCTGGCAGTGCGCGATCGCGCCACGTTCCGTGCGGGCTGGGTGGTACTGGTTGTGTTGCTGGCCGCGCTGTTCGTGCTGGAGCCGCTGGGCATCCCGGTCAGCGCCGTGGCCTCGGCCTGCGCCGCCGTGCTGTTCGCCGTCGCCGCCCGCGGCCACGTGATTGCCACCCGCCGCGTGCTACGCGAAGCGCCGTGGCAGATCGTGGTGTTCTCGCTGGGGATGTACCTGGTGGTGTACGGGCTGCGCAATGCCGGCCTGACCGACGCCCTTGCCGGGGTACTGGACTGGCTTGCCGGGCATGGGCTGTGGGCGGCTACGCTGGGCACCGGGCTGATTGCGGCACTGCTCTCATCGCTGATGAACAACCTGCCCAGTGTGCTGATCGGCGCCTTGTCGATCCATGCCAGCGAAGCCCAGGGCGTGGTGCGCGAGGCGATGATCTACGCCAATGTGATCGGCTGCGACCTGGGGCCGAAGATCACACCTATCGGCAGCCTGGCCACGTTGCTGTGGCTGCATGTGCTGGCGCGCAAAGGGGTGGTGATCGGCTGGGGGTATTACTTCAAGGTCGGCGTACTGCTGACCGTGCCGGTGTTGCTGGCGACCCTGGCGGCACTGGCACTGTGGTTGAGTATTTGAGGTCGGCCTGGCCGCTGCCCTGTCCCGGGCTGCCATCGGGGCGGCCAATGCCGTTGAAGTGGCTGCCGGCGAGGCAGCCCTGTGGGGTGCACGTCAAACGTGACGGGGGTTACACGGCTTCGGCCGTCTTGCGCAGGAAGCCTTGCTGGCCGCCATTGCGGTTTGGCGCGAACCCATTGGCCTGCAGGCTCTCTTCGACGGTGTCGTAGAACACGCCGATCTTGCTGATTTCACGAGCCTCTTTGGCGGTGGCGATCGGCCGACCGAACTCGCGCGAAATGCGCACCAGCTGCTCGATCTGCTGCACCGTGGACATCTTCTCGGTCTGCGCCTGGTTCCACAGGTTGTCCTCGATGCCGCAGCGCACGTGCAGGCCCATGGCGATGCCCATCATGTTGATCGGCAGCACGTTGCGCATCGAGCTTTCCACGGTGAGCACGGCGCCGTCCGGCACGGCCCGCACGATGTTGGCCAGGCTGTAGATGTTCGGCACATCCATGCCGCCGCCGATGGCCACCCAGTTCATCACCAGCGGGCCTTTGTAGATGCCACGGCGCATCAGGCGCTCGACCGACTCGAAGCTGTTCAGGTTGTAGCACTGGAAGGCGCTCTGGATGCCGGCGGCGCTCAGGCGCCGCACATGCTCCTCGACCCAGCCCGGCTGCGCCGGCACGGTCATTTCCTTGTAGGCCTCATACACCGCCGGGTCTTCCATCGAAGTCCCGCGCACATCCTGGTAGCCCCAGTGCTCCACCACGTTCATCTGCGAGGTGTTGACCGTCACGGTGACCTGATCGGGCTTGGGGTCGAGCTCGGCCAGCATATGGCGGGTGTCGTCGCTCAGCCACTTGGCCGCGGCGCCTTCGGTCTCAGGGGCAAAGCTGATCGAGCCACCCACCTGGATGATCATTTCCGGTACCGCTTCACGCACACCGGCGATCAGCTCGTTGAACTTGGACAGGCGCTTGGAGCCCTTGCCATCCAGCTCGCGCACATGCAGGTGCAGCACCGTGGCACCGGCGTTGTAGCAATCCACCGCCTTCTGCACCTGCTCGGCCATGGTCACCGGAATGTCCTCGGGGAAGTCGGACGGCACCCAGGAAGGCGCATAGGGCGCGGCGGTGATGATCAACGGCTGCTGGTTCTCGGTGAACAGGTGGCCATCAAGGAAGTTCATGGTGTGTTCCTTATTGTGATTGTTGGAGGGGTGTCGGTACAGACCGACGGCTATTGGGCTTCAGCAATGCATTTCGCGAATCAGTTTCTTGTTGATCTTGCCGACGCTGGTCTTGGGGATGTCCGCCACGAAGTGCACCTGCCGCGGGATCGCCCACTTGTTGATCTGGCCACTGTCGACGAACTGCTTCAGGTGCGCTTCAAGCCCCGCTTGGTCGAGGCTGTCACCCGGTATGCAGACGACCAGCGCAATCGGCCGCTCGCCCCAATGCGCATCAGGAATGCCCACCACCGCCACGGCGTTGACCGCCGAGTGCTGGCTGATCAGGTTCTCCAGCGCCAGCGAGCTGATCCATTCACCGCCGGTCTTGATCACGTCCTTGATGCGGTCCTTGATCTCCAGCACCCCGTGGCGGTCGATCGAGCCCATGTCGCCGGTGTGCAGCCAGCCGTCCTGCCACAGTTCGGCACCCTTTTCCGGCTCGTGCAGGTAACCCTGGGTCAGCCACGGCGAACGCACCACGATCTCGCCCAGCGACTCACCGTCGTGGGCCACCTCGACGCCCGCCGCATCGACGATGCGCAGGTCGACCATCGCCACCGGGGCGCCGGTCTTGATCCGCTGCGCTACCTGCTCGCCCATGGGCAAGGCCAGGTCTTCGTCGCGCAGGTGGGTCAAGGTCAGCAGCGGGCAGGTTTCCGACATGCCGTAACCGCTGAAGATCAGCATGCCGCGCTCGCTGGCCTGGCGCGCCAGGCCGTGGGTAAGCGCGCTGCCGCCGAGCAGGATCTTCCAGCGGCTGAAATCGGTGTGCCGGCCTTGCTCGCTCTCGAGCATCATCTGCAGCAAGGTGGGTACGCAGTGGGAGAACGTCACCCCCTCATCGCGGTACAGGCGCACCAGCTTGTCCGGCTCGTAGCGGCCCGGATACACCTGCTTGATGCCCAGCATCGTGGCCGTGTAGGGCACGCCCCAGGCGTGCACATGGAACATCGGGGTGATCGGCATGTACACGTCACTGGAACGCAGCAACGGCTGGCCGTCGCAGGCGGCGAAGGTGCCTAACTGGTTCAGGGTGTGCAGCACCAGCTGGCGGTGCGAGAAGTACACCCCCTTGGGGTTGCCGGTGGTGCCGGTGGTGTAGAACAGCGTGGCCACCGACTGCTCGTCGAAGTCCTCGAACTCGGCCTCGGGGCTGGCTGCATCCAGCAGCGCTTCGTATTCGCCGAGCACCGGCAGCGACGTGGCCGCAGCCTCCCCGTCCGTCAGTTGCAGGTAGCCTTTGACCGTGCCCAGCTGGCCGCGCAGCTGCTCCAGCAGCGGCACGAAGTCGTCATGCACCAGCACCAGGTCATCCCCGGCGTGGTTCATGGTGTAGGCCACCTGCTCCGGTGACAGGCGAATGTTCACCGTGTGCAGCACCGCGCCAATCATCGGCACGGCGAAGAAGCATTCCAGCGAACGGTGGCTGTCCCAGTCCAGCAGCGCGACGGTGTCACCGGCCTGCACGCCGGCCGCGCGCAGCACGTTGGCCAGGCGCCGCACCCGCTGCTCGAGCTCGCGGTAGCTGTAGCGCAGCGTGTCGGCGTAGACGATCTGCTGGTCCGGCTGACGCCGCACACCCGACATCAGCAGGCGTTTGATCAGCAAGGGGTAGGCATAGGCGCCGGCTGCTGGCGGCATTATTTTTGTCTTGGCCATGACGTTGTTCCCAGTATCCATATTCGATTCGACTAAAAAACCTGACTACGCCTGCGCCCGCGCTTGCGCGCGCGGTACCTGGGCGCTGTCACAGGGCTGCGGTTCGGCTTCGCAGGGCGCGGGGGCCGCCGCGACAAAGCGCTTGTCCGGCAGCAGGAAGTACGACAGGGCCGGGATCAGCAGCAGTGCGCCGAGCATGTTCCAGAGGAACATGAAGGTCAGCAGGATGCCCATGTCGGCCTGGAACTTGATCGGCGACCACCCCCAGGCGACCACCCCGGCAGCCAGGGTGATACCCACCAGCCCGACCACCCGGCCGGTGAAGGCCACGGCGTTCTGGTAGGCCTCGCCCAGGGTGCGGCCCTGCCGCTGGTAGTGCAGCTGCACACTGAGCAGGTACAGCGCGTAGTCCACGCCGATGCCAACGCCCAGGGCGATCACCGGCAAGGTGGCCACTTTCACGCCAATACCCATGGCCACCATCAGCGCTTCGCACAGCACTGAAGTCAGCACCAGAGGCAGCAGCGCCACCAAGGTCGCGCGCCAGCTGCGGAAGGTGATCAGGCAGAACAGCGTGACCGCCAGGTAGACGAACAGCAGCATGGTGCGGTTGGCTTCGCGCACCACGATGTTGGTGGCGGCCTCGATACCGGCGCTGCCGGCGGCCAGCAGAAACTGCCGGTCGGGGCTGCTGTTTTCGCGGGCGAAGCGGTCGGCGATGGCCACCACGTCGTCCAGGGTCTGGGCCTTGTGGTCCTTGAGGTAGGCGATCACCGGCATCATCGAGCAATCGGTGTTGAACAGCTCCGGGGCGTTGACCGAGGCCTGCTGGGCGGCGTAGTTGAGCATGTCCTGGTTGCGCTGCAGGCTGCTCATCTTCGGGTTGCCTTCGAAGGAGCCTGCGGTGATCTGGCGCACGGCGTTGACCAGCGACACCGTGGTCTGCACCCCGGGGTACTGCTGCAGCTCCCAGGCCAGGCGGTCGGCGAGGATCAGTGTCCTGTAGCTCAGACAGCCTTCTGGCGGGGTTTTGATCATCACCGCGAACAGGTCGCTGGACAACGCGTAGTGGCTGGTGATGTAGGCGTTGTCACGGTTGTAGCGCGAATCGGCGCGCAACTCCGGCGCGCCGCTGTCGAGGTCGCCGATCTTCAACTGCAGGCTTACCCAGAAGCCGCCCAGGCCCAACAACGTGGCCACCAACACCGCGCCGGTGGCCCACTTGCGCGTGGTAAAGCGGTCGAGGGCGTCCCACAGCTTGCCGAAGCCGCGGTGCTCGGCGGCACGCTGGTCAATGCGCAAGGCACGTTCGGATGCCTTGCGGCCAACGCCAACGTAAGACAGCGACACCGGAATCAACAGCAGCGAGGTGAAGATCAGTACCGCCACGCCGATGCTGGCGGTGATCGCCAGGTCCTTGATCACCGGGATGTCGATCAGCATCAGCACGGCAAAGCCCACGGCGTCCGCCAGCAGCGCCGTAACCCCGGCCACAAACAGGCGGCGGAAGGTATAGCGCGCCGCCACCAGCTTGTGGGTGCCACGGCCGATGTCCTGCATGATGCCGTTCATCTTCTGCGCCGCGTGCGACACACCAATGGCAAAGATCAGGAACGGCACCAGGATCGAGTACGGGTCGATGGCATAGCCCAGCCAACCGACAATGCCCAATTGCCACACCACCGCCGCCAGGGAGCAGAACACCACCAGCAGGGTACTGCGCACGCAGCGGGTGTACAGGAAGATGATCACCAGCGAGGTGACGACTGCCAAGGCGAAGAACATCATTACCTGGATCAGCCCGTCGATCAGGTCGCCCATCAGCTTGGCAAACCCGATGACCCGCACCTTGTACTTGCCCTCGCCTTCCTTGCCAGACGCGCGCGCCTTGCTGTCACCGCCGTATTCGTACTGGTCGCGCAACTGCTGTTCGAGCATCTGCGAGAACTGCCGGTAATCGATACCGCGCCCGCTGGCCAGGTCGTGGTCGAGCAGCGGCACCACCAGCATGCTGGACTTGAAGTCGGTCGCCACCAGGCTGCCGACGATGCCGGCTCGGTTGATGTTCTGGCGTAACTGCTCGATGTCGGCCGGCTTGCCCTGGTAGTCATCGGGCATCACCGCACCGCCCTGAAAGCCCTCTTCAGTGACCTCGGTCCAGCGCACGCCCGGGCTCCACAACGACTTCATCCAGGCACGGTCGACGCCCTGGGCAAGGAACAGCTCGTCGTTGATCTTTTTCAGCACGTCCAGGTATTCGGGGTCGAAGATATCGCCTTGGGTGTTCTCCACCACCACCCGCACCGAGTTGCCCAGGCCGCGCAGCGCCTTGCGGTTGTCCAGGTAATTCTGGATGTAGGGCTGGCTCTGCGGGATCATTTTTTCGAAGCTGGGCCGCAGTTCCAGGCGGGTGACCGCCACATACCCGAGGACCAGCGTGGCCAGCACCATGAACAGCATGAACAGCGGGCGATAGTTGAAGACCATGCGTTCGAGCAGGTTGCCGGAACGTGGATCGAAATCCCGCAGGTGGCGGATCACCGGCATGGTGTCTTGCTTGATGTTGGCCATCACGAGGCTCTCTTGGAATTCTTGTGGGTCTTAGCGGGCTGGCAGCACGCGCACGCCGCGCTCACCTACCAGCACGGTGCCGTTGCCGCGGGTCTGCAGGGCTGCCGCCACGGGTGCCAGCGGCACCTGCGGTTGCAGGGCGAAGCTCTGGCCGCCGTCGTGGCTGCGCAGCACATGCCCGGCCTGGCTGAACAGCCAGTAGTCACCACTGCTGTCGAGGCTGGCGGCGGTGATGCTCTGGCCCAGCCCGGTGTCCACCTTGGTCCAGCTCTGGCCGCCGTCGAGGCTGCGTGCCACATGGCCACGCAGGCCATAGACGAGCACTTCGCCAGGCCTGCCGAGAATGCCGAACCAGGTGCCCTGGTAAGGGCCAGACAAGGCGACGAAGCGCTGCTGCCGGGCGTTCCACTTGAGCAGCAGGCCCTGCTCACCCGCCACATAAAGGTCATCGCCGACCGCACGGATGGCATTGAGGTGCAGGCCTTGGGGGTTGTCGGTTCGGTCCTGCATCGGCACCCAGTTTTCGCCGCCATCGTCGGTGCGCAAGATCAGGTTGAACACACCCACTACGTAGCCGTGCCGGGCGTCGGTGAACCACACACCCAGAAACGGCTTGTCGGCGCCCTCCTGCTCCAGACGCTGGCCTTCGGCGGCGAACTGCGGCCATTGCTCATCGTCGGGATGGGCCTGCGCCAAGGACCGGTAGTAGGCCGTGACCAAGGCGCCGATCTTCCGGCCATCGAGCTGCACTGCCCAGTTCTTACCGCCGTCACGGCTGTGCAGGACCACGCCATCGTTGCCTACCGCCCAACCCTCCTGGGGGGTTGGAAACGTCAGGGCATTGAGGTCGGCGCTCACCGGCACACTGGCCTGGCGCCAATCCTGGCCCTGGTTGTCGGAGTACACGATGTGGCCACGGGCCCCCACCGCGACCAGCCGCTCACCGGCCCGCACCACATCGCGCAGGGCGCTGTGCACCGCGAGCACGCTAGGCTCGGCCGGCAGGTCCAGCACATCGACATAGGCCGCCTGGACCACACCGCAGGTGCCGCCCAGGGCGAGCGTGATTGCCAGCGCCCACGGCGCATACTTGTTTAAAGAAGCCATGCCACATCCTCTGCAATACCCGACGGCGGCCACTTCCGGGCCGCCGCCAGACGGATCGTCGGGGTCAGCGAATACCGGCGCCGGCCAGGGCTTCGGGCGACCACTGCGCCTTGGACAGAGGGGCGATGTACTCAATACCGCCGTGCGGGCCGATCAGGCCGTTGACGTTGTAGGTGCCACCAACCAGGTCGTAGACCACGTGCGGGTTGTTGTTGGGAATCTGCACGTCGTAGCTCTGGGTGAAGAAGCTGAACGAGCCGCGATACAGCTGGCCACGGGCGTCGTACTGGTCAGAAGCAAGCGCGAACCAGCTGTCCTCGTCGAGGTAGAAACGGCGCTTGGCATAGATGTGACGGGCATTGCCCTTGAGGGTGCCTTCCACTACCCACACACGGTGCTTCTCCCAGCGCACCTGGTCGGGCGAGAGGTGGTTCGGTGTGGTCAGGGATTTCGGGTCGTGGATGTAGGTGAGTTTGTAGGTATTGTACGGCACGTACATTTCTTTCTTGCCGAGCAGTTGCCAGTCGTATCGGTCCAGCGCACCGTTGAACACGTACACGTCGTCGAAGGTACCGGAGCCTGCGGTGCCTGGGTTTGGCGTGTCGTAGGCCAGGTTCGGCGCCAGCTTCACCCGGCGCTGCCCTGGCAGGTACTGCCAGGCGCGGCGCTCTTGCACCAGCGGGTTGGCGGCGTCCTTGAGCATCATCGACTCACCGGCGCGGCGTGCCGGGCCTTCGAAGTACAGCTTGGTCTGGAAGTAGATGTCCTTGGGCTCGATGACTTTGTTCAGGTCTTCGTAGATCGGGTAGGCGTTGTACGCCAGGCCCGTGGTGGCCAGGGCCGCGACGCCGGCGGAGTCGACGTTCCAGGAGTCATACTTGGCCTTCTGTGCCACGCCCTGGTAGCGCAGCAGGTGGTTCCACATGGCCTCGGCGCCCGACTGCGGGATCGGGAACGGCACGCCGGGCAGCACATTTTCGATGGCCATGCCGTCCTGCAGGGACTTGGCATTGGTGGCATTTTTCAGGGTGTTGTCGAGCAGCACCTTGGGCAACGCCGCGGTGCGGTGGCTCGGGTACACATCGATGTGGAAGCTCGGGAAGCGCTTGGCCAGCTCTACGGTGGTCGCGGTCAGCGAATCCTTGTACTGGTCGACGTTCTTGCCGTCGATCACCAGCAGCGGTTTCTCCGAGGCGAAGGGGTCCGGGCGCAGGGTATCGCCCTGCTTGAAGCCGGCAGGCGGGGTGTTCAGGCCACCTTGGTAGGCCGGGATCGCGCCGTCGGCACTGGCGGCCTTGTCGGCGCCGACCAGGGTCAGATCCTTGCCCAGCCGGGCGACGTCCTGGGCCGGGGCGGCCGCATGGGCATTACCGGCAATGACGACCGCAAGCGAGGCCGACAGCAGGCTATTGAGATACTTCATCGCGTTTCTCCGCTTGTTGTTGTATTAGGAGCTTCAGAAGGTGGTCTTGAACGAGGCCGTGACCATGCCGCGATCTTTGAGCAGCGGTGCAAGCCCAGCCTGCGAAGTGATCTGCCCGGGGATGCACTGGTAGCGCCCGTTGGTGCCCGGGGTGTTGTTGTCGGTGCCGGTTTCGCAGGTATCGAACTTGCCGAAGGAGTCGACGTACTTCAGGTCGAACTTGTACTTCTGGTAGACATCGGCGGCGATCCCGATCGAGAAGCTGCCAGAGTCTTCGTTGCCGCCCAATTGCACGGCCGAGTTGCCCTTGAGGCCGACGTTGTAGGACAGCGGCAGGGTGATATCGACCCCTGGCAGCGCCTGGAACCAGGTGGGGGTGAAGTTGACCGCCAGGGTGTAGGCATTGGTGGTGACCTTGTCGACGCCTTCGTAGCTGGCGTCGCCCTTGAAGGTCTGCTCGCCCTTGTCGACGCTGACCAGATGGGTCATGGCCCCTTCCACGGCCAGCGACGAAGCGTTCCACAACGGCGTAGCGCCGAACGACACCAGGCCGTTGAGTACCACATGCAAGGTCTTGCCGCGGGCCAGCCCGGTTTCACCGTGGCCGGGCACTTCGCCGATCAGGTTGGTGCCGCCGGCGGTGCCGGCCAGGGCACCGTACAGCGGCCCGTTGATCGTGGTGAAGTTGCTGATCAGCGGCATGTTTTCGCGGTAGTTGACGTCCAGCCCCACGCTCACCGGGCCGACGCTCTTGGCCAGGCTGATGCCGTAGATATCGATATCGTCGGCATAGGCCGTCATGTAGCTGGTGCCGTCCAGGCTGCCCGTGTGCAGGTTGGGGGCATTGATCAGCACCGCGGGGGTCGGGTCGGAGGTGTTGCGGTAGTAGAAGCCCAGGGTGCCGTCGAGCCATTCCGGGCTCCACTTGGCCATTACACCGAAGTCGCCGCTGTTGTGCGGGCGGATGTCATGCCCGCGGGGTGCGCCATAGAAGGCACCGGCACCGCCGACCGCGTTGGGCACCGGCAGCCAGAAAATGTCGGCACCGTCGCCAAGCATGTCGTAGGCGCCCATGTAGGTGCCCCCTTCAGGCAGGCGCGAGTTTTCGAATTCGAGAAAGTACTGGGCCGCCAGGGTCAACTCCGGGGTGATCGTGTAACTCAGCGACAGCTGCTTGCGCGGCAGGAACAGTTCCTTGGTTTCGGTACCGGGCACGTTGTACAGCTTGGCCAGGTCCAGTGCCGACTGGCCATAGTTGATGCCGTTGGCGGCGTTGAACAAGGTCTCGCCCCAGTACACCGAGTGCCAGCCGAGCTTGCCGCTGAGCATCGACTCGTCACCGATTTCGGTGCTGTAGAACACGAAGGCATCGAGGAATTCGCCAGACGGGCCGTTGTAGTACCGGTCGCTGTAATTGCTCAGGCCATGGCGCCTGGACGGGCCGCCCTGCAGCACAGTGCCGGCCGGCAGGCCACCGGCCGGGCGGGCCAGCACCAGGTTGCCGGCATTGCCCGCCTGGCCGGGAAACGGGTTGGAGTTGGAGCCCACGTCGTCATAAGCGTGGTCGTACCAGCTCGCAGCACTGACGCGCATACCCATGTTGCCCTGGTACACCACGTCCAGTTCGGTCAGCAGGTCGACGCGCTGGGTCACCGCGCTGCCGACGCTGAAGTTCTTGTCACCGTCGTTGAGGTTGGCGGTGCGGGCGACCTTGGCGTTCTGGCCCTCGACCCGCTGGCCGTAGCTGAGCTTGGCGGTGTTGTCGAAGCGCACGTTCCAGTCAGGGTCGGCCAGGTCAAGTTGAAATGCCTGGGCAGCCGGCGCGCCGGCGACCAGCACCAGCGTGGCCAACAGATTGCGGCGGTGGAGGCAGAAGAGAACGTTCTTATTGTTGTTCATGCGGTATCTCTGCTTGGGATGTGCAAGGTGCCAGCAACGATCGGGCGCCGGCCTGACCCTGAGTGCGCGTGCCCCGCGCGGTTTAGCGGTCGAGTTGCTGGATCAAGGCCTCGGCGTGTGGCCATGGGCCGAAGCCCGAGGCTGGGTTGAGGTGGCCAACGGCGCCGAGATCGACCAGCTCGCTGCCCCACTCGTCGGCCATGCGGGCGACGGCTTCGAAACTCGCCAGGTGGTCGTTGCTGCTGGCCGCGACCAGGCTCTGGAATGGCAGCCGGCCGCTTGGCAGGGGTGCCCAGCCGTTGGCGCGCAGGGTGTCGGGGGTGGGGTAATTGGCCGGCCAATCGGTATCCAGGTCCGGTGGCGCGGCCAGCAAGGCGCCCTTGATCGGGCGTTGGTAGCGGGCGGCCCAGTGCGCCACCATCAGCACACCGGCACTGTGCGCGACCAGGATCACCGGGCCGTCGATGCTGGCCAGTTCGCGCTCGATCGCTTCAACGCGCGCGCTGCAGCTGAGCTTGTCGGTTTCCAGCGGTGGTACCGAGCGAACCTTGCCCAGGCGCGCTTGCAGCAGGGTTTGCCAATGTTCGGGTACATGGTCGCGCAAGCCAGGCACGATCAGCACGGTTGCGGCGGTTTGCAGTTTTTCCACGTCAGGGCCCTTGCTCTGGTCAACTCGGTCGATTGCCGACTGCTTGAAGCCAGAGTAAAGAGTCGCCCTGCCAGCCGCTTTACATTGCGCGTCACGAACTTTTCAGTTGATGACACGGCTGCTGTGTCGCCCGACCCCGGGGACCGCCGCTCGGAAATGGCTTTGCATCTGACGACACAACCGCTATAAAAGACCACCCGCCAGCGCAGCGGAAGCTCTTCAAGATCACGTGGAAAACAATAAAATGACCGTGCTCGCCCGTGCTGCAACGCTCACCAATTACCTGGAAGTTTCACGCCATCTGGGCCTCAACGGCCATGGCCTGCTGGCTCAGGCCGGCCTCAGTGCATCGCTGCTGGAAACCCCCGATCAACGCATCCCGGTGGCCGCCGCCATCAGCGTGCTGGAGGAGTCGGCGCGGCTAAGCGGCTGCGAAGCCTTCGGCCTGCGCATGGCCGAACTGCGCCAGTTGTCGGATTTCGGCGAAGTCAGCCTGCTGATCAGCCATCAGCACTCGCTGCGCGACGCCCTGCAGGTGATCGTGCAGTACCGCCACCTGCTCAACAACGCACTGGCCATCCACATCGAGGAAATCGGCAAGACGGTGATCATCCGTCAGGAGGTCATCACCGACCAGCCGATGCATAGCCGCCAGGCCATCGAGCTGGCCATCGGCGTGATGCACCGCTTCTGCTCGGCGCTACTGGGCTCGCACTGGCACCCGATCAGCGCCAACTTCACCCACGCCGCCCCCGCTGACCTGGCCATCCACCGGCGCATCTTCGGCTGCAAGCTGGAGTTCAACACTGACTTCAACGGGATTGTCTGCTCGGCATCCGACCTGGACACCACCAACCCCCAGGCCAACGAAGGCATGGCGCGGCTGGCGCGGCGTTATGTGGGGTTGCTGCAGGATGAAAACCTGCCATCGCTTACGCTTGAAGTGCGCAAGGCGATCTTCCTGCTGATGCCCATGGGCCGCGCGACTATCGAACATATCGCACAGACCCAGGGCATGAACGTGCGCACCTTGCAGCGGCGTCTGGAAGAAGAAGGCGCGACCTTCAGCGAACTGGTCAATGGCGTACGCCGCGACCTGGTGGTGCGCTATCTGGAAAGCCCTGGCTATTCGCTGGGGCGCATCGCCGATATGCTCGGCTATTCCATGCACAGCTCGTTCACCCGCTGGTTCATCAGCCAGTTCGGCCAACCGCCAGCCACCTGGCGCGCGCAGCATGAGCCGCACACACAACCCAGGCGCCACCGCAGCGCCGCCCAGGCAACCCCCAGCGTACGCTGACGGCCCTGGGCTGCGGGTTACATGCCGACGTGCATCAGACCCAGCACCAGCAGCACCAGGAACACCGTTTCGCCCACCATCAGCAAAATCGGCTTGATGCCTACGGCGGCCAGCTCCTTGAGCTGGGTTTTCATGCCCAGGGCTGCGATCGACACCACCAGGCACCCACGCGACAGCTCGTTGATACTGCCCTGTACCACCTGCGGCACCCAGCCGGTGCTGTTGACGCACGCAAGGATCAGGAAACCGACCGCGAACCACGGCAGCAACGGCGGACGCTTGCCGGTACTGTCGATGCCCTGGCGACGGGCAATCATGGCCGCGACGACAATCACTGGCACCAGCATGGCCACGCGCATGAGCTTGACCACCGTGGCGGTGTCGCCGGTTTCGGTGGACATGCTGTAGCCCGCGCCCACCACCTGCGCCACATCATGGATGGTGGCGCCAAGGAACACACCGGCGGCTTGCGGCGACAGGCCCAGGGCATTGGCGATCATCGGGTAGAGGATCATCGCCAGGGTAGACAGCGCCGACACGCCGATCACGGTGAACAGTGTGGCGCGTTCCTTCTGCGGGTGGGCGGGCAATGCAGCAGCCAGCGCCAGCGCCGCCGAAGCACCGCAGATCGCCGTGGCGCCCCCAGTGAGCATGCCGAACAAGCGCTGAAAGCCCATGGCCTTGGCCGCCACCATCGACACGCCGATGGTCACCACCACCAGGATCACCACCAGCGCCACCGCCTTCCAGCCAAGGCCAGCCATCTGCTCCAGGGTGATGCGCATGCCCAGCAGCGCGACCCCCAGGCGCAGCACGCTGCGCGCGGTAAACTCGATGCCGGCGTTGCACTTGCCGTCCGCGCTCAGAAAGTTCAGTGCCAGCCCCAGCAACAGGGCGAACAGCATCACCGGCGCGCCGTAGTGTTCGGCCAGGAAGCTCGCCGCACCCGCAGCGATCAAGCTGACGATCAGGCCCGGCGCCAGGTCGCGCACCCGGTTGTTGACCTGGGCAAACACCAGCGTGCTCATGCCTCCCTCTCCGCCAGGCCCGACACCGCCAGATGCATGGCCTCCAGCAAGGCCTCGGCCGGCTGGGCGCCAACCACTTGCAGCCGGTCATCGAAAACGAAGCACGGCACGCCGCGGCCGGCGATGTCAGCGCTGGCACTGACGAACGGCAGGCCATCGCCACGCAAGCTGCCGGCCAGGGCCTCTGGGGCAAAGCCGCACTGCTCGGCGATGCGCAACAGCGTAGCGCGGTCGCCCAGGTCTTCACCCTGCTTGAAATACGCAGCCAGTAACCGCTCCAGCAGTGCTTCTACCTGTGCTTCACTGCCCAGCTCACTGGCGTGAAGCAACAGGCGATGGGCGTCGGCGGTATTGGGCATGCGCTCGATGCGGCTGAATTCGATCTGCTCGCCGACGGCGCTGGCCGCTTCGCGCACCTGGGCCTGACGTTGCCGCACCGCCTGATCGCTGCCCAGGCGTCGCCGGTAGAACTCGGCGAACGGCTGGCCGTCGAATGGCAGCTCAGGCAACAGTTGCACGCCCTGCCAGGCCAGGTTGACCTCGACCTCTGGCTGCGCTGCCTTGAACTGCACCAGGGCGGCTTGAAATTGCCGGCGGCCTACCAGGCACCACGGGCAGATAAAATCGAAGTACACATCAATCGACAACGAACGCTTCACGAACGGGCCTCCAGTTCTGGCTGGACAGGTGCCTGGGCGGTTTCACCGAGCTGAAGGCGTGCCATGTCCAAGTGATAGTGACGCTTGGCATAAATGAACACCGCTGCAGCGCCGATGCTGATCAACGGCACTAGCTGGAATGCCGACTGCAAGCCGATCAGGTCAGACACCTTGCCCGTGATCAGTGGGCCGGTGGCCAACCCGAGCAGGTTGTTGCACAAGGTCAGCGTGGCAAACGCGGTGCCGTGCACCGTGTAGTGAGTGAGGTTGGCGACCATGGCGCTGGACGGGCCATTGGTGCCGGCGGCGATCATCATGCCCAGGCAAATCAGCACCAGTTGCGGCATGCCCGGCGGCAAGGCAAAGGCCACTGACAGCAGCACACAGCTGCCCAGGCAGTAGGCGATGGCAAGGCTGATCTTGTGGTCCGGGCGCTTGCGCCCCATGCGGTCGCAAAGCATGCCGCACAGCACGATGCCCACCCCGCTGCACAGCACGATAATCGCAGCCACGGCGCCGGCGCGGTCGGTGCTCATGGCGTAGTAGCGGTTCAGGTAGCTGGGGAACCACACGATCACCGTGCCACCGACGAACAACTGCAAACCGCTGCCGACATAGGCGCTGATGACCGAGCGGCTTGAATACAGAGTACGCAGTGGCCGCATTGCCTTGAGCGCAGCCTTGTCGGGCCTTGCCGTCAGGCCTTTGGGGGCAATGCGCGCCTCGCGCACGATGAGCGGATACAGCAGCGCCAGCGCCAGGCCGAAGAACGCCATGCCGGCGAACGCCCAGCGCCAACCCAGGTGCTGGGCCATCACACCTCCCAGGCCCATGCCCAGTACCGAACCGAACATGCCACCGGCCATGAACGAGCCGGCCAGGGTGGCTCGCATCTCACGCGGGAACACCGCCACCACCACGGCAATACCGACGCTGCCGTAGGCCGCCTCGCCGACACCAACCAGAAAGCGTGCGATGAACATCTGCTGGTAGTTTTCCGCCAGGGCGCAACCCAAGGTAGCCAGGCTCCACATCACGGCCATGAAGGTCAGGCTCTTGATCCGGCCAATGCGGTCGGCCAGCAACGACAGGGGGAAGGTCAGCAAACCGACCATCAGTGCGACGATGCCGCTGAGCAGCCCGAGCTGGCTGTCGCTGAGCTGCCATTCCTGCTTGAGCAGCGGGAATACGGCGTTGAGCACTTGCCGCGACATGTAGTCGGAAATCAGCAGGCCGAAGGTCAGGGCGAAAACGATCCAGGCGTAGCGCCGTGGAATGCCGAGCGAAGTATCAGTGCCTGGTTCTGCCGCACTGGCGTGATAGGTGGCCATGCTGCCTCCTCGGATATCTGAGTTTTTTTGTTGTTATTGCTTACAGGCTATCGCGTAGCGATTGGGGCCGCATTGCGGCCCCAACGTGTCTGGCGGGTCAGAAAGTCGCATCCCCCATGATCCCGGCGCGTTCCATCTTGCGGTGGCAGGCTGGGTAATCCATGACGGCGTAATGCTGGGTACTGCGGTTGTCCCAGATGGCAATGCTGTTGGGCTTCCAGCGCCAGCGCACCTGGTGCTCGGGGATGTAGGCCTGGCTGATCAGGTAGCGCAGCAATTCGCCCGCGCCGGGGTTGGCATCCTGGCCGAAACGCACCCGCTCGGGGGTGTGATAGTTGCTGAAATGGGTGGCGAAGGCATTGACGAACAGCACCTTCTCGCCGGTCTCCGGGTGAGTACGCACCACCGGGTGCTCGGCATCCGGGAAACGCGCCTTTAGTGCCAGGCGTTTTTCGATCGGCATGGCCGCGCCAAACGTGGCCTCGATGCTATGTCGCGCCCGCAGCCCTTCGATACGCGTCTTGATCTCGGTCGGCAGGTTGGCGTACGCCAGCACCATGTTGGTCCACAGGGTGTCGCCACCCACCATAGGGCTTTCCACGCAGCGCAGTACGCAACCCATCGGCGGCTTTTCACGCCAGGTGGCGTCGGTGTGCCAAGCGTTTTCATAGCGGTCAACCGGCGTTTCCGGCGACTTGTAGATCTGCACCAGGCCCGGGTGGTCCGGGTCGCTGCCGACCACGGGGTGGTCCTCCAGCTCGCCGAAGCGGCGGGCGAACGCCACGTGCTCGGCGCGGCTGATGTCCTGGTCGCGCAGGAACAGCACCCGGTGCTTGAGCAACTGGGCACGCACCTCGGCAAACAGGCCGTCATCATGAATCGCATCGGCCAGCCTGACGCCAAGCAGTTCGGCACCGATGGCGCAGGTCAATTGTTCGACTTGCATGGCAGTGCCCTCCTCAGATGACGAAGATCGACGAGCCGGTGGTCTTGCGCGACTCCAGATCACGATGCGCCTGAACTGCGTCCTGCAAGGCGTAGTGCTGGTTGATTTCGATCTTGATACGGCCGCTACCCACATGGCCGAACAGCTCGCCTGCCAGGGCGGCTTTCTCGGCCGGGTCGGCGATGTAATCAGCCAGCGCCGGGCGGGTCAGGAACAGCGAGCCCTTCATCGCAAGAATCTGCGGGTCGAACGGTTCGATGGTGCCGGATGCGGTGCCCACGCAGACCATCAGGCCACGGCGCTTGAGCGAGTCCAGCGAGCCCATGAAGGTAGTGCGCCCGACGCTGTCGAACACCACGTTGACGCCGACCCCATCGGTCAGCTCGCGCACACACTTGGCCACGTCTTCGTGGCTGTAGTTGATGGTGTGGTCGCAACCATGGGCACGCGCCACTTCGGCCTTGGCTTCGGTGGAGACGGTGCCGATCACGGTCAGACCCAGCAGCTTGGCCCACTGCGAGACGATCAACCCGACACCACCCGCAGCGGCGTGCAGCAGAATGCTGTCCCCTGGTTTGAAGTCGTACAGGCGCCGCATCAGGTACGAGGCCGTGAGGCCGCGCATGGTCATGGCCGCGGCCGTTTCGAACGCGATGGTTTCCGGCAGCTTGATCAACGGCGCGGCAGGGATCAGGCGCTCGGTGCTGTAGGCGCCGAGGGTATTCATGAAGCCGGTGTAGGTCACCCGGTCGCCAACCGCTACGTGGCTGACGCCCTCGCCCACCGCCTGGACCACACCGGCCGCTTCCACGCCCATGCCGTTGGCCAGGGGAATCGGGTAGGTGCCATTGCGAAAATAAGTGTCGGCGTAGTTCAGGCCAACCGCCACGTGGCGCAAGCGCACCTGCCCAGGGCCTGGTTCGCCGACTTCGACGTCTTCGTAGCGCAGGACCTCAGGCCCTCCGGTTTCGTAGAAACGTACCGCTTTGGCCATGCCAATCTCCCTTCTTGTAGTTTTTTGTTGAACAGCAAACTTCGTCTTGAAGGGCAATTTAGGCCGTTGCGCAATACGCCGCTTATCATCGGACGACAACGGTTTTTCAGTTCATGACAGCGCCCGCGGTTTCGCCACCGGGGCACTGCGGACAATGGTTCAGAAGGCCGAGATACCCCCGTCCACGGCAATCGCCTGGCCGGTCATGTAGCTGTTTTCACGGGCACATAGCATCAGCATCACCGCGACGATTTCTTCGGGAGTGCCCAGGCGCTTCATCGGCGAGCCCTGAGCGAGAAACGCCTGCCGCTCACCCACATCGCTCTCGGTAACCATGGGCGTGGCACTGTAGAACGGGCACAGCGCATTGACGCGGATGCCTCGGCGGGCGTATTCGACCGCCGCAGTTCGGGTCAGCCCGACCACCGCATGCTTGGCTGCGGCATAGGCGGCCAGCTTGGGCGCGCCGCCGAGCCCGGCCATGGAGGCGATGTTGAGGATCACCCCGCCGCCTTGCGGCAGCATCTGGCGGATTTGCTGCTGCATACAGAAGAACACGCCCTTGGTGTTGACCGCGTGGCTGCGGTCCAGCTCTTCTTCGGTGGTGTCGACGAAATGCTTCATCGGCGTAAGGATCCCGGCGTTGTTCACCCCCACATCGAGGCGACCGAAGGTGGCGATTGCCGCGTCCACCAGCGCCTTGACCTGCACCTCACGGGTCACGTCGCAAGGCACCGCCAGCACCGTGATACCGGCCTCGCGCAATGCGCCGGCCACCCGCTCCAGCCCCCTCACGTCGCGGTCGCCGAGTACCAGCCGGGCACCCAGGCCGCCCAGGTGCTCGGCCAACAACGCACCAAAACCACTGGCGGCGCCGGTGATCATCACCACCTGGTCGCGGTAGCTGTTCAGGTTCATCCGGCCACTCCCGGCGCTGTGCGGGCAAGGATCTTCTTCGCCAGGCTCATGCGGTGCACTTCGTTCGGGCCGTCATAGATGCGGAAACTGCGCGCATCGCGGAAAATCCGCTCGACGATCGACTCGCCGGTAACGCCCTGCCCGCCGAGCACCTGCACACAACGGTCGATCACCCGCCAGATGGCCTCGGAGCTGAGCACCTTGGCCATGCTCGACTCGAAATTGCCGCGCTCGCCCTGGTCCAGTACCCAGGCGCAGTGCCAGATCGACAGGCGCGTGGTGTGCAGGTCCATTTGGTTGTCGGCGAGCATGAAGCCCACGCCCTGATGCTCGCCCAGCGGCTTACCGAACGACACCCGGTGGCTGGCATAGCGGCAGGCTTCGTCATGGGCACGACGGGCCTGGCCGAGCCAGCGCATGCAATGGGTCAGGCGCGCCGGGGCCAGGCGCACCTGGGCGTAACGGAAACCTTTGCCCACTTCGCCCAGCACATCGCCGGCGGGAATGCGCAGGTTGTCGAAGCGCAGCACCGCGTGGCCGCCGGCGAAGCAACTGTCGAGCGAGTCCATCATGCGCTCGAGGATGAAACCGGGGCGGTCGGTGTCGGTGAGGAACATGGTCGCGCTGCCGTCTTCCATGCGCGCCATGATGATTGCCACTTGCGCGCCTTCGGCACCGGTGATGAACCACTTCTGGCCGTTGATGATGTAGTCGTCGCCGTCGCGTACGGCCTGGGTGGTGAGCATCGACGGATCGGAGCCGGCGCCCGGGCTTGGCTCGGTCATGGCGAAGCACGAGCGGATCCGGCCCTGCACCAGCGGCTTGAGCCAGCGGTCTTTTTGCGCAGGCGTTGCCACCTGTTCCATCAGGTGTATGTTGCCTTCGTCGGGGGCATGGATGTTCAGGGCCACCGGCCCAAGCGGCGAATAGCCGGCCTCTTCGAAGATGATCGCCTTCTCGATGTGGCTCAGGCCCAGCCCGCCCATCTCACGCGAGGCATGCGGAGTCAGCAGGCCGTGTTCACGGGCGCGCTCGATCAGCACCTGGCGCAGCTCGGGCGACGGACCGTGGGGTGTCTGGCGCGGGTCGCGCTCCAGGGGGATGACGACGTCAGCGACGAACTGCCGTACTTTGGCTTGCAGGGCAGTCAACTCGGCAGACAGGGCGAAATGCATGGCGGTATTCCTTAGCAGGGTCATCAGGGTCAGGCGAGCAGGCGACGCGGGTCGATGGAGGCGTGCACCTGCTCCATGACGGTTTGGTCGATCGTTGCCTTGCCGGGGTCGTAGGCTGAGTAGTTGAGGGTGCGGATGTAGGCACGCAGCACCTGCGAGCCGGCCATGTCGATATCGACGATATTCAAGCAGGCCGGGTCCTGCTCGAAGGCGGCCAAAGCGTCGAGGCCGGCGCCGCAGGCCCAGGCCAGGAGGATGCGGTTGACAGCATCATGGGTGACCAGCAGCAGCGCGCTCCAGTCAGGCGATTCCAGCAACTGCTGGAAGCTGCCCAGCACGCGTTGCTGGAATGCAACCCACGGCTCACCGCGCAAGAAGGCTGCGTCGGCGCGATCAGCGAGCTGGTAGGCCTGGGCCACTTCGCGGTGCAGGCATTCGCGGGGGATTTCCCTCAATCGGCCGGCACGGATTTCGCGAAACCCCGCGTGCTCTTCCACAGGCTGGACGCGGCCGTCCAGGAGCTGGTCGAGTGTTTGCCGGGTGCGCGGGTAGTCCGAGCACACGGCGCGGTCGAAGGGTGTCTGCGCCAGCACCTGGCCCAGCGCCTGGGCCTGGGCTACGCCCTTGGGCGACAACGGCACGCTGCGCGGGTCGAGGGGCCGGCCGCTGGCATCGAAATAGTCAACATGGCCATGGCGCACCAGGTAGCAACGACGGCGGCGCACGGGCTGGGCAGGCTGTTCAGTCATGGATCAGTGCCTTGGGGTTGCTGATGCTCAGTTGTGCGCGGTTGATGGCACGCAGTGCCGCCAGCAGGCGTGCACGGGGCTCACCGGCATGGTCGTAGGCCCCCTGGCGAATGCGCTGGGCGAGCTCGCTGCGGGCTTGCTCGGGCGAGGCCTGGTCTTGTAGCAGCCCGGCCATGGCCTGGCGTTCGATGTCGGCACAGGCCACCCCCTGGGCAGCCTCGCGGCTGGCGATCAGCAGAGCGCTGGCCACCATCCGCGCCTCGTAGTGCACGTGCGCCGGCAATGCGGGCAGCAACTGCTTGAGCACGGCCTCACGCGCCGTCAGCAGCAAGTCCTGGGCATCGGACTGGTTCATGCGCGGCCTCCTTGGGTGAGCAACAGCAGTTCCTGTTCGAGTTCACTGACCATGCGCCCGGTCAACGCCAGCTCCAGCGAGCGCTGCTGCCCTGAGGCATGACGTTCGGCCTGCTGCAGGGCGATCACCGCCCAGCGCAGGTGGGCCATGACCTGCCAGAAACGCAGCGTTTCGCGGTCCAGGTCGAGTGGCGAGACGCTGCGGTAGCCGGCGAGCAGGTCGTCCAGGCGGCCGACGCCGCCCGCCTCCAGATCCGGCCGGGCGAAGCGCCAGCAGCGTGCGGTGAACCAGCCCAGGTCTTCGCGGGGGTCGCCCCAGCCAGCAAACTCCCAGTCCAGCACGCCGCTCAGATCACTGCCCTCAACCATGTAGTTGCCGGTGCGGTAGTCGCGGTGAATGAGGCACGCCGGCATGGGCACGGGCTTGTTCAGCTCGCACCAGCGCAAGCCCCATTCGATGATCGGGTGGCTACCGGGCAAGGCGTCCAGGAATGCACGGTACTGATTGATGCTGGCCTGCACCGCATCGGCCACCGGCGCGGGCAGAAACCCCAGGGAAGCCTGTGGAGGGCGCAGCTGATGCAGGCGCGCAAGGTTGGCCCCCAACGCCCGGCACAGCGCCGGATTGCCCTGGGTCGCATGCTGCGCGCTGGTCAAGCGATGGCCGCCGGCGTTGCCGGCCAGCGCCTGCATGATGAAGAAATCGCGCCCGATCACCTGCGGCGACTGGCACAGCCACAACGGCTCGGGCACCTTCACGCCCACCTGGTGAACGGCGCAGAGCACGGCGAACTCCTGCTCGCGGGTCATGCTGGCGGCCACGGCGGAGGCCGCGTCGGTACGCAATACCCAACGCTGCGGCACACCGGCTACCTGGGCCTTGAGCAGCCAGTTCTCCTGGATGGCGCCGCCTGACAAGCGCTCGCTGTGGGTGATGCGCACCGGCTGGCCGTGCAGGCGCTCCTGTAGATAGGCAGACAGCACCTCATGGGCGTCTGATACGTCGATGCGAGCACTGGATTGCTGCGCGAAATGGCTGCTTGGCATGGTCGGTCCAACTCACTGTTCACGAGTGCCGTGGCTCTAAGCAAGATGGTTGCCAGCTTCCTCTGATTTAAAAATTCGCTTAATAATCAATGAGTTGAATCTAATCTCCCGGCGTACTCCACGCGATTCAAATCAAACTTGAACAGCGCCATCGCACAGCTGAAACCGCCGTTCAATTCTGCACAGCAAGCCACTGCCCTCCCCCGCAGAATTTCCCCGCGCCGGGCGTGCGCTCGGCTAGGATGTCTGGCCAAACCGATGGAACCTGCTAGCCATGCATCTTCCCGCGCTCAAACCGAACCAGCTGCGCCCGCCCGCCGAGCCGACCAAAGGGGTGGTTCGAGCGCGGCTGCTCGAGCAACTGGTCAACGCCCTGGACAACGGCAGCGTCGTGCTACTGCAAGCACCGCTGGGCTATGGCAAGAGCACGCTACTCAGCCAGTTAACCCGCAGCCTGGCGGGAGCCTGGGCATGGCTGCGTGTGACCCGTGCCGAGAACCAGCCACTGGCCCTGCTGCTGCACCTGCACGCGGCGCTGCAACTGCCTGCGCAGCAACGCGACACACCCCAGGCCGAGCACCTGTGGAGCCTGATCCTGGCCGACCTGGAAGCCCGCCAGGCGCCGCTGACGCTGCTGCTCGACGACCTGCACCTGCTCAACGCCGCGCCCGCCTGGCAGTACCTGGACACGCTGTTGCACTACCCGCCGCCCGCGCTGCGCCTGGTCGCCGCCAGCGAAGGCCCGCCCCAGCTGCCGCTGGCCCACTTGCGCCGCGATGGCCGGCTGACTGTGCTGGGCGCCCGGGACCTGGCCCTGGACAGTGATGAAACGCGCCAGTTGGCACAGGCCCGCGACGTCAACCTGGGCAGCGATGCGCTGTACCAGTTGCGCGCCGGTAGCGAAGGCTGGCCCAGTGGTGTGCTGTTCTGGCTCGAGGCCTACCGCCAGGCGCTGTACAGCACCGGCCAGGCGCCCGCTGACCTGCGCCCGATCACCCGCCAGGCCTATGCCCACGCCCGGCAGTTTCTCGAAGAAGAACGCCTGCAGCGCTTGCCCGTGCCGTTGCGCACATTTCTCGAACACACCGCCGTGGCCCAGGTGTTCGATGCAGCCCTTGCCAGCGAACTGGCCGCCAGTGCCGATGTGCCCGCCGCACTGCGCCAGTTGCAGCGCCTGGACCTGATCATCGAAGTCCCCCAAGGCAGTCACGCCGAATACCGCTACCACCCGGCCCTGCGCAACAGCCTCTACAACCGCCTGGAACAGCGCGATCCCCAGCGCCTGCGGCAACTGCATCGCCAGGCTGCCAACTGGCTGCTGGCCCAGCGCCGTTACACCGAGGCGATCTACCAGTTCGGCCGCGCCCGCGACCTGGACGCCGTGCTCAACATCGTCGATCGGCACGCTTTCGAGCTGCTGCGCGAGGGCAAGGTCAACACCCTGGTCGACGTGCTCGACGAGGTCGCCGGGCACGCCGGCAACGACAGCTTCACCTTGGCAATGACCGAAGCTTCCACGGTGATGGTCACCAACGATATCGCCCAGGCCTGCCAGTGCCTGCACCAGCTCTATGCCCTGCAGCGCCGCCAGGCAGTGCCGCGGCACCCCGAGCGGGTACAGCAGACGGTGATGTTTCTGCGCAGCCGCCTGGCCTACCTGGGGGGCAATCTGGGGCACGCGCTGGCCCTCGCGGCGCGAGCACTGCAGCAGTTTCCCCAGCACAACGCGGCGCGCTCGGTGCTGTACTTCGACCGCGCCAACTGCCTGGCCGCGCTCGGCCAACTGGAGCAGGCCCACACCGAAGGCAGCCGCGCCCTGCGCGAGCTGCAGGGCTTTGGCCTTAGCGGCTACACCAACCTGCTGCAACTGTTGCTGGCGCAGATCGAACTGGCCCAGGGCGCCAACGATGCTGCGTGGGCGCGCCTGCAAGGCATGGCCGAGCTGCCTGCCGCCGGCAGTTCGGGGCGCTTCTATGAACTGTTCCGCCACCTTGGCAAAGGCTTGGCACTGTTGCAGGCCAACCGCCTGGCCCAGGCACGCCACGCCCTGGCCCAGGCCGAAGTGCTGGCACTGGGCTTCCCTCACAGCGCTGCCCTGCCCTGGGTGTTCCACTACCAGGCATGCCTGCACTGGGCGCTGGGCGAGACCGGCCAGGCCAAGGCACGCTGGGCAGAGGTACGCCGGCTGGCCCGACAGAACCGTTTGCTCACGCTCTACCGGCAGGCCGGCGCCTGGCTTGCGCGCCTGGCCTTGCGCGACAATGACCAGGACTACCTGCCCGACTGGCTCGACCAATGGCATTGGTGCCGGCGCCAGTATGGCGAGCAACTGTTGCCCGAAGAGTGGCTCGCCTATGCCTGGGTGCAGCGCCACCTCGGCCAACGCGACAAAGCGTGGCAGATCCAGCAGAGCTTGCAGGCCCAGGCACAGGCGCAAGGCAACCGCCGCCTGCTGCTCGACGCACTGCTGCTCGACGCGGCCCTGCAACAGGACCTTGGTGCCCGCGACGATGCCCTGCTCAGCCTCGAACAAGCGCTGCAACTGGCCTGCACCTGCGGCTTCGGGCAACTGTTGCAGTATGAGGGTGATGCCTGCCTGGAGCCCCTGCGGCAACTGCTGCTGCCCCAGGTGCGCGAGCGCTTGGGCCTGAAAGCCCCAGCGCCCTCGCGCGAGCACCTGAATGCCCTGTTCCGGCCATTGCTGGCGAACAAGGAAAACGCAGAAAACGCACTGATTGTTCCGCTCTCGCGCCGTGAGCTGGAAGTGTTGCAGCGCATGGCCCGCGGGCAGAGCAACGGGCAGATCGCCGAGGCGATGTTCATCAGCCTGAGCACGGTCAAGACCCACATCAACAACCTGTTCCGCAAGCTCGACGTGGCCGACCGCGACAGCGCCCTGTGTTCGGCGCGCGATCTGCAACTGCTGGGCTGACCTCCACCTGACCCTCGCCGCGATTCCACCCGCCATTCCACCCGGGGGGTGGACGCGGCGCCCGGGCCTGCCTGTTACAACATGCCGAGTCCACCCAGCCAGGAGTTCGGTATGCCCAGCTACACCGCCCCATTGCGCGATATCACCTTTGTTGCCCAGGAGCTGCTCGGCCTGAGCCGCCACTACCAACAACTGACTGGCTGTGAAGCCCCGGACGCGGCTACCTTCGCCGCCATCGTCGAAGAAGGCGCCAAATTCGCCGAACAGCAGCTGGCCCCGCTCAACGCCGTGGGCGACCAGCACGGCTGCCAGTGGCAGGACGGCAAGGTCACCACCCCGCCCGGCTTTGCCGATGCCTACAAACGCTTCGCCGACAACGGCTGGCTGGGCCTGGACAAGGACCCGGCCTTCGGTGGCCAGGGCCTGCCGCCGTCGCTGGGGTTCGTCAACTACGAGATGGTGTGCAGCGCCAACCACGCCTGGGGCATGTACGGCAACCTCGCCGGGGGCGCCATCAGTACCCTCAGCGAGCACGCTGACGAAGCCCTGCAGCAGCGCTTGCTGCCACCGATGATCGCCGGCCGCTGGGGCGGCACCATGTGCCTGACCGAGGCCCACTGCGGTTCGGACCTTGGCCTGCTGCGCACCAGCGCCAGGCCCCAGGCCGACGGCAGCTACCAGGTCAGCGGCAGCAAGATGTTCATCTCCGCCGGTGAACACGACATGACCGAGAACATCATCCACCTGGTGCTGGCGCGCATCGAAGGCGCACCCGCGGGGGTCAAAGGCATTTCGCTGTTCGCCGTGCCGAAGATCCAGGTCGATGCCCAAGACCAGCTTGGCGCGCCCAACGGCGTGAGCTGCGGCTCCATCGAACACAAGATGGGCATCCACGGCAACGCTACCTGCGTGCTCAACTTCGACAGCGCCACAGGCTACCTGCTGGGCGAGGCCAACCGTGGCCTGAACGCCATGTTCACCTACATCAACGAGTCGCGCCTGGCGGTGTCCCAGCAGGCCCAGGCCCACGCCGAAGCGTCCTTCCAGGGTGCCTTGGCCTATGCCCGCGACCGCGTGCAGATGCGCGCCACGCCACGCCTGCGCAGTGACCAGCCAGCCGACCCGATCATCGGCCATGCGGATGTGCGGCGCATGCTGCTAACCCAGAAGGCCTATGCCGAAGGCGGCCGCATGCTCGCCTACACCTGCGCCAAGGGCGTCGACCAGCTGCACCACGGCGCCAGCGCCAGCGTGCGCGAGGCTGCGGCGCGCCGCCTGGCGTTGCTCACGCCGATTGCAAAAGGTTTCCTCACAGAAACTGGCAACGAGGCCGCGCAACTGGGTATCCAGGTATTCGGTGGCCACGGCTACATCCGCGAGTGGGGCATGGAGCAGATCGCGCGCGACGTGCGCATCACCGCGATCTACGAAGGCACCAACACCATTCAGGGCCTCGACCTGCTGACCCGCAAGGTGCTGGCCGATGGCGGCGAGGCCTTGGCCGAACTGCTCGGTGAAATCGAAGACTTCACCCAGAGCACCAACGCTCCGGCCCACCTGGCCCAGGCCCTGCTCAAGCAAGTGGTTGCCTGGCGCGAAGTCAGTGCCTGGCTGCGTGACGCCAGCGCAACCGATGCCAACCTGATCGGCGCCAGCGCCTACGACTACCTGATGCTCAGCGGTTACACCCTGCTCGGCTACCTCTGGCTGCGCGCTGCGTGCGTGGCCGAACGGGCACTGGCCGCCGGCAGCGACGAGGTTGCGTTCTACCAGGGCAAGCGCGAGACCGCGCGCTTCTACCTGCAGCGCCTTCTGCCACGCGCCAACCTGCATGAAACACTGATTCGCACCGGCAGCGACAACCTGATGGACATCAGCGAGGCCGCATTCGCCCGCTGATACCACCGCGCCGGTCAAAACCCCGGCAAGCGGCGCTTTACCCTGTGGGAGCGGGCTTGCCCGCGAAGAAAACACCGCGGTGCATGGCACCGGCTTCGCCGGTGTTCGCGGGCAAGCCCGCTCCCACAGGGTTGGCCGAGCGCCCACGGCCCACTAACAGAAAGGTTACCCCATGCAACTCATCGACTATCGCCGCGAAAACCAACTGGCCCTGATCGGCCTGCGCCACGCGCCGGTCAACGCCCTTGGCCATGACCTGCGCCAGGCACTGATGCAGGCCTGCAGCCGGGCCGCTGCTGACCGCGAAGTGCAGGCCATCATCCTGCACGGTCAGCAACTGCCGTTCAGTGCCGGTGCCGACATCAGCGAGTTTGGCGGCCCACGCACCTGGGAGGCGCCGGCACTGCCCGAACTCCTCGATGCCTTGACCCGCATCGAAAAACCCCTGATTGCCGCCATCGACGGGGTGGCCCTGGGCGGCGGCCTGGAACTGGCCCTGGCTTGCAGCCATCGTCTGGCTACCGCCACCGCACGCCTGGGGCTGCCCGAAGTCCGCCTGGGCCTACTGCCCGGTGCTGGCGGCACCCAGCGCCTGCCGCGCCTTATCGGCGTGGCCCCGGCGCTGGAGATGATGCTCAGCGGCGACCCGATCGATGCCCGCCAGGGCCTTGCCCTGGGTCTGATCGATCGCCTGGTCGAAAGCGGACAGGACTTACTCGAAGCAGCCTGCACTTTGGCTCGCGAGCAACTGGCCCAACCGGCCCTGCCAAGCGCTCCTGCAACACCTCTGGCCGCTGGCCTGGAAAGCGACTTCTTCTCCAGCCGCGAGGCACAACTGATCGCCCGTAAGCCCGGCCAGAACGCGCCCCTGCGCGTGCTCGCCGCGGTACGCGCCGCCTGCGAGATGCCCCTGGCCGAGGGCCTGGCCCGCGAGCAGGCACTATTCCACGAAGCCCTGCAAGACCCACAGGCCACCGCCCTGCGCCACCAGTTCTTCGCCGAGCGCGAGGCGCTGCGCGTACCCGGCATCGACGCCAGCACGCCGCTGCGCAGCATTGACCGGGTGGCGGTGATCGGCGCTGGCACCATGGGCGCCGGCATCGCCATGAACTTCATCAACGCCGGTATCCCGGTGCGCCTGCTGGAGCTCAAGCCCGAAGCACTGGACCGGGGCCTGGCGCAGATCCGCAAGCACTACGAAGGCAGCATCAAACGCGGCAAGCTCAGCGCCGAACAGCTCGAGCAACGCATGAGCCTGCTGCAAGGCACCCTCGACTACGCCGACCTGGCCGACGCCGACCTGGTAATCGAGGCAGTGTTCGAGGACCTGTCGATCAAGCAGCAGGTGTTCCGCACCCTCGACCGAGTGTGCAAGCCGGGCGCCATCCTCGCCAGCAACACCTCAACCCTGGACGTCGACCGAATCGCCGCCTGCACCCGCCGACCGCAGGACGTGGTCGGCCTGCACTTTTTCAGCCCGGCCAACGTCATGCGCCTACTCGAAGTAGTGCGCGGCCGGCTGACGGCGCCCGACGTGCTGGCCACCACGCTGCAGGTCGCCAAGCGCATCGGCAAGCTGCCCGTGGTGTCGGGCGTGTGCTTTGGCTTCATCGGCAACCGCATGCTCGAGCCCTATGCCCGCGAAGCCCACCGCCTGGTGCTTGAAGGCGCCTCGCCAGCCCAAGTGGACAAGGTGCTCACCGGCCTGGGCCTGGCCATGGGCGTGTTCGCCATGTACGACCTGGCGGGCATCGATGTCGGTTACCTGGTGCGCCAGGCACGGCGCAGTGAAATCGCCCACGACCCGAGCTACTTCCGCCTGGCCGACGAGCTCTACAGCCTGGGCCGGCACGGCCAGAAGACCGGGCGCGGGTTCTACCGCTACGAAGGCCGCGAACGCATCGAGGACCCGGAAGTGGAGCAGATCGCGGCGCAACTGGCGGCCAGCCTGGGCATCCCCCGGCGCACCATCAGCGACGCCGAAATCCACGACCGCTGCCTGTTCATGCTGGTCAACGAGGGCCTGCAGTTGCTCGATGAAGGCATTGCCCTGCGCAGCGGCGACATCGACCTGGTGTGGACCAACGGCTACGGCTTCCCGGCCTGGCGTGGGGGCCCACTGCACTATGCACGCGAACTGGGCCTGGACAACGTGCTGGCGGGCATCGAGCAACAGCGCGAAGCGCTTGGCGCCTATGGACGCATGTGGCTGCAGCCAGCCCCGTTGCTGCGCCGCCTGGCATCCAGCGCGAAGTTGCGTACAGCCAGCCTCTGAGCTGTTCTCCCCTGGTCATCAAGGAACCCCGAACATGAAAGAAGCCGTCATTCTCTCCACCGCCCGCACCCCGATCGGCAAGGCCTTTCGCGGTGCGCTGAACAACACCCGCTCGCCGAGCCTGGCGGCTCACGCCATCCAGGCGGCAGTGGCCAGCGCCGGCATCGCCGGTGATGAAATCGAAGACCTGGTGATGGGTACCGCGATGCCCTCTGGCACCGCTGGCTGGAACCTGGGCCGCATGAGCGCGCTGGCTGCCGGCCTGCCGGTGACGGTCAGCGGCCAGACCCTGGACCGCCAGTGCGCCTCCGGGCTGATGGCAATCGCTACCGCCGCCAAGCAGATCATGGTCGATGGCATGCAGGTGACCGTCGGCGCCGGCCAGGAAAACATCAGCGCGGTACAGGCGCGCAACCTGGAGTGGGCATTGGACGAGCAGGACAGCAACGTGATCCAGCGGGTGTCGCACGCCTACATGCCGATGCTGCAGACCGCCGAGCACGTGGCCAAGCGCTATGGCATCAGCCGCGACGCCCAGGATGCGTACGCCCTGCAGTCGCAGCTACGCACCGCGGCCGCCCAGCGCAACGGGCTGTTCGAGGCCGAGATCGTGCCAGTGACGGCGCAGCAGTTGATCCGGGACAAACACACTGGCGAGGTCAGTTACCGCGAGGTAACCCTGACGCAGGACGAAGGCAACCGCCCGCAGACCCGCCTGGAGGATCTGACCGGCTTGAAAGCCGTGCTCGAAGGCGGCTGCATCACCGCCGGCAATGCCAGCCAGCTGTCCGACGGTGCCAGCGCCTGCGTACTGATGGATGCGCGCCTGGCCGAGCAGCGCAATCTTGAGCCGCTGGGCCTGTATCGGGGTATCGCGGTGGCCGGCCTGGCCCCGGAAGAGATGGGCATTGGCCCGGTGTACGCCGTGCCGCGCCTGCTCAAGCAGCATGGGCTGAAGGTGGACGACATCGGCCTGTGGGAACTCAACGAAGCCTTCGCCTGCCAGGTGCTGTATTGCCGCGACAAGCTGGGCATCGACCCCGCGCGGCTGAACGTCAACGGCGGCGCTATAGCCATTGGCCACCCCTATGGCATGAGCGGCGCGCGGATGGTCGGGCATGCCTTGCTTGAAGGCAAGCGGCGCGGGGTGCGCTACGTGGTGGTGACCATGTGCGTGGGCGGTGGCATGGGTGCCGCCGGCCTGTTCGAAGTACTTTGACCAAGGGCAGACAGCATGCTTGCAAACACATTTTCCCTGGCTGGTAAGACCGTGCTGGTCACCGGGGCCTCCAGCGGCCTGGGCGCGCATTTCGCACGCCTGGCCCAGGCTGCTGGCGCCCGGGT
Organism: Pseudomonas putida S13.1.2; assembly: GCF_000498395.2. Taxonomy (NCBI): domain Bacteria; kingdom Pseudomonadati; phylum Pseudomonadota; class Gammaproteobacteria; order Pseudomonadales; family Pseudomonadaceae; genus Pseudomonas; species Pseudomonas putida. The sequence continues at coordinate 2,992,018 of NZ_CP010979.1, forward strand.
GGTGCTGGCAGCGCGCCGGGTCGAGCGCCTGCAGGTGCTGGCCGAAGCACTACAGACCAACGGCGGTGAAGCACTTGCCGTGGCACTGGACGTGACCCGCCGCGACAGCGTCGAACAGGCCTTCGACCAAGCCGAGGCACGCTTTGGCGTGGTCGACGTGATCATCAACAATGCCGGTATCGGCGACCCCGGGCGCTTTCTGGAGCTGAGCGAACAGGACTGGCAGCGCATGCTCTCGACCAACCTCGACGGTGTGTTCCATGTTGCCCAGTGCGCAGCCCAGCGCCTGGTCAAGGCCGGGCAGCCAGGCAGCATCGTCAACATCGCCTCGATCCTCGGCCTGCGTGTCGGCAGCGGCCTGAGCCACTACTGCACGGCCAAGGCCGCCGTGGTACAGCTGACCAAGGCCATGGCACTGGAGCTGGCCCGCTACCGGATCCGCGTCAATGCCATTGCCCCAGGCTACTTCAAGACCGAGATGAACGAAGACTACTTCGACAGCGAGGCCGGCCAAGGCTACATCACGGGCCAGGTGCCGATGCGCCGCCTGGGCCAACTGCACGAACTGGACGGCCCCTTGTTGTTGCTGGCCAGTGATGCCGGTGCATTCATGACCGGCAGCATCGTGGCCGTGGATGGCGGGCACCTGGTAAACCCTCTGTAATGCGCCGATTGTCGTAAACAAGGAGCCTGTATGGCCGTTACCGCTTATCTGCCCCGCGTGGTCGCGCTGGTTACCCACCTGCATCACCCCGCCGCCCCCAGCTGCATGGCGCAGCTGATCGAGCAGGTAAGCGCCGACTACCGGCAACAGGCCCGTATCGAGGTGATCGAAACCACCTTGGCCGACCTGCTGCCACTGGCGCGCGAGCTGGAAAGCCGCCAGCAGACAGATGTCATCCTGTGTTCCGGGGCTGCCGCCGATTACCTGAGACAGCACCTGAACACCCCGGTGCGGACCTTGCACCTGGGCGAGTTCGACCTGATCCGTGCCCTGGTGCAGGCCCGCGACCGTGCCAGCCGGGTGGGTATTCTCAACTTCGGCCAGCCGTACCCGGAACTGGCAGCGATGCAGGCGCTGTTCACAGTGCACATTCGCGAGCACACCTACTCCAGCCTGGAGCAGGCCAGGGATCAGGTCGAACGCTTGGTCGCGGATGGCTTCGAGGTCATCATCGGCTCGCCAACGGTATGCCAGTTGGCCGACGCCGCGGGTGCGCAAGGCGTGCTGGCGCTGGATGCCGAAAGCCTGCGTCATACCTTCGACAGCCTGGTGACCCTGAGAGCCAAGGCTGTTGCCCCCCCAACACGCCGGATGCCGCAGCGCAACGGTGAACAGGCGGATCCGCGCCCATTCAAGGCGCGCCATCGCTTCGAGCAGCTCCTCGGTGAGGCGCCGGCATTTCGCGCCATTCTGAGCCTGGCCCAGCGCTACGCACAGGCCGACGCCACGGTGCTGATCACCGGCGAAAGTGGTACCGGCAAGGAGCTGCTGGCGCAAAGCATGCACCACGCCAGCCCGCGCCAAGAGGGGCCGTTTGTGGCGATCAACTGCGCGGCGCTGCCCGAGTCGCTGCTTGAAAGTGAGCTATTCGGCTACGAGGACGGTGCCTTCACCGGCTCGCGCAAAGGCGGCAAGCCCGGCCTGATCGAGCTGGCGCACACCGGCACTTTGCTTCTCGACGAAATAGGCGACATGCCGGTGGCGCTGCAGACCCGCCTGCTGCGTGTGCTGCAAGAGCGCGAGGTGCTGCGCCTGGGCGCCTGCGAGCCGACGCCCGTAGACATCCGGGTGATTGCGGCCACCCATTGCGACCTGCCTGCGCGCATCGCCGACCAGCGCTTTCGCCAGGACCTGTATTACCGCCTGAACATCCTGCGCCTGGCCGTACCGCCGCTACGCGAACGGATTGCAGACATCTTGCCGCTGTTCAATGCCCTGCTTGCGCGTCACTGCCGTGCCGGTCGCTTGCCGCCTTCAAGCGACGAGCAGATACAGAAGCTTCTGCCACTGATGCTGCGTCACCCTTGGCCAGGCAACATTCGAGAACTGGAGAACATCGCAGAGCGTGTGGCCTTGTGCCTGGGTACGCTGGGCCACGGTGACGAGGTCGATCTGGCCACGCTGTTCCCGGAGCTCTTCGAGGCCGGCGTGGCTGCAGCGGTGAACCTGCCCCCTGCCGCCACTGAAAACCTGCGCAGCCTGGGCAAAGCAGCCGAAACGGCCCATGCGCGCCAGGTGCTGGACTGCTGCGATGGCGACATGGACGAGGCCGCACGGCGCCTGGGGGTCAGCCGCAGTACCGTCTGGCGACGGGTGCGCAGGCTGGCCTGAGCGGTGCTGGTTGCGGTTTGCATCCTGCGTGTGGGCTCCTACAGTTTCAACGTGGCAACGCTGACGAGACCCCAAATGCGCAGCAATGAAGAAAGCAGCTCCGCCACCCGAACCCTGCCAAAGATCCCGCGCAGTGTCTGGGCGCTGGGTTTTGTGTCGATGTTCATGGACATTTCCTCGGAGATGATCCACGCCCTGTTGCCGCTGTACATGGTCACCGTGCTCGGCACTTCGGTGGTGGCGGTGGGCGTTATCGAAGGCATCGCCGAGGCAACTGCCTCGATCACCAAAGTGTTTTCCGGTGCCCTCAGCGACCGCCTGGGCAAACGCAAGCTGCTGACGGTGCTCGGCTATGGCCTGGGCGCGCTGACCAAGCCGGTCTTCCCCATGGCTTCGGGGCTGGAGTGGCTGACCGCAGCACGGTTCGTCGACCGGGTGGGCAAAGGCATTCGTGGAGCGCCGCGCGACGCGCTGGTGGCGGATGTCACGCCCCCCGCGTTGCGTGGCGCCGCCTTCGGGCTGCGTCAGGCGCTGGATACGGTTGGCGCTTTCCTCGGGCCATTGCTGGCGATCGTGCTGATGTGGCTGACCGCGAGCCACTTCCAGACGGTGTTCTGGGTGGCGGTGATCCCGGCGTTCGTGGCGGTGTATATCCTCATCGCCTTCGTGTGCGAACCTGAAACGCCGGCCACGACCCGGCCCGTGCGCGCACCGCTGGCGCTGCACGAACTGGTACGCCTGGGCCCGGCCTACTGGCGGCTGATCGGCCTGGCCACATTGTTCACCCTCGCCCGCTTCAGCGAGGCCTTCCTGCTGCTGCGCGCCCAAGACATGGGGCTGGCGCCGATGTGGGCGCCGGCGGTGCTGGTGCTGATGGCGCTGGCCTACTCGGTGTCTGCCTACCCTGCCGGGGTGCTGTCAGACCGCCTGGGGCGCCGCGGCGTGCTCATGGCCGGGCTGGGGTTGCTGATCTGCGCCGACCTGCTGCTGGCCCTGCTGCCGGGCTGGGCCGGATTGGCCTTGGGGGTTGCCGCCTGGGGCCTGCACCTGGGCTTCAGCCAGGGTATTTTTGCTGCCATGATCGCCGACAGCGCCCCCGCCAACCTGCGCGGTACCGGCTTTGGCCTGTTCAACCTGCTGACCGGGGTGGCACTGCTGGTGGCCAGTGTGGTGGCAGGGTTGCTGTGGGATGGTGCGGGGTTCCAGGCAACTTTCCTGGTCGGTGCAGGGCTTGCCAGCACCACCCTGGTGGGGGTGATGCTGCTGCGTTGAGCGCGCCTGGAGCGGGGCTGGGCGGCGATTAGCCCTTCAATCCCGACTAGGCCAACGCCGGTTCCTGCTTGAGCAACGACCAGCCCCCATGCCCATCTACCTCCAACCGGTGAGTGTGGAACCCCGCCAGCGTACTGCGGTGGCCAACACTGACCAGCAGCGCGCCCGGCATTTCCGTGCGCAACAGTGAATACAGGGCGTGCTCGAGCCCTTCGTCCATTGCCGAGGTGGACTCGTCGAGGAACACCACCTGGGGCCGGTTGAACAGCACCCGGGCGAACGCCAGGCGCTGCTGCTCGCCCACCGAAAGAATGTGCGACCAGTCGCAACTGACCTCCAGCCGATCGGCCAGATGAGCCAGATTGACCTGGCGCAGGGCCTGCCGCATCCGCCCTTCGTCCTCGGGCTTGCTGGCTGCCGGGTAGGCGATGACCGTCCGCAAGTCGCCCAGCGGCAGGTAGGGACGCTGCGACAAGAACAACGCCTGATGGCCTATCGGGCGCTTGACCTCACCTGCAGCGTACGGCCAAAGGCCTGCCAGGGCTCGCAGCAGAGTAGTTTTGCCACTGCCCGATGGGCCTTTGATCAACAGTGCCTGGCCAGCGTGCAAGCTCAGGCCAAGATCAGTGACAAGGGGATGCCCGTCCGGGCGCAGTACCTGCAGATCCGTGATTTCCAGCGCATGTTCCTGAGCCTCGGTGGTGACACGCGGCAAAGCGCTTGCCTGCTCGTTGGCATCGAGAAAACCGGTCAGGCGGTCGAGGGTGGCCCGGTATTGAGCGAATGCGTCGTAAGATTCGCGGAAGAACGACAACGCATCCTGCACCTGGCCAAAGGCCTGGGCGGTCTGCATCACGTCACCCAACTTGATCGCCCCGCTGAAGAAGCGTGGGGCCTGGAGGATAAACGGGAACACCACGGCAACCTGGCTAACCCCCAGGTTGAAACCGCTGAATTTCAGGTTCCGGAACACCAGCGCCCAGGCATTGACGATCAAGGCGCCAAAGCGGCCCAACAGCGTGCCCCGCTCTACCAGGGCGCCTTGGTAGAAGGCAATGTTCTCGGCATTCTCGCGCAGACGCATCAGCGCATAACGAAAGTTAGCGGTGAGCTTCTCGTTAAGAAAGTTCAGGCGGATCAACGGGCGCCCCAGGCGGAAGGCAATCCAGGTGGCGACGATGACATACAGGTAAACGGCGAACACCATCGCCCGGGGGACTTCCACCCCGGCAACCGCCAGCGGTGCCGACAGCGCCCAGAGGATCCCGGTGAACGCCACCAGCGACACCAGCGCACTGACTGCGCCCAGGGCCAGGGTTACCGAGTTGGTGACAAATGCATTGGCATCCAGCTCGATACGCTGGTCAGGGTTGTCCACCGGCTCGGCGAGAAACTGACCCCGGTAGTAGGCATCGCCATGCATCCAGTCGTTGGTCAGCCGCTTGGTGAGCCAGACCCGCCACTGAATGCTGAATGCCTGGGTTACATAAAAGGTGAACAGCGAGCGCAGCACATGGATGGTGGCCAATACGGCAAAGACGCCGAGCATGTACCAGAAAGCGGCCTGGTCAAGGCCCTGTAAGGCGCTGTAGAAGCCGTTGTACCAAAACGAGAACAGCACGTTCAGGCGTACCGAGAACAGCGTTAACACCAGCAGCAGCGCAAACACTAGAAGTGGCCGCCAACTGCGCCTGAAATTGAAATAGGGCCCGGCAAGTTGCCAGAACTGGTTGCCCCAGCGCGTGCAACGTACAGCTAGCGTCGCGGCAGCGGTAAAGCAAACAAGCGTGATGAACGTGGCGATTGCCAGCCAGCTCAGGCTCTCCTGCAGGGCCTGGTGCCAGTTCATGTCCATGGTGGGTATCCGTGCTGAGTATTTCCGCGAGCGTAGCATTGCCTCGGGGTTTACCAGACGTGTATGACAGACATTTCATGATTGGCGGTGAGGTGGCCTGCTTCCCTGTAGAAAGGCCGGCGCGATCACTGTGGGAGCGGGCGTGCCCGCGAAACAGGCTGCGCTGTGGATGGCACGGGCTTCGCCTGTGTTCGCAGGGCAAGCCCGCTCCCACAGGGATTCAAGCTGGGCCGGATTTTTTCGCCCACAAAGACAAAACCCCTACCTGCATGCGCAGATAGGGGTTTTGCGAAATTAATCTTGACGATGACCTACTCTCACATGGGGAAACCCCACACTACCATCGGCGATGCATCGTTTCACTGCTGAGTTCGGGATGGGATCAGGTGGTTCCAATGCTCTATGGTCGTCAAGAAATTCTGTAGCCAGAATGTCCAGATGGACAGCCCAGCGAATCCGGATATGCGATATTTGTGGTTCGTTGCGAACTTTCGGTTCGTGTCATCTTCACCACCGCAATCTGCGCTAGCAAATTGCTTGGGTGTTATATGGTCAAGCCTCACGGGCAATTAGTATTGGTTAGCTCAACGCCTCACAGCGCTTACACACCCAACCTATCAACGTCGTAGTCTTCGACGGCCCTTTAGGGGATTCAAGATCCCAGTGAGATCTCATCTTGAGGCAAGTTTCCCGCTTAGATGCTTTCAGCGGTTATCTCTTCCGAACATAGCTACCCGGCAATGCCACTGGCGTGACAACCGGAACACCAGAGGTTCGTCCACTCCGGTCCTCTCGTACTAGGAGCAGCCCCTCTCAAATCTCAAACGTCCACGGCAGATAGGGACCGAACTGTCTCACGACGTTCTAAACCCAGCTCGCGTACCACTTTAAATGGCGAACAGCCATACCCTTGGGACCGGCTTCAGCCCCAGGATGTGATGAGCCGACATCGAGGTGCCAAACACCGCCGTCGATATGAACTCTTGGGCGGTATCAGCCTGTTATCCCCGGAGTACCTTTTATCCGTTGAGCGATGGCCCTTCCATACAGAACCACCGGATCACTAAGACCTACTTTCGTACCTGCTCGACGTGTGTGTCTCGCAGTCAAGCGCGCTTTTGCCTTTATACTCTACGACCGATTTCCGACCGGTCTGAGCGCACCTTCGTACTCCTCCGTTACTCTTTGGGAGGAGACCGCCCCAGTCAAACTACCCACCATACACTGTCCTCGATCCGGATAACGGACCTGAGTTAGAACCTCAAAGTTGCCAGGGTGGTATTTCAAGGATGGCTCCATGAGAACTGGCGTCCCCACTTCAAAGCCTCCCACCTATCCTACACAAGCAAATTCAAAGTCCAGTGCAAAGCTATAGTAAAGGTTCACGGGGTCTTTCCGTCTAGCCGCGGATACACTGCATCTTCACAGCGATTTCAATTTCACTGAGTCTCGGGTGGAGACAGCGCCGCCATCGTTACGCCATTCGTGCAGGTCGGAACTTACCCGACAAGGAATTTCGCTACCTTAGGACCGTTATAGTTACGGCCGCCGTTTACCGGGGCTTCGATCAAGAGCTTCGCTTGCGCTAACCCCATCAATTAACCTTCCGGCACCGGGCAGGCGTCACACCCTATACGTCCACTTTCGTGTTTGCAGAGTGCTGTGTTTTTAATAAACAGTCGCAGCGGCCTGGTATCTTCGACCGGCATGGGCTTACGGAGCAAGTCCTTGACCCTCGCCGGCGCACCTTCTCCCGAAGTTACGGTGCCATTTTGCCTAGTTCCTTCACCCGAGTTCTCTCAAGCGCCTTGGTATTCTCTACCTAACCACCTGTGTCGGTTTGGGGTACGGTTCCCAGTTATCTGAAGCTTAGGAGCTTTTCTTGGAAGCATGGTATCAACCACTTCATCGCCTAAAGGCAACTCGTCATCAGCTCTCGGCCTTGAAATCCCGGATTTGCCTAAGATTCCAGCCTACCACCTTAAACCTGGACAACCAACGCCAGGCTGGCCTAACCTTCTCCGTCCCTCCATCGCAATAACTGGAAGTACAGGAATATTAACCTGTTTTCCATCGACTACGCTTTTCAGCCTCGCCTTAGGGACCGACTAACCCTGCGTCGATTAACGTTGCGCAGGAAACCTTGGTCTTTCGGCGTGCGAGTTTTTCACTCGCATTGTCGTTACTCATGTCAGCATTCGCACTTCTGATACCTCCAGCAAGCTTCTCAACTCACCTTCACAGGCTTACAGAACGCTCCTCTACCGCATCACCAAAAGGTGATACCCGTAGCTTCGGTGCATGGTTTGAGCCCCGTTACATCTTCCGCGCAGGCCGACTCGACTAGTGAGCTATTACGCTTTCTTTAAAGGGTGGCTGCTTCTAAGCCAACCTCCTAGCTGTCTAAGCCTTCCCACATCGTTTCCCACTTAACCATGACTTTGGGACCTTAGCTGACGGTCTGGGTTGTTTCCCTTTTCACGACGGACGTTAGCACCCGCCGTGTGTCTCCCATGCTCGGCACTTGTAGGTATTCGGAGTTTGCATCGGTTTGGTAAGTCGGGATGACCCCCTAGCCGAAACAGTGCTCTACCCCCTACAGTGATACATGAGGCGCTACCTAAATAGCTTTCGAGGAGAACCAGCTATCTCCGAGCTTGATTAGCCTTTCACTCCGATCCACAGGTCATCCGCTAACTTTTCAACGGTAGTCGGTTCGGTCCTCCAGTCAGTGTTACCTAACCTTCAACCTGCCCATGGATAGATCGCCCGGTTTCGGGTCTATACCCAGCGACTAAACGCCCTATTAAGACTCGCTTTCGCTACGCCTCCCCTATTCGGTTAAGCTCGCCACTGAATATAAGTCGCTGACCCATTATACAAAAGGTACGCAGTCACCTAACAAGTAGGCTCCCACTGCTTGTACGCATACGGTTTCAGGATCTATTTCACTCCCCTCTCCGGGGTTCTTTTCGCCTTTCCCTCACGGTACTAGTTCACTATCGGTCAGTCAGTAGTATTTAGCCTTGGAGGATGGTCCCCCCATATTCAGACAAAGTTTCTCGTGCTCCGTCCTACTCGATTTCATTGATAAGAGATTTTCGTGTACGGGGCTATCACCCACTATGGCCGCACTTTCCAGAGCGTTCCACTAATCTCAAACCAACTTAAGGGCTGGTCCCCGTTCGCTCGCCACTACTAAGGGAATCTCGGTTGATTTCTTTTCCTCAGGGTACTTAGATGTTTCAGTTCCCCTGGTTCGCCTCTTGCACCTATGTATTCAGTACAAGATAACCAGCTTGTGCTGGCTGGGTTCCCCCATTCAGAGATCTCTGGATCACAGTCTGTTTGCCGACTCCCCAAAGCTTTTCGCAGGCTACCACGTCTTTCATCGCCTCTGACTGCCAAGGCATCCACCGTATGCGCTTCTTCACTTGACCATATAACCCCAAGCAATCTGGTTATACTGTGAAGACGACATTCGCCGAAAATTCGCACGTCGCTCTTTCGAGCAGAACTCACAAATTTTACCTTAGCCTGATCCACCAGCAGTGAAACTGGTGTTCAGTCTATTTCTATCACATATCCGAATTTTTAAAGAACGATCTGACAAAAGTCAGAAATCAACATTCGAAGCGAATGCTCATTTCCAAGTTCTGATCAGGAACAACGCTAGACCTGCAGGAGGTCTTGATCGTCTTCAACCATGAATCAAGCAATTCGTGTGGGAGCTCATCAGCAGGCTGATGTCGTCGATTAAGGAGGTGATCCAGCCGCAGGTTCCCCTACGGCTACCTTGTTACGACTTCACCCCAGTCATGAATCACACCGTGGTAACCGTCCTCCCGAAGGTTAGACTAGCTACTTCTGGTGCAACCCACTCCCATGGTGTGACGGGCGGTGTGTACAAGGCCCGGGAACGTATTCACCGCGACATTCTGATTCGCGATTACTAGCGATTCCGACTTCACGCAGTCGAGTTGCAGACTGCGATCCGGACTACGATCGGTTTTGTGAGATTAGCTCCACCTCGCGGCTTGGCAACCCTCTGTACCGACCATTGTAGCACGTGTGTAGCCCAGGCCGTAAGGGCCATGATGACTTGACGTCATCCCCACCTTCCTCCGGTTTGTCACCGGCAGTCTCCTTAGAGTGCCCACCATTACGTGCTGGTAACTAAGGACAAGGGTTGCGCTCGTTACGGGACTTAACCCAACATCTCACGACACGAGCTGACGACAGCCATGCAGCACCTGTGTCAGAGTTCCCGAAGGCACCAATCCATCTCTGGAAAGTTCTCTGCATGTCAAGGCCTGGTAAGGTTCTTCGCGTTGCTTCGAATTAAACCACATGCTCCACCGCTTGTGCGGGCCCCCGTCAATTCATTTGAGTTTTAACCTTGCGGCCGTACTCCCCAGGCGGTCAACTTAATGCGTTAGCTGCGCCACTAAAATCTCAAGGATTCCAACGGCTAGTTGACATCGTTTACGGCGTGGACTACCAGGGTATCTAATCCTGTTTGCTCCCCACGCTTTCGCACCTCAGTGTCAGTATCAGTCCAGGTGGTCGCCTTCGCCACTGGTGTTCCTTCCTATATCTACGCATTTCACCGCTACACAGGAAATTCCACCACCCTCTACCGTACTCTAGCTTGCCAGTTTTGGATGCAGTTCCCAGGTTGAGCCCGGGGCTTTCACATTCAACTTAACAAACCACCTACGCGCGCTTTACGCCCAGTAATTCCGATTAACGCTTGCACCCTCTGTATTACCGCGGCTGCTGGCACAGAGTTAGCCGGTGCTTATTCTGTCGGTAACGTCAAAACACTAACGTATTAGGTTAATGCCCTTCCTCCCAACTTAAAGTGCTTTACAATCCGAAGACCTTCTTCACACACGCGGCATGGCTGGATCAGGCTTTCGCCCATTGTCCAATATTCCCCACTGCTGCCTCCCGTAGGAGTCTGGACCGTGTCTCAGTTCCAGTGTGACTGATCATCCTCTCAGACCAGTTACGGATCGTCGCCTTGGTGAGCCATTACCTCACCAACTAGCTAATCCGACCTAGGCTCATCTGATAGCGCAAGGCCCGAAGGTCCCCTGCTTTCTCCCGTAGGACGTATGCGGTATTAGCGTTCCTTTCGAAACGTTGTCCCCCACTACCAGGCAGATTCCTAGGCATTACTCACCCGTCCGCCGCTGAATCGAAGAGCAAGCTCTTCTCATCCGCTCGACTTGCATGTGTTAGGCCTGCCGCCAGCGTTCAATCTGAGCCATGATCAAACTCTTCAGTTCAATACTGCTTGGGTTTTTAAGAAACCCTAAACTTGGCTCAGCAATCTCAAATGACTATGTGATTTCTCGCATGGTCACTTGTGATGCTGATAATCTTTTTGACTATCAGTCCATACTCACAAGCACCCACACGAATTGCTTGATTCGATTTGTTAAAGAGCGTTTGGTTAAGAGCTTTTCGTCTCAACCGAGGCGCGCATTCTACGCTTTCCTCAGAGCCTGTCAAGCGTTTATTTTGAAGTTTTTTTCGAGAAACTCGTTTAGCTTCAAACACTTGACTCAACAGCGCGGCTAGCTTTACTTCGCTACCCCGTTGGAATGGTGCGCATTATAGGGCCGTCATCCACGAGGTCAACCTTTAATTTCAATGGTTTGAAATATTTCTGGCGAAGCCTCTTAAGGGCTATCACCCGCCCCACCAATTGCGCACTATATTGCTCATCCCGCCCGTCCAAGGATCGCCGCACTTAAATGAACACCCAACCCCGCAGCCTGGCCGCCACTCTTTTCCCGATCGGCCTGCTGCTTATAGCCATGGCATCGATCCAGTCCGGTGCGTCCCTGGCCAAAAGCATGTTCCCCATCATCGGAGCACAAGGCACCACTACACTGCGCCTGATCTTCGCCAGCATCATCATGCTGCTCATATTGCGCCCATGGCGGGTACGTATGACCGCCACCACCCTGCGCAACGTGGTCATCTATGGCATGGCGCTGGGTGGCATGAACTTCCTCTTCTATATGGCCCTGCAAACGGTACCCATCGGCATCGCCGTGGCCCTGGAGTTCACCGGCCCGTTGGCGGTGGCCATCTTCTCCTCGCGCCGGCCAATCGACTTCGTGTGGATTGCCTTGGCCATTGCCGGCCTGCTGCTGTTGCTACCGGCTGGCCAAGGCGGCCAGGCACTCGACCCGGTGGGCGCTGCTTATGCTTTGGGCGCTGGCGTATGCTGGGCCCTCTATATTCTGTTCGGGCAACGCGCCGGCGCCGAGCACGGTATTCAGAGTGCAGCCTTGGGGGTGGTGGTCGCCGCCCTGTTCGTCGCCCCCATAGGTATCGCACATGCCGGTAGCGCACTGCTCACACCTGCCTTGATCCCCGTGGCCCTGGCCGTTGCAGTGCTGTCCACCGCCCTGCCCTACAGCCTGGAAATGGTTGCCCTCACACGCATCCCGGCCCGTACGTTCGGCACGTTGATGAGTATCGAACCTGCATTCGGCGCACTGTCCGGCCTGCTGTTTCTCGGCGAGGTACTAACGCTCACCCAATGGCTGGCGATTGGGGCAATCATTGCCGCTTCGGTTGGCACTACCCTGTCCATGCGCAAAGAGCCAACCCCGGCTGTGGCAGCCGACTGATATGAGAAATATTTTCATTTGAGACAGGATTAGTGATTGTAGCGGTCCTCCTCGCTGATTAAGCTGTCACAGCATCATCATCTTTACGCTATCTACTGGACCGAACACGGACGCTGGGGATGTTTCAGGAAGAAGCGAAGCGATAACGACAGGGCAGACAGCTGATCCGCCCTGCATTTAAGGACAGGAATGAAACGTATTTTTCTCATCCTGGCCATCTTGGCTATTGCTGGATGTGCCGCCACAGCCAAGACTGAGGTCAAGAGGGGCAAGAAGGGCCTGCATATCAATTGTTCCGGCCTTTCCTCGTCATGGGACAACTGCTACAGCAAGGCCGCGACCTCCTGCAGCACACGCGGCTACCGGGTCATTGCACGCTCGGGCGATAGCGATGAACAAGCCGGTGACTACTTGTTCGGCATCAACCCGGCGGGTTACACCAGCCGCAGCATGATCGTCATCTGCAAGTAGCAAAAAGGGCAGCTCACAAGCTGCCCTTTCCATTTGCATTACAGCGGCGCGGTACGCGCCTCCAGCCAGGCCAACCCATCAGCCCTGAGAAGGGGCGCCAGGCGCTCACGCACGTTCGCATGATAGCCATTCAGCCAATCCACCTCGTCCTTGGCCAGTAGCTCGGGCAACAGGCAGCGGGTATCGATCGGGCACAGCGTCAAGGTCTCGAAGTGCAGGAAGTCGCCGAAGGCACTCTTGCCCGCTTCGCGGTTGACCACCAGGTTCTCGATACGTACGCCCCACTGCCCGGGGCGGTACGTACCGGGTTCGATCGAGCTGATCATGCCTGCCTGCATCGCTGTCTGCGGTGCAGGTGCCGCCTGGTAGGCAATCACTTGCGGGCCTTCGTGCACGTTCATGAAGTAGCCTACCCCGTGCCCGGTACCGTGGCCATAATCAACCTGGTCAGCCCAGATCGGCGCCCGGGCAATGGCGTCGAGCAACGGCGACAGCACCCCTCGCGGGAAGGTGGCACGCGACAGGGCGATCATACCCTTGAGTACCCGGGTGCAGTCCTGCTTCTGTGCATGGCTGGGGTTGCCGACGGGCACCATACGGGTGATGTCGGTGGTGCCGCCCAGGTATTGCCCGCCCGAATCGATCAGCAGCAAGCCATCACCCTCGATGATCGCATGCGACTGCTCGGTGGCACGGTAGTGCGGCATGGCGCCATTGCCATTGAAGGCGGCAATGGTCGAAAAACTCAGCGACACGAAATTCGCGCGCCGGGCACGCGCGGCAGTCAATTGCTCGTCAACGGTCAGCTCGGTAATCACCTCACGGCCGAGGTTCGCCTCGAACCAGGCGAAGAACTCGCACAATGCCGCACCGTCCTGCTCCATGACCTGGCGGATATGCACCAGATCATCGTCACCTTTGCAGGATTTGCTCAGGGTGGTGGGGTTGAGCCCCTCGACCAGCACAACCTCTGGCGCCAGATTGCCCAACAGGCCGCAGGTGACACGGGCCGGGTCTACCAGCAACCGCCCCCCCGCCGGAACAGCCGCCAGGGCAGCGCCAGCCTCGCTGTAGTCGCGCACCTCGATGCCGTCCACCGCCAGCACCTGACGCAAATGCGCGTCCACCTTGTCCTGACCCACGAACAGAATGGCCTGCTGCTGACTGATCAAGGCAAAGGCCAGGAAAACCGGGTTGTATGACACATCACTGCCACGCAGGTTGAACAGCCAGGCGATGTCATCGAGCGTAGCGATAAAGTGCCAGTCAGCCCCTTTGGCCTGGATGCCCTGGCGCAACTGCGCGAGTTTTTCCGCCCGGCTTACCGTGGCGTGCGGCGGCAAGTGCTGGTACACCGGGTTGGCGGGCAGCGCCGGGCGCCCGTCCCAGACCTGGTCTAGCAGGTCCTTGTCGGTCACCAGCCCTGCCCCACGTGCCTTCAACCGCTCGTCCAGCTGGCGCGCCGAAGCCAGAGCCATGACCGCTCCATCCACCGCGACGTTACCGTTTGGCGCGACATTATCGCTGAGCCATTCCAGCGCCCCTGGCTTGCCCGGCAAGAGTTTCATCAGTTCGATACCACTGCCGGCCAGCTCGCGCTCCGCCTGCTCCCAGTACCGGCTATCGACCCACAACCCTGCAAAGGCGGGCGTGACTACCAGCGTGCCTACCGAGCCGTGGAAACCCGACAGCCACTGACGCCCCTGCCAGTAACCGGGCAGGTATTCGGAAAGGTGAGGGTCGGCCGAGGGTACCAGCAAGGCATCGATGCCCCCGGCTGCCATGGCCTGGCGCACGCGCGCCAGTCGCTGCGGCACGCTTTGCTCAAGGGTGGTCTGGACGTTCATGCGCTCTCCTGCGGCTACATCAAGGTTGTTCCCATCCGCCGATAATGGAACAGCCGCCATTGCGCTGCAATCGCCACGACCAAGACACGGCATGCATTGCCCACCACGCCCTGTCCCAACAGGATACTGCCTACAACAAGGCCAGGACCACCGATCAAGTCCCGCTGAACTTCCGCAATGTACCGGCTTCACACACTGTACATTCATTGCAGACAGGCAAATGACCATGCCCAGTGCCTGCGACCGGAAAACCGGCGTTGTGTTGCTCGACACCCGCGAACATACGCCGGAGCATGAGCATGCCGTGCACCTCAAGCTCGCCGATGGCCTGGCCGGACTGCTGGGCTGCCCGCACGTCCACCCACCCCATTCCCCCACCGCCGCTGATGGCTACTATTACCTGCCTACCGAAACCCTGGTCGACCCAAAACGTCATGCCGCCATGGGCATCCGCAGCGAGCAGGACCTGTTCGGTGGATTGGTCGCACACCCTTACATGGCGACCAAGGCGATCTCCCACCCGCTGCCGGCCGGGGCCAGCTTCCCGCCGGGCTGGACCGATGACTTCGCTCGACAGGCAAGCGACGCCTTGCTGCGCGGCTATACCGTGTTCAGCAAAGCCGATGCGCGCACCGCCGCACAGTTGCTGCTGCTCGACGGCCCCCTGAGGGTGAAGCCCGTGCTGGCCTGCGCAGGCCGCGGCCAGCAGGTCATCACCACAGCGCACGCGCTGGAGCCACTGCTGGCCGCCATGGATGACCAGGACCTGGCGCTGTGGGGGCTGGTACTCGAAGAAGACCTGAGCGACGTGCAAACCTTCAGCGTCGGCCAGGTGCGCGTCGCCGGCCTCACCTGCAGCTATTACGGCACCCAGCAACTGACCCACGACCATCAGGGCACCGAGATATACGGCGGTTCCGACCTGCTGGTGGTACGTGGTGACTACCAGGCGCTCCTGCAACTACCACTGGAAGACTACCTGCGCCTGGCCATCAACCAGGCAATCGCCTACGAGCAGGCTGCCGAGCAGCACTTCCCTGGCTTCATCGCGTCGCGACGCAACTACGACATAGCCCGCGGCCTGAACCCCAAGGGGCACCTTCGTAGCGGTGTACTCGAACAATCCTGGCGCCTGGGCGGTGCTAGCAGTGCCGAGCTGCTGGCCCTGCAGGCTTTTGCAGATGACCCGGCATTGCAACGGGTGCGTGCCTCCACCCACGAAGTATTCGGCACGCCCGACCTGCCCGCTGACGCCACTCTCTTCTACCAAGGAAACGACAGTGAACTCGGACAACTCAGCAAATTTGCACGGATTCGCGAACATGGCCGTTCAGAGTGAAACCGTTGAACTGCAAGTCGACAACGACAGCATTGTCGGCACCCTGGTCAGCCCTGGCAGCAAGATGCCAGGCATCCTGTTCGTCCACGGTTGGGGCGGCAGTCAGCAGCGCGATCTGGCCCGCGCCCGGCACATCACTGGGCTGGGCTGCGTGTGCATGACCTTCGACCTGCGCGGCCACGAAAAAACTGAAAGCCAACGCCTGACGGTCACCCGTGAACAGAACCTGCAGGACCTGCTGGTGGCCTACGACCGGCTGCTCAGCCATCCGGCCGTGGACAGCAGTGCCATCGCCATCATTGGCAGCAGCTACGGTGGCTACCTGGCAACCTTGCTGACCCGCGAACGGCCAGTCAAATGGCTGGCCCTGCGGGTCCCCGCCATGTATTGGGACGACGAATGGAACACCCCCAAGCAAACCCTCGACCGCCAACGCCTGAACGCCTACCGCCAGCGTTCACTGGGCCCGGCAGATAATCGCGCACTGGCGGCCTGCGCCGAATTCGGCGGGGATGTGTTGCTTGTGGAGTCCGAGCATGACGACTATGTGCCGCACAGCACGCTGATGAGCTACCGCTCGGCATTCGTCAGCGCCCACTCGCTCACCCATCGCATCGTCGACGGCGCCGACCACGCGTTGTCCAGCGAAGCGAGCCAGAAGGCCTACAGCTCGATCCTGGCGGCGTGGATCAGCGAAATGGTGATCGGTGCCCGCCTGGACCGCTACCCACACTACGCCCCCTGGTATGCCTGAGGCTTACCCACCTCGCACTGCAGACCACCATCGGCGCCGCGCACAAGGCTGCGTAGGGTCTGGTAAGCAGCAAAGTTGACACCACGCGCCTGATGCTGACCCAGCAGTTCAAGGAAGGGCTCGTCGACGAAGTACTCGGCCGCGGCCGCCCAGGCCTGGCGTGACTGCCATTGCAGGTACTGCAGCACCCGGCAGCCATCATCACTGGCCTGGATGCTGACGCCCTGCAGCCCTTCGCAGCGCGTGGCCAGTGCCTCGCTGCGCGCCACCAGCGCCTGGGCCAGCGCTTGCTGGCACAGGCTGGGCACTTCGTATTCGATCATTTGGGTGAACCACAGGGCATGAGGGATTGCCGACATCGACGTTCTCCTGGTTACGGGCACATGCTTCGCGATGCCGAGCAGGGTAAAACCTCAAGTGAAGTCAAGGTCAAGTGGTTTCTGCCCGCTGCCGCCGTTCGTGCCAATCCCCAAGTCTGTGCAAACAGCCTATAACTAACGTCTCCCAACGACTACTGCCACAGGAGGCAGCATGAGCAAGCAGGCGCTGATCATCATCGACATCCAGAACGACTATTTCCCGGGCGGCAAGTGGGTCCTCGATGGCGCTGATCAGGCGGCCGACAACGCCGCCCGGCTGCTGGCGGCGGCGCGCCAGCGCGGCGATCTGGTGGTACATGTGCGGCATGAATTCGACAGCGCCGATGCACCATTTTTCGCACCCGGTTCGCAGGGTGCGGACATCCACGCCAAGGTCGAGCCGGTGGCCGGTGAGCCGGTGGTGCTCAAGCACAAGGTCAACGCCTTCCTCGGTACCGACCTTGAGAACACGCTAGACCGACATGGCGTGGAAGCCCTGACCATCGTTGGCAGCATGAGCCACATGTGCATCGATGCCGCTACCCGTGCCGCAGCCGACCTCGGCTACACGGTGACCGTGGCGCACGATGCCTGCGCTACCTTGCCGCTGGAGTTCGACGGCAAGCAGGTGCCGGCGGCGCAGGTGCATGATTCGGCGATGGCGGCCTTGGCGTTTGCCTATGCGTCGGTGGTGAAGACCGATGAGCTGCTGAAAAACTGATTGGTTTCAGATCTTTGGGGGCGCTTTGCGCCCCTTTCCGACCGGTCCGGCGCACCGGCGAGGCCGCTCCCACAGGTACCGCGCAAGCATGAACCGTAAGCGATCCCTGTGGGAGCGGCCTGGTGTCGCGATGGGCTGCGCAGCAGCCCCAAAGC
This sequence comes from Pseudomonas putida S13.1.2, assembly GCF_000498395.2. Taxonomy (NCBI): domain Bacteria; kingdom Pseudomonadati; phylum Pseudomonadota; class Gammaproteobacteria; order Pseudomonadales; family Pseudomonadaceae; genus Pseudomonas; species Pseudomonas putida. The sequence goes on from NZ_CP010979.1 coordinate 3,009,779, forward strand.
CTGCCGGCTCAAATCACCACATTGCGGACAAACCGTACCGCCACCGCCCCATCGTTGCGGTAGGCGTAGCGGCAGTTGCTGGGGAACACATGAAACTGCCCCACCTGCAGGCAATGCTCAACCCCTTCGATGATCAGCGTCAGTTGCCCTTCAGCCACATAAATCTGCTCACTCCAGCCTTCGGCATCAGCCTCGCTGGAATAGCACTCCCCCGGTGCCAGGGTCCACTCCCAAAGCTCCACCTCACGGCGTGCCGCACTGCTACCCAGCAGCACTGCCTTGCTCTGGGGGTACTCACCGGCCCAGGCCAGTTCCTCAATGCGGCCGGGGTCGCGCTGGTCAGGTGCCTGGATCAGAGTACTGAACGCCACCCCCAAGGCTTCGGCGATCAGGTCGAGGGTGGTCAGGCTGACGTTCTTCTCGCCCGCCTCGATCGCCACCAGCATGCGCCGGCTGACCCCTGAGCGCTCGGCCAACGCCGTCTGGCTCAGCCCGGCAGCGTTGCGCAGGCTGCGTACGTTGAGGCTGACATGTTGCAGCACCGATGCCCGATGCGAAGTATCTTTGTGCACTATATTGCTCACTGGTCGAGATTGCGCAGTATACTGCCCACTTTGCGGCGATTGTGCGCCGCCTCCTCCGAGTGCGCAAGACCATGAGCCAGGCCCGCAACAAACCGACCTCCGCCGTTACCTTCCGCCTGAGCAAGGCGGAACTGGTGCTGGTGTTCATCACCATGTTGTGGGGCGGTACGTTCCTGCTGGTACATAACGTGATGACCGTCAGCGGCCCGATGTTCTTCGTCGGCCTGCGCTTCGCTGCCGCCGCACTGTTCGTTGGCGTGGTTTCGGCGCGGGCGTTGCCCGGGCTGACCTTCACCGAGCTCAAGGCCGGCATGCTGATCGGCGTGTCGATCATGCTCGGCTATGGCTTGCAAACCATGGGCCTGCAGACCATCAGCAGCAGCCAGTCGGCGTTCATCACTGCGCTGTACGTGCCGTTTGTGCCGCTGTTGCAGTGGCTGGTGCTGGGCCGCCGGCCTGGCCTGATGCCCAGCATCGGCATTTGCCTGGCATTCATTGGCCTGATGCTGCTGGCCGGGCCGGAAGGCGGCAGCCTGCACTTCAGCGAGGGCGAGGTGGTTACCCTGGTAAGCGCCGTCGCCATCGCCGCCGAAATCATCCTGATCAGCCGTTACGCCGGCCAGGTGGATGTGCGCCGGGTCACCGTGGTGCAACTGGCAACCGCTTCGCTGCTGGCGTTCCTGATGATCGTACCGACCCAGGAACGCATCCCAGATTTTTCCTGGCTGCTGCTGGCCAGCGCAATAGGCCTGGGTGCCATGAGCGCGGTAATCCAGGTGGCAATGAACTGGGCGCAGAAGTCGGTCTCACCCACCCGCGCCACCCTCATATATGCCGGTGAACCGGTGTGGGCAGGGGTCGTCGGGCGCATCGCCGGCGAACGTCTGCCGGGTGTGGCACTGCTCGGTGGCCTGCTGATCGTGATTGCGGTCGTGGTCAGCGAACTCAAGGTACGCCGCCCCCGCGAAACCGCCGAAGCACCAGACGTCCTGGATGAAGGCGAACGCCAGACCGGCCTGTAAAGATGACAACAGCGACTATGCTTTGTAAAAAACTGTTATAAAAAAACAGCTTGTCACAGCCTATTTGTAGGATTCTGCGACAGGTTGCGTGTTGGTGATCACCCCCCCGGCACGTATGATCTTTGCAAATTTCTCCAGAATAGGCCCCTATGTCATTGATAGTGCTATTGCTTCTGCCGTTCGTGGGCAGTTGCCTGGCAGCCGTGCTGCCGCACAACGCACGTAACGCCGAGTCCATTCTTGCCGGGCTCGTGGCCCTGGTCGGCACCGTCCAGGTAGCACTGCTGTACCCTCAAGTTGCCCACGGGGGCGTGATTCGCGAAGAATTCCTGTGGCTGCCCAGCCTGGGGTTGAACCTGGTACTGCGCATGGACGGCTTTGCCTGGCTGTTCTCGCTGCTGGTGCTGGGCATCGGCACGCTGGTGTCGCTGTATGCCCGCTACTACATGTCGCCGCAAGACCCGGTCCCGCGCTTCTTCGCCTTCTTCCTGGCCTTCATGGGCGCCATGCTCGGCCTTGTTATCTCCGGCAACCTGATCCAGCTGGTGTTCTTCTGGGAACTGACCAGCCTGTTCTCCTTCCTGCTGATCGGCTACTGGCACCACCGCGCAGATGCCCGGCGTGGCGCCTACATGGCGCTCATGGTGACCGGCGCGGGTGGCTTGTGCCTGCTGGTGGGTGCCCTGCTGCTCGGCCATGTGGTCGGCAGCTATGACCTGGACAAGGTCCTGGCTGCCGGCGACACCATCCGCCAGCATGCGCTGTACCCGGTGCTGCTGCCCCTGATCCTCATCGGCGCCCTGAGCAAAAGCGCACAGTTCCCCTTCCATTTCTGGCTGCCTCACGCCATGGCAGCGCCCACCCCGGTTTCGGCCTATTTGCACTCTGCCACCATGGTCAAGGCCGGGGTGTTCCTGCTGGCGCGCTTCTGGCCGGTGCTATCGGGCAGCGAAGAGTGGTTCTGGATCGTCGGCGGTGCCGGCGCCCTCACCCTGCTGCTCGGCGCGTTCGCCGCCATGTTCCAGAACGACCTGAAGGGCCTGCTGGCCTATTCAACCATCAGCCACCTGGGCCTGATTACCCTGCTGCTGGGCCTGAACAGCCCGCTGGCCGCAGTTGCCGCCGTGTTCCACATTCTCAACCACGCCACTTTCAAGGCCTCGCTGTTCATGGCCGCCGGCATCATCGACCACGAAAGCGGTACCCGCGACATCCGCCGCCTCAGCGGGCTGATCCGCCTGGTGCCGTACACCGCCACCCTGGCCATGGTGGCCAGCGCCTCGATGGCCGGCGTGCCGCTGATGAATGGGTTCCTGTCCAAGGAAATGTTCTTCGCCGAAACCGTGTTCATCAGCTCCACTGCCTGGGTCGAAGCAGCGTTGCCGGTGATCGCCACCCTGGCCGGCACCTTCAGCGTGGCCTATGCCCTGCGCTTTACCGTGGATGTGTTCTTCGGCCCCACCGCCCAGGACCTGCCCCACACCCCGCACGAGCCACCACGCTGGATGCGTGCTCCGGTCGAGCTGCTGGTGCTCACCTGCCTTGTGGTGGGCATCTTCCCCGCCCAGTCGGTCGGCCCGCTGTTGGCCGCCGCAGCCCTCCCGGTAGTAGGCGGTACCCTGCCGGAGTACAGCCTGGCCATCTGGCATGGCTGGAATGCGCCCCTGATCATGAGCCTGGTGGCCATGAGCGGTGGCATCGTGCTGTACCTGCTGCTACGCAAGCAACTGCGCCTGGGCCGCTTCCCTTACCCACCGGTGATCGAGCGCTTCAACGGCAAGCGCCTGTTCGAGCACGGGCAGGTTCACCTGATGCTGCTGGCGCGGCGCATCGAACGCCTGTTCACCACCCGGCGCCTTCAGTCGCAGCTGTTCATGCTGGTAGTTGCTGCCTTCCTCGCAGGCCTCACGCCCATGCTCTCCAGCGGGCTCAGCTGGGGTGACCGGCCCAAGATTCCGGGTTCTGGCGTGTTCGTCGCGCTGTGGCTGATCGCCATCGCCTGTGCCATCGGCGCCGCCTACCAGGCCAAGTACCACCGCCTGGCGGCACTGATCATGGTCAGTGTCTGCGGCCTGATGACCTGCATTACCTTTGTCTGGTTCTCCGCACCCGACCTGGCCCTGACCCAGCTGGTGGTGGAGGTTGTCACCACCGTGCTCATCCTGCTTGGCTTGCGCTGGCTGCCACGGCGTATCGAAGGCGTATCGCCGCTACCGGGCAGCCTGGAGCGTGCGCGCATGCGCCGCCTGCGCGACCTGCTGCTGGCGGTGCTGGTAGGCGGGGGTATGGCCGTGCTGTCCTACGCCATGCTGACCCGGCCGACCCCCAACGACATTTCCTCGTTCTACCTGAGCCGGGCGCTGCCCCAAGGCGGCGGCACCAATGTGGTGAATGTCATGCTGGTCGACTTCCGTGGCTTCGATACCCTCGGTGAAATCACCGTACTGGTGGCCGTGGCGCTGACCGTGTTCGCCCTGCTGCGGCGCTTCCGTCCGCCGAAAGAGAGCATGCAGTTGCCGGCGCAACAACGCCAGCTGGCGCGTGACGTGGTCACCGACCTGATCAACCCGAGGCATGCCACCGACACCGCCATGGGCTTCATGATGGTGCCTGCGGTGCTGGTGCGCCTGCTGCTGCCAATCGCCCTGCTGGTGTCCATGTACCTGTTCATGCGTGGCCACAATCAGCCAGGCGGCGGCTTCGTCGCCGGCCTGGTGATGTCGGTGGCGTTCATCCTGCAGTACATGGTGGCCGGCACCCAGTGGGTGGAGGCGCAGATGAGCCTGCGCCCACTGCGCTGGATGGGCACCGGGTTGCTGTGCGCCACCCTGACCGGGGTCGGCGCCATGCTGCTGGGCTACCCGTTCCTGACCACCCATACCGCCCACCTGCACCTGCCGTTGCTCGGTGATGTGCACGTGGCCAGCGCGCTGTTCTTCGATGTTGGCGTGTACACCGTGGTGGTCGGCTCGACCCTGCTGATCCTCACTGCCCTGGCGCACCAGTCGGTACGCGCCTACCGCCCGGGCAATTCATCGAAAACCAGCCAAGCAGGAGCCGCCTGATGGAAGAAGTCATTGCAGTTGCCATCGGCGTGCTGGCCGCCTCGGGGGTGTGGCTGATTCTGCGCCCGCGGACGTACCAGGTGATCATGGGCCTGTGCCTGCTGTCGTACGGCGTAAATCTGTTCATCTTCAGCATGGGCAGCCTGTTCATCGGCAAGGAACCGATCATCAAGGATGGCGTCACCCAAGACCTGCTGCACTACACCGACCCGTTGCCCCAGGCCCTGGTACTCACGGCCATCGTCATCAGCTTCGCCATGACGGCGCTGTTTCTGGTGGTGTTGCTGGCCTCGCGCGGCCTGACCGGTACCGACCACGTGGATGGCCGGGAGCGTGACGAATGAATGGCATGAGCCAACTGATTGTCGCGCCCATTTTGCTGCCACTGGTGACGGCAGCGGTGATGCTGCTGCTGGGCGAGAAACATCGGCATATCAAGGCCCGGCTTAACCTGCTGTCGACCTTCGCCGGCCTGGCCATCGCGGTCAGCCTGCTGCTGTGGGTGCGCACCCAGGGCCAGGCGGAATCGATCGGCGTCTACCTGCCGGGCAACTGGCCGGCACCGTTCGGTATCGTCCTGGTGGTGGACCACCTGTCGGCACTGCTGCTGACCCTCACCGGCATTATCGGCTTTAGCGCCCTGTTGTTTGCCCGCGCCCGCTGGGACGGTGCCGGGGCCAGCTTCCATGCGCTGTTCCAGATTCAACTGATGGGCCTGTACGGCGCCTTTCTCACCGCCGACCTGTTCAACCTGTTCGTGTTCTTCGAGGTGCTGCTGGCAGCTTCGTATGGCTTGCTGCTGCATGGTTCGGGGCGTGCGCGGGTACGAGCCGGCCTGCACTACATCGCCATCAACCTGTTCGCCTCGTCGCTGTTCCTGGTCGGCGCGGCAATGCTGTATGGGGTAACCGGCACCCTGAACATGGCCGACCTTGCGCTGAAGATCCCGCTGGTACCGGAGGCCGACCGCGGCCTGCTGCATGCCGGTGCGGCGATCCTGGCCACGGCGTTCCTGGTCAAGGCCGGTATCTGGCCGCTGAACTTCTGGCTGGTGCCGGCCTACGCCTCGGCCAGCGCGCCAGTGGCCGCGCTGTTCGCCATCATGACCAAGGTCGGCCTGTATGCCCTGTTGCGCCTGTGGACGCTGCTGTTCTCCGGGCAGGCCGGCGCTTCGGCGCATTTCGGTGGCGAATGGCTGGTGTACGGTGGCCTGGTCACCCTGGCCGTGGCAGCAGTGTCGATCCTGGCTGCACAGCGCCTGGAGCGCATGGCGGCACTCAGCATCCTGGTCTCGGCCGGCACCCTGCTCGGCGCCGTCGGCTTTGCCCAGTCGGCGCTGACGGGTGCGGCGCTCTTCTACCTGGTCAACTCGACCCTGGCGCTGTGCGCACTGTTCCTGCTCGCCGAACTGGTCGAACGCTCGCGCTCGGCCAACGAAGTGCCGCTGGACGAAGAAGAAGACGCCATGCCGCCACCGCTGGAGTCGTTGCACCCGCCCAAGGGCATCAACCTCGACGACGAGCAGAAGGTGGTGATTGGCCAGATCATCCCTTGGACCATGGCCTTCCTCGGCCTCAGCTTCATCGCCTGCGCCTTGCTGATCATCGGCATGCCGCCGTTGTCAGGCTTCGTCGGCAAGCTCAACCTGATCAGCGCACTGTTCAACCCGCAGGGGCTGGGGGTGCCGGCCGAGCAGCCGCTGAGTGCGGCGGGCTGGGCCCTGGTGGCGCTGCTGATCCTGTCTGGCATGGCCTCGCTGATCGCCTTCGGCCGCGTCGGCATCCAGCGTTTCTGGAAACCCGAGGAGCGCCCGTCGCCAGTGCTACGCCGCTATGAGTGCCTGCCCATCGTCATCCTGCTCGGCCTGTGCATCATCCTCAGCCTCAAGGCCGAGCCGTTGCTGCGCTACACCCAGGACACTGCTGCCAGCCTGCAGGCCCCAGAGGCCTATATCGAAGCCGTGATGGCCGCCCGGCCGATTCCTGGCCCCACCTCGCTCGACGTACAGGTGCAGCCATGAACCGACTGTTCCCCGCCCCGCTGCTATCGGTTTCGCTGTTCGGCCTATGGCTGCTGCTGAACCTCTCGGTCAGCCCAGGCAACCTGCTGCTGGGTGCCGCACTTGGCGTGCTGGCGCCATTGCTGATGGCGCCGCTGCGCCCACAGCATGCCCACGTGCGTCGGCCAATGGTCATCGCCCGGCTGATCTGCCGGGTAGGCATCGATGTGATCATGTCCAACCTGCTGGTGGCCCGTGGCGTGCTGCGGGCTGGCAAGCAACCACCACGTTCGGCGTTCGTGCACATCCCGCTGGCCCTGCACGACGCGCATGGGCTGGCGGCATTGTCGATGATCACCACGGTAGTGCCCGGCACGGTCTGGTCCGAGCTGGCGCTGGACCGCAGCGTATTGCTGTTGCATGTGTTCGACCTGGAGGATGAGGCAGCCTTTATCCAGCACTTCAAGGAAACCTACGAACGCCCGCTGATGGAGATATTCCAATGACAGGCCTGCTCGCCAACGCTGTCCTCGCCAGCCTGTTCATCTTCGCCCTGGCCATGGGCCTGGCGCTGGTCCGGCTGTTCCGTGGCCCGTCCGCCCAGGACCGGGTGCTGGCGCTGGACTACCTGTACATCCTGGCCATGCTGACCATGTTGGTGCTGGGAATCCGTTATGCCAGTGACACCTACTTCGAAGGTGCACTGCTGATTGCGCTGTTCGGCTTCGTCGGCTCGTTTGCCCTGGCGAAGTTCCTGCTGCGCGGTGAGGTGATCGAATGACCGAAACCCTGGTACTGCCCTTCTGGCTGGAAGTGGTTACCGCCGCGCTGCTGCTGACCGGCAGCCTATTCGCGCTGGTCGGTGCAATAGGCCTGGTGCGCCTGAAGGATTACTTCCAGCGCATGCACCCGCCGGCGCTGGCTTCGACCATTGGCGCCTGGTGTGTGGCGCTGGCTTCGATCATCTACTTCTCGTGGCTCAAGGAAGCACCGGTACTGCACGCCTGGCTAATTCCCATCCTGCTGTCGATCACCGTGCCCGTGACCACCCTATTGCTGGCCCGGGCGGCGTTGTTTCGCAAACGCATGTCGAAAGAGCCAGTGCCAGAAGAAGTCAGCAGCGGCCACAAGCGGGGCAATTGAAGAGCCGCCGCCTCACCCTTGGCTGAGGCGCTGCAGCTCCCGACGCACCATGGCGACATAAGGGGGCGGGCCGAGCCGATAAAGCTCTCCCGCTACCCAGTTCAACCAAGCGCCTTGCAGTTCCCCACGCCTGGCCAGCAAGCGTTCCGCCTCGGCCACTGCATCCGCCTGGTGCTGCCGATGGAATTCGACACGCGTGACAGGTGCACTGTCACTGTCGATCATTCACTGGCCTTGAAGGTGGTCAGCTCGCCTTTGCGCCATTTGGCAACCTTGCCAGTCACCGCCTTGAGTAATTTGCCCAGGCCTTCCTGAACCTGTTGTTGCGCGGCGAAAACCAGCATCACGCCATGCCCTTCGCGCAGGACGATGCCCTCGCCTTCGGGTACCGACACGAAGGCATAATCGCCCACGCCATAAACATTCAGTTTGATTTCGCGAAAGCGCATTTCCAGCTTGCCGCCTTCACGGCTGGGCAACACGGCAGCGCGGAAGTGGTCGCCGACTTTCAGTTCAAGACGCTGTTTGTCATCGACCACCAATGCGTTTTCGGTGTCGATTTCGGCCATGTAAAGGCCTTCGGGAGTTTGTTCGGTAACGTAGATAAAGCGACCCTGGAACAGCTGGGCCAATTTACCGCGCAAGTCGCCCAGGGCGAACAACGCATGGGTATCAAGTGTGCTGACTGCCAATGAAGTAATCCTCAACCGGTTACAACCCGCCCTCTCCCAAGCTCGGGGAGGCACGGCCATTTCTTATCGATAGGCGAAAAGAGTAATAAAGCGATATGCGAAATGTCTGTGCCCGCTGACGATGCAGCGTGCAGGAATCTTTACTCTGGTCTGCCAGAATCGCCCTCAAACGAAAGCGTTTGGCTCATTCCCGGTTTGGGAAGGGTGATGCCTGAGATCACTTACCAGAAAACGCAACCATGGGGGTGAGCCTGCAAGAAGACAAGCCCTGGCATCCATGTGCGCATTACTGTAGGACAAATATGCCCGAAAACACCGAAACCCGTCGAGAGGCAATAAACAATTTCAGGCAGCCAGGCCTTTCTTCAGTTGCTGCTGCCAGGCAGCCTGGCACTCAAGTGCCTCTTCACGCGTGGCGAAGGCGGTGCCCCGACGCTCACCATTGACCAGCACCACCCAGCAGATGCGTTTGCCCAGCGCCTGCAAGGTGGCTGGCACACCCGAACCTATCATCACGGCTACATCGACCCGGCTATTCATCATACCCTCCGGCACTTAGTTAGCACCCTAACGATAAAGCCATGATACCCCTGCCCGCTTGGAGAAAACAGCGCTTCGCGGTACATCAGTATTACGTCCGGAGCAACAAAACCTGTGCCGGCAACAAACGCGAAAAGCCCCAGGGATCGCTCCGTGGGGCCTGGCACCGCGCGCGGGGTTATACCTGGCGCTGGTGGCGGTCGAGCTGCTCGTGGCGCTCTTGGGCTTCGATGCAGTACTTGGTGGTCGGGCTGATCAGCAGGCGCTTCAGGCCGATTGGTTCACCGCTGTCATCGCACCAGCCGAAGCTCTCGTCGGAGATACGGTCCAGCGCCATTTCCAGCTGAGGCAACAAGCGTTGATCGCGGTCGATGGCATTGACCAGCCAGCTACGCTCTTCTTCGACCGAAGCCACATCGGCAGGGTCCGACGGAGTGTCCAGGCCTTCGATGGTGGCACGGCTGAGCTCGATGCGTTCATGGGTTTCGACTTTCATCGACTGCAGCAGGCCAGTGAAGAAAGCCAGCTGGTCAGCGTTCATGTAGTCATCGGCCGACATGGCCAGCAACTGTTCCTTGGTCATCGATTTCTCTATGAAAAAATGTGCATTGGGGCGATTCGGGTGCCGCCGACGCCTTGGCATCGGCAGCGGAAATTTTCAAGCGCCAACCGGCACTCTTTTACAGGGGGCGGCAGTCTAAGGCGCCACGTCGCGTGGAGCAACTGCAATTGGGTGCAAATTTGCTTCCAGTGCTTACAATCCGCCGGTCGGCACTGCGGCTGCGCTTCTGTGCCTGCAGTAAACTGTCATTCCAACAGCGCCCCCGCCCGCCCCAGCGGCTGTTGATCTTGATCTTGATCTTGATCTTGATCTTGATCTTGATCTTCGCGACTTCAGGAGGCCGAACGCAGGCCTTGCGGAGGGAGGTGACGGGCATGGATGCCCGTCAAGCGCTGGGCCCCAGGATGGGGCCTGCAGCGCGGTCCTCCCGGGAGCGAGGCCGGAGTGAGGGGACCCCGGAGCGCAGCGCAGGGGCCGGATGATCGGAGCGCAGCGTTTTTTGGTTACTTTTTGTCGCGTTTGACAAAAAGTGACTCGCCGTAAGGGCGAAAAGGTGAATATGCGTCGCCATCGCAAATGGCCTATGCGCGAGCTAAAAACCACCACTGTTTCGCTTTCGCTTGTCGCTTGAAGGCGTGGGCATCAACAATGAGGTCAACATTCATTTTCAAAGGTGGCGCTTAGTCACCTTTCCGCCCTTACGGCGGGTCACTTTTTGTCAAACGCGACAAAAAGTAACCAAAAAACGCTGGCTCCCATCATCCGGCCCCTGCGCTACGCTCCGGGGTCCCCTCGCTCCGGGCTTGCTCCCGGGAGGACCGCGCTGCAGGCCCCATCCTGGGGCCCAGCGCTTGACGGGCATCCATGCCCGTCACCTCCCTTCGCAAGCCCTGCGCTCGGCCTCCTGAAGTCGCAATCTGCGTCGCCTGAACTACCGCGCGCTCAGAAGCAAAAACAACGGTAACGGCAACGGCAACGGCAACGGCAACGGCACGAACCGAGTCTGATCAACGATCCTTGAACTGCGCCTCGCGCTTGGCGATGAATGCGGCCATGCCTTCTTTCTGGTCTTCGGTAGAGAACGCCGCATGGAACACCCGGCGCTCAAACCGCACACCCTCGCTGAGGGTAACTTCGAACGCGCGATTGACGCTCTCCTTGACCATCATGCTCACCGGGATCGACTTGCTGGCAATGGTCGCCGCCACTTTAAGCGCCTCTTCGACCAAGTCCGCCTGCGGCACAATGCGCGCCACCAGGCCCGCACGCTCGGCCTCTTCGGCGCCCATCAGGCGACCGGTCAGGCACAGTTCCATGGCCTTGGCCTTGCCCACCGCACGGGTGAGCCGCTGGGTACCGCCCATGCCCGGCAGCACACCAAGGTTGATTTCCGGCTGACCAAACTTGGCGTTGTCCGCAGCAAGGATAAAGTCACACATCATCGCCAGCTCGCAGCCGCCGCCCAAGGCGAAGCCGGATACCGCAGCAATGATCGGCTTGCGCCGGTTGGCAATGCGGTCAGCATCGCTGAACAGGTCATCGACGTAGATCTGCGGGTATTGCAGGTCGGCCATTTCCTTGATGTCGGCGCCCGCGGCAAAGGCCTTGGCCGAACCCGTGAGCACCACGCAGCCGATGTTCGGGTCACGCTCGAGCTGGTCCAGGGCCTGGTTGATCTCGCCAACAATCTGCGCATTCAGCGCATTCAGCGCCTGCGGGCGGTTGAGGGTAATCAGGCCGACCTTGCCGTGAATGTCCAACAGGATGGTTTCGAATGCCATGCAGTCTGCTCCTTCAAAGATTGCGCGCAATGACCATGCGCTGAATGTCGCTGGTGCCTTCGTAGATCTGGCAAACCCGAACGTCGCGGTAGATCCGCTCCAGCGGGAAGTCACTCAGATAGCCATAACCGCCCAGGGTCTGCAAGGCATCCGAACAGACCTTTTCGGCCATTTCCGAGGCAAACAGCTTGGCCATGGACGCTTCCACCAGCGCCGGGCGCCCGGCGTCACGTAGCGCGGCGGCGTGCAGCACCATCTGCCGGGCCACGGCAATTTTGGTCGCCATGTCGGCCAGGCGGAAAGCCACGGCCTGGTGTTCGATCAGCGCCTTGCCAAAGCTTTGCCGCTCATTGGCATAGTCACGCGCCACTTCGAACGCCGCACGGGCCATGCCCACAGCCTGCGAGGCGATACCGATGCGCCCGCCTTCAAGGTTGGCCAGGGCAATCTTGTAGCCCTCGCCTTCTGCGCCCAGGCGGTTGGCCACCGGCACACGCACGTTTTCGAAGACGATCTGGCAGGTGTCGGACGCGTGCTGGCCGAGCTTGTCCTCCACCCGCGCTACCTGGTAGCCCGCCGAATCAGTGGGCACGATAAAGGCGCTGATCCCGCGCTTGCCGGCCTCTGGGTCGGTCACGGCAAACACGATCACTACCCCGGCGCTCTGCCCGGAGGTGATGAACTGCTTGCTGCCATTGAGCACATAGTGGTCACCGTCCAGACGCGCACGGGCCTTCAGGCTGCTAGCATCGGAGCCAGCCTGCGGTTCGGTGAGGGCAAAGGCACCCAGCATCGCGCCAGTTGCAAGGGGGGTGAGGAACTGCGCCTTCTGCTGCTCGGTGCCAAAACGCAGGATGGGTACACAGCCTACCGAGTTGTGCACGCTCATGATGGTCGAGCAGGCACCATCGCCAGCGGCGATTTCTTCCAGGGCCATGGCGTAGGCCACGTAACCGGTGTCGCTGCCGCCCCACTGCTCCGGGACCAGCATGCCGAACAGGCCCAGCTCGGCCATCTCCTCGATGGCCTCCTTGGGGAAGCGGTGTTCCTTGTCCCACTGCTCGGCAAAAGGTTTAAGCCGTTCCTGGGCAAAAGCGCGTACCGCATCGGCGATCTGTTGTTGCTCGTCAGTTACCAGCATGGTTCACCTCAGTACAGGCATTCGACGGCCATGGCCGTGGCCTCGCCGCCGCCAATGCAGATGGCCGCCACGCCACGGCGCAGGTTGTTCTGGCGAAGGGCCGACAGCAGGGTCACCAGGATGCGTGCGCCGGAAGCGCCGATCGGGTGGCCAAGGGCACAGGCGCCGCCGTGAATGTTGACCTTGTCGTGGGGCAGGTCAAGGTGTTTCATGGCCGCCAGGGTGACCACGGCAAAGGCCTCATTGATCTCGAACAGGTCGACTTCGGCCAGGTTCCAGCCGGTGCGTTTCATCAGTTTGTCGATGGCGCCGATCGGCGCGGTCGGGAACAGCGCCGGGGTGTCGGCAAAGGCCGCATGACCGTGGATCACCGCCAGTGCTTTGAGGCCGCGCTTGTCGGCTTCGGAGCGGCGCATCAGTACCAGCGCCGCAGCGCCATCGGAAATCGAGCTGGAGTTGGCTGCGGTCACCGTACCCCCCTCACGGAAGGCGGGCTTGAGCTGCGGAATCTTGTCCAGGCGCGCCTTGGGCGGCTGCTCGTCATCTGTGATAACGCGCTTTTCCTTGCCCTCGGAGACTTCCACCGGCACGATTTCGGCGGCAAAGCGGCCGCTACTGATCGCGTCCTGGGCGCGGGTAAGCGAGGTGATGGCGAACTGGTCCTGGGCTTCGCGGCTAAAAGCATTGGCCTGGGCGCAGTCTTCGGCAAAGGTGCCCATCAGACGGCCTTTGTCATAGGCGTCTTCCAGGCCGTCCATGAACATGTGGTCGATGATCTTGCCGTGGCCCATGCGGTAGCCGCCACGGGCTTTGTCCAGCAGGTACGGGGCATTGGTCATGCTCTCCATACCACCCGCCACCACCACGTCTGCGGTGCCGGCCAGCAGCAGGTCATGGGCCATGATCGCGGCCTGCATGCCCGAGCCGCACATCTTGTTCAGGGTGGTGCAGGTGGTGTGCTTGTCCAGCCCGGCCCCCAGCGCCGCCTGGCGTGCCGGCGCCTGGCCCAGACCGGCCGGCAGTACGCAACCGAACAGCACTTGCTCGACACTGGCAGCATCGATGCCGGCACGTTCCACGGCACCACGAATGGCCGCGCTACCCAGTTGTGGCGCGGTCAGGCTTTTCAGGTCGCCCTGCAGGCCGCCCATGGGCGTGCGCACGGCGCTGACGATTACGATCGGATCATTGGCGAGGGTCATGTTCGCTCTCCTTACTTGGCAGCCATGCGCAGTGCACCGTCGAGGCGGATCACCTCGCCGTTGAGCATGCTGTTCTCGATAATGTGACGGGCCAGCGCAGCGTATTCCTGCGGGCGGCCCAAACGTGGCGGGAACGGCACGCCGGCAGCCAGCGAAGCACGCACTTCCTCGGTCATGCCAGCCATCATCGGCGTTTCGAAGATGCCCGGGGCAATGGTCATTACGCGGATGCCGAAGCGTGCCAGTTCGCGCGCGGCCGGCAAGGTCAGGCTGGCGATGGCGCCCTTGGAGGCAGCGTAGGCAGCCTGACCGATCTGGCCGTCATAGGCAGCGATGGAGGCGGTGTTGATGATCACGCCACGCTCGCCCGCCTCATCGGCAGGCCCTTCGGCCATGGCTGCAGCGGTCAGGCGCAGCAAATTGAAGCTGCCGACCAGGTTGACGTTGATGACCTTGGCGAAGCTGGCCAGGCCATGCGGGCCCTGCTTGCCCAGCACCTTCTCGGCACCAACGATGCCCGCGCAATTGACCAGCCCTTGCAAGCTGCCAAAGGCGCTGACGGCTGCATCGACGGCCGCCTGGGCAGCCTGCTCGTCGCTGATGTCAGCCACGGCGAAGCGGGCGTTGTCACCGAGCTCACGGGCCTTGGCCTCGACGGCCTGGGCATTGAGGTCGACCAGCATGACCTTGGCGCCGGCCTCGACCAGCATCTGCGCCGTGGCCGCACCCAACCCGGAGGCGGCGCCGCTGACAATGAAGTGTTTATTGGCTATGAGCATGATCGGTTTCCTTTCAGACGCTGGCAGGGGTGGCCTGTTGCGCTTGTTGTTTGGCGACTTCCTGGTTGCGCAGGATGAAGCGTTGCAGCTTGCCGCTCGGGGTCTTGGGCAGCTCGCTGACGAATTCGATTTCGCGGGGGTAGGCATGTGCATACAGGCGCTGGCGTACATGCTGACGCAGCGTTTCTTCAAGCTCGGCACACCCGTCGACGCCTTGGGCCAGCACCACGAACGCCTTGATCAGTTCGGTACGTTCCGGGTCCGGCTTGCCGATGACTGCGGCCTCGACCACCGCGGGGTGCTCGATCAACGCGCTCTCGACGTCGAACGGCCCCACGCGATACCCGGACGTGGTAATCACGTCATCGCTGCGGCCAACGAAACTGATGCTGCCATCAGCGTTAAGCTCGACGGTGTCGCCACTGAGGTAGTACTTGCCGATGAAGGCCTTGGTCGGCAGGCCGTGGTAGCCGCCGAACCAGCAAAGGGGCGATTGCTCGCGGTCGACGGCCAGGGTGCCCGGCTGGCCAGGCGGCAGTTCGTTACCCTGCTCGTCCAGCACCACGATGCGATGGCCGGGGATGGCGAAACCAGCCGACCCCAGGTGTACGGGGTGTGACAGGCCATGGTGGTTGCACAGCACCATACCCAGCTCGGTCTGGCCGTAGTGGTCGTGGATGGTCACGCCCAGCTCGTCGGCGAACCAGCGGATCACCTCCGGGTTGAGCGGTTCACCGGCACTGCTGACTACGCGCAGGCGGCCTTTGACAGGCGCCGAGAACGCACTGCCGGCAGCAATCAGCAAGCGGTAGGCGGTGGGCGAGCCTGCCAGGTTGGTGATGCCCAGCTTGTCGATCACCCGCGCGCAGCTTTCGACGCTGAACGGGCCATCGTAGAACGTGGTGGCATGGCCCAGCGACAACGGGCCGGTGACCGCGTAGTACAGGCCATAGGCCCACCCCGGGTCGGCCAGGTTCCAGAAGTTGTCTTCGCTGCGCAGGTCGATGGCGTCGCGCATGTAGCCCTGAAACGCGACAATGGCACGCAGCGGCACTTCCAGCGGTTTGGCCGGGCCGGTGGTGCCTGACGTGAACATCAGCAAGAACGGGTCGTTACCCGAGCGCATTACCGGCTCACAGTCGCTCGCGGCACCCTCCAGGCACTGCTGGAAGTCCAGCTCGCCGACGCGGGCATTGACGGTGATGATGGTCGGGCAGGCATGCACGTCGTCCAGCTTGCCCCGGTTAAGGCTGTCGGTAACCACTACGCGGGCATGCGACTGCTCAAGGCGGTGCTCGATGGCCTTGGGGCCGAACGCTGTGAACAACGGCTGGTATACGGCGCCAAGGCGCCAGGTGGCGAGGATGGTGACAAGTAGCTCGGGGGTGCGTGGCATCAACCCAGCCACCCGGTCACCGGCGCCCACGCCTTGTGCTTTGAGCGCATTGGCAAAACGGGCAGCCTGCGCCTTGAGCTGGTCGAAACTGTACCGCACAGTGTTGCCATCGCGGTCTTCGTGGATCAGCGCCAGCTTGCCGTCACCGGCATGGCGGTCACAGCATTCGACACAGGCATTGAGGGCTTCGAGGTGGCCATGCAGCGCCGCCGCAGCAGCCTGGCCATGGTCGAACGCACGAGCAGCCTCGGTGTAATCGCGCATCGTCAGGCTCCTGGTTTCTTGTTTTTGGAGTTAACCATCGGTCTGACGATGTTCGCGCCGCTCATGCACGGCGGCAATGGCCAAAGCTGTCAATCTGGATGACTGGTTTGGCCGCCCTGCAGATCAGGCGGCGCCCCGGCGCAGGCTATGCAAGTAAGACTCGGTCAACCCTGCCATCAGTCGCTCTGTATCGCGTAGCTCCTGATCGTCCAGATCAGCGAGCTGCGAACGCAGATGGTCGACCGGGACGGGTGGCTGGATAGCGCGCAAGTTTGCCCTGCGCTGGAGATAGTCGGTCCTGAGTGCCTCGAACAACGCGCGGTGCTGCTCACGAAGACAGGTTTGCCAGAACAATCGACTCACCAGGCTTTGAGTCAGCGCCTCGATCGTCTCATTGGCGAGCACAGCCGCGGCCACGCCGTTGACTTGTTGGTCGCTCAAGGCGACAGAGTTCGGGTAGCGCATCGCCCGTGGTTGGCCGGGCAAATCAAGACGCTCGCGCAGGCGCACACGGTATGCCAGTGCCAAGGCCGAGCGCCCCACCTGTTCACCCTCGCCGCCCTGGCGCAGTATCGCCCGGTTGGCCTGCTGCCACACCTGATCAAGCCGAAACAGCTGCCGGCCGAATGCCATCAACTGTGCCCGTTGCGTCAGGTCCCGCGCGTCGGTTTCAGCCTTGGCCAGCAATACCCTCACATTCAAGTTACTGAAACGATCGCTGACCATGTCCGAGCAGGAGACCGGTTGATTGGCCTCTTCAAAGACGCGTATCCGCAATGCCGGACTGCCCTCGATCGCCAGCAGCGCGGCCCATACATCACGCGCAAGTGCGTCCCGGCCGCCTCCGGCAACTACCGATTGATAATCGGCCGTATGCTCCAACAACGCCAAAATACGGAACAAGCCTGCGGCGCTCGGGTCGGCCAACAGGCCGTCCCACAGTACTGCGCGCGCAGCTCGATCGGCATCAGGGACATGCTGCAGCCACAAGGAGCGCGCATGAAGCAAGTCGATCCTGGCCATCGGTTCTGGCAAATGTCCATGCTCCTCGATGGGGTCCAGTGCGAACAAACGTTGCAATTGCCCCCCGCTCAGCGGGTTGCGGTCGACGAGAAGGGCCCGGCGCCAGGCATAAGGCATTGCCATCAGCGCCTGCGGTGGTGCCGGCAACTGATTGTCGCGCAGGTCACAGTGCATAAGCAGGCCGCACAGCTCGATCCGGCTGGGCCAGCTACCCAGCCGACAATGGCGCAAGTTCAGGTCAGTCAGGGCAGAGAGATAGTTGAAGCCCAGGTCGAGGTTTTCCAGCCGGTTATAGCTCAGGTCAAGATGGGACAAGCCGGGCATTGCCTGCAGGACCCCGACTGCTTGGGCATTGAGGCGGATCTGATTGTGCGCCAGTCGCAAACGCTGCAGTTGCGGCAGGTAAGCGACCCCGAGCGGAAGATTGCGCAGCCGGTTGAAACTCAGGTCCAGCTCAGTCAGCGTGGTAAACGGGCGCAAGAAGTTTACTGGCACCGTGTCAACCGCCGACTCCTGCAATCGCAGGCTGGAAATACGGTGAAAATCGATGGCCACCGGTAGCTCCGGCAGAGTGGTGAGCAGCATGCCGCCCAGCGACAGGCGCTGACCTGTCGGCGTACCCGCAGGGTTGTAGATCCAGTCTCCCTGCAGGCGCCAGGCCCGCACGATGACATCGGACACTCGCCGGCGAATCATCTGGCGCCCTTCGCTCAGTTCGGCGCTGATCCAGGAATTGAGGTGGCGAACCAACTGGTCATGGTCGTCCTCGAGTTCGACGAGGCACTCATAGGCAGGCCGCTGCCCATTCATCAAAAGTGCCTGTTCCTGATCCAGTTGCGCCTCGTCCAGCCCGGGATAAAGCTGGCGTAAACGCTCACGAACACGCGCTGGCAGAGAACGGCTGTCACCCGCGGTACGGCCACTGAGCAAGTAGCCAACCCGGCCGTCTGCCAAGCGGCGCCCAGGGTTCAACCACTGCATTTGCGTCGGCCATTGCAAGAGCTCGGCGACCCCTTGGTGCGTGGCAGGCAGCCTGGCCAGCAGCCGCTGGCATAGTTGAGCCCCGGCAGCGCCTTGAACCATGCCAAGCGCCGCATGATGCTCAGGCGCCAAGGCAGCCGCAAGCATGTCGTAGAGGCTTGCCGGGTTGCCAGGGCCGAACGGCAGCCCACGCCCCAGGCCATCGTAAAGCTGGAACCGTCCCGCGTTGTGCACCACTACCCTGCGCACGAGGGGGTCGACAGCGGTGCCCACGGCCTTTAGCAAACGCCCGTCCGGTCCACTGTCGCGCAATTCCACGCTGAGCGCTTCGCAAGACACGGCTGCGCTGCTTTCCAACTCGCCCTGGAGTAGCGCGAAAGCCAGTTGCCCGGTTTCGTTGCAGTAGCTAGCGGGCAGGTAAAGCCCCTCGAGCGTACGGTTCAATCTAGCCAAGCGCAGCAGGGAGCGGGCCTTGCTCGCAAGCCCCAGCGTCACTCGCCCGCCGGACGTTGCCAGGAACCGTTCACGTTCGCTCGCCTGCGCCACCAATGCCTGTGCATAAGCTTGCGGCAAACCGGCAAAGTCACGTTTTATCAAGCTCAGCAGAGCGTCATCGGCAGCTGGTGAACTGCAAAGGTGCTCGAGAAGAGGCCCCTGCAGTGCAGCTCGCTGGTGCAGCAGGAGGTCGCTGTCGGTACTGCCAGAACGCGCCTGGCACCACTCCAGCAATGCACGGTCTTGCGTGGCAAGCGAGTAGCTGTTCAGGCGAGTGAAGAACGACTCGATACGTGCATCGGCCTCGAAGCGCCGCAAGGTCTCGCGCAGGTTGACAGGCGCCGGCCGGTTTTCTACCAGCACGCCGCGCAACTCCTCGGCATCCACACCCGCCACTCGCAGCACCTGCGCCGCCCGCTGTGCATCAATGGCAGGATGCTGCGGCCACAGGCAGTCGAGCATCAGGCGCACGTCGCTCCAGCGTTGCGGTTGATCTTGCAGCAGGCGCCAGCCGCGCTCGCCGTTGTGCAGCACCGTCGGCCCGAACGCTGTGTTGCCGCCAGGGTGACGCAGGCGGTAAGGGGCCTCAGGCTCACTGCGCTGGACTTCATAGTAACGCTGGCCCCTGCGCAGCCAACACCGGCTCTCGTCACCATAGAGCCCATCATCACGCAGGGCGATGGTGCCTGGGTTCGACTCGTAGGCCGTGATGTCATCCGAACACAACCGGCCACGCCGCCCACCCACGTTCACAGGCTGCAGGCTATCGACAAAGGTGCTGCGCAAAAAGCTCACAGCGCCCACGGTCACCGCTGTCGCAGCCACCGTCTCGGCAACCCCCAGCATGTGCTCCAGCGCCTCGTGCTGGTGCCCCCGGGCCCAGTCCTTTACGCCTTCGAAGACTTCGCCAAGCGTCTGTGCCACCAGTTGGCCAAGCAGTAGCGCGCCTACGACAGGGATGAAAAGCCCCGCCAGGTTGAGCAAGTCGAGCCCCGCGGCATGCCACGCAGCATGGCGAGCGCGCGCGGCAGCAGCATCGGCGTCCGCGGTGGGTACCAGCAACAGCCGAGCGTCGTCCTTGACCCGCTGCAGCTGTTGCGCGGCCAGCGCGGCGAACAGGTCCCCAGACGCTGTAGCGCCCTTCAACGCCAGATCGGGCTGCGCGTCCTTGAGACGGCTACTCAGCACACCTGCGGTGCTTGCCCGATGTCGCAAGCTGATCAGCTGAATGAAGTAGTCTCGGTAGGCCTTCCCTTGCAAAGCTGCAGCCATCGCGGCGTTCATGGCCTCTGTGGTATCGAAGCGGCGCAGAGCCTGCACGGGATCGCTGGGCAGGTAAAGGACCACGCCGCGGTCCTGGCCAATACTGTCTCGCAAGCGAATGAACAGCCCGTCAGCCACACGCTGGCCCAACACCTCCAGCAAGCCGGGGTAGCCATGCAGGCCAGTGTCGGAATGGGCACCCCCACCCTCTACCATCTTGCTTAAGGCCTGCTGCACCTGCTCGTCGATGTCGCCCTTGAGCGCCGCGACCTGCGCAGCCAGTGCCAAGCCTGAACGTTTGTCCTGGGCAAGAATGTCTTCGGTGGTGGCATTGAACGTACGCTCAAGCTCCACCTGGTAGAGCCGGCCCACATCCAGTGCACGGCATGTCGCCACTAGTTGCGCGGCCGTGCCGGTCAACACGTCATCACGACCAGGGCATACCAGCCCGGTGCCCACATAAAACGATTCATCAGGGCCGAAATTACCCATCAGCCTCAGCAAACCACCCTGCCGGGTCGCCGAGTATTGGTAAGTTTGCTGAAACGTGCCGGGCAATGTCCCAACGCGTGGTGATACCTGCAGCCATTCCAGCCCTGCGAGGGCCATGCCTTCCGGCAGTGGCTTCACCAGCACGCCCAACAGGTGCTTTTCGGCGAACACCTGCAGAGGTTGCAGGGTCAGCGTGAGCCCGCGCAGACGGGCCTGGCTGGCGTGGTGGGCATTGAGGCTGGCGCGCAGGCCGGCGATCTGGGCCTGGCTAGCGCGTTTCAGCCAGTCGGGGAGCCTGGCAGCGATGAAATCATCGGTTGCTTTTTCATGGTTGATCACAGGGTTGGAGGTGCTGGAAGTCATGGATGCCCCAGGAGCGAGAGGTGAGGTTGGCATGCTCGCCAACCTGCCCTGGACAAGGCACACGGAAATACAACCGTGCCCGTGCTTCGCCCCCGGCTGCCTTCAGGACGGCGCCAGCAGCGCTTCGCGGGTCAAGCGCAGAGCCAGTGCATTCAGCGCCGCATCACGGTCCTTGCCTATCTGGTTGGCCTGTTGCACATATGCTGCACTGCCTAGCGCCTCCTTGCGCTCATCGAGTGCCTGCAATCGGGTCTCGAACCGTTGCTCGAGCGCCTCGAAATCATCTGCACGCTGCCCCCGCAGCACCGGCAACCAGAAATCACGCTGGCTTATGAAAACCGCCAGTTCGTCGCTGGCTTCAGCCTCCTGCACAGCTCGGTAAACCCTTTCCAGATCATTGCGGGTCACCCCGGCAATCGCGCGAAACTGCATGGTACGTGGCTGACCAATCAGATCGAGCCGTACCGATAGCCCGGTGCGGTAGGCGAGGCTGACTTCCACCTCGTCCACCGCTTCACCATCCCCGGGTTGCGGCCGGGCCTGGAAGTCCTGACGTGCGAACGCTTCCACACGGTCCAGCCGGAAGAGGCGCCGAGCCAACTGCAGCCGTGCGTCACGCGTGGTCAGTGGGTCACCGCCGTGGGTAGCCAGGAGCACTTGCTGGCGCACCTCCAGGTGACCGAAACAACTGGCAACGCTGTCCACGCAAGTACGCGGATCAGCCGCCAGTTCGAACAGTTCCTGGCGCATGCGCGTATCCTGGTTGAGCGCCTCGATCATGGTCCACACACGCCGGCTCAGGTCAGTGCGCACCAGACGATAGTCCGAGCTCCCGGTAAGCTCGTCGAGCAGTTGGAAGAACGCAGTGCTCCCTGGCTCACGCAGCAAGGCTTCCCATTGGCGGCGTCGATCGTCAATATCGGCCTCCTCCAGGGTTGCGAGCCACATGGCCATGCCATCCACAGCTTCCACTGCCTCGCCCCCCAGGTGCACGTGCGGAGCCTGGGCATACAGGCGCTCGGTTATGTGCGCGGACAATGCGTTGCCCTGTACAGCTATCACGCGACGCAGAGGCTCCGGAGCATCGAGCAATGCCGCTGGCAGATCGCTTAGCAAGTTGTTGCGCAGGTCAACATTTTGCAGCATCCCCAACCACTCCAACCCTGCCGGCACCCGCAACAAGCCGCAGCGGAACAACCGCAAGTCACGCAGGCCGGACAACTGGTTGAACTGAAGGCTGATCGCACCCAACGGGTTCTCACTCAGGTCAAGCGTTCGCAATTGGGGTAGCTCGGTCAGGGCGCTGGACTGATTTGCCGTTACGCGAATGCGGTTGCGCCGCAGGTTCAGGTGCCTCAAGAGAGGAAGCCCGCGCAGATGTTCAGGCAGGGCGTCCAAGCTGTTATTGCTCAGGTCCAGACTCTGCAAGCCCGGGAAACTGCGTAGAAAACCGGCCGACAAGGCTTGCAGATGCAGCCCTACCAGCCGCAAGTCGATGACATGAGCAAAGTCTGTACCGGCGGGTAAGGCTGGCAGCTCTCCCACCGGCCAACCGACGAGACTCAAGCGCAAGCCGGTCGCCTCTCCCAGGCCATCGACCAACTGCTCGCCTTCCAGTCGCCAGGCACGCCGGAAAGCATCGGCGACCTCCCGCCGGGTATTTCTCGCGCGCCCCAACACCGCCACCGTCCAGCTTTGCAGGTGCTCATCGAGGCGCTGATACTCCTGCTCCATGCGCAGCAGGCCCGAGTAGACCGAGCCAGGAACACGCAGCAGAATCTGCAGGAAGCGCTCGACCTCTTGCTGATCAAAGCCTGGGTAAAGGCTGCGAATCCGCTGACGCAGAACCTGCCCTGAGGGCACCGACGATACGGCCCGACCGCTGAGCAAGTAGCCGACCCGCCCGTCAGCAAGGCGCTGCAAGGACGAAGGCAGCGCGCGAGCTTCGCGCCAGCCGAGCAGACGAAGCAACGCCTGCCGCTGCGCTGGCACCCAGCCCAGCATCGCGGCCCGCATGCGTGCCAGGGCATCTTCACCAAGCCAGCCCTGACGCTGCCGATAGGCTTCTGGAAGGCAAGCTGCCAACACTTCAAAAATGCCTTGCGGCTCGGCGACCTCCAGCTCGCTGCGCAGACCGTTTTCTTCATACAGGTCGAAAGCACCTTGTCGCCACACCAGCACAAGGGTTTGCTGCCCCCTTGCTTCGGGAAACAGCCTCGCCAGCACGGGGCCGAATTCGGACTTGTCCCGCAGTACCAGGTTGAAATGAGACTGCCCAAGCCCATGGTGGCGTAACAGCACAAACAACAGTTCGACCGTATCGACACGGTAGCTACCCCGCAGGTACAGCGCCTCGCGTAGCCGGACCAGACGGGCTTCCTGCAGCAGGCCACGTGCTCGCTCTGCCAATGCCAGTGGCAGGCGCGCTTCGGTGCGCATGCGCAGACGCATTGCGTCATCGGCTCGATTCAGTACCTCGAGTGCATAGGCGTCCGGCAGTGTCGGGAAGTCTCGTTTCACCAGGCTTACCGCCTCGTCATCGATCAGGTACCGGCTGGAGAAGTGCTCCAGCAAACGCGGGCGCAAGCTGACAGCGCTGGCCTGGATCAAAGCGGTCTGCTCGTCATCTACCACGCCTGCCAACCCCAGGCTGTTGACACACCAGTGCCAGATGTCGGTATCGGCCTCGCTTGGCGCTGCAGCCTGGAAAAACCGCTGGATACGCGCATCCACCGAGAACCTCTCCAGGGTGTCGCGCAAGCGAACCGGCAAGCGCCGCCCCTCCACCAGCAAACCTCGCAGGTGTACTTCGTCGATATCGGCAACCTTGAGGATCTGCGCCACGCGCTCGCTGTCCAGATCCCATACCGAGGGCCAAAGCCGGCTCAGCAGCTCAACCTCGCCCCCCCACTCCAGTGGGCGCTCCAGGGCCAGACGCCACGCACGCTCGCCATTACCTTGCAGGCCAGGCCCGAAAGCGCCGGGCTGCTCGCGATGCAGCAGGCGCCAGGTGCCTCGGGCATCCTGTCTCACCCGATAATACCCTTGCCCATCACGCCACCAGTGCCCGTTACCATCGCTGTACAGCCCACTGTCCAGTTCGACCAGTGGCACGCTGGGTTTGGGCTGGCGGTAGGGTTGCAAATCGTGCCGCCACAAGCGTTGCGCCCCCGCTTCTGTAGTGACAGGTTCCAGCGCATCGAAGAACGCACTACGGGCTGCGACTACGCCTCCTGCCACCAGACCTGTGGCAGCAAGGCTGGAGGCCAGCTGCAACAGGTGTTCAAGGGCTTCGTGCTGATGCCCTTGGCTCCAGTCATTGACTCCTTCATAGAGCTGGCCAAGCAATTGCCGTCCCCAATCGATCAGCAACAGCGCGCCAATCGCTGGCACAAACAAACCCGCCAGGCTCAGTAACGCAAGGCCGGCGCTTTCAAGTTCGCGCTGGCGCCGGGCTGCGGCTGTGGCATCCGCCTGCTCAGTGGGTACAGCCAGAAAGCTTGCGTCGCGCTTGACCCGCTGCACGTGCCAGGCGGCCATCGCACTGAAAGCGCCTGAAGAGCTCGGCACCAATACGGGTTGCAGGTCGGGCTGGTCATCGCCCAGACGCGTGGCAAGCAAAGTCAGGTAGCGCGCCCGGTCATGTAGCGTTGTCCGCTGGGCGAAGGCCTTGCGGAAACTGTCGTCTGCCAGGGCCGCAACCAGCCCCCGGTTGGCCGCTGACCAGTCATCGAAAAAGCGCAACGGCTGCTGTGGATCATCCGGCAGGTAGAGCAGCACTCCCCGGTTTGTGTCCGGTAGAGGGATAGGTTGGCTAGGCCGCGCCCATGAGCCCAGCAGCTCGAATGCCAGCACGCCATCCAGCTGGCAACTCAATACCTTGAGCCCCCCCACCACCACTCGCTGGCTTTGCGGATGGCTGACTGCCACGCCGCGAATCGCCTGCTGCACCATGCGCAGATCATGCTCAGTCAGTTGCCCCTTCATGCTCGCCGTCTGGACCGCCACCGCCAGTTCAAGGCGCTTGTCTTCGGCCAGGGCGCGTTCGAAGTCATCGTTGTACACCTGCGCCAGGTGCCTCTGGTAGGCTGCGCCAACGTCCGTACTGCGGCACAGGCTGACCAGGCCATCGATGTCACTGCACACTACCTGTTCGCTTAGCGCGCCCGCCTGCGCAGCTTGCACCAGGGCAGTCTGGGCAAAGAACGACTCAGCGCTCTCGAAGTTTTGCACCAGCTTCTGCAGCGCGGGGCCCCTGACGAAATAAGACGTGAATTCGCGTATGGTCCCTTGCGAAATGTCCAACCGACGGCGCTCTTCCCGCCACAGCGCAGTATCCAGGTCAAGCGTCACGCCCATCCTGGCCTTGATGGCCGGCTCGAGCAAATTCTTGGCGAATGTGTGCAGTGGCTGAAGTTGCCGGGTCGAGACCGACAACTGCCTTTGGCTGGCGAGGTGAGCCCTGACCTTGGCGCGCAGGCTCTCGATTTGCACCCCGCTGGCATTCTTCAGCCAAGCAGGCAGGAGCTCGGCAGTGAATTCAGCATCGGCATTTTGCACGCGGGTGTCGGTATCAGTCTGTGGCATGGTCGCTTTCCTGGGTGGGGGACGACCGATAACCTGCCTACAGACCACCGCCAGCGGCAGTGGGAATCACCACCCTTCAGCCTGCCGTGCCCCGGGCCTGGATCAGCGCACGGTACTGCCCAGGGTTGCAGCCGAACCACTTGCGAAACGCCTTGTAGAACGAACTGCCATCGGCAAAGCCAAGGCGCTCGGCAATTTCCCCCATGGGCGCCTCGACCTGGCTCAACCACGCAATGGCCAGCTCACGCCGGACGCTATCCTTGAGCACCTGGTAGCTCTGCCCCTCCTCCGCCAACCGACGCCGCAAGGTTGACGAAGACAGGCACAGTTTTCGTGCCAGGGCATCGGCATCGGGCCAACGCGACGGGTCCAGTTGCAGCAGGTCGGCGCGGATACGCCGCGCCAGGCTGGAAGGATCACGGTACTTGACCAGGATGTTGCCGGGCGCCTCGGCCAAAAAGCGCTGCAGGTCCTCGGGGCTGCGGCGCAGTGGCACGTCAAGGCAATCTGCGCTGATGATCATGCGGGTGCTGGGCCGATCGAACTGCAGGTTCTCCGAAAACATCACCCGGTAATCGTCGCAGTACGGTGGTTCGGCACAGCGCAACTCGATGGCCAGGATGGCGATGCGTCGCCCGGCCAGCCAGCAGGCCACGCCATGCACGATCATCCAGAAGGTGAAATAGGTGAACGCCCGCCGTGGGAGATCGCGCGGCTCATTGATGACGATTTCGGCCAGGCCCTGCTGACGCACCAGGCTCGGCTGCAAGTCTTCGAGCATCAGCGAAAGAAACGCCAGCGCGGTTTCCAGGCCCTCGCCCAAGGTTGGCTGGGCCATGCTCGCCCGGCACAGGAACGCCAGGCTGCCGCTGCGCAGGCCGCGCGGGTCCATGGCAAAGAACTCGTCGTTGCAACGCCGCGCCAGCAAGCGCCAGAGGCGGGCATAGGCCTCGGCGCTGACCCGTGCATCCGGGGCCTGCAACTGCCCCGCATCGATACCGGCGCGGGCCAGCAACCCCACATCCGGCTCACCCGCCGGGCAGGTCTGCAACAAGGCTTCGCGCACCAGTTGCATGGAAATGGTGTCTTTCTCGCTCATCAGCTGTCCATCAGGTTATGCCGGCATCTCAGGCCGGCTCAAAGGCTGGCCGCCAGGCCCAGGAATGCCTGGATCAAGCGTAACTCACGGCGCCGCTCCAGGCAGCCAACCATGTGCTGGTTGACCAGCCCCTGCCCGCCCAGCGGTCGCGCCACCACCCGGGGGTCGTTGGCCACTTCCGTGGACGACACCACACCGATGCCCAGCTGCGATGCCACCGCCTCGGTGACCGCCTCACGGCTGTCCAGCTCCAGCAGCACCCGTGGCTGCACACCGGCAGTAGCACAGGCCTTGTCGAAGGTACGCCGGGTAGTCGAGCTGGGTTCGCGCAGCACCATGATCTGCTGGTGCAGCTCGGCCAGGGGCAAGTCACCTTCGCCGCCAGCCCAGGCATGGCCCGCTGGCAACAACGCGCACAAGCGCGATTCGCACAGGTTCTGCAGGTACAGGCCCTTGCGTGGCTCGATCTCGGTCAGCACCGCCACGTCGGCATGTTCGGACAACAGCGCAGCCAGCGTCTCCTGCGCGTTACCCAGCCGCAAATTGACCGTGATGCCGGGGTAGCGCTCGCGTAACTGCGCCAGCATGGGCATGACCCGGTGCGGGCCATCGGCAGCCACTTCCAGGCGCCCGGTCAGCAACTGCCGGTTGGCTTCGAGCATGGCCTGCGCCTCCTCAGCCAGGCCGAACATGGCCCGGGTGATGGCCGCCAGCCGCGTGCCCTCTTCGGTCAACTCCACGCGCCGCGCGGTGCGCCGCAGCAAGGTGATCTGGTAGTGCTCCTCGAGGGCCTTGATGTGCCCGGTCACTGCCGGCTGGCTGATGAACAGGCGCTCGGCAGCACGGGTAAAGCTGCCCTCACGGGCCACGGCGTCGAAGGCACGTAGCTGGAACAAGTTCATATTTATCGGCCTGACTTATAGCTGAGATAACAACAAACAATTTGATTGATAGCAGCCCGAATTGCAACCTAGGTCCCGTAGTTTCACTCCACCGCTTGTGAGGAAAAACGGAATGAGCAACGCCCCTATCTTGCTGACCCCCGGTCCCCTGACCACATCAATCCGCACCCGCCAAGCCATGCTGGTGGACTGGGGCTCCTGGGACCGTGATTTCAACCAGCTGACTGCCAGCGTCTGCGAGCAACTGCTGGCGATTGTCGACGGCACCGCCAGCCACCACTGCGTGCCCCTGCAAGGCAGCGGCACCTTTGCCGTGGAAGCGGCCATCGGCACCCTGGTGCCACGCGACGGCAAGGTCCTGGTGCTGATCAATGGCGCTTATGGCCAGCGCCTGGCAAAGATCTGCAAAGTGCTGGGCCGCACCTACAGCACCTTCGAAACCGCCGAAGACCAGCCCACCACTGCCGCTGATGTCGACAGGCTGCTGGCTGCCGACCCTGCGGTGACCCACGTGGCACTGATCCACTGCGAAACCAGCACCGGCATCCTCAACCCGCTGCCCGAGATCGCCCAGGTGATCAAACGTCACGGCAAGCGCCTGATCATCGATGCCATGAGCTCGTTCGGCGCGCTGCCGATCGATGCCCGCGAAATCCCCTTCGAAGCGCTGATCGCCGCCTCCGGCAAGTGCCTGGAAGGCGTACCCGGCATGGGCTTCGTCTTCGCCGAAAAAACCGCCCTGGCTGCCGCCGAGGGCAATGCCCACTCGCTGGCCATGGACCTGTACGACCAGCACGCCTACATGGCCAAGACCGGCCAGTGGCGCTTCACCCCGCCCACCCACGTGGTCGCGGCCCTGCACGAAGCACTGCAGCAATACAACGAGGAAGGCGGCCTGCCTGCGCGCCACCAACGCTACGCCGACAACTGCAAGACCCTGCTCGACGGCATGGCCGCCATCGGCCTGCGCAGCTTCCTGCCAGCCGATATCCAGGCGCCGATCATCGTCACCTTCCACGCACCAAACGATCCTCGCTACCAGTTCAAGGACTTCTACGAGCGGGTCAAGGCCAAGGGCTTCATCCTCTACCCGGGCAAGCTGACCCAGGTCGAAACCTTCCGCGTCGGCTGCATTGGCGTGGTCGGTGCCGATGGCATGCAGGCCGCCGTGAATGCTGTGGCCGAAGTACTGCGGGAAATGGAAGTGCTGGACATCTGACCCTTTGCCCACCCGAATTCAGGAATTAGCGCACATGAACTACAGCAACCCCACCCAGCTGCAAGCCGCCATCCTCGACTGGGCCGGCACCGTGGTCGACTTCGGCTCTTTCGCCCCCACCCAGATCTTTGTCGAGGCCTTTGCCGAGTTCGACGTGCAAGTGTCCATCGAGGAAGCCCGTGGCCCGATGGGCATGGGCAAGTGGGACCACATCCGTACCCTGTGCGACGTACCGGAAATCGCCGAGCGCTACCGCAAGGTGTTCGGCCGCACGCCGACCGACGATGACGTCACCGCCATCTACAACCGCTTCATGCCGCTGCAGATCGAGAAGATCGCCGTGCACTCGGCACTGATCCCCGGTGCGCTGGACACCCTTACCGGGCTGCGCCAGGACGGCCTGAAGATCGGCTCGTGCTCGGGCTACCCGAAGGTGGTGATGGACAAGGTGGTAGAACTGGCGGCGCAGAACGGTTACGTGGCCGACCACGTGGTGGCCACCGACGAAACCCCTAACGGCCGACCATGGCCGGCCCAGGCCCTGGCCAACGTGATTGCACTGGGCATTGACGATGTGGCGGCCTGCGTGAAGGTCGACGACACCGTGCCGGGCATTCTCGAAGGCCGCCGTGCCGGCATGTGGACCGTGGCACTGGTGTGCTCGGGCAACGCGCTGGGGCTGACCTGGGAAGGCTTCCGGGCGCTGAGCGCGGAGAAGCTGGAAAGCGAGCGCACGCGCATCCACGCACTGTTTGCCAGCTCGCGCCCGCACTACCTGATCGATACCATCAACGAACTGCCTGAAGTGATCGCCGACATCAACCGGCGCCTGGCCAAAGGCGAGATGCCACAAGCCTTCTGAAGCCGTGCGCAAGGCCTGTAGGAGCGGCCTTGTGTCGCGATCGGGCTGCGCAGCAGCCCCGGCAATCCAGCCCTTTTTGCTAAATCCGAGGGGCCGCTCTGCGGCCCGATCGCGACACAAGGCCGCGCCCCCACAAGACTACAAAGCCGGGCGGATCAAGCAGGTAATCTGGGTCGCTTTTCAGCCTGGATCTGTACATTGAGTTGCCGCTGCAAGTTCCCAACAATGGGCCATCCCAGTCCTGAGATGCCCAGCCCCCAATGAGCACACACACCCGCACCAGCCGCCTTACCGTCCCGCAACTGGTAGCCATGAAAGGCCGGCAGAAGATCGTATCGCTCACCGCCTACTCAAGCTCCATCGCCCGGGTGATCGACCCGCTGGTCGACTTCATCCTGGTCGGCGATTCCACGGCCATGGTCGGCTACGGCCGCCCGTCCACCCTGGGCATGCGCCTGGACGAGACCATCGCCCATACCCGCGCCGTGGTCGACAGCACCCGCCTGGCCTGCGTGATCGCCGACATGCCGTTTGGCAGCTACCAGGAATCCCACGAACAAGCCTTTCGCAACTGCGCCCAGGTATTGGCCAGCACCGGCTGCGACGCGCTCAAGCTGGAGGCCAATCAGGCATTGGCGAGCACCGTCGAATTCCTGGTCGCACGGGGTATCCCGATCATGGCGCACATCGGCCTGATGCCGCAGTTCGTCAATGCCATGGGCGGCTACAAGGCCCAGGGGCTAAGCCCGGACAGCGCGGCAGCGCTGCGGGCCGATGCGCAGGCCAACCTGCACGCCGGGGCTTTCAGCCTGTTGCTGGAAGGCGTGGCAGAGCCCGTGGCCCGCGCCATCACCCAGGCCAGCGACAAACCGACCATTGGCATTGGCGCCTCACCCGCCTGCGATGGCCAGGTGCTGGTCACCGAAGACCTGCTGGGGCTGGGGGGGGACCACGTGCCACGCTTCGTCAAGCAGTATGCCGACGTCGGCCAGGTGATCCGTGAGGCCTGCGCCCGCTATGCAGACGAAGTGCGCGACGGGGCGTTCCCTGCCCTGCACCACTGCTACGGGGCTTGAGCTTCGGCCTGAATCGCCTCGACCAGGCATTGCAGCGCGGAGGCGATATTCTTGCTCCAGTCCACTGTGCAGCACAGCCGCAGGTGGCTGCGCCATAGGCCACACTGGCTGAAGAGCTCCCCGGGGGCGATGACGATGCGCTGCGCCAGCAACCGCTCGAAGACCCGGCGCATATCTATCGGCCGGGTCGCCTGCAACCACAGGCTGGCCCCGCCTTGGGGCTCGGTGATGCGCAGGCAGCCCTGGCCGTAGACGTCCAGTAGCGCCTTCATCTGCTGCAGGCGTTGGCGCAGCATGGGCCGCAAGCGCTGTACATGCAGCTCGACCCGGCGCGAGGTGAACAGCTTGGCGATGGCCTTTTGGCGAATCGGTGACAAGCGAAAAGCACGTTCCATAAACAGCTGCTGCAACCGCTCGGTATGTTGCCGGCAGAGCAGGTAGCCAAAGGGCGCCTCTGCACCGATCAGCTTGTCGAAGGTCGAAAACACCAGTAGCCGGTCAGGGTCGGCGAAGTCCCGGTAGCGTGGCGCTGACCCGTCGAAACACAACTG
This sequence comes from Pseudomonas putida S13.1.2, assembly GCF_000498395.2. Taxonomy (NCBI): domain Bacteria; kingdom Pseudomonadati; phylum Pseudomonadota; class Gammaproteobacteria; order Pseudomonadales; family Pseudomonadaceae; genus Pseudomonas; species Pseudomonas putida. The sequence continues at coordinate 3,040,862 of NZ_CP010979.1, forward strand.
GCCGTAGCCATCGTTTTCAAACAGCCACACCGCGTCCTCGGCCAGCCAGCGGCAAATCTGCTGTTTGTCCGCTGCGGGCATCAAGCCACCTTGCGGCACGTTGGCCGCTGACGACAGCACTGCCAGGCGCACCGGCTGATCGCACAGCAGCCGGTGAAACTGCTGCAGGTCGAAACGCCCGTCATCACCCAATGGCACTTCGATGATGATCATGCGTGCAGCCTGCAACTGCCTCAGCACCGCCCAGTTGCAGGGCGACTCCACCAGCGCCACCTGGCCCTCCAGGTCGAGCGCGCGTAACGATAAATCGAGGATGCTGCGCAGGTCCGCGCCGATGAATACCTGATCGGCGCTCCAGTAATGCTGGGCCGAGCGGGTGTAGCGGTCGGCCAGCACGCTGCGCAACTCGGGCTCACCGAACGGCTGGAACAACGGTGCCAACGAGTGCGGGTATTGGCGCGCCAGTTCGCGCTCGATCATCAGTAACGGCTGTTGCAGCGACAGCAACATGGCCGGCGCATCACTGCCCAGGGCCAGCATGCCCGGCTGACGGGCGCTGGCGAAAACTGTGTCGAGCAGGCTCGGTGAATGCTGGCCACGCATGGCGGGCGCGCGGGTTCGGCTGAAGTAGCCCTGCTTGGGCCGCGCATACACCCGCCCTTCGTCTTCCAGCAGCGCATAGGCGTACTTGGTACTGGATACCGAAACGCTCAGGCGCTGGGCCAGCTCGCGCAGCGACGGCAAGCGCTGCTCCACATCGCAGGGCGCTGCCTCGATCCTGTCGAGCAAGTAGCGGTAGACCGCCTGGTAGGTGTAGCTGGGCTTGTCGATCTGACTGTTGTCCATGGCGGCGACTGTGACGGCATTGAACCCAACCCTGTCGCGTTGGTAAACCCCTACTGTGGCAATTGCACCTGCGGCTTGGTCGCCGCAAAGATCGCCCAGCTGGACACGAACAGCGCCGCGATCAATGGCCCGATCACAAAGCCGTTGAGCCCGAATACTGCCAGCCCACCCAGCGTCGACACCAGGATCAGGTAGTCCGGCATGCGCGTATCCTTGCCCACCAGAATCGGCCGCAGCACGTTATCCACCAGGCCAATCACCAGCACCCCGAACGCGGTCAGGATAATCCCCGGCAGTATCGCCCCGGTCAGCAGGAAATACGCGGCCACCGGCGCCCAGACGATGCCCGCACCCACCGCCGGCAGTAGCGACAGAAACGCCATCAGCACCGCCCACACCAGTGCGCTGGGGATATCCAGCACCCAGAAAATGAACCCGCCCAGCGCCCCTTGGGTAATGGCCACCAATACGTTGCCTTTCACCGTCGCCCGCACCACACGGTTGAACTTCAGCTGCAAACGGCGCTTCTGGTGCTCGGGCAGCGGTACGGCCTGCCTCACCCGGCGGGCCACTTCCGGGCCGTCGCGCAGAAAGAAGAACAGCAGGTACATCATGATGCCAAAGCTGACCACGAACTCGAACGTGCCTTGACCAAAGCTGAACGCCTGGCTGGCCAATACCTGGCTACCTTGGGTTGCCCACTTGGTGATCTTGTCACGCAACCCGTCGAGGTTGCCCATGCCCATGTTGTCCAGGCCATGCTGGGCGAATGGCGGGAGCAGGTCCTTGCCGTGCTCGACGTAACCGGCAATGTCCAGTTGCCCGCTTTCGATGCGCTGGTACAGCGTGGCGCCCTCCTGGACCAGCAGCGCGCTGGTGATGATCACCGGCAGGATCGCCACCAGCAGGCACACCAGCGTGGTCGTGGCCGCGGCCAGGTTGCGTCGCCGCCCGAAGCGGATCAGCAGGTGGCGCTGCAGCGGGGCGAACAGGATGCCGAGGATCACCGCCCAGAAGATTGCGCCGTAATACGGCAACAGGATCCAGAAGAAGGCAATGGTCACCAGCGCCAGGAGTACTGCCAGGGCTTTGTTCTGTAACGCGGTTTCGTTCATTGCAGTTCCTCTCTTGGCTTGTGAGAGATTAGTGCATGGCACTCGGGCAAAAGTGCCGCGCTCACTTGACGCAAATCAATACGCGCCTTGTCCATCGCCCCTAGCATCCCGGCCTTTTTGCCCCGGTGCGCACATGAACCCTACCGCCAAGCCCGAACTGCTGGCCCCCGCCGGCACCCTCAAGACCATGCGCTACGCCTTTGCCTACGGCGCCGACGCGGTCTACGCCGGCCAGCCGCGCTACAGCCTGCGGGTGCGCAACAACGAATTCGACCACGCCAACCTGGCGCTGGGCATCCAGGAGGCGCATGCCCTGGGCAAGCGCTTCTACGTAGTGGTCAACATCGCCCCGCACAACGCCAAGCTCAAGACCTTTCTCAAGGACCTGGCACCGGTCATCGACATGGCGCCGGACGCGCTGATCATGTCCGACCCCGGCCTGATCATGCTGGTACGCCAGCACTTCCCGCAGATGCCGGTGCACTTGTCGGTGCAGGCCAACACGGTCAACTGGGCCAGCGTGCAGTTCTGGCAGCAGTTGGGCCTGAGCCGGGTAATCCTGTCGCGCGAGCTGTCCCTGGAAGAGATCGAGGAAATCCGCCAGCAGGTACCGGGCATGGAGCTGGAGGTGTTCGTCCACGGCGCGCTGTGCATGGCCTATTCCGGCCGTTGCCTGCTGTCGGGCTACCTCAACAAGCGTGACGCCAACCAGGGTAGCTGCACCAACGCCTGCCGCTGGAAGTACAACGCCACGCCGGCCACCGAGAACGCCACCGGCGATATCGTGCGCGAAGTGCAGCCCACCCTTGGCCTGGGCGCCCCTACCGAGCAGGTTTTCCTGCTGCAGGAAAGCAACCGCCCAGGCACCGAAATGCCGGCGTTCGAAGATGAACACGGCACCTACATCATGAACGCCAAGGACCTGCGCGCCATCCAGCACGTCGAGCGCCTGGCCGGCATGGGCGTGCATTCGCTGAAGATCGAAGGCCGCACCAAGTCGCACTTCTATTGCGCCCGCGCCGTACAGTCGTACCGCCAGGCGATCGACGACGCCGTGGCCGGGCGGCCGTTCGACCGCGCCTTGATGGGCAACCTCGAATCCCTCGCGCAACGCGGCTACACCGAAGGCTTCCTGCGCCGCCACGTGCACGATGAATACCAGAACTACCAACGCGGCAACTCGGTCTCGGAGCGCCAGCAGTTCGTCGGTGAACTGACCGGCGTGCGGGTCGAAGGCCTGGCCGAGGTCAAGGTGAAGAACCGCTTTGCCGTGGGTGACCACCTGGAGCTGATGACCCCGCGTGGCAACTACCACTTCGACCTGCACCGCCTGTGCAACCGCCAGCAGCAGGCCATCGACGTGGCGCCAGGCGACGGCCATGTGGTGTACCTGCCCATCCCGGAACAGGTCGCACTGGACCACGCCCTGCTGATGCGCGACCTGCGCGGCGACGAGGTGGCAAGCTGACAATGCTGTAATGTGCGCCTCAGCTGCCTGACAGGCGCCTTCAGCCAACATCGTGGCTCCCCCACAGAGGCCACGCCATGTTGCGCAACCCCACCCGCCGTACCTTTGTCAAAGGCCTGGGCGCCGCCAGCACACTGGCGGGCCTGGGGCTGTGGCGCCCGCTGGCCCAGGCCGCCGAAGGCCAGGACCTGGCCGGCCAGCACTTCGAGCTGTTCATCGGCCAGACCCCGGTCAATATCACCGGCCGCCCGCGCACCGCACTCACCCTCAACAACAGCCTGCCAGGCCCGTTGCTGCGCTGGCGCGAAGGCGATACCGTGACCCTGCGCGTGCGCAACCGCCTGGCCCAGGACACCTCGATCCACTGGCACGGCATCCTCCTGCCCGCCAACATGGACGGCGTACCAGGCCTGAGCTTCGCCGGCATCGAACCCGGCGGCGACTACCTGTACCAGTTCACCCTGCGCCAGAGCGGTACCTACTGGTACCACAGCCACTCTGGGCTGCAGGAACAGGCCGGGGTGTACGGGGCCATCGTGATCGAGCCACGCGAACCCGAACCGCATCGCTACCAGCGCGACCACGTGCTGCTGTTCAGCGACTGGTCGGACCACGCGCCGGAACAGCTGATGGCCACCCTGAAGAAACAGTCCGACGCGTACAACTACCACAAGCGCACGGTCGGCGACTTCATCGACGACGTGGCCGACAACGGCTGGAGCCCCACCGTCGCCGAGCGCACGGCCTGGGCGCGCATGCGCATGAGCCCTACCGACCTCGCCGATATCAGCGCCGCCACCTACACCTACCTGCTCAACGGCCAGCCGCCGGAGGGCAACTTCACCTGCCTGGGCCAGCCGGGCGAAACCGTGCGTCTGCGGCTGATCAACGCCTCGGCCATGACCTATTTCGATTTCCGTATCCCCGGGCTGAAGCTGACGGTGATCGCCGCCGACGGCTTGCCGGTGAAGCCGGTGACCGTGGATGAGCTGCGCATTGCCGTGGCCGAAACCTATGACGTGCTGGTGACCGTGGGCGACCAACCGGCCTACACCCTGTTTGCCCAGAGCATGGACCGTACCGGCTTCGCCCGCGGCACCCTGGCCCGCGCCGCCGGGCTGCAGGCCCCGGTACCTGCGCCCGACCCGCGCCCGGTGCTGAGCATGGACGACATGGGGCACGGCGGCATGGGCGCCATGGCGGGCATGGACCACAGCAACATGGCCGGCATGGACCACGCTGCCATGCCGGCCATGCAGCAACACCCGGCCAGCGAAACCGGCAACCCGCTGGTGGACATGCAGACCATGGCACCGCGCGCCAACCTGGCCGACCCCGGCATAGGCCTGCGCAACAATGGCCGCCGCGTGCTGACCTACGCCGACCTGCGCAGCCCCTACCCCGACCCGGACGGCCGCGCGCCATCGCGCGACATCGAGCTGCACCTGACCGGCCACATGGAGCGTTTCGCCTGGTCGTTCGACGGCGTCAAGTTCAGCGATGCCGAGCCGTTGCGCCTGACCTACGGCGAGCGGGTGCGCATCACCTTGGTCAACGACACCATGATGACCCACCCCATTCACCTGCACGGCATGTGGAGCGACCTGGAAGACGAGCACGGCCAGTTTCTGGTGCGCAAGCACACCGTCGACATCCCGCCCGGCAGCCGACGCTCCTACCGGGTGACTGCCGACGCCCTTGGCCGCTGGGCCTACCACTGCCACCTGCTCTATCACATGGAGACCGGCATGTTCCGCGAGGTACGCGTCGATGAATGACACCCGCAACCGCAGCGTCGTGGCAGGCGTGGCCCTGCTGACGCTGTTCGCCAGTGAACGTGTGCTGGCCGCTGGCATGGAGCACATGAACCATGGCCAGATGAACCATGAAAGCATGGGCCATGGCCCGGCTACGCCCAGCCCGCCGCGCACGCCCCTGCCTGCAATCACCGACGCCGACCGCCGCGCCGCCTTCCCGCCACTGCCAGGGCACCAGGTACACGACCGGGCGCTGAACGGGGCCGTGATCGTCGACAAGCTCGAATACCAGAACTTCGAGAGCAGCAGTGCCCTGAACTGGAACGCCACGGCCTGGGTCGGCGGCGATATCGACCGCCTGTGGCTGCGCACGGAAGGCGAGCGCGAGCAGGGCAAGACGCACAAGGCTGAACTGCAGGCGCTGTGGGGCCATGCCGTGAGCCCGTGGTGGGAGCTGGTGGCCGGCGTGCGCCAGGACTTCAAGCCCGCCACCGGCCAGACCTGGGCCGGCTTCGGCATTCAAGGCACGCCGCTGTATGGCCTGGAGCTGCAAGCCACCGTCTACGCCGGCGAGCGGCAACAGACCGCGCTGCGCGTGGAAGCTGCTTACGCTATGCTGCTGACCAACCGCTGGATACTGGAACCTAACCTGGAAGCCAACCTCTACGGCCGCAACGACGCCAGGCGCGAGCAAGGCGCAGGGCTGGCCGACAGCGAGGTGGGCCTGCGCCTGCGCTACGAGATCACCCGTGGCTTCGCCCCCTATGTCGGGGTCAGTTTCAACCGCCTGCACGGCAAGCGTGCCGACCAGGCCCGCGAAGACGGCGAAGACCTGGGCCAGACCCGCCTGGTTGCCGGTGTCCGCCTGCGTTTCTAAAGGAGTGCTCCACCATGCTGCGCAAACACCTACTGCCCCTGGGCCTGCTGGCCATCACCGGCCTGGCCCAGGCCGCCGAGACCATCGACGTCTACCGCGACCCCAACTGCGGCTGCTGCAAGGCCTGGATCAGCCACCTGCGTGACAACGGTTTCGCCGTCAACGACCACGTCGAGCCGAACATGAGCGCGGTCAAGCAGCGCTTGGGCGTGGCGCCGCGCCTGGCCTCATGCCACACCGGGGTGATCGACGGCAAGTTCGTCGAAGGCCATGTGCCGGCCGAGCAAGTGCGCCTGCTGGCCAAGCGCAGCGACCTCAAGGGCCTGGCCGTGCCGGGCATGCCCATGGGCTCGCCCGGCATGGAAATGGGCGACCACAAGGATGCCTACCAGGTCATCGGCGTCACCCAGGATGGCCAGGACACCGTTGTAGCCAACTACTGATGCTCAGCCTGTGGGCGCTGTTCCTCAGCGCCTTTGGCGCCGCCACCTTGCTGCCGCTGCAATCGGAGGCCGTGCTGGTCGGCCTTTTGCTGCGCCAGCCCGAGGCCTGGGCAACCCTGCTGCTGGTGGCCACCCTGGGCAATGTGCTGGGTTCGGTCGTGAACTGGCTGCTGGGCCGCGCCGTCGAGCACCTGCGCGGCAAGCGCTGGTTCCCGTTCAGCGCTGCCCAGCTGGAGCGCGCGCAGCAGCGTTACCAGCGCTGGGGGCAGTGGTCGTTGCTGCTCAGCTGGATGCCGGTGGTCGGCGACCCGCTGACCTTGATCGCGGGCATCATGCGCGAGCCGTTCTGGCACTTCCTGCTGCTGGTGACAATTGCCAAGGCAGGCCGCTATGCAGTGCTGGTGATGATTACCCTGGGCTGGTTTCACGCCTGGTAACACCTTTCACGTTCCCGTCGCACGCCTGGCTGCTAAAGTCGCCTATTCCTACACGGCCCTACACGGAGTGCCCCCATGCTGCGCGCAACCGCCCTGGCCCTGGCCTGCCTTGTCGGCAGCCCGGCCATCGCCGCCGAGCCACCTACCTACGGCCCCCAGCTCGAAGGCTTCAGCTACCCGCACCCGCTCAAGCACTTTGACTTCAAGTCCCAGGGTCAGGCCCTGCAGATGGGCTACATGGACGTCCCCGCACAAGGCCAGGCCAACGGCCACAGCGTGGTGCTGATGCACGGCAAGAACTTCTGCGCCGCCACCTGGGAAACCACCATCGACGCGCTGAGCAAGGCCGGTTACCGGGTCATCGCCCCCGACCAGGTCGGCTTCTGCACTTCCAGCAAGCCCGCGCATTACCAGTACAGCTTCCAGCAGTTGGCGGGCAACACCCATGCCTTGCTCGAACAGCTGGGTATCAGGCAAGCCATCGTGCTAGGGCATTCCACGGGCGGCATGCTCGCCACCCGCTATGCGCTGATGTACCCGCAGCAGGTGGAACGCCTGGCCATGGTCAACCCGATTGGCCTGGAAGACTGGAAAGCCCTGGGCGTGCCCTATCGTACGGTGGACCAGTGGTATGCCCGCGAGCTCAAGCTGGATGCCGAGGGGGTGCGCGAGTATGAGCGCAAGACCTACTACGCCGGGCGCTGGAAGCCGGAGTACGAGCGCTGGGTACAGATGCTGGCGGGCCTGAACAAGGGGCCGGGGCATGAAGCGGTGGCGTGGAACTCGGCGCTGATCTACGACATGATTTTCACCCAACCGGTGTACCACGAGTTCAAGGACCTGCAAATGCCGACCTTGCTGCTGATCGGCGACAAGGACACCACGGCCATTGGCAGCGATATCGCACCGCCGGAGGTAAAGGCGAAGCTGGGCAAGTATGAAGTGCTTGGCCCGCAGGTGGCCAAGCTGATCCCCAAAGGTGAACTGATCACCTTCGAAGGCATGGGGCATGCGCCGCAGATCGAAGAACCCGTGCGGTTCAACCGCACACTGGTCGAGTGGCTGGCCAAGTGAAGCGGGGGCCCGAGACCTGCTCAGCACCTGTGGGAGCGGCCTTGCGTCGCGATGGGCCGCAAAGCGGCCCCCAGCACTCTTCAGCCAAACCGCTGTAGTTGCATCTCCCGCAACCGGCTCAAGGTCCGCTGGTACGGGAATGCCAGATACCCCTGCGTATACAGCTCTTCCAGCGGCACCTCGGCCTCGAGGTACAGTGCCACACGGCGGTCGTAGCACTCATCGACCAGGGCGATAAAGCGGCGTACCGCATCGTCCTTGGGCGACAGCGCCGGCAGTTCGCGGTCGCCTGCCACCACCCGCGCCGCACCATCTTCAGTGCCACGGGCAATGCGACCGGCCTGCTGCTTACCGCCCAGCGCCGGAATACCCGACACCAGGATGGCCGGAAAACGGTCGCAAAGCGCCATGAACTCCATGGCTGCCAGCGGTTGTTCGCACAGGTCGGTAAAGCGGCACCAGATAGCCTGCTCACTGCGCCGCACAACCTGCACCTGCCTGGAGCCAATAGCCAAGGGCTGAACGTTGCCTGCAGTGTCCGGGCTTAGCTGGCGGAGCACCTCGCCCAGCGGGCTGACCTGCCCTGCTTGCGCGACCCAGTAGCGCTGCCGTTCGACGCCCGGGTGCAGCCGGTGGTCCTGCTCGCCTGCCACCGGCAGTACCTGCATGTGCCGCTGGATCGCGGCGATGGCCGGCAGGAACCGCTCGCGGTTGAAGCCATCGCGGTAGAGCTGTTCGGGTGGCTGGTTGGAGGTGGCGACTACCACCACGCCCTGATCGAACAGCACCTGGAACAGGCGACCGAGGATAATGGCGTCGCCAATGTCGTTGACGAACAGTTCGTCGAAGCACAGCACGCGGATCTGCCCGGCCAGCTCCCGGGCCAACGCCAGCAGCGGGTCGGCGGTGCCATTGAGCTGGAACAGGCGCTGGTGGACCCAGGCCATGAAGTGATGGAAGTGCTGACGCCGACTGGGTATGCATAGGCAGCGGTGGAACTGGTCCATCAGCCAGGTCTTGCCCCGCCCGACCGGGCCCCAGAGGTAGATGCCCTGGGTGGGGCGGCGCTGCTCGACAGCCAGGAAGCAGGCCTGCAAGGCATCCACGGCGCTGGCCTGGGCAGGGTCGTCAGCGTAACCCTGAGTGCTCAGGGCTTGCTGGTAAAGGGATTGGGGAGTGATGGCCATGGCCGCATTCTACACAGGTGCCTGTAGGAGCGGCCTTGCGTCGCGATGGGCCGCAGAGCGGCCCCAACAATCTATGCAGCAATGCTGAAATCTTGGGGCCGCTGCGCGGCCCATCGCGACGCAAGGCCGCTCCTACAGGGACCGCGTCAGTCGGCCAGGCCTACCTTCAGCAATGCGCCGTCCTTGTCATCGGTCAGCACATAGATGTAGCCATCCGGCCCAACCCGTACATCGCGGATACGCGCCTTCAAGTCACCCAGCAATCGTTCCTCATGCACCACCTTGTCGCCCTTCAGCTGCAAGCGGATCAGCTCCTGCGTCGCCAACGCACCAATGAACAGGTTGTGGTCCCAGGCCTTGAATGTCGGGCTGTCGTAGAACGCCATGCCGCTGATGCCCGGCGACTTCTCCCACACATGGTGCGGGTCGACCATGCCGTCCACATGCTTGCCCTTGGCCTCGGGAATCGGCAGCAGCGAGTAGTTGATGCCATGGGTCGCAACCGGCCAGCCGTAGTTCTTGCCGGGCTCGGGGATGTTGATTTCGTCACCACCGCGCGGGCCGTGTTCGTGGGTCCACAGCTTGCCGGTCCAGGGGTTGAGCGCGGCACCTTGCTGGTTGCGGTGGCCGAACGACCAGATCTCCGGCCGCACGTTGTCCTTGCCGACGAAGGGGTTGTCCTTGGGCACTTCGCCATCGGGCAAGATGCGCACGATCTTGCCTTGCAGCTTGTCCAGGTCCTGGGCCGTGGGGCGCTGGTTGTTCTCGCCCAAGGCGATGAACAGGTAGCCGTCGCGGTCAAATACCAGGCGCGAGCCGAAGTGGTTGCCCACCGACAGCTTGGGTTGCTGGCGGAAGATCACGCTGAAGTTATCCAGCCGGGCGCGGTCTTCGGACAACTGGCCACGGCCGACGGCGGTGCCGGCCTTGCCGTCACTGCCCTCCTCTGCGAAGGACAGGTACACGGTACGGTCCTTGTCGAACGCCGGCGACAGCACCACATCCAGCAGGCCGCCCTGGCCCTCGGCCCACACCTTGGGCACGCCACTGATCGGCGGGCCGACCTTGCCTTCAGCGTTGACCACCCGCAGGTTGCCAGCGCGCTCGGTTACCAGCATGTCCTTGCCGCCCGGCAGAAACGCCAGGGCCCAAGGGTTGCGCAAGCCGTCCGCCAGGGTGCTGACGGTCAACGTGCCTTCTTCGCTGCGAAACTGTTGCTCTGCCGCCGCCTGCGCCAGCAGGGGCATGAGTGCAGCGGCAGTCAGGGTGGCTAGCCAGGTTGCTCTGGGCATGCAGGATTCCTTTCGTATGGGCTCACGGCGCACGCGTGCTGTCGCGGGGCGGCCGGGTCGGTTCCAGGTTTGGGGTTTGTTGCTGCCGACGCAGGTTGTCGCCGTTGCCGATGCCGCGGTTGTCCAGGCTGGGCGTGCGCTGGTACGGGTCGGTGGACGGGCCGCGCACCGGGGGCGTTGCCGGCATGCTGCCCTGACGGCTGTTGGGGTTGGCGCGCTGGATCGGGCTGTTGTAGGGGTTGTTGTTGCCAGCGGCAAGCTGCAAAGGCTGTTGCGGGGCAGCGTGCCCAGGCAGCCACAAGGCCAGGCCAAGGGCCAGGATGGGCAATGTCGGGTTCATGCTTCACCTCCTGTACGAAAATGCCGCGCCTGGTGGGTTTGATAGCCTAAGGCGCGAGGGGTTCGAGACAAAAGTGTGAATTTGGGCGGAGATGATTCCTGATGTTTCAGTATGTGCTCGTGGGGCTGCTTTGCAGTCCATTGCGACGCAAGGCCCTGTAGGAGCAGCCTTGTGCTGCGAATGGGCCGCAAAGCGGCCCCGGATCACTGGCCCTTGTCTACCTTGTGCCGCGCCGCATACAGGCACAGCATCTCCATCGCCAAAGTCGCCCCCGCCAGCGCCGTGATGTCGGCATGGTCATATGCCGGTGCCACCTCCACCAGGTCCATGCCCACCAAGTTGATACCGCGCAGCCCGCCCAGAATTTCCAGCGCCTGCACCGTGCTCAACCCGCCACACACCGGGGTACCGGTGCCAGGCGCATAGGCCGGGTCGAGGCAGTCGATATCGAAGGTCAGGTACACCGGCCGCTCGCCCACGCGCTGGCGAATCGCCGCAATCACCGCCTCGGTGCCCTGACGGTGCACTTGGCGGGCGTCAACGATGGCAAAGCCCTGGCTGTCGTCATTGGTGGTGCGCAGGCCGATCTGCACCGAGCAGGCAGGGTCCACCAAGCCCTCACGGGCGGCATGCCAGAACATGGTGCCATGGTCGATACGCTTGCCCTCCTGGTCCGGCCAGGTGTCGCTGTGGGCATCGAAGTGGATCAGCGCCAGCGGGCCATGCCGGCGGGCGTGGGCCTTGAGCAGCGGGTAGCTGATGAAGTGGTCGCCGCCCAGGGTAAGCATGGCGCAGCCTGCTTCAAGGATATGCGCGGCATGGGCCTCGATACTGTCTGGCACCGACTGCGGCGTGCCATTGTCGAAAGCGCAGTCGCCATAGTCGATCACGGCCAGGTGGTCGAACGGGTCGAACGCCCACGGCCAGTGCCGGGCCCAGGCCTGTTGCACCGAGGCGGCGCGAATCGCCCGTGGGCCGAAACGCGCCCCTGGGCGGTTGCTGGTGGCGGTATCGAACGGCACTCCACTGACCACCACATCCACACCGCGCAAATCGCGGCTGTAGCGGCGGCGGGAGAAACTGGTAATGCCGGCGTAGGTACTTTCTGCGGCAGTGCCATACAGGCTGTCGCGGGTCATCGCCTGGTCGTTGCTTGCGGCTTGCTCCACGGTCGGGCTCCTTGGTTGTTATCAGTCACTGGCGGCTGCGGAAGGCCGTCCACAGGCGGTTGCGCTGGCGCAGGTCGGCCAGGGCCATGCTGCGGTCGGCGAACAGGCGCTGACGCACTTCGGCAGGCGGATAGATGTCCGGGTCGTTGCGCACCGCCTCGTCCACCAACGGTGTGGCAGCCTGGTTGGCGTTGGCGAAGAACAATGTGTTGGTCAGCGCAGCCACCGACTCGGGCTTGAGCATGAATGCGATGAACGCCCGCGCGGCCTCGGGGTGCGGGGCGTCCTTGGGGATGACCAGGTTGTCCTGCCACACCAGCGTGCCTTCACGCGGGATGCGGTAGATCAGCTCGAACGGCTTGCCGGCGCGGCGGGCCTGGTCGGCCGCCATCGCGGCATCGCCGTTGTAGGTCAGCGCCAGGCACACGCTACCGTTGGCCAGGTCGCTGATCTGCCGGCCATTGGCGACGTAGCTGATCGAGGGTTGCAGCTGGCTCAGCAGCTGCTGCGCGGCGGCCAGGTCATCCTTGTCCTGGCTGTACGGGTCCTTGCCCAGGTAGTTCAGGGCCACGCCGATCACCTCCTGCGGCGAATCGGGCATGGCGATGCCACAGTCCTTCAACCGGCTGGCGTATTCGGGCTTGAACAGCAGGTCGAGGCTGTCCAGCGGCACGTCGCCCAGGCGCTGGCGCACGGCCTGCACATTCACCCCAAGGCCCAGCGTACCCCAGGTGTACGGCACGGCATGGCGGTTGCCGGGGTCGGCCTCGGCCAGCTTGGCCAGCAGGTCCTTGTCGAGGTTGCTGTAGCCGGGCATGGCCTGGGGGTCGAGCGCTTGCAGGGCATTGGCCTTGAGCGCCCGGGCCAGCACGGTCGACGATGGCACCACCACATCGTAACCACTGCCACCGGTGAGCAGCTTGGTCTCCAGCACTTCGGTGGTGTCGAAGGTGTCGTAGCGCACCTTGTAGCCGGTTTCCTGTTCGAAGCGCTGGAGGGTTTGCGGGGCGACGTAGTCCGCCCAGCTGTAGAGGTTGACGACCTTTTCTTCGGCCTGCAGCGGCAGGGCCAGGACCAGGGACAACAGGCACAACGATCGACGCATGACGGACACCTCGGCAAATGGGTGGATGCCGCGAGCATGCCAGCCGGGTTACATTGCAGGAATGACAACTTTGCAAAGCTGACATTCATCAGGAGCAATGTAATGCTCGGACAAGTGCACGACCCCGACCTGCACCTGCTGCGGCTGTTCGTCACTGTAGTCGAGGCCGGGGGCTTCAGCGCCGCGCAAGGCGTGCTGGGCCTGAGCCAGCCCACCATCAGCCAGCGCATGGCGCAGCTGGAAACACGCCTGGGCTACCGCCTGTGCAGCCGAGGCAAGGGTGGCTTTCACCTGACGGAGAAAGGCGCGTTGCTACTGGAGGCAGCGCGTGGGCTGCTGCTGAGCATCGAGCAGTTTCGCCAGCAGGCCAACGGCGTTGCCGGGCGGTTGCTGGGGACCGTGCGCATCGGCATGGCAGAAAACCAGGACAAGGCAGTGAGCCTGAAACTGGCGGCGGCCATCACGGCGTTCCGCACACGGGAGGAATCAGTGCAGCTGGAGCTGATCAGTGCACCGCCGGCAGAGCTGGAGCGGTTGTTGCTGGAGCAGCGGCTGGATTACGCCATCAGCTACTTCTCCGGCAAGCAGGCGGCCTTTGATTACCAGCCATTGTTCCAGGAGCGGCAACGGCTGTATTGCGGCAAGGGGCATGTGCTGTTCGGCGAATCGGGTGTTGAGCTTGAGCGGTTGCTGGAGATGGACCAGGTGCGCCATCCCTACCGGTTTCTCAAAGGCGGCGAGCCGTTCCAGAGCCGGCGCAGCATGGCGGTAGCGGAGCAGATCGAGAGCGTGCTGACGTTCATTCTGTCGGGGCGGCATATGGGTTACCTGCCCTGCCACTGCGCGCAGGCCTGGGAGGCCGAGGGGTTGTTGTGGGCGTTGGACCCGGGGCTGGATTTTGTGGTGCCATTTACCCTGGCCCGGCATCGGGCACAGGTGACGGGTGAAGCGCAGCAGGCGTTTGCCGAGGATTTGCTCGTAGCGTTTACCTGAACCGGCCTCTTCGCGGGTGAACCCGCTCCCACAAGATTTTCACTGGGCCTGAGGGCAGCGCTTTACCTGTAGGAGCGGCCTTGTGTCGCGATGGGGTGCGAAGCGCCCCCACGATTTCAGCTTCGCCGCATAGTTTGCCGGGGCCGCTTTGCGGCCCTATCGCGACACAAGGCCGCTCCTACAAGGGGCCGGGCACGCCTTGGAGAAGGGTTAGTAAGCCATGCTCCAGGTCAGGGTGTAGGTACGCCCGCGCCCCTGGTAGTCATACAGGTACGCCGGGCCGTAAGTCGGCGAATAGAACAGCGTCGCGCGTTGGCCCCAGACCGTGCTGTACTGCTTGTCCAGCAGGTTCTGGATGCCGGCGCTGAAGGTGCCGAAGCCGGTGTCCTGGCTGCCCAGCAGGTCGAAGGTGGTGTAACCGTCGATCTCGTGGTCGGCATCGTCTTTCAGGCTGAACGCATGGTTGGCCTGCAGCCGCGCACTGCGGCCATCGCCCTTCCAGCCAACGAATGCAGTGGCTTTGGACAAGGATGCATAGCGGGCATCACGCTTGTTCCAGCCGCCGTCGGCAGCCTCTTCCTCGGAGCGGGTCAGGTGCAGGGTACCGCCCGCCTCCCAGCCCGTCTGGAAGTGCCGGGTCAGCGCACCTTCAAAGCCGAAGTCGCGGCTCTTCTGCTCTTGCACGTTGATCGTCAGCGTTTGCGAATCGACGTTGATGATCTTGTCCGACCAGATGTAGTACAGCGCCGCCTGGGCATCCCAGTCCAGGTCGGCATAGCGCCAGCCCAGTTCCACCTGGCGGCTCTTGATGCCAGCCAGCGGGTTGTCGGCCACGCTCAGGCCCGGCTTGCCGTAGTACTTGGCAGGGTCTGGCAGGTCGAATCCTTCGCCATAGTTGCTCCATACCTGGTGGCCGTTCTTGAAGTCGTAGATGGCGCCTACGTTGAACAGGTTGACCTGGTAATCGTTGCTGCCGCCCGGTACGCCCTTGAAGTCGCTGACGTCGACGTCCATCTGCTGGTGACGGGCACCGCCGGAGAACGTCAGGTTGTCGGTGGCATGCCAATCCAGCTGGGCGTACACCGACACACCATCGACCCGGTAGCTGGGGTAGCGCGCCGCCTTGCTGTCCTTTTCCAACTCAAGGCCGCCCGACTCGGACGAGGTCAAGGCGTTGAACGTGGTCTGCTCGGCGTTGAAGCGCTCGCGGTCAAGGTCAACGCCATAGGTCAGCTTCAACGTGTCCCACTGTTTGGCGAACAGGCCCTTGAGGCTGGTGACCTCGAAGTTTTGCTGCGAGGCAGCAAAATACACCCCGCGCGAGCCGGTGGGCGTGGCGCGGTTGTAGTACGGGAACGGGTAGAAGTTGTCGTCTTCCTTGCGGTACGAGGCCTGCAGGTAGAAGTCCTGGCCCAGCACGTCGCTGTGGTGGTAATTGGCGTTCAGCAACAAGCGCCGGGTACGCGGCTCCAGGTCCGACGAATAACCGCTGCGCAGCTCGGCGTCTTCCAGGTCGGATGGCGCGTTGTAGTTGAGGTTGGGGAAGTAGATGCCCGTACTGCCGTGGTTGCCCGAATCGTAGTACTGGGCCAGCAGGTCGAGGCTCTGCTGGTCGTTCAACTGCAAGCCCAGGGTGCCGAACACGTCGATTGTGCGGTTGTATTGCAGGTCGGTCTGGGTGTTGTCGATGAAGATCTGGTCGCCGGCACCGTCGTAGAAGGCTTCGTTCTGCTCGCCGGAAATACCCAGGCGGGCATTGAC
Source organism: Pseudomonas putida S13.1.2 (assembly GCF_000498395.2). NCBI lineage: Bacteria > Pseudomonadati > Pseudomonadota > Gammaproteobacteria > Pseudomonadales > Pseudomonadaceae > Pseudomonas > Pseudomonas putida. The sequence continues at coordinate 3,056,726 of NZ_CP010979.1, forward strand.
CCGCTCGTTGCCGCCACTGATCGACTGGGCAAAGCGGGTGGCCAAATCATCGCTGTTGTTGAACCCGCTGCTGGCACCGAGCTGGGTCTCGAAACGCGCCGGGCCGGGTTCGCCCTTTTTGGTCACGATGTTGATGATGCCGCCAGTGGCACCACCGCCGTAGATGGCGCTGGCGCCGGACAGCACTTCGACACGCTCGACGTTGAACGGCGAAATGCTGTCGAACTGGCGCGACAGGCCGCGCGAGCTGTTCTGGCTGACCCCGTCGATCATCACCAGCACGCTGCGCCCGCGCATGTTCTGGCCATAGTTGGTGCGCCCTTCTGGCGCCAGGTCCAGGCCAGGTACCAGCTTGCCGATGGCTTCCTTCAGGCTGACGCCGCTGTCGATCTGCTCACGCAGCTGCTGCTGGTCGACCACCCAGACAGTGCCAGGGATTTCACTGATTGCGGTGCTGGTGCGCGAGGCCACACTGACTTCGATCGGCTTCAGGTTAACCGCCTGCGGCGCTGCCTGGGCCTTGCGCAGGGTTACGGTGCGCGCGTCGCTGAAGTGCCAGCTCATGCCGCTGCCGGCCAGCAACTGCTGCAGCGCCTGCTCGACGCTGTAGCTGCCGTGCAACGCCGGGCTGGCAATACCTGCGACGTCACCTGTGGTGTACAGCAAGTGCAGGCCGGCCTGGTCGGCAAAGGTGGTCAGGGCCTGGTCCAGCGGCTGCGCTGGCAGGTCGAGCTGGACCTGGCGAGCCTGCATCTGGGTTTGTTCGGCCGTGGTTGCGGCCGACGCATGCAGCGGGCCGACCAGGATGGCCAGGGCGCTGCAGGACATCAGGGCATGGTGAAGAGCACCGCGACTGCGGTGCAATGGCTTGAGCATCAGAGGCACGAATGAGCTTCCTGACAAGTCGTAAATGAGAATGGGTTGCTGATCAGTCCCACTACGACGATCTGGCTTGCAGGAACTTGCAGTGCCAAATGGAAAATATTTTTATTTCTGTGCCGGCCAGTCAATGAACCACAGCCAACCACGGCAGATAGGTAACCTTCAGCCCATACCGCTGCTCAAGCGTGCGCAGGAGTGCCTCCGGCTCGTCCAGGTCAAACACCCCGCTCACCTCCATCGCCGCCAGCTTGCTGTCGGACAGCACGATGCGCCCATGCCGGTAACGCTCAAGCTCCGTCAGCACCTGCCCCAGCGGTTTGCCGTTGAAGATCAGCTTGCCGCGCTGCCAGGCCATCTGCGCACCGGCATCGGCCGCCACCGCCAGTTCATGTTCGCCGACCTTGGCTTCACCGCGTGCCAACACCACGCGGCCATCGCGACGCACGCTGAAGGTGGCGGCACCACCCTGCACCCGCTCGCCTGCCGTCTCGACCACAAACGGCCGCGGATCATCCGTGGTCTCGAACAGGGCCTCACCGGCATCCAGCACCACCCGGCGTTCGTGCTCACTGAACACCACACTCAACGCACTGGCGCTGTTCAGTGTCACCCGCGTGCCGTCCGCCAAGGTAACCACCTGCCGTTCACCCACCGCGGTGTGGTAGTCGGCCAGCAACATCGGCGCTTGCTGCCAACCCGCCACAGCGGCAACCAGCAACACCACAGAGGCAGCCACACCCGCCTGCTTGAGCCAGTCGCGGCAATGGCGCAGGGCCTGGCCGATATACTTGGCCACCATGCTCTCGGAAACCCCCAGCCGCTGTGCAATCTGCGCCTGGGTCAGGCCTTCGACGCGGTTCAGCAACAACGCCTGGCGGGCATTGTCGGGCAGTTTCAGTAGCGCATCGTCAAGGATCTGCAGGCGCTCCCGGGCCAGCAACATCGCCTCGGGCGCTGGCGCCGGGCAGGCCAGCTCACCCGCTGCGTCACAGTCGTCATGGCTGGCAGCCAGGCGCTGCTCACGGCGCAAGGCATCGATTGCCAGGTTACCGGCCACGCGGAAGATGAAGCTGCGGGCGTGCAGCACCGGCACCGCCTGGGCATCGATTTTCACCAGCTTCAGGTAGGTTTCCTGCGCCACGTCGGCGGCGCGCTGGCGGTCGCTCATGCGCCGGGTCAGAAACTGCAACAGGTCGTCGTAGTGCTCCTGGAAAGTCGCCAGCAGGCCCGACACGGGTGACGTCAGCATGGGTTTGGGAACAGCCAATGGGATGAGTTATCGGGCGTTAATGAGAAATAGTATCTTTCATCTGCAAGGAGACTTTCAACGCCGACGCGCATTTGCCACACTGACTACTCGCCCACTCCGGCAAGGTCGCCCTCAATGACTGCCCGCCTGTACCGCTGTACCCGCCTGTTTCTCGTCCTGCTGATGGCTTATGGCCTGGGCGCTTGCGCACTGTTCCAGCCACGCGACCCCGTCAACATCAGCGTGATCGGCATCGAACCGCTGCCCGGGCAGGAACTGGAACTGCGCATGGCCGTGAAAATGCGGGTGCAAAACCCCAACGAGTCGCCGATCGACTACAACGGGATCGCCCTCAACCTGGAGGTGAACGGCCAGCCGCTGGCCGCCGGGGTCAGCGACCAGCAGGGGCATATTGGCCGCTATGACGAAGCGGTGATCGTGGTGCCGGTGAGCGTCACGGCGTTTTCCTTCCTGCGCCAAGCCTATGGGCTGGGCACGGTGGACTCGCTGAAGGGTTTGCCCTACAAGCTACGCGGTAAACTGGCAGGCGGGTTGCTGGGGACCGTGCGCTTTACTGACGAGGGCAAGCTGGACCTGCCCAAAGGCGCCTACTGGTAAGCGCCCGTCGGGACTGTTCAGCGGCTGGCGCTGGCGGCGGCCATCAGCTTGTTGACTTCGCTGCGCACCATGCTGGCGTATTCGGGCGGCGACATGGCGTCCAGTTCGGCGCGTACCCACTCGGCCCATTTACCCTTGCGCCGCGGCTTTTCGGCAATCAGCCGGGCCGCATCGCCCTTGGCCTTGCCCAGGTTGCTTTGCCACATCTCGAACAGCCGCGCCTTCTCTGCCTCGATCTGCGCCCGTTCCTCGAAGCTCATGTTGGCCAGATTGAAACTCATGAAGGTACCTGCAGGTTTGAAAATGGCCGCTATCTTACACCCAGGCAACGCAACATCGGAAAGCCACCGCAACTTTCCCGACGCAGCGGCATCCATTGTTCACACTACCCATCAACGAGGACGAGTTCATGGCCCGTAAAAACGCCACGCTGACCGACAGCGATCAGATCAAGGACCAGGTATTCAGCGAACTGCAATCGCTGATCGAAGAATCGGAAAAACTGCTGAACGACAGTGCCACCCTGGTGGGCGAAGAAGCAGAAACCCTGCGAGCGCAGGTCAGCCTGAAACTGAAACAGGCGCGCCAGGCCGCTGGCAATGTGCGGGACAAGGCGCAACCGGTGGTGGACGCCACCCAGGACTATATCGGCGGCCACCCGTGGCAGACCGTAGCCATTTCCGCCGGCCTGGGGCTGGTGGTGGGGCTGCTGCTGGGCCGGCGCAACTGAAGCCTGGCCGCCTGGTGCAAATCAGGCGGCCAGCACCTGCGGGATACCGCTGTGGAAGCGCAGTTCCTGGTCCGGAGACTGGATCAGCTCCACTTCTGCAGCGCGCACCAGTTCAACCCGGCGGGCGATGTCTGCCTCATCCCCATAGTTGTGCGCCAGTTTCAGGTAGCCCTGGTAATGGCGCGCTTCGCTCTTCAGCAGGCCGTGATAGAAGCGGCCCAGCTCTTCGTCCAGGTGCGGCACCAGCGCCGCAAAGCGCTCGCAACTGCGTGCCTCGATGAACGCCCCCACAACCAGTGTGTCCACCAGTTTGACCGGCTCGTGGGCGCGCACCAGGCGGCGCAGCCCCGAGGCATAGCGCCCCGCCGACACCGGCCGCAGAGGCACGCCACGGCGCTTCATCAGGCGCAATACCTGTTCGTGGTGCACCAGCTCCTCGCGGGCCAGGCGCGACATCATGTTGATCAGGTCGAGGTGGGTGTTGTACTTGGCCATCAGGCTCAAGGCCGTGCTCGCGGCTTTGAATTCGCAGTTCTTGTGGTCGATCAGCAGGGTTTCCTGGTCGGCGAGCGCCGCTTCGATCCAGGCGTCTGGCGTCGGGCAGCCAAGAAAGGCATCGATTTCTGGGATCAGGGACATAAGCGTGCAACCACACAGAACAGGCAGGGCCGGCGATTATACCGGCGGCGGCGGGCGGCGCCAGTGACTATGCTTGTTGATGTACATCAAGCGCCAGCTAGGCGCGCCCCGTCTATAGTCAGGCATCGGTCGCCACCTTTGAAGGGAGCTCACGCCCATGCAAGCCGTCCGCAGCATCCTTGTCGTCCTCGACCCTGAGCACGCCCACAGCCGGGCGCTGACCCGGGCCAAGCTGATCGCCGGCGTCACTGGCGCACGCCTGCACCTGCTGATGTGCGATAAACGGCATGATCACACTGCGCTGCTGAGCCTGCTGAGCAGCCAGCTGCATGATGACGGCTACGACAACATCACCCATGAGGCGGCTTGGCGCGACAACCTGCACGACACCATCATCTACGTACAGCAGGCCGAGGGCTGCGATCTGGTGATCAAGGAACACCGCCCGGACAACCCGCTGAAGAAGGCCCTGCTCACCCCCAGTGACTGGAAGCTGCTGCGTCAATGCCCGTGTGCCGTGCTGATGGTCAAGAGCGAACGGCCGTGGACCGGTGGCAAGATTCTGGCCGCGGTGGACGTGGGCAACCAGGACGAAGACCATCGCCGCCTGCATGCCAGCATCATCGACCATGGCTTCGAGATTGCCAAACTGGCCAAGGGCGAACTGCATGTCATCAGCGCCCACCCGTCGCCAATGCTGTCGGCCTCCGACCCGACCTACCAGCTGAGCGAGACCATCGAACAGCGCTACCGCGAAGCGTGCAAGGCGTTCCAGGCCGAGTACGGCATCAGCGAAGAATGCCTGCATGTGGCCGAAGGGCCGGCGGATGTGCTGATTCCGCATACCGAGAAGAAGCTCGAGGCGGTGGTGACGGTGATTGGTACGGTGTGCCGCACGGGGATTTCCGGGGCGTTGATTGGCAATACTTCGGAGGTGGTGCTGGATGCCCTTGAGGGGGATGTGCTGGTGCTCAAGAGTGAGGAAGCCATCGCCCACCAGGCCGAATTAGCCCGCGGCTGATGCAATCGACACGATTGGCGCAATTGGCGCGGTCCCCGTAGGACCGCGCAAATCCGCTACGGCATCGCCTCCAGCACCTTCGGGTCCAGCCCCTCACCTGCATTGGCCTCGATCCATTCTGCCAGTTGCCGGCGCATGGCTGGCGTCCAGAAGCTTTGCAGATGCTGGCGCACCCCCTGCACCGCCAGCGCCCGGTCTGGTTCGCTGTCGAAGTAATGGGCAATCTGGTTGGCCATCTTGACCAGGTTGTCGCTGCTCATCGGCGCACCTCGGCTTGCTCTGCTGTACGGCGCTCTTGCAGCAGGCGCCGCTGTTCGTCACTGAAGTCCTGGTAGCGCTTTTGCCATTGCGATGGCTGGAACACTTTCACCACTTCCACTGCCGTCACCTTGTACTCGGGGCAGTTGGTGGCCCAGTCGGAGTTGTCGGTGGTGATCACGTTAGCCCCCGACTCGGGGAAGTGGAACGTGGTGTACACCACACCCGGCGCTACCCGCGCACTGACCTTGGCGCGCAGCACGGTCTGCCCCGCGCGGCTGCCAATGCCAACCCAGTCACCGTCCTGGATGCCTCGGCTTTCGGCGTCAGTCGGGTGGATTTCCAGGCGGTCGGCGTCATGCCAGGCGACGTTGCCGGTACGTCGGGTCTGGGCGCCGACGTTGTACTGGCTGAGAATGCGCCCGGTTGTCAGCAGCAACGGATAGCGGTTGTTGACCTTTTCGTCGGTAGGCACATAGCCGGTGAGCATGAAGCGGCCCTTGCCACGCACGAACTGGTCGATGTGCATGGTCGGCGTGCCGTCGGGCGCGGCGTCGTTGCACGGCCACTGCAGGCTGCCATGGCGGTCGATTTCGGCGTAGCTGACGCGGCGGAAGGTCGGCGTCAGGCGGGCGATCTCGTCCATGATCTCGGACGGGTGGCGGTAGTTCATCGGGTAGCCCAAGGCGTTGGCCAAGGCCACGGTCGCTTCCCAGTCGGCCTTGCCGGCCAGCGGCTCCATGACCTTGCGCACCCGCGAAATACGCCGCTCGGCATTGGTGAAGGTGCCGTCCTTTTCCAGGAACGAGCAGCCCGGCAGGAACACATGGGCGAATTTGGCCGTTTCGTTGAGGAAAATGTCCTGCACCACCACGCATTCCATGGCGTGCAAGGCCGCCGTGACATGCTGGGTGTTGGGGTCGCTCTGCGCGATGTCCTCGCCCTGGCAGTACAGGGCCTTGAAGCTGCCGTCCAGCGCTGCCTCGAACATGTTGGGGATGCGCAGGCCCGGGTCGGGCTGCAAGGTCACGCCCCAGGCGCGCTCGAACTCGGCGCGCACGCCCTCGTTGGAAATATGCCGATAGCCGGGCAGCTCGTGGGGGAACGAACCCATGTCGCACGAGCCCTGCACGTTGTTCTGCCCACGTAGCGGGTTCACCCCTACCCCTTCACGGCCGATATTGCCGGTGGCCATGGCCAGGTTGGCGATGCCCATCACCGCAGTGCTGCCCTGGCTGTGCTCGGTCACGCCCAGGCCGTAGTAGATGGCCGCGTTGCCACCGGTGGCATACAGTCGCGCCGCGGCGCGGATCTGATCGGCGGGCACGCCACAGACCGGGCCCAGCACCTCGGGGGCGTTGTCTGCCTGGCTGACAAAGTCGCGCCAGCGGGCAAAGTCTTCGGTTTCGCAGCGGGCATCGATGAAGCGCTGGGCCAGCAGGCCCTCGGTGACGATCACGTGGGCCAGGGCGTTGAGCATGGCCACGTTGGTACCGGGGCGCAGTTGCAGGTGCAGCTCGGCGCGGGCGTGCGGCGAGTCGACCAGGTCGATGCGCCGTGGGTCGATCACGATCAGCCGCGCGCCCTGACGCAGGCGGCGCTTGAGCTGCGAACCGAACACCGGGTGGGCGTCTGTGGGGTTGGCGCCGATCACCAGCACCACGTCGGCCTGCATCACCGAATCAAAGCTTTGCGTGCCGGCCGATTCACCCAAGGTCTGTTTCAGGCCATAGCCGGTGGGCGAGTGGCACACCCGCGCACAGGTATCGACGTTGTTGTTGCCGAACGCCGTGCGTACCAGTTTTTGCACCAGGTAGGCTTCTTCGTTGGTGCAGCGGCTGGAGGTGATGCCACCGATGGAATCACGCCCGTACTTGAGCTGGATGCGTCGGAACTCGCTGGCAGCGTAGGCCACCGCTTCGTCCCAGCTCACTTCCTGCCACGGGTCTTCCAGGCGCTTGCGGATCATCGGCTTGGTAATGCGATCCGGGTGGGTGGCGTAGCCCCAGGCGAAGCGGCCCTTGACGCAGGCGTGGCCGTGGTTGGCCCCGCCGTTCTTGTCCGGCACCATACGCACCAGCTGGTCGCCTTTCATTTCGGCGCGGAACGAACAACCGACGCCGCAGTAGGCGCAGGTGGTGATAACCGAACGCTCAGGCTGACCAAGCTGCACCAGGCTCTTTTCCGTCAGCGTCGCGGTTGGGCAGGCCTGTACGCAGGCGCCGCACGACACGCATTCGGAAGCGAGGAAGTTATCGCCGCCCGCTGCCGCCACCCGCGACTCGAAACCGCGGCCGGTGATGGTCAGGGCGAAGGTGCCCTGGATATCTTCGCAGGCGCGCACACAGCGGCTGCAGACGATGCATTTGCTGGGCTCGTAGTCAAAATACGGGTTGGAAACATCCTTCTTCTCGGCCAGGTGGTTGGCGCCGTCGTAGCCGTAGCGCACCTCGCGCAGGCCCACCTGACCGGCAACGGTCTGCAGCTCGCAGTTGCCGTTGGCCGAGCACGTCAGGCAGTCCAGCGGGTGGTCAGAAATGTACAACTCCATCACGTTGCGGCGCAGGCCGGCCAGGCGTGGCGTTTCGGTACGCACCACCATGCCTTCGCTGACCGGCGTGGTGCAGGACGCCGGGTAGCCGCGCATGCCTTCGATTTCCACCATGCACATGCGGCATGAGCCGAAGGCTTCAAGGCTGTCGGTGGCACACAGTTTGGGGATGCTGGTGCCGAGCATGGCCGCGGCGCGCATCACCGAGGTGCCGGCAGGCACGCTGATGGCACGGCCGTCGATGCTCAGGCTGACCTGCACGTCGCTGTCACGGGCCGGGGTGCCGAGGTCGCTGCTTTTATCAGAAGCGGGGTCGAAGAAATTGATCACTGCGCGGCCTCCATGGTGGTAAGCCCAAAATCGGCGGGGAAGTACTTGAGCGCGCTGGCCACCGGGTAAGCAGTCATGCCGCCCATGGCGCATAGCGAGCCGTACTGCATGGTGTCGCAGAGGTCGCGCAGCAACAGGGCCTGGTCGTGGCGTTCGGTTAAATCAGTCGATGCGATCAACCGATCGACCACTTCCATGCCCCGGGTGGAGCCGATGCGGCACGGGGTACACTTGCCGCAGGATTCTTCGGCGCAGAACTGCAGGGCGAAGCGCGCCATGCTGGCCATGTTCAGGGTGTCGTCGGCCACCACCACACCGCCGTGGCCGAGCATCGCGCCCATGGCGGCGAAGGCTTCATAGTCCAGCGGGGTGTCGAAGTGGCTGGGGGGTACCCAGGCGCCGAGCGGGCCGCCGACCTGCGCAGCCTTCAGCGGCCGGCCACTGGCCGTACCACCGCCATAACCCTCCACCAGCTCGCGCAGGGTCAGGCCGAAGGCACGTTCCACCAGTCCGCCCTGGCGGATGTTGCCGGCCAGCTGGAACGGCATGGTGCCCAGCGAGCGGCCCATGCCGAAATCGCGATAGAACGCCGCGCCCTTGGCCAGGATGATGGGCACCGAAGCCAGGGTGAGCACGTTGTGCACCAGGGTCGGCAGGCCGAACAGGCCTTGCAGCGCAGGCAGTGGCGGCTTGGCGCGGACGATGCCGCGCTTGCCTTCGATGGACTCGAGCAGCGCAGTTTCTTCGCCGCAGATATAGGCGCCGGCACCCACCCGCACTTCAAGGTCGAACGCCTGGCCGCTGCCGGCTACGTCGGTGCCGAGGTAGCCAGCATCACGGGCGATGGCGAAGGCCTGGTCCAGCACGCGAATGGCATCCGGGTATTCCGAGCGCACATAGATGTAGCCCTTGTCGGCGCCCACGGCCAGGCCGGCAATGATCATGCCTTCGATCAGCAGGAAGGGCTCGCCTTCCATCAGCATACGGTCGGCGAAGGTACCGGAGTCGCCCTCGTCGGCGTTGCATACCACGTACTTCTGCCCAGCCCCGGCGTCGCGCACGGTGCGCCACTTGATGCCGGCGGGGAACGCCGCACCGCCACGGCCACGCAGGCCGGAGTCGAGCACGGCAGCGACCACCTCGGCACCGTTCAGGGCCACGGCCGCTTCAAGGCCGGCAAAACCGCCATGGGCGCGATAGTCGTCCAGCGACAACGGGCGAGTGATGCCGGCGCGGGCGAACAGCAACCGCTGCTGGGTTTTCAGGTAAGGGATTTCTTCGACCAGCCCCAACGCCAGCGAATGGCCCTCGGGGTCACCGGCCAGGGCGTCGAGCAGTGACGGCACGTCTTGCGCAGTAACCGGGCCGAAACCAAGGCGCCCTTGCGCACTGTCGCACTCGATCAGCGGCTCCAGCCAGTACAGCCCGCGTGAGCTGGTGCGCTGGATGTCCAGCGGCAGCTGGCGGCGCTCGGCCTCGCGCTGCAAGGCATCGGCAACCTGGTCGGCCCCCACGGCACGGGCCACCGAGTCGCAGGGAATGTAGAGCTTCAGCATGCTGCGTCCTCCCGGCAAGCGTTTACCAATGCACGCAGGCGCTCAGGGGTAAGCCGCGCATGCACCTGGCCATCCAGCTCCAGCGCTGGCGAGCAGGCACAGGCGCCCAGGCAGTAAACCGGGCGCAGGCTGATGGCACCGTCGGCGCTGGTGCCATGGTCGTCCAGTGCCAGCTGATCACGCAGTTGCGCGGCCAGTGCCTCGGCGCCACGGCTTTGGCACGATTCGGCGCGGCACAGGCGCAGGGTGTGGCGCGCCGGCGGCGAAGTACGAAAGTCGTGGTAAAAGCTGATCACCCCGCGCACCTCGGCCAGGCTGAGGTTCAGGGCATGGGCAATTTCCGGCACAGCGGCATCGGGGATGAAGCCGATGTCGTGCTGGATGGCATGCAGGATCGGCAACAGGGCGCCGGGGGTAGCCTTGTCACGGGCAAGAATACGGTGAATCACGGGCAGGTGGAGCAGTTCATCAGGCATACAGCGGACCTCGGCATCACGGACCCCGCCTGAATTATTGTGAGGGCAGGTATCCAGCGTGTTCTGCTGCGGCGCGTCGGCCACGTCACGGTTGCGCGGCGCCGACGGCCTCCTTGCCCACGGCCGCGCATCTGCGCACGCTGGTCCGAAGGCATCCTGCAAGCATGGCACTTGTGGGGCCAGGGGGTTGCGTGCGAACGACCAGGCGCATCCTGAAACCGACGCCAAGTGTTACGGCCCCTGCACGGTATGCGGGATTTTAGAGCAGTACAGGTGCTTCGATGACTACCCCAGGCTAATGCCCGGCGAGAGCAGCCTTGCCTAGGTGCCACCGGCCGGGAAGGCGCGCAAAGCGCCCCCGGTAATTCGGCACAGGCCTCAGGCCACTGCCTTGTCTACACTGCGCCCGGCTTCCAGCTCACGCACCAGCGGCAACACGCGCTCGCCAAAGTACGCCACTTCCTCCTGGAAATGCAGGAAGCCGGACAGGATCAAATCCACCCCTACTGCCTTCAGCGCAACGATGCGCTCGGCAATTTGCTGCGGCGTGCCGATCAGGTTGGTCTTGAAGCCATCGTTGTACTGCACCAGGTCCTCGAAGCTGGATTTGGCCCAATTGCCCTCGCCTTCCGGGCTGGCAGCCCCGGCGTGCTTTACCTCGTTGCCGAACGCCCGCACTGCCTCGGGGTTGGCCTTGTCGATGATCTCCTGCAACACCGCCCGCGCCTCTTCCTCGGTGTCGCGGGCAATGATGAAGGCATTCACCCCAACCTTGACCGAGTGGCCGTTGGCTGCGGCCTTGGCGCGGATATCATCGACCTGGGCCTTGATCCCTTCCACGCTGTTGCCGTTGGTGAAGTACCAGTCCGACACCCGCGCGGCCATGTCCCGCGCCGCACGCGAACTGCCGCCCTGGAAGATCTCGGGGTGCGGCTGCTGCAGCGGCTTGGGTTTGAGGTTGTAGTCACGGAAGCGATAGAAGTCGCCGTTGAAGGTGAAGTTGTCTTGCGTCCAGATGCCCTTGAGCGCGCGGATGAACTCCTCGGAACGGCGATAGCGTTCGTCGTGGTCCAGCCACGGCTCACCGATGGCGTGGAACTCGCCCTTGAACCAGCCCGACACCACGTTGATGGCGATGCGGCCATGGGTGAACTGGTCGATGCTGGCCAACTGCTTGGCCGCCAGCGCCGGGTTCCACGGCCCTGGCAGGATGGCGGCGATGACCTTGAGCTTTTCCGTGGCAGCCAGCAGCGCGTGGCTGATGGTGACCGACTCATGCTGGTTGTCGGCACCGTAGCCGGCGGTGAAGCGGATTTGCGACAGGGCGTAGTCGAAGCCGGCTTTTTCAGCGATTTGCGCAAGCTTGCGGTTGTAGTCGATGTCCCAGCTGGTGCGCTGCTCGATGGTGCTGACCACCAGGCCACCGCTGACGTTGGGGACCCAGTAGGCGAACTTGAGTGGGGCGTGGCTCATGGGGAGGCTCCTTGAGAATCCTTGGGGTTCAAGGAGGCAGGAGCAGCAAGCATGCCAACGGCTGGATTGCTTTACTTTCAACGGGTTAATGGAATTAGTCGGCGATGTTGACTGCATGGGGTCAAACACGCTGTCGGATCACTGTTGCCTGCGCAACACCGCCGCTTGCTGCTGGCTCGTCAAGTGGAAAATCCTGATCCAACCATGTAGACCCCGCCCAAACTGATGGGCCACAACCATACGCTCGGCAGCAATTGACTAAATCTCAAGTAGCTATGAAAAGCTACCCTTGACCGCTACCTAATGAACTTTCACTGGTAATGGTCTCAACCCCATTTCCCGAATTTTTCTTACCATAGGATCGAGATCGGAAAATTTAGGGCGATAATGCCCCGATACATTATGAATGTATACTTTCTCCTCCGCCCCAACACTGAACGTCCCCGCACTGACTACTCGCTTATCCTCCAGCAACTCTGCCAACAAGGGATGACTGACATAATCAGACTCTCCTTTTCGACCTGCCAGGGCAATCACCAATTCATTGCCAGCACCCAAGACAAATTTCCTCGGTTTCCAATCGTCACTTCCGAGGTCGGGCGCATCATGCACCCGCTTCCGAGGATCTTCACCTTTACGCGCTTTGAGTATTTTCAATTCCTTGGCCAGCTTCCGCTTGTTGTGGTTTTTTAGGACTCTTACCCCGCTTGGCAGCGTCGGAACCTCTCGGAACGCAGTGAAGAACCTCCGAATATAACGCCATATATGCCCTGATGGATCCACACGATTTATCGGGTCATCAGCGCAGTATCCGTAAGTACTTATTCCTGCCTCTGCGAAAGGAGCATAAGGATCAGGGCTAAGAAACCGCATCAAAATCGGTGAGTAGACCCGAGCGCCGCTCCCCAAAAAGTAAACGTTCATATACCGATCTCGCAACTCACCATTATAAGCTACAACCGTCGCTGTCAGACCACTGGCCTGAAAATAGCCATAACACGAATAGCAAGGCATTTTACCCCTCCACCCATAACAGCTACTAATTTATTCTGCAACTTCATTTTTTTCCACTAGCAAAAATGCCAGTCTCATCCGAATTTATCGGAATACTCCCTATTTCCATCAGCACTATTATCGGGCCTCGCAGGCTGCCTGCAGAGTGACTCCAGAAGTTTGTGCGAACCCTTTAAACCCCTTACGAACGCTTTAATAACCACCGCTGATCAGTCATCAATCTGACAAAGCCTGATGCTGGACTGATCAGGAACTGTGGATCGCAACCGGGCGCATTTACCCATCAGGTTCACCTGCTGGGTTCGGGGGACGGGAAATAATCTCAGCAGTGCTTCCGGTGCCGGAAATCTCACGGCAACTACCAGCTCACACAACATGAACCACCATGAAGAATTCTTTATCAATAAGGCGCCTCATTTGATATAGATTCTCATTCGAAAAGAAATATGCCTTTTACTACTCCTCCGCCTCAGGACTTCTTCCTTGAAACGTCATCTCCCTGCCCGCCTCTTGCTGGTCGGCGCATGCAGCGCCATGCCTGTCGTTCATGCCGCCGACAACCTCACCCTGCCCGCGACCCAGATCGACAGCACGAGCGAAGTGGTGGATGGCGTGAGCCAGGGCTACGAAGGCAGGGCCTCATCCAGCACCACCAAACTGGGCCTGACCGACAAGCAGACCCCGCAGGGCGTGACAACTATCACCCGCCAGGCGCTGGACGATTTCAAGATCACCGGTATCAAGGACGCACTGCGCGCAGCACCGTCGGTAACCGTCGAGCAAACCGAAACCGACCGGACCGAATTCACTTCGCGTGGTTTCGACATCGACACCTTCGAGTACGACGGCATGGGCTTGCCTTTCGTAAGCAGCACGTTGGTAGGTGACCAGGACCTGGCCGAGTACGAGCAGATTGACGTGTTGCACGGCGCCAATGGCTTGATGAGTGGTGCCGGCAACCCGTCGGCCACGGTCAACTTCGTGCGTAAACGCCCGACAGATACCTTCCAGGCGCAGGTCGACACCAGCGTCGGCTCGTGGGACAGCCGCCGTATCGACGTCGATGTTGCAGGCCCGCTGACCGAAAGCGGCAATGTGCGCGGGCGCTTCATCTACTCCCACGACAAGGGCAACTCATGGATGGACCGCTACAGCCACGAGCGCAACGTTGCTGCCGGCCTGCTGGCGTTCGATGTGTCCGACGCCGACACCGTGACCGTGGGCTTCTCCCAGCACAACAGTGATTCCAACGGCAGCACCTGGGGCAACCTGCCACTGGTGGACAATGACGGCAATGCCATCCACTACAGCGGGCGCAGCAACAGCATCGGCCAGCCGTGGACCTACTGGAACCTGCACACCCAGCGGGCCTTCGTCGAGCTGAAGCATGATTTCGGCAATGACTGGAACGCCACGCTCACGGCCACCGGGCAGCAGGAAAAGCAGAACACCAATATGCTTTATGTAGGTGGCGTCTCCGGTGATGTAGCCGACGCGTATGCCAACCACACCCGCAGCGAGGCCCACCAGTTGCTGGGCGAGGCCAAGGTGCAAGGCCCGTTCAGCCTGTTCGGGCGCGAGCACCAGTTGACCTTCGGGGCCGCGTACGGGCGCACGCATCAAAAAGGCCAGGAGTATGACGAAGACCTGGAGCACGGCAGTTTCTTCAACACTTCGTTCTCGGGCATCCTGGCGGGCAATACGCCTATGCCCTCGTTTGGCGTCACCAGTGACGACCTGGCGCAGAACTTCCAGGACACGCAAAAAAGCGTATTCGCCGGTGCGCGCTTCAGCCTGGCCGATAACCTGCACTGGATAGCCGGTGCACGCATGCTCAGCGCCGACGGCAAGGGTGAGAGCTACGGTTCAGAACACTCCACGCGCGCCCATGGCAAAGTCACGCCCTACACCGGCCTGGTCTACGACCTGAACGAGGCATGGAGCATCTACGGCAGCTGGACCAAAATCTACAACCCGCAGTACAACGTGGTCGGTACCGACGGCAAGCTGCTCGACCCACTGGAAGGCAAGAGCATGGAAGTGGGCGTAAAAGGCAGCGTGATGGACGAGCGCCTGCACCTGACCGCTGCGCTGTTCAAGACCGAGCAGCGCAACGTGGCCGTGGATGCCGGGTTCGACGGGGTTCAAGAGGTTTACACACCGGGCGACTTCAAGAGCCACGGCGTAGAGTTGCAGGCATCCGGCGAAGTGGCGCCAGGCCTCGACCTGCTCGCCGGCTACACCTATGTACGTATTGACGATGACAACGGCGAGCGTGCGCGCAAATATGTGCCGGCCCACAGCTTGCGCGGCATGGTCACTTACCGCTTGCCGACCCTGCCACAGATGAAGGTTGGCGCCCGTGTCAGCTGGCAGACCGGCGTCGAGAACGACACCAACAGCGCCATCCACCAGAACGCCTACGGCCTGGTTGACCTGATGACCAGCTACGACATTGACAGCAACTGGAGCACGTCGCTGAACCTGAACAATGTCACCGACCGCAAATACCTGCTGTCGCTGTACAACAACGCGACAACCGCCAGCTACGGTGCACCGCGCAACCTGACGGCTTCGGTGACCTGGAAGTATTGACCCCGCCCGTACTGTGTAGCGGCGCACTGAACGGCATCCAGTGATGGCCCTGGCGCCATTCAGGTAAGCTCAGCCCCTGCAATGCAACTATCAAGGACGGTATCCATGCATTCACTGACTGACGAGCAGTTACTGGCGATCATCCGCGAGAACCCGGTAAACCGGGCACTCCTGGCGGTGCTGGCAACGCTGGATATCCCCCACTGCATGCTGGTGGCAGGCGCCCTGTTCCAGACCTTCTGGAACCACCGCGCAGGGCTGCCTGCCGGCTGGGGCATCAAGGACTATGACATCGCCTACTTTGACGCCGATGTGTCCTGGGAGGCAGAGGACCGGGTTATCACCAGGGTGCAGCAGGCCTGCGCGCACTTGGGCGTCAACGTGGAAGTGCGCAACCAGGCCCGCGTCCACCTGTGGTACCAGGGGAAATTCGGCGGTGCTTATTCGCCATTGCTCAAGGTCACGGATGGCATCGACCGCTACCTGATCCGCTCGACCTGCCTTGGGGTTGATGTGTGCACGGGCACGTTGTACAGCACCCATGGCCTGGATGATCTGCAGCACGATCTGCTGAAGATGAACGAGCTGAACCCACGGCCAGGCTTGTTCAGGGAAAAAGCCGCCAGCTACCGGGAGCGTTGGCCATGGCTTGTCTTGGTCGAGTGACCAGAATGCTCAAGCTAGTGTCCGGTTTTCGACCCGCTGAACCAGTCACTGCGTGTCAGCTCCCATACCTCGACCTGCATTGGCCCAGAAACAAAATATCCATCGCGGGTACTCACCCTACGCATGCCCTCATGCTCTGAAACCTTGCGCGAGGCATGGTTGGCAACGGCTTTGGGAACCTGCATGAGCGGGCGTGACAACGCCTCGAACCAATAGGCGTTGATGACCCTGCAGGCTTCGCGCATGTAGCCCATGCCCCACCACTGCGGCGCAAGCCAGAAGCCTCTGTTGTTCCCAGGCTGCTCATACAAACTGATGCTGCCAATGGTGCACTCAGCCTCGTTGCGCAGGCGGATCATCCAGTGCCATTCACGGCCCGCAGCCATGGCAGGCAGGGCAATATCCCGCACATAGACCAGCGCACCGTCTTCCGGATATGGCCATGGGACGCGACGATCGAGGTAGCGGACAACTTCCCATTGCGGGAACAACTTCTGGATTGCAGGTGCATCCTCCAGTCGCAGGGGCGTGAGTACAAGGCGATCGGTATACAGCGTCGGCAGGCAATCCATGGCATTCGTTCCTGGGCATCCTTGTGGAAGCGTCTGATAGTCTGCGATGGGTCGTTTCTTGTCGAGCGGGATAACAGCTTACCTATGTGACCTGCATCCAAACGCCTCTCAGCTGAACACCCAAAGCACGCGGGTAGGCTTGTCGGTGAGGTTGGCGTAGCGAAAACTGGCGTGGGGTTGCAGTTGAAAACTGTCACTGGCGCGCAGCGTAACCGGCTCGCCGCCACCCAGCCACACAGTCAGCTCGCCTTCGAGCACGAAGCAGCCCTGCTCCGAGCTGTCGTCCAGGTACTCCTCGCCACTGCTGGCGCCCGGTTCCAGGTGGCTATCGAGCATGGAGAAGGCCCCCGTTATCGTGGGGGATGCCAGCACATCGGTGATGCCACCGGCCAGGTGCAGCGTGCGCCGCTCGTGAGGGCGGGTGACCCAGTCGAGCTCGCGGGGCTTGTCCAGCTTGTAAAAGTAGGCGGTCGAGACGCCGAGTTCTTCGCTGATGGCTGTGAGGTCGGCCACAGTTGGGCGCGATACGCCGCGTTCGACCTGGGACAGAAAACCCACCGAACGGCCGATACGCTGCGCCAGCTCGCCCAGCGTCAGGCCTTTGAACTTGCGCAGGTCGCGAATCAGTACTGCCAGGCCTTCGATTTCTTCGTGCACTTTCATAGTTGAATCGCGACTTTCGGACGGGAAAATAATGCCCTGAAAAGTACATGATTCATCTCACAAAGCAAATTGCTTGCAGGATTTGCTGCCTGTGAGGCAAGCAATCTGGGGCCTTCCAGATTGCCGGGGCTGCTGTGCAGCCCATCGCCGGCAAGCCGGGCTCCCACAAGTACGGTGCCAACCTCAAGCATTGCGCTGGCCCTGTGGGAGCGGGTTCACCCGCGAAGAATCCAACCCGGTGTATGGCACCGGCTTTGCCGGTGTTCACGGCTAAAGCCCACACAGGTAGAGCGCATGTCTCAAGAACAGCGCGGCCCCTGTGGGAGCTGGCTTGCCGGCGATGGGCTGCGGAGCAGCCCCGGTGTCTTCAGCGGACAGCCTCGTAAGTCAGGTCCAGGCACTTGCGGGCTTTTTCCACCAGCTCGTCGATCTCTTCGATGCTGATCACCAGCGGCGGCGCAATGATCATGGTGTCGCCCACGGCGCGCATGATCAGGCCGTTTTCGAAGCAGTGCTGGCGGCAGATCATGCCGACACCTTTGCCTTCGTAACGGGCGCGGGTGGCCTTGTCTTTCACCAGCTCGATTGCGCCGAGCATGCCCAGGCCGCGCACTTCACCTACCAGCGGGTGGTCAGCCAGTTCGCGCAGGCGTTGTTGCAGATATGGCGCGGTTTTATCGTGCACCTGCGGGATGATCTGCTCGTCACGCAGGATGCGCAGGTTCTCCAGGCCCACTGCAGCCGCCACCGGGTGGCCAGAATAGGTGAAGCCGTGGTTGAAGTCGCCGCCCTCGCTGATGACCTTGGCCACTTCGTCACGCACAATCACCCCGCCCATTGGGATGTAACCAGAGGTCAGGCCCTTGGCAATGGTCATCAGGTCGGGCTTGAGGTCGTAGTAGTCGGTACCGAACCACTCACCGGTGCGGCCAAAACCGCAAATCACTTCGTCGGCAACGAACAGGATGTCGTACCTGGCCAGGATTTCCTTGACCTTCGGCCAGTAGGTTTGCGGGGGAATGATCACGCCACCGGCGCCCTGGATCGGCTCGGCGATGAAGGCGGCAACGTTGTCCACGCCAACTTCAAGGATCTTCTTCTCCAACTGCTCGGCCGCCCACACGCCGAAGTCGGCCTCGGTCATGTCGCCGCCTTCGCCGAACCAGTACGGCTGTGGGATGTGCACGATATCCGGGATCACCCCGCCCTGCTGGTGCATGCCGCTCATGCCACCCAAGGCTGCGCCCGCCACGGTCGAGCCGTGGTAACCGTTGATGCGGCCAATGATGACGTTCTTGTTCTTCTTGCCCTTCAGCGCCCAGTAATGGCGCACCATGCGCAGCACGGTGTCGTTGCCTTCGGAGCCGGAGCCGGTGAAGAACACATGGTTCATGCCTTGCGGCGCCACATCGGCGATTGCCTTGGCCAGCTCCAGCGCAGGCGGGTGCGCGGTCTGGAAGAACAGGTTGTAGTAAGGCAGCTGCTTCATCTGCTGGCTGGCAACGTCGGCAAGCTCATCGCGGCCGTAGCCGACCGCCACGCACCACAGGCCCGCCATGCCATCGAGAATCTTGTTGCCCTCGCTGTCCCACAGGTACACGCCCTTGGCCGAGGTGATGATGCGCGGGCCTTTCTCGGCCAGTTGTTTGACATCGCTGAACGGGGCCAGGTGGTGGTCGCGGCTCATCGATTGCCAGGCAAGGGTCTGCGAATTCTTTTCACTCATTGACTTCTACTCCATCAGGTTGCGCAGCCAGGCTGCGCGGGTACTTTTTATAGTTGGGAACGGTCGGTGTTCAGGCCGACAGCAACAGCCTCTGGCGCAGTACCGAGCGATGCCGGCAGGCCTTGCCAAAGGATTGGAAGATGGTCAGGTAATGCGGGTTGTCCATGACCTGGAACTCGGGGTGCCATTGCACGGCCAGGGCAAAGCCCTTGCCGTTCTCGACCGAAATCGCTTCCACCAGGCCATCGGGTGCCAGCGCCTCCACCCGTAGCCCCGGGGCCAGTACATCGATGCCCTGGCCGTGGATGGAATTGACGTCGAAGACCGCCGGCAAGCCCATGCGATCGAGCATGCCGCCGGGCTCTACATGCATGGTGTGGCGCGGCCCATACTGCTTGTCGATGGGCTCACCCTTGCCTTCGCGGTGGTCCATGAACATGCCGGTCTCGTGGACCTTCTGGTGCAGGGTGCCGCCCAGTGCCACATTCATTTCCTGGAAGCCACGGCAAATGCCGAGCACCGGCACGCCGGCGGCGATGGCCGCACGCATCAGCGGCAACGTGGTGGCATCACGCAGCGGGTCGTGATGGGTGCCCTCTGCACTGGCGGGGCCGTTGTAGTGGAACGGCTCGATGTTGGACGGCGAACCGGTGAAGATCAGCCCATCCACCACGTCGAGAATATCGGCGCTGCCCATCAGTTCACCCAGGCTGGGAATCACGATGGGCAGCCCACACGCTGCCTTGGCTGCCGCGCGCGCATACTTCTCGCTGATGGTCTGGGTTGCATGCAGCTCGATCATGCTGGTGCATGCGGTAATGCCGATAACGGGCACACGTGGCATATCTTCCTCCGACAAATCCATATTGCGCGTTGTGTTGAAAGGGAGGGTGCAGCTTCGCAGTGCGAACCTCGGCACCTACAGGAACCAGCGGTATTCGCGGGCATCGATGTGGCGCATGAAGTCCAGTTGCTCCTGGTATTTGTTTTCGCAATAAACCATCACGAACTCACTGCCCAGGCCTTCGTTGACCACCGGGTGGTGACGCATGGCGGCCAGGGCGCTCAGGGCATCCTTGGGGAAGTCGATGCCGCTCTGACGGTTTTCGTTCAGCGGGGCGATGGGCTCGACACCGCGGTCCAGGCCGTGCTCCATGCCGGTCAGGATGGCCGCCAACACCAGGTACGGGTTGGCATCGGCACCGGCGATGCGGTGTTCGATGCGCAGGTTGCGCGGGTCGGACTCGGGGATGCGAATGCACGCATCACGGTCTTCGAAGCCCCAGCTGGCCTTGCTCGCCGCGTTCACCATGGCGCCGTAGCGGCGGTAGGCATTGTGGTTGGGGGCGAAGATCGGCATGCAGTGCGGCAGCAGCTCCAGGCACCCCGCCACCGCATGGCGCAGCTTGCGCTGTTCAGCGCCGGCCAGGATGTTGTTGCCGGCAGCGTCATACAGGCTGACGTGCACATGCATGCCGCTGCCCGGCGCGTCCAGGTATGGCTTGCTCATGAAGCTGGCACGGTAGCCGTGTTTCATCGCGATACCACGGGTGCTGCGGCAGAACAGCGCCGACCAGTCCGCCGCGCTCAGGGCATCGTCGCTGTGGGAAAAGTTGATCTCGAACTGGCCGGGGCCCAGCTCTGCGGTAATGACGTTTGCCGGCACGCCCTGCTCGTTGGCGCCATCAACCATCTCGTGCAGCACCGACGAAAAACGTGATAGCCGCTCGATGTGCATGTTCGGCTGGTCATCTTCGTCCCCGGTGGCCGTGTCCCGTGGGTACTGTGGCAGGCCGTTGTCGAGCTTGCGGTCGAACAGGTAGAACTCCAGCTCGAAAGCCACCACCGGGCGGATGCCGCGTTTGGCCAGGCGCTGAATCACGCGGGCCAGCACTTCACGGGGCTCGAACTCGATAGGCTTGGCAGTGCCGTCGGAGGTAATGAGCATCTGGGCGATGACTTCCTTTTCCCAACGCACCGGCTTCAGGGTACCTGGCACCAGGCGCCGGGCAGCATCCGGGTCACCGTCGGCAAAGCAGTAGTCACCAATCGGGTAGAGGCCACCCTGGGTGCCCAGCAGCACGCAATTCTGCGGCAGCTTCAGTGGCGCACCGGCTGCAACCTTTTCCAGCATGTCCATGGGGTAGCGCTTGCCGTAGAAGTGCCCGGGGATATCCAGCGCAATCAGGTCGACGTAACGAATTTCTGGGTGCTCCGCTCGGAACGAGCGCACTTCAGCCAGCAGATCCGGAAAGATGACACTCATCTTCTTATCCTTGTGAGGTGAACGAATTCAATTGAAGACCCAGAGCACGCGGGTGGGTTTTGCCGTCAGGTTGGCGTAACGAAACTGCGCGTGGGGTTGCACCTGGAAGCAGTCGTTGGCCTGCAGGGTCACGGCCTCGCCGTCGTCCAGCCATACCGTGAGTTCGCCCTCAAGCACGAAACAACCCTGCTCGGAACGGTCACTCAGGTACGCCTCGCCACTGGTGGCGCCAGGCTCCAGATGGCTGTCGAGCATGGAAAAGGCGCCGGCAATGGTGGGCGAAGCCAGCACATCGGTAATGCCCGACTCCAGGTAAAGCGTGCGCCGCTCGTGGGGGCGCGTGACCCAACCAATGCTGCGGGGCTTGCTCAGGTTGTAGAAGTACGCGGTCGATACGCCGAGCGCTTCGCTGATGGCAGTGAGGTCCGCCACGGTAGGGCGCGAGACGCCGCGTTCAACCTGAGAGAGAAAACCTACCGAGCGGTTGATGCGCTCGGCCAGCTCGCCCAGGGTCAGGTTCTTGAATTTGCGCAGGTCGTGAATAAGGATCGCGAGGGCTTCAACCTCTTCGTGCATCTTCATCGATTGGGCTGCCGTGAAATTTTTAGAGTTATTTTTCATGAAAAATTACATGAAAATTTTCACGAGTCAAGCCGAACCCTGAATTTGGGCAGCAACGAACAGAGGGTTTGGGGTGCAAGGATCCGGATTGGCAACGGTGCCGCGGGTTTCTTTAAAGGTGCTCAGGGAGTAGCCTCGGCGGTGAATCTTCCCAGCCCGGCCATTGCCCTCGTCATGCCAAACGGTTTCCCTGAACTGCCCCCGCTTAACGCGCTACGCGTGTTCGAAGTGGTTGCCCGCCACCTCAACTTCCGCCTGGCTGCCGAGGAACTGGGTGTGACCCAGGCAGCAGTTGCTCAACAGATTCGTGGGCTGGAAGCGAACCTTAACCTTCGTTTGTTCGAGCGCCTGCCACGGGGCCTGGCGCTGACCGATGCGGGCCTGGGCTACAGCGCCAGCATTCGCAGCGCCTTGGCGATGATCGATGAAGCCACCCGCCTGCTCCGGCCGCAGACGGCTCACCTGACGGTCAGCGTTACCCCTACCTTTGCCTCCAAATGGCTTATTCCCAGGCTGGGCAGCTTTGCGCAAAAACATCCAGACATTGATCTGCGTGTGCTGGCCACAGATCGACTGTCGCACTTCAGCACCGATGGCGTGGATATCGCAGTGCGCTATGGCAAGCCCGAAATCGGCGCGGGTTTGAACAGCGAACTGTTGATGGAGGAGCGCATCGTCGCCGTGGCCAGTCCAAAGCTGTTTGAAGGCACTCATGCCCCCGCCAGCTTTGCCCAGCTTCAAGAATTCATCATGCTGCACGATGCCCATAATTTCTGGCCTCAGTACCTTGCTGCAGTGTTCCCGCAACATGCGCAACCGACTGCGAAAAACCTGCGGTTCAATCAAACCTCCCTGGCCATCGATGCGGCCATCAGTGGTCAGGGTATTGCTTTGGCCAGCCTGGCGTTCGTCAGCGATGAAATCGTTGCGGGCAGGCTGGTGCAGGTCTTCGGTCAGCAGCTCAGGCTCGATAAGTCGTTCTATCTGGTGTGGCCACGCAAGCTGCAGCAGCCTGAATCGCTAGGCATAGTGCAGCGCTGGCTAAAGCAACAGGCTGACAATAGTTAATCTACTGCCATGGTAAAGTTTGGCTGCCTCCCTCGCCGCCGGGGCTACTGCTAAGGTGAGTGCACCTAAGCAATCAGCCGTTCACGTTGGAGGCAGCATGTCAGTAGAAAAAGTTGCGATTATCACAGCCGGTGGCAGCGGCATGGGTGCGGCGGCAGCACGACGCCTGGCCGCTGACGGCTTCAAGGTTGGCATCCTTTCCTCCTCGGGCAAGGGCGAAGCACTGGCTGCCGAACTTGGCGGCATTGGCGTGACCGGCAGCAACCAGTCGGTTGAAGACCTGAAGCGCCTGGTAGATGCCGTAGTGGAAAAGTGGGGCCGCATCGACGTGCTGGTCAACAGCGCTGGCCATGGCCCGCGCGCGCCGATCCTGGAGATCAGCGACGAAGACTGGCACAAGGGCATGGACACCTACCTGCTCAATGTCATCCGCCCGACCCGCTTGGTCACGCCTTACATGCAGCGCCAAAAAGGGGGCGTGATCATTAACATTTCCACTGCCTGGGCGTTCGAGCCGAATGAGCTGTTCCCGACCTCTGCTGTATTCCGTTCGGGCCTGGCCGCCTTCACCAAGATCTTCGCCGACAATTTTGCCGGGGATAACGTGCGGATCAACAACGTCCTCCCCGGCTGGATCGACAGCCTGCCAGCCACCGAACAACGCCGTGACAGCGTGCCGCTCAAACGCTATGGCACCAGCGAGGAAATCGCCGCCACTATCGCGTTTCTGGCCAGCGAAGGCGCTGCCTACATCACCGGGCAGAACATCAAGGTAGACGGCGGCCTGACGCGCAGCGTGTAAATGCCTGTGGCCGTGGTGTGCGCTGCTGCGGTCCTGCGAGGGGCCGCGCAAGCCAGGGAATGAGACAAGTTACTTGCTGGCGACCGATTGATTAACGAGCGGACAGCTCTGGGCGTTAAGAAAACGCGATTTCTTCAGCCAGTCTTGCTGGGGATAATAGGCAAACACGTAGCTGCCGCGCTGCAGCGTTTCGATCAGCTTGCCAGCAATTGCTGGCCGCACGGCTGGGCAGCCCTGGCTGCGCCCCAGGCGCCCGAGGCCGGGCACGACCTTGGGGTCGGCATACGCAGCGGCATGCATCACAATCGCCCGAGACATGCTGTTGTCGTTGAACCCCGGCTCCAGCCCTTGCAGGCGCAGCGAGCGCCCGTGCTTGCCGCTGTAGGTCTGACCGGTTTCATACAGGCCGATGGAGGACTGGTAGCTGTTCGGCGCATTGGAAAACGTGGTCGGCACATCAGCGCCGCTGTTCTTGCCATGGGCGACCCACTCCTCGAACAACAGCTTCCTGGCGCGCAGGTCGAACACCCACAGGCGTTTGTCACGGGAAGCCTTGGAGTAATCGATCACCGTCAGCAACTTGTCCGCGTCGCTGTGACTGGCGCACGCGTAGGCGGTGAGTGCCAGGGCCAGGGTCGAAAGGCTGGCGTTAGGGGCCAACTGCTGCAGCTCGGCAGCGCTAGGCAGGGGTTGCGCGTAGGCAGCATGCCAAGCGCTGAGGAAAAACAGGCCAATACTGGCCGCTGAGAGCCGGAAGGCTCCCCGCAATGGTTCGAACATCGACATGGAATACCCTGTTGAAAACCTGTCTTTTCTTGCCTTGTTTGCAGCCAAAAGCGGCTACTTTGCTTGATTACCTCAGGAAAGCCGATCACTTCTTGACCAATGGTTTAGATTCTTCACTGCCTTCGGTGCTGATCACCGTGAATTTTCCTTCGGTGCGGGTTTCCCGGGTCGACGCCCAGTCGGTGATCACCAGCATCGTGCCGACGTCCATCGCCGTACGTAAATGACGGCGAAACTCCGGGTTGATGTTCAGCTGCCCCAGTTGTTCATAGGGCGTATTCCCGTACTCCGGGTTGCTCAGGCCCACCACCGACCACCGTAAGGGTAGCGCGCCATCGAGTGCCAGGGCGGATGGTTTTTGCAGCAGTGAATACACCGCCATGCCACTGCGGTGCTGGCTGCCTGCAGGCGAAAGTGCTGGCGCCGAGCCGACCAACTGGCCACCGCGATACACGTAGGCACGCAAGTCGGCGCGGCTGATCAGGATCGACAGGGGCCCTGCCGTGGGGTCTGGGTCGTTCCAGAATTGCTGGTTGCTCAGCATCAGCGGGCCTTGGGCCTTGCCATCGCTGACCGTGGGCGCCAGCACACCGGGGTGGTAGACCTCCACCGGGGCACTGCTGGTATCGGAAACGATGACGGTAGTCGAACTGAAGCCGGTGACTTCGTACAGCTTCTTGGCAAAGTCCATCGGCAGCCGCACGCAACCATGCGAGGCGGGGTACCCCGGTAGATGGCCTGCGTGCAGGGCAATGCCGTCCCACGTCAGGCGCTCCATGTAGGGCATCGGTGCGCTGTTGTAGAGGCTGGACTTATGCTCGACCTTCTTCTGCAGAATGCTAAATACCCCGGTGGGGGTTTCCCGCCCTGGCTTGCCGCTGCTCACGGTGCTGACGCCGATGGCAATGCCATTGCGATAAACGTAGGCACGTTGCTCGGTAAGGCTGACCACCACGGTCACCGGCCCCACCGGCGAAACCTGCGGGTACCAGAGAAACTGGCCAGGCTTGAGGCTTTCAAGCTGGCTCCTGAGTGCGGCCGGTGTGGGCACCTGCAGTGGAGCCGCTTCGACCAAGGCAGCGCTGAGTAACAGACCCAGTCCAAGCGTTACATGCAACATCCTATTGCCCCCCATAGAACCCTGCCGCCAGCTTAGTCGGAATACTCCCCGCAAAGCCAACCGTTCAACACGCCGGCCCAGGCTGTAGGGCCAGCATGCGCCCGCACCTGGTGCAACTGGTAACAAATCCGCACACTAAATGTGCACAAAATTCCCACTTCAACGTGCAAACCATCACGCAAAAACCCGAATGAAGGCCAGAGATCCGTGGAGCCCGCCGTAAGCGCGGGCTGGTATGAATCTTGTTTGTATACAAGACCAAAAATAAAAGTACACAACCATCACGGAGTTCCGATGGCGTCGATTTCACGTTCCGATGTTGACCAGCTCGATGCTCTCCCCGCCGATACGGCTGGGCCCAGTCAGCTGGCGTTGAGCCCCCGCCTGTACAGTGCCGACCTTGCACCCACCCGCGCAGCAAATCGCACCTGGGGGCGCTACAGCCTGTTTGCGCTGTGGACCAACGATGTGCATAACATCGCCAACTACTCCTTCGCCATCGGCCTGTTCGCCCTGGGCATGAGCGGCGCGCAGATCCTCGGCGCCTTCGCGCTCGGCGCGCTGGTGATCTACGGCCTGATGAACCTGTCCGGCTACATGGGCCAGAAGACCGGCCTGCCCTACCCCGTCCTGTGCCGGATCAGCTTCGGCATCCATGGGGCGCAGATCCCGGCACTGATCCGCGCAGTGATCGCCATTGCCTGGTTCGGCATCCAGACCTACCTCGCCTCGGTCGTCCTGCGCGTGCTGCTGACCGCCATCGCACCGGACCTCAAGGCCTACGACCAGAACTCGATCCTCGGCCTGTCGACCCTGGGCTGGGTCACCTTCCTCGGCATCTGGTGCGTACAGGTGGCGATCTTCGCCTACGGCATGGAGATGGTGCGGCGCTTCGAGTCCATCACCGGGCCGATCATCCTGGTGGCTTTCGCCTGCCTGGCGGGCTGGATGTACTGGCGCAGTGGCCTGTCGATTGCCTGGTCGAGCGGCAACGCACCAACCGGCTCCACAATGTGGCTGAAGGTGCTCGGCGCCGCTGCGTTGTGGGTCTCGCTGTACGGCACCATGATTCTCAACTTCTGCGACTTTACCCGTAACTGCCCGGACAGGCGCACCATCAGCGTGGGCAACTTCTGGGGCCTGCCGGTGAACATGCTCGGCTTCGCGCTGATCGCCGTGGTGCTCGCCGGTGCGCAGTTCAGCATCGATGGCAAGCTGGTGCAGGGCCCGACCGAAATCGTCGCCGCCATCCCCAACACCGCCGGCCTGGTGCTGGCCTGCCTGGCCTTCCTGATCGTCACCGTGGCAGTGAACATCATGGCCAACTTCGTCGCCCCCGCCTACGTGCTCGCCAACCTGGCGCCAAACCTGCTGAACTTCCGCCGCGCAGGCCTGCTCAGCGCCGCCATCGCGGTGGTGATCCTGCCGTGGCACCTGTACAACAGCCCGTCCGTGATCGTGTATTTCCTTGGCGGCCTGGGCGCCTTGCTCGGCCCGCTGTACGGCATCATCGTCACCGACTATTACCTGGTACGCCGCAGCCGGGTGAACCTGCCGCAGCTGTATAGCGAAAGCCCGGAGGCCGCCTACCACTTCAGCGGCGGGGTCAACCTGCGCGCCGTCGCGGCGTTTATCCCCGCTGCGCTGATCGCCATCGTGCTGGCGCTGGTGCCGGCGTTCGAGACGCTATCGCAGTTCTCCTGGTTCTTCGGGGCGGGTTTGGGCGGGTTGATTCATTACGCGATCGCCAATCGCAGCATCAAGCACGTGGAAGTATCCGGCGAAAGCATCGCGGTAGATAGCGCGCAGCACTGACCGGCGCAACAAGAAGGGACAAGGTTCATCGCGCTTTGGGGCACGATGAACCTTTTGTTGAGTACTACTGCTTGATCAGATCGCTAGGCTTCCAGCTCTGGTCGAAAAACGCCTGTTTCGGCCCGTACAGCCGCACAATCACCAGGAAGCCTTTGCCCGGTACCGTACGAATCCAGTTTTTCCCTGAACCTGGTGATTCTGGGCCGAAGTAGATGTCGGTGGAGCCGTCGCTGTTCTGCGCTGGCTTGTCCATCTGGTTGAGCGACGGGAACGGCTGGCCATTGTCCAGCCCCGAGGCGGTCAGGTTGTCGTAGGCAGTCACCGACCAGAACAACGCCGCCGGCACATTTGCCGGAAGATTGAGCTTGTAGGTGTGGGCACCGCGCGGTCCTTCGGCATCGACGGGCGCAACTCTGCGATACAGGTAATTCAGCCGTATGCCGATGTCAGCGCATCATTCGACGATGCGCGTTTTTTCGACGGGACCAAGCACAATGGCGGCATGGGTGACGTGCAGTTGGTGTTCGTGCATAACCTGTTTGGCGGGCCGGCGCTGACCCAGGAAGAGTTCGCCACCTGGCAGCCCGAGACGTTCCTGACCGGGGCCTTGTGGGTTACGGCCCCCACCGGCGACTACGACAAGAAGCGCATCATCAATATCGGCGCCAACCGCTGGGTGTTCAAACCGGAGCTGGCATTTGGCACGCCCATCGGGCCGACCTGGCTGGAGGTGAACACCTACGTGTCGCTGTATGGCGACAATGAGGATTACCTGGGCGACAACAAGCTTGAGCAGAAGCCGCTGTATGCCGTCGAAGGGCACTACAGCTACAGCTTCAACCGTGCGCTGTGGGCCTCTCTCGACGCCACCTACAACAAAGGTGGGGAAACCAGAATCAATGGCGTGAACCAGGATAACCAGCAAGAGAACACACTGCTGGGTGCCAGCCTGGGCTTCATGCTATCGCCCCAGTTCGGCGGGTTGATTGCCTATTCGGACACTGTCTCCGAGCGCACAGGTTCACCGGATGTGAACACCTGGACATTGCGCTTGCAGTACGCGTGGTGAGGACTTCAATCAGCGTACGACCTGCGTTCAACGTTATTCAGGGCGAACCTCAAGGCAGGCAAGGCATTGGAGCAGCCTAGTGCCGCGACAGTCTGCAAAGCGGCCCCGGCTGTCTGCATTTACGCATGACCCGTGGAGCCGCTGCATGCCTATCGAGACAAAGGCGCCCCGGCAGAAGCTGGCGGAAATCGATTACCAGTTGTAGGTAACAGTCCCGTACACCGTACGCTGCTGCCCATACTGGCAACCCACGTTGCTGAAGCAGCCGGCCACGTAGTCCTCGTCGAACAGGTTGGTGGCGTTCAGTGACACTTCCACCCCATCCAGCGACGTGTCCACCTTGCCCAGGCTGTAGGCCACCAGCGCGTCAACCACCGTGTAGCTGTCGACCTTGAAGCTGTTGGCCGTGTCACCGTAGGTACTGCCCACGTAACGGGCGCCGGCGCCAATACGCAGGCCTTCCAGCAGGCCGCCCTGGAAGCTGTAGTCACCCCAGATCGAGGCCATGTGCTCGGGGATGCGGAACGGCGTGTTGCCCTTGGTGCCTATGTCCGACTTGGTCACCTCGACATCATTCCAGGTGTAGCTGCCGATCACGTTGAAGCCCTTGCTGATCTCGGTCTTGGCTTCCAGCTCCACACCCTGGGAACGCACCTCGCCATCTTGGCGGGAGAAGCCGTTGACGTTCTCGGTGGCGTTCTGCTTGGTCAGGTCGAACACCGCCAGGGTGTACAAGCTGTTGGAGCCCGGCGGCTCGTACTTCACACCCACTTCATACTGCTTGCCGACCTCGGGGTCGAGTTGCGAGTTGTTGGCGGTCACGCCCATCACCGGCAGGAACGACTCGCTGTAGCTGGCATAGGGGGCAAGGCCGTTGTCGAACAGGTAGACGATACCGGCGCGGCCGCTGAACTTCTCGTCCTTCTGCGTCTGCGGGGCGCGGTCGTCCTTCTGGTTGTTGGCCCAGTCGTAGCGGCCACCGAGCAGGAACACCCACTTGTCGATCTTGAGTTGATCCTGCAGGTACAGGCCGGTCTGCGACAGCTTCTGTTCGTAGCTGGCGCGGCTGAACGGGGTGAAGCCCAACGGCTGGCCATACACCGGGTTGTACACATCAAAGGTGCCGTTGATCAGATTCAGCGCCTGGTCCTGGTCGAACTTGCCGTTGTTGTAGTCCACGCCAGTCAGCAGGGTGTGTTCCACCGGGCCGGTAGCGAAGTTGGCCTGCACCTGGTTGTCCATGGTGAACAGGCGGCCATCGCCCTTGCGCTCATCGGCGTAGCGCATGTACTCGTCGCCCACCGGCATGAGGATGGCAATCTCCGCGCTGGACTGGCGGTAGTCGCTGTAGCGCACGTTCTGGCGCAGGGTCCAGATCTCGTCCAGGTGGTGCTCGAACACATAGCCCAGCGAGGTCTTCTCGTTGGTCATGTAGTCATAGGCGCTGTCGCCGACATAGGTATCACGGTCCAGGCGGCCGCGCGGGTCGTGGAACACCGTGCCCTGGGCCGGCAGCGGGTTGGCGAAGTTGCCGGTCTGCTTCTGGTACTCGGCCAGCACGGTCAGCTCGGTGTCGGCGTTGGGCCGGAAACTCACCGCTGGCGCCAGGTACTCGCGGCGGTTGGTGATGTGATCGGCCTGGGCATCGGCTTCGCGGAACAGGCCGGTCAGGCGGTAGCTCCACACGCCCTCCTCGTCCAGCTTGTCACCCAGGTCGAAGGCCGCCTGCTTGTAGTCGTGGTTGCCTCCCTGCACCTGCACCTGGCGCAGCGGCTCGGTGGTCGGGCGTTTGCTCACCAGGTTGATCTGGCCACCGGGGTCGGAGGCACCGTACAGCACTGAGCTTGCCCCGCGCAGCACTTCGATGCGCTCCAGGCCATAGGGTTCAGGGGCGTCCCACCCTAGAAAGTCCGGCAGAAAGGTACGGGTGCCATCGCGCAGCATGCGCCCGGTGCCCTGCTGGAAGCCGCGGATGGTCAGCTGGTCGGTGACGAACTGCGGGCCGGCAAGCTCCGCGTTGATGCCCGGGGTGTAACGCAGGGCCTGGGCCACGGTCTTGGGCTGCTGGGCCTGGATCTGCTCGCGGGTCACCACCGACACCGAGTACGGGGTCTCCAGGATTGGCGTGTCGGTCTTGGTACCCGCCGAAGCGCGCTTGGCCACGTAGCCGTCATCCGGCGTCACCGAGCTGTAGGCCTGGCCGGAGATACTGGTGCTCGGCAGCATCAATGCCGCATCGTCACTGCTGCCCTGCAAGGTTACGTGGTTGCCTTCGATGCGGTAGGCGATCGAGGTGCCCTGCAGCAATTGGCGCAGCGCCTCTTCCGGCTCCATCTGCCCCGACACGCCGCGGCTGCGCAGGCCCGAGACGGTGTCCTGTTTGTAGATGATCTGCAGGTTGGCCTGGTTGCCCAGGTCGGACAGCGCCGAGGCCAGCGGTTTGGGCGGGATGTCGATGCGCACAGGCTCGGCCTGGACCGGCTGCGCGGCGGCGATGGCCAGGCCCAGGGTGGCGGCGGCGATGCAGCGGCGCAGTCGGCAGGCCGGTTGATTCAACGAAAAGGCGCTCATGATGCTCCTGACGATTATGGTTATGTTGGCGTTTTGATGAGGTTCTGGCGCCTGGCCAGCGGGCATACCACGCAGCGCTGCAACGGCAGGCGCTCACGCAGGCAGCAAACCCGCCGCGTCACCCCGACGGCATCGCGCCGCAGGGCTGCACGCAAGGCACCACAGGCATCCTGCCGTCGGGTATCGCGAAAGTGCGCGCGTGCTTCCCCCAGCGCGCGGTCCGGCAGGCAGGCCTGGGCCATGTCCAGCACCCAATCGATGCACAGCGCCACGTTGCCCCACAGCAGCCGCGGCGCCAGCCCGGTGTGCGCGGCGAAGCGGCTGATCGAGGGCTGCAGCAGTTGTTCGTGCAGCAGGTCCAGCAGGCGCGCGCCATTGCGTTCGCCGGGCACCGCGCCTGTGGGCTGCGGCAGGTGCAGCTCGGCCGGCGCGCCTTGGACATCCACGGTCATGCGCAGCCGGGCGGGGTCCAGGCTCGGCGGTTCGGCCTCCAGCAGCCCCCCCAGTAACAGCGGCGGCAGCAGCAGCGCGCAACTTTCCTGGTGCCACTGCGAAGCCACCGCCCGCGGGTCGGCCTGAGGCCAGGTGCGGGCATAGCGCGCCAGGGCAGCGCCTAGCAGTTCGGGCTCCAGCCAGCGGTTCAGCGACGGCGCGTCGCTGTGCGGCAACTGCCGCCAGCGTGCGGCCAGGGGCTGCAGGTCCGCCGGCAGGCGCTCGGCCAGCGTCACGTCAGGTCGGCCTCGGTGGCGCCGGCGTGCTGGCGTACCAGGCGACCCTGCTCGATGCGCAGCAAGGTGTCGGCAGCGTCGAAGTAACGGTCATCGTGGGAAATCACCACGATGGTCTTGCCCAGGCGCTGCAGGTCGGGCAGCAGCTCGGTGTAAAAGATGCGGCGGAAGGTCGGGTCCTGGTCAGCGGCCCACTCGTCGAACACCAGCACCGGGCGGCCTTCGGTCCAGGCCTGCAGCAGCGCCAAGCGCTTGCGCTGGCCGGTGGACAGGTCGAGGGTGGAGAAGCGGCCATCATCGAGGCTGACCTTGTGGGCGATCTCCAGGCGCTCCAGGTAGGCCATGGCATCGGCCGGAACATCGCCGCCGGCCTGCACCAGGTCCTCGAACAGGAAGAAGTCCGACAGCACGGTGGTGAACAGCTGGCGGTAATCGTCACGCTGCTGTTCACCCACCGGTGCGCCGTCCAGCAGCACGCTGCCGCTTTGCGGCACGTACAGGCCCAGCAGCAGCTTGATCAGGGTGGTCTTGCCGCCGCCGTTCTCGCCGACGATGAACACGATCTCGCCCTTGCGCAGCGACAGGTTGACCGGGCCGATGGCAAAGCCCGGGGCGCCCTCCTCGGTGGTGTACTGGTAGTGCACGTCGCGCAACTCGATGCTGTCGATGGCGGTGCGTGCCGGGGCGTCCTTGGCCTCGCGCAGGCATGGCTCGGGCGAGGTGAACAGCTCTGAAAGCTCCGCCACCCGGCGGAAGGCCACCTGGGCGCGGCCGATGTTCGGCAGCGTGCCCAGCAGGTGTTCCAGCGGGCCTTTCATATACAGCAACACCAGGATGAAACCGCTGAGGGTGGCGGTGCTGGTGCTCGGCCACATGGCCTGGAACCCCAGCGCCACGCCGATGACGATGAAGAAAAGGGTCGAACCCACGCCCTTGGCCACGACGAATTGATTGATCGAGTTGACCTGTTTCTGGCAAATCGCGTCAGCAGTCCCTTCGATGCTCTCGCCCAGCAGGCGCAGGCGGCGCGGGCGGTTGATGCGCAGCTCCTTGGCGCCCTCGGCGATGGAGCGGTACTGCTTTTGCAGGTCGTCTTCCAGATCCCGGGCCTCGAAGAAGCCCTTGATACCCCGGGAGCGGGCATAGAACTGCGCCACCGAGCCCAGCAGGATGGCAACGGTGGTGGTGATGAACATGGCCGGCGACAGCTGCACCAGGTACACCAGGCAGCCCAGGGTCACGCTGGCCGACACTGCCAGCGGTGCGAAGGCGAAGGCGAAATCGCTGATGGTATCGACGTCGTGGGTCAGCACCGGGATCAACCGGTGGCTGCGGTAACGCTCCAACTGGTCGATCGGCGCGCTGAGGATCTTCAGCCCCAGCGACTTGCGCAGCCGGGCGATCACATGCTGGCCGACGTAGTTGGTGCCGATGTCCGAGACCACCGAGCCCAGCAGTGCCAGCAGGCACAGGCCGGCAAAGCCCAGCAGCAGGCCACGGCTGGCGCCACCTTCGGTGTGCAGGGCATGGTTGATGGTGGCCAGCAGGCCGGTGATGCTCAGGCCGCCGAGAATACCCAGCACGGTGGAGACCAGCAGCAGCGGCCAGAACGGCCGCAGGATCTGGGTCAGTTCACGCAGGTTGGTGTTAGGGGGAGTGCTCATCGTCGGAGTTCCAGGCGGGTCTTGCCTAAACGACGAATGAGGTTGGCTTTTGTTCAGCGAATTTTCTGAGTGATCTGCGGGTGCCGACGCGCTGGCTACCAGGAACCGGTAACGATGCGATCTTTGCGGGGGATACCGGCTTGTGCTGCCTGTACTGGCCTCATCGCCGGCAAGCCTGCCCCTGCAGGGGGTACACGCGCTTCAGCCTCCACGCGACGAGATCATGATCACGCCATCACCCTGGCGCAGCTGCACCGGCAATACCCGTGGCAGGGCCTTGACCAGCTGGCCCAGGTCACGGGTGTCGTAGATGCCGCCAAAGCGCAGCTCGCCGGCCGTGCTGCTGGCGTCCAACTGCAGCGGCACGTCGAGGTAGCGGTTGATCTGCGGCAGGGCGTCGCGCAGGCTGATGTCATCGAGCATCAGCTTGCCGTTGCGCCAGGCCAGGGCCCGCGCAGGGTCGGTGCGGCCCAGCTGCAACATGCGGCCATGGCGCACCACCGCCTGCATGCCGGCGGTCAGCTCGGCGCCCTGGTTACGCCCCTCGCCGCCATCATTGCGCGACACCAGCACGGTGCCCTCGGTCACGGTGACGGTGGTCTGCACCTCGGCGGTCCACACGTTGAAATGCGTGCCGGTCACCCGCACCCGCGCATTGTCGGCGCTGATCACGAAGGGCTTGTCGAGGTCGCGGTGCACGGCAAAATACGCTTCGCCGTCGCGCAGCAGTACCTGGCGCTGGTCGCGAAAGCCCAGGTACAGCAGGCTGGTGCGCTGGTTCAGCTCCACTTCGCTGTGGTCGGGCAGTTGCACCGGGCGGCGGCTCTGCTCGGCCATGTAGTAACGCACGCTGCCGGGCAGTACACCCCACGACCAGCCTGCAGTCCAGGCGCCCCCTACCGCCAGCAGCACCGCCGCGGCTCGCGCCAGCATGGCGCCCGAGCGCCGCCGGCGCACAGGTAGGACCACCGGTGCGGCAGGGCGCGGCGGCAGCTGTGCGGCAGGGCGCGGCGGCAGCTGTGCGCTGACCTGCCACACCTTGCACATCTTCAGGTACTCCTCGGCATGCACCGGGTCGGCATCGTACCAGCGCAGGAATTCGATGCGGTCGGCGTCGCTGCAATCATCATCGAAATGCAGGCGCACGCACCAATCGGCGGCCATTTCGGTGGGAGTCTTAGGGGCTTTGGGAGGGGTTGGCATGTGCGACTGGCGGTGTGGAAATTTCGCCAAGCTTACTCCATGTCAATGGTTTGTGGTGGCCTGCGGCCCCAACTCTGCGTTTTTAGGATTTAACCCTGTCGCCGACGCATGCATCGCTGAACATCCCCGCCGCTCATTCGTCAAGGCTATGAACGCCCCTGCACCGCCCCCTGTCGGCGACCCGGGGCCGCCCATCAAAGGAGGATCTGCGCATGCCCAGCACCCAACCCTTCGACGTCATCGGCGTCGGCTTCGGCCCATCCAACCTGGCCCTGGCCATCGCCCTCGAGGAACAGGCCGAAAACGGCGCTCGCCGCGCACGCAGCCTGTTCCTCGACCGTCAGACCGACTACCACTGGCACGGCGACACCCTGGTCAGCCAGAGCGAACTGCAGATTTCCTTTCTCAAGGACCTAGTGACCCTGCGCAACGCCACCAGCCGCTACAGCTTCGTCAACTACCTGCAGCAGCACGGCCGCCTGATCGATTTCATCAACCTCGGCACCTTCTACCCCTGCCGCATGGAGTACAGCGACTATTTGCGCTGGGTGGCCACCCACTTCAGCGACCAGTGCCAGTACGGCGAGCGCGTCGATCGCATCGAGCCGGTCAACGGCGGCGGTGGCGACATCGAGCTGCTGGACGTGATCTCGGTCGACAGCCACGGCCGCGAGCACCGTAGGCGCACCCGTTCGGTGGTAGTCGGCACCGGCGGCACCCCGCGCATCCCCGCGGTGTTCCAGGGCCTGCGCGATGACACCCGGGTATTCCACCACTCGCAGTACCTGAGCCGCATAAACCAGCAGCGCTGCGCCCGCGGCGAGCCGATGAGCATCGCCGTTGTCGGCGGCGGGCAGAGCGCCGCCGAAGCCTTCATCGACCTTAACGACAGCTTCCCCAACGTGCGCGTCGACCTGGTGCTGCGCAGCGAAGTGCTCAAGCCGGCGGACGACAGCCCGTTCGTCAACCAGATCTTCGCCCCGGAAAACACCCACCTGTTCTTCGACCAGCCCGAAACCGAGCGCGAACGGCTGATCAGCGAGTTCCACAACACCAACTACTCGGTGGTGGACCTGAACCTGATCGAGCAGATCTACGGCATCTTCTACCGCCAGAAAGTGTCGGGCAAACAGCGCCACGCCTTCCGCTGCCGTACCCAGGTACTCAACGCCAGCAGCCAGGAGCACGGCGTGCGCCTGCAGATGCGCGATATCGCCACCGGCCAGGAGGAGGCCCACCACTACGATGCGGTGATACTCGCCACCGGCTATGAGCGCAAATCGCACAAGGCCCTGCTGGCGCCGCTGGGCGAATACCTGGGCGACTTCGACGTGGAGCGCAGCTACCGCGTGCGCGCTACCCCGGCGCTGAAGGCCGGCGTGTTCGTGCAGGGCTTCTCGGAGGCCAATCACGGCCTGAGCGATACCCTGCTATCGGTACTGCCGGCACGCGCCTGGGAGATCTCCGAGGCCCTGCTGGCCCACGCCGAGGCCGCCGAACAACGCGCTGAGCGCCAGGGCCTGAAGGAAACTGCGGCATGAACATGAGCACCGGGCCGCTGAGCCCCGTCCTGCCCCGCAGCAACCCCTGCGGCGAGCTGTACCGGCGTTTCGATGAGCGCGTGGGGGCGTGGTTCTCGCTGCGGACCCTGGACATCGAGGCAGACCTTGAGCGCTTCAACCGCTGGCAGAACAACGCACGGGTAGCGCACTTCTGGCAGGAACAAGGCAGCCTCGAAGAGCACCGCGAATACCTGCAGAAAGTCGCCGACACGCCGCATATCTTCAGCGTGATCGGCTGCTTCGACGACGAGCCGTTCGCCTACTACGAGGTGTACTGGGCCCAGGACGACCGCATCGCGCCGTTCTACCCGGCCGGCGAATTCGACCGTGGTATCCACATGCTGGTGGGCGAGGAACACCACCGCGGGCCCGCCAAGGTTGACTGCTGGCTGCGCTCGCTGGTGAGCTGGCTGCTGCTGGACGAGCCGCGCACCACCCGCGTGGTGGCCGAGCCGCGGGCCGACAACGCGAAGATGATCGGCTACATGGAGTCGGTCGGGTTCCACAAGGAGAAGGAGTTCGACTTCCCCCACAAGCGCGCCGCGCTGATGCTGCTCGAGCGCAGGGCGTTCGGGCCGGTGCTGGCCGGCTGAGGTCATCGCCGGGCAAGCCCGCTCCCTGTTCACACTCCAGCATGGGAGCGGGCTTGCCCCGCGATAGTGATTCTGAAGGTCCATCGACTCGACTGGGTACCCAAGGCACCGCGTGAGGGCCGACAGGCGCTGAAAACACTAGGCGTACACTCGCCACCTCACCTGCACAATGCCGCCCCCAGGCTCCCCGCCAGTTGCCCATACACCTCATCGATCCCCGGCATTATCGCCCCCATGCGCAACAGGTCATGGGTCGCGGCATAACGCTGGCAGTGCACCGACACCCCCGCTTGCTGCAACCGCTCGGCATAGGCCTGGCCCTCATCCAGCAGCGGGTCGTACTGCGCAAGGGCGACGAAGGCCGGTGCCACACCGCTCAGGTCATCACACAGCAATGGCGAGAAGCGCCAGTCCAGCCGGTCGTCCGCGGTGCGCTGGTACTGCTGGTAGAACCACTCCAGCGTTGCGCTCTCCAGCAGGTAACCCTCGTCGAACAAGTCGTTGGACACCGTGGTCCGCGACGCATCGGTGCTGGGGTAGCACAACAGTTGCAAGCGAATCTGCGGCGTGCCCGCCCGTGCTGCCTGAATCGCCAGCACGGTGGCCAGTGTCGCCCCGGCGCTGTCACCGCCCACGGCCAGGCGGGCAGCGTCCAGACCATGGGCTGCGCCCTCGGCCTGTAGCCAGGCCAAAGCGTCCTCGGCATCGAACACCGCCGTCGGGAAACGCTGCTCCGGCGCCCGGCGGTAATCCACCGCCAACACCGCGCAAGGCGTGCGCGCGGCAAGCTCGGCACAAATGCCGTCGTGGGAGTCCAGGCTGCCGACCACATAGCCACCCCCATGAAAGTACAGCAACACCGGCAACGGGCCATCGCCGGCCTGCTGCGGCCGGTACAGGCGCAAGCCCAGCGCTGCGCCGTCGCGGCTGCGGGCACTCAGCGGCAGGCGCTGCACCTGCGGCAAGGCCCAGACCAGCCCGCGCGAGGCTTGCTCGAACTCCTCACGCGCGTCCTGCGCGCTCAGGGCATGCAGCGGCGGGCGGCCGGCGAGTCGGCCCTCCTCTACCAGGTCCAGGAACGCGCTCAATTCAGGGTGCAGTGACATGCGGGGTAATCCTTGAAAGGCAGGCGAACGGCTCATGCCGACCGCCCGCACAGGTTGATCAGGTCGTGCAGCTGGGCCTTGAAGGCCCCCATCAGGGCTTGCACGGTTTCCGGGCGGTAGCGCTTGCGGCTATAGATGCAGCGCATGGCCAGCTCACCGCCCTGCACTTGGCCGATGATCTCCAGCCAGTTGGCCAGCGGCGCCGTCGGGCTGTGGAAATCGCCCAGGCTTTCGCCGGCGGCGCCAAACAGCCCCTGGGCATCGCTGGCCTGGTCCAGTTGCCCCAGGTAGTTGAAGGTGATGCGCGGCTGCGCCAGGCCTGCCAGGGCTTCGCGCACCTCGCTCCGGCCCAGGTAACGCAGCACGCCGTAACCCAGACCCCGCCCCGGCACTTGCGCCAGCTGCTCGCGCACCGCCCGCAGCGACTCGCCCGGCGTGCCACCACCCGGCTTCAGGTGCAGCGGGAACAGGCTGGTGAACCAGCCCACGGTGCGGCTCAGGTCAAGTTCGTCGAACAGGTCTTCACGGCCATGGCCCTCCAGCTGTACCAGCATAGAGCCCGCCTGGCTCCAGCTGCACACTGCCCGTGACAGCGCCGTCAGCAACAGGTCGTTGATCTGCGCCTGCAGCGCTGCCGGGGCAACCTTGAGCAGGCGCTGGGTGGCTTCGCTGTCCAGGCGCAGGTGCGCCTCGGCCTTGGTGCCCACCAGGTTGCGCCCGCGCGGGTTGTCCACCGGTAGCTCGGGCGGTGCATCGCTGCCCAGTTGCTGCTGCCAGTAACCCAGCCCGGCCTCGCCCTCGGGGCTGCGGGCCAGTTGGTGCAGGCGCTGGGCCCAGTCGCGGTAGCGGCTGGTTTGCGCCGGCAACTGGGCCACCTGGCCACGGTTCGCCGCCTGGTACGCCGCCAGCAGGTCTTCGACCAGCACCTGCCACGACACCCCGTCCACCGCCAGGTGGTGCACCACCAGCAGCAACCGCTCGCCGCCTTCGGCAAGCCGAGCATGCAGGACGCGCAGCAGCGGCCCCTGGGTCAGGTCGAGGCTGCGCTGGGCGCGCTGGATGGCCGCCTCCATGGCGAGGCTGTCGGCCAGTTGCTCCTGCCACAGCACCGGCACCTGGGCAGCCTCTTCGATACTTGCATAGCGCTGCGACCAGCCACCTACCCCTTCGACAAAACGCAGGCGCAGTGCTTCGTGGCGCACCAGCAACTGCTGCACGGCCTGTTGCAGGGCATCGCTTTGCAAGGGTTGCAACACATCCAGCAACAGCGCCTGGTTGAAGTGCCCGCGCTCAGCCATCGGCACCTCGAACAACCACTGCTGGATCGGCAGCAGGTTGAACAGCTCGCCATCGGCCAGTTGCACCTCGGCCTGCACCGCGACCGGAGTCGGCGCATCAGCCAGCAACTGGGCAATGGTGGGCAGGCGCATCAGGTCGCGCA
The DNA here is from genome assembly GCF_000498395.2 of Pseudomonas putida S13.1.2. Lineage (NCBI taxonomy): Bacteria > Pseudomonadati > Pseudomonadota > Gammaproteobacteria > Pseudomonadales > Pseudomonadaceae > Pseudomonas > Pseudomonas putida. The sequence goes on from NZ_CP010979.1 coordinate 3,096,160, forward strand.
GGCGGATTTCCCGCTGCAGGCCCGGGTGGTTGCGTACCCGCGACACCACCTGCAGGCTGAGGATCGAATCGCCGCCCAGCTCGAAGAAGTTGTCCTCGACGCCAACCCGCTCGACACCCAGCACCGCCTGCCAGATACCGGCCAACACCTGCTCCTCTTGGTTGCTCGGGGCGACGAAACGGTTGTCCTGGCCAACCACCGGCGCCGGCAGCGCCAGGCGGTCGACCTTGCCGTTGGCGTTCAGCGGCAACGCCGGCAGCACCACAACGTGGGCCGGCACCATGTAATCGGGCAAGCGCGCACGCAGGCGCTGGCGCAGCGATTCGCCCAGCCCTTCGCTGGCAGCAGCGGCCACGTAGGCCACCAGTTGCTTGCCGCCCGGTACGTCGCGGGCCACCACCACGGCGCTGTGCACGTCCGGCTGGTCGCGCAGGCGCGCCTCGATTTCGCCCAGCTCGATCCGAAAGCCCCGCACCTTCACCTGGTGGTCCAACCGGCCCAGGTAGTCGAAGGTGCCGTTGGCGCGGCGCCGCACCAGGTCGCCGGTGCGATACAGCCTGCCGCCTGCGCCGAACGGGTCGGCGATGAACCGTTCGGCGGTCAGCCCCGGGCGGCCGTGGTAACCACGAGCCAGACCCTGGCCCCCGATGTACAGCTCGCCGGCCACGCCTTCGGGTACCGGGTTCAGCTCGGCGTCCAGCACATGCAGGGTGCGTGCACCAACCCGCTCGCCAATCGGTGCGTAGGCCGCGCCGCAGGTGGTGTCGCCCTCGGCCCGCCACAGCAGCGGGGTGATCACCGTCTCGGTCGGACCGTAGCCGTTGATGATTGCCCGTGGCCGCAAGGCCGCGCGGGCACGCTCGAAGACTGCGTCCGGCACCGCGTCGCCACCAAAGCAATACACCCGTACCGGCGGCGCCGTGCCGTCGACCTCGGCCTGGCTGGCCAGGGCCTGCAGGTAGGCCGGCGGGAACGCCGCCACGGTGACGCCGTGGCGGGCCATGGCGGCCAGGGTCTGCTCGGGGGTCCACAGCTCATCCTCACGCAGCAGCACGCTGCCGCCGAACAGCAGCGGCACCAGCCAGCGCTCATGGGCACCGTCGAAGGCGAACGACATGAAGTGCAGTTCGCGGTCCGACGGGCTCATGCCGTAGCGCTCGCCAATGGCCTCGCAGTGCATGGCCAGTGGGCCATGCGCCACCGCCACGGCCTTGGGCTGGCCGGTAGAGCCGGAGGTGTAGATCAGGTAGGCCAGGCTGTCGGCGTGCAGGGCCACGGTCGGGGCTGTGGCCGGCAGGCTATCCAGCGCCAGGCGATCAAGGTCGGCGCGCGGTACTTCGGCCAGTGGGGGCAACTGCTGGGCAAGGCTCGAATGGGCCAACAACAGGTGCATGCCCGAGTCGCGCATGATGAACGCCAGGCGCTCAGCCGGGTGGCTGGTGTCCAGTGGCAGGTAGGCGGCGCCACACTTGAGCACCGCCAGCAGCGCCACCGGCCAGTCGGTGCTGCGTGGCAGCGCCACGCCAACCACCTTCTCCGGCCCCGCGCCTTGCGCTTGCAGCCAGTGGGCCAGGCGGTTTGCACGGGCTTCCAGTGCGGCGAAGCTCAGGCGCTGCTCGCCGCACAGCACAGCGTCCCAGTCCGGGCTGCGGCGTGCCCATTCGGCGATGCCCTGGGTCACCGCCGGCAGTGCACGCGGCGCCGGCAGGCGGTTGGCCTCGGCCCGCGCCAGCAACTCGCCCTCACCGAGCATCGCCAGTTCGCCCAGCGGGCGCTCGGCACCTGCGCAGAAGCTTTCGAGCAGTTGCTCCAGGTGGCGGCGGATGCCTTCCACTTCAGCCAGGTTGAAGTGCTGGCGCAGGAACATGTACTCGATTTCCAGGGTGTCGCCGAGGGTCACCATCAGGTCCATGGCGTAGTTGGTCACGCCATGGCCGCGCACGGTCTCGAACTGCAGCTCACCGTTGTCCCACTCGCTGAGCAGGCGGTCCACCGGCTGGTTTTCGAATACCACGATGCTGTCGAACAGCGCCTGCCCGCCGCGACCAGCCCAGCGCTGCACCTGGCTGAGCGGCGTGTGCTCATGTTCGCGGGCCGCCAGGTTGTAAGCCTGCAAGGCCTGCAACCATTCGCCCAGCGGTTGCTCGGGGCGTGGCGCCTGCACGATCGGCAAGGTGTTGATGAACAGCCCGAGGGTGTCCTGGGCACCCGGCAGCTCTGCCGGGCGGCCGGACACAGTGGCACCAAAGGCCACGCAGCGCTGGCCGGTGTAGCGTTGCAGCAGCAACAGCCAGGCAGCTTGCACCAGGGTGTTGAGGGTGACCCGCTGGCTGCGGGCAAACTGCTTCAGGCGCTCGGTACGGGCGGTGTCGAGGTGGCTGTATATGGCCTGGTGGCCCGGTTCGCCACGCTCGCCAGCCAGGGCCTGGGCAAGGAAGGTGGGCTCTTCCAGTGCTTGCAGGCGCTCGCGCCAGAAGCGCTCGCTGAGCAATGGATCGCGGCTCTGCAGCCAATCCAGGTAGTCGCGGTAGCGGCCCGGGTTCGGCAGCGGTTGGCCCAGGTAGCGGCGCAGCACCTGGCCGATCAGCAACGACAGGCTCCAGCCGTCCAGCAACAGGTGGTGATAGGTCCATACCAGACGGTAGCGGCGTGGACCCAGTTGCACCAGCAGCAAGCGCTGCAGCGGCGCCTGGGCGAGGTCAAAGCCGCGCTCGCGCTGTTCGCGGGCCACAGCATCAGCCGCCTCGACGGTGAACGTGCGGCCCTGCCAGTCGAGATGCTCCACCGGCAGGCTGACGCGCTGCTGGATCACCTGCATGGCGTCGGCGAAGCCCTGCCACACGAAACTGCCGCGCAGGCTGTCGTGGCGTGCGCTGACTTCGTCCCAGGCGGCGATGAAGCGCGGTGCGTCCAGGCCGTCGATTACTACGTCCAGCTGGTTGACGTACAGGCCCGTGTCGCTGTCCAGGGCGTGGAACAGCATGCCTTGCTGCATCGGCGACAGCGGCACGATGTCTTCCACGGCCTCCAGTGCCACCGGCAGCGCGGCGCGCTCGGCGTCGCTCAGGGTGCTGAGGTCCAGCCGTGCCACGGCCTGGGTGGCGGTCTGTTGCAATGGCTGCGCCTGGCCGGCCAGGGCGCGGACGCTCTGGTGCAGGAACAGGTCGCGCGGGGTGAGTGCCAAGCCAGCTTCGCGGGCTCGGGCCACGACTTGCACCGAAACGATCGAATCGCCGCCCAGTTCGAAGAAGTTGTCCTCGGCACCCACCTGCGGCAGGTTCAGCACCGCTTGCCAGATCTGCGCCAGGGTGCGCTCCACTTCGCCCTCCGGCGCCACGTGCTCGCGCACCTGCAGTTCCGGCTCGGGCAGTGCCTTGCGGTCCAGCTTGCGGTTCGGCGTCAGCGGCATGCGCTCCAGGCGCATCAGGCGCGCCGGCACCATGTAGTCCGGCAGTTGCGCTTGCAGGCGCTCACGCAGGGGCGCCAGCAGCGCGTCATCGTCAGCCACCACGTAGCCGATCAGTTGCCCTTGGCGCGCCACCACGGCGGCCTCGCGCACACCCGGTTCGGCCAGCAGGCAGGCTTCAATTTCGCCCAGCTCGATACGGAAACCGCGAATCTTCACCTGCTGGTCGATCCGCCCCAGGTACTCCAGCGCGCCATCGGCGCGGCGACGCACCAGGTCGCCGGTGCGGTACAGCCGCGTGCCGCTGCCGAACGGGTCGGCGACGAAGCGCTCGGCGGTCAGGCCCGGGCGGTCGTGGTAACCACGCGCCAGGCCTTCACCGCCAATGTAAAGCTCGCCGGCCACGCCCAGCGGCAGCGGTTCCAGGTTGTCATCCAACACGTGCAGCGCGGTGTGGGCCAGGGCCTCGCCAAGCATCACCTGCTGCTGGCCTGCAAGCTGGCAACGGGCCGACCACACCGAGGTTTCGGTCGGGCCGTAGAGGTTCCACAGGCCACCGGCCACGCCGATCAACCGCTCGGCCAGGTCCACCGGCAGCGCTTCACCGCCGCACAGCACCTGGCGCCCGGCCAGGGCCGGCAGGCGTGGGTGGTCGGCGAGCATGCGCCAGGTCGAGGGGGTCGCCTGGATGGCAGTGACCTGCTGCTGCTCGATCTGCGCCCACAGGCGCTCCGGGTCGCGGGCGGTGTCACGGTCCACCAGCACCACGCTGGCGCCGCTGACCAGCGGCAGGTACAGCTCCAGCACGGCAATGTCGAACGACAGCGAGGTCAGCGCCAGCATGCGCCCGTCGCCCGCCAGGCCCGGGGCCTGGGCCATGCTGGCCAGGAAGTTGCCTACGCCAGCCCGGCGCACGGCCACACCCTTGGGCTTGCCAGTGGAGCCGGAGGTGTAGATGACGTAGGCCAGGTGATCGCCCAGGGCTTGGTTCAACGGGTTGGCTTCACTGCCCGCTTCGGCCAACTGATCCAGCCACCAGCACTCGGCCTCGGCGCCCAGCGCTTGCAGCGCCGGTTGCAGCGAGCTCTGGCTGAGCAGCAACGGCGCACGGCTGTCGTCGAGCATATGGCGCAGGCGCTCAGCCGGGAATTCAGGGTCCAGCGGCACATAGGCGCCACCGGCCTTGAGCACCGCCAGCAGGGCCACCAGCAGTTGCGGGGTGCGCTCCAGGCACACGCCCACCCGCACATCCGGGCCAACCCCGGCGGCTTGCAGGCGGTGGGCCAGCTGATTGGCGCGGCGGTTCAGCTCGGCGTAGCTGAGCGAACCCTCGCCCTGGCGCACGGCGACCGCTTCAGGCACCCGTGCAGCCTGCTGCTCAAACTGCGCCACCAAGTCAAATGCGCCGATGCCATGGCTGTTGGCAGCACCCGCCGACAGCAGTTCGGCGCGTTCGCCAGCGGTCAGCGACGACACCTGCACCAATGGCAGCCCCGGCTGTTCCAGCAAGGTATCCAGCAGATGCAGGAAGTGCCCGGCCAGACGCTCGACGCTGGCCCGCTCGAACAGGTCGCTGGCGTAGTTGAAGGTGAGGGTGAACCCGCCCTCGCCCTGTTGGTCGACGAACAGCCCCAGGTCCACCTGGGCGGTACGCCGCTCCTGCTCCAAGCTGGCCATGCGCAGGCCGGCCAGCTGGTCGCCCAGCGTCAAGTCGTGGCGTTGCAGGCTGAACAGCACCTGGAACAGCGGGTTGTGGCTGAGGCTGCGTTCCGGCTGCAGGGCCTCGACCAGTTGCTCGAACGGCAGGTCCTGGTGGGCCTGAGCCGCCAGCACGGTATCGCGTACCTGCTGCAGCAGCGCAACGAACGGCTGCGACGTGTCGATGCGGGTGCGCAGCACCTGGGTGTTGACGAAAAGGCCAATCAGCCCTTCGCACTCGGCGCGCAGGCGGTTAGCCACCGGCACGCCAACGCACAGGTCGTCCTGGCGGGCGTAGCGCTGCAGCAGCACGTTGAAGGCTGCCAGCAGCAGCATGAACGGCGTCACCTGCTGCGCCTGGGCCTGGCGCAGCACGCTGGCAGCAAGCTGCGCCGGTAGTTGCAGGCTGAAGTTGGCGCCGCGGTAGCTCTGCTGCGCCGGGCGCGGGTGGTCGGCAGGCAGCTCGAGGATGCGCGGCGCATCGCCCAGTTGCGCCTGCCAGTAACCCAACTGGCGCTCGCCCTCGCCGCCGGCCAGCCAGTCGCGCTGCCACAGGGCGTAGTCGAGGTACTGGATCGGCAACGCCGCAAGGCCCGCCGGCTGGGTGCTGCATTCGGCGGCGTACAACAGGCCCAGTTCGCGCACCAGAATGTCCATCGACCAGCCATCACCGACCATGTGGTGCAGGGTCAGCAGCAAGTGGTGGCGCTGACGCTCCAGGCGCAACAGCTGGCCACGCAGCACCGGGCCATTGACCAGATCGAACGGTGCCTGGGCCTGGGCCGTACGCAGCGCCTGGGCCTGGCCATAGGGGTCGTCGGCGCCGCGCAGATCGCTGCAGGGCAGTTCGAAACTGGCCGCCGGCAGCACGTGTTGGTACACCTCGCCGCCCTCGCTGGGGAAGCAGGTGCGCAACGCTTCGTGGCGCGCCATCAGGGCGCTGAAGGCACGCTCCAGCGCCGCGGGGTCGAGTTCGCCGTCCAGCTCCAGAGCCACCGGCATGTTGTAGGCGTCGCTGTCCGGCTGCAACTGCCAGAGGAACCACATACGCTGCTGGGCGAACGACAGTGCCGGGCGGGCCGGCCGCTCACGGCGCTGCGGGCCTGCGGCCAGCGGGCCTCGGCCACGCGCCAGCGCCAGCGCCAGGCCCGCCACGGTCGGGGTGTCGAACACCGCGCGCAGGGCCAGCTCCACGCCGAACACCTCGCGCACCTTGGACACCACCCGCACCGCCAGCAGCGAGTGGCCGCCCAGTTCGAAGAAGTCATCGTCACGGCCAACCCGCTCGACCCCCAGCAGTGCCTGCCAGAGGCCCGCCAGGGCGGTTTCGCGCTCACCCTGCGGGGCGCTGTACTGGCGCGCCTGCCACTGCGGCGCCGGCAGCGCCTTGCGCTCCAGCTTGCCGTTGGGGCTCAGCGGCATCGCCTCCAGGTACACCAGCAGGGCCGGCACCATGTAGTCCGGCAGGTGCTCGCGCACGCCTTCGCGCACCGCATCCAGTAGCGCCTGCGGCTCGGCCTGAGGGGTATGGGGGGTGAGGTAACCCACCAGCTGCGCACCACCGGCCTGCTGCCAAGCCACCACCACCGCCTCGCGCACGCCTGGTTGTTCCAACAAACGTGCCTCTATTTCACCCAGCTCGATACGCAAGCCGCGCAGCTTGACCTGGTGGTCGATGCGTCCTGCGTAGTCGATCACCCCGTCCGGGCGCCAGCGCGCCAGGTCACCGGTGCGGTACATGCGCTCGCCAGGTGCGCCGAACGGGTTGGCGACGAAGCGCTCGGCGGTGAGCCCGGCACGCCCCAGGTAGCCACGGGCCAGGTTGTGCCCGGCGATGTACAGCTCGCCCGCCACGCCCACCGGCACTGGCTGCAACTGGCTGTCGAGGATCATCAGCTGGGTGTTGGCGATCGGCCGGCCAATCGGCACGCTGTGCCGGCCCGGCTCGTCCAGGCAGTGCCAGTAGCTGACGTCGATGGCCGCCTCGGTGGGTCCGTACAGGTTGTGCAACGCGCCACTGTGGTGTTGATGGAACTGCTGTTGCAACTCGTGGGGCAAGGCTTCGCCGCTGCACATCACCTGTCGCAGGGTGGTGCAAGCGGCCAGCTCGCCGGCGGCGATGAACGCCTGCAGCATCGAGGGCACGAAATGCAGCGTGGTGATGCCCTGTTCGACGATCACCTGGCGCAGCCGCGTGGGGTCGCGGTGGGCGCCAGGGGCAGCCATCACCAGGGTGGCGCCGGTGAGCCAGGGCCAGAAGAACTCCCACACCGACACGTCGAAGCTGAACGGGGTCTTCTGCAGCACCCGGTCCTCGCGGCCCAGCTGGTATTGGTCCTGCATCCACTGCAGGCGGTTGAGCAGGCCGCAGTGGTGGTTGCCCACGCCCTTGGGCCGGCCGGTGGAGCCGGAGGTGTAGATGCAATAAGCCAGGCTCTGCGCCGGGTAGTCGATGGCCGGCGCGTGCGCCGGCTGGGCGTCGGTCTGCGCCCAGTCGCGGTCCAGGCACCACACCGGCGCAGCGCTGGCTGGCAGGCGCCCCAGCAGCGCCTGCTGGGTCAGCAGCAGCGGCACCTGGCTGTCTTCGAGCATGAACGCCAGGCGTTCCGCCGGGTAGTCCGGGTCCAGCGGCAGGTAGGCGCCGCCGGCTTTGACGATGGCCAGCAGGGCAATGGCCAGCTCCGCCGAACGCTCGGCGAACACCCCGACCCGCACATCGCACCCCACCCCCTGGCTGCGCAGCCAGTGGGCCAGGCGGTTGCTGCGCGCTTCCAGCTCGGCGTAAGTGAAGCGCCGTTCGCCGTCTACCAGGGCGCAGGCCAGCGGCGTGCGCTCGGCCTGCTGGCGGATCAGCTCGGGCAGCATGGGCTGCTGGCTGTAGTCGCGGGCGGTGGCGTTCCAGCCGTGCAGCAACTGCTCACGCTCGCCTTCGGCCAGCAGCGCCAGGCGCTCCAGGGCTTCGTCAGGGGCTTGGGCAATAGCAGCCAGCAGGCGCTGGAAGTGCCCGGCCAGGCGCTCGATGGTGGCGTGCTCGAACAGGTCGGTGGCATAGCCGAAGCTGCCCGACAGCTGGCCATCGGCGTGCTCGCGGGTATCGAGCACCAGGTCGAACTGGGTGCTGCGCCGGGCGCTGGGTAGCGGCTCGACGCTAAGCCGCGGCAGTGCCAGGTTGTCCAGCCCGGTGGTGCGGTCGTGGTTGAACAGCACCTGGAACAGCGGGTTGTGGCTAAGGCTGCGCTGCGGTTGCAGAGCCTCGACCAGTTGTTCGAACGGCAGGTCCTGGTTGGCCTGGGCGTCGAGCACATGGTTGCGGGCCTGGGCCAGCAACTGGTTGAACGAGCCCTCGCCGTCCACCTGCAGGCGCAGTACCTGGGTGTTGACGAAAAAGCCCACCAGGTTTTCGGTTTCCTGCTGCTGGCGCCCGCCGATGGGCAGGCCGATGCGCAAATCGTGCTGGCCGCTGTAGCGCATCAGCAAGGTGCCGAAGGCCGCCAGCAACAGCATCGACAGCGAGCTGCCACGCGCTTGCGCCAGTTGTTGCAACTGGCTGGCCAGCACGGGCGCCACAGCAAACCCGACACTGTCGCCGCGCAGGCTTTGCTGCGCCGGGCGCGGGTGGTCCAGGGGCAGCTCCAGCAGCGGGTGCTCGCTGCCGAGGTGGGCGCGCCAATGGGCCAGCTGGCGCTCGCACTCGCCACTGGCTAGCCACTGGCGCTGCCATACGGCAAAGTCGGCGTACTGCACCGCCAGGGCCGGCAGCGCCGCATCGCGGCCCTCAAGGGCGGCCTGGTAGCAGGCGGCGAACTCACCAATAAGCAACTGCACCGACACACCGTCGCCGATGATGTGGTGCAGGGTCAGCACCAGCACATGCTCTTCGCTGCCCAGGCGCAGCAGGCTGATACGCAGCAATGGGCCACAGGCCAGGTCGAAGGGCGCGGCGCCCTCATCGGCCAGGTACTCCAGCAGGCGGGCTTCACGCTCGCCTGCCGGCAGTTGCTCGAGGCTCATTTCGCGCAGGGCCAGTGCCGGGTTGGCCAGCACCTGCTGGCGCACCTGCTCGCCGTCGTCGCTGAACACCGTGCGCAGCGAGCCATGGCGCGCCTGCAATTGCTCGAAGGCCGCCCGCAGGGCAGGCACCACCAGTTGGCCGCGCAGGCGCAGGCCACCGCTGATGTTGTAGGCCGCGCTGTGCGGGGCCAGTTGCCAGAGGAACCACAGCCGCTGCTGGTTGAACGACAGCGGCGCACCACCCTCGTGGGCCTGGGCCTGCAACGCGGGAGCGCCGCCCGAGCTGCCCGCGCCCGCAACGGCCAGCGCCAGGTCGCGCAGGCGCGGGTATCGAAGAGCTGGCGTACCGGCACCTCGATGCCCAGGCGTTTCTTCAACCGCGCCACCACCTGCACCGCCAGCAGCGAATGGCCGCCCAACTCGAAGAAGTGGTCCAGTGCACCGACCTGTTGCAAGCCCAGCACCTCGCCCCAGACCTCGGCCAGCAACTGCTCGTGCTCGCCGTGCGGGGCTTGGTAACCGTCGATGTCGCTCTGCCACACCGGCTCCGGCAACTGGTTGCGGTCCAGCTTGCCATTGGCGTTGCGCGGCAGTTGGGCCAGCACCATCACCCGTGCCGGCACCATGTAGTCAGGCAGTTGCTCGCGCAGCAGCTGGCGCAGTTCGCTGCCCAGTTGCGGGTCGTCGGCGGCCACGTAGGCCACCAGTTGCTTGCCGGCCACGGTTTCGCGGGCCACCACCAGCGCCTCGCGCACGCGGGCGTCGGCGCGCAGGCGCGCTTCGATCTCGCCCGGCTCGATACGGAAACCGCGCACCTTGATCTGGTGGTCGGCGCGGCCGAGGTAGTCGATGATGCCGTCGGCGCGCTGGCGCACCAGGTCACCGGTGCGGTACAGGCGCCCGCCCGGCGTGCCGAACGGGTCGGCGACAAAGCGCTCGGCGGTCAGGCCCGGGCGCTGGAAGTAACCCCGGGCCAGGCCTTCGCCGCCCAGATACAGCTCGCCGCACACGCCGGTGGGTACCGGGTTGAGGTCGCCGTCCAGCACCCACACGCTGCGCGCACCGACGCGGTCGCCGATCGGCGCGTAGCCGGCCTGGCAGTGGTCGGCGGGGCCGGCCTTCCAGATCATCGGCGTGACCACGGTTTCGGTGGGGCCGTAGCCGTTGATGATCCAGGCCGGGCGCAGCACCTGGCGCACCTGCTCGAAGCTGGCGTGGGGCACCGCGTCGCCACCAAAGCAGTACACCCGTACCGCCGGCACGTCGTCGCGGCCTTCGGCATGCTCGGCGATCTGCTGCAGGTAGGCCGGCGGGAAGGCGGCCACGGTGACGCCGAAGCGGCCCATGGCCTGGTAAGTCTGTTCAGGGGTCCACAGGCTGTCGTCACGCAGCACCAGGCTGGCGCCATGGGTCAGGGCGGTCAGCCAGCGCTCGTGGGCACCGTCGAAGGCGAAGGACATGAAGTGCAGTTCGCGGTCGGCGGGGGTCATTTCGTAGCGCACGCCGATGGTGCCGCAGTGCATGGCCAGCGGGCCATGGGCCACGGCCACGCCCTTGGGCAGGCCGGTGGAGCCCGAGGTGTAGATCAGGTAGGCCAGGTTGTCGGGGTGCGAGGCCACGGCCGGTGCCTCGGCCGGCAGTGCGGCCAGCTCGAGCAGGTCGAGGTCCAGGCGCTGGACGCCGTTGGGCAAGGAGGCCCGGCGCGGGTCGCGGCTGTCGCCGATCAGCCAGGCAAGGCCTGCATCACGCACCTGGTAGGCCAGGCGCTCTTGCGGGTAGTCCAGGTCCAGCGGCACGTAGGCGGCGCCGGTCTTGAACACCGCCAGCAGCGCCACCAGCAACTGCGGCGAGCGCGGCAGGCCGACGCCCACCCGCTGCTCGGGGCCGACACCCTCGGCGCACAGGTACTGGGCCAGTTGGTTGGCGCGGCGGTCCAGCTCGGCGAAGCTCAACACCTGCTCGCCACAGCGTACCGCCGGGGCGTCAGGCGTGCGCTGCGCCCAACCGGCGATCAGCTGGTGCACCAGCTGCTCGTGGGGGGCGCTTTCGGGCAATGCGTTCCAGGCCTGCAACTGCGCCCAGGCGGCGGGTTCGTGCAGCTCGAAGTCACACACACGGGCCTCGGGCTGCACGGCGATCTGCGCCAGCAAGTTCTCGAAGTGCCGGCGCCAGCGCTCGATGCTGGCGGCGCTGAACAAGTCGGTGGCGTAGCTGATTTCGCAGCGCAGGCGGCCGGCGGAGTCTTCGGCGGTATCCAGGGCCAGATCGCAGTCCACGGCGCGCATCAGCGGCGCCAGCGACTCCATGGCCACGCCATCAAGGGTCTGCAGGACGTCGGTGTCATGCCACTGGTGGTTGTAGATCACCTGGAACAGCGGGTTGTGGCTGAGGCTGCGGTGCGGCGCCAGGGCCTCCACCAATTGCTCGAACGGCAGGTCCTGGTGGGCCTGATCGTCCAATGCGCCCTGGCGGACCCGGGCCAGTACGCTGTCGAAGCGCTCGCGGCCGTCGAGCTCGGTGCGCATCACCAGGGTGTTGACGAAAAAGCCGATCAGCCGCTGGCTCTCGCCGTTGCCACGCCCGGCCACCGGTACGCCGACGCGCAGGTCGGCTTGGCCGCTGTAGCGGTACAACTGCACCTTGAACGCCGCCAGCAACAGCATGAACAACGTCGCACCACGGGCCTGGGCGACCTTGCGCAGGGCGCCGGCCAAGGGTTCGGGGATGTCGAAGCACAGCACCGCCCCCTGCCCGCTGGGGCGTGCCGGGCGCTGGCGGTCGACTGGCAGCTCCAGGGTCGGCGCTTCGCCCCCCAGGCGCTTGAGCCAGTATTCGAGCTGGCGTTCGCCCTCCCCGGCTGCCAGCAGCTTGCGCTGCCAGGCAGCGCAGTCGGCGTACTGCGCGGCAAGCGCCGGCAGCTCGCTGGCCTGGCCACGGCAGTGGGCGTTGTAACCCCGGGTGAACTCGTCCACCAGCAGGTTCATCGACCAGCCATCGGCGACGATGTGGTGCACGCCGAGCAGCAGGCGATGCTGCTCGGCGCCCAGGCGCAACAAGGTCACCCGCAGCAAAGGGCCGGCGGCCAGGTCATAGGGGGTGACGGCGCAGGCCATGCCAAGCGCGTCGGCACGGGCCTCGCGCTCAGGCGCAGGCAGCGCGGTCAGGTCCTCGAATACAACTTCAAGTTCAGCCTCGGGCTCGATCAGCAGTTGCGGCTGGCCTTCCACCTCGTGAAAACGGCTGCGCAGGTTCTCGTGGCGGGCGACGATGGCGCGCAGGGCGGTAGCCACCGCTTCGCGGTCCAGCGGGCCATGCAACTGTACGGCGCGGTGCAGGTTGTAGGTGGGCGCCTGGGGATCAAGCTTCCATATGAACCATTGCCGGCTCTGCGCCGCCGACAGCGCCAGGGCGCCGTCGCGCGGCAGGCTTGGCACCGGCAGGCGGCGTACGTTGACACCGGCGGCCACCAGCTTGGCCAGGAACAGTTGCTGCTTGTCCTGCGGCAGTTGCGCCAGGCGTGCGCCGATGGCCTGCAACTCACGGTCCTGCGCCGCTACCTTGGGGTCGAGGACACTACTCATTCAGCCTGCTCCAGTTCTTCCAGCAAATCGTTCATGAAATCCACTTCCAGCAAATCGTTAGCGGCCGGCGGCGCGCTTTCCAGGCGTGCGGCAAGGGCGCCGACGCTTGGATGATCGAAGAATTCGTGCAGCGCCAGGTCCACCCCCAGCGCCTCTCTCACCCGCGATACCAAGCGGGTGAGCAACAGCGAGTGGCCGCCCAGCTCGAAGAAGTCGTCATTGCGACCGACCCGTTCGAGCCCCAGCACCTCGCACCAGATCGCCGCCAGCTGTCGCTCAAGCGCCGTGGCCGGCTCGACATGCTGGCGGGCCTGCCAGTCGGGGGCCGGCAGCGCCTTGCGGTCCAGCTTGCCGTTAGGGGTCAGCGGCATGCGCGCCAGCACCAGCACCTGAGCCGGCACCATGTAGTCGGGCAACGCCGCCTGCAGCGTCTGCTTGAGTTGCGCCGCCAGCTGCGGTGCATCGTCTGCCTCGGCGTAACCCACCAGCACCGTGCCGGCCGGGCCTGGGCGCGCCACCACGGCGGCTTCGCGCACGCCAGGGCAGCGGCGCAGGCAAGCTTCGATTTCACCCAGCTCGATGCGGTGGCCGCGAATCTTCACCTGCTGGTCGATACGGCCGATGTACTCCAGCGCCTCGCCGCACCAGCGCACCAGGTCGCCGGTGCGGTACAGGCGCTCGCCTGGGGCGCCGAACGGGTCGGCGACAAAGCGCTCGGCGGTCAGGCCCGGGCGACGGTGGTAACCACGGGCCAGGCCCGCGCCACCGATGTACAGCTCGCCGGCCACTCCGTCGGCGGCGGGCTCCAGGCTCTCGTCCAGCACATGCAGCGAGGTGCCGGCGATGGCTTCCCCCAGCAGCACCTGGGTGGCCTGCTGGCCCAGGCGCATGCGCGCCGACCAGATGGTGGTCTCGGTGGGCCCGTAGAGGTTCCACAAATCGCTCACCACACCCTGCAGACGCGCCGCCAGGTCGCCGGCCAGCGCTTCGCCGCCGCACAGGGCGCGCAGCCCTTGCAGGCTGGCGAAGCGCGGGTGCTCGCTGAGCATGCGCCAGGTCGACGGTGTGGCCTGCACGCAACCTACGCCCTGGGCGACGATGTAGTCGAGCAGGCAGCCGGCATCGCGGGCCATGGCGCGGTCCGCCATGACTACGCTGGCGCCTTGCAGCAGCGGCAGGTACAGCTCCAGCGCGGCGATGTCGAACGACAACGAGGTCAGCGCGAGCATTTTTTCGCCACGGGCCAGCCCCGGTGCATCGGCCATGCTCAACAGGAAGTTGACCAGCGCACCATGGCGCACTGCCACGCCCTTGGGCAGGCCGGTGGAACCGGAGGTGTAGATCACGTAGGCCAGTTGCTGCGGGTCGATGTCTGGCAAGGCCGTCGAATCGTCGGCGGGCAGGGCCAGCTGGTCCAGGCACCAGCGCTGCTGGCCGACAGGCGCTTCTGGCAGCTGCGCCAGCAAGGCACTGTGGGTCAACAGCAGCTGCGCGCCGCTGTCGTCGAGCATGTGGCGCAGGCGCTGGGCCGGGAATTCCGGGTCCAGCGGCACATAGGCGGCGCCGGCCTTGAGCACCGCCAGCAGGGTCACCAGCAGTTGCGGGTCGCGCTCCAGGCACACCGCCACCAGGCTGTCGGCGCCCACGCCATGGGCCCGCAGGTGCCGGGCCAGGCGGCTGGAGGCCAGGTCGAGGCTGGCGTAGTCCAGGCTCACCGCCCCGTCGCTCACCGCGCACAGTGCACCGTCACGGCGCACCTGTTCGGCGAACAGCGTCGGCAGGCTCAGCCCGATGCCCAATACCGGCTGTTGCGCGGCGCGGGCCAGGGCCTGGCTGCGGGCCTGCGGCGACAGCATGGCCAACTCGCCCAGGCGCCGCTGCGAGTTGCCCGGCAGGCTGCGCAGCAACCCGCCCAGGCGCTCGGCCAGTTGCGCCAGGGTGGCGGTGCTGAACGCATCGGCACGGGCCGCCAGGGCCAGTTGCAGGCGCTCGCCGGGGTTCACGGTGAGGGTCAGCGGGTAGTGGGTCGACTCGCGCTGGATCACGCCATCGATGCCCAGTTGCTGCATCGCCTGGCTGCGCAGGGCCACGTCCACCGGGTAGTTCTCGAACACCAGCAAGGTGTCGAACAATGACTGCCCGGCACTGCCGGCCCAGCGCTGCACATCGTACAGCGGTACGTGAGCCAGTTCCTGCAGGGCCAGGGTTTCGCCCTGCAAGGCCTGCAGCCAGTCGTCCAGCACCTGGTGCTGGGCAGGTTCGGCTATCAGCGGCAAGGTGTTGATGAACAGCCCCAGCATGTCGCCGCTGCCGGCCAGCTCTGCCGGGCGCCCCGAGAGGGTGGCACCGCAGCACACCACGCGCTGGCCAGTGTGGCGTTGCAGCAACAGCAGCCAGGCCGCCTGCACCAGTGTGTTGAGGGTAACCCGCTGGCTGCGGGCGAAGGCGGCCAGGGCCTCGGTGTGCGAGGTATCGAGCAGCAGTTCGCATGTGTGCTGCCCGGCCCCGCCCGCCGCCACAGGCGCATTGCCGGCCAGCAAGGTTGGTGCATCAAGCTGCGCGGTGCGGGCCTTCCAGAAGGTTTCGCCGCGCTGCGGGTCCTGGCGTTGCAGCCAGGCGATGTAGTCGCCGTATCGGCCAGCCGGGGCCATCGGGATTTCGCCCACGTAGCGGCCCAGCCATTCCTCGATCAGCCGCGCGCTGCTCCAGCCGTCCAGCAGCAGGTGGTGATAGGTCCACACCAGGCGATGGCGGCCGTCGGCCAGGCGCAGCAGCGCCACCCGTTGCAGGGCCGGTTGAGCAAAGTCGAACGGCAGTGCCCGCTGCTGGCCGGCGAAGGCGTCCAGCGCCTCGTTACTGCAATCTTGGCCACGCCAGTCGTGCACCTGCCACAACTCGGGCACCTGACGGTAGACCAGCTGCAGTGGCTGTTCCAGGCCGTCCCAGGCAAAACTGCTGCGCAGGATCGGGTGGCGCGCGATCAGTTGCTGCCAGGCCGCGCGCAGTTGCGCAGGCTCGAGCGCGTCCAGGTCGAAGGCCAGCTGGTTGATGTACTCGCTCTCACCCGCGCCGCTCAGGCCATGGAACAGCAGGCCCTGCTGCATCGGCGACAGCGGGTAGGCGTCCTCCAGGTCCGCCGGCAGGCGCGCCCGCTCGGCAGCGCTGAGTTGTGCAAGGCCCGTGCTCGCCGTGGCCCTGGCGACGGCTGCCTGCTGCCCGGCCACCTTGGCCAGGCGGCGGATGGTCTGTTGCTCGAACAGGTCGCGCGGGGTGAACGCCAAGCCAGCTTCGCGGGCTCGGGCCACGACTTGCACCGAAACGATCGAATCGCCGCCCAATTCGAAGAAGTTGTCCTCGGCACCCACCTGCGGCAGGTTCAGCACCGCTTGCCAGATCTGCGCCAGGGTGCACTCCACTTCGCCCTCCGGCGCCACGTGCTCGCGCACCTGCAGTTCCGGCTCGGGCAGTGCCTTGCGGTCCAGCTTGCGGTTCGGCGTCAGCGGCATGTGCTCCAGGCGCATCAGGCGCGCCGGCACCATGTAGTCCGGCAGTTGCGCTTGCAGGCGCTCACGCAGGGGCGCCAGCAGCGCGTCATCGTCAGCCACCACGTAGCCGATCAGTTGCCCTTGGCGTGCCACCACCGCGGCCTCGCGCACACCCGGTTCGGCCAGCAGGCAGGCTTCGATTTCGCCCAGCTCGATACGGAAACCGCGAATCTTCACCTGCTGGTCGATCCGCCCCAGGTACTCCAGCGCGCCATCGGCGCGGCGACGCACCAGGTCGCCGGTGCGGTACAGCCGCGTGCCGCTGCCGAACGGGTCGGCGACGAAGCGCTCGGCGGTCAGGCCCGGGCGGTCGTGGTAACCACGCGCCAGGCCTTCACCGCCAATGTAAAGCTCGCCGGCCACGCCCAGCGGCAGCGGTTCCAGGTTGTCATCCAACACGTGCAGCGCGGTGTGGGCCAGGGCCTCGCCGAGCATCACCTGCTGCTGGCCTGCAAGCTGGCAACGGGCCGACCACACCGAGGTTTCGGTCGGGCCGTAGAGGTTCCACAGGCCACCGGCCACGCCGATCAACCGCTCGGCCAGGTCCACCGGCAGCGCTTCACCGCCGCACAGCACCTGGCGCCCGGCCAGGGCCGGCAGGCGTGGGTGGTCGGCGAGCATGCGCCAGGTCGAGGGGGTCGCCTGGATGGCAGTGACCTGCTGCTGCTCGATCTGCGCCCACAGGCGCTCCGGGTCGCGGGCGGTGTCACGGTCCACCAGCACCACGCTGGCGCCGCTGACCAGCGGCAGGTACAGCTCCAGCACGGCAATGTCGAACGACAGCGAGGTCAGCGCCAGCATGCGCCCGTCGCTCGCCAGGCCCGGGGCCTGGGCCATGCTGGCCAGGAAGTTGCCCACGCCAGCCCGGCGCACGGCCACACCCTTGGGCTTGCCAGTGGAGCCGGAGGTGTAGATGACGTAGGCCAGGTGATCGCCCAGGGCTTGGTTCAACGGGTTGGCTTCACTGCCCGCTTCGGCCAACTGATCCAGCCACCAGCACTCGGCCTCGGCGCCCAGCGCTTGCAGCGCCGGTTGCAGCGAGCTCTGGCTGAGCAGCAACGGCGCACGGCTGTCGTCGAGCATATGGCGCAGGCGCTCAGCCGGGAATTCAGGGTCCAGCGGCACATAGGCGCCACCGGCCTTGAGCACCGCCAGCAGGGCCACCAGCAGTTGCGGGGTGCGCTCCAGGCACACGCCCACCCGCACATCCGGGCCAACCCCGGCGGCTTGCAGGCGGTGGGCCAGCTGATTGGCGCGGCGGTTCAGCTCGGCGTAGCTGAGCGAACCCTCGCCCTGGCGCACGGCGACCGCTTCAGGCACCCGTGCAGCCTGCTGCTCAAACTGCGCCACCAAGTCAAATGCGCCGATGCCATGGCTGTTGGCAGCACCCGCCGACAGCAGTTCGGCGCGTTCAACGCCCGTCAGCATCGGCAGTTGCCCCAGCTGGCGCTCGGCGCTTCCACACAACGCCTGCAACAACTGCAGCAGGTGCCCGTCCAGCCGCGCGATGGCCGGTGCATCGAAGCGTGCACGGTCGAAGCTGTAGCAGAAGCTCAGCGCCTCGCCCTGGTTGACCAGCAGCATCAACGGGTAGTTGCCCTGCTCGCGGCTGACCAGGTTGGCGAAGCGTGGCCCGTCGCCCTGGCCGCTGAGCATGGCGCTGTCCAGCGGGTAGTTCTCGAACACCAGGATCTGGTCGAACAACCCCTGACCGCCCTGCCCGGCCCAGCGCTGGATGTCATACAGCGCGCTATGCTCGTGCTCGCGCACGGCCACGCCCAAGGCCTGCACCTGCTCAAGCCACTGGCCGACAGTCTGCTGCGCCTCAGGGCAGGCGACCACTGGCAAGGTGTTGATGAACAAGCCCAGTTGCTGCTCGATGCCAGGCAACTGCGCCGGGCGCCCGGCCACGGTGGCACCGAAGGCCACGCAGTCCTGCCCGGTGTAGCGCTGCAACAGCAGCAGCCAGGCGGCCTGCAGCAGGCTGCTGAGGGTTACCTTGCGCTGGCGGGCGAATGTGCGCAGGCGCTCGCTGGCGACGGCCGGCAAGCTTGCGCGGTGCTCGGCAGTGCCGCTGCCAGGCTGTTCCAGGGCCAGCGCAGCGGCAAGCGCCGTCGGCGCCTGCAACGGGGCCAGCTGCTCGCGCCAGAACTGCTCGCTGGCGGCCAGGTCGCGCCCGGCCAGCCAGGCGATGTAGTCACGGTACTGGCCCACGGGCGCGGGTTGCACCTGGCCTGCGTAACGCTGCATCACCTCGGCGAACAGTTGCGCCTGGCTCCAGCCATCCAGCAGCAGGTGGTGGCAGGTCCAGACCAGGTGATGGCGGCCAGCATCGGTAGCCACCAGCAGCAGGCGCATCAGCGGCGGTCGCTGCAGGTCGAAGGGGCGCCGCTGCTCGGCGGCCAGGGCGTCGAGGTCGCCGCCACTGGCTTCACTCCAGGCCAGGTGGGCATGGCGCAGCACCGCTTGCAGCGGTCGACCCGCCGCGGTGCTGACAAAAGCCGTGCGCAGCGCGGCGTGGTTATCCAGCGCCGCTTGCCAGGCCGCGCGCAGGCGCGCAGGGTCGAGGCCTTCGGCGTCCATGCGTACCTGGTTGATGTAGCTGCCGTCGCCAGGCTGATAGAGGCTGTGGAACAGCATGCCCTGCTGCATCGGCGACAACGGGTAGAGGTCTTGCACCTGGGTGATCGGCAGGCCCAGGGCATCGAGCTGCGCCTGGTCAAGGCTGGCCAAAGGGAAGTCCGATGGCGTGGCACCACCGGCACCGGGCGCCAGGCAATGGCCGACCAGCGCCTGCAGTTCGCCCTCGAACAGTACCACCAGCTGCGCCAGGCCCTGAGCGTCGAGCTGCTGCGGGCTGAAGGTGAAGCCCAGTTGCAGGCGGCCTTCGTTGACGCCGCCATCGATGGACAACCAGTTGGCCAAAGGTGCGGCTGGGTCCTGGCTGTCACCGCAGGCTTCGTTGGCGCGGCGCATGCCGGCAGCGAAGCTGGCGTCGAACTGGCCCAGGTAGTTGAAGGTAATGCGCGGCTGTGGCCGTGCCGCCAGCTGAGCGCGCACTTCGGCGGGCGCCAGCTGTTGCAGCAAGCCGAAGCCCAGGCCGTTGTCCGGCACCTGGCGCAGTTGCTGCTTGATGGCCTTGAGGCTATGGCCCAGGTCGTCGCTGGCCGTCAGGCGCAGCGGGTAAGTGGCGGTGAACCAACCCACCGTGCGGCTGAGGTCGAGCCCGGCCAGGTGCTCTTCGCGGCCATGGCTTTCCAGCTCCACCAGCAGTTCGGGCTGCCCGCTCCACCGCCGCCAGGCCCGGGCCAGGGCGCACAGCAGCAGGTCGTTGACCTGGGTGCGGTAGGCGCCCGGGGCATCGCGCAGCAGCTGGCGGGTCAGTTGCTCGTCCAGCCCAAGCGGCAGCGTGACGGCTTCGCCCACCGGCGCGGGGCCCGCATGGCGGGCCCCCGGGAAATCGACCGGGGCTTCGCCCAGCTGGGTCAGCCACCAAGGCAGTTGCGCCAGGGTTTCGCTGGCCCGGGCGCGCTGGGCGAGGAAGCGGGTCCAGTCGCCGAAGGCATGGCTGCGCCGTGGCAGGCTGGTGGCCGGATTGGCCAGCAGCTGGTGCAGGTCTTCCAGCAGGATGCGCCACGACACGCCGTCCACCACTAAGTGGTGGGCGGCCAGCAACAGGCGCTGGCCGGCGCCGCGCAGGTCGACCAGCACAGCGCGCAGCAGCGGACCGGCCGCCAGGTCCAGGCTGCGCTGGGCCTGGTTGGCGATGGTCAGCAGGGCCTGCTCGTCCGCGGCTTCACGTTCCCACAGCTCGACGGCAAGGTTGGCCGCGTAGGCGCCCTGCCAGCCCTGCTGACCTTGGCTGAAGCGCAGGCTGAGGGCGTCGTGGTGAGCGACCAGCGCGTTCAGCGCCTGCTCCAGTGACGCGGCGGCCAGTGGTGTATCGAGCGCCAGCAGCAGGGCCTGGTTCCAGTGCCCGCGCTGCGTCATGGGCATGGCGAAGAAGCGCTGCTGGAACGGCGTCAGGGCAATCACCCCGCGCTCGGGCCGTGCCGCGCCGGCCCCCTGCCCGCCCAGCGGCATGGCCACTTGGGCCAGCTGGCGCAATGTCTGGTGGCGGAACAGCTCGCGCGGGCCGAACTGCAAGCCGGCCTGGCGGGCACGGCTGGCCACCTGGATGGCGATGATCGAATCACCGCCCAGTTCGAAGAAGTTGTCCTGGGCGCCGACCGGGTCGACGCCCAGCACCTCGCCCCAGACCTTGGCCAGGGCCTGCTCCACCTCGCCTTGGGGAGCGTCATAAGCGCGCACGATCTGCACCGGCTGCGGCAGGGCCTTGCGGTCGAGCTTGCCGTTGGCACTCAGTGGCATCTGCGCCAGCACGATGATCTGCGCCGGCACCATGTAGTCCGGCAGCGCCTCGCCCAGGCGCAAGCGCAGGGCATCGGCCAGCCCCTCGTCGGCACTCGCCACCACATAACCCAGCAGCTGCTTGGCGCCCGCAGCGGCCTCGCTGACCACCACCACCGCCTCGCTGACGGCCGGGTGTTCCAGCAGCCGTGCCTCTATTTCACCCAGCTCGATGCGCAGGCCGCGGATCTTCACCTGGTGGTCGATGCGCCCTAGGTACTCCACGGCGCCGTCGTCGCGCCAGCGCGCCAGGTCACCGGTGCGGTACAGGCGCGCGCCGTGGCCGAACGGGTCGGCGACGAAGCGTTCGGCGGTCAGGCCCGGGCGCCCCAGGTAGCCGCGGGCCAAGCCCACGCCACCAATGTACAGTTCGCCCGGCAGGCCGTTGGCCACAGGCTGCAGCTGGCCGTCGAGCACGTACAAGCGCAGGTTGGCGATCGGCCGGCCAATCGGCACGCTGCCCAGGCCCGGGGCGTCGAAGCAGGCCCAATGGCTGACGTCGATGGCCGCTTCGGTGGGGCCGTAGAGGTTGTGCAGGCCGGCACTGCTCTGGGCCAAAAAGCGTTGTTGAAGGTCCAGCGGCAGGGCTTCGCCACTGCACATCACCAGGCGCAGTCTCGGGCAGCCGGCCAGGGTTTCACTGGCCAGGTAGGCCTGCAGCATCGACGGCACGAAGTGCAACACGCTGATGCCCAACCCTGCGATCAGCGCCTTGAGCTCGGCGGGGTCGCGGTGAGCGCCGGGCGGCGCCATTACCAGGGTGGCGCCGGTCATCAGCGGCCAGAAGAACTCCCACACCGACACATCGAAGCCGAAAGGGGTCTTCTGCAATACCCGGTCACCGGCGCCGAGGGCGAAGGTGGCCTGCATCCACTGCAGGCGGTTGCACAGGGCGGCGTGGCTGTTGCCCGCCCCCTTCGGCCGGCCGGTGGTACCGGAGGTGTAGATGCAGTAGGCGAGCTGGTCAGGGTGGCTAAGCAGGCTGGGGTTGCTGTCGGGGCTGCCGGCAAATTGCCCGGCGTCGCGGTCCAGGCACAGTACTTCGCGCCCGTTGCCGGGCAGGCGCCCGAGCAGGTGCTGCTGGGTCAGCAGCAGGCTGGCGCCGCTGTCCTCAAGCATATAGGCCAAGCGTTGGTCAGGCTGGTCCGGGTCCAGCGGCACGTAGGCGGCGCCGGCCTTGAGCACGGCCAAAAGGGCCACGACCATGGCCTGCGAGCGCTCGGCGAAGATGCCCACCAGTTGCTCGGGGCCGGCGCCGCGGCTACGCAGGTAATGGGCCAGGCGGTTGGCCTGGGCGTTGAGTGCGGCGTAGCTCAGCTCGACGCCATCGGCGATCAGCGCCGTGGCCTGGGGCGTGGCGCCCGCCTGGGCCTCGATCACCACTTGCAGGCACTGCGCCTGGCCGTAGTCAACGGCGCTGGCGTTGAAGGCCTCGACCACTTGCTGCCGCTCGTGACGGTCAAGCATGGCCAGATCGCCCAGGGGGCTGTCAGGGCGCTCGGCGCAGTCGCCCAGCAGGCGCAGGAAATGGCCACGCAGGCGCTCGATGCGCGGTGCATCGAACAGGTCGGTGGCGTAGGTGAAGGCGCCGCGCAGCATGCCGTCGGCCAGTTCTTCGGTGTCCAGGCTGAGGTCAAACTTGGCCACCTCAGGGGCAGCCACCTCAAGCCAGGCCTGCAACCCGGGCAGGCCGGCCAGGGTGGTGGCGCCACGCTGCTCGTGGTTGAACATTACCTGGAACAACGGGTTGCGGCTCAGGCTTCGCTCCACACCCAAGGCGTCCACCAGCTCTTCGAACGGCAGATCCTGGCAGTCCTGGGCAGCGGCGGCGGCCTGGCGCACTTCGCCCAGCAGGGTGCGGAACGGCAAGCGCGCGTGGGGTGTGCTGCGCAGCACCTGGGTGTTGACGAAGAAGCCGATCAGCCCCTGCACTTCCGGGCGCTGGCGGTTGGCGACCGGCACGCCCACCAGCAGTTCTTCTTGACCGGTATAGCGGTGCAGCAGCGCCTTGAACGCCGCCAGCAACACCATGAACAGGCTGGTGCCGCTGGCGGCGGCCAGGGCCTTCAGTTGCACGGTCAGCGCCGCTGGCAACTCGAAGCCCAGGCTTGCGCCGTGTTGGCTCATTTCGGCCGGGCGCGCGCGGTCGGCGGGCAGTTCGAGGATGGGTGGGCGCTCACCCAGGGTGGCGCGCCAGTAGGCCAACTGGCGCTCGCCTTCGCCGGCTTCGAGCCAGTTGCGTTGCCACAGGGCGTAGTCGGCGTACTGTACGGCCAATGCCGGCCACTGCGGCGCCTGGCCTTGCAGGTGGGCGGCGTAGCCCTGGGCCAGCTCGTCGAGCAGGATCTGCATCGACCAACCATCGGAGATGATGTGGTGCATGGCCAGCAACAGGCCGTGGCGCTGTTCGCCCAGGCGCACCAGGGTCACCTGCAGCAGCGGCCCCTGGTAAAGGTCGAAGGCTTGGCCCGCAGCGGCCTGCAAAGCGGCCTCCAGCGCAGCTTGCGGGTCGGCGCTGGCGCTGAGGTCGAGCTGGGCCAGGGCGAGGCCGGCAGCCGGGCTCACCACCTGGGTGAGCTGGCCATCGGTTTCGGCAAAGCGGGTGCGCAGGATTTCATGGCGCGCTACCAGGGCGTCCGCGGCCGCCTGCAAGGCAGCAACATCCAGCCCGCCATCCAGGCGCAGCACACCGGCCTGGTTGTAGGCAGCGCTGCTGCGGTCGAGCTGCCACAGGGTCCATAGCCGGCGCTGGGCATAAGAGGCCGCCACCGCAGCCTGGCCGTCGGCACGCGGCGGAATCGGCAGGCTTTCCAGGCTCATCCCCTGGGCCTTGAGCTTTTCACCCAGGGCGCGGCGTGCGGCCGGGTCCAGCTCGGCGAAGCGCCGGGCCAGGGCGAGGGAACGATCAACCACAGTCATGGTGCCTCCACTTCGGCGAACAGGTTCTCCAGGGCGTCCAGGTCGTTGCCCGGTGCCTGTTGCAGCTCGGCCACCTTGGCGGCGAAGCGCTCCAGGGTTTCGCCGTCGAAGAACAGCCGCAGCGGCAGTTCGATGCCCATCTGCTCCTGCAGCCGCGCCCGCAGCCGGGTGGCCAACAGCGAGTGGCCGCCCAGGGCGAAGAAGTTGTCCTGCAGCCCGACCCGCTCGACCCCAAGCGCTTCCTGCCAGATACCGGCCAGCAGGCGTTGCAGTTCGGTCTGCGGCGCCTGGTAGGCCTGGCCGACCACGGCCTCGGCGGCCAGGGCGCGGCGGTCGACCTTGCCGTTGGGCATCAAAGGCAGGCGTGCCAAGCTGCGCAGCGCGGTGGGCACCATGTGCGCCGGCAGGCGCCGGGCCAGTTCCGCCTGCAGGCGGCCGGCCAGTTGCCCGTCTTCCTCGCTACCGACCACAAAGGCCACCAGCTGCGCACCGCTGGCGCTCTCGCGGACCACTACTGCGGCTTCGGCAACGCCCACGCAGCTGGCCAGCACGGCCTCCACCTCGCCGAGTTCGATACGGAAGCCGCGAATTTTCACCTGCGCATCGACCCGGCCAAGGAACTCCAGCAGGCCATCGGCGCGCCAGCGCGCCAGGTCGCCGGTCTGGTAGCCGCGACTGCCATCGGCCAAGGTCGGGAAGCGCTCGGCGGTCAGTGCCGGGCGGCCCAGGTAGCCGCGGGTGACGCCGGGGCCGGCGACGTACAGCTCGCCCACTTGCCCCACGGCCACCGGCTCGCGGTGGGCGTCGAGCACCAGCACACGCATGCCCGGCGCCGGGCGACCGATGGAGACCGGTCCCTGGTCGGCGTTCCACGCCGTGCACCAGACGCTGCCTTCGGTGGGGCCGTATTCGTTGCTCAGCAGCACGCCGGGCAGGCGCGCCTGGTGGCGGGCCAGCAGCGTTGGGGTGCAGGCTTCACCGGCCACCACCACGGTGCGCAGGCCGTGCTCGCCAAGGTGCTCCAGCACTTCAGCGTGCAGCCCGGGCAAGGCCAGGTAGTGCGAGATGCCCTGCTCGCCCAGCAGCGCGGCAATCGCCTGTGGATCCTTGGCCTGGAGGGCGGTCGGCAGGTGCAGGCAGCCCCCCTGGCCGAGGGTCCAGAACAGCCCTGCCACCGAGCTGTCGAACGACAGCGACGACAGCAGCAGGAAGGATTCGACCGGCGTCGTGTAATGAACGAAACGCGCCAGGGTCGAGGCCAGGGCGTTGGCGTGGCTCACTGCAACACCCTTAGGCGTGCCGGTGGAGCCGGAGGTGTAGATGACGTAAGCCAAATCGTCACCGCCGACTGCCGCCGCCGGTGGTGCGCTTGGGCCTTGCCACACCGGCGAGTTCCCGGCCAGCGACAGCACCGGCAGGCCGGCGGGCAGCACCAGATCGGCAGCGGGCGCATCCAGCGCCAGCAAGCAATGGGCGCCGGCGTCGGCCAGCATGAAGCCAAGGCGTTCGGCCGGGTAGTCCGGGTCCAGCGGCAGGTAGGCACCACCGGCCTTGAGAATGCCCAACATCGCTACTAGCGCGGCCAACGAACGCGGCGCGTACACGGCAACGATGCTTTCGCGCCCGACACCCTGCGCCTGTAGGGCATGAGCCAGCTGGTTGGCGCGCTGCTCGAGCTGAATGTAGTCCAACACCTCGTCGCCCTGGCGCACCGCGGCACGCTGGCCTTGCTGGGCAACCTGGTGCTCGAACAAACGGTGCAGCAAGCCCGGGCCGGCCAGCGGCATGGCCGCGCCCTGCTCGAAGGCCTGGATGCGCGCACGCTCCTGCTCGCCCAACAGGCTGACCTGGGCCAGGCGCTGCTCGAAGTCGGCCAGCGCATGGGCGGCAAATACCGCGAACTGCCCCAGCCACAGTGCGACCACGTCCTGCTGCAGCTGGCCCGCAACATATTGCAGCTGCAGATCATTACCCACGCGGGCCAGGCCCAGTGGCGCCAGTGCGCTGGCGTCCAGTTCCAGTTCGACACCGTCCAGCGCCGTGTGGCTGGCGGCGAAACCGTAAAGCCTATCGGCATTTTCGACGGCCACTTCGTCCAGGCATTCGAGCCACGAACGGGCTTGCTCCAGGCGGCTGCGGAACTCCTCCCGGGCCTGGGCCAGGGTGGCGTCGGCGGGGTATGCGAGGTTCAGTGGCATCTGCCGCTCGAAGCGCCCGAGCATGCCTTGGACCTGAGCGTTTCGCCCGTCCACGCAGGCCAGCAGCGACACCTGGTCTTGTTCGCCCAGGCGGCACAGGAACCCGGCCCACAGGAACAGCAGCAGGTCGTCGGCGGCCAGGCCTTGCTCGCTGGCATTGGTATCCAGGGTTTTCAGCAGGGGGGCGGCTGGCAGTGTTACCTGCCGGGCCGCCTCGCGGGGCAAGCCCGCTTCCACGCCCTGTTCGAATGGCAGCGGCGCTCGGGGCGTGGTGGCGTCCAGCACGCCCCGCCAGTAAGCGGCGCCGCGCACGCCCATGGCCTCGCCGGCCAGCTCGCCCTGCCACGAGGCATAGTCGATGTACTGCAACGCCTCTTCGTCGGCCGGCGCCAGGCTGCCCGCGTAACCGGCGCGCAGCTCGCTGGCCAGTTCCTGCAGCGCCTGCCGGTCGACACTGGCCAGGGCCACGCCCAGGCGCACAACGAACCCGTCGCCACCCACCTGCTCTACCGCCGCGACGAAGGGTGCGTGCTCCAGGCTCTCGCGCCCGGCAACCGGCTGCAGCGGCGCCGGGGCGCCCTGCTCCACCACCTGCACCGGGCGGCGCAGGCCGTCCAGGCGCAGGTAGCGGGTGCGCAGCACTTCGTGGCGGCGTTGCAGCTCGGCGAGCACCAGGCCCAGACGGGCCTCGTCGTAGGCACCCGGCACGTGCACGCAGGCGAAGGCTGCCAACGGTTGCCCGGGGCGAACGAGCACGGCGCCCTGCTGGGCCGAAAGGGGGAAGGCGTCTTGGTGGGCAGGCAGTTGCATATGGGGGAACCTCAATCTTGTGCCAGGTCGGCGCTTTTCTGGGCGATCGCCATCGCGGTGAGAATCTTGCGCGGGCCGGTGAATGCGTTACGGGCGTGCAGCGAGAGCATGTTGTCGAGCAGGACCACATCGCCCTTCTGCCAGGGGAACTCCACCATGACGTCGCGGTAGGCCTGCTGCAGGTGGCGGATGACCTCGTCGGGGATCGGCGCGCCGTCACCGTAGAAGGTGTTCTGCGGCAGGTCGTCGGCGTCGAACTCGGCGATCAGCGCGGCGCGCAAGGTGTCTGGCAGGGTCAGGGCGTTGAAGAAGGTGCCGTGGTTGAACCACAGTTGCTCGCCGCTGCGCGGGTGGCGGACGATGGCCGGGCCGACCTGGCGGGTGCGCAGGCGGTTGCCGGGCTTCCACTCAGGACGAATGCCGATACGCGCGCAATAGGCCTCCACTTCGGCGCGGTCCTCGCTCTGGAACACGGTCTGCCAGGGCAGGCCCATGCCGTCGCCGTAGTTGCGCACGTACATGATGCGGCGCTGGCGAAATTCCTCGCGCACCGCCGGGTCGATGCGCTGCAGCAGCGCACGGGTATCGCCCAGCGGCGTTTCGCCGCCGGTCAGCGACGGCAGATCACAGTAGAAGTACAGGTGCAGCGGGAACACCGGCGAGTAGGAGTGCTCGTTGTGTGGGAAGATGCGCTCGTTGCTGGGGTAGTCAGTAGAGCTGTAGATATTGAACTGGCGGGTGATCTGGGTGCGTGGCGAAGCGCGGAACAGGTATTCCAGGGCACCGCCCGAGACCGCCTGCACGCAGCGGTCGAAGCCGTCGATGCCATCCACGTCAAAGCCGCGGAACAGGATGGCGCCATGCTCCAGCAGGCGCGCCTCCACCTGTTCGCGATTCTGTGCCAGCCACGCCACCAGGTCGGTCCCGGCAAAACGTGGCCGGCACAGCGCTGGCAGGGCATGCCCTTCGAGCAACGGGGTGAACACGACCCGCTCTTCCTGGCCGGCGGTGATGCTCCTGCGTGCACGCCCCATGCTGGGCAGTGCCGTGACCTTGGCGTCGTTCATCATTGCTCCTGCACACTCTGTGCGATAGGGGTGGGCTGCACGGCGCGCCGACGCATCGGGCGCTGGCTGTCGAGCAGTTGCCGGCGCTGCTGGTTGTCGGCACTGCGCGCCGCGCGGCGCACCTGGGCGGCCGCCTCCAGCAGGTCGGCCTGGGTGCGGCCGGGCGTGCCCAGCCAGCAGTCGAGCACCGCCTGGATCTGGGCGAACAGCTCTGCCAGTTCGCCGGGCTCGAACAGGC
The DNA here is from genome assembly GCF_000498395.2 of Pseudomonas putida S13.1.2. Taxonomy (NCBI): domain Bacteria; kingdom Pseudomonadati; phylum Pseudomonadota; class Gammaproteobacteria; order Pseudomonadales; family Pseudomonadaceae; genus Pseudomonas; species Pseudomonas putida. The sequence goes on from NZ_CP010979.1 coordinate 3,124,043, forward strand.
CCTGGGGCACCTCGAAGCGGGCCTCCAGGCGACCGGCGCTGCTGTAGAAGCCGAGGATCAGGTCCAGCTCGGCGGCTTGATGATCGGCTGCCAGCGCCTCTACCCGTACATCCTGAAGGCGTGGCAGCGGTGGCTCGCCTTCCTGGTAGTTGAGCTTGATGCTGAAGAACGGCGAACGCCCGGCCCGACGCGGCGGACGCAATGCCTCCACCAGTTGCTCGAACGGCAGGTCCTGGTGCCCGGCGGCGCCCAGCACCACACGCCGGCATTGCTCCAGCAGCTCATCGCTGCTGGCGGTCATGTCCAAGTCCAGTTGCAGCACCAGTTGATTGATGAAGAAGCCCACCAGAGGCTCGCTGGCCGGGTGGCTGCGGCTGGCGATGTCGCTGCCCAGGCGGATGCGCGACTGGCCGCTCTGCTCGCGCAGGCTGATGGCGAAGGCACCCAGCAGCAGCATGAACGGCGTCACGCCGTTGGCGCCGGCGTAGGCGCGCAGCGCGCTGGTCTGTACGGCGCTGAAAGTAAAGTGCTCGCGCTGCGCCACGGCGCCGGTGTCGCGCGGGCGTTGACTGTGCAGTTCGAGCCAGCTGTGCTCGCCGGCCAGGGCTTGGCGCCAGTAGGCCAGTTGCCGGGCTTGCTCGGGGCCAGCCAACAGCGCGCGCTGCCAGCGGGCGTAGTCGCCGTAGCCGACCGCCAGTTGCGCCAGCACCGCAGCGCGCCCAGCCAGGCGTGCTGCGTACAGCGCGCCCAGTTCGTCCATCAGGTTGCGCATCGACCAACCATCCACGGCGATGTGGTGGGTGGTCAGCAGCAGCACGTGCTCGCGAGCCTCCAGGCGTAACAGACGCACACGTTGCAACGGGCCGCTGGCGAGGTCGAAGGGCGCTTGCGCTTGCTGGGCCGCACGCTGGCGGGCCTCAGACAGGTCAGTGACGGCTTCGACGGAAAAATCCAGCGCCAGGCTATCGTGCTGCACCAGGCGCACGCCCTCGCCTTCGGCAACGAACGTAGTGCGCAACACGCCGTGGCGCTGTTGCAGGGTGGCGAAGGCCTCGCGCAGCGCTTCGCCATTCAGCGGCCCGCGCAGATGCAGGGCCATCGGCACGTTGTACACCGAGCTGTGCGGTTCCAGCTGCCAGGCGAACCACAGGCGCTGCTGGGCGAACGACGGCACCAGGGCGGCGTCGGGGTCGGCGATGAGCGGCGGCTGGCCATGGGCAGCCGCCGCTTCGGTCACTTGCCGGGCAAAGGCCGCCAGCAGCGGATTGTCGAACAGGCAGGCCAGAGGCAGGCTTACCCCCAGCCGCTCGCGCAGGCGGCCGATGATCTGGGCGGCAGCGATGGAGTTGCCGCCCAGGGCGAAGAAGTTGTCGTCGGCGAACACTTCCTCCTGGCCCAGCACCTCGGCCCAGACCGCGCCCACCTGGCGTTGGTCGCTGCTTTGCAGTGCCTGCCCTTGGCGTAGCGGGCGTTGGTCCTTGCGGCGCAGGTGGAAGCAGTCCAGCTCGCCGCGCTCGAGCATCTGCCGGCACGCCGAGCGCTGCAGCTTGCCGCTGGAGGTCTTGGGCAGCTCGCCAGGCTGGAGCAAGGCAACCCACACCGGCGTCTGCTGGCACACATCCGCCAGGGCCCGGTCGATCTCGGCGCACAACTGGGCAGCGCCGATCTTGCGCTGGGTGGCGCGGCCGATCTCCACGGCGATACCGATGCCCTCGCCCTCGGCCTGGTCAACCGTGAAGGCGGTCACACGGCCCTTGCGCGCGCCTTCGACGTTGTATTCCACCGCACGTTCGAGGTCTTGCGGATAGATGTTCTGGCCACGGACGATGATGATGTCCTTGAGGCGACCGGTGATGAACAGCCGCCCTTCGCGCAGGAAGCCCAGGTCGCCGGTGCGCAGCCAGGTGCGCCCATCGCGCTCGACAAAGGCCCTGGCGGTGGCCTCGGGGTTGCGCCAGTAACCACGGGCAACACTGGCACCGCTGGTCCAGATCTCGCCAATGCGGCTGTCAGGCTGACGCTCGCCACTATGGGGATCGACCAGGATCACATCCAGCTCAGGGTGGAGGATGCCGCTGCTGACCAGCAGGCTGCCCTCCCCCGGCTCGGCGCGGTGCTCACCGAGGGCGTGGCTGTCGAAGCTGGCGCTGACGAAAGGCTCATCGGCGGTGGTGCCGGTGACATACAGAGTGGCCTCGGCCAACCCATAGCACGGCAGGAAGGCCAGCGGGTCAAAGCCGCAGGCGCTGAAGCGGTTGGCGAAGGCCAGCAAGCTGTCCTGGCGGATCGGCTCGGAGCCTGAGAACAGCACCCGCAGGCTGCTCAGGTCCAGGTTGGCCAGCACGCTGTCGCTGACCCGCTCGGCAGCCAGGCGGAAGGCGAAGTCCGGCGCGCCGGTGTGGGTGGCACGGTACTGGCTGATCGCCTCGAGCCAGCGCGCTGGGCGCTCAACGAAATGCCGCGGCGACATCAGTACCAAGGTCGCACCACGGTAGATCGACAGCAGCAGGCAACCGATCAGGCCCATGTCGTGGTACAGCGGCAGCCAGCTGACAAAGGTGTCGCCGGGGTGCAGGTCGAAACCACGCACCATCATGCCTTCGTTGGCCACCAGGTTGGCGTGGCTGACCTCCACGCCCTTGGGCGTGGCCGTGGAGCCAGAGGTGTACTGCAGGAAGGCAATGGCCTCGCCCGCCGGCAGCTGTGGCGGGCAAGTGTCAGCCGCGTCCAGCGCCAGGGCATCGACCGCCAGCACCGTGGGCAAGGCGGCGGCGAATGCCTGCTGCAGCGAGTCGCGCAGGTGCGCCTCGGTCAGCACCAGACGTGGCTGGGCGTCATCGAGGATGGCGCGCACCCGGCTCAGTTCGTACTGACGCAGCGATTCAGGCGGCAGCGCCGGGACCGCGATGATGCCGGCATACAAGCATGCGTAGAACGACACCACATAGCCCGGCCCGCTCTGCATCAGCAACAGCGCGCGCTCTCCGGCACTTGCATGACGTGCCAACTCCGCGGCCAAGGCACGTGCACGGCGGTCCAGTTCGGCGTAGCTCAGCGTCAGGCGCTGGCTTTCGCCATCGAGAAGAAAATGCACCGCCGGCTTGTCGCCTTGCTGGCCGGCATGGGCGACCAGCGCCTCGACCAGGGAACCATGGAGAGCTGTCATTTCACACCTTTGCAAAGAAGTGGGAGTCAGGGCGTGCCGCCTGCACATGGGGCGCCAGGCAGGCAGCCAGGTGGGCGAGCACGGCGCGCTCCTGGGTCTGAATGAAGAAGTGGCCGGCATCGAACAGCTTGAGGCTGAAGTCGGCCGCAGCCAGCTCACGCCAGGCCAGCAATTGCGTTTCGCTGGCCTTGTCCTGGCTGCCGGCCAATACGTGCAACGGGCACTGCAGCGGCGCGGTGGGCTGGTAGCGGTAGCGCCCGCACAACAGGAAGTCGGCGCGCAGCACTGGCAGGGCCAGGCGCATCAGCTCTGGATCCTGCAAGGCCTCCTCGGGGGTGCCTTGCAATCTGGCCAGCTCGTCCAGCAACTGCTCGTCGCTCATCGGTGCGCGAAAGCGCAGGTAGTCGCGATGGGCCGGCGCCGCACCACCGGACACCAGCAGCGCCCGCGGCAGCGGCAGGCCCAGGGCGCGCAGTGCGCAGGCCAATTCGAAGGCCAGCAGCGAGCCCATGCTGTGGCCAAACAACGCGTAGGCGCGCCAGGTCTCGCCGCGCAGTTCGCGAGCCAGTTGCGCGGCCAGGTCGACCAGGTCGCAGGCCAGCGGCTCGGATGCGCGGCTGCCCCGCCCCGGCAGTTCCAGTGGGCGGATATCCAGCCAGGCCGGGGCGCTACGCCGCCAACGCATATAAGCCATGGCGCTGGCGCCAGCGTAGGGCAGGCAGAACAAGGTCAGCATGGGGCTCACCGGCCGGCCTGCTCGTCCATGTGCTGACGCAGGCTCAAAGGGCGCATGTCGGTCCAGACTGTTTCGATATAGTCCAGGCACTCCTGCTTCGGGCCGCTCTTGCCGGCTTCGCGCCAGCCGGCCGGCACGGCCTTGTAGTCAGGCCACAGGGAATACTGCTCCTCGGCGTTGACCAGTACCTTGAACGTTGCATCTTCGCGGTCGAAAGCCATCTGAAATTTCTCCGTCTCTGTCGGTGGAACGCGGCTCGCAGGGATGCCTGCGGCGCGCTTTCCTACAACGACGAATGACTGCGGAATAACTTCAGAAGACTGTTTTCTGTCCGATCATCAGATAAGGCCCACGACGAAATCGGAGACTTGTTGCAAATAATTCTTAGTAATACTAGATTCAGCGTCCTCGCTACCAGACTTCAAATGGATCAGGTGTCTCATGCAGAAACACGGTGCAGCCCACAATGGGTCCCCCTTGCTTGGCGTGTTCTTTGAGCAGCGTTCGCGCCTGATCGGGCTTGCAGCGAAAATCATTGGCTGCCGCAGCCACGCAGAAGACATCGTTCACGAAGCGTTCATGAAAGTGGACGATGCTGCCGAATCGGAGCAGATCAACTCCCAGGCGTCCTACCTGACGCGAGTGGTGCGCAACCTGTCGATCGACCACTACCGTCGACGCCAGTTCGAGGAGCGGCTGATGTGCCATGATGCCGACAGCAGCGAGTCGCCGGCCATCTGCGGTGAGACACCCGAGGCGCTGGTATCGGACCAGCAGGTACTGGAACGCGTTTCCGGAGCCTTGGCAGACCTGCCCGAGCGCACCCGCTACGCTTTCGAGATGTGCCGGATACATGGCATGAAGCAGCGGGAGATCGCCAAGATCCTCGGCGTATCTCCCCCCCTGGTGAACGCGATGATTCGCGACGCGCTGCAGCACTGCCGAGAAAAGGCGTTGTAGCCTAGTGCAAGAGCAATGGGGGACATGCTTGAGCGCACAGGCCGCTTATAAAGGGCGCTGACCGGCCTGTGGCTACAAAGGGATGCTGTGTTCTTTGGGCATTCGGTGCCCACGGCGTTTTTGACGCCACCCCAAGACGCCGCCGACAATAATCAGCGGCAACCCCAGCGCGAACCATGACATAAGGTCGTACAGGCCGTCGCCCAGCAGAGCGGACGACAACCCCAACGCCATCAGCAGACCGATCAGCAGCGGCCAGCGAAATATCATCCACAGCCCACGCCTCATGCCCCTGCCCTCCGCGCCTTCGCCAGGTCCGCCTCCGGCACCAGGCGACTACGCCCCCACCACAGGTAAACGCCGCTAGCCAGTACCACGATGGCGATCAGATCGAGCACCGCCCACACGATCTTCAGCGGCAAGCGTCCGTAATCACCGAAATGCAGCGGCTGCGAGATCAGCAGCGCACGCACGTAAAGCGGCATATCACGCATGTCGGTCAATCGCCCGGTCTTGGCATCAATCAATGCCGGCTTGAGCAGCTTCGAGGTCACCGGGGTCTTGCCACGCATGAATACCGCGTAGTGGTGTTGGCTACTAAACAGGGTGCCTGGGAAAGCGACGAATACCGGCTCCAGTTCAGGCGCTGCTGCCCGCGCCGTTTCTAGCGCCGCATGCAGCGAGCCGAGCGTTTTCAGCGGCGGCGCGTTCTTGTAGGGGGCCGTCATCTCGGCCAGCTGGCCGTTCTGCCACAACCCCACGATGGGCAGCGCCAGCGTGTTGATCACCCCAGTGATGCCCACCACCATCACCCACACCAGGGTCACCATGCCCAGCACATTGTGCAAGTCGAGCCATTGCAGTCGACGGCTGCGCCCGGTGCGCACGGTGGCAAACTCCAACTTGCGCATGAACGGGGTATACACCACCACGCCCGACACCAGCGAAGCCACCAGCAACAACCCCATCGCACCCAGCAGCAAGTAGCCGGGCAGGCCAAGGAACAGATCGGTGTGCAGGCGCAAGACCACATCCATGAAGCCGCTTTCGGGCGGCTCGGGAGCAAACAGCTCGCCGCTGCGCTTGTCGAACAGGTGGACATGGCCGTCCAGCGGCGGCGGTACCAAGGTCTTGCCAGTAAACACTGCGCCGTAGGGGTCGTCCGGCTCCACGCCGACGAAGCGCACCACCTCGTCCGGACGCGCGGCCAGAGCCCCGGCGATGACCTTGTCGTAGTCGATGGCCGGGGCATCGACAGGCAGCGCATTGGGCGCCGGATGCGGATCAAAGATTGCCTCGATTTCCTCGTGAAAGATCAGCGGCAAGCCGGTGAGGCACAACAGCAGCAGGAACAGGGTACAGACCAGGCTGGTCCATTTGTGCACCAGGTACCAGTACTTGAGGGCTTGGCGGGTCATGCGCAGTGTTCCTTCGGCAGTACATACGCGACAACGAAGTGTGCAGGTTACCTGTGCCTGCGCAAAGCGCGCCAGTTGATGTGGATGCAAACGGTGATAATGCGGTATGCCCTCGCCTGCTGCCCTGGCAACCATTGCTGCAAGCCTGCCTGGCTCATATGACTTTCACTGCGCGGCCGATGAACTTCACCGGGCCCGTTGGCGCCCCCGTGGGAGAGCCCCCCGCTTTCTCAAGGGTCAGCTCGAACAACTGATTGGGCTCAAGCGCAGGGAGGCGCGTCAGCGGCACGCGGTACTGTTCGCCCGGTTTGACCAACCCCAGCGAAACAGGTGCGCGCCACTGCTCGCCCTTGGTCCAGAACTGCAAGGTCATGCCTTCGGGCACATCGTCCACGCCAAGCGGGATCAGTTCGATCATGCTCGCATCGTTGGCCTGCACTACCCACCCCGGGGCCTGGCCCGACGGCGCTACGAGCACCACCATGTAGGTGGTCACAGGCGGCGCCTTGGTCAACAGCGCAAAGGCCAGAAGCAAGCTCGCTGCAAGCCCCGCAGCGCTCAAGCCCTGCCAGAGTCCAAGCCGCTGCCACCAGCCAGCGCGTGGATGCCTGGGCGGGTAAACCTCTTCAAGGCTGCGCTCGATCCGGCCCCACAAGCGGTGGCTTGGGGTGATGGGTTCAACCTGCGTGGTCAGTTCGAGCAGTCGCGCCTCCCAGGCATCAACCGCGGCTCGTACGGCCGGCTCCGTTTTCAAACGGTCCTGCATGGCAGCACGCAGCTCGCCACTCAAGGTCCCCAGCACATACTCGGCCGCCAGGTCGTCCAGGTCATCGGCGCTGTCATCACCTGGGGTACGCTTCATGTCATGCACTCCCGCAGGGCCTTCAGGCTTCGCTTGATCCATGCCTTAACAGTGCCCAACGGCGCACCCAGCAGGGTTGCGATTTCGGCATTGCTGCAACCGTCCACATACGCATGCAGGATGCAACGCTGGGGAGCGGGTTGCAGTTGCTCAAGGCAGCGATAGATTTTCGCCGAGCCTGACCACAGTTGCAGGTCGTCCAGCTCCGGGGCCAGTGTGACAGCCGCGCCCATGCCAGGCTCGTCCAGCTCGGCTTCCCAGCGGCTGTCACGCACGAAGTTCAGCGCCAGGTGACGGGTGATGCTGTACACCCAGCCCCGTGCTGAACCGCGCGCTGGGTCATAGCTGGCAGCACGTGTCCAGATACGGACAAAGGCATCGTGAACAATGTCCTCCGCGCTCGCCTGGTCGCGCGCGATGCGCCGTGCGACGCCCAGCAAACGTGCCCCCTCATGTTCATAGAGCGCCTGCAAGGCGTGGCGGTCTCCTTGGGCGCAAGCGGCAAGACAGCCCTCGAAATCAAATGGAACAACGGGCGAATTCAAAATGGGGCGTTCCTTCATCATGAAACCTGGACGGTGCCCTGGCTTACCGGCCTGGGGCACGTCCAGCAGCGTAGATGATCAATCGCTGGTGTGCTGCTCAAGCCCTCCTCACTTGGCTGACCAGAACACGTAATCCGCCTGGTACTTGACTGTCTGCTGCGCCCCTTTGCTCTGTGCCGTGCAGTCCATGGAAGGCGCTACCCCACCGCGCGTAGCCAGGCGCTGGATGTAGCTGACCCCCTGCATTGCGCCCTTGCCCTCGGCAGGGTTGGCCTTGACCAGTTGATACGGGATATCGCCTTTGGCCGCCGGGGCTACTGCAAGCTGGGTGCCGGTCACTTTCGAACCGTCCTTGGCCTGCCAGGTGGCCGGAGGACCAAAATAGTCACCCACAGGCTTGCCGCTGCGGTCGTTGAGCACCGCCTTGGGGCCCACGAAAAACCACTCCGTCTGGCCTGGCGCATTGGCCTTGTCGCGGCATTCGTAGGTGATCTCACCGACACCGACGGTTTCCAGCATGATGGCGTGGCCATCGGGAACCTTGACCGCCTCCGGGACGCCCGACTGGGCATGGGCGGGTGCAGACGCGAGTACAAGGCAGGCGGCGAGCAGGGAGAAAGCGGGCTTGATGATCATGGGGCGAACTCCGTGGGGGTCATGGGTCAGGCAATCACCGACTGCCTGATAAGAACTACCCATCGGGTGCCGTTCTGGATGCACCGGCTCAACAATAATTTTGCAGGCTCGTTATCGATACCGTGCTGACACCGAAGCCGGTGTGCAGGCGTGCCACGGTCGACTGATCACGCCGGGGCGGTTACGCTGGCGTTTTCCACCTGCACGGAAGCGCCAGTGAAAGAGGCATACCAAGGAAGCTGCTTGTGCGCAGCGGTCAGTTACCTGCTGCTTACCCCGCCAAAAGCTGTGAGCCACTGCCATTGCAGCCAGTGCCGCAAAGGGCACGGGGCAGCATTCGCTTCATACGGCAGCGTTCCGCGCAGCATGCTGCGCATCCTTCGCGGCGCTACCAGTATCAAGACCTATGCGTCTTCGCCGACGGTGGTGCGGGAATTTTGCGTAGAGTGCGGCTCGACCTTGTTCTGGTCACGCTCCGAAGGTGAGTTTGCCGACTGGGTTTCGATAGCCCTGGGCACGCTTGATACACCGTTCCTGCCCAAGAAGCAGCAACATCTGCACGTCGACTCTGCTGCCCCTTGGTACGCGCCCTGCAGCTCAGTCCCTCAAAATCACTGACATTGCAAAGCATCCTGATAGCCCTATAATTGCGATCAATTCTTATCCGCATTTTATAATCAGGAAGATCCAGGTGCCCTACCCGCAGCCGCCCGCATCAGCCCGGCATGATGAGATGCACGCCCTGTACCGCGACCACAGCCAATGGCTGCAAGGCTGGATTCGTAGGCGCCTGGGTAATGCAGACCGGGCGGCCGATATTACCCAGGACACTTTCTTGCGCCTGATCAGCAGCGCGCTACGCCAGCCGTTGGCAGAGCCTCGCAGCTTTCTGGCCACCGTGGCGCGGCGGGTGATGATCGACCAACTGCGCCGACGCAACCTTGAGCAAGCCTACCTGGAGTTCCTCGGCAGCCAGCCAGTACTCGAAGAGTGCTCGCCCGAGCAACGCCTGCTGATGCTGGAAACCCTGATGCAGTTGAACGCCATGCTCGACGGGCTGGGCCAGAAAGTGCGCGATACCTTCCTGTATGTGCAACTCGATGGCCTGACCTACCCAGAGGTCGCACAGCGCCTGGGTGTGTCGGTCAGTTCGGTGACGAAGTACATGGCCAAGGCCACCGAACGTTGCCTGCTGTTCGCTTTCGATGCACAACTGTGAGCCCCTCCGACCAGCGCCAGGCCCTGCGCGAAGCGGCACACTGGCATGCGCGCTTTCTCGCAGCACCTGACTGCGCGCAAGCCCGGGCACAGTGGCAAGCCTGGCTCGAGCAATCACCCTTGCACGGTTGGGCCTGGGGGCGGCTGGAGCAGTTGCAGGCAGGCCTTGCCGGCGTGCATGGCCCGCTGGCACGGCACACCCTTGCCGCAGGACAAATCGGGACGGGACGGCGTACGGTGCTCAAGACGCTGGTGCTCGGTGTGGGGCTGGCCGGGGTAGCCTGGACAGGGTACCGCAACGCCCCCATCTGGTTGGCCGATGTGAGTACCGCGACCGGCGAACGCCGCAGCCTGACCCTGCAGGACGGCACGCGACTGACGCTCAATACAGCCTCTGTGGTGGATATCCGCTACAGTGCAGAGCAGCGCCTGATCGTCCTGATCGAAGGCGAAATCGCCGTACACACCGCCGCTGACTCTCGCCCGCTGCGTGTGCGCACGGTGCATGGCGACATGCGCGCCCTGGGCACTGATTTCACCGTACGCCTGCATGCCGACTGCACCGAGCTGTCCGTTATCGAACACGCCGTTGCGGTGCGCAACGCTGCGAGCGCCCGCGAGGTGCGGGTTGACGCGGGGATGGCCCTGGCCTTCGACAACGGCCCGCTGCCCGAGCCACGCCCAGCCGACCTGGCTCGCACGGCGTGGCGTGATGGTCAGCTGGTGCTCGACGGCTGGCCGCTGCGCCGCGCCCTGGCCGAACTGCAGCGCTACCGGCCCGGCTTACTGAGCTGCAGTGACGACGTGGCCGGGCTGCGCCTGGCTGGGGTGTATCCACTGGACGACACCGACCGCGCCCTGGTAGCGATCGCCGAGGCGCTGCAGCTGAAGATCAGCACCTGGACGCGCTACTGGGTCAGGCTGATGCCTGCCACGTAACAGCGTCAGGTGAAAATATTTCTCAGCCGCATTGTCGGATTGGCCTCTCTCGTTCGAGCTCTCCTGCAAACCGCCCAAACAGGCATTTGAAGGAGCTGTCATGCCTATAACAACAAGCTGCCCATACCCGCGCCGAAAACACCTCACGTCCCTGCTGCTTGGCAGCGCCATCGCACTGCATGCCGGGCTACTCGCCCCGCTGCTGTCGACGGGCGCCCAGGCCCACGCCGAACAGGCCAGCCGCGTCTACGACATCGCCCCAGGGCCGTTGATGACGACCTTGAACCGCTTCGCCCGCGAGGCCGGGGTGCTGCTGTCGTTCGATGCGGCGCTGACCCAGGGTCGCCAGAGCAGCGGGCTGCACGGCCGCTTCAATATCGAACAGGGGTTTGCCCAACTGCTGGCCGGTAGTGGGTTGCAGGCCCAGCGGGTGGGCAACGACTATGTGCTGGTGAGCCAGGTTGATGCTGGTTCGGCACTGCAACTGGGCGCAACCAGCATCACGGGTGAAGGTTTGGGCCTGACCACCGAGGGAAGCGGCTCCTACACCACCGGCGAAACCGCCGCCGCCACGCGGCTGAACCTGAGCCTACGCAAAACCCCGCAGTCGATCAGCGTGGTGACCCGCCAGCAAATGGACGACCAGAACCTGCAAAGTGTGTCCGAAGTCCTGAAGCAAACGCCCGGTGTCACGGTCAACCAGGAAAGCTCCGAAGCCTTTACCTTCTACTCGCGCGGTTTCAAGCTGGATAACTACCAGTTCGATGGCGTGCCCAGCCTGTCCTCCGACGGCGGCTCATTGCGCGACAACTACAGCATCGGCAACAGCCTGGTCTATGACCGGGTCGAAGTACTGAAGGGCGCAACCGGCCTGGTCAACGGCGCCGGCAACCCCTCTGGGGTCATCAACCTGGTGCGCAAGCGCCCCACTGCCGAACTGCAGGGCCGTATCGGCGCAGGCGCCGGGTCCTGGGACAAATACCAGGCCGACTTCGACCTTGCCGGCCCATTGACCGACAGCGGTAATATCCGTGGCCGCATGGTGGCTGGCACCCAATCCCAACACAGTTACGTCGAGTACCTGACCGGCGAGCAGAACACCTTGTATGGCGTGCTGGAGGCCGACCTCAGCGAGAACACCTTGTTCACGCTTGGCTACGACGTGCAGAAAAACTACGACAACGGCAGCACCACCGGCGCACTGCCCGCGTTCTTTCTCGATGGCCGTACGGTCAAGTTCGACCGTGACACCAACGCCGCCGACCGCTGGACCTGGCGCAATCAGGAAACCCAGCGCGCCTTTGCGGAACTTGCCCACACCTTCGATAACGACTGGGTACTCAAAGGCGTACTCAGCAGCCGTGATTACCGATCGCGCGAGCTGATCTCGGGCATCAGCAGCGAGGCCATTCAGGCAGACGGCAGCATTTCTCATGGCTTTGTCGGCGGCAACATCGACCCCGAAACCGGCGCCGTGAACAACAACGGCACCGCGAGCAAATTCAACACCACCAGCAAGGAAAAAGGCCTGGACCTGTATGCTCGCGGCCCGTTCTCGCTGGGTGGGCGCGTGCATGAAGCCGTGTTCGGCTACAGCATCGCCCACACCAAATCCACCTCCAAGCGTGATGATGGCGTAACCAATGGCGTCATCGACGATGTATTCCAGTGGGACGGCTACGGCGATACCCCAACCAACTTCGAATGGTGGTCCACCTTCGATATCGAGGCGCGGCAGAAGGTGGGCTTTGCGGCAACCATCCTGAAACCTACCGACGCGCTGGCCGTCATCCTGGGGGCACGGATCGTCGACTACAAATGGGACATCGACACGATCAACGCCATCGGTCGCCGCCTCCCGGCCAGCGCCACCAACTCCAGCGAAATCGTGCCTTACGCTGGCGTCACCTACGACCTGGACCGGTACCACACCGTGTATGCCAGCTACACCGACGTATTCAAACCGCAGGCGTATAGCCTCGGCGCGGACGGCAAGCCTATCGACCCACTTACCGGTGCAAGCTATGAAATCGGTATCAAAGGCGCCTACTTCGAAAACCGCCTGAATGCCAGCCTGGCCCTGTTCGAGCTAAAGCAGGACAACTTCGCTGTGCTTACCGGCGGCACCACGCCAAGTGGCGGCAGCGCCTACCGGGCGGCGCAAGGCGTCACCACCCGCGGCGTCGAGCTGGAAGTAAACGGCGAACTGATGAAGGACCTGCAAGTGATGGCGGGCTACACCTTCGCCGAATCCCACGATGCTGATGACCAGCGCGTGGCAACCAACCAACCGCAGCATCTGCTCAAGCTGGCGACCAACTACCGCCTGCAGGGCGATTGGCACAAGTTCACCGTGGGCGGCAATGCGTATTGGCAGAGTGCGACCTTCTTCAAGCCAAGCGATGAGGACTGGTACGCAATCGACGACCCGGCTGCCAAGTTTGAACAGAAGTCCTACGCGCTGGTGGGGTTGGTGGGTGGCTATGACTTTACCCGCAACCTGAAAGCAACTCTTAACGTCAACAACCTGTTCGACAAGCACTACTACAGTGGCATTGGCAACTACGGGACGGTTTTCTGGGGGGCGCCGCGTAACCTGATGGTCAATGTGAAGTACAGCTTCTAGGGAATTGCCTGGCACCTCACGAAGCCCCGGCGCCACCACGCCGGGGACGGGGTTTATCTAGCCAGCGCTGCTGGCGCCGGACGAACTGGGTACGGCGGCGGGTCGGTAGGCAGCGCCGAGGTCGTGCGCCTTGGCCTGCCCGCTTGTTGCGCCCTAGCGCAAGGACAACATCATAGTCAGCGGAGACAAATCAGGACAGCGAACAAACCCGGCCTTACGGGCGTAGAAATCGGCAAGCGCTTCGTCAAGCGGATGAACCAGAATCGCCGAAGAAGCCACCACCTCCGTAGACGCCATGACCCGAAAAATCGCATCCTGCAGCAATCCTTCGGCAAACCCGTAGCCTTGAGCCACAAGGGTCACCCCCATCCGACCAAGAATGGTAGCCGGGTGTGCAGTCGGCGTATTGCGCTGCAGTCTCCGGGGCAACACAGACTGCCGCGCAATCGAGCCGCTGGACAAGGTGTAGAACCCTGCCACCTGGCAGGTACCCTTAAAGCACGTCACATACACCACAGCCAGCTGTTCTTGCTGGGCCTTCCTTGCCTGCTTGTGCAGGTACTCGTTGATAGAGCGTTCGCCACAGTCAAAACCAGTGAAGTCATGAACTTCACTCAGCTTTACGGGCTTGCTCAGCTCCACGGAGCGGGTTTGGACATGAGTTTCTGTAGGCACTTGTTATCCTTTAACGCGTTGTGCTCCAGTGCCTGCTCGAAGCGGTCGAAGGCTTCGTCGCTGAGAAGAAACAGCTGGCGGTCCATGATCACCTCTTCTGCTCGGCGGCAGGCGGCATCCAGGATGAAGCTGGTTCTGTCCGTTCCCAGCAGCTCTACAGCCGCGTCGATCAGGCTGCGTTTCCTGGTATCCACTCGCATGTTGATCGGTACGGGCTTTTCACGCTCTTTGATTTGAGCCGACATGACTATTTCTCCATAGCTGCGGAGCGGTCTCCACACAGCGACGGTACCAGCACGTGTAGCTAACGTCTACACCCGTGTATCAGTTTGACTTACACGCGCGGATTGGAAGTAGACCGAGGACTCGACCTGTTACCAGACGGATACCAAGCTCTCTTGGTAAACTAGCCGACACCCCGGGCACACGCAGATCCTTTTTGTTGCCAGCATTTGCTAAGCCGCCCCTGCAATTTGCTGCTACGCCCAAAAATCCAGCATTCGGTACCGAAAACGTTGAACGATATGACCGCTAATACAGGCTCTAACCCAACAACCACGCGCCCTGAGCCTTCCCGCCGCTTCAGCGTTGCACCGATGATGGATTGGGGTAGCTTTTCTTCCAGCCCTTAAGCCGCAAGGCTTCTCAGCCAGGGTGCATAATCGCGTACCATTTTTGTACCACTCTGACCCTCAGATACCTTTCACCAACATCTCCAACATCTGAGTACCGCAATAGGATTCTGAAGGATCTCAGTCTCTCTATACCTGCCCCTCTGCTGAGAGACAGCACTGCGATAGCATGCAAGGCGGCACTATGCCATCATCTCCAATGCAGGCCTCTTTACGTAGGGTGAGAAATGAGCATCTGGAAATGGGATCCTTTTGAAGAGTTTTTGAGCCAAGCACCATTACAAGTTTTAGAAAATGAATTTGGACTTGATAGCGATGTAAGTCTTACTTTGAAACGAGACAGCGAGTACAAGCTAGAACTCTTTGCTTCTGGCCCACCCAGAAATTCGGGAATCGAACAAAAAATTCCACCCGGGACAATTTACAGAAACAACAGTGAGATTTTGCTTAAATCGTGTTTAGGCGAAATATGCCTGCATGGCGTGCATCACACAAAAAGTAAATTAGATATTTCCCACCAAAGCACCACCACCGACACGTTCACGATAGAAAAGATTCTTTTCACGGCGGACTCCCCAAGCCTTCCCGAATACACTATTGAACATATTGGGAACATCCCAAACCGTTACATATGGCCTGACAACAATAACTTTTCTTCCAGAACTGAAAAATCACTAAAATTCGGCAGCCTTCCCGAACTTGATATAGCCACCTCCGCAACAACAGGCTCATGCAGCTACAATTGCCTCCACCTCAAAATCAATGATGAGGATGTAATAATCGGCAAAGTAATTAACGCACCCAACGTGAAAAATGCAGGGTTTATTTTCTATCGCGGCCATCCACCCGAACAACTACGGAGACTAGTTAGAGACGGCCTGTCACTGGTTTTTGGTACTCCACTCATCTATTTTGGATTTACAAGTTTCACTTTTCGAGGCGCTATCATCTCACTTGAAGCAGTGACTCCGTACACGATGGGTGGCCGCGCATGGCACTTGGCTGGTCTTCCCCCCGCCCCTATCACTACATCAAACGGAAATACTAATCAGATAGATAAAACCTTAGTCCAGCGTATGGTGCAAGGTTTCGTAAGCCATAGCGAAAAGTACAGTATCGCTCAAATACCCTGGCGATTATGGCATGCAGAAGCCGCCGCTTACTTTATGAAGCCTGCTTACTACGGGGCTCTGATCGAAGGTATTCAAAAAGAATATTTCGAGGACGTAAAAACAAGCATCAATAGAACAATCATCAGCAAACCCGCCTTCAAGAGACACAGGAAATTTATTCAAAAATATCTTGAGAAAGTATGCACTAGCGAGCCTGAATTAAAGTTATTCATCGACAAACTTAGTAACAGCAACATCGCACCACAAAAAATTCTAGCCTCTCGATTCTTTAGCGATCTAGGTCTATCTCTAGGTTCACTTGAGACTGAAGCTTGGAATAAGCGCAACGATGCGGCACACGGCAACAATATCGCAGAAGATGATGTTATTCAGCACATGCGCGACACCAAAATACTGCGAATCATTCTAAACCGAATTCTTTTACACTTAACAAATGGCTCAGACTTCTACTTTGACGGATACACAATTGGCTACGCCGTTCGACAATTATCGGACCCAATACCTCAAGATGAGACCGCAGATTAATCTGCCTATCTCTAATCACTATGAAATACAGCAACCAAAGGTTTTTTGCAGCACACCCCGATTGTGCTGTAGTAGCAACAGCATAAGGCGCCAAAGGCCCGGAGCATCAGGGGTTGGGCACCTTCTGCATTGAGGCATCACCTTAGACTTAGGCATGGATTGGCATGGAATGGCGTACGATCTGCCCCATTTTTGCCCCACTCTCCTACCCTCTCAACGCAGGCTGACCCAGCCACTGATCGCGGTAAAATCGCTAAATTTTTATACGACTATAATCCTCGAGGTGGCAAAAGGAGTTTGTCCGCAGCTAGCAGCGGTTTCATGCGCAGCCGACAGAACCCAGACATGATTAGCGCCGCTCGCAGATTGGGCTTATATAGGTTGCAACCACTACCTTGAGGGCCTACTGATTCATAAACTGATCCAGTATAATTTTGGACCAGTCAATTTTAGCTCCAAGACCGTAGTCGGCGCGTCTACCTGGCTATTTATTATTAGCCATACGTTCATTCAGCGCATCGATAATTAACTGCTTCTGACTCGGCTTCCTCATTGAAAATATTTGGCCGACGACGACTACACCGACTGAAAAAATAACACCAAAAATTGACACATACAAACTCCAATTACTACTACTCAAATACTGCCCGATAAGTCTATTCTTCTCCTTAATCGCAGAGTTCAAATTAAGTAACTCATCCTTGACTTTATCGTATTCAACACCATTGAGCTTCAGAGATATATTACGAAAATCGCGCAAACTTTGCTCATCCAGCCCATCGAAGGGGTTGACCTTATTGTGTTCTAAAACAAGCGAATCAATCTGAGCAATAAATCCCAAATCCTGATCATCTAGCTTCTGCTCCCCCTTCAAACGAGCCACTTTCAAATCATTGAGAACCTGCAACAAAGTTAAAGAGCCTTTCTCATAATACAAATAAGGCTTTAGATATGGCCATATGCTATCCACAGGATTACCGGAAACCTCAGACAAGTATACTAGCTTGACATCATCTATATTTGCACCTTTCAAAATCACATTAGTCAACGCACCGCGAACTTCCTCCCGGGACACATAGCTTTCAGCCATCCTGGACATCGAGCCCATTAGACCCGCAAAAGAAAGTGCTAAGCATGAAAGAACAATCACCTTGAAAAAAGCTTTTATACGTTGCGTACGCCTTTTTGCACCCAAGTCATTGTAAATCTTGAGCACAAGCTCATCTATAAATTTTGGTGGTGCGTCGGATAGGCCCTGCCCCTTCAGCTGATTCTCAACCTCTGCTCTCAACTCATCGTGCGACTTATCCTGCCACTTGTCCTCAATCGATAGCTGAAACTCAGATGCAGGAAACTTTTCTTCCTGTTTAAAACTTCCATCAACTCGCTTTCCGTCACAATCAGCAACAGCCTCCTCCTTCGGAGCCAATCGATTGTGACTAACCTTACCAAAATCGTCGCTATCTTTGTGCACCAGCCTGCTCCCTGCTAATTAAGACCAATATACTGATGGATCCGGAGATCCAAAAATCAGATTAAGCCCCGCTTCCTCCTAGACGATCACCTTTCGTCGGAAGCGCTGTAGAAGAGCAACTACTAAACATTTTGTCGAAGTGATTAAGGAAAGTTTCGGTCAAATGACCATGATAATACCCATACACTTTTGTCGGCATGACAACTGTTTTTCGCCCAAAAATATTAAAAACTAAAGCGCCGTCGATTATTTTCGGCCTAAACCAAGCTTTGTGTTTCCAATCATCCGCGACGTGCGTGTAGTCCCCGTCTTTATCACGAATCCAAGTTGTAATTTTTCCCTTAGACTCATCCTGATCGATACACTTATTAAAACCATCCAACAAAGCTTGCGGATCCGAAGTAAAAAAATTCACTGCCACTTGCTTTCCCCTTTTGATGAAATTCTTTAACTTCTACCAGATGATATCAAAAAATCATGCATCCGCGCGCATACGCGGATGATGTGTGATGGAAGCGGGGCGCCTTGATCGCCTCATCAAGAAATATATCTCTAATTCTCATCTGCATTGATCCTTCCGCAAGCATAGAGATTTGAACGCGCCTGATGACCTCAACAATCCTCCGGGGGCCAGCATTCGAGGCTATTCTGGCAGTAGCGGATGGCCTGCATAAGGCCACACGCCCTAAAATTTGCCCGTAGCCCAAGAAATTTTCTACCGAGAGCATGCACATGGATGACCAAGCCTCGACCATAGGTGACACCCTCGAGTTGTTGCACCTGAACCAGATCGCCATCAGAGCAGCTCTGGAGGAGCTTTCGCTATGGGTGAGCCATCGCGTTTCAGTCCACATACATGAAAACGTCATGGCCGCCCTAGCCACCCTCGATGTCCATGCTGGGGCGATCTCAACAGGCATAGCACGCCTCCAGGAATGAGCTAGCCCGCAACTAGAGTGGTTATTAAAAATTTCCGCTGACAGAAACCACTTCTGACTAGCGCTGCCGGTGGGCTTGGAATGACGCTTTCGCTTAAAAGAGTTGCATACTTCAACCATCAAAAACTATTGTTTTGCACTCAAACACTTGGTAATTTGAACTGCAAAGATTGACTAAAAACAATCCCAAGGCATTACAATCCGCAAAATACCTTTAGATACGAGCAATTTCAAAACAGGAATTATTTCAATATGAAGGTGCTTATCAAAAGCGCACACAAATCAATACCTAAAGAGCTATACTTTACGCTCCCTTCATTCAGCATAATCACGGGACTGAACGGCAGCGGAAAAACCCACTTATTAGAGGCCATGGCAAATCCACAGCTTTCCGAATTGACGATTGAAGGGCAAACTGCACAAAACATCAGCCTGATACCTTATAACTCCCTAACCCCCCAAATTACGGAGGCGAGCGACAACAGTAGCATCATTGACACAATACAAATGTACTGGTCAGACATCTCTCATCACCTCAGTATGTGGGCTGTCAGCAATCCCTCAACCGCACTGCCAGAAAACATAATAGAAGATTATTTAGCTCCAGCATTCGGCACCGAATCGCCGGGCGTTGTGGCGGTAAAGCGTTTTATTAAGCACACAGGCAAAAAAGCCACAGACATGGGGTTAGAAGACTTCCATAATTTTATCGATATCACATATAGCAAAGAAAATCTATTTGCCTCACAGTGCGCCATGGCGTTCAAAGATTATCAAAGAAGACGATTCAAAAATGAAGTAAGCGAATACCTCTCAGCAAAATATCCGGCTCGCAACATTTCGTATTTATCGCAAGAAGATTTCTCCGAGGTTTTCGGTCCTCCCCCTTGGGAGTTAATGAATCAAGTGCTCGAAACATCGGGCCTTCCTTACCGCTTCAACGACCCTGGCGAAGACGACCCGGAGCTTCCTTACACTCTTCGCCTTATCAACCAAATCAACGGAAGATTAACCTCAGCTAGTGAGCTATCGTCAGGCGAAAAAGTCATATTGGCGTTAGTCCTAGCCATCTACAATACAGGCGAAAGCGGTACGAAGAACAAGGTAATTCTGCTTGATGAACCAGATGCGCCACTTCACCCTAACTTTTCAAAAATGCTCATTGACACTATAAAGGAGATCATTGTCGGTAAGTCAGGTGTAACCGTAGTGATGACCACCCACTCTCCCACTACAGTTGCCCTGGCTCCGGAGAACTCCATTTTTGATCTGGATCGCTCATCAAAGCACCTGACCATGGTCAGCGGTCATCGGGCAGTTCAGGTTCTCACGAAGGGCATACCCCACTTGAGAGTATCTTATGAAAATCGGCGACAAATTTTTGTAGAGGGTCGATATGACGTGGAGTACTATTCATATCTTTTTCAAATCATCAACCGAGATAACAGATTCAACTATACACCTATCTTTGTTGAGCCTCATAGCGGAGACACAAATTGCTCTGACGTTATAGCGATTGTTAAAAAACTCCGAGAATCTGGAAACGATCTAGCCTGGGGAATAATCGACTATGATAACAACAATAAATCGAGCGACTCCATACTAGTACTTGGAGAAAATAAACGTTATGCGATCGATAACTACATTCTTGACCCAATCTTCATATGCCTCGCACTTATTAGAACAAGAAAAAAAACCTATTACGACTTCGGCCTAAGCACGGGAAAAACCTCCTACACTGAAGCATCCAACTTAAGAAATGATGAATGCCAAATCATGATTAACAGCTTCCTCATTCAGTGCGGCTTCGATTTAATCAACCTTGAAACAGTGCATTGGGAGAATGGATTTAAATTGGAATACCCTGGAAAATTCATACAATACCAGGGCCATGATTATGAAAAGCTCATTACCACGACCTTCGCCGCTCTTATGGGATTAAGAAAAAATAACAGGGAATCAGGATTAAAATTGGCTATCCTTGATATTATCGACGACTTCAGAGGTTTCATCCCAGTGGAAATATCACAAACGCTTAGACTTATACAAAACACATAAAACATGCTGGCTTGCAGCTGGTGGAGTTAGCATTGCAACCGCAGCAGGTCGATCCTGTCCTGCACTTTGGAGCAGGCGCGTAGTATTAGTGACCAGGTGAAGGACTGGAGTAGGCTTAAAATCATTTTGGCCGTTCAGCTGCTCAATCACTTCGGCTAGACGGGCAAAAACGGCCCCGTACCGTGCGGTACGGGGCCTCGATTTTACCGGAAATCCTTATGGACAGCTGGCCATTAAAACAAACCGCCGAGTGCTGATGGCTGCCAGTTCATGATTACCAGCTCGCCGGTAACCTCCGCCTTACACTGACGCTGGTTGGTAGTGCTGTAGCGGATATCCAAACACTCAAAATGGAACCCGTCGAAAACCCGCCGAATGTCAGGGTGGTCGTTGATACTGACCATCACCCTGCCCTTGCATCGCCGCATGAAGTCGGCCATCCGTTCGTACTCCTCAAACGGAAACTCCACACCGTAGCCAACGGTCTGCCAATAAGGCGGGTCCATGTAGAAGAACGTATGTGCTCGATCATAGCGCTCGGCACAGTCGAGCCAGGAAAGGTTCTCGACGTAGGTACCAGCGAGACGCTGCCACGCAGCAGACAGGTTCTCCTCGATGCGCAGCAGGTTGATCGGTGGACCTGTGGTGGCGGTTCCGAATGCTTGACTGGTGAGCTTGGCACCGAACGCATGCTGTTGCAGGTAAAAGAACCGCGCAGCTCGCTGGATATCGGTCAGCGTTTCAGGGCGCGTCATCTTCTGCCACTCGAAGATCTGGCGGGAACTGAGGGCCCACTTAAACTGGCGCACGAACTCCTCCAGGTGGTTTTGCACAACGCGATAAAGGGTGACCAGGTCACCGTTGAGACCGTTCAACACTTCCACCGGGGCGGGCTGGGGACGCATGAAGAACAACGCGGCACCGCCGGCGAAGACTTCGACGTAGCACTCATGAGGGGGAAAAAGAGGGATCAAGCGGTCGGCCAGGCGGCGTTTGCCACCCATCCAGGGAATGATAGGAGAGCTCATAGGTATGCAAGTCTTTACTGTATGGATGAACAGGTGATAGGCTCGCCGGGCTTTGTGCACAAGGCAGGAGCCACGGCTGGACTTGCAGGAAAGGTCTGCGGGTTCGGTGGACATGGGCGGATGTTGGCCCATCCAACCACGCCCGCTCCTTTTCATTTTTTAGCGAAGATTGGGGAGTTTTGATGAGTGCTAAAGAATTCGCTAAGCAACTGAAAGTCGAAATCGAAAACTTCGCAGCGCAGGGCCAAGACTCTGTCAGCATAGAGACACTCACGTCAGGCCTTGATAAGTTTATCAACAGCGCAAGTGAGGAAAGTGAAAGCATTCTGATAGAGCGTCTTAAGGCGTATCTCCAGTCTGAAGTTGAGAAAGAGAAGTACAACCACTCCGCCGACCTGGAAATGTTCAAGTCTGTAATTCAGACAGGCCAGAATGCCCTGCGGGCGATTGTCCTCTTGAATGGAGGCGCAGCAGTAGCCTTGCTAGCTTTCATCGGAAAACTCGCGGATGTCAGCCGACTCAACATTCCTCTATTTGCAGCACCGCTGACTATATTTGTAGTCGGAGCTTTCCTATCAACCATATCGTCGGGCCTGACTTACCTCACTCAATTGCTTTATTCTGAAGAGGGAAAATGGCGAACCCGTGCTGGCGTTTCATTGCAAATCGCCTCAGTACTTCTCGGTTTGACGTCGTTGTGTTTATTTGGGTACGGAACTTATCGCGCCTATGGAGCGTTCATAGCCTTAGGGACTTGAAATCGCCTTAACGTAGGCTTGGCATGCAGTCAATGCTAGAAGTCCCCGGTCGCCGTCGTCTGTGATGGCGATAATTCGTTGAGCATGCGCTCGGTCAAGCTGGGCGCGTACGGCGCCATGTACCAGGCTTCCGGTGCCGGCGGTTTCTCGCACCCCACCGTCACAACCCGGGGTGGCAAAGGCTCCGGCGTCGACAAGGAATGACAACCGCAGATCAGCGGTAGCAAGGCGGTCACGCAGGCGAGCTTGAGTTTTATGCATCGTTCATTTCCTGCCAATGTGTTTTGCCCTGCTCCTGCAGGCGAACCTCCAGGGCTTGTCGCTGGTTCTGCTGCTCCTCCAACTGCTCCAGGGCTGCAGCTGCAGCCTCTTCACGCTCGCGGCCGTAGGCTCGATCCTTGTCGGCCAACTGCCGAATGTAATCAGCCGCCTGATCAGCAAGCTGCCTGCCGTACTCGCTGGCCTGCCAAACCCAGACGCCCCGGCCGCCGGCATAGAGCCCGACCGCAGCGGCCAGCAAGGCGATACGCCAATTCAGCGACATTACTGCAGCACCTCAAGCGCTCGCTTATAGAGCGCCTGGCGATCTTTCAACCCATTCAGGCCCCCATTGATGCGGCGGGTGACCGACTCGAAAACCGAGTCATCGGCCTGCTTAGCACCTTGTCAGCCAGGGTGTTAAGCCCCGCCCGCTGCCAGAACCAGCCGGCCGACAGCGAGGCGTAGAAGGGCTGCTCGAGCAGGTCGGGGGTGTTGAGCAAGCGGCTGTCACCGAACGGCGCTTCGCTGCAAGCCTCGTAGTTGTCGCGGCCTGTGATCTGAACGAGCCCACGGCCACGGTACCGCTGACCATCGCCATCAGCCGCCGGGGTGTTGCCGAGACGCTCCGCCAGGCTTCCCGTGTCGTACTTGGCCAGGTAGGCATCGTTACCGAGCTCGCGCACATAGAGCAGTTGGCCGACCTGGGCAAGGAATGCCGCCATGCGCTTGGCGATTATCTCGCTCGAACAGGTATGCGCTGACTACTTCACGCATCTCCCACGGTTCGTATTCCAACGGAAGGTGCTGGCCGGGGAGATCAAGCTGCCCATCACTCGACTTGAACCGAGCCAGAAGAGCGCCCGAGGCATACACATTGCCGATCTGGCTCTCTGCCTGGACCAGCAAAGGGTGCTGCGCGTAAAGAGTGTGCGCAATTGAATAGGAGGTGACGAACAGACTGTTACGAAGAGAGCACCCCCCACTTGATCAGTATCAGCCGTCCGCACAAAACATCTGGCTGCATCCGCCCCTTCCACCCAACTGAATACGCCTTCGACACCTGCCGCCTACGATCGGCGGCTATCAACTCGCCCTGAATCGGCTGGATCAGAACGGCGGAAGTGCCCAAATCCATTACATGATAGTGACCGCGTTGGGCGTGTCGCTGCCCTTCATTGGAGTAGCCTAGGGCCAATCGGGGTCGCTTAACATGACAAGAAAAAGATTTATAATCTGCTTCAATTGGAATGTCACCGGTTCTTTTAGAGAGCGCAGCTATGACCGACACGCACCCAAAAATTGTTCCTGTGCAGCCAGGCAAACGAGAGTGGCATGGAACGCATCATGCTTGGCGCTTTAGACCGCACGCTTTTCGCTGGAGAGGGGAGATGATTGCCGGACCAAATATGTTACCGCTAGCGACAGAAATGCATTCATGGATGTTGCAGCTCGGGCATCTATCTCTTATGCCTCCATTTGAATCGCCGACAAACGGCGGCTATACTAACCCTTATACAGAAAATGGCATTACCCTTGCGCTAATAATGGGCAGAATAGTCAACGCCACTTATAGTTTCGCAACCACACCAACGGCAAATGAAGATGAAGTCGGGGTCGAGATCGAAAGGATTCGCCTGCACAATGAGTTACTTATTAATGCAGCAAGGTTTTGCGAAGTCGCCATAAAACAACTTCTTCACTGCACTCAGACTCCAGCGCCTTTATATCAACGAATGGCGCTGGGTCAGTTGCTTGAGTCACCTTGCCCATCTTGCAAACGGAAGAACGGAGCCAAGCCTCACTCCATTTCGTTAGTTGGCACACTAGCGTGCCCATTTGATCTTTGCCTCGAATTCGAACATTGCGCAATGGACCACATGGACCTTGTGAATAAATTACGCAACACACAAGCTGCACACTCAGGGGTTCAGGCGCTAAAAATCAGAACCACAAGCGAATCAAAAGCGCATTTTCATGAAGATTGTCATGAGATTCTCTGCGGCTTTGTCCATATGCTTTCACATTTGCAACGTCTGGAGCAAAAGATACTAAAGGACTTAGGCGAGAAAGCAGATACCATCAATTATCTGAAACTCTCTGGACTTCCGCCAGAAGACTGCAATTTCGATCTGATTCCAGGGCAACCGTTCATTTTTAACCCAAAACCTGCAAATACCAACACAAATTGATATTATTAACGACAATCTAAAACACACTCAAAACTGCTCACTTGATCGACAGACAAACCGAACAGAGCTATGTTTAATGGCATTAAGCGACATACGGCAACGACAGATACTTAGCCATTCATTCGCTAGAGCGGTGTTATCTACAGCTTAAATTTTATGAGTGATACGCTATGGGAGATGGCGAAAGGCAACTGTGCCGCTCGGTGTCGCTGAGCGCTATTCGATACTTAGGACAAAAGCCCTAAAGCACATTTGGCGCTGCAGGGCTTATACGAACTAACACTCCTTTGCAGTCGACACTTCACTCAGCGTCGGCAATTTTATGTCCGACGATATTCATTTTCAGCTGGGGCTGTCCGACCACCACGCCTTCCAACTGTAGCTTACCTCCTTCATAGTCCACGGCGCCTTTAGCATCAAGAACGTAGTTGTCAATGCCGACGACATTGGTGTTGCCTGACTTCCATTTAGAGATCGTGAACTGCGATCGAAATTCGCCTGAACGTCCAGGCACTTTCCCCCGATACAGATAGTGAGCATCGCCACCATTCGCGGAGCCATCCTTCACAACCACAATTCCATCGCCGTAGTCGCCTGTATTGGCCTTAAACTTGACGTAAAAAATGCCTTGAGACATAACATGCTCCAGCTAGGGGTTGAAAAGACAGAATAGGATCGATTTGCTAACTCGCAAGAACTAGGTTGTAACAAATTGCGTGGATGATCGTGAGCAATTTTGAGCCGACGCTAGATTTGCAGCTACCTTTCAGCGACCGCTTAAGGTAGAAAGCGGCCATTCCAAAGGGATCAACCCAAGGCGATGTTGCGAGAAGGGCTGATCATGGCCGCTTTGTTCCGATCAAGCCACGCCATGATGAAACTCAAGTCCGATGCAACCGGCTTGGCAAGACGATAACAAGTGATGGTCTGCTAAAACTTCAACCAACTATTCAACCCGGGCGCCTAGGGTGAACGGGGCCTGGATAATATGCTGTAACCAACTCCATTCCATATACCGATCGCCACGCCCCTCAGGTGGGTGTAACGCCGCAGCGAGTTCCAGTCACGATGACCGGAAACACTCGACATCATCGGTATATCCGAATCTATTTCGAACCACCGGCTCACACCTTCGTAGCGCAGATCGTGAAAATGCAGGTCCTCCACGCCAACTACCTTGCACGCGCTAGACAAGGCCGTACCGATTAAATCGGTGTTGTGAGGGAAGATCTCAGCGCACTGACGCGGCATGCTTGGCACAATCGCCGTTGTAGCCGAGGCACTTCAGGACAAGGCCTGCGTCGGGCAGAGCTTGGGGGTTGATCTCGTCCACTCACGCTGGCCTAGCCAACGACAACACGGAATCCAGGTGAGCCAGATCATTGCCAGCTGTCTGCGGTTTGATGCCACCGCCTTCAGGGCTCATACGCCAGAGGCCATAGTCCACCAGCACCTGCTGAGAGATGTCGGAGTCGACCACTTCGCCGAGGTAACTGTTGTTGATAGCCAAGAGGGTCTGCCGCTTCGTCTTACCCAGCGGCCGGGCTTTCTCGGCTCCCCCAGGTAGCGATCAATCATGTCCTTGACTGCATGCCCACAACGGTTGGCGCGCTCGATTGCGCCTGACACTGCCAACTCTGTCTCTCGTCGCTTCGCCCAGGCCTGCGCTGCCTGCTAACGGGCGAAGGTCTGGGCTTCTTGGTAGACTAGGACACCCTTTTTCTTGAGGCGGATCTGGACGGTATAGCTTACCGTTCCACCGGCCTTTTTCCTTGTTCTAAACGTTGCCAAGATTTCCGGTGGTACAAGCGTGACTGGCGGTGTTACTTCGTACCAACTGTCACACCAAAAACGCCTAACACCCCGAAAAAATGGTACAAAATGCGTAGACCAGAATGCCCCTAGAATCAGCCTCAAAGCCAGAAATCACGCGCCCTGAGCCCTCCCGCCGCTTCAGCGTTGCACCGATGATGGACTGGACAGACCGCCACTGCCGCTTCTTCCTGCGCCTGCTGTCCAAGCAAACCTTGCTCTACACCGAAATGGTCACCACCGGTGCCCTGCTGCACAACGACGCCCACCGTTTCCTGCGCCACGATGCCTCCGAGCACCCGCTGGCCCTGCAACTGGGCGGTAGCGTGCCCGCCGACCTGGCAGCCTGCGCACGCCTGGCCGAAGACGCGGGCTACGACGAGGTCAACCTCAATGTCGGCTGCCCGAGCGACCGGGTGCAGAACAACATGATCGGCGCTTGCCTGATGGCCCACCCGGCGCTGGTGGCCGATTGCGTGAAGGCCATGCAGGATGCGGTGTCGACACCGGTGACGGTAAAGCACCGCATCGGCATCAATGGCCGCGACAGCTATGCCGAACTGTCCGACTTCGTCGGGCAGGTGCGCGAGGCTGGGTGCCGGAGTTTTACCGTGCATGCCCGCATCGCGATTCTGGAAGGGCTGTCGCCGAAAGAAAACCGCGAGGTTCCGCCCCTGCGCTATGACGTCGCGGCGCAGCTGAAGGCGGACTTCCCGGACCTGGAGATCGTGCTCAATGGCGGGATCAAGACCCTGGACGAATGCCAGGCACACCTTGAAACCTTCGATGGCGTGATGCTGGGGCGTGAGGCGTATCACAACCCTTACCTGCTGGCCGAGGTGGACCAGCGGCTGTTTGGCAGCGATGCGCCGGTGGTCAGCCGTAGCGAAGTACTGGCGCAATTGCGGCCTTATATTGTGGCGCACATGGAAAGTGGCGGCGCGATGCACCACGTTACCCGGCATATTCTGGGGCTGGCCCAAGGGTTCAAGGGGGCGCGGCGCTTCCGTCAGTTGCTGTCGGCGGACATTCACAAGGCGGCGCAGCCGCTGGCCGTGTTTGACCAGGCGGTAGAGTTGCTGCAAGGACGGTGACAGTGCACGCGACACGGCCGTTGTAGGAGCGGCCTTGTGCCGCGAAAGGGCTGCAAGGCAGCCCTGACACTATATGCATTTGCACTGAAACCCTGGGGCTGCCTTGCAGCCCTATCGCGACACAAGGCCGCTCCTATGTATGGACTCGCCCACACTGTCTAGCTGCTTTTGAACATAGGAACCCGGTTGCATCTATGTATCAGGCCTATTCGAGGAAGCTTTTCGCTTCTGGCCAACATCGTGGTGAGCTCGCAGTGTGCCGTTTACATTGAGGCCATTACGTTAGGCCTGTAGGAGCGGAGGCATCTGTCTGCGACGGTCTTACCTAGGGTCAATGTTCACTAGCAGGGGTTGGAGCGCTCAGCGCCCCGGTGGCATTGCTCGGTTGGTCAGAGGCTCATAGCAGCCTCCGGGTTGTTGTTCGGTTTGCGTTGGTAGACCTGATTGCTCTGTAACAGAGCCCAGATAATGCGCAGATTTCGATTAGCCAGTCTGATCGCCGCCTCCTTGCGTCCAAGGCGGGATAGCCAGCGCAAGAGGCGGCGATCGTCTGGCTGATCGGAATCAGGTCTTAGCTGACTCAAGACAGCATGCGCGCCCTGGATCATCAGGCTGCGTATGTAGCCGTCACCTCGCTTGCTCATTCTGCCCAGCCTGATTTTGTTTCCGCTACTGTGCTGGTCCGGCACGATACCGAAGAAGGCGGAATACATTCGGCCACTCGCGAAGCGGCTGGGTTCGGTCTGTTTTGCCACGATCGCCGTGGCGATGATTGGGCCAACGCCACGAATGGTGATCAGCCGCTGTGCCACCTTATCTTGCTGGGCTGTCACTTCGAGCCGTCCACTCAGCGCCGCAATGCGTTCACCTAAAGACAGCCAGTCAGTCAGCAGCTCATCAAGCAACTCGCGCAACAAGTCGGGCAGAGGCAAGGAGGCATCCTCAAGCGCCCGCGGTACCTGCTGACTGATCGCGGCATCGCCTTGAGGCATGGATACGCCATGCTCAAGCAGCAGGCCACGTATCTGATTGCCCAGCGCTGTATGCCGCTTGATGTTGCCGCGCCGGATGCGATGCAGTGCTTGAATAGCCAGCGCTGTGGTGCTCTTGATCGGTACGGAGGCAATGCTGGTATCGCGACCGGCACGCAGAATGGCATGGGCATCGTTACGGTCGTTCTTCGCGCCGCTACGGTGTTCGGCGACGCGTTGCGCAGGCAGGATGCGAACCGGATTACCTTTGGTTTGCAGCAGCCTGGCCCAGGCTTGTGCACCTGGACCGCACTCCATCAAGACGGCCACGGTCGTTGGCAGCCTGATCAGGAAGTCATGGAATGCTTGACGGGATTTGATGCGATCTTCGTAGATCACCCGACCAGTAGCGTCCTCGCCTGCCAACTGGAAGACCTGTTTGGCCAGGTCTACGCAGATGGTTGTGCAAAGTTCCACATCGGTGGAAGACAGGGAATCGTGCTTCGAACTATGCTTTTTCATGGTCTCGCCCTCGCTGCCGTTGGCTTCTTCGAACGCCACCGTGGCACTGTGATGCCTCGGCGGGGGCGAGTCCATCGATTACAGACGATCGTGCGAGCTTGAGAATTGCAGTCTGTGGAACCTCAAGGCGGCCGGGCACTCGAATCTTCACCTTATGTACAGCCCTTCGTGGGCAACCCCGCTTCTACAGGCCCTTGAGCGGCTGTCGGGGCTCGGGTAATGTCGAGTAAACGCACAGGACAGAGCACGCCCATGACTTCCAAGCTGGAACAACTCAAGCAGTTCACCACCGTGGTCGCCGACACCGGGGACCTGGATGCCATCACCCGCCTGAAGCCGGTCGATGCAACCACCAA
Source organism: Pseudomonas putida S13.1.2 (assembly GCF_000498395.2). Classification (NCBI taxonomy): domain Bacteria; kingdom Pseudomonadati; phylum Pseudomonadota; class Gammaproteobacteria; order Pseudomonadales; family Pseudomonadaceae; genus Pseudomonas; species Pseudomonas putida. Next base: position 3,153,575 of record NZ_CP010979.1, read on the forward strand.
CCCGTCCCTGCTGCTCAAGGCCGCTGCCATCCCGGGCTACGCCGACCTGCTCAAGCAGGTGAAGGCCGACGCCAAGGGCAATGTCGACCTGGCGTGCGACAAGTTCGCGGTAGCCGTGGGTTCGGGCATCCTCAAGGTCATTCCGGGGCGTATCTCCACCGAGGTGGATGCCCGCCTGTCGTTCGATGAACCGGCGCTGCTGAACAAGGCCCGCCAGCTGATCGGGCTGTATGACGCAGCCGGGGTCTCCAAAGACCGCGTGCTGATCAAGCTGGCCTCCACCTGGGAAGGCATCCGTGCTGCCGAGCAGCTGGAAAAGGAAGGCATCCAGACCAACCTCACGCTGCTGTTCTCCTTCGCCCAGGCTCAGGCCTGCGCCGATGCCGGTGTGTTCCTGATTTCGCCGTTCGTAGGCCGTATCTACGACTGGTACAAAAAGAGCACCGGCACGGATTACGTGGGCGCCGAGGACCCTGGCGTGCAATCGGTGACGCGCATTTACAACTACTACAAGGCCAATGGCTACAACACCGTGGTGATGGGCGCCAGCTTCCGCAATATCGGCCAGATCGAACAGCTGGCCGGCTGCGACCGCCTGACCATCAGCCCTGAACTTTTGCAGCAGTTGAGCGATGACCAGGGTGAACTGCCGCGCGTGCTCAAGCCGGGCAATGCCGGCGAGGCCAAGCAGCAGCTGAATGAAAGCCAGTTCCGCTGGGCAATGAACGAGGATGCCATGGGCACCGAGAAGCTGGCCGAGGGTATTCGCCAGTTTGCGCGGGACCAGGAGAAGCTGGAGAAGTTGATGGCTGAAAAAGCCTGATACATATCCGGTTTGCCGGACGGGCGGGAAGTGTTCAGCATTTTCCGCCCGTTTTGTTTTGCCAAGCTTTAGTTGTGAATTGAATTCCTGGGCCTCTTCGCGGGTAAACCCGCTCCCACAAGTACAGCGCCAATTTCAGGCCTGTGGGTATGCGTGTGGGAGCGGGTTTACCCGCGAAGAGGCCCGATAAGCCACCCGAGCTGTCGATGACCTCCTCTACCCCCTTGCCTCTCGTACTTGCCGGCCCGGTACTGCGCCGCCTGGAACCCCAGCGCCTGGCCATCTGGCTGGTCGCAACCCAACCGCTGCAACCCGCATTCATCTTTCCGGCAAGCGAGGCCACGGTGGATTGCCAGGTCGTCCCGGTCGGCCAGCACGCCTTTATCCACCTGCTGGATATCCACTTTGCCAATGCCCTGCCCCATAACCAGCAGCTCGACTACGACCTGCTCATCAATGGCCAGGGCATCGCCGGCTGGGCGCCGCACCTGCTCTACCCCGGCACCCAGCGCCCAAGCCTGGTGCTGCGCGACCGTCTTGACCACTTGCTGCACGGTTCCTGCCGCAAGCCGCATCACCCCGCTGCAGACGGCCTGCTGTGCGCCGACCGGCTGCTGCAGGCCTGCGCAAAACCAGAGGACCGCCCTGCGGTGCTGCTGATGAGCGGTGACCAGGTATACGCCGACGATGTCGCCGGCCCGATGCTGCGTGCTATCCATAGTCTGATCGAGCGCCTGGGCCTGTTCGACGAGCAGTTGGAGGGCGCAGTGGTGGCCGACAGCCAGGCGCTCTACCAGCACCCGGCGAGCTACTACCACCGCGCCGACCTGCTGCCGGCGCAGGAAATGAACGATACCCTGCGCGAGCGTTTTTTCGGCGGCAAGCGCAAGCCGATCTTTTCGTCCAGCAACGCCGACAACCACCTGGTGAGCTTCGCCGAAGTCATGGCCATGTACCTGCTGGTGTGGTCACCCGTGCCTTGGCAGTTGGTGGACATGGCGATGCCCAGCGGGCTGACCGACCAGCGCCAGGCCCGTTATCGACAAGAGCTGCCGCTTATCCAGGGGTTTGCCGGGAACCTTGGCCAGGTGGCGCGGGTGATGGCTCACCTGCCCTGCCTGATGATCTTCGACGACCACGACATCACCGACGACTGGAACCTCTCGGCACAGTGGGAAGAAACCGCCTACGGCCACCCCTTCTCGCGGCGGATCATTGGCAACGCACTGCTTGGCTACCTGCTGTGTCAGGCCTGGGGCAACGATCCGGACAGCTGCAAGCCACTGGTCAGGCAATGCCAGGCATTGTGCAGCGAGGGCCGCGATGAACTGATCGGCGAACTGCTGCGCTTTCAGGGCTGGCAATTCAGCTTGCCGACAAACCCACCCTTGCTGGTACTGGACACCCGTACCCGCCGCTGGCGCAGCGAAAGCAACCTGGCCAAGCCGTCCGGCCTGCTCGACTGGGAAGCGCTGAGCGAGTTGCAGCAGGCGCTGCTCGACCACCCGTCAGCGGTGATTGTCTCGCCTGCGCCGATTTTTGGCGTGAAGCTGATCGAGACCGTGCAGAAAGTGTTCAGCTGGCTGGGCTACCCGCTTTTGGTGGATGCCGAAAACTGGATGGCCCACCGGGGTGCGGCGCAGGTCATCCTCAACATCTTCCGCCACTCGCGCACGCCGGGGCACTACGTGGTGCTGTCCGGGGATGTGCACTACTCGTTCGTCTATGAAGTGCTGATCCGCCACCGCCAGCGCAGCCCGCATTTGTGGCAAGTGACCAGCAGCGGGATCAAGAATGAATTCCCCCGGCGCCTGCTGGATGTGCTCGACCGCCTCAACCGCTGGCTGTATGCGCCGCGCTCGCCCCTGAACTGGTTTACCAAACGCCGGGAGATGGAGGTGGTGCCGCGTACGCCCAGCCACAGCAAGGCCGGGGAGCGCTTGTGGAACGGTGCGGGGTTGGGGCAGGTGTTCTTTGATGAACAGGGGCGGCCGGCACGGGTGTATCAGCTGGATGCGGGTGGGGGTGAGGCTACCGAGTTTGTTGGCTGAGTCGAGTATTCAGCCTGTGCTGGCCTCTTCGCGGGTAAACCCGCTCCCACAGGTATCGTGGGCCTTTCAGACCTGTGCAGATCCCTGTGGGAGCGGGTTTACCCGCGAAAGGGCCGGCACAGGTTAAGAATCAGGTCCGCTCCAGCGCATTGACCAGGTCATGGAAGGCTTCGCGGTTGGAGTCGTTCAGGCCCATGAGAATCTTGTGCGCCTCCAATACCTTGGAGCGCACCACGTCTTCGTTCTGGTCCTGCGACGGCAGGTCGGTCAGGCACTCAGGGCACGGAATCGGGCGATCGACAATGTTGAACACCTGATCGAAGCCCATCGACTGCAACAACCGGGAAATGTCGGGGTTGGTGGTGACCACGGTCGGCAACAGGCCCACCTTCTGCCGCGACAGGATCGACAGCTTGGCCAGCAAGCCCAAGGTGGTGCTGTCGATACTCTCGGTTTCGGTCAGGTCGATGACAATCGCCGAGAAGTTCAACGCCGTGAAAATCTTCTCGATCGTCGCATCCAGCGCCGAACACAGGGTCAGGCGCACTTCACCGACGAATTTCAGTACGAAGGTACCGCTCTGCTCGGCGAACTGGATTCTACCAGTACTCATTGAAGGTTCCTGCTTAACACCAATAGGGCGATATCATCCGGCATCTCCCCAAGCGTAGCTAATCCGAATCGTTGACGCAGCCCATCCAGGCTGCCACCTGCTGCCCTGACGATCTCCGGCAAGGCGGCTTCTTTATCTTTGAGCGTATCACCCGGCAAAAGGTCCAGAATGCCATCGGACATCAGGCTGAGGCTGAACTGAGGCGGCAGCTCCACGACCAGGTCCTGATAGGTGGCCTCGTCGAACAGCCCCACTGGCAGGCCACGGCCTTCCAGGTAACGGGTGTGCCCAGGGGTATGCAGCACGGGCAGCGGCAAGTGGCCACCCACGGCGTAGGTCAACAGGCCAGACTCTTCGTCGATCACCCCGCCAACCATGGTGACGTGCTTGCCCAGCTTGCTGTTGATCAGGCCGCGGTTGATGTGACTGAGCACTTCGGACGGCTTGAACTCGCGCATCCTGCTGCGCTTTAGCTCAAACATGAGCCGCGTGGTCATGAATTTCAACAGCACGGTGACAAAGGCCGACGACGCGCCATGCCCGGAAACATCCGCGAGGTAGAAGGCAATGCGCCGCTCGTCCACACGGAAGTAATCGACAAAATCACCCGACAGGTACAGCGACGGGATGATCTGGTGCTCGAACGCGAACTCGCCAGCCACCCAGGGGTTTTCCGGCAGCATGTTCATCTGCACCTGACGACCGGCGGTCTGGTCTTCCTGCAGCAGGTGCAGGCTGGCCTCCAGCTCGCGGTTGGCCGCTTCGAGCTTGTCGCGGTAGCGCTGGTTTTCCAGCACCAGGCGTGACCGGTCGAGGGCACGGCGCACCGAATGCTCAAGTACGGCCAGATCTTCCAGCGGCTTGATCAGGTAGTCGGCGGCGCCCAGACGCAAGGCTTCCACCGCATCACTCATGACGCCGGCACCGGACACCACGATCACCGGCAACTGCGGCGCACGCTCGCTGACCTGACGGATCAGTTCGAGGCCGCCCATCTGCGGCATGCGCAAATCGCAGATCACAAGGTCGGGCTGGTGTTCTTCGAAGACCTGAAGCCCCTGCTGGCCATTACCGGCCTGGAGGACGCTGAAGCCACTGTCTTCAAGATAGGCGGCGAGGCTCGCACGGACCACGTCGTCGTCATCGATAATCAGCAGCGTTGCACTGGTTTTCTGCATGTGGGCGAACGGCGCCGATTTGGGTTGGTGCAGCGGTGTCGGCAAAGCAGACGGCCAGCTACGGGAATTCTTTGTGGTCACACTCTACTTGAGTTGTAGGACAAGAACACCTGCCCGGCAACTGTTCAAAGGTACCTTGTAAGGCGCAGACGGTACTCCCATCCGGCAGGCGTTTCAAGCATGCAAGGGTCGACCTCGCCGCTCTTTACAGGGCAAATCACCGGGAGTTATAAGAAAGTCGACCCGCGCACCCCGATGGGAAGGATGCAGCATGCCCAACACGCCCTCCAGCCACAGCGAAAAACGCGATTTCATCCGCATGCGCATCGACACCGCGGTCAACCTGCTGCATGAAGGCCAGGTGATCGCAGCCGTGTGCCTGGACTTGTCCAGCGGCGGCATGCAGGTGCAGGCACCGCAACGCTTCCAGGTGGGGGATCATATTGAGGTGCGGATCGAGTCCGACCACCCGGCGCTGAAAGGGCTGCATGCCAGCACCGAAGTGGTATGGATTGCCGACCAGCCGGGTGGCCAGCAGAAATTCGGGTTGCGCGTGCTGGCCATGCATTGAACAGGGGCCTATTGCGGCCCCTGTTCACAGATCAGAAGTCGTCTTCGACTTCGCCATCCTTGACCTTGAACTCGCGGTTCTGCAGGTAGGCGTTACGAATGAAAATGTACTTGTCACCCTGAATCAGCTTCTCGGCAGACAGCAAGTCGGCACGCGTGTCGATCACGTCCAGGGCGAAGATGGAATTGCGTGTCGGCACATGGTCGATGTAGCGATAGGGTTTGGTGTAGCTGTCCGGGTACTTGGCCACGCCGTCACGCACCGTGCTTGGCCCCAGCAGCGGGATGACCACGTACGGGCCGCTCGGCACACCCCAGTAGCCCAGGGTCTGGCCGAAGTCCTCGTCATTGCGCTGCAGGCCCATCGTGGTGCCCACGTCGAAGAAACCGCCCAGGCCAAAGGTGGTGTTGACGATCAGCCGCGCGGTATCCACGCCCGCCGCATGAGGCTTGAGCTGCAGCACGTTGTTGGCCAGGTTGGTCACGTCACCCAGGTTGCGGAAGATGTTGTGGATGCCATCTTCAAGGAACTGCGGAGTGACCGCCTGGTAGCCCTTGGCCAACGGCTTGAGGGCATAGGTGTCGAGGGTATCGTTGAAGCGGAAGATCGGCCGGTTGACCGCTTCCCAGGGATCCTCCTCGGTGGCTGCCTGGGTGGCTGCCACGGGCGCCAGCAGCATGCTGGCGCAGACACAGGCCTGGGTGACTCGTTCGATCACACTGGCACCGATCCTACGCATAGATGTCTCTCCATCGAATTTCTCGGCCGCAAGCGCAACGGGTCGCGCTGCTGGTAAGGCGGCAGTATAGAGGCTTGCGGGCTGATAAACAGCTTTACACATGTTTGCTCAATATTTTGTGAACAACTGTTGCATAAGGGCCGATGTCACAGGGCGGTAACAATCACCGAATAGCCTGCGGACTATTTGGGGGAAGTTGCCATGGATGCTGCACCCGCCTTCACTGCTGTGCTGTTCGGCTTGCGCGGCTGCCTGGTACAGGCCGCCACTGGTGGCGCCCCCTCGCCCGCCCCTGGCGCCCTGGCTACCCTCGCCAGCCTGCGCCAGCATCAGGTGCCGTGCATCTGGCTGGATGACCTCAGCGCCACCCAAAGCAAGCGCCTGGCCCACGTACTGCCCGGCTGGCTGCCGGGGCATTCGGTCAACGGCGTACGCTGGCCGGCGCCCAACGCCTGCTGGCAGGCATTGATGACCCTGGAAAGCGAACACCTGGACGGCTGCGTACTGGTCAGCGGCGACCCGCGCCTGCTGCAGTCCGGCCTTAACGCCGGTTTGTGGACGGTAGGCCTGGCCGCCTGCAGCCCGTTCTGCGATCGCAGCTCGCGGCAATGGCAAGCCATGACCTCGCAACAACAGGACGTGGCCCGCGGCAAGGCGACGCTGGAACTGTTCGGCATGGGGGTGCACTCGGTCATCGACCACCTGGACGCGCTGGAAACCTGCCTGCAGGACATCGCCCAGCGCCGGCGCAAAGGTGAAAAACCCTGATACAGCACCTTTGACGCGGATCATGCAAAGCGGCGGCAGGTGGATTACGCTGAAGACAGGCCAGAACCTTTGCCGCTTCGCTGAGGTCCATGGTTTGCCAAGCCCTTGATGGAGAACTACCAATGCCTGCCCGCGAATTGCAAGAGCGCCTGAACAGCTTGCGCGAGCAACTGGACCGCAACGTACCGCTCTCGGAAGACGAACTGGCCGCGTTGCACGAAGAAGCGCGCCAGATCGAGGCGCAACTGAAACTGGAGGAAGCCACGCCAGACAACAACCTGGTGGATGGCGTGAACCTGGCCATCGAACGCTTCGAGGCCGATCACCCCGACCTCACCGCCACCCTGCGCAGCATTGCCAACTCGCTGCACAGCATGGGGATCTGAATAGCAAGGGCCGTTTCTCGGCCCATTCGCGGGACAAGCCCGCTCCCACAGGCTATTCGCTGCACTTAAGGGCAGCGCGGCACCTGTGGGAGCGGGCTTGTCCCGCGAATGGGCCGAGAAACGGCCCCAGTCCTGTCAGAGCTACTGACGCACCAGACGCACATTCTTCGGGCTGATCGCCCCAGTGCTACGGTACGGGTTGATATCCAGCCCACCCCGGCGCACATACCGCGCATACACCGTCAGGTGCTCCGGCTGCAGCAGGTTCTTCAAGTCCAGGTAAATGCGCTCGACGCACTGCTCATGGAAGTCGGCATGCTGGCGGAAGCTGATCAGGTAGGTCAGCAGGCTGGCGTGGTCCAGCGCCCTGCCCTTGTACTCGACCACCACACTGCCCCAGTCCGGCTGGCCGGTCACCGGGCAGTTGGACTTCAGCAGGTGGCTGTGCAAGGTCTCTTGCACCACTTGCTCCGGGTTGCAACGCAGCAGCTCTGGCTGCGGCTGCTCGTAGTTGCTGATGGCAACGTCCAGCGCATCGATGCACAGCCCCGGCAAGGCCACCACGCCTTGGGCCTCGACTTCAGCCAAGGTACGTACCTTCACGCCCACCGGCTTGCCGGCCGCGGCAGACAGGTCTTTCTCCAGGCAGGCCTGCAATTCGCCCAGCGAGGCAAACACCGTCTGGTTCAGCGAGTTGAGGTACAGCTTGAACGACTTGGACTCAACGATGTTCGGCGAATCGGCCGGGATGGCGAACTCGCCGATCGCCACCACCGGTTTGCCCGACGGCAGCAGCCAGCTCAGCTCGAAGCAGTTCCAGTAATCAACGCCCTGCCAGGGCAAGGTCTGCGCGGTGACGCCCAGCTCGGCCCACTTGGCAGTACGCGGGATCGGGAACAGCTGCTCCGGGGAGTAGGTGGCGATGTATTCGCTGGACTTGCCCAGCGGCGAGTGTTCGGCAGCAGGATGCATGGAAACTGACCTAGAGGTTCGAAATTGCCCCTAGTCTACCGGTTTTGCCCCCTGCCTTGGAGGGCAAGTCACTCGATGGTCAACGCTCCGACCATACCGGCCTGGTAATGCCCCGGCACGTTGCAGGCAAACTCGACAGGCGCTGACTTGCGGAACGTCCAGGTCAGCTCGGCGCGCTGGCCGGGCATTACAAGCACGGTGTTGCCAGCACCATGGCCATGGCCGCCACCGTGGTCCATCGCCATCTGGCCGTGGTCCATACCCTCATGGTTCATGCCCGCAGTGAACATCTTGCCCTGCATGGCGACCATTTCCTTCTGGTGCTCGGCATGCATGGCCTTGTCACCCAGGTTGAACTCATGCGGCAACTTGCCTTCGTTGACCAGCACGAAGCGCACCGTCTCGCCGGCTTTTACCTGCAGGTTCTTGGGCTCGAAAGCAATGTCCTTGAGCACCACGTTGACCGTGCGGGTAGCCTTGGCCGCCGGGGCCGGCTCGCCAAAGGCGAAGGTTTGCGCCTCGCCGGCAAAGGTCGGCAGGCTGGCCAAGGCGAGGGTGGCGGCGATGAACAGGCGTTTCATGATGACTCCGGAAATATACAACACGATGAGGCCACCTTAGCCACGGGCGACTGGCAGCTACCTGACAGGGAGATTACAACTTTGTCAGCTTGGGCGTGCCTGCGCTTCGTCACGTATCATTTCAGGCACTAGACCGCCCGCTCCCACAGGGCAGGTACAAACTTTCAGATTATGGACAGTGCATGAAACTGCTGATCGTCGAAGACCAGGCCCGCACCGGCCAGTACCTGAGCCAGGGCTTGAGCGAGGCCGGCTTCGCCACCGAGCTGGCTACCGATGGCGAAACCGGTCAGTTCCTGGCCCTGACCGGCGACCACGACCTTTTGATCCTCGACGTGATGCTGCCCGGCCGTGACGGCTGGCAGATTCTGCAGGCTGTGCGCCAGGCCGGCCTGGATACGCCGGTACTGTTCCTCACCGCCCGTGACGCCGTCGAGGACCGCGTGCATGGCCTTGAGCTGGGCGCAGACGACTATCTGGTCAAGCCGTTCGCCTTTTCCGAACTGCTGGCCCGGGTGCGCAGCCTGCTGCGCCGTGGCACCAGCCCCAGCCAGGACACTACCCTGAGCCTGGCCGACCTGCGCCTGGACCTGATCCGCCGCCGCGCCGAGCGCGCCGGACAGCGCATTGACCTGACCGCCAAGGAATTTTCCCTGCTCGAACTGCTGCTGCGCCGCCAGGGCGAGGTATTGCCAAAATCACTGATCGCCTCGCAGGTGTGGGACATGAATTTCGACAGCGACACCAACGTCATCGAAGTGGCGATACGCCGCCTGCGCCTGAAAATCGACGACCCGCACCCCAACAAGCTGATCCACACCGTACGCGGCATGGGCTATGTACTGGAAGAGCGCACGGAATGATGCGCAGGGTTTCTCTCGGCAGCCGTCTGGCACTGTTATTCGCCGCCTGCACCGCCGCGGTTTCGCTGGGCGCCGGCGTGTTGTTCAGCCGGGCCAGCGAGCAGCACTTCGTCGAACTCGACCAGCAACTGCTGGACTCGCGCCTGTCAGTGTTCCGTACGCAACTGGCTGGCATCGCCACCCCAACCGAGCTGCAGGCACGCCTGCCCGCCCTGCGCGATGAGCTGAGCCACCAAGCCGACCTGGCCCTGCGCATCAGCGGCAGCGACGGCACCACCTGGTTCGAAAGCCGCACCGGGCTACCGCAAGCACCGCTGCCCGCCGGGCTGGCCACCCTGCATGCACAAGGCACCGATTACCGCAGCCTGGCTGTGCACCTGGCGCAGGGCGCCGTGCAGTCGCCACAACTGGCCCTGTACCTCGACATCACCCATCACCAGCACTTCCTGCAGGGCATGCAACGCCTGATCTGGCTGACTGTCGGCCTTTCCGCGCTGGCCACCGCGCTGCTCGGCGCCTGGGCGGTACGCCGCGGCCTGCGCCCGTTGCGGCAGATGGGCCAGGTGGCCGCCAGCGTGTCGGCACGCTCGCTCACCACGCGCCTGCCGGTGGCGCAAATGCCCGAGGAGCTGGCCGAGCTGGCCACCAGCATGAACGCCATGCTGCAGCGCCTGGACGATGCCTTCCAGCGCCTGTCGGCATTTTCTGCCGACATCGCCCATGAGCTGCGCACGCCGCTGTCCAACCTGCTGACCCATACCCAGGTTACCCTCACCCGCCCGCGCAGCCTCGAGGAGTACCGCGAAGCGTTGCATGGCAACCTGGAAGAACTGCAGTGGATGGCGCAGATGATCAACGACATGTTGTTTCTGGCCAAGGCCGACCACGGCCTGCTGGTACCAGGGCAAGCGCTTTTGGCGTTGCACGACGAGGTGGATGCGCTGCTGGAGTACTACGCGCCGCTGGCCGAAGACAGCGATGTGCAGATGCTGCGCGAGGGTGAAGCCGTGCTGCACGGTGACCGGCATATGCTGCGCCGGGCGCTGTCCAACCTGCTGGATAACGCCATGCGCTTTACCCCGGCGGGTGGGCAGATAAGGGTGACGCTGGCGCAAGGGCCGAGAATCAGCGTGGCCAATACCGGGCCGGCTATCGAGCCTGCTGCTTTGCCGCGGTTGTTCGACCGTTTCTACCGTGTGGACCCGGCACGGCGCGAAGGCAGTAGCGAGCATGCTGGGTTGGGCTTGGCGATTACCCGGTCGATCGTGCAGGCCCATGGCGGGTGCATTCGGGCGGAATGTGAAGGTGGGTGGACACGGTTCGTGATCGAGTTCAGCCAGGATCGGTGAAATTGGGGCTGCTTCACAGCCCATCGCCGGCAAGCCAGCTCCCACAGGACTGCATCAAGCCGAAAGCGTGCGCGGTACCTGTGGGAGCCGGGGCTGCAGTGCTGCCCATTGCCTGCAAGCTGCCCCCCACAGGTACGCATCAAGCCCAGAGCCTGCGCGGTACCTGTGGGAGCCGGGGCTGCTGTGCTGCCCATTGCCTGCAAGCTGCCCCCCACAGGTACGCATCAAGCCCAGAGCCTGCGCGTTACCTATGGGAGCCGGGGCTGCTGTGCTGCCCATTGCCTGCAAGCTGCCCCCCACAGGTACGCATCAAGCCCAGAGCCTGCGCGTTACCTGTGGGAGCTGGCTTGCCGGCGATGAGGCCCTCGAACCTACCTCAAACCGCCAGACCAATCGCCGGCTGTACCTGCGACGCCCGGTAGGCCGGGTAAATGGTTGCCAGGAAGCTCATCACCAAACCGGCCGTACAGATCATCACCACATCACCCCACTGCAATTGCGATGGCAAGCTGCTGACGAAGTACACGTCCGACGTAAAGATGTGCTGCCCGCTCACCCGCTCCAGCCAACCCACGATCTGGCTGACATTGAACGCTGCAATCACGCCCAACACGCCGCCGATCAGCGTCCCGACCACACCAATCAGGCTGCCCTGGACCATGAACGTGCCCATGATCTGCGCTGGCGTGGCGCCCAAGGTACGCAGAATGGCAATGTCCGGCCCCTTGTCGTTCACCACCATCACCAAGGTGGCAATGATATTGAAGGCCGCCACGGCGATGATCATCATCAGCAGCAGGCCGATCATGGTCTTTTCCATCTTCATGGCGCTGAACAGGCTGCCCTGGGTGTGCGACCAGTCATCGGCGCGGTAGGCGTCACCCAGCCCGGCTGCAATCGCCTTGGACACCTGCGGCGCGGCATACAGGTCATGCAGTTTCAGGCGCACGCCCTGCACCTGGCCCGGTGCCCAGCGTTGCATCTCGCCGGCATCGGCGACGTGGATGTAGGCTTGCGATCCATCCAGCTCGGCACCGACCTTGAAGATACCGACCACCGTCAGGCGCTGCATGCGCGGGGTGATACCACCCGGCTCCTTGCTGATTTCCGGCACGATCAGGGTCAGTTTGTCGCCGGTGTTCAGGCGGAAGCGCCGCGCGGTCAATTCACCGATGACCACACCAAACTCACCCGGCTGCAGGTCCTGCAGGCGGCCCTGGACAATATGCTGGCCAACGATCGAGACCTTGCCCTCCTCGGCCGGGTCGATACCACCCACCTGGATCGGCTGCATCGCACCCTTGTACGACAGCATGCCCTCCATTTCGGTAATCGGCGCTGCAGCCACCACCGCCGGGTTCTGCATGGCTGTGTCGGCCACTTTGCGCCAGTCGTCCAGGGGCTGCACGCCGAGGATGGCGGCATGCGGTACCAGGCCGAGGATGCGCGAGCTCATTTCGCGCTGGAAGCCGTTCATCACCGACAGCACCACGATCATCGCCAGCACGCCCAGCGACAGGCCGATCATCGAGGTCATCGAAATGAACGAGATGAAGTGGTTGCGGCGCTTGGCTCGGGTGTAGCGCGCGCCGATGAAGATGGGCAAGGGTCTGAACATGTACGAAATCACCCAATGAAAACAGGAAAACGGGGCGGCACCTGCCACCCCGAGCAGTCGATCAGATCGCCACCAGGTGGCCGTCGTCGAGCTTCAATACACGGTCCATCTGCCGCGCCAGGTTGAGGTCGTGGGTGACCACCAGGAACGCCGTGCGCGACGAGCTGGACAGCTCCTGCATAAGCTCCTGGATGCCCTGGGCGGTATGGTGGTCGAGGTTGCCGGTAGGTTCGTCGAGCATCACCAGGCCAGGGCGGTTGACCAGTGCCCGGGCAATCGCCACCCGCTGGCGCTCACCGCCAGACAGCTCGGCCGGCTTGTGGGTCAGGCGGTGGCCCAGGCCCACGCGCTTGAGCAGTGCCTCGGCACGCTCCCGCGCCTCAGGAATGGGCGTGCGGCCGATCAGCAGGGGCATGCACACGTTCTCGATGGCGGTGAATTCCGGCAACAGGTGGTGGAACTGATAGACAAAGCCCAGCTCACGGTTGCGCAGCAGGCCACGGGCACGTTCGCCCAGGGCCGACAGCTCTTCGCCAGCCAGCCAGACACTGCCTTGGGTCGGCCGATCAAGGCCGCCCAGCAGGTTGAGCAAGGTACTCTTGCCTGAACCGGAGCTACCGACAATGGCCACCCGCTCACCGGCATGCAGCTCAAGGTTGAGCCCGGACAGCACCTTTACCGATTCCGGGCCCTCGTCGTAGGACTTGCCCAGGTTGCGGCAACTCAGAACGGCTTTATCACTCATGCGCGACTCACTCATAACGTAGCGCCTCTGCAGGCTGGGTGCGGGCCGCACGCCAGGCCGGGTACAGGGTGGCGAAGAAACTCAGGACCAGCGCCGCACCGCAGACCATGTACACATCCTGGGACTGGATCTGCGACGGCAGGTAATCGATGAAGTACACATCGGCATTGAGGAACTTGTGCCCGATCAGCTTCTCGATGCCTGCGATGGCCGCGCTCACGTTCAGCGCGGCAACGATCCCGACCACGGCGCCGATCAGGGTACCGATCACCCCGATCACCGTGCCCTGGACCATGAAGATGAGCATGATCTGCCCGGGCGTGGCGCCCAGCGTGCGCAAGATGGCAATGTCGCCGCGCTTGTCGTTGACCACCATCACCAGGGTGGAAATGATGTTGAACGCCGCCACCGCCACGATCAGCAGCAACAGCAGGCCGATCATGGCCTTTTCCATGCGGATTGCCTGGTACAGGTTGCCGTGGGTGCGGGTCCAGTCACGGCTGTAGTACTCCTGGTCGCCCAACTGCTGGGCGATGCTCCAGGCCACGCGTGGCGCCTGGAACAGGTCGTCGAACTTCAGGCGCAGGCCCTGCACCTGGTCGGGCTTCCAGCGGTGCAGGCGGGAAAGGTCGCTGATATTGGTCAGCCCCAGATAACCGTCGATCTCGCCCGCGCCCACGTGGAAGGTGCCAACCACGGTGAAGCGCTTCATGCGCGGGAACATGCCGGCCGGCGTCACGCTGACCTCGGGGGCGACGAAGGTGAGTTTGTCGCCGATGGCCACACCCAGCTTGGCCGCGGCCTTGTCGCCGATCATGATGCCCCACTCACCCGGCGCCAGCTGGTCGAGGCGGCCTTGCAGGACAAAGTTGTCGATGATCGACACCTCGCGCTCGCGGGCCGGGTCGATGCCGTTGAGCAGCACCTTCTGCACCTTGCCGTCATGGGTCAGCAGGCCCTGCATCTGGGTGAACGGCGCAACCGCCACCACCTGCGGATTCTGCTTTACTTGTTGGGCAAGAGCAGGCCAGTCGGCAATGGGCTGGCCGCTCTCCAGCGTGGCATGGGGGATCATGCCCAGCACGCGGGTGCGCATCTCGTGGTCGAAACCGTTCATCACCGACAGCACCACGATCATCACCACCACGCCCAGGGCGAGGCCGATCATCGAGGTCAGGGAAATGAACGAGACGAAGTGATTACGGCGTTTGGCACGGGTATAACGCGTGCCTATGAATGCGAAAAGAGGTCTGAACATGTCGGGGCTTGTTCGGATGAAAGGGAACGTCCTTGTGGCGAGGCGCCTACGGCGGCTTTACACTCGGACCACCGCCGCTACCTTGGGTTCGCCATGACGACATTAGACGAAGAAGATCGCCGCGAATACTACCGCATCGAAGATCGGATCGCACTTCAAATCAGCCCCCTCAGCGCGGCCGAAGCCCTTGAGCCAGATGTATTGCAAGATGATTCCCCGCTGTTCAACCTGCTCAGCGAGCTGCACTTGTCCGACTTCGAGTCGCAGCACCTGCTGCGTCAGTTGAGCGACAAGGACCGCACCCTCGCGGCCTTCCTGCGGGCACAGAACAAACGCCTCGACCTGCTTAGCGCAGTCGTCGCCCAGACCCTGCTTGGCGAAGTAGGCCAGCCGCTGCCGGTCGTGCTCTCCGAAGGCGGTATCGAATTTGCCCAGACCACCCAGATTGCCCCAGGCACCCGGGTGAAAGTGAAGATGGTGCTGATGCCGCGCGCCCACGGCTTGCTGCTGCGCGGCAAGGTCACCCATTGCGACCCATGCCCCCAAGGCGGCTTCGAGGTCGGCACCGAATTCATCGACATGACCGACGCCCAGCGCCAACTGCTGGCTCGCTACATCCTGCAGCGCCAGCAACAACAACGGCGCCAGCAGCTGGAACAGAACGATCCCGCCTCATGACCCTGTTTTTCTCTGATTTGAAGGAACGAACGTGACCCTGATCTACGGCCATCGCGGCGCCAAGGGCGAAGCACCCGAGAACACATTGCACAGCTTCCGCCAGTGCCTGTCCCACGGCGTCACCCGCTGCGAACTGGACCTGCACCTGTCGGCCGACAACGAGCTGATGGTGATCCACGACCCAACCCTCAAGCGCACCACCGGCCGACGCGGCAAGGTGGTCGACCACCCTGCCGCCGACCTGATGAAGATCGATGCGCGCAACGGCGGCCCAGGCCACGTGCAGCCCTGCCCTATTCCGAAACTGGAAGAGCTGTTCGAGAAATGCCCGTTCGAGCATTGGCAGCTGGAGGTAAAAAGCGCTTCGCGCACCCGCGCGGCCACTACCGTGCTGGCGATTCGCGAACTGGCCCAGCAGCATGGGCTGCTGGACAAGGTCACCATCACCTCCAGCTCACGCGAAGTGCTGGGCGCCGCCCTGGAACTGGTGCCGGACGTGAAGCGCGGGCTGGTCGCCGAGTACGCCTGGCTCGACCCGTTGAAGGTGGCGCAGAACTACGGCTGCGATCTGCTGGCATTGAACTGGACACTGTGCACCCCCGAGCGCCTGCTGAAAGCGCAGGCCCAGGGTTTGCACGTATCGGTGTGGACGGTCAACGAGCCGGCACTGATGCGCCGGCTCGCTGACTTTGGCGTGGACAGCCTGATTACAGACTTTCCCGGTTTGGCCAAGACCACCCTCGGGTAGGGTTGAAATCGGTCTCTCCGACCGGCTCAGGCCACCGGTCGGAGCCGCTCAAAAAAGCCGGTTCAGGCCATCGTAGGCAGCTACCCGGTAGGCTTCGGCCATGGTCGGGTAGTTGAACGTGGTGTTGACAAAGTACTTCAGGTTGTTCTGCTCACCCGGCTGGTTCATGATCGCCTGGCCGATGTGGACGATCTCCGAAGCCTGGTAGCCAAAGCAGTGCACACCGAGGATTTCCAGGGTTTCACGGTGGAACAGGATCTTCAGCATGCCCTGTGGCTCGCCGGCGATCTGCGCACGCGCCATGCTCTTGAAGAAGGCCTTGCCCACTTCGTACGGCACCTTGGCCTGGGTCAGTTCCTGCTCGTTCTTGCCGATCGAGCTGATTTCCGGAATGGTGTAGATACCGGTCGGTACGTCATTGACGAAGCGCCAGCTGCCATTGTCGACGATGCTGCCCGCCGCAGAGCGCCCCTGGTCGTGCGCGGCACTGGCCAGGCTCGGCCAGCCGATCACGTCACCGGCGCCGTAGATGTTCGGCACGGTAGTGCGGTAGGCCTCGTCGACCTCGATCTGGCCACGGCTGTTGACCTTGATGCCGATGTTCTCCAGGCCCAGCTTGTCGGTGTTGCCGGTACGGCCGTTGCACCACAGCAAGGCGTCGGCCTTGATCTTCTTGCCCGACTTGAGGTGCAGGATCACCCCGTTGTCCAGGCCTTCGACACGCTCATACTCTTCGTTGTGGCGCACGGTGATGTTGTTGTTGCTGAAGTGGTAGCTCAGCGCCTGGGAAATTTCCGAATCCAGGAAGCTCAACAGCTGGCCACGGTTGTCCACCAGCTCTACCAGCACGCCCAGGCCGCTGAAGATCGAGGCGTATTCGCAACCGATCACGCCGGCGCCGTACACGATCAGCTTGCGCGGGGTGTGGCTGAGGCTGAGGATGGTGTCGCTGTCGTAGACGCGCGGGTGGTGGAAGTCGATGTCGGCCGGGCGGTACGGGCGCGAGCCGGTGGCGATGATGATGTGCTTGGCGTTGAGCTTTTCCACCACACCGTTCGGGCACACCACTTCAACGGTTTGCTCATCGGCGAAGCTGCCGGTGCCGAAGAACACATCGACACGGTTGCGGGCGTAGTAGCCGGTGCGCGATGCAACTTGCTTGGAAATCACCTTCTCGGCGCTTTTCAGCACGTCCGGGAACGAGAACCAGCGCGGCTCACCGATCGCCCGGAACATCGGGTTGGTGTTGAACTGCATGATCTGCCGCACCGAGTGACGCAGTGCCTTGGACGGGATGGTACCCAGGTGCGTGCAGTTGCCACCGACTTGGCGACGGTCATCGACCATCGCTACCTTGCGCCCTGCTTTGGCGGCGTTCATTGCCGCGCCTTCACCGGCCGGGCCAGAACCCAGCACCACTACGTCGTAGTTGTAGACAGCCATGCGTACTCCTTCAGAACTGCCCGCAAGCCACGGTCGCTCGCGGGGCGCGATCATGCCGCCGGGGCGTCATGAGAAAATTCGGGTGCAGTCTAATCAAGCGTGAACGCCGCGCACATTAACCCTTGGTCGCGTCGTAGGCCAATTTTGCCCGCACTACATATGGTTCACCCATTCCCTGGCGGCAATCATCCCTGCCTGCGCTTTCAGTCGCCTTTCACTGCCCGTTCGAATGCGGGCGTAGCTCGAGAGACGAAGCCACCCTCGGCCCGAGTCACCAATACTGCGGCCAGCCCGTGCGCCACGGCAAAATCCCAGCCACGTTCAGGGCCAAGGATCAGCAGCAGTGTCGAATAGCCGTCGGCCTGCAGCGCCGAGGCGTCCAGCACGGTGACTGCGGCCAGGTCGTGCTGCACGGGGCGTCCGACGCGGGCATCGAAGGTGTGCGAATAGCGCCGGCCATTCTCCTCGAAATAGTGCCGATAGTCACCCGAGGTTGAGACGGAAAGGCCATTGACCGCAATGATCTGCCGGGCGATCTGGCGGTCTTCGCGGGGCAACTCCAGGGCAATGCGCCAGGGGCTGCCATCGGGCTTGCGGCCAACCGCCTTGAGCTCGCCAGTGGCCTCGGCGACAAAACTGGCTATACCCATGGCGCGCAGGCGCGCGGCAATCAAGTCGACGGCATGACCGGCGGCGATGCTGTTGAAGTCGAGCTGCACCGGGGCGTCCTTGCACAGGGCCTGGCCTTGCACATGCAAGTGCCGGTAGCCCACGCGCTGACGAACCTGAGCCAGGGCTTGCGGGTCGGGCACCTGCTCGTGGCGGGCCTGGGGGCCGAAGCCCCACAGGTCAAGCAAGGGTTCAACGGTGAGGTCAAAGGCGCCATCACTCTGCTCGGCCAGTTGCTGGCCAAGGGCAACCAGTTCAAGCATGTCGGGCGGCAGGGCCAGGCACTGGTTGGCGGGCAACTGGTTGAAACGGCTGACGGTGGAATCGCCCCGGTAGGTCGAATAGTGCCGGTCGATGTCGCCAAGGATGGTTTCGACCGCCGCCTGTACCTGGGCCGGCGCCGGGCCACCGGGCTCGCGGACGTATTGGATGCTGTAGCTGCTGCCCATGGTCGGGCCGCCCAGGCGCTCCAGGGTGGGGCCCTGGTTGCAGGCGGTGAGCAGCAGGAGGATGAACAGTAAGGCTGTGCGCAAGGTTGGGGCTCTCGGTTGCCTGCACTGGCCTCATCGCCGGCAAGCCAGCTCCCACAAGTACTGAGCTGAGTCTGACGACTGTGCAGTACCTGTCGGAGCTGGCTTGCCGGCGATGAGGCCAGTACAGACACAGTAGATGCCCGATCAGTTCATCAGGCAAAAAAAACGGGAACCCGAAGGTTCCCGTTTTTTCATTGCCTTACAAGCGAATCAGCGTGGAAACGCTGGCGGGTTCACACCGGCCATGTCTTCCATCACGCGAACCACCTGGCAGCTGTAACCGAATTCGTTGTCGTACCAGACGTACAGGACAACGCGGTTGTCGTTGGCGATGGTGGCTTCAGCGTCAACCACACCGGCGTGGCGCGAGCCAACGAAGTCGGTCGACACCACTTCCTGCGAGCTGACGTAGTCGATCTGCTTGTGCAGTTCCGAGTGCATGGCCGTCTGGCGCAGGTACTCGTTGATTTCGTCGCGGTTGGTGGCCTTTTCCAGGTTCAGGTTCAGGATGGCCATCGAAACGTTCGGCGTCGGTACGCGAATGGCGTTGCCGGTCAGCTTGCCCTTCAGCACTGGCAGCGCCTTGGCAGCTGCAGTGGCGGCGCCGGTTTCGGTGATGACCATGTTCAGCGGCGCGGCACGACCACGGCGGCTGCCCTTGTGGAAGTTGTCGATCAGGTTCTGGTCGTTGGTGAACGAGTGAACGGTTTCGACGTGGCCGTTGACGATGCCGTACTTGTCGTTGACAGCCTTGAGCACCGGCACGATGGCGTTGGTGGTGCAAGAGGCCGCCGAGATGATCTTGTCATCGGCAGTGATGTCACCGTGGTTGATGCCGTGCACGATGTTCTTCAGCGCGCCCTTGCCAGGTGCGGTGAGGATCACGCGGGCAGCGCCCGGGCAGGCCAGGTGCTGGCCCAGGCCGTCGGCATCACGCCATACGCCGGTGTTGTCGACGATCAGCGCGTTGTCGATGCCGTACTGGGTGTAGTCGACTTCGCTCGGGCTCTTGGCGTAGATAACCTGGATCAGGTTGCCGTTGGCGGTGATGGTGTTGTTGGCTTCGTCGATGGTGATGGTGCCATCGAACGGGCCGTGCACCGAGTCACGGCGCAGCAGGCTGGCACGCTTGACCAGGTCATTCTCGGCGCCTTTGCGCACGACAATGGCACGCAGGCGCAGGCCGTCGCCACCACCGGTCTTCTCGATCAGGATGCGCGCCAGCAGGCGGCCGATGCGGCCGAAGCCGTACAGGACAACGTCGGTGCCTTTGCGCGCCGAAGCGTTCTGCTGGCCAACCACGTCGGCCAGCTCTTCACGGACGAACTGCTCGGCAGTACGGCCATTGCCTTCCTGCTTGAACTTGTTGGCCAGCTTGCCCAGGTCGACCGAAGCGGCGCCCAGTTTCAGCTCGCTCATGGCCTTGAGCAGGGGGAATGTCTCGTGGACGGACAGTTCGGTTTCGTCGGCTTGACGATGACGCGCAAAGCGGTGCGCCTTGAGGATCGAGATAACCGAACGGTTGATCAGGCTACGGCCATAAATCGAGCTCACCACGTTGTTGTTGCGGTAGAGCTGACCGATAAGCGGGATCATCGCTTCAGCCAGAGCTTCACGATCAATCCACTCACCAAGACACTGGTCGGGCTTCTGAGTCACGGGAACCTTCCACATGTAGGGACAGAAAAAAGGGGCTACATTATGACGCCCCGACGCGGAACCGGCAATGAGCGCCTGTCGTAGTCACGCAAGCCAGCGTTCACGCCCTTTCGAGCCTGACAGCCGGCACGGTCACCGGTACAATCGGTGTCTTTGCCGCAACGCTTGGAGTGCAATCTCCCGTGTCAGTTCTGCGCCTACCGCACATGTCGGCCACGGCCGGCAAACAAACCTGGGGTAACCTGCCCGGTGCCGCCCTCAGCCTTGCCATTGCCGAGGCTGCCAGCAACGCTGGCCGCTTCACCCTGCTGCTGACAGCCGACAGCCAGGCCGCCGACCGTCTGGAGCAGGAGCTGCGCTTCTTCGCCCCGGACCTGCCAGTGCTGCCGTTCCCCGACTGGGAAACCCTGCCCTACGACCTGTTCTCGCCACACCAGGACATCATTTCCCAGCGCATCGCCAGCCTGTACCGCCTGCCGGAGCTGAGCCACGGCATCCTCGTGGTGCCGGTCACCACCGCCCTGCACCGCCTGGCGCCCACGCGCTTCCTGCTGGGCAGCAGCCTGGTGCTGGACGTGGGCCAGACCATAGACGTGGAACAGATGCGCACGCGCCTTGAGGCCAGTGGCTATCGTTGCGTCGACACCGTCTACGAGCATGGCGAGTTCGCCGTGCGCGGCGCACTGATCGACCTGTACCCGATGGGCAGCAAGCTGCCCTACCGCATCGACCTGTTCGATGACGAGATCGAGACCCTGCGCACCTTCGACCCCGAGACCCAGCGCTCGATCGACAAGGTGGATTCGGTGCGCCTGCTGCCGGCACGCGAATTTCCGATGCAAAAAGAGGAAGTGACCCGCTTCAAGGCACGCTTCCGTGAACGTTTCGACGTCGACTTCCGCCGCAGCGCGATCTTCCAGGACCTGGCCAGCGGCATCATCCCTGCCGGCATCGAGTACTACCTGCCGTTGTTCTTCGAAGAAACCTCCACCCTGTTCGACTACCTGCCAGCCGACACCCAGGTGTTTTCGCTGCCCGGCGTGGAACAGGCCGCCGAACACTTCTGGAACGACGTGCGCGGGCGGTATGAAGACCGCCGCGGTGACCTCAGCCGGCCACTGCTGCCGCCTGCCGAGCTGTTCATGCCGGTGGAAGACTGCTTCGCCCGGCTCAAGCAATGGCCGCGGGTGGTGGTCAGCAGCGAAGACATCGAGCCGGGCGCAGGCCGCGAGCGCTTCCCGGCGCGCGCCCTGCCCAACCTGGCCATCGAGGCCAAGGCCAACCAGCCACTGGCCGAACTGGCCAACTTCCTCGACCAGTTCCCCGGCCGCGTGCTGTTCACCGCCGAATCGGCGGGCCGCCGCGAAGTGCTGCTGGAGCTGCTCGAACGGCTGAAACTGCGCCCGCACACCGTCGACGGCTGGGCCGACTTCATCACCGGTAGCGAGCGCCTGGCAATCACCATTGCCCCGCTGGATGACGGCTTGCTGCTGGACGACCCAGGCCTGGCCCTGGTCGCGGAAAGCCCGCTGTTCGGCCAGCGCGTGATGCAGCGCCGCCGCCGCGACAAGCGTGGCGAAACCGCCAACGACGCGGTCATCAAGAACCTCACCGAGCTGCGCGAAGGCGCACCGGTGGTGCACATCGACCATGGTGTGGGCCGCTACCTGGGCCTGGCCACGCTGGAAATCGACGGCCAGGCTGCCGAATTCCTCACCCTGGAATACGCCGAGAACGCCAAGCTGTATGTGCCGGTGGCCAACCTGCACCTGATCGCCCGCTACACCGGCAGCGACGATGCCCTGGCACCGCTGCACCGGCTGGGCTCGGAAGCCTGGCAGAAGGCCAAGCGCAAGGCCGCCGAACAGGTGCGCGACGTGGCCGCCGAACTGCTCGACATCTATGCCCGCCGTGCCGCGCGCAAGGGTTATGCGTTTGCCGACCCGTCCGCCGACTACGCCACCTTCAGCGCCGGCTTCCCGTTCGAAGAAACCCCTGACCAGCAAACGGCCATCGAAGCGGTGCGCGCCGACATGCTCGCGCCCAAACCGATGGACCGCCTGGTGTGCGGCGACGTCGGCTTCGGCAAGACCGAAGTGGCCATGCGCGCGGCGTTCATCGCCGTACACAGTGGCCGCCAGGTCGCCGTGCTGGTGCCCACTACCCTGCTGGCCCAGCAACACT
The DNA here is from genome assembly GCF_000498395.2 of Pseudomonas putida S13.1.2. NCBI lineage: Bacteria > Pseudomonadati > Pseudomonadota > Gammaproteobacteria > Pseudomonadales > Pseudomonadaceae > Pseudomonas > Pseudomonas putida. Next base: position 3,176,004 of record NZ_CP010979.1, read on the forward strand.
ACAACAGCTTCCGCGACCGCTTTGCCGACTGGCCGGTGACCGTGGAAGTAATGAGCCGTTTCAAGTCGGCCAAGGAAGTGGCCGCGGCCGCGGCCGACCTGGCCGAAGGCAAGATCGACATCCTCATCGGCACCCACAAGCTGCTGCAGGACGATGTGCGCTTCAAGGACCTTGGCCTGGCCATCATCGACGAAGAGCACCGCTTTGGCGTGCGCCAGAAGGAGCAGCTGAAGGCCCTGCGCAGCGAGGTCGACATCCTCACCCTGACCGCCACGCCGATCCCTCGCACGCTGAACATGGCAGTGGCCGGTATGCGCGACCTGTCGATCATCGCCACGCCACCTGCGCGCCGCCTGTCGGTGCGCACCTTCGTCATGGAGCAGAACAAGAGCACGGTCAAGGAGGCACTGCTGCGCGAACTGCTGCGCGGTGGCCAGGTGTACTACCTGCACAACGATGTGAAAACCATCGAAAAATGCGCCGCCGACCTTGCCGAACTGGTGCCCGAGGCACGTATCGGCATCGGCCACGGGCAAATGCGCGAGCGCGAGCTGGAACAGGTGATGAGCGATTTCTACCACAAGCGCTTCAACGTGCTGGTGGCATCGACCATCATCGAAACCGGCATCGACGTGCCCAGCGCCAACACCATCGTCATCGAGCGCGCCGACAAATTTGGCCTGGCGCAGCTGCACCAGCTGCGTGGCCGGGTCGGCCGTAGCCACCACCAGGCCTACGCCTACCTGCTCACCCCAACCCGGCAAAAGGTCAGCGCCGACGCTGAAAAACGCCTGGAGGCCATCGCCAACACCCAGGACCTGGGCGCCGGTTTCGTGCTGGCCACCAACGACCTGGAAATCCGCGGTGCGGGCGAGCTGCTGGGCGAAGGCCAAAGCGGGCAGATACAGGCGGTGGGCTTCACCCTGTACATGGAAATGCTCGAGCGCGCGGTCAAGGCGATCCGCAAGGGTACCCAGCCAAATCTGGAGCAGCCGCTGGGCGGCGGGCCGGAGATCAACCTGCGCCTGCCGGCGCTGATCCCAGAGGACTACCTGCCCGACGTGCATGCGCGGCTGATCCTGTATAAGCGCATTGCCTCGGCCGCTGACGAAGAAGGCCTCAAGGACCTGCAGGTGGAAATGATCGACCGCTTCGGCCTGCTGCCAGAGCCGACCAAGAACCTGATGCGCCTGACCTCGCTCAAGCTGCACGCGGAAAAGCTCGGCATCAAGAAAGTCGATGCCGGCCCCAATGGCGGCAAGCTCGAGTTCGAAGCCGAAACCCCGGTCGACCCGCTGACCCTGATCAAGCTGATCCAGGGCCAACCCAAACGCTACAAGTTCGAAGGCGCTACCCAGTTCCGCTTCCTGGTCCCGATGGAACGCCCCGACGAACGTTTCAATACCCTGGAGGCGCTGTTCGAGCGCCTGACCCCACAGCCTGCCTAAGGAAGATCCATGCGTGCCATCCGTTGCCTGACCCTGCTGCTGGCGCTGTTCGCGCCAGCCGCCTTCGCCGAAGGCCTGTATCAGGTAGAAATGATTCTGGTGCGGCAGAACAGCGTGCCCGCCTTCACCAGCCCGTTTGCCCCTGAAGACTGGAGCGCCGGTGCCCCGCGCCTGGCAAAAGACGCCGAGCGCCGCCTGGCGCTGGAAGACGAAGCCACCCGCCTGGAAGCCACCGCCGACTACACCGTATTGATGCACAAGGCCTGGCAGCAGCAGGTGGGCAGCGAACCCAGCCGCATCGCCCTGGGCGAAGGCGCCGAACAGTTCGGCCACTTCCCAATCGAAGGCAACCTGAGCATCGCTGAAGGCCGCTTCATCTCGGTCGAAGCCAACTTCTGGGTCAACCAGCTGGACGGCAACGGCAGCGTGCTGCAAAGCGAGCAGTTCAGGCAGAACAACAGCAACGTGAAGGGCGGCCAGCTGACCTTCCTCGACGGCGGGCACTTGGCCGTGCTGCTGAAGGTGACACCACCGGGCACGCCGAAAATGCCGGTGATGGACCCGGAGATGATGGAGCAGTAATCCGATGAAGCAAGATGCCGCCGAGATGGTGAACGCTTATCCGAACTGGACCCAATCGTTCAGCAAAGCTGCCCTGCAACGCGGTGAGCGCTATGCCGAGGAAGGCAGGGTCGAACTGGAGGGCTTCTATGGGCCGACCATCACGGCCAATTGCCAAGGGAGTGGCGACAACCACTATCGGCAAAGCATCGAGTTGCACGTAGCCGGCGGCCGTTGCCATGTGCACGGTGAATGCGATTGCCCTGTAGGGCAAAACTGCAAGCATTGCGCCGCTGCACTGTTCTGCATAAGCGACCCTTGGTCCAATCTTGAGGCCACGCAAGCCGACCCGGCAACGTTGTCCGCCGAACTGCAGCACTGGTTGAGCGGCCTGGAGCAGGCCCCGCCCAAGCCCAACGCAACCGAAGACAAACGCGGACGCATGGTGTGCTACCAGCTCAATCTCACCGATGATGCCGGCTGCGCCCTGCTGGTGCGCAAGGGCACGCGAACCGAGGACGGCATACGCTTCAGCCGCGTCCAGTCACTGTACGACTTTCTCTACGAGCCCCCGCGCTTCGTGACGGAAGAAGACACCCGCATTTTGCGCCTGCTCTCGGCCCTGAATCAGGGCGGCGGCCAGGACCGCGGCTATAAACTGAAGGGCCAGGAAGGTGGCGAGTTGTTCCAGCGCGCACTCGAAACCGGGCGCATGTTTTACGATGTCGGCTTCCCACCGCTTCATCAAGGCCCGGTGCGCCATGCCGAGTTTCGCTGGGTACGCCTGGACAACGGAAACTACCGGGGACTGTGGTACAGCGGCGAGGAAATGCTGCGCTGCGTCATCCCGCTGTTGCCCCTTTACTACTTCGATCTGCTGACCAGTGAAGTGGGCAAGGTCGAGCACAGCCTGGATCCGCATGTCGCCGTGCAGCTGACTATTGCCCCCGATGTACCCGAGCACCTGGTCGTACCCCTCAGCCACAAGCTCAATGCCCTCAGCCACAAGGTGCCGACGCCGACGCCAGTGCAGGAGCAGGTGCTCGATCACATCCAGCCCAAGCCCCTTCTTGCGCTCGGCAGCCTTGAATACACCGCCTACATGCCGAAAACCGGTCGCATGCAACGGCAAATGCAACATCGCGCCGCATTGGCATTCAGCTATGACGGTTTGCAGGTCAGCGGCACCGACGAGAAGCCGCTGACCCGACTGGCGGGCAGCACCAGCCAGCGAATTCGCCGACAGCCGCAAGCCGAGCTGGCCCTGCGCAAGGCGTTACGCGACCTGGGCTTCAAACCCGCCACTCGGCAGAGCAAGGCCCTGCCCGACAGTGCCGGCGAAATGTATCAGTTGCCCGACGACGAAGCCTGGCTGCGCTTTGCACGCCAAGGCCTGCCGCAGCTGCGCCAAGCCGGCTGGGACATCGACATACACCGCGACTTCGCCTTCAACCTGCAGGAGGTGGACGACTGGTATGCGAGCATCGACGAGGCACCCGGCCATGAATGGTTTGACCTGGAGCTGGGCATCGTGGTCGATGGCCAGCGTCACAGCCTGCTGCCAATCGTGCTGCAACTGCTGCGCAGCAGCCCGGAAATGCTGCGCCCCAGCGAACTGGCCCGACGCAGTGACGATGAGCACCTGCTGATCGACCTGAACCGCGGCCGCCTGGATGCACCGGCGTTGCGCGTCGCCCTGCCCTACGGCCGCATCAAGGCCGTGATGGGTACCTTGGGCGAGCTGTACCTGCACGAACACACTGCGGGCCCGGCCCTGCGCATGGAGCGCGCCGACGCCGCGCGCCTGAACGACATCGAAGGCCTGCCCCTGCACTGGGAAGGTGGCCAGCACGTGCGCGATCTGGGCCGCCGCCTGCGAGATGCCCGCGACCTGCAAGTGGCCCCACCCGCCGGGCTGCAGGCCAGCTTGCGCCCCTATCAGCAGCAGGGCCTGAACTGGCTGCAGGCACTGCAGGAAATGGGCACCGGGGGCATCCTCGGTGACGACATGGGCCTGGGCAAGACCCTGCAGGCCCTGGCACACCTGCTACTGGAGAAAGAGTCCGGGCGCCTGGAAGCACCAGCCCTGGCGGTCATGCCCACCAGCCTGATACCCAACTGGCTGGACGAAGCCCAGCGCTTTGCCCCCGACCTGCGCGTGCTGGCACTGCATGGGCCGGGTCGCAGCAAGCATTTTGCCAAGCTGCATGAATATGACCTGATTCTGACCACCTATGCCCTGGTGCCACGCGACCTCGAACACCTGCGCGCCCAGGCTTGGCACGTGCTGGTACTGGACGAGGCACAGAACATCAAGAGCAGCACCAGCAAGGCCGCCCTCGCCGTCTGCGAGCTACAGGCCGGCCAGCGCCTGTGCCTGACCGGCACGCCGATGGAAAACAACCTGGGCGAGCTGTGGTCGATCTTCCACTTCCTCATGCCCGGCTGGCTGGGCGATGTCAAACGCTTCAACCAGGACTACCGCACCCCGATCGAACGCCATGGCGACGCTGAGCGGCTGGGCCATCTGGTCACGCGCATCCGCCCGTTCCTGCTGCGCCGCACCAAGGAGCAGGTGGCCACCGAGTTGCCGGCCAAGACCGAGATGGTGCACTGGGTGGAGCTCAGCGACGCCCAGCGCGATACCTACGAGGCCGTGCGGGTGGCCATGGACAAGAAAGTCCGCGACGAGATCGCCCGCAATGGTGCCGCACGCAGCCAGATCGTCATCCTCGACGCGCTACTCAAACTGCGCCAGGTGTGCTGCGACCTGCGCCTGGTAAAAGGGGTAGAAAGCAAAGGCAACCAGGCCGACAAGGGCAAGCTGGGCGCATTGCTGGAAATGCTCGATGAGCTGCTCAGCGAAGGGCGGCGGGTACTGTTGTTCTCGCAGTTCACCTCGATGCTGGCACTGATCCAGCAGGAGCTGGAGAAACGCAAGATCCGCTACAGCCTGCTGACCGGTGACACACGGGACCGGCGCACGCCAGTGCAGCAGTTCCAGCAGGGTGATAGCGAAGTGTTCCTGATCAGCCTCAAGGCCGGTGGCGTGGGCTTGAACCTGACGGCCGCGGACACGGTGATCCACTTCGACCCCTGGTGGAACCCGGCCAGCGAAAACCAGGCCACCGACCGCGCCTACCGCATTGGCCAGGACAAGCCGGTGTTCGTGTTCAAGCTGATTACCCGCGGTACGGTGGAAGAGAAGATCCAGTTGCTGCAGCAGGAAAAAGCGGCGCTGGCGGCCAGCTTGCTGGATGGCGGGCAGGCCGGGCAATGGCGCATGGGCGATGAAGAAATCGAGGCCCTGTTTGCGCCATTGCCAGGCAAGCGCGGGCGGTAACCCAGCATTTTGTACTGCCCATGCCGACCTCTTCGCGGGCATGCCCGCTCCCACAGGGACCGCACCGCTGCCGAGGGCTATGCAGTACCTGTGGGAGCAACTGTCTTCTTGTGGAGGCTGGCTTTGCCGGTGTTCGCGGCTAAAGCCGCTCCGACAGGTACAGCGTTGCCTTGAAGCTGGCGCATCACTTTGGGGCCTTCTGCATTGCCGGGGCTGCTGTGCAGCCCATCGCCGGCAAGCCGGGCTCCCACAAGTACGGTGCCAACCTCAAGCTTTGTGCTGGCCCTGTGGGAGCGGGTTCACCCGCGAAGGGACCACTACAGGTGCAACACAAACCTCAAAACCGGCGCCGCACCTGTGGGAGCGGGTTTACCCGCGAAGAGGCCAGCACAGGCACAACACCGACCTCAAAACCGGCGCTTCACCTGTGGGAGCGGGCATGCCCGCGAAGAGGCCGGCGCAGTCAATCGACCAGCTGAGCTTCCTTCAAAGCCCCCAACGCCTCCAGCCAGCGCGGCTGCTGGCGATAATCGGTGCGCGCAAACCCTTGCCCGCGCATCCGCGCAATCCGCGGCGATGGCTTGACCTTCATGCGCTGCGCCGCACTCAGTGCCAGCTCTGCTGCCGCCCGGTCATTGCACACCAGGCCCATGTCACAGCCCGCGCTCAACGCCGCCTCGATACGGCTGGCCGCATCACCCACCACATGCGCACCGGCCATCGACAGGTCATCACTGAAGATCACCCCGTCAAAGCCCAGCTCGCCGCGCAGGATCTCCTGCAGCCAGCGCCGCGAGAAACCGGCTGGCTGGTTGTCAACCTGCGGGTAAATGACATGCGCCGGCATCACCGCCGCCAGCTGCCCGCTCAGTCGCGTGAACGGCACCAGGTCAGCCTGGCGTAATTGTTCAAGGCTGCGCTCATCGGTAGGAATAGCCACATGCGAGTCAGCCTCGGCCCAGCCATGCCCCGGGAAGTGCTTGCCACAGGCCGCCATGCCAGCCGCGTTCATACCGCGGATGAACGCCCCGGCCAGTTGCGTGGCACGCAGTGGATCACCCTCGAAGGCCCGGCTGCCGACCACGGCGCTGCGCTGATGGTCCAAGTCCAGCACCGGGGCAAAGCTGAGGTCCAGGCCAACCGCCAGCACCTCGGTTGCCATCAGCCAACCGCACTGTTCGGCCAGGTACTCAGCGTTGTCGTTGTCGACCAGCGCACGCATGGCGGGCAGGCGCACAAAACCCTGACGCAGGCGCTGCACGCGGCCGCCTTCCTGGTCTACCGCCAGAATCAGGTCGGGCCGTATGGCGCGGATCGACGCGCACAGCTCGCGCACCTGGCGCGGGCTGTCGATGTTGCGGGCAAAGATGATCAGGCCGGCCACTTCGGGTTGGCGCAGCAAGTGACGGTCTTCGGCGGTCAGCCATTTACCGGCGATATCCACCATCAGGGAGCCTTGCAGGCTGACGGTCATGGGTAATCCTTCATTGAAGACAGAGAGAGGCCCACTGGGGGCAAGCGGCTTGTTCGATGCGCACCGGGCAATGCACCGGCACCCGCTCGAACAGGCTTAGCAAGTCGGTGTTGCGCAGGCGTATGCAGCCATGGGACAACGCTACGCCCATGGGTTCCGTATCCGGCGTGCCGTGCAGGTAGATGTAGCGGCGGAAGGTGTCGACCGCGCCCAGGCGGTTGATACCCGGCTCACAGCCGCTAAGCCAAAGGATGCGAGTGAGTATCCAGTCGCGGCCCGGGTATTGCGCTTGCAATACCGGCGACCACACCTCACCCGTCCAGCGCCGCCCGGCCAGTACTGCAGCAAGCGGCAGGCCCGCGCCAATTTTAGCCCGCACCTGGTGCAGGCCACGCGGTGTGCAGCCCGAGCCATGGCGCTCGCCGGCACCGTTACGCGCCGTGGAAACCGGCAGGCGCACGCGCAGCTGGTCACGGGCAAAGCCATACAGGCATTGGTCGGCGAGGGAAATGTGCAGCAGGTCGAGATCGGGCATGGGCGCTAGCTTAGCCGAAGCGCCCTGCCCCGCCCAGCCTTCAGGCCTTGGCGGTGATGGCGGTAGTCTTGCTGCGTGGACGCAGCTGCGCCGTGGCCATGGCCTCGTCGGTGACGCCGCTGTCGGCACGCATGCCGGCGGCCAGGAACGGTACCATCAGGCGCATCACCTGCTCGATCGAGGTGTTGATGCCGAAGTCAGTTTCGGCAATGGCCCGCAGCGCCTTGATACCGGACATGCTGAAGGCGGCGGCGCCGAGCATGAAGTGCACGCGCCAGAACAGCTCCAGTGGCGGAATACGCGGCGCGGCCTCGTTGACCAGCAGCATGTAGCGGCGGAACACTTTGCCGTACATGTCTTCCAGGTAACGCCGCAGGTGGCCCTGGCTCTGGCTGAAGGCCAGGCCCAAAAGGCGCATGAAGATCGACAGGTCGTTGTTGCTGCGCGGTTGCACGGCCAACGCCTGCTCCACCAGCATCTCCAGCAGCTCTTCAAGGGTGGGCTTGTGCTCCGGCTTGGCCTGGCGACGCTCCAGCTCGCGCTCGAGGCTGGCGCAGAACGGGCCGAGGAAGCGCGAGAACACCGCCTGGATCAACGCCTTTTTAGAGCCGAAGTGGTAGTTGACGGCCGCCAGGTTGACCCCGGCCTTGCTGGTAATCAGCCGCAACGAGGTCTCGGCGAACCCCCTTTCCGCGAACAGCTGCTCGGCAGCATCGAGAATGCGTTCAACGGTTTCCGATTGGGCCATGACTACTCCGCGTACTCCGCCAGACAAACAGGTGTTTGAAACATACGTTTCAGCCCCGCTTCTGTCAAGGCTCGGTGACCGGGCGGTCGCCATTTAAAAGCCCCAGACGGCAGGCTGCAAGCGCCACCGCCAGGTTTATTGCGCCTTTTGGCTTGCAGCGCATCCAGTACTGTATATAATCCCAGTCACTGTACAAAAAGACAGAGCGCTCACCATGTTGAAACTGACGCCACGCCAAGCCGAAATTCTCGCGTTCATCAAGCGCTGCCTCGAAGACAACGGCTTCCCGCCGACACGTGCCGAGATCGCTCAGGAGCTGGGCTTCAAGTCGCCCAACGCCGCCGAGGAGCACCTCAAGGCCCTCGCCCGCAAGGGTGCGATCGAGATGACCCCGGGCGCCTCCCGCGGCATCCGCATCCCCGGCCTGGAAACCAAGGCAGAAGAAACCGGCCTGCCAATCATCGGCCGGGTGGCTGCCGGCGCGCCGATCCTTGCCGAACAGCACATTGAGCAATCCTGCAATATCAACCCTGCCTTCTTCCACCCCCAGGCCGATTATTTGTTGCGCGTCCACGGCATGAGCATGAAGGACGTCGGCATCTTCGACGGCGACCTGCTGGCAGTACACACCTGCCGCGAAGCCCGCAACGGTCAGATTGTCGTGGCCCGCATCGGCGACGAAGTCACCGTCAAGCGCTTCAAGCGTGAAGGCAGCAAGGTCTGGCTGCTTGCCGAAAACCCCGAATTCGCCCCCATCGAAGTTGACCTGAAAGAACAGGAACTGGTGATTGAGGGTTTGAGCGTCGGCGTCATTCGCCGCTGATCCAGGAGGCGTCATGCAGCAGTTCATTCACGCACCCGAGCAAGCCCAGTTGCCCCTGTTCGAAGCATTCCTCGCCCAGCCCGTACTACCGGGCCTGAAAGCCAGCGAACTGGCGCGCAAGAGCAACCAGCCCGAACTGTTCAGCGAATTGGCGCTGCGCGGCGCCCCTGGGCACTGCCAAAGCCTGCTGGCACCGGTACTGCGCGAGCTGAGCGAAGAGGATGAGGCCCGTTGGCTGACCCTGATCGCCCCGCCGTCGAGCCTGACCCAGGCCTGGCTGCGCGATGCCGGCCTCAACCGTGAACGCATCCTGCTGCTGCAGCCTCGTGGCAACCAAACCCCGCTGCAACTGGCCTGCGAAGCCTTGCGCCTGGGCCTTAGCCACACGGTGGTCAGTTGGCTGGGCAACGTCAACGCCACTGCACGCCAGCAATTGCTGCGCGCCGCCAGTGTCGGAAACGCACAAAGCCTGAACATCCGCCTTGGCTGATGCTCAGGCTTTGCCTGTCATTTGAAGAAACCTGCTGCCCTGCTGCACCTTCAGTGCAGCACGCGCGGCCCTTCATCACGCTCGAGCTCGCCATCCATCAGGCGCCCGGCCATCTGCACGCCAACACTGAGCATGGCCTTGGCCACTTCTACATGCTGGCCCTGCAGGAACACCTTGGCGTCTTCCGAGAAATCCAGGGTTACCAGAGAGCCCTCATCCTCGGCGCGACGCAGTTCGATGCGGCCATCAGGCAACTCGACAATTTCCAGAAAAGACGTAGACATAAATGGCAGTTCTCCGCGAAAGGCCAGCATTGTACCAGCCGTAACAGCTATCAGCACTCACTCAACGCGTCGCGGAAACGTCTCACCAGGCCCTTGAGGTTGTTGCGCCAGCTTTCCAGCTCGACACGCGACAGCGCAGCAGGCTCGCGCTCATCGAGATTGACGGCCTGGATCAGTGGCTGTGTGACGTCGGTTTTCGGCGCTTTCCTGGCGACCGGTGGTCGGAACAAATCGGCATAAGCACTGAGCATTTGCGCCAGCCACGTTTCACGCTGGCGGGCCAGCTCAAGCAGCTCGGCCACTTCCGGTATGGCGATGCCGTTCAGCGCGTCGTCGGCCAGCGCCTGCTCAACCGTTGCGACAACCGGCAGGCGGTAGAAGGCTCCGATTTCATGGCATAGGCCCAGCAGCGCGCCATACAGGTGGAACAGCGTCGACTCGCGCTCAGCCTGAACCAGGCCCTGGGCGTTCATGGCCTGGCTTTGTTCAGCCTTGGCCATGGACTCGAGGGCGAGGCCGGCGAAGAACAGTTTCTGGTTGGTGCGGGTGTAGGTTTCCTGGGCCATTTCTGGGCCCTCCCATCAGGCTGCAAGGCGGATACATGCATCATAAATGATTAGGGCCGCTTTGCGCCCCTTCGCAGCACAAGGCCGCTCCTACAAGGAATCGCGTTCTCTTGCAGGAGCGGCCTTGTGCCGCGAAGGGGCGCGCAGCGGCCCCAATTACAACGCTGTCAGATCAGCGCTTGTCTTCAACCTTCCAGGCATTGCCGTCGTAGAAGGCCTTCCAGCCGGTCGGCTTGCCATCGACCTCGGACTGCACGTACTGCTCCTTGGTCTTGCGGCTGTAGCGGATAACCGCCGGGCGGCCTTCCGGGTCTTTCTGCGGCGCATCGCACAGGAAGTGGTACTTCGGATCGATCTCATGCTTGTGCGGCACGATTTCAAGCACCAGCGGCGCACGGGTTTCGCGGTTTTTCGGGAACTGGCTGGCGGCCAGGAACAACCCCGAAGCACCGTCACGCAGCACGTAAGTGTCGTCGACCTTCTCGCACTTGAGCTCCGGCATGTCCACCTTGTCCATCTTCGGTGGCGCGGCCTCGCCGCTCTTGAGCAGCTTGCGGGTGTTCTTGCACGCCGGGTTGGTGCAGCCGAAGAACTTGCCAAAACGGCCGGTCTTCAACTGCATCTCGCTGCCACACTTGTCGCACTCCAGGCTCGGCCCTTCGTAACCCTTGATGCGGTAGCTGCCCTCTTCGATCTCGTAGCCAACGCAATCGGGGTTGTTACCGCAAATGTGCAGCTTGTGCTTCTCATCCAGCAGGTAGGCATCCATCGCTGTCGCGCAGATCGGGCAACGGTGCTTGCCCAGCAGCACGCGGGATTCCGATTCACCCTCGTCATCAGCGGCAATCTCATCACCCGGCACCAGGTTGACGGTGGCCTTGCAGCGCTCTTTTGGCGGCAGGCTGTAACCCGAGCAACCCAGGAAAACACCCGTGGAAGCGGTGCGGATCATCATCGGCCGGCCACATTCCTTGCACGGAATGTTGGTCATGGTCGGCTGGTTGGCGCGCATGCCGCCTTCGCTGGACTCGGCCGTCTGCAGCTTCTTGCTGAAGTCGCCGTAGAACTCGTCGAGCACGTTCTTCCAGTCACGCTCGCCCTGGGCCACGTCGTCGAGGTTCTCCTCCATGTCGGCGGTAAAGCCGTAGTCCATCAGGTTGGAGAAGCTTTCGGACAGGCGCTCGGTAACGATGTCGCCCATTTTCTCGGAATAGAAACGGCGGTTGTGCAAGGTCACATAGCCACGGTCCTGAATGGTCGAGATGATCGCCGCATAGGTCGACGGGCGACCAATGCCGCGCTTTTCCATTTCCTTGACCAGGCTGGCTTCAGTGAAGCGCGCCGGTGGCTTGGTGAAGTGCTGGCTCGGGTCGATCTGAATCAGCTTCAGCGCTTCGCCCTGGACCATCTCGGGCAGCACGTCGTCTTCGCCCGGCTTGCTCTGTTGCGGCAGCACGCGGGTATAACCGTCGAACTTGAGGATACGGCCCTTGGCACGCAGCTCGAAGTCGCCAGCAGCCACGGTGACGCTGGTGGACAGGTACTGCGCAGGCGGCATCTGGCAGGCAAGGAACTGGCGCCAGATCAGCTCGTACAGGCGCTCGGCGTCGCGCTCCATGCCACTGAGCTTGGTCGGGTGGGTATTCACATCGGAAGGACGAATCGCTTCGTGCGCTTCCTGGGCCCCTTCCTTGCTGCCGTACACCAGCGGCGCCTCCGGCAGGTACTGTTTGCCGAATTCGCGCTCGATGTAGCTGCGCGCCATGTCCAGAGCGTCGACCGACAGGTTGGTCGAGTCGGTACGCATGTACGTGATGTAGCCGGCTTCGTACAAGCGCTGGGCCATCATCATGGTTTTTTTCACCCCGAAGCCCAAGCGGTTACTGGCCGCCTGCTGCAGGGTAGAGGTAATGAACGGCGCCGACGGCTTGCTGCTGGTCGGGCGGTCTTCACGCTTGACCACGCTGTAGCTGGAAGCCTTGAGCTTTTCCAGCGCGGCCATGGCCTGGGCTTCGTTCAGCGGCTTGAAGGCCTCGCCCTTCTCGCGCGCCACCTCGAAACGCACCTTGGCGTTCTTGGCGGTACCGAGGTCGGCGTGGATCTCCCAGTACTCTTCCGGGATGAATGCGCGGATTTCACGCTCGCGCTCCACCACCAGCTTCACCGCGACCGACTGCACACGGCCAGCAGACAGGCCGCGGGCAATCTTGGCCCACAACAGCGGCGAAACCATATAGCCGACCACACGGTCGAGGAAGCGCCGCGCCTGCTGGGCGTTGACCCGGTCGATGTCCAGCTCGCCCGGCTGCGAAAAGGCTTCCTGGATCGCCTTCTTGGTAATTTCGTTGAACACCACGCGCTTGTAGCGGGTGTCGTCACCACCGATGGCCTCGCGCAGGTGCCAGGCAATGGCTTCCCCTTCGCGGTCCAAGTCGGTTGCGAGATAGATGGTGTCGGCATCTTTGGCCAGGCGACGCAGTTCTTCGATCACCTTTTCCTTGCCAGGCAGGATCTCGTACTTGGCCTTCCAGCCGTGATCCGGGTCGACGCCCATGCGTGCCACCAACTGGCGGCGGGCCTTATCTTTCGGCGACAGGGCCGGAGCCTCACCCGCGGCCTTGCCACGCTTGGCGGCTGGCTCTTTGCTTGCGCTGGCCGAACCGCTGGTGGGGAGGTCTCGGATATGGCCGATACTCGACTTCACCACGTACTGGTTGCCCAGGTACTTGTTGATGGTCTTGGCCTTGGCCGGGGATTCCACAATGACCAGCGATTTGCCCATGGATCGGAGTATTCCTGAATCTGAAAATGAAAAACGCGTCAGGTACCAAACGCGGCACCGCTATATATAGTGGCAAAAGTGTGAGGTCAAGCTCGGCTGATCACTCGTGCGACTTGCCCAGCAACCCAGGCAGCCCTTCTTCGGCCTTGACCAAAGCAAAGCGTGGCACCTGCTCGCCGTCAACCTCGACAGACTCCTGGAACATCAAAAGGGGGCGCACCCAGAAGCTGTAATCACCATACAGGCATTGGTAGAACACCATCCACTCTTCGTTCTCGGAGTGCCGCGCAACGCTGAAGACACGGTACTCAGGCCCTTTGTAATGCCGGTATACGCCTGGTTGTATCTGCATGTTGCCCACCCTCTTGAATAAACCTGTAAAAACAAAACCGGGGCACAAGGCCCCGGTTGCTATCCCGCAACGCGATCAGACGCGTTCGAAGACCGTGGTGATACCTTGGCCGAGGCCGACGCACATGGTCGCCACCCCCAGCGTACCGCCATTCTGCTTCATGACGTTGAGCAGGGTGCCCGAAATCCGTGCCCCGGAGCAACCGAACGGGTGGCCCAAAGCGATGGCGCCGCCGTGCAGGTTAACCTTCTCATCCATCTTGTCGAGCACTTTCAAGTCTTTCAGCACCGGCAAGGCCTGTGCAGCAAAGGCTTCGTTGAGCTCGATGAAGTCGATGTCAGCCATGGTCAGCCCGGCGCGCTTGAGCGCTTTCTGGGTCGACGGCACAGGGCCATAACCCATGATCGCCGGATCGACACCAGCCACCGCCATCGAACGGATTACCGCCAATGGCTGGATACCCAGGTCCATCGCGCGCTGGCCGGACATGACGATCATGCACGAAGCGCCGTCGGTGATCTGCGACGAGGTACCGGCAGTGACAGTACCGCCTTTCGGGTTGAACGCGGGCTTGAGCGACGCCAGGCCTTCGAGGGTGGTTTCCGGGCGAATGGTTTCGTCGAAATCGAACACCTTCAGGAAGCCGTTCTCGTCATAGCCCTGCATCGGGATGATCTCGTCCTTGAACTTGCCTTCGACCGTGGCCTTGTGGGCCAGCTGGTGCGAACGCACGCCGAACAGGTCCTGCTGCTCACGGGTGATGCCGTGCATCTTGCCGAGCATTTCTGCAGTCAGGCCCATCATCCCGGAAGCCTTGGCAGCATGCAAGGACAGGTGCGGGTTAGGGTCGACGCCGTGCATCATGCTGACGTGGCCCATGTGTTCCACGCCACCGACCACGAACACATCGCCGTTACCGGTCATGATCGCCTGGGCAGCGGTGTGCAAGGCGCTCATCGAAGAGCCGCACAGGCGGCTGACGGTCTGCGCTGCAGACGTGTGCGGGATCTGGGTCATCAGCGACGCCATACGGGCAATGTTCCAGCCCTGCTCCAGGGTCTGGTTGACGCAGCCCCAGATCACGTCCTCGACTTCTTTCGGGTCGACCTTGCCGTTGCGTTCCAGCAGCTTGCTGATCAGGTGCGCCGACATGTCTTCGGCGCGGGTATTGCGGTGCATGCCACCCTTGGAGCGGCCCATTGGCGTGCGACCGAAGTCGACAATCACCACGTCTCTTGGATTCAGGCTCATATCAAATTTCTCGCTCTAGCTCGTTGACCGCTCAGTTGAAGAAGCGCTGGCCATTCTTGGCCATTTCACGCAGCTTCGCAGTCGGGTGGTACAGCGGCCCCAGGTCGGCGTACTGATCGGCCAGGGCGACGAATTCGGCCACACCGATCGAGTCGATGTAGCGCAGCGCACCACCGCGGAAAGGAGGGAAACCAATGCCATAGACCAGGCCCATGTCGGCTTCGGCGGCGGTTTCGACAATGCCGTCTTCCAGGCAGCGCACGGTCTCGAGGCACAGCGGGACCATCATCCAATTGATGATGTCTTCGTCGGTGACTTCACGCTGCTCGAACACGATCGGCTTGAGCACGTCGAGCACGGTGGCGTCGAAGACCTTCTTCGGCTTGCCGCGCTTGTCGGTTTCGTAGGCGTAGAAGCCCTTGCCGTTCTTCTGGCCCAGGCGCTTGGCCTCGTACAGCGCGTCGACGGCCGAGCGGCGCTCGTCCTTCATGCGGTCCGGGAAGCCTTCGGCCATCACGTCGCGGCCGTGGTGGCCGGTGTCGATGCCAACCACGTCCATCAGGTAGGCCGGGCCCATCGGCCAGCCGAACTTTTCCATGACCTTGTCGATGCGCACGAAGTCGACACCGGCACTGACCAGCTTGGCAAAGCCGCCGAAATACGGGAACAGCACGCGGTTGACCAAAAAGCCCGGGCAATCGTTGACCACGATCGGGTTCTTGCCCATTTTCTTGGCGTAGGCCACGGTGGTGGCGACCGCCACTTCACTGGACTTCTCGCCACGGATGACTTCCACCAGCGGCATCATGTGCACCGGGTTGAAGAAGTGCATGCCGACGAAGTTTTCCGGGCGCTTGAGCGCTTTTGCCAGCAGGTTGATGGAGATGGTCGAGGTGTTGGAGGCCAGGATCGCATCTTCCTTCACCTGGCCTTCGACTTCAGCCAGCACGGCCTGCTTCACTTTCGGGTTCTCGACCACAGCCTCGACGACGATGTCGACATTGGCGAAATCGCCATAGGACAGGGTCGGGCGAATGGCGTTGAGTGCCTCGGCCATCTTGGCCGGGGTCAGGCGGCCCTTGTCGACGCGGTTGCCGAGCAGCTTGGAGGCCTCGTTCAGGCCCAGCTGGATGGCTTCCTCGCGAATGTCCTTCATCAGGATCGGGGTGCCCTTGACCGCCGACTGGTAAGCGATGCCGCCACCCATGATACCGGCGCCGAGCACGGCGGCCTGCTTCACGTCATGGGCGATTTCGTCATGCGCCTTGGCCTTGCGCTTGAGCTCCTGGTCGTTCAGGAACAGGCCGATCAGGCTTTCGGCAACCGACGTCTTGGCCAGCTTGGCAAAGCCTGCGGCTTCGACTTCCAGGGCCTTGTCGCGGCCGAAGTTGGCGGCTTTCTGGATGGTCTTGATGGCTTCGACCGGGGCCGGATAGTTCGGGCCGGCCTGGCCGGCGACGAAGCCCTTGGCGGTCTCGAAGGCCATCATCTGCTCGATGGCATTGAGCTTGAGCTTTTCCAGCTTTGGCTGACGCTTGGCCTTGTAGTCCAGCTCACCACTGATGGCACGCTTGATCAGGTCCAAGGCACCGGCCTGCAGCAAATCAGGGGCGACCACGGCGTCGACGGCACCCACTTTCAGGGCGTCTTCGGCACGGTTTTCCTTGCCGGAGGCGATCCACTCGATAGCGTTGTCCGAACCGATCAGGCGCGGCAGGCGCACGGTGCCGCCAAAGCCGGGGTAGATGCCCAGCTTGACTTCCGGCAGGCCGATCTTGGCGCTGCTGGACATGACCCGGTAGTCGGCGGCCAGGCACATTTCCAGGCCGCCGCCCAGGGCGATGCCGTTGATGGCAGCAACGGTCGGCACTTCGAGGTCTTCGAAGGCGCTGAAGATGCGGTTGGCTTCCAGGTTGCCGGCGACCAGTTCGGCCTCGGGCAGCTTGAAGTTGTCGACGAACTCGGTGATGTCGGCGCCGACGATGAACACGTCCTTGCCACTGCTGACGATCACGCCCTTGACCGAAGCATCGGCCTGGATGGCGTCGACGGCCTGGCGAAGCTCGTTCAGGGTCAGGCGGTTGAACTTGTTGACGGACTCACCCTTGAGGTCGAACTTGAGCTCGACGATGCCACTTTCAAGAGCCTTAACCGTGATGGCTTTACCTTCGTAAATCATCAACTGATCTCCACGATATGGAAGCTGAACTGTACACGCCGATCGCTGCAGCAGAAGCAGGCCTAGCTGCCCTGCCCCAGGCACACCCGTCAGCGCGCTAGTCGGAAGTATGGCTTGGCGTCATGACATACAAACGCTCAATTCATACGCCCGTTTGATTTGGGTGTGCACACATTCTCCGAAAAGATCGGCGTTGTCAAATGCTCACGAGCACGGCGAAAACGCGACTTTCCAGTCACTTTGTATCGTCCGGGTACAAAACATGATGACAGTGATCGCCGACCATTCATGTCAGCGATTGACCACGCTCAATTGAACAGTGCTGCATCTTTCGGCTTGCGCGGCAACCCAAGGCGGCTACACTGGCACTTGCTTGAGTGAATACCCGGCCTGCCTGGCCTTTTCTGCGCAGCAGAACGCAAAGCGGCGACTTGGCACCCCACCCCTTCAGGGTTCTGCCAAGCCGCCGCTTTGTCGTTTAAAGCTACTGAAACCGCCGCATTCCCTGTGGGAGCGGGCGTGCCCGCGAAGAATTGCCCGCGGTCGCTGGCACCGGCTACGCCGATGTTCGCGGGCCTGCCCGCTCCCACAGTGGTCGGTGACAAGCCATCCTGATCGGTGGGCCGTCAGGCCAGGGTTTCGAGGACGTAGGCAACATCCTGCAACACAGCCGTATCGCCCCGTTCAGTCCAGTACAGGGCGATCATCCGCGCATCGGCTTCGACCTTGTAGACGCTCGCCGGCAAGCGCGCCAGAGGCTCAATGAAGCGTGGATCTTCGCAGGGCTCACGCCACTGGTTCCACCACACCCCCGGGCTGATCTGCCAGAAGCTGAAGCTGTCTTCATGCCCCCGACGGCGTGCCCGATGGTACTGCGGGCAAGGGCTTGGCGGCTCCTTTTCGAGCCAGTGCGGCCACTGCTGCGGCGCCAGCTGCATACCCAGCCCCATTCGCCGTGCCTCCAGGCGCAGCTTCATCTGCTCGCTCTGCTTGCGCGAGCCGCGCAGCCAGGAAAGCGGGCTGAGAATCAGCGCAAGGATTGACACCACCAGCAATACCGTCATATCAGTAGTTCCCATAAAGCGTTGCAAATGAGCTGGTTAGCCATTTCACGGAAGACCCGCCCGAAAGCGACCATACTTCTTCTATCGCGATTGTCAGGAGTACCGCTCATGTCCTACGAACATCTTCTGGTCGCCGTCGACCTGACCGAAGAATGCGACCCGGTGATCAAGCGCGCCATGGCGCTGGCCAAACCTTCGAATGCCAAGGTTTCGCTGGTGCACATCGTCGAGCCGATGGCCATGGCATTCGGCGGTGACGTACCCATGGACCTGTCGCAACTGCAACAGCAACAGTTCGACCAGGCCAAGGAGCGCATGGACCGCCTGTTCAACAAATACCCCGACATCCAGCGCGGCGATTCGCACCTGACCTACGGCCAACCGCGCCAGGAAATCCACCAACTGGCCAAGGACCAGAGGTGCGACCTGATCGTGGTCGGCAGCCATGGCCGCCATGGCCTGGCGTTGCTGCTGGGCTCCACGGCCAATGACGTGCTGCACGGCGCACCGTGCGATGTACTGGCGGTGCGGTTGCAGAAGAAGACTGATTAAACCTGCCCCGGCCCTATCGCCGGCAAGCCAGCTCCCACAGGGGTACCACAAGGCTTGAAACCTGTGGCGTACCTGTGGGAGCTGGCTTGCCGGCGATAGGGCCAGTTCAGGCTGACGCCGATCAGCCTTCCAGCTCGGCCCAGCGCTCTACCAACGCATCCAGCTCACCTTGCAGCTTCTCGATCTTTGCAAGCACTGCCGAAGTTTCCGCGATCGGCCGCTGGTAGAAGCCCGCCGCATTCACTTCTTCCTGAGCCTCAGCCATGCGCTGCTCAACTTCGTCGATCTGCCCTGGCAGCATCTCCAGTTCACGCTGCAGCTTGTAACTGAGCTTTTTCTTCGACGCCTCTTCCGCCACCGGCGCAGCCACTGGCGCGGGTTTGTCCTCGACTTTCTCCACGACCGCGCTGTTGAGTTCGGACTTGCCGCCCTTGCTCTCGGTCACGCCCAGCAGCTTTGGCGAGCCACCTTGGCGAATCCAGTCCTCGTAGCCGCCCACGTACTCACGCACCTTGCCCTCGCCTTCGAACACCAGGGTGCTGGTGACGACGTTGTCGAGGAAGGCCCGGTCGTGGCTGACCATCAGCACAGTGCCCTTGTAGTTGGACAGTACTTCTTCGAGCAGCTCGAGGGTTTCCACGTCCAGGTCGTTGGTCGGTTCGTCGAGCACCAGCAGGTTGGCCGGTTTGCTGAACAGCTTGGCCAGCAGCAGGCGCGCACGCTCGCCACCCGACAATGCCTTGACCGGCGTGCGGGCACGCTGAGGGCTGAACAGGAAGTCGCCCAGGTAGCTCAGCACGTGGCGGTTCTGGCCGTCGATCTCGATGAAGTCACGGCCTTCGGCCAGGTTGTCGATCACGGTCTTTTCCAGCTCAAGCTGGTGGCGCATCTGGTCGAAGTAGGCCACTTCCAGCTTGGTGCCCCGCTCGACCTTGCCCGAAGTGGGCTCCAGGCCGCCAAGCATCAGCTTGAGCAAGGTGGTCTTGCCGGTGCCGTTGGCGCCCAGCAGGCCGATACGGTCCTGGCGCTGCAGGACCATGGAAAAGTCCTTGACCAGCATTGGCCCGCCGGCGTGATGGAAGCTGACGTTTTCCAGCACCATCACCTGCTTGCCGGATTTTTCTGCCGACTCGATCTGGATGTTGGCCTTGCCCTGGCGTTCGCGGCGCTCGCCACGCTCCACGCGCAAGGCTTTCAGCGCCCGCACGCGGCCTTCGTTACGGGTGCGGCGGGCCTTGATGCCCTGGCGGATCCACACCTCTTCCTGGGCCAGGCGTTTGTCGAACAGCGCGTTGGCGGTTTCTTCGGCGGCCAGTGCGGCCTCCTTGTGCACCAGGAAGCTGGCGTAGTCACCGTTCCAGTCGATCAGGCCGCCGCGGTCCAGTTCAAGGATGCGGGTGGCCAGGTTCTGCAGGAAGGACCGGTCGTGGGTGATGAACAGCACCGCACCGTTGAAACTGCGCAGTGCCTCTTCGAGCCAGGCAATGGCACCGATGTCCAGGTGGTTGGTCGGCTCGTCGAGCAGCAGCAGGTCGGGCTCGGACACCAGCGCCTGGGCCAGCAGCACACGCCGGCGCCAGCCACCGGACAGCTCGGCCAGGGTCTTGTCGGCTGGCAACTGCAGGCGGCTAAGGGTGCTCTCCACCACTTGCTGCAGGCGCCAGCCATCACGGGCTTCCAACTCGTGCTGGACGTGCATGAGTTTTTCCAGGTCTTCGTCGTTCTGGATATTCATGCTCAGGTGGTGGAACTGCGCCAGCAGCTCGCCGACGCCATCCAGGCCTGCGGCCACCACAT
The DNA here is from genome assembly GCF_000498395.2 of Pseudomonas putida S13.1.2. Classification (NCBI taxonomy): domain Bacteria; kingdom Pseudomonadati; phylum Pseudomonadota; class Gammaproteobacteria; order Pseudomonadales; family Pseudomonadaceae; genus Pseudomonas; species Pseudomonas putida. Next base: position 3,196,253 of record NZ_CP010979.1, read on the forward strand.
CGAACACCGTGCGCTCGTCCGCCACCGGCAGCTCCTGCGGCAGCTCGCCGATCTTCAGGCCCGGGGCACGCCAGACTTCACCGTCGTCACCCTTCTGCTCGCCCTTGACCAGGCGCAGCATGCTGGACTTGCCAGTACCGTTGCGGCCGATGATGCACACCCGCTCACCACGAGCGATCTGCCAGGACACTTTGTCCAGCAGCGGCATGGCGCCGAATGCGAGGGACACATCGCTGAATTTGAGCAGGGTCATGTTGGTCTCCATAAATCGGGCGCGCATTCTACCTGACTTGGCCCTCGACAGCATCCGCCTCGCCACCCGACGAGGGCTTTGCGACATCTGGTCGAAGTTAATATCCCGATACAAGCACAGTGCTTTCACCCGCCGCCGGCAAACAGCTAAGCTAAGGCAATTGCTTCCAACAGTGCTGGCTCCGCCGTCACTTCCCCATGGTTCAACTGCCCGGACGTATCATGCGCAGCCGCCTGTTACATATTGCATCCTGCCTGCTGCTCACCGCTGCCACCTGCGCGGCGCAGGCCACCGACCTCACCCAGCAACGCCAGTACTACGACGAGGCCAAGCGCGCGCTGGCCAAGGGCGACAAAGGCCCGTACCTGCGCTATGCCCAAGCCCTGAGCGACTACCCGCTGACACCCTACCTGGCCTACGACGAGCTTACCGCCCGCCTCAAAAACGCCAGCAACCAGGAAATCGAAGGCTTTCTTGCCAAGCATGGCGACCTGCCACAGGCCAACTGGATGAAACTGCGCTGGCTACGCTGGCTGGCCGAGCGCGGCGAATGGGACACCTTCGTCAAATACTACGACCCCAAGCTCAACTTTACCGAACTGGACTGCCTCAACGGCCAGTATCAGCTCAGCCATGGCCTGCGCGCCGAGGGCTACGCCACAGCCGACAAACTGTGGAGCGTCGGCAAGTCGCAACCTGCCGCCTGCGACACGCTGTTCGGCATGTGGGCGGCCGAAGGGCAGCTGACCGAAGCCAAGCGCTGGGAACGCACCAAGCTGGCGGCCCAGAGCCGCAACTACGCCTTGGCCAACAACCTGGTCAAGACGCTGACCACGCTCGGCCCGCAGGGGCGTCTGCTGGTCGACGTGGCGCAGAAGCCTGAGCTGCTCAACCAGCCGTCGCGCTTCACCCCGGCCAACGAAGCCATGTCCGATGTGGTCAGCCTCGGCCTGCGCCGCCTGGCCCGGCAGGACCCGGAGCGGGCCATGGCACTGCTCGACGATTACGCCCAGCGCATGCACTTTTCCCGCGACGAAAAAGTTGCCATCGCCCGCGAAATCGGCCTGACCCTGGCACGCCGCTACGACCCGCGCGCACTCGACCTGATGACCCGCTACGACCCCGAGTTGCGCGACAACACCGTCAGCGAATGGCGCCTGCGCCTGCTGCTGCGCCTGGGCCGCTGGGAAGATGCCTACGCGCTGACCAAGCGCCTGCCCCAGGACCTGGCCGGCAGCAGCCGCTGGAAATACTGGCAGGCACGCAGCCTGGAGCTGGCCGAGCCGAACAACCCGCAGATCCCGCTGCTGTACAAGACCGTCGCCCGTGAGCGCGACTTCTACGGTTTCCTTGCCGCCGACCGGGCACAGACGCCGTACCAGCTGAACAACAAGCCCCTGCTGCTGAGCCCGCAACTGGTCAAGAAGGTCCGCAACACACCCGGTATCCAGCGTGCACTGGAATTCCACGCCCGCGGCCAGATCGTCGAGGGCCGCCGCGAGTGGTACCACGTCAGCCGCCACTTCACCCGCGACGAAATGGTTGCCCAGGCACGCCTGGGCTACGATCTGCGCTGGTACTTCCCGGCCATCCGCACCATCAGCCAGGCGCAATACTGGGACGACCTGGACATCCGCTTCCCGATGGCCCACCGCGACACCCTGGTGCGCGAAGCCAAGGTCCGCGGCCTGCATTCGAGCTGGGTATTCGCCATCACCCGGCAAGAAAGTGCATTCATGGAGGATGCGCGCTCGCCGGTGGGCGCCAGCGGCCTGATGCAGCTGATGCCGGCCACGGCCAAAGAGACCGCGCGCAAGTTCAGCATCCCGCTGGCATCGCCGGCGCAGGTGCTGAACCCGGACAAGAACATCCAGCTGGGCGCAGCCTACCTGAGCCAGGTGCACAGCCAGTTCAACGGCAACCGGGTGCTGGCCTCGGCGGCCTACAACGCAGGGCCCGGGCGCGTGCGGCAGTGGCTGAAAGGCGCCAAGCACCTGAGCTTCGATGTGTGGGTGGAATCGATCCCGTTCGACGAAACGCGCCAATATGTGCAGAACGTGCTGTCGTATTCGGTGATCTACGGGCAGAAGCTGAATTCGCCGCAGCCGCTGGTGGATTGGCATGAGCGGTATTTCGATGACATGTAAGGCCTGCTGAACCTGAACCGGCCCTATCGCCGGCAAGCCAGCTCCCACAGGTTCATCACAGGTTCGAAGACTTGTGCGCTACCTGTGGGAGCTGGCTTGCCGGCGATAGGGCCGGTTCAGGCAGCACATTCACTCCAGAACTTCCACCTGCATTCCTACTTCAAGCCACCCACTGCCATCCACTGCCAGGTTCTGCCCGAACAGCACATCCCCCTCCTTTTCGCGGAAGGTCTTGAGCGTTGTCATCGGCTCGCGGTCGATACTGCGCTGCCCGGTTGCCGGATCGATGGTCGTGAAGATGCACCGCACACTGGGCTTGAGCAGGCGAAATTCCAGGTTGCCGATACGGATCCGCTTCCAGCCATCCTCGGCAAACGGCTCCGCCCCTTGCACCACCAGGTTGGGCCGAAAGCGCAGCATTTCCATGGGCCGGCCAATACGCCGGTTGAGCTCGTCCAGCGAGCCCTGCCCAATCAGCAGCAAGGGGAAGCCATCGGGGAACGCCGCCCGATCACTGTTGTAGCCATAGCCATTGGGCAGGTAACGCGCGCGCTGCTCCGGGCAATGCACCAGCCGCACAGCCTTGCCCAGCAACCCGCTCAACCAGGCCGCCGCTGCGTCGCCGGCATCCGGCACGCGCAAGGTGTCGCGCCAGATCGTCACGCCGCGCAGGGCGTCATCGGCAGCGGGCACAGGCACCTGCAACGGCACCCGCCCAGGCGCCTGCAGCAGTAACTGGCCGTTGTCGTCATCGCGCGCGTCGATCTGGCCAAGTTGTGGCCAGGCCCGCTGGGTCAGGCAGCGTCCATTTTCTTCCTCCACGACCATCCAGCGCCGGTCGCCCTGCAACCCCAACAACCCGACCCTTGATGCCTGCAGGCTTTGCGCCTGACCCGACTTCACCGGGTATCGATACAGCTCACTGAGAAACATCCCTGCCGCCTCGCGTCATGCCAAATGCCAAGCTTATACCCGGCAGGCCCGGCGATCACGCAGTGGCGGCATCCAGTAGCAGGCGTTGCTTGACCACATCGACCAGACGATCAGGCTGGAACTTGGACAGGAAGTTGTCGCACCCTACCTTCTTCACCATGGATTCGTTGAAACTGCCCGAGAGCGAGGTGTGCAAGACTACGTAGAGCTGGCGCAAACGGGCATCGCTGCGAATTTCGGTGGTCAGCCGGTAGCCGTCCATTTCCGGCATTTCGGCGTCGGTGAACACCATCAGCAGTTTTTCGCACACGTCCTCGCCGGCATCGGCCCAGGCCTTGAGCATGCGCAACGCCTTCAGGCCGTCACTGGCCATGTGCAACTTCACGCCCAGCTGAGAAAGGGTGTCGCGCAACTGCGCCAGGGCCACACTGGAGTCGTCAACCAGCAGCACCTCGCGGCCACGGGCACGGGCCAGCACCGGGTCGGCGAGCTTTTCGCCGGAAACCCGGGCGTTGTACGGCACAATCTCAGCCAGCACCTTCTCCACGTCGATGACCTCAACCAGCTTTTCATCGACCTTGGTGATGGCCGTCAGGTAGTGCTGGCGCCCGGCGCTGGCAGGCGGCGGCATGATCGACTCCCAGTTCATGTTGACGATGCGGTCGACGCCGCCCACCAGAAAGGCCTGTACCGAACGGTTGTACTCGGTGACGATGATGGTGCTGTCCGGCCCTGGCTGCAGCGGGCGCATGCCGATCGCCTGGGACAGGTCGATCACCGGCAGGGTCTGGCCGCGCAGGTTGACCACCCCGCAGACGAAGGCGTGGCGTTGGGGCATCAGGGTCAGCTTGGGCAGTTGCAGCACTTCCTGCACTTTGAACACGTTGATCGCGAACAACTGTCGGCCGGCCAGGCGAAACATCAGAATTTCCAGGCGGTTCTCACCCACCAGTTGCGTGCGTTGGTCTACTGTGTCGAGAATGCCAGCCATTGGAAAACCCCCAGGCTTGAGTCAAAAAAGTGAAAACATCCACCCTGTATCGGCGGCTTCACGTACACCTTGACCCTTGCGGGAAAATGCCGTGAAGGCAATTGATATCACTTTACCATCATGCTTTACTGCGGGCATTCCACGGTAAATCAGCAGCGGCGACAAAAGTTCCCCACCTGACCCCGATATCAGGGAAACCCCTAGCTGCAATCGGGCGCAACCTGATGTTCGCGATATCCTTTAGCCATTAATGTGACGCCATTCTCAATGCATGAATGGAGTCAGGCTTTTGCTAGCTATCGTTTTGGCGTGCCCGCCCCCTGCGCCTGCCCTACGCGCGGGGACCTGATCATGGACACTGCCTTATCGTTCGATGACGCCCTGCAGAATTACCTGCTGGATGCCCAGGTATTGCTGACCCAGGCCCAGGAATGCCTGCAGCATCTGGAACTGATCGACAATGATCCGGATGCCTGCCGCTGCCTGGACAACACCCTCGACAACCTTGCCCGGCAGGCCACGCGCCTGGGCCTGCGTGAAGTCGCCCATTACACCAACGCCCTGCAGCAGTTGCTCGCCCCCGCCTGTCACGGCGGTTGCCTGCAACGTGAAGCCCTGCCCGCGCTGGGGGCCTGCCTAACCTTGCTGGCCTGGCAACTGGAACTGCTCGATACCCGTACCGGGCGACTGAACCTGGACATCGGCGAACAACTGGTGTTGCTGAGCGACCTGGCCAAGGTCGTGCAAAAACCCTTTGCGCCGGCCTGTGCTTCCTGCGACGAGCAAGGCAGCGTTTGCCTGCATTCGCACACCACAGTGGCAGTGGGCACAGGCACCGGCCGCTGGAATCCACCGTATTAACCTGACACAAAGTGCAACTAAGCACGATTATTCACGCCCTGCCGAGATCGAACTTGAAAAGTTCTGCAAGCTTTCGGGGGCCACGTTGGATCATTACCGCACTAGTTGCACGACAAGTGTGTAATGCGCGATCAATGGGTGGCATTTTGCTACCCGCCAATGCCCGACTTGCAGGCGTTTCAAGGCGTTACCCAGCCGCGACCGATACAGTGCGAAGTGGTAATATGCGCCCCCACAAACGCTTGCAACCTGAATAAAGGTTGAACGATCACGTGTTCAAAAAAACATCGAAAGTACTGCGCCAAAGCCTCTGAGCAGCATTGTGCAAGGCCTTCATCAGCAATACTTCAGTGGCTTCCCTACCTATGCTCCCACGCTTGAAGACTTCTTTGCGTTGCTGGTCCCGCGTTGCCCTGCTGCGTTGGGCGACCGCCGCGCTATGCGTGGCCTCGCTGGGTGCCAACCTGATACTGCACCTGGCCAACCAGGCAGTCCCGGCCACCCTGCTGGTGCTGCAACTGGCCGCTACGCTCGGTACCGTGGTCTGCCTGGGCCTGAGCGCCAGGTCGATCAGCCTGCGCCCGGCAGAACTGGCCGAGCGTATGCTCAAAGTCCAGGAAGACGAGCGCCAGCATTTGAGCCGGGAACTGCACGACGACATCGGCCAGATGCTCACTGCCGCCAAGCTGCAACTGCAGTGGCTGCAACGGCGCATGCCCGACGAGCTGCAGGGCCACTGCAACACCCTGCGCAGCACGCTGGATGACACCCTGGGCAACGTGCGCGACGTGTCAGCCCTGCTCAACCCTCGGCAACTGGCCAGCCTTGGCCTGGAAGCCAGCCTGCGCGCGCACCTGGTGCGCACCCTGGCCAGCAGCGGCGTGCACTGGAGCCTGGCGTGCAACCAGCGCCTGGGCGGCATCGACGAGGCGGTGGCCATGGCGGTGTTTCGCATTACCCAAGAGGCCGTGACCAACATGCTGCGCCACGCCCAGGCAAACAACCTGATCATCCAGTTGCAGCGCACCCCCGAGGGGCTGGCGTTGTCGATCCACGACGATGGCCGTGGGTTCGTCCCGGCACGGCACCCGGCCGAAGCTGGCCAGCGTGGCCTGGCCGGCATGCAGGAGCGGGTCACCGCGTTGCAGGGCAGCCTCGACATCACCAGCCAGCTCGGCCTGGGCACGCGTATCGAGGCGGTGTTCCCATGGCCTGCGCGTACCCAGCAACGCGCCGGGAGTACTGCCACCCATGCCCTGTAGACTGCTGCTGGTAGACGACCACTCGCTGATCCGCGCCGGTGTGCGCGCACTGGTCTGTGACATCGCCGGCTATGACGTAATCGGGGAGGCCGACGACGGCAGCCAATTGCTCGAACACGTGCGCGCGCTGGCGCCCGACATCGTCCTGCTGGACATCTCCATGCGTTCGACCAACGGCCTGGACGCCCTTACCCAACTGCGGGCAAGCGGCAGTACCTGCAAGGTGCTGATCCTGTCGATGCACACCGACCCGGACCTGATCATGCGGGCCCTGGAAAGCGGCGCCCACGGCTACCTGCTCAAAGACACCAGTGCCACCGAGCTGGAACACGCCCTGGGCGCGGTGCGCAACGGCGAACGCTACCTCAGCCCGGCTATCGCCCACACCGTCATCAACCAGGCCCTACGGCACACCAGGCAGGGCAAGCAAGCGGCTGGCGAGCGGCATAATCTCACGGCGCGACAACTGGAAATCCTGCGCCTGATCGTGCGCGGCAAGGCCACCCGGGAAATCGCCACAGGGCTGGGCCTGTCGATCAAGACCGTAGAAACCCACCGCTCGCAAATCATGAAGCGCCTGCAGATTCACGACGTCGCCGGCCTCGTGCTGTTCGCTGTACGCGAGAACATCATCAGCCTGGATGACTAAGCAACGGCGAGCCGGCCGGCAGGTGCAGGCGTAACGCGGCGGGCCTGGCCTGGAAGCGCAGGCTTTCGGCCTGCAACGGCTCGCCATCAAGGTTCATGTCCAGGCCTTGCGCGCTCTTGATCTCTACCCAAGGCAACCTGGCGCGAACGAACAGGCCGTCACCTGCCAGCAGGTCGCGCAGCGCGCCCACCATCTCTTGCGGCGCTGGCAGGATGGCGATGTCGAGCAAACCGTCATTCACAACCGCGTCGGGGCATAGCACTTGCCCGCCCCCCGCCTGGCGACCATTGCCGATACCCAATGCCAGCAAGCTGCCCTGCCACTGGAAGTCAGGCCCCTGCAGCTCCACCGAGGCTGCCTGCAGTTCGCTGAAACGCGACAACCCAGTGAACAGGTAGGCCGCAGCACCCAGCACTTTTTTCAGGTCTTCGGAGGTGTTGGCGGTGACCTGGCTACCAAACCCGCCTGTGGCCATGTTGAGAAACAACTGGTCGCCGGCCTGGCCCAGATCGATGGCCTGCGCCGGTGCATTCAGCAGCGCCAGCGCCGCGGCAGGCTCCAGGGGTATGCCGGCGGCTCTGGCGAAATCGTTGGCCGTGCCAAGGGGCAACAGCGCAAGGCTGGCCTCGGCACACGCCAGCCCCATCGCCTCGGCCACATCCCGCAAAGTGCCGTCCCCACCGCCGGCGACGATATGGCTGTAGCCAGCCGCCAGCGCCTCGCCAACCAGGCGCTGCGCGTCACCTGCCTCCCAGGTGACACGCACATCCAGCACCCAGCCGGTATCGCGCAGGTCGCGCACGGCGCTGCGCAGCTCTTCATTCATCGCCTGCTTGCCGTGCAGGATCAGCATAGCCTTGCGCCCTTGCATCGCGCGTCTCCGTGAAGTTGACCGACCCAGATCTCGACCACGCACGCGCCCGGATCGTTGCATGCCCGCAAAAAAATACAGAAGCCAGCGTGGTCTTTTCCCCACACCCGATAATGCGCGCTATGCTCAGAAAATGAACTGTTGACAAGTTTTTGACCCAGGCAAACAACCCCTCCTCTGGAGTCATTCTTTTGACGCCAGTTTGCCGGGCTCGAAACCCCAGCCAAGGACGCGCCCCGGCAGTGGTGTCAAGCACCCTGCCGATGGGCGCGTCTTTTCATCCGCGGCCTTTAGCGAGGATTCCGGGTCATGCGCATTCTCTGGACACTGCCCTACCTACCATGGCCGACCACCAGTGGCAGCAAGACCCGGCAATACCACCTGATGCGCGCACTGGCACAGCAGGGCCACCGCATTACCCTGTTGGCGCAGTCGAAAATCCCCCTCAGCGATCCCGCCCGCGAAGCCCTGGAGCCACTGCTCGAACGCCTGATCGTCATGCCCCGCCGGCCACTGCACAGCCCGCTGAACCTCCTGGCTTCGCCCATCATCGACTACCCCATGCGGGCCATCATCAACGGCCTGTCCCCTTGCCTGCGGCACCGTTTCGAGCAGTTGCTGGACGAACCCTGGGACGTGATCCAGATCGAGCACAGCTATAGCTTCCAACCTTTCGAAAAGGCCCTGCAGGCCCGCGGGCTGCCCTACATGCTTAGCGAACACACGCTGGAGTCGGTGATGGGCGGTGCCTGCCACGACCGGCTGCCCCTGTGGCTGCGCCCACTCAACGCCTTTGACCGCTGGCGCTACCGGCGCTGGGAACACAGGGTGCTATGCCAGCCCACCGAACTGGTGGCGGTTAGCGCCCACGATGCCGAGCTGATCGCGCAGATCAGCGGGCGACCGGTCAACGTGGTGGTCAATGGTGTGGATTGTGATTTCTACCAGCATGTGGAACCTGCGTTACACAGCCAGCGCCTGCTGTTCGTCGGCAACTTCGAATATGGCGCCAACCAGGAGGCCATCGAGTGGGCGCTGGAAGACATCATGCCCCAAGTGTGGATGAGCAACCCGGCGGTGCGCCTGGCAATAGCCGGGCATGCCCTGCCGGCTAGCTGGAAATTGCACTGGAACGACCCGCGCATCGAATGGTTCGGCTACCGCCCTGACCTGCGTGAGTTGCAAAAACGTTCGGCACTGTTCTTCGCGCCGCTGCGCTATGCCGGCGGCTCCAAGGTAAAAATCCTCGAGGCCATGGCTGCAGGCCTACCGGTGATCACCACCGGCAAAGGCGTATCGGGCCTGACTGCAAACAACGGTGAGCACTACCTGGGCAGTGATGACGGCGACCAGCTGGCACTGCTGATCACCCAACTGCTCAACCAGCCTTGGCGCATGAGCCAGTTGAGCGCTGCCGGGCGCCAGTTCGCTCGCCAGCGCCATGACTGGAGCGTGGCCGCTCAGCAACTGGAGAACGTGCACATGCGCCTGGCCCAGGCGGCACCGGCCGAGGCCGCGCCACTGGGCAGCGCCTGGCTGGGCCGCTCAGCCAAGTAGCTCGCTGAAAGGAATGAACGGCACGCTGTCGCCCTGTTTCGGCGTGCTGCCCTCTCGCACTTCAACCAACCCCTCGGCCCACGCCGCGCTACGCAGCACGCCGGAGCTCTGGTTCTTGTAGATACGCACCTGGCCTTGCTCGATGCGTGCACGCAGGTACTCGCGCCGCGTGCCGGCCTTGGGCCAGTCAAAGCCTGCTGGCATGTCGAAGCGCAGCGGCGTGACATCGGCCACGCCCTGGCGGCGCAACAGATAGGGCCGCGTCAGCAGGCCAAAGGTGACCAGGGTAGAGGCCGGGTTGCCCGGCAGGCCGATCACCGGCACGCCCTGGAAGTGGCCGAAGGTGAGTGGCTTGCCCGGCTTGATCGCCAGCTTCCACAAGGCCAACTCGCCGGCTTCGCGCAGGGCCGCTCCCAAATAGTCGGCCTCGCCCACCGAGACACCGCCGGTCGACAAGATCAGATCAACGTCACCCAGCGAGGCCAGGCACGCCCGGGTAAGCCCCAGATCATCCGGCAAGATGCCTGCATCGACCACGTCGCAGCCCAGCCGCTGCAACCAGCTGACCAGCAGCCGGCGGTTACTGTTGTAAATTTGCCCCGGCCCCAGGGGCAGGCCGGGCTCGACCAGTTCGTCACCCGTGGACAGCACCGCCACCCGCACCTTGCGCACCACGTCCAGTCGGCCGTGGCCCAGGGTCGCTGCCAGGCCCAGTTCGATCGGCCCCAGCCGGGTGCCGGCGCTCATCACCTGCTCGCCCTTGCGGGTTTCCTGGCCTTGGGGGCGGATGTTCTGATCGGCCTGCAAGGGTTCGACAAAGCGAACCCGACCGTCGTCGACCACCACGGTGTTTTCCTGCATCTCGACGCAGTCGGCACCTTCAGGCACTGGTGCACCGGTGAAAATGCGCGCACAGGTGCCGGGCTGCAGCGGCTGCGGCGCATGGCCGGCGAAGATCCGCTGGCTGACCGGCAGTGGCTCGCCCTGCCAGTCGGCTTTGCGCAAGGCATAGCCGTCCATGGCACTGTTCGGCCAGGGCGGCAGGTCGAGCGAGGCCACCAGGTCGGCGGCCAGCACGCGGCCTTCGGCCTCGGCCAACGGCAGGTTCTCGATGTCACGGATGGGCGCCGCTTCGGCCAGCGCCAGCAGTTGCGCCAGGGCTTGCTCCACCGGCATCAGTGGCCGGGCCTGGCTGACCTCAGCCACGGCTTTCACAGGCCGCTGCCTGTTTCAGGTGCGCCACGAAGTTGCATGGGCGATGACGGGCATCGAGCTGCTCGGCAAGGATGCCGTCCCAGCCCGTGCGCACCGCGTTGGTCGAGCCCGGCAAGCAGCACACCAATGTGCCGTTGGCCAGCCCGGCCAAGGCTCGCGACTGCACGGTGGAAGTGCCAATGTCGGCCACGGAAATCTGCCGGAACAGCTCACCAAAACCGTCAACCTGCTTGTCCAGCAGGCAAGCCACCGCCTCGGGCGTGCTGTCGCGCCCGGTAAAACCGGTACCGCCAGTAATCAGCACTACTTGCACGCTGTCATCGGCGATCCAGGTGGCGACCTGGGCGCGGATCTTGTACAGGTCGTCCTTGAGCAGTACCCGCTCGGCCAGGCGGTGGCCCGCGGCGCTCAGGCGGTCGACGAACAGCTGGCCAGAGGTGTCGGTGTCGAAGGTGCGGGTGTCGCTGACCGTCAGCACGGCGATGTTCAGCGCCACGAAGGGGGTATCTGCCTTGGCTTTCATGGGTGTCCGTCACAACAGGATGAGATGGTCGCAGTTATATCACAGCGCACCTTTTCCGGCGTTGCCCCCATCAGCCTTGCCCTGGATCAACAGGACAGATTTGTCGCTATGCTGCACTTGGAGTGAACTTGCACTAACGTCCTGCGTCATAAATGTCATCTAGCACCATCGCACTTGGAGAAACACGATGATCAAACGGACCCTACCCGCCTTCATGCTTGCCTTGGGCCTGGGCGCCCTCGCTGGCTGCTCGACCCCTACCGTCATCACCCTGAACGATGGCCGGGAGATCCAGGCAACGGACAAACCGTCTTTTGACGAAGACTCCGGTTTCTACGAATTCGAACAGCTCGACGGTAAGCGCACGCGCCTTAACAAGGACCAGATCCGTACCGTCAAAGAGCTCTGATCAGGCACTCGTTTTGGCAAAGGCCCTTTTAACAACAAGGGCTTGTGGGCCAAAACGGGATGCAGTAGGATTTTGTTCATCGGAGTGTAGCGCAGCCAGGTAGCGCGTCTCGTTCGGGACGAGAAGGCCGCAGGTTCGAATCCTGTCTCTCCGACCAGATCCTTTCAAAAAGCCCGCCTTGCGCGGGCTTTTTGTTGCAACTGCAAAAGGTCAGGCGCTCAAGCGCGAGGTTACTTCCCCCAGCTGCCCGGACAACCCATGCAAGCGTTGCCCCGCCTGCTCGGTGTGCTGCACCGACGCCTGGTTGGCCGTGGCAATGCGGGTGATTTCGATCAGGTTGCGCGAGATGTCTTCGGCCACGCTGGTCTGCTCTTCGGCCGCCGTGGCGATCTGCCGGTTCATGTCGCGGATCGCCTCTACCGCCTGGGTGATGCGCTGCAGCATCTGCCCGGCCTGTTGCACCTGCTCGGCCCCCTCTTCGCTTCGCTGCTGGCCGCTTTCGATGGCTTTGACCGCTTCCACCGCTCCAGACTGTACCGCTTCGATGATCTGGTGGATTTCGGCAATCGAGGCTGCCGTGCGCTGGGCCAGGCTGCGTACCTCATCGGCCACTACCGCAAAGCCACGCCCGGCCTCACCGGCGCGGGCCGCTTCGATGGCCGCGTTGAGCGCCAGCAGGTTGGTCTGCTCGGCAATACCACGGATCACTTCCAGCACTTTGCCGATGCGGGTGCTGTCATGCTCCAAGTCGCGGATTACCGCCGCAGTGCCGGCGATTTCGCGATTGACCACGCCAATGATATCGATGGTCTGCTGCATTACCTGCTCACCTGCCTGGGCACTGTGGTCGGCGTCATCCGCCGCGCGGGCAGCTTCGGCAGCATGACGGGCGACCTCCTGCGCGGTGGCAGACATCTCGTGCATGGCCGTGGCCACCTGGTCGGTACGCTGGAACTGGTCATGGGTGCCGCGGGCCATGTCGCCGGCAATGCTGCGCAGCTGGCCGCTGGCACCTTCCAGCTCCTGGGCATTGTCCTTCAGCCGGCCGACGGTGTCGGCAAGGAAGTCGCGCAGGGTATTGGCCGCACGCGCCAGGCGCCCCAGTTCATCCTCGCGGCGGCTGTCCACGCGGGCGGCAAAACGGCCCTGGCTAAGCTGCGCGACATACTCGATCAACTGGCGGATCGGCTCGATCAGGCTGCGGTTGACCAGCCACAGGCTGAGCAGCCCCACCAGCACCGCCGAGGCCAGCATCACCAGCAAGCCCAGCCATACCGTGCGTTCTGCGCTGGCGCTGATGATGGCCGCACGCTGGCGGGCATCGGCACGCAGTTGCTCGACCAGTTCGCTCATCTGCTCACTGGCGGCTCGATCCACGCCCTTGACCGCCAGGTCGCCGGCTACCGGATCGCCACCCGCGGCGAGGAAGGCCTGGCGGCCCTGCGCATAGGCCTGGCCCAACTGCCGGTGGCTGTCACGCAGCTGCTGCAACGGCGCCTTGAGCCTGGCATCGCTGCTGTCGATCAATTGCCCGAGCAGTTGTTGCACCTGCTGCTCGCGGGCCTGAAACTGCTGCCAGTACTTGTCCATCTCAGCCGGCTGACGCCCGCGCAGCAGCACGTTCTTCCATTCCTGCACCTGGATCTTGAATTGCAGGTTGGCTTCGTCAATCAATTGCGAGGCCCGTAGCGGCCCGTCCACCAGCTCGGCATAACCGCGCACGCTGGACGACAAAAACTGGAAACAGACCAGGGCGATCAGCAGCATCGCCACCAGGCTGCCGCCGAGCAGCGAGAGAATTTGCACTCTGAGGGATTTACGCAACATCGTGGATCTCGAAACCGGAAGGAAAGGAATGGCGCGCATCGGCAACACCAGGTAAGACATTCCATGTCCTTGTTGGCAGGCCAAAAAAAAGCTGCCATCAAGCAATGGCAGCCAGGTCGAGCACTTACGCAACAGTTGAGCCAGATACTCTCAGGCAATTGCTACAAAATTGTTACAGACTCGCGACGCCTTAACCGCTTGTGAATTGCAAGGCTGCCAGCCGCGCATACAGAGGGCTTTCCTCGATCAACTGACGGTGGGTGCCCACTGCTACCACCCGGCCCTTGTCGATGACCGCGATGCGCTCGGCATGCTGCACCGTGGCCAGCCGATGGGCGATCACCAGCGTGGTACGCCCGGCCATCAGGCTGGGCAACGCCTGCTGGATCAGGTGCTCGCTCTGCGCATCGAGCGCGCTGGTGGCCTCGTCCAGCAGCAGGATCGGTGCATCCACCAGCAACGCCCGGGCAATCGCCAGGCGCTGGCGCTGCCCGCCAGACAGGCCGATGCCGCCCTCGCCCAAGGGCGTCTGGTAGCCTTGCGGCAGCTGCCGGATGAATTCGTCGGCATGGGCGCCATGCGCAGCTGCTTCGACTTCGGCCTGGGTAGCATCGGGGCGGCCATAACGGATATTGGCCTCCACCGTGCCGCGAAATAGTGAGGGGTTTTGCGCCACCAGGGCGAACTGCCGTCGCAGTTGGTCGGGATCCAGCTCGGTAAGCGGCTGACCATCGAGCAGAATGCGCCCTTGCTGCGGGTCGTAGAAGCGCAGCAACAAATCGAACAGGGTCGACTTGCCCGCCCCCGAGGGGCCAACCAAGGCCACGGTCTGCCCAGGCTCGATGACCAGGCTCAGGCCATCGACAGCCGCCACCGAAGGCCGTGACGGGTAGGCGAACACCAACTGCTGCAGCTCGATATGTCCGCTGGCCCGCTGCTGCGGTAACGCCTGCGCCACAGTGGGTGGCAGAATCGCACTGCGCGCCGCCAACAGCTCGGCAATACGTTCGGCCGCACCCGCTGCACGTTGCAGCTCGCCGATCACCTCACTGAGGGTGCCGAATGCGCTACCGACGATCAGGCTGTAGAAGACAAAAGCCGCCAGCTCGCCTGCAGAAATACGCCCGGCGATCACATCCATGCCGCCGACCCACAGCATCACCCCCACCGCCCCCAACACCAGCACGATCACCAGCGTAATCAGCCAGGCACGCTGGGCAATCCGCTTGCGGGCCACGCCAAATGCGGCTTCGACCGTGTCGGCGAACCGCTCGCGGTCGTGCGCCTGGTGGTTGTAAGCCTGTACCGTCTTGATCTGCCCCAGGGTCTCGGCCACGTAGCTGCCCACATCGGCCACCCGGTCCAGGCTCTGGCGCGACAGGCTGCGCACCCTGCGACCAAACAGCAGGATCGGTGCCAGCACCAGCGGCAAGGCCACCACCACGATGCTGGTAAGCTTGGGGTTGGTGATGAACAGCAGCACCACACCGCCAATGACCATCAGCGCGTTGCGCAGGAACATCGACAGCGATGAGCCGATGACCGATTGCAGCAAGGTGGTGTCGGCGGTCAGCCGCGACTGGATCTCGGAGCTGCGGTTGTCTTCGAAAAAACCGGGGTGCAGGCCAATCAGGTGGTCGAACACGGCACGGCGGATATCGGCCACGCAGCGCTCGCCAATCCACGACACCAGGTAGAAACGGCTGAAGGTGCCCACTGCCAGGGCCAGCACCAGCAGCAGGAACAGCCCGATGGTCTGGTTGAGCTGGTGCGCGGAGCGGGTCATGAAGCCCTGGTCTACCAGCAGGCGAATGCCCTGGCCCATGGACAGGGTGATGGCGGCTGTGACCACCAGGGCCAACAAGGCCAGCAGCATCTGCCGGCGGTACGGACGGACGAACTGCCAACCCAGGCGCAAGGCACGGCGGTGGCGAGGGGAAACCGATTCGGGCATGGTGGCGACCACAGTGGCGGGGAAGCCGCAGACTACCATTCATCCGGGTCTGGGAAATGCCTGCAGCTTGGTATAACGCATCGGTCTAAAAAATGATGGAGCTTTGGAAGCGTTTCTGTTGGACTGTTGCTGCCGTGACACAGAAGCTGTCACAGGCCAGTCACGGCGCAGGGCTACCCTGAACTTGAACCTGAAGAGGAGACAGTGCATGAGCTTGCAGCATGGCAGCGACAACCATAAGCCCCAGACCACCCCGCAATCACAGGCATGCGGTTCGATCATCGACGGCAAGGGACGCGAAGTGCCTATCACCGAGCAGATGATCCAGCAGGCCTGCAAGGCCCTGGAAGAGAGCCGGGTCGAGCGCGTACACAAAGGTTGATCGGCGATTTTTTTGCAACCCGGCGCCTGCGCCGGGTTTTTAATGCCTGACAGCCAGTGTACGCCGCCCCTTGTAGGAGCGGCCTTGCGTCGCGATCGGGCCGCAAGGCCGCTCCTACAGGGGGGCCGCAAAAACCTGCGGGAATTGCGAGCCTGTCAGACCAACTCCGCCCCCAAGGCACTGACCAGCTGCGCCAGCTGCGGCGACTCCCCACGCAAGCGCACCGCCAGCCCTTCGATCTCGCGTCGCGGCGGGTATTGCTTGCGCAACTGGTCGAACGCCGCACGCTGCTGCTGCGGGTCATCACTCAGGCTGCGACGGAAGTCGGCATCGTCGCGGCGTGGGTCGTACACGGCGCGGCACAGGGTCGCCAATGCCCAGGCCGGGTCGGTGCTGGCATCCAGCTCGATCTGCGCCAGTGGCGGCCGGGGCAGCAAGTCTGCCAGCTGCACCTGCTCGTCCACACCCAGGAACCGGCACAGCGCCTGGTAGATCTGCGCGGTGCCACGCTGGCGGCCGTCGAGGCTGTAGCCGGCAATGTGCGGCGAGGCCAGTGTGCACAGGTCGGCCAATTGCAGGTCGACCTGTGGCTCGCCCTCCCACACATCCAGCACCGCATGCACGTCTTCACGGTCCAGCAGCAGCTCGCGCAAGGCGGCGTTGTCCACCACTGGGCCACGGCTGGCGTTGATCAGCCAGGCACCTGGGCGCAACTGTGCGAGCTGCGCCTGGCCCAACAGGTGCCAGGTCGGGTGCTCGCCACCGCGCTGCAACGGGGTATGCAGGCTGATTACATCGCACTGTTGCACAATGGTTTCCAGGCTGACGTAGTTGCCGCCCTCGGCGGCCTGGCGCAACGGGTCGCACACCAGCACCTTCCAGCCCAGGCCGTGCAGCACCCGCACCAGGCGGCCACCCACCTCACCCGCGCCCACCACGCCATATACGCGCTCAGGCAGTGCCGCGCCATCCAGCTCGGCCAGGGTCAGCAGGCTGCCTAGCACGTAGTCGACCACACCGCGGGCATTGCAGCCCGGTGCACTGCTCCAGCGGATGCCCGCCTCGGCAAAGTAGTCCAGGTCGAGGTGATCGGTGCCGATGGTGCAGGTGCCTACAAAGCGTACGCGGCTGCCTTCGAGCAACTGGCGGTCGACTTTGGTTACCGAGCGCACCAGCAGGATGTCGGCGTCCTTGACGCTGGCGGCATCGAGGCTTCGGCCGGGGTAACGGCGGATTTCACCGAAACCCTGGAAGAAGGCATCGAGCAGCGGGATGTTCTCGTCGGCAACTATCAGCATGGCGCTCTCCTGTCTGGGGAACGCAGTGTAGGCGCAACGCCGGGCGTGTTCCAGAGCGCTTCAGTCGGCTTTTTTGCGGATCCAGTACAGGAAGGTACCGGCGTCCTCTTGCTGTTGCAGCAGTTCGTGGCCGAGGAAGTTGCAGAATTTGGGAATGTCGCGGCGGGTTGACGGGTCGGTGGCGATGACCTTCAGCAGGCCACCAGCGGCCAGGTCACGCACGTGCTGGTGCAGCATCATCACCGGTTCCGGGCAGTTCAGGCCGGTGGCATCGAGGATGGCGTCGGGGGTGAAATCGGTCATGGGGGGCTCCGAAAATGATCGCCATTGTCGCGCATAGCGCGACGCGGTCCAAGCACCGCTTGAGAAATGCGCAGCTGCCCGCCCAGCCAGCCCAACCCAGCTCTTGATCTTGATCTTGATCTTGATCTTGATCTTGCATTTGATCTTCGCGACTTCAGGAGGCCGAGCGCAGGGCTTGCGGAGGGAGGTGACGGGCATGGATGCCCGTCAAGCGCTGGGCCCCAGGATGGGGCCTGCAGCGCGGTCCTCCCGGGAGCGAGGCCGGAGTGAGGGAACCCCGGAGCGCAGCGCAGGGGCCGGATGATCGGAGCGCAGCGTTTTTTGGTTACTTTTTGTCGCGTTTGACAAAAAGTGACTCGCCGTAAGGGCGAAAAGGTGAGTATGCGTCGCCATCGCAAATGGAGTTTTCGACATATCAAAACCAACGCTTAAGCTTTTAGCTTTTTTGGTGTGGGCATTCACACCGAGCAGACATTCGTTCGCGCAGGTGGCGCCAAGTCACCTTTCCGCCCTTCCGGCGGGTTACTTTGGTCTTGGCCAAAGTAACCAAAGCCGTCCGCTCCCATCATCCGGCCCCTGCGCTACGCTCCGGGGCTCCCTCGCTCCGGGCTTGCTCCCGGGAGGACCGCGCTGCAGGCCCCATCCTGGGGCCCAGCGCTTGACGGGCATCCATGCCCGTCACCTCCCTTCGCAAGCCCTGCGCTCGGCCTCCTGAAGTCGCAATCTGCGTCGCCTGGACTATCGCGCGTTCAGAAGCAAAAGCCGAAGCAAGAGCAAAGCGATAGGCGCGCTGATCAGCGCGGTTTCAGATCAAGCCGGCGCAGGTGGCAAGTCACTTCCTCACGGTCGTGGTACAGCTGCTTGCAGGCAATCGACACCCTGATCTTGCGCGCCTTGAACGTCGCCTCCATGCGGTCGAGCAGCCGGCGCACTTCGGCATAGCGCTGCTTCATCGGCAGTTTCAGGTTGACCACTGCCTCGCGGCACAACCCCTCCCCCAGCCACGTTTCGATCAGCGAGGTGCTGCGCGCCGGCTTCTCGACGATGTCGCACACCATCCAGTCCACCGGCTGCTTCGGCTGCCAGGTAAAACCATCAGCCATCAGGTGCTGAACCAGGCCGGTGTCCATCAGGCTTTCGGCCATCGGGCCGTTGTCGATGGCGGTCACCAGCATGCCACGGCGCACCAACTGGTAAGTCCAGCCACCCGGCGAAGCGCCCAGATCAACGCCGGTCATGTCATCGCCCAGGCGCTGGTCCCACTGCTCGCGCGGGATGAACTGGTGCCACGCTTCTTCCAGCTTGAGGGTCGAGCGGCTGGGTGCCTCGCGAGGGAATTTCAGGCGCGGAATACCCATGGGCCACAGCGCACTGTTGTTGGCCGGGGCAACGCCGGCGAACACCCGCCGGCCGCTGATGAAGGTGAGCAGCAGGCGTGGGCGGCTGGCGTCGTCAACCAGGCGGCCGGCCTTTTCCAGCGCCTTGCGCAGCGGCACTTCGAACTTGCGGCAGAACGTGGACAACTCCTTGCCGTCGTTACTGTCCAGCACTTCCAGCCACAGGCTGCCAAACACCGGCAGGTCGGCCAACTGCGCCAGCAGCACACTGATGCGGTCACTTTCCGGCAGCTCGACATAACCGCCCCGGGCCCACTGCCGCGGGAAAATCAGCTCGTTGAAACGCAGCGCCCCCATCAGCCGCTCGGCACCGCCTTCTTCGGTACAGACAAACTCGGCGCTGGCACTGTGCGGCTTGCCTTTGGCATAGCCCGCAATGCCCAGGCGGGCGGCATGTTCGCTGATTTCGGCGCACACCTCGCCCTCGAAACCGGGCCGGCAATGCATGAACAGGGTATTCATCTCTCACTCCACTACGGCTGGCGCGCAACAGGCGCCGGCAGGGCGGCGATAATAAAGGAAGTTCGGAACCTGCGACACGCCCCGCCGGTCCAGAAAAGGGTCAGGGGCCGCAAAGCGGTCTAACCTGACCACTCAGCCAGGTCCGTACCGTGCGGATCGACACAGAGCGGTGACACCGGCAGACCTTGAGTATTTGCCGGGCACCGGCGCAGAAGGAGTTGGCAATGCCCTCGCTCGATAGCCTGAACACCCTCAAGCCCCTCCAGGTCGGGAACCAGACCTACCACTATTTCAGCCTTACCGAGGCCGCCCGCCAGTTGGGTGACCTGCAACGCCTGCCCATGTCGCTGAAGGTGCTGCTGGAAAACCTGCTGCGCTGGGAGGACGGCCATACCGTCACCGGCGACGACTTGCGCGCCATCGCCCAATGGCTGAGCGAGCGGCGCTCTGACCGCGAGATCCAGTACCGCCCGGCGCGTGTGCTGATGCAGGACTTCACCGGCGTGCCGGCCGTGGTCGACCTGGCCGCCATGCGCGCGGCAATGGCCAAGGCGGGCGGCGACCCGCAGCGGATCAACCCGTTGTCACCGGTGGACCTGGTGATCGACCACTCGGTAATGGTCGACCATTACGGCACCCCAAAAGCCTTCGGCGAGAACGTGGATATCGAAATGCAGCGCAACGGCGAGCGCTATGCCTTCCTGCGCTGGGGCCAGAGCGCCTTTGACAACTTCCGCGTAGTGCCGCCGGGCACCGGCATCTGCCACCAGGTCAACCTGGAGTACCTGGGCCGCACGGTGTGGACCCGTGAAGCCGATGGCCGCACCTACGCCTTCCCCGACACCCTGGTCGGTACCGACTCGCACACCACCATGATCAATGGCCTGGGCGTGCTCGGCTGGGGTGTCGGCGGCATTGAAGCAGAGGCGGCCATGCTCGGCCAACCCGTGTCGATGCTGATCCCCGAGGTAATCGGCTTCAAACTGACCGGCAAGCTGCGCGAAGGCATTACCGCCACCGACCTGGTGCTGACGGTAACGCAGATGCTGCGCAAGAAGGGTGTGGTGGGCAAGTTCGTCGAGTTCTATGGCGACGGCCTGGCCGAACTGCCCCTGGCTGACCGTGCGACCATCGCCAACATGGCGCCGGAATATGGCGCCACCTGCGGTTTCTTCCCGGTTGACCAGGTGACGCTGGACTACCTGCGCCTGTCGGGCCGACCAGACGCGACTGTGCAACTGGTCGAGCAGTACTGCAAGGCCCAGGGCCTGTGGCGCCTGCCGGGGCAGGAGCCGTTGTTCAGCGACAGCCTGGAACTGGACATGCACGAGGTCGAAGCAAGCCTGGCCGGGCCCAAGCGGCCGCAGGACCGCGTGGCGCTGGGCCAGGTCAGCCAGGCCTTTGACCATTTCATCGAACTGCAGCCCAAACCGCTGGCCAAGGAAGTCGGCCGCCTGGAAAGCGAGGGCGGCGGCGGCGTGGCGGTGGGCAACGCCGACCAGGCTGGCGAGATCGACTACAGCCATGGAGGCCAGACTCACACCCTGCGCGATGGCGCCGTGGTGATTGCCGCGATCACCTCGTGCACCAACACCTCCAACCCCAGTGTGATGATGGCTGCCGGGCTGGTGGCGAAAAAGGCCGTGGAAAAAGGCCTGCAGCGCAAACCCTGGGTCAAGAGCTCTCTGGCGCCGGGCTCCAAGGTGGTCACCGACTACTTCAAGGCAGCCGGGCTCACCCCCTATCTCGACCAACTGGGCTTCGACCTGGTCGGCTATGGCTGCACCACCTGCATCGGCAACTCCGGCCCGCTGGACGAAGCGATCGAGCAAGCCATCGGCAGCGCCGACCTCACCGTGGCCTCGGTGCTGTCGGGCAACCGCAATTTCGAAGGCCGCGTGCACCCGCTGGTCAAGACCAACTGGCTGGCCTCGCCGCCGCTGGTCGTGGCTTACGCACTGGCCGGCAGCGTGCGCCTGGACCTGACCCGCGACCCGCTGGGCACAGGCAAGGACGGCCAACCGGTGTACCTGAAGGATATCTGGCCAAGCCAGCAGGAAATTGCAGCGGCCGTGGCCAAGGTCGATACCGCGATGTTCCACAAGGAATACGCCGAAGTGTTTACCGGCGATGCGCAGTGGCAGGCCATCGAGGTGCCACAGGCTGCCACCTACGTGTGGCAGGCCGACTCTACCTACATCCAGCACCCACCGTTCTTCGACGACATCAGCGGTCCGCCACCCCAAATCGCCGACATCCAGGGCGCGCGAGTGCTGGCGCTGCTGGGCGACTCGGTGACCACCGACCATATCTCCCCTGCCGGCAACATCAAGGCCGACAGCCCTGCCGGGCGCTATCTGCGCGAGAAGGGCGTAGAACCACGCGATTTCAACTCCTACGGCTCGCGGCGTGGCAACCATGAAGTGATGATGCGCGGCACCTTCGCCAACATCCGTATCCGCAACGAAATGCTGGGCGGTGAAGAAGGCGGCAACACCTTGCACGTGCCCACTGGCGAGAAGATGTCGATCTACGACGCGGCCATGCGCTATCAGCAGGAAGGCACCCCACTGGTGGTAATCGCCGGCCAGGAATATGGCACCGGCTCAAGCCGCGACTGGGCGGCCAAGGGTACCAACCTGCTGGGCATCAAAGCGGTGCTGGCGGAGAGTTTCGAGCGCATTCACCGCTCCAACCTGGTGGGCATGGGCGTGCTGCCGCTGCAGTTCAAGGCCGGCCACGACCGCAAGCAACTGGTGCTGACCGGCAAAGAGCGGATCGATGTGCTGGGCTTGAACGGCGCGCAGATCCGCCCGGGCATGAGCCTGCCATTGCGCATTACCCGCGAAGATGGGCAGCAGGAACAGATCGAGGTGCTGTGCCGGATCGATACCTTGAATGAGGTGGAGTACTTCAAAGCCGGTGGAATTCTGCACTATGTGTTGCGACAGATGATCGCTGGCTGAGGCTGGGAGGTTCGGCTGCAGATTTGCGGCGCTCTCGAGACCGAGCGCCGCCCGCGCGGCGCTCGATTTCACAGGCGCCAGAGCTCCAACGACGAACCAACCCCAGCCCCATTAAATAATCATTCAATAAAACCAGTGGCTTGCCGATACCTGTCCAAAGCCCTGCGGACTATCACCCCATGCGTAACAACCAGCCGATTACCCAGAGAGAACGGACTTTCCCTGCCCAGCAGCGGTTGATTTCCACCACCAACGCCAAGGGCGTGATCACCTACTGTAACGATGCCTTCATCGACATCAGTGGTTTCACCCGCGAAGAGTTGACCGGCGCGCCGCATAACCTGGTACGCCACCCCGACGTGCCGCCTGCCGTGTTTGCCCATATGTGGCAAACCCTGAAGCAGGGCCAGCCGTGGATGGGCATCGTCAAGAACCGCTGCAAGTCCGGCGACCACTACTGGGTAAACGCCTATGTCACACCGATTTACGACAACAACCAGGTTGTCGGTTTCGAG
Organism: Pseudomonas putida S13.1.2; assembly: GCF_000498395.2. NCBI lineage: Bacteria > Pseudomonadati > Pseudomonadota > Gammaproteobacteria > Pseudomonadales > Pseudomonadaceae > Pseudomonas > Pseudomonas putida. The sequence continues at coordinate 3,219,028 of NZ_CP010979.1, forward strand.
TCGGTGCGGGTCAAGCCAACCGCTGAGCAGATTCGCCGCGCCGAAGCACTGTACCAGCGCATCAACCAGGGCAAGCCAGCGGTACCTCGCAGGGACAAGTGGCTGCCGGTGCTGCAGGACTGGTTGCCTTTCATCCTGATCAGCCAGGTGGGCTTCCTGATCGGCAACTGGCTGGGCCATTCCTGGGGCTTTGCCCTGGCTGCAGGGCTATCCGTACCCCTGGGCCTGCTGGGCTTGAGCTGGCAGCAGCGCGGCCTCAAGCGCCTGTTGCGCCTGGCCGAACAGACCACCTCCGACCCGCTGATCGCGCAGATGTTCACCGACAGCCGTGGCGTGCAGGCGCGTCTGGAAATGGCCATGCTCAGCCAGGATGCCCGCATGAAAACCTGCCTGACCCGCTTGCAGGACAGTGCCGAACACCTCAGCGACCAGGCGCGCCAGTCCGACGCCCTGGCGCACAAGAGTTCCTCTGGGCTGGAGCGCCAGCGGGTAGAGACCGAGCAGGTCGCCGCCGCCGTCAACCAGATGGCCGCCACCACCCAGGAAGTGGCCAACCACGTACAGCGCACCGCCGACGCCACCCAGGAAGCCAACCGCCTGACCAGCCAAGGCCGGCAGATTGCCGGGGAAACCCGCGAGGCCATCGAACGCCTGTCGGCAGCGGTGGGCGAAACCGGTCAGACGGTCACCCAACTGGCCAAGGACAGCGACGAGATTGGTGGTGTGGTCGATGTGATCAAGGGCATTGCCGACCAGACCAATTTGCTGGCACTGAATGCGGCCATCGAAGCGGCGCGCGCCGGTGAAATGGGCCGTGGCTTTGCCGTGGTGGCCGACGAAGTGCGTCAGTTGGCCCAGCGCACTGCCGAGTCAACCGGGCAGATCCACGGGCTGATCGCCAAGCTGCAACAAACCGCCAGCAACGCCGTGCTGACCATGGAAACCGGCCACCGCCAGGCGCAGGAAGGCGTCGACCGCGTGATGCAGGCTGACGAGGCACTGGTGGGGATCAGCGAAGCGGTGGCCAACATCACCGACATGGCCACCCAGATTGCCGCCGCGACCGAAGAGCAGACTGCAGTGGCCGACGAAATCAGCCGCAACATCAGCACCATTGCCGAACTGGCCGACCAGACCGCCGAACAGGCGCAGCATTCGGCACTGCTGAGCGAGGAACTGACCAGCACGGCGGGTAGCCAGTATTCGCTGGTGGAGCGGTTCAACCGCTAACGCTCGCGACCTGGCACTCCACCGCTGCGAGTGGCACCGGCTCTGCCGGTGTTCGCGGCTAAAGCCGCTCCCACAGGAACCGAGTGACCTTGAAGCCTGCGCTGTACCTGTGGGAGCGGGCATGCCCGCGAAGAAACCAACGCGGTGGATGGCACCGGCCCTGCCGGTGTTCGCAGGCATGCCCGCTCCCACAAGGACCGCGCATGCCTGCTGTCTGTTTTACCAATCCAGCCGCAGGCGGCTCTCGAAATAGCGCTCTTCGCCGCTCAACGGGTCCTCGAAACGCAAGCTCTGCGCCAGCAGTTTCAGCGGCCGCTGGTAGTCATCCTCTGCATTAAACAACTGCGGATAGAACGGGTCATTGCAGATCGCCGCCCCCAAGGCTGCCATGTGCACGCGCAACTGATGGGTCTTGCCAGTCACTGGCGAAAGCCCGTAGCGCCACAGCTCGCCGTTCTTTTCCAGCACCTCGGCCAGGGTTTCGCTGTTGGCCTCCCCTTCCACTTCGTGCATACGGAAAAACGGCTCGCCATGCACCAGGCGGCTTTTGTGCACCAGTGGAAATGCATGCTGCGGCATAGCCGCCGCAATGGCCTGGTAGCGCTTGTCGATGCGCCGTTCAGGGAACAGGCGCTGGTAGACGCTGCGGCTGTGCGGGTTGGCGGAAAACAGCACAAGCCCGGCGGTGTGCCGGTCAATGCGGTGCAACGGCACCAGGTGCGGGTTATCCAGGCGACGGATCAGGCGGCGCAGCAAGGTCTGCTCGACGTATTCACCGGTTGGCGTCACCGGCAGGAAATGCGGCTTGTCTGCCACCACCAGGTGTTCATCCGCGTGCAGTACCACCTCCTGCACCGGGATCGGCCGCTCGTTCGGCACTTCGCGGAAGTAGTGCAAACGCATGCCACGCTTGTAGGGTAACTGGGCGGCAACCGCCCGGCCCTCGGCATCCAGCACCCGGCCACGGGCAAAACGGTCGAGCCACTGGGCGCGGTCGATGGCCTTGAAATGGTCGCACAGGCAATCGAGCACCGTCGCCCAGTTACCGGGGGGCAGGCACACCGTGCTGGCTTGCTGGCGGGCGGGGTCGAAGGGCGCGGTCATGGCAGGGCTCGAAACATTCACGGCCGCGCATTATCGCCCAAGCACGCGCCCTCAACCAGCCTGGACTATCGCCTCGCTACGTTCCTTCAGCCAGCGCAGCACCTGCACCGGCTCCCAACGGCCTGGGTCGTAAAGGGCATAGAGCAACCCCTGGTAACCCACCACATCCAGCCCTCGGTGATAGCCGGCACGCTGGAACAAGGCCTCGATCTCGGCGAAGCAGGTATTGAAATGGACTTTACCGAACGGCGTGCGGTCGTCGGTCACCAGGCCTTCGAGGCGCAGTTCCAGAACGGCGTCAGCCACCCGATCCACGGGCATGCGGTTGACGCTGTACTTGAGTTGCTCGACGTTGAGCATGGCTTTACCTCGATACTGTATTTATATACAGCATACGAACATCCCCTTGCCGCCGTCAATGCGCTTCATTGCAGCCCCGCCAGGTAGCCACGGCCTTTGCGCACGGTCAACACCTGCCGACGCGGCGTGCCCCGGGCCACCGACAGATGCACCCATCTGTCGAACTCCAGGATGAGCTGATCGAACGGCACGGCGCTTTCGCTGATCCTGCGCACGGTTTCCCGAGGGCTGACTTCAACTACCGTGAAGTCAGCCGCCAGCCCTTGTACATGCTGGCTGTTGGTGGCGCCGCCGATCAACCGGTTGACCTTCTCGCTGCGAAAACCGCTGCTGACGATGATCGGCGCGCCGAACAGTGCGCGCACCTGCTCCAGCGCACCACACAGCAATTGCAGGTTGGCCCTGGCTTCAGGGGGCGGGGTGTTATCGAACCCGTCCCTGGCGGCGAGCTGGGAAACGGTCATTTCATCGAACGTGAAATGTGGAGTGATCAACATGGCGAACTATTCCGATGATGGGGAAGGTAACGGCGCCAGAGTGCGCCGGCACCTGATCATCAGCTCGCATCACCGATCATGGAGCAGGGTTGCAACTCCTCTGCTGCCCTCATTGCCCAAGGAACGCCACCACCTGTTCGGCATCGAACGGCCAGTGCAGCTCGGCGGCATTGTCGCAACGTCGCAACACCGGAATGATCAGGCCGTAACGTTCGAACAAGGGCTCGCTCTCGGCAATGTCGACCAGCTCCACCAGCAGGCCATGATCGACGAAAGGCATCAGCACAGCCTCGGCCACTTCACACAGGTGGCAGCCGAGGGTACCGAACAGTTGGCATTCAGGCAGCATGGGGCAGGTCCCGGTTTGGCATGCAGAGAAACCTATTCTAGGTCTGTCGCGCGCGTCATGCACCTGACCTGGCTCAATCCTGGCTGGTAGCGCCGATACGGTGCAGCGACAAGTCAGCACCTTGGAACTCCTGCTCATGGCTCAAGCGCAGCCCATGCAGCGCCCTAATTGCGCCATACACGGCAAAGCCGCCGGCCAATGCCACCACCACGCCCATCAGGCTGCCCAGCAACTGGCTGACCAGGCTGACACCGCCCATGCCGCCCAGTGCCACCTGGCCAAAGATGCCGCAGGCAATGCCACCCCACACGCCACACAGGCCATGCAGTGGCCACACGCCCAGCACGTCGTCGATCTTCCAGCGGTTCTGCGCTGCGGTGAAGGTCCAGACAAACAACGCGCCGGCCACCAGGCCGGTGGCCAGTGCGCCAATCGGGTGCATCAGGTCGGAGCCGGCGCAGATCGCCACCAGGCCGGCCAACGGCCCGTTGTGCAGAAAGCCTGGGTCGTTACGGCCGGCCAGCAAGGCCGAGAGGGTGCCACCGACCATGGCCATGAGCGAATTGATCGCTACCAGGCCGCTGACGCCTTGCAGCGTCTGGGCACTCATCACGTTGAAGCCGAACCAGCCGATGATCAGAATCCACGACCCCAACGCCAGAAAGGGAATGCTCGACGGCGCAAACGCCACCAGACGGCCGTCGCGGTAGCGCCCACGGCGCGCGCCCAGCAGCAACACCGCCGCCAGGGCTAGCCAGCCGCCCATGGCATGCACCACCACCGAGCCTGCAAAATCGTGGAAAGGCGCACCGAAGCGGGCCTGCAACCAGGCTTGCAGCCCCAGGTTGCCATTCCACACCACACCCTCGAAGAATGGGTAGATAAACGCCACGATCAACGCCGTGGCACACAATTGCGGCACAAAACGCGCGCGCTCGGCGATGCCCCCAGAGATGATCGCCGGGATCGCCGCAGCGAACGTCAGCAGAAAGAAGCACTTGACCAGCGCATAGCCATGGTCAACTGCCAGCGCCGCTGCCGGCTGGAAGAAATGGACACCGTAGGCTATCCAGTAACCGATAAAGAAATACACCAGCGCCGAGATGGCAAAGTCGCTGAGGATCTTGGACAAGGCGTTGACCTGGTTCTTGTGGCGTACCGTGCCCACCTCAAGGAACGCGAAGCCGGCATGCATGGCCAGCACCAGAATGGCGCCCATGAGAATGAACAGAGTGTTGGAACCGTGGACCAGGGAGTCCATTGCGCTGTGCATGTTTTCCATGAAATAGGCAGACCTGCTGAAAAGGCACCAGGACAGTTCAAGAACCTGCATCCCTGCACCAAATCGGTGCCAGCCCCCTGCCCTGTTTGGGTGACCGGGTCGGAGCCTGCGTGGTTTTTTCTTGGGTTTGTCGTGGATTGGGTTAAGGTTTATCGGTACCCGCTGCGCTAGCGCCCTGAATCGGCGCAACAGCTGCCAGCGGCGCCCCGCAACGTGGCAATGCCTTAGCAAGGCCCATACCAGCACCGGCACTTGAACCTTCGGCGCGTGCTATTACTCGAACTACCATCACTCATCGACAGGGAGAGGCCCATGGCCAGCAAATCGGCAAAGACTGCACAAGAGATTCTGATGGCTGACTTCCAGGCGTTGGTACGCGACACCGAGAGGTTGCTGGCCGACACTGCCAACCTGGCCGGCGACCAGGCCGACGAATTGCGCGAACAGATTCACGACCGCCTGACCCAGGCCCGCGAAACCCTGCAACTGACCCAGGACTCGGTGCGCCAACGCGGCCAGGCTGCGCTGGGCAGCGCCGAGCAGTACGTGCAGGAAAACCCGTGGCAGGCGATCGGCATCGCGGCCGGCGTCGGCGTGTTGATCGGCCTGCTGGCCAACCGGCGCTAAGGGGTTCCCATGGAGAATGACGCCAACGGCGCCGGCGCCTCGGGCAAGCGCCTGGGCGCGGCTGCGCTGGGGCTGCTGCACAGCCATATCGAACTGTTCGGCATCGAGTTGCAGGAGCAAAAAGGCCGCACCTTGCGCCTGCTGCTGTTCGCAGGCCTCGCCTTGGTGTTCGCCCTGCTGTTGCTCACAGCCCTTTCCGGGTTGTTGCTGGTGCTGCTGTGGGACAGCTACCGCCTGGCCGGCATCATCGGCCTGTGCGTGTTCTATGGCCTTGCCGCGCTGTACTGCGGGTTGCGCCTGAAGGCAGCGGTGTTCGACGAATCGTCGCCATTCGGGGCCACCCTCGAAGAACTCGCCAAGGACCGGGAGCGCCTGTTGCCATGAGCCTGCCACAACTGCCAAACACCCGTAACCCGCGCGAACTGCGCAAAGCACTGCTGCGCCTGCGCATGGAAATGCACCGCCAGGAAATCCGCCATGAGTCCGGGCAACTGATGGAGCCGCTGCGCCGCGTGCGCGGCATGGGCAGCTCGCTGCACGAAGGGCTGGGGATCAAGCATGCGCCTCTGTGGGGGATTGGTGCCGTGGTGGCGATGGGTTTCCTCACTGGCAAGGGCGTGCGCAGCGGTAACCTGGCGCGTCTGGTGCGCCTGGGCGGCAGCCTGCTGCCGCTGGTGCGCCTGTACCTGCAAGGCAACCGCCGCCCCTGAACACTGCACGTTCCTTTGCAGGAGCAGCCTTGTGCTGCGAAGAGGCCGGCCCGGCAACACACGTGTATCGATCAAACGGGCCTCTTCGCAGCACAAGGCTGCTCCTACAGGATATGCTGCTTCCTTCGATCCACAGGAGAATGCGCCTTGGACTGGCACACCCTGCTCACCCGCGAACGCCTGGGTAAAGCCCTCTATAGCGCCGATGAACTCGGGCGCAGCCCCTTCCACAAAGACCATGACCGCATCATCTTCTCCGGCGCCTTCCGCCGCCTTGGGCGCAAGACCCAGGTGCACCCGGTTACCAGTAACGACCATATCCACACGCGCCTGACCCACTCGCTGGAAGTCAGCTGTGTCGGTCGCTCGCTGGGCATGCGCGTCGGCGAAACCCTGCGCGACAACCTGCCGGACTGGTGCGCCCCCAGCGACCTGGGGATGATCGTGCAGTCAGCCTGCCTGGCCCACGACATCGGCAACCCACCCTTCGGCCACTCCGGCGAGGACGCCATCCGCCACTGGTTCCAGCAGGCCGCCGGGCGTGGCTGGCTGGATGACATGAGCGACGACCAGCGGGCAGACTTTTTGAATTTCGAGGGCAACGCCCAGGGCTTTCGCGTACTCACCCAGCTGGAGTATCACCAGTTCGACGGTGGTACCCGGCTGACCTATGCCACCCTCGGCACTTACCTCAAGTACCCCTGGAGCGCACGCCACGCCGACGCCCTGGGCTACAAGAAGCACAAATTCGGCAGCTACCAGAGCGAACTGCACCTGCTGGAACAGATCGCCCGTAAGCTGGGCATGCCGCAACTGGAAGAGCAGCGCTGGGCGCGCCACCCGCTGGTGTACCTGATGGAGGCCGCCGATGACATCTGCTATGCGCTGATCGACCTGGAAGACGGCCTGGAAATGGAGTTGCTGGAATACGCCGAAGTCGAAGCGCTGCTGCTTGACCTGGTCGGCGAAGACCTGCCAGAAACCTACCGCCAGCTCGGCCCGCGCGATTCCCGTCGGCGCAAGCTGGCGATTCTGCGTGGCAAAGCTATCGAGCACCTGACCAACGCCGCCGCCCACGCGTTCGTCGAGCAACAGCAGGCATTGCTGGCCGGGCACCTGGCGGGCGACCTGGTGGAGCACATGCACGGCCCGGCCAAGCGCTGCGTGCTGCAGGCCAAGGACATGGCACGCAACAAGATCTTCCAGGACAAGCGCAAGACCCTGCACGAAATCGGCGCCTACACCACCCTGGAGATTCTGCTCAATACCTTTTGTGGCGCAGCGCTCGAACAGCACGGCGGGCGCACCCCGTCGTTCAAGAGCCGCCGGGTACTGGACCTGATCGGCAACAATGCCCCAGACCCGCATGCCTCGCTGCACAGCGCCTTCCTGCGCATGATCGACTTCATCGCCGGGATGACCGACAGCTATGCCAGCGAAATGGCCCGGGAAATGACCGGGCGCTCCAGCCCAACCTGAAGCACGCCGGTGCAGCCCTGGGCCTTGAGCCAGTGCTGCACCGCGCAATGCAGGAAACTTCCTACATATACTGATGGCCAATTAAACAGCATGTATAAACGCCCATGAAAAGTTACCAATCACGCTTTGACATTGGGCCAATCACACAAATTTCGTAGCCCGTTTTGTTTTATCCTGTAAGCCATTTCCCATATGGGGCCAATCGCCCTTCCACGCATGCCCGATGACTTCCAACTGCGATAAGGTGCCGGTTGTCCCCCTCAATCGCCCGCAGGGAAGTTGAACATGCATTCCATATTTATTGTCGACGACCATCCTGTCATCCGCCTGGCCGTCCGTATGTTGCTGGAAAACCAGAATTACAAGATTGTCGGCGAGTCGGACAATGGCGTGGACGCCATGCAGATGATTCGTGAAGCCGCTCCCGACCTGGTCATCCTCGACATCAGCATCCCCAAGCTAGACGGGCTGGAGGTGCTTTCCCGCTTCCAGGCCATGGCCCTGCCATTGAAGGTTCTGGTATTGACCGCCCAGTCTCCCGCATTGTTTGCCGTGCGTTGCATGCACTCCGGCGCCGCAGGCTATGTGTGCAAGCAGGAAGACCTGAGCGAACTGCTCAGTGCTATCAAGGCGGTACTGGCCGGCTACAACTATTTCCCCAGCCAGGCAATAAAACACAACCAGGCAGCCGATACCGAGCTGCAACTTTTCCGCCAGGTAAATGACCGCGAACTGATGGTACTGCAACTCTTCGCCCAAGGCCGCAGCAACAAGGAAATTGCCAAGGGCATGTTCCTCAGCAGCAAGACTGTCAGCACCTACAAGAAGCGCCTCATGCACAAACTTCAGGTCAGTACACTGGTTGACCTGATCGAAATAGCCAAACGCAACGCGCTGGTCTGAGGGTGATCATGCCGCGCCCTATCGCTCGCCTGCTGCTCGCCCTGCTGCTGCTCAGCGGCGTAGCGCAGGCCACCTATCACGAAGCCTCGTCCTACACGTTACTGGCGCGGTCATCGGCCAAGCCGACCCAACCCATGCTCACGGCCGAACAACGGCAATGGCTCGAAGGCCGTCAGGAACTGGTATTGGGTACGTCGGCTCCGGACTATCCGCCGTTCGACATCACCAGTGGCGGCCGCGACTATCAGGGCCTTACCGCCGAGTACGCGAGCCTGATCGGCGCGGCCCTGCAGTTACCTGTGCGGGTGCTGCGCTTCCCCAGCCGGCAGGCGGCAGTAGAGGCGCTCAGGCATGGTGATATCGACCTGCTTGGCAGCGCCAATGGCTACGAAGCGGCCAGCGACGGCCTGGCGCTGTCGCACCCGTATGCCGTTGACCAGCCGGTGCTGGTAACACGCGAAGACGAAAGCCGGGCGCTCGACATGGACCTGGCCGGCCTGCGCCTGGGCATGCTTTACCATTACCTGCCCAAGCAGGAGGTACGCAGCACCTATCCCATGGCCGAGGTGCTGGCCTTTGGCTCCTCCAGCCAAGCCTTGAACGCCGTGGCGTTCGGCCAGGCCGACGTGTACATCGGCGACACCATTTCCACCCACTACCTGCTTAACCGCAGCCACCTGCCGCGCCTGCGCATGGCCGATTTCGGCCAGCACGAGGCCGTCGGCTTCGGCTTTGCCTTGCGCCAGCAGGACACGCAGCTGCTGGCACTGGTGAACGCCGCGCTAGACAGCCAGACCCCGGGCCTGCGCGCCAGCATCTTCAAACGCTGGAGCGCCGGCAGCGACCTGCTGCTGACCGACCGCAAGCTGCAACTGACTGACGCCGAGGAACAATGGCTGCAAGATCACCCGGTAATGCGCGTGACGATCGATGATACGGCTGCGCCGCTATCGTATTTCGATGGCTCGGGGCATTTTCGCGGCATCACCGCCGACCTGCTGGAGTTCATCAGCCTGCGCACCGGCTTGCGTTTTGAAGTGCAGCGAGCCAGCGGCATCGCCGACATGATCGCCCGCCTCAAGGATGGCCGCGCAGATGTGATTGCCGCACTGGCCACTGGCGGGGTGACCGAAGGCCTGCAGGTCAGCCGGCCCTACCTGGAAAGCGCCTTCGTGCTGGTCGGCCGCAAGGACGATACGGCCCTGAGCACACTGGAGCAGTTGCAGGGGCATCGCGTGGCCATTACCCGATACAGCGCCATGGACGCCATGCTGTCGCGGCACTATCCGAACATCGGCTGGGTCGAGACCGAAAGCGCGTTCTATGCCATGGCATTGCTCAACAGCGGTGCGGTGGACGCAGTGATCACCACGTTGATCGACGCCAACCATGCCTTGGCCAGCAACCCCGGGCTGGTCATCCGCACCACGGTCGGCAGCGAGCCCGCCAACTTCGCCATGGCCACCAGCACCCCGTCACAGGCAATGCTGTCGATCCTCGACAAGGCGTTGCTGAGCATCTCGCCCGAAGAGCTGGGGGTGATCAACAACCGCTGGCGCGGCTTCGGCCAGCACGACGATGGCAACGGCAAAGACTACAGCCAGCTTGCGCTACAAGTGGTGCTGGGCATGGTCGCACTGCTGTTGCTGGCCTTGCTCTGGAACGCCCGCCTGCGCCTGCAGATCCGCCAGCGCCAGCGCGCCGAACGGGCACTGAACGACCAACTGGCGTTCATGCGTGCCCTGCTCAACGGCACGCCCCACCCCATGTACGTGCGTGACCGCGAGGGCTGCCTGCAAAGCTGCAACTACAGCTACCTGGAAGCTGTGCAGGCCCGCTCCGACGATGTCATCGGCAAACAGCTGGACGGCAGCCTGTTTGCCGACGAAGAGCAGACTCGGCAGATCCAGGCCGACTACCTGAAGGTCATGGCCGCAGGCTCGCCGTTGATCATGGACCGGCCACTGCGGATCAAGGGCCGCGAAATGACCATCTATCACTGGATACTGCCGTACCGCGACTCGCTGGGCGAAGTGCAGGGCATCATCGGCGGCTGGATCAACATCAGCGAGCGCCGCCAGTTGGTCATGGAGCTGCGTCAGGCCAAGCAGCAGGCCGACGATGCCAACCGCGCCAAGAGCACCTTCCTGGCCACCATCAGCCATGAAATCCGCACCCCGATGAATGCCGTCATCGGCATGCTCGAACTGGCAGTCAAGCGCGCCGACCAGGGCCGGGTGGACCGCAGCGCACTGGAGCTGGCCCACCATTCAGCCAAGGACCTGCTGGGCCTGATCGGCGATATTCTCGACATCGCGCGCATCGAGTCCGGGCACTTGTCCCTGGCCCCGGAGGCCGTCGACCTTGCAGCACTGGTCGAATCGGTAGGGCGTATTTTCGAAGGGCAGGCGCGCCAGAAAGGCCTGGCCCTGGAGGTAATGATTGCACCGGCCGCGCGCTGCCGCGCATTGCTCGACCCCCTGCGTTTCAAACAGGTGTTGTCCAACCTGGTGAGCAACGCCATCAAGTTCACCGAGCATGGCCAGGTTCGCATCTGCGTCGGCCTGCTGGATAACGGCAACACCATGCCTGCAGTGCTGGAACTGGAAGTACGCGACAGTGGCATCGGCATCCATGCCGACGACCTGCAACGCCTGTTCAATCCGTTCATCCAGGCCAACCCGCATAGCCAGGGCGCCCGCGCGGGTACCGGGCTGGGCCTGGCCATCTGCCGCAGCCTGTGCGAAATGATGGGCGGCAGCCTGACCATCAAGAGCCTGGAAGACGTTGGCACCCAGGTGCGCCTGAAGATGCCGCTGCAGCGGATTGACGCCGCTCCACTCCCAGCGCCGCAGTTCGAACACCTCGAGGTGCCTGACCGGCGGCTGAACGTGCTGGTGATCGACGACCACCCGGCCAATCTGCAACTGATGGCGCAGCAGCTCGGCTACCTGGGCCTACAGCACGCCAGCGCCCGCGATGGCCGCGAAGGCCTGGCCACCTGGCGCGCAGGCGACTTTGATGTGCTGGTGCTCGACTGCAACATGCCGCACATGAACGGATACCAACTGGCGACCGCCGTCCGGGCCGAAGAGCGCCATGGCAAGCGGCTGCGCTGCACCATTCTCGGCTACACCGCCAACGCACAGCCAGAGGTGCGCCGCCAGTGCCTGAGCGCCGGTATGGACGACTGCCTGCTCAAGCCGATCAGCCTGGGTACCCTCAGCCAGCGCCTGGCGAGCATTCGCCCGCGCCGCCAGCAAAAGCCCCGGCGCACGCTTTACCATCTGGACGGCCTGGCGGCAGTGGTCGGGCATGACCCCGCCGACCGCCAGCGCTTCCTGCAGGCCTTGCAGCAAAGCCTGCAGGCCGACCTGGCCAGCTTGATGGCGCTGCATCCGGAGCATGACAGCGACGCCATTGCCGAGCAGGCCCACAAGGTGCTGAGTGCCGCCCGCATGCTGGAAGCCCCCGACCTGATGCAGGCCTGCGAGGCGCTGGAGGCCCGCGGCCTGCCCACCCACCAGTTGCGCCTGCGGCGCCAGGCACTGGCGCGGCACATGTGCCGTGTAGAACGGGCTCTGGCCAAGGAACTGGCCACCGACGCGTGCACTCAGGCAGGCAGCCAGACGTGTTAACTGGTAGACTGCGCGGCGTTATTACCTAAGAGGATTGTTTCATGGCCACAAACCGCTCCCGTCGTCTGCGCAAAAAGCTGTGTGTCGACGAGTTTCAGGAATTGGGCTTCGAGCTGAACCTGGAATTCAAGGAAGATCTGGATGACCAGGCAATCGATGCTTTCCTCGATGCGTTCCTGGAAGAAGCGATGGACGCCAACGGCCTGAACTATGTAGGCGGTGACGATTACGGCCTGGTGTGCTCGGCCAAACGCGGCTCGGCCAGCGAAGAACAGCGCGCTGCCGTTGAAACCTGGCTGAAGGGCCGTAGCGAACTGACCAAGATCGAAGTCAGCCCGCTGCTGGACGCCTGGTACCCGGAAAAGCCGATCAACAAGGCTGAGTGATACCTGCCTGGCTTGATCGCTGAAAAGGCTGCCCTTGCGGGTGGCCTTTTTTATTGGCGGTGCTTTTCCGTCGAACGTGGCGCATCGTCGCTACGCTTGGGGCATAATGCGGACTCTTTCGTCGTGGGGCCATCATCTCTTACCGCCCCAATGCCCTTTTCCCTCGCCGCAGGGTATTTATCCATTATGATCAAAACGCTTCGTCCCTTCGTTCTTGCAAGCCTGCTGTTGCCACTCGCATTGCCCAGCCAGGCCGCCGCCGTCAATACCACCCTGCCCGCCAAAGTGCAGCAGGCGCTCAAGGCCAACAAACTGCAAGACACAGCCCTGTCGCTGGTAATGCTGCCGCTGGACGGCCCCGGCACGCCGACCGTGTTCAATGCCGATGTTTCGGTAAACCCGGCGTCGACCATGAAACTGGTCACTACCTATGCTGCCCTCGAGCTGCTCGGCCCCACCTTTCAGTGGAAAACCGAGTTCTATACCGATGGCACCCTGAGCAACGGCGTGCTCAATGGCAACCTGTACCTCAAAGGGGGCGGCGACCCGAAGCTGAACATGGAAAAGCTGTGGCTGCTGATGCGTGACCTGCGCGCCAATGGCGTGCGCACCATCACCGGTGACCTGGTGCTGGACCGCAGCCACTTCGTGCAACCCAACCTGCCGCAGTTCAACGATGACGGCGGCGATGAAAACAAGCCGTTCCTGGTCAAGCCCGATTCGCTGCTGGTCAACCTCAAGGCCCTGCGCTTCGTGGCCCGCAACGATGGGGGCAAAGTCACCGTCGCGGTCGAGCCACCGATTGCCAGCATCCGTATCGACAACCAGGTCAAGGCGGTGGCTTCGAAGCAGTGCACAGGCGATGTGCGCTACAACCCGGTGCCCCAGGCCGATGGCATCAGCGTAACCGTTAGCGGCCAGCTGGGTGACGGCTGCAACTCGCAGACCTACCTGTCGCTGCTCGACCACGCAACCTACGCCGCCGGTGCCGTGCGCGCGATCTGGACCGAGCTGGGTGGCAGCATCCAGGGTGGCGACCGCATCGAGAACGTGCCCAAGAGTGCGCGCCTGCTGGCGCGCGCCTTCTCGCCAGACCTGGTGGAAGTGATCCGCGACATCAACAAATACAGCAACAACACCATGGCCCAGCAGCTGTTCCTGAGCCTTGGCGCGCAGTTCCGCACCGATGCCGACGGCGACGATGCCCGCGCCGCGCAGCGCGTAGTGCGCCAATGGTTGGCGAAAAAGGGCATTACCGCGCCGCACCTGGTGATGGAGAACGGCTCTGGCCTGTCGCGTGCCGAGCGGGTCAGCACCCGGGAAATGGCCCAGATGCTACAGGCTGCCTGGAAGAGCCCCTACGCTGCCGAGTTCATGAGTTCGATGCCGCTGGTAGGCATGGACGGCACCATGCGCAAGCGCCTGAAGCGCACCGCCATGACCGGTGAGGGGCACATCAAGACCGGCACGCTGAATACCGTGCGGGCGATTGCCGGCTTCAGCCGCGACAGCAACGGCCACACCTGGGCGGTGGCGGCGATTCTCAACGACCCGAAACCGTGGGGTGCTTCGCAAGTGCTCGACCAGGTCCTGCTCGACCTGTACCGTCAGCCGAAGCTGGCCGGTAGCACCGCGGCCAACTGATTGGCTGGTCCGTACCGGCCCTTTCGCGGCTAAAGCCGCTCCCACAGGATCTTCACAGCACTTGAGGCCTGTGCAGTACCTGTGGGAGCGGCTTTAGCCGCGAAAGGGCCGGCACAGACAACTGGCAGCTAACAGGCCGACTCCCCCTCCACCCGGTCCCGCCCGGCCTGCTTGGCCGCATACACCCCCGCATCTGCGCGTAACAGCAAGGTATCGGCCCCTTCACCCGGCCGCCAACCCGCGACGCCGAAACTGGCGGTCACCCTGCCCACACCCTCGACCGGCACCATGCGCACCCCTTGCCACAACTCAAGCGCCAGCAGCCGCGCCTGCTCGGCATCACTGCCCGGGCACAGCACCATGAATTCTTCCCCGCCCAGCCGGCAAAACACATCGGTACGCCGCAAACGCTGGCCAATACGCTGGCACAAGCTGCGCAGCACACGGTCGCCCATGGCATGACCGAAACGGTCGTTAATGCATTTGAAGTGATCGATGTCCAGCATGATCACGGCCAACGCCAGGCCGTCGCGCTGGGCGCGTTCCAGTTCAACCTTGAGCCGCTCCTGGAAGTAGCGGCGGTTATGGATACCCGTCAGCGAGTCGGTCACCGACAACGCCCTCAATTCCTCCTCCACGCCCTTGAGGTCGGAGATATCCGTCAGGTAACCATGCCACAGGGTACAGCCTTGCTCCCCCACCTCCGGCGTCGCTTCGCCCCGCACCCAGCGGAGCCCGGCTCGCGGCAGGCACACCCGGTATTCCTCGCGCCAGGGCGCCAGGTGCTCGGCCGAGTAACGCACCGAGCGGCGCACACGGTCCAGGTCATCGGGGTGGATGCGCTCGAACACCAGCGTGGCATCCTCACGCAACTGCTGCAGGTCGACTTCGTAGATATCGAACAGGCCTTGGCTGGCATAGGGAAAGCACGAATGCCCGTTGGCATCCAGACGATACTGGTAGATACCGCCCGGCACCTCGGCACTGAGTTTTTCCAGCAGCCGGTCGCGCGCTGCCAGCGCCTCGTGTACCCGACGCCGCTCCGTGACATCAATGCAGATGGCCAGGTAGCCAACCCACAAACCCTGTTCATCCAGCATGGCGGTAACCAGCATGTTGGCGACCAGCTGGCTGCCATCGGCGCGCAACAAGGTCCACTCCCCAGGCTCGGCGCCATGCGCTTGAACCGTTTCGGCGAACATGGCCTGGCCACCGGCAATCGGGCGGCCATAGCGCAGGCTCAGCGCATGAGCGCGCAGGCTCAGTTCTTCGGGCAGCACCAGGTGTTCAAGGTGCAACTGGCCGATCGCCTGGCTGGCCGGGTAACCGAACATACGCTCTGCACCGGCATTGAAGGTACTGACCACACCCTTGAGGTTGGTGGCAATGATTGCCACCTGGGTCGCCGCGTCCAGCACGCTGCGTAGCTGGTTGTGGGTGCCTCGCAGCGACTGTTCGCTGACCCGCAGCTCGACGGTGCGCTGCTCGACCAGCGCCAGGGCGCGCTGGCGCTGGCTGAACAGGCTGTACAGCAAGGCGCTGAGCAGCAGGCTCAACAACCCACCCAGCAGCACGACCGCCAGCACTGCCGACGAACGATTAGCCTGCACGAAGGCCAGGCTCGGCAGGATGCTCAACTGGAAGTTGTGGTCGGCCAGGTGCAACACCTGGTTGCTGGCCAGCGACAAGGGGGCGACCTGGTTCAGCGAGTCGAACATCACTTCCGGCCCCTGCAACCCGGAGGGATCAACGATACGCACCACCAGGTTGTCATCCGCCGCCACTGGCCGCCCATCACTGACCAGCTCGCGCATGCTCAGCAAGGCCGTCACATAGCCTACTGCTGCGCCATGCGGATTAGCATCGGAAAACACCGGCGCCACCAGCAGCAAGCCACGCGCGTATGAAGGGATCTCGTACATGGCCAGGGGTTCGGACACCGCCATGCTGCCAGGCCCGAGTGCCCGTGCCAGGGCAGCCTGGGATGCAGCCTGGCCGGCAAGGTCCAGCCCATAGGGCAGCCCTGGCATTTCACCAGATTGGGTATACAGCACAGGGAAGTAATGGTCGCGCAGCGGCGCGGGGCGCCACTGGCCTTGTGCATCCTGGTCACGGATCACATAGCCCGGGCCTGAATGCTCACTGGCATGGCGCTCGAACTCGGCGCGTTGCGCGGCTTCGACGCGGGGCGCCCAAGCGTAGGCCAGGGTGCGCTGCAGCAACGGCCGGGCGTAACCGTCAAATTCGAGCGGGGTGACTTCGTTGGAAAAGCTGAAGAATCGCCGCAGGCCGTCCAGGCGCTGCTGCTGTTCATCAAAACGCTCGGCAATGCGGCTGAAACGCTCGCTGGCCAGCAACTCGAAACGCTGGCGCAACTGCTGCTTGTAGAACGTCTGCGCGGCAAGCGCCAAGGCGGCCGTCAACAGGCCGCCCGCCACCAAAGCCACCAGCGCCAGCGCCCAGGCGGACACCGCTTCTGTGCACAGGCCAGATAACCGCGCACGCACGCCACACTTTGACATACACCCATCTCGTCACGTCAGCGTCCTGCGGATTATCTTGCCCTGCCCTCATTTATAGCTATTGGCCATTAGCCGCGCAATGTACCTCGTCGGCTCAACGCAATTGCAGGCGCCAGGCGCGGTGGATCCGGTTGTTACGGGCAAAGTCCGGGTCCAGCGTCTGGGCGGTGATTTCCTCCACGGCATAGCGCGCCATCAGGTGCTCGTCGAGCTGGAACTTGCGGAAGTTGTTGGAGAAGTACAACACGCCATCCGGCGCCAGGCGAGCCATGGCCAGGTCCAGCAGCTGCACGTGGTCACGCTGCACGTCGAACACGCCTTCCATGCGCTTGGAGTTGGAGAAGGTTGGCGGGTCGATGAAGATCAGGTCGTAGCTTTCGCGGTTAGCTTCCAGCCACGCCATCACATCGCCCTGCTCCAGGCGGTTGCGCTCGGAGAAGCCATTGAGCGCCAGGTTGCGCCGTGCCCAGTCGAGGTAGGTTTTCGACAGGTCGACACTGGTAGTGCTGCGTGCGCCGCCCTTGGCCGCATGCACCGAAGCCGTGGCGGTGTAGCAGAACAGGTTGAGGAAACGCTTGCCGGCAGCCTCGCGCTGGATGCGCATGCGCATGGGGCGGTGGTCAAGGAACAGCCCGGTGTCCAGGTAGTCGGTGAGGTTGACCAGCAGCTTGACGCCACCTTCGTTCACTTCCTGGAAGCGGCCCTCGGTGGCCTGGCGCTCGTACTGGCGGGTACCACTCTGCCGCTCGCGGCGCTTGAGCACCACGCGCTGCGGCGAAATGCCAAGTGCCTGGGGGATAGCCGCCAAGGCATCGAGCAGGCGCGACTGGGCCTTCTCCGGGTCGATCGAACGTGGCGCGGCGTACTCCTGCACATGCACCCAGTCGTGGTACAGGTCGACCGCCAGGGCGTACTCGGGCATGTCGGCATCGTACAGGCGGTAGCAGTCAACCTGCTCGCGGCGGGCCCACTTGCCCAGTTGCTTGAGGTTCTTCTGCAGGCGGTTGGCAAACATCTGCGCCCCTTCCGACAGGCGCGCCGGCTCACTGGCTACCGGCGCTTGCTCACGGATTTCGGCGTTGTCAGCCTGCGCTTCGCGGCGCTCACCCGTCACGAACTGGTCGGGCTGCACCTTGAACAGCAGCAGCTTGCACGGCAAGGCGCCGTTCCAGAACGCGTACTGCTTGTGGCTGCGAATACCCATGCGCTTGCCCAACTGCGGCGCGCCAGTGAACACCGCCGCCTCCCAGCCCATGCAGGCCTGGCGCAGGCGCTCGCCCAGGTTCTGGTAGAGGTACAACAGGCTGGCTTCGTCACCCAGGCGCTCGCCATAGGGCGGGTTGCTGATGACCAGGCCTTTCTGGTTCTGGTCCGGGCGTGGCTCGAAGGTACTGACCTCGCCCTGATAGATTTTCACCCAATCGCCCAGGCCGGCGCGCTCGACGTTGTTGCGGCCCGGCTGGATCAGCCGCGGGTCGGCCTCATAGCCACGGATCCACAGCGGTGGCTTGGCCAGGCCGGCCTGCGCACGCGCCTGCGCCTCGTCGTGCACCTTGCGCCACAGCGCCGGCACGTGGCCGAGCCAGGCAGTGAAGCCCCAACGCTCACGCTTGAGGTTAGGCGCGATATCGGCAGCGATCATCGCCGCTTCTACCAGGAAGGTACCCACACCGCACATCGGGTCGGCCAGTGCGCCACCTTCGGCGGCAATGCGCGGCCAGCCCGAGCGGATCAGCACTGCTGCCGCCAGGTTTTCCTTCAGCGGCGCAGCACCTTGCTGCAGGCGATAGCCGCGCTGGTGCAGGCTGTGGCCGGACAGGTCGAGGGAAAGAATGGCCTCGCCACGGTCCAGGCGCAGGTGCACACGCACGTCAGGGTCGATCTTTTCCACCGACGGGCGCAGGCCTTCGCGGTTGCGCAGCTTGTCGACGATCGCATCCTTGACCTTCAGCGCACCGAAGTGGGTGTTGTCGATGCCCGAGCCATGGCCGCTGAACTCCACCGCCAGGGTGCCGTCGGCTGCCAGGTGGTCGGCCCAGTCAACCGCGTTGACGCCGTCGTAAAGGTCGTCGGCATTCTTCATGGTGAAGCGCTTGAGCACCAGCAGCACCCGGTTGGCCAGGCGCGACCATACGCACAGGCGGTAGGCGGTTTCCATGTCGGCAGCGCCGCGGATGGCCGAGGTGTGCTCACGCACCTCGTCAAGGCCAAGGCCCTTGGCCTCCTCGGCAAGCAGGCTTTCAAGGCCTTTAGGGCAGGTGAGGTAGAGTTCGAAACGGTCCGACATGAGTATTCCAGAGCCTTGGGCTATTTGACTGACGAGGCGACGCATCGCCCCGCGAAGTTTGCCCGCATGCCTTTCCAGCAGGCGTGCGGGTGGCCATTTGCGGCACATAAGCGTGCTGCGAAGGGCCGGGCCGCCTGACCGATCCGTGCTCGGCCCAGTGGCAAAGACAGCTTAGATCATCAGGCAGTACAAAAAATTCTGACGACGCCGGGGCCGGTGTGACCCTTCGTCGCATTTAAAATTATTTCTGTCACCCGCGAGCAGCGCTGGCGAAATGACGTCAATGATCAGCAAACCCTGATCATAGCGGGCCAAACCTCAAATAAGGTTAAGTCGCATTTATTTACTTATCCCCTGACCCTATGAAACGTTACGTGCTTATGACAAATCGATCATTCACACCGTGACTCGCATTCGTTAGAACTGGTCTCAGGCCGCTTCGCAACGAGGCGGCACTTTCAGCTCGCCACGCCGGCAGCGAGCGCAAACCGGCAGAACGACTCTGCCCGGCCTCAGTGAGGCCGACGGGACATTACAGTCAACAAGTGAGGGCAACACCCTATGAGAAGACTTAAGCGTGATCCGTTGGAAAGAGCATATTCACGTGGCTACCAATACGGGGTCACCGGCAAATCCCGCGAACTTTGCCCTTTCAATCTTCCTTCTGTTCGCCAAGCCTGGATCAACGGCTGGCGCGAAGGTCGCGGTGATAACTGGGACGGAATGACTGGCACCGCTGGCATCCATAGACTCAACGAAAATCACGCCGTTGGCTGATCGAGGACACTGAATTCGATTTACCATGCACGCCCCATCCGGGCGGCGGGCGAAGGCCCAGGGGCCCCTTGAAGGGGCCCTTTTTTTGCCTGCCGATCAAACCCGTGGCATTGCCGCGATAGCGTCCACCGCCTCGCGAATCAGTGCCGGCCCCTTGTAAATGAAGCCCGAGTAGATCTGCACCAGGCTCGCCCCGGCGGCGATCTTCTCGGCAGCGTGACGGCCTTCGGTAATGCCACCGGCAGCAATGATTGGCAACTTGCCGCCCAGCTCGCCTGCCAGCACCTTGACGATGTGGGTGCTCTTTTCCAGCACCGGCGCGCCGGACAGGCCACCCGCCTCGCCACCGTACGGCAGCCCCTCGACACCTTCACGCCCCAGCGTGGTGTTGGTAGCGATTACCGCATCCATACCCGATTCCATCAGCGCGGCTGCCACCAGTGCGGTTTCTTCGTCGCTCATGTCCGGGGCAATCTTGATGGCCAGCGGCACGCGCTTGCCATGGGTCGCAGCCAGCTGCTCACGGCGCACGGCCAGGGCATCGAGCAACTGCTTGAGCGAATCACCAAACTGCAGGCTGCGCAGACCCGGGGTGTTTGGCGAGCTGACGTTGACGGTGATGTAGCTGGCGGCGGTGTACACCTTGTCCAGGCAGATCAGGTAGTCATCGACGGCACGCTCGACCGGGGTGTCGAAGTTCTTGCCGATGTTGATGCCCAGCACGCCGCTGTAGCGCGAGGCTCGTACCCGGTCGAGCAGGTTATCGACACCCAGGTTGTTGAAGCCCATGCGGTTGATGATGGCCGTGGCCTCCGGTAGCCGGAACAGCCGTGGCTTGGGGTTGCCCGGCTGCGGGCGCGGGGTGACGGTGCCGATCTCGACAAAGCCGAAGCCCAGCTGGGCAAAACCGTCGATGGCCGCGCCGTTCTTGTCCAGGCCGGCAGCCAGGCCCACCGGGTTGGCGAAGTTCAAGCCCATGACCGAAACCGGCAAGGCCGCCGGCTGCTTGCACAGCATGCCGTTGAGGCCAAGGCGGCCACCGGCACCGATCAGGTCCAGGGACAGGTCGTGGGAAGTTTCCGGAGAAAGCTTGAACAGCAGCTGGCGGGCCAGGGTATACATGGGCAGGCAAGGCTCGGGGTAAGTGAGGGGGCGATTATAGCCACCGTGGCGCTGGCAGGACAGCAAATCATGGGGCCACTGCAGCCCTGGCACATCGGTTGCACCGGTTTGGCTCACAGCCTAATCAGTACAGGCGAGGAACCTTGTGAATACTGTACCCCGAGTAACGCCCCTGGCCTGGGTCAACGGCAGCGATGCGCCCGAGAAACACAGCCTGAACATCGGCTACATGGCCCTGACCGACTGCGCCTCGGTGGTGGTCGCGGCCACCCAGGGTTTCGCCCAGCAGCACGGCCTTACCCTCAACCTCAAGCGCCAGGGCTCCTGGGCGGGGCTGCGCGACAAGCTGGTCAGCGGCGAACTGGACGCCGCGCACTGCCTGTATGGCCTGGCCTACGCCGTGCATCTGGGCATTGGCGGCGTACCGGCCAGTGACATGGCGGTGCTCATGGGGCTGAACCAGAACGCCCAGGCCATCAACCTGTCGCCTGCCCTGCAACGCAAAGGCGTGACCAACCCTGAAGCATTGGCGCGGCTGGTGCACCAACATGGCGCGCGCCTGACCTTCGCCCAGACCTTCCCCACCGGCACTCACGCCATGTGGCTGTATTACTGGCTGGCCAGCCAGGGCATCCACCCACTGCGCGACGTCGACAGCGTGGTGGTGCCACCGGCACAAATGGCCGCACATATCCAGGCCGGGCGCATCGACGGCTTTTGCGTGGGCGAGCCCTGGGCCGCCGATGCGGTTGCCAAGGGCCAAGGCTTCACCCTTGCCACCAGCCAGTCGATCTGGCCGGACCACCCGGAAAAAGTCCTGGCCTGTGCCCGCGCCTTCGCCGAACAGTACCCCAACAGCGCCCGCGCCCTGATCAAGGCAATCCTCGCCGCCAGCCGGTTCATCGAACAAAGCCCGGAAAACCGCCGCAGCACCGCGCAACTGCTTAGCGGCAGCGCCTATCTGGACACGCCGCTGGAGAGCATCGAGCCACGCTTGCTTGGCAACTACCAGGATGGCCTGGGCAACCACTGGCAAGACCGGCATGCCCTGCGCCTGTTCGACCACGGCCGGGCCAACCTGCCGTACCTGTCCGACGGCATGTGGTTCATGACCCAGTTCCGCCGCTGGGGCCTGCTGCGCGAAGACCCCGACTACCTCGGCGTGGCCCGCCAGGTACAGCAGCTGGCCCTGTACAGCGAGGCAGCGCAAAGCCTTGGCGTGGCCTGCCCTTCGCTGCCGATGCGCAGCAGCCTGCTGATCGACGGTACCCGCTGGGACGGCAGCGCCCCCTACAGCTATGCCCGCAGTTTCAGCCTGCACGCACTGGGCGACCTGCCCGATGCCCGTGTCGGCGCGTGAGGGGGACCAACATGTTGCGCATCCTGCTGATCGACGACACCCAGAACAAACTCGGCCGCCTCAAGGCAGCGTTGATAGAGGCCGGCTTCGAGGTCACCGAAGCCCCAGGCCTGACCATCGACCTGCCTGCCTGCGTCGAAACGGTGCGCCCGGATGTGGTGCTGATCGACACCGACTCACCGGACCGCGATGTGATGGAACAGGTGGTACTGGTCAGCCGTGACCAGCCGCGCCCCATCGTGCTGTTCACTGACGAACATGACCCTGGGGTAATGCGCCAGGCGATCCAGGCGGGGGTTAGTGCCTATATTGTCGAAGGCATCCATGCCGCCCGGCTACAGCCGATTCTGGATGTGGCCATGGCCCGCTTCGAAAGTGACCAGGCACTGAAGGCGCAACTGCTGGCACGCGACCAGCAACTGGCCGAACGCAAACGCATCGAGCAGGCCAAGGGTTTGCTGATGAAGATGAAAGACTGCAACGAAGAACAGGCCTACACCCTGATGCGCCGCCAGGCCATGAGCCGGCAGCAGAAGCTGATTCAGGTGGCAGAGCAGATCATTGCCATGCACGAAATGCTCGGCTGACAGACCACACGCGCAACCTGTACTCGATCCCCTGTAGGAGCGGCCTTGTGTCGCGATGGGCTGCGCAGCAGCCCCAACAATCTCTGCCGCAAAGCTGAAAATCTGGGGCTGCTGCGCAGCCCATCGCGACGCAAGGCCGCTCCTACAGGGGGCAGCATGGCCTTCAGAAAGTTGGCCCATCTCTTGCTCAGCAAACAGCACCGGTAGCCAACGGCGGTTGCCCCACTTAAATCCCGACAAAGACGTCGCTCTCCCCTCCACCTTAGTGGAGCGGGTAGCGGCGTCTTTTTCGTTCCGTTGCTTTGCCGAGTGAGGTGTTCGATGAGTACCAGCTTCTGGAAATCCGGGCATGTGCCCACGCTGTTCGCTGCGTTCCTGTACTTCGACCTGAGCTTCATGGTCTGGTACCTGCTGGGCCCGATGGCGGTGCAGATTGCCGGTGACCTGCAACTCAGTGCACAACAACGGGGCCTGATGGTAGCCATGCCGATCCTGTCCGGGGCGATCCTGCGCTTTGCCATGGGCGTGCTGGTCGACCGCCTGTCACCCAAGACCGCAGGGCTGATCGGCCAGGTGGTGGTCGTCGTCGCGCTGGCGGCGGCCTGGCACTTCGGCGTACACAGCTATGAACAGGTGCTGCTGCTGGGCTTGTTCCTCGGCTTTGCCGGCGCTTCGTTCGCCGTGTCGCTGCCGCTGGCGTCGCAGTGGTACCCGCCGCAACACCAGGGCAAGGCCATGGGCATTGCTGGCGCCGGCAATTCCGGCACGGTGTTCGCCGCCCTGCTGGCCCCGGCGCTGGCCGCCGGCTTTGGCTGGAACAATGTGTTCGGCTTTGCGCTGATTCCGTTGACGCTGGCGCTGGTAGTGTTCGCCCTGTTGGCACGCAACGCCCCAGAGCGCCCCAAGCCCAAAGCAATGGCGGACTACCTCAAGGCCCTCGGCGACCGTGACAGCTGGTGGTTCATGTTCTTCTACAGCGTCACCTTCGGCGGCTTCATTGGCCTGGCCAGCGCCCTGCCTGGCTACTTCAGCGACCAATACGGCCTGAGCCCGGTCACCGCCGGCTACTACACCGCGGCCTGCGTATTCGCCGGCAGCCTGATGCGCCCCCTCGGCGGCGCCCTGGCCGACCGCTTCGGCGGCATCCGCACCCTGCTGGGCATGTACAGCGTTGCCGCCATCTGCATTGCCGCAGTCGGGTTCAACCTGCCTTCTGCGGCTGCCGCACTGGCGCTGTTCATCAGCGCCATGCTTGGCCTGGGCGCTGGCAACGGCGCGGTGTTCCAACTGGTGCCACAACGCTTTCGCCAGGAAATCGGCGTGATGACCGGGCTGATCGGCATGGCCGGCGGTATCGGCGGCTTCTTGCTGGCGGCAGGGCTTGGCACCATCAAGCAGCACACTGGCGACTACCAGCTGGGGCTGTGGCTGTTCGCCAGCCTGGGCCTGCTTGCCTGGTTTGGCCTGCACGGCGTGAAACAGCGCTGGCGCACCACCTGGGGCTCGGCTGCAGTCACTGCAGCGCGGGTCTGAGGCACGCCCATGAGCCTGCAACTGAGCTTTGCCCAGGCCAGCGCCACCGGGCCGCGCGCGGAAAACCAGGACGCCCTGCGCCTGGTTACCCCGGCGCCAGAGCTGGCCGCCAGCAAGGGCTACCTGTTCGCCCTCGCCGACGGCGTCAGCCAATGCGCCGATGGTGGCCTGGCGGCACGGGCCAGCTTGCAGGCGCTGGCCCTGGACTACTACGCCACCCCTGCCACCTGGAGCGTGGCCCAGGCCCTCGACCGGCTGCTGCTGGCACAGAACCGCTGGCTGCGCGCTCAAGGCAGCGGCCAGCCATTGTTGACCACCCTCAGCGCACTGGTGCTGCGGGGCCGGCGCTTCACCCTGGCGCATGTCGGCGACTGCCGTGTGTACCGCTGGCACGCCGGGCACCTGCAGTGCCTGAGCGAAGACCATGTGTGGGACCAGCCTGGCATGCAGCATGTGCTGAAACGCGCGCTGGGCCTGGACCAGCACCTGCTGGTGGATTACCTGGAGGGCGAGCTGCAGGCAGGTGAGTGCTTTCTGCTACTCAGCGACGGAGTCTGGGCCAGCCTGGGCGACCAGCACATCCAGGCGGTGCTGCGTGAACAGCCCGACCTGCAATTGGCCGTCGACACGCTGGTTGCCAGCGCGCACCTCAATGGCAGCCAGGACAACGCCAGCGCCTTGCTGGTGCAGGTGGAGCAACTGGGCACGGCCAACCTCGGTGACACCCTGGCACAGCTGCAGCAATGGCCGTTACCCGGCCCACTGCGCGAAGGCCAGGTGATCGATGGCTGGCTTACCGAACAGCTGCTGTCGCACAGCCGCCAGTCGCTGCTGTACCGGATGCGCGACGGCCAAGGTCAAGCCTGGCTGCTCAAGACCCTGCCTGGCGCACGCGAGCAGGAGCCGAAGGCGGCGCAAGGGCTGTTGCTGGAAGAATGGTTCCTGCGCCGGGTCGCTGGCCGACATTTCCCCGAGCTGCATGCAGCCAGCCAGCGCCAACACCTGTACTACGTGATGCGCGAATACCCCGGCCAGACCCTTGCAACGCTGCTGGCCGAACACGGCCCGCTGCCCTTGCCACAGTGGCTGGAAATGGCCCGGCAACTGCTGCAGGCGGTCGGTGTGTTGCACCGGCGCAACCTGCTGCACCGCGATATCAAAGCGGACAACCTGCACCTGGGCAATGATGGCCAGCTGCGCCTGCTGGATTTCGGCCTGGCCTACTGCCCAGGCCTGTCCGAAGACCCGCTGCACGACGTGCCCGGCACACCCTCGTACATTGCCCCGGAAGCGTTCGATGGCCAGCCGCCCAGCCCGCGCCAAGACCTGTATGCCGTGGGCGTGACGCTGTACCACCTGCTGACCGGGCACTACCCGTATGGCGAGGTGGAAGCCTTCCAGCGCCCGCGCTTCGCCCAGCCAGTCAACGCCGCACGCTACCGCCCCGACCTGCCGGAATGGCTGCAGCACAACCTGCAGCAGGCGGTGGCCGCCGACCCGGCGCAACGCTTCGAAACGGCCGAACACTGGTTGCTGCTGCTTGAACGCGGCGACCGCCAGGAGCTGCCCAGCCGGCCACGGCCACTGCTGGAGCGCGAGCCGCTGAAGGTATGGCGCACGCTGGCCCTGCTGTCTTTGCTGTTCAACCTGATTTTGCTACTCAGCCTGCTAAAAGGCTGAGTGCACCCTGCCGATGAGGAATACCCGATGAATGCAAAAGTCTGGCTGGTGGGTGCTGGCCCTGGTGACCCTGAACTGCTCACCCTCAAGGCCGTGCGTGCCCTGCAGCAAGCCGCCGTGGTGATGATCGACGACTTGGTCAACCCGGCAGTACTGGAGCATTGCCCCCAGGCCCGGGTGATTGCCGTGGGCAAGCGCGGCGGCTGCCGCTCCACACCACAGGCGTTCATCCAGCGCCTGATGTTGCGCCATGCTCGACAAGGGCGTTGCGTGGTACGGCTCAAGGGCGGTGACCCGTGCATTTTTGGTCGCGGAGGTGAGGAGGCGCTATGGCTGCAGGGGCATGGCATCGAGGTGGAGCTGGTCAACGGCATCACGGCGGGCCTGGCAGGCGCCACGCAATGCGGCATTTCGCTGACTTCACGCGGTGTCAGCCGCGGGGTGACGCTGGTGACAGCGCACACCCAGGACGACAGCGAGCTGAACTGGACGGCTCTGGCACAGGGCGGGACGACGCTGGTGGTGTACATGGGGGTGGCGCGGCTGGAGCAGGTACGCCAGGGCTTGCTGGCGGGGGGCATGGCACCGGGCATGCCGGTGGCGATGATCGAGAATGCCTCGATGCCGCAACAGCGGGAGTGCAGGAGCGACGTATCGGGGATGGTTGAAGACGCGCAGGCGTTTGGCTTGCGTAGCCCAGCGGTGCTGGTGATCGGGGAGGTGGTTGGGCAGCAGATGGCTCAGGACCTGGTAGCAGTCGCCGGGTGATTCACTGCCTGGTACGGCCTCTTCGCGGGTGAACCCGCTCCCACAGGTACTGCAGTGCTGCTGAAGCGGGTGGAGCCCCTGTGGGAGAGGGTTTACCCGCGAAAAGGCCGGCACACGCGACACAAAAAACAGGCAAAGAAAAACCCGGCCGAGGCCGGGTTTTTCATGAAACATCAGGCCAATTACTTGGACTGAGCTTCTACCTGAGCTTCAACGCGACGGTTGACAGCACGGCCTTCTTCGGTGGCGTTGTCAGCAACCGGACGGGTTTCGCCGTAGCCTACCGAGTCAACACGGGTAGATTCTACGCCGTACTGCTGGGTCAGGACTTGCTTGACAGCGTTGGCACGACGCTCGGACAGCTTCTGGTTGTAAGCGTCTGGACCCACGGAGTCAGTGTGACCTTCAACCACGGTGGTGGTTTGTGGGTACTGCTTCATGAAGTCAGCCAGGTTCTTGATGTCGCCGTAGCTGTTTGGCTTGACGACCGACTTGTCGAAGTCGAACTTGACGTCCAGCTCAACACGAACGACTTCGGCAACAGCCGGGCAGCCGTCGGCGTCAACGGTAACGTTGGCCGGGGTGTCTGGGCACTTGTCGACGTTGTCGCAAACGCCGTCGTTGTCGGAGTCGGAGCAGACTTCAGCAACTGGAGCCGGAGCGACTTCGGCTTGCTTCGGGCTACCGCCGAAGTTCAGGCCAACACCAACGCTTGGGGCCCACTCGGTGTCGCCCTGGTCGATGTTGTACTGAGCTTCTACGCCGGCACGGGCATAGAACATGTCGGTGATGTACCACTTGGCGCCAGCGCCAACGTTGGCGAAGGTGGAGTGGTCACGACCGCCACGGCCGGTCTGGCCCAGCGACTGGTGCGAGAAACCAGCGGAAACGTACGGACGGATGGCGTCATACGGGTTGTTGAAGTGGTAAACGGCGTCCAGGGCGGTGTTCGAGCCCTTGATGTTCTTGCCGTCTTCGCCACGAGCGTTGTGAACTTCGTCGTAACCCAGGCGCAGTTCAACGTCGTCGGTCAGGAAGTAACCGATCGAGCCGCCGAACAGGTTGCCGTCGTTCTTGAAGTCACGCTGGCTGTCGAAGAACTCTTTCTTGTAGAAGCCTTCGACTTCCACAGCGCCTGTGCCTTGTGCCATAGCGCCAATCGAGGTAGCGGCTACGAGCGAACCAATGGCCAAGCCCAAGGTGTTTTTCAATTTCATCCGTTAAATCCCCATCTGGTGATAGTTAAGCAGTCCCACCACAAACAAGGGGGACAACTCGACGGCAAGTCTAGCAGAACTCGCCGGTTCGTTAGAGATATTTGCACGCCACTAAGTTTCATCAAGGCCGGCAAATTTCTCACGAAGCTTGTCTAGCGCACGTTTGTAACGCATTTTCGTCGCGCTCAAGCCCATGTGCATGATGTCTGCAATCTCCTGAAATTCCAGCTCTGCAACAAAACGCAGCACCAGAATTTCCCGGTCAATCGGGTTCACATGCACCAGCCACTTGTCCAGCCCGCCTTTTTCTTCCGGCTTCGGGGCCTTGTCTTCGGACGCCTCTTCGATAGGGTCCAGACTCAAGGCATCCATCAACCGGCGTTTACGGCGCTCCTTGCGGTACTGGGTAATGCACTCGTTGTAGGTGATGCTGTAGAGCCAGGTCTTGAACTTGGATTTACCCTCGAAGTTCTTCAGCCCGTACAGCACCTTGAGCATCACTTCCTGACAGACATCGTCCGCGTCACGGTCGTTCCCCAAATAACGCGCACAGACGTTGAACAGGGTCCGCTGGTAGCGCCGCATGAGCTCCTCATAGGCGCGGGTAACGTGGTACAGCTCCTCATGCGAACGCGCCACCAACTCTTCATCGGTGAGCTCGCGGGGGTCATAACGCATGGGCGGCGAATGAACTTTATTCAAAACGGATCTGGCCGACAGTCAGGTCAATGACGCCGCGCGACCCCGTGGGTCGAATTTCGCGGCGGCATACATTAACAGCTTTTGTGCGGTTAGCGGCTATTGACGCGCTGCTCAAGCAACTCGCGATTGGACAGCGACACCAGTTCGCCATCATCGGTCAGCAGCGTTGTCTTGACCGTGCCAATTTCCTCGATATGCCCTTCGACCTCTCCAATTCGCACCTGCTGGCCGACCTGGTAGAGCTCGCGCACGTAAATCCCGGCCAGGATCTGCCCGGCAATTTCACGGCTGCCAAGGCCCATGGCCAAGGCTACAGCCAGACCAACGGTAATCAGCCCGATGACGATCACGTGGTTCAGCAGGTCGGTTTTCACCTCCAGCTGGCTGATGGCGACCGAGATGCTGATGATGATCACCAGGCCCTGGGTGATTCGCCCAAGGCCCGCCGAATACTCCAGGCCGATGCCTTCGGCGGCGCCGCGCACCAGGCCGTTGGCCACCTGTGCCAGCAGCACGCCGACCAGCAATACCAAGGCCGCACCGAATACTTTTGGCAGGTACAGGGCGAGCATGTCGAGGGTGGCCGAAACCCGCTCCAGGCCCAGCGACTCAGCGGCCGAGACGAGGAAGATGAGCAGCACGAACCAGTAGACGATCTTGCCGATCAGGGTCGAGATCGGCACCTGGATGCCAACCCGGCCGAGCATCTTGGTAAGGCCGGTGCCCGCCATCAGGCGGTCCAGGCCAAGCTTGGCCAGCAGCTTGGACAGCAGCGTGTCGAGCAGCTTGGCCACCACGAAACCGAGCAGCACCACGACCAGCGCGCCGAACAGGTTGGGGATGAAGTTCGCTACCTTGGTCCAAAGGGCGGTCATCGCGGTGACCAGGCTCTGGGTCCAGAGATCGAGTTCCATATTCAATCGGCCTTATCTGCTTTGCTGCCGGTGGCAGCGTTGCGGGAAGAGTGTCGACGCACCGGCGCGACATGCGCCGAGCCATTATTGACGGCAATCAGCAGCGCCTGGCACCAGCGGCCAAGCAGGCTGAACAGATCACCCGCGCCAACCTGGCGGTTGGCAGTTTTCAGCACGCGCCCCAGGCAGGCGGCGTCATCCCGGTCATCCCGGTCATTGCCGGAGGGTGACGCCTTGAGCAGGTCACGCAGGGATTCTTCAAACGGATCGTGCATGGGCACCTCGCGCAGTGTCAGCAAGAGACGAGATGGCCGGGCAATGGGTCACACATCCCATTGGGACGAATGTTTCAAAATGAACACCTAGACCCATCGCAACCGCCGGAACATCCACCACTGCCCCACCGCCAGCCCCAGCACGACGATGCAGGCAAACAGGAAGCCGTAGGGGTTTTCTGCCCCCGGGATACCGCCGACATTGATGCCCAGCAGCCCGGTAACGAAACTCATGGGCAGGAAGATGCAGGTGATGATGCCAAAGCGGTACATGGTGCGGTTCATCCGCTCGCTACGCCGGCGGTCTTCGCTTTCCAGCACCAGCGCGGCACGCTCGCGGGTCAGTTCCAGCTCTTCGAGGTAGCGGATCAGGCTGTTGTTCAGCTCGTTCCAGTAATCGGCATCGGCATCGGCAAACCAGCTCCACTTGCTGCGCGACAGCTGGGCGTAGATCTCCCGCTGCGGGGCCAGGAAACGCCTCAGGCCGGCAGCACGGCGGCGGATCTGCTGCAGGCTGCCGTTCTCCGGGGTGTACCGTTCGTCGGCTTCGACCTTTTCTTCTTCCAGGTCGACCAGTTCGGACAGGTCGCTGACCAGGCCCTGGACCTTTTCGGTCAGCAGCTCGCCCATCAGCAGCAACAGTTCGGAAGCCGACTTCGGCCCCCTGCCCTGCTCCAGCAACTGAAGAATTTCGTCACTGGCGCGCAGCGGCCGCAAGCGCAGCGATATGACCCGCTGCGCCTGGGCGAAAATGCGCACCGAGACCATGTCTTCGGGCTCTGCGCCCGGGTTGAGGTTGACCCCACGCAAAAACAGCAACAGCTGTTCGTCAGCCATGGGCAGCAGGCGCGGCCGAGTGTTTTCTTCCAGCAGCAGCTCGCAGGCGAACTCGCTCAGGCCGCTGTCACGCAGCAGCCAGGTGCGGGTTTGTGGATGGCTGCGGTCCCAGTGCAGCCACAGGCTCTGCTCCGGTTGCAGCTGCAAGTCGTCCAGTTCGGTACGGGCAATCGAGCGCGCGCCGCCTTTACCATCGAGCACCAGGGCATGCACCAGCCCCCACTGCGCGTTGTCTTCCTCGAACATCAAAGCTCCATCAGCGCGTGCCGCGCATCACTCCGGCATTTTCAGCGGGCTTGGCGAGACCAGCACGCCATTGTTGTCGGCATACACATACTCGCCCGGGCGGAAGGTTACCCCGGCAAAGGTCACCACAACGTTGAGGTCGCCGATACCGCGCTTGTCGGTTTTCATCGGGTGGCTGGCCAGGGCCTGTACGCCGACGTCGGTCTGGATCAATACATCCACGTCACGCACGCAGCCGTAGATCACCAGGCCTTCCCAACCGTTTTTGGCGGCCTTTTCGGCCAGCATGTCGCCGAGCAGCGCCCGGCGCAGCGAGCCACCACCATCGACCACCAGCACCTTGCCCTTGCCGTCGAGCTCTATCTGCTCCTTGACCAGCGAGTTGTCCTCGAAGCACTTGATGGTGACGATCTGACCGCCGAACGAATCACGGCCGCCAAAATTGCTGAACATCGGTTCCAGTACCTGCACCAGGTCCGGGTAGGCGTCACACAGGTCGGGCGTTACGTAATGCTGCATGGGAGGCTCCTGTCAGTCACAACGAAAGCGGGTATCGGCCAAGGCTACACCTAGGAGGCTGTCGCAGTCACCAAGGACCAAACGGTCATCTTTAGCCTGGGCGAGCCTCTTCGCGGGTGAACCCGCTCCCACAGGGATATCACAAGACTTCAGTGCTGTGAAATCCCTGTGGGAGCGGGTTCACCCGCGAAGAGGCTCGCACAGCTAATGCAGGGTCAACTGGCTGGCAAAGGCTCTACAGCCACAGTGGACTCATGCACCGGCAACAGCGGGTTGCGCAACCAGCGCTCCACCAGCGGCCACACCTGCACCTGCGCAGCCTTGCTCACCAGCATGTCGACATGCCCGAAGGCATCGAAGCCTTCTTCACGCCCCAGCCGCAGGAACTGCTTGCGCTCACCCCCCAGTTGCTCGAACAGCTTGCGGCAGGCCCATACCGGGTCCTGGAAGTCCCCCGCGCCAGCCACCGCCAGCAGCGGCACATCCACCTCTGCCAGCCCCGCCCACCAGTCGCTCTGCTTGTCGCCAAAGCGCCCGAACAGGCCGTGCCAGCGCATGCTCTCCAGCGCCAGGCCGATCGGCTCATCCTCTGGCCCACGCTTGAAGCGCGGCCCGGATATCTGCCCCCAGCGCTTGAGCAGCAGCTTCGCGCCCCAGGCCAGCGGTGGCACTTTCAACGGCCAATAGACGCGGCTGATCTGGGTGCCGAACAGTGCCACGCTGGCCACCTGCTCGGCAGCCAGAAAACCACCGCCCAAGGCTGCCGCCAGGGTAGTGCCGCCGAGGGAGTGGCCAACCCAGTGCGGCGCATGGCCCGACTGCTCGCGCACGAACGCGGCAATCAGCGGCAGGTCATCACGGGCATAGGCGGCAACGGTGTTGTGCTGCCAGGCGCGGTTACGCGGCGACAGGCCGTGGCCGCGCATTTCCGGGATCCACACATCGAAACCGGCACGGGCCAGATAGGCGCCCAGGCCAACCCCTTTGGGCGAATACCAGAAACGCCGATTGGAAAAACTGCCGTGCAGGAGAATGACCGGCACACCCAAGGGCTGCCCCTGGTCGGCAATGCCCAGACGGGTGAGGGCAAGCTCGACGCTAGGGTCAGGGCTGTTGCCAGCCTTGATCCGGTACACGTCTTCGCTGAGGTCGCCGCGCCGCTCGGCACTGAGCAGGGCCACGGGAAATAGAGTGCTGCTGCTTTGCATAAGGTTGCTTGGTGCACAAAAAAGGGCGGGAACCATTACTGGAACACGCCCTGGAAAAAACCAGGCGGGGGTACGCCAGACGTCCCCCCGCGTTTTACTGCGTCAGGCCGCGCCCTGGCCCTCGGCCAGGAAGAACCAGGTCTCGAGCACCGAGTCCGGGTTCAGCGACACGCTTTCGATGCCCTGCTCCATCAGCCACTTGGCCAGGTCTGGGTGGTCCGATGGGCCCTGACCGCAGATACCGATGTACTTGCCTGCCTTGTTGCACGCGGCAATGGCGTTGGCCAGCAGCTTCTTCACCGCAGGGTTACGCTCGTCGAACAGGTGGGCGATGATGCCCGAGTCACGGTCCAGGCCCAGGGTCAGCTGGGTCAGGTCGTTGGAGCCGATCGAGAAGCCGTCGAAGTACTCAAGGAACTCTTCAGCCAGAATGGCGTTGGACGGCAGTTCGCACATCATGATCACGCGCAGGCCGTTGTCGCCGCGGGCCAGGCCGTTTTCGGCGAGCAGGTCGACCACCTGGCTGGCTTCGCCCAGGGTACGCACGAACGGCACCATGATCTCGACGTTGGTCAGGCCCATCTCGTTGCGCACACGCTTCAGTGCACGGCACTCGAGCTCGAAGCAGTCACGGAACGATTCGCTGATGTAACGCGAAGCACCGCGGAAGCCCAGCATCGGGTTTTCTTCTTCTGGCTCGTACAGCTTGCCGCCGATCAGGTTGGCGTACTCGTTGGACTTGAAGTCCGACAGGCGCACGATGACCTTTTTCGGGTAGAAGGCCGCAGCCAGGGTGCTGATGCCTTCGACCAGCTTCTCGACATAGAAGCCGACCGGGTCGTTGTAGCCGGCAATGCGCTTGTCGACGCTTTCCTTGAGCTCCGGCGGCAGGCCTGCGTAGTTGAGCAGCGCCTTGGGGTGCACACCGATCATGCGGTTGATGATGAATTCCAGGCGCGCCAGGCCAACACCGGCGTTGGGCAGCTGGGCAAAGTCGAAGGCACGGTCCGGGTTGCCGACGTTCATCATGATCTTGAACGGCAGCTCCGGCATGGCATCGACCGAGTTCTGCTTGATGTCGAAGCCCAGCTCGCCTTCGAAGATGAAGCCGGTGTCGCCTTCGGCGCAGGACACCGTCACACCCTGGCCATCTTTGAGCACCTGGGTGGCGTTGCCGCAACCGACCACGGCCGGAATACCCAGCTCACGGGCGATGATCGCCGCGTGGCAGGTACGGCCACCGCGGTTGGTAACGATGGCACTGGCGCGCTTCATCACCGGTTCCCAGTCCGGGTCGGTCATGTCGGAGACCAGCACGTCGCCCGGCTGGACCTTGTCCATTTCCGAAACGTCGTTGATCACGCGGACCTTGCCGGCGCCGATGCGCTGGCCGATGGCACGGCCTTCGACCAGCACGGTGCCCTTTTCTTTCAACAGGTAGCGTTCCATGACATTGGCGCTGGAGCGGCTTTTTACCGTTTCCGGGCGTGCCTGCACGATGTACAGCTTGCCGTCGTCACCGTCCTTGGCCCACTCGATGTCCATCGGGCGCTGGTAGTGCTGCTCGATGATCATGGCCTGCTTGGCCAGCTCGCTGACCTCGGCATCGGTCAGGCAGAAACGTGCGCGTTCGGCGCGGTCGACTTCGACGGTCTTGACCGAACGGCCGGCCTTGGCTTCTTCGCCATAGACCATCTTGATCGCCTTGCTGCCCAGGTTGCGGCGCAGGATGGCCGGGCGGCCGGCCTGCAGGGTGTGCTTGTGCACGTAGAATTCGTCAGGGTTGACCGCACCCTGCACCACGGTTTCGCCCAGGCCATAGGCACCCGTGATGAACACCACGTCGCGGAAGCCCGATTCGGTGTCCAGGGTGAACATGACGCCGGCGGTGCCGGTTTCGGAACGGACCATGCGCTGCACGCCGGCAGACAGGGCGACCAGCTTGTGGTCGAAGCCCTGGTGCACGCGGTAGGCGATGGCGCGGTCGTTGAACAACGAAGCAAACACTTCCTTGGCCGCGCGGATCACGTTATCGACGCCGCGGATGTTGAGGAAGGTTTCCTGCTGGCCGGCGAACGAGGCATCTGGCAGGTCTTCGGCCGTGGCCGAGGAACGCACGGCAACGGCCATGTTGTCGTTGCCGGCAGCCATTTCGGCGAAGGCGGTTCGGATTTCCGAATCCAGACGTGCCGGGAATTCGGCTTCCATGACCCACTGGCGAATCTGCGCGCCGGTCTTGGTCAGGGCGTTGATGTCATCCACGTCGAGCGCGTCGAGCGCGGCGTGAATCTTGTCGTTCAGGCCACTCTGTTCGAGAAAATCGCGGTACGCCTGCGCCGTAGTGGCAAAGCCGCCCGGCACCGATACACCAGCACCGGCAAGGTTGCTGATCATCTCGCCCAGGGATGCGTTCTTGCCCCCCACATGCTCTACATCATGGACGCCGAGCTTATCGAGGGAAACTACGTACTCTACCAAGGTGATCTCTCCACTAACTGTGTTGGAAAAGCTCAAAAAGGCGCCCGCCTGTCTTCGGTGACTTGGCCGGGCGTTTGTGGCCTGTACCTGGAAAATAAGTGAGAATGCCGACAGCCGCATTCGGCAAACCGAACTTATCATATCCAAGAAACGTCATCAGCTTAAGGCCTAGATCGCAAATGAAACGAACCGCGTTCTTCATCTCCGACGGCACCGGTATCACTGCCGAAACCCTGGGCCAGAGTTTGCTCGCGCAATTCGAGAGCATTCCGTTCAACAAATTCACCCGTCCGTACATCGATTCGCCAGACAAAGCGCGGACCATGGTCCAGCAAATCAACGCCGCCGCCGAGCGTGACGGTGTACGCCCGATCATCTTCGACACGATCGTCAACCAGGACATCCGGGAGATCCTGGCGACCTCGAACGGCTTCATGATCGACATCTTTTCTTCGTTTTTATCCCCGCTTGAACAGGAATTGACCGCCCATTCGTCGTATTCCGTAGGCAAATCGCACTCCATTGGTGGCAACTCCAACTACATGGAACGCATCGAGGCGGTGAATTTTGCCCTGGATAACGACGACGGCGCGCGCACCCACTACTACGACAAGGCCGACCTGATTCTGGTGGGTGTGTCCCGCTGCGGCAAAACCCCCACCTGCCTGTACATGGCCATGCAGTTCGGCATCCGCGCCGCCAACTACCCGCTGACCGAAGACGACATGGAGCGCCTGCAGCTGCCGGCGGTGTTGAAAAAGCACCACAACAAGCTGTTCGGCCTGACCATCGACCCCGACCGCCTCACCGCCATCCGCCACGAACGCAAGCCCAACAGCCGCTATTCCAGCTTTGCCCAGTGCGAGTTCGAAGTGCGTGAGGTAGAGAGCCTGTTCCGCCGGGAAAACATACCCAACATCAATTCCACGCATTTTTCGGTGGAAGAGATTTCGGCCAAGATCCTGGTTGAGAAAGGCGTAGAGCGGCGGTTCAAGTAAGCCTGTACCGGCCTCTTCGCGGGTAAACCCGCTCCCACAGGGACCTCAGTGCACTCAAGCCTTGTGATACCCCTGTGGGAGCGGGTTTACCCGCGAAAGGGCCAGCCCAGGGATACAAAAAAGCCCCGGCATTGCTGCCGGGGCTTTGTTTTACCTCACCATAAGGATCAGGACGGCACCACCGCCGCCTGCCCGCTCATGGCCAGGTCGACCAGCTCGCGGTTGGCCACCGCGTACATCGCATAGTCGGTACCCGTAGCATTGCGCAAGTCGTCCAGCATGGCCCGCCAGCGCTCGACCATTACCCGGTGCTGCTCGGCCCACAGCGCCACACGGGCGTCCATGTCATCCGGCGCATCGGCCATCTGCAGGACCGAGATGGTGATCGCCCGCTGCTGCAGGTCGATGTCGTCGCGGAAGGCTTCACGGGCCAGCGCCTGCCAGTTGTTCTCCACCGGCAAGTTGCTGATTTCCTGCAGGTACCAGGTCAGGTCCAGCGCGCTGCCCACGGCGAAGAACGCCTTGGCCACCTGGGCTGGGTCGTGGCCGGTGACGTCGGCTGCTTCGATGATCGGCAGCAGGGTGTACAGGTGGCTGGTACCCGCCACCATGCGCGCCAGCAGCTCTGGCACACCGGCGTCGACAAAGCCCTGGTAGCGAACCATCCAGCGTTCGCGGGTGGGGCCTTCGAGCAGCTCATCAAGCTTGAGCCCAAGTTGCGCGATCTTCGGCCCGAAATGTGCGGCATCACGCCCAGCGTCCTGCTCGTTGCGGCGGCTGCGCAGGAACCAGCGCGTGGCACGGCGGCCCAGGCGCATCAGTTCGTCCATCAGGGTGAGCTGGACTTCTGCCGGCACCTGGTAGTCCAGTGCCTCGATCTGGCGGAACCAGTGCGGCAGGTGGAAGATGTCACGCACGATCACATAGGCCCCGGCCACGTTGGCCGGGCTCATGCCAGTCGACTCCTTAAGGCGCTGGACGAAGGTGATACCCATGTTGTTGACCAGGTCGTTGGCGATCTGGGTGCTGACAATTTCACGCTTCAGGCGGTGGCGGCGCATGGAGTCGGCAAATTTGCTGACCAGCGACGGCGGGAACGCGGTTTCCATGTCGCGGGTCAGGTAGTCGTCGTCCGGCACCAGCGACTTCAGCAGCTGCTCCTTGAGGTCGATCTTGCTGTACGAGATCAGCACCGACAGCTCGGCACGGGTCAGGCCCTGGCCGGCGGCCAGGCGTTCGGCCAGTTGCTCTTCGGACGGCAGGAACTCGATGGCACGGTCCAGCTTGCCACGGGCTTCCAGGTCGGCCATCAGGCGCTTGTACTCGGCGATCCGCTCGCGGGCACGGCGGGCCGCCAGCGACAGCGCCTGGGTCTGCTTGTAGTTGTTGCCCAGGACCAGGGCGCCCACTTCGTCGGTCATGCTACCGAGCAGCTGGTTGCGCTGCTTCTCGGTCATGTCGCCACCCTGCACCACTTCGTTGAGCAGGATCTTGATGTTGACCTCGTGGTCGGAGCAGTCCACGCCGCCGGCGTTGTCGATGAAGTCGGTGTTGGTGGCGCCGCCGTTCAGGCCGAACTCGACCCGGCCGAGCTGGGTCATGCCCAGGTTGCCGCCCTCACCCACCACCTTGCAGCGCAGTTCGTTGCCGTTGACCCGCAGCGCGTCGTTGGCCTTGTCGCCGACATCGGCGTGGCTTTCAGTGCTGGCCTTCACGTAGGTACCAATGCCGCCGTTCCACAGCAGGTCGACCGGCGCCTTGAGCAGCGCGTTGAGCAGCTCGGTCGGGGTCAAGCGGTCGGCTTCAATCGCAAAGCGCTCTTTCATCTGCGGGCTGATGGCGATGCTCTTGGCACTGCGCGGGAAAATCCCGCCGCCTTCGGACATGATGCTGGTGTCGTAATCGCTCCAGGCAGAACGCGGCAGGTCGAACAGGCGCTTGCGCTCGGCAAAGCTGGACGCAGGCTCCGGGTTCGGGTCGATGAAGATGTGCAGGTGGTTGAAGGCCGCCACCAGTTGCAGCTTGTCGGACATCAGCAGGCCGTTGCCGAACACGTCGCCGGCCATGTCGCCCACGCCGATCACGGTGATCGGGTCTTCCTGCACGTTGATGCCGCGCTCGCGGAAGTGGCGCTGCACGCCGACCCAGGCACCGCGGGCGGTAATGCCCATCTTTTTGTGGTCGTAACCGGCCGAACCGCCCGAGGCAAAGGCATCGCCCAGCCAGAAGCCATAGTCGATGGCGATGCCGTTGGCGATGTCGGAGAAGGTCGCAGTGCCTTTGTCCGCCGCCACCACCAGGTACGGGTCGTCATCGTCATGGCGCACCACGTTGGCCGGTGGCACCACGCCGCCGTCCTTGAGGTTGTCGGTGATGTCGAGCAGGCCGGAAATGAAGATGCGATAGCACGCCACGCCTTCTGCGGCGATCTCGTCACGGCTGCCACCCAGCGGCAGCCGGCGCGGCAGGAAGCCACCCTTGGCGCCGACCGGCACGATGACCGAGTTTTTCACCTGCTGGGCTTTTACCAGGCCCAGTACTTCGGTACGGAAGTCCTCTTCGCGGTCGGACCAGCGCAGGCCGCCACGGGCGACGTTGCCAAAGCGCAAGTGCACACCCTCGACGCGCGGT
Source organism: Pseudomonas putida S13.1.2 (assembly GCF_000498395.2). Taxonomy (NCBI): domain Bacteria; kingdom Pseudomonadati; phylum Pseudomonadota; class Gammaproteobacteria; order Pseudomonadales; family Pseudomonadaceae; genus Pseudomonas; species Pseudomonas putida. The sequence goes on from NZ_CP010979.1 coordinate 3,257,898, forward strand.
GAATAGACGAAGATTTCGAACTTGGGCACCGGCTTGGGCAGTTCGGGGATCAGCTTGGGGTTGAACTTGAAGCTGAAGTACGACTTGTTCTGGCCGTTGGCATCCGGTTGGTAGAAGTTGGTGCGCAGGGTAGCCTTGATCAGGTCCAGGTAGCGGCGCAGGATGCGGTCTTCGTTGAGGACCTGCACGTCATCCAGGGCGGTCAAAATCGCTTGTTCCAGGCGCTGCTGCTTGTCGTCCAGGTCGTCCTGGGTAAGCTTGCGTGCCAGGTAGAAGCGGGTCTTGAACAACCGGGTCAGCTCGCGGGCGATGTCGGTGTGGTTGTTCAGGGTGCTGGCAATGTAGCCCAGGTCAAAGCCCAGACGGATCTGCTTCAGGTAACGGGCGTAGGCGCGCAGCAGCGCCACGTCACGCCATGGCAGGCCGGCGGTGAGCACCAGGCGGTTGAAGGCGTCGTTCTCGGCATCGCCGCCCACGATGTGGATGAAGGCGTCCTGCAGGGTGTCGTTGAGCTGCTGGATATCCAGGCTCAAGCCTTCGCTGTAGGTGAAGGCGAAGTCGTGGATCCAGTACTCGCGGCCATTGGCATGGCGCAGGCGGTACGGGAACTCGCCGAGCACGCGCAGGCCGAGGTTTTCCAGGATCGGCAGCACATCAGACAACGCCAGTGGCGTATCGGCGTGGTACAGCTTGCAGTGCAGGATGCGCTCGCCAACCTGGGTCAGCGGCTGGTAGAAGCTCATTGCCAGCGGCTTGCTTTCCGACAGGTTCAGCACGTGCTGCAGGTCGACCACTGCCGAGTGCGCGGCGAAGCGCTCACGGTAGCCGGCCGGGAAGCCCTTGGGGAAATCGGCCAGGATGTTGGTGCCCTGGGCTTCACCGAAGTTCTCGACCACCAGCGTCGAATAGTCGTCATGCCACGAGCGGCAGGCCTGGATCACTTCGCGTTCCAGCTGCTGCGGGTCGATGTCGATGCGGTTTTTCGGGTCTACCCGCAAAATCAGCTGCACGCGTGCCAGCACCGATTCGGAGAAGAAGGTCCAGAACTCGCAGTCGCTGGCCTTCAGGCGCTCCATCAGCACCTGCTGGATTTTCTGCCGCACTTCGGTGGAGTAGATTTCCCGCGGCACATAGGCCAGGCAGTAGCAGAAGCGACCGTACGGGTCTTTGCGCAGGAACACGCGGATCTTGTTGCGCTCCTGGATCTGCACGATCGCCATGACGGTGGTGAACAGCTCGTCGATTGGCGTCTGGAACAGGTCGTCGCGCGGCAGCACTTCCAGCACCTGGGCCAGTTCCTTGCCCAGGTGGGCCTTGGCGTCGAAGCCCGAGCGGCGCTCGACTTCGGCCACCTTCACGCGGATATACGGAATGGCATGCACGCTTTCGCCATACACCGACGAGGTGTACAGGCCCATGAAGCGGTGTTCCTTGATGACTTTGCCGTCGGCGTCCAGCTGGCGGATCGACACGTAGTCCGGGTAGGCCGGGCGGTGCACGCGGCTGGGCAGCGCGGCCTTGGCAAACGACAGCAGCAGCGGTTCGTTGAGGTAGGCCACTGCGTAGTCTTCGATGCGCAGCTCTTCGGCCGTCAGGCCCACGCGCAAGCGGCGCGGCAGGCCGAGGAACGACTGCTCGTCGTAGACCATCTGGCCGCCGTCGGCGTCGCGCTTGACGGTGAATTCTTCATAGCCCAGGAAGGTGAAATGGTTGTCCAGCAGCCACTCCAGGAACGCTTTGACCTCGCCCTTCTCGTTCTGGGCTGGGCCAAAGGCGGTCTGTTCAACCTGCGCCACCACTTCACGCAGCTTGGCCTTCATCGGCTCGAAGTCGGCCACAGCCACCCGCACCTCGGCCAGCACCTGCTCGATCTCGCGGGTCAGCACGGTCAGCTCGGCAGCATTGGCGCAGCGGTCGATCTCCAGGTACATCAGCGACTCATGGCGCACGCCCTCGCCCTGGGTGCCCTTGGGCAGCAGTTCCAGCAGCTCGCCCTTGGCGCCACGGCGCACGCTGAGCACGGTGGTCTGCAGGGTGTGAATGCTGTAGCCGCGGCGGTTGAGCTCGGTACGCACCGAGTCGACCAAAAACGGCAGGTCGTGGTGCAGCACTTCGACCACGGTGTGGGTCGACTGCCAGCCATTGCGTTCGTAATCGGGGTTGTATACGCGCACTTGCGGGTATTCGGGGTCGAAACGCTCGATGATGCGCCAGGCTGACAGGGTGCAGCCGGCCAGGTCGGAAAGCCTGCGCTGGGTGAGTTCGTCCAGAGAGATGATGCCGAAGAACTGCTCGGCGAACAGCGCCACTTGTGGCAGGGACTGTTCGCTGATGTGCTGCGCCAGGGCCGCTTGCAGTTGATGCTGGAAGTCGGCTTTGCTGGCTGCGGTGAAGAACGCCATCTGTGGTACTCCGCTTGGGCTTTGTAATAGTTGAAGCGTCGCTGCGTGCGCCGTGTACGGATCAACGATAGCCAACCCGTGGCATGGCGGACGGTAAAACCAGGCGTTGAACGTGCGCGGGCACGCCCAGGGCTCGCCGAAGCTTAACGACTGATCGGTCATCAACGCTTGCAGCGCTGCGACAATTTCGGTCAAGGGGCGGTAACTTTACGTTTATGCCTGTACGCAAGACTGTCAGAATTCCCTTCCGTTTCCTTTGATCCGAGCCTGCTCATGCAAATCAACACCGCCTTGCTGTTCGCCACCCCTTGCGATGATGAGGAAGACAACATGGCGACCCTGTGCTGCCACAGCGACAAGGGACAGATGTTCCTGCTTACCCGCTACCCGGACGAAGACACCGTCGACCTGACCCTGGATGACGAGCCGTCGACGCTGGATGGGCTGAAGGTGACGCTGAGTGCCAAGCGCCTGCTGATCGAAGTGGCGGCCGGCGACCAGGATGCGCTGAAGGGGGACGAGGTGCTGGAGATCAACCTCACCAGCGACCTGAGTGACATGGACGAAGTGAAGCAAACCCTGGAAAACATCCTGACCGGGACCGGGACCTTCGTCTGCGAACTTTAACCAAGCTGAAAGGTTGCACGATCTCTGTGGGAGCAACTGCCTTGCTCAACTTCCAAAAGCTCGCGCGATCCCTGTGGGAGCGGGCTCGCCCGCGAACACGGGCGAAGCCCGTGCCATCCACGGCGGTGGCTTCTTCGCGGGTAAACCCGCTCCCACAATGATCATGCCAGCGCTTGTTGCATTGCTTTAGCCTGCACCCGCAGCGCCTCGCAAAACGGCTCTACCGCTGCCGATGCCGGCCGGTGGTCGGGGCGTATCAGCATGACCTGATAGGGCACCGACACCCGCAACCTGCGGATCGGCAAGCCGCCCTGGGCCGCCTCCAGGCCGCTTAGCGGGTTGATGATCGCCACCCCAAGGCCTTGCCTGACCATGGCGCACACCGAGGCGGCACTGGTGGTCTCGATCACCGTGCGGCGGTTCACCCCCGCCGCGCGAAAGTGCTGGTCCAGGCGCTGGCGGTAGGTGTCCAGGCTGGCCAGGTTGATGAAATCGACCTCGTGAAAATCGCTCAGCTCCAGCTCGGCCTTGGACTGCAACGGGTGATGCTCGGGCAACACGCACACCATGTTGGCGCTGAACAGCAGTTCGCCATAAGCGCCGCGCGGTATCTGTTCGACCTCGGTCAGGCCAAGGTCATGCTGCTGGGCAACCAGTGACTCCTCCAGCAACGGTGATTCCTGCGCCACGATGCTCACGCTCACACCGCGGTGCTGCTGATGGAAGCGCTGGCAGGCCTTGGGCAGCAAGGTCTGGGAGAACAGCGGCAGGCAGGTGATGGCCAGCCGCCCCTGCTCGAAATTGCGGATGGCCTGGGCAAAGCGATCAATGCGCTCCAGCCCGACGTAGGCACGCTCGACCTCTTCGATCAACAGCAGCGCCTGGGCCGTCGCCACCAGGCGCCCACCCTCGCGCTCGAACAGGTTCAGGCCAGTCACCTGCTCCAGGCGTGCCAATTCGCGGCTGACAGTGGGCTGCGAGGTGAACAGCAGGCGCGCCGCCCCGGTGACACTGCCAGCGGCCATGATGGCGCGGAACACTTCGATGTGGCGGACGGACAGTTTCACGGCAGCACCCGGTGAGTTGACAATGGGTATATCAGATATGAATGATTGGCAGAAAAATAGCTATTTTTCTGAATTCCTGCTTTGGCTCATTCTCGTGGCCTTCCTTATATGAGTAGCGCCACCATGACCGCACCCTTCGCTCTTCTGGCAGAGGCTGTTCGCCAGCACGGCTCGCCGCTGTGGGCGTACGACGCCAGCACCATCGCCGAGCGTGTCGAACAGCTGAACGTATTCGACACGGTGCGCTTCGCCCAGAAAGCCAACCCCAACCTGCATGTGCTGCGCCTGATGCGCGCCCATGGCCTGGTGCTGGACGCCGTGTCGCTGGGCGAGATGGAGCGGGCCTTCGCCGCGGGTGCGAGCGTGGACGGTGACCCTGCCGGCGTGGTGCTGACCTGCGACGCGCTGGACCGGCCAACCCTGGAGCGGGTGGTGGCAGAAAAGATCGAAGTCAACGCCGGCTCCATCGACATGCTGCGCCAACTGGGTGAGCGCTCGCCCGGCCACCGCGTGTGGGTCCGCATCAACCCGGGCTTCGGCCATGGCCACAGCCGCAAGACCAACACCGGCGGCGAAAACAGCAAGCACGGCATCTGGCACGAAGAGCTGGACGAGGCGCTGGCGTGCATCAAGGCCCATGGCCTGCACTTGGTAGGCGTGCACATGCACATTGGTTCCGGGGTGGACTACCAGCACCTGGAACAGGTGGCTCGCTCGATGATCGAGCTGATCGGCCGCCTGGGCGTGGACATCGAGGCGTTCTCCATCGGCGGCGGGCTGTCAACCCCTTACCGCAGCACCGACAAGCCGGTCGACCTGCACCGCTACGCCCAGACTTGGGCGGTGGCGCGCAAGGAAATCGAAGCGATGCTGGGCCACCCCGTGCGCATGGAAATCGAACCAGGGCGCTTCCTGGTGGCCGAGTCGGGCTACCTGGTAGCCGAAGTGCGCGCCGTCAAGCAAGTGGGCCGCAATACCTTCGTCATGATCGACGCCGGCTTCAACGACCTGATGCGGCCGGCGATGTACGGCGCTTACCACGGCATGACCCTGCTCGACGCCAACGGCCAACCAGTGGACCGCCCACGGCAGCCGACCGTGGTGGCCGGGCCATTGTGCGAATCGGGTGATGTGTTCACCCAGGACGACCAGGAACTAACCCCACAGGACCTGCCCCAGGCACAGGTGGGCGACCTGCTGGTGATCCATGACGCCGGCGCCTACGGTGCATCGATGTCGTCGAACTACAACAGCCGGCCGTTGCTGCCGGAGTTCCTGATCGAAGACGGGACGCTGCGAATGATTCGCCGGCGGCAGACGGTGCAGGACCTGCTAGAGCTGGAAGCGGGTTTCTAGCCATCGCATTAATGAGGGCTGCCTTGCAGCCCATCGCCGGCAAGCCAGCTCCCACAGGTATATCGCAAACCTCAAGCGTTGCGCGCCCCTGTGGGAGCTGGCTTGCCGGCGATGGGCCGCAAGGCGGCCCCAATGTCACAAACCCTGCTTGCAATCAACCTGCCCTACTACGACAATGCGATCAATTCCCATTAATATTGCGGTCTTGACGCCATGTCGACGCTCGATCCCCAGGCCCTGCACCAGCTGTACAGCGAAAACAACAGCTGGCTGAAGGGCTGGCTGCGCGCCCGCCTGGGCAACGCGGCCGATGCTTCCGACCTGGCCCACGACACGTTCTTGCGGGTCATGACCGCACGTAATCCGTTGCCGATCCGCGAGCCGCGCAGCTACCTCAGCGCTATCGCCCGCGCGCTGCTGATCGACAAAGCCCGCCGCCGCACCATCGAAAAAGCCTACCTGCAAGCCCTGGCCCTGCGCCCGGAGCCGGTAGAGGTATCGCCGGAGGTGCGCTTGTCGATCATCGAAATGCTGGTGGCGGTGGACACCCTGCTTGATGAACTCGGCGCCAAGACCCGCGCCATCTTCCTTGCCGTTCAACTCGAAGGCCTGACCTACGGTGCTGCGGCCGAGCGCTTCGGCGTGTCGGTGACCACCGTGAAGAACCACCTGATCAAGGCGATGACCCGCTGTCTGCTGGCAGTCGAAGGCTGAGGGCGATGGATCTCAAGACACTCGAAGCCGCTGCCACCTGGTATGTGCAGCTCAACGATGGCGCCAGCGACGAGGCCCGCACCTACGCCTGGCGGCAGTGGCTGCAGGCCAGCCCGCAACATGCTGCCGCCTGGGCGCGGGTAGAAAAACTGCAGCAGCAATGGGCCATGGTGCCGCCACAGGCAGCGCTGTCCAGCCTGGGCGCGGCACAAGCACAGCGGCGCGATGTACTGAAGGTGCTGAGCCTGTTGCTGGCCATGGGCGGCGGTGGCTGGCTGGCAGCCGAGCAGGTGCCCTATCGCGCCTTGCTGGCCCAGCAACGCACCCGTGGCGGCGAACGGCGCGCCATGCAGCTGGAGGATGGCTCACAGCTTGAGCTGAACGTGAATACCGCGCTGGATGTGCGCTACGACGCCAAAGTACGGGCGATCCAGCTGTACCAAGGGGAAATCCTGGTGCGCCCGATCAGTAGCCTTGAACAGCGCCCGTTCATCGTGCACACCGAAGACGGCAGCGTGCTCACCCGTATTACCGAGTTCAGCATCCGCAAACTTGCCCGGCAGACGCGCGTGGGCGTGCTGCAGGGCTCTGTCGAAGTACGCCCGCAGCACCACCCTGATCGGGTGCTGCAACTGCAGGCCAGCCAGCAAGTAAATTTTGACCGCGACGACTTCGCCAGCGCACATGCCCTGCCCGTCGACTCGACAGCCTGGCTGCAGGGCATGCTGAGTGTGAACGACTGGCAGCTGGGCGACTTTGTCGAAGAACTGGGGCGTTACCGGCAAGGGGTGCTGCGCTGCGCCTCCTCGATCCGGTCCATGAGCATTTCCGGTGCATTCCGCATCGACGATACCGATATCGCACTGGCCAACCTGCCCAAAACCCTGCCCGTGAAGGTGCGCTATATCAGCCGTTACTGGGTGAGCGTGGAACCCGCCTGAATAACGGCCCCAAAAATAATTTCACCCACACCTTGCTGATTTCGATTCTCGCCCGTCCCTGACACAAGCCGCGACGACAGCGACTTTCTGCCATGACACGGAAGGATCACGCAATGCCCCATCTGCACCCCACCCCTGCAACCAAGCTGAGCCAGGCCGTGCGCCTGGTGCTGTTCGGCATGTCCCTGGCCAGCGCGCCGGGCCTGCTGCTGATGCCTGCCCAGGCCATGGCCCAAAGCCAGAGCGCCTACCACGTCCCTGCCGGCCCGTTGGGCAATGCCATCACCCAGTTTGGCGTGCAGGCGGGCGTGACCATTTCGTTCGACACCGCACAAACGCGCAATCTGAGCAGCGCAGGCCTGGAAGGCAGCTACAGCGTCGAGGAAGGGCTGATGCGCCTGCTGGCCAACAGTGGCTTGCAGGCGCAGCGCCAGGGCAATGGCGGCTACGTGCTGATGCCTGCAGACAACGGCTCGGCCATGGAGCTGGGGCCGCTTAACATCGACGCCAACCGGCTGGATGCAACCAGCGAGGGTACCCAGTCATACACCGCCCGTGCCGTCACCATCGGCAAAGGCGTGCACACGCTGAAAGAAACCCCGCAATCGGTCACCGTGATGACCCGCAAGATGCTCGACGACCAGAACCTCAACACGCTGGAGCAGGTGCTGGACAAGACCCCGGGCATCACCGTGTACGACTCGCCCATGGGCGGCAAGTACTTCTACTCCCGTGGTTTCAACCTGGACGGCCAGTACCAGTACGACGGCGTGCCGCTGGACGTGGGCGGCAACTACGTGCAGGCCAACAGCTTTTCCAGCGACATGGCGTTCTACGACCGCGTCGAAATCCTCAAGGGCGCGGCCGGCATGATGAAGGGCTCCGGCTCCTCCGCCGGCGGCGTCAACTTCGTGCGCAAGCGTGGCCAGGAAAAGTCCGCCACCACCGTCACCCTGTCTGCCGGCAGCTGGGACAACTACCGCGGCCAGGTGGATGTAGGCGGCCCGCTGAACGAGTCAGGAACCGTGCGGGGGCGCGCCGTGGCGTCGCTGCAGGACCGCCAGTACTTCTATGACACAGCCAAGCGCCAGGACCAGATACTGTACGGCGCCATCGACTGGGACGTCACCGCCGACACCACCCTTGGCTTTGGCCTGGCCTACGAGGATGTCGATGCCACACCGTGCTATTCCGGCCTGCCACGCTACGCCGATGGCAGTGACCTGAAGCTGTCGCGCTCCACCTGCCTGGGGGCCAGCTGGAACGACCTGCAAAGCCAGCGTGTTACCGGTTTCGCCGACCTCAAGCACCGCTTCAACGATGACTGGACGCTGAACTTCGCCTCGATCTACACCCACAACAACCAGGACATCGAATACGCCTACTCCGAAGGCACGGTACCGGTCGGCGCCAGCACCGCCAGCATGAACGTGCGCGCCGGTCGTTTCGACTACGACCAAGACGACTACGGCTTCGATACCTATGTCGATGGCAAGTTCGAGGCGTTCGGCCTGCAGCACGAGCTGATCATCGGCGCCAACGCCAGCCGGCAGAAAACCCATGATTACTTCGCGCTGATGCTGCTGGACGGCAAACAGGACCCATTCAATCCGACCGCGAACTTCCCACAACCGTCCAAGGGCGACTACCTGGTCAACCCGACCCGCGGCGGCAGCGTGCCAACCGACTCCACCACCACCCAGTACGGCACCTACGCCAACCTGCGCCTGAAGCTGGCAGAGCCACTGACCCTGGTGCTGGGCGCGCGGGTCAGCTGGTACCGCAACAAGAGCGACTCCTATACCCAGCTCTACGATTACTGGGTGAATAACCGCAGCGAGGAAAACGGCCAGGTCACGCCGTTCGCCGCCGTGCTGTACGACCTGAACGACCAGTGGACCGCCTACGCCAGCTACGCCGACATCTTTCAGCCGCAGAGCGACAAGGTGAATGCCGAGCGGCAGGCGTTACAGCCCAAGACCGGTGCCAACTACGAGATCGGCATCAAGGGCGAGCTGCTCGACGGCGCGTTGAACACCTCGTTCAACCTGTTCCGCACCATCGAGAATCACCGCGCGGAAACCGACTACAACGAAGCCTGCCCATCAGGCGACGGCTATTGCTACACCGACAGCGGCAAGGTGCGTGCACAGGGTTTCGAGGCCGAGATCAGCGGCTCGCCAATCGAGCGGCTGCAACTGCTGGCGGGTTACACCTACACCCAGACCAAGTACCTGAGTACCATCGAAGACACCGACCCCACCGAGCTGACCTTCACCTCCAGCTTCATCCCACGGCACATGCTCAAGGTGTGGGGTGACTACCAGCTGGGCGGTGCACTGGAGCGCTTCACCGTCGGCGCCGGCCTGAACAGCCAGAGCGAGAACTTCCGTACCACCGGCACTACCCGCGTCGAGCAGGCAGGCTACACCGTATGGAACGGCCGCGTGCAGTACCGCATCGACCCGAACTGGACGGTCGCCCTCAACGGCAACAACCTGTTCGACAAGAAGTACTACGCCACCATCGGTGCGCCGGCGTGGGGCAACTTCTATGGCGAACCGCGCAACTTCATGGTGACCTTGCAAGGGGCGTTCTGATACCCACGAGCGCCTTGCGCCCACTATGAAGGGGAGCAAGGCTTGTGGGGCAGCGCGCCATCACAGGCAAACGTGTTCCAGCACCTGGTCGATACCGTCCAGATCATAGATCCAGCCCAACGGCATGTCTGCCTGGGTGGGGCCAGGTGTAAGCACCATCAGATCGCGGACGCCATGCAGCATCAGCGGCAGGGCCGAGCTGGCAGGCGCCAGCAATACACCCCGCTTGCGGTTGACCGACCAACGCTCGGTGAAGGCTTTGCCTTGGCCGAAACGGAAGGTCAGCGGCCAGCTGTCGATCGACGCTGCCGACGGCGCCAGCATGTGCGGCAATGCATCGAGGCTGATGCCCCCAAAAATAGTATCAAAATGCTATCAGTCAACCCTGAATGCCTTGCACTAGACGCCGCTGTAAGCTGGGCAGAAAACCGGCATTGGTCACTCGGCCGAATGCGCCCCGCATGCCCTTGTAGGAGCGGCCTTGTGTCGCGATGGGCCGCGCAGCGGCCCCGGTTTCAGCCAAGCTGCACAAATTGCTGGGGCCGCTGCGCGGCCCATCGCGACACAAGGCCGCTCCTACAAGGGCCGCGTCAGCCCATGAATTGTTTTAGCAGATAAGGAAATTGCTCATGCGCCCGAACAAGGCTTGCCCAGTAGTCCTTTCATCCACGTTGCCTGCGAAAATTCTGCTGCTCCGCCACCCCTTGGCTGGCGTGCAACTGGTCAAAGGCACCATCGAACAAGGCGAGGCGCCGGCCGCGGCTGCCTTGCGTGAATTGAGCGAGGAATCAGGCATCACCAAAGCCACGGTCAAACAAGACCTGGGCTGCTGGGATGCTAACCATCTTGGGCAAGTGTGGTCGTTTCACCTGTGCCAGGTGGAAGATGCCCTGCCCGAGCACTGGTCCCACCAGACACAGGATGACCATGGCCACCTGTTCACATTCTTCTGGGCAGCATTCGACGATGTGCCCTATAACGATTGCCATCCAGTCTTTCAGCGAGCGTTGCTGCATTTGAGAAAGGCTCTGGAGCACTCGCACAGTGATCGCGACTAAAGCCCGATCGCCACTTCACGCGCGCCGCTCATGTATTGCTGCAGGCGGCTGCGCAACCAGCGTTCGGCCGGGTCGCTGTCGGTGGTGCTCAACCAGACCATGGCCAGCTCCAGCGCAGCCGTCTCGAACGGCAGCGTCTCGGCCTGCAGGTTGCCCCAACGCTCCATACCTTGCGCGGCATAGTCCGGGCAGCAGGCCAGCAGGTCGGTCCCGGCCAGAATCGCCGGCAACGAGCTGAACTGCGGCACCGACAACACCACCTTGCGTTCGCGGCCGATCTCTTTCAACCAGTCATCAACCACACCCTGCGTATTGGCGGTGGGCGATACCTGAACATGCGGGCGGGCGCAGAACTCATCCAGCGTCAGTGGCGTGGCTGATTTGTCGGCCCGCACCACCCTGCCCTGCATCGTGCGCAGCACCTTGCGCTTGGCGTTGGCCGGCAGCCCCTTGGTCTGGCTGATGCCGACCGTCACATCGCCTGCTGCCAGCAAGTCTGGAATGCGCCAGTAATCCACATGCTGCACGACCACCACCACATTCGGCGCCTCCACCCGCAGCGCCCGCAGCAACGGCGGCAACAGCCCCGACTCGACATCATCGGACAAACCGATGCGGAAGGTCATCTTGCTGGTGAGCGGGTCAAAATCATGGGACAGGCTGAGGGCGACGGACATCGCGTCCAGTGCCGGGGTAAGGTACTTGATGACCTCTTCGGCCCTGGCCGTCGGTTCCATGCGGTTGCCCACGCGGATCAGCAACGGGTCGTTGAACATTGCCCGCAACCTGGCCAGCGCGGCGCTGACCGTGGGTTGGGCGACAAACAGCTTTTCTGCGGCACGGGTGAGGTTGCGCTCCTGCATCAGGGCTTCGAACACCACCATCAGGTTGATATCGGCTTTGCGCAGTTCGTTGCGGTTCATCGGGGCTCCCGGCCATGGCCATGACGTGCGGACTCAATTCCAGCATCGATATGGATTGCGGTCGAGTAAAAACCGGAAAACCCGACTCAGGCTGCATTGCCCCACACTGCGCAATCCGGGTAACCTTCCGCCAACTTCCCTTCCGGCTTCCCCTGCCGTGCACCGCCCAGGCGTTAAATCGCGAAGCGGTCATTCATGATGCCGACACCTGCATGGCCGCCACGTTTTGGCGCGCCCATCTGCCATCTATACATTCAGGATGACCCCATGATCATTCGCCAAGGCATTGCTGCAGACTATCCGCAGCTGCTCGACATCTGGCTGCGCGCCGTACGCGCCACACACCAATTTCTGCAACCGTCCGACATCGACGCGCTGTTGCCACAGCTGCGCGACGTGTACTTCCCGGCCGTCGAGCTGTGGGTTGCAGTAGACACCGATGACCAGCCGCTGGGCTTCATCGGTTTCAATGAAAACCACGTGGAAATGCTCTTCGTCGACCCCGAGCGACATGGCCAAGGTATTGGCCGGGCGCTGCTGGATTTTGGCCGCCAGTCGCGTAACGCCATGAGTGTCGATGTCAACGAGCAGAACCCCCAGGCAACAGGGTTCTACGAGCACTACGGCTTCGTCCAGACGGGCCGCTCTCCGCTGGATGGCGAAGGCCGGCCGTTCCCCTTGCTGCATATGAGCTTGCCCACCCAGGCGTGACCAGAAGGCACACACCGCGATGGACCGGTCGCCGGAGCTGCCAAGGGATCGGGTCAGGGCCACCAGGTGCTTGCCGCAACATGTGCAGCGCCTACAAGATCGAGCGCCGCCCGCGCGGCGCTCGATCTCGCAGGCGACGAATAATTGCGCCGAACCGCCAACCTTCGCAATCAAGCATCAATAAACCGCCGTATAATCGGATCCAATACCGAGGATGCCCCGCATGCAAGCATTGGAAATGGACTACGGACACGGCGAAGAAGTGGCCAGCCACTGCCACGCCGACGACCAGCTGATCTACGCCGCCAGCGGCGTCATGCGGGTCAGCAGCGAAGGCGGTAGCTGGGTGATCCCTGGCGGGCATGCGTTGTGGATGCCCGCCGGGGTCAGCCATGCCATCCGCATGGAAGGCGTGGTCTGCATGCGGACCTTGCTGCTGGAAGCGCGTATCGAGCGCTGCCAGGTGATCGTGGTATCCGGCCTGCTGCACGAGCTGATCCTGGCTGCGTCACGCATGCTCGACCTGCGTGACGGCGAGCACGTGCGGGCACTGATCCAGCTTGAGTTGGCCACTGCCAGGCGCATCGATGCCTTTGTGCCGCTGCCGCACCAGGCGAGACTGCGCACCTGGTGCGAGCGCTTCCTGCTGGACCCGGCCCAGGACCTGACCCTGGAACAATGCGGCGCGCAACTGAACATGAGTGCCCGCAGCGTGGCACGGCTGTTCCAGCGCGAGGTGGGCATGTCGTATGGTGAGTGGCGCGCCCGTGCCCGGGTGATGCTCAGCCAGCAAAGCCTGGCCGATGGCCAGCCGATCCTGAACGTGGCGCTGGAGCACGGCTACCAGAGCGCCAGCGCCTTTGCTGCCATGTTCAAGCGCATCCTCGGCTACGCGCCGAGCGATTGGCAAAACAGTACCGCGCGCGGGTACTGAGCCCCAGGTTGTCCCACTTGCGCGCAGGGTTGTCCCGCTTGCGGCAGCGGCGTGCGCCGTCCCCTCGTTAACCTCGCATCACCACCCTTGAGCGACATGTGTGATGCCCTTACTGCCTTCATTTCCCTTCCCTGCCCGGTTTGCCGTACTCGCCACGCTCGGCGTGCTGGCGGCGTGCACCCGGCAACCCGCACCTGCCGAGCCACCTGCAGCGCTGCTGGCCAACCCGCTGGCGAGTGTGCCGGCCGGTGTCAGCCAGCAACCATTGCCCGAACAATGGTGGGCGCTGTTCCAGGCCCCGCAACTTAACCACTGGGTACAGCAAGCCCTGGCGCACAATCAGGACCTGGCCGAGGCCGAGGCCAACGTGCAGGCCATGCTGGCGGGGATAGCCGAGTTCGATGCCAGGCGCTGGCCGTCAACGTCGATGGGCTTTGCCGCCACCTATGGCAAGAGCGCCGATGACCAGACCCTGGCCGAGGCGACCGACAGCCACGCGCCGTCGCAATGGCAATTCAACCCAGGTATCGAGTTGGCCTATCAGGTGGATGTCTGGGGCCAGGTGCGCGCTGCCATCGAGCGCGCCCGGGCCCAGGCCGAAGCCAGTGCTGCGGCGCTGGAGCTGGTGCGCCTGCAGGTGGTCGCCCAGACCAGCCGTGCCTACATCGACCAGTGCGTCTACGCGGCGCGCCTGGACGAGGCTAAGCAGTCCCTGCAAACACTCGACCATAGCGTGCAACTGAGCGAACGCCAGCGCTTGGCCGGTGTAGCTACCGCCCTCGACAGCGAGCGCCTGCTGGGCTTGCGGGAACAAGTGCGGGCGCAGCTGCCGATGCTCGCAGCCCGGCGGCAGATGGCGCTTTACGAACTTGGCATGCTCAGTGGCCAGGCCTCGCTAGCCGACACCGCGACTTGCACAACCATCCCCACGCTGTCGGCGCCGCTACCGGCCGGCGATGGCTGGCATTTGCTCGAACGCCGGCCGGATGTACGCCAGGCCGAACGGGAACTGCAGGCTGCCAGCCTGGAAACCGACATCGTCCGGGCTGACCTGTATCCGAAGGTCAGTTTTGGCGCTTCGCTGACCTCCTCGGACCATCACCTGGCCAACCTGGGCGACAGCCGCGCGGTGATGTTCGGCATTGGCCCGCTGATCCGCTGGGAGTTTCCGAATGTGAAGGCCAACCGCGCAAGGGTCGGCAAAGCCGAGGCGTTGCAACAGGCGCAGGTTGCCCGTTACCACGGCGTGGCGCTGAGCGCGCTGAAAGACGTGCGCCAGGCGCTGGCCCGCTACGACGGCGAACAGCAACGCTTGCAGGCACTGGATGCAGCCCTGGCGCACAGCCAGCGCGGCTATGCCCTGGCCCAGGGCAACTACCGCGCCGGCACCGTAGACGGGCTGGCGTTGCTGGACAGCGAGCGAGAACTGATCCGCCTGCGGGCCAGCCACGTAGAAGCCCGAGGGCGCCTGGCACAGGCGCAGGTCAACCTGTTCCGCGCCCTGGGCGGGCGGTGGTAGCCGATAACCCATTGCCACGGGCTGCGCCGACCTTTGTAGGAGCGGCCTTGTGTCGCGAAAGGGCCGCGCAGCGGCCCCGGCAATTTGTGCACTGCCGCTGAAATCCTGGGGCCGCTGCGCAGCCCTTTCGCGACACAAGGCCGCTCCTACAACTGATCGCGTCAGCTTGTCGGGCAGTAGTCGTACTTCAAGAACGGAAACCGAACATGAATGTCGCCGTAGAACAAACCGCCCCAGCCGAAACTGAACAGCGGGCCAAAGCCAGATCCCGTCGCCGCCTGGCCTACACCGCCAGCGGCAGCCTGGCAGCAATCGCCCTGCTGGCCTTCACCAGCTACTGGCTCACCACCGGCCGCTATCTGGAGACCACCGACGACGCCTACGTCCGCGCCGACTGGGTGGCCCTGAGCCCACGCGTGGCCGGTTACGTGGCCGAGGTCGCAGTGGCTGACGACCAGCCAGTGAAGGCCGGCGATGTACTGGTACGCCTGCAAAACCGCGACTACCGCGCCCGCCTCGACCAGGCCCGGGCAGGTGTGGCCGAGGCGCAGGCGGCACTGGTCGCCGCCCAGGCCCGCCAGCAGGTGGCCAGCGAGCGTATCAACCAGCAACAACAAGCCATCCTGCAGGCTGAAGCTGCCATGCGCAGCGCCACTGCCGAACAGCGGCGCAGTGACTTGGACATGCAACGCTACCGTGGCCTTGTGCGAGACGAGGCCGCGACCTTGCAGCGCCTGGAAACCGCCAGCGCAAGGGCCACCCAGGCGCAAGCCGCGCTGCAAGGTGCCCTGGCCGCGCTGCGCCAACAACGGTCGCAATTGGCCATGGCCAAGGCCCGGTCAGCCCAGGCTGACGCCGAACTGCAACAGCGCGCGGCAGCGTTGACCCGCGCGCAGGCCCGCCAACAGTTGGCCGAGCAGGACGAACAGGACACCGTGATCCGCGCACCGATCACGGGCGTGGTCGGCCAACGCCGCGTACGCGCCGGCCAGTACGTGGTGCCGGGTCAGCCGCTGCTGGCCGTGGTACCCCTGCAGCAGGCCTATGTGGTGGCCAACTTCAAGGAAACCCAGTTGGCCAACATGCGCCCGGGGCAGCCGGTAGAAGTCCGCGTCGACAGCTTCGCCAGCCAGCCACTGCGTGGCCATGTGGCCAGCTTTTCGCCAGCGTCCGGCAATGTCTTCGCATTGCTGCCGTCGGACAATGCCACCGGCAACTTCACCAAGATTGTCCAGCGCTTCCCGGTGCGCATTCTGCTCGACACACCGCTGGATGGCCCGCAGGTACTGCCCGGCATGTCGGTGGTAAGCACGGTCGACACCCGTCCCGCAGAGGTGGCCGATGCGCACTGAACAAACGGTCACGCTGCGCGCCTGGGTATCGGTGCTCGGCGGCCTGCTCGGCTGTTTCATGGCCGGCATGAACGTGCATGTCACCAGCGCCGCGCTGCCAGAAATCCGCGGCTCGCTGGGCGCCAGCTTCGAGGAAGGCTCATGGATTTCCACCGCCTATCTGGTGGCGGAAATCGTGATGATTCCACTGACGGCCTGGCTGGTGGACGTGTTCTCGCTGCGCCGGGTGATGTGGACCGGCTCGTTCATCTTCCTGATCGCTTCGGTGGCCTGTTCCTGGGCGCCCAACCTGGAGGCGATGATTGCCATCCGGGTGATCCAGGGTGCTGCGGGCGCGGTGCTGATCCCCCTGTCGTTCCAGCTGATCATCACCGAACTGCCGGCCAGCAAGATGGCCATGGGCATGGCGCTGTTCAGCCTGGCCAACAGCGTGGCGCAGGCAGCCGGGCCGTCGATTGGCGGCTGGCTGACCGATGCCTATTCGTGGCGTTGGATCTTTTATTTGCAACTGTTCCCCGGCATAGCGCTGCTGTGCGCCATCGCCTGGTCGATCGAGGCCCGGCCGATGACACTTGAGCTGCTGCGCAAAGGTGACTGGCTGGGGATTGCCGCCATGGTGATCGGCCTGGGTGGCTTGCAGATCGTGCTGGAAGAAGGCGGCCGGCTGGACTGGTTCGGCTCGCCATTCATCGTTGCCATGAGCGTGGTCGCAACCATTGCCCTGGTGGTGTTCGTGGTGACCCAGCTGTTTGGCCAGCGCGCGTTCATCAACCTGCGCTTGCTCGGGCGCTACAACTTCGGCGTCGCCAGCGTGGCGATGTTCATCTTTGGCGCCGCCACGTTCGGCCTGGTATTCCTGGTGCCCAACTACCTGTCGCAGCTGCAGGGTTTCAGCGCGCACGATGTCGGCGTGGCGCTGATCGCCTATGGCGTGGTGCAGCTGCTGCTGGCGCCGTTGATGCCCCGACTGATGGGCTGGACCAGCGCCAAGTTCATGGTCGCCAGCGGTTTTCTGATCATGGCCCTGGGCTGCTGGCTGGGGGCGTGCCTGAGCGCCGACAGTGCCGACAACGTGATCATCCCGTCCACGGTGGTGCGCGGTATTGGCCAGCCATTCATCATGGTGGCGTTGTCGGTGCTGGCGGTGGCCGGGCTGGAAAAGCGTGAAGCCGGCTCGGCCTCGGCGGTGTTCTCGATGCTGCGCAACTTGGGGGGAGCCATCGGCACGGCCGGGCTGACGCAACTGGTGGCCACCCGTGAGCGCTTTCACAGTGAGCGTATTCACGAGCAGGTGACAGTGTTCGAGCCTGGCGTGCAAGAGCGCATCAACCAGACAGTGCAGAGCTGGTTGCCGCACCAGCAGCAGGTGCTGGAGGGGTTGGCGGGGACGATTCGGCGGGAGGCTTACCTGATGGCTTACAGTGATGCGTTCTACCTGGCGTGCCTGGCGTTGGTCGGGTGTGCAATAGCGGCATTGCTGTTACGGTCAAAACACCAACTGTGATGCCGACACATCTCCCTGTAGGAGCAGCCTTGTGCTGCGAAGAGGCCGGCATGGCCAACACATTTCTTTCCAGCATCGATATGGATTGCGGTCGAGTAAAAACCAGAAAACCCGATCGCAAAAAGGGCCGCAAAGCGGCCCCCCAGGGTAGCCGTTCAGCGCAAGGTATTTTTGGTCAGTTCGACTTCGTTCATCAATGCCTTGGCCAACGCCGTGAGGTAATCGGCGGCGCCCAGGAATTTGTGGTCGTCCTCCATATCGCCTTCGCGCAGCAGATGCTTGATGTAGCTCAGCAGGATCGAAACTTGCTCGTAGGCATCATCGATGGGAATGCCGGGCTGGACCCGCAGCAGATCCTTTGGCGGGTTGCCGACTTCGAGGAAGGTTTCTGCGCCGATGGTGAGGATGACCTTGGGTTCGTCTGCCATGTTTTCACTCCTCTTCCTTGCCGCGTAGCAGCTCGACTGCGTGCGCGAGGGCGAGGGGTGGGTAGATGTCGGATTCGGGGGTGAAGAACGGGGTGTTGATTGGGCGGCGTGGTGGATCTGGGACGAGCTTTTTCATTGTGTAATTCCAGCTTCTAGAGAAGGAACCACCACCTGAATCTTTCTCATGGATTGAAGGCGGCAGCCGTACGCAGGTGTGAGAAAACCGGGCAGAAGCTAGCAAAGGCCCGGCCAGGCGAAAGCCCGCCTACGTACGGCCACCATGAAGGTGCTGCTAGCTTGACTGTCGGGTTCTCATGCCCGGTCGCCAGAGCGACGCGAAAACGTTATCCCTGAGGTACTTCCCCGACAACGGCGATAGTTCAGCAGCGCGCGTAGGATAATTCCTAAGCGGGTTGATTCTGAAGCATTTGGTTTCATGTTCAGAATTGTCTTACAGGGTATGGCTTTGAGGTGCCTGCCAAGGGATCGGGTCAGGGTCACTAGGTGCTTGCCGCAACATGTGCAGCGCCTACAAGATCGAGCGCCGCCCGCGCGGCGCATCGCGGGGCAAGCCCGCTCCCACATTTGTTTCGGGCCAATTAGTCCTGTGACAGGTGAGCGCGACCGCCTTGTTTGTCCGACGCGGTATCGAGTCATGCGCCAAGGCGTTCGCGCGCAAATCGCACAGGCAGAATTGGCCCGAAACAAATGTAGGAGCGAGCTTCGCTCGCGATGCGCCGCGCGGGCGGCGCTCGATCTAGCAGGCGCTTAATTAATCGCGCCCGGGCACCCGGGGAGCGCGCTGGTAATTCTGTCGCTGATACACTATCAACCGATTAAATGTGCGAAACAGACCAAAGGTATGAACCCGACGCGCTACACCACCGTGGCAAAGGACTTGATGGAAGGCATCGCCAACGGCCGCTACCCGGTGGGCAGCCTGCTGCCGACCGAGTTCGAGCTGTGCGACCTTTACGATGTGAGCCGGCACACGGTGCGCGCCGCAATCAACCAGCTGCTCAACCAGGGGCTGGTGTCACGGCGCAAGCGCGTGGGCACCCGGGTAGAGGCCAGCAGCCCGCGCGGCGGCTATTCGCAGTCGTTGGCCAGCGTGGCCGACCTGGCCCACCTGGCCGAAACCCAGCAGCGGGAAATCCAGGGCGTGCGCCACTTCGTCGCCGACCTGAACGAGGCGGCGCGGCTGGGACTGGTACCGGGGGAACACTACTTTTGCGTGTCGAGCATTCGCGTCGACCGCCTGCACAATGCCGCGCCGCTGTGCTGGACCGACGTGTATGCGCAACGCGACTATGCCGAGGTCATCGAACGGGCCCGCGAGCACCCCGACCAACTGATTGCGGGGTTGATCGAGCAGCACTATGGCCGGGCAATCGCAGTGGTCGACCAGCAGGTGCGGGCAGTGCTGCTGACGACAGAGATGGCCAAAGCGCTGAAGGCCGAGGCGGGTTCACCGGGGTTGAAGATCATTCGCCATTACCGCGAGGAAAACGGTGATTTGATGGCGGTTTCCGAAACCGTGCACCCGGATGACCGCTTTACCCTGGTGACCCAGATGCGCCGGGATCGCTCCCCCACCTGATCCATCCCAAAGGCGCGCGCAAATCCCTGTAGGAGCGGCCTTGTGCCGCGAACGGGCCGCAAAGCGGCCCCAGATTACTGCATCGCCACTGATATTGCTGGGGCCGCTCTGCGGCCCTTTCGCGGCACAAGGCCGCTCCTACAGCGCCCCCAATTGCCTTTCGGCCTCCAGCAACTGCTGCCCCCGCACCGTGGTCACCCGGTGGTCGCGCGCCAGCCAGGCATAGATGGTCGGTAGTACGAACAAGGTAAACAAGGTCCCCACCAGCATCCCGCACACAATCACCACCCCCAGCCCGAAGCGGCTGTTGGCCCCGGCGCCGCTGGCGAACAGCAGCGGCAGCACGCCGAAGGTCATCGCCGCGGTGGTCATCAGCACCGGTCGCAAACGTATCTGCGCAGCGCGGACAATAGCGGCAGCACGGTCGAGGTTGTCGCGCACCTGGATCTCGTTGGCGAACTCCACCATCAGAATGCCGTGCTTGCTGATCAGGCCGATCAGGGTCACCAGGCCAATCTGCGTGTAAATGTTCAGCGTGGCCCAGCCCAGCGCCAGCGGCAGCAGTGCACCGCAGATCGACAGTGGCACGGTTACCAGAATGATCAGCGGGTCGACCAGGCTTTCGTACTGTGCAGCCAGCACCAGGTAGATCACCACCAGGGCAGCAAGAAACGCCCACATCAACGCAAAACCCTCCTGCACATACTGGCGCGATTCCGATTGCCAGTCGTGGCTGAAGCCCGGCGGCAATTCGGCGCTGAGCTGTTCGAGAAAGGCCACGGCGTTGCCCATCGACACACCCGGGGCGGGGATGGCCTGCAAGGTACTGGCGTTCTGCTGATCGAACTGCAACAGGCGGTTAGGCGCCACTTCGAGATCCAGGTGCACCACCGTGGCCAGCGGCACCAGGCTGCCATCTTCGGCGCGCACGTATTGACGATTCAGCGCCGCAGGGCTCAGGCGCTGGTCCTGGATACTCTGAGGGATCACGTCGTAGGAACGCCCAAACAGGGCAAAGCGGTTGAGGTACTGCTCGCCCACCAGCACACCCAGTGACTCGCCAATGGCCTGCATGCTGATGCCCAGGCTAGCCGCCTTGGCCCGGTCGACGCGCACCTTGACCACCGGGTTGTTGTAGTCGAGGTCGCTGTCCACCATGGCAAACAGGCCGCTGTCGCGGGCGCGTTGCTTGAGTACTTCCATGGTCTGGTACAGCTCGGGTAATCCTGGGCGCTGCGCAGCACCATCTGCACCGGCAGGCCGCCACTGGAGCCCGGCAGTGAAGCGACCTGGAAGGCGAAGATGCTGCTGCCTTCGATATCCGCCACGGCCAGCTGCAACTGCGCCTGCACCTGTGCGGCGGAACGCTCGCGCGCCTGCCAGGCGCTGAGGTTGATACCGCCGAAACTGGCGGCCGGGCCGTCGGTGCCGTTGATGATCCAGGTGTCGGTGGTTTCGGCGATGGACTTCATCACCTGGTCAAGCTTCAGCGCAAAGCGCTCCGCATATTCGAGGCTGGCATGCTGCGGCGACTTGATGGCAGTCAGCACCGCTGCCTGGTCCTCGGGGGGTGCCAGTTCGCGTTGGGGCAGCAGGTAAAGCCAGGGCAGGCTCAAACACACCAGCAGCGCCACACTCGCGCTGATCCAACGATGCGCCAGGGAGTAGGCCAGCACTCGTCCATAGGCCCCGGTCAACGCAGCAAACAACCGATCAGCCATGTTGGCCATCGCGCCATGCTGCTGCCCCGGTTGCAACAACAACGAGCTCATCACCGGCGACAAGGTCAGCGCCACGATGCCGGACACGATCACCGCGCCCGCCAAGGTCAGGGCGAATTCGCGGAATAGCGTGCCGGTCAGCCCGCCCATCAGCCCGATCGGCGCATACACCGCTGCCAGGGTAAGGGTCATGGCAATGACCGGCCCGGCGATTTCCCGCGCCCCGGCCAATGCCGCAGCAACCGGCGACTTGCCCTCCTCGATATGCCGGTGCACGTTCTCCACCACCACGATGGCATCGTCCACCACCAGGCCGATGGCCAGCACCATCGCCAGCAAGGTCAGCAGGTTGAGGCTGAAGCCGAACAGCAGCATCAGGCCTGCGGCACCGAGCATCGACAGCGGAATGGCAACTACCGCGATCAGTACGCTGCGCAGCGAGCCCAGGCACAACCAGATCACCAGCACCACGATCAGCATCGCCTCCACCAGGGTGCGTAGCACCTCATGGATCGAAGCATCGATGAAGCGCGCAGTCTCATAGGCCAGCGCCACCTTCACCCCGGGCGGCAGGGTCTGCTGGATTTGCGGCAGGAGCTGGCGAATGCCCTCGACGATCACCAGCGGGTTACCGGTCGGCGTGGGGAACAGCCCCAGGTGCACGGCCGGCTTGCCGTCCATGGTGGCGCTGGTCTGGGTGGCAGCCGCGCTCAGCTCGACAGTGCCGACATCGCGCAGGCGCACCAGGTCGGTGCCATCGTTGCGGATGATCAGCTCACGGAAGTCCTCGACCCGGGTCAGGTCAGTGTCCACCTGGATATCGGCCAGCACGTACTGCCCACGCACCTGGCCCGGGGTCGCCTGGTAGTTGTTGGCCCGCACCGCCTGCGCCACGTCCGCTGCCGTCACCCCGCGCCCGGCCATCTGTTCGCTGTCCAGCCACAGGCGCATGGCCAGGCGCTGCCCACCGAACGACTGCACCTTGGCCACGCCGTCGATGCCAGAGAACTGCGGTTCTACTACCCGCGACAGGTAATCGCTCAGTTCCGGTATCGACAGGCTGTCACTGGCGAAGCCCACGTAGGCCACGGCAGTGGAGTCGCCAGCCGACAGCTCCACCACCGGATCGTAGGCCTTTTCCGGCAGGCGATAGCGCACCTGGTTGACCTTGGCCATGGTCTCGGCCAGCGCCTGGGTCGAATCGCGGTTGAGCACCATGCGCAAGGTGATCAGGCTGCGCCCCTGCTGCGACGACGAGGACAGGTAGTCGATGCCCTCCACCGACGACACCGCCTGGGTGATCGGCTGGGTCACAAAGCCCTGCATCAGCTCGGCCGAGGCGCCGGGGTACTCGGTGCTGATGGTAATGGTCGAGCTTGCCAGCAACGGGTACTGACGGATCGGCAACTTGCCCATGGCAAACAGCCCCATCAGGATGATCAGGCT
Organism: Pseudomonas putida S13.1.2; assembly: GCF_000498395.2. Taxonomy (NCBI): domain Bacteria; kingdom Pseudomonadati; phylum Pseudomonadota; class Gammaproteobacteria; order Pseudomonadales; family Pseudomonadaceae; genus Pseudomonas; species Pseudomonas putida. The sequence goes on from NZ_CP010979.1 coordinate 3,280,801, forward strand.
GCTGACCACCAGCGCCAGCACCGGGCGGCGCACGAAAAGGTCGGTGAACTTCACGGCTGCCGCCCACCGAGGTTGGCCTGCAAGCTGTCCTGCGCCACCGGCTCGACCGACATGCCGTCGCTCAGTTTCAACTGGCCAGACACCACCACCCGGTCACCGGGCGCCAGGCCGGAGGTAACCTCCACCCGCCCCTGCCAGCGCTCACCAGTGGTAACCCGCACTCTGCTGACCTGGGTACCATGCGCCGGGTCCTGAGTCGCAACGAATACTGTCTGGCCATAGGCGGCGTAGGTGATCGCGGTTTCCGGCACAGCCAATACAGTCGACGGCTGCACAGCATCCAGACGCACGCCAGCGTACATGCCCGGCTGCAACTGCCCGCCCGGGTTCGGCAAGGCTGCCTGCACCTGCACCAGGCGCGCCTTGCTCACCACCGGGTCGACCGCCACCACCCGGGCCTGAAAGCCTTGCCCGCGCACTGCGTCCACCGTCAGCGCCAGCACTTGCCCGACATGCACTTCGGGGGCGGCCTGCTCGCCCAACGCGAAATTCACATGCAACTGGCTGATGTCGGCCAGGTTGACGATGGCCTCACCGGCGCCCAGATACTGGCCCTGATGCACCCGCCGAATACCCAGCTTGCCGGCAAACGGTGCGCGAATGGCCTTCTGCGCGATCAGCGCCTCGACATGCTGCAGCTCACCACGGGCCACGTCCACGGCAGTGGCGGCGTTGTCCAGCAGCTCTTGCGACACGGCATTCATTGCCCGCAGCTTGCGGCTGCGCTGCAGCACCACTTCGGCGTTACGCAGCCTGGCACGCAACTGCACCCGCTGGGCCTGTTCCGGCGCGTCGTTGAGCTGCACCAGCAACTGCCCGGCAGTGACCGCCTGCCCCGACTCGAAGGCAATGCGGGTAATGCGCCCCGCCGTCTCGGCCGCCACCTGTACCTGGTTAACCGCCTCCAGCTCCCCCGAAGCAAAGTTTTGCCGCGCCAGCTGCACCTGCTCGGCCGTGGCCAGCGCCACCTTGGTCGCCGGCCACGCCGCCGCAGCGGGCGGCGCCGACCCACTACCCACCAACGCATAGGCAGCGACCAGTACACCGGTAACAGCGCCTGCGCAGGCCAGTAACGTCCTTTTGTTCATGCACAGCTCCGATCACAGGGAAAGCGGTTGCGGGGAAGATCGGGCAGGACTATAAGAGCTCAACTTAACTTGAGGTCAACAGGCATGGCAGCGGACAACACGCGGATGCTCACAGTGGGTGAAGTGGCCAGGCGCAGCGGCGTGGCGGTGTCTGCGCTGCACTTCTACGAGACCAAGGGGCTGATCGCCAGCGTCCGCACGGCAGGCAACCAGCGGCGCTATCCCTCGCTGGTGCTGCGTACACTGGCGATCATCAAGGTGGCGCAGCGCACGGGTATTCCGCTGGAGGAAATCAAGCAGGCATTCAGCCGCTATGCGCCCAACAGCAAGCTTACGGCGGCGCAATGGGGCGAGATGTCCACCGCCTGGCGCGAAGACCTGAACGCCCGCATCCGCACGCTGCAGGCGCTGCGCGACAGCCTGGACAACTGCATTGGTTGCGGTTGCCTGTCGCTGGAAGACTGCCCGCTGCGCAACCCCGAGGATGTGCTGGGCAAGGAAGGTACCGGGGCGCGGATCCTCGAGAAGAAAGCCCGTTAGCCTCGCCTGTAGGAGCGGCCTTGTGTCGCGACCGGGCTGCGAAGCGGCCCCCGGGTTTCAGCCATGATGCACACATTGCAGGGGCTGCCTTGCAGCCCGATCGCGACACAAGGCCGCTCCTACAAGGCGCCGCGTGATCTGCAGGTGACAAGCAGACGCTTGGAACCATTGCGGCCCTTCACCGCCCTAACCCTGTGCTGTTAACCCAAAGCCGATCACAGGAAGGAACTAAGCCATCATGAAACGTGAACAGATCGAAGGTGTAGCAGAGAACCTTGCAGGCAAGGCGCAGAGCGCTGTAGGCCGACTGGTCGAGGATCCTGCGCTGGAAGCCGAAGGCGATGCGCGTCAGGCAGCAGGCCAGCTGACCAAGACCTATGGTGACACGCTGGATACGGTGTCTTCGTTCGTGAAGGAAAAACCGTTCGCCGCACTGGCCATCACTGCCGCCGTCACGCTGGTGGTCTCTCGCCTGCTGCGCCGCTGAACAGGGCTGCGCAAGCAGGGCCAGGGCCGGGTACGCCACCCGGCCCGCGCCATCACCAGATGGCGATATCGTAGGTGAGGTACAGGCGGTTGCTGTCGCGCCCGCGGGCAAAATCCGAACGGTAGACATAGTTGCGCAGCTTCACACCCAGCCCTTTCAGCGGCCCGCCCTGCACCACGTAGGCAAGCTCGGCGTCACGTTCCCACTCCTTGATGCCCTCGGCACCCGAGCGGCCATTGTCGCCACTCAGGTACCGCGCCATGAAGGTCAGGCCCGGCACGCCTGCTGCCGCAAAGTTGTAGGCGTAGCTTGCCATCCAGGTCTTTTCTTCTTCCTCGATGAACTTGCCGATGCCGACGTTGCTGAACGAATACACCGTCGCGCCGCTGATGTAGGGCAGCCCTGCCTCGCCATCGAGCACCTGGTAGCCGGCACCGAGGGTATGGCCCGAATGGGCATAGGCCACCTGCCCGCTGATCATGTCGTTGTCGATGGCGCCGCCGTGGGCGGCACCGCTGTCACGGCTCTTGAAATAGCGCAGATCAGTGCTCAGCACGCCACCGGCCAGCGGCAGCTCATGTTGCAGGCCGGCAAAGTCCTGGCGGTAGAAGTGCTCGAGCTGGCCATGGAAGTAGCTCAGGCGCAGTTGCTTGCTGACGGCAAAATCAGCGCCGGCGAAGTTGAAGTCACCCGACTTGCCGCCCGCATGGCCATCCAGGTACAGCCCGGTGCTATCGGATGAATCACGCTGCTTGAAGCGGTCCAGGTGCCCCGCCGTCAGGGTCAGCCCGTCGATATCCGCGCTGGTCAGCTGCGTGCCCTGGTACGTCTGCGGCAACAGCCGTGCATCGTTGTAGACCAGCACGGGTGTCTTTGGCAGCAAGGTACCGTGCCTGATCACCGTCTTGCCGATACGCCCCTTGGCCGTCACCCCGGCGCTGGCGAATTCGTCTGCTGCGCGGCCGTCGTCATGCACCGGCAGCAGCCCGGTACCGCTGCGCCCGCGCCCGGAGTCCAGCCGTATGCCGACCAGGCCCAGTGCGTCCAGCCCGACCCCGAGCGTGCCGGCGGTAAAGCCCGACTGGTAGTCGAGCAGAAAACCCTGGGCCCACTCCACCCGCTCGCTTTTTGCACTGGCGGCAGCACGCGCACTCATGCCCTGCTCGTCACGGAAATTCTCGTTGAAATAGACGTTGCGCAACTGCAGCTTGAGCTTGCTGTCATCGACGAAACCGGCGGCGCCGGCAACAGGCAGGCAGCCGCAAAGCAGGCCACAAGTGGCCCCACGGAACATAGCTCGGGACATGATCGGTACTCTATTGTTGTTATTTGAAAGCGCGCGGCAGGGCTCAGACGAAGAAGGACAAAGCCCCTGTGAGCAAGGCCAGGGCGGTGATCACCAATGACGTGAGCACGGCCCACTTGAAGGTGGCCTTCTGGAAGTCACCGATGTCACGGTCGACCATGCCCACCAGCAGCAACGTCGAAGCCACCAGCGGGCTCATCAGGTGCACCGGCTGGCCGAGGACCGAGGCGCGGGCGATTTCCAACGGGTCGATGCCGTAAGCCGCTGCAGCGTTGGCCAGGATCGGCACCACGCCGAAATAGTAGGCGTCGTTGGACAACACAAAGGTCAGCGGCATGCTGGTCAGCGCCACCACCAGCGGGAACCAGTGGCTCCATTCTTCCGGAATCCAGTCCACCAGGGTTTGCGCCAGGGCGTCGACCATCTTGGTGCCCGAGAAGATCCCGGCAAAGATACCCGCAGCGAACACCAGCAGCACCACGGTCATGGCGTTACCCGAATGCGCCAGAATGCGCTCCTTCTGCAGTTCCAGCTGCGGGTAGTTGATCATCAGCGCGGCGACGAAGCCGATCATGAACAGGATGGCGGCATGCATCAGCCCCATCACCAGCGCGGTCATGACGGCGATTACCAGCAACAGGTTTACATAGGCCAGCCGCGGGCGTTTGCACGGGTTGTCGCCGAGGATTTCCTTGATGTAGCAGTTGCCACCGCCGGCCTGCAGGGCGATGTTGCCGATACGGCGGCGTTCGGTACGCCCCAGCAGGAAGGCCGTGAATACTACCCAGGCCGCACCGCCGATCATGGTCGGCAGCATCGGGATGAAGTACTCGCTGGCGTCCAGCCCAAGCGCGGCGATGGCCCGCGTGGCTGGTCCGCCCCAGGGGCTCAAGCCGCTCATGATGCTCAGCGACAGCATCGACACCGTGGCCAGGATCATCGGGTTCATGCCGATACGTTTGTAGAGTGGCAGCATGGCGGCACAGGTGATCATGTAGGTGGTCGTGCCGTCACCGTCCAGCGCCACCAGAAGCGACAGCAGTGCAGTGCCGATGGCGATCTTGACCGGGTCGCCGTTCACCCGCTTGAGGATCTTGCGGATGAGCGGATCGAACAGGCCGGCATCGATCATCAGGCCGAAGAACAGGATGGCAAACAGCAGCAAGGCTGCCGATGGCGCGACCATCTTCAGGCCGTCGAGCATCATCTTGCCCAGTTCGGGGGCAAAGCCGCCGATGACGGCGAAGACGATCGGGACAACGGTCAGCGCAACGATAGGCGACAGGCGCTTGCTCATGATCAGGTAGGTGAACGTCACCACCATGATCAGGCCCAGGAGTGCGAGCATGGTCTTTCTCTCTTGTTTTTATTGTGCGTGGCCGCCCGCCGGGCAGGCAGCCTCCAACCCCACTCGGCATCGCTGCGACGCTGAGTGGAATTTTAAATCAATGTTCAGTAGTGCGAACGGGGTTCAGCCGTGGCGGCTTGGCTCGGCGGGCCAGGCGGCCGGTTCGGGTGCAGCACAGTCTGGCTGTACCGGTTGCTCACCATTGAGTGCGCGCAACAGGGTCTCCCGCTCACAGGCATTCTCGGACAGCGAGATCACCACGGTGGCCACCGCATTGCTGGCAAGGCTGGTCAGCGCCCGGGCTTCGGACATGAAGCGGTCAATACCGATCAGCAGCGCCAGGCCAGCCAGCGGAATGTCGTGGATCACGGTCAGGGTCGAGGCCAGGGCAACGAAACCACTGCCTGTCACCCCGGCGGCGCCCTTGGACGACAGCAACATGATCGCCAGCATGGTCAGCGTCTGCCCCAGGGTGATGTCGATGTTGCAGGCCTGGGCGATGAAGATGGCCGCCAGCGACAGGTAGATGGCTGTGCCATCAAGGTTGAACGAGTACCCGGTTGGCAACACCAGGCCTACTACACCCTTCTTGCACCCCAGCTTCTCGAGCTTTTCCAGCATGCGCGGCAGCACGGGCTCGGTGGACGAAGTACCCAGCACCACCAGGAATTCCTCGCGGAAATAGCGCAGCAGTTTCCACAGGCTGAAGCCGTGGGCGCGGCAGATACCACCCAGTACGACCAGTACGAAGAACGCACAGGCGATGTACAGCGTACCTACCAGCTTGGCCAGGGCACCGAGCGAGGTGATGCCGTACTGCCCGACTGTAAAGGCCAGCGCACCAAAGGCACCCACCGGCGCAAAGCGCATCAGGTAACCAAAAATGCGGAATACCATGGTCGAGGCAGATTCCAGCACATCCAGCACTGGCTTGCCCTTGTCCCCCATGGACGACAGGGCAAAGCCGCTGAGTACGGCGATGAACAGCACCGGCAATACTTCGCCCTTGTTGAAGGCACCGATGAACGTATCGGGAATGATGTGCATGAAGAAATCGACCACGCCCAGCTTGGCGGCCGAGGCGGTGTACTGGCTGAGGCCTTCGGTGCTGAGGGTGGCGGGGTCGATGTTCATGCCCACACCGGGTTTGAACAGGTAGACCGCCGCCAGGCCAATCGCCAGGCTCACCACCGTCAGGCCCAGGAACAGCAGCAACGTCTTGCTCATCAGGCGCCCCAGCGAGCGCTTGTCGGTCATCCCGGCAATGCCGGTGACGATGGTGCAGAACACCACCGGGGCGATCATCATCTTGACCAGCTTGATGAAGGCATCACCCAAGGGCTTGAGCGCAACGGCCTGTTGCGCCCAGAAGTGGCCGACCAATACGCCCAGCAGGACGGCGCAGAGGATCTGAAAGTACAGCGATTTGGCGAGTTTCATGGGGCATCACCATTGTTGAAATTGTGCGGATGCGCTTGTTACAAATGTGCGGCTCTGGATCGACGCCTGGTGCTACCCGGCCAACCTGCGGAATGTAGGGGCGTAGACGAACCCTGAGAAGAGCCGCCGGGCGGTTCGTACTACCGAGGCCTGGATGGTCTGGCCATCGGCACCGCTGCGCGTCAGGGCGATATCAATGCCGCCACTGGGGTGCTCGAGGCGGACCTCGGTCAGCTGCTGCGCGCCTTCGCCCAGCAGGTCGGCAATCACCGTGCCGGGGCTGACGCAGGCAGTTGCCAGCCCCACTGCGCCAGTGATCGCCAGGGCGCGATGGCAGTTGTGCGGCATGAAATAACGAACCTGCAGCGTGCCGTCGTAGCGAGGCCTGGATACCAGTACCGGCTTGGGGATGACCATGCCACTGACATCGCCCAGGCCCATGGCCTTGCCGGCCTTCAAGCGCAATGCTTCAAGGCGTTCGAGCAGTTCGCTGTTGGCGTCTAGCTGGGCCGGGGTTTCCGAGCCGGTGACACCTAGCTGGCTGGCCTCCACCACCATCATCGGCATGGCCATATCGATGCAGGTCACCGGGACACCATCGATCAGATCCCTGGCCTGGCCGGTAGGGAACAGCTTGCCGGTCTTGCTGCCGACTGCATCGAGGAAAGTCAGGTGCACCGGGGCGGCAGTGCCGGGTACGCCGTCGATTGCGGTACGGCCTTCGTAGCGCACGATACCGCCTGGGGTTTCTACCAGCGAATTGACGAAGGTACCGGTGTTCAGGTTGCGAATACGGACCAGGGTCTTCCCTTCCTTGCCTTTGACCAACCCCTGTTCGATGGCGAACGGGCCAACGGCACACAGCATGTTGCCGCAGTTGGGGGCAGTATCGACGCGCCGCTGTGCAACCATCACCTGCACGAACAGGTAGTCGACGTCGGCGTCGGCGTGCAAAGAAGGGCTGATGATCGCCACCTTGCTGGTCTGCGGGCTGCCACCACCGATCCCGTCGATTTCCAGCTCATGGCCAGAGCCCATCAGGTTGATCAGCAACTCGTCGCGTTCGACCACATTGGCAGGCAGGTCCCAGGCGTGGAAGAACGGCCCTTTCGAGGTACCACCGCGCATGAGGACGCAAGGAATTCGTTGCATGATTTTGCACCCTTGTTGATCAATGGACATCATTGATGCTGTGAGCAAAAGAGTGACAGGGATGGATAAATCAATCCAATGCAAATATCGTAGCCATTATTGCGATTCAAACATTAATCAGGCGCAGCGCCAGTAGCAGGGTTTGTTATGGAATATGAGCTGCAAGATATCCGATCTTTCGTTAAAATCGCCGAACTCGGTAGTTTCCACGAGGCCGCCGAGGCGCTTCACCTTTCCCAGCCGGCCCTGAGTCGGCGGATCAAGAAACTGGAGGAAGGCCTGGGCACCTCGCTGCTGGAACGCACCACACGCCGGGTCAGCCTGACCAGCGTGGGCCGTGACTTTCTGCCTAAAGCCAGGCGCCTGCTGGATGATTTTGAAGACTCGATCCTCAGTATCCGCGAGCTGGCCGAGCGCCAGACCGGGCAAGTTACCCTCGCCTGCATTCCCACCGCAGCGTTCTACTTCCTGCCGTCGGTGATCCGCGATTACAACGAGCAGTACCCAAAAATCCGTATTCGCCTGCTGGACCTGAGCGCCAACGACGGGCTCGAAGCCGTGTTGCGCGGCGAGGCCGACTTCGGCATCAACATGATGAGCGGCCAGCACCCGGACATCGAGTTTGTCTCACTGGTGCAAGAGCACTTTGTGCTGGCGTGCAGGCGGGATCACCCACTGGCGGAGCGCGCATCCGTTACCTGGACAGAGCTGGCTGATTACCGCCTGATCGGCGTCGGCCGCCTGAGTGGCAACCGCATGCTGCTGGACCATGCGTTGTCCGGGCTCAACCTGCGACCTAAATGGTTCTACGAAGTGCAACACCTGTCGACGTCGCTGGGCATGGTCGAGGCCGGGCTGGGCGTGTCGGCCATGCCCAGCCTGGCCATGCCCAACGCTGATCACCCGACGCTGGTCAGCGTGCCGTTGATCGAGCCGCAAGTCACACGCACCCTGGGGCTGGTGTACCGGCGCGGCGCGTCGTTGTCGCCCGCGGCGGAGAAGTTCGTTTCGATCCTTTTGCAGCAGTGGCCCAACCGTTGAGTCACCGCTGCGCAGGCAGGCGAGGTCAGGCGTCCTTGCCCAGTACCAGGCGGTCAAAATGCTCGATGTGCTCATCCAGGTTGTCTTCGAGCATCATCCGGTACTGTTCGCAGAAGTACTTCAAAATTTCTTCCCGGGCTGCCGCCAGTTCCGCGCTGCTCTTGAAGCTGCGGGCACTCATCCACGCGCTGAAACGCGTGGCGCCGAAGGTCAGCGAGGCACTTACCTTGCCCAGGTCTTCGAATTTTTCAATCTGCTGGTTGGCCAGGTCGATGTGCGCATCGGCGCGGTCATAAAAGGCCTGATCGGTAGCTTGGGTCATTGCGGTTCACCTTGTAACGGAAGCCCAAGCCTTGCATGGCGGCGCGCATACGTGCAAGGCTGAAAAAGGATCACCCACGACGAAAAGGAAGCAAAGCACCTTATGCTTGGAATCACACGTATCCATCGCTATTTGCGCCCACTGCCTGCAAAATCGACTGCAGCCAGTGGGCGTGACCTCAAGGCCAAACCAGCCGCCCGCCTCGCCTCAAAGGTTGCAAACCTGCTCTGCACTCCCCGCTCCGCCCCGCCTTACTTCTGCGTTACCCCTGAACGCCCCCCTGTCGACCGTGTGCCTCCGACCTGACTGCCGACGCTGCAGCTCACACACCGTATTCGCCTGTTACAGGCGGAATGTCTGACGCAACAACAAGGGGCAACACCCAATGCTTTTCTTTCAAGGTAAACAGATTCTCAGCGCCATCTTCGATATGGATGGCACCCTCTTCGACACCGAACGCTTGCGCTTCAAGACTTTGAAGCAAGCCTCGCTGGAAATCTTCGGCAAAGCGCTGAGCGAGGACACATTGATCGGCTCGCTGGGCCTGAGCGCGACCAAGGCCGAAGCCCTGGCCAAGGCGCATAACGGTGAAGACTTCCCGTACGCCGAGATCCGCAAGCGCGCGGATGAACTTGAGCTGGAGTACGTGCGCAATCACGGCGTACCCATCAAGGCCGGCTTGCTGGAAGTGCTAGAGCGCCTGCGCAAGTCGGGCTTGACCATGGCAGTGGCCACCTCCAGCCGCCGTGCCATTGCCGAGGAATACCTGATCAATGCCAATGTGCTGAAGTATTTCGACATCACCGTCTGTGGCGATGAAGTCAGCCAGGGCAAACCCCACCCCGAGATTTTCCTGAAAGCCGCCCGCGCGCTCAATTGCGAACCCGATCAGTGCTTCATGGTCGAGGATTCAGAGAACGGCATGCTCTCGGCCATCCGTGCCGAAGGCCAGGCGATCCTGATCGAAGACATCAAGCCGCCCGCTGCCGAGATCAAGGCTGGCGCGCTCAAAGCCTACCTCAGCATGCATGAGTTTCTCGCCGACCTTAGCGAGTGCGTACCTGACCTGGGCATGCCAGCATTGAGCGAGCCGTTCCCGGCTTCGTTGAACCAGTTCAGCGTGGGCATTCATGGCTTCGGTGCCATCGGCGGTGGTTACCTGACACAGGTGTTTTCCCATTGGGATGGCTACACCCGGCCCCGTGAAATCATCGCCGCGACCCGCTCGCGCATGCTGCGCGAAAGCGTCAATGCCTTCGGCCGCTACAGCGTGCGCTACGGTGCTACATCATTCGACCAGACCATCGACAATGTGCGCATGATCGACATGGACGATGACGTCGCAGTCATCGGCATGTATACCACTGCCGAAATTATCGGCCTGAGCCTGCCCGAGCAGGCCATCCGCAACCAGGCGAAGGTGATTGCCAAGGGGCTGCTGCAACGTTTCGAACGACGTGGCCGAGAGCTGACGTTGCTGATCGTGCTGAACAAGGTGGGCGGCGCCGCGTTTGTGCGCCGCCATGTGCAGGCAGAGCTGGCATTGCTGTGCCCGCCGGCAATTGGCGAGCAAGTGCTGGAAAAGACCCATTTCGCCGAAACGGTGGTCAGCCGCATTGTCTCCAAGCTCAGCAACGACGCACTGGTGCGGCAACTGCGCATCAAGTCGCAGATGTTCCAGAACAGCCTGGAAGACGAACCGGCAGTCGCCACCAAGGCATCAGCGCCCGTGCCTGAGTACGAACGACTGATCGGGCGCTTCAGGCCCTTTGCCCAACCCAGCAGCGCGATGAGCCAGCTGCACCTGATCCTGTTCAACAGCGAACCCGACATGCCCCTGTATGTAGAGCATGGCAGCGAACTGCTCGAACGCCTGCGCCAGGTGAAGACGGTGCCTGACATCACCCAGATCCAGGTCATCAAGAACCGCCTGTGGAACGGCCCACATGCCATCGTTGCCTGGTACGCGAGCCTGCTGGGCCATGACTCGGTGGGCCAGGGTATGGGCGATGCACGTGTCAGCGAACTGGCCGAACGCCTGATTCGCCAGGAAGTCGGGCCGGCACTGGTGGCGGAGTACCCGCACATGGCCGAAGTGGTCAGCCGTTTTGCCAACACCTTCCTGGAGCGCTGTGCCACCTCGTTCAAAGACCCTTGTGCCCGGGTGGGGCGCGACCCGTTGCGCAAGCTTCAACGCAACGAGCGCATCTTCAGCAGCATCGACCTTGCACGCAAGCATGCTATTGAAACCCCGGGGCTGACATTTGGCGCGGCCCTGGCCATTCACCATGCCCTGCGCTGCGTAGACAGCAAGGACCAGGAAGCCCAGGCGATCAGACAGGTTTATCGGGATAACAACGCCAGCGTCGAGGCCGTGCTTACCCATGACGGTGACTGTAATGGCAAGCGTTTTCCAGGGCTGGACCCGATCAGGGACACGCAGCTGATCACTGCCATTTCAGATGCTTTCCGGCAGTACCCGCCAAGGGATGTGGCAAGCAGGCTGGGCGACCTTTGCATAGGCGCATGAGGTACTGCATTAGCCTGAAGCCAGCGCGGTGAATGGCACCGGCTCCGCCGGTGTTCGCGGGCGTGCCCGCTCCCACAATGACCGCGCTAGCTTTCAGGTGTTGTGCAAGACATTTGCCCCTACAGGTACTGCATAAGCCTGAAGCCTGCGCGATTACCTGTGGGAGCGGGCGCGCCCGCGAAGAATCCAACACGGTGAATGGCACCGGCTCCGCCGGTGTTCGCGGCTAAAGCCGCTCCCACAGTGATCGCGCCAGCTTCCAGGTGTTGTGCAAGACAGTTGCCCCCACAGGTACTGCATATGCCTGAAGCCTGCGCGATTACCTGTGGGAGCGGGCGCGCCCGCGAAGAATCCAACACGGTGAATGGCACCGGCTGCGCCGGTGTTCGCGGCTAAAGCCGCTCCCACAGTGATCGCGCCAGCTTCCAGGTGTTGTGCAGGACAGTTGCCCCGAAGGTACTGCATATGTCTGAAGCCTGCCCGACTACCTGTGGGAGCGGGCGCGCCCGCGAAGAATCCAACACGGTGAATGGCACCGGCTGCGCCGGTGTTCGCGGCTAAAGCCGCTCCCACAGTGATCGCGCTAGCTTTTAGATGTTGTGCAAGCAGTTGCCCCTACAGGTACTGCATAAGCCTGAAGCCTGCGCAGCCCTTGTGGGAGCGGGTTTACCCGCGAAGAATCCAGCGCGGTGCATGGCACCGGCTGCGCCGGTGTTCGCGGGCATGCCCGCTCCCACAGTGATCGCGCTCGCTTTTAGAGGTTGTGCAAGCAGTTGCCCCTACAGGTACTGCATAAGCCTGAAGCCTGCGCAGCCCCTGTGGGAGCGGGTTTACCCGCGAAGAATCCAGCGCGGTGCATGGCACCGGCTGCGCCGGTGTTCGCGGGGCAAGCCCGCTCCCACAATGATCGCGCTAGCTTTTAGAGGTTGTGCAAGCAGTTGCCCCTACAGGTACTGCATAAGCCTGAAGCCTGCGCAGCCCTTGTGGGAGCGGGTTTACCCGCGAAGAATCCAGCGCGGAGGATGGCACCGGCTTCGCCGGTGTTCGCTGGCATCAGCACCTGATCTTCACAAAAACAAGCTCCGGGTCACCTTCATCCAGGTTTTCAACCTGGCCACTGCCAATAAAACCGCACTTCGCAAGCAGCGCCTGCATCGGCAGGTTCGACGCGTTGGTCGAGGTGAACAGCTTGGCCCCCAGGGCCCGGGATTCCAGCCCACGAAGAATGGCTGCGCCTACGCCACGGCCCCGTGCCGAATCCAGCACCACGATGAGCGGGATGAAATCCTGCCCGAAAAATGAGGTGTCCAGTACGCCATAGCCCAACAGCAGCGCAGTATCGTCAGCATCCGTTGCCACCCAGCACTGGCCGCAAGCTACCGCGTGGGCAATGCATTCCCGCCGGTGCTCTTCGCGCTGCGCGATGACATCAAGATCAAAGAGCGCATTGAGGTCGGCTTGCCGGGCGAGCCGCATGTGTGATTCCAGAGCCATTTCTTCCTCGTATCAATAGCAACTCAGTGGGTTTGTTACCAGAACGTACCACGCATGCCTGTAACCTCGGCAGCCGTGCAGGAGCGGCCCTGTGTCGCAAAAGGGATGCAAAACAGTCAGTTCATCGGGTGATTACCTACAATCAGGCATCTCGAAATTGTGCTTTAGAAGTTAAGTTTCGCCACAAAGAAACATCTGCTTGCACTCCAGAAAATATAATTCCGATAACTTGTAAGAAGTTTCTGAATTTCGACTGAAGCCAATTGGATCTCCCCTACTGGTGTTAGGTTTCCAACCTGAACCATACACAGGGAGTTTGTTTTATGCGCGTCAGTCTAGAGGGCTTAGGTCAGGCTGTAGATGGCGATGTGACTACTACGGGTGCTATCTGCATTGCAACGGGCGCCGGCTATCTCGACGAAGGCCGAATGGTGCTCCGTGAAGGCGACCACACCACGCCATGCCCTCTTTGTGGGCAGGTGGGAACCGTCGCTGAAGGTGTGGATCACTTTATTTCCGATGGCCAGCGGGTGGCCATGGATGGCGCGCTGGTTGCCTGTGGCTGTTCGCCGGGCAGCAACCGGGTGGTCGCACCGTTATATGAAGCACCGCCGTCCATGTATTCCATTGCGGGGGGTACCAATACCCACTTTAACCAGCCGTCAGCCACCGGCTACCCCGGGCGCTTCTCCCGACCTGTCGTAGGGGCACTGCCCGATTCGCTAGAGCCTGGCTTCTATGTAATTCCTCGACGCATGTCGTTCCCCCAGGTGCTGCTGCAACTGGCCGAGCACGATGCCACTTTGCCGATCTCCCGGTTGCAGCGGCTCAACCCGACGTTTGAGCAAGGCTTCAAGGCTGGGGAAATCTTCGTTATCGGGGATCCTGACAACGCAAATGCCTGTACGCGGGAAGAGGGAGAACTGATGGCGGCTGCGCAGCATGCACGACGTGCTTTGGAGGTGCTCGACTACGCCGAAGCGGATTTCATGATGCAGCACCAGGCCGAAATCGCCGGCTTGCTCAGTAACGCCAGCCTGTCCATGGGCGTCGGCAAGGACATGCTGGATCAAGGTTTGAGACAGGTCGGTCATACATTGACCAGTATCGAGCAGTTGCACCAGCGGGAGTTCATGCGCCACGGCCATTTGAACAGCCCGGGCTTTTTCGCTGAACGGCGGCGGCTTCTGCAGCAGCTGGATGGACAGTTGAAAACGGCATTTTTGAACAAGCAGTTGAACCTTGGGAGCTATGAGCGCTTGAGGAGGAGCTTGAATATTTCGACCAAGAGTCTTGTGCATCATTGGTCCAAGGCCGGTGGTCCGGGGCAGATTCCGGGGTATGCGACGCATCTGGATAAGGTTGCCAAACTTAGTAAGTACCTTGCTTATGGTGGATATGCTGCGGTTGGACTAGGAGGGACTTCGTCCTACATGAACGTTCAGGAGGTTTGCCGGGCGGGCGAGACAGAGGCGTGTAAAAAGATCCGAATGACAGAAACAAGTAGTTTTGCCGGTAGCCTTGGATTAAGCACGCTCGCTTCTACTGGAGCTGGATTAACCGCCGGAACACTGTGCGCAGCTTTTGCGGTAGGGACCGCCGGAGTCAGCGTTCCGGTGTGCGTGGTTTTGCTTGTCGGAGCTGGTGGGGCCGCCGGCGGCCTCGTAGGGGAGAAGTTGGGTGAGTCGGCAGGTGAGTTCATCTACGAGGCTACGCGTGATTGACATCAACGTTTGGCCGGTCTCGGCGAAGATAATATTGGTAATAGGGCCATTTGTCATTGGACTGCCTGGCCCGGCGATCCTTGCCTTCCTTATGCTAAGGAAGGATTACGATGTTGCATGCTCGGCGATTCAAAGCAACCCCTACATTGAGTCTATGAAGCAGACGAGGGATAGGCGACGATTGAAGTGGCGATGGATGCTGATGTGCATGATCGCTGGGTTGATAACATTTCCGGGCTTGGCATTACGCAGAGGCAAGTTAGATGCTGATGAATTGAAGCGTTTCCCTGCGAAATTAAAATTTAAGTTGGCTCTTGCTACCTGGCTAACACTACTTGGTTGTGCTTGGATGATTGTTGCTTATACCCTCGTTGAACTCTCGGACGGGAGATAGGCACTTTGCAGGTCAGACCCGTAGTCGCGGGTCTTCCTCCTTTCCCACCGACGTGTCGTCGCCGTTCAAAAACTGCCCCAACTGTGCGCCCTCGATCACTATCTACTCCAGAAAATCATCGCCATGACGAATACGTTGTCTATCTACAGCGACACTCGACCAGCATACCGATGATGATGACCGAACAGCCTCTACCTGATCGGTAACCTCTCCAAAAAAGCCACTGATAGCGTACCCAAGGGATGACACAACGCTTGCAAATGACACAATGTGTCATTAAGATCGCCATGTGTCCTGACAACGCCACTACTGCAATCAGCCAACGCCCGCCCTTTTCCACGCAGGTACCGCCCATGACGACCACCATGCACACCCCCAAGGACCAGCTCGTCAAACTCGCCCAGCAGCAGATGCTGACGGCCCTGGCCGACAACACCTACACCGCCCGGCAAAAGCTTGCCCTCACCTGCCGCATCCTGTTCGACGGCGGCCACGACTCTGGCCTGGCCGGGCAGATCACCGCACGTGCGCAGGAGCCTGGCACCTACTACACCCAGCAACTGGGCCTGGGCTTCGACGAAATCGCCGCCTCCAACCTGTTGGTGGTGGACGAAGACCTCACCGTGCTGCAAGGCCGCGGCATGGCCAACCCGGCCAACCGCTTCCACAGCTGGCTGTACCGCGCCCGCCCCGACGTCAACTGCATCATCCACACCCACCCGCTGCACAGCGCCGCCCTTTCGATGCTGGAAGTGCCGTTGGCCATTTCGCACATGGACTTGTGCCCGCTGTTCGATGACTGCGCATTCCTCAAGGAATGGCCAGGCGTGCCGGTGGGCAACGAGGAAGGTGAAATCATCGCAAAGGCGATTGGCGACAAGCGTGCAATCCTGCTTTCCCACCACGGCCTGCTGATTGCCGGTGGCTCGATCGAGGAAGCCTGTGTGCTCGCCCTGCTGTTCGAGCGCGCAGCGAAGATGCAGCTGCTGGCCATGGGGGCCGGTGATATCCGCCCCATCCCCGAAGCACTGGGCAAAGAAGCCCACGACTGGATCTCCACCCCCAAACGACATGGCGCCGCGTTCAGCTACTACGCGCGCCGTGCCTTGCGTGCCCATGGCGACTGCCTGGGCTGATCGAAGTTGTACTCTTTCCTCAACAACGGCAGAGGTGCCTGGTCATGTCTACACCTGTAATTCGCGGCGTTATCGGCTACACCATCACTCCCTTCACAGCTGAGGGCACGCTCGATCTGGATGCCCTGGGCACGTCCATCGACAGCCTGATCGCAAACGGCGTGCACGCCATCGCACCGCTGGGCAGTACTGGCGAGGGCGCCTACCTGTCCGACAGCGAATGGGAAACCGTGGTGCGCTTCAGCCAGGCACGCATTGCCGGGCGCGTACCCAGTGTGGTCAGCGTCTCCGACCTGACCACCGCCCGCACCGTGCAGCGTGCCCGCCTGGCGCAGGCCTGCGGCGCGACGGCTGTAATGGTGCTGCCCATTTCCTACTGGAAGCTCACCGAAGCCGAAGTGGTCGCCCACTACAAGGCCGTCGGCGCGGCGATCGACATCCCGATCATGCTCTACAACAACCCGGGCACCAGCGGCACCGACCTGTCAGTGGAGCTGATCCTGCGCATCCTCGGCGAAGTGCCCAATGTGACCATGGTCAAGGAAAGCACCGGCGACATTCAGCGCATGCACCGCCTGTTCAAGGCCACCGATGGCCAAGTGGCTTTCTATAACGGTTGCAACCCGCTGACCCTGGAAGCCTTGGTGGCCGGCGCCACCGGCTGGTGCACCGCCGCACCCAACCTGATCCCGGCACTTAACCTGGCACTGTGGGACGCCGTGCAGCACGGCGACCTGGCCGAAGCCCGCGCGCTGTTCTACCGCCAGTACGAGCTGCTGGAATACATCACCCGCCGCGGCCTGCCCACCACCATCAAGGCCGGCCTGAAAATGCTCGGTCAGGATGTCGGCGCACCGCGCCTTCCCCTGCAGCCGCTGGATGCGCAAGGCAGCAACTACCTGAAAAGCCTGCTGACCGAACTGGCCAACTGACCCTGAAACCTGCCCGGCGGCATCTCGCCGTCGGGCCTTGCTGCACCCGACCTTTACCAGAGGCAACCATGGACGCGCCTGCACAAAGCTCTTCAACCCCGTTTCGGCTTACAGACATCTTTCACCCCGTAATAGCCGGGCTGGTTTCGGTCATCGTCAACTACGGCGGCACCTTCATCCTGGTGTTTCAGGCGGCCAAGGTGGCTGGCCTGAGTCCGGAGCTGACGTCATCGTGGGTCTGGGCCGTGTCGATCGGCGTCGGCCTCAGCGGCCTGTTGCTGTCCTGGTACAGCCGCGAGCCGGTCATCACCGCCTGGTCCACGCCGGCAGCCGCATTTTTGGTCACGGCCCTGGCCACCGTGCCTTACAGCGAAGCCATCGGTGCCTACTTGTTGTCGGCCGCCGGCTTCGTGGTGCTAGGGCTGACCGGGTGCTTCGAGCGCCTGGTGCGGGTCATCCCCGGAGGCGTGGCGGCCGGATTGCTGGCGGGTATCCTGCTGCAGTTCGGCATCGGCGCCTTTGCCGGCCTGTCTGTCGACCCGGCCCTGGCAGGGCTGCTGATTGTGGCCTACGTGGCCTTCAAACGCTTCACCGCCCGCTACGCCGTGGTGGGCATTCTGATACTGGGGCTGGGCTACCTGCTGCTGCAGGGGCAAGCAGGCCTGGCGACGCTGCGCCTGGAGTTCGCCTCACCGGTGTTCACCGCGCCCACCTTCACCCTCAACGCCGCCCTCAGCGTGGCCCTGCCACTGTTCCTGATCACCCTCACCGGCCAGTACATGCCCGGCATGCTGGTGCTGCGCAACGACGGCTTCAAGACCAGCGCCAACCCGATTGTCGCGGTCACCGGCCTGGGTTCGTTGCTGATGGCGCCATTCGGTTCACACGCCTTCAACATCGCCGCCATCACCGCGGCCATCTGCACCGGCAAGGAAGCCCATGAAGACCCAGGCAAGCGCTGGGTGGCGGGGATTGCTGCCGGTGTCTGCTACATCCTCGTGGGGGTGTTCGGGGTCACCCTGGCGAGTGTGTTCATGGCCCTGCCGGGTACCTTCATCACCACCCTGGCCGGCCTTGCCCTGCTGGGCACCATCGGTGGCAGCCTGGCCAGTGCAATGGCCGATGCCCGCTCGCGCGAAGCAGCACTGATCACCTTCCTGGCGGCGGCGGCCAACATCAGCCTGTTCGGCATTGGTGGGGCGTTCTGGGGGCTGGTCATTGGCCTGCTGGCCTATGCCGTGCTGAACGGCCGCCTGCCTCGCGTCAAACGCTCCCGCCGGTAACGGCTTGCCTCCCCCTACCCTGCGCCATGTGCCCACCCGTTCGACAGGTACCGACATGCCTCACGCTGGCCCCAAGCTGCTTACCCAAATTGCTGCCGTGCACTTCGTCAGCCATGTGCACATCATGCTGATGCCGGCATTGCTACCCGTCCTCCCCGGCCTGCTGGGCGTGGGGTTCGTCGAGCTTGGCGTGGCCCTGGCGGTGTTCAACATCGTCTCTGCGTTGGTGCAGGCACCGCTGGGCTATGCCGTCGACCACTACGGTGCGCGCAGGGTGCTCAAGGCCGGCTTGCTGTTGGGCAGCCTCAGTTTCCTGCTGCTGGCGGCCAGCCCCGGCTATGCGATGTTGCTGGTGGCGATGGCCATGGCCGGGCTGGCCAATGGCGTTTACCACCCTGCCGATTACGCGTTGCTGGCCAAGGGCATCGAGCAAGGCCGCCTGGGGCGTTCGTTCTCGATCCATACGTTTGCCGGTTTCCTCGGTTCGGCAGTAACGCCAGCGGTGTTTCTCGGCATTGCCGCCGTGTTTGGTACACGGGCAGCCCTGGCAGCGGGTGCGGTGGTGGGTGTAGCCGCGCTGCTGCTGATCTCGGTGCCAGGCAGCGGTATCTATCAGGTTTGCGGGCATGGCAACAAAAGTGACACCGGCCTTGGTGCAGCGCCGGGCCGGGTGCGTTTGTTCACGCCGATGATCGGTGTGTTGACGGTGTTGTTCATCCTGCTGAACCTGAGCACCAGTGCCATCGAGAAATTCTCCGTAGCCGCCCTGGTCCAGGGCCAAGGCCTGACCCTGGCCTGGGCCAACACGGCGCTCACGGCGTTTCTGCTCAGCAGTGCGGTGGGCGTTTTGTGCGGCGGGGCCCTGGCTGACCGCACCCGGCGCCATGGCCTGGTGGCGGCCCTGGCCTTTGCCCTCGCGGCGGCGCTGACGACGCTGGTGGCGCTGGGGCTGGTGCGGGACTGGGCCTTGGTGGTGGTACTGGGTGCCATCGGCTTGCTGACCGGGGTCATCGCGCCGTCGCGGGACATGCTGGTCAAGGCGGCGGCGCCCCGTGGTGCCGAGGGCAAAACCTTCGGGCTGGTCTCGACCGGCTTCAACATCGGCGGCGCCATCGGGCCCGTTGCGTTCGGCTGGATGCTCGACCAGCGCCTGCCTGCAGGCATCTTCATCGCTTCGGTGGTGTTCATGCTGCTGACCGTGCTGCTGACCCTGGCGCAGGAGGCATATTTATCCAGAAAGCCTCGCCAGCTGGCTTAGACCCTAGGGCTGCTTTGCAGCCCTTTCGCCGGCAAGCCAGCTCCCACAGGACTGCACACTTCTTGAGTGCGGCGCGATCCGTGTGGGAGCCGGCTTGCCGGCGATGAGGCCGGTTCAGGTTGGTAAAGCTACCGGGTTCGCATGCACCACTCGACCGCCTGCCGCTGGCCGATTGATGAACAGCACATCCAGCACACTGTTACGCAACCCTTTGAGCGCATTCCAGTTCGCCGAGGTGTGCACATACCTGTCACGCAACAACCGCTGCTCATCCTCGGTCAGCCCCGGCTGTTCACATTCACCCAAGGCATACGCATGCAACTTGCGGCTGATCTCCAGCAATTCAGCCGGCAACCCATGCTCAGCCTGCCCGCCCAACGGCTCGAACGGCACCCCCGCACGCACCGCCAGCTCACGCATGACACTCAGGTACACCCGCGAAAGCTGCCCCGCCACCTCCCGCTCCCGGTACACCGCCGCATACACCTGCTTTTGCGCCTCGGCGGGCCGCCCACCGGCAATCGCTTCTTCCCAGGTGATCACCCGCGCGCCCAGGCCATCAAACGCCGAAGCCAACAAGGCGCTGACCGTGGCATACACGCGGGTCTGTTCAGCGCAGATACCCAGCGGCACACGCTGTGACTGCGGTTTGCACAGCAGTAACCGCTCTTGCGTACTGTTCGGGTAACCACCACCAATATTTGAATGCACACCCGGCAACACGATGTCGTGACCGCTGCTCACCAATGGGAAGTTGTGCCGCTGCTCATCCCCGGCCACCAATTGCACCACGTGCCGGGCAATACCCTCACCCAGGCCCAGGCGCAAGCCGCCATGGCGCTCGTCGGCAGGGTCGAAATCGCCCTGTAACGGCGCAATGATCGCGGCCACGGTGTCGAACAGGCCTATGAAATTGATCGTGATGTCGCAAGTGACGGCCAGCACCCTGCCCCCGTCAGCGTGCAGCAGATTTGCCAAGTGACGCACCGCCGCGGCACCGCGGCTGAAGCCGAACAGGTCGAACTCGACCCCCTCGAGTCTTGCGAGAGGATGGGCGTGCGCCCAATCCCGCAGCTGCCCGGCGATACCCTCCAATGCCTCGGTGACTCGTGACTCGACGCCGGTGCGCCCGCGCCCGGTGGCCGAGGCATACGCATGATCCTCAGCGCCCTCCAGGGTTCCCACCCCCTCGACATAACGTTTGAGAAACGCCATGGCGCCGTCGCCGCTCGGCCCCTCTGCCGGATAAAGCGCGTGCAACAGGGCCACATTGCTCAAGGCGTTGGTATAACTGGCGCCCTTGCCGCCATTCGACTCTGTCGGCATCACATTGTGCTGATTATTACCGGTGCCATCGAAAAACACGCCAAATCTCAAGATCATCGTTGTGCTCCTGCTTGCGTCAAAAACACAAGCAGGCGCCAGGGCGCCGCCGCTGAACATCAGCCTATGGCCAGCCATTTGCAGGATATTTCTGTACGTGCATGGCCCAGGGCCGGATAAATTTCCAAGCCGCCATTGGTCGCCACCCCCCCGGATGGATTAAAGTATCACCCCTTGCCAGGGCAGCTGCCTCCAGCCCGCCTGCGGCCCCATACCAGGAACCGTCACCGATGGAACACCGTGAAGCGCTGACCGCGCTGCGCACCTTTCTTTCTTCGCAGATCCTAGGCCAGGAAAAACTGGTCGAACGGCTGTTGATCGTGCTGCTGGCCGACGGCCACATGCTGGTCGAAGGTGCCCCGGGCCTGGCCAAGACCAAGGCCATCAAAGAACTCGCCGAAGGCATCGAGGCGCAGTTCCATCGCATCCAGTTCACCCCCGACCTGCTCCCGGCCGACATCACCGGTACCGAAATCTACCGCCCGGAAACCGGCAGCTTCGTGTTCCAGCAGGGGCCGATCTTCCACAACCTGGTGCTGGCCGACGAAATCAACCGGGCCCCGGCCAAGGTGCAGTCTGCACTGCTCGAAGCCATGGCCGAGCGCCAGGTCAGCGTGGGCCGCAGCACCTACGACCTGTCGCCGCTGTTCCTGGTCATGGCCACGCAGAACCCGATCGAGCAGGAAGGTACCTACCCGCTGCCCGAAGCCCAGCTCGACCGCTTCCTGATGCACGTAAAAATCGGCTTCCCCGACGCTGCGGTGGAGCGGCGCATCCTGGCGCAAGCCCGTGGCGAAGCGCTGGGCGGCGAAACCAAGCCCGAGCGCCGGGTCAGCCAGCAGGCCATCTTTGCGGCGCGCAAGGAAATCCTCGGCCTGTACATGGCCGACGCGGTGGAGGAATACCTGGTGCAGCTGGTAATGGCCACCCGCACCCCGGCCAAGTTCGACACCGAGCTGGCCGACTGGATCGCCTACGGCGCCAGCCCACGCGGCTCCATCTCGCTGGACCGCTGTGCGCGTGCCCACGCCTGGCTGGCCGGGCGCGACTTCGTCAGCCCAGAAGACATCCAGGCCGTGCTGTTCGACGTGCTGCGCCACCGCATCATCCTCTCGTTCGAGGCCGAGGCGGCGGGGATCGACCAGGACCGCGTGGTCCAGCGCATCCTCGACGTCGTCGCCGTTGCCTGAGCCCATGCCCACCGCGCAGCTGGCCGAACCCGGCATCCGCATCGGCCTTGCCGAGCTGATCGACATGCGCCACCGCGTGCGCGAAATCCAGCTGTTTTCCAAGCCCGGCCAGCGCAGCCCGCTGGTGGGCCTGCACCATTCCAAGCTGCGCGGGCGCGGGGTGGACTTCGATCAGGTGCGCGTGTACCAGGCCGGCGACGATGTGCGCAACATCGACTGGCGGGTCACCGCACGCACCCAGGAACCGCACACCAAGCTGTTCCACGAAGAGCGCGAGCGGCCGATCTTCATCCTTGTCGAGCAAAGCCAGCGGCTGTTCTTCGGTTCGGGCCTGCTGTTCAAGTCGGTGTTGGCGGCCCAGGCCGCGGCCCTGTTCGGCTGGGCCGCCCTGGGGCACAACGACCGCATCGGCGGGCTGGTGTTCGGCGACAACGACCCCCACGAAATCAAGCCTCGGCGCAGCAAGCAGAGCCTGCTGCAACTGCTCAACCGCCTGGCCAAGGTCAACCAGTCGCTGCACACCGAAGCCGTGCCCCAGGCCGACAGCCTCGGCCTGGCCCTGCGCCGGGCGCGAGAAGTACTACGCCCGGGCAGCCTGGCCATTGTCATCTGTGACGAGCGTTCGTTGAGCCCACAGTGCGAACAGCACCTGGCCATGCTCTCGCGCCACTGCGACCTGCTGCTGTTGCCAGTATCCGACCCGCTCGACCACGCCCTGCCCGCCGCCGGCCTGTTACGCTTTGCCCAGCGCAGCGCCCAGCTGGAGCTCGACACCCTGGACGCCAACCTGCGCCAGGCCTATCGCAAGCAGGCCGAAGCACGCATCGAGCGCTGGGAGCTGATGGCCCAGAAGCTGCGCGTCGTGCTGATGCCGCTTAGCACCCAAAGCGACATGATCGAGCAGTTGCGCGAATACCTGAACGCCCAGCGGCCAAGGAGCGCGTCATGAACCCGCTCGACCAGTTGCACCCGCTGATCGAGCCTGCGCCTGTCGGCCTGTGGCCGCCGGCACCCGGCTGGTGGCTGCTGCTGGCTGTGCTGCCACTGCTGTGTTGGGGGCTGTGGCGGCTGCGCCGCTGGCGCCCGGGCAAACGCCGCATCGTGCGCGCCGAACAGCCCTTGGACCCGGTGCGTGTGGAAGCCCTGGCCGAGCTGGCACGCCTGCCGCGCCCGTACGACGGCGCCCCGGCCGGCGCCTGGCTGCAACAGATCAATGCCCTGCTCAAGCGCCTGTGCCGCAGCCATTATCCGGGCGCCAACAGCCACACCCTCAACGGCCGCCAGTGGCTGGCATTTCTCGACAACCGCTGCCCAGCCGCCGGCCTGACCCGCTGGATGGTGCTGGTCGAGGGCGCCTACAAGCCCGAGTGCAAGCTCGACGACAAGGCCATTGTCGGGCTCAGCCAGGCCGTCGAAACCTGGATCCGCAAGCATGTTTGAACTGGCCTGGCCGTGGGTCTTCGCCCTGTTGCCGCTGCCGTGGCTGATGCGCCTGCTGCTGCCGGCCGCCGACAGCGGTGAGCCGGTACTCAAGGTAGGCTTTCTCAGCGAACTGGAAGGCCTGGCCGGGCGCCGCGCACGGCTCAACCTGCCCACCTGGCGCCAGCAGGCGCCGTTCGTGGTCATCTGGCTGTTGCTGCTGTGCGCCGCCGCCCGCCCGCAGTGGTTGGGTGAACCGGTACCGGTGGCCGCCAGCGGCCGCGACCTGCTGGTGGCGGTAGACGTGTCCGGGTCGATGGACTTTCCCGACATGCAGTGGCAAAACGAAGACATCAGCCGCCTCGACCTGGTCAAGGCGCTGATGGGCGACTTCCTGCAAGACCGTGAAGGCGACCGCGTGGGCCTGATCCTGTTCGGCAGCCAGGCGTACTTGCAGGCGCCGCTCACCTTCGACCGGCGCACCGTGCGCACATTCCTGATCGAGGCGCAGATCGGCATCGCCGGTAAAAACACCGCCATCGGTGACGCCATTGGCCTGGCGGTCAAGCGCCTGCGCCAACGGCCGGCACAAAGCCGGGTGCTGGTGCTGATCACCGACGGCGCCAACAACGGTGGGCAAATCCACCCGCTGACCGCTGCTCGCCTGGCTGCCCAGGAAGGGGTGCGCATCTACACCATCGGCATCGGCGCCAACCCCGAAGCCAGTGGCACCCCTGGCCTGCTTGGCCTTAACCCGAGCCTGGACCTGGATGAAGCCTCACTCAAGGAAATCGCCGACATCACCCACGGTGCCTATTTCCGTGCCCATGACGGTGTCGAACTGGACGCCATCGGCGACGCCCTCGACCAGTTGGAGCCGGTAGCCCAGCAACCGACCCAGGCCCGCACGGCCCAGGCCCTGTACGCCTGGCCCCTGGCCCTGGCGCTGCTGCTCAGCGCGCTGCTGGTGGTGGCCGTGCAATGGCCCGACAACCTGCTGCAACGCCTGCTGCGCAAGCCGCGTTTCCTGCAGCCGCACCCGGAATGGCGCCAGCGTCTGAAGCGCCTGCGGAGGCGGCGATGATCGAACTGTGGCCCCAATGGCTTCGCCCGCTGTGGCTGCTGGCCGTGCCCCTGCTCGGCTGGCTGCTGTACAAGCTGTGGCACCGGCGCAAGCGCGCCGGGCGCTGGCAGATGATTTTGCCGCCCGCCTTCCATGGTGTGCTGTTGGGCGGTGGCAGCGGCAGCACCAGCAAGCTGCCGTGGATAGCACTGGGCCTGGCCTGGGCGCTGGTGATCCTGGCCCTGCTTGGGCCCAGCTGGCAGCGCGTGGAAGAAAGCCGCCAACGCCCGGCCGACCCGCTGGTAATCCTGTTGGAGCTGACCCCGCAGATGCTCGCCGAAGACAGCCCGCCCAATCGCCTGGAACAGGCCCGGCGCAAGGTTCTCGACCTGCTCGAACACCGCCGCGACAGCCAGACCGCGCTGGTGGTATATGCCGGTTCGGCGCATACCCTGGTGCCGCTGTCCGATGACCTGGCCACCACCCGCAACCTGCTGGAGGCCATCGACCCGTCGATCATGCCAAAACCTGGCCAACGGGCCGACCTGGCTGTGCAAAAGGGCCTGGCCTTGCTGGCCCAGAGTGGCCTGGGCCAAGGCCGTTTGCTGCTGATCGGCTCGTCGCTGAGCGCCCCGGAACGCCAAGGCATCAGCCAGGCCCTCGGCCGTCAGGGCCCGAGCCTGCTGATGCTGGGCATCGGCAGCCGCGAAGGCGCCCCGGTGCGCCAGGCCAGCGGCGAATACCTCAAGGACGACCAGGGCGGTATCCTGCTGCCACGGCTGGACAGCGCCAGCCTCAAGGGCTTTATCAGCAGCACGGGCGGACGCTACCGGCATGCCCGCATCGACGACCTCGACCTGCGCGGCCTGGGCCTGTTCGACAACCCGCGCACCGCGCGCAATGACGGCCAAACCCTGCAGCTGGACAGCTGGGCCGACCAAGGTTACTGGCTGCTCATCCCGTTGCTGTTGCTGGCCGCTTGCGCCGGCCGTCGTGGCTGGCTGTTCTGCCTACCGCTGCTGCTGGCCCTGCCACAGCCCAGCCAGGCCTTCGAGTTCAACGACCTGTGGCTGCGCCCCGACCAGCAAGGCCAGCGCCTGCTGGAGCAAAACCGCCCGGCCAGCGCCGCACGCCACTTCCAGAACCCGCAGTGGCGCGGCATGGCCCTGTACCAGGCCGGCGACTATGCGGGTGCCGCCGAGGCGTTTGCCCAAGGCGATACGGCCGCCGCCCACTACAATCGAGGCAATGCCCTGGCCCGCAGCGGCGAACTGGAGGCCGCCCTGGACGCCTACGAGCAAGCCCTGGAGCGCCAGCCAGACCTGCAACCCGCGCTGGACAACCAGGCGCTGGTGCAACAACTGCTGCAACAGCGCGAGGCCAAGGCCGAGGAGCAGCCGGCCAAGAGCGAAGCCCAAGGTACACCCGGCAGCGAAACCGACGGCAACAGCAGCTCGGCCAGCAGCCCGGCCCAGGGCACGCCCGGCAGCGACGAACAAGCCAACGCCGAACAGCCCGGTGAAAGCAGCAATAACAGCCAGGCCGCGCCCGGCAACCAGGCGGGTGCTGACGACAATGTCATCCAGCCGCCACAGCGCCCGGTATCGACCAACCTCGACACCGAACAGCGCCAGGCCCTGGAACAATGGCTGCGGGAGATCCCCGATAACCCGGCGGAGCTGCTGCGGCGCAAATTCTGGTATGAACAGCAATTGCATCAGGAAACCCCACGATGAGTCGCTTCGGCGTCTTTCTGCTCACCCTGCTATGGGCCGTGCTGGCCCAGGCCGAACCACTGCTGCAAGCCAGCGTTGACCGCACCCGCCTGGAAGCCGGCGAGAGCCTGGAGCTGACCCTGGAAAGCCAGGACGTCACCCAGTTCGGCAAGCCCGACCTGCGCGCCCTGGAAGGTGACTTCGACGTGCGCGGCACGCGCCAGCTGAACAGCCTGCACACCCTCGACGGCGAAACCCGCGCCAGTACCCGCTGGATCATCACCCTGCTACCAAGGCGCAGCGGCAGCCTGCGCATTCCCGAACTGCAACTGGGCCAGTCGCACAGCCAGGCCATCGAGTTGCAAGTGCTGCAGGCCGATGCCAGCCGCCCGGACAGCGCCTCCCAGGTCTTCATCGAGGCAACGCTCGACAGCACCGACGTCTATGTTCAGGCCCAGGCCGTGCTGACCCTGCGCATCTATCACTCGGTAGCGCTGTACGACGACAGCAGCCTGAGCCCGCTGCAACTGGAAAACGCCAAGGTCGAGCCACTGGGCGAATCGCGCACGTATGAAAAGGAAATCAACGGCGTGCGTCATGGCGTGATCGAAACCCGCTATGCGGTGTACGCCCAGCAAAGTGGCAGCCTCGACATTCCATCATTGACCTTTACCGCCACTGCCGCCGCCAGCAACGACGAAGCGTCACAAGCCAATGGCACGGCCCGCGCCGGCCGCCAGGTGCAGGTCAGCTCGCTGCCCTTGCACCTCAACGTGCGGCCCATTCCCGCAGCCTGGCCCGCTGGCGTGCCGTGGTTGCCAGCCCGCAACCTGACCCTGGAAGAGCACTGGAACCCCGACCCGGGCAGCCAGCAGGTGCAGATTGGCGACTCGCTGACGCGCAACATCACCTTGCGTGCCGAGGGCTTGTCCAGCCCCCAACTGCCGCCGCTGCCCGCCACAGAGATCATCGGCCTGCGCCGCTACCCCGACCAGCCGCTGCTGCGCAACGAAATCAGCGAGCGCGGCATGACCGCCAACCGTGAAGAGCGCGAAGCCCTGGTGCCGACGCACGCGGGTGCGCTGACCTTGCCGGCGCTGGAAGTGGCCTGGTGGAACACCCGCGAAGACCATCTGGAACACAGCAGCCTGCCGGCGCGCACCCTGAACGTGCAGGACAACCCGGCGCTAAGCGCAGACACCCCCGTGGGCGACAACAGCAGCGCCAGCACCCTGCTGTGGCCTTGGCAACTGGCCACACTGGTGTTCGCCCTGACCACCCTGCTGGGCTTCGCCCTGTGGTGGCGCGCCCGCTCGCGGCCGGCGGTGCTGCGCGCGGCGCAGACCGGGCCTAGCCCGCGCACCCTGCTGGACGACCTCAAGCGTGCGTGCCAGGCCAACGACCCCCAGGCCACGCGCCAGGCGCTGGATGCGTGGGCCCGGCAACAACCGGAAACCCTGGCCGAGATGGCTGCGCGCTTCGTGCCGTTGTCGGATGCGCTGGATGGGTTGAACGGGGCGCTGTACAGCGAAACCGGGCAGTATTGGCAGGGTGAGGACTTGTGGCGGGCGATTGGTACCATTCCGTCGGCTGAGCAGGTGTTGCTGCCGACGGGTGAGAACGGCAGCTTGCCGCCGCTGTATCCCAAGTAGTGCGCTGCCTGCACGTCCCCACAGATACAGCACATGTATGGAGCCTTGAGCAGTACCTGTGGGAGCTGGCTTGCCGGCGAAAGGGCCGCAAAGCGGCCCCTGCGGTTTTGCGGCGATGCGCAGATTCTGGGGGCGCTACGCACCCCTTTCGCGACACAAGCCCGCTCCTACAGTTACCATACCGCCCTTTCCCCGCTTGTCCGACTCGACACCAACAGGTCATCCATGCGTCTGTTTCATACCTCCGACTGGCACCTGGGCCAAAGCCTGCACGGCCAGGAACGCGACTTCGAACACGGCTGCTTCCTTGACTGGCTGCTCAGCCAGCTGCGCCTGCGCCAGCCGGATGCGCTGCTGATTGCCGGCGACATCTTCGACACGGTCAACCCGCCGGTCAAAGCCCAGGAGCGCCTCTACGACTTCATCGTCCAGGCCCATGAGCAACAGCCCAAGCTGGACATCGTGATGATCGCCGGCAACCACGACTCCGGCTCGCGCATCGAGCTGCCCGCCGCATTGATGCGGCGCCTGCGCACCCATGCCCTGGGCCGGGTGCACTGGCTGGACGAAGGCCAGCTGGATGCCGAGCGCCTGTTGATCCCACTGACCAACGGCCGCGGCAAGGTTGCCGCCTGGTGCCTGGCCCTGCCCTTCCTGCGCCCGGCCGAGGTCACCGGCCCGAACCTGGGCGACGACTACCTGCAAGGCATCACCCAGGTGCACCAGCAACTGATCGCCGCCGCGCAGAAAAAGCGCAAGAAAGACCAGGCGCTGATCGCCATCAGCCATGCGCACATGGCCGGTGGCTCGGTGTCGGAGGACTCGGAGCGCAGCCTGATCATCGGCAACGCCGAGGCACTGCCGGCCAAGCTGTTCGACAAGGCCATCAGCTACGTCGCCCTGGGCCACCTGCACAAACCGCAGAAGGTCAACCGCGAAGAACGCATCCGCTACAGCGGCTCGCCGATCCCGCTGTCGTTCGCCGAAATCAACTACCCGCACCAGGTGCTGGAAGTGGAGCTGGACGGCACCGACCTGGTCAGCGTAGAACCGCGCCCGGTGCCGCGCGCGGTGGCCCTGCAACGGGTCGGCCCGGCGCCGCTGGGCGAACTGCTGCAGCAACTGGCCGACCTGCCCGTGATCGACCTGCTCGAAGACCCCAACCGCCAGCCCTGGCTGGAAGTGCGGGTGATACTGGACGAGCCGCAACCCGACCTGCGCCAGCAGGTTGAAACTGCACTGGAAGGCAAAGCCGTGCGGCTGATCCGCATCAGCGCCGAATACGCCGGCCGCAATAACGCCGAAGACGATGACCTGGCCTTTGTCGAGCTTTCCCAGATGACCCCGCAAGACCTGTTCAGCCGCGCCTGGGAGCAGGCTTACGGCACCCCCGCAGATGAGCAGGCGCTGGCCGACTTTGCCCTGCTGTTGCAGGACGTGCAGCAGGAAGAGGAGCAGCCATGAAGATTCTCGCCATTCGCCTGAAGAACCTGGCATCGCTGGCCGGCCCGGTCGAAATCGACTTCACCGCGGAGCCCTTGGCCAGCGCTGGCCTGTTCGCCATCACCGGGCCTACCGGGGCCGGCAAGAGCACCCTGCTCGACGCCCTGTGCCTGGCGTTGTTTGGCGCGGTGCCACGCCTGAACGACATCGGCCGCGAGGCCAAGGTGCCCGACGCCGACGGCGAAATCCCCACCTACGACCCGCGCAACCTGCTGCGCCGGGGCACCGGCAGTGGCTTTGCCGAAGTCGACTTCATCGGCATCGACGGCCGCCGCTACCGCGCCCGCTGGGAAGCCAACCGCGCCCGCGACAAGGCCAATGGCAAGCTGCAGCACAGCCGCCAGAGCTTCTACGACCTGGACAGCGAACAGGTGCTGGGCAGCGGCAAGAACGAATACAAGCAACTGGTCGAAGCCCGCCTTGGCCTGAACTTCGAGCAGTTCACCCGTGCGGTGATGCTGGCCCAGAGCGAGTTCGGCGCTTTCCTCAAGGCGGACGACAAAGAGCGCAGCGAGCTGCTGGAAAAGCTCACCAACACCGCCATCTACACCCGCCTGGGGCAGCGTGCCTTCAGCAAGGCCCGTGAAGCTGGCGAGGCGCACAACGCCCTGAAGGACCGCGCCAGCCACCTGCTGCCAATGGCCACCGAAGCCCGCACCGACCTTGACCAGCGCCTGGAGCAGGCGCAGCAGCAGTTCAAGGCCGACCAGGCTGGCGAGCGCCAACTGGAACAGCAACGCAACTGGCTGAATGAACAACGCCAGTTGCAGGCCCAACATGCCGAAGCCGGCACCGCGCTACAGGCCGCCGAACAAAGCTGGCAGCAACTGGCCGAACCCCGCCTGGACCTCGTTCGCCTGGAACGCCTTGCCCCGCAGCGCCACCAGTTCCACCGCCAGCAGGCGCTGACTGCGCAACTGGCACCCGTGGCCGCGAAAATCGCAGAACAACAGCAGCAGCAAACCGAGCTGCAGGTGCGCACCCTTGAGCTCGAACAGGCGCTGAGCGCAGCACGCCAGGCGCTTGCCGACAGCCAGGCCCGGCACAGCGAAAACGCACCGCGCCTGCGCCAGGCCTTTGCCGCCCAGGACAACCTGGCCCGCCTGGACCAGGAGCTGGCCGCGCAGCGCAGCACCAGCGAACAGGTTGAACAGCAAGTCACCCACGGCCAGCAGCAGTTGCAGCAGCTGGAAGACAACCAGCAGCGCAGCCTGCAGCAACTGGCCAACATCGACACCGCGCTGGCTGACAGCCAGCACCTGGCGGGCCTGGCCAATGCCTGGCACGCCTACCTGCCGCAGCTCAAGCAGGTGATGCTGATTGGTGGGCGCCTGGCCAAAGGCCGTGAAGAACTGCCCGGCCTGCAGGCCCAGGCCAGCCAGGCCAATGCGCACTTGCAGGCCGAGCGCGACGCCTACGACCTGCTGTTCCGCGAGGCCAAGGCCGAACCACAGGCCCTTGCCGAGCAAATCGACCTGCTCGGTGGCATGCTGCAGGACAACCGCAAGCAGCAGCGCGCCGTCGAGGAACTGTCGCGCCTGCATGGCCGTGAACAAGAGCTGCGCCAGCAGCTGGATGCCGTGCGTGAACGGCAGCAGCAGGCCATGCAGCAACGCCAGCAACTGATTACCGAAGGCACCGCCGCCAAGGCCGAGCTGGAGGCCGCCGAGCAAGCGCTGACCCTCACCCGCCAGCTGCTACAGCGCCAGCGCCTGGCGCGTAATACCAGCGTCGAAGAACTGCGCGGCCAACTGCGCGACGGCGAACCCTGCCCCGTGTGCGGCAGCGCCGAGCACCCGTTCCATCAGCCCGAAGCCCTGCTGCAAAGCCTGGGTCGCCATGATCAGGCCGAAGAAGACGCCGCACAGAAGCAGGTCGAAAGCCTCAACACCAAGCTGGTGGAACTGCGTACCCAGCTGGGTGTGGTCAATGCTCAGCTCAAGGACTACCAACAGCAACTGCAACAACTGGGTGAACAGCTGCAACCGCTGGTGGCCCAGCTACAGGCGCACAGCCTGTGGCCGGCCCTCGCCCCGCAGGACGACAAGGCCCGTAGCACCTGGCTCGACAGCCAGTTGCGGCGCCTGGACGAAGAAATCGGCCAGGACGAGAAGCGCCAGAGCGCCCTGCTCGCCCTGCAAAAAGACGCCGCTCGCCTCAACCAGCAACTGCAGGCTGCCCACGACGCCCAGCAGCAGGCCCAGCGCCATCTGGAGCATCAGCACCAAGCCCTGGCCAACGATGAGCAGCAGTTGCAGCAGGGGCTGAGCGACCTCGCCGGCGTATTGCCCGAGCAAGCCCTCAAGGCCCTCAACGAAGACCCGGCGAATGCCTTCCTCGCCCTCGACCAGCAGATTGCCCAGCGCCTGCAGCAACTGGAGCAGCGCAAGGACGAGCTGGAAGAACAACAAGCCCGCCAGGCACAGCTGGACAAGTTGCGCGACCAGCAACAAGCGCGAGTGCAAGGCCAGCAGCAGTTGCAGCAGCAACTGGCCGCCCTCGACGAACAACGCCTGCAAGCCCAGGCTTCGCTCGGCGAACTGCTGGGTGAACACTCCAGTGCAGAAGCCTGGCAGCAGCACATGGACATCTCGCTGGAGCAAGCCCGCGCCCTGGACTCCGACACCGCCCAGCGCCTGCAAGACCTGCGCACCCAGGGTGTGCAACTGGCCAGCGAGCTCAAGGCCAACGTCCAGCAGCAACAGGCGCTGGACGCCGAGTGCCAGCAGTTGCAGGGCCAGATCACCCAATGGCGCAGCGAGCACCCGGAACTGGACGACGCCGGCCTGGATCGCCTGCTGGCCATGGATGATGCGCAAGTCAATGAACTGCGCCAGCACCTGCAAAGCGCCGAAAAAGCCATCGAACAGGGCCGCGTGCTGCTGCAGGAGCGCGAGCAACGCCTGCAACAACACGCCGCACAAATGACCGTGGACACCTGCGCCGAAGCCCTGGAGCAAGCCCTGACCGAACTGCGCGAGCGCCTGGCCAGCCACGAGCAGCAGTGCGCCGAACTGCGCGCGCAACAGGCCGACGATCAGCGGCGCCAGCAGGCGCACCAGGCGTTGGCGGCAGACATCGAACAGGCCCAACAGCAGTGGCAACGCTGGGCGCGCCTGAACGCCCTGATCGGTTCGGCCTCGGGCGATGTGTTCCGCAAGATCGCCCAGGGTTACAACCTCGACCTGCTGCTGCACCACGCCAACACCCAACTGCGCCAGCTGGCCCGCCGCTACCGCCTCAAGCGCGGCGGCAGCGCCCTCGGCCTGCTGGTGCTGGACACCGAGATGGGCGACGAACTGCGCTCGGTGCACTCGCTGTCGGGCGGGGAAACCTTCCTGGTATCGCTGGCCTTGGCCCTGGGCTTGGCCTCGATGGCCTCCAGCACCCTGCGCATCGAATCGCTGTTTATCGACGAAGGCTTCGGCAGCCTTGACCCCGAGTCGCTGCAACTGGCCATGGACGCCCTCGACGGCTTGCAGGCCCAGGGCCGCAAGGTGGCGGTAATCTCCCACGTGCAGGAAATGCACGAGCGCATCCCGGTGCAGATCCAGGTGCGTCGCCAAGGCAATGGCCTGAGTGATGTGGAGGTGTGCGGGTGATCCTCTACTCGTTCCGCCGCTGCCCCTGGGCCATGCGCGCGCGCCTGGCCTTGCGTTATGCCGGGTGCGAGGTGGAAATCCGTGAGGTGGCGATGAAGAACAAGCCGGCAGCACTGCTGGCCTTATCGCCCAAGGGCACGGTGCCGGTGCTGGATACCGGTGCCGGCGTGCTGGAGGAGAGCCTGGACATCATGCGCTGGGCACTGGCGCAAAACGACCCGCAGGACTGGCAGCTACAGGCTGACCCTGTGGCCGCGCAGCAAGCTGAAGCCCTGATTGCGCGCAATGACAGCACATTCAAGGCGCAGGTGAACCTGTACAAGTATGCCGAGCGTTACCCGCAGCATTCCCGCGAGCATTACCGCCAGCAGGCTGAAACCTGGCTGGCGGAGCTCGAAGGCCTGCTGGCAGGACGACCCTACCTGCTGGCGGACCACCCGAGCATTGCCGATGCCGCGTTGCTGCCCCTGATGCGCCAGTTTGCCGGGGTCGAACCGCAGTGGTTCGCCGAGGCGGCTTATCCGCGGGTGCGGAGCTGGCTGGAGGGGTGGCTGGCTTCGGAGCTGTTCAGGTCAGTCATGGCCAAATGAGTTCACACGATCCCTTGTAGGAGCGGCCTTGTGTCGCGATAGGGGCGCGCAGCGGCCCCAAAATATCTGCATCACAGCCGAAATAGCCGGGGCCGCCTTGCGGCCCTGTCGCGACACAAGGCCGCTCCTACAGGAGACCGCCCAAGGCTCAGGGGTGCTGCTTGCCACTCAGGGCGGCATGGAAGTGGGCACTCTGGCGCAGGTACTGCTCGGTGTAGCTGTGGGTGGCAGAAGCCTTGCTGCTGTCGGCATGGGCATGCGCCGGCAGTACGACCGATGCGGAAATGGCGGATGCGGCAATAACCGGGAAGAGATTGAAGTTCATCTGGGCTGACCTCGACGGCGGTGGTTTGACGGTGGCCCGCTTGGGCCTTGGGTCAAACTTACGCCGCCGAGGCCGTAGGCAAAAATTCATTGCGGCAGTACCGATTATCACGCTGATCGATATCACTCGATGAACTTGAGGTCCGAGGGTGCATCCTGCTGCAGCGTCTGCACCGTCTCCAGCAGCTTGCCACTGCGTGGATCGCGGCGTATCACCACGATCTGGTTGCTCTTCTGGTTGGCCACCAGCAGGAAGTTGTCACTCGGGGCCAGGGCAAACTCCCGGGGGTGATCGCCTTCTACCGAACGACGCTGCAGGAACGTCAACTGGCCGTTTTCCTTGCCCACGCCAAACACGACAATCTCGTTGGCCGTGCCGCGGTTGCTCACGTACAGGAAACGCCCGTCCGCCGACAGGTGCAAGCCACCTGCCGCCTTCGCTGCGGCCTCCTGGCGCTCGGTCAGGGGTAAGCGCTGGCGTTCAACCAGGTTGCCGTCCTGTACATCGAACATCACCACCTCGGCGTTCATTTCCAAGGTGAGGTAGGCGTGCCGCCCCTTGGCGTCGAACAGCAGGTGTCGCGGCCCGCTGCCCGGCGGCAAGGCCACGGACGCAGGTATCGCCGCTGTCAGCGGGTGGTCCGCACTGGCACCGTCGTAGCGGTAGATGAACACCTTGTCGGCACCCAGGTCGCTGGCGTACAGGTGCTGGCCGTCCGGTGACAGCACCAGCGAATGCACGTGGGCACCGGCCTGGCGCTCAGGGTTGACCCCGCTCGCCTTGTGCCGGGCCTGTTGCACCACGGGCTTGAGCTTGCCGTCCTTGGCCACCGGGATCACCACCAGGCTGCCACCGGGCTCGGGGTTGACCGCGTAGTTGGCCACGAACAGGAAGCGCTGGTCACGGCTAAGGCTGGCGTGGGTCGGCTCGTCGCCCTGAGTGGCCACCTGGTTGAGGGGCTTGATTTCGCCTTTGCTGCTGATGCTGAAACTGCTGGCGTGGCCCTGCGGGGTCTCATTCACCGCAAACAGCTGACGCTGGTCGGCCGACAGCACCAGCCACGAAGGGC
Organism: Pseudomonas putida S13.1.2; assembly: GCF_000498395.2. NCBI lineage: Bacteria > Pseudomonadati > Pseudomonadota > Gammaproteobacteria > Pseudomonadales > Pseudomonadaceae > Pseudomonas > Pseudomonas putida. Next base: position 3,315,847 of record NZ_CP010979.1, read on the forward strand.
TGACGCTTTTCACCACCTGCAGGGGTGCGGGGCCGATTTGGCCGGCCTTGTCGTCGAACTGGTAGCGGTAGATGCCCTGGCTGGCACCATCGGTGTAGCTGCCCACCAGCAAGGTAGCGGCGTGGGAATTGATTGTGAGGCTCATCAGGCTAGCGGTCAGCAGGCTCGTCCAGATTCGGTTCATCTTGGTCATCATCCGGGGCGCGAAAGGCACTCATACAGACTAGCCGATGCTCGCCGTTGGCATCGTTGAGTTGCCACTCATCACCAGTGGCGACAGCGGCGGTGACTTGTTCGGGGGTGAAGGACCAGCGGCGCAGCTGGCGGCCGTCCATGCATTCGACGGTGAGACCAGAGGCGTCGGCGGTGAAGTCGAAGGCGTGCAGGCCGTCGATCAGGAGCATGTCGCAGGACTGCAGGGCGGTGGCGAGGGGGGACATGGGGGTACCAATCTGAAATAAGTTGGCATTATAACCCTGGGGCTGCTTTGCAGCCCAATCGCGACACAAGGCCGCTCCTATGTATGGACTCGCCCACACTGTCTAGCTGCTTTTGAACATAGGAACCCGGTTGCATCTATGTATCAGGCCTATTCGAGGAAGCTTTTCGCTTCTGGCCAACATCGTGGTGAGCTCGCAGTGTGCCGTTTACATTGAGGCCATTACGTTAGGCCTGTAGGAGCGGAGGCATCTGTCTGCGACGGTCTTACCTAGGGTCAATGTTCACTAGCAGGGGTTGGAGCGCTCAGCGCCCCGGTGGCATTGCTCGGTTGGTCAGAGGCTCATAGCAGCCTCCGGGTTGTTGTTCGGTTTACGTTGGTAGACCTGATTGCTCTGTAACAGAGCCCAGATAATGCGCAGATTTCGATTAGCCAGTCTGATCGCCGCCTCCTTGCGTCCAAGGCGGGATAGCCAGCGCAACAGGCGGCGATCGTCTGGCTGATCGGAATCAGGTCTTAGCTGACTCAAGACAGCATGGGCGCCCTGGATCATCAGGCTGCGTATGTAGCCGTCACCTCGCTTGCTCATTCTGCCCAGCCTGATTTTGTTTCCGCTACTGTGCTGGTCCGGCACGATACCGAAGAAGGCGGAATACATTCGGCCACTCGCGAAGCGGCTGGGTTCGGTCTGTTTTGCCACGATCGCCGTGGCGATGATTGGGCCAACGCCACGAATGGTGATCAGCCGCTGTGCCACCTTATCTTGCTGGGCTGTCACTTCGAGCCGTCCACTCAGCGCCGCAATGCGTTCACCTAAAGACAGCCAGTCAGTCAGCAGCTCATCAAGCAACTCGCGCAACAAGTCGGGCAGAGGCAAGGAGGCATCCTCAAGCGCCCGCGGTACCTGCTGACTGATCGCGGCATCGCCTTGAGGCATGGATACGCCATGCTCAAGCAGCAGGCCACGTATCTGATTGCCCAGCGCTGTATGCCGCTTGATGTTGCCGCGCCGGATGCGATGCAGTGCTTGAATAGCCAGCGCTGTGGTGCTCTTGATCGGTACGGAGGCAATGCTGGTATCGCGACCGGCACGCAGAATGGCATGGGCATCGTTACGGTCGTTCTTCGCGCCGCTACGGTGTTCGGCGACGCGTTGCGCAGGCAGGATGCGAACCGGATTACCTTTGGTTTGCAGCAGCCTGGCCCAGGCTTGTGCACCTGGACCGCACTCCATCAAGACGGCCACGGTCGTTGGCAGCCTGATCAGGAAGTCATGGAATGCTTGACGGGATTTGATGCGATCTTCGTAGATCACCCGACCAGTAGCGTCCTCGCCTGCCAACTGGAAGACCTGTTTGGCCAGGTCTACGCAGATGGTTGTGCAAAGTTCCACATCGGTGGAAGACAGGGAATCGTGCTTCGAACTATGCTTTTTCATGGTCTCGCCCTCGCTGCCGTTGGCTTCTTCGAACGCCACCGTGGCACTGTGATGCCTCGGCGGGGGCGAGTCCATCGATTACAATGGAACGCGAACCTCCTGTAGGAGCGGCCTTGTGTCGCGATGGGCCGCAAAGCGGCCCCCTTGCGATTCAATGGGCGAAAATGGACCCACCTTCCTTGCCCACCATCTTCTCCGGCTTGATCAGGAACCGTGCCAGCGCCGGCAGCAGCCACAGCGCACCAAACATGTTCCACAGCAGCATGAAGGTCAGCATCAACCCCATGTCGGCCTGGAACTTGATCGCCGAGAATATCCAGGTGCACACGCCGATGGCCAGGCACAAGCCAGTGAACAACACGGCTTTACCCGTGGAGCGCAGGGTCTGGTAATAGGCCTCTTGCAACGGCAACCCGGCACGCAGGAAGCTTTCCAGCCGGCTGTAGATGTAGATGCCGTAATCCACGCCAATCCCCACGCCCAGCGCCACCACCGGCAAGGTCGCCACCTTCACCCCGATGCCCATGTAGGCCATCAGCGCATTGCCCAGCACCGAGGTCAGTACCAGCGGCAGGACGATGCACAGGGTGGCGGCGAACGAGCGGAAGGTGATCAGGCACATCACCGCCACACAGATGTACACCAGGATCAGGATGGTCAGCTCGGCCGACTTGATCACTTCGTTGGTCGCCGCCTCGATCCCGGCGTTGCCCGCCGCCAGCAGGAACTGCAGGCCCTCCTTGTTGTGGCTGTCGGCAAACGCCTTGGCCACGGCGGTAACCCGCTCCAGGGTCTCGGCCTTGTGGTCGTTGAGGAACACCAGTACCGGCGCCAGCGAGCAGTCACCGTTGTACAGGCCGTCGGCACGGGCGATGGAGTTGTTGAGGATGTCCGGGTTGCGCGACAGGGTTTCCCATTTCAGGCTGCCCTCGTTCATGCCCTTGATCACCTGCTTGGACACGGTCACCAAGGAAATCGCCGACTGCACACCCGGGGTGTTCTGCATGGTCCACATCAGCTCGTCGATCGGCGCCATGGTCGAGTGGACCGAGCACTGCTCCGGCGGGGTCTTGACCATGATCACCAGCACGTCGGAACTGGTCGAGTAGTTGCTGATGATGAAGCTGTTGTCCTGGTTGTAGCGCGAGTCGGGGCGCAGCTCCGGCGCGCCCTGGTCGAGGTCGCCGATCTTCAGGTTCTGGCTGTACCACAGGCCGCCGGCGAAGGCGACCAGCGCCAGGGTGACAGACACCGGCGCCACCCTGGCACTGGCGAAGTTCGACAACAGGCGCCAGAACGGGTGCTCGCGGGTGGCGTCCTTCTTGCTGCGCTCGATGGCCTTCTTGCTGATGCCGACATAGGAAATGGCCACCGGCAGCAGGATCAGGTTGGTGAACACGATCACCGCTACGCCGATGGAGGCGCCGATGGCCAGTTCGCGAATCACCCCGATGTCGATGATCAGCAGGGTAATGAAGCCCACCGCGTCGGCGAGGATGGCGATCATGCCCGGCAGGAACAGCTGGCGGAAGGTGCGCCGGGCCGCCGTGAGGGCGTTGTCGGCATCACTCGACTGCAAGGCGATGCCGTTGATCTTCTGCACCCCGTGGGAAATGCCGATGGCGAAGATCAGGAACGGCACCAGCATCGAGTAAGGGTCCAGGCCAAAGCCCACCGCATGCATCAGCCCCAACTGCCAGACCACCGCCACCAGGGTGGTGATGAGCACGGCGATGGTGCTGCGGATGCACCAGGTGAACCAGTACAACAGCACCCAGGTAATGGCCAGGGCGACACCGAAGAACATCGCCACCATCACCAGGCCGTCGATCAGGTCACCGACCTTCTTGGCGAAGCCGACAATGTGGATTTTCACATTGGGGTTTTGCGCCTGGAACTTGTCGCGGATCTTCTCTTCCAGCAGGTGCGAGAACTGCTGGTAATCCAGCTTCACCTGCTTGCCTGGGTCCTGCGGGTCGGGGTAGCTCTCCAGCAGCGGCACGTCGACGATGCTGGACTTGAAATTGTTACCCACCAGGCGCCCCACCTGCCCGGACTTGAGCACATTGTCGCGCAGGGTGTCGAGGCTGTCCTGCGAGCCGTTGTAAGTGTTAGGGATCACCTCGCCACCGGAAAAGCCCTCTTCGGTCACCTCGCTCCAGCGCACGCTGGGGCTCCACAGCGACTTCAGCCCGGCACGGTCGACGCCGGGGATGTAGAACACCTCGTCATGAACCTGGCGCAGGGTCTCCATGTAGTCCTTGTCGAAGATGTCGCCATTCACCGCTTCCACCGAAATGCGCACGGTGTTGCCCAGGTTGGCCAGGTCGTTGCGGTGCTCCATCATCTGCTCGATGAACGGGTGCTGCAGCGGGATCATCTTTTCAAAGCTGGTGGACGGGCGAATCTGCGTGGCCTGCCAGAACAGGAAAATGCTCACCAGCACGCACAGGGCGATGACCACGGGGCGGTTGTTGAAAATCAGGCGCTCGAGCAAGGTGGGCTTGTCCTGGTGGTGCGGGTGCATGGTAATGCTCTCCCTGCTGGTCATTGGCTCGCCCCCTCGGCACCCTGGGCATCCGCCAGGTGTACACCGCCCTGCCCTACCAGCAGCAGGCCGCCATTGGCCAGGCCGCTGACGCCAGCCAGGGCGATGCGGTCGGCACGGTTGTACACGCTGAAGGTCTGGCCGCCATCGGCACTGCGCAGCACGCTGCCGCCGTTGCCGACCAGCACCAGGGTGCCATCATCCAGAAGCGTAGCGCTTGCCAGGCCGAATTCGAGGTTGCCGCGCGCGACCTTGAGCTCGATCGGCTGCCAGCTGTCGCCAAAATCGGTGGAACGGAACAGGTTGCCGCGCAGGCCGTACGCCAGCAGGGCGTTCGGCTGGGCGGTGCCGATCACGCCGAACAGCGAGCCCTCGTAAGGGCCCTGGACCTTGGCCCAGGTCTGGCCGTTGTCGGCGGAGCGGAACATGCCGCCCTGCTCGCCTACGATGAACAGGCCGGCGTCACGCACCCGGGCGATACCGTTCAGGTGCAACTGGTCAGGGTTGTCCAGGCGCTCGGCCACGTCCTGCCAGTGCTGCCCGCCGTCTGTGGTTTCCAGCAAAGCGCCGTAGGCACCCACGGCAAAGCCGTGCTGGGCATCGAGGAAGGCGACATCGAGCAAGGGTGCTTCACGGGCAAGGTCTTCGTACTGCTTGGTCCAGGTCGCGCCGCCGTCGCTGCTGACGAGGATCTGCGCATCATGGCCGACCGCCCAGCCGCGCTTGTCGTCGAGGAAGAACACGGCGGTGAGCAGCTGCCGGGTGGGTACCCGGGCCTGGGTCCAGGTACTGCCCTGGTCGTCGGAGAACAGAATGTGGCCGCGATCACCCACCACCACCAGGCGCTTGCCGGCATGGGTGGCGCCGATCAGCAGGCTTTGGCTGGCCTTGGCTGATTCGGTGGAGTATTCGTCGGCGGCGGCGGCCTGGGCGCTGTCGGCCCACACCCCCAGTGCCAATGCCAGCACTGCGCTGGCCGCCAATGGCCAGGCACCACGCCTGGCTGGCGCCCGTAGCTGTTCCCTCATGACTGCCCCCTTGTTGTGTTCTTGTTGGTGGGTCAATGCATTGCAGGTACTGCGAAAAGCCTGATCTAGAGGCCTGCAATAGCTTGAGGGGATCGTAGCGGGGATGCTTGCGCGATTACAACGGGCGGGGTGTTATGTTTTGTTGTCGGCCCAAAAAGCTTCGCGGGCACGCCCGCTCCCACAGGGATTATCACAGCCATCAAGCCCTGTGATATCCCTGTGGGAGCGGGCGTGCCCGCGAAGGGCTGCACAGCAGCCCTGATTCCTACCAGGCTTACGCCAGGCTCTTGCTCACCACTTCATACACATCACTGGACAGCTCACCCGATGCCAGAATCCGCTCCAGCTCACCCTTCATCAGGGCCTGGCGCGCATCGTCATACTTGCGCCAGCGGGTCAGCGGCGCCAGTTGCCGCGAGGCAATCTGCGGGTTCAGCGCATTCAGCTCGATGACCAAGTCCGCCAGGAAACGGTAGCCCGAACCATCCGCCGCATGGAAGTTGACCAGGTTCTGCCCGGCAAAGGCACCAATCAGCGCACGTACCTTGTTCGGGTTCTTCAGGGTGAACGCCGGGTGCTGCATCAACGCCTTGACCCGCGCCAGCCCGCCCGGCAGCGCGCTGGCCGCCTGCACGCTGAACCACTGGTCCATGACCAGCGGGTTGTCCTTGAAGTGCTCGGCAAAGGCTTCCAGGGCCTTGGCCCGCTCGGCTTCGAACGGCGAATTCACCAGCACCGCCAGGGCGGTGAGGCGTTCGGTCATGTTGTCGCACTGATCGAACTGCTCCAGGGTCGCTTCCAGCACCTGCGGCTTGCCGCTCTGCATCAGGTACGACAGGGCGATGTTCTGCAGGCTACGGCGGGCGAAGTGCTCGGCAGAGGCCACATAAGCGGTGCTGCGCGACACTTCACGGTTGGCCTGGTAGCGCGCCCACAGGGCGTCGAACAGCTGCTCGGCGATCTGCTGGCGGGCGAACTCGCGGGCTGCGTGGATGGCGTCGACGTCGGCTACCTGGCTGATTTCGGTGAGGTAGGCCTCGCCCGGCAGCGAAAGCATTTCGGCAACCATGGCGGCGTCCAGCGACTCGTTGCCCAGCACGGTGCCCAGGGCAGTGATCAGGCGCTGGTCAAGTTTCAGGGCTTCGCCGCGTTGATGCTGGCCGATCAGTTCTTGCAGTACCTGCACCGACAGCTGCTGGCCCGCTTCCCAGCGGTTGAAGCCGTCGCTGTCGTGCTGCATCAGGAACATCAGCTGGTCGCGGTCGTAAGGGAAGCTGAGCTTCACCGGCGCACTGAAGCCGCGCAGCAGCGAGGGCAACGGCTTGGCCTGGACACCTTCGAAGGTGAAGGTCTGCTCGGCCTCGGTCACCGACAGCACGCGGCTGGTGCCGCCAGCAGCGGCTTCACCGGCCAGGCGCAGCGGCAGGTCATTGCCTTCGGCGTCCAGCAGGCCCAGCTCGACCGGGATCACAAACGGCAGCTTCTCGGCCTTGTCCGGGGTTTGCGGGCAGCTCTGGCGGAAGGTCAGGCTGTAGGTCTGCGCAGCAGCGTCATAAGCCTCGCTCACTTCCAGGCGCGGGGTGCCGGCCTGGCTGTACCAGCGCTTGAACTGGGTAAAGTCGACGCCGTTGGCGTCTTCCATGGCCTTGATGAAGTCGTCGGTGGTTACCGCCTGACCATCATGGCGTTCAAAGTACAGGTCGCTGCCTTTGCGGAAGCCTTCGTTACCCAGCAGGGTACGGACCATGCGCACCACTTCGGCGCCCTTCTCGTACACGGTCAGGGTGTAGAAGTTGGAGATTTCGATGAAGCTGTCCGGGCGCACCGGGTGGGCCATGGGGCCGGCGTCTTCGGCGAACTGGTGGGTGCGCAGGTAGGCGACGTCTTCGATCCGCTTGACCGTGCGCGAGTTCATGTCGGCGCTGAACTCGGCATCGCGGAACACCGTGAAGCCTTCTTTCAGCGACAGCTGGAACCAGTCACGGCAGGTGACACGGTTGCCCGACCAGTTGTGGAAGTACTCGTGGGCGACCACGCCTTCGACGCGCTGGTGCGCAGCATCGGTGGCGGTTTCGGCACGGGCCAGCACACAGCTGGAGTTGAAGATGTTCAGGCCCTTGTTTTCCATGGCGCCCATGTTGAAGTCGTTGACCGCAACGATCATGAAGATGTCCAGGTCGTACTCGCGGCCATAGACTTCTTCGTCCCAGCGCATGGACTTCTTCAGGCTGACCATGGCGTGGTCGCACTTGTCGAGGTTCTCGGGCTCGACATAGATGCGCAGCATCACATCACGGCCAGACTGGCGCGTGAAGGTGTCCTCGACGCACCACAGGTCACCGGCCACCAGCGCGAACAGGTAGGCCGGCTTCTTGAACGGGTCTTCCCAGGTGGCCCAGTGGCGGCCGTCCTCGGCCGGCCCGCTGCCCGTTGGGTTGCCGTTCGACAACAACACCGGGTAGCGATGCTGCTCGGCGATCACCGTGGTGGTGAAGGTGCTCATCACGTCCGGGCGGTCGAGGTAGTAGGTGATCTTGCGGAAGCCCTCGGCCTCGCACTGGGTGCAGAACATCTTGCCCGACTTGTACAGGCCTTCCAGCGCGGTGTTGCTCTCGGGGTGGATCTTCACGCTGGTGTCGAGGGTGAACTGCTCGGCCTTGGGGTGCAGCGTCAGGCTGTCGGCTTCGAGCTGGTAATCGCCCGCCTGCAGTTCCTGGTCGTCCAGCGCGGCGCGCAGCAGTTCCAGCTGCTGGCCGTCGAGCACCAGCGGCGGCAGGCCGGCACCGCGTGCCGGGTTGCGGCGCATGACCAGTTGCGCGTGAACCAGGGTGTGGTCCTCGAACAGCTCGAAGGTCAGGTGCGTCTCGTCGATCAGGTACTCGGGCGCCTGGTAATCCTTGAGGTAGATCACTTGCGGTTGTTCGGTACGCATGTGCAGGTCCTTTTTACTGGAGCACGGCCAACTGGTAGGCCGTGTACTTGCGAATATTGATCACACCGGTGTCGAAGATCAGGTACTGGCCCTTGATGCCCAGCAGCGTGCCTTCGGCCACCGGGTCCTTGTCGAGGTTGAAGCTGACGATCTTTTTCGGGTAGGCCTCGACCGGGTACTTCATCTGCACCACTTCAGCGTCGGGCAGCGGCTGGATCGCCTGCAGGCCAAAGCGCCCGTGCAGCTCGCGCAAGCCGTCGGCGCAGGCGTCGAAGATCTGCTCACGAATGGCGGGCAGGTCGAGCACCTCGGCATCGCCTTTGAGCAGCGCGCGCCAGTTGGTGCGGTCTGGCACCTGGCTGCGCAGCACATCTTCGACCAGGCCTGATTGCTGGCGGGTGGCCACGCGCATGATCGGCAGGGCCTGGCTGGCGCCCTGGTCGAGCCAGCGGGTGGGCAGCTGGGTGGCGCGGGTGATGCCGACCTTGATCCCCGACGAGTTGGCCAGGTAGACCACGTGGTCGGTCATGCAGAACTGTTCACCCCACGACGGCTCGCGGCAGGTGCCGGCGTCGTAGTGGCATTTTTCCGGGGCCATGATGCACACATCGCACTGGGCCAGCTTGGTCATGCACGGGTAGCAGTACCCCTGGCTGAAGCTGGTCTTGGTGCGTTTGCCGCAGTGGTTGCAGTGAATGGCGCCGAGGTATTCCAGGCGCAGGCGCTGGCCGATCAGCGGGTTGACCGGCACCTGCGTGTCATCCAGGCGGAAGCTGTATTGCACCACGGGTGCCTGCAGGCTTACCGCCATTTTGCTCAACGAGCCACGAGCGAGTTCGATCAATGTACCGAGTCCGATTTGAACAGAATGTTGGCGATCGGCGCAGACTTCGATGCGCATTCCTGCGGGCCCATGTAGCCGGTGCGCTGGTCTTCGGGCAGGTTCTGGATCTCCCAGGCGATCACGGCTTGCAGCGACAGCTCTTTTTGCTCGGCGGTGAGCTTGCGGCCATCGGACCATTTGCCGATTTCCACGGCCAGTTTCAGGCTCTCGTAGATTTCCGGTGTGATGTTTTCAATCATTTGCGCGAAAGTGGACATAGTGTCTCCTGATTCAAGCCGACAGTTTACGCCGGGCCAGCGCCCCACCCAAGAGCCCGGTCAGGCATCCGATGAGCAACCCGCCAACATGGGCGGCGTTGGCGATCTGGCCGAGGCCCAGCGTGCCGACCACACCGGTCAGGCACACCACCAGCCAGATCAGCATCATCACCAGCACGCCCTTGGGCAGGTTGAAGTAACGATTGGGCGCCAGCCACTGATACAGCCAGATATGCCCGAGCAAGCCGTACAGCACGCCGGACAGGCCGCCGAACAGGCTCGGCCCGCTGGTGTAGTGCTGGGCCAGGTTGGACACCAGGCTGAACAGCAGGGTCAGGCCCAGCAGCATCCAGGGGCCCTGGCGCAGCTCGATTCGCTTGCCCAGCTCCCAGTACCACAAGCTGTTCATGGCCAGGTGCAGCACACCGAAGTGCAGCAGCATGGGCGATACCAGGCGCCACCACTGGCCTTCGTTCAGAACTTGCGCCAGCGAGCTGAAGTACAGGTAGTCGCCCTGGACGCGGAAGTCGAGGAAGGTGAACCAGCTGATGGTGGTGAAGTTGTCGCCCAGGCTGGTGAGGCCGGCGACGATGAAACACAGCAGCAAGGTGAGGGTGGTGATTTTGCAGGCTTTGGCCTGTTCTACCAGGGAGGGTTGTGTGGGGCCATTCGCGGGCCCCGCTTCCTCAGGTTGCTCTACCGCCTGGATGTCGGCATTGCCGTCCGGGTAGCGCTGGTAGAGTTGCAGTACGTCCTCGACCAGGGTGTCGGGGGCCCAGAGTACCTGGACATCGCCCTCCTCGCTTACCCGGTGCGGCACCTGCAGGCGCTGCAGCAAGTGGACGAAGCCGCTGAGGTCGACCGACAGCGGCAGGCGCATCACTTCGATAATGTTCATTGGTTGGCCTGTGGGCGGTCGACGTCGACCCAGACGAACTTGTGCGGGTCGATACGGGTTTCATCATCCAGCCGGTAAGCAGCCAGCTTGCCGTAGAGCACGGCACTGTAGTCCAGGCAGGCCAGGTTGGCACGGATAGGCGCAGGCCGGCCGCTGCGCCAGTAGTGGCCAACGAACAGCAAGGGCTCTTCTTCGGCGTAGCGCAGCAATGCGTTTTTCTGGCTGTGGCTGAGCGGTGTGCTGGCCACCTCCTCGGGCAGGGCATCGGGCTGAAACACGATGTCGCCGTAGGTTTGCGGGTCTTCTTCCCAGAACTTGGTGCGGAAAAACGCGCGGGTCAGGCCGTCGCCGCCGGTCAGCGTCAGGCCGTCCGGCAGGCGCATGTCGGTGCCGCGCAACAGGCGGTTGCACACCGTGTCGGCAAAACTGCCACTTACCGCCGAGGCCTGGATGAAGTGTTCATCGATGCGCCCGTCGGGGTATTGCTGGCGCAACGGCTCGATCAACCGCGGGTCCCAGCAGGCGTGCACCAGGCGAAAGCGCCCGGCGTCGATGAACAGCGGCAGCTGGTAGAACCAGTTGACGAAGTCGTGCCAGTCGCCGGGGTGGTGGGCGAACTGCGTCAGGGTTTCGTCGATCAGCCGGGCATGGCGTGGCGTGTGCTCGCGCACAAAGGCCTTGCCGCTGCCGGGCAGCGCCGGGGTGACCCAGCCCAGGGCGTTGTACTCGTGGTTGCCCATGATGCAGAACGCCTGGCCGGCCTCGACCATGTCATGGACGATATGCAGCGCTTCGCGAATGCGTGGCCCGCGGTCGACGATATCGCCCAGGAACAGCGCCAGGCGCCTCGGGTGGCGCCACACGCCGGCCACACGCTTGTAACCGAGGGCGTCGAGCAGGCGTTCAAGGGTCAGTGCACAGCCGTGCACGTCGCCGATGATGTCGAAACTTCGCGCCGGATCGAGCATCAGTCGTCCCTGCTCCCCAAACGGCTGCCCCAACCCAGTTTGGTGCGGCAGACCTCGTAGTAATTGTGGTCCAGCGGGTGGATCAGGCGCAGCTTCTGCGGCTTCTTGCTCACCGTGATGGTGTCGCCGGGGGCGCAGGTGAAGTGGTTCTGGCCGTCACAGGACACTTGCGGGTAGATCTGCAGGTCCTTGGACACCACGATCTTCAGTTCGCTGTTGCCGTCGACCACGATCGGCCGGCCCGACAAGGTGTGCGGGTACATCGGCACGATGACGATGGCATCGAGCTTGGGGTGCATGATCGGGCCACCGGCCGACAGCGCGTAGGCGGTGGAACCGGTGGGGGTGGCGACGATCAGGCCGTCAGCCTTCTGGCTGCAGACGAACTGGCCGTCGATGTAGATCTCGAACTCGATCATGCGCGTGGACTTGCCTGGGTGCAGCACCACGTCGTTCAACGCATCCCCCTGGCCGATGGCTTCGTGGTGGCGACGCACCTCAGCCTGCAGCAGGAAGCGGTTTTCCACCAGATAATGGCCGTCGAGCACTTCGGCAACTTTCTCTTCCAGCTCGTCGGGGCGGATGTCGGTGAGGAAGCCCAGGTTGCCACGGTTGATGCCCAACACCGGAATGTTGTGCCGGGCCAGGGCGCGTGCAGCGCCCAGCAGGCTGCCGTCGCCGCCGACCACGATGACCAGGTCACAGACCTCGCCCAGCAGCTTGCGGGTGGAGGTTTGCAGGCCATGGCCGGGTAGCACTTCGGCAATGGTGTCCTCGAGAATCACATGCAAGTGGCGATCGAGGAGGAATTTTTTCAGTCGGCGAATGGTGTCGAGCACCTGCGAGCTGCCAAGGCGGCCGATGATACCGATATTGCGAAATTGCTCCATGGGGCTCCTGCGGGGCTCTGCGACGGGTGACGATGGACCGATTATGGGCGAAACCACCGGGCAGCGGCAAACCGGCTATGCTCGCTGGATGATGCCATTCGCCCTGCTCAACGACCTGCCCCGGCAGCTACGCCGCCCCGCCGTGCGCGACCTGGCCTGGGCCTTGCTGTCGCCGCCCCTGCTCAGCACCCCGCCCTGCCCCCAGCGCCACCCGCTGACGGGCAGCCTCTGGGCGCAGCAGCCGCAGCGTCTCGAGGGCTGGTTGCGAGCGCTGGATGCCGACGATGGCCCGTTGCGCGAGTGGCTGGCAAAGCTCGGCAGCCGTCGGCTGGGGCATTACTACGAACGGCTGTGGCAATTTGCCCTGGGCCAGGCGCCAGGCATTGAACTGTTGGCGGCCAACGTGGCCATTCGTGACGCCGGGCGCACCCTTGGCGAGCTGGACGTGGTGCTGCGCGACCGCGACGGTGTGCACCACCTTGAGCTTGCGATCAAGTTGTACCTGGGGCCGCAAGAGGCTTCGCACGACCCGCATGCCTGGCTGGGGCCAGGGTGCCATGACCGCCTGGGGAGCAAACTTGCGCACCTGAAGGGGCACCAGTTGCCGATGTCTGAGAAGGCGCACAGCCGCGAGGTGCTGGCCCGGTTGGGGGTTGAGCAGGTGCAGGCACACGTGTGGCTGGGTGGCTATCTGTTCTATCCCTGGCCTGGGCATGCCGAGCCACCCGCAGGCGCCAACCCGCAACACTTGCGTGGGCGCTGGGTGCGGCGGCGGGACTGGGTCATGGCAGAGGGTGAGCATTGGCAGCCCTTGCAGCGTCATGCCTGGCTGGCACCTGCGCGGATCGAGGCAGGCGAAGGCTGGACGGTGGAGCAGTTTGCGGCCTGGTTGCACGTGCTGGAGCGGCAGGCGCCGGCGCAGTTGCTGGTGAGGTTGGAGCCTGATGCTGAGGGTGCCTGGCAGGAGGCAGAGCGGGTGTTCATCGTGGCTGATGACTGGCCGCACGTACCCGGTGCCTGATGTTACCTGTACCGGCCCTATCGCCGGCAAGCCAGCTCCCACAGGTACTGCACAGGCCCCAGGCTCATCGTCGTACCTGTGGGAGCTGGCTTGCCGGCGATAGGGCCGGTGCTGGCAACACAATTTTCACAGACCCAGCGCAAAGATTTGTTTCTGGTAACCATTACAGTGGTACCTGAGCGCCAGCAAGAGCGCCTTTCCGACCTGATGACGAGGACCGATCATGGTTTCATCCAACCCCGCGACCCATTACGCGCGCCTGTCTATCGCCCTGCATTGGCTGATGCTGGTGCTGCTGGCCGCTGTCTATGCGCTGATAGAACTGCGTGGCCTGTTCCCCAAGGACAGCGCCGAACGCAACCTGATGAAAGACCTGCACTTCATGCTCGGGCTCAGCGTGTTCGTGCTGGTCTGGCTGCGCCTGGCCATGCGCCTGAGCCGCCCTACCCCGCCCATCGTGCCCAAGCCGCCGGCCTGGCAGACCGGGCTTGCGCACCTGATGCACCTGGCGCTGTACCTGCTGATGATCGGCATGCCACTGGCCGGCTGGCTGATCCTCAGCGCCGCCGACAAACCCGTGCCGTTCTTCGGCCTGGAGCTGCCGCACCTGATCGGCCCTGACCCGGACCAGGCCAAGTTCATCAAAGGCTGGCATGAACGCGTGGGCAGCTGGGGCTACTGGTTAATCGGCCTGCACGCGGTGGCCGGTCTGTATCACCACTATGTGCAGCGCGACAACACGCTGCTGCGCATGCTGCCCTTCAAGTAACCGCGCCGGCCCTGCAGGCCACCGGTATGCACAACGATCAGGCGGGTGCCGGGCGCAAACAGCCCGGCCTCGACCTGACCACGCAGGGCGAGCAGGGCCTTGCCGGTGTAAAGGGCCTCGAGCGGTACACCGCTGTGCTGCTCGCACTCGGCGATGAAGGCCAGCAGATCATCGTCAAACTTGCCAAAACCACCACGGCAAGCGTCGTGTAGCTGGTAGCCGTGCGCACCGGCCAATGCTGCCACCGTCTCCGGCACACCATGATCCCTGGGCACAGCCAGTGCGCCATGTACGGCATGTGCACCCGCCTCTGCCAGCACCAGGCCAGCCAAGGTAGTACCCGTTCCAGCAGCCAGCCACCAGGCATCGTAGCCCGACCAGCCCAGTGCCGTGACCTGCGCGCGTGCCTGCTGCATGATCAGGGCACAGCCCTGTGCACCGGCCGGCCCGCCGCCGCCTTCGGGGATGCAATGCCAGCCGGGGTAGCGTGCCTGCCAAGGCCCCCAGAACCCTGGTTGGTTGCGCTCGCGGTAGCCACCATAGCCCAGCCAATGCAATTGCATGCCCAGCGCCTGCAGGTCACGCACGGTTGGCGTGTCCTGGGGGTGGCCGCGCAGCAGGCCTGCCGTGGCAAAACCGAAGCGTTTGCCAGCGGCGGCCAGGGCGTGGAGGTGGTTGGAATGGTTGCCGCCGAGGCTGATCAGGCCCGGGGCGTGACTGGCGCTGGCATGCTGCAGGTGATGGCGAAGCTTGAACCACTTGTTGCCGCTGATCAGCGGGTCGATCAGGTCCAGCCGCAGGATAGCGGCCTCGACATTGGCAGTTGCCAGCCAAGGCAGGTTCAGGGGTTGCAGGGGCGCTTGAGGGAAGTCGAAAAGCATCGTGCGAGTTTACCAGCGAAATCCTGGGGCCGCTGTGCGGCCGTTCGCTGGCTTCAGGCGTGCGCTATCCCTGTGGGAGCGGGCAAGCCCGCGAAGGGCTGCAAAGCAGCCCCAGCAATCTCAGAGCTCAGCCGCCAACCTTGACCCTTGGTTGATCGCCCGCTTGGCATCCAGCTCGGCCGCCACATCGGCCCCGCCAATCAGGTGCACCGACTGCCCCGCCGCCACCAGGCCGTCTTGCAGCTCACGCAGCGGGTCCTGCCCGGCGCAGATCACCACGTTGTCCACCGGCAGCACCTGCGGCTCGCCGTCCGCCACACGAATGTGCAAACCGGCATCGTCGATACCCAGGTACTCGACACTGTTAAGCATCTGCACCCGCTTGTTCTTCAACCCGGTGCGGTGAATCCAGCCGGTCGTCTTGCCCAGGCCATCACCCACCTTGGACTGCTTGCGCTGCAACAGGTACACCTGCCGCGCCGGGGCATGCGGCTCGGCCTTGACCCCGGCCACGCCACCACGCGCCTCAAGCTGGGTATCGATGCCCCACTCCTTCCAGAACGCCTCACGGTCCTGGCTGGTGGCCACGCCCTTGTGCACCAGGTACTCGGACACATCGAAACCGATGCCACCCGCACCAATCACCGCAACCGCCTTGCCCACCGGCTTGCGCTCAAGCAGCACGTCCAGGTAGCTGAGCACCTTGGCATGCTCGACACCTGGGATGGCCGGGGTACGCGGTGCGATGCCGGTAGCCAGGATGATTTCGTCGTAGCCGCCGCTCACCAGCGCCTGTACGTCGACACGGGTATTCAGGCGCAGGTCCACGCCCGTGCTTTTCACCTTGTTGCGGAAGTAGCGCAGGGTTTCAAAGAACTCTTCCTTGCCCGGCACCCGCTTGGCCACGTTGAACTGGCCACCGATTTCGCTGGCGGCATCAAACAGGGTCACCGCGTGGCCCCGCTCGGCCGCCACGGTGGCCGCAGCCAGGCCAGCCGGGCCGGCGCCGACCACGGCAATGCGCTTCACTGCCCGCACGGGCAGGTAGTTGAGCTCGGTTTCGTGGCAGGCTCGCGGGTTGACCAGGCAGCTGGTCAGCTTGCCGCCGAAGGTGTGGTCCAGGCAGGCCTGGTTGCAGCCAATGCAGGTGTTGATCTCGTCGGCACGGCCAGCCGCTGCCTTGTTGACGAAGTCCGGGTCGGCCAGGAACGGCCGGGCCATCGACACCATGTCGGCATCACCTTCGGCCAGTACCGCTTCGGCCACTTCCGGCGTATTGATACGGTTGGTGGTGATCAACGGAATGCTCACCACGCCACGCAGCTTGGCGGTGACTTTGGTAAACGCCGCACGCGGCACCTTGGTGGCGATAGTCGGGATACGCGCTTCGTGCCAGCCGATGCCGGTGTTGATCAAGGTCGCGCCGGCCTGCTCGATGGCCTTGGCCAGCAGCTCGATCTCGTCCCAGGTGCTGCCACCCTCGACCAGGTCGAGCATCGACAGGCGGAAGATGATGATGAAATTCGGCCCTACCGCGCGGCGCACCCGCCGGACGATTTCCACCGCCAGGCGCATGCGGTTTTCGTAGCTGCCGCCCCAGCGGTCGGTGCGGTGGTTGGTATGGGCAGCCAGGAACTGATTGATGAAGTAGCCTTCCGAACCCATGATCTCGACGCCGTCGTAGCCGGCGCGCTGGGCCAGTGCCGCGCAATTGACGAAGTCGGCGATCTGTTTCTCGATGCCCTCCTCGTCCAGCTCTTTGGGCTTGAACGGGTTGATCGGCGCCTGGATTGCGCTAGGTGCCACCTGCCGTGGGCTGTAGGCGTAACGCCCGGCATGCAGGATCTGCAGGCACACCTTGCCACCGGCGGCGTGCACCGCTTCGGTGACGATGCGGTGCTTGTCGGCTTCTTCCTCGGTGCTGAGCTTGGCCGCGCCGGAATACACCCCGCCTTCATCGTTGGGCGCAATGCCGCCGGTGACCATCAGGCCGACGCCACCCCGGGCGCGCTCGGCAAAGTACGCGGCCATGCGCTCGAAACCGCCGGGGCGCTCTTCGAGGCCGGTGTGCATCGAGCCCATCAGGGTGCGGTTGCGCAAGGTGGTAAAGCCCAGGTCGAGCGGGGCGAGCAAGTGCGGGTAGCGGTTGGCGGCCATGGAAAGGTTCCCTGGTGGCGTGATCACGGTATGCGGGCGCCTCACTGGTCAGCGGGGCCCGTCGTTTGTCTGTCAGCGACATTAAACAGCCGTTTGAATTGGCTCAATGATCGAAACTGACAAGTTATTGATCCTGCCGTACAGCGGGACTACCCTAGGGAACCCTCGTTTCTCATGGCGTCGTCCTGTTTCATGCGAAAACTCCTGGCAAGCGCCCTGGCGCTGGTGATGATCGCCTCCCTTTGCGGCTACGGTTTCTGGACCCAACAGCGCCCGGAAGGCCACTACCTGTCCGACCTGCGCATCGAGCTGGCACTCAACCATGGCGTGCCCGGCGAGCACGGCAACCTGCTGGGCGTCGAGCCGCTGCTGTATCCGGGTGACTACCAGAACCTGCAACGCCTGCACCGCAAGCTTGCAGCGTACCTGGAGCAGGCCCGCGCCCAGGGGCTGGTGAGCCCGCGCACGGTGGTCGTGCTGCCGGAGCACATCGGTACCTGGCTGTGGGCCCGCGGGGAAAAGAACGAGCTTTATCAAGTCACGCATAGCCGCGAGGCCTTGCAGTGGCTGGAGTTGAGCAACCCGCTGCGCTACGGCCTGGCCATGCTTGGCGCCGACGGCGACGACTGGCGCGCTGACGCACACCTGCGCATGAAGGCCGAGCAAATGGCCGCGGACTACCAGCAGCTGTTCGGCGGGCTAGCCAAGGAATTCGGCGTCACCCTGGTGGCCGGCTCCATCGTGCTGCCTGCACCCTACGTAAAACAGGGCGTGCTGCATGCCGGCAGTGGCCCGCTGTTCAACGCCAGCCTGGTGTTTGCCGGCGATGGCTCTTTACTTGGCCAGCCACAGCGCCAACAGTTCCCCGACAGTGAAATCCGCCGCTACGTCCACGATGGCCGCCAACAACCGCTGCAAGTGGTGCAAACCCCCGCCGGGCGCCTGGGTGTGCTGGTGGGCAGTGACAGCTGGTACCCGGAGAACCACCAGCAACTGGCACAACAAGCGGTACAGCTGATCGCCAACCCGGTGTTCCTCAGCGGCAAGGGCAGTTGGGAGGCGCCATGGCGTGGCAATCGCCACCAGGAAGCCAGCGCCGGGCTGCCCCTGCAACGTGGCGAAGTCAGCGAACAGAGCGCCTGGCAACGCCTGACCGAGGCCGCAGGGGCCAGCGTCAGCAGCATGAGCGTGTTCATGCGCGGGCAGTTTTGGGAACAGGCCAGCGACGGCCAGGGCTTTGCCCGCCAGTCGGGGGAGTTGCTGGCGGGCAACCCCAGCCATGGCGCTCGCCTGCTGAACCTGTGGCTGTAGGCCCATGGCCCGCCCCCGCGTACGCCTGGGCGACCTTTCGGTTGGCTTTGTCCAGCCACTGACAGAGGCGCTGCGCGAACTGGGGCACGACCCCGCGCCCCTGCTGCGCCGCTATGGCTTGGATGCGCCCCGCCTTGCCGAAGCCGGCGCGCGCTTGTCGATCCCCCGTTACATGCACCTGGGCCACGCCGCCATCGAGCTGAGCGGCGAGGCCGCGCTGGGCCTGCACATGGGGCGCCTGAGCCGCCTGGCGCATGCCGGCCTGGCCGGGGTCACCGCCGCCCAGGCGCCGACCCTGGGTGAGGCGGCGAGCACCCTGCTGCGCTTCGAGCCACTGTATGCGGCCAACTACCGTGGCCATTCCAGCTTCGAGGAAGATGCCCAGGGCGCCTGGTTGCGCTTCTACTCCATCAGCCCCTACAACGCCTACAACCGCTTCGTGGTCGATTCACTGCTTGCCGGCTGGCTGGCGCAGCTTGCCGACCTGGCTGGCACTGCGGTGCAGGCCGAGCGCCTGGACATTGAATTTTCCGCCCCCCCATATGCGCCACGCTATCAGGCGCTGTGCAGCGCACCCGTGCAGTTCGCGGCCGAGGGCAACCAGTTGCGGCTGAGCCGCGCCACACTGCAGCTGGCCAATCCCAGGCATTGCCCCAGCACCTGGCAGCACCTGCTGCAGCTGTGTGAGGCGCAAATGCAGCAGCTTACGCGGGTGCGCAGCCTGGGTGAGCGCATTACTCACCTGCTGGGCCCGCTGCTCAATGGCGGCCGTGAACCGGACCTGGAAGAAGTGGCGCTGCACTTGCAGTTACCCACCTGGACACTACGCCGCAAGCTGGCCGAGGAAGGCACGCGTTTTCGCGACCTGCTCAACGAAACACGGCGCGACCTGGCCGAAACCTACATCCGTGATACGGAGCTGGCCTTTGGCGAGATTGCCTATCTGCTGGGGTTTGCTTCGGCCGAGGCCTTCCAGCGCGCGTTCAAGCGCTGGACGGGCCTTACGCCGGGGGAGTTCCGCCGCAGCCAGCGGCGGGCGGGCTAAAGCTCGGTAGCGTCTTCAGCCGGTTCCGGGGTGTCCAGTTCATAAGCCTGGGTTTCGAGTAGTTCTTCCTGGTATTCATCCATCGCCCTGCGTCCTCTTTGCTCATTTTGTCTTCGTAGGTATCACCTTCAGCCTAAGCAGGTGGGATGAAGGGATGATGACAAGCTTATGAGTGGTAAACGTAGCAGGTGTTCAGGAAGTTATCGCGGGGTGTCTGTAACAGGGAATGTTTACGGCCTGCACCGGCCTCTTCGCGGGTAAACCCGCTCCCACAGGTAATGCACAGATCTCAAATTCTGTGCAGTACCTGTGGGAGCGGGTTCACCCGCGAAGAGGCCGGTACAGGCAAACAGTCAAAGGGAAGGCGACGCGGCCTCGGCAGGCTGGGCTTCCTGCTGCACCTGAATCGGCGCTGCCTCGGCCGGCGGCGCGACAGGCTGCGAACCCTGGCGGTCATCCACCACCGGTGCCGCTGCCGCTTCACTGGCCGGGGCAACGGCCGTAGCTGCCGCGGGTGCAACTTGCGCCGCAGGGGCGGCTTCCGGAGCCGGGGCAGGTGCCACCGGGTTCGCAGCCGCCTGCTCCGGCAGCCCCAGTTCCACCGCTGGCTTCTGGGCCTTGGGCGCCTCGACCTTGGCCTCTTCGACCTTCTTCGGCTTGGGCTTGGGCAGGTAGCTCTCTACCAAGGCGAAATAGCGGTCATAGAACTGCGCTGCCGTCACCGTTTCGCTGGCCACCTTGACCATCGAGTCGTCGCTGGAGCCGATCGGCATCGACACCGACCCCAGCACGCCCACACCCAGGCTGGCGGAGGTGTTGGACTTTTTCAGCGCATAACGGTCCTGCAGGGCGTTGGCGAACATGGTCGAGCGCTGTTCGTCGCTCACATCCGGCGCACAGGTTACGTTGAAGCTGATCTGCAGGTGGTTCTCGCTGTTCTGCTGGAAGCTCTTGTTGCCCACCACCTGGTTGGCGCCGCTGTTGGTAATGATGTAGCCCTGGCTGAGCAAGGCACGCCGGGCGGCCTCGCAAGAGCCGGCATCGCTCACCGGAAAGCTGCGCGAGAAGGTACCCGAGTCATCGAAGTTCTCGTGCTCGTACACGGCGGTTTTTTTCGAGGAACAACCGGCCACCCCCGCCAGCACCAGGGCCAGCCCGAGCGCACCAAAGACGGAAGATCTGGTCATTGCGAATTCCGGGTAAGTCGACAAGGTGCCTATTGTGCAACACAGCAGGCAGGCACAGGAACCACTGGTCGGTGAAGAGTGTGTCAGGTTGGTGTAAATCTGGGTAAAGGCGGGAGTTTCCAGCCGTAGAAACGAAAAAAGCGACCCGAAGGTCGCTTTTTCGTGCTTCAAGGCGTTCAAGGGGCCTTGAGGCTAAGATGGCGCAGCGGACGGGACTCGAACCCGCGACCCCCGGCGTGACAGGCCGGTATTCTAACCGACTGAACTACCGCTGCGTATCATTCAGGCTTTCGCCCGATTGAAACCTGGGTCTACCCTTCCGGCGCAATGGCCTCAGGGCAGGCACAAAAAAAGCGATAACAAGATCGCTTCTTTTGTGTTTGCCTCAAGGTGTTCTAGGGACCTTGAAGCGAAGATGGCGCAGCGGACGGGACTCGAACCCGCGACCCCCGGCGTGACAGGCCGGTATTCTAACCGACTGAACTACCGCTGCGTATCGTTCAGGCTTGCGCCCGATTGAAACTGGGATCAGCCAAAGGCAATTTGCCTTGTGGCTTCAGACCGGTGCAAAGCACCCATCTGTTACTGAAAAATGGCGCAGCGGACGGGACTCGAACCCGCGACCCCCGGCGTGACAGGCCGGTATTCTAACCGACTGAACTACCGCTGCGCAGTGCGTTCCTCTCTGGCGTTCGGCTTCTTGCGAAACCTTGTGCACCAGGAACTTCTCAGGAAGTGGTGGGTGATGACGGGATCGAACCGCCGACCCTCTGCTTGTAAGGCAGATGCTCTCCCGGCTGAGCTAATCACCCTCGCGATGTTGCTTGTTGCGTTTGCTTCGCTGAGGCCGCGAAATTTACGCAGGTGGCGAAGCTAAGTCAATAGCCCCATTGAATTTTTTTCAAAAAAGGCAAAAACAGAAAAGGGACCTTTTCGGCCCCCTTCCCTTACAGCGTCAAACTCAGGTGTAGATCATCTTGCGAGTCATGCCGCCGTCGACCACAAACTCCTGCCCGGTGACAAACGCCGCCTGGCGCGACAACAGCCAGGCAACCATCGCCGCCACATCCTCTACGGTGCCTACCCTGCCCGTCGGGTGCTGAGCATGGTCGGCCTCGGTCAACGGCTCGGCGCGGCGCTGCGACGGGTCACGGGCATCGATCCAGCCCGGGCTCACCGCATTGACACGAATCTCCGGGCCCAGGCTCATGGCCAGGGCATGGGTCAAGGCCACCAGGCCGCCCTTGCTCGCCGCGTAGGCCTCGGTATCGGGCTCGGACTGCCGCGCCCGGGTAGAGGTGAGGTTGACGATCGCCCCGTTGTGCGCACGCAGGTACGGCGCACAATGCTTGGCCAGCAGCATCGGGCCGTTGAGGTTGACCGCCAGCACCCGGTTCCATTGCGCCAGGCTCAGGCTTTCAAGCGTCTGGTTATGCGGGTTGGCGATAGCCGCATTGCACACCAGCGCATCCAGCCGACCGAACTGCCCGAGCACTTCGGACACCCCGGCACTGACCTGGGCCTCGTCGGCAACGTCCATGGTGATGAACCAGGCGTTGTCGCCCAAGGCCTTGGCCACTTTGCTGCCACGCTGCCGGTCCAGGTCGCTCAGCACCACCTGCCAGCCCTCACAGATCAGCCATGCGGCAATGCCCAGGCCGATGCCGCGCGCGGCACCGGTGACCAAGGCTACCCGGCCATTGTGGCCCGGGGTACTGCCGCGGATTTCGATCACAGTGCGGCCAGCCCGCGTGCAAGGTCGGCCTGCAGGTCAGCCACGTCTTCCAGGCCCACGGCAACGCGGATCAGGCTGTCGCGGATACCGGCGGCTTCACGCTCCTGCGCCGACAGGCGGCCGTGGGAGGTGGTGGCCGGGTGGGCGATGGTGGTCTTGCTGTCACCCAGGTTGGTGGTGATGGAAATCACCCGGGTGGCGTCGATGAAGCGCCAGGCGCCCTCTTTGCCGCCCTTGACCTCAAAGCTGACCACCGCACCAAAGCCACTCATCTGGCGCTTGGCCAGCGCGTGCTGCGGGTGGCTAGGCAGGCCGGCGTAGTGCACCTTCTCCACGCCGTCCTGCTGCTCCAGCCATTCGGCCAGGGCCTGGGCGCTTTCGCAGTGCGCACGCATGCGCAGGCGCAGGGTTTCCAGGCCCTTGGTGAAGATCCAGGCATTGAACGGGCTGAGCGTCGGGCCTGCGGTACGCAGGAAGCCCACCACTTCTTTCATCTGTTCGGCACGGCCGGCAACCACACCCCCCATGCAACGGCCCTGGCCGTCGATGAACTTGGTGGCCGAGTGGAACACGATATCGGCACCCAGCTTCAGTGGCTGCTGCAGCGCCGGGGTGCTGAAGCAGTTGTCCACCACCAGCATGGCACCGCGGGCATGGGCAATTTCACTGAGCGCGGTGATATCGACCAGCTCGGCCAGCGGGTTGGACGGCGACTCGACGATCAGCAGTTTGGTATTGGCCTTGATGGCCTTTTCCCAGCCGCCGAGGTCGACCAGTGGCACGTAGTCCACCTGCACGCCAAAGCGCTTGAAGTACTTCTCGAACAGGCTGATGGTCGAGCCGAACACGCTCTGCGACACCAGCACGTGGTCACCGGCACTGCACAGCGACATCACCACGGCCAGGATCGCCGCCATGCCGGTGGATGTACCCACGGCCTGCTCGGCGCCTTCCATGGCCGCCAGGCGCTCCTCGAAGGCACGCACCGACGGGTTGGTGTAACGCGAATAGACGTTGCCCGGCGTTTCACCGGCAAAGCGCGCGGCCGCGTCGGCGGCCGTGCGGAACACGTAGCTGGAGGTCAGGAACAGCGCTTCGCTGTGCTCGCCCTCGGGTGTACGGTGTTGACCGGCACGCACCGCCAGGGTGTCGAAACCGACACCCTCGAGGTCGCTGTCCAGTCGCCCGGCATCCCATTGATCCGTCATGCCGTCGCTCCCTGAATCAGTTGTTGTAGAGGTCGATGATCGCGCTGACGGCCTGGTTCTTGACCTTGGCCAGGTCATTACGGGCCTGCTCGATACGCTCGAGGTAGGCATCGTCGATGTCGCCGGTGACGTACTCACCGTTGAACACCGCGCAATCGAAGTGGTCGATCTTGATCTTGCCGCCACCGACCGAGTCGATCAGGTCTGGCAGGTCCTGATAGATCAGCCAATCGGCGCCAATCAACTCGGCCACCTGTTCGGTGGTACGGTTGTGGGCGATCAGTTCGTGAACACTCGGCATGTCGATGCCGTAGACGTTGGGGTAGCGCACCGCAGGGGCTGCGGAGCAGAAGTAGACATTCTTGGCACCGGCTTCGCGGGCCATCTGGATGATCTGCTTGCAGGTGGTGCCGCGCACGATCGAGTCGTCCACCAGCATCACGTTCTTGCCGCGGAATTCCAGTTCGATGGCGTTGAGCTTCTGGCGTACCGATTTCTTGCGCGCGGCCTGGCCGGGCATGATGAAGGTACGGCCGATGTAGCGGTTCTTGACGAAGCCTTCGCGGAACTTGACGCCCAGGCGGTTGGCCAGCTCCAGCGCGGCAGTGCGGCTGGTGTCCGGGATCGGGATGACCACGTCGATATCGTGCTCTGGGCGCTCGCGCATGATCTTGTCAGCCAGCTTCTCACCCATGCGCAGACGGGCCTTGTACACCGAAATACCGTCGATGATCGAGTCCGGGCGGGCCAGGTAGACGTGCTCGAAGATGCACGGCTGCAGTTTTGGCGCTTCGGCGCACTGCTTGGTGAACAGTTGGCCTTCCTCGGTGATGTACACCGCTTCGCCCGGCGCCAGGTCGCGGATCAGGGTGAAACCGAGCACGTCCAGGGCCACGCTTTCCGAGGCGATCATGTATTCCACGCCTTCGTCGGTGTGACGCTGGCCGAACACCACCGGGCGAATGCCGTGGGGGTCGCGGAAGCCGACGATGCCGTAACCGGTGACCATCGCCACCACAGCGTAACCGCCGACGCAGCGGCTGTGCACGTGGGAAACAGCGGCGAACACGTCTTCTTCGGTCGGCTGCAGCTTGCCACGCACCGCCAGCTCATGGGCGAACACGTTCAGCAGCACTTCCGAGTCGGAGTTGGTGTTGACGTGACGCAGGTCCGACTCGTAGATCTCCTTGGCCAACTGCTCGACGTTGGTCAGGTTGCCGTTGTGGGCCAGGGTGATGCCATACGGCGAGTTGACGTAGAACGGCTGGGCCTCGGCCGAGGTCGAGCTGCCCGCCGTCGGGTAGCGCACGTGGCCGATGCCCATGCTGCCCACCAGGCGCTGCATGTGACGCTGCTGGAAGACGTCACGCACCAGGCCATTATCCTTGCGCAGGAACAACCGGCCGTCATGGCTGGTCACGATACCGGCAGCGTCCTGGCCGCGGTGCTGGAGGACCGTAAGCGCGTCATACAGCGCCTGATTGACGTTCGACTTACCGACGATACCGACGATGCCACACATGCGACGCAACCCCTACTTTGACGAAACTTGAGTGAATAGCGCTCAGGGCCGGGACGGCCCGAGCAACTGTTCCTTGAACGGAAGATCAGCCGGAGCGCTGATCAACCCACTGGGCGACCACTGGCCGGTGAAACCCAAAATCAGGTTTTTCGACCAGTCGGCGACCAAGAGAAATTGTGGTATCAGGCGCGATTCCTGCCACCAGGTGTCTTGTTGAACCGGCCCCAGGCTGATCAGGCCTATGGCCACCACTACCAGCAAGGCCCCGCGCGCAGCGCCAAAGGCCATGCCCAGGAAACGATCGGTGCCGGACAGCCCGGTTACACGGATCAGCTCGCCGACCAGGAAGTTGACCATGGCCCCCACCAGCAAGGTGGCGACGAAAAGAATGGCGCAGCCGGCGATGACGCGCATCGATGGCGTCTGGATATAGCTCTCAAGATACACCGAGAGCGAACCGCCGAACATCCACGCAACCGCACCGGCAATGATCCAGATGAGCAACGACAAGGCTTCCTTGACGAAGCCGCGCTTGAGACTGATCAGTGTGGAGACGGCGATGATCGCGATGATCGCCCAATCAACCAAGGTAAATGCCACGGTGCTGCCTGCAGACGTTTGAGGCGGCGCATTTTACCAGAGCGACGGGCTAGGAGTAAGCGGAATGTCGGGTGGATTGGTGTTGGCTTTATCGCCGGCAAACCAGCTCCCGTAGAGAAAGCACAGCCCTTGAGGTCAATGCGATCGCGGTGGGAGCTGGCTTGCCAGCGATGGGCGGCAAAGCCGCCCTGGTGATTTCAGCTGCGTTCTGGCTGGAAACGCACCACAAAGCCCTTGAGGCTGTTCTGGCGGTTGATGGCATCGCGCGTGCGCTCGGCTTCGGCCCGCTCGATCAGTGGCCCGACATACACCCGGTTCATCCCGCCCGCCGAGCGGATATAGGCGTTGTAGCCCTGGCTGCGCAGGGTTTGCTGCAGCTTTTCGGCACCGGCACGGTTGGACAGGCTGGCCAACTGGATGGACCAGCTGACAGGCAAGCCATTGACGTCGATCTTCGAGGGGGCAGCCGCCTTGGCCACTGCCGTGGCAGGTGCCGGGGTGGCCACCGGCTTAGGCTCGGCCTTGGGTGCCGGGGCCTGCGGCTTGGCCGGCTGAACCTGCGCCTGGGTCTGCGGCGATGGCGTGATCGGCTGGCTGGGGGTAGCGGGCGGCGCAGTAGACTCATCGACCACCACCGGTGGCTGCTGCGGCTCTTGCGCAATGACCTGCGGCTCCGGCACGGCGACCGGGTCCACTTTCACTTCCGGCAGGCTTGGCATGGCCGGTGCCTGCGGGGCCTCGACGTGCACCTGGCGCATCTCGTCCTCGCGGGTGAACAGCATCGGCAGGAAAATCACCGCCAGCGCCACCAGCACCAGCGCACCCACCATGCGCTGTTTCATCCCTTTATCCAGCACTGCCATCTACTCCACCCTCCTGGGCGTGCCGCTCCAGCCACTCCAGCGCCTGGGCAACACAGAAAAACGAACCGAACAGCAGGACCTGATCATCTGCCGTCGCCTGAGCGCACTGCCCTTCAAGGGCGGCGTCGACGCTGGCATAAGACTTCACCGCAGCACCGAGGTTCGTCAAGGCCGTGGCCAGTACTGCAGCCGGGCGGCTGCGGGGAGTATCCAGCGGCGCCACGGCCCAGTCGTCGACCAGGCCCTGCAGCGGCGCGACAACGCCATCCAGGTCCTTGTCGGCGAGCAGGCCGAACACCACCAGGCGACGCCCCTTGAGCGGCCGGGCCGCCAGGCGCCGGGCCAGGTACTCCGCTGCATGGGGATTGTGCCCCACGTCCAGCAGCAGCTCCACCGGCTTGCCCTGCCAGTTCACCATGCGGCGATCGAGGCGGCCGGTGATGCGGGTAGCCAGCAGCGCCTCGCGCACCTGCGCGGCATCCCACGGCAGACCCATCAGCAGGTAAGCCTGCAGGGCCAGCGTGGCGTTTTCCATGGGCAGGTCAAGCAAAGGCAGGTCGCGCAGCGCTACCTGCGTACCGTCAGCCGCCGTACCGCGCCAGTGCCAGCTGCCAGCGGCAATGGCCAGGTCGAAGTCACGGCCGCGCAGGAACAGCGGCGCTGCCAGTTCGGCGGCCTTGTCCAGCAACGGCTGCGGCGGGTCCAGGTCCCCGCACAGGGCCGGTTTGCCCGGGCGGAAGATGCCGGCCTTCTCGAAGGCCACAAGCTCGCGAGTATCGCCCAGGTAATCGACATGGTCGACGCCGATACTGGTCACCAGGGCCAGGTCGGCGTCCACCACGTTCACGGTGTCCAGGCGGCCACCAAGCCCCACTTCCAGCACCACGGCATCCAGCTGCGACTGGTAGAACAACCAGAACGCTGCCAGCGTGCCCATCTCGAAGTAGGTCAGGGAAATTTCGCCCCGCGCCGCCTCGACGGCGGCGAAGGCTTCGCACAGGCGCTCATCGCTGGCTTCTTGACCATCGATCACTACCCGCTCGTTGTAACGCAACAGGTGCGGCGAGCTGTACACGCCGACCTTGAGCCCCTGGGCGCGCAGCAGCGAGGCCACGAACGCGCAGGTCGAGCCCTTGCCGTTGGTGCCGGTTACCGTCACCACGCGCGGTGCCAGCTTGCCCAGCGCCAGCCGCGCAAGCACCTTCTGCGACCGCTCCAGGCCCATGTCGATGGCCGAGGGGTGCAACTGCTCGAGGTAGGCGAGCCATTCGCCCAGGGATCGTTGTGTCATCACGCGACAGCAGCCGCCTCACGCGCTTGCTCCGGTGTTTCCTGGCCAGTCATCTGCGCCAGCAGGCGGGCCAGACGCGGGCGCAGTTCGCCACGGGAGATGATCAGGTCGATAGCACCGTGCTCCAGCAGGAACTCGCTGCGCTGGAAGCCTTCTGGCAGCTTCTCGCGGACGGTCTGCTCGATCACACGCGGGCCGGCAAAGCCGATCAGGGCCTTTGGCTCACCGACGATCACGTCGCCGAGCATCGCCAGGCTGGCAGAAACGCCGCCGTACACCGGGTCGGTCAGCACCGAGATGAACGGGATGCCTTCTTCGCGCAGGCGCGCCAGCACGGCCGACGTCTTGGCCATCTGCATCAGCGAGATCAGCGCTTCCTGCATGCGCGCACCGCCCGAGGCGGAGAAACAGACCATCGGGCAGCGGTGTTCCAGGGCGTAGTTGGCCGCGCGCACGAAGCGCTCGCCGACGATGGCACCCATGGAGCCGCCCATGAACGAGAACTCGAAGGCGCTGACCACGATCGGCATGCCCATCAGGGTGCCGCTCATGGAGATCAGCGCGTCTTTTTCGCCGGTCTGCTTCTGGGCGCCGGTCAGGCGGTCCTTGTACTTCTTGCCGTCACGGAACTTCAGGCGGTCGACCGGCTCCAGGTCGGCACCCAGTTCGGCACGGCCTTCGGCATCCAGGAAGATATCGATGCGTGCACGTGCGCCGATGCGCATGTGGTGGTTGCACTTGGGGCAGACATCCAGGGTTTTTTCCAGCTCCGGACGATACAGCACGGCCTCGCAGGACGGGCACTTGTGCCACAGGCCCTCAGGCACCGAGCTCTTCTTCACCTCGGAACGCATGATCGAAGGGATCAGTTTGTCGACTAACCAGTTGCTCATGCTTTCTTTCTCCAGTATTGGCAGGCGGGGGTCGGCGTCACCGGCCCTGCCCTGCCCTTGAGCTCAAAATCTTGTATGAAACGATGATGGACCGGCCACCGGGGCTTCCAGCGTGCCACTCCACCGCTAATGTGTTGTTGTGCCGCCACCGGCGGCTGCCCCGCAGGGCTGCGAAAGCTATGGACGATGGCGCGCAGCCAGCCGTCACATCTGCCATCACGCCTGTTTCACCGCCTGCATGAAGGCCTCGATTTTCGCCGCGTCCTTGATGCCCTTGGCCTGTTCGACGCCACCGCTGACATCCACCGCATAAGGCCGCACCTGGGCAATGGCCTGGCCGACGTTATCGGCCGACAGCCCGCCCGCCAGGATGATGGGCTTGCTCAGGTGTGCCGGCACCAGTGACCAGTCGAACGCCTCACCGGTTCCCCCGGGTACGCCTGCCACGTAGGTGTCGAGCAATATGCCGCGGGCCCCTGCGTAAAGCTGGCAGGCTGCCTCCAGGTCGTCGCCCGGGCGCACGCGCAGGGCCTTGATCCAGGGCCGGTGATAGCCTTCGCAGTCTTGCGGGGTTTCGTCGCCGTGGAACTGTAGCAGGTCCAGTGGAACCACTTCGAGGATCTCGTTCAGCTCGCAACGCGAGGCATTGACGAACAGCCCGACCGTGGTCACGAACGGTGGCAACTCGGCAATGATCGCCCGCGCCTGGCGCACGTCAACGGCTCGCGGGCTCTTGGCATAGAAGACAAAGCCGATGGCATCGGCACCCGCTTCGGCAGCGGCCAGTGCGTCTTCGATACGGGTAATCCCGCAGATCTTGCTGCGAACATTGCTCATGGACAGCGAACCCTGATTGTTACGGTGAAAGGCCGGATGTTAGCAAATGGCTTTTCGTCCGTCAGTCTGCCAACGCCTCGTAGCCCGTCAAAAAGTGTGGGCCGATGTAACGCTGGGGCAGCGCATATTCCTCGGGGTACTCCACCTGGACCAGGTAAAGCCCGTACGGATGGGCCGTGACCCCGCCTTCCCGGCGGTTGCGCCCTTCCAGCACTTCACGCGCCCAGGTGACAGGGCGCTCGCCGGCACCGATGGCCGTCAGCACACCGACAATGTTGCGCACCATGTGGTGCAGGAAGGCAGTGGCGCGTACGTCCAGCACAATCATCTGGCCATGGCGGGTAACGCGCAGGTGGTAGATGTGCTTGATCGGCGACTTGGCCTGGCACTGGCTGGCGCGGAAGGCGCTGAAGTCGTGGGTGCCAAGCAGGAACCGGGCCGCTTCGGCCATGCGCTCGACGTCCAGCGGGCGGTGGTTCCAGGTCACTTCCTCGGCCAGGTGCGCCGGGCGGATCGGGTCGTTGTAGATGACGTAGCGGTAGCGCCGCGCACACGCCTTGAAGCGGGCATGGAAGTCGGCCGGCATCGGCCGCGACCAGACCACGCTGATGTCGTGCGGCAGGTTGAAATTGGTACCCAGGGTCCAGGCGCGTTCGTCGCGCACGGCGCGGGTATCGAAGTGCACGACCTGGCCGCAGCCATGCACGCCGGCATCGGTGCGCCCGGCACAGATCACCGAAATCGGTTCGTTGGCGACCTTGGACAGCGCTTGTTCCAGCGCTTGCTGGACACTGGATACACCACTGGCCTGGCGCTGCCAGCCGCGGTAGCGGGCGCCCTTGTATTCCACGCCAAGGGCGATTCGGGAGTAGCCTTCGGCCGCGGATTCGGCGGTAGCGGTGTCGATGATGTCCAAGCGCATGAAACCTGTGGGGTGTACGGAATGGCGGGGATTATAACGACAACGGCAGCCTTGTAGGGCTGCCATTGGAGGTGTGTAGCGCTTGCGGGCGTCTTCGCGGGCTTGCCCGCTCCCACAGGTTACTCACAAGGTCGAAGACTTGTGGAGAACCTGTGGGAGCGGGCAAGCCCGCGAAGACGCCTGCCCTGCTTGCATCAGACCAGGCGAGAGAGCATGTCCTCGGCTTCCTGGCGCTGGCTGTCGTCGCCGTCCTTGACCACTTCATCAAGGATGTCGCGCGCGCCCTGGTTGTCACCCATGTCGATGTAGGCGCGGGCCAGGTCGAGCTTGGTGGCCACTTCGTCGCTGCCGGAGAAGAAGTCGAAGTCCAGGTCGTCCAAAGGCTCGGGCTCAGGCTGCGCAGCCGCATCTTCGCTGGTGAAGTGTGGCTCCAGCGATGGCGATTCGAGGCTTTGCGACAGCTTGTCCAGTTCGGCGTTGACGTCGTCCAGCTCCGAGGCAAAGCTCTTGGCGGCAGGCGAATCGTCCTCCAGCGACAGCGACAAGTCGAAGTCCGATGGCATGTCGAAATCGGAGACTGGGTCAAACTCCGGCACGCTGTCGAAGGCAGCCAGTTCGGCGGCGACGTCCACCGGGGCCTCTTGCGCTGCAGCCGGGGCGGCCGGGGCAACCGGTTCACTGACATCGAGGTCGAAATCGGACAGGTCAACAGCAGGCTGCGGCTCGGCCTGGGCCAGCATGGCTTCGAAATCGGCGTCGGCGTCGGCTTGCAGATCGGCATCCACGGCAAACGGCTGCTCTTCTGGCTGAACCTCTTCAAGCACAGGCTCATCCAGCACAGGCTCGGCAATCACCCGCTCGTCGGGTACAGGCTCCTGGGGCGCCGGCTCGTCCAGCAACGGCGCTGCCAGCGGGTCTTGCTCCGCCAGGTCTTCACCCAGGCTCAGGTCGAAGGCGCTGTCCAGGCCCTGCTCATCCAGGCCCGATGCATCCAGGGTCGACACCTCTTCGAAGGCATCCAGCTCTGCTTCAGGCTCTGCTTGCGCCACAACCTCTGGCTCAGCCTCTACCTGCGGCTCGAACTCAGGCACCTCGTCAGGCACCACATCGGCAACCACCGGCGCCTCAGGCTCGTCGTGCAGCAACTCCTGCACGTACTGCTCATCCATCTCGGCAGCCAGCGCTGCCGCACCCAGGCCGGCAGCGGCCAGGCCAAGCATGGCCGGGTATCGCTCTTTCAGCCCGGCAACCTGGGCAGTATTGTGCTCACTGGCTTGCAGCTTGCGCTCCTGTTCGGCGAACGCGCTCTGGTCACCCTGGCGGGCATACACGTCCATCAGTTTCAGGCGCAGGTCGTCACGCTCCGGCGAGGCGTCCACAGCGGGCTCCAGCAGTTCGGTGGCGCGGTTCAGGCGGCCCTCGGCCAGGCATTGATCAACTTCGGCCAACAGCGCGGCGTGCGGGTCTGCGTACGGCTCAGGCTCGCGTTCTGCCTCGGCGGCGGGTGCTGCCACTTTTTCCGCAGCAACGGCAGCGGCAGCCGAAGCTGCGACCACGGCTGGCGACAGGGTCACGCTCGGCTCCGAGATTTCGACGCCGTCGAGGCTCTCGCTATCGTTGTCGAAACCTGTGCCTTGCTCTTCTTCCAGCGCCCGCGCCATGCGCAGGTGCTTTTCAGCCTCTTGCTGGGCCTTGCGCTTGCGCGCCAGCAGCCAAAGCAACAAGGCCAGCACCAGTATGCTGGAGCCGGCAATCAGCCAAAGCAGCCACGGGTTGCCCAGGACCTGGTCGAGTGCGCTGCCCGGCTGGCTGGCTGGCGCTGGCTTGGGTGCGGTATCGACGGCAGCGGGTGCAGGCTTGACCGCTGGCTGAGCGGCTTCCGCCGCCTGGGGCGGAGCAGCAGCAGCAGCCACTGCCGGAGCGGCAGCACCCTGGCCTTCGAGACGCGCCAGCTGGTCGTTCTTCAGCTCGATCAGACGCTGCAGCTTGTCCAGCTGGCTTTGCAGGTCGGTCATGCGGCTTTTGAGTTCGTCGTTGTCGCGGCGACTGGTGTCCAGGCTTTCCTGGGCCACAGCCAGCTTGTCGCTGAGTGCCTTGGCCTGGCCGGCACCGGCCTGGTTGCCCGGGCTGACCAGGCGCAGGTTGTCGCCCTGGGCGATACGCGACGGGGCGGCCTCGGCGGCGCCACGGCGGGTAGCGTCGAGCTGGCGGGCACGCGGGCCCAGGCGGCGGCCTTCACGCCAGGCGGCATACTGTTCGGCCACCTCGCTGTTTGCCTCGCCCTGGGCAATGTTCTGGATCTGCTGCTGGTCGGGCAGGCGCAGCACCTGGCCAACCTTCAGCTGGTTGATGTTGTTGCCGATGAAGGCGTCCGGGTTCAGCGCCTGGATCGCGATCATGGTCTGCTGGATCGAGCCACCCTGGGTGTTGCGCGCAGCAATTTGCCACAGGGTGTCGCGGCGCTGGGTGGTGTAGTTGCTGGCACCGGTTGCGGCCGGTGTGACATTGCCCGCCGCTGGCTTGTCGCCCTGGGCCTTGGCCTGGTCCAGCAACACGCTGTAGTCACGCAGCAGACGGCCCTGCGGCCACATCACCTGGACCAGGAACTTGACCACTGGCCCCGGCAGCGGCTGGCTGGAGGTAACCCGCAGCACGCTCTTGCCGTTGGGGTTGATCACCGGTGTGAAGGTCAGGTCTTCGAGGTACGTGGGAAACGCCACCCCGGCCTTGCTGAACTCTTCCGGTGGCGCCAGGCTTGGCGCCACTTCGGCGGCTTTGAGGTCGCGCACGTCGAGCAATTCGATCTCGGCGTCCAGCGGCTGATTCTGTGCCGACTTCAGGGTCAGCTCCCCCAGGCCCAGCGCATTCGCCATGCCAGACGACAGCGCGGATGCTGCAGCCATGGCCAGAACCAGTTTGCGAATTCGAAGCATGACCTCTTCCCTTGTATGAATCGTCCCGAAACCTGCAAGCAGAGCAGGACAAAAGTGCTCGCCAGTATCTTTTACAGCATCTGTTTAATCAACAATTGCGCCACTTGCACGGCATTGAGCGCGGCGCCTTTGCGCACGTTGTCGGTGGTCAGCCAGAGGTTGAGCTGCTGGTCTTCATCAATACCGTGACGTACACGACCAACATAGACCACGTCTTGGCCGACTGCGTCACCGACTGGGGTCGGATAATCATCACGTTCCACCAGCTCGACACTCTCGGCTGCCTCCAGCGCCTGGTTGACCGCTGCCAGGTCGACCGGGCGACGGCTTTGCACGGCCACACTGAAGCTATCGCCGAAAAACACCGGGACTTGAACGCAGCTCACCGAAATCTTCAATTCAGGCATGCCCAGCAGCACGCGCAACTCGCTGACCAGGCGGCGCTCCAGCGCTGTATGGCCTTGCTCATCGGCGGCCCCCACCTGGGCCAGCAGGTTGAATGCCACCTGGCGGTCGAAGAAACGCGGCTCCAGTGGCCGGGCATTGAGCAGTTCGGCCGTTTGCCGGGCCAGTTCGCTGACCGCTTCGCGGCCTTGCGCGGACACCGCCAGCGACGCCATCACCTGCACCCGCTCAATGTCCAGCAGGCCCTTGAGCGGTGCCAGCGCCACCGCCACGGCAACTGCGGCCGAGCACGGGCTGACGATGCGTGCTGGCAGCGCCAGGCCGGCCAGGCGCTCTGCGTTGGCTTCAGGCACCAGGGCCAGCGCATCGTCCAGGCCACCAGACAGGTCGATGACCGTGCAGCCCGCCTGCAGCGCCTTGCTGGCAAAGCTGCGGCTGACTGCGGCGCCAGTGGCAAAGAAGGCCAGCTTGACCTGGGCAAAGTCGAAGCTGTCGACTTCACGCACCTTGAGCTTCTTGCCAGCGAACATCACGCTGCTGCCCGCCGACTCCATGCTGGCCAGCAGGTGCAAGGTGGCGACCGGGAACGCCAGCTCTTCGAGCACCTGTACCAGGGTTTCACCGACGCTGCCGGTGGCGCCGACGACGGCGATATCGAAAGTAGGGTTCATGATGCGGGCTGCCTCAGGCGAAACGGGAGCGGCACTTTACTCGCATTGCCCGGGCGAGGCCAACGCTGCTTGCGGTGCAAGGCCGCCACTGTCGTACATAAGATCCGCAAGCCTGCCCGACCGCCTGTGGGAGCGGGTTTACCCGCCAACACCGGCACAGCCGGTGCCATGCACCGCGCCGCCTGCTTCGCGGGTGAACCCGCTCCCACAGGGGGCAAGGAGGACTTCAGATCTTGTGCAAGCCTGGGACTGCCCAACTGTTCCCTCAGAACTGCTTCTCCAGCTTGAGGCTGACGCTGTTGCGCTCCCAGCTGTACAGCCAGTCGACATTGCTGTTCACCTTGTTGTACTTGAAGGTCAGGCTGGGTACCAGGTCATGGAAGGCCAGGCGCGGTGCGCGCACGATAAAGGTATAGCCCTGCTCTTCCTCATGGCGCCGGTCATCGAGCAGAGCACTGTAGGCGTCGTACTGGCGAGCACGCCAGGAGGCGAACAGCACGGTGCTCAGGCCGATATCGAAGTCCTTGGCCACGCCCAGGCGCAGGCCGCGCTGGAAGTAGGCCTCGGTAGCGTCGCGGGTGTTGCGGTCGGTGAGGTCGAAACCGCCGAACAGCACCCATTGCTGCGGCAGGGCTTGCCACAGGGTGGCGTACACCGAGGCAGCGCTGCCGTCATAGATGTCGGCGGCCTGACGGCGGTAAGCCATGTCCTTGTATTCACCTTCCAGCTTGAGCATGCGCGTGGCCGAAAGGTTGTGCATCCATTCACCGCGCAGGCCCCAGGCCGAGTACATCGGGTCGCTGCCGATGCGGTTGTATTCGAACTGTGGGCCCAGGCTGTACTGGTTGCGCCCGTCCTGATAGCTGTAGCCGGTATTGCCGATGAAGGTGTCTTCGTTGTACCTGGCCTCTTTGTCGTAGGCCTGCCCATAGGCCAGCGCCCGGGCAAACACGCCATGGTGGCCGGACAGCGCAACGCGCTTGTTCAATGTGGCTTCGTAGTCGATGCCCTGTGCCGACACCGCCTTGGGCATCTTGCGTTCGACCAGGTACACGCCGTCGCTGGTTTCCAGCTGGTAGCGGGTGGTGCTTTCGGAGGACTGATTGAGGTTGTCGTTCCAGGTCGGGCCGACGGCCAGCGAGCCCTGCCAGCGTTCGCGGTGGTCCAGCGCCTCGATGAAACTGTCGACGGTATTGCCCAGGCCCTGGTTGCGCGCATCGGCCGGGCCGAGGCTCTGGCTGATCTGGCGGAAAGCGTCAGTGGATTCGCGATCCTTGCGGTTCTCGAACAGTACCCGGGCCAGTTCCAGCTGGCCGGGGAGAAAGTCGCCCTGCAGCGCGAGCAATTTGCGGTAGTGCGCCTCGGCCTGGTCAAGGTCGCCGCGCGAGCGCGCCAGTGCGCCATCGGCGTAGGCCAACAGCATCGGGTCGTGGCCTGGCAGCGTAACGTAGCGGGCACGGAAGGCGGTCACGTCGGACCATTGCTGACGCTGCACCGAGACATAGAGGGCACGGCCGAGGTCGTTGAGGTTGTTCTCGACCCGATACGTCTGGCCATCGATGACCAGCGTGGTGCCGGCGATTTCGTCCTTGAGCAGCTCGCGCTCCTGGCGGTTGGCGCGGTATTCGATGCTCTGATTGAGGCGCAGGTTGGTGTCCTGGTCGGCCAACGCGGTGATGGGGAAGGAAAGCGGGAGGGACAGCAACAAGAGGTAATGCAGGCGTGAAGGCTGGGGCATTGCTCGGCTCTCGGGGTGCCTTGAAAAAGCTGCAATCAGGGCCGCATAGCAGCCCTGATGCACTTGACTGACCAGCATCAAGCGGGTCGGCTTACTTCTTCACACCACCGAACGCGGTGTCGTAATTGCGGTCGGCGAATTTCGCGATACCGGCCAGAGAGGCCGTGGCACCAGCGCCGAAGAAGCTGCCTTGGGTAGTACCGGTAGAAAGCTGCGCGTTGGTGGTCGAATTGCGCGCTACAGCCGCACCCGAGAACGCAGCCGTTGACTTATCGATGTTGGCCGCCAGCTGGACTTTCAGCGCACCATTAGCCAGGTTACCAGTGAGCGTTGGGGCAGCTGCGCCAAAGGAGGCAGTCAGATCACCCGACAACAGGTTGGCACCGGAGTAGTTGCTGATGCCCTGGACTGCATAGGTGACATTGGTGGTCGGCAGCACCCGCCCGGTATTGTCGCCAGAGTAGTAAACGACACGGGTCGGATCATTGGTGGTGCCATTCTGCGACCACTCACCGAAATACACCTGCTGGTTCGAAACCTGCTTGAAGTCGAAGTTGCCCAGTGCAGCGTGCGAGGCCGGCATCATCGCTGGGGTGATGGTGGTCACACCATTGCTGTCGGCCGGAACCATGCCCTTGAGGCCACTGAAGCCAACCTTCGCACCCCCGTAGAAGGCCAGCACGCCAACGGAAGGGGTACCTGCCTGGCTAGCGTGGTTCGGGGTACCGCCATCCGAGCCGGCAACCACAATGGCACCGGTGTAGCTTTGCCCGGAAGCACTGTCGGCTTGCGCGACACCAGCAAGACCCAGCAGGGCAACGGCGAGCAGAGAAACATTCAACACTTTCATTTCATAATCCTTTGATAAGTTAATAGTTTCCAACACACAAGCACATCTGAACATCGACACCTTTCATCCACCCATAGGCAATTCACCTCAAAAGTTTGCAGTCAGACCAATTTTCAATGTACGACCTGGCGCGGGCATTGCGGAGCGCGTCAGGGGATCCAGATAATAGAGGTTGCTCAAATTGGTGCCGACCAACTCAACATTCACGTCGTCAGTCAGCTTGTAATTGACATAAGCGTCATAGGTAACAATGTCATCCCAGGACAACGGCGTATTCAGGTAATACGAAACCATGGGATTACCGGCGTAGTTACTGTGAAACTTGCTATCATGCCCCTTGTAGTAGATAACGCGGCCGCCAACTTCCAGGCGTCGATCCAGAAACCGGGCACCGATGCCCAAATTGGCCGACCATTCAGGCATCGCCATACCCACCAGGTAGCCACCCAGGAACCCATCATCGACGCAATTTGGCGTACGCCCAGTGGGGTCCAGCAGCATGGCCGAGTTCTCGTCACACACCTTGTTCTTCAAGACATGCGCGACACTCAAATCAGTGAAAAAGCCGCCATTGTCGTAACGACCTTGTAACTCGATGCCCGAGGTCGTCTGCTTTTCGACATTGGAGAACACCAGTTGCGGGCTACGCTCAATCACATTATCGGTTGTATTGTGATAGTAAGTAACCTTGACGTCGGCTTGCTCGCTCCCCAACCAACCACTCAAGTTATGGATATAAGCCGCTTCATAATTATGCGCATGTTCGGGCTCAAGCTCCCAAGGCGTCAGCGAAGCGGAGAACCCCACCGTACTTTCGAACATGCTCGGGTAGCGAATGGCCTCGCTATAACGCAAATAGAACCGGCCGTTTTCCGAGGTGTAGAATGTAGCGGACAGGTTGGGAACCCAGCCTTGATCCCTGCGATGCTTTGCCGACGTGTCGACCGTCTGATTGACCAGATTACCTTCACTGTCGATGAAGCCAGGAGAGCCGTCATAGGTCGAGTGGTAGCACTGCACCACATCCTCACCCGCCGCGGCTGCCGAGATGCACGGATTGTTACTGCGTTTATATCGCCCCTTGCCGTCATGGGCCCAATGTTGACTATGTTCCACATCCAACTCGTACGGCGTCGACTTTTCGAATGACTCAATGTCGGCCTGCCGCTCAGCTTCGGTGTATCCGAAAAGGTCCCACATCAACTGCATGTTTTGAATCTTCTCGTCCACGGCAGCGCGCCATTCCTCCTGCGACAACGTCTTGCGCGTGGTGAACCCGACCTGCTTTCCACTCTGGACATTCTGGGTCGTCACACCCGTATCCCTTTGCTGGCCTTTGAGAAAATCATCGAACGACCAGTACGAGGAATAGCGCCCGCCTGCGGTAAAGCGTGCAAAGGAAACCGGCTGCCAATCAAAGTTGAAGTTATATTCCTGCTCTTCGCGTCGCCCTGCCCTTGGAAAAAGTCGCGTTGCCCCGAACGTGCTCGGGTCGAACATAGTGTCACCCGAACTGAGCTTTTCATGCTGATAGCTCCCACCCAGCGTCAGGTCGAGGCTATCCAACAGCTTCAGCTTGTTGCTTACCGTGAGCCCGGCCCGGTCATGCTTGGCATTGGCCACAGCGGTATTACGAAACTCGCGATTCTGCGCCGTGGTTTCGTTGGGCACGCCACCCGAGCTGTAGGTATCGCTGACGGTCCGGGTCATCCACAAGTTCGAGTAGAAGTCGACCCAACGGTTGTCGTCCGGGTTGAGCTTGTACTCCACGTTATAGGCCTTGCTGTCCACGTGGCTCAGCGGCCACTGCGGTACGCCATAAGTTGCGGCATCGTAAGTACTGCCCGGGGTGAAGAAGGAAATGCGCGAGGGCAGGATCTCGCCATACAACGAGTCGGTGGCGCGGTAGCCAAATTCCAGGCTCTGGCCTTCGTCGATCTTCCAGGTGGCCTTGGCCAGCCACGACTCCATCTTGCTGGAACTGTTGGGCACTTCGTCGCCGGGCTTGTAGATGCGCGCCAGGTTGGGCACGTAGTCCCACTTGCCATCCACCAATTCGCCACTGGCGTAGTAACTGCTCTTTTTCTTGCCCGCGTAGTGGTTGCCCTTTTCCCGATAGGCATACGCGCCCATCAGGTCGAATTGCTCCTGGCGCGTACCCAGTGCCAAGCGGTAGGCCTTGTCGTCGCTGGACAACAAGTCGTTGCTGCTACTGGTGCGCGGGTGCTTATACAGCGACGGGTCGTAGTACGAATTGATCGGGATGTACTGGTAATCCGCACCGGGCATCTGCCCGGTCATCAAGGTAGGCAGCTTGGGTGATACCGAGTTGTTGCTGCCCTCGATCTTGAACTCGCCGCCGAATTCTTCGCCTTCCTTGAGGATGTCATCGACGCTCAGGGTATTGGCTACCACCGCACCGCCGACGCCGCTGTAGACGTTGCGCTCCAGGTTCGGCCCCTTGATCACCTTGATCGAACCGATCAGGTTGGGGTCGATGTAGTTGCGGTTGTTGGCGCCCATGTAGCCGCGGTACACGGTCAGCGCCTGCTCGGTGCCATCGATGGTCAGTGGCACCCGGCCCGGCCCCTGGATGCCGCGTACGTTCGGGTCCAGGGCACCGCTGTTGCGGGCGTCGCCGCTGTAAACGTTGAGCATGCCCTTGAACACGTCAGCGGGGGCGGCGCCCTTGTAGCGCTCGATCTGCTCCTTGCCGGCGTAAACGGTGGAAATGTCCTGGTCGTAGATGTCGCTGTAGCCCTTCTCGTCCCGCGAGCGGCTGTCCCGCTGGCTGTACACGTAAGTGGGGTGCAGGTCATCAGTGCCAGCGCTGGTGGCCGATTGCAGATGGATCACCGGGCGGTCCGGCCCGCCACTCAGGCTGAAGCTGATGGGCAAGCCGCTCAGCAATTGCTTGAGCGCACCTTCCAGAGAGAAACGGCCCTGCACCGGGTTGGCGTACAGGCCACTGAAGGCATCGCCGGTCAGGTAAAGCTCGGCACCCGCCTGGCGCGCCAGCTGCAACATGGCATCTTCAAGTGCCCCGCCCTTCACATCGAACTGATGGTACTGGCCGGCCTGAGCGGCGGCAGCCGGGTCGCTGGCGGCCATGGCAGGCATTACCGGCGTGGCGCCGCAGCAGGCCAACAGTGCCAGCTGAATTCCCAGGCTCAGCTTTCCACGTTGAGGGGCAAAACGCCCTGAAGCTCCCTTTGACATTGTTTCCAGGCACCCTAGCTAAAGACAAATAAGAGTTATTTGCATTCAGTAACGTGCGAAGCTGGAAAACACAGTAGAGCGATATGATCTATTAATTGGCTTTTTTAGATCAGTAAATCAACAGTACACCTGGAAACTCCAGCACCCGGGCATGTGCTTGCCTGGCCAACTGCTTGAGGGAGTCATCAACGCGGTCAATCCGTGCTACCGCATTCACCGGCAGGCGCCGCAGCGCATCGCCGCGCACCAGCGTCAAGCCTGCGCGATAACGGCCCAGCTGCTCGACAGCCTGGGCCAGGGTCTGCTGGCGCAGCACCACCCCGCCGTTCTGCCAACTGGCCAGTTCCTCGGGGGATTGCGCCAGTGGCTTGAGCCCGGCATGGGGCCCGAAGTACAGACTGCCACCTTGCTGCAACACGGCAGATGCCGAAGCATCGTCCAGGCCATGCGAAACCAGGTTGATCTCGACGGTGTGCTGCAGCACGCCTACCCAGCCGGAGCGGTCATCCTTGTCGACCGCGACCAGGTACCGAGTGCCGCGGGCGGTGATGTTTGCCCCTGGCGTGCTGACAGTGAAGGGTCGCGGCTCTGCTTCGCCCACCGGTGACGGGCTGAAGACTGCCTCGCCGCGCTTGAGATGCACAGTACGGCGCTGGCCGTCATACGCGATGCTGAGAATGCTGCGGCTGCCCAGTACGAACTGGCTGCCATCGCCCAACGTGACATGGCGCACTTCGCCGTAGCCGGTCTGGTAGTCGGCGCCCAGGCCCTGCACCCAGAATGGCGGCGCCAGCCACAACCAGCAGGCCATCGCCAACCCACCGAGTGCGCCACCACTGGCCCAGGGCCGTTGCCACAGGGCCTGTAGCCAGCCCAGCGGCCCGGCGGCGCGGGCCGGACGCGGTGGCCGCACATAGCCCTGGCGCAGCGCCGCACTGGCCTGCCACGCACGGTCGAGGCGCTGGGCCACGGCCGCATGCCGGGGGTCGGCTGCCAGCCAACGCCGATAGGCCGCGTGCTCGGCGGGACCGAGGCGACCTTGACGGTGTTTCATGACCCAATCGGCAGCCTTGCGCTCAATCGGGTCAACAGGTTCTGAGGGGTTCACGGTACGCTGTTGCTGCCTGTTGGTGTTTTTCTGGTAGCCCGGCCAGGTCAGCGCTTGCGCCTGGTCTACTGCTCAGGTTCAAGCCCTCGGCCAATCCTGGCCAATGCGCTGGCCAGGTGTTTTTGTACAGAGCTGGTGGAAATCCGTAAATACTCGGCGGCCTCTTTGTGTGTCATGCCTTCTACACGGCACAGCAGAAACACGTTACGCGTGCGTTCGGGCAGCAGCTCCAGGGTTGCGTGCAGGCGCTCCAGCTCCAGGGCGCTCAGGGCCTGGTCCTCTGGCGAACTGGCTTCATCGATCAAGCCGTCAAAGATACTGGCCGGCTCGGCCTCGTAGCGCTTGCTGCCATAGCGCCGATGATGGTCGATCATCAGGTTGTGGGCAACGCGAAACAGGTAGGCCGGGGTGGCAAGCAGCCGCTCTACCCCTTCCATCTGCGCCAGCCGCAAGAAGGTTTCCTGGACGATGTCCGACGCCAGGGATGGCGTGCAGTTCTTGCGCAGCAAGTAGCGGTGCAAGGCGCAGGCATGTTCGTTGAAGAGTTGTTCCAGCACGTCAGCACTTTCCTATGCTCAGGCAAACTGGGGAGGCTGATTATAATGAGAATATTTCTCGTTAAGCCAGGCATTTTGCCACTGTGCAGGGGTGCTGTTACAAAACAAAAAGCCTGACGCATGCAGGCCGATTTCACACGCAAAAAAAAACCCGCGCTGTCGCCAGCGCGGGTTTTTAGTCAAAGCAGAACGATCAACGCTCCAGCAGAATCCGCAGCATGCGGCGCAGCGGTTCGGCGGCGCCCCACAGCAGCTGGTCACCCACGGTGAATGCGCC
This sequence comes from Pseudomonas putida S13.1.2, assembly GCF_000498395.2. NCBI lineage: Bacteria > Pseudomonadati > Pseudomonadota > Gammaproteobacteria > Pseudomonadales > Pseudomonadaceae > Pseudomonas > Pseudomonas putida. The sequence goes on from NZ_CP010979.1 coordinate 3,358,089, forward strand.
CAGGTACTGCGAGCCCATGTTCAGCTTGCGGAGGCGGCCAACCGGGATGTTCAAGGTGCCGGTGACCTTGGTTGGGGTCAGTTCCTGCATGCTGATTTCACGCTGGTTCGGCACCAGCTTCACCCACGGGTTGTGCTGGCTGATCATGCCTTCGATGTCGGCGATCGGCACGTCCTTGTTCAGCTTGATGGTCAGCGCCTGGCTGTGGCAACGCATGGCGCCGATGCGCACGCAGATACCATCGACCGGGATCGGGCTCTTGAAGCGGCCGAGGATCTTGTTGGTCTCGGCCTGGGCCTTCCACTCTTCACGGCTCTGGCCGTTCGGCAGTTCCTTGTCGATCCATGGGATCAGGCTGCCCGCCAGTGGCACGCCAAAGTTCTCGGTCGGGAACGCTTCGCTGCGCATGGCCTCGGCAACCTTGCGGTCGATGTCGAGGATGGCGCTGGCCGGGTTGGCCAGGTCATCGGCAACGGCAGCGTGGGTGGCACCCATCTGCTTGATCAGCTCGCGCATGTTCTGCGCGCCAGCACCGGAGGCTGCCTGGTAGGTCATGGCGCTCATCCACTCGACCAGGCCGGCTTCGAACAGGCCACCCAGGCCCATCAGCATCAGGCTGACGGTGCAGTTACCGCCGATGTAGTTCTTGGTACCGGCGTCCAGCTGCTGGTCGATGACCTTGCGGTTGACCGGGTCGAGGACGATCACGGCGTCATCCTGCATGCGCAGGGACGAGGCCGCATCGATCCAGTAACCCTGCCAGCCGGCTTCACGCAGCTTGGGGAAGACCTCGTTGGTATAGTCGCCGCCCTGGCAGGTCAGGATAACGTCGAGGGTCTTGAGCTCTTCAATCGAATACGCGTCCTTGAGCGGCGCTGTATCCTTGCCCACGTTCGGGCCTTGGCCACCCACGTTGGAAGTAGTGAAGAACACCGGCTCGATAAGGTCGAAATCCTGCTCCTCCAGCATCCGCTGCATGAGCACGGAACCGACCATACCGCGCCAACCGATCAGACCTACACGTTTCATCGCAACTACACCTTTGCTAAAAGTGGGCCGCCACCGGGAATTGTGGGTGGCGGGCCAGAGAGATTACAGATTCCGCAGCGCTGCGACTACTGCGTCGCCCATTTCCTGCGTACCAACTTTGCGGCAGCCTTCAGAGAAGATGTCGCCGGTGCGCAGGCCCTGGTCCAGGACCAGGCTCACCGCCTTCTCGATCGCTTCTGCGGCAGCCGACTGATTGAAGCTATAACGCAGCATCATCGACACCGACAGGATGGTCGCCAGCGGGTTGGCGATGCCAAGGCCAGCGATGTCCGGCGCCGAACCGTGACACGGCTCGTACATGCCCTTGTTGTCGGCATCCAGCGACGCAGAAGGCAGCATGCCGATGGAACCGGTCAGCATGGAAGCTTCATCCGACAGAATGTCACCGAACATGTTGTCGGTCACCATCACGTCGAACTGCTTCGGTGCACGCACCAGCTGCATGGCAGCGTTGTCGACGTACATGTGGCTCAGTTCGACATCCGGGTAGCCCTTGGCCACGTCTTCGACCACTTCACGCCACAGCTGGCTGGACGCCAGGACGTTGGCCTTGTCCACCGAGCACAGCTTCTTGCCACGCACGCGGGCCATGTCGAAGCCGACACGGGCAATGCGGCGCACTTCGCTTTCGCTGTACGGCAGGGTGTCGTAGGCCTGGCGCTCGCCGCCTTCCAGCTCGCGCTGGCCACGCGGGGCACCGAAGTAGATGCCACCGGTCAGCTCACGGACGATGAGGATGTCGAGGCCCGAAACGATTTCCGGCTTCAGGGAAGAGGCATCGGCCAGTTGCGGGTAGAGGATGGCCGGGCGCAGGTTGGCGAACAGGCCCAGCTGCGAACGAATTTTAAGCAGGCCGCGCTCCGGGCGGATGTCACGCTCGATCTTGTCCCACTTCGGGCCACCCACGGCGCCCAGCAGCACGGCATCGGCCTTGCGCGCACGCTCCAGGGTTTCGTCGGCCAGCGGCACGCCGTGCTTGTCGATGGCCGCGCCACCGATCACGTCGTGCTCCAGGCTGAAGCCGAGCTGGAACTTGTCGTTGGCCAGTTCCAGCACCTTGACCGCTTCGGCCATGATTTCCGGGCCGATACCGTCACCTGGGAGAATCAGAATCTGCTTGCTCATGCTTTCCTCTATCCATTCACGCGGTGCGGCCAGACGGGCCCCACCGAAAAGTGCTTAACGCTCGGCCCACAACACCAGCACATCGGTGCTGAACGAACCATCGGCCTCGATCTGGTAATACTGCCGTACTTCTTCACCCATGGCTTGCTGCAATTGGCGTATGGCCACGCGCATCGGCTCGGGGGTGCGCATGCGCTCGACCCAGCTGCTGAACTCCAGGCGCAGTGGCTGGCGCGTGTGGCTGCGCACATGCAGGCCGGCTTCGCTGACCTGGCGCTGCCATTCGGCGGCGGAGTAGTCGCGCACATGGCTGGTGTCGCGCAGCACTTCGACCGTTTGCAGGTAGGTGTCGAGCAGCGGGCTGCCGGGCGACATCACGTCGATGAACGCCGCCACGCCACCTGGCTTGAGCACCCGGCGCACTTCGCGCAGGGCCAGGCCCAGGTCGCTCCAGTGGTGGGCCGAGTAGCGGCTGAAGACGAAGTCGAACGAGGCATCGGCGAACGGCAGGCGTTCGGCGGCGCCGCGCTCGGTGGTGATGTTGGCCAGGCCTCGCTCGGCGGCAGCGCTGGCAACCACGTCGAGCATGGATTGCGAGAGGTCGTAGGCGACCACCTCGGCAACCAGCGGGGCGACGTGGAAACTGACATGACCGGCACCGCAGCCCAGGTCCAGCACGCGGGCATGGGCCTGCCCCGCCAGCTCGGCCTGCAACAGGGCGAATTCACTGCCCTGGGCGTGCACGGCGCTGCTGAGGTAGGCGCTGGCCTGTTCGCCGAACTGGCGCTGGACCACATCGGTGTGTTGGGTGCTGGTCATGTCTCGATCCTTTAGGTTTTGGGTTAGCTCTACTGGCCCTATCGCCGGCAAGCCAGCTCCCACAGGAAACCCACAGTATTCAGACCTGTGGTGATCCTGTGGGAGCTGGCTTGCCGGCGATGAGGCCAGCAAACTCACCTACATCACTCAGGCATCACGGAACAGCCAGGGCTGCCCGGCGCGGTGCTTGCCTTCGAAGGCCTTGATCGCATCGCTGTCCTGCAGGGTCAGGCCAATATCGTCCAGGCCGTTGAGCAGGCAGTGCTTGCGGAATGCATCGATCTCGAAGTGCAGCACCTTGCCATCCGGGCGGGTCACCGCCTGCGCCTGCAAGTCGATGGTCAGCTGGTAACCCGGGTTGGCTTCGACCTGCTTGAACAATTCGTCCACTTCCTCATCGCTGAGGATGATCGGCAGCAAGCCGTTCTTGAAGCTGTTGTTGAAGAAGATGTCGGCAAAGCTCGGCGCGATCACGCTGCGGAAGCCGTACTCGTCCAACGCCCACGGGGCGTGCTCACGGCTGGAGCCGCAACCGAAGTTCTCCCGCGCCAGCAACACGCTGGCCCCCTGGTAGCGTTCGTGGTTGAGCACAAACTCGGTGTTCAGCGGGCGCTTGCTGTTGTCTTGGTAGGGCTGGCCCACGTCCAGGTAACGCCATTCGTCGAACAGGTTAGGGCCAAAGCCGGTGCGTTTGATCGACTTCAGAAACTGCTTGGGGATGATCTGGTCGGTGTCGACGTTGGCACGGTCCAACGGCGCGACGAGGCCAGTGTGCTGGGTAAAGGCTTTCATGCTGCGCTCCCTTGGATCAACTCGCGAACATCGATGAAGTGGCCGGTCACCGCGGCAGCGGCCGCCATGGCCGGGCTGACCAGGTGGGTTCGGCCACCGGCGCCCTGACGGCCTTCGAAGTTGCGGTTGGAGGTGGACGCGCAATGCTCGCCGCTCTCCAGGCGGTCCGGGTTCATCGCCAGGCACATCGAGCAGCCTGGCTCACGCCATTCAAAACCGGCTTCGACGAAGATCTTGTCCAGGCCTTCGCGCTCGGCCTGGGCCTTGACCAGGCCCGAACCCGGCACGACGATGGCTTGCTTGACGGTAGCGGCTACCTTGCGGCCCTTGGCGATTTCGGCTGCGGCGCGCAGGTCTTCGATACGCGAGTTGGTGCACGAGCCGATGAACACGCGGTCCAGTTTGATATCGGTGATCGCCTGGTTGGCGGTCAGGCCCATGTACTTCAAGGCACGCTCGATCGAACCACGCTTGACCAGGTCGGCTTCGGCAGCCGGGTCCGGCACGCGCTGGTCGACGGCCAATACCATCTCGGGCGAGGTGCCCCAGCTGACCTGTGGCTTGATCTGGCTGGCATCCAGCTCCACTACAGTGTCGAACACGGCATCGTCATCCGACACCAGGTCTTTCCACGACTCGACCGCTTGTTCCCACTGCTTGCCCTTCGGCGCATACGGGCGGCCTTCAACGTAGGCAACGGTGGTGGCGTCAGTGGCCACCAGGCCCACACGGGCGCCCGCCTCGATGGACATGTTGCAGATGGTCATGCGGCCTTCCATCGACAATTCGCGGATGGCGCTGCCGGCGAACTCCATGGCGTGGCCGTTGCCACCGGCGGTGCCGATCTTGCCGATCACGGCCAGGACGATGTCCTTGGCGGTAACGCCGGCAGGCAACTGGCCTTCCACGCGCACCAGCATGTTCTTCATCTTCTTGGCGACCAGGCACTGGGTGGCGAGCACGTGCTCGACCTCGGAGGTGCCAATGCCGTGGGCCAAGGCACCGAAGGCGCCGTGGGTGGAGGTGTGCGAGTCACCGCAGACCACGGTCATGCCAGGCAAGGTGGCACCCTGCTCCGGGCTGATGACGTGGACGATGCCCTGGCGTTCGTCATTCATCTTGAATTCGACGATGCCGTATTCGTCACAGTTTTCGTCAAGGGTCTGCACCTGCAGGCGCGACACCTGGTCGACGATGGCCTCGATACCGCCCTTGCGCTCTGGCGTGGTCGGCACGTTGTGGTCGGGGGTGGCGATGTTGGTGTCGATGCGCCACGGTTTGCGGTTGGCCAGGCGCAGGCCTTCGAAGGCCTGGGGCGACGTCACTTCGTGGATGATGTGGCGGTCGATGTAGATCAAGGACGAGCCGTCATCACGGCGCTTGACCTCATGGGCTTCCCAGAGTTTGTCGTAGAGCGTTTTGCCAGCCATCAGACTGTTCCTCATCAGCGTCTTTCTATGCCAAAGACCCCTTGGCTTGTACGGACGATGCTATGGGGTTAGATTGAATAACTCAAATTCATAATTTTTATGCTTTGGATAACCCAAAGGAATACAGCACCATGGACCTGGCCAACCTCAGTGCCTTTATCGCCATTGCCGAAACCGGCAGCTTTTCCGGGGCTGCCGAGCGGCTGTTCCTGACCCAGCCGGCCATCAGCAAACGCATCGCCGGGCTGGAGCAGCAACTGGGGGTGCGCCTGTTCGACCGCCTGGGCCGCGAGGTGACCCTGACCGAGGCCGGGCGCGCCCTGCTGCCACGGGCCTACCAGATTCTCAATGTGCTAGATGATACCCGACGGGCGCTGACCAACCTGACCGGGGCCGTGAGCGGTCGTCTGACCCTGGCCACCAGCCATCACATCGGCCTGCACCGCCTGCCTCCATTGTTGCGGGCTTTCACCCGCCAGTACCCGGCCGTGGCGCTGGATATTCAGTTTCTCGATTCAGAACAGGCCTACGACGAAATTCTGCATGGCCGCGCCGAAATTGCCGTGATCACCCTGGCGCCCGACCCGCACCACCTGGTCAAGGCCGTGCCGGTATGGGACGACGCCCTGGACTTTGTCGCCGCCCCCGAGCACCCGCTGGCCAACAACCATGCGGTCAGCCTGGCGGATGTCGCCCGCCACCCGGCGGTCTTCCCTGGCGGCAACACCTTTACCCACCATATTGTCCAGCGCCTGTTCGAAAGCCAGGGCCTGACGCCGAACATCGCCATGAGCACCAACTACCTGGAAACCATCAAGATGATGGTATCGATCGGCCTGGCCTGGAGCGTTTTGCCACGCACCATGCTCGACGAACAGGTTGCACCCATCGCATTGCCCGGCATACAGCTGTCGCGCCAGCTAGGCTACATCTTGCACACGGAGCGTACGCTATCGAACGCGGCCAGGGCATTCATGGCCCTGCTCGACAGCCACGCAGGGCCCGCCTGACCGGCCGTCAGCCCGGTACTTCCAATTCAAGGACGCGTCATACGCCAAAGGTCTGGTACCGATGCCCAAATCAGCAAACCGCTTTTTGCGCCTGCCGCGTATTCCTGCGGCCGATCCCCAAGAGTCGGAGCAGGCCTGGCAGAACGCCCCGCAACTGCTGGCCGCGCTCAACGGCGCACGCCTGGGGGCCTGGCTGTGGGATATCGAAAGCGGCCGGGTCAGCTGGTCCCGGGGCACCCAGGCCCTGTTCGGCTTCGACCCGCAGCGGCCGCTGCCCGCCGATGTCGACTACCTCGACTTGCTGCCCGAGGAAGACCGCGCGCGCACGCGCCAGGTATTCCAGGCCGTGTTCAACGGCGAGCCGGTGGAACAGGCCATGCGCCACCGCATTCGCTGGCCGGACGGTAGCCTGCACTGGCTGGAGATCAACGGCAGCCTGACCCACGACCAGCATGGCCGGCCCCAGATGATCGGGGTGATCCGCGAAATTACCCGCCAGCGCGAGCGGGAAACAGCGCTGATCAATTCGGAAAAGCGCTTCGCCACCCTGTTCCACCTCAGCCCCAACGCCATTTTGCTGACCCGCCGCCACGACGGCATGATCTTCGAAGTCAACCAGCATTTCGAAGACATGTTCGGCTGGCCCGGCAGCCAGGTGATCGGCAAGACCAGCCTGGAGCTGGGCCTGTGGGTCAACCCCGAACAGCGTCACCAGGTCATGGAGTCGACCCGCGCCAGTGGCGGCCCGCTCATCATGGAGGTGCAGTTCCGTGCCTCCAGCGGCAAGGTGCACGACGGCATCCTGTGCACCCAGGGCATCGAACTGGAGGGCGTCACCTTTTTGATCAGCACGTTCGTCGACACCACCGAACGCAAGCGCGCCGAGCAGGCCCTGAAGGACAGCCAGGAACGCCTGGACCTGGCCCTGGACTCGGCGCAGCTGGGCACCTGGGACTGGCACATCCCCAGCGGCATGCTCTACGGCTCGGCCCGCGCCGCGCAGCTGCACGGCCTGCCGCCCACCCCTTTTCACGAATCGTTCGATGCGTTTTTCGAAGGGGTGCCGGAACAGGAACGCAACTCGATGCGCCAGGCTTACCGCAGCCTGCGCGAAGGGCCCGCCGGGAACTACCAGATCACCTACCGGGTGCAACTGGAAAACGGCATCTCGCGCTATATCGAAAGCCGCGCACGGCTTTACCGCGACGAGCAAGGTAACCCGCTGCGCATGGCCGGCACCTTGCTCGACATTACCGACCAGGTGGAGCGTGAGCAGCGCCTGAGCGCCTCGGAAGAGAAGTTCGCCAGCCTTTTCCAGGTCAGCCCCGACCCGATCTGCGTCACCCGCCAGGACACCGGCCAGTTCATCGAGATCAACCCGGCATTCAGCCAGACCTTCGGCTGGGCCAGCGACCAGGTGATTGGCCGCACCGCCGAGGAAATTGGCCTGTGGGCCGAGTCCATCGAACGTGCGCAACGTATCGAGCGGGTCATCCGCGATCGGGCCTTGAGCAACGTCGCCGTGGTGGTCAACCACCGCGACGGCGCGCCATTGACTTGTGTAATCTCCAGCCGCCTGATCACCGTCGACGACCAACCCTGCAGCGTCACCACCCTGCGCGATATTACCCAGCAGCAACGCGCCGAGGCGGCGCTGCAGTCCAGCGAGGAGAAGTTCGCCAAGGCCTTCCACTCCAGCCCAGACGCCATCACCATCACCGAACGCCACAGCGGCCGCTACCTGGAAATCAACGATGGCTTCTGCCGCCTCACCGGCTACAGCGCCGCCGATGTGGTGGGCCACACGGTATACGAGATCGGTATCTGGGCCGACGACAAGCAGCGCAGCGCATTGCTGGCCGAGTTGCGCGAACGCGGCCGGGTGCATCACCGGGAAATGCTCGGGCGTAACAAGCGCGGCGATATCCTCACCGTGGAAGTCTCTGTTGAGCCGATCACCCTCAACGAAGTCGACTGCCTGCTGCTGACCGCCCGCGATGTCAGCCAACTGAAGAATGCCCAGGCGCAGATACGCCACCTGGCCTACCACGACCCGCTGACCAACCTGCCCAACCGCGCCTTGCTGATGGACCGGCTGAGCCAGCAGATCGCCCTGCTCAAGCGCCACAACCTGCGCGGCGCCCTGCTGTTCCTCGACCTGGACCACTTCAAGCACATCAACGACTCGCTGGGCCACCCGGTGGGCGACACGGTGCTGAAGATCATCACCGCACGCCTGGAAGCCAGTGTGCGCTTTGAAGACACCGTGGCCCGGCTGGGTGGCGACGAGTTCGTGGTACTGCTCAGCGGCCTGGAGGGCAGCCGTGAGGTGGTAGAGGAAAAAGTGCGCGAACTGGCCGACACGCTGCGTGAGCTGCTGGCCGAACCGATGTCGCTGGATGGCCAGCGCCTGCAGGTAACGCCCAGCATCGGCGTGGCGCTGATCCCCGACCACGGCACCACCCCGGCCGATCTGCTCAAGCGTGCCGATATCGCCCTTTACCGGGCAAAGGACTCCGGGCGCAACACCACCCAGCTGTTCCATACCACCATGCAGAAGGCCGCCAGCGAACGCCTGCGCATGGAAAACGACCTGCGCCTGGCCTTGGCCCGTGGCGAACTGGCGCTGCACTTCCAGCCGCAGGTGGATGCCCGCGACAACCGTATCGTCGGCGCCGAGGTGCTGCTGCGCTGGCACCACCCGCAACTGGGCCAGCAACCGCCCGCGCAGTTCATTCAGGTACTGGAAGAAAGCGGCCTGATCCTGGAAGTTGGCAGCTGGATCCTTGACGAAGCCTGCGATGCCTGCGCACGCATGCTGGCCGACGGGTTGATCGACGCCGATGATTTCAGCCTGTGCGTGAACATCAGCCCTCGGCAGTTCCGCCAGAACGACTTTGTCGGGCGGGTATTGCGCAGCCTGGACGATTACCGGCTGCCTCGGCACATGCTCAAGCTGGAAATCACCGAAGGTATCGTCATCCAGAACCTGGAAGACACCATCAGCAAGATGCGCGAACTGAAGCGCTACGGGGTGAGTTTTGCCATGGATGACTTCGGCACCGGCTATTCCTCGCTGACCTACCTCAAGCGCCTGCCGGTGGATGCGCTGAAGATCGACCAGACCTTTGTGCGCGATGCACCGAACGACCCCAACGACGCCGAAATCGTCCGCGCTATCGTCGCCATGGCCCGCAGCCTGGACCTGGCTGTGATTGCCGAGGGGGTGGAGTTGACCGAACAGCTGGAGTTTCTGGAACGGCTGGGCTGCCACCTGTACCAGGGCTACCTGCACAGCCGGCCGTTGCCGTTGCCGGAGTTTCGCAAGCTGTTGCTGGAGGCGCCGGCAGACTACTGAAGCAGACGCAGGCACCCACAAAAAAGGGCACCCGAGGGTGCCCTTCTTCATTGCAGCGTGATCAGTTCAGCGCTGGCTTGTCGCCATTGATCGGGATGCGCTTGGCCTTGGCTTCTTCAGGCACGATGCGCAGCAGGTCGATGCTGAGCAGGCCGTTGGCCAGGCCGGCGGCCTTCACTTCGATATGATCGGCCAGGCGGAACGACAGCTTGAAGGCGCGTTGCGCGATACCCTGATGCAGGTAAGTCACTTCAGCGGCACCATTGTCGCGCTTGCCACCGGTCACGGTCAGGACACCTTTCTCGACCTGCAGGTCGAGGTCCTGCTCCTGGAAACCGGCTGCGGCAACCACGATGCGGTAGTGGTCCTCGCCATGCTTTTCCACGTTGTAGGGCGGGTAGCTGCTACCGGCCTCATTACGTGCCGCGGACTCGAACAGGTCGTTGAAACGGTCGAAACCAACGGAATGGCGGAACAGTGGAGCAAGAGAGAAAGCGGTAGTCATGGTCATAAACTCCTGAGATTCAGCAAGTAAGTCACTACGCGACCCGACTTCGGCATCGCGTACTCAAAAGATATGGCCAGAGGGAAAGCTTTCAAGGGGAGCGTTAAAAAAATCTTCTTTTTTGCACTGGGTCTGATGGCCTCTTCGCGGGTAAACCCGCTCCTACAGGGCTGTGCATTACCTGTGGGAGCGGGTTTACCCGCGAAGAGGTCGGTTCAAGCAACACAAGCTTCCAAGGGCTGCGCCTGCACCCCAAGCAACCGGCTGATCCGCGCGCAGTCATCTTCCCGGCGCAACTCGGCAAACAACACCACCGCTTCGGGGTAACTGCGGGTCAGCATCGCCAACCACTGTTTCATCCGCCCCGGCGCATAGCGCGGTGACAGTTTGGCCTGGGCCTGACGCCAGAACTCGCGCAACAACGGCAGCAGGTCGTCCCAACTCATCGGCTGATAGTCCCGCCCGTCGCGCGCCGCAGCAATCTGCAGGCCCAGGTCTGGGCGCGATACCAGGCCACGGCCCAACATGATGTCTTCGGCCCCGCTGACCTCACGGCACCGCTGCCAGTCATCGACGGTCCAGATCTCGCCATTGGCGAACACCGGTACCTTGACCACATCCTGCACCCGCGCCACCCACTCCCAGTGCGCCGGCGGCTTGTAGCCCTCGACCTTGGTCCGCGCATGCACCACCAGATGCGCCGAGCCCCCCTCTGCCAGGGCCGTGGCACAGTCCAGGGCGCCGTCGGGGCTGTCGAAGCCCAGGCGCATCTTCGAAGTGACCGGGATATGCGCCGGCACCGCGCGGCGCACCTCACGTACGATGGCGTGCAGCAACTCCGGCTCTTTGAGCAGCACGGCACCGCCACGTGACTTGTTCACGGTCTTGGCCGGGCAGCCGAAGTTCAGGTCGATCACGGGCGCACCCAGCTCACAGGCCAGCGCCGCGTTTTCCGCCAGGCACCCCGGGTCCGAACCCAGCAACTGCACGCGCATGGGCACCCCGGAAGCCGTGCGCGCACCCTGGCGCAACTCGGGCGCCAGCTTGTGGAACGAGGACGCCGGCAGCAGGCGGTCGCACACGCGGATGAACTCGGTGACGCACCAGTCGATACCGCCCACACGGGTCAATACGTCGCGCAGGATGTTGTCAACCAGCCCCTCCATGGGGGCCAGGGCAATTTGCATGTCGGGGTCTCGGGTGGAAAAGCCGGCAGTCTAACAAAAATTGCCGGCGATTCAGGCGCCGATCAGCGCCGGGCCGTAACCATCGACAAATTCCGCCGGCATGCGCCTGGGCTTGCCGCTGGACAGCTCGATACAGGCAAAGGTGGTTTGTGCGCGCAGCAAGGTTACGCCGTCACGCGGGCGCTTGAGCTGGAAGCGCCGGGTCATGCGCAGGCGCTGATCCCAGTCGATGATCCAGGTGGCCAGTTGCAGCTCGTCGTCCTCGTAAGCGGCGGCGAGGTAGTCGATTTCGTGGCGCACCACAGCCATCGCCCGATCCAGGCGCCGATACTCGGCCAGGTCCAGCCCCAGACGCTGGGAGTGGCGCCAGGCGCAGCGCTCCAGCCAGGTGACGTAGACCGCGTTGTTTGCGTGGCCGAGGCCGTCGATGTCCTCGCTACCGACGCGCAGGTCGATGACGAAGGGTGTTGCCAGGTCCCAGCTCATGTTCGCTTCCTTGGCACAAAAGTCGATTTAGCAGCGACCTGCGGGGCAATGTCCAGCCCCTGCGCAAGATTTACCGGCCTCATCGCCGGCAAGCCAGCTCCCACAAAAACGGCGCAGGATTCAAGCTTTGCGCCGTATCTGTGGGAGCTGGCTTGCCGGCGATGAGGCCAGTTCAGGCAACACTATCAGGCGGTTTGTCGCGCTGGCACGTCAGCCCGCCCCAGCAATTCGAGCACGGCCTCACCCAGCCGCGGATCGGACAGCACCCGCTGGTGCCCACCCTCCTCCAGCAGCATCAGGCGGCTATCGAACCAGGCCTTGTGAATAACCTGGGCTTCATCGGCGGCCACCAGGGCGTCATCGGCGGCATGCACCACCAAACCCGGAAGCTCCAGCTGGTAACCGGTCACATCCAGCCGCGCAATCTGCATGCCTACCTCCCGCTCTACCTGGCGAATGAACGCCGCCCGCGCACGCGCCGGCATCCCCAGGTGATGAGCAAAACCGCGCAGCACGCCCAGCAGCCGCGCCGGGGCAGCAATGCTGACTGCTGCCTCTGTGCGCAGCCCCATCTGCAAGGCCAGCAGCACACTGGCACCACCCATGGAATGGCCAATCACCGCCCGCAGCGGCGGCAGCTCGGCGGCAGCCTCCAGCAGCGCCCGGGCAAACAGCACCACATTTGCCTGCTCACCAGGCGAACGGCCATGGCCCGGCCCTTCCAGCGACACCACCGTGTGCCCGGCCTGGACCAAGGTCTCGATCAAGGCGGCAAACTGGGTCGGGCGCCCTTCCCAACCGTGCATCAGCAACACGGTCGGGCCTTTGCCCCAGCGCAACGCAGACAAGCCGAAGCGCAGGGTGATGCGCTCGGCGCTAGCCAGCACGGGCAGCTCCCAATCCCGAGGCGGCAGATTGCGTGGGGTCATGAAGGCACGGCGCATCTTGCCCGCGACATGCTCGGGGGCCAGGCGGCCCAGGGTGCCATTGACACCACGAATCCAGCTCAGGGTAGTCATCGCCATGCTCCAGGGTTAAAGCACCGCCGACTTGGCGGCGCGCAGAATACGGTCAGAAAGCTCACTGGTACCCAAGGCACGGGCCAGGGCCAGGCCGCCGACCATGAGCGCCAGGTCGGCCAAGGCCTTGTCGGCATCTTCGGGGCGGTCAACCATGGCGGCGGTCATCAGCTCGATGTGCTCGGCCAATACTTCGCGGAACACCTCCGGCAGGCGCTGCATCTCGCCCAGCGAGTTGGGCAGCGGGCAGGCGTGCACTTCGGCATCCCGGTGTTTGCGCGACAGGTAGAAGGCACTGGCCAGCGCCCGCCGCCCTGCACCATCCAGGTTGGGGTCGATCTGGGCGAGCAAGGCGCGGCGCTCGCCTAACAGCTGGCGGAACGCTTCGAGCATCAGCTCGTCCTTGCTGTCAAAGTGGGCATAGAAACCGCCGACGGTAAGGCCTGCCGCCCCCATCACCTGGCTAACGCTGGGCTCGGCGGGGCCGTGCTGGACAAGCGCACTGCGTGCAGCTTCCAGAATGCGCTCGCGGGTTCTGCTCTTCTTGTCGCTCATCAGGGACTCGCCAGTAGGAATATGATGATAGAAATATTATACGCATCATATTTTTTGGCAAGCAGAATTTCCTGCCGCTTGTCAGCCGCGAATTTTACGAAAGGGAGAAAAAACAAAAGGCCCATTCAATAAGCGAATGAGCCTTTAAAGTCCCGCAAAACGCGGGTAAACATGGCGTCCCCTAGGGGACTCGAACCCCTGTTACCGCCGTGAAAGGGCGGTGTCCTAGGCCACTAGACGAAGGGGACGTAACCTTCGCGAAGACTCACTTGCGTGAACCCTGGCAGAAATGGTGGAGCTAAGCGGGATCGAACCGCTGACCTCCTGCATGCCATGCAGGCGCTCTCCCAGCTGAGCTATAGCCCCGAAACAAAAGGCTCATCAATAATCGACGAGCCTTTTTAAGCCCTGCAAAACGCAGGAAAAAGTGGCGTCCCCTAGGGGACTCGAACCCCTGTTACCGCCGTGAAAGGGCGGTGTCCTAGGCCACTAGACGAAGGGGACGTAACCTTCGTGCCGATCCGCTTACGCGAACCGCGGCAAAATTGGTGGAGCTAAGCGGGATCGAACCGCTGACCTCCTGCATGCCATGCAGGCGCTCTCCCAGCTGAGCTATAGCCCCGGATTTTTAGCCTCGCGGCCCAGCGACATAATGAAACATCGCTTGTGTAAAACTGGCGTCCCCTAGGGGACTCGAACCCCTGTTACCGCCGTGAAAGGGCGGTGTCCTAGGCCACTAGACGAAGGGGACGAACCTTCTTACCTTCAAGACCCGGTTGCTGGACCCGGTCTTGCTTATCAGCCGTGGCTGACAAGCGGAATTTGGTGGAGCTAAGCGGGATCGAACCGCTGACCTCCTGCATGCCATGCAGGCGCTCTCCCAGCTGAGCTATAGCCCCACAATGTCGCTTTGAACCGAATCGCTGGCTGGGTGCCTGGCGTTTCGTTTTCGTTCATCGCTGTGGACGGGGCGCATATTAAGATCGGATTGCAGGGCTGTCAAACGAAATTTTGAAAATATTCAAAAGTTTTTTCACAGATAACAATCACTTACCGCCCTGCCCCGGTTTTCGGGCTTCATCTGGACCTGTGGGAGCGGGCGTGCCCGCGAATGCGATGGTAAATCAAACACCGCATTCGCGGGCACGCCCGCTCCCACAGGTTAGGTGTAACGCTGAATCAGGCGATGGAAGCCAGCAGCTTTTCCCACTCTTTGTTTTCTTTCTTCGAAACGCCACCCAGCAGGTCCAGGGCCTGGCGCAGGCGATAGCGGGTCAGGTCGGGGCCGAGGATTTCCATGGCGTCCAGTACCGACACCGAACTGGCCTGGCCGGTAATGGCGGCAAACATCAGCGGCATGGCATCACGCAACTTCAGTTCCAGCGCCTCGACCACGGCCTGGATGCAGCCGGTGATGCGCTCTTTTTCCCACTGGCGCAGGCTTTCGAGCTTCCACAGGATCAGCTGGATCACCTGGCGCACCTGGTCGGCCGACAGTTTCTTGCTTTCGAACAGCTTGGCATCCAGTTTCAGCGCGCCTTCAAAGAAGAACCCGCCCAGCGGGGCAACCTGGCTGAAAGTCTCCACACGGCCCTGCACATGCGGGGCAATCTTCATCATGTAGTCGCTGTTGAACGCCCACTTCTGCAGGCGTGTGGCGAACTCCTCGACCGGCAGTTCGCGCAGCCACTGGCCGTTGAGCCAGGACAGCTTCTCGATGTCGAAGATCGGGCCACCCAGCGAAATACGCGACAGGTCGAAGTGCTCGACCATCTCGTCCAGCGAGAACTTCTCGCGCTCGTCCGGCATCGACCAGCCCATGCGACCCAGGTAGTTGAGCATCGCCTCAGGCATGAAGCCCATGCGCTCGTAGAAGGTCACCGAGGTGGGGTTCTTGCGCTTGGACAGCTTGGACTTGTCCGGGTTACGCAGCAGCGGCATGTAGCACAGCTTGGGCTGCTCCCAGCCGAAGTATTCGTACAGCTTGATCAGCTTGGGCGCCGACGGCAGCCACTCTTCGCCACGCAGGACGTGGGTGATGCCCATCAGGTGGTCGTCGACCACGTTGGCCAGGAAGTACGTCGGCAGGCCGTCGTTCTTCATCAGCACCTGCATGTCCATGCGGTCCCACGGGATCTCGACATCGCCACGCAGCATGTCCGGTACCACGCACACACCTTCGCTCGGCACCTTCATGCGGATCACATGGGGCTCGCCAGCGTCCAGGCGGCGCTGCACTTCCTCGGCGCTCAACAGCAGTGCGCGGCCGTCGTAGCGCGGGGTTTCGCCACGGGCCTGTTGCTCGGCACGCATCTGCTCCAGCTCTTCGGCGGTGCAGAAGCAATAGAAGGCGTGACCGGCGTCAACCAGCTCCTTGGCATACTTTGCGTAGATCTCGCCACGCTCGCTCTGCCGGTACGGGCCGTGCGGGCCGCCCACATCCGGGCCTTCGTTCCATTCGATGCCAAGCCAGCGCAGGGCGTCGAAGATCTGCTGTTCCGACTCGCGCGTGGAGCGCAGCTGGTCGGTGTCTTCGATGCGCAGGATGAACTCACCGCCATGCTGCTTGGCAAAGCAGTAGTTGAACAGGGCGATGTAGGCAGTGCCGACATGGGGGTCGCCGGTAGGCGATGGCGCGATACGCGTGCGTACGGTGGTCATGGAAGGTCTCGAACTGAAGATGAAACAAAGGCGGGATGTTAGCAGGAGGCAGGCACCGGGCTCCAGCAATGGCGCGAACGTCACTTGTCGACAGGCCCTGCGGCGCTGTTAAATTTGTTTACATTTTTGGAACGATCGTACCCATGCCTGCCCAACTCAAACGTCGCCTGCTGATATTTTTCACCCTGGTGGCCATCATCGCCCTCGCCTTTCTGGCCCACTGGTACTTCAAGGGCCGCTTCTACGAGAGTACCGACAACGCCTACGTACAGGGCGAGATCACCCGTATCTCCAGCCAGTTGGGCGCACGTATCGAAGCGGTGCCGGTCGAGGACAACCAGCATGTCAACAAAGGCGACCTGCTGGTACGCCTGGAAGTGGCAGACTTTAACCTGTCGATCGACCGCGCCCGCGCCACCCTGGCCACCCGCGAAGCAGAATACGCGCAGGCGCAAAGCCGCCTGACCCAGCAGGGTAGCCTGATCGCCGCCGGGCAGGCGCAGGTGGCAGCCAACCAGGCCACGTTCGAGCGCTCCCGGGTAGACCTGAGCCGCGCCGAAAAGCTGCGCAAGCCAGGCTTCATATCCGAGGAGCGGGTCACCACCCTGTCGGCGGACAGCCATGTCGCCGGCTCCCAGGTCGACAAGGCCCGCGCCGACCTGCAAAGCCAGCGCCAGCAGGTCAACGCTCTGAACGCCGACCTCAAACGCCTTGATGCACAAATCGCCAATGCCCGCGCCGACCTGGCGCAGGCCGAACTGAACCTGATCCGCTGCGAAATCCGCGCACCGATCAGCGGCACTATCGGCCAGCGCAATGCGCGCAATGGCCAGGTGGTGCAGGCTGGCGCCTACCTGCTGTCGATCGTGCCCGACGAAGACATCTGGGTGCAGGCCAACTTCAAGGAAACCCAGATCGGCCGCATGCAGCCAGGCCAACGCGCCGAACTGCTGTTCGACAGCTACCCGGACACCCCCATCGAAGGCCGGGTCGACAGTGTCTTTGCCGCCTCGGGCGCGCAGTTCAGCCTGCTGCCACCCGACAATGCCACCGGCAACTTCACCAAGGTGGTGCAGCGCATCCCGATCAAACTCACCTTCAGCGCCGACAACCCGCTGCACGGGCGCATTCGCCCCGGCATGTCGGTGACCGCCACCGTGGACCTGCGCAGCGAAGGCGAAGGCCACAATGGCCGGTGACCCACTGCTCCGGCCCACCGCCGAGCCCACCCGGCGCGACTGGATCGCGGTGATGAGCGTGATGCTCGGTGCGTTCATGGCGGTGCTGGACATCCAGATCACCAACTCGTCGCTGAAAGACATCCAGGGCGCATTGTCGGCGACACTGGAGGAAGGCTCATGGATTTCCACCTCGTACCTGGTGGCGGAAATCATCATGATCCCGCTGACCGCCTGGCTGGTGCAGTTGCTGTCGGCGCGGCGCCTGGCGGTGTGGGTTTCCGGGGGCTTTCTGTTGTCGTCACTGCTGTGCTCAATGGCCTGGAACCTGGAGAGCATGATCCTGTTCCGCGCCCTGCAAGGCTTTACCGGCGGCGCGCTGATCCCGCTGGCGTTCACCCTGACCCTGATCAAGCTGCCCGAACACCATCGCGCCAAAGGCATGGCGATGTTCGCCATGACCGCCACTTTTGCCCCCTCCATCGGCCCCACCCTGGGCGGTTGGCTGACCGAAAACTGGGGCTGGGAATACATCTTCTACATCAACATCCCGCCGGGCCTGGTGATGATTGCCGGCCTTATGTACGGGCTGGAGAAGAAAGAGGCGCACTGGGAACTGCTGAAGAGCACCGATTACGCCGGTATCGTCACCCTGGGCCTGGGGTTGGGCTGCCTGCAGGTTTTTCTCGAGGAAGGCCACCGCAAGGACTGGCTGGAGTCAAACTTGATCGTCGGCCTGGGCAGCATCGCCCTGGTCAGCCTGATCACCTTCGTCATCCTGCAGTTTTCCAAGCCACACCCCCTGATCAACCTGCGCATCCTCGGTAACCGCAACTTCGGCTTGTCGAGTATCGCCAGCTTGGGCATGGGCGTAGGCCTGTACGGGTCAATCTACCTGTTGCCGCTGTACCTGGCGCAGGTGCAGGGCTACAACGCCTTGCAGATCGGCGAGGTGATCATGTGGATGGGTGTCCCGCAGCTGTTCCTGATCCCGTTGGTGCCGCAACTGATGAAGGTGGTGTCACCCAAGGTGTTGTGCGCCTTGGGGTTCTGCCTGTTCGGCGCCGCCAGTTTCGGTTCGGGGGTGCTCAACCCGGACTTTGCCGGGCCGCAGTTCAACCATATCCAGATCATCCGCGCCCTGGGCCAGCCGATGATCATGGTGACCATTTCGCTGATCGCAACGGCTTACATCCAGCCGCAGGATGCGGGGTCAGCATCGAGCCTGTTCAATATCTTGCGTAACCTGGGCGGTGCGATTGGTATCGCCTTGCTGGCCACGCTGCTGGATGCGCGGACCAAGGTGAATTTCGACTACCTGAGGGAGTCGGTGGTACCGAGCAATCCGCAGGTGGCAGAGCGGCTGGCGCAATTGGCAGAGCGGCTGGGCAATGACAATGCGGCGCTGGGCAAGTTGAGCGAGATAACCCACCAGCAGGCCATGATCATGGCCTACAACGATGCCTTCCACTTTGTCGGGATCGGGTTGGCGGTGAGCATGGTGGCAGTGTTGCTCACCCGCAGGCTGCCGGCGGGGTTGAAGGCTGGGGAAGCCCATTGAGCCCTTTTCAGAGTCTACACAATCCCCTGTAGGAGCGGCCTTGTGTCGCGAAAGGGCTGCGCAGCAGCCCCAGGGTTGTGCCACATTCGATGCTGCTGGGGCTGCTGCGCAGCCCTTTCGCGACACAAGGCCGCTCCTACACTGATCGCATCACCTTTATGTCTTTAGCCGCTGACACAATCAACTGGTAATCAACCGCTCGCGCAGCTGGGTAATCTCGTCGCGCAGCTGCGCCGCGGCTTCGAACTCCAGGTCGCGGGCGAACTGCATCATCTTCTCTTCAAGCTGCTTGATGCGCTTGGTGATTTCGCCCGGCGTACGCAGCTCTGCCTCGTAGCGGGCGCTCTCCTCTGCCGCCTTGGCCATGCCCTTGCGCTTTTTGCTGCGCGCGCCAGGCACGGTGGCGCCTTCCAAGATGTCGGTGATGTCCTTGACCACCCCCTTGGGCACGATACCGTTGGCTTCGTTGAAGGCGATCTGCTTTTCACGGCGTCGCTCAGTTTCGTCAATCGCCCGCTGCATCGAACCGGTAATATTGTCGGCGTACAGAATCGCCCGGCCATTGAGGTTACGGGCAGCGCGGCCAATGGTCTGAATCAGGGACCGCTCGGAACGCAGGAAGCCTTCCTTGTCCGCATCGAGGATCGCCACCAGCGACACTTCCGGCATGTCCAGGCCTTCGCGCAGCAGGTTGATGCCCACCAGTACGTCGAAGGTGCCCAGGCGCAGGTCGCGGATGATCTCCACCCGCTCCACCGTGTCGATGTCCGAGTGCAGGTAGCGCACCCGCACATCGTGGTCGGCCAGGTAATCAGAAAGGTCCTCGGCCATGCGCTTGGTCAGCGTAGTGGCCAGCACCCGCTCGCCCAGCGCCACGCGCTTGCGTATTTCCGACAGCAGGTCGTCTACCTGGGTCAGTGCCGGGCGTATTTCGACTTGCGGGTCGACCAGGCCGGTCGGGCGCACCACCTGCTCTACCACGCGCCCGGCATGCTCGGCCTCGTAGGGGCCAGGGGTTGCGGACACGAAGATGGTCTGCGGGCTGACATCCTCCCATTCGTCGAAGCGCATCGGCCGGTTGTCGAGTGCCGAGGGCATGCGAAAGCCGTATTCGACCAGGGTTTCCTTGCGCGAACGGTCGCCTTTGTACATGGCGCCCACCTGTGGAACGCTGACGTGGGATTCGTCGATCACCAGCAGTGCATCGGCCGGCAGGTAGTCGTACAGGGTGGGCGGTGGCGCCCCGGCCGGGCGCCCAGACAGGTAGCGCGAGTAGTTCTCGATGCCGTTGCAGTAGCCCAGCTCCATGATCATTTCCAGATCGAAACGGGTGCGCTGCTCCAGGCGTTGTGCCTCTACCAGCTTGTTGGCCTTGTGCAGGTACTCCAGGCGTTCCTTGAGCTCCTCCTTGATACCCTCCACGGCCGCCAGCAGGGTTTCCCGCGGGGTAACGTAGTGGCTCTTGGGGTAGAAGGTGAAACGCGGCAACTTGCGAAAGACTTCGCCGGTGAGCGGATCGAAGGCGGCGATGTTCTCCACCTCGTCATCGAACAGTTCGATGCGGATGGCTTCAAGGTCCGACTCGGCCGGAAAGATGTCGATCACATCACCGCGCACGCGGAAGGTGGCACGGGCAAAGTCCATTTCGTTGCGGGTGTACTGCAGGTCGGCCAGCCGGCGCAGCAGTGCGCGCTGGTCGAGCTTGTCGCCGCGGTCCACATGCAGGACCATTTTCAGGTAAGACTCCGGGCTACCCAGGCCATAGATGCACGACACGGTAGTGACGATGATTGCATCGCGCCGCTCAAGCAGCGCCTTGGTCGCCGACAGGCGCATCTGCTCGATGTGGTCGTTGATCGAGGCGTCCTTCTCGATGAAGGTGTCCGACGACGGCACGTAGGCCTCGGGCTGGTAGTAGTCGTAGTAGGAAACGAAATACTCCACCGCGTTGTTGGGGAAGAAGGCCTTGAACTCGCCGTACAACTGCGCGGCCAGGGTCTTGTTCGGCGCCAGCACCAGCGTCGGGCGCTGCACCTGGGCGATGACGTTGGCGATGCTGAAGGTCTTGCCCGAACCGGTCACGCCGAGCAGCGTCTGGTGCGACAGCCCCGCCTCGATGCCTTCGACCATCTGGCGGATGGCCTCGGGCTGGTCGCCGGCCGGCTGAAAACGGGTGACGAGCTGGAACTCGGACATGTTTGACCTCGCGGTGTTGCAGCAACTGTAAATTTAGCCAGTAGTCTATACCCAAATGCGGCTATCCGGGGGCGCTTTCAAGGCCAGGCTGTGAGCGCCTGTTACAGTGGACCCGGCATTTAGACCAATGGTCGAAAAATATTTGCGCAAATAGCCGGAAAAGCTGTGCCAGAGTGTCGCAGTGACCGGGCGGTATCACTATACTGACTCCCCGTTTGTGCACCGCTTCAGTGCATTCGGCTGGAGCGTGTACGTCCTATCACTCTCCAATCAGAGCCAAGGTAACAATGAGCCTGTTTTCCGCTGTCGAGCTGGCACCCCGCGACCCTATCCTGGGCCTCAACGAAGCATTCAACGCCGACCCACGTACCGACAAGGTCAATCTGGGCGTTGGCGTGTACTGCAATGAGGAAGGCCGCATTCCGCTGCTGCGCGCCGTGATCGAAGCCGAAACCCAGCGTGCCGCCCAGCACGCCTCGCGCGGCTACCTGCCGATCGACGGCATCGCCACTTACGACCAGGCCGTGCAAAAACTGATCTTCGGCGCCGAGTCGCCACTGCTGGCCGCTGGCCGCGTGGTCACCGTGCAGGCCGTTGGCGGCACCGGCGCGCTGAAGATCGGCGCCGACTTCCTCAAGCGCCTGTCGCCCAATGCCGTGGTAGCCATCAGCGACCCGAGCTGGGAAAACCACCGCGCGCTGTTCGAGACCGCCGGCTTCCCGGTACAGAACTACCGCTACTACGACGCGCCGAGCAACGACGTAAACCGCGCCGGCATGCTCGAAGACCTGAACAACCTGCCGGCCGGCTCGATCGTCGTGCTGCATGCCTGCTGCCACAACCCGACTGGCGTCGACCTGGGCCTGGACGACTGGAAAAACGTCCTGGAAGTGGTCAAGGCCAAAGGCCATGTGCCGTTCCTCGACATGGCCTACCAGGGCTTTGGTGACGGTATCGCCGAAGACGCCTTCGCCGTGCGCCTGTTCGCCGAGTCGGGCCTGGAGTTCTTCGTTTCCAGCTCGTTCTCCAAGTCGTTCTCGCTGTACGGCGAGCGCGTTGGCGCACTGTCGATCGTCACCGCCTCGAAGGACGAGAGCACGCGCGTGCTGTCGCAGGTCAAGCGCGTGATCCGCACCACCTACTCCAACCCGCCGACCCACGGTGCAACCATCGTCGCAACCGTGCTGAACAGCGACGAACTGCGCCAGATGTGGGAAGCCGAGCTGGGCGAGATGCGCCAGCGCATCCACGGCATGCGCCAGCAAATGGTCAGCCTGTTGGCTGAATATGGCGCCAAGCGCGACTTCAGCTTCGTTGGCCGCCAGGCGGGCATGTTCTCCTACTCGGGCCTGACCGTTGAACAGGTAGCACGCCTGAAGAACGAATTTGGCATCTACGCGCTGGACACCGGCCGTATCGCGGTTGCCGCGCTGAACCAGAGCAACATCCACGTGGTCACCAAGGCCATCGTCGAAGTGCTGTAACCTGTTGATTTGCCTGGGAGAGGCTTGACTTCTTCCAGGCAGTCAGTAAGATACGCGCAAATTCCGCGATAGCTCAGTCGGTAGAGCAAATGACTGTTAATCATTGGGTCCCTGGTTCGAGTCCAGGTCGCGGAGCCAAACACTGAAAAAGCCCCCAGTTGCGCAAGCAACCGGGGGCTTTTTCGTTGCATCGAATTTACCGATCCAGTGGCTCGGTCACAGGCTTGCCCTCGTCCACCAGGCTCCAGACCAGCAGCTTGGCTGGCTGGGTCTTGCTGGCGTTGCGCGACACGCTGTGCACGGTACCTGGCGCTTCGTACCAATACTCACCGGCCTGGTAAGTCTTTTCCTGGTCGTTGTTAAGCTTCGACACCACCGCCCCCTGCAGAACGTAGGCCATCACTGCGCCAGGATGCTGATGCGCGGGCGATGCCTCGCCAGGGGCATAGCTCACGGTAAGCATGACAGCCGTTTTGCCCGGGGCGTTCGAGGGTTGTTGCTGCTGCAGGACTTTGACCTGGTCGGCAACCTCGCCGTGGGCCCAGGCGGGAGTCTGAGCGGCGAGCAGGGCAAAAAGGACGATGGCCAAGGGTTTCATGGTGGGCTTCTCCTGGATGGCTAATGCCAGCAGGTTAGGGCTTCGTTGGCTGAACACAAATGGCCAATTCGAGGTAAAAGCAGGGGGCCGATTTTACCTGTGCTGCCGTCTTCGCGGGCATGCTCGCTCCCACAAGTTTGTTCGCCACAGGTTTCAAGGGCTGCGCTGTACCGGTGGGAGCGGGCATGCCCGCGAAGAGGTCGTTACAGGCAACCAAGAGCTCAGCTGCTACGCCCAATCGGGTAGAACACGCCCTGGCTCCACACCCCCAACCATTCCTCCCCCTCGATCTCACGCGGCACCGCCAGCTCGACCAACTGGTAGAACACATTGCGGTGAATCAGCGCCTCAAGGTTGCTGCGCATCAGCACATAGGGCGATGGCTCTTGCGTCACCGGGTCGATGACCACCCGCAGTGGGTTGTCCGGCCCGGCGTCAACCTGGTCCTCGACATTGCTGGTGAAGCGCAGCACTTGCTGTTCACCCTCCCCCAGCACCTCCAGCGCCACAGCCACGAACGGCGCATCGTCGACGCGGATGCCAACCTTTTCTACCGGGGTAATCAGGAAGTAGTCATCGCCATCGCGGCGAATGATCGTGGAAAACAACCGCACCATCGGCTTGCGCCCGATCGGCGTGCCCAGGTAATACCAGGTGCCATCGCGGGCGATGCGCATGTCGATGTCACCGCAGAAATCCGGGTTCCACAGGTGCACCGGCGGCAGGCCCTTGGCCTTGGGAATCTGTGCCAGAAGATCATTGGCCTTGCCCGAATCACTCATCACACCTGCCTCATTCGCTCATACCCAGTAGGCTACGAGCGTACTCGCGCATCGGCGCACCAAGCAAATCCTCTGGCGTATTGTCGTGGAACGTCAACAAACCGCCACGGCTCTTGATGCGTGCGGTGTCGATCAGGTAGCGAGTATTGGTTTCGATCAACATCATCTGCACCACGCCACTGTCCCAGCCCAGGCGATCGACGGCCTGTTCGTCATACCACTCATCGCCATTGCCAATGCGGTCGTCGGTACGGGCGAAGCGGGTGTACAGGACGTAGTCGGCGCCTACCGAGCGCGCTTGGGCAATGGCCTCTTCCAGGCCCAGCGGGCCTTGGGCGCGGCGCACCATCGGGAAATACTCGACAAAGCTCTTGAACGCCTCGTCAGCCACCGCGTTTTGCCGCGGCACCGGCCCCTTGCCCGGCGGTACGAACGCGCCTTGGCCGATGAAGATGAACGAGTCGGGCTGCAGGCGGATCGACAGGGTGCGCCGGGTATCGCTGTGGTCCAGCAGACCGGCATCGCTCATGTGGTAGCGGACGCCCTCGCCCATATCGCTGACATTCATGCAGCCGCCCAGCGCCATCAGCGCCAGCAGCAAGACCAGGCTACGCATCTTTCCTCCAGTGGCCGGCGACGAAAAACCGGCGAATAGCCGGCGGATGCAGCTTTTGCGCCAGCTTCAGCCACCAATCACCTTCATCACCATCACGTCCCCGGAAAACGCCAGATCCTGTTTGTCCGCCAGCGCCTTGACCAGCAGGCGCTGCAGGGCAGGCAGGGCCTGATGGCGCGGTTTTTCCAGCAGGTCACCGACGAAGTGGCGGTTGCCCGAAGACAGGCAGCCATGCAACCAGCCCGTGGAGGACAGGCGCAACCGCGAGCAGGTACGGCAAAACGGTACGCTCTCGTTGGCGATGATGCCAAAGTGGCCAACACCCGGGATCTGATAACGCAAGGCCGTGGCGTCCAGCGGCGCATCGACCTGAACGTAGGCATGCTTGCTGCCGATTAGCGTGAGCAGTTGGTCGAGGCCGACAAACTGCTGCACAAACGCATTGTGCTCGCGGGCCAGGTGGCCCATGCGCATGAGCTCGATGAAGCGCAACTCGAAACCCCGCTCCAGGCAGTAATCCAGCAGCGGCAACACCTGGTCAAGGTTGTGCCCGCGCATCGGCACCATGTTCATCTTGATTCGCATGCCCAGTGCACTGGCCTGCTCCATCCCCGCCAGCACACTGGCCAGGTCGCCGCCCCGGGCAATGCGGCGGAAGGCCTGGGGGTCTAGGGTGTCGAGGGAAACATTCAGGCGGCGGATACCCGCCGCCTGCAGCTGGGGCAACTTGCGCGCCAACAGCTGACCATTGGTGGTCAGCGAGATATCGTCGAGGTCGAGCTTGGCCACGGCAGCCAGAAAGGCATCCAGGCGTGGGCTGACCAGTGGCTCACCGCCGGTGATGCGCAGGCGCTCGATACCGGCCGCTTCGATCAGGTACGCCACGCCGCGGGCCAGCGCATCTGCCGACAGTTCGTCCTGCGCCGCCACCAGGCGCTTGCCGTCTGGCACGCAGTAGGTACAGGCGTAATTGCAAGCAGCCGTCAGGCTGACACGCAGGTTGCGAAAGCGCCTGCCTTGACGATCGACGATCATGAATGACTCCGGCATGGATGATAAGGGGCTGGCGAAACCTGACTCATAAATCAGGTTTTTGCAAGCCCCCGCACCCTGTCGGCTTCAGCGTGAGGTAAACGACCGCTTCAGTTGGCCGGTTCCGGGTCGCGCTTGCGCTTGTTGCCCATGCGCACACCAATGTCCATCAGGAACTGGAAGAAGCCTTCCTGATCTTCCAGCACATTGCTCCAGAACGGCGAGTGATACAGCGCCACGGCGCCGTGCACCAGCGCCCAGGCAGCGCAGTAGTGGAAATACGGCGGTACGTCTTCGAGCTTGCCTTCGCTGATGCGGCCTTTGATCAACTGCGTCAAGCGGTCGAAGTTGGAGGCACGGATGCTGTGCAGTTGCTCGACCATTTCCGGCACCTGGTTGCCTTTGACCACCTTCTCTTCCAGGCGGTCAAACAGCCGGTAACGTTGCGGGTCGCGCATGCGGAACTCGAAGTAGGCGCGCGACAGGGCTTCCTTGTCACGGTCGACATCGGCCGAGTGCAACAGCTCGTTCAGGTCGCGCTCATAGTCGAGCATCAGACGCAGGTAGATTTCCGCCTTGGACTTGAAATGCTTGTAGATCGTGCCTTTGCCGATACCCACGGCGTCGGCGATCATTTCGACAGTGACGCTGTCCTCACCCTGTTCGAGAAACAGCTTGAGCGCGGTGTCGAGGATTTCCTGTTCGCGACGGCGAAACTCACGGACCTTACGAGGTTCTTTCTGCATGGGAAGGACTGGATGACAATCGAAGCGGTTTATTATGCCTAACTTGCGAGAAATTGCACGGATCATCCACGCATGTCTGTGTTTCATGATGCTTACGGCCATACGCAGCGGGATGAACGAGGCGCCGCCGTATTCCAAATTTGTTTAAAAAACGATCAATATAGGCTGGCACTGCGCCAAACCTGACCAATACTTGAAGTGTTGGCGCGGCGCATCCCCCCCAAGTGGCGCGCCAATAAAGGTGCTCAGGGACCGCGTACCTTTGTTTTACTCCTAATGGTCTTAACCCGGATTCCCCCCCCAGAACCCGGGTTTTTTTTGCTTGCGCGACGGGTCGCCCAGCGACCCGCACTCCCCGCTCGGAGTTTGTGCTGTACCGCGCCTGTGATCTTGATCTTGATCTTGATCTTGCTTTTGATCTTCGCGACTTCAGGAGGCCGAACGCAGGCCTTGCGGAGGGAGGTGACGGGCATGGATGCCCGTCAAGCGCTGGGCCCCAGGATGGGGCCTGCAGCGCGGTCCTCCCGGGAGCGAGGCCGGAGTGAGGGGACCCCGGAGCGCAGCGCAGGGGCCGGATGATCGGAGCGCAGCGTTTTTTGGTTACTTTTTGTCGCGTTTGACAAAAAGTGACTCGCCGTAAGGGCGAAAAGGTGAGTCAGCGTCGCCATCGCAAACGGACTGTTCGCGGCACCAAAACAGCCATATCCGCTTTTTAGCTCCTTGCGAGGTGGGCCTTAACACAGTGTAGGCATTCGTTCGCGCAGGTGGCGCTGAGTCACCTTTCCGCCCTTCCGGCGGGTTACTTTGGTCTTGGCCAAAGTAACCAAAGCCGTCCGCTCCCATCATCCGGCCCCTGCGCTTCGCTCCGGGGTCCCCTCGCTCCGGGCTTGCTCCCGGGAGGACCGCGCTGCAGGCCCCATCCTGGGGCCCAGCGCTTGACGGGCATCCATGCCCGTCACCTCCCTTCGCAAGCCCTGCGCTCGGCCTCCTGAAGTCGCAATCTGTGTCGCCTGAGCTACCGCGCGCTTAGAAGCCAAAGCCAAAGCCAAAGCAAGAGCAAGTGCACTCAGGCTCATGCGCCATCAAGCCACCCGCGCCAACGGGAACAACCGCTTGAAGTTGGCAGTGGTCTGCTCGGCCAACTGCTCGTAACTGGCCCCCCGCAACGAAGCCACATACTCCGCCACTTCCCGCACATACTGCGGCAAATTCGGCTTGCCACGGTGCGGAATGGGCGCCAGGTACGGCGAATCGGTCTCTACCAGCAAACGATCGACCGGCACCTGCCGGGCCACTTCGCGCAGGGCATCGGCATTGCGGAAGGTAACGATGCCAGACAGCGAGATGTAATACCCCAGGTCCAGCGCGGCCTTGGCCATCTCCCAGTCTTCGGTGAAGCAATGCAGCACACCAGCCTGCGGCAGGTTGGCCTCACGCAGCAGTGCCAGGGTATCGGCGCGTGCCGCCCGGGTGTGCACGATGACCGGTTTGCCGGTCTGCCGCGAGGCTTCCAGGTGCAAGCGGAACGAAGCCTGCTGCAGCTCGGCAGCTTCCGGCTCATAGTGGTAATCCAGCCCGGTTTCGCCTATCGCCACCACATGGGGGTGGGCCAGCTCGCGTAGCAACCATTCCAGCGCAGGGGTTTCTCCCGGCGCCAGGTCAAGCGGGTGTATGCCCACCGAACAATCGACATCGACGTACTGCTCGCTCAACGCCTTCACTGCACCGGCGTTTTCGGCACTGACGCCAATACACAGAAAATGACCGACCCCGCGCTCACGCGCCGCCTGCAAGGCAGCATCGAGGGAACCCTGGTGGGCGCTGAGGTCAAGACGGTCGAGGTGGCAATGGGAATCTACGAGCATGGGATAACGGCACACATGAAAAAATGAAAATCAGCGGGTACCCGGCAGTTGCAGCCAGTGAGCCAGCAGCGATTCGAGCAGCAGGGCGCGGTTGAGGTTGGCCTTGCCCAGCACCTTCTGGCGCTGCTCCAGGGTCCAGGCCTGCACCTCCAGCACTTTGCCCTGACGGCTCTTCTGCGCCAGGTACTGCACAACCTTGCGCATATCGGCCAAGCCTAACCCCTCCTCGTCCTGGGTCAACTGGTAGCGCAGGATCAGGTGCGCCCAATCGCAGAACCAGTCGAACAGCAGCAGCAGTGGCACGCCGTTCCAGGCATCGGCCAGCTGGCTGGGGGATTGCTGCTGCTTGATCAGCTTCTTCACCCCGTCTGTGACCAGCGCGCGCTGCTCGCGCACACCTTGCGCCTGCAAACTGACCGCCATCAAAGGCGAGCCGGCGGCCAGCGTCAGCAGTTCGTCACGCTCGGCCTCGTCACTGTCGGGCAACGCGCCGGCCAGCCAAGCCTGGCTCTGGGCCAGGCTTGGCTGCGGGCAAGCGACCTGCTGGCAGCGGCTCTTGATGGTCGGCAACAAGCGGCTGGGCTGGTGCGTGACCAGCAGCAGCACCGTATTGCCAGAAGGCTCCTCGAGGCTTTTGAGCAGCGCGTTGGAGGCGTTGACGTTCATCGCCTCGACAGGCTCGATCAACACCACCTTGCGCCCACCCAATTGCGCGGTTTGCACCACGAACGCCACCAGCTCGCGCACCTGGTCAACCTTGATCGGCTTGTCGGCCTCTTCAGGCTCAAGCACAAAGTTGTCCGGGTGGCTGCCGGCCTTGAGCAACAGGCAGGACTTGCACCCGCCGCAGGCATCCAGCCCTTGGGGCTGCTGGCAAAGCAGGCGGGCCATCAGCCGCTCGGCCATGGCCCGCTTGCCGATACCCTGCGGCCCGTGCAGCAGGTAGGCGTGCGCGTGCTGGCTGCGGCCGGCCAGTTGCTGCCAAAGGGCCTGCTGCCAGGGGTAGGCGTCAGCCACGGCAACGCTCCACAATCGCCGGTACCAGCACATCGATGGCGCACTGCACAGCCTCCAGCGATTGTGCGGCATCGAGCAGGCTGTAGCGCTGAGGCTCGCGCTGGGCGCGCTGCAGGTATGCCTGGCGCACCGCTTCAAAGAACGCCTGGCCCTCCTGCTCGAAACGGTCCAGACGACCGCGGGCGGCAGCACGGGCCAGGCCCACCTCCACCGGCAGGTCGAAGACCAAGGTCAGGTCCGGGCGCAGGTCACCCTGGACAAATTGCTCCAGGGTGGCGATACGCTCGACCGACAAACCGCGCCCACCGCCCTGATAGGCATAGGTGGCGTCGGTAAAACGGTCACACAGCACCACGGCCCCGCGGGCCAGCGCCGGGCGGATTACCTGCGCCAGGTGCTGGGCGCGCGCAGCGAACACCAGCAACAGCTCGGTGTCGGCCGCCATGCTCTCATCGCTGGGTGCCAGCAGCAGCTCGCGGACCTTTTCGGCCAGCGGCGTACCGCCAGGTTCACGGGTCAGCACTACATCCAGGCCCTGCTCGCGCAAGCGCGCAGCCAGGTAGTCGCGGTTGGTGCTCTTGCCCGCGCCTTCGGGGCCTTCCAGCGTAATAAACAAGCCGCTCACAGGCAGTCCTTAATGTTGTTCGTCAGGCGTCGGCCGTTCGGCCGCTTGCGCGCCGCCAGCAGGGGCGTCCTGCACAGGCGGCTCTTCGGGTAGGGGCTGTGCAGCCGGCTCTTCGGGCAAGGGCTGTGCAGCCGGCTCGTCCGCTGCAGGCACCTGGGGCTGGGCGTCGTCAGCCCCCGGCTCTACCTCTTGCTGCGGCGCGGGGCTGGAGCGGTAGCCTGCACGCCGCTTGAGCTGGAACTCGCGCACCGCCGAGTTATGGTCGTCGAGGTCGTCGGAGAACACATGGCTGCCATCGCCGCGGGCGACGAAGTACAGGCTGGTGCCATTGGACGGGTTGAGCGCCGCGTGAATCGCTTCGCGCCCGACCATGGCAATCGGCGTGGGCGGCAGCCCCGTCATGGTATAGGTGTTGTAGGGCGTCGGTTCGCGCAAGTCGGCGCGGGTGATCTTGCCGTTGTAGCGCTCACCCATGCCGTAGATCACCGTCGGGTCGGTCTGCAGCATCATGCCCAGGCGCAGGCGCCGTACAAATACGCCGGCAATCTGCCCACGCTCCTGGGGGATACCGGTTTCCTTTTCCACCAGCGACGCCATGATCAACGCCTGGTACGGGTCGCGATATGGCAGGTCGGTGGTGCGCACGGCCCATTCCTTTGCCAGCACTTCGTCCAGGCGCATGTAGGCTTGCTGCAGCAACTCGACATCGCTCATGCCGCGCACAAAGCGGTAGGTGTCCGGGAAAAACCGCCCTTCGGGGAATACGCCAGTATGGCCGAGCTTGTCCATCACTTCGGAATCCGACAGGCCGTCCAGGGTGTGCTTGATCTTTTCATGCTTGGCCACAGCCGAGCGCACCTGACGGAAGGTCCAGCCTTCGACCAGGGTGAGGTTGTACTGCACCACGTCGGCCCGGCGCCAGGCGTCGAACAACTGCTCGACCGTCATGCCTGGGGTAAGGCGGTACTCGCCGGTGTGCAGGGCAGTGCCAGCCATGTTGAAGCGCCAGTACAAGCGCAACCAGACGGCGTCGTCGAGCAACCCCTCTTGTTCCATGCGATAGAACATGCGGTTCGGGTTGGTGCCATTGGGCACGTCGAGCAGGCGCTCCTGCGTCACGTGCAAGGGCTGCTCCAGGACCGAGTTGACCTTCCAGGCCGACCAGCCAAGCGCCAACCCGGCAAGGATCAAGCCCAGTTCCAGCAGTAGCAGGAATTTACGTCTCACGAATTCAGGTTTCCAGTAACGTACGGGCAACGGCCTGCAGTTTACGGGTGAGCGGGCCAGGCGACCAGTTTAGCGCGGCTACGCCCCGCACGGGCCAGATGCCGTAAACGCTATTGCAAACAAATACTTCATCTGCCTGCTCCAGCGCGTCGAACGGCAGGTCACCGACCTGCGCCGGGATGCCCAGCAGCGCGGCCTGTTCCAGCAATGCAGCACGCATCACCCCGGCCACCCCACAACGGCTGAGGTCGGCAGTGAACAACACGCCATCGCGCACCAGGAACAGATTGCTGTACACCCCTTCGATCACCCTGCCCTGCCCGTCACGCATCAGGCCTTCGGCATGGTCGCTGTCCTGCCATTCGGCACGGGCCAGCACCTGCTCCAGGCGGTTGAGGTGTTTGAGGCCAGCCAGCAGCGGTTGTTCCCCAAGCCGGGTCTGGCACAGGAACAAGCGCACACCTTGCTCGGCATGCTCGACAGGATAGCTGGGTAACGGGCTACCCTGCAGGATTCGCCGTGGCGCAGCACCGGCAAGCGGCGCATAGCCACGCTGGCTGTCACCACGGGTAAGGATAAGTTTGGCTACACCTTCACCGAGCAGGCTGGCATAGCGCAGGAGCTCGTCGCGCACCAGCGCCAGGTCGGCGCTGATTGCCAGGCGCTGACAACCCAGCGCCAGGCGTGCCAGGTGGCCGTCCAGCAAGCTGGGCCGGCCGCCACGCACAGCGATGGTTTCGAACAGGCCATCGCCGTAGGCCAGGCCGCGGTTTTGCAGGTTGACTGCAACCGCGGGCTGGCCATCAACCCAGCAGTGCATCAACCGGCGAACCGGCGGAACACCAGCGAGCCGTTGGTGCCGCCAAAGCCGAACGAGTTGGACAGCACCACGTCGATCGGCATGCTGCGCGCCTGGTGCGGTACGAAGTCGAGGTCGCAACCTTCGTCCGGTTCGTCCAGGTTGATGGTAGGCGGAGCCATCTGGCTGTTGATCGCCAGCACGCTGAAGATCGCTTCCACCGCACCCGCAGCGCCCAGCAGGTGGCCGGTCATCGACTTGGTCGAACTGACAGCCAGCTTGTAGGCATGCTCACCGAACACGCGCTTGATCGCGGCCACTTCGGCCACGTCACCCGCAGGGGTCGAGGTACCGTGGGCGTTGATGTAGCTGACCTCTTCCGGCTGTATGCCGGCATCGCGCAAGGCGTTGGCCATGCAGCGGGCGGCGCCTTCGCCGGTGTCAGGTGGCGAAGTCATGTGATAGGCGTCGCCGCTCATGCCAAAGCCAACCAGCTCGGCATAGATGGTCGCACCACGGGCCTTGGCGTGTTCCAGCTCTTCGAGTACCAGGGCACCGGCACCGTCGGACAATACAAAGCCGTCACGGCCCTTGTCCCACGGGCGGCTGGCCCGGCTTGGCTCGTCGTTGCGGGTGGACAGCGCACGCGAGGCACCGAAACCGCCCATGCCCAGGCCGCAGGCTGCCATCTCGGCGCCACCCGCGATCATCACGTCAGCTTCACCGTAGGCGATATTGCGCGCGGCCATGCCGATGCAGTGAGTGCCAGTGGTGCAGGCGGTGGCAATGGCGTAGTTAGGCCCCTGCAGGCCCAGATGGATCGACAGGAACCCGGAGATCATGTTGATGATCGAGCCCGGCACGAAGAACGGCGAAATGCGACGCGGCCCCGAATCGTGCAGCGTACGGCTGGTTTCCTCGATATTGGTCAGGCCGCCGATTCCCGAGCCCATGGCCACGCCAATGCGCTCACGGTTGGCGTCGGTAACCTCCAGGCCGGCATTACGCACCGCCTGGAAACCGGCCGCCAGGCCGTACTGGATGAACAGGTCAAGCTTGCGAGCCTCTTTGGCCGACAGGTATTGCTCGACCTCAAAGCCTTTCACCGAGCCGCCAAAACGGGTGGAGTAAGCAGACAGGTCCGTGTGTTCGATCGGACCAATGCCACTGCGGCCAGCCAGAATGCCCTGCCAGGTGCTCGGTACATCGGTACCCAGTGGCGACAGCATACCCATACCGGTGACCACGACGCGTCTACGCGACACAGTACTCTCCTTTTCTAATAACAGAGTCTCTTGCGATTACATTCAAGCGCTGGAATGGAATGGCAACAGGCTCTTGGTGCGCGGTGAGCGAAGCCGGCTCGCCAAAAAGCAGCACGTTCGCAAAGAAAAAACCGCACGCCGGCAAAGGCAGTGCGGTTTTTCTCGTCAAGAAGCGACGACTACAGCGTCTTAGGCCTTGTGGCTGTTGACGTAGTCGATAGCGGCTTGAACGGTAGTGATTTTCTCGGCTTCTTCGTCAGGGATTTCGGTCTCGAATTCCTCTTCCAGAGCCATCACCAGCTCAACGGTGTCAAGCGAATCGGCACCCAGGTCATCGACGAAGGACTTCTCGTTGGTCACTTCATCTTCCTTCACGCCCAGTTGCTCGGCGACGATTTTCTTGACGCGTTCTTCGATGGTGCTCATACCTAGTTTTCACTCCTAATGGATATATGTCAGGCAGCTGGCCGGTGGCTAATTTTATAGAAAGACGTTCGCTTTTCAAGCGAAACACACCTTCAGGCAGTCACCGCACCCGCTGCCTGGAATCTGATTGCAGCTTTATAACGGATTTTAGGCTCGCAGTATGACTCTTTTTTTACGAAATCCGTCACATTGAGTTGCAGTGTTACATGTACATCCCGCCGTTGACCGGCACGGTAGCGCCGGTCACGTAGGCTGCACCGTCGGATGCCAGGAACGAAACCACCTTGGCAATTTCGTCGGCCTGGCCCAGGCGGCCCAGCGGAATCTGGGTTTGCAGGGCTTCACGCTGCGCTTCTGGGAGCTCGCGGGTCATGTCGGTGTCGATAAAGCCCGGGGTCACCGAGTTGACGGTGATACCACGCGAGCCCACTTCACGCGCCAGGGCGCGGCTAAAGCCTTCCAGGCCAGCCTTGGCGGCGGCGTAGTTGGCCTGGCCAGCGTTACCCATGGCACCGACAACCGAGCCGATGCTGATGATACGACCCCAACGTGCCTTGGTCATGCCACGCAGCACGCCCTTGGACAGACGGTAGAGGCTGTTCAGGTTGGTGTCGATCACGTCGAACCACTCGTCATCCTTCATGCGCAGCATGAGGTTGTCGCGGGTGATACCGGCGTTGTTGACCAGGATGGCCGGCGCGCCAAACTGTTCGGCGATGGCACCCAAAACAGCTTCAACGGATTCGGCGCTGGTCACGTTCAGCTCCATGCCGGTGCCGGTGATACCGTGCTCTTTCAGGGTGGCAGCAATGCGCTCGGCGCCGGAGGCCGAAGTGGCGGTACCGATCACGGTCGCGCCCTGGCGGCCCAGCTCGAGGGCGATGGCCTGGCCAATGCCACGGCTGGCGCCGGTGACCAGTGCAACTTTACCTTGCAGGCTCATGCAAGCTTCTCCAAATCAGGCCAGTGCCGCGCGGGTGGCGGCAACGGCGTCAGGGGTATTGAGGTTGTAGGTGGTCACGCCGTCGGCGCAACGCTTGTTCAGGCCAGCCAGGACCTTGCCCGGGCCGCACTCGACCAGGTTGACTGCACCGTTGGCAGCCAGGGTCTGCACGCACTCGACCCAGCGCACAGGCTGGTACAGCTGTGCCAGCAGGTCATGCTTGAGGGCATCGAGGTCGGCGGCAATGGCAGCGGTGACGTTCTGTACCACCGGAATTTGCGGCGCCTTCCATTCGATGGCATTGACCGATTCTGCAAAGCGCTCGGCGGCCGGCTTCATCAGGGCACAGTGCGACGGCACGCTGACTGCCAGCGGCAGGGCGCGCTTGGCACCTTTGGCCTTGCACAGCTCCATGGCGCGATCTACCGCAGCCTTGTTACCGGCGATGACCACCTGGCCAGGCGAGTTGAAGTTGACGGCGCTGACCACTTGGTCTTCTGCCGCTTCGGCGCAGATTTCTACGACCACGGCGTCGTCCAGGCCAAGGATTGCAGCCATGGCACCGTGACCTGCCGGCACGGCCTCCTGCATCAACTGACCACGGCGCTCGACCAGGCGAACGGCGTCTTTCAGGCTGATGCTGCCAGCGGCAACCAAGGCGCTGTATTCACCCAGGCTGTGACCGGAAACGAAGGCCGGCTTGGCGCCACCCTCCTCCAGCCACAGGCGCCACAGCGCGATGGACGCGGTGAGGATGGCCGGCTGGGTCTTGTCGGTCTGGTTGAGTTGCTCTTCCGGGCCTTCCTGGATCAGCTTCCACAGGTCGTAACCGAGCGCTTCGGAAGCTTCCTTGAAAGTTTCGATGATCACTGGCTTCTCGGCGCCGAGCTCGGCGAGCATGCCCAGCGACTGGGAACCTTGACCGGGAAAGACAAATGCGAGGGATGCAGACATTGAACAAGCCCTTATGATCTTGTCGTCGGATAGGGTGCGCCAAGCCGTAGGCCAGGCGCGGAATCTGAAAACTTGGATGGAAACGCAGACCAAGCGGTCACATTTAAGCACTTCATCGCCGAAATGCCTAAGGCAACAGGTCTTCAAGGCGGCCATGCAGGCGCTGCGGCAGGTTTTCCTGAATTTCGATCAACGCCCGCTGGATGGCGCTCTGGAAGCCCTGCACGCCCGCCGAGCCATGGCTCTTGATGACGATACCCTGCAACCCCAGAAAGCTCGCCCCATTGTGCCGCGCTGGCGCCAGGTCGGCCTGCAAGCGCTTGAGCAGGGGCATGGCCACGGCCCCGGCTACGCGAGCAAAAGCACCGCCCTTGAACAGCTTTTCGATGCGCGCACCGATCATCGTTGCCAAACCCTCGCTGGATTTGAGCAGGATGTTGCCGACAAAACCGTCGCACACCACCACGTCCGCCTCCCCCCTGTACAGGCCATCCCCTTCGACGAACCCCACATAGTTAAGGCCGCGAGCGTTCTGCAACAGCGTGGCCGCCAGCTTGACCTGCTGGTTGCCCTTGATGTCCTCGGTGCCGATGTTAAGCAACGCCACACGCGGCCGATGCACACCCAGGGCCTGGGCGGCCACCGAGCCCATTACCGCGAACTGGTAGAGGTTTTCTGCGCTGCAATCGACATTGGCCCCCAGGTCGAGCAGCTGGCAATAACCCGCCTGGGTCGGGATGGCCGCCACCATGGCTGGCCGATCAATACCCGGCAAGGTTTTGAGCACGAAGCGTGACAGCGCCATCAGCGCCCCGGTGTTGCCAGCACTGACGCAGGCCTGGGCCTTGCCATCGCGCACCAGTTCGAGGGCGATGCGCATCGACGAGTCCGGCTTGCCGCGTAGCGCCTGGGAGGGCCGCTCGTCCATACCGATCACCTCACTGGCGGCGACAATCTGCAGGCGCGCGCGATCCGCAGCTGCAAGGCCGCTGACAAGATCTTCTAGGAGGGAGGGTTGACCGACGAGGGTCAGGTGCAGCGAGGGAGTAGCCGAAAGGCAGGCAATGCTAGCCTGGACAATGCTGCGGGGACCGAAGTCCCCGCCCATTGCGTCGATCGCGATGATCTGAGCGGACAAGGATTACTCGTCAGCGCCCTTATCGATCACTTTACGACCACGGTATACGCCTTCTGGCGAAACGTGGTGACGCAGGTGAATTTCACCGGTGGTCTTTTCTACCGACAGCGCGTTTTCCGACAGGGCGTCGTGCGAACGGCGCATGTCACGGGCAGAGCGGGATTTTTTGTTCTGCTGAACAGCCATAATTGATTAACTCCTAAACGTTTGGGTCACGCTTTAACTGCGCCAAAACACTGAACGGGTTGGACCGCGATACCTCGTCCTTGCTCGATTCGGGCTCGTCTGCGCCCGCCGGCTGCTGGCATTCTTCCGGATGGTGAGCAGGCACGATTGGCAAGGCAAGCAGAAGCTCCTCCTCGACCAATGCCTGCAGATCCAAAGGATCTTCGCCCAGTTCCAGCACGTCATAGCCTTTCGGCAACGACTGGGTATTCGCACCCTCCTTCACCACAGCGTATGTACATTCGCTGGAGATCGGCAGGGTGACCAGCTCAAGACAACGCTGGCAAACCATCTTGACCTCGACGTTCAGCTCGGTGTGGATAACCACTACGTGCTGTTCATCTCGTTCAAAATCGAACTTCGCCTGCACCGTACCGACATTGTCGGAAAGCGGGTCGCAGAGTCTTTCCAAATCAGCGAGTTGCAGCGAACCGTTAAGGGTTACGCCACGATCGGCTAATTTGCGCGGGTCAACGTGAGGTGGAATCGGGTCATTCAACATAGGCGCAGCATTCTAGGGATGCCCCCCGTCCCTGTCAAAGGAATTTCGGCGGCATCGTGCATGATAGGATTGGTTCAACCGAACACGGAGTCTACCATGCTTCCTTTGTTACTGGCTTCCAGCTCTGCCTATCGCCGCGAACTGCTGACACGCCTGCGCTTGCCCTTTACCTGGGCGAGCCCCGATATAGACGAACAGCGACGGGATGACGAGCCCGCCGTGGACCTGGTGCGCCGACTGGCCAGGCAAAAGGCCGAGGCATTGGCGGGCAGCCACCCCGGGCACCTGATCATCGGCTCGGACCAGGTTGCAGTGCTGGGCGAACAAGTGCTGGGCAAGCCGCACACCTTCGAGCGGGCCTGCGAGCAACTGTTGGAGTGCAGCGGGCAGCAGGTGAGTTTTCTGACCGGGCTGGCACTGCTCAACAGCGCGACCGGGCACTGCCAGGTGGACTGCGTGCCGTTTACGGTGACGCTGCGTGAGTTGAGCAGGGAGCGGGTAGAGCGTTACGTGACGGCGGAACAGCCGCTGGATTGCGCAGGGAGCTTCAAGGCGGAGGGGCTGGGGGTGAGTTTGTTCCAGAGCACACATGGGTGCGATGCGACCAGCCTGATCGGCCTGCCGCTGATTCGGTTGGTGGATATGCTGACCAAGGAAGGCGTTGTCATCCCTTGATATTTGGGGGGGCCGCGTTGCGGCCCATCGCGACACAAGGCCGCTCCTACAGGGATCGTGCCGCGCCAAGCCACACGCGCCCCTGTAGGAGCGGCCTTGTGTCGCGATTGGGGCGCAAAGCGCCCCCAGCAGTTTCAGCGTAGCTGAGGCCCCTGGAACCCCATCCACATCGCCAGGTGCTCAGCCACGCTGGCACCTACGCGCTTGGAGAAGCGATCGAAAGGCGATTCCTGAACAGTGAAGTCCACCAACTCCTTCTCACCGACAACCTCACGCGCCACATAGCTGGCACTGCCCAGCCCATCGACCAGCCCCAACGCCTTGGCCTGCTCGCCCGACCAGACCAGGCCGCTGAACAACTCCGGGTGCTCCTTGTCCTTCAGGCGGTCACCCCGCCCCTGCTTGACCATGGCAATGAACTGCTGGTGCGTGGTATCCAGCACACCCTGCCAGAACCGGGTTTCTTCGGGCTTTTCAGGCGAGAACGGATCAAGGAAGGCCTTGTGCTCACCCGAGGTGTAGGCACGCCGCTCCACACCCAGCTTCTCCATGGTGCCGACAAAGCCATAACCGGCTGCCGTCACGCCAATGGAACCCACCAGGCTGGCTTTGTCGGCATAGATCTCGTCCGCCGCACTGGCAATGTAATAGGCACCAGAAGCACCGAGATCGGCGATGACCGCATACAACTTGATCGCCGGGTACTCAGCCCGCAGGCGGCGAATTTCGTCGTACACGTAACCCGCCTGCACCGGGCTGCCACCCGGGCTGTTGATGCGCATTACCACAGCCTTGGTCTTGCTGTCCTTGAAGGCCTCGCGCAGGCTCTTGACGATATTGTCCGCGCTGGCGGCCTCCTGGTCGGCAATCACCCCGCGCACCTCGACCAGCGCGGTATGGCTGGCGCTGCGTGAAGCTGCCTTGTCCATGTCCATCAGCGGCGTGAACAACACCAGCAAGCCGAACAGGTAGGCGAACGTCAGCAGCTTGAAGAAAATCCCCCAGCGCCGCGCCCGGCGCTGTTCCTGCACACTGGCCAGCAAGGTCTTTTCAAGCAACTGCCAGCTCTTGCGCTCTTCGCGCTCATCGGGCTCGGCCTCGGGGGCTTTCCATTCGTCTGCCATGCTTACCTACCTTGGAAATGGAATTGCGGAACCATCCAGCCACTCGCGCAGCTGGGAAAAATGATCGATGCACACCTGCGGACCAAACTCGGCCAGCGCCTGCAGCGGCATGGCACCATAGCCCACTGCCACCGAATGCATGCCGGCATTGCTGGCCATCTGCAGGTCGAATGCCGAATCTCCGACCATCAGCGCACGCCCCGGTTCGACGCCGCAATGGCCGAGGATTTCTTCGAGCATAAGCGGGTGCGGCTTGCCTCGGGTTTCGTCGGCTGCGCGGGTGATGTCGAAGAACTGCTCCCAACCATTGGCCTTGAGCACCCGGTCCAGCCCCCGACGTGCCTTGCCCGTGGCCACCGCCAGGCGGTAACCCTTGGCACGGAAGGCATCCAGCGACTCAACCACGCCCTCGAACAGCGGCGAAGGCTGCTGGTCCAGCGCCATGTAGATATCGGCATAGTGCTGACGGAAGCGTTCGACCTGCGCAGGCGCCAGGTGCGG
Organism: Pseudomonas putida S13.1.2; assembly: GCF_000498395.2. Taxonomy (NCBI): domain Bacteria; kingdom Pseudomonadati; phylum Pseudomonadota; class Gammaproteobacteria; order Pseudomonadales; family Pseudomonadaceae; genus Pseudomonas; species Pseudomonas putida. Next base: position 3,397,565 of record NZ_CP010979.1, read on the forward strand.
GTACAGGGTATGGATCGCCTCACCCAGGGCCAAACCGATGATGCCCTTGACCGCGTCGTCGTGGCTGGGCGCCTCGCCGGCGCGCTCGGCGGCAGCATTCATGGCCTCGACAATACGCCCGATGGAATCGGCCAGGGTACCGTCCCAGTCGAAGATCAGTAGCTCATAGCCTTTATTCATGGATCAGGACGCACTCAAACGTTCAATGGTTTTCGCCCAGACTTCATCCACAGGCGCTTCAAGCTTGAGCTCACCACCATCCGGCAGCGGCACGGTCAGTGCGTAGGCATGCAGGAACAGCCGCTTGCCCCCCAGCTCACGAATTTCACGCGTGAAGTCTTCGTCACCGTACTTGCTGTCACCGGCAATCATGTGCCCGGCATGCAGGGTGTGCACGCGAATCTGGTGGGTGCGCCCAGTGATGGGGCGGGCCTCGACAATGGTGGCGAACTCGCCAAAGCGGCGCAGCACGCGGAACAGGGTCAACGCTTCCTTGCCCTCCTCGTTCACTTCGACCATGCGCTCGCCGGAGCGCAGGTTGCTTTTGAGCAACGGGGCGTTCACCTGCTTCTTCGAGGTCGGCCAATGGCCGCGCACCAGCGCCATGTAGCGCTTGTCGACACCATCGCCGCGCAGGGCAGCGTGCAAGTGGCGCAGCATGCTGCGCTTCTTGGCGATCATCAGCAGGCCGGAGGTGTCGCGGTCCAGGCGGTGCACCAGCTCCAGCTCCTTGGCGTCCGGGCGTAGCTGGCGCAGCGCCTCGATCACACCAAAGCTCAGGCCGCTACCGCCATGCACGGCAATGCCGGACGGCTTGTTCATCACGATCAGCGCCTTGTCTTCGTAGACAATGGCCGCCTCAAGGCGCTGCAGCAGGCCCTGGGCTACCGGTGCCGGCTCGTCACGCTCCGGCAGGCGGACGGGCGGTACCCGCACGATGTCGCCGGCCTGGATCTTGTACTCAGGCTTTACCCGCCCTTTGTTCACCCGCACTTCACCCTTGCGCAGGATGCGGTAGACCAAAGTCTTGGGCACGCCCTTGAGGGCCGTGATGAGGAAATTATCAATGCGTTGGCCGGCAAGCTCCGGCGCGACTTCGATCAGCTGAACGCCGGAAGTCGGAGGGGTATTGGTCGTCATTGCGGGATCATAACAATTTTTTATGGAATTGAAGCACTTAATCATTGCTGCTATAGTCGCGAACGCCGCCAAAAGCGGCAGGCCAGCGGCACCAGGCTTTGAGCCGGCCCTGACCAACGCAATTCTCCAGGACGCGAGGCCGTCCTACGGGGTTTTCGCCAGTTTACCGAATTGCCTGGAATCGCCACCAGCGCCGTGTAGAGAAGACCGAAAAAAAACGACAAGCGCGGTGTTTCACCTGCTTACCCGATTCTTTTCGCAGCCCCTCTGCCCGCCCCGTCGCTTCCACGCAACGCACGGCGAATGCTTCGGAAATACCTGCCTTGGACATGAATGGCGCCAGTGCAGTACCTGCAGTGGCGAAAAATGCAACCCGTTGCGGATTCAGCGCGCGGCAGCACCCGAATTATCAGGGATACGTGCAGGGTGGAGATGCACAGCCCTCGGACCGTGTAGCACCGCGTCCGGCCACCAGCCCACTGACGGCTGGCGAGCGGATAAGGTCCTGAACAGATGCCCCCGGGCGTCCACGGCTGAAGGTTGATTCCTCCTCCTGACTGAGTGCACAAGGCCCGCTTGGTTGATTCGATCTCCATTCGAAGCCACCGGGGCCTTGTTGGCACCGCAGCAAACAGGACGCGTCGTCGCGACAACGGCAGGCTGGGCAACCGGCTGGTGCCGAACGTCGCTCGACACGGGGGTGGCCCGGCCACCCTTTGCGCACCTTGGCACCGACCATGAGACGTCGTGTGTGCCGAACGCCGTTTCCGGCAGCCCGGAAACCGACGGTACAACATGAAAAGAATGCTGATTAACGCAACTCAACCCGAAGAGTTGCGTGTAGCCCTGGTGGACGGCCAACGTCTCTACGACCTGGACATCGAGTCTGGTGCGCGAGAGCAGAAAAAGGCCAACATCTACAAAGGCAAGATCACCCGCATCGAACCTAGCCTCGAAGCCGCCTTCGTCGACTTCGGTTCCGAACGTCACGGCTTCCTGCCGCTGAAAGAAATCTCCCGCGAATACTTCAAGAAAGCCCCCGAAGGCCGGGTGAACATCAAGGAAGTGCTCAGCGAAGGCCAGGAAGTCATTGTCCAGGTCGAGAAGGAAGAGCGCGGCAACAAAGGCGCCGCCCTCACCACCTTCATCAGCCTGGCCGGCCGCTACCTGGTGCTGATGCCCAACAACCCGCGTGCTGGCGGCATCTCCCGCCGCATCGAAGGCGAAGAGCGCAACGAACTGCGCGAAGCCCTGAACGGCCTGACCGTGCCGGGCGACATGGGCCTGATCGTGCGCACTGCCGGCCTGGGCCGCAGCAGTGAAGAAATGCAGTGGGACCTCGACTACCTGCTGCAGCTGTGGACCGCCATCAAGGAAGCGTCCCTGGACCGCGCTGCGCCCTTCCTGATCTACCAGGAAAGCAACGTCATCATCCGCGCTATCCGTGACTACCTGCGCCAGGACATCGGCGAAGTGCTGATCGACAGCATCGATGCCCAGGAAGAAGCCCTGACCTTCATCCGCCAGGTGATGCCGCAGTACGCCAGCAAGGTGAAGCTGTACGAAGACAGCGTACCGCTGTTCAACCGCTTCCAGATCGAAAGCCAGATCGAAACCGCCTTCCAGCGCGTGGTCGACCTGCCGTCCGGTGGTTCGATCGTGATCGACCCGACCGAAGCCCTGGTGTCCATCGACATCAACTCGGCGCGCGCCACCAAAGGCAGCGACATCGAAGAAACCGCCCTGCAGACCAACCTGGAAGCGGCCGAGGAAATCGCCCGCCAGCTGCGCCTGCGTGACATTGGCGGCCTGATCGTCATCGACTTCATCGACATGACCCCGGCGAAAAACCAGCGTGCCGTGGAAGAACGCGTGCGCGAGTGCCTGGAAGCTGACCGTGCCCGCGTTCAGGTTGGCCGCATTTCGCGCTTCGGCCTGCTGGAAATGTCCCGTCAGCGCCTGCGCCCGTCGCTGGGCGAAAGCAGCGGCATCGTCTGCCCACGCTGCTCCGGCACCGGCATCATCCGTGACGTCGAGTCGCTGTCGCTGGCCATTTTGCGCCTGATCGAAGAAGAAGCCCTGAAGGACCGCACCGCCGAAGTCCGTGCACAAGTGCCGATCCCGGTGGCCGCGTTCCTGCTCAACGAGAAACGCAACTCGATTACCAAGATCGAACTGCGCACCCGTGCACGCATCATCATCCTGCCGAACGATCACCTGGAAACCCCGCACTTCGAAGTCCAGCGCCTGCGCGACGACAACCCGGAAGTGCTGAACAACCAGTCCAGCTACGAGATCGCCGCCACCGAGACCGAAGAGGCACCACAGCAGGCCGCCACCCGCACCCTGGTACGCCAGGAAGCGGCGGTCAAGACCGCACCGGCCCGTACCAACGCGCCAGTACCGGTTGCTGAAGAGCCACAGCCTGTCGCCCCGGCCGCCCCTGCCCCGAGCGCCCCGGAGCCAAGCCTGTTCAAAGGCCTGGTGAAGTCGCTGGTGAGCCTGTTCGCCGGCAAGGACGAACCTGCTGCTGCGCCGGTCGTCGCCGAGAAGCCAGCTGCCGAGCGCAGCCCGCGCAACGAAGAGCGCCGCAACGGCCGTCAGCAGACCCGCAACCGTAACGGCCGCCGTGACGAAGAGCGCAAGCCGCGTGAAGAACGTGCCCCGCGCGAAGAACGCCAGCCGCGTGAGGAGCGTGCGCCACGTGAAGAGCGCGCTCCACGCGAAGAGCGTGCACCACGCGAAGAGCGTGCACCACGTGAAGAACGCGCCCCGCGCGAAGAGCGTGCACCACGTGAAGAACGCGCCCCACGCGAAGAACGCGCCCCACGCCAGCCTCGCGAAGACCGCCGAAGCAACCGCGGCGAAGAACGCGTGCGTGAGCTGCGCGAGCCGCTGGATGCCACCCCGCCAGCCGAACGCGAAGAGCGTCAGCCGCGTGAAGAGCGTGTAGCCCGCGAAGAACGTGCTCCACGTGAAGAGCGCGCACCTCGCGAAGAACGTGCCCCACGTGAAGAGCGCACACCTCGCGAAGAACGTGCTCCGCGTGAAGAGCGCGCCCCACGTGAAGAACGCGCACCTCGTGAAGAGCGCGCTCCGCGCGAAGAACGTGCCCCGCGCCCACCTCGCGAAGAGCGCCAGCCACGTGTAGCTGAAGAAGCTGCCGAGCAGGCTGCCGAACTGGCCGAAGAGCAACTGCCGAACGAAGAGTCGCTGCAAGACGATCAGGAAGGCACCGATGGCGAGCGCCCGCGCCGCCGCTCCCGTGGTCAGCGTCGTCGCAGCAACCGTCGTGAGCGCCAGCGCAACGCCAATGGCGAGCTGATCGACGGTGGCGAAGAGGACGAAGGCAGCGAAGAGCAGCCACAACAGCACCAGGCCACTGAGCTGGGTGCCGAACTGGCCGCAGGCCTGGCCGTGACTGCCGCTGTCGCCAGCAGCAACATCAGCGCCGACGCCGAAGCCCAGGCCAACCAGCAAGCCGAGCGCGCCACCGCCGACGTCGCCACCGTTGCAGAGACCGACAACAGCGAAGCCGCCTCGCCGGTCGAGCAAGCTGAAAAGGTCGAGCAGGTCGAAGCCGTCGCCAAGGCTGAAGAAGTGGCCGTGGCCCCAGTGGTCGAGCAGCCTGTCAGCCAGCCGGTAATCGTGGCCGAGGCAACTGCCGAGCCAGTGGTCGAAGTCGCTCCGCAGCCAGTGGCTGAGGAAGTGCCTGCTGCGCAACCTTCGATCGTCGCCGAGGCACCTGTTGAAGCGCCTGCCGTCGAAGCAGGTGAAATCGAACAGGCTCCGGCTGCGGTTGATACCGCTCCGGTCGCCGAGCAGCCAGCACCGGTTGTCGAAGCCCAGCCAGAAGTGGTAGCCGAGCCTGCACCAGTGGTAGTCGAGCCTGCGCAGGTTGAAGCCCCGGCTGAGGTAGAGCCTGCGACTGTCATGCTGGCCAACGGCCGCGCGCCGAACGACCCGCGTGAAGTGCGCCGCCGCAAGCGTGAGGCCGAGGCCGCCGCCAAAGCTGCGCAGCAAGCTGCTGCAACCTCCGAGGAGCCCGCCCTGGAAGCCGCCGATGAGCACAAACCTCATCACGGTTGATAGCCAAGGCTGAATGAAGAAGCCCCGCCAGTGCGAACTGGCGGGGCTTTTTCTTGGCTTGACGCTTATTGTAATCGATGGACTCGCCCCCGCCGAGGCATCACAGTGCCACGGTGGCGTTCGAAGAAGCCAACGGCAGCGAGGGCGAGACCATGAAAAAGCATAGTTCGAAGCACGATTCCCTGTCTTCCACCGACGTGGAACTTTGCACAACCATCTGCGTTGACCTGGCCAAACAGGTCTTCCAGTTGGCAGGCGAGGACGCTACTGGTCGGGTGATCTACGAAGATCGCATCAAATCCCGTCAAGCATTCCATGACTTCCTGATCAGGCTGCCAACGACCGTGGCCGTCTTGATGGAGTGCGGTCCAGGTGCACAAGCCTGGGCCAGGCTGCTGCAAACCAAAGGTAATCCGGTTCGCATCCTGCCTGCGCAACGCGTCGCCGAACACCGTAGCGGCGCGAAGAACGACCGTAACGATGCCCATGCCATTCTGCGTGCCGGTCGCGATACCAGCATTGCCTCCGTACCGATCAAGAGCACCACAGCGCTGGCTATTCAAGCACTGCATCGCATCCGGCGCGGCAACATCAAGCGGCATACAGCGCTGGGCAATCAGATACGTGGCCTGCTGCTTGAGCATGGCGTATCCATGCCTCAAGGCGATGCCGCGATCAGTCAGCAGGTACCGCGGGCGCTTGAGGATGCCTCCTTGCCTCTGCCCGATTTGTTGCGCGAGTTGCTTGATGAGCTGCTGACTGACTGGCTGTCTTTAGGTGAACGCATTGCGGCGCTGAGTGGACGGCTCGAAGTGACAGCCCAGCAAGATAAGGTGGCACAGCGGCTGATCACCATTCGTGGCGTTGGCCCAATCATCGCCACGGCGATCGTGGCAAAACAGACCGAACCCAGCCGCTTCGCGAGTGGCCGAATGTATTCCGCCTTCTTCGGTATCGTGCCGGACCAGCACAGTAGCGGAAACAAAATCAGGCTGGGCAGAATGAGCAAGCGAGGTGACGGCTACATACGCAGCCTGATGATCCAGGGCGCCCATGCTGTCTTGAGTCAGCTAAGACCTGATTCCGATCAGCCAGACGATCGCCGCCTGTTGCGCTGGCTATCCCGCCTTGGACGCAAGGAGGCGGCGATCAGACTGGCTAATCGAAATCTGCGCATTATCTGGGCTCTGTTACAGAGCAATCAGGTCTACCAACGTAAACCGAACAACAACCCGGAGGCTGCTATGAGCCTCTGACCAACCGAGCAATGCCACCGGGGCGCTGAGCGCTCCAACCCCTGCTAGTGAACATTGACCCTAGGTAAGACCGTCGCAGACAGATGCCTCCGCTCCTACAGGCCTAACGTAATGGCCTCAATGTAAACGGCACACTGCGAGCTCACCACGATGTTGGCCAGAAGCGAAAAGCTTCCTCGAATAGGCCTGATACATAGATGCAACCGGGTTCCTATGTTCAAAAGCAGCTAGACAGTGTGGGCGAGTCCATACATAGGAGCGGGCTTGTGTCGCGAAAGGGCCGCAAAGCGGCCCCTGGGTTTCAGTGCCACACCATGAATTGTCGGGGCCGCTGCGCGGCCCTTTCGCGACACAAGGCCGCTCCTACAAAGAGCAGCATCTGCATCGCCTCAGTAGAGGTTAGGCTCCATCTCCAGCTCCACCCCAAACCGCTCCAGGATATCCGCCTGGATCTGCCGCGCCAGCGCATGCATCTGCGCCCCGCTCGCCTGGCCGTAGTTGACCAGCACCAGCGACTGCAAGCGGTGCACACCCGCATCACCGTCACGATGGCCCTTCCACCCCGCCTGCTCGATCAGCCAACCCGCCGCCAGCTTCGCCTGGCCACCGGCCTGAGGATAAGCCACCACGGCCGGGTAGTTCGCACGAATACGCTCGACCTGCTCAGCCGACACCACCGGGTTCTTGAAAAAGCTTCCGGCATTGCCCAGTTCCAGCGGGTCTGGCAGTTTTTCGCGGCGAATGCTGCAAATGGCATCGCTGATCGCCTGCGCGGTCGGTGCGGTTACGCCCTGCTCCGCGAGGCGCTGACGCACCGGACCATAGTCCAGGTGGGCCTGCAGGCTGCGGCTCAAGGCAAAACGCACGCGCAGGATCAGCCAGCGCCCTGGGTTGCGCTTGAACAGGCTGTCGCGATAGCCGAAGGCACATTCTGCCAAACCGAAGTCATGCAGTTCGCCAGTCTCACGGTCCAGGGCAGTCAGGCCGGCAAACACGTCCTTGATCTCTACCCCGTAGGCGCCCACGTTCTGCATCGGCGCGGCGCCCACCGTGCCAGGGATCAGGCTGAGGTTTTCCAGCCCGCAATAACCCTGCGCCAGTGTCCACTGCACGAACGGGTGCCACGGCTCACCGGCCTCGGCCTCTACCACGATGTGCTCACCATCGTCGCTGAGCACGCGGCGGCCACGGCTGGCCATGTGCAGCACCAGCGCATCAATATCGCGGGTCAGCAACAGGTTGCTGCCGCCACCGATCACCAGCACCGGCACCCCTTGCCGCTGCGCCTGGCCCAGCGCCAGGCGCACCTGCTGATCATCGTGCGCCTGGCTGAAAAAACGCGCCTTCACGTCGATGCCGAAGGTGTTGTACGGTTTGAGCGATACCTGCTCCTGCCACGGCGCTGTCATAGCCGCCCCTTGATTTCCAGCACCAGTGCCTGGCACGCCGCCTCGACCAGGTCGAGCACCTGCTCGAAGCCGTCGGCGCCACCGTAGTAAGGGTCAGGCACTTCATCCAGCTCTGCACCATAGCGGCGCAGGAACAGGTCGAGTTCGCTCACGGCGGTGTGCGGGCGCAAGGCGCGCAGATCGCGCAGGTTGCTCTCGTCCATGGCCAGGATAAGGTCATAGTCGGCAAAATGCGCCGCCTTGACCTGCTGGGCACGCTGGGGCGACAGGTCGTAACCGCGCGCCAGCGCCGCCTTGCAGGTGCGGCTGTCTGGCGCCTTGCCGACATGCCAGTCGCCGGTGCCGGCAGAAGCCACATGCACCCGGTCGGCAAGCCCGGCAGCCTGCAATTGATGGCGCAGCACGCCTTCGGCGGTGGGCGAGCGGCAGATGTTGCCCAGGCAGACGAACAGGACGCGCATCAAGCCTCCAGCAAGCGCCGCACGCGCTCAAGGTCTTCAGGGGTATCAACGCCCACGGCCGGCGCCTCGATGGCGTCCTCGACGTGAATGCGCACGCCGTGCCACAAGGCACGCAGTTGCTCCAGCGCTTCGGCCTGTTCAAGCCAGCATGGGCCCCAACCGACGAAGTCATGCAGGAAGCCGACGCGGTAGGCGTACATGCCGATGTGGCGGCGATACGGCACGCCTTCCGGCAGCACGCTGCGGTCCTTGGCAAAGCCATCGCGGGCCCAAGGCAGCGGCGCACGGCTGAACGTCAGGGCCAGGCCGCTCTTGTCGCTCACCACCTTGACCGCATTGGGGTTGAACAGGGTTTCCGGCTCATGGATCGGCTCGGCCAAGGTAGCGATGCCGGCCTCTGGATGCGCAGCCAGGTTGGCCGCCACCTGGTCGATGATCACCGGCGGGATCAGCGGCTCGTCGCCCTGCACGTTGACCACGATGGCATCAGCCGGCAAGCCCAGATGCGCAGCCACTTCGGCCAGGCGGTCGGTGCCTGACTCATGGTCGGCGCGGGTCATCAGCACTTCGGCGCCGAACGCCTGGCAGACCTCGAGGATACTGGTGTCGTCGGTGGCGATGACCACACGGCTGGCAGCACTTTTGCGCGCCTGCTCCCACACATGTTGCACCATCGGCTTGCCGGCAATCGCCAGCAGCGGCTTGCCTGGCAGCCGAGTGGAGCGCAGCCGGGCGGGGATCACCACAGTGAAGTCCAGGCTCATTTGTCCAGACGCTCGTCGTCGGTCAGGGTGCGCGCCTCGCTTTCCAGCATGACCGGGATGCCGTCGCGGATCGGGTAGGCCAGGCCGGCGCCCTTGCTGATCAGCTCGGTCTTGTCGGCACTGAGCTTAAGCGGGCCCTTGGTGATCGGGCAGGCCAGGATATCGAGCAGTTTGGTGTCCATTGGAGGCTTCCTTTAGGCCAGTTGGCCGGAAATTGAAATCGGGCTCAGGGCTTGCGCAGCAGGCGTTGCAGCTGGTTGTCGAACCAGGTGCTGAAAGCCGGGGTGGGCTGCGCCTCGACGGCCAGGTACCACCAGTCGTCAGCGGCGAAGGCCCGGCATTTCACCGCATCCTTCTCGGTCATCACCAGCGGCAGCGGCGGGCTGAAGGCCAGGTTACGGGCGCTGAACTGTGCATGGTCGGCGAAGGGATGCGGCACCGGCTGCCAGTTTAGCCCCAGCAGGGTATTGAAGAAACGTTGCGGGTTGCCGATACCGGCCACCGCGTGCAGGCGCTGGCCTGCTGGGAAATGGTCGAGGGCTCGACGCTGGCCGCTGCGCAGGTTGACCAGCGCGGAAGGTTGCAGGCAAAAACCAAAACCATCGGCGCGGTCGGCACTGGCACCGTTGAACAGCACCGCGTCAGCGCCTTGCAGGCGTTCGGCCGGCTCGCGCAAAGGGCCGGCCGGCAGGCAGCGGCCATTGCCCAGGCCCCGGGCGGCATCAATCAGCACCAGTTCCAGGTCGCGGGCCAGCCGATAGTGCTGCATGCCGTCGTCGCAGAGGATCAGGTCGAGCGGTTCGCTGGCCAGCAACGCCTGCACGGCGCGGGAGCGGTCAGGGTCGATCATCAGCGGCACACCGGTACGCTGCACGATCAGCAGCGGTTCGTCGCCAGCCTGATCGGCCGGCTGGTCGGCCTGCACCCGCCAAGGCAGCTGTGGCGGCTTGGCACCATAGCCACGGCTGACCACGCCCACCTTCAGCCCCTGCTGGCGGCAGTGTTCGATCAGCCAGAGGATCATCGGCGTCTTGCCGGTGCCGCCCACGGTGATGTTGCCCACCACGATAACCGGCACTGGCGCCCGGTAGCTGGCACTCTCACCACTGAGAAAACGTGCCCGCTTGCGCGTGACCACGCGACGGTACAACGCCTCCAGCGGGCGCAGTAGCGCCAGGGCGGGGTGCCCGGCGTACCAGGCGGCGAGTAAACGGTCGGCGAAGGCCATCAAGGCGTGCCCTGGGCCGCCTCGACGGTGGTCATGCGCAACTGGCTGAAACCGAGCTTGCCGGCGGCGTCCATTGCGGTGACCACAGCCTGGTGCGGGGTCTTGCCGTCGGCGCTGATGGCCAGCGGCAGCTTGTTGTCACCGCCCGACTCACGCTCGATGGCCTCGCTCAAGGTGGCCAGGTCGCTCTTGGGCAGCAGGTGGTTGTTTACCGAATACACGCCGTCGGCGCTGATGGTAATTTCCACCAGCTTGCCCTGATCGGCCGGCGCCTGTTCGGCGCTGGCAGCTTCGGGCAGCTCGACGCGCAGCTGGGTCTCGCGGGTGAAGGTGGTGGTAACCACGAAGAACAGCAGCAGGACGAACACCACGTCGATCAACGACGCCAGGTTGATGTCGACGTTCTCCCGCTGGCGATTGCGCCGGAACTTCACGCCTTGCCTCCGGCCACTTCCACTTCACGGTCGCCCTGGATCACTTCCACCAGTTTGATCGCCTCTTGCTCCATGCCCACCACCAGCTCATCGATGCGGCGCAGCAGGAAGCGGTGGAAGAACACTGCCGGGATACCGACCATCAGGCCGGCGGCAGTGGTGACCAGGGCCTTGGAGATACCACCGGCCAGCACGGACGCATTGGCAGTCATTTGCGAGCCCATGAACGCACTGAAGATGTCGATCATGCCCAGCACGGTGCCCAGCAGGCCCAGCAGCGGGGCCATGGCGGCGATGGTGCCGAGCGTGCTGATGTAGCGCTCCAGTTCGTGAATGACGCGCGAGGCGGCTTCCTCGATGCACTCTTTCATGATTTCGCGGCCATGGCGCGAGTTGGCCAGGCCTGCCGCAAGGATTTCGCCCAATGGCGAATCGGCGCGCAAGGCCTTGAGCTTGTCACTGGTCAGTTGCTTGTCCTTGATCCACATCCACACCTGGCCCAGCAGGTGCGGCGGGGTGACGCGACTGGCGCGCAGGGTCCACAGGCGTTCGACGACGATAGCCATGGCAGCGATGGAACTCAGAATGATCGGCAGCATCATCCAACCACCGGACTTGACCAATTCCCACACAGTAAACGCCCCTTCGCAAAAAGGCCGCCACTCTACCATAGGCGCGCCGAGGGCTCATCTGCCGGAGGTCAGGGAATTGGGGTTGGGTGGGCATGCCTTGAGCTGGTGTCAGGGCAGACAAGTGCATGCCTTTGGTTTTTCAGGGCCTGTGAGATCGAGCGCCGCCCGCGCGGCGCATCGCCGGCAAGCCAGCTCCCACATCTGTTTCGGGCCAGTCTCTCCTGTGAATTTACCGCTGCCCGCCTTGGTTGGTCCCTTTGATGCCGAAGGCATCGATTCTGCTTTTCATCCATATCCAGTCATGCGCCAAGGGGCGCGCGCCCAATGGGCAGGAATAACTGGCCCGAAACAGATGTGGGAGCTGGCTTGCCGGCGATGCGCCGCGCGGGCGGCGCTCGATCTCACAGGCGCTGAAAATGTCATGGCATGCACCTGCCTGCCTCCCCCTCACTCTGCTCGAACCCGCCAAAACCGCCGCTGCCCCCTCATACCCTCAACCTCTCCCTGCCGCCCCAACACCAACCGCAATGCCCCCTCCACCGCCGTATCATGCATCACCACCCCATGCCGCCCATACCGCTCCACCACTTGCACATGCGGATGCCCGAAGCTGTTGTTGCGCCCTCGCGAAATCAATACCCCACGCGGCGCAGTAGCCCGGATGAACGCCTCGGTGGACGAACTGCGGCTGCCATGGTGCGGTGCCTGCAACCAGTCGATACGCGGCGTTTCATGGGCCGCCAGCCAGGCCCGTTCGGCAGCAGCTTCCATATCCCCCGCCAGCAGCAAGCGCTCGCCCTGGGCCTCTACCAACAGCACACAGGAACGGTCATTGCTGCTCTGCCCGGCCGCCCAGCGCCACAGCGAAAAGCGCACGCCATCCCAGTCCCATTGCTCGCCACTGGTACAAGGCTGCAATGGCACTTCTTCCAGCGCCTCCCCGCCGATCAGCCGCCTGACCGGCAGACCACGCTGTATGGCCGCAGCACCGCCCGCATGGTCGGCATGCGCATGGCTGATCACCATCGTGTCCAGGCTGCCCACCCCCAGCTTGCGCAAAGTCGGCAGCACCACCCGCTCCCCCAGGTCGCTTTCGCCCCTGGCCGGCCCGGCGTCGTACAACAGGTTGTGGTGCCGAGTACGCAACAGCACCGCCAGCCCCTGGCCGACATCCAGCTGCCACACCTCGACCTGGCCGAACGGCACTGGCTCCCTGGGCACCCACAACGCCAGCAACATGACCCCACCCAACCCGCGCAAAGGCACGCCGCGGGGCAGCAGCACCAGCAGCGCACCCAGCAATACCAGCAGCCAGGCCCACAATGGCAGAGCCGGCGCCACCCACGCCGGGCGCTGCTGCGCCACCAGCGCCAGCAGCCGGAACAGCCCATCCAACAGGCCACCCGCCAGCCATAGCAGCGCCTCCCCTACCCCGCCCAGTGGCAGCAGCAACGTACCCAGCAGTGCCAAAGGCAGCACCGCCAGGCTCACCCAAGGCACCGCGACAAGATTGGCCAGCGGCGCGCTCAGGCTCACCGGCAAACCCGTGGCCAACAACACCGGCAACAAGCCGATGGCGATCACCCATTGGGCGCGTGTCCAGGCTTGCCAGGGCCGCCAGCCCCCTAGCCGGGCACTGAAGCAAAAAATGAGCGTGGCCACGGCCGTAAATGACAGCCAGAACCCAGGCAGCAGCGCCGCGAGCGGTTCGACCAGCAGCACCGCGACCGCCGCCAGCAACAGCGGCAGCATTGCACCGAGGTGGCGAAAGCGCAGGCGCCACAACAGCACTACCGCCAGCATCAGGCAGGCGCGCTGCACCGGCACACCGGCACCGGCCAGCCCGCCGTAGGCCAGCGCCGCCGCCATGGCCAGGCCACACGCCCAGGGCAGCCACGGTAACCGAGCGGGCCACAGCCCCCAACGCGCCAGTCCGGCGACCAGGCCATACAGCAAACCGGCCACCAGGCCGATGTGCTGGCCAGAGATCACCAGCAGGTGCACCGTGCCGGTGGCCTGCAACGTCTGCCAGTCCTCCCGGGCCAGCCCTGTGCCGTCGCCAAGCACCAGTGCCACCAACGCGGCCTGCCGGCCATTGGCTTCGACCGCCAGCAAACGCTGGCGCAGCACATCGCGCCAACCACCGGTTACCGGCGCCAGCAGTTGCCCGGCTTTTACCGTACCGGTGGCGCCCACCCGCCGCGCCAGCAGTTGCGCTTCCCGGTCGGGCCCATGTGGGTTGAGCAGCCCGGCCGGGCGCTGCAAGGTCACCGCCAGCCGCCACTGCTCGCCCGCCCGTAGCGGCGGCCCGTCAAACCAGCTCAATTGCAGCCGTTGCGGCAGTTCGGCCCGCCGCGAGCGCGCCGCCTCCAGCTCGAAGCGAACACCCTGCGCCGTTCGGGGCGGCAAGCCGACTACCCGCCCCTCCAGCCATAAGGTGCGGCCATCCAGGCCGACGGCCAGGCGATCATCCACGGCCTGCTGAGCAGACCAACATGCCCAACACAGGCCCAGCAAAAAGCAGCCCAACGGCCAGGCGCGGGTACACAGGCTGACGACAGCAAAGGCCGCCAGCGCTAGCAGCCAGCCGACCGATGGCAATGCGGGGAGAAGGCCCAGGCACAACAGCCCGAGCGCGAGCGCAAACATCCCTGTGCGCATGAGGTAGAGCTCCAGAAGGTAAATCACCCCCTGAGGCATAGCTCAATTGCCGGCAATGCTTGCTCAACAATTGTCACAAACTCTAAACGAGGCTGCGCTGGATTAAAGGCATACTGCCCTGATCAACGCTCCGGGAGCCTACATGCCGCGCCGAATTTTCAAACGCTACATGCCGGACCCGACCAGCATTCGGGAACACAAGTCGTTACGCTTTTTCGGCAAGCTGCTGCACGACCCCAACCTCTGGCACCTGAACCGCCATTCGGTGGCGCGGGCCATGGGCGTGGGCCTGTTTGCGGCGCTGATTCCCATCCCCATGCAGATGCTGCTGGCGGCGGCGCTGGCAATCCCGGTCCGCGGCAACCTGCCGATCGCCGTGAGCCTGGTGTGGCTGACCAACCCGCTGACCATGCCGCCGGTGTTCTTCGTCACCTACATGACCGGCGCCTGGCTGATGCAGGTGCCGCCGCGCACTCTGCCCGACGCACTGACCTTCGAGTGGATCACCGACCAGCTTGCCACCGTGTGGCAGCCGTTCCTGCTGGGTTCGGTTGTGTGCGGGGTGGTGCTGGGCATTGCTGCTTACTTCACCACCCTGCTGTACTGGCGCTGGTGGATTGGCCGGCAGTGGCGCCGGCGCAAGCTCAGATGTTCACAACAGGGCTCATGCACGCATGCCGCGGCCACTGACCAGCAGGCGGATGCACAACGTGTAGAGCACCGCAGTGGCGACCAGCATGAAGGTGATCGCCGTGCCAATGCTGATATCCGACACCCCTAGGATGCCGTAGCGGAACGAGTTGACCATGTGCAGCACCGGGTTGGCCAGCGACACGGTCTGCCAGAACGGCGGCAGCAGGTTGATCGAGTAAAACACCCCGCCCAAGTAAGTCAGCGGCGTCAGCACAAAAGTCGGAATGATCGAGATATCGTCGAAATTGCGTGCAAACACGGCGTTGACGAAGCCCAGCAGCGAGAAGATGGTGGCCGTCAGCAGTACCACGACCACGGTCACACCCAGGTGGTGCACCTGCAGGTCGGTAAAGAACATCGACAGGATGGTCACGATCACCCCAACCGCCAAACCGCGCAGCACGCCGCCCAGTACATAGCCGACGAGAATGGTGTGCGGCGACACCGGTGACACCATCAGCTCTTCGATCGAGCGCTGGAACTTGCTGCCGAAGAAGCTCGACACCACGTTGCCGTAGGAGTTGGTGATCACCGACATCATGATCAGCCCCGGCACGATGTACTGCATGTAGGTGAAACCACCCATGTCGCCGATCTGCCGGCCGATCAGGTTACCGAAGATGACGAAGTACAGCACCATGGTGATTGCAGGCGGCAGCAAGGTTTGCGGCCAGATGCGCAAGAAGCGCCGCACTTCGCGGTAGACGATGGTGTTCAGGGCGACCCAGTTGGTGCGCAGTTCCACACTCATACGGCCACCTTCGACAGGTTTTTTTCCACCAGGGACACAAACAGCTCCTCGAGTCGGTTGGTCTTGTTGCGCAGGCTCTGCACCTCGATGTTCTGCAGCGCCAGCTGCCCAAACAGCGCGGTGATGCCGATGTCCTTTTCCACTTGCACCTCAAGGGTGTGTGGGGTCAGCAGCCGGCACGGGTAGCCTTGCAGTACCGGCGCGCTGGCCAGGTCCTGCTTGATGTCGAGCACGAAGGTTTCCACATGCAGCTTGCCCAGCAACTGGCGCATGCTGGTGTTCTCGACGATGGTGCCGTGGTCGATGATGCCGATGTTGCGGCACAGCTGCTCAGCCTCTTCCAGGTAGTGGGTGGTGAGGATGATGGTGATGCCCTTCTGGTTCAGCTCGGTGAGAAAGCTCCACATCGAGCGGCGCAGCTCGATGTCCACACCGGCGGTGGGCTCGTCGAGGATCAGCAGGCGCGGCTCGTGGATCAGCGCGCGGGCAATCATCAAACGGCGCTTCATGCCGCCAGACAACGAACGCGACTGCACATCACGCTTGTCCCACAGGCCCAGCTGGGTCAGGTACTGCTCGGCGCGCTCCTTGGCCAGCTTGGGCGGTATGCCGTAGTAACCGGCCTGGGTCACGACGATGTCGAAGGTTTTCTCAAACTGGTTGAAGTTGAATTCCTGCGGCACCACGCCCAGGCAGCGCTTGAGTGCCGAGGGCTCACGGTCCAGGTCATGGCCGAACACGTTCACCGTGCCACTGGTCTTGTTCACCAGGGTGGAGAGGATGCCGATGGTGGTGGATTTGCCGGCGCCGTTGGGGCCGAGCAAGGCGAAGAAGTCGCCTTCGGCAACATCGAGGTCGATGCCTTTGAGGGCCTGGAAGCCGTTGCCGTAGGTCTTGGTCAGCTGTCGGATGGACAGGGCGGAACTCATAGCGGGTCATTTACCGAAAAAAGGTGCAGGACACGCCAGGTAAAGTCACTGGCGCAGTGAGTGCGGCCAATGGTGCAAGGCCAGGCCGCACAAGTACAGTCACATCTATTGATAATGACTATCGAAGCAGGTTCAAGTGAGCGCGGTCATCACCGCGGCTTGGTAGGCCGGGCGCTGTTTCAGGCGTTCATACCAGGCTTCCAGATGGTACATGGCCGGGCGTTCGATGGGCATTTCGAACCAGGCATAGATGAAGCTACCCAGTGGGATGTCGCCCATGCCGATCTGGTCACCGGACAGGTAGGGCTGTGTGGCCAGGGTTTCATCGGCAATGGCCAGCAATTGGGCACACTGCTTGTGCGCGGCGTTGATCGCCACCCAGTCGCGCTGGTCTTCCGACGTGCGCAGCAAGCCCCAGAACAGCGGGCGGAACGGTGCGGCGAAGGACGAGGTGGTCCAGTCCATCCATTTGTCGGCCAAGGCGCGTTGGCGCGGGTCTTCCAGGTACCAGCCCTGCTCTGCGCCGTACTCGGCGCACAGGTAGCGGACGATGGTGTTGGACTCCCACAGGGTCAGGTCGCCGTCTTCGAGCATGGGGACCAGGCCATTGGGGTTACGGGCGCGGTAGTGCGGCTCGTTGACCACGCCGAAGGCGCCGCCGGCGTCGATGGACTCGAAATCCAGGCCCAGCTCATGGGCCATCCATAGCGCCTTGCGCACATTACTCGAATTCTTGCGGCCCCAGATCTTCAGCATGGCAACGTCCTTATGAAATGCGGTGGTGGTGCAGTCTACTCCAGACCTTCGGCGCCTGTACCGGCCCTTTCGCGGGCACGCCCGCTGCCACAGGATCACCACAATCTTCACGCCACCGGTATTCCTGTGGGAGCGGGCATGCCCGCGAAGAGGCCGGTACAGACGAACAAATGAACTGAAACTCCCGCTGCCACACCCTGTCACTGTTCTGAAGCTGCCGTTCACAGCATTGCGTCTAAGCTGTCTGGGACGGCTCAAGCCCCCTGGTTCCAAGGAGGACCGATTATGTTGCTGTTGTGGTTGGTGGTGCTGGTGATCGGCGCGGCGTACCTCACGCACCGGCGCCTGGCGCCCTTGCAGATTCTCGGCATCATGGCGGCCTATGTGCTGCTCATGGGCATTTTCAGCAGTGCGCCCGGCTGGCTTCTGGCTGTGATCTGGATCGTACTGGCCTTGAAGATCGCCCTGGTTGCGCTCCCGGAGTGGCGCCGCAAGGTGTTCACCGGCCCGGTATTCAGCTGGTTCCAGCGCACCCTGCCGCCCATGTCGCAAACCGAGCGCGAAGCGATCGATGCAGGCACAGTGTGGTGGGATGGCGAACTGTTCAGCGGCCGCCCTGACTGGCGCACCTTACTGGCCTACCCGGCACCGAAGCTGAGCGAAGAAGAACAGGCCTTCATCGACGGCCCCACTGAAGACCTGTGTGCCATGGTCAGCGACTGGCAGATAGGCCAGGACCTGGACCTGCCGCCCGAAGCCTGGGATCACATCAAGCAGCATGGCTTCTTTGCGCTGATCATTCCCAAGGAATACGGCGGCAAAGGCTTCTCTGCCTACGCCCATTCGCAGGTTGCGATGAAACTGGCCACCCGCAGTGGCGACCTGGCCTCCACGGTGATGGTGCCCAACTCCCTGGGCCCGGCCGAACTGTTGCTGCACTACGGCACCGACGAACAACGCAACCACTACCTGCCACGCCTGGCTCGCGGCGACGAAATCCCCTGCTTTGCCCTGACCGGCCCGCTGGCCGGCTCCGACGCGGGGGCCATGCCCGACACCGGCATCATCTGCAAGGGCCAGTGGAACGGCGAAGAAGTACTGGGCCTGCGCCTGAACTGGGAAAAGCGCTACATCACCCTGGGCCCGGTCGCGACCTTGCTGGGCCTGGCCTTCAAGGCCTACGACCCGGACCAACTGCTGGGCGAAGAGGAAGAACTGGGCATCAGCCTTGCGCTGATCCCCACCGACACCCCCGGTGTCGAAATCGGCAAACGCCACCTGCCGCTGGGCGCCGCTTTCATGAACGGGCCCAACAGCGGCAAGGACGTGTTCGTGCCGCTGGACTTCCTCATCGGCGGCCAGGCCATGCTCGGCAAAGGCTGGATGATGCTGATGAACTGCCTGTCGGTGGGCCGCTCGATTTCCCTGCCGGCAGTCGGCACCGGCGCCGCCAAGTACACCAGCCTGGTGACCGGCCAGTACGCGAATATCCGCGAGCAGTTCAACGTGCCGCTGGCGGCCTTCGAGGGCATCCAGGAATCGCTGGCACGCATCGGCGGCAACGCCTGGCTGATGGACAGCGCCCGCCTGCTGACCGCCAAGGCCGTGGACCTTGGCGAAAAGCCTTCGGTACTGTCGGCAATTCTCAAGTACCACCTGACCGAGCGGGGCCGCGAATGCATCCAGCACGCCATGGATGTGCACGGCGGCAAGGGCATCATCATGGGCCCCAACAATTACCTGGGTCGCAACTGGCAAGGGGCGCCGATCTTCATCACGGTCGAAGGCGCCAACATCCTTTCGCGCAACCTGATGATCTTCGGCCAGGGCGCCATCCGCTGTCACCCGTTCGTGCTCAGGGAAATGGCCCTGGCCGGGCGTGAGGACCGTGACCAGGCGCTGAAGGAATTCGACGACCTGCTGATGAAGCACATCATGTTCGCCGCCGGCAACGCCGCCAGCACGCTGGTCTTCAACCTGGGGCTCGGGCGCTTCGAACCGGTGCCTGGGGACACCTTGAGCCAAGGTTACTTCCGTGCCCTCAATCGCCAGGCTGCCGCCTTCGCCCTGCTGGCCGACCTGTCGATGCTGCTGCTGGGTGGTGCGCTCAAGCGCCGCGAACGCCTGAGTGCGCGCCTGGGCGATGTGCTCAGCTACCTGTACCTGGCCAGCGCTGCGCTCAAGCGCTACCACGACCTGGGCTCGCCCGAGCACATGCAGCCCCTGCTGCGCTGGGCCATGGAAGAAAGCCTGGGCCAGGCGGAAAAGGCGCTGGACCGGCTGCTCGACAACTTCCCCAACCGGTTTGTCGGTTGCGCACTGCGCGTGTTGGTGTTCCCCTTCGGCCGCCGTCATACAGGGCCGAGCGATGAGCTGGATGCCGAAGTGGCGGCGCTGATCGGCCGCAGCAAAGGCGACCCGGCGTTGGAGGAATTGCTTGCCGGGTGCTTCAGGCCACAAGCCGAGGGCGACCCGGTGGCGGCACTGCAACGGGCTTGTGATCTTCTGCACGAGGCTGCGCCACTGCACACAGTGCTGCATCAGGCAATCAAGGAGGGCAAGGTACAGCCAGCACCTGGGCAGTCGGCCATCGATGCGGCCGTCGAGAGCGGTTCACTGCAAGCTGGCGAGGGGCAACGGTTGCATGCGGCGGAACAGGCACGCCGGGCCGTGATCGATGTGGATGCATTCGACAAGGCGCAACTGCTGCCGGAACAGGGCAAGGTGCGATGAAACCGGGGCCGTTTTGCGGCCCCTTCCCCAACCGGCGTATACTCCGCGCCCGTTTCGACCACCCCGAGGACCACCCCATGGCCAACCCCCACCTGGAATACCACCTGCAACTGCTGCACCACCTGCGCACCATCCTGGTGGCCTTGGGTGAAGCCGAGCAGGTACCGGAGGAAAGCCACGCCCTGTTTCTCGAACGCTTCGACGAACTGCTGACCCTGTTGCCGCAAAACCCGCTGGAAAGCCAGTACCTGGGCCAGGACCTGATCTGCCAGGTCATCCAGCGCTACCCGCAGGTTGCCCACCTGGTACCCCGCGACCTGTTGTGGTTCTTTGGCGGTGACTGCCTGCACTACATGCCCGACGAAGAACTGGCCCTCTACCAACAACTGGAAGAACGCCGTTACGAGGCCGAGCAGAACGATGAGCCTTTTGACTGGCACGCCGAAAAGCAGTTGCTGAACCCGGCCGGCTCGACGCTGCGTCACTGACCCGAACAGGCACCTGGCCTTCAGCTGGCCGGGTGCCTGTCGAAATTTCCCCCCTTCTGCAGCACCTCGACCTACATCCCCTCGCCCTCCCGTCCATACGCTATGCGGCGTTCCAAGTGATGCCTTGGCAATTTGGAGCACGCGTGCCCTGCGCGCAGCTAGCCAACCTTTAAACGTATGGATTGAATAATGAAAAAAACTTTGATGGCGCTTGCCCTTGGCCTGGCAAGCAGCACAGCTTTTGCTGATGAACGAGGCCAGATTCTGTTCAAAGGCAACATCAACGGCGGCACTACCTGCCCGATCGAAATTGTCGTACCAGGCGCTGGGCCGATCGGTGCGGTTGACCTCGAGAACTACTCCGTCAAGTACTTCGCCGCAAACGCTACCACCCCCGACGTTGCATTCGCGCTGCGGGTTGATGCGGATGATGCCACTTGCACAATCCCTACGGGCTACACCACCAAGGTCACCTTTGACTCTCTCAACGGCGATGCAGGCCCAGGCAATCAGTACTATGCCATCCGCGATAGCAGCCGCGGCCTCGCAGTGGAACTAAAGGATGATGCTTACGCATCTATCCCTCCGCGTACCGAGTCCAAAGAGTATCCCGTGGCCTCCACTGGCGTAACGGATGTGAGGTTTTATGCTTCCTATGTAAGACTCGGCACAGCAGGTTCGGTGACCGAAGGTCCTGCCAACGCAGACGTGAACTTCAGCATCACGCTGCCTTGATGCCCTGTCCAGGTGCCTTCGCGTACCTGGATTCCTTTGCCCCTTTCACTGGTCATTTTTCATGCTCCCCGTCACCCGCACCTCGACGTTGCTGGGCGGTTGCCTGCTGCTTCTGGCCTGCCTGCTGAACAGCGCTCACGCCGCCCTTACCATCAGCAGTACGCGCATCATCTACGAAAGCACCCAACGCAGTGCCTCGGTGGTAATCGCCAACCCCAGCCAACGCCCCTTCGCCGCCCAGACCTGGGTCAATACCCAGGCAGACGACACCACCACGCCAGTGCCGTTCATGACGTCCCCGGCCCTGTTCAGGCTTGCTGCCGGCAAGGACCAGTCGGTGCAGATCAGCGGCCTGCCAAACGATCTGCCACAAGACCGCGAATCGCTGTTCTTTTTCAACCTGCAGGAAATTCCCCAAGCAAGCGGCGATGCCAAAAACCAGCTCAACATTGCCTTGCGCACCCGGATCAAGCTGTTCTACCGACCGGCACAGGTTCAAGGCAACCCGGAAAAGCGGCTAAAGGAACTGCACCTCACCACAACCCTGCGTAACGGTCGCCCACACCTTACCGTGCACAATCCCACGCCCTTCCACTTCACCTTCAATCGCCTGGACCTGGTCAAGGGCAAGCAGCAGAAAGCCCTACCCGGCATCGACATGATGGCGCCGATGTCCCAGCTCGAGGTTGCACTGCCAAACGGCTTCGAAGGTGTTGGCCTGCAGGCCATCGTGACCGTGATCAATGACCATGGCGGTAGCAGCAAGCCGCTGACCCTGCCCGTGCACGACACCCCATGACCTGACTTCACGGCCACCGCCAAAGGACACTCAATGATCCTGCAACCCCCTGGGTGCAGGCGTTATCGCCTGCGCCTCGTTTGCCCGCTGGCCATCTGCCTGTCGACTGGCACGGCGCTGGCAACCCCTGCCCCTGCGCCGGGCCCAGAGTTCGAGGCCAGCTTCCTGTACCTGTCCCCCGGGCAGCCAAGAGCGAACGTTACCCACGCCCTGCATGCGCTGTCCGACCAGAAGGAACTGCCACCCGGGCGCTATCCGGTGCAACTGCTGGTCAACCTTGGCCCGGCAGGCGTGCACGAGTTGCAGTTCGAGCTGAGCCCGAACGGCAGTCAATTGGTGCCTTGCCTGGCCCCCAGCCTGATGGCCGAACTGGGCCTGCGCCTGGATGCCATCGCCGACCCCACTGCACTCGAACACGCCTGCCTGGACCTGCCACGCCTGGTACCAGGGGCACTTGTCGACTTCGATGCAAGCCAACTGCGGCTGGCCATTTCCATCCCGCAAATTGCCCTGCGCCGCGACATGGCAGGCCAGGTGGACCCGGCGCGCTGGGAAAACGGCATATCGGCTGCCTTCGTCAGTTACCAGGCCTCCATGCAACAAAGCGACAGCCGCGGGCGCGGCAGCCAGAACACCCAGGACCTGTACCTGAACAGCGGTATCAACCTGGCCGGCTGGCGGTTGCGCAGCAACCAGTCCTGGCGCCGCGATGACGAGGGCCAGCAAACCTGGAGCCGTGCGTACACCTATGCCCAGCACGATTTGCCGGGCACCTGGGGCAACATCACCTTAGGCGAAACATTCACCAGCAGCGATGTATTTCGCAGCGTGCCGGTTACCGGCGTACGCCTGGCCTCTGATTTCGACATGTTGCCCGATGCGATGCGCAGTTATGCACCTACCCTGCGCGGCGTGGCACAGACACGCGCAAAACTGGAAGTGTGGCAGAACGGCTATCCGATCTACTCAACCTACGTCAGCCCTGGCCCCTACGCGATCGACGACCTGAACGTGGGCGCCACTGGCGAACTGGAGGTGGTACTCACCGAAGCCGATGGCCAGGTGAGGCGCTTCATCCAGCCCTATGCCAGCATCACCAACCTGCTACGCCCTGGGGTATGGCGCTACAGCACCACGCTGGGCCGCTACAATCCGGCCAATGGCGCTGAAAACCCACTGCTTTGGCAAGGGACAGTGGCCAAGGGCATGTCCTGGAATGCCACCCTTTATGGCGGCCTGATGGCCAGCGAGGGTTACACCGCCGGCGCCATGGGCATTGCCCGGGATCTGGGGGCAATCGGGGCGCTATCTTTCGATGTCACCCATGCACGCAGCGATATCACGCCAATAGAGCAACGTACGCTTCAGGGCATGAGCTACAGCGCCAGGTACAGCAAAGCCTTTAACAGCGGCACCCATTTGCGCTTTGCCGGGTACCGCTACTCGACCCAAGGTTACCGGGATTTCGACGAATGGATCAGCCAGCGCAGCAATGACCGCCTGTTCCTTGGCAGCCGGCGCAGCCGGGTGGAAGGCTCGATCAACCAGCGTGTTGGCCAACGCAGCACACTCAGCCTTACCCTGTCACAACAGGATTACTGGCAACGCCGCGATAGCCAACGCCAGTTCCAGCTCAATTTCAACACGTCGCACAACGGCGTCAGCTACAGCCTGTATGGCTCGCAATCGCTGACGCAACACGCTGCGGGCAGTGACCGCCAGTTCGGCCTGACCGTATCGGTCCCGCTGGAATTCGGCCGCAGCAGCAGCTTGAGCCTGGACCTGCAACACGCCGCCCACGGCACCGCGCAGCGGGCAAGCTTGCACAGCCAGGTCGACCGCCTGAGTTACAACGCTACGCTCGCATCCAACGAGCAGCAGCAACAAAGTGCCGGCCTGGCCCTGGCCTACCAGGCACCACAGGCAACCTTCGGCGCCGGCCTGTCAGCAGCGGACGACTACCGCAGCCTGTCGCTGAACATGAGCGGGGCTGCGTTGCTGCATGCCAACGGTATGGAACTGGGGCCTTACCTGGGTGAAACCATTGGCCTGGTACATGTCCCCGACACCGCTGACGTGGGATTGAAGAACCACGGCGCCATTCGCACCAACGCGAAAGGTTACGCCCTGGTTCCCCACTTGCGCCCGTACCGGCTCAACCAGCTGGTGCTGGACACCGGCCAGCTGGACCCGGACGTAGAAATCATCAACGGCACCGCCGATGCCGTACCTCGCCGCGGCGCAGTCGTCAAGAGCCGGTTCGAGGCCCGCCGCGCCAACCGTGTGGTACTCACCCTTGCCACCAAGGATCAGCAGCCATTGCCGTTTGGCAGCCAGCTGCATGACGTCGACGGCAATGTGCTGGGTATGGTCGGCCCTGCAGGCCGCGTCATGGTGTCGGTAGCCGATGGTCTGCAGCGGCTCGAAGCACGCTGGGGCGAAGCGTCGGAAAACCGCTGCCGGTTCACGCTGGACCCGCAATCGGTTCCTCAACAGCAAGGTTATCGCCTGCAATCACTGGCTTGCGAATGACTTGACCCGCGCCCCTGCGCCATGAAACTCGCGCCCACAGCGGGCGCGCTCTACCAGGAAATACCAATGAAACGCCTCATGCCCTGGGCACTGCCCATTGCCCTGCTCAGCAGCTACCAGGCCCACGCCGCCGACCGCTGCAGCTGGAGCGTAGGCACCCAGCCGATGACCATCACGCGCACACTCACCGGCGTGATGCATGTGCCCCTGAATGCCGAACTCGGCAGCGCCATCGGCACACCCAACCAACGGGAGTTCACCCCTTCCATGCCTCGGTCGGAACTGCATTGCTACAACGATGGTTCTGTACTCTGGCGTTTCGACATGAACGCCAGGGATATCTTTCCCGACCCGCTTCCCCCAGTGGAAGGCGAGCCGTCTGACGGGTATATCCTGAAAACCAACATCGACGGCGTTGGCGCACGCATCCGGCTTGAGGCCCCCTTCAATGGCTCGGACCCTGCCTTCTTCATGCCCGAAAATGGCCCGCACAACCCCTTCATTCCAATGCGCTCGACCATGCAGGCCAACAACCAGCTCGGTGGATTCAGGCTGAGCACGCTGTGGAACCAGGTAACCCTGGTCAAGACGGGGGATATCGCACCCGGCCTGCACCGGGTCGACACTGAACTGTTCACCGGGCGTTTCGACGCCACAGGCTTGGGGCTGGTACTGCGCTACCGGTTGCAGGCCGATGTCCTGCAAACCCAGTGCAGCCTCATCGGCGACCCGATAAGCGACACCCCCGTAGACCTGCTGACATGGGACAAATCGCATTTCGCAGGCAAAGGCACCACAACGTCGACCGTGCCATTCACCATTACCCTGAGCAACTGCAAGACAGACCCTGGGGGCAGGACCAGGGCGACGATCGAACTCAACCCCGCCAAAAGTTCAGTGCCCGTACCTGGGCTGGACGGCGTATTCACGCTGACCCCTGACTCCACGGCTGAAGGGGTTGGCATCCAGGTACTGAAAGACGACGGCACCCCCCTGCCGCTGCAACGCGAAGAAGACCTTCAAGCAATCCAGGACGGCACCACCGTACTGAACTTTGGCGCTCGCTTCTACCAGACCGACGAGCCCAGCGCAGTCCGTGCTGGCGAAGCGAATGGCGCGTTGAACTTCACCCTTCGCTATCGCTGAAAACCTGGCAAACAAGCAATTGGGGCCGCTTCGCAGCCCCACAATGCTTGACTGAGCGGCGTTGGTCCGCTTCAGTATCAGGCCTCGCTGTCAGTCGAACTCAGGATATTCTGCGGGTCATAGCCGTACAGGCATTCCCCCTTTTCAAGGTCCGTTACTTTGATCAGGCGGTTGAGCGCGTCATATTCCAGTTTACGACCTGCATCATCGAGTATCAGGTTGCCATTATCATCGTAATCAAGCGGGATTTCTGCTGGGTACGGGTCGCCAAAGTTATTGGTAATGCGTGAAAGTTGAGCAGGGTCCGCCGTGTTCTCAAAATGATAAACCGCCATATTCTGCCCCCCCTCGAACCGGGTCAACACCTGCCGAATGTTATCGACCGGATCAAAGCGGAACACCTGGCTGGCTATCTGCTTGCCATAAGGGTCGACCGGGCATAGCTCGCCCTCACAGGTATAGGTGGTCAGCCTGCCGCGCGTATCGTACTTGTACGTCTCTTTACGCAACACCGTGCCACCTTCCGAAAGCGTGCGCTCAACGATGCGGTCAAATTCGTCATAGTGTTGGGCCAGTACTTGCTCGGGCGCGTTACTGAACGTAAATGTTCGTGAAACTTCGCGTTCCAGGTCGTCGTACTGCAGCGTGGTTTTCAGCGAGTTGGCAAGAGCGCTGCCGCTTGCTGCTTCTGTTGTTTCATACGACTCGGTACGGCCCAGATCGTCGTATTCGAATTTGCACGACAGCGCCCCCAGGGTGGTGAGATCAAGGCGGCCAACGCTGTCGTATTGATTGACCTGGGTCTGCTTGAGCACATCCCGGTACGACTCCATGCGCCCACGGTAACTGTAGCCGTACTCCATGTCGTATTCGCCGCGGGTTTCAACGCGCACTTCACCCGTACTGTAGTACGTGCGGGTAAATGCTTGCCCACCCACCTCGTCACAGCTTTCCAGGCGGGCATTCTGCTTATCGAATACGTAATTGGCCTGTTTGCCGCCCAGTGTTCGCAGCACAGGTTCTTCGGTCAGGTAGGGGCGATAATCGTAATCAATTTCGCCCACTGGCGTGATGACCTTGTGCGGTTTTAGCTCACCCGGCTTGTATTGATAATCCTGCCTGCGACCACCGGTGATCGACCAGTCCATCAGGTCCAGGCCGTTGAAGTGCTGCTCACCCAGCAGTGCCAGTTGGTTCACCCGAATGGTGATTGGCAAATCCTTGTCGCTGTGTGCGGCAAAGGTTCTGTGAACCACGTCACCTTCACGCAGTTCATGGGCCAGCAGGCGATCAAACCCATCGTAGGTGAATTTTTCTATCTGCTTTTCAAATTCGCTACCAAGCCCCGACACTTCCTTGTGTTTGCGGCCGTACCCATCGTACTCGGTCAGCACTTCGCTCTTGAGTTCCGTTTCCGTTTCATCAGCTGGCTCCTTCTTCACCCAGCGACGAACCTGAACCGGCAAGTCAAAACGGTTGAGTTGGGTCTCGGTTACCCCGGTCTTGGCGCCGTTTTCCAGTTCATTGCCTGCGTCGTCAAGCAGCTTCTGCCGCCACTCACGCTTGATCGGGCCGGTTTCGCCATCACCGATAGGGTTTGTTTGCGCGAACTCAGCTACGCCATCAGGGCCGATGACACACAATTGTTCACCCCACTGGTCGTACCGGTACTGGCTGGTCAGGTGCAAGTCACGGCCTTTGAGCCAGTCGATTTCCGTCTCTTCCAGCGGCCTGCCCCACGCATCGAAACTGGCCGTGTAGATGGCTTTGGTATCGCCCTTTGCCAGGCCATGATCCGGGTCTTCCCGCTCTTCCCTGACGGTACGGTAAGCGCCGTCGAAATAGGCCACGGTCATCACACCCTTCACATCGTACCGCGTCTGGGTAGCCTGAACGTGGTCCGCGTCGCTCAGCAGGTACTCATAGCGCCGCAGCGCCTCTTCATCCCTGCCCGGGCTGACGATTTCCCGCTCGACGCGCAGCAGTGCATCCCACACGGTCATGATTTCCGTATTGGTGTCATCACGGTTGAGCACCGTTTCACCCGTTGCCAACGAATGCTGCACGCGTATTTCCTTGCTGGTGGCGTCGTAGCCGGTCAGCAACTGCTTGTCCTGTAGCACTTGCATGGAACCCTTGACCAACGGCCCCGGCGCCTTCGCTGTGTCCCAGGTGAGCGTCTCGAAGGTGTAGGTGTGCTCGATCAGGGTGTCGAGCGTTTCCGGCTGGTTTGGCTCCCCCTTCTTCGGGTTCGGGAAGCGCGTTAGCTGGCTCTTTAGCCGGCCGTGCAGGAGCGGCTCAGCCGCAACGGCTGTTTCATCCACCGCCTGCTCAAACGCATGGTGTGTGGTTTTTGTGTTGGCGCCGCTGGTATAGGTTTCAACATCCACCTCCAGCCAGTGTTGCTGCTGGGTCTGCGACTGAGCACTGGTCAGTGTCGGCAACTGCTGGTAGGTGTAATGCGTGGTTCGCTCCGGCGCGGTACCGGGGTTGCCGGGAGCGGGTTTCTGCGTTTTTACCTTCAGGTAGGTAACAAAGCCTTCCTCATGGCCCGGGAAACCCGGCGCTTGTGCGCCATACCATTCGTAAGCTTCTTCAATGCCAGTCACAGCCTTGTGGGTCAGCAGGTTGCCGTGATCGTCATACGTGCTGGTTTCGGCCAGTCTGAAGTTACTGGCAGGGTTGCTTTTCAGCCACCACAGCGTTTCGATGCCGTGGACCAACTGGCAATAATTGGGCTGCTCCCTGAATAACCCAGGCTTGAGGTTGTATTGCGTCTTCACCTCCTTGATCTGATTACCGATGACTTCGGTTTTGCCACCATTTAACTCCTCACCCACATACGTGGTTTCACTCGTGAGCAGGTGAAACTTGTTGAACGCCCGGACGACGCTGCGCACAGGTGTCTCATCGACCCACAGGGTCTCGGTGGTGCCATAGTCATAGTCGATAGCCTTGCGGAACAGGTTGTCCAACCCGTCGTTGAACCAGTCCAGCGGTATGTTGCCGCCCAGGAAATTGTGCCCATCAGCGGAGTAGGTGTAACGCGTATCGATCGCGGGTTGCCCATGGCCTGGATGCTGTACATGACGGGTCACCCGCGGCATCGGTTCAAGACCTGACCCTGTGGGGAACAGGTGGCCACCATCACGGTAGGCAATTTCCTCGAAACCGCCTGTAGGGGTGCGGACCGCACTGATGCAATCGACATTTCGCTGGCGGCTATAGGTAAAGCGCCAACTGGCCAGGTTCTCGGTGGGCAGCTCGATACGATCTACACGGTTGTCGGCGCCCAGCACCATGGTGTAAACGGCGCCGTCGGTATCCGTTGGCACCGTCAGCTTGACCCGGTTGCCATCGCGAACCACCTCCAGCAGGGTGTCGCCACGCATGTCGGTGATCTTGGTCAGCACCGGGAAGCGGTCATAAGTGCCGTACTCCAGGTTCAGCCAATGCCCCTGCGGGCTGAAGATACGGGTTGGCACGGCCCTGGCCCTGTCGCCGGTACCTTTTACCTCAAGATTCTCCACCTTCAGGTTGCGATGTACCACGCGCCACTGGCTGTCGGTCACCTCTTCATAGAGATGAAACGTGTCGATTTTCTTTTCCGACATCGTCAGCTGTTTTGTGCCGGCGCGGCCATCGACTTTGAACGTTTCACCGCTGGCCAGGGAAATGATCCGGCGCTCACGGGCGGGGTCGAACTCGGTGGTGCGCAAATTCCAGCCTTTGCCATAGCCACTGTCAGCAACATTGAGCGGGCTATAGTGGAGCAGCACGTCGAACTCGGGCCCCAACTGATCGTTGCCGGTAATACTGCGCAGGTTGGCAGAAAACGTATACAAGCCTGTACGTGAATCGACGCCGCCGGTCAGGTGGCTCATGAAATTGAAAGCATTGGAATGGACTGAACGATCATTCGACATCATTATTCTCCTTGACTCACCGGGCCATCAATAGTCGATGGTCACGCAGGAAATTTTTCCGCCCACATCGCCTTTGTTATACGCCCCTTCTTCATACATGATGCCACGCGTAACAATATCCCCCGCCTTAAGATATTGAAGATCCGAAATCTTCTGCCAGCCGACTGTCACCGGATTTATATAAGTCCTGATTGTAAAATACCAATCACCACCTTGCCTGCAATCATCCTCAGCATGCAAGGTAATCAGCGCAGCAGAAGGGGCATTATCAATTCGGTACCAATACATATCATCATTGGTACAATCATTGTTACTGCCACCGTTAAACTTATATTGCCCATCTTTAACCTCAAACGAACAAGTGTTCTGGTCAGGCTCGCCCCCCCTACCACCCGCAAAGTAAATTCTCGCCGTGTTCGTGGTCGCAGGGGGGGTACTCTCCTGCGCATGAATCGAAGCAGCCCCCCCGGCAAGCAGGGCCAGTGACATGGCAAAGCGTATAACAACCCTATTTAATTTCATGGTAACTCTCCGGCAAATGCTCTTGAACAGTGCCGCCCTCCGCGGAAGGCGGCAGACAAACTTCACACTGGCGTGAACAGGCTGTGTTCGATGTAATGCCGATGACCGGAAGTGCCGGCTGGCCTATAGGCAAATCGCCGGTAGTGCGCATTACCCTGTTGGTCACGCAGTAATACCACGACATTGCGCGCAAGGTGGTCACGCTCAGCTGTGCCCGATGGCCTGTAAGCGAAATCCGGCACCCGATGATTAGTGATTACCAGGCTGCCTTCCTCAAAGTTCGTCAGACTTACTTGGGTGCGAAGTTCCGGGCGGCTGGCCATCAAGGTGACAAGGTCATCGTCAAACTGAACATTGACATCCGCGGCTTGCCACTTCTCGTCGTCCCTGGCCAATTTGTCCCGGAAGATGGAACCGGTAAAACTGAACATGATCTCGTTACGGTGCTCGGACTCCCAACGTATTGCGGATTGGCTCACGTGCGGGTCCGATCTCTGCTGCTCCAGAAACTCGACGGTCTCGAAGCGGCTGCCCGCCAACTTGAACACCCAATAATCCAGCGTTCTTAACCAAAGGTCGAAAGCGGGGTCACCGGGGTCGTTCGGGTCCCCCGTTCCGCCCTCCACACGTACACGCGTCAGCGTATAGTTTTCATTGCCGAAGCTAGGGGGCGCCTTGGGTATCACTTCGACCTTGGTCCCCACCCCATTGCTACCATCATCGGAAGACTCTGTTCCTCCGAGATCGACATGGAACGTACTGTAGAATTCTGTCGCCCCCCCCGCCCGCTCGGCGCAGTGAAGATAAATATCCTGTCGGGTAATGGCCTCTTCATTGGCTGGCTGGGCACCCTCGGCCAATTGTGCATAGGACAGCTCGAAACGGTTTGCTACTTTGCGGGTAGCCCATATCAAATTGGAGCCCTTTTCTATGCCACCGCTCGGGTTATCATCATTGAGCGCAACCAGTCGCTGTTTACTGATCAAGTTGTTCAAGGTGATGCTCGCGCGCTCATCCGCACTGATCCGATAGAACCTGCCGTCTACTGCTTCGGTTTCGATAACGGCTTGCAGGCGCAATGACTGGAAGCCGTTGTTCAGCAATTCCCCCTTGGCGCCCTGCTCGCCCCCGCCCGGTATACTGATCTTGTAGCTGACCAACCGGAGCCAGGTGCCTTCCGCATCCAGTTTTGCTTCACCAAACTCCAACAGGCTGTAGCCGGCAGCCAGCACCACGCCGTTTTGCACCAACTCACAGGTCACCACGCTGGTGCCCTGTTCGTCGCCCGAAGGTGCTGTGTAGTTACCCGCTTCATCAAGCGTACCTGGCCCAATCAGCTGCCAGCGCCGACGTGCGCCAGGCAGCAACGCCGGGTCTCGTTCCGCCAGTGTCACCACCTCGCCCGGCTCCAGGCCCTGGGCACGCACAGGGTCAATGACCATCGACTGCAAGCCATTGAGCATGACCAGCGCCGACATACGCTGCTGGCCCCCTTTGGCTTGCACCTGCTGAACACTCAGCTGGCGCCGGTTGGCAGCGTTATCGGCGGTGAAGACGGTGCGGTTGCCGTGGGTCTGGGCAAGCTGACCACGCTCGGTGCCAAGCAGAGACCACTCGATATCATCTACCGGCATGGCGGCACCCAGGGCCATGGGTATACGCGAGGCAAACACACCCACCCGCGGCGCCACCTGCACTTGCTCGAACTGCACGATCACCTGCGCGCTCGCCCGATGGGTAGTGTTACCGACGGTAAGTTCTGCCGTAATCACGATCGTCAAGCTGTGGTGGCCGATGCCCTCGACCCCGACGGCCTGATACATACCGTTGCTGTCGATCTTGCCATCCCCCTCGGCCGCATGGCTCTGGCGACTCTGGGCAGACCATTGGGTGGCAGGCACTTCATGCCCTGCCTGGTTGCGCAAGGTAAATTTCACCGAGTCGCCCGCACGCACCGTTTGTGTCTGCGGGTCAACGCTGTACAGGGGGGGGACCGCTGCAATGTTGCCAAATACCGCAAGGTCGTGTGGTGTATGCCGCTCCCGCTCGACAAACTTGTGCGACGTGGCGAACAGTATCGATGCCAACACATCCAGCCGATCATCACGCACATGCTCAAGCAGGGCTTTGTCCACGACCATGGTCGCCGAGTAGCGCTCACTGCCATCGTCGTTGAGATCATCAGGAATCAGGTAGGGGAATGAATGCTCAGGCAGCCTGCCCGGGCCCGTGTTAGCGCGCAGTTGAATGAACGTCAGCACCGCGCCGTCACCGTAATTCGCTGCACCCAGGGTTTGGGCGCCTGGCGCCGGCTGCGTCAGGATGCGAAAGTGCGTGGGCGACAGTGGCGAGTAGCCCGAAAAGTCAAGCATACCGAGTTCAAACTGGCCCCGGTGCGCGGGCAACTGTTCGAACTGTTCCTGCATGGCTGCAGCGATCAGGCCATTGACGTGCAGGTCTTCGCCAGCCAGGTTGCAGCTGAACCCGGACGCTTCGGCCAGGTCCAGGGTGACCCTGCCGCGACGGTCGACTTCACCGGTCACCAGGCGAAGCTCAACCGAAATCACCAGTGAGTAACCCATTGATTCATCGATGATGAAGCGCGTCAGCAGGTTCTCGGCAAGTGGCGATTGCACACTGTAGACCCCCGCCAGGATGGGGAAGGTAAGCTGCGCCCTGGAATCGGTGAGCGAGGCATTGGTAAACGACAGCAACGGCGCGCCAAACTCGATCTTGCGCAGCACGCTTCGGGTACGGATATGGTCCTGGTGGTACACGTCGGCATTGAACAGCGGCAGGAAACTCAATGTACCCAGGCGCTGCCGGTACTGTTCATGCAGCAGGTCGTTCAGGCGCGAGCGGCTGAACGCCGCGACGGCGCCCCAACCTTGGGTAATGTTGCGCTTGTCCATACGCGCCAGCACATGCTCGATAGGATTTACAGACATGACACTCTCCTGAAAATTAGCGCTGGTGGTCATACCGAGCGAGCCTTCGGCGCCAGCATCTGGCGGCTCAAGCCGGTAAAGCGGGTGGCCTGCAACGGCATGATCTGGTGCCCTTCGAACACACCGAAGTCACCTGAGTCGAAGGTTGCAAAAACCAGAATGCCCGGGGATTGCGCACCGCTCTGCGCAGGCTCATAAAGGCCAGTGTCGGGGTCGATTTGCCCCGTGCCCACGCCCAGCCTCCACTTGGCATCTACCCGTGTGCCATTCACATAGGCGACGAACTGCAGCTTGCCATCGGCCTTGGCTTCCTCGGCCAACGCCACAACCATCCCCGGAGGTCTCTGGGTGACAAGCACATGCACGCTCTGTTTTGCAGAGGGCTCTTCAAGCTCCACCTCGAACGATTCCAACCAGTAGGTATCGTGCTTGCCAGGGTCGGCGGCCTTGGCCGTATAAAGGCAACGCCGCCCCTGGTCCTGTTCTTCCTGTTCACCGCTGTGGGCGGGGTCGTGATTGACCATCGTCCATTTCAAAGGCTTGGCATCAAGTGACGCACCGTCCAGCACGCCAGCCCTCAGCAGGCGCTGCGTGCCGGCTTGCATCACGGTGATGTACGGGTTGGCCGACAATGCCTGACGCACCACCGTGACGATGGCAACGCTGCGCTGCCCCGCTTCATTGGAGGCGACCACCAGCACCTGGCCCGAACGCCGTTCCAGGGTGTGCGCGGGCGGTGCCCGGTATTTGCCATCGTCAAAAGTGCCAGGATGCGAGGGCCCACCGGGGAGGGCTTCGGCCATCCAGGTCAGCGTCTGGTTTTGCGGGTTATCAACGTTGAACTCATGAAAGCCACCCGCAGGCATGTTCACAGCATCGTCACGAATGACAAACCCGGCATCGCTCCCCAGCACCCCCGGTACCGACAAGGCCCCCGGAAACGCCAGGCCGGCAGGCTCGGGCTGAATTTTATGGGCAGCCCCGAACGCCAGCGCACCCACCCAGCGCTCCGGTGCCTCAGCGTCGAGTTTTTGTGCAATGGCCAGCAATATGGCCCGCTTCACTGCGTAAGCGGCAAAATCTTCTGCCTGCGACCTGAGCTCTGCGTTCTCATCACCCTCGGGCAGGCCACGCAGCACATGTGCTTCTTGTGCTTCAGGCCAAGGCGAGAAAAACTGCCCTTCCAGCCAGCCCTGGCCGGCCTCGGCGGAGGCCAGCAAGTAGAAGCGATGGTGTAAGGACACCCTGAAATCTGCCGTATATTCATTCGGCACATCGGCACCGTGGGGCAGACAGTTGAAACTGACCGTGCACTCAGCGTTCCAGTGCTGGGTGGCCATGTCCCGCTCGAACGTGGCCTGGAACCCACCTGCCGCGTCCAGGCGGAAGGCCTCACCGGTAAAGGTGAACCCACTGCTTTGGTAAGTGGTAGCGGGTATCCGCAACGTGCCTGCGTCGGCAACCACTTCTACCAGCCGTCCATCTTCCATGCGATGGCTGAAGCTTCCCTCCTCAAGCAGCTGGGTGAAGCCTGGCAGGAAGGCATTGCGATGCATCAGACGTGAACTGATCAACTGCAGCGCAGCATCAGGCAGGTGGGTGTCTGGCAAGAGCCTGGGGAAATCGCCATTCGCATTCGGGAAGTTACCTGAACTACCGTATTGCGAAGAGGCAAATACCACCAACGTATCGCCCTTGCCTTGAGCATCGGCTTGGGTGCCAAGGTAGGCGGTTTTCAACTCCAGTTCCGCCTGCCCCGGCACACCTTTGACCATGACGTAATCGAGTTTTTCGGCCTCTGCGGGTAGTTGCTCGCGCAACCACTCACCCGCCTGCCCCCGTACGCTTTCCTCATCGCTCACGGCCAGGCGCATGTTTTCGCCCTTGGACATATCCAGCACCAACGCGCCATCCTTGAAATCGGCGCGAACCTGTTGCCTCAGTTCAAGGCCCAGCAGCGGGTCATGCTCGGAAAGGCTGCGCACCTTGTAGGTGTCTTCAGTTTCGACGAGGGTTCCACCGTACAGATTGGCGACCATGTCCAGCCTGGCGCTTTCGTAGGCCACGCGTGAAATGTCCACTTGCGGCCCCGACAACTGATAACCCGCAAAGTGATAAACAATATCGCTCATGGCCATTTCAAGCTGGCCCGAAACACCCTCTATTTCATGCCCCTGGCTCAAATGGATTGCATGGGTTTGCCTTAGCGCGGTATTACCACCCGCCAGCGACAGGCCTGTGATGCTGTCCCAATTCAACAGGTCCGGGTTGGTGGGCAGCCAGTCACTCAGTAACACGGGTTTGTTCTGGCTCATGACTTCACTCCCTCTGGATGTTTCTGCACCTCAAATGCACCCACCCCCTGCACTGCATCTTCCAGCCTCGCCGGGGGCAGGGTTTGCAGTGCATAACCGTCGAAGATGCCAATGATCTGGGTGTCGAACGTTGCCGTAATCAGGGCAAATTGATCGCTGCTGGATGTATCGTGGGTATACACACCCGTGGCGGGGTCAACAGCACCCGAGCCGTACTTTACCTCCCATTGGATCTTTGCAGGATCTTGCTCCCTGCCGTTGATTACGGCTGTCAACTTCACCGTGCCAGCGACAGGATCAACTTCCCGTAGAAGTTGCATCGGTTGTTTGATGGCGCTCTCGGTGATAACCAATGCGGTATGACCCGAACCGTTTGCCCCGGCTTCGCTCAGCACAATTTCGTCGACGGTAAAGGCGGCAAGTTCATCAGGGTAGGCCGGGTCAAGGGGAGGCATGTTCGCCGGGGCGGTGTACACCGCGCTTTTGCCACTTGCGTTCACTTTTCCATACGCGGGATCTGCCCATCTCAAGTTGTTGGCATCGCCAAGGTAACCGGCTTGCAAATCGACAGTGCCGTTTACCTGCGTCACATAAGCCAACGGATTGATCTGCACGCGGGATTTCACCACGGTGATCAACGCTGAACTTTTAAAACCGGTGTCCTTGTGCTCTGCGTGGACGCGCACCCGTACAAACGCCCCATCAAAATCCTGCCCACGAGGCGGGGTATAAAGGCCCGTATCCGGGTTGATGTCGCCTATCTGATCGCTTGCTACAGTGGCCAGCACGGGCTCGCATGTCCAACGTAGCTTGCCGGGGTGCGCCGGGACCGTATTGAACTGTTTCGGTGAGCTTGCCACCGCCAAGGTATGCTCCATAGGGTCGACGGCAAAGGCGGTGGCTGCCGGGTTCACAGCACCAAAGAGGGCGATTTCACGCGGTGCGAACTGATCCTGGCCGATCAGGGCATTGCCGAAGTAGAGTTTGATCGTTTCATCGACCAATTCCTTGAGGGAATGGGAGAACTGGAAGTTTTTCTCAAACGCATCGCGCAAGATTGACTCAACACTGGGAAATTCGGTTTCTCCAGTTGCTCTGAGAAGGCCCTCCAGCATAATCATGACGGCTATCATCGGCAGAAGCAGCCAGAAAAACAAAGCAGCTATGATGTACGCTTCTATTGGATCAAGCGGGGGTACCGAAGGCGGTTTGATTTCCCCAATCTTTGGGGCGGGCGCCTTGTACTCCAGCATTTCGATACCCTTGGACTTCAAAATACCGCCTTCAACATCCTCAAGTTCATACAAACTCTTGAAGACATATTTAAAATCATCCTCAGTGCGCTTGTAAAAATCTGAAGAGTCCATGTACGTGCGTATAGTCCTTCCTACCTGCCCCGTATCATCATCCAGATCCAATGGCTCAACGGCCATGACACCTGTAACCTCCCACGTGACCTCAACATCCTGGCCATTTATCGACACTTCGAATGCGTCGGTCATTTCCAAGACAATCTCAAACACCTTGAACTTCAATGTCATGTGGCGGGAACGCCCAAAATCGTCAGCATCGGTGTCGAACTCATGGGTCAGTTCCTGTTCGGGGATCACCATTTCCCCACGCGAAGCAATGGCCCCTATCAGCTTGCCCTTGTCGTCGCGAACCAGCCTGAACTCGACGTCGTTTACAACCCCCTTCAAGGACTCAAGCAGCTGCGCCAGCATGATTCGCGTGGGTTCAAACAGCACCGTAGCGTCATACGCCTTGTCTTTGGGAATCAGGTAACGAAAATCACGCCCGGGTATATTCCCTTGATCATCTCCCTCGTAGCACAGCAGCGCGAGTACCGCCCCCTCGTCATCTTCCGGGTCACGCTCGCGTGCCTGGGTGCGCAGGGCAAATGATGTGGCTCGCAGCAACGGGTTGCCGCCTGCTTCGATCTGGCCAAGCGGAAATACACGCTGTGCATCCGGCAAAGCCTCGAACTTTTGCTTGAAGTACTCCCCCACCAGCCTTTGCTCGCCAGCGTCGCTGGACACTTCCAACTTGAAGTCTGAACTTTCTTTCAGGTCGAGTCGCACACGCCCCTCTTTGCCAACCACGCCAGGTACATTGGCAAGCAGCAGGTCCAAGCTAAGTTCGGGCCCTTGCAGCGGGCTGGTTTCGCGGATTTCCCGCACGTGCCAGTCCGCTCCACTCAAGCGCAAACCCAGCTGTGTGCCCGACATGACCTGCATCGTCAAACCCGCTTTGGAGTCATTGGCCTGCATGCCCGCAAAGCCTAACCGTGGCCAATCCAGTGTGAACTGGTTCAGCGCAAAGCGCCGGTCATCGCCATTTGGAATACTCCCGGTGATCGGTGGCAGGTAAGCGCTGGTTTTGAAGCGCTGTATGTAAGCCTGCAGCAGAAGAAGGTTCAACTTCTTCCGGTCCATGAAGGAAATCATCCCCCAACCCAGGGCGCGCGGTTGTTCTTTTAACCACGCATATAATTCACTAAAGTTATACTCTGCCATTTCGTCACCCTCGTAATATTTATCATCACCCACCGCGGTACGCCGCGCCTATTCGCGACAGACACACGCAGTGATTACCAGCATCAGGGTACTAAATTAAACTCTGCCGACTTGCCTGGCACGAACGTGACGCCTTCATCGAAGCTGACTTCCACGTACACATTGAAAGCCGTATTGAGTTCAAGCTTTTCCAGATAGGCCTTGCCCAGGTCCATCTTCAACTCGTCATTGAACCATTCATCTTCAGAAACCGGCACATCATCCCGAATCACTTCGTCCGGCAGTGACGGCCCGCCAGGCTTTGCCCTGCCTTTTACATAAACACGCACTTGTTGCCCGACCGCGAAGAAGCGCCAACTATTTGAACTCAACTCAAACGTGACGCTTGTCGTAACCCTTGATAGCGAAATATTTCCCGTCGGATAGTGCGGACACTGAACGGCTTCAAAATCAGTGGCCGTCAGTTTTTCAACTTTAAGGCCATACGCAGGTGACGGCTGTGTTACACCCTCAGCGTCTTCTACCGTGTAGAACACTTTGACGCGTCTGCCGAAGTTTGCAGGCACTGCGGTGCTAGGAATTTGGAACCTTAAATTATTTCCAGCGGTAGGCGTGTCTGTGCTGTACTTCCCGGTTGTACCAAACCCTTCCCAATGCATGGTAATCTTGCCGTTACCTGTGTCTGACTCAACAGGCACTTGGGCATAAGCCCCCTGCCTGAGCCGGTCAGGGAACATGAAGCCGAACTGCACCATGTCCGGGTCCACTTCCTCATCATTCTCCGGATCCTTCGATGTGGCGTTTTCAACAAATGGAACCTTCAGATCCAGCGGTTTACGCAACACCAGATCCAATGGCAGGGAGTCCGCAGCCGCGCCCAGCCGGGCCCATTGCCAGGTCAGTTTTACTGGCTCCCCCACATGCTGCTGCAACCAATCAGCCGGCACCTTGAAATGCAAGCGACCACTGTCCATTATCGAACTATCAACGCGAAGCGTGGCGAGGCTAGCTCGCTTACCGGCGGCTGTCAGCAACAATTCATCCCCGACCTGCGCACCATAGTCTTCCACCGTCACCGGCAACCCCTGCAGGTACTGGCTTGGGTCGAGCATGCCGCCACTGTGGCCAGGTACTTCAGGTGCCGGCAGGCTGGGTAATTGCCCGCTCCCACTGGTTACGATAGCGAAGCGCTGCACAGGTGAATGGCTTTCCCCACCGCTCTCATACTGGATGGAATACGCCAGTTCGCACCAGGCGCCAGCCATCAGCAAATTGGCCGAATCAATCCGCCACACCAGAGGTTCGTCCAAATCTTCCTTAATTAGCGGTTTTGTGAAAGTCTCTGAATAACCATATTCGTCTTTCCATGAAAGCACCACTTTGTCATTCACCGCCATGAATGGATAATTGGAGGTAATGACCTGACCATCCCCCGTCACTCGCGACAAATCAATTTCAAGCCCATCACTGTCCACAAAGTGTGGCAATGGCACCGACAATGCGGGCTCAACCTGCTTGTTAATATAAAATAACAACCGGGTAGAGGTTTCCTCCACGTGACGCAACGTGGATGCCTCTTTGAAACGAGAGATAACAGCATACGAGTAGAAAGCGACCCCTTTATCCAGGCCTTTTAACAGGGCATTGTCTACCTCGACCAGGAAACTGCCGTCAGGCTCCAACCTTTCCACCACCTGTGCCGTTGGGTCCCGATCAAATATCTCACCGGCTGCACCACACCCAAAAAAACGCGCCGATATCACATGGCCCAGGGCCAGGCCCGGATAATTTATATAAGTCTTGAGATCTTCAGACCCCAGTTTGTCAAGGTCCAGCGAGTCACCGTCCAGCAGCGGAATAGTGGGTGCCGGTAGCGCTGCCGTTGCGGCTTCATCGGCGCCCTTTTGAAAAACCTGACTTTTGCAAACGTCGTCCATTTGCTTATCCCCTTAGTAGCTGTTTAATCGGTACTTGCTTCGCTTGCCGACCACGATGGGGACTTTGTACACCTGTGCCGGCACGGCCGGAACTAGCACTTTTAACAGGTGGCGGCGGCGGCGGCGTTTGTTAGTGTGGGGACCCAAGCTCATGAAATTCCGTACCCTACAGCCTCCGGAGCGCACCTCATGGCGACCGAATCCAGCATCAGTTCCAATGCATTCAACTTTTTTAACCACATACAAAATGGTGTAGACCCGCGCACAGGGCTCTATACCTTCCGCGTTGAGCTTTCCGCGTTTAACGGCAGTGACCTGCTGGCGCCTGAAATCGACCTGTATTTACGCTACAGCCCATTGAACCCGCACGACCGTGGTTATGGCAGCGGCTGGAGCTTGCCGACCACCGAGTTCGACCCCGCCCGCGGACGCCGAATCATTTCACTGGCCAACGGCGAAACCTTCAAAGCCGATGGCCGCGTCGGCGGTGACCAGTTGACAATGTCGGAAAAGAAAATCGACACGTTCCATCTTTACGAGGACGCTGAGAACCGCTGGCGGGTAGTGCACCGTTCCGGCATGGTGGAGGTGCTCGAACCAAAAGGCTCGGGCGCACAGGCCAGGGCTGTGGCGACCCGTATCTTCAGCCGTCAGGGGCACTGGCTTGACCTGGAGTACGGCCTTCATGCCGGCTTCCCGATGTTGACCAAGATCACCGACATGCGGGGTGTCACCCTGCTGGACGTGAGTCGCACCGACAACCGGGTCGGGCTGACCTTGCCCTCGGACGCTGGCAGCGCCACCTACACCATGGTATTGGGTACCAACAACCGGGTAGACCGCATCGAACTGCCCACCGAGAACCTGGCAAGCTGGCGCTTCACCTATGACCGCGTGCGAAACGTAGACTGCATCAGTACGGTCCGCACCCCTGCAGGCGGTTTGGAGGAGATTGCCTACGGTGATGGCGGCCACCAGTTCCCGATCGGTTCGGGCGTTGCTCCGTTGCCGCGGGTGACCCGGCACGTACAACACCCGGGCCATGGGCAACCGGCGATCGACACGCGTTACACCTACTCCAGCAACGGCCATAATTTCCTGGGGGGCAACGTAAGGCTGGACTGGCGCGACGACGGCCTGGACAACCTGTTCCGCCAGGCGATGGACTATGACTACGCCACCACCGAGACGCTCTGGGTCGATGACAAACCGGTGCGCAGCACCGTGCGCGAATTCAACAAGTTTCATCTGAACACACGTGAGGCCGTGTATCGCGGCAGC
This sequence comes from Pseudomonas putida S13.1.2, assembly GCF_000498395.2. Classification (NCBI taxonomy): domain Bacteria; kingdom Pseudomonadati; phylum Pseudomonadota; class Gammaproteobacteria; order Pseudomonadales; family Pseudomonadaceae; genus Pseudomonas; species Pseudomonas putida. Next base: position 3,438,646 of record NZ_CP010979.1, read on the forward strand.
AGGTTGAATGCCGATAAAACCGAGGTCATCGGCAACAACATCGAAGAGAAAACCATTTCGTATGACCTGAGGGCCGGGCGCTTCGAAGAACAGGTCAACGCCTGCCAGCTTCCAGTCAAGGTGCAAACCCGCTGGCGTCTGCTCGACAGCAGTCGCCAGCGTGAAGAAGAAGTCACCACCACATACGACGACTTCGGCAATGTGCTGACGCAAAAAGCAGCTAATGGCATTGTGGAAACCTCCCGTTGGTACCGGAACGGAGACGACGGCTACCCTGGCAACGCTGAAAGGTTCGTATGTGACCTGCATACGAAAACCGTGACGCCTGCGGCCGGGCACCCGGGAGGCGCCCCGACGGTGGTCACCACGTACCGTTACAAGGCAATCAAAGTGCTGGCCAGCAGCAGTGAAGCAACCCGGCAGGAGAACTGGTGCGGCCTTGCAAGCGAAACGCTGACGAGCGGCGACAGCACACTCAAAGTTACCACCTATGACTATCACGAGCAGGAAGGCGAAAACCCCGTGCCGGGAAAGCCTTTGCAGCATGGGCGCCTGAAGAAGCGCGTCGTTGGCTTCCCCAACCCGGCTGGCGACGAACCCGACCAGCCGCCAATGCTGGAGACAGTTGTCGAATACGCCTACCAGTTCGACACGCTCGAATGGAGCCAGATGCGTGACGAGCGCTTGCATGACTTGCCTTCGGTTAGTGTTTTCAAAACTGTGTTGACCACGGTAGGCCATGACAACACGAGCCTGCAGACCAGCGAAGGCCATTCGCTGCTGTCGGGTGAACTGCTACAGAACATCGACGAAGACCAGGTTGAGCGCCGCACCGTACTCGACAAGCTGCGGCGCCCCGTCTATGAAATTGTTGCCGGAGGGGACGACAGCGAAGCCGTGCGCAGTAATGAATACGTCCTGTGTGCGCAAGAGCAGGATCAGGCCTACCAACGCTTCACCTCGCCCACAGCCGTGGTTACCGAAACCCGGTACGACGGATTGGGCCGCGAACACCAGGCGTTGGCCAGCCATGTAGACCCACAAACGCCAAGACGCCTGTTCCTGGTCAAGGAGCTGCTGCACGACGCCAGGGGCCGGGAAGTGGAAGAGCGCCAGTACGACTGGCTGAATGCACAACCCTACCCCACCCACGTGCAATTCCTGTCGCAGAGATACCTGTACGACAGTTGGGAAGCGCGCAATGTGGTGATCCGCGGCGATAACGTACAGGAGCATGTGCTTTTTGACCCCACCGAAGAAGATGCACACAAGAACATCTGCAAGACAACGTGGTTGCAGGTCGCGCAACAAACGCTGAAAAGTGAAAAGGTCAGGACCTGGAGCAATGCGTTCGAGAAACCCGTGCGGGTCGAGCGGCTGAGCCTGGAAGATGTTGTCGAGGCGGAGCAGACCATGGCCTACGACGGCCTCGGGCAATGTGTGGGCAAGGTCGATGAACGCAACCACAAGACCGCATTCGAATACGACGCGTTCGGGCGCATGATTGCCAGCGTGCTGCCAGACGATACCCGCGTCGAGCATTGCTATGCGCCCCATACGGACGGCGAGTGGGCAACCTCGATCACGGCGATCTCCAGCGCCGGGTCGCAGCCGCCCTTCGAGGTGGGCAGGCAGTGCTACAACGGCGTGGGCAAGGTGACTTCGCTCACCATCGGCAAACGCACCGAAGGCCTCGAATATGAACCTGGCCAATCGGTGCCGAAGGCCAGGGTCACCGGCGCAGGCGATACCATCAATTATCAGTACAACCTGGCTCTGTCACCCTCCCCCACCCACCACAGCGTGAACAAGTCGGAGACCGAGTTCGTCTATGACCCGGTCACGGCCATGATGAAAGAATCACGGGGTGCCAATGGCAACCGTGTTTACCAGTACAACGTGCATGATCAGTTGATCGGCGAAACCCTGGACAAACCCGGTGAGGCGCAGCGCACGGTAGGCTATGTCAGCACGTTCTACAACCGCTTGAAGTCGCGCACGGATGCCGGGGGCATGACCGCCGAGCACGAGTACGATGAACGGGGCCGCCTGGAGTCCACCCGCGAGGGTAACCTGCATGCAACGTTCGCGTACAACGACCTGGGCAGGCTGATGACCGTCACCAGCACCGACACAGGTAACGGCAGCACGCTGACCACGTCCCTTGGGTACGACGACCACGGCCGTGAATGTAACCGCACCCAGCGCCTCGACCAGAGGGCGGTACGTACATTGCTGCAGACGTGGGGCAAGGACAACCTGCTCGACAACCGTGTGTTGCGTGACGGGAACGTCGTGGCGCTAATGGAGACGTTTACCTACGACCCGCGGGGCAGGCTCAGCATCGTCGAATACAGCGGCAGCCAGCTACCCGAGGACGAGGCCAAACGCAAAACCCGCAAGCAGGTTTTCCGTTACGACAGCATCGACAACATCCGTAATTGCCTGACCACTTTCGAAGACGGTTCCACCGAAATGGCGGCGTATACCTACAAAGAGGATGACCGTTTCCTGCTGGATAAACTGACACTTACCATCCCCGGCACCTCGCCGCAAATATTGACGTTCAGCCATGACCAAAACGGCAACCTGACGGTGGACCAGCGCGGCCGGCCATTGGAATACGACGAAGAAAGCCGCTTGCTGCAGGTTGATGGCCAAAACCTATACCAATACGACGGTGAAGGGCAAATACTGACCAGCCAGGCAGGCAGTGCCCCGCCGAGGCAGCTTTGGTTCGATGAGAACCGCCTTAGCCTGGCCATCCAGGACGGCATGTGTACGCGTTTCAGCTTCCATGCCGATATGCCGCTGGCCCAGCAAAGCGAGTCACCCGCCAGAACGCTGTTGCTGCAGACCGATGCAAGCTACAGTGTGATTGCCGAATGCGACGCCGGCGAGGTTCGCGACATCCGCTACAGCGCTTACGGCCAGCGGCACACCACCGTGCCCCTGCACAGCCACCTGGGCTTCAACGGTGAAGCGCTGGATGAGGGCAGTGACTGGTACATGCTGGGGCGCGGTGTGCGCGCCTACAACCCTGGGCTCAGGCGTTTCAACAGCCCCGACCCCCGTAGCGTGTTCGAAACCGGCGAGTTGAACCCCTACAGCTACTGCCTGAACAACCCGATTGCCCTGCGCGACCCCACCGGCATGACAGCGTCGGGGGGCGGCGGCAGGCCACGGCGCCCCGACGAGGATGATCCAAACTGGCTGGGACGCGGGGGCAGCGGCGGCGGCTGGATGACGTGGATGTGGGTGGGCATTGGAGTAGTAGCCACCATTGCCGCCGTGCTCACCGCAGGCGCATCGCTGGCCGCAGTGGGCGCGTTAGGCCCAGCGGCGGCCGCTGCAGTGACATCGGCAGCCGCAACCGTTGCTGCGGGCAAATCCGCCGGCGTGGTGGGGTTCTTCCTGGCCCAAGCTGCCGGCACCACGATTACAGGAGCGATCATGAGCACGGCTACTGCGGCGCTGGCACTTGCCAGTACGGTAGCACAGACAGTCGCGGCCGCTGGCAACAATGAGCAGGCGGCAAATTTGGCGCAGTACCTGGCCCTGGCGAGTGTTGGCGTGGGGTTTGCGAATGGAGTGCGGTCACTTGGCGGTGCGGCTTGGAAGGCGTTCAGCAATCGTAATTCACGCATTGCGGGGTGGACGCTAGGTAACAACATACAAAATAGAAATCCGCCCCCACCTCCAAATCCGAAACCAGGCAACCAGAATCTGCTCCGCGCAAATTCACGTCGCAACAACGTTCAATATGACAGATTCCTTCACCGTGCGGCGCCCAATTCCCCACCAAGAGCGAGTGTGCCCTCCTAGTCCCATTTTATAACGTTAACAACTCAGCAAACTAGCTCGCCCCGCCAGGACGTTCGTAGCCAAGAAACTACAACTGTACCTGTCGGGGTTTTTATATATCGCTCTCAAACTTCTCCTCTCACCTAGCATTTTTACCAGTATCCGCTACTTCCACGCCACGCTAGCCTGATCTCACCAACAACCGGTATCGCGCCAACCCGACTTCCCGGCATGGCCCGTTACCCTTATCGACCAATGTGTGGGAGCAATCTGTATGAGCAACGACTCGGCACGCCTGCTTGCAGCCAAGGTACGTCTTGATTATCAAAAACAACGTGTTGCCAGACTGGCTGCGCACAAGCCCTTGGCATTGGATGATCCACATGTTGAACATATCGTAGATCCCGCTGACGGCACGCTGCACAGGGATGCCCTCGATGCCGATTTGCCGGTCTCCATCAACGAGTGGGATAACCTGCCAGAAACAGGCTTTGGCGATATCGACGTACTGCAACTGGAAATGGCGAGGGTGGACGGCTCGGGTAATGTAGGTGATTTCCTGGAAGTGGGTATCGCCCATGAGTGCGATGCTGACACAACTTTCCCCCTAGCCGCTGAAATACCTCAAGAAGAGTACCCATCTGATGGCAAGCGACAACTTCGATACCGTATCGATAGGTACAACCACGACACACCCGAATACTCCAACGCCATCAGTCTCATTTTTGACAGAACACCGCCGTGGGGCAGAGATTTTCCTGCACAAGCAGTGTTGGCCGGCAATTTGATCACCGATGCATTCTTCACAGCAAACCCAACAGGCCTTAAAGTTACACTTCCTGCCTATGAGGGGCAGGATGCGAAAGATACCTACGCGCTTTTTTACACCTCTACGCCTCTTCAGGAAGGCCAAATACCGACGCCGATAGACAAAGGCACGCTACCTGCCAATAGAGAACTACTGATTGCCAAGGACAAGATAGAAGCACTCGGCGATGGCCTGTTCTATGTTTCCTATCTGCTGGCAGACAAAGCCACCAACCTCAGCATGATTGGGCTGCCCGTCGAGGTCGATGTAAACCTGGGTGAATTACCCCTCAACCTGCAAGATCCGGTAGTGCCACTGGCGGCAGACGGCCTGATCGACCTGGGCGATGCGCAAACGGGTGTCACCGTAGAAATACCGCAGTTCGACAATCATCTGAACACTGACAACGTTGAAGTGACATGGGGAACTAGCGAAGCAATTGTCGAACAAATTGGCTCACGCGAATTCCCCGTGTCCATTTCCATACCTGCTGACAACCTGCGCTTGGCCTATGGCGCTGCCGACGCTGTGGTAGCAACCCCGGTCAGCTATCGGATTCTGCGCCATCGAGTACCCTATGGCCCGAACAGTATCGAAGTGGATGTCGACTTCTCGGTCGCCGGCCCCGTCGACCCCGACCCTGATTGGCCAAATCCGGTTCACCCTGGTCTGCTGGCCCCCGAGGTCCAGGGTGCGGTGTCGAAAACCCCCAACGTGCTGGACCGCAGCGACGCAGGCCAACCTGCCAAGCTCACGTTCACGCTCTATGAAAATGCCAAGGATGATGAACTGGTGGAGTTTTACTGGAACGGCACACAGGTGCCCGAGGCCCAGCACACCGTCGATACCAACGCTGACCCAGAAATCGAGGTGAGCATCCCCTGGACCTATATCGAGGCGGCGGGCAATAACGCCGCACTGCCGGTGCACTACACCATTCGCAAGCCAACGGGGGCCGGCAACGAACGACGCTCGATCAGCGCCTTGGTCGATGTTGACGCCGTAACCATCGTACTCGCCCCTGCCGCGTTCGAACGGACGTCCACTAGAGGCTGGCTCAACTGCGACTCGCTTTGGGAAGACTCGCAAAATCCGGCCGGCGACCCCGCCTTCAAGGTGTCTGTCGGTCCGCTTGATAAATACCTGCCTTCAGGCGGCGTGGTGAACATGTCGTGGACCGCCTGGGGTGGCCGCAGCGGTGACAACCCGATTCCAGGCGCCGGATTGCAGGAGCCAGTCACCATCACGCCGGCCCAGGCGAAGGACGGGTTTGCCTGGGAAGTCAAACCCTACGACGACCACATCCTGCCAATCTACGACCCCACCGGCTTTGGGCAGGACGGTCGCGGTCGCGTCCAGTACAGCCTGGAATTCAACGGCGAGACCGTGCATTCGGAGCCTATCGAGACCGTCGTAAGCCTGGGTACCGGCTCAGGGACATGCCCAATCCCGCCCGCCCCCTGACAGGGTGCCGATGATGGGCTGACGGGGTTACTCGCAGCCCATCATTTGCAGGATTAGTCGACACCAACAATAGGGCTTTTCCTACAGGAATGTGTCGCCAAATCCCTAGACTTTGGTGCCCTTGGTCAGCCCCTTGGCAGCGGCCGACCCGTTTCCTAACCGGACAAACCACAGGTATCCGCATGTCAACACCTCGCCCTTCTCCCGTACGCCAGGCACTGCGCGCTGCTTCCTTGGGCCCCCTTCTATTACTGAGCCCGGACAGTTGGTCGCAAACCATCATCAAAGCCGATACAACCATCGACAACACCACCGCGCCAGACAACTTCACGGTAACCAACGCCGCCACCCTCACGGCAAACGGCGCCACAACCCGCGACATCCGCGTGGAGGCCGGTTCGAGGCTGGTGCTCGATGCTAGCCAGGTCAATGCGACAGGCGCTGCCGCAGGCATCCGGCTGACCAGTGCTGCTGCCACCCTGAACAATAGCCGCGTGAGCTCAGCGCAACAGGGTTTGGCTGTTGGTGGGGGGTCGAGCGTCGATGTGCTGGGCAGTGTCATCAGCGGCGGCGCCGCTGGTGCCGGGATCAACAACAGCCTGGTCACCCTGTCGGGCAGCCAGCTGCAAGGTACCAACGCCAACAGCGTCGGGGCCAACCTGTTCGATGGCGACCTGCAAGCCAGCGCAGGTAGCCGCATCGTCGGTGGCCAGGATGGTATCCGCTTCCGTGGCGACAGTGGCCAGCCTGCCAGAACCGGCACACTGGTACTGGATGCCAGCCATGTAGAAGGCCAGAGCGGTTCCGCTATCGCCGTCGGCACAGCAGGTCGCACGCCAGCGGCCGCCAAAATCGATGTATTGAACGGCTCTACCCTGAAGGCCGGTAACGGCATACTGGTAGAAGTCGGCGCTGTCGGCACAGCCGACATACTGGTTAGCGCCAGCGCGCTGGAAGGTGACATCGTCGTCGCAGAAGGGGGCAGCGGCAGACTGACGCTGGCCAATCAGGCCACCCTTAAAGGCCGCCTGGAAAACCTCGACCGCCTGGCCCTGAACAGCGAAGGGCAGTGGGTCATGACCGGCGACGCCCAGCTCAACGACCTGTCGATGGACGGCGGCTCGGTGCAGTTTGGCGACAATGGCGAGTTTTACACCTTGCAGGTGGCCAACCTGGAAGGCAACGGCACGTTCGTCATGAACGTCGACTTTGCCGACGGTAAAAGCGACCTGCTCGAAGTGACCGGTAACGCCACCGGTGATCATCAGATCCTGGTGACCAGCACCGGCAAAGACCCACTGGCCGATACCGAACTGCACATGGTGCATACCGCCGCCGGCGATGCGAACTTCTCGCTGGCGGGCGGGCCGGTAGACCTGGGTACCTTTGCCTATGGCCTGGTGCAACGGGGCAACGACTGGTACCTGGATGCCTCGACCCGCACGCTCAGCAACGGCACCAAAACCATCCTTGCCTTGGCCAACACCGCCCCTACTGTCTGGTATGGCGAGCTCACCACCCTGCGCAGCCGCATGGGCGAAGTACGCCGTAATGATGGCGCCGCCGGCGGCTGGGTTCGCAGCTACGGCAACCAGTACAACGCCTCTGCTTCGGGCTTTGGCTACAAACAGCGGCAACAGGGCATGTCGTTCGGTGCCGATGGCCGCCTGCCGGTTGGCGACGGCAACTGGCTGGCCGGCTTGACTGCAGGCTACAGCAACTCCGATCTCAACCTGCAAGGCGGCAGCACCGGCAAGGTAGACAGCTTCCACCTGGGCGCCTATGCCACCTGGCTCGACCCGCAGAGCGGGTACTACTTCGATGGCGTTGCCAAACTCAACCGTTACCAGAACCGCGCCGAAGTGCAACTGAGCGACGGCACCAAGACCAAGGGCGACTACAGCAACCACGGGGTTGGCCTGTCGCTCGAAGCGGGCCGGCACCTGAAGCTGGGCGATGGCTACTTTGTCGAGCCTTATGCACAGCTGGCGGCCATGACCATCAAGGGGCAGTCCTACCACCTGGACAACGGGCTGCGCGCCAGCGGCGACGACACCCACTCGCTGCAGGGCAAGCTGGGCACAACCGCCGGGCGCACGTTCGATTACGGCGAAGGGCGCATGATTCAGCCCTACCTGCGGGCTGCCGTCGCCCACGAGTTCGTCAACGGCAACCAGGTGCGGGTCAATGGCAACAGCTTCCACAACGACCTGGCCGGTACCCGCGCCGAGCTGGGCGCGGGCCTTGTCGCAGCCTGGTCGCAGCAATGGCAGGCACATGCCGAATTCGATTACGCCAACGGCGAACGACTCGAACAACCCTGGGGGGTGAGCGTGGGCGTCCGTTACAACTGGTGATTATCCCCCCTGCGGCGCCGTCCGGCGCACGCAGGGGCTCAGGGCAACACCCGGTGTTCGTTCATTTCTGGAGATCAAGCCATGCCATTGAGTACCCTGATGCGTTCACTTCTGGCCCGTTCCAAAGGGCATACAGCCCAAGCCAGCGACCTCGCCCCGCCTCGGATCGAAGCACTGCTGCCAGACGTCGAAGGTGGCGAAACCAATTTGCTGCGCTACAGCGCCACGCAGCAGGACTTGAACGTAGGGTTCGCGATGTGGGAAAACTCCAACCCCTCGCCCACCGAACCCGAAACTCTCACACTGTACTGGGACGATGACGAAGTCGATCAGAAGTCCTGGACGGCACCGGTTCCTGAAGACGACCTGCTCCTCCTTGTTCCTCAGGCCCGGCTGCTTGCAGAGGGGCAGCACACGCTGGAATACGAGGTGGAGCTTTACAACAGCAACCGTTCGCGCAGCGCTCCCATCACCATCACCATCGACAGAACGCCCCCCGAGCTACCCGCCAACAACATGCTGGTATTCGACCCCGAGGTGATCCGCGACGGTGTCACGGACGCCTACCTGGTGGAGCACGGTGAAGAGCTTGAGGCCACCGTGCCCCTTTACCTGGGCATCAGCCCGGGTGACGTACTGACCTGGTATTGGACCACTACCCCCGGCGGCACGGACCAGGCCGGCAGCTGGCCCCTGGCACGGAACGATATCGGCCAACCGCTGACAATCAGATTCCCGGGCAGGCACATCCGTGACATGGGGGACGGCACGCGCTACGCCCACTACACGGTTCAGGACCGTGCAGGCACGCCCATACAGCGCTCGCAGGCCGTCACCCTCGACGCCAAGCCCACACCTCTGCCGATAAATTTCTCCGCACCCTACCTGAAAGAAACGGGCAGCACCGGCGACAGCAGCACGCTGGACCCGGCGCGGGCCTTGACTGGCGCAACCATCGTCATTAAAGCCGACAACCGCTTCGAACCGACTGACACCGTAAGGGTGTTCTGGGGCAACCCGGGGGATCACGGTGCCTATGACGCCCCTGTCGAGGTGGTTGCCGGTGCCATTGAGTGCCCCATACCCAAGGCGAACGTTGCAGCCCGCATGGGCAGCCAACTTGTGCTGTATTTCGAAGTGACCCGCCGCAGCGTTGTTCATACCTCCCGGCCTCACGCGTTGACGGTGCAGGCGCCCCGCAACTTGCCCCACCCGCAAAGTGTTGCCATCCAGGGTGACAAGCTGAGCCTGAGCGCAATGGGTACGCAAGCCACCTTTACCCTGCCGACCGGCTGGCCCCTCAGGGATACTGGCCAGTTTGTCAGGCTGTACATCACCGGCCAGCGAAACGATGGTAGCAACCAGCCCGTCGTGGTCGCCGACGCGACCCCGGTGCCGTCGCCGACCGGCGCCATGACCGTGGGCACGGTAACCCCTGCGGCGCTGGGCGTATTCGTTATCGGCACGTGGCTTGAGGTCGAGGCCTTTCTCAGCGTGGACAGCAAAAGCAGCTGGATACCGTTCCCGCATGTGCAAGTACAACTGGTAAGGTGAAGGCAAAAAAAAACCACTCCAAATGGAGTGGTTTTTTAAATTGGAGCGGGAAACGAGACTCGAACTCGCGACCCCGACCTTGGCAAGGTCGTGCTCTACCAACTGAGCTATTCCCGCATTTTGAAACGTTACCGCTTTCGGCGTGAAGCGCCATGAAGACCTTCACCACCACTGCACCGCATAGACGCCACAGTATTTAAACTGGAGCGGGAAACGAGACTCGAACTCGCGACCCCGACCTTGGCAAGGTCGTGCTCTACCAACTGAGCTATTCCCGCAAATGGCGTCCCCTAGGGGACTCGAACCCCTGTTACCGCCGTGAAAGGGCGGTGTCCTAGGCCACTAGACGAAGGGGACACACAACACTTTTCAGTGCACCAGACTTGAACCTCACGATTCACCCTGGATTTTCTTTTCCTGCCCCGCCGTTAAGCGTTGCCGGAGAAACTGGAGCGGGAAACGAGACTCGAACTCGCGACCCCGACCTTGGCAAGGTCGTGCTCTACCAACTGAGCTATTCCCGCAATATGGCGTCCCCTAGGGGACTCGAACCCCTGTTACCGCCGTGAAAGGGCGGTGTCCTAGGCCACTAGACGAAGGGGACACGCTGCTGGCATTACTGCCTGCTTTCACTCCCTGCCGCGTTTCGCTGTGTGCTTTACGCTGCAAGTGGCGCGCATTCTATGGATGGTTCGAAGGTGCGTCAACCCCTTTGTAGAAATTTATTTAAATCAATGACTTCCGGGTGGGTTGGGGTGCAGATGCGGGCCGGGTTGTCGATATAGAGAGAAGTCATCCTGCACTGGCCTCTTCGCGGCTAAAGCCGCTCCCACAGGGACCGCGCCGCTCTCAGGCCTGTGCAGTACCTGTGGGAGCGGCTTTAGCCGCGAAAGGGCCGACACAGGCATACAGCCGCTGTTCGCCCCTTGGCAAACTCACTACACTCAAAGCTGTAATTCTTCTTCAATGAGGCATTAACGGTGACACCACTTCTGATCACCCTGCTCATCGTGGCGGGCATCGCGTTGCTGATCGTGATCGGCTACCTCAACAATGTGGTCGAGAACGGCAAGCTCGAACGCGCGCGGACCAAGATCGAGCTGGCCGACCGCCTGCGCCGCTGTGGCGAAATCACCGAGACTTTCCCCGGCCAGTTCATGACCCCGGCCCTCAAGCTGTTGCTGACCCGCCTGGAGCTGAACCTTAACCAGCGCCAGTTGGCAGTGGACAAGCACAATACCGAACTCAAGGCGCGTATCGCCGAGCTGGAGGGGCTGATCGCCCTGGGCGAAAAGATCCCGGTAAACAACCCGCCCAACCCGATCCACACCGAGGTCAAGGCCAAGGACGTGCGCTTCTTGCTGGAGGCCACGCACAACCAGGTAACCCGTGCAGCCCATGAAGGCTTCTTGCCCACGCCTGAGGCCAAGCACTGGGTCAAGGAAATCCGCCACATCCTGGTGCTGCTGCACATCGAGTTCTTCAACAACCTCGGCCAACAGGCCTTGCAGAAGAACCAGCCGGGCCAGGCACGCCTGGCATTCGAGCGTGGCGTGCAGTACCTGCGCAAGCAGCCAGAGCCGAAGGTGTATGAAGAGCAGCTGACGTATCTGGAGAAGTTGCTGGCCCGTGCCAATGCCCAGGTGCTGGACCGCATGGCACCGGCGGAGGACGAGCACAACGAATTGACCGACGGGCTCAAGACCGATGAAGAAGAGACCTGGAAGAAGAAGGTGATCTACGACTGACGCTTGAACCTGTACTGGCCTCTTCGCGGCTAAAGCCGCTCCCACAGGTACTGCATCGCCCTCAGGCCTGGTGTGATCCCTGTGGGAGCGGCTTTAGCCGCGAAGAGGCCAGCACAGGCGATGCAACACTTAGCAGTCAGTCAGCTCCAGGAAGATAGCCGCCAACCGCTCCAGCCCCACTTGGTCCGCCTCGCTGAAACGCCCAACCTTGGGGCTGTCCAGGTCCAGCACGCCAATCAGCCTGCCCTCCTTCACCAGCGGGATCACCAGCTCGCTGTTGGACGCACTGTCACAGGCAATGTGCCCCGGGAACGCATGCACGTCCTCCACCCGCTGGGTCTGCCGCGTTGCCGCCGCTGCACCGCACACGCCCCTGCTGAACGGAATGCGTACGCACGCCACCTGGCCCTGGAACGGGCCCAGCACCAGTTCTTCGTCGCGGTTAAGGTAGAACCCGGCCCAGTTCAGGTCGTCCACCTGGTTATACAAAAACGCCGAAAACTGCGCGGCATTGGCGATGAAATCACGCTCGTCGGCAAACAGCGCCTGCACTTGCGCCGCCAGCAGGTTGTAGCCGTTCAGGCCTGCGCCACTGGCATTGAGGTCGATCATTTACTTTTGCTCCAGCAATTGCAGCCCGACCCAGTAGCGGGCGAACTGATAGGCACAACGGCCATTACGGTTGCCGCGGCCGGTGGCCCAGCGCACGGCGAGGATGTCGAGTTCTTCACAGCGCTGCCAGGCAAGCCCGGCAGGTTGTGCCAGCTGCCCGATCCAGTGCTCGACAACATTCAGGAAGTGGTCCTGGGTAAACGGGTAGAACGACAGCCACAGGCCAAAGCGGTCAGACAGGGCAATCTTGTCTTCCACCGCTTCGCTGGGGTGCAGCTCGCCGTCCACGCGCTTCCAGTTTTCGTTGTCGCTCTCCTTCTCGGGCACCAGGTGGCGGCGGTTGGAGGTGGCGTACAGCAGCACGTTGTCCGGCGCCTGCTCCAGCGAGCCATCGAGCACGCTCTTGAGCACCCGGTAGTCGCCCTCCCCGGCCTCGAACGACAGGTCGTCGCAGAACAGGATGAAGCGTTGTGGCAGCTTTTGCAGTTGCTCGACCACCCGTGGCAGGTCGGCCAGGTGGTCGCGTTCGATTTCGATCAGGCGCAGGCCGGCGCCGGCGTGTTCGGCCAGCAAGGCGCGCACCAGCGACGACTTGCCGGTACCGCGCGAGCCCCACAGCAGCGCATGGTTGGCTGGCAGGCCATTGATGAACTGGTGGGTGTTGCGGCCCAGCTGGTCGCGCTGTTTGTCGACGCCGATCAGGTCGGTCAGGCGGATGTCCAGGCTGACTTCCAGCGGCAGCAGGTAGCCGCTGCGGCCATCGCGCTGCCAGCGCGCGGCCAGGGTGGTGCCCCAGTCGATGTTCGGGCGTTGTGCGGGCAACAAGGGTTCGAGGCGCGCCAGTACCGATTCGGCGCGGTCCAGAAAAGCAATCAAGCGAGCGTCCATGACGACTCCTAACAATTCAGATTCGAGGCTGCTGTGCTGGCCTCTTCGCGGCTAAAGCCGCTCCCACAGGGACCGCACCAGGCCAGAGAACGGCGCAGTACCTGTGGGAGCGGCTTTAGCCGCGAAGAGGCCGGCACAGCCAGTTGAGCAATCAAGGCTGAATGTGTGACAGGCCCACCAGTAGCCGGGGTTGATCGGCTATGCTTGCGCAGCGCAAGGAACGTGAAAACCGGCTCGGGACTCATGGATATAAAGTTCACCAATCGCCTGTCATACAAGCAAGCCCGGTTGACAGTCCTGGTCGGCTTCATCCTGGGAACATTGCTCAGTCTCATCCAGATCGGCATCGATTATGCCAGCGAAGACGCGTCCATCAACCGTGAAGTGACCGCCTTGCTGCAAATCAGCCACAACCCAGCCTCGCGCATCGCCTACAACATCGACTCGGAACTGGCGCTGGAGCTCACCCGCGGCCTGCTGCAGTCGCCGGCCATCATCCGCGCACGGCTGATCGACAACAACGAAACCGTGCTGGCCGACGTCGAGCGGCCCAGGCTGCAAGACCGCTACCGGCCCCTGAGTGACTTTCTGTTCGGCGAGCAGCGCCAGTTCAAGGCACGCCTGTACCTGACCCACATGCCAGAGGAAAACCTGGGCACGCTGTACCTGGACGTCGACACCTTTGCCTTCGGCAGCCGCTTTCTCGACCGTGCCGGCATCACCCTGCTCAACGGGTTTGCCCGCAGCCTGGTGCTGACCGGCCTCCTGCTGGCGCTGTTCTACATGATGCTGACCAAACCGCTGGTCAAGGTGATCGGCGCGCTCAGCGGCAGCGACCCGCGCAAACCCCGGCAAACCCGCCTGGACTGCCCACACGGCCACGAACACGACGAAATTGGCGTGCTGGTGAAGGTCGCCAACCAGCAGTTCGTCAGCATGGCCACCGAGATCGAGCAGCGGCGCACCGCAGAAAACCGCCTTACCCAGTACCTGAACGAACTTGAAGACATCGTCTCGGCCCGCACCACCGAGCTGAAGGCCAGCAACAGCAGCCTGAGCCTGTCCAACCAGGAACTGGAACAAGCGCGCCGCCGCGCGCTGGACATGGCCCAGGCGCGTGCTGCCTTCCTGGCCAACATGAGCCACGAAATCCGCACCCCGCTCAACGGCATGCTCGGCATGATCGCCCTGGCGCTGGACAGCCCGCTGCCCAGCGAGCAGCGCCAGCAGCTGGCGATAGCCCACGACTCGGGCAAGGTGCTGGTGGAGTTGCTGAACGATATCCTCGACCTGTCCAAGTTCGATGCCGGCCAGCTGGAGCTCGAACGCATCCCGTTCGACATGGGCTCGATGGTGGAAGACACCGCCAACCTGCTGTCGCAGAACACCGCGCAGAGCGTGGAACTGACCTGCCTGATTGCCCGTGACTTCCCCAGCAGTGTGCTCGGTGACCCCACGCGGGTGCGGCAGATCGTCAGCAACCTGCTGTCCAACGCGCTGAAGTTCACCCGCTTCGGCCGCGTCGATGTACGCCTGGTGACAATCGTCGGCGGTGTGCGCCTGGAGGTGCGCGACACTGGCATCGGCATCCCTGACGAAGCCCAGGCGCGGATCTTCCAGCCGTTCACCCAAGCCGGCGCCGGCATCACCCGCCAGTACGGCGGCACCGGCCTGGGCCTGGCGCTGACGCGCAACCTGTGCAAGGCCATGCAAGGCCATTTGCACATTCGCTCCGAAGCGGGCTTTGGCAGTTGCTTCAGCGCCGAACTGCCGCTGGCCGTGCACACCGAAGCCATTGCACCGTTGCCTCTGCACGGGCGGGTCGCAGCCCTGAGCGCTGCAAGCAGCGGGCTCAACGAACTGTTACAAGGCCTGCTGCCCGCCTGGGGCCTGACCTACCAACGGCATGACAGCAGCGCGACGCTGGCCGACACGGCGATGGACCTGCTGATTACCGACGATGTCGACCGCCTGTTCGAACTGCGCCAAACGCTGAAAACGCCCATCTTGCTGGTGACCGCCTACGGCAACTTCCTGCCCAGCGAGCAGTCGGCCGCCCTGGCCCCGCTCCATCAACTGGCCCGGCCGCTGGCGCGCAACGCCCTGTACCAGACCCTGCGTCGCACCCTGCAAGGCTTCGACCCCGAACACCCGCTGGCCAGCCCCGCCATCACCCTGGAGGCAGGCCGTGCGCGGATCTTGCTGGTAGAAGACAACCCGGTGAACCAGTTGGTGGCCAAGGGCATGCTGGCCAAGCTCGGCTGCCAGGTGCAACTGGCCACCCAAGGCGCCGAGGCACTGGAGTTGCTGGAGCAGGATAACTTCGACCTGGTGCTGATGGACTGCAACATGCCGGTGATGGATGGCTACGAAGCCAGCCGGCGCATCCGCCAGAGTGGCCGCTGGCCCGACCTGCCAATCGTCGCGCTCACCGCCAACGCCATGCCCGAGGAGCGCGAACGCTGCCGGGCAGCGGGCATGAACGATTACCTGGCCAAGCCGTTCCGCCGCGAAGAGCTACTGGCGCTGGTCGAGCACTGGGTGCCGCTCAACGGCTGAGCAGGCGCTCGATGTCTGCTTCCAGGGCCTGTGGCTTGGTAGTGGGGGCATAACGCGTCACCTGGCCGCTGGCCGGGTCGACCAGGAACTTGGTGAAGTTCCACTTGATCTTCTGGCTGCCCAGAATGCCCGGTGCACGCTGCTTGAGCTCGACGAACAGCGGGTGGGCGCCCGGGCCGTTGACTTCGACCTTGCGAAACAGCGGGAAGCTCACGCCGAAGTTGCGCTCGCAAAACTGCGCAATGTCCCGCGCATCGCCTGGCTCCTGCTTGCCGAACTGGTTGCAGGGAAAGCCCAGCACCACCAGGCCACGCTCATGGTAGGCCTGCCACAGCTGCTCCAGGCCTTTGTACTGCGGGGTAAAGCCGCACTGGCTGGCGGTATTGACCACCAGCAACGCCTTGCCCGGGAAATCGCCAAGCTTCTTGTGCTCGCCGCCCAGGGTCACGCAGGGGATGTCCAGCATCGATCCAGCCATGTTCGGGCTCCGGTCAGTCGCGCGGGCGCAAGTCGATGCACACCGAGTTGATACAGTAGCGCAAGCCAGTGGGCGGCGGGCCATCGGGGAACACGTGGCCCAGGTGCGCGTCGCAGCGCGCGCAGGTAACCTCGGTGCGGATCATGCCGTGGGAGGTATCACGGATCTCGATCATCGCGCTGTCTTCGATCGGCGCGTAGAAGCTTGGCCAGCCGCAGCCGGAGTCAAACTTGGTCTGCGCATCGAACAGTTTCGCGCTGCAGCAGATGCAGTGGTAGATACCATCGCGGCGCTCGCTGTTGTATTTGCCGCTGAACGGCCGCTCAGTGCCTTTGAGGCGGCATACCTGGTACTGCTCGGGGTCGAGCATCGACCGCCATTGTTCCAGGGTTTTCTCGATCTTTTGCATGTGGAAACCTCGGCAGGCTGAATTTCACCGCGCACTGTCTTTTCCGGGGCGCGGGTGGCACGTATATTAGTTGGCTTCGTGTGCCAGGCGTTCAGTCTGGCACCCGCTTCCTGCCGTTTCAAACCTTTCGGCGGGGCGTAGCGCGTTTTCTCATATCGGGATCCCATCATGCAGTTCAGCAAATCGAACAAGCTCGCCAATGTCTGCTACGACATTCGCGGCCCAGTGCTCAAGCACGCCAAGCGCCTGGAAGAGGAAGGCCACCGCATCCTCAAGCTGAACATCGGCAACCCGGCGCCGTTTGGCTTCGAGGCGCCTGATGAAATCCTCCAGGATGTGATCCGCAACCTGCCTACCGCACAGGGCTACAGCGACTCCAAAGGCCTGTTCAGCGCACGCAAGGCGGTGATGCAGTACTGCCAGCAAAAGGAAATCGAAGGCGTCACCATCGAGGACATCTACCTCGGTAACGGCGTGTCCGAGCTGATCGTCATGTCGATGCAGGCGCTGCTGAACAACGGCGACGAAGTGCTGATCCCGGCCCCCGACTACCCGCTGTGGACGGCCGCCGTGAGCCTGGCCGGCGGCAAGCCGGTGCACTACCTGTGCGACGAGCAGGCCGACTGGTTCCCCGACCTTGAAGACATCAAGGCCAAGATCACGCCCAACACCAAGGCGCTGGTGATCATCAACCCGAACAACCCGACCGGCGCGGTGTACTCCAGGGAACTGCTGCTGGGCATGCTGGAACTGGCCCGCCAGCACAACCTGGTGGTGTTCTCCGACGAAATCTACGACAAGATCCTGTACGACGAAGCCGTGCACATCAGCACCGCCTCGCTGGCGCCAGACCTGCTGTGCCTGACCTTCAACGGCCTGTCCAAGTCGTACCGGGTGGCGGGTTTCCGTTCCGGCTGGCTGATCATTTCCGGGCCCAAGCACCACGCGCAAAGCTACATCGAAGGCATCGACATGCTGGCCAACATGCGCCTGTGCGCCAACGTGCCGGCCCAGCATGCCATCCAGACCGCACTGGGCGGCTACCAGAGCATCAACGACCTGGTGCTGCCGCCAGGCCGCCTGCTGGAGCAGCGCAACCGCACCTACGAGCTGCTCAACGAAATCCCGGGGGTCAGCTGCGTGAAGCCGATGGGTGCGCTGTATGCGTTCCCGCGCATCGACCCGAAGGTGTGCCCGATTCTCAACGACGAGAAGTTCGCGCTTGACCTGCTGCTGTCGGAAAAACTGCTGATCGTACAAGGTACGGCGTTCAACTGGCCGTGGCCGGACCACTTCCGCGTGGTGACCTTGCCGCGGGTGGATGACCTGGAAGCGGCGATTGGCCGGATCGGCAATTTCCTGCGCACTTATTCGCAGTAAATGATGGCCTCTTCGCAGCGCAAGGCTGCCCCTACAGGTGTACGCGTTCTCCTGTAGGAGCAGCCTTGCGCTGCGAATGGGCTGCAAAGCAGCCCCATGCAATCTCACAGGGTGTTTCTTACATCCTGCAACGCTCTATCCCACTGCCCCCGCGCCATCCTCTGCCATACTCCGCCGTACACAGTTTGAAATAGTCGCACGATTGAATCGACGCGACAGGCCCCTTATATACCCCGCAGTAAGCGACAATTCATCCGTCAGGAGAACGTAACAACCATGATGCGCATTCTGTTGTTTGTGGCCACCAACCTCGCGGTGGTGCTGGTTGCAAGCATTACCCTGAGCCTGTTCGGTTTCAACGGGTTCATGGCCGCCAACGGGGTCGACCTGAACCTCAGCAGCCTGCTGGTGTTCTGCGCCGTGTTCGGCTTTGCCGGCTCCCTCGTCTCGCTGTTCATCTCCAAGTGGATGGCGAAGATGACCACCGGCACCCAGATCATCAGCCAGCCGCGCACCCGCCACGAGCAGTGGCTGCTGCAAACGGTCGAAGAGCTGTCCCGTGAAGCAGGCATCAAAATGCCCGAGGTGGGCATCTTCCCGGCGTACGAGGCCAACGCCTTCGCCACCGGCTGGAACCGCAACGACGCGCTGGTAGCCGTGTCCCAGGGCTTGCTGGAGCGTTTCTCGCCCGATGAAGTGCGGGCAGTGCTGGCCCACGAGATCGGCCACGTGGCCAACGGCGACATGGTCACCCTGGCGCTGGTGCAGGGCGTGGTGAACACCTTCGTGATGTTCTTCGCACGCATCATCGGCAACTTCGTCGACAAGGTCATCTTCAAGAACGAAGAGGGCCAGGGCATTGCCTACTACGTGGCGACCATCGTTGCCGAGCTGATCCTGGGCATCCTGGCCAGCATGATCGTGATGTGGTTCTCGCGCCGCCGCGAATTCCGCGCCGACGAAGCCGGTGCGCAACTGGCCGGTACCTCGGCCATGATCGGCGCCCTGCAACGTCTGCGCGTGGAGCAAGGCCTGCCGGTGCACATGCCCGACACCATGAAGGCCTTTGGCATCAATGGCGGCCTCAAGCACGGCCTGGCCGGGCTGCTGATGAGCCACCCGCCACTGGAAGACCGTATCGAGGCCCTGCGCCGCCGCGGTTGATCCATTGGGTCATGCAAAAAAAGGGCGACTACGGTCGCCCTTTTTCGTATTACCGACCAAGCCGGTACACCCGCTCCAACAGACTGGAAACCCCGGCCTGCACAAACTTGGGGCTATCCTGAATCATCTCCACAGCCTCCAGTTCATTCAGCTGCCACCCTGCAAACCCCTGCCGCACCTCCGCATCCCCGACTGAAAACGGCGGCCCGGCCAGCAGTGACTGGTCATAATCCAGGGTCACCACCAAACCCTGGCAATTCGCCGGCAGCAAAGCCGTCAGCACCTGCATGTACATCGCGCGCATCTGCGCTGGCAGTGCAATCAACGCCGCCCGGTCATACAGCCCCACGCAGTCGCCGATATCCTGCGCACGCAACGCAAAGAAATCACCACACCACAGCTCCACGTCACCACTGCGCCAAACCTCGAAGTCCCGGCGTTGCTGCACCTCGGCTTCAAGCCCGTGCTCGCGGAAGAAATCTTCCACTGCCCGCCGCGACAGCTCCACACCCAACACGCGGTACCCCTGCCCGGCCAGCCAGGCCAGGTCCAGGCTCTTGCCGCACAGCGGCACCAGCACGCGGCTGCCAGGCGCCAGGCCCAGTGCCGGCCAGTGCGCCTGCAAGTATGAATTGACCTGCCCTTGGTGAAAGCCGATCTGGTTGTCGGCCCACCGCTTGTGCCAGAACGCTGGCTCCATGGTTGCTCCTTGTTTATCGAGTAAACCGATAGAAATCGCGTAAAACTTGCGATGGTTATCGATCAGTTTCTGATCGAAGATGGGTGCATCTTAACCTTCAGGACCTTGCCATGCTGCCCAGCCTGTTCATCTCCCATGGTTCCCCCATGCTCGCCCTGCACCCCGGTGCCAGCGGGCCGGCCTTGGGCGGGCTGGCCAACAGCCTGCCACGCCCCAAGGCAATCGTGGTGGTGTCGGCGCACTGGGAAAGCCGTGAACTGCTGGTGACCAGCAGTGCGCAGCCAGAAACCTGGCACGACTTCTACGGTTTTCCACCGGCCTTGTACGCGGTGCAGTACCCAGCGGCGGGTGAGCCCACCCTGGCAGGCCAAATCAGCGAGTTGCTGAAGGCTGCGGGGCTGCCAGCCCGGCTGGACGCTCAGCGACCGTTCGATCATGGCGCCTGGGTACCGCTGTCGCTGATGTACCCGGACGCGAGCATTGCGGTGGTGCAGGTTTCCCTGCCCAGCCACATGGGGCCTGGGTTGCAGGTGAAGGTGGGCCAGGCGCTGGCAAGCTTGCGCGACGAGGGCATCTTGCTGGTGGGTTCGGGCAGCATCACCCATAACCTGGGGGAACTGGACTGGCACGCAGGGCCGGATGTGATCGAGCCGTGGGCGCTGGCGTTCAGGGATTGGGTGGTGGAGCGGCTACAGGCTGATGACCAGGCGGCATTGCTGGATTACCGGCGGCAGGCGCCGTTTGCGGTGCGTAACCACCCCAGTGATGAGCATTTGCTGCCGTTGTTCTTTGCCCTGGGGGCTGGGGGCAAGTTTGGGGTGGTGCATCAGGGGTTTACCCTGGGGGCGCTGGGGATGGACATCTATCGGTTCGACTGAAGGGCCTCTTCGCGGGCTTGCCCGCTCCCACAGGTACTCCACAGGTTTCAATACGTGTGCAGGACCTGTGGGAGCGGGCAAGCCCGCGAAAGGGCCGGTACAGGCAAAAAAAATCCCCGACCTGAGCCGGGGATTTTTTTAGTGCGCCAGGATCAATCCTCGCGGTAGCGACGCAGCTTCAGCTGCTTGCCAGCCACGCGGGTGTCCTTGAGCTTGGACAGCAGCTTCTCGAGGCCATCTTCCGGCAGCTCGACCAGGCTGAAGCTGTCGCGCACCTGGATGCGGCCGATGGCGTCACGCGCCAGGCCACCCTCGTTGAGGATCGCGCCCAGCAGGTTCTTGGCAGCGATACCGTCACGGGCACCCAGGGCAGTACGGCAACGTACACGGCCTTCGGCCAGCGGCAGCGGCGCACGGCGCTCGCGGTCACCACGGTCAGGACGCTCGCCACGGTCAGGGCGCTCACTGCGCTCGCCACGCGGGGCACCAACGCCCGGCACCAGCGGCTGCTCACGCTCTACCGCAGCCAGGTCCAGCGCCTGGCCATTGGTGGCTTTGCGCAGCAAGGCCGAAGCCAGCGCACGTGCGCTGCAACCCAGGTCGGTGGTCAGGCGGTCGAACAGTTCGCCGTGGGTGGCTTCTGCTTCGGCTACCAGCGGCGCCAGGCTCGAGGTCAGCTTCTTGATGCGGGCATCCAGCACGGCCTGGGCATTCGGCAGGCGGGCTTCGGCAACTTTCTGCCCGGTCACACGCTCGATCACTTGCAGCATGCGGCGCTCACGCGGGGTGACCAGCAGCAGCGCACGGCCTTCGCGACCGGCACGGCCAGTACGGCCGATACGGTGCACGTAGGACTCCGGGTCGTACGGCATGTCAACGTTGAACACGTGAGTGATGCGCGGTACGTCCAGACCACGGGCAGCGACGTCGGTGGCGACGACGATGTCCAGGCGGCCATCCTTGAGCGAGTCGATTACGCGCTCACGCTGGTTCTGGGCGATGTCGCCGTTCAGCGCGGCAGCCTTGTAGCCTTTGGCTTCCAGCGCGGCGGCCAGGTCCAAGGTGGCTTGCTTGGTACGCACGAAGGCGATCAGCGCGTCGAACTCTTCCACTTCCAACAGACGCAGCACAGCCGGGATCTTCTGGTCGGCGTGGACCATCAGGTGGGCCTGGTCGATCGCGGTTACGGTCTGGGTCTTGGTCTGGATCTTGACGTGCTTGGGCTCGCGCAGGTGGCGCTCGGCGATCGAACGGATCGACGACGGCAGGGTAGCCGAGAACAATACGGTCTGACGGGTAGCCGGGATTGCGTCGAAGATCACTTCGAGGTCATCCATGAAGCCCAGCTTCAGCATCTCGTCGGCTTCGTCCAGTACCAGGTACTGCACGGTGGACAAGACTTTTTCGTCACGACGCAGGTGGTCGCACAGACGGCCTGGGGTGGCCACGACGATTTGCGCGCCGTTGCGGATTGCGCGCAGCTGTGGGCCCATCGGGGCGCCACCGTATACGGCAACCACGTTCACGCCCGGCATCTGCTTGGCGTAGGTTTCGAAAGCGGTAGCAACTTGCAGCGCCAACTCACGGGTTGGCGCCAGGATCAGGGCTTGCGGTTCGCGCTTGCTCACATCGATCTTGTTGAGGATCGGCAGGGCGAAGGCAGCGGTCTTGCCGGTGCCAGTCTGCGCCTGGCCGATCATGTCGTGACCGGCGAGGATGATCGGGATCGATTGTTGCTGAATGGCGGACGGCTCTTCGTAGCCGGTAGCCACAACAGCAGCAACAATGTTCGGATTAAGATCGAGAGCGGCGAAGCCGCCGGTTTCCTGGGTCATGGGTCTGCCTCTAGGTGCATCCGCAAAGACCCATGCTCCAAAGCTGCACATGCCTTGAAAGACCGTCAGGTCACCCAGGCAGCTTTGGCGGCGGGGATTTGCGAAAACGATTGAAAAAGAAAACGTGGGAAGGTCCGCCTAGCGGACGCGCAGCCGAAGCTGGACTCGGAGGATTTGCACCACCTGATTTTGAGGTCCGCTAAAAGACCGGCGCGTACTATACCCGAAATAAGGGGTGGCGTGAGGAATTTTTTCAGGGTGCAAAGCCATTACCGAGCCATCAATCAATCCACGCTGAATCGATAATTCCCTGAAGCCTCACCCGATCTGTGTGGGAGCGGCCTTGCGCCGCGAAAGGGCCGCAGAGCGGCCCCAGCAACGTATGCGGCGAAGCTGAAATTTGTGGGGGCGCTTCGCACCCCATTCGCGGCACAAGGCCGCTCCTACAGGGACCGTGCCAGCCTGTCAGGTAGCTGGCCGAATCTGCTTGATCAACGCTTCCAGGCTATAACCCAGCTGCGGCGCCAGCGCCTCGGCCCGGGCCCGCAGCCCCTCCAGGTCCAGCGTCTGCTCAAGGTCAGCAGGCACCAGCAAGATCACATTGCCCTCCTTCACCGGCAGCTCCCAGTAATGCCGGTGGTACAACCCGCGCAGCAACGCTGCGCCCAGCGGCCTGCCGTCGTCGGTGGCCCACTGATTGATCACCAGCCAGCCGCCCGGGTTCAGCTGCTGCTGGCAGTTTTCCAGAAAATTCCACGCCAGGTGCCCCACGCCCGGCCCGTGGTCGGTGTACAGGTCGACAAACAACAGGTCGGCCTTTTCGGCCGTGGGCAGCAACTCGATGGCATCGCCGATGCGCACGTACAACCGAGGGTCGTCATCCAGGCCCAGGTGTTCCATGGCCAGGCGCGGTACGTCCGGGCGCAGCTCGATGGCCTCGATGTCTTCAAGCGGCAGAAACTTCATGCAAGCCTGGGTCAGCGTGCCGGCACCCAGGCCAAGAAACAGCGCGCTCTCCGGCTGTTCATGGCACAGCGCCCCCACCAGCATGGCGCGGGTGTAGTCGTATTCCAGCCAGCTGGGGTCGGCCGTGAACACGCAGCTTTGCTCGATGGCATCGCCAAATTCCAGAAAGCGGTAGTCGTCTACTTCATACACGCTGATGACGCCAAAAGCGTCCTCTACCCGTGCCAGTAGCCGCTCTTCCCGTTCCGCCGTCATGCTCACCACCTACCCGCACAAAACGCGCATTGTCCGTCAACACCCTTGATGCAACAAGCGCAGCGCCAACTGTTACCATGGCCTATAGCCTACAACCTACAAGACCGAGCCCGAGATGAACCGACCGTGGAGCCCTGACAGCTGGCGCGCCCTGCCGATCCAGCAGCAACCGAACTACCCTGATGCCGCGCACCTGCTGAAGGTTGAACAAACCCTCGCCAGCTACCCGCCGCTGGTGTTCGCGGGCGAGGCACGCGAGCTGCGCAGGCAATTTGCCGAGGTTACCGAAGGCCGCGCCTTCCTGCTGCAAGGGGGCGACTGCGCCGAGAGCTTCGCCGAGTTCTCGGCGGCAAAAATCCGCGACACCTTCAAGGTGCTGCTGCAGATGGCCATTGTCATGACCTTTGCTGCAGGTTGCCCGGTGGTCAAGGTCGGGCGCATGGCCGGGCAGTTTGCCAAGCCACGCTCCTCGGGCGATGAAACCATCGGCGACATCACCCTGCCCGCCTACCGCGGCGACATCGTCAACGGCATCGGCTTTGACGCCAAAAGCCGCATCCCCGACCCGGAACGCCTGCTGCAGGCTTACCACCAGGCCACCGCCAGCCTCAACCTGCTGCGCGCCTTTGCCCAGGGCGGGTTTGCCGACCTGCATCAGGTGCACAAGTGGAACCTGGATTTCATCGCCAACTCGGCGCTGGCCGACAAGTACCACCAACTGGCCAACCGCATCGACGAAACCCTGGCATTTATGCGTGCCTGCGGCCTGGACAGCGCGCCGCAACTTCGCGAAACCAGCTTTTTCACTGCCCACGAAGCGCTGCTGCTGAACTACGAAGAAGCCTTCGTGCGCCAGGACAGCCTGACCGGCGACTACTACGACTGCTCGGCGCACATGCTGTGGATTGGCGACCGCACCCGCCAACTCGACGGCGCCCACGTGGAGTTTTTGCGCGGCGTGCACAACCCGATCGGGGTCAAGGTCGGCCCCAGCATGAACCCCGAAGAGCTGATCCGCCTGATCGACACGCTGAACCCGGCCAACGACCCCGGGCGCCTGAACCTGATCGTGCGCATGGGCGCAAGCAAGGTGGGCGACCACCTGCCGGGGCTTATCCGCACCGTCGAGCGCGAGGGGCGCAAGGTGCTGTGGAGCTCCGACCCGATGCACGGCAACACCATCAAGGCCAGCAGCGGCTACAAGACCCGCGACTTTGCGCAGATTCTGGATGAGGTGAAGCAGTTCTTCCAGGTGCACCAGGCCGAGGGCAGCCATGCTGGCGGCATTCATATCGAGATGACCGGGCAGAATGTCACCGAATGCATCGGCGGCGCCCGGCCGATCACCGAAGATGCGTTGTCTGACCGGTATCACACCCATTGTGACCCGCGGATGAATGCCGATCAGTCGCTGGAGCTGGCGTTTTTGATTGCAGAGACGTTGAAGCAGGTACGGCGGTGAGGCTGGGGCGCATGCCTTGAGAAGCCAGGCGCCCCGGCCCACACTCATTTTCTCAGCGGGTCATCCCAGAAATGCCGCTCGGCCTCTTGCTGGATATCCGCCCGGCTCAACCCCAGGTCGTGCAAGGTTGCATCACTGAGGCTGGCCAGCTCCTGGCGCTGGCGGTACAGCTGCAGCCAGCGCGCCGGGCGCTGCAGGGCCGCATGCCACAGGTGGCTCAGGGACAAGGCGGGTTGCTGGATGGTGCTGACATGACCTTTCATCGTGAAGCCCTCCGTGTTGGATGGCCTCAGTCTCGCGCCGGGCTTAAGATCAATCCAACGAATGTTTCTGATGCCGTGCATCTCGGAGATTGATGCAATGTCCCAGTACCAGAGCCTGGATCCGGACGTGCTGCGCACCTTCGTCGCCATTGCCGAGCAAGGCGGTTTCACCCGCGCTGGCGAAGTGGTCAACCGCACCCAGTCGGCGGTGAGCATGCAAATGAAACGCCTTGAAGAAGACATCCTGCAGCGCCAGCTGTTCGAGCGCGACGGCCGCCAGGTACGCCTGACCGCCGAGGGCCAGGTGCTGCTGGGCTATGCCCGGCGCATCCTCAAGCTGCATGGGGAGGTGTTCAACACCCTGCGCATGCCGCACATGGTCGGGCTGGTGCGCATTGGCACGCCCGACGACTATGCCATGCGCTTTCTGCCGACCATTTTGTCGAGCTTTGCCCAGGCCTACCCGCTGGTGCAGGTGGAGGTGCATTGCGACTCGTCCAAGCAACTGATGCTGCGCCAGGACCTGGACCTGACCATCGTCACCCGCGAGCCAGGCAACGAGGTTGGCCAACTGCTGCGCCAGGAGCGCTTGGTATGG
Source organism: Pseudomonas putida S13.1.2 (assembly GCF_000498395.2). NCBI lineage: Bacteria > Pseudomonadati > Pseudomonadota > Gammaproteobacteria > Pseudomonadales > Pseudomonadaceae > Pseudomonas > Pseudomonas putida. Next base: position 3,464,828 of record NZ_CP010979.1, read on the forward strand.
GCCGCCGCCGAAGGCTTTTGCCCGCAGGAACAGCGGCCAATGCCCGTGGCACTGTTCAATACCGACTGCTTCTGCCGGGCCTGGACCTGCAATGCGCTGGAAGCACAGGGTATCGACTACCGCATTGCCTATACCAGCCCCAGCCTGGCGGCGATCTTTGCCATTGTCACGGCAGGGTTGGCCGTGACCGCGCAGCTGCAAAGCCTGATTACCGGGAACATCCGCATACTGGGTGAACAGGACGGCCTGCCGCAGTTGCCGGTGGCCAATGTGATGTTGGTGCGCAGTACGCAGAACCCCTCGCCGATTACCGACTGTATGGCCGATTACATCATTGAAGGGTTCAAGTAACTGGGGCCTGTGGGAGCGGGCTTGTCCCGCGAATGGGCCGCAACGCGGCCCCACAATCTCACAGTTCAAACCCCAGCATCACCGCACACACCACCAAAAACACACAGAACATCGCCCGTAACACCTTCTCCGGCAGCGCATGGGCCAGCTTCACCCCCCAACTGATGCTGAGCAAGCCACCCACTGCCAACGGAACCCCCACCCCCCAGTCGACACTGTGGTGCACCCCATAGGTCACCAACGTCACCAAGGTACTCGGCGCGGCCAGCGCCAGCGACAGCCCCTGCGCCACCACCTGGGTGGTACCGAACACACTGGTCAGGATCGGCGTGGCCACCACCGCCCCGCCCACGCCGAACAAGCCGCCCATGGTGCCGGCAAAGCTGCCCAACACGCCCAGCCATGGCCAGGCATAACGCAGCTCGGCACTGGGCGGCGACACCTTCATGAACATACGCGCCACGTTCCACACCGCCAGGGCCACCAGAAAGCCGACAAAGCCCAGGCGCATGGAGTGCGCATCCAGCCCCACTGCCCAGATCGACCCCAGCCAGGCGAACAGGAAGCTGCACGCCGACAGCGGCAAGGCATGGCGCAGCTCGATGCGGTTGCGCTGGTGATAGCGCCATAACGCCAGCAGCACGTTCGGCACCACCATCACCAGCGCCGTGCCCTGCGCCAACTGCTGGTCCAGACCAAACAGCACACCCAGCGCGGGAATCGCGATCAGCCCGCCACCAATACCGAACAAGCCCCCCATGGTGCCCAGTGCAGCGCCCAGCGCGATATACAACAACCACTCGATCATCAGGGCCTCTTCCGCCTGTACAGATAATGCGAGCATGCTAACGACTGTGTGCTGGCAGGGAAACGCACAGCAGCGCACAATGGCTGTGCGTTTTTCGCAAAAGCAAGGCAGCCATGAGCCCCGATACCCTCACCGACCAGTTGAGCCTGTTCCTCGATGTGCTGGAGACCGGCAGTTTTTCCGCCGCCGCCCGGCGCCACCCGCTGACCCCGTCCGCTGTGGCCCGGCGCATCGACAACCTGGAAAACGCCGTGGGCAGCCGCCTGTTCACGCGCAGCACCCACGCGGTGCGCGCCACACCCGCCGGCAATGCCTTTGCCGAGCGGGCCAGGCGCATCATTGAGGAGCTGCGCCTGGCCCGGGCCGAGGCGGTATCGCTGAGCAACGCCCCTGAAGGCCTGATCCGCATCGACGCCCCCGCCGCGTTCGGCCGTCGCCACCTGGCCCCGGCCATCGCCGATTTCCTGGTGGCCTACCCAGGCCTGGACGTGCAACTGCGCCTGATCGACAGCTTCGTCGACCTGCATGGCAGCCACCTGGGCGAGGTCGACCTGGTGCTGCGCGCCGGCCCCTTGGCCGATACCCGGCTGGTGGCCACGCCGCTGGCCTACATGGTGCGCATCGCCTGCGCCAGCCCCGCCTACCTGGCCAACCGCGGCATGCCCACCTGCCCCAGCGAACTGCCCGGGCACGACGGCCTGGACTGGGACGGCCTGGCACCACCGTTCGCCTGGCGCTTCAACGTGGCCGGGCAAACGCGCCTGTACCGCCCTGCGCGCATGCGCATGGCCGCCAACAATGCCGAAACCCTGCTGTGCGGCGCCCTCGCCGGCTTGGGTGTGGCACACCTGCCCACCTGGCTGATCAGCGAGTACCTGCTGCGTGGCGAGTTGATGCCGCTGTTTTGCGACGGCGGCCTGCCGGAAGCCGAGACCAGCGGCATTTACGCACTACGCCTGGAACATGAAACGAACTCTCGCAGCCGTTTGCTGCTCGAATTCCTCAAGAGCCGCTTCAGCCCGATTCCACCCTGGGACCTGGCCTTGCGCAGTGAACTGCGCGAGTAATGCGCGCACTAAAAACAAGCGTGCCAGAATTCCCCACTGATCAATTTCAAGGACCTGCATGAACGCCGACACCCAAGCCTCTTGTGACGAGCTGCTGCTGGACAACCAGGTCTGCTTCGCCCTGCACTCCACCTCGTTGCTGATGACCAAAGTCTACAAACCGCTGCTGCAAGCCTTGGGCCTGACCTACCCGCAGTACCTGGCCATGCTGGTGCTGTGGGAGCGTGACGACCTGACCGTGGGCGAAATCAGCCAGCACCTGCTGACCGACCCAGGCTCACTGACGCCACTGCTCAAGCGCCTGGAAAGCGAAGGCCTGCTGCAGCGCAACCGTAGCCGGGAAGACGAACGGGTAGTGATGGTGCAACTGACCGATAAGGGCCGCGCCCTGCAACAGCAGGCCAAAGAGGTGCCGCAGTGCATCCTCAAGGCCAGCGGGCGCAGCCTGGAGCAGTTGCAGCAGCTGCAGGCCGACCTGCTGAACCTGCGCGAGAACCTGCAGAAAAACCTCTGACAGCTATGCTGTGCAATGGCCGTTCGGATGGACGGTGATTATTTATCTTGCGCGCAAACTATTTGCGCGCTAATTTACATCCCACACCAACCCGCGCCCTCCTTCAACCGGGAGCGCACAGCACATTAGCGAGGCTCAAAATGCAAAAGGTCACTCCGCTGTACATCGCAGAAGCTACCTCCACCGGTGGGCGCGACGGCAAATCCAGGTCCAGCGACGGCAAGCTGGAAGTCAAGCTGAGCACCCCCAAGGAACTGGGCGGCGCTGGCGGTGACGGCACCAACCCCGAGCAGCTGTTCGCTGCCGGTTACTCGGCGTGCTTCATCGGCGCCCTGAAGTTTGTGGCCGGGCAAGAGAAAAAAGCCCTGCCGGCAGAGGCCTCGATCACCGCCAAGGTGGGCATCGGCCAGATCCCGGGCGGTTTTGGCCTGGACATCGACCTGCACATCAACCTGCCGGGCCTGGCCCAGGCCGATGCCGAAGGGCTGGTGGAGAAAGCGCACCAGGTGTGTCCTTACTCCAATGCCACCCGCGGTAATGTGGATGTGCGCCTGCACGTAACCGTCTAAAGGCTTGCACACCCCTTGTAGGAGCGGCCGCGCGGGACTGGGATATCGGTAGTGTGGCTACTGATTCCAGGCACAAAAAAACCCGGCCGAGGCCGGGTTTTTTGTGCTCATTGCAAGAAGGATTACTTCTTGGAACGGCCCTTGTACACGCCACCTTCGCGAGTGTCGATGTCGATCCACTCGTCGATGTTGATGAAGTCGGCAACCTGCAGTACGGTACCGTTCTTCAGTTTGGCAGGCTTCATGACCTTGCCCGAGGTGTCGCCGCGAGCAGCGTTCTCGGTGTAGACAACCTGACGGCTGATGGTGGTCGGCAGTTCAACCGATACCAGACGGCCTTCGAAGAACACGGCTTCGCAGACGTCTTCCATGCCTTCTTCGATGAACGGCAGGACGGCTTCGATGTCCTCGGCGTTCAGCTCGTACATGGTGTAGTCGGTGGTGTCCATGAAGGTGTACGAGTCACCGCTGATGAACGACAGGGTCGCTTCTTTGCGATCCAGGATCACGTCGTCCAGCTTGTCGTCCGCACCGTATACGGTTTCGGTCTTGTAGCCGGTCAGCAGGTTCTTCAGCTTGGTCTTCATGATCGCGCTGTTACGGCCCGACTTGGTGAACTCAGCTTTTTGAACCAGCCACGGGTCGTTGTCGATCCGCAGGACGGTACCGGGTTTCAGTTCTTTACCAGTTTTCATTACGAAGTATCCGAATCTGGATGGATTTATAAAAATCGAGGCCGCGTATCATAGCGAATTTCGGTAAAAGTGTACTAGCGCTGTGGCAAGGTCCGGCTGAGCGGCCTGTCGCAACGCCCAAAGCCGGGCATGCTGTTGCAGTTCTGGCCAGTGCTGGCGGGCGGCCTGCCACGCATGGCCCATGTCACGGTCCATGTTCCAGGCACGCCACAGGCCCAGCAGGGCGGCATCGGCTTCATCTGACAGGCCGCGTCGATAATGCGCCAGAAACGCTTCGAGCTTTTCCCAGTGGGCGTTCTCGTCCTGCACATAGATGTGCCACAACATCGGCTGCCCGGCCCACTGCGCACGCAAGAACGAGTCCTCGCCGCGCACCGCATTGAAGTCGCAACTCCACAACAGCCGGTCGAAGTCGTCCTGGCTGACGAAAGGCAGCACCTGCACGGTCAGCGCCCCGCGCTTGCGCACGCTGCCCACTGGCAGCGGCGCCTCGCCAAGCCACTGGCTCAGCCCCGCGACGATGCGCCCTTGCGGCACCAGCAGGTGGCACGGTTGCGCGGCTGTGGCCAAGGCATCCAGCCAGTTGGCCAACTGCGGGTTTTCGTAGGCAAACAGCGAAATCAGCAGTGCGCCCTGCTCGGGCGCTACACCCAGCCCCTGCAGAAACGCCTGGCGTGCCTCGGCCGATTGCTGGAACGCGTCGCGCCGCGCCAGCAGCGAGCCCTCGCGCAGCAGCCCGCCGGTTTTCTCGGTAAAGCCGGGGAAGAAAAACACCTTGCGCAGGCCGTTGGGCTGCGGCGAAGGCAGACCATGGCAACCCTCTACCCAGTCCTCGGCACTGAGGTATTCAAGGTTCAGCCACAGCGGTGGCGTGGCGCGGGCACGCATTGCCTCGACATAGGCCGCCGGCAACTGGCACGCGAAGGCACCGATCACCACATCGGCAGGCGCCACCGGCAACCAGGCCACCGGCCACTGACGCACCTCCACACCGTGCTGCCACTGCTGCGCAGCGCTGGCATCCGCCCCAGGGCACATGGGCGTGAACGCGTTCAGGTCATCTACCCACAGGCGTACCGCCAAGCCATGCTCAGCCACCAATTGCCGGGCCAGGCGCCAGGTCACGCCGATATCGCCGTAGTTATCGACGACACTGCAGAAAATGTCCCAGGTGGCTTTCATCCGCCCCTCCCGTTCTGGTGCAAAAACCGCGAATTCTGCGGATAAATTGTCGCCGACAAAAGCACCCACACGGAAAAATGCCCGGGCGCATGCGACAATGCACCCCGACCTACCCTGCCAGGAGGCTGCCATGGCCCGCCATCGTGAACTCAAAATCACCCTCAAGCCGCTGCCGTTGATTGTATGCGTTGCCTTTGGCCTGTGGCTGGGCGCCGTTGCCATTGCCGCGAGCCTGTGGCTGGCGCTGCAACTTTGGCCACAGCAGGTGCAGCCACTGGCCCAGGCCGTGGCCCCCAGCGTGTACCGCCCTGCCGCTCCCTCGGCGCAGGCCCCGGCGCAAGATGCTCAGGCCGAGATGTTCGACCGCTACAAGGACATGCTGCGCAAACAAGAACTGCAACAGGCCGCCGAGGCCGCCCAAGGCAACCCGCGCAACCTCAACAGCCCCAAATGCCAGTTCTGGATGCAGCAGAACCGCACCGCACCCACCGACAAAAGCCAGGCCAACGTGCTGGAGTTCTGCTACTGACCATGGACAAGACCCGCCTGCTGGCGCAGATCGTCGCCACCCTCGAGCATGACCTGGACGTGCTCACCCGCGCAGCGCAAAGCGCCTACGAAGCCGCCACCGCCGAAGAGAACATTGCCGAAAACAAGTACGACACCCTGGGCCTGGAAGCTTCGTACCTGGCCACCGGCCAGGCCCGCCGCAGCGCCGAGATCCGCCAGGCGCTGCTGATCTACCAGCAATTGCTGCTGCGCGACCATGACCCGGCGCGTGGGGTGCAGATCAGCAACCTGGTAAGCCTGGAAGATGAGGAAGGTAACCCGCGCCGGTTGTTCCTCGGGCCGGAGGCGGCGGGGCTGAAGATTGGCGAGGGGGATGAGTTGGTGACCGTGATTACCCCGCGCTCACCGCTGGGGCAACAATTGATGGGCAAGCGGGTGGATGATGAGGTGAGACTGGGGGCGCAGGCATTGTTCATTACGGGTATTGCCTGACCGGGCCCTATCGCCGGCAAGCCAGCTCCCACAGGGACCCCGCAATATTCAGGCCTGTGGTAATCCTGTAGGAGCTGGCTTGCCGGCGATAGGGCCACTACAGGCAATACACACCTAAACGGTTTGCAAGGCATCGAACCGCCCCGCCAACCCCTGTTCGGCAAACTGTTCCACCACAAAATCGATAAACGCCCGGGTCTTGCCCGGCATCAGCTTGTGCTCGGCGAAGTACAGGCTGATATGCCCGTCATCCACGTACCAGTCCGGCAACACCCGCCGCAGCCGGCCGCCCTGAAGGTACGGCACGGCAAACGGCAGGCTCACCAGGGCAATCCCCAGCCCCTGCTCGGCCACCGCGCACGCCGCGTCCGAATCGCTCATGGTCATCGCCTGGCGCAGTTGCATCGGCTGCTGCGCCTGCCAGCGGCTGGTCAACGGCCACGAGCGCACCCGCCCGGTCTGCGGCGAGCGGATGAGGATGCCGTCGTGCCGTTGCAGCACCTGCGGGTCTTCAATCGGCGCGTGCTGCTGCAGATAGGCCGGCGCTGCCACCAGCACCCGGTGCGCCGGTGTCAGCTTGCGCGCTACCACCCCCGGCGGCAGATCGAAACCACCGCCTATGGCTGCATCGAAGCCCTGACCGATCAGGTCGACCTGGCGGTTGTCGAAATGCCAATCCGGGGTAATCGCCGGATAGCGGCGTAGAAACTCGCCCAGCAAGGGCAACACATACAAGCGCCCGAACACAGTGCCCATGCTCACCCGCAACAACCCGGCCGGCTGGCCTTCGGCGCTGGCCAGGTTGGCCACGGCGTACTGGATAGTACGGAAGCTGTCGCTGACCTCACCCAGAAAACGCTGCCCCGCCTCCGTCAGGGTCAGCTTGCGGGTACTACGCTGGAACAACCGCACGCCCAGGCGCGCCTCCAGCTGAGCCACGTGCTTGCCGACGGCGGCGGGGGTAATGCTCAGGCGCCTGGCAGCCTCGGCAAAGCTGCCCACCTCGGCACTGCGGATGAAGCATTCCAACGCGTTGAACGATTCCACGGCCATGATTAGCAACCAAAGGTTTACTCTGCTGATAGTGATTGCCATCTTATCAGCAGGTAATCAAGCGCCGATACTTTGCCCATCCAAGGCATTTCGGCCTGGCTTCCAGCAGGAGATCAGCATGTCCAAGCAACAGTCACTCGAAGGCAAAGTGGCCCTGGTTCAGGGCGGTTCTCGCGGCATTGGCGCAGCCATCGTGCGGCGCCTGGCCCGCGAAGGTGCGCAGGTGGCCTTCACCTATGTCAGCTCCGCCGGCCCGGCAGAAGCACTGGCCCGCGAAATTACCGAAAACGGTGGTAAAGCCCTGGCACTGCGGGCCGACAGCGCCGACGCCGCCGCCGTGCAACTGGCAGTGGATGACGCCGTGAAGGCCTTCGGCAGGCTGGATATCCTGGTTAATAACGCCGGCGTGCTGACGGTGGCACCGGTGAGCGAATTCGACCTGGCCGACTTCGACCGCATGCTGGCGGTGAACGTGCGCAGCGTGTTCGTCGCCAGCCAGGCCGCAGCACGCTACATGGGCCAGGGCGGGCGCATCATCAATATTGGCAGCACCAACGCCGAGCGCATGCCATTTGCTGGCGGTGCGCCTTATGCCATGAGCAAGTCGGCGCTGGTTGGCCTGACCCGTGGCATGGCCCGTGACCTGGGGCCACAGGGCATTACCGTGAACAACGTACAGCCAGGGCCGGTGGACACCGACATGAACCCCGCCAGTGGCGAATTCGCCGAGAGCCTGATCCCGTTGATGGCGATTGGGCGGTATGGCGAGCCGGAAGAGATTGCCAGCTTTGTGGCTTACCTGGCGGGGCCGGAGGCGGGGTATATCACCGGGGCAAGTCTGACCATTGATGGTGGGTTTGCAGCTTGATTTGATGGGTTGCCTGTTCTGGCCCCATCGCCGGCAAGCCAGCTCCTACAGGATCACCACAGGCCTTGAACCTGTGGGGGTCCTGTAGGAGCTGGCTTGCCGGCGATGGGGCCAGAACAGGCTCAATCATTGCAGCCCAGATGCTGCTCCATCACCTCCAGAAACGCCCGGGCAGCCGGCGTCGGGCTGGAGGACCACACGGCATACAGGTGCCGCACCGGCGCATCCACCAACCGCGCCACCGCCACACCGTCGATGCCCTGGGCCACCCGTTCCGGCACCAGGCCCACCGCCATGCCCCGCTGTACAAACTTTTCCACCAGGCGCACATGCCCGATCTCGAACTGCACCTTGTGCTGCAAACCCGCTGCCTGAAACGCCTCATCGGTCTGGCGCCGCGCCCCGGTGCCTTCGGGGAAGTCCACCAGCACTTCACCCGCCAGGTCGGCCAGCGCCAGCTGCCCGCGGCCGGCCAGCCGGTGATCAACCGGCAACAACGCCACCAGTTCTTCCCTGGCCAGCAAACGATGCTGCACACCCTGCACCACCTCGCCCTGCCACAGGCCAATGAAGCCAACGTCCAGGCGCCGCTCGACCACATCGGCAACCAGCAATTCGCTCTTGGCGGTGATCCAGCGCACATCCACATCGGGGAATCGACCGTGGAACACTGCCAGCAGGTCGACCAGGTCCAGCGCCGTGAGCGAGCTGATTTCACCAATCGCCAGCCGCCCGCGCACCTGCCCGCAGGCCGCGGCCACATCATCGGCAATGCGCCGGGCAGCCTCCACCGCCGGCCGCGCGCTAAGTACAAAGGCCTCGCCGGCAGGCGTCAGGCGCACCCGCCGCGAACTACGTTCGAACAGGCTTACGCCCAGTTGCGCTTCCAGCCGCGCCACCTGGTGGCTGAGCGCCGACTGCACCACATGGCAACGCTCCGCCGCACGGGTAAAACTGCCGGTATCGGCCACGGCGAGGGCGTACTCAAGCTGCTTGAGGTTCATCGATCTATCTGCTTTCAAGATGGATAAGTTGAAAACTATACATTGGCGTCATGCCTGACACTTCTTGATAATTCCCCCACTTACTACTGCCCGCCACGAGAACCCCATGAACGCCCCCACTCTCAGCCGCGCCATGATCCTGCTGATGGCTACCGCCACCGGCCTGGCCGTGGCCAGCAACTACTACGCCCAACCGCTGCTGCACAGCATCGCCCAGCAGTTCGGGCTGAGCACTGCCAGCGCCGGCAGCATCGTCATCGCCGCGCAGCTCAGCTATGGCGCCGGCCTGTTGTTGCTGGCGCCACTGGGTGACCTGTTCGAACAGCGCCGGCTGATCACCGTGATGACTGCCATTGCCACCTTGGGCCTGGTCATCAGTGCGTGCGCGCCGAGCCTGCCCTGGCTGCTCCTGGGCACGGCGCTGACCGGGCTGTTTTCGGTAGTGGCGCAGATCCTGGTGCCCATGGCCGCGACCCTCAGCGAGCCACATCAGCGTGGGCGCGCAGTCGGCACGCTGATGAGCGGCTTGCTGCTGGGCATCCTGCTGGCACGGACGGCTGCTGGTTTCATGGCCGAACTGGGCGGCTGGCGCAGCATCTATGTGCTAGCCGCTGTGCTGATGGCGATCACTGCCGTGGCGCTGTACCGCAGCCTGCCGCAGCACCACAGCCATGCCGGGCTGAAATACCCGGCGCTGATCGGCTCGGTGTTCCGCCTGTTTATTGAAGAACCGGTGCTGCGCCTGCGCTCGCTGCTCGGCCTGCTGTCGTTCAGCTTGTTCGCCCTGTTCTGGACGCCCCTGGCGTTCCTGCTGAGCAACGGGCCATACCACTATTCGGATGCGGTGATTGGCCTGTTCGGCCTGGCCGGTGCAGCCGGTGCGTTGTCGGCCAACTGGGCCGGGCGGCTGGCCGACCGCGGCAAGGGCGCCCTGGGCACCACCGTGGGCCTGGTGGTGTTGCTGCTGTCGTGGGTACCGCTGGGCTTTGCCCAGCAGTCGTTGCTGGCGCTGCTGCTGGGCGTGCTGATGCTTGACCTGGCGGTGCAGCTGGTGCACGTCAGCAACCAGAACGCGGTGATTGCCCTGCGCCCCGAGGCACGCACGCGGCTGAACGCCGGGTACATCACCTGCTACTTCATTGGCGGGGCGCTGGGGTCGTTGCTGGGCACGCAGTTGTTCCAGCACCAGGGCTGGATGGGCATTGTGGTGGCGGGCCTGGTGATTGGCGGGCTGGCGTTGCTGGTGTGGGGCCTGGCCGAGCGTAAGCGCAAGACCACCTTGCAGGTGGCCTGAAAGATTCTTGCTGGCCTCTTCGCGGGCACGCCCGCTCCCACCGGTGCATCACAAGCCTCAGGGCAGTGACAAGCCTGTGGGAGCGGGCGTGCCCGCGAAGAGGCCATTAGCCACGGCGACAATGCACCGCACTACCCTCCGTCGCATGGTCGTTGACTTGCCTGCCCGTGCAGCGCTCATTAGGCGCTGGTCAATGCCCTTTCCCGACAGGACGACGTTATGACAAGACTCACGGTGCAATCCGGCGATTTCTTGCAAGGTGAAGGCGAGTATCGCAACGGATCGCTCACACTCAAGACCCCGCGCAGCCCCTCCCCGGGTGAGCGGATTTCCCTGGCCCGCATCAGCGACCTCAGGCTGGCCAGCCTCGAAACCAACCGCAGCCTGGGCAGCGCCCTGGGCTGGGGCGTGGCCGGGGCCCTGGTAGCCGGGCCGGTGGGGCTGCTTGCCGGGCTGTGGCTGGGCGGCAAGGAGCAAGAAGCCACCTTCCTGGCCACCTTCAAGGATGGCCGCAAGCTCATGGCCATTACCGACGGCAAAACCTGGTCGAAGATCGATGACAGCTGGCGCCAGCACAAGCGCCCCGCCAACCAGGGCTGAATATCGCGGGGCCTGGATCGTTTTATGCTGAAGGCGGCTGCTAAGATGCCGCCTTTTTCATGGCCTGTGCCGGCCTCTTCGCGGGTAAACCCGCTCCCACAGGAAAATCACCGCCCTAGGGTTCTGTGATAACCCTGTGGGAGCGGGTTTACCCGCGAAGAGGCCCGCACAGGTATGCCCATCCAGGAGCCCCGCATGCCCCCGTGTCACCCCCGCCTGCCCCTGAGCCTGCTCAGCCTGGGCCTGGCCCTGCATTGCCCCCATGTGCTCGCCGAAGACAGCGTGGTGCTGGCCCCGTTGCAGGTGTCCGACACCTATGCCAATGACGGCTACCAGGCTCGCCAGGCAGCGGTGGGCAGCTTCCAGCCGGCGCCCCTGCTCGATACCCCTGCCGCCATCAGCGTGTTCAGCCAGCAACTGCTGGAAGACCGCCAGGTGCGCAAGCTCAGCGAAGTGTTGCAAAGCGATGCCTCGGTTGGCGAAAGCTATGCCCCCATCGGCTACTACGAAAACTTCAACGTGCGGGGCTTCGAGCTGAATGCCGCCAGCAGCTACCGCATCAACGGCCAGACCATCGCTGGCGAGCAGAACGTGGCCCTGGAGAACAAGCAGCAGGTAGAGCTGCTAAAGGGGTTGTCGGGGCTGCAAAGCGGTGTGTCGGAGCCGGGCGGCCTGATCAACTACGTAACCAAACGCGCCGAGGATGTGCGCAGCGTGACGGTGTCGACCAACGAACAGGGCGAACGCTACCTGGCCACCGACCTGGGTGGCTGGTTCGGCAGCGAAAAACAGTTCGGCCTGCGCGCCAACCTCGCCCATGAAGACATCCGCTCCTACGTCGACCACGCAGATGGCAAACGCGACTTCGCTTCGCTGGCCTTCGACTGGCAGATCAGCCCGGATGCCACCCTGCAGCTGGATGCCGAATACCAGCACCGCGAGCAGCGCTCGGTGCCGGGTTATCAACTGCTAGGTGGTACCGAAGTGCCCCACGGCATCGACCCGGACGACCGCCTGGCTTACCAGGATTGGGCAAAGCCTGTGCAAAACGACTCGCTGAACCTGGGCGGGCGCTTCGAGTACCGCTTCAACGAGGCCTGGACCGGCACCTTGAGTGCCTCGCTCAGCAAGGTGGTGATCGACGATTACAGCGCGTTTGCCTGGGGTTCGAGCGAAGGCGCCTTCTTTGGCAGCAATGGCGATTACGACATCTACGACTTCCGCAGCCCCGACGACACCCGCCGCACCGATGAGGCCCAGGCCATGCTCAACGGGCACTTCGATGCGCTGGGCGTGGGGCATGAGCTGACCGTGGGTACCAGTGCGCAGCGGCGCACGCTGGATCAGCGCCCGTACTACAACGAGTGGCTTGGCACCGGCAACATCTACACCGGGGCCCCTGCCCTCGACCCGTCCGACAAACCCGTCGGCGCCAGCGAACGCCGACTGGACAGCCGTCAGTACGGCGTATTCATCAGCGACCGCATCAGTTTCAACGAGCAATGGCAGACCGTGCTGGGCGCCCGTGAAGTGCGCCTGGATGAAAAGACCTGGGACGAAAATGGTGTTGCCGGGCGCCATACCCGTCAATACCAGTTGCTGCCCAATGCTGCGCTTATCTACAAGCCGCAGCCAGACACCACGGTATACGCCAGCTACGCCAAGGGCCTGTCTGCCGGCGGCACGGCCCCCTGGTTTGCCAGCAACGCCGCCGAAATCCTCGCGCCCACCACCTCACACCAACTGGAGCTGGGCCTCAAGCACGACTGGCAAGGCTTGAGCTTCAGCGCTGCGCTGTTCCAGATCCGCCAGGCCTACCAGTACGCACGCCCGGACGGTGCTGGCAATTTCACCTACGTGCAGCAAGGCCAGCAGAAAAACACCGGCCTGGAGCTGGGCGCCAGCGGCTGGGTGAGCCAGAACCTGCAAGTGCAGGCCAGCGCCGCAGCCATTCGTGCGCGGGTGCAAAACAGCGGTACCGAGGCCTACGAAGGACACCAGGCGATCAACGTGCCCAAGTTGCGGGCGGCGCTGCAGGCGCAATACACCCTTCCGGTACCGGGCTTGGCACTGCTGGGCGGGGCGCGGTACAGCGCCAGCAAGTATGCGAGCCAGGCGGGGAACGTGGAGGTTGGCGGGTATACCGTGTTCGATGTGGGTAGCCGGTATCAGACGCGCATTGGCGGGTATGACACGGTGCTGCGCCTGACCGTGGATAACGTGTTCGACAAACGCTACTGGCGGGATGTGGGGGATTACCTGGGGGATAACTACCTGTTCCAGGGGGCACCGCGTACCGCTCGGCTTTCGGCTTCGGTCAACTTTTGAAATCTTGGGGCTGCAAAGCAGCCCCAACAGCCCAAAAACAAAAAGCCCCCGGGCTTTTCAGCGCGGGGGCTCTTCGTAGAATGTGGCGGTGAAGAAGGGATTTGAACCCTTGATACGATTTCTCGTATACACACTTTCCAGGCGTGCTCCTTCGACCACTCGGACACTTCACCGTTTCTCTTCAAGCCTTGCGGCCCGTCGAGGTGCGCTAATTTAGTGAAAGACATTCCCTTTGGCAAGCACTTTTTTCAAATTTTTCATGTATTTGCATTTGCGCCGCGTTGAGCGCTGACCGACCAGTCAGCCTTGCTGCTTTACCTGGCCTCTGGCGCTGGGTAACGTCATCGCCACGCCAACAAAAGGACTCTGCCATGAGCGAGCTGATTACCTACCACGCCGAAGACGGCATCGCCACCCTGACCCTGAACAACGGCAAGGTCAACGCCATCTCGCCAGACGTCATCACCGCCTTCAACGCCGCGCTCGACCGCGCGACCGAAGCGCGTGCAGTGGTGATCATCACCGGGCAGCCAGGCATCCTGTCGGGGGGTTACGACCTCAAGGTAATGACCAGCGGCCCGAAAGAGGCCATCAGCCTGGTCACCGCCGGCTCCACCCTCGCCCGCCGCCTGCTGTCGCACCCGTTCCCGGTGGTGGTCGCCTGCCCGGGCAATGCTGTGGCCAAAGGCGCCTTCCTGCTGCTGTCGGCCGATTACCGCATTGGCGTCGAAGGGCCGTACAAGGTGTGCCTGAACGAAGTGCAGATCGGCATGACCATGCACCATGCCGGTATCGAACTGGCCCGCGACCGCCTGCGCCGCTCAGCTTTCCACCGCTCGGTGATCAATGCCGAAGTGTTCGACCCGCACGCGGCGGTTGATGCCGGCTTCCTCGACAAGGTGGTGCCGGCCGAGCAGCTGCAAGAAGCGGCACTGACAGCGGCGCGTGAATTGAAGAAGCTGAACATGCTGGCGCACAAGAACACCAAGCTGAAAGTGCGCAAAGGCCTGCTGGAGGCGCTGGACAAGGCGATCGAGCTGGACCAGCACCATATGGGCTAGGCGCACCGGCCTCTGTGGGAGCGGGCTTGCCCCGCGAAGCAGGCAACGCGGTGTATGGCACCGGCTTTGCCGGTGTTCGCGGGGCAAGCCCGCTCCCACAGCCAGGTAAGCACAGCAGCAAGGTTTGCCCGAACCAGTGCACATCCGTACACTCCGGCGACCGTCTGGTGTGAGTCGTACCATGCTTTATTCCTTGCGCATGCTTCTGCTGGCGCTGCATTTCCTTGTGGTTGGCGTCGTGGGCCTGGTCATTGGCCTGTGCCGCCCTTTCAACCCCGACAACAGCCGGGTATTCGCCCACCTCTACAGCCGGCCGGCTACCTGGCTGATGCGTATCAAGGTCAAGGCCGAGGTCGGCCCGCTATGGGACCAGCCCCCCGGTTGCGTGATCATCGCCAACCACCAATCCAACTTCGACCTGTTCGTGGTGGGCCAGGTAGTGCCACAGCGCACCGTGGCCATCGGCAAGAAAAGCCTGGGCTGGGTGCCGCTGTTCGGCCAGCTGTTCTGGCTGGGCGGCAACGTGCTGATCGACCGCAAGAACAGCTACCAGGCACGCAAGGCGCTGCAGAAAACCACCCGCGTGCTGCAGGACGACACCTCGATCTGGGTGTTCCCCGAAGGCACACGTAACCCTGGCGAAGACTTGCTGGCATTCAAGAAAGGCGCGTTCCACATGGCCATCGAGGCGGGTGTGCCGATTGTGCCGGTGTGCGTCAGCCGCTACGCCAGGCGCATGGGCCTGAACAGCTGGCGCCAGCGCACGGTGGTGGTGCGCTCGCTGCCCCCCATTGCCACCACCGGCATGACCCAAAGGGACATCCCGACGCTGATCGAGCAGTGCCGGATGCAGATGCAGCAATGCATCGACCGCATGGAACACGAGCTGGCCTGAAGCGGGTTGCTCTTGGGCCGGGTACGGCCCAAGCTGTACCCCGTGTTCAACCGGAATAAGCGGGCAACCATGGGTCGAGTCGTGGCATCGGCGGTGTACAGCGCCGGCAGAAAGGTCACCAACATCAGCATCGACGAAGGCAGCGAGTGGGCGCGCAAGCCGGGGCACTTTGTGTGGATCGGCCTGGAAGAGCCCAATGCCGAGGAACTGGCCAACCTGCAATGCCAGTTCAACCTGCACGAACTGGCCATCGAAGACGCCCTGGAAAAGCACAGCCGGCCCAAGCTGGAAACCTTTGGCGACGCGCTGTTCATCGTCACCTATTCGCCAGTGCGCCACGAAGGCAAGCTGGAGTTCATCGAAACGCATATCTTTGCCGGCAACGGCTACATCATCACCTGCCGTAACGGCCACTCCAAATCCTACGCCCTGGTGCGCCAGCGCTGCGAGGCACGGCCGCTGCTGCTGGAGCACGGTGAAGACTTTGTGCTGTACGCCCTGCTCGACTTCGTCACCGAGAACTACCAACCGGTCAGCGAGGCCATTCATGGTGAGATCGAAGAGCTGGAGCAAAGCGTGCTTGGCGGCTCGTTGCAGGAAGATGATATCCGCCGCCTGCACAGCCTGCGCCGCGACATCCTGCGCCTGCGCCGCTATGTGGCGCCCATGGTGGAGATAAGCGAGGAATTGCAGCGCCTGAGCTTCCCGTTTATCGACAAGAACATGCGCCCGTATTTTCGTGATGTGCAGATCCACGTGACACGGCAGATGGAAGACCTGGTCAGCATCCGCGACATCGCCAGCCAGACCATCGAAATCGGCATGCTGCTGGAGTCGTCACGCCAGAGCATCGTGCAACGCAAGTTTGCGGCGTGGGCGGCGATCCTGGCGTTCCCTACGGCGATTGCGGGGATTTACGGGATGAACTTTCAGAACATGCCGGAGCTGGGGTGGCACTACGGGTACTTCGGGGTACTGGGGGTAATCGTGCTGGGGTGTACGGGGCTGTTTGCCAGCTTCAAGAAATCTGGCTGGCTCTGAGATTGCCGGGGCCGCTTTGCGGCCCATTCGCCGGCAAGCCAGCTCCCACAGGACTGCACAGGCCTCCCAGGCAGTGCAATCCTGTGGGAGCTGGCTTGCCGGCGATTGGGCTGCAAGGCAGCCCCCGCCACTACGCCGCGTTATGCTTGCTCGTCGGCTGCTGGACAAAGCGCATCATCCACTCCCCCACCAGGTCGCCCTGGTGCTCGGTGGCCAGGCTGGCCACGGCCTTGTGGTACACCTCATCCCCCAGGTACTCCTGGCGGGCATCCAGCAGGGCGCGGGAGTAGTCGTGCACGAACTCCGGGTGGCCCTGGAAGCACAGCACCTGGTCACGAATGTGGTACGCCGCATTCGGGCAGAAATCGCTTGAAGCAATGACCGTGGCGCCTTCCGGCAATTCGGTCACCTGGTCCTGGTGGCTGATCAGCAAGGTCAGCTCCGACACCTCCGGGTCCATCCACGGCGCATGGGCCGCCAGCGAGTAGCGATGGATGCCCACGCCCCAGCCCTTCTCTGCCCGCTCGGCCTTGCCGCCCAGGGTCAATGCCAGCAACTGATGGCCAAAACACACACCCAGCAGTTTCTCGCCACGCTCGTAAAGCTTCAGCAAGTATGCCTTGAGCGTCTGGATCCAGGCATCGGTACCAAACGAATCGGCCTTGCTGCCCGTCACAAGGTAAGCATCGAACACTTCATTGTCGGCGGGGTAGTCGCCGTGCATCACGTTGTAGACACAAAATTCGGCGGCGATCGGCTGACGCGAGAAAAGCTGCTCGAACATCCTGCCGTAGCCCTGGTACTGCGCCGTCAACTCCGGTCGCAGGACATCGGTTTCAAGGATGCAGATGCGTAACGACATAGGGGTAGTCCTGAACGACATGGGTGGGAATCTGCTGTAGAGACTGACGCGAAAGACACGTACAAGCAAGTAGGCTGCACTGACGAACGGTCACATTTTGTGGGTACCTGGCTGGCACCTGCGCCACTGTCTAGTCAGAGCATGCCAGCCAGATAGCACATGGCCTCATAGCCAATGGCAATCGTAGAGCCACACAATTAGAACAAAGGGTTCTCAAACATGGATCACACACACCCTACTGTTGGTTGTATATCCACTTTCAAGAGGCAGGCAGTCAGGGCGCCACGCGGTGCCACTGTGATCGACCCGAAGCGCGACAAGGAAGCCAACGGGTATTCAGGAATAACAACAAGAAGGCGGTCCGCCATGTTCAGACAATCGAAAATTCGCCAAGCTGGGCTCATTCTGTTTGCCACCACTTTACTGTTGATCTTGCCGAACCTGACACGTTTGTTCGGCTGACAGTGGCGGTGGCGCCAATGGGCAGTGCACAGGTAACCTGCCGGCCTTGATGGTTGGAGATTGCCCATGCGCCACTGCCTTGCCCTGTTTGCGTTGTGCCTGAGCCTGCCGCTTTCGGCGGCGCAACTGCACCTGGAACTGGGCGCCAGCACGCGCCAGTGGAGCAGCGCCGAACTGCTGGCCCACCCGCAGGCCGAGGAAATCAGCGTCGATCAGGATGTTTCGTACAAACGCCCCATGCACTATCGGGCGGTGCCGTTGGCCACGCTGCTGGAAGGCGTGAACGCCGGCGATCACCTGCAGGCCGTGGCATTGGACGGCTTTGCCGCCGAAATGCCCGCCGCACCGTTGCTGCAGCAAGGGCCGGCACGGGCGTGGGTGGCCGTAGAGGACCCCGGCAAGCCGTGGCCGGCACTGGGCAAGGGCAAACCCAGCGCGGGGCCGTTCTACCTCGTGTGGACCCAGCCACTGGCCAGCGGCATCCGCCCGGAGCAGTGGCCGTTCCAGATTTCCACCCTGCGTAAACTGGCCGCTGTCGAAACACGGTTCCCGGCCTTGCTGCCCGACCCGAAGCTGCCAGCCGACAGCCCCGTGCGCCAGGGCTTTGCCTTGTTCCAGCAAAATTGCATGGCGTGCCACCGCCTGAACGGTGCTGGGGATGCGCAGATGGGGCCGGATTTGAATGTGCCGCACAACCCGACCGAGTATTTTCAACCGGGTTATCTGCGCAAATTGATTCGCGACCCGCAACGCCTGCGGCAGTGGCCACAGGCGAAGATGCCGGGGTTTACTGAAAGTGTGCTGAGTGAACAGGAACTGGATGCGTTGCTGGCCTATCTGGGGCATATGGCCGGGCGCAAACCGTAAGAACAGCGTGTGCTTTTTCGCGGGCTTGCCCGCTCCCACAGGATCACCACAGGGCTAGACATTGTGAGATACCTCTGGGAGCCCCGCGAAAAAGGCAACGGATACCTTCAGGCGGTCTGCCGTTCGTGCTTGACGCCCCACCCTTCCACCTCCCCCCCATAAGGTGTCACCAGCTGCTCAAAGGTCTCTTCAAAGTCACCAATACCGCCATAGGTGGCGTACATGACCTTGCTCAGTTCAAGGTGCCAGGCACCGTCGCCCAGCTCCTTCACCTGGGCATTGAGCGATTCGCCACGAAATTGCCCCGCGGCGCGGCGGGCCCCTGCCTCGTCGGGGAATACGGCATAGAACTCGATGGGGTGGATCTGGGTGAAGTCGAAACCGCCTGCCTTCATCTGGCGCAGGACGTTGCTGCTGATATCGTCGTTCTGGCTGCTCATGAATCGTCCTCCTGAATAAAGCAATGGATAGACTTTCCGTGCACTACGCACCTGCCGGCAATCAATGGCCGAGCAGTTCGAGCTGATGCAAGACGCGAATTGAAGCGGTGCCAACCCGCAGAATAGGGGGGCACCTTCCCTCATCGTAGCGCCTGAACAGGCGCCACGCAAACGTGTGGGTCAGGGCGCTTCGTGAATGCTGGTGATGGTCACCCCGCTATGCTCCTTGAGCCAGCGGGCGGTCGGGGAAATGGTGCGGTCCTGGAAGTCGTTGAGGTCCAGCTCGTCCATTACCGGGAACAGTTGCGAACGGATGGCCCGCGCGGCTTCCTCTTCGCTGGGGCGCAGCTCAGCCCGCAGCACTACGGTGGACGGTTCGCCTTTTTGATCGGCAAAGGTGACTTCCCACGCTTTCATTGAACAAGTCCTCCCAATCCAGAGACACCAAGGTGTGATGCCTGATCAACTGACCTTGGGGCTGGGAGAATGTTCAGTCTGTAAGGGCCTCTTCGCGAGGTAAGCCCGCTCCCACAGAGATATCAACGGCGGGATTGCGATGATATCCCTGTGGGAGCGGGCTTGCCCCGCGAATGGGCCGCAAAGCGGCCCTTTTGCAGCCTTACTTCGGCGTGCCGTGCACCACACCGGCTGTGTTATCCAAAAGGCTCTTGGTCGCCGTCTGGATGTACGCTTCCAGCTTTTTCAGCATTTCCGGCTGGTCCGGGCTTTCGATCAGTTCGGCCTTGAACTCGCTGCCCAGCTGGTAGCGATACATGCGTGGGGTCATGTCCTTGGACTCGATCAGGATGCGGTCGCCTTGCACCAGGCCAACGATCTGCTCGCTGCCCGACGGCTTGATCATGCCCACGCCCTGGTCGCCCTCTGGCAGGTTGAGCAGGTCGCGGCCCCAGCACTGGTGGCGGGCCGCGCCACCCAGGCGGCCCATGATGGTCGGCACGATATCGACCTGGGTGCCCACGGTGTGGTTCACCGCACCAAACTTCTCCTGAATGCCCGGGGCAATCAGCAGCAGCGGCACGTTGAAACGGCCCAGGTCCAGTTCGGTGACCTGCTGGTGGTTGCCAAAGCCATGGTCGCCGACGATGACGAACAGGGTTTCCTTGAAGTAAGGCTCTTTACGCGCCTTCTCGAAGAACTGGCCCAGCGCCCAGTCCGAATAGCGCATGGCAGTGAGGTGCTCGTCCAGGCGGCCTTGCCCGGTGACCTTCTCGACCGGCAGGTCTTTGGGCAGCGCATACGGGGTGTGGTTGGACAGCGTCTGCAGCAGCGCGTAGATCGGCTTCTTGCCGTCGTGCTTGGCCAGTTCCTCGTTGCCGCGGTCGAACATGTCCTGGTCGGACACGCCCCAGGTCGGGTCGGAGAACACCGGGTTGACGAAGTCGTTACGGCCAATGAAGGTGGTCATGCCCTGGTTGCCGAAGAACCCGGACTGGTTGTCCCAGGCAAAATCACCGTTGTAGACGTACACGTCGTCGTAATCACGGGCGCTGAGCAGTGCCGGCAGGCCAGACAGCTTATGGCCGCCTTCCGGGGTCTGCATCAGGTATTCGAAACCTGGCAGGTTGGGGAAGCACGCCATGGTGGCGAACATACCCTGGTGGGTATGGGTGCCGTTGGAGAAGAAGCGGTCGAACAGCAGGCCTTCTTTGGCCAGCTTGTCGAAGTACGGGGTGATGTTGTTGGGGCTGCCCAGCGCACCCACCGAGTGGCCGGCAAAGCTCTCCATCAGGATCACCACCACGTTCTTGATCGGCAGGGTGCGTTCGGCCGGCGGCAGGAAGTCGCGGCGGATGGCAGCCTCGTCGGCATCGACCAGGGTGTCGTGGGCGGTCAGCAGCTGTTCGCGCACGCTTTGCGTGGCCACGTTCTGCTCCAGTACCGGCTTCCAGATGTTGGCGCGGTCTTCGCCGAAGCGGCTCTTGGCGGCGTCGATCAGGGTCAGGGTGCCGTTCAGGCCAAGCTGGTTGACGAAGTTGGAGTCGGTGGTAAAGGCATCACCCCAGCGCATTGGCGGGCCTTGGCGCAGGGTGCCACGGGCAGCGACCACGGCCACCAGCAGAATCACCATGAACACCGCCAGGCGGTTGTACCACGGGGCAGCGCGGTGCAGGCCATCGCCACGGGTGGCGCGGTCGATACCTTTGAACAGCAAGCTCAGCAGCCAGGTGCCGAAGGCCCAGGCCAGCAGGTAGCGCACGACAGGGAAGCCGTACCAGAGCATGCTCATGACGGTTTTCGGGTCTTCCTTGATGTACTGGAACACCAGGCCGTTGAGGCGTTGGTGGAACTCGCGGTAGAAGTCCATTTCCATCAGGCCGAGGAACATCACCACGCTCGAGGTGAGGGTCAGCCAGAAGCGGAACACGCCACGCCGGGCCATGGCCCAGGGGCTGAGGATGGCCAGCAGCAGCGGGATGCTGAGGTAAACCACTACCCGCAGGTCGAAGCGCAAGCCGTTGAGGAAGCCTTCGGCGACAGTCGAATAAGGGGTATCGCCGATCATGTCGCTGTTGTAGACCAGCAGCGCCAGGCGCACCAGGCTGAGCATCAGCATGATCACCAGGCCGCTGAGCAGCGTGTAGGCCAAGTGGGATTTCAGGGTCGGCGAAAACGACGTTCGCGCGCCCTGTTGCTTCAAGGCGTCCGTGTTAGCCATGAATGGGAAGGTCCTAGGATTGCGGTTTGCGAAGAGGCGCTGGTGCTAGACCAACGCAGCATTGTGCGGGTGCGGATTCTGTTTAAACCAATGTGAAAATTTTGTCACTGGGATGTTGCGGCTTTTGTCTGTGCCGGCCTCTTCGCGGGCTTGCCCGCTCCCACAGGAGCCCCGCAACTCTTGAGAGCGGCGTAGTACCTGTGGGAGCGGGCGAGCCCGCGAAAAGGCCGGCACAGGCGTTCAGATGCGCACATTCCCCCGCGGCCCGGCAATCGCCCAGATCACCAGCCCCACCACCGGCAGCAGGGCGATCAACAAGATCCACAACACCTTGATACCCACCTCGCTGCCGCTCTTGATCACATTGAGGATGGCCCAGATATCCAGCGCCAGAATGATCAGCCCGACCAGGCTGTTGAATGTAGACCCCATGCCTAAACTCCTGTCCAGAGGCTTTGCTGCACAGCATAGCCAGCTATCGCACCAATAGAAGGGAATCCTTGGCCGTTGGCGCAGGTCCCTGAGTAGACTGACTGCAATAATTGATTCGAGGTTCGCATGCCCCCCGCACACAGCCAAAGCGCCGCCCCACCTTCACTGCTGCACGCCTGGCGCCAGCAGGTTGCCAACACGCCCTGGCTCAGTGCCGGCCTGGGGTTGAGCCTGCTGGCGGTGGTCGCACTGCTGGCGGCCAGCTTCTGGAACGCGGTGAACGGCGACCATGCCGATAACCTGCACCTGGCCGTGCTGGGTGGGTTGTCCGGCTTTGGCGCCACCGCGCTGGGTGCGGTGCTGGCCGTGGTGCTGCGCGATGTCAGCGCCCGCAACCAGGATGTGATGCTGGGTTTTGCCGCCGGCATGATGCTGGCCGCCAGTTCGTTTTCGCTGATTCTGCCGGGCCTGGACGCCGCCCGCGAGATCACCGGCAACGGCCCCGCAGCGGCCTTTACCGTGGTGCTGGGCATGGGCCTGGGCGTGTTGCTGATGCTGGGCCTGGACCGTTTCACCCCGCATGAGCATGAAAGCACCGGCCCGTGCGGCCCCGAGGCCGAGCGCATCAGCCGGGTTTGGCTGTTTGTGCTGGCGATCACCTTGCACAACCTGCCCGAAGGCATGGCGATTGGCGTGAGCTTCGCCAATGGCGACATGAACATCGGCCTGCCGCTGACCAGCGCCATCGCCATCCAGGACATACCCGAAGGCCTGGCCGTCGCGCTGGCCCTGCGCGCCACCGGGCTGTCGAACATGAAAGCCGCGCTGGTTGCCATAGGGTCTGGGCTGATGGAGCCGCTGGGGGCGGTGATCGGACTGGGGATTTCGACCGGTTTTGCACTCGCCTACCCGATCAGCATGGGGCTGGCGGCGGGGGCGATGATCTTTGTGGTAAGCCACGAGGTGATCCCCGAAACCCACCGTAACGGGCACCAGACGGCGGCGACCCTGGGGCTGATGGGTGGGTTTGCGGTGATGATGTTTCTGGATACCGCGCTGGGCTGAAGCTGCCCTGCACAGATCCCTGTAGGAGCGGCCTTGTGTCGCGATGGGGCGCAAAGCGGCCCCGGCAATTTGTGCGGCGAAGCTGAAAACGCCGGGGCCGCTGCGCGCCCCATCGCGACACAAGGCCGCTCCTACACGGGACCGCGCCTGGCTTTAGATGTGTACAGCGACTTTCAGGGCTTCCAGGGCTGGCTCGACCTTGATGCCCAGCTCGGCACCCAGCTCCAGCACCCGCGCCAGGTCGTTCTGCCCCACCATCACCACCTGCAGCTCGTCATCCAGCAACTGGCTGAAGTTGAGCAACACATAACCACCGGCCTCCTTGTTCAATGCGCCCATCTGCACCTGGATGCGGTTGAGCGCGGTCAGTGGCTCGGTGCGGGCCAGTTGCTTGGGCTTGAGGGTGAACGGCACGCTGCTATCGAACGAGTCGCTGATCTGCTGGAACAGGTCCTGATAGCTGTCAGCCTGGAACACCACAGTGTCCGGCAGGCTGCCCAGCACCACCCATTCGCCCAGCGGGATGGGGAAGCTGTCGTCGTAGTTGATGTCGGGGTTGGCGGCCAGGAAAGCGGCCGGGTCGGCGTAGGCCTGGGCGGCCTCGTCGGCGACGCGCTCGATGTCGGCCTCACGCATGCAGCCGGCGCCAATGAGGCTGATGAATTCGAGCAACTGAGTTTTCATGAAAGGGGGCCTGCGACGGGTGAAAAGTCGCCAAGGATAGCCGCAAATGCCCCCTGGCAGTTAGCCGGCCAGCGCTTGCAGGCGCGCGGCAGTGTCTACCGCGCCCATGGTTTGCGCCGCCATCAGCGCGGTGGCGCCGCGGGCATCCTGGCGCGCCGGGTCGGCGCCCTGGGCCAGCAGGTAGTCAAGGATTTCGCTGCGGTTGAACATGGCCGCCAGCATCAGCGCGGTGCGCCCGTCCTGCGCAGCGGCGTCCACCGGCACGCCGTGCTCCAGCAGCAGGCGGATCATCGCCATGTCACCCTTGAAGGCAGCACCGGCAATCGGCAGCTGGCCGTTGTCGTTGGCTATCAGTGGGTCGGCGCCCTGCGCCAGCAGCACCCGCACCGCGTCGTGGTGGCCGTGGTAGCTGGCCAGCATCAGCAGCGTGTCGCCCTTGTGGTTGCGCAGGTTGGCCGGCAGGCCACTGGCAAGCAGGCGCTCGAGCATTTCGGCGTCGCCCTGGCGGGCACGCTCGAACACTTGCTCGGCGAATGCAGCGGTTTCGTCGTCGGTCATGGTGGCGGGCGGGGTTTGGCTGGACATCGGGAACCTCCTGGCATAAATGATTGCCCAAGTGTTTGTCAGGCACGCCATTGCGGTCAAAGGTTCAGATTCTATAGGCCCGATAGCCAACGCCCGATCCGTGCAAAATGCACTATGCAAAATGCACGACCATGCAACCTGCACGGTACCGCTGCTGCAAATACCCCATAACTGCCTGTATTTACTGGGTTTTTCTTTAGATCAAGTTCTGGCACGGTCGCTGCAACCATCAACTCATGTCTGCCACACAACAGTCAGGAGTTGATATGGACCTCATCCAGCAAAAGTTCGTTTCGGTATTTCCGGCCTATCAGGTGAGCACCCAGGCCCGCCCTGATGGCGGCGTGCTGTTGACTCTGCGTGCCGCTGACAACAAAGTCACTCGCCGGGTGCTGACCTATTCGCAACTGCACAATGCCGAGCAACTGTCCTGGGCGATCAGCGCCATCCGCCGTGACCTGGCTGAACAGGCCAGTGAACTGCCAGTGATTACCATGCTGCAAAGCCAGCAACGGTTTGCCTTGCCGACCTATCGCTGAGTTTGATGGTGTTGCTACTGGCCCCATCGCCGGCAAGCCAGCTCCCACATTGACCGCGTCGGTCTCAAGGCCTGCGCACAACCTGTGGGAGCTGGCTTGCCGGCGATAGGGCCGGCCAAGCAATTACAGCTCGTCAATCCCCAGAAACGCCCGCGCAGTCACATCCCCGGTGAATCGCGCCTGCACGCCCTGCTCGCTGCCATACAAACGCAACGCCAGGCAAAACGGCGTCGCGCCAAGCTCTACCCAGCGCCGCGTCCCAGCCGGCACCACCAGCTGGTCACCTTTCTCGCACAGCACCGAATACACCCAGTCGCCCAACCGCAGGCCAACCTGCGCACGCCCGCTGACCACGGCAAACACCTCGTCGGCATCATGCACATGCTCATCGCGCACATCGGCTTGCACCGGGTCTTCACCGTCGCGGTTCAACACCACGAAGGCCTTGCTGCCGTGTGCAGTCATCAACTGGTCCAGATGCTCACGGCAGGTGTCCAGGACCTCGGCCTCAGCCGTGCCAGGGCGCACCCGCAGGCCATGCTCGCGGTGGGTAAAATGCACGCCCTGCTCGGCCAGGGTTGCGGCGATATCGGCGTGGTGGGTCAGCACCTTGTTCGGCAGTGCCGGGCTGGCGGGGTGGAAAACGCAGAGAATGCTCATCAGGGGCGGGTCCTGGTCGGTTGCGAACAAAGGGCAATGATAACGGCTGCAGCCAAGGCTGCGGCACTGGCCATACCAAAGGTGAAGGTGGGGCCCAGCAAGTTCCAGCTGTAGCCCGAGTACAATGCCCCCAGCGCACCGCCGGTGCCCGACAGCGCCGCGTACAGCGCCTGGCCCTGGCCCTGTTGGCGAGCGCCGAAACTGGCCTGCACGAAAGCG
Organism: Pseudomonas putida S13.1.2; assembly: GCF_000498395.2. Taxonomy (NCBI): domain Bacteria; kingdom Pseudomonadati; phylum Pseudomonadota; class Gammaproteobacteria; order Pseudomonadales; family Pseudomonadaceae; genus Pseudomonas; species Pseudomonas putida. The sequence goes on from NZ_CP010979.1 coordinate 3,490,652, forward strand.
ATGCTGGCAGCGTGAAAGCAACCGAAGGTGGCCGCGTGCAGCAGCTGGGCGAAGATCAGTACGGCCGGTTCCTGGGCCAAGCTGCCCAGCAACAACCAACGCAGCGCCGCCAGTAGAAAGCTGACCAGCAATACGCGTTGCACACTGAAGCGCGCGAACAGGCGGCTCATGACCATGAACATCAGCACTTCGGCCACCACCCCCAGCGCCCACAGCAGGCCGATAGCACCGCGGCTGTAGCCCAGGTGCTCCAGGTGCAGGGTAAGGAAGGTGTAATACGGCCCATGGCTGAGCTGCATCAGCGCCACGCAGGCGTAGAACGCGAGCACCCCCGGGGCACGCAACTGCTGCACAAAGCCACCCGCGCCGCTGCGCTCGCCCTGCTCTACCGGCTGGGCGTTTGGCACCCACAGGCTGGCGGCGACGATCCCGGCCATGATCGTGACCAGGGCCACCGGGTAGATGTCCAGGCTCAGCCATTCGAACAGACGGCCCAGGCCAACCACCGTGAGGATGAAGCCGATCGAGCCCCACAGGCGCACCTGGCTGTAGCGCGCTGTTTGCCCGTGCAGGTGCGCCAGGGTGATGACCTCGAACTGCGGCAGTACCGCATGCCAGAAAAAGGCGTGCAGCGCCATCACCAGCGCCAGCCAGGCGTAGCTTTTGCCGAAGAAGATCAGGGCGAATGTGGCCAGGGTAGACAACGCGCCCAGGCGCACGATCAGCAAGCGCTGGCTGGTACGGTCGCCCAGCCAGCCCCACAGGTTGGGGGCGATGCAGCGCATCAGCATGGGAATGGCCACCAGCTCGCCGATGCGCGCCGGGGAGAAACCCAGGTGGTCGAAGTACAGCGCCAGGAAGGGGGCGGTGGAGCCTAACAAGGCGAAGTAGAAGAGGTAGAAGCTGGACAGGCGCCAGTAGGGAATTGCGGGCATGGGTTCAGCCAATCATGTTGTGTCCTGCAGTGGCCTCTTCGCGGGCTTGCCCGCTCCCACAGGGATATCACAGGACCTGAGGGCCGCGTAATACCTGTGGGGGCGGGCAAGCCCGCGAAGAGGCCTGTGCAGGTGAATCAGAGCTGGCCCAGCACCGGGGTGGTCACCTTCACATCGGCATTCTGCGCGCGGTGGCGCAGCAGGTGGTCCATCAGCGCGATGGCCATCATCGCCTCGGCGATCGGCGTGGCGCGGATGCCCACGCACGGGTCGTGGCGGCCTTTGGTGATGACGTCCACCGGGTTGCCGTCGATGTCGATCGAGCGGCCTGGGGTGGTGATGCTGGAAGTCGGCTTCAACGCCAGGTGGGCAACGATCGGCTGGCCCGAGGAAATGCCGCCCAGGATGCCGCCCGCGTTGTTGCTGAGGAAACCTTCCGGGGTCAGCTCGTCACGGTGCTCGGTACCGCGCTGGGCCACGCTGGCGAAGCCGGCGCCGATTTCTACGCCCTTGACCGCGTTGATGCTCATCAGCGCGTGGGCCAGCTCGGCATCGAGGCGGTCGAAGATCGGTTCGCCCAGGCCCGGCATCACGCCCTCGGCCACCACGGTGATCTTGGCGCCCACAGAGTCCTGGTCACGGCGCAGTTGGTCCATGTACGCCTCCAGCTCCGGCACCTTGTCCGGGTCGGGGCTGAAGAAGGCGTTCTGCTCCACCGACTCCCAGGTCTTGAACGGGATTTCGATCGGGCCCAGCTGGCTCATGTAGCCACGTACGGTGATGCCCTGGCTGGCCAGGTACTTTTTGGCGATGGCACCGGCGGCGACGCGCATGGCGGTTTCGCGGGCCGAGCTGCGGCCACCGCCGCGGTAGTCGCGGATGCCGTACTTGTGGTGGTAGGTGTAGTCGGCGTGGGCCGGGCGGAACAGGTCCTTGATGGCCGAGTAGTCCTTGGACTTCTGGTCGGTGTTGCGGATCAGCAGGCCGATCGAGCAACCGGTGGTGCGGCCTTCGAACACGCCGGAGAGGATTTCTACCTCGTCGGCTTCCTGGCGCTGGGTGGTGTGCCGGCTGGTGCCGGGCTTGCGCCGGTCGAGGTCGTGCTGCAGGTCGGCCAGGGAAATTTCCAGGCCCGGCGGGCATCCATCGACAATGGCGACCAACGCCGGGCCATGGCTTTCGCCAGCGGTGGTGACAGTGAACAGCTTGCCGTAGGTATTACCGGACATGGACGCTCCGCGAGTTCTGCCTGAAATGGACGAAAGCGGCAGTATACAGATGGTTGGGCTGCCTGTGCGGGCCTCTTCGCGGGTAAACCCGCTCCCACTGGTACCCTACAGCCCCCAAAAACTGTGCGGTCCCTGGTAGGAGCGGGTTTACCCGCGAAGAGGCCTGGCCTGCCATGCGCAGAACCTTCCCGCAAACACTGGGTCAAAGCTGCATCTCCCCATGTAGTACCGCATGATGTCGCGCCTTGTCGCCTTGCTCTTCCTGCTGTGCACCGGCCTGGCCCAGGCTGCCGCCCCCACTGTGCTGCAACGCCCGATCGACCTGGACACCGGCCAAGGCGTGCTGCATGGCAGCCTGCTGCTGCCGCAACAGGCCACCCCGCCGCCGGTGGTGCTGATCATCGCAGGCTCCGGCCCCACCGACCGCGACGGCAACAACCCGGCGTCTGGCCGGGTCGACAACCTCAAGCGCCTGGCCCTGCTACTGGCCAACGAGCACATCGCCAGCGTGCGCTACGACAAGCGTGGGGTGGCTGCCAGCCAGCCGGCTACGCCCGACGAGCGCGACCTCAGCGTGGAGCGCTACGTGGCCGATGTGGTCGCCTGGAGCCACAAGCTGAAGGCCGACCCGCGCTTCGGCCCGCTTATCCTGATCGGCCATAGCGAAGGCGCGCTGATCGCCAGCCTGGCTGCAGAACAGGCCGGCGCCAGCGCGGTGATCACCTTGGCCGGCAGCGGCCGGCCGCTGGCCGACGTACTGCGCGAACAACTGGCCGAGCGCCTGCCCCCGGCGCAACTGGCCGGTGGCAGCGCCCTGCTCGACCGCCTGCAGGCCGGGCAAACCAGCCTGGAAGTACCCGCGCCGCTGCGCCAGGTGTTCCGCCCTAGCGTGCAGCCGTACCTGATCTCGCTGTTCCAGCAAAACCCGGCGGCAGCCTTTGCCCGCCTGCCCATGCCCGCATTGATCGTGCAGGGGCGCAACGACGTGCAGGTGGACGTGACCGACGCCGAACGGCTGAAGGCGGCCAAGCCGGACGCGCAGCTTGTGCTGATCGACGGCATGAACCACATGCTGCGCATCAGCCCCAGGGACATGAGCCAGCAGCGCGACAGCTACCTCAACCCCGAGCTGCCGCTGGCGCGCGAGCTGGGTGAGCGAATTGTGACGTTCATCCAGCATTTGCCTTCGGCGTGACGTAAACAGGCTCAGGTCCGTGGCAAGCCTGCCGATACAGCAGGCATAGCCGAGGACAAGCCTGATGACCACCGCCCCCGCCGCCGTAGAGCCGGCCGAACAACCCCAGGAAAACCCTGCCCTGCCTTGGGCCGAGCTGGCCGCCGAACACTTCCAGTTGCTGCGCCTGGCCGCCCTGCCCACCGACCGCAGCACCGGCGCACGGCCGCTGCGCTTTGTGCAGTTCGGCTATGCCGAGCGCCACGACAAGGCCCACAGCCTGCTGCGTATGGAAATCCAGCTGCCTGGGCAAAAGGTACACAAAGAGCAGAACCGCCTGGATATCCGGGTGGACCATGCCGAGCGCCTGGTGCGCATTGGCGGTGAACACGGCCTGCAACTGGAGCCGGTCAACCGTGGCATCGGCCGCTTCATGCTGGCCCAGGCCGCGCAGTGGCTGCAGCGCAAGTGGCCGCACTACCGGGTGCAAGGCATGGCGCTGCCGAGCAAGGATGCCCTGACCGAGGACTCACGCCTGCGCCGTGACCACTGCTTGCGTGGGGTGGGTATCGAGGTGGAGTACGAGGACGGTCAGCACCTGAAGGGCCGGACCGTGGACATGACCGTAGGCCAGCTGAAGGCCGCCTGGAGCAACGAGCGCCTGCAGCGAGTGGAGATTCTGGATGCCGCCAACCTGCTGCAGCAGGCAGACCAGCAGTTGCAAGAGATGGAAGGGCAACTGCGCGAGCGCGATGAGCGGGTGGCCAAGTACCACCGCGAAGACAGCGGGCTGCGCTTTACCATTACCTGCCTGGTGGCGTTTGCGGTGTTTCAGGCGGGGTTGTTGATATGGATTGCAACCCGCTGACACCGCGTCGCGACCATCGCCGGCAAGCCAGCTCCCACAGGATTACCACAGGCTTGAATATTGTGAATAACCTGTAGGAGCTGGCTTGCCGGCGATTGGGCTGCAACGCAGCCCCTCCCGGCCTAAACGCGGGCCTTGAACAATTCCTGATGCTGGCGGCACTGTTCGGCGGTGAGCATGAACACCCCATGCCCGCCACGCTCGAACTCCAGCCAGGCAAAGTCCACCTCGGGGTACAACGCCTCGACATGTACCTGGCTGTTGCCCACTTCAACAATCAGCAGGCCCTTGTCGGTCAGGTGGTCTGCAGCTTCCGCCAGCATGCGCCGTACCAGGTCCAGGCCGTCGTTGCCGCAGGCCAGGCCCAGTTCGGGCTCGTGGTGGTACTCGGCCGGCATGTCGTCGAAGTCTTCGGCATCGACATACGGCGGGTTGGACAGGATCAGGTCGAACCGCTGCCCCGGCAAACCGCCAAAACCATCGCCCTGCACGGTATACACGCGGCCGTCCAGGCCGTGGCGTTCGATATTCTGGTTGGCCACTTCAAGGGCCTCGAACGACAGGTCGGCCAGCACCACTTCGGCCTCGGGGAACACGTCGGCCGCGACGATACCAATGCAGCCCGAACCCGTGCACAGGTCAAGAATGCGCGCAGGCTCGCTTGCCAGCCACGGCTCGAAGCGTTTTTCGATCAGCTCGCCAATTGGCGAGCGCGGCACCAGCACACGCTGGTCGACGATGAACGCCATGCCGCAGAACCACGCTTCGCCCAACAGGTAGGCAGCCGGCACCCGCTCTTCGATGCGGCGCTTGAGCAAATGCTGCAGGCGTACCCGCTCGTCGTCCTCGAGCATGCAGTCCAGGTAGCTGTCAGCCACCTCCCAAGGCAGGTGCACGGCACCCAGCACCAGCAGGCGGGCCTCGTCCCAGGCGTTGTCGGCACCGTGGCCGAAGAACAGGTCGTGCTCGTGGAAGCGGCTGACCGCCCAGCGAATGTAGTCGCGCAGCGTGCGCAGACGGGATGTGATCACGGGGTACTCCTAATTCAGACCGGACAAAAGTCTAACAGCCTCACCCGCACATTTGTTCGTTTGCCCTGCCCAATGGCTAGCCACAAGCCAGTAACCATGCCGCTTGCGTTGTCAACCATTCCCATTGGCGTCAAGGCAGGGGACAATAGGTATACAAAAGCCCTTCCAAGGAGCCCTTGATGTCCGTTCCAACCACGATGTTCCGCCTCACTGGCCGCGACTACCCGCCGGCCAAGCTGAGCCACGCCAGCCTGATCATCATCGATGCGCAAAAGGAGTACCTCAGTGGGCCCCTGCAGCTGTCGGGCATGGACGAGGCCGTGGCCAACATCGCCAGGTTGCTCGACGCCGCCCGTAAAAGCGGCCGTCCGATCATCCATGTTCGCCACCTGGGCACTGTTGGTGGCCGCTTCGATCCACAGGGGCCTGCCGGCCAGTTCATTCCGGGGCTGGAGCCGCTGGAAGGTGAAGTGGTCATTGAAAAGCGCATGCCCAACGCATTCAAGAACACCCAGCTGCACGAAACGCTGCAGGCGCTGGGCCATCTTGACCTGATTGTGTGCGGTTTCATGAGCCATTCCAGCGTCAGCACCACCGTGCGCCGCGCCAAGGACTATGGTTACCGGTGCACCCTGGTGGAAGACGCCTCGGCAACCCGCGACCTGGCCTTCAAGGATGGCGTCATCCCGGCCGCGCAGATTCACCAGTGCGAAATGGCCGTGATGGCCGACAACTTCGCTTGCGTGGCCCCCACCGCCAGCCTGATCTGAGCGGCTGGGCACGACCGCCCGGCAGCCGGGCGGAACCCGATGGGTGGCAGCAGGTCGAATTCCGGATATCCACAGAGGAGAGCGGAATGAAGCTTAAAGGCAGTTTCGACGCCAAGCGCCTGCGCCCGCGCCAGCCGCGCAACTGGGGCGCCCGCCTGGCGGCCGGCCTGTCGGCGCTGCTGGCGACCCTGGGCGTGCTGCTGGCCATGGCCGGCGTCGCCGGCCTGCTGGGCAACTACCCTGCCCTGCAGGAACTCAATGCCAACAAGCCATTGGCCAGTATCCTTACCGGGGCTGGCTTGTTGCTGCTGTGGCTGGGCGTGCGCTTCTGGCGGCGCAGCCGCATTCGCTTGCGCCGCGGGCGGGAACTGAACCTGTCGCCGCACCTGATGAAAAAGCACGACTGATGATTTTATGTCGCCTGTGCGGGCCTCTTCGCGGGTAAACCCGCTCCCACAGGGATATCACTGGACCTGCGGGCAGCGGTGTACCTGTGGGAGCGGGTTTACCCGCGAAGAGGCCCGCACAGGCTGCACACGGCCCCACAGTCGCGTAAACTACGCCGCCCACGTGGAGGCATCATGCAAGACGACGATTTTTCCCTGTTCAAGGCCGAAGTGCGCGGCGTAAAGCCAATCCGCCACGACCGCGCCGAAGTCGGCAAGCCCAAGGCCGACCGCCAGAAGCTGGCTGGCCTGCGCCAGGCCGCGACCGTGCGCAGTGACAAGGCCCTGGTAATCGACGGCATGTCCGACCAGTTCGTCATCGACGTTGGCGCCGAAGACGAGCTTATGTGGCGCCGCGACGGCGTGCAGGAAGGCCAGCTGCGCAAGCTGAAGCTGGGGCAGATTCCGTTCGAGGGCAGCCTCGACCTGCACGGCATGACCGTGGAAAAGGCCCGCGAAACCCTGTGGGATTTCATCGCCGAAGCCACCAAGCTGGAAGTGCGCTGCGTGCGGGTTACCCATGGCAAGGCCGCACGCCTGGACGGCAAGCGCCCGATGATCAAGAGCCACGTCAACACCTGGCTGCGTCAGCACCCGCAAGTGCTCGGTTTTGCCTCGTGCAGCGCCCGCCACGGCGGCACCGGCGCGGTGTATGTGATGCTCAAGCGAACCATGCTCGAAGGCCGCGACGAGTAACGCCGCGCTTGCAGCGCCGCCCTCACCGCCGTAACCTTCGTTTTTGCGATTTTTTCCCACAGGTAGATCCATGTCCCTGGAACAGAACTACACCGAGATCCTCAGCCAGATTGGCGAGGACGTCTCCCGTGAGGGCCTGCTCGACACGCCCAAGCGGGCTGCAAAGGCCATGAAGTACCTTTGCCGCGGTTATGAGCAAACACTGGAAGAAGTCACCAACAACGCGCTGTTCAGCTCTGACAACAGCGAAATGGTGCTGGTCCGGGACATCGAGCTGTATTCGATGTGCGAACACCACATGCTGCCGTTCATCGGCAAGGCACACGTGGCCTACCTGCCCAAGGGCAAGGTACTGGGCCTGTCGAAGGTAGCGCGCATCGTCGACATGTATGCCCGCCGCCTGCAGATCCAGGAAAACCTCAGCCGCCAGATCGCCGACGCCGTGCAGCAGGTAACCGGTGCCGCCGGTGTGGCAGTGGTGGTCGAGGCCAAGCACATGTGCATGATGATGCGCGGTGTCGAAAAGCAGAACTCGACCATGATCACCTCGGTGATGCTGGGTGAGTTCCGCGAAAACGCCGCCACCCGCAGCGAGTTCCTCAGCCTGATCAAGTGATTGGCTGCTGACCCCAAGCCGACCCTGCCGGGTCGGCTTTTGCATTTCAGGAGTTGCCCATGATCGTCAAAGCCCTGCGGGTTGGCCTCGGCCAGCTCATCGTGTTCGGTGACTGGATCAGCCGCCCGGCCAAGCGCAAGCGCGACGCCGCAGCCCAGGCCCGCGTCGAACAAGCGGCCAAGGGCCTGGCGCTGTACCAGTTCCATGCCTGCCCGTTCTGCGTCAAGACCCGCCGTACCCTGCACCGCCTGAACGTGCCGGTAGCGCTGCGCGATGCAAAGAATGACCCGGTGCACCGCCAGGCCCTGCAGGAAGGTGGCGGCCGGGTGAAAGTGCCGTGCCTGCGCATTGAAGAAGCTGGCAAGGTGACCTGGATGTATGAGTCCAAAGCCATCATCGCCTACCTGGATGAGCGGTTTGCGTCGGCCTGACTGTTGTTAGCAATCCTGTGCCGGCCCCTTCGCGGGCGCGCCCGCTCCCACAGGTTTACCGCAGGGCTGAAGCCTGTGCAGTACCTGTGGGAGCGGGCATGCCCGCGAAGAGGCCAGCACAGGCTGAAAATCAACCCACCATCGGCACGTGCTGCGGGTGGCTGCTGACCCGCTCCAGCCAGGCCCGCACCGCCGGGTAATCGGCCAGGTCGAACCCGCCCTGCTGCGCCACATGGGTGTAGGCATACAACGCCACATCGGCAATCGAATACTGCTCACCCACCAGGTAGGGCGTCATCTGCAGTTGCCGCTCCATCACCCTCAGCGCCTTGTAGCCGCCCTTGTGCAGCTTGCGGTACTCCTCTACCCGTTCATCCGGCAGCCCCAGGTAAAACTGGATGAAGCGCGCCACGGCAATGTACGGCTCATGGCTGTACTGCTCGAAGAACTGCCACTGCAACACCTGCGTGCGCAAGCGCGGTTCGCTGGGCAGGAACGCGCTGCCATCGGCCAGGAAGTTGAGAATGGCATTGGACTCCCACAGGTAGCTGCCGTCTTCCAGCTCTAGCACAGGCACCTTGCCGTTGGGGTTCATCGCCAGAAACTCGGGCGTTTCGGTCTCGCCCTTGAGGATGTCCACCGGGTGCCATTCATACGGCCTGCCCAGCAGGCTCAACATCAGCTTGACCTTGTAGCAGTTGCCCGACTGGTAGTCGCCATAGACCTTGTACATCGCCCCTCCCCTCCCAAGCAGTTTCGCAATTGCGCCCAATAGTTGGCGACTGTACGGCTAAAAGCAATGGCCGCTGTATGGCAAGGATCAATCTTGCGCGCTGTAGTCTGAAAAAACTGCTTACACCTTTACAAGGACTTTGTTCATGACCGATGCCACTTCCGCACGCCTGCGGCCCCTGGCAGACACATCCCCGTCGGCTGTGGTCGCCGGCTTCATTGCCATGCTCACCGGCTATACCAGTTCGCTGGTGCTGATGTTCCAGGCCGGCCAGGCAGCCGGGCTGACTACCGCGCAGATCTCGTCGTGGATCTGGGCGCTGTCGATCGGCATGGCGGTATGCAGCATCGGCCTGTCGCTGCGCTACCGCACCCCCATCACCATCGCCTGGTCTACCCCCGGCGCCGCCTTGCTGATCACCAGCCTGGGCGGGGTGAGCTACGGCGAGGCCATTGGTGCCTACATCACCTGTGCCGTGCTGGTGCTCATCTGCGGCCTTACGGGCAGCTTCGAGCGCCTGGTCAAGCGTATACCGGCCTCGCTGGCCTCGGCGTTGCTGGCGGGCATCCTGTTCAAGATTGGTAGCGAAATTTTTGTGGCGGCGCAGCACCGCACATTGCTGGTGCTGGGCATGTTCTTCAGCTACCTGCTGGTCAAGCGCCTGTCGCCACGCTACTGCGTGCTGGCCGCGCTGCTGGTGGGCACGGCATTGTCCGGCGCCCTGGGCCTGCTGGACTTCAGCGGCTTCCACCTGGAAGTGGCCAAGCCGGTATGGACCACACCGAGCTTTTCGCTGGCGGCCACCATCAGCATTGGCATTCCGCTGTTCGTGGTGGCCATGACCTCGCAGAACATGCCCGGCGTAGCCGTGCTGCGTGCCGACGGCTACCAAGTGCCGGCCTCGCCGCTGATATCGGCCACCGGCTTTGCCTCATTGCTGCTGGCGCCATTCGGTTCGCACGGGGTCAACCTGGCGGCGATCAGCGCGGCGATCTGCACCGGGCCACACGCCCACGAAGACCCGAGCAAACGCTACACCGCCGCGGTGTGGTGCGGGATTTTCTACGGCATTGCCGGGGTGTTCGGGGCGACGTTGGCGGCGCTGTTTGCAGCGTTGCCGAAAGAGCTGGTGCTGTCGATTGCCGCGCTGGCGCTGTTTGGTTCGATCATGAACGGGCTGACCGTGGCCATGAGCGAAGCGCGCGAGCGCGAAGCGGCAGTGATTACCTTCATGGTCACCGCCTCGGGGCTTACGCTGTTCTCGATTGGCTCGGCGTTCTGGGGGATTGTGGCGGGGGTGCTGGCCTTGATGATTCTCAACCCGCGCAAGGCCTGAGTTATTTATTGCCTGTACTGGCCCCTTCGCGGGTAAACCCGCTCCCACAGGTATAGCGCTGTTCTCAAGCCAGTGATATCCCTGTGGGAGCGGGTTTACCCGCGAAGAGGCCGGTACAGGCGACAGATACTCATGGCCAGGCTCACAACCTGAAATGCCCCACCATCCCCTTCAAATCGGTACCCAACTGCGCCAGCTCCACACTCGACCGGGCATTGTCCTGCATCGCCAGCGCGGCCTGGTCCGCACTGCCGCGGATCTGCGTGACGCTGCGGCTGATCTCTTCCGCCACCGAGCTCTGCTGCTCGGCCGCCGCGGCAATCTGCTGGTTCATCTGCTGGATCAATGAAACCGCAGCCGCAATGCTGCCCAGCGCGCTCTCGGTGTGCAGCGCATCAGCCACCGCCAACCGCACCAGCTCGGTACTGCCACGGATCTGCGCCACCGACTGCTGGGCGTTTCCGCGCAAGCTGGCAACCAGTACCTCGATCTGCTCGGTAGACTGCCGGGTACGCCGCGCCAACGCACGCACCTCGTCGGCCACCACGGCAAAACCACGCCCCTGCTCGCCAGCGCGGGCGGCCTCGATGGCGGCGTTCAGCGCCAGCAGGTTGGTCTGCTCGGCCACGCTCTTGATCACCTCCAGCACGTCGCCAATGGTGTGGATTTCGGCACTGAGGCTGTCGATACCGGCGCTGGCCGTTTCCGCTGCCGCCGCCAACTGCTCGATGCGCTGCATGCTCTGACGCACCACCTGTTGCCCCGACCCGACCTTGTCGTCCGCCGCCTGGGCCGCCTGCGCCGCTTGCTCGGCATTGCGCGCCACATCGTGCACGGTGGCAGTCATCTGCTGCATGGCGGTGGCCACCTGCTCGGTTTCCTCCTTCTGGCTGCCCACCTCACGGTTGGTCTGCTCGGTGACTGCCGATAACGCCTGGGCGTTGCCAGCCAGTTGTTCGATGCCTTGCTGCAAGCCGCTGACAATGCCCGAAAGGCCCGCCGCCATCTGCTGCATAGCCTGCATCAACTGCCCCACCTCGTCACGCCGCGGGGCCTGTGCATCAAAGCCAAGCTCGCCAGCGGCTATGCGCTGGGCGCGGGCAATCACATGCTTGAGTGGGCCCACCACCGCGCGGGTAATCAGCCAAGCGGCCAGCACACCCACCAGCAGCGCCAGGCCGGTGGCCAGGGCAATGGCCACGGCATTGCGTTGCAGTTCGCCCTGCAGGGCCTGCTGCTGCCCCAGGTAGGCCTGGTCGACCCTGCCGGTGACCTGCTCGGCACTGGCCTGCAACTGGGCTTTGAGCCCCTGCTCACGGGCCAGCTGGTCGGTGTATTCGTTGAGTTTTTCCGAGAAACTGCCAATGTGCCCTGCCACTTCGCCCAGCACGCTCTGGTAGCCGGCATCACTGACCGCGCCCTGCAACTGGCCAACCAGGCTGGCGGCCTCCACCGTCTGGGCAATACGCGCCTGGCTTACGCCCTCTTCGCCCTTGCGGCTTTTTTCCAGGCGTACCCGCGCTTCGTCCATGGCCTGCAACATCAGCCGCGACACCTGCGCCACCTGTGCAGCCTGCTCAAGAAACTCGCCCCCCTGCTGGCCCTGGGACTGCTTGAGGGTATACACGCCGTCATCGGCCAGGCCGGCCTGCAGCACATCCAGGTTATTGGCGACGCTGGACACCGACCAGCTGGCCATGTCCAGCGCCAGCTCCTTGGCCTGCACCGCCGCTACAAAAGCCTCGAACGCCTGGCCGTAGGCAGCCAGGTCGGTTTCGGCCGCCCCCAATGCCGGCAGGCCACGGGCGCGCTCGGCCAGGCCCTGCACACCACTGCGCAAGGCCTCGGCCTGCTGGATATCGGAGCGTAGGGCAAATGCCTGCTCATGCTGACGCAAGCGCAGCAGGTCGGTATTGAATTGTGCCAGTTGGCGCAAACTGTCGAAGCGCTGGCCAACGCTGTGCAGTGCGGCGATACCGATGGCCGCCACCGCCAGGGTCAGCACCAGCACCAAGGCAAAGCCCAGGCCGAGTTTGCGGGCCATGCCCAGGTTGGCCAGCACACTGTGCTTGCTCGCGCCCATCGCCGATTCCCCTTCTGCTTGCGAGGTTATCCCGAAGGCCAAGGGTGGCAACGTTGCCCGCCGATGAACAAGGGGCTGGCGTCAGAATAGTGTCAAATAGCTATGGCTTGTCGCTTTTAGCTGCATCGAGGTCGGTTTTGATCACCGCCGCGTCCGCCATCATCAAGCCAATAATTTTAGTTCAGTACTGCACCACGCCAGGCCCTCGGCCCAATCAAATTGAAGCAAGCTCACCCGCAAGTTATTCCAATAACACATTTATATAAACGACTTTGACGCCATAATTTTTACGCCAAGAGTGGGGCAAGAAAAAATATTAAATGGCCACTATTCAATTTAAAAACAGCGCTATCGTGATCGGTAACTGGCCCGCTTCGGACCCGTCGTGCCCTCTGGAGCCTTTTCATGAAAACAGCCCTGTTGACTGCTGTGGTTTCCCCGTTGCTGCTGGTTACGCTGCCCTTGGTAGGCCATGCCGCAACTTCTACTGCACCGTTATTGAGCATTGGTGTGCAAGGAAGTTACACACAGTTGGAATTGAACGGGCGTGACAATGAAAACGACGACATGCCAGAAGGCGGGCTATTCATAAACTTCGGCAACAAGATGACGGCAATAGAAGGGCCGATTTACCAGGCAGAAGCCAGCGGCATGTACTCGAAAAAGCAGAACCAGAAGCTCAAGGACGGCCAGGCCGACCTGGACCTGGGCTGGCGCCTGGCACTGAGCGAACGCCATTCCGTCGACCTGCTGCTGGGTGCCGGCTATAAATGGAACCGCCTGCAACCCAATACCAGCCGCTATGACGTGGACCTGACCAACCGCACGCCGTTCGGCAAAATTGCGGCGGGCTACAATTACCGTTTCAATAATGCCACCTTGCGTTTTGAAGCCGGTATTCGCCATGTTATCAACGGTGATTCGCAACTGGAAATACATGGCATCAGCCGTGAAGACGTCGACCTGAACGATACCAACAACCCGTTTGCCGAACTTAGCGTGCTGTTCAACCAGGACGGCGCAGTGCCAATACTCGCTTCGCTTTACTTCAGCCGCTACAACTATGAACTGGACGGCCAGTTTGTGATGGCTGACGCCGACGAACAAACCCGCGATGAGTATGGCCTGAAAGTAGGCATCAGCTTTTAACCGGGCTGCCGGGTAACTGCCCGGCCTGTTCCAGAAAGGCTTGGGCGCGGGCATCCTGCCCATAGGCGACGTTGATGCGCAGCCAGTCACTGTTGGCGCCTTGGTAATCGAAGGCACTGCCGGGGGTAAGCAACACGGCATGCGCCAGCGCCAGGCGCTCCAGGCTGGTGAAGCCCTGCCCCGGCATGCGCGCCCAGACGAACATGCCGCCATACGGCTCGCAGAACACTTGCCAGCCCCATTGTTCCAGCTGCCGCAGCAAGCGGGCCATGTGCTGGCCCAGGCGCACACGCAGGCGCTGCGCACTCTTGCGGTAACTGCCATTGGCCAGCATTTGCCCCACGACCTGCTCCGCAAAGCGCGACGTGCCAATGCCGCTGACCATCTTCAGCTCGGCCAGGCGCGCCAGCAGCGCAGGCTCGGCGACCAGGTAGCCAACCCGCAACGAGCTGCTGAGGGTTTTCGAGAAGCTGGCCATGTAGATCACACGCCGCTCGCTGTCGAGGGTGGCCAGGCGCGTGGCCGGGCCCTCCTGGAAGTCAGCGTAGATATCGTCCTCGATAATGCGCAGGTTGTGCTCACGGGCCAGCTCCAGCAGGCGGTAGGCCACCTTGGGCGTGAGGCTGGTGCCAGTGGGGTTGTGGTACAGGCTGTTGATGAACAGGCAGCGCGGCTGGTGCGTGGCCAGCAGGGCTTCGAGGGCGGCCAGGTCCGGCCCCTGCGCAGTACGAGGTACCGGCAGCATGTGCACCTGGTGCTGGCGCAGCAGGTTGTACAGGTTGTAGTAACCGGGGTTTTCCACCAGCACCGTGTCGCCCGGGCGCAGCAGGGTGCGTACCAGCAGGTCGAGGCCATGGCTGGCGCCGTGCGTGGTGAGGATGCTCTCCAGGCCGGCGGCAATGCCCAGTTGCGCCAGGCGCTTGTGCAACTGCTGGCGCAGGCTGGCCAGGCCCAGGGGTGGGCAGTAGTCGAACAGGTCTTGCGGGATGCCGCGGCTCACCTGCCGCACCGCGTGGGCCAGCTCGGTTGCAGCGCGCCAACTGCTGGGCAGCCAGCCGCAGCCCAGCTTCAGCAACTCGTCATGGCCCTCGCGAAACTGCCGCCAGTTGCCGTCGCCAGCCTCACCCCAAGGTTGCGTATCGTCTATCGCCGGCCCGGGCTTGCGCTCGGCGACGAAAAACCCAGTGCCGTGGCGGGCCTCCAGCCAGCCGCTGGCGACCAGGCGGTCGTACGCCTCGATCACACAGGACGCGCTGACCGCCTGGCTGCGGGCCAGCGCGCGGATCGATGGCAGGCGGGCGCCGGGGCGCAGGCGTTGCTGGTCGATCCAGGCTTGCAGGTGGTGGGTGAGTTGCTGCACCAACGGGGTGGTGCTGGTGCGGTCGAGGGGAAAGTGCATGGGCCAGGTGTTCGCAAATTTTGAGCGAACAGTTAAGCATAAATGGAGTGATGGTGTGTATGGCAGGGGGAATGGGCTGGCATCAGAGTGAGCAGGCCCGGCCCTTCGCGGGTAAACCCGCTCCCACAGGCTTCGCACTGCACTCGCGGCTGTGGTGATCCTGTGGGAGCGGGCTTACCCGCGAAAGGGCCGGTACAACCACTAGAGAAACCAGGACACTACCCATGCCCTCCGCCCCGGCCCGCTTGGCCTTCGCCCTTTGCCTGATTACCCTGGCCGTCAACCTGCAGGCCCCGCTGTACATCACCTACGCCGACCTTTCTGGCCAGGGCGCCGCTGCCACCGCGGTGGCCTTCTCTGGCTATGTGCTGGGCGTGCTGCCGGTGCTGCTGGCCTTGGGCGGCCTGGCCGACCGGGTCGGGCGCCGGCCACTGATCGTGGCGGCCCTCGCCCTGTCGATGGTCGCCACCGTGCTGATGCTGCTGGCGCCCAGCCTGCAAACCTTGGGCCTGGCGCGGCTGTTCCTGGGCCTGGGCACCGGGCTGGCCTCGGCCACAGCCACCGCCTACATGGGCGAACTGATGGGCGGCGAGCACACCACCCGCGCGGCCAACTGGGTCACCGCCAGCACCTCGCTGGGCTTCGGCCTGGGGGCAGCACTGACCAGCCTGTTCCTGCTACGGGGCCCCAGCCTCACCCCAGGCAGCTTCCACCTGCACCTGCTGTTGGCGGCCCTGGCCATCGTGCTGGCATGGCGCCTGCCCGACCCGCGCCAAGCCCAGCGCAGCCCTATGCTGCGCCTGCCCTGCTACCCGCGAGGCAGCGTGGTCTATGGCCTGGCCATTTTGCTGGCGTGGGCCTGCGTGGGGCTGGTGATTGCCTTGCTGCCAGGCATTCTGCGCCAGCATGGCCTTAGCGCCTGGTCAGGGTTCTCCACCTTCTGCGTCATCAGCTGCGGGCTACTGTTCCAGCCCATGGCCCGGCGCCTGAGCAGCCGCACGGCCACATTGCTGGGGCTGCTGATACTGCCGTGCAGCTATGCGGTGCTGGCCTGGGGCGCGAACAGCGGGCAGTTGAGTGCGGTGTTGCTGGGTGCGGTGGCGGCCAGCAGTGCGTGCTACGGGTTTATCTACCTGGGCGGGCTGGCCGCGGTGAACCAGCTGGCCGGCAGCGAGAAAACACGGGCCAGTGCCGGGTTCTTTCTGCTGGCCTACCTGGGGTTCAGCTTGCCGGTAATCTTTACCGGGTTGCTGAGTGACCGGTTGGGGTCACAGGTGGCGCTGCTGGTGTTTGGCGGGGTGTTGGTGGTGGGCTGTGCAGCGGTGGGGCTGGCATTGCTGTCGGGCTCAATGAAAGCCGCCCAGGCAGCGCGGTCGGTGTAGGAGCGGCCTTGTGCCGCGAAAGGGGTGCAAAGCGCCCCCAGGACTTCAGCTTCGCCGCCTATATCGCCGGGGCCGCTCTGCGGCCCTTCGCGACACAAGGCCGCTCCTACAGGGCCCGCACCGCGCATGCGGAGAAGGCCACACGGTATCGGCTCAGATCGCCGTGGCCCCGCCATCCACCGTCAAGCAATGCCCGGTGGTAAACGCCGCGCCATCGCTGCACAGGTACAGCACGGCGCTGGCAATTTCCTCAACCTTGCCAATGCGCCCCACCGGGTGCATGGCGGCGGCGAACTCGGCCTTGCGTGGGTCGGCCTCGTAGGCGCGGCGGAACATGTCCGTGTCGATCACCGCCGGGCACACCGCATTCACGCGGATGCCTTTCTTGGCGTATTCGATGGCCGCCGACTTGGTCAGGCCAATCACCGCGTGCTTGGAGGCGCTGTAGATACTCATCTTCGGCGCCGCCCCCAGCCCCGCTACCGACGCGGTATTGACGATCGCCCCACCGCCTTGAGCCAGCAGCAAGGGCAGCTGGTACTTCATGCACAACCACACGCCCTTCACGTTCACGCCCATGATGGCATCAAACTGCGCCTCGCTGCCTTCGGCCAGGCGGTGTTGTTCTATCTCGATGCCGGCGTTGTTGAAGGCATAGTCCAGCCGGCCAAAGGCGGCGATCAGGCGCTCGTGCAACTGGCGCACCTCGGCATCGCGGGTAACGTCACAGGCGATGAACACAGCCTCGCCACCTGCGGCGTTAATCTGCGCCACCGTCGCCTCGCCGCCCAGCGGGTCGAGGTCGGCCACCACCACCTTCAGGCCCTCGCGGGCGAACGCCAGGGCCGTTGCCCGGCCTATGCCGGCAGCGCCGCCGGTGACCAGCGCTACCTGGCCGGAAAAGGTAATGCTCATTGCGTGCTCCTGAGGGGATGCTGGGATTCAGAGCATAGTCAGCCACCGCCGGGCCGGGCAGCATCATCACACCAACGGTTGGGCTACCATGCTTGTCAGTGATGTTAACGACCTGCCTACATCAACAAGGTAGATTGAACGCCTAGCCTCTTCCACTGCCCACAAGGACCCCTCCATGACTCAGACCAACCGCCGCTTCCTGCTCGCCAAACGCCCGGTCGGCGCCGTGCGCCGTGATGACTTCACCTTCGAAAGCGTGCCCGCCGAACAACCCGGCGAAGGCCAGGTGCTGGTGCGCAACCTGTACCTGTCGCTGGACCCGGCCATGCGCGGCTGGATGAACGAAGGCAAATCCTACATCCCCCCCGTCGCCCTGGGCCAGGTGATGCGGGCACTGGGCGTGGGCGAAGTGGTTGCCTCCAACCACCCGGCTTTCAAACCGGGCGACCACGTGAGCGGCGCCCTTGGCGTACAGGACTACTTCACCGGCGAGCCCCAGGGCCTGCACAAGATCGACCCCAACCTGGCGCCCCTGCCGCGCTACCTGTCGGCACTGGGCATGACCGGCATGACCGCCTACTTCGCCCTGCTGGAAGTTGGCCAGCCCAAGGCCGGTGAAACCGTGGTCATCTCCGGCGCGGCCGGTGCGGTGGGCAGCATTGTCGGGCAAATTGCCAAGGTCAAAGGCTGCCGCGTGGTCGGCATTGCCGGCGGCGCCGAGAAGTGCCAGTACCTGAAAGATGAACTGGGCTTTGACGGCGTGATCGACTACAAGGCCGAAGACGTGCTGGCCGGCCTGAAGCGCGAATGCCCCAAAGGTGTGGACGTTTATTTTGACAACGTGGGCGGCGACATCCTCGATGCCGTGCTGACGCGCATCAACTTCAAGGCCCGCATCGTGATTTGCGGCGCGATCAGCCAGTACAACAACAAGGAAGCGGTAAAAGGCCCGGCCAACTACCTGTCGCTGCTGGTGAACCGTGCCCGCATGGAAGGGTTTGTGGTGATGGACCATGCCAAGGACTACGGCAAGGCCGCGCTGGAGATGGCCGGGTGGCTGGCCAGTGGGCAGGTGAAGAGCAAGGAGGATGTGGTGGAGGGGCTGGAGACGTTCCCCGAGACGCTGCTGAAGCTGTTCAACGGGGAGAATTTTGGCAAGTTGGTGCTGAAGGTGTGACGTTGTGAGTTGCGCTTGGGGCTGAAAGCGCATGCCTTGAGGGGTTTAGCGTCTGTTAGATCGAGCGCCGCGCGGGCGGCGCTCGATCTAACAGGCAAAGAAAATGCCCTGCCGGACCTTCCAGCCATCACACCTCATCCAGCCCGAAAAAAAAGGCCAGCACACGCGTGCTGGCCTCTTTCATTACCGCGGGCTTTTACCCACGGATTTCTGCAACCACCGCCGCCAGCGCTTGCGACGGGTTTGCGGCCTGGCTGATCGGCCGGCCGATCACCAGGTAGTCCGAACCCGCATCCAGTGCCTGGCGCGGGGTGAGGATGCGGCGCTGGTCATCCTGCGCGCTACCCGCCGGGCGAATGCCCGGGGTTACCAGTTGCAGCGAGGGGTGCGCCGCCTTCAGCGCCGGGGCCTCCAGCGCCGAGCACACCAAACCGTCCATGCCCGCCTTTTGCGCCAGCGCCGCCAGGCGCAGCACCTGCTCTTGCGGGTCGACATCCAGGCCAATGCCGGCCAGGTCTTCACGCTCCATGCTGGTCAGCACGGTCACGCCAATCAGCAAAGGCTGCGGGCCGCTGCGCTTGGCCAGCTCTTCACGGCAGGCGGCCATCATGCGCAGGCCACCGGAGCAATGCACGTTCACCATCCACACCCCCATCTCGGCGGCAGCCTTTACCGCCATGGCCGTGGTGTTGGGGATGTCGTGGAACTTGAGGTCCAGGAACACTTCGAAGCCCTTGTCGCACAGGGTTTCGACAATGCCCGAAGCGCTGCTGGTGAACAGCTCCTTGCCAACCTTCACCCGGCACAGCGCGGGGTCTAGCTGGTCAGCCAGCTTCAGGGCGGCCTCACGGGTAGGGAAATCCAGGGCGACGATCAGGGGCGTCTGGCAGGCGGACATGGGCAGGGTCTCTTGGCAAGTCGAAAACGGCGCGCATTGTAAACGAAGTGACGCAGGCTTTGGGGCCCGCGGGTCACCGAATTGCCCGGCAATCGTGGCTCACATGCAACGGCCCATCACCCACCGCCCCTGCCGCACAGAAAACAGCGCCCCTGTGTGAGCAACTGCCTCACACAAAACCAAAAAGCTAGCGCGATCACTGCAACAACTGCCTTGCACAGCACCTAAACGCTAGCGCGATCACTGTGGGAGCGGGCTTGCCCCGCGAACACGGGCGCAGCCCGTGCCATCCCCCGCGCAGCATGCTCCGCAAGCAGGCGCCACCAACCCCTGTTATCACCGCAATCTCCACAAGGACCCAGACAAGCCCGCCAGCTGCGCGATCTCCTATAATTGAACCAACGGAACGGGTAATCGCTCAAATTTCGTACAAGCTTCACCCATGGCCCGATCAAAGGAGAACGACAATGCCCTGGTATGCCTGGCTGATACTTATCATAGCCCTCGGGTCCATCGTCGGCGGGTTGATGATGCTGCGCGACACGGCAAAAAAACTGCCGCTGACCGATGAGCAACTGCGCAAGGTACATGAGCGCAATGCCGAGGCGGACGCCAAAGACGCCCAAGACCGCTAGAACACCCAGCCCTCAAGTGGTCATTATGCGAACGGCCTTGCCCCGCGAAGCAGGCAAGGCTGTGCCTTTCCAGCCAGGGTAAAGACCGGGCCAGGGCAGCGCCCCAGCCCCTGCCCTTTTATTCCACCATCACCTTGTCCCGATTACGTTCCAGCAACGCATTGCCTATACCCTTTATCTCCAGCAGCTCATCCACCGAAGCAAACGGCCCATTGGCTTCGCGGTAGGCCACGATAGCCTCCGCCTTGGCCTTGCCAATGCCGTTCAGCTCCTTTTGCAGGGTCAGTGCATCCGCCGTGTTCAAGTCCAGCCTAGGCGCCTGCTGTGCCTGTACCTGGGCCACCACCGGCACAGGTTCGGCCACTGCCGTGGCGCTGGCCGGGGCGGCGCTAATGGAGAAAGACAAACTGGCGAACAGCGGCAGCAGCAGGTACGACAGAACGTTATTGCGCATGGTCAACACTCCTTGGATTGGTCATTTTTGCAGCCGTTTTCCTTCGGCTGCGCAACCAACCCTAGCGGCTAACCCGGCAGCAATACACCCAACAACCCCGGCGAATGGTTACCGGATCGGTCAGCAAAACGGTCAGCTTCGCCCACCCACCAACAGCGGCCATTCCCCCCGGTTGGCCAGGGCCCTGCGCCTGTAGCCAGATCCCCGTTTACCGCGTAGCCCCTGCCCACCAACGCCCGGCCATTCTCCTACACCACCCGCCGAACAAGGCCCGCCCCGTGAACTGCCCTCCCCCGGGCGCACACCCAATCGGGCTGCCGTCGCACCGCGCCAGACGCGTCAGACTTTCCTGAAACCTTGCCCCCGCCTCTTCAGTTGGGAGCAACAAGCGAACTATCCTACACGCCAGTCAGAAGCAGCTGAATTGTCGGGGAAATGCCCCAGGGATAACTTCACCGGGTCGCCATGTTGGGGACCGGGTGTGAGAACCTGATGCGAGTTACCTGGCTTGCCTGTCATGGCGGTCGTACGCGGGCAGACTTCGGTCTGGCCGGGCTTTGTAGCTCCCTCGGTTTCTCACCCCGTGTACGACTGCCGCCCTGGTCCGTGAGAAAGATTCGCGTGGCAGTTCCACTTATCAGGAGCTACTACCATGGAAAAAAACGACCCATCCCCCATCCTTACCGCAGGCATCGAAACCTTCCTCGAAGCCGGCAACCCCACCCTGGACCTGCTCCGCGTCCAGCCCGGCGTCCCCGTCGATGATGCCTATGAACACGTCTCGGTCCTGCTGGGCTACTGCAAGCACCTGGTGCGCGAAGGCGACATGGAAGACGACCACAAAATGCTGGGCGCAGCCGATTACCTGCTGGCCATGGCCAAAGCACTGATGAACGACATCGAGATAGCGAAGAACAAGCGCCATTGATGGCGCTATCCCAAGCCCCGGCGAGGCTGCGCGGCGCTTGCCGCGAGATGGGGTAGGCAATGTCGGCAGGAGTTTTGTGAAAGCAGGCTTTGTGGGGAGTCGACCTTATGGCAGCAGGCTTGCCCTACGAACTTACGAAAACAGCCTCGCCCCGCAAACTGGTAGGCGCGGGCTTGCCCCGCGAACACCGGCACAGCCGGTGCCATCCCCCACAGCACTACAAAGCATCACAGCGCCCCTGCAGCCCGCCCTTCAAATCACTGTCCGCGGATAAACACTGATAAAGGCAGAAATAGCAATCGCATCCCCATCATCAACTTTCACCCGCGGGCTCTGCCCCGAGCGTTTGATATCGGTTGCAAACTCAGCCGTCTTGAACGCCTGCTCCAGCTCGTCACTGCCCGTACCGGCATAAACAACCACTTGGGTCCCGGTATTTTGCTTCTGCAGTTGCAGCTGTTTGATCTGTACCTGTACCCCTGCCTTGGTCAGCGCAACGGCAATCTCCTTGGCAAAGCGAACAGCTTCCTTGTCATCCTTGTGGATATTCAGCAATACCACTGGCGCCAGTGTTTTAGCCTTCAACTCGCCCGCCAATGCCTTGAAGGCGTCATGCGCCTGCGGCGTCAGCGCCCTGGGCTTAAGGCTGGCCTCCAGCTTGAGCCGCTCGGCCCTTTCGCGCTCCAGTTCGGCCCTTAGAGCGTCGTTCTGCTCCATGAGCTGCTCGATCTCCAACTGAGCCTGCACGTCCGACTCATTGACGACCGTAACCGCCTGTGGGGCCCGCGCAACGATCACTTCGGAATGCTGGTTTTTCACATCCGAGGTCATATGGGCAAGGATCATTGCACTCGCCGCGATCAAGGCCGCGATTACCGCAGTGGCAGAGGCTATGGCATGGATAAGGCTGGCTGTGTCTGCTGAAATATCAGGCATAAACAACTTCTTGACGTTGTGGATGTTCATCGTTTCACGGTCAGGCAGGCGTGCCGGGCAGGTGCCCCGGTACGGGTACAAGGCGAGCCACAAGGCTAGCGAGGCCTGGCAGAGTGCCATAATTTTGCGGATTTTGCTGAAAAACAGATTGATTTCGCGACCAATGTCGAAGCTCTGCCTGCCCTTGGCGTTACGCAGTCTGTAGCAGATAAACGGTCCTTTGGGCTAGTTAGCCGCACACAGAAGAATGTCAGAGCAGGAGCGAAGGCCATGCGCAAAGTATATAGAGGCTCTGTTTCGTTTCGAGCGGCACTACCTGCGAACTCCGGTACAGTCGGTGCACTCAGCGTGTAGCCCAGTCAGAGCTGCCGATTCCCCCCCAACCCCAATCGGGGGATGTTTCGAAAATCAATAATGCAAGGGTTATCGCCAAGCCCCGTATGCAAAGAACGCTCTGAGTACTGTAGCTGCCTGATTGCAGGTAGCTGAAAGCAGCTACCTCTGCGAAGAGGGTTCGGTCATCCTGGCTTGGGGACTGCATAACCCCTACTCTCGAAGGCAAAATAGCCCCGAGCATCACTGCTCGCCGGCGCATTTCATTACTCAGTATGAATCCCATTCACCTCCCCAAGCGCCTTTCAGCGTAGCTGTGAAGCACCTAGGGTGAGAAGAATCTGTCGGCTCACACCTTTGCAAGATGGAGTCAATGTGCCATCATCGAATCGATTGCCATTCGTCTCTAATATGGCCAAAGGATTAGAACTTTCGGCAGCATTTGCTGTGCCTCGCTTGACGCTTATGCCGCCGACGCTTACCCTCTCGCCCCTTAGAACAGGGAAGTGTCCGGAAAAATCCGTCTTAAATCGCCTGGAGGCGAGCCTTTCCTGAAGATGAATTCCGGCGTGCCTAGGCGCGCTGCATTGCTTTGCGGTCGCCATCTTGAAAGCTCGTTCGTCTCTACAGATTCAGAAATCGGTCATCTTCGCCCTCGTGCTTCGCGAGGCGCGGTCTCGCGTTGGCGATAGTCGCCTGGGAGCCTTGTGGCTGCTGCTCGAGCCCGTCTGCCACCTCCTTATCTTCTCTATCCTGTTTGCAATGCTCCGCACCCGCACCGTCGCTGACGTCGAGTATCCCGTATTCGTCTTAGTCGGCATGGCTCCGTTTTTGCTTTATCGAAATACGGCGTTGCGCTTGATGGATAGCTTGCGCGAAAACCGATCACTCTTTGGATACAAACAAATTAAGCCACTCGATACATATGTAGCGCGAGTGATAGTAGAAACATGCATTAGCGCAACTGTCTATGCCATTTTGGTATTTGGCTTTGCATGGTTCGGTTTTAACATGTCGGTGCACAGCCCCCTGCAATGGGTGATGACACTAACCTTGGGGCTTTTCTTTGCGTTTGGCTTAGGCATGTTTTTCGCCATGCTCACTCATGCGCTTCCGAGCATTAAAATAATTATCAGAATGGCATTCTTCCCGCTGTATTTTATCTCTGGCGTATTAATTCCACCCGCCTACCTACCCCCGGCGATGATGCCAGCACTTCTATTGAACCCATTCCTGCACCTGCTGGAACTTATTCGCGCCGAGGTTCTGCCGAATTACGTCCCAGTCGACGGCGTTTCCGAAGCTTATGTTGTCACAGTCACTGTAGTACTAATGTTCCTGTCGCTTGGCGCCTATCGCGCTCGCAGGATGCACCTCATTTCCACCAAGAACGGTTGAGTACGGGTCAAACGTGTTCGAGCTTAGAAACGTAACCAAGTCTTACCTTACACCTAATGGGCGAAGATACGTATTTCGTAATCTCACGCTGGCCATTCCACCAGGTAAAAACATTGGCCTGATCGGTCGAAATGGGGCAGGCAAATCTACACTAATGCGTCTGCTAGGCGGAGCTGATGTACCAGACTCCGGAAGCATCGTGACCGACCGAAGTATTTCTTGGCCTGTAGGCTTGACTGGCGGATTCCAGGGCAGCATGACCGGTCGTGACAACATAAAGTTTGTGTGTCGCATTTACGGCGCCGAGGGCGAGTCCATGCGTGAAAAAATCCGTTTCGTCCAAGAATTTGCAGAAATTGGCGACTGGATTGACGAACCAATCAAAACGTATTCATCCGGCATGCGCTCCAGAGTCGCATTCGGGCTTAGCATGGCTTTCGATTTCGACTATTACCTAATCGATGAAGTTATGTCTGTCGGCGACGCCCAGTTCAAACGTAAATGTGCCGATGTGTTTGAAGAGCGATTGAAAAAATCCAACATTGTGCTGGTCTCACACTCGATGCCGGAAATCAAGAAACTATGCGACATCGTACTATTGGTTCGCGGTGGCGGAATCCATGTTTACGACGATGTCGATGAAGGCATCCAAGCCTATAACAGCTGATCAAACCCTTATTTAACTTTGCAACACCGTTACATATCAAGGATGCATCCATTATGAGCAGTTCGGGCAACAAGAAAGGCTGGGGACTGGCGATCGCCATGGTAATCCTGCCCATGGTCCTAGCGGCCGTTTACTACAGCGTTTTCTCCGTAGACCGCTACGTGAGCACCGCTCAGGTCGTAGTGCGCCAGGATGGCAACAACCAAGGTGCTCAGGTCCCCGGACTAGCCACCCTGCTTACCGGCACTAACCCTGCCTCGCGAGAAGAAACTCTATATCTGCGCGAGTACATCACATCCATGGACATGATGCTGCTCCTAGAGCAAAAAGTTCAATGGGTTGAAGCCTATGCAGCCCAGAGCAGTGATGTATTCTTCTGGCTGGACAAAGATGCTCCGCGCGAGGATCTGCTGAAGTACTACCAACGCTTAGTATCTGCGCATTACGACGAAACCACTGGATTGCTCCGGGTTGAGGTTCAAGCTTTCACCCCAGAGCTGTCAGAGACAATGTTGCGCACCATTCTTCAAGCAAGCGAACACTTTGTGAACGAAGTGAGTCACAATATTGCTCGCGAGCAAATGAAGTTTGCACAAGGCGAATTGGAAACTGCTCGAGTAAATTACTCGAAACGCAAAACCCAGCTGCTTAACTTCCAGAACGATAACAAGGTTCTCGACGGCGGCAACACTGCTCAAAATCGTGCAACCATTATCGCTGAACTGGAAAGCCAGTACACGAAAGAGCAAGCAGTGCTGACCGAAATGACCTTTAAGCTTCGTGGCGATGCTCCTCAGGTACGCCAGCAGAAGCAAAAAGTCGAAGCGATTACCCAGCAACTCGCCAAAGAGAAGCGTCTACTTGTCTCTTCCCCGCAAGGTTCGCAATTGAACGTAATTGCGTCGCGCTTTCAACAGCTTACGCTAGACGCAGGGATTGCAGAAGAAACATACAAAAGTGCCGTAGCCGCGCTTGACAACGCCCGGATCGAAGCGAGCAAAAAAATTCGGACGCTCGTCACTGTGGTGAGCCCAAACACCCCTCAGCTGGCACTGTATCCAGAACGCTTATACAACCTGGCAACCATTTTGCTTGGTTTACTGATGCTCTATGGCATTACCCGCTTCATCCTGGCTTCGATCGAGGATCATCGTGATTAAATTCCAGCCTGTGTCCAAGATGTTTAACCTAAAAGTGGCGGCACTGGCCTTGGCGACCTTTGGTCTTGCCGGTTGCGGCGGCACCATATCGGGGGCCGGCCCATACAAAGGCGAAATCGAAAGCAAGAATGAGGCGTACAATCTCGTCGACATTAATGCAAATACAATCGCCCCCTACATGCGCGGCGTTGAGCCCCCTCCTCTGGCGTCGGTGAGCAAACCAGTCTCGCCAGAGGTTCGCTTAATGCCTGGGGACACCCTGAACGTATTGATTGCCGATACGGCTCCGGAAGGATCCGCACTGTTCGCCCCCCTTGCGAGCGGTGGCACGCAACTAAAATCGCGAATTGACACTCAAGGCATGCTCTCCCTGCCCTATGTCGGACGACAGTTCGTCGGAGGGATGACGCTTAACCAGGTTGAGGACTTGATTCGCCGCCAGTTGAAGGGCATCACTACTGATGTTCAGACACATGTAGAGCTTGTTGGCGACCTATCTGGTTCTGTATTGGTCGCAGGCGCAGTTAAAAGCCCGGGGCGATTCAGCACCCTGCAGGGTCCGCTGACCTTGCTGGATGCAATCAACCAAGCTGGCGGTCCTGTGATTGAACCTCATCTGGTCAACGTCACTGTGCGCACCGGAAGTCAAGTTCAGCAGTTCAACTACGAGGATGTGCTTGCTGGCAACAACATGGTTTTGCGCCCCAACTCTGAAGTAGTGCTGGACAGAGCTCGTCAGCGTTTCGTAGCCATGGGAGCTGTCACTGAGCCTGGACTTAAGGATTTGCCTAGCCAACATACCACCCTACTGGATGCACTAGGAAGCGTTGGCGGTCTGCGAGAAGCCAATGCTAACCCTGAGGGTGTGTTCGTATTCCGTATGGCAAGCGGTGTAAGCAAGCCAACAGTTCTAAGGCTGAACATGCGCGATCCGGCCGCAATTTTCTATGCCCGCCAAGTAATGATCAAACCGGATGATACGATCTACGTTACCAATGCGGCAGTTTATGAGTGGCAAAAAGTCATTTCACCTATCGTTCAAACGATGATTCTTGGCCGCACCGTAGGCGTGTACCAGTAACCATTAACATCATTTCCGGCAGTTCAGCTGCCGGAATACAAACATTTTGACCCGCTCTCAGGAAGCGATGTATGGACCCTGCGATGAATGGAATCTACATATTAGTTGACCCGTTCAACCGAAAAGACAGTGGTGTCACCACATACACCCGCTATGCATCCGAGCAGCTAGCAACCCTTGGAGTGACCGTTAAGGTCATCGAAAAAACATTAGAAGAGACGCTTGAGGCTTTTCGCGTTCGCGTGCGCGACGAAGTCGAGCGGACTCCAAAAATCTTATGCGTCGAAGCTCCAGAGTCCCTTAGTAGCACGCGCCTTGTTGCCAGCAATATTCCGCTCCATATCAGACTTCATTGCTCCAGAAGCCTGGGGGCAGTTATACAAGGCTTACCCTTTAGCAAAGAGGAAGTGCATTTCGAGAAGATCGAAATTGAACGCTCAACCTACTTGAGCTCTCCCTCTTGGGCGTCATTTTTTGCCAGCAAAGAGCTATTTGGATTTAAGAAAACACCAAACGTTTTCCCAAATCCCGCCCCCTCGAATGCAACGCCACAGTTAGCGGCAAAAAAATATGACGTAACCTTTGTTGGGCGCTATCAAAAGCTAAAAGGCACCTCCGTTCTGGAGCAATTTGCCAGCGACCTTCCCCATCTAAAATTCGCCATTGTGTGCCCACCAATCAATGAGGCACCAATAGCTAGCAATATGACCTTTTTAGATGGTACCTCCATGAGCAAGGATGAAATTTACTCGCTCTCAAACGTAGTAATCATTCCAAGCCTGTTCGAAACATCGTCAATGGTCGCCATCGAAGCACTGACCCGCGGTTGCCACGTAGTACTTTGGCAACACCTCGGCGTGGTCGAGTACTTCTCCAGCCTGGCGGAGCTAATCGCTGTCAAGCCCGGTGACACTAAGAAGTTTTCAAATAACATTTCGGAAACCTCTAAATTACCGAAAGCCGTTAAAAACTTTGGCCTTACAACCCAAATAAACCTAGCATTCAGAAATGGTCTCATGGAGACACTCAAAGGGGGAAAGAAGGTTTCTCTGACCACCAGGCCCGAAAAGCAAATTGAAAAATATCTAAAAACTCTGGTCAAAAGCCAACTAAAAAATATCATGAAGAAAAAACAGTCCCCCTTTGTTAAAAAAACAAAGAAGTTATTTCTGCATCCTATCGACTTTTTTCGCGACTCAACGGAAGCGAAATATATTAGAAGGAAGCTCCAGGACCGCCGATTGAAACGATTGGCAGACTTAAAGGTCGAATTCAAAGACCACCCAATAATCGCAGAGAAACCTGCGGCTCCCGTTACCGTCATAGTGAAATCCCCTACAGTGAAAGCCATAGTGGACAACGCCCAACCGAAGCAAAAAAAGGCAATTTTGGAAAATTACATTACTTCAATTAGCGATGAAAGTCGCATTGAGTTCAAAGTACGCCCTGCCAAACCCAAAGGATATGGGACAGCATTTCTTCACCAAAGCGATGTCGACCCCGAGATGGTTCTCTCCATTCTCGACAAGCTTAACACTTATGACGATTTCAAATATGTGAATACGGAAAGGATGCAGCTGGGCGTCTTTGACATCGCTGAAGATCAATCTCCGCTATCAATCATCAACCGTATTGATGCAAAGAACAAAGGCAACCTGGCAGAAATCAGCTTTTTGATCATGCTGAATGCACCTGCCAACCTGTGCTACGCGCTGAGATACTCAGGCACTGATCAGAGAGTCATTCTGATCAAGACCGAGGAAGACTTGGCCGTTGATCCTGAGGCAGTAGATGTTCTTATCACACTCTTCCCCGAGGAAGAGGCTGCAGACCTGAACCGTTTAATCACTCTCGAATCGGTTGACGACATACCAGTAGCCATCCGACGAGCGTTGCAGGAAGGGTTCCCCCGCAAAAAGGACATGCTGCTCCCAGTCCTTATCAGCGAAGACGCGGGGTTTGATAGATCTGAGTTTTTCAACTTTGATCATCGTTACTATCAAGGCATATTGAAAATTCGCCCGGTTGATCATACCGGATCAAATAATATGATCGATATTTATGAAGATCTCGCCAAGTCGACCGTAGGTTTTGCATTACTGGAATCGGTTTATATGAGGTATCGCTCACAATGCGAGGCCGTAGAACAAGGTGGTTCGCCTCTCAACCTCATTAAAGCTTGCTTGAAAGATGGAGTGATGATTGATGTCCAAGAAGTATAAGATAGTTCACATATCTCAGACGCCGCTGGTGGCTGCTCCCGCGAAGGTTGCGCTCGCCCAGCGTCTGATCGGTCATGATTCCATCGCTATTGCGCTCAACGACTATCCTAACAATGGGCCACTTTTTCAAAAGTTCATTGAAGATTACATTGTTGAGACTGAATTCACTAAGCCGCTGATTGATGCAGCCATTCGCGAAGCGGATATCATCCAGATTCATAACGACCTGCCGCCAGCTTGGGCTGAACGCTTGATTCACGCCAACCAAGCAGCAAAGTATTTTTACCAAGTCCACTCTCCCCTGAGAGAAGGGCCGCTTTATGTGCCTCGCCAAAATGACATTAACCTACCATTCCTGGCCAATTTTGTAGTAGGTCAATTCCAGCCGAGAATCCATAACAACCACATTTTTGTTCCTAACATCATTCACGATACGCCGATGGCCAGTATCAGGCAGAAAGGTGAGAAGCTTCGAGTTATCTTCAGCCCAACTCATCTTAGGCCAGGCCGCTGGAACAATAAGTATGTGGCAGAGCTTGAAACGGCGATGAACTCGCTTGTTAGCCTCGGCAAAATTGAAGCTGTTGTGCCTGACAAACCTGTTTCTCCAAAAGTTTTGATGGCGGTACGAAAGACGTGCCACGTTTCTATTGATGAGATTGCCACCGGCGGATTCCACCAGGTATCGGTTGAAGGCCTAGCAGCTGGCAACGTGACGATTAACAGAGCGGACTACTTCTGCAAGGCAGTATTTTCGACATTCGCCGAAGGCAACAAGCCTCCATTCCTCTATGCCACAGGTGAGTCGATCGCTGAGACGCTCCATGAGTTAGCGAATGACTGGAAGAAGACCGCTGAACTTCAAGAAGCAAGCTTGGACTACTTTAAGTCCTACTTGACCCCCGAAAAAATGGCTAGAGTGTTCGACAACGCTTATGAAAATTTTTAAATCCATCTCCGCTCTGAAGAACCGAGAAAAAGGCAAACGTGCATTTATCTTGGCAAACGGCCCCTCTATTCTTTCCGAAGACCTTTCTCTTCTAAAAGGAGAGGTGACCATTGGAATGAATGCCTCGACCATGCTGGAAGAACAGCATGGCTTCACCACTGACTACTATGTGCTCTCGGACAAGCGGTTCTTGACGCATCCAGAGAAAAGCCATTTCGGCACTACCGATCTTGACCCCAAGACAATTCGAATCCTCCGCGAAGAGCTTCGCGAAGTTGATGATAGAACTCTTCCGAACAAGAGCTATTATGTCCCAGCCCTTCAGCGGGACGGGTTCTCCCGAGATATTCGTGCCGGCTACTTCTTTGGCTGCACAACAACCATGCTGGCCATTCAGTTTGCATACTATCTCGGAGTCAAAGACATTTACCTCCTGGGCTGCGACCTAAAGTACACAGCCGAGTCACCGCGCTTTTACAAAGAAAGCAATCCGCAATTGGAAGATAGCTTTACAAGTATTCAGATCTGGAATATTGCAAACGCTAACGCAATCATGAACAAAGAAGAGAAACGCATAATCAACTGCAGCAAGGGCTCTTTCTTGCGCCCCTATCTAGATTATGAGGAATTCTCTTCGCTATTCGGGAAAAGGGTGGTAGCTGCATGAAATTCATGGAGAATAAGAATGAAGCTGCGTTGGCGCTAAGAAAGCTGTACCAACATAAAGCCAATACAACCATCGACAAAGCTCAATTTGAATCTTTAATGGAGAAAACTTCATACTTTGGATTCGTAGACATTGAGATTGATGACATCTTATTCTCCATGTTCAGCAACAACGATGATTTCGTTGCTCGCACTTACTTCTGGAATGGTAAGAATGCTTACGAATCCACAAGTCTTAAGCTTTGGACTGCGCTCGCAAAGCTTTCCTCGCATGTCATTGACATTGGCTCATACACCGGGGTCTATTCTCTAGCAGCAGCAAAAAGCAATCCCAAGTCTAAGGTCTTTGCCATAGAAGCTTTAGACCGGGTTTACTCTCGCCTGCTAGCAAACAAGCGCGCCAACGGGGCATCCAACCTCAAGTGCTTCAACATAGCGATTACTGATGGCAGTCCTGAAGTAGAGCTTTTTATTTACTCTGGTGAAGACATTCTCGTTTCTGGCTCGACCACAGTTGCTGAAGTGACTGACCGCTCACCGGTGGAAAGCAGGATTGTCCGGGCTACGAGCCTCGATAACTTTGTTCAGGACCACAATATCCCTAGAATTGAACTCCTGAAAATTGATGCTGAGGGTGCTGAGCACCTGATCCTAAGCAGTGCGCAAGGTATCATCGAAAAATCCAAACCAGACATTATCTGCGAACTGCTACCTACATCTGTAACTGAAAGTATTCATGCCTCGCTGAAGCCATATGGCTACAGATATTATAGAATATCGGAGTCATCTCTAATTCTGACTGAGAGTCGGACCCCCCCAGCCTCAATTGAGCCACCAGATTTCAACATTCTGATGACCACGATGAGCGCATCGGAATTAGAGCATGCACTTCCGTTTTTGACTTTCGAACATCTAGCTTAACGGGCGACCCCATACATGATCCAGATTTCTCAACATATCAAATGCTCCAACGAGAGCCCCTTTGTCCTCTTCGGCGGCATCAACGTTCTGGAGTCCGAAGACCTCGCTCTGACTGCTTGTGCTGAATATGTACGTGTGACCGAAAAGCTTGGCATTCCATATGTTTTCAAAGCCAGTTTTGACAAGGCTAACCGCTCCTCCATCCACTCCTATCGCGGGCCGGGCATGGAGGAAGGCCTGCGAATCTTCGAAAAGGTAAAATCTGAGTTCGGCGTACCTATCATTACTGATGTGCACGAGATTTATCAGGCTGCTCCTGTAGCGGAAGTTGTAGACATCCTTCAGCTACCAGCGTTCCTGGCTCGTCAAACCGACCTGGTCCTCGCTTTGGCAAAGACAGGGAAGCCGGTGAATATCAAGAAACCTCAGTTCTTGAGCCCATCGCAGATGCAGAACATCGTGCATAAGTTCAAGGAAGCAGGCAACGATCAGTTGATCCTTTGCGATCGTGGCTCGTGCATGGGCTATGACAACTTGGTAGTCGACATGCTTGGCTTCGGTGTAATGAAGCGCGCCTGTGACAACCTGCCAATCATTTTTGATGTCACTCATGCACTCCAGAACCGAGACCCGTCGGGTGCTGCATCCGGTGGTCGCCGAGACCAGGTAGTAGACCTTGCACGCGCGGGTATGGGCGTTGGCCTTGCCGGGCTTTTCCTCGAGGCACACCCCAACCCAGACCAAGCCAAATGTGACGGACCAAGTGCTCTGCCACTAGACAAACTGGAACCATTCCTCATGCAGATTAAAGCACTTGATGATCTGGTTAAATCATTCCCACCGCTGCAAATCTCGTAAGTAGATCTTAGGTAGCAAGGATTGTGAACATGCCAAGTTCTGAACAACGGGTCGCGATCGTTATTCCAGCCCGATACGGTTCGACACGCTTGCCAGGTAAACCGCTGGCCGATATTGCAGGCAAACCTATGGTGCAGCACGTTTACGAGCGTGCTCTTCAGGTTTCCAACGTAAATGATGTAGTCATCGCCACCGACGACGAACGTGTCGCAGAAGCGGTACGTGCATTCGGCGGTAGATACGTTATGACTTCACCGGATCACCCGTCTGGTACCGATCGACTAGCAGAAGTTATGCAGGAGGTGGATGCTGACATCTACATCAATCTCCAGGGGGATGAACCGCTAGTACGCCCGGCTGACATTGAATTGCTAGCCTCAGGCATGCTGGCCGACGCAGGAGTGAGCGTTGGAACTCTTTGCCACCCGATCGAAGAAGATGAGGCTCACAACCCCAATACCGTGAAGGTCGTGCTTGCCAACAACGGTAACGCACTCTATTTTAGTCGCGCGCCAATCCCGTATCCACGAGATAACGAAGCGGCTTCTTATCTGAAGCACGTTGGTGTCTATGCGTATCGCCGTGACGTAGTTGCAAAATACTCTGCGCTGCCTCAACCGATGATGGAGCATGCCGAGAAATTAGAGCAACTTCGTCTAATGGCTGCAGGCTATTGCATTCGAGCTTATATAGTTGAACCAACCGGACCCGGGGTAGACACGCCAGAGTGCCTAGAACAGGTAAGAGCCCTCATCACCGGTCAACAACCGACACCTAAACCGACGCTCAAAGATATCCGCTTAGTAATCACCGACGTGGATGGCGTTCTAACTGATGGCGGCATCTACTATGACGCTACAGGAGAATGCATTAAACGCTTCCATGTTCGTGACGGACTGGGAATGCGTATGCTGGAAGAGAACGGTGTTCGGGTTGCAGTGCTGTCGGGTCGTGACTCTGCTACCTTACGTAAGCGCGTGTCTGACTTAGGCATTAGCCTTTGCCAATTTGGTGTTAAAGACAAGCACAGTGCCTGTAAGCAACTGATGGATGAAGCAGGTGTAACCTCTGCGCAAACAGCATGCATTGGAGATGACAGTATTGACCTGCCAGCCTTCTTAGCTTGCGCCATTTCTTTCGCTGTAGCGGACGCTCCAGTTTACGTGAAAGCAGCAGCGACTCATACGCTACTGGCCAGCGGCGGAACAGGGGCATTCCGTGAGGTTGCAGATGCCATTCTTTGCGCTCAAGGTAAAGAAAGCGTACTCAGCACAGCGACAGGTTATGCGAAAGTAATGAGTGCCATGGCGCAGTAGCAAACCACATGAGGGAGAGTAATTATACTTTCCCTCATGCTCTAAAACCAAGCCAATAACAAACTGGCTTAGTCCATAGAACGCCCTTTCCCCCAGAAATCAATAATATCGAATAGTCGATATTTATTGATAGTGGTCTCGCTATGCCCACCGCCGGTAAACTCTCGGCTGTAGCAAATTTTTAAATCGGTAAGCGACCCAATAAGCTTATTAACGGCCGCCACATCGGCAGGATAATCACCGTGCTCAATGTGTATTTTTGGCTTAACGTCAAAACGATAGACGAAGTCATTTAAATCAACCCAAGTATCTCCAATCTCCCGGATTTGCCTCTCCCAGTTTTGCAAGGAGTGACGACGAGTACTTGAATAATCGATTTGGGGATTTATGGAAACCACACCTGCAACACCAAGCGTGAATCCAAAATAAAGCGCAGCATACCCACCCATGGAAGAGCCGACCATGTAGGTGTCCGAGGCCTTAAGCCCGCGCGACTCTAGCTGCTCAGTGATAAATTTAATATGCCTGATATACATGGAGGAGGTGCTGTCCCCCAGGTAGTAATGCTGAGAATCATCTTTGAAAATTATGTATAAATCTTCGGAGCCTTCCGAGTGACGCTCAAAAAACCATGACCAACGCTCATATTTACCGGGATTCATACTCGAAAACGAAATTACTGCTCGTTTTGGATTAGCCCCAGACATCACTAAAGCTTCAACACCATTCCGCTGAATTTCATATTTTGAAAAATCAACTTTGGATAAAGCTGCCTGCGACTGAGCCAATTCTGCCTGCTTTATATTCATATTATCTGGCGACTCAACGGCGTTCATCATGTCTCATCTCTTTAAAGATCAACTTAAACTGCACTACTCAAAGCGGATCTCAGCACCCTACTGCGCCCACCACTTCACTCACTTCGAATATAGATCATTATTCGAGGGTGGGAAAGCAGGGCGTTGAAATGAGCATGATGAATGCCGACAAAACCAGCATTTCCGGGGGGAAAATGCTAAGGCAGCGCACCGGAGCGTACGCTGCCAAGACACACAAATCCGTCTACAAAGGCGTAGCCCGGTCAGTCAAAAATCTCAACAACCCCCACAACAGCACCCTCAGCATCAGTCACAGCCAACGCCCGAATCTTGTTATCCAGCATGTAGGCTTCAGCCTCTGAAAGCTGAGAATCCTCGCGAATCGTATGCGGACTGGCCGTCATGAACTGGTCAACGGTAGCCTGAATAATACTCTCATCGTCCAGCAGCGCCCGGCGCAGGTCGCCGTCGGTGACAATGCCTACCAGTTTGTCATTATCCATCACCACCGCCATGCCCAAGCGACTACGAGTCATGACCAGCAAGCAATCATGGAAGCTGGTAGACGGTGCAACAACAGGTGCCGGCGAGTGCATGACGTCGCAAACACGGGTCAGCAGCTTGCGCCCCAGGCTGCCACCGGGGTGATAGCGAGCGAAGTCCATTGGTTTGAACTGGATAGCCTCAATCAGAGCGACCGCCAATGCATCACCCATGGCCATTGTTGCCAGAGTCGAAGTGGTCGGGGCCAGATTGTTCGGGCAGACTTCACGCTCAACCGAAATATCGAGCCAAATGTCTGCATGCTTGGCCAGTGTAGATTTGCCATTCCCCGTCATGGCAATGAACTTGTTACCGAACGACTTCAGACTCGGGATCAGCTTGATCAGCTCTTCGGTCTCACCGCTGTAACTGATCAGGATCAGCACATCGATTGGCTTGAGCATGCCCAAGTCGCCATGGAAGGCTTCGGCTGGGTGTAGGAAGAAGCTTGGGGTGCCCGTGGAGGCGAAGGTGGCGACCATTTTCTGGCCGATCAGACCGGACTTTCCCATGCCACAGACTACGGCGCGGCCTTTGCAACCGAGGATCAGTTCAACGGCACTCTGGAACTCGCCATCCAGGCGGTCGGCCAGTTGAGTAACGGCTTGAGCCTGGGCGATGAGGGCTTCTTTGGCGATGCTGAGGTGATTCATTTTCGTCCCTGACGACAGCAGATATATGCGAAGGCGCGAATGTTAAGGTTTTTGTAACCGGAAGCAAAGCACAAGGACCTGAGTCGTCAGTCAATCTGACTGGCGGACCCTACCGCTGAAGACTGAAAACACGCTGATTGCCGATCAGGGATGGCATAGTAACATCAATTGAACCCGCCTCTTCCGGGCTCGCCCTCGGCTAATTCCTTCCGCCCCAAAAAACTACTTGAGCTGGGCTGCTGATTCACGCTCCTCTACCGTGAGGCAAACGACAAGCCCTGCTCGTCTAAAACGACAGCCGTCGCACACCAGGGTAAATTGAGAGCGGAGGACGCTATCTCCGCTGCTGGCTTCTTAAGAATTCTGACATCCATCGCGCCCCCTAAACATCTGGGCATGCAGCCATCCTTCCCTTCCGAATCAATATCTTGTTGTAACTTTTCGTTGTACACAAAGCTCTCATAAAGCAGCATACCCCCCTTCACAGCTTCAATTGGACGTATGGCAGTGCCAACATGGATGTTATGAATCCTCCTACACGCCGGCACGTAGCCAGCAAAACATACTACCGCTGGCAAAGGGCCTCCCTCGAAAGGCATCTTCATGCTCTATCCCCCCAATGGGAAGGATGGCCGCTGGAGATCACGACCGAGGTGCTGGGCGGTAATGCGTCGTTCGTGAATTACGTGCGCCACCATCGGCTACTTGACCCTTGTACCGGACAACCTGTAGAGGTCGTAGAAAAGTCGATTCGCAAATTGGCGTTCATCGGTAGCCAAGAGGCGCGCTTTCATCGCGCAGCGGGCATGCTGACCGGCAGCCTACATTTTCAATATCCCGCCTGCCTGGGCGTTATTGAAACACCATGGGAAAGCTTGATCTTCACCGAGTTCGTACGCGGCAAGCCACCGCGAATGCACAAGATTGGCAAACAGCTGGCGCTAGGTATTGCAGAACTTGAGACGTTGAGCCATGACTATCTACAAGCACAGCCATTTGGAAAGGCACCTCTACTTTGGAGCATGGATTTCTTCAGGCCTTGGTTCCGTTTACGCCCACGCTTCAATTTTTCCCGGTGCTTGCCCGGATTGGTGAGCCTTGGGCTCGAAGACGAAAGGTTTGCCGGTCTTGCGGAGCGGTTCGAGGCGTTTGCGCCTTTGACTCGAAAAATGGCAACCGAAGCGCGGCGTACCCCTTGCTGCATCAGCCACATGGATTACCTGCAAAAAAACCTGTTCGTAGACAACGGCCAACTGCACCTGATTGACTGGAGCGAGGTAAAGGTTGGGCGGATTGGCTTCGATGGTGGGGCCTACTTGGGCAGCCTGTTCCGGCGCAAGGAAATGAAGGTATTTTTGGCAGCACAGGCCGAATTCATCGAGGCATACCGAGCGGCCCTGCCAGAGCGCTTCGATGTTGAGCAGGCGCTAGGAAACTTACGCTACGTCTTTCTACTCACAGCGCTGTTCCATTGCCTGCGCCCGGAGACCGTAGCTGAGTATCGGGAACGCGACCGGATGCCGTTACTGCTGGAGAAATACACCTACCTGCTGGGGTTGCTCGACAAGGGATGAATCGGCTTTTGCGCATGAAGCCACCCAGCTTCTCGGACAAGCCCGCGTATACATAAAGGCGCGTGACACAGGGGTTTCAGGGAGTTTGCGGGGATTAGATATCATTTTGATGCCATAGGTCATCATTTGCACAGATCGTCTAATTTCTTTTTGCGATTTTTGCCCAACGGCACGCCTACAAATGTGAATTTGTATTAAGATTCGCCACCCCTTTGTTTTCAATGGACCCGCAGGGCTATCAGCTCCTGCCGCCACTTTGTTGAATGGATGCCGCTCCACGTTTATGGACGACGCTTCGCCCCGCCCTCGCCTGCTGGTCCTGTCAAAAGGAGCCCAGCGCATCAGCACGTTGCCTGCATTGCTGCCCGAATTCGCGCTGCAAAACGGTGCCGTGGGCGATGTCGAGCTCGCTGACTGGGTAATGGCTTGGGGCCGCAAGCCAAGTGCCATCAAGGCAATGGCCCAGGCGGTCAAGGCCGGCAAGCCCGTACTCACGCTGGAAGACGGTTTTATCCGCTCCGTAGGCCTGGGCGCCGACGAGCCGCCCTTGTCGCTGATCGTCGATGACGTGGGCGTGTACTACGACGCCTCCCAGCCGTCCCGCCTCGAGCAGCTGATCGCCACGCCCCTCGACACCGACCAAACCCAACGTGCCTTGGCGCTACGTACCTTGTGGCAGCAGCAACGGGTGTCCAAGTACAACGACGCACGCATAGAGCTGCCAGCACTGCCGGCGGACTGCGTGCTGGTGGCCGACCAGACTTGCGGCGATGCCTCGTTGCAAGGTGCAGGCGCCGACGACTTCCGGGCCATGCTGGATGCCGCATTGGCCCGCTACCCGCATAGCACCATCGTGCTCAAGGTACACCCTGACGTGGTGGCCGGGCGCAAGGCCGGGCACTTCGACCTGGCGGCGCTGGCCAACAACCCGCGGGTGCAGGTGCTGGCACGCAATATTCATCCAGCCGACTTGCTGCCGCGCATGCGTGCAGTGTTCGTCATGACGTCGCAACTGGGCTTCGATGCCCTGCTATGGGACGTGCCGGTGCACACCTGGGGCATGCCGTTCTATGCCGGCTGGGGCCTGACCGACGACCGCTTGCCGGCGCCTTCGCGCCGCATGCCCGTGCCGTTGGCGCAACTGATTCATGCCAGCCTGGTGGCTTACCCGCGCTATGTATGCCCGGAGCGTGGTCAACCGTGCACGCCAGAGGTGCTGATCAACTGGCTGGGCCTGCAACGGCGGCACCGCAGCGTGTTGCCAAGCGCCGTACAGATGCTGGGCTTTAGCCGCTGGAAAGAGCCGCTGGCAAACCTGTTTTTCAATGGCGCGGCCATTCGCTTCGTCAAGCCCGAGCAACCGCTGGCGCAAGACGTGGCCGTGGTGTCCTGGGGCTGCAAGCACGACACCAG
Source organism: Pseudomonas putida S13.1.2 (assembly GCF_000498395.2). Taxonomy (NCBI): domain Bacteria; kingdom Pseudomonadati; phylum Pseudomonadota; class Gammaproteobacteria; order Pseudomonadales; family Pseudomonadaceae; genus Pseudomonas; species Pseudomonas putida. The sequence continues at coordinate 3,529,445 of NZ_CP010979.1, forward strand.
CCTTTGCGCCCACCCACTGCCCGTCAACCGGGTGGAAGACGGCTTTCTGCGCTCGGTCGGCCTGGGCGCCGGCAAAGCGCGGCCGTTGTCGTGGGTGGTCGATGACCTGGGCATCTACTACGACGCCACCCGGCCTTCGCGCCTGGAGCGCATCCTGGCCGACGAACCATTCGACCCGCAGCTGCTGGCCCGCGCCCAGGCGTTGCGCCTGGCCATCTGCGCGGCGGGGCTGACCAAGTACAACTTGCCCGGCGCCAGTTGGCAGCGCCCGGCGCATGCGCAACGGGTAATCCTGGTGCCTGGCCAGGTGGAAGGCGATGCGTCTATCCGCTTTGGCGGCAACCGTATCCGCAGCAACCTGCAACTGCTGCGCGGAGTGCGTGAGCAAAACCCTGATGCGTGGGTGTTGTACAAACCCCACCCAGAGGTGCTGGCCGGCACCCGCGCCCGCGGTGACGACGAAGCGCAAACCGTGCACTGGTGCGATGAAGTGATCGGCGATGCGCCGCTGCAGCAATTGCTGGAAGTGGTCGACGAATTGCATGTGCTGACCTCGCAGTCGGGCTTCGAGGCCCTGCTGCGCGGTGTGCCGGTGACGACCTATGGCCAGCCGTTCTACGCAGGCTGGGGGCTGACACGCGACCTGGACCTTCAAGCACCGGTGCAGGCGCGGCGCAGCCGACAACTGACGCTGGACCAGTTGGTAGCGGGCACCCTGCTGCTTTACCCCACGTACGTAAGCTTGGTCACCAACCGCTTCACGACCGCCGAACAAACCTTATACGAACTACAAAATTGGCACGCCTTACCGCAGCCTGGAGCTCCCTCCCGATGGCAGGACTTGAAACGACGCTTGAGCAGTTTGTTGGGCATGAAGCGCCCGACCAACTGAATGCAAGGGCGACGCGTGGTCCGCTGCTGCGTATCCCGTCACACAATTTTCTGCTTCTTCAGGGGGTCAGTTCGCCCTTCTTCAGTCGCCTTGCCAAGGGGCTGCGGGATATCGGCCAGCGGGTGCACAGCGTGCGCTTCAATGTGGGCGACGCCCTTTATGGCCCCGGTGGCGCGCGGCTGACCTGCCCGCATCGCCCGGAAGACATGGAGGCCTGGTATTCACAGGTGTTCCGCCAACTGGATATCACCGACCTGGTGCTGTTCGGCGACTGCCGCCCGGTACACCGCCCGGCCGTGATCCTGGCGCGTCTGTCAGGTGTGCGCGTGCATGTGTTCGAGGAAGGCTACTTCCGGCCCTACTGGGTGACGCTGGAGCGCGACGGTGTCAACAACAACTCGCGCTTGCCACGTGACCCGCAGTGGTACCGCGATGTGGGCAAGCACATTCCGCGCTATCAGAATGGCAACCCGTTCAAGCTGTCGTTTGCCGCACGTGCCACGCACGACGTGCTGTACCACGCCGGTGGCGCGCTCAACCGGCTGTGCTTCCCGCGGTACCGCACTCATGCGCCGTTCAACGCGGCCACGGAGTATGCCGGCTTTATCCGCCAGGGCATGCGCCTGCTGCGCGCCCGGGTGCATGACGACGCGCTGGTGGCCGAAGTAGCCCGCGAGCGGCACCCCACGTTCCTGCTGCCATTGCAGCTGGACAGCGACTCGCAAATCCGCGACCACTCGCCGTTCCAGACCATGACCCAGGTGATCGAGCATGTGATCGAATCGTTCGCGCTCAACGCGCCGTTCGATGCGCGCCTGCTGGTGAAAAACCACCCGTTGACGCCCGGGCTGGTCAACTACCGCAAGGTCACCGAGCAGTTGGCGCGCAAGTACGACGTGGCCGAGCGTGTCGACTTCATGGAAAGCGGGCACATGCCTACGCTGCTCTCGCACATCACCGGCATGATTACCGTCAACAGTACCGCCGGGGCTTCAGCATTGCTGCACCACCGCCCTACCTGCACACTGGCAGAGCCGATCTACGCTATGCCGGGGCTAACCCACCAGGGCGGGCTGGATGATTTCTGGCAGCAGCCCGAAGCGCCCGACAACACGCTGTTTCAACGCTTCCGCAATACCGTCATCCATACCACCCAGGTTAACGGCGGCTTCTACACCGCCTGCGGCATGGACATGGCCGTGGCCAACTGCCTGGAAGTGCTGATGGCGAAAACCTCAAGAATCGAAAAATACCTATGAGTTCGCACGCTTCACCCCGCTGCATCCTCATCACCGGCGCCACGGGCGGTATCGGTGGCGCGTTGGCGCCTGCCTACGCCGCCCCGGGGGTGACGCTGATCCTGCAAGGCCGGCGCCAGGACCGCCTGGCCGAAATGGCCGAACAATGCCGCGCCCTGGGTGCCCAGGTGCTGCTTGAAGCCCTCGACGTGCGCGACCTGGACGCCCTGCGCGCCATGGTACGGCGGGTGAGCGAAGCCCATCAGCCCGACCTGGTGCTGGTCGGCGCCGGGCTGAACACGGCCGTTGGCGCCAATGGCGAGGCAGAAGACTGGGACGACAGCCGCGCCCTGATGGAAGTGAACGTGATGGCCGCCCTGGCCACCGTCGAGGCGGCTCTGCCGGCCATGCGCAGCCGTGGCAACGGGCAAATCGCGCTGTTCAGCTCGCTGGCGGGCTGGCGTGGCTTGCCGGTTACGCCTACCTACAGCGCCAGCAAGGCCGCCATCCGCGTGTACGGCGAGGCTATCCGCGACTGGCTGGCGCCGGAAGGGGTAAAAGTGAATGTGATTGTGCCGGGGTATGTGGAGTCGAAGATGTGCTTCGAAATGCCCGGGCCCAAACCGTTTTTGTGGACCGCCGAAAAAGCGGCCCGGCGTATCAAGCGCGGGCTGGCGGCGAACCAGGCGCGTATCAGTTTTCCGTTCCCGCTCAACCTGGGCACCTGGCTGCTGGGGCTTATCCCGCAGTGGCTTTCTTCGATGATCCTGCGTGGGCTGAAGTACAGTGATTGATGTTTCCATGTTGCCGGTTGCCTTGATCGGCCTTGGCTTGACCGTAGCGGTCGAGCGACTGCTGGTTCCACGCCCTGCCCTGCGCCGCCCCGCCGATTGCTGGCTGCTGCATGCAGGGCTGTGGTGTGTGGCGTTCGGGCTGTTGTATGCACTCACGGCGCGGCCATTGTTCAGTGGCGTGAATGTGTTGCTGCTGTGGCTGTTGATCGTGCTGGTGAGCAACGCCAAGTATCACTCGCTGCGCGAGCCGTTTGTGTGCGCAGACTTCGAATATTTCAGCGATGCAGTGAAATTTCCGCGGTTGTACTTGCCGTTCTTCGGTTTTGGCAAGGCAGCGCTACTGGCGGTGGGGTTTCTGGTTTACCTCTGGGCGGGGTTGAGCTTCGAGGTGCCGGGCGCGCGGCTTGAGGCGTGGCTGCCGTTGGCGGGAGGCCTGGGGTTGTTGCGCCTGGGGCACCGGCCTGTGCAGCCAAGCTTCGATGCCGAGCGGGATGTGCGTGGCTGGGGGCTGGCGGCCAGTTTGTGGCGGTACTTCTGGGCGGCGCGGGCGCCGGTTGATCGAAACGCGCTGGGGTCGCCATTTGGCGGGGAACCGGCGGCGGCCCCAGCGCAGGGCAAGCCTGCGAATGCGTCGGCACAGCAAACGGTACCTGCGGCAAGCCCGATGCCAGACCTGGTCTCGGTCCAGAGCGAATCGTTTTTCGATGTGCGCGACCTGTGGCCCGGCGTGCGGCCGCAAGTGCTCGGCCAGTACGACCTGCTGGCCAGCCAGGCCTTGGCCCGTGGCAAGCTGCAAGTTGCGGCGTGGGGGGCGAACACGGTGCGCACCGAGTTTGCCTACCTGACCGGTATCCCGGCTGATCGGCTTGGGGTGCACCGCTTCAACCCGTACCGCGTGCTTGCGCGCCAGGGGTTGCCCAGCATCGCCTCCAGGCTCAAGGCGCAGGGGTATCGCACCATCTGCATCCATCCTTATGACGGGGGTTTCTATGGGCGCAACAAGGTGCTGCCGGCGCTGGGCTTCGATGAGTTCATCGATGTAAAAGCGTTCAACGCTTCGCAAAAAGCCGGGCCGTTCATTGGTGATTGCGCCGTGGCAGAAAAAATCCGCGAGCTGCTGCAGGCACCTGGCCGCACCCAGCCGCTGTTCATCCATGCGGTCACCATGGAGAACCACGGCCCACTGCACCTGGAGAGCGTGGCGGCACACGAACTGCCCGCCTGGTTCGACCGCCCGCTGCAACCGGGCATGCAGGACCTGGCCCCCTACCTGCGCCATATCTGTAATGCCGACCGCATGCTGGGCATGCTGCGCGAAACGCTGATGGCCCAGCCGAACGAGGCGCTGCTGTGTTTCTTCGGTGACCATGTGCCGATCTTGCCCGAGGTGTACCAGGCCGTTGGTGCACCCGCGGGTGATACCGACTACCTGGTGTGGTCCAACCGCCGCCGGCCTGGCTGCGGGGCCAGGCCAATGCCGGTGCAGCAGTTGTCCAATGCCTTGCTGGCCCATGCCCAGGCGCCGGCAGCCAGCCAGCACACGCCTGCGGCCAGCGCAGGGGTAGCCTGATAGCGTGGTGCATATCGTTTTGGGATCGGACCTGCCACCACAGCGCGCCGCAGACCCGGCCCTGGCCCGCTTGCTGGCCGAGGGGCGGGGGTCGCTGGCGTTTCTGATTGGCGATAACGCCTGCCGCTATCGCCTGCTGGGGACCGCTATCCACTGGGACCGTGTGCTGCTGGCCTTCGACGGCGAGCAGGCGCTGGGCTTTGCCGCGTTCAAGCATGGCCGGCGCGGGCCGTTTGCCTTGCACTGGCGGCCGTTCATTCGTGAATTTGGCGTGCTCAGTGGCTGGGTGCGGTTTATCGGCTTCTGCCTGAGCGAGCTGCGCGAATGGCGCTACCCGTTCTTGCTGTACGGGCTGCGGGTCAGCAAGCCCGCACGCCAGCAGGGCGTGGGCTCGGCGCTGGTGCAGGCGTGCTGCGCGCACGCCGCCGGGCAGGGCTTTGCCCAGGTCGAGCTGGAAGTGCCGCTGAGTAATCATCGGGCACAGCACCTGTACCTGCACAATGGCTTTGCCCTGCGCCGCAAGCGTTGGGTACCGTTCCCCCCGGTGCGCAACATGTGGCGGGCCGTGTAATGCACAACACGCCGCCCGTTGTACCCCACCCGCCCGAAGGTTACCTGCCACCCGAAACCCTGGTAGACGGCACTGGCTGGGTCGGCATCATGTCGCAATGGGTGGCCTGGAAGGTCCTGCACCTGCCACAGTTCCTCGGCCCGGAAGGCCCGCCCTTCTGGCTGTGGCGCCGTGGCCGCAAGGCGCCCAAGGGGCTCAAGGCCATTGCCGGTATCGGCTACAAGCAATCGTCGGCCCATGCCCGGGTGCTGTGCCAGCGCTGGGGCCTGCCGTATATCGCGCTGGAAGACGGCTTTTTGCGTTCGTCTTCGCTGGGCATCGAGGGCGATACGCCAATGTCCATGGTGGTCGACCCGGTGGGCATCCACTACCTGGCCGACCGCCCTTCGCTGCTGGAAAACATCCTGCAGCAGCCCGAGGCGCTTAGCGCATACGAGCTGGATTGCGCCCGCGAACTGATTGCCTTGATGCGCAGCAGCGGCATCGGCAAGTACAACAACGCCCAGGACCTGCCCGCCGACGACCCGCTGGGGCGCGAGCGGCCGTTGGTGCTGGTGGTGGACCAGACTGCCGGGGATTATTCGATCCCGGGGGGCGGGCTGTGCGAAGCCGACTACGTGCGCATGCTGGATCAGGCCCTGGCGGAAAACCCGGATGCCGAGGTGCGCGTGCGCATTCACCCGGACTGCCTGGGCGGGCAAAAGCCCAGTTGCCTGCTGGATGCCGCGCGGGCCCGTGGGGTAACGCTGGAGGCGCGGCCGGTAGCCTGGGCGTCACTGGCCCGGCGTGCCCGGCGGGTGTACGTGGGTACCAGCCAGGCCGGGCTGGAGGCGTTGATCCAGGGCGTGCCGGTCACCTGCTTTGGCCTGCCGTTTTACGCGGGCTGGGGGCTGACCGATGACCGCATGGCCATTCCTCGCCGGCAGGCCCGGCCAGACCTGGTGCAACTGGTGGCGGCGGCCTATGTGCGCTACTGCCGCTACGTCAACCCGCTGAACGGCCAACTGACCGATGCCTTGACCGTTGCCCGCCAGCTGGCCAGCACAAAAGCCCGCGATGCGGCGTTTGCCGGCCCCACTACGGTATTGGGCGTGAAGCGGCACAAGCAGCACAACATCAGGCGTTTTTTTGCAAGCCGTTGGGGGCAGTTGCGCTTCAGCGTGGACGGCCCGCAACTGGTAAACCAGGTGGCTGCCGAACAGGGGCGGCTGCTGGTATGGGCTGCGCGCGAGCCGGCCGGCCTGGCTGACCGTGCGCGCCAGGCGGGGGTGCCACTGTGGCGGGTTGAGGATGGTTTCCTGCGCTCCACGGGGCTGGGTGCTACCAACAGCCCGGCGCTGTCGCTGGTACTGGACCGGGGTGGCATTCATTACGATGCGCAGTCTGCCAGCGACCTGGAGCAGCTGTTGCAGCATGGCGACTATGATGCCCCAAGCCTGGCCGAGGCGGCGCGCTTGCGGGCGCAGATCGTTGCCAGCGGTACCAGCAAGTTCAACCTGCGCAGCAAGCTGCGCCCGGCCCTGCTGGGGCAGCCGGGCCAACTGCGGGTATTGGTGGTGGGCCAAGTCGAGGATGATGCCTCGGCGCTGTGCAGCGGTGGCGGTGCCGGGTGCAACCTGCGCCTGCTGCAACAGGTGCGCGCGCGGTTGCCCGATGCGTGGATTGTGTACAAGCCGCACCCCGACGTGGAAGCCGGCAAGCGCCGCGGGCAGATCGCCCCGGCACAGTTGGTGGGGCTGGCCGACCAGGTGCTGGCAGGTGTGGACATCGCTGGCCTGTATGGCCAGGTCGATGCGCTGCATACGCTAAGTTCCACTGCGGGCTTTGAGGCCTTGCTGCGCGGGCTGCCGGTGGTCACCTATGGCACGCCGTTCTATGCCGGCTGGGGTTTGACCGAGGACCATCAGCCCTTGCCGCGGCGCACCCGGCGTTTAACCCTGGACCAGTTGGTAGCCGGCGCCCTGTTGCGCTATGCGCGCTATGCCGACGTCCAGCAAGACCTGCCCTGCGATGCCTGGCACGCCCTCGCCTGCCTCAGCGCGCCGCACCCGGCGCGGGTGGCCTGTCGGCGAGTGGCGCCGTTGCTCAACTATACCCGGACCATGCTCGGCTGCGGCCGGCCACTGGCCCCATCAAAGGACTAGATCATGCCTGTTTCGATCAAGGACATCGGCCGTTACGCGGCACTTCCCTGGCATTGCATGCAGTTGGCTACCCATGCCAAGTCGTTCGAGAACAACCCGGTGCTGGGCAGTGCCCGGCTCAACGCCCTGGGCCTGCATGTGCAGCGCCGCCAGTTGGCGATGGCCATGGCCGGCTACCGCCGTAATGCGTTGGCATCGCGGCTGGATGCCGGTGAGCGCGAGCATTTTGAGCAGAACGGTTTTTTCATTCGCGAAAACGCCCTGCCAGCCGAGCAGTTTGCGGCCTTGCGCGCCGAGCTGGGTGCGTTGCGCAGCACCGGTTGGGAAATGCGCCAGGGCCGTGCGGTTACCCGCCGGGTCAGCCTTGATCAGGACGTGCTGGCGCAAAACCCGGCCAGTGCGGCGTTTGTGATGGACCGCGGGGTGCGCGACCTGATCGCCTATGCGTCGTCCAATACCGGTGGCATTACCTACCAGTTGCAGTCGATCGTGATTGACGCTGCCAATGCCGACCAAGACCCGCAGACCCGCTTGCATGCCGACACTTTCCACCCCACGGCCAAGGCATGGTTGTTTCTGGATGACGTGCAGGATGACCAAGGGCCGTTCAGTTATGTACCGGGCTCGCACCGTCTGACGCCAGAGCGCCTGGCCTGGGAGTACCGTCAAAGCCTCGGGGCGGCGCGTTCGAGCGAGCAGATGCACCGTGAGGGTTCGTTCCGCATCGACGAACCCGACCTGGCCGCCCTCGGCCTGCCCCCACCACGCCGCTTTGCCGTACCGGCCAACACCCTGGTGGTGGCGGACACGTCTGGCTTCCATGCCCGCTGTGCAAGCCACCAAGCCAGCCACCGGGTAGAGATATACGCCAGCCTGCGACGCAACCCGTTCATTCCCTGGCGTGGCGCGCACCTGTTTGCGCTGCCGTGGATTGCCAATCATCACATGCGTTGGGATATACGCTTGAAGCGGTTGATGGGGTTTGACAAGAAGAGCCATTGGCGGTTTGTGGAGCAGTTGAATGCGTATGAGGCGCCGCATATCTGAGGGGGCTGGTGTGAGGCTCTAGCTGGGCCTGGCTCTGGTTTTCTTGGGGCTGGATGGTAAGGCTTGGCTTGTGGGGGCCTGCTGTATCGAGCGCCACCCCGCGGCGGATGGCACCGGCTTCGCCGGTGTTCGCGGGCATGCCCGCTCCCACAGTGATCGCGCTAGCTTTCCGGTGTTGTGCAAGACTGTTGTCCCCACAGGTACTGCATATGCCTGACGCCTGCGCACTTACCTGTGGGAGCGGGTTTACCCGCGAAGAATCCAGCGCGGTGAATGGCACCGGCTTCGCCGGTGTTCGCGGCTAAAGCCGCTCCCACAATGATCGCGCTAGCTTTCCGGTGTTGTGCAAGACTGTTGTCACCACATGTACTGCATAAGCCTGAGGCCTGCGCGCTTACCTGTGGGAGCGGGTTTACCCGCGAAGAATCCAGCGTGGTGGATGGCACCGGCTTCGCCGGTGTTCGCGGGGCAAGCCCGCTTCCACAGTGATCACATTTTGAGCAAGGCAGTTGCTCTCACACAGGTAGCGCATAAGCCTGAAGCCTGCGCGCTTACCTGTGGGAGCGGGTTTACCCGCGAAGAATCCAACGCGGTGAATGGCACCGGCTTCGCCGGTGTTCGCGGCTAAAGCCGCTCCCACAATGATCGCGCTAGCTTTCAGGTGTTGTGCAAGACAGTTGTCACCACATGTACTGCATAAGCCTGAAGCCTGCGCGCTTACCTGTGGGAGCGGGTTTACCCGCGAAGAATCCAGCGCGGTGAATGGCACCGGCTTCGCCGGTGTTCGCGGGGCAAGCCCGCTCCTACAGTGATTGCGCAAACCTTGAAATTTTGAGCAAGGCAGTTGCTCTCACACAGGTAGCGCATAAGCCTGAAGCCTGCGCGCTTACCTGTGGGAGCGGGTTTACCCGCGAAGAATCCAGCGCGGTGGATGGCACCGGCTTCGCCGGTGTTCGCGGGGCAAGCCCGCTCCCACAGTGATTGCGCAAACCTTCAAGTTTTGAGTAAGGCAGTTGCTCTCACACAGGTAGCGCATAAGCCTGAAGCCTGCGCGCTTACCTGTGGGAGCGGGTTTACCCGCGAAGAATCCAGCGTGGTGGATGGCACCGGCTTCGCCGGTGTTCGCGGCTAAAGCCGCTCCCACAATGATCGCGCTAGCTTTCAGGTGTTGTGCAAGACAGTTGTCACCACATGTACTGCATAAGCCTGAGGCCTGCGCGCTTACCTGTGGGAGCGGGTTTACCCGCGAAGAATCCAACGCGGTGAATGGCACCGGCTTAGCCGGTGTTCGCCGGGCAAGCCCGCTTCCATAGTGATTGCGCAAACCTTGAAATTTTGAGTAAGGCAGTTGCTCTCCCACAGGTAGCGCATAAGCCTGAAGCCTGCGCGCTTACCTGTGGGAGCGGGCATGCCCGCTCCCACAGTGATCGCGCAAACCTTCTAAGTTTGAGCAAGGCAGTTGCTCTCACCCAGGTAGCACATAAGCCTGAAGCCTGCGCGGGGTCCCTGTGGGAGCGGGCGTGCCCGCGAAGAATCCAGCGTGGTGGATGGCACCGGCTTCGCCGGTGTTCGCGGGCATGCCCGCTCCCACAGTGATCGCGCAAACCTTCTAAGTTTGAGCAAGGCAGTTGCTCTCACCCAGGTAGCACATAAGCCTGAAGCCTGCGCGATTACCTGTGGGAGCGGGTTTACCCGCGAAGAATCCAGCGCGGTGGATGGCACCGGCTTCGCCGGTGTTCGCGGGGCAAGCCCGCTCCCACAGTGATCACATTTTGAGTAAGGCAGTTGCTCTCACACAGGTAGCGCATAAGCCTGAAGCCTGCGCGGTACCTGTAGGAGCGGCCTTGTGCCGCGAAGCGCCGCAAGGGCGGCGCTCGATTTCGGCGACAGCACACACCCCAAGCCGACCACAGCCAGCCCTCAGCCCAGGCGGGCCATTTCCTCTGCCACCACCGCCACGGTATGCCGAACCTGCGCTTCGGTATGCTCACAAGACACAAAGAACCGCACCCGCGCCGAATGCTCCGGCACCGCCGGGTACAGGATCGGCTGGGCATTGATGCCGCGCTCGAACAAGGCACTGGACAAACGCCCGGCCTTGAATGAACTGCCAGTAATCACCGGTATCACCGCCAACCCGGTACTGGTTGCCGTATCCAGCCCCGCCTCACGCGCCAAACGCAGAAACAACTCGCCACGCGCCTGCACCCGCGCTACCCGCTCTTGGTCATCCGCCAGCAGCTGCAACGCCGCCAGCGCAGCAGCCGTGACCGCCGGTGGCATGCCCACGCTGTACAAAAAGCCCGGCGCCAGAAACTTCAGGTGCTCGATCAATGCCGTACTGCCGGCGATATAACCACCGCAACTGGCCAGGGTCTTGCTCAGCGTCCCCATCCAGATATCAACGTCATTACCCGCCAGGCCAAAATGCTCGCGAATACCTTTGCCCGTAGCACCCATCACCCCCAGCGAATGCGCTTCGTCCACCATCAGAAACACCTTGTACTTGTTCCTGAGTTCAACGAATCGGGGCAGGTCCGGGTAGTCGCCATCCATGCTGTACACGCCTTCCACCACCACCAGCACCCGCTCGAAGTGCTGGCGCTGCTCTGCCAGCAGACGGTCCAGCGCTTCCCAGTCGTTGTGCGCAAAACTCAGGCGGCGTGCACCCGAAAGCTGAACCCCCTGCACGACGCTGTTATGGATCAGCTCGTCATGCACCACCAGGTCGCGCGGCCCGAACAGGTAGCCGATGGTGGTGACGTTGGTCGCGTGGCCGCTAACCATGACAACGGCATCGTCCACGTCGTAAAGGCGGGCCAGTTCACGCTCAAGCTCACGGTGCAGCGGGCGGTCGCCAGAAACCGGGCGGCTGGCCGACACCGAAGTGCCATAGCGGTCGATCGCGGCCTTCGCCGCTTCGGCCACCCTCGGGTGGCCGGAGTAACCCAGGTAGTTGTAACTGGCAAAGTTGAGGTACTCGCGCTCGCCAATCTGCGTCTGTGCACCGGCGGTGCCCTGATGCAGGCGGAAGAACGGGTTGCTCAGCCCCAATTGCTTCGCGCCCTGTTCAATCACGCGCAACTGCTGGTACCCCGGGTGCTGATCAAAGCGATAGTAGCTCTCGGGCACTTTCAGGGCAGCCTGTTGCACCTGCTCCAGGGTAGTGCCCGGCTCGCCCTCGGCAGCCGCATGGCGGCGCCGTGCGAGGGCTTGCTGGATCAAGCGTTGCTTGGCATCGCCACCAAGGCCGGTCGGGGTTTTGGCTGTCATCTAACGCTCTTAATCAATCAATCGGTTGGGTGCTGCACTGGTGTCGGCCAGGGCTGCGTTCATCTGCGCCAATGCTTCGGCACTGTGTTCGCTGCCATGACGGGCAAGCACATTCTGCGCCAGCTGCCCTTCGCCACTTCCCGCCTCACCACGCAACAGCTCCAGCAAGCGCGCGGCAAGCTTGTCGATGCTGGAACTGTCGCTCAGCTCCATCACCGGCAGGCGAATACCGAAACGCTCCTCCAATGCCACCACCAGCTCCACACTCATCAACGAGTCGAGCCCCAGTTCTTGCAGCGGGCGCTGTGCATCCAGGCGGGCCGGCGGCAGGCGCAGAATCTCGCACACCTCGTGCTTGAGCATTTCCGCAAAGCGCTCGAGCAGCTCGCCATCGTCAAGTTCTGCCAGCATGCGCTGGATGTCTTCACCGCCGCCTTCATCTTCCTGGTCACTGCCATGGGCACGGGCCAACTCAGCAAAGCGCGGCGTGGCAGCGCTGGGCAGGAAACGCGACAGCGCCTTGAAATCCAGCTCCAGCACGCCGTGGCCGTTGTCGCCCTCCAGCAGCATGGCCTCCAGTTGCGCCAGGGCCACCTCGGCCCGCAGGGGCGCCCCCCCCATGCGGCTTTGCAAAGCGTCCTTGATCTGGCTGTTGCGGGCCAGGAAGCCAACATCGTCAATGGCCCCCCACAGCACGGCCGTGGCCGCCAGCCCCTGGGCGCGGCGATGCCGCGCCAGCGCTTCCAGCCAATGGTTGGCCGCCACATAGTTGGCCTGGCCGGGGTTGCCGAACAGGGTAGTGGCCGACGAGAACATGACGAAGAAGTCCAGCGCCTGGGCCTTGGTCAGCTCGTGCAGGTACTGCGCGCCTTTGGCCTTGGGCTCCAGCACGCGGTGCAACTGCTCGGCATCAAGGTTGCGGATCAGGCCGTCGTCGATCACCGTCGCCGCATGCACCAAGCCACGCAGCGGCCACGGGCTGGCGGCAATACGCTCGAGCACTGCGCGCAGTTGCCCGCGGTCAGTGATGTCGCACGCCACGGCCTGCACATCGATACCCTGCGCGTGCCACAGCGCCAGCTGCGGCTGGGCTTCGGCACTGGCCGGGCCGCGACGGCCCAGCAACACCAGGTGACGGGCGCCTTTGTCGATCAGCCACTGTGCCGTGCGCAAGCCAAAGCCGCCCAGGCCACCGGTGACCAGGTAGCTGGCATCGGCAGCAAGCTGCAGTGCCCGCACCGGCTGGGCACGGGTGTCTACTGTCTGCTGAATGGGGTTGGCATAGGTCACCACCACCTTGCCAATCTGCCGCGCCTGCTGCATGTAGCGGTAGGCCTCGACCACCTGGTTGGCGTCGAACTCGCGGAACGGCAACGGGTGCAGGATACCCTGGGCAAACAGCTCCATCATTTCGGCAAACAGCCGGCGGGTGAGCGCGGGGCGTTCGCTCATCAGCTGGTCGGCATCGATACCGAAGTAGCTGATGTTGTTGCGGAACGGGCGCAGGCCGATGCGGGTGTTCTGGTAGAAGTCGCGCTTGCCCAGCTCCAGGAAGCGGCCAAACGGCTTGAGCACCTGGAAGTTGCGGTTGATGGCTTCACCGGCCAGCGAGTTGAGCACCACGTCCACGCCACGCCCGCCGGTGGCCGCCAGCACCTGGTCGGCATAGGCCAGCGAACGCGAGTCGTAGACGTTGTCCACGCCCAGCAGGCGCAAGAAGTCGCGCTTCTCGTCGCTGCCCGCGGTGGCATGGATTTCCGCCCCCAGCCACTTGGCAATCTGGATGGCGGCAATGCCCACGCCACCGGCAGCACCATGGATCAGCACCTTCTCGCCCGGCTCCAGGCGCGCCAGGTGATGCAGCGCGTAGTACACGGTGAAGAAGGTACTTGGAATGGTCGCCGCCGCTTCGAACGACATCCCTTCGGGAATACGGGCCACGGCGTTGGCGTTGGTTACCAGGCGGTTGGCGAAGCTGCACGGGCCAAAGCCCACCACGCGGTCACCCGGGGCGAAATCGCCGACCACTTCGGCGCCTTTGCCTTCTACCACACCGGCAAATTCAAAGCCCAGGGTGGGGCCGGAGAAACCGTTTTCGATGGCTTCGTCCGACAGCAGGCCAAGGGCAAACATCACATCACGGAAGTTGAGGCCGGTAGCGCGTACGACAATGTCCAGCTCGTCCGCCGCCGGTTGCCGGGGCTCGCGCACTTCCCAACGCAGGTTGCGCAACTGGCCGGGCAGGTCGAAGCCCAGGCATACCCACTGCGCAGCAGCATCCACACTGCCCGGCTGGCCAGCCAGTACGCGCAGGCGCGGCACATAACGGCGGCCTTCGGCATCAAGCGCCAGTTCGGTTTCGCTGTCGGCATGCAGCAACGACGGCAGCGCCAGCTCGACGGGTGCAGTGTGCGCCAGGTCAAGCTGGCGTATGCGGCAGCTGGGCGACTCGTTGGCCAGGGTGCGGCCAAAACCCCAGAACGCAGCGTCGGCAATGGCCGAGACATCGGCGGCGGTGTCGGTACCATACAGGTGCTCGGCAGCACCGCGGCTGAACAGCCAGCACTGCGGGGCAATGCCCAGCGACTCACACGCCTGTACCAGTGCGGCCGCCTGCAGGCAGCGCTCGGCCTGGGCATCCAGGCCTGCATTGCTGTCGAAGCCGGCCAGGTGCAGCACGTGCTCCGGCGGCTGGGCCAGGGCGCCCAGCTGCTTGGCCAGCGCCTCTGCAGCACCCGGTTGCAGCAGGTCTACCTGCTGGCCCTGGGCACGCAATTGCTCGGCCAGCCGCAACGCAGCGCCCTGCCCCGCTTCGGCCAGCACGGCCCAGCGCTGCTGCACGGCCTCGGGGGCGCCAGCATCAATGCCAGCGGGCTTGTCGGCCAGCAGCAGGTAGCTGCCACAGGCGTTACCCGGCAAGGCTTCAAGGGTGCGCAGCGCAGTAAGGCCATGGCGCTGCAGCTCATGCTGCCAGAACGCCGGGCCCTGTTGGCGCGACAACGCCTGCTGCGGGCCTGCCAGCCACCAGCCGGGCTGGGCACCGAAGACAAAATCGACCCAGCGTGCCGGGTACTGCCCCAGCAGCGCCACCTGGCCATGGGGGTTGAGCTGGCCGCTGGCCTGGCGCAGGGCGTCGCCCACGGTGCCGAGCGCGCCCAGGTCGGTCGGTACCAGCACCCAGTCGAACGTACCCGCTTCGGCCAGTTGCTCCAGGCCGAGCACGTTCAGCGCCGGGCAATCGTCGCGCAGGCGTTGCTCAAGTTCAGGTTCAGTGACGCAATAGGCATAGTCGATGCGGTCGAAATCCAGCCCGGCGTACAACAGCTCCGCAAACGAGGTGCCACCAAAGCCAAGCTCCAGTACGCGCAGGCGCTGCCCGGCCGGCAGTTGCGCCAGGCGTTGGGCCAAGGTCTGTTCAATGCCGCTCAGCAGGTGCTGCTGCCCCGCCGCCCCCAGCACCAGGCGGGCCAGGCTGGCACCACTGGTTTCCCGCGGTTGCAGCGCGTCGAACGCCTGGCTGCCATCCAGCAATGCCGGCAGATAGCGGCCCATTCGGCCCACCGAATGGATAATCTGGAAGTACTCGGGGTAGCTCTGGAACAGCTCTTGCCAGATGGCCTCCGACGCCGGGCGCTCGCCCGGGTCGGCCAACTGCCAGCCACCGTCGGCGCTGCGCTGCAGGCTGCCATCACGCTCGGCGTGACGCAGCAGGGTGGCCAGGAAATCGCCTTGGGCCTGCGACCACTGTGCCACCTGCTCTGAACTCAGGCGGCCACCGGCCTGTTCGACGGCATCCAGCATGAAGCTGCTGCACAGCACGTCCAGCAGAGGCTCCACTTCATTCAGGTAACGCACCTGCGCCGGCTCGTCGGCCAAGCGCTGCACGGCCTCTGCCAGCGGCGCACGGGCCACGGCGTGGCGCTGCAGTGGCACCACCTTGCCCGGGGCCGCCAGGCCCACATGGCCCATGCGCTTGATATCGCCGCTGCGGTCGTACTGCAGCCGCACGGCACGCATGCGCGCGTCCTTGATCGCCAGCACGGCAGCGCCGCTGGCATCGAACAGGGTGAAGTCAACCAACAGCGAATGCGCGGTGCGTTTGCGCTGGCGCACCTCGGCCAGCACCGGCACACCACCGGCGCTGGTGAAGGCAATACGCCCCAGCTTGACCGGGATGAACGCCAGGCCGTCATTGCGGCCTGGGCGGCTGGCCAGCAGTTCGGTAATCAGCTGGAACGCACCGTCCAGCAACGCGGGGTGCAGGTGCAAGCCTACCAGTTCGTGCTCGATGGCAGCCGGGACGGCCAACTGGGCCAGCACACGCTCCGCATCCACCCAGGCTGCGGCCACGGTCTGGTAGGCCGGGCCGTAGTTCAGGCCCACCGCGCAGGTCAGCGCCAGGTGCTGCTCGCCGGTAAAGTCTGCAGGGCGCCCTGGCAGCGCTGGGGCACGGGCTTCGAGCAGCACACCGCGGGCTTCGCCCGGCAGGCGCGCGACCACGTGCTGCACCCACTCTTCGCGCTGCGCCAGGGTGCGCGAAGTGATGCGCAGGGTGCCGTCGGCCCCTTCGACCTGCACGCGCACTTTCTTGCTGGCCTCACTGCTCAGCAGCAGCGGGTTGTGGATTTCGAGCTCCTCGATGTCTACAAACTCACCGGGCTGGTGCAGTTGCGCCACTGCCAGCGCCAGCTCGGTAAAGCCAGCCCCCGGGAACAGCACCGACTCGCCCACCTTGTGGTCGGCAAGGGTCGGGTACTGCTGCGTATCCAGGCGGTTTTCCCAGGTCAGTGCCTGGTCGTGTACAGGGTAGCCCAGCAGCGGGTGCACACGCTCACGCCCCAGTGGGCTGTTGAACTCGGCGCTTACCGGCAAGCTGAAATGGTCACGCTGCCAGGTATAGTTGGGCAGGCGCACCTGGCGCCCGGCCACCGGGAAGCGGGCCTGCCACTGGGGCTCGGCACCGGCAATCAGCAGGCGAGCCACCGTGCGCTCCAGCAGCAGCGGGCTGTGGTCGTTGCGCTTGAGGGTGCCAATCACCTGCCCTGCTTGTTCGCATTCGGCCAGTACGTCATTGACGTAGCTGCGCAAGATCGCGTGCGGGCCCACCTCCACGAACAGGCTCAGGCCGCTGCGCATCAGGGCCGCCAGCGCCCCCTGGAACAGTACCGGGAAGCGAATGTTCTGCCACCAGTAGTGGCTGTCCAGGCGCTCGCCGTCCAGCTGCCCACCCACCACGGTGGAATAAAACGGAATCTGCGTGGCCCGCGGGCGGATGTGGCTCAGGTCGGCAATCACCGCCTGTTCGATGGGGTTCATCGCTGGTGAATGGAAGGCGTAGTCCAGGTCGAGGCGGCGGGCGAACACCTGGCGCTCGGCCAGGGCCTCTTCCAGCAGCGTGAGCGCATCGACTTCACCCGCAACGGTGGCACCACGGCCGCTGTTTTCACCGGCCACCACCAGGCGGCCATCCAGCTTCAGTTCAGTAATCAGTTGCGCTGTGGCTTCACCCGACAAGCCGACCGCAGTCATCTGCCCAGTGCCGCGGGTAAGGCCTTGCAGGCGGCTGCGGTGATAGATGACCTGGGTGGCATCCTCCAGGCTAAGCGCGCCGCTGGCCCACGCAGCCGCCACCTCGCCGACGCTGTGGCCGATGACCGCCACCGGGTGGATCCCTTCGGCAGCCAACACCCGGGTAACCGCCACTTGCAGGGCAAACAGGGCCGGCTGGGCGATTTCGGTACGGGCATAGCGGCCTTCGCCGTTGTCACCCAACAGCTCGGCGCGCAGCGAGTAGCCCGCCAAGGGCTGGAACAACGCGTCCACTTCATCCACGGCGGCGGCGAACAGCGGCTGGTCGAGCATCGCCCGGCCCATGCCCTGCCATTGCGAACCGTTGCCCGAGTAGACGAACACTGGCGCCGAGGCGCCGTCCAGCGCCTGGCCGGCCTCCAGCACCGCGCTCAGCTCGCTGAGGGTTGGGTCCTGGGCATAGTCGTCCAGGGCCTGGGCGGCTTCGGCCGCATTGTCGCAAACCAGCAGCAGGCGGTGGCTGTGCGCATCCCGACGGTACATCGCCTGGTAGGCCACATCGTAGTAGTCAACGTCGGTGTGCTCGGCCAGGTAGGCGGCAAACCGCTCGGCCATTGCCCGCAGGCCCTCTTCGGTCTTGGCACTGAGCAGCAGCGGCACGCGCCGTGCATTGGCCGGAGCCGGCACATCTGCCTGCGGCTCGGGGCTCTGCAGGATGACGTGGGCGTTGGCCCCGCCAAAGCCGAACGAGTTCACACCTACCGTCAGCTGGCCGTCGGCTTTCAGCGGCAGGGGCTCGGTGACCACCTGCAGGTTGAGGTCGCCAAAAGCGATATTCGGGTTTAGCGCCTGCACGCCAATGGTGGCGGGCACGGTGCGCTCGGCAAGGCAGTTCAGTGCCTTGATCAGGCCGGCCACGCCAGAGGCGGCTTCAAGGTGCCCAAGGTTGCTCTTCACCGAGCCGATTGGCAGCGGGTTGCCGGCGCCACGCGCCTGGCCCAGCGCTTCGCCGATGGCGCGGGTTTCGATCGGGTCACCCACGGCAGTACCGGTGCCATGGGCTTCCAGGTAGTCCAGTTGCTCAGGGGCAATGCCAGCTTGGGCATAGGCACGTTTGAGCAGCGCGGCCTGGGCCTCGGCATTGGGCAAGGTCAGGCTGGACTTGCGCCCGTCGGTGTTCACCGCGCTGGCCGCCACCACCGCCAAAATGGGATTCCCATCGGCCACTGCCTGGTCGTAGTCCTTGAGCAGGAGCAACCCGCCGCCTTCGGAACGTGCGTAACCGTCGCCGTTTTCGTCGAAGGACTGACAACGCCCGGTACGCGACAGCATGGTTGCCTTGGCGAAAATCATGAAGCCAAACGGGTGCATGTGCAGGCTGATGCCGCCGGTGACGGCCTGGTCCACATCACCGCTGAGAATCGCTTGACATGCCTGGTGGAAAGCCACCAGCGACGAGGAGCACGCGGTGTCGATGGCCATGCTTGGCCCGCGCAGGTCGTAGAAGAACGACAGGCGGTTGGCAGCAATGCTCATGGTATTGCCGGTGGCTGTTGCACCATCGATGGACGACAGGTCTTCGACCAGGCGGTAGGACTGCTCCACACCGGCAATGCCCAGGTACACGCCGCAGTTGCTGCCTCGCAGGCTGGACGGCTTGACCCCGGCGTTTTCGAAGGTTTCCCAGCACATTTCCAGCAACATGCGCTGCTGCGGGTCCATCATCGCGGCTTCACGCGGCGAGATGCTGAAAAAGCCCGCATCGAACGCGCTGATATCGCCCAGGGTGCCAGACGCGAAGGTATAGCTGGTTGCCGGGCTGGCCTTGTCGGGGTGCAGGAACTCGTTTTTGTCCCAGCGTGACGGGTCGACCTGGGTCACCAGATCGCGCCCTTCCATCAGGTTTTGCCAGAACCCTGCATTGGAAGAGCCCGGAAAGCGATACGCACAACCAACGATTGCAACCTTTTTACGCTTGATCAAAACCTATTCCTTCAAATCTCATCGGGCACCGTCCCATCCGTCGGACAGCCGGCATGCCTGGCCTTGCCATGAATCTGGCCGGTCGTTGTATGACATTGATGATTGTCTGGTTATCTGAAGCCGCTGTTTACGCAGGAGGCGTGAGACTTTTGGTCCGGGTCCCTGTAGGAAACTTCAGATTTGTGTGTGCGGATGATACGCGGGTTGGGGGGGGCGGAAAACCCTGGGTTGTGGGAAGGGTCACATTGCTGCCGGACGGGTATACGCGCCGACACCACCGATGGGTGTGCGAGCGCTGAAGCCGGGTAGATATCGGCCGGCAGGGCCGGCCTGTTCGCGGGTTAACCCGCCCTGGCACTCGGCTGATGCGCCCTCAATAAGCCTTGCCCTGAATCAAACCCAGCAGGTACTGCCCATAGCCGTTCTTGGCCAGCGGCGCTGCCAGTTTTTCCAATTGCTGAGTGTCGATCCACCCCTGGCGGAAGGCCACCTCTTCCGGGCACGCCACCTTCAAGCCCTGCCGCCGCTCGATGGTCGCGATATACCCGCTCGCCTCCAGCAGCGAATCATGTGTGCCGGTATCCAGCCAGGCATAGCCACGCCCCATGATTTCTACCGACAGCCGGTTCTGTTCCAGGTAGGCACGGTTCACGTCGGTGATTTCCAGCTCACCCCGCGCCGACGGCCGGATGCCCTTGGCAATCTCGACCACGTCGTTATCGTAGAAATACAAACCGGTCACCGCATAGTTGGACTTGGGTTTGGCCGGTTTCTCTTCCAGGCTGATCGCCTTGCCCTGCCCATCGAACTCGACCACGCCGTAACGTTCAGGGTCTTGCACGTGGTAGGCGAATACACTGGCGCTGCCTTGGCGCTTCATGGCGCTGCGCAGCAACCGCTGGAAGTCGTGGCCGTAATAAATGTTGTCCCCCAGCACCAGCGCGGTGGGGGCATTGCCGATGAAGCCTTCACCAATCAGGAACGCCTGGGCCAGGCCGTCGGGGGATGGCTGCACCGCGTAGGTGATGTTGATGCCCCAACGGTGGCCGTTACCCAGCAACTGCTCGAAGCGTGGGGTGTCCTGAGGGGTGGAGATGATCAGAATGTCATGGATACCCGCCAGCATCAGGGTGGTCAGCGGGTAATAGATCATCGGTTTGTCATACACCGGCAGCAGTTGCTTGGAAATTGCCAGGGTCGCTGGGTGCAGCCGGGTACCCGACCCGCCTGCCAGAATGATGCCTCTACGCTTCATATTGGTCCTTTCTCGTGGATTTCCGCCAGCATGCGGGCCACACCCAAGCGCCAGTCCGGCAAGGTCAGGGCGAAGGCCTTCTGTAATTTACGAGTATCAAGACGCGAATTGGCCGGTCGCCTGGCCGGGGTGGGGTAGGCAGCGGTAGTCAAGGGTTTTACCTGTTCAGCGTGGGCTTTCAATGGCACGCCTTGGGCTGCCGCCTGCTGCAGCACGTAGCGAGCATAGCCGCACCAGCTGGTTTCACCACTGGCGGCCAGGTGGTACAGGCCGGCCAGGGCCGGGTTGCGCAGGGTGGCGGTGATGGCGTGGGCGGTGATGTCGGCAATCAGTTCAGCACCGGTCGGGGCGCCGTGCTGGTCGTCGATCACGCCCAGGCTCTCGCGCTCCACCGCCAGGCGCAGCATGGTCTTGGCAAAGTTGTTACCACGCGCGGCATACACCCAGCTGGTGCGCAAGATCAGGTGCTGGCAGCCTGCGGCCTGAATGGCCTGTTCGCCGGCGAGCTTGCTTTCACCATAGGTATTCAGTGGGGCGACGGCGTCATCTTCGCGCCAGGGCTGAGTGCCCTGCCCCGCAAACACGTAGTCGGTGGAGTAATGCACCAGCAACGCACCGCAATCGGCGGCAGCATGGGCCAGCACGCGGACAGCTTCGGCGTTAACCTTGAACGCCTGCTCACGGTCGCTTTCTGCCTTGTCCACGGCAGTGTAGGCAGCGGCGTTGACGATTATATCGGGGGCATAGGCACGTACGGTTTTGGCCAGGCCTGGCAGGTTGGCCAGGTCGCCACAGTACGCCTGGCTGCGGGCATTCAGCGCCAGCAGATGGCCCAGTGGGGCCAGGCTGCGTTGCAGCTCCCAACCTACCTGGCCGTCCTTGCCCAGCAGCAGTACCTTCATGCAGAGCGTCCTGCGTAATTTTTTTCGACCCAGTCGCGGTAACTGCCCGACTGCACGTTCTGCACCCACGGCTGGTTGTCGAGGTACCAGGCCACGGTTTTACGAATGCCCGTTTCAAAGGTTTCAGCAGGCTTCCAGCCCAACTCGCGCTCCAGCTTGCGGGCGTCGATGGCGTAGCGACGGTCATGCCCGGGGCGGTCGGTCACGTAGGTGATCTGGTCGGCATAAGGCTTGCCGTCGGCGCGGGGGCGCAGTTCGTCCAGCAGCGCGCATACGCGGTTGACGATTTCCAGGTTGGGCTTTTCGTTCCAGCCGCCAACGTTGTACACCTCACCGATTTTGCCGGCCTCCAGTACACGTCGGATAGCGCTGCAGTGGTCCTTTACATACAACCAATCGCGAATCTGCTGGCCGTCGCCGTACACCGGCAGCGGATTGCCCGCCAAGGCGTTCACGATCATCAGCGGGATGAGCTTTTCCGGGAAGTGGTAGGGACCGTAATTATTCGAACAATTGGTAGTCAGCACTGGCAGGCCGTAGGTGTGATGATACGAGCGCACCAAGTGGTCACTGGCAGCCTTGCTAGCGGAGTACGGGCTGTTTGGCTGGTACGGGTGGGTTTCGGTGAAAGCCGGGGCGTCGGCAGCCAGCGAGCCATACACTTCGTCGGTAGAAACGTGCAGAAAGCGCAATGCACGACGCGCCAGCTCATCCAGGCCGCCCCAGTAAGCGCGCACGGCCTCCAGCAGGTGAAAGGTACCGACCACGTTGGTTTCAATAAAGGCTTGCGGGCCGTGGATCGAGCGGTCGACATGGGACTCGGCGGCAAAGTTGACGATGGCGCGGGGTTGATGGGTGTTCAGTAACTCTGCGACCAGCCGGCTATCGGCAATGTCACCGTGCACGAAGATATGGCGCTTGTCAGCCTGCAAGCTGCTCAAGGTCTGCAGGTTGCCTGCATAGGTAAGTTTGTCCAGGTTGACCACGGCTTCATCGTTGTCGGCCAGCCAGTCCAAAACAAAGTTAGCCCCGATAAAGCCTGCACCGCCGGTTACCAGAATGGTCATGTTTGTCTGCTTCCGTTGTCAGGGTCTGCTCTTCCACTTCCAGATTCTAGACTGTTGGCGGTTGATTCGAGAGCGAAGACGATGGCAACGTGACATTCAGGTTGGAATGGCGCAACGCAGGGCCACATTGCGGCCCTGCGAAACAGGCTCAGGGCTCCAGACGGCGCTGCTGATAGATCCAGTCGACAATCTCGCCTTCCGGCGAATAGCCGCTCACGGTCTCGCGCAGCAACTGCCGTACTCGCACAAAATCATCGGCCGCCGCTGCCGCCATCAATTGCCGCAGCGCGTCCTTGAGCGCATCCCAGGCCAGGAAGTCTTCGTCGGCACTCATGATCATCGGGTGGCGGGTAGCAATCACGTTATCGCCGATCAGCAGCTCTTCATACAGCTTTTCTCCAGGCCGCAACCCGGTGAACTGAATGGAAATATCGCCCATCGGGTTGCGCTCGGAGCGCACACTGAAGCCAGACAGGTGAATCATCTTCTCGGCCAGTTCCACGATCTTCACCGGTTCGCCCATGTCCAGCACGAACACGTCACCGCCCTTGCCCATGGAGCCGGCCTGGATCACCAGCTGCGCAGCCTCGGGTATGGTCATGAAGTAGCGGGTGATTTTTGGGTGGGTAACCGTCAGTGGGCCACCTGCCTTGATCTGCTTGTAGAACAGTGGAATCACCGAGCCCGACGAGCCGAGCACATTGCCGAAGCGGACCATGGTGAAGCGGGTTTTGTTTACCTGCGAGACATTGCTGCTGTCGCCGAACAGCACAGGGGCCACTTCGCGGCTGAGGGCCTGCAGGGTCATTTCGGCCAGACGCTTGGTGCTGCCCATCACGTTGGTGGGGCGCACGGCCTTGTCGGTGGAAATCAGCACGAAGTTGGCAACCCCGGCCTGCAACGCCGCCTGGGCGGTGTGCAGGGTGCCGATGACGTTGTTCATCAAGCCTTCGGCAATGTTGTGCTCCACCATCGGCACGTGCTTGTAGGCCGCGGCGTGGTAGACGGTGTCGACGTGCCAGGTTTTCATGATGTCGAGCATCTGGGCCTGGTTGCGGACCGAGCCCAAGATGGGCAGCAGGCACACCGACAGCGACTCGCGGGCGATGCGTTGCTCCAGCTCGGAGAGGATGCTGTACAGGTTAAATTCGCTGTGGTCGAACAACAGCAGCGTTCTGGGTGACTGGCCCAGGATCTGTCGGCACAGCTCCGAGCCAATCGAACCGCCAGCCCCAGTGACCAGCACCGTCTGTTCGGTAATGCAGCGCTGGAGCAGATCGGGCTGGGCCGGCACGGCATCACGCCCGAGCAAGTCGGCAATGTCGACTTCCTGGATGTCATCGACCTTTACCTTGCCGCTGGCCAGGTCGATAAAGCTGGGCACACTGCGCACGTGCAGGGGGTAGCCCTCCAGAAAGTTGAGAATTTCGCGACGACGGGTACGGGTTTCCGAAGGCAATGCCAGCAGTATCTCTTCTGCCCCCGTTACATCGATCATCTTTTGCAACTGATCAGGGTGGTAGACCTGCAAGCCGGCGATCACCCGGTCGGTGATGCTGGGGTCGTCGTCGATAAAGGCGACCGGACGCATCATTCTGTCCATGCGTAGCGCAGCAACCAGCTGGTTACCTGCGGCACCTGCACCGTAAACGGCCACCCGAGGCATGCCGTCAGCTTTCTGGGCAAACGGCACATGCTGCACCGCCGCGGCAAACCAGTCGCCGAGGAAGTACTGGCGCATGGCCAGGCGCAAGCCACCGACCATGATCAGGCTCAACCACCAGTAATTGAAGGTGATCGAGCGCGGCACTACGTTCTGGTGGTTACCTGCCCAGTAAATGATGAACCCGAGAATAAGCGCGGAAAGGGTAACCGCCTTGATGATGGCGATAAGCGCGTCGTTTCCGAAATAACGCATCACCGCCCGATACAGGCCAAAACGGATGAATAGCGGAATGGAGACAAGCGGCGCGCACAGGAACAACCACGCGTGGTCGATGATCGGGTTTGCCAGCTCTTCGATACCAAGGCGGACCACAAACGCCAGCCACAGAGCGCCCCATATCAGCACAATATCGGTCAGCACCTGCAACATGCGCTTGTGCCGACGAGGCAGAGCAAGCAGTTTCGTACGCACTTTTCCCATAACCCCTCTAGATGCTCTCCACGTATGAACCGACAATCCGTTGTCCCATTACTCTAGTGTCAATTTTCCAGGTCGCCCGCACGAAACCGCACCGCCAGCACAATCAGCGGTATGTACGCCAGCACCACGCCCAACGCGCCATCCAGGCCCAACCGGGCAACGCAGTACGCGATGGGCAGCAGCCAGCAGACATTGAGGGCGGCCACTGCAACGGTTACCGGCAGGTGCTTGCCATACACGCGCGATGCGAACTGATACGCGTGGCTGCGGTGCGCTTCGTACACCTTGTCACCGCGCAACAGGCGCCGTACCAAGGTATAGGTTGCATCGACAATGAAGACGCCCAGCAGGATCAGCCAGCACCAGAACATGGGCGGCGATACCCACGCGGCCTGTAGCGACAGCCCGCCCAGCACGATACCGATAAATCCACTGCCCGCATCCCCCATGAATATTTTCGCGGGAGGGAAGTTCCAGTACAGGAAGCCCGCCACGGCTGCGGCCAACAACAAAGGCAGCACAGCAGTACCACCGAGCCCAGCCAGCCAGTACAGCCAGGCTGCGCCCAGGCACGCGGTAATGGCCTCGACACTGGCGATGCCATCGATGCCATCCATGAAGTTGTACAAGTTGAGCAACCATACCAGGTAGACAGCTGCCAGCAGCCCTCCCAGCCACCCCATGTCCAGCGTCCAGCCGAACATCGTCAGAGGCGGCAATCCGCCTAGCCAGCCCAGCATCCAGGCGGCGGCGACGAAATGCCCAAGCAGTCGCCAACGAGCAGCAATATGACCATGGTCATCCATGAAGCCAATGACCGCGATCAATGCCCCGCCCCCTCCCAGCGCCAGCAGCGTGCTGATCTGTTCGATACCAGATGGCATGAGGCCAACCATGGCCAACAAGAACGTCAGCACGATCGCCACTCCGCCGCCCCTTGGGGTGGGGACCGTATGCGAGCTACGTGCGTTGGGCACATCTATCACACTGCGCGCCAGCGCATAGCGACGCAGACCCGCTGTCATCACGAGTGACAGAACCAAAATGGCCGGAAGAAACCACAAAAGCATCATTTCTTGTCGTATTCCTGATAGTGCCTGGCGGCAGCTCGAAGCGCAGTATCCACGTCTATTGGCGGGCGCCAGCCGAGCAAATCGCGGGTTTTACTTATATCCACCTGCAGTGACCCACACAGGCGCTGAGACAAACTGCCTTTACCCAACGCTTTGGCGCCGGCACTCAGCAAGCCCGCCGGTACCGGCAGCAGCCGCGCTGGCCTGCCCAGTGCCTGGCCCATGCGGCGCAGAAGCCCGGTGGTGGACAGGTCCTCGCCATCGCTGACCAGAAACACCTGGTTGGCTGCTGCCTCATGCCCGATGCAGGTGACCACCAGATCCACCAGGTTCTCGACGGCGACCAGGCTTCTTCGATTGTCGATGGCGCCAAACGGCAGTGGTATGCCACGGTCGAGCCAGCGCATCATGTTGAGGAAGTTGGCCTTCACTCCGGGCCCGTATACCAGTACCGGGCGCACGATCACCACCTCAAGGCCGGTGTCCCGGGCCAACGCCTGCAAAGCTGTCTCCGCCTCCAGCTTTGAAGTGCCGTACGGATCCTGCGGCTGAGGGGTGTCATTGGCAGAGTAAGGTCTGCCCGGCGGGGTGCCCTCACCGTTCACCTTGATCGAACTGATGAATACAAACCGTTTCACGCCGGCAGCAATAGCCTGGCGGGCCAGTGCCAATGTGCCATCCACGTTGACGCGTCGGAAGGCGGCCAGCGGGTCGCTCTCGGTGTCGTTCATCACATGAACACGCGCCGCGCTATGGACCACGACATCACACTCGGCCAGCGCTCCATCCCAGTCGTTATCCTGCTCGAACGACTGGAACATTACGCTGCGCACTAATGGCGACGGCGCCACACCCGCCTGCCTCACAGCAGCAACCACGGGAGTTCCATCGGCGACCAGCCTGTGCAGGATCGCGCTCCCCACGAAGCCGCTGGCTCCAGTGAGAAATACCTTGTGGTTCATCGTCCTGACCTCCTCAAGGTGGCGTTGCCAAAAAGGCGCTCCAGACGCGCCAGCAGCGCCGGCCGAGCAAATTCCTGTTCGTAGTATTGTCGCCCCGCTGCACCCATCTGCTGGCGCTGCGCGCAAGGCAGCTGGGCCAGTTTACGGGTGATCTCGGCCAACTCAGCGCCATTACCCGATTCGCAGGCAAAACCGGCCCCGGACGCTTCAATGACTCGGGCAGCTTCACCGTTGATCATACCGAGTATCGGCCGGCCAGATGCCAGGTAAGCCTGAATCTTGCCAGGAATAGTCTTCTCGAACACATCATTGGTGCGCAGCGACACTAGCAAGGCATCAGCCTGCGCAAACAATGGCGGCATTTCTTCCAGGGGGTGGCGCCCGAGCAGCAGTACGTTGTCCAGCGCACGGCTGCGGACCTGCTCCTCAAGCCAGCTACTCATCCGGCCATCACCGACGATCACCCAGCGCACCGATACCTGGCCACGCAGGGCCTGTGCGGCGTCAAGGATGGCCGGAAAATCCTGCGCCTCCCCCAAGTTACCGGCAAACACCACGGTGAACGTCGCAGCATCGGCCTCAACCAGTTTCGACGGTTCCAGCGTCTGCGCCGAAAAATCATCTTCGGCCCAGCTTGGGAAGTACACCAGGCGGTCCGATTCGATGGCTTTGGTGCAGTAACGGCGCACGTTGTCGAAAAAACCGTGGGACTGCAGCAACAGGTAATCAGTGCGGTTGTAGATCCACGACACTGCGAGACCCACCAGCCCCAGGACCTTGGGGTTATGGATGATATTCACCGCGCGCAGCGTTTCCGGCCACAAATCAAGCACCCAGATAAACAGTGGCGCGCGCTTCAGCCGACGCAGCACCACTGCAGGTATCGCGGCAAGGATTGGCGAAACTGCATAAACGAATATTGCATCAAACTGCTTGCCTCTGAGCTTCAACGGCCCCAAAAGAGACGCCGACAGCACGAAAGAAAAATAGTTGAGTACCAACTGGATACTGCGCTTGCCGCGAGGTACCAACGGCACCCTGACCACCTCGGCCCCTTCGTAGTTGCCAAACTGCTCGGGGTGGTCCTTGAACCGCTGGTAGACCTTGCCCTCCGGATAATTTGGCCAGCCCGTGAGCACTGTAACTTCGTGGC
Organism: Pseudomonas putida S13.1.2; assembly: GCF_000498395.2. NCBI lineage: Bacteria > Pseudomonadati > Pseudomonadota > Gammaproteobacteria > Pseudomonadales > Pseudomonadaceae > Pseudomonas > Pseudomonas putida. Next base: position 3,557,044 of record NZ_CP010979.1, read on the forward strand.
CTTTTTCGGTGAAGTCACGAACCATGTCGTTGATCCGCATGTTCTCTGGCCAGAAATATTGACTGACCACCAACACTTTCAGCTTCTTGCCGGCTATTTCTTCCACAGGCTCAGTACCGTTTCCAGACCGTACGGTTCACATAGTCGGTGTAGCTGTGGACGATACGCACCACCTTGTCAGAGACATTGGGCATGCTGTAGTCAGCAACCAGGCGCAAGGTGCGTTGCTCGCCGCGCAGCTGGCTTTCAAGAATGCTCAGCCCCTGCAGCACGCGCTCGGCTTCCAGCCCGACCATCATCGCCGCCGCTTCTTCCATGCCTTCAGGGCGCTCATGGGCCTCACGTATATTCAAGGCCGGGAAGTTGAGGATCGAAGCTTCCTCGTTGATGGTGCCGCTGTCGGACAGCACCGCCTTGGAGGTGAGCTGCAGCTTGTTGTAATCCTTGAAGCCCAAGGGCTTGAGCAAGCGGACATTGGCGTGGAACGTAACCCCCATGGCGTCGACGCGCTTCTGGGTACGGGGATGGGTAGACACAATGACCGGCAAATCGAATTGTTCGGCAATGGTGTTGAGTGTGCCAACCAACGAAAGGAAGTTTTTGTCCGAGTCGATATTTTCTTCACGGTGGGCGCTCACCACAAAGAACTTGCCGGCTTCAAGGCCAAGCCGCTCAAGCACATCGGACGCTTCGATGCCGTCGCGGTAGTGGTTGAGTACTTCGAACATCGGGCTGCCCGTCTTGATTACCCGGTCGGCTGGCAGGCCTTCGCGTAACAGGTAGTCGCGGGCGATGGTGCTGTAAGTCAGGTTGATGTCGGCAGTGTGGTCGACGATACGGCGGTTGATCTCCTCGGGCACACGCATGTCAAAGCAGCGGTTACCTGCTTCCATGTGGAAGGTGGGGATCTTGCGGCGCTTGGCGGAAATCACGGCCATGCAACTGTTGGTGTCACCCAGCACCAACAACGCCTCAGGGTTCACTTCGGCCAGCACCCGGTCAACTGCAATGATCACATTGCCGATGGTTTCGGCACCGGAAGCGCCTGCGGCGCCAAGGAAATGATCCGGCTTGCGAATACCCAGATCCTGGAAAAAGATCTCGTTCAGTTCGTAATCATAATTCTGCCCGGTGTGCACCAGGATGTGTTCGCAGTGCTCATCCAGCGCGCTCAGGACCCTGGACAAGCGAATGATTTCCGGGCGTGTTCCAACAACGGTGACGATTTTGAGCTTTTTCATACAATCCTCATTCCTGAGCCAGCCGTTTTATGGGCAGACCGGCAGCGCATAAGTGTCCGGGTGTTCACGATCGAAGATCTCATTGGCCCAGAGCATCACGATCATCTCGTCTTCACCGATATTGGTGATGTCGTGGGTCCAGCCTGGCACCGTCTCGACGATGGTCGGTGACTCGCCACAGGTCTCCAGCTCATAAAACTCGCCTGTCACTACCTGACGGAAACGGAAGTTAGCCTTGCCTTTGATGACCAGGAATTTTTCGGTTTTCGAATGATGGTAATGACCACCACGGGTGATGCCAGGGTGCGCCGTAAAATACGAAAACTGCCCGGCTTCGGGCGTTTTCAGCATTTCCACGAAAACACCGCGCGGGTCGCCATACTTGGGCACCTCGTAAGTGAACGCAGCCGGAGGCAAATAGCTCAGGTACGTCGAATACAGCGCCCTGATCAGGCCCACGCCGACGTTTTCGGTCACCAACGTATCCCGGCTGGCTCGGAAGCGGCGTATCTGCGCGGCCAGCTCACCTACGCTGGTGCTGTAAACCGGCTCTACCTCTACCAGGCCACTGTCAGTTGCCTCCCCATCCATGATGGCGAGAAACTTGCTGACCACGTCGTCAACATAGACCAGGTTCAACGCCGCAGATTCGTCATGAATCTGAATGGGCAGGTCGTGGGCAATGTTGTTGCAGAAAGTCGCAACGGCCGAGTTATAGTTCGGCCTTGCCCATTTACCAAACACATTGGGCAGGCGGAATATGTAAACCGGGCTGGCGTTCTGCTGGTGCAGTGCCATCAATGCCCGCTCAGCCGCAAGCTTGCTGAGCCCGTACGGGTTGTCGCGCTCTGCCTGGGTGGAGGACGAGTACAATACGGGTATCTTGCGCCCGGACGCCTTGATCGCATCGCACAGCTGCTGGGTCAGCTCGCTGTTACCACTGTCGAACTCCGCCGGGTCCTGGGGGCGATTCACGCCCGCCAGATGGAAGATGCAATCCGCGTTGGCGACCTTGAGCTTCAGGGCAGCCAAGTCATCGCCGCGAACAAACAGGTTCACCTCGATGTCCTTGCGCTCTTGGAGGTGAACCAGCAGGTTGCGCGCAATGAAGCCGTTGCCCCCGGTAACCAGAACATTCATCGCTCACTCCTCCGGTGTAGCGTGTTCGCCACGCTGAATGGCCTGGATGAACTCGAGCTTCAGCAGCAGTGCCTGCATGCCCGTAACGTCGAGGCGCTCGGTGTTGTGAGAGTTGTAATCTTCGGTACGGGAAATTTTTTCTTCGCCTTGCTCGACGTACTTGCTGTAATTCAGGTCGCGCAGGTCTGGTGGTACCCGGAAGTAGTTGCCCATGTCATCGGCACACGCCATTTCCTCACGGCTAAGCAGCGCCTCGTAGAGCTTTTCACCGTGCCGGGTACCGATTACCTGTACCGGATGCTCGGGTTTGCCAAGCAGCGAGGTCAACGCCTTGGCCAGGGTTTCCACCGTCGCGGCAGGTGCCTTCTGCACGAACAGGTCTCCGTTGTTGCCGTGCTGGAAGGCATACAGCACCAGGTCCACGGCGTCTGCCAGCGTCATCATGAAACGGGTCATGTTCGGGTCGGTGATCGACAGTGGCTTGCCGGCCCGAATCTGTTCGATGAACAGCGGAATCACCGATCCGCGCGATGCCATGACATTGCCGTAGCGTGTGCCGCAAATGACCGTGTTGGTCTGGTCGAGGTTGCGCGACTTGGCCACCATGACTTTTTCCATCATGGCCTTGGAAATACCCATTGCATTGATTGGGTACACCGCCTTGTCAGTGCTGAGGCAGACCACGCGTTGCACCTGGTTCTGGATCGCCGCTTCCAGAACGTTCTCGGTACCAATGACGTTGGTTTTCACGGCTTCCATCGGGTGGAATTCGCAAGAGGGTACCTGCTTCAACGCGGCCGCGTGGAAGATGTAGTCGACCCCTCGCGTAGCATTCAACACGCCCTGGTAGTCCCGGACATCGCCGATGTAGAACTTCAGCTTGGCGCTGCCGTAGCGCTTGCGCATGTCGTCCTGCTTCTTCTCATCGCGGCTGAAAATGCGGATTTCGGCAATGTCGCTCTCGAGAAAACGCTTGAGTACAGCGTTGCCGAAAGACCCGGTGCCGCCGGTGATGAGGAGTTTCTTACCTTTGAACATATGATCTGACCCTTGCGACGCGCGGTGGAAGTTAGCGGGCTCGGAGAGCGGAATAAATGATGTCGTCTTTCTGCTGGGCAGTCGGGTAGCTGATCAGCACAGCGCGATAGGGCCCCTTGAATACGAAGAAACTGCCTGCTGCCACGCCGACCACACCGCACGCCTTGACCACGCTGGCCATATCATCGAGCGAACCTCCCCCACCCAGTATGGTGATAGGGATATGCACCGCAGCGCGTAGCTTGCTGGCCAACTCCAGGTCGTAGCCCTTCATCTTCCCGTCATTCTCGATGGAGTTGAGCACAATCTCACCTGCACCAAGCTTTTCCAGCTCTTGTGCGACTTCAACGACGTTGCGCTTGGTATTGCGCGTGCCGTTGTGCGTCCAGACTTCCTGATGCTTGCTCAACAAGCGCGACTTGTGGTCCAGCACGACCACGACGCTCTGGCTGCCGATTTCCTCGGCAATCTGGGTCACCAGCCCAGGGTTATCCAGCGCGGCTGAACTGATGGCCACCTTCTCGACGCCCAACTGGATGATCTTCTTGGCTTGCTCTGCGGTGCGAATACCCCCGCCGTAGCACAGTGGCATCCGGCACTCGGCTGCAAGCTTGGCGATCTGGGTATAGTTTGGCTCGACACCATGGGCAGTGGCATCGATATCAATCACGATCAGTTCATCGGCTTCCTTTTCGTTGAAGATCTTCACCGCATTGATGGGATCTCCGACGTATTTCGGGTCCTTGAACTTCACCGTCTTCACCAGCCCACCGTCTTGGATGAGCAGGCATGGGATAATCCGTGGTCTTAACATTTGTCAGTTCCCGCTCACAGTTCGGCGAAGTTTTTCAGCAGGCCGACACCGAAGTGGTGGCTCTTCTCAGGGTGGAATTGAACGCCGTAGACGTTCCCGGCCTGAACGGCGCAGCTGAACTCCAGCCCGTAGGAAGACATCGCGGCGCGATGCTGTTGCTGCTCGCAATCAAAGAAGAACGAGTGCAGGAAATAGAAACGCGCCTCTTCTTCGAAACCCTTGAACAAGGGGTTTTCGTCGAGCGCAGCCACGTCGTTCCAGCCCATGTGAGGCAACGGCAGATCTGTGAGGTTAGGTACCGACTTGAACGACCGGACGCACCCCGGCACCCAGCCCAGGCCGGGCAGGCGCCCTTCCTCGCTGCTGTTGGCGAGAATTTGCATGCCCACACAAATGCCCAGTACAGGAACCTTGTGCTGCTGCACCATTTCCTCGAGCGCAGGACGCATGCCCGATGCGTCAAGCCGTTCGATCGCGTGGTCGAAGGCGCCGACGCCGGGGAGAATCAGCTTGGTTGCACCCTCGAGTTGCGCTGCGGTTTGCGCGACCGCAACCGGAATGTGCAAACGTCGATAGACGTTGACGAACGCCTGGATGTTGCCCAAGCCGTAATCAATGATGGTAATCATCTGAACAGCCTTCTTTCTAATCCGATAGCGCTGAGCACTCTCGCCCCAATGCCGATCAGGAAACGTTTGTTTTTGTAGTCACGGAAGGTCTTGTTCTGACCTTCGAAAATGCCCTGAAGCTCAGGCACAGTCAAGTCCAGCTTGTGCGCGACGTACTCGAACTCGGATTTCAGGAAGTTTTCGTCCATCTCAGGCTTGGCAATGCGCTCAAGGGCCGCCTCGCGGGTAAGCTGGCCGGTCATGATCAGGCTGGAAAAATGCGCGCGGCGCTTTTCGTAGCCGAACTTGCGGGGCATCCAGTAATCTTCATAAAACCGCGTGAAGCGTGACTCGTGGTGCTTATGCTTGAATCGCTTCCAGCCGAACAGCCGCTCCAACGTGGCCTCGGCATCGGCTTTTACGTAAGGTACGAGATTGAGTGGTTTGACAATCTGCATACCCAGGATGCGCTGGTAATAAATCTTGTAGGTCATGATATCAACCAGCGGGAAGCTCTTCAGTGCCCGCTTGCCAAATTGACCGTGAATATCACCAAAGAGTGTCTTGTCGATACCGGGGTAGCCGCCCCACTCTTCGGGCTCGCGGCAGCACTCCGTGGAGTAATTCGCGCCGGTGAGAACATATTTGATCTTGTGCTGGCGTGCGAACTTGTAGAGCGATGAGAAGAAGGCGGCATCCTGCGGCAGATCCTGGTCGGAAATCTGCGAACGCAGGAACGCGACTTGCAGGTCCTTCATCTCTTCCCAGTTGATCACGTCGGTATAGAGGTCCAGACCGAGGCCGTCAACCAGGCGCTCAATGTTGCCCACCGCCTGGTCAGTGTTCCAGCCTGCGTCCACGTGGAACAGCAATGGTCTCAGGCCCATGACAGTCTTGGCGATGTAGGCGGCATAAGAGCTGTCAAGACCGCCGCTCAAACCGATGATGCAGTCGAAATCCTTGCCTTTGCCATGTTCTTTGATTTTTTCTGCGAGCGCCATCAATTCGGACTGGCCGCGCGCGCCGGTGTCCCAATTGGGCTTGATCTCGCTGTTGAAGTTGGCGCAGTACTCGCAAACACCCTGCTGGTCAAAGCGAATATTCGGGTCACTGGTATCCATGATACAACGCGTACAAATTTTGTAATTTTTCATAGTAGGTTCCAGCAATTAGGTCAGCAGGCGCTTTGCCATGCGACGATAATCCAAAAGACTCGTAGCAATTTCGTAAGACCGCTTCGAGTAAATATCCAATATTCCGGGGTCTGCCTCAATTTTTGCAAAGGCGCTGAGCAAATCGCTTTCGTCTCGAACGGCCCATCCATTTCCCTGCACAAACGGAACATGACTGGGCACGTCAGCAACAATAATAGGCCGGCGTGCGCAGAGGCTCATCTGCATTGTCGCTGACTGGCTCCCTGGCTGAACGTAGACATCAGCCGCGCACAACAAATCATATAATTCATCGGCAGGCTTCCAGCCCAAGAAAGTGATACGGGGGTCCCTGGCAATGAGGTCACGCGCCTCATCGGCGATGGAGTCATGCAGTTGCCCAACGATCAAGAACCGGAAATCTTCAGATTGCGATCGCGAGAACGCCCGAAGACTTTGAACCAGCTTCTTTTTTGCATCAAACTTCCCAGACTGAATAAACACTATTTGACCGAGATCGACACCCAGCGCCCTGCGTGTTTCAGACCGGATTTTTGTATAGCTTGAATCATCAGCGATCCTCCCACCCAGTGGAAAAAACTCCATAGACGCATCGTCTATACCGTATTGCCTGCGGCAAAAATCGAGAGTTTCTTGAGAAATGCAAAGCACCTTGTCTATATTTGGCAGCGCCGCCCTGATGATTGGACGATAGTAAAAGTTGTGAAGCAGTTTTGACAACGTGCTCACTGCGCTATTATTTGCATCTTCATGGCTATCGACATAGAGCTTAACATTCGGGTGCTGGTATTTGTACCGTGCAGCGGTGCGCAACTCCCAGCCACACAACCCATGAAACATGATCACATCTGGAGCGAACCCCTCAAGAATACGCCCCAACTCTTTATGAATCCTGAGCTTCTTTTTCAAAAAGAACGGGCCGAAGCCACCGTAGGGCAAACGTATAACCCGAGCACCATCCGTCCCCATATAATCCCCTGGCGCGGTATAGCCAAGGGTCAAATTATCCAGATAGGTTTCCGTGGACGCCACCACTAACACATCGTGACCGGTGGCTACGTGCTCGCGCACCAGTTCATTTTCTTGATACCGATAGCCATCTATATAAAAACATGACACACACAGATGAATTATTTTCATAGCAAATTCTGACTTCTCAAAAAAGCTTCTGGATCGGTGAAATGAACAGCAGCCGCACTCAACTGCTCATCCGATAGCTCCCACCAACGACTTTTCAGAAGGCCGTCAATAATGGACTCAGTAAATCTGTAACGTATCAGGCGTGCCGGGTTACCGCCATAGATAGCATAAGGAGGGACATCTTTGGTGACCACGCTGCCCATCCCTATCACAGCCCCGGTTCCGATCGTAACCCCGCCCTTGATCAAAACGCCCTCCCCGATCCAGACATCGTGCCCTATCGTCGTGGTAGGCTCCCAACGGTAGTCATGCCGAGAGAATTTCTTCTTGATACTCTCTTTATGCGCCAGAAACACTGGACTGGTAGAGACGTACTCGATTGGGTGTCGCGCGCCCCCCACCACAACATTATTGGCAACTGAACAGAATGACCCAATAGTAGTTTTTATAAACGTGCAATCATACCCGCAAAAGCTATGCTCACCAAAGCGGGTGGTAAACAAGGTACTGCCAGATTCCACTTTAGAACTACGAGGCACATGCGAGTCGATCAGCGCAGATCCTCGTGATTTTTTTAGTATCCGCGAGATGATATATCCAATCACAGTCGATGCCCCCATAGTTTAATTCTGAACCTGTCAAACCAAAGCACTGCGATCCACAGCCCCCCGCCAAAGGAAGCCAACATGGTAAAAAAAGGTCCATTCGTGGTTACAAATGCGAGGGGGAAAAGTGCCGTCAGGAGCAACACCTTGTTCCACCCTTGGGACACCCAATCCAGTGCAATCAACCAAGCTGTGTAAAGCACAAAAATCACCAGTATCCCCGGGGCACCGGCAGCGGCCACACCATCGGTAGCTACAAAACTCGCATTCGACTGACTCTGTACACCGAGCACCCGTTCAGCCAGAATTTTGCCAAGAAGCGGCCACTTTTCATCAGTTGCAAACGCTGCAGGGACATCAGCTAACCGACCGATACCAGACACGTGAGCCCAGTAAGTAAAACCTTGCGCAGCGAAAAGATCATAATATTGGGTAACAAACAGACCAGGGTACGCGATCAAACGCGTATAAAAATAGAAGCCCAACTCTCTGAAAACACCAATCTGATCGTAGAGCGCTGCAATCAGGCAGACCATCACCCCGCCGCCCGTAAACAAATACGCCGGGTTATTAGGATTGCTGCCGCGTCTTTTGATAATGAACGCCATCAAAAACATCGCGAAAGGCATCAGAAACACCGTTCGTTCAGCGGTGATCATGAACACAAAAATAAAACCAGCAAAACCGAGCAGAGCGATCAGGACACGCCTCGACACCAAACCGGTAGCAAAAAGCACTGGAGAGAAAAAATAGGCTAAGTAAACCTGGCAATACCCTATAAACAAAGAGGTGGCCGCCCCCTTCTCCCTTTGCGCGTAAATATCATCCACGCCCGAAAATGAAAGAATGTCCCGGTACGTCAGGAGCAAGACGAAAAAGGAAGTTAGCGAGCCCAGCACGCAGGCAAGCAACAGAGGCCTCGATAACGATCTGGAAGCGCTACTCCGCGAGGGAACACAGCGAACAGCTAAGCAACACCCGACAAGACCGATGCAAAAACAAAAGAACAACCAGAAGTAACGCTCGACGGAGTCGGCATGATTAAGCATTCCGATGACGACCGCTGGTAGGTAGACGCAAAACACTAAAGCATAGATAAATAAAGTGGACGGCCGCGTCAGATACAATGGCATAACAAAAGCAGGAACCACCCCCAAGATTATAATGAGCAGCATATTGCTCAGATAAAAATTAGGTGAATTGAACCCCCAAAAGCCCTGCTCCAGAGAGAGGTATCTATCATGGCCATAAACAAGAGCAAAAAGATAAAATACCACGGCGACCAATAGCTTTATGCGTGGCAAACTTACTAACAGCAGAGAAGCTGGCAGCACTGAGGCATCCTGCTCCCTATAACGACCCAATATTTCATTGTCCATTATGATCTATCGCTCTCGGTTAGCCGTCGCATTGTCGTTTCTGCCGATACAATTTTCTTTACCTATCACAGCACACCCACGCCAAGCTTTTAACTACATCCATCAACACGTCAAACTTTTTTCATTGCCGCCTCGCCGACCCTGACCGCGTAAATGATCAAAAAACGAGCACATAAGAGATCTAGGAGATACACGGCCGACACCTGCACGACATAAAATAGCAAGAATTCTTTGAAATCAAGGGCAAAATGAGTAGCTACCGTAAGTAGCACTCCTGTTGCCGTCAACCTGAACACATGTAATGCAGGCATGTACCAGTTGTAGCGAAGCACCAATGAGACGCGATCCAAGGGGGTACTGACGAAGGCACTGAGAGCGGCCACCATCAGAACTTGCGCGTACTGTCCGGCATCAACCCATTGGTCTCCCAAGACAAACGGATAAAGCCAAGGGGACAAAATACCAGCGCACAGGTAGATCGGAATTCCAAATAACGCCAGTTTTCGTAGGGTCATGTTCCAAAGCCCTCTGAGCACCAGCGGTTCCTCCGCGTGCGACGCCGCACGCTGATAGAAAACCTGGCCAATGGCGGCACCTATCAATCCAGAAGGAAGGAAGATCGTTGCCATGACCATCGAGAATTGCCCAAGGACTTCCGTACCGTATACCGCCGATATGTAAAAAATGGGTGCCGCACTGCTAACCGTAACCAGGATATGTGACATCACCAAGGCGTTGGCACCACTGGCATGTTTTTTTAAAGGGCTCACAGTACCCTGTGCATGTACGCGAGCGCCGAAAATAAGGTCTTTAGAGTAGGGAAGAAGGGCGCCAATTTTACCCAATGCACTAAATAATGTCGTAAAAATTAGACCGCTCGCGGTTACCGCCGCCAACACTGCACCCGACGCAATATAGGCTGACTTACCAAACACTTCCGATAGTGCGGAGATCTTGTAGGCACCTGAGCGCTGGGCATTGTGTTGAAACGCCAACGCCAGAGACACTAGAAATGCGCTGATCGGTGCAACAATTAGTACTTCAGCGCCTTGATCAATCAACAACAATTGCGCAATGTCCGCCGAGAATGCGTACAATGCAACGGTGAGTACAACCCCCGAAACGAAGCCAAGTTTTATTACCCCAGAGAATAACCAACGCGCTTGCTGGTCATCTTTAAGCATCTGAAAAAAGTACTCATACCTCCAAGTCATTATCCCCGCAAAAAACATTACAAGCTGCAAGAAAATATTCTGTACCGCGAACTCCTGAGGCGCATATAGCCTCGACAGCAACGGAATACCTAACACCCCTATAACTTGTGCAACAGTGTTTCCTGATGCTTGCAAAAAAATATCTCGCCAATACGACGAGACATACGCAAAAACTTTCATTTACTCGTACCGCACGCATAGATCAGAGCGTCTGCTACAGCTTTGATTTCGGCATCACTCAAGTAGGGGTGCATCGGCAAACTCAAAACCCTGGTCGCCAGTGCGTCCCCTACCGGGAGATAAGTGTCAGAAGCGACGGCGGCTTGTTTGTTAAGAGGAATGGGATAGTGAACCACACTCGGCACACCCTTTATTTTCAACTCCGCCTGGACTTTTTCTCGATTCTCTACCTGGACAGTGAATTGTGCAAAGACCGAGGTATTATCCGCTGCAATGTGGGTGAGTTTGATTGAATCCTGCCCACTCAAAAGTTCAGAGTAACGTTTCGCCACCTGCTGACGAAGCATTATTTCGCTATCAAAAATATCGAGCTTTGCCAGAAGTATAGCGGCTTGTAGAGTGTCTAGTCGGCTGTTGACGCCTACCCTTATATGGTGATATCGCTTTTCCTGGCCGTGCCGGGCAATCTGGCGAATAACGAGAGCAAGCGCTGGGTCGTTAGTAAATATTGCACCTCCATCACCATAACCGCCGAGGGGTTTACTTGGGAAAAAACTGGTGCATGCCACTGTGGTCAACCCACACGAGCGCCGCCCGTTATACGTAGCCCCGAAGCTCTGCGCCGCATCCTCAATAACGGGTAGATTATATTTTTCTGCAATCTGGTTGATCGCATCAAAATCAGCGCACTGCCCATACAGCGAAACGGGCACTATCGCCTTCGTTCGGGGCGTTATGGCAGCCTCCAGTTGCGCTACATCCAGGTTGCATGTCCGTTCATCAACATCGACGTACACAGGCTTCGCGCCGAGCAGCGCAACGGTTTCAGCCGTCGCAATGTAGGTGAAGCCCGGCGTGATCACTTCGTCACCAGGCCCGATACCAAGTGCCATTTGAACAATTTGCAAAGCATCAGTACCGTTGGCGCAGGTAATGCAATGCGACACCCCTACATAAGCCGCTAGACGCTCCTCCAACTCGGCTACTTCAGGGCCCAGGATGTATTGGCCATGACTCAATACGCGCTGAATACCGGCATCGATAGAAGCCTTGATGCGTGTTTGTTGCTGTTTCAGGTCGATGAACTCAATCATGATCAAGCATCCAATTTTTCAAGGGAATTACCGCGCACTACATACGTTGCACCAGTTGTTGAACAGGTGGCCTGGCCATCTGTGCCTATCTCCAATTGCTCGCCAAACTCGCTCATCCATCCGATCTGTTTGGCCGGTACTCCGACCATCAACGCATAAGCCGGTACATCCTTGTTAACCACCGCGCCCGCACCTACAAAAGCAAATTCGCCAATTGTGACCCCGCAAACAATCGTGCAATTCGCCCCCAGAGTTGCGCCCTTTTTCACAAGGGTGTCTCGATACTGGTCCTTGCGCTCGATGAGCGAGCGTGGGTTGTAGACGTTGGTGAAGACCATGCTTGGTCCGCAGAACACCCCGTCCTCCAATGTAACATTGTCGTACACCGACACGTTGTTCTGAATCTTGCAGCGGTCACCAATCACGACCTTGTTGCCGACAAAGACGTTCTGTCCAAGTGAAACACCTGCACCGATCCGGGCGCCGCTACATACATGGACGAAATGCCAAACGCGCGAATCTTTGCCAATCTGCGCGCCTTCATCGACGATTGCACTGGGGTGCTGATAATGATTCATTGCTTGAGACTCACGCTGGATTGAGTTTGGTTGAACAACTGCTGTAGCCGTCCGCCCGCAAAATGTCCGTAGCGGCGCGCGCCAATTTCATTCAGATGGTGGTTATCCATGTAGATAAGCGCTCCATGCTCGTAAGGTGCGTCAGCAAAAAAGCCTGAATTGGAGAAATCCATAAAATGCACACCTGCCCTGCCCGCAGTAAGCCTTTCCAGCTGTTGGTTGGCGACGCGCCATTCACTATTGAAAGCCAGCGTTGCTGGCAGCCCAAGCTCCCTGAACCGGCGCACCCGTTGTACATCGGAGCGAAACATGGGCACTTGCCCCAGGATAATAACCTGCTTGCGTGCTGCAGCAGCATCCTCCAGAAACGCCTGGAGCGCCGTTACAAACGCCGGGCTTTGCATCTGGTACTGCCACATGCCGGCGATAATCACTTTATCCATTATCGGCAGCGCCTGCTCTACCGCTACGATCTGCGCGCGGCAAGCCTGTCGAGCATAATCAGGCAGGCGCTCTATGTCGAAGCGCGGGATAGGCACACAACTACTCGCAGTGAGGACGCGGTAAGCAACCCCCTGTTCGACGCCGGCCTGATCAAAAAAATAGTTCAGCTGAGCGGCGTGGCTATCCCCGATAACCAGAATCGAAGGGACCGTACTGACCAGGCCCCGTTTGCATTCACCTACCAATTGCCCGTGACAAATCAGCTCAGGCGCAGCATAGCGAGCCTGCTCGACCGGCACCGGGCCTACCAGCAACGTGTTTAGCCTCGCACTCAGCAGAGTAACCAAAGCGATACCGACCGCTACAACCGCAAAGCCAGGCGCCAACTGTCGGATGCTCCGCAATAGACGCGCAGGTTGCTCGATAAAGCGATAAGACAGCCAGGCCAGGCCAAACGAAGCCACCACAACAACGGATAACCACTGTCCGCTTAGCTCATACTGCCCTGTGTAATAGCGAATAAATGCCAGCACCGGCCAATGCCATAGATACAGAGAATAAGAGATGCCGCCGACCCATACCAAGCCTGAGCTGGCCAAGAGATTATTGACCGGGCCTCGCCGTGCCGCGATCAACAGTGCGGTACCTAGGCAAGGTGCGAGCGACCAGAAACCGGGGAATCGAGTTTTATCAATCAGCACAAAACTGGCTGCAAGCAAGCCCAGGCCCAGCAAGCCGAGAAGCGTCGAAACAAGCGAGGGTATTTCACGATCTCGTAGACCGAGAGCGACTGCGCCCCCCACCAGGAATTCAGGGGTGCGAGCGAGGAGCGAGAAATATTGGCTGCCCTGCGCCCCCTCCTGCACTCTCATTGTGCTCCACACTAGCAGAATGGCCGCCGTCAGCAAGAGGCCGGGCAGGCGCCATGAACGCGGTAAACAAAGCAGCACCAGAGGGAAGAACAGATAGAACTGCATTTCTATGGCCAGCGACCAGGTATGCAGCAGCGGCAACTCTTCTGCACGAGGGGCGAAATAACTGCCAAAATCTGCGAAATAATGATTACTGGCAAAAAACACCGCCGACTTCAAGCTCTGGTGAAAAAGCTCGTAGTCCGCAGCTAGGAATAGTATTGACGACACTAAGCTGACAGCCGCCAGCATTGCCGCGTAGGCGGGAACGATGCGTTTGATACGGTTCAGGTAGAAGCCTGCCAAGTGGATCTTCTGCCCCGGCTCAGTCAGTAGCGCCGTAATAATAAAGCCCGATATAACAAAAAACACAGAGACGCCGACGAACCCCGACGGGAGCCAGGTGCTGTCCATGTGGTAAATAAGAACTGCCAAAACCGCTATCGCGCGCAGCCCCTGAACGTCCAGCCGCATGTCCTTACGCGACCGTAACCAGTTCAAGTTCTTCGATAAAGTCTCATTGTTATTGGACAAGCTGACTAAGACCTTATTGGTTGTATCGCATCTGGAAAGGCGGCCTACAGGCCGCCCGATATCACTGGGGCTTCAGCGAGAAAGGCCGAGGACGAAAGGGTGCGCCTCGTTATCCTTGGCCTGCGCGATCGCGGCGCTACGGATTACGTTAACAGTCTCCACACAATGGCGGGCGTCCTCGATACCATAGCCACGCCCTGCCAGAATTTCTTCATAGCTGGTGGTGTGCAGGTCGGTGAAGCCTTCGGAAAACTCCATTTCTTCGCCATCCACAGTGATTGAACGGTAAGTTGGCTTTTTACCCTTGACCGACTCGGGTAGGTCGTCGGCATCTACCGAAAGGAACCAGCGTACTCGCGCTTTCTCGTACTCAAGGTAGCCGGCGGCCTTGTACTCAGATGAATAGTGCACGACGTTGCGCTGCAACTTGCCAAAAATGAAATGCAGCATGTCGTAGAAGTGGACACCGATGTTGGTAGCAACCCCAAACGACTTGCGAGGGTCACCTTTCCAACTCTTCAGGTACCACTTTCCGCGCGAAGTGATATAGGTGAGATCGACTTCGTATTTGTGTACACGGTTCTCGGTGGCAACCTTGTCCTTGAGCTTGATGATCGCCTGGTGATGACGAAGTTGCAGAATGTTATACAAACGCTTACCCGTTTCACTTTCGATGAGCGAAAGCTGATCGAGCATTTCTGGCGTGGGAACCAGCGGTTTCTCGCAGATCACATCGCAACCCAGGCGTAAACCCGCAGCGATATGTGGGTAATGCAGGTAATTCGGCGAGCAGATCGAGACATAGTCCAGCGCGCTCGCGGCTTCTCGCTTCAGGCTGTGTGCATGCTCGAGGAAAAATTCAAACTCTGTGAAGAACTCGCTTTGAGGAGAGATGCTGTCGATGATGCCCACAGAATCATTGATGTCGTAGGCCGAGACCAGGCGGTTGCCAGTGTCTTTGATGGCCCGCATATGCCGGGGGGCAATGTAACCAGCGGCGCCGATCAGTGCGAAATTCTTCATGAACTTTCCTTACCAAACAGGTGAACCCGCCCAGAGCCAGAACCCGGGCGGATGGGTAAATCTACTCGGAGTTCAAGCCTTGATGATATGAGCAGCCGGAGAACGGTACTTACCACGGCTGTCTACAATCAACCTGGCCTTGGCTTCGATCAGCGCATAGTCGAACTTGTCGTGGTCGGTAGCCAACAGCACAGCATCGAACGAAGCCAGGTTCTCTGCCGTCAAGAGCTCACTGCGAAGGTCGAAATGATGCTCGCGCATTTTCGGGAATACCGGCACATGCGGGTCACTGTAGGCAACCACGCCACCTTTAGCCTGGATCAACTCCATGATCTCGACCGAGGGCGATTCACGCATATCATCGACGTTCTTCTTATAAGCAATGCCCAGCACCAGGATTCGGCTCCCTTTCAACGCCTTGCCTGCTTCATTCAAACCATCCATCAGCTTACCAAGGACATACTCCGGCATACCCTGGTTGACCTCACCCGAGAGCTCGATGAAACGGGTGTTGACACCGTACTCTCGCGCCTTCCAGGTCAGGTAGAAGGGGTCGATAGGAATGCAATGTCCACCAAGCCCTGGGCCGGGATAGTAAGCGGTAAAACCAAATGGCTTGGTTGCTGCGGCATCCACCACTTCAAAGATATCGATGCCCATGCGGTCAGCGACAATTTTCATTTCGTTGACCAGACCGATGTTGACGGCACGATGAATGTTCTCCAGCAGCTTGGTCATCTCGGCAGCCTTGGTCGAACTCACTGGTACGACTTTTTCGATGGCCTGGTCATACAGGGCGATGCCTACTTCCAGGCAATTTGACGTATGCCCACCGATGACTTTGGGGATCGTGCGTGTTTCGAAGTTCGGATTGCCCGGGTCTTCCCGCTCGGGTGAGTAAACAAGGAAGATATCCTCCCCTACCTTTAAACCACCTTCTTGCACGCGCGGGAGCAATTCCTCCTCGGTGGTACCGGGGTAGGTAGTACTTTCCAGAGACACTACCTGACCGCCCCGCAGATAGGGCTTTATCGCATCGGTTGTATTGATGACGAAGCTCATGTCAGGTTCGCGATATTTGTTCAGAGGCGTAGGGACGCAAAGAATGAGGGCGTCGCACTCGCTGGCCCGACTAAAATCTGTGGTCGCCTCGAACCCTTGCTGGCGGGCCGCAGCGATTCGCTCACTGGAAAGATGCTCGATGTAGCTCTGGCCTGCGTTCAAGCGTTCAACTTTTACTTCGTCAATGTCTATGCCTAAAACGTTAAAGCCTATAGCGTTGTAACGCAGCATCAAGGGCAAGCCAACATAGCCCAGTCCCACTATACCGATCAGAGCTGTTTTACCCTTGAACTTCTCAACCGCCTGCTTCTTGAGATCTGTCATATCGCGTGAACCACCCTTTTCTATTACCCGCCTGCACACATGACAGGAGGCGGGGTGTTTAATCTATTTCATCCTAAGATGGGATGAACTCCAGCGAAACAGTACGACCGTGGCTCGAGGCGCAGACCCGCCATGAACTCGGCAACGACAGCCCGCCAACGCGCTTTATCCGTGATAGGCCGACCATCCACACTACACCTTTGCACAGCCTTACGTCATCAAGGCAGGCCCCTTGCCCTATGAAAAACGACCATCGCCCCACACGCAATAGTATTTTGACATCAATCAATATCGATGACACACCAGCGGGTGATGAGGGTACTCAAGATGGACGACGCCGAATCCAGAGGTCTCTGCCGAATGCAAACAGAACACCAGCCCCCAGACCTAGCACTGCGCTCAGTACAACGATAAGCGCCCTTTTCGGCTTAACTGGTCGGTCCGGCAGCTCCACAGCACCATCCTGTTCAAACACATTTATGCTCGAAGGGTCAATCTTCAGATTACGGTAAAACGTGACCTTTTCTTGCAAGGGACGTAGGCCACGGATGAATGGCTCATCAGAGGCGCGCGCTTCAAGGTTCGCAATCTCGGACTCCAACGCTTTGCTCCCTCGCATGTAGGTGAGCGCCCCCCCCATTGCGGCAGACACTTCATCGGTCAGCGGTTGCGAAATGACTGGTGGTTTTTCCAGGCCAATGGATTTCGCAACCAACAGCGCCTCCTTCAACTGGGCGATGCTGTCTTCACGCTCCCGCCGCGCGCTGGCTTTCTGAGCGTCAATCTGCATTTGCAGATTGTCTGCCTTGACTAACATGTCACTACGATTGCTTTCGAGCACCTCATGCTTGGCGTTGTCCGCAGCAAGCTCGTTGTACGCTACTACCCACTTAGCCGCCTGCTGAGGGTCGGCAACGGAAGCAGTGACCGTGTAGCGCGTAGATGAACCTTTACCTGCGGGCGCCACGGTCAGCAAATTGGCAAACTCGCCGTACAACGAATCGCGCGAGCCCTTACGGCTTTCTTCACTCAAGCTTGGCAAATACACATCACGGAAAAACGCGTAGCGCACACCCTCTGACTGCAATGCCTGAAGGTGAATGTCATACACATCCTTCACGGTCAGGTAGCTCAATCCAGAGTCACCACCACGCCCGAAATTCAACTGTGCAATATCATTCTGGCTGGGCGGCTCGACGAACAGCCTCGCCTCGTACACTGGCGTGGCCAACAATGCATAAGCAACGCCCGCCGCTACAATTGGTGTAGCGACCAATCCCACCCACAACCTCTGCCGCCATATTCCCTGCATCAAGTCGAAAAGTTCGATTTCATCATCACGATTTGGGCGCTGAGGTTCGTTAAGCATTTATTCTGATTATCCTAAAGGCCGTCTAACATCATTCAAAAACTGAGCTCATCCATGGTACGGGCCAAGCGCTTGATCAACAGGCCTCACCATAGAGGTGCGAGGCATCGCGCTGAGCCAATTTGCCCGCATGCTTCACGTGATTGCACCCTACCCGGAACGCCCGGTCAAGATGAATGAAACGAAGACGGCTGGAGCTCTTATGATGTCAGTGGTTCCTTGGTAGCTGCGCCCCCCCCAAATCTCTGCTGAATGATCAATCAGGAACTGAAATACGCGTACTTGATTCCCCGCGCGCAAACGCTTGCCCTAGTACGGCTGCCAGCATATTTTTCGAAGTTTTGCCTCCGTGCACCAGCACTATCTCAGTTGGCGCATGCTGTATTCCGGTCGCGAACATCAATAGGCCGATCTGATCCGCATGCCCTGAATACCCACTCAACGTCATCACCTTCGCCCGAATCTCACAAGCCTCCCCATCCAAGTCAACCTGCACACCCCCCTTCGCCCCTTCGCTAGCCTGTATCACCGCCCCCGGAGTACCCTTGGCCTGGTACCCCACAAACATCACCTCATGCCGCGGATCCCCCAGCATGGCCTTGAGGTAATTGACAATCCGCCCACCCGAGCACATGCCATTGCCGGCAATCACGATCGCCGGCCGCCCGGTGCTCTGCAGGTAATTGACCACCTGCTGGTGTCGGGCATGGGTGTCCACACTGATCAGCTGGCTGAAGCCGAGCGGGTCGCGCCCCTGTGCAAGGCGCGCCCTGGCCTCGGCATTCCAGTAGTCGTGCAGTTCTCGGTACGCGCTGGTGATGCGTTGAGCCAATGGCGAGTCGAGGATGATGGGCAGCTGCGACCAGTCGAGCGGATCGCCATCGGGCCCTGGGCCGGCTTTGCCCAGCAAAGCCTTGCGATGCAGTATGTCCTCGAGCTCGTAGAGCAATTCCTGGGTGCGGCCCAGGCTGAATGCCGGGATGAGGATGGTGCCCTTGTCTGCCAAGGCACGATCGATGGCATCTTCCAGACGCTGCCTGCGATCGCCGCCATGCGAATGCAGGCGGTCACCATAGGTGCTTTCCAGCACCAGTACGTCAGCACGCTCCGGGGGCTGCACCGGGCGCAGCAATGGGTTGCCACAAGCGCCCAGGTCACCGGAGAACACGTACCGGGTATTGGCCTGCCCCTGCTGAATGTCGCACTCCACATAGGCTGACCCCAGCAGATGCCCTGCGCGCTGCAGGCGGATGCGGCAAGTAACACCCGGGCCCTCGATCACCGCGTGCCACTGCTCGAAAGGCAGCGGCACAATAAGGGCACGGATCAAATCGATGTACCGCGCCACTTGCGCAGGCTCGCGGCTGATGCTCAGCCTGTAGGCGTCTTCCAGCACCAGCGGCAGCAGCCGGGCAGAGGGCTCGCTGCACAAGATGGGGCCGCGGAAACCAGCGGCTAGCAGTGCAGGGATGCGGCCCACGTGGTCGAGATGAACATGGGTGATGACCAGGGCCTGGATGCCCTGTATGTCGAAGCCGAGTGCCGCGCTTTCCGCACCTGGCGTGGCTTCGCTCCCCTGCTCAAGCCCGCAATCGATCAGCAGACTGGTGGCCGCATCAAGGTGCAACTGGTGGCAAGACCCGGTGACGCCCCGGGTACTACCGTGGTGGGAAAGGCTGGGATATTCCATGCTGCGCACACTCGCCGGGGCCGAAAATGAAGTGGGCTATTACTCCATGACGGCCGGTGTATGCATAGGTGAGACTTTCCTACGAGGGTGTAGGAAATTTCCTTAGTTGCTGCTGAGTGCCGCCTTACGGGCAGACTCCCTGATCTTGCGCTTGCTGCGCTGCACGCCATAGGCACCCAGCAACGGCCCGACTGCCAGGCCAATGACCAAGGCGGCCAATACCAGCACGGCAACCGGCATGGCCGGCGCGGCCCAGCCGAACAAGACCAACGAAACGGCTTGCTGGTTTTCCAGCACGAAGAACAAAACCACAGCCGCCAACAGCAGCACGAACACCGCCGCCAGGGCGCGCTTGAGGTTACGCATCAGAATGCTCCTTGATTGATCAGGCTTCAGCCTCGTCTTCTTCGTTGACCCGGTCTCGCAGCTCTTTGCCGGGCTTGAAGTGCGGCACAAACTTGCCCTCGAGGCTGACCGACTGGCCGGTCTTGGGGTTACGGCCCACGCGCGGGGCGCGATAGTGCAGCGAGAAGCTGCCAAAACCGCGAATCTCGATGCGATCACCAGTGGCAAGGCACTGTGACATCTGCTCAAGCATGGTCTTGATGGCCAGCTCCACGTCCTTGGGCGAGAGCAGCCCCTGATGGGTGACAATACGTTCGATCAGCTCCGACTTCGTCATATTTTTCCCTTCGTTATCAAGCAGCTAGATCATTGCTTAACCAGTTTGTAGCACGCTGGGAGGGATTTGAACAGGGTGGTTCTTGACTTAATAAAAAAATTCAAGATTGAAGTTTTGCAAGAATGGTCTAGCCGGCCGGGGCAGGCAGGCCTCTTTATTCTGGCCAGCACGCCCCCTGTGGGAGCGGGCAATGCCCGCGAAGCAGGCGGCGCGGTGGATGGCACGGGCTTCGCCCGTGTTCGCGGGCGCGCCCGCTCCCACAGTGATCGCGCTAGCATTTAATTACCAGTAGCGGGACCGGGCCAGCTGATGGAACTTTGCGAGCAACGCCTAGTACGCCGAGCTGGCTTCATACAGGCAAAAAAAAGGGCGACCCGAGGGTCGCCCTTTTTTACCGATCAAACAGAACTCAGTTCTGCTTGGCCATTGCTTCGCGCAGCAGCGCAGCCATGGTGGTGTCGGCAGCCGCTTCCGGAGCGTTTTTCAGGCTCTGGATGGCTTCGCGCTCTTCAGCGTCGTCTTTCGACTTGATCGACAGGCTGATAACGCGGGACTTGCGGTCAACGCTGATGATCTTGGCTTCGATCTCTTCGCCTTCCTTCAGAACGTTACGCGCGTCTTCAACGCGGTCACGGCTGATTTCGGAAGCTTTCAGAGTAGCTTCGATGTCGTCGGCCAGGGTGACGATGGCGCCTTTGGCGTCAACTTCTTTCACGATGCCCTTGACGATAGCGCCCTTGTCATTGACAGCAACGAAGTTGGAGAACGGATCGTCTTCCAGCTGCTTGATGCCCAGGGAGATGCGCTCGCGCTCTGGGTCGACCGACAGGATGACGGTTTCCAGCTCGTCGCCCTTCTTGAAACGACGTACGGCTTCTTCGCCGGTTTCGTTCCAGGAGATGTCGGACAGGTGAACCAGACCGTCGATGCCGCCGTCCAGGCCAATGAAGATACCGAAGTCGGTGATCGACTTGATGGTACCGGTGATCTTGTCACCCTTGTTGAACTGGCCGGAGAAGTCTTCCCATGGGTTGGACTTGCACTGCTTGATGCCCAGGGAGATACGACGACGCTCTTCGTCGATGTCCAGAACCATGACTTCCACTTCGTCGCCAACCTGAACGACTTTCGACGGGTGGATGTTCTTGTTGGTCCAGTCCATTTCGGAAACGTGTACCAGACCTTCAACGCCTTCTTCCAGCTCAGCGAAGCAGCCGTAGTCGGTCAGGTTGGTAACGCGAGCTTGTACGCGAGTACCTTCTGGGTAGCGGGCAGTGATAGCTACCCACGGATCTTCGCCCATCTGCTTCAGACCCAGCGAAACGCGGTTGCGCTCGCGGTCGAACTTCAGAACGCGTACGTCGACTTCGTCGCCAACGTTAACGATTTCCGAAGGGTGCTTGATGCGCTTCCAGGCCATGTCGGTGATGTGCAGCAGGCCGTCGATACCGCCCAGGTCCACGAATGCGCCGTAGTCGGTGAGGTTCTTGACGATACCTTTGACTTGCTGGCCTTCCTGCAGGGTTTCCAGCAGGGCTTCGCGCTCGGCGCTGTTCTCGGCTTCCAGCACGCTGCGACGCGAAACAACAACGTTGTTGCGCTTCTGGTCCAGCTTGATGACCTTGAATTCCAGCTCTTTGCCTTCGAGGTGGGTGGTGTCGCGCACAGGGCGGACATCAACCAGGGAGCCCGGCAGGAACGCACGGATGCCGTTAACGTCGACAGTGAAGCCGCCCTTAACCTTACCGTTGATAACGCCCTTGACCACTTCTTCGGCGGCGAAAGCTGCTTCCAGAACAATCCAGCACTCGGCGCGCTTGGCTTTTTCACGGGACAGTTTGGTTTCGCCAAAGCCGTCTTCGACCGCGTCCAGCGCAACGTGAACTTCGTCACCGACCTTGATGGTCAGCTCGCCAGCTTCGTTGTAGAACTGCTCGAGCGGGATGACGCCCTCGGACTTCAGGCCAGCGTGTACGGTAACCCAGTCGCCGTCGATGTCGACAACGATACCGGTGATGATGGCACCCGGCTGAAGATTGAGGGTTTTCAGGCTTTCTTCAAAGAGTTCTGCAAAGCTTTCGCTCATTTTAATTCCTGTAGATTCGGGCGAAACAAACGCCCATAACCACATTCCAGACAATGTGGGTTCGTTTTAAGTAAAGGAAAGCCGGCAGGACGTTGACTGGTGCCCCTGCCTGCTTTCCTGGCGATCAGATAAGGTCGCGCTGGGCGATCTCACTTCTGATACGTTGCAACACCTGCTCAATGGACAACTCGGTAGAGTCCAACTGAATGGCATCGGCCGCTGGCTTCAGCGGGGCCACTGCACGTTGGGTGTCGCGCTCATCACGCGCACGAATCTCATCCAGCAGACTCGACAGACTAACATCTTCACCCTTGCCCTTCAACTGCAGGTAACGGCGACGTGCCCGCTCCTCCGCGCTGGCGGTCAGGAAGACCTTCAACGGAGCGTCGGGGAACACGACGGTACCCATGTCGCGGCCATCGGCGATCAACCCCGGCACTTCGCGGAATTCGCGCTGACGCACCAGCAGCGCATCACGCACTGCTGGCAGCGAGGCCACCATCGACGCACCGGCGCCGACGGTCTCGGTGCGGATGACGTTGCTGACGTCCTCACCCTCAAGGATGATCTGTTGCAGCTTACCGGGCTCAGCGGCGATGAACTGCACGTCCAGATGAGCGGCAAGCCTGGCCAGCAGCTCTTCGTTGGTCAGGTCGACGCCGTGGTTGC
This sequence comes from Pseudomonas putida S13.1.2, assembly GCF_000498395.2. Taxonomy (NCBI): domain Bacteria; kingdom Pseudomonadati; phylum Pseudomonadota; class Gammaproteobacteria; order Pseudomonadales; family Pseudomonadaceae; genus Pseudomonas; species Pseudomonas putida. Next base: position 3,580,041 of record NZ_CP010979.1, read on the forward strand.
TGGCATTGAATGCCAGCAACCGGTAAAGCGCGCCGGAATCCAGCAGCTTCCAACCCAGCTCGCGGGCCAGAAGCCCGGCTACCGTACCCTTGCCCGAGCCGCTTGGCCCGTCGATGGTGATGACTGATGCCTGCGAATTCACGACTTGCCCTCTTCTGCCACGCGGATGCCGACTTCGGCGCACAGCGCCAGGAAGTTGGGGAACGAGGTGGCGACGTTGGCACAGTCATGGATGCGGATCGGCGCGCTGGCGCGCAGCGAAGCGACACTGAAGGCCATGGCAATACGGTGGTCACCGTGGCCATGCACTTCGCCACCGCCCAACTGGCCGCCATCGATGATGATGCCGTCCGGGGTCGGTTCGCACTTGATGCCCAGGGTGATCAGGCCGTCGGCCATCACCTGGATGCGGTCGGACTCCTTCACCCGCAGCTCTTCGGCGCCACGCAGCACGGTGCGCCCTTCGGCACAGGCGGCGGCCACGAACAGAACCGGGAATTCGTCGATGGCCAGCGGCACCAACGCTTCAGGGATGTCGATACCTTTCAGCCTGGCACCGCGCACGCGCAGGTCGGCCACGGGTTCGCCGCCGACTTCACGCTGGTTTTCCAGGGTGATGTCGCCACCCATCAAGCGCAGGATGTCGATTACACCGGTGCGGGTCGGGTTGATGCCAACGTGCTCCAGCACCAGTTCGGAACCTTCGGCGATGGAGGCGGCCACCAGGAAGAAGGCTGCCGAGGAAATGTCGGCCGGCACTTCGATGCGGGTAGCCGTCAGCTTGCCACCGGACTGCAACGAGGCCACCGGGCCATTCGACTCGACCGCATAGCCAAAGCCGCGCAGCATGCGCTCGGTGTGGTCACGGGTAGGCGCAGGCTCGGTAACGGTGGTCTTGCCTTCGGCGTACAGGCCGGCCAGCAGCAGGCAGGATTTGACCTGGGCGCTGGCCATCGGCAGCGTGTAGGTCAACGCCTTGAGCTTGCTGCCACCGCGGATGGTCAGCGGCGGGCGGCCTTCCGGGCCGGTCTCGACCACAGCACCCATTTCGCGCAGCGGGTTGGCCACCCGGTTCATCGGGCGCTTGGACAGCGAAGCGTCGCCCGTCATGGTCACGTCGAACGACTGGCCGGCCAACAGGCCCGACAGCAGGCGCATCGAGGTACCGGAGTTACCCACGTACAGCGGCCCGGGCGGCGGCTTGAGGCCGTGCAGGCCAACACCGTGAATGGTCACGCGACCGTGGTTGGGGCCTTCGATGACCACCCCCATGTCGCGGAATGCCTGCAGGGTCGCCAGTGCGTCTTCACCTTCGAGGAAGCCTTCGACTTCGGTGGTGCCTTCGGCCAGCGAGCCGAGCATGATCGAGCGGTGGGAAATCGACTTGTCGCCCGGTACGCGGATTCGCCCGGACAGGCGGCCACCGGGTTGGGCCAGGAAAATAAGATCGTTGGCGTTCATAGCGTCCACATAGGCCCGGCGGGCCAGGATTTTACTGAAATGCTCGCGGGCAACCCGTGCGCGGGTGAATACACCCAGCAACTGGTGCCCGTCCCCTTCAGCGATCGCGTCGCGCAAGGCGTCGAGATCGCTGCGATATGTATCGAGTGTGCGCAGGACAGCGTCGCGGTTGGCGAGGAAGATGTCGTGCCACATGGTCGGGTCGCTGCCGGCGATTCTTGTGAAATCGCGAAAGCCTCCCGCAGCGTACCGGAAGATCTCGAGGTTTTCATTGCGTTTGGCCAGCGAATCGACCAAGCCAAAGGCCAGCAGGTGCGGCAAGTGGCTGGTAGCTGCCAGCACTTCGTCATGGCGTTCGACCGACATGTGCTCCACATCCGCACCCAGCGCACGCCACAGGCGGTCGACCAGGGCCAGCGCGGTCGGGTCGGTTTCGGCCAGCGGCGTGAGAATCACCTTGTGCCGACGGAACAGGGTGGCGTTGGAAGCCTCCACCCCGCTTTGCTCGGACCCGGCGATGGGGTGGCCGGGGACGAAGCGTGGCAGGCGCTGACCGCTCTCGTTTACAAAAACAGAACGCGCCTCACGGACTACATTACCCTTGGCACTGCCGACATCGGTAATGATCGCATCGCCCAGATCGAGCCGGGCCAGGAGGGCCAGGACTTTTTCCATGGCCAGGATCGGCACGGCCAGCTGGATGACATCGGCACCGACGCAGGCTGCGGCGAGGTCTTCTTCGCAGCGGTCGACCACGCCCAGGGCCACGGCCTGCTTGCGCGAAGGGGCGTCGAGGTCGACACCGACCACTTCGCGGCACAGGCCGCTTTCACGCAGGCCCTTGGCGAACGAGCCACCGATCAGGCCGAGGCCGACCACGACCAGGCGGTTGATGATCGGCTCAGGTTTGGTTTTTGCTGCTTTTACCACTGGTGCGAACCCTGTTCTGAAATCTGGACAGCCTGTGAAACTGCAGGGGCTGCCTTGCAGCCCATCGCCGGCAAGCCAGCTCCTACAGGGACCGCGCAAATCTGGAGACTGCCGCTGTACCTGTGGGAGCTGGCTTGCCGGCGATGGGCCGCGCAGCGGCCCCGGCAATCTTCGATCAAAGCACCGCCTTCGGGTAGGAGCCCAGCACCTTCAGCGCCACAGCCTCTTGACTGATCTGCTCGAGCACCGCCTTGATCAGCGGGTCGCGGTGGTGGCCAACAAAATCGATGAAGAACACGTAGGTCCACTTGCCGCTGCGCGACGGGCGGGTCTCGATGCGGGTCAGGTCGATGCCGTTCTGGTGGAACGGCACCAGCAACTCGTGCAAGGCACCCGGCTTGTTGCTCATCGAGACAATGATCGAGGTCTTGTCGTCACCGGTCGGCGGCACTTCCTGGCTGCCGATCATCAGGAAGCGCGTGGAGTTGTCCGGGCGGTCTTCGATCTTTTCGGCCAGGCGGGTCAAACCATACAGGTTGGCCGCCATGTCGCCGGCGATCGCCGCCGAGTTCCACTCGCCCTTGACCCGCTTGGCCGCCTCGGCATTGCTCGACACCGCCACGCGCTCCACGTTCGGGTAGTGCGCGTCCAGCCACTTGCGGCACTGGGCCAGCGACTGGGCGTGGGAGTAGATGCGGGTGATGCTGTCGGTCTTGGTGCTCTCACCTACCAGCAGGTGATGGTGGATACGCAGCTCGACTTCGCCGCAAATCACCATGTCGTGCTCGAGGAAGCTGTCCAGGGTGTGACTGACCGCACCTTCGGTGGAGTTTTCCACCGGCACCACGCCGAAGTTGACGGCGCCGGCCGCCACTTCGCGGAACACTTCGTCGATAGCCGCCATCGGCCGGCTGATCACCGCGTGGCCGAAGTGCTTCATGGCCGCGGCCTGGGTGAAGGTACCCTCAGGGCCGAGATAGGCGATTTTCAACGGCTCTTCAAGGGCCAGGCACGACGACATGATTTCGCGGAACAACCGCGCCATCTCTTCGTTGCCCAGCGGGCCCTTGTTGCGCTCCATCACGCGCTTGAGCACTGCGGCCTCACGCTCGGGACGGTAGAACACCGGCTTCTCGCCTTCTTTGAGCCAGGCGGTCTTGACCCGGGCTACTTCTTCGGCGCAACGGGCGCGGTCGCTGATCAGCTCGAGAATCTTCTCGTCGAGGCTGTCGATACGCACGCGCAGCGCCTTGAGTTCCTGTTCGGACATCAGCCGTGCTCCTTCTCGAATTCGGCCATGTAGCCCACCAAGGCCTCCACAGCCTCAAGGCCCAGGGCGTTGTAGATGGAAGCGCGCATACCGCCCACCGAACGGTGGCCCTTGAGGTTGAGCAGGCCACGGGCATCGGCGCCGGCAAGGAAGGCCTTGTCCAGGCGCTCGTCAGCCAGGCGGAACGGCACGTTCATCCACGAACGGGCGTTGACGCTGATCGGGTTGGTGTAGAAATCGCTGTTGTCGATGAAGCCGTACAGGCGCTCTTTCTTGGCGCGGTTGCGCTGCTCCATGGCGTCGACGCCACCTTGCTCTTTCAACCACTCGAAGACCAGGCCCGACAGGTACCAGGAGTACGTGGCCGGGGTGTTGTACATCGAGCCGTTGTCAGCCGAAACCTTGTAGTCGAGCATGGTCGGGCAGCTGCTACGGGCACGGCCCAGCAGGTCTTCGCGCACGATGACCACCACAAGGCCGCTGGGGCCAATGTTCTTTTGCGCGCCGGCGTAGATCAGGCCGAACTGCGACACGTCGATGGGACGCGAGAGGATGTCGGAAGACATGTCGACCACCAGCGGCACATCGCCAGTCTGCGGCACCCAGTCAAACTGCAGGCCACCGATGGTCTCGTTGGATGCGTAGTGCACGTAGGCAGCATTCTTGGTCAGATTCCAGTCGTTCTGGCCCGGAATGCTCAGGTAGTCGTAGGGCTTGGCACTGGCGGCAACGTTGATGTTGCCGAAGCGGCGCGCTTCCTCGATGGCTTTTTTCGACCAGATGCCGGTTTCGATGTAATCGGCAGTGCCGTTTTCCGGCAGCAGGTTCAGCGGAATTTCGGCAAACTGCTGGCTAGCGCCGCCCTGCAGGAACAACACTTTGTAGTTGGAGGGGACGGACAGCAGGTCACGCAGGTCCTGCTCGGCCTTTTCGGCGATGGCCACGTAATCGTCGCTGCGATGGCTCATTTCCATCACCGACAAGCCCTTGCCGCGCCAGTCCAGCATCTCTGCCTGGGCACGCTGCAACACAGCATCAGGAAGCGCGGCAGGGCCTGCGCAGAAGTTAAAGGCTCGTTTGCTCACATCCACTCTCGCTCTGCCAAATAGAACAAAATCGTAATTCGGTGGCCACATTCCATGCAGGATCGGTGGCGCCTGCATCGCGGGCAAGCCCGCTCCTACACAGTCAAACGGGGCGACCTTGGTCGCCCCGTTCGGGTTTACGCCTGCTTACTCCTGCGGTGCCTCTTCGGCACCCGCAGCGTCTTCATTGTCTGGCGCTTCAGCCTCGGCGCCCTCCTCGTCCGTCTCGATCACTTCATCGAGTTCGTCCTCGGACGGCTCCTGGATACGCTCCAGGCCCACCAGTGTTTCGTCGGCCGCCAACTTGATCAGCGTAACACCCTGGGTGTTACGGCTGAGGCTGGACACCTCGCCAACCCGGGTACGCACCAGCGTGCCCTGGTCGGAAATCAGCATGATCTCCTCGCCTTCCTGCACCTGGATAGCACCGATCAGCAGGCCGTTGCGCCCTTTGGTACCCATGGCAATCACGCCCTGGCCACCACGACCGCGACGCGGGAACTTGGACAGCGGGGTGCGCTTGCCGAAGCCACGCTCGGAGGCGGTGAGAATCTGCGAACCGGACTCCGGGATCAGCATCGAAATGATCTGCTGACCTTTGCCCAGCTTCATGCCGCGAACACCACGGGCAGTACGGCCCATTTCACGCACTACGCTCTCGGCGAAGCGGATGACCTTGCCGGCGTCGGAGAACATCATGACTTCTTTGGCGCCGTCAGTGATGGCCGCCGCAATCAGGGTGTCGCCTTCCTTGAGCTTCAAGGCGATCAGGCCGTTGGAGCGCGGACGGGCGAACTGCACCAGCGGGGTCTTCTTGACGGTACCGGAGGCAGTGGCCATGAAGATGTAGGCGCCAGTAGGCTCGGCCACCCACTCGGCGGTGTCGCCATCTTCCTCGTCGACTTCCTCGGCCTCTACCAGCTCACCCTCAAGCACGGTGTCATCAGCATCTTCCAGCTCTTCATCGAGGTCGGCGTTCTGCTGCAGCGCTTCGAGGTCGATCTGCAGCATGGCGGTGATGCGCTCACCTTCCTCCAGCGGCAGCAGGTTGACCAGCGGGCGACCGCGCGCAGCGCGGGACGCTTCGGGAATTTCGTAGGTCTTCTTCCAGTACACCTTGCCCTTGCTGGAGAACAGCAACAGGGTGGCATGGCTGTTGGCGACCAACAGGTGCTCGATGTAGTCCTCGTCCTTCACGCCGGTCGCCGACTTGCCTTTGCCGCCACGGCGCTGGGCCTGGTAAGCGGACAATGGCTGGGTCTTGGCATAACCACCGTGGGAGATGGTCACCACGCGCTCTTCTTCCGGGATCATGTCACCGTAGTTGAGGTCGTGGCTGGCATTGAGAATTTCGGTGCGGCGCACATCGCCGTATTCGGCACGGATGGCTTCCAGCTCTTCGCGGATCACTTCCATCAGGCGCTCTGCGCTGCTGAGGATGCGGATCAGCTCGCCGATCTGCTCAAGGATTTCCTGGTACTCGGCCAGCAGCTTCTCGTGCTCCAGGCCGGTCAGGCGATGCAGGCGCAGGTCAAGAATGGCCTGGGCCTGCTCCGGCGACAGGAAGTACTTGCCGTCATGCAGGCCGTACTGCTCCGGCAGGTCTTCAGGGCGGCAGGAATCGGCGCCGGCGCGCTCGACCATGACCTGCACGGCACTGGATTCCCACGGCGTGGAAACCAGGGCCTCCTTGGCCTCGGACGGGGTTGGCGAAGCCTTGATCAGGGCGATGACCGGGTCGATGTTGGACAGCGCAACCGCCTGGCCTTCAAGGATGTGGCCACGCTCACGCGCCTTGCGCAACTCGAATACGGTGCGGCGGGTCACCACTTCACGGCGGTGACGAACGAACGCTTCGAGCAGGTCCTTGAGGTTGAGCAGGCGCGGACGGCCGTCGATCAGGGCCACCACGTTGATGCCAAACACGCTCTGCAGCTGGGTTTGCTGGTAGAGGTTGTTGAGCACCACCTCCGGCACCTCGCCGCGGCGCAGCTCGATGACGATGCGCATGCCGTCCTTGTCGGACTCGTCGCGCAGCTCGGTGATGCCTTCGATCTTTTTCTCTTTTACCAGCTCGGCGATCTTTTCGATCAGGCGTGCCTTGTTCAGCTGGTACGGCAGCTCGGTCACGACGATTTGCTGACGGCCGCCCACCTTGTCGATGTCTTCGATCTCGGAACGGGCCCGCATGTAGATGCGGCCACGACCGGTGCGATAGGCCTCGATGATGCCTTGGCGACCGTTGATGATGCCGGCAGTCGGGAAGTCTGGCCCAGGGATGAACTGCATCAGTTCATCGATGGTGACTTCCGGGTTGTCGATCAGCGCCAGGCAACCGTCGATGACTTCACCGAGGTTGTGTGGCGGAATGTTGGTCGCCATGCCCACGGCGATACCGCTGGAACCGTTGACCAGCAGGTTGGGAATACGGGTCGGCATGACCGCCGGGATCTGCTCGGTGCCGTCGTAGTTGGGCACCCAGTCGACGGTTTCCTTGTGCAGGTCGGCCAGCAGCTCGTGCGCCAGCTTGGTCATGCGCACTTCGGTGTATCGCATGGCTGCGGCGTTGTCGCCGTCCACCGAACCGAAGTTGCCCTGGCCGTCGACCAGCAGGTAGCGCAGCGAGAACGGCTGGGCCATACGCACGATGGTGTCGTAGACCGCAGTGTCGCCGTGCGGGTGGTACTTACCGATCACGTCACCGACCACACGGGCGGATTTCTTGTACGGCTTGTTCCAGTCGTTGCCCAGTTCGCTCATCGCATAGAGAACGCGACGATGCACGGGCTTCAAGCCGTCACGCGCATCGGGCAGCGCTCGCCCGACAATCACGCTCATCGCGTAGTCGAGGTAAGACTGTCTCAGTTCGTCTTCGATATTGACCGGGAGGATTTCTTTGGCCAGTTCGCCCATGAGAAGCCTGATTCCTTTTTCTGGTGAAACTTCGCAGCTCCATCAAGGGCCGAACGAAGCTCGCCGCCGCAGCGCATAAGGGTGCGACGACTTACGACAAATCAATGAGTTGTGCCATGGATCTGCGCAATGAAGGCCGCCGTGATGGGCGGTCTTGGAAACTGCCGGATGTTATCACAAACGCGGGGGCGGTGGGGAGAGGTGGCAGCTAGTCTGAGCCGGGTTTGACTCCTGGTTTTTTTATTGCCTGCATCGGCCTCTTCGCGGGCTCGCCCGCTCCCACAGATTCACCACTGCCCTAAGGCCATGCGATATCCCTGTGGGAGCGGGCAAGCCCGCGAAGAGGCCAGTGCAGGCAGCACAAAATCAGTGCAGGCGCTTGCGGCAAATCAACTGGGCCAGCTTGGCGGTATCCGGGCGCTCGACAATGCCCCGCTCGGTCACGATCACGTCGATCAGGTCGGCCGGGGTCACGTCGAATACCGGGTTGAACACCTCCACATCCCGTACCGCCGGGGCACCGCCAAAGTCCAGCCACTCGTCGGCGTCACGCTCCTCCAGCGGGATATCCTCGCCAGTGGGCAGGTTCAGGTCGATGCTGGTGCTCGGCGCCACCACCATGAAGCGCACGCCGTGGTGCATGGCGCTGACCGCCAGCTGATAGGTGCCGATCTTGCTGGCCACATCGCCATTGGCGGCAATACAGTCCGCCCCCACCACTACCCAGGTGATGCCCTTGGTCTTCATCAGGTGCGCCAGCGCCGAGTCGGCGCACAGGGTTACCGGGATGCCTTCGTTGGCCAGCTCCCAGGCGGTCAGGCGCGAGCCTTGCAGCCAGGGGCGGGTCTCGCCGGCGTACACCCGCTCGACCATGCCCTCCAGGTAGCCGGCGCGAATTACCCCCAGCGCGGTGCCGAAACCGCCGCTGGCCAGGGCACCGGCATTGCCATAGGTGAGCAGGGTCTGGGCATTGCCCTGATGACGCCGGATCAGCTCGATGCCTTGCTGGGCCATGGTCAGGCTGGCTTCACGGTCGCTTTCGTGGATGGCCACGGCCTCGGCCTCCAGCACGGCCAGCACGTCTTCGTCAGGGCGCAGGCGCAGCAGGCGTTCGCGCATGCGGTTCAGCGCCCAGAACAGGTTGGCCGCCGTGGGGCGCGCTTCGGCAAGGGTGAGAAAGTCCTCTTCCAGGTCCATTTCCCAGTCGCCACCCTCGGCCAGCCGCTCTTCCAGGGCCAGTACCAGGCCATAGGCTGCGGCAATACCAATGGCCGAGGCGCCGCGCACTGCCATGTCGCGGATTGCCGCCGCCACCTGCGCGACATTGTCGCAGGCCAGCCAGCGTTCCTCCGACGGCAGCAGGCGCTGGTCGAGCAGGTGCAAGATACCGCCCTGCCAGCGGATCCCGGTCACCTTCTCCGCCGCCAAAAGTCGCTCGCGCATCGCCTCTCCCCGTGGTTCGCATGTCAAAAGCCGGCGATTATAGCGAGCCTGGGGGCCGAGCGCTCGGGTATACTCCGGCGCAATTTTGCGAAGTTTCAGAGGACTGTTCAATGAGCAACGTCGACCGCGCCGAAATCGCCAAGTTCGAAGCGCTGGCCCACCGCTGGTGGGACCGCGAAAGCGAGTTCAAGCCGCTGCACGAAATCAACCCGCTGCGCGTCAACTGGATCGACGAGCGGGCCAGCCTGGCCGGCAAGAAAGTGCTGGACGTAGGCTGCGGCGGCGGCATCCTCAGCGAAGCCATGGCCCTGCGCGGCGCCACGGTAACCGGTATCGACATGGGCGAGGCCCCCCTGGCCGTGGCCCAGCTGCACCAGCTGGAGTCGGGCGTACAGGTGGAATACCGGCAGATCACCGCCGAAGCCCTGGCCGAAGAAATGCCTGAACAGTTCGACGTGGTCACCTGCCTGGAAATGCTCGAGCACGTGCCCGACCCGTCCTCGGTGATTCGCGCCTGCTACCGCATGGTCAAGCCTGGCGGCCAGGTGTTCTTCTCCACCATCAACCGCAACCCCAAGGCCTACCTGCTGGCCATCGTCGGCGCCGAGTACATCCTGAAGATGCTGCCGCGCGGCACCCATGACTTCAAGAAGTTCATCCGCCCGTCCGAACTGGGCGCCTGGAGCCGTGATGCCGGCCTGCAGGTGAAGGACATCATCGGCCTCACCTACAACCCGCTGACCAAGCACTACAAGCTCAACAGCGACGTCGACGTCAACTACATGATCCAGACCCTGCGCGAGGAATAAGCATGCGTTTGCGAGCAGTACTCTTCGACATGGACGGCACCTTGCTCGACACGGCGCCGGACTTCATCGCCATCTGCCAGGCCATGCTCGCCGAGCGCGGCCTGCCGGCCATTGACGACAACCTGATCCGTGGCGTGATCTCTGGCGGCGCCCGCACCATGGTTGCCACCACGTTTGCCATGGACCCGGAAGCCGAAGGCTTCGAGGCCCTGCGCCTGGAGTTTCTGGAGCGCTACCAGCGCGACTGCGCGGTGCACAGCAAGCTGTTCGACGGCATGGCCGAGCTGCTGGCCGACATCGAGAAAGGCAACCTGCTGTGGGGCGTGGTCACCAACAAGCCGGTGCGCTTCGCCGAGCCGATCATGCAGCGCCTGGGCCTGGCCGAGCGCTCGGCACTGCTGATCTGCCCGGACCACGTGAAAAACAGCAAGCCTGACCCCGAGCCGCTGATCCTGGCCTGCACGACGCTGGGCCTGGACCCTGCCACTGTGCTGTTCGTTGGCGACGACCTGCGCGACATCGAGTCTGGCCGTGACGCCGGCACTCGCACGGCAGCCGTGCGCTATGGCTATATTCACCCAGAGGACAACCCCAACAACTGGGGTGCCGACGTGGTGGTGGACCACCCGCTGGAACTGCGCAAAGTGATCGACAGCGCACTGTGTGGCTGCTGAGTTGCAATGGCTGACGACTGACCCTGAATGAACAAGGGAAAATGCTGATGTTCGACTACACCGCCCGTCCCGACCTGCTGCAAGGCCGGGTCATCCTGGTTACCGGCGCCGGCCGCGGCATTGGTGCTGCGGCCGCCAAGGCTTACGCTGCACTGGGCGCCACCGTGCTGCTGCTGGGCAAGACCGAGGCCAACCTGAACGAGGTCTACGACCAGATCGAAGCCGCCGGGCACCCACAACCGGTGGTCATCCCGTTCAACCTGGAAACCGCCCTGCCCCACCAGTACGACGAGCTGGCTGTGATGATCGAAGACCAGTTCGGCCGCCTGGACGGCCTGCTGAACAATGCCTCGATCATTGGCCCGCGCACGCCACTGGAGCAGTTGTCGGGCGACAACTTCATGCGCGTGATGCACATCAACGTCGATGCCACCTTCATGCTTACCAGCACGCTGCTGCCGCTGCTGAAGCTGTCGGAAGACGCCTCGGTGGTGTTCACCAGCAGCAGCGTCGGGCGCAAAGGCCGGGCCTACTGGGGCGCTTATGGCGTGTCCAAGTTCGCCACCGAGGGCCTGATGCAGACCCTGGCCGACGAACTGGAAGGCGTGGCGCCAGTGCGCTCCAACAGCATCAACCCGGGCGCCACGCGCACGGCGATGCGGGCCCAGGCTTACCCCAGCGAAAACCCGCAGAACAACCCACTGCCTGAAGAGATCATGCCGGTGTACCTGTACCTGATGGGGCCGGACAGCAAAGAGGTGAATGGGCAGGCGTTCAACGCCCAATAAGCCTTTTGCCTGTACTGGCCCTATCGCCGGCAAGCCAGCTCCCACAGGGATTGCACATTGCCCTGGCCTGTGGTGATCCTGTGGGAGCTGGCTTGCCGGCGATAGGGCCGGTACAGGCGAAAGATCAGCCCGCCGCCAACGCCGGGCGCAAACGGCCTTGCTGGCGCCCTTCCAGCTGCATGCACCGCTCCAGGAACAGGTACATGCAGTCGTAACTCTTGCAAATCGCCCTGCGCAACTCGGTACGCAGCCCCAGGCTCGGGTTCTCGCCGGCCAGCGTACAGATGATCTCCAGCGCCTCCCAAGGGTGTGCATCATCATACTGTGCATGCATCTTCAGCCACTTCATCGCCCGTTTGCGCTGGTCTTCCGGGAAGCCCTGGGCGTAGGTATCGGTCGAGCACACCACCGCCGACCATTCCCCGGTCGCACCTTCGATGGCGTAGTTGGTCGCCGCCATGGAAATAGCCAGGTTCTCGGTGGCACACACGCGCCAGCACCAGTCGTTCAGGCCGTTCAGCTCGGGTGGCACCTCCTGGGCCTGCAGCTCATGCAGGTGCAGGCCATGGGCCTGGCACCAGTTCACCCAGTAGTCGGCATGGTTGAGCTCGACACGGATGTTGCGCATCAGCCAGCGCCGCGCCATGTCTTCGCCCTGATGGCGGCCATAGCGGGTCTTGGTCAGGTTGTGGGCCATGTACAGCGAGAACTGCTCCACCACCGGCCAGCCACCGATCAGGTACTGACGAATGGTCGACTGCTTGAGCTGGCCGTCGCGCAGGCGCGCGTAGAACTCATGCTCCACCACCCGGCGCTTGCTCTCGCGGCAGTCTTCAATCAGTTGCTGGGCCCATTGGGGATAGCTGGCGGGGTCCATCAAAGGCCCGATACGAACGAATGCATCAATCACTTTCAGCTCCTTGATCCTTGTGATTTCTCGCTAGCGAAACGTGCCAGGCGCCCGCTGCAACAGAGGCCGGGCGGCGATCCGTTGGCGCTGCAGACTGTCACAGGTGAACACCTGGGGGCGTTCGATCAGGTAACCCTGGGCGTAATCCACGCCTATTTCCTGCAGGGCCTGCTCGATCAAGGGTGTTTCGACGAACTCGGCTATGGTGCGTTTGCCCATGACATGGCCGATGTGGTTGATGACCTCGACCATGGCCCTGTTGATCGGGTCGTCTAGCATGTCCTTGACGAAACTGCCGTCGATTTTCAAGTAATCCACGGGCAAATGCTTGAGGTAGGCGAACGACGACATGCCGGCGCAGAAGTCATCGAGCGAGAAGCGACAGCCCAGCCCCTTCAACTCGTTGATGAAGCGAATGGCACTGCCCAGGTTGGCAATCGCGCTGGTTTCGGTAATTTCGAAACAGATCATCCGTGGCGGGATGGCGTACTCGACAAACAACCGCTGCAGGTATTCGAGGAACTTGTCATCGCCGATGCTCGACCCCGACAGGTTGATCGCGCAGATCGACAGCGGCCCTTCACGGCCTTCGTCCAGGCATTGGCGCACCACCTGGAACACATTGCGCACCACCCAGCGGTCCAGCGCAGTCATCAAGCCGTAGCGCTCGGCCGCAGGGATGAAGCTGCTGGGCAGGATGGTGCGGCCACTTTCGTCGTACAGGCGCAGCAGAATTTCGATATGGCCTGGGCCTTCAAAGGCTTTCAGCGGGGCGATTTCCTGTGCGTACAGGCAGAAGCGGTTTTCTTCCAGGGCCACATGCAAGCGCTGGATCCAGGCCATTTCGCCAAAACGCATGGACAGCTCGCTGTCGTCGGCGTGGTACACCTGCACGCGGTTGCGCCCCTTCTCCTTGGCCATGTAGCAAGCCATGTCGGCGGCACGCAGCGAGGTTTCCAAGGTGCCGGGGGCCTGGGCGATGTGCACCAGGCCGACACTGACCGTGGTCACGAACGGCCGCCCCTTCCACACGAAGTGCAAGCTCTGCACCATCTGGCGCAGCTGCTCGGCAATGCGCTCGGCCTGGTCGGGCGGGCAGCTTTCCAGCAACACGCCAAACTCGTCACCCCCCAGCCGGGCCAGCGTGTCCCCTTCGCGCAGGCCCGATTGCAGCACGGCGCAAATGTGCCGCAGCAATTCGTCGCCAGCGGCATGCCCGCAGGTGTCGTTCACCAGCTTGAACTGGTCGAGGTCAAGGAACATCAGTGAATGCCGCCCCGCCTGGCGCGCCAAGCCGTTCAGCGCCTGCTCCAGGCGGTATTCGAACTCACGGCGGTTGGCCAGCCCCGTCAGGGCGTCATGGGTGGCCTGCCAGGACAGGTTGGCGATGTACTGGCGCTCCTGGGTCATGTCATGCAGCACCAGCACGATGCCGCTGAGCTGGCCGTCACTGACGATCGGCGAGCCCACCAGGTTGATCGACACGGTGCTGCCGTCCAGGCGCTGGATCAGCCGGGCATGCTCGGCGCCGCCCTTGAGGCTGCCGCTAAGCACCTGCTCGACCAAGCTGCGGCCATCTTCTTCGGCCTGCTCGTCCACCAGGCTGAACAGCGCCGACAGCGGCAGGCCCTGGGCCTGGCCAGACTGCCAGTGGGTCAGTTGCTCGGCGGCCGGGTTCATGTAGCCGATGCAGCCCTCCACGTCGGTGGTAATGACCGCATCGCCAATGGCTTGCAAGGTGGTCTGCGCTCGCTCTTTCTCTTCTTGCAGGGCGCTGGCGAAGGCCTGACGCTGGGCCAGCAGCTTGCTGGAGCGGCGCCAGGCGATGCTGATGAGAAACATCGCTGTCAGCAGGTTGGTGATCAGCAGTACCCGCAACAACATGCGCGAGCCTTCGCCCAACGCATCGCTGAACGCTTTGGCAGCGGGCGTGACCCCTTCGTTGATGGTGACGATGCGGGCCTTCCAGGCGTTGACTGCCTGGGCGTCGACCGGGCCACTGGCAAAGCTGTGGCGCATCTCCCCGGCCAGCACATCCAGCTTGGCCAGGTAGCCGTCGCCGATGTCCCAGTAGTCGATGGCCGTCTGCATGTAGCTGATGTTGCGAAAATTACGGTAGAACCAGATGATCCGCTCGACATCGTCGGGGTGGTTGCCGCCTTGCAGTACAGCCTGGCGCGCGGCATCCAGGTTGGGGCTGGGCTGGTCGAGCACCTCGCGCAGCTGGTGGTCGCCCTGGGGCACGGTAATGGCCTGGCGATAACGCTGGTAGGTGCTGTCGTCGCGGGTATCGGCGTACAGGTTGAGGTAGTAGATGGCGTCTTTCTGCGCCTTGGACCACAGGCTTTCGCCCGCGACATAGGCGCGCACGGCCGAAAGCGTATAAAGGCTCAGGCTGCCCAGCGCCACCTGGAAGACCACAACGGCGATGAAGGGCCAGGTAATGCCGAGCAACTTTGGCGCTTCGAGTGTGCGATGTCCCTTCATGGAGTCCCTGTCACAGAGCAGATAAGGCGCAAATCAACCCAGACAAGCACAGCGTAGGCCATCTGCCATCAACGTGACGGGGTTTTTTATGACAGGGATCCCTCTGTTTCCGATTCTGTCGCCGCGCTTTTTGTAGGAGCGGCCTTGTGTCGCGAATGGGCCGCAAAGCGGCCCCGGGATATCAGCGGTGATATAGAGATCGGGGCCGCTTTGCGGCCCATCGCGACACAAGGCCGCTCCTACACCGACCGAGGTGGCGTTTCAGGATCAGCTTTGCTGCAAGTGCCCATAAAGCTTGGCATACAACCCACCCTCGGCAATCAGCTGCTGGTGGTCGCCATCTTCGGCCACATGCCCGCCATCGAACACCAGCACCCGGTCGGCCTGCTTCACCGCCGACAGCCGGTGGGCAATGATCAGCGTGGTGCGGCCGCTGAGGAAGCGCGCCAAGGCCTGGTGCAGGTTGTACTCGGTGGCGGCGTCCAGGGCCGAGGTGGCTTCGTCGAGGATGACCACCTTGGGCTCGGCCAGCACCATGCGGGCAATGGCCAGGCGCTGCCGCTGCCCGCCAGACAAGCGCACCCCAGAGCGGCCCACCACACTGTCCAGGCCCTGCGGCAAGGCGGCGATCGTGGCATCCAGCTGGGCAATATGCAGCGCCTGCCAACAGGCCTCGTCGCTGCAGTCGCGGCCCATGGCCAGGTTGGCGCGCACGGTGTCGTTGAACAGCGACGGGTGCTGCAACACCACCGCGACGTTTTCGCGCAGGGTTTCCAGGCCGATTTCCTGCAGGCTGGCACCGCCAAAGCGGATGGTCCCGGCCTGGGCGCTGTAAAGGCCCAGCAGCAGTTGCACCAAGGTGCTCTTGCCGCCGCCACTGGCGCCGACAATCGCCACCTTTTCGCCCGGAGCAATGGACAGGTCGAGGTTTTCCAGCACCGGCTCGTCGGCATAGGCAAAGCGCAAGTCGCGCACTTCGATGCCCACCGTTTCACGGCCAGCGAACGGGTCGCTGGCGGCCGGGTACTGCGGTTCGTCATCGCGCGCCAGCAGCTCGTTGAGGCGGCTTAGCGCCCCGCCCGCGGCGTAGTAGGCATATTGCAGGTTGAGCAGCTGCTCGACCGGGCCGATCATGAACCACAGGTAGCTGAACACCGCCAGCATCTGGCCGATGGAAAGGTCGGAGAACAGCACGGTCAGCATGGCTGCGGCGCGGAAGATGTCGATACCGAACTGGAACAACAGGCCACTGGCACGGCCACTGGCATCGCTCTTCCACTGGGAATCCACGGCGTAGTCACGCACTTCGCGGGCGCGCAGGCCCAAACGGCCAAGGAAATAGCCCTGGCGGTTGCTTGCACGGATTTCCTGGATGGCATCGAGGGTTTCCGTCAGCGCCTGGGTAAAACGCGCGGTGCTGTCGTTTTCAAGCTTTTTCAGGTGTTTGACGCGCTTGCCCAACTGCACGGTGAAGTAGATCACCAACGGGTTGAACAGCAAGATCAGCAAGGCCAGCTGCCAGTGCATCCAGATCAGGATCGCCGCTGTGCCGGTCAGGGTCAGCATGGCCACCAGGAAGCGGCTGAGGGTTTCGCCCACGAACTTGTCGAGGGTGTCCAGGTCGGTGACCAGGTGGGTGGTTACCGTGCCACTGCCCAGGCTTTCGTATTCCTTCAGCGAAATGCGCTTGAGCCGCTCGATCAGGCGGATGCGCAGGCGGTAGACGATATCCTTGGCCAAACCGGCAAACAGCTTGGCCTGGATCACGTTGAACGCAAGGGCAGCCAGGCGCAGGCACAAGGTGAGCGCCAGCATCAGCCCGATATAACCGGCTGCCACCTGCCAGTTGGAGGGCAGCAGGTGGTTCATCCACTTCAGTGCAGCATCGCCATGGCCGAGCAGCACTTCGTCCACCAGCAGGGGCAGCAGCAACGGAATGGGCACACTGCAGCAAGCCGCCAGCACGGCGATGAGGTTGGCAGACCAGAGGTTTTTCTTGTGATGCAGGGCCAGGCGGCGGATTTCCGCCCAGCTCAGCCGATCGCCCGCAGTGTGAGGCTTGCCCGGCACCGGGTCGGGTGACCCAGGCACATCAAGCACAGACGGCCTGCTGCAGCCAGCGGCCGAGCAAGGGTTGCAGGCGCTCCAGCGGCTGGTAGCCGTTGGTCAGCAGGGCCAGCTGGCCATTGCGTTCGGCCAGCAGGGTGGGAAAGCCGGCGATACCCAGGTCCTGTGCCCAGCTGAAATCGGCTGCGGTGGCAGCGCGGGTATCGGCACGGGCGAAGGTTTCGGCAAACACGGCGCGGTCGAAGCCGCACTGCGAGGCCAGCTCGACCAGCTGTGGCGCGGTGGTCACGTCCACGCCCTGTTCGTAGAACGAACGCTGGATCAGCGCCAGCAGCGGCCAGACGCGCTCGGCGTCCAGCTCGCGGGCAGTGACCAGGGCGCGGCAGGCCGGCTCGGTGTCGTAGACGAAGCCGTCAGGCATGGCCCCCTCGAAACGAAACGGCTGGCCGGTGGCTTCAGCCACCGCCTGCCAATGTTCGAGGATGTACTTGCGGGTGGAGCTGTCCAAGGCGCTGCCACCGGTGCGCAGCCCGCCCGGCACCACGCGGGTGGCAACGCCCGCCTCACGCGCCTGGGCGATCAGGGCAGCGGCTACCGGCGCGAAACCCCAGCACCAGGAGCACATCGGGTCCATCACATAGATCAGGCGTGCAGACATGCATCAAGCCTCGGCTTTGTAGTTGTAACCGATCGGGTGCGGCAGGTTGCGGGCCTTGGCCAGCTCGATCTGCTTCTGCCGGTCGATGGCACTGCGCCGGGTCTTCTCGCTCAGGGTGTCCCAGCAATGCGGGCAGCTGACACCTGGCGAATAGTGCTCGGACGCGCGCTCCTCTGCATTGATCGGGTGGCGGCAGGCGTGGCACTGGTCGTACTCGCCTTCGCTCAGGTCATGGCGCACCGTGACGCGGTTGTCGAACACGAAGCAGTCGCCGTCCCACAGGCTTTCTTCCTGAGGCACTTCCTCGAAGTATTTCAGGACGCCACCCTTAAGATGATAGACCGCCTCGAAGCCTTCACCGAGCATGTAGCTGGAGGCTTTTTCGCAACGAATGCCGCCAGTGCAGAACATGGCCACTTTCTTGTGCTTGCTGGGGTCGAAGTTGGCCTTGATGTACGCCGGGAACTCGCGGAAGGTTTCGGTCTTCGGGTCCATCGCGCCCTTGAAGGTGCCGATGGCCACTTCGTAGTCGTTGCGGGTGTCGATCAGCAGCACTTCCGGGTCGCTGATCAGCGCGTTCCAGTCCTTGGGCTCGACATAGGTGCCGACCGCCTGGTTGGGGTCCACGCCTGGCACGCCGAGGGTGACGATCTCTTTCTTGAGCTTGACCTTGGTGCGGTAGAACGGCTGCTCGTCGCAGTACGACTCTTTATGGTCGACATCGGCCAGGCGCGGGTCGTTGCGCAGCCAGGCCAGCAGGCCGTCGATGCCTTCGCGGGTGGCCGACACGGTGCCGTTGATGCCTTCGTGGGCCAGCAGCAGGGTGCCTTTGACGTCGTTGTCGAGCATGGCCTTGAGCAGCGGCTCGCGCAGTTCTACGTAGTCTTGCAGGGTGACGAACTTGTACAGCGCCGCGACGACGATGGGTTGGGACATGTAACAGATTCTCCAGGTGGTTGCCCTCGTAAGGGGCGGACCGGATTGACAAATAAAAACGCGCCGACAAGCGGCGCGTTACGAATTCTACCAGAACGACAGAAAGGTTTCAGTGCCCCCCGCCGGCACATACCGGCGAGGCCGGAGCAGCGCCGACCTTGGCCCACTCGTCTGCGGTGTAGGTATGAATGGCCAGGGCATGGATCTGCCCCATCAGCTCACCCATGGTGGCATACACCTTCTGGTGGCGCTTGACGCTGTTCAACCCGGCAAACTGCTCGCTGACGATCACTGCCTTGTAGTGGGTCTCCTGACCACGACTGTGCATGTGGCTTTCGTCGAGCACTTGCAGGTGCTGCGGCGCCAGGGCGCCCAGCTGTTGTTCAATGCGCTGTTGCATGGTCATCGCGGCGTGCTCACTTCTTGGCAGGGACGGCGGCCTTGCCAGCGTTAGGGTCCAGTTCCTTGGTCATGTCTTCCAGCAGCTTGTTCACCACCGGCACCGCAGGCTCCAGGCTCTGCTGGGTCAGCTGGGCCGACTGCTGGGTAACCTTGGGCATTTCACGCAGCACTTTCTTGCCCAGCGGCGATTCGTAGAACTTGACCAGGTCTTTGAGCTCTTGTTCGGTGAAGGTCTGGGTGTACAGGTCGACCATCTTCGGCTTCAGCTTGTTCCAGCCGATGGCGCTGTCCAGCGCGGCGTTGGCCTTGGCCTGGTAGCTTGCCAGCACTGGCTGTTTGGCGGCCGGGGCCTTGGTTTGAGCGAAGCGCTGGGCGAACATCTGTTGGACCTGCATGTACACCGGGGTGCCCAGCTTGTCGGCGTTGGCCAGGGTCAGGAATTTCTCGGCAGCAGCGTTGTGGCTGGCGGTGGCAGCGAGTACCTGGCCGCTGGCGCAAGCCAGGGCAACGGCGGCACAAAGGACACGGAGACGGGTCATTGCATTTCCTTCAAGGAGAGGGAGGCGGGTACCTCAGAGTAGAGCATTCTGCGCCGTGGTGGCGATGTGCTCAAGTGGCACGACGAGCGACGGAACCGCTCGGTCGAATCAGGGCCTAAACTGCGATTTCGAACTACACAGGAGTGAGTACAGAATGAGCCGTATCGAGACAGACAGCCTGGGCCCGGTCGAAGTTCCTGAAGGCGCTTACTGGGGTGCGCAAACCCAGCGTTCGCTAATCAACTTCGCCATCGGCAAGGAACGCATGCCCCTCGCGGTGCTGCACGCCCTGGCGCTGATCAAGAAGGCCGCGGCACGCGTCAACGACCGCAACGGCGACCTGCCGGCCGACATCGCCCGGCTGATCGAACAAGCCGCCGACGAAGTGCTGGATGGCAAGCACGACGACCAGTTTCCGTTGGTCGTCTGGCAGACTGGCAGCGGCACGCAAAGCAACATGAACGTCAACGAAGTGATCGCCGGGCGCGCCAACGAACTGGCCGGCAAAGGCCGTGGCGGCAAAGCGCCAGTACACCCCAACGACCACGTCAACCGCTCGCAAAGCTCCAACGATTGCTTCCCCACTGCCATGCACATGGCAGCTGCGCAGGCGGTGCACGAGCAGCTGCTGCCGGCCATCGTCGAGCTGTCGTCGGGGCTTGCCGAGCTGTCGGCGCGCCACCAAAAGCTGGTGAAGACCGGCCGCACGCACATGATGGACGCTACGCCGATTACCTTCGGCCAGGAGGTGTCCGCCTTCGTTGCCCAGCTCGACTATGCCCAGCGCGCCATCCGCGCCACCCTCCCGGCGGTGTGCGAACTGGCCCAGGGCGGCACCGCCGTAGGTACCGGGCTTAACGCCCCGCATGGTTTTGCCGAAGCCATCGCCGCCGAGCTGGCGGCGCTGTCCGGCCTGCCATTTGTCACGGCGCCAAACAAGTTCGCCGCCCTCGCCGGCCACGAACCGCTCACCAGCCTGGCGGGCGCCCTGAAAACCCTGGCCGTGGCGCTGATGAAAATCGCCAACGACCTGCGCTTACTGGGCTCGGGGCCACGCGCCGGCTTGGCCGAAGTGCGCCTGCCGGCCAACGAACCGGGCAGCTCGATCATGCCGGGCAAGGTCAACCCGACCCAGTGCGAGGCGCTGTCGATGCTGGCCTGCCAGGTGCTGGGCAACGATGCGGCCATCGGTTTTGCCGCCAGCCAGGGGCATTTGCAGCTGAACGTGTTCAAGCCGGTGATCATCCACAACCTGTTGCAGTCGATCGAACTGCTGGCCGATGGCTGCCGCAACTTCCAGCTGCACTGCGTGGCGGGCATCGAGCCCGATGCCGAGCAGATGGCCGCGCACCTGGAACGGGGCTTGATGCTGGTGACGGCGTTGAACCCGCATATCGGTTATGACAAGGCGGCGGAAATTGCCAAGAAGGCTTACAGCGAGGGCAAGACCTTGCGCGAGGCTGCATTGGAGCTGAAGTACCTGACCAATGAGCAGTTCGACCAGTGGGTGCGGCCGGAGAACATGCTGGCACCGGGTGGTAAAGGCTGAGCTCTTTATTGCCTGCCCCGGCCCTATCGCCGGCAAGCCAACTTCTACAGGGATCGCACACATTCAGGCCTGTGGTGATCCTGTGGGAAGCAATTTCCACAGGGCCCCCACATCTTTCAGGCCTGTGGTGATCCTGTGGGAGCTGGCTTGCCGGCGATAGGGCCGGCGCAAGCGATCAATGCACCTGGGCCAACCGCGCCCGCCTCGCGCGCCAACTGGCCACCAGGGATGGCCCCAGCGCCACCAGCGCCGAGCCCAACACCACGGTCACCGCCCCTATATAGCCCAGGGCATTGATGTCCTCGGCGTGCACATACTCCGGCCACACCAGTGCCGCCAGCGCCACCGCGACAAAGGTCACCAGCGGTGTCAACGCCAGGGTGGCACTCACCCGCGACGCCTCCCAGTGCGCCAACGCCTCGGCAAACGCGCCGTAGGCCACCAGGGTATTCAGGCAGCAGGCCAGCAACAGCCAGCCCTGCACCGGGCTCAGTTGCAACGCCTCCAGGGGGTGTACCCAAGGCGTGAGCAGCGCAGCGCAACCGAGGTAGATCACCATCATCACCTGCTGTGAATTCCACACCGTCAACAGTTGCTTCTGGCTGAGGGCGTAGAACACCCAGATGCTGGTGGCCAGCAGAATGGTCAGCACGCCGGTGGTGTAGGTACCCAGAGAGGTCAGCAGCTCTTCGAGGCGCTGGTTGAAGAACAGGCCAAAACCCGCCAGCAGTATCAGCAGGCCCACGCCCTGCCCCAGGCTGAAGCGCTCGCGGAACACGAACACGCTGGCCACCAGCAACAGCACCGGGCCGACCTGCACCACCAGTTGCGCGGTACCGGGGCTGAGCAGGTTGAGGCCGATCAGGTACAGCACGTAGTTGCCCATCAGGCCCAGCACGGCCACCACTACCAGGCCTTTGCCCCTGGGTGCCAGCCGGGTGAACGACGGCAGGCGTCGCTTGGCTGCCAGCCAGGCGAACAGCAGGCCACCGGAAACCAGCAGGCGGTACCAGGTGACGGTGATCGGGTCGACCACTTGCAGTACCTGCTTGAGCTTGATCGGCAAGATGCCCCAGAGCAAGGCAGTCAGAAGTGCCAGGAACAGGCCATAGCTCCAGCGGCCGGAAGTGGTGTGCATAGCGTCCTCGTTCAAGCCCGTGGTGGGGGTGACTGAATTCTACGGGCTTGGAGGGCAGTGACGGAGAAGAGTGCCGAGAAAAGAATTCATCAGGTCATTCTTGTGTGGCATGGCTTGGCAGGTGTGCAGCCTGTTCTGGCCTCTTCGCGGGTGAACCCGCTCCCACAGGGACTGCACAATGGCCAATCCTGTGATCATCCTGTGGGAGCGGGTTCACCCGCGAAGAGGCCAGAAAAGGCAATCAAAAGCCCTGGCTATTTCTTGTGCTTGGCAAACGCCGCCTCAAGCGCCTGGTTGATGGTGCGCAGCACCTTCACCCGCGCCCAGCGCTTGTCGTTGGCCTCCACCAGCGTCCAGGGTGCAATCTCGCTGCTGGTGCGGTCGACCATGTCGCCCACCGCCTGGACATAGTCGTCCCACTTGTCGCGGTTGCGCCAGTCGTCCTCGGTAATCTTGTAGCGCTTGAACGGGATCTGCTCACGCTCCTGAAAACGCTCCAGCTGGGTCTGCTGGTCGATCGCCAGCCAGAACTTCACCACTACCACCCCGGCGTTCACCAACTGCTCTTCAAAGTCGTTGATCTCGCTGTAGGCACGCATCCAGTCGGCCGGGCTGCAAAAACCTTCCACCCGCTCCACCAGCACCCGGCCATACCAGGAGCGGTCGAAGATGGTGAACTTGCCGCGTGCCGGGATATGCCGCCAGAACCGCCACAGGTAGGGCTGCGCGCGCTCTTCCTCGGTGGGCGCGGCAATCGGCACGATGCGGTACTGGCGCGGGTCCAGCGCCGCCGCCACGCGGCGGATGGCACTGCCCTTGCCGGCAGCATCGTTGCCTTCGAACACGGCCACCAAGGCGTGCCGGCGCATGCGCTTGTCGCGCAGCAGGCCGGCCAGGCGGGCCTGTTCGGTGACCAGTTGCTCCTGGTAGTCGGCCTTGTCCAGGCGCAAGGTCATGTCCAGGGCGCCGAGCAGGCTGCGCTGGTCAATGCTGCGGCCCAGCGGGGCCACGTTGCCCTGGTGCTTGCCCTTGGGGTTGTTGGCCAGCGCGGCTTGCAGGCTGTCCAGCAGGATGCGCCCCACCGCCAGGCTGCGGTAGTTCGGGTCTACCCCTTCGACGATATGCCACGGCGCATAGTCGCGGCTGGTGCGGCGCAGCACGCGCTCGCCAAAGCGCACGAAGCGGTCGTAGGTTTGCGACTGCTGCCAGTCCAGCGGGCTGATCTTCCAGCTGTGCAGCGGGTCGTCCTTGAGCGACTTCAGCCGGGCCTTCATCTGCTTTTTGGACAGGTGGAACCAGAACTTGATGATCAAAGCACCTTCATCGCACAGCATCTGCTCCAGGCGCTCGGCACCGGTAATGGCCTGGTCGAGCACGGCATCCTTGAACTCCCCGTGCACCCGCCCCTGCAGCATCTGGCTGTACCAGTTGCCAAAGAACACGCCCATCCGCCCCTTGGGTGGCAACGCCCGCCAGTAACGCCAGGCGGGCGGCCGGGCCAGCTCTTCGTCGGTCTGCTGGTCGAAGGTGAGCACATCGATCATGCGCGGGTCCATCCACTCGTTGAGCAGTTTTACCGTCTCACCCTTGCCGGCACCTTCGATGCCGTTGATCAGCACGATCACCGGGAAGCGCGCCTGCTGCTTGAGTTCGTACTGGGCTTCGAGCAGGGCCTCGCGCAAAGCGGGTACCTCGGCGTCGTAAGCCTCCTTGTCGATGCTGTGGCCGATTTCGGCGGATTCGAACATGCACTGGCTCCTTCAATGGATAAGCAAGACTAGCGGATTTCATTTCTGCCTGTACTGACCTCTTGGCGAGTGAACTCGCTCCCACAGGTGGGCGCGATGGCATAAAATCCTGCCATCCGCTGCAACCGAGCCAACCATGTCCACCCTCCTCCAGCACGCCCAGATCGACTGGGACGACCAGGGCCGCCCCCATTCGCGGCAATATGACGACGTCTACTTTGCGGTCAACGAAGGCATCGAAGAAACCAAGCACGTGTTCCTCGGCCAGACCCGCCTGGCCGAACGCTTTGCCAACCTGGCGCCGCACAGCTGCAGGGTGATCGGCGAAACCGGTTTTGGCACCGGCATGAATTTTTTCTGCGCCTGGCAGCTGTTTGACCAGCACGCCCACAGCGACGCGCGCCTGCACTTCGTCAGTGTCGAAAAATACCCCCTTGGCCACGCTGACATGGCCCGCGCAGTACGCCTGTGGCCTGAACTTGCCGCCTACACCGAGCCACTGCTGGCGCAATATGTGGCGGTGCACCCGGGCTTTCAGCAATTCACCTTCGCCGATGGCCGGGTCACCCTGACCCTGCTGATCGGCGACGTGCTCGAGCAGCTGCCACAACTCGATGCGCAGATCGATGTGTGGTTCCTCGACGGCTTCGCCCCCGCCAAGAACCCCGACATGTGGACCCCGGAGCTGTTCGCGCAGCTGGCGCGGCTGTCGCACCCGGGCACGGTGCTGGGCACTTTTACCACCACCGGCTGGGTACGCCGCAGCCTGGTCGAAGCCGGTTTCGCCATGAAGAAGGTGCCCGGCATCGGCAAGAAGTGGGAGGTGATGAGCGGCGCCTATGTCGGCCCGCTGCCCAGCCCAGGCGCACCTTGGTACGCGCGCCCCGCCGTTACGCAGGGGCCGCGCGAAGCACTGGTGATCGGTGCCGGGCTCGCCGGTAGCACAACCGCCGCCAGCCTGGCCCGGCGTGGCTGGCAGGTGACCGTGCTGGAGCGCCACCATGCCCCGGCACAGGAAGCTTCAGGCAACCCACAAGGGGTGCTGTACCTCAAGCTGTCTGCCCATGGCACCGCGCTTTCGCAGATGATCCTGTCCGGTTTCGGCTACACCCGGCGCCAGCTGGAACGCCTGCAGCGTGGCCGCGACTGGGATGCCTGCGGCGTGCTGCAACTGGCCTTCGACAGCAAGGAAGCTGAGCGCCAGGGCAAGCTGGCCGCCGCTTTCGACCACAACCTGCTGCACGCGCTGGAGCGCACAGAGGCCGAAGCGGTCGCCGGCGTGGCCTTGCCGGCCGGCGGGTTGTTTTACCCCGAAGGCGGCTGGGTGCACCCCCCGGCGTTGTGCCAGCAACAGCTGCAGCACCCTGGGATTCGCCTGGTCACCCATCAGGAAGTGCTGGAGCTGCGCAAGGTCGACCAGCAGTGGCAGGCCTGGGCGGGTGACCGCCTGGTTGCCA
The DNA here is from genome assembly GCF_000498395.2 of Pseudomonas putida S13.1.2. Classification (NCBI taxonomy): domain Bacteria; kingdom Pseudomonadati; phylum Pseudomonadota; class Gammaproteobacteria; order Pseudomonadales; family Pseudomonadaceae; genus Pseudomonas; species Pseudomonas putida. The sequence continues at coordinate 3,605,305 of NZ_CP010979.1, forward strand.
GCGCGCCCGTGGTGATTCTGGCCGGGGCCGCCGAGGTAAAGCGCTTCGAGCCTTGCGCGCAGCTGCCGCTCAAGCGCATCCGGGGGCAGATCACCCGCTTGCCGGCCACCGCCAGCAGCCGGGCGCTGCGTACCGTAGTGTGTGCAGAGGGCTACGTAGCGCCGCCGCGCGGGGATGAACATACCCTGGGCGCGAGTTTTGATTTCCACAGCGAAGACTTGGCGCCGACGGCAGCCGAGCATAAGGGCAACCTGGCGTTGCTGGACGAGATCTCCCTCGACCTGGCGCAGCGCCTGGGCACAGCCGGGTTGGCCCCTGAGCAGTTGCAGGGGCGCGCGGCGTTCCGTTGCACCAGCCCGGATTACCTGCCGATCGTGGGACCGGTAGCTGATGTACAGGCGTTTGCCGAGGCCTATGCAGTGCTAAGCCGGGATGCGCGGCAGGTGCCGGATGTAGCCTGCCCTTGGCTGGATGGGTTGTATGTTAATAGCGGGCATGGGTCGCGCGGGTTGATCACGGCGCCGCTCAGTGGCGAGCTGGTGGCGGCCTGGGTGTGTGGGGAACCGCTGCCGTTGCCGCGGGCAGTGGCAGAGGCGTGTCATCCGAACCGGTTTGCGTTGCGTAAGCTGATTCGGGGGAAGTAAGGAATCGGGGCCGCTGTGCGGCCCTTCGCGGGCTCGCCCGCTCCCACAGGGATAGCACGAGTCGGGCTTGCCCCCGGACATTGCCCAGCGGCCCCATATAACAAATCGTTCTAAAACTCTCAAAAAGCACACCGGTCAGTTCCTTCAGGTGCCCTAATCCTGGGCACCCCCTCCCCAACGGAAAAACCGGTAAGGACTTATGTGCGGATTAGCAGGAGAGTTGCGTTTCACCCCCATCGACCAGGCCCCTCGCCCAGCCGACCTGGCTGCGGTAGAGCGCATCACGCATCACCTGGCGCCTCGCGGCCCGGATGCGTGGGGCTTCCATAGCCAGGGCCCTATCGCCCTTGGCCACCGACGCCTGAAAATCATGGACTTGTCCGACGGCTCGGCGCAGCCGATGGTCGACAACACCTTGGGCCTGTCACTGGCGTTCAACGGTGCCATCTACAACTTCCCCGAACTGCGCCAAGAACTGCAGGACCTGGGCTACAGCTTCTGGTCCGACGGCGACACCGAGGTGCTGCTCAAGGGCTATCACGCCTGGGGCGCAGCCTTGCTGCCCAAGCTCAACGGCATGTTCGCCCTGGCCATCTGGGAGCGCGACAACCAGCGCCTGTTCCTGGCCCGTGACCGCCTGGGCGTCAAGCCCCTGTACCTGTCGCGCAATGGCGAGCGCCTGCGTTTTGCCTCCACCCTGCCAGCGCTGCTCAAGGGCGGCGACATCGACCCGATGCTCGACCCGGTGGCGCTCAACCATTACCTGAACTTCCACGCTGTGGTGCCGGCGCCACGGACCCTGCTGGCCAACGTGCAGAAGCTGGAGCCCGGCACCTGGATGCGCATCGACCGCCATGGCGAAGTAGAACGCCAGACCTGGTGGCAGCTGAAATACGGTGCCAACCCGGATGAACGTGAGCTGGACCTGGAAGGCTGGACCACCCGCGTGCTCGACGCCACCCGCGACGCCGTGGCCATCCGCCAACGTGCCGCCGTCGACGTCGGCGTGTTGTTGTCCGGTGGCGTCGACTCCAGCCTGCTGGTCGGCCTGCTGCGCGAAGCGGGCGTGGACGACCTGTCGACGTTCTCCATTGGCTTTGAAGATGCCGGTGGCGAACGTGGCGACGAGTTCCAGTATTCCGACCTGATCGCCAAACACTACGGCACCCGCCACCACCAGCTGCGCATCGCCGAACACGAGATCATCGACCAGCTGCCGGCAGCATTCCGCGCCATGAGCGAGCCGATGGTCAGCCACGACTGCATCGCCTTCTACCTGCTGTCGCGCGAAGTGGCCAAGCACTGCAAGGGTGTGCAAAGCGGCCAGGGCGCCGACGAGCTGTTCGCCGGGTACCACTGGTACCCGCAGGTGGACGGCGCCGAAGATGCCTTTGCGGCCTACCGCGACGCGTTCTTCGACCGCAGCCACGCCGAGTACCGCGACACCGTGCAGGCGCCCTGGCTGCTGGAAACCGACGCCGCCGGCGAATTTGTGCGCGAGCACTTCGCCCGCCCCGGTGCCCGCGACGCGGTGGACAAGGCCCTGCGCCTGGACAGCACGGTGATGCTGGTGGACGACCCGGTCAAGCGGGTAGACAACATGACCATGGCCTGGGGCCTGGAGGCGCGCACGCCGTTCCTCGACTACCGCCTGGTAGAGCTGTCGGCGCGTATCCCGGCACGCTTCAAGCTGCCCGACGGCGGCAAGCAGGTGCTCAAGCAGGCGGCGCGGCGGGTGATTCCGCATGAGGTGATCGACCGCAAGAAGGGCTACTTCCCGGTGCCGGGCCTGAAGCACCTGGAAGGCGCCACCCTGGGCTGGGTGCGTGAGCTGCTGACCGACCCCAGCCAGGACCGTGGGCTGTTCAACCCGGCCATGCTCGACCGCCTGCTGAGCAACCCGCACGGCCAACTCACCCCACTTCGCGGCTCCAAACTGTGGCAGCTGGCGGCGCTGAACCTGTGGTTGAGCGAACAAGGAATCTGATCAATGAAACCCCATGAAATCGCTTACGGTCAGCGCCTGCTGCGCGGCCAGCCGCCGTCCTACGAGCGCCTGCAGGCGCGTCTGGCCGGCGACGGCAGCCAGCCACACGACCAGCCGCGCGCCGTGCACTGCGGTTGGGGCCGGCTGCTGATCGGCCACACTTACCCAGACCCGGCGTCCCTGGCCGAGGACTTGCTCGACGAGCGCCCCGGCGAACGGGACATCGCCCTGTACGTGGCTGCGCCACAGCAATTGCTGGCCCAGGCCCCGCAGCAGCTGTTCCTTGACCCTTCTGACACCTTGCGCCTGTGGTTCACCGACTACCGCCCGGCGCAGCGGGTGTTCCGCGGCTTCCGCGTGCGCCGTGCGCAGAACCCTGCCGACTGGCAGGCGATCAACACCCTGTACCAGGCGCGCGGCATGCTGCCGGTCGACGCCGAACTGCTTACGCCCCGGCACTTGGGCGGACCGGTGTACTGGCTGGCCGAGGACGAAGACAGCGGCGCGGTGATCGGCAGCGTCATGGGCCTGAACCACGCCAAGGCGTTCGATGACCCCGAGCATGGCAGTAGCCTGTGGTGCCTGGCAGTGGACCCGCACTGCACCCGCCCTGGCGTGGGCGAGGTGCTGGTGCGCCACCTGATCGAGCACTTCATGAGCCGTGGCCTGGCTTACCTAGACCTGTCGGTGCTGCACGACAACCGCCAGGCCAAGCGCCTGTACGAAAAGCTGGGTTTTCGCAACCTGCCCACCTTTGCGGTCAAGCGCAAGAACGGTATCAACGAGCAGCTGTTTCTCGGGCCCGGGCCGCAAGCAGACCTCAACCCCTACGCCCGCATCATCGTCGATGAGGCCCGGCGCCGCGGCATCGAGGTGCAGGTGGATGACGCCGCTGGCGGTCTGTTCACCTTAAGCCTGGGCGGGCGACGCATTCGCTGCCGTGAATCGCTCAGCGACCTGACCAGTGCTGTGACCATGACCCTGTGCCAGGACAAGCGCCTGACCCAGCACGCCCTGGGCAATGCCGGGCTGCAGGTGCCGGCGCAGCAGCTGGCGGGTAATGCCGACGACAACCTGGCGTTTCTCGACGAGCATGGCGCGGTGGTGGTCAAGCCCGTCGATGGCGAGCAAGGCCAGGGCGTGGCGGTGAACCTGACTTGTATCGACGACATCACCCGCGCCGTGGCGCACGCTCGCCAGTTCGACAGCCGCGTGCTGCTGGAAAGCTTCCATGCCGGGCTCGACCTGCGCATCGTGGTGATCGGCTACGACGTGGTGGCCGCTGCCGTGCGTCACCCGGCGCAGGTGCTGGGCGATGGCAAGCACAGCGTGCGCCAGTTGATCGAAGCCCAGAGCCGTCGGCGCCAGGCTGCCACCGGCGGCGAAAGCCGCATTCCGCTGGACGACGAAACCGAGCGCACCCTGCGCGCGGCAGGTTTTGGCTATGACGACATATTGCCAGCCGGGCAGCGCCTGGCCGTGCGGCGCACCGCCAACCTGCACACCGGTGGCACCCTGGAAGACGTGACCGAACGCCTGCACCCGGTGCTGGCCGACGCTGCCGTGCGCGCTGCGCGGGCGCTGGAGATTCCGGTGGTGGGGCTGGACTTCATGGTGCGTGATGCCGGGCAGCCGGAATACGTGATCATCGAGGCCAACGAACGTGCCGGCCTGGCCAACCATGAACCGCAGCCAACGGCCGAGCGCTTTATCGACCTGCTGTTTCCGCATAGCCGGCCTTTGGCTTAAACCAGTGCCGGCCTCTTCGCGGGTGAACCCGCTCCCACAGGGCTATCACCGCCTGGGAGGGCAGCGCCGTTCCTGTGGGAGCGGGTTTACCCGCGAAGAGGCCGGCATAGGAGTAAAGGAGTCCCGACCATGTCCGACCGACATCCCGAACCCGATCTCGACTACCTCAAACGCGTGCTGCTGGAGATGCTCGCCATCCCCAGCCCCACCGGTTTCACCGACACCATCGTGCGCTACGTGGCCGAACGCCTGGATGAACTGGGCATCCCCTTCGAGCTGACCCGCCGCGGCACCATTCGCGCCACCCTCAAGGGCCGCCAGACATCCCCCGACCGCGCCGTGTCGGCCCACCTGGACACCATCGGCGCCAGCGTGCGCCAACTGCAGGACAACGGCCGCCTGGCCCTGGCGCCGGTGGGCTGCTGGTCCAGCCGTTTCGCCGAGGGCAGCCGGGTCAGCGTGTTCACCGACACGGGGGTGGTGCGGGGCAGCGTGCTGCCATTGATGGCCAGCGGGCATGCCTTCAACACGGCCATCGACCAGATGCCGGTCAGCTGGGACCACGTGGAGCTGCGCCTGGACGCCTACTGCGCCACCCGTGCCGACTGCGAGGCGCTGGGTGTGAGCATTGGTGATTTCGTCGCCTTCGACCCACTGCCCGAGTTCACCGAAAGCGGCCACATCAGCGCCCGCCACCTGGACGACAAGGCCGGCGTTGCAGCGCTGCTGGCAGCACTGAAGGCCGTGGTGGAAAGTGGCCGCCAGCCACTGATCGACTGCCACCCGCTGTTCACCATCACCGAAGAGACCGGCTCGGGTGCGGCGGGCGCCCTGCCCTGGGACGTCAGCGAATTCGTTGGTATCGACATTGCCCCGGTGGCACCCGGGCAGGCCTCCAGCGAGCATGCGGTCAGCGTGGCCATGCAGGACTCATCGGGGCCTTATGACTACCACCTGTCCCGGCATTTGCTGAAACTGGCCGGCGACCACGACCTGCCGGTACGCCGCGACCTGTTCCGCTATTACTTCAGCGATGCCCATTCGGCGGTAACGGCGGGGCATGACATTCGTACCGCACTGGTGGCATTCGGTTGCGACGCCACCCATGGCTACGAACGTACGCACATCGACAGCCTTGCGGCGTTGAGCCGGTTGCTGTCGGCGTACCTGTTGAGCCCGCCCGTATTTGCCAGCGACTCGCAGCCGGCCAATGCCTCGCTGGAAAGGTTCAGCCACCAGTTGGAGCACGATGCACAGATGGAAAGTGACACGCGGGTGCCGGCGGTGGACAGCCTGGTGGGTAATAAAGGCTGATGGCCCTGGGGGCCGCTTTGCAGCCCATCGCGACACAAGGCCGCTCCTACAGGGGCACGCGTATCGTCTGTAGGAGCGGCCTTGTGTCGCGATGGGCCGCAAAGCGGCGCCAAAATCCCGATGTTTCGCGTAGCATTGCCCACACTTACTTCAGACACTACCCACCATGCTGATCCCCTACGACCAACTGCAAGCCGAAACCCTGACCCTGCTGATCGAGGACTTCGTCACCCGCGATGGCACCGACAATGGCGACGATACCCCGCTGGAGACGCGCGTACTGCGGGTGCGCCAGGCATTGGCCAAGGGCCAGGCGTTCATCCTGTTCGACCCGGAAAGCCAGCAGTGCCAGTTGCTCCCCAAGCATGACGTGCCCCGTGAGCTGCTCGATTAGCAGGCCAGGCCTCTTCGCGGGCTTGCCCGCTCCCACAGCAATGGCGCACGGCTTCCCGGCTGCATCCTGCCTGTGGGAGCGGGCAAGCCCGCGAAGAGGTCGGCACAGTCAACATCAAGCCCTGCGGCCCTTGCCCTGCTCTGCCTCCTTGATGCGCTTGTACACTTCGGCCCGATGCACTGTCACCTCCCTCGGGGCCTCGACCCCGAAGCGCACCACCCCGTCTCGCGACTGTACCACCATGATTCGAATGTCATCGCCAATCACGATGATCTCCCCCACTTCGCGTCCTATTACCAGCATGTTCCGCTCCTCCAGCGAAAAGGAAAACCGGAGCGTGCATCGTAGGTATTTACCTACTCAATAGTTCCGCGGCAAATCAGAAGCGCCCTACATACCGTGGTAACTTCTCCTACAGACCATTCACTTCGAATGGCCCTTGGAACGCATTTTTACTGCCATTTCGGCCATTTCGTCATACAGCCGCTCGGGGGCCTGCCGCTTCAGGGCCCAAGCCTGGCGCCCAGCTTCGTGGGGCAGGATGAGGAACTCGCCAGCGGCCACCTGCTGAAACATGTACTCGGCAATGTCCGCCGCACTGATCGGCGAGCCTTCCAGCAGCTTGCCCACCTGGGCCTTCATTGCCGGGTTGGGCCCGCGGAACGAGTCCAGCAGGTTGGTCTGGAAGAACGATGGGCACACCACGTGCACCGCCACCTCCACTTGGCGCAGCTCCACCAGCAGGCTCTCTGACAAGGCCAGCACACCGGCCTTGGCCACGTTGTAGTTGCTCATGCCCGGCCCCTGCATCAGCGCGGCCATCGACGCGATGTTGATGATGCGCCCCTTGCTGCGTTCCAGCAGCGGCAGGAAGGCCTTGCAGCCCTTGACCACGCCCATCAGGTTGACCGCCAGCTGCCAGTCCCAGTCCTCCAGCGACAGCTCGGCGAAGAACCCGCCCGAGGCGACACCGGCGTTGTTGACGATCACGTCGATGCCGCCAAGCTGCTCGGTGCAGGCCTGGGCCAGGGCGGTAAGCTGGCTGTAGTCGCGCACATCGCAGCGCTGCACGAAGCCGTCACCGCCGGCAGCGCGGGCCAGCTCCAGGGTTTCGCGCAGGGCCGCTTCGTTGACATCGGCCAGCGCCAGGCGCCAGCCCTCGTGCGCCCAGCGCAAGGCGATCTCGCGACCGAGGCCGGACCCGGCGCCAGTGATCATGATGCGGTTTTGCATGGTGGCTGGCCTTGTTCATGGTGGTAGTGCACCGAGTCTAATCAAGGCCCAGCGGGCAGGCAGGGTTCATCAGGGTAGTGAATGGGCGGGCATGACTGTGTGGTCAGTTCCGGTCTCTTCGCGGCACAAGGCTGCAGGGGCCTGTGGAAGCGACACACGAATGGAATCTTTCGCAAGCGGCAACAGTCCGAACATACAAGAGGCCGGCAGTCCGAGGCCCTTGACCCTCAACCACGCAAGGATTCCGCCATGACCACGATTCTCATCATCATCCTGATCCTTCTGCTGATTGGTGGCTTACCGGTCTTCCCACACTCGCGCAGTTGGGGCTATGGCCCATCGGGCATCATCGGTGTGGTGCTGGTAATTCTGCTGGTGCTGTTGCTACTCGGCATGATTTGAACACAGGGCGTGCGAGGCCAGCTGTCGATCCAGGTGCAGCATCGCCTGAATGAGTGCCTCCACGTCCGTTTTCAGGTCGACAGGTGCGAGCGTCTTGTCGTTACACTGGCGCTCCAGAAGCTCGCACCGGTAGACCACCTCATCTGCTCGAGCGATTTGCGCGGCCCCTTTGATGCGATGGGCCAGCTTCCCCAACGCGTCAACGTCCTGATCCTGCATGCGCAGCTGCTGAAGGTCGTGAAAATTGCTTGTGCGCAATTCTCTCAGTAAAGCATGCAAAGCTCTCTCGTCGTTGCCTACCAGGCGATGCACATGCTCAATGTCGAACACTGCGGGGCTGATCTGCGCCGACATTTCTGGCAGACATTTCTGGCTCAGATCAGGTGATTGCGGCGGGCGAACTCCGCCAGATCTATGACCGAGTTGAGCCTGAGCTTTTCCAGCAGGCGCGTTTTGTAGGTGCTGATGGTCTTGTTGCTCAAGAGCATGGCTTCGCCAATGGCTTTGTTCCCATGCCCACGGGCCAAGTACTGCAGCACCGTCAATTCGCGGTCAGTCAGGCCAGCAATGCACTGGGCTTCACTGGTGATCAGGTCCTGCCTGCGTACAGAGCTGGTGGCGATTTCGGGGTAATAGGTGAAACCCGATAGCACGGCGGCAACTGCCTTGCCCAGTTCGCCCAGGTCATCGGTCTTGGCAACATAGCCTGCGGCACCGGCCTGCAGGCAACGCAGCGAGTACGCTTCGGCCAGCTGCGACGTCAATACCACGACCTTGCTGGAAAGGCCGCAGGCCTTGATCCGGCTGATCACCTCTAACCCGTCCAGCCCTGGCATCGCGATGTCGAGAATCACCAGGTCCGGCACCAGTTCGCGTACCTGGCGCACGGCGTCTATGCCGTCCGCCGCCTGGCCCACCACCTGTACACGCTGTTGGCGAAGCAGCATGCAGACCGTGGCACGGATGAAAGGGTGGTCGTCCACCACCAGTGCTGTGTGCATGACCCCTCCTCGTTTGCTGTGGTTGCCGACTACAACTCGGCATCGAAGACTACGGTGACCTGGCCGGTGTAGGTGGTACCGGGGTACCTCAGCATGCCGTCCATGTCATCTCGGGCCACCTGGAAATGCAACTGACCGGGCCGGTTCAAGGTGGCCATGGCCGCGTCGAACTGCAGCGCCGCCAGCCGCCCACTGGGTAGCGCAAGGCGCTGTACTGGCGCCCCACCGTGCTCGATGCCGGCCGGCAGGCTCATGGCGACTTCGACGGGCACCTGGTCGGCGGTGTGATTACGAATCGCGCAACGGGTGTCGGCATAGTGCTCACAGAGCTTGTAGACCTTGAACGGTCCGGTCGACCAGACCCTGAATGGCAGGTCGCGAGCAAGCCGCTGAGGACGCTTGCCACCGGTCAACCAGGCTTGCCAGCCCCCTGGGGGCTCCAGTACCGCACGGTCCGAACCTGGAGGGAATTCGAAGATGAAGGCGTGTTGCACATCAAGCACAAAGTTTACCGTCAGGCTGTCGCCACTTAGCGCGGTGACATCATTACCGAAGTCGAAATCGCCGCCAGGGCCGATGCTGTAGGTCACACTGCCACGCCAGATGCCACTGGGCATGCGAAAAGGCGGGTTGATGTCGATGGCATAGGCGACGCTGGTGTCGAGCACCGATGCAATTTCTACCCGGCCGTTCGGCGCATTCCGCCCATGGGCCCAGCACGGCGAAGGCGCAGAAGGCTGAACGACATCGTACAGATATCTAACGATGGCAGGCCTGAATTGCGACGAAGAGGCCACATGGCTGCAGCCACCCTGGAGATTCTCCAGATAAAGCGGGTGGTAGATGAGATCGTTAGCTATCTGCACCGTTTGGTTGATGGCCGTCCAGTCGAAGGTCAACCGCCGCGACTCGCCGGTGGCATCGTGGTAGACAACGATCTCGCGCCTGGCCGGTAGGCGGAAGTAGAACTCATCACGCGGATCGGCAGCGCCCTTGGTCGTCTTCTTCTCGTAGGTGATCGGCAGCGTTACGGTAGTGCGGTTTCTGCAGGTATAAGGCCAGCTGCTGCACAGCCCGCCCGGGGGCGTGGTGTTGTCAAAACGCCCAGTACCTCCCCCCCGGTACTCGGCCGAGATTGTGACATCGAGCGCGCTGACCAAGGGCGCGACCAGCAATAGCGCAACCCCCAAAACAGTACGCAGCCGACTACCCGGTTGCCGGGTCAGCACACCCCTCATCGCATCACCTTGGCGGTACGTCGCTCGCCTTCATGCAGTTCGAACTGGTGTACGCGGCTAGCGTCGCCAGCGAACTGCCGGCTGCGACCTGGCAGCAGGTGGTGCTTGGTGGCCGGCTCACAGCCTTCACCCGGTGTAACGCATTGGCGGAAGTGGTCGAGCACTACGGTAGTGTTGCCCTGGTTGGCCACCGTCAGGTGCCCGCCCTCGCGCTGCATGGGTGTCTGGTATTGCGCCTGCGCCGGCCGCACGAACAGCAGCGAGCCATACCCTGCCAGCAGGTTGACCCCCGCCGTCAGGCTGTCGCGATACTGCGCTGCTTCCTGTTCGTCCACGGCAAAACCATCGCCCAGCTCCGGTAGTACCGGCATGAAACGCAGACGGAAGTAGCGCTCCTTGTCCCGGGCCCCACGGTACAACAGGCGCACGGCCTGCATGCCCTGGGCCGGTACGATCAACCGCGCCGGGCTGGCGACCAGGCCGCGCTGCTCCAGCGCCAGGCCATCGGTGTCGATTTCATGGGCCACGCCGGCCTCGTCATAGACCAGTTCAGCGACGCTGACCTTGACGAACGCCGTAGTGTCACCGCTGTTGCGCACGCGTTTGAGCAGCGTGCTCTTGTCGCCGTCCAGGTAATCGTACAAGCCGCCAACGTTGAGCTCGGGGGCGGCGACAGCCGCCAGTGGTAGGGACAACAAGGCGAAGGCCAGAAGAGAGGGCATGTTCATGCGGCAAAGCTCCCTGAATGACTGGGTTAAGGGTATTGCTGTGCGCAACCATTCGGCCACGATCAAAGCAGTAGGCAATTTCTGAAAAACACTAAAAACGCGCGGCAACCTCGGGCAGGCAAGGTTGGTCGCCGGCCAGCAGCACCTCGCCCTCACGCGTCAGGCCGTCCAGGTCCAGCCGCAACAGGCACAGTGGCTGGCCACGCTGACGAATTTCCAGGGTTGGCGTCGCTTCGCTCATTTCCACCGCGAAGAAGCCATCGGCTTCGCTGACACTGCGGCTGGCATGGTTGATTACCTGGGCTCCGCGCAGCGGCTGGCCCTGGCCATCGAGCAACCGCCCCAGCACGGTGACCGTGCGCAGTACGCGCACCTGGCGGTAATCGATGCCGCCGCGGTTCAGGTGGTAGTCCAGGCTCGACGGCTGTATCACGGCGGCAGTGGCCGCGTGCCCCTCGAAATCGAACTGCACGTGACCGGCCTTGTAGGCCGTGACCGGGATAATGTTGCGTCCCGGGTGCAGGTCGACACCTAGCGCGTCGTCGGCACGCAGCTTCAGGTCTTCAATGTCGGTATCCACATCAACGATCAGCGCTGCCTGGTGCGTCATGTACTGGCCGCTCACCGCCGCCTTGCCGGCGCCCACCGCCACCAGGCTTTCCAGGTTCAGCCCGCCGGTGAACTCACCGTTGTAAGAAGAGCGCAGCAGGTAGGCGTCACCGTGCATTGCCTGGTTCTCGAACTGGGTGTCGGCGCCCAGCCCCGCACCATAACGGTCGGCGCTGAGGGTGGCGCCGACGCTGCGCAACGGCCCAAGCTCGACGTCCTGCTGATAACCCAGCGACGTGTTGAGGTCACGCCCGCCATCACGTGAAGTGCGGCTGCCAATGCTGGCGGAAAAGCGGCGGCCACCGCCACCCAGGCTCATGCTCAGGCTCAGGTTGACGCCGCGGCTGCGTGCGTCACCGGTGCCGCTGTTGCCCGGCCGGTCGAACAGCGACAGCCGCCAGTTGGCATCGGAGCCAAGCAGGCGCCCGTAGTAGGCCCAGCCCAGGTCAATGCCGGTGCCTGCGTCGCTGCCACTGCTGTGGGACAGGCGCACGCTGGCGGTATTGCGGGGGTCGAGACGGTGGCTGAGCGACAACGCAGATTGCGTCTGGCGCGCCTGGAACGGCCGTGTTGACGCGTCGTCGCGACGGTCCGGGTAGCTGCGGGTCAGCCAGCTACGGCTATGGCTGGCGACCAGCGAGCCGCGCTCATAGGCATGGATCAGCTGAAGGTCATAGCCGCTGCCGTGGCCTTGAGCCTGGAACAGGTTGCCATACAGCTTGAACCGGTCGCGCACATCCCAGTCCAGGGACGTGCCGTATTGCATGGCATCGTCGAGACGCTGGGCGGACAAGCCGACAATTGCCCTGGGGTGCAACAGGTAGTTGGCCAGCACACCCGCGGCCAGGCTGTCGTCATGGGTATCTTGCCAGTTGCTGAGCTGGCTGCTCTGGCGCCCCACGTACAGGTTGTAGCGCCAAGGCGCGTCAGTGCTGCGCCAGTTGCCGGGCTTGTAGACAAACGCCTGGCTGCGCGAGCTCACCTGGCCATCCTCGACCAGACGCACCTCGACCTCGTAGATGCCGCCGGGCAGCACCTTGGTATCGAGGGTTTGCAGCCCGGGTTGCACCGGTTGGCTGTTGATCAGCACGCCGTTGCGGTAGATCTCCGCCACGGCCGGGCGGTTAGGGGTGACATGAATGGGCGTGGCACTGGGTGCGGCGTTGTCGATCAGCAGGCTGTCGCTGCTGCCGAACATCAGGCCCACGGTGGTGTCGGGGCTGGCGCCCATCAACCGGGGTTGGCGGGTGAGGCCTTGGGCGCTGGGGGTGAAGTACCCCAGGCGGTAGAAATGGTCCTCGACCAGGCGCTCGCCGTACAGCTGGTCGACCCGGTAACGGGTGCCCTCGCGGCTGTCGCTGCCGCGGTCGAGCTGGCCGTCAGCCAGCGCCGTCCACTGGCCGACACTGCCCTGCCCCTGCAAGGCATAGCGGCCACTGGTAGCCACACCATCATTGACCAGGTTGAGCTGGTTGCGCAGCAACAGGCCATGGCTGCCCTGCTCTGGCAGGCGATGAAAACGTTCGGCAGTGGCCACCGCTTCGGCACGGTCGGTCAGCAACGAAAGCTGGGAGTTGGCCAGGCTGTAGTGGATGGCTCGCAAGCCATCCGGGCAGGCTGCCTGACAGTCGCCCAGGGGGCGGCCATCGACCAGGCGCTCGCGCCAGAGCCGACGCAGGCTCTCGGGTTCGCGGCTGTCGAAAGTCTCGGTGAATTCCAGCAACAGCACCCGCTGGTCACGGCTGAGCACTACCATGGCATCACCGAGGTAGCGGCCGTCCAGGTCAACCCGCACGGCCAGGGGGACATCGAAGAAATGCGCCTCGAATTCGCGCGGCAGGCCCTTGACCGGCCCCAGGGCGCTGCCCGCGCCGTGGCACATGCCGGCCCACAGGGCCATGCTGGCAGCCAGGGGTAGCCAGCAGCGCAAGGCGGCATTGGAGGATTGTCGGGACATGGGGATCGCTTGCAGGCATGACCTGCCCCCCCTCGTCACGGGCGAGGGCCAGGGCAGGCACTGTGGATGACCGAAGTATTAAGGGGCGGCGGTTTCGAAGACCATGCTGACCAGGCCTTGGTAGTTGCCCGGCTCATAACCCGCAGGAGGTGCAGGCTGGGCTTCGACATGGAAACCGATGACTGCGCCTGGTGCCGCCTGGGCGGCGTTGACCACCTCGGCCGGGACGGTTTGCAGCACGGTGTCGCCGACCGTGACGTTCAGGCCGATGTTGTTGACGCCGCTGGCGATCACTGCCGGAGAAACCAAATAGGCACTGATCGGGCCGATGGTGCTCTTGACCTGCAGTTGCTTGCGGATCGGGTCGAGCTTGCCTTGAAAGGAGTTCCAGGCCATTTCCTGCGGATCGTTCATCCAGTTGCCACCTACCGGCTCGACATAGAAGGCATCGGTCGGCACCTGGGCGACAATTTGCACCTGTTTCTCGATCGGGTCGACGGCATGGGCGGCGCCCACGAACAACAGGGCCAGGGGAAGGGCAAGTAACGTGCGTTTCACGAATAGATTCTCCTTGAAGGTAAACAGGCCTGCCGGGGTGAGCCCGGCAGGGGAGGAGAAGTATTGGGGAAGTGTGCGACGGGATAACCAGGATGCTTCCGAGCGAGCCTCGGAAATTTCCGAGCGCACGCAAATTGACACTGCACAATGCACAACGCCCCGGCTGGCGGGGCGTTGTGTTACTGCGCCAAAGCGTTAGTGGGAAACCGCCCCGCTGGCACCCAGGCCAGTCTGCGAACGCACGAACTGCGGGTAGAACAGCGCACGCTCGTCGTCGGCAGCCTTGGACTTGTCAGTGACCGAGAAGAACCAGATGCTGACGAAGGCAATGGCCATCGAGAACAGCGCCGGGTACTCGTACGGATAGATCGGCTTCTCGTGGCCGAGGATCTGCACCCAGATGGTCGGGCCGAGGATCATCAGCGTCACCGCGCTCACCAGGCCCAGCCAGCCGCCGATCATGGCGCCGCGGGTGGTCAGTTTCTTCCAGTACATCGAAAGCAGCAGCACAGGGAAGTTGCAGCTGGCGGCGATGGAGAACGCCAGGCCGACCATGAAGGCGATGTTCTGCTTCTCGAACAGGATGCCCAGGCCGATCGCCAGCACGCCCAAGGCGATGGTGGTGATCTTCGACACGCGGATCTCGTCCTTGTCGTTGGCCTTGCCCTTGCGCCATACGCTGGCGTAAAGGTCGTGGGACACCGCCGAGGCACCGGCCAGGGTCAGGCCGGCAACCACCGCCAGGATGGTGGCGAATGCCACTGCCGAAATGAAGCCGAGGAAGATGCTGCCACCCACGGCATCGGCCAGGTGCACCGCTGCCATGTTGTTGCCGCCCAACAGGGCGCCGGCGGCGTCCTTGAAGTCCGGGTTGGTGCTGACCAGCAGGATCGCGCCAAAGCCGATAATGAAGGTGAGGATGTAGAAGTAGCCGATGAAGCCGGTGGCGTACAGCACGCTCTTGCGCGCTTCCTTGGCGTCACTGACGGTGAAGAAGCGCATCAGGATGTGAGGCAGGCCGGCGGTACCGAACATCAGTGCCAGGCCCAGCGAGAAGGCCGAGATCGGGTCCTTGACCAGGCCGCCCGGGCTCATGATCGCCTCACCCTTGCTGTGCACCTTGATCGCTTCCGAGAACAGGGTGTTGAAGTCGAAGCCTACGTGCTTCATCACCATCAGTGCCATGAAGCTGGCACCGGACAGCAGCAGCACGGCCTTGATGATCTGTACCCAGGTGGTAGCCAGCATGCCGCCGAACAGCACATACAGGCACATCAGGATACCCACCAGGATCACCGCGACGTGGTAGTCCAGGCCGAACAGCAGTTCGATCAGCTTACCGGCACCGACCATTTGCGCGATCAGGTAGAACGCCACCACCACCAGCGAACCGGAGGCCGACAGGGTACGGATTTCCTTCTGCCCGAGGCGGTACGAGGCCACGTCGGCAAAGGTGTACTTGCCCAGGTTGCGCAGGCGTTCGGCGATCAGGAAGAGGATGATGGGCCAGCCGACCAAAAAGCCGATCGAGTAGATCAGGCCGTCGTAGCCAGAGGTGAACACCAGCGCGGAAATACCCAGGAACGATGCAGCCGACATGTAGTCGCCGGCAATCGCCAGGCCGTTCTGGAAACCGGTGATCTTGCCACCGGCAGCGTAGTAGTCCGCCGCCGACTTGTTGCGTTTGGAGGCCCAGTAGGTGATACCGAGGGTGAAGGCGACGAAGGCCACGAACATGGCGATCGCGGCAACGTTCAGCGGCTGTTTCTGCACCTCGCCGGTCAGGGCATCGGCTGCCCACACGGCGGGTGCAAAGGCTCCGCAGGCCAGTACGGCCAGGGCTTTGGCGTGGCGAATCATTGTTGCGCCTCCTTGAGGATGGCCTTGTTCAGCTCATCGAATTCGCCGTTGGCGCGGCGTACGTAGATGGCGGTCAGGACAAATGCCGAAACGATCAGGCCGACGCCCAGGGGAATGCCCCAGGTAATCGACGACTCAGGGCTGAGCTTGGCGCCCAGCAGATGAGGACCGTAGGCGATCAGGAGGATGAAGCCGCAATACAGGCCGAGCATGATCGCCGAGAGAATCCAGGCGAACCGTTCGCGTTTGGTCACCAGCTCCTTGAAACGGGGGCTGTTTTGTATCGAGAGGTAAATGCTGTCGTTCATTGTTTTTGTCCTAGCAGCACAGGTAGGGGATAAAACCCACACCCTTACTTTATGCGGCTGTTGGACGGCAACCAGACGACCTTAGTCTTAGATGCAACGGTGTTTTACCGATTGCGTAACAAAGTCAGGGCCCATTCGCGGGGTCGCCCGCTTCCACAGGGGCATCACAAGGCCTGAGGGCAGTGATGTCCCTGTGGGAGCGGGCGAGCCCGCGAACAAGCTGAACTGGCCCTTGAGAGTGATTACTTGCCAGTCCACTCCTTCACACGATCAGGGTGCTTGGCTACCCAATCCTTGGCCGCCGCTTCAGGCTTGGCCCCTTCCTGGATCGCCAGCATCACCTCGCCAATCTCGTCCTTGGACTGCCAGCTGAACTTTTTCAGGAACTCCGCCACTTCCGGTGCCTTGGTGGCCAGTTCCTTGCTGCCGATGCTGTTCACGGTTTCTGCGGCGCCATACACCCCTTTCGGGTCTTCGAGGAACTTGAGCTTCCACTTGGCGAACATCCAGTGCGGGACCCAGCCGGTCACTGCAATCGACTGCTGCTTGGCGTAGGCACGGCCCAGCTCCGCCGTCATCGCCGCGCCCGAACTGGCCTGCAACTTGTAGCCGGTCAGGTCGTAGTCCTTGATCGCCTGGTCGGTCTTGAGCATCACGCCGGAGCCTGCGTCGATGCCGACAATCTTCTGCTTGAAGGTGCTATCGGTCTTGAGGTCGGCAATGCTCGCCGCCTTGACGTATTCGGGCACGATCAGGCCGATCTTGGCGTCCTTGAAGTTGGCGCCGTAGTCGACCACGTTGTCCTTGTTCTTGGCCCAGTACTCACCATGGGTCACCGGCAACCAGGCCGACAACATGGCATCGAGCTTGCCGGTTGCCACACCCTGCCACATGATCCCCGTGGCCACGGCCTGCAACTTCACGTCGTAGCCGAGCTTTTGCTTGATCACTTCGGCGGCCACGTTGGTGGTCGCCACGCTGTCGGCCCAACCATCCACGTAACCAATGCTTACTTCTTTAGCCATTGCCTGTGCAGCGCTCATGGCCATTACCAGGGCGGTGCCCACACCCAGGAAACGTCGCATTTTTTTCAAAGTTGCCATCAAAGCATCCCCTCGTCAGGTCTTGGAGATTGCATCATCTTCCTGCAACACAGGTCGACCTGATCCAGCTGCGACCTGCACCCGCCCCATATGCGACAGCACTGTGCCATTAACGTCATCAGCCTACACCCGCCTGCGCGATCCTTGCATGCCAAAGCTTTGGCGCCGGGCTACTATCTACCCTTTTGCGCCTGACGATGGACCGCCCGATGCCCAGTTCTGCCCGCCTGTTGCTGCCGCTTTACCTGCTTGCCTGCCTGTTGGCCCTGCTCGGGCTCGCCGGGCTCTGGTACGGGCTTGGCAAGCCGGTGCACCTGCCCGATGCGGCCAGCCCGACGCACAAGTTGCAATGTGCGTCCTACACGCCGTTCGACAAGGACCAGTCGCCCTACGACCAGCCGTTTCGCCTGCGCCCGGCACGCATGGACGCCGACCTTGCCTTGCTGGCTGAGCGATTCCAGTGCATCCGCACCTATTCCATGACCGGCCTTGAGGCAATCCCGGCGCTGGCCCGCAAGCATGGGTTGAAAGTGATGCTGGGCGCCTGGGTCAACGCTCACCCGGCCGACACCGACAGGGAAATCGACCTGCTGATCGCCACCGCCAACGCCAACCCCGACGTGGTCAGCGCGGTGATCGTGGGCAACGAGACGTTGCTGCGCAAGGAAGTCACCGGCACGCACCTGGCCAAGCTGATCGCCCGGGTGAAAAGCCAGGTGAAGGTACCGGTGACCTACGCAGATGTGTGGGAGTTCTGGCTGCAGCACCCGCAGGTGGCGCCAGCAGTGGACTTTTTGACCATTCACCTGCTGCCCTACTGGGAAGACGACCCGCGCGGCATCGACGATGCACTGGCCCACGTGGCCGATGTGCGCCGGGTATTCGGCACGCGCTTTGCGCCCAAAGACATCCTGATTGGCGAAACCGGCTGGCCCAGCGAAGGCCGCCAACGCGAGACCGCGGTGCCCAGCCGGGTCAACGAGGCGCGGTTCATCCGTGGCTTTGTGGCCATGGCCGAGAGCAACGGTTGGCACTACAACCTGATCGAAGCGTTTGACCAGCCGTGGAAGCGCGCCAATGAAGGGGCGGTAGGCGGTTACTGGGGGCTCTACGATGCCGACCGGCAAGACAAGGGCGTACTGGAAGGGCCGGTGAGCAACCTGCAGTACTGGCCACAGTGGCTGCTGGCCAGTGCACTGTTGATGGCGGCCATGTTGTTGCTCGCCGGGCGGCCCGCCAGCCCGCAGGCGGCATTGTTGCTGCCATTGCTGGCGGCCTTTGGCGCGGGTTGCCTGGGCTTGTGGGGTGAGCTGATGCGCACCCATGCACGCTTTGCCGGGGAGTGGCTGTGGGCTGTTGCGCTGGCGGGGCTGAACCTGCTGGTGCTGGCCCATGGGCTGCTGGCATTGGCGCAGCGGGCCGGTTGGCGCGAGCGTTGGTTTGCCTGGCTGCAGGCGCGTGCCGGCTGGCTGTTGCTGGCGGCGGGCTTTGCTGCGGCGGTGAGCATGCTGGCGATGGTGTTCGACCCACGCTACCGCAGCTTCCCCAGCGCCGCGCTGGCCTTGCCGGCGCTGGTCTATGTGCTGTGGCCGGTGCGGGCACGGCGTGCGGAGGTGGCGTTGCTGGCGTTTATTGTCGGGGCCGGGGTGGCGCCGCAGTTGTTCGTGGAAGGGCTGGAAAACCAGCAGGCCTGGGGTTGGGCGGTGGTGAGTGTGTTGATGACAGCGGCATTGTGGCGCAGCTTGCGACTTACTCAAAAACCCTGAAAACACACCTACCTGTAGGAGCGGCCTTGTGTCGCGATGGGCCGCAGAGCGGCCCCGGGATTCTGGGAGTGGCGAAGATTGCCGGGGCCGCTCTGCGGCCCATCGCGACACAAGGCCGCTCCTACAGGGGCCGGGTAGCTTCACCTGCTCTTACAAGGCGCAACCCCGCTAACACCAGCGCAAACACGGCAATGCTGGCGGTATACAGCACCAGCGCCGGCACCGCGAATACCAATGCCAACACCGCCAGCCACCAGCCGGCCCGCGCGGGCACGAACTGCGCCAGCAGCGCCAGGCCCAGCCCGCTCCAGGCCAGCACCTGATGGTGAATGCCCAGCCCCAGCAGCGAGCGCACCTCGCACTGCCAGTACGCCGCTGGCACCGTGCACAGCCCAACCCACTGACCATCCTCCATCAGCACATAGCGCACGCCATAGCTGGCAGCGAGCCACAGCCCCAGAAACAGCACCAGCAGCGCAGCCGGCAGCGAACGAGACATCCTGTTCTCCAATAGCGGTAATCGAAAGCATCCATGATCGCTTATGCCCGGTTGTAAGGCAAAATCCCAACCCTGCAGCTATGTTGCAGATAACAAGCACACCAAAGGCCACCGCGACTGGCAACTTTGCCCGGTTGCATGTGGTCCTAGCCTGCACACTGCTCGACCTTGCGTTCTTTTGGGGGATTACATGCTTCGATCTTTGCGCCTCGCTGCCGTGCTCGGTAGCCTGCTCATGGCGGTGGCCGCTTCAGCGCGGGATATCGACGCTGCCAGCTACGGCTACCCCTTGACCAACCCGTTCGAGGCGACTATCGCCACCACGCCGCCGGACCAGCGCCCGACCCTGCCCAGCGACGATGAAATCAGCCAGTCGGACTACAGCCTGAACCTGCGCCCGGAGCGTGAGTTCACCTTGCCCGATAATTTCTGGGCGGTGAAAAAGCTCAAGTACCGCCTGGCCCGCCAGGATCACGAGGCGCCGCTGATCTTCATCATCGCCGGCACTGGTGCGCCGTACAGCAGCAGCATCAATGAATACCTGAAGAAGCTGTTCTACCAGGGCGGCTTCCACGTGGTGCAACTGTCATCGCCCACCAGCTACGACTTCATGAGTGCCGCCTCGCGCTTTGCCACCCCCGGCGTCAGCCAGGAAGACGCCGAAGACATGTACCGGGTCATGCAGGCCGTGCGCGCCCAACACCCACGTCTGCCGGTCAGCGAGTTCTACCTCACCGGCTACAGCCTGGGTGCACTCGATGCCGCTTTCGTCAGCCACCTGGACGAAACCCGCCGCAGCTTCAACTTCAAGCGTGTGCTGCTGCTGAACCCACCGGTCAACCTGTACACCTCGATCAACAACCTCGACAAGCTGGTGCAAACCCAGGTCAAGGGCATCGACCGCAGCACCACCTTCTATGAGCTGATGCTGACCAAGTTGACGCGGTACTTCCAGGACAAAGGCTACATCGACCTGAACGACGCCCTGCTGTATGACTTCCAGCAGTCCAAACAGCACCTGTCCAACGAACAGATGGCCATGCTGATCGGTACTTCGTTCCGTTTCTCGGCAGCCGACATTGCCTTCACTTCAGACCTGATCAACCGCCGCGGCCTGATCATTCCGCCGAAGTTCCCGATCACCGAAGGTAGCAGCCTCACGCCGTTCTTCAAGCGCGCCCTGCAGTGCGACTTCGACTGCTACATGACCGAACAGGTGATCCCGATGTGGCGCGCCCGCACCGACGGCAACAGCATCCTGCAGCTGGTCAACCAGGTCAGCCTGTATGCCCTGGAAGACTACCTGCGCGGCAGTGACAAGATCGCCGTGATGCACAACGCCGACGACGTCATTCTCGGCCCGGGCGACATCGGTTTCCTGCGCAAGGTGTTCGGTGAGCGGCTTACCCTCTACCCCCATGGCGGCCATTGCGGCAACCTCAACTACCGCGTCAACAGTGACGCCATGCTGGAGTTCTTCCGTGGTTAACAAACTCCTCTTCGCCACTGCCCTGCTTGCTGCCGGCCACACCCTGGCCGCCGAAACCGCCCCCCGGGCCAGCGTGGTCGAGGCCGATCCGCAGGTGACCGGTACCGCGCCGCTGGTGCCTGAATCCGATGGCTTCATCGACCCACTGCGCGAGCTGAAATTCAACCCGGGGCTGGACCAGCGCGAGTTCGAGCGCTCAACCCTGGAAGCGCTGAACGTGTATGACCCGCTGGAGTCGATCAACCGGCGCGTCTATCACTTCAACTACCGGCTGGATCAATGGGTGCTGTTGCCCCTGGTGAGTGGTTACCAGTACGTCACCCCGCGCTTCGTGCGCACAGGGGTGAGCAACTTCTTCAACAACCTGGGCGATGTGCCAAACCTGTTCAACAGCGTGTTGCAGCTCAAGGCCAAGCGTTCGGCCGAGATCACGGCGCGGCTGATGTTCAACACCCTGATCGGGGTGGGTGGGCTATGGGACCCGGCGACCAGCATGGGCCTGCCACGCCAGAGTGAAGACTTTGGCCAGACCCTGGGCTTCTATGGCGTACCGGAGGGGCCGTACCTGATGCTGCCGGTGCTGGGGCCATCGAACCTGCGCGACACCACCGGGCTGGTGGTGGACTATGCGGGCGAGCAGGCGGTCAACTACCTGAACGTGGCCGAAGCCAGCACCGACCACCCGGAAATTTTTGCCCTGCGTGTGGTGGACAAGCGCTATACCACCAACTTCCGCTATGGCCAGCTGAACTCGCCGTTCGAGTATGAGAAGGTGCGGTATGTGTATACCCAGGCGCGCAAGTTGCAGATAGCCGAGTAAACCTGCTTCGGCCCAATCGCCGGCAAGCCAGCTCCCACAGGTCCGCACAATGCCCAAGGCTGTGGTAATCCTGTGGGAGCTGGCTTGCCGGCGATGAGGCCGGTACAGGCAACATCAAATTCCCAGGAACTGGCACAGCTCCCGCTTCTTGGCCAAGGCATCCTTGCGCCCCAGTTCGATCAGTTCACTGCAATAGCTGGCCTCGAACAGCAGATAGCTCAACACCCCCGCCCCGCTGGTGCGCGTCGCCCCCGGCCCACGCAGGAACAGGCGCAACGCCGCCGGCAGCTCACGCCGGTGCCGGGCGGCGATCTCGTCTAACGGCTGGCTGGGGGCGACTACCAGCACCTCGACTGGCGCCAGCCCCAGGCGCCGGGCATCCAGGTGCGCCGGCAGCAGCCGGCTCAGGTGGTTGAGCCGCTGCAGCAATTCTATGTCGTCTTCCAGGCTGTCAATGAACGTGCTGTTGAGCAAGTGCCCACCGATCTGCGCCAGGCTCGGCTGCTGCCCCCTGAACACCCGCCGGGTAGGCAAGGGCGGCGCTGGCCGCTGCGGGTTACCACTGACCCCCACCACCAGCACCCGGCTGGCGCCCAGGTGCAGGGCTGGGCTGATCGGCGCCGACTGGCGCACCGCGCCGTCACCGTAAAATTCGTCGCCCAGTTGCACTGGGGCAAACAGCAGCGGAATGGCCGCACTGGCCAGCAGGTGGTCAATGGTCAATGGCGTGGGCACGCCGATTCGGCGGTGGCGCAGCCAGGCTTCGATGGTGCCACGCCCCTGGTAGAAGGTGACCGCCTGGCCGGACTCGTAGCCAAAGGCGGTGACTGCCACCGCGTGTAACTGCTCGGCGGCCAGGGAATGGGTGATGCCATCCAGATTCAGGTGTGCCTTTAGCAGGCTGCGCAACGGGCTGCTGTCCAGCAGCGCCACCGGCGCCTGGCCGCCCAAGCCGAGCAGGCTGTGGCCGACGAAACGGCTGGCCTGGCGGACAACGCCGGGCCAGTCACTGCGGATGACCAGATGGCTGCGAAAGTTCTGCCAGAAGGCGGTAAGCCGCTGCACGGCGTCGTTGAAGTGAGTGGCGCCGCTGGCCAGGGTGACGGCATTGATGGCACCGGCAGAGGTGCCGACAATGACCGGGAACGGATTATGTGCGCCGGCGGGCAGCAGCTCGGCGATGCCGGCCAATACGCCGACCTGATAGGCGGCGCGGGCGCCGCCGCCAGAAAGGATAAGACCGGTTACCGGGGGTGGGGCCATCGCTTCCTTCCTGGATCAGCTGTTTTCAGGCCCGGCCTCTTCGCGGGCTTGCCCGCTCCCACAGGTCCGCACAATGCCAGGGCCTGTAGCGAGCCTGTGGGAGCGGGCAAGCCCGCGAAGAGGCCGGCACAGGTAAAATCAGTTCAGCGCTTTTTCTTGTCATACAGCCGCGGCGCACCCTCGGGCCGTGACTTGAACCGGCGGTGCGCCCACAGGTACTGCTCGGGGCACTCGCGCAACACACGCTCGACCCACTGGTTGATGCGCAGGCAGTCGGCCTCTTCGCTTTCGCCGGGGAAGTCCGCCAGCGGCGGGTGGATTACCAGACGATAGCCGCTGCCATCCTCCAGGCGCTTCTGGGTGAACGGAATCACCTGCGCCTTGCCCAGCCGGGCGAACTTGGTGGTTGCGGTGACCGTTGCCGCCGGGATGCCGAACAGCGGCACGAAAATGCTCTGCTTGGCGCCGTAGTCCTGGTCCGGTGCGTACCAGATCGCCCGGCCCGAACGCAGCAGCTTGAGCATGCCGCGCACGTCCTCGCGCTCCACCGCCAGCGAGTCGAGGTTATGCCGCTCGCGGCCACTGCGCTGAATGAAGTCGAACAGCGCATTGCCGTGCTCGCGGTACATGCCGTCGATGGTGTGCTGCTGGCCCAGCAGGGCGGCGCCGATTTCCAGGGTGGTGAAGTGCACGGCCATGAGGATGGCGCCCTGCCCCGCCTGCTGGGCGGCCTGCAGGTGCTCCAGCCCCTCGATATGGGCCAGGCGCGCCAGCCTGGCCTTGGGCCACCACCAGCTCATGGCCATTTCGAAGAAGGCGATACCGGTAGAGGCGAAGTTGGCCTTGAGCAAACGCCGCCGTTCGTCGACCGACAGCTCCGGGAAGCACAGCTCAAGGTTGCGTGCGGCAATGCGCCGACGTTCGCCGGCAAAGCAATACATCACGGCCCCCAACGCGGCACCGGCTTTCAACAGGACCCGGTACGGCAACTGGACCACCAGCCACAGCAGGCCCAGGCCCAGCCACAGGCCCCAGAACTTTGGGTGAAGGAAATAGGGACGAAAACGCGGGCGTTCCATTGAAGCTTCCGGAAAGACAAAGGCAGCGCATTCTACAACGGATCAGCGTATGTTGCGGGCAACCGGTGTTCTCGTTATAAATCAGGGCACTTTTCTCGCAACAAGTCGTCTATGCAGACCATGAGCCCAAACCACACACCCGACACCGCCTCCGTGTTCCAGCTCAAGGGCAGCATGCTCGCCATCACAGTGCTGGAGCTGGCGCGCAATGACCTTGAAGCCCTCGACCGCCAGCTGGCGGCCAAAGTCGCCCAGGCACCGAACTTCTTCAGCAATACGCCACTGGTGCTGGCGCTGGACAAGCTGCCGGCCGGCGAAGGGGCAATTGACCTGCCAGGCTTGATGCGCATCTGCCGCCACCATGGCCTGCGTACCCTGGCCATCCGCGCCAACCGCATCGAGGACATCGCCGCCGCCATCGCCATCGACCTGCCTGTGCTGCCGCCATCCGGTGCCCGCGAGCGGCCGCTGGAGCCCGAGCCCGAGGTCGTGCGCAAGCCCGAGCCGGCCCCCGCGCCACCACCCGCCCCCGAGCCCGAGGTGCGCCCGACCCGAATCATTACCGCGCCGGTGCGCGGCGGCCAGCAGATCTATGCTCAAGGTGGCGACCTGATCGTTACCGCCTCGGTCAGCCCGGGCGCGGAACTTCTGGCCGATGGCAACATCCATGTGTACGGCGCCATGCGCGGCCGGGCCCTGGCCGGCATCAAAGGCAATACCAAGGCGCGGATCTTCTGCCAGCAGATGACCGCCGAAATGGTCTCCATCGCCGGCCAGTACAAGGTTTGCGAAGACCTGCGCCGCGACCCCCTGTGGGGCACCGGTGTGCAAGTCAGCCTGTCCGGTGATGTGTTGAACATCACCCGTCTTTAACGGATACTTGCCGTCATTTTCAGAGCAACTTTTTTAACTGTTGCCGTTTTTTTGCTTTTTGCCGGGACACGTGTCCCGACTTATTTTAGGGGTGAAACACCTTGGCCAAGATTCTCGTGGTTACTTCCGGCAAGGGGGGTGTGGGCAAGACCACCACCAGCGCCGCCATTGGTACCGGCCTCGCACTGCGTGGCCACAAGACCGTCATCGTCGACTTCGACGTGGGCCTGCGTAACCTCGACCTGATCATGGGCTGCGAGCGCCGCGTGGTGTACGACTTCGTCAACGTAGTCAACGAAGAAGCCAACCTGCAGCAGGCCCTGATCAAGGACAAGCGCCTCGAGAACCTGTATGTACTTGCCGCCAGCCAGACCCGCGATAAAGACGCGCTGACCCTGGAAGGCGTCGAGAAGGTGCTGATGGCGTTGAAAGAAGATTTCGAATACGTGATCTGCGACTCGCCGGCCGGTATCGAAAAAGGTGCCCACCTGGCGATGTACTTCGCCGATGAAGCTATCGTGGTGACCAACCCTGAGGTTTCTTCGGTACGTGACTCGGACCGCATGCTGGGCATTCTGTCGAGCAAATCGCGCCGCTCCGAAAACGGTGAAGAGCCGATCAAGGAACACCTGCTGATCACTCGCTACAACCCAGAGCGCGTCGTCAACGGCGAAATGCTGAGCATCGATGACGTCACCGACATCCTGGCGATCAAGCTCAAGGGCGTAATCCCTGAGTCCCAGGCTGTGCTCAAGGCCTCCAACCAAGGTATCCCGGTCATCCTCGACGACCAGAGCGATGCTGGCCAGGCGTACAGCGACACCGTCGACCGCCTGCTGGGGAAAGACAAACCCCTGCGTTTTGTTGAAGTGCCGAAGCAAGGATTCTTCGCGCGCCTGTTTGGAGGCAAGTAAACCATGAACCTTTTTGACTTCTTTCGTGGCAGACAGAAACAGACCAGCGCGTCGGTAGCGAAAGAGCGTCTACAGATCATCGTGGCGCACGAGCGCGGCCAACGCAGCGAGCCGGACTACCTGCCGGCGCTGCAGAAAGAACTGCTGGAAGTAATCCGCAAGTATGTGAACATCGGCAACGATGACGTGCATATCGAGCTGGAAAACCAGGGCAGCTGCTCGATTCTGGAGCTGAACATTACCCTGCCGGATCGCTGATCTGGCTGAAAGCTGGGGCTGCTTTGCAGCCCATTCGCGGCACAAGGCCGCTCCTACAAGGGATCGCGTTCCCCTGTAGGAGCGGGCTTGTGCCGCCAATGGGCCGCAGAGCGGCCCCGCTTTTTTCTCCCGATTTAACTGAGACCACGCAATGCCGCTGTCCAATATCCAGATCCTGCACGAAGACGCCGCCATCCTGGTGATCAACAAACCGACCCTGCTGCTGTCGGTGCCTGGCCGCGCCGAGGACAACAAGGACTGCCTGATCACCCGCCTGCAGGAAAACGGCTACCCCGACGCGTTGATCGTGCACCGCCTGGACTGGGAAACCTCCGGCATCATCCTGCTGGCCCGCGATGCCGACAGCCACCGCGAGCTGTCGCGCCAGTTCCACGACCGCGAAACCGAAAAGGCCTACACCGCACTGTGCTGGGGCCAACCGGCACTGGACAGCGGCAGTATCGACCTGCCGCTGCGCTACGACCCACCCACCAAGCCACGGCATGTGGTGGACCACGAGCAGGGCAAACATGCGCTGACGTTCTGGCGTATCGTCGAGCGTTGCGGTGACCACTGCCGGGTTGAGCTGACGCCGATTACCGGGCGCTCGCACCAGTTGCGCGTGCACATGCTGTCGATCGGCCACCCGCTGCTGGGTGACCGGCTGTATGCCAACCCCGAAGCGCTGGCAGCCCATGAGCGGCTGTGCCTGCATGCCTCCATGTTGAGCTTCACCCACCCGGTGTCCGGCGAGCGGTTGAAGTTCGAGTGCCCTGCGCCCTTCTAAGCCGCACCTCATCCCCCTGTAGGAGCAGCCTTGCGCTGCGAAGAGGCCGGTGCGAACAACCTCTATCTGTGTTGTTGGGACTGGCCTCTTCGCAGCACAAGGCTGCTCTTACAGGGTGTAATGCAGACACAAATTGTCGACATTGTGCGTTAAACTCGCGCCACTGCTGTCTGGAGTGAGCTATGCGCGACGCACTGAATACCGGCCTTATCGACTTCCTCAAGGCCTCCCCCACGCCCTTCCACGCCACCGCCAGCCTGGCCCAGCGCCTGGAAGCCGCCGGCTACCAGCGCCTGGACGAGCGCGACAGCTGGGCCACCGTGCCTGGTGGCCGCTACTACGTCACCCGCAACGACTCGTCGATCATCGCCATCAAACTGGGCAAGCAGGCACCGTTGCTGAACGGTATCCGCATGGTCGGCGCCCACACCGACAGCCCGTGCCTGCGCGTCAAGCCGCAGCCCGAGCTGCAGCGCCAGGGCTTCCTGCAACTGGGTGTGGAAGTGTATGGCGGCGCCTTGCTGGCGCCGTGGTTCGACCGCGACCTTTCGCTGGCCGGCCGCGTCACCTACCGCCGTGACGGCAAGGTTGAAAGCCAGCTGATCGATTTCAAGCTGCCGATCGCGATCATCCCCAACCTGGCCATCCACCTGAACCGCACCGCCAATGAAGGCTGGGCGATCAACCCGCAGCACGAGCTGCCGCCCATCCTGGCCCAGGTAGCGGGTGACGAACGCATCGACTTCCGCGCCCTGCTTACCGAGCAACTGGCCCGCGAGCACGAGCTGATCGCCGACGTGGTGCTGGATTACGAACTGAGCTTCTACGACACCCAGGACGCCGCGCTGGTCGGTCTGAACGGCGACTTCATCGCTGGGGCCCGCCTGGACAACCTGCTGTCGTGCTATGCCGGCCTGCAAGCCCTGCTGGCCGCCGACAGCGATGAAACCAGCGTGCTGGTGTGCAACGACCACGAAGAAGTCGGCAGCAGCTCGGCCTGCGGCGCCGACGGCCCGATGCTCGAGCAGACCCTGCAGCGCCTGCTGCCCGATGGCGACGCCTACGTGCGCACAATCCAGCGCTCGCTGATGGTGTCGGCCGACAACGCCCACGGCGTGCACCCCAACTACGCCGACAGGCACGATGGCAACCACGGGCCCAAGCTCAACGCCGGGCCGGTGATCAAGGTGAACAACAACCAGCGCTACGCCACCAACAGCGAAACCGCCGGTTTCTTCCGCCACCTGTGCATGGCCGAGGAAGTGCCGGTGCAAAGCTTTGTGGTGCGCAGCGACATGGGCTGTGGCTCGACCATCGGGCCGATCACAGCCAGCCACCTGGGCGTGCGCACAGTGGATATCGGTTTGCCGACCTTTGCCATGCATTCCATTCGTGAGCTGTGCGGCAGCCATGACCTGGCACACCTGGTGAAGGTGCTGACTGCCTTCTACCGTAGCCGCGAGCTGCCTTGATGTAAGCAGGCCCGGCCTCTTCGCGGGCTCGCCCGCTCCCACAGGGACCGCACAACCTTCGGGAACTGCGCTGACCCTGTGGGAGCGGGCAAGCCCGCGAAGAGGCCGGGCCTGCTCAAGGTCAATCCCGCCTCGCTTGCCAAGCGCTATGCTTGATACATGGCCCCACTGCAAAAGGATTGCTGTCCATGTCCCCGTTTCTGTCCCTGTTCGTGCCGGTGTTCCTGTTCCTGATGCTGCTGACCATCGGCTTCAGCATGCGCGAGCGCAATATTGGTGTGCTGATGATGTGGATCGGCACCTTGGGCATCTTCGGCCTCACCTGCTGGAAGATCCTCGAGAAACTGCCGACATAAACCTCTACACTCGGTCAATCGTTTGACCTGAGGTAGATTTGCCCGTGCCTGCCCTCCTGCGTTACCTGTTCCTTCTCCTGCTGCTGTTCATCACTCCGGTACAGGCAGCGGGCCTGCCCGGCCTGCTGGGCGGCAGTGCGCCCGCGCAACCGGAGGCCACCGAGCCGCTGGGCAAGTCGCTGGACGAAGTGATCAAAAACCTGGAAAACGACCAGCAGCGCGCCAAGCTGCTGGCCGATCTTAAAAAGCTGCGCGACGCTACCAAACAATCGCAGCCCAGCGTGGAACAGGGCGTGCTTGGCCTGATCGGCGGCGCGCTGCATGATTTCGAACAACAGTTCAGCGGCGATGCCAGCCCATTCCACCGCTGGGCTGCGGAAATCGACCAAGCCCAGGCCGAACTGAGCGAACTGATAGTGCCGGTGCACCAGTGGCCGGCGATCCTGTTCGGCTTTGCCGCCGTCATTGCCGTGTGGAGCGTGCTGGCCTACGCCTTCAACTGGGTCGGCCACCGCATCCGCCTGCGCTTTGGCCTGAGCGAAGAACTGCCGCAGCACCCGCGTACCTGGGACCTGGTGCGCTTTGCCCTGCGCAAGCTCGGCCCATGGCTGGTGGCGCTGGTGTTCACCGTGTACCTGAGCTTTGTGCTGCCGCCGTCGCTGGGTAAATCGCTGGCCATGGTGCTGGCCTACGCACTGGTCGTCGGCACCTGCTTCTCGGCCATCTGCGTGATCGCCTTCTCGCTGCTCGACGGCCCGCACCGCCACCGCGCCCTGCATATCCTGCGGCACCAGGCATTCCGCCCGCTGTGGCTGATCGGCAGCTTCGCAGCGTTTGGCGAGGCCATGAGCGACCCGCGCATGCTGGTGGCACTGGGCACCCACCTGGCCCATGCCCTGGCGACCCTGGCCAACGTTATCGCCGCGCTGTGCACCGGGCTGTTCATCCTGCGCTTCCGCCGCCCGATAGCCCACCTGATCCGCAACCAGCCGCTGGCGCGTCGCCTGACCCGGCGAACCCTCAGCGACACCATCGAGATCCTCGGCAGCTTCTGGTTCATCCCGGCGCTGATCCTGGTGGCCATCTCGCTGTTCGCCACCTTCGTCTCGGCCGGCGACACCAGCACCGCCCTGCGCCAGTCGCTGATGTGCACGGTGCTGGTGGTGGTTTGCATGGTGCTCAACGGCCTGGTGCGCCGCCACGCGGCCAACCCCAAGCGCGCCAACAAGCGCCAGGCGGTGTATGCCGAACGCCTGCGCAACTTCGGCTACCTGCTGGTGCACCTGTTCATCTGGCTGGTGTTCATCGAGCTGGGGCTGCGGGTGTGGGGCCTGTCGATGATCGGCTTTGCCGAAGGCGATGGCCACGAAGTCAGCCTGCGCCTGCTGGGCCTGGCCGGCACGCTGATCGTCGCCTGGCTGGTGTGGATCCTTGCCGACACCGCCGTGCACCACGCCCTGGTGCGTTCGCGCCGGGGCCTGGCCAACGCCCGCGCACAAACCATGATGCCGTTGATCCGCAACGTGCTGTTCGTGGTCATCTTCATCATTGCGGTGATCGTCGCCCTGGCCAACATGGGCATGAACGTTACCCCGCTGCTGGCCGGTGCCGGTGTGATCGGCCTGGCCATCGGCTTTGGTGCGCAATCGCTGGTGGCCGATCTGATCACCGGGTTGTTCATCATCATCGAAGACTCGCTGGCCATCGACGACTACGTGGACGTGGGCGGGCACCTGGGCACGGTCGAGGGGCTGACCATCCGTACCGTACGCCTGCGAGACATCGACGGCATCGTGCACACCATCCCGTTCAGCGAGATCAAGAGCATCAAGAACTACTCTCGGGAGTTTGGCTACGCCATCTTCCGTGTGGCCATCCCGCACAACATGAGCATTGACCGGGCGATCACCCTGATTCGTGAGGTCGGGCAAAAGCTGCGCAACGACCCGTTGATGCGCCGCAACATCTGGTCGCCGCTGGAGCTGCAGGGGGTGGAGAGTTTCGAGTCGGGGTCGGCGATCTTGCGGGCACGGTTCAAGACCGCGCCGATCAAGCAGTGGGAAGTGTCGCGGGCATTCAACCTGGCGCTGAAGCGGCAGCTGGATGAGGCCGGGCTGGACCTGGCGACGCCGCGGTTGTCGGTACAGGTGGTGACCGCCGGGGGTGGAGGCATGACGGAGGCAGGTTCCTCCAGTTAGGGCCCTATCGCCGGCAAGCCAGCTCCTACAGGTACTGCACAGGGCGTGAAGCCAATGCAGTCAAGGTGGGAGCTGGCTTGCCGGCGATGGGCTGCAAAGCAGCCCCAGAATCCAAAATCAACCGGCTTGGGCACGAATGCGGATGGCATCATGCCGCCAATACTCCAGGTCACAGTCGATCAGATGCCCATGCTGGTCGCTGTTGACCCGGGTGATGTGCAACCCCGGGCTGCCCACCGACACCTTCAACGCCCCTGCCGCCTCCACAGGCAACGCCGTCGGCAAAATCTCGAAGCACACCTGCCCATACCGGATGCCATACACCCGCCCATAAATCTCGGTCAGCGACTGCGCCAGGTCCTGTTCGAGAATGTCCGGGAAATACCTGGGATTCAGATAGTGCTCGGCATACAGCACTGCCCGCCCGTCAATCCGCCGTAACCGGCAAATGCGCACCACACTGGACAACGCCGGTAGCTGCAAACGCGCACAGATAGCCGCCGAGGCCGGCTGCAGCCGTGCCGACAGGAGTTCGGTACTGGCCACACGCCCTTGGTCGCGGACCATGGCATGGAAGTGACTGCGCTCGATCAGGTCGTAGGTCAGCCGCTGGTGCGCGACGAACCAGCCGCGGCGCTCTTCGCGGTAGATCATGCCCTGGGCCTCCAGCTGCGCCAGCGCCTCGCGCAGGGTGATGCGCGTGGTGTCGAACACCTCGCTCAGCTTGCGCTCGGCCGGCAACTTGCCGCCCGGCGCCAACAGGCCGTGCTCGATCTGCTCCTGCAGGGCATGGCAGATGGCTGTTACCGCACGCGGTGGCATCGGCTGCATCAAAGGTTACCTATCTGGACTAGTCCAGCCCCAGAACAGGGCACTTGGAGAATAGTGCAAGCCTAGGCAGGGCTGATGAACATCCTGTGACAAGGCGGCCCACAAGCTACTGCCAGAATCGGGCCAGCCCCGCAAAACCGCGGGTTCACCATGGTCTACGCTGTATTGCCAGGAGCCCGTCGTCACCTTGACGGGCCCTTCCCTACATCAAATTGTCACGCAAGCGGCCTACCTTGGCTCAAGGTTTGCTGACCTAGACCAAAGGTTCCAGGCAACGGCTTCACTCATAACAACGATCGGTTAAAGGCACCCACCCAAGGAGCTACGGATGAAAAAGTTGTTCATGGCGTCACTGCTCGGTTCGGCCATCGCGTTCTGTACCTCGGCCATGGCCGAAGACCTCAAGGCCCTGGAAGATGCCGCCCGCAAGGAAGGCACTGTCAACAGCGTGGGCATGCCCGATGCCTGGGCCAACTGGAAAGGCACCTGGGAAGACCTGGCCAGCAAATACGGCCTCAAGCACAGCGACACCGACATGAGCTCGGCCCAGGAAATTGCCAAGTTCGAAGCCGAGAAGGACAACGCCAGCGCCGACATCGGCGATGTGGGCGCCGCCTTCGGCCCCATTGCCGTGACCAAGGGCGTGAGCCAGCCGTACAAACCCAGCACCTGGGACCAGGTGCCGGAGTGGGCCAAGGACAAGGACGGCCACTGGGCGCTGGCCTATACCGGCACCATTGCCTTCATCATCAACAAGGACCTGGTCAAGGAAGAGGAACGCCCAAAAACCTGGCATGACCTGGAAAAAGGCAAGTACAAGGTCGCCATTGGTGACGTCGGCACTGCCGCCCAGGCCGCCAACGGCGTGCTCGCCGCCGCCATCGCCTACAAAGGCGACGAAAACAACGTGGCGCCGGGCCTGCAACTGTTCACCAAACTGGCCCAGCAAAAGCGCCTGTCGCTGGCCAACCCGACCATCCAGACCCTGGAGAAGGGCGAGGTGGAAGTGGGCGTGGTGTGGGACTTCAACGGCCTGAGCTACCGCGAGCAAATCGACCCCAAGCGCTTTGAAGTGCTGATCCCGTCGGATGGCTCGGTGATCTCCGGCTATACCACGGTCATCAACAAATACGCCAAGCACCCCAACGCGGCCAAGCTGACCCGTGAATACATCTTCAGCGATGCCGGGCAGATTAACCTGGCCAAGGGGCATGCCCGGCCGATCCGTGCCGAGCACCTGAAGCTGCCGGCGGATGTACAGGACAAGTTGCTGCCTAACGAGCAGTACGGTGCCGCCCAACCGATCAAGAATGCCGAAGCCTGGGAAGCCACCTCGAAGAAACTGCCGCAGATGTGGCAGGAGCAGGTGATCATCGAGATGGAGTAAAGGGCTAGCTTGTCTAGTGCCTGACCCGGCCCTTTCGCGGGCACGCCCGCTCCCACAGAGACCGTGCAAAACCCTGTGGGAGCGGGCATGCCGGCGAAGAAGCCAACGCGGTTTATGACTGGAGCCACCATGCAACACAACGTCATCCTGGTCCTGCTAGACGGCCTTAACTATCAGGTTGCCCACCACGCCATGGGCCACCTGCATGCCTATGTCGAGGCCGACCGCGCCGCGCTGTACCGCGTGGAATGCGAGCTACCGTCACTGTCACGGCCGCTGTACGAATGCATCCTCACCGGCGTGCCGCCGATCGACAGCGGCATCGTGCACAACAACGTCAACCGCCTGTCCAACCAGCGCAGCGTGTTCCACTACGCCCGCGAGGCCAACCTGGGCACCGCAGCGGCGGCTTATCACTGGATGAGCGAGCTGTACAACCGCTCGCCCTTCGACCCGCAGCGCGATCGCCATACCCACGCGCCGAAGCTGCCGATCCAGCACGGGCTGTTCTACTGGGACGACCGTTACCCCGATTCGCACCTGCTGGCCGATGGCGAATACCTGCGCCGCCGCCATGCCCCCAACTTCCTGCTGGTGCACCCGATGAGCATCGACGATGTCGGCCACCGCCACGGCCTGGACAGCAGCCAGTACCGCAACGCCGCGCGCAGCGCCGATATCTTGCTGGCCGACTACCTGCCAGGCTGGCTCGAAGAGGGCTACCAGGTACTGGTCACCGCCGACCACGGCATGAACAACGACCGCTCGCACAACGGCCTGCTGGCCGAGGAACGCGAAGTGCCGCTGTTCGTCTTTGGTGACGCCTTCAGCCTGGACCCGGCGGCCAAGCCGCTGCAGACCGAGCTGTGCGGCACCATGTGCGAGCTGCTGGGCGCTGCCCACGACAAGACCGTGTGCCGGGAGCTGCTGAAGTGACTGCACCCAAGCGCAGCGGCGCCCGTGGCCGCTACCTGGCATTGCTCTGCCTGCTGCCGTTTGCCGTGTTCTTCGTCATTTTCCAGATTGCCCCGCTGGCCTGGGTAGCAATCAACAGCGTGCAATCGGAGGCCGGCTGGGGCGTCGCAAACTTCAGCAAGGTGTTCAGCTCCAAGTTTTACCTGCAGGCCCTGCAACGCAGCCTGGAGATCAGCTTCTGGTCGAGCCTGTTCGGCATCGTCATCGCCACCCTTGGCGCCTATTCGCTGCGCCAGGTGGACTCGAGGCTGCGCGATTTCGTCAGCGCCTTCGCCAACATGACCAGCAACTTTGCCGGCGTGCCGCTGGCCTTCGCCTTCATCATTTTGCTCGGTTTCAACGGCGCGCTGACACTGCTGCTGAAGCAGATCGGCCTTTTGGAAGACTTCAGCATCTATTCCAAAAGCGGGCTGATCCTGGTGTACACCTACTTCCAGATCCCGTTGGGTGTATTGCTGCTCTACCCCGCCTTCGACGCCCTGCGTGAAGACTGGCGCGAGTCGGCCGCGCTGCTCGGCGCCAACCACTGGCAATACTGGCGGCACATCGGCCTGCCGGTACTGACCCCGGCACTGCTGGGCACCTTCGTCATCCTGCTGGCCAACGCCCTCGGTGCCTACGCCACCGTGTACGCGTTGACCACCGGCAACTTCAACGTACTGCCAATCCGCATTGCTGGCCTGGTAGCCGGCGACATCAGCCTCGACCCGAACCTGGCCAGCGCCTTGGCGATGGTGCTGGTGGGGCTGATGACGCTGGTCACGGTGGTGCATCAATGGCTACTAAAACGGAGCTACCATGCGCGCTGACGCCCGTTCCGGCGGCTGGTACCACCGCGTGGTGGTCTACCTGCTGTTCCTGATCCTGCTGCTGCCTCTGGCCGGCACCTTGCTTTATTCGCTGGCCACCAGCTGGTCGGCCAGCCTGCTGCCCAGCGGCCTGACCCTGAAATGGTACGTGGCATTGTGGAGTGAGCCGCGCTTCCTGGCCGCCTTTGGCCAGTCGCTGCTGGTGTGCATGGGCGCGCTGCTGCTGTCGGTGGTGCTGATCCTGCCGCTGCTGTTCGTGGTGCATTACCACTTCCCGCGGCTCGACGCGTTGATGAACATCCTCATCCTGCTGCCGTTCGCGGTACCGCCAGTGGTGTCGTCGGTGGGGCTGCTGCAGCTGTATGGCAGCGGGCCGATGGCCATGGTCGGCACGCCATGGATCCTGATCGGCTGCTACTTCACCATCGCCCTGCCGTTCATGTATCGCGCCATTACCAACAACCTGCAGGCCATCAACCTGCGCGACCTGATGGACGCCGCCCAGTTGCTCGGCGCCAGCACCTGGCAGGCCGCGCTGCTGGTGGTGCTGCCAAACCTGCGCAAGGGCCTGATGGTGGCGCTGTTGCTGTCGTTCTCGTTCCTGTTCGGCGAGTTCGTGTTCGCCAACCTGCTGGTCGGCACCCGCTACGAGACCCTGCAGGTGTACCTGAACAACATGCGCAACAGCAGCGGCCACTTCAACAGCGCACTGGTGATCTCGTACTTCGCCTTTGTGCTGGTACTGACCTGGGTCGCCAACCGCCTGAACAAGGACAAGACCTGACATGAGCTTCGTCAGCGTACAGAAACTGCAGAAAAGCTACGCCGGCAGCCCGGTGTTCGAGAACATCGACTGCCACATCGAACGCGGCGAGTTCGTGACCCTGCTAGGCCCGTCCGGTTGCGGCAAGTCCACCCTGCTGCGCTGCATCGCCGGGCTGACCCCGGTAGACAGCGGGCAGATCCTCCTCGACGGCCACGACATCGTGCCGCTGAGCCCGCAAAAGCGTGGCATCGGCATGGTGTTCCAGAGCTACGCGCTGTTCCCCAACATGACCGTGGAACAGAACGTGGCCTTTGGCCTGCGCATGCAGAAGGTCAAGGCCGACGAAAGCCAGGCCCGGGTACGCGAGGTGCTGGCGCTGGTGGAGCTGGGCAACTTTGCCGGGCGCTACCCGCACCAGTTGTCTGGCGGCCAGTGCCAGCGCGTAGCCCTGGCCCGCTCGCTGGTCACCCGCCCGCGCCTGCTGTTGCTCGACGAACCATTGTCGGCACTGGATGCGCGCATTCGCAAACACCTGCGCGAGCAGATTCGTGCCATTCAGCGCGAGCTGGGGCTGACCACCATCTTCGTCACCCACGACCAGGAAGAAGCGCTGACCATGTCCGACCGCATCTTCCTGATGAACCAGGGGCGTATCGTGCAGAGCGGCGATGCCGAAACCCTCTACACAGCGCCTGTGGACCTGTTTGCCGCCGGCTTTATCGGCAACTACAACCTGCTTGACGCCGACAGCGCCAGCCGCCTGCTACAACGCCCGGTCACCAGCCGCCTGGCGATCCGCCCAGAGTCGATCACCCTGGGGGTCAATGGCGAACTGGACGCAGAAGTACGCAGCCACAGCCTGCTGGGCAATGTGATTCGCTACCGCGTAAATGTGCGCGAGGTGGAGTTGGTGGTCGACGTGCTCAACCGCTCGCCGGCCGACCTGCACGCGGACGGAAAACGGGTAAGCTTGTCGATCGACCCCACGGCGCTGCGGGAAGTGGCTTAAGGAGATTCAACACAATGGCATTGGCAATTTTCGATCTGGACGAAACCCTGATCCACGGTGACTGTGCGTCGCTGTGGAGCGAGCAGATGGCCCGGCTGGGCTGGGTCGACGGCAAGGACTTCCTGCGCCGCGACCATGAACTGATGGAGGCCTACGGCAAGGGCCACCTGCAGATGGAGGACTACATGGCCTTCAGCCTGGAGCCGATTGCCGGGCGTACCCTGGAGGAGGTAGAGCACTTGGTTGAGCCGTGGGTCGAAGAGGTGATCGAACCGATCATCTACGGCGACGCCTGCCGCTGCATTGCCGAGCACCGCAAGCGTGGGGACCGCATTCTGATCATTTCCGCTTCGGGGACGCACCTGGTCGGGCCCATTGCGACACGGCTGGGGGTGGATGAATACCTGGCGATCGAGCTGGAGGCGGTGAACGGGGTGTATACGGGCAAGACTCACGGGGTACTGACCTACCGCGAAGGCAAGATCACCCGGTTGCTGGAGTGGCTGGATCAGGAACAGGAAAACCTGGAGGGTGCGAGTTTCTATTCCGATTCACGCAATGACCTGCCGCTGCTACTGAAGGTGGATCATCCGCATGTGGTGAACCCGGATGCGGTGTTGCGTGAGCATGCCCAGACCAATGGATGGCCGATCCTTAGCTGGACCTGACTTTGTACCGCCTGTTCTGGCCCTATCGCCGGCAAGCCAGCTCCCACAGGTCCGTGACAGGCCTCCAATCCTGTGGTGAACCTGTGGGAGCTGGCTTGCCGGCGATAGGGCCGGGCCTGCTTATGAAAGACTTGGGTCTATCACCATGACCAACTTGCCCGACACCTGGTTGGTCTCAAGCTCGGCATACGCCGCCTGGGCGAACTCCACCGGGTAGGTATCGACCAGCTGCGGCGACAAGCGCCCTTCGGCGAACAGCGGCCACACTTGCTGTTGCAGCTCGCGCAGCAATTCGGCCTTGAAGCTGTCATCACGGTTGCGCAGCGTAGAGCCGGTAATCTGCAGGCGCTTGCCCAGTACCTGGGCCAGGTCCAGCTCAAACTTGCGCCCGCCCATCAGGCCGATGATCACCCAACGCCCGTCACGGGCCAGCAGCTTGAGGTTGAGCTCGCCGTAGCTGGCGCCCACCGGGTCGAGAATCACATCGAACGGCCCGAAACCTTCCAGTGCATCCAGGTTCTCGTTACGTACCACACCACCCGCAGCGCCCAGCGCTTCGCAATAGGCCAGGCGCTCCGGCGAACCGACGCTGACCCACACCGGGCTGCCGAATGCCTTGCACAGCTGGATGGCGGCCGAGCCAACGCCACTGGCGCCAGCATGCACCAGCACCTTCTCACCGGCCTTCACGCCACCCAGCTGGAAGATGTTCAGCCAGGCAGTGGCATACACCTCGGGCAAGGCTGCCGCTTCATGCAAGCTGAGCCCTTCAGGTACCGGCAGTACATGGCGGGCATCGACCACCACCTCCTCGGCCATGGCGCCGCTGGCCAGCAGTGCGCATACCCGGTCGCCCACGCGCCAGTCGGCACCGGCACCCACTTCCTCGACCACACCGGCGCATTCAAGGCCCATGTACGGGCTGGCACCGGGCGGCGGCGGGTACAAACCTTTCATTTGCAGCAGATCGGCGCGGTTCAGGCCCGCAGCAGCCACGCGAATGCGCACTTGGCCCGCGTCACAGGCCGGGCGTTCGGCCTCGACCCACTCCACATGTCCGTCAACGCCTTGCAATGCCTTCACAGTGCCTCCATAGTTGAATCATGACTGGGCCTGGGGAACGCACACCCCAGGCTTTTTGCAGTATTTGCCCGGTTCAATGGAACCGGCAACGGAAAAGACGGCCTACTATGCGTGATCAATTGCCTCCACGTCGAATCAGCATGAAGCATTTCCTCCCAAGCACCGCCCTCGCTGTAATGATCGGCCTGGGCAGCCTCACGCTCGGCGGCAATGCAGCGGCCGCCAACAAGTGGGACGGCCTGCAGCCGGACCGCGACGAGATCGTCGCCAGCCTCAACGTGGTGGAATTGCTCAAACGCCACCACTACAGCAAGCCGCCCCTGGACGATGCCCGTTCGGTCATCATCTACGACAGCTACATCAAGCTCCTGGACCCAGCGCGCAGCTATTTCACCGCTGCCGACATTGCCGAATTCGACAAGTGGAAAACGCAATTCGACGATTTCCTCAAGAGCGGTAACCTGGACCCGGGCTTCACCATCTATAAACGCTACCTGGACCGCGTCAAGCAACGCTTGGACTTCGCCCTGGCCGAGCTGAACAAAGGCGTGGACAAAATCGACTTCACCACCAAGGAAACCTTGCTGATCGACCGCAAGGACGCCCCGTGGATGAAGGGCCAGGCCGAGCTGGACGACTTGTGGCGCAAACGCGTCAAGGACGAAGTGCTGCGCCAGAAGATCGCCGGCAAGGAACCCAAGCAGATCCAGGAAACCCTGACCAAGCGCTACAAGAACCAGCTGGCGCGCCTGGACCAGACCCGTGCCGAGGATATCTTCCAGGCCTACATCAACACCTTCGCCCAGTCCTATGACCCGCACACCAACTACCTGTCGCCGGACAACGCGGAAAACTTCGACATCAACATGAGCCTGTCGCTCGAAGGCATCGGCGCGGTACTGCAAAGCGACAACGATCAGGTCAAGATCGTGCGCCTGGTGCCGGCAGGCCCGGCAGCCAAGACCAAGCAGGTAGCGCCGGCCGACAAGATCATCGGCGTGGCCCAGGGCAACAAGGAAATGGTCGACGTGGTCGGCTGGCGCCTGGACGAAGTGGTCAAGCTGATCCGTGGCCCGAAAGGCTCGGTGGTACGCCTGGAAGTCATCCCGGCCAGCAATGCGCCGAGCGACCAGACCAGCAAGATCGTGTCGATCACCCGTGAAGCGGTAAAACTTGAAGAGCAGGCGGCGAAAAAGTCGGTGCTCAAGCTCAAGCAGGACGGGCGTGACTACAAGCTTGGCATCATCGAGATCCCGGCCTTCTACCTCGACTTCAAGGCCTACCGCGCCGGTGACCCGGAATACAAGAGCACCACGCGTGACGTGAAGAAACTGCTCACCGAACTGCAAAAAGAAAAAGTCGACGGCGTGGTCATCGACCTGCGCAACAACGGCGGTGGCTCGCTGCAGGAAGCCACCGAGCTGACCAGCCTGTTCATCGAAAAAGGCCCGACCGTACTGGTGCGCAACAGCGACGGCCGCGTCGACGTGCTGGAAGACGAAAACCCGGGTGCCTTCTACAAGGGCCCGCTGGCACTGCTGGTCAACCGCCTGTCGGCCTCGGCCTCGGAGATCTTCGCCGGTGCCATGCAGGACTACCACCGCGCGCTGATCATCGGTGGCCAGACCTTCGGCAAAGGCACCGTGCAGACCATACAGCCGCTCAACCATGGCGAGCTGAAGCTGACCCTGGCCAAGTTCTACCGGGTTTCCGGGCAGAGCACCCAGCACCAGGGCGTGCTGCCGGACATCGACTACCCGTCGATCATCGACACCAAGGAAATCGGCGAGAGCGCCCTGCCCGAGGCTATGCCGTGGGACACCATCCGCCCGGTCGTCAAGCCGGCGGCGGACCCGTTCAAGCCGTACCTGGCCCAGCTCAAGGCACAGCATGAAGCGCGCAGCGACAAGGATGCCGAGTTCACCTACATTCGCGACCGCCTTGCCCTGACGCAGAAGCTGATGACCGAAAAAACCGTCAGCCTCAACGAGCAGGATCGCCGTGCACGCCACGACGATATCGAAGCCAAGCAGCTGGCGCTGGAAAACATCCGCCGCAAGGCCAAGGGTGAAGAGCCGCTCAAAGAGCTGAAGAAAGAGGACGAGGACGCGCTGCCGGTCGAGGATGAAAACACCAAGCCCGAAGACGACGCCTACCTGTCCGAAACCGGTCGTATCCTGATCGACTACCTCAGCGCGAGCACCAAGGTGGCCAAGAAGTAAGGCGCAGCGGCAGTGATGGCAGAATCATGTGACCTGTCATCAAACAATCATCGCGCTGTCGTGAAATACGGGGCCGGGCATGCAGATGCCCGGCCCTTTCATTTTCAGGAATATGTCATGACCGTCGCCGCCTTGAGTGCCATCCTGGCTCAACGCAGCATTCACAGTCTGTTTCAGCCGATCATGTGCCTGAGCGAGCAACGGGTTTTCGGCCATGAGGCACTGAGCCGCGGGCCGTCCAACAGCCCACTGCATGCGCCATTGAACCTGTTCAGCATCGGCCGCCTGACCGAGCTGGAGGCCGCGCTGCTGCTAACAATCAGGCTGTTTCGGGGTAGCTGTACTCGAACACCCGGACCACCTCGGAGGCATGCCATGAGGCCGCCTCCATGCCATCGACCGGCCCGGCAAACCGCCCCAGCCGTTCGACACATTCAAAGAAGCCGGTACGCGGTAAACGGCTGGCGCCCTGGCTGATCACCAGCGAGCTGCGCAACGGCTGCTCGGCACGGGCATCCAGCACCGCCAGGTACTCCAGCGCGGCAGTGAGCGTCTGCATGGCCGGGCTGGGCAATTGCAAACGCTCGATCAGCGCTCGGTAGGTCAGCAAGTGACGTTGACGACGGGCCAGGTCAAGCTCGCCCAGCAGGTTATCCCAGTGCTGACGGCTGATCCTGACCTGGCTCATGATGGCTCGCTCCAGCCAGCCACCCCCAAATGCCAGGCCAAGGCCCGGCGAATGGCAGCATCCGGCTGGCGTTCGCCGGATTCGATCATGGCCAGATACGCCGGGCTCACGCCGACATTGCGCGCCAGTTGCTCAGGGGCAATGCCCTTGGCCTGGCGAATCTGCGCCACTTCGCTGAACGCCGGCAATGGCGCCACGGCAGCTGGGCCAGCCTGTTCGCCGACAACCGCCTCGGCCGGCGCCTGCCCCGCCGCCTTCAGCAGTGCCTGGTACTGCTCCCAGGGAACGACAGCGTACTCGGGTTGACCGTCCCGGCTAATTACCTGAATACCCATTACAAACCCCTTTAAAAAGGATTACAGCATGTAATCCGTAGGCATAACCCTTATGCCAATTATATTACCAACTCCGGGGTCTGTCCGGTGGCGGTGCAGTTCAGGCTGTTTTCACTGCGTATTGCGCTCCCGCCCCAACGCTTGCGGGGTAGCCGGCAGGCGCTCGACCACGCGCAGCCGCTCGGGTGCCTGGCTGTCGCGCCAGGCCTTGAAGCGCGCGAGTTCGTCGGCCACGGTCTTCAACACCCAGCCCAGTACGGCGATGTCATCCAGAAAACCCACGCCCAGCAACCAGTCGGGGATGGCATCGATAGGGCTGACGAAATACAGCAGGCCGGCCACGATGGTGACCAGGGCCTTTGGGCTGATAGCGCGGTATTCGCCGCGCCACCATGCCAGGCACAGCGACTGTAGCAGTTTCACGTCCTCGCGCAGCCGGCCGAGGCGCGGGCCTTTGCGGGCCACTGCAAACAGCAGGGCTGGCAGCCGGCCACGGCTTAACAGGCGCTCGGCCAAGGGCAGGAAACGGGCAAAATTCCAGGGTGCGCTCATGGAGCCTCCAGGCGGAACAGGTTATCCACATTTATTGTGGATAACCTTGTGAACAGGGGCGCGTTTCTGACCCCAGGTGCCTGCCAGGCAAGGGCCACGGTCAGATCGGGCATTTTTTACACAGCCGTTTCAAGCCATGGGTACCTGGCCGCAAACGATTTGCGTCAGAAACATCCTACATCTACTCGCTGCATTTCCTCCGACAGTATCCACTGTCGCAGGTTCGTCCAATCGCCACAAACGAAAACGCCCCGTCGGGACGGGGCGTTTTGCAAGAGCCAGCCAGTGTTACTTGGCAGGCGCTTCAGCTGGGGCCTCGGCTTCCGGCTCGGCGCCTTGCAGCTGGGCCGGATCCTTGATGGCGATCAGTTCCAGGTCGAACACCAGCACCGAGTTTGCCGGGATCAGCGGGCTTGGGCTTTGTGCGCCGTAGGCCAGTTCAGCCGGGATGAACAGCTTGTACTTCTCGCCAACGTGCATCAGCTGCAGGCCTTCGACCCAACCCGGGATCACACCGCTGACCGGCAGGTCGATCGGGCTGCCACGCTCGACAGAGCTGTCGAACACCTTGCCATCGATCAGCTTGCCTTCGTAATGGACAGTGACCACGTCTGTCGGCTTGGGCTGCGGGCCATCAGCCTTCTTGACCACTTCGTACTGCAGGCCCGATGCCGTGGTGACCACGCCGGGTTTCTTGGCGTTTTCTTCAAGGAACTTCTTGCCGGCGGAGGCGGCTTCTTCGCTGGCCTTGGCCAGGCGCTCCTCGGCGCGTTTCTGCAAGGCAGTGAACGCCTCTACCAGCTCTTCGTCCTTGATGCGTTGTTCTTTCTTGCCAACGGCGTCTTCGATACCGAGAGCGACAGATTTCGAATCAAGGTCTTCCATGCCTTCCTGAGCCAGGCTCTTGCCCATGTTCAGGCCGATACCGTAGGAGGCTTTCTGCGCCGGAGTCTTCAGCTCGGGGCTGCTGGCTTGTTGATCACAGCCAGCCAGTACCAGGCCTACCAGGGCAACCGCAGCCGCCAAACGATGCTGTTTCATGCTATTTCCTTGTTCATGCGCCATAAGGGCAATCAGGGTAAAGCCGCGAGCTTAGCAGGCGGCCATGACCAATGGCTACCGGCATAGGAGCGGGTTTTGGTAAGGAAGTTCAGTAGTTA
This sequence comes from Pseudomonas putida S13.1.2, assembly GCF_000498395.2. NCBI lineage: Bacteria > Pseudomonadati > Pseudomonadota > Gammaproteobacteria > Pseudomonadales > Pseudomonadaceae > Pseudomonas > Pseudomonas putida. Next base: position 3,648,649 of record NZ_CP010979.1, read on the forward strand.
AACGCTTATTCATCCAAGCGTTTGCAGCCAGTGGCCAGTATTGACCTGTTGTGCCGTTTTTGCCCGGTTTCTCCGGGGATTTATTTCACCGGATGTTGAAATACCTGCGCTCAGGGGTAATTGCCCTCGCGGTACTCCCCTGCCACCTCGCGCAGCACTTCGCACACCCACTGCCCCGGCAGGCTCTGCGGCAAGGCGGCATTGCGGCATATGCCAACCGAGCCGCCCGGCTCGCGCACACCCAGGTCGAGCTCCACCAGCTCGCCACGGCGCAGGTCGAGCAGCACCGCATCGCGCGGCGCCACCCACAGTGCATCGCTGCCCAGCAGGTAGCGCCGGCTCAGGGCCAGCGACAGGGTCTCCAGGCGCTGCGCCGGCATCTGGATGGCGCATTGCACAAACAGGCTGTCGGCATGCTGGCGGATGGTGGTGCCTGCGGGCGGCAACACCAACGGGTAACGCCCCACCAAGGCGCGCTCGACCGGCGTGGCGGCCAGCAGCGGGTGACCCGGGCGTACTACCAGGCTCATCGACTCGCTGTACAGGTGCTCGAACGAAAGGCCCTGGATCTGCGGGCTGTCGGTCATGCGCCCGACCACCAGCTCCAGTTCGCCCAGGCGCAACTGGCCGAGCAGCTGCGCGCTGACCCCGGTGGCCACACTGATGACCAGCGCTTCATGGCGCTGGTGCAGGCGGCACAGTACCTCGGGCATGAGCAGGCCCTCGACCGTCGACAGCACGCCGATACGCACCTGTGACGGCGCCCGCGCTTCGCCGCGCAAGCTGCTGACGCCGTCGCGCAGGGCCTGCACGCTAGGCCCGGCATAACGCATGAAGCGCGCCCCGGCCGGGGTCAGCTCGACGCCCTGGCGGCTGCGCGCGAACAGGCGTGCTTCCAGCAGGTCTTCGAGTTCCTTGAGGGTTTTGGAAATGGCCGGCTGGCTGATCGCGAGCACGTCGGCAGCCCTGGCCAGGCTGCCCTGCCGGGCAATCTCCAGGAAGCACAGCAGGTGGCGGTATTTGATGCGGGTGTCGAGGTTCATGGCAGGGCAGTCTGTTAAACGAGTTGCTACTTTACGCCCTCAGGTGGTCATTGCCTCACCCTGGTAGCCAAATCTTTCGGTTCGTTTGACATTTCCCGTGTCGCTGCTGCCGGTTTGACCGTGACAGGCGCATAGGCAAATCGCGCATAATCGGAATCATCGGGGGTCATGGTTTTGATCAGCCTGACCCAATAATTGTCAATGTCGCCATTGACTCTGGCCGGCCGATTGTCATCCGTCCACAAACTCCCCTGATAGCCAGTGGATGGGGCCTGAGTAATGTTGGCCATATCTTGAATAAATGAGGGTTGGCCGTTAGCAGAATTGCACGCCAGTATATGGGTTGCCTGCCCGCTCATTGCGTAGCCAGATTTTTCCAAGGTATGCACAACTGCACGCGCGGGGTGGTTGACTCGCTCAGTTCCAATTCTGCCGGGAAATCCATGAGCCCCGATATTCAAGACCCGCACTCCAGCGTCACTCTGCGAGTAGAAAACCCGCATCCCATCAACCATTCTAATAGGCCCCTTATAATACAAACCTTGGCCTTTTCCAGGAGATGGCGAATGACCGCTGGGGTCGCTCAAGTTGACAGGATCGCCTCTGACAAAGGCGTAAGCATTCAACCCGCCTTTGCCAAACGGTGATTGGTTATCGGTGCTTTGAAAGCGCATCAGCAGAGGGCTGTAGGTACGGTAGCCCTTTCCTAGAGGGTAGCACTGCGTCAACACATCGCAGCGCTCACCTTTGAAACCGATATCCTCTACGGGGCAGTGAGCAGCAAGTCCATAAACAGCGTAGATTCGCTTTACACACACTGCACTCTCAATTTCATGGAGCACCGAGCCTTGTGCATCGCTGCCGATAATTCTGTTCAAACCGGTTGATGACCGCATGCCTGATAGACCCGCTTCAAAGCGCATGCAGGAGAGGGATTCATTGCCGCTGACAAGCGTCGCAACACCGTTGCGCCTATAGAAATACTTTTGGGTTTTGGATTTAATGATGGCCATGATGGCAATGCCTTTTCCCTTCACCACCGCCTATCATGAAGATAAAACCAAGGCAAATGTACTGGTAAATATGCCAGTTGCGGGGGGTCACGAATCAAAAATCGATGAGTATTCTTGTGGGATAAATGTGTTGCATCAATCTTGTGGCCTGTACGGTCCTTGTAGGAGCGGCCTTGTGTCGCGAAAGGGCCGCAAAGCGGCCCCGGCAATCAATGCGGCGAAGCTGAAATCCTGGGGGCGCTTCGCACCCCTTTCGCGACACAAGGCCGCTCCTACAAGGGCCGCGCAGGGCTTGAGAGCGGAACAAGCGGGTCAGCAGATGAGTATCAGGCCACGGCCAACTCCACAGCCTCCCCGTTCAAGCGCACCGGCCACACCCGCAGGCGCTGCCCGGCATCCTCCAGGCACTCGCCACTCTGCAGGCTGAAATGCTGCTTGTACAACGGCGCCGCCACCACCAGCTCGCCCTGCACACTGCCCACCAGCCCGCGGCCGATGATGTTGGCACCGGAGCGCGGGTCGCGGTTGTCCACCGCATACAGTCGCTGGGCCTGCCCTGGCAGGTAGAACAGCGCCACTTGAGCCCCGTCGAGCCACACCACGACCCCGGAATCGGCCACCAGGTCTTGCGCCTGGCACACCGCCTGCCAGTTCTCACAGGTTTTCACAGCAGCATTGGACAGGTTCATCAGACAGCCTCCTCGACAGTTGGGATCAGGTGCAGCGGTGCAGCGGGCCGGCGTTGTTCGCGTTCGCGCACGAAGTGCACGTCCGGGTCGGCACGCCGGTCATTGACGAAGGTGCGGAAGCGCTTGAGCTTCTCAGGGTCGTTGAGGGCGTTGGCCCATTCACATTCATACTGGTCGACCACATGCTGCATCTGCGCTTCCAGCTCGCCGGCCAGGCCCAGGCTGTCGTCGATGATCACCTGCTTCAGGTAGTCCAGCCCGCCGTCCAGGTTTTCGCGCCACACCGAGGTGCGCTGCAACTTGTCGGCCGTACGGATGTAGAACATCAGTACGCGGTCGATCAGGCGCACCAGGGTTTCGTCGTCCAGGTCGGTGGCGAACAGCTCGGCATGCCGGGGGCGCATGCCGCCGTTGCCGCACACGTACAGGTTCCAGCCCTTGTCGGTGGCGATCACGCCGATGTCCTTGCTCTGCGCCTCGGCACACTCGCGGGTGCAGCCAGACACGGCGAACTTGAGCTTGTGCGGGCTGCGCAGGCCCTTGTAGCGGTCTTCCAGGCGCAGGGCCATGGCGACGCTGTCCTGCACGCCGTAACGGCACCAGGTACTGCCCACGCACGATTTCACCGTGCGGGTCGACTTGCCGTAGGCGTGGCCGGTTTCGAAGCCGGCCTCGATCAGTTCGCCCCAGATCAGCGGCAGCTCGTGCAGCTGGGCGCCGAACAGGTCGATGCGCTGGCCGCCGGTGATCTTGGTGTACAGGTCGTATTTCTTGGCCACCTGGCCGATGACGATGAGCTTGTCGGGGGTGATTTCACCCCCCGGAATGCGCGGCACCACCGAGTAGGTGCCGTTCTTCTGCATGTTGGCCATGAAGGTGTCGTTGGTGTCCTGCAGCGGCACCAGCGCCGGGTCCATGATCGGCTGGTTCCAGCACGAGGCGAGGATGTTGCCCACCGCCGGCTTGCAGATGTCACAGCCAACGTGGCCCTTGCCGTGGCGTTCGAGCAGCTCGCTGTAGGTGCGGATGCCCTCCACCCGCACCAGCCCGTACAGTTCCTGGCGGGTGTAGGCGAAGTGCTCGCACAGGCTTTTGTCCACCGCCACGCCGCGGGCGGTCAGCTCGTGCTCGAACACCTGCTTGAGCAAGGCCGCGCAACCACCGCAGCCGGTGCCGGCCTTGGTGCAGCCCTTGACCGAAGCAAGGTCGCTGCAACCGCTGTCGATGGCGGCGCACACCGCACCCTTGCTGACGTTGTGGCACGAGCAGATGGTTGCGCTGTCGGGCAGCGCATCGGCGCCAAGGGCCGGTGCACCACCGCCTTGCGGCAGAATCAGCGCTGCCGGGTCGGCTGGCAGGGCGATGCCATTCTGGGCGTATTGCAGCAGGGTGTCGTAGTAGCTGTTGTCGCCGACCAGCACCGCGCCCAGCACGTGCTTGCCGCTGGCGTCTACCACCAGCCGGCGGTACGCGCTGTTGGCTTCGTCGCTAAAGCGGTAGCTGCGTGAACCAGGGGTGGCGCCATGGGCATCGCCGATCGAACCGACATCCACGCCCAGCAACTTGAGCTTGGTCGACATGTCGGCGCCGGTAAACGCCACCGCCGCTTCCCCCATCAGCAACGCCGCCAGGTTGCGCGCCATGCTGTAACCCGGGGCGACCAAGCCGAACACGCTACCGTTCCACGAAGCGCACTCGCCAATGGCAAAGATGCGCGGGTCGCTGCTGCGGCAGTGGTTGTCGATCACCACGCCACCGCGGGCGGCGATGTCCAGGCCGCAGCCACGGCCCAAGGCATCCTGCGGGCGAATACCGGCGGAGAACACGATCAGGTCGGCTTCCAGGTGCTCGCCACCGTCGAAGTTCATGCGGTAGCGGTAGGTTTCACCGCCGCTGATCGACTGGGTGGCACGCGACAGGTGCACGCCAACACCCAGCGCTTCAATCTGTGCCTTGAGCGCGGCACCGCCCTCGCCGTCCAGCTGAACCGGCATCAGCCGTGGGGCAAATTCCACCACGTGGGCTTCCAGGCCCAGCGATTTGAGCGCGTTGGCGGCCTCCAGGCCGAGCAGGCCACCACCGACCACCACGCCACGGCGGGCACCGGCTGCGGCAGCGCGGATGCCATCGAGGTCATCAAGGGTGCGGTAGACCAGACGGGCATTGCCGCTGGAGCCTTCGATCGGCGGCACGAACGGGTATGAGCCAGTGGCCAGGACCAGTTGGTCGTAGCCGTAGCGCCCTCGGCGGTGACTACCTCACAGCGCTCACGGTCGATTTCCAGCACGGCCTCACCGAGGTGCAGGTGCACGCCGTTGGCGTTGTAGAAGTTGTGCTCGCACAGCGCCAGGGTCTCGGCACAACTGCCGCCGAAGTATTCGGACAGGTGCACGCGGTCGTAGGCGCGTTGGCGCTCTTCGCCGAACACCCGCACTTCGAAGCGCTGCAGGGCGCCGCGGCTGACCAGTTGTTCGACGCAATGGTGGCCGACCATGCCGTTGCCGACGATGACCAGTCGCTCTCGTTGCCCGCTGCTCGCTGTTGCCTTCATAAGCCGATCCTCGATCAAAAAAAAAAGCGCCTGGAGCCGAAGCTCCAGGCGCCTTTGCCTGTATTCATCACGGTGTGCCCCCGGGTTGATCGCCGTTGATCAGTGGGGCTTGTTGTATTGGAGGTAAAGCAGGGACTGTGCCAATCCTTTTTCCTGTGCTGGCGCTACCGCCGGCAAGCCAGCGCCCACAAGGGCCGCCACAGGTTTCGAGGTTTGCAAGATACCTGTGGGAGCTGGCTTGCCGGCGATAGGGCCAGCACAGCAATTGCACATTCCAAGTGCATCACTCCCCATCCCGGTGCACTTCAGTACACATCCCGCCGATAGCGCTTGGCCTTGCTCAACCCTTCGACATAGGCAGCAGCCGCCGCTGCATCCATCCCGCCGTGCTCAGCCACGACCGTGCGCAACGCCGCATCCACATCCTTGGCCATGCGCTGCGCATCCCCACACACATAGAAATACGCCCCCGCCTCAAGCCATTGCCACAACTGCGCGCCCTGCTCGAGCATGCGCTGCTGCACATAGACCTTCTGCGCCTGGTCCCGCGAGAACGCCGTGTGCAGCCGCAAGTGCCCTGCTGCCTCCCAAGCCTGCAACTGTTCCCGGTAGTAGAAGTCGGTAGCGGCGTACTGCTCGCCAAAGAACAGCCAGTTACCCCCTTTCGCCCCCCGCACCTCCCGCTCCTCAAGAAACGCCCGGAACGGCGCAATGCCGGTACCCGGGCCAACCATGATCACCGGTACGCTGTCGTCTTCGGGCAGCCGGAAGTGCTTCGACACCTGCGGGAAGATAGCCACCTTCACCGCTTGCGCGCGGTCGGCGAGGAAGGCCGAACACACGCCCTTGCGCTCGCCGTACCGCACGGTGGAGACGGTCAGGTGGACCTGGCCCGGATGCGCCAACGGGCTGGAGCTGATCGAGTAAAGACGCGGCTGCAAGGGCTTGAGCAGGTCCAGCCAGTTGGCCAGCGGTAGCTGTTGGGGGAAGGCGCGCAGCACATCGACCAACTGCCGGCCCCACAGCCAGTCCTGCAGCTCGGCCTTGCACTCGGGCTGCAGCAGACGCTGCAGGTCCGGTGCATTGCCAGCGAAGGCCTGCAGTTGCTGCGCGGTGACCTTGGCGATCTCCAGGTGCGTTTGCAGGGCTTCGGCCAGTGGCATGGCCGGCTGGCCCTTGAGCTCGACCCTGGCCTGGCCATCGAGCTGCATCAGCGCCAGCAGTTCGTCGACCAGGGCCGGGCAATTGCGCGGCCACACGCCCAGGGCATCACCGGCGGCATAGCTGAAGCCGCTACCGCTCAGGTCGAACACCAGTTGGCGTGTTTCCTTGCTGGCACCGGGGCCGTTGAGCAGGTGGTTTTCCAGCAAGGCGGCGGCCCAGGGTTGCTGTTTGCTGTAGGCCGCCATGGGTGCAAGTGCGCTGGCCGGATGTGGCGCAGCGGCACTGCCCAGCGAGGGCAGCAACGCTGCGAGCCAGCCAGCGAACGCTTGGTCAAAGTCTGGCTCGCAGTCCACCCGTTGCAACAGTCGCCGGCCACCCAGTTCGGCCAGGCGCTGGTCGAGCTTACGGCCAAAGCCGCAGAACTGGTCGTAACTGGAGTCGCCCAAGGCCAGCACGGCATAGGGCAGCTCGGCACAGCAGGCGCCCTCCTCGCCCTGCAAGGCCTGCCAGAACGCCGCGGCGCTGTCGGGCGCGTCGCCATCGCCAAAGGTGCTGGTGATCAGCACCACGCTGGCAGCACCCTGCAGCTGGCTTGGGCTGACCGCGTCCATGCAACTGAGCTGCACATCGAGGCCGGCACCGCGCAGGTGTTCGGCACAGCGCTCGGCCAGCAGCTCGCCGTTGCCGGTCTGCGAGGCCCACAGCACCTGATGCCGTGGCGCCACCAACGCCGCAGCGGGCAGTGTTGCAGGCTGGGCGAATAGCCCGGCCAGCAAGCCGTCGATAAACAGCCGGCGGTTGGCCGCCAGTGGCGCACTGGCCGGCAGGCGGGGCACACCCTCTGCACGTGCCTGGTCCAGGCCCAGCACGAAACCTTGCAGGTAATGGCGCTCTTCTTCTGCCAGCACCGGGGCTGGCAGGGCGTCCAGGCCAAGCAGACGGGACAGGGTGGCAGTGGGCATGCGGGCTGGCTCCGGAATGGCAGTGTTCAGGTCAAGGGCGTCGATACGCTCGCCTGCGACCCGTTGCAGGGCCACGGCGCAGTGTTTGAAAGCGGGCTGCAGCGACAGCGGGTCGACCGCATCGCAGGTGACGGCATTGATTGCCAGCTGCTCGCCAACCAGGTCGTTCCAGTGAAATGGCGCAAAGCAATTGCCTGGCATGACGCGGTCGCTGATGCGCACCGGTAGCACGGCTTGCCCGCGCCGTGAGCGGATGGCGACCTGATCTTTTTCAGCGAGACCCAGGCGTGCCGCGTCGTCCGGGTGGACCTCGACGAAGGGGCCGGGCTCCAGCTTGTTCAGCGCCGGCACCTTGCCGGTCTTGGTCAGGGTGTGCCACTGGTGCTGCACGCGGCCGGTGTTCAGCACCAGGGGGTAGTCGCCATCCGGCAACTCTGCTGCCGGCAACCAGGGCCGGGCAAAGAAACGGGCCTTGCCACTGGCGGTGGCGAAGGCCAGCGCCGGGCGGTCGCCCTGGGCATCGTGCAGCAGCGCCTGGCTGCTACCGTCGTTCAGGTAGCGCAATGGGCTGCGGTCGCTGCCACGGCCTGGCGCACAAGGCCACTGGTGCGGTTGCTGGCGCAGTTCGGGGTAGCCGATGCCGCGCAGGTCGTAGCCGGTTGCGGGGTTATGGAAGCGGCGGATTTCTTCATACACCGCTTCGGCATCGGGGTAGTCGAAGGCTTCGCCGTAGCCCATGGCGCAGGCTACGCGGGCGATGATCTGCCAGTCGGGCAGGCTCTGCCCTGGCGGCTCGACGGCGCGCGGCATCAGGGTGAGGTTGCGTTCGCTGTTGATCATCACGCCCTCGCCTTCGGCCCACAGGGCGGCCGGCAGCAGGATATCGGCGTAGCGGTTGGTTTCGGTGTCGAGGAAGGCATCCTGGGTAATCACCAACTCGGCCTGGCACAGGCCATCGATCACCTGCTGGCGGTTGGCGACGCTGGCCACCGGGTTGCTGCAGATGACCCAGCACGCTTTCACTTCACCCGCCTTCATCTGCTCGAACAGCGCCACCGTACCCTCGCCGCCTTCGCTGCGCAGGCTGCCGGGTGGCAATTGCCACTGCTGCTCGACAAATGCGCGGTCGCCTTCCACCAGTGCCGAACGCTGGCCTGGCAGGCCGGGGCCCATGTAGCCCATCTCACGGCCGCCCATGGCATTGGGCTGGCCGGTCAGCGAGAACGGCCCGCTACCGGGGCGGCAGATGGCGCCTGTAGCCAGGTGCAGGTTGCAGATGGCGTTGCTGTGCCAGGTACCGTGGATGCTCTGGTTCAGGCCCATGGTCCAGCAGCTCATCCAGTCGTTGGCGCCGCCGATCCATTCGGCGGCCTTGATGATGTCGGCCTCGGCCAGCCCGGTGATGGCGGCTACGCGCTCGGGGGTGTAGTCGTCGAGAAAGGCCGGCAGTTCGTCCCAGCCTTCGGTGTGGCGGGCGATGAAGCCGCGGTCGGTGTGGCCATTACGGTGTAGCAGGTGCAACAGGCCATTGAGCAAGGCCATGTCACTGCCGGGGCGCACTTGCAGGAACAAGTCGGCCTTGTCGGCGGTGGCACTGCGCCGTGGGTCGACAACGATCAGCCTGGCGCCGGCCTTGACCCGGTCGAGCAGCCGCAGGAACAGGATCGGGTGGCAGTCGGCCATGTTGGCGCCGATCACCAGGAACACGTCGGCGTGCTCGAAGTCCTGGTAGCTGCCAGGTGGGCCGTCGGCGCCGAGCGACAGCTTGTAGCCGCTACCGGCACTGGCCATGCACAGGCGCGAGTTGGACTCGATGTGGCGGGTGCGGATAAAGCCTTTGGCCAACTTGTTGGCCAGGTACTGAGCCTCGAGCGACATCTGCCCCGACACGTACAGCGCCACGGCGTCGGGGCCATGCTGGTCGATGATGCCGCGCAGGCGTTTGCCGGCATAGGCGATGGCCTGGTCCATGCCGGTGCGCGCCGGCGGCTGGCTGCGCTGCTGGCGCACATAGGCGTCTTCCAGGCGGCCGGCGGCGGTCAGCGGCACATGCGCGGTGAGGCCTTTGGTGCACAGCCGGCCGAAGTTGCTGGGGTGCTGCTTGTCGCCGCTGACCTTGACGACCTTGCCATCGGCAACGCTCATGACGATGCCGCAGCCAACGCCGCAGTAGGGGCAGACGCTGCGCACTTCGCTGTTGGCCATGGGCGGGCTCCTGTGGGAAACGCAAAAAGGCGCCGGCTGCACCGGCTTGCTGAGCAAGCGGGGCAACACGGCGCCTTTGTCGTGAAGTTTTATGGGCTGTCGACGTTGATAGCCCGGGATGAAGGTAGATCAGCAATTTATGGGCCAGCTATACCGGCCCTTTCGCGGGCACGCCCGCTCCCACAGGGCTATCGCAAGGCCTGAGGGGCGTGCCCGCGAAGAGGCCGGCACAGGCTACGCACCATGCGGTGGCAAGCCGGTACCCGCTGGCGCTATGCTGGGGCAAATTCCAGCACGAGCAACTACCCTCCCCCCATGTCCCAGGTGATTCTCAAGACCCCCGCCCAACTCGACCTGATGCGCCGCGCCGGCCAGCTGCTGGCCCAGGTGTTCGCCGACCTCGACAGTTTCATCGGCCCCGGCGTGACCACCATGCAGATCAACGACCGCGCCGAAGCGTTCATCGTCGACACGCTCAAGGCGCGGCCAGCGAGCAAGGGCCAGTACGGCTTCCCCTACTCCCTCAACACCTCGGTGGACCACGTGGTGTGCCACGGCATGCCCAAGGTCGATGAAGTACTCAAGGAAGGCTCGATCATCAACGTCGACATCACCCTGGAACAGGGCGGCTACATTGCCGACTCCTCGAAGATGTACAGCATCGGCAAGATCAGCGATGAAGCCCGGCGGTTGGTCGACACCACCTACGATGCGCTGTGGAAGGGCATCGAGCAGGTGCGCCCCGGGGCCACGTTGGGCGATATCGGCCACGCCGTCCAGGCCCATGCCGAGGCGGCGGGCTACAGCGTAGTACGCGAGTATTGCGGCCATGGTATCGGCCAGCAGATGCATGAAGGGCCTGAAGTACTGCACATTGGCCAGCGTGGCATGGGCATGAAGCTGAAACCGGGGATGGTGTTTACCATTGAGCCGATGATCAACCAGGGTGGACGCGGAACGCGCACGTTGAAAGATGGCTGGACGGTGATTACCCGCGACCACAGCCTGTCGGCGCAGTGGGAGCATACCGTGGCGGTGACCGAGGACGGGTTTGAGGTGCTGACCTTACGGGAAGAAGAGCGCCGAAGCTGAAACCGCAGACACAAAAAAAGCGACCCTAAGGTCGCTTTCTTTGTTACTTCCGGGTGTTCAGTGGGCCCTGGAAGTGGAATATGGCGCAGCGGACGGGACTCGAACCCGCGACCCCCGGCGTGACAGGCCGGTATTCTAACCGACTGAACTACCGCTGCGCTATACATCGAGTGGTGGGTGATGACGGGATCGAACCGCCGACCCTCTGCTTGTAAGGCAGATGCTCTCCCGGCTGAGCTAATCACCCATGTCTCTCGGTGTGGCGCGCATTCTACGGGCGACTTGGCGCTCTGGCAAGCACTTATCGAAGTTTTTTCACACTTCGCTCAAACAGCAAATTTCAGGCACAAAAAAAGCGACCCTAGGGTCGCTTTCTCTGTTACTTCCGGGTGTTCAGTGGGCCCTGGAAGTGGAATATGGCGCAGCGGACGGGACTCGAACCCGCGACCCCCGGCGTGACAGGCCGGTATTCTAACCGACTGAACTACCGCTGCGCTATACATCGAGTGGTGGGTGATGACGGGATCGAACCGCCGACCCTCTGCTTGTAAGGCAGATGCTCTCCCGGCTGAGCTAATCACCCTTCGTCTCGGTGTGGCGCGCATTCTACGGACGACCCCGCACCCTGGCAAGCACTTTTTAAACTTTTTTCAAAAAAAACTTCATGCCTTTCAAAGGCCTAGCGTTGTCGGGTGTTTCTTTCACACATAAGCCACTGCTGGCCCTCTGACAGGGTTGGCCTCAGAGCTCCGCTCGGAGAATAATGCCCGCCTTATGCATTAAGGAGAGTTACCCCTCATGTGGTTCAAGAACCTGCTGACCTACCGCCTGACCCAGGAAGTCCCGTTCGAGCCTGAAGCGCTGGAAGCCGCACTGGCCAGCAAGCCGGCCCGCCCCTGCGCCAGCCAGGAGCTGACCACCTATGGTTTCGTCGCGCCGTTCGGCAAAGGCGAAGACGCTCCCCTGGTGCATGTCAGCGGTGAGTTCCTGCTGATTGCCGCGCGCAAGGAAGAACGCATCCTGCCGAGCAGCGTGGTCAACGACGCTGTCAAGGAAAAGGTCGAAGAGATCGAGACCGAGCAAATGCGCAAGGTCTATAAAAAAGAACGCGACCAGATCAAGGACGAGATCATCCAGGCCTTCTTGCCGCGTGCGTTCATCCGCCGCTCGATGATCTTCGCCGCCATCGCCCCGCGTCTGGGTGTGATCCTGGTCAACTCGGCCAGCGCCAAGCGTGCCGAAGACCTGCTGTCCACCCTGCGTGAAGTGATGGGCTCGCTGCCGGTGCGCCCAGCCACGGTGAAGATTGCGCCAACCGCCACCATGACCGATTGGGTCAAGTCGCAGCAAACCGCCGAAGGCTTCTATGTACTGGACGAGTGCGAACTGCGTGACACCGCCGAAGACGGCGGCATCGTGCGTTGCAAGCGCCAGGACCTGACCGGCGAAGAAATCCAGCTGCACCTGAGCACTGGCAAAGTGGTGACCCAGCTGGCCCTGGCCTGGCAGGACAAGCTGTCGTTCATTCTGGACGACAAGATGGTAATCAAGCGCCTGAAGTTCGAAGAGCTGCTGCAGGAGCAGGCCGAGCAGGACGGTGGCGATGAGGCGGCGCAGCAGTTCGATGCCAGCTTCCTGCTGATGATGATGACCTTTACCGAGTTCCTGCCGGTGCTGTTCGAGGCGCTGGGTGGGGAGGAGATTCCGCAAGGGGTCTGATGTGGTTTGAAGGACTGGTGCTGGCCTGAGGCACAACTTCAGCCAGTACCTGCCCCCTCGCGGGACAAGCCCGCTCCCACAGGTACATCACAGCCCTTTGGCATTGTGATGTACCTGTGGGAGCGGGCTTGTCCCGCGAAGGGGCCAGTAAAATTCATAGCGCTATAAAAAGAAAAGGAATTGCCCCATGCGTGCCCTCGCCGCCTTAAGCCGCTTCGTCGGCAATACCTTCGCCCTGTGGGTGCTGGTGTTTGCCGTGCTGGCCTTTTTGCAACCGCAATGGTTCATCGCCCTGAAGGTCGCCATCGTGCCGCTGCTGGGGCTGGTGATGTTCGGCATGGGCCTCACCCTCAAACTCGACGACTTCGCCGCCCTCGCCCGCCAGCCCTGGCGGGTGATGCTGGGCGTTGTCGCGCACTTCGTGATCATGCCGGGCATGGCCTGGCTGCTGTGCCAGCTGTTCCACCTGCCGCCGGAAATTGCCGTGGGCGTGATCCTGGTCGGCTGCTGCCCGAGCGGCACGGCATCAAACGTGATGGTGTGGCTGTCACGCGGGGACCTGGCGCTGGCCGTGGCGATTGCTGCAGTCACCACCCTGCTGGCACCGCTGCTGACCCCGGCGCTGATCTGGTTCCTGGCGTCGGCCTGGTTGCCGGTGTCCTTCATGGACATGTTCTGGTCGATCCTGCAGTTGGTGATGCTGCCGATCGTGCTCGGTGTGCTGGCCCAGCGCCTGCTAGGTGCGCGGGTGCAGGCGGCGGTGCAGGTACTGCCGCTGGTGTCGGTGGTGAGCATCGTGATGATCGTGTGCGCGGTGGTGGCGGCCAGCCAGGCGAAGATCGCCGAGTCGGGGCTGCTGATCATGGCGGTGGTGATGCTGCACAACAGCTTTGGTTATTTGCTGGGGTACCTGACCGGCAAGCTGTGCAAGTTGCCGCTGGCCCAACGCAAGTCGCTGGCGCTGGAGGTGGGGATGCAGAACTCCGGGCTGGGGGCGGCGCTGGCGGCGGCGCACTTTTCGCCATTGGCGGCAGTGCCCAGTGCGTTGTTCAGTGTTTGGCACAATATTTCCGGGGCGTTGCTGTCGACCTGGTTCCGGCGCATGGATGAGCCTGCGGCGGAAGCTGAAGAAGTGGAGCCTGCCAGCCATTGAGGGTGCCTGTACGGGCCTCTTCGCGGGCTTGCCCGCTCCCACAGGGATAGCCACAGCCTTGATGATCATGCAGTGCCTGTGGGAGCGGGCAAGCCCGTGAAAGGGCCAGTACTGGCTTGCCCTGAAACCTTCAGGTGTGCACTATATTGCCCACTGTGAGGACGGCCTCACGACGCACCGCGTGACCATTCCGGGGACGGCCCCATCATTCAAACGATGGAGACACACACATGTCCTGGATCATCCTGTTCTTCGCCGGCCTGTTCGAGGTCGGCTGGGCCGTCGGCCTGAAATACACCGACGGCTTCAGCAAACCGATTCCCACCGTACTCACCGTCGGCGCCATGGTCATCAGCCTGGGCCTGCTGGGCCTGGCCATGAAAGAATTGCCGCTGGGCACTGCCTATGCCATCTGGACCGGTGTTGGCGCAGTCGGCACCGTCATCGCCGGGATCATCCTGTTCGGCGAATCCATGGCCCTGGTACGGCTGGTCAGTGTGGCGCTGATCGTCTGCGGCCTTATCGGCCTTAAGGTCAGCGCCAGCTGACCCCTCTCGTCTAGCGCAGGTCACCGCGCAAGCGGCTGACCTGCTCGCGCAACAGCTCAGGCTGCGCTGCCTCCACCGGGATAGCGGCACCCGCCACGATGGTTACTCGCGACCACAGGCGCCTGAAAAAGCCCTTGGCCGGGTCACGGCTGAAGAAGCTGCCCCACAGGCCCTGCAAAGCCAGCGGGATTACCGGCACCGGCGTGTCTTCGAGGATGCGGTTGACGCCGCCCTTGAACACATCGATCTCACCATCGCCGGTCAACTTGCCCTCCGGGAATATGCACACCAGCTCACCATCAGCCAGGTACCCGGCAATGCGCGCGAAGGCACGCTCGTACGTGGCGGGGTCTTCGTTGCGCCCGGCAATCGGGATGGCGCCTGCGGTGCGGAACACGAAGTTGAGCACTGGCAGGTTGTAGATCTTGTAATACATCACAAAGCGGATCGGCCGGCGGATTGCCCCGCCCAGCAGCAATGCATCGACGAACGAGACGTGGTTGCACACCAGCAGCGCCGCGCCTTCGTCGGGGATGCGTTCAAGGTCGCGGTGCTGCACGCGGTACATCGAATGGCTGAGCAGCCAGATCAGGAAGCGCATGGTGAACTCGGGGACGATCCTGAAGATGTACGCGTTGACCGCGATATTAAGCAGCGACACCACCAGGAACAGCTGCGGGATGCTCAGCTCGGCAAGCCCCATCAGGATGATGGTGAGCACCGCTGACACTACCATGAACAAGGCGTTGAGGATGTTGTTGGCCGCAATCACCCGAGCACGCTGGTCTTCGGCCGTGCGGGCCTGGATCAGCGCATACAGCGGCACGATATAGAAGCCACCGAACACGCCAAGGCCGACAATCGACAGCAGGATCCACCAGGCCTGGCTCATGCCCAGCAGCGCCAGCCAGTCATGCGGCGCCGCTGCAGCCGGCACATCGCCGGAGTGCCACCACCACAGCAGGCCGAACAAGGTCAGGCCGAACGAGCCGAACGGCACCAGGCCGATCTCCACCTTGCGCCCGCTGAGCCGTTCGCACAACAGCGAACCCAGGGCGATGCCTACCGAGAACAGGGTCAGCACCAGGGTCACCACCGTGCCATCGCCGTGCAGCCAGTCCTTGGCGTAGGCCGGGATCTGCGTGAGGTAGATGGCACCGACAAACCAGAACCACGAGTTACCCACGATCGAGCGCGACACCGCGGGCGGCTGCCCCAGGCCCATGCGCAGGATCGCCCACGACTGCCGGAAGATGTTCCAGTCCAGCGGCATGTTCGGCGAGGCGGCAGCGGCCCGCGGGATCCAGCGGCTGGCCAGGTAGCCGAGCACCGCAGTGCCGACCACCCCACCCGCCACCACCGTGGCGTAGCTGTCGGCCGACATCATGACCCCGGCGCCAATGGTGCCGGCAAGGATGGCGAGGAACGTGCCGGTTTCCACCAGCCCGTTACCGCCGACCAGTTCCTCCTCGCGCAGGGCCTGCGGCAAGATCGAGTACTTCACCGGCCCGAACAGCGCCGAGTGGGTACCCATGCCGAACAGCGCCACCAGCATCAGCGCCAGGTGGTTGGTGATGAAGCCAAGCGCACCGATGGCCATGATGACGATCTCGGCCAGTTTGATCACACGAATCAGCGCATCCTTGGCGAACTTCTCGCCAAACTGCCCGCCCAGCGCCGAAAACAGAAAGAACGGCAGGATGAACAGCAAGGCGCACAGGTTGACCCAGATCGAACGGTCACCGTCGCCCAGGCTGAGCTTGAACAGGATCGCCAGGATCAGCGATTGCTTGAACAGGTTGTCGTTGAAGGCACCCAGCGACTGGGTGATGAAAAACGGCAGGAAACGCCGCTTGCCGAGCAAGGTGAATTGCGAGGAGTGACTCATCGTCCTTGGTCCTGAGGGCTTTTCAATTGGAGGCGCGCCGGGCACGTCAGGCCACAAATCTGCATGGGAAATGCCTTGGCTGGCAAGCCTACACGCTTTTTGCAGAAGCGGCCGGGCGCTCCTGCAGGACGCGCATGTGGCTTATGCTTGTGCCCGGTAACCCAGAACAACAAGGACGTGGTAATGCTCGCCGCCCTGAAACGCTACCCGCACACCGTACGCCTGCTGCTGCTGACCACGTTCACCCTCACTGTCGCCCGCGCCCTCACCCTGCCCTACCTGGTGGTGTACCTGGCCGACAACTTCCAGCTGCCGATCAGTCAGATCGGCCTGCTGATAGGTGGTGCACTGATTATCGCCTCGCTGCTGAGCCTGTATGGCGGGCACCTGGTCGACACCTTGCGCAACCACACACTGGTCAGCGCCAGCACCCTGCTGTTCGCCCTGGCGTTCGTCGGCGCGGTCGTCAGCGGCTCGGCGCTGTTGTTCTTCTTGTGCCTGGTGCTGATCAACCTGGCGCTGGCAGTCGTCGACATTGCCGCCAAGGCAGGCTTCTGTGCCTTGCTGCCAGTGGAAGAGCGGGCCGAGGTGTTCGCCATCAAGTACACCCTCAGCAACGTCGGCTACGCCGCCGGCCCGCTGCTGGGGGTCGCCATGCTGGAACTGGACGACCACATGCCGTTCATCGCCTCGGCCCTGCTTGGCCTGGGCATGTGCCTGGCCTACTGGCGCCTTGGCGACCGTAACCTGCAGGCGAGCGCACCGGACAAGCCTGCGGCCGGCTTCGGCCAGGTGGCGCTGGGGCTGGCGCGTGACCGCCGGCTGGTGTATTTCACCCTGGGCGGGGTGCTGAGCGCGGTGGTGTTCGGCCAGTTCACCGCCTACCTGTCGCAGTACCTGGTGGTCACCACCCGCCCGGCCGAGGCAGCGCGGCTGGTTGGCTATCTGGTGACCACCAACGCAGTGACGGTGATTGCCCTGCAGTACCTGATTGGCCGGCGCATCAGCCGCCAGCACCTGATGCCCTGGTTGCTGGCCGGCATGGCCCTGTTCATCGCCGGGCTGCTGGGCTTTTCGCTGGCAGGCTCGGTGCTGGCGTGGTGCCTGGCGATGCTGGTGTTCACCCTGGGCGAGATCATCGTGATCCCTGCCGAGTACATGTTCATCGACCTGATCGCGCCAGAGCATTTGCGCGGGGTGTATTACGGTGCGCAGAACCTGTCCAACCTCGGCGCGGCGCTGGGGCCGGTGATGGTGGGGTTTGCGCTGGTGCACCTGTGGCCGGGGGCAATCTTCTACCTGCTGGTGTTGTCGGTGTTGCTGGCGGGGGTGTTTTATGGGTTGGGTACCCGAAAAAATTGATGTTTTGTTTCAGATCAATCGCGAGCAAGCTCGCGCCTACAACCATCGTCTGCGCTGACGAAGCGGCACCTGCGTGCCAGACTGGTTGATCGGGACCGCGTTATCTTTTTTGCTTCGGAGTCTTCATGTCGTTGTCCAGCGGGCTGATCGCCGTGGTCGCCCTGGCCTATATGGCCGTCATGTTCGCCATCGCCTTCTATGGCGACCGCCGCAGCACGCCGTTGCCGCCGAAGCTGCGCGCCTGGGTGTACAGCCTTTCGCTGGCCGTGTACTGCACCAGCTGGACCTTCTTCGGCGCGGTCGGCCAGGCCGCCGAACAGCTCTGGGCATTCCTGCCGATCTACCTGGGCCCGGTGCTGCTGCTAATCTTCGCGCCCTGGGTGCTGCAGAAGATGGTGCTGATCAGCAAACAGCAGAACATCACCTCAATCGCCGACTTCATTGCCGCACGTTATGGCAAGTCGCAAACCCTGGCGGTAGTGGTGGCGCTGATCTGCCTGGTCGGCGTGTTGCCGTACATTGCCTTGCAGCTCAAAGGCATCGTGCTGGGCGTCAACCTGCTGATCGGGGCCAACGCAGACGCCACCGGCACCCGCGTGCAGGACACCGCGCTGGTGGTGTCCCTGGTGCTGGCACTGTTCGCCATCGTGTTCGGCACCCGCAGCCTGGACGTGACCGAACACCACCGTGGCATGGTGCTGGCGATTGCCTTCGAATCGCTGATCAAGTTGCTGGCCTTCCTGGCCGTGGGCATTTTCGTGGTGTTCAACCTGTATGACGGCTTCGACGACCTGTTCAGCCAGGCGCGTCAGTCGATCCACTTGCAGGACTATTGGCAAGAGACCATCAACTGGCCGTCGATGGTGGTGCAAACCGCTGTGGCGATGATGGCGATCATCTGCCTGCCAAGGCAGTTCCACGTCACCGTGGTAGAGAACATCGAACCCCAGGACATGCGCCTGGCGCGCTGGGTGTTTCCGATGTACCTGGCGCTGGCCGCGCTGTTCGTGGTGCCGATTGCCCTGGCCGGGCAGATGCTGCTGCCGGGCACGGTGATCTCCGACTCGTTCGTCATCAGCCTGCCGTTGGCCGAGGCGCACCCGAGCCTGGCCCTGCTGGCGTTCATTGGCGGCGCTTCGGCGGCCACCGGCATGGTCATCGTCGAGGCGGTGGCACTGTCGACCATGGTCTCCAACGACATGCTGCTGCCCTGGCTGCTGCGCCGTAACAACGCCGAGCGGCCATTCGAGGCGTTCCGCCACTGGATGCTCTCGGTGCGCCGGGTAACCATTGTGGTGATCCTGCTGCTGGCCTACGTCAGCTACCGCCTGCTGGGCTCTACCGCCAGCCTGGCGACCATCGGCCAGATCGCCTTCGCCGCCGTCACCCAGCTCACCCCGGCCATGCTCGGCGCGCTGTACTGGAAGCAGGCCAACCGTCGCGGCGTGTTCGCCGGCCTCGCGGCAGGCATCTTCCTGTGGTTCTACACCTTGGTCCTGCCGATTGCCGCGCATAGCCTGGGCTGGTCGCTGCAGCTGTTCCCAGGGCTGGCATGGTTGCACGGCAACCCGCTGGGCCTGCCGATCAGCCCGCTGACCCAGGGGGTGGTGCTGTCCCTCGCGGGCAACTTCACCCTGTTTGCCTGGGTCTCGGTACTGTCGCGCACACGGGTTTCCGAACACTGGCAGGCCGGCCGCTTCATCGGCCAGCAAACCAGCGCCCGCCCCAGCAGCAAACCATTGCTGGCAGTGCAGATCGACGACCTGCTGACCCTGGCCTCGCGTTTTGTCGGCGAGGAACGCGCCCGGCAGAGCTTCATCCGCTTCGCCTATCGCCAGGGCAAGGGCTTCAACCCCAACCAGAATGCCGACGGCGACTGGATCGAGCACACCGAACGGCTGCTGGCCGGGGTGCTCGGAACCTCGTCGACCCGCGCCGTGGTCAAGGCGGCCATCGAAGGCCGCGACATGCAGCTGGAAGACGTGGTACGCATTGCCGACGAAGCCAGCGAGGTGCTGCAGTTCAACCGCGCCCTGCTGCAAGGCGCCATCGAGAACATCAACCAGGGCATCAGCGTGGTCGACCAGAACCTGCACCTGGTGGCCTGGAACCGTCGCTACCTGGAGCTGTTCAACTACCCCGACGGACTGATCAGCGTGGGCCGGCCGATTGCCGACATCATCCGCTACAACGCTGAGCGCGGCCTGTGCGGCCCGGGCGAAGCGCAGGTGCATGTGGCGCGGCGCCTGCACTGGATGCGCCAGGGCCGCGCGCATTCGTCCGAACGGCTGTTCCCCAATGGCCGGGTGATCGAGCTGATCGGCAACCCGATGCCGGGTGGCGGCTTCGTCATGAGCTTCACCGACATCACCCCGTTCCGTGAAGCCGAGCAGGCCCTGCGCGATGCCAACGAAGGCCTGGAACAACGCGTGGCCGAGCGCACCCACGAACTGTCGCAACTGAACCAGGCGTTGTCCGAAGCCAAGAGCCAGGCCGAAGCGGTCAGCAAGTCCAAGACCCGCTTCCTGGCTGCGGTCAGCCACGACCTGATGCAACCCCTGAACGCCGCCCGGCTGTTCTCCGCCGCCTTGTCGCAGCAGGCCGAGGGCATGAACGAAGAGGCCCAGCAGTTGGTGCAGCACATGGACAGCTCGCTGCGCTCGGCCGAAGAGCTGATCAGCGACCTGCTGGACATCTCGCGCCTGGAAAACGGCAAGATTACCCCAGACGCCAAGCCATTCGCCCTCAACGAACTGTTCGACACGCTGGGCGCCGAGTTCAAGGTACTGGCGGCCGAGAAAGGCCTGGAGTTCCGCCTGCGTGGTAGCCGCCTGCGGGTGGACAGCGACATGAAGCTGCTGCGCCGGGTACTGCAGAACTTCCTCACCAATGCCCTGCGCTACGGCAAGAGCCCGATCCTGCTGGGCGCACGCCGCCAAGGCGAGCGCCTGTGGCTGGAGGTGTGGGACCGTGGGCCAGGCATCGCCGACGACAAGCTGCAAGTGATCTTCCAGGAGTTCAAGCGCCTGGACAGCCACCAGACCCGCGCCGAAAAAGGCCTGGGCCTGGGCCTGGCGATTGCCGACGGCCTGTGCCGGGTGCTGGGGCACCCGCTGGAAGTGCGCTCGTGGCCGGGCAAGGGCACGGTGTTCCGCGTCAGCGTGCCCATTGCCCGCCAGGCCGCCCCGGCGCCAAGCGCCCCCGCGGAACAACAGGGCGGCCAGCCACTGGCCGGGCTGCACGTGCTGTGCGTGGACAACGAAGACAGCATCCTGATTGGCATGAACAGCCTGCTCAGCCGCTGGGGCTGCCAGGTATGGACCGCGCGCAACCAGGCCGAATGCGAAGCCTTGCTGGCCAAGGGCATGCGCCCGCACCTGGCACTGGTGGACTACCACCTGGATGACGGCGAGACCGGCACCGGGCTGATGGGCTGGCTACGTGCGCGCCTGGGTGAACCGGTACCAGGCGTGGTGATCAGCGCCGACGGCAGCAAAGAAACCATCGCCATGGTGCATGCGTCAGGCCTGGATTACCTGGCCAAACCGGTCAAGCCGGCGGCCCTGCGCGCCATGCTCAACCGCCATCTGAGCCAGGTTCAGTAACCGCTGCATCCGGCACCTCATCGGACAGCGCCCGCTCCAGCAAGTCTGCCGGCAGGCTCTTGCTGGCGCGGGCCCCCAGCAGCTTCAGCTGTTCGCTGCGGCTGACCAGGTTGCCGCGCCCTTCGCACAGCTTGTTACGGGCAGCAGCATAGGCCTTGTCCACTTGCTGCAGCCGGCTGCCGAGCTCGTCCAGGTCCTGGATGAACAGCACGAACTTGTCGTACAGCCAGCCGGCACGCTCGGCGATTTCCCGGGCATTCTGGCCCTGGCGCTCCTGCTTCCACAGGCTGTCGATCACCCGCAAGGTAGCCAGCAGGGTGGTAGGGCTGACGATCACGATATGCCGGTCGAAAGCTTCCTGGAACAGGTTCGGCTCGGCCTGCAAGGCCGCAGAAAAGGCCGCTTCGATGGGCACGAACAGCAGCACGAAATCCAGGCTGTGCAGGCCTTCGAGGCGGTTGTAGTCCTTGCTCGACAGGCCTTTGACGTGGCTGCGCAGCGACTGCACGTGCTGCTTGAGCGCGGCCTCGTCATTGCTGGCGACAAACTGCTGGTACGCCGTAAGGCTGACCTTGGCATCCACCACCACCTGTTTGTCGCCAGGCAGCATGATCAGCACATCGGGCTGGAAACGCTCGCCGTCAGCGCTCTTGAGGCTCACTTGGGTCTGGTATTCGCGGCCTTTTTCCAGGCCGGCATGTTCCAGCACGCGTTCAAGAATGAGCTCGCCCCAGTTGCCCTGGGTTTTCTGGCCTTTCAGGGCCTGGGTCAAGTTGGTGGCTTCGTCGGAAAGGCGCAGGTTGAGCTGTTGCAGTCGCTCAAGCTCTTTGCCCAGGGAAAAGCGTTCGCGGGCTTCCTGCTGATAGCTTTCTTCCACGCGCTTTTCAAAGGACTGAATGCGTTCCTTGAGCGGGTCGAGCAACTGCCCCAGGTGCTGCTGGCTGGTCTGCGCGAAGCGTTGCTCGCGCTCGTCGAAGATTTTGGTGGCCATGTCGGCGAACTGGGCGCGCAGGGTGTCGCGGGCTTCCTGCAGGTCTTCCAGGCGCTGCTGGTGGCTTTCCTGCTGCTCACGCAGTTCGGCCTCCAGACGCGCGGCCTGCGCCTCCAGACGCCGCAGCTCGGCTTCACGGTTGGCGCGCTCCAGGCTCCAGGCGTGGGCAGCGTCACGGGCGTTGTCGCGATCGATCTGCAGCAGCTCCAGTTCACGGCCTTGGGCGGCCAGCTGGGCCTGCTTGACGGTGTTGGCTTCGCTGAGGTCGCTGACTTCGTCGCGGCTGGCCTCCAGCTGCGCCTGCAGGCCAGCCAGGGTCAGTTGTGCTGCGTTGAGGCGCTCTTCGAGCAAGGCCTGCTCGCCTTGCCGTGCGCCCTGGCGACGCTGCACCTGCATGACCCACACCAGGCAAGGTAAAGCACCTGCCACCAAGCCCAGCAGAATGCTGGCCAGATCCACTGTCATGCTTACCCCGATTACGCTGTTGCAAATTGAGTGCAGCTTATCAGCACGGGGCTTGTCGGAGCATTACTTCGCCTGGTCCGGTTCGTTGTTCTGGCACAGCCGCGCATACTCCAGCTGTGCTCTCCGATCACCGGCGCGCGCTGCCTGGCGCAGCAGTTCATGGCCAATACGCCGGTCGCGGGCATTGCCGCAATCGCGGCACAGCATCTGCCCCAAGCGGCTCTGTGCCACCACCACGCCCTGACGCGCCGGCTGCTTCAGCAGGCGCCCGGCAAGGTGCTTGACCTGGGGCTTGTCGCCCAGGTGCGGGTTGTCGAGCAGCCACAAGGCAACTTTCAAGGAAAAGCGTTTGGGAGGCGTCGTCGATGCAGCGGGGCTGGCGAGGTCTTTACCGCGAAAACTCATGAGCAACAGGCTTGGCAACTCGAAAGGCGCGCCACTCTACTCTTTTTTTTCCGCCGTGACTTGTGGATTTCTGGAGGATTGAAAAAAATTTCAATGATCTTTTCTTGACGTTTTCGAGTGGATGACCAGCCGGTCTGTCGGGGCATGTAGATTGTCGGACAGTCAACTGCAATGCTGGCACGCCCGTTCTAGAGCAAGCGCGCGGGACAATCCACAGTTCCTGTGGATAACTCGGTGGACAACCCTCTCACACACCCCGCAAAGCCCCGTGAATTGGGGCTTTGTCTCAAACTGACGATTTTTTCACCAGCTAAAAATAGTGTTTTTTTTCATTGACTTAACCGCCCAGTCAAGGCATTGGCGAGCCGGTTGCGGCGTGTTGCCGGCCTGTTACAACTGCTGCCCCGAATGTGAACAAGTGCACCATTAACCTTCATTTGAGTGCTCGAAATGGGCACATCCGCCCGGATACGGGCGTTTTGCCCCCTCTTCACAGTGCTGCAAATAAGCGCCATACTGTGCGGCTCACCTGAACAAACGTAGTGCTTGCCAAGCACCGGCATTTCCGGTAAGGTGCGCCTCGTTAGTACCAAGCTGAAAGTCAATTCGGGCCACAATGTCCTTGCAGACCCACTCCACCCAAGAGTGCGCTGCTGAAAGCAGGATCGGCCCATTCGATGATTCACTCGCCAGCCTAAGGCTGCTCAAGCACGAATCACGTGACAGATTGATCAGGATTCCACCCGACGGCCTAGAACCTTGGCCCCGGTGTGCTGCCTGGCTTCCGAAGTACCTACCAGTCAGCCCAAGCGCCCACATTTGATTGCGCTCTCTCTGGCTGCTTTGTTCCAGTCAGGTTCGTTCGTCCCTTAATAAAGGCGTCACTGGAACGTTTCTATCATGCACGGATCATACCCTCCGTGTTTAAAGCAGGAACCTCCAACAATATGCAAACTCATCATCAGATTCAGGCTGCCATTGGCACCCTCTCCCAGGCCTTCTCGCCGTTGAAGTGCCTTATCGTTGCCCCACGCAAGGGCAGCTTCAGCTTCACCCTGGTAGACGAACACGGCGTCGCCTGCCACACCGAGCGCCTGTACCCTGAACAGTACAGCCGCAATGAACCGCTGCAGGCGGTCATCGCGCGGACCCGTCAATCGCTCATCGCGTGAGCGGCGAATACCGCGGTATTCAAGCGCTGAATCACCCCATCGCAAGCCTGCCTGAACGTTCTTGGCTTAATTGCCTCCGGGCATATAGCCCGGTACGTCAGGCAGCAATCGATTTAAAAACAGCTCTTTACACCACGATTATCACACTACACTTCAACTCGAGCGGTGCTTACCGCTTCCGGCGGGCCTGATCATTCACCAGCTGCCAAGCTCCAGCGCCCGTCCGGCCCTTAATTGCTCGAGGGCATCATGGGTATTGCGGCGAATGAATTGTGTCAGTATGTGATCCGACCCACTCTGGTCTACCTGAACCGTCACTGCGCCAGCGCCGAAGCCTTGTTGCTGGGCATTGCCGCCAGCCAGTCGGCACTCGGGTCAGCCCTGCATGACCGACGTGGCCACGGCCTTTACCGCATTGGCGAACACCGTCACCAGGCACTCTGGGACGATTATCTGGCCCGCGATCCCGACCTGGCCAGCCTTGTGCGCGGCCTGGCCAGCCAGCACGCCTTCCTCGGCGGGCCGCACCTGGAACTCACCGTCAACCTGCGCTATTCCACTGCAATTGCCTGGATGCTCGTCGAAGAGCAGGCCACGCCACTGCCCGCGGCTGACGACTTGTTGGCGCTGGCACGGATCTGGCGTCAGATTTTTCACCCCCAGGGTCGCCTGCGCGACTTCACTCATGCCTGGCATACCTGCATAGATCAGAAATTG
Source organism: Pseudomonas putida S13.1.2 (assembly GCF_000498395.2). Lineage (NCBI taxonomy): Bacteria > Pseudomonadati > Pseudomonadota > Gammaproteobacteria > Pseudomonadales > Pseudomonadaceae > Pseudomonas > Pseudomonas putida. The sequence goes on from NZ_CP010979.1 coordinate 3,673,393, forward strand.
CCACAGGCATCTTAAGAAGCGTCCTACAACATTACCGGAAAAAAGGGAATTTTGGTCGGATTGTCCTACAAAACCGCTCTATCTTCTGCGATTGAGGCTATGGCGCAGCGCGTGATTTGTTGGTAGCTTTTCGCCCCGGAGATCCCAAGGAGTTTTCTAATAATGAAAAAAGTAATGCTCAAAACCTCCCTCGGCGTAGCGATTGCGCTTGCTTCCAGCCAACTGCTCGCCAGCGGCTTCGCGCTCAACGAACAGAGCATCAGCAGCATGGGGACAGGTTTCGCGGGACGTTCTTCTTCTGCCGATGATGCCAGCACCGTGTTTGGCAACCCTGCCGGCATGTCCCGCCTCAAACGCGAACAGGCTACCGTGGGCGCCGCCGCTGTCATCGCCAAGTCCGACATCTCGGGCCGGGGCAGCAACCTCGGGGGGGAAACCGATGGTGACATGGTGCCTTTCGTTGGCGTACCCATGGGTTACTACGTCAAGCCGATCGACGACCACTGGAGCGTCGGCTTCGGTGTCTATGTACCGTTCGGCCTGGTAACCGACTACGGCAGCGATGATGCCGCGCGCTACTGGGGCAAAAAGAGCCACGTACAGGTTGTCACGTTCCAGCCGACTGTCAGCTATGCCTTCAACGACAAGGTCTCGATCGGTTTTGGCCCGACCATCAACCGCATCGAAGGGGAACTGGGTTCGAGCCTGATCAACCCGTTCACCCCGGGCAGCAATGACGGCGAAGTGAAGATCAAGGGTGACGATACCGCCGTTGGTTACAACATCGGGATCCTGGTACAGGCCACCGACCGTACTCGCGTCGGCCTGACCTACCACTCAATGGTCGACTACAAGCTCGAGGGCAAGACCCGCGTCAGCACCCCGCTGATCGGGCCGTTCAACGGCAACAAGTTCGACGCCACGCTGAAGATCAAGACGCCGGAATCGGTCGACCTCTCGGTTACCCATGAGCTGGACGACCAGTGGACCCTGTATGCAGGCAGCACCTGGACCCGCTGGAGCCGCCTGGAAGACATCACCGTGCAGAACGATGTCCCGGCGCCACTGGCAGGTTCGGCGTTCCAGACCATCACCGAAGAACAGAACTGGCATGACACCTGGGCCCACGCCATTGGTGCGTCGTACAAGGTCAACAAGGAGTGGGTGCTGCGCACCGGCTTCACCGTCGACCAATCGCCGACCAACAACCACGACCGCTCGCCACGTATCCCGACTGGCGACCGCAAGGTGTTCAGCCTAGGTGCCGGCTGGAGCCCGAACGACGACATGACCATCGACGTGGCTTATTCCTACCTGTGGGAAGAAGACACCAAGGTCAATCAGGTGAGCGCAACCAAAGGCAGCTACCAGGCCAAGTACGAGAACAGCGCTCACGGTATCGGTGCGTCCCTCACCTACCGCTTCTGATTCGTACGTACTATGAAAACCGCCCTCGTGGCGGTTTTTTCATGCCCGTACCTGCCAACTGTCCCCCAGGCATTCGCGTAGATAATCCATGAACGCACGCACTTTCGCGCTCATGGCGAAACGGTCGGCCAGGCACAGGTAGATATCCATCGGTTCGGTCTGGGCGTAGGCCTGGCCACTGTCGCTGTACTCGAACAACGGCACCAGCGCACCGCTAGCCAGGTGCGGTCGCACAATGAACTCGGCCAGGCGGGTAATACCGCCATCGTGCAGCGCCATCTGGGTCAATGCATCGATGTCGTCGCTGATCAATACGCTGCCGAACTCCGCTTCAAAACGCAGCCCGTCGCGCATGAAACCCCAGCGCAGAAACCGCCCATCCACCGGGTAGCGGAACACCAGGCAACGGTGTTCGCGCAACGCCTCGGGCGTAGCCGGCACCCCAGCGCTTTGCAAGTAACCGGGCGAGGCACAGCAAATGAACGGGATACGGGCGATGTGCCGGGCCAACAGCTGGTCTTCCAGTTGCGGGGCAATGCGCAGGCTCACATCGACGTCTTCACGGGCATGGTTGACCCGACGATCAGTCGTTACCAACTCTATCGAAAGCAGTGGATAGCGCCCACTGAATGCGGGTATGAGTGGCGCCAGCACGTGGCGACCAAACGCGGATGTCGAGGCGATGCAAAGCCGCCCTTGGGGTTCACTGTCTGGCGTAGTGACGGCCTGCTCGGCCAGGGCCAGGTCACGTTCGATATGCCTGACGCGCTCGTAATACTGCGTACCCGCCGGCGTGAGCGCCATGCTGCGGGTGGTGCGGCTGAGCAGGCGCACCTGCAGATGGCCCTCCAGGCGCGCCAGGTTCTGGCTGACCGCTGCCGGGCTAAGGCCCAGGCTACGGGCGCCGCCGGCGATGCTGCCGGCCTCGACCACCTTGATGAAGCTGCGAATGGCGTTGAGCAGGTCCATGCGTTAGCTCTTGGATTCGTAAGAATCTCTTTATAAAGAACTCAGCATGGCTGGTCTACAGCTGCGGCCGAGTGGATTGTTAACCTGCGCGTCCACTCACCTTTCAGGAGTTCACATGAGCAACCTGTCCCAGTCGCGCAGCCGACGCAAATTGCACCCGGGTGCTACGCCTTACGTTTTTGCCTTTTTCATGTCGTCTATCATGGCGTTATTGATGTGCTTCGTGATTACTGCGGCGAATGCCGGGGTTACTGCGCAGTACCTGAGCAATGTGCTGAAGGCCTATCAATTGGCGATGCCAGTGGCGTTCGTTTGTGTGTTGATGGTCAGGCCGGTGGTGGTGCGGTTGGTGGCGATTACGGTGCATGCAAAATGAAGTAATCCGATTCCGAGCCACGCCTTCGGCTCCGGCTCTTGATCTTGATCTTGATCTTGATCTTGCTTTTGATCTTCGCGACTTCAGGAGGCCGAACGCAGGCCTTGCGGAGGGAGGTGACGGGCATGGATGCCCGTCAAGCGCTGGGCCCCAGGATGGGGCCTGCAGCGCGGTCCTCCCGGGAGCGAGGCCGGAGTGAGGGAACCCCGCAGCGCAGCGCAGGGGCCGGATGATGGGAGCGCAGCGTTTTTTGGTTACTTTTTGTCGCGTTTGACAAAAAGTGACTCGCCGTAGGGCGAAAAGGTGAGTCGGCGTCGCCATCGCAAATGGACTATCCGCTATATCAAAACCCCCACTTAAGCTTCTTGGCTTTTACGATGTGCGCCTTGATACCAGTGTAGGCATTCGTTCGCGCAGGTGGCGCTAAGTCACCTTTCCGCCCTTCCGGCGGGTTACTTTGGTCTTGGCCAAAGTAACCAAAGCCGTCCGCTCCCATCATCCGGCCCCTGCGCTACGCTCCGGGGTCCCCTCGCTCCGGGCTTGCTCCCGGGAGGACCGCGCTGCAGGCCCCATCCTGGGGCCCAGCGCTTGACGGGCATCCATGCCCGTCACCTCCCTTCGCAAGCCCTGCGCTCGGCCTCCTGAAGTCGCAATCTGCGTCGCTTGAACTACCGCGCGCTTAGAAGCAGAAGCAGAAGCAGAGGCAGAGGCAGAGGCAGAGGCAGAGGCAGAGGCAGAGGCAAGAGCTAGAGCTGCCCGATTACTGCGGCGAAGCGATGGCCTTCTCGATGGCTGCGCGGAATTCCGGATCATCCGGTTTGGTAAGGCTAGAGAAGTTACCGATCACCTTGCCCTTACGATCGACAACATATTTGTAGAAATTCCACTTCGGCGCACTGCTCTGGCTGGCCAGCTCAGCAAACAGCGGTATCGCATCCTTGCCCCGCACGGCCTGCGTCTTGGTCATGGTGAAGGTGACCCCGTAGTTGGCATAGCAAACCTTGGCAGTCTTCTCGCTGTCGGCATCTTCCTGCTTGAAGTCATTGGACGGCACGCCAAGCATTTCCAGGCCTTGCTCGTGATATTCCTTGTACGTCGACTCAAGCCCCTCGAACTGCGGTGCAAACCCACAATAGCTGGCCGTGTTGACCACCACCAAAGGCTTGCCGGCAAAGCGCTGGCACAGGTCGACCTGCCCCTTGCCACGCAATTCTGGCAAGCTGCCCTGCAACACAGCTGGGCAATCGGCAGCCCAGCTCGATGTGCTGGCAAGCACGGCCAACAACGGCACTGTCAACCAATGAGCACGCATGTTTCGTTTCTCCTGCAAGACAATCCTTGAGCTTGCAGGGTAGCGCCTAACAAACACTCATGCCCAGTTGCATCAACGCCATCCCGCCCTTGTGCCAGCCCCACCACGCCAGCGCCAGCAGCACCAGCGCGCCAAGTGCCAGCACCCCGCGGGCCAGGTAGCGGTTCATGCGGCCTGGGCCTGAAGGCGCGCAACCGGCCGTTCGCGCACAGGCCAGCTCAGGCCAGCGGCCAGCAGACTGAGCAGGATGGAAATCTGCCAGACCAGGTCATAGCTGCCGGTGCGGTCATACACCACCCCGCCCAACCAGCCACCGAGGAAGGCACCCAGCTGGTGGAAAAGGAAGACGATACCGCCGAGCATGGACAAATTACGCACCCCGAACAGCGTAGCCACGGTGCCATTGGTCAGCGGCACCGTGGACAACCACAAAAGGCCCATGGCGATGCCGAACAAGTAGGCGCTGATCTCTGTCACCGGCGCCCAGAGGAACAGTACGATCACCACCGCACGCAGCAGGTACAGCCCAGTCAGCAAGCGCGGCTTGGACATGCGACCACCCAGCCAGCCAGCGGTGAAAGTACCCACGATATTGAACAGGCCAACCAGCGCCAGCACCGTGGTACCGGTGGTCGCGGCCAGGTGCTGGTCAACCAGGTAGGCCGGCAGATGCACACCTATGAACACCACCTGGAAGCCACACACGAAGAAACCCAGCGCCAGCAACCAGAAGCCGGAGTGCGAGCACGCCTCCCGCAGCGCCTGGCCCAGGGTCTGTTCGGTGCCATGGCTGGGCAGCGGGCGGTCGCGCAGCAGGCCGACGAAGGGCACGATCAACGCCACCATCAGGCCCAGCACCAGCAACGCTGCGGACCAACCCAGCCACTGGATCAGGCCAAGGGTGCCCGGCAGCATGGCGAACTGGCCAAACGAACCGGCGGCGCTGGCAATGCCCATGGCCATGCTGCGCTTCTCAGCAGGCACCGCACGCCCGACCACGCCGAGGATAACCGAGAACGATGTGCCGGACAGGCCGATGCCAATCAGCAAACCGGCACTCAGCGACAAGGACCAGGCAGAGTCGGCCATACCCATGAGGATCAAGCCGACGGCATAGAGAATGCCGCCGATGATCACCACCCGCGCCGCCCCCATACGATCGGCCAAGGCACCGGCGAACGGTTGCGCCAGCCCCCAGATCAGGTTTTGCAAGGCAATGGCAAAGGCGAACACCCCACGGCCCCAGCCAAAATCGGCGCTCATCGGCGCCAGAAACAGACCAAAGCCGTGCCGCACACCCAGAGACAGCGCCAGAATCAAAGCCGCACCTACCAATACCCACCCGCTGGTTCGCCACACCGAAGTCATTGTCGTTATCTCCAGCACATCGCAAGGTTTTTGCGGGTATATACCCGCTTATAGTCGTATCAATTCAAGCCAGTTGGTCCAGCAAACGCACCAGTTCGTCCCGCTGCCCTGCGCCCAACCGCTCCACCAGCTCGATCTGGGCTTGTTCCCAGGCCGGATGCGCGTCGCGCAGCAACTGCGTTCCAGCCTCGGTCAGCAGCACCACGCGGTTGCGCTGGTCGTCGCCATCAGCCAGGGCCACCAGCCCTTCAGCCTCCAGCACCCGCACGTTACGGCCCAGGGTACTGCGCTCCAGGCCCATGGCCTCGGCCAAGGTAGTGATGCTGGGGCGATCAAGCCGCTGCAGGTGCCGTAGCAGGGAAAACTGCGCGACATTGACCCCGAAGCCGGCAAGGGCCTCGTCGTAATGCCGGCTCACCCCACGGGCAGCGCGACGCAGATGGGTACAGATGCATTCACTGGTCAGCATGGATACGTGTATATACCCGCGTCGTGACTGTTGCAAGAGATTTCACAATTGAAGGTTACCACCCGCAAGAAAGCTGCGCGGTTCATGGCACCGGCGTTGCCGGTGTTATGCAAGACAGTTGCTCCCACATTGACCGCATCGGCTTCAAGTAATACGCCATCCCTGTGGGAGCTGGCTTGCCGGCGATGGGGCCAGGGCAGGCAGCACAAGACAGTCGCTCCAACAAAGCGCGTACATGCTTTCAGATTTTGAGCGTCGTCACCCCATCACAGGCCGAGCGCCAACCCCAGCACGACGCCCAGTTCGAGCAGTTCCAGCAGCGCACCCGCTGTATCCCCGGTAGTCCCACCCAGACGTCGGCAAATGAGGTGCCGCAACCAGGCAAACATGGCCAGCGCCAGCACTACCACCCAGCCGCCCAAGACCAGGCAGAACAGTCCACTGCCCAGCAACACCCACCCGGCTGCACGTCGGGGCAAGTGCTCGGCCAACGCCTGGCCCAAGCCACCAGGCCGCACATAAGGTGTACAGAGGAACAGGCCCAACATCGCCGCGCGCCCAATCAAGGGCGCCAGCAGCAATTGCGCCCCTGTGCCCTGCTCCACCAGCACCCACAAGGCGCAGAACTTCAGCAACAGCACCAGCACCAGGGTGACCACGGCAATCGGCCCGCTACGCGGGTCTTTCATGATCTGCAGGGTGCGCTCACGGTCGCCGAAACCGCCCAGCCAGGCGTCGGCGCTGTCCGCCAGGCCATCCAGGTGCAAGGCGCCACTAAGCAACACCCACACCGTCAGCAGCAAAGCAGCATGCAGCGGCGCTGGCGCACCCTGCAGCAGAAGGCTGGCCAGCCACAGCAGCAGACCGAACAACAGCCCGACCAGCGGGTAGAACAGCAGCGAACGCCCCAGCTCACGCGGTGCCGGCATGCCCGGCAGGCTCACGGGCAAGCTGCTGAGAAACTGCAAGGCAATCCAGAACGGCAACATTTCAGTGGCCCTCGGCCAGTTGACCGTCGTCACCCATCACCAACCGCACCAGCGCCCCATGCCCGACTTCAACCTGCAGTAACTGCTCCTTCGGCAAGCCTCGCGCCCGGGCTAGCAACAGCCGCATCACCCCGCCATGCGTGACCAGCAGCACCCGCTTACCTGCATGCTGGCGGCCCAAACGCTCGACAGCAGCCAGCACCCGCTCGGCGAATGCCTGCACCGGTTCGCCATTGGGGGGGGTGTAAGCGTAGGGGTCCGCCCAGAAGCGCCCCAAGGCATCCGCCTGGTCTTCCATGATCTGCGCCGCGCTACGGCCTTCCCAGTCACCAAAATGCAGCTCTTGCACACCGGCTTCACGCTGCACGGGCAAATCAAGCCGCCCACCCAGTTCATCGGCAAAACGCGCACAGCGCTGCAGGGGCGAACTGACCAGCACCTGCCACGGGCCGGCTTCGGCAACGGCGCTGCGCATCTGCGCCCAGCCCTTGTCTGTGAGGGCATCGTCCAGGCTGCCGCGCAGGCCGCCCTGTTCCGTTTCACCGTGACGCAACAGGTCGAGGATCATGCCGGGCGGTCCGCCACAGCGGCCTCGGCAAAGGTCGCCATCTGCCCGTGCAGTGCACAGGCCAGGCGCAACAGCGGTACGGCCAGCGCAGCACCACTGCCCTCGCCCAGCCGCAGGCCCAACGCCAACAGCGGTTCAGCCTGCAATGCATCCAGCAACGCCTTGTGCCCAGGCTCCGCGCCCTGATGGGCAAACAGCAACCACGCCCGGCACTGCGGGTTGAGGCGCACCGCCACCAGGGCGGCAACGCTACAAATGAAGCCGTCCACCAGCACTGCGATCCCCTCCTGGGCGCAGCCGATGTAGGCACCGGCCAGGGCAGCAATCTCGAAACCGCCGACACAACCCAGTGCCTGCAATGGATCTGCGGGCTGCAGGCCATGCAGGCGCAGCGCCCGCTCGATGACCTCGGCCTTGTGCTGCACGCCAGCGTTGTCCAGGCCGGTGCCCGGGCCGCTCAGTTCAGCAGGCGGGCAGCTTAAAAGGACGCTGGCCAAGGCCGCGGCGGCCGTGGTGTTGCCAATACCCATCTCGCCGCCGATGAACAGCTGCGCGCCCTGTTCGGCGGCACGCAGGGCGCTGTCGCGGCCAGCCTGCAAGGCAGCGTGCAGCTGCCCCTCGGTCATCGCGGGCTGACGGGCGAAGTTGGCCGTGCCAGCACCCAGGCGCAGGTGGCGCACACCGGGCAGTTCCAGATGAGGGTCGATGGTGCCCAGATCGACCACTTCAAGGCTGGCTTGCAGCTGACGCGCCAATACGCTGATCGCCGCACCACCGCCGACGAAGTTGCGCAGCATCTGGCCGGTCACCGCCTGCGGGTAGGCCGAGATACCTTCTTCGACCACACCGTGGTCACCCGCAAAAATGCTGATGGCAGCCTGGTCCAGGGTGGGCCGTTCACGCCCTTGCAGGCCCGCCAGCTGAATGGCCAGGCCTTCCAGCTGGCCGAGTGAACCGGCAGGTTTGGTCAGCTGTTGCTGACGGGCGCGGGCCTGGTCCATGGCGGCGTTGTCGAGGGATTGGCAGGCGTCACGCCACCAGGCTTGAGTCATAGTGCAGCTCCTTTGAGCATTAGGGGCAGGCCGGCCACGGTCAGTACCACGCGCTGACAGCGTTCGGCCACGGCCTGGTGCAGCCAGCCGGCCAGGTCAACATAGCGCCGGGTCAGCTCGCCCATGGGCACGACGCCCAGGCCGGTTTCGTTACTGACCAGAATGAGGGTGCCAGGCAACTGTTCCAGGCAGGCCAGCAGGGCATCACGCTCCTCGGCCAGGCGCTGGTCGTCTTCAAGCATCAGCAGGTTGGTCAGCCACAACGTCAGGCAGTCCACCAGCAGGCAGCGCCCTTCGGCCGCTTCGGCGCGCAGTACTGCCGCCAGCGCCAGCGGCTCTTCGATCAGCCCCCAGTCAGCGGGACGGCGCTGGCGATGCAGCAACACACGTTCGTTCATTTCACCATCCAGCGGCTGGCTGGTAGCGATATAGGTCACTGGCAGGCCGCTGGCGGTGGCCAGCTGTTCGGCCAGGCGGCTCTTGCCGGAGCGGGCGCCACCGAGGATCAGGCTGCGCATGTCAGACCACCCCGCACAGTTGGCGCAGGTGCGCGGTGTCCAGGTGCTTTTCCACCAGGTCCGCCAGGCGCTCGATGTCGCGCTCGCGCAAGGCTTCATAATCGATGGCCTGCACATCCTCGAGGCCAGCCCAGCGCAGCAGCGCAGCACACGACTGGCTGCCCTCGAACAGGCCGTGCAGGTAGGTGGCGAGGATCTGGCCATCGGCACTGACAGCGCCATCACAGCGGCCATCGGCCAGCTGCACGGCGGGCTGCTCCAGTGCAGGGCCGGTGGTGACGCCAGCGTGAATTTCATAGCCGGCAACCGGCACTGCTTCAAGGTTCAGCGTCCCAGCAACGTTGCGCAGTTGCTTCTCGGCCTCCAGCACCGTGGCGTAATCGAGCAGGCCAAGCCCAGGGCTTGAGCCGGCCGCCCCTTCGAGCCCCAGCGGGTCATGCACGTCGCGGCCAAGCATCTGCAGGCCTCCGCATATCCCGATCAGCTTGCCACCGTAGCGCAGGTGCCGCTCGATGGCCTTGTCCCAACCGCGCTCGCGCAACTGCGCCAGGTCACCGCGCACACTCTTGGAACCCGGCAGGATGATCAGGTCGGCAGCCGGGATCGGCTGACCCGGGCCAATGAACTGCAGGTCCACCTGCGGGTGCAGGCGCAACGGGTCGAAGTCGGTGTGGTTACTGATGCGCGGCAACACCGGGACAATCACCTTGAGCACACGCTCGCTTTTGGCGCCTTGGCGCACATCGATGCCGTCTTCGGCTTCCAGGTGCAGGTCGGTGACGTAAGGCAGCACCCCGAGCACTGGCTTGCCGGTGCGTTGCTCCAGCCAGTCGAGCCCCGGCTGCAACAAGGCGATATCACCACGGAAGCGGTTGATGACAAAACCTTTGACCCGCGCCTGCTCACTGGGCGACAGCAATTCCAGCGTGCCCACCAAGTGGGCGAACACACCGCCGCGGTTGATGTCGGCAACCAGAATCACCGGGCAGTCCACCGCCTCGGCAAACCCCATGTTGGCGATGTCGCCGGCACGCAGGTTGATCTCCGCCGGCGACCCCGCGCCTTCGACCATGACCACCGGCCAGGCGGCACTCAGGCGCTGGTGCGACGCCAGCACCGCCTGCATGGCGATGGCCTTGTAGTCGTGGTAAGCCACCGCGTTCATGCTGGTGACCGCACGGCCGTGGATGATCACCTGGGCGCCGGTATCGCTGTTGGGTTTCAGCAACACGGGGTTCATGTCGGTGTGGGGTGCCAGCCGGCACGCCTGCGCCTGCACCGCCTGGGCGCGGCCAATTTCACCGCCATCGGCCGTCACCGCGCTGTTCAGCGCCATGTTCTGTGGCTTGAACGGCACCACGCCAACGCCCTGGCGCAACAGCCAGCGGCACAGGGCAGTTACCAGCGTGCTCTTGCCAGCGTCGGAGGTGGTGCCTTGCACCATGAGGGTGGTCATGCCGATTCCTTTTGATAGTCCGCCAGGGCCAGGGCCAGGCGTTGTTCGTCCGCCGCACATTCGGGCAGCCCCAGGCGCACGGCCGGTGGGTGTTCAAACAAGCGCACCAGGATGCCGCGGCGGGCGAGAAAGTCATGCAACTGCGCGGCGCGCTCGCTGCGCACGTACTGGAACAGGTCACAGCCACCGCTGGGCGTAAGGCCGTTGCTGGACAGCAATGTGGCCAAGCGCTGGCTGGCGGCAGCGCAACGTTCGATCTGCACGCGCTGGGCAGACGTATCGGCCAGGCTGGCCTGGGCCAACACCCGGGTTGGCCCGTTGACAGTCCACGGGCCAAGCAGCTCGGCCAGGCGCAGCAACAGGCTGCGCTCGGCGGCGACGAAGCCCAGGCGAACCCCGGCAAGGCCAAAGAACTTACCGAACGAGCGCAGCACGATCAGCCCCGGGCGCTCGGCGCAATCGACCACGCCATGCGCCGGGGTGTTGTCCATGAACGCTTCGTCGACCACCAGCCAGCCACCGCGGGCGGCCAGGCGCGCATGCCAGCCCAGCAGGCGCTCACGCGGCACCCGCCGCCCGGTCGGGTTGTTGGGGTTGACCAGCACCAGCACGTCGAGGCTGTCGAGCGTCGCCTCGACCTGCGCCTCCTCCAGCTCGACCAGTTGATGGCCCGCCCGATGCCAGGCATACGGGTGTTCGGCATAGCACGGCGACAGCACCCCTACCCGGCCAGCCGCACGCAGCAGCGGCAAAGCCTGGATCGCCGCCTGGGAGCCCGCCACCGGCAGCAACTGGCGGGCGCCGTAATACACGCGTGCCGCCTCCTCCAGGCCGTCCTCGGTCTCCGGCAGGCGGGCCCAGGCGTCTGTGGGTATCGGCGGAATCGGGAATGGCCAGGGCGCGATGCCGCTGGACAGGTCGAGCCACTGCTCGCGAGGGATACCGTATTGCTGCACCGCACGCAGCAGGCGGCCACCGTGTTCAAGCATTGATGTAGGCCCCCAGGCAAATCAACAACAGCCACAGCCACACGCCGCGCTGCACCAGGCCCCAGCCACGCTCTATGGCATCAGCGTCAGCCACCGGCCCTTCACCCAGGCGCGGCCGCTCATGCAGTTCGCCGTGATAAACAGCCGGCCCACCCAGTTCTACCCCCAGTGCACCGGCACCGGCGGCCATCACTGGCCCGGCGTTGGGGCTGTCCCACAGCGGGCCCTGCTTGCGCCAGCAAGCCAGGGCCAGGCGGGTCTTGCCCAGCAGTGCGTACGTCAGCGCCACCAGCCTTGCGGGAATATAGTTGAGCACGTCATCGATGCGCGCCGCGCACCAGCCGAAGCGCTCGAAGCGTTCGTTGCGGTACCCCCACATGGCATCCAGGGTGTTGCTCAGGCGGTACAGCACCACGCCCGGCGCGCCGGCCACCACAAACCAGAACAGCGCGGCGAACACCGCGTCACTGCCATTTTCCAGCACCGACTCGGTGGCCGCCCGCGCCACGGCGGGCTCGTCCAGCTCGCGGGTTTCGCGGCTGACCAGGTAGCCGACGCGGCGCCGCGCTTCTTCCAGGTCGCCCTGGCGCAAGGCGTTGGCCACCGGCAGCACATGTTCACCCAAGCTGCGCAGGCCCAGGGCGCAGTACAGCGCCAGCACATCCACCAGCCAGCCGATGTACGGCAGCCAGGACAGGATCAGTGCCACCAGGGTCAGCGGCACAACCGCCAGAAACCACGCACTCACGCCGTGGCTGCGCCAGCCGCGGCCACCTGCATTCAGGCGGCGCTCCAGGTTACCGGCCATATTACCGAAAGCCACCAACGGGTGGCGCCGCTGCGGTTCGCCCAGCAAGGCATCCAGCGCTACCCCGGCCATGGTCAGCAAGGCCACGCTCATTGGCGCTCTCCCCATTGGTTTTCGTACAGCAGGTCACTCAAGGGCCGTTCTTCGGCCCAGTTTTCCAGCACCAGCATGGGTGCCGGGTAAAATTCGGTCACAGGCCCCAGGCACAACACCGCCACTGGCTTGGCCCCCTCAGGCATGCCCAGCAGCGCTGCCAGCGCCAGGGGGTCGAACAGCGACACCCAGCCCATGCCCAGCCCTTCGCCACGGGCCGCCAGCCACAGGTTCTGGATGGCACAGGCCAGTGAGGCCAGGTCCATCTCCGGGAGGGTGCGACGACCGAAGATGTGCGGCTCGCGGTTGTCCATCAAAGCCGCTACCAGTAGCTCGGCACAGTCGTTGATGCCTTCTACCTTCAGCTTCATGAAGTCATCAGCGCGCTCGCCCAATGCCTCGGCAGTGCGCAGCCGCTCCGCCTCCACCAAGGCCTGGATGCGGGTGCGCAGGTCACGCTGGGTAATGCGGATGAAACGCCAGGGCTGCATCAAACCGACGCTGGGCGCCTGGTGTGCGGCCGCCAGCAGGCGGCCGAGCAGTTGCGGCGCCACCTGGCCACCGGCGAAATGGCGCATGTCGCGGCGCTCGCCGATGGCGCGGTAGATCGCGGCGCGTTCGGCGTCGCTGTAAGCGTGTTCACTCATGGCCGCAACAGCGCCGCCGCCGCATCGGGGTTGGAGGGGAAGTAGAAGTGCACGTAAGAGGCTGTCAGCCGACCCAGGCGATACACCGCTTCGTTGCCCCGCCCGCCGTTGGGGCTGAGGCCACGGGCGATCGGGTCAAGCGCGGTGCTGGTCAGCGAGTGGTGATAGGTGTGACCGCGCAGGGTACCTTCCGGCAGCTCCACCGCCTGCAAGGCCAAGGCCGCCAGGCGCTTCTGCATGGTCGCCTCGCCCGGCAGCAGGCCGAGCAGTTCGGCACGCTCACCAGTCACGTCGGTCAGGGCATCGAGCAGGTACAGCATGCCGCCGCACTCAGCCAGCAACGGCTTGCCCTGAGCATGATGGGCGCGGATTGCCTCGCTCATCGGCGCGTTGGCGGCCAAGGCGTGGTGATGCAGCTCGGGATAACCACCCGGGAGGTACAGGCTGTCCACCACCGGCAGTTCACGGTCATGCAGCGGCGAGAAGAATTCCAGCTGTGCGCCCAGGTTGCGCAGCAGTTCCAGGTTGGCGCCATAGGTGAAAGCGAACGCCTCGTCTCGCGCCACACCAATGCGCACGCCAGCCAGCGAGGCAGCACACGCTTGCGGTTCGGGTTCGGCAAAAGTCACCGGCGGTGGCAAGGTTGCGTCGCAACTGGCGCCAAGCGCCTCGGCCGCGGCGTCAAGGCGAGCATCCAGATCATTCAGTTCACTGGCCTGCACCAGCCCAAGGTGGCGGCTGGGCAGCTCGATGCCGCGCTCGCGGGACAAGCCGCCATACCAGCGCAGCCCTTCTGTCAGGCTACCTTCGAGCAGTTGCGCGTGGCGCAGGCTGCCCACCCGGTTGGCCAGTACGCCGGCAAACGGCAGGTCGGCCTGGTAACGCGCCAGGCCCAGGGCCAATGCGCCGAAGGTCTGGGCCATGGCCGTGCCGTCGATCACCGCCAGCACCGGCACGCCGAAGTGGCGTGCCAGGTCGGCGCTGGACGGGGTGCCATCGAACAACCCCATCACCCCTTCGATCAAAATCAGGTCGGCCTCACCGGCGGCGTCCCACAGCAGGCGGCGGCTTTCCTCGGCACCGATCATCCACAAATCCAGCTGGTACACCGGTGCGCCACTGGCCCGTTCGAGAATCATCGGGTCCAGAAAATCGGGACCACACTTGAACACCCGCACCTTGCGCCCGAGGTTGCGGTGCAGGCGGGCCAGGGCAGCAGTGACGGTGGTCTTGCCCTGGCCAGAGGCCGGTGCCGCGATCAACACGGCGGGGCAGTGGCGCGATTGACTCACAGTTCAACGCCCTTCTGTGCGCGGATACCGGCCTGGAAGGCGTGCTTGAGCATGCCCATCTCGGTCACGGTATCGGCCAGTTCGATCATTTCGGGTTTTGCCGCGCGGCCAGTGACAATCACGTGCTGCATGGGCGGACGGGACTGGATGTCGGACAGTACCTGGTCCAGGTCGAGGTAGCCGTGCTTGAGGGCGATATTCAGTTCATCCAGCACCACGAACTGCACACCCGGGTCCTGCAGCAACTGGCGCGACACCGCCCAGGCGGCTTCGGCGGCGGCGATGTCACGCTGGCGGTCCTGGGTTTCCCAGGTAAAGCCTTCGCCCATCACGTGGTAGCGTACCTGCTCGGGGAAGCGGCGGAAGAATAGCTCTTCGCCGGTGCTGTTGCGGCCCTTGATGAACTGCACCACACCGCACTGCATGCCATGGCCCAGGGCGCGCGCGAGCATACCGAAGGCCGAGCTGCTCTTGCCTTTGCCATTGCCGGTCAGCACTAGCAGCAAGCCGCATTCGTTGGGGGAATTGGCGATGCGTTCGTCGATGACCGCCTTCTTGCGCTGCATGCGCGCCAGGTGGCGTTCGTCGCGTTCGGTGGGTTCGCTCATCAGGGTTCTCCGCAGGCTGGCACCACGGCAACGCGTGGAGACAGGTAAAAGGCAGGCAGACGGAGAACGCGCAGGGGCCATGGCAGGGCGCCACGGTGCACCGCGCATCACCCTCCGTGATGCCGTTGACAGTTTCAGGCCGGTCTCCGGGCTTGTGAGCGGGCCTTGGCCCTGACCTGCGCGCCTTCCCGGATGCTGGCATCCAGTGGCCCTGCGCGGCCTTCTACTCACCTACCGTTGCGGGGGCAGCGCCGGAATCGCGCCATGCTGGCGCCCACCGGCTTCCCAGTTTCACCCTGCCCAGTGGGGGCTGGCAGGGCACCTGAAACACGCGCGAAGGTTAGAGGGTTGCACCCGGAGCGTCAATCGAAGCGGGTGCTACCGCGACGTATGCTCTTGATCTTGCTCCTGCTCTTGATCTGGCTTTTGATCTGCTTCTGATCTGGCTTTTGATCTGCTTTTGATCTGGCTTTTGATCTTCGCGACCTCAGGAGGCCGAACGCAGGACTTGCGGAGGGAGGTGACGGGCATGGATGCCCGTCAAGCGCTGGGCCCCAGGATGGGGCCTGCAGCGCGGTCCTCCCGGGAGCGAGGCCGGAGTGAGGGAACCCCGGAGCGCAGCGCAGGGGCCGGATGATCGGAGCGCAGCGTTTTTTGGTTACTTTTTGTCGCGTTTGACAAAAAGTGACTCGCCGTAGGGCGAAAAGGTGAGTCGGCGTCGCCATCGCAAATGGACTATCCGCTATATCAAAACCCCCACTTAAGCTTCTTGGCTTTTACGATGTGCGCCTGGATACAAGTGTAGACATTCGTTCGCGCAGGTGGCGCTGAGTCACCTTTCCGCCCTTCCGGCGGGTTACTTTGGTCTTGGCCAAAGTAACCAAAGCCGTCCGCTCCCATCATCCGGCCCCTGCGCTACGCTCCGGGGTCCCCTCGCTCCGGGCTTGCTCTCGGGAGGACCGCGCTGCAGGCCCCATCCTGGGGCCCAGCGCTTGACGGGCATCCATGCCCGTCACCTCCCTTCGCAAGCCCTGCGCTCGGCCTCCTGAAGTCGCAATCTGCGTCGCCTGGACTATCGCGCGCTTAGAAGCAAAAGCCGAAGCAAGAGCAAGAGCAAGAGCAAGAGCAAGAGCAAACGGAGGGGAACCCGGCGAACCCGGCCGGCCTCTCAATTCAACAGGCCTTCTTTAGAGGACGCCGCACATGAAATGCCTGATGCCTTGGTTAATCGCAGCCAGCCTGGCAGGCTGCGGCGAAACAGCCCTGTTGAGCGTAAACGAGGGCAGCGGGCCAACCCCTAGCCTCCCCGCTCCGGTCAAAACACTGATCCCCACCGTAAACATCGCCCCCGCCGTCGGCTGGCCAAAAGGCAGCAAGCCGACCGCAGCACCAGGTACGCAGGTCGAAGCCTTCGCCAGCGGCCTCGACCACCCACGCTGGCTCTACTTGCTGCCCAACGGCGATGTGCTGGTGGCCGAGACCAACGCGCCACCCAAGCCCGAAGATGGCAAGGGCATCCGCGGCTGGGCGATGGGCAAGGCGATGAAACGCGCCGGCGCGACCGTGCCCAGCGCCAACCGCATCACCCTGCTGCGCGATGCCAACCACGATGGGGTGGCAGAAATCCGCAGCCCTTTCATCGAAGGGCTCAACTCACCGTTCGGCATGACGCTGGTGGGCAAGGACTTGTACGTGGCCGACACCGACAGGTTACTGCGTTTCCACTATGAAGCAGGCGTCATGCAGATTACCGAAAAGGGCCACCCGGTAACCGAGTTGCCCGGCGGGCCGCTGAACCATCACTGGACCAAGAACGTGATCGCCAGCCCCGACGGCAGGAAGCTTTATGTGACGGTTGGCTCTAACAGCAACGTCGGGGAGAACGGTATGGAGAAGGAACAAGGACGCGCCGCTATCTGGGAAGTGGACCCGGCAAGCGGCAAGCACCGGCTGTTCGCCACCGGCCTGCGCAACCCCAATGGACTGGCTTGGGAGCCGCACAGCAACGTCTTGTGGACAGCAGTCAACGAGCGTGACGAAATCGGCAGCGACCTGGTGCCCGACTACATCACATCTGTAAAAGAGGGCGGCTTCTACGGCTGGCCCTACAGCTACTACGGCCAACATGTGGACGATCGCGTGCAGCCGCAGGCTCCGCAGAAAGTAGCCCAGGCGCTGAAACCGGATTATGCGGTTGGCCCGCACACCGCATCGCTAGGGCTGGCGTTCATCGGGCCCGGCGTATTACCGGCGCCTTTTGAACAAGGGGCACTGGTCGGCCAGCATGGCTCGTGGAACCGCAAGCCGCACAGTGGCTACAAGGTGATATTCGTGCCGTTCGACCGTTCAGGCAAACCTGCAGGTCAACCCATCAATCTGCTCACAGGTTTTCTGGATAGTCAGGACAAGGCGATGGGGCGGCCGGTGGGCGTGATCAATGATGGTCGCGGTGGGGTATTGGTGGCCGACGATGTCGGCAATGTCGTCTGGCGAATCAGCAAGAACGCCGGGCACGGTATGAACCAGGGTACTGCTGCCCAAGCTATTCCCGGCAGCAGCACCTACTGATAATTCCGGCATCAGGCCGGGAAAAAACGTTGCGCCAACGTAGGTGTACGGAACTGCGCCCTATAGGCGGCCTCATCGAAAGGCAGCCCCGTGCGCAAGTCATACACAGGGCCAGAGGCAGGCTTGCCGGTTTGCCCCAGCGTCACCTTGATGAAGCGGTAATGCTCACCATACACCTGCTCCAGGCCCTCGATGCGGAAGTAGTTACCCGGCAACATCAACGATTCACCCTCTTTCCAGTAAATGGAAAACGCGCTGATCGGCGTTGCCCCCCGGTAACGCCCGGCCGCCAACTCGAACACGACCGAACTGTCATCGAACAGCCCAGGCAAACCACCCGGCGCCTGGGCGAAGGGCAAGCAGGCGAACTCGGTAACCTTGTAGGGGTTTTCAGTGAATGACGTCAGGTCGCTATTGACCAGCACATCACCCACTCGCAGCTGGCCATTTCTGTAGTGCTCGCCGCCGGTACCTCGCGAGCGGTGCCCCCCGCGATACAAGGTCACCTCGTTGCTTTTGGGGAGCAACCCCAGGCTATCGGCCAGATCATTGATGTAGCTGTCTTCGTCACCGTACTGATAACGCCCGGCGCGGAACACATCGTTCACGGTGGACTCGTTGCTGGTGTACCACTCGACCAGCGCATTGAAATACTCATGCCCATAGCGATAGGAATAGTGAGGCCGTCCCCCACCCTTGACACAATCCAGCCCCCGCTCATCCAGGTCCGGCGCCTGCCCAGCCGGCAACTCGGCCACAGGCCATTTCTCCAGCAATGCTGTCTGGCGCTCCAGAGCCTCTTCAGCCAGCCGCGTGCTCAACGCGTCGTCGATGGCCGTGTAGGTATCCCAGAACGGCGACGATGTACTGGGTATTCCTTCCACAGCCGGAGGGCTGCCGCCAAGCAACCGGGGCGGGGCCAGCAGCTCCCACTCACCCGCCGTATTCAAACGTATGGGGTTGAGCGGGCCGAAGGCATACGGGTTATCAACGGGCACCACCAACCAGGTAGCCAGCTCATGGCTGTACCGCACCCGGTAAGGAAGGCCATTCAAGGTTACCCAGCACTTGCCATCGTCAGTCATGCGAATGCCACGCAGGCGCCCGCTCAAGCCCAACTCACCACCCAACAGTGCGTTGGTCTCCTGGCCCTCCACCGAGAGCGTGGCACTGGCGCTTGCCTGCCAGTGCTCCAGGGCAATGCCTGTTTCATGGGGCGGTGCCGGTTTTGCAACGGACACCAGGCTAGACCGTGCAGTTACATCCAACAGGTTGAGGCTTGCGAACAGGCTGTCGATAACTGCCGAACGCAGCGCCCGCTTGCGCGATTGCGCATCTGCCGCGAGCAGGGCTTCGTCTATATCCAGGGCCACCTTGGCCACACCCGCGCCGAGCAACATCAGAGATATTGGCCAGCCCAAAGGAACGAACCCGCCGAAGACCCCTATGAATGCAGACAGATAACCGCTGAGCATTGCCTTGCGCAGGCTTGCGTTGTCCCGCATCAGTTGCGCATTGCGGCGCATCTCGGCGCTCGCCTGATCGGTGATGTAGGTGAAGAAGTTGCCGTTGAGCGGGCGTGCAAAAAGCTTGAGTGCAATCAGCGCCGCCTCATCCGAGCGGCTGTCGGCGATGCCCTTCAGATGTATCTTGGTCAACTGCCGCCCGACCCTGTCGTGCGGGTTGCTGTGCACGCCTGCGACAAAACTGTCCAGTGCCTGCGGGGTTTGCAATTGCGCTGCCAGCCAACTGGCCATTGCCAGCTCGGAATCGAATGCCATGAGCGCTTCAGCGTGCCACGGCAAGTACGCAAGCACCCGCCCACCTTGAGCATGCAAGCTGAACAGGCATCCCCTGTCCCCCTCACTAAACACGTAGCGACGGACCGACAACGCCTGCTCGTTGTTGTCCTGACGCAGCTTCTCAAGCGTGGGCAGTTCATCGTCCGCCAGCGTGTTGTCTACCATGGCACGCAACTGCCGCCAGTCGGACTGCGAGATCCGCTCGCCGCTCAGGGCACGTGCACCTTCACCCAGCAGGTTGGCTTTGGCCAATACTCGAAAGTGGGTCCCGTGGCCCGTCCAGAAGCGCTCAACCTCCTCGCGATAAAGCGTTGCGAAGTCCAGCGACCACAGGTCCTGCTGCACCACGCTGCCAAGCATGCGGATTTCATTACGCTCGTCGTAGAACGCCGCGTGAGGCCCCTGCCAATAGAAGCCTCCGCGCAGGTCCAGCTCATCGGCCGCATCCTGGAAGTACACATCGAACCGCTCTATCACCAACTCGGTAAACACCAGCGACTTCTGCGGTGGCCCGCTGTGCTGCCACCCCGTAAAACTGCGGCTGCTGGAGCTTTCCGTGTTGAACTGGTGCCACCAGACAAACCGCGGGTCCATGTGATGACCGGTGTGCTTGTAGACGATCTGCTCCGCGTGCCTGCTCGCCAGCAGGTAGGCATCAGGGTAATCACGCAGCACTTCATCGACCAACCGCAGCAACGGGATCACAGTATCTGCAATCTCGAGGCTACGGCGGGTTTGTTCTTCAATCTTGCTCATGGCCCACCCCAGACGACACCCAAAGGCGACATCCTGGTATTTCCATGGCGTGAGTAGCAGTAGGTAAGAACTACCGGGGAGAGAGGTGTGGTGTGGCTATGAAGGGCGAGGCGCCGCACCGCGGGCGTTGAAAGACATCTGCAGAAGCAGCGCTGAACTGCTTCTGAGGTATGTCACTCAACGGTGTCAGGGGTTCTGTGCCAGATGCCCTTGCGGAATCACGCGCTTGGCCTGCAGGTAAGCCTTGGCCCAGTAGCTGTTGGACAAGTAGTCCAGACGAACCGTGCCGCCCGTTGAAGGCGCATGCACGAAGCGCCCTTCCCCTACATAAATGCCTGCATGACTGACCTGGGAACCGCCACTGGTGGCAAAGAACACCAGGTCGCCGGATTGCAGTGCCTTGGCATCCACCGTCGGTGCGCGCATGACAATCATCTCCCGCGTCGAACGCGGCAAGCTGATACCGGCAGCATCACGGTAGACGTACTTGATCAAACCACTGCAGTCGAAGCCGGAGTCCGGGGTGTTGCCGCCCCAGCGGTAGGGCGTGCCCACCAGGCCAATGGCGCGGATCAATACGTCGTCGGCAATCGGCGAAGGGGTGGGCTGGCTATAGGAAACCTGCGGCTGAACCACAGGGGCCGGCGCAGGCGCACGGCTGGAGCAGGCAGCAAGCAATGCTGTCAGGGAGAGAAATGCAAAGCGCGCCATCTTTATCATGGCCAGAACATCCTGTCTGAGACCGCTACGCCGCAGCCGAAAAGAGTTGAGAATTTAGATTAGACGCTTTCTGTAAATGCGCACGGCGGCGAGCTTTTTTTCAAAAGCATCGCCGCCGTGGCAGGGTATATCATTTAGCTATCAGTTACGCGCGATGTTGGTCGGCGCCATGGCCAAGGCACGCTTGGCTTCTATGAAGGTCTTGCTCCAGTAGCGGTCACCGAGGCTGTCGATGCGCACGCCACCGCTGCGGCGGCTGCTGGAGTGGATGAACTGGTTGTCACCCAGATAGATGCCGGCATGGCTGACGCGGCCGCGGCCATTGGTGCTGAAGAACAGCAGGTCACCTGGCTTGAGCTTGTTGCGGGCCACTTTCGGGGCATCGACGTTGATCATTTCACGCGTGGAACGCGGCAGGGTCATGCCCGCCTCTTCGCGGAACAGATAGCCGATGAAACCACTGCAGTCGAAACCGGACTTTTCCGAGGTACCACCGAAGCGGTAACGGGTGCCGATCAACGACATGCCGCGCTCGAGAATGCTGTCCGCCAGGACTGGCAGCTGGTAAGGCTTGCTGCTGCTGGAGAAAGCCTGCAGGTCATCTTCAGTGGCCAGCTCTTCCGGTTCGCCGAAGACCGACGAGGACGAGGCTTTGGCCTTGATTGCCGATTGTGCGGCGATCGGGGTGTGACCCTGGGTCTGCGGCTCTGAATGAGAAGCTGGGCCTTGGGCCGCGCAGCCAAAAAGCAGGGTCACGAGTGCGAGTGGCACGAGGGGTGCGAAGCGCTTTAGCATGGGCACGACCGTGTCTGTAATCCTTTAGAGGGGGAAACTATGCCCTCTATCATGGCCATTTGCAAATTTTATCGAAAAAGATGTGACTTTTCTGTTTTGCCGCTCTGGCCCAGCGTTTTCAGGGGGTTACCAGCCCAGCGTTTCCTTGAGAAACGGGATGGTCAGCTTGCGTTGTGCCTGCAG
This sequence comes from Pseudomonas putida S13.1.2, assembly GCF_000498395.2. Classification (NCBI taxonomy): domain Bacteria; kingdom Pseudomonadati; phylum Pseudomonadota; class Gammaproteobacteria; order Pseudomonadales; family Pseudomonadaceae; genus Pseudomonas; species Pseudomonas putida. The sequence continues at coordinate 3,695,159 of NZ_CP010979.1, forward strand.
CGAGGCCTGATCGAGGCGTTCGAGCAGGTCGAACAGCGCACTCATGCTGCGCGCACCGCGGGTGAGAATGAAGTGGCCGACTTCGTCGGTAAGGTGCAGGCCGCGGCGCGAAGCACGCAACTGCAAGGCACGCAGCTTGTCTTCGTCGGACAGGCCACGCATCTGGAACACCAGGGCCAGGGTCAGCCGCGACTTCAGGTCCGGCAGCTTGATCGGCAGCTCCCGTGGCGATGCCGAGGCGGCCAGCAGCAGGCGCCGGCCGCTGTCGCGCAGGCGGTTGAACAGGTGGAACATGGCCTCTTCCCAGTCTGCCTTGCCGGCGATTACATGCAGGTCGTCGATGCACACCAGTTCGTACTGGGCAAGGTAGTCGAGTACTTCCACACCACGATCGAGCAGTTGCGCTAATGGCAGGTAGACGGCGGGTTCGCCGCGTTGCTGGAAACGATGGGTGGCGGCCTGCAGCAGGTGGCTACGGCCCACACCCTGCTTGCCCCACAGATAGATAAGGCTCTCGGTCCAGCCGGCGTCGGCTTCGCATAGCCGCTCGACGTAACCCAATGCCGCAGCATTGGCGCCCGGATAGTAGTTGATGAAGGTGGCGTCATCGCGCAGGCGCACACCCAGGGGCAACTGGATCGGTGGTTTCATGCTCGCGGGCGGTCGGCAGGACCGCAGGGGGCCTTTGGTGAACAATCTGCAAAGTCTATACCCGCAAAGCTGGGCGCACAATCACGGCAATGGATAGCACAAGCAAAATCAACAAGTTGCGCTATTTTGCGGCTGACATCGAACCCTGTGGGAGCGGGCGTGCCCGCGAACACCGGCAAAGCCGGTGCCATGCACCGTGTCACATTCTTCGCGGGCATGCCCGCTCCCACCGGTTTAGCACAAGCCTGTACATTACAGCTGCGGGTCAATGTCTCCGGCGTACATGTCCGATTCCTTGTACAGGTCATGCGCATGGCGCAGCAGCACCATGATCACCGCCGCCACCGGCAGGGCCAGCAGCACCCCGGTAAAGCCGAACAGCTCACCACCGGCGAGGATGGCAAAGATCACCGCGACCGGGTGCAGACCGATGCGATCACCCACCAGCAGCGGGGTTAGCACCATGCCTTCCAGCGCCTGGCCGACCATGAACACCGCAACGATGCCCAGCATCGGGTACAGGTCGCCGCCGAACTGGAACAGGCCGGCCACCAGTGCGGCACCAATGCCGATGATGAAGCCCATGTACGGCACGATGGCCGCAAGCCCCGCGAGCATGCCGATCAGCAGCCCCAGTTCCAGCCCCACCAGCATAAGCCCGGCCGAATAAATGATGCCCAAGGCCACCATCACCATGAGCTGCCCGCGCACGAATGCCCCCAGCACTTCATGGCATTCGCCTGCCAGGCCCATTACTTGCGGCTCACGCTGGCGCGGTAGCAGGCCGCGCAGCTTGCCCATCATCAGGTCCCAATCGCGCAGCAGATAGAAACCCACCACCGGAATCAGCACCATGTTCGCCAGCCAGGCCATCAACGCCAGGCTCGAAGCGGTGGCCTGGGACAGCAGCATGCCAACGATATCGGTGGTCTGCCCCATATGCGCGCCGATGGCGGCCTTGATCTTGTCGAACTTCCAGAAGCCATCGGCCAGGCCCAGGCGACCCTGCACCCAAGGCAGCGCCACCTGTTCGAGCCAATCGAGCATTTGCGGCGCCAGCTCGTACAGGCGCACCAGCTGCTTGGCAAGCATCGGCACCAGCACCAGCAGCAAGGCCATCAGTAACAAGGTGAACAGGCTGAACACCACCACCACACCCCAGGTGCGCGACAGGCCCAGGCGTTCCAGGCGGTCAACCAGCGGGTCGGCCAGGTAGGCCAGCAGGATGCCGACCAGGAACGGCGTAAGAATGTTGTGCAAGCTATAAAGCAGCACAGCGATCAGCAGGGCAGCACCCAGCCAGATCCAGCGACGAACATCGGTCAAGGTATGCTCCATTTACCAGCGAAAACGCAGGCCGTCGAACGGCGTGGGCGCAGGCGAGGCCGACGCGGGTTGCTCACCCGCCGTACTCGCTGCCGGGGCTGGCGCGACCGGCACTGCGGGCGCCTGGTCGGCGGGCAGTTCCTGCAACTTGGCCAGGCCAAGCTGCGCGCGCAATTGCTCACGGTTGCCGGTGACGCCATAGGTCAGGGTGGTGCCTTCGGCCATCTGCAGGCGCGGGCCGTAGGGCTCAAGCACACGGGCAAGCTCGGCATAACGCTGCAGGCTCATACCCTGCACTTGCACTTGCATCTGGCTGCTGGCGCCCGGGCGGGCGACATAACGCGGCGCCAGGCGGCTGCTGACCGCCAACATCACCGCATCGGCCAAGGCTGCCGGGTCGGCCCCCTCGGCAGTACCTTGCTCACGCTGGTCGCCCAACCACAACTGCCACTTGCCTTGCCACTTGCCGTCGGCTTCCTGGGCATGTACAGCCAGCAAGGCGTCGGCGCCGTAGCGCTCGGAGGCCTCACGCAGCGGTGCGGGGTTGCTGCCTTCGATCTGCTTGGCATTGGCCACCAGTTGCTCCTGCAGGTCGGCGAGTGGCAGGCGCAGCGGCAGGCCACGGTGCTGGGCGGCACGACGCAGAGGCTGGGCGCTGGCCTGGCCGTCACCGACCAGGCTACTGCCATCGGCACTGTCGTTCAGCCACCAGCCCAGAATCGAGGGCCGATTGCTGCCCCACAGCGCGAGGCCGGCCTTGCGCAGGGCGCGCTCGGTACTGCCCGGGTCGAACTCCACCAGCACCGACTCGGGCGGGCCGGCTTCGCTGCCCACCTGGTTGATGATTTGCTGCGGGTCCTTGCGCAGCGCGGCCAACGCCGGGCTCTGCACTGCCTTTGGGTCGCCGGTCAGGCGCAGCACCAACGTGTCGAGGGCCTTGGCGGTGGCAGCGGTACGGGCTTCGGCGCCCTGCCCGGTGACCGGCTCGCGTACCTGATAAAGGCCAGAGACATTTTCAGCCTGGGCGGTGGCCGCTATCAGGGCCAGGCAACCGGCTGCCAGAATATTGAAAAAACGCATGGAGGATTCCTGTCCAGTCGAGCACGAAGCTCGCTACTTGCAGCTTATACACATGCAACCACATCAACCACCCTCGGCCCTTTTTCAACAATTTACCGCCCTGCCCGTCGGCCTGAGGATGGCCGCTGCCCGGCAACCCTGATAAAATCGCGCGCCTTCACAGACCACTGATGTTTCAGGCAGCCGCCGCTTACCCGCCGGTCTTGGCCGTCATGGTCGTTTTTAAGAATCCCTCCCTCCTAAAGGCCTGGATCAATGAGCAAGCAACCCTCCCTGAGCTACAAGGACGCCGGTGTAGACATCGACGCCGGCGAAGCACTGGTCGAACGCATCAAGGGCGTGGCAAAACGCACCGCACGCCCTGAAGTCATGGGTGGCCTGGGCGGCTTCGGCGCCCTCTGCGAGATCCCGGCCGGCTACAAGCAGCCAGTGCTGGTCTCCGGCACCGACGGCGTGGGCACCAAGCTGCGCCTGGCGCTGAACCTGAACAAGCACGACAGCATCGGCCAGGACCTGGTCGCCATGTGCGTCAACGACCTGGTGGTGTGCGGTGCCGAGCCGCTGTTCTTCCTCGACTACTACGCCACCGGCAAACTGAATGTTGACGTGGCCGCCACCGTGGTTACCGGCATTGGCGCCGGTTGCGAACTGGCTGGCTGCTCGCTGGTCGGTGGTGAAACCGCCGAAATGCCTGGCATGTACGAAGGCGAAGACTACGACCTGGCCGGCTTCTGCGTGGGCGTGGTGGAAAAGGCCGAGATCATCGACGGCTCCAAGGTTGCCACTGGCGACGCGCTGATCGCCCTGCCGTCTTCGGGCCCGCACTCCAACGGCTACTCGCTGATCCGCAAGATCCTCGAAGTGTCCGCCACCGACATCGAGAACACCCAGCTGGACGGCAAGCCGCTGACCGACCTGCTGATGGCGCCTACCCGTATCTACGTCAAGCCGCTGCTGCAACTGATCAAGAACACCGGTGCCGTGAAGGCCATGGCCCACATCACCGGTGGCGGCCTGCTGGACAACATCCCGCGCGTACTGCCGAAAAACGCCCAGGCCGTGGTCGACGTAGCCAGCTGGCAGCGCCCGGTGGTGTTCGACTTCCTGCAGGAAAAAGGCAACGTCGACGAGCATGAAATGCACCGCGTGCTGAACTGCGGCGTCGGCATGGTCATCTGCGTCGCCCAGGATCAGGTCGAAGCCGCCCTGAACGAACTGCGCGCCGCCGGTGAGCAGCCATGGGTCATCGGCCACATCGCCGAAGCCGCCGAAGGCGCCGCCCAGGTCGAGCTGCAAAACCTCAAGGCACACTGATGCCAAGCAAGACCTGCAATGTAGTGGTGTTGCTGTCGGGCTCCGGCAGCAACCTGCAAGCTCTGATCGACAGCTGCCAAGGCCAGGACAGCCCGGTGCGCATCCGTGCGGTGGTTTCCAACCGCGCCGATGCCTACGGCCTGCAGCGCGCGGCGGCGGCCGGCATCGATACCGCCGTGCTCGACCATACTCAGTTCGACGGCCGCGAGGCCTTCGATGCCGCGCTGGTAGCACGCATCGACGGTTTCGCCCCAGACCTGGTGGTGCTGGCCGGTTTCATGCGTATCCTCAGTGGCGGCTTCGTGCGCCACTATCAGGGCCGCCTGCTCAACATCCACCCGTCGTTGCTGCCCAGGTACAAAGGCCTGCATACCCATCGCCGGGCGCTGGAGGCAGGCGACGCCGAGCATGGCTGCAGCGTACACTTCGTGACTGAGGAACTCGATGGCGGCCCACTGGTCGTACAGGCTGTGGTACCGGTGGCGTCTGAAGACACCATCGAAAGCCTGGCCCAGCGGGTACACCGCCAGGAACACCTGATCTACCCCCTGGCGGTACGCTGGTTCGCTGAAGGGCGCTTGCGCCTTGGCGAACAGGGTGCATTACTGGATGGCCAGCCGCTGGCGGCCAGCGGTCACTTGATTCGATCCTAGGAGAATTTATGCGTCGCGCCCTGCTCTTGGCTCTCGCCGTGCTTGCTCTGCCCCTTCAGGCAGCTGATCTCAAGCCTTTCTCGGCCAGCTACACCGCCGACTGGAAACAGCTGCCCATGAGTGGCACCGCCGAGCGCAGCCTGGTCAAGAATGCCAACGGTACCTGGGACCTTAACTTCAAGGCTTCCATGATGATCGCCAGCCTGACCGAGCAAAGCACCCTGCGCCTGGAAAACGACACCCTGCTGCCGCAGAAGTACCACTTCGAACGCGGCGGCCTGGGCAAAGCCAAAAAGGTTGACCTGAACTTCGACTGGACCGGCAAGAAGGTCACCGGCAGCGACCGTGGCGATGCCGTCAACTTGCCGCTGATCCGCGGCGTGCTGGACAAGTCCTCCTACCAGTTGGCGTTGCAGCATGACGTGGCCGCTGGCAAGAAGAGCATGACCTACCAGGTGGTCGACGGTGACGAGATCGACACCTACGACTTCCGCGTACTGGGTACCGAAAAGGTCACCACCAAGACCGGCCAGGTCGATGCAGTGAAGGTCGAGCGCGTGCGCGACCCAAGCCAGAGCAAGCGCATCACCGAGCTGTGGTTCGCCAAGAACTGGGACTACCTGCTGGTGCAACTGCGCCAGGTCGAGACTGATGGCAAGGAGTATGTGATCGTGCTGCAGGATGGCTCGGTCGATGGCAAGCCGGTGAAGGGTAACTGATCCCGCACTGCCAGCAGCACCCGAAGCCCCGCCCAGTGCGGGGCTTTTTTGTGCCTTGGAGAAACAGGCTCGTGGGTGTATTCCTGTGGGAGCGCAAGGGTTACATGAAACTTGTTTCATGCCTGTTTTATTTACTTAGCCGGCTAACAAACTCTATAAAGAGGGTGTGCGACACACTGTCGCAGCCAACTGAAGAAGTGGAGTTTACCGATGACAGTCCAAGTAACCGAACGCGACGAATCGAGAATGTCCCACGAAGGCCTGGCCGCTGGCGTGCGGATCTGGGATGTGCACCAACAAGGCCAGCTGGTGGGCATGTTCCACAATGAACACGAAGCCCACCAGTACCGCGCAGAGCTGGAAGTCCTGGAAAGCCAGCGCACCACGCAGTGAGCACTCTTCAAATGAAAAACCCCGCCAAGGCGGGGTTTTTCGTGTTTACCACATGAGATCGTCCGGGATCTTGTAGGCCGCGTACGGGTCGTCCTCGTCCGCTTCCTCGACATGGGTGTTGAGCAGCAGGATACGGTTGGGGTCGCGCTCCTGGATCTTCACCGCCGCCTCACGAGGAATGACCTCATAACCGCCCGCATGGGCCACGACCGCCAGTGCGCCGTTACTCAACTTGGACCGCATCAGGGCGTTGACGGCAATGCGCTTGACCTTCTTGTCGTCGACAAAGTTGTAGTAATCCTCGGTGTTCAGCTTGGGCAGGCGCGTGGCTTCGATCAACTGCTTGACCTGCGCGGCACGGGCCTTCTGCTCAGCCTTTTCCTGCTGCTGACGATTCAGCTCCTGGTCGCGCTTGACCTTTTCGGCCATGGCTTCCTTGGCAATGCGCTGTTGGCTGTCGTCGATTTCGACCTGGCCCTTGTGCTCCATGCGCTTCTGTTTCTTTTCAGCTTTGTTGGTCTGCGAGACCTGTTTCTGGTTGACCAGACCGGCTTTGAGCAATTGGTCGCGAAGGGAAAGGCTCATGAATGTTCACTCACTTATGCAACAGCTCAGCCGCAGCTGGGCAGGTTCTTTTCCTGACGCTTGGCTTCACCCCAAAGGGCGTCCAGTTCGTCAAGGTCACAATCTTCAATGGGGCGCCCACTGTCGCGCAATGCCTGTTCGATAAAACGGAAACGTCGCTCGAACTTGCGGTTGGCGCGGCGCAGGGCGTTTTCTGGGTCTTGCTTGAGGTGGCGGGCCAGGTTGACAGCGGCGAACAGCAGGTCGCCAACCTCATCTTCAAGCGCATCGGCATCACCGTCGGCCATGGCCTGCAGTACTTCATCCAGCTCTTCGCGGACCTTGTCCAGCACCGGCAATGCAGCAGGCCAGTCAAAACCGACGGTGGCCGCACGCTTCTGCAGTTTGGCTGCCCGCGACAGGGCCGGCAAGGCTGACGGTACGTCGTCGAGCAGCGACAGTTGCTCGGGCGTGCTTTTCTCGGCACGCTCCTGCGCCTTGATCTCTTCCCAGCGTGACTTGACCTGGGCCTCGTTCAGGCTAGGGGTGTCCAGCGGCGCATACAGCTCGCCGGTGGGGAATACATGGGGGTGGCGGCGGATCAGCTTGCGGGTGATGCTGTCGACCACGCCATCAAACTCGAACCGCCCCTCTTCCCGGGCCAGCTGGCTGTAGTAGACCACCTGGAACAGCAAGTCGCCCAGCTCACCCTGCAGGTGCTCGAAATCGCCGCGCTCAATGGTGTCGGCGACCTCGTAGGCTTCTTCTATGGTGTGCGCAACGATACTCGCGTAGTTCTGCTTCAGGTCCCACGGGCAGCCGTACTGCGGGTCGCGCAGACGGGCCATGAGGTGCAACAGGTCTTCGAGGGTGTAGGTCATGTAAGCAGGTCCTTCGGCGGTGGCTTCTTCGCGGGTAAACCCGCTCCCACAGGTTCAGTACACGTCTCAGGATTTGCACGAACCCTGTGGGAGCGGGTTTACCCGCGAAGCAGGCGCCCCGGTCTCAAGGGGTACGATTACGCCGCGTCTCGATGATGTTCGGCAACTGCGAGATCCGCCCCAGCAGGCGCCCCAGCGCGTCCAGGCCCGGAATCTCGATGGTCAGCGACATCAGCGCCGTGTTGTCTTCCTTGTTCGAGCGGGTGTTCACCGCCAGCACGTTGATCTTCTCGTTCAGCAGCACCTGCGACACATCGCGCAGCAGCCCTGGGCGGTCATAGGCACGGATGACGATGTCGACCGGATAGGTCTGCACCGGGATCGGCCCCCAGCTCACCTGGATCATGCGCTCCGGCTCCTTGCCTGCAAGCTGCAGCACCGAAGCACAGTCCTGGCGGTGGATGCTCACGCCGCGGCCCTGGGTGATGTAACCGACAATGGCGTCGCCCGGTAACGGCTGGCAGCAGCCGGCCATCTGCGTCAGCAGGTTGCCAACCCCCTGGATCTGGATGTCGCCACGCTTGCCGGTACGCGGGCCGGTCGGCTTGCGCGGCACCAGTTCGATCTGCTCGATACGCTCGGGCTCCAGCAACTGCTGGGCGGCGTTGACCAGGTGGGCCAGGCGCAGGTCGCCCGCGCCGAGCGAGGCGAACATGTCCTCGGCAGTCTTGACGTTGGTCTTCTCGGCCAGGCGCTCGAAGTCCACCTGCGGCAAGCCCAGGCGGCTGAGTTCGCGTTCGAGCAAGGTCTTGCCGGCGGCGACGTTCTGGTCACGTGCCTGCAGCTTGAACCAGTGCACGATCTTGGCCCGCGCCCGCGAGGTGGTGACGTAGCCCAGGTTGGAGTTCAACCAGTCACGGCTGGGGTTGCCGTGCTTGCTGGTGATGATCTCCACCTGCTCACCGGTCTGCAGGCTGTAGTTCAGCGGCACGATACGGCCGTTGATCTTGGCACCCCGGCAGTTGTGGCCGATTTCGGTGTGCACACGGTAGGCGAAGTCCAGCGGGGTCGCCCCCTTGGGCAAGTCGATGGCGTGGCCGTCAGGGGTGAACACGTAGACCCGGTCCGGCTCGATGTCGACCCGCAACTGCTCAACCAGGCCACCGATGTCGCCCAGCTCTTCGTGCCATTCCAGCACCTGGCGCAGCCAGGAGATCTTCTCTTCGTAATGGTTGGAGCTGGGCTTTACGTCGGTGCCCTTGTAGCGCCAGTGGGCACAAACCCCCAGCTCGGCTTCTTCATGCATGCCGTGGGTGCGGATCTGCACCTCCAGCACCTTGCCCTCGGGGCCGATGACTGCGGTGTGCAGCGAGCGGTAGCCGTTTTCCTTGGGGTTGGCGATGTAGTCGTCGAACTCTTTGGGGATGTGCCGCCACAGCGTGTGTACGATACCCAGCGCGGTGTAGCAGTCGCGAATTTCCGGCACCAGCACGCGCACTGCACGCACGTCGTAGATCTGGCTGAATTCCAGGCCTTTGCGCTGCATCTTGCGCCAGATCGAATAGATATGCTTCGCCCGGCCGCTGATGTCGGCATTTACGCCGGTGGCCAGCAGCTCGTTCTGCAGCTGGTTCATCACGTCGCTGATGAAGCGTTCGCGGTCCAGCCGGCGCTCGTGCAGCAGCTTGGCAATCTGCTTGTACTGGTCGGGTTCGAGGTAGCGGAAGGACAGGTCTTCCAGCTCCCACTTGATGTGGCCGATACCCAGGCGGTGCGCCAGCGGCGCATAGATGTCGAACACCTCACGCGCGACACGCAGGCGTTTCTCGTCGTCGGCGGCCTTGACCGCACGGATTGCACAGGTCCGCTCGGCCAGCTTGATCAGTGCCACACGCACATCGTCGACCATGGCCACGAGCATCTTGCGCAGGTTTTCGACCTGCGCCTGCGAGCCCAGCACCAGCGACTGCCGCGGGCTGAGGCTGGCGCTGATGGCGGCCATGCGCAACACGCCGTCGATCAGCTTGGACACCACCGGACCGAACCGCTGGCTGACCTCGGCCAGGGTCACCTTGCCCTCGCGTACCGAACGGTAGATGACCGCTGCCACCAGGGAATCCTGGTCAAGCTTGAGGTCCGCCAGGATTTCGGCAATTTCCAGGCCCGCCTGGAAGCTGGACGTACCGTCCGCCCAGGAATGCTTGGCCGGGTTGCCCTTTTTCTCGATCTCATGGGCAAACTCGCAGGCTTCTTTGAGCGCTGCGCGATCCAGTGCCGAATCGACGCTTACCACATGGTCCAACCATCCTTCGAGATTGATACTGCCGTCGGTGTTGACCGGCTGGTGCACTCTCACCTGTACCATCTTTGTTTTACCTTTCCATACAGCGCACCACGCGGGTGCGCTGGCGATCACCGTGCGGCCGCCATTCCATGGAAGCCGCACCAAGGGGCCAGTCTGCTAGCCCGCTTCGAATAACGCCATGGCCTCGACATGCGCCGTTTGAGGAAACATGTCGAGAATCCCGGCCCTTTTTAACCGGTACCCCTGGCCGACCAGCACCTGCGCGTCTCGCGCCAGCGTGGCCGGGTTGCACGATACGTAGACCAGCCGTTTGGCCTGGAGGCGTGCGATGCCCTGCACCACCTCGAAAGCACCGTCGCGCGGTGGATCCAAGAGTACCGCAGAAAAGCCCTCGGCGGCCCATCCGGCGCCTGCCAAAGGCTGCGATAAATCGGCCTGAAAAAACCGTGCGTTATGCACATTGTTGTTCCGGGCATTGGCCGCGGCCCGATCGACCATGGCCTGTACACCTTCCACTGCCACGACCTCACGCGCCTTGCGGGCCAGCGGCAGGGCGAAGTTGCCCAGGCCGCAGAACAGGTCCAGCACCCGCTCGTCAGCCTGCGGTGCGAGCCAGGCCAGGGCCTGCTCGATCATCGCCGTGTTGACCTGGGCATTCACCTGCACGAAGTCACCTGGGCGCCAGGCCAGTTCCAGCTGCCACGGCGCCAGGGCAAAGCCCAGTTGCGCGGCCGGGTCCACCGGCGCCGGCTCACCCTCACCCTGCAGCCACAGCTGGGCACTGGCCTGTTCACAGAACGCCTGCAATTTTGCCAGGTCTTCTGCCTGCAACGGCGCGACGTGGCGCACCAACACTGCGTCGGCGGTGCCACTGAACAGTTCCACGTGGCCCAGCGCCTGAGGTTTGTTCAACGAGCGCAGCACCGTCGGCAGGTGGCGCAAAATCGACTGCAAGGGCTGTACCAGCACCGCGCAGTCGTCGATGGCAATGATGTCCTGGCTGGCTTCGGCACGGAAGCCCACCTCCAGCTGACGCGCCTTGACGTCCCAGCGCACGGCCACACGGGCCCGGCGCCGGTAGCCGAATTCCGGCCCGCTCAGGGGTGCGGCCCATTCCTCGGGTTGCACGCCGGCTACCCGCTGCAGTTGCTCGGCCAGGGTACGCTGCTTGAGCGCCAGCTGCGCTTCATGCGGTAGGTGCTGCAGGTTGCAGCCACCGCAGCGCGCGTAGTGGCGGCACGGTGCCTCACGGCGTTCGGGGCTGGCCTGCAGCAGCCGCTCCAGGCGGGCCTCGACCACTTTGCCACGGGCGTTGAGCACCCGCGCCTCCACGGCCTCACCGGCCAGGGCGCCACTGACGAACCAGGTGCGCCCGTCGAGGAAGGCGATGCCACGGCCATCACCGGCCAGGCGCTCGATGTCCAGGCGCTGCTTCTTGCCCACGGGGACCTGGGGAGTGCGGTTGCCGCCGGCCGGCTGGAAGCGCAGGCCGCTGTTGCTTTTTTTCTTGGACATTTAGCTCGGATCAAACAGGCCGGTGGACAGGTAACGGTCGCCGCGGTCGCAAATGATCGCGACCATCACGGCATTTTCCACTTCTTGCGAGAGGCGCAGCATGGCTGCAACCGCACCACCAGAAGACACGCCGCAGAAAATGCCCTCTTCACGGGCAAGGCGGCGGGTGGTGTCTTCGGCTTCCTGCTGCGACATGTCGACCACGCGGTCGACGCGGGTGGCGTCGAAGATTTTCGGCAGGTATTCCTCGGGCCAGCGGCGAATGCCCGGAATGGCAGAGCCTTCCATCGGTTGCAGGCCGATGATCTGTACCGCCGGGTTCTGCTCCTTGAGGTATTGCGAGCAGCCCATGATGGTGCCGGTGGTACCCATGGAGCTGACAAAATGGGTAATGGTGCCCTGGGTCTGCTGCCAGATCTCAGGGCCGGTGCTGTTGTAGTGGGCAATCGGATTGTCACCGTTGGCGAACTGGTCAAGCACCAGGCCGCGGCCTTCGGCCTGGAGCTTCTCGGCCAGGTCGCGGGCGCCTTCCATCCCCTCCTCCTTGGTCACCAGGATCAGCTCGGCGCCATAGGCGGTCATGGCGGCCTTGCGCTCGGCGGTGGAGTTGTCGGGCATGATCAGGATCATTTTGTAGCCCTTGATCGCCGCCGCCATTGCCAGGGCGATACCGGTGTTGCCGGAAGTGGCTTCGATCAGGGTGTCGCCGGGCTTGATTTGGCCACGCAGTTCGGCGCGGGTGATCATAGACAGCGCCGGGCGGTCCTTCACTGAGCCGGCAGGATTGTTACCTTCGAGCTTGAGCAGGAGGGTGTTGCTGGTTTCACCAGCAATGCGCTGCAGGCGAACCAGGGGCGTATTGCCGACGCAATCGGCGATGGTTGGGTACTGCAAGGTCATGGCGTATTTCACAATCCGGACGGCAGGGGCGCCTATCATACCGGCAAACCCCTCGCGGCCATATCACGCAATCTGTGGTGTATATAGCTACAAGCTATAACGTGGACCTGTGCGGGCCTCTTCGCGGGTAAACCCGCTCCTACAGGTACTCCACTGACCTCAAGAGTAGTGGTGAGCCTGTGGGAGCGGGTGCACCCGCGAAGGGGCCGGCACATGTAACGGCAATCGCATCCACAGCCGCAGCCCATGCTTGCCATTCTGCGCCCACAAGGTCCCGCCCTGGCGCTGAATGGCACTCCGGGCGATGCTCAAGCCCAGGCCAAAACCACCATCCCCCGGCCGAGAACCGTCCAGCCGCGAGAACGGCGCGAAGATCCGCTCCAGGTCCTCTTCTGCCACACCGCCGCCTTCATCCTCCAGCCACAGCCACCAATAACTGCCCTCGCGCTGCCCACCCAGGCGCACCACACCCTCGGCCGGCGAGTGACGAATGGCATTGCGCAAGATGTTTTCCAGTGCCTGGGCCAAGTGGTTGAGGTTGCCCTGCACCCAACAGTCGGCCGGTACTTCGCAGCGCAGGCGCGCGGGCGACCAGCCGCTTTCGTAGCTGGCATTCTCGGCCAGCAGTTCCCAAAGCGCGTGGACTTCGATGGGCTCCAGGTTCATCGGCGCACGTTCGGCGTCCTGCCAGGCCAGCTGCAGGGTGTCTTCCACCAACTGCTGCATGCAGTCCACTTCACGGGTCAGGCGTTCGCGCAGGCGCTGCAAGTCGGTTTCGCCGTCGCAGGCCACCCGTAACCGGCTCAATGGCGTGCGCATTTCGTGGGACAGGTCGCGCAGCAACTGCTGCTGCATGGCCACCGTGCCCTGCAGGCGCTCGGCCATCTGATCAAAGGCGCGGGCCAGCTCGCCCAGCTCGTCATGGCGGGCGATGGTGCGCGAGTCGAGGCGCGCCGATAACTGATCGGCGCGCCAGGCATTGGCCTGCTCGCGCAGCTGGTTCAGCGGCACGATCAACATGCGGTACAAGCCTACGCACAGCAGCAAGGTGAACAGGCCGGGGATGATGCCGTTGGTGACGATGCGCCACAGTAACCGGTACTGGTCCGGGTTGAACCGCTGCGGCAGTTCGATCACCAGCATGCCCTGCTCCGGCGCCCCCGGGAACGGTATACGTACCCACGGCTGGTCGACACTGCGCCGGCTCATCGGCCAGTCGACACCACGCAGGCGCGTCAGCCGCTGCATGATCTGTGGGTCGAGGGTGGCGCTGTCGAGCGGCCGCAGGTTGATATCGAGCACGCCAATCCAACCCCGTTCGCGCTGATGCATCGCCGCCACCCACTGGTCCAGCCCTTCCCGCCCACCGCTGCGCCAGGCCTGTTCAGCCTCGCCGGCATAGCCACGCAATGCCTGCCGCGCCGGTTCCGAGAGGAAGGCGTTCTGGATTTCCATGTGCCGGCCCCAGGTGTAACTGAGGCCGATCATCAGCAGGCAGAAGCCCACCAGCAGGATGGCCAGTTTCCAGAACAGCGAATGGCGGTCAAGCATGCTTCACTCCGCCTCGCTGGCGCTGAGCACGTAACCCTTGCCCCACACGGTACGGATTTGCCGTTCGTGATAGTCGATGCCCTTGAGCTTGCGGCGGATCTGGCTGACGTGCATGTCCAGGCTGCGGTCATGCCGTGAATAGCCGCGCTGCAACACCTGTTGGTAAAGGAACGGCTTGCTCAGGACATCCTCGAAGTTGCGATTGAGGATGTCGAACAGCCTGTATTCGCTGGGGGTCAGGCCCGCCAGGCGGCCATCCAGGCGTACGTCGCACAGCCCCTCGTCGAACTGCAGCTCGCCGCAGGCGGCATGCTCCAGCGGGGCTTGATAACGGCGTTCGAGGGCCACCCGGCGCAAGATTGCCTCGATGCGCACCTGCAGCTCGGCCATGCTGAACGGCTTGGGCAGGTAATCGTCGGCCCCGCGCTGGAACCCGCTGATGCGATCGGCCTCTGCACCCAGTGCCGACATCAGGATCACCGGCGTCGCGCTGCACCTGCGCAACTGCGCCAAGGCATCCAGGCCGTTCAGCCCGGGCAGCAGGATATCCATCAGCACCACATCGAAAACCTGGCGACCCGCCGTTTCCAGCCCCTCCAGACCATTACGGCACCAGGTTACCTGGAAGCCGCCGCGTTGCAGCTCTTCGTGCAGATAGGCACCCAGGACCGGGTCGTCCTCGATGGCGAGGATATTGGAGTTGTAAATAGCTACAGGATTCATTGGCAACTGCCATTTATTCTCAATTGCGCAATTATTGAGCATCCAATGCCTGCCAGGCAACCGCCCTGCGACCAATGCCCCGGCAATGCTGCAAAACAGCTACTAAAGAGGTGCAATAGCGCCGCAGGCAGAGTAACTTCCCGGGTTGGCCGTCATCGCTTGACGGCATCCAGGCACATGACAGGAGGCGAGTGTGCTCGATCGTTTGGGAATCCGCAGCCGGGTCCTGCTGCTGGCCCTGCTGCCGGCCGGCCTGATGGCCCTGGTACTCGGCAGCTACTTTACCTGGCTGCAACAGAACGACCTGCGCACCCAGTTGCTGCAACGCGGCAAGATGATCGCCGAGCAGCTGGCGCCATTGGCTGCACCCGCCATGGCCCGGCTTGCCCCCGCACAGCTGGAGCGCATCGCCGCGCAAACCCTGGAGCAGGCCGATGTACGTGCGGTCGCCTTCCTGGCCCCGGACCGCACGCGCCTGGCCCACGCTGGCCCGAGCATGCTCAACCAGCCGCCCAGTGGCGGTACCGGCACGCAGTTGCTGCAACGCAGCGGCAATGACGCCACCCGATACCTGATGCCTGTGTTCGGCCACCACCGCGACCTGGCCACTGATGCCGTGCCGGCCGAAGCCGAGCGCCTGCTTGGCTGGGTCGAGATCGAGCTGTCGCACGACGGCACCCTGCTGCGGGGTTACCGCAACCTGTTCACCAGCCTGTTGCTGATCCTCGCCTGCCTGGTACTCAGCGGCCTGCTGGCGCTGCGCATGAGCCGCACCATCAACGACCCCATCGAACGCATCAAGCACGCGGTCAATCAGCTCAAGGACGGCCACCTGGAAGAACGCCTGCCGACCATGGGCAGCCATGAGCTGGACGAGCTGGCCCGCGGCATCAACCGCATGGCCGAAACCCTGCAGAACGCCCACGAAGAACTGCAGCACAGCATCGATCAGGCCACCGAAGACGTACGCCAGAACCTGGAAACCATCGAAATCCAGAACATCGAGCTGGACATGGCGCGCAAGGAGGCCCTCGAGGCCAGCCGCATCAAGTCGGAGTTCCTGGCCAACATGAGCCACGAGATCCGCACCCCGCTCAACGGCATCCTCGGCTTTACCCACCTGCTGCAGAAAAGCGAGCTGACGCCACGCCAGCTGGACTACCTGAACACCATCGAGAAGTCCGCCGACAACCTGCTGGGGATCATCAACGAGATCCTCGACTTCTCCAAGATCGAGGCTGGCAAGCTGGTGCTCGACAGCATCCCGTTCAACCTGCGCGACCTGATCCAGGACACCCTGACCATCCTCGCCCCGGCCGCCCACGCCAAGCAGCTGGAATTGCTCAGCCTGATCTACCGCGACACCCCTTCGTCACTGGTCGGCGACCCGCTGCGGCTCAAGCAGATCCTCACCAATCTGGTCAGCAACGCCATCAAGTTCACCCGCGAAGGCACCATTGTCGTACGCGCCATGCTCGAAGACGAGCACGAAGACAGCGCGCAGCTGCGCATCAGCGTGCAGGACACCGGTATCGGCCTGTCGCCGCAAGAGGTGCGCACGCTGTTCCAGGCTTTCAGCCAGGCCGACAACTCGTTGGCCCGCCAACCTGGCGGCACAGGGCTGGGGCTGGTGATTTCCAAGCGTCTGATCGAGCAGATGGGGGGCGAAATCGGTGTCGACAGCACCCCGGGTGAAGGGTCGCAGTTCTGGATCAGCCTCAACCTGCCCAAAGCCCACGACGACCTCGAGGAGCAGCCGATGCAGCCGCTGCTGGGCCGCCGTGCAGCCATCGTCGATGGCCACGAGCTGGCGCGCCAGGCCTTGGAGCACCAGTTGGAAGACTGCGGCCTCAGCGTCAGCCTGTTCGCCTCCTATGACCAGTTGCTGCAAGCGGTACAGGCCGCCAGCCAGGCCGGCCTGCCGTTCGAGTTCGCCGTGCTCGGGGCCAACCTGGGCAACCTGTCGCCCGAGCAACTGGGCCACTACCACCAGCAACTCGAGCGTTACCATTGCCAGTGTGTGGTGCTATGCCCCACCACCGAGCAGGCGCTGTACCACCCCTACCTGCCCAACGGCCATGGCCAGTTGCTGTCCAAGCCTACCTGCACCCGCAAACTGCGCCGCCTGCTGATGGAGCTGGTGCAACCGCGTCGCCCGCAGGGCGAAGCGCACAGCGTCAACGGCCAGCGCCAGCCGAAGATCCTTTGCGTTGACGACAATGCCGCCAACCTGCTGCTGGTGCAGACCCTGCTCGAAGACCTGGGCGCCCAGGTGCTGGCCGTCGACAACGGCTATGCAGCAGTAGAAGCCGTGCAGGACGAGCCGTTCGACCTGGTGCTGATGGACGTGCAAATGCCCGGCATGGATGGCCGCGCCTGCACCGAGCAGATCCGCCTTTGGGAAAACACCCAAAGTGCCAACCCGTTGCCAATCGTCGCCCTCACCGCCCATGCCATGGCCAACGAAAAGCGCGCATTGCTGCACGCCGGCATGGACGACTACCTGACCAAGCCGATCAGCGAGCGGCAACTGGCCCAGGTGGTAATGAAGTGGACGGGTTTGAGCCTGGGTGTGCCGCAACAGGCGCTGACCGAGCAGTTGGCCAGCGGTGATGACCTGAAGGTGCTCGACCCCGAAGAAGGCTTGCGCCTGGCGGCAGGCAAGGCCGACCTGGCGGCCGACATGCTCAGCATGCTGCTGTCCTCGCTGGACGCCGACCGCGAGGCCATACGCGCCGCCCGCGAGGCTGACGACCGCACCGCCCTGATAGAACAGGTACACCGCCTGAACGGTGCCTCGCGTTATTGCGGGGTGCCACAGCTGCGCGCCGCTTGCCAGCGTAGCGAGACCTTGCTCAAGCAGGAACACCCACAGGCGCAGCAAGCGCTGGATGAGCTGGACGGCGCGATCAGCCGGCTGGCGGCGCAGGCCAGGTTGAGTGCATGGCCGTTGCTGTGGCCTACGCAGCACTTGTAGGAGGAGCCTTACCATGCGCGTCCTGTTGTTCAGCAGCCAGCATTACGACCAGGAAAGTTTCACCCAGGCCGCCAATGGCAGCGCGCTGGAGCTGCATTTCCAGCCCGCCCGCCTGACCCTCGACACCGCCGCCCTGGCCAGTGGCTACGAAGCCGTTTGTGCCTTCATCAATGACGAACTCGACGCCCCGGTGCTCCAGCGCCTGGCCGAAGGCGGCACCCGCCTGATCGCCCTGCGTTCGGCCGGCTACAACCACGTCGACCTGGCCGCTGCCCAGCGCCTCGGCCTTGCCGTGGTTCGCGTGCCGGCCTACTCGCCACACGCCGTGGCCGAACACGCCGTGGCGCTGATCCTGGCCCTCAACCGGCGCCTGCACCGGGCCTACAACCGCACCCGCGAAGGCGACTTCACCTTGCACGGGCTGACCGGTTTCGACCTGCACGGCAAAACCGTCGGCGTGGTCGGCACCGGCCAGATCGGCGCCGCCTTCGCCCGCATCATGGCCGGCTTCGGCTGCCAACTGCTGGCCTATGACCCGTACCCCAACCCGGAACTGCTGGCCCTCGGCGCCCGCTACCTGACGTTGCCCGAGCTGCTGCGCGAAGCCCGTATCATCAGCCTCCACTGCCCGCTGACCGAGCACACCCGGCACCTGATCAATGCACAAAGCCTGGCCCAACTGCAGCACGGCGCCATGCTGATCAATACGGGCCGTGGCGCACTGGTCCACACCCCGGCTCTGATCGACGCGCTGAAAAGCGGCCAGCTTGGCTACCTGGGCCTGGACGTCTACGAAGAAGAAGCCCAGCTGTTCTTCGAGGACCGCTCCGACTTGCCCCTGCAGGACGATGTACTGGCCCGCCTGCTCACCTTCCCCAATGTGATCATCACTGCCCATCAGGCCTTCCTCACCCGCGAGGCGCTGGACGCCATTGCCGCGACCACGCTGGACAACATCAACCGCTGGGCGGCAGGCAATCCACAGAATCTGGTAATGGGTTAGTGCTAGGATACGCGGCATTTCTGGAGGACCCATGGTCGAGCACGATTTCCGCTACACCCTTTTCAACCCGCAACACACCCTGATCGAGTGCCGTGCACTGGTGCCGGGCCGCTATCAGGTCACCGGCAACGGCGGCTCGATGCATAAAGGCGACACCCTGCTGGTGACCCTCAAGGGCAGCAAGGACTTGTCCATGCGACTGACCGTGGACAGCGTGCGCCACCTGATCAACCCGCGCGGCCAGTGGGTCGCCGTGGCCAGCGGACCGGTGTTCAACGAACTGGAAATCCTTACCTGGCAGGTCGAGTGCGACAGCTGCGACGCCGTGCTGGATTTCGAATTTGCCGTGGACGCCAAGTTGGGCAAGAAAGCCCGGCAGCCGGCCGCCAGCGCACGCATTGCCGAACTCGGCTGGGCCAGCCGTGGCGAAAAACACCTGTGCCCGCGTTGCCAGGAGAGCGCCGAGTGAAGAATCTGCTGACCGGCGTGCTGATTGCCACCGGCCTGCTCGGCTGCGCCGCACAACCTTCAAAGCTGCAACAGGAGCGCAGCTACGTGCTGGAGTGGATTGGCGAACGCCCGCTGATCGACTACAGCCACCTGACCCTCACCCTGGCCAGCGACGGCCGCGCCTACGGCAATGGCGGCTGCAACCACTGGTTTGCGCCGTATACGCTGGAGGGCGAGCGCCTGAGCTTCGGCAAGGTCGGCAAGACCCGCAAGCTGTGCGCGCCGGCGTTGATGGAGCAGGAAAAGCGCTTTTTGCAGGCGCTGGAAACCGTAGAGCGCTGGGATGTGTCGCCGGTGGAGCAGATGCGCTTCTGGCCGGCCGAGGGCAAGCCACTGCGGTTCTGGCCTGAGGAAGGCTGAGGATTGCCGGGGCCGCTTTGCGGCCCTTCGCGGGCGCGCCCGCTCCCACAGTTTGTCGCGTCCCCCCTGTGGGAGCGGGCGTGCCCGCGAAGGGCCGCAAAGCGGCCCCAACTGCATCAGGCGCCTTTCAGGGCCTTGATCTTGGCCTGCAGCCCTTCCAGGGTCTGCTCGCCCATCAATTGCTCACGCACCTTGCCCTTGTCATCGATGATGTAGGTGACCGGCAACGCCTCGCTGCGCGGCAGGTCATAGCGCTCGGCCGGGTCCTGGGCCAATACGGTAAAACCGATGCCCAGGGTTTCAGAGGCCTGTTTCAAGTCCTGCCCTTGCAAGCCATCGAAGTTCACCCCCACCACTTTGATACCATCGGCCGCCCACTGCTTGGCCGCCGCGTTCAACTCCGGGATTTCGGTACGGCACGGCCCGCACCATTCGGCCCAATAGTTGAGCACCAGCCAGTGCCCTTCGATCTGTTCGGCCTTAACCGTATTACCGTGTTGGTCCACGCCATAATCGGCACCGCAACCACCGAGCAACAGGCTCGCGGTGATGGCCAGTACTGCTGCCAGACGCCTTGCCATGGGTCAATCCTTCTCGAGTTTTAAAGCAAATTGGTCAGTCGCTGCGGTTAGAATAGCCGCCACACCCAGCTGGATGCGACCCGACATGACTGACCTGACGCTCTATCATAACCCGCGCTGCTCGAAATCCCGCGGCGCGCTGGAACTGCTCGAAGCCCGTGGGCTGGCGCCGACCATCGTGCGCTATCTGGAAACCCCGCCCGACGCCGCCACACTCAAGGCACTGCTCGACAAGCTGGGCCTTGCCCCACGCCAATTGCTGCGTACCGGCGAGGACGAATACAAAGCGCTGAACCTGGCCGACCCGGCACTGACCGACGCGCAACTGATCGAGGCCATGGCTCAGCACCCCAAACTGATCGAACGGCCGATTCTGGTTGCCGGCGACAAGGCCGTGGTAGGTCGCCCGCCCGAAAAAGTGCTGGAGATCCTGCCGTGAGCGCCCCCTACATCCTGGTGCTGTATTACAGCCGCCATGGCTCGACCAGCGAAATGGCCCGGCACATCGCCCGCGGCATCGAACTGGCCGGCATGGAGGCACGCCTGCGCACAGTGCCCGCTATCTCTACCGAATGTGAAGCGGTGGCCCCGGACATTCCGGCCAGTGGGGCGCTGTACGCCACCCTGGACGACCTGCGCCACTGCGCAGGCCTGGTACTGGGCAGCCCGACCCGCTTCGGCAACATGGCGGCGCCGCTGAAGTATTTCCTGGATGGCACCAGTAGCCTGTGGCTGGGTGGTGAACTGGTCGGCAAGCCGGCGGGTGTGTTCACCTCTACCGCCAGTTTGCACGGTGGCCAGGAAACCACCCTGCTGTCGATGATGTTGCCGTTGATGCACCACGGCATGCTGGTGATGGGCCTGCCGTACAGTGAGTCGGCCTTGCTGGAAACCCGCGGCGGCGGCACCCCTTACGGCGCCAGCCACCATGCGGGTGCTGATGGCAAGCGTGAACTCGATCAGCACGAGATCGCCCTGTGCCGCGCCCTGGGCCAACGCCTGGCGACCACGGCCAAGGCCCTGGAGGCCGCGCGTGGCTAAAAAGCCCAAGGTGTTGCCGCCACTGGAGTGGCTGGCACCGCGCCTGCGCCTGACGCGGGCGCTGAGCCTGGCGTTCTTCTTCGGCCTGATCGCCCTGCTGGTGGTGAACAACCTGTGGTTCGCCAACCTGCATGGGGCGCGAGTCGGGGTGATTCTGGCGATCGAACTGGTACCGCTGCTGCTGCTGTTGCCGGGCATGCTGACAGGCAGCGCCCGGGCACATGCCTGGGCCTGTTTCGTGGTGAATATCTATTTCATCAAGGGCGTGCTGGCGGCGTTCGACCCGGCGCGGGCGATGTTTGGCTGGGTTGAAGTGCTGGTGAGCCTGGGGTTGTTCATTGCCGGGCTGCTGTATGTGCGCTGGAAGTTCCAGCATGAGCGGCGCATGGCGGGCGAAGGGAGTTGAATTCGGGGGCTGCCCTGCAGCCCAATCGCCGGCAAGCCAGCTCCCACAAAGTCCTCACAGGTTCTGAATGCTGTGCAATACCTGTGGGAGCCTGGCTTGCCGGCGATGGGCCGCACAGCGGCCCCGACAATCTCAATGGTTGACGGTATGCGCCAGCATCACCGACAACTGGCACAGCGGCCGCCCACTCTCTGCATGCCACTGGTTGAATGCCTGCTGCACCAACGCCAGGTCGCGTTGACTGGTCGGCTGCTTGTCGATCACCTTCTGTGCGATCAACGCCGCCGCCATGTCATCG
Source organism: Pseudomonas putida S13.1.2 (assembly GCF_000498395.2). Lineage (NCBI taxonomy): Bacteria > Pseudomonadati > Pseudomonadota > Gammaproteobacteria > Pseudomonadales > Pseudomonadaceae > Pseudomonas > Pseudomonas putida. The sequence goes on from NZ_CP010979.1 coordinate 3,716,910, forward strand.
GTAGGGATGAAGGTGTCCTTGCCGACCATGCGCAAAAAACGCGGCGCCGACAACCCGCCCAGCTGGTTGCCGTGCTTGGCCAGATACTTCCACAAGCCGACGATGTCGGTCACCGGCCAGTCGGCGATGAAGGCGCCGAAACTGCCCTTTTCCTTGGTCACGTCGAGGATCATTTGCGCGTTGCGCGGCACGCTCTTGAGCTTGCCCAGGTGGCGGATGATGCGCTCGTCCTGCATCAGCCGCTCAAGGTGCTCGGCGCCCATCAGCACCACCTTCTCCGGGTCGAAACCGAAAAACACCTGCTCGAACGCTGGCCACTTGGCATCCACCAGGCTGTGCTTGAGCCCGGCGCGGAACACGCGCAGGGCCAGTGTCGACAAGTAGCGGTCGTCGCTGATGCCCTGCAGCTGCGCCGACGTGCGCGGCTGCGGCAGGAAGGCCTCCAGTGCCTGGGCCGAGCCAAAGCGGTTCAGGCAGTACTCATGCAGCCACTGATAGTCGCGCATGGGCTCAGATGTTCAGCACGTCGAGGAAGCGCGGCGTTGCGTTCTCGTCGATCTTCAGGCTGGTAAAGTCGAACAGGTTGCGGTCGGCCAGTTGCGACGGCGCCACGTTCTGCAGGGCACGGAAGATGCTCTCGGTACGGCCCGGGTGCTTGCGCTCCCATTCCACCAGCATGTCCTTGACCACCTGGCGCTGCAGGTTTTCCTGAGAGCCGCACAGGTTGCACGGGATGATCGGGAATTCCTTCATGTCCGAGTAGGCCTGGATGTCCTTCTCGCTGCAGTACGCCAGCGGGCGGATCACCACGTTGCGGCCGTCGTCGGCGCGCAGCTTCGGCGGCATGCCCTTGAGCGCGCCGTTGAAGAACATGTTGAGGAAGAAGGTTTCGACGATGTCGTCGCGGTGGTGCCCCAGCGCCATCTTGGTGGCGCCGATTTCGTCGGCAAAGGTGTACAGGGTGCCACGGCGCAGGCGCGAGCACAGCGAACATGTGGTCTTGCCCTCGGGTACCAGTTCCTTGACCACCGAATAGGTGTCTTTTTCGACGATGTGGTACTCGACGCCCAGCTCCTTGAGGTACGCAGGCAGCACGTGCTCAGGAAAGCCCGGCTGTTTCTGGTCCATGTTCACCGCGACGATCTCGAACTTGATCGGTGCCACCTTCTGCAGGTGCAACAGAACGTCGAGCATGGTGTAGCTGTCCTTGCCGCCGGACAGGCAGACCATGACCTTGTCGCCATCCTCGATCATGTTGAAGTCGGTGATGGCTTCGCCGGCGAGACGACGCAGGCGTTTTTGCAGTTTGTTCTGGTTGACCGAGAGGGTGCCCATAGCGCTTGGATCCGCGAGGTGTGACAAAAGCCGGCTATTTTACGCACAAACGCAGCATCGCTGTAGGCATTCCGATAAAGACTTCGATGTAATCAACAGCCCCGCCGACAGCGCAATTTGCTCTAAAAAGCACGGTTCATGCCGGTAACCGCTTCCTATACTGCGACATAAGGCCACATTACCGCTTGCATCGGTGTTTCGGGCCTCGGGCCGCTTGCGCTCCATCTGGGGGGCGTTTGGCAACATTGAGAGGAGTGATCGGCATGATTCATCACGTTGTGGGGCTGTTTACCCATCCCGATCAGGAATGGCGGGAAATTCGTGGCGAAGACGAAACCATCAGCCACATGTACCTGACGCATACCTTGATCCTGGCAGCAATCCCTGCCATTTCCGCCTTCATCGGCACTACCCAGGTTGGCTGGGTAATCGGGGACCGGCCAGCGGTCATGCTGACCATGGAAAGCGCCATCTGGATGAGCATCATGTCGTACCTTGCCATGCTCGGCGGGGTGGCGGTGATGGGCGCGTTCATCCACTGGATGGCCCGCACCTACGACGCCAATCCGTCGATGGCGCAGTGCATCGCCTTTGCCACCTACACCGCCACACCACTGTTCATCGGCGGCCTGGCGGCCCTGTACCCACACCTGTGGCTGGGCATGCTGATTGGCACTGCCGCCATCTGCTACACGGTGTACCTGCTGTATGTCGGCCTGCCGACGTTCATGAACATACCGTCCGACGAAGGCTTCCTGTTCTCCAGCTCCGTGCTGGCGGTGGGCCTTGTGGTGCTGGTGGCGATCATGGCCGCCACGGTAATTATCTGGGGACTGGGCGTGGGGCCCGTCTACACCAACTAGAACAGACTTAACCAACACTGGGGCATCAACCAGGGGCCGCCGCAAGGCGGCCTCTGGCTGTGCGCTGACCGGTGGCTCGGCAGGCCGCCGGTGCTTGCGGCATAATGCCGGGTCAGGAGAACCGCCCCACCATGCCCGAGCTGCTCAAACAACGCGTCGAAACCTGTTACCAGCAAGCCGAAACCTTTTTCAAACGCCCTTTCTCGCGCCCGGAAGTCAGCTTCAAGCTGCGCGGGCAAAAAGCCGGCGTCGCCCACCTGCACGAGAACCTGCTGCGCTTCAACCTGCAGCTCTACCGGGAAAACCAGGAAGACTTCCTGCGCCAGACCGTTGCCCACGAAGTGGCGCACCTGGTGGCCCACCAGCTGTTTGGCGACCGCATCCAGGCTCATGGCGAAGAGTGGCAACTGATCATGCGCGGGGTGTATGAGCTGCCACCCAACCGTTGCCACAACTATGAAGTGCAACGACGCGTGGTAACCCGCTACATCTACCGCTGCCCGTGCCCGCAGGGTGATTTCCCGTTTACCGCACAGCGGCACAAGCTGGTGCGCCAGGGGCGTCGGTACCTGTGCAAACGCTGCCGGGAAATTCTGGTGTACAGCGGCGAAACTCGCGTCGAATAGGGGCCGGCCTCATCGCCGGCAAGCCAGCTCCCACAGGTACTGCACAGCTCCTGAACCCTGTGCAGTACCTGTGGGAGCTGGCTTGCCGGCGATGAGGCCGGCACAAGCAATGCAAAAATCACAGGCATAAGAAAGGCGACCCGAGGGTCGCCTTCTTGTACCAGCCTGCGCCTTACTTCTCGACGAAGGCACGTTCGATCAGGTAGTCGCCCGGCTCGCGCATGCGGGCGGAGACTTTCAGGCCGAAGCTGTCCAGCACTTCGCTGGTCTCGTCGAGCATGCTCGGGCTGCCGCAGATCATCGCACGGTCGTCCTGCGGGTTGATCGGTGGCAGACCGATGTCGCTGAACAGCTTGCCGCTGCGCATCAGGTCGGTCAGGCGGCCCTGGTTCTCGAACGGCTCGCGGGTAACGGTCGGGTAGTAGATCAGCTTGTCGCGGACCGATTCACCGAAGAACTCGTTCTGCGGCAGGTGCTCGGTGATGAACTCGCGGTAGGCCACTTCGTTCACGTAACGCACGCCGTGCACCAGGATCACTTTTTCGAAGCGCTCGTAGGTTTCCGGGTCCTGGATCACGCTCATGAACGGCGCAAGGCCAGTGCCGGTGCTCAGCAGGTACAGGTGCTTGCCCGGGTTCAGGTCGTCGAGTACCAGGGTACCGGTAGGCTTCTTGCTGATGATGATCTCATCGCCTTCCTTCAGGTGCTGCAGCTGCGAGGTCAGCGGGCCGTCCGGCACCTTGATGCTGAAGAACTCCAGGTGCTCTTCCCAGTTCGGCGAGGCGATGGAATAGGCACGCATGAGCGGACGGCCGCTTTCCTGCTGCAGGCCGATCATCACGAACTGACCGTTCTCGAAGCGCAGCCCCGGGTCGCGGGTGCACTTGAAGCTGAACAGGGTGTCGTTCCAGTGGTGCACACTGAGGACACGTTCGTGGTTCATGTTGCTCATCGATGGGGCTCCTGAAGAAAAACGCGGCGCGCAAAACGCGCAGTTGCGCGATAGTTTAGGGGCAGCGACAATATCTGTTAACTGGATTATCAAGATATGTGTTATCGGTTATATCGATATGCGATTCACACTCCGTCAACTGCAAGTCTTCGTCGCCGTCGCACAGCACCAAAGCGTCTCCCGGGCCGCTAGCCTGCTGGCGTTGTCGCAGTCGGCCGCCAGCACTTCCATCACCGAACTGGAGCGCCAATCGAGCTGCCAGTTGTTCGACCGTGCCGGCAAGCGCCTGGCCCTCAACGCCCTGGGCCATCAACTGCTGCCACAGGCGGTGGCCCTGCTCGACCAGGCCAAGGAAATCGAAGACCTGCTCAATGGCAAGTCCGGCTTCGGATCGCTGGCGGTCGGCGCCACGCTGACCATCGGCAACTACCTGGCCACCCTGCTGATCGGCAGCTTCATGCAGACCCACCCGGAAAGCCAGGTCAAGCTGCATGTGCAGAACACTGTGCATATCGTGCAACAGGTCGCGCACTACGAAATTGATCTGGGTCTAATCGAAGGTGACTGCAACCACCCCGACCTGGAAGTGCAGCCGTGGGTCGAGGACGAATTGGTGGTGTTCTGTGCGCCGCAGCATCCGCTGGCCAAGTTGGGCCGTGCCGATATCGAAAGCCTGTCGCAAGAGGCGTGGATTTTACGCGAGCAAGGCTCCGGCACCCGCCTCACCTTCGACCAGGCCATGCGCCATCACCGCGCAAACCTCAACATCCGCCTGGAGCTGGAACACACCGAAGCGATCAAGCGCGCGGTGGAATCGGGCCTGGGCATTGGCTGTATCTCGCGCCTGGCGCTGCGTGACGCCTTCCGCCGAGGCAGCCTGGTACCGGTAGAAACGCCGGAACTGGACCTGATGCGCCAGTTCTACTTCATCTGGCACAAACAGAAGTACCAGACCTCGGCGATGCGCGAATTTCTGGAACTGTGCCGCAACTTCACTGCGGGCTATACCCGCAGTGACGAAATCGTGCTGCCGCCAATCGCTTAAAGCAGGATCACGCCCCACACCAGCGCCACCATGGTCAGTGCCACCAGTTGCGCGGCGCTGCCCATGTCCTTGGCGTTTTTCGACAGCGGGTGGCGCTCCAGCGAGATGCGGTCGATGGCCGCCTCCACCGCCGAGTTGAACAGCTCGACGATCAGCCCCAACAAGCACACCGCGATCATGATCGCCCGCTCCGCACGGCTGACCGGCAGCCAGAAGGCGATCGGGATCAGCAGCACGTTGAGCAGCACCAGTTGGCGGAATGCGGCCTCACCCTTGAAGGCGGCGCGCAGGCCGTCCAGCGAGTAACCGGCGGCGTTGAAGATGCGTTTAAGGCCGGTCTGGCCCTTGAATGGCGATGTCATGTGGGTCACTTAACAACAGAAAGGCCAGCAGACTAGACCGGCACGGGTCAAAAAAGCGTGAAGCCACGCGCAGTCAGTTGCTCGCAACCGATTCAAGTTGTTGCAGCAGCAGCGCGGCCTGGGTACGGGTACGCACGCCCAGCTTGCGGAAAATCGCAGTCACATGCGCCTTGATGGTGGCCTCGGAAACACTCAGCTCATACGCAATCTGCTTGTTCAGCAAGCCCTCGCAGACCATCGTCAGCACGCGGAACTGCTGCGGCGTGAGGCTGGCCAGGCCTTCACTGGCGGCCTTGGCTTCGGCCGAGACATCGACCTTTTCGAACGCCTGCGGCGGCCACCAGACCTCGCCATCGAGCACCTTGCGCACGGCGTCCTGGATCACTTCCAGGGTGCTGGACTTGGGAATGAAGCCACTGGCGCCAAACTCACGGGACTTGACCACCACGGCGGCCTCTTCCTGCGCCGACACCATCACCACGGGGATCTGCGGGTATTGCCCGCGCAGCAGCACCAGCCCGGAAAAACCATAAGCACCCGGCATGTTCAAGTCCAGCAGTACCAGGTCCCAGTCGGCTTTTTCGCTCAGGCGGGTTTCCAGTTCGGCAATGCTTGCGACTTCGACCAGGCGCACATCCGGGCCCAGGCCAAGGGTAACGGCCTGGCGCAGGGCGCCACGGAACAGCGGGTGGTCATCGGCAATCAGGATTTCGTAAGTGGCCATCGATCAAAGGATCCTGTTCTATGCCAGGCGCTCGGGGGATTGAGAAGCGCCCGGCGGGGAATCGGCGCCAAGGATGCCGAGCACGGTCAAGGGTGGTCAAGCCATTGCCCTGCCGTCTCGCCCACCCTGGCTGCCAGCCCTGTCATTATGAACCAAAGCGGGGGTTGTGCCCCTTGGACTATAGGAAGGTATGCAAACGCTGGTGGGTGTCGTCCTGATCATCCAGCGGGAGACGCCGCTTGCCGCTCAGGTAATGCAGGCTGAACACATCCAGGTAGGCATCCAGCGCCTGCGAGGCCTGGCTGTCGCCGGCCAGGTCCAGGCACATGGCTGCGACCTCTGCCGTGCAGAAGTGATCGTCGCGCTTGGAGCGCCGCAGGCGATAGCGCGACATCTGCTCGGCCTGCAGGCTCAACACCGGGAAGCGGTCCAGGTACGGGCTTTTGCGGAACATCTTGCGGGCTTCGGTCCAGGTGGCATCCAGCAGGATGAACAGCGGGCGCTTGCCCGGCTCACGCGCCACCTCGCTGACCACCCGCTGCTCGGCCACAAATTCACCGGGGAAGACAATATAGGGCTGCCAGTGCGGGTCGTCCAGCAAGGCCAGCAAGCGCTCGTCGACCGAGGTGCGCAGCCAGCCAAAGGCCCAGGTGTCCTGGATCAGGTCGGCAATCAGCCAGCCGGTGTTGGTCGGCTTCAACGGCTCGGTGTCATGCATCAGCAGGCACACGCCCGACTCGGCCTGCACCCGAGGCTTCCAGGCACACAGGCAATGGGTGGCGATGACCCGGCAATCCGGGCAGCGCTCGGCACGCGAGCCACGGGCGATGAAAGGTTTGTTGCTGCGGGCCAGGCGTTCGGCGCGCAGGCGCGCTACCGCGTGGCTCATGCCGGCAGGCCTCTGGACAGGTACGAAATGGGCACAAGGATGACTCGGAAAAAACAAGGCGGCCAGTTTAGCAGAACAGAGGGCATTTACTGTGCAGCTGGCAAGGCGCCCCTTATAATCGACACCTACCGTGCCCGAAGCTCGCGCCTGCGCGACTTTAACTGAACGCCGTCGACCTGCGCATGTCAAAGCGCCAGTCATCGAACCAGGAGAGATTCATGCTGCGCCTTATCGTCCCCGCCCTGAGCCTGCTACTCGCTCTGCCCCTGGCAGCCCAGGCAGCCTCCAAGCAGGATTACGACCTGAACACGACATTGCAAAAGGTCGCAAGAGAAAGCAGCGTCGGTACCCCACGCGCCATCAACGAGGACATCCTCGACCAAGGCTACACGGTGGAAGGCAAGGCGCTGGTCAACCACCTGAGCGTACGCCCGAGCCACGCCGAGCGCATGCAGGCCAATCCCGAGCAGGTACGCAGCCAGCTGGGCGACAGCGTCTGTCGCAACAGCGGTTTCCGCAACCTGATGTCCAAGGGCGCGGTCATGGTCTACCGCTTCACGGTGTACAAGACCAACCAGCCAATCATGGACCAGGCCTTCGACAGTGCCAGCTGCGTGGCCGGCAACAAGAAAAAGAAGTGACAGCGGCTTTCTAGCTACACTTTCTCCTCCTCGCGGGCGCGCCAGTGCCCTTCGGCGGCATCGGCGCGCATCTCGGCCAACAACGCCTGCAGGTAGCGCGACTGGCACTCTAACCCCGCCAACCTGCGGCAGCACTCATCCTCAAGGCTCAAGTGATGCACTTGAGCCGCACTCTCCAGCTGCTGATAGAGCTGCCGGTCCACCTCGATGGTCAAGCGATGCATACCGCCACCTCCTGCATCGATACGTTTCGCTTTACCAGTTAACCAAACCCCTGCTTGCAGTGGCCACATACCGACGGGCGGCTGCGCGAAACAGCCCGGCACGATTCGGCGCGAGGGTCTAGATTGAGGTCAGAGGTATTGGTGCAGAAGGAGACGTTGCATGCCTTACCAAGCGAATGAGCTGCTATTCAGCCACTTCCGTGACAACAATATCGACCTGAGCAACATCGACGCACAACTGCAACTGGTGGCCCCCAACAGCCCCAACCTGCCGCTGTACCGCGACATGATGCTGACCGTCCTGCGCATGGCCCATGACGACAGTGACCGCTGGAGCGCCAAGATCACCCTGCAGGCCCTACGCGAACTGGACCAGGCGTTCCGCACGCTGCAGCGCTACAAGGGCCGGCGCAAGGTGACTGTGTTCGGCTCGGCGCGTACCCCGCTGGAGCACCCGATGTACGCCCTGGCCCGCGAGTTGGGCGCCACCCTGGCGCGCTCCGACCTGATGGTCATCACCGGTGCAGGCGGCGGCATCATGGCTGCCGCCCACGAAGGCGCTGGCAGCGACCACAGCCTGGGCTTCAACATCACCCTGCCCTTCGAGCAACACGCCAACCCGACCGTGGACGGCACCGACAAGCTGTTGCCCTTCCATTTCTTCTTTATCCGCAAGCTGTTCTTCGTCAAAGAGGCGGATGGCCTGGTGCTGTGCCCGGGCGGTTTCGGCACCCTGGATGAAGCGCTGGAAGTGCTGACACTGATCCAGACCGGCAAGAGCCCATTGGTACCGGTGGTGCTCCTGGACTCGCCCGGCGGCAGTTTCTGGCGTGACTGCCTGGACTTCATCAGCCGCCAACTGGAAGAAAACCGCTATATCCTGCCCAGCGACCTGAAGCTGGTGCGCCTGGTGCACAGTGCCGACGAGGCGGTAGAGGAAATCAACCAGTTCTACAGCAACTACCACTCCAGCCGCTGGCTGAAAAACCAGTTCGTGATCCGCATGCACCACCCACTCAGCGAAGCAGCGCTATTTGATATTCAGGAAGGCTTTGCCGACTTGCGCCTGAGTGGCAAATATCACCAGCAAGCGGATAGCAGTGCCGAACATGAAGTGGGCAACTTCAACCACCTGACCCGGCTGTCGTTCGCCTTCAATGGCCGCGACCAGGGCCGGCTGCGCGAGCTGGTGGATTTCATCAACTTGTCGGAGAACTGGGCCAAGCCTCAGCCAATGCATACCACGCAGCGGGCCAGGGAGGCGTTGAAGGTCAGTTAATAGGTGTCGCCTGTTTGGGGCCGCTCTGCGACCCTTTCGCGACACAAGGCCGCTCCTACAGACGATCGCGAATACCTGTAGGAGCGGCCTTGTGTCGCGAAAGGCCGCAGAGCGGCCCCAGCATTTCAGCAATGGTCAGTAATCGTCGAGATCACGCCCGCTGAGCAGGCGGCCGATCATGTCCATGGGGAAACCCCGGTAAGCCAGAAACCGGGTTTGCTGGGCACGGCTGCGCGGATCCTGCGGGCGCTGCCCGGCAAACTTGCGCTGCCAGACGTCACGCATGCGCTCGCGCCAATCCACCTCGCTCTCGCGCAATGCCTGCTCGATATCAGCACGCGCCAGGCCACGCTGGCCCAGCTCCTCGCGAATACGCGAAGGGCCGTAGCCAGCGCTTGAACGGTACCTGATGAAGCTTTCGAGGTAGCGGGCTTCGCAAAGCAGCCCTTCTTCGGCGAGCCGGTCGAGTTCAGGCTCGATCAGCTCATCCGAAGCGCCGCGCTGGCGCAACTTGCGCGTCAGCTCGACGCGACCGTGCTCACGTCGCGCGAGCAGGTCCATGGCTGTCCGCCGAATGGCGACGGGGGTGTCGAGTACGGCGGACATGTTGGCTATCTACCGCGCAATCAATAACCGGCTTCGGCGTCGGCCACATCGTCGGCACTGGCATCAACGGCTGCAGCCTTGCTGGCTTCAGCGGCAGCACCGGCTTTCAGCAGCTTTTCACGGATCTGCTTCTCGATCTCGGCACCGATAGCCGGGTTCTCGGCCAGGTATTTGGCAGCGTTGGCTTTGCCTTGGCCGATCTTGTTGCCTTGGTAGGCGTACCAGGCACCCGACTTCTCGACCAGGCCTTGGGACACACCCAGGTCAATGATCTCGCCGTTACGGTAAATACCTTTGCCGTAAAGAATCTGGAACTCGGCCTGACGGAACGGCGGCGAGACCTTGTTCTTGACGATCTTGACGCGGGTTTCGCTACCGACCACCTCGTCGCCTTCCTTGACCGCACCGGTACGGCGGATGTCCAGACGAACCGAGGCGTAGAACTTCAGGGCGTTACCACCGGTGGTGGTTTCCGGGCTGCCGAACATCACGCCGATCTTCATACGAATCTGGTTGATGAAGATGACCAGGCAGTTGGCGTTCTTGATGTTACCGGTGATCTTGCGAAGCGCCTGGGACATCAGACGAGCCTGCAGGCCCACGTGCATGTCACCCATTTCGCCTTCGATCTCAGCCTTGGGCACCAGCGCGGCCACGGAGTCGACGATGATCACGTCAACGGCGTTGGAGCGCACCAGCATGTCAGTGATTTCCAGGGCCTGCTCGCCGGTGTCCGGCTGCGAGACCAGCAGGTCGTCGACGTTGACGCCCAGCTTGCCGGCGTACTCAGGGTCGAGGGCGTGTTCGGCGTCGACGAAGGCGCAGGTGGCACCGTTCTTCTGGGCTTCGGCGATGACCGACAGCGTCAGTGTGGTCTTACCCGACGATTCCGGGCCATAGATCTCGACGATACGGCCTTTTGGCAGGCCGCCGATGCCCAGCGCAATATCCAGGCCCAGCGAGCCGGTGGAAATGGCAGGAATGCCTTGGCGCTCCTGATCACCCATGCGCATGACCGCGCCTTTGCCGAATTGGCGTTCGATCTGACCCAGGGCCGCAGCCAAGGCGCGCTTCTTGTTGTCGTCCATTGAAATCCTCACGTGTTCGACTTGGCCCTGATGGCCGCAATACCTGTATAAGTAGCCAGTATTATTCCACAGGCAGGCGCTCGCGCAAACCCCTGTCGTCGATTTACTCGGCACCAAGCTGTAACAAGCCGTCTAACGCGGCGATCACCGTCTGTCGGCGCACAGCTTCGCGATCACCGTCGAACTGGCGGCGCTCGCTGAACACCCGGTTGCCGTCACCCCAGGCAAGCCACACCGTACCTACCGGTTTGGCCGGCGAACCACCGTCGGGCCCGGCCACACCGCTTACCGCCACGGCAAACCGCGCGCCGCTGGCGGCCTGGGCCCCTCGGACCATGGCCTCGACCACGTCCTGGCTGACCGCGCCCACCTGGCCGAACAAAGCCTCGGGCACGCCCAACAGGCGGGTTTTCTGGGCGTTGGAATAAGTCACGTAGCCAACCTCGAACCAGGCCGAGCTGCCAGGTATACGGGTGATGGCTTCGGCAATGCCACCGCCGGTGCAGGATTCGGCGGTAGCCACCTGTGCATTGAAACGGCGCAGGTGTTCACCCAGGCGGGTGGCAAGCGTGGTGATCGGGTCCATGTCGGGCTCCTGAAAGGCTGCACCTACCCTACCAGCTTGTGTGTTTCACTGATATTCGGCCAGCTCGCGAAGCCTGCGACCACAACGGCAGCAGGCCTGCCGTGAAATGACGATTTCGCCGACAAACACGCGCTCGACTTCGACAGGCTTGTGCCTGTACAGCCGGCACAGCGCAAGCCTGAGCCATTCGGTCATATCAGAAGTTCAACCGAAGCACGGTGCGCCAGATGTTCTTCGCCGGTGAACGACGATGCTTGGCCCAGTTGCGCTCCCACCATTCATCTTCATTGCGCACCACCTGTTCCAGATCACTGCCGGTAACAGCGGCAGCATGCTGGCGGAACATCATGGGGAATACGCAATGCTGGCGGATCCTGTGTTTGACCACCACATCCACCGGCGTGCCATCGTAGGGCGTCTCGGCCAGGATCCGGCAGCCTTGGCGCGACAACACATAGGCGTGCAACGCGACCACCCTCCCCCTGGCGATAAACGGAAACCAGGTCAGCCACGTCCGCCCCATGGAGTAGCCCAGGTGCAGAGCCTCGAAGGGCCGCTTCTGCATGAAGCGGTTTACCCAGCGAACCCGGGTAGCCGTAAATTCATAGGCCTTGGCATCGTCCTCGAAAATCAAAATTCTATCCAGGCCGTTTTCCAGCGCATGGCGAGCCAATTGCTGATGCGACTCGTAGCAACCACGCGCGGGATCGCTGTTTTTCTGGACGACATGAAAAACCACCTCATTGTCCAGCTGCTGACCGATAGTCTCTGTGAATAGCTTACGCCGGTCACCCCGGGTATCGAGAGAAATGCAAAAAACTGCATCGACATCAAAACGAATTCCGCTCACTGCTTTAATCAACCCGACTGCAATAACTGTTTATTGGGTCACACGCCACCGCAGTTGATTCCGGCAGGTCTTCCCTGATGTTAAAAAGCCGCCAATTCTCCATGGGGACGCCGTGCTGTCAATATGCCCTCACTTCAACCCTGATCGCTGCCAGGACGTGCAGGTGCTGCCCGTGCGGTTGCCGTGGTACCCTATGCGGCTTGAAAAATCAGGTGGGTCTCGGCGCCGCGCACGCAACACGGAACGCCCCAATTTGCCCCACAATGTTGAGACCTACTTTCTAAGCCTTTGATGAATAAAGCAATCTCAGATCTTTCCGCACACACCCCGATGATGCAGCAGTACTGGAAGCTGAAGAATCAGCACCCGGACCAGCTGATGTTCTACCGCATGGGCGACTTCTACGAAATCTTCTACGAAGACGCAAAGAAGGCCGCAAAACTGCTGGACATCACCCTGACCGCACGGGGTCAATCGGCCGGCCAGTCCATCCCCATGTGCGGGATTCCGTTCCATTCGCTGGAAGGCTACCTGGCCAAGCTGGTCAAGCTGGGCGAATCGGTGGTGATCTGCGAACAGATTGGCGACCCGGCCACCAGCAAAGGCCCGGTGGAGCGCCAGGTGGTGCGCATCATCACCCCAGGCACGGTCAGCGACGAGGCGCTGCTGGACGAGCGTCGCGACAACCTGATTGCTGCGCTGCTCGGTGACGAACGCCTGTTCGGCCTGGCCGTACTGGACATCACCAGCGGCAATTTCAGCGTGCAGGAAATCAAAGGCTGGGAGAACCTGCTGGCCGAGCTTGAGCGCCTGAACCCGGTCGAACTGCTGATCCCGGACGACTGGCCGCGCGACCTGCCTGCCGAGAAACGCCCCGGTGCCCGCCGCCGTGCGCCGTGGGACTTTGACCGCGATTCGGCACGCAAGGCCCTGTGCCAGCAGTTTGCGACCAAGGACCTCAAGGGCTTTGGCTGCGACAAGCTGACCCTGGCCATCGGCGCCGCCGGCTGCCTGCTGACCTACGCCAAGGAAACCCAGCGCACCGCCCTGCCGCACCTGCGCAGCCTGCGCCACGAGCGCCTGGACGACACGGTCATCCTCGATGGCGCCAGCCGTCGCAACCTGGAGCTGGACGTCAACCTGGCGGGCGGGCGTGACAACACCCTGCAATCGGTGGTCGACCGCTGCCAGACTGCCATGGCCAGCCGCCTGCTGAGCCGGTGGCTGAACCGCCCGTTGCGCGACCTCAAGGTACTGCAAGCACGCCAGGACTCGATTCGCTGCCTGCTCGACAGCTACCGTTTCGAGAAGCTGCAGCCGCAGCTGAAAGAAATTGGCGACATCGAGCGGATCCTCGCCCGAATCGGCCTGCGCAATGCCCGCCCACGTGACCTGGCGCGCCTGCGCGATGCATTGGGCGCCTTGCCTGAACTGCAAAACGCCATGACCGAGCTGGAGGCGCCGCATCTGGCGCGCCTGGCAGCCATCACCGGCACCTACCCGGAGCTGGCCAGCCTGCTGGAGCGGGCGATCATCGACAACCCGCCGGCGGTGATCCGCGACGGCGGCGTGTTAAAGACCGGCTATGACAACGAGCTGGACGAGCTGCTGGCGATCAGCGAAAACGCCGGCCAGTTCCTGATCGACCTGGAAGCCCGAGAAAAAGCCCGCACCGGCCTTGCCAACCTCAAGGTCGGCTACAACCGTGTGCACGGCTACTTCATCGAGCTGCCCACCAAGCAGGCCGAGCAGGCGCCGGGCGACTACATTCGCCGCCAGACCCTCAAGGGCGCCGAGCGCTTCATCACCCCCGAGCTGAAAGTGTTCGAGGACAAGGCGCTGTCTGCCAAGAGCCGCGCCCTGGCCCGCGAGAAGATGCTCTACGACACCCTGCTGGAAACCCTGATCAGCCACCTGGCACCGCTGCAGGACAGCGCCGCCGCCCTGGCCGAACTGGACGTGCTCAGCAACCTGGCCGAACGTGCGCTGACCCTCGACCTGAACTGCCCGCGCTTCATCGACGAGCCGTGCCTGCGCATCGAGCAAGGCCGCCACCCGGTCGTGGAGCAGGTACTGACCACGCCGTTCGTGGCCAACGACCTGGGCCTGGACAACAGCACGCGCATGCTGATCATCACCGGCCCGAACATGGGCGGTAAATCTACCTACATGCGCCAGACCGCCCTGATCGTGCTGCTGGCGCACATTGGCAGCTTCGTGCCGGCGGCCAGCTGCGAGCTGTCGCTGGTCGACCGCATCTTCACCCGCATCGGCTCCAGCGACGACCTGGCCGGCGGGCGCTCGACCTTCATGGTCGAGATGAGCGAAACCGCCAACATCCTGCACAACGCCACCGACCGCAGCCTGGTGCTGATGGACGAAGTGGGCCGCGGCACCAGCACCTTCGACGGCCTGTCGCTGGCGTGGGCTGCCGCCGAGCGCCTGGCCCAGCTGCGCGCCTATACACTGTTCGCCACTCACTATTTCGAGCTCACCGTGCTGCCGGAAAGCGAGCCGCTGGTGGCCAACGTGCACCTGAATGCCACCGAGCACAACGAGCGCATCGTGTTCCTGCACCATGTACTGCCTGGCCCTGCCAGCCAGAGCTACGGCCTGGCCGTGGCACAACTGGCCGGCGTGCCGGGTGCGGTGATCCAGCGTGCTCGCGAACACCTGGCGCGCCTGGAAACCACCAGCCTGCCGCATGAGCAAGTCCCGACCGAAAAGGCCAGGGATGTGCCACAGGTGCCGCACCAGAGCGATCTGTTCGCCAGCCTGCCACACCCGGCCATCGAGAAGCTGGGCAAGCTGCAACTGGACGACATGACCCCGCGCCAAGCTATCGAAATGCTATATCAACTAAAGAACCTGTTATAACGGCGCCCACTACAAGCTGGTAGAATCCGCCGCGGTTTGCTGGTGCTGCAGGTTATTAGCCTGGCCTGCAGCCACATACCTGTAAACCGCGCGGCCCTGAGAGGAAGGGCCGCCGCCGTCGCCTGAGGAGAGAACTAGAAATGACCTTCGTCGTCACCGACAACTGCATCAAATGCAAATACACCGACTGCGTGGAAGTCTGTCCGGTGGACTGCTTCTACGAAGGCCCGAACTTCCTGGTCATCCACCCGGACGAGTGCATTGACTGCGCACTGTGCGAGCCGGAATGCCCGGCGCAAGCCATCTTCTCGGAAGACGAAATCCCTGCCGGGATGGAAAACTTCATCGAGCTGAACGCCGAACTGGCGGAAGTCTGGCCAAACATCACCGAACGTAAGGATGCCCTGCCGGACGCTGAAGAGTGGGACGGCAAGACTGGCAAGATTGCAGACCTGGAGCGCTGATAGCGCCCGGATACGAAAAAGGCCCCTCGGGGCCTTTTTTGTTTTTCTGTGGACAAAAAAAGGGGCGGTTTGACCCGCCCACATTTTTTTCCGTAGTCCCTGCTTGTCCCAAACATCATCCTGATGAAATCGCTTCTTGCGATGTCCTTGGCCTTCATCCTGAATGCCTGTGCATGTCCCTGTGCACAGTTCGAATACTAGCGGGTTGAGCCGGGCGGGCAAGCGCGAGACCTCACAAGGTATTACCAGGCACACATTTCCTCACAGCCGAATAAGCCATGCTTTTCAATGGGTTGTAAAAATACAGGGGCTGAAAACGGCAATGATTTACTGAGACTTGCATAGATAGCTTACAAAACAAGTAAGAAAAGGCTTACACGCAATGTTACTGGGGTAGCGCAGTACACATTAGATATCTGATTTACCCGGCAGATTTTGGGGCTGCTTTGCGGCCCCCAACATTTTCAAATGACACACACAAAAACGCCCCGAGGTCCTCGGGGCGTTTTGTGTGACAGGCCTTCGCTACTGGAACAAAGACTCGCTGGACAACCCATTCTTTTCAAGGATCTCGCGCAGACGCTTGAGCCCCTCCACCTGGATCTGCCGTACACGCTCCCGGGTCAGGCCGATCTCCAGGCCAACATCTTCCAGGGTGCTGCTTTCATGCCCACGCAGGCCAAAGCGACGCACCACCACTTCCCGCTGCTTGTCAGTCAGCTCGCCCAGCCACTGGTCGATGCTCTGCGACAGGTCGTCATCCTGCAGCAGTTCGCACGGGTCGGTGGGGCGGTCGTCGGTCAAGGTGTCGAGCAGGGTCTTGTCCGAATCCGGGCCAAGCGACACATCCACCGACGATACCCGCTCGTTCAGGCCCAGCATGCGCTTGACCTCGGCGACCGGCTTCTCCAGCAGGGTGGCGATTTCTTCGGGGGAGGGTTCGTGGTCGAGCTTCTGGGTCAGCTCGCGTGCGGCGCGCAGGTAGACGTTCAGTTCCTTGACCACGTGGATCGGCAGGCGGATGGTGCGGGTCTGGTTCATGATCGCCCGTTCGATGGTCTGGCGGATCCACCAGGTCGCATAGGTCGAAAAACGGAAACCACGCTCCGGGTCGAACTTCTCGACCGCACGGATCAGCCCCAAGTTGCCTTCCTCGATCAGGTCGAGCAGCGACAGGCCGCGGTTCACGTAACGACGGGCAATTTTTACAACCAGGCGCAGGTTGCTTTCGATCATGCGCTTGCGGCCAGCAGGATCGCCCTTCTGCGACAAGCGCGCAAAGTGCACTTCCTCTTCCGGCGAAAGCAGCGGCGAGAAGCCGATCTCGTTGAGATACAGCTGGGTGGCATCAAGCGCCCGACTGTAATCGATGTACTTGTGTTGCTTGAGCGAAGAGCCCGACTTGGCCCTCGTCCGAACCGAAGATACAGCAGGTTCGTCTGACACCACATCCGTTTCCAAAACGATACCCGTCTCCATCAGGAGGACGTCATCGTCGATGTCAAACTCCGGCACTTCTTTACTGAGAGCCATTGTTATAGTCCTTTGCTGAGTTCGAACTCAGACTCGAGCGGCACCTTTATCCCTGGCAGCGCTGGAGCCTGTCCCCACTACATCACAGGAACAGGCCGGGTACAACGATCAACGGCGTGGCAGGAACTGGAGTGGATCGACGGGTTTGCCCTGGCGGCGAATCTCGAAATGCAGCTTCACCCGATCAGTGCCCGTGGACCCCATTTCAGCAATCGACTGCCCTGCCTTGACCTGCTGCCCCTCCCGAACCAACAGCCTGCGGTTATGACCGTAGGCACTGACGTAGGTATCGCTGTGTTTGATGATGATCAGCTCGCCGTAGCCCCTCAAACCACTCCCGGCGTAAACCACCGCACCATCAGACGCAGCAAAAACAGGCTGTCCCAAATCACCGGCGATATCAATGCCTTTATTCAAACTACCGTTTGAAGCAAATTTTCCAATCAGCACGCCGTTGGCAGGCCAGGTCCAGCCACCTACCGCGCGCTCCGCAGCTGGCACCGTGGCAACCACCGGCGCGCTGGTGGAAGGGGCCGGCGTGGCCGGTTTGCCGGTGCTGGCAGGCGACGTGGGCGTGCTCCCCACGGGCCGCCGCGTGACCGTGGTGCGGCTCGACGAGGACGGGTTGGACACCACCGTGGTACTGCTGCTTGAACCACTGCTGAAACGAATCGCTTGGCCCGGGCGGATGGTATAAGGCGCCGGGATGCCATTGCGTGCAGCCAGCTCCTTGTAGTCCCAGCCATAGCGGAAGGCGATGGAGAACAGCGTGTCCCCAGGCTTGACGATGTACTGCCCGGACGTCACCGTCGGGCGCTTGGGCACAGTGTTGTTGCGGTCGACCACCCGCGCGCTGGTGTTACTGGTGCTCGAGCAACCCACCAGTAGCATGCCCATGGCCAGTGCAATCACCAGAAGCTTGAAACCCGACCCGTCCTTGCGCTGCCGAATGACTGTGTGACCCACCCGCGCTCCCCTCATGGTGCCGAAAAACGATATGAAGACAAGAAATGCAATATTGTTGCAATTATAACCAAGCCGGCCTGTATTGGCAGGCTGGTGCAAAAGGCTGTTGCAAACCCGAGGCGCGCACTGTGCGCTAGCGCTTTGCTCCGCCAGATAGACAGGGCGAAGCCACAAGAATTCGCCACCGGCGCAAAAATACCGCGCGGCTCATGCCGGCAGCGCCCAGCACGACGCAGCGCTCAGGCCAGTGGGCCATTGAGCAGCGGCACGAAGCGCACGGCCCCCAGCACACGGCGGGAGAACCCATGTTCTTCGCGCACGATCAGCATCAGTTGCTGCGTTTCGCCGGCCGGCCCCACCGGAATCACCATGCGGCCACCGGGTGCCAGCTGGTCGAGCAGTGCCTGGGGCACTTCCGGCGCTACCGCGGTGACGATGATGCCGTTGTACGGCGCCAGCGCCGGCCAGCCTTCGCAACCATCGCCCCAGCGGAATACCACGTTGCGCAGGTTCAGCTCCACCAGGCGCTCTTTGGCCCGGTCTTGCAGCACCTTGATACGCTCCACCGAGAATACCCGCTCCACCAGCTGGGCCAGTATCGCTGTCTGGTAGCCCGAGCCAGTGCCGATCTCCAGCACCTTGTCCAGCGGACCGGCCTCGAGCAGCAGCTCGCTCATGTGGGCAACCATGAATGGCTGGGAGATGGTCTGGTTGTGGCCGATCGGCAGCGCGGTGTCTTCATAGGCACGATGCGCCAGTGCCTCGTCGACGAACAGGTGACGTGGGGTACGACGGATCACGTCGAGCACCTTGGTGTTCGACACACCCTCCTCGCACAGGCGCTGGATCAGCCGCTCCCGGGTACGCTGGGAGGTCATGCCGATGCCACGTCGCAGCATATCGTCCTCGCGCATCAGAGCACGCCCTCCAGCCAACCGTCGAGCTGCTCGAAGGCATCATTGAAGGTGCGGTCGAGCTGCAGCGGAGTGATCGACACGAAGCCTTGCATCACCGCATGGAAGTCGGTGCCCGGGCCGCCATCTTCGGCATCCCCGGCCACGGCGATCCAGTAGCCTTCCTTGCCGCGCGGGTTGACCACCTTGGTCGGTGCCGCCGCCCGCGCCCGGTGACCGAGGCGGGTGAGCTGGATGCCACGAATGTGCTCCAGCGGCAAGTTGGGGATATTGACGTTGAGTACCGTGCGTGGCGGCAGCACCAGACGTGACTGTGCCTCGACCAGCCGACGGGCGATGTAGGCCGCCGTCGGCAGGTTGTCCGGCTGACGCGACAACAGTGAAAACGCCAGCGACGTGCCGCCAAGGAAACGGCCTTCCAACGCGGCGGCGACCGTACCCGAGTACAGCACGTCATCCCCCAGGTTGGCACCGAGGTTGATCCCCGACACCACCATGTCAGGCACCTGCGGCAACAACCCATTAAGCCCCAGGTGCACACAGTCGGTCGGTGTGCCGTTCAGGCTGATGAAGCCGTTGGCCAGGGTCTGCGGGTGCAGTGGCCGGTCCAGCGTCAGCGAACTGCTGGCGCCGCTCTTGTCTTGATCCGGGGCGATCACCGCGCACTCGGCGTAATCCGCCAGCGCAGCGTGCAGCGCGGCGATGCCGGGTGCGGTGACACCGTCGTCGTTCGAAATCAGAATACGCATGGGCTGTCCGTCTGCCCTGCCGACACCAGATCCACGACTTCGCGCACCACCACGGTGGCAAAGCATCCGGCCGGCAGGACGAATTCCAGTTGCAGGATATCAGGCTCGGGATAATGCCATGTCAGGCCGCCAATAGGGAGCCGCAAAATACGCCGTTCGTGATCCATGCCCGCCTGGGCCAACCACTGGCAAAGTGCCGGTTGCCGAGCGCCGACGGCATTTTCCAGCTGCGCGGTGGCGCCGCCTGCGGGCGAATTGCCCTCGCCCCACATCGCACCGGTCGGGTGCAGGTCGAGAATCGCCAGACGTGGGTCGGCGCATTCCGCCTCACCGGCCGGGAAGAAGCTACGGCTGTCGGTGAACGCCAGCAGGTCGCCGACCTGGGCCTGGGCCCAGCTACCTTCGGCGACACGTGCAGCAAGCACCTGATTGAACAGGTAGCTGCGCCCGGCCGAAAGCAGCCGCGAACGCACGTTACGCTGCTCGGGCAACGCCTTGCGCGCGGCCCAGTCGAGGGCGTCATGCACGTTGCCCCCGCCGTGGCCGAAGCGCTGGGTGCCGAAATAGTTGGGCACACCATGCTGCTTGAGCTGTGCCAGGCGCGCATCCACAGCCTGGTGGTCGGCAGCGAGTGCCGTCAGGCGCAGGGTGAAGCCGTTGGCCGAATGCGCGCCACGCTGCAGCTTGCGCTGGTGGCGCACCTGCTTGAGCACGCGCAGGCTGGCATCTTCAGCACGCGACAGGTCTGGGTCGGCTTTGCCCGGCAGGTGCAGGCTGAACCACTGGCGGGTCAGGGCTTGACGGTCCTTGAGCCCGGCGTAGCTGATAGAGCGCACCGGCACGCCTGCGGCGCGCGCCAGGCGGCGGGCCGCCTCTTCGGTGTTCAGGTCACGCTTTTCGACCCACAGCCACAGGTGCTCGCCTTGGCCGGACAGTGGAATGTCCAGCACTTCGTCGACCTGGAAGTCCTCAGCCACCGCCTTGAGGACGGCGCTGCCCAAAGGTTCGCCCGATGCACGCGGGCCCAGCAGTTCCAGTTCGGTCATGCTGCCAGCAACAGGGCGACCGAATGCACGGCTATCCCCTCCTCACGGCCGGTAAAGCCCAGCTTTTCAGTCGTGGTGGCCTTGACGTTGACCTGGTCGAGTTCGACCTGCAGGTCTTCGGCGATCAGTTGGCGCATGGTCTCGATGTGCGGGGCCATCTTCGGCGCCTGGGCGACGATGGTGGCGTCGACATTGCCGACCTTCCAGCCCTTGGCCTTGACGATGCCGACCACATGGCGCAGCAGCACGCGGCTGTCGGCACCCTTGAACTGTGGGTCGGTGTCGGGGAAGTGCTTGCCGATGTCGCCCAGCGCCGCAGCGCCCAGCAAGGCATCGCTCAGGGCATGCAGCAGCACGTCGCCGTCGGAGTGGGCCAGCAGGCCGTACTTGTGGGGGATACGCACCCCGCCCAGGGTAATGAAATCACCGTCGCAGAAACGGTGCACATCGTAGCCATGGCCAATACGCATAGAAAAACGCCCTGAATGAGTCAGGGCGTGATTCTACCTGCTTTGCAGGGGATTTGTGGGATTGGGGCTGCTGTGCAGCCCTTCGCGGGCACGCCCGCTCCCACAGCAACCGCAAGCCCGTGGGAGCGGGCGTGCCCGCGAAGAAAACAACGCAGCCTTCGAAGCGTTAAACCCGCCCCAGTGCCACCGCATGATGACGCAGGTGATCCTCGATGAAGCTGGCAATGAAGTAGTAGCTATGGTCATAGCCCGGCTGCAAACGCAGGGTCATTTCATGGCCCCCTTTGCGTGCCGCCTGCTCAAGCGTTTCAGGCTTGAGCTGCTTCTCGAGGAAGTCGTCACGGTCGCCCTGGTCAACCAGCAAGGGCGGGCATTCGCCAGCAGGGGTTTCGGCCAGCAGTATGCTGGCATCCCACTCGCGCCAGCGCGCCCGGTCTTCACCCAGGTAGCGGCTGAAAGCCTTTTCGCCCCATGGGCAATCCATCGGGTTGCTGATCGGCGAGAACGCCGACACCGAGCGGTAGCGCCCCGGGTTGCGCAAGGCGCACACCAGCGCGCCATGCCCACCCATGGAGTGGCCGCTGATGCTGCGCTCGCCCGACGCTGGGAAGTGCGCCTCGATCAGCGCCGGCAACTCCTGCACCACATAGTCATGCATGCGGTAATGCTGGGCCCAAGGTTGCTGGGTGGCGTTGAGGTAGAAGCCGGCCCCCAGGCCGAAGTCCCAGGCGCCATCCGGGTCGCCCGGCACCTGCTCGCCACGCGGGCTGGTGTCGGGGGCCACGATGATCAGCCCAAGCTCCGCGGCCATGCGCTGGGCGCCGGCCTTCTGCATGAAGTTCTCGTCGGTGCAGGTGAGGCCGCTAAGCCAGTACAGCACCGGCAGCTTCTCGCCCTGCTCTGCCTGCGGTGGCAGGTACACGGCGAACACCATGTCGCAGCCCAGCACCTTGGAGTGATGCCGGTAACGCTTGTGCCAGCCGCCGAAGCTCTTCTGGCAGGAGATGTTATCCAGGCTCATGGCACACCTCAGAAGTGGATCACGCTGCGGATGCTCTTGCCTTCATGCATCAGGTCGAAGGCTTTGTTGATGTCCTCCAGGCCCATGGTGTGGGTGATGAAGGTATCCAACGGAATCTCGCCCTTTTCAGACATTTCCACGTAGCTTGGCAGCTCGCTGCGGCCACGCACGCCGCCGAATGCCGAACCACGCCAGACGCGGCCGGTGACCAGCTGGAACGGACGGGTGGCAATTTCCTGGCCGGCACCGGCTACACCGATGATGACCGACTCGCCCCAGCCTTTGTGGCAGCATTCCAGGGCGGCGCGCATCAGTTGCACGTTGCCGATGCACTCGAAGGAGAAGTCCACGCCACCGTCGGTGAGGTCGACGATCACTTCCTGGATCGGGCGGTCGTAGTCTTTCGGGTTGACGCAGTCGGTGGCACCCAGTTGGCGGGCGATCTCGAACTTGGCCGGGTTGATGTCGATGGCGATGATGCGCGAGGCCTTGGCCTTGACCGCTCCGATCACCGCCGAGAGGCCGATGCCGCCCAGGCCGAAGATGGCCACGGTGTCACCCGGCTTGACCTTGGCGGTGTTGAGCACCGCGCCGATACCGGTGGTGACGCCACAGCCCAGCAGGCAGACCTTTTCCAGGGGGCTTCTTTCTGGATCTTGGCCACGGAAATTTCCGGCAGCACGGTGTACTCGGAGAAGGTCGAGGTGCCCATGTAGTGGAACAGCTGCTGGCCCTTGTACGAGAAGCGCGTGGTGCCGTCCGGCATCAGGCCCTTGCCCTGGGTAGCGCGAATGGCCTGGCACAGGTTGGTCTTGCCCGAGAGGCAGAACTTGCACTTGCCGCATTCCGGGGTGTACAGCGGGATCACGTGGTCGCCGACGGCCACCGAGGTCACGCCCTCACCTACCGCTTCGACGATCGCGCCGCCTTCGTGGCCGAGGATGGACGGGAAGATGCCTTCGGGGTCAGCACCGGACAGGGTGTAGGCATCGGTGTGGCAGACACCACTGGCGACCACACGCAGCAGCACTTCACCGGCCTTGGGCATGGCCACGTCGACTTCGACGATTTCCAGGGGTTTCTTGGCTTCGAAGGCTACGGCAGCACGGGACTTGATCATCAAAGGTCTCCAGACAGAGGGTCGATTCAGGCTCACAGTGTAATTCACCGCCTTTTGATGAATAATCAGGACAAAGACAAAACATTATTGCCACACAGGGATAATCCATGAGCAACCGCTGGGAGGGCATCGACGAATTCGTCGCCGTGGCCGAATCGGGCCAGTTCACAGCGGCCGCCGAACGCCTGGGGGTTTCCTCTTCGCACATAAGCCGCCAGATCGCCCGGCTGGAGGAGCGCCTGCAGACACGCCTGCTGTACCGCAGCACGCGCCGGGTAACCCTGAGCGAGGCGGGGCAGACCTTTCTGCAGCATTGCCAGCGCTTGCAGGATGGCCGCGAGGAAGCCCTGCGCGCCATGGGCGACCTGGCCAGTGAACCCAAGGGGCTGCTGCGCATGACCTGCGCGGTAGCCTACGGCGAGCGCTTCATCGTGCCGCTGGTAACACGGTTCATGGCGCTGTACCCACAGTTGCGGGTGGATGTGGAACTGAGCAACCACACCCTCGACCTGCTGCATGAGGGGATGGACCTGGCGATCCGCCTGGGCCGCCTGGCCGACTCTCGGCTGGTGGCCACTCGCCTGGCCCCGCGGCGCATGTACCTGTGCGCCTCGCCGGCCTACCTGGAACGTTACGGCCGGCCGCACAGCCTGTCGGAACTGGCGCGGCACAATTGCCTGGTAGGCAGTTCGGACTTGTGGGCGCTGCAGCAGGACGGCCGCGAGATCAGCCAGCGGATACAGGGCAACTGGCGCTGTAACAGCGGGCAGGCAGTGCTGGATGCGGCGCTGCAAGGGATAGGGCTGTGCCAGCTGCCGGATTATTACGTGCTGGAACACCTGAACAGTGGTGCGCTGGTGTCTTTGCTCGAAGCGCACCAGCCACCGAATACGGCAGTGTGGGCGCTGTATCCGCAGCAGCGGCACCTGTCGCCGAAGGTGCGGCGGCTGGTGGATTACCTGAAGGAAGGGTTGGCGGGGTTGCCGGAATATCGCGGGATCTGATTGCAAAGGGGTCCGCTTCGCGGCCCAATCGCCGGCAAGCCAGCTCCCACAGGATCTCCACAGACCTGAGGGAATCGCGGTTACTGTGGGAGCTGGCTTGCCGGCGATTGGGCCGCGAGGCGGGCCCGCCGATTTCAGCGCCTACCGGCCCAGCGCTGGCGCAACCATTCCAGGTCTTCGGGCCGGGTCACCTTGATGTTGTCACTGCGCCCTTCCACCAGCCGCGGCGCCTGGCCGGACCATTCGATGGCAGAGGCCTCATCGGTCACCACCACATCCGATACCAGGCACTCGGCCAGCGCCCGGTGCAACGCCCCCAGGCGGAACATCTGCGGCGTATACGCCTGCCAGATAGTACTGCGGTCCACGGTAGCGCTCACCCGGCCGTTGCTGTCTGCACGCTTGAGGGTGTCGCGCGCCGGCACCGCCAGCAAGCCACCCACCGGGTCGTCTGCCAGCTCCGACAACAACTTGTCCAGGTCGCTGCGCGCAAGGTTCGGCCGCGCGGCATCGTGCACCAGCACCCAGTCGCTGTCCGAGGCGCCCTGGGCATGCAGCAACAGCAAAGCGTTGAGCACCGAGTCGGCGCGCTCACGCCCGCCCGTCGCGCGCTGGATGCGCGAGTCGCTGGCGCAACGCAGGGCCGGCCAGTACGGGTCATCTTCAGCAATGCTGACCACCACGCCATTGAGCGCCGGGTGGCCAAGAAAACAGTCGAGGCTGTGCTCGAGCAAGGTCTGCCCGGCCAGCTCCAGGTATTGCTTGGGGCGGTCGGCAGCCATGCGGGCACCAACGCCCGCAGCAGGAATCACGGCCCAGAAGGCCGGCAAGGTATCGATCATTTCTGTGGCAACTGGAAGAGGGTTTCGCCCTCTTTGACCATTCCCAATTCGTGGCGAGCCCGCTCTTCAACGGTCTCCATGCCTTTTTTCAGCTCCAGCACTTCGGCATCGAGCACACGGTTACGCTCCAGCAGCCGCTCGTTTTCGGCATGCTGCTCGGCAATCTGCTGCTTCAGCTCGGTCACTTGCGCCAGGCTGCCATTACCCACCCACAGGCGGTACTGCAGGCCACCCAGCAGCAGGAGCAGGACGAGGAACAACCAATAAGGACTGCGCATCTAGGTATCCAGGTTAAAAAGACCGCCGCACACTATGCATTTCAGGGTCTCGAATAGCACGAAGCCTGGCCGAGGCCAGGCTTCGTGGACAGAAACCCGTTGGAACGCAGTAAAGTTCAGTACGAACGTTCCTACAGCTCCGGCTGCTGTCTTTTTACCATCTCTTGCTTAGCCGCGAAACTCGGCACGACCACGGTAAACCGCTTTGGCACCCAGTTGCTCTTCGATGCGCAGCAGTTGGTTGTACTTGGACACGCGGTCGGAACGGCACAGCGAACCGGTCTTGATCTGACCGGCAGCGGTACCCACGGCCAGGTCGGCAATGGTCGAGTCTTCGGTTTCACCGGAACGGTGCGAGATCACTGCGGTGTAGCCGGCAGCCTTGGCCATCTGGATGGCTTCCAGGGTTTCGGTCAGCGAGCCGATCTGGTTGAACTTGATCAGGATCGAGTTACCGATGCCCTTCTCGATGCCTTCCTTGAGGATCTTGGTGTTGGTCACGAACAGGTCGTCGCCAACCAGCTGTACCTTCTCGCCGATCTTGTCGGTGAGGATCTTCCAGCCAGCCCAGTCGGACTCGTCCAGGCCGTCTTCGATCGAGATGATCGGGAAGCGCTCGGTCAGGCCTTTCAGGTACTCGGCGAAGCCTTCGGCATCGAACGACTTGCCTTCACCGGACAGGTTGTACTTGCCGTCTTCGTAGAACTCGGAAGCCGCGCAGTCCAGGGCCAGGGTCACGTCGGTGCCCAGCTTGTAGCCGGCTTTTTCAACGGCTTCGGCGATGGCAGCCAGGGCGTCTTCGTTGGAAGCCAGGTTAGGGGCGAAGCCGCCTTCGTCACCTACGGCGGTGTTCAGGCCACGGGCCTTGAGCACAGCTTTGAGGTGATGGAAGATTTCGGTACCCATGCGCAGGCCATCGGAGAAGGTCTTGGCGCCAACCGGCTGAACCATGAACTCCTGGATGTCGACGTTGTTGTCGGCGTGCTCGCCACCGTTGATGATGTTCATCATCGGAACCGGCATCGAGTATTGGCCCGGGGTGCCGTTCAGGTTGGCGATGTGCGCGTACAGCGGCAGGTCCTGGTCCTGGGCAGCGGCCTTGGCGGCAGCCAGGGAAACAGCCAGGATGGCGTTGGCGCCCAACTTGGCCTTGTTCTCGGTACCGTCCAGTTCGATCATGGCGCGGTCCAGAGCCTTCTGGTCGGATGGGTCCTTGCCCAGCAGCAGGTCACGGATCGGGCCGTTGATGTTGCCGACGGCTTTCAGCACGCCCTTGCCCAGGTAACGGCTCTTGTCGCCATCACGCAGCTCCAGCGCTTCGCGCGAGCCGGTGGAAGCACCGGACGGCGCGCAGGCGCTGCCGATGATGCCGTTGTCGAGCAGTACATCGGCTTCCACGGTGGGGTTGCCACGCGAATCGAGAACTTCACGACCTTTGATGTCGACGATTTTTGCCATTGTTGTAAGCACTCCAGAATTGACGAAAACAACCTAGCTTAAGAAATTCTTGCCGTTCACCAGGCGGATTTGCAGTGGGCAGGCCGGGTGAAGGGAGCCTCTGACCGATTGGTCAGGGGTGGATCGGGCGCTACTTTACCCGAGAAATGAGTTTTATGCGGTTTCTACCGTCGGAAAACTTTTCACCAGGTCGTCCAACTGCTTGATCTGGGCCAGGAATGGCTCCAGTTTGTCCAGGCGCAGGGCGCATGGGCCATCGCACTTGGCGTTGTCCGGGTCGGGGTGGGCTTCGAGGAACAGGCCGGCCAGACCCTGGCTCATGCCAGCCTTGGCCAGGGCGGTGACCTGGGCGCGGCGGCCACCGGCGCTATCGCTGCGACCACCCGGCATCTGCAGGGCGTGGGTCACATCGAAGAACACCGGGTACTCGAACTGCTTCATGATGCCGAAGCCGAGCATGTCCACCACCAGGTTGTTGTAACCGAAGCTCGAACCGCGCTCGCAGAGGATCAACTGGTCATTACCGGCCTCTTCGCACTTGGCCAGGATATGTTTCATTTCCTGGGGTGCGAGAAACTGGGCCTTCTTGATGTTGATCACCACGCCGGTCTTGGCCATGGCCACCACCAGGTCGGTCTGCCGCGACAGGAAGGCCGGCAGCTGGATGATGTCACATACCTTGGCAACGGGCTCGGCCTGACAAGGCTCGTGCACGTCGGTAATCACCGGCACGTTGAAGGTGCGCTTGATCTCCTCGAAGATCTTCAGCCCTGCTTCCATGCCCGGGCCACGGTAGGACGCCACCGACGAACGGTTGGCCTTGTCGAAGCTGGCCTTGAACACGTACGGGATACCGAGCTTCTCGGTCACCCGCACGTATTCTTCGCAGACCTTCATTGCCAGGTCACGGGACTCCAGAACATTCATGCCGCCGAACAGGACGAACGGCTTGTCGTTGCCTATCTCGATATTACCGACACGAATGATCTTCTGGGGCATGGGTCAGGCCTTGTTCTTCTGAGCCAGGGCCGCCTTGACGAAACCGCTGAACAGCGGGTGGCCGTCACGCGGGGTGGAAGTGAACTCCGGGTGGAACTGGCAGGCGACGAACCATGGGTGGTCCTTGGACTCGACCACTTCCACCAGCGCGCCGTCTTCGGAACGACCGGAAACCACCAGGCCAGCATCGACCAGTTGCGGCAGCAGGTTGTTGTTCACTTCGTAGCGGTGACGGTGACGCTCGGTGATCACGTCCTTGTTGTAGCAGTCGTGCACCTTGGAGCCGGCGGCCAGCTGGCAATCCTGTGCGCCCAGGCGCATGGTGCCGCCCAGGTCCGAAGCCTCGGTACGGGTCTCGACGGCACCGGTGGCATCGGCCCACTCGGTGATCAGGCCGACTACCGGGTGGCCGCTGTTGCGGTCGAATTCGGTGGAGTTGGCGTCTTTCCAGCCCATCACGTTACGGGCGAACTCGATCACGGCCACCTGCATGCCCAGGCAGATGCCCAGGTACGGTACCTTGTTCTCACGGGCATACTGCACCGCGGTGATCTTGCCTTCCACGCCACGCAGGCCGAAACCGCCCGGCACCAGAATGGCGTCGGCACCCTCGAGCAGGCTGGTGCCCTGGTTCTCGATGTCTTCCGAATCGATGTAGCGCAGGTTGACCTTGGTGCGGTTGGTGATGCCGGCGTGGCTCATCGCTTCGATCAGCGACTTGTACGCATCCAGCAGCTCCATGTACTTGCCGACCATGGCGATGGTCACTTCATGCTCCGGGTTGAGCTTGGCATCGACCACCTTGTCCCACTCGGACAGGTCGGCGCTGTTGCACTGCAGGCCGAAGCGCTCGGTGACGAAGTCATCCAGGCCCTGAGCATGCAGGATGCCCGGGATCTTGTAGATGGTATCGGCGTCTTCCAGCGCAATCACCGCACGCTCTTCAACGTTGGTGAACTGGGCGATCTTGCGGCGCGACGAGCTGTCGATCGGGTGATCGGAGCGGCATACCAGCACGTCAGGCTGCAGGCCGATGGAGCGCAGCTCCTTGACCGAGTGCTGGGTCGGCTTGGTCTTGGTCTCGCCAGCAGTGGCGATGTACGGAACCAGCGTCAGGTGCATCAGCATCGCGCGCTTGGCGCCGACTTCGAAACGCAACTGGCGGATGGCTTCGAGGAACGGCTGCGACTCGATGTCGCCGACGGTACCGCCGATTTCCACCAGGGCCACGTCGGCATCGCCGGCACCCTTGATGATGCGACGCTTGATTTCGTCGGTGATGTGCGGGATGACCTGGATGGTCGCGCCCAGGTAGTCACCACGACGCTCTTTACGCAGCACGTGCTCGTAAATGCGACCGGTGGTGAAGTTGTTGTTCTGGGTCATGGTGGTGCGGATGAACCGCTCGTAGTGGCCCAGGTCGAGGTCAGTCTCGGCGCCATCGTGGGTGACGAACACTTCACCGTGCTGGAACGGGCTCATGGTGCCCGGATCGACGTTGATGTACGGATCCAGCTTGAGCATGGTGACCTTCAGGCCCCGCGCTTCCAGGATGGCCGCCAGGGAAGCCGAGGCAATGCCTTTCCCCAATGAAGAAACAACACCGCCCGTGACGAATATGTAGCGCGTCATGAAAAACCCTAGAAGTCTGCGTTAAGGCGGCCAGCGCCGCCGGAGAAAGCGAAGGAAGGCCGAAGCCCCCGATCACCTGCGTCAATCACAGTGCATCTCGAAAAACTGTCGCGTCTGTACAGACCAGGGGTATCCCCGGCATGGAGCTCGCTCGTCATTTCTAGAATCAGCCCAGCAAAAAACTGCTTGGTAATCGGCAACCCCTGTGTTTTCGCGGAAGCCACAGAAGTTGTATCAAGAAGGGAGGGTAGTCTACCGGAATGTACCCTTCATCTCAAACCTTGCGCGCTCGTCGGCAACTGCCAATGCAGCTGGCAATCCGCCTGCACCAGCCTGGGCAGGTTGGCCACCGCCAGCAGGCGCTCGCCCTGATACAGCAAAGGCAGGCGCGGACGCAGGAAATACGGCACCCGCTGCTCATTGAGCAGGCGCTTGAGGTCGCGCTGGCCGCGGCCGGGGACCTCCAGCATTTCGCCACCCTGGCGGTAGGCAATGCGCAGGCCAGCCAACGGCTCGGCGACATCAAGACGCACCCTGCCGTTACCCGGCAGCACCAGGGGCGCGGCTGAATCCAGCCAAGCCATTTCGCCGACAGGCTGCTGCAGCCAGTCGCCGCTCAGCCACCAGATGCGTCCGTGGCTGCGCACCAATTGGCCATCGGCCAGCCGCCAGACCGGCTGGGCATCGGCGGCGGCATCGCGCAGGTCTGCCCAGCCGGCCCAATGCCGTGTGTCGGGCAAACGAGTGCGCCGGCTCAACCAATATTGCAGGGCATTGCGCTGACGGGCCGGCGATAGCGCCACCAGGGCGCCCAGGTCGAGGGATTCCAGCCCCGACCAGGCAACGGGCGCCCCCTCCTGCGCAAGCGCCAGGTCGCCCTGGGCCAGTTCGTCCAGCAGGCCCAATGCTTCACCCAGGTGCTCTGCGGCGCGGGCGAGGTTCTGCCCGGCCTGTGGCCAACGTTGCTGCAAGCGCGGGAACACATCGCCGCGCAGGTAGTTGCGGGCAAATTGTGTGTCGGTATTTGACGGGTCTTCGATCCATGCAAGCCCATTTGCCCGGGCATAGTCATGCAGTTGCTGGCGTGAGCAACCCAACAACGGCCTGACCAGGCTGCCCTGCCCTAGCGCCCGCTGCCCCGGCATCGCCGCCAGGCCACGCAGGCCTGCGCCGCGCAACAGGCGAAACAACAGGGTTTCGGCCTGGTCATCGCGGTGCTGCCCGGTGAACAGAATGTCGCCGGGGCCCAGGGTTTGCCTGAAAGCGGCATAGCGGGCGTCGCGGGCAGCCTGTTCGAGGCTCGCGCCGGGGCTGACCTGGACGTGGATGACCTGAAGTTCGATGCCCAGATTGTCGCAGACGGCTTGGCAGTGGGCCGGCCAGGCGTCGGCAGCGGCTTGCAGGCCATGGTGGATATGGATGGCGCGCAGCGGGGGGGATGCGTGGTTGCGGGCGTGGGTGGCCAGCAGGTGCAGAAGGACGGTGGAGTCGAGGCCGCCGGAGAAGGCGATGTACCAGGTGGGGGCGTTGAGCCAGGGGGTGAGGTTGATCATCTGTTCCTCACTTGGCTTGAGAGCGCCGGGGGTGCTTTGCACCCCTTTCGCGACACAAGGCCGCTCCTACGGGGAAACGCGGTCGCCTGTAGCAGCGGCCTTGTGTCGCGAAAGGGCCGCAAAGCGGCCCCAGGGCTGAATCAGAGGCCGTAGCTCATCAGGCGCTCGTAACGGCGAGCCAGCAGCGCGTCGTTATCGAACTTGCCGAGCATGTCCAGCTGCTCTATCAGGTCGGTGCGGATGCTTTCCGACACTTTCACCGGGTCACGGTGGGCGCCGCCCAACGGCTCCTGGATGACCTTGTCGACAATGTTCAGGCTCTTCAGGCGCTCGGCAGTGATGCCCATTGCCTCGGCTGCGTCAGCCGCCTTGTCGGCAGTCTTCCACAGGATCGAAGCGCAACCTTCCGGCGAGATCACCGAGTAGGTGGAGTACTGCAGCATGTTCAGCTGGTCGCACACGCCAATCGCCAGCGCACCGCCCGAACCACCTTCACCGATCACGGTGGCGATGATCGGGGTTTTCAGGCGCGCCATGACGCGCAGGTTCCAGGCGATTGCTTCGCTCTGGTTGCGCTCTTCGGCGTCGATGCCCGGGTAGGCACCCGGGGTGTCGATGAAGGTCAGGATCGGCATTTTGAAGCGCTCGGCCATTTCCATCAGGCGGCAAGCCTTGCGGTAGCCTTCCGGGCGCGGCATGCCGAAGTTGCGGCGTACCTTCTCGCGCACTTCACGGCCCTTCTGGTGGCCGATGACCATGACCGGCTTGCCATCCAGGCGCGCGGTACCACCCACGATGGCGGCGTCGTCGGAGAAGTGACGGTCACCGTGCAGCTCTTCGAACTCGGTGAAGATGTGCTCCAGGTAGTCCAGGGTGTAAGGACGACGCGGGTGACGGGCCAGGCGCGCAATCTGCCAGCTGGTGAGGTTGCCGAAGATGCTTTCGGTCAGTGTGTTGCTCTTGTCTTGCAGACGGGCAATTTCATCGCTGATGTTCAGCGAGTTGTCGTTACCTACCAGGCGCAGGCCTTCGATCTTGGCTTGCAGGTCGGCAATCGGCTGTTCGAAATCGAGAAAATTCGGGTTCATAGTCATCCGTCTTGGGTCTACGGCCAGGCGGCCGGCCGGTTGATCCGTTTGGCGCCCTACCTTAAGGGATCAGGCGCATTCAGGTCGAGATTAAATTTTTTGTCGGTTCAACGATATTGCAGGAAGACGTTCTCACGCCCGAACTGGTCACGCAGCGCCTGAATCAGCCCGTCAGCCGGGTCGATCGACCACTGCTCACCGAACTGCAGCATGGCCTTGGCGTCGCTGCCGGTGTATTCCAGGGTGATCGGGCAAGCACCGCGATGGCGGGTGATCAGCTCGCCCAGCCACTTCAGCCGATCGCCCTTCAGCGCCTCGTGCGCCACCTTCAGGCGCAGGCTCTCGGCCAGCTTGGTGCGCGCGTCTTCCATGGTCATCACCTGCTTCACCCGCAGGCGCAGGCCCCCGGAGAAGTCATCGTTGCTGACCTCGCCTTCGACTACCACCATGGCATCGGCCTGCAGCAAAGACTGTGCCGCCATGAAGGAATCGGCGAACAAGGACGCCTCGATCCGCCCGGAGCGATCATCCAGGGTGACGAAGCCCATCTTGTCGCCCTTTTTGTTCTTCATCACCCGCAGGGCAATGATCATGCCGGCGATGGTCTGGGTTTCGCGCGACGGCTTGAGGTCGATGATGCGCTGGCGGGCAAAGCGGCGGATCTCGGCCTCGTACTCGTCGATCGGGTGGCCGGTGAGGTACAGGCCCAGGGTGTCCTTCTCGCCCTTCAGGCGCTCCTTGAGGGTGAGTTCGCGCACCTTGCGGTGGTTGGCATAGACGTCCACTTGCGCTTCATCGAACATGCTGCCAAACAGGTCGACATGGCCACTGTCCGCCGTATGGGCCGCCTGCTCGGCAGCCTTGATGGCTTCACCCAGCGCCGAGAGCAAGGTTGCACGGTTGATGTCGATGTTGGCCTGATAGGCCTTGATCTCATCATGGAAGTGCGGGCCCAGGCGGTCCAGGGCGCCGCTGCGCACCAGTGCGTCCAGGGTGCGCTTGTTGACCCGCTTGAGGTCGATGCGCTCGCAGAAATCGAACAGGTCCTTGAACGGGCCACCCTCGGCACGCGCCTCGACGATCGCTTCCACCGGGCCTTCGCCGACGCCCTTGATGGCGCCCAGGCCATAGACGATACGGCCGTCGTTATTGACGGTGAACTTGAAGTCGGAGAAGTTCACGTCCGGCGCGTCGAGGCGCAGCTTCATGCTGCGCACCTCTTCGACCAGCACCACCACCTTGTCGGTGTTGTGCATATCCGCCGACAGCACGGCAGCCATGAACGGCGCCGGGAAGTGGGTTTTCAGCCAGGCCGTCTGGTAGGACACCAGGCCATAGGCGGCGGAGTGGGATTTGTTGAAGCCATAACCCGCAAACTTTTCTACCAGGTCAAAGATGTTACCGGCCAGGTCGGCATCGATGCCGTTGTTGGCGCAACCCTCGATGAAGCCACCACGCTGCTTGGCCATTTCCTCGGGTTTTTTCTTACCCATGGCCCGGCGCAGCATGTCTGCACCACCGAGGGTGTAGCCCGCCATCACCTGGGCGATCTGCATCACCTGTTCCTGGTACAGGATGATGCCATAGGTAGGCGCCAGCACCGGCTGCAGGCCGTCATACTGGTAATCCGGGTGCGGATAGGCCAGCTCGGCGCGGCCGTGTTTGCGGTTGATGAAGTCGTCCACCATGCCCGACTGCAGCGGGCCTGGGCGGAACAGCGCCACCAGTGCGATAAGGTCCTCGAGGCAGTCGGGCTTGAGCTTCTTGATCAGCTCCTTCATGCCCCGGGATTCAAGCTGGAATACCGCAGTGGTTTCGGCTTTTTGCAGTAGCTCGTAAGTCTTGCGGTCATCCAGCGGGATGAAGTCGATGTTGAGATCTGGCAGGTTTTTCTTGGCCTGCTCGCGGTTGATGATCTCCATCGCCCACTTGATGATGGTCAGGGTCCGCAGGCCGAGGAAGTCGAACTTGACCAGGCCGGCGGCCTCGACGTCGTCCTTGTCGAACTGGGTTACCAGGCCGCCACCCTCTTCGTCACAGGCGATCGGTGAAAAATCGGTAAGCTTGGTCGGCGCGATAACCACACCACCGGCGTGCTTGCCGGTACCCCGGGTGACGCCTTCCAGCTTCAGCGCCATGTCCCAGATTTCGCGGGCATCCTCGTCGCCCTTGAGGAAGTCGCGCAGGATTTCTTCCTGCTCGTAGGCCTTCTCCAGGGTCATGCCCACTTCGAACGGGATCATCTTCGACAGGCGGTCGGCCAGGCCATAGGACTTGCCCTGCACCCGCGCCACGTCACGCACTACCGCCTTGGCGGCCATGGTACCAAAGGTGATGATCTGGCTGACGGCATTGCGCCCGTAGGCATCGGCCACGTATTCGATTACCCGATCCCGGCCGTCCATGCAGAAGTCGACGTCGAAGTCGGGCATGGAAACACGTTCAGGGTTGAGGAAGCGCTCGAACAGCAAGTCGTAGGCCAACGGGTCGAGGTCGGTGATCTTCAGCACGTAGGCCACCAGCGAGCCCGCACCTGAACCACGGCCAGGCCCGACCGGTACCCCGTTGTTCTTGGCCCACTTGATGAAGTCCATCACGATCAGGAAGTAACCGGGGAAGCCCATCTGGATGATGATGTCCAGCTCGAACTTCAGGCGGTCCAGGTAAACCTGGCGCTTCTCTTCGTAATTGGGTGTGGTGTCTTTCGGCCACAACACCGCCAGGCGCTCTTCCAGGCCTTCGTGGGACACATGCCGCAGGTAGTCGTCAATGCCCATACCGTTCGGCGTGGGGAAGTCGGGCAGGAAGTGCTTGCCCAGTTGCACCTGGATGTTGCAGCGCTTGGCGATCTCGACGGTATTGGCGATGGCATCGGGCAGGTCGCTGAACAGCTCGGCCATTTCCTCGGCCGATTTCAGGTACTGCTGATCACTGTAGCCACGCGGCCGGCGCGGGTCATCAAGGGTCCAGCCCTCGCCAATGCACACGCGGGTTTCGTGTGCGTCGAAGTCCGCCTGCTTGATGAAACGCACGTCGTTGGTGGCCACCAGCGGGGCGCCAAACCTGTCGGCCAGGGCCACCGCCGCGTGCACGTATTCTTCGTCGCGGGCGCGGTTGGTGCGCTGTACTTCAACGTAGAAGCGCTCGGGGAACATACCCATCCAGTCTTGCAGCAGGGCCTGGGCTTCTTCGTCCCGGCCGGACAACAAGGCCATGCCGATATCGCCTTCCTTGCCCGCCGACAGGGCAATCAGGCCCTCGCTGGCGGGGGCGATCCATTCACGCTGAAGGATGACCAGGCCGTTGCGCTGGCCTTCGGTCCAGCCACGCGAGATCAACTCGGTGAGGTTGCGGTAACCCTTGGCGTCCATGGCCAGGAAGCAGATGCGTGACAGCGGGGCTTCCGGGTCGGCACCGGCCAGCCACAGGTCGGCACCACAGATCGGCTTGATGCCCGCGCCCATGGCGGTCTTGTAGAACTTCACCAGCGAGCACATGTTGCTCTGGTCGGTGATCGCCACCGCCGGCATGTTCATCCCGGCCAGCGCCTTGGCCAGCGGTTTGATCCGCACCAGGCCGTCGACCAGCGAGAATTCGGAGTGGACGCGCAGGTGAACGAAGGGAACCGACATGGAAGATCCTGTAGCAGTGCTTAACGACAAGGGCGGGATTGTAGCTTAAATGGGCGGGGATTTTGGGGCTGCTTCGCAGCCCTTCGCGGGCACGCCCGCTCCCACAGGGATATCATCGCCCTCAGGAACGGCGCTGCACCTGTGGGAGCGGGCGTGCCCGCGAAGGGCCCTGACAGGTCAGATCAGAGAATCGGTGACGCCTTCGCGTGCTTCCCAGGCCGCACGCACCGGGGCAAAGGAACGCCGATGAATAGGCGTAGGCCCCAACCGCGCCAACGCTTCAAGGTGCACCGGGGTCGGGTAACCCTTGTGCCCGCCAATGCCATACCCTGGGTAGATCAGCTCGAACGCGCTCATCTCACGGTCACGGCTTACCTTGGCCAGGATCGAGGCAGCCGCAATAGCCGGCACCTGGCTATCGCCTTTGACCACCGGCGACGCCGGTACGGCCAGCTTCGGGCAACGGTTGCCATCGATCAGGGCCAGCTTGGGGGTTATGTGCAGGCCTTCCACCGCACGCTGCATGGCCAACATCGTGGCCTGCAGGATGTTCAGGCGGTCGATCTCCTCGACCTCTGCACGGGCGATGCAGAAACTCAGGGCCTTTTCACAGATCTCGTCGAACAACGCCTCGCGCTTGGCTTCGGTGAGTTTCTTCGAGTCGTTCAGGCCGAGGATCGGGCGCGCCGGATCAAGGATCACCGCCGCCGTCACCACTGCGCCGCACAGCGGGCCGCGGCCCACTTCGTCAACGCCGGCGACCAGGTCTTCGACCAGGTTGAAGTCCAGTCCAATTTGCATGTCAGCGGTCCTTGAGCAAGGCCAGTACCGCCTCGGCCGCCTGGTTGGAGGCGTCACGGCGCAGGGTGCGGTGTATTTCATCGAAACGTTCGGTCTGCTGGCTGCCATCGCGTACCAGTGGCGCA
This sequence comes from Pseudomonas putida S13.1.2, assembly GCF_000498395.2. Classification (NCBI taxonomy): domain Bacteria; kingdom Pseudomonadati; phylum Pseudomonadota; class Gammaproteobacteria; order Pseudomonadales; family Pseudomonadaceae; genus Pseudomonas; species Pseudomonas putida. Next base: position 3,753,552 of record NZ_CP010979.1, read on the forward strand.
AGCGTGTTGGCCAGGGCATCGCTGGTGGCGGCGTCCTGCAACAGTTCGGGCACCAGTTCGCGCTGGGCGAGCAGGTTCGGCAATGACACGTATGGGCTCTTTACCAGGCGCTTGAGGATCCAGTAGGTCAACGGCGCCAGACGGTAGGCCACCACCATTGGCCGCTTGTACAGCAACGCTTCAAGGGTGGCTGTACCCGAAGCGATCAAGACCGCATCACAGGCCGCCAGCGCCTGGTGCGACTGACCATCGAGCAGGGTCAGCGGTAGCTGGCGCCCTTCGAGCATCTGTTCAACCTGGGCACGCCGTGCGGCATTGGCACAGGGCAGCACGAACTGCACGCCCGGCACCTGCTGCTGCAGGCGTTCGGCGGCGTCGAGGAACAACGCCCCCAGGCGCCCTACTTCGCCGCCCCGGCTGCCGGGCATCAGCGCAACCACCGGCCCCTCGCCCAGGCCAAGCGCAGCACGTGCTGCCGGGCGATCGGCTTCAAGCGGTATGGTGTCGGCCAGCGGGTGACCGACAAAGCGCACCGGCACGCCCTGCTCTTCATAGAACCGCGCCTCGAACGGCAGCAGCGTCAGCATCAGGTCGCAGCCTTCGCGAATCTTCAACACACGCTTCTGCCGCCAGGCCCAGACAGACGGGCTGACGTAGTGCACGGTCTTGATCCCGACCTGCCGCAGTTTCAGTTCGATGTTGAGGGTGAAGTCCGGGGCGTCGATACCGATGAAGACATCCGGCTTTGCGTCGATCAGTGTCTGGATCAGCAGCTTGCGGCGTTTGAGCAGCTCGCGCAGGCGCCCCAGCACTTCGACCAGGCCCATGACCGCCAGGCGCTCCATGGGGAAGTACGATTGCAGGCCTTCGGCTTCCATCAAAGGGCCGCCAACGCCAATGAAACGTACATCGGGGTGGCGTGCCTTGAGGGCACGCATCAAGCCTGAACCCAGAATATCGCCGCTGGCCTCACCTGCGACCAAGGCTACGCAAAGCGGGGCCATGTCAGCGGGTGATGCCGCGGGCGGAGTTCACGATCGACTGACGGAACAGGTCGACCTCAGGGTGTTTCGCCGCCATTTCGGCCAGTTCCTTGAGCGCGTCTTCGACGGTCAGGCCCTGACGATAGACAATCTTGTAGCAACGGCGCAGCACGTGGATCACCTCGTCGCTGAAACCGCGGCGGCGCATGCCTTCGAAGTTCATGCTGCGGGCTTCGGCCGGGCTGCCGAACACGGTGACGAAGGCCGGGACGTCCTTGCCGATTGCCGTGCCCATGCCGGAAAACGCGTGGGCACCGATATGGCAGTACTGATGCACCAGCGTGTAGCCGGACAGGATCGCCCAGTCACCCACGTGCACATGGCCGGCCAAGGCCGTGTTGTTGACCAGGATGCAGTGGTTGCCGATGACGCTGTCGTGGCCGATGTGGGCATAGGCCATGATCAGGTTGTGATCGCCTACGGTGGTTTCCGCACGGTCCTGAACGGTGCCGCGGTGGATGGTCACCCCTTCGCGGAACACATTATGATCGCCGATCACCAGGCGCGTCGGCTCACCCTTGTACTTGAGGTCCGGGGTATCTTCACCAATCGAGGAAAACTGAAAGATACGGTTGTGCTTGCCGATACGGGTCGGCCCTTTGAGCACAACATGCGGGCCGATAACGGTACCCTCCCCGATTTCCACATCGGGGCCAACGATCGACCAAGGGCCGACCTCGACACCATCGGCCAGCTTGGCCGACGGGTCGATAATGGCCCGAGGATCAATCGAATTCATAGGGAGCGTTCCGCGCATGTGATCTGTGCCGAGCAAACCGGCTTGCCGTCGACCAGGGCGCGGCACTCGAACTTCCAGATCATGCTCTTGCGGCTGAGGAACTTGGCTTCCAGCACCAACTGGTCACCCGGCAATACCGGCTGACGGAAACGCAGCTTGTCGGAGCCGACGAAGTAGTACAGGGTGCCATCAGCCGGCTTGGCATCGAGCATCTTGAAACCGAGGATGCCGGCCGCCTGAGCCATGGCTTCAATGATCAAAACGCCCGGCATGATAGGGTGCGCCGGGAAATGGCCGTTGAAGAACGGCTCGTTGATGCTGACATTCTTGTAGGCACGAATGCTCTGGGCCTCGAAGTCCAGATCCGTCACCCGGTCCACCAGCAGGAACGGGTAACGGTGAGGCAGGTATTCGCGAATCTCGTTGATGTCCATCATTTCGGGGGGGAAGCCTGTAATAAGAATAGGGAGCGCAGGTGCTGAACACACGCTCCTTTAGCAATCCAAAGAGGAGCCAGCTAGCGACTGTTCACTCTTGCTCAGGGAATGGTATCAGCCTTCTGATGTCGGCAGGCCACCTGAGGTCACGGTATCGACGCGTTTTTCCAGCTGCTGAAGACGCTTGGCCATGTCATCCAGCTGGCGGATACGCGCAGCGCTCTTGCGCCAGTCAGCCAAAGGCTGCATGGCTGTGCCGGATGAATAGGAACCGGGTTCAGTGATCGAACGGGTTACCATCGTCATCCCGGAAACAAATACGTTATCGCAAATATCAATGTGCCCTACCAGGCCCACGCCCCCGGCCAGCATGCAATGCTTGCCGATGCGCGTACTGCCGGAAATGCCCACACAAGCGGCCATTGCCGTGTGGTCACCGATCTGCACGTTGTGGGCGATCTGGATCTGGTTGTCGAGCTTGACCCCGTCGCCGATCCGCGTGTCGGACAGCGCACCACGGTCAACCGCAGTATTGACGCCGATTTCCACGTCGTCACCGATGGTCACGCCACCGATCTGGGCAATCTTGCGCCACACACCTTTCTCGTTGGCAAAGCCGAAGCCTTCACCACCGATAACGGCACCCGACTGGATGACCACGCGCTTGCCGATGGTCACGTCATGGTACAGCGTGACCCGCGGGGCAAGCCAACCACCTTCACCGATCACGCAACGCGCACCGACCACGCAATGAGCACCCACGGTGACATTGGCGTCGACACGCGCACCGCTTTCGATGACCGCGAACGGCCCGATGCTGGCGCTCGCATCCACCTGAGCGTCCCCTGCCACCACGGCGCTGGGATGAATACCCGCCACAGCCTTGGGTTTGGGGTCGAACAGGTGGGAGATGCGTGCGTAGGCCAGGTACGGATCGGCGACGATCAGTGCATTGCCGGCAAAGCCTTCGGCATCCGCAGCCTTCAGCAATACCGCAGCGGCCTGGCTTTCATCCAGGAATTTGCGGTATTGCGGGTTGGCGAGGAAGCTCAATTGACCGGGGCCAGCCTCCTGCAAGGTGGCCAGCCCGGTAATCTGCATCCCCTCGGGCCCCTTGAGGGTGGCACCGAGGGCCTCGGCCAGCTGGCCTAGCGTCATGGTCACACTCATATCAACGGGCTTGGTTCATGCGCTCGATGACCTGGCGGGTGATGTCGTACTGAGGCTTGACATCGATGACCGCACCACGCTCGAGGACCAGGTCGAAACCGCCCTTCTTGATCACTTCCTCAACAGCGCCATCCAGCTTCGGCTTCAGTTGCTTGAGCATGTCGCGGTCAGCAACGGCTTTGGCTTCGTTCAGTTCCTTGGACTGGAACTGGAAGTCACGGGCCTTTTGCTTGAACTCGAGCTCCAGGCGCTCACGCTCCTGCTGCTGCATCTTGTCGCCGCCCTTGATCAGACGGTCCTGAATGCCCTTGGCGCTGCTTTCCAGGCTTTTCAGCTTGGTCAGTTGCGGACCGAACTTCTTCTCGGCATCAACCGCGTATTTCTTGGCGGCATCCGACTCGAGCAGGGCCATCTGATAGTTCAGGACGGCAACCTTCATTTCGGCGAACGCCGGGGTGGCGACCAGCGCCGCGGCCACTACGGCCAGTTGAGCCAATTTACGCACGATGCACTCCTGGATAAACCGTTGTCATTAAGCAGGGGCCGACCTTAGAAGGTCTGGCCCAGAGAGAATTGGAACACCTGGGTATCGGCATCGTCCGGCTTCTTGACCGGCATTGCCAGGCTGAAGCTCAGCGGGCCCAGTGCGGTAATCCAGGTCACACCCAGGCCGACCGAACTGGCCATGCCCGAGAAGCCGACCTTTTCGCAATCAGGCTTGTTACCGCAATTGGTGTCGAACACGTTACCCACATCCCAGAACACGGAGGTGCGCAGCGAACGCTGGTCCTTGACGAACGGCAGCGGGAACAGCAACTCGACGCCACCTTGCACCAGCACGTTACCACCGAACGGCAACGGATCCTGATCCGGGTCGGCGATGGTGCCAGGTTTGCCTCCTGGGTTGCCTTCACCGCGGCTCGGGGTGCTGCGCGGGCCCAGGCTGCTGTCCTTGAAGCCACGCACGGAGTTGAAGCCACCTGCGAAGTAGTTCTCGTAGAACGGCAGGCCCGAAGTACTGCCATAACCATCACCATAGCCCAGCTCGGTGTGCAGGCGCAGGGTGTAGTCGTTGCTGATCGGCTGGAACAGCTGGCCACGGTAGTCGAGCTTGAAGAACGACAGGTCGCTGCCCGGAATCGTGGATTCCAGGGTCAGGCTTTGCGAGTGACCACGGGTGGCCAGCACGCCTTTGTTCAGGGTCGACTCGGACCAGCCGATCGAGGCCTTGAAGTTCAGGAAGTTGTCGCCCTCCTGGTCGAGGAAGTCGAAGATCTCGTCGACGGTGTACTTGCCGGTCTTGATCTTGTCCTGCTGCACGCTCAGGCCGTAGGTCAGGCGCGAGGTTTCGCTGATCGGGTAGCCCAGGCTCACACCGGCACCGTAGCTGTCCACCGCATAGCTGGCCACGTCGACGTCAAGGTCGTCGTAGTCGGTGCTGCGGTAGAAGGCGTTGTAGCCCAGGCTGACGCCATCGGCAGTGAAGTAGGGGTCCACGAAGCCGAAGTTGTAGCGGGTCTGGTATTCCGAACGGGTCAGGCCGATGGACACCTTGTTACCGGTACCGAGGAAGTTGCTCTGGCTGATCGAACCACCGAGGATCAGGCCGGCGCTCTGGGCGAAACCGACGCTGGCGGTGATCGAGCCGGAGGCTTGCTCTTCGACGCTGTAGTTGACGTCGACCTGGTCGTCAGTGCCTGGCACTGGCGGGGTCTCGACGTTGACTTCCTTGAAGAAGCCCAGGCGCTCCAGACGGGTCTTGGACTGGTCGATCAGGTAGGTCGAAGCCCAACCGCCTTCCATCTGGCGCATTTCGCGACGCAGCACTTCGTCTTCGGTCTTGGTGTTGCCGCGGTAGTTGATGCGGTTGACGTAGGCACGCTTGCCCGGGTCGACCACGAACATGATGTCGACCGTGTGGTCTTCATCGTTGGGCTGCGGCACACCGTTGACGTTGGCGAAGGTGTAGCCTTCGTTACCCAGGCGACGGGTGATCAGCTCGGAGCTGGTGGTCATCACCTTGCGCGAGAACACCTGGCCCGGCTGCACCAGCAGCAGCGACTTGACCTGGTCTTCCGGCACTTTCAGGTCACCGGACAACTTCACGTCGCGAACGGTGTACTTCTCGCCTTCGTTGATGTTGACGGTGATGTAGACGTGTTTCTTGTCTGGCGTGATGGACACCTGGGTGGAAGCGATGTCCATGTTGATGTAGCCGCGGTCCAGGTAGTAGGAGCGCAGGCGCTCCAGGTCACCGGACAGTTTCTCGCGGGCATACTTGTCGTCGTTCTTGAAGAACGACAGCCAGTTGGTGGTCTTCAGCTCGAACAGCTGCCCCAGGGTTTCATCGTCGAACACGTTGTTGCCAACGATGTTGATGTGCTGGATGGCAGCGACGGTGCCTTCGTTGATCTTGATCTTCAGCGCCACACGGTTGCGCGGCTGCGGTACCACTTCGGCGTCAACCTCGGCCGAGTAGCGGCCCTGGGCCACGTACTGGCGCTGCAGCTCGTTACGCACGCCTTCAAGGGTGGCACGCTGGAAGATCTCGCCTTCGGCCAGGCCCGATTGCTTGAGGCCCTTCATCAGGTCTTCGGTGCTGATCGCCTTGTTGCCTTCGATCTCGATGCTCGACACCGACGGGCGCTCGACCACGTTGATGATCAGCACATTGCCATCGCGGTTCAGCTGGATGTCCTGGAAGAACCCGGTCTTGAACAGGGAACGGGTCGAGTCCACCAGGCGGCGGTCATCGGCCTGGTCACCGACGTTCAGCGGCAAGGCACCGAAGACACTGCCAGCGGAAACCCGCTGCAGGCCGTTGACGCGAATATCGGAGATGGTGAAGGACTCGGCGTGAACTTCAGCGATCATCAGTGCGGACATGACCGCAGTTAGCAGCAGACGTTTCATGAAGTCCTTTTATTCCAACTGGCAATAAACAACCCGCCGCGAAAAGGCGGCAGGTTCGCAATTGAGCGAAGCTTTATAGTCGACCCAGATCGTTGATCAGGGCGAGCAACATCACCCCTATGACCAAACTGATACCGATCTGGACCCCCCAACCTTGCACCCGATCTGACAGCGGACGACCGCGCGCCAACTCGACCAGGTAAAACAGCAAATGCCCCCCATCCAGTACCGGGATGGGCAGCAAGTTAAGAACCCCCAGGCTTATGCTCAGGTAGGCCAGGAAATTCAGGAAATCCCCCACGCCGGACTGGGCTGAAGCGCCCGCCACTTTAGCAATGGTTATCGGTCCACTCAAGTTTTTTACCGAGAGCTCCCCGAACAGCATTTTCTTCAGCGATTCAAGGGTCAGCACGCTCATGTTCCAGGTACGGGACAAGCCCTCACCCACCGCCTCGAGCGGGCCGTAGCTGATTTCGCGGAGCATGCTGGCAGGCCATTCGCCACCTTTTACCCCGGCGCCAAGATAGCCACCGGCAGCCTTGCCCTCACCCTTGCGTGCCAGGGTCACCGGCACCTCCAGGGCATCGCCGTCGCGCTCCACACGCACCACCACTTTGGCATCGGGGCGGGCACGCACGCTGTCGACCACCTGCTGCCATTCCGTCACCGGCACGCCATCGACGCTCAGCAGCTTGTCGCCTGTCTTGAGGCCCGCAGCGGCAGCCGGCCCCTTCGGATCAATCTCGGCCAGCACCGGGACCATCGCCGGGCGCCAAGGGTGCAGCCCCAAGGACTGGATAGGGTCTGGCTCGTCAGCGCCCTTGAGCCAGCTGTCCAGCTTGACCTGCAGTTGGCGCTCGGCCGTGGCGCCTTCGTCGCGCACGCCAACCTGCAACGTGCCGCTTTCGCCCAGGCGACGAACCAGCTGCAGGTTGACCGCCGACCAACCGTTGGTCGGCTTGCCGTCGATAGAAACGATTTCCTGACCTGCGGTCAGCCCGGCCGATGCTGCCAGGCTGCCAGCATCGACCGTACCGATTACCGGGCGGACCTGCTGGGTACCCAGCATCGCCAGCACCCAGAAGAACAGGATGGCCAGCAGGAAGTTGGCAATCGGGCCCGCTGCGACAATCGCGATACGCTGGCCCACGGACTTGCGGTTGAACGACTGATCAGCCAGCGCAGGCGGTACATCGCCCTCGCGCTCGTCGAGCATCTTCACGTAGCCGCCCAGCGGAATGGCTGCGACCACAAATTCGGTGCCATGGCGGTCATGCCAGCGCAGCAGCGGCGTGCCGAAGCCCACCGAGAAGCGCAGCACCTTGACGCCGCAGCGGCGTGCCACCCAGAAGTGGCCGAATTCATGAAAGGTGACCAGCACACCCAAAGCCACGAGGGTGCCGATAATCATGTAGAGCGCTGTCATGTCCATCTCCGAATGATGTTCAGCGGGCCGGCATCATGCCAGCCCCCTCAGGAACCTGGGCGGGCTTGCATCAGCGACCGTGACGCCTCAGCCACTCACGGGAAAGCTCCCGGGCACGCTGGTCGGCGGCGAACACCGCGTCCAGCGACGGCAGCGGCACGACGGGCTCCTGATCGAGCACCTGTTCGATCATACCCGCGATCTCCGGGAAGCGGATACGCCGCTCGAGAAATGCCTCCACCGCCACCTCGTTGGCCGCATTGAGTACGGCGGGTGCGCTGTTGCCGGCCTCGGCAGCCTGCCGCGCCAGGCGCAGGCAAGGGAAGCGCTGTTCGTCGGGTGCCTGGAAATCCAGACGGGCGATGGCGAACAGGTCCAGCGGGGCCACCCCGGAGTCGATGCGCTCAGGCCACGCCAGGGCATTGGCGATCGGCGTGCGCATGTCCGGATTACCCAGCTGCGCCAGCACCGAGCCGTCCACATAATCGACCAGGGAGTGAATGACACTTTGTGGGTGCACCACCACCTCGACCTTGGCCGGCGCGGCATCGAACAACCAGCAGGCCTCGATCAGCTCGAGCCCCTTGTTCATCATGCTGGCCGAATCCACGGAAATCTTGCGCCCCATGGACCAGTTGGGATGAGCACAGGCTTGCTCCGGCGTCACGTCCAGCAGCGCCTCGACCGGCGTTTCGCGGAACGGGCCACCGGAAGCCGTCAGCAGAATCCGACGCACGCCAACCGCGCTCAGGCCGCGAGCGTAGTCGCCGGGCATGCACTGGAAGATCGCATTGTGCTCGCTATCGATCGGCAACAATACGGCGCCGCTGCGCCGCACTGCCTCGATGAACAGCGCACCGGACATCACCAGGGCTTCCTTGTTGGCCAGCAACACTTTTTTGCCCGCCTCCACGGCAGCCAAGGTGGGGCGCAGGCCGGCGGCACCGACAATCGCCGCCATCACTGCATCCACTTCCGCTGCCGAAGCCACCTGGCAAAGCCCGGCCTCGCCTTCCAGCACCTCGGTGGCGCAGCCGGCAGCCGCCAGGGTTTCGCGCAGCCGCACGGCCGCCTCGGTACTCGGCACCACAGCGAACGCCGGGCGATGGCGCACGCACAGGGCCAGCAACTCGTCGATGCGCGAATACCCGCTGAGGGCGAACACCTGGTAGCGATCGGGATGGCGCGCGATCACATCCAGCGTGCTCAGGCCGATGGAGCCGGTGGCCCCAAGTACGGTAATACGCTGCGGGCGGCTCACATCACACCCCATTCGGCAGCCCACAACAACACGGCGAAAATCGGGATCGCTGCTGTAAGGCTGTCAATGCGGTCGAGTACACCACCATGGCCGGGCAGCAGATTACTGCTGTCCTTGATACCGGAACGGCGCTTGAACATGCTCTCTGTCAGGTCACCGACCACCGAGGACATGACCAGCAGCGCGGCGCCCAGCAGGCCCAGCAGGATCTGACCGAAACCCCAGTCGCGACTGATGCCGACCGCCAAGGTAATGGCCAGGCTCACCGCCAGGCCGCCATACACGCCTTCCCAGCTCTTGCCCGGGCTGACCTGCGGGGCCAGCTTGCGCTTGCCGAAGGCCCTGCCAGAGAAGTAAGCGCCAATATCGGCGGCCCATACCAGCACCATGACCGACAGGATCAGCCAATTGCCCAGCGGCCAGTGCTTGAGCAGCACCAGCCCCTGCCAGGCAGGCAGCAATACCAGCAGGCCGATCAGCAACCGGCAGGCGGCACTGGCCCACAACTCGCTGCTACGCGGGTAGGTAAGCACCAGCCAGGTGGCCAGCCCCCACCAGATCACCGCTGCACCCAGCACCCAGGGCGCCAGTTCCGGAAGGATGTACAGCAACATCAGCGCGCCAGCGACCACCGCGGCATAGGCGATACGCAGCGGCTGGGCCATCAACCCGGCCAGGCGCGCCCACTCCCAGGCGCCAAGGGTCACCACGAAGCCGATGAACAGGGCGAAATCCCCGCCGTTGAGCAGGAAGAAGCCACCCAGCGCGATCGGCAGCAGGATCAGCGCAGTAATGATGCGTTGTTTAAGCATTAAGCACGAGCTCCAGCCTCGACCTGCTCGCTGGTCTTACCGAAGCGGCGCTGGCGCGAAGCGAAATCGGCCAGGGCATTGCGCATGGCCTCGTGTTTGAAGTCCGGCCAGTACAGGTCGGAGAAGTACAGCTCGGCGTAGGCCAGCTGCCACAACAGGAAATTGCTGATGCGGTGCTCGCCACCGGTGCGAATGCACAGGTCCGGCAACGGTAGCTCGCCGGTTGCCAGGCAGGTCTGCAGCAGGCCCGGGGTGATGTCTTCCGGACGCAGGTGCCCGGCTTGCACTTCACGCGCCAGCCGCTGTGCGGCCTGGGCGATGTCCCACTGGCCACCGTAGTTGGCCGCGATCTGCAGGATGAAGCGGTTGTTGCCGGCGGTCAGTGCCTCGGCCTCGCGCATGGCAGCCTGCAGCTCGGGATGGAAGCGCGAGCGGTCACCGATGATGCGCAAGCTGATGTTGTTCTCGTTGAGGCGCTTGGCCTCGCGACGCAGCGCCTTGAAGAACAGGTCCATAAGGGCACTGACTTCGTCCGCCGGTCGCTGCCAGTTCTCACTGGAGAACGCAAAAAGCGTGAGCACCTCGACCTTCGCGTCGGCGCACACTTCGATCACGGCGCGCACCGCATCGACACCCGCTTTATGCCCGGCAACCCCGGGCATAAAGCGCTTCTTCGCCCAGCGATTATTCCCATCCATGATGATTGCCACGTGACGCGGCACCACGGAGGGCACAGTCTGCTTGGTCTTTTCCATGAAGGCGTCCTGACCCTTAGATGGCCATCAGGTCCTTTTCTTTTGCTTCAGTGGCCTTGGCGATTTGCGCCTCGACATCCTTGATCAGCTTGTCGATGTCAGCACTGGCACGACGCTCTTCGTCTTCACTGATTTCCTTGTCCTTGGACAGCTTCTTCAGGTCACCCAAGGCGTCACGACGAATGTTGCGCACGGCTACGCGCGCATCTTCGGCCGCAGCGCGAGCCTGCTTGGTGAAGCCCTTGCGGGTTTCTTCAGTCAGCGGGGGCATATTGACCAGCAGCAACTCGCCCAGGTTGGTGGGATTGAGATTCAAGCCGGCGCTGCCGATGGCCTTGTCGATGGCGCCCAGCATGTTGCGCTCGAAAGGCACCACTTGCAGGGTCTGGTTGTCCTTGACGGTCACGTTGGCTACGCTGGTCAGCGGGGTGTCGGAGCCATAATAAGGCACCATCACGCTGCCCAGAACGCTCGGGTGCGCCTTGCCGGTGCGGATTTGGCCAAATGCGTGGATCAGCGAATCCAGCGACTTTTGCATGCGTGCCTGGGCGTCTTTCTTAATTTCGTTGATCATTTTTGAACTTCCTCGATCAGGGTTCCTTCCGCGCCGCCGTGCACGATGTTCAGCAGGGCGCCGGGCTTGTTCATATTGAAGACGCGCAGCGGCATCTTATGGTCGCGGCAAAGACAGATTGCCGTCAGATCCATCACACCCAGCTTGCGATCCAGCACTTCATCGTAGGTCAGATGATCGAACTTCTCGGCATGCGGGTCCTTGAATGGATCTGCAGTGTATACACCATCGACCTTGGTTGCCTTCAATACCACGTCGGCATCGATTTCGATGGCGCGCAGGCAGGCAGCGGAGTCGGTGGTGAAGAACGGGTTGCCGGTACCGGCAGCAAAAATTACGACTTCTTTGGCGTTCAGGTGGCGCATGGCTTTGCGGCGATCATAGTGATCGGTCACGCCAACCATGGAAATAGCCGACATGACGATGGCGGTAATGTTCGCCCGCTCCAGCGCGTCGCGCATGGCCAGGGCGTTCATTACGGTCGCCAGCATGCCCATATGGTCGCCGGTGACGCGGTCCATGCCGGCTGCACTGAGCGCCGCACCACGGAACAGGTTGCCACCGCCGATTACCAGACCTACCTGAACACCGATGCCGACCAGTTGGCCGACTTCCAGCGCCATGCGATCCAGGACTTTGGGATCGATCCCGAACTCTTCCGAGCCCATCAGGGCCTCGCCGCTAAGTTTGAGTAGAATGCGTTTATAGCGAGCCTGATGACCACTGCCCTGCTGAGCCATTGCGAATCTCTCCTGCGGCGTTTGTAAAAAATTCTGGCGGGCTGCTTGAGCCTGCATGTAACTCTAACGTGACGCAGCGACTGCGTCAGCGAGCGACGGTCTCGTAAACCGCTCCCGCTTTGACAAAGAGGCTGCGCGCGTGAGCGGGCAGCCTCTTTGGGGCGACAGACGGGGCTGTCTTACTGCTTGGCAGCAGCTACCTGAGCGGCAACTTCAGCAGCGAAGTCGTCGACTGGCTTCTCGATGCCTTCACCGACTTTGAAGTAGGTGAACGAAACGATTTCAGCGCCGGCTTTCTTGGCCAGCTCGCCAACCTTGACTTCTGGGTTCATGACGAAAGCTTGCTCTTTCAGCGAAGCTTCGGCCTTGAACTTGGTGATACGGCCGTTGATCATGTTCTCAACGATGTTTTCCGGCTTGCCGGCGATCTTGTCGGCGTTCAGCTGCAGGAAGACATTCTTCTCGCGCTCGATGGCCTCGGCGGAGATTTCCGACGAATCCAGGAACTCAGGGTTCGACGCTGCAACGTGCATGGCGATGTTCTTCGCCAGCTCGACGTCACCGCCTTTCAGAACGACGACAGCGCCGATCTTGTTGCCGTGCAGGTAGGCACCAACAACGTCACCCTCAACGCGCACCAGGCGACGGATGTTGACGTTTTCGCCACACTTGGCAACCAGGGCTTCACGAGCAGCTTCACGCGAGGCGATCAGCGGAGCAGCGTCGGTCAGCTTCTGGGCGAAGGCTTCTTCAAGGCTTTCGGCAACGAAGTTCTTGAAGTCGTCTTGCAGGGCCAGGAAGTCGGTCTGCGAGTTCACTTCCAGCAGAACGGCGGATTTACCGTCGGTCTTGACGGCGATAGCGCCTTCAGCAGCGACGTTGCCAGCCTTTTTGGCGGCCTTGATGGCGCCCGAGGCACGCATGTCGTCAATGGCTTTTTCGATGTCGCCGCCAGCCTTTTCCAGGGCTTTCTTGCAATCCATCATGCCTTCGCCAGTACGCTCGCGCAGTTCTTTTACCAGCGCTGCAGTAATTGCTGCCATTTCAAAATCCTCTTGGAAAGTTTTTCAACCATTCCACCCGCTCGACACGGGCGTTAAATTCTGCGAATCCGCTGTTGTTGTCTCAGCCAACCCATAATGCGGGGCCCATGCTGACAGCAGGATTTCAAGGTGGCAAAAAGGGGGCAAAGCCCCCTTTTTGCGTGCCAAGTAGACGCTAGCGCCTATTACTCAGCAGCAGGTGCAGCCGCTTCTTCAACATAGACTTCGGTGCCGCCAGCAACGTTGTTGCGGCCGCGGATGATGGCGTCGGCCATCGAAGTCATGTACAGCTCGATGGCGCGGATGGCGTCGTCGTTGCCTGGGATGATGTAGTCAACACCTTCCGGGCTGCTGTTGGTATCGACAACGCCGATAACCGGGATGCCCAGCTTGTTAGCTTCGGTGATAGCAATGCGCTCGTGATCAACGTCGATCACGAACAGGGCATCAGGCAGACCGCCCATGTCCTTGATACCACCCAGGCTGCGGTCCAGCTTTTCCAGATCGCGCGAACGCATCAGGGCTTCTTTCTTGGTCAGCTTGGCAAAGGTGCCATCTTCGGCCTGGGTTTCCAGGTCGCGCAGACGCTTGATCGAAGCACGGATGGTTTTGTAGTTGGTCAGCATGCCGCCCAACCAGCGGTGGTCAACGTATGGCGAACCGGCACGAGCAGCTTGCTCGGCGACGATCTTGCCGGCGGAACGCTTGGTGCCGACGAACATGATCTTGTTCTTGCCCTGGGCCAGACGCTCTACGAAAGCCAGAGCTTCGTTGAACATTGGCAGGGTTTTTTCCAGGTTGATGATGTGGATCTTGTTACGCGCGCCGAAAATGTACTTGCCCATTTTCGGGTTCCAGTAACGGGTCTGGTGGCCGAAGTGCACACCGGCCTTCAGCATATCGCGCATGTTGACTTGGGACATGATAGTTCCTTGATAAGTCGGGTTGGGCCTCCACGCATCCCAATGACCAACCCGCAAATTCGAAAATCCGGGGCACCCAGGTCATCGTGTCGACACGTGTGTGGGTTTAAGCTCACGGGGTCGTCCCCGAAAGCGGCGCATGTTATACCACAGACCGCGAGCGAACGAAACCCGAATGAGGTTGCGTCTGTCAGCGGTTTTTGCAGCGCCCCGCCAAACAGGCCAGAATGCCTCCTGTAGACAGCAGCATGGCCGCCTTTATCCCGACAGAATGCCGCCCTGCTCTGCTAGAATCCGGCCTTTCCCGTTTGTTCGCGCCGCGTGCGGCGCCGTAGAGAGCCTGTAATGACCGTCAACATCAAGACCGCAGAAGACATCGAGAAGATGCGCATCGCCGGCCGCCTGGCCGCCGAGGTGCTGGAAATGATCGAAGAGCACGTCAAGCCCGGTGTTACCACCGAAGCGCTCGACCGCCTGTGCCACGACTATATCGTCAACGTCCAGCAGGCCATCCCGGCGCCGCTCAACTACAAGGGCTACCCGAAGTCGATCTGCACCTCGATCAACCATGTGGTCTGCCACGGCATCCCCAACGACAAGCCGCTCAAGGACGGTGATACGCTGAACATCGACGTCACCGTGATCAAGGACGGCTACCACGGCGATACCAGCCGCATGTTCCACGTGGGCAACGTGCCGGTGTGGGCCGAGCGCCTGTCCAAGGTTACCCAGGAGTGCATGTACAAGGCCATCGAGCTGGTCAAGCCGGGGTGCCGCCTGGGCGATATCGGCGAAGTGATCCAGAAGCATGCGGAAAAGAACGGCTTCTCGGTGGTACGCGAGTTCTGCGGCCACGGCATCGGCAAGGTGTTCCACGAAGAGCCGCAGATCCTGCACTACGGCCGCGCCGGCACCGGCATGGAGCTTAAAGAAGGCATGACCTTCACCATCGAGCCGATGATCAACCAGGGCAAGGCCGACACCAAGGTGCTGGGCGACGGCTGGACCGCCATCACCAAGGACCGCAAGCTCTCGGCCCAGTGGGAACACACCCTGGTGGTGACCGCGACCGGCTACGAGATCTTCACCCTGCGCAAGGACGACACCATCCCGCGCACTTCGGCCTGACCGCACTGGGCCAGGCCACCCGACGACAGGAACGTGACGCGATGCCCCAGGTGGACCCCGAGCTGTTCGATCGCGGCCAGTTCCAGGCGGAACTGGCCCTAAAGGCGAGCCCCATCGCCGCCTTCAAGAAAGCCATCCGCCAGGCCGGCGAGGTGCTCGACAAGCGTTTTCGCAGTGGCGGCGATATCCGCCCGTTGATCGAAGCCCGCGCCTGGCTCGTCGACAATATCCTGCAACAGGCGTGGAACCAGTTCGACTGGGGCGACCAGCAGGGCATCGCCCTGGTCGCGGTGGGTGGCTACGGGCGTGGTGAACTGCACCCGCATTCAGACATCGACCTGCTGATTTTGCTGGGCGCCGCCGAGCACGAGCAGTACCGCGACGCCATCGAGCGTTTTCTCACCCTGCTGTGGGACATCGGCCTGGAAGTGGGCCAGAGCGTGCGCACCGTCGACGAGTGTGCCGAACAGGCCCGCGCCGACCTGACGGTAATCACCAACCTGATGGAAAGCCGCACCATTGCCGGGCCCGAAGCCCTGCGCCAGCGCATGCTGGAGGTGACCAGCACCGCGCACATGTGGCCGAGCAAAGACTTCTTCCTGGCCAAGCGCGCCGAACTCAAGGCCCGCCACCACAAGTACAACGACACCGAGTACAACCTCGAGCCTAACGTCAAGGGCTCGCCCGGTGGCCTGCGCGACATCCAGACGGTGCTCTGGGTGGCCCGCCGCCAGTACGGCACCCTGAACCTGCACGCACTGGCCGGCGAAGGTTTCTTGCTGGAAAGCGAAAACGAGCTGCTGGCCTCGTCTCAGGATTTTCTGTGGAAGGTGCGCTACGGCCTGCACATGCTGGCCGGTCGCGCCGAGGACCGCCTGCTGTTCGACCACCAGCGCAGCCTCGCCGCGCTGCTGGGCTACAGCGACGACAACCCCAAGCGGGCTATCGAGCAGTTCATGCAGCAGTACTACCGGGTGGTGATGAGCATCAGCCAGCTGTGCGACCTGATCATCCAGCACTTCGAAGAGGTCATCCTCGCCGACGAAGACAGCGGCACCACTCAGCCGCTGAATGCACGCTTCCGCCTGCATGACGGCTATATCGAAGCAGCCAAGCCGAACGTGTTCAAGCGCACACCGTTCGCCATGCTGGAAATCTTCGTGCTGATGGCGCAGCACCCTGAAATCAAAGGCGTGCGCGCCGATACGGTGCGCCTGCTGCGTGAGCACCGGCACCTGATCGACGACACCTTCCGCACCGATATCCGCAACACCAGCCTGTTCATCGAGCTGTTCAAGTGCGAAATCGGCATCCATCGCAACCTGCGCCGGATGAACCGCTACGGCATCCTTGGCCGCTACCTGCCGGAGTTCGGCCTGATCGTCGGGCAGATGCAGCACGACCTGTTCCACATCTATACGGTCGATGCGCACACCCTCAACCTCATCAAGCACCTGCGCAAGCTGCAGTACACGCCGGTGTCCGAAAAATTCCCGCTGGCCAGCAAGCTGATGGGGCGCCTGCCCAAGCCCGAGCTGATCTACCTGGCCGGCCTGTACCACGACATCGGCAAAGGTCGCCAGGGCGACCATTCCGAGCTGGGCGCGGTGGATGCGCAGAAGTTCTGCGAGCGCCACCAGTTGCCGGCCTGGGACAGCCGGCTGATCGTCTGGCTGGTGCAAAACCACCTGGTGATGTCGACCACCGCCCAGCGCAAGGACTTGTCCGACCCGCAGGTGATCAACGACTTTGCCCTGCACGTGGGCGACGAGACGCGCCTGGACTACCTGTACGTGCTGACCGTGGCCGACATCAATGCCACCAACCCCAGCCTGTGGAACTCGTGGCGGGCCAGCCTGCTGCGCCAGCTCTACAGCGAGACCAAGCGCGCCCTGCGCCGCGGGTTGGAAAACCCGCTGGACCGCGAAGAGCAGATCCGCCAGACCCAGTCTTCGGCACTGGATATCCTCGTGCGCGAAGGCACCGACCCCGACGACGTCGAGCAGCTATGGTCGCAACTGGGCGATGACTACTTCCTCAAGCACACCGCCGCCGACGTGGCCTGGCACACGGATGCGATCCTGCAGCAACCGGCCGATGGCGGGCCGCTGGTGCTGATCAAGGAAACCACCCAACGCGAGTTCGAAGGCGGCACGCAGATCTTCATCTATGCCCCCGACCAGCACGACTTCTTCGCCGTTACG
Organism: Pseudomonas putida S13.1.2; assembly: GCF_000498395.2. Lineage (NCBI taxonomy): Bacteria > Pseudomonadati > Pseudomonadota > Gammaproteobacteria > Pseudomonadales > Pseudomonadaceae > Pseudomonas > Pseudomonas putida. Next base: position 3,770,720 of record NZ_CP010979.1, read on the forward strand.
GTGGCGGCCATGTCGCAGCTCAACCTGAACATCCATGACGCGCGGATCATCACGTCGAGCAGCCAGTTCACCCTCGACACCTACATCGTGCTGGACAACGACGGCGGCTCGATCGGCGACAACCCGCAGCGGGTCAAGCAAATTCGCGACGGCCTGACCGAAGCGCTGCGCAACCCCGAAGACTACCCGGCCATCATTCAGCGCCGGGTGCCGCGCCAGCTCAAGCACTTCGATTTCCCGCCGCAGGTGACCATCCTCAACGATGCCCAGCGGCCGGTGACCATCCTCGAAATCACCGCACCGGATCGCCCAGGCCTGCTGGCCCGGCTGGGGCGCATTTTCCTGGAGTTCGACCTGTCGCTGCAGAATGCCAAGATCGCCACCCTCGGCGAACGGGTGGAAGACGTGTTCTTCATCACCGATGCCGACAATCAGCCGCTGTCCGACCCGCAGCTGTGCAGCCGCCTGCAGGAAGCCATCGTGCAGCAGCTACAAGCCGGCCAAGGTAGCGATACCAGCCCCACCCGCGTGACCTTTTAACGATTAGACGATTGACGAGACCTTGCGCCGATGAACCATGCCTTGACCCAGCTTCAGCCCTACCCGTTCGAAAAGCTCCGCGCCCTGCTGGCCAGCGTGAAGCCTGCGGCGGACAAACGCGCCATTGCCCTGTCGATCGGTGAGCCGAAGCACGAATCACCGGCGTTCGTCGCCCAGGCGATGGCCGACAACCTCGACAAGTTGGCAGTCTACCCCAGCACCATCGGCCTCCCGGCCCTGCGCCAGGCCATCGGCCAGTGGTGCGAGCGGCGTTTTGGCGTACCGGCCGGCTGGCTGGACGCCGACCGCCACATCCTGCCGGTCAATGGCACCCGTGAAGCGCTGTTTGCCTTCACCCAGGCGGTGGTCAACCGTGCCGACGACGGCCTGGTAGTCAGCCCCAACCCGTTCTACCAGATCTACGAAGGCGCAGCGCTGCTGGCCGGGGCTACCCCGCACTACCTGCCGTGCCTGGAAAGCAACGGTTTCAACCCCGATTTCGACGCCGTGCCGGCCGAAGTGTGGAAGCGCTGCCAGATCCTGTTCCTGTGCTCGCCGGGCAACCCCACCGGTGCGTTGGTGCCGATGGCCACCCTGAAAAAGCTGATTGCCCTGGCTGACGAACACGACTTTGTGATCGCCGCCGACGAGTGCTACAGCGAGCTGTACTTCGACGAGGATGCGCCACCACCGGGCCTGCTGACCGCCTGCGCCGAGCTTGGCCGTAGCGATTTTGCGCGCTGCGTGGTGTTCCACAGCCTGTCCAAGCGCTCCAACCTGCCGGGCCTGCGCTCGGGCTTCGTGGCTGGCGATGCCAAGATCATCAAGCCGTTCCTGCTGTACCGCACCTACCATGGCTGTGCCATGCCGGTGCAAACCCAACTGGCCAGCATTGCCGCCTGGCAGGACGAGGCGCACGTACGCGAGAACCGCGACCAGTACCGCGCCAAGTACGATGCCGTGCTGGACATCCTGCAGCCGGTGCTGGACGTGCAGCGCCCGGATGGCAGCTTCTACCTGTGGGCCAAGGTGCCGGGCTGTGATGCCGAGTTCACCCGCGACCTGTTCGAGGCCCAGCATGTGACCGTGGTACCGGGGTCGTACCTGTCGCGTGAGGTGGATGGTGTAAACCCCGGTGCCGGGCGCGTGCGCATGGCGCTGGTGGCACCGCTGGCCGAATGCATCGAGGCGGCAGAGCGGATTCGCGCCTTCCTGCAAAACCGCTGATTCAGCAATGCTTTAATTCTGTGCAGAACCTGTGGGAGCGGGTTCACCCGCGAACACCGGCGCAGCCGGTGCCATACACCGCGTCGTCTGATTCGCGAGTGAACTCGCTCCCACAGGGCCGCAAAGCGGCCCCCTGCGGGTCTACCTGACCTGCCCCAGGTTGGCCTCACTCATATCCAGCTCCCCAAGCACCTGCCGCACCACCTCATCGCCCACCAGGTGCTGGCGATGCAGGTTATACAACTCCAGCCGCTGCGCCCTCAGCGCACGCAAGCGCAAGCGCCGCTCCAGCAAGTCCATCTGTTCGGCCAGTGCCTTGGCCTCGGCACTGTCGTTGTAGCTGTCCAGCTCATCCCGGTACTCGGCCATCAACCGCGCCTTCAGCTCGGTCGCCAAGGTCGCCTGCGCAGCATCCTGCGGGGCATTGGCGTCGATCACTTCCTCTGCTTCAAGGGCGTGGATCGCCGCCTCGGCCGTGCGCCGCCAGGCTTCCTGCACTTCCTGATGCAAGCGCTCGTCCGGGCTCTTGGTCACCCCGCGCAGCAATATCGGCAGTGCGATGCAGGCGCTGATCAACGACAGCAGGATCACCCCGGCAGCGATGAAAATCAGCAAATCACGCTCTGGGAATACCTTGCCCGCGCCCATCAGCAACGGCACCGACATCACACCCGCCAGGGTCACCGCACCGCGCACACCGCCCAGGGTCAGCAGCCAGCAGGAACGCGCCGTAGGCATCAGCACCAGCGCCGGTTTGCCGCGCCAGCGGCGCACCACGCCAATCGCCCGCCAGATGCTCTGCACCCAGATGAACCGCAGCAGGATCAGCGCAGCAAAGATCGCCACCACGTCCAGGCAGCGGTAGGCCAGGGTCGGCCACACGGTGGCTTCGTGGCTGACCACCGCCTTGATGATGTCCGGCAACTGCAGGCCCAATAGCAGGAAGATCAGGCCATTGAAGGCGAACTCCAGCAACGACCAGACGCTACGGTTGAGCAGGCGGGTGCTGGTCTGGCGGGGCAACAGGTCGAGCCAGCTTTGCATCATGCCCGCCGCCACCGCCGAAAGAATGCCCGAAACGCCCAGGCGCTCGGCCAGCACGTAGGCGGCGAACGGCAACAGCAGCATGAACACCACGTGGGTGGCCGGGTCGTCCCAGCCACGGGCGATCATCCAGGCGCGCAGGCGGCCGACCAGCCAGCTCAGGCCCACCCCCACCGCCAGGCCGCCAAGCGCGACAAGCACAAAGCTGAAGCTTGCATCGGCCAGCGAGAACACCCCGGTGATCGCCGCCGCCAGGGCGAACTTGAAGGTGACCAGGCCCGATGCATCGTTCATCAGGGCCTCCCCCTGCAGCATGTGCATCAGCGGGGTGGGCAGGCGGTCCTGGGCGATGGCCGAAACCGCCACGGCATCGGTCGGCGACAGTACCGCCGCCAGGGCGAAGGCCACCGGCAGCGGGATGCTCGGCAGCAGCCAGTGAATGAAGTAGCCGGCCCCGACCACGGTGAACAGCACCAAACCGACGGCCAGCGCCACCACTGGCCCGCGGATGCGCCACAACTCACGCTTGGGAATGCGCCAGCCGTCGGCAAACAGCAGCGGCGGCAAGAACAGGAACAGGAACAACTCGGGGTCCAGGGCCACATGCAGGCCCAGGGTCGGCAAGGCCAGCAAGGCGCCGGCAGCGATCTGCACCAGCGGCAGGGGCAGCGGAATCATGCGGCCGACCAGCTTCGACAGGCTGACCAGCGTCAGCAAGATGAGGACGGTGTAGGCGGACTGCATCCGGGAAAGCTTCCTTTATGAACCAGAAACGATAGCAAGGCGAAGTATCGCCATTGAAACAATATGTTAGCGGCGACCGACAGTTTGCGGCCGCTGCACGATAGTCGCAGGTGACGGGGGAATATGTAACATGATGATACCCAGCAAATGTGCCTGGAGCTGGCGAGTACCGTGCTCCGCTATTAAGGCTTGAACTGCAGCAATCCCGTCGTATAATCAATCTTAACGAATAACGTTAAGCATTCAACCCCATGATTCGAAGCTTTGCCTGTGCCGACACGGAAGCACTCTTCACCACTGGAAAGACGCGGCGTTGGTCAGATATCAAGTCAGTCGCGGAGCGCAAACTGGCCATGCTCGATGCCGCCTCAGAGTTGCGAGATCTTCGGTCGCCACCTGGAAATCGCCTCGAGTCACTGAGCGGCAACCGTTCCGGTCAACATAGTATCCGTGTGAATGACCAATGGCGCCTGTGCTTCACCTGGACCGAACACGGGCCAGTTAACGTTGAAATTGTCGATTACCACTGAGGTGCAACATGCTCAAGAACGGTATGCGTCCAATCCATCCCGGTGAAATCCTGCGTGAGGATTTCCAGAAGGAAATGGGCTTCAGTGCTGCGGCACTGGCCAGAGCGTTGGGCGTTGCAACGCCAACCGTCAACAACATTCTGCGCGAAAGGGGCGGTGTTTCCGCCGACATGGCACTGCGCCTGTCCATCTGCCTGGACACCACGCCCGAGTTCTGGCTTAACCTGCAGACGGCCTTCGATTTGCGCACAGCCGAACAGCAACACGGCGATGAGATCATCGGGTCGGTGCAGCGCCTGGTCGCTTGAACACATCCTGATCAATAAACAGGGGCGCCACGGGCGTGGCGCCGCGAGGATCGTTCCCGCATAATCCCGCGACTGACATCGAAAAACGGAGAGATTGGGGCACCCTGCAACCCCAATGTACACAATGACCTACACGCTCTACGGCATCAAAGCCTGTGACACCATGAAAAAGGCGCGTACCTGGCTCGAAGACAAAGCCATCGCCTACGAATTCCACGATTACAAAACCCAAGGCATCGACCGTGACAGCCTGAACCGCTGGTGCGACGAACACGGCTGGGAAGTCATCCTCAACCGTGCCGGCACCACCTTCCGCAAGCTGGACGACGCCAGCAAGGCAGACCTCGACCAGGCCAAGGCCGTCGAGCTGATGCTGGCCCAGCCGTCGATGATCAAACGCCCGGTGCTGGACCTTGGCGCGCGTACTCTGGTCGGCTTCAAGCCAGACCTGTATGCCGCTGCCCTGGCCTGAGCCCCCACCCTATTTCGCACGAGGTAATCACATGTCCAATACCCTGTTCAGCCTGGCCTTCGGTGTCGGCTCCCAGAACCGCCAGGGCGCCTGGCTGGAAGTGTTCTACGCACAACCACTGCTCAACCCGAGCGCCGAACTGGTCGCTGCGGTAGCCCCTGTTCTCGGTTACGAAGGCGGCAACCAGGCCATCGCCTTCAGCAACGGCCAGGCCTTGAAATTGGCCGAAGCCCTGAAAGGCGTTGATGCTGCCCAGGCCGCCCTGCTGACCCGCCTGGCCGAAAGCCACAAGCCGCTGGTCGCCACCCTGCTGGCAGAAGACGCTGCCCTGGCTTCCACCCCTGAGGCCTACCTCAAGCTGCACCTGCTGTCGCACCGCCTGGTCAAGCCACACGGCGTGAGCCTGGCCGGTATCTTCCCGCTGCTGCCGAACGTGGCCTGGACCAACCAGGGCGCGGTCGACCTGGCCGAACTGGCCGAGCTGCAACTGGAAGCGCGCCTGAAAGGCGAGCTGCTGGAAGTATTCTCGGTGGACAAGTTCCCGAAAATGACTGACTACGTGGTCCCGGCCGGCGTGCGCATCGCCGATACCGCCCGTGTACGCCTGGGCGCCTACATCGGCGAAGGCACCACCATCATGCACGAAGGCTTCGTCAACTTTAACGCTGGCACCGAAGGCCCGGGCATGATCGAAGGCCGCGTGTCCGCTGGCGTATTCGTCGGCAAAGGTTCCGACCTGGGCGGCGGTTGCTCGACCATGGGCACCCTGTCCGGTGGCGGCAACATCGTCATCAAGGTGGGCGAAGGCTGCCTGATCGGCGCTAACGCCGGTATCGGCATCCCGCTGGGTGACCGCAATACCGTTGAAGCCGGCCTGTACATCACCGCTGGCACCAAGGTGAACCTGCTGGACGAAAACAACGAGCTGGTCAAAGTGGTCAAGGCCCGCGACCTGGCCGGCCAGACCGACCTGCTGTTCCGCCGCAACTCGCTGAACGGCGCGGTAGAGTGCAAGACCCACAAGTCGGCCATCGAGCTGAACGAGGCGCTGCACGCTCACAACTGAGCATTCTCCAGCCCCTGCAGGCGCGAGCTTGCGCGCGAACAGCGCATTCTCGGCGTTTGAAATGTTAAGATCGGGTCTGGCACCACGCCAGACCCGATTTTCATTCCAGGCCCCGTGAACATGTTCCAGCCCTCCCCCTGGCGTGCCGACTTCCCCGCCATCGCCGCCCTGCAACGGCAGCACCAGACCTACCTGGACAGCGCCGCCACCACCCAGAAGCCGCAAGCCCTGATCGATGCCTTGAGCCATTACTACGCCCATGGTGCGGCCAACGTGCACCGTGCCCAGCACCTGCCCGGTGCACTGGCTACCCAGGCCTTCGAAACCAGCCGCGACAAGGTCGCCGCCTGGCTGAATGCCGCGGACTCACGGCAAATCGTCTTTACCCACGGTGCCACCTCGGCGCTGAACCTGCTGGCCTATGGCCTTGAGCACCGCTTCGAAGCCGGTGACGAAATTGCCATCAGCGCCCTGGAACACCATGCCAACCTGCTGCCCTGGCAACAGCTGGCGCGCCGGCGCAACCTGCGCCTGGTGGTACTGCCGCTGGATGCCCATGGCCGCATCGACCTGAACCAGGCACTGCAACTGATAGGCCCACGCACCCGGGTGCTGGCGGTGAGCCAGCTGTCCAACGTGCTGGGCACCTGGCAGCCACTGCCGGCCCTGCTGGCCCATGCCCGGGCCCAAGGGGCGCTGACCGTGGTCGACGGTGCCCAGGGCGTGGTGCATGGTCGCCACGATGTGCAGCAACTGGGCTGCGACTTCTATGTGTTCTCCAGCCACAAACTGTACGGCCCGGACGGCGTCGGTGTGCTGTATGGCCGCAGCCAGGCCCTGGAACTGCTGCGACACTGGCAGTTCGGTGGCGAAATGGTGCAACTGGCCGAGTACCAGAGCGCCAGCTTCCGGCCGGCACCGCTAGGGTTCGAGGCGGGCACGCCGCCAATCGCCGGTGTGATCGGCCTCGGCGCAACCCTGGGTTACCTGGCAAGCCTCGACGCCCTGGCTGTCGAAGCCCACGAAACCAGCCTGCACCAACACCTGCTGCGCGGCCTGGCCGACCGTGAGGGCGTGCGGGTGCTGGGTACGCCACAGACAGCCCTGGCCAGCTTCGTCATCGAGGGCGTGCACAACGCCGATATCGCGCACCTGCTCACCGAACAAGGGGTTGCCGTGCGTGCAGGGCACCACTGCGCCATGCCACTGCTCAAGGGGCTGGGCCTGGAGGGAGCGATCCGGGTGTCGTTGGGCTTGTACAACGACAGCGATGACTTGACGCGCTTCTTTGCGGCCCTGGATCAGGGCCTGGAGCTGTTGCGATGAACATGCCGGAACACGCACGCCAGGCGTTGGAAGCGTTCGAACAGGGCAAAGGCTGGGAACAGCGCGCGCGGCTGTTGATGCAGTGGGGCGACCGCCTCGAGCCGCTGGCTGATGCTGACAAGACCGAAGCCAACCGGGTGCACGGCTGTGAAAGCCTGGTGTGGCTGGTGGCCGAGCAGGTCGATGGCTTGTGGCGGTTCACGGCCAGCAGCGATGCACGCCTGCTGCGTGGGCTGCTGGCCTTGTTGCTGGTGCGGGTGCAGGGGTTGGCCAGTGAAGAGTTGGCCAGGCTTGATCTGCGTGAGTGGTTCACCCAACTGGGCCTTGAGCGCCAACTGTCGCCGTCACGCAGCAATGGGCTGCATGCAGTGTTACAGCGGATGGCGGAGCTGGCGTCCAATTGCTGAATGTGTGCTGGCTTCTTCGCGGGCTTGCCCGCTCCCACAGGTACTGCATCTCTCAGTAAAGATTAGGCCCCTGTGGGAGCGGGCGAGCCCGCGAAGAGGCCCACCCGGTTTACTCAGGCTTGATACGCTCCGAAGGCCGCCGCGCACCCGCCACCAGCTTCTCGATCGCCTTGCTCGCCGCCACCATGCCAAAGGTCGCGGTCACCATCATCACCGCACCAAAGCCACCCGAGCAGTCCAGCCTTACCCCCTCCCCCACAAAGCTTTTCTGCAGGCAAACGCTGCCATCACCCTTGGGGTAACGCAGCTGTTCGCTGGAGAACACGCAGGGCACGCCATAGTTGCGGCTGACATTACGCGAAAAGTTGTAGTCGCGGCGCAGGGTAGAGCGCACCCGCGAGGCCAGCGGGTCGTTGAAGGTCTTGTTCAGGTCGGCGATCTGGATCTGTGTCGGGTCGATCTGCCCACCAGCGCCACCGGTAGTGACGATGGCGATCTTGCGCCGGCGGCACCAGGCAATCAGCGCAGCCTTGGCCATGACGCTGTCGATGCAGTCGATCACGCAGTCCAGGTGCTCGTGGATATGCTCGGCCATGGTTTCACGGGTAACGAAGTCGGCCACCGCATGCACCGTGCACGCCGGGTTGATTGCACGCAGGCGCTCGGCCATGACCTCCACCTTGGGCCGCCCCACCTGCCCTTCCAGGGCATGGGCCTGGCGGTTGGTGTTGCTGACGCAGACGTCGTCCAGGTCAAACAGGGTGATTTCGCCCACGCCGCTGCGGGCCAGCGCTTCGGCCACCCAGGACCCCACCCCGCCAATACCGACCACAGCCACATGGGCCTGCCCCAGGCGTTGCAGCCCCTGGTCGCCATACAGCCGGGCAACGCCGGCGAAGCGTGGATCTTCTGTGCTCATGTTCATACCCCAAAAAACCGGCGCGCATTATATGCCAGCGGGCCCATGGCCTGCATCGTTAGGAAAGAGACTACCAACCCTGCTTTAATGTCCTATCACTTCGACACAAATGGACGACAATGTCTTCACGTAAATTCGGCCTGAACCTGGTTGTGGTGCTGGCCATCGCCGCGCTGTTCACCGGGTTCTGGGCACTGATCAACCGCCCGGTCTCCGCCCCTGCCTGGCCAGAACAGATCTCTGGCTTTTCGTATTCGCCGTTCCGCCTGGGGGAAAGCCCGCAGAAGGGCCAGTACCCCACTGACGACGAGATGCGCCAAGACCTGGAGCAGTTGAGCAAACTGACCGACAGCGTCCGTATCTACACCGTGGAGGGCACCCAGGCCGATATCCCGCGCCTGGCCGAGGAATTCGGCTTGCGGGTGACGCTGGGGGTCTGGATCAGCCCGGACCTGGAGCGCAACGAGCGCGAAATCGCCACGGCCATCCAGTTGGCCAACACCTCGCGCAGCGTGGTGCGGGTAGTGGTCGGCAACGAGGCGCTGTTCCGTGAAGAAGTCACCCCGGAAAACCTGATCAAATACCTGGACCGGGTACGCGCAGCCGTCAAGGTACCTGTGACCACCAGCGAGCAATGGCACATCTGGAAAGAAAACCCCGAGCTAGCCAAGCACGTCGACCTGATTGCCGCGCACATCCTGCCCTACTGGGAATTTGTCCCGATGAAGGATTCAGTCGAGTTCGTGCTCGACCGCGCCCGTGAGCTGAAGCACCAGTTCCCGCGCAAACCGCTGCTGCTGTCCGAGGTCGGCTGGCCGAGCAACGGCCGCATGCGCGGTGGTGCCGATGCCAGCCAGGCCGACCAGGCCATTTACCTGCGTACCTTGGTCAACACCCTCAACCGCCGTGGCTACAACTACTTTGTCATCGAAGCCTATGACCAGCCGTGGAAGGCCAGCGACGAAGGCTCGGTAGGCGCCTACTGGGGCGTGTACAACGCCGAGCGTCAGCAAAAATTCAACTTCGACGGCCCCGTGGTCGCGATCCCGCAGTGGCGTGCCCTGGCGGTAGCCTCGGTGGTGCTGGCGATGATTGCGCTGATGGTGCTGTTCATCGACGGCTCGGCGCTGCGCCAGCGCGGCCGCACATTCCTCACCTTCATCACCTTCCTGTGCGGGTCGGTACTGGTGTGGATTGCCTATGACTACAGCCAGCAATACAGCACCTGGTTCAGCCTGACCGTGGGCGTGCTACTCGCCCTTGGCGCGCTGGGCGTGTTCATCGTGCTGCTGACCGAGGCCCATGAACTGGCCGAGGCCGTATGGATACACAAGCGCCGTCGCGAGTTCCTGCCGGTACAGGCCGACAGCGCCTACCGGCCCAAGGTGTCGGTGCATGTGCCGTGCTACAACGAGCCACCCGAGATGGTGAAGCAGACCCTCGACGCCCTGGCCGCGCTGGACTACCCCGACTACGAAGTGCTGGTGATCGACAACAACACCAAGGACCCGGCCGTATGGGAGCCGCTGAAGGCGCACTGCGAGAAGCTCGGCGAGCGCTTCAAGTTCTTCCACGTCGCGCCACTGGCTGGCTTCAAGGGCGGCGCACTGAACTACCTGCTCCCGCACACGGCCAAGGACGCCGAAGTGATTGCGGTGATCGACTCGGACTACTGCGTCGACCGCAACTGGCTCAAGCACATGGTGCCGCATTTCGCCGACCCGAAAATTGCCGTGGTGCAGTCGCCGCAGGACTACCGCGACCAGCACGAAAGCGCCTTCAAGAAGCTGTGCTACAGCGAGTACAAGGGCTTTTTCCACATCGGCATGGTCACCCGCAACGACCGTGACGCCATCATCCAGCACGGCACCATGACCATGACCCGGCGCACGGTACTGGAAGAGCTGGGCTGGGCCGAATGGTGCATCTGCGAGGACGCCGAGCTGGGCCTGCGCGTGTTCGAGAAGGGCCTGTCGGCTGCCTACGCCCACAACAGCTATGGCAAGGGCCTGATGCCCGACACCTTCATCGACTTCAAGAAGCAGCGCTTCCGCTGGGCCTACGGTGCCATTCAGATTATCAAGCACCACGCCAGCGCCCTGTTGCGCGGCAAGGGCAGCGAGCTGACGCGTGGCCAGCGCTACCACTTCCTGGCCGGCTGGCTGCCGTGGGTCGCCGACGGCATGAATATCTTCTTCACCATTGGCGCGCTGCTGTGGTCAGCAGCAATGATCATCGTGCCGCACCGCGTCGACCCGCCGCTGATGATCTTCGCCATCCCGCCGCTGGCGCTGTTCTTCTTCAAGGTCGGCAAGATCATCTTCCTTTACCGCCGCGCGGTGGGGGTGAACCTCAAGGACGCCTTCGCCGCAGCGCTGGCCGGCCTGGCGCTGTCGCATACCATTGCCAAGGCGGTGCTGTACGGCTTCTTCACCAGCAGCATGCCGTTTTTCCGCACGCCAAAGAATGCCGACAGCCATGGGCTGCTGGTGGCACTTTCCGAGGCGCGCGAAGAGCTGTTCATCATGTTGCTGCTGTGGGGTGCGGCGCTGGGTATCTACCTGGTGCAGGGGCTGCCGAGTTCGGACATGCGCTTCTGGGTAGCGATGCTGCTGGTGCAGTCGTTGCCATACGTGGCGGCGCTGGTGATGGCGTTGCTGTCTTCGCTGCCCAAGCCGCAGGCAAAAGCTGCCGAACCGCAGCAGGCTTGAGATTGCCGGGGCCGCTTTGCGGCCCTTTCGCGGCACAAGGCCGCTCCTACAGGGGACCGCGGCAGCCAGATAACCCGCGATCGCCTGTAGGAGCGGCCTTGCGTCGCGACAGGGCCGCAAAGCGGCCCCATTGACCCCTCGGTTTGATATAAGATAACGCCCCTCAGATTTCCCCGCCTTGCCTTGCCCCGGAGTTCCCCATGACGGCCCCTGCCGAGCTCTCGCCTACCCTTCAACTGGCCTGCGACCTGATCCGTCGCCCCTCGGTCACCCCTGTCGACGCCGACTGCCAGGCGCAGATGATGAAGCGCCTGGGCGCCGTGGGCTTCGAGCTCGAGCCGATGCGCATTGAAGACGTAGACAACTTCTGGGCCACCCACGGCAGCCAGGACGGCCCGGTGCTGTGCTTTGCCGGCCACACCGACGTGGTACCCACCGGCCCGGTGCAGCAATGGCAGCACGAACCGTTCGAAGCGCTGATCGACGCTGACGGCATGCTCTGCGGCCGTGGCGCCGCCGACATGAAAGGCAGCCTGGCCTCCATGGTGATCGCCAGCGAGCGCTTCGTGCACGACTACCCCAACCACCGCGGCAAGGTCGCCTTCCTGATCACCAGCGACGAGGAAGGTCCGGCCCACCACGGCACCAAGGCAGTGGTCGAACGCCTGAAAGCGCGCAACGAACGCCTGGACTGGTGCATCGTCGGCGAACCCTCCAGCACCACCCTGCTGGGTGACGTGGTCAAGAACGGCCGCCGTGGCTCGCTGGGTGCCAAGCTGACCGTGCGCGGCAAGCAGGGCCACGTGGCCTACCCGCACCTGGCACGTAACCCGATCCACCTGGCCGCCCCGGCCTTGGCGGAACTGGCAGCCGAGCACTGGGATGAAGGCAACGCGTTCTTCCCGCCGACCAGCTTCCAGATCTCCAACCTCAATTCCGGCACCGGCGCCACCAACGTGGTACCGGGCGACCTGACCGCGCTGTTCAACTTCCGCTTTTCTACCGAGTCGACCGTCGAGGGCCTGCAGGCGCGGGTGTCGGCGATTCTCGACAAGCATCAACTGGACTGGTCGATCGACTGGGCGCTGTCGGGCCTGCCGTTCCTCACCGAGCCCGGCGAACTGCTCGATGCCGTGGCACACAGCATCAAGGGCGTCACCGGCCGCGATACCCAGCCGTCCACCAGCGGCGGCACCTCCGATGGCCGCTTCATCGCCACCATGGGTACCCAGGTGGTCGAGCTTGGCCCGGTCAACGCCACCATTCACCAGGTGGACGAGCGGATCCTGGCCAGCGACCTAGACCTGCTGACCGAAATCTACTACCAGACCCTGGTTCGGTTGCTCGCCTGATGCTCGCCTGCCCTCTTTGCCAGGCGCCGCTGAGCCGGCTCGACAACAGTGTGGTGTGCCCGGCCGGTCACCGCTTCGACCGTGCCCGCCAGGGTTACCTGAACCTGCTGCCGGTGCAGCACAAGAACAGCCGCGACCCGGGTGACAACCAGGCCATGGTCGAGGCCCGCCGCGATTTCCTCGACGCTGGCCACTACGCCCCGGTGGCCCGCCGCCTGGCCGAGCTGGCCGCCGAGCGCCAGCCCGGCGCCTGGCTGGACATCGGCTGCGGCGAGGGTTACTACACCGCGCTGCTCGCCCAGGCCCTGCCGGCTGCCGACGGTTATGCCCTGGACATCTCCCGCGAGGCGGTCAAGCGGGCCTGCCGCCGCGCGCCGGAGGTTACCTGGATGGTCGCCAGCATGGCCCGCGTGCCGCTGGCCGACGCCAGTTGCCAGTTCATTGCCAGCGTGTTCAGCCCGCTGGACTGGGCCGAAGCCAAGCGCCTGCTCAGCCCCGGCGGCGGCCTGATGCGGGTCGGCCCGACCAGCGGCCACCTGATGGAGTTGCGCGAGGTGCTCTACGATGAAGTACGCCCTTACGCCGACGACAAGCACCTGGCCCTCGTCCCCGAAGGCATGGCCCACGCCCACAGCGAAACCCTCGAGTTCCGCCTGAGCCTGGCCGTGCCCAAGGCGCGCGCCGACCTGCTGGCCATGACCCCGCACGGCTGGCGCGCCAGCGCCGAAAAACGCGCCCGGGTGATCGACCAGCCCGAGCCGTTCGAGGTCACGGTTTCCATGCGTTATGACTATTTCGTGCGCCAAGACTGAGCACACCCGGAGCCCTTATGCGCCAACCAGATATCGAGATCTACCTGAAGGACGCCGACGTCGACCACAAGCAGATTGCCGAGTGGCTCGCCCAGGCGATTGGCCCCTGCAGCGAATGGCAGCAGAAAGGTCAGACGTTCAAATGCAAGGCCGGTAACATTCCGGTCACCTGGTTACCCAAGGCTGTAGGGAAATGGAACAGCCTGTATCTGGAAAGCGACCAGACGCCATGGGCCGATGATGTCGCCTGCGCCCGCGCTGCATTTGCCGCACTGGGTGTGGAAGTGCGCTGCGCGCCGGGTGGCTGGGTCGAGGAAGACGGGGAAGAAGATGCCGACCGCTGGGTGCGCATCAGCGCCGACGGTGAAGAGGAAATCACCTGGCGCACAACCTGAAAATACAGCCTTGCTCGTTTCTGTAGGAGCGGGCTCGCCCGCGAACACGGGCCATGCCCGTGGCAGCCACCGTGGTGGCTGCTTCGCGGGCAAGCCCGCTCCTACGGCTTGAAACCAGAGGCTCAGAGGCCCACTACGTCTTCGGCTTGCAAGCCTTTCTGGCCCTGCACGCAGGAGTACTCAACCCGCTGCCCCTCGACCAGGGAACGATGCCCCTCACCGCGGATCGCCCGATAGTGGACGAACACATCCGCACCACCTTCGCGCTGAATGAAGCCAAAGCCTTTGGCATCGTTGAACCACTTTACATTCCCAGTCTCACGAGACGACATCTGAACTACTCCGGATTTTTATTGTGAAGATCGCCTTGCAGGCATGAGCTCACGGTCCCCTGCCAACGCCGCTTGCTGAAATATCCTGCAAGTGGCAGGCCGAGTATATGACACAGAACAAAAAAAATTGATGACGGTCCCGCCGTTGGCCGATTTTTGCTGAACTTACGCCGATACGGCAGACTAAATAGCTGGATACTCACCTGAAAATCACACCCAGGGCACACACCCCATGACCCGTTCCCCCCTGCACCGCCTGATCTTTGGCGGCCTGCGTCGCCTGTTGTACCTGTGGGTGCGCTCCGAGACCATCAACCAGTCTTCCATGACCCTCAATCTCGACCGCAGCCGGCCGGTGTTCTATGCGCTGCCCTCACCCTCGCTCACCGACCTGGCCGTACTCGACCACGAGTGCACCAAGGCGGGGCTGCCGCGCCCGGTGCTGCCGGTGGCGGTCGGCCAGTTACAGGAGCCCGCCGGGTTCTTCTACCTTACCCCCGACCCGGACTGGCTCGGCCGCCAGGACAAAAGCGGCGCCCCGCCCACGCTTGAGCGCCTGGTAACTGCCGTCAGCCAGCATGCCGAGGAAGATGCGCAGATCATTCCGGTCAGCGTGTTCTGGGGGCAGACCCCGGCCAGCGAATCCAGCCCATGGAAGCTGCTGTTCGCCGACAGCTGGGCGGTGACCGGGCGCCTGCGCCGGCTGCTGACCGTGCTGATTCTGGGGCGCAAGACCCGGGTGCAGTTCTCCGCGCCGATCCACCTGCGCGAACTGGTGCAGCACAACAAAGGGCACGAGCGCACCGTGCGCATGGCCCAGCGCCTGATGCGCGTGCATTTTCGCAACCTCAAGACCGCCGTCATCGGCCCGGACATCTCGCACCGGCGCAACCTGGTCAAAGGCCTGATCCATGCCCCGCAGGTGCGCCAGGCCATCGCCGACGAGGCCCAACGCGAGAACCTGCCGCTGGCCAAAGCTGAAGCCCAGGCGCTGCGTTATGGCAACGAGATCGCCTCGGACTACACCTACACGGTCATCCGCTTTCTCGAAGTGGTCCTGAGCTGGTTCTGGAACAAGATCTACGACGGCATCAAGGTCAACCATATCGAACAGGTTCAGGGCATAGCCCCCGGCCACGAGGTGATCTACGTGCCGTGCCACCGCAGCCACATCGACTACCTGCTGCTGTCGTACCTGCTGTTCCGCAACGGCCTCACCCCACCGCACGTTGCCGCAGGCATCAACCTCAACATGCCGGTGGTGGGTAACCTGCTGCGCCGTGGCGGCGCCTTCTTCATGCGCCGCACGTTCAAGGGCAACCCGCTGTACACCGCCGTGTTCAACGAGTATTTGCACACCCTGTACACCAAAGGTTTCCCGGTCGAGTATTTCGTAGAAGGTGGCCGCTCGCGTACCGGGCGCATGCTGCAACCGCGTACCGGGATGCTGGCCATTACCCTGCGCAGCTTCCTGCGCTCGTCGCGCACGCCGGTGGTGTTCGTGCCGGTGTACATCGGCTATGAGCGCGTGCTCGAAGGCCGCACCTACCTGGGCGAGCTGCGCGGTGCCAGCAAAAAGAAGGAGTCGGTGTTCGACATCTTCAAAGTGTTTGGCGCGCTCAAGCAGCGCTTTGGCCAGGTCTACGTCAACTTCGGCGAACCGATCCGCCTCGCCGGTTTCCTCGACGAGCAACAGCCCGGCTGGCGCGAACAGGATCACGGCCCGCAGTACCGCCCGGCCTGGCTCAACGCCGCCACCACCCGCCTGGGCGAAACCGTGGCCCGTCACCTCAACGAGGCGGCCGCCATCAACCCGGTCAACCTGGTGGCTCTTGCGTTGTTGTCCACCAGCCGCCTGGCCCTGGACGAGCGCGCCCTGACCCGCGTGCTCGACCTGTACCTGGCTTTGCTGCGCCAGGTGCCCTACTCACCGCACACCACCCTGCCCGACGGTGACGGCCAGGCACTGATCGAGCACGTGCGCAGCATGAACCTGGTGGCCGAGCAGAAGGACGCCCTGGGCCGCATCCTCTACCTGGATGAAGGCAATGCGGTACTGATGACCTATTACCGCAACAACGTGCTGCACATTTTCGCCCTGCCGGCGCTGCTGGCCAGCTTCTTCCTCAGCAGCTCGCGCATGAGCCGCGAACTGCTGGGCCAGTATGTGCACGCGTTGTACCCGTACCTGCAGGCCGAACTGTTCCTGCGCTGGACGCCAGAGCAACTGGACGAGGTGATCGACCAATGGCTGGCCGCGCTGGTCGAGCAAGGCCTGCTGCGCCAGGAGAACGACGTTTACGTACGCCCGGCGCCCAGTTCGCGGCAGTTCGTGCTGCTGACCCTGCTCGCCCGCACCATCACCCAGACCCTGCAGCGCTTCTACATGGCCACCTCGCTGCTGCTCAACAGCGGGCAAAACACACTCAGCGCCGAAGCGCTGGAAGACCTGTGCGTGATGATGGCCCAGCGCCTGTCGATCCTGCATGGCCTGAATGCCCCGGAGTTCTTCGACAAGACGCTGTTCCGCCACTTCATCCAGACCCTGCTCCAGCAAGGCGTGCTGCATGCCGACGGGCAAGGCAAGCTGGGTTATCACGACAAGCTCGGCGAGCTGGCCGAGGGCGTGGCCAAGCGTGTGCTGTCGGCCGAGCTGCGCCTGTCGATCCGCCAGGTAGCCCTGCACCGTGACGATGGCCTGGAAACTTCGACCCTCTGACGGTTCATCTACCGGGAAAATCCGCTAAAGTCCCTGGGGTTGGCCACAAGCCAGCTCCAAGGACCTATGGAGATTCCATGAAAAAGCTCTTTATGCTGTGTTGCGCATCCCTGCTCGCAGCCTGTTCCAGCCAAACCCCATCCACCCAGGCCAGCCTGGACGGTGAAGTCTTCTACCTGCAGCGTATTGCCCTGCCGCCTGCGGCTACCTTGAGCGTGGAGCTGCAGGATGTTTCGCTGATGGACGCCCCTGCCGTGACACTCGCCCGCCAGGCCGGCCCGGTCAAAGGCAACGTGCCGCTGCCGTTCCACCTCAGCTACGACCCAGCCCAGGTCAAACCCGGCCACCGCTATGCAGTGAGTGCGCGCATCGAGCTGGATGGCAAGCTGCTGTTCATCAATACCGAACACCATGGTGTCATGCTCGACGGCAGTGACCCGAAATCTGTACGCATCAAGGTCGACCCGGTTCGCTGACACCCGTATTCATCTGTTTACAAGGAAAGCTTCATGATCCGCACTTCCCTGCGTTTTTCCACCCTGTGCGCCGGCCTGCTGCTGTCGGCCAGCGCACTGGCCCTGTCGCTGGGCGACCTGAGCCAGAAAGACGCCACTGGCGGCCTGAAAGATACCCTGACCCAGGGCGCGCAGCTGGCCGTCAAGCAGTTGAGCACCCCGGGTGGTTTCAGCAATAACCCCGACGTGCGCATCGAATTGCCGGGCAACCTGGGCAAAGCGGCCAAGGCCATGAAGATGTTCGGCAAAGGTGCACAGGTCGATGCCCTTGAAGCCAGCATGAACAAGGCCGCTGAAGCCGCCGTGCCGCAGGCCCAGGCGATTCTGGTGGATGCCGTGAAGAACATGAGCGTGACGGATGCCAAAGGCATCCTCAGCGGCGGTGACGACTCGGCTACCCAGTACCTGAACAAGAGCAGCCGCGAGCAGATCCGCGCCAAGTTCCTGCCCATCGTCAAGCAGGCTACCGACAAGGTCGGCCTGGCCCAGCAGTACAACAACTTTGCCGGGCAGGCGGTGGCACTGGGCGTGGTTGACGCCAAGAGCGCCAGCATCGAGAACTACGTGACCGAGAAGGCGCTGGACGGCCTGTTCGAGATGATTGGCAAGCAGGAGCAGACCATTCGCCAGAACCCGGCGCAGGCCGCTACCAGCCTGGCCAAGAAGGTCTTCGGCGCCCTCTGATGACCCGGGGGGGGGCTGCTTTGCAGCCCTTGTGGGAGCGGGCGTGCCCGCGAACACCGGCGAAGCCGGTGCCATACAGCGAGTTGTCGGCTTCGCGGGCACGCCCGCTCCCACAGGATCCAGCACAGCTTGGAATCGCGAAAGGAGGGCAAAGCCCTCCCCTGCGGTCTTCAGCCCTTCTTCACCCTGAACCACGCCGCATACAACGCCGGCAGGAACAACAGGGTCAACGCCGTGGCCACGATCAAGCCACCCATGATCGCCACCGCCATCGGCCCGTAGAACACGCTGCGTGACAACGGGATCATCGCCAGCACCGCCGCCAGCGCCGTCAGCACGATCGGCCGGAAGCGCCGCACCGTGGCTTCGATGATCGCCTGCCAACGCTCCATCCCTGCCGCAATGTCCTGCTCGATCTGGTCCACCAGAATCACTGAGTTGCGCATGATCATGCCTGCCAGGGCAATGGTGCCCAGCATGGCGACAAAGCCGAACGGCTGGCGGAACACCAGCAGGAACAGGGTCACGCCAATCAGCCCCAGCGGTGCGGTGAGGAACACCATTACCGTGCGCGAGAAGCTGCGCAGCTGGATCATCAGCAGGCTCAGCACCACCACCACGAACAGCGGCATGCCAGCGTTCACCGACTTCTGCCCGCGCTCGGAGTCTTCAACCGTACCGCCCACTTCCAGCAGGTAGCCATCCGGCAGCTTGGCGCGTATTTCCTGCAGGGTCGGCTCGATCTGTTTCACCAGCGTGGCCGGTTGCTCCTTGTCGTAGATATCGGCGCGCACGGTCACCGTCGGCAAGCGGTTGCGGTGCCAGATGATGCCTTCCTCGAAGCCGTACTCCAGGGTCGCTACCTGCGACAGCGCCACGCTCTGGCCGTTGTCGGTCGGCAGTGCCAGGCTGCCGAGGTTACCCAGTTCGCGACGCTCCTGCTGGGTGCCGCGCAGCAGGATCTCGATCAGCTCGTTGTCCTCGCGGTACTGGCTGACCGTGGTGCCGGTCAACGAGCTTTGCAGGAAGCTGGCCAGGTGCGCGGTGCTCACGCCCAAGGCGCGGGCGCGGTCCTGGTCGATTTCGAGGAACACGGCCTTGCTGGGTTCTTCCCAGTCCAGGTGCACGTTGACCACATGGGGGTTCTCGCGCACCTTGTCGGCCACTTCGCGGGCCAGCGCACGGGCCTTCTCGATGTGCTCGCCGGTGACCCGGAACTGCACCGGGTAACCCACGGGCGGGCCGTTTTCCAGGCGCGTGACGCGGGCACGCAGGTCGGGGAACTGCTGGTCCACGGTGCTGATCAGCCAGCTGCGCAGGCGCTCGCGGTCCTCCATCGACTTGGCCAGCACCACAAACTGGGCAAAGCTGGCTGCAGGCAGCTGCTGGTCCAGCGGCAGGTAGAAGCGCGGCGAGCCGGTGCCCACGTAGGCCACGTAGTTATCGATGCCGTCCTGCTGCTTGAGCAGTGCCTCCAATTGCTTGACCCGCTCGGCGGTATTGGCCAGCGAGGCGCCTTCAGCCAGCTTCAGGTCAACCATCAGCTCCGGGCGCCCGGAGGCCGGGAAGAACTGCTGGGGCACGAAGCGGAACAGCAGGATGCTGCCGACAAAGGCCGCGATGGTCAGCAGGATCACCGTCTTGCGCCGCCGCACGCACCATTCAACCACCCGCCGCACACGCTGGTAGAACGGCGTGGCGTAAGGGTCTGGCGCGTGGCCGTCCTTGCCATGGCGCGCAGCGTGCAGCTTGGCCAGGTCTGGCAGCAGGCGCTCGCCCAGGTAGGGCACGAACACCACCGCCGCCACCCACGAGGTCAACAGGGCGATGGTCACCACCTGGAAGATCGAGCGGGTGTATTCGCCAGTGCTGGAAGCGGCAGTGGCGATGGGCAGGAAGCCTGCCGCAGTGATCAGGGTACCGGTCAGCATCGGGAAGGCAGTGCTGCTCCAGGCATAGCTGGCTGCCTTGAGCCGGTCGTAGCCCTGCTCCATCTTGATCGCCATCATTTCCACGGCAATGATCGCGTCGTCCACCAGCAGGCCCAGCGCCAGCACCAGCGCGCCCAGGGAAATCTTGTGCAGGCCGATACCAAAGTAATGCATGGCAGCAAAGGTCATGGCCAGCACCAGCGGGATGGCCAGCGCCACCACCAGGCCGGTGCGCAGGCCCAGCGAGAAGAAGCTCACCAGCAGCACGATGACCAGCGCCTCGACCAGCACCTGGACAAATTCGCCCACACCGGCCTTGACCGCAGCAGGTTGGTCCGAGACTTTGCGCAGCTCCATGCCGGCCGGCAGGTTGCGCGCCACGCGCTCGAACTCGCCTTCCAGCGCCTTGCCCAGTACCAGGATGTCGCCGCCGTCCTTCATCGACACGGCCAGGCCAATGGCGTCCTCGCCCATGAAGCGCATGCGCGGGGCGGGCGGGTCGTTGAAGCCACGGTGCACTTCGGCCACATCGCCGATGCGGAAGGTGCGGTCACCCACGCGGATGGGGAACTGGCGAATCTGCTCGACGCTGTCGAAGCGCCCGCTCACCCGCAGTTGCAGGCGCTCGCTGGGCGTCTCGAAGAAGCCGGCGGTGCTTACCGCATTCTGCTCCTGCAGGGCCTGCTGCACGGCCTCCAGGGGTACGCCGAGGGTGGCCAGCTTGAGGTTGGACAGCTCGATCCAGATTTTTTCGTCCTGCAGGCCCACCAGCTCGACCTTGCCCACATCCTTGACCCGCTGCAGCTGGATCTGGATGCGGTCGGCGTAGTCCTTGAGCACCGCGTAGTCGAAGCCCTTACCGGTCAGCGCATAGATATTGCCGAAGGTGGTGCCGAACTCGTCGTTGAAGAACGGGCCTTGGATCTCGGGTGGCAGGGTGTGGCGAATGTCCGCGACCTTCTTGCGGATCTGGTACCACAGCTCGGGGATGTCCCTGGAGTGCAGCGAGTCGCGGGCCATGAAGGTGACTTGCGATTCGCCGGGGCGCGAGAACGAGACAATCTTCTCGTACTCGCCGGTTTCCATCAGCTTCTTCTCGATGCGTTCAGTGACCTGGCGCGACACCTCCTCGGCGCTGGCGCCCGGCCACAAGGTACGAATGACCATGGCCTTGAAGGTGAATGGCGGGTCCTCGCTCTGGCCGAGCTTGGTGTAGGACATGGCGCCAATCGCCGCCAGCAGGATCATCAGGAACAGGACGATCTGGCGGTTGCGCAGCGCCCAGGCAGAAAGGTTGAAACCCATCGGGACTTACTCCTTGGCCGTCAGCTTCACTACACGGTTGCTGCGGTCCACAGGGCGTATTTCCTGGCCCTCACGCAGTACATGGCCACCGGCGGCGACCACCCAGTCGCCGGCGGCGAGGCCTTCGAGCACTGGCACACTGTCGCTGCCATAAGCCCCCAGACGCACCTCGGCCCGCTCCAGGCGGCTGTCCTTGTTGACGCGCCACACATAGGCCTGACCGTTTTCCGCTGTAACCGCTGACAGCGGCACTGCCAACGGGATCAGCCCGTCATGGGCGATGAACACCCGGGCACTCTGGCCCAGTTCCGCCGGCGTGGCAGTCGAGGTAAAGGCGATGCGCGCAGCGAAGGTGCGCGAGCGTGGGTCGGCGGCTGGCGACAATTCGCGGATGCGCCCCTGGAAGCGCTCTTGCGGGTGCGACCAAAGCTCCACGCTCACCGGTTGGCCCACGGCAAAGCGGGCAAACTGCTGCTCCGGCAGGCCGATCACCACTTCGCGCTCGCCATCGGCGGCCAGGGTGAACACGGTTTGCCCGGCGGCAACCACCTGGCCCACTTCGACCTGACGCTTGGCAACCACCCCGGCCTGCGGCGCGCGCAGCACGGCATATTCGGCCTGGTTGCCAGCCACGTCGAACTCGGCCTTGGCCTGTTTCAGCCGGGCAAGGCCGGCGCGGTAGAGGTTTTCGGCATTGTCGAACTGGGAATGGCTGACCATCTGCCGGTCCAGCAGCTTCTGGTAGCGATCACGCTCGGCGCGCACCAGCGCCAGGTTGGCCTCGGCAGCCGCCATCTGGGCGCGGTTGGCTTCCAGTTGCAGGCGCACGTCCTGCGGGTCCAGCTCAGCCAGCGGCTGGTCGGCCTTGACCCGCTGCCCCTCCTCCACCAGGCGCTTGGTGACCTTGCCGCCAATGCGGAAGGCCAGGTCCGGCTCGAAGCGCGCACGCACTTCGCCGGGGTAACTGTCGGCAGCGGCTTCGGCCGGCTGCGGCTGCACCACCAGCGCCGGGCGCGGCGCGGCAGGCGGGGTGGCTTCCTGGCCGCATGCCGTCAGTAACAACGCGGCAACGGCGGGCAAGGCGATGGACAAGGCATGGCGCAACATGATGAATCCTTTCGCGGAGGGCACTTCGAATATTTGTACTGGAAAGTATATTAAATCAGGCCGCCGGTGCCGGGAAGGGTTTTGCGGTGGTTTTTCAGGGGTACGGCTGAAGTCTTTTGGCGCCTGAGAGATCGAGCGCCGCCCGCGCGGCGCATCGCGAGCTGCGCTCGCTCCTATGGCAGATTGGTGGGGTGCCAAGCAGTCCTGAGGCCAGTGCTGCGCGGGTGGTCATGAAGCAGTGATCGCAAGCGCAGCGCGTACATTGTGGGAGCGGCGGTGCGGCGGTCCGATTCACCCGCGAACACCGGCGAAGCCGGTGCCATGCACCGCGTCGTATTCTTCGCGGGTGAACCGGACCGCCGCACCGCCGCTCCCACAGGGATTTGCGTCGGTGTCGAGGACGGCGCTATACCTGTGGTGTTCGGTTTGTCGGTGGGGATGTCGACTCGATGCCATCGAGTATCGCCTCGATCAATCGCATGTAGGTTCGACCAGAACATGCCCCGGCCTTCTTCGCGCATGTAGTCCAGGGCTTTGGATCCGGTTTCGTAGGCGCTGCGCAGGTACAGGGCTACATGGACCAAAGCGTCTTCGGCGGAAATGTTCGGGTTGACGGTGAAGAGGGGATCATGGCCGGCATCGCAGCGGCCGAAGGGGCGGGTGGACGTGCGTTGAAGGGGTGGGTCGGGGACTATTTTCTTCATCATGGAAAATGCTCCTCAAGGCCGCCACCCATCACTACCACGTGAATGGGTGGCGACTGTACGCGAGGTGGTAGACCCAGGCATTTTCCAATCCAGGCAGGCTCGAAAGCCTCCCACGCACAGCCGCCATAGGCTGTCATGGAAAAAGCGCATCCGGGCTACCACACCCGATCGCCAAGTTGTTCGGCGACGGATAGAGCCTAGAGACACTGGTTCCAACTGAACAGGTGATGACAGAGGACGCGGGTCGTAGGATATTTCCGAAGCGCCTAACTGGACAGCCCCTTTGGCAAAAATCAGAAATATCTTCGGAGGACTTGGCTCTAACCTGTGGGAGCGGGCAAGTCGGTGCGCCGAACCGCCGCGAAGGGCCGCAAAGCGGCCCTGGCATTTCAGATCGGTTCGGCGATGCTGGCCGGCTTGGTTAGGCGGCTGAGGTCGCGATAACCGGCAGCCGGGTGGCTGGCCGGCAGCCGTGGGCCGTCGCCGAACAGCTTCTCGCGCAGGGTGCCGGGGCGGTATTCGGTCTTGTAGGCGCCGCGTTGCTGCAGCTCGGGTACCAGCAACTCGACCACGTCGCGGAAGGTTTCATGGGCCAGGGCATAGGTCAGGTTGAAGCCGTCGACATCGGTTTCTTCAACCCAGGCCTGCAGTTCGTCCGCCACGGTTTGCGCACTGCCGACGATCAGCGGGCCAAAGCCGCCGATGCCGACCCAATCGGCCAGCTCTTGCACGGTCCAACGCTTGTTCGGGTCGGCGGTGGAAAACGCTTCCACGGCCGACTGGATGGCATTGGTGTGGATATGCTCCAGCACCTGGTCAGGCTGGTATTCGCTAAAGTCGATGCCGGTCCAGCCGGAAATCAGCGCCAGGGCGCCTTCGTAGCTGGCGTAGCTTTTCAGCTCCTCCCATTTGGCCTGGGCCTTGGCGTCGGTTTCGTCGACGATCACCGTCTGCATGTTGAAGATCAGCACCTTGCGCGGGTCACGCCCGGCCTCGGCGGCGCGGCGGCGAATGTCGGCCACGGTCTTTTTCAGGATGACCTTGGACGGCGCGGCGACGAACACGCATTCGGCATGGCCGGCGGCAAAATGCTTGCCGCGGCTGGACGCCCCTGCCTGGTACAGCACGGGGGTGCGTTGCGGCGAAGGTTCGCACAGGTGAATACCTGGGACCTGGAAGTGCTCGCCGTGGTGGCGGATCTCGTGGACTTTGCGCGGGTCGGTGAACAGGCCGGTTTTGCGGTCGCGCACCACAGCACCGTCTTCCCAGCTGCCCTCGAACAACTTGTACAGCACCTCCAGGTACTCGTCGGCGAAGTCGTAACGGGCATCATGGTCGCTCAGCGCCTTCTGCCCCAGGTTGCGCGCACCGCTGTCCAGGTAGGAGGTGACGATATTCCAGCCGATGCGGCCCTTGGTCAGGTGGTCCAGGGTCGACAGCCGACGGGCGAACGGGTACGGGTGCTCGAACGTCAGCGAGGCGGTCAGGCCAAAACCGAGGTGTTCGGTGACCAGCGCCATGGGCGTGATCACTGCCAGTGGGTCGTTCACCGGCACCTGCGCCGCCTGGCGGATAGCCGCGTCGCCATTGCCACCCAGCACATCGTAGATACCGATCACGTCGGCAATGAAGATGCCGTCGAACTTGCCGCGCTCCAGCAGCTTGGCCAGGTCGGTCCAGTAGTCCAGGTCCTTGTACTGCCAGGCGCGGTCCTTGGGGTGCCGCCACAGGCCGGGTGACTGGTGGCCAACACAGTTCATCTCGAAGGCATTCAAACGAATTTCACGTGGCATGGGGATTCCTGTTCGATAGGCTCGGCACCTTTGTCAGGTGCCCTTGAAGCTTTATCAACACGATTCATGCCAACAAAATAATCGTTATAAATCAGCAATTTACTTAAAACATAAACAGCACTGATGCCTGAACGACGACATCACTGTCGATCAACTGTCCGCTGGCAGACAGCAGGCAAATGTGAGCTGGTTTTAGCCGGATCGCGCCTGACCCGTTAAGATGGTGATTCTTCAACCAGATGCAGACCACAATGCCCAATGACGCACCCATCGGCCCAGGCCGGCCAAAGGACCTGGTCAAGCGCGAGGCGATTCTCGAAGCGGCCAAGGCCCTGTTCCTCAGCCTTGGTTACGCCAACACCAGCATGGATGCGGTCGCTGCGGCGGCAGGTGTTTCAAAACTCACGGTGTACAGCCACTTCACCGACAAGCAGACCCTGTTCTGTTCGGCGGTCATGGCCACCTGTCAGATCCAGCTGCCTGACCTGCTGTTCGAGTACCCCGAGGGGGCACCGGTGGACGAGGTGCTGCTGACCATCGCCCGTGGCTTCCAGGCACTGATCAGCAGCGACGAAGCGGTCAAGCTCAGCCGCCTGATCATGGCCCAGGGCAGCCTGGACCCAAGCTTTGGCGAATATTTCTACGAAGCCGGGCCCAAGCGCGTGCTGGCAGGGATGGAAGCGCTGCTGCGCGGGGCGGATGAGCGCGGGCTGCTGCGCATCGACAACCCACTGCATGCGGCGGAGCACTTCTTCTGCCTGGTCAAGGGGGCGCCGGATTACCGCTTGCTGCTGGGGTGCGCGGGGCCGTTAGAGGGCGACGAGGCCGAGGCGCATGTGCGCGAGGTGGTGGGGGTGTTCTTGCGGGCGTTCAAACCCTGATATCTGGATGCCTGTGCTGGCCTCTTCGCGGGTAAACCCGCTCCCACAGGTACTGCACAGGATTCAACGCCAAGTCGATCCTGTGGGAGCGGGTTTACCCGCGAAGAGGCCAGCACAGATATAACGAAATTCAGGCCTTCAAGGCTTTCTTCGGGTAAATGTCATACCGGCTCGACTTGCCCTCCAGGCTATGGCTGGGCTTGGGCCCGTCGATGATCGGCGCCTTGCGCGGGCGCTTCACCACCACCCGGTGGCTGGCCAGCGCCAGGGCAGCTTCGAGTAGCGCAGGGGCATCAAGGTCGTCACCCACCAAAGGCCGGAACACGCGCATTTCCTTTTTCACCAGGGCGCTCTTGTCGCGGTGCGGGAACATCGGGTCGAGGTAGATCACCTGCGGCGCCTCCCCTTCCCAGGCGCGCATGCGCTCGATGGCGTTGCCGGTCAGCAGGCGCATGCGCCCGACAATAGGGCCCACCTCGTCATCCGACCGCGCCCGCGCCAGGCCATCCTCCAGCAGCGCGGCAATCAGCGGCTGGCGTTCGATCAGGGTCATCTGGCAACCCAGGCTGGCCAGCACGAATGCATCTTTGCCAAGACCTGCCGTGGCATCCAGCACTTGTGGCCGCACGCCTTGGGCAATGCCCACGGCCTTGGCGATCATCTGCCCGTTGCCACCGCCAAACTGGCGCCGGTGCGCGGCCTGGCCTTCGACAAAGTCCACCCGCACCGGCCCAGGTGCCTGGGGCCCAAGCTGCTGGATCTGCAAGCCGTCAGCGCCTACCTGCACGGCGAAGTCAGCGGCCTCATCGTGCAGCGGCAGCGCGAGCCGCTCGGCCCACGCGGCGGCCTGCGCCGCAAATTCAGCCGACAGTGCCTCGACCCGGATACCTGTGCCCTGCTCTTCCATCATGTACACCCGAAAATTGAACCCAGCCATTAATGTATCGGCAGCCACGGCCGATACAGGCAATATCCCGCTATTCTGCCAGAGCACAACGCGCGCGACTGCCATGTCAGATACTCTTCCCATCGGCTTGACCTATTTGTCGCCTGTCGGCAACTACAGCCAGCACAATACCCAGGCACTCGGGGGCGTCAGCCACCTGTGGCAGGATTTTTTTGCCCGGGCCATGGCCGAGCAGCAGGAAGAGCCCGTAGACAGCGTCAGCCAGTCGTTCGTGCAGTACGACCAGGACAGCGGCGAACCCATCGGCGGCGCCCGTGCGCTGGCGCTGATCGACGCCCAGCGCGCCTGCCCGGTGCAGGACACCGAGGTAGCCCCGCCCGAGCCGCTGTTTCTGCCCAAGGCAGAGCTTGAAGCCAACCTGCTCCCGCCTGCGCCTGAGCCGTTCAGTGCCATGGAGCTGATCGAACAACAACGCCAGCTCGACACCAGCAACAGCTGGATGCGGCCGGTGGTGATGAGCCAGGGCCAACCGATTGCCGAGCCCGGCCCGGGCCCTGCCCCGCGGTCGTTGTTCCTGCCCATTGCCGAGTTCGAGACCAACCTGCTGGACCCGGCCCCCGAGCCGTTCGACGACGCCACCCTGGCAAAACAGCAAAACGATCTGGAATTCGACATCCACTGGGCGCGCCCGGTGGTGCTGAACAACGTGCGCGTTCACGCCTGAAGCTAACGGCAGATCTGCCAGCGCCCCATGTCCAAATGGAAGTGATTATGGTGCGCGGTGTTGTAATTCGGCCCCAGTACCGTGCTGAAGCTCTCGCAAGCCGCCTGCTGCACCTGCCGCAAGAATTCTGCCTTCTGCCCGCCCGCCTGCCAGTCACGCGCCAGCACGATGCGCCGGCCGTCCTGCAGTCGAAAGCCGCTGATGTCCAGCGCATTTGCCGTAGCGTGCTGGCTCAGGCGACCCTGCTTGCGGTGGTAGACATTGCGGCAGGCAAAACTGCCCAGGTGATCGACCTGCGTGACCGGTTGGCCCAGCACCCGCTGCGCCACCGGCTGCAAGCCATGGTTTTCGAAAAGTGCATAGGCCACCGCCAGCGGGCAACTGGCCAGGAAGCTGCTGCTTAGCCGCGCCTGGCCGCCCTCGATACGCCATACGTTCTGTAACGGGCAGTTGGCCGAAGCCGGGCTGTCGGCTTGCGCCCGGTAGCGCAGCTGACTGGTTTCCAGCGCCTGGCGGCACAGTGCCGGGTCATCGCGCAGGCGTGCAAGCTTGTACGGTGTCAGCAGATTGGGCGGCTGGCGCACATCCAGCGGCGCCCAGGGGTTCCACACGGCAGGCAGCCGCCAGCCGAAGTGCCAGGCCAGGCCGGCCAGCACCAGCAGGCCGGCCAGCAGCGCCAGCACTGCCCGCATCAGCGGCGGAACAGGTCGTTGAGCTGGGCGAACGGCAGTGCCTGCTCACCATAGCTGAACGTACCCTCGTTGCGAATTTCCAGCGCGGCACGGTGAAAGGCCCCCAGTGCGGCACGGGCCAGCGACGAGCCGACGCTGATGCGGCGTACGCCCAAGTCCTGCAACTGGTTCACGCTCAGCGGTACACCCGCCATGCCCATCAGCACATTCACCGGCCGCGGTGCGACCGCCTGCACCACCGCACGCACTTCCTCAACGGTGCGCAGCCCGGGGGCATAGAGCACATCGGCACCGGCCTCGGCATAGGCTTGCAGGCGCAGGATGGTGTCGTCGAGGTCCATGCGGCCGTGCAGCAGGTTCTCTGCCCGGGCGCACAAGGTGAACGGGAACGGCAGGCTACGCGCAGCCTGCACGGCGGCGCGCACGCGCTCCACGGCTAGCCCGAGGTCATAGATGGGCGCATCACTGCGGCCACTGGCATCTTCGATGGAGCCGCCTACCAGGCCGATTTCAGCAGCACGCAAGATGGTCTGGGCACAATCTTCAGGCATGTCGCCGAAGCCGTTCTCAAGGTCCGCAGCCACCGGCAACGCAGTGGCATCGACGATCTCGCCGGCATTGTCCAGGGTATCGTCCAGGCTCAAGGCGCCTTCGGCGTCTGGCCGGCCCAGGCTGAAGGCCAGGCCGGCACTGGTGGTGGCCAGCGCCTCGAAACCCAGGCTGGCGAGCAGCTTGGCGGAGCCGGCATCCCACGGGTTGGGGATGACGAACGCGCCTTCGCGCTCGTGTAAAGCCTTGAAGGCTTCGGCTCGCAGGGTTTGCACATCCATGGTTCAACCTCCGGCAGTCAGGGAAAGGTCAGAGTAAGCCCAGTTGTTCGACCTCGGGCGCGCGCGGCAATTCCGGCAAAGGTGCAAGACCTGGCAGGCGTGCCATCAGGCGTTGATGGAAACGCTGGGCCAACGCCGCAGCCAGGCGATTGTCCGAGGTGTGCAGGAATATGTAGGGGTTGCGGCCTTCTTCGATCCAGTCGGCGACTTTCTCTACCCAGGGGCTGAGGAAGGAGTGATTGGCCTCCAGCTCCGGGTGGCCGATGAAGCGCACCTGTGGGTGCTGGCTGAAGGCCGCGGGGCGCGGTGGCACCTTGGGCTTCTTGGATTGCGCGTGCAGCACGGCAGGGTCGCGCGAGGCGCAGCTGAACAACGCACGCGGGTCCAGGCAGATGCGCTCCACGCCGCGTTCGTGCAGCAGGCGGTTGAGCAGGCGTTCTTCTTCACCTTTGGCGAAGAAGGCCTGGTTGCGCACTTCCACGGCCACCGGCAGGCCGATTTCGTCGAGGAAGTGGCAAAGCTCGCCCAAGCGCGCCGGGCCGAACTGGGCCGGCAACTGCAGCCAGTACGGCGAAACGCGCTTGCCCAGCGGGGCCATCAGCCGCGTGAAGTCGAAGGCCGGCTCCAGTTGATCACGCAGGTCACCTTCATGGCTGATGTCCCTGGGAAACTTGGCGGTGAAGCGGAAGTGCTCGGGCATCACCTGCGCCCAGCGGGCAATCGTGCCCGGGGCGGGGCGTGCATAGAAGGTGGTATTGCCCTCGACGGCGTTGAACACCTGGCTGTAGAGGCCAAGCATTTCGTTGCTGCTGGCGTCGGCGGGATACAGGTAGTCGCGCCAGGCGTTTTCGCTCCAGGACGGGCAACCGAGAAAATAAGGCAGTGGTGGTGGACTCATCCACTAAATGTACAGGTCGAGCCCCAGTACTTCCATGTCCCAATCGGTGAAACCGGCGGTGCTCAGGTAGCTGGCCAATGCAGTGGCGGTGCGCCGGTCACGGGCGCGGGGGAAGACCATGTCTTGCTGGCGGGCTGGCAGGCCACCGCTGCGACGGCGGGCGGTGGCTTCCAAGGGTGCGGCCTGGTTGTCTTCGATTACCTCGGCATCATCGATGGCCTCGTCACGCGCCGCTGCCTTGCGCGGGGTGCGCTTGACCGGATAGGACTGCGATGAGAAACCGTCGATACGCATGGCATGAGCACTCAGGACCAATGATGGCAATTTAGCAGCATCAGGGTTCCGTCGCTAATGCTTGAGTGATAACTGGACCACAGATCGCGCAAAAGGTTTTAGAGTGATCGGCGATAACCGACGAACTGCACTCAGTGCTTCTTGGGCGTGGCTACATTATCGCGCAGATACACCGGTTGCGCCTGCTCGGCAACGATTGCCTCGCCACGCGCCCAGGCGAAGGTGGCCAGGCTGAGAATGTCCAGCGCATTGGGCAAGGCGCCGGGGTTGCTGGCCGCCACCTGGACCGCCAGGCGCTCGGCGTAGCCCCATCCGGTACCGGCACCGAACCACTCGCCACTGCTGCCCGCCGGCAGCGCTACCTGCTCGGGCGGCAACACCGCTTCGCGGCCGACCAGGCGCATTTCGCCCGCCGTGGCCTGGTAGCAGCCCCAGTACACTTCATCCATGCGTGCATCGATGGCAGCCGCCACCTGCTGCACGCCCTGCTCGCGCAAGGCACCCTGGGCCAGTGCGGCCAGGTTGGACACCGGCAGCACCGGGCGCTCCAGCGCGAAGGCCAGGCCCTGGACCACACCGATGGCGATACGCACGCCGGTGAAGGCACCAGGGCCACGGCCGAAGGCGATGGCATCCAGTGCATTCAGCGCGACGCCGGATTCGGCCAGCAGCTGCTTGATCATTGGCAGCAGCTTCTGCGCGTGCTGACGTGGGATCACCTCGTAATGGCTGGTTACCTTGCCGTCATGCAGCAGCGCGACGGAACAGGCTTCGGTGGCGGTATCCAGGGCCAGCAGGGTGGTCATCGAACGGGTATCCAGGTGCGAATGAAAAGAGCGGCAGTATAGAGCAGCAGCGGCGTTGTGTCCCGAGGGGGCGCTGTGCGGCCTTTGCAGGCGGTCTACACAACATGGCCTTGACGCGATCCCTGTAGGAGCGGCCTTGCGTCGCGATGGGGCGCGTAGCGGCCCCACGATTTCAGCTTCGCCGCAGAAATTGCCGGGGCCGCTTGGCGGCCCATCGCGACGCAAGGCCGCTCCTACAGGGACCGCGCCAGGCCGTGGATTGCAGCCCTGAAACGACAACGGCCCGCTAGCGGGCCGTTGTCGGGGGGCGTCAGGCGCTGATCAGCTCAGGGCTGCCAAGACCTTGGCAGTGATGGCGTCAACCGAACCGACACCTTCGATGTGGCTGTACTTCGGCTTGCCGGCATTGGCTGCCGACAGCTTCTGGTAGAACTCCACCAGCGGCTTGGTCTGGGTGTGGTAGACCGACAGGCGATGACGAACGGTTTCTTCCTTGTCGTCGTCGCGCTGGATCAGGTCTTCGCCCGTCACGTCGTCCTTGCCTTCCACTTTCGGCGGGTTGTACTGAATGTGGTAGGTGCGGCCCGAGGCCAGGTGCACGCGGCGACCCGCCATGCGGCCGACGATTTCTTCGTCGTCCACGGCGATTTCGACCACGGCGTCAATGTCGACACCGGCCGCGACCATGGCTTCGGCTTGCGGGATGGTGCGTGGGAAACCGTCGAACAGGCAGCCATTGGCGCAATCAGGCTGGGCGATGCGCTCCTTGACCAGGCTGATGATCAGCTCGTCGGAGACCAGCTGGCCGGCATCCATGACTTGCTTCAGCTCCAGGCCCAGCGGGGTGCCGGCCTTGACGGCAGCACGCAGCATGTCGCCGGTGGAGATCTGTGGAATACCGAACTTTTCGGTGATGAACTTTGCCTGAGTACCTTTACCGGCCCCGGGAGCTCCCAGCAGAATTACGCGCATCTTGTGCTCCTCAAATTTTTTTATGAAATTCAATGGATTCGGCAACCAGGGCCAAGTCCGGAAAATCGGGTATGACCATAAAACGGTCAGAAGGCTGCTCAAGATACACAGCGCCCGGCAGCCATACAAGCGTCCCAAAGTTGCAGGAAAGCGCCACTTGTAGCCGACCGGGCAGGTGGTTGCGCCCGGCGCAACCACCCTTCCCTTACCCGTGCATGGCCTGCACGCCACTCACACTGACTGGCCTGGGCCTCCCCTCAGCCGGTATTGCGCAGCCCGGCGGCAATACCCGCCACGGTCACCAGCAAGGCCTGCTCCAACGGGCTGTCCAGAGCGGCTTCGCGGCTGCGCGAGCGGGCCAGCAACTCGGCCTGCAGGCGGTGCAGCGGGTCCAGGTAGGTGTTGCGCAGGCTGATGAATTCCAGCGTCTCGGGGCTGTGCGCCAGTAGTACCTGCTGCCCGGTCAGCCCCAGCACCACCTGGCAAGACTGCGACAATAGGTCGCGCAGGTGTGCACCTAAAGGAAGCAGGTGCGGTTGCACCAGACGTTCGTCGTAGGCCTCGGCAATTTGCGCATCGGCCTTGGCCAGCACCATTTCCAGCATGTCGATGCGGGTGCGGAAGAACGGCCATTGCTCGCGCATCTGCGCCAGCAACTCACCCTGGCCACGGGCCAAGGCGTTGCTCAGCGCGGTTTCCCAGCCCAGCCAGGCCGGCAGCATCAACCGGGTCTGGGTCCAGCCAAATATCCACGGGATGGCCCGCAGGCTCTCGATCCCCCCGGCGCGGCGCTTGGCCGGGCGGCTGCCCAGCGGCAGGCGCCCCAGTTCCTGTTCTGGCGTCGACTGGCGGAAATACTCGACGAAATCGGGGTTGTCGCGCACTACGCTGCGGTAAGCCTTGACGCCATCGGCAGCCAGCTGGTCCATCACCTCGCGCCAGGCCGGCTGCGGGGGCGGAGGTGGCAACAGCGTGGCTTCGAGCACAGCGGCCAGGTACAGGTTGAGGTTTTGCTCGGCAATAGCCGGCAAACCGAACTTGAAACGAATCATTTCGCCCTGCTCGGTGGTGCGGAAACGCCCCGCCACCGACCCCGGTGGTTGCGACAGGATCGCCGCGTGGGCCGGGCCACCACCGCGGCCTACCGTACCGCCCCGGCCGTGGAACAGCAGCAGTTCGACCTGATGCTCGGCACAGATGCGTACCAGGTTTTCCTGGGCCCGGTACTGCGCCCAGGCCGCCGCTGTGGTACCGGCGTCCTTGGCCGAGTCGGAGTAGCCGATCATCACTTCCTGCGGGCCGCGCAGCCCGGCCCGGTAACCCGGCAGGCCGAGCAGGCGCTGCATTACCGGGCCGGCATTGTCCAGGTCGGCCAAGGTTTCGAACAGCGGTACCACACGCATGGGGCGGGTCAGCCCGGCTTCCTTGAGCAGCAGCTGCACCGCCAGCACATCCGAAGCGGCACCAGCCATGGAAATCACGTAGGAGCCCAGCGAGGCAGCGGGCGCGGCGGCAACCTCCCGGCAGGTTGCCAGCACCTCGGCGGTATCTGCCTGCGGCCTGAAGTGCGCGGGCAACAGCGGCCGGCGGTTTTTCAGTTCGGCTTGAAGGAATTCGATGCGGCGGTCTTCATCCCAGTCGGCATAGCGGCCCAGGCCCAGGTAGTCGGTGATTTCGGTCAGCGCGTCACGGTGGCGGGCAGCGTCCTGGCGTACGTCCAGGCGGCCCAGGAAAAGGCCGAAAGTGACGGCGCGGCGCAGGCAGTCGAGCAACGGGCCTTCGGCGATAACGCCCATGCCGCATTCGTGCAGCGACTGGTAGCACAGCTCCAGCGGCGCAATCAGGTCGCGGTTATCCACCAGCACTTCGGCGCTGGCCGGTTGGCTGCTGGTCAAAGCGGTATGCGCCCAGGCACGCGTTGCCCGCAGGCGGTCGCGCAATTGCTTGAGCACGGCGCGGTAGGGTTCGGCACTGTCGCCCACCCGTTCGCGCAAAGCGGCGCTGGCCTGCTGCATGGACAACTCGGCGGCCAGTGCATCGATGTCGCGCAGGAACAGGTCGGCGGCCATCCAGCGCGCCAGCAACAGCACCTCGCGGGTGACCGCGGCAGTCACGTTGGGGTTGCCATCACGGTCCCCGCCCATCCACGAGGCAAAGCGGATCGGCGCGGCTTCCAGCGGCAGGCGCAGGCCGGTGGCTTCCAGCAGGGCCTGGTCGACCTTGCGCAGGTGGCTGGGGATCGCGTGCCACAGCGAATGCTCGATCACCGCGAAGCCCCACTTGGCTTCGTCTACCGGGGTCGGCCGGGTGCGGCGGATTTCTTCGGTGTGCCAGGCCTCGGCAATCAGCCGGCGCAGGCGTACACGTACTTGAAGGCGTTCGTCCGGGGTCAGGTCGCGGTGGTCCTGGGCAGCCAGTTGGCCGGCAATGGCATCGTACTTCTGGATCAAGGTGCGACGAGCCACCTCGGTGGGGTGTGCGGTGAGCACCAGCTGGATGTCGAGCTTGGCCAGCTGCCGGGCCAGGGCATCGTTGCTGTGCCCGGCTTGCTTCAGGCGCGCCAGCAGCTCGGGCAATACCCGCGCTTCGAAAGGTTCGGGCTGGCCGACGTCGCGGCGGCGGATCAACTGGTACTGCTCGGCCATGTTGGCCAGGTTGAGGAACTGGTTGAAGGCCCTGGCCACGGGCAGCAAGTCTTCTTCGGCAAGGTCGGCCAGGGTGGACGTCAGTTGCTCGCCAGGGCCACGGCGGTCGGCCTTGGCACTGTGGCGGATGTCCTCGATTTTCTGCAAGAACGCATCGCCATGCTGCTGGCGAATGGTTTCGCCGAGCAGCTCACCCAACACATGGACATCTTCACGCAAACGCACATCGATATCGGTCATTGGCCCTCTCTCCGTTGCATCCCTTTCGGGCTCCACGCGATCCCTGTGGGAGCGGGCATGCCGGCGAACACCGGCACAGCCGGTGCCAGGCACCGCGTTTTGATTCTTCGCGGGCATGCCCGCTCCCACAGGCACTGCATCTGCACTGAAGAGTGCCCCCAGCCGAGCGGCAATGGCAAGCCGTGTTCGGCCAAAGCAAACTAAAGTGAAAGCACAGCACTCCCATGCAATGCAGCCTTAACAGGCGTCAACAGAGGTCATCATGAAAATCCGTGAACTCGCCCAGCACTGGGAACAGAATGCCGCCGGTACCCTCAGCCGCACGGGCCATGTATTGCATCTGGACCTGGAGTCCGAGGCGCGCCTGGCCGCGCTGATCGACATGTACCCCAAGCGCACCGCCGAGGAACTGCTCGGCGAACTGGTGGCGGCCGCCCTCGAAGAGCTGGAAGCCAGCTTCCCCTATGTGCAGGGTCGCCAGGTCATCGCCACCGATGAAGAAGGCGACCCGCTGTATGAAGATGTCGGCTCTACGCCGCGCTTTCTCTCCCTCTCCAGACAACACCTGCACAGCCTGAGCACCACCGGCGACGACAGCGACAAATAACTGCCCGCCCCACCGTTCCGGGTCTCGCCAAGGCCCGGAATACCGCTCCAACCCGTGAAAGTTCCAGCCAGCACTCACTGACCAATCAGTCAGAAATAATTCCCCTCTTACCGCACTTTTTTCTGAACCATTCTGAAAACGGTCGAGTCGGAGCCAATAGCCATCACGCTAAAACCCTGCACACTGCCCTCGTGCACCGTTCAGCTGAAGCGCTCGGTTTTGTCAGGGATTAAGCGATGGACTGCTACGGACATCGTCGTTATCAGGAGTGATCCAATGGAGCTGACCACCATGAAGACCCGCACTAGCAAACTGTCATCTACTCACGTGCGCGGGTTCAAGCTGGCCGCGCTGGCCCTGGGCAGTAGCCTGGTCCTGGCCGGCTGTGCGGGCAACCCGCCCACCGAGCAGTATGCCGTTACCCAATCCGCCGTGAACTCTGCCGTCAGCGCGGGTGGCACCGAGTTCGCTGCCGTGGAAATGAAAGCGGCCCAGGACAAGTTCAAGCAAGCCGAAATCGCCATGCACGACAAGAAGTACGACGAGGCCAAGCGCCTGGCCCAACAGGCCGAGTGGGACGCACGCCTCGCCGAACGCAAGGCCCAGGCGGCCAAGGCCCAGAAGGCCGTGCAGGATGCCCGCCAGGGCGTTCAGGACGTACGTGAGGAAGGCCTGCGCAGCGCTCAGTGAGCCCTGCCCCGCCAACCTTAGCCTTCGCACTCGATCAAAGGATGAACACTATGCGCAAACACGTCATGATTCCCGCCCTGCTGGCCCTCAGCGTTGGTCTTGCTGCCTGCTCGCACGACCCTAACGCCAACCTCGAGTCGGCCCGCACCAACTTCTCCTCGCTGCAGAGCGACCCGCAATCGAGCAAGGTCGCGGCGCTGGAGACCAAGGACGCCCAGGACTGGCTGAACAAGGCAGACAAGGCCTACATGGACCGTGAAGACGAGAAGAAGGTCGACCAACTGGCCTATCTGACCAACCAGCGTGTCGAAGTGGCCAAGCAGACCATTGCCCTGCGTACTGCCGAAGGTGAGTTGAAGAACGCCTCGGCCCAGCGCGCACAGGCCAAGCTGGACGCCCGCGACGCCCAGATCGCCAAGCTGCAGGACAGCCTCAATGCCAAGCAGACCGACCGCGGCACGCTGGTGACCTTCGGCGACGTGCTGTTCGACTTCAACAAGGCCGAACTCAAGAGCAACGCCTACCCGAACATCACCAAGCTGGCCCAGTTCCTTCAGGAAAACCCGGAACGCAAGGTGATCGTAGAGGGCTACACCGACAGCGTCGGCTCGGCCAACTACAACCAGACCCTGTCCGAGCGCCGCGCCAACAGCGTGCGCATGGCACTGGTACGTGCCGGCGTCGACCCGGCGCGCGTCGTTTCCCAGGGCTATGGCAAGGAGTACCCGGTAGCGGACAACGGCAGCAACTCGGGCCGTGCGCAAAACCGTCGCGTGGAGGTAACCATCTCCAACGACAACCAACCGGTAGCACCCCGTTCGGTGAGCCAGATTCAGCAGTAAGTCTGGCTGGCTGAAAAGAAAGCCCCGCGTTCGACGCGGGGCTTTTTTTTGCCTGTACCGGCCTCTTTGCGGGCACGCCCGCTCCCACAGGTACGGTGCTTGTTTCGAGCTTTGCGCAATCCCTGTGGGAGCGGGCATGCCCGCGAAGGGGTCGGCACAGGCAGTAGGGATAATGGCTCACTTCACCTGCTGCGGGGTTTCCTCGCCCATGCAGCGCACCGCACGCTTGCGGTTGTCCACCAGCACGCCGGTCAGGCCTTTCTGCCCGGTGTCGAACAACACCAGCACGCCATCGACGCACTGGGCCACTTGCGGCGCCGGGTCCAACGAAACTTTATAGTCCTCGCCGGGGATGGTCTTGAGCATGGTGAAGTCCTGCAGCAACAGGGCATCCTCGGGTTTGGCAAAATGCAGGTAACCGTAGTACCACAAGGCCCCCACCGTCACGATGATGCTGCCGACGCCGGTCAGGATCAGCGGGATGGCGTTGCGTTCTTCACTCATTGCTTGTTCTTCTCGTCAGGGAAATTGGGCACTTCGGCAAGCCGCCGCAGGCCGTTGAAATGGCTAGGGTCGTCGAGGAAACGCAGCATCACCTGGCGCCATGTGGGGTCGGCGAAGGTCTGCACGTGGCCACCACGGGTCAGTTGCAGCACCCGCGGCGGTGGCGCGTGCTGGTACAGGCGAATACCGTTGTCCATCGGCACCAGGTTGTCGTCAATGCTATGGAAAAACAGCTTGGGCGGGCTGCTCAGCTGCTCGATCGAATGGATTGCGCTGTCGCCGTCCGGCACCAGCCACGACAGCGGCACCTGCAACGGCCAGGTCATCCAAGAGGTGCTGAGGGCAAAGCGCCCGACCGACCGGTAACTGGCTGGCACGCCATCGAACACCAGGGCACTGAAGCGCTGGCGCTGCTCGGGGTGGGCCGCCAGGTAGTGAATGGCCATGGCCCCGCCAAGGCTCTGCCCCAGCAGCACCAGGGGCTTGCCCTTTACCTCGGGCGCCTGGTCCAGCCAGGCCATGGCGGCGCCGATATCTTCGTACACCTCTGGCAGGCTCGGCGTCCCCTGCGACAGGCCATAGCCGCGGTAATCGATCATCAGCACCTGATAGCCCTGCTCCGGCAGCCAGTAGCTGCCACCCAGGTGCCCCGGCAGGTTGCCACCGTTACCGTGCAAGTGCAGTACCGTACCCTTGACCTCGACGCCGGCCTTGGCCGGCAACCACCAGCCGTGCAGGCGCAGGCCGTCCGACGTGACAAGGGTGACATCGCGGTAGGCGAGCTTGGCCCGCTCGGGGGTGAACGCCTGACCAGGTTCGGGGTAGAACAGCAAGCTGCTGCAGCCACTCAGGCCCAACAGCAGCAAGCCAAGCGCCAGCAGGCGGCAGCGCTCAGAGAATGTTCGCGTAGTCGGCTTCAATACGGTCCAGGCTCAGGTGGTTGAGGAAGTTGGAGAAACACATCCAGGCCGACAGCGCGTTAAGGTCGCGAAACTGCTCGGGCAGGTACTTGGGCGGCTCCACCAGGCCCTCCTCCACCAACTGGCGCAGGGTGCGCATGTCCTCGAGGGTGGTCTTGCCACAGAACAGCAAGGGGATCTGTTCGAGCTTGCCCTTCTTCACGGCCAACTGAATGTAGTTGTAAACCATGATGAAGCCTTTGAGGTAGGACAAGTCCTTGGTGAATGGCAGGCCATTGGGCACCGAGCCGCGGAATACCCGGCTGGCGTTGCTGTAGCTCTGCGCAACCTCGAAGCCTTGCCCACGGAAAAAATCAAACACCTGGAGGAAATCGGCGCCCTCCTCGACCATGTGGATGGCGCGGGTGCGGTTGGTGAGCTTGCGCAGGCGGCTGGGGTAGGAGGCGAAGGCAATCACCTCCATGAGGATGGCCAGGCCTTCCTGGGTGACCGTGGACGAGGGCGGGCCCTTGGCCAGGAAGGTGCAGATCGGCTGGTTCAGGCCATTGAGCGTGGTGCCGACATGCACCAGCCCTTCGTGCACCTCCAGGGCGCGGACATCGCGGGCGTTGAACATGGCATCGGCGCGCACCTTGATGTAGTCGGCACCGGCAGCGGCATCGGCGACGATGCCGTCGGACTCGAATACGCGAATGGTTCCCTCGGCCTCGCCGAACACCGTGTTCAGCCGGCGCTGGAGGATCTCCACGGCCTCCTTGGCGGTAAGGTTCTTCGGCTCGTCCTTCAGGTCGCCACGGCCATCGATGTTGTTCAGGTAGTCCGACAGCATCAGGCCAAGGTCGGCCAGGGTCGGGTCACCGGCATGGAAGGCATCGGAGGCAGCGCCATACAGTTCCTGGGAGATCAGGCCGAAGTCCTCGGTACCGCGCGCTTCAAGCATCCGCACCACCATGCGGTATTCGCGGCACATGCGTTTCATGATCTGCCCGACCGGGTTGAACTGGCCCAGCTGGCGGATGATGTCGCGCTCGATGCCCTGGAACTCGGCCTTGACCGCGCCGGAGTCGAACGACAGCGGGCGCGACTGGTAATAGGCACGGTCGACGGCCGGCGGCTCCTTGCCCTTGGCCTTGAGGAAGCCCTGACGAATGTTTTCGTCCCATTTCACCGCGTCCAGCACCCGGATCGGGGTCTGCGCCGCAACGATGCGGTCGGACAGGGCACGGATGGTTTGCTGGTATTCGTCCACCGGGGACTCCTTATTGCAACAATGAGCCAAGCCTTGTGTTGCCTGTGCTGGCCTCTTCGCGGCTAAAGCCGCTCCCACAGGGACCGCACAGGTCTCAAGCCTGATGCAGTGCCTGTGAGAGCGGCTTTAGCCGCGAAGAGGCCGCAACAGGTAACTACTTGCCAGTACGCTGGAACCGCGCCACTTCGACGAACAGGTCGGAATTGGCCGGGTCGTCCAGGTAGGCCAGCACCCGCGCCGACGGGCTATCGATCAGCACGCCGTCGCCGTTGTCTTCAGGCACCTCGGTGCTGCGCCCGGTCAGTTCCTTCTTGTCCACCGCCTGCTGCACCTGTTCGACATCCAGGTTGTAGACCACCAGCTCCTTGCCCTCGACGATGTCGAAACCGCCGATCAGGAAGTTGCCCCCCAGGCGTTTGGGCACGCCGGCCGACAGGTACCAGCGGTTACCGTGGCGCGACACGGTGAATACGTATTCCTCAGGGGCCTTGCCCTTGGCCGTGGCCACCGCCTTGTAGGCATCGCCGCCGCTGCGACTGATGGTCAGCTTCAACGGCTCGCCCCAAGCGTCCTTGCTGCTCCACTTGCCGAGCAGGGCCTTGGGCGCCGCCTGGTTGCTGGGCAAGGGCTCATGGAAGGTCACCAGACAACCGCCCAGCAGCAGGAATGACAGAGTCAACAACACCACACGCCAGGCTTTCATCAGGTTCTCCTTGAAAAATCGGTCTCGGCT
Source organism: Pseudomonas putida S13.1.2 (assembly GCF_000498395.2). Taxonomy (NCBI): domain Bacteria; kingdom Pseudomonadati; phylum Pseudomonadota; class Gammaproteobacteria; order Pseudomonadales; family Pseudomonadaceae; genus Pseudomonas; species Pseudomonas putida. The sequence goes on from NZ_CP010979.1 coordinate 3,811,100, forward strand.
CAAGCCGATGCCAGCACCAGCTGCAGGTATCGGGTAAGCATAGCGAGCATCTGCCCATCGGCTTGCGCGTTCGCATCCTTGAGCAGGCCCTGATATTCCATCTGCACGATAATCGCCGTCAACATCTGGGCGTCCTGTTCCGGTTGCCGCGACCCCACCACCTGCAGCAATTGCCGGGTGCCGTGCAGCAGGATCTGCTCGTGGGCACGCACCAGTTCCGCCAGGCGTGGGCACAGCAGCGCCTCCTGGCGGAAGGCCTGCTCGGCCATGAGGAAGTCGCGGCGGTTCAGCAGTTGCCGTTGCACATAGTCGGCAGTCATGCGCGCCACTTCATCAGCCAGCCGCGCCCGTGCCTGCGGGCTGCCGTCGCCCTGGGCCAGCAACTGGCGCAACACCACTTCGGTGTTGGCCCACAGTTTGGCCATGTAGGCGGCACTGCGCTCGACATACTGGGCGAAGGTGTCGGTGAGCAGGTCCTCGATGTCCTTGAAGTAGTAGGTGGTGGCCGACAGCGGCACAGCGGCCTCGGCGGCTACCGCACGGTGGCGCACACCGCGTACACCATCGCGTACAACGATGCGCATGGCGGCGTCGAGGATCAGCTGGCGGCGCTGTTCGCTGCCTTGGCGGGCAGTCTTGCGGCCTTGGTATTGCACGCTTTCGGCGACGGCGGTAGCGATGCCGGCGGCGCCTTGGTCAGGCATGGCGGGTGTCACGGGGATACCTCACGGTTCAAGTCATCTGCGGCCTGCACTGGCCTCATCGCCGGCAAGCCAGCTCCCACAGGCCCGCACAATAGTCAGGACCTGTGCAGTACCTGTGGGAGCTGGCTTGCCGGCGATAGGGCCAGTACAGACAACATAAAGCTTCAGGCAAGAAAAAGCCGCCTCGAAAGGCGGCTTGTTCAATTCACTCAGGCCTGTGGACGCATGTGCGGGAACAGGATCACGTCGCGGATCGACGGCGAGTTGGTCAGCAGCATTACCAGGCGGTCGATGCCGATGCCTTCACCGGCGGTCGGCGGCATGCCGTACTCCAGCGCACGCACGAAGTCGGCGTCGTAGTGCATGGCTTCGTCGTCACCCGCGTCCTTCTCGGCCACCTGGGCCAGGAAGCGCTCGGCCTGGTCTTCGGCATCGTTGAGCTCGGAGTAGGCATTGGCGATTTCGCGGCCACCGATGAACAGCTCGAAGCGGTCAGTAACGGCCGGATTGTCGTCGTTGCGACGGGCCAGCGGCGACACTTCGAACGGGTACTCGGTAATGAAGTGCGGCTGCTCCAGCTTGTGCTCGACCAGCTCTTCGAAAATCATCACCTGCAGCTTGCCCAGGCCTTCGTGGCCGAGCACCTTGGCACCGGCCTTCTTGGCGATGTCGCGGGCGCGGTCAACGTCCTGCAGGTCGGCTGCGGTCAGTTCCGGGTTGTACTTGAGGATCGAGTCGAACACCGACAGGCGCACAAACGGCTCACCGAAGTGGAACACCTTGTCGCCATACGGCACGTCGGTCGACCCCAGCACCAGCTGCGCCAGCTCGCGGAACAGTTCCTCGGTGAGGTCCATGTTGTCGCGGTAGTCGGCGTAGGCCTGGTAGAACTCGAGCATGGTGAATTCAGGGTTGTGACGCGTCGAAACACCTTCGTTACGGAAGTTGCGGTTGATCTCGAACACCTTTTCGAAGCCCCCCACCACCAGGCGCTTGAGGTACAGCTCCGGCGCGATACGCAGGAACATGGCCATGTCCAGGGCGTTGTGGTGGGTTTCGAACGGCTTGGCCGCGGCGCCACCCGGGATGGTCTGCAGCATCGGCGTCTCGACTTCGAGGAAGTCACGCTCGATGAGGAACTTGCGAATGTGCGAGATCACCTGCGAACGCACACGGAAGGTGTGGCGGGTTTCTTCGTTGACCATCAGGTCGACGTAACGCTGGCGGTAGCGCTGCTCGGTATCGGTCAGGCCGTGGTGCTTGTCGGGCAGCGGGCGCAGCGACTTGGTCAGCAGGCGCACGTTGGTCATTTCGACGTACAGGTCGCCCTTGCCGGAACGGGCCAGGGTGCCTTCGGCGCTGATGATGTCGCCCAGGTCCCAGGTCTTGACTGCGGCCAGGGTTTCTTCCGGCAGGGTCTTGCGGTTGACGTAGACCTGGATGCGACCGGTCATGTCCTGGATCACCATGAACGAGCCACGGTTGAGCATGATACGGCCGGCAACCTTGACCGGGATCGCGGCTGCTTCCAGCTCTTCCTTGGTCTTGTCCGCGTACTGTTTCTGCAGGTCGTTGCAGTAGCTGTCGCGACGGAAGTCGTTGGGGAAGGCGTTGCCCTTGGCGCGCTCGGCGGCAAGTTTTTCCTTGCGCAGGGCGATCAGGGCATTTTCTTCCTGTTGCAGGTCTTGCGATTCGGTCTTGAGGTCGCTCATGTCGTCATTCTTTCCATCAGGTATTCGTTGCCCTTTTCGGGCAGGGCACGCGATACCGGCGGGTAGCCAGGTATCGCGGCAGTGGAGTGCGGCTTACAGCCCTTGCTTGAGGCTTGCTTCCAGGTACTGGTCAAGGTCGCCGTCCAGCACTTTCTGGCAGTCGCTGCGCTCTACGCCTGTGCGCAGGTCTTTGATGCGCGAGTCATCCAGTACGTAGGAACGGATCTGGTGGCCCCAGCCGATGTCCGACTTGCTGTCTTCCAGCGCCTGCGAAGCGGCGTTGCGCTTCTGCATTTCCAGCTCGTACAACTTGGCCCGCAGCATTTTCATGGCGGTGTCTTTGTTGGCGTGCTGGGAACGTTCGTTCTGACACGCCACCACGGTGTTGGTCGGCACGTGGGTGATACGTACGGCCGAGTCGGTGGTGTTCACGTGCTGACCACCGGCACCGGAGGAGCGGTAGGTGTCAATGCGCAGGTCGGACGGGTTGATCTCGATCTCGACCTTGTCGTCGATTTCGGGCGATACGAACACCGCCGAGAACGAAGTGTGGCGACGGGCACCGGAGTCGAACGGGCTCTTGCGCACCAGGCGGTGCACACCGATTTCGGTACGCAGCCAGCCGAAGGCGTACTCGCCCTTGATGTGCACGGTGGCGCCCTTGATGCCGGCGACTTCACCTTCGGAAAGCTCGATGATGGTGGCGTCGAAACCGCGCTTGTCGGCCCAGCGCAGGTACATGCGCAGCAGGATGTTGGCCCAGTCCTGCGCCTCGGTACCACCGGAGCCGGCCTGGATATCCAGGTAGGCGTTGTTCATGTCCATTTCGCCGCTGAACATGCGACGGAACTCAAGCTGGGCCAGGGATTCTTCCAGGCCCTGCAGCTCGGTCTCGACGTCGCCGACAGCGCTTTCGTCCTCTTCCTCGACGGCCATGTCGAGCAGGTCCTTGCAGTCCGACAGACCGTTGGACAGCTTGTCCAGGGTCTCGACGACCTGTGCCAGCATGGCACGCTCGCGGCCCAGGGCCTGGGCGTACTCGGGCTTGTTCCAGACGTTGGGGTCTTCCAGCTCGCGGTTGACTTCGATCAGGCGGTCATGCTTGTGATCGTAGTCAAAGATACCCCCGAATGGACTGGGAACGCTCGGTGAGGTCCTTGATGGTGTTCAGGATCGGTTGGATTTCCATGGGCTGGCTACTCGTGCGAATTCGGTGAAAAGCCCGCGAGTATAACCGAGTCCGCTGCTGGGCGGCAGACCCGCCGGGCGGTCGCATTCGTAGAACGTATCACCGCCTTTGTAGGAGCGGCCTTGTGTCGCGATGCGCAGCGCAGCGGCCCCCTGCGATATTTGCTGCGTAGCTGAAATTCTGGGGCTGCTGTGCAGCCCATCGCGACACAAGGCCGCTGCTACAACGGTCCGCGCACCGCTTCTCAGGCGATGCCGACCTGGTTACGCCCGCTGTTCTTGGCCTGGTACAAGCCTTTGTCCGCCGCCGAGATCAACTGCCGGCAGTGGCTGCCGACGGCCGGGGTGTGGGTGGCCAGGCCAATGCTCACGGTCAGGCGCGCATCGGCCACCGGCGCGGTATGCGGGATGCCGAGGCCCAGCACCGTCTGGCGCAGCTTCTCAGCCACCAGGCGCGCCCCGCCGGGCGAGGTGTTGGGCAACACCAGGGCAAACTCCTCGCCGCCATAGCGCGCCGGCAGGTCGGTCGGCCGCGAGCACGAGCCACGGATCGCCTCGGCCACCTGGCGCAAGGCCTCGTCGCCGGCCAGGTGGCCGAAGCTGTCGTTGTAGGCCTTGAAATAATCCACATCGATCATCAGCAACGACAGCTGCTGCTGTTCACGCATGGCCCGGCGCCATTCCAGCTCCAGGTACTCGTCGAAGTGGCGGCGGTTGGACAGCCCGGTCAGGCCGTCGGAGTTCATCAGCCGCTGCAGCATCAGGTTGGAATCGAGCAACTGCTGCTGGCTGACGCGCAGGGCGCGGTAGGCCTCGTCGCGTTGCAACAGGGTGAGGTACGAGCGTGAGTGATAGCGAATGCGCGCGACCAGCTCGATGGTATCCGGCAGCTTGACCAGGTAGTCGTTGGCCCCGGCGGCAAACGCCGCGCTCTTCACCAGCGGGTCTTCCTTGGTCGACAGAACGATGATCGGGATGTCCTGGGTGGCCGGGTTGTTGCGGTATTCGCGCACCAGGGTCAAGCCGTCCAGGCCAGGCATGATCAGGTCCTGGAGGATGACCGTGGGCTTGATGCGCATGGCCTGGACCACCGCCTGGTGCGGGTCGGCACAGAAGTGGAAGTCGATGTTGTCTTCATTGGCCAGACCACGCCGCACCGCCTCGCCGATCATGGCCTGGTCGTCGACCAGCAGCACCATCGCCGAGTTCTCGTTGGTGGTGGCAAAACCTTCGATCGGTAATTCATTCATACCTGTTCACCCGATCACTGCCGGCGTGGCGGCGTGATTCAATACATTTCGTCATTTTGCGAAAAAGTCCATCAAGCGCCCGGCGATGCGTTCCAGCGGGCGAATTTCCACCGCAGCATCAATGGCCGCAGCGGCCTTGGGCATGCCGTACACCGCACTGCTGGCCTGGTCCTGGGCAATGGTCAGAAAGCCCTGCTGACGCATCAGCTTCAGGCCCTGGGCGCCGTCGCGGCCCATGCCGGTGAGTAGCACGCCTACCGCATCGCCATTCCAGTAACGTGCCACGCTTTCGAAGAACACGTCGATCGATGGCCGGTAGATTTCATTGACAGGCTCGGCAGTGTAGGCCAGTTGGCCATTCTGTAGCAGGCGAATGTGGTGGTTGGTGCCTGCCAGCAACACCTGGCCCGGCTGCGGCGGCTCGCCTTCGCGGGCCAGGCGCACCGGCAGGCCTGCTGCGCTGCTGAGCCATTCGGCCATCCCGGCGGCAAACACCTGGTCCACATGCTGGACCAACACGATGGCTGCCGGGAACGCTGCGGGCAAACCCTTGAGCAGCACTTCGAGCGCCGCCGGGCCACCCGCCGACGAGCCGATCGCCACCAGCCCGCGACGCTGCGAAGCCTCGCGCAACGGCGCGGCAACCGGCCTGGCGGCTGGGCTGCGCTGCTGGCCGACCAACCAGCCGATATTGAGGATCTTGCGCAGCAGCGGTGCCGCTGCTTCGCGGGGGTCGCCAGCGCCCAGCGCGGGGGTGTCGACCACGTCCAGGGCGCCGTGGCCCATGGCCTCGAACACGCGGTGCACGTTCTGTTGGCGGTCCACCGTGACGATGACGATGGCGCACGGGGTTTCGGCCATGATCCGCCGGGTGGCCTCCACACCGTCCATCACCGGCATGATCAGGTCCATCAGGATCAGGTCTGGCAGTTGCTCGGCGCAACGCTGCACCGCCTCGGCGCCATTGCTGGCCACCCACACCACCTGGTGTGCAGGCTCCAGGGCGACCGCACGGCGTAGCGCCTCGACGGCCATAGGCATGTCATTGACGATGGCGATCTTCATCCTTGAGCCCCCCCGATCAGCTCGACTACAGCCTCCAGCAACGCATCGTCGTGGAAACTGGCCTTTGCCAAATAGTAGTCGGCGCCTGCATCCAGGCCACGCCGTCGGTCTTCCTCACGGTCTTTATAGGACACCACCATTACCGGCAGCGATTGCATGCGCTGGTCGCGGCGTACCAAGGTCACCAGCTCGATGCCGTCCATGCGCGGCATGTCGATGTCGGTGATCAGCAGGTCGAAATCCTCGCTGCGCAGGGCGTTCCAGCCATCCATGCCATCTACCGCCACCGCCACGTCGTAGCCGCGGTTGCCCAGCAGCTTACGTTGCAGCTCGCGCACGGTCAGCGAATCGTCGACCACCAGAATGCGTTTACGGGCCACGCCGCGGGCACCGCTGCTACCGCGCTCGACGCGTTCCAGGCTGCCGGTGCTGAGCAGTTTTTCCACCGAGCGCAGCAAATCTTCGACATCGACGATCAGCACCACCGAGCCGTCATCGAGCAAGGCGCCCGAGGAAATGTCCTGCACCTTGCCAAGCCGCGGGTCGAGTGGCATCACCACCAGCACCCGCTCGCCCACCAGACGCTCCACGGCCACGCCGTACAGTTGCTCACGCTCGCGGATCACCACCACCCGCAGGCTGGCTTCATCGCTTTGCCCGGCCGGGCGGTTGAGCAACTGGCTGGCCGCCACCAGGCCGATATGCCGGCCTTCATGCCAGAAGTGCTGACGCCCTTCAATCTGTACGATCTGCTCGGCGGTCACTTCCAGCGTGCGCTCGATATGGGCCAGCGGGAAGGCGTAGGCCTCACCGCCCACCTCGACAACCAGGCTGCGCACCACCGACAGGGTCAGCGGCACCTGCAGGTGAAAGCGACAGCCCTGCCCCGCCATCTGGGTCAGCTCTATCGAGCCGCGCAGCTCGCGGACCATGTGCTGCACCGCATCCAGCCCCACACCGCGCCCGGACACCTCGGTGACCTTGTCGCGCAGGCTGAAGCCAGGCAGGAACAGGAACGTCAGCAACTCCGCATCGCTCATTCGCGCCACTGTGTCGGCGGGCGACAGGGCACGCTCGACGATGCTGCTGCGCAGGCGCTCAAGGTCGATACCGGCGCCATCGTCGATCAGCTCCAGGCTGAGCATGCCGGCCTGGTGCGACGCCCGCAGGCGGATCACACCCTCGTCCGGCTTGCCCGCCAGCAGGCGCCGCTCGGGCAGTTCGATCCCGTGGTCGACGGCATTGCGCAACAGGTGGGTCAGCGGTGCTTCGAGCTTTTCCAGCACATCGCGATCGACCTGGGTCTTCTCCCCTTCCACCACCAACCGCACCGGCTTGCCCAGCGAACGGCCCAGGTCGCGGACCATACGGCTCTGCCCGGTCAGCACGTCGGCAAACGGCCGCATACGGCAAGCCAGCGCCGTGTCATACAGCAACTGCGCACGCTGGCTGGCCTGCCAGCCGAACTCATCCAGGTCGGCCGCCTGCTGCTGCAGGATCTGCTGGGTTTCGGCCAGCAGACGTTGGGTTTGCGCCAGGGCCTCGAGCACCTCGCTGCTCTGGCCGCTGTCCTCCAGCTGCATGCGCAAGCCGTCGAGCGCCTGCATGCCTTGGCCGTGCATGCGCTTGAGGCGCTGCAGGGTGGCCAGGTAAGGCTTGAGCCGCTGGGTTTCCACCAGCGACTTGCTGGACAGGTCGAGCAGGCTATTGAGGCGGTCGGCGGTAACCCGCAATACCCGCTCGGCACCTTCGCCAGCGCGCTTGCCAGCCTTGCGCTGCAGAATCGGCTCGGGCTCGGGCTCTGGTTCCGGCGGTTCGGTTGGCAATACCAGTGGTGCAGGCGGCAAGGTAGCCAGCGGCGGCTGTGGTACCACGGGTGCAGCCAACGGCTGCGCAGGCACGGCTGCACCCGGGTCGAGCAGGCTGGCCATCTGCGCAAGAAACACCGGCAAGGTCGCCTGCGCCCCGGCATCGCCTGGCGTGGCGATACGCATCAGCAGGTCGGTGCCCTGCAACAGCGCGTCGATGTGCTCGGCGGTGAGCCGCAGGCGGCCTTCCTGGGCCGCCACCAGGCAATCTTCCATGACGTGGGCGACACTGACGCCAGCATCCACCCCGACGATGCGCGCTGCCCCCTTGAGTGAGTGAGCGGCACGCATGCACGCCTCAAGCTGGTCGGCCTGGGTGGGGTTGCGCTCCAGTGCCATCAGCCCGGCACTGAGCACCTGGGTCTGCGCCTCGGCCTCCAGGCTGAACAGTTCGAGCAACGATGCGTCGCGCATTTGCTCTGGGGTCATGACAGGCTCCGCTGCACGGCAGACAGTAAGTGTTGATCGTCCAGCACCCGCACGCTGCGGCCGCGCCACTGCAGGACTGCGGCGGTAAAGCGCGTGGCGTCCTGGCCGCTGCCCAGCAGCAGTGGGTCTAGCCGGTGAATACCGTCGATTTCCTCAACGGCCATCACTACCGGCCCTCCCTCGGCCGCCAGAATCAGCATGCGTGGCATGGCCCGACCGCCACGTTGCTCGACGGTGCCGGCCTGCACACCCAGCAAGTCAGCCAGTGACAGGCACGGCACCAACGCACCGCGCACATTGGCAACCCCCTGCAGCAGCCGCGAGCGCTGGTGCGGCAGCGAATGCACAGCCTGCAACGGGGCGATTTCGGCCAGGCTGGCGGTGGCCAGCGCCAGCCACTCTTCGCCCAGGCGGAAAAGCAACATGGAGCGGCCGGTGTTTTCCTCGACCGGCTGTACCGCTGCAGCCTGGTGGTCCTGCATCAGCGCGTAGCGGTCGAGCAGCCGTGTGGCCGCAGCGGCATACACCTCGCAATTGCGGCAATGCACATGCCGCTCCAGCAGCGGGCACTGCTTGTCACCGTGCACGCCAATACGGTTCCAGCAGTCGTCGATGTGCGCGTCATCCTCGGCCAGCAACTGCATCGTCGAATCACTGTTCATCGTTCAGGCTCCCGGCCAGCCCGCGCCGCACGATCCTGCAGGCGCCGGGCGCCGGCCAGGTCGCCCTGGGCCGCCAGCAAGGCGGCCAGGTGCACCAGCGCCTCAGGGTGCTGTGGCTCCAGGTACAAGGCCTTGCGATAGTGGGTGAGCGCCTGCTGCGCATCGCCCTCGGTATCGCTGAGCAGCCCCAGCCAGTAGTACACCTGCGCCGACGGCGGATACTGGCCCAGGTACCGCTGGCATTCGCCACGCGCCTGCTCGCTGGCGCCGGCATTGGCCAGCCGGGCAATGCTGGCCAGCAACTCGCTGGCGCCCTCGTGCTTGTGCTGGCGGGCTGGCGCTGGCCTGGCCGCCACCGGCAGCACACGCAGCGGGCGCGGCACCGGCACGCTGGGCGGCGGATAACCTGGTGTGCGTAAAGTCGCCAGCGTACGCTGCGCAGGCTGGGCGGGTGCCGCCGGCAACGGGGCGCTGTCGCCCTCCTGGCGCACGTAGGCAAACGACTGGGCGATCCCCAGCGGACGCATGCCCAGGCGTGCCAACAAACTGCCTTCGGCCGGGCCGATGAACAGCACACCCTGTGGATGCAGCAGGCGCTTGAGCACTTCGAACACACGCTGTTGGGTAGGCACGTCGAAATAGATCAACAGATTGCGACAGAACACGAAGTCGTACAGGCCATCGCGGCTGGCCAACGCCGGGTCAAGCACATTGCCCACTTGCAGGCTGACCTGCTGGCGTACCCGCTCATGCAGGCGGTGGCCTTCGTCCAGCGCATCGAAATAGCGCTCGCGAAAGCCCAGTTCGCTGCCACGGAAGGCATTGCGGCCATACACAGCCTGCCCGGCCTTGGCGACCGAGCTGGGGCTGATGTCCATGCCATCAATCAGGAATGCACCCGGCGCCATGCCGGCGTCGAGCAAGGCCATGGCCAGCGAATAAGGTTCCTCGCCGGTCGAGCAAGGCAGGCTGAGCAATCGCAGCGGGCGCGCGCCCGCCAGGTGGGCCTGGCGTTTGTGGGCCAGGCTGGCCAGCGCTGTGAACGAGTCGGGGTATCGGAAAAACCAGGTCTCCGGGACGATCACCGCTTCAATCAGCGCCTGCTGCTCATCCGTCGACTGCTGCAGGCGCAGCCAGTAGTCGTCCAGGTCGATCGCGCCCATGGCCACGCAACGCTGGCGCAGCGCGCGTTCGACCATGGGCGCGCCCACCGACTCCACGTCCAGGCCAATACGCTCACGCAAGAAGCGGAAAAAACGCTGTTCGTTCATGTAGGCATCCCTGTCGGGTCTTGCGTGTACAGCAATTGGTGCACGGCGTCGGTCAGCAGGTCATTGACTTCGATGCGCTGCAGCAGGCCCAGAGCATCCTGGCGCACCGGGCCCAGGTAAGGCGCTTGGCCTGTATCCACCCCATAAGGCTGGAATTCGTCCGGTTGGCAACGCAGGGTTTCGGTGGCCTGTTCCAGAATCAGGCCAAGCTGCAGGCTGCCACGGTAGTGCACCAGCACCAGGCGGGTACTGGTGCGCTGCGCCGCGGGTTGGCCAAAACTCAGCGCAGCAAGGTCGATCACCGGGACCAGTTGGCCGCGATGGGCGAGGATGCCCGCGACCCAGGCAGGTGCCTGGGCAATCGGCTTGAGCGGCTGGCGCGGCAGCACCTCGATCACCTCGTGCACGCTCAGGGCAAAGCGCTGCTCCCTGAGGCGAAACTGCAGGTACAACGCGCCCTTGACGTTGTGCGCGGGTGCGGCGCGCAGTGGCAAGTCGTTCATCGCAGTCAGACTTTGAAGCGCGACACGCCGCCACGCAGGCCGGCGGCCACCTGGCTCAGTTCATCGATGGCAAAACTGGCCTGGCGCAGCGACTCGACGGTCTGGGTACTGGCATCGCTGAGTTGGGCCAGCGCCTGGTTGATCTGCTCGGCACCGGTGGCCTGGGCCTGCATGCCTTCGTTGACCATCAGTACGCGCGGCGCCAAGGCCTGCACCTGATGAATGATCTGGCTGAGCTGCTCGCCCACCTGCTGCACCTCGAACATGCCGCGGCGCACTTCTTCAGAGAACTTGTCCATGCCCATGACGCCGGCCGACACCGCCGACTGGATTTCGCGCACCATCTGCTCGATGTCGTAGGTGGCCACGGCGGTCTGGTCGGCCAGGCGGCGCACTTCGGTGGCCACTACGGCAAAGCCACGGCCATACTCGCCGGCCTTTTCCGCTTCGATGGCGGCGTTGAGCGACAGCAGGTTGGTCTGGTCGGCCACCTTGACGATGGTCACCACCATCTGGGTGATGTTGCTGGCCTTTTCGTTGAGGATACCGAGCTTGGCGTTGACCAGGTCGGCAGCGCCCATCACCTGGTGCATGGTCTCCTCCATGCGTGCCAGCCCCTGCTGGCCGGAGCCGGCCAGGCTGGAAGCCTGATCAGCGGCGGAGGTGACTTCGGTCATGGTACGCACCAGATCACGCGAGGTGGCGGCGATTTCCCGCGAGGTGGCGCCGATTTCGGTGGTGGTGGCGGCCGTTTCGGTGGCGGTGGCCTGCTGTTGCTTGGACGTGGCGGCAATTTCGGTAACCGACGTGGTCACCTGCACCGACGAGCGCTGGGCCTGGGCCACCAGGTTGGCCAGTGCCTCGGCCATTTCGTTGAAGCCGCTTTCGATGGCGCCGAACTCGTCCTTGCGGTCCAGGCTCAGGCGCATGCTCAGGTCGCCTGAACGCAGCTTGTCGAGGGCATGCACAATACGCTGCATGGGAGCGGTAATGGCACGCATCAGCAGCAGGCCGCAGATGCCGGCGGCGACGATTGCCAGCAGCAGCGATACCACCATGCTGCCCTTGGCCGTGCTGACGGCGCTGACGATCTCGTTGGTGGCGGAGTCGGCAGACGCCCGATTGTGCTCGATCACTTCATTCAGGTGCTTGCGGCCATCTACCCAGGCCGGCGTCAGCACCTCGATGATCAGCCGTTCGGCTTCGGCATAGTTGTGCTGACGGTAAGTGTCCAGCACCTGACCGACGATCTTCATGTAGCTCTCTTCCTGCTGCACGAAGTTGTCGAAGCGGGTCTGGTCGTCCTTGTCCTGGATGGTGGACTGGTAGCTGGCCATGTGTTGCTTGAGCCGGTCTTCGAAGCTTTTGAACAGCTCCATGTCGGCCGACGTGATTTCACGGTGGTTGGACAGGCCCACCAGTTGCTGGCTGGTGACGTAGCTGTCGACCCAGGCGCTGCGGATCATCGAGCTGTAGTAGACCCCGGGAATGCTGTCGGTCCCCACTGCCTCCTCGGCGGTTTCGATGGCCACCAACCGCGAGTAGGCGGCCACGATCATCAGCAGCATGATGGCGATGATCACGGCGAAACTTGCCAGGATCCGTTGGCGCAAGGTCCAGTTCTTCACATTCAGCCCTCAGGAATTCACAACGAGCGGGAAAAATCGCTGAAGTATAGCCCAGAGGCCTTACAGATTTGCGGGTGAAGTGAGGGGTAAACAGGCATCGCTGCTGATGGACATGTCACAGGGGCTGCTGTGCAGCCCTTCGCGGGCACGCCCGCTCCCACAGGTATCATGATAACCCTGTGGGAGCTGGCTTGCCGGCGATGGGCTAACGCAGCTCCCAGTTATTGGCCAGCAGCAAGCCGTACCTGGCTTTCCAGCTCCTGGCGCAGGGCTGGGTCCAGACGCAGCTGGCGGGCCAGTTCGTCCAGGTAAGAACGCTCCATGAAGTTTTCCTGGTCGACCATCATCACGCTGGCCAGGTACATCTCGGCGGCCATTTCTGGCGTTTGCGCGGCGCGGGCCACCTCAGCCGGGTCCAGCGGTTTGTTCAGCTCGGCATGCAGCCAGTGCTGCAGTTCGCGATCGCTGTCCAGGCGGGTGAACTCGCCCTCGATCAGCGCCCGCTCCCGCTCGTCGATATGGCCATCGGACTTGGCCGCCGCCACCAGCGCTCGCAGCACCGCCTGGCTGTGCTGCTCGGCCTGGGCAGGCGGCAGGCGGTCGACGGTTTGCGGTTCGGCGGCGGCCCCCCGCTGGTTGGCCTGCCAGTTGCCGTAGGCTTTGTAGGCCAGCACCCCCAGCGCGGCCAGGCCGCCATAGGTCAGGGCTTTGCCGCCGTACTTTCGGGCCTTCTTGCTGCCCAGCAACAAGCCCAGAGCGCCGCCACCCAACAGGCCGCCACCTGCGCCGGACAACAGCCCGCCAAGGCCACCGGCAGCGCTGCCGGACTTGTTGGCGCCCCCCTGTTTTTCGAGCATTTGCTGGCCGGATTTGAGGAGTTGATCAAGCAAGCCCCGGGTGTTCATTCGTGTGTCTCCACGCAAGAAGATTCAACCGCCAGAGTAAGGCTTGGCGCAGCACACGCCATGCTGGATTTGCTTCCGGATGTTGCATTGGCTGGCAAAAAGCCAACTAGACTCGATATCGCCAATACGTCGCGCGACCGCTCTACGCTTATAACGATTGCTTCACGGCTTGCTTGATGACTGCCCCGAACAAGATCTGCAAAAAGAGGGAACACCATGTCAGTGCACAAGACCGCATTGCTCGGCGCCATGACTGGCGCCGTGCTGGCCAGCGCCAGCCTGCAGGCTGCCGAACCGCCCAAGGCCCTGGGGCCTGGCGAGGGGCGCCTGGATATCGTTGCCTGGCCCGGCTACATCGAGCGCGGTGAAAGCGACAAGGCCTACGACTGGGTGACCGGTTTCGAGAAGGAAACCGGCTGCAAGGTCAGTGTAAAGACTGCCGCCACCTCCGACGAGATGGTCAGCCTGATGACCAAGGGCGGTTATGACCTGGTCACCGCCTCGGGCGATGCCTCGCTGCGGCTGATTGCGGGCAAGCGCGTGCAGCCGATCAACACCGCCCTGATCCCCAACTGGAAGAACATCGACCCGCGCCTGCAGAACGGTGGCTGGTACGTGGTCGACAAGCAGGTATACGGCACCCCTTATCAGTGGGGGCCGAACGTGCTGCTGTACAACACCAATACCTTCAAGCAGGCCCCTACCAGCTGGGGTGTGGTGTTCGAGCCGCAGAACTTGCCCGACGGCAAGCCGAACAAGGGCCGTGTGCAGGCCTATGACGGGCCGATCTACATCGCCGACGCAGCGCTGTACCTGAAGTCGACCAAGCCCGAACTGGGTATCAAGGACCCTTACGAGCTGAACGAGGAGCAATACAAGGCCGTGCTGGAACTGCTGCGCCAGCAGCAACCGCTGATCCACCGTTACTGGCATGACGCCACAGTGCAGATGAGCGACGTGAAGAACGAAGGCGTGGTCGCCTCCAGTTCCTGGGGCTACATGGTCAATGGCCTGAAGGCCGAGAACCAGCCGGTGGCCTCGACCATTCCCAAGGAAGGCGCAACCGGCTGGGCCGACACCACCATGCTGCACAGCGAGGCCAAGCACCCCAACTGCGCCTACAAGTGGATGGACTGGTCATTGCAGCCGAAGGTGCAAGGTGATGTAGCAGCCTGGTTCGGCTCCTTACCGGCGGTGCCGGCGGCGTGCACCGGCAGCGAACTGTTGGGCGCCGAGGGGTGCAAGACCAACGGTTTCGACAATTTCGACAAGATTGCCTTCTGGAAAACCCCGCAGGCCCAGGGGGGCAAGTTTGTGCCGTATAGCCGCTGGACCCAGGACTACATTGCGATCATGGGTGGGCGCTAAAAGTTACTTGGCCTGCCCTGGCCCTATCGCCGGCAAGCCAGCTCCCACAGGGTCTGCACAGGCCCCAGCCTTGCGCATGACTTGTGGGAGCTGGCTTGCCGGCGATAGGGCCAGGGCAGGCAATACATAGACAACTGAGTACTGCCTATGCCCCTAGCCGTCCAGTTCACCCAGGTTTCCCGCACCTTCGGCGAGGTCAAGGCGGTCGACCAGGTCAGTATCGACATCATCGATGGCGAGTTCTTCTCCATGCTCGGCCCTTCGGGTTCGGGCAAGACCACCTGCCTGCGGCTGATCGCCGGCTTCGAGCAACCCACGAGTGGTTCGATCCGCATCCACGGTGCCGAAGCCGCTGGCGTGCCGCCCTACCAGCGCGACGTCAACACCGTGTTCCAGGACTACGCCCTGTTCCCGCACATGAACGTGCTGGACAACATCGCCTACGGCCTGAAGGTAAAGGGCGTGGCAAAGGCCGAACGCCACAGCCGCGCCGAAGAAGCCCTGGCCATGGTGGCCCTGGCCGAATATGGCGCGCGCAAGCCGGCGCAGCTGTCCGGCGGCCAGCGCCAGCGTGTGGCCCTGGCCCGTGCCCTGGTCAACCGGCCACGGGTATTGCTGCTGGATGAACCACTGGGCGCGCTGGACCTGAAGTTGCGCGAACAGATGCAGGGCGAGCTGAAAAAGCTGCAACGCCAGCTGGGCATCACCTTCATCTTCGTCACCCACGACCAGACCGAGGCCCTGTCGATGTCCGACCGGGTCGCGGTGTTCAACCGCGGCCGTATCGAACAGGTCGACACCCCGCGCAATCTGTACATGAAGCCCGCCACCACTTTCGTCGCTGAATTCGTCGGCACTTCCAACGTGGTGCGTGGCGAACTGGCCATGCAGCTCAACGGTAGCCCGGCGCCCTTCTCCATCCGCCCCGAGCACATCCGCCTGGGCGACCTTGTGGTCACCAGCCACGAAGTGCAGGTAAGCGGCCTGTTGCGCGATATCCAGTACCAGGGCAGCGCCACCCGCTTCGAGTTGCAACTGGACAGCGGCCAGCTGTTGGCGGTAAGCCAGGCCAACGACCGCTGGCAAGCGCAGGCCCACCCCTGGCAGCCCGGGCAACGGGTGCAGGCACACTGGCCCCGCGAGGCCATGACCGTGTTGCAGGAAACCGAGGCCCGCTGAGATGAGCACACTGCGCAGCCTGGCCAACCTGCTGTACCGGCGGCCCAACCTGTACCTGGCACTGCTGCTGGTACCCCCGCTGACCTGGTTCGGCGCAATCTACCTGGGTTCGTTGCTGAACCTGCTGTGGCAAGGCTTCTATACCTTCGACGACTTCACCATGGCGGTGACCCCGGACCTGACCCTGGGCAACTTCGCCGCGCTGTTCAACCCATCGAACTTCGACATCATCCTGCGCACCCTGGGCATGGCGGTGGCGGTGTCGTTGGCCAGCGCGGTACTGGCCTTCCCCATCGCCTATTACATGGCGCGCTACACCAGCGGCAAGACCAAGGCGTTTTTCTACATAGCGGTAATGATGCCGATGTGGGCCAGCTATATCGTCAAGACTTATGCCTGGACCCTGCTGCTGGCCAAGGGCGGCGTGGCCCAGTGGTTCGTCCAGCAGTTGCACCTGGACGGCCTGCTGCAAGCGGTGCTGGCGGTGCCGGGCGTGGGCGGCAGCACGCTGTCGACTTCCCAGCTGGGGCGCTTCATGGTGTTCGTGTACATCTGGCTGCCGTTCATGATCCTGCCGATACAGGCCGCGCTGGAGCGCCTGCCGCCTTCGCTGCTGCAAGCCTCGGCAGACCTTGGCGCACGGCCTGGGCAAACCTTCGTGCAGGTGATCTTGCCGCTGTCGATCCCGGGCATCGCCGCCGGCTCCATCTTTACCTTCTCGCTCACCCTGGGTGACTTCATCGTGCCGCAACTGGTCGGCCCACCCGGGTACTTCATCGGCAGCATGGTCTATGCCCAGCAAGGGGCGATCGGCAACATGCCGATGGCCGCCGCGTTCACCCTGGTGCCCATCGTGCTGATTGCGGTGTACCTGTCCATCGTCAAGCGCCTGGGGGCCTTCGATGCACTCTGAAAAAGCTTCAATAGGGCTGCGACTGGCGGCTTGGGGCGGGCTGCTGTTCCTGCACTTCCCGATCCTGATCATCTTCTTGTACGCCTTCAACACCGAAGACGCGGCATTCAGCTTCCCACCCAAGGGCTTCACCCTGAAGTGGATTGGCGTGGCCTTCGCCCGCCCCGATGTGCTGGAGGCGATCAAGCTGTCGCTGCAGGTGGCCTGCCTGGCCACGCTGATTGCCCTGGTGCTCGGCACACTGGCGTCAGTCGCATTGTATCGGCGCAGCTTCTTCGGCAAAGAGAGCATTTCGTTGATGCTGATCCTGCCCATCGCCCTGCCCGGCATCATCACCGGCATCGCCCTGCTCTCGGCATTCAAGTCCCTGGGGATAGAGCCCGGGGTGTTCACCATCGTGGTCGGCCACGCCACGTTCTGCGTGGTGATCGTCTACAACAATGTGATCGCCCGCCTGCGGCGCACCTCGCAAAGCCTGATCGAAGCGTCGATGGACCTGGGCGCCGATGGCTGGCAGACCTTCCGCTACATCATCCTGCCCAACCTCGGCTCGGCGCTGCTGGCCGGCGGCATGCTGGCTTTTGCGCTGTCGTTCGATGAAATCATCGTCACCACCTTCACCGCCGGCCACGAACGCACCCTGCCGATCTGGCTGCTCAACCAGCTGAGCCGCCCGCGCGACGTGCCGGTGACCAACGTGGTCGCCATGCTGGTGATGCTGGTGACCATGCTGCCAATCCTTGGCGCCTATTACCTGACCCGTGGCGGCGAAAGCGTCGCGGGCAGTGGCAAATGACCCTGGAGGAGCCCCGATGCAAACGCAGATGCTGATCAATGGCCAACTGATCGCCGGCCAAGGCCCGGCCTGGACCGTGCTCAACCCCGCGCTGGGAACCGCCCTGGCGCAGATCAACGAAGCCACCGAAGCCCAGGTGGACAGCGCCGTGCGCGCCGCCGACCAGGCCTTCGACAGCTGGTCGCAAACCAGCCCCAAGGACCGCTCGCAAACCTTGCTGGCGCTGGCGGATGCCATCGAAGCCCATGGCGATGAGCTGGCCCGGCTGGAATCGCAGAACTGCGGCAAGCCCCTGAGCGCCGCGCTGAACGATGAAATCCCGGCGATTGCCGATGTGTTCCGCTACTTTGCCGGCGCGGCGCGCTGCCTGGGCGGCTTGGCCGCGGGCGAGTACCTGCCGGGCCACACCTCGATGATCCGCCGCGACCCATTGGGTGTGGTTGCCTCCATCGCGCCGTGGAACTATCCGCTGATGATGTTGGCGTGGAAGATCGCCCCGGCCCTGGCAGCCGGCAACACGGTGGTGATCAAACCCTCCGAACTGACCCCGCTGACTGCCTTGCGCCTGGGTGAACTGGCCCAGGACCTGCTGCCGCCGGGCGTGCTGAACATTCTGTTTGGCCGCGGCCAGACCGTCGGCAACCCGCTGGTCAACCATCCCAAGGTGCGCATGGTGTCGCTGACAGGCTCCATACCCACTGGCGCGCACATCATCAGCGCCACCGCCGACAGCGTGAAACGCATGCACATGGAGCTGGGCGGCAAGGCCCCTGTGCTGGTGTTCGACGATGCCGACATCGACGCCGCCATCGACGGCATCCGCACCTTCGGCTTCTACAACGCCGGCCAGGACTGCACCGCAGCCTGTCGCCTGTACGTGCAGGCCGGAATCTACGAGCGCTTTGTCGAGCGCCTGGGTGAAGCCGTAGCCAGCCTCAAGCCTGGGTTGCAGGAGGCTGAGGACACCGAGCTGGGGCCGCTGATCAGTGCCCAGCATCGCGACAAGGTCGCCGGGCTGGTGGAGCGGGCCATCGCTCAACCGCACATCCGCCTGGTGACGGGGGGCAAGGCAATTGATGGCGATGGTTTTTACTTCGAGCCGACCGTGCTGGCCGACGCGCTGCAGGACGACGAGATCGTACGCAACGAAGTGTTCGGCCCTGTGGTATCGGTCACCCGCTTCAATGACGAAGCCCAGGCGCTGGAATGGGCCAACGACTCCAACTACGGCCTGGCCTCATCGGTCTGGACCCGCGACACCGGCCGCGCCCATCGCCTGGCGGCGCGCTTGCAGTATGGCTGCACCTGGGTGAATACCCACTTCATGCTGGTCAGCGAAATGCCCCATGGCGGGCAGAAGCATTCGGGGTATGGGAAGGATATGTCGATGTATGGGCTGGAGGACTACACCTGCGTGCGGCATGTGATGATCAAGCATTAAGTGCTCTGACCGAGGGTGTTGACTGCCCCTCGGTCAAAATCTCAGAAATTTCCTTCAACCGAGATCGACTTGAGACGTGTGAAAAGAGCATCAAACAACGGGTCAGCGATATCCTCAGCAAGGCTGCCTATAACTGATTCGAGCTGCCGACACGGTCATTGTAGGAGCGGCCTTGCGTCGCGATGGGCTGCGAAGCGGCCCCAGCATTGTCAGCGGCGGAGCTGAAAATCTGGGGCCGCTTCGCAGCCCATCGCGACACAAGGCCGCTCCTACAGGGACCGCGCAAGGGTTGGGTCAGTCGCGCAGATCGGACTCGTGAATCGGGTTGGCGCGGCTGGTCGCGCGTTGGTATTGCGCAGGCCAGGTGGCCTTGTTGCCGCCCAGGTCGTCGTCGGCGTGCAGTGGCCAGTACGGGTCACGCAACAGCTCGCGGGCGAGGAAGATGAGGTCGGCCTGGCCGGTGCGCAGGATGTGCTCGGCCTGGGCCGGTTCAGTGATCATGCCCACGGTGCCGGTGGCAATTTCCGATTCCTTGCGCACGCGTTCGGCGAAGCGGGTCTGGTAGCCGGGGCCGGTGGGGATCTCGGCGTTTATCGAGGTACCGCCAGAGGACACATCGATCAGGTCCACACCCAACCCTCGCAAGCGGCGGGCCAGTTCGACGGTTTCATCCGGGTTCCAGCCGTCCTCGACCCAATCGGTTGCCGAAACCCGCACCAACAGCGGCAATTCGGCAGGCCAGACCGTGCGCACGGCCTCGACCACCTGCAAGGTCAGACGGATACGGTTTTCGAAGCAACTACCGTACTCGTCACGGCGCTGGTTGCTCAGTGGTGACAGGAACTGGTGCAGCAGGTAGCCATGGGCGGCGTGTATTTCGACTACCTTGAAACCGGCCTTCAAGGCGCGTTCGGTCGCGGCGACAAAGGCCGCGATCACGCCCTGGATCTCGTTCGGGGTCAGCTCGTGTGGCGGTGTGTGTTGCGGGTCGAAGGCGATCTTCGATGGGCCTACTGGCTGCCAGCCTCCCTCTTCAAGCTTCACACTGCCCTGTTTGCCCAGCCATGGGCGATAGGTACTGGCCTTGCGCCCGGCGTGCGCCAACTGTATGCCCGGCACGGCGCCCTGGGCGGTGATGAAACGGGTGATGCGTTGCAGCGGCGCGATCTGGGCGTCGTCCCACAGGCCCAGGTCTTCGGCGGTGATGCGGCCATCGGCGGTAACTGCCACGGCTTCCGTGATCACCAGACCGGCGCCACCCACAGCACGGCTGCCCAAATGGACAAGGTGCCAGTCGTTGGCCAGGCCATCGATGGCGGAATACTGGCACATCGGCGATACCGCGATGCGGTTGGGCAAGGTCAGCTGACGCAGGGTGTAAGGCTCGAGCAGCAGGCTCATGAGGGCACCTCCCAAGGACTCCAATGGTGATCCGGCCCGGACACTCAATTGCACGTCCCTGGCCCAGGTCCGGTCATAACTTCAGACTAGACCAGAATGGGTGGGGGGGAGGTTCCATGGGATTTGGGTGCCTGCCTTGAGAGCGATGTCGTCTTTGAGATCGAGCGCCGCGCGGGCGGCGCTCGATTTCCGCCACACCAAACAAATCAAGGCAAGCCCAGCGAACCCGTCAGCGCGGCTCCATGTGGGCAATCATCAACTGCACGCTTTCGTTGCCACGAAACTCGTTCACATCCAGCTTGTACGCCAGTTCGACCCAGCGCACCGTCGGGTTCGGCCACACTTCGCGGTCGACGCCGAAGGCAATACCATCCAGGCGCACCGCACCACACTCGCTCTTGAGCACCACCTTCAGGTGCCGCTCGCCCACCACGCGCTGCTCCACCAGCTGGAACACGCCGTGGAACAGCGGCTCGGGGAAATGCTGGCCCCAGGGCCCGGCGTGGCGCAGGGCCTTGGCCAGGTCGAGGTGGAATTCCTCCACGGCCAGGCTGCCATCGGACAACAGCCGGCCTGTCAGGTCTTCCTCACGCAGCTGGCGCCGCACTTCTTCGTCGAACGCCTGGGCAAAGGCCGGGAAATTACCCTCGGGCAACGATAACCCCGCCGCCATGGCGTGGCCGCCGAACTTGCTGATCAGTTGCGGGTGACGCGCCGCCACGGCATCCAGCGCATCGCGGATGTGGAAGCCCGGCACCGAGCGCGCCGAGCCTTTGAGCATGCCCTCGCCGGCATCCGCGAAGGCGATGGTTGGCCGGTGATAACGCTCTTTAAGGCGCGAAGCCAGAATACCGATTACACCCTGGTGCCAGTCGGCATCGAACAGGCACAGTCCATACGGCATCGACTCGACCGGCAGGTCCTTGAGCTGGGCCAGGGCCTCGCGCTGCATGCCCTGCTCGATGGACTTGCGGTCCTGATTCAAATCGTCCAGCTGCTGGGCCATGTCCTGGGCCAGCGCCGCGTCTTCGCACAACAGGCATTCGATGCCCAGGCTCATGTCGTCCAGGCGGCCAGCGGCGTTCAGCCGTGGGCCGAGGATAAAACCAAGGTCAGTCGAGGTGATGCGCCGGTGATCGCGGCGGGCCACTTCGAGAATCGCCTTCAGCCCTGGCCGGGCGCGGCCGGCGCGGATGCGCTCGAGGCCCTGGTGCACCAGGATGCGGTTGTTGGCGTCCAGCGGCACCACGTCGGCGACGCTGCCCAACGCAACCAGGTCGAGCAGTTCGCCGATGTTGGGCTGTGGTTGCGTCTCGTAGCGCCCCAGGCTGCGCAGGCGCGCGCGCAGGGCCATCAGCACGTAGAAGATCACCCCTACCCCGGCCAGCGCCTTGCTCGGGAACGTACAGCCCGGCTGGTTAGGGTTGATGATGGCGTCGGCGTCGGGCAATTGCTGGCCCGGCAGGTGGTGGTCGGTGACCAGCACCTTGAGCCCGGCGGCCTTGGCTGCCGCCACACCCTCGACGCTGGAAATGCCGTTGTCCACGGTGATCAGCAGTTGCGGCTGACGCTGCAGCGCCACCTCGACGATTTCCGGGGTCAGGCCATAGCCGTATTCGAAGCGGTTGGGCACCAGGTAATCGACGTGGGCTGCACCCATCAGGCGCAGGCCCAGCACCCCGACGGTGCTGGCGGTGGCGCCATCGGCATCGAAGTCGCCAACGATAAGAATGCGCTGGCGCTGGTCCAGCGCCTCGACCAGCAGGTCGACACCGGCCTCGATGCCCTTGAGTTGCTGGTAGGGCAGCAGGCGCGCCAGGCTTTTGTCCAGTTCGGCCTCGCACTGTACGCCGCGCGCGGCGTACAGACGGGTCAACAAGGGTGGCAGGTTACCCAGAAATGGCAGGGTCGGCGGCAGGGGGCGAGGTTCGATGCGCATGGGTCGCTTCAGCCACGCTCACCGAGCAGCCACTGCAGTTGCACCTCGTGCTGGCCACGGTCATCGGTCACGAACACCGTACCTTCACTGATCATCACGTCCCACTTGATGCTGCGCGGCATGTCGGTAGCCAGCGTCTCCAGCACCTCCTGAGGCACGGCAGCGATGTTCAGGTTTTTCAGGTTCTTGACCGCGCCCACCACCTTGCCCTCCCACACGCGCAGGCTGCCATAGGCCAGCAGGCTGGTGCGTTCGGTGCGGCGCGAGCACCAGGTCAGGCGGTCGGCGTCCGGCTGGCCTACTTCGATCCAGTGCAACACACGATCGTCCAGGCTCTTTTCCCACAGCGCCGGCTCATCGACATCCGACAGACCGCGGCCAAACGACAAGTTCTCGTTGTACCAGAGCGCATACGCCAACAGACGAACCGCCATACGCTCTTCGGTTTCCGAAGGGTGGCGAGCAATGGTCTGCTTGACGCTTTCGTAGACATTGCGGTCAAGGTCGGTCAGATTCAATTCGAACTTGTAGGTGGTGGACGGCTGGGCCATGGTCGACGGGCTTCGTGCAAAAGAAAAGTGGCACAGTCTAACCCATCCGCTCCCTCCATGCGCCGCAGCAGTACCCGGCGAAACCGACGTGTGATAAAACCACGGCTCTGCCCAGCTGCCACGGATGCCCCATGTCGACGCCCAGCAAACCCCTCGCCGGCCTCAAAGTTGTCGAACTCGGCACCCTGATTGCCGGGCCGTTCGCCTCGCGCATCTGCGCCGAATTCGGCGCCGAGGTGATCAAGGTCGAATCCCCCGACGGCGGCGACCCGTTGCGCAAGTGGCGCAAGCTGTATGAGGGCACTTCGCTGTGGTGGTTCGTGCAGGCGCGCAACAAGCAATCGCTCACCCTCAACCTCAAGCACCCCGAAGGCCTCGAGATTCTGAAGCGCCTGCTGGCCGACGCCGACATCCTGATCGAGAACTTCCGCCCGGGCGTGCTGGAAAAACTCGGCCTGGGCTGGGATGTGCTGCATGCGCTTAACCCGCGCCTGGTGATGGTGCGCCTCTCGGGCTTTGGCCAGACCGGGCCGATGAAAGACCAACCGGGCTTCGGCGCCGTGGGCGAATCGATGGGCGGTTTGCGCTACATCACCGGCTTCGACGACCGCCCGCCGGTGCGCACGGGCATTTCCATCGGTGACTCGATTGCCGCCCTGTGGGGGGTGATCGGTGCGCTGATGGCGCTGCGCCACCGCGAGGTCAATGGCGGCCAGGGCCAGGTGGTGGACGTGGCGCTGTACGAGGCGATCTTCGCCATGATGGAAAGCATGGTCCCGGAGTTCGATGTGTTCGGTTTTATCCGCGAGCGCACCGGCAACATCATGCCGGGTATCACCCCCTCCTCCATCCACACCAGCGCCGACGGCAAGCACGTGCAGATCGGCGCCAACGGCGATGCCATCTTCAAGCGCTTCATGCAGGCCATCGGCCGTGCCGACCTGGCAGACGACCCGGCCCTGGCCAGCAACGATGGCCGCGACCTGCGCCGTGACGAGCTGTACGGGGTGATCGACCGCTGGGCCAACAGCCTGCCTCTTGAGCAACTGATGCAGGTACTGACCACGGCCGAAGTACCGGCCAGCCGTATCTATTCGGCCGAGGACATGTTCAATGACCCGCAGTACCTGGCGCGGGAAATGTTCCTGCAGGCCAAGCTGCCGGACGGCAAGCCGTTCCGCATGCCGGGCATCGTGCCCAAGCTGTCGGATACACCTGGCTCCACCGAATGGGTCGGCCCGGCGCTGGGCGAACACACCGAGGCATTGCTCACCCGCCTGGGCTACGACGCAGCGGCCATTGCCGGCCTGCGCGAAGCCGGCGCGGTCTGACGCCTGGCGCCGCCCTCGCCCATGCGCGCTGCCCGCGGGTTACGCCACCTGATCCTGCTGTGCGGGCTACTGCCCGCATTGCTGCTGCAGCCTGTCAGCGCCAAGGAACGCCTCTTCTGGCTGGTGCGTGACCTGCCGCCGTTCACCATTTTTGCAGGCCCGGAAGAAGGCCAAGGGGTGATCGACCAGTTGCTGCCTCTGTTGATCGGGCAGATGCCCGAATACGACCACAGCATTGTGCGGGTCAACCGCGCCCGTGGCATCCAGATGCTGCAAGACCGCAACAGCTTCACTTGCGACCCTACCCTGCTATGGACCCCGGAACGTGCCGAGTATGTGCGTTTTTCCAGGCCATCGCTGGGCGTCCTCAGCGGTGGCCTGGTGCTGCGCAAGGAAAACCAGGCGCTGGTGGCACCGTACCTCGATGGCCAGCAGGTCGACCTGCGTGGCCTGCTGAGCAACGATTCGCTGAAGCTGGGGATTGTTGCAGAACGCAGCTACGGCACCCAGATCGACGCCATCCTGCGCCAGTTGCCCGACAGCATGCTCAGCCGCCACTACGGCAACGAGGCGACCGCCAACCTGCTACAGATGCAACAGCTGGGGCGCCTGCGCATGGTCCTCGGCTACTGGCCGGAGGTGCGCTATCTGATCCAGCAGCAAGGGGGGGCACTGGCGGATTACCAGTTTCATCCGGTGCAGGGGGTAGAGCGCTACCAGTTTCTGCATGTGGGTTGCTCGGACAGCCCTCTGGGGCGCGATGCCATCGCGCATATCGATCAGCTGTTACCTGCACTGCGCCGGGATGTGTTGCCAGCGTTGTATGCGCGCTGGCTGGACCCGGCGTTGCAGGAAGACTATCTGGAAGACAGCAAGCGCTTTTTCCAAGACCAATAGCTGGTCGATCGGCAAGGCCGCTCCTACAGGGAAATGTGCTTAGTCAGAAAAAAGAAACCCCGGACGCTGGGGAGGACGCCCGGGGCCAAGCGAAAGCCGATTGAGGCTTCCCGAGGCAGCCTTGCCAGCGCCGGAGCAAAGCTCTGGCTGGCTACCCTCACACTGTCTGATAAACCACTCAGGCAAAGGTTCCCCTAGGTTGCTGACGCTGCTGCAGCGCCGCGATCACACAAGGCTGCAAACGCCCTTCGGCGATCTGCAAGTCACGGTGCAGGCCATCTACCAAATCAATCAACAGGCGTTGTTCCTGCAACTGACGCTCGCTAACCGTGCGCCGCAGGGTAATGCCGGCAACGGGGTCGTGAACGGTCAATTGGCGATTACCGCTGGCATCAGCGATGCCGAGCTGGGCCTGATAGGGAGTCAGGGCGTCGTTGAGCAGTTTGCAGATTCTTTCCATCCGGTTCACTCGCTGCGTGGTGGGATATAAAGGAACTGACCAACAGGCGCAGCGCAAAGTTCGTTATCCGCGGCTGTTTCAGTGAGCATGCGGGGCAGACGTGACAGTTTGAATACGCGGCCACGGGCGCACGTGCAACACTTGCAAGGCACGCTGCAGGCGCGTGGACGAAAGCGGCCAGGGGAGTTCGGCGAGCACCCAGAGGCCCCGCTTTCTTGCCTCCTGGGCAAGGTCCTGGTGCTTGGGTGTGGGTTGGCCAACGAACAGCAACGCACGTGATCGATGCTGCCGAGCGAGCAAAGAAAGGCCAGCCCGGGTTGGCATGGCATGGTCGAGAATCAGCAGGTCGGGGCAACGTTCAGCGGTCAGGCAGGCGTCCAGGTCGGTAGCGTTCGCGCTGATGCGCACGTTGAACATACCTTGGGCGTTGAGGGCCTGGTGCAGGAGGATCTGGTGGGATGGGCGGGCCTGGTGGATCAACACGTAGGGCTGGTGCATATGCCGCTCCTGGTGGGAGGACCGGCTAATTTAGGTTAGGCGTTCGGCGGGCCGAATAGGACTTTTCTGAGGGCCCCGTGGGAAAAGGCTGAGATTTTGGGGCTGCTCGGCAGCCCCAGAACGCAACGCAGTTACAGCGGCTTGCCGCGGTTACCGTGCTGGCTGACAAAGCCTTGCACTGCTTTCAGGTCATTTGCCAGTACCGTGCAACGCTCTTCACGGCTGAACAGGTCGCTGAGGTGTGCCGGCAGTTCCAGCGCCTTGCCTACACCCGCCTTCTCCACCGCTTCCGGGAACTTGACCGGGTGTGCGGTACCCAGCACCACCATCGGCGTGTCCAGGCTACGGCGGCACTCGCGTGCAGCCTTGACGCCGATCGCGGTGTGCGGGTCGAGCACTTCACCGGTGGCGGCGAAGACTTCGGCAATGGTCTCGCAGGTTTGCTCGTCACTTACCGCTAGCGAGTCGAACAGCTTGCGTGCTTCGGTCCAGCGGCCTTGCTCGACGCTGAAGCCGCCACCTTGCTTGAAGTTGGCCATCAGCTCGGCAATGGCGGCGCCGTTGCGCCCATGCAGGTCGAACAGCAGGCGCTCGAAGTTGGACGAGACCATGATGTCCATCGACGGCGACAGGGTCGCGTGCAGGGTGTCCTTGACGTACTGGTTGCCGCTCATGAAGCGGTGCAGGATGTCGTTGCGGTTGGTGGCGACGACCAGCTGGCTGACCGGCAGGCCCATGTTGCGCGCCAGGTAGCCGGCGAAGATGTCACCGAAGTTGCCGGTGGGCACCGAGAACGCCACCGAGCGCGCCGGGCCGCCCAGCTGCAGGGCTGCGTGGAAGTAGTAGACGATCTGGGCCATGATGCGTGCCCAGTTGATCGAGTTGACTGCCACCAGACGGGTGCCCTTGAGGAACGACTGGTCGGCGAAGCTGGCCTTGACCATTTCCTGGCAGTCGTCGAAGTTGCCTTCGATAGCGATGTTGTGGATGTTGTCGCCGAAGATGGTGGTCATCTGCCGGCGTTGCACTTCCGACACGCGCTGGTGCGGGTGCAGGATGAAGATGTCGACGTTGTCGCAACGGCGGCAGCCTTCAATGGCGGCGGAACCGGTGTCACCGCTGGTGGCACCGATGATCACCACGCGCTCGTTGCGCTTGGCCAGCACGTGGTCCAGCAAGCGGCCGAGCAGTTGCAGGGCGAAGTCCTTGAACGCCAGGGTCGGGCCGTGGAACAGCTCCAGCACCCACTCGTTGCTGTTCAGCTGGCGCAGCGGGGCGACCGCAGCGTGGGCGAACTCGCCGTAGGTTTCTTCGAGGATCTTCTTGAAGTCGGCGTCGGCGATGCTGCCTTCAACGAACGGGCGCATCACGCGGAAGGCCAGCTCGTGGTATGGCAGGCCAGCCCAGGAAGCGATTTCTTCCTGGGTGAAGCGTGGCAGGTTTTCCGGCACGTACAGGCCGCCGTCACTGGCCAGGCCAGCCAGCAGCACGTCTTCGAAATTCAGGGCCGGTGCCTGGCCGCGGGTACTGATATAGCGCATGGGTGCAAACCTTCGATGCTGGGGCCGGGGCCGCACTGGCGGCCCGACGGCAATAATTTTGTCAGTTGAGCTGTTCGACGCGGATGCGCACGACCTTGCCAATCACGTCCTGCAGGGCTTCCAGGGCGACGATGGCGTCGTTGATGCTCTGTTCGACCACACCATGGGTCAGGAGGATCATCGGCACCAGGCCGTCCTGCTCCTCGGCTTCCTTCTGCATGATCGACTCGATGTTGATGCCCCGCTCCGACAGGATGCTGGCCACCTGGGCCAGTACGCCCGGGTGATCCTTGGCCTGGATGCGCAGGTAATAGGCGCTTTCGCAGGCTTCGATCGGCAGGATCGGGTGGGCCGACAGCGAGTCTGGCTGGAAGGCCAGGTGCGGTACGCGGTTTTCCGGGTCGGACGTCATGGCACGGACCACGTCGACCAGGTCGCCGACCACCGACGAAGCGGTAGGCTCCATGCCGGCGCCAGCACCGTAGTACAGGGTGGAACCGGCAGCGTCACCGTTGACCATCACGGCGTTCATCACACCGTTGACGTTGGCGATCAGGCGGTCGGCCGGGATCAGCGTCGGGTGCACGCGCAGCTCGATGCCTTCGGCGGTGCGACGCGCCACGCCCAGGTGCTTGATGCGGTAGCCCAGGGCCTCGGCATAGTTCACGTCAGCAGTGGTCAGCTGGGTGATGCCTTCGGTGTAGGCCTTGTCGAACTGCAGCGGAATGCCGAAAGCGATGGACGCCAGGATGGTCAGCTTGTGCGCGGCGTCGATGCCTTCGACGTCGAAGGTCGGGTCGGCTTCGGCGTAACCCAGCGCCTGGGCTTCGGCCAGCACGTCCGGGAAGGCACGGCCCTTCTCACGCATTTCGGTGAGGATGAAGTTGCCGGTGCCGTTGATGATGCCGGCCAGCCAGTTGATGCGGTTGGCCGAGAGGCCTTCGCGGATGGCCTTGATCACCGGGATGCCACCGGCCACGGCCGCTTCGAAGGCGACGATCACACCCTTCTCGCGGGCCTTGGCAAAGATTTCGTTACCATGCACGGCAATCAGCGCCTTGTTGGCAGTGACCACATGCTTGCCGTTTTCGATGGCCTTGAGCACCAGGTCGCGGGCGATGGTGTAGCCACCGATCAGCTCGACGACAATATCGATCTCCGGGTTGCTCGCAACTTCGAACACGTCAGCGGTAATGGGGGTACCGGTAATCTGGCAGTTCGGGTTCTGCGAGCGCATGGCGATCTGTGCCACTTCAATACCGCGCCCGGCACGGCGGGCAATCTCCTCGGCGTTGCGCTGAAGTACATTGAAGGTTCCGCCACCGACGGTCCCCAACCCACAGATGCCTACTTTGACCGGTTTCACTGTGAACTCCCCATTGAACGGCCGACACTTTCGCCGACCGTGAAACATGCCGTCACCCCATGACGACGGCGTACTGAATTGGATTACTTGGCAAGTGCCAGCTTGGCGACCTGCGGTGCCGGCTGGTAGCCCGGAATGACCTGGCCGCTTTCGAGGACGATAGCCGGGGTACCATTGACGCCGATCGACTGGCCCAGCTGGAACTGCTTGCCGACCGGGTTGGCGCACTTGGCAGCCTTGATCTCTTCACCTTCGACCATCTTGTCCATCGCCCCGCGGCGGTCGCTGGAGCACCAGACCGCCTGCAGCTGCTGGTCACCCGGCGAGCCGAGCCCCTGGCGCGGGAAGGCGACATAGCGCACTTCGATACCGCGACGGTTCAGCTCGGGCACTTCGGCGTGCAGCTTGTGGCAATACGGGCAGGTGGTGTCGGTGAACACGGTGATGTGCGACTTGGTCTCGCCCTTGGCAGGATAAACCACCATCTCGGCGGCTGGAATGCCGTTGATGAGTTTGGCGACACCTTGGCGTTCGGTCTTCTCGGTGAGGTTGACCGGCTTGCCGTCCTGGATCTGGAACAGGTAGCCCTGCATCACGAACTGGCCGTCGGCACTGGCGTACAACACGCGGCCGCCCTGCAGCTTGACTTCGTACAGGCCGTTTAGCGGGCTGCTGGCCACACTTTCTACCGGTACTTCCAGCTCGAGGTTTTGCAACGATTTACGGATGGCCTGCTCGGCCCCGGCATTGCCATCGGTTGCCGCAGCAACGGCAAAGGTACTGGCCAGCGCCAACGCGGCGGCGGCGAAAAACTGGGTCACGCGCATGGGAACTCCTGAAGGCGGACAGGGGCCGGAGGGCGCCACCTGCGGAAAATACGCGGTGGCCGTGCGGCCCTTGGTGCAAACCGCCCAAGCCTACCACATCACACCACCGGTGAAGGGGCTTGCGAGGACCAGTCGGCGGAACATGAAAAACATTCATCCACGCGGGTGGTGCTGCGCGTGCAACTGCTGCAAGCGGGCTTTGGCAACGTGGGTGTAGATCTGGGTAGTCGACAGGTCGCTGTGGCCGAGCAGCATCTGCACCACGCGCAGGTCAGCACCATGGTTGAGCAAGTGGGTGGCGAACGCATGGCGCAACGTGTGCGGCGACAGCGGTTTGTCGATACCTGCCACCCGGGCATGGTGCTTGATGCGGTGCCAGAAGGTCTGGCGGGTCATCTGTTCGCCGCGCTGGCTGGGGAACAGCACGTCGCTGGGGCGGCCATTGAGCAACTCGGCGCGGCCATCGCGCTGGTAGCGCTCCAGCCACACGACCGCTTCTTCGCCCATGGGCACCAGGCGCTCCTTGCTGCCCTTGCCCATCACCCGCAGCACACCTTGGCGCAGGTTGACCTGGTCGAGGGTCAGGCTGACCAGTTCGGTGACGCGCAGTCCGCAGGCATAGAGCACTTCGAGCATGGCCCGGTCACGCTGGCCGATGGCTTCGCCCAGGTCCGGGGCCTGCAACAGGGCTTCCACGTCGGCTTCGGACAACGACTTGGGCAGCGGCTTGCCCAGTTGCGGCATGTCGACCTGCAGGGTCGGGTCAATCGCTACCAGCTTTTCCCGCAGCAGGTAGCGGAAGAAACCGCGCAGGCCAGACAGGAAGCGCGCGGTGGAGCGCGGCTTGTAACCCTGGTCGAGGCGCCAGGCCAGGTGGTCGAGGATCAGGTCACGGCCGGCATCGGGCAGGGAAACCGAATGCTCCTGCAGCCACCCGTTAAACAGTGCCAGATCGCTGCGATAGGACACGCGGGTGTTGTCGGACAGGCCTTTTTCAAGCCACAGGGCGTCGAGAAACTGGTCGATCAGGGGGTGGTCTAGGGCGGGCATTCGGGACTGCTGGGTGTTGGACGTTGGCTTAGTGTTTCACAGCAGCTGACAGGTTGTCTGTACTGGCCTCTTCGCGGCTAAAGCCGCTCCCACAGGGCTCCCCACAGGATCAGGAATTGTTTACCCCTGTGGGAGCGGCTTTAGCCGCGAAAGGGCCGCCACAGGAAAAGCTCAGGCCTGGGGCAAAACGGGCACCGGGCGCTTGTCCTCGTCGATGGCGACAAAGCTGAACACCCCGTGGATCGCCCGCTCACGGCCGTCCAGGTACATGTTCTCGACAAACACGTCCACCTGCACCTGCAGGCTGGTATTGCCGACCTTGATCACCGAGCCCACCAACTCGACGATCGAGCCCGCCGGGATCGGGTGCTTGAAGTCGATGCGGTCAGTGGACACGGTCACCAGCGGCAGGCGACAGAAGCGCGTGGCGGCAATGAACGACACTTCGTCCATCCAGGCCAGGGCGGTGCCGCCGAACAGGGTGTTGTGGTGGTTGGTGGTGTTGGGGAACACCGCCTTGGTCACGCGGGTCACCGACAACTCGGTGCGGCGCTGGATTTCCTGGTCTCGGGTAGTCATGGCAATCACATCTTCGGGGGTTCAAAACGCAAAAAAGCAGCCCGAAGGCTGCTTTTTTCTCGCTAGGCGGCCTTGGCCACCGGGCAAACTGTACTCAGGACAGTTTTTCCTTGATGCGAGCGGCTTTGCCGGACAGGTCGCGCAGGTAGTACAGCTTGGCTTTACGCACGTCACCACGACGTTTCACGGCCAGGCTGTCGATTTGCGGGCTGTAGGTCTGGAAGGTACGCTCTACGCCAACGCCGCTGGAGATCTTGCGCACGGTGAAGGCGCTGTTCAGACCGCGGTTACGCTTGGCGATAACAACGCCTTCGAACGCCTGCAGACGGGAACGCTCACCTTCCTTCACTTTAACCTGGACAACAACGGTGTCGCCTGGTGCGAAGGTCGGGATTTCCTTGCTCATCTGCTCGGCTTCGAGCTGCTGGATGATCTTGTTGGTCATGCTGTGCTCCTAAGATGGATACGCGATCCACCATCGATACGTTTAACTATCGTCCCGCTCGCGGAGGTATTCCTCGAGCAGCTTCTTCTCTTCTCCAGAAAGCGAGCGACTTTCCAGAAGATCGGCGCGTCGTTCGAAGGTCCTACCAAGGGACTGCTTCATCCTCCAACGCCGGATATGTGCATGGTTGCCACTTAGCAACACGTCGGGAACACGCTGATCCGCATACACCTCAGGTCGGGTGTAGTGCGGGCAATCCAGCAGACCGTCGGTGAAGGAATCTTCTTCCGCCGAGTCCACATGCCCTAAAGCTCCGGGCAGCAGCCGTGTAACCGCATCGATCAGTACCATGGCCGGCAGCTCGCCACCGGAAAGCACATAGTCGCCAATCGACCACTCCTCATCGACATGAGCCTCGATAAAGCGCTCGTCGATGCCTTCATAACGACCGGCGATCAGGATCAACGATTCCTGTTCGGCCAGGCCTTTGACCGCCTGCTGAGTCAGCTTGCGGCCTTGTGGCGAGAGGTAGATCACCTTCGCCGCAGCTCCAGTCGCTTGCCTGGCGCTAACCAGGGCGTCTTCCAGAGGCTTGATTTTCATCACCATGCCCGGACCACCGCCAAACGGCCGATCATCTACCGTGTGGTGACGATCTGTGGTGTAGTCCCGCGGGTTCCAGCAAGTCACCTGAAGCAACCCCTGTTTCACCGCGCGGCTGGTAATGCCGTACTCCGTGATGGCCGAGAACATCTCGGGGAACAACGTGATGACGTCTACGCGAAGGTTACCCATCGTTTAGAAGTCCGCGTCCCATTCAACCCGCATCACGCCTGCTTCCAGGTCGACGTCGAGCACGCATTGCGCCGTGTAGGGCAACAGACGCTCGCGATCATCCAGGCTGCCTGCGCAGGGCTTGACCACCATTACATCGTTCGCACCGGTCTCCAACAGGTGATCGACCTTGCCGAACAGCTGTTCGTCCTGGTTGATGACCTTCAGACCTACCAACTGGTACCAGTAGTACTCGTCGGCAGCCAGGTTGGGCAAAAGGCTCCGCGCAATGCAGATTTCGTAACCGCTCAGAAGACGGGCTTCATCACGATCATCGAGGCCTTTCAGTTTCACGACCAGGCCCTTTTGGGAGCCACGACCGCTGACCAGCTCGACCTGCTTTACCTTGCCTTCGTGCCGAAGCGTCCAGCCGGGATAATCCAACAGGTTTTCAATCGGATCGGTAAAGGAATACACCTTCACCTCGCCGCGAACGCCGTGAACCGAAAAAATCTTGCCAACGACGATGAGGTCGTCAGCCTTTTCTGGCGTCGCGTTCATACTGTTCAGGCAGCGGCCTTGGCAGCGTCCTTCAGCAGCTGAGCAACACGCTCAGACGGCTGTGCGCCCTGGCTCAGCCAGTAGGTGACGCGCTCTTGGTTGACCGACAGCTTGACTTCGGCGCCCGATGCGATCGGGTTGAAGAAGCCAACGCGCTCAACGAAACGGCCGTCACGGGCGTTACGCGAGTTGGTCACGGTCAGGTGGTAGAATGGGCGCTTTTTCGAGCCGCCACGGGCCAGACGAATGGTTACCATGTGAACATCGTTCCTATAGTCGGTGTTGCAGTTTGTACTGCAAATCTGAATGCCAAATAGGCACACGGGTGCCCAAAAGGCCGCATATTCTCGGGGAATACACGGACATTTGCAAATGACTTTTTCGGCAAGGCATTGCCCCACCGTCCAGATTTGCCGGTTTAGCCGCTAAATCAACGGCAGTTGCCCCGCCGGGGCGGGGGTTGTGGAAGCCTGCCCAGCTAAAGGCAGGCTTGCGCAATAGGGGTTACAGCTTCGGCATGCCGCCGCCTGGCAGCATCCCGCCCAGGCCACGCATCATCTTGGCCATGCCGCCTTTGGCGGAAAATTTCTTCATCATCTTCTGCATTTGCTTGTGCTGCTTGATCAGCCGGCCGATGTCCTGCACCTGGGTACCGGAACCCAGGGCGATACGGCGCTTGCGCGAACCACTGATCAGGTCAGGGTCGCGGCGCTCGGCCGGGGTCATGGAGTTGATGATGGCTTCCATCTGCTTGAACTGCTTCTCGGCCGCGCCCTGGGCGTTGCCCATCTGCGACAGGTTGACCCCGCCGATGCTCGGCAGCTTGTCCATCAGGCCGCCCAGGCCGCCCATGTTCTTCATCTGTTGCAGCTGGTCGCGGAAGTCTTCGAGGTCGAAGCCCTTGCCCTTCTTCAGCTTCTTGGCCAGCTTGTCGGCCTTGGCCTTGTCGATGGTCTGCTCGGCCTGCTCGATCAGGCTGAGCACGTCGCCCATGCCGAGGATGCGCGAAGCGACGCGGTCGGGGTGGAACGGCTCGAGGGCCTCGGTCTTCTCACCCATACCGATGAACTTGATCGGCTTGCCGGTAATGGCACGCACCGACAGCGCAGCACCGCCACGGGCGTCACCGTCAACCTTGGTCAGCACCACGCCGGTCAGCGGCAGGGCCTCGCCAAAGGCCTTGGCAGTGTTGGCGGCGTCCTGGCCGGTCATGGCGTCGACCACGAACAGCGTCTCGATCGGCTTGACTGCTGCGTGCAGCGCCTTGATCTCGTCCATCATGTCGGCGTCGATGTGCAGACGGCCGGCGGTGTCGACGATGACCACATCGATGAACTTCAGCTTGGCTTCACGGATGGCCGCTTCGGCAATGGCCACCGGCTTCTGGCTGATGTCGGACGGGAAGAAGGTGACGCCGATGTCGTTGGCCAGGGTTTCCAGCTGCTTGATCGCCGCCGGACGGTAGACGTCGGCGGACACCACCATCACGCTCTTTTTCTTGCGCTCTTTAAGGAAGCGCGCCAGCTTGCCGGCGGTGGTTGTCTTACCGGCGCCCTGCAGGCCGGCCATCAGCACCACGGCAGGCGGCGCAGCATTGAGCGCGAGGTCTTCGTTGGCCGCGCCCATCAGGCTTTCCAGCTCGGCCTGGACGATCTTCACGAACGCCTGGCCCGGGGTCAGGCTGCGCGACACTTCGGTGCCGACCGCACGTTCCTTGACGCTATTGACGAAATCCTTCACCACCGGCAGGGCAACGTCGGCCTCGAGCAGGGCCATGCGCACTTCGCGCAGCGTGTCCTTGATGTTGTCTTCGGTCAGCTTGGCCTTGCCGGTGACATGGCGCAGCGTCTGTGACAGGCGGTCGGTCAGGTTTTCGAACATGGTGATCCTTTCAGGCCCAGTAAAAGCCGAGGTTTGTCAGGCACCCTGGGGGAAATACACACCCGCCGGGCACAGCAAGGCGGCGATTATAGCGAAGTGCGGCGGCGGCGCACACCTTGGGAGATATTCGGTGGCTGTGCCGGCCTCTTCGCGGGCACGCCCGCTCCCACAGAATTTCAACCCGGTTGCGGACCTACGCGGTACCTGTGGGAGCGGGCGAGCCCGCGAATGCCCTGACACAAGCCTTCAGTCTTCCTTGATCAGCGGAATCTATGCCAAACTCCGTCTCTTTAAGGCTCGCCAACCAGGACTTATGGTCTCCTCTCCCAGCCTCATCCCCAACCTGATCGCTGCCGGCCTATATATAGCGGCGGCCATCTACCAGGGCTCGCACCTGGCCCAGGGCCGCAAGTCCGACAAGCGCCTGCTCGTCCTGCTGGGTACCTTCGCGGTGCTCGCCCAGGCCGGTGCGCTGTACTTCCAGCTGATCACCCCGCTGGGCCTGAGCCTGGATTTCTTCAGCGCCGCCAGCCTGATCGCCGTGGCCGTCATCGGCCTGACCCTGCTGGCCTGCCTGCGCATACCGGTCGAAAACCTGCTGGTGCTGCTGTTCCCGCTGGGTGCGGTCACCGCGCTGCTGGCGCAGTTTGCACCACCTGGCACCGTACCGCTGATCAACGAAGAGCCGGGCATCCTCGCGCATATCCTGCTGTCGATCCTGGCGTACGGGCTGTTCACCATCGCGGTGTTCCAGTCGCTGCTGTTGCTGCTGCAGGACCACCAGCTGAAGAACAAGCACCCGTCCGGGCTGATCCGCAATTTCCCGCCCCTGCAAACCATGGAAAGCCTGCTGTTCGGCTTTCTCTGGGCCGGCTGGTGCCTGCTGTCGCTGTCGCTGATCTCCGGCTGGCTGTTCCTCGACAACCTGTTCGCCCAGCACCTGGTACACAAGACCTTGCTGGCCTGTGTCGCCTGGGTGGTGTTCAGCGTACTGCTGTGGGGCCGCACCCGCCTGGGCTGGCGTGGCCACAAGGCCATCCGCTGGACGCTGGCCGGTTTCTGCCTGCTGATGCTGGCCTATTTCGGCAGCAAGCTGGTTCGCGAATTCATCCTGCATATCTGACGGCCGCTCATGGACACACTGCCGTACGCACCGCTCTTCGGCACCCTGGCACTGGCGCTGCTGTGGTCGGCGCTGTTCACCACGGTAGATGCCGCCCGCCTGCAGCTCAATGGCACGCTGCGCCCCCACGAGGACGGCCAGCCCGTGCTCCCGGCCCAAGCCTTGGTGCTTTGCGCCAGCCTGGGCAAGCTGCTGGTGTTGGGCCTGGCCTGCCTGGTCGGCCAGCGCCATAGCGGCGAGCACGGCTTTTGGCTGGCAGGGCTGGCCGCCGCCCTCACCCTGCTGGTGTTTGCCGAATACCTGCCGCGGCGCCTGGCACGGCGCAACCCGCAGGCATGCGTCAACCTGGGTACCAGCCTGCTGAAAGTGCCCCTCGCCCTGATGCAGCCAGTGGCCTGCCTGCTGGACGGTTTCGCCAAGCTGCTCCTGCGCCCGTTTCGCGTGCAACCCACGGCCGTGGCCCTGCACCCGCAGGAAGCCGACGACTTCGACGAAGACGAGGAGCACGAAACACCCCGCCATGGCCTGCTCGACGGCCTGCAGTCGCTGGACAAGATCACCGTCAACGACATCCTGGTACCGCGCAACGAGGTGGACGGCATCAACCTCGACGAGCCGATCGAGCGCATCATCGAGCAGTTGATCGTCAGCCGCCACACCCGCCTGCCGGTCTACCACAACGACATCAACCAGGTCGAAGCCATCCTCAACACCAAGCTGATCAGCCACCTGCTGCCCAAGGGCGAGCTGACCCTGGAGGCACTGCACGGCGCCTGCTACGAACCCTATTTCGTGCCAGAAAGCACGCCCTTGCAAATGCAGCTGCTGAACTTCCACAAGCAACAGCGCCGGCTGGGTGTGGTGGTAGACGAGTACGGCGAGGTGCAGGGCATCGTCACCCTGGAAGACATCCTCGAAGAGATCGTTGGCGAGTTCGAGGACGAACAAAGCCTGGAAAACCCCCACGTACACCCGCAACCCGATGGCACCTTCGTCATCGACGGCAACGCTTCGCTGCGCGAAATCAACCGCACCCTGGGCTGGCACCTGCCCTGCGACGGCGGGCCAAAAACCCTTAACGGGCTGGTTACCGAAGCGCTGGAAAGCATCCCGGAAAGCGCCGTTTGCCTGAAGATCGGCCGCTATCGCCTGGAAATCCTCGAAACAGAGGACAATTGTGCCAGCAAGGTACTGGTGTGGACCGTGACCCGATAGCTATACTCGGGTCACGCTTACCCAGCCCCGCCGCCACGCCCGCTACCCGCACCCGGCGTTCCACGGCCAGTCCGCTCCACTGACACGCCCTGCGGTCCTGCTTCAACACCCCGAACAGTGCCCGCGCCGCCCCTACCCCCCTTGGGCTATCGTCAGTCGGGCGCACACAACAACAAAACGCTCCGGCGCCCGCGCAACCGTGCCTGCCCTTTTGCTCAGCACGCCGCCGCGGGCCATGCCCATGGAGCTGGACCAGACTGTCAGGGACCTACTTAATGACAAGCAGCACCTATGCCCAAGCGCCTGCCGCGCCGGTCAACTCGCCCGCGCGAGTAGCCACTGCCAGCTTCATCGGCACCGCCATCGAGTTCTACGATTTCTACGTGTACGCCACCGCTGCGGCCCTGGTGATCGGCCCGGTGTTCTTCCCGTCCGGGTCGGGCACCGCGCAAATGCTGGCGGCCTTCCTCACCTTCGGCATCGCCTTTCTCGCCCGCCCGCTGGGTTCGGCGCTGTTCGGCCACTTTGGCGACCGCATCGGCCGCAAATCGACCCTGGTTGCCTCGCTGCTGCTGATGGGCGTGTCCACCACGGCCATCGGCGTGTTGCCAGGCTATGACAGCATTGGCGTGTGGGCGCCGATCATCCTTTGCCTGCTGCGCTTTGGCCAGGGCCTGGGCCTGGGCGGTGAATGGGGTGGCGCGGCGTTGCTGGCCACCGAGAACGCCCCGGAAGGCAAGCGCGCCTGGTTCGGCATGTTCCCGCAGCTGGGCCCTTCTATCGGCTTTTTGGCCGCCAACGGCCTGTTCCTGACCCTGGCCCTGACGCTCAGCGACGAGCAGTTCCGTGAATGGGGCTGGCGTATTCCGTTCCTGCTCAGTGCGGCGCTGGTGCTGGTTGGCCTGTATGTGCGCCTGAAGCTCGAAGAAAGCCCGGTATTCGCCAAGGCTGTTGCCCGCCACGAGCGGGTGAAAATGCCAGTGTTCGAGCTGTTTTCCAACTACTGGGTGCCCACCCTGCTGGGCGCTGCGGCGATGGTGGTGTGCTACGCGCTGTTCTATATCTCCACGGTGTTCTCGCTGAGCTATGGCGTGACCACGCTGGGTTACAGCCGCGAGACGTTCCTTGGCCTGCTGTGCTTCGCGGTGGTGTTCATGGCCCTGGCCACGCCATTGTCGGCCTGGCTCAGCGACCGCTACGGGCGCAAGCCGGTGCTGATCGTCGGCGGCCTGCTGGCGGTCGCTTCGGGCTTTACCATGGAACCGCTGCTGACGTCGGGGTCGACGACGGGGGTGGCGTTGTTCCTGGCCATCGAGCTGTTCCTGATGGGCGTGACCTTTGCGCCGATGGGGGCACTGCTGCCTGAACTGTTCCCTACCCACGTGCGTTACACCGGGGCTTCGGCGGCATATAACCTGGGCGGGATTGTCGGGGCCTCGGCGGCACCGTTCTTTGCCCAGAAGCTGGTCAGCATGGGCGGGTTGAGCTGGGTGGGGGGATACGTGTCGGTGGCGGCGGTGATCAGCCTGATTGCGGTGCTGTGCCTTAAAGAGACCCGTAATACCGAGCTGTAAGCAATTGGGGCCGCGTTGCGGCCCCCTTCGGTTTCGAATCAGAACTCGACCTTGACCGCCTGCGAAGCGCGGGTCGCCTTGGCCCGCGCCAGCTCGACCGACTCGTCACGTGCCAGGCACACGCCCATGCGGCGGGTACCGTTGATTTCCGGCTTGCCGAACAGGCGAATGGCCGTATCCGGCTCGCTCAGCGCTGCACCCAGGTTGGCGAAGCTGGTCTGCTGCGACTGCCCTTCTGGCAGGATCACCGCCGACGCCGACGGGCCAAACTGACGCACCACCGGAATCGGCAGGCCGAGAATGGCACGGGCATGCAGAGCGAACTGCGACAGGTCCTGGGAAATCAGGGTGACCAGGCCGGTGTCATGCGGGCGCGGCGACACTTCGCTGAACCACACCTGATCGCCCTTCACGAACAGTTCCACGCCAAACAGGCCGCGACCGCCCAGGGCATCGGTGACGGCCTTGGCCACGCGCTGCGACTCGGCCAGCGCTTTCGGGCTCATG
The DNA here is from genome assembly GCF_000498395.2 of Pseudomonas putida S13.1.2. Lineage (NCBI taxonomy): Bacteria > Pseudomonadati > Pseudomonadota > Gammaproteobacteria > Pseudomonadales > Pseudomonadaceae > Pseudomonas > Pseudomonas putida. Next base: position 3,850,502 of record NZ_CP010979.1, read on the forward strand.
GCCTGCGGCTGCCACGACTCCTGATAGTCGCCCTTCTCCTGGCGGTGGCCAACCGGCTCCAGGAAGGTGGTACCGCCGACGTGGCGCACGGTCAGCAAGGTGATTTCGTATTCAAAGTCGATGAAGCCCTCGACGATCACCCGGCCCTTGCCGGCGCGGCCGCCTTCCTGGGCGTAGTCCCACGACTTCTGCAGGTCGGCATCGCTGCGCAGCAGGCTCTGGCCTTTGCCCGACGAGCTCATCACCGGCTTGACCACGCACGGGTAACCCACATCGGCCACGGCCTTGGCGTAGTCTTCATAGGTGTCGGCGAAGTGGTACGGCGAGGTCGGCAGGTCCAGCTCTTCGGCGGCCAGACGGCGGATGCCTTCACGGTTCATGGTCAACTGCGTGGCGCGGGCGGTCGGCACCACGTTGAAACCTTCGTTTTCCAGCTCGACCAGGGTGGCGGTGGCGATGGCTTCGATTTCCGGGACGATATAGTGCGGCTTCTCGGCCTCGATCACCGCACGCAGGGCAACGCCATCGAGCATGTTGACCACGTGGCTGCGATGCGCCACTTGCATGGCCGGGGCATTGGCGTAGCGGTCGACGGCGATCACTTCGACGCCCAGGCGCTGCAGCTCGATCACCACTTCCTTGCCCAACTCGCCACAGCCGCACAGCAGTACACGGGTCGCGGTGGGCGACAAGGGGGTTCCGATACGGGTCATTTCAGGTCCTCGAAGGCGTCCGGGGCCGCGCCAGGCTTTGCGCCGCCCGCTGAAAAAGGACCGCTATTCTACACCATCAACCGGCGACGGCGGCCCGTCGGGCGCGAAATGCCATGGCCAGCCATACGGCAGTGACACCGGCGAACTTCGACGCCATGGCGGTGCCGATCACCGCCGGAGTCAGGGCGCCGATCATGCCGAAAAAGATGAAGGTATCCACCGGGATGCTCAGCGCCGAGCTGAGCCACAGGCGATCGCGCAGCGGCCGGCGGGTAATGCTGAACACCAGCCAGTCGATCAGCTCGGAAATGAAAAACGCGGTGGCGCTGGCCAGGGCGATGGCCGGCTCGGAGGTGACATAGGACAGCACCAGGGCCACCAACATGGCAACCAGGGCACCATGGCCGAAGCGGGTCTGCACCATGTCGCGCAGGATGAACACCAGGCCGCCCCAGGCGGACCAGATGATGTCCAGGTGCGGGGCGCTGGAGAAGGCGTAGTTGATCAGCACTACGCTGCTGATGTAGGCAATCAGATAGAACATGGCGGGTAGTCTGTGGGCAAGCCGTACAGATTACCGCTGGCGCCCTCGACAGGCAACGCCGTCCCTGTAGGAGCGGCCTTGTGTCGCGATGGGCTGCGCAGCGGCCCCGGGGTTTCTGATGCACACCGAAGATTGCAGGGGGCTGCTGCGCAGCCCATCGCGACACAAGGCCGCTCCTACAGGATCAGCCCGGCCTCTACTGCCCGTTCATGGCAAAGCTTGAGCACCGCCCGGCGCTCATCGTTGTCCATCCGCCCCCAGCGGCCAATCTCTGCCACGGTACGCTGGCAGCCGGTGCAGATGTCCTGCTCGTCCAGCGCGCAAATGCTTACGCACGGCGAGGCCACCGGCCGCTCTACCACATTACTCATCATCAACCACCAGCTCCTGCGCATAACGCTGGGCATTGTGCACGTAATGCGCGGCGCTGGCTTCAAGCATGCGCTTCTGCTGCTCGGTCAATTCACGTACTACCTTGCCGGGCGAGCCCATCACCAGTGAACCGTCGGGGATTTCCTTGCCCTCGGCGATCAGTGCATTTGCACCGATGATGCAGTGCTTGCCAATGCGCGCGCCGTTGAGGATTACGGCATTGATACCGACCAGGCTGTAGTCGCCCACGGTGCAGCCGTGCAGCATGGCGTTGTGACCAACGGTCACGCCCTTGCCCAGGGTCAGCGGCGAGCCCATGTCGGTATGCATCACCGTGCCATCCTGCACGTTACTGCCTTCGCCGATATCGATCAGCTCGTTATCCCCGCGCAGCACCGCGCCAAACCACACGCTGGCATTGGCTTGCAGGCGCACGTTGCCGATCAGCGTGGCGTTGGGTGCGGCCCAACTGGTGGGGTGGCTTTCGACCCGCAGGTCGCCCAGGCGGTATTTCATGCATGCTCCTCAGGCTGGAACGCAGACGGCAGGGTAGGCCCCGCTCAGTTTTCGATGTAACGCTCTGGGGGCTGGTGCAGGCTGATGCCGGCATCAAACAGTACGTTGACCAGTTCGACGATCATGATCGCCGACAACCCCCAGATCTTGTATTCGCCATAGCGGTAGCTGGGCACGTACCAGCTGCGCCCCTGATAATCGATACGGTGGGTATGGTCGCGCGGGTCCTGGCGGAAGAATTCCAGCGGCACGGTGAATACTGCCGCGATTTCGGCATCGTTGGCGCGGTATTCGACGAAGTCGGGAATAAGCCCGACGAATGGCGTCACTTTAAGGCCATGCAGCGAAATAAGCGGGCTGAGCGGGCCTACCACTTCCACCAAGCCAGGCGGCAGGCCGATCTCTTCCTCGGCCTCGCGCAGGGCGGTAAACACCAGGTCCGGGTCTTCCGGGTCGCGTCGGCCACCGGGAAAGGCCACTTCGCCACCATGGGTAGACAAGCCCTTGGCGCGCAGGGTCAGGACCAGCTCGGGCGCTTCGCTGCGGGTAATGGGCAAAAGGACCGCCGCTTCAGGGAACCGCCGGTCGGTTTCCAGTGATGCGGGTTGGTGGTTGCTCATTCGGCGAAGTAGCTCGTCCAGCATTGCGCACGCTCGTATCCAAGGCCTGCCTTGCATGATGCACCAAAGCCGCGAAGCACCCAAGCCCCTACGCTTGCGGCGGCCCTGCCTGCACGCCAAGATAGCCTTGAACAAAAGGAACCTCACATGAAATTCTGCAGCGCGTGCGGCCAGCCGGTCACCCAGCGGATTCCCGAAGGCGATAGCCGCCTGCGGTATGTCTGCGAGTCTTGCCAGACCATCCATTACCAGAACCCCAACATTGTCGCCGGCGTGCTACCGACCTGGGGCAGCCAGGTGCTGCTATGCCGGCGTGCCATCGAGCCACGCCGTGGCTTCTGGACCCTGCCCGCCGGGTTCATGGAGAACGGCGAAACAATCGACCAGGCCGCCCGTCGCGAAACCGTCGAGGAAGCCTGCGCCCGGGTGGGGCCAACCAGCCTGTACCAGCTGTTCGACTTGCCGCACATCAACCAGGTGCATGTGTTCTTCCGCGCCGAATTGACGGACCTGGACTTCGCCGTCGGTGTCGAAAGCCTGGAGGTGCGGTTGTTCGAAGAACATGAGATTCCGTGGGGCGAGCTGGCTTTCCGCACCGTCACACGCACACTAGAATGCTACTATCGCGACCGCATCGGGCAGCACTACCCCATAGGCCATGAGTACCTGGCGCCGATGACAGTGTCGACCTCCACCTCTACTTAGAAGAAGCCTTCAGGGATACCGTTACATGCGCTGGTTGCTTGCCATTTTCTGCCTTTGCGTTACCTCGGTGTCCCAGGCGGCCTTCACCGAGACGATCATCCGCAAGCCCGTGCCGGCAGCGCAGACGCCGTCGCCTTCGCAGCAGGCCATGCAACCGCTGATCGACAAAGTGCTGGTGATCAAGTCCGAGCGTCGCCTACAGCTGATCAGCCGTGGCGAGCCGCTGAAAACCTACCGCATTTCCCTGGGCAAGCAGCCCAAGGGTGCCAAGCAACGCGAAGGCGATAAAAAAACCCCTGAAGGCCTGTACTGGCTGGACTGGCGCAAGCAAAGCGACCGCTTCAACCTGGCCATGCACATCAACTACCCGAACATAAGCGATGCCGCCCGCGCCACCCGCGAAGGGGTGAGTGCCGGCAGCATGATCATGATTCACGGCACGCCGATCAACGACGAGTACCCGGAGTGGTATTTCCACACCCTGGACTGGACCGACGGCTGTATTGCCATGCGCAACCGTGACATGCAGGAAGTCTGGGAACTGGTGCGCGATGGCACGCTGATCGAAATCCGGCCCTGAAGAGAAACACAGTCTCGTGCAGGAGCGGCCTTGTGTCGCGAAAGGGCCGCAGAGCGGCCCCCAACCATGGAATCTCCCACAGTTTACCAGCGCAAATCGCGTTGCCCTGCCAGCGCTTGCGGCCCCAGCCACTGCGCGCCCCTCAGCAAGGGCGTCAACGCCGCCTCCGGTTGCAACTCGAACACCACCTGGGCCTGCCGACCTGGCAGGTCGACCTCCAAGGCCAACTGATGCTGCCCCTGCTGCGCCAGCTGACCACGCAGGCGCCAGCCACTGCGGCAGTCCATTTCCAGCCAGCCCTGCCCCAGGCCCAGTGACCACGGTTCGCTGAGCGCCAGGTCGCTCACCGTTACACGGCCCTCGCTGCCCAGGCATTGGCGCCCTGCCCCCTGCATGCGGACTGCGCCCTGCCACAGCCCGGCCAGGCGGTAATCCGTTGCCACCGTCGCCTGGGCGCCCATCGCCGTTGCCTCCAGCCGCCAGCGCCACGGCCAGCCTTCGGCGCGCAAATGCCAGGCCTGCCCCTGAAACCCCAACTGTGCAGTTGCCTGCAAGCGCCAAGGCTGCACCGACCAGCGCAGAGGCCCCACCGGCCCCAACTGTTGCGCCTGGCCCTGCCACAGGCTGCCACTGGCATCCCGCACCGGCACACCTGCCCCGCGAGCCACCCAGGCGGCGGGGAACTCAACGAGCAAGGTCAGGCCGAAAACCAGCAGCACCCACGCCACACCTTTGCGGCTCATGGCTGCACCACCAGGTCGAAGCGCAACGCCTTGCCATCCTGTTCCAGCCCCCATTGCAGCGGCGTTGCGCCCTCTTCATGCAGGGACTGCAACCAGCCTTGCAGCACCCGCTCATCGGCCACCTGGCCACGCAGTTGCCAGGCCTTGCCTTGCACATCGACCTCGGCCAATACAACCTGCCGCGCCTCGGCCGACTGCTTCAGGCGCTCCAGGCTCAAGCCCGGGCCGCCATGCAGGCTTGCGGCTTGTTCTGCCAGCCCCCGCCACTGGCTGACCTCGCGCCATTGTGCCAAGCCCTCGCGCAGGGCCAGAACAGTCAGCAACAACGCAATCAGCAACCAGGCGAACTTCAACCGATGACGCTGCATCCAGTCCTGGTTCATGCGGCGGCTCCCAAGTCGAACACCACTTCGCCACCTTGTACCTGTACGGCAGCACCGGCAGCGTTGGCCATGTCTTGCCAGGGTGGCGTGGCGCCGTCGCCTTCTAGCCGCAGGTGCCAGCGCTGGCCATCGAAGCGCACCGCTTGCAGGCGCCAGCCGGGGTGATCACGCAGCCAGGCCTGCAAGGCTGCCTGCAAGTCTTCGAGCTGGCGGGTGCGTACTTGCTGTTGAAGCTCGCTTTCCCGCAGGCGTTTGAGCGCCTGCGAGGCATGCCGTGGGCTGGCCTGCTCACCCGTCACGGCAAACACCTGGGCGCGCCAGAGTTGTGCCTGACGCCACTGCTGACTCAACCACAGCCCGCTCCAGACTGCCGCCAGTATCAGGCAGGTGGCCAACAGGCGTTGCTGGGGGCGTGAAACGACGGGCAACGAAGGTGCCTTGCGAGCACGCTCGAACAGGCCGGGCATCGCGTCGAGCGGCGCCAGCGCGCTTGGCCAGTTGCCACTCAGGGGCACGCTTTGCAGGTGTGCCCACGGTTGCTGCGGCGCCTCACCCAGCGCGTGCGGCCATGCCAGCCAATGCTCCTGCTCGTCCTCGGCCAGCCCTTTGTACAAGGACAAGCCGGGCGTGCGCTGCCAATGCCAGGCAGTGCCTGCCCCAGGCCCAGGCAGTAATTGCAGCTCCGCCCAGCAACGCTCTACCTGCCGGCCCCATGCGGCACACTGCCTGCGCCAGCCGTCCAGTTGCTGACGCGCCACCACCAGCAAGCGAAGGTGCCCGGGTGGACGGGCCAGGCAAGCGCAGGTGACCTCGTCCGGCGGTTGCAGCAAGCGGTCTTCCAGCAACAGCGGCCACTCCGCCCGCTTGAGCCCGGGTGGGGCGGGCACGTGGAAGACGCTGCAGGCCTCGGCAGGCAGAATCAGGGCTACCCGGGCTTGCAGGTGCGCCGGTGGCTCACCCTGCCCCTGGCTTTGCACGATGCCGCCCTCCGCCAACGCCCAGTGCCAGACAACACCTGGGCGCAACAACAACCACGGTTGAGCAGGTGCACGCTGTCGCCATTCAAACTTCATGAGCGCCCCCACGGGAGGGCGAAGGTGCAGACATAGGGTGCTCCGTCACGCTGCAGTTCCAGGCGCACACCACGGCCGGGGTGCGCCGGTTGGTCAGAAGGCCAGGCCAGCCAGCGGCCGCCCTGGTAATAAAGGATATTCATGGCCCCGACCCGGTCGAGTTGCTCACGCTGCACCCAGCGCGGCGCGGCGGCGGCGTACAGGTCGGCCGAGCTTTCCAGCAGCAAGCGCTGCTCACGGGCCTCGAAGCGCAAGCGCTGGCGTTGCAGGCGCGAGCCGCCTTCGGCTTCTGGCAGGCCGGTGGTGGCAACCCACTGCAACTGGTTGCTTGCCGGTTGCCAGTCCAGCCAGCGGCTGGCCAGGGGCAGACGCTGGTCGTAGACGCGGCGCAGCACCGGGCTGTCGAAACGCCGTTCAAGGGCCAGGCAGAAGTCCAGCACCGAGGTTTCCTGGGTGGTCACCTGCAGGCGCTCGCGCACTTTCAGCCAGCCATTGACCAACGCAGCGAGCATGATGCCGAGCAGGACAGTCAGGGCCAGGGCGACCATCAGTTCGATCAGGGTCAGGCCTGCCTGACGGTGCCTTACAGGCCGAACCCGGTACTGGCCGCTGTATGGGCAACCTGTGGGAGCGGGCGTGCAAGCCATCAGTGGTGTGAGCCAGATCATGGGCGCTCCAGAAACACGGTGTACTGGCCCAGTGGCACGCGCTGGTCGCGGTCGGCGAACAGTTGCAGTTCGCCACGGCGCAGGTCGCGCACGCCAGTGCGGCGCAATTGCAGTTGCCAATGACACGGCTGGCCACCTTGGCTCAGTTCACCCTTCACCTGGTTGGCAGAAGGCCAGAATTGCTCGACGGCAAAACGGGTTTGCAGTTCGCGCGCACACAATAGGCCAAGGCGATGTTGTTGCAGGTTGTCCTGCACGGCCAGGCGCTGACGCAGGACCTGGCTGGTGATCACCGCCAGCACGGCGGCGATCGCCAGGGCCACCGTTACCTCCAGCAAAGTGAAGCCACGCTGACGTTGCTTCATGGCGCAACCGCCACCTGCAAGCGCCCATCGCGGCCCCAAGCCCATTGCTGGCTGCCATCGGCCCAGCGCCAGCGCACGCTGCCCGGCCGTGACCAGCCATGCGGGGTGAACAGCACGTGGGGCTGCGGGCTGGCGGGCCAGTCCGGGTGCAGGCCCTTGGGCCAGTCGCCAAGCCCGACCGCTTCGGCCACCCAGGCACTGCCCTCACGCCGCACGAACTCCGGGCGTTGGCCATTCCAGCGCAGCCCACGCAGTTGCCCGGCATGCCGGGCCAGCGCCGCCTGGGCGCGGGTTTCGCTGGCCAGGCGTTGCAGGGCCTGATCGACACGGGCCTGGCCGCTGCCGAGCCCGGCCACTGCCAGGCCTGTCATCAGCCCGGCGATGGCCAGCACCACCAGCAATTCGATCAGGCTGAAGCCACGCTGACGGCGCACCCTTACAGCGCCCAGTTACCCAGGTCGGCATCCTGGCCTTCGCCGCCCGGCTGGCCATCGGCGCCCAGCGAGTACACATCGACCCGGCCATGCTCACCGGGCATGCGGTACTGATACGGGGTGCCCCACGGGTCCTGGGGCAGGCGACGCACATAGCCGTCACTGCGCCAGGCCCGTGGCAGGGGCTCCTGGCTCGGTTTTTTCACCAGTGCGGCCAGGCCCTGTTCGGTGCTGGGAAAGCGCAGGTTGTCCAGGCGGTACATGTCCAGCGCCTGCTCCAGGGTGGCCAGGTCGGCCATTACCTTCTGCTTCATGGCCTTGTCCTGATTGCCCAGCACGCTGGGCGCGACCACGGCAATCAGCAGGCCGATGATGAAGATCACCACCATGATTTCCATGAGGGTGAAACCGCGCTGGCGGTTACGTTGATGCTGCATGGCAGTACTCCTTGTATTCACAGTTGCAGGCCCTGGTTGAGTTGCATGATCGGCAGCAGCACCGCCAGCACGATGAACAGCACCACGGCCCCCATCACCAGGATCATCAGGGGTTCGAACAGCGCCATGGCGGTATCCACCTGGCGGGCAAAGCCACGCTCCTGGTCGTCGGCCACGCGCTCGAGCATGTCGGCCAGGGTGCCGCTGGCCTCGCCGCTGCCGACCATGTTCACCAGCAGCGGCGGGAATTGCTGGCTGGCATCCAGCGCACGGTGCAGGCTGGTGCCGCCCTGCACTTGCTGGCGCACCTGCTCCATGGCCAGGCGGATACGCCGGTTGCCGACGGTTTCGGTGGCCACTTGCAAGGCTTCGAGCAGGGCCACGCCGCTGCCGCTGAGAATCGCCAGGCTGCGCGCCAGGCGTGCGCTTTCCAGCACCTGCAACAAGCTGCCGATACGCGGCAGGCGCAGCAGCAACTGGTCGCGGCGCAGGCACCAGTGCGGCTTGCGCAGCAGCCAGGTGCCGAGCCCACCCGTCAATAGCACCAGCCCCAGCAACCAGGGCCCGGCCTGCACCAGCCCTTGGCTCAGGCCGATCAGCAACGCGGTGATCAGCGGCAGGCCTTGCCCGGCATGGGCAAACTGTTCGGTGAGCTTGGGCACGACAAAGGTCATCAGGCCGATGACCACGGCAAGCGATACGCCCATCAACACAGTGGGGTAGATCAGCGCAGTACGCGCCTTGTGTTGTTGCCGCTGCACCTGCTCCAGGTGGTCGGCCAGCCGGGTCAGCACCTGGGCCAGGCGCCCGGAACGTTCGCCGGCCTCGACCAGCGCGCAGTACAAGCCAGTGAATGGCGCCCCCTGGCGCGCCAGGCTGCGGGCCAGGCCCAGGCCTTCGGCAAGGGAGCCGCGCAGGGCCACCAGCACATTGTGCAGGGCAGGTTGACGCAACTGGCGCTCAAGGGTGCCCAAGGCATCGACCAAGGGGATGCCGGCACCGGTCAATGTGGCCAGCTGACGGGTCAGTTCACACAGCTGGGCACGGCTCAAACGCTGGCGCCGGGGTTGCCGATTACCGCTGTCCTGGCGCTGCAACTGGCGGGCAAACAGCCCCTGATCGCGCAGCAACTGGCGCGCATGGCGTTCACTGTCAGCCTGCAGGCTGGCCTTGCGGGTCTTGCCGGCGAGGTCGACGGCCAGGTAGCGATAGGTCGGCATACCTTAGCCCTGCACCACGCGCAGCACTTCGGCCAGGCTGGTCTCGCCACGGGCCAGGCAGTCGCTGGCCATTGCGACCAGGCTCTGCCGGCGTTCGGCCAGGTAGTCCTGCATGGCCAGTTCACTGGCGCCGTCATACAGCAGGCCGATCAGCCCGGCATCCAGTTCGATGAATTCGTAAAGCCCCAAGCGCCCGACATAGCCGCTACCCTGGCACTGCTCGCAGCCGACCGCGTGGTAGGTGCTGCCCAGCGCCGTCAGTTCTGGCCAAAGGTCACGCTCGGCACTTTGCAGCGGCTGCGCCACGGCGCAACTGCACAAGCGTCGCACCAAGCGCTGGGCCAGCACACCGCGCAGGCACGAGGCGATCAAAAACGGCTCGATGCCCATGTCGCGCAGGCGGGTCACCGCACCCACGGCACTGTTGGTGTGCAGGGTGGACAGCACCAGGTGCCCGGTCAGGCTGGCCTGCACGGCGATCTGCGCGGTTTCCTGGTCACGGATTTCGCCGAGCATGATCACGTCCGGGTCCTGGCGCAGGATGGCGCGCAGGCCACTGGCGAAGGTCAGCCCTGCACGCGGATTGATGGCGGTCTGGCCAATGCCGGCGATGGCGTACTCCACCGGGTCCTCGACGGTGAGGATGTTGCGGCTACCATCGTTGAGGCTGTTGAGGCTGGCGTACAGGGTGGTGGTCTTGCCCGAACCGGTCGGGCCGGTGGACAGCACGATACCGTTGGGCCGCGCCAGGCAGCTGCGCAGGCCCTGCAACACCGCTGGCGGCATGCCCAGGTTGCCCAGCGCCAGCAAGCTGGCCTGCTTGTCGAGCACACGCATCACCACGCGCTCGCCATGGATGCCGGGCAGGGTCGAAACCCGCACATCCACCTCGCGCCCTGCCGCACGCAGGGTAATACGGCCGTCCTGGGGCTGGCGCTTCTCGGCGATATCCAGGCGTGCCATGACCTTGATCCGCGACACCAGCATGGCCGACAGCGCACGCGGCGGGCGCAGCACTTCGCGCAGGTGGCCATCGACGCGCAGGCGCACCACCAGGCTTTGCTCGAAGGTTTCGATGTGGATGTCCGAGGCGCGCAGGCGCAGCGCCTGGCCGAACAGGCCATTGATCAGGCGGATGACCGGGGCTTCGTCATCGCTTTCCAGCAGGTCTTCGACTTGCGGCATCTCGCTCATCAGGCTGTCCAGGTCGACCTGGTCGCCGATGCCTTCAATCAGCGCTTCAGTGGCGCCATCGCCAGCCTGGTACAGCTGGCCGAGGCGCTCGTCGAACACGGCAGGTTCCAGGTATTGGAGCATGCAGGGCTGGCCATGTACCCGCAGCAGCTCCTGCACCTGGGCGCTGTCGGCGTCGGGCCGCAGCCATAGCTGCCAGCCGTGCTCCGTGGTGGTCATGGCCACCCCGCTCTGGCGTGCCTGGCGATACGGCAACATCACCAGGCACCGCCTTCGAGGCGTGCGCGGCTGGAGGGGAACACCTGCAACAGCGGCGTGCCCTCTGCAAGGTCCGGCAGTTGCAGCGGTGTGGTCTGCTGCAGGGTGCGGTATTTGTCTTCGCTGAGCCCGGCCAGGCTCGGCCCGTCCCGCAGAATGCGCGGGCGGATGAACACCATCAGGTTCTGCTTGGTGTTTTTGCTGGCATCGGAGCGGAACAGCCGGCCCAGGTAAGGGATATCACCGAGCAGCGGCACGCGCTGGTTGCTGGTGCTCAACTCGTCGCTGATCAGGCCGCCGAGGATGACCAGGCCATTGTCTTCGACCATGACCTTGGTCTTGATCTCGCGCTTGTTGGTGATCACGTCGCTGGCCGCGCTGGACTCGGCGATCGACGACACTTCCTGGACAATGTCCAGGCGCACGCTGTTGTCGATGTTGATCTGCGGCTTGATGCGCAGTTTTACCCCGACCTCTTTGCGCTCGATGGTCTGGTACGGGTTGGCGTTGTTCTGCGTGACCGAGCCGGTAACGAAGGGCACTTCCTGGCCGACCAGTATCGACGCTTCGGCGTTGTCCAGGGTCAACAGGGTCGGCGTGGACAGCAGGTTGAAGCCGCTCTTGCCCTTCAGCGCATTGACCAGCATGGCAAAGTTGAACCCGCCGCCGAAATGGCCGATGCCCGCCGTGGCGCCGGTGGTCGCGGACAACAGGTCGCCAAGCGCCTCGTTGTCGCCACCGGCAGCAGCCCCGGCAATATTGGCGATATTCACCCCGTTGCTGCCGAAGTTGACGATGCCGGCGCCGAATTTTTCGTCGGCAAACAGCCATTGCACGCCCAGCTCCTGGGCGCTGCTGTCGGACACCTCGGCGATGATGGCCTCCACCACCACCTGGGCACGGCGGATGTCCAGCTGTTCGACGATGCTGCGGTAGGCCGCCAGCTCGCTGTCGGTGCCGACCATGACCACGGCGTTGGTGCCTTCTTCGTACTCCAGGCGAATGCCCGGGCCACCGGCGGCGGCCATCACCGGCTTGTCCTTGCCCTCCCCTTCGCTTGCGCCTTCAGCTGGCGCCATGCCTTCCTGACCAAGCCCGCGCAGCACCTTGACCACTTCACCTGCGTTGGCGTGCCGCAGGTAGATGACCTGGGTACTGCCGCTGCCGGGTGCTTCCTGGGGGCGGTCGAGCTGGCGCAGCAGGCTGGCGATACGGTCCAGGTTGCTGCGCCAGTCGGTCACCACCAACTGGTGCGCCGCCGGGTACGGTGTGATCACCCCGACCCGTGGGTCGATCAGCGGTTTGAGGATGCCCAGCACCTGCTCGCTGGCGGCGTTGCGCACGTTGAATACCCGCGTCGCCACGCTGTCACTGCCTTCGCCCTGCTGCCCACCCGCCTCCACCGGCACCGGTTCCAGGCGCGCGGCCTGGTCAGGGACAATCTTCACGCTGCCGTTGGGCAGGTCGACGGTGGCGTAGCCTTGGGCGCGCAACTGCGCCAGGAAGATGTCGTAGATGGCATCGGCGTCGTGCAGGTCGACGGTGCGCACGGTGACCTTGCCCTTGACCCGAGGGTCGACGATGAAGGTGGTGCCGGTGATGCGCGACACGCTGTCGATGAACTCGCCCAGTTCGGTGTCGACGAAGTTCACCTCGTACATCGGCGTGCCGTTTTCATCGAACACCGGCTCTTCGGCGCGGGCCTCTGGCAGGCCTGTGGCCAGGGCCAGGCTCAGCACGGCGGCCACGCAGTATCTAACAGGCATCGTTCATCCTTGCCGCTTGAAGCCGGTCACGGCGGGGCGTGGCGGCCAGGGCAGGCGCTCACGCCGCCCCTGGTTGTTGAAAATCAGGCCATCGGTGTCGATGTCCTGCAGCACGATCCCCGGCGCCAGGCGCTGACCGCGGGCCAGGGTGCGGACCTGCTCGCCGTAGCGCAGCACCACCACGCTGGAAGACAGCGGCTGCGCCCTGAGGCCACCGAGGTAGTGCAATGGCAGGCGGGTAATGGCGATGGCGCCGTCGTCGACGGGCGCTTGCCAGTTGCCGACCATCAGCCCCGGCAGCGGGCTGGCGACCGCCGCCGGCGCCATGGCCGGTTGCGGCTGGCGGCTGAGTTGCAGCACGCACTGGGCGGCCAGCCAACCCGCCAGGGTCAAACCAGCGCCGGTGAAAAAGCGCGAGGCGCGTATCACGAGGCCAACTGCCGTGGGTGCCAGCCCGGGTGCCCCTGCACGTAACGCACTTCGGGCAGTTGCAGCGGCGCCAGTTGCCAGTCGCTACGCTGCTGGGCAAGCCAGGCTTCGACCCGCTGCCACAGGGGTTCGCCAGCCTGGCTTTCAAACTGCAGGCCGAAGGTGCGGCACAGGCCCTGCACCGGCTCCAGCCCAGTGATGCGCTTGCCTTGCGGGCTATAACTGACCCGCCAGGCCTGGCCCTGCCAGCGTGGCAAATCCTGGCTGTTGTCCAGCAGCAGCGGGTCGCCGAACAGCTGCTCTGCAGCGTTCTCCAGCACTTGCTCCACCTGCCGGGCCGGCGCTTCGACCACCGGCGCCGGGTAGCCACCGGTGAGGCTGATCAGGTGTTCGCGTGTGATCGACGCCCCGGCGGGCAGCGGGTAGTCGTAACGCAGGCCGGGCAGCAGCACGGGCATGCTGCTGTCATCGGCCAAGGCCTGATGCAGCAGGCGGTCCCAACTGCCGCCACGGGTATCGCGGCGCCACAAGGCCTGTGGCGCGCGGGCCAGCGGTTGATCGAGCCACGCCGCATGGCCGGCACGTTGCTGGCGCAGTTCTGCCTGCAATGGCCCGACACGCAGTTGCGCGGCAGGCGCCAGTTGTTGTTCAAACGCCGGGAAGAAACGCCCTTCGAACTGCCACAGCCCGGCCACGCGCTGGCAGCGCAGGCGGAAGGCACCACTGCCCCGACAACCGGCGAACAGCACCGGTACCCGGCGACCACTGGCCTGGGTTACCTCGACGGGCGCCGGCCACAGGTCCTGGCCACGGGCGCACAACAGCACATCGATTTGTGGCAACCGCTCGGCCAGCCAAAGGCCGGGGCCGGTGCCGACATCGGCCAGGGCCACCACCAGGTCGGCCTCGCGCCGGGCCTGCTCGAAGACCGGCTGAAGTGACTGGTACCACTGTTTGAGGGAGGCCTTCTGGTCCTGGGCATAGGGGTCGGTCACGCCGACCACGGCAACCCGGGCGCCGCCGCGTTCGAAGACGTGCAAGGCCTCCAGGCCCAGGGCCTGGCGTTGCCCGTCAGCCAGGCCGGCACCGAGGGAAACTGCACCCGCCTGGCGATAAAGGCCGGCGCTGCGTTGTGGCCACAGCACACGCTCGTCACTGCTGACCCGCGCTTCGATGCCCAGCAGTTGGCTGCCCTGCACCCCGCTTTCGCCCTGGGTCAGGTAAGCCAGGCCACTGCCGTTCCAGCCCTGGCCATTCTCCAGGGTCAGGCTGTTGCCTGCGCCGGCCTCGCCGCGCAGTTGCTCCAGCAGGGCGGCTAGCACCGCGTAGCCGCCGAGCTGGGCTGCTGTTGCCTGGCTGGCATCTAGCAGCGGTGCCAGTTGCGGGTAGGCAAGGCTGGCGCTGCTGCCAGTCATCCACGGCGCGCGGCCCAAGTGGCTGACCGGCCCCAGGCGGGTCGCTGGCACCACGGCCTGGCCGGGTTGGCGGGCATCGAGCGTATCGGCCACGTACAACAGGTCGAGCCGGGCGTTGCCGCCCTGCTGCCCAGGGAAGGCAGAACAGGCGCCGAGCAGCGGTGCCAATGCCCCGACACCCATCCAGCCAATCACTTCGCGCCTGTGCACACTGCTCGCCATCGCACCTGCCATCCTTTTCCACATTCATTCCGGGATCCGGATGTTGCGGCGTTGGCATTACAGTTTGATGGCAGAAATCCGACAGCAATTCCAAATTGATCTGTCAGAAGCCCCTCTAAGAGCGAGTCGTTTTAAAAACCCCTTAACATTTCTGCCAATCAATCATCATATTTCCCCCCTAAAGTCGCGGGTTCCTCTAACTCAGCCACTACAAGGACACCCTGATGAGTCGAGATACCGGCGACAACCTGGACCGGAACCAAAGCGGCAATATGCCGATGGCCAACGTCATGGACGCCTACCTGAGCCGCCGCAGCGTGATGCGCGGCAGCCTGGGCGCCGCCATCGCCATGATCGCCGGTACCGGCCTGACAGGCTGCTTCGACGGGGGTGGTTCCGATCACGATGATCCGGTCACCGAGCCACCGGTGACCGAGCCGCCTGTCACCGAGCCAGAAGTGCCGAAACTGGCACTGGGCTTCCAGTCCATCCCGGGCTCGCGCACCGACGCCTGTGTGGTTGCCGCCGGCTACAGCGCCTACGTGCTGGCGCCCTGGGGCACGCCGCTGAACAGCAACGCCAACCCGTGGAAGCCCGACGGCAGCAACACCTCGACCGACCAGGCCAACGCCATGGGCATGCACCATGACGGCATGCACTTCTTCCCCATCAACGGCAGCTCGGAAGACGGCCTGCTGGCGATCAACTTCGAGTACATCGACGCCGCCGCCCTGCACCCGGCCGGCCCGACCACCGATGTCAACGGCAAGCGCCCGGTCGAGGAGGTGCGCAAGGAAATCAATGCCCACGGGGCTGGCGTGGTGCGCCTGCAGAAAGTCAGCGGCCGCTGGCAGGTGGTCGACAACGACCCGCTGAACCGCCGCTTCACCACGGCTTCGCGCATGGAAATCACCGGCCCGCTGCGCGGCACCGACCACGTCAAGACCAAGTACTCCGCCGCCGGTACCCACTGCCGCGGTACCAACAACAACTGCGGCAACGGTTACACCCCGTGGGGCACCTACCTGACCTGTGAAGAGAACTGGCCGGGCATCTTCGTCAACAAGGGCACCCGCCCTGAAGACCAGCGCCGCATTGGCGTGGGCACCTCCAGCGGCCAGTACAAGTGGGAAAGCGCTGCCGGTGACAGCACCGAGGTGGCCGACGAGTTCGCCCGTTTCGACGTCACCGTCAAGGGCGCCAGCGCCACCGACGACTACCGCAACGAAGCCAGCACCTACGGCTACATCGTCGAGATCGACCCGTACAACAGCAGCACCCTGGCCACCAAGCGCACCGCGCTGGGCCGCTTCCGCCACGAGGGCTGCGCCCCAGGCCTGCCAGTCGCCGGCAAGCCGCTGGTGTGGTACATGGGTGACGACTCGAACAACGAGTACCTGTACAAGTGGGTGTCCACCGCCGTGTGGGACGCAGCCGACGCCAATCCGGCCGACCGCCTGGCCACCGGCGCCAAGTACCTGGACCAGGGCAAGCTCTATGTGGCGCGCTTCAATGCCGATGGCACCGGCGTATGGCTGCTGCTGGACGTGGCCACTGCCACCACGGGCGGCAGTACCCTGGGTGCGCTGTATGGTGACCTGCCAGGCATCATCCTCAACACACGTGGTGCCGGCGATGCTGTGGGCGCAACACCGATGGACCGCCCGGAATGGACGACGGTCAACCCGCTGAACGGCGATGTCTACCTGACCCTGACCAACAACAGCGCACGCACCCCGGAAAAGGTCGACGCGGCCAACCCGCGCGGCCCTAACCGCCACGGCCACATCATTCGCTGGCATGACAGCGACGACCAGTTGAGCTTTACCTGGGACATCTTCGTGTTCGGCGCAAACGCCGCCGGTACTGCCGACATCAACCGTTCCGGCCTGACCGAACTGAACCAGTTCGCAAGCCCCGACGGCATGAGCTTCGATAGCCGCGGCGTGTTGTGGTTCGAGACCGACAACGGCGAGAGCACCCTCACCGATTACACCAACGACCAGTTGCTGGCAGTGATCCCTACCGACCTGGTGGACGCCACTGGCAAGCAGGTGCCGGTGAACGCACAGAACCAGGTGGACCTGCGCCGCTTCTTTGTTGGGCCGAATGAGTGCGAAGTGACCGGGATTGCCTTTACCCCGGACAACAAGACGCTGTTCGTCAACATTCAGCACCCAGGGAACTGGCCGTATACCGACAAGGCCACTGATCCGACCCCAGCTGGTGCCACCGTTCGGCCGCGGGCTTCGACGGTAGTGATCCAGCGCAATGATGGCGGCGAGATCGGCACTGCCTGATCGACCTGTGCACGGGGGCCGCTTTGCGGCCCATTCGCGGCACAAGGCCGCTCCTACAGGGGGTACGCGATCCCTTGTAGGAGCGGCCTTGCGTCGCGATGGGCTGCACAGCAGCCCCAGCAATAGCAAGCCTTACCAGGCCACCGGCTCCCGGCTACGCACCCGCACTTGCTGCGCCGGCACCCGGGCATGCCATTGCACCACCCCTAGCGCCTCCACCTGGAATTCGCTGCGCATCACCCGCCCCTCTTCCTCGAACGACAGCTGCAGCAGAAAGTACCCGCTGTTGAGCAGCAAACCCTCACTCAGCCGTTCAAACGTTTCGTCATCCACCGCCCCCAGCGCCTGGCGCAACGCGGCTGCATCCACGTACCCCGACGCTGGCCGCCCGCTGATGATGCGGCTGAGCAACGACCGCGAATAGCGCCCTTCGTACAGCGCCTCCAGTAACGGAAGGTGCTCCAGCCCAAGCGCATTGGCGTTCAGGCGCCAGCCGGTGACCTGGGGCAAGGCGCACAGCATCGGGTAACGCGCCTGGCGGCCGGCGTCGGGCTCCAGCAGCAGGTTCAGTTCGCTGGTATCGAGCATCGGCTGGTTGGCCGCCAGGCGCGGTGGTTGCTGGCGCAGGTACTGTGCGCTTTCGGCGCCCTGCAGGCGGGTGTCGCTATCGGTGTCGAGCCAGTCGGCCAGCGCATCGACCAGGCGCTCGGCAGCCATGTCGTCGCCTAGCAGGTAGCGCAACTGGCGTTCGGCACGCTCGCCATCGGCCCCCAGCAGCGCATTGACGTTGAAGCAGGTGTGCTGGTCGCGCACCCGCAGTTGCGCCTGACCGGCGCCAAAATCGTAGTTCAGCGGCTGCCCACGCAAGGCCTGCCAAAACAGCGGGCTAAGTCGCCAGGCGGGGTCGCGCAGGGCCTGCTCGGCATAGGCCAGGCCAGCCTGCTCCATGGCCCGCGTCTGCACCCGCTGGTGCAGCAGGCGCACTTCATCCACCTGGCGTCGGCCATCTTCCACCAGCCAGGCCATGCCCGCCGCCAGCATTGCCAGCACCACCATCACCATCAACAGGGCCGCACCCTGCTGTTGCCTGCCACCCATCCGTGCGTGCCTCGCTCGCGCAATAAAGACGCCAGTCAACACGCGGCGTGTTGCAGGTAGATGGCAATGCCCGTTCGTCATGTGCACGTCATCTACACGAGGCAGGATTGCCCTTCCTTTTCATGACCTTACAGGAGTGGTCGCAATGGGTGGCATTGGAATCTGGCAACTGGTGATCGTACTGCTGATCGTATTTCTGCTGTTTGGTACCAAGCGCCTCAAGGGCCTGGGCAGCGATGTGGGCGAGGCGATCCAGGGTTTTCGCAAGTCCATGGGCGGCGACGCTGACGCCAACGCACCTGGCCAGGCGCAGGTTCAGCAACAGGCCCCGCTGACCGGCCAGGCCACGCAGCAGCCTCAAGCGGACCGTCAGGCCTGATGTTCGAGGTAGGCTTCAGCGAGCTGCTGCTGGTTGGCGTCGTCGCGCTGCTGGTGCTGGGCCCGGAGCGCCTGCCGGTGGCAGCGCGCACCCTCGGGCGCGGCCTGGGCCAGGCGCGCCGGGCCATGCACGCCTTGCGCACGCAGGTAGAGCGCGAAATCGAGTTGCCAAACCTCGACAGCGCACCGTTGCAGCGCCTGGAACAGGAAATCCGCCAAGGCATCAGCCTGAACACGGCGCCAGCCAATGATGCCGCAACGGTCACCGCCCCCAAGGAACACGCCTCATGAGTATTGCCATGGACCCGGCGGCCAGCATGCCGCTGACCGAACACCTGCGGGACCTGCGCAAACGCCTGGTGCGTTGCCTGGCACTGGTGGCATTGGTGTTCGCCGGCCTGTTCCCCTTCGCCCAGACGTTGTACACGCTCATATCCGAACCGCTGCGGCGCTTTTTGCCAGAAGGCGCCAGCATGATCGCCACCAGCGTAACCTCGCCGTTTCTGACGCCGTTCAAGCTGACCGCAATGTGTGCAGTGTTCCTGGCCATGCCGCTGCTGCTGCACCAGGCCTGGGGTTTTCTGGCGCCGGGGCTGTACCGCCGTGAGCGGCGCATTGCCCTGCCGCTGCTGGTGTCGAGCATCGTGCTGTTCTATGCCGGCATGGCGTTTGCGTTTTTCCTGGTCTTCCCGATGATGTTCGGTTTCTTTGCCAGCGTGACGCCGGAGGGCGTGGCGATGATGACCGATATCAGCCAGTACCTGGACTTTATCCTGGCGCTGTTTCTGGCGTTCGGGCTGGCGTTCGAGATCCCGGTGGCGACGTTCATCGTGGTCTGGGTGGGGTTGGCCGATGTGGCCACGTTACGGCGCAGCAGGCCCTATGTGATCGTCGGGTGCTTTGTGGTGGGGATGATCCTGACGCCACCGGATGTGTTTTCGCAGACGATGTTGGCGGTGCCGATGTGGGTGCTGTTCGAGGTGGGGTTGCTGGCTTGTGGAATGTTGAAGCAGCCTGAGCAAGGCAAGGAGATTGTGGCTGGCTGACAGGGCCCTATCGCCGGCAAGCCAGCTCCCACAGGGATATCACAGGATCCGAAAATGCTGATATCCCTGTGGGAGCTGGCTTGCCGGCGATGGCCTTGATGCCGTCTAGAACTCGGCGAGCCGCCAGACCTCATAGGCTGGCGTCTCGTACGGGTGGCTCTGCTTGAGCGCAGCGACGGCCTGGGCAATCAGGTCGTCAGCCACCACCAGCTCTACCTTCCACTCCTCCACCACCTCGACCTGGCCTGTTTGCCCGAGGTACGGCTGGCTGCCGTCCAACGGGCGGAACTGGCCCTGGCCCAGGGTTTGCCAGGCGCAGTGGTCATAGTCACCGATGCGCCCGCCACCCGCAGCGAACACGGCGGCCTTGACCACTTCGACGTGGCTGGCGGGGACGAAGAAGGCGAGCTTGTACACGTCTTAGTTCACCCACACCCGCGCGTTGCGGAACATACGCATCAGCGCGGCATCTTCCTGCCACTCATCCGGGCGCCAGGAGTTCTGCACGGCGCGGAACACGCGCTCCGGGTGCGGCATCATGATGGTCACGCGGCCGTCACGGCTGGTCAGGCCGGTGATACCACGCGGCGAGCCGTTCGGGTTGGCCGGGTAGGCTTCGGTGACCTTGCCGTGGTTGTCGACGTAGCGCAGGGCCACGCAACCGGACAGGTCGGCTTCCAGCAGTGCCGCTTCGTTGGCGAACTCGGCATGGCCTTCACCGTGGGCGATGGCGATTGGCATGCGCGAACCGGCCATGCCCTGCAGGAAGATCGAGTTGGACTTCTGCACCTCGACCATGGCCACGCGTGCCTCGAACTGCTCCGAGCGGTTACGCACGAAGTGCGGCCAGTACTCGGTGCCCGGGATCAGCTCATGCAGGTTGGACATCATCTGGCAACCGTTGCACACGCCCAGGGCGAAGCTGTCGGTACGCTCGAAGAAGGCCTGGAAGGCGTCACGGGCACGGGCGTTGAACAGCGCCGACTTGGCCCAGCCTTCACCGGCACCCAGCACGTCACCGTAGGAGAAGCCACCGCAGGCGACCAGGCCCTTGAAGGCCTCGAAGTCGACACGGCCCGCCAGAATGTCGCTCATGTGCACGTCGATGGCGGCAAAACCGGCGCGGTCGAAGGCGGCTGCCATCTCGACCTGGCCGTTGACGCCCTGCTCACGCAGGATGGCCACTTGCGGGCGCACGCCCTTCTTGATGTAAGGCGCGGCGATGTCGTCGTTGACGTCGAAGCCCAGCTTGACCGACAGGCCCGGGTTGTCTTCCTCGAGCAGCAGGTCGAATTCCTGGTCGGCGCAGTCAGCGTTGTCGCGCAGGCGCTGGATCTGGTAGCTGGTCTCGGCCCACTGACGCTGCAGCATGCGACGGTCGTCGTCGAACAGCACTTCGCCGTTCAGGCTGATGGACACTTCGGCGTTGTTGACCGGCTTGCCGATCACCGCGACGCACTCTTCGCCCAGGCCAGCGGCGCTGAACTGTGCCAGTACGTCCGGGGTGGCATCCTGGCGAACCTGGATGACCGCACCCAGCTCTTCGTTGAAGAGGATGGCCGGGACGTCCTTGCGGTTGTCGGTCAGTGGGTCGAGTTGCAGGTCGAGGCCGCAGTGGCCGGCGAAGGCCATTTCCAGCACGGTGGTGACCAGGCCGCCGTCGGAGCGGTCGTGGTAGGCCAGCAGGTGGCCGTCGGCGTTCAGGCCCTGAATCACGGCGAAGAAGGCCTTGAGGTCTTCGGCGTCGTCGACGTCCGGTGCCTGGGCAGCGATCTTGCCGTAGGTCTGCGCCAGGATCGAGGCGCCCATGCGGTTTTTGCCACGGCCCAGGTCGATCAGGATCAGGTCGGTTTCGCCCTTGTCCATGCGCAGCTCAGGGGTGAGGGTCTTGCGGATGTCGGTGACCGGGGCAAAGCCGGTGATGATCAGCGACATTGGCGAGGTGACGCTCTTCTCGCCGCCCTCATCGCTCCACTTGGTCTTCATCGACATCGAGTCTTTGCCGACCGGAATGGTAATGCCCAGCTCCGGGCACAGCTCCATGCCTACAGCCTTGACGGTGTCGTACAGGCGGGCGTCTTCACCCGGGTGGCCGGCAGCGGACATCCAGTTGGCCGACAGTTTGATGTCGGACAGCTTCTCGATGCGCGAGGCCGCCAGGTTGGTCAGGGTTTCGCCGATGGCCATGCGGCCGGACGCCGGGGCATCCAGCAGCGCCAGCGGGGTACGCTCGCCCATGGCCATGGCTTCACCGGTGTAGACGTCGAAGCTGGTGGCGGTGACGGCGCAGTCGGCGACCGGTACCTGCCACGGGCCGACCATCTGGTCGCGGGCAACCAGGCCGGTGATGGTGCGGTCGCCGATGGTGATCAGGAAGCTCTTGCTGGCCACAGCCGGGTGGTTCAGTACGCGCTGGACGGCGTTGTCCAGGTCCAGCTCGCTCGGGTCGAAGTCATCACCCAGCTCGGCTTCGCGGGTAACCGAACGGTGCATGCGCGGCGGTTTGCCCAGCAGCACGTCCAGCGGCATGTCCACAGGCGTGTTGCCGAAGTGGCTGTCGCTTACGGTCAGGTGCGGCTCTTCGGTCGCTTCACCGACCACGGCAAACGGGCAACGCTCACGCTCGCAGATGGCCTGGAAACGCTCGAAGTCGACCGCGCTGACAGCCAGCACGTAACGCTCTTGCGATTCGTTGCTCCAGATTTCGTGCGGGGCCATGCCCGGCTCGTCGTTGGGCACGTTACGCAGCTCGAAGCGGCCACCACGGCCACCGTCGTTGACCAGCTCGGGGAAGGCGTTGGAGATACCGCCGGCGCCGACGTCGTGGATGAAAGCGATCGGGTTGTTGTCGCCCAGCTGCCAGCAGCGGTCGATAACCTCCTGGCAACGGCGCTCCATTTCAGGGTTTTCGCGCTGTACCGAGGCGAAGTCCAGGTCAGCCGAGCTGGCACCGGTCGCCACCGACGAAGCGGCGCCGCCGCCCAGGCCGATCAGCATGGCCGGGCCGCCGAGCACGATCAGCTTGGCGCCGACGGTGATCTCGCCCTTCTGCACGTGGTCTTCACGGATGTTGCCCATGCCACCGGCCAGCATGATCGGCTTGTGGTAGCCGCGCACTTCTTCACCGTGCGGGGTGTTGATGGCCTGCTCGAAGGTACGGAAGTAACCGGTCAGGGCCGGGCGACCGAATTCGTTGTTGAACGCCGCGCCACCCAGAGGGCCTTCGATCATGATGTCGAGGGCGTCGACGATACGCTCAGGCTTGCCGTAGGCCTGCTCCCAAGGCTGCTCGAAGCCCGGAATGCGCAGGTTGGACACGGTGAAACCGGTGAGGCCCGCCTTGGGCTTGGCGCCACGGCCGGTAGCACCTTCGTCGCGGATTTCGCCGCCGGAGCCGGTGGAGGCACCGGAGAACGGGGCGATGGCGGTCGGGTGGTTGTGGGTTTCCACCTTCATCAGGATGTGCACCGGCTCCTGCACCGCGCCGTACTGGCGGGTTTCAGGGTTCGGGAAGAAACGGCCGGCCACGTTACCGACGATGACCGAGGCGTTGTCCTTGTACGCAGACAGCACGCCTTCGCTGTGCATCTGGTAGGTGTTCTTGATCATGCCGAACAGGCTTTTTTCCTGAGCCTGGCCGTCGATGTCCCAACTGGCGTTGAAGATCTTGTGGCGGCAGTGCTCGGAGTTGGCCTGGGCGAACATCATCAGTTCGATGTCGTTCGGGTTGCGCGCAAGGTTCTGGAAGGCCGCGACCAGGTAGTCGATCTCGTCTTCGGCCAGGGCCAGGCCCAGGTCGATGTTGGCCTGGGCCAGGGCTTCACGGCCACCGGCCAGGATGTCCACCGAGGTCATCGGCTTGGGCTGGGCGTGGCTGAACAGGTCGGACGCCTGCTCCAGCTGGCCGAGCACGCGCTGGGTCATGCGGTCGTGCAGTTCGGCAGCAATCAATGCGGCATCAGCGTCGCTCAGGGTGCCGGCTACGTAGTAGGCGATACCGCGCTCCAGGCGCTGGATCGACTGCAGGCCGCAGTTGTGGGCGATGTCGCTGGCCTTGCTGGCCCACGGCGAAATGGTGCCCAACCGCGGCACGACCAGGAACAGGCGGCCGGTCGGCTCCTGTACCGGCACGCTCGGGCCGTACTTGAGCAGACGGCCCAGCACCTGCTGCTGGTCGGCGGTCAGCTCGCCATCGACATCGGCGAAGTGGGCGAATTCGGCATACAAACCAGTAACAGCGGGGACTTTCTGGCTCAGTTGCTCGAGTAATTTACCGTGGCGAAAGGCAGAAAGGGCAGGAGCGCCGCGCAGGATCAACATCGTCGGGACAGCCTCAGGAAGGGGTGTGCTTAGAGGCCGTGCATTCTAGCCTAATTCGATGGCTTTCGGCACCCGCTCTACGCCACGGCTGCCGGGCGGCGTAACCGGACTTTCGGGTCAAAAAAATCCACCCGCCGCACACAGTCCCTGTAGGAGCGGCCTTGTGTCGCGATGGGCTGCATAGCAGCCCCGGCAATTCGTGCCGGTACTCAGATTTTGGGGCCGCTGCGCGCCCCATCGCGACACAAGGCCGCTCCTACAGGCAAGCGAGGGCGCTGACATTGCACAGAAAGCGCTACCAGACAAGCTAACCGTTGTCGAGATATGGTTGAACCGGTCCTTTGCGTATACTGCAACCTATGTTCGCCCACACTGCTTTGCGCCAGCGTTGCGCCAAATGGCTTTTCGCAACCGGACTCTTTCTGCTGCTCGGTGCCTGCGTTGAAAAACCCAGCACCCTCGAGCGCGTGAAGGAGGATGGCGTGCTGCGCGTGATCACCCGCAACAGCCCGGCCACCTACTTCCAGGATCGCAACGGCGAAACCGGTTTCGAGTACGAGCTGGTCAAGCATTTCGCCGACGATCTCGGTGTGAAGCTGGAGATCGAGACTGCCGACAACCTCGATGAGCTGTTCGATGACCTCGGCAAGCCCTCCGGCCCGGTGCTGGCAGCCGCCGGCCTGGTCAGCAGCGAGCGGCGCGCGGCCCAGGCCAAATTCTCGCACCCGTACCTGGAAGTCACCCCACAGGTCATCTACCGCAACGGCCGCCCCCGCCCGACCAACGCCAAGGGCCTGGTCGGCAAGAAAATCATGGTGCTCAAAGGCAGCAGCCATGCCGACCTGCTGGCCGAGCTGAAAAAGCAGAACCCTGGCCTGGACTATGAAGAGTCGGATGCCGTGGAGGTGGTCGACCTGTTGCGCATGGTCGACGAAGGCCAGATCGACCTGACCCTGGTCGACTCCAACGAGCTGGCGATGAACCAGGTGTACTTCCCCAACGTACGCGTGGCCTTCGACGTGGGCGACACCCGCGACCAGCGCTGGGCAGTGGCAGCGGGCGAAGACAACAGCCTGCTTAACGAAATCAACGAATTTCTCGACAAGGCGCAGAAGAACGGCACCCTGCAACGCCTGAAAGACCGTTATTACGGCCATGTCGACGTATTGGGTTATGTGGGTGCCTACACCTTCGCCCAGCACCTGCAACAGCGCCTGCCCAAGTACGAAAAGCACTTCAAGAGCTACGCCAAGGTCGAGCAGGTGGACTGGCGTCTGCTGGCTGCCATCGGCTACCAGGAATCGATGTGGCAGCCGGAGGTCACCTCCAAGACCGGCGTGCGCGGCCTGATGATGCTAACCCAGCGCACCGCCCAGGCCATGGGTGTGTCCAACCGGCTGGACCCGAAACAGAGCATCCAGGGTGGTGCCAAGTACTTCATGAAGATCAAGGCAGAGCTGGACGACAGTATCCAGGAGCCGGACCGCACCTGGTTCGCCCTGGCTGCCTATAACGTCGGCAGTGGCCACCTGGAAGACGCCCGAACCCTGGCCAAGCGCGAGAAGCTCAACCCTAACAAGTGGCTGGACGTGAAGAAGATGCTGCCGCGCCTGTCGCAGAAGCAGTGGTATCGGCAGACCAAATACGGTTATGCCCGTGGCGGCGAGCCGGTGCACTTCGTGGCCAACATCCGTCGTTACTACGACATCCTCACCTGGGTGACCCAGCCACAGCTCGAAGGCCAGGTGGCCGAGGGCAACCTGCATGTGCCCGGGGTCAACAAGACCAAGCCGGCGGAACAGTCGCCGCCGATGTAGGCCTGCACCGGCCTCTTCGCGGGCGCGCCCGCTCCCACAGGTACAGCACAGCCCCAAGGGAGTAGATATTCCTGTGGGAGCGGGCATGCCCGCGAAGAGGCCGGTTCAGGTCAAGCCTTGGCCCGGCGGGCCTTGAAGAAGTCGCTGAGGATCTGCCCGCACTCCTGCGCCAACACCCCGCCCTCCACCATCACCCTGTGGTTGAGGAACCCCTGGCCGAAGAACTGCCCCTGGCTCTGCACAATGCCTGCCTTGGGCTCGAGCGCACCAAATACCACGCGCATCACCCGCGAATGCACGATCAGCCCCGCACACATGCTGCACGGCTCCAGGGTCACATACAGGGTGCTGCCGGGCAGCCGGTAGTTGCTGGCCGACCTGGCTGCAGCCCTGATCGCCACCATCTCGGCATGCGCACTAGGGTCGCTGTCGATGATCGGCCGGTTGAACCCCTGGCCGATCACCTGCCCATGCTGCACCAGCACCGCCCCCACCGGCACTTCGCCCAGGGCCGCGCCCTCGGCCGCCAGCGCCAGCGCCAGGTGCATGAATTCCTGATCACGGCTGCGATCGATGATCTGCGGACGCATCAGACCACCGCGATCGCGGCCATCAGGCCGGTTTCCATGTGGTCGATGACGTGGCAATGGAACATCCAGGTACCCGGGTTATCCGCCACCAGCGCTACCTGGGCGCGCTCGTTCTTGCCCAGCAGGTAGGTGTCGGTGAACCACGGTTCCTTGATGTCGTGACGGTTGGAGGCGATCACCTTGAAGCTCATGCCGTGCAGGTGGATGGGGTGCTGGTACTGGGTCATGTTCTTGAGCTCGAAGATGTAGCTCTTGCCCTTTTTTAACGTGGCGATGGGGCGGTCGGCGCAGGTCTTGTCGGTGATATCCCAGGCCTGTCCGTTGATCTGCCACATGCTCGAGGGTTTGTCCGGGTTGGGGGTGACAGAGACGCTGGCCGCCCACTCGAAATTGAAGTTGAGCTTTTCGGCATTCTCCAGGTCCGGCTCGGCGATCGGGTTGGGCGGCAGCGCTGGCGGCCAGTCACCCGCCGCGTCGTTACTGGGCACTGAACGCAATGTACCCAGGCGCACGAAACCGTCGCGCAGGGAGATCTCCTCACCCGCTTGGGGAATACGTATGGCCAGACAGATGCGCATGCCCGGGCCAAGCCAGTACTCGTCTTCCAAGGGGCGCGGGGTCACCGGGTTGCCGTCCAGGGCATAGATTTTCGCCTCGCAGTTGCCCTTGAGGTTCAGGCGATAGGTCCAGGTGTTGTCCAGGTTCAGCAGGCGCACCCGCACCACCTGGCCGGCCGGCAGCTCGGTAACCGAGCCGGCCTGGCCATTGATGGTGATCAAGCGCCCGGCGGTGCCGTTGCGCGCCGCCTCGCGAGGGATGCTGAAAGGCAGCCAGGCCCCCTGCTCGTCCACATGCCAGTTCTTCAGGCTCAACGTGCGCTCGTGCTGGAACCCTGTAGGCTCGCGCTCTTCGACGATCAACGGGCCGACCAGGCCGCGCCCCAGCTCTTCGGAACTGCTGACATGCGGGTGGTACCAGTAGCTGCCGGCGTCCGGCACGCGGAACTTGTAGTCGAAGTACTCGCCCGGTTTTACCGGCAGTTGCGACACATAGGGCACGCCGTCCATTTCCAGCGGCAGGCGAATGCCATGCCAGTGGATGGTGGTTTCCACCGGCAGGTGGTTGATAAAGCGAACCCGCAGCCAGGTACCCTGGCGCACACGCAACTCGGTGCCTGGGGCCGATGGGCCGAACGCCCAGGCCTCGGTCTTGAAGCCCGGCACCAGCTCGACGTCCAAGGGCGCGGCGATCAGCTCGTAGTCATGCCCGGCGTTGTCGTCTTCGACCTTGCCCAGCCAGTAACGCGCCGCGCCACCGGCGCCCAGGCCAACCACAACCAGGCCGGTGAGGCCCTTGAGCATTTGTCGACGGGTGAAGGACATCGGTGCGGGTACCTCGTGTTCTGCGCAATCAAGCTGCCAGCAGTGGCTGGCAATGAAGGGCGAATACGATACACCTGCAAATGGGAAAGATTAAGTGAAGTGTTGTTTTGCCTGGGCTGGCCTCTTCGCGGGTGAACCCGCTCCCACAGGGACCGCACAGTCATTGAGGCTTGTGCAGCACTTTGTGGGAGCGGGTTTACCCGGGAATGGGCCGGGACAGGCGACAGATACAACAAGGGCGCCTTGCGGCGCCCTTGGCTCAACTTATTCCCACTCGATGGTGGCCGGCGGCTTGCTCGACACGTCGTAGGTAACGCGCGAGATGCCTTCGATTTCGTTGATGATACGGCCGCTGACGGTTTCCAGCAGCTCGTATGGCAGGTGTGCCCAACGCGCGGTCATGAAGTCCACGGTCTCGACGGCACGCAGGGCAACAACCCAAGCGTAGCGACGGCCGTCGCCAACAACACCCACCGACTTGACCGGCTGGAACACCACGAACGCCTGGCTGGTCTTGTGGTACCAGTCGGCCTTGCGCAGTTCTTCGATGAAGATGTGGTCGGCGCGACGCAGGATGTCGGCGTATTCCTTCTTCACTTCACCCAGGATGCGCACGCCCAGGCCCGGGCCCGGGAACGGGTGGCGGTAGACCATGTCGTACGGCAGGCCCAGTTCCAGGCCGATCTTGCGCACTTCGTCCTTGAACAGTTCACGCAGCGGCTCGACCAGCTTGAGGTTCATTTCCTCCGGCAGGCCACCCACGTTGTGGTGCGACTTGATCACGTGGGCCTTGCCGCTCTTGGCGCCAGCCGACTCGATCACGTCCGGGTAGATGGTGCCTTGGGCAAGGAACTGGATGTTATCCAGCTTGCTGGCTTCGGCATCGAAGATGTCGATGAAGGTGCGGCCGATGATCTTGCGCTTCTTCTCCGGGTCGGCTTCGCCTTCCAGGTTGTCGAGGAACTGCTTTTCAGCGTCGGCGCGGATCACCTTGACGCCCATGTTCTCTTTGAACATGGCCATCACCTGGTCGCCTTCGTGCAGGCGCAGCAGGCCGTTGTCGACGAATACGCACGTCAGCTGGTCGCCGATGGCGCGGTGCAGCAGTGCGGCAACCACCGAGCTGTCAACGCCGCCAGACAGGCCCAGCAGGACGTTGGCCGAACCGACTTGCGCACGCACCTGGGCGATGGCGTCTTCAACGATGTTGGAGGCGGTCCACAGGGCCTCACAGCCGCAGATGTCCTGCACGAAGCGGGACAGGATGCGACCACCCTGCTTGGTGTGGGTCACTTCCGGGTGGAACTGCACGCCATAGTAGCCGCGCGTATCGTCGAACATGCCGGCGATCGGGCAGCTCGGGGTGCTGGCCAGTACATGGAAGTTGCCCGGCATCTGGGTGACCTTGTCACCGTGGCTCATCCACACATCCAGGCCCAGCACGCCGTCGGCGTCAACGTGGTCTTCGATGCCGTCGAGCAGGCGGCTCTTGCCGACCACGTCTACGCGGGCATAACCGAACTCACGCAGCTCGGAGCCTTCGACCTTGCCGCCCATCTGTTCGGCCATGGTCTGCATGCCGTAGCAGATGCCCAGCACCGGTACGTTCAGGTCGAACACGGCCTGCGGGGCGCGCGGGCTGTTGGCTTCGTGGACCGACTCGGGGCCGCCAGCGAGGATGATGCCGCGCGGGTTGAATTCGCGGATCGCTTCATCGTCCATGTCGAACGGGTGCAGTTCGCAGTACACGCCGATTTCGCGCACGCGGCGGGCAATCAGCTGGGTGTACTGGGAACCGAAATCGAGGATCAGGATGCGGTGAGCGTGAATGTCGAGGGCCATGACTCAATCTCGTCAGTGGAAATCGGAAACGACGCGGGGCTGTCGTGACAGCCCCGCATGCTTGTATTGCTGGAAGCCTCAGCCTACGCGGTAGTTAGGGGCTTCTTTGGTGATCTGCACGTCATGCACGTGGGACTCGGCCATGCCGGCACCGGTGATGCGTACAAATTCCGGCTTGGTGCGCATCTCTTCGATGGTTGCGCTGCCGGTGTAGCCCATGGACGAACGCAGGCCGCCCATCAGCTGGTGGATGATCGCGGCCAGGGCGCCCTTGTAAGGCACACGGCCTTCGATACCCTCAGGAACAAGCTTCTCGGCGCCAGCCGAGGAGTCCTGGAAGTAACGGTCGGACGAGCCTTGCGCCTGTGCCATGGCACCCAGCGAGCCCATGCCGCGGTAGGCCTTGTAGGAACGGCCCTGGAACAGTTCGACTTCACCCGGGGCCTCTTCGGTACCGGCGAACATCGAACCCATCATCACGCAGGACGCACCGGCAACGATGGCCTTGGACAGGTCACCGGAGAAGCGGATACCGCCGTCGGCGATCAGTGGCACGCCAGTGCCTTCCAGTGCGGCGGCGACGTTGGCGATGGCGCTGATTTGCGGCACGCCGACACCGGCAACGATACGGGTGGTGCAGATGGAGCCCGGGCCGATACCGACCTTGACGGCGTCAGCACCAGCTTCGGCCAAAGCCTTGGCTGCGGCGCCGGTGGCGATGTTGCCGCCGATCACCTGCACTTGCGGGTAGGTTTCCTTTACCCAGCGAACGCGGTCGATCACGCCTTTGGAGTGACCGTGGGCAGTGTCGACAACCACCACGTCAACGCCAGCGGCAACCAGGGCGGCAACGCGCTCGCCGGTGTCCTTGCCGGTGCCGACCGCAGCGCCAACGCGCAGGCGACCTTGGTCGTCCTTGCTGGCCAGCGGGTAGGCCTTGGCTTTTTCGATGTCCTTGACGGTCATCATGCCCTTGAGGTTGAACTTGTCGTCGACGATCAGGACTTTTTCCAGGCGGTGCTTGTGCAGCAGCTCGCGGACTTCGTTCTTGTCGGCGCCTTCGCGGACGGTGACCAGACGCTCTTTGGGGGTCATCACGTCGCGGACCTTGGCGTCCAGGCGGGTTTCGAAGCGTACGTCACGGGAGGTGACGATACCGACCAGGTCGCCGTTCGCCAGCACCGGAACACCAGAGATGTTGTTCAGGCGGGTCAGGTCGAACAGGTCACGCACGGTGGCGTCGGCTTCGATGGTGATCGGGTCCTTGACCACGCCAGCCTCGAACTTCTTGACCTTGCGCACTTCGCCGGCCTGCTGTTCGATGGTCATGTTCTTGTGGATGATGCCGATGCCGCCTTCCTGGGCCATGGCAATGGCCAGACGTGCTTCGGTCACGGTATCCATGGCGGCGGAAACCAGCGGAATGTTCAGCTCGATGCCACGGGTCAAACGGGTCTTGAGACTGACTTCATTGGGCAGTACCTCGGAGTAGCCAGGTACAAGGAGGATATCGTCGAAGGTCAGGGCTTCTTGGCTGATACGCAGCATCGCGGGGGCTCCCGGGCGGGAAAAATGGAAGCGCGCCATTATACTCATGCAGGGCGCGCCGCTCAATGCAAAATAAGGGCCTTCGGTCAGCCTTGTGGCACTTTTACCTGCACCACGGCCACCGGCTGATCGAGCCAGTCGGCAAAGCTGTCGAGAAAGGCCTGGGTAAACCCGGCCTCGCCCCAGTTGTTGAAGATGAACCCCAGGTTGGAAAAGGCACATGGCTGCAGGTAAATGAAGCCATTGATGTCATCTTCAAAGCCGCACAGCGGGCAGGTGAAGTTGTCGGTCGCCGCCGGCGTCCACTCTTCCAGGCTTTCGAACAGCGGCTCGCCCACCTCGCGCCGGCACTCCGGGCAACCGGCTTCTTCGAGAAAACCTTCGGTGGGGGTATAGATGCAGCGCTTGAGCACCACCTCCATGCCGTTGACCTGCTGGTCGAAGGGCAGTTTTTCCGGGTGGAGGGCCACCTTGCGCGCCCCTGCGGCCAGGGCATGGCCCATGCGGTTGCCGGTGCGGCCACAGGTAGTCAGCTGTTCTTCGACGACCTTTTCGCGCACCAGCCAGCGCAGGATGGCGCGAGCGCGGGCTTCATGCGCCGGGACGGTGGACAGCTTGGGAACGATGATGCTCTGGGTGTTCATGAACGGGACAAGCCTGAAAAACGCCGGTAATGGCGCAATTCTACCGCTCAGGCGCTCAGGTAGCGACCGATCAACGCCAGGCCGCTGGCCAGCACCAGCCAGGTGACCAGGCGAACAAAGGCTTCACGCGACAGCCGGTTGGTCAGCCGGCGCCCTACCCAGAGGCCGACGAACATGACTGGCAGCAAGCAGGCGGCGAGCAGCAGCAGGCTTTGGTCGGCATACACACCGGCGATCAGGAACAGCGTCAGGCGTACGACCGTGCTGCAACTGATCAGTGCGCTCTGGGTGGCGCGTACCTGTTCCTTCACTTCCAGCCGTGCGCTCAGGTAAAGGGCGTAAAGAAACCCGCCGCTGCCGAACAAAGCCCCGAACAACCCGCCTGCCGTACCCATCGGCACGGCCCACAAGCCCGACAGGCTGGCCGGCCGCACTTTCACTGCCAGCCCGTACAACGCATAGGCGGTCACGAACACCCCCATCAACAGCAGCAAAAGGTCGGACTTCAGTTGCAGCAGGAACACCACGCCCAACGTGCAGCCCAGGGCCATGAACGGCAACAGCCGCAGCAACTCGCTGCGCACCACATCCCGGCGCGACGGCAGCAGGTTGCCGAATGCGGCAACGAAGTCCAGCAGCACCAGTAGCGGGATGATGCGCGACAACGGCATGAAATGTATCAGTACCGGCCCGGCCACCAGCGCGGTACCGAAACCGGCAATGCCGAAAACGATGTAGGCAACACCGACACCCAGCAGGATGGGCAGCCAGTCGAGGCCGGAAAACGACAGTTGGGCGAGCATGGCAACAATTCCTGGGAAGACAGGCCAAGGTTAGCCAGCGATGAGCCATGCCGACTAATATGCCTTTATCGCTAAAGCCATCTCGAAAAGGCATGACATGACGTCGATCCGCCAGTTGCGTTACTTCGTGGCAATCGCCGAGTGCGGCAGTTTCAGCGCTGCCGCCGAACGGCTGTACATCGCTCAGTCGGCGCTTAGCCGGCAGATCAGGGAGCTGGAGCAACAACTGGGGACGCCGCTGTTCGAGCGCACCGCGCGCCTGCCACGCCTGACACTGGCCGGCCAGGCCTTTCTTGAACGGTCGCGGCGCTTGCTGGCCGACCTGGCACAGGCCGAGCGGGTAACCCGCGACATTGGCGAGGGGCTGCAAGGCAGTCTGCGCCTGAACCATTCCAGTACCGTGCCACTGACCGGCACGCTGCTGGCTCGCCTGGGCAACTACCTGAAAGACAACCCGGGGGTTTCGCTGGAAATTGCGCAACAGTCTTCGGAGGCACAGCTGGAAGATATTGCTGCCGGGCGGCTGGATATCGGCCTGCTGCGCTTGCCGGTGCTGCGCCAGCATGAAGGTGTGGTGCTGCATGACCTGTTCAGCGAGCCCTTGTTGCTGGCGGTTGCTGCCGGGCACCCTTTAGCCAGCACGCCGCGGGTGAAACTGGAGCAGTTGAGGGAAGAACGCTTTATTTCCATCCCCCACCGGGACCGTGGCGGGCTGAGTTACCTGTCGGCTTCGCTGTGCATGGAAGCAGGCTTTTTCCCGCAAGCAGCGCAGGTGCTGTCGCGCAAGACCACGCAGTTGCAGCTGATTCAGGCGGGGTTCGGGGTAGCGCTGTTGCCGCAGTGCATGCGCGAGATTGCGCCGGTATCTGTCAGCTTCGTGGCGCTGGAGGGTGATTGCCAGAGCACAGTGGCACTGGCCTGTCGTCGCGATGCGGGGCAGATGGTGCGGCAGTTCGTGGCGACGATGCAGGGCTGAAGGCACCGGCTGCGGTCTTGTGGGAGCGGCCTTGCGTCGCGAAAGGGCTGCGAAGCGGCCCCAGGTTTTCAGCTTCGCAGCATGAAGTGCCGGGGCCGCGTTGCGGCCCTTTCGCGACGCAAGGCCGCTCCCACAAGGATTGGGTCAAGGCTGGCAGTAGGGGCAAGACAGACAACCGGGGGCGATGTCCTTTATGATGCCCGCCATGATCAAAGACCCCTTCGAACGACTCGGCCTGGACCGTGAGGTCCTTACCGTCAGCCAACTCAATGGCCGCGCGCGCGTGCTGCTGGAAGACGTGTTCCGCAGCGTCTGGGTGGAAGGCGAAATTTCCAACCTCGCCCGTCCGGCGTCCGGCCACATGTACTTCACCCTCAAGGACAGCGGCGCCCAGGTGCGCTGTGCGCTGTTCCGGCAGAACGCCACGCGGGTGCGCCAGGCCCTGCGCGACGGCCTGGCTGTGCGGGTACGCGGCAAGGTTTCGCTGTTTGAAGGGCGTGGCGATTACCAGCTGATTCTCGACACCGTCGAGCCGGCCGGCGACGGCGCACTGCGCCTGGCCTTCGAGGCGCTGAAGGAAAAGCTCAGTGCCGAGGGGCTGTTCAGCACCGAACGCAAAAAACCGCTACCGGCCCACCCTCAGCGTATCGGCATCATCAGCTCGCCTACCGGCGCTGTAATCCGCGACATCATCAGCGTGTTCGGCCGCCGCGCCCCACAGGTGGAACTGAACCTGATTCCCACGGCGGTACAGGGCCGCGAAGCCATCGCGCAGATCGTGCGCGCCATTCGCCTGGCCGACAGCCTTGGTTTCGATGCGCTGATCCTGGCCCGTGGTGGTGGTTCGCTGGAAGACCTGTGGTGCTTCAACGAAGAAGCTGTGGCCCGTGCCGTGGCCGCCTGCGTTACCCCTATCGTCAGCGCCGTGGGCCATGAAACCGATGTGTCGATCAGCGACTTCGTCGCCGACGTACGCGCCCCCACGCCGTCTGCCGCCGCCGAGTTGCTGGCCCCCGACAACAGTGGCTTGCAGCAACGCCTGGACGGCCTGCAACGGCGCCTGCTGCTGCGCATGCAGAACCGCCTGGCCCATGACCGGCTGCGCCTGGAGTCACTGACCCGGCGCCTGCGCCACCCGGGCGAACGCCTGCGCCAGCAGGCCCAGCGCCTGGACGACCTGGACATGCGCCTGCGCCGCGCCTTCATGCTCAGCCTCAACCAGCGCCGCGAGCGCCTGGCACGCATGGACACCCGCCTGGCCGCGCAGCACCCGGGGCGCAACCTGAAGTTGCTGAGCCAGCGCCTCGACAGCCTGGCCGAGCGCCTGCCACGGGCCATGCGCGAGGTGTTGAAAGACCGTCGCCAACGCTTCCAGGCCCAGCTGCAAACCCTGCAAGTGGTCAGCCCCCTGGCTACCCTCGCCCGCGGCTACAGCA
This sequence comes from Pseudomonas putida S13.1.2, assembly GCF_000498395.2. Classification (NCBI taxonomy): domain Bacteria; kingdom Pseudomonadati; phylum Pseudomonadota; class Gammaproteobacteria; order Pseudomonadales; family Pseudomonadaceae; genus Pseudomonas; species Pseudomonas putida. The sequence goes on from NZ_CP010979.1 coordinate 3,885,339, forward strand.
TCTTGCTGGACGACCAGGGCCAGGCCATTCGCAGCGCCGAACAGACCTGCAATGGCCAGCGCCTGACCGCGCGCCTGAACGAAGGCGAACTGCAGGTGCGGGTCGAAGACAACCACCTGACCCCGGTCACCCTCTCATTACTGGACTGACACATGCCCCGCCTGCTCGCGCCCCTGCTCGCCCTCTCCCTCGTGCTGCTCGCCGGCGGCGCCCAGGCCAGCTATATCACCCGCACACTGAACAAGCCGGTGCCTGGTGGCGTGGCGGTGGTTGACCTGGGCCCCGCCGCCAGCGCGCCCAGCGCCCGTTTCGACGGCAAGCCAGTGCTGGTGGTGAAGGAGCAAGACAACTGGCTGGCCATCGTCGGCATCCCGCTGACCCAGAAGCCCGGTACAGCCGTGCTGAGCCAGGACGGCCGCACCCTGCCCTTCAGCGTCGGGAGCAAGAAGTACCCTGAACAGCGCATCACCCTGAAGAACACTCGCCAGGTGAACCCGAACCCGGCCGACCTCAAGCGCATCGACCGCGAACTGGCCGAGCAGATCAAGGCCTACCGTAGCTTCAGCCCTACCCTGCCGAGCAACCTGATCCTCGACAAGCCGGTCAACGGCCCGTTGTCGAGCAAATTCGGCGTGCGCCGCTTCTTCAACGGTGAGGAGCGCAACCCGCATGCCGGGCTGGACTTCGCGGTGCCGGCGGGCACACCGATCAAGACACCGGCCAATGGCAAGGTGATTCTGGTGGGGGACTACTTCTTCAACGGCCGCACGGTGTTCGTCGACCATGGGCAGGGCTTTATCAGCATGTTCTGCCACATGTCGAAGATCGATGTGCAGGTGGGGCAATCACTGCGCCGTGGCGAGGTGGTCGGGCGCGTGGGCTCGACCGGGCGGGCAACCGGGCCGCACATGCACTGGAACGTCAGCCTGAACGATGCGCGAGTGGACCCGGCCATTTTCATTGGTGCGTTTCAACCCTGAGAATGCGGCGCCTGCTTCGCGGGCATGCCCGCTCCCACAGGTACGACGCAGCTTTCAAATGCGGCGCGATCCCTGTGGGAGCGGGTTTACCCGCGAAGAGGCCAGCACAGGCAGCACCCATACCACTGGGTTGCGCCATCGAAATATACCGCGCAAAAATAAAGAAACACTCAGCCAATTACAGCCATAAAATCTCGCCAATCACCGTTTTTTAAGCATTCCTCTCAAATTTTCCTGAACACTTGCCATCCCTCACCTCTCTGGTTAGGGTTGAAGGCATGAAAACCTTCAGCACCCTCATCCTGCTCCGACAACATCGCAGCCTCTGCCTGGTCAGCGCCCGACTACCAGGCTGAATCGCGTCGCCTCGCCTCTTCATCTCGTTATTGCTCGGCAGGCCCGATCTCGGCCGCACACAAAAGGATTGCTTCCATGTCCATGCTCAAAGACCCTTCGAAGAAATACCGCGCCTTCCCGACCATCGACCTGCCTGACCGTACCTGGCCGTCGAAAGCCATCACCGCCGCGCCGATCTGGTGCAGCTCCGACCTGCGTGATGGCAACCAGTCGCTGATCGAGCCGATGGATTCGGAGAAGAAACTGCGCTTCTGGAAGACCCTGGTGCAGGTAGGCGTGAAGGAAATCGAAGCATCGTTCCCGTCTGCCTCGCAGACCGATTTCGACTTCGTGCGTACCCTGATCGAAGACGGCCACATCCCTGACGACACCACCATCCAGGTGCTCACCCAGGCCCGTGAAGACCTGATCGCCCGCACCTTCGAGTCGCTGCGCGGTGCAAAAAAGGCCATCGTCCACCTGTACAACGCCACCAGCCCGTCGTTCCGACGCATTGTCTTCAACCAGGACAAGCAGGGCGTGAAGGACATCGCGGTAAACGCGGCCAAGCTGTTCGTCAAGTACGCTGCCCAGCAGCCGGAAACCCAGTGGACCTTCCAGTACTCGCCAGAAACCTTCAGCGCCACTGAAATGGAGTTCGCCAAGGAAGTCTGCGACGCAGTCATCGAAGTGTGGAACCCGACGCCTGAGCACAAGATCATCCTCAACCTGCCGGCCACCGTGGAAGTGTCCACGCCAAACATCTACGCCGACCAGATCGAGTGGTTCTGCCGCAACGTCAGCCGCCGCGACAGCGTGATCATCAGCCTGCATTGCCACAACGACCGTGGCACTGGCATCGCCGCCACCGAGCTGGGCCTGATGGCCGGTGCCGACCGCGCCGAAGGCTGCCTGTTCGGCAACGGCGAGCGGACCGGTAACGTCGACCTGGTGACCCTGGCACTGAACCTCTACACCCAAGGCATCGACCCGTTGCTGGACTTCTCCGACATCGACGGCGTGCGCAAGGTGGTCGAAGAGTGCAACCAGCTGCCGGTGCACCCACGCCACCCGTACGTGGGCGACCTGGTCCACACCGCGTTCTCTGGCTCGCACCAGGACGCCATCCGCAAGGGCTTCGCCAAGCAACAGGAAGGCGAACGGTGGGAAGTGCCGTACCTGCCGATCGACCCGGCCGACATCGGCCGCAGCTACGAGGCGGTGATCCGCGTCAACAGCCAGTCGGGTAAAGGCGGCATCACCTACCTGCTCGAGCAGGAATACGGCATCAGCCTGCCACGCCGCATGCAGATTGAGTTCAGCCAGGTGGTGCAGGGTGAAACCGACCGCCTGGGCCTGGAAATGACCGCCCAGCAGATCTACAGCCTGCTGCACAAGGAATACCTCCAGGCCAACGCACCGTACGCCCTGGTCAGCCACCGCCTGCAGGAAGAAAACGGCCACAGCGCCGTGGAAGTGGAAGTTGCCGGTGAAGGCGAAACCACCCTGCACTGGCGCGGCAAGGGCAATGGCGCCCTGGAAGCCCTGGTAGCCGGCCTGCCGATCTCGGTGGAAATCATGGACTACAACGAGCACGCCATTGGCGCAGGTACCAATGCCAAGGCCGCGGCTTACATTGAACTGCGTGTGGCCGGTGGCCGCCCGGTGCATGGCGTGGGCATCGATGAAAACATCACCACGGCCAGCTTCAAGGCACTGTTCAGTGCATTGAACCGCTCGCTGAGCCAGCAGGATGCCAAGGCAGCCTGAGCCGACCTGCAATAAAAATCCCGCATCTTGTGCGGGATTTTTTTTGGCCGATGCCGCCCTTTCAGGCAAACAATACTCAGTAGCGCGAGCCAGGCTTATGGTAGGCATTCGGATAGAACAGCCAGTGGCCGCTATTGTCCGAAGCCTTGTAATTTTCCATCAGCACAGCCTTCTGGATTTCATGCCAACCCAGCGGCGAGATCGAGGAATCGGTTGCGACCGGCACGACGGTATCGGTTGCTATGGAGGTGAGGAAGCACAAGTCTTCCCGCCCGCTTCCATCCGTGGCCACCTGGGAATACTGGAACATGCTTTCAAGATGGCCTGCCGATGTCGCCTTGTGCGCAAACACCATGTGCACTTGATAGAAGTTATAAACGCCCGGCCCCTGTATCTCATAGGACTCCGTACGCTTGTTGGACCCATGAACGCCTTCGGTATAGCTGTTAGAGAGCTTTACCCCTCCAGCGCCTAACAGCACGAATCCACTGCCTACAGAAAGCTCAGCCTCTGTCGTATGGCTAACTGACGAGCTGAATCCCTCCGTGATTTCAACGGCGTGAGTGTATTTGGTCGCGCTGGGTATACGCACCGTCTGCACATGTTCAAGGTAGGCAAACACCGGTACGCTGAAGGTCCCCCAGTTCTGATTCCAGATATACATGTCCCCATATATGGTCCTGCCTCGCACCCAGCAACCGGGATTAAGCACCTGCCCGGGTTCGCCCAGCAAATAGTTGTCAATTTCGTAACTACCGCGCTTCTCCGGCATATAGCCAATCTGCTGGACCATTTTTGTATCGATCATACTCACACACTCCTGCCATTGACGTTTGGTTGAGACCGTCAACTTAAGGAACAACAGTGCTTGCAGCGAAGCCTGAAGCGGTTCCTTGTCAGCGCCCGCTTCAGGCAAAAAAAAGGGACGCCGACCAAGCGCCCCATAAGCCGTAAAGCACACAACAAATTCAGTGGGTGTCCAGCAGCGCGATCGCCTCGGCACTGCACGCTTCGATCCGCGCCCAATCGCCGTTCTTGATCCAGCTACCGTCGAGCATCCAGGTGCCACCCACGCACATCACGTTGGGTAAGGCCATGTAGTTACGCACGTTGGCCGGGTTCACACCGCCGGTTGGGCAAAAGCGAATATCGCCGAACGGGCCACCAAAGGCCTTGATCGCAGCTACGCCGCCGCTTATTTCCGCCGGGAACAACTTGAACCGGCGGTAGCCCAAGGCGTAGCCCATCATGATTTCGGATGGCGTGCTGATGCCTGGCAGCAGCGGGATTTCACTGTCCACGCCCGCTTCGAGAATGTCCTGGGTAATGCCCGGGGTGACGACGAACTGTGCACCGGCAGCCTCGACGGCGGCGAACATGCTGCGATCAAGCACGGTACCGGCCCCTACACACAACTCTGGGCGCTGCTCACGCAGCACCTGAATGGCTTTGAGCCCATGCTGCGAACGCAGGGTCACTTCCAGGGTACGGATGCCGCCGGCGGCCAGTGCATCGGCCAGCGGCAGGATGTCTTCCTCACGGGCGATGGTGATGACCGGCAGGATGCGCGCCTTTTCGCAGATGGCGTCGATCCTGGCGGCTTTGGCGGCCATCGAGAGCTTTGGCTGTGGGCGTTCGAGGGTGGTCATGACAGTGGATCCTTGGCTCATGGGCACCAGTAGATGTCCAGGGGGTCGTGAAGAAAAGCGCGAATCGGCATTTCAGTAAGGTCGTTGCCCGCCAGCGCGGCGCGCAGGGTAGCGAGTTTGCCCGGCCCTTGCACGGACAGCGCTGTGAAGGCGGCGCTGACCAGCAGCGAACGGGTCATCGACAGGCGTTGGTGCGGCACGCTCGGCGCCAGCAATGGCAGGCAGCGACGCGGGTTGGCCAGGTCCAGGCCTGCTTCCAGGTTGGGGCTGGCGGGGAACAGCGAGGCGGTATGGCCATCGTCACCCATGCCCAGCACCAGTACATCGATTGGCGGCAGCGCGAGCAGAGCCTGGTCGGCCTTGCCAGCAGCGGCATCGAGGTTTTCTGCCTGCTGGTACAGGCCGACAAAGCGGGCCTCGGCCGCCGCGCCCTTCAGCAGGTGGCGGGCCAACAGGCCTGCGTTGCTGTCAGCGTGCTCTACCGGCACCCAGCGCTCATCGGCCAGGCTGACGGTGACCTTGGCCCAGTCCAGGTGTTCACTGGCCAGCTTCTCAAGGAACGGCACCGGGCTACGGCCACCAGACAGCACCACGCAGGCCTGGCCCTTGGCAGCAATCGCTGCACGAAGGCGCTCGGCCACATCATGGGCCAGCGTTGCAGCCAGCACCTTGGCGTCCGCCAGGTCGTGAACCTTCACAGCTGCCGGCAATTTCAGTTCAGATATCCCCATACCACGCCCTCCCATCGCGTGTGATCAATGCAATCGAGCTCATCGGCCCCCAGGAGCCCGCCGCGTAAGGCTTGGGCGCATCACCTGCATTACGCCAGCCGGCGATCAACTGGTCGCACCACTTCCAGGCATATTCGATTTCGTCCTTGCGCACGAACAGGTTCTGGTTGCCACGCATCACTTCGAGCAACAGGCGCTCGTAGGCATCCGGAATCCGCGTGCTGCGCCAGGTGTCAGAAAAATTGAGCTGCAACGGGCCGCTGCGCAGCTGCATGCCCTTGTCCAGGCCCTGCTCTTTGGTCATCACCCGTAAAGAAATGCCTTCGTCCGGTTGCAGGCGAATGATCAGCTTGTTACCGATTTGCAAACGCTGTTCCGGGGCGAAGATGTAGTGCGGCGTTTCCTTGAAGTGGATGACGATCTGCGACAGCTTCTGCGGCATGCGCTTGCCGGTACGCAGGTAGAACGGCACGCCCGACCAGCGCCAGTTGCGGATATCGGCACGCAGGGCGACGAAGGTTTCGGTGTCGCTGCGGGCGTTGGCATTGTCCTCTTCCAGGTAACCCGGCACCGGCTTGCCCTCGCTGTAGCCGGCAATGTACTGACCGCGCACCACTTGGGTGCTCAGCCCCTCGCCCGTGATTGGTGCCAGGGCTTTGAGCACCTTCACCTTCTCGTCACGAATGGCATCGGCGGACAGCTCGCTGGGCGGGTCCATGGCGATCAGGCACAGCAACTGCAACAGATGGTTCTGGATCATGTCGCGCAGCTGGCCGGCCTTGTCGAAGTAGCCCCAGCGGCCTTCGATACCGACCTTTTCGGCGACGGTGATCTCCACGTGGGAGATGGAATTCTGGTTCCACTGGGTTTCGAACAGGCTATTGGCGAACCGCAGGGCAATCAGGTTCTGCACCGTCTCCTTGCCCAGATAGTGGTCGATACGGTAAACCCGGTTTTCAGGGAAGAACCGCGCCACGGCATCGTTGACCCGACGCGAAGACTCCAGGTCGTGACCGATAGGCTTCTCCAGCACCACCCGGGTACGCGGGGCCAGCCCGGCCTTGTCGAGGTTTTCGCAGATAGCCCCGTATACCGCTGCTGCCGTAGCGAAGTAGGCGATCAGCGGCAGTTCGCCGGGCAACTGCTCGGCCAGGGCCTGGTAGCCCTCAGGTTGCAGGAAATCCAGGTGCTGGTAGCTCAACCGGGCCAGGAAGCGGCCCAGTGCTGCAGGCTCGATATCGGCCTCGGGCACATGGCGGCGCAGGTGGACTTCGATGCTGTTCAGGTGCTCCTGCGCACTGCCTGCCTCGCGGGCCAGCGCCAGCAGGCGCGTGTCGGGGTGCAGCAGGTTGGCCCGGTCGAGCTGGTAGAGCGCAGGAAACAGCTTGCGCAATGCCAGGTCGCCAAGGGCGCCAAAAAGGGCAAATGTGCAAGGTTCGACACTGATCGCAGCCATGATGTAGGTTCTTTCCTAAAGTTGGTCTAGGAATACCGCTTTCACATACGGTTTTCAAGGGATAATGTAGTAAAAACCACAACATTACACACAAGTATTACAGACAAGTGGTGCGCCACCCGCACCGACAGTACGATAGACGACCGTGCAAAAAGCCTGCTGCTTCGTCAGCCGGCTGTCTTCCCGACCCAAGGACACACCCATGGACCGCGTGCGAAACCTCCTGGAACAGATCCAGGGACGCCTCGACGAGCTGAACAAGGCCGAACGCAAAGTCGCCGAAGTCATCCTGCTCAACCCGCAACAAGCCACCCGTTTCAGCATTGCTGCACTGGCCCAGGCGGCCAAGGTCAGCGAACCGACCGTCAACCGCTTCTGCCGCTCGTTCGGCGTCAGCGGCTACCCCGAACTCAAGCTGCAGCTGGCGCAGAGCCTGGCCAGCGGCGCCGCCTACGTCAGCCGCGCGGTAGAGGCCGACGATGACCCGGCAGCCTATACCCAAAAGATCTTCGCCAGTGCCATCGCCTCCCTCGACGGCGCCTGCCAGCTACTGGACCCGCAGCAGGTCAGCCGTGCCGTGGACATGATGATCCAGGCCCGGCAGATCCACTTCTTCGGCCTGGGCGCCTCGGCCCCGGTGGCCCTGGATGCGCAGCACAAGTTCTTCCGCTTCAACCTGGCGGTATCGGCCCACGCCGATGTGCTGATGCAGCGCATGCTGGCCTCGGTGGCCCACACCGGCGACCTGTTCGTGATCATTTCCTACACCGGGCGCACACGCGAACTGGTCGAAGTGGCCCGCCTGGCCCGTGAAAACGGCGCCTCGGTGCTGGGCCTGACCGCTGCCGGCTCGCCGCTGGCCAACGCCTGCAGCCTGAGCCTGCACATTCCGTTGCCGGAAGACACCGACATCTACATGCCGATGACCTCGCGAATCATCCAGCTGACCGTGCTCGATGTGCTGGCCACCGGCATGACCCTGCGCCGTGGCGTCGACTTCCAGCCGCACCTGCGCAAGATCAAGGAAAGCCTGAACGCCAGCCGCTACCCGATCGAGGACGACGAACTCAACTGAGCCGGTGCGCCTGCAGCCGCAGGTGGGCACGCTGCCCCGGCGCCAGGCTCAAGCCCTCGCCACTGCCGCTGGCGGCCTCGACGCAGACAAAGCGCTGGCTTTCACGGCCAGTTACGCCCATCAACGGTCGGTTGCCCGGGTGCCAGACCACGGTGTCGTCGCTGTCACCCGTGTCAATGCACAGCTCGCGCTGCCAGGCCGGGTCCTGCAACTGCACCCGCGGCGTGCCCGGGTAGACCTTCTGGCAGCCACCCTTGAGCTTGAGCGCGCCATCCTCACGGCAGGCCTGGCGGTTGAGGCGGTCGTAACCTTCGATATCCTCCAACCCAGACAGCGCTATCTCGGACACGTCACTGATCCGCCAATAGGCCAGCAGTGCATGGCTCAGCTGGCAAGGTTCGCTGTCCTGGTGCTCGGTGCTCAGGCTCAGCTCCATACGGCTGCCCAGCCTTGCGTGCAGGTCGACCTGCCAGTCGCACAGGTCCAGGCGCCACTTCAGGGTCACCCCCTCCTCGTCTTCGCGGCTGTCCACCAGCTTCCAGTCCAGCAGGCGCGCCCAGCCGTGGGCCGGCCACAGGTCCTCGCTGGGGTGGCGGCCATACCACGGCCAGCACACCGGCACGCCGCCACGGATCGCCCCCACCTGCGGCCACTGCTCGGCGCACCACAGCCACGGCCGCTCACCTGCCGGTTGAAAGTGCAGCAACTGCGCGCCCTGGCGGCTGAAGACCGCCTGGCAACGGGGGTGATCGATGATCAGCACATCGCGCTGCTGGTAACGCTCCCACTCGAATGTCGGCCTTGGCCGCTGCGAGGCAAAGAAGCGATGGAGCGGATGTTCGGGCATGGTTCAGAGCTCTTGTTGTTTGAGATAGCGCTGTCTCGGCCTATCCCCGACAACCACTGCAGGCCAGTGGGTGCCGGGAACCGAAAAGGGATTGGCGTAAATTTACAACAAATGGCCTCAGAATGACGACTGAATCTTCAAGCCTGCGACCAGCGCGTTGTCCACTTCATCCACCCCGCCCGGGCTCTTGATGTACTGCAGGTTAGGCCGCACGGTCAGCCAGTTGGTGACGTGGAAGCCGTAGTAGAGCTCGGCGTTGTACTCGGTGCGTTGCAGCGGCACGAAGCCTGGGTTGTCGTAATCGTTGATACCACTCTGGGCGTTGAGCAGTTCGGCGCGTTTCTTCACGTCGTCATTCACATGAATACGCGCCACACCGAAGCCGATGTCATCCTTGGGCCGGGCGTCGAAGGCGCCTTTGTAGACCAGCCCCACCTGCTGGTAGTTGTCGACCACGTTGGTGGCCTTGTCGTGCACGGTGAAGTTGGCGAACAGGCTGAGGCCGCGGTTGACGTCGCCACCATGAGCCGTGACCTGCTGCTGCGCCACTACCCACCAGCCATGCTTGCTGGAATGCGACTTGAAGGCCCCGCCAGTCAGCGCCTGCGGGTTGCCATTGACGTCGTCGAACACATCGTCGGCCTTGGCCGTGCTGTAGTAGTAGCCCAGGCGGTACTCGCCCGGCAGATCGTTGACCTTGGGCGACCACACCGCCTCCACCGGCAGGATCGCCCCCTTGGTGCCGCTGCCGCTGAGCTTGAAGCCGTTGCCGGTTTCCAGGTTGGAGGGGTTCTGCTCGAAGGCGCCGACCTGTACGAAGAATTCCGGGGTGATGTTGTATTTCACCCGCAGCGCCCACTGGCTGACCGGCCAGTTGTACCAGATGCCGCCCACCCAGTTGCCCACCTGAGAGCCGCAGAAGGCCAGGTTCTGGAAGTCGCAAGGGAAGCTGTTGAAGTCCTCGCCCTCGCCGAAGCGGCCGAATTTGACGTCCAGGGCACCGTCGAAATACTTCTGCTTGAACCACATCTGGGTCAGACGCCAGGTCTGTCCTCGGCCCCACACTTCCTGCACCGAGCTGAACTGCCCGGCGCGCGGGTCGCTGATACGGTCGTTGGACAGGTTGCGGCCGCTGCGCTCGGTGATCGCCAGCTTGAACTCGGCATCGTGCCAACCAAAGATCTTCTGCAGGTCCAGGTGTGCGCCAAGGGCGAACTGGTCGCTGTAGCGTGCAGTCTTGTCGTCGTTGTAGCCACCGTGCAGGTTGCCGGCTACCTCGCCGACGTAGTCGAGGGTGAAGTCGTAGCCCTTCTCCAGCAACTCGGTACGGGTGCCGCCCCAATCGCCGGTCATCCACTTCGATTCGCTGGAAAAAGCCTCGGCAGCCTGCGCGCCGCTGCTGCCGACAACGGCGAGCAAAGCCAGCGAGCCCAATGTCCTGATACGTTTGCGCTGTTCCATCCCTATGCGTCCTCTTTTTTCTTATTGATGGTGTAGACGAGTCAACGGCCTTTGAAGTGAGCCACGTTGTCCTTTACCGCAGCACCCGTGCTGGCCAGGTGTAGGCGCTCGCCCGTGCTGGCATCGAACAGCAGCACCCGGGCCGGGTCCAATTGCAGGTCAAGGGTGTCACCGACCCGGCACGCCACATCGGGCGCCAGGCGGCAGCACACCTTGGTCTGGTTGAGCGTGACGAACACCAGCAGGTCCGGCCCGGTGGGTTCGGTTACCTGCACCTCGGCGCGGATGCCCGGCAGGCCGTTGCCCTCGCCGGCGCCCAGGGCGATCTGCTCGGGGCGGATGCCAAGGATGAGATCGCGGCCTTCAAGCTCGCCATCGGCTACCCCCAAAGGCAGCTCGCAGCGCGCCTGGCCACTGTCCAGCACGGCCAGCAGGCGCCCGTCCTGTTGCGTGAGGCGTACCGGGATGAAGTTCATCGGCGGCGAACCGATGAAGCTGGCAACAAACTGGTTGGCCGGGTCGTTGTAGATCTGCTGCGGGGTGCCGAACTGCTGGATGATGCCGTCCTTCATCACCGCCACCTTGTCACCCAGGGTCATGGCCTCGATCTGGTCATGGGTGACGTACACGGTGGTGGTCTTCAGGCGCTGATGCATCAGTTTCATTTCGGTGCGCATCTCGACCCGCAGCTTGGCATCGAGGTTGGACAGCGGCTCGTCGAACAGGTAGATCTTCGGCCGCCGCGCCAGCGCCCGACCCATGGCTACCCGTTGCTGCTGGCCACCGGACAGCTGTGCCGGCTTGCGCGCCAGCAGGTGCTCGATTTGCAGCAGCTTGGCCACCCGCGCCACTTCTTCGTCGATCGCGGCCTGGGGCAGCTTGCGGATCTTCAGGCCAAACTCGATGTTCTCGCGCACGCTCATGGTCGGGTACAGCGCGTAGGACTGGAACACCATGGCGATGTCACGGTCCTTGGGGCTCATACCGCTGACGTCCTGCTCGTCGATGAGGATCGCACCGCCGGTGATCTGCTCCAGGCCGGCGATGCAGTTCATCAAGGTCGATTTGCCACAGCCAGAGGGGCCGACCAGGATCAGGAACTCGCCATCTTTGATCGACAGCTGGATGTCCTTGAGGGTGTCCGGCAGGCCGCTGCCGTAGGTCTTGTTCACATTGCGAAGTTCGAGCGTTGCCATGACTTACCCCTTGACCGCGCCGGCCGTCAGCCCGCGCACGAAATATTTGCCTGCCACCACGTAGACCAGCAGGGTTGGCAGGCCGGCGATCATCGCTGCCGCCATGTCGACGTTGTATTCCTTGGCCCCGGTGCTGGTATTGACCAGGTTGTTCAGGGCCACGGTGATCGGTTGCGAATCACCGCTGGAAAACACCACGCCGAACAGGAAGTCGTTCCAGATCTGGGTGAACTGCCAGATCAGGCAGACCATGATGATGGGCGTGGACATCGGAAGGATGATGCGCCGGAAGATGGTGAAGAACCCGGCACCGTCCAGGCGCGCCGCCTTGACCAGTGCATCGGGGATGCTCACGTAGAAGTTGCGGAAGAACAGCGTGGTGAAGGCCAGGCCATAGACCACGTGCACCAGCACCAGGCCGCCGGTGGTGCTGGCCAGGCCAAGCTTGCCGAGGGTGAACGAAGCCGGCAGCAGCACGGTCTGGAATGGCAGGAAGCAGCCGAACAGCAGCAGGCCGAAGAACAGCTGCGAGCCGCGAAAGCGCCACATCGACAGCACATAGCCGTTGAGCGCGCCAAGGGTGGTGGAGATCAGCACCGCTGGCACGGTGATCATGATCGAGTTCCAGAAGTAACCGCTGACCGTGCCCCAGGCCTTGACCCAGCCAATGCCGGTAATCACCGCTGGCCAGCTCAGCAGGTTGCCGGTGCTGATGTCTTCGGGGGTTTTGAAGCTGGTCAGCAGCATCACCACCAGCGGCACCAGGTACAGCAGCACAGCGCTCAGCAACACCACGTGGATGGCGATACGGCTCAGGCTGAGCGTGGGTTTGTCGACAGGGCTATGCATGGCGTTTGCTCCGCAGCTCCGAGTACAGGTACGGCACGAGGATCGCCAGGATCGCCCCGAGCATGAGGATGGCGCTGGCCGAGCCCATGCCCATCTGGCCGCGGCTGAAGGTGAACGAGTACATGAACATTGCCGGCAGGTCGGACGAGTAGCCCGGGCCACCGGCAGTCATCGCCGCCACCAGGTCGAAGCTTTTGATGGCAATGTGCGAGAGGATCATCAGTGCACTGAAGAACACCGGGCGCAGGCTGGGCAGCACCACGGTCCAGTAGATGCGCGGCAGGCTGGCGCCATCCATCTGCGCCGCACGGATGATCGACGGGTCGACCCCGCGCAGGCCGGCCAGGAACATTGCCATGATGAAGCCCGAGGCCTGCCACACGGCAGCGATCACCAGGCAATACACCACCCGGTCGGGGTCGATCAGCCAGTCCAGGCGAAAGCCCTCCCAGCCCCAGTCGCGCAACAGTTTGTCCAGGCCCATGCCGGGGTTGAGCAGCCACTTCCAGGCGGTGCCGGTAACGATCATCGACAGCGCCATGGGGTACAGGTAAATGGTGCGGATGAAGCCCTCACGGCGGATGCGCTGGTCCAGCAACACCGCCAGCAGTACGCCGATAGCCAGGCTGATGCCGATGAACAGGCCACCGAACAGCAGCAGGTTCTTGCTCGCCACCCACCAGCGGTCGTTGTCGAACAGCCGCGCGTATTGCGCAAGGCCCGCCCATTTGTAGGTGGGCAGAAAGGTCGAGGTGGTGAAGGACAGCACGAAGGTCCAGAGGATGTAGCCGTAGAAGCCCACCAGGACGATGAACATGCTGGGTGCCAGCACCAGCTTGGGCAGCCAGCGCTGAAGCGCGTCCAGGGGTGAGGCCCGCAGTTGGGCGGTAGACGTGGTCATGGTTCACCTCAAAGGTACCGCACTCCCCTGTAGGAGCGGCCTTGCGTCGCGATGGGCTGCGCAGCAGCCCCAACGGACCCAAGGTCAACACCTACCTGGAAGATCGAGTGCGCAGGTTCTGGGGCTGCTGCGCAGCCCATCGCGACGCAAGGCCGCTCCTACAACGGGGATCGCGTCAGCTCTACTGGGCAGCCTTGATCGCCGCTGCCAGCTTTTTCGCTGCATCGGCCGGGTCGGCCTTGGGGTCGTTGATGTAGTTGGTCACCACATCGAAGAACGCGCCCTGCACGGCCAGGGTGGTGGCCATGTTGTGCGCCATGCTCGGCTGCAGGCCGCCATTTTTGGCGTCGGCCAGGAAGTCCTTGGCGGAGGTCTGCGCGCAGGCATCGAAGCCATACTGGCCCATGTTGGCGAGCATGTCGTTGCGTACCGGAATCGAGCCTTTGTTGCTGCTGAAGACCTTCTGGAAGTCCTCACCCAGCACCTTGCGGGCAATGTCCTGCTGGCCGGCAGACGTGCCCGCGTTGTTCTGCTTGAACACCACCAGCGAGTCGATGTTGTAGAGGAAGGCCTTGTCGGTGCCGGGGAACGGCACGCACTGGTAATCCGTGCCGGCGGTTTTCTTCGCCAGGGTCCATTCGCTCTTGGCCCAGTCGCCCATGATCTGCATGCCGGCCTTGCCGTTGATGACCTTGGCCGCTTCCAGGTTCCAGTCCTGGCCTTTGCCATCCGGGTCCATGTAGGTGGCCACCTTCTTCAGTTCGGTCAGCGCCTTGACCATGTCAGGGCCGGTCAGGGCGGCGTTGTCGAGGTCGACCATGGCCTTCTTGTAGCCGTCTGCTCCCATTACCGACAGCACCACACTTTCGAATACCGTGCTGTCCTGCCACGGCTGACCGCCATGGGCGAGCGGGATGAAGCCGGCGGCCTTGAGCTTGTCGGCAGCAGCGTAGAATTCGTCGAGGGTGGCGGGCGCCTTGTCGATGCCAGCTTTCTTGAAGACTTCGGGGTTGATCCACAGCCAGTTGATGCGGTGGATGTTCACCGGCACGGCCACATAGTCACCGTCGTACTTAACGGTGTCGGCGACCTTCTTGTCGAGCAATGCGTCCCACTTTTCTTCCTTGGCCACCTCCTTGAGCACATCGCCGTCGAGCAGGCCGGTGGCCGCCCAGTCCTGGATGTCTGGCCCTTTGATCTGCGCGACACCCGGCGGGTTGCCAGCTACAGCGCGGCTCTTGAGCACGGTCATGGCCGTGGCACCGCCACCGCCAGCGACGGCGCCATCCTTCCAGGTGAAGCCGTCTTTCTCGACCTGGGCCTTGAGCACATCGACGGCCGCCTTTTCACCACCGGAGGTCCACCAGTGCACCACCTCGACACTGCCTTTGGGTTCGGCAGCCAGGGCACTGAGCGGGATCAATGAAGCCAAGGAGATTGCGGCAGCGAGACGGAGCGTGGGAATCATCGAAGCACCTTTCTTGTTGTTATGCCGTGCAAGTCGGTCGCTTGCGTTGCATGGAGTCTAAACAGCGTGCCCGCCTCGCCGGGTAACGAAGCGATGCGTGAATGTCATCGTCTGGTTACATTGCCGGCCAGGTTGCTGGCCAGGCTGGGGGCCAGCGGCAAACCTGGCAGCAGCAGCGCCTGGTAGGCGTGATAGAGGTCGGGCTTGCCCGGCCAGAGGGTCCCGGCCGGCTGGTTGTGGGCATCGAGTTCGTGGTGCCAGCTGCCACCGACATTGTCGATAAAGTGGCTGGCGATGAAATCCCAGCAGGTGCGGTACCACTGCTCGTACTGCGCCTCGCCGGTGCGCTGCAACAGGGCCGCTGCGCCAGCACAGGCCTCGGCGTGCACCCAGTGCAGGCGCGCATGCACCACGGGCTGCCCGGCCCAGTCCAGGGTGTAGACGAAACCGGGCGCGCCATCGACCTTCCAGGCCTGCTGGCAGGCTGCGTCGAACAGTGCCCGGGCACTCTCCGCCAGCCACTGCGGGGCCTGCAGGCCGGCCCGTTCGAGGCTGGCTTCCAGGTGCAGCAGCAGCCGCGCCCATTCCAGGGCATGCCCAGGCGTGGTGCCATAAGGCCGGAAGTGGTCGGCCGGATGCTCAAGGTTGTAGTGCGGCAGTGGCTGCCAGCGCGCGTCGAAATGCTCGATGACCCGGCAGCCGTTGGCAGCAGCATGGGTACGGATGATGCGCTCGGCAATACGCAAGGCGCGCTTGAGCCACAGGCTGTTGCCGGTGACGTCTGCCAAGGCCAGAAAGGCCTCGGTCGCGTGCATGTTGCTGTTGGCGCCCCGGTACGGCTCGGGCAGTTGCCAGGCGCGGGAGAAGGTTTCCCGCAGGGCGCCTTCTTCTTCGCTCCAGAAATGCGCTTCGATCACATGGATTGCGTCGGCCAACAGCGCGGGGGCGTCGACAGCGCCCGCCACCACTGCCGAGCTGGCGGCCAGTGCGACGAAGGCATGCAGGTAAGCCGCCTTGCCACTGTCGTCGTGGCCGCCGGGGTGGGCGAACCAACCGCCGTAGGCGGCATCCTGCATGGCACCGCGCAAAGCAGCCACGCCGTGTGCCGCGTAGTCCAGGCAGCCGGGTATGCCCTGCAGGTGAGCCAGGGCGAAGCAGTGGGTCATGCGAGCAGTGTTCATGGTTTCGGCACGGGCGCCGGGGGCTAACTGCCCCTTGGCATCCAGGTTGCCGAAGCCGTCGGGCAGTTTCGCGGCCTTGGCGAAGGCCAGCAGGCGCTGTGCTTCGGCCACGCGCCAGGCGGTGTGGGCCGGGGCGTTGAGCCAGCTGGTGGAGGGCAGATTGGGGGTGTTCATGGGCCAGCTTGATCCTTGCCAGTCGTGTGCGAAGTCTAGTCAGCCGGGTTGGCCGGGGTGTCACGAAGGGAGATGGGTTTGTCACTATGCAGTGACATTTGACTCGCCTGTGCCGGCCTCTTCGCGGGTAAACCCGCTCCCACAGAACCCCACACACTTCGAGGCTATTGCAAAACCCTGTGGGAGCGGGTTGACCCGCGAGGAGGCCGGTGCAGGCAACACGACAGCTCAGTCCATGCCCCGCGGTAGATACAGGGTCACCCGCAACCCGCCCTGGCGCAGGTTCAACAAGCTCACCTCGCCCCCATGGCTGTGGGCAATGTTGCGCGCAATACCCAACCCCAGCCCATAGCCCTGCTGCTGTCCGGCCAGCCGGAAATGCGGCTCGAACACCTGCTCCAGCTGCTGCTGCGGTACGCCCGGCCCCTGGTCGTCCACCTGCAGCACAAAGCCCTCGGCACTGTCGATGATGCGCAGCCGCGCCTGCGCGCCGTACTTGATGGCGTTGTCGATCAGGTTGCCGATGCAGCGCCGCAGCGCCAGCGGCTTGCCTGGGTAAGGCGCCTGCGCCCGGCCATCGACGGTGATACGGCCATCACGCAGATAAGGCTCTGCCAGAATCTCCAGCACCTGGTTGAGGTCGACCGGCTCTATGTTCTCGTGGATATCGGTGTCCTTCACGCACTGCAGCGCACCTTTCACCAGCAGCTCCAGCTCGTCCAGGTCCTGGCTGAACTTGGCCTGCAGGCGTTCGTCCTCCAGCAGTTCGACACGCAGGCGCAGGCGGGTGATCGGCGTGCGCAGGTCGTGGGAGATGGCGCTGAACAGCTGGCTGCGTTCGGTCAGGTAGCGGCTGATGCGCTCACGCATGCTGTTGAATGCCCGGCTTACTTCGACCACTTCGCTACCACCACCTTCAGCCACCGGCGCTACATCGGCGCCCAGCGACATCTCGCGCGCAGCGCGCGCCAGGCGCTTGAGTGGCCAGCTCTGCCAGTGCACCAGCAAACCGATGAACAACAGCAGCAAGGCGGTGGTGAGCACGATGAAACCGATCTGTTGCCGTGGCAGGCGTTCGGCCTCAAGGCTGGTATAGGGCTCGGGCAACAGCGAGGCAATGTACAGCCACTCGTCCTCGCCCAGGCGGATCTGCGTCACTAGCACGGGCGGGTTGAGCGGCTCCAGGGTTAGTGAGTAATGCGCCCAGGAGCGTGGCAGCTCGTCGAGCTTCAGGCCGCTGTTGAAAATGCGCAGGTCGTCAGGCCCGACGAACTCGACGGAAATGTCCATCTGCGAACCTAGGCGCTCGTGCAGCACCTGCTGGAACACATCGATCACCGCCTGCTTGCGTGGGGTAATGGGCAGCACCGACATGTCCAGCGGCTTGGCGTTGAGCGAGACGAAAAAGCGCGTGCCGCCCATGCTGCGCAACTGGTCGAGCACCATGGGCCGATAGGCTACCGGCAGCGAGCGGAAGTAACTGACACTGGCGCTCATCGAATGGGCCAGGCTGCTGGCGCTGGCGCGCAGGCCCTGCAGCTGGCTGGCACGCAACTGGGCCACCCAGATGATGCTCGACAAGCCTTGGGCCAGCAGCACCACCAGCAGGGTCAGCAGCAGCATGCGCCCCAGCAGCGAACGCGGCAGCAGGCGCCAGCGCCGCTCAGGGCGCACTGCAGACATGCGCCGCCAACAGGTAACCGCTGCCACGCACCGTACGGATCAGCCGGGGGGGCTTGTCGGTATCGCGCAGTCGCTGACGCAGGCGGCTGACCGCCATGTCGACGATGCGGTCCAGCGGCATGGGCTCGCGACCACGGGTGGCGTTGCCGATGGTGTCGCGGTCAAGAATCTGCTGCGGATGGTCGAGGAACAGTTTGAGCAGGGCGAAGTCGGCGCCGGACAGAATCACCTCTTCGCCGTCGTGGTGGAACAGACGGTGGCTGACCGTGTCCAGGCGCCAGTCGTCGAAGGCCAGCACGGCACTGCCCGGCGCCGACTGGCCGAATTCGGCGCGGCGCAGCAGGGCCTTGATCCTTGCTTGCAGTTCCCGAGGGCTGAAGGGTTTGCCGAGGTAGTCGTCGGCGCCCAGCTCCAGGCCAATGACCCGGTCGGCTTCGTCGGAGCTGGCGGTGAGCATGATGATCGGCACGCGTGCCTGGCGCGGGTGCTGGCGCACCCAGCGGCACAGGCTGAAGCCGTCTTCGTCGGGCAGCATGACGTCGAGAATGACCAGGTCGCAGGGGGTGGTTTCCAGGGCGCTGCGAAAGCCCTTTCCATCGGCTTCGGCATGCACCTGGAAGCCGGAGCGGCTCAGGTAGGTTTGCAGCAGTTCGCGGATTTCCTGGTCGTCGTCGACCATCAGGATCGATTTGCCGGCAGTGCTCAAGGTGGTCCTTCCTCTTGTTGGTTACAGGTCTTGGTTGCCTGTTATTGGGGCCGCTTCGCGCCCCATCGCGACACAAGGCCGCTCCTATGTATGGACTCGCCCACACTGTCTAGCTGCTTTTGAACATAGGAACCCGGTTGCATCTATGTATCAGGCCTATTCGAGGAAGCTTTTCGCTTCTGGCCAACATCGTGGTGAGCTCGCAGTGTGCCGTTTACATTGAGGCCATTACGTTAGGCCTGTAGGAGCGGAGGCATCTGTCTGCGACGGTCTTACCTAGGGTCAATGTTCACTAGCAGGGGTTGGAGCGCTCAGCGCCCCGGTGGCATTGCTCGGTTGGTCAGAGGCTCATAGCAGCCTCCGGGTTGTTGTTCGGTTTACGTTGGTAGACCTGATTGCTCTGTAACAGAGCCCAGATAATGCGCAGATTTCGATTAGCCAGTCTGATCGCCGCCTCCTTGCGTCCAAGGCGGGATAGCCAGCGCAACAGGCGGCGATCGTCTGGCTGATCGGAATCAGGTCTTAGCTGACTCAAGACAGCATGGGCGCCCTGGATCATCAGGCTGCGTATGTAGCCGTCACCTCGCTTGCTCATTCTGCCCAGCCTGATTTTGTTTCCGCTACTGTGCTGGTCCGGCACGATACCGAAGAAGGCGGAATACATTCGGCCACTCGCGAAGCGGCTGGGTTCGGTCTGTTTTGCCACGATCGCCGTGGCGATGATTGGGCCAACGCCACGAATGGTGATCAGCCGCTGTGCCACCTTATCTTGCTGGGCTGTCACTTCGAGCCGTCCACTCAGCGCCGCAATGCGTTCACCTAAAGACAGCCAGTCAGTCAGCAGCTCATCAAGCAACTCGCGCAACAAATCGGGCAGAGGCAAGGAGGCATCCTCAAGCGCCCGCGGTACCTGCTGACTGATCGCGGCATCGCCTTGAGGCATGGATACGCCATGCTCAAGCAGCAGGCCACGTATCTGATTGCCCAGCGCTGTATGCCGCTTGATGTTGCCGCGCCGGATGCGATGCAGTGCTTGAATAGCCAGCGCTGTGGTGCTCTTGATCGGTACGGAGGCAATGCTGGTATCGCGACCGGCACGCAGAATGGCATGGGCATCGTTACGGTCGTTCTTCGCGCCGCTACGGTGTTCGGCGACGCGTTGCGCAGGCAGGATGCGAACCGGATTACCTTTGGTTTGCAGCAGCCTGGCCCAGGCTTGTGCACCTGGACCGCACTCCATCAAGACGGCCACGGTCGTTGGCAGCCTGATCAGGAAGTCATGGAATGCTTGACGGGATTTGATGCGATCTTCGTAGATCACCCGACCAGTAGCGTCCTCGCCTGCCAACTGGAAGACCTGTTTGGCCAGGTCAACGCAGATGGTTGTGCAAAGTTCCACGTCGGTGGAAGACAGGGAATCGTGCTTCGAACTATGCTTTTTCATGGTCTCGCCCTCGCTGCCGTTGGCTTCTTCGAACGCCACCGTGGCACTGTGATGCCTCGGCGGGGGCGAGTCCATCGATTACAGGGACCGTGCTGTGCCGGAACTATCAGCGGCCCTTTACACTTATCTGTGGTCCAAGGCCTGCTGCAAGGCCACACCGGCCCCCAGCAAACCGGAAAATTCCGCCGTCACCAGCCACACCGGCACACCGGCGAAGTAACCACTCATGCAGCCCTTGTCTGCAAAACTCGCGGCAAACCCGCTACGCAGGAACAGTTCGGCAAAGCGGGGAATGACGCCGCCGACAATATAGACCCCGCCTCGCGCGCCCAGCGTGAGCACGTTGTTACCCGCCACACGCCCAAGGAACCGGCAGAACTGCTCGACCACAGCCAGCGCCCGTGGCTCGCCGCCCAGCGCCGCATCGGTAATCTGCGCCGGGGTCCTGTGCCTGGGTGTGTCGCCATCCAGTGCACAGATTGCCTGGTACAGCCGCACCAGGCCACCGCCACTGAGCACGGTCTCGGCACTGACATGGCCGATCTGCCCGTGGATCTGTTGGTGGATTGCCGCTTCGCGCGCATTGCCCACCGGCAGGTCGACATGGCCGCCCTCCCCCGGCAAGGCCTGCCAGTGCTGTTCGCCCACGCGCAGCAGCGAACCCACGCCCAGGCCAGTGCCTGGCCCGATCACCAGCGCAGGCCGCAACGGGTCAGCCTGACCAGGGCACACCTCGCGGAACTCCCCTTCGCGCAGGCGGGTCATGCCCAGCGCCATGGCGGTGAAATCGTTGATCAGCAACAGCCGTTCAACCTGCAAAGTCTTGCAGAAAGCCGTACGGCTCAGGCGCCAGTGGTTGTTGGTAAAGCGAAATTCATCGCCATCGACCGGCCCGGCTACCGCCAGGCATACAGCCGCCAACCCGCCGCGGGCTATGCCCTGGCCTTCGAGGTAAGCCTCGATGGCCTGCTCCGGGCTGGTGTAGTCCGCAGTGGCAAAGACTTTTACCTCATGCAGCTGGTTGTCACGCCACAACGCAAAACGGGCATTGGTGCCGCCAATGTCGCCAACCAGCAGGTCCTTCATTTGAGGTTCTCCAGGGCCGAGGTGAAGGCACTCGCGCCCTGCTCTGCCGGGCTGAACGCCATGCGCATGAAGCCGAACAGCTCGCGCCCGCAGCCCAGGTCATTGCCCTGGGGGGCCGGCGGCAGGTCGCGGCTGGCCAGTTCTTCGGCCGACACCATGATCCGCAATGTGCCTTCGACACCATCGACCCGCACGATATCACCATCGCGTACCCGTGCCAGCGGGCCGCCATCATAAGCCTCGGGGCAAACGTGGATGGCCGCCGGGATCTTGCCCGAGGCGCCAGACATGCGCCCGTCAGTGACCAGCGCTACCTTGTAGCCACGGTCCTGCAGCACACCGAGGAATGGCGTGAGCTTGTGTAATTCGGGCATGCCGTTGCAACGCGGGCCCTGGAAGCGCACCACGGCGACAAAGTCACGCTCAAGCTCGCCGGCCTTGAACGCGTCGGCGAGCGACTGCTGGTCATGGAACACCAGCGCAGGCGCTTCGACCACCTGATGTTCGGGGGCGACGGCGGAAACCTTCATCACGCCACGGCCCAGGTTGCCTTCCATCACCCGCAGGCCGCCTTCGGCCGAGAACGGCCGCGCCACCGGGCGCAGGATGCTTTCGTCCAGGCTCTGTTGCGGCCCCTCGCGCCACACCAGCTTGCCATCGTCCAGGAACGGTTCCTGGGTGTAGCGGCGCAGGCCGTGGCCGGCCACGGTGTTGACGTCTTCGTGCAGCAGCCCGGCATCCAGCAGCTCGCGAATCAGGAAGGCCATGCCACCGGCAGCCTGGAAGTGATTGATGTCGGCCTTGCCGTTGGGGTAGACGTGGGACAAGGTTGGCACCACCTCGGAGAGGTCAGCCATGTCCTGCCAGGTCAGCTGGATACCTGCCGCCTGGGCAATCGCCGGGATGTGCAGGGTGTGGTTGGTCGAGCCACCCGTGGCGTGCAGGGCAACGATGGAATTGACCAGTGCCTTTTCGTCGACGATTTCGCCCAGCGGCATGAAGCTGCCGCTGGCCTTGGTCATGCGCGTCACCTGCTGCGCGGCCTCGGCGGTAAGCGCGTCGCGCAGCGGCGTGTACGGGTTGACGAACGAGGCGCCCGGCAGGTGCAGGCCCATCACTTCCATCACCAGCTGGTTGGTATTGGCGGTGCCGTAGAAGGTGCAGGTACCCGGGCTGTGATAGGAGTTCATCTCCGACTCCAGCAACTCTTCACGGCTGGCCTTGCCTTCGGCATAACGCTGGCGCACATCGGCCTTCTGTTTGTTGGAAATGCCCGACACCATCGGCCCGCCCGGGACGAAGATGGTCGGCAGGTGGCCGAAGCGCAGCGCGCCCATCATCAGGCCTGGGACGATCTTGTCGCAGATGCCCAGCATCAGCGCGGCGTCGAACATGTTGTGCGACAGCGCTACCGCCGTGGACATGGCGATCACTTCGCGGCTGGCGATGGCCAGCTCCATGCCAGGCTCACCCTGGGTCACGCCGTCGCACATGGCCGGCACGCCCCCGGCGAACTGCCCGACCGAACCGACCTCACGCAGGGCCTGCTTGATCTGCTCGGGGAAGTGCAGGTACGGCTGGTGGGCAGACAACATGTCGTTGTAGGCCGAGACGATCGCCACGTTGGCCGCGTTCATCAGGCGCAGCGTCTGCTTGTCCTCGCTGCCACAGCCGGCCACGCCATGGGCGAAGTTGGCGCACTGCAGGCTGGCACGCATGGGGCCTTCACTGGCCGCCCCGCGAATCAGCTGCAGGTAGCGTTCGCGGGTGGCACGGCTGCGTTCGATCAGCCGCTGGGTGACCTCAAGGATGCGCGGATGCATGTACTGGACTCCAGGCTAATTGTAAGGGCGGTTTACCGGGCATTTCCCCTCCAAACGATTGCGGCCTAGGCTCAAGCTAAGGAGCCTGCTGCATCGGTGGAGGCGCATCGCCCAACCACTCGTTGTATGTTTAAACAAAATACTGCCACTAAAAAGGCTTGTTTTCTATCAGCCAGTGAATAATCTTGTAATTCCAACAACAAAACCGTTTCAGTGAAGCTCCTTTTTGCCACAGGTTTCACTCGGACTGCCAGAGGTACTGCCATGACCCTACGCATCGCCATCAATGGATTCGGCCGCATCGGGCGCAACGTCCTGCGCGCACTGTATACCCAAGGCTACCGCCAGGACCTGCAGGTCGTCGCCATCAACGACCTGGGCGACAGCGCCATGAATGCCCACCTGCTCAAGTACGACAGCGTGCACGGCACGTTCGACGCCACGGTGGAGGCCGACCACGAAAGCCTCACGGTCAACGGTGACCGTATCGCGGTCAGTGCCATCCGCAACCCGGCCGAACTGCCCTGGAAGGCCGAGGCGATCGACGTGGTGTTCGAGTGCACAGGGCTGTTCACCGACCGCGCCAAGGCCGCTGCACACCTTGCTGCAGGGGCTGGCAAGGTGATTGTCTCGGCGCCGGCCAAGGGTGCCGATGCCACCGTGGTGTACGGGGTCAACCATGACATCCTGCGGGCCTCGCATCAGGTCATTTCCAACGCCTCCTGCACCACCAACTGCCTGGCGCCGATCGCCCAGGTGCTGCACCGCGAGTTCGGCATCGAGCAAGGCCTGATGACTACCATTCACGCCTACACCAACGACCAGGTGCTGACCGACATGTACCACAGTGACCCGTACCGCGCGCGCTCGGCCACCCAGTCGATGATCCCGAGCAAGACCGGCGCCGCCGAGGCCGTGGGCCTGGTGCTGCCGGAGCTGGCCGGCAAGCTGACCGGCATGGCAGTGCGGGTGCCGGTGATCAACGTGTCGCTGGTGGACCTCACCGTCAACCTCAAGCGCGAGGCCACGGCCGAGCAGGTCAACCAGCTGTTCCTTGAAGCCAGCCAGCATTCCAAGGTATTGGGCTACAACGCGTTGCCATTGGTTTCCTGCGATTTCAACCACAACCCGCTGTCGTCGATTTTCGATGCCAACCATACCCGGGCCAACGGGCGCATGCTCAAGGTGCTGGCGTGGTATGACAACGAGTGGGCGTTCAGCAACCGCATGCTGGATAACTGCCTGGCGTTGTGCCAGGCCCGCTAAGACCTGGCACGCTCACTGTAGGAGCGGCCTTGTGTCGCGATGGGCTGCGCAGCAGCCCCACAATCTCCGCTACACAGCACATATTGCAGGGGGCTGCTACGCAGCCCATCGCGACACAAGGCCGCTCCCACAAGGGACCGCACAGGGCGGGGACTCACAATCTTTACCATTCCCTAACACATCCACACTTGACCAACGGCATGGATGATAAGCATTATCATTAACCTTTCGTCGGCCAGGTCCCCCCGTGAGTCAGTCCCGGTTCAACTCCGTCTTCCTCGTCCAGCGCCTTACCCTGTTGCGCACCTTGCAGCGCATGGTCGGCAACCCCAGCACGGCCGAAGACCTGCTGCAGGAAACCTACCTGCGGGTGTCCCGCGCCCTGGGCGAGCGGCCCATCGAGCACATCGAGCCGTTCGTGTTCCAGACCGCGCGCAACCTGGCACTGGACCACCTGCGCGCACGCCGGGTGCAGGCACGCATGCTGGTCGACGACGTGCCCGACGAAGTGCTGCACAGCGTGGCCGCCCCCGCCACCAGCAGCGAGGATGCCGCCCATGCCGAGCAGTTGCTCAAGCACCTGAGTGTCAGCCTCAACCAGCTGAGCGAACGCCAGCAGCGCATTTTCATCCTCAGCCGCCTGCATGGCGCCACCTACCTGGAAATTGCCGAACAACTCAGTGTTTCGCCCAGTACGGTACAAAAGGAACTGAAACTCATCATGGCGATCTGCATGGGTGTTGCCGAACGCCTCAAGTAAGCTGACCGCAGGCGAACGGCAACGCAAAGCCCTTGCCACACCCCGTCTTAGCCTTGATCATTCGCAAAAAACCATTCAAGGATTCACCGTGACCGACAGCCCTGCCCCTCGCCCGTCACCTGCCGGGCCTAGTGCCCGTGCTCGTGCCATGGACGAGGCGCTGGACTGGCTGGTGCGCCTGCAATGCGCCGATGCCGCAGACACCCAGGCCTTTGAAGCCTGGCTGAGCGCCGCGCCGGAAAACGCCGAGGCCTATGTCGAAGCAGAAGCACTGTGGAACGGTACGCCGTTGCACCAGGCGGCCACGCAGATGCACCAGCAGCAACGCCGCTCGTGGCGCGGGCGCCTGCGCAGCCACTGGAAACCCCTGGCCACCGCCGCAGTGTTGCTGGTCGGGCTGTTCACCGTCGGCAACCTGCCCACCCGCCTGCAGGCCGACCACCTGACTGTGGTGGGCGAGCGCCAGCGCCTGCAACTGGAAGACGGTGCAAAAGTGCTGCTCAACACCAACTCGGCATTAGCCAGCGACCGCCGGGAGGGCCGCCAGGTTGCCCGCCTGCTGCAGGGTGAGGCCTACTTCCAGATACCCGAAGGTGCGCTGCTGCCACTTGAGGTCGAGGCCGGGCCGTTGCGCGCACAGGTGCGCGATACCGACTTTGCCGTGCGCTACCTCAATGGTGAGGCCCAGCTGCGGGTGCAACGCGGTGATGTCGACCTGCAAGGCGCACGCGACCAGCGCATCCGCCTGAGTGCCGGCGACAGCATCAGCGTGGGCCCGCAGGGCTTCGGCCAGCGCCAACGCGCCGACATGCAAAAGGACCTGGCCTGGGTCGACGGCCGCCTGGTGTTCGAGAACTGCCCGCTGAGCCAGGTACTGGCTGAAGTGCGGCGCTACTACCCAGGCTGGATCATCAACCGCAATGCGCAGCTCGAAGACGTTGCAGTGACGGGTAACTACCGCCTCGACCAGCCATTGGAAACCCTGCGCGCACTGGCCCACATCACCTCGGCACAGCTGCATGAGTACCCTGCGCTGGTGATTCTGAACTGACCCCGAAATTATTTTTACGCGATCCCCCTGCCCCGCCCGTCTCGTTATAGCCAATGCAACTGATTCTTGTTTGAAAACGAGAACAGCAATCACCTATAACAGCCCGCGCATCAGGGAGCGCTTTCGATGTCCACTGGTCCTACCCGCACGTCCACCCTTCCCCGCCGAACCGGGCAACTGTCCCTGTTGACCCTGGCCCTGCTCGCCAGCGGCGCTTGCAGCCTGCCGGCGCTGGCCGCCGAACCGGCCCAGGCCAGCAGCCCGCGCATGGGTGACTACCGCTTCAGCATCGGCCAGCAGCCGCTGGTGTCGGCGATCAACGCCTTCAGCCAGGTCACCGGCTGGCAGGTCGGCTTCAGCGCCGAGCTGGCCGACGGCGTGGCGTCGCCGGGCGTGCAAGGCTCGATGCCGCCGGATGCTGCCCTCAAGCGCCTGCTGCAGGGTACCGGGCTGAGTTTTCGCAAGATCAGCAACGGCAACGTGGTCCTCGAGCGCCAGACCAGCGGCAACGTGATCGCCCTGCAACAAGTGACCGTCAGCGCCACCCGCAGCGCCCAGGACGTCAGCCAGGTGCCGAGCACCGTCAGCGTGCAGACCCGCGAGCAACTGGACCGGCAGAACGTCAACAACATCCAGGACCTGGTGCGCTACGAACCAGGCGTGTCGGTGGCCGGTACCGGTCAGCGCAGCGGCCTGAACGGCTACAACATCCGTGGTATCGACGGCGAGCGTATCCTCACCCAGGTCGACGGTGTGTCGATCCCGGACAGCTTCTTCTACGGCCCCTACGCCCAGACCCAACGCAACTACGTCGACCCGGAAATCGTCAAGCGCGTGGAAATCCTCCGCGGCCCGGCCTCGGTGCTGTACGGCAGCAACGCCATCGGCGGCGCTGTGAGCTACTTCACCCTCGACCCCGACGACATCATCAAGCCCGGCAAGGACGTGGGTGCGCGGCTGAAGACCGGCTACAGCTCGGCCGACGAAAGCTGGCTGACCTCCGCCACCGTCGCCGGCCGCGAGGGTGATTTCGATGGCCTGCTGCACCTGAGCCAGCGCAACGGCCACGAGACCGAAACCCACGGCAACCACAGCGGTGACGGCCTGTCGCGCACCGAAGCCAACCCGATGGACGTGCGCACCACCAACGTGCTGGCCAAGCTTGGCTGGAACTACGACGACGACGCGCGCCTGGGCTTCACCTACGAACGCTACAAGGATGACCGCGACCAGAACATCCTCAGTGCGGTGGGTGGGCCGTTCATTCCGGGCTTTGGCGGCATGGGTTACTACAAGGCGCGCAGTGGCAACGACACCATCACCCGCGAGCGCTTTGGCATCAACCATGAGTTCGGCCTGGATTCGCGGGTCGCTGACCACGTCAAGTGGAGCCTCAACTACCAGGTCGCCAAGACCGACCAGCACACCGAAGAAGTCTACGCGCCGCCTGGCCGCCAGGTACTTCGCACGCGTGACACGACCTACAAGGACCGCCAGTGGGTGTTCGATGCCCAGCTGGACAAAGCTTTCAGCATCGGCGCCACCGACCACCTGCTGACCTATGGCACCACGATCAAGCACGAGAAAATCACGGGTACGCGCAGCGGCACGGGCACCTGCCTGGCCGTGGGCTCCGGTTGCTCCGCCGCCGGCGCCGAACGCCCGGCAGACGGCCAGGTTCTGGTCAGCGACTTCCCGGACCCGACCGTGAACACCTACAGCCTGTTCGTGCAGGATGAAATCCGCTGGAACAAATGGACCTTCATGCCCGGTGCGCGCTACGACTACACGCGCATGGAACCCAAGTTCACCGACGAATTCCTGCGTGGCCTGGAGTCCACCGGCACAGCGCCCACCTCCCAGGACGACTCGGACAAGAAGTGGCACCGCGTCTCGCCCAAGTTCGGCCTGACCTACGCCTTCAACGACAATTACACCTGGTATGGTCAGTATGCTGAAGGCTTCCGCACCCCGACCGCCAAGTCGATGTACGGAAAATTCGTGAACCTTGAGGAAGGTTACCGCGTAGAAGGCAACCCAGGCCTGGAACCGGAAAAGAGCAAGAGCTACGAAACCGGCCTGCGTGGCAACTTCGACGCGGGTAACTTCGACGTGGCGGTGTTCTACAACAAGTACCGCGACTTCATCGACGAAGATGCGGTGCAAAGCGCCAATCTGGAACAAACCTTCCAGGCCAACAACATCAAGCACGCCACCATCAAGGGTGCCGAGGTCAAGGGCCGCCTGAACCTCGACCACTTCGGCGCGCCGCAAGGCCTGTATACCCAGGGTTCGATTGCCTACACCTATGGTCGTAACGACGACACCGGTGAGCCGCTGAACACCGTCAACCCGCTGAAGGGCGTGTTCGGCCTGGGCTACGAGCAGCAGAACTACGGCGGCCTGCTGAGCTGGACGCTGGTCAAGCGCAAGACCCGCGTCGACGACTCCAGCTTCTACTCGCCAGATGGTTCGAGCTCGAAGTTCCGCACCCCGGGCTACGGTGTGCTGGACCTGACCGGCTACTACAAGGTCACCGACGACGTGACCATCAACGCCGGCCTGTACAACCTCACCGACAAGAAGTACTGGCAGTGGGATTCGGTGCGCAGCTACGACGGCCAGGGTGAAGCGGCTGTGACCCAGCCAGCCAACATCGACCGCCTGACCATGCCGGGTCGCAACTTCGGTATCAATGTGGTTTGGGATATCTGAAGCCTTTCTCCTACAGGCCTGCGCAATGCCTGTAGGAGCGGCCTTGTGTCGCGATCGGGCCGCGAAGCGGCCCCGGCAATCTTTGTATGAGTGCTGAAATCCTGGGGCCGCGCTGCGGCCCGATCGCGACACAAGGCCGCTCCTACAAAAAGCTCTGCGGCCTGCAGGAACGATGTAAAACCCGGTTTTTTTACTGTCCCGCCGCCGCTGTTTCGTCTTGTATCTAGACGCCCCTCTTTCCAAGGACTGCCCCCATGACCGAACGCCCAGCCCTGCGCTCTCAGCGCCTGAACCAGATCACCCACGCCCCGCACGCCGAGCTGGATGCCCTGGTCAAATCCCACGCACCCTTCGACAGCCGCGAAAGCTTCGCCCGCTTCGTCGTTGCCCAGTACCTGTTCCAGTCCGAGCTGCAAGGCCTGTACAACGACCCGAAACTGATCGCCATCGTCCCCGACCTGGCCGAGCGCTGCCGTGCCGACCAGGCACGCCTGGACCTCGCTGACCTCGACACCGAAGTGCCGGCCGCCGTGCCAGGCGCCGTGGGCAACCCGAGCCTGGGCGAGGCAATGGGCTGGATCTTCGTCTCCGAAGGCTCCAAACTGGGCGCTGCGTTTCTGATCAAGCGCGCCGTGGCCCTGGAACTGTCCGACAGCTTCGGTGCCCGCCACTTGGGCGAGCCGGCCGGTGGCCGTGCCGAGGGCTGGAAGCAGTTCACCCGCATCCTCGATGGCCTTGAGCTGTCGGCCGAAGAGGAAGCCGCCGCCGAGCGCGGTGCAGTTGCCGCCTTCGAGCGTTTCACCGAACTGCTCAAGCATGCCTATGCTGCGGATGCCGCGCTGGTCTGATACGCCGTACACGGCCACCCTGACGGTGGCCGAACCGCTTTTTGCAGTGAGACCATGACCCAACCTGCCCGCTCGAAGATCGCCCGCCTGTTATATGGAATCCTGGCTTACGTGAGCCTTGGGGTGGGCTTGGTCGCGATCGTCATACCCGGTTTGCCGACCACTGAATTCATCCTGCTGGCCGCCTGGGCGGCGACCCGCAGTTCGCCGCGCCTGTCGGCCTGGCTGGAGAACCACCGGCTGTTCGGGCCAATCCTCTACAACTGGCGCAATGGCAAGGTGATCCAGCGCCGGGCCAAGGTAAGCGCGACCATCAGCATGCTGCTGTGTGCAGGCCTGATGCTGACGTTTCTGGAACACCACTGGCCGGTGTTCCTGGCAATCGCCGGCATGACCCTGGGCAACCTGTGGATCTGGTCACGCCCGGAGCACGCCTGCCCTGCCCCGTCACAAGCTCAGCAACCCTGAATACAGGGCGTAGGCTGCCAACCCGGCGCCCGCCAGCACAGCGGCGAAAATCAGCTTTTCCCAGGTGGTGAACAACGTCTGGCCCTGCTCATGCTTGGCCCTGGCGAACAGGATCACGCCGGGGGCATACAGCAGCGCCGACAGCAGCAGGTACTTGAGCCCGCCGGCATACAACAGCCACACGGCATACAGCAACGCAACCAGCGCCACCAGCAAGTCCTTGCGCCGTAACCCCGGCTGCCCGGCATAGGTGTCTGCACGTACCGCCAGCAGCACGGCATACGCCGCAGACCACAGGTAGGGCACCAGGATCATCGACGAGGCCAGGTAGATGAGGCTGGTGTAGGTACCGGCCGAGAACAGCGTAATCAGCAGGAAGCCCTGGATCATGCAGTTGGTCAGCCACAGGGCATTAGCGGGCACATGGTTGGCGTTTTCCTTGGCCAGAAAGCGCGGCATGGTCTTGTCCCGCGCCGTGGCGAACAGGATCTCGGCACACAGCAACGCCCACGACAGCAACGCGCCCAGCAGCGAAACCGCCAGGCCGAGACTGATCAGCAAGGCCCCCCAAGGGCCGACGATATGCTCCAGCACCGACGCCAGCGACGGGTTCTGCAACCCGGCCAGTTCCGGCTGGGTCATCACCCCCAGCGAAAGCACGTTGACCAGCACCAGCAGCGCCAGCACACCAAGAAAACCGATGACGGTGGCCTTGCCCACGTCCGAACGCCGCTCGGCGCGCCCGGAATATACGCTGGCGCCCTCGATGCCGATGAACACGAACACGGTCACCAGCATCATGTTGCGCACCTGCTCCAGCACGCTGCCGAATTGCGGGTTGCTCAAGCCCCAGATGTCACGGGTGAAGATATCGGCCCGAAAGGCGAACGCCGCAATCACCACGAACATCAGCAACGGCACCACCTTGGCCACGGTGGTCACCTGGTTGATGAACGCGGCTTCCTTGATGCCGCGCAGCACCAGAAAGTGGACTGACCATAGCAGCAGCGAGGCACAGCCGATGGCGATCGGCGTGTTGCCTTCGCCGAAAACCGGAAAGTAGAAGCCCAGGGTGCTGAACAGCAGCACGAAATAACCGACATTGCCCAGCCAGGCGCTGATCCAGTAGCCCCAGGCTGACGAGAAGCCCATGTAGTCGCCGAAACCCGCCTTGGCGTAGGCGTACACCCCCGAGTCCAGTTCCGGCTTGCGGTTGGCCAGGGTCTGGAACACAAACGCCAGGGCCAGCATGCCGACGGCGGTAATGCACCAGCCGATCAGCACCGCCCCGACATCGGCACGCGCCGCCATGTTCTGTGGCAGCGAGAAGATCCCGCCACCGATCATCGAGCCGACCACCAGCGCGATCAGCGCGCCCAGGCGCAGCTTCTGTCCCGGTTCGCTCATGCATCCCCCATTTTTTTACGCGCTGTCATGCCTTTGAAACAGCCCTGCGGGCCATATAAATGTGGTTACTTATAATAGAACACGCCATTCAAGCTATAGCACTCATAACTGCTTTGTCTATGCGCCATTCCTTAAAAGCTAGCAGCTGTACGGCAACTAGAACAGTTCCTGATAAAGCTCGAAATTATTGTGAAAAATTTGCGAAAGCGTCAAAAGCGGCTAGCTTCAAGCATCGCAGGCTGAACAGAGCGTTTGCTCTAGAAAGACATGGAGGTGCCAGCGCGCAAGGCTTGCAGCTTAAGCTGTCGGCACTCTCCAGGAGCACCCGTGAAGGAAATTTCCTACCTTCACGTCGCCTTAAACTGACACAAGTCAGCTTACGGCAACGGCGTCGGATTTATGCTGACGTCAACTTTCTCCTGGCAGGAGTTGTTAAATGTCTGATTCATCCGGAAAACTAAAGCTCGGCGCGTTAGTTGCACTTGTCGTCGGGTCCATGATTGGCGGCGGGATCTTCTCGTTGCCACAAAACATGGCCGCCAGCGCAGGGGTTGGCGCCGTGCTGATCGGCTGGGGCATCACCGCGGTCGGCATGCTGACCCTGGCGTTCGTGTTCCAGACCCTGGCCAACCGCAAGCCTGACCTGGATGGCGGGGTGTATGCCTACGCCAAGGCCGGTTTCGGCGACTACATGGGCTTTTCCTCGGCCTGGGGCTACTGGATCAGTGCCTGGCTGGGCAACGTCGGCTACTTCGTGCTGTTGTTCAGCACCTTGGGCTACTTCTTCCCGATCTTCGGTGAGGGCAACACGCCAGCCGCCATCATTGGCGCGTCGGTGCTGTTGTGGGCGGTGCACTTCCTGGTGCTGCGCGGCATCAAGGAAGCCGCATTCATCAACCTGGTCACCACCGTGGCCAAAGTGGTGCCGCTGGTGCTGTTCGCTTTGATCTGCCTGTTTGCCTTCAGGCTCGACATCTTCACCGCCGACATCTGGGCTTTGGGTACGCCAGAGTTGGGCAGTGTGATGAATCAGGTGCGCAACATGATGCTGGTCACCGTGTGGGTGTTCATCGGCATCGAGGGCGCGAGCATCTTCTCGTCCCGGGCGGAAAAGCGCTCTGACGTAGGCAAGGCCACTGTCATCGGCTTTGTCACCGTGCTGCTGTTCCTGGTGCTGGTCAACGTGCTGTCGCTGGGCATCATGACCCAACCGGAACTGGCCAAGCTGCAGAACCCGTCGATGGCTGCCGTACTGGAGCATGTGGTCGGCCACTGGGGCGCGGTGCTGATCAGCGTCGGTCTGATCATCTCGCTGCTGGGGGCCCTGCTGTCGTGGGTACTGCTGTGCGCCGAGATCATGTTCGCCGCCGCCAAAGACCACACCATGCCGGAGTTCCTGCGCCGCGAAAACGCCAACCAGGTACCGGCCAACGCCCTGTGGCTGACCAATGCCATGGTGCAGATCTTCCTAGTGATCACGCTGTTCTCCAACAGTACCTACCTGTCGCTGATCTACCTCGCCACCTCGATGATCCTGGTGCCTTACCTGTGGTCGGCGGCCTATGCGTTCCTGCTGGCACTGCGCAGCGAAACCTACGAACAGGCCCTGGCCGAGCGCAAGAAGGACCTGATCATCGGCGGCATCGCCCTGCTGTACGCCCTCTGGCTGCTGTATGCCGGCGGCGTGAAATACCTGCTGCTCTCGGCCCTGCTCTACGCACCTGGCGCCATCCTGTTCGCCAAGGCCAAGCGTGAGGTAGGCCAACCTGTCTTCACCAACGTGGAAAAACTGATCTTCGCAGCCGTGGTCATCGGCGCCCTGGTGGCAGCCTTTGGCCTGTATGACGGCTTCCTGACGCTTTGATCCACGTCTTCGTTCAATTGGAGGAATGAAACCATGTCCGCTGAAAAACAGAAGTACGGTGTCCACTCCGAAGCCGGCAAACTGCGCAAAGTGATGGTTTGCTCGCCGGGCCTGGCGCACAAGCGCCTGACGCCGAGCAACTGTGACGAATTGCTGTTCGACGATGTGATCTGGGTCGACCAGGCCAAGCGCGACCATTTCGACTTCGTCACCAAGATGCGCGAGCGCGGCGTGGATGTGCTGGAGATGCACAACCTGCTGACCGACATCGTGCAGCAACCCGAAGCCCTCAAGTGGATCCTTGACCGCAAGATTACCTCTGACACCGTGGGTGTCGGCCTGACCAACGAGGTGCGTAGCTGGCTCGAAGGGCTGGAACCACGCCACCTGGCGGAGTTCCTGATTGGCGGCGTGGCAGGCCAGGACCTTCCAGTAAGCGAAGGCGCCGAAGTGATCAAGATGTACAACAAGTACCTGGGCCACTCCAGCTTCATTCTGCCGCCACTGCCCAACACCCAGTTCACCCGTGACACCACCTGCTGGATCTACGGTGGCGTGACGCTCAACCCGATGTACTGGCCTGCGCGACGCCAGGAAACCCTGCTGACCACAGCCATTTACAAGTTCCACAAGGAATTCACCGGTGCCGACTTCCAGGTCTGGTATGGCGACCCGGACAAGGATCACGGTAACGCCACCCTCGAGGGCGGCGACGTTATGCCGGTCGGCAAGGGCATCGTGCTGATCGGCATGGGTGAGCGGACCTCACGCCATGCCATCGGCCAATTGGCTCAGAACCTGTTCGAGAAAGGCGCGGCCGAGAAAGTCATCGTCGCTGGCCTGCCGAAGTCCCGCGCAGCGATGCACCTGGACACCGTGTTCAGCTTCTGCGACCGCGACCTGGTAACGGTATTCCCGGAAGTGGTGAAAGAGATCAAGCCATTCATCATCACCCCAGATTCCAGCAAGCCCTATGGCATGAACATCGCGCCGCAGGATGCCTCGTTCCTCGAGGTGGTATCCGAGCAGTTGCTGGGCAAGAAAGACAAGCTGCGCGTGGTCGAGACCGGCGGCAACAGCTTTGCCGCCGAGCGCGAACAATGGGATGACGGCAACAACGTGGTGGCCATCGAGCCGGGCGTGGTCATCGGCTATGACCGCAACACCTACACCAACACCCTGCTGCGCAAGGCCGGCATCGAGGTCATCACCATCAGCGCCGGCGAACTGGGCCGGGGCCGTGGCGGCGGCCACTGCATGACCTGCCCGATTGTGCGTGACCCGATCGACTACTAACGACCATTGCACCCGGCCGGGCCCACAAAGTGCCGGCCGGGACACTACCGAACTCAAGGAGAAGCAATCATGGCGTTCAACATTCACAACCGCAACCTGCTCAGCCTGGAACACCACACCACCCGCGAGCTGCGCTACCTGCTGGACCTGTCCCGCGACCTCAAGCGTGCCAAGTACACTGGCACCGAGCAGCAGCACCTGAAGGGCAACAACATCGCGCTGATCTTCGAAAAAACCTCCACCCGTACCCGCTGCGCCTTCGAAGTGGCGGCCTACGACCAAGGCGCCAACGTCACCTACATCGACCCTAACTCTTCGCAGATCGGCCACAAAGAGAGCATGAAAGACACCGCCCGCGTGCTCGGGCGCATGTACGACGCTATCGAGTACCGTGGCTTCAAGCAGGAAATCGTTGAAGAGCTGGCCAAGTTCGCTGGCGTGCCGGTGTTCAACGGCCTGACCGATGAATACCACCCCACCCAGATGATCGCTGACGTGCTGACCATGCGCGAGCACAGCGACAAGCCGCTGCATGACATCAGCTACGCCTACCTGGGCGACGCCCGCAACAACATGGGTAACTCGCTGCTGCTGATTGGCGCCAAGCTCGGCATGGACGTGCGCATCGCGGCGCCCAAGGCACTGTGGCCACATGACGACCTGGTCGAGCGCTGCAAGAAATACGCTGAGGAAAGCGGCGCCCGCATCACCCTCACCGAAGACCCGAAAGCGGCAGTCAAGGGTGTGGACTTTGTCCATACCGACGTGTGGGTATCGATGGGCGAGCCGATCGAAGCCTGGGGTGAGCGCATCAAGCAGCTCAAGCCTTACCAGGTGAATGCCGAGCTGATGAAGTCCACTGGCAACCCACGGACCAAGTTCATGCACTGCCTGCCGGCGTTCCACAACTCCGACACCAAGGTAGGCAAGCAGATCGCCGAACAGTACCCGGACCTGGCCAACGGCATCGAAGTGACTGACGACGTGTTCGAGTCGCCGGCCTGCATCGCCTTCGAGCAGGCGGAAAACCGCATGCACACCATCAAGGCGATCCTGGTTTCGACCCTGGCTGACCTCTGACAACCACCCCGCTCCGGTGGGAGCTGGCTTGCCGGTGATCGCCGGCAAGCCAGCTCCCACAAAGGACCGAGGTGCTCACCCCATCTGCGTAAAGGACATTCCCCATGCGTATCGTTGTTGCATTGGGCGGCAACGCCCTGCTGCGTCGCGGCGAGCCCATGACCGCTGACAACCAGCGCGCCAATATCCGCACCGCCACCGAACAGATCGCCAAGATCCACCCTGGCAACGAACTGGTCATCGCCCACGGCAACGGCCCGCAAGTCGGCCTGCTGTCGCTTCAGGCCCTGTCCTACAAGCCTGACGAGGCTTACCCACTGGACGTGCTGGGTGCCGAAACCGAAGGCATGATCGGCTACATGATCGAACAGGAACTGGGCAACCTGCTGGATTTCGAGGTGCCGTTCGCCACCCTGCTGACCCAGGTGGAAGTGGACGCCAACGACCCCGCCTTCAAGGACCCGACCAAGTTCATCGGCCCGGTCTACAGCAAGGAAGAGGCCGAGCGCCTGGCCAAGGAGAAAGGCTGGGTGGTCAAGGCCGATGGCGACAAGTACCGCCGTGTGGTGGCCAGCCCGAAACCCAAACGCATCTTCGAAATCCGCCCGATCAAGTGGCTGCTGGAAAAGAACAGCATCGTGATTTGCGCAGGCGGTGGCGGCATCCCCACCCTGTACGATGAAAACCGCAAGCTCAAGGGCATCGAAGCGGTGATCGACAAAGACCTGTGCTCGGCACTGCTGGCCGAGCAACTGGAAGCCGACCTTCTGATTATCGCCACCGACGTCGACGCGGCCTACATTGACTGGGGCAAGCCCACGCAAAAAGCCATTGCCCAGGCCCATCCGGACGAACTGGAGCGTCTTGGCTTCGCCGCAGGCTCCATGGGGCCGAAGGTGCAAGCTGCCAGTGACTTTGCCCGCAACACCGGCAAGGTGGCGGTGATCAGTTCGCTGGAAAACATTGAAGACATTGTCAAAGGTACTGCCGGCACACGGGTTTCCACCGCGAAGCCTGGGATCAGCTACCGTTGAATGCAGTTGGCGGGCGCCAGGTGCCCGCCATTTTCGACCTTCCAAAGGAGCTAGCCATGGCCCAGTACCACCCCGGTCATGTACACATCGAGCGCACTGCGCTGAACAATACCGACCACAGCTATGACCTGAACATCGAGTACGAAGCAGCGTCGGACCCCAAGGAAGGCAGAGGCATTCAGTTCCGCATGCATGGCAGCATCGAGGGCAAGCCTGTGGAAGAAAAGTTCTTCCTCGCCAAGGACCAGGTGCTGCCAAGCTTTCTCATGCTGCTGACTCGCAAGGCGCAGTCGTATCTGGCGCCGCCGAAGAAATTCGAGAACCTGAGTTCGCCGCACAAGCTCTATGACTACATGTTTGCGGACATTCGCGAAAAGCTCGATGTGAAATCGGGGGACCCGATCAGGCCTGAACATCTCGAGTGAATTCACCATTTCGGGGCTGCTTTGCAGCCCATCGCGACACAAGGCCGCTCCTACAGGAGAATGCGTAAACTTTGTGTCGCGATAGGGCCGCACAGCGGCCCCGGCGATGTTAAGGCATACTACCGCCCTCCCCGGCCACCACCTCGCCCCTCCCCATGCGCATCCACGTCAGCTTCATCGACCGCGTCGGCATCACCCAGGAAGTCCTTGCCCTGCTCGGTGCCCGCAACCTCAACCTGGACGCCGTGGAGATGGTCCCCCCGAACGTCTACATCGACGCACCCACCCTCAGCCCTGCCGTGCTCGAAGAACTGCATGACGCACTGTTCGAGGTGCAGGGCGTGCAATCGGTGGACGTGGTCGACATCCTCCCCGGCCAACGCCGCCACCTGCAGCTCGATGCCCTGCTGGCGGCAATGAGCGACCCGGTACTGGCCGTGGACAGCGCAGGCCTGGTGCTGCTGGCCAATCCGGCGCTGATCGCCCTGTGCGGGCGCGAATCCGCCGGGCGCTCGGTGGGTGAACTGTTCGGCGATCCCGCGCTGCTGCAGGCGCTGCAGGACAACAACTTCCACCTGCCCATGCGCGAGATGCAACTGAACGGCCAGAGCCTGCTGCTGGACGCCATGCCGATCACCAACGCCGGTGGCCTGCTGACGCTGTACCCCCCCACGCGCATGGGCGAACGCCTGTCGGCCCTGCACCACGACCATGCCGAAGGCTTTGATGCCCTGCTCGGCGAGTCGCCCGCCATCCGCACGCTCAAGGCCCGCGCCCTGCGCGTGGCCGCGCTTGATGCACCGCTGCTGGTGCATGGCGAAACCGGTACCGGCAAAGAGCTGGTCGCCCGCGCCTGCCACGCCATCAGTAGCCGCCACGCTGCACCGTTCCTGGCCCTGAACTGCGCCGCACTGCCCGAAAGCCTGGCCGAGAGCGAGTTGTTCGGTTACGCCCCCGGCGCCTTCACCGGCGCGCAACGCGGTGGCAAACCCGGGCTGATGGAGCTGGCCAACCAGGGCACGGTGTTCCTCGATGAAATTGGCGAAATGTCACCGTACCTGCAGGCCAAGCTGCTGCGTTTTCTCAGCGATGGCAGCTTCCGCCGGGTGGGCGGCGACCGCGAAGTGAAGGTGGATGTGCGCATCATCAGCGCCACCCACCGCGACCTGGAGCGCATGGTCGCCGAAGGCAGCTTCCGCGAGGACCTGTTCTATCGCCTCAACGTGCTGAACCTGCAGGTACCGCCACTGCGCGACAGGGGCCAGGACATCCTGATGCTGGCGCACTTCTTCATGCAGCAAGCCTGCACGCAGATCCAGCGCCCAGCCTGCCGGCTGACGCCCGCCACCCACTCGGCACTGCTGGCCAACCCTTGGCCGGGCAACGTGCGCCAGCTACAGAACGTGATTTTCCGCGCTGCGGCCATCTGCGAGGGCGACCTGGTGGATATCGGCGACCTGGACATTGCCGGCACCTCGGTGGCCCGCGGGCAGGACGGCGAAGTGGCCAGCCTGGAGCAGGCTGTGGGTGATTTCGAGCGTGAACTGTTACAGCGCCTGTATGCCAGTTACCCATCGACACGGCAACTGGCCGGGCGCTTGCAAACTTCGCACACCGCTATTGCCCAGCGACTGCGTAAATATGGAATACCCGGAAAACTTTGATGCACGTCGACAATACCGACGGTTCAATCAGACTTTTCCTAGCCGCGTGGCCGCAATTGACGGGAGTGCTCGCCGTAGAATGGTGACATCGTAATTTCGCATGTCACCTTGAACGAAGAGTACCCTGATGTTTGAACTCGATTTTTACGGGACACTTGTAGCCGCCTCTCTAGTACTGCTGCTGGGGCGCGGGCTGGTCGCACGCATTGGTTTCCTGCGCGTTTACAATATTCCGGAACCTGTTGCAGGCGGATTGGTCGTTGCCTTGGCACTCTTGGCATTGCGCAGTTTCGATGTCCAGGTCCAGTTTGATACCTCGTTGCAAACACCGTTGATGCTAGCGTTCTTCGCCACCATCGGTCTGAGTGCCGACTTCGCCAGCCTGAAGAAGGGCGGGCGTGTGGTCGCCGTGTTCCTGCTGGTGGTGACTGGCTTGCTGCTGGTTCAGAACGCCATGGGCATCGGCCTGGCAACGGCGTTGGGGCTGGACCCACTGATGGGCCTGCTGGCCGGTTCGATCAGCCTGTCGGGTGGCCACGGCACGGGCGCCGCCTGGGGCGCGACGTTTACTGAAAAGTTTGGCCTGGCTTCGGCTTCCGAACTGGCGATGGCCTCTGCCACCTTCGGCCTGGTATTGGGCGGCTTGATTGGTGGCCCAGTTGCCAAACTGCTGATCAAGCGGGTCAAGACACAGGGTACTGAAGAAGAAGTAGCACACCTGCCAAAAGGCTTTGAACAGCCGAATAAAGAGCGCCTGATCACATCATTTTCATTTATCGAGACGTTGGCACTGATTGCCGTCAGTCTGCTGGTCGGCACAGTGCTTAACGGGCTGTTGAAAGGCACCGCATTCGAACTGCCGACATTCGTTTGCGTACTCTTCGTAGGCGTATTGCTGCGCAATGGGCTTTCGGCATTCGGCTTTTACCATGTCTTCGAACGTGAAGTCTCGGTACTGGGCAATGTCAGTTTGTCCCTGTTCCTGGCGATTGCCTTGATGTCGCTCAAGCTGTGGGACCTGGCAGCGCTGGCCTTACCGTTCTTTGTCTTGCTGGCCGCGCAAACGCTGGTCATGGCTCTGTTTGCGATCTTCGTGACGTTCCGGGTCATGGGCCGCAACTATGATGCGGCGGTGCTGGCTGCCGGGCACTGTGGCTTCGGCCTGGGGGCGACGCCGACGGCGATTGCCAACATGCAAGCGGTGACCCAGCGCTATGGCGCCTCGCACATCGCCTTCCTGGTAGTGCCGATGGTGGGGGCGTTCTTCATCGACATCATCAATGTCATCGTGATCAAGCTGTACCTGGCATTGCCCTTGTTTATCGCGGGTTAAGCCCGCCTGATGCTGCCCGTCCTGGGCACGCGTGGCCCAGGACGAGCGCTCATCCGCTCAGGGACGAACCGCGGTAACCTCGATCTCGACGCGCCAGGCCGGGTGTGCCAAGCCTGCAATCTGGAACGCCGAGCGCGCAGGAAGAACCGGCTGCTTGGCGGCAGGCCCAAAGAACTGGGTGTAGCCGGCCATGAAACCGTCGAAATCCATTTTGCCGCCGTTCTCTGGCCCACCCACCAGGAAGACCTGCATCTTCACCACATCCGTGAGGCCAAGACCCAGTTCTTTCAGTTGCTTCTGAATGTTTTCAAGCACGTTGATGGTTTGTGCTTTGGTGTCACCGTAGGCTTCCAGTGACTCCTTGGGGGCGTCGGGATGGATAACCGAGGGCACGGAACCACTGAGGTAGATGACCGTCTTGCCTGCAGGAACTTCTACGGCCGACGAGATTGGGAAACTCCCTGCACCATGGCGCACGATGTCTTGTGCATGAGCGCTGCCGATACCGGCCAATGCCAATGCAGCAACGGTCTTCAAAGCGACTTTCATAGTGTTCTCCTGAAAATTACCAAACATGTGTACGCAGGGATGATGCGTACACGGGTCATTCCATTGCGCCAGGTGCGCTTAGAATCGATAAAGGCTGAAGGGCTTCGGGTCCAGCACGGGCGCCTTTCCAAGCAGCAGGTCCGCCGACAACTCGGACGATACCGGGCTTTCCGTCATCCCCCAACCGGTTGCGGTATTGATGACTAGGCCTGGGTACTCATTGACCTGCGAAATAATGGGGTTCTCATCCGGTGCGATGGCCATGGCACCGCTCCATTGATCGATCAACTTCGCATCGCCGAAGGCAGGGAACTCGACCTTGAGTTTTTCCAACGAAGCATCCAGTTCCGGAATATCCGGGGCCGCCGTCATCAGTCGGTTTTTCTCGAAGGGCGAAACCTCGTCCAACTTCCAATGCGTGGGCTGAGTGAACGAATCGATCAATTGCCTGTTAAGCGCGATGTGCACCGGGAAGTCGGGAATAGCCAGCAATGGCAGGTATTTATAGCCATACATGAACGACTCTTTCACCACCGGGGCAACCACGACGCGCGGCGAAGTCGCGTAGGTACCGTCGGCCTGCTCACGGAAGTAGATATTACCGGGCAATGCAACGTTGCCGCCGGGTGCACGCGGTGCCGCACTGATGATTTGCTGGGACTGATAAGCGGGCAAGGTGGGCACATCCACGCCCAGGTTCTGCATGAACAACCTGGACCATGCGCCGCCGGCCACGATCACGCGGGCAGCCCTGATCGCGCCCTTCTCCGTCACTACATCGGAGATCGCGCCGGCGTGGGTTTCCAAGCCCCTTGCAGCGCAGTGGGTGTAGATGCGCACACCGATTTTCTTGGCGTATTCGGCCATGACAAACGATGCGCGCTCGGCGTCCAGGCTACCGGAGTCTTCCTCGAAGCCTGCAACCGTCCAGTTCGAAGACGCGCCGCGCAGCCGCTGTTCAAGTTCACTGCCTTGAATAATGCGGGTCTTGAAAGGGATGTCAGACCCTGCTTCCCGGGTTTTGACATCAATCCACTTTCTCACACCTTCCAGGTCTTCTTCATCGAAAGGCACTTCGACTCGGCCTTGTGTGCGATAACTGGTATCTGCACCCACTTTGGCATTCATTTCACGCCAGCGTTGCTTGGCAAGGTGGTGCAACTGGAAAGTCGCATCAGGCATCTTGTAGGTCATGACCTGACCATAGAACCTGCATGACTGCTCGCCGGCAATCTCACCTTTTTCAACGACAACCACGGAAAGGCCACGTTCGACGAGGTTGATCGCCGTCATGAGCCCGAGAATGCCGGCGCCGACGACGACTACATCCGCCTGCTTGGGCAGCACCCCCTCAGTGCCTTCTACAAAACCAAACCGCGGTTTGCCGGGGATCAACCGGCCTTCGCGCGTCAGCAGGGGGGTGAGAAGACCCGCGCCCCCCGCGACGGCCACGACGCTACCGCCGATCAAAAACTTACGCCTCGTCATTCCCATGACACTTTCCTTTCCTGGTATCCGGTGTTGATTGCATTCGCCCAGACGGCGAGGCACCTGCTTGGCCGACAGCCGCCTTGACCAACTTTGCGGTCAGGCAGTCAGGCTGAGCGTTAAAAATTCAAGGGGGGCGATTCTGATGACGCAACCGTGCCGGAAAAATCGCGGAGGGCAAATACTTAGTTCAGTCATTTGCAAACTAATACGCAGGAGACATAAATAGTTGAGATAGCGACACTGCGCCTTCACCTGATAAATGCCATTTCGGAACAAGCATGTGGATTATTTGGGCGATGCAATAACCTCATTAATAAGCCGGTTATTTGATACTTAGTAATTACGCGTCTTGGATATAACTGTGTTCCTTTAATTCATATGCGACGGTTTCCAGCAGATTGACAGTGGACAGCCCGTAGATCCATTACCGTAGCGATTTGAATACACCGTATCGAAATCAGTACAACCCCGTTCGAGAGCGGCTGCGCAAGGGTTTGATCCCCAAACGCTTTTTCATGCCTCGCCATCTGTAGCGTTTTCGTTCCAAAAGAATCGCGGCGCGAATGCAGAAATTCGCTAAATCATTGTTTTATAACTGTTTTTTGTCGTTGGCCGTGTTTTTGCTAAGGGAATACCAACCCAAGAGCGCGGAGCCACCGCGCCCAACGCCCTGCTTCCCGAGGATTCCCCATGAGCGAGTTGCGTTTCACTGAAGATCACGAATGGCTGCGCGTCGAAGCCGATGGCAGCGTCACCGTGGGCATCACCGCCTACGCCCAGAACGCCCTTGGCGATGTGGTTTTCGTGCAACTGCCAGAGTTGCAGCAGTATCAGAAAGGCGGCGAAGCGTCCACCGTCGAATCGGTCAAGGCCGCCAGCGGCGTGTACATGCCGCTGACCGGTGAAGTGGTCGAGGTCAACGGCCAGCTCGAAAGCAGCCCGGAACTGGTCAACGAAGACCCCATGGGCGAAGGCTGGTTCTTCCGCTTCAAACCGGCCGACATGAGCGAAGTCACCGCCCTGCTCGACCAGCACGCCTACGACCGCCTGATCAAAGCCAACGACGACGCCTGAGGAAAACCGCCATGACCATCCACCTCGGCACCGCCAACGAATTCATCGCCCGTCACATCGGCCCGCGCGCCGCTGACGAGCAGGCCATGCTCGCAACCCTGGGCTTCGACTCGCTGGACGCCATGACCGCCGCGGTCATCCCCGACAGCATCAAGGGCACCAGCGTACTGGGCTCCCACGACGGCCAGAGCGAGGCCGACGCGCTCGCCGCGCTCAAGGCCATCGCCGGCAAGAACCAGCTGTTCAAAAGCTACATCGGCCAGGGCTACTACAACACCCACACCCCGGCGCCGATCCTGCGCAACCTGCTGGAAAACCCGGCCTGGTACACCGCCTACACCCCGTACCAGCCAGAAATTTCCCAAGGCCGCCTGGAAGCGCTGCTGAACTTCCAGACCCTGATCAGCGACCTGACCGGCCTGCCGATCGCCAACGCCTCCCTGCTCGACGAAGCCACAGCTGCGGCCGAGGCCATGACCTTCTGCAAGCGCCTGTCGAAGAACAAGGCCAGCCATGCCTTCTTCGCCTCTGTGCACTGCCACCCGCAAACCCTCGACGTACTGCGCACCCGTGCCGAGCCGCTGGGTATCGAGGTGGTGGTTGGCGACGAGCGCGAGCTGGGCGATGTCAGCGCCTTCTTCGGCGCCCTGCTGCAATACCCCGCCAGCAACGGTGAAGTGTTCGACTACCGTGAAGTGGTACAGCGCTTCCACGCCGCCAACGCGCTGGTGGCCGTCGCGGCCGACCTGCTGGCCCTGACCCTGCTGACCCCACCGGGCGAATTCGACGCCGACGTGGCCATCGGCAGCGCCCAGCGTTTTGGCGTACCACTGGGCTTCGGTGGCCCGCACGCGGCTTACTTCGCCACCCGTGACGCGTTCAAGCGCGACATGCCGGGCCGCCTGGTCGGCGTATCGATCGACCGCTTCGGCAAAACTGCCCTGCGCCTGGCCATGCAGACCCGCGAGCAGCACATCCGCCGCGAAAAGGCCACCAGCAACATCTGCACCGCCCAGGTGCTGCTGGCCAACATCGCCAGCATGTTCGCCGTTTACCACGGCCCGGCCGGCCTCAAGCGCATTGCCGAACGCACCCATGCACTGACCGCGATCCTGGCCGCCGGCCTGAAGACGCTGGGCGTACAGGTAGTGGGCGCCAGCGCCTTCGACACCCTGACCCTGGCTACTGGCACTGCCACCGCAACCCTGCATGACAAGGCACGCACCCAGGGCATCAACCTGCGCCAGATCGATGCCGCCCACGTGGGCCTGTCGCTGGACGAAACCAGCAGCCAGGCTGACGTTGAATCCCTGTGGCAGCTGTTCGGTGACGACAAGGCCCAGCCTGACTTCGCCGCCCTGGCCGCCAGCACCGGTTCGCTGCTGCCTGCCGCCCTGCTGCGCCAGTCGGCCATCCTCGAACACCCGGTATTCAACCGTTACCACAGCGAAACCGAGCTGATGCGCTACCTGCGCCGCCTGGCGGATAAGGACCTGGCGCTGGACCGCAGCATGATCCCGCTGGGCTCGTGCACCATGAAGCTGAACGCCGCCAGCGAAATGATCCCGGTCACCTGGGCCGAGTTCGGCAACCTGCACCCGTTCGCCCCGGCCGC
The DNA here is from genome assembly GCF_000498395.2 of Pseudomonas putida S13.1.2. NCBI lineage: Bacteria > Pseudomonadati > Pseudomonadota > Gammaproteobacteria > Pseudomonadales > Pseudomonadaceae > Pseudomonas > Pseudomonas putida. The sequence continues at coordinate 3,930,095 of NZ_CP010979.1, forward strand.
GCAGAGCCAGGGCTACCTGCAGATGACCACCGAGCTGGAGGCCATGCTGTGCGCCGCCACCGGCTATGACGCCGTGTCGCTGCAGCCCAACGCCGGCTCCCAAGGCGAGTACGCAGGCCTGCTGGCCATCCGCGCCTACCACCGCAGCCGTGGCGAAAGCCACCGCGACATCTGCCTGATCCCGTCGTCGGCCCACGGCACCAACCCGGCCACCGCACACATGGCCGGCATGCGCGTGGTTGTCACCGCCTGTGACGCCCGCGGCAACGTCGATGTCGAGGACCTGCGCGCCAAGGCCATCGAGCACCGCGAGCGCCTGGCCGCGATCATGATCACCTACCCGTCGACCCACGGTGTGTTCGAGGAAGCGATCGGCGAAATCTGCGCGATCATCCACGACAACGGTGGCCAGGTGTACATCGACGGCGCCAACATGAACGCCATGGTCGGCCTGTGCGCCCCGGGCAAGTTCGGCGGCGACGTGTCCCACCTGAACCTGCACAAGACCTTCTGTATCCCGCACGGTGGCGGCGGCCCGGGCGTTGGCCCGATTGGCGTCAAGTCGCACCTGGCGCCGTTCCTGCCTGGCCACGCGCAACTGGAAAACACCGAAGGTGCGGTGTGCGCCGCACCGTTCGGCAGCGCCAGCATCCTGCCGATCACCTGGATGTACATCCGCATGATGGGCGGTGCCGGCCTCAAGCGTGCCTCGCAAATGGCGATCCTCAACGCCAACTACATCGCCCGCCGCCTGGAAGAGCACTATCCTGTTCTGTATACCGGTGGCAATGGCCTGGTGGCCCACGAATGCATCCTCGACCTGCGCCCGCTGAAAGACACCAGCGGCATCAGCGTCGACGACGTGGCCAAGCGCCTGATCGACTTCGGTTTCCACGCCCCGACCATGTCCTTCCCGGTGGCCGGCACGCTGATGATCGAACCGACCGAAAGCGAGGCCAAGGAAGAGCTGGACCGCTTCTGCGACGCGATGATCCAGATCCGCGAAGAAATCCGTGCGGTGGAGAGCGGTAGCGTGGACAAGGACGACAACCCGCTGAAGAACGCCCCGCACACTGCGGCCGAGCTGGTTGGCGAGTGGGCCCACGGCTACAGCCGCGAGCAGGCGGTCTACCCGCTGCCAAGCCTGGTGGAAAGCAAGTACTGGCCGCCGGTCGGCCGGGTCGACAACGTGTTCGGCGACCGCAACCTGGTGTGCGCCTGCCCGTCGATCGAGAGCTATCAGGACGCCTGATTGCTCTCACGCCCGCTACCTGACTTGAGGTGTGGACCTCTGTGGGAGCGGGCGCGCCCGCGAATGCGATGATGACTTCACCGACGCATTCGCGGGCACGCCCGCTCCCACAGGGTTCACCGTCCGCCTAATTTTCCTGGCTGGAGGAACCACCATGTCACTGAGCGTCTTCGACCTGTTCAAGATCGGCATCGGCCCCTCCAGCTCCCATACGGTCGGCCCGATGCGTGCTGCCGCACGTTTCGCCGAAGGCCTGCGCCGCGACGGCCTGCTGCCCGGCACGGTTAGCGTCAAGGCCGAGCTGTATGGCTCCTTGGGCGCCACCGGCAAGGGCCACGGCAGTGACAAGGCCGTACTGCTAGGCCTTGAAGGTGAACACCCCGACACCGTCGACACCGACGCCATCCCCGGCCGCCTGCAGGCCATCCGCGACAGCGGCCACATCAACCTGCTGGGCGAACAGCGCATTGCCTTCAACGAGAAACAGCACCTGGCAATGATCCGCAAGCCACTGGCCTACCACCCCAACGGCATGATCTTCCGCGCCTTCGACGACGCCGGCCTGCAAATCCGCAGCCGCGAATACTACTCGGTGGGCGGTGGTTTCGTGGTCGACGAGGATGCCGCCGGCCACGACCGTATCGTCGAGGACAGCACCGTGCTGCCCTACCCGTTCAAGACCGCCAAGGAACTGCTTGGCCACTGCACCACGCAGAACCTGTCGGTGAGCCAGGTGATGCTGACCAACGAGGCCGCCTGGCGCCCGGAGGCGGAGACCCGCGCCGGGCTGCTGCGTATCTGGCAGGTGATGCAGGATTGCGTCGAAGCCGGCTGCCAGCATGAAGGCATCCTGCCGGGCGGGCTCAAGGTCAAGCGGCGTGCGCCAGCCCTTTATCGCCAGCTGAGCCGCCACCCGGAGGCCAGCCTGCGCGATGCGCTGTCGGTGCTCGACTGGGTCAACCTCTACGCCCTGGCAGTGAACGAGGAAAACGCCAATGGCGGGCGTGTGGTTACCGCGCCCACCAACGGCGCGGCGGGCATCGTCCCGGCGGTGCTGCACTACTACATGCGCTTCGTGCCGGGCGCCAGCGACGACGGGGTGGTGCGTTTTCTGCTCACCGCCGCGGCGATCGGCATCCTGTACAAGGAGAACGCCTCCATCTCCGGCGCCGAAGTGGGCTGCCAGGGTGAAGTCGGCGTGGCCTGCTCCATGGCCGCCGGGGCGCTGTGCGAAGTGATGGGTGGCACCGTGCAGCAGGTGGAAAACGCTGCCGAAATCGGCATGGAACACAACCTGGGCCTGACCTGCGACCCGATCGGCGGGTTGGTCCAGGTGCCCTGCATCGAGCGCAATGCCATGGGCTCGGTGAAGGCCATCAACGCGGTGCGCATGGCCTTGCGCGGCGACGGCCAGCACTTCGTGTCGCTCGACAAAGTCATCCGCACCATGCGCCAGACCGGCGCCGACATGAAAAGCAAATACAAGGAGACCGCCCGCGGCGGTCTTGCCGTCAACATCATCGAATGTTGACCCAACAATAAAACCAAGGAGTCACCGATGTCCGAAACACTGCTCAAGACCCCGCTGCACGCCCTGCACCAGGAACTGGGTGCGCGCATGGTGCCGTTTGCCGGCTACGACATGCCGGTGCAGTACCCGCTGGGGGTGCTCAAGGAGCATTTGCACACCCGCGAGCAGGCCGGCCTGTTCGATGTCTCGCACATGGGCCAGATCATCCTGCGCGGTGCCGATGCCGCCAAGGCCCTGGAAAGCCTGGTACCGGTGGATATCATCGACCTGCCGGTGGGCATGCAGCGCTACGCCATGTTCACCAATGAACAAGGTGGCATTCTTGACGACCTGATGGTTGCCAACCTGGGCGACGACACCCTGTTCCTGGTGGTCAACGCTGCCTGCAAGGACCAGGACCTGGCCCACCTGCAAACGCACATCGGCAGCCGTTGCGAGGTGCAGCCGCTGTTCGAACAACGTGCCCTGCTTGCCCTTCAAGGGCCGGCAGCGGTCAAGGTGCTGGAGCGCCTGGCCCCGGAAGTGGCCGGCATGACCTTCATGCAGTTCCGGCCGGTAAAACTGCTGGGTGAAGACTGCTTCGTCAGCCGCTCAGGCTACACCGGCGAAGACGGCTACGAGATTTCGGTACCGGTCCAGGCCGCCGAAGCCTTGGCCCGCCGCCTGCTGGACGAGCCCGAAGTACAGCCTATCGGCCTGGGCGCACGCGACTCGCTGCGCTTGGAAGCCGGCCTGTGCCTGTACGGCCATGACATGAATACCGAGACCACCCCGATCGAAGCCAGCCTGCTGTGGGCGATTTCCAAGGTGCGCCGTGCCGACGGTGCACGGGCGGCCGGCTTCCCCGGCGCCGAAGCAATCTTTGCCCACCAGCGCGACGGTGTGGCGCGCAAACGTGTCGGCCTGTTGCCGCAGGAGCGCACGCCAGTACGTGAAGGCGCGGATATTGTCGATGCGAACGACAAGCCGGTAGGTAAAGTGTGCAGCGGCGGCTTTGGCCCGACACTCGGCGCACCTGTTGCAATGGGTTATATCGATAGTGAACATGCTGCACTCGACACCGCACTGTTTGCCGTGGTGCGCGGCAAGAAGGTGGCCTTGAAAGTCAGCAAAATGCCTTTCGTGGCGCAACGTTACTACCGTGGTTGAAACGGCTTTGTGAAGGTGATGGCCAGGTTCGACATATTCGATTTCGAACCTGCCCAATAACTTTTGAACATGGCGCCAGGCCAGGCGCCATGCCGTTTCCGACAAATTGGTCGGTTATCGGCAAGCGGCCGATTTTCCATTCGACCAAGGGCTTGTTTTTCGCTCGGGAGTTGGCGTAGAGTCACTGCACTGTGTTTGCATGGGTCGCAACAGTTCGTGACCTGGGCCAGTAGCCGCAATCTGCTACAACCCGTTCGACGTCTCTTACTTTCCTGCAACCCAGCCCAGTAATCTTTTGCTTACAAACAATGCAGAAGAAACTGTCATCAAAATTTAAGTTTCATAGGAAATAAGACAATGGCTGAGCGTCAGAACGGTACCGTCAAGTGGTTCAATGACGAAAAAGGTTACGGTTTCATCACCCCAGAACAAGGTCCGGATCTGTTCGTGCACTTCCGCGCCATCCAGGGCAACGGCTTCAAGAGCCTGAAAGAAGGCCAGAAAGTGACCTTCGTTGCTGTGCAGGGCCAAAAAGGCATGCAGGCTGACGAAGTCCAGGCAGAAGGCTGATACTTCTAAAAAAGAGCCCCTGCGTTGACGCGCAGGGGCTTTTTTTTGCTTGCAATTCCATAGAATGAGCCTTTTCCGTCTGGAGTTGCCGAGCGATGCGCAAGCCCCACCTTATCCCTCAGGGCGACTTCCCCGCTGCTGGCCTGGGCCGACGACTGGCCGCGATGTTCTATGACTTCCTGTTATGTACTGCGCTGCTCATCGTGACCGCCGGTGCCTACAAGCTGATCCAGATGGCGATCATCGGCGAAGCGCGCATGCGAGAGCTGACCGAAGCCGGCGCACTGGATGGCGACCCGCTGTTGTCGACGGTACTGCTGTTCGCCTTGTTCGGCTTCTTTGCCAAGTTCTGGACCCATGGCGGGCAGACGCTGGGCATGCAGGTGTGGGGCGTGCGGGTGCAGAATGCCGATGGTTCAGCCATCAGCCTGTGGCAGGCATTGTTGCGCTTCGTGGTATCGATTGCCTCATGGCTATGCCTGGGGCTGGGGTTTTTCTGGGTGTTGATCGACAAGCGAAAGCGTGGCTGGCATGACATCTATTCGGAAAGCCAGCTGGTGCGGGTGCCGAAGCAAAAGAAATGACTTGAGCCTTGTGTTGCCTTGCTCCGGCCCTATCGCCGGCAAGCCAGCTCCCACAGGTACCCGACAATGCTCAGCATTCGTGCTGAACCTGTGGGAGCTGGCTTGCCGGCGATAGGGCCATCAGCCACAAAAAAGCCGACACTGGGGTCGGCTTTTTTGTACAACTCAGGCCACTATCCTGCCCGGCGCAACAGCCAGACACCGGCCAAGGCACAGATCCCCGCCGGGATCACCACCGCCAGCAGCGGCGGGAAGCCGAACACCTGGCTTGAAGGCCCCAGCAGGTCCTGGGCGATACGGAACACGAAGCCCACCAGCACACCGGTGAACACGCGCTGGCCAAGGGTTACCGAGCGCAGCGGGCCGAAGATGAAGGAAATCGCCATCAGCACCAGCGCTGCGGTGACCATCGGCTGCAGCACCTTGCTCCAGAACGCCAACCAGTACCGGGCGTTGTTCAGGCCCTGGTCGGACAGGTAGTGGATGTAGTCCCACAACCCGGTAATGGACAGCGACTCCGGCGCCAGGATCACGGTATTGAGCAGTTCTGGCGTGAGCGACACATCCCAGCGTTCCTGCGGCGCGTTGACCACTTCGGTGTGGTCGCCACGGAAGTAGGTGGTCCGCACGTCGGCAAGCAACCAGTGGTCGGTCTGGTACTGCGCGCGGCGAGCGAAGCTCGAAGTGACAATCTTGCGCTCGCTGTCGAAGCGGTAACGGGTCACACCCAGCAGCAGGCCGTTGGGCTGCACGGCGTTGATGTGCACGTACTCTTCACCCTGGCGGTGCCACATGCCGCGTTTGGAGCTTTGTGCTTCACCGCCGCCCTGGGCCAGGGAACGGTCCGCCTGAGCCTTGTTCTCGGTCACAGGTGCCACGTATTCGCCGATCAGCAGGCCAACCAGCATAAGCACCAGCATCGGCTTCATCACCGCCCAGACGATGCGGCCGATGGAAACCCCTGCAGCTCGCATGATGGTCAGTTCGCTGCTGCTGGCCAGGCTGCCCAAGCCAATCAGGCAGCCGATCAATGCCGCCATCGGCAGCATGTCGTAGAGCCGCCGAGGTGCGGTGAGCAGGACGAAGTTGCCCGCTTCCATCACTGTGTAGGTGTCACTCAGGTCGCCCATCTCGTCGATGAAGGCAAACAGCGAGGCCAGGCCGAGAATGATCCCCAGCACTGCCAGGATGGCCAGCAACACGCTCTGGCCGATGTAGCGGTCGAGCTTACCCATGGGCCACCTCCGCACGCCGCGCGGCGCGCTTGAGGCGCAGCGGCTCCCAGTACAACAGGCCGAGGCCAATCAACAGGAACAGGCCGTGGACCCACCACATGCCCAGGGCAATCGGCAGTTTGCCCTTCTCGAGGGCGCCGCGTACGGAGATCAGCATTGTCAGGTAGGCCATGTACAAGAGAATTGCCGGCAGCAGCTTGAGGAAGCGGCCCTGGCGTGGGTTGACCCGCGACAGCGGCACCGCCAGCAGGGTAACGACGAATACCAGGATCGGCAGCGACAGCCGCCACTGCAGCTCGGCGCGCTCTCGCAGGCCCTCCTTGCCGATCAGCTCGGAGGTGGGGATGGCTTCGCGCTCGGTGACTTCTTCGGCCACTTCCGGTTTGGGCAGCAGCACACCATAAGTGTCGTACTTGATGGCGCGGTAATCGGCCTGGCCCGGGTTACCGTCATAGCGATAGCCGTTTTCCAACACCAGGTAGCGGTTGCCGTCGGCCTGGATTTCCTGGTGACCTTTTTCAGCGACCAGTACCGACGGGGCGCGGTCCTTGGTCTTGTCCTGGTTGAAGCGCTTCTCGGAGATGAACACCCCGGCCAGGTTGACGCGGTCGTCCGACAGCTGCTCGGTGTAGGTGACCCGCGAGCCGTCACGCAAGGTCTGGAAGCGGCCCGGCACCAAGGTGTCGAACTCGGTCAGCGTGTCCTGCTGGGCAATGATCTGCTGCACCTGGGCAACGCCCAACGGCGCAAGGCTCAGGCTCAGCCAGGCCACCAGCAGGGCGACCAGCGCCGCCGGCGCCATGGTCAGCCCCAACAGGCGCTGCTGGCTCATACCGGTTGCGGACAGCACGGTCATCTCGCTTTCCAGGTACAGCCGCCCATACGCCAGGAGAATGCCGAGGAACAGCCCCAGAGGCAGGATCAGTTGCAGGAAACCCGGCAGCCGGAAGCCCATGATCAGGAACAGCACGCCCGGGTCGAGCACGCCCTGGGCCGCCTGGGCCAGATACTTGATGAAGCGCCCGCTCATGATGATCACCAGCAGCACAGCGCTGACGGCGCTCAAGGTCACCAGGACCTCGCGGGACAGATAACGAAAGACGATCAAACCAGACACTCCTGGGTTGTCAGGGCGGACTGCCATGCAATGGCGCCAAACAATGACTTAGTACAGCCAAGACCAATGCCGGTTCGCCAAAGGCGAACCTCCATGTAAAGTGCGCGCATTATCCTGTGATTGACCGCGCCTGTCACTTGGCCGCGCATCAAGGCGCATAACGGGGTTGTCAGCACACTTGCCGCAGGCTCAAACTGGCAGCTTTTCCGCTGGCGCGCGACTACGCCGCCAGGCCCGTCCAGAGCGCTGGAACACACAGCGCCATTTGTATCGATCATTCGGGGACCCTGACATGGAACTGGTTGTAAAAAGCGTAGCTGCTGCATCCGTAAAAACCGCCACCCTGGTCATTCCGGTAGGTGAAAGCCGCAAGCTTGGCGCCGTTGCCAAGGCTGTCGACCTGGCCAGCGAAGGTGCCATCAGCGCTGTGCTCAAGCGCGGCGACCTGGCTGGCAAGCCAGGCCAGACCCTGCTGCTGCAGAACCTGCAGGGCCTGAAAGCCGAGCGCGTGCTGCTGGTAGGCAGCGGCAAGGACGAAGCCCTGGGCGACCGCACCTGGCGCAAACTGGTCGCCAGCGTGGCTGGCGTGCTCAAGGGCCTGAATGGCGCCGATGCCGTGCTGGCCCTGGACGATGTTGCGGTCAACAACCGCGATGCACACTACGGCAAATACCGCCTGCTGGCCGAAACCCTGCTGGACGGCGAGTACGTGTTCGACCGTTTCAAGAGCCAGAAGGTCGAGCCACGCGCCCTGAAAAAAGTCACCCTGCTGGCCGACAAGGCCGGCCAGGCCGAGGTCGAGCGCGCCGTCAAGCACGCCAGCGCCATTGCCACCGGCATGGCCTTCACCCGCGACCTGGGCAACCTGCCGCCTAACCTGTGCCACCCAAGCTTCCTCGCCGAACAGGCCAAGGAGCTGGGCAAGGCGCACAAGGCGCTGAAGGTCGAGGTGCTGGACGAGAAGAAGATCAAGGACCTGGGCATGGGCGCGTTCTACGCCGTGGGCCAGGGCAGCGACCAGCCACCGCGCCTGATCGTGCTCAACTACCAGGGCGGCAAGAAGGCTGACAAGCCGTTTGTGCTGGTGGGCAAGGGCATCACCTTCGATACCGGCGGCATCAGCCTCAAGCCAGGCGCCGGCATGGACGAAATGAAGTACGACATGTGCGGTGCTGCCAGCGTGTTCGGCACCCTGCGTGCGGTGCTCGAACTGCAACTGCCGGTCAACCTGGTGTGCCTGCTGGCCTGTGCCGAGAACATGCCAAGCGGCGGCGCCACCCGCCCGGGCGACATCGTCACCACCATGAGCGGCCAGACCGTCGAAATCCTCAACACCGACGCCGAAGGCCGCCTGGTGCTGTGCGACACCCTGACCTACGCCGAGCGCTTCAAGCCGCAGGCGGTGATCGACATCGCCACCCTGACCGGCGCCTGCATCGTCGCCCTGGGCAGCCACACCACCGGCCTGATGGGCAACAACGACGACCTGGTTGGCCAGTTGCTCGACGCTGGCAAGCGCGCCGACGACCGTGCCTGGCAGTTGCCGCTGTTCGATGAATACCAGGACCAGCTGGACAGCCCGTTCGCCGACATGGGCAACATCGGCGGGCCGAAGGCCGGCACCATCACCGCAGGCTGCTTCCTGTCGCGCTTCGCCAAGGCCTACAACTGGGCGCACATGGACATCGCCGGTACCGCATGGATCAGTGGCGGCAAGGACAAAGGCGCCACAGGCCGCCCGGTACCCCTGCTGACCCAGTACCTGCTGGACCGCGCTGGCGCCTGACGCCGTGAGGCCGGTGGTGCCTTGCGCACCTCCGGCCGGCGATTACCACCATGAGCAAAGTCGACTTTTACATCCTGCCCACCGACTCGCTGTCGGCGCGGCTCGATTTCGCCTGCAAACTGTGCGAAAAGGCCTGGCGCCTCGGCCACCGGGTCTATCTGCATTGCCAGGATGAAGAACAGCGCAGCGAGCTGGACCTGCGTTTGTGGCGCTTCAAGGGCGAAGCCTTCGTGCCCCACGACCTGGCAGAGCAGCATGCCGATGCCGACGTGGCCCTGGGCGTGGCGGACAACGCAGGCGAGCACCGCGGCCTGCTGATCAACCTGGGGGCCGGCGTGCCGGGCTTCGTCGGCCAGTTCGAGCGGGTGGCCGAAATCGTGGTCGAAGAGCCTGGTATCCGCCAATCAGCCCGTGAGCGATTCCGTTTCTACCGTGAACAGGGCTATGCTCTGCAAGACCACCGCTTACAGCGACTTTGACGACGATGGACAAGCCCTCCCCTTTGCCCGACTCCGCCCATCTGCTCGATGACCTCGAGTCGATCCGCCAGCTGCTTGGCGACGCCGACCTGCAACCGCCGCTGCTGACCGAGACGGTGGAGCAGATCCCGTTGCTGCTGGAAGAGCCTGCCGGTAACCCTGCACCTAATGGCGAACCGATCGCTGTCCAGCCTGAGGAAGACCCGCAGACACGCCGGCAGGACACCCTGCTGCACCTCGAAAGCGAGCTGCGCGCCGCGGCGCAGATGATCATGCAGGACGTGATCAACGACTTTACCCCGCATATCGAGAACGAGATCAAGCGCCGGCTGGATGCGCGGATCGAGCGGTTGATCAAGCGTACCGAGTGATCGGAGCCACCTCTTCTGAAATAGCCACTGGCCTCATCGCCGGCAAGCCAGCTCCCACAAGTATTGCGCAAGGCCTGAAGCCAGCGCCCATCCTGTAGGAGCTGGCTTGCCGGCGATGAGGCCAGCCCACGCAACAAAGGACTAGCTGTCGCTTGCGGCCCCCAGCTTGGTTATACTTCCCGGCTTTCCCGAATAAATGCACAGGGTCCCGCCGCGCATGGATAAGACCTACCAGCCGCACGCCATCGAAACTTCCTGGTACAACACCTGGGAGTCCGAGAACTATTTCGCCCCACAAGGTGCAGGCGAGTCCTACACCATCATGATCCCGCCGCCGAACGTGACCGGCAGCCTGCACATGGGACACGGGTTCAACAACGCGATCATGGACGCCCTGATCCGTTTCCGCCGCATGCAAGGCCGCGACACCCTGTGGCAGCCAGGTACCGACCACGCCGGTATCGCCACCCAGATGCTGGTCGAGCGCCAGCTCGAAGCCAAGGGCCAGAACCGGCATGACCTGGGCCGCGAAAAGTTCCTGGAAAAGGTCTGGGAATGGAAGGACCAGTCCGGCGGTAATATCAGCCGCCAGATCCGCCGCCTGGGCTCGTCGGTAGACTGGAGCCGCGAGCGTTTCACCATGGACGACGGCCTGTCCGAAGCGGTCAAGGAAGCTTTCGTGCGCCTGCATGAAGACGGCCTGATCTACCGCGGCAAGCGCTTGGTCAACTGGGACACCAAGCTGCACACGGCCATCTCCGACCTCGAAGTGGAAAACCACGACGAAAAGGGCCACCTGTGGAACCTGCGCTACCCGCTGGCCGACGGCGCCAAGACCGCCGAGGGCCTGGACTACCTGGTGGTTGCCACCACCCGCCCGGAAACCCTGCTGGGTGACGCGGCCGTTGCGGTCAACCCCAATGACGAACGCTACCAGGCACTGATCGGCAAATTCGTCGAACTGCCGCTGGTTGGCCGCCGCATCCCGATCATCGCCGACGACTACTGCGACCCCGCGTTCGGTACCGGCTGCGTGAAGATCACCCCGGCTCACGACTTCAACGACTACGAAGTCGGCAAGCGCCACAACCTGCCGCTGCTGAACATCTTCGACAAGAATGCCTTCGTGCTGGCCAGCGCCCAGGCTTTCAACCTCGACGGCAGCGTCAACGAGCAGGTCGACACCCGCCTGCCGGCCCAGTACGCCAACCTCGACCGCTTCGTCGCGCGCAAGCAGATCGTTGCCGACCTGGACGCCCAGGGCCTGCTGGTGAGCATCGACGACCACGCCCTGAAAGTGCCGAAAGGCGACCGTTCGGGCACCGTCATCGAGCCGTGGCTGACCGACCAGTGGTACGTCTCCACCAAGCCGCTGGCAGAACCTGCCATCGCTGCCGTGGAAGATGGCCGCATCCAGTTCGTGCCCAAGCAGTACGAGAACATGTACTTCTCCTGGATGCGTGACATCCAGGACTGGTGCATCAGCCGCCAGCTGTGGTGGGGCCACCGCATCCCGGCGTGGTACGACGAGGCCGGCCAGGTCTATGTTGGCCGCGACGAAGCCGAAGTGCGTGCCAAGCACCACCTGGGCGCCGACGTGGCCCTGCGCCAGGACGACGACGTACTCGACACCTGGTTCAGCTCAGGCCTGTGGACCTTCTCCACCCTGGGCTGGCCGGAACAGACCGAGTTCCTCAAGAAGTTCCACTCCACCGATGTGCTGGTCACCGGCTTCGACATCATCTTCTTCTGGGTTGCGCGCATGATCATGCTGACCATGCACCTGATCAAGAACGAAGACGGCACCCCGCAAGTCCCGTTCAAGACCGTGTACGTGCACGGCCTGGTGCGTGACGGCCAGGGCCAGAAGATGTCCAAGTCCAAGGGCAACGTCCTCGACCCGCTGGACATCGTCGACGGCATTACCCTCGACGCCCTGCTGGAAAAACGCACCAGCGGCATGATGCAGCCCAAGCTTGCCGAGAAGATCGCCAAGCAGACCAAGGCCGAGTTCCCCGAAGGTATCGCCAGCTACGGCACCGACGCCCTGCGCTTCACCTTCTGCTCGCTGGCCTCCACTGGCCGCGACATCAAGTTCGACATGGGCCGCGTCGAAGGCTACCGCAACTTCTGCAACAAGATCTGGAACGCCGCCCGCTACGTGCTGGACAAAGGCGAAGACTGCGGCCAGAACGGCGAAGCCTACGAACTGTCGCTGGCTGATCGCTGGATCATCTCGCAGCTGCAACGCACCGAAGCCGAAGTGACCCGCCAGCTGGAGCAGTTCCGCTTCGACCTGGCCAGCCAGGCACTGTACGAGTTCATCTGGAACCAGTACTGCGACTGGTACCTGGAGCTGTCCAAGCCGGTACTGTGGGACGAAAACGCCCCGGTCGAGCGCGCCCGCGGCACCCGTCGCACCCTGGTGCGCGTACTGGAAGTGGCGCTGCGCCTGGCGCACCCGTTCATGCCGTTCATTACCGAAGAAATCTGGCAGCGCATCGCGCCGCTGGCCGGTATCGAAGGCAAGACCATCATGCTGCAGGCGTGGCCGGTGGCCAATGAAAGCCGCATCGACGTGGCTGCCGAAGGCGACATCGAGTGGCTGAAGGAACTGATGGTCGGCCTGCGCAATATCCGCGCCGAGATGAACATCGGCCCGGGCAAGCCGCTGCCGCTGTTCCTGAAGAACGCCAACGCCGACGACCAGCGCCGCCTGCACGAAAACGAAGCGCTGCTGAAGAAGCTGGCCAAGGTCGAGTCGTTCACCGTCCTCGGCGATGCCGACGAAGCGCCGCTGTCGGCCACTGCCCTGGTCGGTGACCTGCAAGTGCTGGTGCCAATGGCCGGCCTGATCGACAAGGATGCCGAGCTGGCGCGCCTGAACAAGGAAATCCAGCGCCTGCAAGGCGAAGTGCAACGTGTTGGCGGCAAGCTGTCCAACGCCGCCTTCGTCGACAAGGCACCGCCTGCGGTGATCGAGAAGGAACGGGCCAAGCTGGCCGAGTCCGAACAGGCCCTGGCCAACTTCACCGAGCAGCATGCGCGGATTGCAGCGCTGTAACAATCTGATAGACCGCTGGGGCCGCTTTGCGGCCCTCTCGCGACACAAGGCCGCTCCTACAGGGACGGCGCCGGTTTGGAGGGCGCCGCTATCCTGTAGGAGCGGCCTTGTGTCGCGAAAGGGCTGCAAAGCAGCCCCACGGCCTGCAACACCGGATCCGACCATGACTGAAAAACCCACCCTGCACCCGCGCAACCGCCACCAGGGCCGTTACGACTTCCCCAGCCTGATCAAGGCCCACCCTGACCTGGCCCGCTTCACCATCACCAACCCCCATGGCAAACCCAGCATCGACTTCGCCAACCCCGAAGCCGTGCGGGTGTTCAACCGTGCCCTGCTCAAGGCCCAGTACGGCATCCAGCACTGGGACATTCCCGCCGACTACCTGTGCCCGCCCATTCCCGGCCGCGCCGACTACATCCACGTGGCCGCCGACTTGTTGGCCGACGACAATGCGGGTGAGATCCCCAAGGGCGCCCAGGTGCGTGCGCTGGACATCGGCGTTGGCGCCAACTGCATTTACCCGCTGTTGGGGTACAGCGACTACCGCTGGCGCTTCCTCGGTTCGGACATTGACCCGGTGGCCCTGGCCTCGGCCAAGGCCATCGTCCAGGCCAATGGCCTGGGCAAGGCCATCGCCCTGCGCCAGCAGGCCAACCGCACGCATATCCTCAGCGGGTTGCTGCAGGACGACGACCGCTTCGACCTGACCCTGTGCAACCCGCCCTTCCATGCCTCGCGCGAGGAAGCCACCCGAGGCAGCCAGCGCAAGTGGAAGAACCTTGGCAAGCAGGACCCCAAGCGCAAGTTGCCGGTGCTGAACTTCGGCGGCCAGAACAATGAACTGTGGTGTGAAGGCGGTGAAATCCGCTTTGTCACCCAACTGGTTGGCGAAAGCGTGCAATACGCCGAGCAGGTCTTGTGGTTCACCAGCCTGGTATCCAAGGCCAGCAACCTCCCAGGCATCGAGGCTGCGCTGCGCAAAGCAGGCGCGAAGGCGGTGCGCATCAATGAAATGGGCCAGGGCCAGAAGCAGAGCCGCATGGTCGCCTGGAGTTTCCAGGACCAGGCCGCGCGGCAGGCCTGGCATGCCCGGCGTAAAACCCAGGCATGAAAAAACCGCGCCTGGGCAAGCCAGGCGCGGTTTTTTGTCAACGCTTCAACAATTACTTGTTGATGGCGTCGGTCAGCACTTTGGCTGGAACGAACTTGACGACTTTCTTGGCAGCGATTTCGATGGCAGCGCCAGTCGAAGGGTTGCGGCCGGTACGGGCAGGACGCTCGGAGACTTTCAGCTTGCCGATGCCTGGCAGAGTGATTTCAGCGCCGTTTTCCAGCTGGTCGGCAACGATCTGGCCCAGTTGCTCCAGAGCGTTTTTAGCGGTGGCTTTTGGCGCGGCGATCGATTCGGCGATGTCGGCAATCAGTTGGTCTTTGGTCAATGCCATGGTGATGTTCCTTCCCTATCAAATTCGATGGTTATGCAGCGAACTACGACGTTATCGGGCCAGCCCCTTACAGTGGAGGGCCGCGCCAATCGCGTATGTAGATACGTAAATCGGCGTTTGGTTCGACACGACGACAGCACGCTGCCAGCACTGCGCCACACGAGGGGCGCAAGACCGCGCAAAACTACCACAGGAATGGATAAATATCCGCTGCGCACTTCGATTTAATGCAGGTTTTTCGGGGGTTTTAGCCTAAAACGCACAAAACTGAACAAAAAACGAACAACCGACATATCTGCCAACATACGGCCACTGCATCACCTTGTGTCTAGGGTAAACTTGACGCCTTTTGCAGCTCGCCGAGAATCCCATGCCAATCCGTCATTGCATCGTTCACCTGATCGACAAAAAGCCCGATGGCAGCCCCGCTGTATTGCATGCCCGCGACGCCGAGCTGGCGGCTTCCGACGCCATCGAAAACCTGCTGGCTGACCTCAACGACAGTTACAACGCCAAGCAGGGCAAGGCCTGGGGGTTCTTCCACGGTGAGTCGGGGGCCTATCCGCTGAGTGGCTGGCTGAAGCAGTACCTCGACGAGGAAAAGGACTTCACCGCCTTCAGCCGTGTGGCCGTGGAGCACCTGCAAAAGCTGATGGAAGAGTCCAACCTGTCCACCGGCGGCCACACCCTGTTTGCCCACTACCAGCAAGGCATGACCGAGTATCTGGCGATTGCCCTGCTGCACCACAGCGAAGGCGTGGCAGTGAACGCCGAGCTTGATGTGACGCCTTCGCGCCACCTCGACCTTGGCCAGCTGCACCTGGCAGCGCGCATCAACCTGTCGGAATGGAAGAACAACAAAAGCTCCAAGCAGTACATTTCGTTCATCAAGGGCAAGAACGGCAAAAAGGTCTCGGACTATTTCCGCGACTTCATCGGCTGCCAGGAAGGTGTCGACGGCCCAGGCGAAACCCGCACCCTGCTCAAGGCCTTCAGTGACTTCGTCGAGAGCGAAGACCTGCCGGAAGAGTCCGCCCGCGAAAAGACCCAGACCCTGGTCGAGTACGCTACCACCCAGACCAAGCTGGGCGAGCCGGTGACGCTGGAAGAGCTGTCCAGCCTGATCGACGAAGACCGGCCCAAGGCGTTCTACGACCATATCCGCAACAAGGATTACGGTCTGTCTCCGGAAATCCCGGCAGACAAACGCACCCTCAACCAGTTCCGCCGCTTCACCGGGCGTGCCGAGGGGCTGTCGATCAGCTTCGAGGCGCACTTGCTGGGCGACAAGGTGGAGTATGACGAGGCGGCAGGCACACTGATCATCAAGGGCCTGCCTACAACGCTGGTGGACCAGCTGAAGCGGCGCAAGGATTGAGGGGCCTTGGGGCTGCTTTGCAGCCCATCGCGACACAAGGCCGCTCCTACAAGAACCGCAATCGCCTGTAGGAGCGGCCTTAATGGGCAGCCGTGCGATAGGAAGCCACCAATGCCTCCTTGGCCGACTTGCGCAGCCGCTTCACCAACCGCTCCTGGCGCAAGGCCTCGCCTTTGTCGGGCCATTGCTCCACATACACCAACGCCTGCGCCGGGCTGGTCTTGAAATAGCGCGCGCCCTGCCCTTTCTGATGCGCGGCAAACCGACGCTGCGGGTCATCACTGATGCCACAGTACAACGAGCCGTTGGCAGCCCTTACCAGGTAGACATACCAGGGTTTGCCAACCACCGTTTCGACGACATCACTCACCCTGGGCCTGCTGGAATGCGCGCAACCCCTTGAATGCCTGCAAGCGCACCTTGTTCTGCACCAATGGCGACCAGCCCAGCAACATACCCGGCACACCCAGAGCCTGGCGCGACCAGCGCCACAGGTCGAAGGTGTCGTCATGCTGGCAGATCAACCCATCGCGAATGACAAACCGTGCCTGGATGTCGTTGACCACAACGCGGCCGGTCTGGCTGAACAGGTAGGTCGCCACCCAGTGCGCGCCGCCACTGCGCTCGTCGGCGCGCACACTGTCGAATGCCAGGGTGAAGTCTTTGGCGCGGGCGGTGAGCATGCGCCACATGTCCCCTGCATCCTTGCCGCGCAGGGTGCCGAAAACCGGGTCGCTGAAAACGATATCGTCGCTGTAGCAGGCCACCATAGCCTCGGCGTCCAGGCGCTGGAAGGCCTGGTAGAAACGGGTGATCAGGTCGCGGTTGGCGTCACTCATGGGGCAGGTCCGTCCTGGGCTGGAAAGCAGCACGATAATCTGCCCCGACGGCTTACGCCAGTAGACTCAGACCTTCTCGCTGGTCACCTGCACATGCAAAGCCCGCCCGGCACCCAGCCCGAACACGATGGCGCCAATACCCAGCACAGCAAAGATCCACCCCACTGCTGCCCAGCCCCCGGTCAGGTCATGCACCAGGCCCACCGCAAACGGCCCCATCGACGCCAGGGTGTAACCCACCCCCTGGGCCATGCTCGACAGGTTCGCCGCCACATGGGCATCTTTCGAGCGCAGCACGATCAAGGTCAGCGCCAGGGCAAAGGTGCCGCCCTGCCCCAGACCCAGTACCACAGCCCATGCCCACAGCCCGGACAACGGTGCATACAGGCAACCGAACAGGCCAGCCAGGGTAATCAGCATGACCAGCACGATCGCCAGCCGCTGGTCCTTGCCACGGGTGGCCAGCCAAGGCGCACTGAGCGAGCTGACCAGTTGCACGATCACCGACCCCGACAATACCAGGCCCGCCTCGGTCGGGCTCAGGCCGCGGCCGATGAGGATCGATGGCAACCAACCGAACACGATGTAAGCCAGCGACGACTGCAGGCCCATGTACAGGGTCACCTGCCAGGCCAACGGGTCACGCCACAGGCCACGCACGCGATAGGCCACCTTGTGCAGGCCATGCCCCTGCCGGGCCTGCGGCAGCCACACCAACATGGCCAGCAACGCCGGCAGCACCCAGAAGCCCAGCCCCACTGTCCAGCTACCCCCGAAATGCTGGGCCAAAGGCACAGTCGCCCCTGCCGCCATGGCAGCCCCCAGGCACAGCGCCATGGTGTACACGCCAGTCAACGTGCCCGCGTGCTGTGGAAAGTCGCGTTTGACGATGCCAGGCAACAGCACGCCGATGATGCCGATGCTGGCCCCCGCCATCAGGCTGCCGAGGAACACCCCGATAGCCCCAAAGGTGCTGCGTACCACGATGCCAAGCGCCAGGGTGAGGAGGATGCCTAGCACCACCCGCTCGCTGCCAAAGCGCCGCGCCAGCACCGGCGCCAAGGGTGCGAACAGGCCAAGGCAGAGCACGGGCAAGGTGGTCAGCAATCCAGCCTGCGAAGCATTCAGCCCCAGGCCCTCGGACACCTGCGCCAGCACCGGAGCCATGCTCGACAGCGCCGGGCGCAGGTTCAATGCAACCAGCACCAGGCCAAGCAACAATAGCCAGGGCCGCCGCAACACCATAGGCTGTTGCTGAACCTGCTCGTCGTCAGCTTCAGCGTCGATCAGCAGCTCATCAAGGTCCCGCTCGTTGCGCGGGGTGTTACGGGTAATGGATTCAGCCATGGCCTTCTCGGAGTCAGGATTCGATGAGGGTACGGCTCAGGCGCTTGGCCCGTTCCGCATCACGTTGTTCGATGGCGTCGAGGATTTGCCCATGCAGATCGAACGTGGCCTGGCAACGCGGCACGGTCGCCATGTTGTGCTGCAGGGCGGCAGCCACCACACCGGAAAAGTACCGGTACAGCTCGCTTAATGCCGGGTTGTGGGCGGCATCGACCAGCCGCTGGTGAAACACCAGGTCACACGCTACATAGGCATCGACATCCCCGTGGAAGTGCCCGGCACTGCCGACCAGGGCATCGCGCAGCGCTTGCAGGTCGGCATCGGTACGGCG
Organism: Pseudomonas putida S13.1.2; assembly: GCF_000498395.2. Lineage (NCBI taxonomy): Bacteria > Pseudomonadati > Pseudomonadota > Gammaproteobacteria > Pseudomonadales > Pseudomonadaceae > Pseudomonas > Pseudomonas putida. Next base: position 3,948,576 of record NZ_CP010979.1, read on the forward strand.
CAACGCCGCCAGGCCGATGGCCTCGGCTTCCAGGATGTGGCGGGTTTCACGGGCCTGCTCCGGGCTGCAACGGGACATTGCCTGCACCGCCTGCAAGGGGTCTTGCGCCGTGCGCAGGTAACTGCCGTCGCCTTGGCGAACTTCCACGAGGCCACTGAAGGCCAGCACGCGCATGGCCTCACGCACGGTGTTGCGGCTGATGCCCAGTTGAAGGGCCAGCTCCGGCTCGGTCGGCAAACGCTGGCCGACTTGCCAATCGCCCATCACGATGCGCTCGCGCATGCGCTCCACGGCCAGCTCAACCAGAGAACGCTTGGTTAACTCGGCACTCATCTCACTCAACCAATCATCCGATGAATTCGCACAGCTTACGGGATACCGGGCAACCCCGCAAACCACCTGGTATTTCTGCCAGTTGTGAACAAAACCCTTTGTTGCAACGCTCGTGGCGTACTTTCAAGGATGTATTTACATGCGACTAGCGAGCCTGCTGTTACTGCTGTTTCTGGCCATGCTGCCAGGTTGCGATCCGGCCAAACACCCGAGCCGCCCCAAAGCCTTGTTCATCGGGCTCGACGGTGTGCAGTTGGAGCAATACCTGCAGTTGGGCGACGCCACCAACCTGAAACAACGGCTGTACTACGGCAAGGCGTACACGGGGGGGATCAGTGGCAAATCCAGCGAGCAACCCACCCTGAGCGGCCCCGGCTGGGCCACCTTGCTGACGGGCGTGTGGAGCAACAAGCATGGCGTTGACTCTGACGCCGACTCGCAACGCATAAACCCGGCGTTCCCCAGTCTGTTCAAGCGGCTACGCCAAGCCTTCCCCAATGCCTACCTCTCCAGCATCGTCAACTGGTCCCCCATCAACACGGCATTCTTGCTGGAGGACGCCCATGGCGCCGACGTACGCGAAAGTGGTTTGTCGGATGAACAAGTGATCGAGCGAACGCTGCATGTCCTGGGCAACACACCCGCAGACTTCACCTTTATTCAACTGGACGAACCTGACCAGATCGGCCATGACAAGGGTCACGGCGAGCACTATCAGCAGGCATTGCGCAATGCCGACAGCCAGATCGGGCGGTTATTGGACAAGGTAGATAAGCGACGTCGGATGTTCCCGCAGGAAGACTGGCTGGTAGTCGTCAGCACCGACCACGGTCGGGATTATTGGGGGAAAGGCCATGGCAGCGCTTCGGAGCAGGAAAAGAGCATCTTCATCGCCAGCAACAAGCCGTTGAATCAGGAGCTGACCACTCCGAGTATTCCTGCGGAAATGCCCGGGCCCAACAACCTGTACGGGCTACCCGCACAGACCTCGGTAGCGCCCACGGTGCTGCGCCACATGGGCCTCAAGCTGCAGCCGGAATGGCTACTGGACGGCACACCTTTACTGGGCAAGACCGGTGTACGCAAGGCTCGGGCCGATGAGAGCAAAAGCCGGCTGCGCTGGAACAGCAACGCCAATGGCTATCTGACGATTATCAAGAACGGGCATGTGGTTGCCCAGGTTACGGCTAGCGACGGGCAATGGACTGATCCACAGGGAATGGGGCAGCAGAACGATTACGTGCTGGTGTTTGATGGCACCCCGGCGGCGGTGCGCAACCGGCCGGAGGCCAAGGCTTTTGTGATCGAAGAGAGTAGCTATTAGATGCTGTGGGAGCGGGCTTGCGCAACGAATGGGAGCACGCGGTGCCTGGCACCGGCTTTGCCGGTGTTCGCGGGACAAGCCCGCTCCCACAGGGCCCTGCTAAATCAAAGAGTTAGCGGTTGCCCCGTGGCAGCGCAGGGCTACTAACCTTGTCAGTTCAACGCATCGAGCAGCGCCTGGTTCATCTCTGGCGTGCCGATGGTAATACGCAGGAACTGGGCAATGCGTGGCTGCTTGAAGTGGCGCACGATCACACCTTGCTCGCGCAGACGTGCAGCCAGCTCGCCGGCATCCTGCTGCGGGTGGCGAGCGAAGATGAAGTTGGCGGCCGAGGGCAGTACCTCGAAGCCCTTGGCCTCAAGCTGCCCGACCAACACTTCGCGGCTGTCGATCACCTTGCGGCAGGTTTCCTCGAAGTACTCGCGGTCTTCAAACGCTACCGCTGCGCCAACGATCGCTGCACGGTCCAGCGGATAGGAGTTGAAGCTGTTCTTGATCCGCTCCAGCGCCTCGATCAGGTCCGGGTGCCCGACCGCCAGACCAACGCGCAGGCCGGCCAGCGAGCGCGACTTCGACAGAGTCTGGGTCACCAGCAGATTGTCGTAGCGGTCCACCAGGCTGATGGCCGTCTCGCCACCGAAATCAATGTAGGCCTCATCGACCACCACCACCGAGTCACGGTTGGCCTGCAGCAACTGCTCCACCGCCTGCAGCGGCATCAGGCAGCCAGTGGGCGCGTTGGGGTTGGGGAAGATGATGCCGGCGTTGGGCTTGCTGTAGTCCTCGATGCGAATCTGGAACTGCTCATCCAGCGCCACCTGCTCGAAGGCAATACCGTACAGCCCGCAATAGACCGGGTAGAAGCTGTAGCTGATGTCCGGGAACAGCAACGGCGCATCGTGCTGGAACAGGCCATGGAAGATGTGCGCCAGCACCTCGTCCGAGCCGTTGCCGACAAACACTTGCGCCGGGGTCACGCCGTAGTACTCGGCAACCGCCTGCTTCAGCCGGTCGCCGTTCGGATCCGGGTACAGGCGCAGGTTGTCGTTCAGCTCGCCACGCATGGCCTCCAGCGCCTTGGGCGACGGGCCGTAGGGGTTTTCATTGGTGTTGAGCTTGACCAGACGGGCCAGCTTGGGTTGCTCGCCCGGCACGTAAGGCACCAGGTCCTTGACGAAGGGGCTCCAGAATCGACTCATGCTCAGTTCCCCTTCTCTTGGGTCAGGATACGGTATTCAGCACTGCGCGCGTGGGCGGTCAGCGACTCGCCACGGGCCAGGACCGAAGCGGTATGACCCAGCTCGGACGCGCCCTGCTCGGAGCAGAAGATGATCGACGAACGCTTCTGGAAGTCATACACCCCCAGCGGCGACGAGAAACGCGCGGTGCCGGAGGTAGGCAGCACGTGGTTGGGGCCGGCGCAGTAATCGCCCAGCGCTTCGCTGGTGTGGCGGCCCATGAAAATCGCGCCAGCATGGCGAATGTGCGGCAGCCAGGCTTGTGGGTCGGCCACCGACAGCTCCAGGTGTTCCGGGGCGATGCGGTTGGCCACTTCCATGGCCTGTTGCATGTCACGCACCTGGATCAGTGCACCACGGCCATTGATCGACTTCTCGATGATCTCGGCACGCTCCATGGTTGGCAGCAGCTTGCCGATGCTGGCGGCAACGCGGTCGAGGAACGCGGCATCAGGGCTGACCAGAATGGCCTGGGCGTCTTCGTCGTGCTCGGCCTGGGAGAACAGGTCCATGGCGATCCAGTCCGGGTCGGTCTGGCCGTCGCATACCACGAGGATTTCCGACGGCCCGGCGATCATGTCGATGCCTACCTGGCCGAACACGTGGCGTTTGGCGGTGGCCACGTAGATGTTGCCCGGGCCGACGATCTTGTCCACCTGCGGCACGCTTTCGGTGCCGTAGGCCAGCGCAGCGACAGCCTGGGCGCCCCCGACGGTGAACACGCGGTCCACACCGGCGATGCAGGCGGCAGCCAGCACCAGTTCGTTGACCTCACCACGCGGGGTTGGCACCACCATCACCACTTCGGCCACGCCGGCAACCTTGGCCGGAATGGCGTTCATCAGCACCGACGACGGGTACGACGCCTTCCCGCCCGGCACATACAGGCCAGCACGGTCCAGCGGGGTTACCTTCTGGCCCAGCACCGTGCCGTCGGCCTCGGTGTACTGCCAGGAGTCCTGCTTCTGCCGTTCGTGGTAGATGCGCACACGGTTGGCGGCCTTTTCCAGGGCTTCGCGCTGGGCCGGGGTAATGCGGGTCAGGGCCAGCTCAAGGCGCTCGCGACCAAGAATCAGGTCATCGATGCTGTTGGCAGCAACGCCGTCGAAACGCTGGGTGAACTCCACCAGTGCCGCATCGCCGCGCTCGCGCACGCCCTTGATAATGTCGAGCACGCGCTGGTTGACCGCGTCATCGGACACACTTTCCCAGCTCAGCAGATGATCCAGATGTCGGGCGAAATCCGGATCGGCAGCGTTGAGACGGGCAATTGCAGTGGACACGGTCATGGCGAGGGCCTCGATTATTAGCGAATGCTCAGGCGCCCTAGGCTACCAGTCCATCCGCGCGGGCACCCGAGAAAAGTGGCTATGACGCGGATAGACGGGCGCGACAGCGAAGGTCGCGCGCAGGGAGTCAGCCGCGGTGTCGCGATTCGACCGCTTCGCGCAGCGTGTCGATCAGGCTCTGGATACGGGCGTGCTGCATTTTCATGGAGGCCTTGTTGACCACCAGGCGCGAGCTGATCGTGGCGATCAGGTCCTGGGGCTCCAGGCCGTTGGCACGCAGGGTGTTGCCGGTGTCGACCACGTCGATGATCTTGTCGGCGAGGTTGATCAGCGGTGCCAGTTCCATCGAACCATACAGCTTGATGATGTCAACCTGACGGCCCTGTTCGGCATAGTAGCGCTTGGCTACGTTGACGAACTTGGTGGCCACGCGCAGGCGGCCTTTGGGCTCGGGCGCGCCGACCACACCGGCAGTCATCAGCTTGCACTGGGCAATCTGCAGGTCCAGGGGTTCGTACATACCCTGGCCGCCGTACTCCATCAGCACGTCCTTGCCGGCCACACCCAGGTCGGCGGCACCATGCTCGACATAGGTCGGCACGTCGGTGGCACGCACGATCAGCAGGCGCACATCGTCCTGCGTGGTGGGGATGATCAGTTTGCGGCTCTTGTCCGGGTTCTCGGTCGGCACGATACCGGCCTCGGCCAGCAACGGCAGGGTATCGTCGAGAATACGGCCTTTGGAAAGCGCGATGGTCAACATTGGAACGTCGGTCCTTAAGCGGCTGCTGCCGGCCAGGTCATCGACCTGGCCGCATTCAATTCGAAAGGTGCATCCTTGCACCTGCGGGCGGTTAGCCCGGTACGCGGCGGATTTTCGCGCCGAGCATCTGCAGTTTCTCTTCGATGCACTCGTAACCACGGTCGATGTGGTAGATGCGGTCGATCAGGGTATCGCCTTCGGCAACCAGCGCCGACAGCACCAGGCTGGCGGATGCACGCAGGTCGGTGGCCATCACTGGGGCGCCTTTGAGCGACTTCACGCCAGTGACGATGGCAGTGTTGCCTTCGACCTGGATCTGCGCGCCCATGCGGTGCATTTCGTAAACGTGCATGAAGCGGTTTTCGAAGATGGTCTCGATCACCGCGCCAGTGCCTTCGGCAATGGCGTTCAGGGAAATGAACTGCGCCTGCATGTCGGTCGGGAACGCCGGGTACGGGGCGGTACGCAGGTTGACGGCCTTTGGCCGCTTGCCATGCATGTCCAGCTCGATCCAGTCGTCGCCGGTGTTGATGTCGGCACCGGCTTCCTTGAGTTTTTCCAGCACGGCTTCAAGGATGGTCGGGTCGGTGTCCTTGACCTTGACGCGGCCACCGGTCACGGCAGCAGCAACCAGGTAGGTACCGGTCTCGATGCGGTCCGGCATCACGCGGTAGCTGGCCGAGTGCAGGCGCTCGACGCCATCGATGGTGATGGTGTCGGTACCGGCGCCCTGGACGTTGCCGCCCATGGCATTGATGAAGTTGGCCAGGTCGACCACTTCAGGTTCGCGCGCGGCGTTCTGCAACACGCTGCGCCCCTTGGCCAGGGCAGCGGCCATCATGATGTTCTCGGTACCGGTCACGCTGACGGTGTCGAAGAAGAAGTGCGCGCCGCGCAGGCCACCTTCAGGCGCCTTGGCCTTGATGTAGCCACCTTCCACTTCGATCTTCGCGCCCATGGCCTCGAGGCCACGGATGTGCAGGTCGACCGGGCGCGAACCGATGGCGCAACCGCCGGGCAGGGCCACTTCGGCTTCGCCGAAACGTGCGACCATCGGGCCCAGTACCAGGATCGAGGCGCGCATGGTCTTGACCAGCTCGTAAGGCGCGACCAGGGTCTTGATGGTGCGCGGGTCGATTTCCACCGACAGCTTTTCGTCGATCACAGGCTCGATGCCCATGCGGCCGAACAGCTCGATCATGGTGGTGATGTCGTGCAGGTGTGGCAGGTTGCCCACGGTGACCGGGCCATCGGCCAGCAGGGTCGCCGCCAGAATCGGCAGGGCTGCGTTCTTCGCGCCCGAAATGCGGATCTCGCCGTCAAGGCGAGCGCCGCCAGTAATAATCAGTTTGTCCATTGGAGTCTCGCCGCCAAGTTGGCTCAGGTGCGCTCAGCCCAGGCTGCGCTGCTGAAAAATTTCATGGTTACCGCATGGATGCTGCCATTGGCGATCCACGGGTTCAGGTGAGCATAGATCGCCTGCTGACGTTTGACCGGGCTCAGGCCAGCCAACTCGTCGCTGATCACGTTCAACTGGAAGTTGCAGCCTTCGCCTTCAACTTCGACCCGGGAACCGGGCAATTTCTCTTCAAGGAAGCTTTTAACTTCTAGGGCCTGCATGCTCAACCTCAATCGGCGCCCGATGCGCACGGGTCGGCCATCATACAAAAAAGCCCCTCGCCTGCGAAGCCCAACGAGGGCTTCGCTGACCGAGGGGCCATCATCCGTGCCGGGCCATCAGGTTGCCAGCACTTCATCAAGGTCATAGACCTCGGCAATTTCCCGCATGTCTTCGGGCATGCCACGCACTTCGCACGCCTTGCCGGTAGCCTGAGCATCGCGAATGTACGCCAGCAACAGCGACAGGCCGACGCTCGACGACTTTTCGACAGCCGAGCAATCCAGCACCAGGCGTGGCTCGCGCGAACCGTCGATCAGCGCCTTGCCTTGCTTGCGCAGGGCCGGGCCGCTGCGGTAGTCCAGCACCCCGGCCAGGCGCAGCACGCCCGGCTCGGCCATGCTCACAGCAGCATCACTCATTTGACGGTCTTCTCCGGAGAGCTGTCGGCTGCCTGCTTGGCCTTGGCCACTTCGCCGGCCCAGCCGTCGATGGTCTTGTCCAGGTTGTTGCCGTTGCGCTGCATGGCATCGGCGAACTGGTCACGGAACAGCTTGCCGATGTTGATACCGTTGACAATGACGTTACGTACCTTCCACTCGCCACCGATGTTTTCCAGGGTGTATTGCACCGGGTACACGGCACCGTTGTTGCCGGTGACCTTCATGCCGACGCTGGCGCGCTTGCCGTCATCGGCCTTGGCCGGGTCGACGACAATGCCCTGGTTGTTGTATTCGAGCAGCGCGTTGCCATAGAACTGCATCAGGCTGCGCTTGAAGTTTTCCTGGAAGCGCTGCATCTGCTCCGGGGTGGCCTTGCGCGAGTACTTGACGGTCATGATGCTGCGGGAAATACCGTCTGCGTCCACCACCGGCCCAAGAATGCGGTTCAGCGATTCATAGAAGGCGTTGGGGTTGGACTTGTACTGCTCCTTGTTGGCCTTGAGGTCGCCGAGCAGTTCATTGGTGGTGCCCTGGACCACATCGTGCGGTGTCTGCGCAGCCATGGTCAGCAAGGGGAAGGCCGCCAGCAGGACCAGCAAGCCACGTCGCAGGATCGAAATCATGGAAACTCCTTAATTAGCCGGTTGCGCTTCTTTCGGTTCCTTGCCAACAGAGTTGAGCAGGAACTTGCCAATCAGATCTTCCAGCACCAGTGCCGACTGGGTGTCGTGGATGGTCGCCCCGTCCTTGAGCACTTCGTCTTCACCGCCCACGCTGATGCCGATGTACTTCTCGCCAAGCAAACCGGCGGTCAGGATCGAGGCAGTGGAGTCGGTCGGCAGGTTGTCCACCGACTTGTCCAGCTGCAGCGTCACCCGACCGGTGTAGGAATCACGGTCCAGATCGATGGCGGTAACCTTGCCGATGGTCACACCGGCCATGGTCACTTTAGCTCTGACCGTCAAACCAGCGATATTGTCGAAGTAGGCATAAACTTTATAGGTATCGCTGCTCGGGCTGGCCGACAGCCCGCTGACACGCAGGGCCAGCAGCAGCAGCGCCAGGATCCCGGCCAGGAGGAACAGGCCGACACCGATTTCCAGGGTGCGGTTTTGCATCAGAAATCTCCAAACATCAAGGCGGTCAGAATAAAGTCCAGACCCAGCACTGCCAACGAGGCATAGACCACGGTCTTGGTGGTGGCACGGCTGATCCCCTCTGAGGTGGGCTCACAGTCGTACCCCTGGAATACGGCAATCCAGGTTGTGACGAAGGCAAACACCAGGCTCTTGACCAGCCCGTTGAGCACGTCGTCAGTGAAAGAAACACTGTTCTGCATGTTGGCCCAGAACGAGCCCTCGTAGACGCCCAGCCAGTCCACGGCCACCCACGAGCCGCCCCAGATACCGACCACGCTGAAGATCAGCGCCAGCAGCGGCAGCGAGATGAAGCCGGCCCACAGGCGCGGCGCGACGATGTACTTGAGCGGGTCGACGCCGATCATTTCCAGGCTCGACAGCTGCTCGGTGGACTTCATGTTGCCGATTTCGGCGGTCAGCGCGGAACCTGCACGGCCGGCGAACAGCAACGCCGTTACCACCGGGCCGAGCTCACGCAGCAGGGTCAGGGCAACCATCTGCCCCACCGCCTGCTCCGAACCGTACTTGGTCAGGATGCTGTAGCCCTGCAGCGCCAGCACCATGCCGATGAACACCCCGGACACGACAACGATCGCCAGCGACAGCACGCCTACCGAGTACAGCTGCTTGGTCAGCAGCTGGAAGCCACCGCCGATGCCGCCACGGCCGACCAGCGCATGGAACAGGAACAGGCAGGAGCGCCCCAGTACCGCCAGCACGTCGATTGCCGAACGCCCCAGCAGGCGGACACGTTCGAGTAAGGATTTTCTGCGCATCAACGCGCTCCCAGCAGGTCGGCGCGGTAGTCAGGCGCAGGAAAGTGGAAGGGTACCGGGCCGTCCGGGTCGCCCTTCATGAACTGGCGAATGCGAGGGTTGTCCGAGCCCATCAGCTCGTCGGGCGTCCCCTGGCCCAGCACCTGGCCGTCGCCTACCACGTAGATGTAGTCGGCGATGCTGGCGGTTTCCGCCAGGTCGTGGGAAACGACGATGCTGGTAATGCCCAAGGCATCGTTGAGCAGGCGAATCAGGCGCACCAGTACGCCCATGGCGATCGGGTCCTGGCCGACGAACGGTTCGTCGTACATGAGGATCTGTGGGTCCAGGGCAATTGCCCGGGCCAGCGCCACACGGCGCTTCATGCCACCGGACAACTCGTCCGGCATCAGGTCGATGGCACCACGCAGGCCCACGGCCTGCAACTTCATCAGCACGATGTCGCGGATCATTTCGTCCGACAGCTGGGTGTGCACGCGCAGCGGGAATGCGACGTTCTCGAACACGTCGAGGTCGGTGAACAGCGCGCCGCTCTGAAACAGCACGCCCATCTGTTTGCGGGCGTCGAACAGGTCGCTGCGCGACAGCGTCGGCAGGTTCTGGCCAGCAACCCATACCTCACCACCGGAGGGGCGCAGTTGCGCACCCATCAGGCGGAGCAACGTGGTCTTGCCGCAACCCGATGGTCCCATGATGCCGGTGACCTTGCCGCGCGGGATGCGAATGTCGACGTTGCTGAAAATGCTGCGCGAACCGCGTTTGAAGGTAAGCCCCTTCAACTCGACCGCGTAGGCGCTATCCACACTCATCTAGACTCCTTGCTAGTGCAGCCTCGTCCTAGTGGACGCCGGCCTCCATCAGGAAGGCACAAGCGCCCCCGGCAGGCCGAATCGCGGCGAACTATAGCACCGCTGACGGCGCCGCCCCAAGGCCGGACAAGCAGTCGTTCAGCCCTGTGACAGGCTTTGATGACATTGGCTACAGCAATCGAAGGGTGAGGGTTTTCGTCATTACGCGTATAATCGCGACCTTTTCATCATGCATTGATTACTCGACATGAGCCAATCCAGCGAGCTGATCCAATCCGCCCAACGCACTTTACGCCTGGAACTCGAGGCCGTAGAGGGCCTGCTGGCGCGCATCGACGACAGTTTCGTCAACGCCTGCGAACTGATCCTGGCCAGCAAGGGCCGGGTGGTCGTGGTCGGCATGGGCAAGTCCGGGCATATCGGCAACAAGATCGCCGCCACCCTGGCCAGCACCGGTACGCCGGCGTTTTTCGTGCACCCGGCTGAAGCCAGCCATGGCGACATGGGCATGATCACCCGCGATGATGTCATCCTTGCCCTTTCCAACTCCGGCAGCACAGCCGAAATCGTCACCCTGCTGCCACTGATCAAGCGCCTGGGCATCAAGCTGGTCAGCCTGACCGGCAACCCGGACTCGCCCCTGGCCCAGGCCGCCGAGGTCAACCTCGACGCCCGCGTCGAGCAAGAGGCCTGCCCGCTGAACCTCGCACCCACCTCCTCCACCACGGCATCGCTGGTGCTGGGCGACTGCCTGGCCATCGCCCTGCTCGAAGCCCGCGGTTTCACCGCCGAAGACTTTGCCTTCTCGCACCCGGGCGGTGCACTGGGCCGTCGCCTGTTGCTCAAGGTCGAAAACGTGATGCACAGCGGCGACGAGCTACCCCAGGTAGCCCGCGGCACCCTGCTCAAGGATGCGCTGTTTGAAATGTCCCGCAAAGGTTTGGGCATGACCGTGATCGTCGAAGCCGACGGCACGCTGGCCGGGATCTTCACCGACGGCGACCTGCGCCGCAGCCTGGACCGCAACATCGACGTACACACTACCCTGATCGATCAGGTCATGACCGTGCACGGCAAAACGGCCCGCGCCGAAATGCTCGCTGCCGAAGCCCTGAAGATCATGGAAGACCACAAGATCAACGCACTGGTGGTGGTGGACCGCGAGGACCGCCCGACCGGTGCCCTGAACATGCACGACCTGCTGCGCGCCGGTGTAATGTAAGGAGCGATGGAATGAACCAGGACCTCATGCAACGCGGCAAAGCCATCAAGCTGGCAGTGTTCGATGTGGACGGCGTGCTCACCGACGGGCGCCTGTACTTCCTCGAAGACGGCAGCGAGTTCAAGGCCTTCAACACCCTCGACGGCCAAGGCATCAAGATGCTCATGGCCTCGGGCGTGACCACCGCGATCATCAGCGGGCGCAAAACCCCTGTGGTCGAGCGCCGGGCGAAAAACCTCGGTATCCCGCACCTGTACCAGGGCCGCGAGGACAAATTGGTCGTGCTTGACGGCCTGCTCGCCGAACTGGGCCTAGGCTATGATCAAGTGGCCTACCTGGGCGATGACCTGCCCGACCTGCCGGTCATTCGCCAGGTAGCATTGGGCATGGCCGTGGCCAACGCCGCACCGTTTGTTCGCCAGCACGCCCATGGCGTGACCCAGGCACGCGGCGGCGAAGGCGCTGCCCGTGAATTTTGCGAACTGATCATGCAGGCCCAGGGCACCCTGGACGCTGCCAACGCCAATTACCTGTAAGGCTGCCCATGTTCAGCAAGAAAGCCCGCAATATTGCGCTGCTAGCAGTGATCGCCGCCCTGGTGGCTGCGGTCGGCTACTGGAATGTCAGCCCGGAAAGCTTCCTCGACAAGCCAGTGGCCCAGGTCGACGAAAGCGCCATCGACTACTATGCGATCAACGCCCACAGTGTGCAGTTCCTGCCTGATGGCAAGCTGCAGTACGAAATGACCGCCGACAAGGTCGAGCACCTCAAGGCCAGCGAAATCACGTTGTTGACGACGCCTGACCTGCACCTGTACCGCGGCACCGAATACCCGTGGCACGTGCAGAGCACCCGCGCCGAGGTCAACCCGGACGGCACCGAGGTCGAACTGATCGACAAGGTACGGATTGCCCGCACCGACGAAAAACAGCGTGAAACCATTATTACCAGCTCACGCATGACGGTGTTCCCGCAGAAGCAATATGCGCAGACCGAGCAAGCCGTTAGAATCGACGGCGCCGGTGGCACGACTACAGGCAAAGGAATGAAAGCGTATTTGAAAGAAAGCAGGATGGACCTGCTCTCTAACGTAAGAGGACAGTATGAGGCTCGTTAAAACCCTCCCCCTTTTGCTCAGCCTGAGCGCAGCACTGGGAAGCGCGAGCGCCTTCGCACTGCCAAATGACCGTGATCAGCCGATCCGCATCCAGGCCGACCAGGCCCACCTGGATGACAAGCAAGGCGTAGCCACCTACACCGGCGACGTGGTCATTACTCAGGGCTCGATGATGATCAAAGGCAACACCGTCACCATCACCCGCTCCGCTTCCGGCGACATCGATGTGGTGACTTCGGTGGGCAACCTGGCCTACTTCGAGCAGCAACAAAGCGCGGCCAAACCAGACAAGATGAAAGGCTGGGGCGTGACCATTCAGTACCAGGCACTGAAAGACCTGGTGATTCTCACTGACCGCGCCAAGGTCGAGAGCGAAGGCAACACCACCGAAGGCGAGAAGATCGTCTACAACACCCAGACCCAGGTGGCGACCGCCGGTCGTGGTGGCAACGTGACTACACCGCGTCAGCGTATCGACATGGTGATCCAGCCCAAGAAGAAGGCCGAGTAAATGGCAACCCTCAAAGCCCAGCACCTGGCCAAGAGCTACAAGGGGCGGCAGGTCGTACGTGATGTCAGCCTGTCGATCGACAGTGGCCAGATCGTCGGCCTGCTCGGCCCCAACGGCGCCGGCAAGACCACCTGCTTCTACATGATTGTCGGGCTGGTCCAGGCCGAGCAGGGGCGCGTGCTCATCGACAACCTCGATGTCAGTCACCAGCCCATGCACGGCCGCGCCCGTGCTGGTATCGGCTACCTGCCGCAGGAAGCCTCGATCTTCCGCAAGCTGTCGGTGGCCGACAACATCATGGCCATCCTCGAGACCCGCAAGGACCTCGACCGCGACGGCCGCCGCAAGGAACTGGAAAGCCTGCTGCAGGAGTTCCACATCAGCCACATTCGCGACAACCTCGGCATGAGCCTGTCCGGTGGTGAACGCCGCCGCGTCGAGATTGCCCGCGCCCTGGCGACCGCACCCAAGTTCATCCTGCTGGACGAACCATTCGCCGGTGTCGACCCGATCTCGGTCGGCGACATCAAGCAGATCATCCACCACCTCAAGGCCAAGGGTATCGGTGTGCTGATCACCGACCACAACGTGCGCGAGACCCTGGATATCTGCGAAACCGCCTATATCGTCAATGATGGCCGGCTGATCGCCGAAGGCGACGCCGAAACCATCCTGGCCAACGACCTGGTCAAAGAAGTTTACCTGGGTCACGAGTTCCGGCTCTGACCCCGGCATGCGCCTGGAGCACTGGCAAATAGCCGTGAAACCGCGGGTAAAGTTGTTACGGTGCTCTAGGCAAACGCTACAATTTAAGGCATAAAACTTGCTTGATCTGGCGCCCAGGCGCCCTCGTGTAGTGGATGGCGCGTGCGCGCCGGCGAACAAGGTACCAAGCCCCTGCCATGAAACCATCGCTCGTCCTAAAAATGGGCCAGCAACTGACGATGACACCTCAGTTGCAACAGGCCATCCGTCTGCTCCAGCTTTCCACCCTGGACCTCCAACAGGAAATCCAGGAAGCGCTGGAGTCGAACCCGATGCTCGAACGTCAGGAAGACGGCGAGGACTTCGACAACAGCGACCCGATGGCGGACAACGCCGAGAACAAGCCGGCAGCCGAAGCCCAGGACAACAGCTTCCAGGAAAGCACCGTCAGTGCCGACAACCTGGAAGACGGTGAGTGGGGCGAGCGCATCCCCAACGAGCTTCCGGTCGACACCGCCTGGGAAGACATCTACCAGACCAGCGCCAGCAGCCTGCCGAGCAACGATGACGACGAGTGGGACTTCACCACCCGCACATCGGCCGGCGAAAGCCTGCAAAGCCACCTGCTGTGGCAACTGAACCTGGCGCCGATGTCCGACACCGACCGCCTGATCGCCGTTACCCTCATCGACAGCATCAACGGCCAGGGCTACCTGGAAGACACCCTTGAGGAAATCTGCGCCGGTTTCGACCCGGAGCTGGATATCGAGCTGGACGAGGTCGAAGCGGTGCTGCACCGCATCCAGCAGTTCGAACCGGCCGGCGTCGGCGCCCGCAACCTGGGTGAATGCCTGCTGCTGCAACTGCGCCAGCTACCTGCCAATACCCCGTGGATGACCGAAGCCAAGCGCCTGGTCACCGATTTCATCGACCTGCTCGGCAGCCGTGACTACAGCCAGCTGATGCGGCGCATGAAAATCAAGGAAGACGAGCTGCGCCAGGTCATCGAGCTGGTACAAAGCCTCAACCCGCGCCCAGGTTCGCAGATCGAGTCCAGCGAGCCCGAGTACGTGGTGCCCGACGTCATCGTGCGCAAAGACAGCGACCGCTGGCTGGTGGAGCTGAACCAGGAAGCCATCCCGCGCCTGCGGGTCAACCCGCAATACGCAGGCTTTGTGCGCCGCGCCGACACCAGTGCCGACAACACCTTCATGCGCAACCAGTTGCAGGAAGCGCGCTGGTTCATCAAGAGCCTGCAAAGCCGCAACGAAACGCTGATGAAGGTTGCCACGCAGATCGTCGAGCACCAGCGCGGTTTCCTCGACCATGGTGACGAGGCGATGAAACCGCTGGTGCTGCACGACATCGCCGAAGCGGTGGGGATGCACGAGTCGACCATCTCTCGGGTTACCACGCAGAAATACATGCATACACCGCGTGGCATCTACGAACTGAAATACTTTTTCTCCAGCCACGTCAGCACCTCCGAAGGCGGAGAATGCTCGTCCACGGCGATCCGCGCGATCATCAAGAAACTTGTTGCAGCGGAAAATCAGAAAAAGCCATTGAGTGACAGCAAGATCGCTGGTTTACTGGAGGCACAAGGCATCCAGGTAGCCCGTCGCACCGTCGCCAAGTACCGCGAGTCCCTCGGCATCGCACCGTCGAGCGAGCGCAAGCGACTGATGTAGCCCCTGAGATGTGCCACAGCGTTTGTGGGGCAGGTGCAAGACCTGCCTCTTTATGCACGGGCAATAAAGGAGAAGCTGTATGCAAGTCAATATCAGTGGACAGCATGTAGAAGTCACCCAGCCACTGCGCGATTACGTGCTTGAAAAGCTCGCCCGCGTGGAAAGTCACTTCGACAAGATCACCAACGTGCAGGTCATCATGAAAGTCGAGAAGCTGCAGCAGAAGGTCGAAGCGACCCTGCAGATTCCTGGCGGTGAAGTGGTTGCCAATGCCGAAGACCAAGACATGTATGCAGCAATCGACGCCTTGGCCGACAAGCTCGACCGCCAACTGAAAAAACACAAGGAAAAACAGCAAAGCCTGCTGCAAGGTGCAGCTGCCCGCTGATCCCCCTCATCCATGATCCGACTTGAAACCATCCTGACCCCCGGCCGTTCCCTCGTGAACGTGCCGGGCGGCAGTAAGAAGCGCGCCCTTGAAAAGGTCGCCACCGTCATCGCCGAACAAGTGCCAGAGCTGGAGATGCAAGACGTCTTCGAAAAACTGGTCGCCCGGGAAAAACTCGGCTCGACCGGTTTCGGCAATGGCATCGCCATCCCCCACTGCCGGCTTGAAGGATGTTCCGCCCCGGTCAGCGCCCTGCTGCACCTCGAAGCCCCTATCGATTACGACGCCATCGATGGCGCGCCTGTGGACCTGCTGTTCGTCCTGCTGGTGCCTGAAGCTGCCACCGATGCGCATCTGGAACTGCTGCGCCAGATTGCCAGCATGCTCGATCGCAAGGAGGTTCGTGATCGCTTGCGTGCCGCCAGCAGTAACGAGGCCCTGTTCCAGGTTGTCCTGGACGTACAGAACGAGCACTGAACATGCGCCTGATCATTGTCAGCGGCCGGTCCGGCTCCGGCAAGAGCACCGCCCTCGATGTCCTGGAAGACAACGGTTTCTATTGCATTGACAACCTGCCCGCCGGGCTGCTGCCGGAGCTGGCGGAAGAGGCGCTGATCAACACCGAACTGCTGCAACCGAAGGTTGCCGTGTCGATTGACGCACGTAACCTCCCCAGCCACCTGACGCGCTTCCCCGAATTGCTCGAAGAAGCCCGCGCGCGCAACATCCAGTGCGATGTGCTGTTCCTGGATGCTGACGAAGACATGCTGCTCAAGCGCTTCTCGGAAACCCGCCGACGCCACCCACTGACCAATGCCAACCGCTCGCTGGCCGAGGCGATTCGCGTCGAGAGCGAGCTTTTGGGCCCGATCGCCGACCTGGCCGACCTGAAGATCGACACCACCAACCTGAACCTGTATCAGCTGCGTGATTCGATCAAGCTGCGCCTGCTTAACCAACCCGAGCCTGGCACTGCGTTCCTGATCGAGTCCTTCGGTTTCAAGCGCGGCATGCCGGTGGATGCGGACCTGGTGTTCGATGTGCGCTGCTTGCCCAACCCTTACTGGAAGGCCGAGCTGCGCGAGCACTCCGGCCTCGAACAGCCGGTAATCGACTACCTGGGCGCACAACCGGATGTCGAAGACATGTTCAACGACATTTCCAGCTACCTGCTCAAGTGGCTGCCCCGCTTCGCCGCCAGCAACCGCGCCTATGTCACCATTGCCATCGGCTGCACCGGCGGCCACCACCGCTCGGTGTACATCACCGAGCGCCTTGGCCAGTTGCTGCAGCAATCCCTGAAAAACGTCCAGGTCCGCCACCGCGACCTCTAGCCCAAGGATCCGCCCCACGATGCCCGCCCGCGAAATCACCATTATCAACAAGCTGGGCCTGCATGCCCGGGCGGCAGCCAAGTTCGTCGGCGTGGCGGGCCGCTTCCCCTGCCAGGTGCGCGTTGGCCGCGCGCCAGACAAGCTGGTGGATGGCAAGAGCATCATGGCGGTGATGATGCTGGCGGCCGGCAAAGGCACCCAGGTGCACCTGCATACCGAAGGCGAGCAGGACAACGACGCCATGGATGCGCTGGTCGAGCTGATCAACAACTTCTTCGACGAAGGCGAATAAAAGCCAGCACGATCCTTGTAGGAGCGGCCTTGCGTCGCGACAGGGCTGCAAAGCAGCCCCAGGATTTGAGCAACAAGGCACAAGTTGCCGGGGCCGCTTTGCGGCCCTATCGCGACACAAGGCCGCTCCCACAGGGAACGCGCAAACCTGATAATGAATCACGACATCGCTGTATCCATCACCATCATCAGGCAGAAGCCAATACATAGCCCCAGGCTGGCCAGACGATGATGGCCGTTGCTGCGCGATTCCGGGATGATCTCCTGGGTCACCACCAGCAGCATCGCCCCCGCCGCGCAGGCCAGACCCAGCGGCAGCAGCAGTTCGGCGACGTTTACCAGCCAGGCGCAAATCACTGCGGCCACCGGTTCGACCAAACCTGACGCTGCGCCGATCAGGAAGGCTTTGAAGCGCGCCATGCCCGCCCCGGCCAGCACCAGCGCAATCACCAGCCCCTCAGGCACGTCCTGCAACGCAATGCCCATGGCCAGGCTGTCGGCGTCGGCCATGCCACCACCGGCCGACACACCGATGGCCATGCCTTCGGGGATGTTGTGCGCAATGATGGCAATGACAAACAGCCAGATACGCGCAGCAATCACCGGCTGATTGCCGGTGCCGACCAGCGCTTCCGGGGAGGCGCCAGACACCTTGAGGTCAACCAGAAACAGGCACAGCGCACCGAACAACAAGCCAAAGCTGATCAGGCCACCCGCACCCCAAGGGCTGAAACCGATGGACTGGGCCGCGTCCAGGCCCGGAATGATCAGGGAAAACGCGGTGGCTGCCAGCATTACACCGGCGCCGAAGCCCAACAGCGTGTCGGCCAGCGCCACCGGCATGTTGCGAATGACCAGTACCGGTACCGCCCCCAGCGCCGTCCCCAGTGCGCACAATGCGCCGCCCTCCAGGGCGCGCAACATGCGTGGCTCCAGGTCCAGCCAGGCAAGGCCGCGCGCTACCAACAGCGCAGTGCCCGCCAGCAAAAGCAAAGTCCCAAGCGCCAGACGAAACAGGCGCACACTGCTGACAGACATCACTTCAGAGCGCATACCGGTCCGACTCACTTCAGGGCTTCAACGTAACGACGTTCCACTTCCGCCCAGTCAATGACGTTGTAGAAAGCACCGATGTATTCCGGACGACGGTTCTGGTACTTCAGGTAGTAGGCATGCTCCCACACGTCCAGGCCGAGGATCGGCGTATTGCCGTGCATCAGCGGGCTGTCCTGGTTACCGCTGCTTTCCACCACCAGGGTTTTCTGCGGGGTCACGCTGAGCCAGGCCCAGCCGCTGCCAAAGCGGGTCAGCGCTGCTTTGGTGAAGGCATCCTTGAAGGCATCGAAACCGCCCAGTTGCGCCGAGATGGCCTGCGCCAGCTGGCCCTGTGGCTCACCGCCGCCCTGGGGAGACATTACGGTCCAGAACAGGCTGTGGTTGGCGTGGCCGCCGCCATGGTTGGTGACCGCACCGCGCAGGTTTTCCGGCAGTTGCTTGACCGCACCGACCAGTTTTTCCACCGGCCACTCGGCCCACTCGGTGCCTTCGATGGCGGCATTGAGGCCGTTGACGTAGGTCTGATGGTGCTTGCTGTGGTGGATCTCCATGGTCTGGGCGTCGATGTGCGGCTCCAGCGCATCGTAGGCGTAAGGCAAAGCAGGCAAGGTATGGGGCATGTCAGTGAACTCCGTAAGCATGGGTTCCAGGCGCCACATCCGGCTGGGCAGCGAGTTCGCTGGCTCCGGCACTGTGGCGGTTGAGCAGGCGCTCGGTTCGCGGGTACTGGCCGTACTCGGCGATGAAATTCAGCAGTTCGGTGTAGGTTCGCCCACTGTGGCGCAGGGCAGCGTCACGCAGCTCCTGGGGCAAGCGCGCCTCCTGGCTGGCCTGCAGCAGCCGCTGGTGGGCGGCGCACAGGTAGTCGGCGCTCTCGTGCGGCTGATTCAGGCGCAGGTGCAGGTCGGCCAGGTTGTGGTGGGCGATGACGAACACGGCCACCGCTTCGTCGACGTCATGCCAGCGCTCGAACAGCACCTGGGCCAGCGCCAGGGCTTGCAGGTAGTGTTCCCGGGCGTCGACCAGCTCGCCTTGTTCGAACAGGCGGTTGGCGGTTTCCGTGGTGCGTTTCCAGTGCTGCATGGTTGTCTCCTAAGCGGTGACGCAGGGTCAGATACCGCCGGCGGTGAGTTTTTCCGGGTCCAGCAGCGCTTCAAGCTGGTCACGCGACAGGTCGGTGTGCTCCAGCGCCACATCGATGATCGGGCGCCCCTGCTTGTAGGCGGTCTTGGCGATTTCGGCGGCCTTGAGGTAACCGATGATCGGGTTCAGCGCAGTGACCAGGATCGGGTTGCGCGCCAGGGCTTCCTTGAGCTTGTCCTCGTTGACCTTGAAGCTGGCGATGGCCTTGTCGGCCAGCAAGCGGCTGACGTTGGCCATCAGTTCGATGCTCTCCAGCAGGTTGCGGGCGATCACCGGCAGCATCACGTTCAGCTCGAAGTTGCCGGACTGGCCAGCGACGGCGATGGTCGCGTCATTACCGATCACCTGGGCGGCAACCATGGCAGTGGCCTCCGGAATCACCGGGTTGACCTTGCCCGGCATGATCGAAGAGCCCGGCTGCAAGCCTTGCAGCTCGATTTCGCCCAGGCCGGCCAGTGGGCCGGAGTTCATCCAGCGCAAGTCGTTGGCGATCTTCATCAGTGCCACGGCGGTGGTCTTGAGCTGGCCAGACAGCGCCACGGCGGTGTCCTGCGAGCCGATCAGCGCGAACAGGTTCTGCCCGGGCGTGAACTCCACCTGGGTCAGGCCGCTGAGCTGTCGGGCGAAACCGGCAGCGAACTGTGGGTGGGCGTTGATGCCGGTACCCACGGCAGTGCCGCCTTGGGCCAGCGCCTGCAAGCTCGGCAGGGTCGCTTCGATGTGCCCCTTGGCAGCGTTGATCTGCGCCGCCCAGCCATCCAGCACCTGGCTCATGCGCACCGGCATGGCGTCCATCAAGTGGGTGCGGCCCGTTTTCACATACTGATGCACTTGCGCCGACTTGGTCTCGATCACCTGTACCAGGTGGCTCAGGGCCGGCAGCAACTGCTCGTGCAAGGCCAGTGCAGCACTGACATGAATGGTGGTGGGGATGATGTCGTTGCTGCTCTGGCCACAGTTGACGTGATCATTGGCATTGACAGCGTCCCCCAGCACGCGGCTGGCCAGGGTGGCAATCACCTCGTTGGCGTTCATGTTCGAACTGGTGCCGGAACCGGTTTGGAACACATCCACCGGGAAGTGCTGGATAAAGTCTTGCGCCAGCAGTTGCTCGACTGCCTTGACGATGGCCTGGCCCTGCGCCGCAGACAGTTGCTCCAGCTCGACGTTGGCCTTGGCGGCGGCAGCTTTGGCCAGCAACAAGGCACGAATGAACTGGGCCGGCATGCGCAGGCCACTGACCGGGAAGTTGTCGACCGCGCGCTGGGTCTGGGCACCGTACAGGGCCTGGGCCGGCACCTGCAGTTCACCCATGCTGTCACGCTCGATACGGGTATCACTCATCATCAAATCCTTGCATCAGTTCATCGGGAGAAATCGACGGCAGCAGACGGCAATTGGCCAACTGCAGGGCGTAGGGCTGCCAGCGCTGGTTCTGTTCGTGGCGGTCGAGGTTGCGCAGGTCCAGCAGCGGGCGCCAGGCCTGGTCCAGGCACAGGCAGCGCCAATGCCAGGGCAGCATGCGGTCGCAGGCGGTATCCAGCAGCAGGCGGAAAGAGGTCAGTGCCACCGTCCATGACGAGGTCTCGGTGCAGCACACCAGATAGCGGCCTTCGGCCAGGTAATGCTCGATCAGGCGCGGCTCGTCGGGCTCGAGCGCACAGCGGATGCGCCGGCTGAGCCAGCGCCAGTTTTCCAGGTAGGGCAATTCGCGGAGGACGGGTTTCATGAACATCATCGCCGGGTTACTGGATAATGATATTCATTATTAAGTGATAAACAGAATCACTTCAAGAAAAAGGTGATGAAAAAAACCCGGCGCAGGGGCCGGGTCTTCATTTTATCGGAGCAATAACTGGCGCCTGTACTGGCCTCTTCGCGGGTAAACCCGCTCCCACAGGAATTTCACCAAGCCTGAGCCCGGTGCAATCTCTGTGGGAGCGGGTTTACCCGCGAAGAGGCCGGTACAGGTTAACAATCAGCTACCAGCAACAGTCATCCGTTCGATCAGAACCGAGCCCGTATGGATGTTGCTGCGGGTTTCAAGATCGCTGCCAATCGCAACAATCTTCTGGAACATATCCTTCATATTGCCGGCAATGGTCACTTCCTGCACCGCATGCTGAATCTCGCCATTTTCGACCCAGAAGCCAGCCGCACCACGGGAGTAATCCCCCGTCACCATGTTCAGCCCATGCCCCATCAACTCGGTCACCAGCAGCCCGCGCCCCATACGGCGGATCAACGCGGCCTGATCTTCGACACCGTGAGTGACGAACAGGTTGTGCACGCCACCGGAGTTGGCCGTGCTAGGCAAGCCCAGCTTGCGCCCGGAATAGGTGCCCAGCAGGTACGACACCAGCTCGCCATTGTCGACGAACGGCTTGGCATAGGTAGCCAGGCCATCACCATCGAATGCTGCGCTGCCCAGTGCCCGTGGAATATGGGGGCGCTCGTCAAGGGTCAGCCAGGAGGGGAACAGGCGTTGCCCAATGGTCCCTTCAAGGAACGACGACTTGCGGTAAAGATTGCCGCCGGAAATGGCCGAGAGGAAGCTGCCAAACAGGCCACCGGCCAGTTCGGCGGAAAACAGCACCGGCACCTCGCAGGTCGGTACCGGACGCGCGCCCAAGCGGCTGGCTGCGCGCTGGGCAGCGCGCACGCCGATGCTGCGCGGGTCGGCCAGCAGGTTGCCCTGGCGGTTCACGTCGTACCAGTAGTCACGCTGCATCTGGCCATCGCCTTCAGCGATCATCACGCAGCTCAGGCTGTGCCGGGTCGAGGCGTAACTGCCGATGAAGCCATGGCTGTTGCCATACACGCGGCAGCCCTGGTGAGTATTGAGTGTGGTGCCATCGGCGTTGAGGATGCGCGGGTCTTCATCGAACGCCGCAGCCTCGCAGGCCAGGGCCATCTCGATGGCCTTTTCGGGCTCCATCGCCCAGTCATGGTACAGGTCCAGATCAGGGATTTCGCGGGCCATCAGCGCTGCGTCTGCCAGACCGGAGCATTCGTCCTCGGACGTATGCTTGGCAATGGCCAGGGCTGCGGCGACGGTCTCGCGGATCGCATCCGGGCCACTGGCCGAGGTGCTGGCCGAGCCTTTGCGCTGACCAACGTAAAGGGTGATACCAAAGCCCTGGTCGCGGTTGAACTCGACCGTTTCAACCTCGCGCTGGCGTACCGTGGTGGACAGGCCCTGCTCCAGCGACACCGCCACTTCGCAGGCACTGGCCCCCTGACGGCGCGCCTCGGCAATGATCGCCTCGACCTGCTCCTGCAATGCTGGCAGGTCCTTCGGACCTACGCTCTGGACTGCACTCATGGTTCTCTCCACTCAAATTCTGCGTACGGCTCGGGGTCATTCTACGACCGGGCCGGACAAGCGGCCCCCGACTGGTTATCATGGCGGCGATTTCTAGCGGACTGCCACCATGGTTGATTCAAACAACGACGCCTTCGACGGCGAAAAAAGCAAAACCCAGATCAAGCGCGAACTGCACGAGCTGGTCGAACTCGGCGAGCGCCTTACTACGCTCAAAGCCGATACCCTGGCCCGCCTGCCGTTGACCGACGAGCTGCGCAAGGCCCTGGCCGAGGCCAGCAAGCACACCGCTCACGGTGCCCGCAAACGCCACATGTCGTTTGTCGGCAAGCTGATGCGCGTACAGGACCTGGACGCCATCCACGCCTTGCTTGAGCAGATGGACAGCTCGACACGCCAGTACAACGAGCGCTTCCACGGCCTGGAGCGCTGGCGCGACCGGTTGATCGACGGCAACGACGAAGACCTTGAGCGCTTCGTCAACGAGTACCCCGACACCGACCGCCAACAGCTGCGCTCGCTGGTGCGCCATGCCCAGCACGAAAAAGCGCGGAACAAACCGCCTGCTGCTGCGCGCAAGGTGTTCAAGTACATCCGCGACCTCGACGAGCTGCAGCGCGGCTTGCGCTGACGGATCGCCCAGGGACCCTGTGGGAGCGGGCTTGCCCCGCGAACACCGGCAAAGCCGGTGCCAGCCACCACCGTGTGGCCTGCTTCGCGGGGCAAGCCCGCTCCCACAAGAGCCCCCGAGGCCATCACGCCCCGGTACCGCCCACGGTAATCGCATCCAGCTTCAAGGTAGGCTGCCCCACCCCGACCGGCACCGATTGCCCGTCCTTGCCGCACGTCCCTACCCCGCTGTCCAGCGCCAGGTCGTTACCGACCATCGACACCCGGCTCATCGCCTCCGGCCCGTTGCCGATCAGCGTCGCACCCTTCACCGGCGCGGTAATCTTGCCGTCTTCGATCAGGTAGGCCTCACTGGTCGAGAACACGAACTTGCCGCTGGTGATGTCCACCTGGCCACCGCCGAGGTTGGCGCAGTAGATACCTTTCTTCACCGACGCGATGATTTCCTGCGGGTCGCTATCGCCTGCGCGCATGTAGGTGTTGGTCATGCGCGGCATTGGCAGGTGCGCGTAGGATTCACGGCGGCCGTTGCCGGTCACTGCCATGCCCATCAGGCGGGCGTTGAACTTGTCCTGCATGTAGCCCTTGAGCACACCGTTCTCGATCAGCGTGGTGCATTCAGTCGGGGTGCCCTCGTCATCCACGCTCAGCGAGCCACGGCGGCCTTCGAGCGTGCCGTCGTCAACGATGGTGCACAGGCTCGATGCCACTTTCTCGCCAATACGGCCACTGAACGCCGAGCTGCCCTTGCGGTTGAAGTCACCTTCCAGGCCATGGCCTACCGCCTCGTGCAGCAACACGCCCGACCAGCCCGAGCCCAGTACCACCGGCAAGGTGCCGGCAGGTGCCGGGATCGCCTCCAGGTTTACCAGCGCCTGGCGCAATGCTTCGCGGGCATAGCCCATCACCCGTTCCTCGGTGAAGAAGCGGTAGTCGGTACGCCCGCCACCGCCCTGCCCGCCGCGCTCGCGACGGCCGTTATGCTCGACGATGACGCTGACGTTGAAGCGCACCAGCGGGCGCACGTCGGCGGCCAGGCTGCCATCGGCCGCAGCAATCAGGATGCGCTCCCAGACCCCGGCCATGCTTACGCTGACCTGCTGGATGCGTGGGTCCAGGGCGCGGGTGGCGGCGTCGACACGCTTGAGCAGCTCAACCTTTTCGGCACGGCTCAGTACATCCAGCGGGTTGTCTGCGGCATACAGGGCGGTCACTTCCTGGCTGCGGAAGGCCTGGACCGTGCCGTTCTGCCCGGCACGGGAAATGGAACGGGCGGCGCGCGCTGCCGAGGTCAGCGCCTCGAGGTTGATCGCATTGCTGTAGGCGAAGCCGGTCTTTTCACCGGACTGGGCACGTACGCCCACGCCCTGGTCCAGGTTGAAGCTGCCCTCTTTGACGATGCCGTCTTCCAGCGCCCAGGTTTCCGAGATCTGACCCTGGAAATACAGGTCGGCGGCGTCGATGCCGGGGCCGGCCAACTCACCCAGCACGCTCTGCAGGCTGTCCAGGGTCAAGCCGCCTGGGGCCAGGAGCTGCTCGCTGACGGTGGATAACATCTGGCTCATAGTCACTCCGAGGTGTGCGCAGGCCGCAACGCGCCCTGCGAGAAAAAGCGCCGGTGCGTTACCACCGGCATGCGCGCCCGGATGGACGCTTGTTCATCAATGTTGCGCTCGGCAAGCAGTACCGCTTCGCCTTGCGCCTGTTCTGCGACGATGCGCCCCCAAGGGTCGACGATCGCCGCATGGCCATGGGTTTCCCGTGGGCCCGGGTGGGTGCCGCCCTGCGCCGCAGCCAGCAGGTAACACTGGGTTTCGATCGCGCGGGCGCGTACCAGCACCTCCCAATGCGCCGCACCTGTCACAGCAGTAAAGGCCGCTGGCGCAGTGATCAGCTCCGCGCCGGCAGCGCGCAGCGCGCTGTACAGCTCAGGGAAGCGCAAGTCGTAGCACACGCTCAGCCCCAGCCGCCCAACCGGGGTGTCAGCCACCACCACCTGGGTGCCATGGGCGTAGTCGTCCGACTCACGGTACCGGCCGCGGTTGTCGGCAACGTCCACGTCGAACAGGTGCAGCTTGTCATAACGTGCCGCCACCTCGCCGTGCTCGTCGATCAGCAGCGAGCAGGCGTGGGCCTTGGCCTCGGGCTGGCCGACCGGCGGCAAGGGCAAAGTACCGGCCACAATCCATAACTTGAGGTCGCGGGCGGTGCGTTTCAACCATGGCAGGATCGGCCCTTCGCCCATTGCTTCGGCGCGGCCGATGGCAGCGGCGTCCTTGCGGCCCATGGCGGCGAAGTTTTCCGGCAGCACCGCCAGCCTGGCGCCCCCAAATGCGGCCTGCTCCAACAGGGCACCGGCACGCTGCAGGTTGGCCAGTACATCATCCTGGCTGACCATCTGGATTACCGCTGCCTTCATGGGTACTCCTAGCGGGATTTCTCGAAAGGTTTCACAAATGTGATTCTAGGCTCTTTCCACGGCCCTTCGACACGGTAGTGCACGCTGGCAAACCGCGACACGCGGTCACCGATCAAGCGGTCGACCAGGAACAGCGCACCGCCTACGGCCGGCGCGCCGATAATCAGTGCCGCCAGCGGCAGGTTGTTGGTCACCGGCAGGCTCACCTGCAGGTTGGCATCGACCCGGTCGCGCACCATGTCCAGCGTGCCCTCCAGCTCGAAGTTGCTCGACGGGCCAGTCACGCTGATCGGCTCGCGGGTCACATAGACACCGTCACTGGCCACCAGCAGACCTTTGACCCGGTCATAGGCCAGGCCCTTTTCGAACAGGTCGGAGAAGTCCAGGCGCAGGCGCCGGCCAATGGCGTTGAAGTTGAGCAGGCCGAACACGCGCAGTGCCTGTGCACTGCCTTCGACTTCGACGAACTGGCCGGTGCGCAGTGCCGCGTCCATGCTGCCAGAGAAGCGCTTCAAGCCCACCGCAGCAGGCGAACCCGGCCAGCGGCCGTCCACATCCAGGCGGAAGTCGCGGCTGGTCACGGTCGGGGCGAAGCCCCAGGCCTTGAGCACATCCGCCAGATTCTTGCCGTCCAGGCGCCCTTTGTACCAACTGCTGGTGCTGCCTTGCGCGCCCTCCCAGCCGCCACCGCCGTCGATGCGCAGCCCTTTGAAGTCGAGGTCGATATCGCTGGCGGCTACGCCACGCGCTGTCGGTCGCAATTTGATCGCCGCGCTGCCGAACAGGTCGTCGCCGCGGTAAAGCTTGTCGATGCTCAAGTCCAGCGCCGGCACCTTGCGCGGGTCGAACGAGGCCAACGGGTCCGGGCCCTCTTCGGCCTGAGCCTGGGCAGGGTCGGCAGCGGGCAGGCGCAGGGTCTGCATCCGCACGACCATTGGCGCGCCCTTGGCATCCGGCACGCGGGCGTTGCCAATCACTTCCTTGCTGTCCAGGCGCAGGTCCCAGGCCGGGCCGCCACGGGCCATACGCACCACGGCCTGGTTCAGGTCCATGCCGAAGGCTTTCAGCTGGCCGATGCTCAGGTCGACACTTTGCAGGTTCTGTCGCGCGCTGCCACCTGGGTCGTCACCGGCAAGGCGGGCCGCCTGTTCCTGCCAAGGCGCCAGGTCCAGCGACTCCAGGCGCCCGCGTACCCGCAAACCCTGGCCAGCTGGCAGTTGGGCCTCACCCGAGCCCAGCAGCAGTTCACCACGCCCCTGCATGAGCTTGTCGGCTGGTGCGGCATAGGCAAAGCGTGCAAGGTCGGTGTAAGCGGCATCGAACCGCCGCTCCTGACCTTGCAGGTTCATGCTGAAACGGCTGTCGCGGGTGTCTGGCGCAGCTTTGCCGAAGGGCGCCGGCAGGTCGATGGCCAAGCCCTTCAGGTTCGAGTTGACGCTCAGCCGGTTGTCCCGGCTACCCAGGCTGAGTTGCAACTGGTAAGGCAGGTCACCGGACGCTGGCAAGGCCTGTTTGAACTGCAGCCAGTCAGTCAGTGCCTTGAGCGATACCTGGCCATTGGCGTCGATGCGCGTCTGCATCTGCCCCGGCTGGCCTTCGGCAGTAATTTGCGCCGTCACCGGCTTGCCGAACGCCTGCAGGCTGATGCCCTTGCCACTAAGGCCCTTGTCAAAATCGAAGCTGAAGTCACCTTTCAGGCGGCTCAACTCCAGGCTCGGTGGGGCAACTTTCAAGCGCGCATCGCGGGTGGCGAAGTCCACCTGTACTTTCGGCCGTTCGCCGTGGGCCAGCGGGATGTCCAGCTTGAGCTTGCCCTTCAACGGCCCTTCTCCCTCCCAGCCGGCGAAGATCTCGCCCGTGCCGATCGGCGCTTCCTTGAGTATTTTCAGGCCATCGCCCAGGCTCCCGTCGAAGTCGCCATCCAGGTACAGGCGGCTGTGCTGGTCACCCTCGACATGCGGGATATCGACGCTGACATCGCTCACCTTAGTGTCGAGCAACACACCACGCTGAGCCTTGATGCGCACACCGCTGTCCTCGATGAACACATCGCCATCGACGTGCTGCACCTGCGGCCAGCCAGGCTGGAAGTCCAGGGCGGCGTCCCGCACCTTGAAAAACAGGCTGATGCTGCGAGCCTCTGGCGCGGCGCCATGGTTCAGCGAGCCCTGGTACTGGAAGTAGCCCTCATCCACCGTGCCTTTGACGATGGCACTGCGCAGCCATTCGTCGAGGGCCGGGCTGAGCACCTCGGGCAGGTACTTGGCGGTGTAGCGGCCATCGCCCTCGGTCAGGCCGACACGCAGGTCCATGTAGTCCTCGCGGCCTTCTTCGAACAACAGGCGAATCAGGAAGTCACCAGCAATCTTGCCCTCCTCGCCCAGCACCTTGAGGTAAGGCGCAACCAGGGTGAAGCCTTCCTTGTCCAGCGCCCAGGTCAGGCGCGCATTGGCTTTCTGGTAGTGCCAGGGTTTGGCGAAGATCGGGTAGAGGTGCAGCATGAATGCATCGGTATCCAGGCGCAGTTCACCATGGCCCAGGTCGCCGCTGATGCGGCCGCTGACGTTACCGGCAGCCGGGGCACCGTGGTAGGCATCGAAACCGACATTCTCCAGGTTGGCGTCGAACTGCAGGCGCTGGTCTCCCTCGGCCTTGGGCCGGGCCTCCAGCCGTACATTGCGCAACGCGCCGGTTACCTTCAGGCCATCGACCACGGCCATGACATTGTCAGGCAGCGGTGCCAGGGCATCGATCAGCGGGGTCAGGGGCGTAAGGTGCAGCCGGTCGGCCTGCAGCTTCCAGCTTTCATCGGCAGCGCTCTCGCCTGGGCGCTGCTGCAACTGCAGGTGCGACTCCCAACGGGTCTTGCCGATGTCCATGGCCAGGGAGTCGACCACTACATCAAAGCCTTGAGCCCGGCGCTGGAACCAGGCGCCCAAGGCCAGATTGTTCAGTGTCGCGGCCTTGCGCCCGGCATAGCCGCCCTGCAGCTCGGGTGCGTTGAGCCGCACCACTGCCTGCTGCAATTGCCCCTCGCGCCAGCCGACCCAGAACTCGCCGCCCGCTCGCAGCGCGTCGGCATGCCACTGGCCCAGCAGGCGTGGGGGCAACCAGCGCGCCCAGTCACTTTGCGGCAGGCTCAGGTAGGCATCTACCTGGGCATCTCGCCAGGCCTTGGCCGACGCACGGCTACGCAGGTTCAGCGCCAGGGGCTGGCCATCGGGCAGGGTCGCATTCAGGTCCACAATCTGGCGCGAAGCGCCTGCCTGCAGGCCGGCGCTCACATACGTCAGGGTGAGCGGGTCACGCTGCCACGGGTGCAAGGTGACCTGGCTGTCGAACACATCGATGCGGCCCAGCTGGCGCAGGCGCTGCAGCAGTTCGGCGGGGTCCAGTGGCGCATCGTCCTTCTTCGGCAGGCCTTCGAGGTGCCAGGCACCCTGCTCGTTCTCGCGCAGGATCAGTTGCAGGCCGCCCAGTTGTATTCGCGCCAGGCGCACTTCGCGGGCACTGAGGCTGGCCCAGACATCGGGAACTACCTTGACGTCGTCCAGGCGCAGCGCGGTCGCACCTTCACCCAGCTGCAGGTCACGCACCCGCAGCACCGGTGCCAGCCCGCTCCAGCGCCCTTCAAGGGCACCGACATGCACCGGCAGGCCCAACGCCTGTTCAGCTTTGCGCTCCACATCAGCACGGTACTCGGCCACCAGCGGCACCAACTCGCGGCCGAGGCTGACATACAGCGCCACCAATACCGCCAGCAGGGCGCAAAAGCCCAGCCCCCAGCGGGTCAAGGCGACAAGAACGCGAGTCAGACGTCCCATGGCCATGGCCCTCCAAGTCGTTTATCCATGATGGCCGGTAGTGGCGGTTTTGCCAGCCCAGCCATCCAGTGGCACGTTCGAGAAAACCTCAGAGCAGCACCACGTCGTATTGTTCCTGCGAATACATCGACTCGACCTGGAAGCGAATGGTTCGACCGATAAAGGCCTCAAGTTCTGCCACGTTGCCGGACTCCTCATCCAGCAGGCGGTCGACCACTTTCTGGTTGGCCAGCACCCGGTAGCCCTCGGCCTGATAGGCACGGGCCTCGCGCAAAATCTCGCGGAAAATTTCGTAACAGATGGTCTCGGGGGTTTTCAGCTTGCCGCGGCCCTGGCAGGCCAGGCACGGCTCGCACAGCACCTGCTCCAGGCTTTCACGGGTGCGCTTGCGGGTCATCTGCACCAGGCCCAGTTCGGTGATGCCGATGATGTTGGTCTTTGCGTGGTCCCTTTCCAGTTGCTTTTCCAGTGTACGCAGCACCTGGCGCTGGTGTTCTTCATCTTCCATGTCGATGAAGTCGATGATGATGATGCCGCCGATATTGCGCAGGCGCAGTTGCCGGGCGATGGCGGTGGCAGCCTCCAGGTTGGTCTTGAAGATGGTCTCTTCAAGGTTGCGATGGCCGACGAATGCACCGGTGTTCACGTCAATGGTGGTCATCGCCTCGGCCGGGTCGACCACCAGGTAGCCGCCGGACTTGAGCGGTACCTTGCGCTCCAGGGCGCGCTGGATTTCGTCTTCGACACCATACAGGTCAAAGATGGGCCGCTCGCCAGGGTAGTGTTCGAGGCGGTCGGCGATTTCCGGCATCAGTTCGCCAACGAACTGCGTGGTCTTCTGGAAGGTTTCACGCGAGTCGATGCGGATCTTCTCGATCTTCGGGTTGACCAGGTCACGCAGGGTACGCAGGGCCAGGCCCAGGTCCTCGTAGATGACCATGGGTGCGCCGCAGGTCTTGATCTGGGAGCCAATCTGCTCCCACAGGCGGCGCAGGTAACGGATGTCCTGCAAGATCTCTTCGGCACGTGCGCCTTCGGCCGCAGTGCGCAGGATGAAGCCGCCGGCATCCTTGATGTTCTCGCTTTCCATGCAGTTGCTGACCACCTGCTTGAGGCGGTCACGCTCGGCTTCGTCTTCGATCTTCAGCGAAATGCCCACATGGCTGCTGCGTGGCATGTATACCAGGTAGCGCGAAGGGATCGACAGCTGGGTGGTCAGGCGCGCACCTTTGGTGCCGATCGGGTCCTTGGTCACCTGCACCACAAGGGCCTGGCCTTCATGCACCAGTGCAGTGATGGTCTCGACTGCCGAGCCTTCACGCTGGGAGATTTCCGACGCATGGATGAACGCAGCACGCTCCAGGCCGATGTCGACGAAGGCCGCCTGCATGCCCGGCAGCACACGCACCACCTTGCCCTTGTAGATATTGCCGACGATGCCACGGCGCTGGGTGCGCTCGACGTGCACTTCCTGCAGTACCCCGTTTTCCACCACCGCCACGCGTGACTCCATCGGGGTGATGTTGATCAGGATCTCTTCACTCATGGCCGGCTCTCGTCAAAGGTCTTTTGTAATGATGGATGGCGTATGCCGTGCTGGCTACCGCGGGTTTGTTACCTCTGGCGTATGCACGGGCGATTGCCAACAGGCGATACCAAACGTGCCAAGCAACTCGGCCGTCTCACTGAGGGGCAGGCCTACCACGGCCGAATAACTGCCAGAAAGGCCGGTGACGAACACTGCGCCCAGGCCCTGGATAGCGTAGCCACCAGCCTTGTCCACAGGCTCGCCGCTGGCCCAGTAGCGTTGCGCTTCATCGGCGCTGATGGCCCGGAACCGCACCTTGCTGGTGACGCACAGGCTTTGCATAAGCAGGCCATTGCCGAGGGCAACCGCAGTCAACACCTGGTGCTCGCGGCCCGACAGGTCGGCCAGCATGGCCAAGGCATCCTCGCGGTTTTCCGGCTTGCCGAGAATACGCCCGTCGAGCACCACGGCAGTGTCTGCCCCCAGCACTACAGCCGGGCCCTCGACACTGGCCAGACCGGCGACGGCCTTGGCCCGGGCCAGGCGTTCAACGTAGGCCAGGGCGCTTTCGTCGGGCAGCGGGGATTCATCGATGGGTGCACTGACGACGGTGAAGGGCACACCGATCTGGGTCAGCAATTCACGACGGCGGGGCGAGCCAGAGGCCAGGTATAGCGGGTTCATGCAGACATCTCCCTGTCAGTTGCGGCGTCGCCGTCAGTTGATATGCAAGCGTCGGCGCAGGTCGCGCAGGGCGAAACTGATCCATGGCCAGAGCAAGGCACTGATGACCGCCGACCAGACCAGCGCCAGGGTAGGCAGGCGGTTGCCGGTCAGCGCGCTGAGCCATAGCTGGATAAGCTGGGCGATGCCGAATATGACCAGAATCACCAGGCTCTGCTGCCACATGGGGAACATGCGCAGGCGCTGCTGCAGGGACAACACCAGGAAGGTGATGAGGGTGAGGATCAGTGCGTTCTGCCCCAGCAGGGTACCGTACAGCACGTCCTCGGCCAGGCCCAGCACGAATGCCGTGGTCATGCCAACCTTGCTCGGCACCGCCAGGGTCCAGAACGACACCAGCAAAGCCAGCCACATGGGCCGGAACACTTCCATGAACTGCGGCATGGGCGAGACGCTGAGCAGCAGGCCGATGGCGAAAGTCAGCCAGATGACCCAGCCGTTGTTGCGGCGTGAAGCAGCCATCATTGTCTCCGGGTGTGAGCGGGTGCGGCAGGCGTGGCAGGGGTAGCTGCCGGGGCTGCAGGCTGGGCGGCCGGCGCTGCGGGTGTGGCGGGCGCCACAGGCGTATTGCTGGCAGGTGTACCCTGCTCGCCCGTGCTCACCGGTTGGCCGGGGACCGAGGTGCCCTTGCGGTCAGCCTCTTCCTGGGCGATGGCGGCGTCGGTAGCACGCTGCTCCGGGGTACGCCGGTCACTGAATACCAGCAGCATGTAACGGCTGCGGTTGAGCGCGGCGGTGGGGATGGCACGCACGATGGCAAACGGCTGCCCCGAATCGTGGATCACCTCGTTGACCGTTGCCACCGGGTAGCCGGCCGGGAACCGTTGGCCCATGCCGGAACTGACCAACAGGTCGCCTTCCTTCACGTCGGCAGTATCGGCCACATGGCGCAGTTCAAGGCGCTCCGGGTTGCCGGTGCCGCTGGCGATGGCACGCAGGCCGTTGCGGTTGACCTGCACCGGGATGCTATGGGTGGTATCGGTCAGCAACAGCACCCGCGAGGTGTAGGGCATCAGTTCGACTACCTGGCCCATCAGGCCGCGGGCATCGAGCACCGGCTGGCCCAGGAACACACCGTCACGCTCGCCCTTGTTGATCAGGATGCGGTGGGTGAACGGGTTGGGGTCGACACCGATCAGCTCGGCCACTTCGACTTTTTCGTTGACCAGCGCCGAAGAGTTCAGCAATTCGCGCAGGCGCACGTTCTGCTCGGTCAGGGCCGCCAGCTTCTGCAGGCGCCCCTGCAACAGCAGGGCCTCGGTCTTGAGCTTTTCGTTTTCGGCGATCAGTTCGGTGCGGCTGCCGAACTGGCCGGCCACGCCTTGCCACGCACGTTGCGGCAGGTCGGTGATCCAGTACGACTCCATCAGCACCAGGCCCATCTGGCTGCGCACGGGTTTGAGCACGTCAAAGCGCGCGTCGACAACCATCAACGCGACCGACATCACCACCAGAACGAGCAGGCGAACGCCCAGCGAAGGGCCCTTGGAGAAAAGCGGTTTAATGGGCCGTTCCTCGTGGACGACTCAGGAGGTCATTGGACATGGGACAACGCACCAGCCTGGTTGCGGGTTGACGGATACGGCGCCCTGAACGGGCACCCGCCCAGCACATACAGGTAGCACTGTGCGTACTACCTGTAAACCGGGCGCTCGTGAACAGCGAGTGGGATCACTCGCTGGAGAGCAGGTCCATCGCGTGCTTGTCCATCATCTCCAGGGCGCGACCGCCGCCACGGGCGACACAGGTCAGCGGGTCCTCGGCGACGATCACCGGCAGGCCGGTTTCCTGGGCCAGCAGCTTGTCGAGGTCACGCAGCAGCGCGCCACCACCGGTCAGCACCAGGCCACGCTCGGCGATGTCCGAAGCCAGCTCGGGCGGCGATTGCTCCAAGGCGCTCTTCACGGCCTGGACGATGGTCGCCAGCGATTCCTGCAGCGCTTCGAGCACTTCGTTGGAGTTCAGGGTGAAGGCACGCGGTACCCCTTCGGCCAGGTTGCGGCCACGCACATCGACTTCGCGCACTTCGCCGCCTGGGTAAGCGGTACCGATTTCCTGCTTGATGCGCTCGGCGGTGGACTCGCCGATCAGGCTGCCGTAGTTGCGGCGCACGTAGGTAACGATGGCTTCGTCGAAGCGGTCGCCGCCAACGCGGACGGACTCGGCATAAACCACGCCGTTCAAGGAGATCAGTGCGATTTCAGTGGTACCACCACCGATATCGACGACCATCGAACCGCGGGCCTCTTCAACCGGCAAGCCAGCACCGATGGCAGCAGCCATTGGCTCTTCGATCAGGAACACTTCACGGGCACCGGCACCCAGGGCCGACTCGCGAATGGCGCGGCGCTCTACCTGGGTCGACTTGCACGGTACGCAGATCAGCACGCGCGGGCTTGGCTGCAGGAAGCTGTTCTCGTGGACCTTGTTGATAAAATATTGCAACATTTTTTCGCAAACGCTGAAGTCGGCGATGACGCCGTCCTTCATCGGACGAATGGCAGCAATGTTGCCAGGCGTACGGCCCAGCATGCGTTTGGCTTCGGTACCGACGGCGACGACGCTTTTCTGATTGCCATGGGTACGGATGGCAACAACCGAGGGCTCATTCAGGACGATACCGCGCTCACGCACGTAAATAAGGGTGTTGGCAGTACCCAGGTCGATGGAAAGATCGCTGGAAAACATGCCACGCAGTTTCTTGAACATGGGAAAGTGACCCTGGGGAAAGCGTGGGTAAAAAAGTGCGGCAAACTCTAACAATGGCAGGGATTTTGGGCAAGGAGCCAATATGTTAAATTGGCTGTTTTTCCGAGCACGCCAGCCGATGATCGCGGCCGTTGGACCGCCAGAAAGCTGACATGTTCCTCACTGCGGACCCAAATTCCGTTCTTTGTTTCCCTTGGAGATCCCCATGGCGCTTGAACGCTGCGACGTGGAAAAGATCGCCCATCTGGCCCGTCTGGGGCTAAATGATGGCGAACTGCCACGTATTACCGAAGCCCTGAACAGCATCCTCGGGCTGGTCGACCAGATGCAAGCGGTCGACACCACTGGCATCGAGCCCCTGGCCCACCCGCTGGAGGCCAGCCAGCGCCTGCGCCCCGACCAGGTCACAGAAAGCAACCAGCGCGACGTCTACCAGGCTATCGCGCCGTCGACCGAAAGCGGTCTGTACCTGGTTCCCAAAGTCATCGAGTAAGGGATAGAGCCTGCCATGCATCAATTGACCCTGGCCGAGATCGCCCGCGGACTCGCCGACAAGTCGTTTTCCTCCGAAGAGCTGACCGGCGCCCTGTTGGCGCGCATCAAGCAACTCGACCCGCAAATCAACAGCTTCATCAGCGTCACCGAAGACCTGGCCCTGGGCCAGGCGCGTGCCGCCGACGCCCGTCGCGCCGCAGGCGAAACCGGCGCGCTGCTGGGTGCACCCATCGCCCACAAGGACCTGTTCTGCACCAACGGCGTACGCACCAGTTGCGGCTCGAAGATGCTCGACAACTTCAAGGCACCGTACGACGCCACCGTGGTCGCCAAGCTGGCTGAAGCCGGCATGGTCACCCTGGGCAAGACCAACATGGACGAGTTCGCCATGGGTTCGGCCAACGAATCCAGCCACTACGGCGCGGTGAAAAACCCCTGGAACCTCGAACACGTTCCAGGCGGTTCGTCGGGCGGTTCGGCCGCTGCCGTGGCGGCGCGCCTGCTGCCGGCCACCACTGGCACCGACACTGGCGGTTCGATCCGCCAGCCGGCGGCACTGACCAACCTGACCGGTCTCAAGCCGACGTACGGTCGCGTGTCGCGCTGGGGCATGATCGCCTACGCCTCCAGCCTCGACCAGGGCGGCCCACTGGCCCGCACTGCCGAGGACTGCGCCCTGCTGCTGCAAGGCATGGCCGGTTTCGACGCCAAGGACTCCACCAGCATCGAAGAGCCGGTGCCGGACTACAGCGCCAACCTGAACGCTTCGCTGCAGGGCCTGCGCATCGGCCTGCCGAAAGAGTACTTCGGTGCCGGCCTCGACCCACGTATCGCCGACCTGGTCCAGGCCAGCGTCAAAGAGCTGGAAAAGCTCGGCGCGGTGGTCAAGGAAATCAGCTTGCCGAACATGCAGCACGCCATCCCGGCCTACTACGTTATCGCCCCGGCGGAAGCCTCTTCCAACCTGTCGCGCTTCGACGGCGTGCGCTTCGGCTACCGCTGCGAAGAGCCAAAAGACCTCACCGACCTGTACAAGCGTTCCCGTGGCGAAGGCTTCGGCACCGAAGTGCAGCGCCGCATCATGGTCGGCACCTACGCCTTGTCGGCCGGCTACTACGACGCCTACTACGTGAAGGCGCAGCAGATCCGCCGCCTGATCAAGAACGACTTCATGGCTGCCTTCAACGATGTCGACCTGATCCTCGGCCCGACCACGCCTAACCCGGCCTGGAAGCTTGGCGCCAAGAGCAGCGACCCGGTCGCTGCCTACCTGGAAGACGTCTACACCATCACCGCCAACCTGGCGGGCCTGCCGGGCCTGTCGATGCCGGCCGGCTTCGTCGACGGCCTGCCGGTCGGCGTACAGCTGCTGGCGCCGTACTTCCAGGAAGGCCGCCTGCTCAACGTCGCGCACCGCTACCAGCAAGTGACCGACTGGCACACCCGCGCCCCCAACGGCTTCTGAGGAGTTCACACATGCAATGGGAAGTTGTGATCGGGCTTGAAATCCACACTCAGCTCGCCACCCAGTCGAAGATCTTCTCCGGCAGCGCCACCACTTTCGGCTCAGAGCCGAACACCCAGGCCAGCCTGGTTGACCTGGGCATGCCCGGCGTATTGCCGGTGCTGAACCAGGAAGCCGTGCGCATGGCGTGCATGTTCGGCCTGGCCATCGATGCCGAAATCGGCAAGCGCAACGTATTCGCGCGCAAGAACTACTTCTACCCGGACCTGCCCAAGGGTTACCAGATCAGCCAGATGGACCTGCCGATCGTCGGCAAGGGCCACCTGGATATCGCCCTGGAAGACGGCACCATCAAGCGCATCGGGGTAACCCGCGCGCACCTGGAAGAAGACGCCGGCAAAAGCCTGCACGAAGACTTCAGCGGCTCCACCGGCATCGACCTCAACCGTGCCGGCACCCCGCTGCTGGAAATCGTCTCCGAGCCTGACATGCGCAGTGCCAAGGAAGCCGTGGCCTACGTCAAGGCAATCCACGCGCTGGTGCGCTACCTGGGCATCTGCGACGGCAACATGGCCGAAGGCTCGCTGCGCTGCGACTGCAACGTGTCGATCCGCCCTAAAGGCCAGGCCGAGTTCGGCACCCGCTGCGAGATCAAGAACGTCAACTCGTTCCGCTTCATCGAGCGCGCGATCAACAGCGAAATCCAGCGCCAGATCGACCTGATCGAAGACGGCGGCAAGGTGGTGCAGGAAACCCGCCTGTATGACCCGAACAAAGATGAAACCCGCTCCATGCGCAGCAAGGAGGAAGCCAACGACTACCGTTACTTCCCCGACCCAGACCTGCTGCCGGTGGTGATCGAGGACAGCTTCCTCGAAACCATTCGCGCCGGCCTGCCGGAGCTGCCGCCGCAGAAGGTCGAACGCTTCCAGAGCCAGTACGGCCTGTCGGCCTACGACGCCAACGTGCTGGCTTCCAGCCGCGAACAGGCAGACTACTTCGAGGAAGTGGTAAAAATCGGTGGCGACGCCAAGCTGGCCGCCAACTGGGTCATGGTCGAGCTGGGCAGCCTGCTTAACAAGCTGGGCATCGAGATAGACCAGGCACCGGTCAGCGCCGCGCACCTGGGTGGCATGCTGCTGCGCATCCGCGACAACACCATCAGCGGCAAGATCGCCAAGACCGTGTTCGAGGCCATGGCCGCCGGTGAAGGCGATGCCGACAGCATCATCGAAAGCAAAGGCCTGAAGCAGGTTACCGACACCGGTGCGATCGACAAGATGCTCGACGAAATGCTGGCAGCCAATGCCGAACAGGTCGAACAGTACCGCGCAGCCGACGAGGCCAAGCGTGGCAAGATGTTCGGCTTCTTTGTCGGCCAGGCGATGAAAGCTTCCAAAGGCAAGGCCAACCCGGGGCAGGTGAACCAATTGCTCAAGGCCAAGCTCGAAGGCTGAGCTGAAAAAGCGGCGAGGGCCTTGCCCTCGTTCGCCGGCAAGCCAGCTCCCACAGGTACAGCGCCGCTCTTGAGGGCGATGAGGTACCTGTGGGAGCTGGCTTGCCGGCGATGGGCCGCGCAGCGGCCCCAATAGCACCGGAGCAAGAACTTGCTAAAAAAATCCCTCGGCACGCTAGCCCTCTTCTCTTTCCTGGCCGGCTGCGCCAGCCATGACATCGACCCGCGCGGTTACGACCAGACGGGCACCGCTTCCTATTACGGCTCGCGCCACCACGGCAAACGCACCGCCAGCGGCGAACCGTTCAACCAGCACGGCCTTACCGCCGCCCATCGCAGCCTGCCGTTCGGCAC
This sequence comes from Pseudomonas putida S13.1.2, assembly GCF_000498395.2. Classification (NCBI taxonomy): domain Bacteria; kingdom Pseudomonadati; phylum Pseudomonadota; class Gammaproteobacteria; order Pseudomonadales; family Pseudomonadaceae; genus Pseudomonas; species Pseudomonas putida. Next base: position 3,986,715 of record NZ_CP010979.1, read on the forward strand.
CCGCGTACGGGTCACCAACACGGCCAACCAGCGCAGTGTGGTGGTGCGCATCAACGACCGTGGCCCGCACACCCGCGGCCGCCTGATCGACCTGTCTCGCGCCGCAGCAGAAAAAATCGGCATGCTCCGTAGCGGAACAGCGCGCGTGCGAGTACAAGGGCTTAGCGACTGACGCGACAGGAGTCCGACCATTTTCGACCTGGCCACCCTTCCCACCTTCAGCCTGCTGCAATTGGGCATTGCCCTGCTGCTGCTGGTCGGCGGCGCCGAATTGCTGGTGCGCGCAGCGCTGCGCCTGGCACTACGCCTTCATGTTCGCCCGTTGATTATCGGCCTGAGCCTGGTGGCCTTCGGCAGTACCGCGCCACAACTCACCGTCAGCCTGCAGGCCGCCTACCAGGGCGCGCCGGATGTGGCGGTCGGCAGCGTGGTCGGCAGCAACATCTTCAACGTACTGGTCATTCTCGGCCTGGCCGCGCTGATCATCCCCTTGCGCGTGTCGCGCCAGCTGGTGCGCCTGGACATTCCGCTTATGATCGTCGCCAGTGGCCTGGTCTATGCCCTGTGCGCCAACGGTTACCTGGGCCGGTTTGAAGGGGGGCTGCTGCTGCTTGGCCTGGTCGGCTACCTGGTAATGCTCTGGCACCAGTCGCGCCACTACGCACGCACCTACCCCGCGCCGGACACCGCCAAATCCAGCGCCAGGCGCTTCTGGTCAGGCACGCTGCTGCTGGTGTTGGCCGGCCTTGTCTTGCTGAGCCTGGCGGGGCACCTGCTGCTGGAGGCCGCCGTGGAGGTTGCCACCGACCTGGGGCTGTCCGAGCGCATCATCGGCCTTACCGTCGTCGCCATCTGCACATCCCTGCCAGAGCTCGCCGCTGCATTGATCGCGGCCCTGCGCGGTGAACGGGAAATTGCCGTGGGCACGGTCATCGGCAGCAACCTGTTCAACCTGCTGGCCGTGCTGGGCCTGACCGCGCTGATCACCCCTGAGCCGCTGTCGATCTCGCCCAACGCCCTGGCCTTCGACCTCCCGGTAATGCTCGGTGTCGCCGCACTAAGCCTGCCGGTGTTCTATTCCGGTTACCGCATCACCCGCGCCGAAGGCCTGGTGTTCCTTTGCCTGTACCTGGCCTACGGCCTGCATGTGGCGGCGTTCACCATGGGCATGCCACTGGCCGGGCGCCTGGAGCGGTTGATGCTGTTCTATGTACTGCCTGTGCTCGCCGTGGTGCTGCTGTATACCACTGTCCGCGCCTGGCGCCGCCAACACTAAGGAGAACAACATGGCTGATAGCAACAAGACCGGCGAGCAGATTCGCCGCCAGGTAATGGGCGATGCATTCGTCGACCGCGCGCTGGGCAATGCCACCGACTTTACGCAGCCGCTGCAGGACTTCGTCAATGAACATGCCTGGGGCAGTGTCTGGGCCCGTGAGGGGCTGCCGTTGAAAACCCGCAGCCTGATTACCCTGGCCACGTTGACGGCACTCAAGTGCCCGCAAGAGCTCAAGGGGCACGTACGCGGGGCGTTGAATAACGGCTGTACGGTAGAAGAGATTCGCGAGGCACTGCTGCATTGTGCAGTGTATGCGGGGGTGCCGGCGGCGATTGATGCTTTCCGTGCGGCACAGGAAGTGATCGACAGTTACCAATAGGTCGCCTGCTTCGGCCCTTTCGCGGGTAAACCCGCTCCCACAGGTCCGACGCAGGTTTTAAAAGCTGCGCCGGACCTGTGGGAGCGGGTTTACCCGCGAAGAGGCCGAGCCTGCCTGACTTACTTGGCCTGGCGCGCCTTCTTCAGCTTGAAGGCCACCCACAGCACGGCAATCCATGCCGGGATCAGCATCACCGAGATGCGAATCGGCGGAGTCAGGTACATCACCACCAGAATCAGCACGATGAATGCCAGGCACAGGTAGTTGGTCAGCGGGTGCCCCAGGCTCTTGTAGAACGGGGTAATCCCGGCCGCCAGCTTGGCCTTGCGGAACTTCAGGTGGGTAATGCTGATGCTCGCCCAGTTGATCACCAGCGCCGAAACCGCCAGGGCCATCAGCAAGCCAAAGGCCTCGCCCGGCATCAGGTAGTTGATCACCACGCACAGCCCGGTCGCGAAGGCCGACACGCCCAGCGCAGTCAGCGGCACGCCGCTGCGGCTGACTTTCAGCAGCTGGCGCGGTGCGTCACCCTGGCTGGCCAGGCCAAACAGCATGCGGCTGTTGGCGTACACGCAGCTGTTGTAAACCGACAGCGCAGCCGTCAGCACCACGATATTGAGAATGGTCGCCACCAGGTCGCTGTCCAGCTCGTGGAAAATCATCACGAACGGGCTGCCGCCCTGCACCACCTTCTGCCACGGGTACAGTGACAGCAGCACTGCCAGGGCACCGATGTAGAAGATCAGGATGCGGTAAACCACCTGATTGGTGGCCTTGGGGATGCTCTGGCGCGGGTTGTCGGCCTCGGCAGCGGTGATACCCACCAGCTCCAGGCCACCGAACGAGAACATGATCACCGCCAGTGCCATCACCAGGCCGCTGACACCGTTAGGGAAGAAGCCGCCGTACTGCCACAGGTTGGCCACGCTGGCATCCGGGCCACCATGGCCACTGCTCAGCAACCAGGCGCCGAAGCCGATCATGCTGACGATGGCCACGACCTTGATCAGGGCGAACCAGAATTCCATTTCGCCGTAGACCTTCACCTGGGTCAGGTTGATCAGGTTGATCACCACGAAAAAGATCGCCGCGGTGGCCCAGGTGGGGAAGTCCGGCCACCAGTACTGCACGTAGATACCCACTGCTGTCAGCTCGGCCATGCCTACCAGCACATACACCACCCAGTAGTTCCAGCCCGACACGAAGCCTGCGAACTCGCTCCAGTACTGGTGGGCAAAGTGGCTGAAGCTACCGGCCACCGGCTCTTCCACCACCATTTCACCCAACTGGCGCATGATCAGGAAGGCCATCAGGCCAGCGATGGCATACCCCAGCAATACGGAAGGGCCGGCCAGCTGAATGGTCTGGGCGATACCCAGAAACAAACCGGTACCAATAGCACCGCCCAGTGCGATCAGCTGGATATGGCGATTCTTCAGCCCGCGCTGTAACTGCTCGGGCGTGCTCTGGTCTTGCATGAAGTGTCCTTTAGTTCAGTGAGGCTGTTTTTTGTGTTGTTTGCAGTCAAGGATCTAGATCCATCCGCCCCACTGCAAGATGAAAATGCCGATATTGGTGGTGATTGCCGCCATTAACGTGGTGATCACGATGATCGATGCAGCCAGCTCATGGTTGCCGTTGGCCGCCCGTGCCATGACGTAACTGGCTGCTGCGGTCGGGCTGCCGATGTACAGGAACAGGATGCCCAGTTCGGCACCGCGAAAGCCGCACAGCCACGCGCCGAGGGTGCCAACCAACGGTAGCCAGACCATCTTCACCAGGCTGGCGTCGATGGCCAGCCGGCCGCTGTCGCGCAAGGCCGCCAGCGACAGGGTGCCGCCAATGCACATCAACGCCAGCGGCAGGGTCATCTGCGCCAGGTAATCACCTGAAGTCAGCAGCCAGTTGGGTAGCGGCACCTGGCCGTAAGCCATGGGTGTCGCGACCAGCACGCTGATGATCAGCGGGTTGCTGAAGATGCTCTTGCAGATGCTCCACGGGTCGGACTTCAGGTCCGGGCTGTACACCGCCAGCACTACGGCCGACAGCGAGTTGTACATGAGGATGACCAACCCGGCGAGCACCGCCCCCAGGGAAATACCGTAGTCGCCGTACAAGCTGGCAGCCAGGGCCAGGCCGATGACGCCGTTGTTGCCGCGGAACGCGCCCTGGGTATAGATGCCCCGGTCCGCCAGCGGGCTGCGCCAGATGGCCATACCCCAGGCGACGGCGAAGCCAACCAGGGTGGCGGCGATGAAGTAGAGGATGACGCCGGGTTTTACCGCTGCAGCCAGGTCGGCGTGATAGATACCGAGGAACAGCAGCGCCGGCATGCAGACGTTGAACACCAACTGCGAGGCGACGCGGTTGAAATTGTCGTCGATCAGGTGAATGCGTTTGAGCAGCACGCCCATGAACAGCATGGCGAAGACAGGTGCCGTGATGTTCAGCGTCTGGATAAGAAGGGCGAGCATGCGCAAGCGATCCTGGAGAGGTTGCCGTTAGGTGGCTAATGATACGCCAACGGCCGTTAGTTGCGGGGATCAGGTGCGGTAAAGAGACGTTTCCGACTGTGCCGGCCCTATCGCCGGCAAGCCAGCTCCCACAGGTATTGCATACATACCGGAACCTGCGGGGCCCCTGTGGGAGCTGGCTTGCCGGCGATGAGGCCGGTACAGGCAAAAGGGATCAGCGCCGGACCGGGCGCTTCTGCAGCTTGCGTTGCAAGGTCCGCCGGTGCATGCCCAGCGCCCGTGCGGTGGCCGAAATGTTGCCCTCGTGCTCGTTCAACACGCGCTGGATGTGTTCCCACTGCAGGCGGTCGACCGACATCGGGTTTTCCGGCACCAGGGTATCCAGGTCGGTGTGTTCGGACAGCAACGCGGCCAGCACGTCGTCGGCGTCAGCCGGCTTGCACAGGTAATTGCAGGCACCGCGCTTGACCGCTTCCACAGCGGTGGCAATGCTCGAGTAACCGGTCAGGATCACCACGCGCATTTCCGGGTCCAGCTCCAGCAGCTTGGGCAGCAGCACAAGGCCGGAGTCACCGTCCATCTTCAGGTCCAGCGTGGCGTAGTCCGGCAGGTCCTGCTGCGCCAGGATCAAGCCTTCTTCGGCAGAACTGGCGGTGCTCACGCGGAAACCGCGACGGCTCATGGCCCGGGCCATGACCCGGGTGAAGGTGGCATCGTCATCCACCAACAGCAGGTGCGGCAGCTCTTCGCTTTCGACCTGGTTTTCTTCGCTCATCATTCATCTCCTCGCTTGCCATAGGGCAGGCGCAATTCGGTCAGGGTGCCACCCTGTTCATGACTATAGAGTTTCACCGAACCGCCCGCACGGGTCACGCTGGCCTTGCTCAAGAACAGGCCCAGGCCGAAGCCTTTGCCCTTGGTGGTAATGAAGGGTTTGCCGATGGCTTCGGCGATGGCCGGCGGTACGCCAGGGCCACGGTCGCGGATACTGATGACAATGTCCTGGGCGTCCCAGTCCAGGCGCACTTCCAGGTCATCGGGGCAGGCATCGGCAGCATTGTTCAACAGGTTCAGCAGCGCTTGGGTCAGGTCGGGTGGTGGCGTCAGGCGCGGCACTTTGCCATCGCGCAGCCGCTGGAAGCGGTAGCTCGCTTCCGGGCGCATCAGGTGCCAACGGTTCAGCGCCTCGTCCAGCCAGGCGGTCACATCCTGTTCCACGATCGCCAGCCGGCGGTTGGCTTCGGCGGCGCGCACCAGCTGCTGCAAGGTCTCTTTGCACAACTTTACCTGGTCCTGAAGAATCTGCAGGTCTTCCTGCAGCAACGGGTCGGTGTGGTCCTGGCGCATTTCATTGATCAGCACGCTCATGGTCGCCAGCGGCGTGCCCAGCTCATGGGCGGCACCGGCGGCCTGGGTGGCCACGGCCAGCAGTTGCTCGTCGCGCAGGCTTTCTTCACGCCGTTCGGAGCGCAGCTGCTCCTGGCGGCGCAGCTCTTCGGCCATGCGTGCGGCAAAGAAGGTAATCACCGCCGCAGCCAGGGCAATGCTCAGCCACATGCCGTAGACCTGCATCTTGTCCCGCGCCATGGGCAGGCCTTCAAGCGGGTAGAACTGCACCAGCAGCAGGCTGTAGGCGGTCAGGGCGATACCCGAAAGAATCAGCGAATACAGCCACGGCAAGGTCACCGCGGCAATCGCCAGCGGTACCAGGTAATACGACACGAACGGGTTGGTCGAGCCACCGGAGTAATACAGCAAGGCACTGTGGATCAGCAGGTCACAGGCCAGCTGCAGGGCGTACTCCATTTCGGTGACCGGCAGCGACAGGCGCAAGCGCAGCGCCGTGAAGGCACACAGCAGCGAGGACAACGCCAAGGTGCCGGCCAGCGACAGCCACGGCAACGGCAGCAGTTCGGTCCAGTAGGCAACGCCTACGGAGCCGGCCTGGGCAGCCAGGACCAGGACCCGAATGACGGTCAGGCGCCAAAGGTTCTGGCGGGTAGCGGACAACGGTTGTACGGCGGCGAGCATGAGCTCTCCTGATGAGTGCTCCAGAAAATCGGCTGGAGTATACCGAAGCCGGGCGCCTCGCTGCAGCGATGCGGCAAAGCGCCACACTTTGTCACAGGTTCATGATGGCACTTTTGAACCCACTACACTGTTGCCGGTCTGATGGGCCATGCGTGGAATGGATGGCCAAACCCCACGCCTTTTATTGCCAAGGAGTACCACATGCAAATCCCACGTCGCGGCGCCGCCCTGATCCTGTCCTGCGGCTTGCTCGCCAGCCTGCCGGCGCTGGCTGCCGATGAGCCACGTTACAACCAGGTATCGCTGCGCGCTGAAGTGAGCAAGGAAGTGGCGCGCGACCTGATGGTCGTGACCCTGTACAGCGAAGCGCAGAACAGCGACCCGGGCAAGCTCGCCAAGCAGATCACCGAAACCATGAACAAGGCCGTGCAGCAGTCGCGCCAGGTCAAGGACGTGAAGATCAGCCAAGGCAGCCGCAACAGCTACCCGGTGTATGACAGCAAGGGCCAGAAGATCACCGGCTGGCGCGAGCGCGCCGAGCTGCGCCTGGAAAGCGACAACTTCCCGGCCTTGTCCCAGCTTACCGCCGACTTGCTGCAAGAGCTGAAAATGGGCGGCATGGACTTCTCCATCGCCCCGGCCACGCGCAAGGCCAGCGAGGATGCACTGCTCAAGGATGCGGTGGATGCCTTCAAGGCGCGCGCGCAACTGGCCACCGAAGCGCTGGGCGGCAAGGGCTACAAAGTGGTCAGCCTGAACCTCAACAGCAGCGGTTACCCGCGCCCGTACCTGCGCAGCGCGCCGATGGCGATGAAAGCCATGGGGGCAGATGAAGCAGCGCCGGCGCCGGATATCGAGGCAGGCACCAGTGAAGTGAGCATGAATGCCGATGGCCTGATCGAAGTGCAGATGCCCTAAATAGTTCACGAATCACCTGTGGGAGCGGGCGAGCCCGCGAAGAAGCCACCGCAATGGATGGCACGGGCTTCGCCCCTGTTCGCGGCGGTTCGACGCCTCGACATGCCCGCTGCCACAGGGACCGCGCCGAATTCAGCGTTTTCGGACGATTCCTACGCACCACCAAGGTGCGCCCTACGCCTACCCCCGCCTAGAAACATCTCGCAAAATGCCATCATTTTGCCCGCGCAAACGTTTGACTTCGTCGAAAGTTATACCGATGCGACATCCATGTACGGCCGTACCACTTTTCCGGCGCCAACTATCCTTCTACCTGTTGCATTGGGAACAGCCCCTGCATAAGTATCTTCAGGTCGGCTCACGAGGCCACCTCATCCAAAAAATGACAACAATGAGGCCACCATGCTCAAACACGCAGTCATTCCGTTCCTGCTTGGCGCAGGCTTGCTCACCGGCGCACCGTCGGCCCTTGCCGCGTCCAACCTGGTGTTCTGCTCCGAAGGCAGCCCGGCCGGTTTCGACCCGGGGCAGTACACCACCGGGACCGACTTCGACGCCTCGGCAGAGACCGTGTTCAACCGCCTGACCCAGTTCGAACGGGGCGGCACTGCGGTCATCCCGGGCCTGGCGACCAAATGGGAAGTGTCCGACGACGGCAAGACCTACACCTTCCACCTGCGCGAAGGGGTCAAGTTCCATACCACCGACTACTTCAAGCCCAGCCGCCCCTTCAACGCCGACGACGTGCTGTTCACCTTCAACCGCATGCTCGACAAGGACAACCCGTTCCGCAAGGCCTACCCCACCGAGTTCCCGTACTTCACCGACATGGGCATGGACAAGAACATCGCCAAGGTGGACAAGCTCGACGAGCACACGGTGCAATTCACCCTCAACGAGGTCGACGCCGCGTTCATCCAGAACCTGGCCATGAGCTTTGCTTCCATCCAGTCCGCCGAATACGCCGACCAATTGCTCAAGAACGGCAAGGCCGCCGATATCAACCAGAAGCCGATCGGCACGGGCCCGTTCGTGTTCAGCAAGTACCAGAAGGACGCGCAGATCCGCTTCAAGGGCAACAAGGACTACTGGCAACCCGATGACATGAAGATCGACAACCTGATCTTCGCCATCACCACCGATGCCTCGGTGCGCATGCAAAAGCTGAAGAAAAACGAGTGCCAGGTCACCCTGTTCCCGCGCCCGGCCGATATCGAGCCGCTAAAGGCCGACAAGAACCTGCAAATGCCTCAGCAAGCCGGCTTCAACCTCGGCTACATCGCCTACAACGTGATGGACAAGATCAAGGGCAGCAACGAGCCCAACCCCATGGCCCAGTTGAAAGTGCGCCAGGCGCTGGACATGGCCGTGGACAAGAAGAAGATCATCGAGTCGGTCTACCAGGGTGCCGGCCAGTTGGCAGTCAATGGCATGCCGCCAACGCAATGGTCCTATGACAACAGCATCAAGGACGCCGCTTTCGACCCCGAGAAAGCCAAGCAACTGCTGAAGGAAGCCGGCATCAAGGAAGGCACCGAGATCACCCTGTGGGCCATGCCCGTGCAACGCCCGTACAACCCCAATGCCAAGCTGATGGCCGAAATGCTCCAGTCCGACTGGGCCAAGATCGGCATCAAGGCGAAGATCGTCAGCTATGAATGGGGCGAGTACATCAAACGCTCCAAGGGCGGCGAACAGGGCGCCATGCTGATTGGCTGGAGCGGCGACAATGGTGACCCGGACAACTGGCTGGGCACCCTCTACGGCTGCGATGCCGTCGACGGCAACAACTTCTCCAAGTGGTGCTACAAGCCTTATGACGACCTGATCAAGCAGGCCAAGGCCACCTCCGACCAGGCCAAGCGCACCGAGCTGTACCAAAAGGCGCAGCACATCCTCAAGGAGCAGGTGCCGATCACCCCGATCGCCCACTCCACCGTGTACCAGCCCATGAGCGCCAAGGTGAAGGACTTCAAGATCAGCCCATTCGCGCTGAACGCCTTCTACGGCGTCAGCGTGGAAAAGTAGCCTGACCGTGGCACCCGCCGAACGGTGGGTGCCCTTCCATCCTTGCCACCCTTTCCTGTCGTCCTGCGGCTATCCGCTGCGGGGTCGGCGAACTGTTGCCGCCATTCGCACCCCGAGGCGGCGCAAACAGATGAAAAAGGACTTGTCATGCGCCACACCACCCGCCTGTCCACCCTCCTGGCCCTGGGCTTGATCAGCCAGTCCCCGGCCCTGCTGGCCAACAACCTGGTGTTCTGCTCCGAAGGCAGCCCCGCCGGTTTCGACACCGCCCAGTACACCAGCGCCACCGACAACGACGCCGCCGAACCGGTCTACAACCGCCTGGTCGAGTTCGAGCGCGGCGGTACTGCCGTGCACCCTGCCCTGGCGACCCGCTGGGAGGTGTCCGACGATGGCTTGCACTACACCTTCCACCTGCGTAAAGGGGTGAAGTTCCACAGCAACAAGGCGTTCAAACCTGGCCGTGACTTCAATGCCGACGACGTGCTATTCACCTTCAACCGCATGCTCGACAAGGGCCACCCGTTCCGGCAGGCCTACCCCACCGAGTTCCCGTACTTCGTCAGCATGGGCCTGGACAAGAACATCGCCCGCGTCGAGAAAATCGACCCACTCACCGTGGCATTCACCCTGAACACGGTCGATGCCGCGTTCATCCAGAACCTGGCCATGAGCTTCGCTTCCATCCTCTCCGCCGAATACGCCGGGCAACTGATGGCGAGTTCAAGGCCGAGCGACATCAACCAGCAGCCCATCGGCACCGGGCCGTTCGTGTTCCAGCGTTACCAGAAGGATTCGCAGATCCGCTACAAGGGCAACAAGGATTACTGGGCACCGGATGAAGTGAAGATCGACAACCTGGTGTTCTCGATCAACATCGACCCCTCGGTACGCATCCAGAAGCTGCGCCGCAACGAATGCCAGGTCACCCTGCACCCACGCCCCGCCGACCTGCCGGCGCTCAAGGCCGACCGTTCGCTGCAGGTACTGCAGCAACCGGGCTTCAACCTCGGCTACATCGCCTACAACACCCAGCACCCACCCTTCGACCGGCTGGAGGTGCGCCAGGCGATGGATATGGCGGTGAACAAGAAAGCCATCCTGCAGGCGGTGTATCAGGACTCCGGCCAACTGGCGGTCAACGCCATGCCTCCGACCCAGTGGTCCTATGACGAAAGCCTCAAGGACGCACCTTACGACCCGGAAAAGGCCAAACAGTTGCTCCAGCAGGCCGGCGTCAAACCTGGCACCGAAGTCACCCTGTGGGCCATGCCGGTGCAACGCCCGTACAACCCCAACGCCAAGCTGATGGCCGAAATGCTCCAGGCCGACTGGAACAAACTTGGTTTCAAGGTGCGCATCGTCAGTTACGAATGGGGCGAGTACCTCAAGCGCATGAAAAGCGGCGAGCATGACATCGCCCTGATTGGCTGGACCGGCGACAACGGCGACCCGGACAACTGGCTGGGCACCCTCTACAGCTGCGATGCCATCGGCAGCAACAACTACTCGCTGTGGTGCGACCCGCAGTACGACAGCCTGGTCAAGCAGGCCAAGCAGGTCACCGACCAAGGCCAGCGCAGCGCCCTGTACCGGCAGGCCCAGCAGCGGCTCAAGCAGCAGGTGCCGATTACCCCGGTGGCCCATTCCACCGTGAACCAGCCGCTCAGCGTCAAGGTTTCCGGGTTCAAGGTCAGCCCGTTTGGGCGCAATGATTTCTCCGGTGTGAGTGTTGACTGACTTTTAGCCTTCAAGGGCCTCTTCGCGGGTAAACCCGCTCCCACAAGGATACCCATCAGCCGGGGCCTGCACAGGTCCCTGTGGGAGCGGGTTTACCCGCGAAAAGGCCGGTACAGGTAGCACGACTCCCCGATTCAGCCCGGCGACCCCGGGCAACTCTGGCAACACCGCAGCAAAAACCCGGCTCACAAGGCCGGCAATAACTAAAAAAATGGGAGCTTCAACCTTGAGAGTATTCACCCTGACCGCACTGGCCTTATCCATCAGTGCCTTTTCCACCGTGGCCCAGGCCGATCCGCAAAGCCAGGCCTTCATCCCGCTCACCCTCAAAGCCAGCAGCGAGCAGGCGCAAGCCAGCGGCTTCATCGACGGCCAGAGCCTGTCCGGCACCACCCGCAACTGGTACGCCCGCGAACGCGCTACACGCGCACCGCTGTGGCGCTACTACAAGGGCGACGGCACCCGCCACCCTACCCACACCCGGGAAAACTGGGTCCAGGGCAGCATCCTCAACTACAGCTCTGGCTTCACCGAAGGCACCGTGGGCTTGGCCGTCGAGGCCGCGGGCTACAACGCCATCGCCCTGCAGCAGAGCCGCGAAGCCATTGCCGGCCCCAACAACCGCACCCTCACCCACAGCGACGGCGACCCCGTTGGCCAGTGGAGCAAACTGGGCCTGGGCAACCTCAAGGCGCGCGTGTCCAACACCACCCTTACCCTCGGCCGCCAGTCGGTGGACACGCCTATGCTCGCCTACATAGGCAACCGCGCCTTGCCATCGAGCTTTCAGGGCGCGTTTCTGCACAGCGCCGAGTTCGACAACCTGAGCTTCGACCTGGGTACCTTCGACCGCGTCTCGCCACGCACCGAACAGAGCCTGAGCAAGTTCCGCAGCGAGTACGGCGCCACCGGCGTGGAAACCGACCGCGCCAGCACTGCCGGCATCAATTACCAGCCGTTCAAAAGCCTGAGCACCAGCCTGTACGCCACCCAGGTCGACGACTTCTGGAACCAGTACTACTTCGGCGCCAACCACGTGCTCGGCGACAGCGCAGTGCTCAGCCTGAGCACCGGCCTGAACTACTACAAGACCGTGGATGCCGGCAGCCAGAAAATGGGCAAGATCGACAACGACACCTACAGCCTGTCGCTCGACCTGACCCACCAGGCCCATACCCTCGGTGCCTCCTGGCAGCAGGTGAACGGCAACGAGTACTTCGACTACCTGCACGAAACCAACGGCATCTACCTGGCCAACTCGCTGCTGTCGGACTTCAACGGCCCCAACGAAAAATCGCTGAAGATCTCCTACGTACTGAACATGGCGCCCTACGGCGTGCCGGGCCTGAAGTTCAACCTGTACAACGCCCGTGGCTGGGGCATCGACGGCACCCACTATCGCGGCACTGCCTATGACGTGAATGGCCTGAACGGCGAAACCCACTACGAGTGGGGCATCGGCACCAGCTACGCGGTGCAGAGCGGGCCGCTGAAAGACACCAGCATCCGCGCCACCTATACCGCGCATCGGGCCAGCAAGGCACAGGCCGATGGCAGCCTGGATGAGTTCCGCGTGGTTACCACCATTCCATTCAACATTCTCTGACCGCTGGCGCCACGGCCCACTTCGTAGCGGGCCGTGGCGGCTACGCTGGAATCAATGCAAAAGCAGGGAGCCTTCAACCGATGCAGAGAACTTTCATGAGATCGCTACCGCTACGCCTGGCCCTGGCCGCACTGGTGCTGGGTAGCGCCACGCAACTGGCGGCCAAACCGCTGGTGGTATGCACCGAAGCCAGCCCGGAAGGGTTCGACGTTGTCCAATACACCACGGCGGTCACCTTCGATGCATCGGCCGAAACCGTGTTCAACCGCCTGGTCGACTTCAAGCCCGGCACCACCGACCTCCAGCCAGCCCTGGCCGAACGCTGGGACATCTCGGCAGACGGGCTGACCTACACCTTCCACCTGCGCCAAGGGGTGAAGTTCCACACCACCGACTACTTCGAGCCAACCCGCGACCTCAATGCCGACGATGTGCTGTGGAGCCTCAACCGCCAGCTTGACCCGAACCACCCGTGGCACGACAAGACCAGTGGTGTCGGCTACCCGTATTTTGAAAGCATGGCCTTCAGGCAACTGCTCAAATCGGTGATCAAGACCGACGACCACACCGTGGTGATCACCCTCACCCGTCGGGAAGCACCGTTCCTGCATGACATGGCCATGGGCTTCACCTCGATCTACTCCGCCGAGTACGGCGACCAGTTGCTCAAGGCCGGTAAAACCGCCCAGCTGAACAGCAAGCCGATCGGCACCGGCCCGTTCATCTTCCAGCGCTACAACAAGGATGCGCAGGTCCGCTTCAAGCCCAACCCGGACTACTTCCGCGGCAAGCCACCGGCCGACGCCCTGATATTCGCCATTGCCACCGACAGCAACGTGCGCCTGCAGAAGCTGCGCGCCAACGAATGCCAGGTCGCGCTCTACCCTAAGCCAGATGACGTGCCATCGATCAAGGCCGACCCGCAACTCAAGGTCGCCGAGATCGAAGCACTGGTCACCGGCTACATTGCCATGAACACCGAACACAAGTACCTCGGCGATGTACGGGTGCGCAAAGCCATCAATATGGCTTTCGACCGTCAGACCCACGTCGACCAGCTGTTTGGCAAAGGCAACGCGCTGGTGGGTGTGAACCCCTACCCGCCGACCATGCCTGGCTACAACACCAGCAACCAGAACCCGCCCCGCGACCTGGCAAAGGCACGCGCCTTGCTCAAGGAAGCCGGGGTACCAGAAGGCACAGTCATCACCCTGTTCACCCGCAACGGCGGTGGTCCGACCAACCCCAACCCGCGCTTGTCCGCCGAAATGCTGCAGTCGGACCTGAAGCAGATCGGCCTGAAACTGGATATCCGGGTAATGGAATGGGCCGAAATGCTGCGCCGCGCCAAGAAGGGCGAAGCCGACCTGGTGTCTACCGGTTGGGCGGGCGACAACGGTGACCCGGACAACTTCCTCACCCCGCTGCTCAGTTGCGATGCAGCCAGAACCGGCGAGAACTACGCCCGCTGGTGCAACTCGAAATTCCAGGAACTGATCACCCGTGCCCGCGAGGTGGTCGACAACGAGGAGCGTGCAAGGCTCTATAGCGAGGCATTGAAGGTGTACGATGACGACCAACCCTGGATCAGCATGGCCCATCCCAAGATGTTCACCGCCATGCGTGACAACGTGGAGGGCTACGTGATCAGCCCTCTGACCAACAATAACTTCGCCACCACCAAGGTGAAGTAGAACAACAACGACCGCCGGCAACCCACACGGGAACCGGCGGCATTGCCGTAGCGGGCTGATCGCCCCGCGGCCTGATGAGGTAACCCCGACAATGTTGAGCTTTATTGCCCGGCGCCTTGGCCTGCTGATACCGACCTTTTTCGGCATCACCCTGCTGACCTTCGCGCTCATACGCCTGATCCCCGGCGACCCGGTGGAAGTGATGATGGGCGAGCGCAGGGTCGACCCCGAAATGCACGCCCAGGCCATGGAACGCCTGGGCCTGAACAAGCCATTGCCGGTCCAGTACCTGGACTACGTCGGCAAGCTGGCCCAGGGTGACCTGGGCGAATCGCTGCGCACCCGCGAAAGCGTGTGGACCGAGTTCCTGACTCTGTTCCCGGCCACCCTCGAACTGGCCTTCGCTGCACTGGTGTTCGCCGGCATCGTCGGCCTGCTGGCCGGGGTGATCGCCGCGCTCAAGCGCGGTTCGTTGTTCGACCACGGGGTGATGGGCATTTCCCTGGCCGGCTACTCGATGCCGATTTTCTGGTGGGGCCTGATCCTGATCATGTTCTTCTCGGTGAGCCTGGGCTGGACCCCGGTGTCCGGGCGCATCGACCTGCTCTACGACATCGAGCCGAAGACCGGTTTCATGCTCATCGATACCCTGCTCAGCGACGAAGAAGGCGCGTTCAAGGACGCAGTGATGCACCTGATCCTGCCGGCCATCGTGCTCGGTACCATCCCCCTGGCCGTCATCGCCCGCATGACCCGCTCGTCGATGCTCGAAGTGCTGCGCGAGGACTACATCCGCACCGCCCGTGCCAAAGGCCTGTCGCCAGCCCGCGTGGTGTTCGTGCACGGGCTGCGCAATGCCTTGATCCCGGTGCTGACGGTGTTCGGCCTGCAGGTCGGCACGCTGCTGGCCGGTGCGGTGCTGACCGAAACCATCTTTTCCTGGCCGGGCATCGGCAAGTGGCTGATCGAAGCCATCGGTGCCCGTGACTACCCCGTGGTCCAGAACGGCATCCTGTTGATTGCCTGCCTGGTGATCCTGGTCAACTTCGTCGTGGACATCCTCTACGGCCTGGCCAACCCACGCATCCGTCATCAGCGCTGAGGCCTTCGCCATGACTAGCCCGATTGCAAAATCCGTGTCGCCGGCCAGCCCGGTGGACCAGAGCCTGCTCTACCCCTCGCCGTACAAAGAATTCTGGCAAGCCTTCGCGCGCAACAAAGGCGCGGTAATGGGCCTGGCCTTCATGTGCCTGGTGGTGTTCTGCGCACTGTTCGCGCCGTGGGTCGCCCCGCATGACCCGAGCGAGCAGTACCGCGACTTCCTGCTGACCCCGCCGGTATGGCTCGAAGGCGGCACCTGGCAGTTCATCCTCGGCACCGACGAACTGGGCCGCGACCTGCTTTCGCGCTTGATCCAGGGCGCGCGGCTGTCGCTGCTGATCGGCCTGTCGTCGGTGGTGATGTCGCTGATCCCGGGCATCCTGCTGGGCCTGCTGGCCGGCTTCTTCCCGCAAATCCTCGGCCCGTCGATCATGCGCCTGATGGACGTGATGCTAGCCCTGCCCTCCCTGCTGCTGGCCGTGGCCATCGTCGCCATCCTCGGCCCAGGCCTGATCAATACAGTGATCGCCATCGCCATCGTCTCCCTGCCCTCCTACGTGCGCCTTACACGGGCTGCGGTGATGGTGGAGCTGAACCGCGATTACGTCACCGCCGCACGCCTGGCCGGTGCCGGGCTGCCACGGCTGATGTTCGTCACCGTGCTGCCCAACTGCATGGCGCCACTGATCGTACAGGCTACCCTCAGCTTCTCCTCGGCGATCCTCGATGCTGCCGCCTTGGGCTTCCTCGGCCTGGGCGTGCAACCACCGACCCCGGAGTGGGGCACCATGCTGGCTTCGGCCCGTGACTACATCGAGCGCGCTTGGTGGGTGGTGAGCCTGCCCGGCCTGACCATTCTGCTCAGTGTGCTGGCAATCAACCTGATGGGCGACGGCCTGCGCGATGCGCTGGACCCGAAACTCAAGAACGCCGCCTGAGGAGAACGCCATGTCACTGTTGCAGATCAACAACCTGAACGTGCGCTTCGGCGACGCCAATGCGGTCCC
This sequence comes from Pseudomonas putida S13.1.2, assembly GCF_000498395.2. Taxonomy (NCBI): domain Bacteria; kingdom Pseudomonadati; phylum Pseudomonadota; class Gammaproteobacteria; order Pseudomonadales; family Pseudomonadaceae; genus Pseudomonas; species Pseudomonas putida. Next base: position 4,002,972 of record NZ_CP010979.1, read on the forward strand.
GGTCGTCGATGGCCTGGACCTGTCGGTGGAGGCCGGCGAGATCCTGGCCATCGTCGGCGAATCCGGCTCGGGCAAGTCGGTGACCATGATGGCCTTGATGGGCCTGATCGACGCCCCCGGGCGCATCACCGCCGACGTCCTCAGCTTCGACGGCACCGACATGCTCAAGCTCAGCGGCCGGCAGCGGCGCAAGGTGGTGGGCAAGGACATCGCCATGGTCTTCCAGGACCCGATGACCGCGCTTAATCCCAGCTATACGGTGGGTTTTCAGATAGAAGAAGTGCTGCGCCAGCACCTGGGCCTGAAAGGCAAGGCCGCACGCCAGCGTGCCCTTGAGCTGTTGAAAAAGGTCGAGATCCCGGCTGCGGAAAGCCGCCTGGATGCCTACCCGCACCAGCTGTCTGGCGGCATGAGCCAGCGTGTGGCGATTGCCATGGCCATTGCCGGCGAGCCCAAGCTGCTGATCGCCGACGAACCGACCACCGCGCTGGACGTGACCATCCAGGCGCAAATCATGGAGCTGCTGGTCAACCTGCAGAAAGAGCGCAACATGGCGCTCATCCTGATCACTCACGACCTCGCCGTGGTCGCCGAAACGGCCAAGCGGGTATGCGTGATGTACGCAGGCGAAGCCGTCGAGGTGGGCCAGGTGCCGACGCTGTTCGACGTGCCCGCCCACCCTTACAGCGAAGCCTTGCTGGCGGCGATCCCCGAGCACAGCATCGGCGCCGAGCGCCTGGCCACCCTGCCCGGCATCGTCCCCGGCCGCTACGACCGCCCGGTCGGCTGCCTGTTGTCGCCGCGCTGCCCCTACGTGCAGGACAACTGCCGGCGCCAGCGCCCGCCTCTCGATCCTCAGGCCCACAGCCTGGTGCGTTGCTTCTACCCGCTGAACCAGGAGGTGGCGTGATGGCCGTCGTTCTATCTGCCCGGGACCTGACCCGGCATTACGAAGTCTCCCGCGGGCTCTTCAAGGGCCACGCCCTGGTCCGCGCACTGAATGGCGTGTCGTTCGAACTGGAAGCCGGCAAGACCCTGGCGGTGGTCGGCGAGTCCGGCTGCGGCAAGTCGACCCTGGCCCGTGCGCTCACCCTCATCGAAGAGCCGTCTTCCGGCTCGCTGCAAATTGCCGGCACCGAGGTGACAGGCGCCAGCAAGGCGCAGCGCAAGCAGCTGCGCCGCGATGTGCAGATGGTGTTCCAGAGCCCCTACGCCTCGCTCAACCCACGGCAGAAAATTGGCGACCAGCTGGCCGAGCCACTGCTGATCAACACCTCGCTGAGCAAGGCCGAGCGGCGCGAGAAAGTACAAAAAATGATGGAGCAGGTAGGCCTGCGCCCCGAGCATTACCAGCGCTACCCGCACATGTTCTCCGGTGGCCAGCGCCAGCGCATTGCCCTGGCCCGGGCGATGATGCTGCAACCCAAAGTGCTGGTGGCGGACGAGCCGACCTCGGCGCTGGACGTGTCGATCCAGGCGCAGGTGCTGAACCTGTTCATGGACCTGCAAAAGGAGTTCAACACCGCGTACGTGTTCATCTCGCACAACCTGGCGGTGGTGCGGCATGTGGCCGATCACGTGCTGGTGATGTACCTGGGGCGCCCGGTGGAAATGGGGCCTAAAGGGGATATCTACGAGAAGCCGCTGCACCCCTATACCCAGGCGCTGCTCTCGGCAACGCCAGCCATTCACCCGGACCCGCTGAAGCCGAAGATTCGCATTGTCGGCGAGCTGCCCAACCCGTTGAACCCACCCGATGGGTGTGCGTTTCACAAGCGCTGCCCGTATGCGACGGAACGCTGTGCCAAGGAGGTGCCGGCGTTGCGGCAGGTGAGTAGCCGGCAGGTGGCTTGCCACTATGCCGAGCAGTTTCTTTGACCTTTAGATAGCCGGGGCTGCTTTGCAGCCCATCGCGACACAAGGCCGCTCCTACAAGGGATCGCGATCGCAGGGGTACCGCGACCTCCTGTAGGAGCGGCCTTGTGTCGCGACTGGGCCGCAGAGCGGCCCCTTAGGTCAATGCATGAAAATGGCGATGAGGATGATCACCGGAATCGGTACCCCAAGCATCCAGAGCAGTATCGAGCGCATGTCAGTTCTCCTTGCTTAACGTTGAATGGTGCGATGGGCTACGTATTCGCCTTCCAGCCACTGCACCTGGTCACGACGGCGACCACCGTAGAGCGCTGCAAGGCTGGCGAAGAAGGCCCCACACAGCAGCGCGACGAAGGTCCACAGTGCTGTCCACGCAGCCACCTTGGCGGCGGTATCAGCGGCTTGCTTGGCCTGCACTTTCAGCTGTTGCACCTGGGCCATCACCTGATCGACACGGGCTTCGGCCTCGGCCTGGGTCAGACGCGTGCGCTGGGCCACCAGCTGCGCCAGGTAGGTGCGGTCTTCGGCAGGCATCGCACCGTCGCTGGCAATGCCTTTGGCCAGGATGCGTGCGGCCACGCCATTGGCTGCATCGTCGCTCACGGGTGCAGGGCCATCGCCACGGAACAAGCTATCGACGAAATAGCCCATCGAATCGTTGTTGTCACCGGACGCCGCCGCACCACCGGCAGCCGCCGATACAGTGGCCGCCTGCGAAGCCGCGCTGGCACCAGCGCCCACCAGGTTGCCCGCAGCGCCCAGCACCAGCATGGCCGTCACCAGGGTGGCTACAGCCCAGGACAGGAACCCATGCGCGGTATCGCGGAAATACACTTCATCGCCATGCAGGTTGGCCCATTTCACCCGCAGCCGGCCGGCAATGTAGCCGCCAAGCCCCGAAGCGATGATCTGCGTCAGCAGCAGCCATACGATGGTGGAGATGCCCAGGGCTTTTGCACTGGCCCCTTCGTCGGCCCAGGGGGAAGTGGCTGCGAAGCCAAGCCCTGCACCAAGGACCACCAGGATCAGAGACAAGGCAGCTGCGGTAGCGGCGCCAGCGAAGATCGCCGCCCAGGAAACACCTGAGCGGCTTTGAGAATCGACAGCGGGGTAGTCGGCAGGGGTGATCATGATGTTTTCGCCTTAAGTGGTTAGCGACAAGTCCATTCGCGCAGTAACCATTGCAGCGGCTGTGCCAGTTGTGACAAAAAATTACCCCCTTACAAAACAATGAGTTGCAAAGATGGGCTTGTTCGGAATCGTGCAAATTGCGCGACCAGGCCCTGTGCATCAGGTGTTCTGCATTCTTGTCGCAACCCTGGCGGCGAGGCATCATTCACCCATGACGCTCGCTGATGGCCCTGCCCAGACTCCAATAACCGCCGACACCGTGCTGCGCTACCACCTGTGCTGGAAGCATCGCGACCTCGACGGCGTCATTGCGCTGTACCACCCCGACATCCAGTACCACGATTTCTTCCAGAACCGCGTGCTCGGCTACGTTGAGCTGCGCGACTACGTGCGCGCCTGCCTGCCCCATGAAGCCGGCGAGGACATCGTCCACAGCGACCGCATTCGCGTCGATGGCTGCACCGCCTTCATCCAGTATCAGGTCACGGTCCAGGGCGGTGCCGGCCTGGTGGCGTTCCAGTCAAGCGAGGCGATCACCGTCAAGGACGGCCTGATCTGGCGGGTCAACGAATACGCCACGCTGGTCCGCCAGAATGGCACCGGCCGCGCCAACACCGGCCCGCGCCCGGCCACCAGCCGCCTGGGCTTGTCACCCCGGCAGCTGTCGACCATGGCCCAGGACCTGGAGCACTACTTCCAGCGCCAGCGGCCCTACCTGGACCCGGAGCTGGACCTGCAGCAAGTCGCCGACGCCAGTGGCTACAGCCGCAACCAGATCTCCTACCTGCTGAACCAGGTGCTGGGGCAAAGCTTCTACCGTTACGTCAACCAGGCCCGCCTGCAGCACCTGATGGCCAGCCTTGACGACGGCAGCGCCGAGGCGACGATCGACGAGCTGGCCTTCAGCGCCGGCTTCAACTCGTTGTCGGCGTTCTACAAGTGTTTCCGTGAACACACCGGGCTCACCCCCAAGGCCTACCTGAAGCAAATTTCCCTGCGTGCACGCACGTAAGACAGGCGCCTGCACACATCACTAGGATCGCCCACAGACCTTGACGGATGTGGAGTCGGACCCGATGCAACCCCTGCGCACGATAAGCCTGTGGATGGACCAGCTCGACGAGCCACTGTGTGCCCGCCCGGCCCTGCGCGAAGACCTGCACGCGGATGTGTGCATCATCGGCGCCGGCTACACAGGCCTGTGGACCGCCTACTACCTCAAGCGCCAGGCGCCACAGCTGAACATCGTGGTAATCGACGCCAACATCGCCGGTTTCGGCGCCTCTGGGCGCAACGGTGGCTGGCTGATGGGCAACCTGCTGGGCGAAGACCGCCTGCTCGCCACCCTGTCGCCCCAACAGCGCCGCGCCAGCATCGACCTGCTGCACGGCATACCCGATGAAGTGCACGGTGTGCTGCAACGCGAGGGCATCGACTGCGACTACCGCAAGGGCGGTGTGCTGTACTGTGCTGCACGCTACCCGGAGCAAGAGCGCAGCCTGCGCGCCTACCTCGATGACTTGTATCGCCAAGGCATGACCGAGGACGACTACCGCTGGCTGCGCCCCGAGCAACTGGGCAACCAGTTGCGGGTCAGCAATGCGTTTGGTGCCATCTACAGCCCGCACACCGCGACCATCCAGCCGGCCAAGCTGGTGCGTGGCCTGGCACGCGCGGTTGAAGCCCTGGGCGTGCCGATCTACGAAAACACCCCTGCAATCGACTGGCAGCCCGGCGAAGTGCGCACCCCGCTGGCACGTATTCGCTGCCAGTGGATAGTGCCCGCTGTTGAAGGCTACGCCGCCAGCCTGCCGCCACTGGGCAAGCACCAGCTGCCAGTACAGAGCTTGCTGGTAGCCACCGAGCCGCTACCGGAGGCCACCTGGGAGCAGATCGGCCTGAGCCAGGGCCAGGCCTTCAGCGAGAGCAGCCGCCAGGTCACCTATGGCCAGCGCACCGCTGATAACCGCCTGGTATTCGGCGCACGCGGTGGTTACCGCTTCGGTGGCCGCCTGCGCGAAAACTTCAACCTCCAAGAACACGAAATCGAACTGCGCCGCTACCTGTTCAGCGAGCTGTTCCCGCAGCTCAAGCATGTGCGCATCACCCACTCCTGGGGCGGCAACCTGGGCATGGCGCGGCGCTTTCGCCCGCACATGCTCTGCGACCGCCAGCGCGGCATTGCCCTGGCCGGTGGCTACGGTGGCGAAGGCGTTGGGGCCACCAACCTGGGCGGGCGCACCCTGGCGGCGCTGATCCTTAACCAGCACAACGAACTGACCGCGCAACCTTGGGTGCTGGACAACCGCCCGGTATCGAGCCTGGCCAGCTGGCCGCCCGAGCCCTGCCGCTGGCTGGGCTACAACGCGATCATCCAAAGCTTCGTCCACGAGGACCGGACCCTCGCCAACCCCGCCAGCGCGCCGTGGAGGCGGCGCCTGGCCAGCTCGCTTGCGGACTTCATGGAAGGCTTCATGCACTGACTTCCCTTATCAACTGCACAGGATCCACCGGTCATGAGCATTACCCAGTTCAAGAACACCGACAGCGCTGTGCTCGACAGCTCCAACCCGGTCGCGGTGCCGCTTGGCGAACCCGTGGCGGTGACGTCTGTTACCTGCGTAGAGCGCAGCGATGGCGTCGAAACCGGCATCTGGGAGTGCACCCCCGGGCGCTGGCGGCGGCAGATCGTGCAACAGGAGTTCTGCCACTTCATCAAGGGCCGCTGCACCTTCACCCCCGACGGTGGCGAGCCCCTGGTCATAGAAGCCGGAGACGCATTGATGCTACCGGCCAACAGCACCGGCACCTGGGACATCCAGGAGACCGTGCGCAAGACCTACGTACTCATCTTCTGATCCGCTGATCGCCTGCCTTCGATAACAACAGACCAAGCAAGGTAAACCCGACATGCGCACGCTCCTTCTCGCCCCCCTGATGCTGGCCGCCAGCGTGGCCGGCGCCGCCGAAACGGTGAAGATCTACAACTGGTCCAGCTACGTCGCCCCCGACACGCTGAAGAACTTCCAGCAAGCCAGCGGCATCGTGCCCACCTACGACGTGTACGACAGCAACGAGACCCTCGACGGCAAGCTGATGACCGGCAACTCCGGCTACGATGTGGTGTTCCCTTCCAACCACTTCATGGCCCGGCAGATCCAGGGCAAGGCCCTGAAGAAGCTGGACAAGTCGCAGCTGCCCAACTGGCAAAACCTCAACCCGGTGCTGCTCAAGGCACTGGAGGTGAACGACCCGGGCAACCAGTACGGCTTCCCGTACCTGTGGGGCAGTACCGGCATCGGCTACAACATCGACAAGGTCAAGGCGGTGCTCGGCGACAACGCGCCGGTGGATTCGTGGGACCTGATCTTCAAGCCCGAGTACATGAGCAAGCTGAAAAGCTGTGGCGTCGCCGTGCTGGACAACGGCCCCGAACTGCTGCCGATTGCCCTGCACTACCTGGGCCTGCCGCACCACAGCCAGAACCCGGCGGACTACGACAAGGCCAAGGCGCTGTTGATGCAGGTGCGGCCGTACATCAGCTACTTCCATTCATCGAAGTACACCGGCGACCTGGCCAATGGCGATATCTGTGTGGTGGTGGGCTTCTCGGGGGATGTGCTGCAAGCGAAAAACCGTGCCGAAGAGGCGAACAACGGGGTGAAGGTGGGCTACTCGATACCCAAGGAAGGCGCGCCCATGTGGTTTGACATGGTGGCCATGCCGGCCGATGCGCCGGATGAAAAAGCCGGGTATGCCTACATGAACTATCTGCTGCAGCCAGAGGTGATGGCCAACATCAGCAACCATGTGCAGTACGCCAACGGCAACCTGAAGGCGGACGGGCTGGTGGAGCCGGCGCTGAAGGGCAATACGATGATTTACCCGAGCGAAGACATGATGGGCAAGTTGTATGCGCTGGAAGCGATGCCAGCGAAGATCGACCGCATTCGCACCCGGATCTGGACCAGTATCAAAGCCGGAAACTGAGCGCGGCCGTAGTGCGGTCCCTGTGGGAGCGGGTTCACCCGCGAATGCGTCGGTAAATTCAACATCGCATTCGCGGGTGAACCCGCTCCCACAGGGTCAGCAGCCAGCTCTGGAAATCAGTGGTGTTCGCGAGTAGCGCGGAATTTCACATCCGGCCAGCGCTCTTCCATCAGCGCCAGGTTGACCCGGGTCGGCGCCAGGTAGGTCAGGTGCCCGCCACCGTCGATGGCCAGGTTTTCCATGGCCTTGGTCTGGAATTCCTCGAGCTTCTTCTTGTCATCGCAGCTGATCCAGCGCGCCGACCACACGGTGATCGGCTCGTAGGCGCATTCGACCTTGTACTCTTCCTTCAGGCGGCTGGCGACCACATCGAACTGCAGTACACCGACCGCCCCGAGGATGATGTCGTTGCTGCGCTCCGGGAAGAACACCTGGGTTGCACCCTCTTCGGCCAGCTGCTGCAGGCCCTGGCGCAGCTGCTTGGACTTGAGCGGGTCCTTCAGGCGCACGCGGCGGAACAGCTCCGGGGCGAAGTGCGGAATACCCGTGAAGCCCAGCGCCTCACCTTCGGTGAAGGTGTCGCCAATCTGGATGGTACCGTGGTTGTGCAGGCCGATGATGTCGCCGGCAAAGGCCTCGTCCAGTTGCTCGCGCTCGGAGGAGAAGAAGGTCAGCGCGTCACCGATGCGCAGGTCCTTGCCGGTACGCACGTGGCGCATCTTCATGCCCTTCTCGTACTTGCCCGAGCAGATGCGCATGAAGGCGATACGGTCGCGGTGTTTTGGGTCCATGTTCGCCTGGATCTTGAACACGAAGCCTGTGAACTTTTCTTCCACCGGCTCCACGGTACGCTCGTGGGCGACACGGGCCAGCGGGCGCGGCGCCCAGTCGACAACGGCATCGAGCACATGGTCGACACCGAAGTTGCCCAGTGCAGTACCGAAGAACACCGGCGTCAGTTGGCCATTGATGAACTCGTCCTGATCGAACTCGTGGCATGCACCCTGTACCAGCTCAAGCTGTTCGAGGAAGCGATCATATTCGTCACCCAGGTGCGCGCGGGCTTCATCGGAGTCGAGCTTCTCGATGATCTTCACCTCGGTACGCTCATGGCCGTGGCCCGGGGTGTAGACAATGATGTAGTCACCGCGCAGGTGGTACACGCCCTTGAAGTCGCGGTAGCAACCAATCGGCCAGGTGATCGGCGCAGCCTTGATCTTCAGAACGGCTTCGATCTCGTCGAGCAGTTCGATCGGGTCGCGGATGTCACGGTCGAGTTTGTTGATGAAGCTGACGATTGGCGTATCGCGCAGGCGGCACACGTCCATCAGGGCGATGGTACGCGGCTCTACACCTTTACCGCCGTCGAGCACCATCAGCGCCGAGTCCACCGCGGTCAGGGTGCGGTAGGTGTCCTCCGAGAAGTCTTCGTGGCCGGGGGTGTCGAGCAGGTTGATCATGTGCTCGCGGTACGGGAACTGCATCACCGAGGTGGTGATGGAGATGCCGCGCTGCTTCTCCATTTCCATCCAGTCGGAGGTGGCGTGGCGGTCGGACTTGCGCGACTTCACGGTACCGGCGACGGCAATGGCCTTGCCCATCAGCAGCAGCTTCTCGGTGATGGTGGTCTTACCGGCGTCGGGGTGGGAAATGATTGCGAAAGTGCGGCGCTTCGCGACTTCGGCGGCCTGGTTGGTCATGGGAAATCGCCTGACTGGGGGATTCAAAAAGGGGCGATATCATACCTGAAGTTGGGCTGGGACCAAAATCTGATCCCCGTCCGTTGGTCAATCACGCACGTTGAGCCTGATCATCACAAAAACCTTGAAGCGTGACAGGGGCCCGGCCGGGCACATGTGCAACGAGCTCCAATGTTCCACCCAAGGCCTCAACATAGCTGCGAAGGGTGGATATCAACATGTCACTTCTCTTCTCCACTTTCGAAACATTGCCCTGACGGATATCGAGGCGCTCCGCCAACTCGTCCTGGGTGATTTGCAACTGCCTGCGCAAGGCTTGCAAGGTCATTTCTTCACGAATCAGTTCAAGGCCGCGTGCTTCTACTCTCGCCCTGCGCTCAGACGACAGCTCGTTCATAACCTCATCGAGTGTTTTCATCATTCAACCTCTGGAAAGGTGCCGTTCGAAACGTGCGTCGGCACGCTCGATCAGGCTCCGGTAAAATCTACGTTCACTGATGCCTGCCTTGTCTCCGGCGACCAACAGCACCGCACAGCGAGAGGGGTCAAAAGCGAACGCTATGCGCCACACGCCATTCCCGACGCTGAATCGCAACTCTTTCATGTTCGAATACCTTGAGCCCTTCAAGGTATCCACACGCGGTCTACCCAGAGCCGGGCCGCAGCATGCCAGCAGGTGTAGCTGAGCCAACAGTTCATCCTGGACCTCCATTTCCAGCATCCTGAACTCCACTGGAAATTCCGGGCACATCCCTATGGACCACACAACAAACATACCTCCGAAAGAATATTCCCTCAAGGAGATACAGGGAGAATTTCAAAGGAGATATTGCTTGGCGGGACAAATGGCTCGATAGCAGGCGATTCAACGCCTCCACGCAGAAAAAGCGCTGTTTTTTCGTGCGAATTTTCTTTGTTGCCAGTGATTAACGCTGGCCAAATGCCGCCTCAGATGGGAACCTTTGCGCCCACGGAGACGTCCATTCCCCTGCAACCCGCTTCGGTTGGGGACTGGTTTCATCAGCATTTTCGGGCCCGACGGGGTTCGGCTCATGGCCTGATCGCAGCCTTCGGCGTGCGTCACGCTGCTACTCGCGAACACACCAACCGCCGCCAGGACTGGCCGGCAAAAAAGAAGTGTGCTCGCCGACAACACAAGGAGTCCGCCTGTGGCTAAACGCTACGGAAAAGGGCTGTTGGGATGCGCCACCGTGCTCGTCATCCTGGCCCTGCTGGTCCACTGGATCGGCATCGACACGATCGCGCGTTACCGCGACGATCTTGGGTTCTACCTGCAAGCGCACCTGGTTCTGGTGCTGGCTTCGATGGCGGCGGCGTTGGCCGTGGGCATCCCGGCTGGCATTGCCCTCAGTCGACCGCACCGGGTCGACAAAGCCGAGCGCTTCATGCAGTTTTTCAACGTTGGCAACACCATCCCTCCCCTGGCCGTTCTGGCCATCGCGCTCAGTATCCTGGGCATCGGCGCCGGGCCTGCGATCTTCGCGCTGTTCCTCGCCTCTCTCCTGCCCATCGTGCGCAACACCTACGAGGGCCTGAAAAACGTCCCCGCCTCGCTCAAGGAAGCCGCCACCGGCATCGGCATGACCCCGCGCCAGCAACTCTGGCAGGTGGAGCTACCGAATGCCGTGCCGATCATCGTCGGGGGTGTACGTGTGGCCCTGGCATTGAACGTGGGCACCGCGCCACTGGCATTCCTGATCGGCGCCAACAGCCTGGGTAGCCTGATCTTCCCCGGCATCGCCCTGAACAACCAGCCACAGCTGCTGCTGGGTGCCGCCTGCACCGCACTGCTTGCACTGGTGCTGGACGCGGCGGTGAGTTTCTCCAGCAAGCGCTGGCTGGAACGTGGCCTGGCCCAATAAGGATAGGGAACGTATGAACAAGAGAATCGCCTTGCTGCTGGGCGCGGCCCTGCTGTTCGCAGGATTTGCCCAGGCTGTGGAAAAACCACTGGTGCGCATTGGCGCGCGGGTGTTCACCGAGCAGACCGTGCTCGCCGAAATCACTGCGCAATACCTGCGTGCCAACGGCTTTGACGTGCGCGTCACCACCGGCCTTGGCAGCAACATCGCGCGCCAGGCCCAGGAGACCGGCCAGCTTGACCTGATGTGGGAATACACCGGTGTCTCGCTGGTGTCGTACAACCACATCGACGAGCGCATGCCCAGTGCCGAAGCCACCTTCGCCCGGGTCAAAGAGCTGGATGCAAAGAAGGACCTGATCTGGCTGACCCCGTCGAAGTTCAGCAACACCTACGCGCTGGGCCTGCCCAAGCAAGTGGCCGAGGCCTACCCGCAGGTCAACACCATCAGCGACCTCAACCAGGTACTGCGTGACGAAAGCCAGCGCAACCACCTGGTGGCGCTGGACACCGAGTTCGCCAACCGCCCCGACGGCCTCGTTGGCCTGCGCGAGATGTACGGCCTGCCGCTGGACCGGCGCAACATCCGCCAGATGGACGGTGGCCTGGTGTACACCGCCATGCGCAACAACCAGGTATTCGCCGGTTTGGTGTACACCACCGACGGCCGCCTGAGTGCGTTCAACCTCAAGCTGCTGGAAGACGACAAGCACTACTTCCCCGACTACACCGCAGCGCCCGTGGTGCGCAAAGCCGTGCTCGACGCCAACCCGCAACTGGCCGCACTGCTCAAGCCACTGGCCGAGCAGCTGGATGACGAAACCATGCGCCAGCTCAACGCCAAGGTCGACGTCGAGCACCAGAACCCGACCGCCGTGGCCGCCACCTTCCTGCGCGAGCACCCACTGAACAGCGAGGGCCAGCCATGAACCTGATCGATACCTTCAGCCACCTGGACTGGGCCCAGGTGCTGCAACTGACCTGGCAGCACATCATGCTGGTGGGCGTTGCGGTGAGCCTGGCCATTCTCGTCAGCGTGCCGCTGGGCATCCTCATGACCCGCTTCCCGGCCGTTGCCGGGCCGCTGCAAGCCAGCGCCACGGTGCTGCTGACCATTCCGTCGATTGCCCTGTTTGGCCTGCTGCTGCCGTTCTATTCCAAATTCGGCCAGGGGCTGGGGCCATTGCCAGCGATCACTGCGGTGTTCCTCTATTCGCTGCTGCCGATCCTGCGCAACACCTACCTCGCCCTGACCAACGTAGAGCCCGGCATCCGTGAAGCTGCGCGCGGCATCGGCATGACCTTCGGCCAGCGCCTGCGCATGGTCGAGCTGCCCATCGCAGTACCGGTGATCCTCGCCGGTGTGCGCACTGCAGTAGTGATGAACATCGGCGTCATGACCATTGCCGCCACCATCGGCGCCGGCGGCCTGGGCGTGCTCATTCTTACCTCCATCAGCCGCAGCGACATGTCGATGCTGCTGGTCGGCGCCGTACTGGTCAGCCTGCTGGCCATCATTGCCGACCTGCTGCTGCAAACCCTGCAACGTGCCCTGACTCCAGAAGGACTGCGCTCATGATCGAACTGAAGAACCTCAGCAAAACCTTCAACGTCAACGGCAAGGACGTCAAAGCCGTCGACGCGGTAAACCTTACTGTCAACGAAGGGGAAATCTGCGTGTTCCTCGGCCCCTCGGGCTGCGGCAAGAGCACCACGCTGAAAATGATCAACCGCCTGATCACGCCTACCTCGGGCCAGGTGTTCATCAATGGCGAAGACACCACCGGCCTGGACGAAGTCACCCTGCGCCGCCGCATCGGCTACGTGATCCAGCAGATCGGTCTGTTCCCCAACATGACCATCGAGGAGAACATCACCGTGGTCCCGCGCCTGCTCGGCTGGGACAAGCAAAAGTGCCACGAGCGTGCTCGCGAGCTGATGCACATGATCAAGCTCGAACCCAAGCAATACCTGCAGCGCTACCCGCGCGAACTGTCTGGTGGCCAGCAGCAGCGAATCGGCGTGATCCGTGCCTTGGCGGCCGACGCACCGGTATTGCTGATGGACGAGCCGTTCGGCGCGGTCGACCCGATCAACCGCGAGATGATCCAGAACGAGTTCTTCGAGATGCAGCGGGCGCTGAACAAGACCGTGATCATGGTCAGCCACGACATCGACGAAGCCATCAAGCTGGGCGACAAGATTGCCATCTTCCGTGCCGGCAAACTGTTGCAGCTGGACCACCCGGACACGCTGCTGGCGCACCCGGCGGATGACTTTGTCAGCAACTTCGTTGGCCAGGACAGCACGCTCAAGCGCCTGCTGCTGGTGCGTGCCGAGGATGCAGCGGACAACGCGCCGTCGGTGAGCCCGGAAACGCCCGTGAGCGATGCACTGGAGCTGCTGGATGAGCACGACCGCCGCTACGTGGTGGTGACCGATGCACAGAACAAGGCACTGGGCTATGTGCGCCGGCGCGACATGCACCGCCAGCAAGGGACGTGTGGCGACTTCCTGCGGCCGTTCAATGCCACGGCATCGCACGATGAGCATTTGCGCATCCTGCTGTCGCGCATGTACGAGTTCAACCGGGCGTGGCTGCCGGTGCTGGATGCGGAGCAGGTGTTTTTGGGCGAGGTGACGCAGGAGTCGATTGCGGCGTACCTGAGTTCGGGCAGATCGCGCGGGGGCAAGACCAGCATTGTTTCGCCGGCTGAGGCGGTGGTGTCCTAGAAAGCCGGGGGCACTTCGCGCCCCATCGCCGGCAAGCCAGCTCCCACAGGTACAGCGCATGTCTTGAGGTTCTCGCTGTACCTGTGGGAGCTGGCTTGCCGGCGAAAGGGCCGCAAAGCGGCCCCGGCAATCTCAAGTCAGAACCCTACGCTGGCCTGCACATAGAAGGTCCGCGGCTCACCCACATAGACGCCGGCGTTGTTGTCGCTGGAGCGGGTGAAGTACTGCTTGTCGAACAGGTTCTTTACCCCCGCCGCCAGCTTCAGGTTGGACATTTCGGGCCCGAATTCATACCCACCACGGGCGTGCCAGGTCACGTAACCCGGAATATCACCATACTGCCCATCCGCACTCGGCTCGGTGATGTAGTCGCCGTTGAAGCTGCCATCAGCATTGATCCCGGTCCCCGGCGCGCGCTGCTTGGATTGGGCGTAGGCGTCCAGGTTCCAGGTCCAGCGGTTGACCGCGTAACGCACGCCGGCAGTGGCCACCTGGCGTGAATAGAACGGCAGGTCACGGCCCTTGAAGCCCGGGATTTCACCTTCATAGGTGGCGCGGGTAAAGGTGTAACCACCATTCAACGAAAGCCCTTCCAGGCGCGGGTCCAGCCCGGTCAGGTCGTAGCGCACCGAGGCCTCGATGCCCTGGTGCTTGGTCGCGCCAAGGTTGGTCCAGCCCACGTCGTTGCTGATGTATTGCAGCTCGTCATCGAAGTCGATGTAGAACGCGGTCAGCTCACCCGCGAAGCCGCCATCGTCATAACGCGTGCCGATTTCGTAGGTCTTGGCCTTTTCCGGCTCCAGGCCATTGGCCGTGCTGTTGCCGGTACCGCCTTGGCCCAGCTGGAAGTACTGCAGGCTGCCGAACGAGGTTTCGTAGTTGGCGAATACTTTCCACGCGTCGGAGATGTGGTACATCACGCTCAGCGCCGGCAGCGGCTCGTTACTGGTGATGCTGCGCTTCTTCTCCGCCACCGGGCGGTTGTTGGCATCCAGCACCGGCCGGTCGCGCCAGTCGGTATTGATGTGCTCGAAGCGGATGCCCGGTGTGATGGTCCAGTTGCCCACATCGATCTTGTCGTCGATGTAGTAGGCGCTGGCCTCGGTACCGCCGCTGCGGTCCTGGAACACGTGGCCGTCAGAGGTCGGGGTCACGGTCGGCACGTTGTCGATCAGCGCCAGGCGGGTCGACTGTTCGCGCATCGCTTCCTTCAGGTAGCGATAGCCCACGCTGACTTCCTGGGTGGTAGGGCCGGCAAAGAAGATGCGCGAAACCCGTGGCTCGATGGCGAAAGTGTGGTAGTTGCGCGGGTACGAGGACAGGGTCTTCATGTCACGCGAGGCGATGGCGCTGCCGCGAAAGCTGTCGGTGTAGTAGGTCAGCACTTCGAACTGGGTGGCATCGTCGAGCTGGCGTTGCCACTTGAACGACACATCCTTGCGCCGACCGGCGAAGTAGTCATAGTCGCGCAGCGACTGGTAAGGGTTGCTGTCGTACTGGGCCTGGGTCAGGCCACCGGGCATGTCGGCACGGCCATCGTAATAATGGAAGTTGAGCCAGAACTCATCGACGTCGGTGGGCGCCCAGTGGGTCTTGAGGATAACGTCGTCGATGTCGTTGCCATTGTTGCTTTCACGGTAACCGTTGCCGTTCACCCCGGTGTACAGCAGCGCCACACCCATGCCGTTGTCCGCCGTGCCACCGACAAAGGCCGACTCGGTGTGCTTCCAGCCGCCGTGCTGGGAGGTTTCCAGGGTGGTGGACAGCTCCGCCGAGGCCTTTTCCGGAATCGCCCGGGTGACGAAGTTGATCACCCCACCAACGTTCTGCGGGCCATAGCGCACCGAGCCGGCCCCACGCACCACGTCGATGCTGTCGAGGTTGCCCGAGGAGATCGGCGCCATCGACAGCTGTGGCTGGCCATACGGCGCGAAGGCGGCCGGGATGCCGTCGATCAATACGGTGGAGCGCGGCGACAGGCGCGAGGTCAGGCCGCGCACGCCCACGTTCAGCGACAGGTCGCTGCCGCCGGTGCCGTTGGAGTCCTGCACCTGCACACCCGGGATGCCGCGCAGGACGTCGCGCACGTTCATCGCGCCCTTCTCCACCATCGCCTCGCGGCGCACCACGGTGCGCGCGCCGGGGTGGTTCTGCACCACGCTCTGCTGGGCATCGCCCAACCAGTCACCGACCACCTTGATGTCGGTGGGCGCCAGCTCCAGGCTGCCGCTGCCCAGGTCGAGGGTAGTCGGCAGTGGCTTTACCACGACGGTGTCCTGGGACATCTCGAAGGTCAGCCCGCTGCCTTGCAGCAACTGTTGCAGCGCCTGCACCGGCGCCAGGTTGCCGGACACCGCCGGGGCCTGTTTGCCGGCCACCAGTTCGGGGCTGAAGAACAGCTGCAGGTTGGTTTGCTGACCAAGCTGATTCAGCGCCGAAGCCAGCGGTTGGGCCTGGATCTGGAGGGTGTTGCCCGCCTCAGCAGCCTGGCTGTTGACGGTCACGGCGCTGACCGCCAGGGCCAGCGCCAGGGCGCGGAAGCGTGGGAAGGGTTTGTTGTTGTTCACGTCGTCGAAACATCCTGGAATGCGGAATAAACGCCAACCGCGTGCAAATGGGAATGCTTGGCAGTTGCAGCTGGCGAGGAAGACGAACGAGCGAGAAAAAACCTGAATCTATTTCGCAATTATTTCGCGAGAGCCGTCATCATGGGCCTTGATGGCCACCGGCAGGATGCTCGGCAAGGCCCGCAACAGTGCGTCGGTGTCGTCGGTGCTGAAGGTGCTCGAAAGGCGCATCTGGGCGACTTTACCGGGGGCGACCCGCAGCGGTTGGCTACGATAGCGCGAGGCTTCGGCCACCACCTCGGCGAGGGTGGCGTTGTCGAACACCAGCTTGCCTTGGCGCCAGGCGGTAACGGCAGCGGTGTTGACGGCATAGGGGGCGGTCACCCCGCCCTGTGCATCTATATGCGAACCCTGGCCGGCCGTAAGCTGCGCCAGCGCGTCGCCCTTGCCCTGCACCCGCACCGAACCCTGCTCCACCGCCACCCGGGTGCTGGCAGGGTCCTGACGCACGTCAAAGCGGGTACCGGTTACCGTCACGCTGCCCTGGGCGGTGTCCACCACAAACGGCCTGGCACTGTCGTGGGCAACACTGAACATCACCTCGCCGGCACTCAGGCGGATATGCCGCTGGCCGGCGCTGAAGTCGACCTGCAGCTGTGTGCTGCCATTGAGATCGAGCAAGGAGCCATCCGGCAGTTCGACCTGGCGGCGTTCGTTGAAGGCGGTCTGCACGCTGGCTTGGTGATTCAGTTGCTGATAGTGCCAGCCGCCCCAGCCCAGGCCCAATGCCAGCACCGCCACACTGGCCGCCAGTGCCTGACGCACGAAACGCCGACGTGGCAACTGCTGCACCGGGTCCGGTTGGCGCAACGCTTCAAGGCGCTGGCGTGGAATGAAGTCGGCGGCCTGCCACACGCGGCACAGGTGCTGGTACTCCTCCCGGTGGCGCTCGTCGCTGGCCAACCAGGCGCGTAGCTGTTTCTGCAGCCCGGTATCCCGAGGCGCATCCTGCACGCGGGCAAACCATGCGGCCGCCTGCTCGCGGACGGTATCGGTACCGTGCTGTTTCATCGAAAAGGTCTCCTGACTCTTCATGCCGACACATCCAGGTGCTCACGCAAATGCCGGAGCGTGCGGATCATATACTTTTCGACCATGTTCTTGCTCAACCCCATGCGCTCGGCGATCTCGGCTTGGGTCAGGCCTTCGAGCTTCTGCCAGATGAACACCTGCCGGCAGTTGAGCGGCAACTCGGCCAGCGCCCGCTCGACGCTGTCGGCCAGCTCCAGCGCATGCACATAGGCCTCCGGGTCATTGCCGCTGGTAGTGCCCTCGTCGAAGGCTTCCAGCGCCAGGGCCTGGCGGCGGTCTTCGCGGCGCAAGCCATCCACGGCAAGGTTGCGGGCGGTCTGGTGCAGGTAGGCGCGCGGCTGCTCAACCTGCTCGCGCGGGTTTTCCAGTACCCGGACAAAGGCATCGTGGGTGAGGTCCTCGGCCTGCTGACGACTGCGCAGTTTGCGCGTCCAGGTGCCGATCAGCTCGTGGTAATGGTCGAGGAAGCCTTTGTGTCCGGACACGGTCTGGGTCATCAGGGAGGCGGATAAGGGTGCGAATAGTAATGTTTCTCATCAAAACCAGCAAATCCGCCAGTCGGTAACAAAAAATTTACAGGGGATTTCCTGTACGGGGGTACCAGGAAAATGTGGCCATAAATATGAACACCCAGGGCGCTTTCGCGGGTGAGCCCGCGCCTGAAGAAGTAGCGCAATCCCTGTAGGAGCGGGTTCACCCGCGAAAGGGCCAACACGGTCCATTCCACAATATTTAACGCTTGAAACATCGCGGGGAACATCAGCCGGTCACACGAGTCGGTTATTCAAATGGCTGGTCGTCGATCCACGCCGATCACGCCCGGATTGCCTGTTGATTCTGCATTCTTCACGCCCTAAAGTGCGCGCCGAACGTCCATGCTGGAAACGATCCATCCGGCTCAAGTACTGAGTAGGCGAACCAAAGTGGGGATACGGAGGACGTTCAGTTTGCAGCCACTTAAATTTTCAGTTTGCCCATGGAGTCCCTGAGCATGTCGATCCAGGTCGAAGATTATTTCGCGCGTGACACCTTCCAGAAAATGAAGGCGTTCGCCGACAAGCAGGAAACCCCGTTCGTACTCATCGACACCCAGATGATCAGCCAGGCCTATGACGACCTGCGTGCGGGCTTCGAGTTCGCCAAGGTCTACTACGCCGTCAAGGCCAACCCTGCCGTCGAAATCATCGACCTGCTCAAAGAGAAAGGTTCGAGCTTCGACATCGCCTCGATCTACGAGCTGGACAAGGTGATGGACCGCGGCGTCAGCGCTGACCGCATCAGCTACGGCAACACCATCAAGAAGTCCAAGGACATCCGCTACTTCTACGAGAAGGGCGTACGCCTGTATGCCACCGACTCGGAAGCCGACCTGCGCAACATTGCCAAGGCCGCACCGGGTTCGAAAGTGTACGTGCGTATCCTGACTGAAGGCTCCACCACTGCCGACTGGCCACTGTCCCGTAAATTCGGCTGCCAGACCGACATGGCCATGGACCTGCTGATCCTCGCCCGTGACCTGGGCCTGGTGCCTTACGGCATCTCCTTCCACGTGGGCTCGCAGCAGCGCGACATCAGCGTGTGGGACGCCGCCATCGCCAAGGTCAAAGTGATCTTCGAGCGCCTGAAGGAAGAAGACGGCATCGAGCTGAAGCTGATCAACATGGGTGGCGGCTTCCCGGCCAACTACATTACCCGTACCAACAGCCTGGAAACCTACGCCGAAGAAATCATCCGCTTCCTCAAGGAAGACTTCGGTGACGAGCTGCCGGAAATCATCCTGGAGCCAGGCCGTTCGCTGATTGCCAACGCCGGTATCCTGGTCAGCGAAGTGGTGCTGGTGGCGCGTAAGTCGCGTACTGCCGTCGAGCGCTGGATCTACACCGACGTGGGCAAGTTCTCCGGCCTGATCGAAACCATGGACGAAGCGATCAAGTTCCCGATCTGGACCGAAAAGAAAGGCGAAGCCGAAGAAGTCGTCATCGCCGGCCCGACCTGCGACAGCGCCGACATCATGTACGAAAACTACAAATACGGCCTGCCGCTGAACCTGGCCATCGGTGACCGCCTGTACTGGCTGTCGACCGGTGCCTACACCACCAGCTACAGCGCGGTGGAATTCAACGGCTTCCCGCCGCTGAAGGCTTACTACCTGTAACGCAAAACGGGGCCGCAAGGCCCCGTTTTCATGTGTGCTCCGCTGTACCGGCCCCTTCGCGGGCTTGCCCGCTTGTATGGTTAGACTTGAAGGGGTGGTGGGACTAAATGCCCGATTCTGACTGTTCACAGCAGTACAGACCGTGGGAGACATCGCCCCACCCCTTCCACCAAAGCGCCGATAAAGAATGCATCGTTTGCAAACGACGATAGAAGCAAGCCAGCGCCTCTTGGTGAAACCCCTTCAAGCCAAAAAACCATAACGTGAGGAGGCTCCCGTGGCAATGCAGGCTGGCAAATTGATCGTGGGTGCGGATGTCGCGAAAGCAGAGTTAGTGATTCATCACGATGATCGCGATGAGATCATCAAGGTGAAAAATACCAAACCGGAAATCAAGAAATGGCTGAAGCAACAGCCTCTCAACACGGCAATTGCTGTTGAGGCGACCAATGTTTACCACCTGGACTTGGTTGAGCTGGCCC
The DNA here is from genome assembly GCF_000498395.2 of Pseudomonas putida S13.1.2. Classification (NCBI taxonomy): domain Bacteria; kingdom Pseudomonadati; phylum Pseudomonadota; class Gammaproteobacteria; order Pseudomonadales; family Pseudomonadaceae; genus Pseudomonas; species Pseudomonas putida. The sequence goes on from NZ_CP010979.1 coordinate 4,022,579, forward strand.
ATAGCCTGGGTTTCGAGGTCTATGTCATTGATGGATTCCAACTGAGCAACTACCGCAAAAGCGTGGGTGTACGGGTAAAAACGGACCCCACTGATGCTCGGTTGCTGTCCCGATTTTTGAGAAACGAGGGGGAAGACCTCCGCCCTTGGACTCCCCCTCCCGCCGTCTACGGCAAGCTTCAGAGCCTTCTGCGACGCCGAGCGGCCTTGGTGACTGCCCGCACGGCGATGACTCAAAGCTGGGCTAATGAAGCCCTGTTGAAAGCCGCCTTCACAACCTTTGTAAAATCGATAGACCGGCTGGATTTGTTGATCCAAAAGAAAATTAAAGAGGTGCTGCGCGAAGCTGGGCTGCACGAGCAAGTTGCTCGCTGCCAAGCGGTAGAGGGCATTGGGTTTCTCACCGCCACTGCCTTGGTAATGGCCTTTATGCGGGGCGAGTTCAAGAGCAGTGATTCGTACATTGCATTCCTGGGAATGGATCTACGAGTGATTGATTCTGGGCAGAAGAATGGACGTCGCCGCCTGACCAAGCGAGGCTGCTCAGAAATCCGTCGTCTGTTGCATAACGCGGCGATGTCAGCCAGCCGGACGGCCACTTGGAAAGGGATATACGAACAACATCGCAATGCGGGTAAAGCAACAACCCAGGCGTTGGTAATCCTGGCCAGAAAGCTTGCGCGAGTGGCATTCGCCCTGATGAAGAATCAGGACGAATATGTCTCCAAAGGTGGGAAACCGGCTTGCTGAAAACCATAGAATCTCCCACAGGTGCGGTGCTTCCATCAGGCCCAGCGTAGTACCTGTGGGAGCGGGCAAGCCCGCGAAGAGGCCAGCACAGGCAACTTCAATCCCCGCGCCGTTCGATCTCTTCGGCATACCGCGCCGCAAAGGCCATCAACACCGGCCCTGCACCCTGCAAGGTTACCAACGCAGCACGCAGGAAATTCATGTTCCCCTCAACCCGCGCCCGCTCCAGCCACTGCCCTGCTTCGGCCAGCTGCCCGCGCTCGACCAGCACCAGCCCCAGGCTGAACATCCCTCGGAAATCCCCCGCCTCGGCCGAGCGCCGATACCAGCGCACCGCCCGCGCCGGGCTGGGCGCCGTGGCAATGCCCTGCTCCAGGTAACGCCCATACAGGTTCATCGACTTGGCATGCCCCAGCTGCGCAGCCTTCTCGTAACACATCAGTGCCTGTGCCTGGTTGACCGGCACCCCGCGCCCGGTGGCCAGCAGGTTGCCCAGGTTGTACAGGCCCCAGTCAAGCCCGGCGTCGGCCGCACGCGCATAATGAATGGCCGCCTGCTCCAGGCTCGGCTCACCACCCCAACCATGCTCCAGGCAACGACCGAGCATGTTGTGCGCCATGGCACTGCCGCCCTGTGCGGCGATGCCAAACCAACGCCGGGCCACGGTGGCATCCTCTTCGATGCCGCGCCCATCCAGCAGTATCTGCCCCAGCAGCAACTGCGCCTCGACCGTGCCCTGCCCCGCCGCTGCCAGGATTGCCTGGGCGGCCTTGCCAGGGCTTTCCTCGAGCATGGCCTGCAAGCCGGCTACATCCACCACTTCCTCACGTCGCAACTGATAGGACACGGTTCAGACCTCAGCCCAGCGGCGTAGTAGGTTGTGGTAGGTGCCGGTCAGCTGCAGCAGCGAGGGGTGCTCGGGTACATCGGCAGTCAGTTGCTGGATGGCGTTGTCCATCTCGAACAGCAGCGCCCGCTGGCTGTCCTCGCGCACCAGGCTCTGGGTCCAGAAGAACGCAGCATAACGCTGGCCTCGGGTCACCGGGTTGACCTTGTGCAGGCTGGTGCCGGGGTACAGCACCAGGTCACCGGCAGCCAGCTTGACCTGCTGCACGCCGTAGGTGTCCTGAATCACCAGTTCACCGCCGTCGTAGCTGTCCGGGTCGCTGAGGAACAGTGTCGAAGACAGGTCGGTACGTACCCGCTCCGGGCTGCCCTTGGGCTGGCGCAGGGCGTTATCGATGTGAAAGCCGAAATTGCCGCCCTCGCGGTAGCAGTTGATCAACGGCGGGAACACCTTGTGCGGCAAGGCCGCCGACATGAAGCGCGGGGTTTTCCACAGGCGGTCGATCAGCGCCGTGCCAATTTCCTTGGCCAACGGGTGCCCTTCCGGCAACTGCAGGTTGTGTTTGGCCTTGGCCGACTGGTAGCCGGCAGTCACCTTGCCATCGGCCCAGTCGGCCTGCTCCAGCGCCTCGCGGATACGGGCCAGCTCGTCTGCGTCGAACAGGCCTGGGATGTGAAGCAGCATGGCGGCAGCACCGTTAGGAAATGTAAAGGCGCCAATGATATTGATTCCCTTTTGCGCTACACAAGCCTTTTCGCCGCTTAAGACGTTTCAGCTTGATGAAACCGTAAAGGCCAAATGTAAAGATTGTAAATTCTTCACGAATGGTAACGACTCTCAATTGTTAGTCACAATTGCTTACATTAAGATCCGCCGCCTCAACACCTTGGGGAAGGTCCTTAGCAATGCGCCAGTACGTACCATCTGCAGTGAGTTCGCCACGCCTGATCGTATCCGCCATCGGCGTCGCGCTTAGCGCCACATCGGTGTATGCCGCCGACCCGGCCGCCAATAGCGCGATCACCCTCGACGCGACCAGCGTCAACGGCAAGGCTGAACAGGCCAGCACCGATTACAAAGTCGAGAAGGCCGCCTCGCAGAAGTACACCGCGCCGCTGGTAGACACCCCGCGCTCGGTCACCGTCATCCCGCAGCAAGTGATCAAGGACACCAACGCCTTGACCCTGCAGGACGCCCTGCGCACGGTGCCAGGCATCACCTTCGGCGCCGGCGAAGGCGGCAACCCGCAAGGCGACCGCCCGTTCATCCGCGGCTTTGACGCCCAAGGCGATACTTACCTGGACGGCGTGCGTGACACTGGCGCGCAAACCCGCGAAATCTTCGCCATCGAGTCGGTAGAAGTGGCCAAGGGCCCGAACTCCGCCATCGGTGGCCGTGGTGCTGCGGGCGGTACCATCAACCTGGTGAGCAAGCGTGCGCACCTGGGCAACTCGCTGGACGGCGCCTGGACCTGGGGCAGTGACCAGACCCAGCGCTACACCTTCGATGGCAACTACCAGTTCAGCGATACCGTTGCCGGCCGCCTGAACCTGATGACCCACGAAAGCAACGTCGCCGGCCGCGACAAGGTCAACTACGACCGTTGGGGTATCGCCCCGTCGCTGGCCTTCGGCCTGGGCACACCGACCCGCGTCAACCTCGACTACTACCACCTGGAAAGCGACGACCTTCCGGATTCGGGCATCCCGTACACCATCCCGACCAACGGCAGCGGCGGGCGCACCTCGGCACACCCGAGCAAGCCGAATGACGGCGGCGACAGCGACAACTTCTATGGCCTGACCGGCCGTGACTTCCGCAAGAGCCGTGTAGACATCGCCACCTTCGCGATCGAGCACGACCTGACCGACTCGCTAACCATCAAGAATACCCTGCGTCACGGCAACAGCATGCAGGACTACATCCTGACCCAGCCTGACGACAGCAAGGGCAACGTCAACAACGGCAGCGTCTGGCGCCGTGCCAACAGCCGCGTTGGCAACACCGCCACCACCACCAACCAGACCGACCTGTTCGGCGAGTTCTACGTCGGCGGCATGAAAAACAGCTTCTCCACCGGTATCGAGCTGAGCCGTGAAGAGAGCGACCGTTCGTCCTACACCGTCGACACAGACACCGTGCCTGGCGGCGCCGCCAACACCAACTGCACCCCCGGCATGATCGGCGCCACCAGCGGCTACAACTGCACCTCGCTGAGCAACCCGAACCCGGATGACCCGTGGAACGGTGCCATCTCGCGCAACTACGCCGGCACTACCACCAACAGCAAGACCCGTGCGCTGTACGTGTTCGACACGCTGGAGCTGACCCCCGAGTGGCTGGTCAACATGGGCCTGCGCTACGATCACTTCGACACCGACTACAAGACCTACAACGCTGCTGGCACCACCACCGCCAAAGGCAAGGATGTCAGCGAATTCGTGACTGGCCAGCTGGGCCTGGTATGGAAACCGGCCGAAAACGGCAGCATCTACGTGTCCTACGCCACCTCTGCAACACCACCAGGCTCGATGCTCGGCGAAGGTACAGAAGGCAACCCGCTGGGTGGCACCCCGGACCGTAACGGCAACCTGCTGGCCAGCGACATGGAGCCAGAGGAAACCACCAACTACGAAATCGGCACCAAGTGGGACCTGCTCGACCAGCGCCTGTCGCTGACCGCGGCGCTGTTCCGCACCGAGAAGGAAAACGCCCGGGTCCAGGTGGACACCACCACCTACGAAAACGTCGGCGAAACCCGCGTACAAGGCATCGAACTGTCGGCCAGCGGCAAGATCACCGACAAGTGGCAGGTATTCGCCGGCTACACCTACATGCAGGCCCGCCAGATCGACGGCGGCCCGCTGGGCAAGGCCAACGATGGCAACCAGCTACCGAACACGCCTAATAACAGCGCCAGCCTGTGGACGACCTACTCGATCACGCCAAAGCTGACCGTGGGTGGCGGTGCGTTCTACGTGGATGACGTGTACGGCAGCGTGGCCAACACCACCATGGTCGACAGCTACGTACGCTACGACGCCATGGCCGCCTACAAGCTGACCAAGAACGTCGACCTGCAACTGAACGTGCAGAACCTGACCAACGAGGTGTACTACGACAAGGCCTTCTCCACCCACTTCGCCAACCAGGCGGCCGGGCGGACTGCACTGTTGACCACCAGCGTGCACTTCTGATGTCGGGATTGGGCTGATCCGCTAGAAAGGCTGCTCCTGTAGCGGCCTCTTCGCGGGCTCGCCCGCTCCCACAGGGCCACCACCACCTTCACATCCTGTGGTGTATCTGTGGGAGCGGGCAAGCCCGCGAAGAGGCCAGCACAAGCTTCCACTAAAAGAAGCCCACCCCTGCCCCGTTCATTCCCGTGAGCGGGGCTTTTGCGTATCAAGGCATAATGCACGCCGCGCAGTCTGCGGCAGCAACACAAGGTGATCGATGTGGTGAAGAAGACGCTGTTCCAATTGCACTGGTTCTTTGGCATCACCGCTGGCCTGGTGCTGGCCTTGATGGGCATCACCGGGGCCCTGTACTCGTTCCAGGAAGAACTGCTGCGCGCGTTCAATGCCGATGTGCTCAAGGTCGAAGTGCGCGCCGAGGGCGTACTGCCGCCGGCCGAGCTGGTGCAACGGGTCGAGGCCCAGCAACACGACAAGGTGTCGATGCTGTGGGTTGACGTGCGTGAAGGCAACGCCGCACGCATCTTCTTCACGCCAGCTCCGGGCGAGCGCCGTGGCGAGCTGCGCTATGCCGACCCTTATACGGGCGAACTCAAAGGTGAAGTGGCCGGGCAAGGCTTCTTCAACCTCATGCTCAACCTGCACCGCTTCCTGGCCATGGGCAACACCGGCCGGCAGATCACCGGCGCCTGCACCCTGATGCTGGTGTTCTTCTGCCTGTCCGGCCTGTACCTGCGCTGGCCGCGCAAGGCGCTGGACTGGCGCACCTGGCTGACCTTCGACTGGGCGAAAAAAGGCCGTGCCTTCAACTGGGACCTGCATGCAGTGGCCGGTACCTGGTGCCTGCTGTTCTATCTTCTGTTCGCCCTGACCGGCCTGTTCTGGTCCTATGAGTGGTACCGCGAAGGCCTGAACAAGCTGCTGGCCGACGCGCCGGCAGCCGGCCAGCAACAAAAACGCGGCGAAGGCCGTGGCCGCCACGGGCCGCAGAAAGTCGACAAGAACGCCCCGCCGCTGGTGGTCGACTACGACGCCATCTGGGCCAACCTCAAGGACGCCGCAGGCCCAGGCCTTGCCGCCTACAACCTGCGCCTGCCACCGGTTGGCGGCCAGCCGGCCAACCTGTTCTACCTGCTGGACAACGCCGATCACCCGCGCGCCTTCAACACCCTGGAACTGGACCCGGCCACCGGCCAGGTTAAAAGGCACGACCGCTACTCCGACAAATCCTTCAAGGCCCAGCTGCTGCAGAGCGTCTACGCCCTGCACGTGGGCGAATACTTCGGCCTGCCGGGGCGCATCATCGTCACCATCGCCAGCTTGACCATGCCGCTGTTCTTCGTCACGGGCTGGCTGCTGTACCTCGACCGCCGCCGCAAGAAGCGCCAGGTCCGCGCAGCCCGTGGCAACGTTGCCAGCAGCAACGCCAGCGACGACAGCTGGCTGATCGGCTTTGCCAGCCAGAGCGGCTTTGCCGAACAACTGGCCTGGCAAAGTGCTGGCCAGTTGCAGGCAGCCGGCTTGCCGGTGCAGGTACGCGCGCTGGCCGAACTGCGTGAAGACGACCTGCGCCAGGCCCGCCGTGCGTTGTTCGTGGTCAGTACCTTTGGCGACGGCGAAGCACCCGACAGCGCCCGCGCCTTCGAGCGCAAGGTGCTCGGCCAGCCCTGGGCGCTGAACAACCTCAACTATGCCCTGCTCGCGCTCGGCGACCGCCAGTACCCGCACTTCTGCGGCTTCGCCCGCCGCCTGCAGGCGTGGCTGGGTGAGCGCGGTGCCAGCAGTGCATTCAGCCCGGTGGAGGTGGACAACGCCGACCAGGCCGCTCTACAGCAGTGGCAACAGGAGCTGGCGCAACTGACCGGCGCCCAGCCAGTGGCCGCCTGGCAACCGCCTAGCTTTGGCAACTGGTCACTGGTGCGTCGCGAACTGCTCAACCCGGGCAGCCAGGGCCAGCCGGTGTACTTGCTTGGCCTGCTGGCTGAAGAGCCTGCCAGTTGGGAAGCCGGCGACCTGGTTGAAATACTGCCGCTCAATGGGCAACCACGGATCGACGCGTTCCTCAAGGGCATGGCGCTGGACCCCAGCGCCCGGGTACACGTGAATGGCCTGGGCGAAACACTTGCCCAAGCCCTCGCTGGGCGCCAGTTGCCGGCGCGCCGTGATCACCTGATCGGCTTGCAGCCGCAAGCGCTGGTCGACGCGCTGGTGCCGATCGGCAGCCGCGAATACTCCATCGCCTCCATCGCCAGTGATGGCGCGCTGGAGCTGATCGTGCGCCAGGAGCGCCATAGCGATGGCAACCTGGGCCTGGGCTCCGGCTGGCTCACCGAATACCTGCCACTGAACGGCACGCTGAGCTTGCGCCTGCGGCGCAACAGCGGCTTCCACCTGCCGGAGACCGCAGCACCGATGATCCTGATCGGTAACGGCACCGGCCTGGCCGGCCTGCGCAGCCTGATCCGCGCACGGGTGAATGCTGGCGAACAGCGCAACTGGCTGCTGTTTGGCGAGCGTAACCGGGCGCATGACCTGCTGTGTGGTGACGAGCTGCAAGGCTGGCTTGAGCGTGGCGACCTGGCACGCCTGGACCTGGCGTTTTCGCGGGATCAGGCCGAGAAAGTGTATGTGCAGGATGTGTTGCTGCAGCAAGCCGAGGAATTCAAGCGCTGGGTGGCGGATGGCGCCTGCGTGTATGTCTGCGGCAGCCTGCAGGGGATGGCTGCGGGGGTGGATGCGGCGCTCAACGGCATGCTTGGGGAAGCGGCTGTGCAGCAGTTGATCGAGGATGGGCGGTATCGGCGGGATGTGTACTGATATCTATTGATTTAACCAGCGCCGGCCTCTTCGCGGGTAAACCCGCTCCCACAGGATCATCACAGATTACGAAGACTGTGCAGTACCTGTGGGAGCGGGTTTACCCGCGAAGAGGCCGGTACAGGCTGTCAGTGGAGTTCGAAGGTATCGGCATCCAGGTTGGCCGGGAACTTGGCCCGGTACGCCGCCAGTTCCGGCGCACTCAACACGGCTGTAAACACCCCGTCTGCCTCGCCTGCACTAAGCAGGCTCTCGCCCTGGAAGTCCAGCACCTGGCTGTCGCCCGAATAGGCAAAGCCCTTGCCGTCCGTGCCCACCCGGTTCACTGCCGCCACATAGCACAGGTTCTCGATGCCCCGCGCCGGCAACAGGCGGTTCCAGTGTTGGCGGCGCGCAGCCGGCCAGTTGGCGGTGTACAGCAGCAGGTCAGTGTCCTGGGCGTCACGGCTCCACACCGGGAAGCGCAGGTCATAGCAGATCAACGGGCGAATCCGCCAGCCCTTGAGCTCGAACTGCACCTGGCGTTCGCCTGGGGTGTAGTGCTTGTGCTCACCGGCCATGCGGAACAAGTGGCGCTTGTCGTAGTGCAATATCTCGCCGTCCGGCCGGGCCCACAACAGGCGGTTGCGGTGGCTGCCATCGGCGGCCTGGATGATCACGCTGCCGGTAATCACCGCGTTGCACTTCTTCGCCTGGGCCTTGAGCCATTTGTAGGTCGGGCCGTTTTCCGGCTCGGCCAGGCTTTCGGACTGCATCGAGAAGCCGGTGGTGAACATTTCTGGCAGGATCACCAGGTCCACCTCCCCCACCTGCTCCAGCAGCACCTCGAAGTGTGCATAGTTGGCCTCGCGGTCGTGCCAGGCCAGGGTCGTTTGCACCAGGGCGACTTTCAGGTTGGGCAGTGTGCTCAGATCGCGCATAGTCGTTCCGCTGCCTGACGCAGCGTCTCCTCACGTTTGGCAAAGCACAGGCGTACCAGGCGTTGCTCGGGGATGGGTTGCTGGTAGAACACCGATACCGGGATGCTCGCCACGCCGTGCTCGCGGGTGAGCCATAGCGACATGTCGATATCGTTCAGGTCCGGGCGGATCTGCGAGTAGTCCACCAGCTGGAAATAAGTGCCCGCCGTGCGGGTAAAGTCGAAGCGTGAGCCTTCCAGCAATCCGCAGAACAGGTCGCGCTTGGCCTGGTAGAAAGCCGGCAGTTCATCGATATGCTCAGGGTGCTCGGCCATGAAGTCGGCCAGGGCGCACTGCAGCGGCGTCACGCCACAGAAGTTGACGTACTGATGCACCTTGCGCAGCTCTGCACTCAACGCCGGCGGCGCGATCACATAGCCGGTCTTCCAGCCGGTCACGTGGTAGGTCTTGCCGAACGAACTGACCACAAAGGCACGTTGATACAACTGCTCGTGGGCCAGCACGCTGGCGTGGCGAACACCGTCGTAAACCAGATGCTCGTAGACCTCATCGCTGACCAGGTAGATATCGCGGTCAGCAATCAGCGTTGCCAACTGCTCAAGGTCTTCGCGAGTGATCAGAGCGCCACTGGGGTTGTGCGGCGAATTGAGGATGACCATGCGGGTGCGCGGGCTCAGGGCATCGCTGAACTTCTGCCAGTCGATACGGAAGTCGCCGTCGCTCAGCTGCACATGCACGCAGCGGCCACCGGCCAGTTCCACCGACGGCTCGTAGCTGTCGTAGCACGGGTCGAAGACAATGACCTCGTCACCGGCGTGGACCACCGCCTGGATGGCACAGAAGATCGCCTCGGTGGCACCGGGGGTGATGGTCACTTCCTGGTCGGCATCCACCTGTGCGCCATACAGCCGCGCCACCTTGGCCGCCACCTGCTGGCGCAAAGCCGGCAGACCGGTCATTGGCGAATACTGGTTGTGCCCGGCAGCCACATGCCGGCCCACTGCATCGAGCAGGGCCTGCGGGCCGTTGAAATCAGGGAAACCCTGGGACAGGTTGAGCGCGCCAGTCTGCACGGCGAGCTGGGACATGGTGGTGAAGATGGTCGTGCCGACATTCGGCAGTTTGCTGCGGATCATGGAGCCCTCTTTCCTGGGGTGTATCCGGCACGGGGTGGAGTCCGAGCATAGCGGATCAAGCAGTCAGGAAAAAGGTTGAAACAATAGCGGGATTGCTTTGGATCAAAGGGCCTCTTCGGGGTGAACCCGCTCCCACAGGTGCTGCACAATATTCAAAATCTGTGGAGGACCTGTGGGAGCGGGCAAGCCCGCGAAGAAGCTGATGCGGAATCAGCGCTTGTCGCGGCGCTTCTTCTCGGCCTTCTTGTGGTGCGACATCAAGCGGCGCTTCTTGTTGACCTGGCGGTCGGTGAGGGTGTTCTTCTTGCCCTCGTACGGGTTCTCACCACCCTTGTACTCGATGCGGATCGGCGTACCGACCAGCTTCAGCACACGGCGGTAGGTGTTTTCCAGGTAACGCGAGTACGACTTGGGAATGCTCTCGGTCTGGTTGCCGTGGATCACGATCAGCGGCGGGTTGGCACCACCGAGGTGGGCATAGCGCAGCTTGATGCGGCGGCCGTTGACCAGCGGTGGCTGGTGCTCGCTGACAGCATCTTCGAGGATCTGCGTCAGGCGGCTGGTTGGCCAGCGGGTCACAGCCGAGGTGAACGCGGCCTGCACCGACTTGTACAGGTTGCCCACACCGGTGCCGTGCAAGGCGGAGATGAAGTGGATATCGGCGAAGTCAACGAAGAACAGCCGGCGCTCCAGTTCGGTCTTCACGTAGGCGCGCTCACCCGGCTCCATGCCATCCCACTTGTTCAGCGCGATGACGATGGCGCGGCCGGCCTCGAGGGCGAAGCCCAGCAGGTTCAGGTCATGGTCGACCACCCCTTCACGGGCGTCCATCACGAAGATGACGACGTTGGCGTCTTTGATCGCCTGCAGCGTCTTGACCACCGAGAACTTCTCGACTTCCTCGTGGATCTTGCCGCGCTTACGCACCCCGGCGGTGTCGATGAAGGTGTACTTGTCACCATCACGCTCGAACGGGATGTAGATACTGTCACGGGTAGTACCCGGCTCGTCGTAGACCACCACACGCTCTTCGCCGAGCATGCGGTTGACCAGGGTCGACTTGCCGACGTTCGGGCGGCCGATGATGGCGATCTTGATGCCATCCTTCTCGCTCGGGCCAGGAATGCGCACGGCCTCCTCGCCTTCGGCGACGTCCTGGTCGAGGGCTTCTTCCTCGGCATCACGCGGCAGGTGGCCAAGCACGGCTTCCATCAGGGCGCTGATACCACGGCCCTGGGAGCCTGCCACCGGAATGGCGTTGCCCATGCCCATCGGCGAGAACTCGGCGCGCGCAACATCAGGGTCGATGTTGTCGATCTTGTTGGCGACCAGAATCGCCGACTTGTTACGCTTGCGCAGGTGCTCGGCAATCATCTGGTCGGCGGCGGTCATACCGGCGCGGGCATCGACCAGGAACAGCACGTAGTCGGCTTCTTCGATGGCCATGAGCGACTGCTCGGCCATTTTTTCGTCCATGCCCACTTCGTCACCGGTAATACCGCCGGTGTCGATCAGGATGAACGAACGACCCTGCCAGCTGGCATCACCATACTGGCGGTCACGGGTCAGGCCCGACAGGTCACCCACGATGGCATCGCGGGTTTTGGTCAGGCGGTTGAACATGGTGGATTTGCCGACGTTCGGGCGGCCCACCAGGGCAATTACGGGAACCATCGGCTCTCCACTCTCGAATTCTTGAAAATGCAAAGGCCGCTGCAAGGCAGCGGCCGGAGTTTGGGCGGCGTTTCCTACGCCGCGGCTTGAAACCCGCCAAGGCTTCAAGCATAGCTTCAGCGGATGGTCAGTGCCTCGAGCTTGCCGCTGTTGCCGAAGACATAGATGGTGTCGCCGACCACAAGTGGGCGGGCGCGCAGGCCATCGCTGTCGATACGCTCACGGCCGACGAAGCGGCCATCCACCTGGCTCAGCAGGTGCAGGTAACCTTCAAAGTCACCCACAGCCACGTAGCTGCTGAACACTTCAGGCGCGGTCAACTGGCGGCGAGCCATGCTGTCGTTGCTCCACAAGGCACTGGAAGAGCGCTCATCCACGCCTTCCACGGTACCTGAGGCTTCACTGACGTAGACGTTACCGAAGCCCTGGGCGACACCCACATAGCTGGAAGCATCGCGCTGCCACAGCTCGCGGCCGCTTTCCAGGTCCAGGCCCGCTACACGGCCCTGGTAGGTGCTGACATACAGGGTACCACCAGACAGCAGCAAGCCGCCGTCGATATCAACCACACGGTCCAGCTCGGAACGGCCCTTAGGGATGGCCACGCGGCTTTCCCACACCGGCACACCGTTGTTGATGTCTACCGCGACCACCTTGCCGGTGGACAGGCCGGCGACGGCCAGGCGGTTGGTGGCGATCGGTGCACCGGTGCCACGCAGGGTCAGCACGGCCGGGGAGTTCTCGTAGATCCAGCGGCGGTCGCCAGTGGTGGCGTCCAGGCCGATCAGGCGGTCGTCCTGGGTCTGCACCACGACCACGTCACCGTTGTTGGCAGGCGGGGCCAGCACTTCGCTGGTCACGCGCGAGCGCCAACGCTCTTCACCGGTGCTGGAGTCCAGGGCGATGACTTCACCCTTGAGGGTGCCGAGCATGACCAGGCCGTAGCCCACGCCAACCGCGCCGGAAACCTGCAGCTCCAGGTCCTTCTTCCACACCACGTCACCGGTGATGCGGTCGAGGGCGAAGACTTCGCCATTGACGTCGGAGGCGTAGATACGGTCGTTCTCGATAGCCGGTACCAGGGTGTTGTAGGTCTCACCCTGGCCGTCACCGATCGAACGGCTCCACTGCTTCTTCAGCACCACTTCCTCGGTGAACTTGGTCAGCTCGGCCGGGGGCAGTTCCTTCTTGCTGTTGCTGCTGCAACCGGCGGCCAGTACGGCCAGGGTCAGCACTGCTGCATGTTTCCAACCGATCACTTACGCGTCCCCTTTAGCCAGGTCATCCAGCTTCAATTGCAGGCCACCGACCGCCGCCTCATCGGACAGCGCAGCCTTGGCTTTTTCGTAAGCGCTGTGCGCGTCGTCGGCGCGGCCCAGCTGTACCAGCAGGTCACCCTTCAACTCTTCACGGCTGGCCAGGAAGGCTTTGTCGGCGTCGCCGTCGAGCAGCTTGAGGGCATCCTCGGCCTTGTTCTGGGCTGCCAGCACGCGTGCCAGACGCTGGCGCGAAATCTCGCCCAGGGTCACGTCGGCCGGCTTGTCCAGCACGCCTTTGAGCTCGGCAGCGGCGTCGTCGAGCTTGCCGCTCTCGACCGCGACCTTGGCCACGAACAGGCTGCCGTACTGGGCATAGGCGGTACCGCCAAACTCGCTCTTGAGCTTGCCGGCCAGTTCCGCAACCTTGGTGGCGTCTGGCTGGCCAGTCGGCGTCAGGCTGGTTTCAAGCAACGCCTGATACAGCTGCGAGGCACCTTGCGACTGGTTGTTCTGGTATTTGTGCCAGGTATTCCAGCCCAACACCACAACGCCCGCCAGCAATGCGCCAGTCAGCAGCGGCTTGCCGTTGCGGTTCCACCAGTCCTTGACCCCTGCCAGGTCATCATCATCGGTACTCGACACCCCAATACTCCTTTTCGCCTATTCGCTTGTTGAACCGCGTTACGCTTGCGCGATCGCGGTTTCCAGGTGCTCTGCAAGAGCATCCCAGGCAATGTTCTGTTGTTCGCCCTGGCCACGCAGCGGCTTGAAGCCGATTTCTTGCCTGGCCAGTTCCTCGTCACCGAGGATCAGGGCGAACAGCGCCCCGCTCTTGTCGGCTTTCTTGAACTGGCTCTTGAAGCTGCCACCGCCCGCGTTCACCGCCAGGCGCAGGCCCGGCAAGCGGTCGCGCAGGGTTTCGGACAGGCGCAGGCCAGCCAGCTCGGCCTGCTCGCCAAAGGCGCACAGGTAAACGTCGATCTGGCGGTTGATGGACGCCGGCACTTTGCCCAGGGTTTCCAGCAGCAGGATCAGGCGCTCGATACCCATGGCGAAACCGACGCCAGTGGTCGGCTTGCCGCCCATTTGCTCGACCAGGCCGTCGTAGCGGCCACCGGCGCACACGGTGCCCTGGGCGCCGAGCTTGTCGGTGACCCACTCGAATACGGTCTTGCTGTAGTAGTCCAGGCCACGCACCAGCTTGGTATTGATCACGAACGGAATGCCGGCGGCGTCCAGGCGAGCCTTGAGGCCCTCGAAGTGCACGCGCGAGGCTTCGTCCAGGTAATCTTCCAGCTTCGGCGCACCCACCAGCACCGCCTGGGTGTTCTGGTCCTTGCTGTCGAGGATGCGCAGCGGGTTGCTCTTCAGGCGGCGCTGGCTGTCTTCGTCCAGTTGCTCCAGGCGCGCCGAGAGGAACTCGACCAGCGCGTCACGGTAGCGCGCGCGGGCTTCGCTGGTACCCAGGCTGTTGAGCTCCAGCTTGACCGCGTCCTGGATGCCCAGCAGGCCCCACAGGCGCCAGGTCAGCATGATCAGCTCGGCATCGATGTCCGGGCCATCCAGGTTGAACACTTCCACGCCAATCTGGTGGAACTGGCGGTAGCGGCCCTTTTGTGGGCGCTCGTGGCGGAACATCTGGCCGATGTACCACAGTTTTTGCACCTGGCCGTTGCCGGTGATGCCATGCTCCAGCACGGCACGGACGCAAGCGGCGGTGCCTTCGGGACGCAGGGTCAGCGAATCGCCGTTACGGTCCTCGAAGGTGTACATCTCTTTTTCGACGATGTCGGTCACTTCACCGATCGAGCGCTTGAACAGCTCGGTGAACTCGACGATCGGCGTGCGGATCTGGCTGTACCCGTAGGTGTCCAGCAGACCGGCCACGGTGCCTTCGAAGTAGCGCCACAGTGGCGACTGTTCTGGCAGGATGTCGTTCATGCCACGGATGGCTTGCAGCGATTTGCTCACGAAAAGTCCTTACGAATTCTGTGTGTCAGCCACGGGCGATCAGCGCCGCGTCGGCTTCGACCTTTTCGGCCGCTTTCTGACGGATGAGCCTTTCCAGCTCATCGACCAGGTTGTCATTGGTCAGTTTCTGCGCCGGCTTGCCGTCGATGTAGATCAGGTTCGGCGTGCCGCCGGTCAACCCCACATGGGCTTCCTTGGCTTCACCGGGGCCGTTGACCACACAACCGATCACCGCCACGTCCAGCGGCACCAGCAGGTCTTCCAGGCGCCCTTCCAGCTCGTTCATGGTCTTGACCACATCGAAGTTCTGCCGCGAGCAGCTCGGGCAGGCGATGAAGTTGATGCCACGCGAACGCAGGTGCAGCGACTTGAGGATGTCGTAGCCGACTTTCACTTCTTCGACCGGGTCGGCCGCCAGCGAGATCCGGATGGTATCGCCGATGCCCTCGGCCAGCAGCATACCGAGGCCGACGGCGGATTTCACCGTCCCCGAACGCAGGCCCCCGGCTTCGGTGATACCCAGGTGCAGCGGCTGCACGATCTGCTTGGCCAGCAGGCGGTAGGCTTCGACGGCCATGAACACGTCGGAGGCCTTGACGCTGACCTTGAAGTCCTGGAAGTCCAGGCGGTCCAGATGCTCGACGTGGCGCAGGGCCGACTCGACCAGCGCCGCCGGGGTCGGTTCGCCGTACTTCTTCTGCAGGTCCTTTTCCAGAGAACCGGCGTTAACGCCGATACGGATCGGGATACCACGGTCGCGGGCAGCGTCGACCACGGCGCGTACACGGTCTTCGCGGCCGATGTTGCCCGGGTTGATACGCAGGCAATCGACGCCCAGTTCGGCCACGCGCAGGGCGATCTTGTAGTCGAAGTGGATGTCGGCGACCAGCGGCACGCTGACCAGTTGCTTGATCTTGCCAAACGCCTCGGCCGCGTCCATGTCCGGCACCGAAACCCGCACGATGTCCACGCCGGCATCGACCAGGCGCTGGATTTGCGCCACGGTGGCGGCGACATCGTTGGTGTCGGTGTTGGTCATGCTCTGCACCGCGATAGGTGCATCACCACCCACCGGCACATTGCCGACCCAGATTTTGCGGGATTCGCGACGTTTGATCGGAGATTCGCCGTGCATGACTTACTGTCCCAACTTCAGGCGAGCAGTCTCGCCACTGGTGAACGGGGCAACATCGACGGCCTGGCCGTTGTAGCTGACCTGGGCGCCACGGGCAAAGCCCAGACGCACCGCGAACGGCGGCTTGCCGGTCAGCTCGAGGTTGTCCCCCTTGCGCTTGACGGCGCTGAACAGCACCTTGCCGTTGCCATCGGAGACCTGGGTCCAGCAATCGGCGGTGAACTGGATGGCGACCTTGGCGCTGCCTGCCGGTACTGCGGCTGGCTCGGCAGCGGCCACGGCGGCTGCAGGTGCTACAGGCGCGACGGCGGCCGGTGCAGGGGTAGCCGGTGCTGCCGGAGCAGGCGCTACGCTGGCTGCAGGTTGCACAGGCACCTGCTGGGCGGGTGCTGCGGCAGCCGTTGGCGCCGGGTTTGCCGGAGCCTGTTCTGCGGCCGCGGCAGGCTGCTCGGCAGTGCCATGCTCCAGTGCCAGCGGCGCGCTTTCGGGCTGCTGGCCTGCGGTAACAGCCTGGTCTTCAGGCTCGTCGAGCGGGTGAATCTGGGTGGTGCCGTCGGCGCTTTCGACTTCGACGTGCTCCAGGGCCATCTTGGCCAGGTCCTTGCCACGCAGGCTGCCCTGGTCCTGCCACCAGACGAAGCCACCGCCGACCACGGCCACCAGCAACAGCAGGCTGACGCCGCGCAGAATATTGTGCGACAGGCGTACTGGCTCTTCGATACGCCCCAGCGAGTGCACATCGCTGCCTTTGGCGTGGGTACCGGTGTAGCGGTCGAAGGCTTCTACCAGGGTGGCCTGGTCAAGGTCCATCAACTTGGCATAGGCGCGGATATAGCCACGGGCGAAGGTGTGCCCGGGCAGCTTGTCGAAGGCGCCGGTTTCCACATGGTTCAACGAACTGACAGTGAGGTTGAGCTTGCGGGCCACCTCGGCTTGAGACCAGTCCCGTTTCTCACGGGCCAGGCGCAAAAGCTCACCGGGGTTCTGGCCAGGCGCTACTGCTACTTCGGGATGCGCGGCGTTCATCGTTGCTCCGACAGGTATTGCTGATATTCCGGCGTACCGGGATAAAGTCGTTGTAATTGCTGGCCCAGCTCGGCCAGTGTGCCCTGCTCGTCGAACACCCTGGCAAGGCGGCTACCCAGCAGCAGGCTACGGGCATCGTGGTCGCTCAACTGGCTGAAACGATCGTAGTAGTCCCGGGCCGGCACATAATGCCTGTTTTCGTAGGACAACTCAGCCATTTCCAGCAACGCTTTCGGTTGCCGCTGGTTGAGTTGCAACGCTTTGAGCAGATACGCGTGCGCCTGATCGCGGCGCTCAAGCTTCAGAGCCGTCAGGCCCAGGTTCTCGTACACGCGTGAGCGCTCAGGATACAGGGTATCGCTACTGGCCAGGCGAAACATCTGCTTGGCCTCGGCAAATCGCCCCTGAGCATAAAGGAAACTGCCGTAGTTGTTGCGGATTCGCGTATCGCCAGTGCGGGCCTGCAGGGCCTTGCGAAAGTGCGCTTCGGCCAGCAGCGGCTCACCTTCGGCCTGGAACACCAGCGCCAGGGCGGCGTGCGCGTCGGCATCACGGCTGTCCAGGGCCAGGGCCTTGCCCAGCGGCGCCTTGGCCTGCCCGGTCAAACCCTGTTGCAAATAACCCAGGCCAAGCTGCACATACGCCCGCCCCGCGTCCGCCCTGCCCTGGCGGCTGGCCAGGGGGTCGCCCGCGCCGCCCGACACGCAGCCGGCCAGCAGCAAAAGCGCAAGGATCGACAGCGCAGCGCGCAGGCTCATGGGCAAGGTCCCGGTCAGTGGCTGGCGGCGCTGTCTTGCAGCTCGACGTCCGCGGAAAGCTGGCGTACGGCGATGTAGCGCTCACTGCGACGGGTACGGTCATTGACCTGGCCGACCAGCTGGCCACAGGCGGCATCGATGTCTTCGCCACGGGTGGTACGGGTGGTGACGTTGAAGCCACCGTGGTGCAGCAGGTCCTGGAAGCGACGAATGGCGTTGTTGCTCGGCCGCTCGTAGCCCGAATGCGGGAACGGGTTGAACGGGATCAGGTTGATCTTGCACGGCACATCGCGCAGCAACTCGATCATTTGCGCGGCATGCTCAGGCTGGTCGTTGACGTCCTTGAGCAGGGTGTACTCGACGGTGAGCACACGCTTGCCACCCAGGGTGGACATGTAGCCCATGCACGACTCCAGCAACACTTTCAGCGGGTACTTCTTGTTGATCGGCACCAGCTTGTTGCGCAGTTCGTCGTTAGGTGCGTGCAGCGACAGGGCCAACGACACGTCGATGTGCTTGGCCAGTTCGTCGATCATCGGTACCACGCCCGAGGTGGACAGGGTGACGCGACGCTTGGAAATGCCATAGCCCAGGTCATCCATCATGATTTTCATGGCGGCGATGACGTTGTCGAAGTTCAGCAAGGGCTCGCCCATGCCCATCATGACCACGTTGGTAATAGCGCGGTCGACTTTGGCAGGAACGGTCCCGAAGGATTTGTTGGCAAGCCACACCTGGCCGATGACTTCGGCGGCAGTGAGGTTGCTGTTGAAGCCTTGCTTGCCGGTGGAGCAGAAGCTGCAGTCCAGGGCACAGCCGGCTTGCGACGATACGCACAGGGTGCCGCGGTCGTCGGTAGGAATATAGACGGTCTCGACGCAGCTGCCGGAGGCAACGCGGATCACCCATTTGCGGGTGCCGTCGGCGGAAATGTCTTCACTGACCACTTCCGGAGGGCGAATCTCGGCAACGGCCTCGAGCTTTTCGCGCAAGGCCTTGCCTACGTTGGTCATGGCCGCAAAGTCGGACACGCCAAAATGGTGAATCCATTTCATCACCTGGCCGGCACGGAAGCGCTTTTCCCCGATTGAGTCGAAGAACTGTTCCATTTCCGGCTGGGTCAGCCCCAACAGGTTGATTTTGCCAGTAGATGTCGTCATGGATTCACCCTCACCCGTAAGCTTTCGCTTAGCGAGTGGTTACCTCGGTAGCAGCGAAGAAGTAAGCGATTTCGCGAGCAGCAGCAGCTTCGGAGTCCGAACCGTGAACGGCGTTGGCGTCGATCGACTCGGCGAAGTCAGCACGGATGGTGCCGGCAGCAGCTTCTTTAGGGTTGGTAGCGCCCATCAGCTCACGGTTCAGAGCGATGGCGTTTTCGCCTTCCAGAACCTGAACAACAACCGGGCCGGAAGTCATGAAGGCAACCAGGTCACCGAAGAAGCCGCGCTCGCTGTGCTCAGCGTAGAAGCCTTCGGCTTCGGCTTTGGACAGTTGCTTGATTTTCGAGGCAACGATTTTCAGGCCGGCTTCTTCGAAGCGGGTAGTGATCTTGCCGATGACGTTTTTGGCAACTGCGTCAGGCTTGATGATCGAGAAAGTACGTTGAACAGCCATGGAAAACTCCAGAATATGAGTGTTACGAAAAATTAAACCCGCGAATTATACGCGGGTTTCAGGGGATTGCCTAACCTGCAAGTGACGCTTAGTCGGCTTCGTCGATCCAGGCAGCCTGGATTGCCTCGAGCACTTTCTCACCGCCGCGTGACGGATCGTCGCTGAATTCTGGCAATGCCAGCACCCAGCGGTGCAGGTCCACGAAATTCACATAACGAGGATCGACCTCAGGCTTGCTTTCTGCAAGCTGGATGGCGATCTCAAGTACATCAACCCATTTCAAGCTCATGTACAGGACCTCAGTGCGGTGCTTCGGCAGCGTGGTTGAGCGAATACTTGGGGATCTCGATGGTCAGGTCGGTATCACCCACGACCACCTGGCAGCCAAGGCGCGACTGCGGTTCCAGGCCCCATGCCTTGTCCAGCATGTCCTCTTCCAGCTCGTCGGCTTCTTCGAGCGAATCGAAGCCCTTGCGCACGATGCAGTGGCAAGTGGTGCAGGCCTTGACGCCGCCGCAGGCGCTTTCCATCTCGATGTGATGGTCGTGGGCCAGTTCCAGGATGTTGGTCCCGGGCTCGACCTCCACGGTCAGCCCTTCTGGGCAGAACTTCTCATGCGGCAGGAATGTCACCAGCGGCATCGGTTACTCCTCGATCTCATTCAGGTTGCGCCCGGCCAGTGCGGCTTTGACCGTCGAATCAAGGCGACGGGCGGCAAATGCGTCGGTCACCTGCGACAGACGCTTGGTCTGTTGCTCGATGGCTGCGCCACCGGTGCCGGCCAGCAAATCACGTAGTTCTTGCATCTGGAATGCAATGGCGTCGCGCTCGTCACTGCTGAGCAGGCGTTCACCGTCGGCGTCCAGGGCGCCCTGTACCGCTTCGAGCAGGCGCTCGCCGTCCACCTGGTGCTCACGCAACTGGCGGGCCTGCTTGTCGGAACCTGCGTGTTCGAAGGAATCCTTGAGCATGCGGGCGATTTCGCCGTCGGTCAGGCCGTAGGACGGCTTGACCTGAATGCTGGCTTCCACGCCCGAACCCAGTTCGCGGGCCGCAACGCTGAGCAAGCCGTCGGCATCCACCTGGAAGGTGACGCGAATTTTTGCAGCGCCGGCCACCATCGCCGGGATACCGCGCAGCTCGAAGCGCGCCAGCGAGCGGCAGTCGCTGATCAGCTCACGCTCGCCTTGCAGGACGTGGATCATCATGGCCGACTGGCCATCTTTATACGTGGTGAACTCCTGGGCACGCGCCACCGGAATGGTGGTGTTGCGCGGGATCACCTTTTCCATCAGCCCGCCCATGGTCTCAAGACCCAGCGACAGCGGAATGACATCAAGCAGCAACAACTCGCCACCTTCGCGGCGGTTGCCAGCCAGGGTGTCGGCCTGGATGGCGGCGCCAATGGCCACCACCTGGTCAGGGTCGATCGAGGTCATCGGGGCGCGGCCAAACAGCGCGCCCACGGCTTCACGCACACGCGGGACACGGGTAGAACCACCCACCATGACCACGGCACTGACTTCTTCAAGCTCGACGCCACTGTCGCGCACGGCGCGACGGCAGGCCTTGAGGCTGCGGGCAACCAATGGCTCGATCATGGCTTCGAAGGCAGTGCGGCTCAGATCGCCCTGCCAGCTGCCATGGCTGACGCTGACCACGTCGGTGTCGGTCAGGGCTTCCTTGGCGGCGCAGGCGGTTTGCAGCAACGCACGCTGGGTAGCCGGGTCCAGGTCGGACGACAGGCCAGCCTGTTCGATGATCCAGCCGGCAATGGCGTGGTCGAAATCGTCACCGCCCAGGGCAGTGTCGCCACCGGTAGCCAGCACTTCGAATACACCCGCAGTCAGGCGCAGGATGGAAATATCGAAGGTACCGCCGCCCAGGTCATAGATGGCCACCACGCCTTCGGCGTTCTGGTCCAGGCCATAGGCCACAGCTGCTGCGGTCGGCTCGTTGAGCAGGCGCAGCACGTTCAGGCCGGCCAGGCGCGCAGCGTCCTTGGTGGCCTGGCGCTGGGCGTCGTCGAAATAGGCCGGCACGGTAATCACCGCACCTACCAGCTCGCCACCCAGGGTCGCTTCGGCGCGTTCGCGCAGCACCTTGAGGATATCGGCGGACACTTCCACCGGGCTTTTCGGCCCCTGCACGGTGTCGATGAACGGCATGTGCGACTCACCACCGACAAAGCGGTACGGCAGCTGCTCGCCCAGTTGCTTGACGTCGGCCAGGCCGCGCCCCATCAGGCGCTTGACCGACAGCACGGTGTTCAGCGGGTCGCTGGAGGCGGCATCACGCGCAGCCTGCCCCACTTCGTTGCGCCCTTCGAGGTAGCGCACCGCGGACGGCAGAATGACGTTACCCTGCGCATCAGGCAGGGGCTCGCTACGGCCGCTGCGCAGTGCAGCAACCAGTGAGTTGGTGGTACCCAGGTCGATCCCCACCGCCAGGCGGCGCTGGTGCGGCTGAGGGCTTTGACCGGGTTCGGCAATCTGCAGTAGGGCCATGCTTATCTGAATACCTTAGGTGCCATCACGGGCAGCACCGGGTTAATCGTCGAGGCGCTCTTCCAGCTGGCGCACTTCTTGGGCGAGCTTGTCGAGGAACTGCATGCGGCGCATCAGGCGCTCGGCCTGGTCGCGCTCGCCTGGGGCGTCCCAGCAGGCGGCAAAGTCCTCGTTCAGTGTGTCCTGCGCGGCCTTCAGGCGCTTCTTGAACACAGCGACACCGTCAAGGTCGGCTTCGTCCTGCAGCTCTTCGAGCTCTTCACGCCACTGCATCTGCTGCAACAGGAACTGCGGGTCGTGGACCGTGACTTCCTGGGGCACTTCGTGGCCGCTGATGGCCAGCAAATAGCGGGCGCGACGCGGCGCACTACGCAGCGTCTGGTAGGCGTCGTTGAGGGCGGCGGACTTTTCCAGCGCTACGCGCTGCTCACGCTCGGAGGCGTCGGCAAAGCGATCGGGATGGACTTCGCGGGCCAGCTCGCGATAGCGAGTGGCCAGCTTGTCCAGATCCAGGCGGAAGCTTGGCTGGAGGTCAAACAATGCGTAATGACAAGGAGTACCCACAGCCAGCCTCAAACGTTGAAGCTTTCGCCGCAGCCACACTCACCGCGCACGTTGGGGTTGTTGAACTTGAAGCCTTCGTTCAACCCTTCCTTGACGAAATCCAGCTCGGTGCCGTCGAGGTAGACCAGGCTCTTGGGATCGATGATCACCTTCACGCCGTGGTTCTCGAACACCTGGTCTTCGCCCGCCAGTTCGTCGACGAACTCCAGCACGTAGGCCAGGCCCGAGCAACCGGTGGTGCGCACGCCCAGGCGAATGCCTTCACCTTTGCCGCGCCCTTCAAGGGAGCGGCGAATGTGGTTGGCGGCGGCTTCTGTCATGCTGATAGCCATCAGGACTCCTTACCTTGCAACAGGCGACTTAGATCAAGCCTTTCTTCTGCTTGTAATCGCGTACAGCTGCCTTGATGGCATCTTCAGCGAGTACCGAGCAGTGGATCTTGACCGGCGGCAACGCCAGTTCTTCGGCCAGCTGGGTGTTCTTGATGGTTTCGGCTTCGTCCAGGGTCTTGCCCTTCATCCACTCGGTGGCGAGGGAGCTGGAAGCGATGGCCGAACCGCAGCCGTAGGTCTTGAACTTGGCGTCTTCAATGACGCCCTGCTCGTTGACCTTGATCTGCAGGCGCATGACGTCGCCGCAAGCCGGGGCGCCGACCATGCCGGTGCCAACGTCCGGGTCTTCGGCATTCATCTTGCCGACGTTGCGCGGGTTTTCGTAGTGGTCGATGACCTTTTCACTGTATGCCATGGTGCAATTCCTTCCTCATCAGGGAGCCGCTCTTGCCGGCGACTGCTTAGTGGGCGGCCCACTCGATCTTGGAGATGTCAACGCCGTCTTTGTACATGTCCCACAGCGGCGACAGCTCACGCAGTTTGTTGACGGCCTCGCAGACTTTCTGCGCGGCGTAGTCGACTTCTTCTTCGGTGGTGAAGCGGCCGAAGGAGAAGCGGATCGAGCTGTGCGCCAGCTCGTCGTTGCGGCCCAGAGCGCGCAGTACGTACGACGGTTCGAGCGATGCGGAGGTGCAGGCCGAACCGGACGATACGGCGATGTCCTTCAGCGACATCAGCAGCGATTCGCCTTCGACGTAGTTGAAGCTCAGGTTAAGGTTGTGCGGCACGCGGGCGGTCTGGCTGCCGTTGACGTACAGCTCTTCAAGGTCCGAGACCTGCTCGAAGAAGCGGTCGCTCAGGGCCTTGATACGCACGTTTTCGGCGGCCATTTCCTGCTTGGCAATGGCGAACGCTTCGCCCATGCCGACAATCTGGTGGGTCGGCAGGGTGCCCGAACGCATACCGCGCTCATGGCCACCACCGTGAATGATGGCTTCAAGGCGTACACGCGGTTTGCGGCTGACGTACAGCGCGCCGATGCCTTTCGGGCCGTAGACCTTGTGCGCCGAGAACGACATCAGGTCGACTTTCAGCTTTTGCAGGTCGATTTCGACCTTGCCGGCCGACTGGGCGGCGTCGACATGGAACAGCACACCACGCGCACGGGTCAGTTCACCGATCGCAGCGATGTCGTTGATCGAGCCGACTTCGTTGTTAACGTGCATCAGCGAGACCAGGATGGTGTCGTCGCGCAGCACCGCTTCTACCATGGCCGGGGTGACGATGCCATCTTCGCCCGGTTCCAGGTAGGTAACTTCGAAACCTTCACGCTCCAGCTGGCGAGCGGTATCCAGGACCGCCTTGTGCTCGATCTTGGAGGTGATGATGTGCTTGCCCTTGGTCTGATAGAAGTGCGCAACGCCCTTGAGTGCGAGGTTGTCGGACTCGGTGGCACCGCTGGTCCAGACGATTTCGCGCGGATCGGCATTGATCAGTTCGGCAACCTGACGGCGACCGTTCTCGACCGCTTCCTCGGCTTTCCAGCCGAAGACGTGAGAGCGCGAGGCCGGGTTACCGAAGTTCCCGTCGACCAGCAGGCAGTCGGCCATTTTCTGGGCCACACGTGGGTCGACCGGGGTGGTCGCGGAGTAATCGAGGTAGATCGGCAACTTCATTTGTCTCTCCTATCAGGCGGTGGCGTCGCTCGTCGTCCCTGGGGGATCAATCGACGGCGGACGTCTCAATCTTGTCCAGCTGGGCGGTTCGGCCTGCGACACGACGCAGGTCCTGGCGCTGGGCAACTTCCTGCACCTCACGGCGCATGACGAGGTCGGCCAGGCTGATGCCGCTGAGGAATTCATGGATCTGCTGGCTGAGGTCGCACCACAGGTGGTGGGTCAGGCAGGTATCACCGGCATGGCAGTCCCCAAGCCCCTGGCAACGGGTAGCATCGACCGATTCGTTGACCGCATCGATGACCTGGGCCACCTGGATGGTTTCCATGCCCCGCGACAGCTGGTAGCCACCGCCTGGACCGCGCACGCTGGAGACCAGGCTGCTACGGCGCAGCTTGGCAAACAACTGTTCCAGATAAGAGAGGGATATGCCCTGGCGCTCGGAAATGTCGGCCAAAGACACCGGCCCATGCTGCGCGTGCAACGCCAGGTCAAGCATGGCAGTCACGGCGTATCGGCCTTTGGTAGTCAGTCGCATGGCTATTGGGTACCACGGGAGTTTCGGGATGTGTACGAGTATGCGATTCCCGAGCATTTAAGTCAACTATTAGACCTACTGCTTTAGTCGGGTTTGCATCGGGGAGGCGGGCGCGATTGTAGCAGACGAGGGGCGTGAGCACACGCCCCGTATGTCACCGTGGCTTCAGTGCGGCGCAATCAATGCGACTGAGTGTCGCGCTGGGCCACCTGGGCAACCTCGGTGAAATCATCTTCCGGCAGGGCCGGCAGCTCCTTGGCGCAGTAGTCGCTGCCCATCTTGGTCAGGGCGCCACACATGCCCTCCAACCGCTCGTCGACCGCCTGCAAATGGTCGAGCATCTGCCCGATGGCACGCGCAACCGGGTCGGGCATGTCGCCGCTGACACCGTAGGCATCGAAGCCGATCTTCTCGGCCATGGCCTTGCGCTTGGCCTCGACTTCGGTGTCCTCGCTCTTGACGATGATCCGCCCCGGGATACCCACCGCCGTAGCGCCGGCCGGCACGGCCTTGGTCACCACCGCATTGGAGCCGATCTTTGCCCCGGCGCCGACGGTGAACGGGCCCAGTACCTTGGCCCCCGCCCCCACCACCACGCCGTTTTCCAGGGTGGGGTGGCGCTTGCCTTTGTTCCAGCTGGTACCCCCCAGGGTCACACCCTGGTAAAGGGTGACGTCGTCGCCGATCTCGGCGGTTTCGCCGATGACGATGCCCATGCCGTGGTCAATGAAGAAGCGCCGGCCGATGGTGGCACCGGGATGGATCTCGATACCGGTCAGCCAGCGGCCGAAGTTGGACACCAGCCGGGCCAGCCACTTGAAATCACGCTTCCACAGGGCATTGCCCAGGCGGTGCAGCCAGATGGCATGCATGCCCGGGTAGCAGGTGAGCACCTCGAAGGCATTGCGCGCAGCCGGGTCACGGTGGAATACGCTTTGAATATCTTCACGCAGGCGTTCGAACATCTGTCAGTCCTTCCGTTTATGCGGCTCGCCCCGGACCACTTTCTGGGTCTCGGTGAGGATGCCGCGCAAAATGCTCATTTCCGTACGCTCGACCGCCACCCGCCCATACAGCCGGCGCAGGCGCGGCATCAGGTGCTTGGGTTTTTCGGGGTCGAGGAAGCCGATGCCCACCAGGGTTTTCTCCAGGTGGTCGTAGAACAGCTCCATTTCGTCCATTGTCGCCAGCTCGCTGGCGTCAACCTTCTCGACTTTGCCCGGCGCCTCACCGGCAGCCAGCGATGCCATGCGCACCTCGTAGGAGAGCACCTGCACAGCGGCCGCAAGGTTCAGCGAGCTGAAGTCGGGGTTGGAGGGAATGTGCACGTGGAAGTGACATCGCTGCAGTTCTTCGTTGGTCAGGCCGGCATGTTCGCGCCCGAAGACCAGGGCGATCTCTTCACCACCCTTGGCATGCTCCACCGCCTTGGCGCCGCACTCGCGCGGGCCAATCAACGGCCAGGGGATGCTGCGCTCGCGGGCGCTGGTACCCATCACCAGGTTACAGCCGACCAGCGCCTGTTCAAGGCTGTCGACCACCTGGGCGTTAGCCAGCACATCGTCGGCGCCCGAGGCACGAGCACTGGCTTCCAGGGCGGGGAATTCTTTCGGCTGCACCAGCACCAGGCGCGACAAGCCCATGTTTTTCATGGCACGCGCAGCGCCGCCGATGTTGCCGGGGTGGCTGGTATTGACCAGAACAACACGAATATTTTGCAGCAAGGTGTTGTGCTCACAGATGCAGGAATCAGGGCCTTCGATCTTACAGAACCGACAGACGTAACGCCATGAAAGCAAATGTGACACTTCTGCCGACAAAGTTTTCTGCTAGAATGATCGGCTTTCTTCTTTAACATCTCCAGGTGACCCGCCCATGCAGCCTATGCTGAATATCGCCCTGCGCGCCGCTCGCAGCGCCAGTGAACTGATTTTCCGCTCCATCGAACGCCTGGATAGCATCAAGGTGGACGAGAAAGAGGCTAAGGACTACGTTTCCGAGGTTGATCGTGCCGCCGAGCAGAAGATCGTCGACGCGCTGCGCAAGGCCTACCCGAACCACTCCATCCAGGGTGAAGAGACGGGCATGCACGCGGGCACCGGCGAAGAAGGTAAAGACTACCTGTGGATCATCGACCCACTGGACGGTACCACCAACTTCCTGCGCGGCATCCCCCACTTCGCCGTCAGCATCGCCTGCAAATACCGTGGCCGCCTTGAGCACGCCGTGGTGCTCGACCCGGTACGCCAGGAAGAATTCACCGCCAGCCGTGGCCGTGGCGCCCAGCTCAATGGCCGCCGCCTGCGTGTAAGCTCGCGCACCAGCCTGGAAGGCGCCCTGCTGGGTACCGGTTTCCCGTTCCGTGATGGCCAGATGGCCGACATGGACAACTACCTGGGCATGTTCCGCGCCCTGACTGGCCAGACCGCCGGCATCCGCCGCGCCGGCTCCGCCAGCCTGGACCTGGCCTACGTGGCCGCTGGCCGTTTCGACGCTTTCTGGGAGTCGGGCCTGGCCGAGTGGGACATGGCAGCTGGCGTGCTGCTGATCCAGGAAGCCGGCGGCCTGGTGAGCGACTTCAACGGTGGCCACGACTTCCTCGACAAAGGCCACATCGTTGCAGGCAACATCAAGTGCTTCAAGGCCGTGCTGACCGCTATCCAGCCGCACCTGCCAGAGAGCATGAAGCGCTAAGCGCAGATTGCCAGAAAGCAAAAAGCACCCCTCGGGGTGCTTTTTTTATACCTGACAGCTTCGCATTGCCTGAGCCGGCCTCTTCGCGGGTAAACCCGCTCCCACAGGGATCGCATTACATGTGTGGGAGCGGGTTCACCCGCGAAGAGGCCGGCTCAGGCGACATCGATCACTGGGCAGCTTCGCTCAGGATCAACTTGCCATTCTTGTCCAGCGGAATGGTCGACCCTGGCTCGCGGTCCATCTTCACCTTGCCTACCTGATCACCGATGGAATAGGTCACGTTGTAACCCACCACCTTCTCGCTGATGTCATTGACCGTATTGCAGCGGGTTTGCGTGGTGGTGTAGGTGTCACGCTGCTGCATGCCTTCCTGCACCTTGTTACCGGCATAACCACCACCGACCGCACCGGCCACGGTAGCGATCTTCTTGCCGGTACCACCGCCAATCTGGTTACCCAGCAAGCCACCTGCCAGCGCACCGACCACGGTACCGGCAATCTGGTGCTGGTCCTTGACCGGCGCCTGACGCGTCACGGCCACGTCCTTGCATACTTCACGCGGGGTCTTCACCTGCTGCTTGATCGGCTGCACGTCAGTCACCTGAGCGACTTCGGGGCCTTTGTTCACCAAGCTGTAGGTCGCCACAGCACCTCCGGCTGTTACACCGACAGCACCCAGCACCGCACCCACCAGCATTGATTTGTTCACGTGAACCTCCTGATCGTACCAGCGGGTATCAACCCGCGCTTCTCCCAGCCTTGGAGCAATAAAAAAGGCGCGAGTTCAACACTCGCGCCTTTTGGTCGCCGTACGGCGTAGGGACGGGGCCTTACGGGCGCTCGTCCACACCTTCAGCCTTGACTGGAGGGATCAGGTCTTCGCTGTTCAGGTTCAGCCAGATCAGTACCACGTTGGCGATGTAGATCGACGAGTAGGTACCAGCCATTACACCGATGAACAGGGCCAGCGAGAAGCCGAACAGGTTGTCGCCACCGAAGAACAGCAGCGCGGCAATGGCCAGCAAGGTCGAAACCGACGTGGCGATGGTGCGCAGCAGGGTTTGGGTGGTCGAAACGTTGATGTTCTCGATCAGCGAGGCCTTGCGCATGACGCGGAAGTTCTCACGCACCCGGTCGAACACGACGATGGTGTCGTTCAGCGAGTAGCCGATGATGGCCAGCACCGCCGCCAGTACCGTCAGGTCGAAGGTGATCTGGAAGAACGACAGGATACCCAGGGTGACCACCACGTCGTGGATCAGCGAGATGATCGCACCCACGGCGAACTTCCACTGGAAACGGAAGGCCAGGTAGATAAGGATGCCGCCCAAGGCCATGAGCATGCCCATGCCGCCCTGGTCACGTAGCTCTTCACCCACCTGCGGGCCAACAAACTCGACACGCTTGAGCGTGGCCGGGTTGTCGCCGCCGGCCTTCTGCAGGGCAGCGGCCACCTTGTTACCCAGTTGCGGGTCATCGCCCGGCATACGCACCAGCAGATCAGTGGTAGCGCCGAAGCTCTGCACCACGGCCTCGTGGAAGCCGGAGTCGACCAGTTCGGCACGCACCGCCTTGAGGTCGGCCGGGCGCTCGTATGTCAGCTCGATCAGCGTACCGCCGGTGAAGTCCAGGCCAAAGTTGAGGCCCTTCTGCCACCAGCTGAACAGCGCCAGCACGGTGAGGAGCACGGTAATGGCGAACGCGACATTGCGCACGCCCATGAAGTTGATGGTTTTCATCGCAGCTCCCTCAAACCCACAGCTTCTTGATGTCACGCCCGCCGCAGGTCAGGTTGACCATTGCGCGGGTCACCATGACGGCGGTGAACATCGAGGTGAAAATCCCGAGGGACATGGTTACCGCAAAGCCTTTGACCGGGCCGGTACCCATGGCGAACAGGATACCGCCGACCAGCAGGCTGGTCAGGTTGGCGTCGATGATCGCGGTGTAGGCGCGGTTGAAGCCTTCGTGGATGGCGCGCTGTACCGACATGCCGGCTTTCAGCTCTTCGCGGATACGCGAGAAGATCAGCACGTTGGCGTCTACCGCCATACCCATGGTCAGCACGATACCGGCAATACCCGGCAGCGTCAGGGTGGCGCCCAGCAGCGACATCAGCGCCAGCAGCAAGACCATGTTGCCCGCCAGGGCGATGGTGGCGATCACGCCAAAGCCGCGGTAGATGGCGATGATGAACAGCGAGACGAACAGCATGCCCCACAGCGACGCATCGATACCCTTGGTGATGTTGTCGGCACCCAGGCTTGGGCCAATGGTACGTTCTTCAGCGAAGTACATCGGCGCGGCCAGACCACCGGCACGCAACAGCAGGGCCAGCTCGGACGATTCGCCCTGGCCGTTCAGGCCGGTGATGCGGAACTGGCTGCCCAGCGGCGACTGGATAGTCGCCAGGCTGATGATCTTTTTCTCTTCCACGAAGCTTTGTACGGCAACGTCTTTCTCGACGCCGTCGACGGTCTGCTTCACGTAGCGGGTCACCGGCTTCTGCTCGATGAAGATCACCGCCATGCTGCGGCCGACGTTGCTGCGCGTAGCACGGCTCATCAGCTCGCCACCGTGGCCATCCAGGCGGATGTTCACCTGTGGGCGGCCGTGCTCGTCAAAGCTGGCCTGGGCGTCGGTCACCTGGTCACCGGTGATGATAAGGCCGCGCTCGACCGGAGCAGAACGGCCGCCTTCACGGAACTCGAATACTTCGGTAGTGGCCTTGGACGCACCTGGTTCGGCACCAAAGCGGAACTCCAGGTTGGCGGTTTTACCGAGGATACGCTTGGCTTCGGCAGTGTCCTGCACGCCTGGCAGCTCGACCACGATACGGTTGGCGCCCTGGCGCTGCACCAGCGGCTCAGCCACGCCCAGCTCGTTGACACGGTTGCGGACGGTGGTGAGGTTCTGCTTGATCGAGTATTCGCGGATCTCGGCAACTTTGGCCTGAGTCAGCGCCAGACGCAGCACGGCGAGGTCGTTGCGCTCGGTGGTGGTCAGGTCGAAATCATTGAAATTCTTGCGGATCAGGGCACGTGCCTGTTCGCGGGTTGCATCGTCAGCGAAGCCCAGCATGATGCCGCCATCCTGCTGAGGCAGGCTGCGGTAGCGGACGCGCTCTTTGCGCAGCAAGGTCTTGACCTCGCCTTCGTAGACTTTCATGCGGGCCGTCATGGCCTTGTCCATGTCCACTTCCAGCAGGAAGTGCACACCACCAGACAGGTCCAGGCCCAGTTTCATCGGGCTTGCACCCAGGTTGCGCAGCCATTGCGGGGTAGTCTGGGCCAGGTTCAGGGCCACGACGTAATCATCGCCCAGTGCCTTGCGCACGACATCCTTGGCTGGCAGCTGGTCTTCCTGGTTGGTCAGGCGGATCAGCCCGCTGCCCTTCTCACCCAGGCTCGCGCCCTTGACGGTGATCTTGGCATCGACCAGCGCCTTGCTGACGCGATCGAGGTCGGCCTGGCTCACCTGCAGCGCCGAGCTGGCACCGCTGATCTGTACCGCCGGGTCATCCGGGTAGAGGTTAGGAGCGGAATAAATGAAACCGACCACCAGTACCAGCACGATCAGTGCATATTTCCACAGAGGGTATTTGTTCAGCATCACGCCGCCCGTTCAAGACGCGGGGCGCTTTGCGCGCCCCGACTGGAAAATAAAACCGGTAACTCAGATAGCCTTGAGCGTACCTTTTGGCAGGGTTGCCGCGATGGCGCCCTTCTGGAACTTCAGCTCGACAGTGTCGGAAACTTCCAGCACCACGAAATCATCGGAAACCTTGACGATCTTGCCGGCGATACCGCCGTTGGTGACAACTTCGTCACCTTTCTGCAAGTTGCCGAGCAGGTTCTTCTGCTCTTTGGCGCGCTTGGCCTGAGGGCGCCAGATCATCAGGTAGAAGATGACCAGGAAACCGACCAGGAAGATCCACTCGAAGCCGGTACCGGCTGGGCCAGCGGCAGGTGCTGCAGCGTCCGCGTATGCGGCGGGGATGAAGAAGCTCATTGGGCACTCCTAATGTAATTTTCTAATAGTGGATGCAGACAGTCAGTCCAAAGGCGGTACAGGAAGCCCGCGCTTGGCGTAAAAGGCGTCGACAAAGGCGGCCAATTTACCCTGTTGAATAGCCTCGCGTAAACCGGCCATCAAGCGCTGGTAATGGCGCAAGTTGTGGATGGTATTCAGCATGCTGCTCAGCATTTCGCCGCACTTGTCCAGGTGATGGAGATAGGCGCGGGAGAAGTTGGTGCAGGTATAGCAGTCACAGGTCGGATCCAGCGGCGATTCATCGTGGCGATGGAACGCATTGCGGATCTTGATCACCCCTGTATCGACAAACAGATGGCCGTTACGTGCGTTACGCGTAGGCATCACGCAGTCGAACATGTCGACGCCGCGGCGCACACCCTCAACGAGATCTTCCGGTTTGCCTACCCCCATAAGGTAACGAGGTTTGTCAGCAGGCATCATGCCCGGCAGGTAATCCAGCACCTTGATCATTTCGTGCTTGGGTTCGCCGACCGACAGGCCGCCAATGGCCAGGCCGTCGAAGCCGATGTTTTCCAGGCCTTCCAGCGAGCGCATGCGCAGGTCCTGGTACATGCCGCCCTGGACGATGCCAAACAGCGCCGCGGTGTTGTCGGCGTGGGCGTTCTTCGAGCGCTGGGCCCAGCGCAGCGACAGTTCCATGGAAGTACGTGCCACGTCGTGCTCGGCCGGGTACGGGGTGCACTCGTCGAAGATCATCACCACGTCCGAGCCCAGGTCACGCTGCACCTGCATCGACTCTTCCGGGCCCATGAACACCTTCGAGCCATCGACTGGCGAGGCAAAGGTCACGCCCTCTTCCTTGATCTTGCGCATGGCGCCCAGGCTGAACACCTGGAAGCCACCGGAGTCGGTGAGGATCGGGCCTTTCCACTGCATGAAGTCGTGCAGGCCGTTGTGCTTCTTGATCACCTCGGTGCCCGGGCGCAGCCACAGGTGGAAGGTGTTGCCCAGGATCATCTCGGCGCCAATGGCCTCGATATCGCGTGGCAGCATGCCCTTGACCGTGCCATAGGTGCCCACCGGCATGAACGCCGGGGTTTCCACCGTGCCACGTGGGAAGGTGATGCGACCACGACGGGCCTTGCCGTCGGTAGCCAGCAGTTCGAAGGACATTCGACAGGTGCGACTCATGCTTGATCCTCGGGGCCGCGTGGCGCCGGATTGCGGGTGATGAACATGGCATCACCGTAACTGAAGAAGCGGTACCCCTGCTCGACCGCCGCCGCGTAGGCGGCCATGGTCTCGGGGTAGCCGGCGAACGCCGAGACCAGCATCAGCAGCGTGGACTCCGGCAGGTGGAAGTTGGTGACCAGGGCATCGACCACATGGAACGGCCGGCCCGGGTAGATGAAGATGTCGGTGTCGCCGCTGAAGGCCTTGAGCACGCCATCGCGCGCCGCGCTCTCCAGCGAGCGCACGCTGGTGGTGCCGACCGCGATCACCCGGCCGCCACGCGCGCGACAGGCCTCGATGGCATCGACCACATCCTGGCCCACTTCGAGCCATTCCTTGTGCATGTGGTGGTCTTCGATCTTGTCGACCCGCACCGGCTGGAACGTGCCCGCGCCCACGTGCAGGGTAACGAAGGCCCGCTCCACGCCCTTGGCGGCGATCTGGTCCAGCAGCGCTTCGTCGAAGTGCAGGCCAGCGGTGGGCGCGGCAACCGCACCGGCGCGCTGCGCGTACACGGTCTGGTAGCGCTCACGGTCGGCGCCCTCGTCGGGGCGATCGATGTAGGGCGGCAGCGGCATATGGCCGACGCGGTCGAGCAGTGGCAGCACCTCTTCGGTGAAGCGCAGCTCGAACAGCGTGTCATGGCGCGCGACCATTTCGGCCTCGCCACCGCCATCGATGAGGATGACCGCGCCTTCTTTCGGCGCTTTGCTGGCACGCACATGTGCCAGCACCCGATGGCTGTCGAGCACGCGCTCGACCAGCACTTCCAGCTTGCCGCCGGAGGCTTTCTGGCCAAACAACCGCGCCGGGATGACCCGGGTGTTGTTGAACACCATCAGGTCGCCGGGGCGCAGGTACTCGAGCAGGTCGGGGAATTGCCGGTGCGCCAGCGCGCCGGTCGGCCCATCGAGCACCAGCAGACGGCTGCCATGGCGCTCGGCCAACGGGTGGCGGGCGATCAGGGAATCAGGGAGTTCGAAGGAAAAATCGGCGACGCGCATGATGATGTTCGGTTCGGCAGGGCCGGGAAGTTTAGCCCAATGTGTGAAAATTGACCATGAAAGCCGATTGACCGACTAGCGGCACCTCTCTATACTGCGCGCCACACGCCCTGATGGCGGAATTGGTAGACGCGGCGGATTCAAAATCCGTTTTCGAAAGGAGTGGGAGTTCGAGTCTCCCTCGGGGCACCAAGATCCGGAAAAAACCGACCTTATGGTCGGTTTTTTTATGCCTGAATTTTGGTCTCACGTAGAGATTGCAGCTTGGAAAGTCACGGCAGGAGCGGCACGGAATAATTGACGGCACCCCAATGACTTCGCGCCCTGCAGCCATATCTCCATTCTATTGGCCGCAGTCAGGATTAACACTTAAGCTGTCATTCGTCGGATATAAGCCGAAAGTATTGTTAGCGTAATAGCACTTGGCCATAGTTGCGCTCCCATTTCTCCACGCCTGTGTGACCCATGAAAACAATCGCGCCCTGTATGGCGGCAATGATGCTGCTCAGTGGGTGCAATGGAGTGCCAACGTCGTACGTTTCAGATCCCGTTTACAGCCAGGCTTTCGTGGTCACCTCAGGTGCGCCCCTGCCGATGTTGCTGATGGCCAGTGCTATCCAGTGGAACGAGGATTACGCAGTAACCGCCAAACACACCCCCTTCCTGCGCAACGTGGTCCACGAGGGCCTCGGCGATGTGGTGTTCTTCAAGCACAAGGCCAGCAGCGTGCCGCGCTGGCGCCAGTACGTGCCAGGGGAAGCGGTGACGGCGGTAGGTTTCAACAGTTTCATGATGCCGATGCAGGGCAAGGGCCATGCCATGCCGTCATTGGTACGCCTGGAAGGCACCCCTGGCAGTGTCTTCTACTCGGTGCATGACGGCCCGATCACCAAGGGCATGTCGGGCGGACCCGTGTTTGCCGATGACGGCACGGTGGTGGGCATCAACGTCGCCATCATTCCCACCAGCGAGATTGACGCCGGCAAGCGTCCCGACCTGGCCGGCAAGGACCGTATCAGCGTGTTCATGTCGTTCAGCGAAATCGACAAGGAATGGCGGCGCTATCAGTACCTGCTGGCGCACAAGGCCAAGCCCCAGGCACCGGCTTCGGTCAAAGGCTACGTGGCGGTGGCCGCCAAGCCGTGAATCGGGGCGCGATGTTGGATGGAAAGCGGCCTATGATGTGAGGCTGATGGCCTCTTCGCGGGTAAACCCGCTCCCACAGGGCCTGCACACGATTTGAGTCTTGTGCAGTACCTGTGGGAGCGGGTTCACCCGCGAAAAGGCCCGATCCGCCAGCGCAAGAGGGACCTGCCATGCACCTGACCCACCGCCCCATCCACCCTGACGACATCCCGCTCATCTGCAATTTCCCGCAGGGCCCAGACGAACTGTTCTACATGTTCCCCAAAGCCACCTATCCCTTCACCCCTGCCCAGCTGAGCGACGCCATAGCCCAACGCAGCGGCTCCACGGTGGTGGAAGGCAACGGTACTGTCCTGGCCTTCGCCAACTTCTATAAAGCCGAACACGGCGGCGCGTGTGCCCTTGGCAATGTGGTCGTGGCCCCTGCCGCCCGTGGCCATGGCGT
Source organism: Pseudomonas putida S13.1.2 (assembly GCF_000498395.2). Lineage (NCBI taxonomy): Bacteria > Pseudomonadati > Pseudomonadota > Gammaproteobacteria > Pseudomonadales > Pseudomonadaceae > Pseudomonas > Pseudomonas putida. The sequence continues at coordinate 4,057,817 of NZ_CP010979.1, forward strand.
AGCGCGTTACCTGGTAGCCACCATGATCGACCTCGCCCGCCAGCAATACGCTGCCCGGGAGGTGTGGGTGTCTTGCTTCAATCACAACACCGCCGGCCTGCTGCTTTATCCACAGCTGGGCTTCACACCGTTCGGCATCGAGGAGCGGCAGGCGTGGGACGGCACGCGGGTAGCGTTGGTGCAGATGAAGCAAATACTGACTTAACCGAGCTGGATCAGGGGGTCATTGCATGTGGCTGAACGAGAAGGTCCACTCCCAAGGCACGAATGACCCTCAATACAGTGTCAAAACGAGGCTTCGCGCCAGGGCTCAGCGCCTTGTACAGGCTTTCTCTACCCAGCCCACTCTCCGTAGCAATATGTGTCATGCCCCGTGCACGAGCGATATGGCCAAGTGCTCGAATGATTTCCTCGGTATCGCCATCTGATAGCACCTGGCTAAGGTATTCACTGATTGCCTCATCGCTGCTCAACAAGGCTGCCATATCAAACGGGATCGATTTTTCGCTCATTTCATCTCCTTCAGGAGCTTTCTGGCTTTGAGGATGTCGGCGGCTTGGGTCGACTTATCGCCGCCGACCAGCAGTAAAACCAACCTCTGCCCCTTTTGCGTGAAATAGACGCGATAACCGGCAGCTACGTCGATGCGAAGCTCACCAATACCGCCTCCAAGCCACTTGAAGTCACCAAGATTGCCCGCCGCTGCTCGCTCCAGCCTACGACCTATCGCCAGCCTGGCCCTCAAATCTCTCAAGCTCGATAGCCAAGCGGCAAAGCTTTCTGTCTGTTCAACGAGAAACATCAAGTGGCCACCCAATCGTATCCTTATGGATACACCCATTCAAGGATTGAAGCGACCCACTCTGTCGTTTTTCAGCTAAATCAGGAATTCAGGCACATCTCATAAGCTGGTCGGATTTTTCCCTTTGTTTCAGCTACAAAATCCCTTGCAACATTCCACCCTCGAACCTTCGACGAGCCTCGACGTCCCATCCTGCATCCCCCGCGTTTCGAGGTACCCCGCGTGAAAGACATCATCACCCGCAAGTACCGCCTGGTCGTGAAGACCATCGGCTACATCGGCTGGTCGCTTTTCTGGCTGCTGATCTGGGATGTGCTGGTCACCATCGATTTCATGCTGTTCTTCAACAGCAAGTTCACCCTGCCGCTGATCCCGCTGACCTTGCTGGGCTCGGCGCTGGTGGTGCTAGTGAGTTTTCGCAACAGCAGTGCCTACAACCGCTGGTGGGAGGCGCGCACGTTGTGGGGGGCGCTGGTGAACGGGTCGCGCAGCTTCGCCCGGCAGACGCTGACCCTGATCGATGACCCGGATGATGGCCTGAACCCGGTAAAGGCCACCCTGCTGCGCAGGCATATCGCCTATGTGAACTGCCTGGCGGCGCACTTGAAGGGGGAACGCTGCCCGGACGAGCTGATGGCCTTCATCCCGCCCGCGGAGTTCGAACGCCGCAACCGTTCGAACAACTTCGCCAATGACATTCTCGGCGGTTCGGCGGCCTTGCTGGCGCGGGAATACAAGGCCGGGCGGCTGGACAGCATTCGCCTGGCCCGGCTGGAGTCGACGCTGGTGGACCTGTCCAACGCCCAGGGTGGCATGGAGCGGATTGCCAACACGCCGCTGCCCTACCCTTATGTGTATTTTCCGCGGCTGTTCATTACCTTGTTCTGCCTGATCGTGCCGGTGGGGCTGGTGGAGTCGCTGGGCTGGTTCACACCGCTGGCATCGACGGTGGTGGGGTTCATGCTGCTGGCCATCGAGCGGATCGGGACTGATTTACAGAGCCCGTTCAGGTTCAGTGAGCACCAGATTCAGATGGATACCATTTGCGAGACGATCGAGCGGAACCTGGAGTCGATGCAGCGGGAGGCGCAGTGTGCTGAAGTTGTGGGGGCCTGAGGTATTTTGGGGCTGCTTTGCAGCCTATCGCGACACAAGGCCGCTCCTACAGGGACCGAGCAAATGTCATGGGCCGCTAAGCGGCCCCACAAACACTCAGGCGCGCACATAGCGCTGACGCAACGCATCGCTCAATACATCCACCAGCAACACCAGCACCAGCATCCCGATGATCACCGTGCTGGCCTGGGCCTCCTGGAACAGGCTCAAGGTGGTGTACAGCATCTGCCCCAAGCCACCCGCGCCGACAAACCCCAGCACGCTGGCCATGCGGATGTTGTTCTCCCAGCGGTACAAGCTGTAGGCCAGCAATTGCGGCCATAGATTAGGCAAGGTACCAAAGCAGAACGCCGCCACCTGGCTGCCGCCCTGCAGGCGGATAGCCGCTGCCGGCTCTGGCGGTGCGTTCTCCAGCGCCTCGGCAAACAACCGCCCCAGCACGCCAGCGGTGTGCAGCGCCAGGGCCAGGGTACCCGCATTGGGGCCAAGGCCTGCCGCCAGCACCGTCAGCGCCGCCCACACCAGTTCAGGGATGGCCCGCAGGGCATTCAGCAACAACCGCGCCGCGCCCTGCAACGGCCAGCCGAAGCGCCCCGCCGCCGGCAGCGCCAGCAGCATCCCCAGTACCATCGCCAACAAGGTGCCCAGGCCAGACATGGCCAGGGTCTCCAGCGCCCCTCGCCACACTGCCTTCAGGTGATCGGCAGACAGGTCCGGATGCAGGAAACGCCCGGCATACTCGCCCATCTGCCCCAACCCGCCATTGCCGACCAGTGCGCGCAAGTCCAGTTCCAGATAAGCAAATGAGGCCACCACCGCCACCGCGATGGCGCCAAGCAGCAACAGGTTGATTGCGCGGTTCATGCCAGCCTCCAGCGCAGCAGGCGGCTGAGCAGGTCGGCCAGCATCACCAGCAGCAGGAACGTCAGCAGCATGCTCGCCACTTGCGCACCGGCGAACATGCGCATCGACAGGTCGATCTGCTGGCCCAGCCCGCCAGCACCGACAAAGCCCATCACCACAGAAGCCCGCACCGCGCACTCCCAGCGGTACACGGTGTACGACACCACTTCAGATGCAGCATTGGGCAGGATGCCGTAGAGAAACGCCGCCAGCCGGCCACTGCCCGCCTGCAGCAAGGCATGGGCCGGGCGCTGATCGACCGACTCGAAGATTTCGGCGTAGACCTTGCCGAGCATGCCGCTGTAGGTGATGGCGATAGCCAGTACACCCGCCGTCGGCCCCAACCCCACGGCGCGCACAAACAGCAGCGCCCAGACAATTTCCGGCACGCTGCGCAGAAAAATGAGCAACCCGCGCACCGGCAGGCGCAGCAGCCGCGACCAAAGCCCGGCACGCCCGCCACGGGAGGCTGCACGCAACGACAAGGCGCGGCTAGCCATAAGGCCGGCCGGAACGGCCAGCAGCAATGCCAACGCCATGCCGGCGGTGGCCACGGCCAGGGTCTGCAGCGTGGCTTCGTACAGCAACGCAAGAAACTCGGCATCGTGTGCCGGTGGCCAGAAGGCGCTGGTAAAACTGGCAATCTGCTGTCGGTTCTCAGCTTGCAGCAGTACCCATGGGTTCAACTCGCTCAACTGAATGCCAGGCCACAGCACGACCACGGCCAGCAAGGCCAGCAGCAACCGCGGCAGCAGGGCCGGGTCGCGGGTGTGGGCCTTCAGCATCGCGGAATCTGCACGGTCAGGCTCGGCCCTTGGGTTGGCGGCGAAGCCAGTTGTTCGTTGGCGTACAGCGCATCCAGCATGGGTTGGGTGACCGCATCGGCCGGGCAGTCAAACACCACCCGCCCCTCGCGGATACCGATCACCCGCGGAAAATGCGCCAGCGCCAGCTCCACGGCATGCAGGCTCGCCACCAGCGTCACACCGTTGGCCTGGGCATGGCGGTTGAGCAAGGCCAGGCTGTGGTCGGCCAGCACCGGGTCCATGGCCGACACCGGCTCATCGGTCAGCAGCACCTGCGGCCGCTGGTACAGCGCCCGGGCAATGCCCACGCGCTGCAACTGGCCACCGGACAATTGCCCACACTGCACGAACAGTTTGTCGGCCAGCCCCAGCTCCGCTAAAACCTGCCGTGCCCCGGGTACATCGCCGGGGTACAGCAGGTTGAGCAAGCCGCGCATTACCCCCCACTGCCCCAGGCGGCCGGCCAGTACTGCCGTCACCACCCGCTGGCGTGGCGGCAAGGGCGGCGCCTGATGCACCAGGCCAACCCGCGCCCGCAGGCGCTGGCGTGCCCGGGCCGACAACGCCCAAGGCTGCTCGCCGAGCAGCTCCAGGCGCCCGCCGCTGGGCTGGATGGCCGTGGCCATCAGGTGCAGCAAGCTCGACTTGCCCGCCCCCGACGGCCCGATGATGGCGACTCGCTCGCCCTGCACGATGCGCAGGCTGACCGCATCAAGCGCGCGAACCTGGCCATGGCGCAGGCTGGCACCGTGCAGATGGATGGCTACATTCGAAGCAGTCACTTGAGCAGGCCGGCCTCGCGTGCGGCTTGCTCGGTGCCCTCGTAGTTCTCAGGCTTGGTTTCGATGAAGCGGCTGGCAGCCTGCAGGTCCAGGATCGCCTTGTGCTCCGGGTTGGCCGGGTCGAGGCCAAGGAAGGCTTGCTTGATCTTCTCCTTCAACGCCGGGTCCATGTTGCCGCGCACGGTCCAGTTGTAGTCGAAGTAGGTAGGCGTGGTGGCAAACACCTTCACCTTGTTGGTATCCACCTTGCCGGCGTCCACCAGCTTTTGCCACACACTGGCGTTGAGCACGCCACCATCGACCTTGCCAGCCTGCACCCAGGCCACGGTGGCGTCATGGGCGCCAGAGTAGGCCACACGGCTGAAGTACGCTTCAGGCTTGATGTTGTCCTGCTTGAGCATGAAGTAACGCGGCATCAGGCTGCCCGACGTGGACGAAATGGAACCGAAGGCAAACGACTTGCCCTTGAGGTCGGCCAGGCTCTTCACGTCGGGGTTGGCAGTGATGAACTTGGAGGTGAACTGCGCGTCCTGCTCACGCTGCACCAGCGGCGTGGCAGTCGGGTCCTTCAGGTGTACCTGGACAAACGTGAACCCGCCCAGCCAGGCCAGGTCCAGGCGGTCGGCGGCCAGCGACTCGACCACCGCCGGGTAATCAGCCACCGGTACGAACTTCACTTCCATGCCCAGCTGCTTGGCCAGGTATTCACCCAGTGGCTTGAACTTGCGCTGCAGTTCGGTAGGCGCTTCGTCGGGGATGGCGCTGACCCGCAGGGTTTCAGCAGCCTGAACGGCAACGGCACAGCAAGACAGCACGAGACCTGCGGCGAGCGCCAAGGGGCGGTTGAGCATGTGTATTCTCCGGTTCAATAGCGGGGAAATGCCGACAAATCCGCCGACGCTGTGAATTATAAGAGGCAGGGGCACAAAGGCCAGCTTTGCTACAATCGCGCAACAATTTGACCTGCTGAGGTACACATGAGCGAGCCGATTCGCCTGACCCAGTACAGCCATGGTGCCGGCTGTGGCTGCAAGATTTCCCCCAAGGTGCTGGACGTGATCCTCGCCGAAAGCGGCACCCAGGCCCTGGACCCTAAACTGTGGGTCGGCAATGCCTCGCGCGACGATGCAGCAGTGTACGCACTGGACGATGAGCGCGGCGTGGTCTCGACCACCGATTTTTTCATGCCGATCGTCGATGACCCGTACGACTTCGGCCGCATCGCCGCCACCAACGCCATCAGCGACATCTATGCCATGGGCGGCGACCCGCTGATGGCCATCGCCATCCTTGGCTGGCCAGTCAACGTGCTACCACCAGAAGTGGCCCGTGAAGTGATCCGCGGCGGCCGCGCCGTGTGCGCCGAAGCCGGCATCCCGCTGGCGGGTGGCCACTCCATCGACGCCCCTGAGCCAATCTTCGGCCTGGCCGTCACCGGTGTGGTCAGCAAGCGCCACCTCAAGCGCAACGACACCGCCACTGCAGGCTGCCAGCTGTACCTGACCAAGCCACTGGGCATCGGCATCCTCACCACCGCCGAGAAAAAGGCCAAGCTGCGCGAGCAGGACCAGGGCCTGGCCCGCGACTGGATGTGCACCCTCAACACCCCCGGCAGCCGCTTCGGCAAGCTTGACGGGGTCAAGGCCATGACCGATGTCACCGGCTTCGGCCTGCTCGGCCACCTGGTCGAGCTGGCCGAAGGCAGCGGCCTCACCGCGCACCTGGACTACGCCGCGGTACCGCGTCTGCCCAGTGTCGACCACTACCTGGCCGAGGGCTGCATCCCCGGTGGGACCCTGCGCAACTACGAAAGCTACGGGCACAAGATCGGCGCCCTCAACGACGACCAGAAACACCTGCTGTGCGACCCGCAGACCAGCGGCGGCCTGCTGGTGGCGGTTGCGCCGGAAGGTGAAACCGAGTTCCTCGCCGTAGCTGCCGAACTGGGCCTGCAACTGTCGCCTATCGGCAAGCTGGTCGAGCGACAGAGCCACGCGGTCGAGGTGATCTGATGCGCCCCGACTGCACCCACTTCCGTCAGCTGTTCCTCGACGACGTGCCGATGATGGACATGCGCGCGCCTGTCGAATTCGCCAAAGGCGCCTTCCCTGGCGTGGTCAACCTGCCGCTGATGAGCGACCAGGAGCGGCAGAAGGTTGGCACCTGCTTCAAACAGCAGGGCCAGGCGGCCGCCATCGCCCTGGGTCACCAACTGGTCAGCGGCGCCACCAAGCAAGCGCGGATGGACGCTTGGGTGGCGTTCGCCCAGGCCCACCCGCAAGGTTACCTGTACTGCTTCCGGGGCGGCCTGCGTTCGCAGATCGTGCAGGGTTGGCTGCGCGATGAGGCGGGCATTCAGTACCCGCGTGTCAAAGGTGGCTACAAGGCCATGCGCACCTTCCTGCTGGAGACTACCCAGCAGGCGGTGGCGCAATGCGATTTTGTACTGGTGGGCGGTTTGACCGGTACCGGCAAGACCGATGTGCTGCACCAGCTGGACAACGTGCTCGACCTGGAAGGCCACGCCAACCATCGCGGTTCCAGCTTCGGCAAGCGTGCCACTGCACAACCGGCGCAGATCGATTTCGAAAACCAGCTGGCCATTGATGTGCTGAAAAAGCGCGCCCGCGGCTGCGAGCAGTTCGTGCTGGAAGATGAAGGCCGCATTGTCGGCAGCTGCACGGTGCCACTGGAGTTGTACCAAGGCATGCAGCAGTACCCCCTGGTGTGGCTGGAAGACAGCTTCGCCAACCGCGTGGAGCGCATCTTGCGCGACTACGTGGTCAACCTGAGTGCCGAGTTTATCGCCGTGCATGGCGAAGAGGATGGCCGCCGGTTGTTTGCCGAGCGCATGCTGCAAAGCATGGCCAACATCTGCAAGCGCTTGGGTGGGGAGCGCTATCAGCGGCTTTCGGAGATCCTGCGCCTCGCCCTTGAAGCGCAACAGCGCAGCGGCGCGGTGGACCTGCACCGGGGCTGGATCGAAGGCTTGCTGAACGAGTATTACGACCCGATGTATGCCTACCAGCGTGCGGCCAAAGCCGAGCGTATCGAGTTTGCCGGGGATGCCGTGGAAGTGCGCGAATACCTCAAAGCCCGGGCGCTGCGCGAACCGCGCAAGTAAAAGCGGGGCCGCTTCGCGCCCCATCGCCGGCAAGCCAGCTCCCACAGGTTGAGTGCCATCTTCTGCCAGTGAGCTGTACCTGTGGGAGCTGGCTTGCCGGCGATGAGGCCGGTACAGGCAACCTCACTGCCCCGGGCTGAGCACCCGTTCCAGCTCCGCAGCCCGGTCGCGGGTCATGTCCATCATGCATGATCCTCCCTCCAGCTGCGCCATGGTCCCGCCACTGATCTGCACATGGAACTGGCAATTGCCATCGCGGTAGGCAAGCCATTTACGCTGCACATCCCGCAAGCTTTTCTGCTGCCCGGCATCCAGCTTGCCCATCAATTGCTTGTACACCCGGTTCAGACGCTGGTCCTGCACGTGCGTCTCGGCCTGGATGCACTCGCTCATAGCCACGGTGCTGGAGGCCTTGTCCATGCACTGGCCGTAGGCCGGCGTGTAATCGTCCGCCACGGCCAGCGGCAAAATGCAGGCCAGTGCCAGGCCTGTCAGGCAATGCTTGATCATGCAAACCCTCCTTGCGGGTATCAAAACGACTGCGGCTGTTCCGGCGGCATCAGTACCTTGCCTGGCTGGAAGCGCAACGATGGCATCTGCGTGGCCGAATATAGCGCCACGCCCAGCGCCGCAATCAACGCCACATCCAGCCAGTTCCAGCCCGGCATGTCGTCGGCGCTACGTGCTTTCCAGCAATGCCAGGCCTGCCCCAGGCAGAACACCCCGATGGCCGCCAGCCACAGATAGAAACCAGCACCAAAACCGGTCAGGTCGTGAAACTCATAGCTCTGGTTGTCCGGCAGACGGGTGATGCCGAAACTGCTGGCCGCCAGGTACGCCGCCGCCAACCCGGCCAGCAATGCCAGGCGGCGGAACCGCCGATGGGCAAGAATGGCCAGGGCCAGCAGCGGGTTGGCAAACCATTGGTACAAGCCGAAGGGCATGCCCCATGGCCCGTACAGCAACATCTGCAGGGCCGGCATGTGGCGTGCGCCGCTCATCAGCGCGCCATCGAAAAACAGGGCGAGCAGATACAGCAGCAGGCTGATGCTCAAGTAGAAAACGGGCAAGGGGCACACCTGGAGGAAACGGGACAGCCTACGACCATAACCCAGGCCCTGCCCCGCTTCCAGACCCTCAATAGGTGCCGCGCAGGGTTACCATGAAGTTGCGTGGCTCACCGTAGAAGTTGCCATAGGTCGAAGTACCCACAGTTTCGTAGTACTTCTTGTCGAACAGGTTGTTGCCATTGAGCGTGACGTTCCAGTGGTCATCGACGCGGTACTCGACCAGTGCGTTCCAGATGGCATAGCCGCTCTGATCGAAGTCGAAGGGCACATTGCGCTCCGCCACTGCGCCATTGCTGTCATAGCGGTTCACCGTCCCGGACGTGTAGGTGGCACTTTGCACCTGCACGCCACCACCGACTTTGAAGTCGCTGAAGATGCCCGGCAGGCGGTAGGTGGTGTACAGCTTGAACAGGTGCTTGGGCATAACCGTGCTCAGCGGGGCGTCGGCGCTGCGGTTGCGATTGAGGTTGAAGGTGTAGCCACCCACCAGCATCCAGTCTGGCAACAGCTCGCCGGACAGCTCCATGTCGATGCCCTTGCTCACTACCTTGCCATTGGACACGTAGCAGCAACTGCCAGAGAAACCGGCATTGGTCGCCGCGAAGTTCGGGTCCTGCACCGCCTCGTTTTCGCGGGTGGTGTAGTACACCGCCAGGCTGGCGTTGAGCGCGCCGTTGAACAGTTCGCCCTTGAGGCCGGTTTCGTAGGTTTTGCCGGTCATGGGTTCAAGCGGCGAGCCTGTTCCTGCCGGGCCGCTGATCCTGCTGGACTGTGGTTTGTAGATTTCCGAGTAGCTGGCATAGGCCGACCATTGGTCGTCCAGGTCGTAGACCAAGCCACCAAACGGCGTGACCTTGGTGCCGATGCGCTGCTCGGGGCTGGAGATGCTGGCCGGCGTCACAAGGTTGTTGGTGTAGGTCTGCCAGAAGTGAAAGCGCTGGGCACGTGCACCGACTATCAGGTGCAGCGGCTCGGCAAGCTGCAGGCGCAGGCTGCCATACAAACCATACTGGCGCTGCGAGTTGGGGCTGTAGTCGCGCTTGTAGTCACGCCCATTCCCAGGGTCGTCAAAGGCCGAACTGTCGGGGTCAAACACGTTGGCCGGCGAGCCCGATGCGGCAAATGGCGCGGTGCCCAGCCAGCGGCTGTCAATCTTCTGGTAGTCGGCGCCGAACACCACTTCATGGTTCAGGCCAAAGGCCTGGAAGTGGCCTGAGACATTACCGTCGTAAAGGTGCTGCTCGTTCTCCTGACGGGACGAGGTGCCGTACCAGGTCGCCCCGGTATTGGTCACCGGGTCCACCGCATTGAGGGTGGTGGCGCTCTTGAACAGCCCCAGGTCCCAGGTGTTGGTGTAGCTGAGGTTGAGCTTCCAGTCGTCGTTGAAGCGGTGGTCGATCTTGGCGAAGTACTCGCGTGCGGTGGCATCGAGGTAAGCCCAGTTCCGGGTCAGGCCGGTATGCCGTGGCAAGTTCAGGTCGGCACCATTGCTGTAGCGGGGCACCGCGCTGTTGGTGCCATTTTCGTGGGACTTGTTGTAGCGGGCACCGAAGGTGAGCATGGTGTCGTCGGTGACGTCCGCTTCAAGCACACCGTACACCAGCGGGCGCTCGGTGGAACGGTTGTCCGTGAAATACTGGCGATCGGTGTTGGACATCACCAGACGTCCGCGCAGGCGGCCATCCCAGCCTAGCGGGCCGGAGAGGTCGAACTCCTGGCGGTAGTTGTCCCAGCTGCCGGCCGACAGGGTCAGCTTGAGCTGGTTGTAGGCAGTCGGCCGCTTGCGCACCATGTTGATGATGCCGCCCGGGTCGCCCGAGCCGCCATACAGCGCCGCGGTACCGCGCAGCACCTCGATGTGGTCGAACTCGGCCAGCTCGAAGATGTTCGACGAATAGAACGAGCCCATCGCGGTACCCAATGCCTGTGGCGCAGCGCCGTCGATCTGCAGGTTCTGGATGCTGAAACCGCGTGAAAGGAAGTCCTGGGTGCGGAAGGTGGTGCTCTGGGTGACGATGCCCGGCGTCACTTTCATCGCCTGGTTGATGTCGGTCAGTTGCTGGTCTTCGATCAGCTGTCGGGTCACCGTCGACACCGATTGCGGGGTCTGGCGCAGGCTGGTCGGGGTTTTGGAGCCGACGCTGATCAGGCCCGGGGCATACGAGCCGGTGTTCTCGGTGCTCTCACCCATGCCTTGCCCGGCCACGGTGGTAACGCCCAGTTCCATCGCGTCACCGCTCACGGCCGCCTGCGGCTCGGCCACCAGCCGGTAGCCGTTGTCGCTGCGCTCCACCCGGTAACCACTGCCAGCCAGCAACACGGCAAAACCGCTGTCCACCGAATACAGGCCGTGCAGGCCACTACTTTGCAGCCCGGTCAGCGCTTCGGGGGTGAAGGCCAGCGGCACGGCGGCTTGCTGGGCATACCTGCCAAGGGCCTCGGCCAGGTTGCCGGCGGGCACGTCGAAGCTACGGCGGGCGGCCTCCTCGGCCACGGCCGGCAGGGCTGCAACAGATAGGGCCAGCCCAGCGCAGGACAGGCGCAAGGCCAGGGCTAGGGGGCTGAGGACGGGGTGGCCAGGGAATCGGCGCATGGTGGATCGGCTCCTTGTTCTTGATCGGTTGGCCTCTTGTTTGACGGGCCACTGCGCAGAAGCGGAACCACCCTTATCAATTTTCTCGCGGGGCTGGCTCGACCGTGGTCCACCAGCGGCCAAAACCGCCGATACGAATCGGCAGCGCCTCGGCCAGCAAGCGCAGGGCGCGCTCGCTGTCATCCAGCGGCAGCACCGCCGAAACCTTGATGGCCTGCATGGCCTGGCGGTCGAAGCGCAGCACGCCGCGCCGCTGTTGCGACAACGCGTCCAGCACCTGATCGAGCGGCACGCCTTCGGCCACCAGTTGGTGGTGCTGCCAGGCCCGGTCTACCCGCGCCGGGTCGATGGCCGGCAGCGGTCCAAGCCCGTCGCGTGCCACCCAGGCGCGTTCACCCCGCCCGGCGACCAGCTGATCACCGGACACCGCACTGCGCGCCTCGACCCTGGATTCGAGCATGGTCAGCTCGCTGCGTGCGTTACGTTGGCTGACCACGAAGCGCGTCCCCAGCGCCTTGAAGCTGCCCTCATCGGTTAGCACCACGAACGGCCGCGTCGGGTCATGGCTGACATCCACCAGCACCTGGCCATGCAGCAGGCGGATGCGCCGCTCGCCAGCGCTGAGTTGCACATCCACGGCAGAATTGCCCGCCAACGTCAGCTGCGAGCCATCTGCCAGGGTTTCGCTGTGCCACTCGGCCGGCGCGGTGTGCAGATCGGCCAGCCAGTCCGTTGGCGATACCCCGGCAAACGGCAAGGCGCCCAGCAACGAGGCCGCCAACACCAGGCCGAGCAAGGTGCGCCGCGCGCCCGAGCGTGGCGTCGAAGGCTGTAACCCGGCGCGCAACCCGGCGCCCACCGGCCCGCGTTGCTGACGCAGCGCCTGGACTTGGCTGATCACCCCCTGCATGCGGCGCAAGGTGGCGCCGTGGCGCGGGTCGGCCTGCAGCCAGGCCTCAAGTTCGCACGCATCAGCGGCATCCAGTTCGCCTTCGCCCAGGCACAGGGCCCACTCGGCAGCCTCCTGTTCGATGCGGGACGGGTTCACGGTGCGGCAATGTCCAGCGTGCGGTGGCAGTGGATAAGCGCTTGGGCCAGGTACTTGCGCACCATGCGCGGGGAAATCTGCAGGCGCTCGGCAATCTGTGTCTGGGTCAGGTCGTCCAGGTAGTACCCCACGAACGCTTCACGTGCATTCACATGCAGGCCTTCGAGCAGGAAGGCGATCTGCTCCAATGCCTCAAGGGTGATGAGGATGCTCTCGGGGGACTGGTGCCCTTCCAGCGCCTCGGCAGCCTGGGCCAGTTCACTGAGGTAGGCCGCTTCGATCTGCTGCCGGCGTACCCGGTCGATCAGCAGGCGGCGCGCCGTGGTGCTGAGGTAGGCGCGTGGCTCGCGCATGCCCAGCAGGGCATCACGCGAAGCCAGGATACGCACGAAAGTGTCCTGGGCCAGGTCGGCTGCGCTGTGCGAACAGCGCAGCTTGCAGCGTAGCCAGCTGAACAGCCAGCCGTGGTGCTCGCTGTACAGCTGTTCAAGCGGGTACGGGCTGGTTGAGTCGGCTACGGGCATGGGGTACCGGGACACAAGTGAGAATTGTTCCCGAATAGTAGCTATTCGCCGTAAGACTATGCAACAGGTGGTTCAAGCAACAACCCGTAGATACCCGAGTCGGACAGCTCGCCGGCCACGCACCAGCGCGCCCGCAGGGTGCCTTCAAGCACGAAACCTTGGCGTTCGAGGGTACGCGCCGAGCCCTGGTTACGCGGGTCGATCTCCCCTTCCAGGCGGCGCATGTGGAGGGTGTGAGCGAGATAGTCGATGAAGCAGGTGAGCGCTTCGTCCATGTAGCCCCTGCCCTGCACGGCACTGGCCAGGCAGTAGCCGATTTCGCCGCGGCGGGACACATCGTCGATGTTGAACAGCTGCACCATGCCGATGAGCTCACCATTGTCACGGCGATACATGCCGAGCTTGAGCTGGTCGCCATTGGCATAGGCTTCGCGGTCGGCGGCCAGGGCGCTTTCGGCTTCGGCCAGGTCTTGCCAGGGTGCATGGTGCCAATAACGCATGACCTCGGGGTCGGCCATGATCGCCAGCCATTGCGCGGCATCGGCATGGCGCATGGGGCGCAATTGCAGACGCGGGCTGTCGAGGCAGAGGTCACTGGGGAAACTGCGGGGTGGGGTCACGCCGGATCTCCTGTCCATTGCTGGGGAGATGACAGTTTAACGTCAAGTGGCGTGGCTGGGGCAGGTCTATGGAGTGTGTTTGAGGAGGCTTGGCTTGGGATTTTTAGTGGCGCGCAAATCGAGCGCCGCCCGCGCGGCGCATCGCGAGCTAAGCTCGCTCCTACGTTTGTTTCTGGCCAGTCATTCCTGTGAATGCGCGCGCGACCTCTTGGCGTATGGCGCGAAATCGAGTCGGGCGAACGAGGCGGTCGCGCGGGTTGGCACAGGCCGCATGGCCCGAAAAATGGAGGAGCGAGCTTCGCTCGCGATGCGCCGCGCGGGCGGCGCTCGGTCTCAAAACCACTGCAACCATTTCGGCATAACCTCAGATCCAGACCGCATCCCAGTGCGGATAATCCCCTACCTTGGAGACCAATCCCGCTCTTATCGGATTGGCAATGATGTATCTGGCGACCTTCACCACATCATCTTCATGACGCAAAGCCCGGTCGTGATAACCCGCCTGCCAGACAGGTACAACCCTTGCTCCAGCTTTTCGTAAAGCATGACTGGTTCGGGATTTGAAACGCTGCATCAATGTCCCGAGCGTTACGTCTTTCAACTCAAACAACCAATGCACATGGTCGGGCATCACAACCCAGGCCAACGTTCGACAGTGGTGTTCCAGATCTGCTCTGTGCAGGTGATGGACCACTAGCCGAGCAAATTGGAAGTTTTGGAATAACGGGCGACGGAGGTACGTGACGGAGGTAAGCATGTAGAATCGGCCAGGCTCTGAACATCTTCCGCGGCGGAGTAGGCATCCATGAGGTTTGGGCATGTGGTCATCCTTGCACAGACATGTCCAGGGCAGGATAGCCATGGCCTGCAAAAGGCGATCAGGTATAGGGTAACAGGGTGTGTGCTTGCATCTGCATGGTTGTAGATTGCGACAAGGCCATCAAGTGCACGATTTGGTTTTTGTGGTAGCGCACAAATCGAGCGCCGCCCGCGCGGCGCATCGCGAGCGAAGCTCGCTCCTACATTTTTTCGGGCCAATGCGGCCGGTGCCAACCCGCGCGACCGCCTTGTTCGCCCGACTTGATTTCGCGCCATGCGCCAAAGGGTCGCGCGCGCATCTCACAGAAATGACTGGCCCGAAACAAACGTAGGAGCGAGCTTCGCTCGCGATGCGCCGCGCGGGCGGCGCTCGATCTCGAAGGCGACGAACAACTCAAGGCATGCACCTCGCAGCCGCAACTGGCCCGCCGGACAGGCACACCAAGCCTTACTCAATTCCCTCGGTTCATGCCCATTTCCATGTCATTGATCAGCGCCTTGGCCATGGCACTGAGAATCCGCGCTGCGCTGCCGGCGATCTTGTCGCCCTCCATCTCGGCTTCCTCGTTGAGGTGCTTGATGCAGCCGATCAGCACCGACAATTCATCGAATGCCAGATCAAGCGGTACACCTGGCTCTACCCGGTACAGCTCAAGGAATTTTTCCACGCCTGCGGTGGTGCGGGATTTAAGGTGGTTGGTCATGCCTTTGCCTCCAGCGCTTTCATATGGGCTAGCAGGGCATGCAGCTGGCTGGTCTGGGCCGACATGGCTTCGAGCAGTGAAGCACGCAAAATCGGCGCTTCGGCGTCGAGATACTGGATGATGATGCTGGAGAGGGTGTCCATTACCTGGGTGGCCTGGGACTTGGCGGCTTGATGGGTAAGTGCTGTAACAGAAGGATCAGGTGCGAGTTCAGTCATAGTCATCTCGGAAGTATTCTCAAAGGCACCCCATAACGACGGGCTTCTCACACCCGGTAGCCAATTACGGCGACGCTGGAACGGTATCTCTGAGGTAGGTACTTGCCTATCAGACGGCATCCGACTGAGGTCGTAGGATAATTCCCAATCCCTGGCAACCTGAAGCATTTGGTTTCAGGTTCAGAATTTTCTTACAGCTGATGGCCCTATCGCCGGCAAGCCAGCTCCCACCAGATCACCACAGAACCTAAGCCTTGTGCAGTACCTGTGGGAGCTGGCTTGCCGGCGATAGGGCCAGTCCAGGCGAGCAAAAAGGGGGTTCAGGCCACCTCAGCCCCATCATCCGGCCAATGCGGCTCGTTGGCCCCTGGCGGGGTCAGTGGTGGCAGCCCATAGGCGGCACGCGCATCGTCGCAGCTGGGGTTATGCACCCCACCCTCCCACGATGCATCGAACTCGCGGCAAGGGCTGGAACGGTTGGCATAAATGGTACAGGCCACCTCTTTGCCGATCTCGCCCTCAAGGCTGACGCAGCGGCAGGGCTTGGCATCGGTGCCGATCATGGCAACGCGGGTGGGGTTGATCTGTACCACCAGGTCGTCCGGCACAAGGCCCCCGGCAGACTGGCATTCGCCCCAGAAGAAAGACACACGGAAGTACCCGCAGCAGGCGCCGCAGTCAAGGCAAGGGTTATATTCAGACATGATGCCACGGAGGGAAGGTTGTTGTTATCGGGGTTGGCCCGCGGCGCCATTCTCAATCGAACCCGGGGCGGCTGGATAGAGGGTGCATGCAAAAAAAATTGCCACTGATCCGGCCGCCCGCTTCATTCAGCCCAATGCCTTGTAGGTGGAGGCATCCCAACGCTGCAGGGCAAGCCCTTCGGTCGGGTCATAGTCATCACCACACACCTTGCTGAAGTGCGTACGGTCTTCGCCGCAATGCACCAACCGGTCGTGCTTTTCACCCTCGGTCAGCACCGTGTAGGAGTTACCGCGCATGGCTTGATACTGTGCTTCGGCTGCGGCCATTGCCTGGTGACATTGCATCAACTGGCTGTCATTCAAGGCCAGTCGCTTGCCCAGTTGAACACCCCAGCGGGTCAGGCACACTTCGGCGAAATGGCGCACGATCAGCCCGGGTTCCTTTAGCACCTTGCCGTCGCTTGCACCATCGACCGATGCATTACCGACCAGCGTGGCATGACGCCCCGGCATCGGATAAATACAGATTTGCGTGCCACTGGCGACTGACGGGATCACGCAGGCAAACCCTTTGGAACGCTCATCCCGCGAGTAGAAGCCGACATACTCACGCACGTTTTCCGCCAGTGCGATGCGCTCGGCTTGCACATTGCCGACACCGGGCACCGGGTCGATCGCAAAAATATTGACCGGTACGTTTTGCAATACCGGGTCTTTCGCCATGGCGTTGGCCAGCATGTGGCAGCTGATGCCACCCCGGCTCCAGCCCACCAGGTTCACCTGGGTCGGAATGCGCGGCTTGCGGAACATGCTGATGATGCCCTCTTGCAACGCTTGCGGGGTTGGGTGGCGGTCACCGTAGTCGTAGGTACGCCAGAACCAGGAGGCCGTGGAGGAAGCCTCCGGAACAGGCACGCCTGCGTCCTTCAGCCGCTCGTATTCTTCCTCGCTCAGCTTGGTGCGCTGCCAGCTGCTTTCGCCTTTGATCACCTGCAGTACATGGTTGACGTTTTCTTCCCAGCCGCGGCCGAACAACTGGCCGGTCCAGTTGAAGTAGCCGCCGGGCTCGACGAACAGGTTGTCATCCTGAAGGTTGCCGCTGCCGGGGCCATCAACGGCGATCCAGTGGGCGAATTCGCGGCCCTGGTCGTTGCTGGCCAAGGTCGAGACCAGCTCGCCGTTCCAGAAGTTGGGGTTTGCGTCGTCGAAGCGGTGGGAACCGGTGCCGCAGAAGTAGGCGGTGAACACACTCATGGGTGGGTCTCTGTAATGAGAAATGAGTGCTGAAGATAGGTAGGCTGATCGGTGAAACGCAGGCGGAAAGCTCGCCCTGCTGCAAAATCGAGGGGCTGCTTTGCAGCCCATCGCCGGCAAGCCAGCTCCCACAGAGCCCCCACAGGTCGTGAGAGCGGCGCCGCACCTGTGGGAGCTGGCTTGCCGGCGATGGGCCGCAAAGCGGCCCAGGTTGCTTACTTGCGGGCCAACCCGTCAGCCCGGAACATCTGCCGGATGCCGCGAATGGCCTGGCGAATGCGGTCCTGATTCTCGATCAGGGCAAAGCGCACATGGTCATCACCATACTCACCAAAACCGATCCCCGGCGACACGCACACCTTGGCCTCGGCCAGCAGTTTCTTGGCAAACTCCAACGAGCCCATGTGCGCATACTGCTCAGGGATCTTCGCCCACACGTACATCGATGCCTTGGGGTTCTCGACCATCCAGCCCAGTTCGTGCAGCCCTTTCACCAGCAGGTTGCGGCGCTGGCGATACTGCTCGGCAATGTCCCGTACGCACTGCTGGTCGCCTTCCAGCGCGGCAATGGCCGCCACCTGTAGCGGGGTGAAGGTGCCGTAGTCGTGGTAGCTCTTGATCCGCGCCAGGGCGCTGACCAGCTCGGGGTTGCCGACCATGAAGCCGATCCGCCAGCCTGCCATGTTGTAGCTCTTGGACAGGGTGAAGAACTCCACCGCAATGTCCTTGGCCCCCGGCACCTGCATGATCGATGGGGCTTTCCAGCCGTCGTAGACGATGTCGGCGTAGGCCAGGTCATGCACCACCAGCACGTCGTACTGCTTGGCCAAGGCCACCACACGCTCGAAGAAGTCCAGTTCCACGCACTGGGCGGTGGGATTGGACGGGAAGCCGAGGATCATCATCTTCGGCTTGGGGATCGACTCACGGATCGCCCGCTCGAGTTCGTTGAAGAAGTCCACACCGGGTACCAACGGCACCGAACGCACCTGGGCACCGGCAATGACCGCACCGTAGATGTGGATGGGGTAGCTGGGGTTGGGCACCAGCACCGTGTCGCCCTGGTCGAGCGTGGCCAGCATCAGGTGGGCCAGGCCTTCTTTCGAGCCGATGGTGACGATGGCTTCGCTTTCCGGGTCGATGTCGACCTCGTAGCGTTCCTTGTACCAGTTGGAAATGGCCCGGCGCAGGCGCGGGATACCGCGAGAGGTGGAATAGCCGTGGGTATCTTCACGCTGGGCAACCTGCACCAGCTTCTCGACGATGTGCGGCGGGGTGGCGCCGTCGGGGTTGCCCATGCTCAGGTCGATGATGTCCTCGCCACGGCGGCGGGCAGCCATCTTGAGCTCGGCAGTGATGTTGAAGACGTAAGGGGGGAGACGATCGATGCGCGCAAAGCGGCGCGGCGAACCTGGGTTGGCCATGGCTTCCTCTGAGTACGTAAGCGCCCGGAACCGTCCGAGCGACGTTGGCCGATGTAGCGGCCCGGGTCAGAAGATAGTGCCGAAACATGATAGCTGTAAAGGGCAAATTCCTGTTTTGTTAGATCTTTTCAGAAGTATTTTTTGAAAATCCAGGATTTATGTTTTCCTGCGCTGGCCTCTTCGCGGGCTCGCCCGCTCCCACAGGGTTACCCGCAGCCCCTGGGACCTGCGCCGTACCTGTGGGAGCGGGCAAGCCCGCGAAAGGGCCGGCACAGATAAACACCCATAAAAAACCCCGGCACATGGCCGGGGTTTTCGTGAAACAGGCAGCAGTATCAGCGTGCGTAAGTCATCAGCACGTCCGCAGCGGTCTGGCTGTCCACACCCATCATCACGCTCAGGGCGGTAACGGTGAGGATGGAGAAGCCGAACACCTTGCGGGCCCACTTGCTGTCGTCCTCGGCCTTGTAGCCACCCCATGCCATATACAGCCAGTACAGGCCCATGGCAGCTGCCACGGCCAGGTAGCCGAGGCCGGCGTAACCGCCGAGGGTGAGCATCAAGGTGGCGAGCACGAAGGCCAGCACGTACAGCACGATCTGCTTCTTCGCCGCGAGGATGCCACGTGCCACCGGCAGGACCGGAATGTTGGCAGCGCTGTAATCCTTGAAGCGGAAGATGGCGATGGCAAAGCTGTGCGGCATCTGCCACAGGCTGAACATCACCAGCAGGGTTACCGCAGCCAGGTCGAAGCTGTTGCTTACGGCGCAGTAGCCGATCACCGGAGGCATGGCACCCGAAAGGCTGCCGACCAAGGTGCCGTGCACCGATTTACGCTTCAGCCACAGGCTGTAGAAACCGACATAGACGATGAAGCCTACAGCTGCGCAGAACGCCGACAGCGGGTTGGCCTGGACATACAGCAGGCTGAAACCCGCCACCCCGAGCAGGGTGGCGTAGATCAGCGCGAGGGGCAGCGACATGCCGCCCTGCACCATGACGCGGTTCTTGGTGCGCTCCATCTTGTGGTCGATGTCACGGTCAATGCAGTTGTTGAACACGCATCCGGACGCAACCACCAGCGAAGTACCGATCACCACCGCCAGGAACAAGGCGAAGTCCACATGGCCCTTCGAGGCAAGGAAGAAACCGCCTGCCACGGAAAGCACGTTACCGAAAATGATCCCCGGTTTGGTGATTTGGATAAAGTGCTTAACGGACATGCAGTCTTACCTCACTTGGCCATCATTTCGATGTGGATGTTGAACATGATCCACAGCGACAGGCCGACCAGCAGTGCAATTACCAGTACGGTGAACAGGAACGTCGACACGTTGTTGCGTTGCTCTTTCGAGCGGTCCATGTGCAGGAAGTACACCAGGTGTACAACTACCTGGATCACGGCCATGGCAACAATGATGAGAACGGTCAGGTTCTTCGGCAGGCTGGCGGTCATGGCCAGTGCGAACGGGATCGCAGTCAGGATGATCGACAGGACAAAGCCGATCATGTACGACTTGACGCTGCCGTGGTTACCTTCGTGATGAGTGTCGTGTGCGCTAGCCATTACAGAACCCCCAGCAGGTAGACGACGGTGAACACGCAGATCCAGACCACGTCCAGGAAGTGCCAGAACAGGCTCAGGCAGCTCATGCGGGTCTTGGCGGTCGGCGTGATGCCATGCTTGTTGATCTGGTACATCATGATTGCCATCCAGATCAGGCCGGCAGTCACGTGCAGACCGTGGGTACCTACCAGGGCGAAGAACGCCGACAGGAAGCCACTGCGCTGCGGGCCGAAGCCCTCGCTGATCAGGTGATGGAATTCATAGATTTCCATCGCGATGAAGCCTGCACCGAACAGGAAGGTCACAGCCAACCAGCCCAGTACACCGGCTTTCTTGCCATCGAACATCTTCAGCATGGCGAAGCCGAAGGTGATCGAGGACAGCAGCAGGAACAGCGTTTCAACAGCTACGAAATCGAGCTGGAAGATGTCATGACCCGACGGGCCGCCGGCAAAACTGCCGGACAGCACCGCGTAGGTGGCGAAGAGCGACGCAAACAGGATGCAGTCGGTCATCAGGTACAGCCAGAAACCCAGTACGGTCATCTGGCCCGAGTCGTGGTGGTGGTCGTCATGCCCATGGTCGTGACCATGAGCAGCGCCGCCGTGCATTACTTGACTGGACATTGATTACACCCGCTCAAACGATTCGACACGTGCGCCGGCAGGCAGAGCACCTGCTTTGGCCAGCGCTTTCATACGCTCGCCTTCGATGCGCGCCACTTCTTCGGCCGGAACCATGTAGCCCTGGTCGTCACGTGCAGCGTGGCGAACGAAGACTGCGATGGTTGCCAACAGGCTCGCGCCCACCAGCCACCAGATGTGCCAGATGAAGGCGAAGCCGAACACGGTCAGGAACATACCCATGAACAGACCGGTGGAGGTGTTGCTCGGCATGTGGATCGCTTCGTACTTGGCCGGGACCTTGTACGCAACACCGGCTTCCTTGGCTTCGTGCCAGGCGTCCAGACCAACTTTCTCAGGCATGTGAGCGAAGTTGTAGAACGGCGGTGGCGACGAAGTGGACCACTCGATGGTACGGCCGCCCCATGGGTCGCCAGTGACGTCCATGTTGTCTTTGCGGTCGCGAACCGACACGTAGATCTGGATCAGCTGGCAAGCGATACCGAACAGGATCAGCACGGCGCCGACAACGGCTACGTACAGGTAGGGTTCCCACAGTGGGTTGTCGGAGTGGTTCAGACGACGGGTCATGCCCATGAAGCCCAGGGCGTACAGCGGCATGAACGCAACGTAGAAGCCCGACAGCCAGAACCAGAAGGCAGCTTTGCCCCACTTCTCGTTCAGGGTGAAGCCGAAGGCTTTCGGGAACCAGAAGGCGAAACCGGCGATGTAGCCGAATACCGCGCCACCGATGATCACGTTGTGGAAGTGCGCAATTACGAACAGGCTGTTGTGCAGAACGAAGTCAGCACCCGGAACGGCCAGCAGTACGCCGGTCATGCCACCGATGGAGAAGGTGACCATGAAGCCCAGGGTCCAGAGCATCGGTGCGGTGAAGCGCACACGGCCTTGGTACATGGTGAACAGCCAGTTGAACAGCTTCACACCCGTCGGGATGGAGATCAGCATCGTCGCCAGGCCGAAGAAGGTGTTGACGCTGGCGCCGGCACCCATGGTGAAGAAGTGGTGCAGCCATACCGCAAAGCCGAGGATGGCGATCGCGCCCGATGCGTAGATCATCGAGTGGTGGCCGAACAGGCGTTTGCCAGAGAACGTCGAGGTAACTTCCGAGAACACGCCGAAGGCCGGCAGGATCAGGATGTACACCTCAGGGTGACCCCACGCCCAGAACAGGTTGACGTACATCATCGGGTTCCCACCAAGCTCGTTGGTGAAAATGTGGAAGTCCAGATAACGGTCAACAGTCAGCAGAGCGAGTGCAGCAGTCAGAATCGGGAACGAAGCAACGATCAGTACGTTGGCCCAGGTGCAGGTCCAGGTGAAGATCGGCATGTCCATCAGCTTCATGCCAGGTGCGCGCATCTTCATCACGGTGACGAGGAAGTTCACGCCGGTAAGCGTCGTACCCAGTCCGGATAGCTGTAGCGCCCAGATGTAGTAGTCGACACCTACCCCAGGGCTGTACTGAATGCCTGCGAGCGGCGGATAGGCAACCCAGCCGGTCTTGGCGAATTCACCAACGCCCAGCGAGATGTTGACCAGCAGCACGCCTGCCAGCAGCAGGTAGAAGCTCAGGGAGTTCAGGAACGGGAAGGCAACGTCACGTGCACCGATCTGCAGAGGAACCGCCAGGTTCATCAGGCCGGTGAAGAACGGCATCGCCATGAAGATGATCATGATCACACCGTGAGCGGTGAAGATCTGGTCATAGTGTTCAGGCGGCAGGTAGCCTTCGGAGCCACCGGTAGCGGCAGCCAGCTGGGTACGCATCATGATGGCGTCGGCAAAGCCGCGCAGCAGCATGATCATCGCGACGATGATGTACATCACGCCGATCTTTTTGTGGTCGACAGTAGTCAGCCACTCGCTCCACAAGTAGGTCCACTTGCGGAAATAGGTGATAAGACCGACGACAGCGATACCGCCGAGCGCGATCATGGCAAGCGTCACCATGACTATCGGCTCGTGATAGGGTATCGCCTCCAGGCTTAGTTTACCGAACATCTCTTACTCCTCTGCACCGGCAGCTGGTTGCATACTCGATTCCACACCCTTGGTTGTGGCCAGATCTTTGCTGCCTGCTTCTTCGTGGACCGGCTTGCCGCGGTTCATGCCTTCGTACTTGTCGACGATGGACTGGAACAGCTCTGCTGGCGCCTCGCTGTACAGCGCGACTGGGTTGTATTCGCTAGGTTTGGCCAGAGCTTCGTACTCGGCTTTGCCCAGTTTCAACGGCGACTGCTTGACCTCGGCGACCCATGCATCGAAGTCGGCCTGGGAAGTGGCAGTAGCCTTGAATTTCATGCCGGTGAAACCAGCACCGCTGTAGTTGGCGCTGATACCGTCAAACACACCGTTTTCGTTGGCGATCAGGTGCAGTTTGGTGGTCATGCCGGCCATGGCGTAGATCTGGCCACCCAGGCCCGGGATGAAGAACGAGTTCATCACGGCGTCGGAGGTGACGCGGAAGTTCACCGGGGTATTAGCCGGGAAGTTGATCTTGTTGACGGTGGCAATGCCCTGTTCCGGGTAGATGAACAGCCACTTCCAGTCCAGCGCGACCACGTCGATCTGGATCGGCTTCACGTCCGAGTCCAGCGGACGGTAAGGGTCCAGCTTGTGGGTGGAGTGGTAGGTGACGTAACCCAGGGCGATGATGATCAGGATCGGGATGATCCACACCGCAGCCTCGATCTTGGTCGAGTGCGACCAGTCAGGGGTGTAGGTGGCTGCCTTGTTGGAAGCACGGTACTTCCAGGCGAACGCCAAGGTCATGATGATCACAGGGATAACCACCAGCAGCATCAGGCCGGTAGCGATCAGGATCAGGTTCTTTTGCTCAATGCCGACCTGGCCCTTCGGGTCGAGCAGGGTCCAGTTGCACCCACTGAGTAAAAGCATGCCTAAAAAGGGCAATATGCCAAACAGTCTGGGGTAACGCTTTTTACTCATCTCACGACCTCTAGATCAGCTTGCTTCAATGCAATTTGTGTTTTGGTAGCCAACACTTCGTCCTGCCAAGTGAGGCATTTTGCGCCCGTACTCGCTCCTGCCTGGGGTCCGGCTGCAGGACCTTGGCTTCAAGCGTTGTTAGCGGTGCTTATGGTTTCGTAGGCAACAGGCCTGTACTTCAGACCAAGTCCATTTGGTGCGGGAAAACGCGGAGGGGGGTCCGCCCGGTATCGCCGTTGGGCGAAACTTGACGAAGTCAGCAAAAAGGAGCGCTGGGGCTTCCTTCAATCCTGCGACTCGCAAGCAGTGCCGAACGGAAATTGGGGGCGATTGTAGTGAGGTCGCCAACCCTTGACTATGACTTATTGAGCAACAGTCTTTTACAGAATGCGTAACAATGATGCTCGATAATTCAACTTCGCGACAGTTTGTCGCACCCCGCTTGCCAGGCCTCAAAGCCGCATTCTGCAAGGCTTTGTGGTTGATCTGGATCAAGCGGTGGGCGACCTTTCCCTCTTCACACGCGGTGTAAAAGACCCCATGCAATTCGGGACTTTTGTCTAAGCCTGGCGCCGGTTGCGGTAGATGCCGAGCGGTACCAGGATGGCGGTCAGCACGAACGCCACGAGCGCCCATTGCGCCAGCGACAAACCGAGAAGTGGCGGGTACGGCGTGCTGCAGAAGCCGTCGACCTGGAACGCCAGCGGCCAGAGTTTGGCCAGCGGCAGGTCATCCACGATTGGCTGGAGGGTGTCGATACCGCAACTGACCATGGGGTTGGCGAGTATATACACATGGTTGCCGGCCGCAATGATTCCGCCAATTGCGCTCAGCACCACCAGTGCCTCGAAGAAGGTCAGGCTGCGGCGCCCTGGCATCGCCGCAGCGATAAAGGCAAATATGGCAATGAACAGCAGCGCGTAACGCTGCAGGATACACAGCGGGCACGGTGCCTCGCCCAGCACCACTTGCATGTAAAGGGCGCCGCCGATCAGCGAGAGGCAGATCAGGCCCAACAGCACCAGAAAGCGCCGTTCCCGATTCAGGCGCGATGTTTGTTCATTCATTGCCGGTTCCTTCGATGGATAGTGGCAGCGTGGTCCGCCTGCCTGAGCGCAAGTCTACACGCTGGGCAGGGCCTTTGAGCGTGCCGAGGAAGCGGCGTGATAGCACTGCGCAGGGCTATCCGGTGTGGCTGAGACCGGCCGCAACAACGTCGGTTCAACGCCGGGCGGCAAAAAACGGCTGCCCGGGTGCCGCGCAGGGGCAAGCCCCTCGACACCCGGGAGTGAAGGATACCGTGATTAAAGGAGGATTAAAGATGAAAGCTGAGCAGGCGCTTTTCATCTCTCCTTATATATAGGCAGGAAGGAGTACTGTGGCTGGGATACACATTTGTGCCTGTACCGGCCCCTTCGCGGGCTTGCCCGCGAAGGGGCCGGTACAGGCGTTACATCACTCCAGGGCAGCCGCCGGCCCGAAGAACTCGTAGCGGCTCTGCTGCTCCGGCACACCCAGGCCCTTCAACTGGCGCTTCACCGCCGCCATGAAGGCTTTGGGCCCAAGGAAGTAGGCATCCACATCACGTTCCGGCGGCAGCCACTCGGCCAGCAAGTCCTCGCTCAGCAGGCCGACAGCATCGGCCTCGGCGCCACCCGCAGGCTCCGCATAGCAGTAGAAACGCTTGAGCTGCGGATGACGCGCCGCCAGGCCATCGACCCAGTCACGGAAGGCGTGCACCGCACCGTTACGCGCACAGTGGATGAAATGCACCTCGCGCCGGGTTTGCAGCGCCGCCTGCAACATCGCCAGGGTCGGCGTGATGCCCACGCCCCCGCTGATCAGCACCAGCGGCTTGTCGCTGGCAGCCAGGGTAAAGTCACCCGCAGGCGGGAACAGTTGCAGGGTATCGCCCACCACCAGCTCATCGTGCAGGTAATTGGACACCTTGCCGCCCGCCTCGCGCTTGACGCTGATGCGGTACTCCTTGCCATCGCACAGCGCCGACAGGGAATAGTTGCGGCGCTGTTCGGCACCGTCAATATCCAGCTTAAGACCGATGTACTGGCCTGGCTCGGCCTTGAGCACCGGCTTGCCGTCCACCGGGGCAAAGTAGAACGAGACGATCTCGCTGCTTTCCTGCTCGCGACGTACCAGGCGGAATTCGCGGGTACCGCGCCAGCCGCCCTCGGCCTCTTCCTTCTCTTTATAAAGGTTTTCTTCAGCGCCAATCAGGATGTCGGCCAGCTGACCATAGGCCGCGCCCCAGGCGTCGATCACCGCAGGGGTGGCGATTTCCTTGCCCAGCACTTCCTCGATGGCGCGCAGCAGGCAGCTGCCGACGATCGGGTAGTGCTCCGGCAGAATCTGCAGGGCAACATGCTTGTTGATGATCTGCCCGACCAAGCCGCCCAGCTGCTCCAGCTGGTCAATGTGGCGGGCATACATCAGCACGCCGTTGGCGAGTGCGCGTGGCTGGTCACCACTGGCCTGGTGGGCCTGGTTGAACAGTGGACGGACCTCTGGGTACTCGTTGAGCATCATCTTGTAGAAGTGGGTGGTCAGTGCTTCGCCGCCGCTTTCCAGCAGGGGTACAGTGGCCTTGATGATTGCACGTTGTTCGGCATTGAGCATTGCAACAACTCCTGAGCTGTGGCTTCAAATGACTGCCCTAGCCATTTCAGCAATCGTGCCAACTTTTATCGCCAGCAAAATCAGGGGTTTGACACAGGTCATGTCAAAACGACCCACCCCGGCGTATAGTCATATCGACCCATCGGAGTCTTTATGACCACAAAGCCATTGCTTACCGCCTTGCTGCCCCTGGTCAGCGACCTGTCCCGCGATTTGCCCGACCAGGAACGCTACCGCCGCCTGTTGCAGGCCATGCGCGGCCTGCTGCCGTGCGATGCCGCCGCGCTGCTGCGCCTGGATGGTGAATGGCTGGTGCCGCTGGCTGTGGACGGCCTGAGCCCCGACACCCTGGGGCGGCGCTTCCGGGTCAGCGAGCACCCACGGTTCCAGATTCTGCTTAGCCGACCGGAACCCACTCGATTCGCCAGCGACTCCGATCTACCCGACCCCTACGATGGCCTGGTCAACGCGCCGGATGCCGACCTTGAAGTGCACGACTGCATGGGTTGCCCGTTGATGGTCGATGAACGCCCTTGGGGCCTGGTCACCCTCGACGCCCTCACCCCCGGGCAGTTCCAGAGCCTGGAACTGGATGCCCTGCAGGCCTTCGCCAGCCTGGCCGCCGCCACCGTTACCGTGGCCGAGCGCATTCAGCACCTGGCCTTGCGTGCTGAAGACGAACACCACCGCGCCGAGATCTACCGCCAGGCCAGCGGCCAGGATAAAGAGCTGATTGGCCAGAGCCCGGCGCACAAGCGCCTGGTAGACGAAATCCGCCTGGTCGGTGGCAGCGACCTGACCGTGCTGATCACCGGCGAAACCGGGGTCGGCAAGGAACTGGTGGCCCTTGCGCTGCACCAGGCCAGCAGCCGCGCCGACAAGCCGCTGGTCAGCCTGAACTGCGCCGCCCTGCCCGACACGCTGGTAGAAAGCGAACTGTTCGGCCATGTACGCGGTGCCTTTACCGGTGCGCACGGCGAGCGCCGCGGTAAGTTCGAACTGGCCAACGGCGGCACGCTGTTCCTCGACGAAGTGGGTGAACTGCCACTCACCGTACAGGCCAAGCTGCTGCGTGTGCTGCAAAGCGGCCAGTTGCAGCGCCTGGGCTCGGACCGCGAGCACCGCGTGGACGTGCGCCTGATTGCCGCTACCAATCGCGACCTGGCTGCCGAAGTGCGCAGCGGCAACTTCCGCGCCGACTTCTATCACCGCCTCAGCGTGTACCCGCTGCATGTGCCGCCCTTGCGCGAACGTGGTCGAGATGTAGTGCTGTTGGCTGGCTACTTCCTCGAACAGAACCGATCACGGCTGGGCCTGAACAGCCTGCGCCTGAGCCACGAAGCCCAAGCCGCGCTGATCGCCTACGACTGGCCAGGCAACGTGCGCGAACTGGAGCACCTGATCGGCCGCTCGGCACTCAAGGCACTGGGCCAACACCCTGATCGGCCACGCATCCTCACCCTCGAAGCCATCGACCTGGACCTACGCGTGTCCCCAGCAACGCCAGGCACGTTGCCCTCCCCCACAGCCTCGTCACACGTAGCCACCGTGCCGGAAGGCAGCCTGCGCGAAGCGGTCGATATCTACCAGCGCAAGGTGATCGAAGCCTGCCTGCAACGGCATCAGGAGAACTGGGCAGCAGCGGCTCGCGAACTTGGCCTGGACCGCGCAAACCTGAGCCGTCTGGCCCGCCGGCTGGGGCTTCGCTGAGGCCTCTCTACCAAAGGATTAACCCAGAAAGCCATCTGGTTGCTTCCCCACCGGCTGCTATATCTCCCTAACCACCCGTTTCTCGACTGCCTGGTCGAGACTGTGCGTAAGAACCCTGAAAGGGCTCTGTTACGCCGGTTGTGGCCCGAACAGTCGGGCCGGGGGATCCGGACACCAGCAGGGAGCATCCATGGACAACATCGTCGTCGCCGATAAGCAATCCGAAGTCGCCACTCAGAGCGCCTGGGGCAATATCAATCTCAAAGGGCCAGGCGTCGTGCAGATGCCGGTGTCTCCCGACAAGGTGGCCACTGTTACCCAGCGCGGGCAGGACCTGATCGTCACCCTGAAGTCGGGTGAAAAGGTCACTATCGGCAACTTCTTCGCCGTGGACCAGGCGGGGGTTGGCAGCGACATCGTCTTCGTCGGCGAAGACGGCACCCTGTGGCACGCCCAGTACGATGCGGCAGCGTTCACCGGCTTCACCTTCGAAGACGTGGCCTCGCTGGACGAACTGGTCGCGGGTATCGGCACCGCCGGCAGTGCCATGCCAACCTGGGCGATTGCCGGGCTTAGCCTGCTCGGCGTGGGCGGTGCAGCAGCAGCGGCAAACAACGGCGGCGGTGGCAGCAGCGGCGGTTCCGACCCCGACACCACCGCACCGGCCACCCCCATCGACCTGCTGGTTTCGCCGGATGGCCTGCGCCTGACCGGCCGCGGCGAAGCGGGCACCACGGTGAACATCCGCGACGCCGCCGGCAACCTGATCGGCAGCGGCACCGTGGGTGCCGATGGCAGCTTCAACGTGACGTTGAACCCGCCGCAGGTCAATAGCGAAAACCTTGAAGTGACCCTGACCGATGGCGCCGGTAATGCCTCGGCCCCAGGCACCGTCACCGCCCCGGACGCAACCGCGCCACTGGCACCGACCGACCTCGCCATCAATGAACAGGGCACCACTCTTAGCGGTCGTGCCGAACCCGGCTCGACGGTTTCCGTGAGGGGCGCTGGTGGTGTATTGCTGGGCACTGCCGTAGCCGGTGCGGACGGCCAGTTCAGCATCACCCTGCAACCGCCACAGACCGATGGCCAGGCGCTGGACGTCAGCGCCGCAGACGCGGCCGGCAATACGTCGCCAGCTGCCAGCATCACGGCACCGGACGTCGACACCCCTGACACTACCGCCCCTGACCAGCCGACCGACCTGGCCCTGGCCAACGGTGTTACCCTCACCGGCCGCGGCGAACCCGGGGCCACCGTGCAGGTGCGCGATGCTGCCGGCAACCTCATCGGCAGCGGCCTGGTCAACGCTGACGGTACCTTCAACCTCACCCTCTCGCCTGCCCAGGCCAACGGCGAAGCCCTGGACATTCGCCAGGTCGATGCCGCGGGCAACAGCTCGATACCACTGGAATTCACCGCCCCGGACATCACCCCGCCCGAGGCCGTCACCGACATTCTGGTCGGCCCGGGAGGCACGGCCCTGAGCGGTCGTGGCGAAGCTGGCGCCACCGTCGAAGTGCGCGATGCCAACGGTAACGTCATCGGCTCTGGCGTGGTGAGTGCCAACGGTACCTTCCTGATCGACCTCGACCCGGCGGTGCAGCCGGGCGAACAGCTGAGCCTGGTGCAGACCGATCCGAGCGGCAACGCTTCCGTGGCAGTCGAGTACGACGTACCGCTGACCACCGCGCCAGACAGCCCGAGCAACCTGGCCATCGATGCCGACGGCACCACCCTCAGCGGTTCCGCGCCTGCCGGTACTCGCGTGGAGGTGCATGACGCCAACGGCACCCTGATCGGCAGCGCCATCGCCAATGCCGATGGCACCTTCAGCATCGAGCTCAACCCGGCCCAAGCCAACGGCGAACTGCTGGACGTGGTCGCCATCGATGACAGCGGCGTTTCTTCGCTGCCGGCGCAGGTCACCGCGCCAGACATCACCGCGCCTGCCGCCCCGACTGACCTGGCTGTCAGCGCGGATGGTAGCGTCATCACCGGTCGTGCCGAACCAGGCAGCACCGTGCGCATCGTTGCTGCCGACGGCAGCGAACTGGGCACGGCCGTGGTCGGTCCGACCGGCGTGTTCAGCATCAATCTCGCGCCGCCACAAGTCGATGGTGAAGTGCTGCAAGCGACGGCAACAGATGCCGCCGGCAACACATCGCCCACCAGCGCGGTTACTGCACCGGACATCGACGGTGTCGATACCACGCCACCGGCAGCCCCGACTGACCTGGTAGTCGGCCTGGCCGGCAGCCAACTGAGCGGTCGTGGCGAAGCCGGCACCACCGTGCAGGTGCGTGACGCAGCAGGCAACGTGCTCGCGACCGGTACCGTTGGCGCCGATGGCACCTTCGTCATTGCCCTGACTCCTGCCGTGAACGACGGCAGTACCTTGCAAGTCACGCTCACCGACGCCGCTGGCAACATATCGCAGCCGGGCTCGGTCACCTCTACCGACCTGCTGCCGCCTGCTCAACCGACTGACCTGGCCTTGGCCGATGGCGTGACCTTCACCGGTCGCGGCGAACCAGGCGCTACCGTCCAGGTGCGTGATGCCGCAGGCACTCTCATCGGCACTGGCACTGTTGGCGCCGATGGCCTGTTCAGCTTGACCCTGAACCCTGCGCAGGCCAATGGCGAAGCCTTGGATGTGCGCGTGGTGGATGCCGCCGGCAACAGTTCTGCCCCGCTGCAGTTCGATGCACCGGACATCACTCCGCCTGAGGCTGTGAGCAATATCGTGGTCGGCGCGGGTGGCACGGCCCTGAGTGGCCGTGGCGAGCCGGGTGCCACGGTCGAAGTGCGCGATGCCAACGGCACCGTGATCGGCACTGGCGTTGTCGGTGACAACGGCACCTTCCTGATCGACCTCGACCCGGCGGTGCAGCCGGGCGAACAGTTGAGCCTGGTGCAGACCGACCCGAGCGGCAACGCTTCCGTGGCAGTCGAGTACGACGTACCGCTGACCACCGCGCCAGACAGCCCGAGCAACCTGGCCATCGACGCTGACGGCACCACCCTGACCGGTACCGCGCCCGCTGGCAGCCGCGTAGAGGTGCATGATGCCAACGGCACGCTGATCGGCAGCGCCATCGCCAATGCCGATGGCACCTTCAGCATCGAGCTCAACCCCGCTCAAGCCAACGGCGAACTGCTGGATGTCGTTGCCATCGATGAAAGCGGCGTTTCTTCGCTGCCGGCGCAGGTCACCGCGCCAGACATCACCGCGCCTGCCGCCCCGACTGACCTGGCTGTCAGCGCGGATGGTAGCGTCATCACCGGTCGTGCCGAACCAGGCAGCACCGTGCGCATCGTTGCTGCCGACGGCAGCGAACTGGGCACGGCCGTGGTCGGTCCGACCGGCGTGTTCAGCATCAATCTCGCGCCGCCACAAGTCGATGGTGAAGTGCTGCAAGCGACGGCAACAGATGCCGCCGGCAACACATCGCCCACCAGCGCGGTTACTGCACCGGACATCGACGGTGTCGATACCACGCCACCGGCAGCCCCGACTGACCTGGTAGTCGGCCTGGCCGGCAGCCAACTGAGCGGTCGTGGCGAAGCCGGCACCACCGTGCAAGTGCGTGACGCAGCAGGCAACGTGCTCGCGACCGGTACCGTTGGCGCCGATGGCACCTTCGTCATTGACCTGACTCCTGCCGTGAACGACGGCAGTACCCTGCAAGTCACCCTGACCGATGCTGCTGGCAATGTGTCGCAGCCGGGCTCGGTCACCTCTACCGACCTGCTGCCGCCTGCTCAACCGACTGACCTGGCCTTGGCCGACGGCGTGACCTTCACCGGTCGCGGTGAACCGGGTGCCACCGTGCAAGTGCGTGATGCCGCAGGCACTCTCATCGGCACTGGCACTGTTGGCGCCGACGGCCTGTTCAGCTTGACCCTGAACCCTGCGCAGGCCAATGGCGAAGCCCTGGATGTGCGCGTGGTGGATGCCGCCGGCAACAGTTCGGCGCCGCTGCAGTTCGATGCCCCGGATATCACGCCACCGGATGCAGTAAGCAATATCGTGGTCGGCGCTGATGGCCTGGCCCTGAGTGGCCGTGGCGAGCCGGGTGCCACGGTCGAAGTGCGCGATGCCAACGGCACCGTGATCGGCACTGGCGTTGTCGGTGACAACGGCACCTTCCTGATCGACCTCGACCCGGCGGTGCAGCCGGGCGAACAGTTGAGCCTGGTGCAGACCGACCCGAGCGGCAACGCTTCCGTGGCAGTCGAGTACGACGTACCGCTGACCACCGCGCCAGACAGCCCGAGCAACCTGGCCATCGACGCTGACGGCACCACCCTGACCGGTACCGCGCCCGCTGGCAGCCGCGTAGAGGTGCATGATGCCAACGGCACGCTGATCGGCAGCGCCATCGCCAATGCCGACGGCACCTTCAGCATCGAGCTCAACCCGGCCCAAGCCAACGGCGAACTGCTGGATGTCGTTGCCATCGATGAAAGCGGCGTTTCTTCGCTGCCGGCGCAGGTCACCGCGCCAGACATCACCGCGCCTGCCGCCCCGACCGAACTGGCTGTCAGCGCGGATGGCACCGTGCTCACTGGCCGTGCCGAACCGGGCAGCACCGTGCGCATCGTTGCTGCCGACGGCAGCGAACTGGGCACGGCCGTGGTCGGTCCGACCGGCGTGTTCAGCATCAACCTCAACCCACCGCAGCTGGACGGCGAAGTCCTCCAAGCCACTGCAACCGATGCCGCTGGCAATACGTCCGTGGCCACCTCGGTCACTGCGCCGGACATCGACGGTGGCGATACCACACCGCCTGAAGCCCCGACTGACCTGGTAATCGGCCTGGCCGGCAGCCAACTGAGCGGTCGTGGCGAAGCCGGCACCACCGTGCAGGTACGCGATGCGGCAGGTACTGTGCTGGCCACCGGCACTGTTGACGCCGATGGCAGCTTCGCAGTTACCTTGGCCCCTGCCGTTACCGACGGCAGCGCCCTGCAGGTGACCCTGACCGATGCCGCTGGCAACGTCTCGCCACCCGGTTCGGTCACCTCGCCGGACCTGCAGGCCCCTGCCCAGCCCACCGAGCTGGCCCTGGCTGACGGCGTGACCTTCACCGGGCGCGGCGAACCGGGTGCTACCGTCCAGGTGCGTGATGCCGCAGGCACTCTCATCGGCACTGGCACTGTTGGCGCCGATGGCCTGTTCAGCTTGACCCTGAACCCTGCGCAGGCCAATGGCGAAGCCCTGGATGTGCGCCTGGTGGATGGCGCCGGCAACAGTTCTGCCCCGCTGCAGTTCGATGCACCGGACATCACTCCGCCTGAGGCTGTGAGCAATATCGTGGTCGGCGCGGGTGGCACGGCCCTGAGTGGCCGTGGCGAGCCGGGTGCCACGGTCGAAGTGCGCGATGCCAACGGCACCGTGATCGGCACTGGCGTTGTCGGTGACAACGGCACCTTCCTGATCGACCTCGACCCGGCGGTGCAGCCGGGCGAACAGCTGAGCCTGGTGCAGACCGATCCGAGCGGCAACGCTTCCGTGGCAGTCGAGTACGACGTACCGCTGACCACCGCGCCAGACAGCCCGAGCAACCTGGCCATCGATGCCGACGGCACCACCCTCAGCGGTTCCGCGCCTGCCGGTACTCGCGTGGAGGTGCATGACGCCAACGGCACCCTGATCGGCAGCGCCATCGCCAATGCCGATGGCACCTTCAGCATCGAGCTCAACCCCGCTCAAGCCAACGGCGAACTGCTGGATGTGGTCGCCATCGATGACAGCGGCGTTTCTTCGCTGCCGGCGCAGGTCACCGCACCGGATATCACCGCACCTGCCGCCCCGACCGAACTGGCTGTCAGCGCGGATGGCACCGTGCTCACTGGCCGTGCCGAACCGGGCAGCACCGTGCGTATCGTTGCCGCCGACGGCAGCGAACTGGGTACGGCCGTGGTCGGCCCGACCGGCGTGTTCAGCATCAACCTCGCGCCGCCGCAAATAGACGGCGAAGTACTCCAAGCTACCGCTACCGATGCTGCTGGCAATACGTCCGTGGCCAGCTCGGTCACTGCGCCGGACATCGACGGTGGCGATACCACACCGCCCGACGCGCCTATCGACCTGATCATCGGCCTGGCCGGCAGCCAACTGAGCGGCCGTGGCGAAGCCGGCACCACCGTGCAGGTGCGTGACGCAGCAGGCAACATCCTCGCGACCGGTACCGTTGGCGCCGATGGCACCTTCGTCATTGCCCTGACTCCTGCCGTGAACGACGGCAGTACCCTGCAAGTCACCCTGACCGATGCTGCTGGCAATGTGTCGCAGCCGGGCTCGGTCACCTCTACCGACCTGCTGCCGCCTGCTCAACCGACTGACCTGGCCTTGGCCGACGGCGTGACCTTCACCGGTCGCGGCGAACCGGGTGCCACCGTGCAAGTGCGTGATGCCGCCGGCACCCTTATCGGCACTGGCATCGTTGGCACCGACGGCCTGTTCAACGTTACCCTTGCACCCGCCCAGGCCAACGGCGAAGCACTGGACGTACGTCTGGTGGACACGGCCGGCAACACCTCTGCACCGCTTCAGTTCGATGCCCCAGATATCACACCACCTGGCGCAGTAAGCAATATCGTGGTCGGCGCTGATGGCCTGGCCCTGAGTGGTCGCGGTGAAGCCGGTGCCACTGTCGAAGTGCGCGATGCCAACGGCACCGTGATCGGCACTGGCGTTGTCGCTGCCAACGGCACCTTCCTGATCGACCTCGACCCGGCGGTGCAGCCGGGCGAACAGCTGAGCCTGGTGCAGACCGACCCGAGCGGCAACGCTTCCGTGGCAGTCGAGTACGACGTACCGCTGACCACCGCGCCAGACAGCCCGAGCAACCTGGCCATCGATGCCGACGGCACCACCCTCAGCGGTTCCGCGCCTGCCGGTACTCGCGTGGAGGTGCATGACGCCAACGGCACCCTGATCGGCAGCGCCATCGCCAATGCCGATGGCACCTTCAGCATCGAGCTCAACCCCGCTCAAGCCAACGGCGAACTGCTGGATGTGGTCGCCATCGATGACAGCGGCGTTTCTTCGCTGCCGGCGCAGGTCACCGCGCCAGACATCACCGCGCCTGCCGCCCCGACTGACCTGGCTGTCAGCGCGGATGGTAGCGTGCTCACTGGCCGTGCCGAACCGGGCAGCACCGTGCGTATCGTTGCTGCCGACGGCAGCGAACTGGGCACTGCCGTGGTCGGCCCGACCGGTGTATTTAGCATCAGCCTTGCGCCGCCACAGGTAGACGGTGAAGTCCTGCAGGCCACCGCGACCGATGCCGCCGGCAACACATCACCCACCAGCGAGGTTACCGCGCCGGACATCGACGGTGTCGATACCACGCCACCGGCAGCCCCGACGGACCTGGTAATCGGCCTAGCCGGTAGCCAGCTGAGCGGGCGCGGCGAGCCTGGCACCACCGTGCAGGTACGCGATGCGGCAGGTACTGTGCTGGCCACCGGCACTGTTGGCGCCGATGGCAGCTTCGCAGTTACCCTGGCCCCTGCCGTTACCGACGGCAGCGCGCTGCAAGTGACCCTGACCGATGCCGCTGGCAACGTCTCGCCACCCGGTTCGGTCACCTCGCCGGACCTGCAGGCCCCTGCCCAGCCCACCGAGCTGGCCCTGGCTGACGGCGTGACCTTCACCGGTCGCGGCGAACCGGGTGCTACCGTCCAGGTGCGTGATGCCGCAGGCACTCTCATCGGCACTGGCACTGTTGGCGCCGATGGCCTGTTCAGCTTGACCCTGAACCCTGCGCAGGCCAATGGCGAAGCCTTGGATGTGCGCGTGGTGGATGCCGCCGGCAACAGCTCGGCGCCGCTGCAATTCGATGCACCGGACATCACCCCGCCTGGCGCAGTAAGCAATATCGTGGTCGGCGCTGATGGCCTGGCCCTGAGTGGCCGTGGCGAGCCGGGTGCAACGGTCGAAGTGCGCGATGCCACCGGCACCGTGATCGGCACCGGTGTGGTCGCCGACAACGGCACCTTCCTGATCAACCTCGACCCGGCGGCGCAGCCGGGCGAACAGCTGAGCCTGGTGCAGACTGACCCAAGCGGCAACACTTCCGTTGCCCTTGAATACGATGTACCACTGACCACTGCACCGGTCAGCCCGAGCAACCTGGCTGTCGATGCCGACGGCACCACCCTCACCGGTTCCGCCCCTGCGGGTACCCGCGTAGAGGTGCATGACGCCAATGGCACCCTGATCGGCAGCGCCATCGCCAATGCCGACGGCACCTTCAGCATCGAGCTGAACCCGGCCCAAGCCAACGGCGAACTGCTGGATGTGGTCGCCATCGATGACAGCGGCGTTTCTTCGCTGCCGGCGCAGGTCACCGCACCGGATATCACCGCACCTGCCGCCCCGACTGACCTGGCTGTCAGCGCGGATGGTGGCGTCATCACCGGTCGTGCCGAACCAGGCAGCACCGTGCGTATCCTGGCTGCCGACGGCAGCGAACTGGGCACTGCCGTGGTCGGCCCGACCGGCGTGTTCAGCATCAATCTCAACCCGCCACAAGTCGATGGTGAAGTGCTGCAAGCCACGGCAACAGATGCCGCCGGCAACACATCGCCCACCAGCGCGGTTACTGCACCGGATATCGACGGTGTCGATACCACGCCACCGGCAGCCCCGACTGACCTGGTAGTCGGCCTGGCCGGCAGCCAACTGAGCGGCCGCGGCGAAGCCGGCACTACCGTACAGGTACGCGATGCGGCAGGCACTGTAGTGGCCACCGGCACCGTCGGTGACGATGGCACCTTTGTGGTGTCCCTGAGCCCTGCCGTGAACGACGGCAGCACCTTGCAAGTCACCCTGACCGATGCCGCCGGTAATGTTTCCCAGCCGGGCTCGG
This sequence comes from Pseudomonas putida S13.1.2, assembly GCF_000498395.2. Lineage (NCBI taxonomy): Bacteria > Pseudomonadati > Pseudomonadota > Gammaproteobacteria > Pseudomonadales > Pseudomonadaceae > Pseudomonas > Pseudomonas putida. Next base: position 4,094,720 of record NZ_CP010979.1, read on the forward strand.
TGACCTCTGCCGACCTGCTGCCGCCTGCTCAGCCGACTGACCTGGCCTTGGCCGACGGCGTGACCTTCACCGGTCGCGGCGAACCGGGTGCCACCGTGCAAGTGCGTGATGCCGCCGGCACCCTTATTGGCACTGGCATCGTTGGCACCGACGGCCTGTTCAACGTTACCCTTGCACCCGCTCAAGCCAACGGCGAAGCCCTGGATGTGCGCCTGGTAGATGCCGCCGGCAACAGTTCGGCGCCGCTGCAATTCGATGCACCGGATATCACACCACCTGGCGCAGTAAGCAATATCGTGGTCGGCGCTGATGGCCTGGCCCTGAGTGGCCGTGGCGAGCCGGGTGCAACGGTCGAAGTGCGCGATGCCACCGGCACCGTGATCGGCACCGGTGTGGTCGCCGACAACGGCACCTTCCTGATCAACCTCGACCCGGCGGCGCAACCGGGCGAACAGCTGAGCCTGGTGCAGACCGACCCAAGCGGCAACGCCTCCGTTGCCCTTGAATACGATGTACCGCTGACCACTGCACCAGTAAGCCCGAGCAACCTGGCCGTCGATGCCGACGGCACCACCCTCACCGGTTCCGCCCCTGCGGGTACCCGCGTAGAGGTACACGATGCCAATGGCACCCTGATTGGCAGCGCCATCGCCAATGCCGACGGCACCTTCAGCATCGAGCTCAACCCCGCTCAAGCCAACGGCGAACTGCTGGACGTGGTCGCCATCGATGACAGCGGCGTTTCTTCGCTGCCGGCGCAGGTCACCGCGCCGGACATCACCGCACCCGCCGCCCCGACCGAACTGGCTGTCAGCGCTGACGGCGCCGTGCTCACTGGCCGTGCCGAACCGGGCAGCACCGTGCGCATCGTTGCCGCCGACGGCAGCGAACTGGGCACTGCCGTGGTCGGCCCGACCGGCGTGTTCAGCATCAATCTCAACCCGCCACAAGTCGATGGTGAAGTGCTGCAAGCCACGGCAACAGATGCCGCCGGCAACACATCGCCCACCAGCGCGGTTACCGCGCCGGACATCGACGGTGTCGATACCACGCCACCGGCAGCCCCGACTGACCTGGTAGTCGGCCTGGCCGGTAGCCAGCTGAGCGGGCGCGGCGAGCCTGGCACCACTGTGCAGGTTCGCGATGCGGCAGGTACTGTGCTGGCCACCGGCACTGTCGGCGCCGATGGCAGCTTTGCAGTTACCCTGACCCCTGCCATTACCGACGGCAGTGCCCTGCAAGTGACCCTGACCGATGCCGCTGGCAACGTCTCGCCACCCGGTTCGGTTACCTCGCCGGACCTGCAGGCCCCTGCCCAGCCCACCGAGCTGGCCCTGGCTGACGGCGTCACCTTCACCGGTCGCGGCGAGCCCGGTGCCACCGTGCAAGTGCGTGATGCGGCCGGCACCCTCATCGGCACCGGCATCGTCGGTGCCGATGGCCTGTTCAGCTTGACCCTGAACCCTGCGCAGGCCAACGGCGAAGCACTGGACGTACGCCTGGTGGATGCCGCCGGCAACACCTCGGCGCCGCTGCAGTTCGATGCACCGGATATCACGCCACCTGGCGCAGTAAGCAATATCGTGGTCGGCGCTGATGGCCTGGCCCTGAGCGGCCGTGGCGAACCGGGCGCCACCGTAGAGGTACGCGATGCCAACGGCGCCGTGATCGGCACTGGCGTAGTCGGTGCCAACGGCACCTTCCTGATCGACCTCGACCCGGCGGTGCAGCCGGGCGAACAGCTCAGCCTGGTGCAGACCGACCCAAGTGGCAACGCTTCCGTGGCAGTCGAGTACGACGTACCGCTGACCACCGCGCCAGACAGTCCGAGCAACCTGGCCATCGATGCCGACGGCACCACCCTCACCGGTTCCGCCCCTGCGGGTAGCCGCGTTGAAGTACACGACATCAACGGCACCCTGATCGGCAGCGCCATCGCCAATGCCGACGGCACCTTCAGCATCGAGCTCAATCCTGCCCAAGCCAACGGCGAACTGCTGGATGTGGTCGCCATCGATGACAGCGGCGTTTCTTCGCTGCCGACGCAGGTCACCGCACCGGACATCACCGCGCCCGCCGCTCCGACTGACCTGGCTGTCAGCGCGGATGGTAGCGTCATCACCGGCCGTGCCGAGCCCGGCAGCACCGTGCGCATCGTTGCCGCCGACGGCAGCGAACTGGGCACGGCCGTGGTCGGTCCGACCGGCGTGTTCAGCATAGACCTCGCGCCGCCGCAAATAGACGGCGAAGTCCTCCAAGCCACTGCAACCGATGCCGCTGGCAATACGTCCGTTGCCAGCTCGGTCACTGCACCGGACATCGACGGTGGCGATACCACACCGCCCGACGCGCCTATCGACCTGGTAATCGGCCTGGCCGGCAGCCAACTGAGCGGCCGTGGCGAAGCCGGCACTACCGTACAGGTACGCAATGCGGCAGGCACTGTACTGGCCACCGGCACCGTCGGTGCCGATGGCACCTTTGTGGTGTCCTTGAACCCTGCCGTGAACGACGGCAGCACCTTGCAAGTCACCCTGACCGATGCTGCTGGCAATGTGTCGCAGCCGGGCTCGGTGACCTCAGCCGACCTGCTGCCTCCGGCACAGCCGACTGACCTGGCCTTGGCCGACGGCGTGACCTTCACCGGTCGCGGCGAACCGGGTGCCACCGTGCAAGTGCGTGATGCCGCCGGCACCCTTATTGGCACTGGCATCGTTGGCACCGACGGCCTGTTCAACGTTACCCTTGCACCCGCTCAAGCCAACGGCGAAGCCCTGGATGTGCGCCTGGTAGATGCCGCCGGCAACAGTTCGGCGCCGCTGCAATTCGATGCACCGGATATCACACCACCTGGCGCAGTAAGCAATATCGTGGTCGGCGCTGATGGCCTGGCCCTGAGTGGCCGTGGCGAGCCGGGTGCAACGGTCGAAGTGCGCGATGCCACCGGCACCGTGATCGGCACCGGTGTGGTCGCCGACAACGGCACCTTCCTGATCAACCTCGACCCGGCGGCGCAACCGGGCGAACAGCTGAGCCTGGTGCAGACTGACCCAAGCGGCAACACTTCCGTTGCCCTTGAATACGATGTACCACTGACCACTGCACCGGTCAGCCCGAGCAACCTGGCCGTCGATGCCGACGGCACCACCCTCACCGGTTCCGCGCCTGCCGGTACTCGCGTGGAGGTGCATGACGCCAATGGCACCCTGATCGGCAGCGCCATCGCCAATGCCGACGGCACCTTCAGCATCGAGCTCAACCCGGCCCAAGCCAACGGCGAACTGCTGGATGTCGTTGCCATCGATGACAGTGGCGTTTCTTCGTTGCCGGCGCAGGTCACCGCGCCGGACATCACCGCACCCGCCGCCCCGACCGAACTGGCTGTTAGCGCTGACGGCGCCGTGCTCACTGGCCGTGCCGAACCGGGCAGCACCGTGCGTATCGTTGCTGCCGACGGCAGCGAACTGGGTACGGCCGTGGTCGGCCCGACCGGCGTGTTCAGCATCAACCTCACCGCGCCACAAGTCGATGGTGAAGTGCTGCAAGCCACGGCAACAGATGCCGCCGGCAACACATCGCCCACCAGCGCGGTTACCGCGCCGGACATCGACGGTGTCGATACCACGCCACCGGCAGCCCCGACGGACTTGGTAATCGGCCTGGCCGGTAGCCAGCTGAGCGGGCGCGGCGAGCCTGGCACCACCGTGCAGGTACGCGATGCGGCAGGTACCGTGCTGGCCACCGGCACCGTCGGCGCCGATGGCAGCTTCGCAGTTACCCTGACCCCTGCCGTTACCGACGGCAGTGCCCTGCAAGTGACCCTGACCGATGCCGCTGGCAACGTCTCGCCACCCGGTTCGGTTACCTCGCCGGACCTGCAGGCCCCTGCCCAGCCCACCGAGCTGGCCCTGGCTGACGGCGTCACCTTCACCGGTCGCGGCGAACCGGGTGCTACCGTCCAGGTGCGTGATGCCGCCGGCACCATTATCGGCAGTGGTATCGTTGGCGCCGATGGCCTGTTCAGCTTGACCGTGAACCCTGCGCAGGCCAACGGCGAAGCCCTGGATGTGCGCCTGCTAGATGGCGCTGGCAACAGTTCAGCGCCGCTGCAATTCGATGCACCGGATATCACGCCACCTGGCGCAGTAAGCAATATCGTGGTCGGCGCTGATGGCCTGGCCCTGAGTGGCCGTGGCGAGCCGGGTGCAACGGTCGAAGTGCGCGATGCCACCGGCACCGTGATCGGCACCGGTGTGGTCGCCGACAACGGCACCTTCCTGATCAACCTCGACCCGGCGGCGCAGCCGGGCGAACAGCTGAGCCTGGTGCAGACTGACCCGAGCGGCAACGCTTCCGTGGCAGTCGAGTACGACGTACCGCTGACCACTGCACCAGTAAGCCCGAGCAACCTGGCCGTCGATGCCGACGGCACCACCCTCACCGGTTCCGCCCCTGCGGGTACCCGCGTAGAGGTACACGATGCCAACGGCACCCTGATCGGCAGCGCCATCGCCAATGCCGATGGCACCTTCAGCATCGAGCTGAACCCGGCCCAAGCCAACGGCGAACTGCTGGATGTCGTTGCCATCGATGACAGCGGCGTTTCTTCGCTGCCGACGCAGGTCACCGCACCGGACATCACCGCGCCCGCCGCTCCGACTGACCTGGCTGTCAGCGCGGATGGTAGCGTCATCACCGGCCGTGCCGAGCCCGGCAGCACCGTGCGCATCGTTGCCGCCGACGGCAGCGAACTGGGCACTGCCGTGGTCGGCCCGACCGGCGTGTTCAGCATCAACCTTGCTCCGCCACAGGTAGACGGTGAAGTACTCCAAGCTACCGCCACCGATGCCGCTGGTAATACGTCCGTAGCCAGTTCGGTCACCGCGCCGGACATCGACGGCGTCGACACCACGCCGCCTGAAGCCCCGACTGACCTGGTAATCGGCCTGGCCGGCAGCCAACTGAGCGGCCGTGGCGAAGCCGGCACCACCGTGCAGGTGCGTGATGCCGCTGGCAACATCATCGGCACGGGTGTAGTCGGCGCCGATGGCCTGTTCAGCCTGACCCTGAACCCTGCGCAGGCCAACGGCGAAGCACTGGACGTACGCCTGGTGGACGCGGCCGGCAACAGTTCGATACCACTGGAATTCACCGCCCCGGACATCACCCCGCCCGATGCGGTCAGCAACATCGTGGTTGGCAACGGCGGTCTGGCCCTGAGTGGTCGCGGTGAAGCCGGTGCCACTGTCGAAGTGCGCGATGCCAACGGCACCGTGATCGGCAACGGCGTTGTCGCTGCCAACGGCACCTTCCTGATCGACCTCAGTCCAGCTGCACAGCCGGGCGAACAGCTGAGCCTGGTGCAGACCGACCCAAGCGGCAACGCTTCCGTGGCAGTGGAGTACGACGTACCACTGACCACTGCACCGGTCAGCCCGAGCAACCTGGCCGTCGATGCCGACGGCACCACCCTCACCGGTTCCGCGCCTGCCGGTACTCGCGTGGAGGTGCATGACGCCAATGGCACCCTGATCGGCAGCGCCATCGCCAATGCCGATGGCACCTTCAGCATCGAGCTCAATCCTGCCCAAGCCAACGGCGAACTGCTGGATGTGGTCGCCATCGATGACAGCGGCGTGTCCTCGCTGCCGGCGCAAATCACCGCGCCAGACATCACCGCCCCGGCCAGCCCGACCGAACTGGCCGTCAGCGCTGACGGCACCGTGCTCACTGGCCGTGCCGAACCGGGCAGCACCGTGCGTATCGTTGCTGCCGATGGCAGCGAACTGGGTACGGCCGTGGTCGGCCCGACCGGCGTGTTCAGCATCAATCTCAACCCGCCACAAGTCGATGGTGAAGTGCTGCAAGCCACGGCAACAGATGCCGCCGGCAACACATCGCCCACCAGCGCGGTTACCGCGCCGGACATCGACGGTGTCGATACCACGCCACCGGCAGCCCCGACTGACCTGGTAGTCGGCCTGGCCGGCAGCCAGCTGAGCGGGCGTGGCGAGCCTGGCTCCACCGTACAGGTACGCGATGCGGCAGGTACCGTGCTGGCCACCGGCACCGTCGGCGCCGATGGCAGCTTCGCAGTTACCCTGACCCCTGCCGTTACCGATGGCAGCGCCTTGCAAGTAATCCTGACCGATGCTGCTGGCAACGTCTCACCACCCGGCTCGGTCACCTCGCCGGACCTGCAGGCCCCTGCCCAGCCCACCGAGCTGGCCCTGGCTGACGGCGTGACCTTTACCGGTCGCGGCGAACCCGGTGCCACCGTGCAGGTACGTGATGCCGCCGGCACCCTAATTGGCACTGGCATCGTTGGCACCGACGGCCTGTTCAACGTTACCCTTGCACCCGCTCAAGCCAACGGCGAAGCCCTGGATGTGCGCCTGGTGGATGCCACCGGCAACACCTCTGCCCCACTGCAGTTCGATGCACCGGACATCACCCCGCCTGAGGCGGTCAGCAACATCGTGGTCGGCAACGGCGGCCTGGCCCTGAGTGGTCGCGGCGAAGCCGGCGCCACTGTCGAAGTGCGCGATGCCAACGGCACCGTGATCGGCACCGGTGTGGTCGCCGACAACGGCACCTTCCTGATCAACCTCGACCCAGCGGTGCAGCCTGGTGAGCAACTGAGCCTGGTGCAGACCGACCCAAGCGGCAACGCCTCCGAAGCGCTGCCCTTCGAAGTGCCGGTAGCCACCACCCCGGAAAGCCCCAGCGAGCTGGTGTTTGCCGAAGACGGCAGCAGTATCAGCGGTACGGCACCCGCCGGCACCCGCGTGGAAGTGCACGATGCCAACGGCACGCTGATTGGCAGTGTCGTGGCAGGCCCGGATGGTAGCTTCACCGTGGTCCTCGACCCGGCCCAGGCCAATGGCGAACTGCTGGATGTGGTGGCCATCGACGATGCTGGCGTAGCGTCCCTGCCAACGCAGGTCTCCGCACCGGACATCACGGCACCTGTCGCCCCGAGCGAACTGGCCGTCAACGCTGACGGTACGGTAGTCACCGGCCGTGCCGAACCCGGCAGCACCGTGCGTGTGCTGGCCGCCGATGGCACCACCGTGCTGGGTAGCGTGGTGGTTGGCGCCACCGGCAGCTTCAGCATCACCCTCGACCCGGCACAGGTCGACGGCGAAGTGCTGCAAGTCACCGCCACCGATGCAGCGGGCAACGCCTCGACCGCTGGCTCGGTCACCGCGCCAGACATCGACGGTGGCGATACCACGCCACCCGATGCACCGGCCAACCTGGTGATCGGCCTCGCCGGCAGCCAGTTGAGCGGGCGTGGGGAGGCCGGCACCACCGTACAGGTGCGTGACGCTGCGGGCACTGTTCTGGCAACCGGCACTGTCGGCCCGGATGGCACCTTCGCTGTAACCTTGTCCCCCGCCGTGAACGACGGCAGCACGTTGCAAGTCACCCTCACCGACGCAGCCGGCAACGCCTCGCAACCCGGCGCGGTCACCTCACCGGATCTACAGGCTCCTGCGCAGCCGACCGAACTGGCCCTGGCCGATGGCGTCACCTTTACCGGGCGCGGCGAACCCGGCGCCTCGGTGCAGGTGCGCAACAGCGCCGGCAACCTGATTGGCACCGGCCTGGTCAACCCAGACGGCACCTTCAGCGTCACCCTGTTCCCGGCTCAGGCCAATGGCGAGGCGCTGGACGTGCGGTTGGTAGATACTGCCGGCAACACCTCGGCGCCGCTGCAGTTCGATGCACCGGACATCACCCCGCCTGAGGCGGTCAGCAACATCGTGGTCGGTGCCGATGGCCTGGTGCTCAGCGGTCGCGGCGAGGCCGGTGCCACTGTTGAAGTGCGTGATGCCGTCGGTACTGTCATTGGCACCGCTACAGTTGGCGCCAACGGCTCCTTCGTGGTCAGCCTCGACCCGGCAGCCCAACCGGGCGCCGCACTGAGCCTGGTACAAACCGACCCGAGCGGCAACGCGTCCGAAGCCTTGCAATTTGAGGTGCCGCTGACCACTGCCCCCACCAGCCCAAGCGACCTGGAAGTCGCTGAGAATGGCACCAGCATCACGGGTTCTGCCCCGGCCGGAAGCCGCGTGGAAGTACACGATGCCAACGGCACGCTGGTAGGCAGTGTGGTGGTGGGTGCCGAAGGTACCTTCACCGTCATCCTCAACCCGGCCCAGGCCAATGGTGAGCTGCTGGAGGTGGTAGCCATCGATGGCACGGGAGCATCGTCCCTGCCGGTGCAGATCAGTGCGCCGGATATCACCGCCCCGGCCGCCCCGAGCGAACTCGCGATCAATGCCAACGGTACCGTCGTCACCGGCCGTGCCGAATCGGGCAGCACCGTGCGTGTGCTGGCAGCCGATGGCACTACCGTGCTGGGTACGGCGGTAGTGGGCGCCACCGGTAGCTTCAGTATCACCCTCAGCCCGGCACAGGTGGACGGTGAGGTGCTGCAAGTCACCGCTACCGACGCCGCCGGCAATGCCTCCAGCGCCGGTAGTGTCACTGCCCCAGATATCGACGGTGTCGACATCACGCCACCCCAGGCCCCGACCAACCTGGTCGTCGGCCTTGCCGGTGGCCAGCTGAGCGGCCGTGGCGAAGCGGGCGCCAGCGTGCAAGTGCGCGATGCCCAGGGCAACGTGCTGGCTAACGGTACGGTCAACCCGGATGGCTCCTTCCAGGTCACCCTGGCCCCGCCGGTCGACGATGGCAGTACCCTGCAAGTGGTGCTGACCGATGCCGCCGGCAATGCCTCCACCCCTGGCACGGTGGCCACCCCAGACCTGCAAGCCCCTGCACAACCGACCGGCCTGGACCTGGCCGGCGGCGTCACCTTGACCGGTAGTGGTGAGCCTGGCGCTACCGTGCAGGTACGCGACGCCTCGGGCAACGTGATTGGCACCGGCGTGGTCAACCCCAGCGGCAGCTTCAGCGTTACCCTGTCCCCTGCCCAAGCCAATGGCGAGGTCCTCGACATCCGCCTGGTGGACGCCGCTGGTAATGTCTCGACCCCGTTGCAGTTCGACGCGCCGGACACCACGCCCCCTGCCGTAGTCGACAACATCGTCGTCGGTGCAGACGGCCTGACCCTGAGCGGTCGCGGCGAAGCCGGGGCAACCGTCGAAGTGCGCGACGTCAATGGCACCGTGATCGGCACTGGCACGGTGACCGCCAACGGCACCTTCCTGCTCGACCTGGACCCGGCCGCGCTGCCGGGCGAGCGCCTGAGCCTGGTGCAGACCGACGCCAGCGGCAACGCGTCCGGGGCCTTGACCTTCGACGTGCCGTTGGTGGCTACACCGGCCAGCCCGAGCGACCTGGTGGTCGCTGAGGATGGCACCAGCGTCAGCGGTTCCGCGCCGGTCGGCAGCCGCGTGGAAGTGCATGATGCCAACGGCGCCGTGGTCGGCAGCATCGTGGTTGGCGCCGAGGGCACCTTCACCGTGGTGCTCAACCCGGCCCAGGCCAACGGCGAGTTGCTGGACGTGGTCGCCATCGACAACAACGGGGCTTCGTCACTGCCGGTACAAGTGACCGCGCCCGACATCACCGCACCCGCCGCACCAAGCGAACTTGCAGTCAACGCCGATGGCAGCCTGGTGAGCGGGCGTGCCGAAGCCGGCAGCACCGTGCGCGTGCTGGCAGCCGACGGCACTACCGTACTGGGCAGCGTCGTAGTGGGTGCCAGCGGTACATTCAGCATCGGCCTCACCCCGCCACAAGTGGCGGGCGAGCAGTTGCAGGTGACCGCCACCGATACTGCAGGCAACGCCTCCACTGCCGGCAACGTCACTGCACCGATCATAGATAACGGCGGTGATACCACGCCGCCCGCGCCAGCCACCCAACTGGCCATCAGCGACGATGGCCGCACAGTCTCCGGGCGTGGTGAAGCAGGCACCACAGTGGAAGTGCGCAACGATCAGGGCCAGGTGCTGGTAAGCGGCACCGTTCAGCCCGATGGCAGCTTCAACGTGCAACTGCCAACCCCGGTGGTGGATGGCTCCTCCCTGCAAGTGACCCTGACTGACGCCGCCGGCAACGTCTCTACACCTAGCCCGCTGACCGCCCCGGACCAAGTGGCACCACTGCAACCCGCCGACCTGGTGCTGAGCAATGGCGACAGCCTGGTCGGCACTGCAGAAGGGGGCGCCCGGGTGGAGGTGAAAGATGCCTCGGGCAACCTCATCGGCAGCGCCATTGCCGGGCCGGATGGCAGCTTCAGCCTGACCCTCGACCCGCCACAGGCCAATGGCGAAACCCTGTCCATCACTGTGACCGATGCGGCAGGCAACACCTCGGTGCCGCTAAGCTACGCGGCCCCGGACATCACCGCACCGGCGATCGTCAGCGACGTGGTGGCAGGCGATGGCAGCCTGGCCGTGTCTGGCCGTGGTGAGCCTGGTGCCACGGTGGAAGTGCGTGATGCGCAAGGTACTGTCATCGGTACCGGCATCGTGGCGCCAAATGGCACCTTCGTGGTTGACCTGGAGGCACCGCTGGCCGCAGGTGAGGATATCGTGCTGGTGCAGACCGATGCCGCCGGCAATACCTCGGCAGGGGTCAGCGTGACGGTTGCCGATACACCGCTGCCCGAAAGCCCAAGCGGCGTGGTGGTGGCCGGCGACGGCTCCAGCGTTTCCGGTACTGCACCGGCCGGTACGCAGGTGCAAGTGCGTGACGCGCAGGGCAATGTCCTGGGCAGCATCGAGGCCGGCCAGGATGGCAGCTTCACCATCGGCCTGAGCCCGGCCCAGGCCAACGGCGAGACACTGGATGTGGTGGCGGTTGACGGCGCTGGCAACAGCTCGCTGCCAACCCAGATCACCGCCCCCGATATCACCCCGCCCAATGAAGCCAGCGAACTGCAACTGAGTGCCGATGGCGGCCTGCTCACCGGCCGCGGCGAAGCGGGCACCACCGTGCAGGTGATCAGTGCCGACGGCACTGTGCTGGGCAACGCCCAGGTTGGTGTCGACGGTGTGATCAGCGTGGTATTGACCCCACCGCAGACTGACGGCCAGGAACTGGACGTGGTGCTGCGCGACCCCGCGGGCAATACCTCGACCGCCACCATCGTGGCACCGGACACCGATGGCCCGCTGCAACCCTCGGGGCTCGCTATCGATACCGCTGGCATTCACCTTACCGGCCAAGGTCAGAGCGGCTCCATCGTCACCGTGCGTGACGCTGACGGCAACGTGCTGGGCACCGCGACCGTGGGCGGCGACGGCCGCTTCGACATCACCCTCGACGCACCGCAGCGCAATGGCGAAAGCCTGACCGTCGAAGCCACCGACAGCCTGGGCAACAGCGCAGGGCCGGTGAACTTCACGGCACCAGACTCTACTCCACCGCAAGTGGTCACCAGCCCGGCCATCGATGGCAACGGCACCACGGTCACCGGCAACGGCGAACCGGGCGCCACCGTCACCGTGCGCGGGCCGGACGGCAGCGTGCTGGGCAGCACCGTGGTCGGCACTGACGGCGCATTCGAAATCACCCTCGATACGCCGCAGACCAACGGCCAGGCACTGACCGTGGAACAACGCGACCCGGCTGGCAACCTGTCAGCGGCGGTCGACTTGTCGGCGCCGGATACCCAGGCACCCGATATACCCACCGGCCTGGTCCTGGCTGGCGACGGCAGCAGCGTGAGCGGTAGCGGCGAGCCGGGTGCGCAGGTGACCGTGACCGGCACTGGCGGCGCTGTACTGGGCACCGCAACGGTCCAGCCTGACGGCACCTTCCAGGTGACAATCGACCCGCCACAGCTCAATGGCCAGACGCTGTCTGTCACTCAGGCCGACAATACTGGCAACGACTCGCTCGCTGGCACCGTCACCGCACCTGACCTCGAGGCACCGCTGGCGGCGCAAGGCCTGGGCCTTGACCCTACCGGCACAGTGCTCAGCGGGCAGGGCGAGGCTGGCAGCACCGTAGAGGTACGCAATGCTGCGGGCGACCTGCTAGGCACCATTGCGGTGGATACAGACGGCACGTTCGAAGTGACACTTGTCCCCGCCCAGACCAACGGTGAAGTATTGTCGGTGGTGCTGATCGATGGCGGCGGCAATGCCTCGCCGTCGGCCACCTTCACCGCTGACGACAGTACTGCGCCAACTGCGCCGGCCGGCCTCACCATCACCCCGGGCGGCAGCGCCATCCAGGGTACCGGTGAGGCAGGTTCCACGGTGGAGGTGCGGCTTGCCGACGGCACGCTGATAGGCACCATCGTCGTCCCTGCAGGCGGCAACTTCACGGTGCCACTGTCGCCCGCCCAACTGGACGGCCAGGCCCTCGATGTGACACTGATCGATGCCGCCGGCAATACCTCGGAGCCCAGCCAGGTCTTCGCTCCGGACATCACGCCACCGGCACTGCCCACCGACGTGGTCGTCAACGACGAAGGCACTGCTGTGACCGGTAACGCACCTGGCGCCAGCTCGGTGACCGTGAACGATGGGGCCGGCAATGTGATCACTGTGCCGGTCAACCCGGACGGCAGTTTCAGCGTGCCGCTGGATACCCCGCAGAACAACGGCCAAACCGTGACCGTGGTAGTGACCGACGCAGCCGGTAACGACTCGGCGCCGGTCTCTGTCACCGCCCCGGACACTACCGACCCACTGCCGGCCACTGGCATCAGCGTGAGCCCGGACGGCGGCACGGTCGGCGGCACCGCCGAACCTGGCAGCACGGTAGAAATCCGCAACCCTGATGACACCGTGCGCGGCACAGTACCCGTAGGGCCGGACGGTACCTTCGTGGTGCCGGTCGACCCGCCGCTCACAACCGGCGAAACCGTCGCTGTGGTGGTGATCGACCCTGCCGGCAATGAATCACCCGAGGTGCCGGTAGATGGCCCGACGGGCACGGAAGTGGCCACACCGTCGGCCCTTGCCATCAGCGCCGACGGCTTCCTGCTGACCGGTCAAGGTACGGTCGGCTCGCTGATTACCGTGACCTCCGGGGGCACCACCCTGGGCACCGCCACGGTCGGCAGCGACGGCACCTTCCGTGTGTTCTTCCAGAATGCCCAGCTCAACGCCCAGACCTTGCTGGTCAGTGCCAAGGCGACCGCCGATGGTGAGCCTTCGGTGCCGGCCATCATCGTGGCCAATGACACCACGGCACCCAACGCGCCGGCCCAGGTAGCCCTCAACGCCACCGGCAGTACCCTGACCGGCCAGGGCGAAGTGGGCGCAACCGTGCGCGTGACAGACGCACAAGGCACGCTGCTGGGGACTGCCACCGTCGGCAGCAATGGCCTGTTCAGCATCAGCTTCTCGCCGGCTGTGGACAATGGGCAGAACCTGATCGTGACCCAGGCAGATGCTGCGGGTAACGTTTCGCTCGCGGCCACCCTGCAGGCGCCCGACCTGCAGGCACCGCTGGCGGCCAGCAACCTCAGCCTCAACGGCGCAGCTACCGTGCTCAGTGGCCAGGGCGAAGCCGGTGCCAGCGTCACCGTACGCGACGCCAGTGGCGCCATCCTGGCCACCGGCACCGTCAACCAGAGCGGCCAGTTCCAGATCACCCTGCCCAACGCGCAGGTCACCGGCAGCCCGCTGCAGGTCACCCTCAGTGATGCTGCGGGCAACGTGTCCGGCCCGGCCAGCCTGGCCACACCAGACCGCACACCGCCAGCGGCCATCAGTAACCCGCAGTTGAGCCAGGACGGCCGGCAGCTTTCCGGCAGCGGAGAGGTGGGCGCCACGGTACAGGTACGCAACGCCGCCGGTGCCGTGCTCGGCACCGCCACGGTGGGCACCGACGGTCGCTTCACGGTGACCTTCGATACGCCGCAAGCCAACGGCCAGGCCATCGGCGTCACACAAGTGGATGCCGCCGGCAACACCTCGCCAGCCGTCAACGTGACGACCCCGGACCTGACCCCACCCGCACCGCTGACCAACGTGGTGCTGAACAACAACGGCCTGACCCTGACCGGCCAAGGCGAAGCCGGCGCCACGGTTACCGTTCACGGCCCGGACGGTACCATCATCGGCACCGGCGTGGTTGCCGCCAATGGCAGCTTTACCCTGACCCTGAACAGCGCACAGCTCAACGCCCAGCACCTGAGCGTTACGCAAACCGACGCGGGCAACAACACCTCCACCGCCGTGGCGGTCACCGCGCCGGACTTCACCCCGCCTGCGGCGCCCGCAGCACTCGCCCTGTCCAGTACCGGGCTGCAACTGACGGGTAACGCCGAAGCCGGCAGTACCGTGACCGTGCGCGATGCCAGCGGCAACGTGCTGGGCACGGCGGTAGCCGGCAGCAACGGCACCTTCCAGGTCGCCCTGAACAGTGCCCAGACCAATGGCCAGACCCTGCAGGTGACCGCCACCGACGCAGCCGGCAACGTGTCGCCGGCCGCGCCTTACACCGCAGCCGACACCACGCCGCCAGCCGCCGTGAGCAACCTGGCGGTCTCCGCCAGTGGCGCCACGCTGACAGGCAATGGCGAAGCAGGCGCAACCGTCACCGTGCGGGCACCCGACAATACCGTGCTGGGCACCGCCACGGTCGGCGCCGACGGCCACTTCAGCGTCACCCTGTCGCCGGCCGCGATCACCGGTGAAAGCCTGAGCGTGGTGCAGGCCGATGCCGCACAGAACGTCTCCCCTGCGCAAAGCGTCACTGCGCCGGGCGTTCTGGCACCGGCCACGCCGGACAACCTGGTACTGGCCGCCGACGGCCTGTCGGTGACCGGCACGGCCGGCGCGGGCAGCACAGTCAAGGTGTATGGCCCCAACGGCGAATTGCTGGGCAGCAGCCCGGTCGCCAACGACGGTACCTTCACGGTCAACCTGGGCAGTGCACAGGCCAATGGCGAGGTGCTGCAGGTCAGCGCAACGGGCACCGATGGCGCAGTATCGCTGCCCGCCACCCTCCAGGCACCGGACACCACGGCACCGCAACCGCTGACCAACCTGGTGCTGTCCAACGACGGCCTGGTACTCAGTGGCCGCGGAGAGGCAGGTGCCACCGTTCGCGTGCTTGGCGAAGGCGGTATCGACCTGGGTACTGCCGTGGTCGATGCCAGCGGCAACTTCAGCGTCAACCTGGGCGCCGCACAGATCAACGGCGAACAGCTCAGCGCCAGCCAGTCCGACGTGGCCGGCAACGAGTCCAACAGCGTCAGCCTGACCGCCCCTGACCGCGTCGCCCCGGATGCTGCCGACAACCTGGCCTTCGCCGGGGGCGGCAGCTTGCTAAACGGTACCGGCGAAGCGGGTGCCGCCGTGCGTGTGCTGGGCGCCGACGGTTCGGTACTGGGCAGTGCAACGGTGCGCGCGGACGGCACCTTCCAGGTCAACCTCGCATCGCCTCAGGCCAACGGCCAGCAAGTGCAAGTGGTGCTGACCGATGCAGCGGGCAACCAATCTGCCGCCAGCGCCATCACCGCACCCGATACCACGCCGCCAACGGCACCAGGCGAACTGGCCGTTTCCGGAGATGGCGCCACCCTCACCGGCCGCGGCGAAGTTGGCGCGCTGGTGACCGTGACCAACCCGGCAGGCGAAGAAATCGGCAGCGCCACGGTCGATGCCAGCGGCCACTTCACCATCACCCTGAACCCGGCACTGGGCAACGCCGAGCTGCTCAGCTTCACCCAGGCCGATGCAGCCGGCAACGTGTCGGCAGTGGCAACCCTGCAAACCCCGGACTTCACCCCGCCCGCCCCGCTCACCCAGGTGGTGATCAACGCAGACGGCAGCGTTGTCAGCGGCCAGGGCGAAGCCGGCGCGACGGTAATCGTGAGCAACGCCGCCGGTACCGTACTGGGCACAGGTACCGTGCTTGCCGACGGCAGCTTCCGCGTCGAACTGTCACCTGCACAAATCAACGACCAGCTACTGTCGGTGCTACAGGCCGACCCACCCGGCAACGTCAGCCTGCCGGTCGACGTGCGGGCGCCCGACCTTACGCCGCCAGCTGCAGCAACCGAGCTGCGGCTCAATGCAGCAGGCGATGAGCTGGGCGGTGTCGGCGAAGCGGGGGCCACGGTGCGCGTCTATGTCGGTACCACGCAGGTCGGTACCGGCACAGTGGGCGCCGATGGCACCTTTGTCGTCGAGCTTGATGCGGCGCAGCTCAACGGCCAGGTGCTGCAGGTAACCCTGACCGACGGCAAGGCCAACGTATCGGCGGTCAGCACTGTCACGGCCGTGGATATCACCCCACCGGCTACCGTGATCGCCACCATCAACGACAGTGGCACCCAAGTGGTCGGTACCGCCGAAGCCGGCACCCGGGTTACCGTGGTCAACAACAACGGCGACCTGCTGGGCCAGGTGACGGTCGATCCGGACGGCACCTTTGTCCTCAACCTGAACAACCCGCAGATCAACGGTGAGGTCCTGACCGTCATCGCCCAGGACACCACCGGCAACCCGTCGGCGCCCCTGCAGGTGAACGCGCCAGACCTCACGGCGCCAGTGCAACCCGATAACCTGTTGCTCAACCCGGCAGGCACGTCGATGACCGGTACGGCAGAAGCCGGCACCACCATCACGGTGCGTGACCCGAACAACAACGTCGTAGGCACCGTGGAAGTGGGTGCAAACGGCCAGTTCACCGTGCCGATCAACCCGGCGCAGAACAACGGCCAATTGCTCACAGTGGTGTCCACCGACGATGCCGGCAACGCCTCGGTGGTTGTCCCCTATCAAACCAACGACACCTCACCGCCTGGGGTGGTCACCGACATGGCCATCAACAACACGTTCAACGTGCTGACCGGCAAGGGTGAACCTAATGCCACCGTCACCATCAGCCGCGGCGGATCGGTGCTCGGCACTGGCACGGTAGATGCCGCGGGTAACTTCCAGATAACGCTGGTGCCGGCGGCGGGCTCGCTCGCAACCCTGGCAGTGACGCAATCCGACGGCATCAATACCTCTGCGGTCGCGACGTACATCACACCACTGATCGCACCGCCAGTGCCCCCCACCAACGTGACGCTGGGCAGCGATGGCCTGACCTTGGCCGGTAATGCGCCTAGTGGCGTGGGCATTCGCGTCTACGATGCCGCAGGCAACCTGATCGGCACAGGCGGCGCTACCCTGAACGGCACCTTTACCCTGACGCTGAACACAGCGCAGCTCAACGGCCAGCATATTTCGGTGACTGCTGTAGCACTGGTAGGCGGTGAATCGCAGCCGACCTTCCTGCAAGCCACCGACGTCACGCCACCGGCCAACCCGCTGGTGACCGGGCTGTCTCTGAACGGCCTGGTGCTGACCGGCACCGGTGAAGCAGGGGCGACGGTGACCGTGCGCGACGCCAGCAACAACGTGCTCGGCACGGCGGTGGTAAATGGCGGTGGCGTGTTCACCGTCAACCTGAACGCCGCACAGCTCAACGGCCAGGTACTGGGCGTGAGCCAGGCCGACGCTGCGGGCAATGTGTCCGGCAGTACAAGCTACACCGCCACGGACGTGCAACCACCTGCAACACCGACCAACGTCACCATCAACGGCGCAGGTACCGTGCTCACCGGTAACGGTGAAGCGGGCGCCACGGTTACGGTCCAAGGCCCGAACGGCCAGGTGGGTACCGGTGTGGTGCAAGCCGATGGCACCTTCACCATCAACCTGACCTCGCCACAGAACGACGGGCAACTGCTGGTGGTGCGCCAGGCCGATGCTGCCGGCAACCTGTCCGGTAGCACCAGCCTGACCGCGCCCGACACCACCCCGCCAGCCGCCCCGCTGGCCACCATCAACACCAATGGCACCTCGGTCAGCGGTTCTGGCCAGATCGGCAGCACGGTCACCGTGCGCAATAGCGCCGGCACCGTGCTGGGGACTGCGACAGTGGGCAGCAACGGCCTGTTCGTGGTCAGCCTGACTGCGGCGCAGATCGACAACCAGGCGCTCAGCGTCACCCTCACCGACAGCGCCGGCAACGTCTCCACCGGCACTACGCTGACCGCACCAGACCTGACCCCACCTGCGGCTGCCGGCAACCTGCTGATCAGTGCCGACGGCGGTACCCTGACCGGTACTGGCGAAGTGGGCGCCACCGTGACCGTACGCAGCGCCAACGGTACCGTGCTGCAAACCGCGACGGTGCAGCCGGACGGCAACTTCACCGTGACCCTGAGCCCGCCTCAGGACAACGGCCAGATCCTCTCGGTGACCCTCAGCGACCCGCGCGGCAACGTGTCGGGCAACGTCAACGTCACCGCGCCGGATGTGGATGCCAACGCGCCGGTCATTGCCACCGACAACCTGGCCACCGCCACGGTCAACCTGGCAGCGGTCAGTGCCACCAAGACCTACACCGACAGCTTCACCACGCTGCTGTCGGGCTTCTCCAAGACCTACACCTGGACGGTGACGGCAGGCACCACGGCCGACCCGACCCTTACACTGACCACCAACAGCGTGCTGGCACTGCTCAACAACACCAGTTTCACCCTGCAGGTAAAAGACGCCAGCGGCGCCTGGGTGACCATCGCCACCGGCAGCACGCAGGGCCTGCTCGACCTGATCGTGCTGCCGATCGGCTTGCAGGTGGACATCGGCGTGCTGCAAGCCGGTGATTACCGCCTGACCGTGGGCAGTGGCGGCATCGGCCTGGTGACCAACGTGAGCACCACGCTGGACATCACCTCCACCAGCTTGACCCAGTTTACCGGCACCGGCACGGCCACCTCGGGCAACGTCATCACCGACGTGGGCACTGATGGCGCGGTGGATGCCCGTGGCCCGGACAGTAGCGCCGTGTTGCAAGTGCTGAAAAACGGCAGCTATGTCTCGGCCGGTACCTCAACCACGGTTCAGGGCCAGTACGGCACCTTGGTGATCAGTGCCGATGGCAGTTACACCTACACGCCAAACGGCAGCCCGAACAGTGTCGGCAAGGTGGACGTGTTCAGCTACCAGCTGGTGCACCCGAACGGCCTGTCCGATACCGCCAACCTGTACGTGCGCATCGACAGCCCGCAAGCCACGGAGATCTGGAGCAGCACCAACTACGCTGCACCGGCCACGGTGGTCGACGCAGTCAACGATGTCGGTACCAGCCACGTCACCTTGGCCAACCGCGTGGACACCAGCAGCAGTACGCTGGGCTCGCTGAGCCTGCCGGTGATCGGTTCGCGCCAGGCCACCTACACCACCACGGTTGCCGCCGATACCACGGCCAACCTCCAGGTGGTGGTCAACTCCACCAACCTGTTGAGCCTGCTCAACGGCACCACCATCGAACTGCTCAAGCTCAACCCGGCCACCGGCCAGTACGTGCTGGTGCAGTCGGTGCCAGGCGGGTCGCTGATCAGCCTGCTGGGTGGCGGCGCGGGGTATACCTTCCAGAACCAGGGGGCCGGCACCTACCACGTACGTGTCACCGCCGGCGGCATCGGCCTGCTCAGCTCCATCACCACCAGCCTCAACGCCACCACCACACACCTGACCGAGTTCGTGGTCAGCGGCGCCACGGCAGCCACCGGCAACCTGCTGAGTGACGACAACGTCGGTTCGGCACTGACCGTGCTGAGCGTGCTGACAGCGGCCAACACCTACACCATCCCCGGCTACAACGGGGTGAGCGTGGCCGGCACCTACGGCACACTGCTGGTGCATGCCGACGGCAGCTACACCTACACGCTCAACCCGGGGCTTACCTCGGCGGTGGTCGGCCAGCACGACACCTTCACCTACGAGCTGACCCACCCGAACGGCACCACCGACACCGCAACGCTGACCGTCAACCTGGACAACGCAGCAGGCCTCACCACGACCACCTCGCTGCTGGCCGACACCGGCGACGAGGCTGTGGCGCTGGCCAGCCTGGCAGCCGCCACCGATGTGATCGCCGGCACCGACGGCAACGACCATCTCGATGGCAGCCAAGGTGGCCACATCACCCTGCAGGGTGGTGCGGGTAACGACACGCTGGTGGTGGTCGACCAGAACTTCGCCAGCGTCGAAGGCGGTACGGGGACCGACACCCTGCTGTGGGGCGGCGGTGATGCCAGCATCGACCTGGGCAACCTGGCCGGGCGCGTGCACGACATCGAAGTCATCGACCTCAACGACACCAGTTCGGTGGCGCTTACCCTCAACCTGGCGGACGTGGTGGCAATCACCGAAACCGGCACCGACACACTCATCATCAAAGGGGACGACAAAGACACGGTTCACATGACGGACAACTGGACGCTGGTCGGGAACCAAACTGCCGACGGTATCGACTATAACCAATACACGGCCCAGGAGGATCCAAGCCATCACCTGTGGGTACAGAACGGTATCCATGTGGTCTGAGGCCGCTGCAATCCCGCCGGGCAAATGCCCGGCGGCATGGACGACCAGCAGTAAGGGAACTATGTGAAGCGAAGCAGTCCGCTGTCACCGCTGTTGCTGGGAGCCTTCGGGCTCCTGGCCCTGAACTTCCACCCGGTTGCCCAGGCAGCCGATGATATAGACCCCCAACTGCGCCAGGTCGGGCCATCGCTGTTACGCGATGCGCCCGAAGCAGTGCCCGCACGCCCCGCCACCGGCATGGCCCCGGTCGCCAGTGGCGAGCGGCTGCAGCTGACCGATGCGGTGCTGCAGGCAGCGCAATGGCACCCCAGCATCGCCGAAGCCATCGGCAACCTGTACAAGCAGGGCGAAGGCATCAACGTCGCCCGCGCGGGGTATTACCCGCAGATTTCCGGCGGTATCCGCACCGGTTATGACACCGGCTATGGCGGCGACCGCAACAGCCAGGCGTTGAACCTGTCTCTCAAGCAGATGCTCTACGACTTCGGCAAGGTCGACAGCGCCGTCAGCGCGGCCCAGGCTGCCGCCGCCCGCGCCCAGGCCAATATCCTGCTGGTGGTCGACGACCTGGCCCGCGACACCGCTTATGCCTGGATCGAAACCCGCCGCTACGAGCAACTGATGACCATTGCCCGCGACCAGATTCGCGGGGTCGGTGACATTGCCGGCATGGCCCGCCAGCGCAGCGACATGGGCGCCAGCACCCGTTCCGACGTGGTGCAGGCCGAGTCCCGTGTGGAAAGTGCCCGCGCCACGCTGGAGGAGTACCAGTCGCAGTACGAACGCTGGCGTTCGACCTTGGCGGCACTGATGGGGCGCATCACCCCACCGGCGCTGGCCGAGGATTCGCCAGCAGCGCTGAACCAGGCCTGCAAGCGGCCCTCGCAAGGCGATGACCGCCTGCCTGCCGTGCTCATGGCCCTCGCCCAGCGCGCGCAGGGCCAGGCCGAACTGGCCCAGGCCAAGGCCGAGGCCTACCCGACGCTGTCGTTGCAACCGCAGGTCAACCACTACCTGGACAACGACTACAACCGCGACAACTCACGCATGGACCGCACCCAGGCGGGCATCTACCTGAACGTCGAGGTACCCATCTATCAAGGGGGTGCCATCAGTGCCCGCAGCCGCGCCGCCGGTCACGCCCTGACCGCCGCCGACTCCGCCGAGGATGCGGCCCGCCTGCAAGCCCGTCGTGGCCTTGCCGAGGCCATGGCACAAACCTCCGGGCTGGGCCGCCGACTGACTTCGCTGGAAGCGCGCCAGGTCAGCATCCAGGAAGCACGCATGCTCTACGGCCGCCAGTACCTGGACCTGGGCACGCGGCCGCTGCTCGACCTGCTCAACGCCGAGCAGGAAATCTACCAGTCACGCTTCGAACTCGCCGGCACCCGCTCTGACCTGCTGCGCCTGGATGTCGACTGCCTGTACAACACCGGCGCCCTGCGCACGGCCTTTGGCCTTGAGGGGCGCAACCTGCAAGGGGTGGAGATCCAGCCATGACCGATTCGATCAATGTGACCCTGCCTGAACAACCCACTGCCCCCGCGGCCGAAGCGCCTCATCGACCGGACCTTGGGCCTTGGCTGGAAGTGATGCTGCAGGTGGCGCACCACTACCGCCTGGACGTGTCGCCCCAGCGTATTCGCCTGGCCGCCGTCGAGGATGCCCGCCCGCTGGACGAGATCCTTCGGCACATGGCACGCCAGGCCGGCCTGGCCCTGCGCTTCGTGCGCTTCGACGCCAAGGGCTTGCGACAGTGGCGTACACCGCTGGTACTGGAACTGGATGATGGCCAGCTGGCGGTGGTCGAGTCGGTCACCGAAGAGGACGACCTGGCGGTGGTGTTTGCCGGTGACCAGGGCCTGACCTCACGCCTGCCCCGTGACAGCCTCAAGGGCCGCATCAACCGCGTGGCCCTGCTGCGCCCGGCACGGCCGCTGCGTGATGTGCGCACCGATGACTACACCGCACCCTACGACCGCCACTGGTTTGCCCGCATCGTGCTGCGCGACCTGCGCCCTTATGGGCAGGTGATGGTCGCCTCGCTGGTGGCCAACGTCCTGGCCCTGGCGGGGGTACTGTTCTCGATGCAGGTGTACGACCGGGTGATCCCGGCCGAATCGCTGCCAACCCTGTACGTGTTGTTCGGTGGTGTGGTGCTGGCGCTGGTGTTCGACTTCAGCATGCGCCTGCTGCGGCTGAAGGTGACCGACCTGCTCGGCAAACGCGCCGACCTGCGGGTGAGCGACCTGGTCTACGGGCATGCCCTGCGCCTGCGCAACTCGGTGCGGCCGAAGTCCACCGGTTCGTTCATCTCGCAGCTGCGCGAGCTGGAATCGATCCGCGACCTGATCACTTCCAGCACCGCCACGGCGCTGGCCGACCTGCCGTTCTTCCTGCTGTTCCTGTTCGTGTTCTGGCTGATCGGCGGCGTGCTGGTATTCATCCCGCTGGTGGCTTTGCTGGCGATGGTGGTACCTGGGGTGCTGGCACAACGGCGCCTGGCGCGGCTGGCCAATGCCTCCATGCGCGAGTCGGCGCTGCGCAACGCCATGCTGGTAGAAAGCATCCAGGGCCTGGACGAGATCAAGGCACTGCAGGCCGAAGCACGCTTCGAGCGGCAGTGGAACCAGTACAACGCCGCCTGCGCCCATACCAACCTGCGCCTGCGCACCCTCACCAACGGCCTGGTGACCTGGACCCAGAACGTACAGGGCGCGGTGTTTGCCGTGGTCATCGTGGTCGGTGCACCGATGGTGATCGCCGGCGACCTTACAACCGGTAGCCTGGTGGCGGCGTCGATGCTGTCGTCGCGGATGATGGCGCCACTGGCGCAACTGACCCATGTGCTGACCCGCTGGCAGCAGGCCAAGGTGGCCCTGCAAGGGCTGGACAAGCTGATGCAGTCCCCCGTCGACCACCCCGAAGGCGAAGCCCGGGTGCACCTGCCGGCCATCCGCGGCGAATACCACTTGCGCCAGGCCAACTTCCGCTACAGCGAGGAGTCCCCGCCAGTGCTGAACATCGGCCAGCTGGATATCCAGCCGGGCGAGCGCATTGCCGTGCTCGGGCGCAACGGCGCCGGCAAGTCGACCCTGCTGCAAGCCCTGGGTGGAGCCATGGACCTGGTGCAAGGCGAGGTCAGCCTGGACGGCATCGCCATGGGCCACCTCGACCCTGCCGACCTGCGCCGTGACGTGGGCCTGCTGCCACAGTACGCGCGCTTGTTCCACGGCACCCTGCGGGAAAACCTCACCCTCGGTGCCGGCCAGGCCAGCGACCAGGAACTGGTGGCCGCACTGGCTGCCACGGGCGCGCTGGACTTCGTCCGCCGCCTGCCCAAGGGCATGGACCACCTGATCCTGGAAGGCGGCCTGGGCTTGTCCGGCGGCCAGCGCCAGGCCCTGGTGCTGTCGCGCCTGCTGGTGCGCCAGCCGCAAGTACTGCTACTGGACGAGCCGACCGCGTCGCTGGACGACATGACCGAGCGCAAGCTGCTGGATAACCTCGAACGCTTCTGCCAGGGCCGCACCCTGGTGATCGCCACCCACCGCCTTAGCGTGCTGCAGCGTGTCGACCGCATCCTGGTGCTGGACGGCGGGCGCATCGTCATCGACGACACCCGCGATGCCGCGCTGGCCAAACTGCAAGGAGCCCAGGCATGAGCAACCATGAACTACCGGCCTCCTACCTGGATGGGCAGGACGACCAGGCGGTGTTCCGCGCCGGGCGCATCATCACCATTTGCGCCTTGATGCTGGCCGCGTTCCTGGCCTGGGCCGCCTGGTTCGAGGTGACCGAGGTGTCCACCGGCACCGGCAAGGTGATCCCCAGTTCGCGGGAGCAAGTAATCCAGTCGTTCGAGGGCGGCATCGTCGCGCAGATGAGCGTGGCCGAAGGCGACCTGGTCGAGCGCGGCCAGGTGCTGGCCCAGCTCGACCCGACCAAGACCGCCTCCAGTGTCGGCGAGAGCGACGCCAAGTACCGCGCTGCCAAGGCCAGCCAGGCCCGCCTGCAGGCGGAGGTGACTGGCAAGCCGCTGACCTTCCCGGAAAGCCTGCGCGACTCGCCCGACCTGATCGAAGCCGAAACCGCGTTGTACCAGACCCGCCGCCGCGGCCTGGAGCAGACCCTGGCGGGTATCCAGGACTCGCTGCAACTGGTGCGCAGCGAGCTGAAGATTACCGAGAACCTGGCAAAGATGGGCGCCTCCAGCCGGGTTGAAGTGATCCGTCTGAACCGCCAGCGTTCGGAGCTGGAGCTCAAGGCCAACGAAGCCCGCTCCGACTACCTGGTGCGTGCCCGGGAAGAACTGGCCAAAGCCAGCGCCGAGGCCGACAGCCTGTCGGAAGTGGTCCGCGGGCGCAGTGACTCGCTTACCCGCCTGACCCTGCGCTCGCCGGTGCGTGGCATCGTCAAGGACATCGAGGTCAACACCCTGGGCGGCGTGGTGCAGCCCGGTGGCCAGGTGATGAAGATCGTGCCGATGGACGAACGCCTGCTGATCGAAACCCGCATCGCGCCGCGCGATATCGCCTTCATTCACCCGGACCAGGCGGCCAAGGTCAAGATCAGTGCCTATGACTATTCGGTGTATGGCGGGCTGGAAGGCAAGGTGGTAGGTATTTCGCCGGACACCCTGCAGGATGAGGTGAAACCGGAAATCTACTACTACCGGGTGTTCATCCGCACCGAGCAGGACAGCTTGCAGAACAAGGCCGGCAAGCACTTTGCGATCGTGCCGGGGATGATTGCCACGGTGGATATCCGCACCGGTGAGAAGACCATCCTCGATTACCTGATCAAGCCGCTGAACCGGGCCAAGGAGGCACTGCGCGAACGCTGATCCAGGCGTTTACACACATCCCCTGTGGGAGCGGGCATGCCCGCGAACACCGGCGAAGCCGGTGCCATGTACCGCGTCGCACGCTTCGCGGGCATGCCCGCTCCCACAGGGTCCCAAGCATCCCCGGGTTCTGTGCAAAATGCCTAAAGCCCGACCGGAACAGGCCGATAACCGGTTATCCCCTGTTCCCCACCGAAGGTCACCATGGCCACGCAAAATGCCCGCGCGGACTCGTTGTCCCTGCTGCTGTTCACCCTGCGCAGCGGCAAGTTGATGGCAATCAACCTGCTCAAGGTCAGCGAAATCATCCCCTGCCCGCCGCTGACCAAGCTGCCGGAATCGCACCCCAACGTGAAAGGTGTGGCGACCCTGCGTGGCCATTCGCTGTCGGTCATCGACCTGTCACGCGCCATCGGCGAGCGGCCACTGGAAGACCCGCAAGGCGGCTGCCTGATCGTCACGGAGATCAGCCGCTCGCGCCAAGGGCTGCATGTGCAGGCGGTAAGCCGCATCGTGCATTGCCTGAGCACCGACATCAAACCGCCGCCCTTTGCTTCGGGCAACCGCTCGTTCATCACCGGCGTGACCCGGGTCGACAACACCCTGGTGCAGGTGCTGGACATCGAAAAAGTCATCCACTCCATCGCCCCACCGCAGGCCGAACCGCCGCACGGCACCTTGAGCGAAGAAGACGCCAGCCTGCTGGCCGCCGCCAACATCCTTGTGGTGGACGACAGCCAGGTGGCCCTGCAGCAGTCGGTACATACCCTGCGCAACCTGGGCATCGAATGCCACACCGCGCGCAGCGCCAAAGATGCCATCAACGTGTTGCTGGAGCTGCAAGGCACCGCGCAGGAGATCAACATCATCGTCTCCGACATCGAAATGAGCGAAATGGACGGCTACGCCTTCACCCGTACCGTGCGCGAAACCCCTGACTTCCAGCACCTGTACGTGCTGCTGCACACCTCGCTGGACAGCGCCATGAGCAGCGAGAAGGCAACCCAGGCCGGGGCCAACGCCATCCTCACCAAGTTCTCCTCGCCAGAGCTGACCGATTGTCTGGTGGTGGCCGCACGTACCGTGGTGTTTGCCGAGCACTGATATATTAAGCGACAAACTCCCCGGCTTGCCGCCGGGGGTGAGTCGGGCATAATTCGCGCCCCTTGCAAGCAACTTGCCGGAATCGCGTATGAAGTTTTTCAGCTCTATCCTGATCACCTGCGCCCTCTTCAGCGGTGTCGCCCAGGCCTCCAGCAGCCAGGCCTGGAACGAGCAGCGCCAACAGATGCTCAAGGCCTGCCTGGCCGCCAGCCAGTTCAAGGATGCCCACGCCCGCGGCAAGCCCGCCGAGTTCGATGACCAGGTTGGCATGAGCGCCCTGCTGGTCGAAGGCGTCTATCCGCAGAAGCACATGCAGCAACGCACCGGCACCGAGCTGTGCCTGTACGACCGCCAGCACCAGCGTGCCTTCATCAGCGAGTGGAGCCCGGAAGCCAAGTGACCGACAGCTTGCGATTCGGATGTACCGGCTGCGGCAAGTGCTGCACCGGGCACCACGTGCCCCTGACGCTGGCTGAGGCCCGCCGCTGGGCAGATGATGCCGGCCAGGTGATAGTGCTGATCGAAGCCTTCGTGGCCGATGGCCCCGGCATGCCGCCTGAGCAGCGCGAACATGTGCTGCGCCGCTCGTATCCGGTGGCCTGCGGCGACGGCGAGGCACGCGTATCGGTGACCTTTGCCGCGTTCAACCCCGGGCGCTGCCGCAACCTCGACGACAACGACCTGTGCACCATCTACGACCAGCGCCCGTTGGTCTGTCGCATCTACCCGGTAGAAATCAACCCGCACATTCCGCTGCGCCCGGACAGCAAGGACTGCCCGCCAGAAGCCTGGCAGCAGGGGCCGGAACTGATACACGGCACCCAACTGGTGGATGCGGAACTGGAAGCGCTTGTGCAAGCCTCGCGGCAGGCCGACCGCGATGACATTGCCGCCAAGGTGGCGGTGTGCCAGGCGCTGGGCATGACCACCAGTGCGCTCAAGGGCAATGGCTTTACCGCCTACCTGCCGGACATGGGCGCTTTTGCCACGGCGCTGGCGCGCGAGCAGTGTAATGACGATGGGCAGTGGACCTTGCATGTGCAGGATGAACCGCTGGTCGCCAGCTTGCAGGGGCTTGGTTTGCGCACTACCAGCGAAACCCCGGTGTACTACGCCTTTATCGGTTTCTAGCCAAGACATACGCCATCCCCTTGTAGGAGCGGCCTTGTGTCGCGATCGGGCTGCCAAGCAGCCCCCGGATTTCGGCGTTACCACATAGATTGCCGGGGCCGCTTCGCGGCCCGATCGCGACACAAGGCCGCTCCTACACGGGATCGCATTCTGCGGCACGCGAAACTGACAGCGCTGTCAGCCAGCCGTCACGCTGCCGACCCGGTTCGGGGGCTATAAGATTGAGTG
Source organism: Pseudomonas putida S13.1.2 (assembly GCF_000498395.2). Lineage (NCBI taxonomy): Bacteria > Pseudomonadati > Pseudomonadota > Gammaproteobacteria > Pseudomonadales > Pseudomonadaceae > Pseudomonas > Pseudomonas putida. The sequence continues at coordinate 4,122,308 of NZ_CP010979.1, forward strand.
CAGACAACCGTTTCCTACTCTTCTGGCCAAGGTGCCCGCTCCGATGCGACGTCCCTCCCGCTCTGCCTTCCTCGCCGCCCTGGCGCTCCTGGCCCTGGTGGTAGCAGGCATCTGGTTCAGCCAGCGCCAACCCGCACCGGCTACTCGCGCGCAAACCGCCATACCGGTACGCGTGGTCAGCGTCGCCCAGCAGGACGTGCCACGCTATGCCAGCGCCATCGGCTCGGTGTTGTCGCTGCACAGCGTCGAGGTCAGGCCACAAGTGGAGGGGATACTCACTCAAGTGCTGGTCAAGGAAGGCCAATGGGTCAAGCAAGGCGACCTGCTCGCCACCCTCGACGACCGCAGCATCCGCGCCAGCCTTGACCAGGCCCGCGCACAACTTGGCCAGAGCCAGGCACAGATCCAGGTGGCCGGCGTCGACCTCAAGCGCTACCGCCTGCTCAGCAGCGATGACGGCGTGTCCAAGCAAACCCTCGACCAGCAACAGGCACTGGTCAACCAGTTGCAGGCCACGGTCAAGGGCAACCAGGCGGCCATCGCCAACGCCCAGGTGCAACTCTCCTACACACAGATTCATTCACCGGTGACCGGGCGCGTCGGCATCCGCAATATCGACCCCGGCAACCTGGTGCGCACCAGCGACACCCAAGGGCTGTTCAGCGTGACCCAGATCGACCCGATCGCCGTGGAGTTCTCGCTGCCGCAACAGATGCTGCCGACCCTGCAAGGCCTGCTGAAGGCGCAAACCCCAGCGCTGGTCGAGGCCTACATGGATGCCGATGGCGAGCGCAACCTGCTGGGCACAGGCCACCTTGCGCTGATCGACAACCAGATTTCGGCCAACACCGGCACCGTGCGGGTCAAGGCCGAATTCGACAACAAGGACGGCCTGCTGTGGCCGGGGCAACTGGTCACCGTACGGTTGCGCACGGCAATGGACGAAGACGCCCTGGTGGTACCGCCCCCGGTGGTGCAACGCAGCATCGATGGCCACTTCGTCTACCGCGTCGACGGCGACAAGGTCACCAGCGTGCCGGTCAAGGTGCTGTACCAGGACAGCACGCTGAACATTGTCGCCGGGGTCAAGGCCGGTGACCAGCTGGTGCTCGACGGCCAGTCGCGCCTCAAACCCGGCTCCAGGGTCGAGATCACCCCTGATGCCCCGGCGCCTGCCGAGATGGCCGACCGCAGGAGCCAGCCATGAACACCCGCAATGGCGTCTCGGCCTGGTGCATCGACCACCCCATCGCCACCCTGCTGCTGACCTTCGCCCTGGTGCTGCTGGGCGCCATCGCCTTCCCGCGGCTGCCCGTGGCGCCGCTGCCCGAGGCCGACTTCCCGACCATCCAGGTCACCGCCCAGCTGCCCGGTGCCAGCCCGGAAACCATGGCCTCGTCGGTGGCCACGCCGCTGGAGGTGCAGTTCAGCGCCATCCCCGGCATGACCCAGATGACCAGCAGCAGTGCGCTGGGCTCGACCACGCTGATCCTGCAGTTCACCCTCGACAAGAACATCGACACCGCCGCCCAGGAAGTGCAGGCGGCGATCAACACCGCCACCGCCCGCCTGCCCCAGGACCTGCCCAGCCCGCCCACCTGGCGCAAGGTCAACCCGGCCGACAGCCCGGTGGTTATCCTCACCGTCAGCTCTGCACAGATGCCCGGCAACGAGCTCAGCGACTACGCCGAAACCCTCTTGGCCCGCCAGCTCAGCCAGATCGACGGGGTGGGCCTGATCAACATCACCGGCCAGCTGCGCCCAGCCATACGGGTGCAGGCACAACCCGAGAAACTCGCGGCCATCGGCCTGACCCTGGCCGACGTGCGCCTGGCCATCCAGCAGACCAGCCTGAACCTGGCCAAAGGCGCGCTGTACGGCGAGCACAGCGTGTCGACCATCGCCGCCAACGACCAGCTGTTTCACCCCGAAGACTATGCGCAGCTGATCGTCAGCTACCGCAACGGCGCCCCGGTGCACCTGAAGGACGTGGCCAAGGTCATCAACGGTGCCGAGAACGCGTATGTAAGGGCCTGGTCGGGCAATCAGCCGGGGCTTAACCTGGTGATCTTCCGCCAGCCGGGCGCCAATATCGTCGACACCGTGGACCGGGTGCTCGACGCCTTGCCGCGCCTGCAGGAAATGCTGCCGGCCTCGGTTGAAGTGTCGGTGCTGCAGGACCGCACCCAGACCATCCGCAGCTCGCTGCACGAAGTCGAGCTGACCATGATGATCGCGGTAGCGCTGGTGATCGGGGTAATGGCGCTGTTCCTGCGTCAGTGGTCGGCCACCTTCATTGTCTCCAGCGTGCTCGGCGTCTCGCTGATCGCCACCTGCGCGCTGATGTACGTGTTCGGTTTCAGCCTCAACAACCTGACCCTGGTGGCCATCGTCATTGCCGTCGGTTTCGTGGTCGATGACGCGATCGTCGTGGTGGAAAACATCCATCGCCACCTGGAAGCCGGCGACGATAGCCGCACCGCGGCGCTCAAAGGCGCCGGCGAGATCGGTTTCACCGTGGTGTCGATCAGTTTCTCGCTGATCGCCGCGTTCATTCCGCTGCTGTTCATGGGCGGTGTGGTGGGCCGGCTGTTCAAGGAGTTCGCCCTGACCGCCACGGCGACCATCCTGATTTCGGTGGTGGTATCGCTGACCTTGGCCCCCACCCTTTCGGCGCTGTTCATGCGCCGCCCACCCGGCGACCACCAGGGCGGTTTCGGCCAGCGCCTGCTGGGCTGGTACGAAAAAGGCCTGGACCGCGCGCTGGCCCACCGGCGGATCACCCTGGGGGTGTTCGGCATTACCCTGGCGCTGGCCGTGGCCGGCTACGTGGGTATCCCCAAAGGTTTCTTCCCGCTGCAGGACACCGGCTTCATCCTTGGCACCACCGAGGCAGCGGCGGATGTGTCCTACCCGTCGATGATCGAGAAGCACCTGGCGCTGGCGAAGATCATCGGTGACGATCCGGCAGTGCGCGCCTATTCGCACTCGGTGGGGGTGACAGGCAGCAACCAGACCATTGCCAACGGCCGTTTCTGGATCTCGCTCAAGCCCCGCGGCGAGCGCGACGTCTCGGCCAGCGAATGGATCGACCGGCTCCGCCCGAAACTCGCCCAGGTGCCGGGCATCGTCCTGTACATGCGCGCCGGCCAGGACATCAACCTCAGCTCCGGCCCGTCACGCACCCAGTACCAGTACGTGCTCAAGAGCAATGACGGGGTCGCGCTCAACCTGTGGACCCAGCGCCTGACCGACCGCCTGCGCGAAAACCCGGCGCTGCGCGACCTGTCCAATGACCTGCAACTGGGCGCCAGCGTCACCCGCATCGATATCGACCGCCAGGCTGCGGCGCGTTTCGGCCTGACCACCACCGACGTCGACCAGGCCTTGTACGATGCCTTCGGCCAGCGCCAGATCAGCGAATTCCAGACCGAGACCAACCAGTACAAGGTCATCCTCGAACTGGACGCGCAACAGCGTGGCAAGGCTGAAAGCCTCAATTTCTTCTACCTGCGCTCGCCCCTGACCAACGAGATGGTGCCGCTGTCGGCCCTGGCGCATGTGGCCGCGCCAAGCACCGGGCCGCTGTCGATCAGCCATGACGGCCTGTTCCCGGCCGCCAACCTGTCGTTCAACCTGGCGCCCGGCGTGGCCTTGGGTGATGCGGTGCAGATCCTGGAGCGTGCGCAGCGCGAGCTGGGCATGCCCGACTCGATCACCGGCAATTTCCAGGGCGCCGCCCAGGCGTTCCAGAGCTCGCTGTCGAGCCAGCCCTACCTGATCCTCGCCGCGCTGGTGGCGGTGTATATCATCCTTGGCGTGCTCTACGAGAGCTTCGTCCACCCGCTGACCATTATCTCCACCCTGCCCTCTGCGGGCCTGGGCGCGATCATCCTGCTGTGGGCCAGCGGGCAGGACTTCAGCATCATGGGGCTGATCGGCATAGTGCTGCTGATCGGCATCGTCAAGAAGAATGGCATCCTGCTCATCGACTTCGCCCTCGAGGCCCAGCGCCACCACGGCATGACGCCCGAGCAGGCGATACGCCAGGCCTGCCTGGTGCGCTTCCGCCCGATCATCATGACTACCCTGGCCGCGTTGCTGGGCGCAGTGCCGCTGATGTTCGGCTTTGGCACCGGCGCCGAACTGCGCCAGCCACTGGGCATTGCGGTGGTGGGTGGCCTGCTGGTGAGCCAGGCCCTGACGCTGTTCACCACCCCGGTCATATACTTGGCCCTGGAGCGCCTGTTCCACCGCCGCCAGGCTGCCCGTACGGCAGCGCCAAGTGCCAGCTAGGACAAGACCATGCGTGTGCTGATCATCGAAGACGAAGAAAAAACCGCCGACTACCTGCATCGCGGCCTGAGCGAACAGGGCTTTACCGTTGACCTGGCACGGGACGGCATCGATGGCCTGCACCTGGCCCTGGAGGGCGACTACGCAGTGATCGTGCTGGATGTGATGCTGCCTGGTCTGGACGGCTATGGCGTGCTGCGCGCCTTGCGCGCGCGCAAGCAGACGCCGGTGATCATGCTGACCGCCCGCGAGCGGGTCGAAGATCGCATTCATGGCCTGCGCGAAGGCGCCGACGACTACCTGGGCAAGCCGTTCTCGTTCCTCGAACTGGTCGCCCGCCTGCAGGCCCTGACCCGTCGCAGCAGCAGCCATGAACCCTTGCAGGTGCAGGTGGCAGACCTGTGGATCGACCTGATGGCGCGCAAGGCCACCCGCGCCGGCCAGCGTCTGGACCTGACTGCCAAAGAGTTCTCGCTGCTTAGCGTGCTGGCCCGTCGGCAGGGTGAAATCCTGTCGAAGACGGCGATTGCCGAGCTGGTCTGGGACATCAACTTCGACAGCGATGCCAACGTCGTGGAAGTGGCGATCAAACGCCTGCGCGCCAAGCTCGACGGGCCCTTCGACAACAAGTTGCTGCACACCATCCGAGGCATGGGCTATGTCCTGGAAAACCGTGCGGGGTAATTCCATCGCCCTGCGCCTGTCGGCGCTGTTCATTCTGGTGGCGCTGGGGGTGTTCCTGCTGATCGGCTCGGCGCTGTATCGCCAGGTCGACCGCAGCCTGGACCTGCTGCCGCAGGCCGAACTGGATGCACGCTTCAGCGTGCTCGAATCCACCCTCAACCGCTTCGGCACGCAGGAACACTGGGCGAAGATCAACAACAAGCTCAACCTGCTCAGCGAAGAAGACAAGCGCATCCGCTTCTGGGTGGTCAGCAGCAATCCGGCCTACGAATACGGCCACCCCAGCGAGCTGGTACGTGCCTTCGCCGAAGGCCCGCAGGGTATGCGCGACCTGCACTTGCCCGACCGGCCCTACCCGTACAAGGTGCTGGTCAGTGAGCTGCCGGCGCTGGGCGAGCGGCCAGCGCTGCGCTTTCTGATCGGCATCGACACCGAAACCTTCTGGCAGGCCCAGCACAGCCTGCTGGTGGCGATTGTCGGGCTGGCAGTACTTGGCGTGCTGCTGGCTTCAGTACTGGGCTACTGGGTGGCGCGCATTGGCCTGCGCCCGCTGCTGGCGTTGTCAAACGAGGCCCAGGCCCTGGCCCCGCCACGCCTGGACGGGCGTTTGCAAACCCACGCCCTGGCCCCGGAGCTGGCACAGTTCGCGGGCGCCTTCAACGCCGCGCTCGACCGGGTCAGCCAGGCCTACTCACGGCTGGAAGCCTTCAACGCCGACGTCGCCCACGAGCTGCGCTCGCCGCTGACCAACCTGATCGGCCAGACCCAGGTAGCGCTGACCCGCGGCCGCAGTGCCGAGCATTACTTCGAAGTGCTGCAATCGAACCTGGAAGAGCTGGAGCGCCTGCGCAGCATCATCAACGACATGCTGTTCCTGGCCAGCGCCGACCAAGGCAGCAAGGCCACCGCCCTGACCCAGGCCTCGCTAGCCGAAGAAGTGGCAACCACCCTCGATTACCTGGACTACATCCTCGAAGACGCCCAGGTCAGCGTGAGCGTGATCGGCGACGCCCAGGCGCCCATCGAAAAGGCCCAACTGCGCCGGGCGCTGATCAACCTGCTGAACAACGCCGTGCAGCACACCGCGCCGCACCAGGTGATCCAGGTGCAGATCGCTGCCGGGCCAGATCAGGTCAGCATCGCGGTGAGCAACCCAGGGCCGGCGATTGACGATGAGCACCTGCCGTTGCTGTTCGAACGCTTCTATCGGGTGGATGCGGCGCGCAGCAACAGTGGTGGGGGCAACCATGGGTTGGGGTTGGCGATCGTCAAGGCGATTGCGCGGATGCATGGGGGGGCGGTGTTTGTGCGCAGTGGGGCCGGGGTCAATACCTTCGGTATCCAGTTGCCGATCCATACCTGACTGTCGACGCGCCACCCCCCCTGTGGGAGATTCTATGGTTTTCAGCAAGCCGGTTTCCCACCTTTGGAGACATATTCGTCCTGATTCTTCATCAGGGCGAATGCCACTCGTGCAAGCTTTCTAGCCAGGATTACCAACGCCTGGGTTGTTGCTTTACCCGCATTGCGATGTTGTTCGTAGATCCCTTTCCAAGTGGCCGTCCGGCTGGCTGACATCGCCGCGTTATGCAACAGACGACGGATTTCTGAGCAGCCTCGCTTGGTCAGGCGGCGACGTCCATTCTTCTGCCCAGAATCAATCACTCGTAGATCCATTCCCAGGAATGCAATGTACGAATCACTGCTCTTGAACTCGCCCCGCATAAAGGCCATTACCAAGGCAGTGGCGGTGAGAAACCCAATGCCCTCTACCGCTTGGCAGCGAGCAACTTGCTCGTGCAGCCCAGCTTCGCGCAGCACTTCTTTAATTTTCTTTTGGATCAACAAATCCAGCCGGTCTATCGATTTTACAAAGGTTTGGAAGGCGGCTTTCAAGAGGGCTTCATTAGCCCAGCTCTGAGTCATCGCCGTGCGGGCAGTCACCAAGGCCGCTCGGCGTCGCAGAAGGCTCTGAAGCTTGCCGTAGACGGCGGGAGGGGGAGTCCAAGGGCGGAGGTCTTCCCCCTCGTTTTTCAAAAATCGGGATAACAACCGAGCATCAGAGGGGTCCGTTTTTACCCGCACACCCACGCTTTTGCGGTAGTTGCTCAGTTGGAATCCATCAATGACATAGACCTCGAAACCCAGGCTATGGGCCAGCTCAACCAAGTCCAGGTGGTAACATTGGTCGCCTCAACAGCAATTGCCGTGTTGAGAGGCTGTTGCTTCAGCCATTTCTTGATTTCCGGTTTGGTATTTTTCACCTTGATGATCTCATCGCGATCATCGTGATGAAGCACTAACTCTGCTTTCGCGACATCCGCACCCACGATCAATTTGCCAACCTGCATTGCCACGGGAGCCTCCTCACGTTATGGTTTTTTGGCTTGAAGGGGTTTCACCAAGAGGCGCTGGCTTGCTTCTATCGTCGTTTGCAAACGATGCATTCTTTATCGACGCTTTGGTGGAAGGGGTGGGGCGATGTCTCCCACGGTCTGTACTGCTGTGAACAGTCAGAATCGGGCATTTAGTCCCACCACCCCTTCAAGTCTAACCATACAAGCGGGCAAGCCCGTGCCATACACCGCGCTGCCTGCTTCGCGGGCTCGCCCGCTCCCACAAAGAACGCGTAACGCGTCTAGCGCGGGGTTTTACGGCCAAAGTCCTATTGCTTTCTCTGGGATCGTTACCTTTTGCGCAACAGTGCTTATCGCACTTCGCTCTGTTTCAAGTGCATTGAAAGGACTAACTTTACCCCCGTCCTCATTAGCACTTGCACCGCAAGAAGGTAGTTTCAAATGTCCAACAGTATGGGTATTGCCAGCGTCTTCGTTCTGTCTTCCCTGTTGTTGTCGCCCCTGGCCATGGCCGAAGAATCCAGCGCTTTCGTCACCCGTAATGCAGAGCTCGCCGCCGTCCATCAAGACGCCCGCGACGCGGTAGCTGCAAACAAGGCCGACGCCGCCAAAGACGCAAAACAGACAGCTTCCAAAGTTTCTGTCGATGCCAACGCCGACAGCTGATCAAACGCTGTTGCTGCTCCCGATTTCCCTTGGCTACGCCATGGGCACCACCGGTGCCGATATGTTAGCCTTTTAAAGCCGCTGCCGATCAGCGGCTTTTTTTATGTGCTTTAACGCTCAGCCCGGCTGTAACGTCTACCTAAAAAAAGACGCACATTCAAAAATAAAAACTGCCCCACCGTCAGACCAAAGGAGCTAGTACCGGTGCCTTCCGCGTTCCGTTTTACCCCGCTGTTCATTGCGTTGACTGCAACGATCCCTTTCGCCGCCCAGGCAGATGAAGACAAGGCTGATGGCTTCATCGAAGGGTCGTCCTTCAACCTGCACTTTCGTAATGCCTACTTCAACCGCGACAACCACAACGCCGGCGTGCGTGACACCCGCGAGTGGGGCCAGGGCGCTGTTGCGCGCTTCGAGTCGGGCTACACCCCAGGCGTGATCGGCTTTGGCCTGGATGCGCATGCCATGCTGGGCCTCAAGCTGGACGGCGGTGGCGGCCATGCCGGCACCAGCATCCTGCCCGAGCACATCAAGGACGACGGCGAACTGGGTGCTGCCCCGCACTCGTTCTCCACTGCTGGCGCTGCGATCAAACTCAAGGCTTTCGACACCGAGCTGAAAGCCGGCGACCTGTTCCTCACCAACCCGGTGATCGCTGGCGGCGAAACCCGCATGCTGCCGCAGACCTTCCGTGGTGTGAGCCTGACCAACACCAGCATCGACGGCCTGCTGCTCGAAGGCGGCCAGGTGAGCTTCACCCACCCGTACAACCAGAGCGGCCACCGCCGCATCGACACCTACTATGGGTCGCTGGACGAGCACGACAAAAGCAAGCACCTGAACTGGGCCGGCGCGTCGTGGAGCGGTACCGAAAACATCACCACCAACCTTTACGCCGCCGAGCTGAAGGACATCTGGAACCAGTACTACGCTGACTTTGACTACACCTACGTGGTCAACGACCTGGTCAGCCTGAACCCGGGCGTGCACTTCTACCACACCCAGGACACCGGCCAGGCCCTGCTGGGCAAGATCGACAACAACACCTACAGCGTGCACTTCACCGTCAACGCAGGTTTTCACAGCGTCACCGCCGCCTACCAGCGGGTCAATGGCAACACGCCATTCGACTACATCAACCTGGGCGACAGCGTGTACCTGGACAACTCGCGCATGTACTCGGACTTCAACGCGCCAAACGAGCGCTCGTGGAAGCTGCAGTACGACTATGACTTCGCCGGTGTCGGCGTGCCTGGCCTGACCACCTCGCTGTCGTACTCACGCGGTGAGGCCGACCTGACCAAGGCCACGCAGGACACCAGTCACTACGACTACTACCGTGAAGATGGCAAGAACGCCACGCACTGGGAACGTGACCTCGACGTGAAGTACGTGTTCCAGGAGGGTGACCTCAAGGACCTGTCGGTACTGGTGCGCTACGCCACCCACCGTGGCAGCCAGGGTTATGCGTCGATCGACAGCAACAGCGACAACGACGAAGTGCGGGTGATCGTCGACTACCCGCTGAACGTGTTCTGATCTGTAGGAGCGGCCTTGTGTCGCGAAAGGGGCGCGCAGCGCCCCCAGGTTTTCAGCTTCGCCGCAGATATCGCCGGGGCCGCTTTGCGGCCCACCGCGACACAAGGCCGCTCCTACAACAGCGAAGACCCGCATCACGCCACGTGATTCCGTCGGACAAATCTTGTTCGACAATCACGGCTTCCCTAGAATGTCGCCGCCGCGAATGGCCCTGCCCACGCAGTAGCGAGCATGCCCACCCGATTACCGCGTTTCGCATTTCTCAGGTCGCACCCCGAGCTGACCCTCAACCTGGGCAGTTGCCTTGCCGTGCTCGCCATCGTGGCCATCGTCAGCTTCTTGCTGGCGCGTGAACGTGACAGCGTCGAACTGTCGGCGATTCGCTCGTCCAACAACATCGTCCAGCTGATCGAAAGCGACATCCTGCGCAACGCCGAACTCTACGACCAGTCACTGCAGGGCCTGATCTGGGCCGTGGGGCGCAAGGAGCTGCCGGAAATACCCGGCCCGCTGCGCCAACGCCTGCTGTTCAATGAAGCCTTCGTCGACCGCAAACGCGGTGACGTGCTATGGCTGGACAAGCAAGGCAATGTGGTGGGCGACTCCACCAGCAGTGTGCCACGCAAGGCCAACTTCAGTGATACCGGGGTGTTCAAGGCTCATCAGGGCAACCCCAACCTTGGCTTGCTGGTAGGCCCGCCATTCAAGGCCAAGCTCGGCGACCTGGACTGGTGTATCAGCTTCAGCCGGCGCATCTCCGGCCCCGATGGCGAGTTTGCCGGGCTGGCAGCAGGCGCATTGCGCCTGTCGTACTTCAGTGAGCTGTTCCAGCGCCTGGACATTGGGGACGACAGCAGCATCAACCTGTTCAATACCGACGGGCAGCTCCTTGCGCGGCAGCCATCGCGCCCGCAGGACCCGCTGATCGGCAGCAACTATGCCGAGCGGCCCAACTTCAAGCGCATCCTCAACGAACAAAGCGGTAACTTCACTGCCCGCTCTGGCAGCGACGGCAACCCGCGCATGTATACCTTCGCCCGGGTCGCGCAGTTGCCGCTGATCGTGCTGGTGGTGCACCCGGCCGATGAGGTGTTCCAGTCCTGGCGCCGCACCGCGATCCTGGTCAGCGTCGCCACAGGCGTGCTGTGCGTGGGCATTCTCTGGCTAACCCTGCTGCTAGGCCGCGAACTGCGCCGCCGCCAGGACGCTGAGCAGGGTCTGGCGACGTTGGCCGCCACCGACAGCCTGACCGGCCTGGCCAACCGTCGTCGTCTGGACCAGGTGCTGCGCCATGAATGGTCGCGCGCCCAACGCAGTGGCAAGCCGCTGGCGGTGCTGATGATTGATGTGGACCACTTCAAGGCGTTCAACCAGCGCCATGGCCACGCCGGTGGTGACCACGCGTTGCGTGAGGTGGCCAAGACCATCGAGGCGAGTATTCGTCGCCCGGCGGATCTGGCTGCTCGATATGGCGGGGAGGAGTTTCAGGTGGTGCTACCGGAAACCGATCTTGCAGGCGCGCGACTGCTAGCCGAGCGCATTCGTACCAGCGTCGAAGCGCTGGCACCGTTTGCCGATGATGCCCACGCGGTTACGGTGAGCATCGGCATCGGCGTGTCCGGCACCCAGCACGACCTGAGCGGCGTGCTGGGCGCTGCAGACGAAGCGCTCTACCGGGCCAAGGCCAAGGGCCGTAACCAGGTAGAGGGGCCTGACGCCTAGGAACGGGCGCGGGCGGCGTTGCGCAGGGCCTTGACCTGGTCATGGTTGCGCTGCACGCCTTGCAGCTGTTTTTCCACCAGGTTATAGGTCATGTCGCTGGCACTGCGGCCCAGTTTTACCAGCTTCTCGCGGGCTTCCTTGTAGGCCTTGAGGGCGTGGTCCTCACCGCGCTCGACCTCGTTCAGCACCGCTTCTTCGTCCTTGCCGGTGACCAGCGACTTCAGGTTGACCCAGCCGCGATGCAAGTCGCCGCTGATGCTGGTGGAGGTTTCCGGGTCGCCGCCCAGGCGGCGCACTTCGCTTTGCAGTTCACCAGCGGCGTTGGCGCATTCACCGGCACGCTGAACGAAGAACGCTTTCAGCTCGGGATTCTTCACATCATCGGCCGAGGCTTTGAAACCTTTCTCGCCATCCTTGCTGTATTCGATCAGGTCGTTGAGTACGTCAATCACGTCTTTGTTGGGGTTGCTCATGGTCGAACTCCTTGGCAGGTGATAGTCATCTACACCGGTGCAGCGTTCGTGCCACGCTTTCAAATTAAATAAAATCTTTATTATTCAATTACTTATATAAAACGGAAGAACGACTGATGACGGCGTTCTGCATGATTGCCGCTTGGGGCTTCGTGCAGATTGCAGTATGGTCGGCGCTTTTCCACAGGCAGGGGCGCCGAAGATGAAGCCGGAAATGCTCGAATTGCTGGTGACCCGCAGCATGCCGTTCGGCAAATACCAGGGGCGCGTCATTGCCGACCTGCCGGGGGACTACCTGGCATGGTTTGCGCGCAAGGGCTTCCCCACGGGGGAACTGGGTGGGTTGCTGGCGTTGATGCATGAAATCGACCACAACGGGCTGGGGGATCTGCTGGTGCCGTTGCGCAAGAAGCATGGGCGTTGACCTGCTTCGGCCTCTTCGCGGGTAAACCCGCTCCCACAGGTCTGCATGATCTCGAAATGCGCAGGAACCTGTGGGAGCGGGCGTGCCCGCGAAGAGGCCAGTAAAGGCTACAGAAGTCGCTAGCCTTTCACTGGCGCCACGGCCAGCTCTACCCGCTCGCTCTTCTTGATCACCGCATACACCACCGCCGTCAGCAGGCTACCCGCCACGATCGCCAGCAAATACAGCAAGGCATGGTTGATCGCATTGGGGATCAGCAGCACGAACAAGCCGCCATGCGGCGCCATCAGCTTGCAACCGAAGTACATCGACAACGCTCCGGTCAATGCACCGCCGACCACGCTGGCCGGAATTACCCGCAGCGGGTCTTTGGCAGCAAACGGGATCGCCCCTTCGGAAATGAAGCACAGCCCCAGCGCCAAGGCGGCCTTGCCCGCCTCGCGCTCGCTCTGGGCGAACTTGCGCCGGGCCAGAAAGGTGGCGATGCCCAGGCCGATCGGCGGCACCATGCCGGCGGCCATGGTCGCCGCCATCGGTGCGTAGCTCGACGACGCCAGCAGCCCCACCGAGAAGGCATAGGCGGCCTTGTTGATCGGCCCACCCAGGTCGACACACATCATGCCGCCCAGCAACAGCCCCAGCAGAATGGCATTGGTGGTGCCCATGCTGTCGAGGAAGTGCGTGAGGCCTTCGAGCATGGCTGCCACCGGCTGGCCGACCACATAGATCATCACCAGGCCGGTGATCAGGCTGGCCAGCAGCGGAATGATCAGGATCGGCTTGAGCGCCTCCAGGCTGCTGGGCAAGCGCGCCCAGCGGGCAATGGCCTTGGCGCTGTATCCGGCAATGAAGCCGGCGACGATGCCACCGATGAAGCCGGCACCCAAGGTGCTGGCCAGCAGGCCACCGATCATGCCCGGCGCAAGCCCCGGGCGGTCGGCGATGGACCAGGCGATATAGCCCGCCAGCAGCGGCACCATTAGCTTGAACGCAGCCTCCCCGCCGATTTGCATCAACGCAGCCGGCAAGGTGCCCGGCTGTTTGTAGGCCTCGATGCCGAACACGAACGACAGGGCAATCAGCAGGCCGCCAGCCACCACCATGGGCAGCATGAACGACACGCCGGTGAGCAGGTGCTTGTACACACCGGTCTTTTCACCCTTCGCTGTCGTGGCCGCCGCTGCGGCATCGGCGCTGTTTTCCACCTTGGCTTCGGCCAGGGCTTTGTCCAGGGTGGCAGGTGCCTGCTTGAGTGCAATGCCGGTGCCGCATCGGTAGATGCGCTTGCCGGCAAACCGCGCGGTCGGCACTTCAATGTCAGCAGCCAGCAGCACCACATCCGCTTCAGCGATGGCTTGGGCTGACAAAGGGTTGCGCGCACCGACCGAGCCTTGGGTCTCGACCGTGAGCTGATAACCCATTTGCTGTGCGGCTTGCTGCAAGGCCTCCGCCGCCATGAAGGTGTGCGCGACGCCCGTCGGGCAGGCAGTGACCGCAACGATGCGTGTGCCCGTGCTGCCAACCTCGGCCGGCGCACCTGCTGCAGCTAGCAGCAGTTGGGCATTGGCCGCCGCTTCGTCGAGGAAGCCCTCGCGGTCGGCCAGGGCCTGGGCGGGCGTGCTCTGGTACACGCGCTTGCCAACGAAGCGGGCCAGGTCCACCGGGCCGGTGCTGACCACCAGCACCCAGTCGGCCTCAGCGATCTGCGCGGCGCTCAGTTGCCGCTCGGGGTGCCCGGCATCCTGCACTTCCACACTGGTGCTCCAGCCGCGCCGCTGGGCAGCGGCAGACAGCAAGCGCGCGCTCAGCACACTCGACACCTGGCCGTTGGGGCAGGCGGTGACAATGGCAATGTTCATCGGCAACCCTCTTGTTGTTCTGTCAGTTGCACCGCGGCTTCCAGTCGCGCCAGCTGCTCACGGTCACGGATGCCGAAGCCAACCTGGGTGACGGCCTGGGCGGCAATCGCCGTGGCACGGGCCAGCGTCTGCGCAGGGGCCTCGCCCTGCAGCAGGCCATGGACCATGCCGGCCACCAGCGAATCCCCCGCCCCTACCGTGCTGGCAATCGTTACCTTGGGCGGGCAGGCATGCAGGGCCAGGTCGCGGGCGAACCAGCTGACGCCCTGCTCGCCCGCAGACACCACGACGTGTTCGACACCGCTGGCCAACAGCTGCGCGGCAGCGGCGCGCTGCTGCGCCGGGTTATCCACAGCCTGGCCCAGCACTTCGCCAAGCTCTTCGGTATTGGGTTTTACCAACCAGGGCGCGCTTTGCAGGCCGGCGCGCAAGGCTTCGCCGCTGCTGTCCAGCGCCACCTTCAGGCCAAGGGCCTTCAAGCGGTCCAGTAACTGGCGGAACCAGTCGGCGCTGATCCCTCGCGGCAGGCTGCCCGCCACCACCACGGCATCGTGCCCCGGGGCGACCTGCTGCAGGCGCTGCAGCAAGGCACTGCATGCCGCCTCGTCGACCTCCGGGCCTTGGCCATTGATGTCCGTGACGCGGCCATCGGCCTCAACCAGCTTGATGTTGCTGCGGGTTTCGCCCGGCACGCGAACAAAGCAGTCGGTAAAGCCGCGCCAGTCGATCAGCGCCTCGAACGGCTGCAGGTTATCGCGCCCGAGGAAACCAGCAACGGTCACGCTGTGCCCCAGGTCGGCCAATACCTGGGCAACGTTCAGCCCTTTGCCCGCCGCGTGGCTCTGTTGGGCCTGGCTGCGGTTGACCTGCCCCGGGCGCAGGGTATCGAGGCCGATGGTGATATCCAGCGCCGGGTTCAGGGTGAGGGTGAGGATCTTGGCCATTCAGTAACGCTCCACCAGCGCGCGAACCGCTGCGGCGCTGTCTTGTTGCAGGGCCTCGCGCGCCAGGGCGCGGGCCGTCTGATGATCGGCCTGGCGCACCAGGGCCTTGACTTCGGCGATGCTGCGCGCGGAGACGCTGAGTTCGTCCACGTCCAGCCCCAGCAGCACAGGTACTGCCTGCGGATCGGCCGCCAGCTCGCCGCATACACCCACCCACTTGCCGTGGGCATGGGCGGCGCGCACGGTCATGTCGATCAGGCTCAATACCGCCGGGTGCAGGCCGTCGGCCTGGGCCGAAAGGCTGGGGTGGCCACGGTCGATGGCCAGGGTGTATTGGGTCAGGTCGTTGGTGCCGATACTGAAGAAGTCCACTTCGCGGGCCAGTTGCGCGGCCAGCAGGGCCGCCGAAGGCACCTCGACCATGATGCCCAGTTGCAGGTCGGCCACCGGGATTTCTGCACGCAGGCGCTCGACCATGGCCCGCGCCTCGCGCCACTCATGCACCTGGCCCACCATCGGGAACATGATGCGCAGCGGGCGCTGGTCGGCAGCCCTGAGCAAGGCGCGCAGCTGGTCTTCCATCACTTGCGGGCGTTGCAAGGTCAGGCGTACGCCACGCACGCCTAGGAAGGGGTTTTCCTCGGCGGTGATCGGCCAGTACGGCAGCGGCTTGTCGCCGCCAACATCGAGGGTGCGCACCACCAGCGGCCGCCCGTCCAGGCCATCGAGCACACGACGGTACTCGGCCTCCTGGGTGGCAACGTCCGGGGCCTGGGGGTGGGCCATGAAAATCAGTTCGGTGCGCAGCAAGCCGACACCTTCGGCGCCCTGCTCCACCACTTTGGCGATACCGCTGCTCTCGCCAATGTTGGCGAACACTTCCACGGCGTGGCCATCCCGGGTGACGGCCGGTTCGAAACGGTTGGCCCAGGCGGCCTGCAAACGCTGTTCGCGCGCATCACGTTCGGCCAGGGCGCGTTGCAATTCATCCTGCGCCGGCGCCACGCTGACCACGCCGCGCTGGCCATCAAGCAGCAACGGGGTGCCCGCTTCCAGCAGCAGGATCGCCGCCCCTGCGCCCACCACAGCCGGGATGCCCAAGGCACGGGCGACGATGGCGCTGTGTGCAGTGGCGCCACCCTGGGCAGTGACGATACCGGCGACCCGGCTTGGGTCCAGCCGGGCGACATCGGACGGGCCGACTTCGGTCATCACCAGTACGTAGGGTTGCTCGGGCTCAGCCTGGGCGTGCACACCGCACAACTGCGCCAGTACGCGGCGGCCGATGTCGCGCAAGTCAGCGGCGCGCTCGGCCAGCAGGGCATCGTGCAACGCCTCTTGCTGGCGCGCCGCTGCCTCGATCACAGCCATCCACGCCGCCGCAGCGCTCTCCCCCTGGGCAAGGCGCTGCTCGACATCATCGGTCAAGGCCGGGTCGGCGAGCATTTCCTGGTGCGTGACGAAAATTTCGCCAATGGCCTTGTCGCTGCGCTGTACCAAGGCCTGCAGCTCACTGTCCACCGTTGCCATGGCCTGGCGCAGCTTGTGCCGTTCCTGGGCACAGGATTCACCCCGCAGGGGGTAGTCGAACTCACGCTCGACACACACATGGGCAGGGCCACTGGCAATGCCGGGGGCAGCGCCCACGCCCTGAACGCGGCTACCGGCTGCGGGGGCTTGCAGCACTTGGGCCGCAACACTGGCAAGGGGCTCGACACTTTGCGGCAGCGGCTCCACTTCTTCACCCAGGCCTTGTTCAATAGCGGCCAGCAGTACCGGCAAGGCATCGGCGGCGATACCCGGCTCGGCCACCAGTTCCAGGGCCTGGCCACGACGTGCACCGAGGCTGAGCAGCTTGCTCAGGCTCTTCACCGACACCGCCGGCTGCGCGCTGTCGACCAGGCGTATGCGGATTTCCCCTTCGAAGCCTTTCGCCAGTTGCGCCAGCACCTTGGCCGGGCGGGCATGCAGGCCATGCGGGTTGGCCAGCACGATGCGCGCGCTAGGCCAGTCCGCTGGCGCCTCGCCGCCCAGCACTGCCAGTACCGCACGGCTGCTGGTGGCCTGGTAGAGCATCTGCCCGCGGCCTTCGATCAGCACTTCGCACAGGCGCTCAAGCAGGGCCTGGTGAGCAGCGCCAAGGCTGGCCAGGCAGAACAGGCCATTGAGCGGCTGGTCGCGGTAACGCAGGGGCTGCTGTGGGGTAATAAAGGCCAGGCCCGGCTGGCGCACCTGGCGCTCGCTGTGCAGCCACCACAGGCCCTCGCCCAGCGGCAGCGGCTCGGCCTGCTGCAGCACAGCGGCAAAACCGCTATCGACACAGTCGGCACGCTGCAACAGGCGGGCACCACGCCAGGCCAGTTCGTCGAAGTCTTCAGCCGGCAGGTTCAGGCCGACCAGTTGCGCATCCAGCGCCAGCTCTTGGGGCGCGCCTTGCAGCAGCTTGAGCAGCGCTTCGGCGGAACTGGCACGGCGCAGCGCTTCGGCCAGGTCGGTTTCGCCCAAAGCGCGGGTCAGCAGTTGCAGCAAGCGCAGGTGTTCGTCGGAACGGGCGGCGATACCGATGGCCAGGTAGACCATTTGCCCATCGCCCCAGTCCACACCTTCGGGAAACTGCAGCAGGCGCACGCCGGTGGCATACACCAGGTCACGGGTTTGCGGGGTGCCATGGGGGATGGCGATGCCCTGGCCAAGGAAGGTGGAGCCTTGCGCCTCGCGGTCCTGCAGCCCTTGCAGGTACCCCTGTGCGACAAGGCCATCAGCAACCAGCCGGTCCGCCAGCAGGCGCAACACCTCGGCCTTGTCGGCGGCCGTCTGGCCCATGGCTATCTGCTCCTTGGCGAGTTCGAGCATGACCTTCTCCTTTTGCAGTTCCCGGTCGGGTACTGGAGTATTGTTGTGAAATTCACTTGAAGGGCCAGTTCAACAGCCTTGCACAGGTGGCAGCCGAGGCAGAAAATTCGGCAGCTGAAACGTTTAATCTGACCAGACGGCCACGTTACTCGATAATCTGCCCGGTAAAAAGCCCCATCCTGTCGGACAATTGCGACAATGGTCGTCTGCGCATGGCGCCAGCGCCGGGTCAAAATACCCGGTCCGGCCTCACAGCCAGCCCCGGAAATAACAAGGAAAATTCGGTGAAACTCAGCGATATCGCCCGTCTGGCCGGTGTGTCCGTGACCACGGCCAGCTACGTCATCAACGGCAAGGCTGAACAGCAGCGCATCAGCAACAGCACTGTCGAACGGGTGCGCGCGGTGGTCGAAGCCCACGGCTTCACACCCAACCCGCAGGCCGCTGGCCTGCGCAGCCGACACACCCGCACCCTGGGCTTCATTCTCCCGGATCTGGAGAACCCCAGCTACGCCCGCATCGCCAAGCAGCTGGAGCAAGGCGCCCGCGCCCGTGGCTACCAGTTGCTGATCGCCAGCAGCGATGACCAGCCCGACAGCGAGCGCCAGTTGCAGCAACTGTTCCGCGCGCGCCGTTGTGATGCCCTGTTCGTCGCCAGCTGCCTGCCGCCAGAAGACGACAGCTACCGTGAATTGCAGGACAAAGGCCTGCCGGTGATAGCCATTGACCGCCGCCTGGACCCTGAGCACTTCTGCTCGGTGATCAGCGATGATCGCGATGCCAGCCGCCAACTGGCCGCCAGCCTGCTCAACGCAGCACCACGCAGCATTGCCCTGATTGGCGCACGCCCCGAGCTGTCGGTGAGCCAGGCGCGTGCCGGCGGGTTCGACGAAGCCCTGCAAGGCTATGCCGGTGAAGTCCGTCGCTACCAGGGCGAAGCGTTCAGCCGTGGGTGCGGCCAGCGCCTTATGCAACAGCTTATCAATGACCTGGGCGGTCTGCCGGATGCCCTGGTGACCACCTCGTACGTGTTGCTGCAAGGGGTGTTCGACACCCTGCAGGCGCGCCCTGCCGACTCGCGCCAGTTGCAGCTGGGCACCTTTGGTGACAACCAGTTGCTCGACTTCCTGCCACTGCCGGTCAATGCCATGGCCCAGCAGCATGGCCTGATTGCCGCCACCGCGCTGGAACTGGCGCTGGCCGCGATCGAGGAGAAACGCTACGAACCGGGCGTGCATGCCGTCGGCCGCACCTTCAAACAGCGCATTACGGCGGCCTGAACATGCGCCTGATCGACACCCACACCCATCTGGACTTCCCTGAGTTCGACGCCGACCGCCCGCGTGTGCTGGCCAACGCAGCGGCACGCGGAGTGGAACGGATGGTGGTACTGGGGGTTTACCAGGCGAATTTCCAACGGGTGTGGGACCTGGCCTGCGCCGATCAGCGCCTGTTTGCAGCATTTGGCCTGCACCCGGTGTACCTCGACCAGCATCGCCCAGAGCATTTGACGCAATTGCGCGAATGGCTGGCGCGCCTGCACGGCGACCCACGGCTGTGCGCCGTGGGTGAGTTTGGCCTGGACTACTACCTCGAAGACCTGGACAAGACGCATCAACAGGCGCTGTTCGAAGCGCAACTGCAAATGGCCTGCGACTTCGGCCTGCCTGCGCTTTTGCACGTGCGCCGCAGCCATGCCCAGGTGATCGCCACGCTCAAGCGCTACAAGCCGGCGCGGGCGGGCGTGATTCATGCGTTTGCCGGCAGTTACGAAGAGGCACGTGAATACATCAAGCTTGGCTTTCGCCTTGGGCTTGGCGGTGCCGGCACCTGGCCGCAGGCGCTGCGGCTGCGCAAGACCCTGGCGCGGCTGCCACTGGAGAGCGTGGTGCTGGAGACCGATTCGCCGGATATGGCGCCGGTGATGTACCCGGGGGAACGGAACAGCCCGGAGCATCTGCCGGACATTGCCGGGGCGCTGGCCCAGGTGATGGGCGTGGATGTAGAGGCGCTGGCGCAGGCCAGTAGCCGCAATGCTTGCGAGTTGTTTGGCTGGTGAAACTCAGGTGAACGCGTTTCTTGTGGGAGCGGCCTTGCGTCGCGAAAGGGCTGCACAGCAGCCCCGAAACCTCAGCTTCGCCGCTTAAATTGCTGGGGCCGCTCTGCGGCCCTTTCGCGACGCAAGGCCGCTCCCACAAGCTTCAGATCAGACCAGCACGGTCCACAGCGCGAACCCGGCATACCACAGCACCGCACAGCGCAGCAGCAGCTCCCACAGGCTGTCCAGCCGCCCCAAACCACGCTGGCTGTCTTCTTCATCGGGAATGTCATCGGCAATGCGCCCCACCCGCGCCACCAGGTGCGCAGCACTGATGTGCCAGTTGAGCACCTCGTGCAGCATCACCCGGGTCACTGCGAGGAAGTTGCCCACCAGCGCAAAGCTCAACGCCAGCATGCGAACCGGTAGCCAGTCCATGATGTGCCGCAGTTGTTCGGCACGCGCCTTCAGCTCCGGCTGCTGGCTGTGCTCGCCGCACAGCGCCAACAGGCGATAAGCCAGCGCCGCACCAGGCCCCAGCACGAAATACCAGAAAATCACCGCAAAAAAGCCTTGGTACACCTGCCACAACAGGTTGCCCTGCACACGGACCAACAGGCTATGCGGCTCATCCGCCACCACGCCCAGGTCGCGCTCTGCAACATGCAGCGCCGCTTGATCATCACCGCGCCGCCAGGCATCACGGAACGGGCCCAGCGACGCCTTGGCATCGCCACGGCCCAGGCTGTAGACCAATACCAGCAGATGCACCGGCAAGGCCAACAGCCCATAGGCCACCGGTTCCAGCACATGCAGCAGCAACACCAGCAGCGCTACCGGTGCCAACACCACGATGGTCAGCGTCCACCAAGGGTGCACCTTGCCACCGCGTTCCAGGCGAACCAGCTCGCCCAGGAAGAACCCATCACGCTGCACTTGATGGCGCAGGGCCGAAAATTTCTCGACCCACAGCGCCAGCAACAACACCAGAAAACTCATGCCTTGTCCTCGTTGTGCAACAACGCTTCGCGGTAGCGCGGCCAATCGAAGGACGGGCCGGGGTCGGTCTTGCGTTGCGGGGCAATGTCGCTGTGGCCCTGAATGCGGCCCAGGTCGATGGCCGGCCAGGCGCTACGAATGTGCCGGGTAAGCTCCTCCAGCACGCCATATTGAGCATCGGTATAGGGCAGCTCGTCAGTCCCCTCCAGCTCGATGCCGATGGAAAAATCGTTGCAGCCTTCGCGCCCGTCGAAGCACGACACACCCGCGTGCCAGGCGCGATCGAGCAACGAAACGAACTGGGTCACCGCGCCGTCACGCTCGACGAACAGGTGCGCCGACACGGTCAGGTGGCCGATGCTGGCGAAATAAGGGTGTTCGTTGGGGTCCAGCCGGTTCTGGAAGAACTGCTGCACCTTGCCGGTACCAAAACAGGCCGGCGGCAGGCTGATGTTGTGTATCACCAGCAGGGAAACTGATTCGCCTTCGGGGCGGGCATTGAAGTTCGGCGAGGGGCAGTGGGTGATTCCGATTCCGTGGAACCAGCCAGTGGCACGGTCCAATTGCATGGGGCAAATCCTGAAAGCGCCTTGAACAGAGCCACAGTATGCCCTGCCGTCAACACCGTTTGCATGTGAATGATTGTAATGTTGCCGCCTACCGCACGTGCGGCTGCCGCAGCCTGTCGAGCACCGCCTCCAGCGCCCGCTCGAACAACAACCCGTCATCCAGCACCCGCACGTCCCCTCGGTACAGCGCCTGCGCCAGGCCGGCACCGTTCCACTCTCGCACCTTCATGCCGGTGCGGTTGGCAAACACCAGCCTGTCGCCGCTGTCGATTTGCGCCACCAGTTTGCAGCGCAGCGGTTCGTCGTCATCAAGTACTTCAACCCAGGTACCGATGCGTAAGCGCTGCACCTGCCGCAATGCTGCGGCCTGGCCCTCGGCGACGTGCAGCGGCGCACAGGAGGGTTCTTCGGCAATCGCCAGCACGATCTCTTCATCCACCAGCACTTCGGCCAAGGGTTGGTCAAGGCCAACCGGTAGCCCGGCACCTGTGCAGGCACGCAGGTGCAATTGCTCCAGTTGCAGGAAGAACTCACGGGTTGCCGCCGAGTTCAAGGCCACGCTGGCCAACCCGTCACGCAGCGCCTTGAGCAGGCCAGGTACCTGCTGCAACAGGGTTTGCGGCTCATGCCCAGGGGTGATGCTGACCAATAGCGTGTCCAGGGTGCACAGGGCATCTTGCCAAGCCTGCGAGGCCTCACCCTGCTTGAGCCAGGCCAGCAGCAGCACCTGGCTCCAGGCCTGCACCAGCATTTGCACGACCACCAGGGGCAAGACACGGCCGCGCAGGCGCTGGTTGAGCACCCGCTGCACCTGCTGACGGGCCTGCAAGGCACGGGCGCGCCCTTCTTCGGCGTCGCGGGTGCGTTGCTCAAGCAACTCGTTGCGCCGCCGCTCCTCCTGGTTGAACGCAAGGAAATCATCCAGAAGTTCGGCAAAAATACCAACATCTTCGACAAAATCATTGATCAAGCGCTGGACTATGCGCTCTACCCGCAAGTGCAGGCTGTCGCGCAGGCCTTCGCCGCCGCACGCCCAGCCAATGGCTGCGCCAGCAATTTCGTTGAGCAGCCGGCGTGCAGGGTGACTGGCCCGGCTGAACAGCCCCTTGTCCAGCAGGGCGACCTTGAGCAGCGGGATATGCAGGCGCGCGATCAGCGCACGCAGGCTGGCCGGCAGGTTGTCGTCGCCTTGAATACAGGCGAACAGCAGGCCGACCAGGTTGATCATGTCCTCGTCGGCCACGGCGATGCGCCGGCGCGTGCCGCTGCGCACGCTGACCCTCAGCAGCAGTTGTTCGAGCTGTTGGCCAAGCTCGAAATCCTCACTCTCGCCGGTTGCAGGCACGTAGTGCTGCAAATGCGAAAGCAGGCGGACCAGGTCTGCGGTGCTGATCGACTGGGCGGCAGCCACCGCCTGCAATCGCGGGGCGAACTGCCCACGCGCTGGGGCCAGCAAGGTTTGCAACGAGGCAAAGAACGCCTGCCCTGCCGCGTCCGCACCCACTTCCTGGCCTTGGCTCGCCGGCCCTCGTCCTGCCCTCATGCGCCGGTCCTCGGCGCGGCGGCGCGGGGCCGGTTGCAACTCGGGCAGCACACCGGCTACGGCCAGCAACTGGTTGGCTTCGGCATAGATAACGTCGACGTCGCGCAAGACGAAACGCTCGAACAGCTTCAGCAGGACCAGTTTGACCCTCAGGCCAACCCCAAGGTTACGGCCAGCCTCCAGGAAGTAGCCGCACAACGCGGCAGGGCCCAGCGGGTTGCGTTGCTCATGCACGGGGCGATCGAGCAAGGCCTGCAAACGCAGGCCCAGTTGCTGCAGGGCGATGCCATCGCGCGACAGCACCCGCGCAACCATGCCTTCGATGGCCGCAGCCCGCTCTAGCTGCACCTTGCTGCGCAGGGGGTCCGGTGCGGCCAGATGCGCCAGCAGGTCGACCTGGCCGATGCCGGCGTAGGTCTCGTAGAAAGTATCAAGGAAGCCGCGTTCAATACTTTTGCGCTTCAGGCGCAGATCGCGCATCGCCTCGAAGTACAGGTTCTGGTCGCAACGATCAACGGCCTTGTCGGCCATCTCGAACAAGGTGTCGTCGGCATTGTCGAACAACGCTTGCAAGCCTTGACGCAATTGCAACGCCGCCTTGTCGCGCACTTGCAGGAGCAATACAGGAAGGCAAGGCAGAGGCGTACGCCCCCCTCGGTCGATGGCTGCCGCCAGGGGCACCACCTTGCCTTCTTTCTGCATCCTGGACTCCTTGCAGGTGTCATGCCCGAAGGGGCTGAAATCGTCAAAGCTATGACGCCAAATACTGGTCGCCATTATCGGTAAAAAATCGCACAGCTGCCAGCGCCTATTCATGGAAGGGTTAATGACCCACGTTTGCAGTCACTGCTCACCAAGACCGACCAAAGGTCATTGCCGGGGCGGCTGTACACATCGGTCCCCTGCCCTATAATCGCCGGCATCTAGCTTGTGGAGCCAACCATGCCGAACCTACGCCTTGCCGACCTGACCGCTGAAATCGAAGCCAACGTGCGCCGCGCATTGCTGGAGGACATTGGCAGTGGCGATATCACCGCGCAGCTGATCCCGGCCGAGCGCCTGGCCAAGGCAACCATCATCACCCGCGAAGACTGCGTGATTGCCGGCACTGCCTGGGTCGACGCCGTGTTTCGCCAGCTCGACCCGCGTGTGGCCGTGCACTGGCAGGTGGCCGACGGTGATCGCGCGACGGCCAACCAGCCGCTGTTTCACCTGGAAGGCCCGGCCCGTTCGCTGCTCAGTGGTGAACGCAGTGCGCTGAACTTCCTGCAGATGCTGTCGGGGGTTGCCACCCGTGCGCGCTTGCTCGCCGACCTGGTGGAAGACACCCAGGTGCGCCTGCTGGACACCCGCAAAACCCTGCCCGGCCTGCGCCTGGCACAGAAGTACGCGGTAACCTGCGGCGGCTGCGACAACCACCGCATCGGCCTGTACGACGCCTTCCTGATCAAGGAAAACCACATCGCCGCCAGCGGTGGTGTTGCCGAGGCGGTAACGGCGGCGCACCGTATTGCGCCGGGCAAGCCGGTAGAGATCGAAGTGGAAAGCCTGGATGAACTGCGCGAGGCGCTGGCAGCGGGCGCGGATATCATCATGCTCGACGAGCTGAACCTGGACGAAATGCGCGAAGCGGTGCGCATTACCGCTGGCAAAGCCAAGCTTGAGGCCAGCGGCGGGGTGAACGAGACGACCTTGCGGGTAATTGCCGAGACCGGGGTGGACTACATCTCGATTGGTGCCATGACCAAGGATGTGAAAGCCGTGGACCTGTCGATGCGCTTGAGCCTGTGAGCTGAGCGCAGGCAATAAAAAACCGGCCAATGAGCCGGTTTTTTTGTCGTTGCCGAGGGCCCTGTCGCCGGCAAGCCAGCTCCCACAGGTAACGCACTACCTTCAGGCCTTTAGCATTACCTGTGGGAGCTGGCTTGCCGGCGATGGGCCGCAAAGCGGCCCCGGTGTTGCCGGATCAGAACGAGGCGTTGGCCAGGCCGTCCAGGTAACGCTCTACGTCCAGGGCCGCCATGCAGCCAGCGCCGGCCGAGGTAATGGCCTGACGGTAAACGTGGTCAGCCACGTCACCTGCAGCGAACACACCTTCAACGTTGGTGGCGGTAGCGTTGCCTTCACGGCCGCCGTTAACCACCAGGTAGCCGTCCTTGAGGGTCAGCTGGCCTTCGAACAGCGAAGTGTTCGGGGTGTGGCCAATGGCGATGAATACGCCGTCGACCTTGATTTCGTCGCTGCTGCCGTCGTTGTTCTTCAGGCGCGCACCGGTCACGCCCATGTTGTCACCCAACACTTCGTCCAGGGTGGCGTTGAGCTTGAGCTCGATCTTGCCTTCGGCCACTCGGGCGTTGAGCTTGTCGACCAGGATCTTCTCGGCGCGGAAGGTCTCGCGACGGTGCACCAAGGTAACCTTGCTGGCGATGTTGGCCAGGTAAAGCGCTTCTTCCACGGCAGTGTTGCCGCCGCCAACCACAGCGACCGGCTTGTTGCGGTAGAAGAAACCGTCGCAGGTGGCGCAGGCCGAAACGCCCTTGCCCATGAAGGTTTCTTCCGACGGCAGGCCCAGGTAGCGGGCGCTGGCACCGGTGGCGATGATCAGTGCATCGCAGGTGTATTTGCCGCTGTCACCCTGCAGGGTGAACGGCTTGTTGGCCAGGTCGACAGCATTGATATGGTCGAAGACGATTTCGGTTTCGAAACGCTCGGCGTGTTCCTGCATGCGCTGCATCAAGGCCGGGCCGGTCAGGCCGTGGGGGTCGCCCGGCCAGTTGTCGACCTCGGTAGTGGTGGTCAGCTGGCCGCCCGCCTGCATGCCGGTGATCAGCAGCGGCTTGAGGTTGGCGCGGGCAGCGTAGACCGCAGCGCTGTAACCGGCAGGGCCGGAACCGAGAATGATGACGCGCGAATGACGTACTTCAGACATGTCGAACTCCTGTCGAGCCGGCCGCTCGGGCCGGCATCGGTGTACCGGCTGCGCCAGCTGGAAAATTAAAACGGACCCACGCAGCACTTGGGGAAGGCTACAACGCGCAGGCCCGAAAAGCGGAAAGTTGAGCGCACTGTAGCGAGGTCGCAAAGATTAAGGAAATATCCTTAGACAATCCACCTCATAGGCACCGTCTATTCAGTGATTTCATCCATAGCTCAGCCCCGGCACTTTTGTTACAGCCCGTGTCCCGCTTGCCAGCCACCTTTCGTCGGCGCGGCAAACTCGGTAAGGTCAGCGCGTTTTCCTTCTCTGCGGAGTCTCCCGATGCAAGCCCCTGTCCTCTCCGGCCCCCAATACCTGCGCGAAGGCCTGAAACTGGTGCTGAGCCCCAACCTGCGGCTGTTCGTGCTGCTGCCGCTGGCGGTCAACCTGTTGCTGTTCGGTGGCATGGTCTACTTCGCCGGCCACCAGTTCGGCCTGTGGCTCGATGCCCTGATGCCGACGCTGCCAGACTGGCTGAGCTTTCTCAGCTACATACTCTGGCCGCTGTTCGTTGCCCTGCTGGTGCTGATGGTGTTCTTCACCTTCACCCTGGTGGCCAACATCATTGCCGCGCCGTTCAATGGCTTCCTGGCGGAAAAGGTCGAGGTCGTGGTACGTGGCGAAGACACCTTCCCGGCGTTCAGCTGGGGCGAGCTGGTGGCCATGGTGCCACGCACCTTCAGCCGCGAAATGCGCAAGTTGGGCTACTTCCTGCCACGGGCCATCGGCCTGTTCATCCTGTCGCTGATCCCGGTGGTCAACGTCGTCGCCGCGCCACTGTGGCTGATGTTCGGGGTATGGATGATGGCCATCCAGTACATCGACTACCCGGCAGACAACAACAAGATGAGCTGGCAGGACATGCTCGCCTGGCTGCGCAGCAAGCGCTGGCAGTCGCTGGGCTTTGGCGGCATCACCTACCTGGCGTTGATGATTCCAGGGGTGAACGTGCTGATGATGCCAGCGGCGGTGGCCGGGGCTACGTTGTTCTGGGTGCGGGAGCGCAACTGACTGCCGAGGTGTACGCGCCCCCTGTAGGAGCAGCCTGAGTGATGGTGAAAGACATTGGGTCCATCAAAAGGCAAATCTGCTCGGGGCTCTACTGCCCCAACCGGCTGGAGAACTGCCCCACCACATCCACCACCCGCTTCGCCCCGTCCTGGATCTCGACAATCACGTTGCCCGTCTCGTCAGCCAACGCCAGCCCCTGCTCGGCCTGGCGTTTGCTGGTGTCGATGATCGCCACTGCCGCCTGAGCCAGCTGTTCGTTCTGCTGTACCACCCGGGCGATTTCCTCGGTGGCGGTGCTGGTGCGCGAAGCCAGCTGGCGCACTTCGTCGGCAACCACGGCAAAGCCCCGCCCTTGCTCGCCCGCGCGGGCCGCTTCAATGGCCGCGTTAAGGGCCAGCAGGTTGGTCTGCCCGGCAATGTCGCTGATGGTCTTGATGATCGACCCGATCACCCGTGACTGGGTGTCCAGCGCCTGGATGCCCTCCGCCGCCTCTTGCATCGAGGCCTCAAGGCCGCGCATCACACTGACGGTCTGGGTGACCACCTCGGTGGCCTTGCGCGCGCTGACATCGGTACCCAGCGAGGTGCTATAGGCGACATCTGCCGCCTGGGCCACGGCCTGCTCCTGGTTGACCTGGTCGGTGATCACAGTGGCGAACTTGACCACCTTGTACAGCACATCGTGGGCATCGAAGATCGGGTTGTACGAAGCCTCCAGCCAGATTACCCGGCCATGGGCATCGATACGCTTGAAACGTTCGGCAACGTATTCACCCCGGCGCAGCTTGTCCCAGAACGCCTGATAGCCGGCCGAGTTAACCTCCTCCGGCTCGCAGAACATACGGTGGTGCTTGCCGCGAATCTGCTCCAGGCGATAACCGACTGTGGCCAGGAAACGCTCGTTGGCAGTGAGGATGGTGCCGTCGAGGTCGAACTCGATCACTGCAGTAGAGCGCATCAGCGCCTTGATCAGGCTTTCGTGCTCGCGAGACGTCTCGATGGTGCGGGTCAGGTCGCTGGAGTGCAGCGTGAAGTACTTGATGCGCCCCTCGCTGTTCTTGACCGGCTGCAGGATCGAGCGCAGCCAGGCTTCCTGGCCGTTGCCACGCAGCAGGCGGAAGGCGCCGTTCAGGTGCTCGCCACGGCTGATCGCGCTTTTCATGCGCTGGTAGAAGTCGAGTGACTTCACGTGGGAAGGGACAATGTCCTCGATGTTGCGTCCAAGCAATTGTTCGCAACGGTAGAGCATTTCGCTCTCGAAATTACCGTTGACCATCTCGATACGTCCCTGTGGATCGAGCTGAAGTACCAGCATCTCGCTGTCGAGACTACTCTTGACCTGTTCCACGGACATCAGGTCTTCGCGCAGCTGCCGGATTTCTTGCTTGAGCTTGCTGTTGAACATCACCGCACTCCTGGAGCGCATCGCCTTTTCGAATGCATCTTCATCGGCTGCCGGTTACACCTTCTTGAGCACCGTGCAACGAAATATTCATGCAGGCAAAAGCGTCAGCGGTCAGGCGTCATCTGTACGTCACATTACGGTCACATCGGCGCAACCCGGCAGGCGGAAACTTTTTGTCATGAATACAGCCGCCCTACGCATTACCCTGGTCAGCGAAACCTTCCCACCCGAAATCAACGGCGTGGCCAACACACTTGGCCGCCTTGGCGAAGGGCTGCGCCAGCGCGGCCATGAGGTCGAGGTGGTACGCCCGCGCCAGGCCGGCGAAGCGCCTGTGCACAACGACCCGCACCTGATGCTGTGCCGTGGCTGGGCGCTACCGGGCTACCCGGGATTGCAGTGGGGCGAGGTGTCCATGCACACGTTGTTGCGCCGCTGGCGGCGCCAGCGCCCGGACGTGCTGTACATCGCCACCGAGGGGCCGCTGGGGCTCAGCGCCCTGCGCGCGGCCAGGCGCCTGGGCATCGCGGTGGTCAGCGGCTTCCACACCAACTTCCCGCAGTACTCCGGCCAGTATGGCCTGGGGTTGCTGGCGCGCCTGCTCACCCACTACCTGCGCTGGTTCCATCGGCGCACGGCGATTACCCTGGTGCCCAGCCTCAGCCAGCGCCTGGAGCTTGAACGCCGTGGTTTCGAGCGCCTGGAACTGCTGGCCCGCGGTGTCGATGCCTGCCTGTTCAACCCGGCCCGGCGCAGCCTGGCGTTGCGCGAAAGCTGGGGGCTGGGCCCGGAGGATATCGCCGTGTTGCATGTCGGGCGGCTGGCGGTGGAAAAAAACCTCGGGCTATTGCGCCCATGCCTGGAGGCATTGCAGAAGACTTATCCACAGAAACGTCTGCGCCTGATCCTGGTGGGTGACGGCCCACAGCGTGCCGCCCTCCAGCAGCAGATGCCAGGTGCCATGTTCTGCGGCGCCCAGCGCGGTGAGGTGCTGGCCGAGCACTACGCCAGCGGTGACCTGTTCCTGTTCCCGAGCCTGACCGAAACCTTTGGCAACGTAGTACTCGAAGCCATGGCTTCGGGGTTGGCGGTGGTTGCTTATGACGAGGCAGCCGCAGCGCAGCACATACGCCATGGTCACAGTGGGGCGCTGGCCATGCCGGGGGATCAGCCGGCATTTGTCGATGCGGCTTGCTGGCTGCTGGAGGAAGAGGAAACCTTGCGCCGTGTGCGCCTGAATGCGCGGCAGCATGCCAGCCGCCAGGGCTGGCCGGCGATTGTCGAGGAATTTGAGGGGTACCTCGATACGGCCCGGAACCAGGCTGCGGCCTCACCCGCTTCGCGGCTGGGTGCTACGCGATCTGTGTAGGAGCGGCCTTGTGTCGCGAAAGGGCTGCAAAGCAGCCCCTCGATACTTGCAGCAACGCTGATATCCGGGGGCCGCTATGCGGCCCGATCGCGACACAAGGCCGCTCCTACAGAGGGACCGTATTAAACGCTTCAGGCCAGCGCTTTCTCGATTGCCTGCACCACCGCCGGGTCATCCGGCGCCGTGCGCGGCGAAAAACGCGCCAGCACCCGCCCGTCCTTGCCCACCAGAAACTTCTCGAAGTTCCAGGTGATGTCGCCAGGGAACTCGGCCCCCTCGCCCGCCAGCAGGCGGTACAACGAATGGCGTTGCGGCCCGTTGACCTCCAGCTTGCCCCCCAGCGGGAAGCTCACCCCGTAGTTGAGACTGCAGAATTCCTGGATTTCCTTTTCGCTGCCCGGCTCCTGCCCGGCAAACTGGTTGCATGGCAGGCCAAGCACGTTGAAGCCCTTGGCCTTGTAAACCTGGTAGAGGTTTTCCAGGGCCTTGTATTGCGGCGTGAGACCACATTTGGAGGCAACGTTGACCACCAGCACCACTTGGCCCTTGAACGGTGCGAGGGACAGCTCCCCACCGTTCAGCGCGTCCAGTTTCAGGTCGTGAAATGCACTCATCATGAAATCCCCTCTCAGGTTCCCGGTTGCCGCGCAGGCGAATTCCGCCCACTAAAAAGGCGCCCGTCCAAACCGTCCACCTCCCGAAGGAAGGCAAATCGGCTTGCCCGAGCGCCTGGCGACTTTCTGAGCTTAGCGCAGAAAATCAGTGGTGATGGCCACCTTCACCGTGGATGTGACGGTGAGCGATTTCTTCTTCGCTGGCGTCACGCACGTCGACTACCTTGACCTGGAAGGTCAGGCGCTGACCGGCCAGCGGGTGGTTGCCGTCAACGGTGACATCGTCGCCGTCGAGGTCGCGGATGGTGACGATCTGCATCTGGCCGTCCGGCGCCGAAGCGTGGAACTGCATGCCCACTTCCAGCTCGTCAACGCCTTCGAACAGGCTGCGGTTCAGGGTGCTGACCAGCTCGGCCAGGTATTCGCCGTAGGCGTCTTCCGGCTCGATGGTAACGTTCAGCTCGTCACCGGCCTGTTTGCCTTCCAGGGCTTTTTCCAGGCCCGGGATGATGTTGCCGGCACCGTGCAGGTAGACCAGCGGCGCGCCACCGGCGGAGCTGTCGATGGTCTCCCCGGCGTCGTTGGTCAGGGTATAGTCGATGGAGACAGCCTTGTTGGCGGCGATCAGCATGGGGCAAGACCTTTTGCAAAAGTATGTAGAGCGGACAAGTGTAACCAAGCCATCGTCCGATTGCGAACGCACTGCGGACGAGCAGCGGCCCATCAGTCGGATCACCGGCTTCTATCAGGACGAAGAAGGCCACTGGGTGGCCGAGCTGTCTTGCGGCCATACCCAGCACCTGCGCCACCAACCGCCGTGGCAGGCACGCCCCTGGGTGCTCGACCCGGCACAACGCGCGCAGCGCATCGGCCAGCCTTTTACTTGCGGCTGGTGCGCGCAAGGGGCCGATAGCGCTACCCTTGGCCGTTAATTTCTTGCACCGCTTATTTCGAGAAGCACGCATGCAGACATTTTTCATTGCGCCGACCGACTTCGGTGTCGGCCTGACCTCTATCAGCCTCGGCCTGGTGCGCACCCTGGAGCGCGCCGGCCTGAAGGTCGGTTTTTTCAAGCCGATCGCCCAGCCCCACCCGGGTGACACCGGCCCTGAACGCTCGACAGAACTGGTGGCGCGCACCCACGGCATCAAGCCTCCCGTGCCACTGAGCCTGGCCCAGGTCGAGCGCATGCTCGGCGACGGCCAGCTGGACGAATTGCTCGAAGAAATCATCCGCCTCTACCAGCAAGCCTGCGTCGGCAATGACGTGGTGGTGGTCGAGGGCATGGTGCCCACGCGCCACGCCAGCTACGCGGCGCGGGTCAACCTGCACCTGGCCAAGAGCCTGGATGCCGAGGTGATCCTGGTATCGGCCCCGGAAAACGAAGTGCTCAGCGAATTGTCCGGCCGGGTTGAACTGCAGGCCCAGCTGTTCGGCGGCCCACGCGATCCGAAGGTACTCGGGGTAATCCTCAACAAGGTGCGCACTGACGAAAGCATGGCGGATTTCGCCACCCGCCTGCGCGAGCACTCGCCCCTGCTACGCGGCAACGACTTCCGTCTGCTCGGCTGCATCCCCTACCAGCCTGAGCTGAACGCCCCGCGCACCCGCGACGTGGCCGAGCTGCTCGGCGCTCAGGTGCTCAACGCCGGCGACTACGAACAGCGGCGCATGAGCAAGATCATCATCTGTGCACGCACCGTGGCCAACACGGTGCCGCTGCTGACGTCGGGTACCCTGGTGGTCACCCCGGGCGATCGCGACGACATCATCCTCGCCGTCAGCCTGGCCGCCATCAATGGCGTACCGCTGGCCGGGCTGCTGTTGACCAGCGACAGCAAGCCCGACGCGCGCATTCTCGGCCTGTGCCGCGGCGCGCTGCAGGCCGGCCTGCCGATCCTGTCGGTCAGCACCGGCTCGTACGACACGGCCAACCAGCTCAATTCGCTGAACCGCGAAATCCCGGTCGACGACCGCGAGCGCGCCGAGTTCATCACCGATTTCGTCGCCAGCCACCTCGATGCAGCCTGGCTGCACCAACGTTGCGGCACCCCGCGCGAAATGCGCCTGTCACCAGCGGTGTTCCGCTACCAGCTGATCCAGCGGGCGCAGCAGGCCAACAAGCGCATCGTCCTGCCAGAAGGTGCCGAGCCGCTGCTGGTGCAGGCTGCAGCCATCTGCCAGGCGCGCGGCATCGCCCGCTGCGTGCTGCTGGCCAAGCCCGAAGATGTCGAGGCCGTGGCCCGCGCCCAAGGCATTAGCCTGCCGCCTGGCCTGGAAATCCTCGACCCCGAGCTGATTCGCGGGCGCTACGTGGAGCCGATGGTCGCACTGCGCAAGAGCAAGAACCTCAACGCACCGATGGCCGAGCAGCAACTGGAAGACCCGGTGGTGATCGGCACCATGATGCTGGCCCTGGACGAAGTGGACGGCCTGGTATCGGGCCTGGTGCACTCTACCGCCAACACCATCCGCCCGGCCCTGCAGTTGATCAAGACCGCGCCGGGCTCCAGCCTGGTGTCGTCAGTGTTCTTCATGCTGTTCCCCGAGCAGGTGCTGGTGTACGGCGACTGCGTGATGAACCCACACCCGAGCGCTGCCGAACTGGCGGAGATCGCCCGGCAGAGTGCTGAATCGGCGCAGGCCTTCGGCATCGCGCCGCGGGTGGCGATGATCAGTTATTCAAGCGATTCGGCCAGTGATGAAGAGGTCGGGAAAGTGCGCGAGGCGACACGCCTGGCACAGGGTGCAGCGCAGCAGCTGCTGATTGATGGGCCGCTGCAGTATGACGCGGCGGCCAACCCGGCGATTGCACGGGAACTGGCGCCGGATAGCCCGGTGGCCGGGCGTGCCACGGTGTTCGTGTTCCCTGACCTCAATACCGGCAATACCACGCATAAAGCGGTGCAACGCAGTGCCGACGGGGTCAGCCTGGGGCCGATGCTGCAGGGATTGCGCAAGCCGGTGAACGACTTGCCGCGCGGGGCTCAGGTTGACGATATCGTGCATACCATTGCCCTGACGGCGATTCAGGCCAGCGTGGCGCGCTAAAAGCTGGGGCTGCTTTGCAGCCCATTCGCGGCACAAGGCCGCTCCTACAGGGATCGCGTAATGCCTGTGGGAGCGGCCTTGTGCCGCCAATGGGCCGCAAAGCGGGCCCGGGCATCAATCACGGATACTGCTGAACCTGGCCTTGCTGCTGGTCATACTGCTGGCCCGGAATCGGCTTCAGGTTCACTTCCACCCGGCGGTTCTGCGCCCGGCCATTGGCGTCGGCGTTGCTGGCGATCGGCTGATCCGGGCCCATGCCACGCACCGAGATACGCGAAGCATCAACACCCTGAGAGGTCAGGTAGGTGCTGACCGCCTGCGCGCGGCGCTGGGACAGGTCCATGTTGTGCTGGCGGCTGCCGGTGCTGTCGGTGAAGCCGACCACTTCGATGGTGTTCTGGTTGAACTGCTTGAACGAGCCTGCGAGGTTGTTCAGCGGCGAGTAGAAGCTTGGGGCGATGTTGGCCGAGTCGGTGGCAAAGGTGATGTTGCCCGGCATGATCAGTTTGATCTGGTCGCCCTGACGCTGTACTTCCACGCCGGTGTTGGCCATCTGGGCGCGCAGTTCGGCCTCTTGCTTGTCGGCGTAGTAGCCATAACCCGCTGCTGCCGCACCCACCGCAGCGGCGCCGATCAGTGCACCCTTGCCACGGTTGTTGTGGTCGATGGCAGCACCGGCGATGGCGCCAGCCAGCGCGCCCAGGCCGCCATACTTGGCGGTCTTGCTCATCCCAGTGGAACCCTGCGCCTGACCCTGGTTGTCATAAGGGTTCTGGCTGGCACAGCCAGTCATCAGGGCCGCGGCGGTTGCGACGATAATCAGGCGACGCATGGTGAACATGGACAAGCTCCTACTGAAATTCATAAATGCGGCAGATCAAAAAGGGATCTATGCCAGCCTTGGATTGCATCGGCAATGAAAAATTCAATGAAAGAGCCTTCATGTGCCTTCAGGCACGGACAAAGGGATTTTCACGCATCTCGTCGCCCAGGCGGGTATCGGGCCCGTGGCCGGTCACCACGATAGCCTCTTCGTCCAGCCGGTACAGCCGCTCCTTGATGGAGCGCACGATAGCCCGCTGATCACCCCCCCACAAATCGGTGCGGCCAATACCACGGCGGAACAGGGTGTCGCCGGCGATCAGCAGTTTGGCCTCGGCGAACCAGAAGCTCATCGAGCCCGGGGTGTGGCCTGGCGTATGCAAGGCCACACCACAGCCACAGGCCAGTTCTTCGTCATCGCCCAACCAGCGATCGGGTGCCGGTACCGGCGTGTAGGGAACGCCGAACATCTGGCACTGCATCTCCAGGTTGTCCCACAATACCTGGTCGTCCTTGTGCAGGTGCAGCGTGGCGCCGGTCAGCTCCTTGAGCTTGCCCGAGGCAAGAAAATGATCGAAGTGCGCGTGGGTATGGATGATGCTCACCAGCGTCAGGCCGTGGGCCTGCAGGCGCGCCAGGATCTTCTCCGGGTCACCGCCCGGGTCGACGACGATGGCTTTCTTGGTCAGCGGGTCGCCGATCAGCGTGCAGTTGCACTGCAGGGGGCCAACAGGGAAGGTTTCGCGGATGAGTGCTGACGATGGATTCTGCATGGTGGGTACGGGAACCGGTTAATCGAATAGGGTTTGCACACGGGCCAGTGCATCTAGGATGACAACTTCGGGCACCGACTCTACGCGCTTGGCAAAGCGTGCTTCAAGGTCGACTGTGCGGACCTGGTTGCAGAGCATCACCCCCTGAGTCTGCGTGCCCGCACCGCTGAGCGTCACTGCGAAACCCGCATGCCTTGCAAAATCACCACCTTGGGTGATCGGGACGATCACTGCCAGGCCTGACGCATTGAACGCCGCCGGGGTGAGTACCAGTGCGGGTCGCCCCTCACCCTGTTGTTCTCGTCCCACTGTGGGGTCGAGGTTGACGCGAACGATATCGCCCCTGGCGAACTTCACCCGCTTCACACTTCACGTCCTACTGGGCGCATCGCGCTCCAGTCGGCCATGTCCTCTGGCTCCGGCGCGCTCAGGTCGCACTGGGCCATCAATTCCTCAAGGGTGTATTTGGGTTTCGATCGGACGGGCTTGAGCACCATCGTCTCTCCCGCTGTGTCCAGGCTCAGGGTGGAGCCGACACCGAGGCGCATCTGTTTGAGCACTGCGGCCGGCAAGCGGATGGCGGCGCTGTTGCCCCACTGCTGAATCTTGATCTGCATGAGTATCTCCCAAGGTAGATACATAGTAGAAACCCTCCAAGCGATTGCAAGCGAAATGTAGAGACGTCGTATCTACATTGTCATCTGTCCGGACCGGACAAAAGCCCTGCAACCTCAAGAAGGAAATCCCCTACATCACCTTGGGAAGCCACCTTCCAACTGCAAAAACACGAAGCGCAAACTCATCCATCTATCAAGGCAGGAACAACCTGAACAACCCGCCCCCAAGCGCGCCGCCATTGGAGATCTCGATCCGCCCGCGCACCCCGCCGCTTTCATGCAACGCCGCGATCCGCGCCGCGAAGTACAGACCCAGGCCAGTGCTGCCGCTGGTCGAGTCAATGCCCTGGATGTATTCCTCCTGGCGCTCGAGCATGTGTTTTGGATAACCCGGGCCGTCATCGTTTACACAGATGGCCAGTTGGTTGTCGGCTTCTTCGATGGTGATCAGCAAGGCGTGCCCGGCAAAGCGGGTGGCGTTGGTGATGACGTTTGCAATCACCGAAGCCACCAGTTCGCGGTCGAAGAAGCCCAGCGGGTTGTCGGTGTCGATGCGCCAGGTGGCGAGGATGTCGTTGTGCTTGAGCACTTCCTGGTGCGCCGCCAACTGGGCTTCGATGAAATCATCCAGCTCGTGGTAGTCCGGGCACACCGGCAACTGGTTGATACCCAGCTTGTACAGCCCAAGCAGTTGCACCAGCATGCCGTTGAGGTGGCGAAACTCGTGCTCCATGATTCCCTGTTCGACACCACCGCGCAGCTCTTCGGGCAAGCGTTCCACCCACTGGTTGTGGGACTGGATCAGCGCTGACAAAGAGCTTTTGAGGTCGTGCACGGTGGAGGCGATCACCGTGGAAAAATCCAGCCCCTGATTGTCTTGATTCATGCGCCGAACACTCGGATGTGCAGTTTGCGGTAACGGTCATAGCGATTGTCGCTGGCAGGGATACCGGCCACGCTGGTCAAGGCGTCCTGGCATTCCTGCATGATCGCGGGCTGAGGGTTTTCACCGCCAATGCGCAGCAGCGCCTGGGCGGTGTTAAGGGCGATGCTGATGTTCTTCGGCTGCATACCCAGCGCCTTGCGGAACAGTTGCAACGCCTCGCCAAGCTGCCCTCCCTGGTAACTGCGCACACCCTGGCGATTGAGGGTGACCGCTTCGGTAATGGCGTTGAGCACACTGGGGTCGTCCGTCAGCTTGCCGACTTTTTCCATGACCTTGGGGTCGTCGCCATAACTTTCCACACAGCTCTTCAGCACGCCGAGGGCGGCGGCTTCCTGCCCCATTGCCTGCAACTGGGCGGCAACGGTCAGGGCCGAATCGACCGAGAAGAACTGGTTCATCTTGTCCAAGCGCTGGATCGCCTGTTCGGTCAGCTTGCCGGCCGTTTCCGGGTCGCCCGCCTGCTGCAGGCTGGCCGCCTTCATCATCCGCGCACGCACCTGCAAGCCCTGGTCCTCGGGGTTTTCCTTGGCCACTTCGCTGAGCGTGGTGTTGATCTCGACACGGGTACGGGCGTCCAGGCCAAAGCCTGCGTTCTTGCTCATCAGCGCCTGCACCAGGCCAAGGTTGTTTTCAGCATCCTTGTAGCGCGAGCTCTGGCCCTGGTTCACGGCATGGCGGAACGCCTTCGACGCGGTCTCGAAGTCTTCGTTTTCCAGCGCCAGCTTGCCCAGCGTCGACTGCCGGCGTACCGACAGTGGCGATAGGCGTACGGCTTCTTCAAGCAGGTTTTGCGCGCGCCTGGAATCGCCCTGGGCCACCAGCACTTCGGCCATGCCATCGTAAAGGCCGGGCATGATCGGGAACGCCTTGAGCGCCTGCTCGTACACACCTTGGGCCTGGGCATTCTGGCCACGTTTATGCATCAGGGCACCCAACGCGGCGTACACCCACGGCTGCGGGCGGCTGGCCAGGATGGCCTTGAGGAACTTTTCCAGTTCCTCGAAGCGGTTGAGGTTGCGCAGGGCATCGGCCCGATAACGCAGGCACAGCGGTGCCAGGCGCGGGTCCTTCTTGCACAGCTCGGCACAAGCAGCCAGCACTTCGGCCGGGCGATTGCGGTCCAGCGCCTGCAGGATCGGCTTGAGCAGTGTCTTGCGCTGGAACAGTTTCTCGACGCGCTGGGCCAGGCCAACGCGGTTGAACGGCTTGGTCAGGTAGGCATCGGGCTCGTGCTCGATGGCACTGAGGACAATGGCCTGGCTGCTCTCGGCCGTGACCATGATGAACACGCACTCATGGCTGATGTGCTTGTCGATGATCAGGTCTTCAAGCACCTGCTGGCCGTTCTTCTTGCCGTCGCCCAGGTGGAAGTCCTGCAGGATGAAGTCATAGCGCTTTTGCGCACACATGCGCAGCGCCTGCTCGCCGCTGTCGGCGGTGTCCACGTCGCGCACGCCCAACTCACGCAGCATGGAACGGGTCGACGTGCGAAAGTCGGTAAAGTCGTCGACGATCAGAAAGCTTTTTTGCCCGTACTGCAGCATCAACACGACCTGCCTTGGAATGATTGAAAAATCGCGCTAGGCGATGCCACCGATCGCTGTATCGGCAGCCGGTCGGAAAAGATGAGGGTAGAGCATTGCTGGCCACAATCCATGGCCTCAGGCCATCACT
This sequence comes from Pseudomonas putida S13.1.2, assembly GCF_000498395.2. Lineage (NCBI taxonomy): Bacteria > Pseudomonadati > Pseudomonadota > Gammaproteobacteria > Pseudomonadales > Pseudomonadaceae > Pseudomonas > Pseudomonas putida. The sequence continues at coordinate 4,160,533 of NZ_CP010979.1, forward strand.
TTAGCGATCAATGACCTGCAGGGCCAGTATCACGCCAGCAGCCCCAGCGATTTGGCCTTGGCCACCGCCTGTGTGCGCCGCTCGACCCCCAGCTTGCTGTTGATGTGGCTGGCGTGGGTCTTCACGGTGTGCAAGGAAATGAACAGCCGCTCGCTGATCTGCTGGTTGGAACAGCCCTGGGCAATCAGTTGGAGCACGGCCAGTTCGCGGCCACTCAGGGCTTCGCCAGTGCCCATGGTAGCGCTTGGTAGCTGCGGCAGTCGCTTGAGCAGTTCGGCCTGAACCGGGCAGGCGGCACCTGCCTGCAGTTGCTCATGAAGCCATTGCGGATGTTTTTCCAGCAGCAGCTGGAACGGTTGAAGTACGCCGCCACGCGCGGACTCCAGCAGGCTTGGCAGCAGCTGCGCGGCCTGCCCTTCCCGGCCTTCGTCCAGCAGCTGGGTGAGCCATTGGCACAGGGCGCTGACGGTAAGCATCATGCCGCCACTGGCCCGGCCTCGCTCGACCAGGCTTGCCAGCCGTTGCACGGCATCGTCGCCACGTAACTGGATGCGCTCGAGCAGCGCCTGCTGCAACGCAATGTGCAAGGGCAGCAATGGGTGGAACTCCGGTGCTGCCGCCGGCTGCTCGCCGCCGTAGGTCTGGCCCAGGCGCAGCAGCCAGGACTCGGCCAGGTCGGTACGCCCCTGGGCCAGCCACAGTTCGCATTTGATCAGGGTAATCATGGCCAGGTAGTAGACCGGGGGCACGTCCCAGATATGCATCAGGCGCTCGGCCTCGGCCAATTCGGCAAAAGCCTCTGAAAAGTGCCCTTCCCTGCCATCGAGCGTAGCAATCACGCAATGGCCGATAAGCACACTGATATCCCGGCAGGCCCGCGCCTCGCCCAGCCCAGCGCGCAAACGCGCACGGCCCTGGGCCGGCTGCAGGCGCGAGACCAGCAGGTAACCTTCGTAAAGCGTCAGGCGCGCACGCACGGCATACAGCCGCTGCGCCGAAAGCCCTTGCAGGCGCTGAAGCCCTTGGCGCACTTCGTCCAGCGCGCGCAGCACCTCGCCACGGGCATGCAGCACGCGCGCCCGGTCGTAATGGGCCAGTGCCTCGAACAGCGGGTTGCCAACCCGCTGGGCCAGCTCCAGGGCTTCGCGGTTCCAGCCTCGGGCCCGCCAGAAATCGCCGTCGGCAATGGCCAGGTTGGACAGCGTCGACAAACACACCAGGCGTTGGCCATAGCGCTTGCACGGCAGGCTCTGCAGCGCTTCGCCGCAATAAGCCACAGTACGTTCGCGGTCGCCACGGCCGCGGGCAATGACCCCACTCAGCGCCAGCCACTGGGCCAGCATCGACTTTTGCGCGGTCGCCGAAGGCGCGGGCAAAAAGCGACTGAGGTAGCCCGCCAGTTCCTCGGCTGCGTCGAGCTGGCACGCCAGGCCCAACGCCCAGCTGTACAGCACGATCAAGCGTGGGGTGCTGATCAGCAGGCTGTCGGGCAGGTCCATCTTCCAGCGCAGCAACATGCCGACGTTTTGTTCCGCCAGCAGTTGCTCCTCGGACAGGCTTTGCACCAGGTCGGCAGCAACATCGAGGTGGCCGGCACGCAACGCCTGCTCCACCGCCTCGTCCAGCAGGCCCTGGCTTTCAAACCAGCGACAGGCACGCAGTTGCAGACCGGCCAGTGGCTCGCTGGCCTGCCGGCTGCGCAGCAGGTCGGAAAAAAGGTGATGGTAGCGGAACCAGTGGCCATGCTCGTCCAGCGGCACCAGGAACACCTGGTGCGCCTGCAGGTAGCGCAGTACAGCGGCGCTGTCGTGGCGGCCACGCAAGGCATCGCACAACGGGGCGCAGAATCGCTCCTGGCAGGCGGTGTCGTACAGGAACGCCTGTACATCGGCGGGCAGCATGTCGATGACTTCTTCAAGCAGGTAGTCGCGGATCAGCCCTTCGCCGCCGTGCAGGGCCTGGGGCAAGGCTTGCTCGTCCGCCGACTCGCTGGCTGCCAGTTGCCAGAAGCGCAAACCGGCCACCCAACCGTCGCTGCGCTGGATCAGGTTGTCCAGCGCCTGGCCGCGCAGGCCGGTTGGCTGCCGGCCGATCACCGCCAGCGATTCTTCGGCGGTGAGGCGCAGATCCTGTTCGTTCAGTTCGACAAGCTGGCGCGACAACCGCAAACGCGCCAGGTGCCAGTCCGGGCGCTGGCGGCTGGTAACCAGCAACACCAAGCCGGCCGGCAGGTGGTTGAGGAAGAATTGCAGGCAGCGGTCGAGCACCGGCCCCTGGGCCAGGTGATAGTCGTCCAGTACCAGCAGCAAAGGGGTATCGGTTTGCAGGTACAGCGCCAGCTCGTCGAGCAGGCCGTCGATCCACTCTTCGAAGGCGAACGGCTGGTGGCGCTGGCGCATTTTCAGCAAGCCCATGGCCTGCCCGCCCAGTGCCGGGCAGTACTGCTGCAGGCCTTCCAGCAGGCGCTCAAGGAAGCGGCCAGGGTCGGCATCACGTAGGCTGAGGCCCAGCCACAGGCTGCGCCAGTGCTCGGGCAGCGCTTCGCAAAATTCGATGGCCAGGGAGCTTTTGCCGAAACCGGCCGGGGCGTTGACCAGCAGCAACCGGCCAGCCAGCCCGGCGTGCAAGCGCTGACACAGGCGCAGCCGCGGCACATGGCCGTCCGGCAGCGGCGGCCGGAAGAAACGCCCGTCCAGCAGGCCCAAGGCCTGGCTGGCAAATCCATGTGTACGGGACAAATCTGTCATGGCCGGCTCGGTCTGGGTGGAGGACTACGGCGGTATGGATGCTTGCGAGACTAGCCGGTAATGCAGCGCATTTGAAGATGATGGGCGCAATTGCCCCGGAAAAGACTGCGACAAAAAGCAACATGGCTGATGGACAGGGGGCTGGGGCGGGGGTTTGGGTGGGTATTCAGCAGATTTATTGCCTGTTCCGGCCTCTTCGCGGGCGCGCCCGCTCCCACAGGGATTTGCACTGCTTTCAAGGCCGGTGCTGTACCTGTGGGAGCGGGCGTGCCCGCGAAGAGGCCGTACTGGTAAAAAGAACGCCCCGGGCAGGCCGGGGCGTTCTGGGGATCACACGGAGTGGAGGGTTTTCAGATCAACGAATACCCGACTGGCGCAACGCCGCAGGCTGGAAGTCCGCTTTGCTGGCACTGAAGCCGAAGTCGTAGGCACGCTTCTCTTCGTTTTTCATGCCCAGGGCCAGGTAACGACCCGACTGCAGGTCGTAGATGGTTTCCAGGGTGTACCAAGGCACCTCTTTGTTGTAATACGGCTGGGAATGGGCTTCGGACACGCGCCACAGCTGGCCACGGCCGTCGTACTGGTCGATCACTGCGGCCTGCCAGGTGTCTTCGTCGATGTAGAAGTCACGCTTGGCGTAGATGTGCCGCTGGCCCGGCTTCAGGGTTGCGACCACGTGCCAGACGCGGCGCAGCTCGTAACGGGAAAGGTCCTGGTTGATGTGCCCGGCCTTGATGATGTCGGCGTACTTCAGCTTGGGGTCATCCAGCTTGAAGGCGTTGGAGGCGATGTAGAGCTCCTTCTTGCCTTCCAGCTTCCAGTCGTAGCGGTCTGGCGCACCGTTGAACATGTCCAGGTTGTCGGAGGTACGCAGGCCGTCGGCGGCGGTACCCGGGCCGTCGTACGACACTTGCGGCGCCTGGCGCACGCGACGCTGGCCGGCGTTGTAGATCCACGCCTTGCGCGGCTCCTTCACCTGGTCGAGGGTTTCGTGCACCAGCAGCACGGTCCCGGCCAGGCGCGCTGGCGCGGTCACTTCCTGCTTGAAGTAGAACAGGATGTTGCCTGGGTTGTTCGGGTCGTAATCCTTCATCCTGTCGCGGAAGACGAACTGGTCGGAGAAGTAAACCGGGCTGAAAGAGCCGTTCTGCTGTGGCGTGGCCTGGATCACCAGGCGGCTTACACTGCCCCCCGGTAACGGGTGATGTGGTTCCAGATCACTTCCAGGCCGCTTTTCGGGATCGGGAACGGCACCGCCGTGTTGAAGTTGTTCAAACCGTTGCCGCCTTCCGTCAGCGTGGTCTGGGTGGCGTTTTTCTTGATGGCGGCGAACACGTCCGCAGGTACCGTGGAGCCGCGATGGGTTTTGAATACCGGGATCTTGAAGGTGTCCGGGTAGCGCTTGAGCATGGCCAGCTGGCCCGGCGAAAGCTTGTCCTTGTACTGCTCGGCGTTTTGCGCAGTGATGGTGAACAGCGGCTTTTCACTGCCATACGGGTCAGCAAGGAAACCCTTGCCGTCGACGCTGCCCGCACTCTTCGACAGCGGCTCCCAAGGGCCGATGGAGCCATCGGCGTTGCCGGCCTTTTCCGCCCCCATCGGGGTCAGGGTACTGCCCAACTTGGCCGCCTCGTCGGCGGATACCGCAGCCATGACGCTGGTCGCCAGCAGGGACAGGCCCAGTACACCGGCTTGCAGCAGACTTCTGGTCTTGTTCATGTCGTGTCGTCCTGGATCTGTATGCTTAGAAGTTCACGCCGAAGCTGAGCGCGACGAAGTCACGGTCATCCACGGTGGTGTACTTGCCGTCGAAGAAGTTGGTGTACGACAGGCTCGCCGTGTAGGTGTTCTGGTACTCGGCGTCCAGGCCCAGGCTGACTGCCTTGCGGCCTTCCTCGAAGTTGCCGCCTGGGCCTGGCGAGTAGCCAGATACGTCATGGGACCAGGCCACGCTGGGCTTCAGGTTGACCCCGGCGAAGACGTCGTTGTAGTCCCAGATGGCGCGAGCGCGATAACCCCACGAAGTGCTGGTGGTGAAACCATCGCTGTTGCAGTTGCGCGACAGGTTGGCGGTGGAGCTGCCCAGCCCGGAGCCATTGATGGTGGAGCCGTTGAGCGCAGTACACATGCCACCAGGCAGTTCGCCAGGGCCGTAGACCGGGTCGCGACCATAGCGTGCCTTGCTGGTGCTCTCCAGGCCGCCGACATGCGTAACACCGACTTCGCCCACAACTGTGAGCCGGCTGGCGCCCATGACCTGGTCGAAGAAGTGGGTGAAGGTGGTCTGGAACTGGGTGATTTCCTTGCGCCGGTAGCCGTGCAGGTCCTGGCCCGGTGTGCCCTGGAGCACGGACGCATTACCAAACCCGGCCAGCGGCGTGACACCGGCGAACAGGATATCAGTAGAGTTCAGCTGCACCGGCGCATTAGGGCGATAGCTAAGCTCGCCGCTCCACGCAGTACCGGTAGGCAGCGTGGTGGCGAAGCTCAAACCGTACAGGCGGATATCCTCTGGATACTCGACAAAGTACTGGGAGTTGCCTGCAATGAGCAGCGGACGAAGCCCGGCAAGCGCTGTGGGCGTAAGGCTGTTGGCAAAAGCGAACGCAGCCGGGGAAGCGCCAGTCGCACTGAAGATCGGCGCACGGCTGTGGTAGTTCATGAAGTACGCGCCGAACTCGGTATCCAGCGGTTCGAACATATAGCGGAACGCAACACCGAACTGGCCACTGTCGCGGGCGTCTCGATCGGCACCACGCCTTACCAGCACGCCTTCTTCGTTGTAGTTGACATTGTTGGCGGCCAGCACGCCCCTGGCAATGGCAGGCAGTGCATTGAGGGTGCGGCTGCTGTTGAGCACACGCAGGTTGTCGGTGCAGCCGTCGGCAATGATGTCCGGCTGGGAGAAGAACGTACCGCAGTTATCAACAACCGTCTGGTCCCACTCGATCTGGTAGAAGGCCTCGGCCGACAGGTTGTCGGTCAGGCTTTGCGAGACATAGAACATGTTGACCGGGATCAGGCCTTCCTTGATCTCGGCCCCCGGGCGGCGGAACGCCGACACGTCGATGGGGTTGATCGAGTTGATGCCGCCGCCGATGAAGGTACTTTCACCCCAGCTCACCACCTGCTTGCCCAGGCGCACCGAGCCCGGCTGATCGCCGATGGAGTAGTTGTGGTAGACAAAGGCGTCGAGCAACTGGGCGCCGGACGACTTGGCGCCTTCCTTGCGGCCGGAGTCGCTGATGTCCTTGAACTCGCGGCCTTCGTCCTTCAGCTCGAAGTCGTACCAGTACTTGCCGCGCACGAACACGCCGGTGTCGCCGTACTTGAGCTCCAGGTCGTGGATGCCCTTGAAGATCTTGGAGAAAGTTTCGCCCTTCTTGAAGTTCAGGTGGCCATCGTCGGATGTCTGCGACAGGCCCTTGCCGCCGTTGTTCACCCCGATCAGGTTCTTGTTGGGGTTGGCCGTCGACCAGCTGGCGCCGATGGAGAGCGACGAGTCGAACTGCCCTTCGATTTCACCAATGTTGAAACTGACAGCGAAAGCAGGACTTGCGAGCGTGGAAGCAAGGCTGACGGCCAGGGGCAACTTGGCCCGGCGCCAGAACAGGTTTGCAGATTTCATCGACGCTACTCCATGTACTTTATTGTTATGGCAGTGAGTCCTTTCAAGAACGGCCCGAGCGACCGGTTTGCAGGTTTGCACCTGCGGCGATACGGCTTGCGCGTATCGCCCTCCCCCATTCCTGAAAATCCCCTGGCCCCGACTATAGCCAGCAAGGCACAGGCGCTTGATCCCTCTAAAGTGTGATTTGCGCTCCATGCCGCCAACTCGCTGCAGTGTTGTCCCGGTTGCGGGCTGGCAGAGCTCAAGGATGGCGCATTTCTGCCATTTGGCAAGCCGTCGAGGCCTCTAGCGTGCGGGTCGCGTTCTGACGTTCGCGACCCGCACGGCGCTTACAGCGTGGAAAGGAACGCACTGTTGCTGGCCTGCCACTGGACGATGTCCTGGCGGATGCGTTTCTTGTCGAGCTTGCCGACACTGGTCTTGGGAATTTCAGTAACAACGGCGATCTGGCTAGGAATCGCCCACTTGTTGATGTGCCCTTGCTCGACAAATGGCTTGAGATGCTCCTTGAGCGCCTTGGCATCGATGGCCTGGCCATCGCGCACCACCAGCAGGGCAAACGGGCGCTCGCCCCACTGCGGGTCGGCCACCCCCACCACCGCCACTTCGCGCACGGCTGGGTGACGGCTGATCAGGTCTTCCAGGTCGAGCGAGGAAACCCACTCGCCGCCGGTCTTGATCACATCCTTGATGCGGTCACGAATGTCGATGTAGCCCATGCCGTCGAGGGTGGCGACATCTCCGGTGTGCAACCAGCCCCCCTGCCACAGCTCCTCACTCTTTTCCGGCTCCTTGAAATAGCCCATGGTCAGCCACGGTGCACGCAGCACCAACTCGCCCTGGGTCTCGCCGTCTGCCGGCAGGAAGTTGCCGTCGCCATCGACAATGGCCGCCTCGACCAGCGGCACCGGCACGCCGGCCTTGATGCGGTAGGTGACGCGCTCATCCTCGCTGCCGGCCTGCAGCTCGTCGTTCAGGTGCGCGGCGGAGATCAGCGGGCAGGTTTCGGACATGCCATACGCCGCGGTCAACTGGATGCCACGCGCCAGGGCAGCCTGGTACAGCGAACGGTTGAGCGAGCTGCCGCCAATGATGATCTTCCAGCCGCCGAAGTCCTGCCCTTGCGAGGTCGGGCAGCTGAGCAGCATCTGCAGGATGGTCGGCACGCAATGGGAGAACGTGACCTTTTCCTCACGCCACAGCTTGACCAGCATGTCCGGCTCGTAGCGCCCCGGGTACACCTGCTTCATGCCAAGCATGGTGGCGGCGTAGGGAATGCCCCAGGCATGTACATGGAACATCGGCGTGATGGGCATGTACACGTCGTTGCTGCCCAGCAGGCGCACGCTGTCGATGCTGCCGGTGACCGAAGCTTCGGCCAGGGTGTGCAGCACCAGTTGCCGGTGGGTGAAGTACACACCCTTGGGGTTGCCGGTGGTGCCGGTGGTGTAGAAGGTGGTGGCCACCGAGTTTTCATCGAAGTCCGGGAAATCGTAGCGCGGGCTGGCGGCTGCCAGCAGCTGCTCGTACTCGCCCACCAGGTCCGGCAGCTCGGCGGTCTTGTCCGGACCATCGGTCAGCAACAAGGTCTTTTCAACGGTAGTCAGTTGCCCGGCAATGGCCTGGTAGAGGCCGACGAAATCGCTGTTGACCAGCACCACGCGGTCTTCGGCGTGGTTCATGGTGTAGAGGATCTGCTCGGGCGACAGGCGCACGTTGATGGTATGCACGACGGCGCCAATCATCGGGATGGCGAACATGCACTCCAGGTAGCGGTGGCTGTCCCAATCCATTACCGCCACAGTATCGCCGGCCTTTACCCCGGCCTCGGTCAGCACATTGGCCAGGCGCGCGATGCGCTCGTTGAGCTGAGGGTACGTCAGGCGCAACTGGTCGCGGTAGACGATTTCGCGGGTCTTTTCATAGCGGCTGCCGGACATCAAAAGGCGTTTGATCAGCAGCGGGTAGTCGTAGGCGCCCTCGGCGGGCTTGATGATGCGGGTCTGCAGCATGGGTATCCCTTTTCTGAAAAAGCGGGCCGGACAAGTCTGGGAACTACTGTAGTTCGCGAATGTGACGGCTAAATCAGCCGAAGGAATGATTTGGCTGCGCGGGGTATGAGTGGCATTGTCCGGGGGATGGATCATCCCTGCCCTGCCAACGGAGCCTTACTGATGCCCAGCCCGCGTCGCGCCGTGTTTCTCGATCACCAATCCCTGGACCTTGGTGACCTCGACCTTTCCCCGCTACGAAGCCAGTTCGATGAGTTCGAGCTGTTCGATGCAACCCGCCCTGACCAGGTAAGCCAGCGCCTGCAGGGCGCCGTGGCAGTGGTCAGCAACAAGGTCATGCTCGACGCCGCGACCCTGGCCGCCAACCCACAGCTCAAGCTGATTCTGGTGGCCGCCACCGGCACCAACAATGTCGACCTGACAGCAGCGCGAGCCCAAGGCATCACGGTTTGCAACTGCCAGGGCTATGGCACGCCGTCCGTCGCGCAGCACACGCTCGCCCTGCTGCTGGCGCTGGCCACGCGTCTGTGCGACTACAACCAGGCAGTAGCCGATGGCCAGTGGGCCAAGGCCAGCCAGTTCTGTCTGCTGGACTTCCCCATCGTCGAGCTGGAAGGCAAAACCCTCGGCCTGCTCGGCCACGGCGAACTGGGCGGCGCGGTGGCGCGGCTGGCCGAAGCCTTCGGCATGCGCGTACTGAGCGGGCAGATTCCCGGCCGCCCGGAACGCGCCGACCGCCTGCCGCTGGACGAACTGCTGCCACAAATCGATGCCCTGACCCTGCACTGCCCGCTGAACGAGCACACGCGGCACATGCTCGGTGCCCGCGAACTGGCCTTGCTCAGGCCAGGCGCACTGCTGGTCAACACCGCCCGTGGCGGCCTAATCGACGAGCAGGCCCTGGCCGATGCCCTGCACCGTGGTCACCTGGGCGGCGCGGCTACTGACGTGCTGAGCGTGGAGCCGCCAGTAAACGGCAACCCGTTGCTCGAACCCGGTATCCCGCGGCTGATCATCACCCCGCACAGCGCATGGGGGGCAGTGGAGTCGCGCCAACGCATCGTCGGCCAGCTCAGCGAGAATGCCCAGGCCTTCTTCGCCGGTCAGCCACGCCGCGTGGTCAGCTGAGCGGGGCGCGCACCTCTGCTACACTGCGCCACTTTTTCAGGAGGCGTCGTCCATGGACCCGCGCAGTGAAGTATTGCTCCGCCAGGCAGAGCTGTTCCAGGGGCCGCTGCTGATCGCCGGCGCCCCCGCCGATGGCCTGCTTGGCCAATTGCCGCAGGCCCAGGCCTGGACGTGGCATGCGGGCGATCACGCCATGCTCGACAGCCGCTTCCCCGGCCGCAGCCACTATGGTGTCGAGCCGCCTGAGGTGGCCTTCGACAGCGCCGTGCTGTTCCTGCCCAAGTCCCGCGAGCTGGCTGCCTACCTGCTCAATGCCCTGGCGTCGCGCCTGGCCGGCCGTGAGCTGTACCTGGTCGGCGAAAAGCGCGGCGGCATCGAAGGCGCGGCCAAACAGCTGCAAGCCTTTGGCAAACCGCGCAAGCTGGACAGCGCCCGGCACTGCCAGCTGTGGCAAGTGACCATCGAGCAGGCGCCCGAGGCCAAGCCGCTGGAAAGCCTGGCCGAACGCTTCGAACTGGCCCTGGAAGACGGCCCGTTGCAAGTGGTCAGCCTGCCTGGCGTATTCAGCCACGGGCGCCTCGACCGCGGTACCGCCCTGCTGCTCAAGCACCTCGACGGCCTGCCGAGCGGGCATGTGCTGGACTTCGGCTGTGGCGCCGGGGTATTGGGCGCAACGGTCAAGCGCCGCTATCCACAAAACCGGGTAACCCTGCTGGACGTGGATGCCTTCGCCGTGGCGGCCAGCCGGCTGACGCTGGCGGCCAATGGCCTGGAAGGCGACGTGATCAGTGGTGATGGTATCGACGCGGCGCCCACCGAACTGAGCCTGATCCTGAGCAACCCGCCGTTCCACACCGGGGTGCACACCAACTACCAGGCTTCGGAAAACCTGCTGAAAAAATCGGCCGTTCATCTGCGAAAAGGCGGTGAAATGCGCCTTGTTGCCAACAGCTTCCTGCGCTATCAGCCGCTGATCGAAGGGGCGCTGGGCAACTGCACGGTGCGCGACGACGCTGACGGTTTCCGTATCTATCAGGCAACACATGGATAAAAACAGCGCTTGCCGAAAGCGTTTAGCCTAGGCAGAATCCGCACCGTCCTAGGGGAGTAGTCTCCCGCGAGCACTCAGCTCGCCCGGTACGCGTCAACATACTTGGTCAACAGACCATGGCGCGTGCGACCCACCATGCCAGCCTGCATGGAGAGATCCGCAAAGACGGATCCAGGGTTTGACAAGACCTATGACACGCACACCTTACCCGGGGCGGGGAGGCTGTACGTGTCATAGCCGTGTCGACCCGCCCCCGTAGGAATCCTGATGCTGGAATCTCTGCTGGTCCCCACCGCCATCGTTGCCCTCGCCGAAATCGGCGACAAGACGCAACTGCTCGCGCTCATTCTCGCTGCCCGCTTCCGCAAGCCGTGGCCGATCATTGCCGGCATCATCGCCGCCACCTTGGCCAACCATGCCGCAGCCGGCGCCGTGGGTGCCTGGTTTGGCAGCTTCTTCAGCGACTCGGCATTGCACTGGATCCTGGCCGCGAGCTTCACCGCCACTGCGCTGTGGACCCTGGTACCCGACAAGATGGATGACGACGAGAACCCGGCGCGCCGCTTCGGGCCGTTCCTGACTACGCTGATCGCGTTCTTCCTGGCCGAAATCGGTGACAAGACCCAAGTCGCCACCGTCATGCTGGCGGCGCAGTATCCGCACCTGATCATGGTGATCATCGGTACCACCCTGGGCATGCTGATCGCCAACGTGCCGGTGGTTCTGGCAGGTAACTTCGCGGCAGACAAACTGCCATTGACCCTGATCCGTCGCCTGGCGGCCACGGCGTTCTTCGTGCTGGCCATCGTGGCGGTCTATACGGCGATGAAAGCCAGTGGTTGGGTTGGCTAACTGCAGAAGGGGCCGCTCTGCGCCCCAATCGCCGGCAAGCCAGCTCCCACCCCGACCGCACCGGCTTCAAGCCATGTGCGGTACATGTGGGCGCTGGCTTGCCGGCGATTGGGCTGCAAAGCAGCCCCCTTGCGGTCTTACTGCTTTGCCGCCTGATACAGCGGCATCACCTTCGGAATCGCCGCCTGCAGTGAAGCGATGCGGCTCGCGGATGCCGGGTGAGTACTCATGAACTCAGGCGGTGCACCCTCGGAAGCCTTGCTCATCTTGTTCCACAAGGTGATCGCGGCATTCGGGTCGTAGCCGGCACGCGCCGAAAGCTCCAGGCCAATCAGGTCGGCCTCGTTCTCGTTGGACCGGCTGTTGGGCAAGGTCATGGCGTAGTTGACCACCGTGTCGGCCATGGCCATGCTGCCCTGGCCGAGGCCGAAGATGGCACCGGCACCCTGGCGGGCCATTTCCACACCGTACGCCTTGGACATGGCTTCACGGCTGTGCTCGCGCAAGGCGTGGGCAATCTCATGGCCCACTACTGCGGCAATTTCCGCATCGGTGAGCTTGAGCTGATCGATCAGCCCGGTGTAGACGATGATCTTGCCGCCGGGTCCGCAGTTGGCGTTGAGCTCGTCGCTCTTGATGACGTTGACTTCCCAGTTCCATTGCGCGGCATCCGGCCGGAACTTGGGCGCCTGAGCGATCAGGCGGCTGGCGATTGCCTGCACACGCTTGGCATCGGCGCTGGACTTGTCGAGCACACCTTTGCTCGATGCTTCTCCCAGGGTCTGCTGGTACGACTGGGCGTACATCTGGTTGACCTCATCGGTCGAGAGCATGCTGAACATGTACTGCTGGCGCTCGACGCCAACAGCACCGCCGCTGGTGGTGTTCACCGCCTGGCAACCGGCCAGCAGGATGCCAGCACTGAGCAGGCTGACGACAAAAGACTTACGCATGAAAACACTCCCTTTTTACATGCGGCGTATCCTAGGCCGAGTCAGCAGTGCCCGCTATAGCCGTAGGGAAGATTTTCTTCAGCTGTACCGGCCTCTTCGCGGGCATGCCCGCTCCCACAGGTATTTCATTTCCCCCAGGTATACCGAACAACCTGTGGGAGCGGGCGTGCCCGCGAAAGGGCCAGTGCAGGCAGAGCATCAGGCCGGGGTCAGGCACTCCGGCGCATCCAGTTTCGGGTCATTGACGAAATTGGCCAAGGCCCGTTCCCGCAAGGTTGCCGACGGGCTGGCCAGCAACTCGTGCAAGCGGGTAACCGGCGTATCCGGGTCAAGCCAGGCCGCCTGCCCCGCCTCGTCCAGTATCAGCGGCCGACGCTGGTTCATGGCTGCCTGGGTCACCACTGCACAGCTCAGCCACACCTGGTCCTGCACCGGGTAGGCCTCCCACACTGCCGCAAAATACAGCGACGAGCCCTCCCCCGGGGTCAGCCAGTACGGGCGTTTACGCACGCTGCCACGCCACTCGTAAAAGCCGTTGGCCGGCATCAGGCAGCGACGCTGGCGAAATGCATCGCGAAACATTGGCTGCTCGGCCAGGGTTTCGGCGCGGGCGTGAGCAGGGGTACGGGACAGGTCGGTGAGCCAGGCCGGAGTAAGCCCCCAGCGCGCCTTGGCCAGTTGCTGCTGGCCATCGAGCTGGCGCTGGATCAGCACCGAAGCCCCGGGTGAAATGTTCCATTGGGCCGGCTGGCCTTCGGGGAAGCCAGGCAGGCTGGCAAGCGCCTGGGGCCAGCGAAACAGGGCATAACGTCCACACATGGGCGAATTCAGAACCTAGCAGATCAAGGTACCGGGGAAGCTCTCCGGTTCGTCGCCAACCAGTGGCTGGGCATCATTGTACGCATCGATCAGCTGCCGTGCGTACTCGGCCTGCTCATCCGCTACCGCAAGCCCGAGCAGGCCTTGCAGGGGCAGTTCGCCTACGCCCCCCATCAAGTCACGGCCTACCAGCTGCACGTTGATGCCTTCACTGGCCAGCATGCCGACCAGCATTTCGGCTTCGAGCAGGTTTTCAGGTTCGTAGATCCGTCGCATCAGTCATTCTCACCAAAGACATCCAGCATCCACTCCTCGCCATGGACCTGCAGCACGAAGCGGATAGGCTTGCAGCACACCTGACAGTCCTCGATGTACTCCTGATCACCACCGGACAGGTCCACCGTGGTTTCGACTTCTTCGCCACAATAAGGGCAATCGTAGTTCGCAGTTTCCAGCATCGCGGCCTCCGGGGTGACTTATGCGTATAATTGCCGGTCTGTTTACAGGGCCTGTGTGTGTCCGAGCCGTTTATCGGAGCCCGCCCCTACCTTATTACCCTAGCCGTTTCCAACAAGAGAGCATGATGGGCGAATTCGATGCCATCCGACCGTACGACGACGCTGAGGTCCCTGCCGTTCTGGCACGCCTGCTCAGCGACCCGGCATTCCTCGATATCCTCACCCACTTCCGCTTCCCGCGTGCGGCCGGTGCTCTCGGCTGGTTGCTCAAGCCACTGATTGCACGCCGCCTGCGCAAGGAATTCGCCGGCGTCACCTGCGTTTCGACCCTGCAGGACAAAGTCGAGTATTACGTCGACCAGACCATCGACCGCGCCACCGACGGTGTTACCTATTCGGGCGTGGAACAGCTCAAGGCCGGCACCGCCTATCTGTTCCTGGCCAACCACCGTGACATCGTCATGGACCCGGCGTTTGTCAACTACGCGGTGTACCACGCAGGCTTGCCCACCCCGCGCATTGCCATTGGTGACAACCTGCTGCAAAAGCCGTTTGTCAGCGACATGATGCGCCTGAACAAGAGCTTCATCGTGCACCGCTCGATCAGCGGGCGCCGCGAGAAGCTGGCGGCTTACCAGTTGCTCTCGGCCTACATCAACCACTCGATCCGCAACGACGCCGCGTCGATCTGGATCGCCCAGGCCGAAGGCCGCGCCAAAGATGGTGACGACCGTACCGATTCGGCGATCCTCAAGATGTTCCACATGAGCCGCAAGGACGAGCCGTTCGGTGCAGTCATCCAGAGCCTGAACCTGACGCCGGTGTCGATCAGCTACGAATACGACCCATGCGACCAGGCCAAGGCCCGCGAGCTTTACATCCGCGCCACCACCGGTACCTACACGAAGGCGCCGGGCGAGGATGACAACAGCATCGCCAAGGGCATTACCGGCTACAAGGGACGGGTGCACATCAACTTCACCCCGCCAGTGACCGCGTACCACGAAGACACCAAGCAGCTGGCAGCGGAAATCGACCGGCAAATCCTTGGCGGTTACCGCCTGTTCCCGGTGCATTACCTGGCGTATGCGATGTGGGACAGCAAGGATGAGGCGCTGCAGGTGCCGAGTGCCGAGAAAGTGTTCCCGGCGGACGAGCTGGCCAAGGCCAAGGAAGAATGGCAACGCCGCCTGGATGCCTGCCCCGAAGAGCAGCGGCCTTACCTGGTGTTGCAGTATGCGACGCCGGTGCGTAACCAGTACCAGGTCAGGCAGCAGGCACCTGTAGCCTGAAAGATTGCCGGGGCTGCTTTGCAGCCCATCGCGACACAAGGCCGCTCCTACAGGGGGGCGCGATCTCTTGTAGGAGCGGCCTTGTGTCGCGATGGGCCGCAAAGCGGCCCCAATTTCTCAGACCCAGGTACTGAACCAGGACAGTAGCAGCGCCATCGCCAGGCAAGCGAACCCGAGGATGTAGAAGTACTTGGGCACCCGCAGCTCGAACGCGTCCACCACCCCCTCCTCCACTGCCATGTATTCGCGGGCCTCGGCCTCGCGTCGGCGTGCGCTGTGCAGCAGCAACCCGCCTGGGCAGGTCAGCAGCAGCGCCAGCAGATTGATCAACTTGGTGGGATGGGCGGCCAGGAACCCCCAGAGCACTTGCAAGGACATCACGCAACCTCGGTGTGAGCAGCGGCAAAGGCACGCATTCTACCCAAGTCGCTCTTCGGCGCCCGGCATGGGCGACAAAGTGTCATTAAATTTCATCTGTCATCGGCTCGTCATCTGAACAGGCCACCCTGTCGGCCTTCCATGACCCGGAGCTTGTTCATGTTGCACGCCGAAAACCAGGACCGACTCTACCTCGTTGCCCAGAGCGATGAACAACAGGCGTTGATCGATGGTTTTGCCATCAATGTGCAGGACCGCCAGTGGCTGGTCTACTGTGCGCTGGGCGGGCATGTACATGAAGATTTGCCAGAGGTGGATGCCGGGACGGGCTTCAGCTTGCTGGATTTCTACGTAGAAGCAGCGTAAGCCTGAACCGGCCTCTTCGCGGGTGAACCCGCTCCCACAGGGACCACACCGAATCCGAGGCCTGCGCTGTACCTGTGGGAGCGGGTTTACCCGCGAAGAGGCCAGCACAGGCTACAAAAAACCCGCTACCTGGCACAGGGAGCGGGTTTTTTTCATCCAGCCAAACGCTTACTGGCCCAGCACCTGCCCGATGGTCGGGTCTTTGAACAGGCGGGTCAGGGCATCGCTCAGCACATCACCCACCAGCTGGGTATTGGTGTCCTGGTTCGGCGCCATGCCGAAACGCTGGTCCAGCGAAGCGCCGTAACGGCCGCTGTAGCTGCGCCCGCCATTGCGCACGTCGGCGCGGAAGGTGGCGCCGATGGTGGCCTCGGTCACGTACAGGTTGTCTTTGGGCGACTGATATTTCAGCTCGGCCAGGGTCACGGTCAGCTGGGGTGCACCAGAGGCGTTCGGCGTTGGGGTGAAGCCGAGCAGGCGCACCGCAGCTTCGGCCTGGGCCTGCAGCTTGGGCACCACGTCGTTCCCGCTGACGCTGATGGTGCTGGTCTCGGGGTACATGCCACCACGGGTGCCCAAGGATTGCGAAGGCCGGCCGTCAACCACCCGCACTACGACCGGCTGGCCGTGACCCACAGGTGCGAGCTGGGCCTTGAGCGTGGGTTGCGGGTTGAGTTGTTGCGGGCTGTGGGCACAACCGACCAGGCTGAGGCTGGCCACGGCGATCAAACCGAACAACAGACGTTGCAACATGCGCGTTTCTCCAGAAAATGCGGCAAAGGCCCACAGTATACCTAGCCAGGCACAGACCAGTCATCGGCGCGAACCGCTTGTCACAATCGTTTCATGGCCCCGCCCTTATCCTTGCGCCAAGCCCTCACGCAAAGGACTCGCCGCCATGGCCTCGCTCTGGACCCTGCTCTTCCAACGCCCGCGCCACCTCACCTACGCCCGCCTCGATGGCCAAGGTAAATGCCTGGCTTTCAAGCAATGCAGCCAGGTGCCAAGCGGCAGCGGCTGGGTCCAGGTCGGTGAAATCCAGCTGGCCTGGCTGGGCCGCGAGCTGCCCGTCGACGCCCGGGTTTGCGCCCGCGCAAGCCGCCGCTGGCACCAGCGCATCCTCGCGGCCTGACAAACGCTGCAATAAAAACCACGAATGGCGACATTTCTGCCCGCGACATCGCTATAATCTCCCCCCGATTATAAGGACGTCTCCTGATCGGGCCCCGCATTCGCCGATTGACCCCGGCAACTACACCGCTTCGCCCACAGAGAGCCTTCCACTCAGGTCTTGCATCGGCTGTCGTGCCTGCTTTTCCGGCCCTTCACACTGCATGAACCTGCGGGTTGCCATCGCGCAGTCCCCTTTTGAGGTTCACGTCTCCAAAAGAGCGTGAAAAAACGGTTTTCACAACTTCACAAGAGTGTGGCGAGCAAATGAACAGTCTGGCATGTGCAAAAGCGGCAGATGTGTCCCGAACAGCCCTGAACAGGCGGCAAATGCGCTCATCCCGTATGAGTGTCTGAACCGTTCCATAACGCACGCACGACACCTTGACCATAAGTCGAATTGCCGCACCCGTGGCAAACGGCGTTCAATAGCTGAACCCGAAGACTGATTGGCGGTGTCCGCGGAAGTTGCAAGAACTGCGAAAAGTCGGACATGGCGACCCTGGCTACCCCAGGTCCTATGCTGTCAATTAGGTAGCTGTAGATTGTGGAGACGCGTTAAATGGCGCAGAACGAATCGGTTGATGTAGTACTGGTAGGCGCGGGCATCATGAGTGCCACCCTGGCCGTACTGCTGAAGGAGCTTGACCCGACCCTGAAGCTTGAGGTCGTCGAGGCGATGGACTCCGGAGCCGCGGAAAGCTCCAACCCCTGGAACAACGCAGGCACCGGCCACGCTGGTCTGTGCGAGCTTAACTACACGCCCCAGGCCGCCGATGGCAGCATCGACATCAAGAAGGCCGTGCACATCAACGCCCAGTTCGAGGTGTCGCGCCAGTTCTGGGCCTACCTGAGCAAGAAGGGCAACTTCGGCTCGGCGCGTGCGTTCATCAACCCTGTCCCGCACCTGAGCTACGTCGAGGGTGACAAGGGTGTTTCCTTCCTCAAGAAGCGCTTCGAGCTGCTCAAGCAGCACCATGCCTTCGCTGACATGGAATACACCGAAGACAAGGCGGTGATGAGCGACTGGATGCCGCTGATGATGCCAGGCCGCCCGGCCGACCAGCACATTGCAGCTACCCGCGTAGCCAAAGGCACCGACGTCAACTTCGGCGCCCTGACCAACAAGCTGCTCAAGCTGCTGGGCGACTCGCCGGACGCGCAGGTGAAATACAGCAAGAAGGTCGTCGGCCTGCGCCGTAACGGCAAAGGCTGGACCGTGAGCATCAAGGACGTCAACAGCGGCGGCAGCCGCGAAGTCGACGCCCGCTTCGTCTTCCTCGGCGCCGGTGGCGCGGCCCTGCCGCTGCTGCAGGTCTCGGGCATCCCGGAAAGCAAAGGCTTTGGCGGCTTCCCGGTCAGCGGCCAGTGGCTGCGTTGCGACAACCCGGAAATCGTCAAGCAGCACCAGGCCAAGGTCTACAGCCAGGCCGCCGTAGGCGCCCCGCCGATGTCGGTACCGCACCTGGATACCCGCGTTGTGGACGGCAAGACTTCGCTGCTGTTCGGCCCGTACGCCGGTTTCACCACCAAGTTCCTCAAGCACGGTTCGCTGATGGACCTGCCGCTGTCGGTGCGCATGGGCAACATCGGCCCGATGCTGGCCGTGGCCCGTGACAACATGGACCTGACCAAGTACCTGGTCAGCGAAGTGATGCAGTCGATGGAGCAGCGCCTGGAAGCCCTGCGTCGCTTCTACCCGCAGGCCAAGGCCGAAGACTGGCGCCTGGAAGTGGCGGGTCAGCGCGTGCAGATCATCAAGAAAGACCCGAAAAAAGGCGGCGTGCTGCAGTTCGGTACCGAGCTGGTCTCGGCCCAGGACGGCAGCCTGGCCGCACTGCTCGGTGCTTCGCCAGGCGCTTCGGTGACCGTGTCGATCATGCTGGAACTGATCGAACGCTGCTTCCCCGAGCAGGCCAAAGGTGCCTGGGCTGCCAAGCTCAAGGAAATCTTCCCGGCGCGCGAGAAGACCTTGGCAACCGATGCTGCCCTGTACCAGAAAATCAGTGCCGACAACGACGTGGCGCTGGACCTGGTGGAAAGCAGCCCGGCGGCCAAGCACTACGCCTGAACCGCCCGGTAACGAAAAAACGCCCCTCGGGGCGTTTTTTTATGCCTGCATCTCTATCAGCCTGTGCTGGCCTCTTCGCGGGCTTGCCCGCTTCCACAGGTTCGGCACTGCCCTCACCCCTGTGGGAGCGGGCGAGCCCGCGAAAGGGCCAGCACAGGTTGAAGATCAGCCGCGGGCCTTGTCGATGATCTCGATGTACTCAGGCGCATTGCGCTGGTCGGCAATCTGCTCGACGAAGGTCTTGCCGTGCTCGTCCTTGCCATCCAGGTCCAGGCCTGCTTCGACAAAGAAGCCGACAAAGCGCTCGAAATCGTCGACACGCAGCCCACGGTAGGCCTTGACCAGCTTGTGGTGCGACGGCGAGGTCACGCCATCGGCCGGTTCGAACTGGAGGAACGACTTGATGTAGTCGTCGCTGATTTCGTCGCCGATTACCTGTTTCTTGTCTTTACGCATTGCCGACTCCAACTGGACCATCACGGGATTTCGAAGGCCGGCAGTTTACCCCTCGCAGGCCGCGTGCCTCAACGCGTACGTACGGTGCCGGTGTGCAGGTCGGCCCAGATATGGCCGTTGCCATAGGTGAGAAACTGCACGTACAAGGTCTCGTTGCGCAGCAAGTCCATGATTACCCGGTAGTCACTGACCGGGTAATTCAGGCTCAAGGTGCGGCTTTTTTCGTCATACACGGGCTTCTTCAGGCTCTTGGCCGCTTCGCCGTCGAAGGTCAGCAGCACCTGGGCAATGGTCGCGCCCTTGCTCAACGGTTTGCCCTTCAGGCGCACCTGCAACGACGAGGTGATCGGGATCGGCTGCTGGTCGGACTGGCGCTGGGCCCCCACCACCACCGAGTAGTCGGTCACTTGCAGCAGTTGCTGGCCGGTCGGCGCTTCCTGGCGCAAGGACTGATCATCGGGAGGCAGGAACTGGCTGTGCAGGGGGGCGGCGGCGAGTGGCATGCTGACGGCCAGCAGGAGGGGGAAAATCGCACGCATGTGAGGCTCCTTGTATGAAGGAGCACTCTAGCATGCCGGGTGCAGGCAACCTCAATCGAACTGCGCGAGCATCCAGGCCTGGTACTCGGCCACGCCGGCTTCCCCCTCGCGCGGCGCCCAGTGTGCATGTTCGCCTTCGCCCACCGGCCGGTAAGGCCCGGCCTTGCATTCGAACAGGATGCTGTCCGGCTCCAGCACCACCAGCCCATGGTAGGTACCGGGTGCCAAGTCCACACCCAGGCAGTCACCGCCTGCCTGCAGCACTCGCTTGTCTGTCACTGCGCCCTGCTCATCGAAGATCAGCAAGCCCAGGCGGCCCTTGAGCACGATCAGGCCTTCGGCCTTGTCGTCGCTCAGGTGGCGGTGCGGCGGAATGTAGGTACTGGGCTGTAGCCCGACCGCCATGCGGTGGCAGGGCTCTTCCATCTCATGGAAATTATGGTGCTGCCGCCCGCGCGGGTTGGCGGCAGCCTTTTCGGCCAGCCCGGCGAACAGCGATTGGTCGATGAACGCAGGCTGGCGCATGGTCACAGCCCCTTGACGGCGAAAATGCCGTTGGCATTGCGCCAGTAGCCTTTGTAATCCATGCCGTAACCGAAAATGTAGCGGTCGACACATGGCAGGCCCACGTAGTTGGCCTTGAGGTCCGGGCTGGCCTTGCGGTCGTGGTCCTTGTCGATCAGGACCGCGGTGTGCACCGAGCGCGCGCCGGCATGCTTGCAGAACTCGATGATGGCGCTGAGGGTGTGGCCTTCGTCGAGGATGTCGTCGACGATCAGCACATCGCGGTCGATGAACGACACTTCCGGCTTGGCCTTCCAGAACAGCTCACCGCCGCTGGTCTGGTTGCGGTAGCGGGTAGCGTGCAGGTACGAGGCTTCCAGCGGGAACTGCAGGTGGGTCAGCAGTTTGCCAGAGAAAATCAGGCCACCGTTCATCACGCAGAACACCACCGGGTTCTTGTCGTGCAGGTCCTTGCAGATCTGCTCGCCGACTTTGGCGATGGCCGCTTCGACTTCGGCTTCGGTGTACAGGCAGTCAGCTTCACGCATGACTTGACGGATGTGCTCGAGATCGGCGGACATGGCGCTCTCCGGGGGGGCATTTTGGAAAAGCGGGCAAAGGTACGCATCCGCTCGTCCCAGATCAAGCATTTATGGACTAACGTCCAGAATGACCAGACGACAGCACAGGCTGAATAGATTAATCTAGCGCGGTTTTTTTGCCCGCCTTTCGGAGCCCCCCTATGCCCACTCGTGAGATCCGCCACCCGCTGATCCGCCACAAGCTCGGCCTGATGCGCCGTGCCGATATCAGCACCAAGAATTTTCGCGAACTCGCCCAGGAAGTCGGCGCGCTCCTGACCTATGAAGCCACCCAGGACCTGCCACTCGAAACCTACGAGATCGACGGCTGGTGTGGCAAGGTGCAAGTTGAAAAAATCGCCGGCAAGAAGATTACCGTAGTCCCCATCCTGCGCGCCGGCATCGGCATGCTTGACGGCGTGCTCAGCCTGATCCCGGGTGCCAAGGTCAGCGCCGTCGGCGTTGCCCGCAACGAAGAAACTCTCGAAGCCCATACCTACCTGGAAAAGCTCGCGCCAGACATCAACCAGCGCCTGGCCCTGATCATCGACCCGATGCTGGCCACCGGCGCTTCGATGGTCGCTACCATCGACCTGCTGAAAAAGGCCGGCTGCAAAGAGATCCGCGCCATGGTGCTGGTCGCCGCGCCAGAGGGCATCGAAGTGGTGGAAAAAGCCCACCCGGACGTGAAGATCTACACCGCCTCGATCGACCAGCGCCTGAACGAACACGGCTACATCGTGCCGGGCCTGGGCGATGCCGGTGACAAGATCTTCGGCACCAAGCAAAAGGACGCCTGACCATGCAGGACGGCTTCAACGACCCGCTCTGGCGCCAGGTCGTTTCGGGCGCGCAGATGCTCTTCGTGGCATTTGGCGCGTTGGTGCTGATGCCACTGATCACCGGCCTCGACCCGAACGTCGCGTTGTTCACCGCAGGCATCGGCACGCTGCTGTTCCAGCTGGTTACCGGCCGCCAGGTACCGGTGTTCCTGGCCTCCAGCTTTGCCTTCATCACCCCGATCATCCTCGCCAAGGGCCAGTTTGGCCTGGCCGAGACCATGGGCGGCGTGATGGCGGCCGGTTTCGTGTACACCTTCATGGGCCTGATGGTAAAAATCAAAGGCACCGGTTTCATCGACCGCATGCTGCCGCCTGTGGTGATTGGCCCGGTGATCATCTCCATCGGCCTGGCCATGGCACCGATCGCTGCCAACATGGCAATGGGCAAGGGTGGCGACGGCGTTGCGTTGATGCCCTACAAGACCGCCATGCTGATCTCCATGCCAGCCCTGCTGACCACCTTGATCGTCGCTGTGTTCGGCAAGGGTATTTTCCGCCTGGTACCGATCATCTCTGGCGTGCTGGTGGGCTTTGCCCTGTCGTTCGCCTTTGGTGTGGTCGACACGGCCAAAATCGCCGCTGCACCGTGGCTGGAAATCCCCAATTTCACCGCACCGGCGTTCAACTGGCAGGCCATCCTGTTCATCGTCCCGGTTGCCCTGGCACCGGCGATCGAGCACATCGGCGGGGTGATTGCGGTCGGTAGCGTGACCGGCCGTGACTACCTGAAAAAGCCTGGCCTGCACCGCACCTTGCTAGGTGACGGCCTGGCCACCACGGCAGCCGGCCTGTTCGGCGGCCCGCCCAACACCACCTACGCCGAAGTGACTGGCGCGGTGATGCTGACCAAGAACTACAACCCGAAGATCATGACCTGGGCGGCGGTCTTCGCCATTACCCTGGCGTTTATCGGCAAGTTCGGCGCGCTGCTGCAAAGCATCCCGGTGCCAGTAATGGGCGGTATTCTTTGCCTGCTGTTCGGTTCGATCGCGGCAGTGGGCATGAACACCATGATCCGCCACAAGATCGACCTGGCCGAAGCGCGCAACCTGGTGATCGTGTCGGTAACCTTGGTGTTCGGTATCGGCGGCGTGCTGATCGGCAGCGGTGACGGCCCGGATGACTGGGGCCTGAAGGGCATCGCCCTGTGCGCCATCGTGGCGATTGCCCTGAACCTGATCCTGCCGGGCAATGATGGCTGGAAGCACAAGAAACTGGATGATCAGTTGCCTTGATCCGGCTTTAACCTCAGCCGGCCCTATCGCCGGCAAGCCAGCTCCCACAGGTACACCACAGGTTTCAGAGACTGTGATGCTCTTGTGGGAGCTGGCTTGCCGGCGATAGGGTCGGTATAGGCAGCCGCAATGTCAGGCCTTTTCGCACATATCAGCCAACACCCTCACCCACTCGGGGTGATCATTCAGGCACGGCACCAGCACCAGCTCCCGCCCGCCCGCCTCGACAAACTGTTCGCTGCCCCGCATGCCGATCTCTTCCAGCGTCTCGATGCAATCGGCCACGAACGCCGGGCACATCACCAGCAACTTCTTTACGCCGGCCTTGGCCAGCTCATCCAGCCGCGTCTCGGTGTAGGGCTCGATCCACTTGTCCCGCCCGAGCCGAGACTGGAACGATACCGACCATTTGCCATCCGGGATGCCCATTCTCTGCGCAAAGGCTTTGGCCGTAGCCAGGCATTGCCCGCGGTAACACACCGCACGCACCTCGGCGGATGCACCGTGGCAGCAATCAGCGGTACGCAGGTCGTGCTTGCTGCCCTTGGGAAACAGCTTCTTCAAGTGCCGCTCCGGCAAGCCATGGAAGCTCAGCAGCAGGTGGTCGTAATCCTGTTCCAGGTAAGGCCGGGCGCTGGCCGCCAGCGCCTCGATGTAGTCAGGGTGCTCGTAGAACGGCTGCAGCACACGCATCTGCAGTGGCAGCTGGCGTTCGTTGATCACCTGTTTTGCCAGCTCGACCACAGTGGTCACGGTACTGTCGGCGAACTGTGGATAAAGCGGCGCCAAGGTCACCTTGCGCACGCCTTGGGCTGCCAGGCGTTCCAGCACTTCGGGCAAAGCTGGCTGGCCATAGCGCATGGCGATTTCCACCGGGCCACGGGGCCAGTGCTCGACCATTGCTGACTGCAGACGACGGGTGAGCACCACCAGCGGCGAGCCCTCCTCCCACCAGATCGAGCCATAGGCATGCGCCGACTGCTCCGGGCGCTTGACCAGGATCAGCGACACCAACAGGCGCCGTACCGGCCAAGGCAGGTCGACCACGTACGGGTCCATGAGAAACTGGTTGAGGTAGCGGCGCACATCGGCCACCGAGGTGGAAGCCGGGGAACCCAGGTTGACCAGCAGCAGGGCGTGATCGGTCATGCAGCGTCCTATGTCAGAGGCGGCTGGACAGGTTGTCCAGGGCCGATTGCAGATCGTTGAAGCGGAAAGTGAAGCCAGCCGCCAGCAAGCGTACCGGGCGTGCCCGCTGCCCGCCCAGCAGCAAGGTCGACATCTCGCCCAGGCCAGCCTTGAGCAACAATGCCGGCACTGGCAGCAGCGCCGGCCGATGCAGGGCCCGACCCAGGCGCCTGGCGAACTCGCGGTTGCGCACCGGCTCCGGGGCGCAGGCATTATAAGGACCGCTGGCATCGTTGTGCTGCAAGAGAAAATCAATCAGGGCGACCTGGTCGTCTATATGGACCCACGGCATCCACTGCCGTCCATTGCCCAATGGCCCGCCCAGCCCGAGCTTGAAGGGCACGCGCAGGCGCGACAAAAAGCCGCCATCGCTGGCCAGCACCAGCCCGGTGCGCACCAATACCACGCGGATACCCTGTGCCTGGGAGCGCTGGGCCGTCTCTTCCCAGGCAATGCACAACTGGCTGGCGAAATCTTCGCGCACCGGGGGCGAAGCTTCGGTCAGTTCGCGTTCGCCACCGTCACCGTACCAGCCCACTGCGGAGCCGGAGATCAGCACGTGTGGGCGTTGCTCACGGGTGCCCAACCAGGTCAGCAGTTGCTCGGTCAGGGTGACCCGGCTGGCCCACAGCAGGTTGCGTCGGGCAGCCGTCCAGGGCCGATCGGCAATCGGCGCACCGGCCAGGTTAACCACCGCATCAAGGTGATCGTCCGCCTCCAGTTGCTCCAGGCGGGCGATGCCACGTACGCCACTGCCACATATTTTTGCCACCTGTTCAGGTCGCCGGCTCCAAACCGTAAGCCGATGCCCCTGGCCTAGCCAGTACTGGCAAAGATGCTTGCCAATCAAACCGGTGCCACCTGTCAGCAATATATGCATGGCTGTGTCCTCGCAGAATGCGGCGGTGGTCTATTTTTAACATCAAGGCACTTTTTTGACCCGACGCTCTCGGATAAACATAGGCCAACCTGACCGCCAAAGCGGAATAACCTTATACAGAATTTCTGGATTGTACAGGTTTGCCTGACAGCGTAGTCTGCTAACAGCAAGGTTTGAAGAGGCCATCATGACAGTACCTATTGCCATCATCGGAGCCGGTATCGCCGGCTTGTCAGCCGCCCAGGCGTTGCAAAAGGCCGGGCAATCCGTGCATCTGTTCGACAAAGGCCACGGCAGTGGTGGGCGCATGGCCAGCAAGCGCAGCGAGGCCGGCGCGCTGGACCTCGGCGCCCAGTATTTCACTGCCCGTGACCGGCGCTTCGTCGAGCAGGTGCAACAGTGGGTTGCCGCCGGCTGGGCCGAGCAGTGGAAGCCACAGCTGTACAACTACCGTGATGGCGAGCTCACCCCCTCCCCTGACGAACAGACCCGCTGGGTAGGCGTACCACGCATGAGCGCCATCACCCGTGGCCTGCTCAAGGATGTGACGGTGAACTTCGGCTGCCGTATCGCCGAAGTGTTCCGTGGCAAGCAGTACTGGCACCTGCAAGACACCGAAGGCTGCAGCCATGGCCCTTACAGCCGCGTGGTGATCGCCGTGCCGGCACCGCAGGCCACGCCACTTCTGGCCTCCACCCCGAAATTGGCCGCCGTGGCTGCGGGCGTGCAAATGGAACCTGTATGGGCTGTCGCGCTGGCCTTCCAGACACCTTTGGACACCCCGATGCAAGGCTGCTTCGTGCAAGACAACCCGCTTGACTGGCTGGCCCGTAACCGCAGCAAGCCCGGCCGCGACGAGCAACTCGATACCTGGGTGCTGCACGCCACGTCTGACTGGAGCCGGCAGCATATCGACCTGCCCAAGGAAGAAGTGATCGAACAGCTGTGGGGCGAGTTCGCCGAGCTGGTCGGTTGCGTGGTGCCGGCCCCCACCTTCGCCCTGGCTCACCGCTGGCTCTATGCGCGCCCCAGCAGCAATCATGAGTGGGGCGCACTGGCCGATGCCGACCAAGGCTTGTACGCCTGCGGCGATTGGTGCCTGTCCGGGCGCGTAGAAGGCGCCTGGCTCAGCGGCCAGGAAGCGGCGCGGCGACTGCTCGAACACCTGGAGTGATGTAGCGTTATACACAAATTCTAGTTTGCATAACTTCCCGGCTGTGCTGGAATAAACTTGTACAAAATTTTAGATTCGTACAGGTTTACCGGAGGCAGCCATGCACGACCCTTCAGCCCATAGCAAGCCGCGTATCGCCATCAGCGCCTGCCTGACCGGGCATAGCGTGCGTTACAACGGCGGCCACAAAGCCTCAGACCTGTGCCGTACGCAACTGGATGCTCATTTCGACTGGCTGCCGGTGTGCCCGGAAGTCGCCATCGGCCTTGGCGTACCGCGCGACCCGATTCGGCTGGTCGGCAACCCCGAACGACCGGAAGTGGTCGGCACCCGTAACCCTGGCATGGACCTGACCGGCCCGCTACGCAGCTATGGCGTGCAGATGGCCGCCGAGCTCGACAGCATCTGCGGCTATATTTTCATGCAAAAGTCGCCCTCCTGCGGCCTGGAGCGGGTCAAGGTGTATCAGGACAACGGCCATCCGGCCATCCAGGGGGGGCGCGGCGTGTATGCCCAGGCCTTCTGCGCACAACGCCCGGACCTGCCAGTAGAGGAAGAAGGTCGCCTGCATGACCCCGTGCTGCGCGAGAACTTCATCAGCCGCGTGTACGCCTACGCCGACTGGCAGCGCCTGCTGGCCGGGGGCCTTACTCGGGGAGGCCTGGTGCGCTTTCATTCGCGTTACAAGTACCTGGTGATGGCCAACAACCCCCAGGCCTACCGCACGCTGGGCCGCCTGCTCGGCAGCATGAGCAAGGATGACGACCCACAAAGCATCGGCCCACGCTACTTCAGTCAGCTGATGCAGGCCCTGCGTCGCTGCGCCAGCCGCGGCACCCACTGCAATGTGCTGCAGCACCTCAGCGGCTATTTCAAGGACAGCCTGACGCAACAGGACAAAGCCGAGCTGCAGACAATCATCAGCCAGTACCAGCAAGGCGTGGTGCCGCTGGTAGTGCCGCTGACCCTGCTCAAGCACCATTTGCGCAAGCACCCCGACCCGTATCTGCTGCAACAGGCCTACCTGCAGCCGCATCCGGAAAGTCTGGGCTTGCGCAATGCAGTCTGACACCTTGCTCCCCATCGGTGAACTTGCCCGTCGCACGGGCGTAAACCCGGTCACCCTGCGCGCCTGGGAGCGCCGGTATGGCCTGCTCAAGCCGCAACGCACCGCAAAGGGGCATCGCCTGTACCCGCTGGACCAGATTGATCGGGTCGAGGCAGTCCTTGGCTGGCTGCAGCGTGGGGCATCGGTCGGGCAAGTACGCGAGCTGCTCGACAAACCCTCCAGCACGCTGCCCAAAGGTGACTGGCAGGCCCGGCAATTTCAGCTGATCGAAGCCATTGCCAGCCTGTCACAACGCGCCCTTGACCAGCAGCTCAACCAGGCCATGGCCCTGTACCCGGCCGTCACCCTGTGCGAACAACTGCTGCTGCCGCTGCTCGACCTCCTCGACCTGCGTTGGCGCAATTACTTCAATGCGCAGCTGGAACAGGCGTTTTTCCACAGTTGGCTACGCAGCAAGCTAGGTGCCCGGGTCTACCATGACAACCAGTTGCTGCAGGGCCCTGCGGTGTTGCTGGTGGAAGACAGCGAACGTGCCTTCAGCCCAGGTTTATGGCTATGCGCCTGGCTGTTCACCAGCAACGGGTTCCCGGTCGAGGTGTTGGAGCACCCCGTTGCCGGCCCGCACCTGCAACGCGCCGTCAGCACACTCAGCCCCCGCGCCGTGCTCCTGCACCTGGGGCCCCGCATCGATGGCAAGGCGCTGCAACGCACCCTGCACAACCTGCCCATGATAATCCTGGCCGGTGGCCCGATGCTGTTGCTGCATGAAAAGCAGCTGCGTGCCCTCGAGCTGCCCAACCTCGCCCTCTTCGAAACCCCGCAGGTGGCACTGCGCTTGCTTCAAGCCCAAAGCGGCCACCCTGTAGAGATGAATGCCCCATGCACCTGACCTGGCTGCGCAGCGACCTGCGCATCGATGACAACAACGCACTCAGCGCCGCCACCGAGCGCGGGCCGACCATTGCCCTGTGGCTGGTCAGCCCCGGGCAATGGCAAGCCCATGATGACGCCGCCTGCAAAGTCGATTTCTGGCTGCGCAACCTGCACGACCTGCGCCAGTCGCTGGAAGGCCTGAATATCCCGCTGCTGATCCGCAAGATCGACACTTGGGACCAGGCACCACAAGCCGTGCTTGAGGTATGCCGCCAACATCAGGTGGCAAGCGTTCACTGGAACGAAGAGTACGGCATCAACGAGCAGCGCCGCGACGATGCCACCCGGGCCCTGCTGGAAAAGTCGGGCATTCAGGCACAGAGCCACCTCGACCAGCTGTTCTTCCGCCCGGGCACCATCCTGACCCGCAGTGGCGACTACTTTCAGGTATTCAGCCAGTTCAAGAAAACCTGCCTGGCGCACCTGCACCGCAGCCTGCCTGCCATGGCCCACCGGGTTAAGCGCCAGGCACCGCTGCAAATCCCCAGTGACCCTGTTCCGCAACACGTGGACGGTTTTGAAACACCCGCGCGCGCCTTGCGTGAACATTGGCCAGCGGGTGAAGCCGAGGCGCAGCGGCGGCTGTCCCGCTTTCTCGACGAAACCATCGATGACTACCAGCAACTGCGTGACCTGCCTGCCAAACCGGGTACCAGCCAGCTTTCGACGTACCTGGCCGCCGGGGTGATCTCGCCCCGGCAGTGCCTGCACGGTGCCCTGGCCAGCAACCGGGGCGAGTTCGACAGTGGCAGTACGGGCGTGCAGACCTGGATCAACGAGCTGCTCTGGCGCGAATTCTACAAGCACATCCTCAGCGGTTATCCACAGGTCTCGCGCCACCGCGCCTTCCGCGTCCAGACCGAAGCCCTGCCCTGGCGCGATGCACCCGCCGACCTCGAAGCCTGGGAACAGGGCCGCACGGGTTTCCCGATTATCGACGCGGCCATGCGCCAGTTGCTGCACACCGGATGGATGCATAACCGGCTGCGCATGGTGGTGGCCATGTTCCTCAGCAAGAACCTGCTGATCGACTGGCGCAAGGGCGAGCGGCATTTCATGCGCCACCTGATAGACGGTGACCTGGCTGCCAACAACGGCGGCTGGCAGTGGAGCGCGTCCACCGGCACCGACGCGGTGCCCTATTTCCGCATCTTCAACCCTGTTTCACAGTCCCAGCGGTTCGATCCACAGGGGCATTTCATTCGGTACTGGTTGCCGGAGCTACATGACCTAGATGAGAAAACTATCCATGAACCGATGAAATCCAGGGATCTATTTGCTAATAATTTGTATCACAGTCCTATGGTCGATCTCAGCAGCAGTCGCCAGCGTGCACTGGAAGCCTTCAAAGGCCTTCCACGCCGGCAGGATTAGAGGGCAACGTCTTGAATGACTCACGAAGTTTTTGGGTTACGGGCGCCAGCAAGGGACTAGGTCTGGCTTTGGTGGAACGCTTGCTCGAACAGGGCCATCGCGTTGCCGCCAGTGCTAAGGAAAGCGAGGAATTGAATACATTGGCAGCACAACATGGTCGGCGTTTTTTGCGCCTGCCATGGCAGCTGCATGCCGAACCCGACGCAGCCGATGCCTGCCAGCAGATATGCCATGCCTGGTGCTCGCTGGATGGCTTGATCATCAATGCCGGGACCAGCGATTACCTGCCGGACGATGTAGCAGACAGCGAGCTGTTCGAGGCCATAGGCACTACCAACCAGCTGGCAGGTGAGCTTTGCCTGACCAAAGCGCTGCCTTTGCTGGCGAAGGGCAATTCGCCGCAGGTGATGGCGTTGTTCAACCGTTATTCGGCGTTGCAGCTGTATGCACCGACACAGGTCATTGCGGGCTGGAACAACCTGCCGCAATGGATGCGTGAGCAACGCAAAGGTCTGAAGGAGCTGGGCATCGAGCTGACCGTAGTGGCGCCACAGTCGCTGAAGGTGCCGGTGACGTCGGTGCAGGCGATACCGGAGCAATGGACGCCACAGAGTGTTGCACAAGAGTTGTTGCGTCGATGGCCGCAGGCTGAACCGGAACTGGTTCTGGAGACCCTGGACGTCAGTAGCCTGTGGCCGTTGACGCGCTAATGCCTGAAAACAGCGTTAGCTTCTTCGCGGGCGCGCCCGCTCCCACAGGAATAGCCAGATCTTGAATGCTGCAGTATCCCTGTGGGAGCGGGTTTATCGAAGCGTCGAACCGCCGCGAAGACGCCGGCGCAGGCGAACTCAGAGCGCCATGCGGTAATGGAGGCTGTAGCTCTCAACCCCATCGTTGGGCTCTTTGATACCCGCGTTGGAGTAATGGATCGCCCGCACCCCAATCTCATGCCCGCCGGCAAAGCGCAAACCAAAGCCGATGCGGTCCTCGAACTGGAATGCCGAGCCTAGCTCGTTGCTTTCCAGCTCGGTGCTGGAGAACGCCGCCACACCGATCCCCGCTTCGATGTAGGGCTTCACCGACTCCCCGGCAAATTCATAGACGAACACTGGCGCGAACGACAGGCTATGGTTGCTCGCCGTCTCGTCACCCTCCCAATAGGTGTAGGCTCCATCCCAGTAGCCGGTCAGCCGACCGACGCTGGTCTGCCACCAGCTCGCGTCCCAGTTCGATTGCAGCCCCAGCCGATAGACCATGGTCGAGTCACCGGTCTGCCCCACCGAAAACGAAATGTCGGCAGCCTGTGCCGACATCGCTTGACCCAAAGTAAAGGCGGCAGCCGCCGCCAAGCCGAGCAGTTTCCTCATGAGAAACATCCTTCTTCCTGATGCTGTTATTAGTGTCCGCCTCAAGCAGGCAAGCGGTAGAAAGCAGAAGTGGAACGATAGTTCAGCTGTTTTTCACGTTTTTTTCACAACGCAAAGCTTTGCACATCGTCGGACTTATGCCACAGCACAGGTAGGATTTTTCTGAGGGTTTCAGGGTCAGCGCTGGTCCAGAAGCGGGCGTCGCCGGCCGGGCCGTCGGCTAACAGGTCATTGGCACCCAGCAGCCTTTGCAACTGACGCGCCACCGCGGCGCCGGTGTCGATGATCGCCACATCGGCTGGCACAAGTTGGGCCAGTAACGGGCGCAAGAAAGGGTAATGGGTGCAGCCGAGGATCAGCGTGTCGCAGCCGGCGGCCAGCAACGGCTGCACATAGCCCTGCAGCATCTGGCGCAGCGCCAGGCTGGCCAGGTCACCGGTCTCGATCAGCTCGACCAGCCCCGGGCAAGGTTGCGTAATAACCTGTACGTCGTTGGCGAAACGGTCGAGCAAGGCTGCGAACTTGGCGCTTTGCAAGGTACCGGTGGTTGCCAGTACACCGACCACGCCCGAGCGGGTGGCGGCCGCAGCAGGCTTCACGGCCGGCTCCATGCCTACCAGCGGCCAGGTCGGGTACAGCTCGCGCAAGTCAGCCACTGCCGCCACCGTGGCGGTGTTGCACGCCAGGACCATGGCCTTGGCGCCTTGCGCATGAAAGAACCCGGCAATGTGCCGGCAGCGCTCGCGGATATAGTCCGGCGACTTTTCACCGTAAGGCACATGGCCGCAATCGGCCACATACAGCAGCGTCTCGTTGGGCAGCAGGCGCTGGATCTCGGCGAGTACCGACAAACCGCCGACCCCCGAGTCCATCACGCCGACCGGCGCCGAGCGCTCAGCCATCGCGCTTGCCGCAAACAGTACAGGCCGGGTCGCGCTTGACGCGCAGCTCGCGGATACGGGTGCCGAGGGCATCGATCAGCAGCAGGCGGCCCACCAGCGGCTCGCCGAAGCCGGCCAGCAGTTTCATGGCCTCCAGCGCTTGCAGGCTGCCCACCAGGCCCACCAGTGGCCCGATGACGCCAGCTTCGCTACAGGTCAGCTCATCTTCACTGCCATGCCCATACAGGCAGTGGTAGCAGGGGCTGTAGTCGCGTCGAGGGTCGAACACCGACAGCTGCCCTTCCAGGCGGATCGCCGCGCCGCTCACCAGGGGTTTGCCAGCAGCCACACAAGCAGCGTTGACCGCTTCACGGGTAGCAAAATTGTCGGAGCAATCCAGCACCAGGTCGACCGCCGCCACAGCAGCAGCGAGCGAGTCTTCATCCAGGGCCTGGCGATGGGCAACCAGGCCGATCTCCGGGTTGATCGCCTGCAAGCGTTGCAAGGCCGAATCGACCTTGCTCATGCCGACGCTGGCACTGTCGTGAATCACCTGGCGTTGCAGATTGGTCAGGTCGACGGTGTCGAAGTCGGCCAGGTGCAGCTCACCTACCCCGGCGGCAGCCAGGTACAGCGCAACCGGAGAGCCCAGGCCGCCGAGCCCCACAATCAGGGCCTTGCTCTGCTTGAGCCGCAGTTGGCCGTCGATGTCGATCTGGGCCAGCAATACCTGCCGGCTGTAACGCAGCAGTTCCTGATCACTCAGCATGGCAGGCGCCCCAGGGTAATGCGTTCATGGCCGCCCAGGTCCGTTCGGCTGGCGACCTCGATAAAGCCTTGCTCAGCCAGCAAGGCGCGTACCGCCGCTGCCTGGTCGTAACCATGCTCCAACAGCAACCAGCCACCCGGCAACAGGTGCGCGGGGGCCTGGGCAGCAATCACGCGCAGGTCGTCCAGGCCATCGGCGCCGGCCACCAGCGCACTGCTGGGCTCAAAGCGCACGTCACCGGCCACCAGGTGCGGGTCTGCGGCGGCAATGTAGGGCGGGTTGCTGACAATCAGGTCGAAACGCTCGCCGGCCAGGCTGCCGAACCAGTGGCTGACCCGCACCTGGGCGTTGCCCAGGCCCAGGCGCTGGCGGTTGCGCTCGGCCAGGGCAGCGGCTTCTTCCACCCGGTCAACCGCAGTTACCTGCCAGGCCGGGCGGTCGCTGGCCAGGGCCAGGGCAATCGCACCGGTACCGGTGCCAAGGTCGAGGACCTTGGCTGGCGAGGCGGGTTGCAGCTCGAGGGCAGTCTCGACCAATAGTTCGGTATCCGGCCGCGGGATCAGGGTATGCGGCGCCACCTCCAGGTCGATCTTCCAGAAGCCCTGCTGCCCGAGGATGTAGGCGACCGGCTCGCCGCCACGGCGGCGCTGCAGGTAATCGGCGTAGGTCTGGGCATCTTCGCTGCTGACGATTCGCTCGGGCCAGGTGTGCAGGTAGCTGCGCGACTTGCCGATGGCAGCAGCCAGCAGCAATTCGGCATCCAGCCGCTCGGTGGGCGATTCGGGCAACTGCGCGTTGCGCAGCAAGCTGGCGATGATGGTCATCAGTCCCCCAGGGCAGCCAGTTGGTCGGCCTGGTATTCGGCCAGTAGCGGTTCGATCACTGCGTCCACGCCACCGCTGAGGATGTCGTCCAGCGAGTACAAGGTCAGATTGATACGGTGATCGGTCACCCGGCCCTGTGGATAATTGTAGGTGCGGATGCGCTCGGAACGGTCACCGGAGCCCACCAGCAGCTTGCGCTCGCTGGCAATGGCATTCTGTGCTGCGCTGGTCTGCATGTCGTTGAGCTTGGCCGACAGCCAGGACATGGCACGGGCGCGGTTCTTGTGCTGCGAACGCTCTTCCTGGCATTCGACCACGATACCGGTGGGCAAGTGGGTAATACGGATCGCCGAGTCGGTCTTGTTCACGTGCTGGCCACCCGCGCCAGATGCACGGTAGGTGTCCACGCGCAGGTCGGCCGGGTTGATTTCGATGGCTGCTTGTTCGTCCGGCTCGGGCAGCACCGCCACTGTGCACGCGGAGGTATGCACGCGGCCCTGGGATTCGGTTTCGGGCACGCGCTGGACGCGGTGTGCGCCAGACTCGAACTTGAGCTTGCCGTAGACGTTCTCACCCTCGACACGGGCGATGATTTCCTTGTAGCCGCCGTGCTCGCCTTCGTTCTCGGACAAGATCTCCAGGCGCCAGCCGCGTTTTTCGGCGTAGCGCGAATACATGCGGAACAGGTCGCCGGAGAAGATCGCCGCCTCGTCGCCACCGGTCCCGGCGCGAATTTCGAGGAACACGTTGCGGCCGTCGTTGGGGTCTTTGGGCAGCAGCATGCGTTGCAGCTTCGCCTCCAGCGTCAGCAGCTGTTCCTTGGCTTCACGCACTTCTTCCACGGCCATTTCGCGCAGGTCCGGGTCGCTGTCCTTGAGCAGCGCCTGGGCGCCTTCAAGGTCGCCCTGGACTTTGCACCACTCTTTATAAGCAGCGTACACCGGCTCGACCTCGGCGTATTCACGGGAATACGCGCGAAAGCGCGTCTGGTCGGAGATGACCTCGGCATCACCGAGCAGGGCGGTGAGCTCTTCGAAGCGGTCCTGGAGGATATCCAGTTTGTTCAGCAGCGACGCTTTCATTGCGGGGATTTGTCCGTGGAGCCCTCGTTGAGGGCAAAGAGTTCCTGGGCCATGGCCAGCGCATCAAGGCGGCCCTCGGCCGAGAGCTTTTTCAACTGCACGCTGGGCGCATGCAGGAGTTTGTTGGTCAGTCCCCGGGCCAGCTGGGCCATTACGTCCTCGGGGTTGCCGCCGTTGGCCAGCAGGCGCAGGGCCTTTTGCAGTTCGTCGTCGCGCAGGCGCTCGCTCTGCTGGCGGTAGGCCTTGAGCACGTCCACCGCAGCCAGTTCACGCAGGCGCAGCATGAAATCTTCGGCACCTACCGATACCAGCTCTTCGGCAGCCTGGGCTGCGCCCTGGCGGCTCTTGAGGTTTTCCGCCACCACGTCGTGCAGGTCATCGACAGTGTACAGGTAGACGTCGTCCAGCTCGCCGACTTCAGGTTCGATGTCGCGCGGCACGGCAATGTCGACCATGAAGATGGGCTTGTGCCGTCGCTGTTTCAGCGCACTCTCGACCGCGCCTTTGCCCAAAATGGGCAGCTGGCTGGCGGTGGAACTGATGACGATGTCGCTGTTGGCCAGTTCCTGGGGGATGTCGGCCAGCAGTACGGCGTGTGCGCCAAACTGCTCGGCCAGGGTACTGGCCCGCTCCAGGGTACGGTTGGCCACGACGATACGCCGCACGCCTTGCTCATGCAGATGGCGAGCGACCAGGGTGATGGTTTCGCCCGCCCCGATCAACAAGGCCTGGCTTCGTCCCAGGTCGCTGAAGATCTGTTTGGCCAGGCTGACTGCGGCAAACGCCACCGATACCGGGTTTTCACCGATGGCGGTGTCGGTACGCACCTGCTTGGCAGCACTGAAGGTGGCCTGGAACAGGCGCCCGAGCAGCGGGCCGACGGTACCGGCCTCGCGCGCCACGGCGTAGGCGGACTTCATCTGGCCGAGGATCTGCGGCTCGCCGAGCACCAGCGAGTCCAGGCCCGAAGCCACGCGCATCATGTGCTTCACGGCATCGTGCTCTTCATGCACGTAGGCACTGGCGCGCAGCTCGTCCAGGCTGAGGCGGTGATAGTCGGCCAGCCATTGCAGCACGGCGTCGGCGGACAGGTGGTCCTGCTCTATATAGAGCTCGCTACGGTTGCAGGTCGACAGGATCGCCGCTTCGCGGCTGGACGTCAGTCGGCAGAGCTGCTGCAGGGCGTCTACCAGCTGCTCTGGGGTAAACGCCACGCGCTCGCGTACGTCTACCGAGGCAGTCTTATGGTTGATACCAAGTGCAAGAAAGGCCATGCAAGGTCGCTGGTTGTGACGGGAAGCCGATAATTGTCCTCTTTCGCAGGTTTTAGAACAACCACCGTTCGCTATTGCGCTGATAGCGCCGCGGCTATCGCCGCTCGCGGGCCAGCATGAGCGTTGATTTCAGCTTTCACTCCCGCTTTTGATCTGGCGTTTGATCTGCTTTTGATCTGGCTTTTGATCTGGCTTTTGATCTGGCTTTTGATCTTCGCGACTTCAGGAGGCCGAACGCAGGCCTTGCGAAGGGAGGTGACGGGCATGGATGCCCGTCAAGCGCTGGGCCCCAGGATGGGGCCTGCAGCGCGGTCCTCCCGGGAGCAAGGCCGGAGTGAGGGAACCCCGGAGCGCAGCGCAGGGGCCGGATGATGGGAGCGCAGCGTTTTTTGGTTACTTTTTGTCGCGTTTGACAAAATCGGCATAGGGGGCGGCCATCAGGCCGCGCCCCTGCCACACCACCCGGCATGCGGGTCCGCACCGGGCGGTTCGAGAGGTCCAGGTCAAATGAGACGGGGAAGTCCCATCCGGTCAAACCATGCCACCGTCAGAACACCGTGAATCCAACCGGCACTGTTGTGCCAAATTCTGTGGCTGTCGGCCGCAATCTGCGCGGCTAGATCGGGGTTAGCCCCCATCCTGCGCAGCTCACGGTGCGTTGTTCTACCGGTTCTCCATTGCTTGAGCTGGAGCGCCCTGAGCCTTCGTCGTATCCACCCGTCCAAACGCTTCCACATCGCAGTGGTTTGCGACAGACAGAAATACGCTTTCCAACCCAGTAGATAGGGCCGTAGTTTCCCAATCACCTGCTCCAAACTCTGACCACCATTACGCGCGGTCATTATTCGGATACGATGCTTGAAACTCCCTAGTGCCTTAGACGCGGTAACTCGCCTGATCTTTCCATCAGGGGCCAGCCAAAGGCTGTACCCTAAGAATTTTCGACCAAACACGCTGGCTACCGCACTTTTGTCTTCGTTCAAACGCAACCCAAGTCGACCGTAGAGGCGTCGGAGCACTGCCATCACCCGCAGGCCGGCTTTGGGGCTACGCACGTAAACGTTGGCATCATCGGCATACCTGACGGAGCAATGACCTCGCCGCTCTAATTCTTGATCTACTTCATCCAGCACTACATTGGCCAACAGTGGTGAGAGCGGACCACCTTGCGGGGCTCCTTGTCTGCTGACCACGATGTCGCCGCCGATCCACGCCCCGCAGTTCAGGTAGGCCCGGATCAGGCGGAGTACGCCACGATCAGTCACCTTCCTGCCCAGTCGGGCGATCAGCAGATCATGATTGATGCAGTCGAAGAACTGCTCCAAGTCGACATCCACTACAACCTTTCGCCCCGATTGGACATACTGCTGCGCTGCCAGAACAGCCTGGTGAGCGTTGCGTCCCGGGCGAAAGCCGTAGCTGTGGGAGCTGAAGTCAGGGTCCAGCATCGGCTGGAGGACCTGCAACAGTGCCTGCTGAATGATCCTGTCCGTCACCGTCGGGATGCCGAGCTTGCGCTCACCTCCTCCCGGCTTAGGGATCAATACCCTGCGTACGGGGGCCGGCCGGTATTGACCAGCCAATATCTGGCTGCGCATGCCTGGCCATGCCGTCTTCAGGTGCTCTATGGTTTCGTCGATCGTCAGACCGTCCACTCCAGCAACACCTTTGTTCGAACGCACCCGCTTGAGGGCAAGCAATAGATTTTCTCTGGTCAGGGCTGCTAGAAGCAGCCCCCCACCTGTGGGGTTTGGATCACGTTGCGGACAGCAGGCTTCAGCACTGGTAGCAAAACCTCGGGATTCACCCTTCGTCGTTGCTTCCCGCCCTGGTTCCCCAGGCATCTGCTGCGTGGCCTGCTGTATCTTCATGTCAAACCACTTTCCTTCTCGTTTGGCCCTTCACTGCCAGGCAGCTACTACGGCCTCTGCTGACTTCTCGCTCCGGTTCACACCGTTGTCCTTTCAGACACGAGGCAAGATCTCCCCGGGTAAGAACGTCATCCTTCACCTCACAACCGCCGCATTTACGTATCCGGCCTCTAGGCCACAAGAGCTTCGCAGGCACTTGGCTGCTCGCCCTAACCGAATACGCCTCGGATGCGATTCGTGTACCTCGGCTCAAGGTTTACGCTCCACGCTTCCTTCCCACAGTCGGTCGCCCTTCTGCAGTTGCGCTTCGCTTCGTTCGCTGTGGCCAGCTAACGGGAGGACTTGCACCTCCAAGATGACGCCCATGACGGGCGCACAAGTGACTCGCCGTAAGGGCGAAAAGGTGAGTCAGCGTCGACATCGCAAATGGCCTATGCGCGAGCTAAAAACCAGCGCTGTTTCGCTGTTCGCTGTTCGCTGTTCGCTTTCAGGTGCGGGCATCAACAATGCGGTCAACATTCATTTTCAAAGGTGGCGCTTAGTCACCTTTCCGCCCTTACGGCGGGTCACTTTTTGTCAAACGCGACAAAAAGTAACCAAAAAACGCTGGCTCCCATCATCCGGCCCCTGCGCTTCGCTCCGGGGTCCCCTCGCTCCGGGCTTGCTCCCGGGAGGACCGCGCTGCAGGCCCCATCCTGGGGCCCAGCGCTTGACGGGCATCCATGCCCGTCACCTCCCTACGCAAGCCCTGCGCTCGGCCTCCTGAAGTCGCAATCTGCGTAGCTTGAACTATCGCGCGCTTAGAAGCAGAAACAGAAACAGAAACAGAAACAGAAACAAAAGCGTGAGCTCGCGCGAGCGCTGGGCATCGTGGCAATGCCTGGGCGAACCCTGCGCGCGCTGCGCGGTCTGCATGTGCTAAGCATATGCTTCATACCTTCGCAGGTGGGTTTTGCCCCCGCGCTTGTGTCATCATGCTCCGACCGCCGGTGAGTCCTCCTATAAGCCTTTCTATGAACAAACCATACGCATTGCTGCTTGCCTTCGCCCTGCTCCAGGGCTGCCAGAGCCTGGCCCCGCAAAAGGCCGAGCCTCCCGTCGCCGAAGCCGGCAAGGGCGAGGCGGAAAAGCCCGTGGTGTATGGCTCGTTCAAGCAGGACACACTGTATAGCCTGCTGGTCGCGGAACTGGCCGGCCAGCGCAACCGCTTCGACATTGCCCTGGCCAACTACACCGACCAGGCAGCAAAAACCCAGGACCCCGCGGTTTCCGAGCGCGCCTACCGCATTGCCGAATACCTCGGCGCCGACGAGCCTGCGCTGGACAACGCGCTGGTCTGGGCCCGCAACGACCCGCAGAACCTCGACGCCCAGCGCGCCGCCGCCATCCAACTGGCCCGCGCCGGCCGCTATGACGACTCCATGGCCTACATGGAAAAGGTGCTGCAGGGCCAAGGCGACACCCACTTCGACTTCCTCGCCCTGTCCGCCGCCGAAACCGACCAGAGCACCCGCGACGGCCTGCTGCAAAGCTTCGAGCGCCTGCTGGTGAAATACCCCGACAACGGTCAGTTGGTGTTCGGCAAGGCCCTATTGCTAAACCAGGACGGCAAGGCCGAAGAGGCGCTGGAGTTGCTCGAATCGCACCCGACGCAAAACGGCGAAATTGCCCCGATCCTGCTGCGCGCCCGCCTGCTGCAAGCCCTGGACCGCGGCCCCGAGGCACTGCCCCTGCTGCGCGGCGCAATCCGCGACAACCCGGATGACAAGCGCCTGCGCCTGACCTACGCCCGCACCCTGGTCGAGCAGGACCGCATCGCCGATGCCAAGGGCGAGTTCCTCAGCCTGGTCCAGCAATACCCCGACGATGACGAGCTGCGTTACTCACTGGCTCTGGTGTGCCTGGAAAACAAAGACTGGGATGAAGCCGAAGGCTACCTGCAAGAGCTGATCGAGCGTGACAGCAACGTCGACGCCGCACACCTGAACCTGGGCCGCATCCGCGAAGAACGCCACGACCCCGCTGGCGCCCTGCGCGAGTACGCCCTGGTCGGCCCTGGCCCCGACTACCTGCCGGCGCAGCTGCGCCAGGCCGACATCCTGATTGCCAACGGCCGCGGCACCGAGGCCTCGCGCCTGCTCGCCGAGGCCCGCGAAGCCCAGCCGGACTACGCCATCCAGCTGTTCCTGATCGAATCGGAAAGCTACAGCAATAACAACAAGGACGCCCAGGCCAGCCAGGTGCTGCAGCAAGCCATCCAGCGCTACCCGGACGACCTCAACCTGCTGTACACCCGCGCCATGCTGGCCGAAAAACGTGACGACCTTGGCCAGCTGGAAAAAGACCTGCGCGCCATCATCGCCCGCGAGCCGGAAAATGCCATGGCCCTGAACGCCCTGGGCTACACCCTGGCCGACCGCACCACTCGCTACACCGAAGCCAAGGCGCTGATCGACAAGGCCCACCAGCTGACCCCGGACGACCCGGCGGTCCTCGACAGCCTGGGCTGGGTCAACTACCGCCTGGGCAACCTCGACGAGGCTGAAACCTACCTGCGCCAAGCCTTCTCCAACTTCCCCGACCACGAAGTGGCTGCCCACCTGGGCGAAGTGCTGTGGGCCAACGGCAAGCGCCGCGAAGCCCGCCAGGTATGGGCCAAGGGCTTCGAAGCCCAGGCCGACAGCCCCATCCTGCGCAAGACCCTCCTGCGCCTGACCGGATCCGAGACCCTTTAACGCCATGTTTTTGCGCCATTGCATCACCTTCACCCTGATTGCCCTGCTGGCCGGCTGTGCCGGCTTCGGTAGCCGCGAGGCCCTGCAAGGTCACGGCGACCCACAACAGTGGC
Source organism: Pseudomonas putida S13.1.2 (assembly GCF_000498395.2). Classification (NCBI taxonomy): domain Bacteria; kingdom Pseudomonadati; phylum Pseudomonadota; class Gammaproteobacteria; order Pseudomonadales; family Pseudomonadaceae; genus Pseudomonas; species Pseudomonas putida. The sequence goes on from NZ_CP010979.1 coordinate 4,201,152, forward strand.
GGGCCCATAAAGAGCAGCTGAGCAACCTTGATGGCTGGCAGATCAACGGCAAGGTCGGCATCCGCGCCCCGCGCGACTCCGGCAGCGGCACGCTGTTCTGGCTGCAGCGCCAGGACTACTACGACATCCGCCTGGCCGGCCCGCTCGGCCGTGGTGCCGCACGCCTGACCGGCCGCCCCGGCGGCGTGGTACTGGAAGTAGCCAACCAGGGCCGCTTCGAGGCCACCAGCCCGGAAGCCCTGCTGGAAGAGCAGCTTGGCTGGCGGCTGCCAGTGTCGCACCTGATCTGGTGGGTGCGCGGCCTGCCCGCCCCCGACAGCAAGAGCAAGCTGACCCTGGACGGTGACAGCCGCCTGGCCAGCCTCGACCAGGATGGCTGGCAGGTGCAGTACCTGAGCTACACCGAGCAGAATGGCTACTGGTTGCCCGAGCGCCTGAAACTGCACGGCAAGGACCTGGACGTGACCCTGGTGGTAAAGGACTGGCAGCCACGCCAGCTGGGGCACTGATTTCATGCACACGCTCACCCTGCCCGCCCCGGCCAAGCTCAACCTGTGGCTGCATATCATCGGCCGCCGCGCGGATGGCTATCACGAGCTGGAAACCGTGTTCCAGTTTCTCGACCATGGCGACGAACTGAGTTTCGCCGTACGTGACGATGGCGTGATCCGCCTGCACACCGAGATCGAGGCAGTACCGCACGACAGCAACCTGATCGTGCGTGCCGCGCGCAAGCTGCAGGCACAGTCCGGCAGCCCGTTGGGTGCCGACATCTGGCTGACCAAGGTGCTGCCCATGGGTGGCGGTATCGGCGGTGGCAGCTCGGATGCCGCTACCACCCTGCTGGCCCTGGCCCACCTGTGGCAACTGGACTGGGACGAAGACCGCCTGGCCGCACTGGGCCTGAGCCTGGGTGCCGACGTACCGGTATTCGTGCGTGGCCATGCGGCGTTCGCACAAGGCGTGGGCGAACAGCTGACCCCGGTCGACCCGGAGGAGCCCTGGTATGTCGTGCTGGTGCCGCAAGTGTCTGTCAGTACAGTAGAAATTTTTTCACATCCACAGTTGACACGTGATTCCCTCCCCCTTAATATGCGCCCCGTTCCCGAGGGAAACAGTCGAAATGACTGCCAACCGGTGGTAGAGCAGAGTTACCCAGAAGTTCGCAATGCGTTGAATTCACTGGGCAAATTCACTGAGGCTCGACTAACCGGCACTGGAAGTTGTGTGTTTGGGGCCTTCCCAAGCAAAGCCGAAGCTGATAAAGTTCTGGCCCTTCTTTCAGCGACCCAAACAGGGTTTGTGGCGAAAGGAAGCAATATTTCGATGTTGCATCGCAAGCTGCAAAGTCTGGTCAAGAAGTCGAGCGCATAAGCGTTCGCAGCAACAGATACAGGGGCGTCGCCAAGCGGTAAGGCAGCAGGTTTTGATCCTGCCATGCGTTGGTTCGAATCCAGCCGCCCCTGCCATTTTCCTTATACTCATCCAGGTATACCCTCAGCCTTCAGGTACTGCGCGTGTCCAAGATGATGGTCTTTACGGGGAACGCTAACCCCGATCTGGCTCGGCGTGTCGTACGTCAGCTGCATATCCCTCTCGGTGACGTCTCTGTCGGTAAATTCTCCGACGGCGAGATCAGCACTGAGATCAATGAAAATGTTCGCGGTAAAGACGTTTTCATTATTCAGCCGACCTGTGCCCCGACCAACGATAACCTGATGGAACTGGTAGTGATGGCCGACGCCTTCCGCCGCTCCTCAGCATCCCGAATCACCGCCGTGATTCCTTACTTCGGATATGCCCGCCAGGACCGCCGTCCGCGTTCGGCACGTGTAGCCATCAGCGCCAAAGTTGTCGCTGACATGCTCACTGTCGTGGGTATCGACCGTGTTCTCACCGTCGACCTGCACGCTGACCAGATCCAAGGCTTCTTCGATATCCCCGTCGACAACATCTACGGCTCGCCCGTACTGGTCGACGACATCGAAGACCAGCGTTTCGAGAACCTGATGATCGTCTCCCCGGACATTGGTGGTGTCGTGCGCGCACGTGCCGTTGCCAAGTCCCTGGGCGTCGACCTGGGTATCATCGACAAACGCCGCGAGAAGGCTAACCACTCCGAGGTCATGCACATCATCGGCGACGTCGAAGGGCGCACCTGCATCCTGGTAGACGACATGGTCGACACCGCCGGCACCCTGTGCCATGCGGCCAAAGCCCTGAAAGAGCACGGCGCTGCCAAGGTTTACGCCTACTGCACGCACCCTGTCCTGTCGGGCCGCGCGATCGAGAACATCGAGAAGTCGGTACTGGACGAGCTGGTGGTGACCAACACCGTTCCGCTGTCCGCCGCTGCTCAAGCCTGTGACCGTATCCGCCAGCTGGATATCGCACCGGTTGTCGCTGAAGCGGTCCGCCGCATCAGCAATGAAGAATCGATCAGCGCGATGTTCCGCTAAGCGGAACGCGTGTTGATGTGAAGCGCCCCGCCCCAGCATGTGTTGGGGCGGGGCTTTTTTGCCATCCCCGTTGGCGCTGGTCGCAAACGCCCTCGGGGGGCTATTTTGGAGAAACAAAATGACTGATTTTATTCTGAACGCCCAAGCGCGTACTGACCTGGGGAAAGGTGCGAGCCGCCGCCTGCGTCATGCGCTGAGCATCCCGGCCGTTGTCTACGGTGGTGACAAAGAAGCTCAATCCCTGACCATCCTGGCCAAGGAAATCACCAAGCTGTTCGAAGACGAGGCTGCCTTCAGCCACGTGATCGAGCTGAACGTTGACGGCGTCAAGCAGAACGTCATCATCAAGGCCATGCAGCGCCACCCAGCCAAGCAGTTCATCATGCACGCCGACTTCGTTCGCGTCGTTGCTGGCCAGAAACTGACCGCTGTTGTCCCAGTGCACTTCATCAACGAAGAAGCACCGGTCAAGAAAGGCGGCGAGATCTCGCACGTTGAATCGCAGATCGAAGTTTCCTGCGAAGCCAAAGACCTGCCTGAGTTCATCGAAGTTGACCTGGCAAACGCCGAAGTCGGCACCATCATCCACCTGTCGGACCTGAAAGCTCCGAAAGGCGTAGAGTTCGTAGCTCTGGCCCACGGTGATGACAAAGCTGTTGCCAACGTTCACGCTCCACGCGTTGCTCCAGAAGCAGAAGGCGCTGCCGAGTAATCCACTCGCACGCCGGCGTTGATCGGGTTACAGTGCCGCGCGCACTGTAACCCACCAACTCCAAGGAAGAGCCCCTGACGTGACCGCCATCCAGTTGATCGTTGGCCTGGGTAACCCCGGCCCCGAATACGAACAGACCCGGCATAACGCAGGGGCTCTTTTCGTTGAACGCATTGCCAGCGCACAGCGTGTTTCGCTCGCCGCTGACAAAAAGTATTTCGGCCTGACGGCTAAATTCAGCCATCAGGGCAACGACGTTCGTTTGTTGATCCCCACCACCTACATGAACCGCAGCGGCCAGGCCGTGGCGGCCTTGGCCAATTTCTTCCGCATCAAGCCGGAAGCAATCCTGGTGGCGCACGACGAACTCGACCTGCCTCCGGGCGTTGCCAAGCTCAAGCGCGGCGGCGGCCATGGTGGGCACAACGGCCTGCGCGACATCATCGCGCAGCTCGGCAACCAGAACGACTTCCACCGCCTGCGGCTTGGCATTGGCCACCCGGGTGACGCCAAACTGGTCTCCAACTTCGTCCTGGGCCGCGCGCCGCGCGCCGAGCAGGAGAAGCTCGACGCCAGCATCGATTTTGCCCTCGGCGTGCTGCCGGACGTGCTTGCCGGCGACTTTGCCAAGGCGATGCGCGAGCTGCACAGCCAAAAGGCCTGATTTCCTTTAGAGAGGGGAATACCCATGGGTTTCAATTGCGGCATCGTCGGCCTGCCCAACGTCGGCAAGTCCACCCTGTTCAACGCACTGACCAAGTCTGGCATCGCGGCGGAGAACTTCCCTTTCTGCACCATCGAGCCAAATAGCGGCATCGTGCCGATGCCCGATGCTCGTCTGGCTGCGCTGGCTGAAATCGTCAAGCCAAACCGCATCCTGCCGACCACCATGGAATTCGTCGATATCGCCGGCCTGGTCGCCGGTGCCTCGAAAGGCGAAGGCCTGGGCAACAAGTTTCTCGCCAACATCCGCGAGACCGACGCCATTGCCCACGTGGTGCGCTGCTTCGAAGACGAAAACGTGATCCACGTTTCCAACAGCGTCGACCCCAAGCGTGACATCGAGATCATCGACCTCGAACTGATCTTCGCCGACCTCGACAGCTGCGAAAAGCAACTGCAGAAGGTAGCCCGCAACGCCAAGGGCGGCGACAAGGAAGCCCTGGCGCAAAAGGCCATTCTGGAAAAGCTGATCCCGCACTTTACCGAAGGCAAGCCTGCGCGCAGCCTGATGAAGAACATGGCTGACGACGAAAAAGCCGTCATTCGTGGCTTCCACCTGCTGACCAGCAAGCCGGTGATGTACATCGCCAACGTTGCCGAAGACGGCTTCGACAACAACCCGCACCTGGACGTGGTCAAGGCCATCGCCGAGGAAGAAGGCGCGGTAGTGGTGCCGGTGTGCAACAAGATCGAAGCAGAAATCGCCGAGCTGGACGACGGTGAAGAGAAGGACATGTTCCTCGAGGCCCTGGGCCTGGAAGAGCCTGGCCTGAACCGCGTGATCCGCGCCGGTTACGAGCTGCTGAACCTGCAGACCTACTTCACTGCCGGCGTGCAGGAAGTGCGTGCCTGGACCGTACGCGTCGGCGCCACTGCACCGCAGGCTGCTGGTGTTATTCACACCGACTTCGAAAAAGGTTTCATCCGCGCTGAAGTGGTGGCCTATGACGACTTCATCCAGTTCAAAGGTGAAGGCGGTGCGAAGGAAGCCGGCAAGTGGCGCCTGGAAGGCAAGGATTACATCGTCAAGGACGGCGACGTGATGCACTTCCGCTTCAACGTCTGATGTAGCCACTGTTTTCACAGCGTCCCATGAGACTGTCCAGCCCTGAGAACAGGTGCAAATCTTGTTCAGGACCGGGCACTCAATACGAAGAAGCCGCGCAATAGCGCGGCTTTTTCGTTTCTATTACATCACTTCAGATTCTTGATCCAGAACCGACGATCATCAACGGTAAAGTTCTGGTCGTAACCCACCAGCGTCAGCAGCGACCCCACATAGTAGAGCCCGAACTGGTTCATCACCCAACTGTCCATGGCAGGGTCGCTGGGCAACTTCATATACGGCGGCGTTGGCCCATCGGTGCGCACCTGGCCAGTGGTTTTTCCTGAAATGGAAAAGCTCTTCCAGGTCAACACGAAGTTGTTGGACTGCTTGGGCAGCTCCGGTGCACAAAGGGAAAGATTACTGAAGCGCTCAGGTCGCTTGGCATCGTGCCAAAGCACTGCATCAAAATGAATGCAGTCGGTGGCCTTGAGGGTGAGGCTGCGGCTCAGGCTAAGTTGATCAGCCGGAATCTCCAGGTTAGTGATAACCACCTTGGGCCACTCAGGTGCACGCCCATCTTTCGAGAGGTTCTGGCGCAAGGCGTTGTACAGGGGTGACCGAACCAAGCTGTTCTTGCTAGCACTCCCCGTCGATGCAGTGGCTGCCTGTTGCAGGTTGGCACCAATGGATTGACCAACCCCATTGAGCGAGTCCAACGCCCCCTGCATTTCGGTTGAAGAACAACCCGTCAGGAAAAAAGGCAGAAGCGCCAAGGCTCGGTATTTCTTCATTGCAGTCCCTCGCAAGGTTCATCGTTTGAATATTCGAAGCAAGTGTTCATCTGGCGGCTAACGGGCCTGCCCTGTCAGTGCATGGCATGGCAACTGCGCAGGCGCTACAGGCCTGAAAGCGAGAGTCAGATCGCCGGGATGAAGAAGAGTTCAATGGGTAGCAGCCGTAGTAAACCTGTGGGAGCGGCCTTGTGTCGCGATGGGCCGCAAAGCGGCCCCCGATGTCAGCATCTAAGCTGTGATGGAGCACCCTCCTCCCCAGAGCCCGCACCATGCCCGAACCACCTCGCGTCGACTGGCAACGCTGGCTGCCCGGCCTGGTTACCCTGCTCCACTACCAACGCGCCTGGCTCGCCAAGGACATCGCCGCCGGCCTGGTGCTGACAACCATGCTGGTGCCCGTGGGCATTGCCTACGCCGAAGCGTCCGGCGTACCCGGTATCTACGGCCTGTACGCCACCATCATCCCGTTGCTGGCCTACGCCTTGTTCGGCCCCAGCCGGATCCTTGTGCTGGGCCCGGACTCGGCACTGGCCGCGCCGATCCTGGCGGTGGTGGTGCAGTACGCCGCCAGCGACCCGCAGCGGGCAATCGCCATCGCCAGCATGATGGCGCTGGTCGCCGGGGCGTTCTGCGTGATTGCCGGCCTGCTGCGCCTGGGCTTCATCACCGAGTTGCTGTCCAAGCCGATCCGCTATGGCTACATGAATGGCATCGCCCTGACGGTGTTGATCAGCCAGCTGCCGAAACTGTTCGGCCTGTCTGTGGACAGCCAAGGCCCGCTGCGGGATATCTGGAACCTGATCCAGGCCTTGCTCGCCGGCCAGGGTCATTGGCCAAGCTTCATGGTCGGTGGCGCCAGCCTGGCGCTGATCCTGCTGCTCAAGCCCTTCAAGCGCGTGCCAGGCATCCTCATTGCGGTGGTACTGGCGACGCTGGCGGTGAGCCTGCTGGGGCTCGACCAGCAAGGCGTGAACGTGCTCGGCAAGTTGCCGCAAGGGCTGCCCAGCTTCGCCTTGCCCTGGGTCAGCGATATAGACCTGGTGGAGGTGCTGCTTGGTGGCATCGCGGTGGCGCTGGTGTCGTTCGCCGATACCAGTGTGCTGTCACGCTCCTATGCCGCACGCCTGAAAATGCCGGTCAACCCGAACCAGGAAATGTTTGGCCTGGGCGTAGCCAACCTCGCCTCGGGGTTGTTCCAGGGCATTCCTATCAGCAGCAGCGCGTCGCGCACACCGGTGGCCGAGGCAGCCGGCTCGCAAACCCAGCTCACCGGCATTATCGGTGCGCTGGCGGTAACCCTGTTGCTGCTGGTAGCGCCCAACCTGATGCAGCACCTGCCCAGCAGCGCCCTGGCGGCTGTGGTGATTGCCGCAGCAGTGGGGCTGTTCGAGTTCGCCGACCTCAAACGTATATTCCGCATGCAGCAGTGGGAGTTCTGGCTGTCGTTCACCTGCTTCGTCGGCGTGGCGGTGTTTGGCGCCATTCCCGGTATCTGCATTGCGGTGGCAATAGCGGTGATCGAGTTTCTGTGGGACGGCTGGCGGCCACACCATGCAGTGCTGGGCCGGGTGGATGGCACCCGGGGGTACCACGATGTGCAGCGTTATCCACAGGCACGACGCATTCCGGGGCTGGTGTTGCTGCGTTGGGACGCGCCGCTGTTCTTTGCCAATGCCGAGCAGTTCCAGAGCACAGTGATGGCGGCTGTAGACGAGTCGCCGACGCCGGTGCAGCGGCTGCTAATAGCCGCGGAACCGGTGACCAGTATCGACATCACCTCGGCAGACATGCTGGCCGAGCTGGACCGGGCACTGGAGGCACGAGGGGTGGAATTGCAGTTTGCCGAGATGAAAGACCCGGTAAAGGACAAGATGCGGCGGTTCGGGTTGTTTCAGCATATGGGGGAAAAGGCCTTTCACCCCACGGTGGGTGCCGCTGTGGATGCCTATCTGGAAGAAAGTGGGGTTGATTGGCAGCCCTAGGTTCCCTGTGCTGGCTGCTTCGCGGACTCACCCGCGAAGCAGCGCACGCCGAACCCGAAGCCGGTCAATCCAGATCAACATGGCACTGGCATACACCGAGACCGCCAGAAACAAGGCCATGCGCACCGCAAAGGCCTTGTACACATCCTGCCCACCCGCACTGTCCTGCACCGACTGCCCCAGCAAGATCAGCATGGTGGTCAGGCAACTGACCCAGTACGCCGGGCTCTGCCGGTTGGGCACCGCCTGATACAGCCGCCGCGCCTGCCACAGGACGAACAGCAGCACCCAGAGGAAGAACATCCACAGGTGCACGAACAGGCTCAACGCGCCCCACATCAGTATCGCCAGCAGACCGGCAAGCAAGGTCGAACCAATCAGCTCTCGGCTGGCGTGCCGCGCGCGGGTTTCGCCCGCTTGTTGCCCCACACTCACTGCCTTCATGATCAGCGGCATGTACTGGTCCGGGGCAATCAACGCCAGCAGAAACGCAGGCATCACGATCAGCGTGGCGCGCAATGCCACCCAGCTGACATGCTCGCTGCCCGGCAGCGGTGGTACCGGTTGCGCCGGTGCTTCCGCAGGTTCGGGAAACAGCACATGCGCCAGCGCCGTGCCCAGCACTGCCAGCAGCATGCCTTTGGCCAGCGCTTCGACCACCGACAGCGCCAAGGTGAAGTCGCTGGTGCCGGCGGCCGCGATCATGGTCAGGCCGACCACCATCAAGTTCGCCAGCAGGCCGTTGCCGCCCTTCAGCGCGTAGCGCAAGGTGAGGAACACACCCACGCCCACCAGCAATACCCCGCTCACCGGCGCGTGACGCAACAGCGGAACCAGCAATAGCCCGCTGCCACAGGCGAGCAGTACCAGCACCGCCAAGGCCGGCGCCGCTCGCAGAGGCAATGGCTGGCTGCGCATGGCCAGCAACAGCACGGCGAACACCGGTGCCAGGATCGGCACCGGCAAGCCGATGCCAAAACTCACTGCCAGGCACAGCGCCACACCCCAGGCCAGGCGCAGGGCCCGCAAGCGGCGCAACTCAATAGGCATAGGACAACCAGCTCATCAGCCACATGAACAGCCGGCCCAGCAGGTTCAGCGGGTTACCTTCGCTGGGCAACGCCATGACCTCGGCCTGCCCGCCTACCCGCAGCCCGCGCTTGTCCGGCAGCTGATCACGCTCCAGCTCGACAATCACCGGAAAGCGCTGGGCCGAACGCAGCCACTCGCGGCTGTTCTGCACGGTGGGCAATGTGCCCGGCGGGGTGCCCTGGCCCACGCTCACGCCGTAGCCGATGCTGCGGATATGCCCCTTCAACACGGTGCCGGGCAATGCATCAAGCACTACCAGCACCGGGGTGTCGGGGCGCAGGCGGCCGAGGTTGTTCTCGGTCATGTCGGCACTTATCCACACGTCATGGATACTGATCAGGGTCATCATCGGGCTACCCGCCCCGACATAGTGGCCAACATCGGTGCGCAGGTCGGTGATGAGCCCGTTGGCATCGGCGCGCACCACGGTACGAGCAAGGTCCAGGCGGGCCTTTTCCACATTGGCCGCGGCACTGCGCAGCTGGGCGTTGTCATCCTGTGCCCCGCCCTGCTGCTCGCGGGCGCGCTGCACTTCGGCACGGGCCGCTGCCACCTGGCTGATGGCCTGGTCGCGGGTGGCCTGGGCGCCTTCCAGGCGGCGCACCGATACCGTGCCGGGGTCCTCATCGATCAGGCGCTTGAGCCGCTCGGCATCCTGCCGCGCCTTGCGCTCGTTGGCCTGAGCGGCCACCAGCGCTGCCTGGGCCGAATCGATGCCAGCGGTACTGGCGCCGATCTGCCGGCGCACCGTATCGAGGTCTGCTTCGGCGCGGGCCAAGGCAATGCGGTACTGCTCCTGGTCGAGTTCGAACAGCACATCGCCCTGGCGCACTTCCTGGTTGTTGCCTACCGCCACGCGCTTGATCTGCCCTGCCACCTCGGCGGCCACCGGTACCACGTAGGCCTGCAGGCGGGCCTGCTGGGTGTATGGCGTGAAGCGGTCGGCCAACAGGTACCAGAGCAGGCTCACGGCGATCAGCAGCAGCACCCAGCGCATGCCGCGATCAGGGGCTGACGGGGGCATGGCGTCGCTCATTGGCTTTCACCTTGTGCATGTGCGGTGGGGGCTGGCGGGTCGAGCAGGTCGCCCCAATCAGTGCGTTGCTGCATCTGCTGACGCGTGGCCGGGTCGATCGGTGCGCGGCGGGTGTCCCAGCCACCGCCCAAGGCCTTGTACAAGCTCACCAGGCTGCTGACGGCGTTGCCGCGGCTGACCAGGTAGCCATCCTGTTGTTGCAACAGCAGTTGCTGGGCGTCGAGCACGCGCTGGAAGTCGGCGAAGCCTTCGCGGTACTGCGAGCTGGCCAGGTTCAGCGAGCGTTGCGCAGCCTGGGAGGCCTGGTCGCGAATGGTTGCACTCTGCAGCGAGCGCACCAGCCCGCTGGCGGCATCGTCGGCCTCACGGGCGGCTTCGCGCACGCTCTGGTGGTACAACTCGATCAGTTGCTGCAAGCGGGCATCTTCTACCCGCACGGCATTCTTGCGCCGGCCATAGTCCAACGGGTTCCAGATCAGGCTGGGCCCGGCGGCGATGTCGAAGGTATTGGGCAGGTGGCTGGCCGAGACGAAGCTCCAGCCGATGCTGCCCAGCAGGCTCAGCTGTGGATAAAGATCCGCCTCGGCCACGCCGACCAACGCCGATTGCGCCGCCACTGCCTGCTCGGCGGCGCGGATATCCGGGCGGCGCTGCAGCAGGCTGGCAGGTACGCCCTGCAACACTGCGCGGTCTGGCAGCGGCAGCTGGCCATGGCCGGGCTCCAGCTGCGGCAGCGGCCCGGGTGGGCGGCCCAGCAACGAGCACAGCACGTTACGCAGGGCGTTGAGCTGGTTCTCGAATTCGGGGATGGTGGCCAGGGTTGCCAGGTATTGAGTGCGCGCTTGCTGCCAGTCGAGTTCGTCATTTTCGCCATGGCGGAACAACCGTTCGGTGATCTCCAGGCTGCGCGCCTGGCGCTTGCCGTTCTCTTGCGCGATAGCCAGCCGCGCCTCCGCAGTACGCAGGGCAAAGTAGGTGTCGGCCACTTGTGCACGCAGCAGCAGCATGGCGTCGGCATAGTTGGACTGAGAGGCGAAGTACAGGGCATCGGCGCTTTCGATGGCGCGACTGAAGCGGCCCCAGAAGTCGATTTCCCAGCCAATGTCGAAGCCGACACTGGATTGCCAGAACACCGAGTCGCGCGCAGTGGCAGTGCCGGACTGGTTCTGCTTCAGGTACAGGCTCTGCGCACTCAGCTGCTGCAGCTGTGGATAACGCCCGGTCTGCACGATGGCCAACTGGGCACGGGCTTCAGCAATGCGCAGGCCAGCCACGCGCAGGTTGGTGTTGTTGGCATCGGCCTCGGCAATCAGCGCATCCAGCTTCGGGTCGGCGAATACCGCCCACCACTGGCGCAGGTCGGGTGTTGCGGCGCTGCGCCCTGCCTGCTCCAGCAATGGCGTGCTCCAGCCGTCCAGCCACGGGTGTTGGGGCTTTTCGAAATCCGGGCCGACCTGGGTGCAGCCGGCCAGCACCATCAGCAACCCTAGGCCATAGCAGTGGTTGGGCATGGTTCAAGCAGCAGGGGGTGCCGGTTGCTCCGGCACCTGCAGCGCTACCCATTGCCAGAACAACACGTAGGTCACACCAAGGATCACCGGGCCGATGAACAAGCCAATGATGCCTTTGACCACCATGCCACCCAGTGCTCCAATCAGCACCACCGGCATCGGTACGTCCACCCCGCGCCCCAGCAGCAGTGGTTTGAGCACGTTGTCGGCCAGCCCGGCGACAAAGGTGTAGATGGCAAAGATGATGGTGGCCACAGTGAAGCCTTCGACGTTGAACACGTAGATGATCACCGGCAGCGTGACCAGGGTGGCGGGTGCCTGGGCAATGCCCAGCATGAGGATGACGATGGCCAGCATGCCGGCCCCGGGCACACCTTTGATCACAAAGCCAACCCCGATCAGCAGCATCTGGATGAAGGCGATGCCGATCACGCCCTGCGCCACCGCGCGAATGGTGGCGGTACACAACTTGGCCAAAGGTTTGCCGCGCTCTTCGCCCGATACCCGCATGGCGATACGCTGCGCGGCGACTTCACCGCGGTCACCGAAGGCCATGATGACTCCGGAAATGATGATCGCACCGATGAACAGAAAAAAGGCCGCACCGGCGCTGGCCGCAGCGCCTAACACCGTAAGCCCGGCACCCTTGATTTGCGGCATCCACTGATTCAGTACGCTGGCCATGTTTTCGGAGGCCGCCAACCATAGCGCATGCACCTTCGGCCCGATCAGTGGCCAGGCGGCCACAGACTCAGGTGGCGTCGGCACGCTCCAGGCCCCGCTCTTGAGCAACGTCACCAGGCTGTCCACCGACTCGCCGATGGACATTACCACCAGGTAGATCGGCACCAGCAGCACCACCAATACCAGTAGCACCACCAGCGTCGCCGCATAGCCATGCTTGAGCCCGGTACGGCGCTGAAGGCGGCAATGCAACGGGTACAAGGTAACCGCCAGGATCACCGCCCACAGCATCAGCTCAAGGAACGGCTGGAACACCTCGAACGCGAATATCACCAAGGCAGCCACCAGGCCAGCCTTGATCAACACATCGAGCAAGCCCCGCGACAGCGCACTGTCCAGCTTGATACCCGGTTGCATGCTGCACCTCCGAACATTCAGTTCGCGTGTGTCTCGATTCAGGGGTCCGTTTCCGGGGTTGCCTGCGCGGGGGGGACGTCGCGCAGCCGCCGCGCCAAAGCCATCATCACCAACGGCACCACGGCCATCGACAGGGTGATGGCCAGTACCAGCAAGTCATGCACCTGTGGCGACAACACCTGATGGTCCCGCGCCAGCTTGAACACCACGAAGGCGAACTCGCCCCCAGAGGCCAGCACCACGCCCAGGCACAACGCCTGGGACGGGTTCAGGCCACCGGCCATGCGCCCCAGGCCATACAGCAACGGCAGCTTGATGCTCACCAGCAGCAGCGTCAGCCCCAACACCGCCAGCGGCATGCCCAACAGCAGGTGCAGGTCGGCGCTCATCCCCACGCCCACGAAAAACAGCCCCAGCAGCAAGCCCTTGATCGGTTCGACCTGGGTTTCCAGCTCGTGGCGAAACGGCGACTCGGCCATCAGCACGCCGGCCAGAAATGCCCCTAGCGCCATCGACACGCCTATGTGCTCCATCAACCAGGCGGTACCCAGCACCACCAGCAAGGCCGTGGCGGTGGACAGCTCAGGCAGCCCCGAACCCACCGTCCACTTGAACACCGGGGTCAACAGATAGCGACCAAAGATAATCAGCACACCAATGCCCGCAGCCACAGCCAGCAACGGCCAGGCCCCTTCGTCGGCGGTGCTGACATTGCCACCGAGCAGCGGCACAACGGCAATCAAGGGAATGGCGGCGATGTCCTGGAACAGCAGGATGGCCACGGCCAGGCGGCCATGCGGCTTGCCAAGGTCCTTGCGCTCGGCCAGTACCTGCAAGCCAAAGGCAGTGGAAGACAGCGCCAGGCCTACGCCGAGCACGATGGCAGCCGGCCTGGACTGGTCGAACAGCCAATAGGCCAGCAGCCCAAGCACCACGGCGGTCAGCCCCACTTGCAGCGTACCCACACCGAACAGCGCCCGGCGCATGGTCCACAAGCGCCGGGGCGATAGCTCCAGGCCAATGACGAACAGCAGCATCACCACGCCCATCTCTGACAGACGCGCCACGTTATCGGGGTTGTTCAGCAGGCCGAGCACCGAGGGCCCGATGAGCATGCCGGCCAGCAGATACCCAGGCACAGCGCCCATCCGCAAACGCTGCGCCAGTGGCACCAGAAGCACCACGGCCAACAGGAACACCACCGTCGCCTGCAACAGGCTGCCGTCATGTGGCATGAGCTCTTACCCTCGCAGCTCCCCGCAGGAAGGGGTTCAGAAGCGTTCTTCGACGACCTTGAACGGGTAGGCCACAGCCTTGTACTTGCCGATCTTGCCGCGCTTGGGCAGCTTCACCACCTGGTCACGGGTGATGTCCTTGTACGGAATCCGGCTGAGCAAATGGCTGATGATGTTCAGCCGGGCGCGGCGTTTATCGTTGGAATGGGCCATGAACCACGGCGCCCAGGCGGTATCCGACGCGGCGAACATGTCGTCACGCGCCTGGGTGTAGTCATCCCAGCGGGTATACGACTTGAGGTCCATGGGCGAAAGCTTCCACAGCTTGCGGCCATCGTTGATGCGATCCTGCAGGCGGAGGGTCTGCTCCTCGGCGCTGACCTCGAGCCAGTACTTGATGAGGATGATCCCCGACTCGACCATGACCTTTTCGAACACGGGCACACCGGTGAGGAACTTGTCGACGAGTTCGTCGGAGCAAAAGCCCATTACCCGCTCGACGCCCGCACGGTTGTACCAGCTGCGATCGAAGATCACCACCTCGCCCGCTGCGGGCAAATGCCCCAGGTAGCGCTGCAGGTACATCTGGGTTTTTTCCCGCTCGGTCGGTGCCGGCAGCGCCACCACGCGAAACACCCGCGGGCTGACGCGCTCGGTAATGGCCTTGATGGTGCCGCCCTTGCCGGCGCCATCGCGGCCTTCGAAGACGATGCATACCTTCAGCCCCTTGGCCACCACCCACTCCTGCAACTTCACCAGCTCCACATGCAGGTGCTTGAGCGCTTTCTCGTACGCCTTGCCGCCCAGTTTTTCTGGCTGTTCCTGGGTGGGTTTCTTCCTGGACGGCTTCGACATGACACTCTCCTGAAGGCGAATGAAGAGTCAGTATGGTCGATTCATGACGGTTTGCCGCTTCGAGGCGGGGCTGCGTGCAGCCCCGAAGAGGTACTATTTGGCCAGCTTGTTGTAACTGGTCATCAGGTTGCGGTAGTCCGGGATATGGTTGGAGAACAGGGTACCCAACCCCTCGACGTCGTTACGCCAGTCCCGGTGCAGCTCGCAGGCCACGCCAAACCAGGTCATCAGCTGCCCCCCGGCGGCCTCCATGCGCCGCCACGCCGAGTCACGGGTCAGTTCATTGAAGGTGCCAGAGGCGTCGGTGACGACGAACACCTCAAAGCCCTCCTCCAGCGCCGACAAGGCCGGGAAGGCCACGCACACCTCGGTGACCACACCAGCGATCAGCAGCTGCTTCTTGCCAGTGGCTTTTACCGCTTTGACGAAATCTTCGTTGTCCCAGGCGTTGATGTTGCCGGGGCGTGCGATGTAGGGGGCGTCAGGGAACTGCTCTTTCAGCTCCGGCACCAGCGGGCCGTTGGGGCCGGTCTCGAAGCTGGTGGTGAGAATGGTCGGCAACTTGAAGTACTTGGCCAGGTCGGCCAGCGCCAGTACGTTGTTCTTGAAACGGTCGGGGTCGATATCCCTTACCAGCGAGAGCAGACCGGCCTGGTGGTCGACCAGCAGGACGGCGGCGTTGTTCTTGTCCAGACGCTTGTATTGGAAGGTCACGGTGAACTCCTTGCTTCAGCGGGTTGGGAGTATCAGCGTAGGCAAGGATCAAGGGTGGGACAGACCGTCAGTCGGTTCGCTTGTTGTTGCCTGTACCGGCCTCATCGCCGGCAAGCCAGCTCCCACAAGGTACTGTGTCTTCCTTGGGCATCAGGCACGGGGAGATGGCAGAAATGTGGCTGAACATTCGCTGCTGTGAGATGACAGTTGGATAACTGAGGCAGATCTCAATGGGAGCGGGACGTAGCCTATTTGGCGACCCGACGATACTGCTGCTTGGGACTGCGAGGTGAATCGGGATCTGTCATTTCGATCAAGCCAGCAGCCAAGGCCGGGTGCAAATAACTCTTACGGAATGTGGCACGGTGCGAGAGACCCAGCTGATGCATGAGATCACTTGTCTTCAAAGCAACACCAGCGGGCAGCACCTTGAGAAGATTCGCTACTTGGTCGGTTACTTGGTCGGTTACTTGGTCGCTCTCTTTGGCTTCTACAAGCGCACTTAGCAACGCTTCAAGCATGTACTCGACAAACGGGGTAGCTTCAGCAGCCTGGTCAGCCGCAGCCAGCGCTGCGTAGTAAGCGTCCTGCTGCTCACGGATAACGGTTTCGACCGGCAGGTAGGCCATCGCTGGTCGCCACCGGCTAAGCAGAAGGGTTTGCCATAGCCGTCCCATGCGCCCGTTGCCGTCAGCAAACGGGTGGATGAATTCGAATTCGTAGTGGAATACACAGCTGGTAATCAGCGGATGCCAATCGTTGTTCGAGAGCCAATCCAATAAATCGTGCACCAGTGTCGCCACCCGGCTGGCCGGTGGTGCCATATGTAACAGGCGAGAACCCCGATAAATGCCCACTCCACCGCGCCGGTAACGCCCAGCGTCGTCTATCAGGCCATGCATCAGCATCCCATGCGCGGCAAGCAGGTCGCTCGGGGACTCGGCACGCCAGTCAGGCATCGCATCGTAGGTAGCAAATGCATTGCGGACCTCCTGAATTTCACGCGGCAGACCTAGAACACGCTTGCCATCCAGCAGCGCGGTTACCTGCTCGACGCTCAGGGTGTTGTTTTCAATGGCAAGCGACGCCTGAATGGTACGAATCCGGTTCCCTCGCCGAAGTTGCGGCGTAAGCGCTGCATTGCGATAGGCAGTCAATAACCCCACTTGCTCACTGACTTCGGCAACCAGAGCCAGAATCCGGGGGGTCACCGTCAGCGGTGGTTGGTAATTGCTCATTGCCTGCAACCTGAAGGGGTGGTGAACGACGCCGGCCATGGAAGGGATCGTGGAAATGCTGGATGCCACAGCTGCAGACACCTTAATCGACACGTTACGCGAGGGTAAAGGAAGCATTGCCATCACTTCACAAATTCCTGAACTGATTATTTGCCTCCAGCGATTTGTCCCCTCTTCAACCACCACCAGAATCGCTTCACCATAATCACAAAAACCGTGAGGCCACTCCCGTGGACCAGACCCTTCAGGTGCGCCAAGCCGCCGCCGACCTCGTTGCCGCGTTCGCCAGCAACGACACCGCCCGCTATTTCGCCTGCTTCAGCGAAGACGCCACGTTCCTCTTCCACACCTTGCCGCAACCGCTGCTGTCGCGCCGTGCCTACGAAGACCTCTGGGCGCAGTGGCAGGCCGATGGTTTTGCCGTGCTTGCCTGCGAGTCGGGCAATGCCCACGTGAGCCTGCAAGGTGACGTGGCGATCTTCATGCACGACGTGGCCACGTCTATCCGCATCGCCGGCGAAGAACACCAGTTGAGCGAGCGCGAGACCATCGTCTTCCGCCGCCAGGGTGACCAGTGGCTGGCCTGCCACGAGCACCTGTCGGTCGTGTCGCCGGCCTGAACATCTTTTTACGCGGCCCTGCCGCCCTGCCATCGCACCCACAAGAAGGCCCGCGCACGCGCAGGCCCACAACAACCGCGCTGGAGCATCACCATGAGCCACTCGACCGGTATCGAGACCAACGGCGTCGAACAGATCCCTGATGATCAACGCGACGCCTCCCCGCTGGACCTGTTTCGCCTGATTTTCGGCGGTGCCAATACCTTCGCCACCGCCGTGCTGGGCAGCTTCCCCGTGCTGTTCGGCCTGTCGTTCCAGGCGGGCGTGTGGGCCATTCTGCTCGGCGTTGGCGTGGGCGCGCTGATTCTTGCGCCGATGGGGTTGTTCGGTGCGCTTAACGGCACCAACAACGCCGTGTCGTCGGGCGCACACTTTGGCGTGCACGGGCGTATCGTCGGCTCGTTCCTGTCGCTGCTCACGGCGGTGGCGTTCTTCTCGCTGTCGGTGTGGAGCTCGGGCGATGCCCTGGTCGGCGGCGCCAAGCGCCTGGCCGGCCTGCCGGAAACCGACCTCACCCTGGGCCTGGCCTACGGCCTGTTCGCGGTGCTGGTGCTGGTGGTGTGCATCTTCGGCTTCCGCTTCATGCTGTGGGTCAACAAGATTGCCGTGTGGGCTTCGAGCCTGCTGTTCCTGCTGGGCATCGTTGCCTTTGCCGGGCCGTTCGATGCCGGCTACGCAGGTAGCGTCAACCACGGCCAGGCGGGCTTCTGGGCGGCGTTCGTCGGCGCAGCGATCCTGGCCATGAGCAACCCGGTGTCGTTTGGCGCCTTCCTGGGCGACTGGTCGCGCTATATCCCGCGTGCGACACCCAAGACGCGCATCATGCTGGCAGTAATTGCCGCCCAGGGCGCAACGCTGATTCCGTTCCTGTTCGGCCTGTGCACCGCCACCTTGGTAGCGACCCAGGCACCGGACTACATCGCCGCCAACAACTATGTGGGTGGCCTGCTGGCGGTGGCGCCAAGCTGGTTCTTCCTGCCGGTGTGCCTGATTGCGGTGATCGGCGGCATGTCCACCGGCACCACTGCGCTATATGGCACCGGCCTGGACATGTCCAGCGTGTTCCCGCGCCTGCTCAGCCGCGCCGGCGCCACGCTGCTGATCGGTGTGCTGGCGATCGGCTTCATCTTCGTCGGCCGTTTCACCTTCAACCTGGTGCAGAGCGTGTCAACCTTTGCGGTACTCATCATCACCTGCACCAGCCCGTGGATGGTGATCATGATCCTCGGCCTGATCACTCGCCGCGGCTTCTACCACGCCGATGACCTGCAGGTATTCACCCGCGGCCAGCGTGGCGGCCATTACTGGTTCCTGCATGGCTGGAACTGGCGCGGCATGGGGGCGTGGCTCCCCAGCGCGGCGGTCGGCCTGTGTTTCGTCAACCTGCCGGGGCAGTTCGTCGGCCCGCTGGGTGACCTGGCTGGCGGCATCGACCTGAGCCTGCCGGTCACCCTGGGGCTGGCAGGCGTGTTGTACCTGCTGCTGCTCAACTTGTTCCCTGAACCTGCTGGCGTGTATGGCCCCCGGGGCCCGCGTTGGGTGCGTTGCAAAAGCACCGCGCACACGCCTGTGACCACTGCCGAAATGGCCTGACTGGAAACCGACCATGACCAATTCCCACTACATCGCCGGCCGCTGGGTCGAAGGCCAAGGCAGCGACTGCATCAGCGTCAACGACCCTGCGCTGGGGCAACCGTTCGCCGAGTTCATGGCTGCCAGCGTGGCCCAGGTCGACCAGGCCGTAACCGCGGCCCGCAGCGCCCTGCCCGCCTGGAAAAGCACCAGCGCCAGCGAACGCGCGGCCTACCTGCGCGGCTTTGCCGAACAGCTCGGGCAACGCCGCGAAGCGCTGATCGCCTTGCAAATGCGCAACAACGGCAAGCCGCGACACGAAGCCGAGATCGATCTGGACGACGCCATCGCCACCTTCGGCTACTACGCCGAGCTGGCCGAGCAACTGCCTGCGAAGAATCGCGACGTGCCACTGGCCGCCCCAGGCTTCACCGCGCGCACTCGCCTTGAGCCGGTGGGTGTGGTCGGCCTGATCGTGCCGTGGAACTTCCCGCTGGTGACCAGCGCCTGGAAGCTAGCCCCGGCGCTGGCTGCCGGCTGCACCGTGGTGCTCAAGCCGTCGGAAGTCACCCCGCTGATCGAACAGGCCTACGGCCAGATCGCCGACGCTCTGGGCCTGCCGGCCGGGGTGCTGAACATCGTCAACGGCAAGGCCGAGACTGGCGCCGCACTGAGCAACCACAACGGCCTGGACAAACTGTCGTTCACCGGCAGCAACAGCGTCGGCAGCCAGGTAATGCGCAGCGCGTCGGCACAGTGCCGGCCGGTGACGCTGGAGCTGGGCGGCAAGTCGGCCATCGTGGTGTTTGACGATTGCGATGTCGATCAGGCGGTCGAGTGGATTGTCGCCGGCATCAGCTGGAATGCCGGGCAGATGTGTTCGGCCACCTCGCGGCTGCTGGTGCAGGACGGTATTGCCGATGCGCTGCTGCCGCGCTTGCAGGCGGCACTGGACAACCTGCGGATTGGCAACCCGTTGACCGAAGAGGTCGACATGGGCCCGCTGACCAGCCAGGCGCAGTGGCTGAAGGTGGCCGGCTACTTTGCCACGGCGCGCGAGGAAGGCTTGCAGTGCCTGGCCGGTGGCAAGGCGCTTGACCGTGACGGCTGGTTCGTCAGCCCTACGCTGTATACCGATGTGCCGAAACACAGCCGCCTGTGGACCGAGGAAATCTTTGGCCCGGTGCTGTGCGCACGCCGGTTTGCCAGTGAAGAGCAGGCGATTGCCGAGGCCAACGACAGCCGCTTCGGGCTGGTCGCGACAGTGTGCTCTGCCGATTTGGACCGCGCCGAGCGCGTGGCCGATGCGCTGGAGGTTGGCCATGTGTGGATCAACTCGGTGCAGGCGGTGTTCGTCGAAACCTCGTGGGGCGGTACCAAGGGTAGCGGCATCGGCCGTGAACTGGGGCCTTGGGGGTTGTCGGCCTACCAATCGGTCAAGCATGTGACGCGTTGCCTCGGCTGATATCGCAAGGGGCCGCGTTGCGGCCCATTCGCGGGTAAACCCGCTCCCACAAGTACGGTGCTGTCCTTGAAGATTGCACTGAACCTGTGGGAGCGGGTTCACCCGCGAAGAGGCCGGCACAGGTAGAACAAAACTCCGCCCCGCGTGACTTTCCCCGCCCGCTGCAAAGTCCCACTTCCTGGTACCCCAACAATCACAACACCAGGCCGGACCACCCATGCACCCTCAACGCACCGCCTTGCACAACGAATTGCACGCCCGCCCGTCGCTGTACTTCGACGGCCCGGCGCATGTCTTCCACCTGGCCTTGCTCGGCGGTGATGCTGCCTGTGCAGCGCTGCTGCAACGCTGCTGCCCGGAGGCCCCGGACACCGCTGCCGCCCAGGGCATCACCCGCCTGGATGGCCACCCGTTCAAGTGGGAACGCCACACCGAGTTCTTCACCCTGACACTGGTGGTGCCCTGCAGTAACACCGGGACTGAATGGCAGCCCCTGCCGCCGGTGCTGGCCGAGGCGATTGCCCCGCAGGCAGCGCAGGTAATCAATGCAGTGCAGGTGCTGGTGCGTGACGAACAGGGGCTGGACCTGCCTCGCTATGGTTTCAAAGACCCGTGCGGCTCGTGCGTTGGCGGGGGCGATGCGGTGGTGTGGAGCGATTTCCGCCTGACAGAAGATGGCACCAACCGCTTCCTGTTCATCAATCGCCGCCTCAATGCCTATCGACAGGGCCGCATGATCCGCCGCCTGCTCGAAATCGAGACCTACCGCATGATGGCCTCGCTGACCTTGGCCACGGCCAAGGCCCTGAGCCACGAACTGGACACTTTCGACAAGACTTTGGTCAGCCTCTCGGAGCGCAGTGCCGGGGGGGACGGCCATGACTCCAAAGGGCTGCTGGACGCCATTGCCCACTTGTCACGCCAGGTGGTCAGCCACACGGTAAAGACCCGCCACCGCTTCGGCGCCACACAGGCCTATGCGCAACTGGTGTTCGAACGCTTGGGCGAGCTGCGCGAAAGCCATGTAGGCGACTGCCAGCGTCTGGGGGTGTTCATCGAGCGTCGGTTCAAACCGACTGTGCGCTATTGCGCGGCTACCGAGCAGCGGCTGGAGCAACTGGCGAAGAACGTGGCAAACCTGGGCGACCTGTTGCAGGCGCGGGTGCAGGTAGAGATGGAAGAACAGAACGCCGAGATCCTGCGCAGCCTCAATGCACGCGCTGATGCCCAGGTGAAGATCCAGCGGGCGGTAGAGGGGCTGTCGATCATTGCCATCACCTACTACCTGCTGAATTTGTTCAAGCTGCTGTATGGCGGGCTGAATGTGCTGGGGTTGGGGCTGACGGCGCGCGATGGATTGCTGGCCATGGCGCCGCCGGTGCTGCTGGTGTTGTTGGTGATTCTGCTGCGGATCAAGCAGGCCAAGCAGCATTGAATTCGGGGGCGCTATGCGCCCCCGCTCTTTACACCGACTCGTCAGCGGGGCGCGTACCCTCTTGCACCAGCACCATGCTCTGCGGCGAAGACAGCGGAATGCCTTCATCACGCAGCCGCCCAAGAATGGTGAACAGCAGGTCGCTACGGGTACCTGATACCTGCCGCGGCCCCGCCACGTAACCACTGACGCCAATCACCATGCCACTGGCAGTCAGGTCCTTGAACGACACCGAAGTGGCGGGCGCATCCAGAATCGCCTCATGCTCGTGGTACGCCGCCAACAACAGTTCGCGTACCCGGTTGGCATCGGTCTCCAAGGGCAAGGTCAGGGTAATGCCGACCACGCCCAGCGCATTGCCCATGGTCACGTTGCGCACGTTCTGCGAAATGAACTGCGAATTGGGCACGATCACCGTCGAGCGGTCGGACATCTGGATTTCGGTGGCGCGCACATTGATGCGGCGGATATCACCCTCGACACCCGCCAAGCTGACCCAGTCACCCACCTTGACGGGGCGCTCGGTGAGCAGGATCAGGCCGGAGATGAAGTTTTGCACGATCTGCTGCAAGCCAAAACCGATACCCACCGACAGGGCACTGACTACCCAGGTGAGGCTGGTGAGGTTGATGCGCAGGGTCGACATGACCAGCATGGCCAGGAACAGGAAGCCCAGGTAACCCACCAGGGTCACCAGCGAGGCCCGCATGCCGGCGTCCATGTCGGTTTCCGGCAGCAGGCGATCACTCAGCCAGCGCTTGACCACGCGAATGGCGAACAGGCCGCCGAAGAAAATCGCCAGGGCCAGCAGGATGTCCTGCGGCACGATGTTGAGGTTGCCAAGCAGCTTGCCGCCGGTGCCGTCCCAGTCGCCCAGGCTCATCAGCAGCTCGCTGGGGCTGGTGCCCGACGGCATCAGCGTCAGCAGCAGCGCCAGAAACAGCACGATGGTGCGGCCGATGCCGGCCAGGATGGTGCTGGCCTGCGCCTGGTGGCGAGGCGCCAGGCCCAAGGTGGAGGCCAGCGCCAAGCCACCTGGCTGACGTGGCGACAGCAAGGTTTCGCACAGGTCACCGAAGAAGGTGGTCAGCAGGTAGGCACAAGTGACCACCAGGCTGACCCACAGCAATTTGGCGGTGAGGAAGTACGCGAGCGTCAGGTAGCCGGCGAGCAGAGCCAGCAAGATCAGCGTCAGCCAGATGACCATCACGAACGGGATAAGCCCGGCGAGGCCCGTGGGGCGCTCCAGGTCATGCTTGCGCAAGGTTCGGCGATAACGCAGCAGCGCGCCGGCAAAGATGAATGCCACGACCAGCGCGGTGAGGCCATTGACCGCCACGGTCAGCGCCAGGCTGGCGCCGATGACGCTGTTGATGCGCTCCAGGGTCATCATCACCATCAGCGCCAAGGCCAGTACCTTGGGGAACCAACCGAGCGCACTGGCCACTTCGTCATGGATCGACGGCAGGCGCCAGGACGGACGCTGCAGCATCAGCATGGCGCGGCCCAGGCCGGTGATGAAGGCGCTGAACACCACCAGGGTGAGAATGTGGTTGACCAGGCTAGCGATATCCGAGCCCAGCTCGGCGCTGCTCTCCAGCCCCCAGCGCAGCAGCGATACAGAACCGGCAATGGTACCCAGGGTTGCCAGGCTGACGCCCAGGGCCAAGGCGCTGCGGCGCAAGCGGCCTTCGGGCAACCAGCCGACCATGGCACTGGCCAGCAGGCGCTCGAGCACGCGCCGCACCAAGGTCCAGACCAGAACCGCCGCCACCAGGCTGGCAATGAACAGCCAGCGGTTTTCGGCGCTGAAGGCACTGCCGATAGCGTCAGCCGCCTCGCCGCGCAGGTCACGCAGACGCGCCACGTCGTCCTGGGTGGGGCGGATGATGCTCTGCCAGAACGCCGGGGTCAGTGGCGAGGCCGCACGGCTGGTAATTTGCGAGTTGAACTGGCTACGGCGCAGGTTGACGATTTGCGTGGAAAGGTCGCGGGCCGACTGATTCAGCTTGGTGGCCTGGTCCTGCTGGGCTACCAGCGCTTTTTTCTCGGCCTCCAGCGCTTTGCGCTGCTGGGTCAGGGTGGCGGCCTCGTCCGGCTGCACCGGGCCGATGACCTTGAGCTTGTCCTCGAGCTTTTCTATGTCGGCGGTGCGCTGTGCACTCAATGCATCAGCCTGGCGCTGAACCTGCATCGCCGCCAGGCGCAACTGCGACAGCAAGTCGTCGTTGGCCTCGCTGGTGACGCCCTGGCGGATCAGGTCCAGCCGGTCGCTCAGCTGTTCGATGCTGGCGTTTTCATCCAGCGCTGGCGCTTCGGCAGCCGCCAGATTGGACAATGGCGTGGCCGGCGCCGACCAGGCCGGGCTGGCAATGGCCAGCATCAGGGCCAGCAGGACCATCAGGCCTGGGCAATAACGGGCAAGGCTGACACGCCTCATCGAAGTATCCTCTTTACAACTCGATTTGGCGGGGGATTCTACGCGGCTTCAGGCAATCAGGAGAGTGCCGTCTCTCGCTTGAGCAGTTGCTGTTTGCGCTCGACACCCCAACGGTAGCCGCTGATGTCGCCGTCCCGACGCACCACCCTATGGCAGGGGATGGCCACGGCGATGTGGTTGGCCGCACAGGCCATGGCCACTGCGCGCACCGCTTTGGGCGCACCGATACGTTCGGCAATGTCGGTGTAGCTGACCCGGCTGCCGGCCGGCACCTCGCGCAACGCCTGCCACACCCGCTCCTGAAACGCCGTACCTTGCACATCCAGGGGCAACGCCAGGCCCAGCGCCGGGGCTTCGACAAAGCCCACCACTTCGGCGACCAACTGTTCGTAGGCGCTGTCGCCACCGATCAGGCGGGCCTTGGGGAACTGGTCCTGGAGGTCGTGCAACAGGGCCTCGGGGTCGTCGCCAAGCAGAATCGCGCAAATACCCTTCTCGCTCTGGGCCACCAGGATCGCCCCCAGCGAACACTGGCCGAGGGCAAAGTGGATGGTTGCCCCGGCACCGCCGGCACGGTACTGCCGGGGGCGCATGCCCAGGCGCTGGTCGGCGCTTTCGTAGAAGCGGCTGTTGGAGTTGAAGCCGGCATCGTAGATGGCGTCGGTGACTGAACGCTGGCCATCTTCCAGGTGCTCACGCAGGCGCCGGGCACGGAAGGCGGTGGCATAGGCCTTGGGGGTAACGCCGGTTTCGGCCTTGAACAGGCGGTGCAGGTGGAAGGGGCTGACGGCGAGTTGCGCACCGAGCTGGTCGAGGCTGGGGGCGGGGTCGATGGTTTCGATCAGGCGGCAGGCGCGGGTGACCAGTTGGCTGTGGCGGGTGGTGCTGGCCTTGCTGACACAACGCTTGCAGGCACGGTAGCCTGCGGCTTCGGCAGCAGCGGGGGTGTCGTAGAACTCGACGTTGGTGCGCTTGGCCATGCGTGATTTACAGCCGGGGTGGCAGTAGACGCCGGTGGTGCGGACGGCGTAGACGAAGTGGCCTGTGGCGGTGGAGTCGCGGGACTCGACGGCTTGCCAGCGTTGGTCGGGGGTGGTGTAGAGCGTCATGGGTCAGCTTCCATATAAGTTGTCGCCTGTACGGGCCTCTTCGCGGGCACGCCCGCTCCCACAGGGCCTCTGCAGGGTTCGAGCCTTGCGCGGTCCCTGTGGGAGCAACTGCCCGCGAAGGGGCCCGTTCAGGCGATGCAAAAACCTCAGGCCCGCCACAGGTACCAGGCCGCCACGGTTCGAAACGGCCGCCAGCCGCCGCCCAGCGAGCGCATCTGCGCTGGTGTCGGCGCCTTGTCCAGCCCCTTCAGCCGTCGGTAACCCTCGCGCACGCCAAAATCATCTACGGGCAGAATGTCCGAACGCTCCAGGCTATAGATCAGCAGCATCTCCACCGTCCATCGCCCTACCCCGCGCAAGGCTACCAGGCGTTCGATCAGTGCCTCGTCGGCCATGGCCAATGCCTCTTCCCGCGTCGGCACCAGGCCTTCCAGCCGTGCCTGGGCAATGCCTTGCACCGTGGCCATCTTGCTTGCCGAGAACCCACAGGCGCGCAGGGTTTCCGGGCTGACCGTCAATAGCTGCTGTGGCGTCGGGAACGCATCCTCCGGGAACAACGCCAGCAGCCGGCCAAGGATTGCTTCGGCAGCACGGGCATGCAGTTGCTGATAGGCGATGGCCCGCACCAATGCCTCGTAGGGCTCACGCCCCGGCGTGGCCTGGTGCAGGCAAGGCCCGATTGCAGCAATGTGCCGCGACCAGTCCGGGTCGAGTGCTGCCAGGTATTCAGTGGCCTCGCAGTAGGCCTCGGGCGAAAGGTCGGCCAGAATCATGGCGCCTCCAACAGGTTGAATGCAGGCCCAGCTTAGCTCAGCCGTTCATCGGCTAAACGCCAATTCTTGCGCGGCTAATTCCTGGCATACCATTGCCCTGCGCCGCGTTCCCCGCATAGAATTGAGAACTATTCACAATCGCACAGTTCACAGGGCCGGGCCTTCGCTACGATGCAGATCAACGACACGCTCAAGCCGACCGAGGTCGCTCTGCTCTACCAGGCCCACCACAGCTGGCTTCGCGGCTGGTTGCGCAACCGGGTAGGTTGTAGCGAGCATGCCGCCGACCTGGCCCAGGATACCTTCGTGCGGCTGTTGCGGGCCCGCCAGGCTTCACCACTGAAAGAGCCACGCGCCTATCTCAGCAGCATCGCCCGTGGCCTGATGATCGACCAGTTCCGCCGTCGCGCACTGGAACACGCCTACCAGCAAAGCCTGGCCCACCTGCCCGAAGCCGAGGTACCCAGCGAAGAGCACCGCCTGGTCATTCTCGATGCCCTGGGCCGCCTCGACCGTGCCCTGCACCAGCTCAAGCCGCGTGTTCGCCAGGCGTTTCTGCTGGCTCAACTGGACGGCTTGAGCATCGTGCAGATTGCTCAGCAGCTGGAAGTGTCGCGGGCCACCGTCGAGCGCGACCTGGCCAAAGCCCTGGGCGTCTGCTACCGGTTACGTTATGCCGATGCATGAGCCCGCGCCGGCGCAGG
Source organism: Pseudomonas putida S13.1.2 (assembly GCF_000498395.2). Lineage (NCBI taxonomy): Bacteria > Pseudomonadati > Pseudomonadota > Gammaproteobacteria > Pseudomonadales > Pseudomonadaceae > Pseudomonas > Pseudomonas putida. The sequence goes on from NZ_CP010979.1 coordinate 4,227,770, forward strand.
CGCAGGTCGACCAGGCCATCGACTGGCTGGTGAAGCTGCGCTTCGACCGCCCCAGCGCACGTACCGAGCAGCAATTCCAGCACTGGCTGGCCAGCCACCCGCACAACCCGCTGGCCTGGCAACGGGTCAGCCAACTCGGCGACGAACTGGCCGGGCTGCCCAAGGACCTGAGCCGGCGCACCCTGGACGGCAGCCAGCGCCAGCGCAGCAGCCGCCGTGACCACCTCAAGTTACTGAGCCTGCTGGCCGTGGGCGGCAGCCTGGGCTGGGCCACGCGCGAACCTCTGGGCCTGCCGCAACTGCTGGCCGACAGCAGCACCGCCACGGGTGAGCGGCGCCAGTGGCAAGTCAGCGACGGCAGCCATATACAGCTCAACACTGCCAGCGCCATCGACCTGCATTACAGCGCCGAGCAACGCCAGTTGGAACTGGTACGTGGCGAGGTCAGCCTGGACAGCAACCCCGACGATACCCGCCCGTTTTACATCAACACCCGCATCGGCCCGCTGACCACCCTCAACGGCCAGTTGCTGCTGCGTGAAAATAATCAGGGTCTGCTGCTGGCAGTGCGACGTGGTGAAGTCACGCTGTTCCCCACGTCGGCCTCACCGCGCCAGGTGCATTCGGGCGAAACGGTACAGGTTGGGGCCAATGGCAGCGTCCACACGGTGGCGCTGCACAGCGACCCTTGGGGCTGGACCGACGGTGTGCTCAGCGTGCAGCAGATGCCACTGGGCGAGTTTGTCGCAGAGCTCGCCCGCTACCGCCCGGGCCTGTTGCGCTGCGCCCCTGAGGTGGCGAACTTGAAGGTGTCAGGCACCTATCAGCTGGCCGATACCGGTCAGATTCTGCAGTTGCTCACCCGCAGCCTGCCGGTGCGTGTCGACTACAAAACGCGCTACTGGGTAAGCATTGGCGCAGCCTGAAAAGCACATCACTCCGCCACGGCGCGCATCCGGCCCGCGCGTCGATACGATTGCCGGGCAAAACACACGAACAACCCGGCCATCAGCGCCAGCGCCATGGGCAGGCCATGCGGGGCCACATCCATCGCCGCACCACTCACCAGCGGGCCGATCAGGCTACCAACGCCCCACAACAACCCCACACTGGCATTGGCAGTGACCAGATCCTGGCCTTTGAAACGTTGCCCGATCAGCACCAACGCCAGGGTATAAATGCCCCCCGCAACCGCGCCCAGCACCACCAGCAGGGGCCACAGCAGCCAGGTCATGTTCAGCAGCCACGGCAGGCCGATGCCAATCGACATCGCCACCAACCCGCACACCAGGTGCAGCCCGGTGCGCTCCACCCGGTCGGCCAGCCAGCCCAACGGCAGCTGGAACAGCATATCGCCGGCAAACACCACCGTCACCATCAGCGCCGCCACGCCTACGGCAAAGCCATGGCTGGTGGCGTACACCGGCAACAGCGACAGCACCACGGCATCGAAGAACGAGAAGAACAGCACCGCCACACACAACGCCGGTGCCACGCGGAAGAAGCCGGCCAGGCCGAAGCTCTTGTCGCCCTCTTCATGTTCGACATGGTCATTGGGAACGGTCAGCACGATGCACAGCAACGCCAGGCCATAGCAGGCGGTGACCACACCGGTGATCCACGGGCTGTTGGCGCCCAGCAGCGCGAGCATCGCCGGGCCCAGCACCTGGAAGCCGGTAAAGCTGGTGGCATAAAGGGCCATGATCTTGCCGCGATTGTGCTCAGGGCACAGCTCGTTGACCCACGACTCGCCGAGGATGATCGCGATGCCCATGCCCAGCCCCAGGCCCAGGCGCAGCAGGGCCAGCAACCACATCGAGCCGAAAGCCGATTCGAGCAAGGCGATGCTGACGGTGCACAGGCTGAAGCTCAGCAGGTAGATGGTGCGCCGGGTAAGGTGACGGCAGCAGGCATCGACCAAGAACGCCGAGAGCATCATGCCCGCAGCGGGGATGGCCGAGATGATGCCGATTTCCAGGGTACTGGCCCCGGCCTCATGCAGGCGCAACGACACCAGCGGCAGGCTGGCCCCCAGGCTGAAGCCCACGACAGAAACGGCGAACAACAGGCCCGCCAGCAAACGCATGTTCATGTACCACTCCTTGCAAACCAAAAAGACGTGCAGACACAGGCGCGCACGCCGGGGCGGCGAGCGACGCAAAAGCGCAGATCAGTTCAGGCGAGGTGTGGCGAGAAGGTGAAGGCAAACAGCACGCTGCGGCGACGCTTGAGTACCGTATCGCTCGGCCACGCACGACGCAGGGCCTGGAGCGCAGGCTGGCGGGCATGTGGGAGGGACGGGTTACGGCGCATTGCTTTGGCTACTTTGTAGAAGGTTGAAAAGAGGCGGCACTCTAGGCGAAGGGTATCAGGCAGTCAATTGTCGGGGGCCGCTGCGCGCCCCATCGCCGGCAAGCCAGCTCCTACAGGTTTTGCACATGACTCAAGGTATGTACAGCCGAGGTGGGAGCTGGCTTGCCGGCGATGGGCTGCAAAGCAGCCCCGCATAATCAGCGCTTGCCGGTACTTGGCAAGAACACCGCCAGCAACCCGAACAACGGCAGGAACGAGCATAGCCCGTACACATACTCGATACCGCGCAGGTCCGCCACATACCCCAGCAGCGCCGCGCCAATGCCGCCAAAGCCGAACATCAGCCCGAAGAAGATCCCGGCGATCATGCCCACGCTACCCGGCACCAGCTCCTGCGCATACACCACGATCGCGGAAAACGCCGAAGCCAGGATAAAGCCGATCACCACGCTCAGCACGGTGGTCCAGAACAGGTCGGCATATGGCAGCGCCAAGGTGAACGGCGTCACCCCCAGGATCGAGAACCAGATCACGGCCTTGCGCCCGATGCGGTCACCGATCGGGCCGCCAAAGAACGTGCCCGCCGCCACTGCACCCAGGAACAGGAACAGGTGCAACTGCGAGCTGGCTACCGATACATCGAACTTCTCTATCAGGTAGAAGGTGAAGTAGCTGGTGAAGCTGGCCATGTAGAAGTATTTGGAGAACACCAGCAGGCCCAGCACGATCAGCGCCGCAATCACCCGATTGCGTGAAATGCCATGGGTGGCCTGCACCGCCTTGCGCGCCTTGGCCTGGTTGAGGTGCTCCTTGTACCAGCTACGCAGCATCAGGGTTACACCGAGGAAGAACAACCCTGCCAGGCCGAACCAGGCCACGTGGCTCTGGCCGAACGGAATGACGATGGCCGCGGCCAGCAGCGGGCCCAGTGCCGAACCGGTGTTGCCGCCAACCTGGAAGGTCGATTGGGCCAGGCCGAAGCGCCCGCCCGAGGCCAGGCGTGCAATACGCGAGGTTTCCGGGTGGAACGTCGACGAGCCAATCCCCACCAGCGCCGAGGCCAGCAGAATCATCGGGAAGCTGCCGACGAAGGCCAGCATCACGATACCCACCAACGTGCACAAAGTGCCCAGCGGCAAGAGGTTCGGCGTTGGCCGGCGGTCAGTAAAAAAGCCGACCCAGGGTTGCAGCAGCGAAGCGGTGATCTGGAACGTCAGGGTAATCAGGCCGATCTGGGCGAAGCTCAGGTCGTAATTGGCCTTGAGCATCGGGTAGATCGCCGGCAGCACCGACTGGATCAGGTCGTTGATCAAGTGCGCCAAGGCGCAGAAACCGATGATGCGCATTACCAGCGGCGTCGCGTGGCTCGCCGCTGCGCTGGTGGACGCCGTGGAGGCGCTACTGGTGGCCATGTGCCTGAATCTCCGTCCGTAGTTTGGGATCCGATTATCGGGAAACAAATAGATACATAGCTACCTTTTTTATCCCTCCGTCGTCACGTACTTGAAAATGGTTCTCAATATAATTAGCATCCTTAATCCAATCCCTGTCATCGTTGGGCGAAACGGCCCCTATCGTGAGCAGACTGAACCCATGAGCCCGATGCCCGCCAAGCAGCTGCAGCCCGACCCACAGCAAGAAGCGCTGGAGTGGTTTTCGCTGTTGCGCCAGCCCGGTTGCGACGAAACCCAGCGCCAGGCATTCGCAGCCTGGTGCCAGGTCCAGGAGAACGCCCACGCCTACGCCGAGCTGGAGACATTCTGGCAACAGCTGCAACCACCACCCGCCCGCCCTCGCCCACGGCACGTCACTGTGCGTCGCAGCCACCTGGGCAAATGGATGGCGCTGGTGTTCCTGCTCGGGTTGGGCGCCGCCGCCTACCTGTACTGGCCGCTGATGCAGCGCCTGGCCAGCGAACTGCACACCGATGTGGGCGAGCGGCGCAGCACCCGCCTGGCGGATGGCACGACCTTGAACCTGGACAGCGCCAGCGCCATGAACGTCAACCTGCGCGGCCGCACTCGCCAGCTGCACTTGGTGCAGGGCCAGGTGCACCTGGAAGTCGTGCTCGACGGTCGGGCCATGGAAGTGGAAGTGGGCAACGCACGCATCCAGGTGTTCGGCACCCGCCTGCAGGTAGCCCGCCATGCCGGTCATGATGAACTTGTCGTACTCAGTGGCAAGGCCATGGTCACCCAGGGGGGTGAACAGCGCCTGGTTTCGGCGGGTGAGCGGGTCACCTTCGATGACACACGCATAGACCCGGTGCAGAAGGCCAACCTGAAAACCGTCGACAGTTGGCGCAACGGCCGCCTGAAAGCCACCGACATGCCATTGGGGCAGGTACTGGAGCGCCTGGCCGGCTACCAGGGGCAGCGCGTGTGGATGATGGATGAACAAATGGCCCACCGGCGCGTAAGCGGCGATTTCAACCTCGACCGGCCTGGCGAAAGCCTGCAATCCCTGGCGGCGGCCCAGCATCTGCAGCTTCAGAGCGTGCTCGGGCACTGGCTGGTGGTGCGCTGAAACCACGCCCGGCGGCTAAGTTTTTGAAAGCGTGCAAATTTTTTTTGAAATGAGTGTTGACAGAGGGTCCGTTCAAGAGAATAATGCGCGCCATCGGCTACATAGCTCAGTTGGTTAGAGCATAGCATTCATAATGCTGGGGTCCGGGGTTCAAGTCCCTGTGTAGCCACCAAACAAGACGAAGGGCTTACCGCAAGGTAAGCCCTTTTTCTTTGCCTGCGAAAAAGTTGTCGTCTCGATGGAAGCGGATGAAGGTTGCTATTTACTTGAGCGCTGACCCAGGCAGGTAGCTCACCCGCGTGATCCAAGCACCCAAAGCCCCAACGGCAGCGCCAATGCCACAGCCAAGGCCAGTGCTTTTAGCACCAGCCTCAAACGCCGCCGCTGCTGAAACGCCCGCAGCGCGCTGCGGGCCGGAGCCGGCTTGAGCACCTGCAAGGGGGCCAGGGTTTCCTGCATGCGCTGAAAGGCTTCCAGATGTTCGCTGTCCTGCGATAACCAGGCACGGAACGCTTCACGCTCGCGGCCACTGGGCTGGTCGTCAAGACGGACCAGCCATTCGGCGGCTTCGTGAAGTATTTCCGGGCTCACAGGTGAGCCTCTGCTGCGACGGGTAGGACTGGTTTCATCGCGAGACTTCGCAAATGGGAATGATTCTATTCTAAATGGCCATCACCCCAACATGCAATCGCCGCTCACCGGATTCCGGTCACCGCCACTGCCAGCCCAAGGCCGATCAGAGCCAGCCCGATGAAGCGGTCCACCAGCACTTGCCGGTCGATCATCGCCTTGCGCAACGCCGTACTGGAGAAAAACACTGCGACCAGGCTGAACCACAGCCAATGGGCAAAGGACATGAACGCGCCGTAGGCAAAATCCAGCGCCAGCGGGCTGCCCGGTTGCACCACCTGGGTGAAAGCGCTGATAACGAACAACATGGTCTTGGGGTTCAGGGCATTGGTCAGAAAGCCCGTGCGCAGGGCGTGCAGCATGCTGGCGGCGGGTTGACTGCCGCCCTCGAGGTGGATGCGCTGAGTGTTGGTAAACGACTTGTAGCCCAGGTAGATCAGGTAACCCGCACCGAGCACTTTCATGACCAGGAACAGCGCCGGGCTCTGGCTGATGATCACCGCGATGCCCAGCACGGTGTACAGCACGTGCACCTGCACCCCCAACGCGATGCCGATCGCGGCGGCCAGCCCGGCCTTGCGGCCTTGTGCATAACTGCTGCGGGTAACCATGGCGAAATCGGCGCCAGGGCTGATGACGGCGAGCAAGGTGAACAGGGCGACGGCGATGAGTTCGGTCATGCTGGTGGCTCTCGATAGGCGATGAAAATGCACAGGCCTGGGGATTATCGAGGGCTTAGAAATCAGGAAAAATCGATTTATAGTGCGGCATATCTGATAGTTTTTTTCACAGACTAATAACGCCTATGCCGGCCTCTTCGCGGGCATGCCCGCTCCCACAGGGATCTCATCACACCTGAGAAAAGCACATTACCTGTGGGAGCGGGCGTGCCCGCGAAGAGGCCGGCACAGGTAAAAAGGGATGCCATGAAGCTGCCGCCGCTCAACGCCTTCCGCTACTTCGACATCGCCGCCCAGACCGAGAACTTCGTGCGCGCCGCCGAGCACCTGCACGTCACCCACGGCGCGGTCAGCCGCCAGATACGCCTGCTTGAAGAAAGCCTTGGCGTGGCGCTGTTCGAGCGCCGTAACCGGGCCATTTTCCTCACCCCCGCCGGCCGTGCCCTGCAGGGCACTACCCAGGCGATATTCGAACAGCTCGAAGGCGCCGTGCAGCGCTTGCAACAACAGGCGCGCGACAATGTGCTGGTGCTGTCCTGCGAGCCGACCATCGCCATGCGCTGGCTGATCCCGCGCCTGCCCCGCTTCCATGCAGACCACCCCGGCCTGCAGTTGCACCTGGTGGCCGCCGGCGGGCCGCTGGACTTCGCCCGCAGCGGTGTCGACCTGGCAATCCGCCGCGACGACTTCCACTGGGACAAACAGCTGTTTAACCAGAAAATCTGTGACGAATGGATCGGCCCGGTGTGCCACCCCTCCTCCCCCACCCAGCTCGAAGGCCAACGCCTGCTGCACAGCACCACCCGCCCCGCTGCCTGGCCCACCTGGCTGCGCCTCAGCGGCCAGCAGGCGCGGCACAACGAACGCAGCGACTACGAACACTTCTACCTGACGATCCAGGCCGCCAGCGTTGGCCTGGGCCTGGCCATGGCCTCAGCCCTGATGGTGCGCGATGAACTCGACAGCGGGCAGCTGCAGGCACCGTTCGGTTTTGTGCGTGATGGCTCGGCGTACCACCTGCTTAGCCCACAGCCCCTGGACGACAGCGGCAAGCGCCAGCGCTTCACCGAGTGGGTAATGGGCGAATGCCAGCACTGCCTGGCTCACTTGGGCTTGACGCAGAACGACGACCCCGCGCTGCCATCGCCCCCCCAGGTGCGATAGCCAGCGGTATCCAGATGGATGCGCCCCGACGGGTAGCGCCCCAGGCCCATCCTCCACGCCTGGCCATGCTGCTGCCAGAAGCGACACAGCGGGTTGGGGTCGGCCCAGGCCGGCAGCAGGATATCGACGGCGAAGGCGCGGGTATGGGCACTGTTGGCAGCACCGCCTGCGCACCTATTGAGACGTGGGTCGCGATAGGCAGAAACCACCTCGAACTGGCGCAAGATGCCTTGGTCGTCGAGCGTCTTGATCAGCGAAAGGGTCGAGCGTACAGCCGGCCAGTTGCTGGCAGGCGGCACGGCGAAGGGAGACGCGTGGCACAGCTTCCAGTCCGAGGCCGACCGCAGCAGTTGGTGGATAGGCACAACACCGTAAAGACGGGCATCCACCAGCATTTCACGGAAGGGACGGGTTTGATGCTCGCCGGCCCATTGGGCGAACATCCACAGGTCGCGTTGGTCGGCGTGGGCAGTACCCGCTATCAGCAGGCCTGCCGCCAGAAGCAGTTTTTTCATTCTTCATCCATCCCTGCATAGAGAACAAAGAAAGCTGCGCGCTGGATGGCACCGACTATGCCAGGTCAATCCTCAAGCAGGGTGCAGGCCATCACCAGGGCGTCTTCACGTCCACCGGCAATTGGATAATAGTCGCGGCGGCGGCCGATCTCGTTGAAACCGTAGCGCTCGTACAGACGATAGGCTGACTGGTTGCTGGCGCGTACTTCCAGGAAGCATTCGCGGCCATTGAGCTGATAGGCCCGGGCCATCAGGTGCTCCAGCAGGCGCAGGCCCAGGCCGCGCCCCTGGTTTTCCGGTTTGACGGTGATATTGAGCAGGTGTGCCTCGTCGATGATCACGTTGATCACCCCATGGCCAACCTGCTGCTGGCCATCGAACATCAGCCAGACTTCGTACGACTTGAGAGCATCCTGAAAGATCCCGCGGGTCCAGGGGTGACTGAACGCGGCATATTCGATCTTAAGTACGGCTTCCAGATCCGCCTCGGTCATCGGGCGGAAACTGATCGATTCACTCATTCAACGCTCTTCCAGCGCGCCATCAGCTGGCGCATGGCTTTCCAGACGTCCGCCTTGCGCTGCGGCTCGTCCATCAACAGTTCAAGGCCCGGCAGCGCCCAGGCGACGCCCAGGCCGCCCAGCTCAAGGGTTTGGTAATAGGCCTCGGCCTCGGCATTGGCGGCAAAGCGCAGTGCCGGCAAGCCGATCAGCCACAAGCAGGTGCTTGGCGCGTCTTCCAGGCGCGCCTGGACAAAGCCCTGGACGAAATCGCGCGCGGCCTCGGGGCCCTGGTCCATGTTCCCGCGTACCAGTAACGGCCAGCGCACCGGTTCGCCGATGATCTGCGGGGCGTCAGGCAGGCCGGCGGCGCGCAGCATGTCCTTGAGCAGCAGGTAGGACGGGTCGCGGCTCTGGAACGGCTGGCCGGTGGCCAGTTCTACCAGCAGCAGGCAGCTGCCAGCGCGCAGCAGCTGCAGCGAGAAGCGCGGTGGCGGCACCGGGGCCGGCCGTGGCGGTGCGGGCTGCTCCTCGGCCTCGACGGGCTTGGCGGCAGGCTTGGGCGCACTACCCGGGCGCGGGATCTCGATTTTCGGCCGCTCACCGGAGCGGGCCTGCGGGCTGACGGGCGCTTCGTTTGCAGCCGGTACAGGCCTGACTTCGAAGTCGATGCCCTCTACCGGCGCCACCGGCAATAGCAGCTCGGGGCGCGACGGTGCGGCGAACGGCAGTTCGGCGCGCGGCAGCCAGTGCACCACTTGCATGGCGGAAAGGTAGGCGCGGCGACGGGGTTCGGTCAGCAAGGGGCGGGTATCCGAGGGGCTCAAGACAGTAGGGCATTCTAACGTGTACGCCGTGGCTTTTGCAGCGCCTATCAGACCGAGCACCGCGCGGGCGGCGCTCGATCTCCACACCACCACAAAAACAACGCCATACACCCACAAACAAAAAGGTTATCTCTCATTACAGACCAAGGGGTGAAAACCTCCCCCCGGATGCAGTACAATCGCCCCCTTTTTCTTGGCAACGAGTCGAAGCCAATGATCGAACCCAAGCGCGTCCTGCGCGCCCTAGCCGAACACTGGGCCCTGATCGAGCCGCTGTGCGAGCGTTTCGACCAGGGCACCCTGAGCCTGGTCGAGTTGCGCCAGCATGTGGGCCGCCAGCAGCTCGAAAGCACCCCGCAGGACATCACCCAGCTACTCGACGTGTGGATCCGCCTGGACATCCTGGTCCCGGTGGCCAAGAGCCCGAACCGCTTCGAGCTCAACGCGCAGATCCACGACTTCCTCGCCTACCTGCGCCGCGAACACCGCCTGGGCCTGTGCCTGGAGATCGAAGCCTACCTGCGCCACCTCGAACGCCTGGCCGGCCATATCCAGGACGCCTTCGACAACCGCGACAGTGACGACCTGGCGCGCCAGCTGCGCCTGCTCGACATGCGCGTACGCGATGTGCTGAAAAAGCTCGATAACGACGAACAGGCACTGGTCGCCGTGGCCGAGCGGGCCAAGACCAGCAACCGCCAGATCCCGCTGCGCCAGCGTTATGCCGAAGTACTGGCCACCTGGGACGAATACGTCGAGCCGATGATCCAGCTGGTGAACGCCGACGGCGCCTTCGAACAAGGCGTGCGCAAGGTCGAGACCGTGCTGCTGAAGCTGCTGGGCGAACAGGCCCGCCTGGGCCACCTGGTCGACGACGACATGCTGCTGCGCACCCACGCACGCATCCTGGAAATGCAGACCAGCGCCCAGCTGACCCTGCGCCACGCCCGTGAACTGCTGCTGCCGCTGCGCGAAGAAGCCCGCCGTCACAACGCCGTGACCCGTGGCGCCGCGCTGGCCCTGTCGGTGATCCGGCGCAAGGGCATCGACGCCGTGCCGCAGGCGGCCATGCCGATGTTCACCCGCCCGCAGAGCACCTTCCTCGGCAGTGCCAGCCAGGTCGAAGCCTACGTGTACGCCCTGGCGCGCTTCGAGCCCAAGCCGGCGCGCTTCCCCAAGGCCCACAAGACCCAGTCCGGCGCCCTGCCCCGTGCACCACGCACAGTCAAGGAAATGGCCGAACGCTGCGGACAGGCCCTGCCGCTGCCCGACCTGATGGTCTGGCTGCTGGAGCAGGAGCCCGAAGGCGCCACCGACGAACTGCTGTACTGGTTCTCACGCCTGTCGCGGGAAAAGCGCTTCAAGCGCGAACGCCTCGAGCGCCGCGAATACACCACCCAGGAACACCTGGTCAGCCTGCGCTCGTACGCCCTGACCTCCAGCCGCGAAGACGCCACCAGCGCGCCTACCGAACCCAACGCGAGCCCAGCCCATGCATCTTGATCTTTCCGAACTGTCCCAGCTCGCGCCGATCTTCCGCGAGCTGTTCAAAGGTTTCCACGTCAGCCGCCGCGACCCCGAGCTGTACGCCCAGCTGTCGAACTTCCAGGACCAGTACCGCACCCTGTTCAAGGCCCTGGGCTTCGAGCTGGTGTGCGATACCCGCGGCTTCTATTACTTCGTGCCGGACATGACCGCCGCGCAGGTCAACAAGACCGCGCAGCGCTTGTCGCTGTTCACCTTCATCCTGGTCGAGCACCTGGCTGACCAGGGCCGTGACCCAATGGCCGTGCTGGACGGCGGCAGCATCGGCCGCGACGAACTGCCCTCGCTGCTGGACAAGTACCGCGACCTGTTCCTGCAGGCCGAAGTGCAGACCGTGGACGAGCTGGAAGAAAAAATCCTGCGCCGCATGACCCAGCTCGGCTTCGCCCATGAAGAAGGCGGCATCTACCGCTTCCTGCCGCCGATGCACCGCTTCCTCGATGTGTGCCTTTCGGTGCAGCAGGACCGCGACCTGGCCGCCACCCTGCACAGCGTACTGCCGCTGCCGACCCCGGTGCTGGTCGAGGAAGAAAGCCCCGAAGAACTCAACCGCACCGACGACCCGCTCGACCTCACGCCCTTCGAGGGCGAGGAAAGCGAAGAGGACGCCCTGGCCCGGGCCATCCGCGAAGAGCAACAGGAGATTGACGCATGAGCCAGGAACGCTACGGCATCCGCCGCTTTGCATTGCTCAACACCGCCGGCTACAGCCTTGGCCTGTTCCCGCTGGAGCATCCGCTGTCGGTATACGGTGCCAACAACCTGGGTAAATCGGCGTCGATCAACGCCCTGCAGTTCCCGATCCTGGCGCGTATGTCGGACATGAGTTTCGGCAAGTACAGCCTCGAACAGTCGCGCCGCTTCTACTTCGCCAGCGACACCTCGTACATTCTCTGCGAACTGAGCCTGCCCCACGGCCCGCACGTGATCGGCGTAGTCGGCCGCGGCCCGGGCGGCGGTTTCGGTCACCAGTTCTTCGCCTACAAAGGCGAACTGGACCTGGCCCACTACCAGAAGAACGACACCTGCCTGCGCCAGAAAGAGCTGTTCACCAATCTGGAGCGGCTGGGCATCAAGGCCTATGAGCTGAAGCCGGACGAACTGCGCCGCCTGCTGGTTGGCGGCCACACCTCGGTGCCGCTCGACCTGACCATGATCCCGCTGCGCTCCACCAGCGAGCAAAGCCTGAAAACCTTCCGCGCGCTGTTCATCAACCTGCTGCACATGCGCGAAATTACCGCGGCCAAGCTCAAGCAGCTGTTCCTTGATGCCTTCGAGCACAGCCTGCGCTCGGGCAGCGTCGACTACATCGCCGCGTGCGAGGAAGCCTTCCGCGACGTGCGCCGCATGGAGCAGGACTACAACGCCCTGGTCGCTGCCGGCCCATTGGTCGAGGCCCTGGCCGGTGGTGTAGCCCAGCGCGACATCCTGCGTGGCAAGCTGCACCGCATTTCGCCAGTGCTCGATACCCTGCTGGGCACCTGGCAGGAATACGCCATGGCGCGCAAGGAAGAGCTGGTCATCCAGTCCGAGCATTACCGCGGCGAGCAGGACCGCCTGCAGAACGACCAGCGCGGCGGCACACAGGAGCTGATGCGCCTGGAGCGTGAAATCACCGGCATCCAGCGCTGGCTGGGCGAGCTGTCGGTGCTCAAGCACCGCTTTGCCCTGGTCGATGACGTCAAGGTACTGGAGCAGCAACTGCTGGCAGCCAAGGATGCCCACGACGAACTGGCCGGCGCCCTGGCGCAGTCGCGCCAGTTCAGTGCCGAAGACCTGGACGAGCGCGTACGCGACCTGGAAAAACGCCTGAAGCAGGTCAAGCAGCAGCTGGACCACGCTGACAACAACAGCTACGCCCGCCTGCGCGAAGAGTTCTCTCAGCAGGACGTCGACCGCCTGATGCGCCTGTTCAACGGTGCACTGTTCAGCCTGCCGCTGGGCGACCGTGGCATCGAGCTGGACGACAGCGCCCTGTGGGTAAAATCGCTGGAAGCGGTGCTGGACGGTTTCAAGGGCGAGCGTTTCGAAGCCCCGGGCCTGTCCATCGACCTCACCCACATCGACCCACCGGCGCTGCAGGCCCTGGCCGACCGCGCCGCCCTGCGCGACCAGAAAGAACGCCTGGAAAAAGAGCTGAAGCAGCTCAAGACCCAGCAGGCTGTAACCGCCGACCGCACCGCCTCCAAGGCGCAGACCGAAACCCTGTACCAGCAAGTGCTGGACGCGCAGAAGGCGCTGGAAGACTTCCGCCGCAGCGAAACCCTGGCCGCTGAAGAACCCGAGAAGCTGGAACAGCTGTCGCAACTGGAAGCTGCCCAGGACGAACTCAAGCGCTCCAGTGATGCATTCACCGAGCGGGTTCAGCAGCTGTCGGCCAAGCTGCAGCTGGTGGGCCGGCAGATCGGCGACCTCGAGTCCAAGCAGCGCACCCTGGAAGATGCCCTGCGCCGTCGCCAGCTGCTGCCGGCCGACCTGCCCTATGGCACCCCGTTCATGGAAGCCATCGACGACTCGATGGACAACCTGCTGCCCCTGCTCAACGACTATCAGGACAGCTGGCAGGGCCTGCAACGGGTAGACAACCAGATCGAGGCGCTGTACGCCCAGGTGCGCCTCAAGGGCGTGGCCAAATTCGACAGCGAAGACGACATGGAGCGCCGCCTGCAGCTGCTGGTGAACGCCTATGCACACCGTACCGAAGAAGCCCTGACCCTGGCCAAGGCACGCCGCGCGGCGGTCACCGACATCGCCCGGACCCTGCGCAATATCCGCAGTGACTATGACAGCCTCGAGCACCAGCTGGCCCTGTTCAACCGCGAGATCAACAAGCGTCAGGTTTCCAACCTGGAGAGCTTCCGCGTGGTGCTGGCGCCGAACAAGGAAGCGCTCAAGCACATCGACCAGATCATCCACAGCGCCGGCCAGTACGAAGAAGGCGAAACCTTGTCGGTGTTCGACCTGACCCAGAGCGCCGAACAGGACAACAAGAACGAAGAGGCCAAGGAATACCTGGCACGCCTTGTGGCAGCCAACCACAACCAGTTGGGCCTGAAAGACCTGTTCGAGCTGGCGTTCGAGATCACCAAGGTCAACGGCCAGCCGATCATCCACGCCGACATCGACGGCGCCGCGTCCAACGGCACCACCATGACCATCAAGGCGCTGACCAACATGTACTTGTTGCTGCACCTGATGGACCGCGACCTGGCCGGGCGCATTCGCCTGCCGTACTACCTGGACGAAGCAGCGGACATCGACGAACGCAACCAGGCCGCACTGCTGGAGACCAGTTTGCAGCTGGGCTTCGTACCGATTCTGGCGAGTGTGAAGCCACAGGTATCCGCGCACGTGGCGATCGACCTGGAAGGCGGCAGCGGGCCGAACGGCATCTACATCGACGAGGCGGACTGGAAGTTCATCAGCAGGCTGGATGAGGTGAAGAAGGTTGTGCGTGAGGATCAGGCCGAGGAACTGGCCTGATATCGGGGTATTGGGGCCGCTATGCGGCCCATTCGCCGGCAAGCCAGCTCCCACAGGTACTGCACAAGGCTCATGGTCTGCGCGGTACCTGAGGGAGCTGGCTTGCCGGCGATTGGAGGCCGTAGGCCTCCCGCGATTCAACAGGCTATCAATGAGCCCAAGGCAGGATCGGGATCGCGGTCACCGCGTTCTGCGGGCTGCCTTCGATCACTTGGCGGACATCGACGAGGCGGACTGGAAGTTCATCAGCAGGCTGGATGAGGTGAAGAAGGTTGTGCGTGAGGATCAGGCCGAGGAACTGGCCTGATATCGGGGTATTGGGGCCGCTTTGCGGCCCATTCGCCGGCAAGCCAGCTCCCACAGGTACTGCACAAGGCTCAAGGTCTGCGCAGCACCTGTGGGAGCTGGCTTGCCGGCGAATGGAGGCCGTAGGCCTCCCGCGATTCAACAGGCTATCAATGAGCCCAAGGCAGGATCGGAATCGCGGTCACCGCGTTCTGCGGGCTGCCTTCGATCATGCGGTCGCTGTACACCAGGTACACCAGCGTATTGCGCTTCTTGTCGAGAAAGCGCACCACCTGCATGGTCTTGAACACCAGCGAGGTGCGTTCCTTGAACACTTCCTCGCCGTCTTTCAACTCACCCTTGAAGTTGATCGGCCCGACCTGACGGCAGGCAATCGACGCCTCCGCACGGTCCTCCGCCAGCCCCAGGCCACCCTTCATGCCGCCAGTCTTGGCCCGCGACAGGTAGCAGGTCACGCCCTCGACCTTGGGGTCGTCAAACGCTTCGACCACAATGCGGTCGTTCGGCCCCAGGAACTTGAAGACAGTGGACACCTGGCCGACTTCCTCGGCCCCGGCCAGCATTGGCAGCGCCAGTGCCGCCACGGCAATTACCCGCTTGAACATGCTCATACCAGCACCAGATTGTCGCGGTGTACCAACTCGGGCTCCGCGCTATAGCCGAGGATCGACTCGATGGCATCGGACGACTGACCAATAATCTTCTGCGCCTCCAGGGCGCTGTAGTTGGCCAGGCCGCGGGCCACTTCAACACCGTCCGGGCCAACGCACACCACCATCTCGCCACGGCGGAAGCTGCCCTGCACGGTCTTCACGCCAACCGGCAGCAGGCTCTTGTTGGCCTGGCGCAGCGCCTGCACGGCGCCGGCATCCAGCACCAAGGTGCCACGGGTCTGCAGGTGGCCAGCCAGCCACTGCTTGCGCGCAGCGAGCATGCCGCGCTCTGGCGACAGCAAGGTACCCAGGCGCTCGCCCGCCTTGAGGCGGTCCAGCACGCGCTCGATGCGGCCACCGATGATGATGGTGTGGGCACCGGAACGGGCAGCCAGGCGCGCGGCGCGCAGCTTGGTCTGCATGCCGCCACGGCCCAGGGCACCACCGGTACCGCCGGCCACGGCATCCAGCGTCGGGTCGTCGGCACGGGCTTCGTAGATCAGCTGGGCTTCGGGGTTGTTGCGCGGGTCGGCGTCGAACATGCCATCGCGGTCGGTGAGGATCACCAGCAGGTCGGCCTCGACCAGGTTGGCCACCAGCGCCGCCAGGGTGTCGTTGTCGCCGAAGCGGATTTCGTCGGTGACCACGGTGTCGTTCTCGTTGATCACCGGCACCACGCCCAGGTCGACCAAGGTGCGCAGGGTGCTGCGGGCGTTCAGGTAGCGCTTGCGGTCGGACAGGTCGTCATGGGTCAGCAGGATTTGCGCGGTGTGCTTGCCGTGCTCGCCGAAGCTCGACTCCCAGGCCTGCACCAGGCGCATCTGGCCGAGCGCGGCAGCCGCCTGCAGCTCGTTCATCGCGCTCGGTCGCGTGGCCCAGCCCAGCTGGCTCATGCCGGCAGCCACGGCCCCGGAGGAGACCAGTACCAACTCCACGCCTGCCTCACGCAGCGCGACCATCTGCTCGACCCAAACGGCCATGGCACCGCGGTCGAGGCCTTTGCCATCGGCGGTCAGCAGAGCACTGCCAATCTTCACGACCCAGCGCTTGGCGCCCGTCACCTTGCTTCGCATCTTCTTCCAACCTATGTCGAATCTGTAGATACCGTGGATACAAAAACGCCGCTCCAGAGAGCGGCGTTTAGTGTACTGCAACCGGTCAGTCGCGCACGTAAATGATTTCCGGACCGTCTTCGTCGTCCTCGAAATCATCGTCCCAACCGTCATCGTCGCCGATGTCGTGCACGCTCTTGACGCCAGTACGGCGCAAGGTACGCGCGTCGTCCAGGGCCTGCAGCTGGGCACGGGCTTCGTCTTCGATGCGCTGGTCGAGGTCGGCCAGTTCTTCGGCGTAGGCCGGGTCGTTGGCCAGGCGGTCGGCGCGGTCTTCGAGGTAGCGCATCAGGTCGTGGCTGAGCTTGTCGGTACCCTGCTTGGAGATAGCCGAGATCACGTAGACCGGGCCTTCCCACTCCAGGCGATCGATCACCTCCTGCACACGCTCATCGCGCTCGTCGTCCATGACCATGTCCGACTTGTTCAATACCAGCCAACGCTCACGCTCGGCCAGCGACGGGCTGAAGCGGGTCAGCTCGTTGACGATCACTTCGGCCGCATCGGCCGGGCTGCTTTCGTCCAGCGGCGCGATGTCCACCAGGTGCAACAGCACACGGGTACGCGCCAGGTGCTTGAGGAAGCGGATACCCAGGCCGGCACCTTCGGAAGCGCCTTCGATCAGGCCGGGGATGTCGGCGATGACGAAGCTCTTCCAACGGTCGACGCTGACCACACCCAGGTTTGGCACCAGGGTGGTGAACGGGTAATCGGCCACTTTCGGCTTGGCGGCCGAGACCGAGCGGATGAAGGTACTCTTGCCGGCGTTCGGCAGGCCCAGCAGGCCCACGTCGGCCAGTACCTTCATTTCCATCTTCAGGTCGCGCTGGTCGCCCGGCTTGCCTGGCGTGGTCTGGCGCGGTGCACGGTTGGTACTGGACTTGAAACGGGTGTTGCCCAGGCCGTGCCAGCCGCCTTGGGCGACCATCAGCTTCTGGCCAGGGGTAACCAGGTCACCGATCACTTCCTGGGTGGAAGCATCAATTACGGTGGTACCGACCGGCACGCGCAGGAACAGGTCTTCACCCTTCTTACCGGTGCAGTCGGTGCTGCCGCCATTGGAGCCGCGCTGGGCTTCGTGGTGACGGGTGTAGCGGTAGTCGACCAGGGTGTTCAGGTTTTCGTCGGCAACCATGTACACCGAGCCGCCGTCACCGCCGTCACCGCCGTTAGGGCCACCGTTCTCGATGAACTTCTCGCGACGGAAGCTCATGCAACCGTTGCCGCCGTCACCGGCCTTGACCCGAATCGATACTTCGTCAACAAACTTCATTAAAACCGCCTCTCGTCGGTAGACGAGTTGAATGACTCAAAAACATGAGGCTCTTGCAAAAATGAGCGCGGCGGCCCCGTACGACCGTAGAAACCAACGCCGGCAACCCAGACAAACAGCTTTGCAAGAGGCTCACCACAAACGAAAAAGCCCCGTCGCATGACGGGGCTTCTGGAGCGACGTCGCGATTAAGCGGCGACGATGCTCACGTAACGGCGCATGAACTCGCCTTTCTTCTCGAACTTGATCACGCCTTCGATCTTGGCGAACAAGGTGTGGTCCTTGCCCATGCCAACGCCGTAGCCAGCGTGGAATTCGGTGCCGCGCTGACGGACGATGATGTTGCCTGGCTTGATAACCTGGCCGCCATACATCTTCACGCCAAGGCGTTTAGATTCTGAGTCGCGACCGTTACGAGTACTACCACCAGCCTTCTTGTGAGCCATGGTTCAATTCTCCAAATAAATTCAGGGGATCTAGGGGATTAAGCCTGGATGCCGGTGATTTTGATCTCGGTGAACCACTGGCGGTGGCCCATACGCTTCATGTGGTGCTTACGACGACGGAACTTGATGATGCGAACCTTGTCGTGGCGGCCTTGCGAAACGACTTCGGCCACTACTTTAGCGCCAGCAACAACTGGAGCACCGATGGTGACTTCTTCACCGTTGGCGACCAGCAGAACGCGATCGAAAGTCACGGATTCGCCAGTGGCGACTTCCAGTTTTTCGATCTTGAGGAATTCACCTTCAGCGACTTTGTACTGCTTGCCGCCGGTAACGATTACTGCGTAAGACATGGTATTTCTCCGATAATCCTGCTCACCCAGCGCTTTATATGATGAGTATTGGCTGGCATGGCTGCACAAGGCTGGAACGGCCCGGCGCAATTGCGTAAGGCAGGTGCTGCCCAGGAAGTTAGGGTGCGCGATTGTACGCAACCCTGGTTTTGCTTGCAAGTGCCGCCCCCGGCCCGCTGGCACCGCGCCTTGACACACCGGTACCCGCGACCTAGCATGCCGCGCAACCTCACTGGAGCAGCCGATGCAACCCCAAACCTTCTACCGCGCGGTGGCTGATGATTTCAGCGCCGTCGACGAGATCATCAAGAAGCAGCTGACCTCGCGCGTGCCGCTGGTATCGAAGATCGGCGACTATATCACGTCCGCCGGTGGCAAACGCCTGCGCCCCCTGCTGGTACTGCTGTGTGGCAAGGCCCTGGGCCGCGAAGGCGACGACCTGCGCCTGCTGGCCGCCACCATCGAATTCCTGCACACCGCCACCCTGCTGCACGACGACGTGGTCGACATGTCCGGCATGCGCCGTGGCCGCTCCACCGCCAACGCCCTGTGGGGCAACGCGCCGAGCGTGCTGGTGGGCGACTTCCTTTATTCGCGCTCGTTCGAAATGATGGTCGAACTGGGCTCGATGCCGGTCATGCAGATCCTGTCCAAGGCCACCCGGGTGATTGCCGAGGGTGAAGTGCTGCAGTTGTCGCGGGTACGCGATGCCAGCACCACCGAGGAAATCTACATGGAGGTCATCCGCGGCAAGACCGCGATGCTGTTCGAAGCCTCGACCCACAGCGCCGCCGCGCTGGCCGAAGCAACCGACGAGCAGCGCGAAGCCCTGCGCACCTTCGGTGACCACCTGGGCGTGGCCTTCCAGCTGGTCGACGACCTGCTGGACTACAAGGGCGACTCGCAAACCCTGGGCAAGAACGTCGGTGACGACCTGGCCGAGGGCAAGCCTACCCTGCCGCTGATCTACACCATGCGCGAAGGCACTGCGGAGCAGGCTGCGCTGGTACGCCAGGCGATCCAGAAGGGTGGCCTTGAGGATCTGGAACAGATTCGCGTGGCCGTCGAAGCATCGGGCGCGCTGAAGTACACCGCCGAACTGGCGCGCGACTATGTGAAGCGTGCCATTGCCTGCCTTGAAGTGCTGCCAGCCAGTGAATACCGGGATGCCCTGGTCGAGCTGAGCGAGTTTGCGGTCGCGCGTACGCACTGACAGACCGAGTCGCCTTCATTCGCGGGCAAGCCCGCTCCTACAGGACTGTGTGGCCTGTAGGAGCGGGCTTGCCCGCGATGCTTTTGTCCGGACATAATCACTTCTGGGAAAATACCTTTTACAATGTGGGTTTTTAACCGCCCGTCTGTTTGTTTGAGGAACCGAAGTGAGCACTTTGCCACCCTGCCCAAAATGCAATTCCGAGTACACCTATGAGGATGGCACTCAGCTGATCTGCCCTGAATGCGCCCACGAGTGGTCAGCCAGTGGCGACGCCGAAGCGGCCAGCGACGAGGCGGTGAAGAAAGACTCGGTCGGCAACGTCCTGCAGGATGGCGACACCGTCACCGTGATCAAGGACCTCAAGGTCAAGGGTTCGTCCCTGGTGGTGAAGGTCGGCACCAAGGTCAAGAACATCCGCCTGTGCGACGGAGACCACGATATCGACTGCAAGATCGATGGCATCGGCGCCATGAAACTGAAGTCCGAGTTCGTTCGCAAAGTCTGATTACACAAAAAATTGCCAATAGGCGCTTGCTATTCTGATAATAAGAATTATTCTCATTGGAACTGGTATCCAAGGAGAATAGCCATGACTTATCTGATTGACGCCTGGCTTGACCGCCCTCACCCCTACCTGCGCATTCTTCATCGCGAAACCGGCGAAGTGTGCGCGGTGCTTGAAGAAGAAGCGCTCGACGAACTGCGTGACCAGGGCGACCTGGACATGAGCGGGCTGAATTCGAGTGAACCGGGGGTGCTGAAGGAGCTGGTGCGCAACCTGTTTCTGTTCTGCTATGCGCGGGCATTGCGCCCGATGGGAACAGACTGGAACTGAGGGCCCTGGCGAGGGCTTCGCCCTCGATCGCGGCGCAAGGCCGCTGCTACAGGGAACGCATCCCGCCGAGGGATCGCATATTCCTGTAGGAGCGGCCTTGTGCCGCGAATGGGCCGCAACGCGGCCCCAGCGGTATTACAGAACGTCGAGCAGCTCGACGTCGAACACCAGCACGCTGTGCGGCGGGATGCTGCCAACGCCTTGGGCGCCGTAGGCCAGCTCGCTTGGCACGTACAGGCGCCATTTGCTGCCAGCGTTCATCAGCTGCAGGGCTTCGGTCCAGCCAGCAATCACGCCACCTACCGGGAATTCAGCCGGCTGGCCACGCTCGTAGGAGCTGTCGAACACGGTGCCGTCGATCAGCGTGCCGTGGTAGTGCGTGCGCACGTTGTCTTCGCGGGTCGGCTTGGCGCCTTCGCCTGCGGTCAGTACTTCGAACTGCAGGCCCGAAGCCAGGGTGGTGATGCCATCACGCTTGGCGTTTTCGGCCAGGAATTCCTTGCCAGCGCCAGCAGCAGCTTCTGCCTTGGCAGCCGCTTCGGCTTGCATGATGTCGCGGATCACTTTGAAGCTGGCCGACAGGTCGGCTTCGCTGACGCGGCTGTCGGCGCCGTTGAAGGCGTCGGTCAGGCCGGCCAGGATGGCTTCCAGGCTTACGCCTGGTGGCGGGTTGTCGCGCAGCTGGCCGCCCAGCTGACGGCCGATACCGTAGCTGACGCGCGTTTCGTCGGTAGACAGATTGAGTTCGGACATTGTCGTGCTCCACTGCAGGGCGCAGTGCAGCCGCGCCCTTGATGAAAAGGGCGAGCAGCCTAGCACACTGGGAAGCTGCGAGCAGCTACCAGGCCGAACGCTGGGAAATCGGCACCTTGAGGTCTTCTTCCGGGTGCGAACCCATGCCGCACATTTCGTCCTGCACCGACCAGTGCACCAGGTTCATCGAGACCATGGGGATGGTTTGCAGCAACTTGCGGGCATCCTCCACCGAGTGCACGCGCAAGCGCTCGCCACGGGTGTCAGACAGCGGGTGCGCGCGGCCTTTGAGCCGGGCTTCAATGAGGTAATCGCCGCCTTCGATGGCGATCAGATTCACTTCGTCGACATGGCCAGCCCTGGCCTCGAGATTGAGCTGATGCAGGTTCATGTAAGCACCTCGCGATGAGAACCACGCATGAGTGCTCATTTTTCGTACAGGCGAGCCTAAAGCACAAGCCAGAAACGACACCGCCCGTCCGTTTTGCAACAGACGGGCGGTGCAGGCAACAACCGGGCTCAGTGCTTGGTCAGCTTGTCCAGGTAGCCCATGCAGAACGCCGAAACCACAAAGGTCATGTGGATGATCACGTACCACATCAGGTAGTCGGTGGAGATGTTCTGCGCATCCATGAACACCCGCAGCAGGTGAATGGACGAAATCGCCACGATCGACGCAGCCACCTTCATCTTCAGCGACGAGGAGTCCATCTTGCCCAGCCAGTTGAGCTTTTCCTTGCTGTCGTCGATGTCCAGCTGCGAGACGAAGTTCTCGTAGCCGGAGATCATCACCATCACCAGCAGGCCACCCACCAGCGACATGTCGATCAGCGAGAGGATCACCAGGATCAGGTCAGCTTCGCTCAGGGCAAAGACGTTGGGCAGGACGTGGACCACTTCCTGGAAGAATTTCAGCGCCAGGGCCAGCAGGCCCAGGGACAGGCCGAAGTAGATGGGGGCGAGCAGCCAGCGCGAGGCATACATCGCGTTTTCGAGAATACGTTCCATGGAGGGTTTGGGACTCGTCAGGTGACTAAAAAAACGACAGCGAGTATAGCCAGCCACCTGTTACAGCAAAAGCCCGGTGAATCGGGGCTGCTTTGCAGCCCATTCGCAGCGCAAGGCTGCTCCTACAGGGGACCGCGATTTCCTGTAATCGATGGACTCGCCCCCGCCGAGGCATCACAGTGCCACGGTGGCGTTCGAAGAAGCCAACGGCAGCGAGGGCGAGACCATGAAAAAGCATAGTTCGAAGCACGATTCCCTGTCTTCCACCGATGTGGAACTTTGCACAACCATCTGCGTAGACCTGGCCAAACAGGTCTTCCAGTTGGCAGGCGAGGACGCTACTGGTCGGGTGATCTACGAAGATCGCATCAAATCCCGTCAAGCATTCCATGACTTCCTGATCAGGCTGCCAACGACCGTGGCCGTCTTGATGGAGTGCGGTCCAGGTGCACAAGCCTGGGCCAGGCTGCTGCAAACCAAAGGTAATCCGGTTCGCATCCTGCCTGCGCAACGCGTCGCCGAACACCGTAGCGGCGCGAAGAACGACCGTAACGATGCCCATGCCATTCTGCGTGCCGGTCGCGATACCAGCATTGCCTCCGTACCGATCAAGAGCACCACAGCGCTGGCTATTCAAGCACTGCATCGCATCCGGCGCGGCAACATCAAGCGGCATACAGCGCTGGGCAATCAGATACGTGGCCTGCTGCTTGAGCATGGCGTATCCATGCCTCAAGGCGATGCCGCGATCAGTCAGCAGGTACCGCGGGCGCTTGAGGATGCCTCCTTGCCTCTGCCCGACTTGTTGCGCGAGTTGCTTGATGAGCTGCTGACTGACTGGCTGTCTTTAGGTGAACGCATTGCGGCGCTGAGTGGACGGCTCGAAGTGACAGCCCAGCAAGATAAGGTGGCACAGCGGCTGATCACCATTCGTGGCGTTGGCCCAATCATCGCCACGGCGATCGTGGCAAAACAGACCGAACCCAGCCGCTTCGCGAGTGGCCGAATGTATTCCGCCTTCTTCGGTATCGTGCCGGACCAGCACAGTAGCGGAAACAAAATCAGGCTGGGCAGAATGAGCAAGCGAGGTGACGGCTACATACGCAGCCTGATGATCCAGGGCGCGCATGCTGTCTTGAGTCAGCTAAGACCTGATTCCGATCAGCCAGACGATCGCCGCCTCTTGCGCTGGCTATCCCGCCTTGGACGCAAGGAGGCGGCGATCAGACTGGCTAATCGAAATCTGCGCATTATCTGGGCTCTGTTACAGAGCAATCAGGTCTACCAACGCAAACCGAACAACAACCCGGAGGCTGCTATGAGCCTCTGACCAACCGAGCAATGCCACCGGGGCGCTGAGCGCTCCAACCCCTGCTAGTGAACATTGACCCTAGGTAAGACCGTCGCAGACAGATGCCTCCGCTCCTACAGGCCTAACGTAATGGCCTCAATGTAAACGGCACACTGCGAGCTCACCACGATGTTGGCCAGAAGCGAAAAGCTTCCTCGAATAGGCCTGATACATAGATGCAACCGGGTTCCTATGTTCAAAAGCAGCTAGACAGTGTGGGCGAGTCCATACATAGGAGCGGCCTTGTGTCGCGATGGGCCGCAAAGCGGCCCCGGCAATGGTTCAGGTCTCAGGATGAAACTGGTAATCCCCCAGGTTCCGGCACCGCTCGCCGTTGATCCGCCGCAACTGCGCCTGCAGGTGCAAGCACCAGATCTGCGGGTCTTCGGATACCTGATAGCCATGCAAGGTCAGGCTGTCGACAATGGCGTTGAGCACCGATTCGGCCACCAACGGCCCATGAAACGGCCCTTGAGCCTTGATCGCGGAAGGTTGCTCACCGGCCATGCCGGCGGCGAACAGTAAGGTCCACATGCCGTTGTCCCCGGCCAGTGGGCGGATGCTGCATTCGATGCGGGTCACCAGGCCCAGGCACTGGCGTGTGAGGCTGAGGTTGCGCATGGCCGCGTCCCCTCCAATAAGCCTTGTTCAGCCTGAACACCAGGCTGTTTCCATCCTGAACGCTGATACTGTCCTTAAGTTCCAGCATAGAATAACAGTACCGGAAGATGGAATACCGGCGCTGAACGGTAGCACATCGCCGCCAGCGCCGGTTTATTGACTCAGGCCGGCTTGGCCTGGGCAATCACCTCTTCCAGGCGTTCCTTTTCTGCCTTCTCGATGTCTTCCTCGCTGATCATTTCGGCGATTTCACGCAGCCGTTCCACCACACGGGCGTTGACGCTGCCCTCGGTAAACTGCCCCTGCTCATCGGGCACCCCGGCCTCCTCGCCCACCAGCAGGCTCAGTGCCTCATCAGCCTGGCTGACCGCATAAACGTGGAACATGCCGTTCTCCACGG
Source organism: Pseudomonas putida S13.1.2 (assembly GCF_000498395.2). NCBI lineage: Bacteria > Pseudomonadati > Pseudomonadota > Gammaproteobacteria > Pseudomonadales > Pseudomonadaceae > Pseudomonas > Pseudomonas putida. The sequence continues at coordinate 4,252,280 of NZ_CP010979.1, forward strand.
CCTGCAGCACGCGCTCGTCGAGCATCAGGGTGGCGACGTTGGCACGCGGGATGATCACCCCCTGCTCGCCGGTCAGGCCACGCGCCTCGCACAGGCGGAAGAAGCCCTCGATCTTCTCGTTGACCCCACCCACGGCCTGCACCTCACCAAACTGGTTGATGGAACCGGTGATGGCGAAGCACTGCTTGAGCGGCGTGCGCGACAAGGCCGAGATCAGTGTGCAGGCTTCGCCCAGCGAGGCGCTGTCACCGTCCACATAGCCGTAGGACTGCTCCAGGGCGATGCTCGCGGAAATCGCCAGCGGGAACTCCTGGGCATAGCGGCTGCCCAGGTATCCGGTGAGGATCATCACACCCTTGGAGTGGATCGGCTGGCCAAGGTTGACCTCGCGTTCGATGTCGACAATGCCGCTGCCGCCCGGGTACACGGTGGCAGAGATACGCGCCGGCATACCGAACGCCGAGTCGCCCACTTCCAGCACGGTCAGGCCGTTGCACTTGCCGATGGCCGCCCCTTCGGTATCGATCAGGATGATGCCGGCCAGCATGTCGTCCAGCACCCGTTGCGAAACACGCCCGGTGCGGGTGGCCTTGGCCTTGAGCGCACGTTCGATGTGCCCGGCGTCGGTCATTTCGTCACTGGCCAGCTGACGGATGAAATCGGCTTCGCTGACCAGCTGGAACAAGTCGCCGATACGCGCCGACAGGCGTGACTGGTTTTCTGCCAGGCGGGCGCTGTAGGTGGCCAGGCGTGCTACCGCGTCACTGGTCAGCGGCGCCATGCCCTCTTCGTTGGTACGGGTACGCAACAGCTGGGCGAACTGCTCCAGGTTCTCGTCGACCATGGGCATGTCTTCGTCGAAGTCCACCAGCACGCGGAACATCTCCTGGAAGTCCGGGTCGTGGTCCTGCAGCGCGTAGTACAGCTGGCGTGAGCCGATGATCACCAGTTTCACGTTCAGCGGAATCATCTGCGGCTGAAGGCTGACGCTGGCCACACGGCCCAGCTCACCGATCGGTGACTCCATCTTCAGCTTGCGCGACTGCAGCGCACGCTTGAGCGCATCCCACACAAACGGCTCGCCCAGCATTTTCTCGGCTTCAAGAATCAGGAAGCCGCCGTTGGCACGGTGCAACGCGCCTGGGCGCAGCTGGCGGTACGAGGTGTACAGCGCGCCCTGGTCGGTGCTGTATTCGATGCGGCCGAACAGGTTGTCGTAAGTCGGGTGCGGCTCAAACACCACTGGCGCGCCACCGGCGGCATGGTGGCCGACCACCAGGCTTGGGGCGTACTGCTCTTCCAGCAGCTTGCGCGCAGCGGCGTCGGTCTTGCTGTCGTCGACCAGTTGCTCGACCACGGTGCGCAGCAGGTTCAACTGCACCGACTGCAGGTAGGCGCACACCGCTGCGTTCTCGGCGTACTTTTCCGACAGCGGCGCCAGCAACGGCTGCAAGGCCAGGGTGATGGTTTCTTCGTTGAGCTGGCGCAGCTGGTTGTTCGACTCGCGCTTCCATTGCGGCAGGCTGGCCAGCTCTTCGTTCAGCTGTTCCTCGAGCGAGGCAATGTCTTCGTGGAACTGCTCGCGCACCGCTTCCGGCAGCTGGGCGAACTCGGCTTCGTCCAGCGCCTTGCCGTCAGCCATCGGGGTGAAGGCGACGTTGCTGGCGTCGCGGTACAAGGCCACGTCCTTTTCCAGCGAGGCCCGCTCGATCACATCCAGGGCGCGGTCATAGCGCTGGTTGAAGGCACGGTCGATGGCGCCTTTCTTCTGTTGGTACGACGGGTGCTCGAACACTGCCGGGAAGGTGGACAGCAGGTTGTCGATCAATCCGCCCATGTCGCTGATGAACTCGGCGGCGCTGCCCGACGGCAACTCCAAGGCGCGGGGCTCGCGGGTGTCATCGAAGTGGTTGACGTAGACCCAGTCGGCCGGGGTGTGCTGGCGCTTGCCCTCGGCCTTGAGGTAGCGCTTGACGAACGAGAAGCGCCCGGTGCCGGGCTCGCCCATCACGTATACGTTGTAACCAGGGCGGGGCATGGCCACGCCGAACTGCAGGGCCTCGACAGCACGTTCCTGGCCCAGTACTCCGCGAAACGGCTCCAGATCGTCGGTATGGGTAAAGGCAAACTGCTCGGGGGAGAAACGCCGGGTCAGGGCTTCAGGCGCGAGACGCAGGCGCGCAGCGACAGGATCGGGCATTGGGTTTCCTTACTTCGGCGGGCAGATGAGCAGCATTCTGGCGCTGCCCCAGCGCGCCTTGCAAGGCTCTACGGGACTTTATATCGCGGCAGGTCGCAGCCCGTGCAGGTCATGTAACAGCAAATTTTTCGCAATCAACAACGCAACCTTTAGATCGTGCCTAAACTCCAAGCTGCGCGGGTGGGTGAAAAGCTTTCCCGACCTGGCAACCGAGTTGCCAGAAACCCTGACCCTTGGTTAAGACAAAGAGAACAAATGCTATGAAACGGATTCTTCTGGGTACTCTGTTCACCGTGGTCTCGCTGAACGCCATGGCCGAAGCGCCAGGCGGCCCGAACTGCGGCTGGGGCAACATGCTGTTCGAAGGCCAGCGTGGCACTCCGGCACACTTCCTGGCTTCTACCACCAACGGCACTTCCGGTAACGCCACCTTCGGCATGACCTCCGGCACCAACGGCTGCTCGACCAAGGCTTCGCTGACCTACGGCGGCAAGTCCTGGTTTGCCATGAACGGCATGATGAACGAGCTGTCCGAAGACATGGCCATGGGCCAGGGCGAAGCACTGACCACCTATGCCGTAGTGCTTGGCGTGGCCCCGGAAGACCGCGTCTACTTCAACTCGGTTACCCACCAGCACTTCAACCAGATCTTCAGCAGCGCCGATGTCACTGCCGAAACTGTCCACACCAACACCCTGGCCGTTCTGAAGAGCGACCCACGCCTGGCCAAATACGCTACCGAGGCCTAAGCACTGCTGTTCCCGCCCCCCACGGGGGCGGGTTTCGCCTTTTTCGGCATCGTGAAGAAGTAGTTGCCCGATATGCTCAAACGCCTCGCTTCCCTGGCGCTGTGTGCCTGCGCCCCTGTTCATGCCGCGCCCGTGCTGGATCAAGGCCGTCTCCAGCAACTGGCCAATACCCCTTACTGGCTCGCCATTGGTCACTACGAAACCGCCAAGCTCGGCGGCTGGCGTAGCTATGTGGACGATGATGCCTTCTTCCTCGCCGAAGACGGTGCGCACCACCCGGATCAAGAACTCAAGGCTACGGTCGATGCGCTGTATGCCCCGGCCAGCCTCGGCGACAAGCACGCGCAGTGCGTATTCCCCGCGCGCACCCGCTGGCTGCGCGAACAGCTTGACCTGCAAGGCTTGCCGCAGCCGGACTGCCAGGAATTCAAGACCTGGTACAAGTCGATCGACCCGCACAACGCCGCGTTGATCTTCCCGGCGGCCTACCTGAACAGCCCGTCGTCGATGTTCGGCCACACCCTGCTGCGCATCGACCAGTCCAGCACGCGCAACGACGACACCACGCTGCTGAGCTACGCGATCAACTTCGGCGCCTACATTGAAGGCAGCGACAACAGCATCCTGTACGCCTGGAAGGGCCTGATGGGCGGCTACCCAGGGCTGTTCGCGCTGATGCCCTACCAGGAAAAACTGTCCGAATACCGCAGCCTGGAAAACCGCGACCTGTGGGAATACCAGCTGGACCTCACCCCCGAAGAAACCGGGCGCATGGTCGAGCATGTGTGGGAACTCAAGCAGATCCAGTTCGACTACTTCTTTTTCGACGAAAACTGCTCGTATCGCCTGCTGGAGCTGCTGCAAGTGGCCCGGCCGAGCCTGGACCTGACCTCGCAGTTCCCGCTGACCGCCATCCCGACCGATACGGTCAAGGCCGTGAAACAGTCCGGCCTGGTCGCCAGCGAGGTTTACCGACCTTCCCGCGAACGTGAGTTGCTGGCCCGTGCGGAGCCGCTCGACCACAACGAAAAGCGCCAGGTACTGGCCGTGAGTGCCAACACCGCACAGTTGCAAAGCCCCGAATTCAAGGCCCTGCCCCGCGAACGCCAGGCATTGGTGCAAGATGCCGCGTATCGCCTTGAGCGCTACCGGGCCAACGGCCAGGAACGCGACCCAGGGCAAGCCAAGCGCAGCTTCGAGCTGCTGCGGGCGATCAACAGCAACCCGCCGCCGCCCTTGCAGATCGAGCGCCCTGGCCTGCCCGAGGATGGCCATGACTCACGCACCTGGCAGTTGGGCGTGGGCACCCGTGAAGACCGCGCCTACGCCGAGTACGGCCTGCGCATGGCCTACCACGACCTGAACGACAATGCCTACGGCTTCCCGCTGGGTGCGCAAATCGAGATCCTGCAGCTGAAGGTGCGCCAGTACGAGGGTAATGACTGGCAGGTGCAGCGCCTGGACCTGGCCACCATTCGCTCGCTGACACCTCGTAACGAGCTGCTCAAACCCTGGTCGTGGCAGGTGGCCGGCGGCCTGGAGCGGGTGCCGGGCAAGCATGATGACGAGGTGCTGGTAAGCCACGTGAACGGCGGCGCCGGTGGCACTTGGCAACTGGCCGACGGGTTGCTGGGTTTTGCCCTGGGTACGGTGCGGGTCGAGCATCACAACGACTTCGCCCAGTTCATCGCCCCGGCGGCAGGGTTCAATGGCGGGCTGCTGTGGCGCAACGGCTTGGGCAACATGACGCTGGAGGCCAAGGGTGATTACTTCACCAATGGCGAAGTGCGGCGCAGTGTGAGCCTGAACCAGCAGTGGGAGCTCAGCCAGAACCTGGGGCTGCGGTTGAGCGCTTCGCGCGAGTTCAGCCACCTGGCTACGGCGCAGAACGAAGTGATGCTGGAACTGAAGTGGTATCACTACTAGCTGGTCGGGCCTGCGCGCTTTTTGTAGGAGCGGCCTTGTGTCGCGATCGGGCCGCAAAGCGGCCCCAGCAATATATGCATCATCGCTAAAATTCTGGGGCCGCGTTGCGGCCCGATCGCGACACAAGGCCGCTCCTACAGACAGCGCGTCAGACTGGAAACTGTGTATCCAACCAACTCTTTGACACTGTTTTGACACGTCCCCGACAAATGGCCGCCTAGACTTTCCACTATCTACGGGAGGGTCTGGTGGTCATGTCGCGGTACTGGTTCGGCGTGTGCGTTGCGTTGTTGCTGTCAGGTTGCGAAACCACCCACGAGCAGATGCTCAACCACGGTTATCCCCCTGCCTATGCCGATGGCTTTCAGGACGGCTGCAGCAGCGGCCGGCAGGCGGCCGGGCTGATGGTGGGCGGCTTCAGCAAGAACGTGCCGCGCTACCTGCACGAGCGCCAGTACGAAACCGGCTGGGACGACGGCTTCCGCCAGTGCCATGCCATGCAGAACAGTGAAGAACAGCGCGAGTACCACGAGCGCTTCTGGGACCAGCGCGACCGCGATTGGGAGCAGGAAAAGGACCGTGGCGCCGCCAAGGCTTATCGCCACAACTGAGTCGCAAACGGACATTCCTTGAAACCGGCGGCCGGCCATGATGGTCTCCTGCACATAGGAGGCCCTGCATGAGCCGAGCATTCGTCAACGAAGACCAGGCTGCCGCCCAGGCCGACCAGCCGGTGGAGCGACGCGTCAGCGAACAACCCAACTACGTCACCGCCAACGGCCTGCGCCAGTTGCAAATGCGCGTGGCCGAGCTGAATGCCTTGCGCAGCGAACTGCAGGCGCAGGGCGAACGTGGCGACAAGCAGCGGCTGGCCGATACCGAACGGGACCTGCGTTACTTCAGTGCGCGAGTGCAGAGTGCCCAGGTAGTGCCGGCAGCCACTTCACGCAGCAAGGTGCAGATTGGTAGCCGGGTGCGGTTTGTCGATGCGCAGGACCAGGAGCAGGTGGTGCAACTGGTGGGCGAGGATGAAGCGGATGCCGGGCGGGGGTTGATCAACTGGGGTTCGCCGCTTGGGCGGGCTTTGCTGGGCGCGGGGCCTGGGGATGAAGTGGTTTGGCGGCGGCCGGTGGGGGATCAGGTGATTGAAGTGGTCGGGATCGAGGTCGAGGGTGAACATTGAGGGCCAAGTGGGCTGCTTTGCAGCCCATCGCGACACAAGGCCGCTCCTACACAGGGGCCGCGACAACCTGAATGATCGCGCGATCCTGTAGGAGCGGCCTTGTGTCGCGATGGGCCGCAAAGCGGCCCCCTGCGGCTTCAGGTCAGACTACGCCTTGGGCCAGCATCGCATCAGCCACCTTCACAAAGCCTGCGATGTTCGCACCTTTGACGTAGTTGATACGGCCATCGGCCTCTTCACCATAGTGCACGCAGGCATGGTGAATCGACTGCATGATGTTGTGCAGCTTGCTGTCTACTTCACCGGCAGTCCACAGCAGGCGCATGGCGTTCTGCGACATTTCCAGGCCCGACACAGCCACGCCACCGGCGTTGGAGGCTTTGCCCGGGGCATACAGGATGCCGGCGTCCAGGAAGATATCCACAGCTTCGAGGGTGGTCGGCATGTTGGCGCCTTCGGCCACGCAGATGCAGCCATTGCGCAGCAGCGTGCGGGCGTCTTCGGCGCCCAGTTCGTTCTGCGTGGCGCACGGCAAGGCGATGTCGCACGGCAGGCTCCACGGAGTCTGGCCCTTGCGGAACTCAAGGCCGAACTGCCCGGCCAGCTCGCTGATGCGGCCGCGCTTGACGTTCTTCAGCTCCATCAACGCGTCCCACTGGGCATCGGTCAGGCCGGCTTCGGCGTACAGGGTGCCTTCGGAGTCGGACAACGAGATCACCTTGCCGCCCAGGTCCATCACTTTACGCGCCGCATACTGGGCCACGTTGCCCGAGCCGGAAACCGCCACGCGGCGGCCGTCAATGCGCTTGCCCTGGCGCTTGAGCATTTCTTCGGCGAAGTACACGCAGCCGAAGCCGGTGGCTTCCGGGCGGATCAGGCTGCCGCCGTAGGTCATGCCTTTACCGGTCAGCACCGACGTGAACTGGTTGGCCAGGCGCTTGTACTGGCCAAACATGAAGCCGATTTCGCGGGCGCCCACGCCGATGTCACCGGCCGGTACGTCGCAGTCAGCGCCAATGTGACGGTACAGCTCGCTCATGAACGCCTGACAGAAGCGCATCACTTCGGCGTCGCTCTTGCCTTTAGGGTCGAAGTCCGAGCCGCCCTTGCCGCCGCCCATGGGCAGCGAGGTCAGGGAGTTCTTGAACACCTGCTCAAAGGCCAGGAACTTCAGCACGCTGAGGTTCACCGACGGGTGGAAGCGCAGGCCGCCCTTGTACGGGCCGATGGCGCTGCTCATCTGGATGCGGTAGCCGCGGTTGACCTGCACCTTGCCCTGGTCATCGACCCAGGAAACGCGGAACAGCACCGCGCGCTCAGGCTCGACCATACGCTCGAGGATGCCCGATTGCAGGTAGTGGGGGTTGGCTTCAAGGAACGGCCACAAAGTGCGTAGCACCTCTTCCACCGCTTGGTGGAATTCCGGTTGGCCGGGGTCACGCTGTTGTAGGCGTGCAAGGAAATGGTCGACAGATTCGATCATGGTAGACATCTCACCAAGAGGATTGGACTTATTGGTTTTTTTTCGAATGTACCAAGAAGCAATCGCACTGGAATAGGGCGAAATGTCGTTTTTTTGAAATTATTTGGTGCGTTTTATATAAGTGTATACAAAGCACGCGCTCGATCAGCTGTTTTCCCGATTGAGCCAGGCACGAAAATGGGGCCACCAAGGGCCCCATTCTTGTGCATCAGAAAACCGGCTTACTGGGCCAGTTTCTTGTGCCGTACACGGTGCGGCTGGGCAGCTGCATCGCCCAGGCGCTTCTTGCGGTCGGCTTCGTACTCGGTGTAGTTGCCTTCGAAGAACACCACGTTCGAGTCGTCTTCGTACGCCAGGATGTGGGTAGCCACACGGTCCAGGAACCAACGGTCGTGGGAAATCACGATCGCAGCGCCCGGGAAGTCCAGCAGGGCTTCTTCCAGCGAACGAAGGGTTTCGACGTCGAGGTCGTTGGACGGTTCGTCGAGCAGCAGGACGTTACCGCCCTCCTTCAGGGTCAGGGCCAGGTGCAGGCGGCCACGCTCACCACCGGACAGGTCCTTGACGAACTTCTGCTGGTCGCCACCCTTGAAGTTGAAGCGGCCAACGTAGGTACGCGACGGGATCTCGTAGTTGCCGATGCGGATCTGGTCGGAACCGTCAGAAATCTGCTGGAACACGGTCTTGGCGCCGTCCAGGTCTTCGCGGCTCTGGTCCACGCAGGCCAGTTGCACGGTTTCACCGATCTCGATGCTGCCCGAGTCCGGCTGTTCCTTGCCCATCAGCATGCGGAACAGGGTCGACTTACCGGCACCGTTACCACCGATCACGCCGACGATGGCGCCTTTTGGCATGGCGAACGACAGGTTGTCGATCAGCACGCGGTCGCCGTAGCCTTTGGAGACGTTCTTGAACTCGATGACCTTGTCGCCCAGGCGCGGACCAGCCGGGATGTAGATCTCGTTGGTCTCGCTGCGTTTCTGGAATTCCTGCGACTGCATTTCTTCGAAGCGCTGCAGACGGGCCTTGGATTTGGACTGGCGAGCCTTGGCGCCTTTGCGCACCCATTCCAGTTCCTCTTTCATGGCCTTCTCGTGGGCGCTCTGCTGCTTGGATTCCTGCGCCAAGCGGTCCGACTTGGCTTCCAGCCAGCCCGAGTAGTTGCCTTCGTACGGGATGCCGGCGCCGCGGTCCAGTTCCAGGATCCAGCCAGCGACGTTGTCGAGGAAGTAACGGTCGTGGGTAATGGCTACCACGGTGCCCGGGAAGTCGTGCAGGAAGCGCTCAAGCCACGCCACCGAATCGGCATCCAGGTGGTTGGTCGGTTCGTCGAGCAGCAGCATGTCGGGGGCCGACAGCAGCAGGCGGCACAGGGCCACACGGCGCTTTTCACCACCGGACAGGTGCTCGATTTTTGCGTCCCAGGCCGGCAGGCGCAGGGCGTCGGCGGCGACGTCCAGCTGGCGCTCCAGGTTGTGGCCGTCGGCGGCCTGCAGGATGGCTTCCAGCTTGGCCTGCTCGGCGGCCAGCTTGTCGAAGTCGGCATCCGGGTCGGCGTAGGCGGCGTAGACCTCGTCCAGGCGTGCCTGGGCGTCCTTGATCACGCTGACCGCTTCCTCGACCACTTCACGCACGGTCTTGGTCGGGTCCAGTTGTGGCTCCTGCGGCAGGTAGCCAACGTTGATGTCGGGCATCGGACGGGCTTCGCCGTCGAATTCCTTGTCGACGCCCGCCATGATCCGCAGCAGGGTCGATTTACCGGCGCCGTTCAGGCCGAGCACGCCAATCTTGGCGCCCGGGAAGAACGACAGGGAAATGTTCTTGAGAATTTCCCGCTTCGGCGGCACGACCTTGCTCAGCCGATGCATGGTGTAGACGTATTGAGCCAAAACCAAGCCCTCTAATTCAGATAGGTAAAGACATCGACGATCGCCCAGGCAGCATGGCCAGGGGGATGCGTGTTCGGGTGTCATTGAACAAAGTCGACCATTCTACGCCAACGCGCGGCGTTGCATAGGAGGGGTCGAGAGTGGGGTGGGATCGGTGTTGTCCCTGGGGGGAATTTGTTGCCTTTGCCGGCCTCTTCGCGGCTAAAGCCGCTCCCACAGGTACTGCATTGCCCTTGAAGGCGGTGATATCCCTGTGGGAGCGGCTTTAGCCGCGAAGAGGCCGGCACAGCAGCCGAGATGGCTCAGACGTGGTGCTGTTTGGCCTTGCCCCGCGGCAACCGGCAACGGTCGCCCTGCCCGGCCAGGCGCGCGGCCCAGGCGGACTTCACGCTGAAGCCGCCGCTGCGGGCAGGTTGCTGCTCGGCCGGTTTGGCCGGTTTGGCAGCCGCAGGCGCAGTGCTGACCACCTTGGCAGCAGGCTTGACCGCCGCCACTGCCGGCGTTGGCGCTGCTGCCGCCTTGGCGGTCTTGCGCAGTTCAGCCAGCGAGGGCGCTTTGCTCTTGGCGCTGGCGCCAGCGTCAGGTTTGACCAGCGAGCGCTGGCAAGACTTGCAGGATACGTCCTCGGTCACGGCAGTGCTGACAAGGGTCTGACTGCTGCGCCCACAGGCGGAATCGAGGCCATTGGAGGAAAAGTGAGTAACCAAAACCGAACATCTCCGATGCGTTGTCATGTATAGCGGGCGCTATTCTCGCACAGGTTGCAGGGGCTTGCCGAACCACCGGGCCGGCACCATCGGTCAACATGGCTGGCACTTTGCCATAATCCTAGGCATGCTAGCCGGTTTCGGGTGTCCGGCCTTATAGTGCGCCACCGTTGTGCGCCACCAGACACCGGCATACACCGTGCATGATGCTTCCCTGCCATCGCCAGCCCAATCGCAGGATCAACGCTTGACCAACCTTACTCATCCGTCGACATTGCGTACCGCGCCACAGGCGCCCGCCGCTACCCTGCGCGGGTCGGTCAAGGGTGCGCTGGCGATGCTTGCCCTGATCCTGCTGGGCCTGCTGCTGTGGCAGCTTTTTGCCCAGTTCAACCACACCCAGGCCGACCTGCGCAAACAAAGCCTGGACGCCACCGCGGAACTGGCCGACCACCTGAGCCTGAACATGGCGTTCAAGGCGCAGCAGGCGGTAAATGTGGTGCAGCCTTACGTCAATCCGCCGACGCCCGACGCCCTGCCGGGCCTTGTGCATACCTTGCGCGAGCGCCTGCCTGCCCTGCAGAGCGTGGCCTGGCTGGACAGCGCAGGGCAACTGCGCGGCGACAGCCTGGCCGGCAGCCCTGACCGGAAGTTGCTTGACGAGTTGCTCACACTGAACCAGGGCCGCCCGTACTTCTTCACCAATTCCGCCGACAACCGCACCCTCTATCTGCTACTGCGTCAGTCCCCCGAGCAGGACCGTGGCTTCTGGCTGCTGCGCCTTTCGCCGGACTACTACCGCACCCTCACCGTCCACCTCGATGGCGCCGGCCACCCCCTGTGGCTGCTGGAAAACAGCCGCAGCGGCGAGGTACTGCAACGCCACGCGCCGGCCGACACCGGCAGCGAGCCGCTACAGAGCGTGATGCTGGCCTTTATCGACAACAGCACCTGGCAGCTGCGCGGCCTGTTCGACGCCCAACTGACCCAGCAAAAACTGCTGCCTGCGCTGATCGGCAAGTGCCTGCTGGTGCTGTTCTGCGCCCTGCTGCCGGTGCTGGCCCTGATCAACATGCGCCGCCGCCAGCGCGCGCTGCAGGAAGACCGCCGGCGCTACCAGGAAATTTTCGAAGGCACCGGCGTGGCCTTGTGTGTACTCGACCTGTCCAGCTTGCCCAGCCAGCTCGACCGCTACCACCTGCGCAACCGCGCCGCGCTCAAGCACAGCCTGGCCCTGGACCCGAACCTGCGCCGCTCGCTGCTGCTGGAACTGAAAATCACCGAGGTCAACCAGGTTGCGCGCCAGTTGCTGAACATCAACTGTCACGAAGGTGCCTGGCAGCGGCTGATCGACGGCACGGGCGATGGCCGCGACAGCATCGGCATGCAACTGATCGACGCGCTGATCGAACAACGGCCACTGCTGGAGCTGGAAGTACGCCTGCCGGCGCCACTGGGCGGCGAGCTGCACCTGTGGCTGATGGCACGCCTGCCGCAGCAGCGCCGCGACTACCAGGCGGTCATTCTCAGCATCAGCGACATCACCAGCCGCAAGCAGGTAGAGCTGTCGCTGCTGGAGCGCGAAAGCTTCTGGTCGGACGTGGTGCGCACCGTCCCCGACCAACTGTACGTGCAGGACGTGCTCAGCCAGCGGATGATCTTCAGCAATCGCCACCTGGGCCAGACCCTGGGTTACGACCGCACCGAGCTTGCACAAATGGGCGACCGCTTCTGGGAATTGCTGCTGCACCCCGAAGACGCCGCGCATTATCAGGCCCTGCGCCAGCAACAGCGCGATAGCGGCCATGACCACCCGCTGCACTGCCAGTTACGCTTTCGCCACCGTGATGGCGGCTGGCGCTGCTATGACATCCGCGAGCAGGTGCTGACCCGTGACGCCGAAGGCCTGGTAACGCGCATCATCGGCGTGGGCAAGGACGTGACGGTGCAGATAGAGGCCAGCCAGTCGCTGCGCGACAGCGAACAGCGCTACCGCATGCTCGCCGAAAGCATCAGCGACGTGATCTTCTCCACCGACAGCCTGCTCAAGCTCAACTATGTCAGCCCTTCGGTGCAGAGCGTGCTGGGCTACCAGGCCGACTGGATTTTTGCCAACGGCTGGCAGTCGATCATCGCCAACCCGGCCCAACTCACCGGCATCTACAGCCTGATGGAGCGCGTGAGCAAGGCCATGAGCGACCCGGTTCAGCTGGCCCAACTGCGCAGCCAGCTGCCGACCCAGCTGTTCGTGTTCGACTGCCTGCGCGGCGATGGCCGCAAGATCCCAATCGAGCTGCGCCTGGTGCTGGTGTGGGACGACGACCAGCGCTTCGAGGGTGTGCTTGGGGTAGGCCGTGACATCAGCCAGCAACGCCGCGCCGAAAAAGACCTGCGCATGGCCGCGACGGTGTTCGAGCATTCCACTTCGGCCATTCTCATCACCGACCCGGCCGGTTATATCGTGCAGGCCAACGAGGCGTTCAGCCGCGTCAGCGGTTACGCCGTCAGTGAAGTGCTCGACCAATTGCCGGGCATGCTCACCGTCGACGAACAGCAGGAAGGCCACCTGCGCTATGTGGTCAAGCAACTGCACCAGCGCGGCAGTTGGGAGGGCGAGGTGTGGCTCAAGCGCCGTGACGGCGACCACTACCCGGCCTGGGTCGGCATTACTGCGGTACTGGACGACGAAGGCGACCTGGCCAGCTACGTGTGCTTCTTCACCGACATCAGCGAGCGCAAGGCCAGCGAACAGCGCATCCACCGCCTGGCCTACTACGACGCCCTCACCCACCTGCCCAACCGCACGCTGTTCCAGGACCGCCTGTACAACGCGCTGCAGCAGGCCGAGCGGCAGAAGGCGTGGGTGGTGCTGATGTTCCTCGACCTCGACCGTTTCAAGCCGATCAACGACTCCCTCGGCCATGCCGCCGGCGACCGCATGCTCAAGGACATGGCCCTGCGCCTGCTGGCCTGCGTGGATGACGACGACACTGTGGCGCGCATGGGCGGCGACGAGTTCACCCTGTTGCTGCAACCGCGCGCCAGCCGCGAACTGGCGCTGAACCGCGCCATCCACGTGGCCGAGAACATCCTCGGCAGCCTGGTGCGGCCGTTTGTGCTGGAAAACCGCGAGTTCTTCGTGACGGCCAGTATCGGCATCGCTCTCAGCCCGCAAGATGGCAGCGAGCTGAGCCAGCTGATGAAAAACGCCGACACCGCCATGTACCACGCCAAGGAACGCGGCAAGAACAACTTCCAGTTCTACCAGGCCGAGATGAACGCCAGCGCCTTGGAGCGCCTGGAGCTGGAAAGCGACCTGCGCCACGCCATGGAGCAGAACGAGTTCATCCTTTACTACCAGCCGCAGTTCAGCGGCGATGGCAAGCGCCTGACCGGCGCCGAAGCACTGCTGCGCTGGCGCCACCCCACCCGGGGCCTGGTGCCGCCGGGCGACTTCATCCCGGTGATCGAGGAACTGGGCCTGGTGGTGGACGTGGGCGACTGGGTGCTGCGCGAGGCCAGCCGCCAGCTCAAGGCCTGGCACAAGGCCAAGGTGCGGGTGCCGAAGGTGTCGGTGAACATTTCGGCACGGCAGTTCTCCGACGGCCAGCTGGGCACGCGGATTGCCAACATTCTTGAAGAAAGCGGCCTGCCACCGGCCTGCCTGGAGCTGGAGCTGACCGAAAGTATCCTGATGCGCGAGGTGAACGAGGCGCTGCAGATTCTGGCCAGCCTGAAAAACCTCGGCCTGAGCATTGCGGTGGACGACTTCGGCACCGGCTACTCATCGCTCAACTACCTCAAGCAGTTCCCCATCGACGTGCTGAAGATCGACCGCACCTTCGTCGACGGCCTGCCCGAGGGCGAGCAGGACGCGCAGATAGCCCGGGCGATCATCGCCATGGCCCACAGCCTCAACCTGGCGGTAATCGCCGAGGGCGTGGAAACCCACGAGCAGCTGGAGTTCCTGCGCGAGCATGGCTGCGACGAGGTGCAGGGCTACCTGTTCGGGCGGCCGATGCCGGCACACCAGTTTGAGGCGCAGTTCTCCAACGAAACGCTGTTCATGTTCCATTGATGCGGTACCTGCACTGGCCTCATCGCCGGCAAGCCAGCTCCCACCAGTGATGCATCAGCCTCAAGGCCAGCGCCAATCCTGTGGGAGCTGGCTTGCCGGCGATGGGGCCATATGCGCCCAAAAAAATGGACTTGAGAGTCAGCTCCGGCACCCACCCAGCCCAGACACGGCGCGGGATGCAACATGAGCCCCATTGGTCCGCGACTTGATGCCACTTCATATGCCAGCTGCGAATCAATCGGTTAGAATGCCCCCCCAAACTACCCCGATCCTTGAGGACCGCCATGTTCAGCCGTGATTTGACCATTGCCAAGTACGACGCCGAGCTCTTCGAAGCCATGCAGCAAGAAGCCCTGCGCCAGGAAGAGCATATCGAGCTGATCGCTTCGGAAAACTACACCAGCCCGGCAGTCATGGAAGCTCAGGGCTCGGTCCTGACCAACAAGTACGCCGAAGGCTACCCGGGCAAGCGTTACTACGGTGGTTGCGAGTACGTCGACATCGTCGAGCAACTGGCCATCGACCGTGCCAAGGAACTGTTCGGCGCCGATTACGCCAACGTCCAGCCGCACGCTGGCTCCCAGGCCAACGCCGCTGTCTACCTGGCCCTGCTGTCGGCCGGTGACACCATCCTGGGCATGAGCCTGGCCCACGGTGGCCACCTGACCCACGGTGCTTCGGTAAGCTCGTCGGGCAAGCTGTACAACGCCATCCAGTACGGCATCGACGGCAACGGCCTGATCGACTACGACGAAGTCGAGCGCCTGGCGGTCGAGCACAAGCCGAAAATGATCGTTGCCGGCTTCTCGGCCTACTCGCAGGTTCTGGACTTCGCCCGCTTCCGCGCCATTGCCGACAAGGTCGGTGCCTACCTGTTCGTCGACATGGCCCACGTTGCCGGCCTGGTTGCCGCTGGCGTGTACCCGAACCCTGTTCCGTTCGCCGACGTGGTCACCACCACCACCCACAAGACCCTGCGCGGTCCACGTGGCGGCCTGATCCTGGCCCGTGCCAACGCCGACATCGAGAAGAAGCTGAACTCGGCTGTCTTCCCGGGCGCCCAGGGCGGCCCGCTGGAGCACGTCATCGCCGCCAAGGCCATCTGCTTCAAAGAAGCCCTGCAGCCTGAGTTCAAGACTTACCAGCAGCAGGTGGTGAAAAACGCCCAGGCCATGGCCAGCGTATTCATCGAGCGTGGCTTCGACGTGGTGTCCGGTGGCACCCAGAACCACCTGTTCCTGCTGTCGCTGATCAAGCAGGAAATCTCCGGTAAGGACGCTGACGCCGCTTTGGGCAAAGCCTTCATCACCGTCAACAAGAACTCGGTACCGAACGACCCACGTTCGCCGTTCGTCACCTCGGGCCTGCGTTTCGGCACCCCAGCCGTCACCACCCGTGGTTTCAAGGAAGCCGAGTGCAAGGAACTGGCTGGCTGGATCTGCGACATCCTGGCTGACCTGAACAACGAAGCGGTGATCGACGCCGTACGTGAGAAGGTCAAGGCCATCTGCAAGAGGCTGCCGGTTTACGGCAACTGATTGGCGCCAGCCTGAAGTAAAGAAGCCCGGCCCAGTGCCGGGCTTTTTTGTTTTTCATGAACCAGGTTCGCTAACCTGTCGCGGTCCCTGTGGGAGCGGGTTTACCCGCGAAGAGGGCAACGAGGTGGATGGCACCGGCTACGCCGGTGTTCGCGGGTGAACCCGCTCCCACAGGTAATATGCTTGCCTTCACTACCTGGGCTCAATTCAAGTTACTTCCACATTACCAACCACAGGCCACACCTTGACCAGAGAACAACTCGAGACCCACCAGATCCCGATCTACTTCGCTGCCGTGCTCGCAGCCGTTGCCATCGGCTTGATGGCCAGCGACAGCGCGCGCCACCTGGAAGCCCTGGTCACCCCCGCCATTGCCGTGCTGATGTACGCGATGTTCCTGCAAATACCCTTCCTCGACCTGCGCCAGGGCCTGGGTAATCGCCGTTTCATCGGCGCGCTGCTGCTCGCCAACTTCATTCTTGTTCCGCTGTTGGTCTGGGCGATCACCCGCGGGTTAGTCGAGCACCCGGCGATCCTTGTCGGCGCCCTGCTGGTACTGCTTACACCCTGCATCGACTACGTGGTGGTGTTCACCCACATCGGCAAAGGCGACTCGCGCCTGACCCTGGCCGCCACCCCCGTGCTATTGCTGGTGCAATTGGCACTGCTGCCGATCTACCTGGCCCTGATGCTGGGAGACAGCAACAACGTGGCCATTTCCATCACCCCGTTCGTGGAAGCCTTCGTACTGCTGATCGTGGTGCCCATGCTGCTTGCGGTGCTCACCAGCTTAGGTGCCCGCCACTCGCGCACAGTCGCGACCTGGAACGACGCCTGGGCGTGGTTGCCCGTGCCGGCGATGGCCTTGGTGCTGGTGGTTGTGATCGCTTCGCAGATTGCCACGGTACTGCGTGATTTCGACCGCTTGCTGCCGGTGATTCCGGTGTACATCGGTTTCATGCTGCTGGCGCCAGCGCTCGGCTTCATCGCGGCGCGGCTGTTACGCCTGCCGGCCACCGCAGCACGCTCGGTAACGTTCAGTGCCGCCACGCGTAATTCGCTGGTGGTGTTGCCGCTGGCGTTAGCGTTGCCGGAGGGGATTCGCGGGCTGGCCGCAGCGGCAGTGATTACCCAGACGCTGGTGGAACTGGTGAGTGAGCTGGTTTATGTGCGCGTACTCCCCGCATTAGTGCGAGGCTGATGAGCAAAGGCAGGTTCAGGGAAGCTGAACCTTTTGCTTGTACGCGCGCGACCCTATCCTGATAGAATGCGATGAATTCTCATTAACATCCAATCTATCCCGTGCAATCCACTTCATCGGCAAACCGCCACCAGCATCAGGCCATCGACCAGCTCTACAGCCACCATCACAGTTGGCTGCAGAGTTGGTTGCGCAAGCGCTTGGGCAGTGCCGCCGATGCCGCAGACCTGGCCCAGGACACGTTCGTGCGGCTTCTCTGCAGTGCGGCTGGCGAACCGCTGAACTGCTCGGCTCCACGCGCCTATCTGGCCACCATTGCCAATCGCCTGACCATCAACTTCTACCGCCGCCGGTCACTGGAACAAGCCTATCTGGCCGCGCTGGCGGAAACACCGGAAGCACTGGCACCGTCGTTGGAACATCAGGCGCTGGTGCTCGAAGCCCTCGACGAAGTTGACCAGGTACTTGCGTTGCTGCCAGCCCAAAGCCGGCAAGCGTTTCTGATGGCGCAGCTGGAAGGTTATACCCAAGAAGAGATTGCCAGCCGCCTCAAGCTCAGCGTACGCACGGTACAACGCCACCTTGCGCGG
Source organism: Pseudomonas putida S13.1.2 (assembly GCF_000498395.2). NCBI lineage: Bacteria > Pseudomonadati > Pseudomonadota > Gammaproteobacteria > Pseudomonadales > Pseudomonadaceae > Pseudomonas > Pseudomonas putida. The sequence continues at coordinate 4,269,824 of NZ_CP010979.1, forward strand.
GCGTTTGAGGAATGCATAGTGCTCGCCAGCCTGTGCGTGCAACATGAGTAATACGCCCATCGACCGGCGCATTGCCCGTGAAGCGGCCAGTTGGTTCGTGCGCTTGCAGAACAGCAGCGCCGGCGCCGCAGAGCATGCGGCCGGTGCCGAGTGGCGAGCGCGGCACACTGACCACGAACGCGCCTGGCAACTGGCCGAGCGCTTCAGCAGCCGGGCCCAGCAGCTTACCGGTGAGCCCGCACGGGCGGCCCTGGAGCGCCCGCGCAGCCTGGAACGCCGGAACGCGCTCAAAACCCTTGCGCTGCTGATCGCCGCCGCTCCGCTTGGCCTCGCTGCCTACCGAGGGCTGCCGTGGCGCGAATGGCAGGCGGACGCGCGCACCGCCGTCGGGGAGCTACGCACCGTGCACCTGCCGGATGGCGGGCAGATTCGTCTGAATACCGGCAGCGCCATCGATATCGCCTACGACGACAGTGCTCGCCGCGTGCACCTTATCACCGGTGAGATGCTGGTCGAAGTGCTGAGCGAGCCTGCAAGGCGCCCATTCATCGTCGATACCGCCGAAGCGCAAATCACCACGCTCGGTTGCCGTCTGCTAGTGCGTCATTACCCAGGCAGCACGTTCCTCGCCGCACTGGAGGGCGCTGTGGAAGTGCGCCCGCGGTTGTCACCGGGTGATGATGGCCTGGTGCGCCTGGCTGCCGGCCAGCAAACCCATGTCAGCATCCAGGCTGCACAGCCCCCCATGCCGCTGGCCCAGCATCATCTCGACTGGCTCAGCCATGTGCTGCGGGTAGAAAAGACACGCCTGGATGACTTCATCAGCGAGCTGGGGCGCTATCGACCCGGCCTGTTGCGGTGCGATCCGGCCGTGGCCGGGTTGCTTATTTCCGGCACCTTCCAGTTGCGCGACACCGATCAGATTCTGCGCGCCCTAAGCCAGACATTGCCGGTGGATGTCCACTACCGGACGCCTTACTGGGTCACCCTCACCGCGCGTGCCAACGCGTAAAAAGAATCGTTGTCGTGTTTTCCTGAAGCTGCGTGTCCCTTCCGTAAGCACATCACTTTCACAGGGCGGGGACGAACACATGGCGACGACACAGGGCATGCAACCATTGGCGCGGGCAGTGCATGCTGCTGCACTGGGCCTGATCATCACCGGTGGCAGCCTGGCGGCAGTTGGGGCGCAAGCCGCCGGGCAGACCGCGCAGCAGAGCCGTACCTTTCAGGTACCAGCCGGTAACCTGAGCAGCGTCCTCGCCGAGTTCGCCAGCCAGGCGGGTATCACCCTGCCCATCGAACCGGGGCTGGTGGAAGGTTTGCGCAGCCCTGGCCTGAACGCCGCCACCAGCGTGCAAGACGGCCTGCACCAACTGCTGCAGGGCACAGGCCTGCAAGCTTCACCACAAGGCAATGGTCTGTACCTGCTGACACCGCAGGTTACAGGCACAGGCATGGAGCTGGGCGCTACCAGCATTACCGGGCAGGGCCTGTCGGCAACTACCGAGAACAGCGGCTCCTACACCACCGGCACAATGCAGACTGCCACCAAGCTGCCCCTGAGCCTGCGCGAAACGCCGCAGTCGGTCAGCGTGGTTACGCGCAAGCGCATGGACGACAAGGCCATGACGACTATCAGCGATGTGGTCAAAAGTGCGCCGGGGATTTTTCTCAGTAACTCCGGTGGCGCTGGGCGGCCTTCTTTCAGCGCCCGCGGTTTTGACGTCGACAACATCATGTACGACGGGTTTCCCACCAGCTTCCTGACCTACCTGCCCAGTGGGGAAGCGAACCTGGCCATGTATGACCGGGTGGAGATCGTACGCGGGGCCACCGGGCTGGCCCAAGGCGCCGGCAACCCCGGTGGTGCTATCAACCTGGTTCGCAAGCGCCCCACCCATGAATTTCAGGGCACGCTCACCGGCAGTGCTGGTAGTTGGGACGATTACACCGGCACGCTGGATGTCGGCGGCCCGCTCAATGAAACCGGCACCCTGCGTGCCCGCACCGTGGTCTCCCGGCAGGACGCCAAAAGCTTCCGTGATTCGGTAGAGAGTGATCACGACCTGTTCTACGGCGTGGTCGACGCCGACCTGAGCGAAAGCACCACCCTGACGCTGGGGGCCTACCGCCAGAAGAACCACACCAACTATATCTGGGGCGGGTTGCCCATGGCCCGGGGCGGCGGCCACCTCGGGCTGCCGCGCGACACCTTCCTGGGCCATGACTGGGAATATTCGGACAATCGCACAACCGGCTATTTCGCCACCCTGGAGCATGCCTTCGCCAACGACTGGTCGCTTCGCCTGGCGGCCATGCAGACGAAAACCGACACCGACGTATTGGCCTCTTCGGTATGGGAATACGATCGCCACTATCTATGGACAGAAGCCATGGAGCAAAAGGAAAAAGGCTACGACCTGGCACTCAGTGGCCCCTTCCAGTTGCTCGGCCAGACACATGACCTGACCCTGGGCGTCAGCAAGCGCCAGCTGGACTATCGCTCTGGCAAGGCCTGGAGCGACTACATCGACACGGGTAGCAACCCCTTCGAATGGAACCCCCGTGGTCATGCCAAACCGGATTACGTTACCGGCCCTGACGGCCTGCCCGAGACCACCACGCAGGACAGCGTTTATGCCAGCAGCCGCCTGCGCCTGACTGAACCACTGTCGCTGATTCTGGGTGGCCGTCTCGACTGGTATGAATTCGATGACAGCGAAAACAGTGAAGGCAACTACAAGATCACGCGTAACCTGACCCGCTATGCCGGCCTGATCTACGACCTGGACTCCCATCACTCGGTCTATGTCAGCTACACAGATATTTTCAAGCCGCAGACCAGCAAGGGCATGGACAGAAAAGTGCTCGACCCTGTGGTCGGTGAGAACTACGAAGTGGGCATCAAGGGCGAGTACTTTGGTGGCGCACTGAACGCCAGCCTGGCTGTTTTTCAAATTGACCAGAAGAACCGCGCCCAAGAGTTACCTGACAACAAGGGTTGCGGTTCAGGCGCCGCCAGCGCCTGCTACGAGGCGGCCGGCCTGGTACGCAGCAAGGGCATCGACCTGGAAATTCAAGGCGCCCTGACCGACAACTGGCAGCTGGCTGCCGGCTACACCTATACCCAGACAAAATACGTCAACGACGCCAACAAGGCCCGCGAAGGCGAAGACTTCGACCGTGCCAAACCGCGCCAGCTATTCAAGCTGTCCACGATCTACAACCTGCCCGGCGAGCTGCAGCGCTGGCGCGTTGGCGGTGATATCTACCAACAGAGCCGCATCCGTACCTCTGGGGGCGCCGGTGCTACTGCATGGCAAAACCAGCAGGGCTCGTACACGGTGGTGGGCCTGGTGGCAGGCTACAAGGCCAGCGAGCAGCTGGACCTGCAGGTGAACGTCAACAACCTGTTCGACCGTACCTACTACAGTAGCGTCGCCAACGGTGGGTGGAGCCCATACGACATCTACGGTGACCCACGTAACGTGAAACTGACTGCCCGGTACAGTTTCTAGTAGCCGGTTAATCGCCGCGCGCGTGCTGGGGGTGGCTGGTGCGGCGATGTCAGCGTTGCGGGGTCGAGGCTGCCGGTTAGAACCTTGCCCGCAATGCCACGTGGACGAAATACAGAGTGACAATTAATGCCGAGCGTTCTGGGTTACGGAACCTTCATGACCGGTAACTTCCCCTCACGAGAGAGACAATCGCCCCCAAGCCGAAGAGGAGCGTTTTCGACATCAGTGGGCGACAGATCACACTAGGGTTCGGGAAGAAATCTGTTCTCACGACTCCTTGGGAATATCCCGCAATTCAGCGAGTAATGCCGCCCTGCCACCAGGACCGGAGAATGGGGCAGACGAGCGTATTTGGCGCGCGCTCAATGAGGTTCAGGGGCAGGCATAGAGGTCGAGATATGCGCTCCGAGCATCCGTGGTTAGTGTTGCGAACTATAAGGGAATCCCGTACATTCATATGCGCACAGTAATTGAGACGCCCACGTTTCAGAAAGCGGCAGCCAGGTTGTGGTCTGAAGAAGAGCGCGTAGCTTTCATCGACTGGATTGCGATCAACCCGCTTGCAGGAGATGTCATACCCGGTGCAGATGGCGCGAGAAAAATACGTTGGAATCGCTCTGGCTGCGGTAAATCCAGCGGTACTCGAGTGATTTACTTCAACCTGCACGAAGATGAAATTGTGCTGTTGCTAACTGTTTATACCAAGGCCGAGCGCAGCAACATGAGCCCTGCCGACATCAGCAAGGTGGTATGAAATGCGTGATATTGAAAGTATTGCCAAGGCCATCGAGGCCGATGCAGGTGAACCGCTCCCTGACCTGCGTCAAGCACTCAAGGAAGCCAAGGTGGGCGCCGGACGGGTAACCACCCCAGAGCAGATTCTGGTGCGCCAGGCCCGCGAGCGATGCGGCCTGACCCAGGCTTCTTTTGCCGAGCGCATCGCAACGCCAGTGGCCACCCTGCGGGATTGGGAACAGGGCCGCTTCGTGCCTCCGGGTGGTGTATTGTGCCTTTTGCGCCTGATCCTCAAGCACCCTGAGCTATCACAGGAACTGGCCGAGATCTGACCGCAGTTTCCAATGGCGTTATCGCCTACCTTCGCGTCGGCGATAACGCCATCCCGATCGCTCAAAGCGCCATCATCTCGGCAATATCCCGCGCCACCTGATCCGCAGAATGGTCGAACATCGCCTGCTCCTGCGCATCCAGTGGCAACTCGATCACCCGCGCCAACCCTTGGTCTGCCAGTACACAGGGCACGCCCATGGCAATGTCCGCGCGCCCGTACTCGCCCTCCAGGATCGCCACCGCCGGCAGGATGCGGTTTCGGCCATTGGCGATGGCGTCGACCATCTGCGCGATGGCCACACCCGGCGCATCGCAGGCGCTGCCCAGCTTCTTCAAGCCCAGAATCTCACCGCCGCCCTTACGGGTGCGCTCGACAATCTGTTCGATCTGCTCGCTGGACAGGAAGTGCGACAGCGGCACCGAGCCGATCTGGCAGTAACGCATCAGCGGCACCATGCTGTCGCCATGCCCGCCCAGCACCAGCGCCGTGATATCCCGAGCAGAAAACCCGGTCTGTTCAGCGATGAAACACTTCATGCGCGCGGTATCCAGCACCCCCGCCTGCCCGAACACCTTGTCGCGCCCAAGGCCGCTGACGCTCCAGGCGCGGTAGGTGAGCACGTCGACCGGGTTGGACACCACCAGCACCGTGGCTGCCGGGGCATTGTGCTTGATGTCGGCCATGATGCTGTCGAGAATCGGCAGGTTGATGCTCAGTACATCCTGGCGCGACTGCCCGGGCTTGCGCGGCACGCCTGCGGTAATCACCACCAGCTCGGAGCCGTCCAGCATTTCGGCCTTGGCCCCGCCGTAAACCCGGGTATCGGAGCCTGATTCCACGGCTGCCTGCCACACGTCCAGCGCCTTGCCCTGCGCCAGCTCACCCTGCACGTCCATCAGCACCAGCTCACGACACAACTCGTCCCGGGCGATGATCTGCGCCGCCGCCTCGCCGACCAAGCCGGCGCCCACGATTGTTAGCTTGTTCACCTGACACCTCCCAGCGGCGCGTGCCACCAGGAACACGCCTGCATATACAGAGGAGTATTGACTGCTGGGGCTAAAAGGCCACCCGAAAGTGATGCCTGGCAATTGAACGAGCGCCCATTCGTCAGGAGCGGGTTCACCCGTGGAGAATGCGGCTGAAGAAGGCGAGCAATTAAACTACCAAGCCTGTACCAGGCAGTAGCGAACAAGCTGAAGTTCTACACTTTGCTTTTGCCTGAGCACCAGACCTACTGAGATGAATTTGTCCTGATCGTAAACTTCATAAAAAACACGATACCCGCTGGTATTCAGCTCGCGATAATGCAGTACCCCAAGATCACTGGCTTGGTCACTCACCGGATAGCCAAGGGGAGCAGCACAAAGCCTTGCGACAACCTCATCAAGCAAGGCTGAAACCGTTCGCAGGGCAGTTTCCGTTCCGTGATAGTCAGCCAGATAACGGACTTGGTCTTCAATACTTTGCTGTGCAGTTTCGGTGAAACGAATGTCGTAGGTGATCATTTAAAGCCCTGTTTCAAGTTTCAGAAAACCTCCTGCTCAAGCGGGCTTTTAGATCGTCTGCAGAACAATGTTTGCCTTGTGCGTACTCACGCGAACTGATAGCAAGCAGCTTGACCAGGGCAATGGCTTCGTCGCGTCGCTTACGATCGGCGTAAGACTCCACAACGTAAGCGGGAACACCGTTTTGCGTAACGACCAATGGCTCCTCAAGAGGCAGGTCGGCGGCGTGACGCTTTAGATAACTTATTGTTTCAACTCTCATGAGTTGAGACCCTCCACATTTTTTGCACCGTTATATCGGTGCTTGATATACCAAACTGCTCTATTGGATCGTTTAATATCGATTCGCCCATCCATGTTTTTTCGACTCGGTCACTCCCATTCAGGACAGTGAAACAACGGTAGCATACCATCGGTCCAAATCAAGACTTTTTTTAGACCGACCCTAATCGCTGTGCCGTTTGGCCACTGCGAGCGTGGCCCTGGCGGCGATGACGGCACTCCAGCCGATTCTTGCCAAGGGCCTGGGGCTTGTGGAGAGGTCCCAATACCAAGACCGACACCTGCCATGGCCCTTGTCAGAGCAACTGCCTTGCTCAGAACCTCAAAGCTCACGCGATCGCGCTGTAGATGCTTGTTGGCGGTCAAGCTTTTAGAAGGTGTTCAGAGCTGAACACCTTGGCCGACCCTCGCTTGATCGACCAGAGCGTCCGCCGCTTCGATTTCAACGTAGTTTGACTCCCCACCACCCTGTGCCCCCGACAACCAACCCCATACGAAATGGAGCCTAGTACGCCCCGCATCATCGACCCCGACCCTGCCGCGTGACCAACCGGCGAGCATTTCGCCGTCGTTAGTGATGCAGTGGTAAAGCAGCTCGATGGTATCGGGGCCAGTTACTCGGCCCACCTGATGGCCGGTCCGAATCCGGCCACCCTGGTAGGTGCTGGTGATCGCAACACCATCGACCTGGTAATGGAAAACCGTGCCAGTGCCAGACAGGCCCTGGGCATTGTTGGCGACGGCGAAACGACGATTGTGCAGCCGGTCTCTGACTTGGGCGAAAGTGCTTTCCATAGCGATGTATTCTCGATGTTGGATGGAACTGGGGGCAGCTAGCTGCCGGTAAATCAACGGACCAAGCTACGAACCACAACAAACAGTACTACCAGGCTCACAAGCCCAGAAGCAACCAGCCACCCGGTCGAGGCCATTGCCTGGAAAAACCCCGGGAAGAAAGGAATTTTCCCAAGCTTGACCAGCGCCAGGCAAAGCCATGGCATCAGGAGGATGTAAAGCAGCGGGATATAAACGATTGCCTGAAGGACTAGCGTCAATCCGCCGGCCCAGTCATTCCAGTGGTGGTTGGACATTGTGATTTCCTTTTCTTGAACGTGACGGGGAATCGTCCGCCTCTTGGTACCCCATACCGCCGGTAGTACACAAGGCATGAGGTCGATGCGGCCGGTGTAGGCGCTGGCTTGCCTGCGATGGGCTGCGCCGCAGCCCCATTCACCATACCTGCAAAAATATCCCCAACCCGCCCCAACGCGGTCATTTGTAGGAGCGGCCTTGTGTCGCGAAAGGGCTGCAAAGCAGCCCCAGTAATCTATACCTCCGCACCAAACACCGGGTGTACGGCAGCTGCCCTGCTCAACGCCTGAGACCTGGCACGCTCCCTGTGGGAGCGGGCGAGCCCGCGAACACGGGCGCAGCCCGTGCCATCCACCGTGATGCCTGCTCAACGGCTAGCCGGCGGCGCACTGCGGAGGAAGCACCAATCAGCAAAGGCCCAGCCTAATCAGCCGGGGCCTGACCACCCTGCTCCATCACCTTCCCACACTGCTCACTGGCCAATCGGCTGATGATCCGGATCGCTTGGTGAATGCCGGCAGTGTTGCGAAAGCTCAATTCCGGGTTGTGTTCGCACTCCAGCATTTCGTCATGCTGGACCAGGGCCTCGCCGAGCAGTTCGAGGGTCCAGGCGTAGCTTTGGATGGTGGAGAGGCGTTCTTGATCAGTCATGGCGTGCCTCCGGTTGGGCGGAGAGGAAGCGGGATTGGCTGACGGTGAAATAGCTGAGGGTCGTCGAGGAACGACGGAGGAGATCGGATGCGAGGTTCAGTAACGGACTTACGGTGGTCATGCATGAGTTCCTTTCGTGATGGAACTGCCACCGCTCGCGGCCAAGCAAGTTAAGGTGGCAGCAGTACGCGGGTTGGCCGACCGGGACGAAAGGAGCCCGGCACACCCGAAGGTGTCCCGCGCACCACCGCCATAACACGACATCGCGGGCACAAAAAAGCGCCTGCGATGAAGACTGGGCGCTGATGCGCCTTTCGATTCCGACCGGCCAAGGTCGCGTCGCCGATGCTTCGGCGACTGAGGGACTTTATTCCTGGGTGGCTGTTTTCGCAAGTTTTCGAGGATACGAAAGGGCTGCGCGTTTCGTAGGAAATTGCTCGCCACAAGTAACGCACTCACTCCAGGCCATATGCGGTCCGTGTAGGAGCTGGCTTGCCTGCGATGGGCTGCGCAGCAGCCCCCATACCCCGGCCTGGCAGGAATAACCCACCATCGGCCTCATCAGAAGGCGCCAGCTGCAACCCCGACATCTGGCCCATCACTCATCAAAGACCTCCCCTATCCCTCCAACTCATGGCCGTTCCGCTCCATCACCTTCCCACACTGCTCACTGGCCAACCGGCTGATAATCCGAATCGCCTGATGGATACCGGCCGTGTTGCGAAAGCTCAATTGCGGGTTGTGTTCGCACTCCAGCATTTCATCGTGCTGGACCAAGGCCTCGCCTAGCAGTTCGAGGGTCCAGGCGTAGCTTTGGATGGTGGATAGGCGTTCTTGATCAGTCATGGCGTGCCTCCGGTTGGACGGAGACAAAGCAGGATTGGCTGACGCTGACGTAGCCGGGGACTGTCGAGGCACGACGGTGGAGAACGAATGCGAGGGTCCTGCTTGGACTTGAGGTAAGCATGCATGAGGCTCCAAGTTTTAGTTGGAGCTGCCACGATCCTTCCTACGGGATTGGGTGGCAGCTGTGTGCGGGGTAGGAATACCGGGAAACTTGGAAACCCGGCCAGGCCGAAGCCTGCCCACACACAGCCGCCATGACACAGCACGGCAGACACAAAAAAGCGCCAGCTGTGGTGCAGGGGCGCCTAGTGCATGCGCCAAGTTTACCAACGGGTTCCTACGCCCGGTCACGGGATTTACCGTGACGCAGAGGTTTAGCCTCACATTGCGTGGTGGGGCAAGCATGGAAGTTGTAGGAAACGTCTCTGAATAATGTACGAACTGCGCCGAAGCAGCTGCTAACCGTACGGACGACTTCTGCATTTCTACTTACATGCCTGGGCTCATGGCCGACCCTCGCTTAATTGACCAGAGCATCCGCCGCTTCGACTTCAACGTAGTTTGACTCCCCACCACCCTGAGCCCCCGACAACCAACCCCATACGAAATGGAGCGTAGTACGCCCCGCATCATCGACCATGACCCTGCCACGTGACTAACCGGCGAGCATTTCGCCGTCGTTAGTGATGCAGTGGTAAAGCAGCTCGATGGTATCGGGGCCAGTTACTCGACCCACCTGGTGGCCAGTCCGAATCCGGCCACCCTGGTAGGTGCGGGTGATCGCAACACCATCGACCTGGTAATGGAAAACTGTGCCAGTCCCAGACAGGCCCTGGGCATTGTTGGCGACTGCAAAACGACGATTGTGCAGCCGGTCTTTGACTTGGGCGAAAGTGCTTTCCATAGCGATGTATTCTCGATGTTGGATGGAACGGGGAGCAGCTAGCTGCCGGAAAATCATCGGAGCAAGCTACGAACCACAACAAACAGTACTACCAGGCCCACAAGCCCAAAAGCAACCAGCCACCCGGTCGAGGCCATTGCCTGGAAAAACCCCGGGAAGAAAGGAATTCTCCCAAGCTTGACCTGCGCCAGACAAAGCCATGGAATCAGGATGATGAAAAGCAGCGGGATATAAACGATTGCCTGAAGGAATAGCGTCAGTCCGCCGGCCCAGTCATTCCAGTGGTGGTTGGACATGGTGATTTGCTTTTCTTGACCGTGACGGGAAATCGTCCGCCTCTTGCTACCCCATACCCCCGGTAGTACACAAGGCATGGGTTCGATGCGGCCGGTGTGGGAGCTGGCTTGCCTGCGATGGGCTGCGCAGCAGCCCCATACCCCGGCCTGGCAGGAATAACCCACCATCGGCCTTCGACAGAAGGAGCCAGCTGCAACCCCGACATCTGGCCCCCACTCATCAACGACCTCCCCTATCCCTCCAACTCATGGCCGTTCCGCTCCATCACCTTCCCACACTGCTCACTGGCCAACCGGCTGATAATCCGAATCGCCTGATGGATACCGGCCGTGTTGCGAAAGCTCAATTGCGGGTTGTGTTCGCATTCCAGCATTTCATCGTGCTGGACCAGGGCCTCGCCTAGCAGTTCGAGGGTCCAGGCGTAGCTTTGGATGGTGGAGAGGCGTTCTTGATCAGTCATGGCGTACCTCCGGTTGGGCGGAGGTGAAGCGGGATTGGCTGACAGCGAAGTAGCTGATGGCCGTCGAAGAACGACGGTGGAGAACGAATGCGAGGATCCTGGATGGACTTGAGATGAGCATGTATGCGGTCCTTTTCGATTGAAGCACCACGCTAACCGTCGCCAAACGATTAGGGTGGCAGCTGTACGCAGGTTGGCGAACCGAGGAAAAGGAACTCGGCAGACCCGAAGGTCTCCCACGCACAGCCGCCATTACACGAAACTGCGGACGCAAAAAAAGCGCCTGCAATCGTGGTCGGGGGCGCCGATGCGCCTTTTCGTTCGGGTCGCCAAACCCGGTCGCGGAATTGGCCGCGACTTGAGTACGGTATCGCTGCGGGGGTTGCAATGCAAGGTTCGGGGCTATGTGAATGGCCGCTCGAGATCGTAGGAAAAGTCAGAGAGAACGAGCTGGAAGATATTGCCCACCTCAAGCAACTGGCCTGCTCCCTTTGACTTTGCTTTCGATGCCGTCGTGGTTTGGAACTGCTGCAAGCAACCAGACTTAATGCCGCAATCGATCAGTTAGATGAAAATGGGATGAGACTTTATTTGCATCCCACATCAATCTCACTTTTCCTGACTGCTTATCCGTGCCCGTGGCGATGCCGGCCTCGACACTGCCTTCTTCGCTTTGACCGCCGCAGGGCTTTTCCCTCTTTTCGGTCCGGCCACCACGTAGGAACCAGCCAGCGGCGCGGCCACAGCGATTGGCCCACCCGCCTTCAACTGGCCGACATTGTTGCCAACGACCGTTGCAGTGGCCTTATCTTTGGCAGTCATCACCATTCCTATCCGCACGCCAAAGAGACGCAGCACGGCATCCAACGTGCTGAGCTTCGGATTTGACTTCCCGCTTTCCAGTTCGTACAGGCTTTTCGTGGACATCTTGCACATGGCCGCGAAGGTCTCTTGGTCAAGCCCGGTGACTTCGAGCCGCAGACGGCGGATGGATGTCCCAATGGAATCGAGCCCCGCCGCGTTGCGCTTGACAATATCCTCTACGAGCTGGGCGCGCTCTTCAGGCTGTAGTTTTTTCATCGCAGTCCCCACTCCACGAGTCGCTTATCCAGGTTATTCACGGGTAGAGAGGCTGCATTGCGCATCGATTCAGGAGCATCGGTCAGCAGATCGGGCAACGCCCTGAACTCCTCAGCCGCATTCTTCAACCGTTGCAGCAGAACATCGGAATCTGTGTAACCAACAAGCTCAGCGCAGTTGTCGCTCCAATTAGAAGACCCCTTGCGCTCCGCCGCCCACTTCGTCGTCCGTGTGATGCCCTCTTCATCCAGGATCATTGGCGCGAGGTCATAGATTGGCGCCAAGCGAAACCTCCCACCCACACGCATGATGGAGGTGTTGCGGCCGTGGTTATCGGTGTTCCCTAGAATGCGGTTCAGCAGATCGCGCCGCACGTACTCGAACACCAGGTCGTCTACCTCATCCTGCTGGCCGTTATCGATCCATAGACCTACCAGTCGGTGAACCACTTCGGCATGCGCCATCGGATGTGCGTAGCCGGTAATGCCGCAGATCGAGTACACCGACTCCAGCGGTATCCGCTGCACCACGCCATCCACTACTCGGCGATCAAATCGTGGCATCCAGAGGCTTGGCTTCACTGCCGCTTCAAGTGCCAAACCATCAGTGGGAACCGTATCCAGGCCGAGGGCAGCAACCGCCTTGTAGTAATGAAACTCTGTTCGCAGGATGTCCTGGTCGCGCTCGCCGCCTCGATTACGCGCGAACTTGATCAGCCAGTGGCGGCACGCCTGGTCATCAGGGAGCATTGCATCAGCGTACAAAGCACCGTCGTGGGCTTCGGTCATGACCAGCTTGGGAGCTTGCCCGTTGGCACCGGTAGCACCGCCTACCGCCGCGCCAGTTTCATAGGCGTACTCAAGAAATTCGTTCGTCCTGTCCACGACCTCAGCATGCGCGAAAGCTTCTTTCCGATCTGGCTGAAGGCCTTCAACCGACTCCTTGATGCGCAGGTGCCCAATAGGGGCCGGCGTGAAACGTTCTAGAAGGTACAGCCCCATTTCCACGCCTTCGGGCTTAAGACGCCCGTAGCGGGATTCAAGAGAATCCTTGGCAGCACCAGAGGGAATGATGTCGTAGAGGAATGCTGGATACCCTTTGCCGTCATGGTGGTCCCAGTTCAACGGAAGGTTAACGCTTAGGGCCAGTTCACAACGATCTTCCATGCGATCAATGTTGGCGATGATGTAATCGTCGTCGTATGCGACAAGGCACCTTCCATCAGCAACACGCTCGGGGTTCTCAACCGTGAGTGTCGCTGCATCGCTCCATGCACCATCGGAGAAAGCCTGGATCGTGAGTCTGAGCGGCATCGCGACACCGTTAATCAGTATTTTAATGCTGATTATCATAGTGCGGACGACAGAAACCGGCAATATTTTGCCGATTAAAAGCTTCAGGATGGAAAAACCCGGCACCACACTACCGATTATGCATTCACAGCGCGCGGGATGGTGCTAGAGGTTAGTTGCTGCGCCTGGGAAGCAGGAACTGCCTGTGGTTTGTTTATTTGCGTTGGGTCGGTGGTGGATGACACGGGCTTCGCCCGTGATCGCAGGTAAACCCGCTGCTACAGGGAGGGGCTGCCTTTAAAAATTGGTCGCGTGGTAGCGCTGACTGCAGGGGTTGGATAGGTTAAGTCCGACGTGTGCCGGCCTGCTGAGAAAAGACAGGCGCAAGAAAGCCCGCATTAAGCGGGCTATGGCCTGATAGCAAAATCACCATCGGCCAAATTGTCTGGTGCCGGAGACAGACGGACGGTTGTTGGCCGTGAGGGCCCGGTTTTCGCGGGGCTGGAATTTGGTGGATTTTTTTGTGTACCTCATAGAGTATCTACAAACAAATCAGCTAGTTATGGCTTTCAGTGGAATCGAATCGGGAATTGCGGAGGTCCCAGTGAGAGCTACGCCCACTCGCTTCAAATGCTAGGTGAGGAGTGGCAGAAAACGCCCCGAATCTGCCCTTCACCAGGTGCTCGGCACCGCGCTTCAGGCATGCCTGAAACGGTAATGGGCTCAAGTCTATCGGTAGCCAGTCCCCACCGCGCATGAAACTAATACTGGGAGCCAACGAAAACCAGCTGGTACCTGAAGTCCTCTACGAGAAATTGCTGTCCCGATCGCTTGTCCATACTGCACAATCGGCGTGGCACCGCGGTGTGCTAACTGAGATCAGATTTGGACGATTGGCGCTGCAGCGAGACTAAAATGACACTCCTGACATTGACAGACACCTCAGGTGCTAGAAATGGCGGAAAGTTTGTTACTTTTGGCCGAAACAAAGCCTAAACATTGATCATGGGCGCTATAGAAAAACGACCGCTGCATCAGTCAAGGTGGTTCCACTATGACAATAAGTACAATAGATACAAAGATACTGTGGGGACGAGCTGGCGGCCGGTGCTCCAAGCCAGGTTGTGGGGATGACCTTACGGTACTTGTGGGCACAGGGCGTTATATTGTTGGCGAAATGGCCCACGTTATCGGCAGCAAACCTACTGCTGCACGAGGAACACCGGAAGGCGGAGAAGACACTTACGACAACCTAATACTCCTCTGCCCCACCCACCATACACATATCGACAAGTCTCCAGAAGGAACGTACTCGGTCGAACTACTTCACGAGTGGAAGAAGGCACACGAGGATATTATTAGCAACGCGGGCAAAACTGTCAAATACGATAGCTATGGAAAACTTCAAATTGAAATAGCACGCATCCTCATCACCAACAAATTAATTTTTGACACTTATGGCCCTCATAGTGCCACGGCACAATCGGACCCAAACTCCAACGCTTATTTAATATGGGAGTTGAGGCGCATTGACCGAATCATACCGAACAACCAAAAAATCCTGAACATTATCGATGCAAACATCGATCTTATTAATGACATATCAGCAATTCGAGCCATTGAGAAATTCCGCTTGCATGCAGAATCCTTTGAGAAACATGTTTACCACAGGATGGACTCATACCAACTATTCCCCTGTGAATTTTCGGAGATATTTTCATTATGACCAATGGCACCAACTCGTGGGGTGTTTCCTACAGCCGAATTGCCTGGTTAGAAAAAGCTATTAAATCTCATGATAACGTAGCTAGCCTCTCTCGCCATGACGATATCATAATAGAAGTAACGCGAAAAAAAGGATGTCCTTTAGTTATAATATGCCTAGATGAGTACACCCTTGGAGAGGCTGCTGCTAGACGGGTGATGCAAGAATTTCCTTCTGTAAACTTCATCTCGGTTGGTGGGAACTGGAATGGATACGCCCCTGAAGCAAAAGACCTATGCCTATCCCACAGAATTGGTCTATTTAATTCTAGCGAACTATCTGGAGCTCTTTTCAAAGATGAATTCTGGAAATATCATAAAAAAGATAAAGAAGGGAATCCTGTATATCCATTCAAGACACCATGACCTATTAGAAATATACGGATTCGGTTCATTTTTTCGAAGCGAAGAAGCGAATGATTGCGATCTTTTGCTCGTCGTTAGCAACGACTGCATAGATCTTGGGCGACTACATGCAGAATTAAGCAAAGCTTTCCAACTATTAGGCAGTAGACTATCCCTGCCATTTGATCTCACAATTCTAACCGAGCGCGAGCATCAGAGAAAACCGCTCAGAGAACACGACATTTTGATACCTTTATCAAAGAAATTCTTGAAAGCATCTAATTGCAAACGACAAAACCCCCGATAAACGAGGACTGCAGCCTGGAATTTTGCAAAAGAATTTATGGTATCTGAATCGCGCTCGGTTTAGGCAGCGAATAACTTCCTGCTTCAAATGTCTCTCTGCGGGACGTCGTCTGACATAAGCCTGGGTGCGGGCGTCTGTCCGAAGCCGTCCAATTCTCGAAAGGAAAGCAGCTCCACTCGCTAAGCCTGCCCCGGGCTCTGGACTGTCTTCCTATAGGCGCTTACCTTTTCCAAGCCATATGGAGCTACAATGCCATCATCGAGCTCTCGAACCTTGATGCTTCGAGGGCACTCTCAACTATTCAGGGATTAGAAATGGGCAGAGCTATTGATCCAACACTTTTCGAGCATGGATTTATTAACGAAAGCACTCTATTCAAGAGAATGTTTTCTCATAACGCCCTAGTATTTGCTTACAGAGAGAAATTTAAAAACTCACAAGCTAAAGGTGTCGATAGAATCAATGGATTTCAATACTTATCCAGATCGAGCCTAGAACTAGAGAAAGTCTCACAAAAATGCTTGGACGGTTCATTTAGGTTTTCGCCATTTTTGGAAAAATTGAAACTGAAAGGTCGAGGCAAACACCCGCGCGTCATAGGAATACCAACCATAAGAGACCGCATTGTGTTGCATCAAATCCACAAATATCTGGCTATAGTATTTCCTGATACCGTACCCCGAAATGTGGCCAGCACATACGTGCGAGCCGTAGCTGAAGATATAGCAGAGCTAGACATTTCAAAAACCTTGATCTGTTGCACCGATATTGAAAAATTCTATGACTCAATACAACAACCAAGATTGATTCGTCTGCTTAAGAAAAAAATAACCTGTGAACCGGCTATTTCCTTAATATCGCACGCTCTACAAACACCCACAATCCCGAAAAACACGCGCCGAACCCAATATTCAAGCTACCGGCAAGACTTAGGTGTACCTCAAGGACTGGCCATCTCCAACATTCTTGCCGCTATTTATATGGCAGAAGTAGACGACGTCATGAGGGCCATCCCTGGTATAACGTACTATCGCTACGTCGATGACGTCCTCATGTACGGCGACCCCGACACCATTACTTCTGCCTACATCTCGCTACGCGGACGTCTACGTACCCGCGGGCTCACCTTACATCGCCGAAATTCCGACAAAACCTATATCGGTAGAATTGATAAAAAATTCTCTTATCTAGGTTACGAATTCCGACTACCAAAAATTACAGTTCGAGACTCGACTTTTGAGCGATTCCTACAAACTATAGCCGCCAAGGTCAGCGACTTTAAGCACAACTATTCGCGTAGACTGGAAAAGCACAAATATCTGAATAAAGAACGCCTTGTGGAGATTTTCTTTCTAGAGCTAAACGAGAAAATTACAGGCGCCCTTAGTGGAAACAAACGTTACGGCTGGATAGCTTATTTCAACCAGATCACTGACGAACGACTTCTTCATCAAATGGATCAAGCGATCTTACGGATGGTCAGCAGGGTACCAGCCCTCATCGAAGGGGGTAGTCCGCCTCTGAAGAACCTCGTACGTGCTCACTTCGAAATGAAATTTAGCCCCAGAGCTGGCTACATTCGCGATTATGATTTGAACGTCAGCATTGCGCAAAAACTACGGTTTCTTGAGATCCGGGGCCGAGTAGACCCAGCTACCCCATTGACTGAAGCTCAGATCAATGAGCGCTATGAATCCTACGTGAAATTCGTACTGGCAAAAATGCATGAGGACGAGGGTGAAGTTTACTAGTTTTGATGTATATTATCCGCGGGTGGCGCCTACCGCTGACGCGGTACCTTTGGTCTCTAGGGCCAAAGCGGAAGTGCTCCGGGCTCTGAAAATGGGCGTGACACAAAGTGTTATACCTCCTGTCGGCTCACCCAGTGAGTGCTGCAGGAGAGGATCTGACTGAAAACCTTAGGCGCCCCCACCTTACAATGTTTCAGGATGAACCATGTCAACGTACCTTAAAAGTCTTCAAGATGATGTCTGGCGGACATCCAGTTCCCGTTATCACGCTGCTCGTCGTTTGAAAAGGAAAGAAATTTTTTCAACGATAAGCTTGGCTTTCTTTTCTGCATTAAGCATTGCTTTAGCCGTCATACAGCAAACTTATTCTACTGAGGTAAGTGCTACACCTGGGCTGAACAACTACTTGACGTCCATTTCTATTCTATCTGGCATATTCATCCTTATTATTTCCCTAATGGAGTGGGGTGCCAGAAACGGGTCGAACGCAGATGCCCTTTACAAAAACGCGCAAGAACTGAATGCGCTTCGCAAAGAAATCAGCCTCGAAGCCTCTAGAGCGAATATATCTGAAGGCGATTCCTGGACATCCTCAAAAGAATATCTTCGCCGCTATGAGGAAGTTAAAAACCGCTGCGATATTAACCACGCACCCATTGACGATTTTTACTTTGTAAGCCAACACAGGAAATCACCAGAATTCGCGACAAAGAAAATTGAGTGGTATAGCGCTTACTGGACTTCATTCAGATGGCAGCTTTCTAGCATCTGGTATTACTTGATTCTCTGGTCCATTATTTTCATGTCTATGATCCCCGTAGTCACAAGTATCAATTTTATTTCTACAGCCTCATGCGGCAGCAGTTAAGGCTAGTTGAGACTGCAGAATGTATATCACCGACATCATCTACAAGCCTGCAAATTTGACGCCTGCGACACGCGTTTGAGTGCGTGGCGCGGCCGGGCTCTTGGCCGGTCAGAACGGTATGTCGTCATCAAATGAATCTGCGGGTTTTGAGAAAACCTTCTTAGCAGACCTCTTTTGCACGGCAGCTTTTACTTGATCTTCATTCGAAAGAATGAAATCAACTCCGTCTGACGTAACTGAATAAGTATAATATTCGTAGTCATACTCTTGATTGTATGAAACGGCTTTCTCGACAAGGCCAAGGCGCTCTAACTTAACTGCAGCTATGGTGAGGTGCGGATCGTTATTATCATGCCCAAATAATTCTTGCGCAGAAACACTCTGTGAAAAAGAAGATTTCTGGAATACGGCCATAAGAAACCGAAACTCATCATCTCCAATCACATAATCGAAGGCTGTTTTCTTTGTTCTTACTTTAATTATTTCAGAGTCTTCTGATGCCAGCCCTAGACGCTTTATTTCTTTACTAATCTTGATGCAGGGGGCATTAAGAGCCTGTGTTAAATCATTATCTGATCTATCGCCGTCATAGTCAGCAGGGGTGAGACCGAGCAAGTCTGTTGGAAAGTGCATGACAACCCCTCTCGGCTTAACAATGAAGCACCTTTCCCTACTCAAACTACCGATGAAAAGTCCAAGCTCGAACAAAACGTTATCACGAGCTACAACATGACTCTGCTCTCTGATGGTAGATACGTCATCGGGCGTGAATACAAAAACCGCAAAATCTACGGTTTTAGATTTAACCATTAATTCATCAATTGTGTATGACGACAGTCCAAAGCTGGCTTTCCAATGAACCAGTTCCACATCGTGGTCCAAGCATTCATTAATAGCGTTAGCTACGCCAAGCCCCTCAACAGATGATGCTAAGAACACTCTAGGTTTTCTCATTCTGGCACGCCTATCCTTACTAACCCTAACATTTTCTCCACGCTTGGCTGTCGTGTCAACCAGCAAAAACAAGAGGTAGCTTCAAGCTTAAATTTCGAGTGACATCAGTGAACGGGCCACCCACCTAGCTTTACTAGGGAGGCAGTAGCCCTGGTCGCTAGAGCCGCATCTAAATAACTACTAATAATAAAAACATTAGCTTGAGCTTCAGCATGCGCCCAAACATACTCCTCTTTCCCTACCAGATTTAAACACCTCAAAGTCATATGAAAGGCACAATTGAAGTTAAGAGCAATTTAAGCTCTTCTACCCAGCTTCGACTTTGCAAAGCCGTGATACCCATTGACAGAACGGCAACAAAAAGAGCCAAAACGGTTAAAACTTGTGTTTTCTTTTGCGCCTCTACGCTCTCACGAATGCTGATGATATTTGCTACTTGGTCAAAATGTTCTCGAATAGAATGTTCCTCCACAAGAATTGTATCGCTGTAATGGTCAGTGGCCTGCACAAAAAACCGCCGCAGCGATCGCAAGTCTTTCTTAGGTCCTCGACTTGGCGCACTGTAATCACCATATCGATAAAAAAAATTCGAAGAATGACTTGCGCGCCTCTTTAATTCCGATGCGATCACTGGTGCCCCTAGAGATTGATCAAAGAATTTTTGAATATCCTCAAGCACTCTCAACTGCTTTACCTTGCTGATCCTTGAGAGCCGTAAAGAGCTGCGACTGAGTTTAAGGGCTTTTAGATTCTCAGTGAGGTATCCAAGCACACTGTAGTTAGCCAGCACATCTGAAAACACTTCAACAGCGTAACTTACATACTTGCGCCCACCCTCACCATAGTGCTTGTAGTCTTGAGATTCAGTTTCCGCCTCGCAGATTGAGGAAATTAGATGTACTCCTTCACGCCGAATCCCACTTTTACCCAGAGTAAATTTTAGACCACCTTTAGAAGGTTTAGACCAAACCTCAGTAGGCCGCACGTTGAATACCAAGTCTTGCCATGACTCAAAGGGAGCACCGCGCCCCAAAAACAGTGGCTCTAGTTTTGTAACCACAAGTTCCGCTGTGGGCATCGCATCTGCAGATACCCCGCAAAAGTAACCAGGCATAGTCTTGCCGAACCACACCTTCGCCATTTCTTTAAATTCTGACCTAGCCCCCTCAACAGCCTCACGCTTCAAATCACGAGGGCCGCGACGAGAAATGACCCTCCCCCCCCTGAAGAAGCGACCTTTATATTCTTTCTTTAGCCCACAAAAATAGACATCCTTTAAACTCTCATTCAAAACAAAGGCAACCACTACACAGGTTATTGCCGGAGTAAATTGATGAATATCGACCTTCAGGAATCTCACTTCCTTCGGAAGGTCCATTTTATTATGTGTAAGAACAAACTCACGACTCTCTTTAGAGTCAGCTACAACCCCAATATTGTACCAAGCGTTGCCGCTGCCATACTCACGTTGCCTGCGCACCCAATCAGCCGCCGACTCGCGCCTTGGAAAACCAAGACCTGCGCTCCACTGGAGCTTATCTAGGCTTTCACATAAAGCGTCCACCTCACTAGGACCGTAAAATTCGGCAGCCCAAAACACCTCAACACGAGCTTCTTCATCTTGGTCAGGGAGAGTCTCAGCATTTTCCGCACGATCCAAGAGAGAATAACTTTCTCTATCTGAAGTAAAACGAGATACAAGATTTGGAAAGCACCATCTCACTCGCCAACTCAGCTGATTTCTAAGGCGCTGAACCGTTGATAAAACACCGAAGTCATTTCCCATCTACTGAATTTCCATTTCCGCGCATAAGTTTTTCCGATTATTGCAGAGCAAAGCCTTAAGACTTAATCACCCCTGGTTTCTTAGACACTCTCCAAGCTCCGAAGATCAAGTTTCTCATACTCTACTGACGGCAGCTCATGGTGCTGTGAATCCCCCTCGGCTTTTGATGATACTCGGTGAGCTCTTCCGGCCCCTATCTGCACTTCCTGAAGGGCAGCTATGGGTCGATTACTGTCAGTCCTGACTGTCAATATCAGATCCTCGCTCAGAGGTTGAACACCCATGTTTTTTGTAAACGGCGAACGAGTAACCGCACGGTCAGAAAATAGTAGTATCGCTTCATCCTGCTGTGTCGATCTAGGCGATGCTCTAGAAACCAAACCAAATGCTTTCTCTGCCAGGCCCAAGGGGTCTCTCGCTGCCAGCGACCTGCAATTTCAGACTGGATAAGCGTTGCCTGCCGCAGATGGCGTTCCCGCGTTGCACGCGACCCGGTCAGCACGCCAGCCAAGATCAACTCCATATCGAATGGTTTGCTCATGTCCGTCCTCCAATGTAGGCCGCGACCACGTCGATCCGACCGTGCCCCAGCTCGTGGCTGATTCGCCTCCGGGCCTCGCGATCAAGGTTCCTGTCAACCTGGCAGCATTGGCCATCGTTGATGGGCGCGCGGTGTTGAGTGATTTGCTCATAGCGCTCACATGCGTATGCCGCTCGTAGCTCATGGAATCCTTTGAGGTTGCGTGTGTGCAGGATGTCCCGCGCAGGGCGGATGATTTCTTGCAGAACATTGAGATAGCTTTCGTGTGGCGCAATCAGGTTACGGCTACCTGCAGGCGACAAATGCTCTGCAAACCCGAGTGCACCTCGAACATGGTCGTCCACCGCAATCCAACGTGGCGCAGAGGCGCCGGCGCGGCCGCCTTTGGTGCCATCCTGAATGTTAATTCTGCCTAGCTCGTTAGCCTCACGGCTTAGCCGTGGCAGGTCAGCCAAGATAGCCTCACGCAAGCGCATGCCGGTGGCTCGCGCCAACAGAACGATTGCAGCGGCCCGTTGCTGATGATTTCTGCAGAGCGCATTGACGATCTCTTTAACCTGGTCGCGTTCTTGGCCCTGCGGCACTGATTGGCGAATCCCGGTGCGCTGCACACCCAACGCCTTGCTCGGACTGGGTAACTTAACGTACTGATCACCGCGAAGCGCTGCCATAGTCCTGTTAACGCTGGATAGCCGGTTTTGTGCGGTGCTGATGGCGAGGTCACCGCGCTCAACCGCACCGCGCAGATACGCCGCAGAGGCGGTCAGCACCTTTCGATCGATTTGTCGCGCGTCATTGATACCGGGTCCCTGTTCGGAGCGGCACCACTTCACGAATGCCTGCCACCGATCACAGTGTGCCTTCACCGTGCCGTAGTGGCCGCTGCCGAACATGTCTTTCTGCGCTTGCGACCCTGCGTAGCTCAATTGCCTGCCGTAGCCGAAATTACGGCCATCGCGTCGACCCACCAATGCCATATCGCTCACCTCATTTTCTGCTCTCCAGTCCTCGCCCCACGTCATCCCGCCAAGAATGCTGAGTGTTATCAGGGATCAAGGCCCCTGCGACCTGTGGGGAGTGTCCTCTACGCGGGACTGGCGACTCCTTACGTCCGGGAGCAAGGGCATCTCATGATCTGGCCTCCTGAGCACCGTTACCGGTGGGCGGGTGGAGGCTGCATTGGCCGACGAGACCAGTGCCGCGAGATCCTGAGCCATGTGCAAGCAGCAATGCGATGACCGGGGCATGCCTGACTGTCAGTCAGGTGCAGTCCATTCCCTGGTCTGCGGCACCATCATCTACAAGGCTGTTGCTGGTGACATCGGCGTTTGTCACGCCGATTGTCACGAGTGGAGTAGCCGCAAAGCCATGTGCGATAAGGGCTGCAGCAGTGTTAGAAGCGCCCGTATTTTTCCAGGAGAAAGAGACGGGCACAGGTTGGCGCAATATTCGGCCAAGCGGATAGGTTGCTGCAGGGCCGAGAAGTGAAGAGGGAACATCTGGCGGACAAAAGCGGTGTACTGGAATAGGCGTCCATCACATGTGTAGTGAACGTGCGAGCTCCGGCTTGGGGAGTACACCAAAAATCATTGCCGGGGGGCTTTCAGGGCTCGTATCACAGGGTCGCTGACGAAATTGTTTTGGCATTGTTCTTATACGTGCGTACGGCGGGTCACTATCTCGGTGCATGGCACGCTTTTCACCCGTGTTCGCGGGCAAGCCCTAATACCAGTCAGTTAACGTTTTCTGGCTTGATTGGGGCTGCTTTGCAGCCCTTCGCGGGCTTGCCCGCTCCCACAGGGATCGCGCTAGCTTTTAGAAATTGAGCAAGACAGTTGGCTCACACAGGTACGGGGTAATGTTCCGGGTAGCGATACCTGTTCGACTGCCCGGCTGCGCATGCTTTGAAAAGCTGTTCCGAAGTATCTTGAAAGGATTTCGTGGGGAGAGGGAGCTGTGTTGCAGGGCACAGTTCAGCGGTGGAACAAGAAATTGCCAGGGCCGCCTTGCGGCCCTTTCGCGACACAAGGCCGCTCCCACACAGGGCGTGGAATATTCGAGGATCGTGCTTACATTCGAGCTCTAATGCTCACGAAAGGAGACGAATTCAAGCTGAATTAATGCCGATCTTGCGATTATTCAAGGCCTGTCGAGTGGCTCTGGAATGAACCCCTGCTCCCTCAGTGCCTTGATGACCCCACGCACCAGATAATTGTTGGAAAACCCAATGGTGTATTGCCTCGAACCTGGGTTGATCGGCAGCAGCATGCCTTGCTCTACCAGGTTCTTGATCTGATAAGGCCGTTGGTTAGCCGTGAGCGCGGGGAGTGCCTGAGCAATGTCACTCGATTTCACGACCTTCATCTTTATGACGCTGACCAGAATCTGTTTGTCGGTCTCGGTAATCCACTCCCGACTGCGTGCAAAACTCACCGCCGGCAACAGAATGCACTTCGTGAGGTAGCCATGGTCGGTGAGCTTGTCCACCTTCTCCAATTCGTCGCGGATACCCTGCAGCACATAGGTACACCATGCCTCCAGCCCTGCTGTGGTGCCAGTATCGGCAAGCCCCAGCATGGTGTAGTACTTGTCGCGGACATTGCAGAACACCGCGGTGGGGTTGAGTACCCGACCACCCGTGTTCACCTTGAAGCCGTACTTCATCAACAGCGCATAGGTCAGCAGCCTTACCACCCGCCCATTTCCATTGCCGAATGGGTGAATCCAACCGAAACGGTGGTGCGCCAGGGCGACCTTCATCAGCGCGTAATCATCTCTAAACGGGAAAATCATTATCTAGAAAATTTTCGGTTCTCACCCCGTAAACACTGGCCAAAACCTGATCGACAGCTAGCAATTATCTAAAAATACGTGCAACCCTAAGTGGAAAACTGCGAACCATAAACTCAAAAACACGCAGATCCGCGGGGAAAAAAGCGGGAACAAAAAAACCCGCACAAGGCGGGCTTCTATTGGTGCCAGGTAGCGAGAAATCGCCATAGGCCAACTGATTCTGGTGCGGAGACAGACGGACGGTTGTTGGTCGTGAGGGGCCGATTTTCGCGGGATTGGAATTTGGTGGATTTTTAGCCGTACCTCATAAAGTAACTATAAATAAATCAGCTAGCTATAGCCTTCAATGGAATCGAATTGGGAATTTGTGCGCTCTCGCCATCGATCCTCTGCAAGTTTTTTTCAGTGCGAATGAGATAAGATACTGATGGGCTCCATCGAATAATTTCGCATCACTACTAATACTAAATTGAGTATCGCTAAGCCTTTCAGAAGGGCACACCAAACTGTGGTAATGCTACCCATATAGACGGCTTAACATTCCATAACATACGATGTCGCCAGACACGGAATTGTGGCAGCACCGCAATCTATTAATCGATGCCCTCCAGCATTACACACCAAGAAGTATAAGATCAGTGCAGACCATCATGCATCAGGCCGAGATCCAATATGGTTAGCCCACCTGCTATGGGTTTCGCTAAAGGGATTCACTAAGGCTAACCGGTTCTCGCCCAATAGTCTATAAGTCTTCGCTATCGCATAAGTCGTTCCTGTAGAATGCTGCGAACTCTGAAATAATCTAAGCATCCGAGGGCGGCTGTTGGATTCCGCAGACTTCGCACAGCTCCTGATGACTCATTTGGCACTGACCTTTCTACCCATACCCGTTCGGCAAACACAAAAAACCGCCTGGTCCCCGGTGCACCTACCCTGCCAAGCCTACCTATTTAGCTGTTCCCGCCTGCGGGAGCAGAGCTGTGCTCAATCTACGGATTAGGCTAGAATACGGTTAAGAAACAGAGAGAAGCTGAATGACACCCGGGCTTAGCCGGCCTCAGCCGTGATCGAAAAGGGGAATTAGCTTGGATGTTGAGGGTCTACCGCAATGGCTGGTTACTTTGGGAGCCATTGCAGGATGCGTAAAGTTACATTTTTTTGCATTCAGCGGCGCTTTTGTGCTGTATGTAATGAATCGTCTAAATAATAGGCAGCCATTTTCCATTTTCGCAGCGCTAAACATAGATGTGGGCAACAATGGAAAACCAAAGACAATATTTAGCGACATGGTATTCTCATCTATGATTGGCGCCATCATTGTACTTCCACTAACCGGTCCTACAACGGTTAGCCAAGCGTTAGCAGCTGGATTAGGCCTGACAGGCATACTGTCAGCTTACTCCAAGTCAACAGGCAAGGAGGGGGATCAATGATCGATATGCGCGACTCAATTACTGACCTCGTTTCGACTCTTTACGAAAAGGCTGCAGAGTACACAGAAAGAGCGGCAGGCGAAGAAGCTGAAGGCAAGAGACTTATTTCCCTATCACTAATAGCCGGTGGCATAGCCGCTCTTGCTTCTTCTGGGATAGCGGCAGCAATTCCAGTTGCAGCGGGCATACTAACCGCTGGAAGCGTAGTGGGTTTAATTAAGCTTCGACGCAAACTGGAAGACGACCAACTATCTGCTCTATTAAAGTCAAAAGCCTTTCAAATCCAAGGCGATAAAGATATAAACAAATTAATAATAGACATCGAATCATTAAAAGCACAAATAGCAGCACTCGACATTAAGAACCAAGACATCAGCGAAATATCAAGCAAGGTTGAAATATCCTTACAAGAGATTTCTGAAATTAAAAAATAAAATAGGCCGCCCGTTCGGCGGCTTCGCGTTAAATCATGACACTCAGTTGTTAGTGATTCCTGGTTGGTCATATCGGCTTATGAAGCTTACCGGTGCTGACTCCCAAACGGGAACCTAACATTGCTATAAGCCTAGGGATGGTCTGAAGTAGCCATGTATTTCTGGCTGACTTCAGCCCCCGCCGGTTTTGAAAGCGACGAATCGATCAAAAACGATCAGGTCACCCGCTCATTTCTGTGTTTTTAGCCGCCACGAGCACCTCGCGGCAGCCATATCCCGCATTACAGGCGCACCTCTCCCGTATTGCTCAGTAAGTGTCGGCGTGCCATCCACAGGTTCGACAGCGCAAACAGTGTCACCAGTTGCACGGTGTTCTTCGCTAGACCACGGAAGCGCGTCTTCACATAACCGAACTGCCGTTTGATCACCCGGAACGGGTGCTCGACCTTGGCGCGCACTTGGGCCTTGGCCTTCTCGATCTTGCGCTTGGCTTTGTACAAAGGGCTGCGCTTACCCAGCTTCTTGTATGTACTGCGGCGGGCGGCGAACTGCCAGGTGACCTCTCGGCCTTCATGTTCAGGGCGTTTCTCGACGCCGGTGTAACCCGCGTCGGCGCCGACCATGTTTTCCTCGCCGTGCAGCAGTTTGTCGACTTGGGTGATATCCGCCACATTGGCCGCCGTGCCCACCACGCTGTGCACCAGACCCGACTCATCATCGACACCGATGTGCGCCTTCATGCCGAAGTAGTACTGGTTACCCTTCTTGGTCTGGTGCATTTCTGGGTCGCGTTTGCCGTCCTTGTTCTTGGTCGAACTCGGCGCATTGATCAGCGTGGCATCGACGATGGTGCCTTGGCGCAACGACAGGCCTCGATCACCCAGATAGCCATTTATCACGGCCAGGATGCCAGCAGCCAGTTCGTGTTTCTCCAGCAGACGACGGAAGTTGAGGATCATGGTTTCGTCGGGAATGCGCTCCAGCCTCAGTCCGGCGAACTGGCGCAGGATGGTGGTCTCGTACAGCGCTTCCTCCATCGCTGGATCGCTGTAGCCAAACCAGTTCTGCATCAGATGTACGCGCAGCATCGCCATCAACGGGTAGGCCGGACGGTCACCATCACCTTTCGGGTAATGTGGCTCGATCAGGGCAATCAAACCCTGCCACGGCACCACCTGATTCATCTCGATCAGGAACAACTCTTTGCGGGTCTGCTTACGCTTGCCGGCGTACTCGGCATCGGCGAAGGTCATTTGCTTCATCGGAAAACTCGGGGGTAGAGTCCGGACATTTTGCCAAAATCAGGAAGTCTTCTTCAGGATTTCCCTAGAGTGAGAATGAGAAAACAGAAAAAGAACTCCCACAAATGGCTGTATCTTATGGTGGCTCGCATACCACAATTGACATATCGGAGTAGCTTAGAGCTACGAGACAGACGAATTAGACTCCCCATCCGACCTGGTTTCTCCGGAGGCCTGGATCTTGGTGGGGAATAGGGAATAGACCCACATTAGCTATGAATCCGCCGCCTGTGGACTTCAGAGAAATCGGACGGGGATAATAGTGCAACCATTACTCAGCCGCCAACAGACCCACACTCCTGCGGGTTGACTTCCGTTTTAAAAGCACGTCAACTTTGCTATTCGAGAAATAGGAAAGAAGAATTTCTTTATATGAGAGTGCTTCTTCATTAGCGGGTTCAGCCTGCAACCAGAAATTAACCTTCCCCAGTATTGAGTCTAAGTAAAATGGATCTTTTATTTTCTGGCTTGAAATATGAGAAAGAAGGCCATACTTCTCAATATAAAACAGGTCTTGCTTTATTTTTCTTCTGAGCTCCCTAGTAATCCTTAGGCTTTCTCCCGAAACAGAAAGCCCCGTAACAACTCTCTTATTTTTATTTACTAAAAGCTGAGTTTTATTTGAGTTGATTTTTAATGCATATCTAGCGCATATAGACGCCACGAGCCCTGGGAAATAACTCGGTATGAGCTGAGCCGAAAAAGTAATATCATCAGCGTAGCGGGTATAAGCTATATCGCTTTTCGCCGCCAACTGAAATAACTTTTTATCCAGCCTGCGCAGAAGAATATTTGTCAAATACGGACTAGTTGGCGCGCCTTGAACAAGGCACCCATCATTACAACAAAGAGAGGCTAATGCGAACGAAACTTTCTTGCTATAACCAAGTCTTGAAAAAAAACTAACAACCCAGCCAATCTTAATCGACGGAAAAAAATTTTCGAAATCCATCTTCAATAGGCTAGAGCGATTTAAGTGAGGCGACGCATTGGTGAAAATAGATTTTCCACGTACATACCCATGCGCGCTTGGATGAACCTCACACTTAAGCAGTATGTTCTCGTAAATCCAGTTTTGACATTGCATAAGGCTTGGATAAGGAGCCTCGATAACCCTATCTCCTCCGGATTTCTTTTTTATCGTAAACTTCCGATAGAAGCTTGAGCCCCCATGGATCATTTTAAGTAGAGTATCGTACTTAATGCCAATGAGAAGAGAAAGGTGCTCGACCTCAAAAATAATTGGAGCGCCTGACTTATTTAGCCGGGCTATTTGATCCAAATATTTTTCGATCAGTTCGGGAATCACCCCCCGCTTTTCGAAAAAGCGCTTCCACTCATCAATTTTTTTCATAAAATGCCCGCAGATAGCTACCTGTTTTCCAATCCGCTTTTGCTTTTAGACTTGCGCTCTAAACCTTGAGGTGTGCGAAAGTGGGCGAAGCCCGCTTTCGTGCACCTCAAGGTTTGCGGAAACGCGAAGCGTTGTAGCATTGCAAGCGCCGGTATGCTTCATCGCCGGTGTTTGCAATATCGGTTATCATGAACCTTAACCTTGGGAGCGACTTCACTCCAGCATACTAGCTTCTGCGGGCAATCAGGAGGGTACTACAACCGCAAAAAAAAACAAGCCAAAAAATGCTTTTCTTACAATCAACTTAAGAACAGAAAAGCATTCGGCACATAAAATTCATCAGGTTCAATGATCTTACCGCACATCCCGCTTGGAACTTTTCTCCACTCTTTGTTTCCGGCCAAAACCCTTCCAGATCCAGCCATAAAAACTGAGCGTCCATCTGCAGTAAGGAATATTAGCGATCGCTCTTCAAACACTAGCCCCTTCGACACAAGAGAGCCAAACACTTTGAAGAATAACTCTGGGGATAACTTACTACGTTTCAATAGAGTATAGGGCTGCAGACCGTGCGCTGACTCGTATAGAGCTTTCATTACCACAAAGTCTCTTCGAGACGCTTCCAGGCTAGCGCATTTCATTAAGCATCCTCCATTGCCCTGTGAAGCATTGTTGATCTTTTGTTCGAGTCGTTATTGAAAGGCCACCAGAAAACAGGAAACACACTATTCGGAGTATTCGAGTTCTCACGGCAATAAGCAGCTTGAGCATCATTATAGCCCATACTTGGCATTTCAATGTCATTATAAGCTTTAGATAGATTGGCTTCGAGCTCGATCATTAAATTTCGATATTCGGCCGCTACAGTATCAGGGAATGAATCGTCAATCGCCTTACTTATTTCATGCTGCGCAGTTACATCAATACCTTCGGCTCTAATATTTTCAAGACCTCGCCGCGTAGAAACCAAAACTTTAACCGACACTGAAAAGCCTTCTACCTCGGCATTCTCAAAAACCTTATTAAGCTCTCTGCACCTACTTATCACAGTTTTACCCGAGCCAACAAAGTCATCAACAACAACAAGTCTTTTGCGGCCGGTAGTCTTATACTTCTTATACGCAGAGCCAAAACTAGAAACACCTGTAAAGCTGTTCCAGCCTGCCTTCGTGAATATGTACTTTAGATTATAAAGTAGCTCATGAGAGCTGTCTGGATTGGAGTCTGCCGCCATAGCTACAATCAACGCATCGTCTTCATAGTGCTCCTGCGCCATGACTTCCAATGCCAAATCAGAAAGCTTGCTATGATACTCCGTCAGCGACAGATAGAAAAAGCCACTTATAATGTTAACGAGCATTTCTCGAGAACGGCTGCACTTACACTCCTCATATAGCATATGAGTCATTTCGGGTATTTTTGAGCCAACCCAAGGTTGCCGCGCAACCAAACTAACTACCGTATTGAATGTTTCTTTATTATCCATTTTCTACGATAGCCGCTAATGTTTTAATTGAAGTGGATACCAGCAAAAAGCCACTATATCCTCAAGCTGGTGCGTTTTCAAGTTTTTTCTCATACGCCAATCCAAAGGCGCAACTCATTTCAGCGAAACTTATATCACAAATATAAAAACCAAAACCATTGTCAAAAATTCACTCCGCTAACTTTCGGCATTAAAGTACTGATATAATGCAACACCCCAAAGCAACTTACTAGCTAATACAATAAAAATTAGGAGCATAGAAAGCAGTAACCGATTTACTCACTCACGATCCGCCGGAACGATAATCCATGTCAATTTTTCGAACAGCGATTGGAGAACCATGTCTTTCCTAATCGACAAGCAAGCAGCGTTACCTTTAGTACATAGTAATACCGAGTCGTTTCACTATGCTGAGCCAGGCGAGTTTGAAAACACCAATTCAGGTGTTTTCTTTCTACATGCCCAGGGAGTCGCTCGGTGCCAGTGTTTTACAATCTCAGCCTGGATAATTTTCGCCCGGCGTATATGACGTTGGCGCGTTGCGTGACACCCCGTTACTACACCATCCGAGAATGATTCTCTGTCGAGGGGCTCACTAATCTCCGACCTCCAATGTAAGCAGAGACCACGTCGAACCGACCGTGCCCCAGCTCATAGCTGATTTGCCTTCGGAATTCGCGATCAAGGTGCCTATCTACCTCGTAACACTGGTCGCAGTTGATAGGCGCGTTATGTAGATTGATCTGCTCATAGCGCTCACATGCGTACGCCGCTCGTAGCTCATGGATGCCTTCGAGGTTATGTGCATGCGGGAAGCCCCGCGCAGGACGGATAATTTCTTGCAGGAGACTTAGGTAGCTTTCGTATGGCGCAATCAGGTTTCGGCTACCCGAAGGCGACACCTGCCGTGCAAAACCAAGCGCCCCGCGAACATGGTCGTCTACCGCTATCCAACGCGGGGCCGAGGCCCCGGCACGGCCGCTTTTGGTGCCGTCCTGAATGTTGATCCTGCTTAGGTTGTTAGCCTCACGGCTTAGCCATGGCAGATCAGCCAAAATAGCCTCACGCTAGCGCATGCCGGTGCCCCGCGCCAACAGAACGATCGCTGCTGCCCCTCTCTGATCACGGCTGCAAAGCTCATCGACGATCTGCTTAACCTGTTCGCGGTCTTGACCCTGAGGTACCGACTGTCGTCGCCCGGTACGCTGCATACCCAAAGCTTTGCTCAGGCTTGGCAACTTCACACACTGATCATCGCGAAGCGCCGCCATGGTTCTGTTAACGCTGGATAGTCAGTTTTGTGTGGTGCTGACAGCAAGGCCACCGCGCCCAACCACGTCGCGCAGATACGCCGCATAGCCGCCAATACTTTTCGATCAATCTGCCGCGCATCATTGATAACCGGCCCCTGATCTGAACGGCACCATTTCACGAATGCCTGCCAGCGATCACCGTGCGCTTTGACCGTGCCGCAATGACCGCCACCGAACATGGCTTTCAGCGCTTGCGGCCCTGCGTAGCTCAATTGCCTGCCGTAGCCGAAATTACGGCCATCGCGTCGACCCACCAATGCCATATCGCTCACCTCATTTTCTGCTCTCCAGTCCTCGCCCCACGTCATCCCGCCAAGAATGCTGAGTGTTATCAGGGATCAAGGCCCCTGCGACACGTCCGGGAGCAAGGGCATCTCATGATCTGGCCTCCTGAGCACCGTTACCGGTGGGCGGGTGGAGGCTGCATTGGCCGACGAGACCAGTGCCGCGAGATCCTGAGCCATGTGCAAGCAGCAATGCGATGACCGGGGCATGCCTGACTGTCAGTCAGTCAGGTGCAGTCCACTCCGTGGTCTGCGGCACCATCATCTACATCGCTGTTGCTGGTGACATCGGCGTTTGTCACGCCGATTGTCACGAGTGGAGTAGCCGCAAAGCTAAGTGGGATGAGGGCTGCAGCAGTGCTAGAAGCGCCCGTCTCTTTCCAGGAGAAAGAGACGGGCGCAGGTTGGCGCAAGATTCGGCCAAGCGGATAGGTTGCTGCAGGGCAGCGAAGTAGGAGGTGTTGTCTGGCGCACGAGGGCCAAGATGTGAAGTAGGCATCCATCACCGGGGAGGTGACCGGGCGAGCTGCCGGATGCGAATCGCCCTTGGGGAGAACCACCGCGGGAGCGGCGTGACCTTGAAGGTTCGGGCCACCTGGGGTGCTGTCATCGACAGCGCTTGCACGGCCAGTTCTACGCTTGTGGATAAACCCGGTCAAGGGCCGAAACTCAGGGCTCTTGGGGACGTGAAAAGCGGCTATCCACCGGTGGAATTCCGTGGTAAATCCCGGACAGCGTCGTGGCTTTTAGCTCTTCAAAGTGAGGTCCATCCAAACAGGGCGGCTTTGCAGCCCTGTTTGGATGGACCCGCGTGAAAGAGCAGCCAGAGCCGATCTTGCGATCGAATGCGCCATGACCATTTGGCAAGGCTGTGACGTTGTCGCCTACCGGATGGGCAAACTCATGCGGGGTGACATGGCCCGATCTGTTGGCATCGATGTAGTTACTCCACCACGCCATGATCAACCGACGCTGCTCCAGAAATTGGGCCTTGTGGATGTATGCAGCGCGCACGCGGTTACGCTCCTGATGGCTCATCTGCCGCTCAATCGCCGCGTCCGTCCACAGCCCCGATTCGAGCAACGCACTACAAGCCATGGTCCGGAAACCATGACCGCACACGTCCTTGGTGGTGTCGTACCCCATATTGCGCAGCACCTGGTTAACCGTATTTTCCGACAAGGGTTTCCAATACCTGTGGTCACCGGGCAAAACCAGTTCAGAGAAGCGATTCAAGCTGCGCAGCCGCTCAAGAATCTCGATGACTTGTGGCGACAGCGGCACTATCTGAATGTCCCCACTCATCTTGGTCCCGCGTGTGGAATAGCGGACGCCTTCAATCGGCTTGCGGGTATCGGGGATCTCCCACATCGCCCGTTGCAGGTCGAATTCATCCCACCGTGCAAAGCGCAGTTCGCTGGAGCGCACGAACACATGCAGCGTCAGCAGCACTGCGAGCCGGGTCAGCTCGCGACCGGTGTAGTTGTCGATTCGGCTCAATAATTCAGGAAGGCGGTTCAGCGAGAGCGCAGGACGGTGCTCGGTACGCGGCGCTTGAATCGAGCCGGCCAGATCGAGCGCTGGATTTTGAGTGATCTGCCGCGCCCGCTTCGCTCCCCGCATGATCGTGGATAGATAGTTCTGCACACGCAGCGCAACATCCATCGTGCCGCGATCCTTGATTCGCTGGGTGACCTCAAGCAGATCATGGGTGTCGAGTTCAGCGATAGGCCGCTGGCCGATCAGTGGAAATACATGCGTGCGCAACCTGCTAAGCACCGTCTTGGCATGGTTCTCAGTCCAGCGCCGGGACATTTCGACGTGCCACTCCAGGGCAACGGTTTCAAAGAGAAGGCTCGCACGCTGGGCAGCGATCTTGGCCTTCTGCTTTTCTTCCATCGGATCAAGGTTATCGAGCAACAAGGCCTTGGCCTCATCACGCTTGGTCCTCGCAACGGCCAATGAAACGATGGGGTACTTGCCAATGATCAGCGTGCCCTCCTTGCCGCTGGGTTTGAAATACCGCAGCCGCCAAGTCTTCGAGCCACTGGGCGCGACGTACAGGTACATACCCCCGCCGTCGAACAGTTTGTAAGCACGATCACGCGGTTTGGCCGTACGGCATTTGAGGTCGCTGAGCGGAGTGGCTAGCCGTGGCATAAGGGTACGTTCTCCATTCAGGAAAGACGCTGTACCCCAAAAACACCCCCGGTTATTGGGGATTTAGTTGGTTCCCGACGGAGGGTCGTGGAAACGAAAAACCGGCCAGAAGGCCGGTTTAGAGGGCTTCCAAAGCATTCGGCGGAATGCAGTGGAGCTGGATGTGGTGCCGGAGACAGGAATCGAACCTGCGACCTTCGCGTTACGAGTGCGCTGCTCTACCGACTGAGCTACACCGGCGTGTAGCGCAACGTACCACTGCTCACACCCGCAACGCAAACCCCTGTTTCCGCTAGTTATTGCCCTGCCCTCAAGCCCCCTTGCACCCCTTGGGCGCCAGGTCTTCCTCGATGTCGGTGGTGCACGCCCAGCCGCTGGCCGAACGGGTCAGGGTCAGTGCCTTGCCCAGCACGTTGGCCGGCGCATCCACCAGCGTGCAGGCAATGCTGCCGCTGCCATCTGCCGCCTTGCCGCTAGCGGTGATCGCACAATGCGCGGTCGCCGGCTGGCCACCCAGTTCGGCCACGGCCGCTACGTCTTTCCCGTCATTCAACCGCAGGTCCATCGCCGTCTTCAGCGCGCTGATTTCCAGCAGGCCGGCCGCGGCCTTGGAGCGTGCCTGGTGGTTGGTGTACATCGGTAAGGCGATGGTCGCCAGAATGCCGATGATCGCGACAACGATCATCAGTTCGATCAGGGTGATACCGCGTTGCCCTTTCATGAACATCTTTCCTTTTTGATTCGCTTACACATTGAGGTGGGTTGCGCCCCAACCGGCAGCGGCGCAGTAGGCCTGAACAGACACCTTTTGTCACCCCTGCCCGCTTGGGCGTCATCTTCGCTGAACTACTCTAGTGAGCATCACGGACGCGCGCCCTAGCATGGACGCGGCAAGCTGTTTCCAGGCTTGTCGCCGGGGCAGAAAAAGGACCTTTGCATGACTTCAACTTCACTGCTTTACCGCTGGCACGGCACCGACGCCAACGGCACGCCGGTCAGCGGCCAAACGCCTGGGCGCAGCCCGGCTTATGTACGCGCCGGGCTGATTCGCCAAGGCATCACGGTAGCCAGTTTGCGGCCGGCCAGCGGGCTGGCGTTCAGTTTGCCGAAGCGGCGGGTGAAGGCGGACCCGGCGGGGTTCAGCCGGCAGTTGGCGACGTTGCTCAAAGCCGGGGTGCCGCTGTTGCAGGCGTTCGAGGTGATGGGGCGCAGTGGTTGCGATGCGGCGCAGGCGGCGTTGCTGGTTAGATTGAAACAGGATGTGGCCTCGGGCCTGGGGCTGGCGGATGCGTTGCAGCGCCACCCGGTGTGGTTCGATGCGTTGTACTGCAACCTGGTGCGGGTGGGTGAGCAGTCCGGCACGCTGGACCGGCAGTTGGAGCAACTGGCGGGCATGCTGGAACAGCGCCTGGCGCTGCACAAGAAGGTGCGCAAGGCGATGGTCTATCCGCTATTGCTGTTGCTGACGGGGCTGGGGGTGTCAGCGATCTTGTTGCTGGAGGTGATCCCGAAATTCGAAAGCATGTTCTCGGGCATGGGCGCGGCGTTGCCGGCATTTACCCAATGGGTGATCGACTTGTCCACAGGGCTGAGCCGGTTTGCGCCGCTGTTGCTGGTGATGGGGGTGGTGCTGGGTTTTGCCGTGCGCCAGCTGTATCGGCAGCATGCGCCAGCGCGCCTGTGGATATCTCGGCGGGTGCTGGGCTTGCCGGTGTTCGGCAAGTTGCTGAGGGAGGCGGCGTTGGCGCGGTTCGCGCGTAGCCTGGCAACCTCGTACGGCGCCGGGGTGCCGTTGCTGGATGCGCTGGGCACGGTGGCCAGGGTGACGGGGGGCGAGCTGCATGAGCAGGCGGTGTTGCGGCTGCGCCAGGGCATGGCCAACGGGCAAGGGCTGAACCAGGCGATGGCGGGCGAGTTGCTGTTCCCACCGCTGCTGGTGCAGCTGACCGCCATCGGGGAGTCCAGTGGCACGCTGGACCAGATGCTGGAAAAAGCCGCCAGCCATTATGAGGAACAGGTCAGCCAGGCGCTGGACCAGTTGACCAGCCTGCTGGAGCCGGCCATCGTGCTGATCCTGGGCCTGCTGGTGGGTGGCCTGGTGGTGGCGATGTACCTGCCGATCTTCCAGTTGGGTAGTTTGATCTGAACATGACTTTATGGACTTTGCTGGCTGAGCAGCCGGCGTACTTCCTCACCCTGGCCACGGTGCTCGGCTTGCTGGTGGGCAGCTTTCTCAACGTGCTGGTGTATCGCCTGCCGATCATGCTGGAGCGCCAGTGGCAGCGTGAGGCGCAAGAAGTATTAGGGCTGCCGCTTGCGCAACACGAACGGTTCGACCTGTGCCTGCCGGCATCCCGCTGCCCGCACTGCGCGCATCAGATTCGCGCCTGGGAGAACATTCCGGTGCTCAGCTACCTGGCGTTGCGCGGGCGGTGCTCAGCCTGCAAAGCCCGTATCAGCCCGCGCTACCCACTGGTGGAGGTGGCCAGCGCGCTGCTGTCGCTGGTGGTGGCCTGGCGTTTTGGCGCTTCGGCCGAAGCCTTGCTGGCATTGCCGCTCACCTGGTGCCTGCTGGCCCTGAGCCTGATCGATGCGGACCACCAGCTGTTGCCGGATGTGCTGGTGCTGCCGATGCTGTGGCTTGGGCTGATCGTGAACGCCTTTGGCCTCTATGTGCCACTGGCCGACGCGTTGTGGGGCGCGGTGGCCGGGTACCTCAGCCTGTGGACGGTGTACTGGGTGTTCAAGCTGGTCACCGGCAAGGAAGGCATGGGCTATGGCGACTTCAAGCTGATGGCGCTGATCGGGGCCTGGGGCGGTTGGCAGGTGTTGCCGTTGACGCTGCTGCTGTCGTCGGTGGTGGGGGCGCTGGTTGGCCTGTGCCTGCTGCGTTTGCGCCGGCATGCGATGGGCACGGCGATACCGTTTGGCCCTTATCTGGCGATTGCGGGGTGGATTGCTGTGCTCTGGGGTGATGAAATGTACGCCTCATACATGCAACTGCTTGGATACTGATGGCCACTGCAGCCTTTACCCCCTGGATTCTCGGCCTGACCGGCGGCATTGGTAGTGGCAAGAGCGCCGCTGCCGAGCGTTTTGTCGAGCTTGGCGTGCACCTGGTCGACGCCGACCAGGCGGCGCGCTGGGTTGTCGAACCTGGCCGCCCGGCCCTGGCCAGCATCGTCGAGCGCTTCGGCCCAGGTGTGCTGCAAGCTGACGGCCAGCTTGATCGCGCCGCCCTGCGCCAGCTGATCTTCGCCGACCCGGCGCAGCGCAAATGGCTGGAGCAACTGCTGCACCCGCTGATCGGGCAGGAGATTTTCAGCTACCTGGCCAAGGCGCAGTCGCCGTATGCGGTGTATGTGTCGCCGCTGCTGATCGAATCGGGGCAGTACCAAAAGACCCAGCGCGTGCTGGTGATCGATGCGCCGCAGGAGCTGCAAATAGCCCGCACCCTGGCGCGGGACAACACCAGTGCCGAACAGGTGCAGGCGATTCTGCAGGCCCAGCTGGCCCGTGACGAACGCCTGCGCCATGCCGATGATGTGGTGGTCAACGACGGCGACCTGGCCGAGCTGCATGAGCAGATTGACCACCTGCACCACTTTTACCTGACTTTGAAAGGAGGCCAGCCATGAGCCAGCCGTTGACCGTCGATTGCCCTACTTGTGGCGCACCTGTGGAATGGGCCGAAAAAAGCGCGTTCCGGCCGTTTTGTTCGGACCGTTGCAAACTGATCGACCTGGGGGCCTGGGCAGCCGAGGAGCACAAGATTGCGGGGTCGGAAGAGTCCGAAGATGAGCTGTATTCTGGGGACCTGGAGCCGCGGCACTGAGCTGATTACAAGGTGGCTGCGCCGGCCCTTTCGCGGGTGAACCCGCTCCCACAAATATAGCGTGTGCCCGAAACGTGCGCGGTACCTGTGGGAGCGGGCAAGCCCGCGAAGCAGGCGGCGCAGTGGATGGCACGGGCTTCGCCCGTGTTCGCGGGCATGCCCGCTCCCACAGGTATGGCGCAGGGGTTGGAGGCGATGCGCCAGGTTTTAGAGGTGATGGCAGAGCCGCCGCATGATCACCGCTCATCTTCCTTCCAGGGCGCCTGCAGATACCGTGTGCGGTTGAAGGTTTCCAGCCAATCCGGGCAAAACACCACCAGTGCACTGATTACCATGCCGTTGATGAACGCCTCGGGGAACATCATCAGCCACAGGTAGCCGACAAAGTCGCTTAGCCACTCCGGCAGGGCAAAACGCCCGTCGAGCCACAACAACCCCAGCGCCGCAGGCACGCAAACCAGCACGGTGAGCGCTGCCGGGAAGAACCCCGAACAGAAGATATAAACGAACAGGTTTCGCGGCTGGGCACGCTCGACCACTATCGCGCACACCTCGGTAATCAGCACCGACAAGCCAATCAGCAACAAGCCATTCACCCCCAGCGCCGCCAGGTCCTGGCGCCCTAGCGCCAGCAAACCAAGCTGGGCCAGGAACCCGCCCAGCACCGCCAGCGGCCAGTCCAGCAACAGGGTGACCGCCGTCATGCCAATAAAGTGGTACGACACCCCGGTATCAAAATCGCGCCTCACCAGCCACAGCGCGAACAGGCAGAACACCGTGCCAAACAGCAAATGCTGGCGGCGCCGGTCGGTGAACAGTTCAACCCAGCGAACCCGGCTTACCGCCCAGATCAGCAACGGCACAAAACCCAGCCAGCCAAGGCTTAGCGTGGTGCCGGACAACACCTGCGCGCTGATCACCTGATCAATACCCCTTGCAGCCTTGTGGATAAGATGAGTCTACACCCATTCTCCCTTTCCTTCGGCAGCGGTGGGTTGGCGCCCTCATTCCATACAGCAAGCATCGGTCATGCCGGAAGAAATCGGGCGCACCTGTGCAAGCGTTGCCGGTACTGCGCTGATTCCCACGCTTAAACAGCATCTTACCGTCATCGATTAGCGGCTAAGCTTGTCTGCATGGATGACTCAGACTACCTGCGCCTGCTTACCATCCAGGCCGAACAAGCCAATGCCTTTCTCTCCAACGCCCGCAAGTGGGAGCGGGAGCGTTGGGTGTGCCAGCGACTGTTGCAGGGGTTGAACATCCCCTACCGCAGCGAAGACTTCACCCCGGCCGGGCAAGAGCCGCCCGATGTGCTGTTCCGCGACGCGGCCTTCGAGGTGTTTTTCGTGCTCGACGAAGGGCGTCGGCTGAACGATGAGTGGCGCGAAGAACTACAGCGCCGGCGCAGTGCGTTTTCACTGGCACAGCTGGTGCGCCGTGAAGCACGGCCGCGGCGCATCAGTGCCACCGAGCTGCTGGCGCGCCTGGCGCCGACCTTGCGCAAGAAAGCGCACAACTACCGGGAACGCGGGCTGGAGCTGAACGAGCTGGACATCATCGCCTTCGCCAGCCTCAAGCGCGAAGTGCTCGACCTCAACACCCACTTCCCGCCGCCCACCGAATACCTGCGCCAGGGCTGGCGCTCGTTGTCGCTGGTGGGGCCGACGTTTGCCCGGGTGCTGTTCGCCCACCCCGATGCGCCAGACTTCCTGCGCGGCAACCTGGGCCGCAGCATTGTCTTCGACGTGGGCATCAGTCTTTGATCCAGTGCAGCGAGTGTTTGCGATGGCGTACACTCGGCGCCAGGGATAGAAAGCATTATCATTTGTTTCAAGCGCCTGCGCGAACGCTGTAGCGTTTGCGCAGTCACAAACGTCTACCTGACGAGGCCCACCATGACCAGCCGCCTGAACCCGGAAGATCAGCGTCGTGTCGATGAGTATCTGCGAGCCCCCAGCACCAAGTCGAGCGCAGGCCATTCCGGCCGTGGCTGCTCCTTGTACTGGTGGTGGCCGTGACCATCGGGTTGGGTCTCATCAGCCGCCTGCTGAGTGGACTGGTGCTATGAGCTGCTTCGCGCTCGCCCTCCCCTCGTGCAGTTTGCGGCCGGCCCCCAGGGCCACGAATTCCGTAAACCTTATGAGATATCCCCATGACTCATCGCATCGTGATTGTCGGCGGCGGCGCCGGCGGCCTGGAACTGGCGACCCGCCTGGGTAAAAGCCTGGGCAAGCGCAAGCAGGCCGAAATCACCCTGGTCGACGCCAACCTCACGCATATCTGGAAGCCACTGCTGCACGAAGTGGCCGCCGGCTCACTGAACTCCTCGGAAGACGAACTGAACTACGTGGCCCAGGCCAAGTGGAACCACTTCAACTTCCAGCTGGGGCGCATGAGCGGCCTGGACCGTGAGGGCAAGCAGATTCAACTGGCTGCCACCCTCGATGATGAGGGCCGCGAGCTGCTGCCTGCGCGCACCCTGGGCTACGACACCCTGGTCATTGCCGTGGGTTCCAATACCAACGACTTCGGCACCTTGGGGGCGGCGCAGCACTGCCTGTTCCTCGACACGCGCAAGCAGGCCGAGCGTTTCCACCAGCAATTGCTCAACCACTACCTGCGCGCCCACGCCGG
The DNA here is from genome assembly GCF_000498395.2 of Pseudomonas putida S13.1.2. Classification (NCBI taxonomy): domain Bacteria; kingdom Pseudomonadati; phylum Pseudomonadota; class Gammaproteobacteria; order Pseudomonadales; family Pseudomonadaceae; genus Pseudomonas; species Pseudomonas putida. Next base: position 4,310,172 of record NZ_CP010979.1, read on the forward strand.
CGACGTGGCCAGCGAGCAGATCAGCGTAGCCATCGTCGGCGCCGGTGCCACCGGTGTGGAACTGGCGGCCGAGCTGCACCACGCCGCCCACGAGCTGGCGGCCTATGGCCTGGACCGCATCCAGCCCAAGGACATGCACATCACCCTCATCGAGGCAGGCCCGCGGGTGCTGCCTGCGCTGCCAGAGCGCATCAGCGTGCCAGTGCACAAGACCCTGGAAAAGCTCGGGGTGAAGGTGTTGACCAACGCTGCGGTCAGTGAAGTGACCGAGGACGGCCTGAAGACCAAGGATGGCGAAGTGATCCAGGCCAGCTTGAAAGTGTGGGCGGCCGGTATCCGTGCGCCTGGCTTCCTGAAGGAGATCGATGGCCTGGAAACCAACCGCATCAACCAGCTGGTGGTGCGCCCTACCCTGCAGACCACCCGCGACGACAACATCTTCGCCTTCGGTGACTGCGCTGCCTGCCCGCAACCGGGTAGCGACCGCAACGTGCCGCCACGGGCCCAGGCGGCGCACCAGCAGGCTTCGATGCTGGCGCAGAGCCTGAAGGCGCGGCTGGAGAACAAGACGCTGCCGACCTACGAGTACAAAGACTACGGCTCGCTGGTGTCGCTGTCGCGCTTCTCGGCGGTGGGCAACCTGATGGGTAACCTGATGGGCAGCGTGAAGCTGGAAGGCTGGCTGGCGCGGATGTTCTACGTGTCGCTGTACCGCATGCACCAGATGGCGTTGTACGGGTTCTTCCGCACGGCGCTGATGATGCTGGGTAGCAAGATTGGCCGGGGTACCGAGCCACGCCTGAAGCTGCACTGACAGGCACCCGCTCCTGCAGGCAATGCACTGACCTGTAGGAGCAGCCTTGTGCTGCGAAGAGGCCATTACCAGCAGAGAAAATCTTTTGCCGTACCGGCCCTTTCGCAGCACAAGGCTGCTTCCACAAGGGCCCGTGTTGCGGTAAGAGGTGGGATAAATTTGAGGCAAAAGAAAAAGGGCATCTCTTTCGAGATGCCCTTTATTCATGGTGGGTCGTGTAGGATTCGAACCTACGACCAATTGGTTAAAAGCCAACTGCTCTACCAACTGAGCTAACGACCCAAAAATGGTCGGGGTGAGGGGATTCGAACTCCTGACATCCTGCTCCCAAAGCAGGCGCGCTACCGGACTGCGCTACACCCCGGGTCTTTCAAAAAAAAGGGCATCTCTTGGAGATGCCCTTCTTTACATGGTGGGTCGTGTAGGATTCGAACCTACGACCAATTGGTTAAAAGCCAACTGCTCTACCAACTGAGCTAACGACCCGGAAAATGGTCGGGGTGAGGGGATTCGAACTCCTGACATCCTGCTCCCAAAGCAGGCGCGCTACCGGACTGCGCTACACCCCGAGATGGCTCCGCGACCTGGACTCGAACCAGGGACCCAATGATTAACAGTCATTTGCTCTACCGACTGAGCTATCGCGGAACTGAACTTCGGTACAACTTACCGATTTGCTACTCCGAAGACTGTGTTCGCTTCGGACTCTTTAGCTTCTTAGCTTACGCTTTGTCGCTGCTGAGGCCGGCTATTCTACATTCTTCGTTTTGCTTGTCAACCACTTTTTTTCATTCAACTTACTGATTTGTAAGTTGTTTTGCGGTCACCGGTGTTGCTGGTGATTCGCTTAGTGCCTGACAACGCGGCGTATATTAGGGTCACTCGAATTTTGATGCAAGCAAAAATTTCAAAAATTTCAGCAAGTTACCCTGAATTCCCCGAAAGCCCCGGTTTTACTGGGCTGTGCCGGCCTCTTCGCGGGTAAACCCGCCGCCACAGGGGCCCGACAGCGCCTGTGAGAAAGCAAAAAAAAGCCCCGCAAAAGCGGGGCTCATGGTGAAACACATTACCCAAAGACGATTTCGTCGCCTTCCACCGTGGCGGTAATCGACGTACCCGGCACAAACTGGCCAGCCAAAATCAGCTGCGCCAGCGGGTTTTCGATCCAGCGCTGGATAGCCCGCTTCAGCGGCCGTGCGCCGTACACAGGGTCGTAACCCACGGCAATCAGCTTGTCCAACGCCTCCGGGCTCAGGCTCAGCGACAGTTCGCGCTCCAGCAGACGGCTGCGCAGGCGGCCGAGCTGGATCTCGGTAATGCCGGCGATCTGCTCGCGGCCCAGTGGCTCGAACACCACCACTTCGTCGATACGGTTGATGAACTCCGGACGGAAATGCGCGCCCACTGCATCCATCACCGCCGCACGCTGTGCCTCGCGGTCGCCTACCAGTTCCTGGATCTGCGCCGAGCCCAGGTTGGAGGTCATCACGATCACGGTGTTGCGGAAGTCCACGGTACGCCCGTGGCTGTCGGTCAGGCGGCCGTCTTCCAGCACCTGCAGCAGCACGTTGAACACATCCGGGTGGGCTTTCTCCACCTCATCCAGCAGCACCACCGAGTATGGCTTGCGCCGTACGGCCTCGGTCAGGTAACCGCCCTCTTCATAACCTACATACCCTGGTGGTGCACCGATCAGGCGAGCCACGGAGTGTTTCTCCATGAACTCGGACATGTCGATGCGCACCATCGCCTCTTCGGTGTCGAACAGGAACTCGGCCAGCGCCTTGCACAGCTCGGTCTTGCCCACACCGGTGGGGCCGAGGAACAGGAACGAACCGCTTGGCCGGCTCGGGTCGGACAGCCCGGCACGCGAGCGGCGCACGGCGTTGGCCACAGCTGTAACCGCCTCGTTCTGGCCGATCACGCGCTGGTGCAGCAGCGCTTCCATTTTCAGCAGCTTCTCGCGCTCGCCTTCCAGCATCTTGGACACCGGGATGCCGGTCCACTTCGACACCACTTCGGCAATTTCTTCCTCGGTTACCTTGTTGCGCAGCAACTGGTTCTCGGTCTTGCCGTGCTGGTCGACCATCTGCAGGCTGCGCTCCAGGTCGGGGATTACCCCGTACTGCAGCTCGGCCATGCGGCTCAGGTCGCCTTTGCGACGGGCGGCTTCCAGTTCCTGGCGGGCCTGCTCGATCTTTTGCTGGATCTGCGCAGAGCCCTGCACTTCGGCCTTTTCCGATGCCCAGATTTCTTCCAGGTCGGAATATTCACGCTCCAACCGCTCGATTTCTTCGGTCAGCTTCTCGAGGCGTTTTTTCGCCGCTTCGTCTTCTTCCTTCTTCAGCGCCTGCGATTCCACCTTCAACTGGATCAGGCGGCGATCAAGGCGGTCGAGCACTTCCGGCTTGGAGTCGATCTCCATGCGGATGCGGCTGGCCGCTTCGTCGATCAGGTCAATCGCCTTGTCCGGCAGCTGGCGGTCAGTGATGTAGCGGTGGCTGAGCTTGGCGGCTGCGATAATGGCACCGTCGGTGATGGCCACCTTGTGGTGCACTTCATAGCGCTCTTTCAGGCCACGCAGGATCGCGATGGTGTCTTCCTCGCTCGGCTCCTCTACCAGCACCTTCTGGAAGCGGCGCTCCAGGGCGGCGTCCTTCTCGATGTACTGGCGGTACTCGTTCAGCGTGGTGGCGCCGACGCAGTGCAGTTCGCCGCGCGCCAAGGCTGGCTTGAGCATATTGCCGGCGTCCATGGCGCCTTCGCCTTTACCGGCGCCGACCATGGTGTGCAGTTCATCGATGAACAGGATGATCTGGCCTTCCTGCTTGGACAGCTCGTTCAGCAGCGATTTGAGGCGCTCTTCGAACTCGCCGCGGTACTTGGCACCGGCAATCAGCGCGCCCATGTCCAGCGCCAGCAGGCGCTTGCCCTTGAGGCCGTCAGGCACTTCACCATTGATGATGCGCTGGGCCAGGCCTTCGGCGATGGCGGTTTTACCCACGCCAGGCTCACCGATCAGCACCGGGTTGTTTTTGGTACGGCGTTGCAGCACCTGCACGGTACGGCGGATTTCGTCGTCACGGCCAATCACCGGGTCCAGCTTGCCTTCTTCGGCACGCTTGGTGAGGTCGACGGTGTACTTGTCCAGCGCCTGGCGCGACTCTTCGGCGTTCGGGTCATTCACTGCCGCGCCGCCACGCAGGTTGTTGATGGCGTTTTCCAGGGCCTTCTTGCTCACGCCCTGGCTCAGCAGCAGCTTGCCGAGCTTGCTGTTCTCGTCCATGGCGGCCAGCAGCACCAGTTCGCTGGAAATGAACTGGTCGCCCTTCTGCTGGGCCAGGCGGTCGGCCTGGTTAAGCAGGCGCGCCAGGTCTTGCGACATGTTCACGTCGCCGGTTGGGTTCTGGATTTTCGGTAGCTGGTCGAGCTCTTTCACCAGCGCTTGGCGCAGGTTGTTGATGTCGAAGCCAACCTGCATCAGCAGCGGCTTGATCGAACCGCCCTGCTGTTCAAGCAGTGCCTGCATCAGGTGCACGGGCTCGATGGCTGGGTGGTCCATGCCAACGGCCAGGGATTGAGCATCGGATATTGCTAATTGCAGCTTGCTGGTCAAACGGTCTATTCGCATGATGTACCTTCCTTTAAAGGGCAGGTCGGAGCGATGGACAGCGCCTGTTTATAAAGAAACCTGCCTGAGATGACCTTATAGATAAGGCTGATTCTGGAAGATTCAAGCGTAGCGGGGTTGACCGAAGTCAACCTGTTGGATTAACGGAGGCCATTCGCGGGCATGCCCGCTCCCACAGGTACACCAACAGTTTCAAAAGGTGTGGATTCTCTGTGGGAGCGGGCGAGGCCGCGAAGAGGCCAGTACAGGCTAGCGGGGTTGCAGCCACACCAGGGATGCGAAGCGCCCACCCTGCGGGGTACGGCGGTAGGAGAAGAACCGCGCATCACTGACCGTGCACAAGCCACCGCCATAAACAGCAGTCACCCCACAGGCAGCCAGGCGAATACGCGCCAGCTCATAGATATCCGCCATCAGCTTGCCCGGCCGTTCGCCGTCGACAAATGCCCGAGCGGCTTGCGGGTGCACGGCGGTGAAGGCATCACGCACTTCCAGCCCCACTTCGAACGCTTGCGGGCCAATGGCCGGCCCCAACCACACCAGCACTTCTTCAGGCGGCAGTGCCAGGCGGTCCAAGGTGGCTTCCAGCACGCCGCCAGCCAACCCGCGCCAGCCCGCATGCGCCGCCGCCACGCGAGTACCGGCCCGGTCGCAGAACAGCGCAGGCAGGCAATCGGCGGTCATCACGGTGCAGGCAAGGCCAGGCTGGTCGGTCCAGCTGGCGTCGGCCTCGGCCACCACGGCCGGGTCGGCATCCGCCACCACCAGCCCATGCACCTGCTTGAGCCAGGCCGGCTGGATGGCGAACGTGTCGCTAAGGCGGCGGCGGTTCTCGGCAACTGCAGCAGGGTCATCCCCTACGTGGTCGCCAAGGTTGAAGGTTTCGTAGGGCGACAGGCTGACGCCGCCCTGACGGGTGGTGACACAGGCGCGAACCGAGGCCGGGGCAGGCCAGTCGGGAAACAGCAGCGACTGCGTCAGGCCACTCATCCGATAAAGCTCTCGCGGTCTTCGCTCAGCAGCGACAGCAACCAGAGGAAGTCATCGGGCAGTGGCGACTCCCACTTCATGATTTCACCGGTAATCGGGTGAGCCAACGCCAGGAAGCGTGCATGCAGCGCCTGGCGCGGGAAGGTTTTCACGGCCTCGACCATGGTCGGGCTGGCAGCCGGTGGAATGCGGAAGCGCCCACCGTACGTCTGGTCGCCGACCAGCGGGAAGCCAACGTGGGCCATGTGCACACGAATCTGGTGGGTACGGCCGGTTTCCAGCTTTACCCGCACGTGGGTGTGCGAGCGGAAGCGCTTGAGCACGCGGTAGTGGCTGACCGCCGGCTTGCCGCCGTCGGTGACTGCCATGCGCTGGCGCATACCGCCGTGGCGGCCGATCGGGGCATCGATCTTGCCACCGGAAGTTACCACGCCGATCACGATGCATTCATATATGCGGCTGACCTTGCGCGCCTGCATCTGCTCGACCAGCCTGGTCTGCGCCTGCAAGGTCTTGGCCACCACCATCAGGCCGGTGGTGTCTTTATCCAGCCGGTGAACGATACCGGCGCGCGGTACGTTGACGATGTCTGGCACGTGGTGCAGCAACGCATTGAGCAGCGTACCACTGGCATGACCGGCGGCCGGGTGCACAACCAGCCCGGCAGGCTTGTTGATTACCATGATATGGTCGTCTTCGTAGACGATATCCAGTTCGATATCTTCTGCGATCCACTCGCCCTGGGCCTCTTGTTCGGCCTGCAGTGCCAGCAGCGAGCCACCATAGACGGTGTCTCGAGGGCGCACAACGGCGCCATCGACCGTCAGGCGGCCCTCTTTGATCCACGAAGTAAGCCGCGAACGCGAGTACTCAGCGAACAATTGGGCGGCGACCTGGTCGAGGCGTTGGCCGCCCAGTTCGGACGGTACCTCTGCGCTAAGTTGAATGATCTCGGACATGCTCGATTCGGCGGGCGCACAGCCTTTGGTTTCGGCTGCGAGCTTGTGGTTAAATACGGCTTCTTTTGTCCCGGGGTTGGCCGGGGCGCTCATCATAACAGGACGGCACCGCCCAAGACAGCGGCCGTCAAAGGGACGCAAGCCGCCATGCAAGTGAAACACCTGCTGCTGATCGCCATCCTCGGGCTTACCGCGGCCTGTTCCTCTAATAAAGAGGTCATTGACGAGAACCTCAGCGAAGCCGAGCTGTACCAGCAGGCGCAAGCTGACCTGGACAACTCCAGCTACACCAGCGCCGTGAACAAGCTCAAGGCCCTGGAATCGCGCTACCCGTTCGGCCGCTATGCCGACCAGGCGCAGCTCGAGCTGATCTACGCCAACTACAAGAACTCCGAGCCCGAGGCTGCCAAGTCGGCCGCCGAGCGCTTCATCCGTCTGCACCCGCAGCACCCGAACGTCGACTACGCCTACTACCTCAAAGGCCTGACCTCGTTCGACCAGGACCGTGGCCTGCTGGCGCGTTTCCTGCCGCTGGACATGACCAAGCGTGACCCGGGTGCCGCCCGCGACTCGTACAACGAGTTCGCCCAGCTGACCAGCCGCTTCCCCAACAGCCGCTACTCGCCCGACGCCAAGCAGCGCATGATCTACCTGCGCAACCTTCTGGCTTCGTATGAAATTCACGTGGCCGACTACTACCTGAGCCGCCAGGCTTATGTGGCCGCCGCCAACCGTGGCCGCTACGTGGTAGAAAACTTCCAGGAAACCCCATCGGTCGGCGACGGCCTGGCGGTAATGGTCGAGTCGTACCAGAAGATGCACCTGGACGAGCTGGCCGCCACCAGCCTGGAAACCCTCAAGCTCAACTACCCTGACCACCCGAGCCTGGTCGATGGCGAGTTCCAGCCCAAGCAGACCGAGTCTGACGGGCGCGGCTGGCTGTCCAAGGCCACCCTGGGCCTGATCGAAACCGATACCCCGCTGCCGCCGGGCGAAACCCGCGCCAACCAGGACGTGGTCAAGCAGTTCCAGGACGCGCGTGACGAGATGCCGCAAGAGCTGCTGCCGAAAGACGAAAACGGCGATCCGATCGTGCCGGAAGGCCCGAAACAAGCCGAAAATGACCGCTCCTGGTTCAGCTACATGACCTTTGGTCTGTTCGACTGACCCACAGCGGTACATGAAAGGGAGGCCTTGGGCCTCCCTTTTTTATTGGCCGCGCCCTAGACTGTCAGCTTCTTCAACCGACAAGCTGGACACCATGGTTCGCCTACTTTTCTGGATCGCCCTGATCGCCGCCGCGTTCTGGCTGTGGCGCAAGTTCAAAGTCAGCCAACAGTCGCACCCCGAGGCGAAGCTGGATGCGCCACTGCAGATGGTGCGCTGCGCCCATTGCGGCGTGCACCTGCCCAACGACCGGGCGCTGCAGCAGGGCAAAGAGTGGTATTGCAGCCAGGCGCACCTGCAACAAGGCCCAGGCCGACAAAACTGAATACAAAACCTTTGTAGGGGCGGCCTTGCCGGGGCGCTCCTACAAGGGATCGCGTAACTTCAGGCCAACCGCGTTGCTGGCGCATACGGCGCCGGGTCGATGATCGGCTCGGCCCCGGTCAGCAAGTCGGTAAACAGTTGGCACGAAGCTGGCGCCAGCACCAGCCCGTTGCGGTAATGCCCGCAGTTCAGCCACAGCCCCTTGTGCCCCGGCACGGGCCCGATGTAGGGGATGCCTTCTGGCGACCCCGGTCGCAGCCCGGCCCAGTGCCCCACCACGGTGGCCCCTTCGAGCCCTGGCAGCAATTCCACCGCCGAAGCCTTCAGACTCTCCAGTGCATCAGGGGTCGGGGTTTTGTCATACCCGGCATGCTCGAGCGTACTACCCACCAGAATGTGCCCATCCCGCCGCGGGATCGCATAGCGCCCCTTGGCCAGCACCATGCTCGGTAAAAAGTCCTCGGCGCACTTGAACAGGATCATCTGGCCCTTCACCGGCTCTACCGGCAGCTCAAGGCCCAAGGTACGCAACAGGTCGCCACTCCAAGCCCCGGCACTGAGCACCACCTCATCCGCCGCCAGCACGCCTTCAGCGGTCTGCACGCCGGTCACGCGCCCGCCCTGCTGAACGAAACCCGTGATCTGGCAATTTTCGCGCAAGGTGACGTTGGGCAGCGCCAGCAGCGCCGCCTTCAGCGACTTCACCAGGCGCGGGTTGCGCACGTTGGCTACACCGGCCATGTAGATGGCGCGCTTGAAACCCGGGCCCAGCACCGGCACCGCGTCGTAGGCCGCCGAGATATCCACGGCACTGAGCGGCCGCTGCTCACGTTCCGCCCAGGCCAGCGCTTCGGCTTCGTCATCCAGGTCGAGCCAGTACAAGCCCGTGGTGTGCACTTCGGGGTCGATACCGGTACTGGCGAACAAACGCTCGCCCAGCTGTGGATAAAAGTCCTGCGACCAGTGCGCCAGGGCGGTCACGGCCGGGCTGTAGCGCCACGGGTACAGCGGCGAAACGATGCCCCCACCGGCCCACGACGACTCACGCCCCACCTCACCCTGGTCACACACCACCACCTGCCCGACCTTGGCCGCCAGGTTGAACGCCGTCAGCAGGCCGATCACCCCGCCGCCGACCACCACTACTTGCTTGCTCATCTGTCGATCCAACACCTGAAGTAAAACCGCGATGCACCGGGCATCATTCAACCTTCAGCTCCCCCAGCAGTGCTCGCTGCCGCCAACGGCACCCGGATTGCGCTGCACGCCGGCGTGGTCCAGCTGGAAGTCGCCACAGCCATCCTGCGCCATCAGCCCATGCGGCAGCCGCCGTGCTCGCAGCGTGAAGGTGTCGCTGTCGCGCTGGGCCTGCAGGCTGTAATAGCGTGTACCGTCGGGCAAGGCCGGGTCGCCCTCGGCATATTGGCCGGTGCGCACGCGGTGGCGCTCCAGGCGCAAGGCAGCATCATGCAGCAGGCCAACCACTTCGCTGCGTGCGGCTCGCCGAAGCTGGTCGCTGTAACTGGGGTAGGCAATGGCTGCCAGAATGCCGGTCACGGCCAGCACAATCAACAACTCGATCAGGCTCAAGCCTTGCTGCATGTCAGTCTCCTCTCAGTCTTTGCCGCCAGGTGATGCGCCGGGTTGTGTCGCCGGCCACGGCGTAGACGGCTTCCAGCACGTGGCGTGACTGGGTTTGCTTGCTGACGGCAGTTATGCGGAACAGGGTGACCAGTTGCTCGTCTGGCATGTGCGCAGCGCGAGTGCTCGTGCCCAGGTTCTGTATATGGAAGTAACCGTTGTGGGTGCCCTGCCACTGCCCTGCCAGATCGTGCGGTCGGGCTGGTGGCAGGCACGCGCCACAAGGGTCAGGAGGTGCCCGCTCAAGTTCGTGTTTGCCTGCCTGCAACGCAGCCTCGGCCTCTTCGAACGCTTGCAGACCATCGCTCAGGTATCCCGTCATTCGCGTTTCCGCCAAGGCGTCGCGCAGGGCAGATGCTGCAAGCAGACCCAGCAGCATGCTCAGGACCAGGGCCAACAGAAGAACCACACCACGCTGGCGGCTCATGAAGCGGGTACCGGGTTGCGGAGTGCCACGCTCAGCGAGTGATGCTGCTCAAGCTGCAAGCTGGGTTCATACAATGTGAGTTGAAGATCGACCCGCTCCCCAGGTACATACCCCACTCGCAGCTCCCGTACATGATCGACCAGTGGCTGATTAATGTCGCCCCGCTTGAAGAAAAGCGTGGTGCCGCTGTGCACATAGTGGTGACGACTGACGGGCACAGCCATCAGTTTTTCATTGCCTTGTACTCGATGCTTATGAACCCTCACTTCGTTGGTACAGTTCGTTACCACCGTCCACTCCGGGTCGCCCGCATACCCTGGCAGCTCGGCGACAACCAGGCTCAGGCTTGACGTATCGGCCTGCAGTGGCCGGACAAAGGCAGGCTGCGCAGCCAAGTCCAGGAAGTCGCCAGGTTTGAGGCGCATACAGCCGAACATTCCGGCCATACGCACGTCCTGCGCCATGCGCAACAACGCCTGCCGCGCCTCATCATTCATGCGCACCGCGGTACTTTGCAGGCGCCAGGCCTGGTGAGCCGATGTAAAGACCTGACTAACCGCCGCCAGTAAGATCAAGCCGATACCCAGCGCCAGCATCAACTCAAGCAAGCCAAAACCACTTTGGGCGCGCCTCATCGACGCCCCCGTTCAAGCTCACTGTGCGCCGCCATTGCCCCCTGCCCGTCGCGGTGTGCGCTGGTCACAGCCTGCAATGCCTGCAGTTGCAGCCCCGCCGCTGCAAATAGACCTGCGGCCACTATCACCAGAGCCAATAACACTTCCAGGAGCGTCATGCCCCGTTGTCTTGCGTGCATCCCTGCACCTCCTGCGACTTTTCCTGCAATAGCCCTGAACCTGGCCGACTAGACCGCTTGGCCAGCGAACGTGAAGCTATAGCCAAGCACTTCCAGGGAGGAATGCACGGTGAAGCAACGAGGGGTAACACTGATACAAATGTTGTCGGCCTTGGCCGTGGCTGTCTTGCTGACACAGCTCGGCGTGCCGGCCTACGCCAGGATGAGCGACGACCTACACCGGGCAGCCGCTGCCCGTGATTTGGCACAGGCACTGCGCAGCGCACGCAGCCACGCCATGCTGCAAAGCCAACCGGTGCTGGTGCAGGCGCTGGACGGTAACTGGGGGAAGGGTTGGCGGGTGGTGCTGGAGCATAACCAGCAGCTGCTGCGCGAGCAGCGCCTTTCGAGGCCGCTCAAGATTACGAGCAATCGCGGGGAGCAGTTCAAGTTCAGTGCACTGGGCGTTCCAATGACGCTGAACAACAGCTGGTTGGGAACAACCCTGGAAGTGTGCGAACGCTCATCTGCCAGCAGCCGATATCAAGTGGTGCTGGCATCGACCGGGAGAGTCAGATTGCTTGCAGAGGACCGAAACAATACTCGCTGTGCAAGTACATAGCCTTGAGCCGACCTTGCCGGCCCTATCGCCGGCAAGCCAGCTCCCACAGGGATATCACTGCCTTCAAGGCTTGTGCAGTACCTGTGGGAGCTGGCTTGCCGGCGATGAGGCCAGTACAGGCTTCAGTCAGATCAGCGAGCGAACCCGCAGCTCTTTGGGCATCGAGAAGGTGATGTTCTCTTCACGCCCGTCCAGCTCTTCAGCGCCGGTAGCGCCCCAGGCCTTGAGCTGCTCGATCACGCCACGTACCAGCACTTCAGGGGCCGAAGCACCCGCAGTGATGCCAATACGCGCCGACTGTTCAAACCAGCCCTGTTGCATGTCCTCGGCACCGTCGATCAGGTAGGCCGGGGTGCCCATGCGCTCGGCCAGCTCACGCAGGCGGTTTGAGTTGGAGCTGTTCGGGCTGCCGACTACCAGCACCACGTCGCACTCGCCCGCCAGTTGCTTGACGGCGTCCTGGCGGTTCTGGGTGGCGTAGCAGATGTCGTCCTTGCGCGGGCCACCGATGTTAGGGAAGCGCGCACGCAGGGCGTCGATGACGCGGCTGGTGTCGTCCATCGACAACGTGGTCTGGGTCACGAAAGCCAGGTGGTCGGGGTCGCGCACCTGCAGCCTGGCTACATCATCTTCGTCTTCGACGAGGTAGATGGAACCACCGTTGCTGGCGTCGTACTGGCCCATGGTGCCTTCGACTTCCGGGTGCCCTTCGTGGCCGATGAGGATGCACTCACGGCCGTCGCGGCTGTACTTGGCCACCTCGATGTGCACCTTGGTCACCAGCGGGCAGGTGGCATCGAACACTTTCAGGCCACGGCCAGCTGCTTCCTGGCGCACGGCCTGGGAAACACCGTGGGCACTGAAGATGACGATGACATCGTCCGGCACCTGGTCCAGCTCTTCGACGAAGATGGCACCGCGGTTGCGCAGGTCTTCTACCACGAACTTGTTGTGCACCACTTCGTGACGCACATAGATCGGCGGGCCGAAGACTTCCAGCGCGCGGTTGACGATCTCGATCGCCCGGTCGACCCCCGCGCAGAAGCCGCGAGGGTTGGCGAGTTTGATTTGCATGCTCGGCTCCAGGCTTACAGGGCCTTCACCTCGAGGATCTCCACCTCGAAGGTCAGGGTCTTGCCAGCCAGTGGGTGATTGAAGTCGATGGTCACCTGGTCGTCATCGAACGCTTTGACCACACCCGGCAGCTCGGCGTTGGCGGCATCGTTGAAGATGATCAGCAGCCCGTCGGACAATTCCATGCCTTCGAAGTTGGACCGTGGCATGACCTGCACGTTCTGCGGGTTGGGCTGGCCGAAGGCGTTCTCCGGGGCCACCACCACTGTACGCTTGTCACCGGCCTTGAAGCCGAACAGCGCGCTTTCGAAGCCCGGCAACAGGTTGCCATCGCCAACCTTGAAGGTGGCCGGGGCTTTGTCGAACGTGCTGTCTACGGTGTCGCCGTTTTCCAGGTGCAGCGCGAAGTGCAGGGTGACTTCGGTGTTCTGGCCGATACGGGTGTCAGTCATGGACCGGATCCTCGGACTTCTTGCTCTTGAACATATCCAGCGCCAGCATCACCGCACCAACGGTGATGGCGCTGTCGGCCACGTTGAAGGCCGGGAAGTAATGGCGGTTCTGCCAGTGCACCAGGATGAAGTCGACCACATGGCCCAGCACGACGCGGTCGTACAGGTTGCCAATGGCGCCACCCAGCACCAGCGCCAGCGCCACGGCCAGCCAGGTCTCGTTGCGCCCCAGGCGCTTGAGCCACACCACCAGTACGGCACTGACCACCACGGCGATCAGGGCGAACAGCCAGCGCTGCCAGCCGGCACCATCAGCGAGGAAGCTGAAAGCGGCACCGGTGTTGTAGGCCAAGGTCCAGCTGAAGTAGTCAGGGATGACGACTATCTGCTGGTACATGGTCAGGGCGTTGTTGAAATACAGCTTGGTGGCCTGGTCGAGGACCAGCACCAGCAAGCTCAGCCAAAGCCATGCAAGGCGCCCGAAGCGCCCCACTGCCGGGTTAGGCATAGTGACGCACCTCGCCCGAGCCGGTCAGGTTGTCGACGCAACGGCTGCAGATTTCCGGGTGCTCCGGGTGGCTGCCGACGTCGGCGCGGAAGTGCCAGCAACGGCCGCACTTGGCATGGCCGGACTTGACCACTTTCAGCTTGAGGCCTTCGACTTCGGTGGCCACGGCGTCCGCCGGTGCCTGCACGAACGGCACCACGCTGGCGGCCGAGGTGATCAGCACGAAGCGCAGCTCGTCGCCCAGCTTGCCCAGGTCGGCGCTCAGGCCTTCGTCGGCGTACAGAGTGACTTCGGCCTGCAGGTTGCCGCCGATGACCTTGGCGGTACGCTGGTTTTCCAGCTCCTTGTTGACCGATGCTTTCACCGCCATTACGCGATCCCAGTAGGCGCGGTCCAGCTCGGTGCCTTCTGGCAGCTCGCTCAGGCCCTGGTACCAGCCGTTGAGCATCACCGACTCGTTGCGCTCGCCCGGCAGGTACTGCCAGATTTCGTCAGCGGTGAACGCCAGAATCGGCGCAATCCAGCGCACCAGCGCTTCGCTGATGTGGTACAGCGCGGTCTGGCAGGAACGGCGGGCGACACTGTTGGCGCCGGTGGTGTACTGGCGGTCCTTGATGATGTCGAGGTAGAAGCCGCCCAGCTCCTGCACGCAGAAGTTGTGCACCTTGGAGTAGACGTTCCAGAAACGGTACTCGCTGTAGTGCTCTTCCAGCTCGCGTTGCAGCAGCAGGGTACGGTCCACGGCCCAGCGGTCCAGTGCCAGCATGTCTTGCGGGGCCAGCAGGTCGCGGGCCGGGTCGAAACCGGACAGGTTGGACAGCAGGAAGCGCGCGGTATTGCGGATACGGCGGTAGGCGTCGGCGCTACGCTGCAGGATCTGCTCGGAAACCGCCATTTCACCGGAATAGTCGGTGGCCGAAACCCACAGGCGCAGGATGTCGGCACCCAGGGTGTTGTTGACCTTCTCCGGTTCGATGGTGTTACCCAGCGACTTGGACATCTTGCGGCCGTTCTCGTCCACGGTGAAGCCGTGGGTCAGCAGTTCGCGGTACGGCGCGTGGTTGTCGATGGCGCAACCGGTGAGCAACGACGAGTGGAACCAGCCACGGTGCTGGTCGGAGCCTTCCAGGTACAGGTCGGCAACCGGGCCGGTGGCGTGGCCGATGTCGTGCGAGCCGCGCAGCACGTGCCAGTGGGTGGTGCCGGAGTCGAACCACACGTCCAGGGTATCGGTGATCTTGTCGTACTGGCCGGCTTCGTCACCCAGCAGTTCGACGGCATCCAGCTTGAACCAGGCTTCGATACCTTCCTGTTCGACGCGCTTGGCCACAGCCTCCATCAGTTCGACGGTACGTGGGTGCAGCTCGCCGGTCTGCTTGTGCAGGAAGAACGGGATCGGCACACCCCAGTTGCGCTGACGCGAGATGCACCAGTCCGGGCGGTTGGCGATCATCGAGTGCAGGCGCGCCTGGCCCCAGGCCGGCACGAACTTGGTCTCTTCGATGGCCTTGAGCGCGCGCTCACGCAGCGGCTCGCCAGTGCTTGGCTGCTTGTCCATGCCCACGAACCACTGCGCGGTGGCGCGGTAGATCAGTGGGGTCTTGTGGCGCCAGCAGTGCATGTAGCTGTGGCTGATGGTTTCGGTGTGCATCAGCGCACCGACTTCGCTCAGCTTCTCGACGATGGCCGGGTTGGCCTTCCAGATGAACTGGCCGCCGAAGAACTCCAGCGACTCGACGTACACGCCGTTACTCTGCACCGGCGTGAGGATGTCGTCGTTGACCATGCCGTAGCGCTTGCAGGTGACGAAGTCGTCTTCACCGTAGGCAGGCGCGGAGTGAACCACACCGGTACCGGCGCCCAGCTCGACGTAGTCGGCCAGGTAGACGGGCGACAGGCGGTCGTAGAACGGATGGCGGAAGTTGATCAGCTCCAGCGCCGAACCCTGGGCAGTGGCGATGACCGCGCCTTCCAGGTTGTAACGCTTGAGGCACGACTCGACCAGCTCTTCGGCCAGCACCAGCAGACGCTCGCCGGTATCGACCAGGGCGTACTTGAACTCCGGGTGGATGTTCAGCGCCTGGTTGGCGGGGATGGTCCACGCGGTGGTGGTCCAGATTACGATGGCGGCTGGCTTGGCCAGCGCGTCCAGCCCGAAGGCGGCAGCCAGCTTGGCCTCGTCGGCAACCGGGAAGGCCACGTCGATGGTCTGGGATTTCTTGTCGGCGTACTCGACTTCCGCTTCAGCCAGGGCCGAACCGCAATCGAAGCACCAGTTCACAGGCTTGAGGCCCTTGAACACGAAGCCTTGCTTGACCATCTCGGCCAGGGCACGGATTTCGCCGGCCTCGTTGGCGAAGTTCATGGTCTTGTACGGGTTGTCCCAGTCACCCAGCACACCCAGGCGAATGAACTCGGTCTTCTGCCCTTCGATCTGCTCGGCGGCGTACTCGCGGCACAGCTCGCGGGTGCGGTCGGCAGACAGGTGCTTGCCGTGGGTCACCTCGACCTTGTGTTCGATCGGCAGGCCATGGCAGTCCCAGCCCGGGACATACGGCGCATCGTAGCCGGCCAGGGTCTTGGAGCGGACGATCATGTCCTTGAGGATCTTGTTCAGCGCATGACCGATGTGAATCTTGCCGTTGGCATAGGGCGGGCCGTCGTGCAGGACGAACTTGGGACGATCCTTGCCAATCTCGCGCAGCTTCTGGTACAGGCCAATGCTGTCCCAGCGCTGCAGGATCTGCGGTTCGCGCTGAGGCAGGCCGGCCTTCATGGGGAAGGCGGTGTCCGGAAGGTTAAGCGTGGCTTTGTAGTCGGTCATTTCAGGCTCTTCGTTAGCGGTTGAGCGTGCCAATGTGCACGTGCGGCGGCGATATCCGCATCGATCGCCGACTTCAGCGCCTCCAGGGAGGCGAATCGCTGCTCTTCACGCAGCTTGTGGTGGAACTCCACCGTCAGACGCCGGCCATACAGGTCGCCGGCATAATCCAGAAGATGAATCTCCAGGTGCGGGCGCCCATCACCGGCAACGGTGGGACGCACGCCAATATTGCCCACACCCGGCCAGGCCTTGCCGTCGATTTCGATGCTGGCCAGGTAGACCCCGGACAGCGGCACGCGGCGGCGCTTGAGCTGGATGTTGGCGGTAGGTGTGCCGAGCTGGCGGGCCAGCTTCTGGCCATGCAGCACGCGGCCGGTGATGCTGTACGGGCGGCCCAGCAGGTGCTCGGCCAGCTCGAAATTGGCTTCGGACAAGGCCTTGCGCACTTCGGTGCTGCTGACCCGCAGGCCGTCCTGGATCACCGTGTTGGCGGCCTCGACGGTGAAGCCGTACTGTTTGCCGGCCTCGATCAGGAAGGCGAAGTCGCCGGCGCGGTCGCAGCCAAAGCGGAAGTCATCACCCACTTCGAGGTGGCGCACGCCCAGGCCGTCGACCAGGATGGCCTTGACGAAGGCATCGGCGCTGAGCTTGCTCAAGCGCTGGTTGAACGCCAGGCACAGCACCCGGTCAATGTCCTCGGCGGCCAGCAGTTCGACCTTGTCGCGCAGGCGGGCCAGGCGCGCCGGCGCGGTATCAGGGGCGAAGTACTCGCGTGGTTGCGGTTCGAAGATCACCACGCAGGTCGGCAGGCCCAAGGCCTGACCGCGCTCGCGCAGGCGCGCCAGGATTGCCTGGTGGCCGCGGTGAACCCCGTCGAAGTTGCCAATGGTGGCGACACAGCCCCGGTGCTCGGGGCGCAGGTTGTGAAGACCTCGAACCAGCTGCATAACGCGCTTCTTGCTCATAAAGTGGCCGATTATAACCACACCCGGGCGCCGGTGACAGGCAGCAACGCCCAAGGGCGGCGTGGAATGCGAAAAACCGACGCCTGACCCGCCTGAAGCCTCAGTGCAGGGCCTTGCGGGCGAAATGCCGGGGCCGGAAGCCGCACAGGTACAGGCAGCCGAAATACGTCACGACGCCTGCCAGGATAAGTGCGCCAAGCCGCATGAAGCGCTCAAGCATGATGCCCTGCTCCCAGGCCGGCATATAGTGCATGCCCGCCAACAATACCGCCGACATCAGCACCACTGCCAAGACAAGCTTGAGCAGGAACATTGCCCAACCTGGCTGTGGCTCGAACAACTGCTGGCTGCGCAGCTTCCAGAACAGCAAGCCGGCATTCAGGCAGGCACCGAGGCTGATCGCCAATGCCAGGCCGGCGTGCGCAAGCGGGCCGACCAGGGCGAGGTTGAACAGCTGGGTGCAGACCAGGGTGAAAATCGCGATCTTCACCGGTGTGCGGATATTCTGCTGCGCATAAAAGCCGGGTGCCAGTACCTTGACCAGAATGATCGCCAGCAAGCCTACGGAATAGGCCACCAGCGCCCGCTGGGTCATGGCTGCATCGAACGCACTGAACTTGCCATATTGAAAGAGCGCAACGGTCAGCGGCTCGGCAAGAATGGCCAACGCCAGGGTGCACGGCAGCACCAGCAGGAAGCACAGGCGCAGGCCCCAGTCGAGGATCCGCGAGTACTCCTCGCGGTCCTTGTTGGCGTAGGTCTTGGCCAGGGTCGGCAACAGGATGGTGCCCAGGGCCACGCCCAGCACCCCTGACGGCAGCTCCATGAGGCGGTCGGCGTAATACATCCACGAGACCGAGCCGGCCACCAGGAAAGAGGCGAAGATGGTGTTGATGATCAGCGAGATCTGGCTCACCGATACCCCGAGAATCGCCGGCAACATCTGCTTCAATACCCGCCACACCCCCGCGTCCTTCAGGTTCAGACGCGGCAACACGAGCATGCCGATCCTCTTCAACGCGGGTAGCTGGTACAGCAACTGCGCCAGGCCACCCGCCAGCACGCCCCAGGCCAGGGCCATGATCGGTGGGTTGAAGTACGGCGTCAGCAGCACGGCGAAGGCGATCATCGCCACGTTCAGCAGGGTTGGGGTGAAGGCGGGTACCGAGAAACGGTTCCAGGTATTGAGGATTGCACCGGCCAGGGAGGACAGCGAGATCAGCAATATATAAGGGAAGGTCACCCGCAACAGCGCGGTGGTCAGCTCGTATTTTTCCGCATTGTCGACAAAACCCGGGGCTGTTGCCCACACCACCCACGGCGCCGCCAGGATGCCGATGGCAGTCACCAGGGCGAGGACCAGGGTCAGCAGGCCGCTGACGTAGGCAATGAAGGTGCGCGTCGCTTCCTCGCCCTGCTGGGTCTTGTATTCGGCCAGGATCGGCACAAAGGCCTGGGAAAACGCGCCCTCGGCGAAAATGCGCCGCAACAGGTTGGGCAATTTGAACGCGATGAAGAAGGCGTCAGTAGCGACGCCGGCACCAAAGATGCGAGCCAGGATGGTGTCACGCACGAAGCCCAGCACCCGGGAAATCATGGTGATCGAGCTTACTGCAGCCAGGGATTTGAGCAGGTTCATCGAAAAGATTCACGCCAAAGGCAGAGGACGCTGCCAGACAGCGTCCGAATGTGCGATACTCCCGCGCCTTCGCAGGGGAGCCAAAAATTCCCGAGTGTACAGGTCGCGCAGCAGAAAGGAATCTTTCCCTCTTGTTGGCGCACCGCTCGGCGGAACCTTGCAGGTGGCCTTGACAATCGATCTACTGATCGGCATGATTCGCGGCCTATTTTGTTTGCTATTTACCTAAAGTCTTTCGAGGAGCTCGACGGTGGCCAACACACCTTCCGCCAAGAAACGTGCAAAACAGGCTGAGAAGCGTCGCAGCCACAACGCCAGCCTGCGTTCCATGGTCCGCACCTACATCAAGAATGTAGTTAAAGCCATTGACGCAAAAGACGCCGACAAAGCGCAAGCCGCTTACGTTCTGGCTGTACCTGTAATCGACCGTATGGCCGACAAAGGTATCATCCACAAGAACAAAGCTGCTCGTCACAAAGGCCGTCTGAATGGCCACATCAAGGCGCTGAAAGAAGCTGCAGCTGCCTAAGCGACGCGCTATTCGAAAAACCGACCCTAGGGTCGGTTTTTTGTTGCCTGCGATTTAGACACCTGCGCCAACACGCTTTGTGTAGGAGCGGCCTTGTGTCGCGATCGGGCTGCACGGCAGCCCCAGCAATATCGGCATCGACGCTAATACCGAGGGGCCGCTGCGCAGCCCGATCGCGATACAAGGCCGCTCCTACACAAAGCAGGGCGGCGTTGGCCTTTGAGTTACTTGGCTATCTGAATCTTCGGCGCCCACTGCAGCCAGTCATCCTCGGCCTTGTCGAACAAGGCGAAGGTCTGCTGCGGCCGTGCCGGGTTGCCCATCTGCTCGCCATCCGGCGTTGCGAAGGCGATACCGCCATCGATCAGAGTCTCCACCGACTCGGTACGCACGGTAGCCCCCTTGAACAGCCCCCAGTCGAAACCGAAGCCACTGCTGTTCCAGAAGCGGCTGCCACTGCGTACCAGGGCTGCATAGCGCGGCTCGATGAGGATATGGATCAGCACGCGGTCAGCGCTCTGGCCCAACTCGAAGCCCGTCACCTTGCCAACCGCAACCTCTCGATAGGTCACTGGCACACCCGGCTTGATAGACCCACGCCGTGGGGCACTGAGCGTCAGTGGCAAGCCCACCTCAGGCCCAGCCACTTGCGGGGCATCGGCCAAGGCGATGAAATCGCGCTGCGGGCCACGGTCCTTGGTGGCCGGCTGCACCTCCAGGTACTGCCCGCCAATCAGGGTGTCGAGGTTCTCGGTGCGTACCAGGCCCAATGCTGGCTTGACCACCCAGAACTGCGTGCCGGCACGGGCAATACGGTTCGCCGCCTCGGTGATACGTGCCCGCAGCAGCACAGCCTGCAAGTCATCAGTCAGGTCGACGCTTTCGATACTGCCAACATCCAGACCACGGAAGCGGATCGGCGTACCCGGCTTCAGGCCATCTGCACGGCCTACACGGACGGTGATCAAGGTACCCGCACGGTTTACCGCCTCCTGGCTGTCATGCAGACGGAAGCGTGGGATGTGGCGCTTCAGCGCCACATCCGGGCGTGGCGTGTCGAACGCAATACCGCCGGCCATCAGCGTTTGCAGCGACTCACTCTTGATCTTGATGCCCGACAGGCCGCCCGTCAGGGTAATGCCACTGACGTTCCAGAAGCGCGACGAACCGTTAACCAGCTTTTCGTATTCCTTTTCGATATGCACACCGATCAGGATGCGGTTGCTGTTACGCGCAAACTGATAGCTCTGCACGCTACCCACCTTGACCTGGCGGTACATCACCGGGCTGCCGATTTCCAGCGAACCCAAGGTATCGGCAAACAACACCATGTGCAGGCCCGGCGCCTTGAGGTCGAGCGGCGGCGCCTTGGCACGGGCCTCGAACTCACGCTCGGGCCGCTCCCCTTTCTCACCCGGGCGAATGGCGATGTAGTTGCCTTTGACCAACGCTTCCAGGCCAGTGATACCTGCCAGGGAAATCGACGGCTTGACCACCCAGAACTGCGTGCCCTCGACCAGGTAGTCCTCGGTCAGCGGGTCCAGCGTCAGCTCGGCCGATGCACTGGCCAGGTTGTCTTCCATCTTCAGGGCTTTCAGCGAACCCACCTGGATGCCCTTGTACATCACCGGTGTACGGCCTGCTTGCAGCCCCTCGTAATCGCTCAGCTTCACCTTGACCCGGATACCAGCCTGGGCGGCGTCGAAGTCTTCATACAGGCGGAACGGCAGGCTCGGGTCGGTGGGTGGGCTGTCCTTGCGGTACTCCGGCGTGGCAAAGGCGATACCACCGGCCACGATGCTCGACAGCGACTCGCTGCGCACCTTCACACCTGACAGCGAAGCATCGATGCTGACACCGCTGGCGTTCCAGAAACGCGTGTGCTTGCGCACCAGGCTGGCATAGCCCGGCTCGATGAAAACCTTGATCTCGACGGTGCTCTGGTCCTCGGAAAGACGGTAGCTTTTCACCCGACCCACCTGGATCTGCTTGTAGAAAATCGGGCTATCACGGTTGAGCGAACCCAGCCTGTCGGCTTTGAGGATCAGATGCAGGCCAGGCTCCGAATCCGAGAGCGGCGGCGCCACCTTCAACGCGGTAAAGCGCTTGGTACGCTCCCCCTCGCCCGGGCTGACGGCGATGTAGTTACCCGATACCAGTGTTTCAAGGCCGGTAATACCCGCCAGGCTGACACTCGGTTTTACCAGCCAGAAGCGTGTGCCCTTGGTCAGGTGAGGCTCGGCGGCCTTGTTCATCTCGATGGTGGCGATCACCCCTTGGTTGTCGCCCTTGGCGTCGAGCACCAGGCTCTTCACTTTGCCTACCGGCATGCCCTTGTAGATGACTTCGGTCTTGTTGGCGACGATTCCTTCACCCGACTCGAAGCGGACTTCAATTTCTACGCCGGCCTCGCTGTAGGCCTGCCATGCGAGCCAGCCACCGATCATCAGGGCGATCAAAGGCAGGATCCAGATGGCCGACCAGTTCGAGGCTGGGCGGGTTTTAGCCGTTGGCAGGTCACTCATGGTCGTCATCCGACTCCGTGTTATCCCAAATCAGTCGGGGATCGAAAGTTAAAGCGGCAAGCATTGTCAGGATCACCACAGTTGCGAAGGCGACAGCGCCCAGATTGGCTTCGACACTGGCTATTCGGCCGAAATTCACCACTGCCACCAGGATGGCGATGACGAAGATATCGAGCATGGACCAGCGCCCAATGAATTCGATGAAGCGGTACATCAATATCCGTTGCCGCGCTGAAAGCGGCTGGTGACGCTGAACGGAGTACAACAGCAAGCCGATGCCCACCAGCTTGAACGTGGGCACCAGGATACTGGCAATGAACACCACGGCGGCAATGGGCACCATGCCGTGCTTGAGCAGGGTGATGACACCGGACATGATCGTGTCGGGGCTGCCCTGGCCGAGTGTACTCACGGTCATGATCGGCAGCAGGTTGGCCGGGATGTACAGGATCGACGCGGCAACCAGCAGCGCCCAGGTACGCACGATACTGTTAGGGCGGCGAGCATGCACAACGGCGCCGCAGCGCGTGCACGTCTGCGAAGTGCCATCTGGCACTCGCCTGTTCAGTTCATGACATTCATTGCAGACAACAATGCCTGCATCAATCGCCCGCATGCAGGTCCTCCCCCGATAGCGCACTCCAGATCTGGTGCGGTGACATCACCACTTCCAGCCATACCTGGACCAATAACAGGCTGATGAAGCAGAACAGCCCAAGGCCCACGGTGAGTTCGGCCAGGTCCACCAGCTTGACGATGGCCACCAGCACACCCATGAAATAGACCTCGAGCATGCCCCAGTCACGCAAGTGGTGATAGATGCGATAGAACAGCAGGCCGAAGTTGCGCCCCACGTTCAAGCGGATGCTCAGCAATACCGCCAGCTGGCAGAGCAGTTTTGCCAGGGGGATGGCCATGCTGCACAGGAACACCACCACCGCCACACCACGCATCTGCGAATTGTACAGGCCCAATACGCCACTCCAGACAGTATCGTCCGAGGTCTGGCCAAGCAGGTGCAGCTGCATGATCGGTAGAAAATTGGCCGGTATAAACAGCAACAGGGCGGTCAGTACCAGGGCCAGGCTGCGGTTGACTACATTGTGCCGGTGGGCATAGAGCTCGTAGCCACAGCGTGGGCATTGGGCTTTTTCATCGTGCTGGAGCACAGGCTTGCGCAGCAGCAGGTCGCATTCGTGGCAGGCGACAAGCTCCTCCAACGGCAATTGGGCCAGGGCTTGGGGTTCGTCAGGATTGGGCATATGGCGCTTCTGGATAGGTGCGTGAGCCTATTCTAGTGTTCTGGCTCAAATTGTGGGAGGCGACTTACCACAGATCCCTGTAGGAGCAGGGCCGGATTTTTTTGCCCACAAAGACAAAACCCCTACCTGCATGCGCAGATAGGGGTTTTGCGAAATGAATCTTGACGATGACCTACTCTCACATGGGGAGACCCCACACTACCATCGGCGATGCATCGTTTCACTGCTGAGTTCGGGATGGGATCAGGTGGTTCCAATGCTCTATGGTCGTCAAGAAATTCTGTAGCCAGAATGTCCAGATGGACAGCCCAGCGAATCCGGATATGCGATATTTGTGGTTCGTTGCGAACTTTCGGTTCGTGTCATCTTCACCACCGCAATCTGCGCTAGCAAATTGCTTGGGTGTTATATGGTCAAGCCTCACGGGCAATTAGTATTGGTTAGCTCAACGCCTCACAGCGCTTACACACCCAACCTATCAACGTCGTAGTCTTCGACGGCCCTTTAGGGGATTCAAGATCCCAGTGAGATCTCATCTTGAGGCAAGTTTCCCGCTTAGATGCTTTCAGCGGTTATCTCTTCCGAACATAGCTACCCGGCAATGCCACTGGCGTGACAACCGGAACACCAGAGGTTCGTCCACTCCGGTCCTCTCGTACTAGGAGCAGCCCCTCTCAAATCTCAAACGTCCACGGCAGATAGGGACCGAACTGTCTCACGACGTTCTAAACCCAGCTCGCGTACCACTTTAAATGGCGAACAGCCATACCCTTGGGACCGGCTTCAGCCCCAGGATGTGATGAGCCGACATCGAGGTGCCAAACACCGCCGTCGATATGAACTCTTGGGCGGTATCAGCCTGTTATCCCCGGAGTACCTTTTATCCGTTGAGCGATGGCCCTTCCATACAGAACCACCGGATCACTAAGACCTACTTTCGTACCTGCTCGACGTGTGTGTCTCGCAGTCAAGCGCGCTTTTGCCTTTATACTCTACGACCGATTTCCGACCGGTCTGAGCGCACCTTCGTACTCCTCCGTTACTCTTTGGGAGGAGACCGCCCCAGTCAAACTACCCACCATACACTGTCCTCGATCCGGATAACGGACCTGAGTTAGAACCTCAAAGTTGCCAGGGTGGTATTTCAAGGATGGCTCCATGAGAACTGGCGTCCCCACTTCAAAGCCTCCCACCTATCCTACACAAGCAAATTCAAAGTCCAGTGCAAAGCTATAGTAAAGGTTCACGGGGTCTTTCCGTCTAGCCGCGGATACACTGCATCTTCACAGCGATTTCAATTTCACTGAGTCTCGGGTGGAGACAGCGCCGCCATCGTTACGCCATTCGTGCAGGTCGGAACTTACCCGACAAGGAATTTCGCTACCTTAGGACCGTTATAGTTACGGCCGCCGTTTACCGGGGCTTCGATCAAGAGCTTCGCTTGCGCTAACCCCATCAATTAACCTTCCGGCACCGGGCAGGCGTCACACCCTATACGTCCACTTTCGTGTTTGCAGAGTGCTGTGTTTTTAATAAACAGTCGCAGCGGCCTGGTATCTTCGACCGGCATGGGCTTACGGAGCAAGTCCTTGACCCTCGCCGGCGCACCTTCTCCCGAAGTTACGGTGCCATTTTGCCTAGTTCCTTCACCCGAGTTCTCTCAAGCGCCTTGGTATTCTCTACCTAACCACCTGTGTCGGTTTGGGGTACGGTTCCCAGTTATCTGAAGCTTAGGAGCTTTTCTTGGAAGCATGGTATCAACCACTTCGTCGCCTAAAGGCAACTCGTCATCAGCTCTCGGCCTTGAAATCCCGGATTTGCCTAAGATTCCAGCCTACCACCTTAAACCTGGACAACCAACGCCAGGCTGGCCTAACCTTCTCCGTCCCTCCATCGCAATAACTGGAAGTACAGGAATATTAACCTGTTTTCCATCGACTACGCTTTTCAGCCTCGCCTTAGGGACCGACTAACCCTGCGTCGATTAACGTTGCGCAGGAAACCTTGGTCTTTCGGCGTGCGAGTTTTTCACTCGCATTGTCGTTACTCATGTCAGCATTCGCACTTCTGATACCTCCAGCAAGCTTCTCAACTCACCTTCACAGGCTTACAGAACGCTCCTCTACCGCATCACCAAAAGGTGATACCCGTAGCTTCGGTGCATGGTTTGAGCCCCGTTACATCTTCCGCGCAGGCCGACTCGACTAGTGAGCTATTACGCTTTCTTTAAAGGGTGGCTGCTTCTAAGCCAACCTCCTAGCTGTCTAAGCCTTCCCACATCGTTTCCCACTTAACCATGACTTTGGGACCTTAGCTGACGGTCTGGGTTGTTTCCCTTTTCACGACGGACGTTAGCACCCGCCGTGTGTCTCCCATGCTCGGCACTTGTAGGTATTCGGAGTTTGCATCGGTTTGGTAAGTCGGGATGACCCCCTAGCCGAAACAGTGCTCTACCCCCTACAGTGATACATGAGGCGCTACCTAAATAGCTTTCGAGGAGAACCAGCTATCTCCGAGCTTGATTAGCCTTTCACTCCGATCCACAGGTCATCCGCTAACTTTTCAACGGTAGTCGGTTCGGTCCTCCAGTCAGTGTTACCTAACCTTCAACCTGCCCATGGATAGATCGCCCGGTTTCGGGTCTATACCCAGCGACTAAACGCCCTATTAAGACTCGCTTTCGCTACGCCTCCCCTATTCGGTTAAGCTCGCCACTGAATATAAGTCGCTGACCCATTATACAAAAGGTACGCAGTCACCTAACAAGTAGGCTCCCACTGCTTGTACGCATACGGTTTCAGGATCTATTTCACTCCCCTCTCCGGGGTTCTTTTCGCCTTTCCCTCACGGTACTAGTTCACTATCGGTCAGTCAGTAGTATTTAGCCTTGGAGGATGGTCCCCCCATATTCAGACAAAGTTTCTCGTGCTCCGTCCTACTCGATTTCATTGATAAGAGATTTTCGTGTACGGGGCTATCACCCACTATGGCCGCACTTTCCAGAGCGTTCCACTAATCTCAAACCAACTTAAGGGCTGGTCCCCGTTCGCTCGCCACTACTAAGGGAATCTCGGTTGATTTCTTTTCCTCAGGGTACTTAGATGTTTCAGTTCCCCTGGTTCGCCTCTTGCACCTATGTATTCAGTACAAGATAACCAGCTTGTGCTGGCTGGGTTCCCCCATTCAGAGATCTCTGGATCACAGTCTGTTTGCCGACTCCCCAAAGCTTTTCGCAGGCTACCACGTCTTTCATCGCCTCTGACTGCCAAGGCATCCACCGTATGCGCTTCTTCACTTGACCATATAACCCCAAGCAATCTGGTTATACTGTGAAGACGACATTCGCCGAAAATTCGCACGTTGCTCTTTCGAGCAGAACTCACAAATTTTACCTTAGCCTGATCCACCAGCAGTGAAACTGGTGTTCAGTCTATTTCTATCACATATCCGAATTTTTAAAGAACGATCTGACAAAAGTCAGAAATCAACATTCATCAACGAATGTTCATTTCTAAGTTCTGACAAGTGACTGCGTACGGCGAAAGTGGTGGAGCCAAGCGGGATCGAACCGCTGACCTCCTGCGTGCAAGGCAGGCGCTCTCCCAGCTGAGCTATGGCCCCGTATTCTACGGCTAAACCATGTAATGGTAGGTCTGGGCAGATTTGAACTGCCGACCTCACCCTTATCAGGGGTGCGCTCTAACCAACTGAGCTACAGACCTATAACAGGGTCGCGTTACAGCATCGTCTTTTACAATGAATCAAGCAATTCGTGTGGGAGCTCATCAGCAGGCTGATGTCGTCGATTAAGGAGGTGATCCAGCCGCAGGTTCCCCTACGGCTACCTTGTTACGACTTCACCCCAGTCATGAATCACACCGTGGTAACCGTCCTCCCGAAGGTTAGACTAGCTACTTCTGGTGCAACCCACTCCCATGGTGTGACGGGCGGTGTGTACAAGGCCCGGGAACGTATTCACCGCGACATTCTGATTCGCGATTACTAGCGATTCCGACTTCACGCAGTCGAGTTGCAGACTGCGATCCGGACTACGATCGGTTTTGTGAGATTAGCTCCACCTCGCGGCTTGGCAACCCTCTGTACCGACCATTGTAGCACGTGTGTAGCCCAGGCCGTAAGGGCCATGATGACTTGACGTCATCCCCACCTTCCTCCGGTTTGTCACCGGCAGTCTCCTTAGAGTGCCCACCATTACGTGCTGGTAACTAAGGACAAGGGTTGCGCTCGTTACGGGACTTAACCCAACATCTCACGACACGAGCTGACGACAGCCATGCAGCACCTGTGTCAGAGTTCCCGAAGGCACCAATCCATCTCTGGAAAGTTCTCTGCATGTC
Source organism: Pseudomonas putida S13.1.2 (assembly GCF_000498395.2). NCBI lineage: Bacteria > Pseudomonadati > Pseudomonadota > Gammaproteobacteria > Pseudomonadales > Pseudomonadaceae > Pseudomonas > Pseudomonas putida. Next base: position 4,337,676 of record NZ_CP010979.1, read on the forward strand.
AAGGCCTGGTAAGGTTCTTCGCGTTGCTTCGAATTAAACCACATGCTCCACCGCTTGTGCGGGCCCCCGTCAATTCATTTGAGTTTTAACCTTGCGGCCGTACTCCCCAGGCGGTCAACTTAATGCGTTAGCTGCGCCACTAAAATCTCAAGGATTCCAACGGCTAGTTGACATCGTTTACGGCGTGGACTACCAGGGTATCTAATCCTGTTTGCTCCCCACGCTTTCGCACCTCAGTGTCAGTATCAGTCCAGGTGGTCGCCTTCGCCACTGGTGTTCCTTCCTATATCTACGCATTTCACCGCTACACAGGAAATTCCACCACCCTCTACCGTACTCTAGCTTGCCAGTTTTGGATGCAGTTCCCAGGTTGAGCCCGGGGCTTTCACATCCAACTTAACAAACCACCTACGCGCGCTTTACGCCCAGTAATTCCGATTAACGCTTGCACCCTCTGTATTACCGCGGCTGCTGGCACAGAGTTAGCCGGTGCTTATTCTGTCGGTAACGTCAAAACACTAACGTATTAGGTTAATGCCCTTCCTCCCAACTTAAAGTGCTTTACAATCCGAAGACCTTCTTCACACACGCGGCATGGCTGGATCAGGCTTTCGCCCATTGTCCAATATTCCCCACTGCTGCCTCCCGTAGGAGTCTGGACCGTGTCTCAGTTCCAGTGTGACTGATCATCCTCTCAGACCAGTTACGGATCGTCGCCTTGGTGAGCCATTACCTCACCAACTAGCTAATCCGACCTAGGCTCATCTGATAGCGCAAGGCCCGAAGGTCCCCTGCTTTCTCCCGTAGGACGTATGCGGTATTAGCGTTCCTTTCGAAACGTTGTCCCCCACTACCAGGCAGATTCCTAGGCATTACTCACCCGTCCGCCGCTGAATCGAAGAGCAAGCTCTTCTCATCCGCTCGACTTGCATGTGTTAGGCCTGCCGCCAGCGTTCAATCTGAGCCATGATCAAACTCTTCAGTTCAATACTGCTTGGGTTTTTAAGAAACCCTAAACTTGGCTCAGCAATCTCAAATGACTATGTGATTTCTCGCATGGCCACTTGTGATGCTGATAATCTTTTTGACTATCAGTCCGTACTCACAAGCACCCACACGAATTGCTTGATTCGATTTGTTAAAGAGCGTTTGGTTAAGAGCTTTTCGTCTCAACCGAGGCGCGCATTCTACGCTTTCCTCAGAGTCTGTCAAGCGTTTATTTTGAAGTTTTTTGCGAGAAACTCGTTTAGCTTCAAACACTTAACTCGCTGCGATCTCTCGTAGCGGGAGGTGAATCATACAGCGTTTAGAAGCGCTGTCAACCACCGTTTCAACCGCTTGCGATCATTTGATCGTAGCCCTTCCAGCATCACCTTAACTACCTAACTCATTGAATCTCAAGGAGTTTGTCGTTCCGATGTCGCTGGAAGTGGGGCGCATTATAAGGGGATTCGAGAGGGCGTCAACCTTTAATTTCAAGAAACTGAAATATAAGCGGGAAATACCCTAGAAAGGCCACCAGGTGCCCGCCACAACACATTCTGCGCCTGTGAGATCGAGCGCCGCCCGCGCGGCGCATCGCCGGCAAGCCAGCTCCTACATTTGTTTCGGGCCAGTTACTCCTGCCTCCTCCGCACTCGCACCCTGGGTGTATGGCTGGAGGTTGCAGAGAAGCGGCGGCGCAACCTTCGATATCGAATGGAACAAACAAGGGCTCGCGCGCTAATGGCACAGGCTGAACTGGCCCGAAACAAATGTAGGGGCTGGCTTGCCGGCGATGCGCCGCGCGGGCGGCGCTCGATTTCACAGGCGCTGAAAGACCCAAGGCGAATACTGCTGAAATGCCCAAGGCGAACACCCCCAAAAACAAAGCGGGGAGGCCTATCGGCCTCCCCGCTTTTAGTTACCTGCCTTAAAGGCTAGGGAACGCAAACTGCGACGCTTCATGGCTGGCACGCTGTGGCCAGCGCTGGGTAATCGCCTTGCGACGGGTATAGAAGCGCACGCCGTCCGGGCCATAGGCATGCAGGTCACCGAACAGCGAACGCTTCCAGCCACCAAAGCTGTGATAAGCCACCGGCACCGGCAGCGGCACGTTCACACCCACCATGCCCACTTCGATCTCGTCGCAGAACAGGCGCGCCGCCTCACCGTCACGGGTGAAGATGCAGGTACCGTTGCCATACTCGTGATCATTGATCAGTTGCATGGCCTGCTCCAGGCTGTTCACACGCACCACGCACAGCACCGGGCCGAAGATCTCTTCCTTATAGATGCGCATCTGCGGGGTCACCTTGTCGAACAGGGTGCCGCCCACGAAGTAGCCATCTTCATTACCGGCCACACGCAAACCACGGCCATCCACCACCAGCTTGGCGCCAGCAGCAACACCGTCATCGATGTAACCCACTACCTTGTCACGGGCAGCAGCCGTAACCAGCGGGCCCATGTCCAGGCCGCACGAGGTGCCGGCACCAATCTTCAGTGCCTTGATTTGCGGTTCCAGCTTGGCAATCAGCGCATCGGCCACCTGGTCGCCCACGCATACCGCCACCGAAATAGCCATGCAACGCTCGCCGCACGAACCATAGGCCGCCCCCATCAGTGCGCTGACGGCGTTGTCCAGGTCGGCATCCGGCATCAGTACTGCGTGGTTCTTCGCACCACCCAAGGCTTGCACGCGCTTGCCGCGCTTGGTGCCTTCGGCATAGATGTACTCGGCGATCGGCGTCGAACCGACAAAGCTCAGTGCTTTTACTTCTGGCGCTTCGATCAGCGCATCCACCGCTTCCTTGTCACCGTGCACCACGTTCAGGATGCCCTTCGGCAGGCCAGCTTCCAGCAGCAGCTGGGCGATGTACAGGGTTGAACTTGGGTCACGCTCGGAAGGCTTGAGGATGAAAGCGTTGCCGCAGGCGATGGCCAGCGGGTACATCCACAGCGGCACCATGGCCGGGAAGTTGAACGGGGTAATGCCAGCGACGACGCCCAGCGGCTGGAAGTCGGACCAGGCATCGATGTTCGGGCCGACGTTGCGGCTGTACTCGCCCTTCAACACTTCTGGCGCTGCGCAGGCGAACTCAACGTTCTCGATGCCGCGCTTCAGTTCACCAGCTGCGTCTTCCAGGGTCTTGCCATGCTCTTCGCTGATCATTTGCGAAATCTTGGCTTCGTTCTGCTCCAGCAATTGCTTGAAGCGGAACATCACCTGGGCGCGCTTGGCCGGCGGGGTGTTGCGCCAGGCCGGGAAGGCCGCCTTGGCGGAGTCGATCGCTTCCTGCACGGTCGCGCGACTGGCCAACTCGACCTTGCGTACAGCCTGGCCGGTGGACGGGTTGAAGACATCGGCGGTGCGCTCACCTTTGGAAACCAGCTCGCCATGGATCAGGTGCTGAACAATGCTCATGCAAAACTCCAGATAAAGAAGGTAGAGGCAGGCGCGCGATACGTGCACGCGCCTGGCATCAAAATCGGAAAGATCAGTCGATCAGGTTCAGGTTTTCGCCGACGGCGTCGAACAGGCGATCCAGTTCCTGCGGCGTGGTGTTGAACGTTGGGCCGAACTGCAGGGTGTCGCCACCGAACCGTACATAGAAGCCTGCCTTCCACAACTTCATCGCCACTTCGTACGGGCGGACGATGGCATCACCGTCACGGGCGGCGATCTGGATGGCGCCGGCCAGGCCGTAGTTACGGATATCGACGACGTTCTTGGTGCCCTTCACCCCGTGCAGCAGCTTCTCGAAGTGCGGCGCCAGCTCGGCGGCGGACTGCACCAGGTTTTCCTTCTGCAGCAAGTCCAGTGCGGCAATACCGGCGGCACAGGCTACCGGGTGGGCCGAATAGGTGTAGCCGTGCGGGAACTCCACGGCGTATTCCGGCGTCGGCTGGTTCATGAAGGTGTGGTAGATCTCGCTGCTGGCAATCACCGCGCCCATCGGGATGGCGCCGTTGGTTACCTGCTTGGCGATGCACATCAGGTCCGGGGTAACGCCGAAGGCTTCGGCACCGGTCATCGCACCCATGCGGCCAAAGCCGGTGATCACTTCGTCGAAGATCAGCAGGATGTTGTGCTGGGTACAGATTTCACGCAGGCGCTTCAGGTAACCCTTCGGCGGCGGCAGTACACCGGCCGAGCCGGCCAGCGGCTCGACGATCACCGCAGCGATGTTGGAAGCATCGTGCAGCTCGATCAGCTTGAGCATTTCATCAGCCAGGGCAATACCGCCCTCCTCCGGCAAACCCTTGGAGAAGGCGTTCACCGGCAGCACGGTGTGAGGCAGGTGGTCGACATCCAGCAACTGGCCGAACATCTTGCGGTTACCGTTGACGCCACCCAGGCTGGTACCGGCGATGTTCACGCCATGGTAGCCACGTGCACGGCCGATGATCTTGGTCTTGGTCGCCTGGCCTTTCAGGCGCCAGTAGGCACGCACCATCTTCAGCGCGGTATCGGCGCACTCGGAACCGGAGTTGGTATAAAAGACGTGGTTCAGGTCACCCGGGGTCAGCTGGGTGATCTTCTCGGCCAGCTGAAACGACAGCGGGTGGCCGAACTGGAACGCCGGAGAGTAGTCCAGGGTACTCAGCTGACGGGTCACCGCGTCGGTGATTTCCTTGCGGGTGTGCCCGGCGCCGCAGGTCCACAAGCCGGATAGGGCATCAAAGATCTTGCGCCCCTGGTCATCGACCAGGTAGTTGCCTTCGGCCGCCACGATCAACCGTGGGTCGCGGTGGAAGTTGCGGTTGGCGGTGTAGGGCATCCAGTGGGCATCCAGCTTGAGCTGGCTGGCGATACCGGCGGGAGCGGTTTCGGGCATGTTCATCGGCGGTTCCTCGAAAGACGATTAGGCAACGATGGATGTTGTTGCAGCTAAATTGGCACGGCGATAAAGTCTGAAAAAGCCAACATTTCTAATCTTCAGACAGGCCGCGACTAAACTGATGAGCCGACGCCCCGATCCACTCGCCCAAGTCAGCGATTTCGACATCCGCCTGCTGAAGATCTACCGCAGCGTAGTCGAGTGCGGTGGCTTCTCGGCCGCCGAAAACGTGCTGGGCATTGGTCGCTCGGCCATCAGCCAGCAAATGAACGACCTTGAGCAGCGCCTCGGCCTGCGCCTGTGCCAGCGCGGCCGCGCCGGTTTCTCGCTGACCGAGGAAGGCCGCGAGGTCTACCATTCTGCACTGCAACTGCTCAGCGCCCTCGAAAGCTTTCGCACCGAGGTCAACGGCCTGCACCAGCACTTGCGTGGCGAATTGAACATTGGCCTGACCGACAACCTGGTCACCCTGCCGCACATGCGCATCACCCACGCCCTGGCCGAACTTAAGGACCGCGGGCCCGATGTGCGTATACAGATCCGCATGATCGCCCCCAGTCAGGTCGAACATGGTGTGCTCGACGGCAGCCTGCATGTCGGTGTGGTGCCCCAGACCAGCCCGCTGTCGGGCCTTGAGTATCAGCCGTTGTACAGCGAACGCTCGCTGTTGTACTGCGCCGTCGGCCACCCGCTGTTCTATGCCGATGACCAGCAGGTGGACGACGACCGCCTCAACAGCCAGGAAGCCATCACCCCCACCTTCCGCCTGCCCGCCGATATCCAGGCCCATTACCAGGCGCTGAACTGTACGGCCAGTGCTTCGGACCGCGAAGGCATGGCGTTTCTCATCCTCACCGGGCGCTACATCGGCTACCTGCCCGACCACTACGCCACGTTCTGGGTGCAGCAAGGCCGCTTGCGCGCCCTCAAGCCCCAACAGCGCTTCTATGACCTGAGCCTGAGCTGGGTAACCCGCAAGGGCCGGCGCCCCAACCTGGTACTGGAAAGCTTCCTGGACAGCCTGGCTGCGACACGTTGATGCCAGTCTGTGCCGCAAACGCTTGTCACTTCGGCGCAGGCAGGTAATCTTGTCCGACAGCCGCAGCCACTGACCCGTACGGAATCGTCCATGACCCTAGAAGTTCCTGCGCACCGCCTCTCCGCCTCGGGCAAGCCCGCGGGCCGCATCCGCCAGAAAAACGAACAGGCCATCATCCAGGCCGCAGAAGACGAGTTCGCTCGCCATGGGTTCAAGGGCACCAGCATGAACACCATCGCCCTCAAGGCGGAGCTGCCCAAGGCCAACCTGCACTATTACTTCACCAACAAGCTGGGCCTGTACATTGCCGTGCTCAGCAACATCATCGAGTTGTGGGACAGCACCTTCAACGCCTTGAGCGTGGAGGACGACCCGGGGCAAGCCCTGAGCCAGTACATCCGCACCAAGATGGAGTTCTCGCGGCGCAACCCACAAGCCTCGCGGATTTTCGCCATGGAAGTGATCAGCGGCGGCACCTGCCTGACCGAGTACTTCAGTGCCGACTACCGCGAGTGGTTCCGCGGCCGGGCCGCCGTGTTCCAGGCCTGGATCGAAGCCGGCAAGATGGACCCGGTAGATCCGGTGCACCTGATCTTCCTGCTCTGGGGCAGCACCCAGCACTACGCCGACTTCGCCACCCAGATCTGCCAGGTCACCGGCCGCAGCCGCCTGACCAAGCAGGACATGGAAGACGCGAGCAACAACCTTATCCACATCATTCTGAAGGGCTGCGGCATCAAGCCGGCTGTGTAACCGTCATTTATGCCTTCTACCCTGCTCGACCTCTGCGAATACCGCGAGGACATTCGCAAAAGCCGCTTCATCACCCTTGCCGGGCCGATCAGCAGTGCCGCCGATGCAATGAGTTTCATCGAACGCCACAGCGACCTGGCCGCGACTCACAACTGCTGGGCCTGGAAGCTCGGCGCGCAGTACCGCAGCAACGATGACGGCGAACCCGGCGGCACCGCAGGCCGGCCGATCCTGGCTGCCATCGAAGCGCAGGACTGCGACCAGGTCGTGGTGCTGGTGATCCGCTGGTACGGCGGCATCCAGCTGGGTACCGGTGGCCTGGCCAGGGCCTATGGCGGGGGCGCCAACAAGTGCCTGCAACAGGCGCCCAAGCGGCTGCTGGTGCAGCGCAGCGAATTCACCTGCAGCTGCAGTTTCAGCGAACTGGCGCTGGTGAAACTGCGCCTGGCAGAGGTAGACGGCCTGGTACTGGATGAACAGTTCACCGCCAATGGCGTAGACCTGCTGATTGCCCTCGGTGACGCCCACCTGGCACCCCTGCAGCAGCAACTGGCCGACCTGAGCCGCGGGCGCATCCTGCTCGAAGCACGCTGAACATTGCCCACAACAACTGTGGGCCCGCCTGTGGATAAGCTTGGGGCAGTCGCTTGCAGACTACTGTTTTCAAGGCCTGCAGCGCTTTGATCATATTATGATCACCGTTTGATGACAGCCGCAAACCGCTGAAAGCTCACGAGTTATCCCCAGTGCGCGACCAAGCGGCCTGGCTGCATCGCCTTGGGCTTGCACACAATAACTGTGGACCAGCTTGTGGATAACCCGTGCGCCAACAGTTGCAATGCCCGGCCAGACAAGGCCCAGGTGCAGTTGATCATTTTTTATACAGCCATGGGTAAGGCAGTAACTGCCGCTGTGCATTATCCTCAATACCTTTCTTTAACCACCGACCACGGAGCGCGTTCACATGGCTGACACAAAAACCGCACTTATCATCGGTGCCTCGCGCGGGCTTGGCCTGGGCCTGGTGCAGCGCCTGAACGAAGACGGCTGGAACATCACCGCCACCGTGCGCAACCCGCAGCAACCCGGCGCCCTGGCAGGCGTGCCCGGCGTGCGCATCGAACAGCTGGAAATGAACGACACCGCCCAGCTCGATGGCTTGCAACAACGCCTGCAAGGCCAGGTGTTCGACCTGGTATTCGTCAACGCGGGCGTCATGGGCCCCCTGCCGCAAGACCTGGAAACAGTACAGAGCAACGACATCGGCGACCTGTTCATGACCAATGCCGTGGCCCCGATCCGCGTGGCCCGCCGCCTGGTCGGCCAGGTACGCGAAGGCAGCGGCGTGCTGGCCTTCATGAGCTCGATCCTGGGCAGCGTGACAATCCCCGACGGTGGTGAAATCTGCCTGTACAAGGCAAGCAAAGCCGCGTTGAACTCGATGATCAACAGCTTCGTGGTCGAACAACAGCGCCCCGACCTGTGCGTGCTGGCCATGCACCCGGGCTGGGTGAAAACCGACATGGGTGGCGAAAACGCCGAAATCGACGTGCTCACCAGTACCCGCGGCATGCTCGACCAGATCAAGGCACAAAGCGGCAACGGCGGCCTGCGCTTCATCAACTACAAGGGCGAACCCTTGGTCTGGTGATTCACCGGGTCGCAGCCTGGCCGGGCGCAATGCCCGGCCGGCCCCTGTAGAATGGCGGCAACCGTACCTGATTGAGATGATCCACTATGTATGACTGGTTGAACGCCCTGCCCAAGGCCGAACTGCACCTGCACCTGGAAGGCTCGCTGGAGCCCGAGTTGCTGTTCGCCCTGGCCGAGCGCAACAAGATTGCCCTGCCCTGGGCCGATGTGGAGACCTTGCGGGGTGCCTATGCCTTCAACAACTTGCAGGAGTTCCTCGACCTGTATTACCAGGGCGCGGATGTGCTGCGTACCGAGCAGGACTTTTACGACCTGACCTGGGCCTACCTGCAACGCTGCAAAGCCCAGAACGTGATCCACACCGAACCGTTCTTCGACCCGCAAACCCACACCGACCGCGGCATCCCCTTCGAAGTGGTGCTCAATGGTATCAACCAGGCGCTCAAGGACGGCCGCAAGCAACTGGGCATCAGCAGTGGCCTGATCCTCAGCTTCCTGCGCCACCTCAGTGAAGAGGAAGCACAAAAAACCCTCGACCAGGCCCTGCCGTTCCGCGATGCGTTCATCGCCGTCGGCCTGGACAGCTCGGAAATGGGCCACCCGCCGAGCAAGTTCCAGCGCGTTTTCGACCGCGCTCGCAGCGAAGGCTTTGTTGCCGTTGCCCATGCCGGCGAAGAAGGCCCGCCCGAGTACATCTGGGAAGCGCTGGACCTGCTGCAAATCAAGCGTATCGACCACGGCGTACGCGCCATCGAGGACGAGCGGCTGATGCAACGCATCATCGATGAGCAGATCCCGCTCACTGTGTGCCCGCTGTCCAACACCAAGCTTTGCGTGTTCGACCATATGAGCCAGCACAACATCCTCGACATGCTCGAACGCGGCGTGAAGGTTACGGTCAACTCGGACGATCCGGCCTACTTCGGCGGCTACGTGACGGAAAACTTCCACGCCCTGCACACCCACCTGGGCATGACCGAAGACCAGGCCCGTCGGCTGGCGCAGAACAGCCTGGATGCCCGGCTGGTCTGATTGACCGACGCCGTTGCGCTCAGCCGACCTGCAACGTCGCCACCCGGGCTATGCGATTGATCTGCTGGATACCCAGCGCCGAGATATGCAATGCCCGCGTGTCCTCGGCCTCGCGCATCCAGCCAGATTGCAGAAACAGCCGGAACAAGGCCTGGCCCAGCACGCCACCCAGGTGCGGGGCCTGGTCGTTCCACTCGGTGCAACGGCAGATCACGCAACCACGTTGCTGGTGTGGCGCCAGGGCATCGATGTAGACCCCGACCAAGGCCAACTGCGCCCGCCCCTCGTCACTTACCATCAACTGTCGGCCGCTGCCTTCCAGCCAGCCGGCCACTACCAGGCGATGGTACAGCTCACTGGCCAGCTCCCCACCCAGGTGATCGCCACAACGTCGTGCCCGGCGCATCGACATGGGCAACGGTGATACCGGCGCCTTGGCCTGCTCCCCCCTGGCGCTCTCCAGCTGAACGCTGGCCAAGGCCTCCACGGCGGCCCCGACCTGCGGTGTCGCCAGGCGGAAATAGCGCTTGCGGCCACGTGCTTCATGCCTGAGCAAACCGGCCGACGACAGCAACGAAAGGTGCGCGCAGGCCGATGACGAAGTCAGGCCGGTCATTATCGCGAGCTCATTGGCCAGCCGTGGCGTGCCGTCGATCAATGCCCACAACATGGCACTGCGCTTCGGGTCGGCCATCAGGCTGGCAATCTGGCTGATACTGCTGGCTGCGTTCATATCCCTGTAACTCCCTGCAAGTTCACGGTGTGGATGCGATGGCCAACCCTGGCAGGGAAGCACCTCTCGCTGTCACTGGCCTGGGTCGCCAGTATAAGCCGCAGAAAACGCCGTTCAGGCGGCCACGTGCCGACGTACCAGCGGCGAAAAACCACTGGGTATACCTACCCTTGGAAATTAATGAAGCAACCTGGGAAAACTACCCGAAACCCGGTCAGCAAAGCGCCGACACAGGTTTACAGCAGCGCAGAAATATCTTGATGAAAAATTACTTGCTGCAATTTCAGATACGGCCCACAGCCATGTTCCACAAATAGCGCGAAACAAAGCGAAGGTTCTGCGGGTTTGCGGGCATTACGCCCAAAGCGGGAAACAGGGTGAGAAAATGCGCCTGTCGACCGTCAGTCAGGACACGGATACAGCGCGTGGCAGGCACGAGGGGCAGCGCTACACTTGAGCGGCTCCCCCTTCTGGAGGTATGCCGCGATGAAAATTGTCGTCAGCGCATCGAGCCGAAACCCTGCCTGCCCCTGGCAGGTCCAGCTCGATCAACACGTGGTCAGTTTCCGCAGCGAGGCCGAGGCGCGGGCCTTCGTCGCCACGCTGGAGACCCGCCTGCAGGCACCTCACCCGCTTATGCGGGACGCCTGGCCTGCAAGCGTCGGGTCAGCAGCGCGACACTGACCGCCAGTGCACCGCACAAGCTGATCACCATCGCCATGGGTACCGCACTGCCATCATGCAGCAGGCCGACCAGTGCCGCCGCCCCTGCGGCGACGCTGAACTGCAGGCAGCCCATCAGTGCCGAGGCGCTGCCAGCCCGTGCGCCCTGCCCGCTCATGGCGCAGGCAGAGGCGTTGGGGATGATGCAGCCCAGGCTGGCGATGCAGATGAACAGCGGTACCAGCAGCGGCCACAACTGTGCCGGCTGCAACGCTGCCACGCCCAACAGCGCCAGGCCTGCCGCCAGGTAAACCCACACCCCGCGCGCCAACAGAAACGCCGGCCCACGCTTGGCCAGCAAACGTGCATTCACCTGCGCCACCAGGATAAAGCCGGCGGCATTGGTACCAAACAGCCAACCGTAATGCTCGGCCGGCACGTCATAGAGCTTGATGAACACGAAAGGCGAACCGGCGATGTAGGCAAACATGCCGGCAATGGCGATACCACCGGTCAAGGCATGGCCAAGGAACACCCGGTCAGCAAGCAACCGCAGGTACTGGCGCAAAGCGCCAGACAGCGGCTGACGCGGCATGTGCTCAGGCAGGCTTTCCGGCAGGCCAAGGCTGACCGCCAGCAGGCAGCCGGCACTGAACAGGCTCAAGGCCAGGAAGATCGACTGCCAGCCCGCCAGGTTCACCAGCACCCCGCCCAGCATCGGTGCCAGGATCGGCGCCAGGCCCATGACCAGCATCAGTTGCGAAAACACCTTGGCCGAGGCCACCGGGTCGCACTTGTCGCTGACGATAGCCCGCGACAGCACCATACCGGCACAACCGCCCAGTGCCTGGACGAAGCGCGCCAGCACCAGGGTGTCGAGGTTGGGCGCATAGGCACAGGCCAGCGACGCCAGGGTGAACAGGGTTACCCCGAACATCAGCGGTATGCGCCGGCCAAAGCGGTCGGCTACCGGGCCATAGGCCAACTGGCCGATGGACAGGCCGAGGAAATAAGCGGCCAAAGTGGCCTGGATGTGTTTTTCATCGGTGGCGAACGCCTGCGCCATGGCCGGGAAGGCGGGCAGGTAGAAGTCGATCGCCAAGGGCCCGAACGCACTGAGTGCGCCCAGGATGAGCACCATTCGCAGGTTCATCAGGAATCCATAGCAGGCTAAGCAAGTGATTGATTCTACCTGCTGTGGCGCCAATCAGGCTGAAAACATTTGCAACAAACCTCGGCCTTACGGGGACAACTGCCTGGCCCGGAACCTGAAAATTGCCGTGGTCCCTGTGGGAGCGGGCGTGCCCGCGAATCAGGCACCGCGGTGGATGGCACCGGCTACGCCGGTGTTCGCGGGCACGCCCGCTCCCACCGGTAAGTCTCCCACTGGCAAGTCCTCAGGCCAGTTCGGCCTGATAACCCTCTTCACGAATGGCCGTAAGGATCTGCTCCTGCGCCAGCTCACTCTGCACCCGTACCTGCTTCGCCGCCAGGTCGATCTCTACCTTGGCCGCGGCATCCTGCTCCTGCACCGCCCGGGTCACGGCTTTCACGCAATGGCCGCAGGTCATGCCTTGTACATTGAACACTTGCATGGGGTTACCTCCTTCAGGTTTTCAACGAGTCTCAAGCTTGCCATCGGGGCAAGGTCAAGCCCGGCCAGCAACACCTGGGGTGGAAATCCGCGCCCACGTCGGCCAAGCTTCGCGTTTGACGATCAGGCAAGCAGGAGATTTTTCATGTTCAGGGCAGCATTGGGCGTCGTCGGGCTATTGAGCGCGCTGGCTGCGGTGCCACCGGCCAGTGCCGAGGGCAATTCGGACTACAGCGTACTGATCATTTCCCGAGAACGCCTGGAAGTGGCCACCCACTGCGAAATCGGCGTCTACCTCAACGATCAGCTTTCCGGGCGTGTGTTCCAGGAGCAATCCGCCTCGTTCAACCTGCCGCCCGGCCCGGTGGATGTGCGCCTGCGCCTGCTGCCAGGGCAGATGCCAGGCTGTGCACCGGGCATCGAAGACCAACGCAGCACACGTTTGAACCTGCAGACGGGCCAGATCAACAAGTACCGCATCGCCATGGGGCAATATGGGCTGGAGTTGAAGCGAGCCGGCCTGGGCTATTGACCTTACCTGCATGGCAAGGTTGATGCTGGAGGCCTGTCCAAGGAGGAGAGCCATGCCCGCATCCACCACTTATGACCTGCCGATCTCCGGCATGACCTGCGCCAGCTGTGCCGGCCGGGTCGAGCGCGCCCTGCGCAAGGTCACCGGCGCTGAACAGGTCAGCGTCAACCTCGCCACCGAACAGGCCCGGGTCCAGGCCCCGGCCGACAGCCTGCCAGCCCTGCTCGACGCCGTGCGCGAAGCTGGCTACGGGGTGCCCAGCCGTACCGTCGAGCTGCAGATTGGCGGCATGACCTGCGCCAGCTGCGTCGGCCGCGTAGAGCGCGCCCTGGGCAAGCTGCCCGGGGTCGAGCAGGTCAGCGTCAACCTCGCCAGCGAACGCGCGCACCTCAAGGTGCTCGCGGCCGTCGACGACAACCTGCTGATCGACGCCGTGCACAAGGCCGGCTACAGCGCCAGCCTGCCGCAAACGGCCAATCACGACCAAAGCGTTGCCCAGCGCCGGTTGCGCAATGAGCGCCTGGCGGTCGGCGCAGCCTTGCTGTTGGCCCTGCCACTGGTATTGCCAATGCTGGTGCAGCCGTTCGGCCTGCACTGGATGTTGCCCGCATGGGCGCAGTTCCTGCTGGCCACGCCGGTGCAGTTCATTCTCGGCGCGCGCTTTTACGTAGCCGCCTGGAAGGCCGTACGCGCCGGCGCCGGCAACATGGACCTGCTGGTGGCGCTAGGCACCAGCGCTGGCTACGGCTTGAGCCTGTACCAGTGGGCGCAGGCGCCCGCCGGCATGGCCCCACACCTGTACTTTGAAGCCTCAGCCGTGGTGATTGCCCTGGTGTTGCTGGGCAAGTACCTGGAAAGCCGTGCCAAGCGCCAGACCGCCAGTGCCATCCGCGCCCTTGAGGCACTGCGCCCGGAGCGCGCCCTGCGTGTAGTCGACGGCCAGGAGCAAGACGTGGCCATCGCCCAGTTGGTGCTGGGCGACCTGGTACTGGTCAAGCCCGGCGAGCGGTTCCCGGTCGACGGTGTGGTCGAAGACGGCAGCAGCCATGCCGATGAAGCACTGATCAGCGGCGAGAGCCTACCGGTGCCCAAGCAACCCGGCGACAGTGTCACCGGTGGTGCCATCAACGGCGAAGGCCGGTTGCTGGTGCGCACCCAGGCGCTGGGCACCGAAACCGTGCTGGCCCGTATCATCCGCCTGGTGGAAGACGCCCAGGCCGCCAAGGCGCCGATCCAGAAGCTGGTCGACCGGGTCAGCCAAGTGTTCGTCCCGGCCGTGCTGGTACTGGCCCTGATCACCCTGATCGGCTGGTGGCTGGCGGGCGCACCGTTGGAAACCGCACTGATCAACGCCGTTGCCGTGTTGGTCATCGCCTGCCCCTGTGCCCTCGGCCTGGCCACACCTGCAGCAATCATGGCCGGCACCGGGGTTGCCGCCCGCCACGGCATCCTGATCAAGGACGCCGAAGCCCTGGAGCGTGCCCATGCGGTCAACCGCGTGGTCTTCGACAAGACCGGCACGCTTACCTCCGGCAGCCCCCGGGTGGTCCATAGCCAGGCGCAAGTGGGCAGCAGTGCCGACCTGCACCGTTTGGCCGGCGCCCTGCAGCGCGGCAGCGAGCACCCACTGGCCAAGGCGGTGCTGGATGCCTGCGCCGATCAGGGGCTGGACGTGCCAAGCGTAACCGACAGCCAGTCGCTGACCGGTCGCGGTATTGCCGGGCGTGTAGAAGGCCGCGAGCTGGCCCTGGGCAACCGCCGCCTGCTCGACGAAAGCGCCCTGCAGCCCGGTGACCTGGCCGCCAAGGCCCAGGCCTGGGAAGCCGAGGGTCGCACCCTGTCGTGGCTCATCGAACGCGGCCCGCAACCTCGTGTTCTGGGCCTGTTCGCCTTTGGTGACAGCCTCAAGCCCGGCGCCGCACAGGCGATCGACACCCTGCACGCACAGCACATCAGCAGCCACTTGCTGACCGGCGACAACCGCGGCAGCGCCAAAGTGGTGGCCGACGCCCTGGGTATCGACGATGTGCATGCCGAAGTGCTGCCTGCCGACAAGGCCGCCACCGTGGCCGCACTCAAGCGCAATGGCGTGGTTGCCATGGTCGGCGATGGCATCAACGACGCCCCGGCCCTGGCTGCCGCCGATATCGGCATTGCCATGGGTGGCGGTACCGACGTGGCCATGCAGGCCGCCGGCATCACACTGATGCGAGGTGACCCGCGCCTGGTGCCGGCCGCCCTGGAGATCAGCCGCAAGACCTACGCCAAGATCCGCCAGAACCTGTTCTGGGCGTTCATCTATAACCTGATCGGCATCCCGCTGGCGGCGCTGGGTTACCTCAACCCGGTACTGGCCGGCGCCGCCATGGCCCTGTCCAGCGTCAGCGTGGTCAGCAACGCGCTGTGGCTCAAGGCGTGGAAACCCACCAGCACCACCGAGGAAGCGCCATGAACATCGGCCAGGCCGCCCGCCGCAGCGGGCTTAGCACCAAGATGATCCGTTATTACGAATCCATCGGCCTGCTCAAACCTGCCACGCGCAGCGACAGCGGCTACCGCCTGTACCAGGCAGAAGACTTGCACAGCCTGGCCTTCATCAAGCGCTCCCGCGACCTGGGCTTTTCCCTGGAAGAGGTCGGCAAGCTGCTGACCCTGTGGCAGGACCGTCAACGTGCCAGCGCCGATGTGAAAGCACTGGCCATGCAGCACATCGATGAGCTGAACCGGCGCATCGAGGAGCTGGTGAGCCTGCGCGATACCCTTGGCGAGCTGGTTTCGCATTGCCAGGGGGACGACCGCCCGGACTGCCCGATCCTCAAGGACCTGGCCAATGGCGCTGCTGGAAACTGCTGTCACTGATCGGTCACCCGCGTTTGGTATGCCAAAAGCGTCCAAACGCGACCGAATAGTCATCAACCGCGACTTTATCCAATAAATACGGGCGTTTTGCTTCATAAAAACCGGAATGCTGCCGATGTACTGGCTACCTGCCTCGTGGGTCGACAATAAAAATTCCGGGAGCGTCGATGAGCATCAAACAGAAACTGACCTGGGCATTCGCGGTCATCGCCGGCTTGCCCATTGTCCTCGTGGCCACCCTGGTGGTCCTCAACCTGCGCGGCGAAGCCCGCGACGGATTCCTCGACGGTAGCAGCCGGGAAATCCGCCAGGTCAGCAACGCGATGAACATCTTCTTCCAGGGCATCAACCAGAACGTCGAGTACATGGCTTCGCAGCCAATGGTCGCCGCCACCGGCAGCGAGCTGAACAAGTACATGAGCGCCGCCCCGTCCTACGAACTGGGCGAGCACGCCAGCAAGCTCCTCGAGTTCATGACCCGTCTGGCCAACGCGCATCCCTCCTATGCCTACCTCTCATACGGGGTGAACGACGGCGGCTACACGGGCTGGCCGGCCGGGCAGAAGTTCGTCAATTACGACCCACGCACCCGCCCCTGGTACCAGCTGGCCATGGCCAACCCAGGCAAGACCGTGCGCACCGGTGCCTACTACTGGGCCGCCGACGACGCGGTGCTGGTCAGTACCGTGCGGGCCGTGGCGAACCAGCTTGGCAACCCCGGCGGCGTGGTCAACATCGACGTGTCGCTCAAAGGCCTGACCGAGATCGTCAAACAGATCAAGCTGGGTGAAAGCGGCTACCTGATGCTGGTGGAAAGCAACGGCAACGTCATGGTCGACCCACGCGACGCCGCTCACAACTTCAAGCAGCTGGCCAGCTTCGGCGACGGCTATGCCGCGCTGGCCAAGGCCGGCAAGGGCCTGGTCGAGGTCGAACTCAATGGCGTGCGCTACATGGCCAACGTCTACCCCGACGAGCAGCTGGGCTGGACCTTCATCGGCCTGATCGAGCAAAGCGAAGTGATGCAGACCACCACCCGGCTCACCTGGCTGATCGGGGTTATCGCCGTGGTGCTGGCCGCGCTGTTCGCAGTGGTGGGTGCAGCCTTCGCCAAGCTGATCGTGCGCCCGATCAACAGCGTCACCAGCGGCCTGGAAGACATTGCCCAAGGCGAGGGTGACCTGACCCGCAACCTGGAAATCCGTGGCCGCGACGAAACCGCGCAACTGGCCAGCTGGTTCAACCAGTTCCTCGGTGCCATTCGCAGCCTTATCCAGCACATCGGCGCCGCTGCCGGCAAGATCCTCAGCACCTCCAGCAGCTCGACCCGTGTTTCCAGCGACATGGCTGAGGCCGCAGGCCGCCAGCGCGAGGCCGTGGACATGGTTTCTACCGCCTTCCACGAAATGGTCGCCACCGCCAACGAAGTGGCCCGTTCCTGCAGCCAGGCGGCGCAGTCGGCCGACAGCGGCCAGCAGCAAGCCCGCGAAGGCCAGCAGCAGATCGATGCCGCCGTACAAAGCGTCGACCGCCTGAGCCACGAAATAGAACAATCGGCCCAGTCGATCCAGCAGCTGGAGCGTGACAGCAACGCCATCCAGTCGATCCTCGGCACCATTCGCTCGATTGCCGAACAGACCAACCTGCTGGCCCTCAATGCTGCCATCGAAGCCGCCCGTGCCGGTGAGCAGGGCCGTGGCTTTGCCGTGGTGGCCGATGAAGTGCGGGCCCTGGCCAAGCGCACTGCCGACTCCACGGCCGAAATCGACGGCCTGCTGGGCAACCTGGCCAGCCGCACGGCCGAAGTGGCCGACCAGATGCATGCCAGCCTGGAAGTGTCGCAGCAGTCGGTGAGCCGTATCGGCCTGGCCCGCGACAGCTTCGGGCAAATCCGTGAGTCGGTGGATGTGATCCGCGACATGAACACGCAGATCGCCACGGCGGCCGAGGAACAGCATCAGGTGGCCGAGGACATCAACCGGCACATCAGCCAGATCCACGGGGATGCGCAGCTGGTGGCCGAACTGGCCCAGGCAGCGCGCCAGGACTCCGAGAGCCTGGCTGGGCTGTCCAATGAGCTGGATTCGCTGGTGCGCAGGTTCCGCACCTGATGTGTTGCCTGTACCGGCCTCTTCGCGGGTAAACCCGCTCCCACAGGTACAGCGCTGCCCTGAGCCTTGCGCTGTACCTGTGGGAGCGGGTTTACCCGCGAAGAGGCCGGTTCAGGCAACCAGGCACTACAGTTTCAACTCCCCCGGCGTCGCCCCGAACAACTGCTTGAATGCGGCAATGTAAGCCGAGGTGGAGTCATACCCACACCCCAACGCCGCCTCGGTCACATTCTCCCCGCCTCCAGCAGCGCCAGCGACGACAGCAACCGCATGCGCTGGCGCCAGTTGCGAAAGCTCAACCCCGTCTCCCGCTGGAACAGCCGCATCAGCGTCTTCTCCGAACACCCCAGCTCCCGCGCCCATTGCTGCAAGGTCTGCGGCTGGTCCGGTGCGGCGATCAAGCCATTGCACAGCGTCAGCAACCCTGGGTGGCGGGGCAACGGCAGTGAAAACCCGACTTCCGGCAAGGTGCGCAATTGGTCGAGCAGCACCGCCACCAGACGCGCCTCGGCGCTGTCGCCCTCCGGGTAGTCCGGCGCAAACAGGCAAAACTGCTTGATCAGCTCGCGCGCCAGTGGCGTCACTTCCAGCACCCGGCATTGCTCCGGGGCCCATGGGCAGGCATCGCGGCGCACATACAGGCTGCGCATCTCGGCCTGCATGGAGGTGACCACTTCGTGCTCGGCATCGGCAGGGATCCACACACCCCACTGGGGCGGGGCGAAGTAACTGCCGTCGCGCGTGTATACGCCAAGTACGCCGCTGATGGCGTAGGAAAACTGCACCCAGTCGTGCTGATGGCGGGTGGTCCAGGAGCCGGCGCCGAGGCTTTCGGCACGGGCATAGAGGGGCCTGGGCAAGTGGTCCAGCGCCGGGATAGCGCGGGGATGTCCGATGATCGGCATGGCGGTTTCTTGTAGTTATGAGCAGACAAGCCTAACAGTTGGGGGATAGGACTGTGGCATCTGTGCTGCCTTCTTCGCGGGCTTGCCCGCTCCCACAGGTAGACCGCTGCCTGCGAAACCTGTGTTGTCCCTGTGGGAGCGGGTTTACCCGCGAAGCAGGCGACGCGGTATTGCAGAAAATCAACGCTCGACGATAACGGTCACCCCCTGCCCACCCGCCGCACAAATCGAAATCAGCCCACGCCCCTTCCCCGCCGTGGCCAGCAACTTGGCCAGGTTGGCCAATATCCGCCCCCCGCTCGCCGCGAACGGGTGCCCAGCCGCCAGCGAGCTGCCCTTGACGTTGAGTTTGCTGCGGTCAATCGCGCCAAGCGGCGCATCCAGCCCCAACCGCTCGCGGCAATAGTCGGCATCCTCCCAGGCCTTGAGCGTGCACAGCACCTGGGCGGCAAAGGCTTCATGGATCTCGTAGTAGTCGAAGTCCTGCAGGGTCAGGCCATTGCGCGCCAGCAAACGTGGCACGGCATACACCGGCGCCATCAACAGCCCTTCGCGGCCCGTGACGAAATCCACCGCAGCGGTTTCGCCATCGACCAAATAAGCCAACACCTCAAACCCCTGCTGCGCAGCCCATTCCTCCGTGCCCAACAACACCACCGAGGCGCCGTCGGTCAGCGGCGTGGAGTTACCCGCCGTCAGCGTGCCCTGGCCACTGCGGTCGAAGGCGGGCTTGAGCTTGGCCAACTGCTCGAGGGTCAAGTCGGGACGCAAGTTGTTGTCCCGCGTCAGCGACAGAAAAGGGGTCAGCAAGTCATCCTGCCAGCCCTCGGCGTACGCGGCGGCCAGCTTCTGGTGGCTGAGCAACGCCAGCTCGTCCTGCTCCGCACGGCCAATGCGCCAGGCCTGGGCCATGCGCTCGCAATGCTCGCCCATCGACAACCCCGTGCGCGGTTCGCCATTGCGTGGTAATTCGGGTTTCAGATGGTGAGGCCGCAGCTTGAGGAAAGGCTTGAGTCGCTCGCCCAGGCTTTTGCCACGGTTGGCCTGCAGCAGGATGTGACGCAGGCCTTCGTTGACGGCAATCGGTGCATCGGAGGTGCTATCCACACCACCGGCAATACCGCAATCGATCTGCCCCAGGGCAATCTTGTTGGCCACCAGTAGCGCAGCTTCCAGCCCGGTGCCACAGGCTTGCTGGATGTCATAGGTCGGGGTCTGCGGCGACAGGCGCGAACCCAGCACACATTCACGGGTCAGGTTCATGTCACGTGACTGCTTCAGCACCGCGCCAGCCACCACCTCCCCCAACCGCAACCCATGCAGGCGATAACGCTCGATAAGGCCTTCGAGTGCGACGGTGAGCATCGCCTGGTTGCTGGCCGTGGCATAGGCGCCATTGGAGCGGGCAAAGGGAATTCGGTTGCCGCCCAGGATCGCGACCCGGCGAAGTAAACGCATGTGCTTGTTCCTCCTGAAACAATTTGATCCGTACAGCCTAGGTGTTTTTACCGCTTTCGAACGACCTTGCCACAAAGTTGGTCCACACTTTCAAGCTTGCCTTTGCGGAGACCCACTCATGAGCGATCGCTACCTCGGTTTTGCCAACTCCAACCTCGGCCGCCGGCTCGTGGATGCCCTTGGCCTGCCAAGCCCTGCGCCGCTGGAGCGCTGGCAGGCCGGCCGCCTGCGCCCGGTCGAAGGGGCACTGGTGCTGGGTGGCGGGCCACTGGCAGCCCAGGTCGAAGCCATCGCCCCGCGCCTGACCGACGCGCTATACAGCTTCAATGCCGACAACCTGCAGGCCGAAGCCTGGGTGGCCGGCCTGGGGCCGAAAATCAAAGCCGTGGTGTTCGATGCCAGTCATCTGTCCGACAGCGATGCGCTGAAGCAGTTGCGCGAATTTTTCCAGCCACTGCTACGCAGCCTGGCCCCGTGCGCCCATGTCGTGGTATTGGGGCGCGCTCCGGAAAGCCTCGACAACCCGTTGGCCAGCGTTGCCCAACGGGCCCTTGAAGGCTTCAGCCGCTCGCTCGCCAAGGAACTGCTCAATGGTGCGACCGCCCAGCTGCTGTATGTCGCCCCCGGCGCCGAAGACCAGCTGGAAGGCGCCTTGCGGTTTTTCCTCTCGCCCAAGAGTGCGTTCATTTCTGGCCAGGTACTGCGCCTGGAAGCGTGCACCAGCCAGGTAGACGACTGGACCCGCCCGCTGGGTGGCCGCCGCGCCTTGGTCACGGGTGCGGCACGCGGCATCGGCGCCGCGATCGCCGAAACCCTGGCGCGGGACGGCGCCGATGTGCTGCTGCTGGATGTGCCGCAGGCCAGCCAGGACCTCGACGCCCTCGCCGCACGCCTGGGTGGCAAGGCGCTGCCACTGGATATCTGCGCCAGCGATGCGGCAACGCAACTGCTCGCCGCCCTGCCCGACGGCATCGACATCGTGGTGCACAACGCCGGCATCACCCGCGACAAGACCTTGGCCAACATGACCCCGGAATACTGGGACGCGGTCATGGCGGTTAACCTCAAGGCACCGCAACTACTGACCCAGGCGCTGTATGACAACGGCGCACTGGGGGAAAACGCGCGCATCACCCTGCTGGCCTCGGTCAGTGGCATCGCCGGCAACCGTGGGCAGGCCAACTATGCCGCGAGCAAGGCCGGGCTGATCGGCCTGGCCCAAGCCTGGGCGCCCCGGCTCGCCGAGCACGGCGGCAGCATCAACGCTGTCGCCCCCGGTTTCATCGAAACCCACATGACCGCGGCCATGCCCATGGGCCTGCGCGAGGCCGGGCGGCGCTTGAGCTCGCTGGGCCAGGGCGGCCGCCCGCAGGACGTCGCCGAAGCCATCGCCTGGCTCAGCCAGCCAGGCTCCGGGGCGGTCAATGGCCAGGTGCTGCGCGTATGCGGCCAGGCCTTGATGGGAGCGTGAACATGAGCAGAAACTGGCATGACCTGCAAAGCCCGGCTGCCCGCGCCAGCCTGTACCTGCGTGCAGCCAGCAAGCGCAGCATCAGCGGTGACCGCTTGCCGGACGATGGCCTGCGCTGTTTCATCCCGGTTCAGCCGGGCAACCTGGCAGCGTATAGACGGCTTTGCCACTTTACCGACGATGGCCGCCTGCCAGGCACTTACCCCCACGTCATGGCATTCACGCTGCAGTTGCAGTTGATGACCGCGCCAAACTTCCCTTTCCCGCTACTCGGCCTGGTGCACCTGCACAACCGCATCGAGGTGCTGCGCCCGCTTGGCGGCATCGAAGGGCTGCGCTTTGCGGTGTATGCGCACAACCTGCAGCCGCATGCCAAGGGCGGCACCTTCGACCTGGTTACCGAGGCAGACGACGGCATTGGCCTGCTCTGGCGCGAGACCAGCCGCATGCTGGTGCGCGGGCTGAAGCTGGAGGGCCAGGCAGGCGAGCCGGCCGACGATGACCCTGAGCCATTGCCCGAGGCCACCCGCTGGTACGCCGACAGTGATATCGGCCGGCGTTATGCCAAGGTGTGCGGGGACTACAACCCTATCCACCTCAGTGCCGCCAGCGCGCGGCTGTTCGGCTTCCCCACGGCCATTGCCCATGGCATGTGGAGCAAGGCCATGGCCCTGGCGGCACTGCGTGGGCACATGCCGCACAGCGGCTATGCCTTTGAAGTGGATTTCCGCAAACCGGTGCGGTTGCCGTCGGAGGTGGTACTCAGTGCCAGTGAGGCGGGGCCTGCGGGGACGTTGCGGCTGGATGGGCATGGGGACGTGCTGCATATGGTCGGAGGGTGGAGTCCCCTGTAGGAGCGGCCTTGTGTCGCGATAGGGACGCGCAGCGGCCCCACACTGTCAGCTTCGCCGCTGATATCGCCGGGGCCGCTTTGCGGCCCTATCGCGACGCAAGGCCGCTCCTACAAGGACCGTGTCGTAGTGGGATGCGCTTGCTTTGCATCGGGCCTGGGCCGAAGCTATGCAGCATTAGGAGACCCCCGATGAACCTGCAAGAACTCACCCAACGCCTGCACCAGATTCGCGACAACAATGACTGGCGCGGCTTCCACAGCCCGAAGAACCTGGCCATGGCCGCCAGCGTCGAAATGGCCGAGCTG
Source organism: Pseudomonas putida S13.1.2 (assembly GCF_000498395.2). Lineage (NCBI taxonomy): Bacteria > Pseudomonadati > Pseudomonadota > Gammaproteobacteria > Pseudomonadales > Pseudomonadaceae > Pseudomonas > Pseudomonas putida. The sequence continues at coordinate 4,360,461 of NZ_CP010979.1, forward strand.
GTGGAAATCTTCCAATGGCTGAGCGAAGACCAATCGCGCCAGCTGCCTGCCGACAAACTCGCCCACGCCGGCCAAGAGGTCGGTGATGTGGTGCTCTACCTGTTGCTGCTGTGCAGCGAGCTGGGCCTGGACATGGACCAGGTAGTGCGGGCCAAGCTGGCCGACAGCGAGAGGCGCTTCGCCCGATGAACGACCGTCACTTCGATGAGCTGGCCACCCGCTTTGCCGAGAAGATCTACGGCGGCGCCAAGGGCGCGATCCGCCTGGCCGTGCTGCAGGCCGACCTGGCCGAGGCACTGCCCGATCGCCCGCTGCGCATCCTCGACATCGGCGCCGGGCTGGGTCACATGGCCTTGTGGCTTGCCCAGCGCGGCCACCACCTGACCCTGGCCGAGCCCGCCGCCCCCATGCTCGATGGCGCCCGGGCGCGCTTTGCCGAGGCCGGCCAAAACGCCACGTTCATCCAGGCCCCCTGGCAAGACCTGCTCGGCCAACTGACCGAGCCCTACGACCTGGTGCTGTGCCATGCCGTGCTCGAATGGCTGGCAGAGCCCGAAAGCATCCTGCCCGTGCTGCACCAGCTCACGGCCCCTTCCGGTTGGCTGTCACTGGCGTTCTACAACCGCGACGCGCTGGTTTATCGCAACCTGCTCAAGGGCCATTTCCGCAAGTTGCGCAGCAACCGGCTGGAAGGTGAAAAGCAAAGCCTGACCCCACAGAAACCCCTTGATCCACGGGAGCTCAAGGCGCAACTTGATGCTATGTGGCAGGTTGAAAGCGAGAGCGGCGTGCGGGTGTTTCACGATTACATGCCCAAAGAGTTCCAGGGCAAGGCCGAGCTGCTCGACCTGCTGGAAATGGAACTGGCCTACCGCCGCCACCCCGGCTTCGCCGGGCTTGGCCGCTACCTGCACTGGGTGTGCCGCCCCCGTTGACCCGCCCGCCGGGAGGAATACATGCCGTACCGTCTGTTGTGCCTGGCCCTGCTGCCGCTTGCCTTGGCTGCCTGCCAAGGCAGCAACCCGTATGTGGCCAGCAGCCGTCCGCTGCCCCCGGCCCCCGCCCAAGCGGCCACCACCTTCGACGCCAGTGCCTACCCCGCGCCCGCGCGCGATTATGGGCACTACCGCAGCTGGAGCTGGCGCAACGGCCAGTTGCCCAGCGGCTCGGCCAATGCCAACCCTGCGCAACTGGCCGATGCCGTCAGTGGCGCACTCGACCAACATGGCCTGCGCCCTGCCCGAGGGGGCGCCGGCGACTTACTGGTGAGCGCCGACATACGCCTGGAAAAACGCCTGCGCCAGGTGCGTGACTACGACACCTACGACCCCTACTACGGCCCCTACCCCTACGGGGGTGTCGGCTATGGCGGCTACCGCAATGGCTACGGGGGCTATGCCAGCGTGCCCATCGTGCGCACCTACGAGGTGGAGGTGATGGTGGTGCGCATCGACCTGTACGACGCCCGCAACGGCCAGCCGGTGTGGAGCGCCAGCGCCGAAAGCGGCAGCGACAAGGACTCGCCGCGTGAACGCGAAAGCGCCTTGCGCGATTCTGTGCACAAGGCGCTCAGCGGCTATCCTCCCAGTTAATAGCTAACGGAGAACCATCATGTTGCGCCGTCTCGTTCTACTGTCATTCGCGTTACTGCTTGCCGCCTGCTCCAGCAATAACGTGCAGCAGGATTTCGATGCCAGCCGTGATTTTGCCGCCTACCGCAGCTGGGCGTGGCGAGAGCCGGGCCTGCAGTACCGCCCGGATGATCCGCGGATCAAGAGTGACCTCACCGAGCAGCGCATTCGCCAGGCGGTGGCAGACCAGCTCGACCAGCGCGGCCTGCGCCCGGTACAAGGCGGCGCGCGGCCTGACCTGACGGTGCGCACGTACCTGATCGTGGAACAGCGCCAGCAACAGATCACCACCAACTATGGCGGTGGCTGGGGTGGCTACTGGGGCGGCTACTGGGGCGGCCCGATGTATAACGAGACCCGCAGTGTCGACTACAAGGTTGCCACCATTCAGGTCGACATGTTCGACGGGCGTGACGGCAAGCTGGTGTGGCGCGGCAGTGCCGAGCAAATCATGAACAACTACCCGCCAAGCCCGGAAGAACGCAACAGCGCCATTCACAAAACCGTAAGCCAGGTGCTGGCCAACTACCCGCCGGGTAGCAAGAAATAAGGTTGTAATGCGGCTTTTGCATGCATCGAAGTCCCCTGTGGGACGGGCTTCGCCCGTGTTCGCGGGCGCGCCCGCTCCCACAGTGACAGTGCCAGCTTTTGAATGTTGAGCAAGGCAGTAGCCCCCACCTGAGCGGTGTCAGGAGCGACAAAATCCATTTCGACACCGCCTTTTTGCCTTTCCAGCGCCACTCGTGCGCAGGTTCTTGTCTATCTTCACTTAAGGAAACCTGACTGACCGGGTAGATGTGTTCAACATTTGGGAAAGGCGACCTGCCAATGCAAAGCATTGTTCTCCTGCTGTGGCTTGCCTTGTGCTCCGAACAGGATGTGCGTCAACGCCAGATATCCGATCTGCTGACCTTGGGCGTGGCTGCGGGCGCCCTGTTCTGGCTGTTCGCCACCGGCCACAGCTGGATCGGCGCCGATGCCAGTGATGCCGGCTGGGCACTGGCCATCGTCATGCTGCTTACACTGCCCGGCTACATGCTCGGCCGCTTCGGTGCCGACGACGTCAAGCTGATGGGCGCACTGGCCCTGGCCACCAGCCCGCAATATGTGCTCGGCACTTTCATCGGCGCCGGTGTCAGCGTGCTGGTCTGGCTGCTCACCCGTCGGCGCCTGTGGACCCTGCTCAATCCCAAGGTGAAGAAGCGTTTGCAGGCCCTGACCGAACAAATGGGCGACAAACAGGCGTTCGTACCCTATGTGTTATCAGGTTTTCTTCTAACGGCCGTATGGATCCAATAATCCTTCCAGTGGTCCGATAACTTGTACACGTCTTGTACATATTCGCTTTGTGCGACTATTTTTAAGCTGCCAGAGCGTCTGGCACGGGAGCAGGGCCGTATAAGAACAGGGAGTTGATCGTGTCCAGACCAGTGAGTGAAGTGAAAGTGTTGGTGGTTGATGACCAACCGGTCATTGTCGAACAGCTAAGCGAATTCCTCGAAACCAAGGGCTATGTCTGCGTAACGGCCCAATCAACCGACGAAGCCATCAAGCACTATGTGTCAGACCCGGCCATCGGTCTGCTCATCTGTGACCTGCACATGCCGGATCGGGATGGCATCGAGCTGATGCGCGCTTTGAAAGAAATCAACGGCAACCAGCGCATATTCGAAGCCATCATGTTGACTGGGCGCGCCGAGAAGCAGGACGTGATCCGGGCGCTACGCGAAGGCTTCGCCGACTACTACCAGAAGCCGATGGACCTTGATGAGCTGCTGGCAGGGGTACGCCGGCAGGAAGAGGCGTTGCTGTCGCGCTTGCGCAGCGTCCGTGATCTGGGTGGATTGAACCAGCGTTTGCAGGATCTGGCCGACTCGGTGGACGAGCTGTACCAGGACCTGGAAAAAGCCCGTGGCCTAGGTACCCACCGGCGTGCCAGCGATGTGGAAGAGGCCGAAAACGAGCTGCCAGCTGCCTTCGAGAAACTGTCACCACGCCAACTGGAAGTCGCCCGGCTGGTGAGCAAGGGCAAGACCAATTACCAGATCGCCTGTGAACTGGGCATTACCGAAAACACCGTCAAGTTGTACGTGTCTCAGGTGTTGCGTTTGACCCACATGCACAACCGTACCCAGCTGGCATTGGCGCTGACGCCCAGCTCGTCGCCGGTGCATCTGAGGTTTACTACCCATTGAGGGGTTTGCTTGGAGATTGCCGGGGGCTGCTTTGCAGCCCATCGCGACACAAGGCCGCTCCTACAGGCACCGCGCAACCCTCAGGATAACGGTGGACCTGTGGGAGCGGCCTTGTGTCGCGAAAGGGGCGCAAAGCGCCCCTACATTTGAAACCCAACACTCAGGGTAAAACGGGGAGCGCGGTCCAGGCTGTCCAACGCCACATCCGCCAAAGGCTTCGCCACCTCCAGCGCAACGTTGACGTAGCGCCCATCCCCCAACCGTACACCCAGTGCCGCCGAAGCCAAGTGCGCATCCTCCACCGCGCCCCGGTTATGCCAGGCCTGCGCCACATCCACTGCTGCATAGGGCTGAACCAGGGCCAGCCCGTTACCTCGCAGGCTGTAGTTCAGCTCGTAAGCCACCCCCCAGCCCTTGTCCCCATCTGCTTGGTCACGCGGGTAGCCACGGCCGAAATGCTGACCACCAAAGCCCGCCCGTTCGCTGTCGGGTAGCCGGTCGTCACTCCAGTACAACGCACCCGACACAACGCCCTGAAAACGCGCTGACAGCGGGTCACTTTGCAGCCCAGACAACCTGAGTCGCAGAAAGTCCATGTCGTAGTCGGCGCCGCTGCGCGCCCCCAGGTAATCCAACCCCTGATAGACCCCGGCACTGATAATGCGCAGGCGACTGCCTTCCACCTTGCGCCAGTCACCCTCGAAGGAAAGCGCGCGCACACTGGTGTCGTAGTCGTCCAGTTGGTCTTCGACGTGCTCGCTGACCGCGTACAAATGACCTTGCACGGCCATCCATTCGTTCGGCCTGACAACCACTGGCTGGCGCAGGCCCACTGCATAACGTTCACTGTTGCGCTCGCGGGTCATGTCACGGCCATCATCCAGGCGTATGCGCGTGCCCGGCTCACTGCGGTAGCGCGAAGCCGACAGCAGCAGTTGGCTACCGGCAGCGTCCAGGTACTGGCTGTAGTCCAGCCGCTGGTAATGCTCCTGGTCATCCCCCGCAGGCATCAACAGGCTGGCCTTGAGCTGTTCGGCAAAGCGGGTCTGGGCATTGCTGGTTGCCGTGAGCAGCGCCTGCGGATCGTCGCGATTGGAATCGGCCACGACTACAGTGGCGCCGAACGGCTTGCGCCGCGCATGCACGGTCAAGCGGGCCGCACCGTCAGCAGTTTGCGCCATCGCCAGCTCAGCCTCTATCGAAACGCCCGGCAAACGTTCAGCGAGCCCCAGGTAGCGCTCCAGCGTCTCCCGGGTCAGCGGGCGCTCGGCTTCCAGCTGCGTCAGCAGCTGCTGCAAATAGTCACTGGCCGGGCCGATATCGCCGTCTACGCGATAATCCCGAATATAACCTTCAACCAGCACCACATTGACCCGGCCATCAGCCACGTCCTGAGGTGGCAGGTAGGCGTAGGAAAGCAAATATCCTTCCTGCCGGTAGCGCTCGGTCAGGCGCTCGGTGTACTGCTGCAGCTCACCTAGCGTGACGTGGTGCCCGATCAGCGGCTGGTAGTGCTCACGCAAGTCGCTCAAGGGGAACACCGTCCCGCCTTCGAACCGCACCTTGTGCAGGACCATACGCGTATCCGCAGGCGCCCAGGCCAGGCTATCGGCACTCGGCCCTGGCATGCGCAGGTTGGGGCTGACGGGGCGGTAGGTGTCCACCGGCAGATCAGTCTGGGGCAGGCGCCGTTCGTATTCATGGCTGTCAAGAAAGCCCGGCAACGGCTCGGCCTGGGCCGCAAACGCCCAAGGCAGCAACAACAAGGGCATGGCCAGAGGACGCATAGGGCGCTCCATGTTCCCATGGGTTGCGGGGCACCAGCCGGTCACACCCGTCACTTGCAAGCGTAGGTGCTGGCCCGGCTGCCGTCGAACGCCTACTCGCTGACCTGGAACGCCACCCTCGCCGTCTCGCCGCTTTCATCCAGCGCACTGAGCTCGGCCTGCCCGGCCTGCGGCAAGCGCACCAACAGGCTGTCCTGCCCTTGTGTCTCGCCCAGTGGCTGGCCATTGAGGAACCACCAGCGCCGCCCACCACCGCCCAGGGCCGATACATGCAGTTGCAACGGCTCGCTGCTGGTAGCCGGGCGCCGCAGGTTGTCACCCGGGCGCACGCCCACGATCGACAGCGGCGGCGCGCTGGCCGGCACCTGCGGCGGGCAGGCCGGGTCGATGGCCGGCAGCCGCGCCGCGCGCCGCTCCACGCGGGGCAGCCAAGGTTCCAGCGGGGCCGGCCACAAGGCGATGTCGCGGGCCTTGGCGCCTGCGCAGCCGCCATCTACACGCAGCCCGTGGTCGTTGACCCACACGCTTTCGCGCAAGCCCAGGCCCAGCGGCTGGTCGGCGGCTTGCAACGTCGGTGGCGTGGTGCCATCCAGGGTCCAGGCAAAACGCTGGCGCCGGCAGTTGGGGTCCTGTTTGCTCATCGGCTGGCCCAGCGGCCAGCAGATCGCCGCCACACCAACATTCGCCGGCACCCGCTCCACTGGTACGCTGATGCCACGCTGGCTGTCGCGGTTGCTCAGCAGGTCGTGCACCTGCAGCATCAACGGCGCCGCAGAGGCCAGGCCGAACTGGCCGGGTACCGGCGTACCATCGGGGCGGCCGATCCACACGCCGATCAGGTAGCGCGGGCCCACGCCAATCGACCAGGCATCGCGAAAGCCATAGCTGGTGCCCGTTTTCCAGGCCAGTTGCGGGCGCTGTACCAGTTCGGCATGCGGGTCGCGGTCAGGGCGTGCCTGGCCGCTGAGGATGCGCCGGATGATCCACGCCGCCCCCGGTGACAACAGCCGGCGCTCCACCAGCGGGTCCTGTGGCTGCAAGCGCACCCGTGCACTGTTGCCACCTCGCGCCAGCGCCGCGTAGCCACCCACCAGGTCTTCCAGGCGGCTACCCGCACCGCCCAGGATCAACGACAGGTTGGGCTCGGCCAAGGGTGGCAACACCAGTGGCATGCCCGCCATGCGCAGTTGCGCGGCGAAGCGTTTCGGGCCGTAGGCCTCCAGCAACTGCACGGCCGGCAGGTTGAGTGACAGGGCCAGCGCCGAGCTGGCCGACACCGGCCCGCTGAAGCCCATGGAGAAATTGCCGGGGCGGTAGTCGCCATAACGGCGTGGCACATCCTGCAACAACGACTCGGAATGGATCAGGCCATCGTCCAGCGCCATGCCGTAGAGAAACGGCTTGAGCGTGGAGCCGGGTGAGCGTAGCGAGCGCACCATGTCGACGTGCCCGAAGCGGCGCTCGTCGGCCAGTTCGATCGAACCCAGGTAGGCGCGCACCGCCATGGTTTGCGCCTCGACCACCAGGATGGCCGCAGAGGTGCGCTCCGGCAGCCGCGCGCGCCAGCCCAGCAGCAAGTCTTCGAGGCGCCGCTGCAACGCTGCATCAAGCGTGGTGCGGATCAGCGGCGGGCTGTCGGCGCTGTTCAGGCGCCGGGCGAGCAAGGGCGCCAAGGCTGGCTCCTGGCGTGGCGCCAGCACCAGCGGCTCTTCGGCTGCCTCGCGTATTTGCTGCGCAGGCCACACCTGGTATTCGGCCAGGCGCTGCAGCACCTTGTCGCGGGCGCGCTGGGCACGCTCTGGGTGGCGATCCGGGCGCAGCCGGCTGGGTGCCTGGGGCAGCACCGCCAGCAGCGCGGCCTCGGCCGGGGTCAGGTGCATCGGCGATTTGCCCAAGTACGCCCAGCTGGCGGCGGCCACACCCTGCAAGGTGCCGCCGAAGGGCGCGCGGTCCAGGTAGATCTGCAGGATCTCGCGCTTGGACAGGTGCCACTCCAACTGCGCCGTACGCCACAGCTGGCGCAGCTTGCCGGCCAGGGTGCGGTCATGCGGGTCTAGCAGCCGTGCCACCTGCATCGACAGCGTGCTGCCGCCCGACACCACGCGCCCACCCCGCAGGTTCAGCCAGGCCGCACGTGCCAGGGCCAACGGGTTGACCCCGGGGTGGTGGTAGAACCAGCGGTCCTCGTAGGTCAGCAAGGCCTGCAGGTACAACGGCGAAACCTGGTCCGGGCTGACCGGGTAGCGCCACACACCTTCGGCATCGGCGAAGCGCCACAAGGGCGTGCCATCCTCGGCCAGCACTACCCGGGCCAGGTCGTCGCCGGGCAGCGGCAGCGGCCACAGGCGGTCAGCCAGCCACAACAGGCCGCACAGCAGCAGCAGGCCAACCAGCGTGGCGCGCAACAGCCTGCCCGCACGCGCTAAGCTTGGCATCGGGAACCGACCTGGCCAGGTAATGGCCAAAGGCTTGGGAACGGCAACCTCGCCAATTCGTTCATCAGGAAGCAACTATGCATGTAGAAGGTTTTTTCGAGTGGCTGGGCCAGGCACTGGGGTCTGTGATCCGCTTCATCGTCGACGCATTGAGCGGGCTGTTCAACCTGCTGGCCAATGCCGGTGGCAATTTCATCGATGGCCTGGCGCGCACCCTGGGCACGGACACCTCGCTGATCAGCATCCTGGCCGTGATCATCGGCCTGATGCTGCTGTACTCGGCAATCCGCGCGTTCATGCGCGCCTCGATCATCCTCGGGATCATCTGGCTGGTGCTGGGGTTGTGGGTGATGAGCTGGGTGATTCACTAGGCAATGCGCCATTCCTGTAGGAGCGGCCTTGCGTCGCGATCGGGCGCGCAGCGGCCGCAAAACCTGGCGACGCGGTATAACAGCTGCTCCGCGCGTTCAGGTTTGGGGCCGCTTTGCGGCCCGATCGCGACACAAGGCCGCTCCTACAACAGACCGCGTCGCCTCAGCGGGCTTTTACGGTCATTTCACCTTGTCCATCCCCCACAGCCTGCAGGTTCGGCCGGTACATCGACTCGACCTGCGGCGGCGGCACGCGGTAAGTGCCAGGGGTCACCGCCCGCGCCAGGTACAGCAGGTGGGTGGTGCCGTAGCTGTCGAGCTTGAGCGCGGCAACATAACGGTCATCACGGTACTCCTGGTGCACCACGCTGGCGTTCTGCATCGACTCGCGCCATTCCTTCACGGCGCTGCTGGCGTTGTCCAGGCTGGCGGCGCTTTGCGCCAGGTTCTGGTTTTCCAGCTCCAGGCCTGCCGGTAGCAGGTCTACCACCAGCGCATCCGGCACACGGTCTTCAGCCTTGAGCGCCAGGTGCACCAACACCAGGTCGCCGCTGCGCAGGTTGTGCAGGTCCAGCGGCTGGCCGTTCATGCCCAGGTACTCACGACGAATCTGCATGCCGTTGCCGCTGGCCGCAGGCGCCTGGCGTGGGTAACCGGACAAGGTCAGTTGCTGGTAGAGCGTCTCGCTGCCTTCGTTCTGCACGCTCAGCGGCGAGGCCAGCAACGGGCCTTCCAGCTTCATGCCGGCCTCGGCATTGTTGAACTCGCGGACCTCGCCCGCACTGTCCAGGCGCGCCTGCCACTTGCCTTCCGGCTTGCCCAGCAGGCCACGGCCGGCCAGGAAGAGTGCATTGCGCTCCTGGGTCGACAGCCAGCGGTTGGCCGCCAGTTCATCCGACAAGGCGAACAAACGCTGGTCGACCTGGCTGCTGGCCAGGTTGCTTTCCTGCAGCAGCGCCAGGATCAATGCCTGGTCACGCAGGGCGCTGCCGTAATCGGCCATCCAGCCTTTGCCACGGCTGATACCCAAGCCCGCCTGCAAGGCTTGCTCGGCACGCGGTTTGTCGCCCATCTTGTCCAGCGCCACCGCCAGTTGCACCAACGGCAAGCCGGAGCGGGCATCGGCGCGGCGCTCGAACAGGCCACGCAGCGCGCCCAACGGCGCCTGCTGGCTGCGCGACAGCACCAAAGCTGCGTAGGCCTGCACGGCAAAGCGGGTGTGGTCGGCGTTTTCGCTGTAGTCGACTTCGATCAGGTTGCGCTCCTGCAGGTAACGCAGCAGGCGCTCGCTGGCCTTCTTCAGCGCTTCAGCCGGCACGCCATAACCCTGGTCACGGGCACGCAAGAGGAAGTCGGTAACGTAGGCGGTCAGCCAGTACTCTTCTTCGCTGTCCGCACTCCACAGGCCAAAGCTGCCGTTATAGCGCTGCATACCCAACAGGTGCTCGATACCCATTTCAATCTTGCGCTTGCGCACATCTGCAGGCTCGCCCTTGATGCCCAGGCGCTTGAGGCTGTCGGCATCGGCGTACAGCGACGGATACAAGCCGCTGGTGGTTTGCTCCAGGCAACCGTAAGGGTAAGCCTCCAGCGCACGGATCTGCTCGGCCAGGTTCAACGGCGGCCGGCTCGACAAGGCCAGGCTGGCCTCCAGGCCAGCGGGTTCGAACGCGGCCAGGTCTGCTTCGGGCAGGGTCCATGGCTGATCCTTCAAGGCCACGCGGTAGTGCTTAAGCATTGCCGGGTAGGCCGGGCGCACGCCCAGCGTCCACTCACGTTCGAACGCAGTGGTCGGCTCGTTCGGCAGCGCCAGGCCGGTCACGCGCACATGCACCTTGCCCTGCCCCAGGCCGCCCTGGGCCTGCACCGGAATCATCAGCGTCGAGCGCTGGCCTTCGGCCAGGGCAACGTTCTGCACGGCGCTGGCCGCCAGGCTCAGCTGCCCTTCGGTGGTGATTTCAACGTTGAGCTGCTGGGCGCGGCCCGACAGGTTGGCCAAGTCCAGTGCCAGGCTGGTGCGGTCGCCTCCGGCCAGGAAGCGCGGGGCCGAAAGCTCGGCAATCAGCGGCGCGGCGACCACAGTCTTGCCTTCGGCCATGCCGAAGTGTTCTTCAGTCCAGGCCTGGGCCATCAGCCGCAGTTCGCCGTTGAAGTCGGGGATGTCAACCGTGGCCTGGCCCTCACCCTTGTCGTCCAGGGTCACCGGCAGGCTCTGCTGGGCGACGATGGTGACCGTGGTGTTAGGGCGCTTGCCGCCCTTGGCCATCGCCGCATCACCACCAAACGCCAGGCTGGCCAGGCGGCCCTGCCCGGCTTCGATCAGCTGGCCGTAGATGTCCAGTTGGTCGGCGCCATAGGCCTTGCGACCGAACAGGCTGGCAAACGGGTCGGGGGTTTTGAAATCGGTAATGTTGAGGATGCCTACATCCACCGCCGACAACAGCACATGCACCTGCTTGGGCACGCTGCCATCAGCATTCGCGGCCTTGACCTTCACGGTCAGCGGCTGTTTCGGGCGCATTTTCTCCGGCGCCTGCAGGCTCACCGCCAACTTGCGCTCGGCGCGGTCCAGTGGCAGGTGCAGCACGCCTACCGAACGTTTGGGCGTGGCGTTGGCCTTGCGCTCACCTGGGCGGATCACCAGCGTGCTGATGTACAGGTCGTGGCGGGCCCAGGCTTTGTCCAGTTGCACATCGAAGGTCTTGCCCTCGGCGGGCACTTCGATCTCCTGCCACCACAGCGGGCCATCGCTGGATTCAATCATCAGGTAGCCGCTGCCAGCGGCAGGCGGGGTGATGGTGACCTTGGCCGTGGCGCCGTCGGCGTAGGACGGTTTATCCAGCGCCAGCTTGACCTGGTCGGGGCGCACGGCACCGCCTTCGGCGTTGTCCTGGGCGCGGTAGCCGGCCCAGAAGCGCTCGCTGGACACCAGACCGGTCTGCGGGTCTTCCACCTCGACGCGGTACGGGCCCCATTCAACCTGGAAGCTCAGCTTGGCGGTGGAGCCCGCTTTGACGCTGATCGTCTCTTCGTTCTGGGTCAGGAATTTCTCGTTGTAGGCGTAGCTCCAGCCGTCGCTCTGCGAGTAGTTCCAGTAGTAGTCGCGGCGCTCGCGGATCAACCGCACCTTGAGGTCGTTGGCCGCCAGTTTGTTGCCATCGCGGTCGGCTACCAGGAACTCGAATTCCACCGGCCCGTCGCTATCGGTTTCCTCGCCATCGAACAGGCCACGCAGGCCCGGCAGGCGCTCGGCTGGCCAGATCGGTTGCTCCAGGCGCCGGGTAATCGGCCGGCCACCGGACTCCTGCAGGCTGGCCTGCACGGTCAGTTGCAGCGGCGAGCGGGCTTCGGCCCAGCGGCTTTCGATATCGACCACCGCCTTGCCAGCCTGGTCGAGGGTAACCTCGTCCAGTTCCAGGTCCTGGTTCAGCTCGGTTTCGGTGACCGAGCCAAACTGGTAGCCCGGCAGCGCAGGCACCGCCTCGCGAAGGGGACGCACATAGGCCTGGCCACTCAGGCGATTACCGGCAGCCGGGGCGCCATACAGATAACGGCCATTGACCTGAATGCGCGCATCCTCCTCCGGCGACAGCGGCGTGCTGCTGCCCTTCAGCTCCAGCGCCAGGCGCTCGGGCAGGAAGTCTTCGACCAGAAATTCATACACCTGCTTGCGCCCGCCGCCCAGGTCGAGCAGCAGTTGCCAGCGACCAGTCGGAGCCTCGGTGGCCAGTTGCAACTGGTATTGGTACAAGCCATTGCTGTCGGCTTCCCAGACGAACTTGCGGCTTACCTGTTCATCCGGGCGACGCACTTCCACGCTCACCGGCTGGGCTTTGACCGGCTTGCCGTCCTGGTCGCGCAGCAGGCCGTTGAGCAGCACGGTTTCGCCTGGGCGGTACAGGTCACGCGGGCCGAAGATGAAAAACTGCAACGGGTTGGCCTGGGGGCCGGTGATGTCGAATTCGGCCAGGTCCAGGGCGGCGGTGTTCAGGCGCAGCAAGGTGGTGTGCACACCTTGGGTAGCGATCAGGGTATCGGCTTTGGGCGTGATCGGCAGCTGGGCGTGGCCCTTGCCATCGGTGCTGGCCTGGGCGAGCAGCTTGCCCTTCTCGTCATGGATTTCGAGGTTGACGCCGTTCAGCGCCTTGCCGCCTTCCAGCGCCTGGGCGAACACGTCGAGGCGGTCACGGTAGCGGTGCGCCGACACGCCGATGTCGCTGAGGGTGAACAGGGTCGCTGGCTGCGAGTAGTCATAGGTGCCCGAGGCACGCATCACCGCCAGGTACACACCCGGGTCCTGCAGCGGCTTGATGCCGGCGATGGGCAGCAGCACGGTTTCGCGGGTGTTGCGGGCCGGGTTGAGGTCGAAGCGGCCGCTGTAGACCAGCTCGGCCATGTCCAGGGTTTCCTTGGACTGGTAGTAGTACAGGCTGCTGTTGCGCCCCCAGCTGGCCAGGAAGGTCGAGAGCATTTCCGGCTTCACCCGGAAGAACTCGACATCGACCTTGTCGACGTTCAGGGCAATCACCGGCAGGCCTTCGGCCAGGCGCGTGGGCAACAGCGAACCGCGGCTGGCAAAGCCGATGGTCGGTTGCATGTCGCGGGTTTCCAGCTGGGTGACCGACTCACTGTCCAGTTGCTTGCCGTTGACCGCGAGCAGGCCCTTGTCGACGGTCAGCACCAGCTTGCGCTGCGGCTCCAGGTGGCGCAGGCGCAGCTCCATCTGGTTGTCGGAGAGTTCCCAGGCGCCATCGAGCTTACCCTTGACGGTATCGACCAAGTGCACCTTGGTGGCGAAGTCCTGCTTGGCATCCAGCGGTGCTGAGAAGCTGATCGACAGCGTTGCTGCGCCATCGAGCTGCACTTCCGAAACATCCAGCACCGAAAGCTCGCGGCCCTCGTAGCGCTTGGCGAGCACAGCCGGGTCTTCGCGCTTGGGCGCCTGGGTTTCGACGGGCGCTGTAGCTACGGGTTTCTCGACCGGCGCCGGTTTGTCCGGCGTCGAAGAGTCACAGGCACTGAGCAAAGCCAGCGCGCAGGCCAGCAACAATCCTTTGTTGAACATGGAGTAGGAACTCTTAGGCAGCGTGTACGTGAGGGCAGCAACTATAGCTCAACGTCAGGTGCAGCACCCGGGCGTTGCGCGGCAAGTGAGACCATGGTCGCGCTAAATGGTTGCCTGGCCGTTACACTGTGGCATTTGTTAAAGGGGGCCGCTGTGCGACCCTTCGCGGGCTTGCCCGCTCCCACAGGTTTGGCGCCGTCCGCAAGAGCAACACTTTCCTGTGGGAGCGGGCAAGCCCGCGAAGGGGCGCACAGCGGCCCCAAGTCTCATGGAATGCAAATGTCCCAACTCTCTGCCGACTGGCGCCACCGCCCCACCCACCACAAGGTCTGGGCGCTGGCCGCGCCGATGATCCTGTCCAATATCTCCGTGCCGCTGGTGACGCTGGTCGACAGCACGGTCATCGGCCACCTCCCCCACGCCCATCAACTTGGTGCCGTGGCTGTGGGCGCCACGTTGTTCACCTTCATGGTCGGCCTGATGGGCTTCCTGCGCATGGGGTCTACCGGCTTCGCCGCCCAGGCTGCTGGCCGTGACGACGGGGCGGCGTTGCGCCAGGTGCTGGTACAAGGGCTGCTGCTGGCAGTCGGTTTCGCTGTTGTGATCGGCCTGCTGGCTCTGCCGTTCAGCCAGCTTGCACTTCATGCGATGCAACCCAGCGCAGCCCTGCAGCAATCCACCGAAGACTTCTTTCACACGCGCCTGCTTGGCCTGCCTGCAGCACTGGCCAGCTACGCGCTGGTTGGCTGGTTTCTGGGCACCCAGAACGCCCGGGCTCCGCTGGCCATCCTGCTGACCACCAACCTGCTGAACATCGTCTTGAACCTGTGGTTCGTTCTGGGGCTGGATTGGGGTGTGCTGGGTTCGGCGCGGGCATCGGTGATCGCCGAGTGGAGCGCCGCCCTGCTGGGCCTGGCCCTGACCCGCCCGGCCCTGCGGGCCTACCCGGGGCAAGTGGCGTGGGCGGCGCTCAAACGCTGGCAGGCCTGGCGCCCGCTGCTGGCGGTGAACCGCGATATTTTCCTGCGTAGCCTGGCGCTACAACTGGTGTTTCTGCTGATTACCGTACAAGGCGCACGCTTGGGCGAGTCCACAGTGGCCGCCAACGCCCTGCTGCTCAACGGCCTGTTGCTGACTGCCTATGCACTCGACGGGTTGGCGCATGCGGTGGAGGCCCTGTGTGGCCACGCCATTGGTGCCCGTGACCGCGACACCCTGCGCCGCTCGCTGGTGGTGGCCTGTGGCTGGTCGCTGATCACCAGCCTGGGCTTTGCCGGGTTGTTCCTGCTGGGTGGGCACCTGTTCATCGACTTGCAGACCGACATCGACAGTGTGCGGGCGGCGGCCTACCCATATTTGCCCTACCTGGCGCTGCTGCCGTTGATTGCAGTGTGGAGTTACCTGCTGGACGGCCTGTTCATAGGCGCGACCCGGGCGCGGGAGATGCGCAATGCGATGTTGGTGTCGGTGCTGATTGCACTGCCGGTGGCGGTGGCCATGAGCGGGTTCGGCAACCATGGGTTGTGGTTGGCGTTTCTCGGGTTCATGGGGTTGCGGGCGGTGACGCTGGGGTGGGTGGGGTGGCGGTTGCAGCAGAGGGGTGAGTGGATCGCGTAACGGCTTGGTATCGCGGCCCACTGTAGGAGCGGCCTTGTGTCGCGAAATGAGGGCAAAGCCCTCACCTGCTGACTCACAGCCACACACAATCCCAATGCGGATACTCGCCCGCTCGCCGGACCAGGCCAGCCCGAATCGGGTTGGCGATGATGTAGCGGGCAGCGGCCTTTACATCTTCTTCCTTGCGCAATGCCCGGTCATAAAAGCCAGGTTGCCAGATGTGTCGGCGATCAATGCCTTTACGGTAAAGCGCGCAGCTGCTTCGCGACTTGAAGGCACACATGAGATTGCCCAAGCTGGTTGGCCCCAGTTCGATCAGCCAATGCAGATGATCCGGCATCAAGACCCAAGCCAGAGAACGGCAGCACCCTTCATGATCGCTCAGGCGCAACTGCTGGATTAGCGTCCGCGCAAACAAGAGGTTCTTGAACAACGGAACGCGATCGCGCGTGATGGTGGTTAGCAGGTAGAGCCTGCCTGGCTCCGAGAAGCGCCCTTGGCGCAAGCGGTGATTGCCGTGACGATCCATGTCTACTTCCTTTGAACATTGCGTTCAAGGGTAGGTGTGGCGATGAAGGGCACCGTAGGCGGATCATTACCGCGTATGACGCGGTGAGGGCTGCGCCCTCAGATCGCGACGCAAGGCCGCTCCTACAAGAGGTCGCGACCCAATGTGATATCGCGGTCTCTGTAGGATCGGCATTGTGTCGCGATGGGCCGCAAAGCGGCCCCGGCAATTACGACGACAGGTACGAAGACCGGGTCAAGCCCAGGCGCAACGCATCCAGGTATTGCGTGCGCTCGCGCGCAGTGATCTTGGCGCTGGCCACCTTGTCGCGGTAGTGGGTCATCAACTCCTCCGGCGACAGGTGCACGTAGCGCAGCATGTCTTCGATGGTGTCGTGGGTCTCGATGCCCGCGTGGTACACGCTGCCGTCGGCGTTCTGGTAGATGTTCACCGAGTCGGTGTCACCGAACAGGTTGTGCATGTCACCCAGGATTTCCTGGTAGGCACCCACCAGGAACACGCCCAGCAGGTAGTCCTCGCCGTCCTTCAGCGCATGCACCGGCATGCTGGTCTCGATGCTCTGCTCGTCGACGTACTGGTTGATCTTGCCGTCCGAATCGCAGGTCAGGTCCTGCAGTACGGCGCGGCGCAGCGGCTCTTCGTCCAGGCGGTGCAGCGGGATGATCGGCAGCACCTGGCCAATGGCCCAGGTGTCCGGCAGGCTCTGGAACACCGAGAAGTTGCAGATGTACTTGTCGGCCAGCTTGTCGTTCAGCTCGTCCAGCACCTGGCGATGCGAGCGCTGGCGGGCTTTCAGCGAGTTATGCAGGCGGCGGCACACGGCAAAGTAGCACTGCTCGGCCAAGGCCTTCTCGCTCAGGCTGATCTTGCCATCGGCATACTGCGCGGCCACGTCACCCATGTAGTGGGTGGCGCGCCAGTAAGTCTCGGTCACCATCTCGATGTCGGTCGGGCCAAGCAGGTCGGCCAGCCACTGCACCGTCTCGGGCAGGGCTTCCTTGTTCTCGATGGTGGGCACGTCGTCGTTGTGCTTCTCGACGTCGGTGACCTGGATCACCAGCATGGCGTGGTGCGCGGTCAGCGAGCGGCCACTCTCGGAGAAGATGTGCGGGTGCGGCAGGCCCTGCGCGTCGCAGAACTCCTTGAGCATGCCCACCACCACGCCGGCGTAGTCGTCCATGTCGTAGTTGATCGAGCTGGCATTGCGCGAGTGGGTGCCGTCGTAGTCCACGCCCAGGCCGCCGCCGACGTCGATGTGGTCGACCGGCAGGCCCAGCGCACGCAGCTCGCCGTAGTAACGGATGGCTTCCTTGAAGCCGTGCTGGTAGTCGGCCAGGTTGGCAATCTGCGAGCCCATGTGGAAGTGCAGCAAGCGGATGCCCTGGTCCAGACCGGCATCGCGGAAGCGCTGTACCACCGAAATCAGCTGGGCAGCCGACAACCCGAACTTGGACTTCTCGCCACCGGTGTCGGCCCATTTGCTGGACGCCAGCGACGACAGGCGCACGCGCAGGCCGACCTGCGGCTTCACCTTGAGCTCGGCGGCCTCGTCGATCACCAGAGCCACTTCCGACTCTTTCTCGATGACGATAAATACGTTGTGGCCAAGCTTCTGGCCCATCAGCGCCAGGCGAATGAACTCCCGGTCCTTGTAGCCGTTGCAGACGATGGTACCGCCCTTCGGCGCCAGCGCCAGCACGGCCAGCAGCTCGGGCTTGGAGCCGGCTTCCAGGCCGATGGAAACGTTTTGCGTGGCGATGATGTTTTCCACCACCGCTTCCTGCTGGTTGACCTTGATCGGGTACAGCGCGGTGTACTGGCTCTGGTACTCCAGGCGCGCGATATTGGCATCGAACGCACCGGTCAGCTGGCGTACGCGGTCCTGCAGAATGTCGGGGAAGCGCACCAGCAAGGGCAGCGACAGGCCGCTCTGGCGCAGTTCGTCAACCTGCTCGTACAGGTCGATCGGCGCGCTGTCGGGGCCGTTGGGGCGCACTTCGACGCGCCCGGCTTCATTGATGGCGAAATAACCAGCGCCCCAATGGCGGATGCCATAAACACTGCGGCTGTCGGCCACGGTCCACTGGCTACCATCGTCTTTGCGTGTGCGTCGTACGGACATTCAAGTCCCCTATAGATAAGTCGAAGACACTGCCCCGCAGGCAGCGGAGCGAGTGTAAAAGCTGTAAATGACGATTCATCCGTGCTCAGGCATAGACCCTGAGCACAGGAACGAGTTTAGAAAGCGCTGGGCAAAAAATCGCGCGATGGCCTCAGCCGCCGGACTTTTTCGCCTTGAAACCCTGTTTGGTCAGCTCGCCGATCAACAGCTCGACATGGTCGCCCTGGATCTCGATAACCCCGTCCTTGAGAGCGCCGCCAGTACCGCAGCGGCGCTTCAGCGTGGTCGCCAGGTCTTTGAGCTGGTCGGGCGGCAGCGGCACACCGGTGACGGTGGTCACGGTCTTGCCGCCACGGCCTTTGCTCTCACGACGCACACGGGCAATGCCGTCGCCTTCGGGGATGATTTGCTGCTTGCAGCTGCAGGCATCCACCGGCTGGCCACAGTCGGGGCAGTGCCGACCGGCGTCGGTGGAGTAAACGAGACCGCCAAGGGCGGAAAAGGAAGAAGCTTTCTTGGCCACTTTTGTTCCTCTGTGCTGAGGACAAAAACTGGTCGTGCCTTGGGGTTGAGGCCGACCGCGAAGCCCCACTCTGGCAGGGGCGGCGCTACTGCTGCAAGACCTGCGGCAGCCCGAAAAGGGCGCGCAGTGTAACGATAAATCAGGCAATTGCTAAGTACTGGAATGCGCCATTTTACGAATGTTTTGCGACTTCGCCGCCTGTCGGCCCCTGCGCTGATGCAAACTGGCGCACCTTACCCAGGAGAAAGGCCCATGACGACACCTCAAATCGGTACGTTCATCGCCGACTGGTACACGCTTGGCGTAGCCGTGCCCACCGCATGGGGAGTGACCCAGGCGTGTGAAAGTCAGGTCCTGTCCCTGATGACACGCCTCGAGGCAGGGTATCGGCGCCAGGGTGATTGTGCCATTCACCACACCGCCGTCGTCGAGCCCGGAGCGGTACTGAAGGGGGCAATCATCGTTGGCCCGGGGGCCTTCGTGGCTGCAGGCGCCTATCTGCGAGGCGGTGTCTACATCGGCAGCAATTGCATTGTCGGGCCTAGCTGCGAGGTAAAAAGCAGCTTCATGCTCCACTCGAGCAAGCTGGCGCACTTCAACTTCGTCGGCGACTCGCTGATCGGGGCGAACGTCAATATCGAAGCTGGGGCAATCATCGCCAACTACCGCAATGAACTGGATGGGGCCGTTATCAGGATTCGCCATGCACAGGCGACCCTCGACACCGGGGTGCGCAAATTCGGCGCCTTGATAGGCGATGGCTGCAAGATCGGTGCGAACGCGGTCATCGCCCCTGGCGCATTGCTCTGGCCCGATACACGGGTGCCACGCCTGGGGCTCATCGACCAGTTTGCCTACGACTGAGCAGCCTTGTAGCGCGCCAGCGCTGCCAGGGAATCAGGGCAATAGGGGAAAAGATGCCGGTCTTCTTCGACCTGTGCGAGGCTGACGAAACGCGCTTCGCTCACCTCTTCCGGCTGCAGCCGCAAAGGCGCATCGGACACCGCCGAATACACCGCGCACCACAGGCGGTTGTCCGGCTGGTCGAAATAGAACCGCTCATGAAAGTGCAGCGCTACGCCTTCGATGCCCAGTTCCTCGGCCAGCTCGCGGGCCGCCGAGCCGGCGTACGTCTCGCCCGCGCCCACCATGCCACCGGCCGCCACATCCCAATGGCCCGGGTATAGCGCCTTGCTCAGGGTACGCCGGTGCACGCAGAGTTGCCCCGCGCCATTGAACAGCAGAATGAAGGTACACCGGCCGATCAGGCCACGCTCACGCAACTCGGCCCTTGGCAACGCGCCGAGTACCTGGTCGGCTTCGTCCACCCAGGCAACCAGCTCGCGGTCAGAGGCCGCCCGGTGGGCGGCCTCGTTGGGGCTGATGGCCATGTTCAACCCTGCGACAACAGCTGACGCAGGTCGATAACCGCAGCGTTAGCCCGCGAAATGTAGTTGGCCATGACCAGCGAGTGGTTGGCCCACATGCCGAAGCCACTGCCGTTGAGCACCATCGGGCTCCACAGCGGCTCTTGCGAGGCCTCCAGTTCACGGATGATCTGACGCACGCTGACGGTGGCATTCTTCTTAGCCAACACGTCGGCGAAGTCCACCTCGATGGCACGCAGCAGGTGCGACAGCGCCCAGGCCTGGCCGCGGGCTTCGTAGAACACGTTGTCGATCTGCAGCCATGGGGTTTCCACCAGCTCCTCGTCCACCTGCGGCGCCTGGCCGGCAACGACCGACTCGGTCTTCAGCGTGGTGTTGAGCTTGACCCGGCCAACGCTGGCCGACAGGCGCTGCGACAGCGAGCCCAGGCGAGTGGCCACGTCACCCAGCCAGTTGTTCAGGTTGTCGGCGCGGGTGTAGAAGATCGCCCCCTTGTCGCCGGCAGCCAGACGGGTCTGGTAACGGCTCAGCGACTTGATGCCCTCTTCGAACTCCGACTCGCTCGACGGCAGGATCCAGCTCTTGTTGTCGAAGTTGAAGCGCGGCTCGGCCTTGGCCAGGTCGGCGTCTTCGGTGGACTGCGACTGCGAGCGGGCGAAGTCCTTGCGCAGGGCGCGGGACAGGTCGCGCACCTGGACCAGCACGCCGTATTCCCAGCTCGGCATGTTGTCCATCCACAGCCCTGGCGGGAAGCGGTCGTTGGAGATGTAGCCGCCTGGCTTGTTCAGCAAGGTACCGGCCACGGTCTTGAGGGTTTCGATGGTGGTGTAGCCCACCACCATCTGCTGGCCACCGCGCTCAGCGGCAGACTGGGCATTTTGCTGCACCGGGAACAGCTCCGGCTCCTGGCTCCAGTACCAACCCAGGCCGATGCACACCAGCAGGTACAACCCGATCAGGGTCCCCAGGGCACGGCTCCACAGGCCGCCAAGGTAGCTACGGGCGGCAGCGCCGCGGCCGTCGACACGCTCACGGGGCTCGGCTTTGGCCTCGCGGTTTTTCCAGTCCAGCATGGCTTTGTCCTTAATCAGTCACGACGGTTCTAGGGCTTGGACCACAGGCCTGCGCCAGGGTGCCACGGCAAGCCCGCATGGCAGCACTATAAAGCAGACACCACCGTACGCATAAGCGACCAATCAGTCAGTAACTGAATATTCGTTCTGGCCGCTTTGTTGATACAGGGCAGTCCCGGATTTGCAAAGAGCTGCTAGCATAGAGCCATCATTGCCCCTGCACATCCCAACCTATAAGTAGCCAGGACATGAGCCAAGCAGTTGAGCCGAGCCCGCAGTGCCCCACCCAACAGGTGACGCGTAGCGGCCTGCGCAAGGACGACCCGCTCGACCAGCTGCTGCTGCCGCCCCTGCGCAAGCCGGTGTACATCCTGCTGCAGGACCATGAGCGTGCCCAGCGCCTGGCCCAGCAACTGGAGTTCTTTGGACTGGTGGTGCAAGCGCTCCCCAGCGCGGTGGCGTTTCTCGCCTCGATCAACGAATACCCGCCTTCAGCCATCATCATGGATGTCGACTTCACCGGTGCCGGCCAAGGCCTGGTGCTGGCCGCCCAGGTGCAGCAGGGGCTGGCGCTACCTGTTCCGCTGTTGTTCTTCAGCCACCACGAAGCCGACACCCCGACCCGCCTTGCCGCCGTGCGCGCGGGTGGCCAGGACTTTCTTACCGGTAGCCTGGAAGCGTCCAGCCTGCTGGAAAAGGTCGAACTGCTGACCAACGCCACCCCGCACGACCCGCTGCGCGTGCTGATCATCGACGACTCACGCACCCAGGCCCTGCACACCGAGCGCGTGCTGGCCAGCGCCGGCATGGTCACCCGTAGCCTGACCGACCCGATCCGCACCATGGCAGAGCTTGCCGACTTCCAGCCCGACCTGATCATCCTCGACCTGTACATGCCTGCCTGCACCGGCCCGGAGCTGGCCAAGGTGATCCGCCACAGCGACCGCTATGTGAGCGTGCCGATCATCTACCTGTCTGCCGAAGACGACCTGGACAAGCAGCTGGATGCCATGAGCGAAGGCGGTGATGATTTTTTGACCAAGCCGTTTCGCTCACGCCACCTGATCACCACCGTGCGCAACCGCGCCGCCCGCGCCCGGCACCTGAAGGCGCGCATGGTGCGCGACAGCCTGACCGGGCTGTACAACCACACTCACATCCTGCAACTGCTGGAGGACTGCAGCTTCCGCGCCCGCCGCGAGCAGCAGCCGTTGAGCTTTGCCATGCTCGACATCGACCATTTCAAGAAGATCAACGACCGCCACGGCCACCCCATGGGCGACCGGGTGATCAAGAGCCTGGCGCTGTTCCTCAAGCAACGCTTGCGCAAGACCGACTTCATCGGCCGCTATGGCGGTGAAGAGTTCGCCATTGTCATGCCCAACACCGCGCTGGACGCGGCGCACAAGGTGCTGGACGAGATTCGCCGGCGCTTTGCAGAAATCCTCTACCCGGCGCAGCCGCAGGATTTGCAGTGCACCTTCAGTGCCGGGGTGGTGCAGCTGGATGAGGTGCTGGATGCACTGACCATGGCCAGTGCGGCTGACGAGGCGCTGTACCGGGCCAAGCATGCGGGGCGTAATTGCGTCGTTCGTGTGGAACCTTGAGATTCGCACTCACCGTGCCGGCCTCTTCGCGGGCTTGCCCGCTCCCACCGGAATTTCACTCTTCTCAAGTCTGGAGGTAAACCTGTGGGAGCGGGCGAGCCCGCGAATAGGCCAGTGCAGGTCACACCGATAGAGGCACTGTGCCACTTTTTTCTGGCACCAGGCCTCTGTCGTCATCACCCCGTCACAGAATCGCAATAACTTCAGGCGCCTACCTCTACCCTGCGCAGGAAGTTCGCGGCTATGCGCCTGAAGTGGCTGACCAATTTCAACACCCTGTTGCTGGTAACGGTGTGTCTCGCCCTGGGCGTCACCCTGTGGTGGTCGCAGCGTGCCCTGGAGCGCCCCTACCAGATGATGGAGCGCTACCTGGGCCTGTCCCAGCAGTTCCAGAACCAGGCAGCACGTAATATCCAGGCTTACCTGGGCAATGGCGATGCCCTGCGCCATGCCGCCGCCATGGAGGCCAACCAGCAATTACAGGCCAGCCTGAACGAGTGGCCCACAGAACTGGCCGGCAAGCTGCGCCCCAGCCTCGACAACCTGCAGGCCTTCACTGCCAACGAACTGCTGGCCGCCGGTAAACTGGCTGGCGATCCGCAAGCCCTGCTGCTGCAGGCCGAGCGAGAACTGGGGGCCAACTTCGAACAACTGGCCGGCTACGCCCGCGACAGCGGCAGCGCCGACGCCAACCGCTACCTGTTGCCGTTGCTCGATGCCAGCGTGCACCTCGGGCGCCTGTCGCTGGCACGGGACAAGCTGGTCAGCAGCGGCCGCCCGGAGCTGGCCGACGAAGTAGAACGTGAACTGCAACTGATCCGCACCCAGGCGCAGGCCATCGACAACTTGCCGTTGCTGGGCGTGACCCGCACAGCCGAATCCGGTGCCGACGACTTTGCCGCCATGATGGGCCTGGAAACCCAGGCCAGCGCCCAGCAGGAAGACATTGCCGTGGGCCTGAAGCGTGAACTGCAAAGCCTGCTCAGCCGCTACCCGGCCGAAGTGCAACGCACCCGCGAACAGATCGAACGCCGCGTCGCCCTTGCCGCCAGCACCCATCAGCGCCTGGAGGCGGTGCAGCAGGCCATCGCCGCGCTGGAACCCGAAGTACGCGGCGAACATGCCGAGATCGCCGCTGAGGTGCGCATCATCCAGGGCCTGATGATCGGCCTGATCCTGCTAATCGCTCTGTTGATCGACACCTTGCAGCGGCGCCTGGCACATACCCTGACCGGCCTGGCTCCGGCCCTGTCGCGCTGGGCCGAGGGCGACTTTGCCCAGGCCATCTCCCTGGGCAAGACCAACCGCGAACTGCACGACATCCAGGCGTCGCTCAACCGCCTGCGCCAGTACCTGGTGGAGCTGGTCGGCACCATCCGCCACAACGCCGAGCAGGTGGCTGGCAGCAGCCACGCCCTGGCCGGCATGAGCGCCGCCCTGCACGACGGCGCCGAGCGCCAGGCGCGCGATACCGGGCAGATCCGCGATGCCCTGGGTGAGCTGGAAGCGACCATCCAGCAAGTAGCGGGCGACGCCAGCGCCGCCGCCGATGCCAGCCGCGATGCCGGGCGGGCAGTGGAACAGGGCCAGGCGGTCATTGGCCAGAGCCTGTCGGGCTTGCGCGAGCTGGTCGATGAAGTGCAAGGCAACGCCCGCATGATCGAGCAATTGTCGCAAGAGTCGGCGACCATCGGCGGGGTGCTGACAGTGATCCGTTCGATTGCCGAACAGACCAACCTGTTGGCGCTGAACGCCGCGATCGAAGCGGCCCGTGCAGGTGAAATGGGCCGTGGATTTGCCGTGGTGGCCGATGAAGTGCGTTCGCTGGCGCAGCGCACCACGGGGGCTACCGCCGAGATTCAGGCACTGATCGATCGCCTGCAGCAAGCGGCGAAAGGCTCGGTGGCGGGCATGCGTGCGCAGCTTGAGCATGCCGAGGCCACGGCCAGCCAGGCTCAGGCCGCGGATGGCGCGCTGGACGAAATTGTCTGTGCTATTCGTACCATCTCCGACACAGCGGTGCGTATTGCCGATGTCACGGCGCAGCAGAGTGGTGCGGTGAGTGAAATTCGTGACCACAGCCAGCGGATTCACGCGCTGGGCGAAGACAACCTGCAACGCATTGGTGAAGGGCGCGAGCAAGGCGAGCAGTTGCTGAGCCTGGGCGGTGAGCTGAACCGGGCGGTGCGGGCGTTCAGGGTTTAAGGAAGCATGCGTGATAACTGTGGGAGCGGGCATGCCCGCGAACACCGGCGCAGCCGGTGCCATCCATCGCGCCGCCTGCTTCGCGGGCTTGCCCGCTCCCACAGTGATCGCTAAAGGCCGGCACAGGCGACACATGATCCAGCGGCCATGTGTCGCCCCCACCGCCTGCTTGGCCCCAACCCGCACCAACTCCGCTATCATGCCCGGCACGTTCCACCTCGCGAGTCCGCCATGCGCCGCCTGTTTTTCCTGCTGTTCCTGCTGCTGGCCAGCCCTGCCTTCGCCACGGGCCTGCTCGACAACCGCCCCAGCGCCACCCTCGGCGCCGCTTCACTGGCCAACAACGCCGACTTCCTGCCGGTACACGAAGCCTTCAAGCTCAGCCTGGTCCAGGCCGATGCGCAAACCGTCAAGCTGCGCTTCGTCGCCACCGAGGGCTACTACCTCTACCGCCACCGCTTCCAGTTCCGCACCGAGCCGGCCGACATCGCCCTGGGCACGCCAAACATCCCCAAGGGCGAGGCCAAGCACGATGAATTCTTCGGCGACGTCGAGGTGTACCACGGCGTGCTCGACATCGAACTGCCGCGCACCGACCCGCGTGCCTTCACCCTGCTGGTGGGCTACCAAGGCTGTGCCGACAAAGGCCTGTGCTACCCACCGGAAACCGCACGCCTGAGCATCGATGGCGAAGGCGGTGCCAACGCCCCCGCAACCGCCGAACACGGCTGGAACTGGAAATCGCTGCTGTTGTTCTTCCTCGCCGGGGTCGGCCTGACCTTTACCCCGTGCGTACTGCCGATGCTGCCGATCCTGTCGGGCGTAGTGCTGCGCGGCCAGGTCGGTGGCCTGCGCGGGCTGTCGCTGTCGCTGGCCTACGTGCTGCCGATGGCGGCCAGTTTCGCGGCGCTCGGCGCGCTGATGGGCCTGTTCGGCGCCGGCCTGAACCTGCAGGCGCGCCTGCAGTCGGCCTGGGTGCTGGTGCCCTTCGCGCTGTTTTTCGTGCTGTTCGCCCTGGCCATGTTCGGCCTGTTCGAGCTGAAGCTGCCCCAGGCACTGAGCAACCGCCTGAACAACGTCGCCAACCATACCCGGGGTGGCTCGCTGCTGGGCGCGGCAGTGCTGGGCGTGCTCTCCAGCCTGCTGGTTTCGCCTTGTGTGTCAGCCCCCCTGGCTGGCGCCTTGCTGTATATCAGCGCCAGCGGCGATGCCCTGGGCGGCGCGCTCAAGCTGTTCGCCCTGGGCCTGGGTATGGGTGCCCCGCTGTTGCTGGTGGCCACCGGTGGCGCGGCCTGGCTGCCGAAAAGCGGCCCGTGGATGAACACGGTGAAAAACGCCATCGGTGTATTGCTGCTGGGGCTGGCCATCGGCTTGCTCAGCCGCGTGCTGCCGGGCCCTGCGACCTTGCTGCTGGTGGGTTTCCTCGCCGCTGGCGTGGCACTGTTCCTCGGCGCCCTGGAATTCGTCGTCAAGGATGCACGCCAGCGCCTGGCCCAACTGCTCGGCCTGGCCTTGCTGGTGTACGCCCTGGCCTGCTGGTACGGCGCCCTGAGCGGCCAAGGCGACCCGCTTCGCCCGCTGCCCGTTGCAACCCTTGCGGCCGCCGGCAGCAGCCAGGCGGCAAAGGCGGATGCCTGGCAGACCATCACCACCCCCACCGCACTGGACGCCGCACTGGCCCAGGCCAAGGCGGCCGGCCAGCCGGTGCTGCTGGACTGGTACGCCGACTGGTGCATCAGCTGCAAGGTGATCGAGCATGAAGTGCTCAACGCGCCGCAGGTGCAAACCCGGCTGACCGGCTTCAAGCTGCTGCGTTTCGACATTACCGAGAGCAATGCCGAGCAACGCAAACTGCTCGACCGCTATCAGCTGTTCGGCCCACCCGCCCTATTGTTCTTTGCCGCGAACGGCAGCGAAATTACCGCTGATCGGGTGATTGGCGAGATAAACGCCGGTGAATTTGCGCAAATTCTGACACGCGTTCGCGGCAAAGTCGGTCTATAACTTCCCGCGTGCCGGGAAAAATCCCGAATTAGGTGACCGGATTTAATTATTTGGTCACATACTTCGCGCGAATCTCGGACATCGTGCTGGCTATTGCCGGGAACTGGACACTTGCCGTCGCTTTACGGCACACTCGCCGCGCTGTGTCGAATTGCCCTACAAATCCAAGGAATCCGCAGATGGCAACGCTACTGGTGCTCCACGGCCCCAACCTCAACCTGCTCGGTACTCGCGAGCCTGGCCATTACGGCGCCGTGACCCTGGCCCAGATCAACCAGGACCTGGAGCAACGTGCCCGCGCCGCGGGCCACCATCTGCAGTACCTGCAGAGCAATGCCGAATACGAACTGATCGACCGTATTCACGCGGCACGCAACGAGGGTGTGGACTTCATCCTGATCAATCCGGCTGCTTTCACCCACACAAGCGTCGCATTACGTGACGCATTGCTTGCGGTGAGCATCCCATTCATCGAAGTGCACCTGTCCAACGTGCACAAACGCGAACCGTTCCGTCACCACTCCTACTTTTCCGATGTTGCCGTAGGAGTGATCTGCGGCCTGGGCGCCAGCGGTTATCGCCTGGCCCTGGAGTCCGCGCTGGAACAACTGGCTGCCAACGCACAGCCCAAATGATGAAAACCCTGGCCTAAGTGGGCCGGGGTTCGAGAGAAACGTATCGATACGTTTTTTGTATTTCGCCCCCTGACCGAACCTTTGGGAGTTGATGATTAATGGATATCCGTAAAGTCAAGAAACTGATCGAGCTGCTGGAAGAGTCTGGCATCGACGAACTGGAGATCAAGGAAGGCGAAGAGTCGGTCCGTATCAGCCGTCACAGCAAGACCCCAGCTGCCCAACAGTTCTACGCACCTGCGCCGATGGCTGCCGCACCTGTTGCTGCCCCGGTTGCCGCTGCTGCTCCAGTCGCCGAAGCCGAAGCCGCAGCCGCTGCCCCGGCCCTGAAAGGCACCGTGATCCGCTCGCCAATGGTAGGTACCTTCTACCGCAAGCCTTCGCCGACCTCGCCGAACTTCGCAGAAGTTGGCCAGTCGGTGAAGAAAGGCGACACCCTGTGCATCGTTGAAGCCATGAAGATGATGAACCACATCGAAGCCGATGTTGGCGGTGTCATCGACGCCATCCTGGTAGAAGACGGCCAGCCGGTTGAGTTCGACCAGCCGCTGTTCACCGTCGTTTGAATCGCGGAGAGCCAACGATGTCTGGGAAGCTCGAAAAAGTCCTGATCGCCAACCGTGGGGAAATTGCCCTGCGGATCCTGCGTGCCTGCAAAGAGCTGGGCATCAAAACCGTCGCTGTGCACTCCACCGCCGACCGTGAACTGATGCACCTGGGCCTGGCAGACGAGTCGGTCTGCATCGGCCCTGCATCGTCCAAGGATTCCTACCTGCATATCCCGGCAATCATCGCTGCCGCCGAAGTCACCGGCGCCACCGCGATTCACCCGGGCTACGGCTTCCTGGCAGAAAACGCCGACTTCGCCGAACAGGTCGAAAAATCCGGTTTCGCCTTCATCGGCCCTAAAGCCGACACCATTCGCCTGATGGGCGACAAGGTTTCGGCCAAGGACGCGATGATCAAGTCGGGCGTGCCGACCGTACCGGGCTCCGATGGCCCGCTGCCGGAAGACGAGGAAGTCGCCCTGGCGATTGCCCGTGACGTCGGCTACCCGGTGATCATCAAGGCCGCCGGTGGCGGTGGTGGTCGCGGCATGCGCGTGGTGCACAAGGAAGAGGACCTGATTTCCTCGGCCAAGCTCACCCGTACCGAAGCCGGTGCTGCCTTCGGCAACCCGATGGTCTACCTGGAGAAGTTCCTGACCAACCCACGCCACGTGGAAGTGCAGGTACTGTCCGACGGCCAGGGCAACGCCATCCACCTGGGCGACCGTGACTGCTCGCTGCAGCGCCGTCACCAGAAGGTCCTGGAAGAAGCACCAGCCCCGGGTATCGACGAGAAAGCCCGTCAGGAAGTGTTCAAGCGTTGCGTCGATGCGTGCATCGAGATCGGCTACCGTGGTGCCGGTACGTTCGAGTTCCTGTACGAGAACGGCAGCTTCTACTTCATCGAGATGAACACCCGCGTGCAGGTTGAGCACCCGGTGTCGGAGATGGTTACCGGTATCGACATCGTCAAGGAGATGCTGAGCATCGCCGCTGGCAACAAGCTGTCGTACCGCCAGGAAGACGTGGTGATCCGTGGCCACTCGCTGGAGTGCCGGATCAACGCCGAGGACCCGAAGAAGTTCATCCCGAGCCCAGGCAAGGTCAAGCACTTCCACGCCCCGGGCGGCAACGGCGTACGCGTCGATTCGCACCTGTACAGTGGTTATTCGGTTCCGCCGAACTACGACTCGCTGATCGGCAAGCTGATCACCTACGGCAAGGACCGCGAAGAAGCCATGGCGCGCATGCGCAATGCCCTGGACGAGATCGTCGTCGACGGCATCAAGACCAACATCCCGCTGCACCGCGACCTGGTGCGTGATGAAGGTTTCTGCAAAGGCGGCGTCAACATTCACTACCTCGAACACAAGCTGGCAAACGAGCATTGATCGAATAGTGTGATGTACCAGAACCCCGGACTTGTTCCGGGGTTTTTTATTGCCTGCCGGGGCCTCATCGCCGGCAAGCCAGCTCCCACAGGTACTGCACATGGCTTGAGGCCGATGCGATCGGGGTGGGAGCTGGCTTGCCGGTGATTGGGCTGCGGCGCAGCCCCAGGCCCCTACCCCTTCATCCGCGGCATCTCGATGTGGTGCTCGTGCACACGCCGATACAAGGTAGCCCGCGAAATACCCAACGCTCGCGCCGCATCGGCCGGCTTCCAGCGATGGCGGATCAGTGCATCCAGCAACAACTGCCGGGCCGGGCACGATACGCCACTGTCACTCGAAACGACTGCCTCGCCCCGCACCTCCGGCGGCAAATCCTGCAACTGCACCTGCCCGCCTTCACTCACCGCACAGGCATAGCGCAACACCTGTCGCAGTTGGCGCAGGTTGCCCGGCCAGCGGTAAAGCAGCAGCGACTGCAACGCAGCATCCGCCAACACCACCTCCACCGAACACGCTTGCGCCTCCTCGGCCAGCAGTTGGTGAATCAGCCCCAAGCGATCCTCGCGCTCACGCAGCGGCGGCAGCTCGAAGCGGGCATTGGCCAGACGGAAGTACAGGTCCTCGCGAAAACGGCCCTCCGCCACCATCTTCGCCAAGTCGCGGTGAGTGGCGCAGATCACCTGAATGTCCACGCGCTCGCGCCGTGCAGCCCCCAGCGGCGCCACTTCGCCTTCCGCCAGCACGCGCAGCAGGCGGGTTTGCAGGTTCAGCGGCATGTCGCCGATTTCGTCCAGGAACAGCGTGCCGCCATCGGCCTGCTGCAACAGCCCCTGCATGCCTTTGCTGCTAGCCCCGGTAAAGGCCCCAGCCACATAGCCAAACAGCTCGCTCTCGATCAGGTTTTCCGGGATGGCGGCGCAGTTCAGCGTGACAAACGGGCCGTCGCGGCGCTGGCTCTGCTGGTGCAACTGGCGGGCGAACACTTCTTTGCCTGACCCTGTCTCGCCTTGTACCAGTACCGCCAGGTTGCAGTCCTTGACCCGCGTGGCCAGCCGCAAATGCTGCTCGATGCGGGCGTCCTGGGCCTGATGCAAGGGCTGCACGCGCTGGCGCTGCTGCGGGGCGCTGACGCGGCCATACAGCCCGCCCAGGCCCGGCAGGCGCTGGGCGGACGACGTGTTGACGCGCCGTAGCTGGCCCATGTCGAACAGTTCACCAATGTGCTCAGGCAAGCGCCCCAGGTGCTGCACCAGCCGTTGCCGCGCCAGGCTGTTGATGGCCTGCAAGCGGCCGTCGGCATCCCAGGCCAGCAGGTAGTCGGGCTGGCTTTCGACGTAACCCGGTGTGCCATGGGCGCGCATCACCCAGTGGCCTTGGGCACTGTGCATGAAGAAGGCGTTTTCGATTTCACGGGCAGTCTGCTCGACCAACTGGCGGATCAGGTGCTGGCTGCGGCGGTCGTCCGGCGATTGCAAAGCCGAAACATCCACCACGCCCAGCAACTCGCCCTGCGGGTCGAACACCGGCGCTGCAGTGCAGGTCAGGCCGATGAAGGCCGCGCGGAAGTGATCGCGCTTGTGCACCGTGACCGGGGCCTTGCTGGTCAGCACCGCAGCCACCCCGCAGGTGCCCTCCTCGCCCTCCGACCAGCAGGTGCCCAGGTATAGCCCGGCCTTGCGGCAGTCATTGCGGATGGCCGCTTCGACCCGGTAATCGATGGTGCGCCCCTGGGCATCGGTCAGCAGCACGCAGTAGTCGGCGCCGCGCACCCGTTCGTGCAGGCGTGCCACGGCATCGCTGGCGATGCGCAGAAACAGCTCGGCGCGTTCGCGGCATTCGTTGAGCAGGCTTTGGGACAGGATGCGCGGCCCCTGCTGGGACCCGGGGTCGAGGCGGTACAGCTCCATGGAACGGCGCCATGAATCGAGGATCAGCGCTGGCACCGGCGCCTGTGGCAGGCGGTCGGCGTTCTTCAGCACCCGGCTGACGCAGTCGACATGGGCTCGGGAGTTCGCGGCAAGCATTCAGGCCCTCCGGTTCTCGTTGCTGTTTTTATCGTTGTCCGGCCATTAAGCGCTTCCACGCATGCCCCGACAAGCACTGTGTGATTACCGGCCGGCTTGAGACGCTGCGTCTCAGCGTCTCGCCAACCCAGGCCCCGCGCTGGCACTCAGCGTCTCGCCGGCGCCGCCCGTGGCGCGTACTGGTGCGCAACCAAACCGCTCTGGCGCGGCCACTACAGCCAAGCCAGGCAAAGCTGGCACCGCGCTTGCTCCTGCACTCTCAAACAAAAATCGAGGTGCGCCATGCCGCTACCCGCCCCAACCGTCGGGATCATTGCCAACCCTGCCTCTGGCCGCGACCTGCGCCGCCTGACCGCCAATGCCGGGCTCTATTCGAGCACCGACAAGGCCTCGGCGATCCAGCGCCTGCTGGCGGCCTTCGGTGCCACTGGCGTCGGACAGGTGCTGCTGCCCAGCGACATGACCGGCATAGCCGCCGCCGTGCTCAAGGCCAGCCAGGGCCCGGGCGCCCGTGACCAGCACTGGCCGGCCATCGAAATACTCGACCTTCCGCTGACCCAGACCGTTGCCGATACCCGCCTGGCCACCCGGCGCATGGTCGAGCGTGGCGTGGCGATGATCGCCGTGCTCGGTGGCGACGGCACCCACAAGGCAGTCGCTGCCGAGGCCGGTGACATACCGCTGCTGACGCTGTCCACCGGCACCAACAATGCCTTCCCCGAACTGCGTGAAGCTACCAGTGCGGGCCTGGCCGGCGGCCTGCTCGCCAGCGGCCAGGTACCGGCCAGCATCGGCCTGCGCCGCAACAAGCGCCTGCTGGTGAAAGTACCCGAGCAACAGCTTGCCGAATGGGCCCTGGTGGAAGTGGCGGTATCGCCCCAGCGCTTCATCGGTGCCCGTGCACTCAGCCGCAGCGAGGACCTGTGCGAAGTCTTTGCCTGCTTCGCCGAGCCCCACGCCATTGGCCTGTCGGCCTTGTGCGGGCTGTGGTGCCCGGTGTCACGCCAAGACCCGCGTGGCGCCTGGGTGCGCCTGAACCCCGGTGCCGAGCAGGCGCTGCTCGCGCCCCTGGCGCCCGGCCTGCTGCAAGGTTGCGGCATCACCGCCAGCGGCCCGCTGATGCCCGGAGTCGCACATCGCCTGAGCCTGGCCAGCGGCACCCTGGCCCTGGACGGCGAGCGGGAAATCGAATTCGCCGAGCACGACACGCCCACCATCACCCTCGACCACCAAGGCCCGCTAAGCGTGGATGTCGAGGCCGTCCTGGCGCATGCCGCCCGCCATCACCTGCTGGCCGTGCCGCGCGGCCACCGGCTGCACCCTGCAAACCCGCGTTGAGACAACCCTGGAGAACAACAAGATGTCCAATCAACTCAGTACCGAACAACTGCTGCATGCCTATGAAGTGATGCGCACCATCCGCGCCTTCGAAGAACGCCTGCACGTGGAATTCGCCACGGGCGAGATCCCCGGCTTCGTCCACCTGTACGCCGGCGAAGAAGCCTCAGCCGCCGGGGTAATGGCCCACCTGCGTGACAGCGATTGCATTGCCTCGACCCACCGCGGCCATGGCCACTGCATCGCCAAGGGGGTGGATGTGTACGGCATGATGGCCGAGATCTATGGCAAGAAAACCGGCGTGTGCGGCGGCAAAGGCGGCTCGATGCACATTGCCGACCTGGAAAAAGGCATGCTCGGTGCCAACGGCATCGTCGGCGCCGGTGCACCGCTGGTGGCCGGGGCGGCATTGGCAGCCAAACTCAAGGGCCGTGATGACGTGTCGGTGGCCTTCTTCGGCGATGGCGCTTCCAACGAAGGCGCCGTGTTCGAGGCCATGAACATGGCGTCGATCATGAACCTGCCGTGCATCTTCGTGGCCGAGAACAACGGCTACGCCGAGGCCACCGCCTCCAACTGGTCCGTCGCCTGCGACCACATTGCCGACCGCGCAGCCGGCTTCGGCATGCCGGGCGTCACCATCGACGGCTTCGACTTCTTTGCCGTGTACGAGGCCGCCGGGGCCGCCATCGAGCGTGCCCGTGCCGGGCAAGGGCCGTCGCTGATCGAGGTCAAGCTCAGCCGCTACTACGGCCACTTCGAAGGCGATGCGCAAACCTACCGCGCGCCGGATGAAGTGAAGAACCTGCGCGAATCCCGCGACTGCCTGATGCAGTTCCGTAACAAGACCACCCGCGCCGGCCTGCTCACTGCCGAGCAACTGGACGCCATCGACGCGCGCATCGAGGACCTGATCGAAGACGCCGTGCGCCGCGCCAAGTCCGATCCCAAGCCACAGCCCGCCGACCTGCTCACCGACGTCTACGTCAGCTACCCCTGAGCCGCGGATTACAAGAACAAAAGGAGAACCACCATGGCAAGAAAGATCAGCTACCAGCAGGCCATCAACGAAGCCCTGGCCCAGGAAATGCGTCGCGACAACACCGTGTTCATCATTGGCGAAGACGTTGCCGGCGGCGCCGGCGCACCCGGCGAGGATGACGCCTGGGGTGGCGTGCTGGGCGTGACCAAGGGCCTGTACCACCAGTTCCCCGGCCGCGTGCTGGACGCACCACTGTCGGAAATCGGCTACGTCGGCGCTGCCGTCGGTGCCGCCACCCAGGGCCTGCGCCCGGTGTGCGAACTGATGTTCGTCGACTTTGCCGGCTGCTGCCTGGACCAGATCCTCAACCAGGCTGCCAAGTTTCGCTACATGTTCGGCGGCAAGGCGGTCACCCCGCTGGTGATGCGCACCATGTACGGCGCCGGCCTGCGTGCGGCCGCCCAGCACTCGCAGATGCTCACCTCGCTGTGGACGCACATCCCCGGCCTGAAGGTGGTGTGCCCTTCTTCCCCTTACGATGCCAAGGGCCTGCTGATTCAGGCGATCCGCGACAACGACCCGGTGATCTTCTGTGAGCACAAGCTGCTGTACAGCATGCAGGGCGAGGTGCCGGAAGAGGTGTATACCGTGCCGTTCGGCGAGGCCAACTTCCTGCGCGATGGTGACGACGTGACCTTGGTCACCTATGGCCGCATGGTCCACGTAGCACTTGAAGCCGCCAACAACCTGGCCCGCCAGGGCATCGACTGCGAAGTGCTGGACCTGCGCACGACCAGCCCGCTGGATGAAGACAGCATTCTTGAAAGCGTGGAAAAAACCGGCCGCCTGGTGGTGATCGACGAAGCCAACCCGCGCTGCTCGATGGCCACCGACATCAGCGCGCTGGTGGCGCAAAAGGCTTTCGGCGCCCTCAAGGGCCCGATCGAAATGGTCACCGCACCGCACACTCCGGTGCCGTTCTCCGATGCCCTGGAAGACCTGTACATCCCTGACGCGGCGAAGATCGAAGCGGCCGTGCGCAAGGTGATCGAAGCCGCAAGGAGTGCCGCATGAGCCAGATCCATACCCTGACCATGCCCAAGTGGGGCCTGTCGATGACCGAAGGCCGGGTGGACACCTGGCTCAAGCAGGAAGGTGACGAAATCACCAAGGGCGACGAGGTGCTGGACGTCGAGACCGACAAGATCAGCAGCAGCGTCGAAGCCCCGTTCAGTGGCGTGTTGCGCCGCCAGGTGGCCAAGCCGGATGAAACCCTGCCAGTGGGCGCGTTGCTGGCCGTGGTGGTGGAAGGCGAAGCCGAAGAAGCCGAAATCGATGCGCTGGTGCAGCGCTTCCAGGCCGAGTTCGTCGCCGAAGGGGGCGCCGATCAGGCCCAGGGGCCGGCCCCACAGAAGGCAGAGGTTGGCGGCCGCCTGCTGCGCTGGTTCGAGCTGGGGGAAGGCGGCACGCCGCTGGTGCTGGTGCACGGTTTTGGCGGCGACCTCAACAACTGGCTGTTCAACCACCCGGCGCTGGCTGCCGAACGCCGCGTGATCGCCCTGGACCTGCCGGGGCACGGCGAGTCGGCCAAGGCCCTGCAGCGGGGCGACCTGGATGAACTGAGCGAAACCGTGCTGGCCCTGCTCGACCACCTGGACATCGCCAAGGCCCACCTGGCGGGCCATTCCATGGGCGGCGCGGTAAGCCTCAACGTGGCACGCCTGGCGCCGCAACGGGTGGCAAGCCTCAGCCTGGTCGCCAGTGCCGGCCTGGGCGAAGCGATCAACGGGCAGTACCTGCAGGGCTTCGTCGCCGCCGCCAACCGCAACGCCCTCAAACCGCAGATGGTGCAATTGTTTGCCGACCCGGCGCTGGTCACCCGGCAAATGCTGGAGGACATGCTCAAGTTCAAGCGCCTGGAAGGTGTTGATGACGCCTTGCGCCAGCTGGCATCAGCCATTGCCGACGGCGACCGCCAGCGCCACGACCTGCGCGGGGTGCTGGGGCAGCATCCGGCGCTGGTGGTGTGGGGCGGCAAGGACGCGATCATCCCGGCCAGCCATGCCGAAGGCCTGGAGGCAGAAGTACTGGTGCTGCCCGAAGCTGGGCATATGGTGCAGATGGAGGCGGCTGAAGAGGTGAACCGGAGGATGGTGGAGTTTTTGCGGGGGCATTAAAGGGGGGAGGTGCATGACTTGGGGTGGCGTTGAGACATAGATGTGCATGCCTCGGTTTTTTCAGCGCCTGTAATATCGAGCGCCGCCCGCGCGGCGCATCGCCGGCAAGCCAGCTCCCACATCTGTTTCGGGCCAGTCGCTCCTGTGAAGTCACCGCTGTCCGCCTTGTTTGTTCCTTTCAGAATCGAAGGTTGCGCCGCTGGTCTTCAGCAATTTCCAGTCATGCACCCAAGGGTGCGCGCGCCAAAGGCACAGGAGAGACTGGCCCGAAACAGATGTGGGAGCTGGCTTGCCGGCGATGCGCCGCGCGGGCGGCGCTCGATCTCACAGGAGATGAACAACTAAAGGCATGCGCCTGTCTGCCCACCCTCGATCCCCCGACATGCACCTCGCAGCCATCTCGCCGCGCCGGCCTGTTGTCTCATCTGCTTATGCCCTATCTGTCTCGGCCCCTTATTCTGCGTCATACTCGGCAGACCTATTGCCCGGTCCTCGCCATGCGTCCACTGCTCCCCATTACCCTGGTCCTGCTGCTCGCCGCCTGTGGCGATGGCGAATCGCTGCTTGCGCCGGACGCACGCCTGCCCGACGGGGGGCGTTACCGGGGGCAGGTGGTTGATGGCCTGCTGCAGGGCGAGGGCCGTATCGACTACCCCAATGGCAGCTGGTACGCCGGCGGCTTCAAGGATGGCCAGTGGCATGGCCAGGGCGAATGGCATGGCCAGAACGGCGAGGTTTACCGTGGCCAGTTCGCCGAGGGGCTGTTCCAGGGGCTGGGCGACCTGACCACCCCAGGCAGCCACTACAGTGGCACCTTCAAGCACGGCCGCCGCGACGGCGAAGGCACGCTCAAGCAAGCCGACCAGACCTACCGCGGCCAGTTCAAGGACGACCTGTACGAAGGCGCCGGCGAGCTGGAGCTGGCCGACGGCAGCCGCTACCAAGGCCTGTTCGCCAAGGGCAAGCCCAACGGCGCCGGGGTGCGCAGCGATGCCAGCGGCAACCAGTTCAGCGGGCGCTTCGTCAACGGCCAGCTGCAAGGCGGTGGTACTTACGACAGCGTCGACGGCGAGCAATACATCGGTGAGTTCAAGGACAACCGCCTGGAAGGCCGTGGCCGCTACGAAAACGCCGATGGCGATGTATGGATCGGCGAATTCAAGGACGGCTCGCTGATGGGTGAAGGCGAACTGCTAGGCAGCGACGGCAGCCACTACAAGGGCGAGTTCGTCGACTGGCGCCTTTCGGGCCGGGGCAGCCTGCAACTGGCCGACGGCAGCACCTACGTCGGCGGTTTCCTGAACGATGCCTACCATGGCCATGGGCAGCTGACCTTGCCCAGCGGCCAGGTCGAAGGTGGCACCTGGGCCAACGGTGTGCGCGTACGCGACCAGAAAGGCACGCTGCTGCCCGACCCACTGGACCTGGCCCTGCTCAACCAGGGCCGGCTGCTGGAAGAGTCGCTGGCCCGGGTACCGCGCTCAACGCCGCCCATCCAGCTGTACAGCCTGGTGGTGGCCGGCGATGGCCAGCAAAGCGTGTTCCTGCGCGAAGCCGACTACGTCAGCAACATGCTCAAGGTGCGCTTTGGCGCCCGCGGCCAGGTGACCCTGGTCAACCACCGTGACCACATGGCCACCCGCCCCATGGCCACCCGCGAGAACCTCACCCGTGCCGCCAGCACCCTGGCCGAACGCAGCGGCCCCGAAGACCTGGTGTTCATCTACTTCACCAGCCATGGCAGCCAGGACCACCAGTTGGTGCTCGACCAGCCGCGCCTGCAACTGGCCGACCTTTCTGCCGACGAACTGGCCACCGCCCTGGCGCCACTGAAGAACCGCGACAAGGTGATCGTCATATCGGCTTGCTATTCAGGGGGCTACATCGCCCCGCTCAAGGATGAGCGCACGGTGATCATGACTGCCGCTCGTGCCGACCGCGTGTCCTTCGGGTGCTCGGAAGAAGCCGACTTCACCTACTTTGGCGATGCGCTGTTCGCGCAAGCACTGAACCAGACCGACGACCTGAAACAGGCGTTTGAACTGGCCCGCGCCAGCGTTGCCGAAAGAGAACAAAGGGAAGGCTTCGAGGCTTCGGAGCCGCAGCTGTGGGCACCGCCAGCCGTACTTGAACACTGGCAGCACCTGCGCCGGCAACAGGCCGAAGAAGCATTGCGTAACGCCGCACAGGCCAACGTGGGGGTACAGGCAAAAACGCCTGGCAGCCACTAGACTTGTGTGTAACAAGGGAGAGACATCATGTATTTGACGCCTCAGCATGTCTTGCTTGCCGGTGCCACCGGCCTTACCGGTGAACACCTGCTGGACCGCCTGCTCAACGAACCCACCATCACCCGCGTACTGGCGCCTACCCGTCGGCCGCTGGCTGAGCACCCGCACCTGGAAAACCCGGTGGGTGACCCGGCGGTATTTCTTCCACAGCTGGCTGGGCGGGTCGATATTGCCTACTGCTGCCTGGGCACCACACTAAAGCAGGCCGGCTCCGAATCGGCCTTCCGCGCAGTGGACCTGGACATGGTAGTGGCGTTCAGCAAGCGTGCCCGGGAGATGGGCGCGCGGCATCTGCTGGTGGTCAGTGCGCTGGGCGCCGACCCGAAATCGTCGATTTTCTACAACCGGGTGAAGGGCGAGATGGAAGAGGCGCTGAAGGCCCAGGACTGGCCGCAGCTGACCATCGTGCGGCCGTCGTTGCTGCTGGGCGAGCGGATCGAGCCACGGCTGGCAGAACAACTGGTTTCGCCGTTTTCCAGGTTGATACCTGGCAAGTACCGGGGGATCGAGGCTTGTACCTTGGCCCGGGCCTTGTGGCGGCTGGCGCTGGAGGAAGAGGACGGGGTGCGGATTGTGGAGTCGGATGAGCTTCGCAAGTTGGGCAAGATATAAGCGTCACCTGAAAGGGCCTCTTCGCGGGCACGCCCGCTCCCACAGGTACTGTGATCAACTGAGGACCACACAATCCTGTGGGAGCGGGCAAGCCCGCGAAATGGCCATCACAGGCCGCCGGTGGCCTGGAAGCCGACACCGGCCGCAGTCAGCAATGACAACGGCAACAACAGGGTATCGAGCAGCATGCTGCCGGGCAGGTCCAGCCCTGGATAGGCCGGTGCATCAGCCCCGTAATGATCGCGCGGGCAGCACCCGCCATTGATCACGTACAAATCCAGCCGGGTACCGGCATACACCACCGGCGCCCCTGGTTTTGCAGCATCCAGCGTGCGCACCGTGGCGCAGCCTCCCAGCATCACCAGCGCCGCCACACCCAACAGCGCTCGCTTCAATCATCCACCCCGAAGTGGTGCTCGCCCCACCGCGGCAACATGTCCTGGGGAATGGCCAGCAGGTTGAGAATGCGCGCCACGACAAAGTCGACCAGGTCGTCGATGGTCTGCGGCTGGTGATAGAAGCCCGGCGCCGCCGGCAGGATCACCGCGCCCATTTGCGACAGCTTGAGCATGTTCTCCAGATGGATGGTGGAAAACGGCGCTTCGCGCGGCACCAGGATCAGCTGGCGACGCTCCTTGAGGGTAACGTCGGCAGCGCGTTCGATAAGGTTGTTGCAAGCCCCCGTGGCAATCGCCGAAAGCGTACCGGTGGAACAGGGCACCACCACCATCGCCGCCGGGGCGCCGGAGCCGGAGGCTACCGGCGACATCCAGTCTTCCTTGCCGTACACACGGATCTGCCCATCGGCGGCGCCGGTGTATTCGGTAAGAAATGCCTGCATCGCCTGGGGCTTGGCCGGCAGCACCACGTCGGTCTCGGTGGCCATCACCAGTTGCGCGGCCTTGGAGATCAGGAAATGCACCTCACGGTCCTCGCGCACCAGGCAATCGAGCAGGCGCAGGCCATACTGGGCGCCTGAGGCGCCGGTCATGGCCAGGGTGATGCGTTCCGGCCCGCTCACTTCAGGGCCTCGGCCAGCTTGCCGTGCAGGCCACCAAAGCCGCCGTTGCTCATGATCACCACGTGGGTGCCCGGGCGTGCCTGGCCTTTGACCCGCTCGATGATCGCGTCGAGGCTGTCGGCCACCACGCTCGGTACCTTGCACTTCGCAGCGGTGGCCGCCAGGTCCCAGCCGAGGTTGGCCGGCGCGTACCAGATCACCTGGTCGGCGTCGTTGACGCTTTCCGGCAGACCGTCACGGTGGGCGCCAAGCTTCATCGAATTGGAGCGGGGCTCGATCACGGCAATCACCGGCGCCTCGCCAACGCGCTTGCGCAGGCCGTCGAGGGTGGTGGCGATGGCGGTCGGGTGGTGGGCGAAGTCATCGTAGATGGTCACGCCCTGCACGTCGGCAACTTTCTCCATGCGCCGCTTGACGCTCTTGAAGGCGCTCAGGCCCTCGATACCCATGGCCGGCACAACGCCGACATGGCGGGCCGCTGCCAAGGTGGCCAGGGCGTTGGCAACGTTGTGCTGGCCAGTCATTGCCCAGTCCACCACGCCCTGCGCCTCGCCCTCGAACAGTACTTCGAAACGCGACCCGTCGGGGCTGAGCAGGCGCGCCTGCCACTGGCCACCTTCGCCGGTCGTCTGCACCGGGGTCCAGCAACCCATGCCGATCACCCGTTCCAGCGCTTGCTCGGTGGCGGGGTGAATGACCAGGCCTTCGCCGGGAATGGTGCGCACCAAGTGGTGGAACTGCCGCTCGATCGAGGCCAAATCCGGGAAGATGTCCGCATGATCGAACTCAAGGTTGTTGAGGATCGCGGTACGTGGGTGGTAGTGGACAAACTTCGAGCGCTTGTCGAAGAAGGCGCTGTCGTACTCGTCGGCTTCGACCACGAAGAACGGCGTATCGCCCAGGCGTGCCGACACCGAGAAGTTCTGCGGCACACCGCCAATCAGGAAGCCCGGGCTCATGCCAGCATGTTCCAGCACCCAGGCCAGCATGCTGCTGGTGGTGGTCTTGCCGTGGGTGCCGGCAACGGCCAGTACCCAGCGGCCTTGCAGCACGTGGTCCGCCAGCCATTGCGGGCCGGAAACATAGGGCAGGCCCTTGTTCAGCACGTACTCCACTGCCGGGTTGCCACGCGACATGGCATTGCCGATGACCACCACGTCTGGCGCCGGGTCCAGCTGGGCTGGGTCATAGCCTTGAGTCAACTCGATGCCCTGGGCTTCGAGCTGGGTGCTCATCGGGGGATAGACGTTGGCGTCCGAGCCGGTGACGCGATGGCCAAGTTCCTTGGCCAGCACCGCCAGCGAGCCCATGAAAGTGCCGCAAATACCGAGAATGTGAATATGCATGGTCGACCTCGCAAAACATCGAGGCAGGGTAGCCCAGGGCGCGACAAATCGCACCCGCTGTTTCGCTCAGCCAGCCCTGGTGATGCCGTGTTTGCGCAGTTTTCGATACAAAGTATTGCGGCTGATGCCCAGGTGCTCGGCGACGCGGGTCAGGTGCCAGTGTTTTGCCTCCAGGGTCGCCAGCAGCGCATGGCGCTCGGCCTCTTTCAACGCTGCCGGCCCTATCGCCGGCAAGCCAGCTCCCACAGGTGCAGCGTCAGCTTCGAAAGCCCTGTTTACCCTGTAGGTGCAACTGCCTTCTAGCGCCTGTTCTGGCCTTGTCGCCGGCAAGCCGGATCCCCCTGGATTTACAAATGGCTTGAAGCCAGTGTGGTCGGGGTGGGAGCTGGCTTGCCGGCGATCGAGGGCAAAGCCCTCGCGGACGATGGCGGGGAGGTCCGAGAACATGATTCGGGCATCTTCGCAAAGCGCCACCAGGGTACGCAGCACATTGCGCATCTGCCGCACGTTCCCCGGCCAGGCGAAGTCGAGCAGTGCCTCCCGCGCTCTGGGTTCGATATCGACACGCTGCCCCTGCGCCTCCTGACGCAACAGAAAGTCCAGCAACTGCGCCTTGTCACTGCGATCGCGCACCGCAGGTAACGCCACCTCCAGCCCATTCAGGCGGTAATACAGGTCCTCGCGGAAACTGCCCTGCGCCACCCGCTCCAGCAGGTCACGGTGGGTAGCGCTGACAATGCGCACGTCAACCGCCTGCGGCTCACCACCAATCGGCACCACCTGGCGCTCTTCCAGCACCCGCAGCAGGCGGGTTTGCAGGGCCAGCGGCATGTCGCCGATCTCGTCCAGCAGCAAGGTGCCGCCGTCAGCCTGCAACAGCTTGCCGCGCATGCCTTCCTTGCGCGCGCCGGTAAAGCTGCCGCCGCGGTAACCGAACAGCTCACTTTCAATCAGGCTCTCCGGGATCGAGGCGCAGTTGATGGCGACAAACGGCTTGCCGCGCCGTTCACTGGTCTGGTGCACGGCCTGGGCGAAAG
The DNA here is from genome assembly GCF_000498395.2 of Pseudomonas putida S13.1.2. NCBI lineage: Bacteria > Pseudomonadati > Pseudomonadota > Gammaproteobacteria > Pseudomonadales > Pseudomonadaceae > Pseudomonas > Pseudomonas putida. The sequence continues at coordinate 4,402,418 of NZ_CP010979.1, forward strand.
CCTCCTTGCCACAGCCGGTCTCGCCGCGCAGCAACAACGGCACGTCGCGCTCGAACACCCGCACGCAGCGGCGAAAGTCGTTTTGCAACGCCGGGTCGAGCAGGCAGATGGCCGGTTCCACATCGCGCACGGGCTGGCGGTGGGCGGTGGGCACAGACCACACCGGCGTACGTGCCTGGCCGCGCACACTGGCGAACACCTGGCGGCCGTCCACCGTGCGTAGCGGCCAGACCGTACTGCCTGCGGGCATGGCGCGGTTGAACAACTCGTCTTGGCTGCAGGCGAAGAAGCGCTGCACGGGTTTGCCCAGCACGCCACCGCGCACGGTACCCAGCAGGTTCAGCGCACTCTGGTTGGCCGCGCAGATGCGCCCGTCACCGTCGAAGGCCAACAAACCTTCGCTGAACAGGCCGACCGACTCGGCCTGCAGGTGGAAACGCAGCAGCCACTGCTGCTCGAAATGGCGCAGGAAATAGCAGCTTTCGATCATCTTCGCCGAAAGGTTGACCAATGCCATGGTGTGGAACTGGCTCTGGCGCGAAACATCGGGCCGGGCCGACGACACATCAAGCACCGCCAGCAGTTCACCATGGGGGTCGAACACCGGGCTGGCCGAGCAGGTCAGGCCGGTATGGCGGCCACGAAAGTGCTCGTTCTGGTGGATGGTCAGGGCCTGGCGCTCGACCAGGCAGGTGCCGATGCCGTTGGTGCCCTCGCGCGCTTCGCTCCAGTCGGCGCCCAGCCACAGCCCGGCACGCTCGAAGCTGCGCCGCTCGGTGGGTGCGCTGACGCAATTGAGGATCACCCCGCGGGCGTCGGTCAGCAGTACCGCGTGGCCGGCCCCGGAAAGCTGCTGGTGCAGGCTGTTCATTTCAGGGTCGGCAATTTGCAGCACCTGGCACAAGCGCTCGCGGCTTTCCAGCAGGCGCCCGTGCTCGAGCACCACCGGGGCCGCGATCACAGCAGGGTCGAGGTGGTAGTCCTCCAGGCAACGCAGCCAGGAGCGGGCGATGGACGGGTCACTGCCGCCCTCCCCGGCCCCGCCATGGGCAACGGTATGGACTTGCTGGGCATGGCGACTGAAAGGGTTGCTCTGCATTGTTGTAGTTCTCCGCAGATAGAGAGTCTGGTCAGCATCCTCCACCCGGGAAGCCTTTGCAATGCACCCGGCCATGACGTGTCGCAAATGGCACAAAGTGTCACCCCTGCGTGTACCCCCGCTGGCACACCAGCCGTTTACCGGTCCCAGACAACTGGCCCAAGTCATTGATTTGCCTGGCGTGCGAAACGCTGGCCCAACCTTTGCTCTACGCTTCTCAACTCCCCAACAAACATAACAGCCAGGAGACACACCATGCGTTACGCACATCCCGGTACCGACGGCGCGAAGGTTTCCTTCAAGAACCGCTATGGCAACTACATCGGTGGCGAGTTCGTAGCTCCGGTCAAGGGGCAGTATTTCGAAAACACGTCCCCGGTGAATGGCAAACTGATAGCCGAATTCCCTCGCTCCACTGCCGAAGACATCGATAAAGCGCTCGACGCCGCCCACGCCGCTGCCGACGCCTGGGGCCGCACGTCGGTGCAGGACCGCTCCAACGTGCTGTTGAAGATTGCCGACCGCATCGAGCAGAACCTTGAGCTGTTGGCGATTACCGAAACCTGGGACAACGGCAAGCCCATCCGCGAAACCCTCAACGCCGACATCCCCCTGGCCGTCGACCACTTCCGCTACTTCGCCGGCTGCATCCGCGCCCAGGAAGGCGGCGCTGCCGAGATCAACGAAGGCACCGTGGCCTATCACATCCACGAGCCGCTGGGCGTCGTCGGGCAGATCATTCCGTGGAACTTCCCCATCCTGATGGCTGCCTGGAAGCTGGCGCCTGCGCTGGCCGCCGGTAACTGCGTGGTGCTCAAGCCTGCCGAGCAGACGCCACTGGGCATCACCGTGCTGCTGGAAGTGATCGGCGACCTGTTGCCACCTGGCGTACTCAACGTGGTGCAAGGCTATGGCCGCGAAGCTGGTGAAGCCCTGGCTACCAGCAAGCGTATCGCCAAGATCGCCTTCACCGGTTCTACCCCGGTTGGCTCGCACATCATGAAATGCGCAGCCGAAAACATCATCCCGTCCACCGTCGAGCTGGGCGGCAAGTCGCCGAACGTGTACTTCGAAGACATCATGCAGGCAGAGCCAAGCTTCATCGAGAAGGCTGCCGAGGGCATGGTGCTGGCGTTCTTCAACCAGGGCGAGGTGTGCACCTGCCCGTCGCGCGCCCTGGTGCAGGAGTCGATCTACCCGCAGTTCATGGAAGTGGTGATGAAGAAGGTGCTGCAGATCAAGCGCGGCGACCCACTGGACACCGACACCATGGTTGGCGCCCAGGCTTCGCAGCAGCAGTTCGAGAAGATTCTTTCGTACCTGCAGATTGCCCAGGACGAAGGCGCCGAGCTGCTGACCGGCGGCAAGGTCGAGAAGCTGGAAGGCTCGCTGGCCACCGGTTACTACATCCAGCCGACCCTGCTCAAGGGCAACAACAAGATGCGCGTGTTCCAGGAAGAAATCTTCGGCCCGGTGGTCAGCGTCACCACCTTCAAGGACGAAGCCGAAGCACTGGCGATTGCCAACGACACCGAGTTCGGCCTGGGGGCCGGCGTGTGGACCCGTGACATCAACCGTGCCTACCGCATGGGCCGCGGCATCAAGGCTGGCCGCGTGTGGACCAACTGCTACCACCTGTACCCGGCGCATGCGGCGTTTGGCGGCTACAAGAAGTCCGGTGTTGGCCGTGAGACCCACAAGATGATGCTCGACCATTATCAGCAGACCAAGAACCTGCTGGTGAGCTACGACATCAACCCGTTGGGCTTCTTCTAAATCCGGGATGGCCTCGGGGGCTGCTTTGCAGCCCATCGCGACGCAAGGCCGCTCCTACAGGGACCGCACTGATCTCGAAAACTGTGCAGTACCTGTGGGAGCTGGCTTGCCGGCGATGAGGCCGGACCTGCATCACTCAACCCCCGGAGCACCAACCGCTCTGGCTCGCTTCCTGCAGTACCCATCACCATCGGCCCGGGCCCCTTCCGGCCACCAAGAAAAAGAACAGGTGAATCTATGCCAAGCGATCATTCCGCCGGCTCGCCGGCAGGCTCTTCCGTCGACTTCGAAAAAGTCGGGTCGGACTATTTCCAGCAACGTGAACTGAAAAAAGGCGCGGCCGGCTGGGTACTGCTGGTTGGCCTGGGCGTGGCCTATGTCATCTCCGGCGACTATGCCGGCTGGAACTTCGGCCTGGCCCAGGGCGGCTGGGGCGGCATGTTCCTCGCCACCTTGCTGATGGCCACCATGTACCTGTGCATGTGCTTCTCGCTGGCCGAACTGTCGTCGATGATCCCCACCGCAGGCGGCGGCTACGGCTTTGCCCGCAGTGCGTTCGGCCCGTGGGGCGGTTTTCTGACCGGCACGGCGATCCTTATCGAATACGCTATCGCACCGGCCGCCATCGCGGTGTTCATTGGTGCCTACTGCCAGTCGCTGTTCGGTATCGGCGGCTGGATGATCTACCTGGCGTTCTATATCGTGTTCATCGGCATCCACATCTTTGGGGTGGGTGAGGCGTTGAAGCTGATGTTCATCATCACCGCCGTCGCCGCCATCGCCCTGGCAGTGTTCCTGATAAGCATGGTGCCCCATTTTGATGCAGCCAACCTGTTCGACATCGCCAAAACGGACGCAGTAGGCGCCAGCAGCTTCCTGCCGTTCGGCTATGTCGGCGTGTGGGCGGCGATCCCTTACGCCATCTGGTTCTTCCTTGCCGTCGAAGGCGTGCCGCTAGCTGCCGAAGAAACCAAGAACCCCAAGCGTGACCTGCCACGCGGCCTGATCGGCGCCATGCTGGTACTGCTGGCCTTCGCCCTGCTGATCCTGGTGGTCGGCCCTGGCGGCGCCGGCTCCGAAGCGCTGAAGGCATCCGGCAACCCGCTGGTCGAAGCGCTGTCCAAGGCTTACGGCGGCAGCACCTGGATGGGCGGCTTCGTCAACCTGGTCGGCCTGGCCGGGCTGATCGCCAGCTTCTTCTCGATCATCTACGCCTATTCCCGGCAGATCTTCGCCTTGTCCCGCGCCGGCTACCTGCCGCGCAAGCTGTCGGAAACCAACAAAAGCAAAGCCCCGGTACTGGCCCTGATCATCCCCGGCATCATCGGCTTTGCCCTGTCGCTGACCGGCCAGGGCGACTTGCTGATCCTGGTGGCGGTGTTCGGCGCTACGCTGTCCTATGTACTGATGATGGCCGCGCACATCACCCTGCGCATCCGCCGGCCGAAGATGGAGCGCCCGTACCGCACCCCCGGTGGCATCTTCACTTCGGGCGTGGCGCTGGTGCTGGCGTGCATCGCCGTGGTTGCCGGCTTCCTGGTGGACCCACGGGTGGTGATTGGCGCCGCAGTGATTTATGCGGTATTGATTGCCTACTTTGCTTTCTACAGCCGCCACCACCTGGTCGCGGGCACGCCGGAAGAGGAATTCGCCGCCATCCAGCAGGCCGAAGAGGCCTTGCACTGATTGCCGCCACCCGCCGCGGGGCAACCCGCGGCTCTGGAGATTCTGTATGGCAAGTTTCGTACACACGGTAGGCCACCTGGTCTACCGCTTCGACAGCCTCAAGGACGTGATGGCCAAGGCCAGCCCGGCACGCTCGGGGGACTTCCTGGCAGGCGTCGCAGCCAGCAATGACGGCGAGCGTGTCGCCGCGCAGATGGCGTTGGCCAATATCCCGCTGACCCACTTCCTCAATGAAGCACTGATCCCTTACGAAGCCGATGAAGTCACCCGGCTGATCATCGATACCCACGATGCCCAGGCCTTTGCCCCGGTCAGCCACCTGACCGTGGGCGGCCTGCGCGACTGGCTGCTGAGCGAAGAGGCCACTGAAGACAGCCTGCGCGCCCTGGCGCCGGGGCTTACGCCAGAAATGGCTGCGGCGGTGTCGAAGATCATGCGCGTGCAAGACTTGGTGCTGGTGGCGCAGAAGATTCGCGTGGTTACCCGGTTCCGCGGCACCATGGGCTTGCGCGGGCGCTTGTCTACTCGCTTGCAGCCCAACCACCCGACCGACGAGCCGGCCGGTATCGCCGCCAGCATTCTTGACGGCCTGCTGTACGGCAACGGCGACGCGATGATCGGCATCAACCCGGCCACCGACAGCATCGCCTCGATCTGTGCCCTGCTGGAAATGCTCGACGCCATCATCCAGCGCTATGACATCCCCACCCAGGCCTGCGTGCTGACCCATGTCACCACCTCGATCGAGGCGATCAACCGTGGCGTGCCGCTGGACCTGGTGTTCCAGTCCATTGCCGGCACCGAGGCGGCCAACGCCGGGTTTGGCATCAACCTGAACGTGTTGCAGGAAGGTTACGAAGCGGGCCTGTCGCTGAAACGCGGTACCCTCGGGCAAAACCTGATGTATTTCGAAACCGGCCAGGGCAGCGCACTGTCGGCCAACGCCCACCATGGCGTCGACCAGCAAACCTGCGAGACCCGCGCCTATGCCGTGGCCCGCCACTTCAAGCCGTTTCTGGTCAATACCGTGGTCGGTTTCATCGGCCCGGAGTACCTGTACAACGGCAAGCAGATCATCCGCGCGGGCCTGGAAGACCACTTCTGCGGCAAGCTGCTGGGTGTGCCGATGGGCTGCGACATCTGCTACACCAACCACGCCGAAGCCGACCAGGACGACATGGACACCCTGCTGACCCTGCTGGGGGTGGCCGGGATCAACTTCATCATGGGCATCCCCGGCTCCGACGACATCATGCTCAACTATCAGACCACCTCGTTCCACGACGCGCTGTACGCGCGCCAGACCCTGGGCCTGAAGCCCGGGCCGGAATTCGAGGCATGGCTGGCCCGCACCGGCATCTTCACCCAGGCCGATGGCCGGGTGCGCTTTGGTGACAACCTGCCACCGGCCTTCCGCCAGGCCTTGGCACAGCTTGCATAGGGATGACCATGGACCACCGCACGCCTACCCCCGACAACCCTTGGCTGGCCCTGCGCAACCTGACCCCGGCGCGCATCGCCCTGGGCCGTGCCGGCACCAGCCTGCCGACCGGGGCGCAGCTGGACTTCCAGTTCGCCCATGCCCAGGCCCGCGACGCCGTGCACCTGGCCTTCGACCATGCCGGCCTGGCTACCCAGCTGGGTGACCGTGGGCGCGAAAGCCTGGTGCTGCACAGCGCTGCCAGTGACCGCCACCAGTACCTGCAGCGCCCGGACCTGGGCCGGCGCCTGAACGAAGCGTCGATTGCCACCCTGCGCCAGCATGCCCAGGCCAACCCCGGCGGCGTCGACCTGGCCATTGTGGTCGCCGATGGCCTGTCGGCGCTGGCCGTGCACCGCCACACCCTGCCGTTCCTGACCCGCTTCGAAGAACAGGCCGCCGCCGACGGCTGGACCAGCGCCCCGGTGGTGCTGGTGGAGCAAGGCCGCGTGGCGGTGGCCGACGAGGTCGGTGAACTGCTGGGCGCCCGGATGACCGTGATGCTGATCGGCGAGCGCCCGGGGCTGAGCTCGCCCGACAGCCTTGGTCTGTATTTCACCTACGCGCCAAAGGTCGGCCTGACCGATGCCTACCGCAACTGCATTTCCAATATCCGCCTGGAAGGGTTGAGCTACGGCATGGCGGCGCACCGCCTGCTGTACCTGATGCGCGAAGCCTGCCGGCGCCAGCTTTCGGGGGTGAATTTAAAGGACGAAGCCGAGGTCCATAGCCTGGAAACTGAACACACCAGCAACCAGAAGGGCAACTTCCTGCTGGGCAAAGGGTAAAAAACCTGTCACGGAAGGCGGATTGCACTTGCGACCTGCATTGGGCAGGATGCCCTTGAAAGCTGCTGGCATTCCGCTGTTTCCCCAATGGACTCTGAGGGCCGCACATGCGCATCATCAAGGCAACCCTGGAACACCTCGACCTGCTCACGCCACTGTTCGTCAAATACCGTGAGTTCTACGGGCAGCTACCCTACCCCGACAGCTCGCGCAGCTTCCTGGAAAAGCGCCTGAAGCGGGATGAATCGGTGATCTACCTGGCACTTCCCGATGATGACGACAGCAAGTTGATGGGCTTTTGCCAGCTTTACCCAAGCTACTCGTCGCTGTCGCTCAAGCGCGTGTGGATTCTCAATGACATCTACGTGGCCGAAGACTCGCGGCGCATGCTGGTCGCCGACCACCTGATGCGTGAAGCGAAGAAAATGGCCAAAGAGACCAATGCCGTGCGCATGCGGGTGTCGACCAGCGCGAACAATGAGGTCGCGCACAAGACCTACGAATCCATCGGGTTTCGTGAAGATACCGAGTTCAAGAGCTACATCCTGCCCATCAGCCAGGAATGACCCGCATGCCTGTACCGGCCTCATCGCCGGCAAGCCAGCTCCCACAGGTTGACCACTACCTCAGGGCAGTAGTTAACCTGTGGGAGCTGGCTTGCCGGCGATGAGGCCGGTACAGTCGATACCACTATCCAGGCCTTTCACCGTAACCCCCCGCTACAAACTCCCCGGGCATGATCCTCACTTCGCCGTATAATGCCCCACCTGTCATGTGTGAAAATTTACCCATCCCCAGGTAACCCAGCCTACGCCCAAGAACACAGGTGCTGTACATGGATTTCAACCCGTTGGACCTTATCCTGCATCTCGATGCCTACCTCGATCTGCTGGTCACCAATTACGGTCCCTGGATCTACGCCATCCTTTTCACCGTGATCTTCTGCGAAACCGGGCTGGTGGTAATGCCCTTCCTGCCGGGCGACTCGCTGCTGTTCATCGCCGGCGCCGTAGCGGCGGGCGGCGGTATGGACCCGGTGCTGCTGGCTGGCCTGTTGATGGCTGCCGCCATCCTGGGCGACAGCACCAACTACGTGATCGGCCGAACAGCCGGCGAGCGGTTGTTCAACAACCCCAACTCGAAAATTTTCCGCCGCGACTACCTGCAGCGCACCCACGAATTCTATGAACGCCATGGCGGCAAGACCGTGACCCTGGCGCGTTTCCTGCCCATCCTGCGCACCTTCGCACCGTTCGTCGCCGGCATCGCCCACATGCATTACCCACGTTTCCTGGGCTTCAGCGTTGCCGGTTCGCTGCTGTGGGTCGGCGGCCTAGTCACCTTGGGCTACTTCTTCGGCAACGTGCCATTCATCAAGCAGCACCTGTCGCTGATGGTGGTGGGCATCATCGTCCTGTCGCTGGTGCCGATGATCCTCGGCCTGTTGCGCGGCCGCCTGGGCCGTGCGGCCAAGGCTCACTGAACACTCAGAGAACAGCAGGCATGTGGTCGTTCAGCGCCTGGCGGCGCAAGCGCGCACTGGCGCGCTACCCCATCGAGCCAAAGCAGTGGCAGGCCGTGCGCGAGCGCCTGCCCATGCTGGACGGCATCAGCGACGACGAAGACCACTGGCTGCGCGAAGCCTGCATCCTGTTCCTGCTCGACAAGCACCTCACCTGCTTGCCAGGCGTTGAACCCGACGACGAGCAGCGCCTGTTGCTGGCCGCCCAGGCGCAGCTGCCGCTGCTGCACCTGGGTGAGCTGAACTGGTACCAGGGCTTCCACGAAATCATCCTGTACCCCGACGACTTCAAGAGCCCCCAGCGCCACCGCGATGCCAGTGGCGTGGAGCACGTATGGGACGGTGAGCACAGCGGCGAGGCCTGGCAACAGGGGCCGATCATCCTGGCCTGGAACGGCGTGCTGGCCAGCGGTGGCTGGGAGGCCTACAACCTGGTCATCCATGAGCTGGCGCACAAGCTGGACATGCTCAATGGCGATGCCAACGGCCTGCCCCCGCTACACAGCGGCATGCCGGTGGATGAGTGGGCAACGGCCATGCAGCAGGCCTACGACGACCTCAACCGCCAGCTGGACAACAACCCCGACGCCGAAACCGCCATCGACCCGTATGCCGCAGAAAACCCGGCGGAGTTCTTTGCCGTCACCAGCGAATACTTCTTTAGTGCCCCCGACCTGCTGCACCAGGCTTATCCGTTGGTCTACCACCAGTTGTCGCAGTTCTACCGGCAAGACCCGCTGGTGCGGCTGCACCGGCTGCAGGCCGAACACCCCGAATACCGCGAAAGCCAAGCCTGACGGGGCCGCACATCAGGCCAGGCGTGGCATGCCCCGGCAGAATGTGCCTATAATCGCCGCCACTTTTTTGGTCAAACACGGGGGCACTGCCCAATGAGCTACAGCAAGATTCCGGCGGGCAAAGACCTGCCGAACGACATCTACGTCGCCATCGAAATCCCGGCCAACCACGCGCCGATCAAATACGAGATCGACAAGGACAGCGACACCCTGTTCGTCGACCGTTTCATGGCCACCCCGATGTTCTACCCAGCCAACTACGGCTTCATCCCGAACACCCTGGCTGACGACGGTGATCCGCTGGACGTGCTGGTGGTTACCCCTTACCCGGTAGCGCCAGGCTCGGTTATCCGCGCCCGTCCAGTTGGCGTGCTGAACATGACCGACGACGGCGGCGGCGACGCCAAGGTCATCGCTGTTCCTCACGACAAGCTGTCGCAGCTGTACGTCGACGTGAAGGAATACACCGACCTGCCAGCCCTGCTGATCCAGCAGATCGAGCACTTCTTTGCCAACTACAAAGATCTCGAGAAGGGCAAGTGGGTCAAGATCGAAGGCTGGGATGGCGCTGACGCCGCCCGTGCCGCGATCACCAAATCGGTTGCTGCCTACAAAGGCTGATACCGGTTTTAAAAAAAACCCGCCTCGGCGGGTTTTTTTATACCCGAAACGGCGACAACGCCTTCATCGGTAAAAAGTCCTACGCAGTCCTACACCAACGCCCTACAAGCAGGCATTTTTCGTACAAATTCCGTCAACAACCGGTTCATTTCCTTGTGGGTACCGCATCGCTACACTCGCCCCCCATGAACACGTCCGGCGACCGCCTCAAAGCCCTTCTCCACGAATGTGGCCTGTCCCCTTCCGCTTTCGCCGCTCAGCGCAGCGTCACACCGCAGCACGTCAACAACTGGTTCAAACGCGGCGTGCCCCTGGCCCGGCTGGACGAACTGGCCGACCTGTTCTGTGTGTATAGGCGTTGGCTGCGCACGGGCGAAGGGCCAAAACACCCAATCCCGATCCAGCGCAACTACCCGCCACGCCAGGCACCCATCAACCCACCCAGCCCACTGTCGGCACACCGCGCCCGCCAGCTGAAGTTACCCTTTTACGAACTGCGAAACGGCCTGCTTTCACCGGTGCCCAGCAAACACCTGCGCCTGCCCGCAAAAGCGCTGAAAGCGTTGGGTGTGCACGCCGATAACGCCATCTGCCTGGCCATGCCGGCCAGCAACATGCTGCCGCTGGTGCCACTGGAAGCCACCTTGGCCGTCGACCTGGGCATGACGCGGATAATAGAGGGCGAAACCTATGCCCTGCTGCACAATGGGGTGCTCAGGGTAAACAACCTCAGCCTCGGCACGCAGGGCACCCTGTACCTGCACAGCCATGACCGGCGCAATTACGCCGTCGAACGCTACACCCCCGCCCAGCGCCAGGCGCAGGGCCTGGAGATTATCGGCTGGGTATTCCACTGGTCGCATTTCCGCCAGCAGCGGCCGGGCTGAAACAACCTGTGCCATTTTTTGCTGGGCATCCTGCGCGTGCCCTTGTATGCTACGCCGCACATTATGCCCCGACCGGCGCAAGCCGCGGTCCAGAGGGCTCGGCGATACCCCACACGGGCATCTGCCATCTCTTTCAGGCCCTTGATGGCCACACAGTTAAGGCGATTGCGGCTTACCATAAATTAGTCGGAAGCGTCCCCGAGAAGCCGGCCACAAGCCGGCTTTTTAATGCCCGCAGAAATGTCGGGGCGCTGGCGAAACCCTCTGCGCCAACGCCCTCTGCGGCCTTCAGAAGCGCGTCACTACCCCCACCCGCAGCGTCCGCCCCGGTGCCGGCATGAAGCTTTGCGCCAGCGGGTCCAGATAGTAGCGATCGGTCAGGTTCTGCAGCGAAGCATTCACCTCGGTGTTCTCGAGCAACTTGTACTTGAGGAACAGATCAAACAGCGCAACCGAGCGGTATTCCACCTGCGGCGTGGTGGCACCGGACTGCCAGGGCTTGTCGAGGGTATTGGTAGGCCCGGAGGTGTAGGTCACCCGTCCACCCACGGTCAATGCCTCGCCGAAGAAGCGCACGCCGCTCGTCAGGTTGGCTGAAAACCGTGGCGGGTTCTGTGTGTTGGTATAAGAGCCCATGAAACTTCCCGGCGTACAGTTGGGCGTGTTCTCGGTCTTCTGGTACGGGTTGGCCGTGGCGCGAAGTTTGCCGGCGAAGTCCGCGTCGCAGGTCTCGGTCTTGAGATAGTAGGTGGCCGAGAGGTCGGCGAACGCATGGCCGGCATCGTAGTGCGATTGCAGCTCAAGGCCGCGGGTGCTGAAGCTGTCGGTGTTGCTGAAGGTCATCAGGCCCCAAAGCTCCGGGCTTGGGTCGTAGTAACGGGTGATGTAGTTCTTTATCACGTTGTCGAAGTAGGCAAGCTTGACCGCGGCCGAATCGTGCTCGGTAAACAGGTTGTCGCGCAACGCACTGACGCCGATCTCCCAGCTCTGCGAGCGTTCGGGCTTCAGGCTTTTACCGGGGGCGACTTGCTGGGTACCCTGGCTGGTCTCGAACAAAGACGGCAGGCGCAGGCCTTGGGTGTAGGTGACATAGAAGAACGTGTCGGGCATCAGCTCGACATTGATGCCGAATGCCGGCGAGAAGCCGCCGCCACTGCTGCTGCCCTGCGGGCTATGGTCGTAGCCTGTGACCACGCTGCTGATGCCTTCGGAGCCGACCTCCACGCTGGTTGCGCCGAAGTCGTTGAAACGCACGCCATTGAACGGCTCGTTGCTGTTGCCGAAGACGATGCCGTTGTTCAGCCTCGGGTCGGTGGCGTCGGTGTACTGGCCGTTCTGGTCGGGGAACCAGGTCATGCTGCCCCAGCCTTTTGGGCCACTCGCCGATATGTATCGTACCTCGCGGTCCTGACGCCGGGCGGTGGCCAGCACGGTGTTGTCCTTGGTGTGGAAGTGGCTGTAACGGCCACCGCCCCATAGGGTCAGTTGCTCGATCGGCTGGTATTCGAGCTTGCCGTTGAAGCTGAACTCTTGCCGGGAGGCATCGCGCAGGGTGCGGTTGGCATCGATATCATGCTGGGTGATAAGCACACTTTTCTGCGGCTGCAGGTCTTCGAGCTGGAAGGCGCCGCCCAGGTCGAGCTTGAAGTCGCCATGGGTCGTTTCGAACCGGGAGACGTTGTTCAGGTCGCCACCAATACGGCGATTGTCCTGGCGGGTCCAGCTGCGGTCAGAACGAAACAACTGCGAAGCAGGCGCCGTCCAGGCCGAGCTCAAGGTGCTGGTTTTGGCGTCTGTCATCCACAGGTTGCTGGTCAGGTCGACCCAGGGGTTGCCGGCAGGCAGGTAGTGGTAGCGCGCCGTGTAGGTGTCGATCTTCACCGCGCCCAAGGGGTACTGGTAGATACCCGCGGTGCCGAAACGGTAGATGTCGGAAGGCATGATCTCGGCAGTGCGACCGTCGTAGCGGCGATAGCCCAGGTCCAGCGTGTGGTCGTCGGCTATCCGCCAGGTTGCCTTCAGCAGGTACGAGTCGGTTTTCGATGAAGAGTTGAGCACTTCTTCGCCGGCGTTGTAGGTCATTGCAACGCTCGGCTGCTCGCGGCCGTCTTCGTCATGGATGCGATAGCGGTCCTGGCCTTTCTTGCCGGAAAAGTAGTTGCCCTGGTTGCGGTGTGCATACGCCGCCACCACGTCCAGCCGCTCTGTGGTGAAGGCAAAGGCAGCGCTGCCAGACTCAGCCTCGGAGCCAAACAGGCTGCCGCGGCTGTCGCGTGGCGGCGCGGTCAGGCTTTCATCCCTGGAGCTGGCGCTGCGGTGAGCGGGGGCTACGCCGTTGTCCCAGAAATCGCCCTTGAGGCGCACGCCGACCTGCTTGCCGTCCACCAGAATGTCCTGCACACCGATCGTCTGCATCTCCACCGTGCCGCCTATCGCCCCGGACTTGGTCGACGGCCCTTTGTTCACGGTCAGACTGCTGATCAGGTCGGGATCGATATAGCTGCGCTGCTGGGTTCCGCCATAACCTCGATAGACATCCAGGGCCTGCTCAGAACCATCGACCTTGACCGCTACCCGGCTCTGGCCCTGGATGCCGCGGATGTTGACGTCCAGGGCACCGCCATTGCGGGTGTCACCAACCTGCACGCCAGGGATACCGTTGAGCAGGTCGCCCGCAGACACCCGCCCGAAGCGGTCGATCTGCTCGCTGGTCAGGTGCACTGACGAACGTGGCGCTCTGTAGGTTTCCACCTCTGGGCCCTGTGCGGCGGCTTCGACCATCGTCGGCGACAACTCTGCTGCAGCACGGGCACCTGTGCCCTGCGCCATCACCACGTAGGTGCCGGTAGCACTTGGCGCCAGCTGCAAACCGGTATTGGCGAGCAACCGCTGCATGCCCTCGCTGACCGTATACCGCCCTTTCAAGGCGGGCGCCGTTCGCCCGCGGATCAGGTCAGGCTCGTACGACAGCAGCAGCCCGGCCTGGCTGCTGAAGCTGCCGAGGGCTGCTCCCAGCGGGCCTTGGGCAATGTTGTAGTCACGCAGCGTGGCGTCGTCCAGGCGGGTAGCCGTGAGCGCAGCCTTGTAGGCATCCTGGGCCACAACCACGCTGCTGTGCAGCAGGCCTGCAGCGCAGCAACTGGTCATCGTGCAACGCAGGACAAAGGTGATGGGCGACAGGCAAGGCCGAGGGCGCGGAGCAGGTGAAGGACAACGTACTGGGAGCATGCTTTTCTCGCTCGTAGGGTTTGCGCCCACCACTGGCAGTGGGCTGTTACCTCCTCTGTCGCACGAGATCGAAAAAAGGATATGAATGAATGGGCAGCGTCCGAATTTACCGAACTGGCCTTGTGACTTGAGCAATTCTAGTGATAATGGTTTGCATTTGCGACAGCCCATGTATCAATTCAATCGACGATGAATGCCCCCTTCTCCCCGCCTAACAGTACCGAGCCGTGCAGTATCGAAACGCTGTACATCGAGAATCACGCCTGGCTGCGCAACTGGCTTGCCTACCGGCTGAGGTCATGGGGGCGCGGGGTGGCCGACGATCTGGCCCAGGATACGTTCCTGCGTGTGCTGGCCAGCCGCGAGGGCGCGCGGGTCGAGCCGATTCGTCAACCCCGCGCCTACCTGACGCGCATCGCGAACTGCGTGCTGGTGAGCTGGCGGCGCCGCCAGTCGCTGGAGCAGGCGTGGCTCGAAGCGCTGCTGTTGCTGCCAGAGCCCGAGCATCCTTCGCCTGAGCTGCAATATGTGATCCTCGAAACCCTGCATGAGATCGACGCAGTTCTGGACAAGCTGCGACCGCGTGCAAGGCAGGCATTCCTGATGGCGACACTGGACGGCATGAAGCAGAAGGACATCGCCGTGGCCTTGAACATAGCGCTGCCGACGGTGAAGAAGTACATCCACGAGGGCTACCTGGCCTGCCTGACGCAGATGCCCGATGACTAACGGTACTGCAACACCCGACGATGCCATCGCGCAGCATGTGCTTGCCCAGGCAGCCTCGTGGCTGATGCTGATGCAGGAAGGCCCGCTGCTGCCTGCCCAGCAGCTCGAACTGGAACGCTGGCGGCTTGCCAATGATGAGCACGAACGTGCATGGAAAAGGGCGCAGCGCCTGCTTTCACGCCTGGGCAGCCTGCCGCCAACGCTGGCCAGGCAGACCCTGCAACGCCCCCAGGGCAGGCGGGCGGTACTGCGCGGCCTGGTTCTGCTGATGGGTGCCGCACCGCTTGGGTGGTGGGGCTGGCGCTCGCAGGCCGGGCGTTTTACCAGTGATTACCAGACAGCTGTGGGTGAGCGCACAAACGCGCGGCTGGCCGACGGCACACAGATCATCCTCAATACCGACAGTGCCCTGCAGCTGGTTTTCGATAGCGCGCAACGGCTGCTGCATCTGCGCCGTGGCGAGGTGTACATCGTGACCGCTGCCGACCCACGGCCGCTGATGGTGCAGACCGGGCATGGTCAGTTGCTCGCGCTGGGCACGCGGTTCAGCGTGCGCCAGCTGGCCGATGAAACCTTGCTTGAGGTGTATGAAGGCGCCGTGCAGGTACGCCCCGACAGCGCCAGCGTGGCGGCAGGCGAGAACATCATCCGCGCCGGGCAGCAGGTTCGATTCAGCCGGGAGCGTCTGGGCCTTGTCGGGGAGGTGCATGAAACCAGCCTGGCTTGGCAGCGCGGCTTGCTGGTGGCCGATGACATGCCATTGCAACAGTGGGCCCAGGCATTGATGCGCTACGCCGACCAGCGCCTGGAGTGCGACCCCGCGTTGAGCGAACTGCGGGTGTCTGGCACCTTCCCGGTCGATGATCTGCCGCTGGCGTTGGCCATGCTGGCCCAGACCTATGGGCTGCAGGTTCGCCAGGGTGATGGGCGCCTGGTTATCAGTCGGTTATAGGGGCGCCCGTCGTCAGTCATTTGGGGCGCGCGGGCTGGCAGAGGCCGTCAAACTGCTCTTCAGGAATTCCTCGCGCACCTGATGCATCTGCAAGTGTGTTTTCCCCGTCGCATACTCCAACCCCGCAAGCCCCATTTCCAGCGCCAGCTCGGGATGCCGGGCAGCATGACGAATACGGTCTGCCAGGCTGGACGGGTTCCCGGTTTCAAACGTGAGCGTGTTGTGCTTGCTGGTTATGTCCAGCACCCCGGATGTGTCAGAACCGATGACGGGAACGCCCTGGCTGAATGCGTCAAAAATGATGCGGGGTTGTTCCTGTTTCAATGTCGGCACCAACAGCCAGTCATGCTGGGCAATGATGCTGAAAAAGTCTTTGCCGTAATCAACTGCGTTCTGGAACCGCACTTCGATGCCGCCATGGTCTTCAGCTGCAAAGCGTAGGCAGTGCTCTTTGAAATCACCCTCACCCATGAGGGTGACGGTGATATCAATATTTTCGATTTGCAGTTGTTCAATGGCTTCAAGGACTACCAGAACACCTTTATCCAGGACAAGGCGTGATGGGTAAAGCAGTTTGAGTTTACGGTTGCCTTTGGCTTCGAATCTTTTCCTGACGGCGTCCGGTGCCGCGATGTATTTTTTATCCAGCCAGCTGGCAGGGTTGATCAGCGTGCGGCTGCTATTACGCCCAAGAAAATATTCCTTGTAGAAAGACTGAGTAAAGATCCTGGCATTCGCCAGCTTCAGGCAGCGCTTCAACAAAAGGGTGTGCATATGGTGTTCGATGATTGCTCTGAGGCTTCGCGGCTGCCCCTGAGCCAACATCCAGAATGAAGACTCTATGACAATCACCCACTGAAAGCGGAAGAACGGCTTGAGCGGCAATAGATAGAAGGACAAAGGGAATGCCCAACCTGCCCCGTCAGAATGAACGATCCTGGCCTTCTTGCAGGCGTTGATGACGGTGATGAAATTCGGAATAAAATTCTTTAATACTGACGCAAGCCCATAGTCCTTGCGCAACGCATACAACCATTTTACATCCAGATGACCAATGCTTTGCAGCCCGTCGATATTGCTGCCTCGTTCAACAGGGCAGCACATCCCGAAGTTTGCTATGTAGCCCAAATGAAGTTCTATATCTTTGACCCACAAGGGATCTGTGAATACGTCACCTTGCTCGTCTACTACAACAGCAATGCGAGTGAACAGAATGTATGGGTCTTCAATCATATTCCCCTCACAGGGATGCCAAGGACACTAACGGTTGAATTGTCTACATGGGGCCTACTCCTCAATACCAGCCGTCCATCTCAACAACGTTCCAGCGTCCTTGCAAACCTTCTGCACACGCAGCAAGCGCTCCGCATGGGTTCACTCTAGTGCGGCTTCACAGATTGCACACGCGGTGTAGCAACAATTTCTCATCGTTTGCTGCCCCCTTGTAGGAGCGGCCTTGTGTCGCGATGGGGCGCGGAGCGGCCCCGACAATATCTGCGTCGAAGCGGAAATTGCCGGGGGCGCTTCGCGCCCCATCGCGGCACAAGGCCGCTCCCACAGGGACCGCACGCGTGCCGAAATGAGCCGATCAGAAGTCGTAACGCGCCCCAACCATCATGCTGCGCGACGGCCCGTAGAAGTTGAACGTCGACGTCGATCCCACCCGCGACAGGTAGTCCCGGTCGAACAGGTTGTTGACGTTGAAGGTGGCAGTCAGCTTCGAGGTAACCGGGTACGACAGCATCGCATCCACCGTGGCATAGCCCGGTGCATCGATACGCACGCCACCATTCTCGGAATAGAAGCTGCTCATCGCCGATACACCGCCGCCAATGGCCAGGCCCGTCAGCGGGCCTTGGCTGATGGTGTACTTGCTCCACAGCGAAGCCTGGTTGCGCGGCATGATGAAGAACGTGGTTTCGGCGTCACCCTTGAGGGTTTCGGTTTCCATCCAGGTGTAGCCGGCCAGCAGCTCCCAGTTCGGCGTCAGCTTGCCGCTCACTTCCACTTCCGCGCCTTTGACGCGGGTCTTGCCGGAGGCCACCGAGAAGTTGGTGTCTACACCATCCTCATCGTATTCGGTGGTGGCGCGGTTCTTGTCGGTCAGGCGGAATACCGAGAAACGGGTATTCAGGTCGCCGCCAAAGTAGCTGCTCTTGAGGCCGAACTCATACTGCTCGCCTTCACGCGGCTTCAACACCCGGCCGTTGCTGTCGGTGTCGGACTGCGGCTTGAACACCTGCGAGTAGCTGGCGTACAGCGCATGGTTCTCAGTCAGGTCGTAGACCAGGCCGCCATACGGCGTGAAGTGGCCGTCCACGCGCTTGCTGTCGTTGGTGCTGGCACCGCTGCTCAGGGTGGTGGTGTAGAAATCACCGCGGTACCAGCTGAAGCGGCCACCGGCGATCAGCGCCAGGCGCTCGATCGGGCGGAAAGTGACCTTGGAATACAAGCCATATTCCTCTTCCTGCATGCCGGTCTCGGTACTGTAGTTGGGCGACGGTTTGGCGAACTGCTTCGGCGAGTAGGTGTTGACGTTGATGGGGCCCAGGTTGGTGGTGCCGTTGAGGTACTCGGTGTCGTAGTTCTTGTAGTCGGTGCCGACCACAAATTCGCTGACCTGGCCGAGGGTTTCGAACGGCTGGCTGTAGCTGGCGTCCAGCGAGTAGGTGTCCTGAGTGAAGTCGCGGGCGCTGGCGCGCTCGGAATTGGCACCGGTGGTAGCATTGGTCGCGGTGAAGGCATACAGGTAATTGGTGTCGCGGTGCGAACCGCGCGCCGCGATACGGCCATAGCCGCCGTTGTCGAAGCGGTGGGTCAGCTCGGCGACCAGGTCGGTGGTCTTGCCGTCGAAGTAGTTCCAGTCGGCCCCCAGGAAACGGGAATGGCTGAAGTCAGGCACATCCCCGGACAGCGTTGCCGGGTAGCCATTGTGCGGCGTGATGTTTTTCACTTCGTGCATCAGGCCGAACGACAGGGTGGTGGCGTCGTCCAGGTCGACATCCAGCGCACCGTAGTAGCTGTTGCTGGTGTTGGCGTTGTAATCGACTTCGCCATTGGTGTCGTCACGGGACGTGACGAAACGCCCGCGCACGCGCCCGGCGTCATCCAGCGGCCCGCTCAGGTCGATTTCTTCATGGTTGGTGTCCCAGGTGCCATAGCTGCCTTCGACGTGGCCCTGAAACTCGGCAGTCGGGCGCTTGCGCACCATGTTGACGATGCCACCCAGTTCACTGGTGCTGCTGAACAGCCCGGCCGGGCCGCGCATGATTTCGACACGGTCGAACGCCGCCAGCGACGGCACGGTACCAAAGATGCTGGCCATCGGTGCCGGCAGGCCGTCAATGTTGAACTCGCTGTACTCGTAGCCACGGGCGTAGATCGACGACCGGCCGCTGTCGTTGGTCAGGGTACGCAGGCCGGCGGTGTACTTGGCCAGGTCATCCAGGTGCACGAACTGGCGGTCTTTGACGTAGTCCTGGGTGTACACGGTGATGGACTGGGGAATGTCCTTCAGCGCGGCTGGCGTCTTGGTGCCCACGGTCGCTGCATCGACACTGTAGCCACCGGTCGCTTCCGAGGGCAGCATGTCGTACAGGCGGTTGCCTTCGATGGTCAGTGCCGGCAGGTCGAGCGAGCTGTCCTCGCCTGCCGCCTGGGTCGCTACCGTTTCGGCCAGAGCCGACAACGAAAACGGCGCCAGCAACCCCAGCACCAGCAAACCCCGAGCCCGTCGCGAGCTCCCCACACCTTTGAAACCGTTCATGACACACCCTTCACCCAAATGATAGTAATTCGCAAACGAAACAAGTTGCTTTTTGCGAACGATACCGGAGGGAAAACGGGGGCGCAGCAGGATTAACCTTCTTAACACACCCAGGCGTTGCCCTCCCTTGCTGGCAATGGGATGATCCGTAACTGATACAGGTTCTCATTCAAGGCTCGCCGTGCCCACCTCACTTCTCCTCGCTGAAGACGACGCAAGCCTGCGTCAGGACCTGGAACGCCATTTCCTCAAACGCGGTTTCCGGGTGCACGCCTGCGCCACGGGCACCCAGGCCCTGGACGCGATTCGGCAATCACCGTTCGAGCTGGTGTTGCTGGACATCATGTTGCCGGGTATCGATGGCCTCAGCCTGCTCGACGAGTTGCGCCGACAGCAGGCGGTGCCGGTCATGCTGATGTCGGCGCTGGGGGCCGAGCAGGACCGCATCAGTGGCTTTACCCGTGGTGCCGACGACTACCTGCCCAAGCCCTTCAGCCTGGCGGAGCTGGACGCACGGGTCGATGCCTTGCTGCGGCGCGTGGCATTTGATCGCGGCATGGCGCTGCGTGCCGACGTCGGCGAAGTGATGCTGGACCACGACCGTCAGGACGTTATCCACAACGGCAACGCCGCTGGCCTCACCGCTTCCGAATTCCGCTTGCTGCTCACGCTGCAGGCGCACCCCGGCGAAGCCTTGAGCAAACCGTTCCTTTACCAGACCGTGCTGCACCGGGCCTATACCCGTCTGGACCGGGGCCTGGATGTGCATGTGTGCAACCTGCGCCGCAAACTGGCCGACATCAGTGCCCAGCATCTGCAGATCCAGGCCGTGCGTGGTCAGGGGTACATCCTGGTCGACACGGAACAGCCCTGATGCGGCGCCACCCGTTGCTGTGGAAACTGGCGGTCCTGCAGGTCAGCTTCTGCCTGCTGCTGATCTGGCTGATCTGGACCTGGGGCCTGTCCGTGGAGCGCAGCACCTATTTTCTGTCCCGGGCCGACCAGGATTACCTGGCGCGCTATGCGCAACAAGCTGAAGACGCCTGGAGCCAGGGCGGCGCGATCGGCGCCGAGGCCTGGCGCAGGCAACTGGCGCAGGCCGAGGACACCTGGGTGGCGGTGATCGGCCCGCATCTGCAAAGCCTCGGCACCACTCCGCTGAGTGCCGAGGAGGCCAGCCACCTGACCTTCATGCGTAAGCTGGACTGGCCGATGAGCCGGCGCCTGCAGGATGAGTTGCCGTATGTCAGCATCGAGTTCCCGCAGCACCCCGAGCAAGGCCGCCTGGTGCTGCAATTGCCCGAGCGCCTGCTGCCCACCGGCCTGACGCCGTGGACCCATGTGGTCACCCACGGCGTTGCACCTGCACTGCTCGCCCTGCTGCTGGGCCTGGCGTTGTACCGGCACTTGGTAGTGCCGCTGAACCGCCTGCGCGACCGCGCCGATGCCCTGCGTGCCGATGACCTGGACAGCCCCGCCCTGCCCCTGCTGGCACGCCGTGATGAGCTGGGTGAACTGGCACAGGCCTTCGAGCACATGGCCGGGCGCTTGCGTCAGAGCCTGGAGCAACAGCGCCTGCTGCTGCGCACGCTGTCTCACGAGCTGCGCACGCCCCTGGCACGGTTGCGCATCGCCCATGACAGCGACTTGCCGCCGCTGCAGTTGCGCGAGCGCCTGGACCGTGAAGTCGCCGACATGCAGAAACTGCTGGAAGACACGCTGGACCTGGCCTGGATGGACACCGAACAGCCAAGCTTGCCCACCGAGCCGATACTGATGGTTTCCGTATGGGAAGCACTGTGCCAGGACGTTTGCTTCGAAAGTGGCTGGGACCGTGCACGCCTGCCTTGTTCGCTTGGCACCGATTGCCTGGTACAGGCGCATCTGGACAGCCTGGCCCAGGCCTTGGAAAACCTGATGCGCAATGCCATTCGCCACTCGCCGGCCGAGGGCCGGGTCAGCCTGGAGGGCTGGCGTGAAGGCGACTGCTGGCACCTGCGCCTGAGCGACCAGGGCCCCGGCGTACCTGACGCCGACCTTGAACGCATCTTCAAGCCTTACCAGCGCCTGGCCGACAGCGGCGCGGGTTTCGGCCTGGGGTTGGCCATCGCCCGTCGGGCCATCGAGCTGCAAGGCGGCCGCTTGTGGGCCAGCAATGGCCACCCTGGGCTGCGCCTGCACTTGACCTTGCCGATGGCCAAGGACTGTTTAGAAAGTTAATGCGCTTTACGCTCAATCAGGACTGATTATCATCTGGGCGCTCCAGCCTTGCGTTCCTCGCAAAGCCCTGACGAGACGCCTGATGAGCAAGATGACCCTGACGCTGGCTTTGGCACTGGCCCTGGCAGCCCCCGTTGCCCTGGCACAGCCCGAGCGCAACCAGAAGATGGACACCTCGCTGCTGCAGCGTCAGGACCTGGCCTACCGCTTCACCCAGCTCGACCTGGACTCGGCCGATGGCCAGCGTCATTACCGTTTGTGGGTCGGTACACCGAACCGCCCGGCGCCAGCATCGGGGTATCCGGTACTGTGGATGCTCGACGGCAATGCCGCGCTTGGCGCGCTGGACAGCCAGCAACTGGCCAAGCTTGCCGCCGGCCAGGCGCCCTTGCTGGTGGCTGTGGGCTACCAGACCGAGCAGCGTATCGAGCGGGCTGCGCGGACTTATGACTACACCCCGGCGTTGCCCGGGCAGGCTGAGCAGCGCGACCCGCTGACTGGCCAGCCCAGTGGTGGCGTGGATGCATTTCTTGACCTGCTGACCGAGCGCATGCGGCCGATGGTGGCCGGGCTGGCCCCCATCGACCTGCAGCGACAGACGCTGTGGGGCCATTCCTACGGCGGGCTGGCCGTGCTGCATGCGCTGTTCACCCGGCCCGGGGCGTTCAGTGACTATGCGGCGGCCAGCCCTTCGCTGTGGTGGCATGACGGGGCAATCGTGCAGGAGGCGCAGGGCCTTGAGCAACGCTTGGGCAACACCCCGGCGCGACTGCTACTGATGCGCGGCAGCGAGGAACCTGCCAACCCCAGGGCGCAGGTAAAGGGCGATGTCGAGAGGCCTGCACGAGAACTGGCGGCAGACCTGGCCAGGGTAAAAGGCCTTCGGGTCCACTTCGAACGGTTCGAAGGGCTCGACCATGGGCAAATGCTGGGGGCATCGTTGAAGACGGTGATCGAGCAGCTGGCCAGATAACGCCCTATTCGCCTCGGGCCTGCTGCGCCCTCTTATCATCAGGGGTAGGTGTACTTGAGCAGGTACTGACTCAGGTCGCGGAAGGCATCTTCGGAAATTCGGGGTACCAGGTCGGTGCTCCGGCCAAGGGTCTTGCAGCAGGCCATGACCATCTGTTGGCGCACCGGCTCATCCAGCATGCCGGCATGCACGACCTGGAAGAATTGCAGGTAGGCGCCAGAATCGGTGCCTTCAGGGCTGCGCCGGATTTCAATCGGTGTGTCATGGTAAGGCGCCCGGAAAAAGGGCTGGCCATCGTAGTCTGGCTGCGGGGTCAACACGCCAGGGGCATCACAGGTGCTGTGGCACAGCACCTTGCTCTGCTGATCCGTTTCGAAACCACGTTCATAAAGCGTGACCTGCGAGCCAGGGGCCTGCGTACAGGCGTGTTCGAAAGCGTTCAGGATCTTTTTGGCATTCGCCTGTGAGGCCTGGATCTGCGACAACGCCACGAATCGCTCGATTTCGCCCTTGGCGACGCTCTTCACGCCGCGGTCGAGGGTCGCCCAATGGCTGAATTCCACCTTGCAGGCGATCATGTGAATCTCGAAGCGGTAACCCGCCTCCACGGCCGCAGGCGGGAAGCCGGCGAATGCTTCGTCGTCCAGTGCCGATTCCATGATGATGTTGTAGCGGTTGGCGAAGGCGTACCCAAATACCTTGCCGCTCAGTGCCCTGATGAAGGCTTCGGTGTGCTCGTACACATGCAGCACACCGTGCTCGCTCATTTCGGTGTAGTGCGGGTGCAGTTTGCGAAATTCTGGCAGGTAAAGCCGCACATGGTTCTGGTAGCGCTCGCTGGGCAGCAACTGCTTCTCCAGCAGGTAGGTCTTGCCTGACCCTTGCGCACCGGCAACGATGAGCATGTTCGGGGTTGGGTCACTTTCAGGCCCATCAGCTTCGCGCGCTTTGTCGAACAGTGCATGGTCGAGCTGGGCGAAGGCGTCATCGACATCGCTGTCGGTGAACGGGTAAAGCGTGGCCATATCTGCAATCCTCAGGTGTCTGCCCCAAGTGGGCGGCCCGACACTCTAGGAACTACCCCGGCGCACTGTGTGGTAGTTAGTTAAGGCACTGCTCGCTACCCCTTCACACACACGACCTGGCGCAGGGTATGAACCACCTCTACTAGCGCCTGCTGGGCACGCATCACCGCGTCGATGTCTTTGTACGCCATCGGGATTTCGTCGATGACGTCTTTGTCCTTGCGGCACTCCACATGTGCCGTGGCCCGCCGTTGGTCCTCCACGGTAAAGCGGCTTTTGGCCCTGGTCCGGCTCATCACCCGGCCGGCGCCATGGCTGCACGAACAGAACGACTCCTCGTTGCCCAACCCACGCACGATGAAGCTTTTGGCCCCCATCGAGCCCGGGATGATGCCCAACTGCCCCTTCTGCGCCGACACCGCCCCCTTGCGCGTGACCAACACTTCGCGGCCAAAATGTTGCTCACGCTGTACATAGTTGTGGTGGCAGTTCACCGCTTCCAGGCGGGCCTCGAACGGTTTGCCCAACGCCTTGCGAGCAGCGCCGACCACGGCCAGCATCATCAGCTCGCGGTTCTGCCGGGCGTAGTCCTGCGCCCACTCCACGGCTTCGACATAGTCAGCAAAATGGCGGCTGCCTTCTTCGAAATACGCCAGGTCCTTGTCCGGCAGGTTGGCCAGGTGCTGGCGCATGTCGGCCTGGGCCAGTTCGATGAACAGGTTGCCGATGGCATTGCCCACACCGCGCGAGCCGCTGTGCAGCATGAACCAGACGCGGTCGGCCTCATCCAGGCACACTTCGATGAAGTGATTGCCACCGCCGAGGGTAGCCAGGTGGTGGCGGTTATTGGTCTTTTCCAGCCGCGGGTATTTGTCGGTAATGGCCTTGAACCGCCCGGCCAGCTGGCCCCAGGCCTTGTCAGTCTTTGCCGGCACATCGGCCCAGGCGCCCTGGTCACGTTTGCCGAAGCTCTTGCCATGCGGCACCGCCTGCTCGATGGCACTGCGCAGGCCATGCAGGTTGCCTGGCAGGTCACGGGCGTGCAGCGAGGTGCGCGCGGCGATCATGCCGCAGCCGATGTCCACGCCAACCGCAGCGGGGATGATCGCACCGACCGTGGGGATCACGCTGCCGATGGTCGAGCCCTTGCCCAGGTGCACGTCGGGCATCACCGCCAGGTGCTTGAAGATGAACGGCATCCTGGCCGTGTTCAGCAGTTGTTGGCGGGCCTCGTCTTCGACCGGCACGCCGTCGGTCCACAGCTTGATCGGCTTGCCACCGGCGACCTGGAGAATATCCATGGGCTTGTTCCTCGAATGCATGAGGGCATGATACCGCCAAAGGTCGTAGAGCCGTGGGTTGCCAGCGGGGTGGCAAGGTGCTGTATGCTTGGCCGGTCTTCAGGGCGGGGTGCAAGTCCCCACCGGCGGTAAATCGAAAGATGAGCCCGCGAGCGCTCCGGCCATGCCGGGGGTCAGCAGATCTGGTGCAATTCCAGAGCCGACGGTCATAGTCCGGATGAAAGAAGGCGTCAGGCAGGGGCCATCCGGGCGCCCCTGCGCGCGCATTTTGTTCGCCCCGAGACGTTCATCGATCATTCACGAGGAGCGTTTCATGTCCACCCGTAACCACCCGCAATTCCCCGCTGTTTCCGCCGCCATCGCCGCCTTCCAGGCCGGGCGCCCTGTGCTGCTGCTTGACGATGACGACCGCGAGGACGAAGCGGACATCATTGCCGCTGCCGAAAACATTACGCTGCAGACCATGGCCATGATGATTCGCGACTGTAGCGGCATCGTCTGCCTGTGCCTGGACGAAGCCACCGTCGACGCACTGCAACTGGCGCCGATGGTGCAGAACAACCAGGCCCGTCATGGCACCGGCTTCACGGTCACCATCGAGGCCGCAGAAGGCATCACCACCGGGGTTTCTGCCCAGGACCGCATCACCACCATTGCCGCGGCACTGCGCTCCAGCGCCGAACAGCGCCATATCGTCAGCCCGGGGCATGTGTTCCCGCTGCGCGCCCGCAATGGCGGGGTATTGACCCGCCGTGGGCACACCGAAGGCTCGGTGGACCTGGCGCGCCTGGCCGGCCTGCGCCCGGCGGCGGTGTTGTGCGAGCTGATGAACCCCGATGGCAGCATGGCCCGCGGCGAGCAGGTGGCGGTTTATGCGCGCCAGTACAACTTGCCGGTGCTGACCATCGAGGAGTTGGCGCGTTACCGTGAGGCGATGCTGGAACGGGAAGCAGAGCCGGCCTGATAGAGCTCCTTGGGGCTATTCGCGGGCTTGCCCGCTCCCACAGGGTCCGCGCCGGGTTCAGAACCGGTGCAATACCTGTGGGGGTTTACCCGCGAAGAGGCCCGCAAATCCAACCGCATCACCCCGGAAGTTTGCTCCCCCCGCCCCGCTCTGCTAGTGTCGCGCCGTTCTGAATGCCACCGAGACAGTCGCCATGGCCCGCAAAAAAGCCTCCCTCGATTTCGAGCAATCCCTCGCAGACCTGCAAGCACTGGTCGAGCGCCTGGAGAACGGCGAGTTGTCGCTGGAAGAGTCGCTGGCCGCCTTCGAGCAAGGCATCGCCCTGACCCGTGATTGCCAGGGTGCCCTGGCCCAGGCCGAACAGAAGGTGCAAATCCTTCTGGAGCGCGACGGCGAACTGGCCGCGCAGCCCTTCGACGCGGAGCCGGAAGCATGATCGGCACCTACCAGGCCAGCTGCCAGGCTCGGGTCGACGCCGCCCTCGAACCGCTGTTCGTTGCCCCGTCCAAAGAGCTGGAACGTCTTTACGCCGCCATGCGCTACAGCGTGATGAACGGCGGCAAGCGCGTACGCCCGTTGCTGGCCTACGCGGCCTGCGAAGCCTTGGGCGCCCCGGCCGAACAGGCCAACGGCGCGGCCTGCGCGGTCGAACTGATCCACGCCTACTCGCTGGTGCATGACGACCTGCCAGCCATGGACGACGACGACCTGCGTCGCGGCCAACCCACTACCCACAAAGCATTTGACGAAGCCTGCGCCATCCTCGCTGGCGACGGTTTGCAGAGCCTGGCGTTCAGTGCCCTGCTCGACCCAGGCCTGAGCCCGCAGGCCGACAGCATTCGCCTGGCCATGGTCCAGGCCCTGGCCAAGGCTGCCGGCCCGGCAGGCATGGTCGGCGGCCAGGCCATCGACCTCGGTTCGGTAGGCCTGAAGCTGGACCAGCAGGCACTGGAGTTCATGCACCGGCACAAGACCGGCGCGCTGATCGAAGCCAGCGTACGCCTCGGCGCCCTGGCCAGCGCGCATGCCGAACAGCCGCAGCTGGATGCCTTGCAGGTTTATGCACAGGCCATCGGCCTTGCATTCCAGGTGCAGGACGACATCCTCGACGTGGAAAGCGATACCGCTACCCTGGGCAAACGCCAGGGTGCCGACATAGCGCGTGACAAACCGACCTACCCGGCCCTGCTGGGCCTGGAAGCGGCCAAGGCCTATGCAATCGAACTGCGCGACCAGGCGCTGGTCGCACTGCAAGGGTTCGGTGAAACGGCCGAGCCACTGCGGGCCCTGGCGCGCTACATCGTCGAACGCCGTAACTGAGCAGCTACACCATTCCCTGTGGGAGCGGGTTCACCCGCGAATGCGCCAGTAAATTCAACATCGCATTCGCGGGTAAACCCGCTCCCACAGGGGCCGCGTAACCTGTGGTCGAATGGGCACTTTTCCCACAATGGGGTAAACTGCCGCGTCTTCACACACCTATAACGACTCGCCTGATGCCCACGACGTTTCAAGAGATCCCCCGCGAACGCCCGGTCACGCCGTTGCTCGACCGCGCTGACACGCCTGCCGGCCTGCGCCGGCTGGCCGAAGCCGACCTGGAGACCCTGGCCGACGAACTGCGCCAGGAACTGCTCTACACCGTGGGACAGACCGGTGGGCATTTTGGCGCCGGTCTGGGCGTGATCGAGCTGACCATCGCCCTGCACTACGTGTTCGACACCCCGGACGACCGGCTGGTGTGGGACGTGGGCCACCAGGCCTACCCGCACAAGATCCTCACCGGGCGCCGTAACCGCATGCTCAGCCTGCGCCAGAAAGACGGCATCGCCGCCTTCCCGCGCCGCAGCGAAAGCGAGTACGACACGTTTGGCGTCGGCCACTCCAGCACCTCGATCAGCGCCGCACTGGGCATGGCCATTGCCGCCCGTCTGCAGAACAGCGCACGCAAGTCGATCGCGGTGATCGGGGACGGGGCGCTGACTGCTGGCATGGCCTTCGAGGCGTTGAACCACGCCCAGGAAGTCAACGCTGACATGCTGGTGATCCTCAACGACAACGACATGTCGATTTCGCGCAATGTCGGCGGCCTGTCCAACTACCTGGCCAAGATCCTCTCCAGCCGCACCTACGCGAGCATGCGCGAAGGCAGCAAGAAAGTGCTGTCGCGCCTGCCAGGCGCCTGGGAAATCGCCCGCCGCACCGAGGAATACGCCAAGGGCATGCTGGTGCCGGGCACGCTGTTCGAAGAGCTGGGCTGGAACTACATCGGCCCCATCGACGGCCACGACCTGCCGACCATGATCGCCACCCTGCGCAACATGCGTGACCTGAAGGGCCCGCAGTTCCTGCACGTGGTGACCAAGAAGGGCAAGGGCTTCGCCCCGGCCGAGGTCGACCCGATCGGCTACCACGCCATCACCAAGCTGGAGCCGGCCGACAAGCCTGCCGCGCCGAAGAAAGTCAGCGGCCCGAAATACTCTGCCGTGTTCGGCCAGTGGCTGTGCGACATGGCCGCCGCCGACAACCGCCTGGTGGGCATTACCCCGGCGATGAAGGAAGGCTCCGACCTGGTCGACTTCAGCGAGCGCTACCCGGAACGCTACTTCGACGTGGCGATCGCCGAGCAGCACGCCGTTACCCTGGCGGCCGGCATGGCCTGCGAGGGCAGCAAGCCGGTGGTGGCGATCTACTCCACGTTCCTGCAGCGTGCCTACGACCAGCTGATCCACGACGTGGCAGTGCAGAACCTCGACGTGCTGTTCGCCATCGACCGCGCCGGCCTGGTTGGCGAAGACGGCCCGACCCACGCGGGCAGCTACGACCTGTCGTACCTGCGCTGCATCCCGGGCATGCTGGTGATGACCCCCAGTGACGAAAACGAGCTGCGCAAGATGCTCAGCACCGGTCACCTGTACAACGGCCCGGCAGCCGTGCGCTACCCGCGTGGCACCGGCCCGAATGCGCCGATCAGTGGCGACCTGGAGCCACTGGAAATCGGCAAGGGCGTGGTTCGCCGCCAGGGCGAGAACGTCGCCCTGCTGGTGTTCGGCGTGCAGCTGGCCGAGGCCATGCAGGTGGCCGAGCAGATCAACGCCACGGTGGTCGACATGCGCTTCGTCAAACCGCTGGACGAGGCCTTGGTGCTGGAACTGGCTGGCAGCCACGCGCTGCTGGTGACCATTGAAGAGAACGCCATCATGGGTGGCGCGGGTGCTGCGGTGGGTGAGTTCCTGGCCAGCCAGGCAGTGCTCAAGCCGCTGCTGCACCTGGGCTTGCCCGACATCTACGTCGAGCATGCCAAGCCTGCACAGATGCTGGCTGAGTGCGGGCTGGATGCGGCCGGGATCGAGGCTTCGGTAAAAGCCCGCATGGCCAGGCTCGGCTTGTAATCCCTGGGGCCGCTCTGCGGCCCATCGCGACACAAGGCCGCTCCCACATTGACCGCACCGCTCCCCAGGCTTGCGCAATACCTGTGGGAGCTGGCTTGCCGGCGATGGGGCCCTGACAGGCCGCACAACACAATCGCCCCCAGACTGGCCCACCTGTGGGAGCGGCCTTGTGTCGCGATCGAGGGCGCAGCCCTCGCAAAATGGTACTGCCCATGAAAGCCCCAACTTTTGCCACCCTGCTCTGCCTCCCCCTCCCGCTGCTGGCTGCTGAGCGCGACGACGCCCTCAAGCTCCCCGACGTGCTGATCAGCGCCAGCCGCCAGGTCGAATCGCGCACCGCCACCAGCGCCGCCAATACCGTCTTCACCCGCACCGACATCGACCGCCTGCAACCCACCAGCGTCACCGACCTGCTCAGCCGCGTGCCTGGCGTGCAAGTGGCGCCTACCGGTGGCCGTGGCAGCCTGCCCGGCATCTTCATCCGCGGCACCAAGGCA
Organism: Pseudomonas putida S13.1.2; assembly: GCF_000498395.2. Taxonomy (NCBI): domain Bacteria; kingdom Pseudomonadati; phylum Pseudomonadota; class Gammaproteobacteria; order Pseudomonadales; family Pseudomonadaceae; genus Pseudomonas; species Pseudomonas putida. The sequence continues at coordinate 4,432,121 of NZ_CP010979.1, forward strand.
GCGCAAAGCCTGGTGTTGGTCGATGGCGTGCGCATTGCCAACGCCACCTCCGGCGACAGCGGCCTGCAGTTTCTCGACGTCGACCAGATCGAGCGGGTGGAAGTGCTGCGAGGCTCGCGTTCGGCGGTGTACGGCAGCGATGCCATTGGCGGGGTAATCCAGATCTTCACCCGTCGCAGCAATGGCCCCGGCCTGCAGCCGCGCCTGCGCATGGCCGCCGGCAGCAACCAGACATTCCAGCGCAGCCTGGGGCTTTCGGGCGGGGATGGCGCAACCCGCTTCAACCTCGGCGCCAGCCTGGATGAAACGGCCGGCATCGACTCGACCGGGCCTTCGTTCTCCAGCGATGGTGACCACGACGCTTACCGCAACAAGGCATTCAACCTGAGCCTGAGCCACACCTTCGGCGAACGCTTCGAGGCCGGCCTGAACCTGCTCGACAGCCGGGGCCGCAGCGAGTACGACAACCCGTTCGGCGGTTTCGACCCGGTCACCTTCGAAAGCTTCGGCCAGCAGCCCTACACCGATTTCAGCGTCAGCAGCCTGGGCAGCTACTTCGATGCCCAGCTCACCGACACCTGGCATTCGCGGCTGGAACTGGCCCACAGCGAGAACCGCGACGACAAGCGCGACAAGCTCAGCGCCGAACGCTTCGTGTTCAACACCTACCGTGATCAGGTCACCTGGCAGAACGACCTGGCCCTGGGCGAGCGACACAGCGTGTTGCTGGGTGGCGACTGGTACGAAGACCGTGTGCACGCCAGCACCGACTTCACCGAAGACAGCCGCTGGAACCGCGCCGTTTTCGTTCAGCACCGCTACCAGGGCGAGCACTTTTCCACCGAAGTGGGTGTGCGCCATGACCGTAACCAGCAGTTCGGCGGCCAGACCACCTGGAGCGGCAGCCTGACCGTACCGTTGAACGCACAGAATGATGTGCTGCTGTCCTACAGCGAGGGCTTTCGGGCGCCAACCTTCAACGACCTGTATTACCCCCAGTTCAGCAACCCGGACCTGGACCCCGAGCACTCCAGAAGCTACGAGCTGCAATGGCGCAGCCAGCTGACGGCGGACAGCCGCCTGGAAGCCTCGCTGTACCGCACCGACCTGCGCGATGCGATCGTGTTCGGCCAGGACTCGATACCCCGCAACGTGGCCTCGGCACGTATCAACGGCTTCGAAATGGCTTTGGCGCAGCAGTGGGGCGCCTGGCACAGCCAGCTCGGCCTGGCACTGATCGACCCTCGTGACCGTGACAGCGGCCACACCCTCGCCCGCCGTGCACGCCGCACGTTGAGCCTGGACCTGGACCGTGAACTCGGCCGATTCACCGTGGGGGCAAGCTGGCAAGCGGTCAGCGGCAGCTACGACGATGAGGCCAACCGCAACCACATCGGCGGCTATGGCCTGCTCGGTTTGCGCGGTAGCTGGGCAGCCACTGACGAACTGAAACTGGAAGCGAAGCTGGATAACCTGCTGGACCACGCTTACAGCCGCGCCCTGTACAGCTACGAGGGTGCCTACCACCCCTACCGCGAAGAAGGCCGCACGCTGTTGTTCAGCGTTACCTGGACGCCGGCGCTTTAGCCGCGAGCAATGCGCACAAACGGGCGGTGGCTTCGATCATCTGCCCACTGGGCCGCTCAATACCTTTGTCGGGTACCACCAGCAAGCCACCATCGGCAACCGCACGCAGTTGCGGCCAGGCCTTCCAGCTGGCCAGTTGCGCCTGATCGCCCGCCAGGATGACCTGTGGGTTGCGCAGCAGCACAGACTCCACGTTCACCTGCGGCGCCGGTTGGCTGAGGTCGGCAAACACATTGCGCGCGCCGCACACGGCCAGGGCATCGCTTACCACCTGCTGGCCACCCAGGGTGTACAACGGCTGATCCCACACTTGGTAGAACACCTGCAATGGCGCGTCACGCCGATACTGCTGTCGCAGTTGCAGCAGCCGTTCGCGCAGCGCCTGGGCGTACTGATGGCCTTGCCCGGCACGGCCGACACGCTCGGCGATGGCTTCGATCTGCGCGATCAACTGGTCGATGTCATGGGGTTCTGCACTGAAAGTGGCGATGCCCAGGCGCTTGAGTTGGTCGCGCTGGGCGGGTGGCACGCTGCCCGGCCAGAGCAGCAGCAGGTCGGGGCGCAGGCTGAGCAGGCGCTCCATGTCCAGTTGCCCCTGGCGCCCGACCGAGGGCAGGTCGCGCAGGGCTGCCGGCCGTTCGCCACCGTCGAGTACGCCTACCAGCAGGTCGTCGGCCTGCAGTTCAAGCATGATTTCAGTCATCGAAGGCGCCAGGCTGACCACCCTCAAGGGGTCAGCGGCCAGCGCGGTGCAGGCAAGCAGCGCCAGCAGGCCAGGCAGCAGGCGCATCAGCCGAGCTGGCGCGGGATGCGATAGAGGTACAGCACCACCACGGTGGACAACGCCAGCAAGATCTGCGGCACCGCCTCCAGGCCGACCAGCACCGACAGTGCGGCGACCCAGGCCGGGAAGCAGGCGTACAGCATGGCTATGCGCCGCACGCGCGCCAGTTCGATCCAGGCGGCGGGTTCTTCGCTGCTGCCCAGCACCTTGGAGGTGGCGATCAGTGCCCGCTTGTAGGCGCCGAAACGTGGCAGGCTGAGGAACATGGTCGCCGCACCGGCGATGAACAGTGGCATGGCCAGCACCGGAATCAGTGCAGCCCCACCACCAAAGGCCCAGGCCATTACCGGCAGCGGCACCAGGCCCAGGGCCAGGTACTGCCACCAGGCCAGTGCCAGGCGCCGCTTGACCTCGGCGCGGGTCACGCCTGTGGCGCCTCGCCCTGGTGTTCATTGCCCAGCATGTGGCCGAGTTTGCCGGCCTTGGTCGCGAGGTAAAGGCGATTGTGCGGGTTGTGACCGGTGTGCAGCGGCACACGCTCGGCAACCACGATATTCATGTCGGTCAGCGCCTTGACCTTGCGCGGGTTATTGGTCATCAGGCGCAGGGCCTTCACACCCAGATGCTCCAGCATCGGCAAGCACATGGCGTAGTCGCGCTGGTCGGCGGCAAAGCCAAGGCGTTCGTTAGCTTCGACAGTATCGGCACCGCCATCCTGTAACTCGTAGGCGCGGATCTTGTTCAACAGGCCAATACCACGGCCTTCCTGACGCAGGTACAGCAGCACCCCACGGCCTTCGCGGGCGATGGCCTGCAGCGCGGCTTCCAGCTGCGAACCGCAGTCGCAGCGCTGGCTGAACAGGGCATCGCCGGTCAGGCACTCGGAGTGCAGGCGCCCCAGCACCGGCTGGCCATCTGCGATGTCACCCAGGCTGAGCACTACGTGCTCGCGGCCAGTGGCTTCGTCGAGAAAGCCGTGCATGGTGAAGGTCGCGAATGGCGTCGGGAGTTTAGAGGCGGCAACAAAGACGACGGGCACGTTGTGCTCCTGGAATAAGTTGAAAATTTCTCGTGGGGCGATTGTATCAGCCGGTTGCAGGCTGTGGGCGGGCTGAATACCGTGGGTTAAGATCGAAAAGTTCGATGCTTAGCAGCGCGGGCTTGGCAGGCTCTCTGTGGGAGCGGGTTTACCCGCGAAGCAGACAACGCGGTGCCTGGCACCGGCTCCGCCGGTGTTCGCGGGTAAACCCGCTCCTTCAGGGACCGCGCAAGCCCTCTGAATGCTAATGCGGGCGGCTATCAGGGCCGAAAGGATACGGCTGTTTCCAGTGCTCGAAAATCGGCTTCAGCTCGCCACTGCGCACCAGTTCGTCCATGCGCTTGTCGAACAGGTCACACAGCGCCTTGGCCTGGCCGTTGCGGGCAAACGCCAGGTACAGCGGTAACTCGGCCACATGGGTACGGCGGAAGCGCTCGGGCTGGGATGACTGGCTCAGGACATAATCGACTTCGGTCTGTGCATCGATGTAGAAGTCCACACGGTCATGCTCGAGCATCGGCAGAATGCCTTCGCGGCGCTGAATTTCACGGTATTCATGCACGTCTGGCAGGTAGCTGCCGTAGTCGTAGCCACGCACCCAGGCCAGGCGATACTTGCCCACATTCTGCGCAGTAGGCACAGGTTTGCTGGCCAGCCCCAGGGCGTAGATGTGGTCCATGTCGAAGTGCCAGCGCGGGTACAGGTTGTCGTTGTTTTCTTGCTTGTACGAGCCCACCCAGGCATCGGCTTCGCCACGTTTGACCAGCCCGACTGCACGGCTGTAGGGCGCGCTCTGGGCCACCACTTTGACCCCTGCCGGCTCGAACACCTTGCGCAGTACGTCCCAGGCCACCCCGGTACCGTCAGCGTTGGTGTAATCGAGCCACTCTTCGCTGACCAGGTGGATCTGCTTCGGCACGCCCTCAGCAGCTGCCACCCATGGGGCAACGCTCAGCAGCATTGCCAACAGCAAAGCCCTTATGGCCATTCACGCGCTCCCTGTTCAGGCAACCGCCCACACCAGAACCTGCATGCCCAGCCAGGCAAACACGCCGGCCAGGATATCGTCGAGCATGATACCGACACCCCCGTGCACATGGCGGTCGATCCAGCGGATCGGCCATGGCTTGAGGATGTCGAAGAAGCGGAACATCAGGAACCCTGCCAGCAGCCACTGCCAGCCTTCTGGCACCAGCCAGAGGGTGATCCACATGCCGACGATCTCGTCCCAGACAATGCCTTCATGGTCGTGTACGCGCAAGTCATTGGCGACCTTGCCGCACAACCAGAAGCCAAACAGCATGCTGACGCCCAGCAACAGCCAGTAGCCCCAGTCAGGCAACAGCTGCCACAACGGGATGAACGGTATGGCCACCAGCGAGCCCCAGGTGCCCGGGGCCTTGGGTAAGGTACCGGAACCGAAGCCAAAAGCGATGAAGTGCCACGGGTTGCGCCAGACCGAAGGCGGAACAAACTCCGCAGGCACCTGATTGGGGTGATCGGTCACGGTGTCTCCCTAAAGTGTTGATAGCCCCGCTGAACGGGGGTGATGTCCCGGCCCTGCGCGTCACGCAAGGTGACACCCTGCCCTTCGAGCACACGGCCAATGGTATGCACCTCGACCAGGCCGAGGTCAGCCAGGGGCGCCAGCGCCTCAGGCGGCAGCGTGAAGGCCAGCACGTAATCGTCGCCACCGGCGAGGGCGGCCTGCACGGCCGCTTCGCGCCCGAGGAACGCCTCTACAGCAGGAGACACTGGCACCTGGGCCAGGTTCACCTCCAGCGCAACGCCGGACGCCTTGGCGATGTGCCCGCAATCTGCGAGCAGGCCGTCGGAGATGTCCAGCGCCGCCGTGGCCCGGCCACGCAGCAACGTGCCGAGGGTGAGCTGCGGCATTGGCGACCAGTAATGGGCCAGCAGCGGATCGGCCTGCTCGGCCGGCGCCTCGCGCTCGCCCAGCACCAGCGGCAGCGCGCCGGCCGCCTTGCCCAGCACACCACCGACGCACAGCAGGTCGCCTGGCCGTGCACCGCTACGGCGCAACGCCTGGCCTGCCGGCACGCGGCCAAACACGGTAACCGTGATGCTCAGCGGGCCCCGGGTAGTGTCACCCCCGATCAGGCTCATGCGGCAACGGTGGGCCATGCGGCTGAGGCCATCAGCATAGGCCGCCAGCCAGTCAGGGCCCACGTCAGGCAAGGTCAGGGCGAGGGTGAAGCCGATCGCGGTCGCGCCCATGGCGGCCAGGTCACTGGCGGCCACGGCCAACGAACGCTGGCCAAGCAGCAACGGATCGCAGACAGCGGGAAAATGCACCCCGGCGACCAGGGTGTCGGTCGACACCGCCAGTTGCTCACCAGGGGGAAGAGCCAGCAGGGCGCAGTCGTCGCCGATACCCAGGGCCACGCCCTCGCCGCCCTGCGCACAGGGCGCGGCGGCGAAGTAATGGTTGATCAGCTCGAACTCACCCATGGCTCGGCAGCGCCAGAATCAGCGCTTGTTCGCCTTGACTTCGGCTTCACGCAGCGACGGTGCCAGTTTGTCCAGCACGCCGTTGACGAACTTGTGGCCGTCGGTGGCACCGAAGACCTTGGCCAGCTCGACACCTTCGTTGATCACTACGCGGTACGGTACGTCGACGCGCTTGATGAACTCCCAGGTGGACAGACGCAGCACGGCCAGCTCGACCGGGTCGAGCTCTTCCAGCGTCATGGTCATGCAAGGCACCAGCGCCTTGTCGATTTCGCCCTTGATTGCCGGAACCCCATGCAGGATTTCACGGAAATAGGCACCGTCGACATCGGTGAAATCGTTATCCACCCGGAACTGCGCTTCGATCTCGTTCAGCGAATGCTGCGCCATGTGCCACTGGTACAGTGCCTGGGTCGCGAGCTTGCGGGCTTCGCGGCGCTTGGCGCTTTTCGAGGGCTTGCCGGCATCCGCAGGTTTTGGATCGCGCGGGTTGAAACGATCGCTTTCGTCGCTAATCACTTGGCCTCCAACTGCGCCAGCAGGCTGACCATTTCCAGTGCGGACAGGGCAGCTTCAGCACCTTTGTTGCCGGCTTTGGTGCCGGAACGCTCGATGGCTTGTTCGATGGAGTCGACGGTCAGTACGCCGAAGGCCACCGGAACACCGAACTCCATGGACACCTGGGCCAGGCCCTTGGTGCATTCGCCCGCCACGTATTCGAAGTGCGGGGTACCACCACGGATCACGGCGCCCAGGGCGATGATCGCGTCGTAGGCGCCTTGCTGGGCGACCTTCTGTGCTACCAGCGGGATTTCAAATGCGCCCGGGGCACGGATGATGGTGATGTCGCTTTCGCTGACACCGTGGCGTACCAGGGCATCAACGGCACCGCTTACCAGGCTTTCAACGACGAAGCTGTTGAAGCGGCCAACCACCAAAGCATAGCGACCTTTGGGGGCGATGAAGGTACCTTCGATGGTCTTCAGGGTCATTCCGATATTCTCATCTTCAAGAGCGAGGCCGCATACAAGCGGCCTCGACAGGGGTCTGGACTCGAGCAGAGGGCGTCAATGCCGCCTCAAGTCACTCGGAGGGCACGTATTCTACAACTTCCAGATCGAATCCGGATATCGCGTTGAACTTCATCGGCGAACTCATCAGGCGCATCTTGCGCACACCAAGGTCGCGCAGGATCTGCGAACCGGCACCCACGGTGCTGTAGGTGGTCGGTGCCTTGGTCGGCGCATCGCCCGCGCTTTCGCGGATGTGCGCCAGCAGCACGTCGCCGTCCAGCGGGTGGCCCAGCAGCAATACCACGCCGCTGCCGGCCTCGGCCACGGCGGCCATGGCAGCACGCAGGCTCCAGCGGCCTGGCTGCTTGACCAGCAGCAGGTCGCGCAGCGGGTCCATGTTGTGCACCCGCACCAGGGTCGGCTCTTCGGCGCAGATCTTGCCCAGGGTCAGGGCCAGGTGCACGTCGCCTTCCACCGCGTCGCGGTAGGTGACCAGGTTGAACTCGCCCAGCTCGCTTTCCACCGGCTGCTCGGACACACGCTGCACGGTGCGCTCGTGAATCATGCGGTAGTGGATCAGGTCGGCGATGGTGCCGATCTTCAGGCCGTGCTCGGCGGCGAACACTTCCAGCTCGGCGCGGCGCGACATGGTGCCGTCGTCGTTCATCACTTCGCAGATCACGCCGCTTGGCTCGAAACCGGCCATGCGCGCCAGGTCGCAGGCAGCTTCGGTGTGGCCGGCGCGGGCCAGGGTACCGCCCGGCTGGGCCATCAGCGGGAAGATGTGGCCAGGGCTGACGATATCTTCGGCCTTGGCGTCCTTCGCTGCGGCGGCCTGCACGGTGCGTGCACGGTCGGCGGCGGAAATGCCAGTGGTGACGCCTTCGGCGGCTTCGATCGACACGGTGAACTTGGTGCCGAAGCCCGAGCCATTGCGCGGCGCCATCAGCGGCAGCTTCAGCGTTTCGCAACGCTCACGGGTCATCGGCATGCAGATCAGGCCACGGGCGTGCTTGGCCATGAAGTTGATGTGCTCGGGCAGGCAGCATTCGGCTGCCATGATGATATCGCCTTCGTTCTCGCGGTCTTCGTCATCCATGAGGATGACCATTTTGCCCTGGCGGATGTCTTCGACCAGTTCTTCGATGCTGTTGAGCGCCACGCGGCACCCCCTTCTCAATCAGGATTTCAAGAAGCCGTTGGCGGCCAGGAAGCTTTCGGTAATGCCACTGCCCTTGCTCGGTTCGGCAGCCTTGTCACCCAGCAGCAAGCGCTCCAGGTAACGGGCCAGCAGGTCGACCTCAAGGTTTACCCGACGCCCTGCGCGGTAGTCGGCCATGATGGTTTCGGACAGGGTGTGCGGGACAATGGTCAGCTCGAACTCGGCGCCATTGACCTCATTGACCGTCAGGCTGGTGCCGTCGACGGTGATCGAACCCTTGTGGGCGATGTACTTGGCCAGCTCCTTGGGTGCACGCACACGGAACTGGATGGCGCGGGCGTTATCGCTGCGCGAGATGATTTCGCCGACGCCGTCGACATGGCCGCTGACCAGGTGCCCACCCAGGCGGGTGGTGGGGGTCAGGGCCTTTTCCAGGTTGACCTTGCTGCCGCTCTTGAGGTCGATGAACGCGGTGCGCTTGAGGGTTTCGACGCTGACGTCGGCCCAGAAGCCATTGCCCGGCAGCTCGACGGCGGTCAGGCATACACCGTTGACGGCGATGCTGTCACCGAGCTTGACGTCGCCCAGGTCGAGCTTGCCGGTTTCGACGTAGACACGCACATCGCCACCTTTGGGGGTGAGGCTGCGGATGGTGCCAATGGATTCGATGATGCCGGTGAACATGGGGTCTTCCTCAAAAACGGTTTGCACGGGGCAAGCCCGGCATTATACGCCGGGCGCCGGCAGGGGGATGGCCGTGACCCGCCAGTCATCGCCCACTGCGCGCATTTCGGTAATTTTCAATCGCGGCGCTTCGCTCATCTTGTCCAGCGGCCAGTCCAGCAACGGGCGGGCCTGGGAGCCGAGGAAGGTGCCGGCGACGAACAGCTGGTACTCGTCGACCAGGCCTTGGCGGGCAAAGGCACCGACCAGGCCTGCACCGGCTTCCAGCAGGATTTCGTTGACGCCTCGGGCCGCCAGGGCCTGCAGCAGCGCCGGCAGGTCGACCTGACCATTGTCACCTGGCAGGCTCAACAATTCGTGGCCGGCAGCGGCATAGCGCGGGTCATCTGCGACAGCGGTCACCACCAGTGCCGGGCCGGCCTGGAAGAACGGCGCATCCAGTGGCAGGCGCAGGCGGCCATCGACCAGTACGCGCAGCGGCGTACGGCTGAGAGCCAGGGCTGTGGTTTCGGCATCCAGGCCCAGCTCGGTGCCACGCACGGTCATCCGCGCATTGTCGGCCAGCACACTGGCAGCGCTGGTCAGCACCACGCTGGAGCGGGCGCGCAGGCGCTGTACCGCCGAACGGGCAGCCGGGCCGGTAATCCACTGGCTTTCGCCGCTGGCCATGGCGGTGCGGCCATCCAGGCTCATGGCCAACTTGGCGCGCACGAACGGCAGGCCAGTTTCCATGCGCTTGAGAAAGCCCGGGTTGAGTGCGCGGGCCTCGGCTTCGAGCACGCCACTGGCCACCTCGATACCGGCCTCGGCGAGGCGCCGCAGGCCTTGCCCCGCCACTTGCGGGTTAGGGTCCTGCATGGCTGCCACCACCCGCGCCACACCGGCCTTGACCAGCGCCTCGGCACACGGCGGCGTGCGCCCATGGTGGCTGCACGGTTCAAGGGTAACGTAGGCACAGGCGCCACGGGCACGCTCACCGGCCTGGCGCAGGGCATGCACTTCGGCATGCGGCTCGCCGGCACGCACGTGCCAGCCTTCGCCGACCACTTCGCCATCGCGCACGATCACGCAGCCAACGCGCGGATTCGGGTGGGTGGTGTACAGGCCCTTGCGCGCCAGCTCCAGCGCGCGGGCCATGTAGTGGGCGTCAAGGATGGCGGCTTGGCTGGGCATGTTCACTCTTTAGCCGGCTCACGGGCCAGGCGGTCGATTTCTTCGCGGAACTCGTCCAGATCCTGGAAGCGTCGGTACACCGAGGCAAAGCGGATATAGGCCACTTCGTCGAGCTTGCGCAGCTCGGCCATGACCATTTCACCCACCACCAGCGATTTGACTTCGCGCTCGCCCGTGGCACGCAAGCGGCTCTTGATGTGCGCCAGCGCCGCTTCCAGGCGCTCGACGCTGACCGGGCGCTTTTCCAGCGCCCGTTGCATGCCGGCGCGCAGCTTTTCTTCGTCAAAAGGCTGGCGCGTACCGTCCTGCTTGATCAGCCGGGGCAGCACCAGCTCGGCGGTTTCGAAAGTGGTAAAGCGCTCGCCACAGGCCACGCATTCGCGGCGGCGGCGCACCTGCTCGCCCTCGGCAACGAGGCGAGAGTCAATGACCTTGGTGTCGTTGGCACCGCAAAAGGGACAGTGCATGGTGGCAGGCAACAAAAAAAGGGAGGGCCATGGTAGCGCATTGCACTGGCAAGACAAGCCAAAGGGGTTAACATCCATGGGAAATCTGCCCGCGAAGGACAACCCCATGCACTACCGAGCGCTCGTCGTGCTGTGCTGCGCCGCCCTGCTCGCTGCCTGCGGCAGCGACAGGCCGAAAACCGATACGCCCCCGGCGCCCACGCCAACCCGCTCGGCCAAACCGGCCGAAGTACTGGGCCCGCTGCCGGCCTACCAGCGCGAGCTGAGCGGCACCTTGCTGGAAATCCCGGCCGGTGCCGACGTGGAACTGGCCTTGCTGGTCATCGATGAACGTGGCCGCCCGCAACGCCTGCTGGCCAGCAGCAACCTGACCGGCACCGGCCAGGCCCTGCCCTATCACCTGCGCTTCAACCCCGAAGCCTTCCCGGCCGGTGCGCGGGTCGAGCTGCGTGGCCGCGCCAGCCGTTCCGGCCAGTTGATCATGCACCTGCCCCCCGTGCGCATTACCCAAGCCCAGACCCAGGCCACCGGCCCGCTGCGTTTCGAGAAGGCGCCGTAAGTGGCGCCGCTGGCCCTGCAGCAGGCCCTCAGCGGCCTGATCGGCGAAGCGCGCCTGATCGTCAGCGAGCTGCCCGGCTGTGACCTGAAGCTGTGGTTGATCGACGACCAGAACATGGACCGCGCCTTCAGCAGCGACGAAACCCGGCGCATTCTTGAAGAGCCGCCCTACTGGAGTTTTTGCTGGGCCAGTGGCCTGGCCATGGCCCGGTACCTGGCCGAGCGCCCGGAGTGGGTGGCCGGCAAGCGCGTGCTGGACTTTGGTGCCGGCTCAGGTATCGCCGGTATTGCCGCCGCGCGCGCCGGTGCATTGGAAGTGGTGGCCTGCGACCTCGACCCGCTGGCCCTCGATGCCTGCCGCGCCAACGCCGCGCTGAACGGGGTCGAGCTGAGTTACAGCAGTGACTTCTTTGCCGAAGACGACCGCTTCGACCTGATCCTGGTCGCCGATGTGCTGTACGACCGCGCCAACCTGCCGCTGCTGGACGCCTTCCTCGGCCGCGGCCGCCAGGCGCTGGTGGCGGACTCGCGGGTACGCGACTTCAGCCACCCGCTGTACCAGCAATTGGGCGTGCTCGAAGCGCTGACCCTGCCGGACCTGGCCGAGCCACACGAATTCCGCAGGGTCAGCCTGTACCACGCCAGCCGCGACGCCTTATAGTGGTGCCATTCACGAGTTTGCGAGAGTCGCGATGACCCAAGACACGCCTTACATTTTCGACGCTACCGATGCCAACTTCCAGCAACTGGTAATCGAGAACTCCTTCCACAAGCCGGTGCTGGTGGACTTCTGGGCCGAGTGGTGCGCACCCTGCAAGGCACTGATGCCGTTGCTGGCCAAGATCGCCGAGGGTTACCAGGGCGAGCTGCTGCTGGCCAAGATCAACTGCGACGTGGAGCAACAGGTGGTTGCCCAGTTCGGCATCCGCAGCCTCCCGACCGTAGTGCTGTTCAAGGACGGCCAGCCGGTGGACGGTTTTGCCGGGGCTCAGCCGGAATCGGCGATTCGCGCCATGCTCGAGCCGCACGTGCAGATGCCCGCCGCCCCCACCGCTTCGCCGCTGGAGCAGGCCAAGGCGCTGTTTGCCGAAAGCCGCTTTGCCGAAGCCGAAGCGCTGTTGCAGGCGCTGCTGGGTGAAGACAACAGCAATGCCGAGGCGCTGATCCTGTACGCCCGCTGCCTGGCCGAGCGCGGTGAACTGGGCGAGGCCCAGGTGGTGCTGGATGCGGTCAAGACCGACGAGCACAAGGCTGCGCTGGCCGGTGCCAAGGCCCAGCTGACCTTCCTGCGCCAGGCCGCCAGCCTGCCGGAAGTGGCAGACCTGAAAAGCCGCCTGGCGCAGAACCCGCAGGATGACGAGGCGGCTTACCAGCTGAGCATTCAGCAACTGGCGCGCCAGCAGTACGAGGCGGCGCTGGATGGGCTGCTGAAGCTGTTCCAGCGTAACCGTGGCTACGAGAACGGGCTGCCGCAGAAGGCGATGCTGCAGGTGTTCGAGTTGCTGGGGGGGGATCACCCGCTGGTGGGCGTTTATCGCCGCAAGCTGTCGGCGGCGATGTTCTGACCTGATGGCATTTGCGAGGGCTTCGCCCTCGTTCGCGGGCACGCCCGCTCCCACAGGTGCTGCACAGCTCCCCAGTGCGGTGAAATCCTGTGGGAGCGGGCGCGCCCGCGAAGAGGCCAGAACAGGCAATACCAATTCACCCAACCCAGTGATAGACCGGCGCATCCACGCCACTTTCCACCTTCACCTCACTGCTGTGCCGCAAGCGCACCAGCAGCCGCTTGCCCGCCGCCGTGCTTCCCGCCAGCCCTTCCAGCCGGTCCAGCAACTCCGGCCCGCTCATCTGCCCGGCAAGGCGCAACACTTCACGCGCTGCGGCCCATTGCCCGTCGTCCTGGCGCGGTGCAGCAACAGTAGGCGTCGCAGCCCCCTGCGCCGCCACAGGCACCTCGATTTGCTTACCCAGTTGCGCCCACTCTTCAGGCGCCAACTCGATGGTCAGGTCCACCGGCCAGTCACCAATCTGTCCACGAATTCTCATGATGCATTCCTTGAGCCCAGGTCAATGCAGCCATGCTACCGCAACATGAAACCTTAGCCACGCAGGCTGGCGGCGCGCAGAAAAGTTGTTATAACATTACCCAATCTTCCAGCCCGCCCCGGAGTCGTCCATGCGTCGTCTGCTGCTCGCCCTGCCCTTCGCCTTGCTGCCACTGGCCGTGGCCCATGCCCACGATGACGACCATGATCATGATCACGCCCATGGCACGCTGGGCGCCCACGAGCATGGCGTGGCCAAGCTCAACGTCGTGCTCGATGGCAACACCCTGGAGCTGGAGCTGGACAGCCCGGCGATGAACCTGGTGGGCTTCGAGCATGCCGCCAGCAGCGATGCCGACAAGGCCAAGGTTGCTGCCGTGCGCCAGCAACTCGAACAACCGCTCAAGCTGTTCGGCCTTTCTGCAGCAGCAAACTGCAAAGAGGAACAGCAGGAGCTGGAAAGCCCGCTGTTCGGTGATGCCCCGAAAGCCGACGACGACGATGAGCACGCGCATGGCCACCCGCACAGCGACATCGGTGCCCATTACCAGCTGACCTGCGCCAACCCCGACAAACTGGCACAGGTGGACCTGGCGCCTCTGTTCAAGGCCTTCCCGGCCACCCAGAAAGTCAACGTGCAACTGATCGGCCCCAACGGCCAGAAAGGCGTGGAAACCACGCCGGCCAAGGCCGCGGTCGCCTTCTGAATGAGCCAGCCGTTGATCGAACTGCATGACCTGGTGTTCGCCTGGCCAGGTCAGCCGCCGCTGCTGGATATTCCGGCATTCCACCTGGACGCCGGTGAAGCCCTGTTCCTCAAGGGCCCCAGCGGCAGTGGCAAGACCACGTTGCTGGGCCTGCTGGGCGGGGTGAACGTGCCGGCCCAAGGCAGCATTCAGTTGCTCGGGCAGGACCTCGGCCAGCTGGGCCAGGGTGCCCGTGACCGCTTTCGGGTCGATCACACGGGCTACATTTTTCAGCAGTTCAACCTGCTGCCATTCCTCTCGGTACGTGAAAACGTCGAGCTGCCCTGCCATTTCTCGCGCAGCCGCAAGGCCCGCGCCGAACAGCGCCATGGCAGTGTCGACCAGGCGGTCTGCACGCTGCTGGCCCACCTTGGCCTGGGCGACCCCGCCCTGCTCGCCCGCCGCGCCGACAGCCTGTCGATCGGCCAGCAACAGCGGGTCGCCGCCGCACGCGCCCTGATCGGCCAGCCAGAACTGGTGATTGCCGACGAACCGACCTCGGCGCTGGATGCCGACACACGCGAAGCGTTCATCCGCCTGCTGTTCGATGAATGCCGCGCCGCCGGTGCCAGCCTGCTGTTCGTCAGCCACGACCAGAGCCTGGCGCCACTGTTCGACCGTCACCTTTCCCTGGCCGACCTCAACCGCGCCGCCAAGCCCCGGGAGGCCTGATGTACCTGCTCCGCCTTGCCCTGGCCAGCCTGGCCAACCGCCGCTTCACCGCCTTGCTCACCGCCTTCGCCATCGCCCTGTCAGTGTGCCTGCTGCTGGCGGTGGAACGTGTTCGCACAGAAGCGCGCGCCAGCTTCGCCAGCACCATCAGCGGCACCGACCTGATCGTCGGTGCCCGCTCCGGTTCGGTGAACCTGCTGCTGTATTCAGTGTTCCGCATTGGCAACGCCACCAACAACATCCGCTGGGACAGCTTCCAGCACTATGCACAGGACCCGCGCGTGAAGTGGGCGATCCCTATCTCGCTGGGCGACTCGCACCGCGGCTACAGGGTGATGGGCACCACGACGGATTACTTCAGCCATTACCAGTACGGCCGCCGCCAGCATCTGGAACTGAGCCAGGGGCGTGAGTTTGCCAGCGACCCGTTCGAGGTGGTGCTCGGTGCCGAAGTGGCCGAGGCGTTGCACTACAAGCTGGGTGACAAGCTGGTGCTGGCCCACGGCGTGGCAGCCATCAGCCTGGTCAAGCATGACGACAAGCCGTTCACCGTGGTCGGTGTGCTCAAGCGCACCGGCACACCGGTAGACCGCACCCTGCATATCGGCCTGGGCGGTATGGAGGCCATCCATATCGACTGGCACAACGGCGTCCCGGCCCGAGGCGCCGGGCGCATCAGCGCCGACCAGGCACGCACGATGGACCTGCAACCTGCCGCCATTACCGCGTTCATGCTGGGCCTGAACAACAAGATCGCGACCTTCAGCCTGCAGCGCGAGATCAACGAGTACCGCAGCGAGCCCTTGTTGGCAATCCTGCCAGGTGTGGCCCTGCAAGAGCTGTGGAGCCTGATGGGCACGGCGGAACAAGCGTTGTTCGTGGTGTCGCTGTTCGTGGTATTGACCGGTCTGATCGGCATGCTCACGGCTATTCTCACCAGCCTCAACGAGCGCCGCCGGGAGATGGCGATCCTTCGTTCGGTCGGGGCCAGGCCGTGGCATATCGCGGGGCTGCTGGTACTGGAGGCGCTGTCACTGGCAGCGGTCGGGATCGTGGCCGGGCTTGGCTTGCTGTATGCGGGGATTGCCCTGGCGCAGGGGTTCGTGCAGGCCAACTATGGCTTGTATCTGCCACTGGCCTTGCCGAGCGCACATGAATGGACCTTGCTGGCTATCATCCTGGGGGCGGCGTTGCTCATGGGCAGCGTGCCGGCGTGGCGGGCTTATCGGCAGTCGCTGGCCGATGGCCTGTCCATACACCTTTGAGTGCGCGTAATGATCAGACACCTCACCGCCTGCTTCGCGGGCACGCCCGCTCCCACAGGGTTCTCCACAAGCCTCAGGCCTTGCAGAGGACCTGTGGGAGCGGGCATGCCCGCGAAGAGGCCGGCCATGCGCATGCTGCTGGCCCTGCTGTTGCTGGTAGCGATGCCGCTATGGGCCGCCGAACCCAAGGAGCTGGACTGGCCCGCCCTGATCCCCGAAGGCGCCCCGGTCATCCCGCCACAACTGGCGCCGCTGCACGACATGTCACAGCTCAGCAACGCCCTGTCTGCCGAATCCGCCCCACCCGCGCGCCAGCAAGCCCCCGATGCCCCAGTGGTGAAGGGTCTCGACGGCCAGCAGGTCAAGCTGCCGGGCTACATCGTGCCACTGGAGGTCAGCGAAGAAGGCCGCACCACCGAATTCCTGCTGGTCCCTTACTACGGTGCGTGCATCCACGTGCCGCCGCCACCGTCGAACCAGATCGTGCATATTTTCAGCGAGATGGGCGTGCGCGTCGAAGACCTCTACCAGCCCTACTGGATCGAGGGAAAGATGCAGGTTAGAGCCTCCAGCAGCGAACTGGCCGACGCCGGCTACCAGATGGAAGCCGAGAAAATATACGTTTATGAGCTGAGATGAGAACTGTTTCGAATTCGTGAAGACGCTTCTTTGAGCTGGGTCAAACTTTCTGTTTAACCACCTCCGTACCATTGGACTACTCGATTAATAACGTCCTTTGGGAGCTTCCATGAACAAGTCCTTGCTCGGCGCCTCGCTTGTGGCCCTTGCGCTCGCCGCCCCTGCCGCCCACGCCTATCAGGCGGGGGACATGATTCTGCGCGCAGGCGCCATCACCACTGCCCCGAACGAGAGCAGCGGCGACCTGAAGTTCGACGGCAACAAGGTGTCGGGCACCAAGGCGACCCTGGACAGCGACACCCAGCTGGGCCTGACCTTTGCCTACATGCTCACCGACCACATCGGCCTGGAGCTGCTGGCAGCCACCCCGTTCAAGCACACCGTCGGCGTAAAAGGCCTGGGCGGCGGGTTGGACGGCAAGCTGGCCGACATCAAGCAACTGCCACCGACCCTGTCGCTGCAGTACTACCCGATGGAGCCAAATTCGCGCTTCCAGCCGTACGCCGGCGTGGGTATCAACTACACCCTGTTCTTTGACGAAGACCTGAGCAGCGCACGCAAGCAACAAGGCTTCAGCAACCTCAAGCTGCAGGATTCGGTAGGTATTGCTGGCCAACTGGGCATGGATTACATGCTGACCGACAACCTGCTGGTCAACGCCTCGGTCTGGTATGTCGACATCGACACCAAGGCCAGCGTCAACGGCCCGACCGCGCTTGGCTATAGCAAGACCAAGGTCGACGTCGACGTCGACCCGTGGGTGTACATGGTCGGCCTTGGCTACAAGTTCTGACCTGAACACTGCAGGGCGGCTTCGGCCGCCCTCGCGCGTTGCAGCCATAGCCAGTAACCCAGCGCGGCCGCGCTGATGGCCATGCCAAGCCCACACACCGCAGCCCAGCCCCAATGGGCAAACACCCAGCCCGCCAGCACCGCCCCCAACCCGCTGCCAAGCGAATAGCAACACATGTAGGCGCCAATCAAGCGGCTGGCCATCTCACCACGCCCCGCCAGCAACAGGCTCTGGTTGGTGACATGCACCGCCTGCACGGCAAAGTCCAGCATCAGCACACCCAGCACGAAGGCCATCAGCGAATGCCCGACAAAGGCCGTGGGCAACCACGACAGCGTCAGCAGGGCCAGCGCCAGCCCGGTGGTGCGCTCCCCCTGCCCTTGGTCTGCCAGGCGACCGGCGCGCGCAGCCGCCAATGTGCCCGCCACACCTGCCAGGCCGAACAGGCCGATCTCGGTATGGCTCAGCAGCAACGGCGCAGCACTGAGCGGCATGACCATGGCACTCCACAGCACACTGAACGCGGCGAAGATCAACACCCCGAACACGCCGCGCTGGCGCAGCAACCTGTCGTGCCGGTACAAACTGAACTGGGCCACGATCAGCGCCCGGTAACCCGGCCGCTGCCCCATCGGCCGCCCACCGGGCAGGCTGCGCCACAGCACCAGGGCCAGCAACATCAATAGCCCTGCGGCGACCAGATAAACACTGCGCCAACCGGCCAGATCAGCCAACCCGCCCGACACCAGGCGTGCCAGCAGAATGCCCAACACCACACCACTGGTGACGGTGCCTACCGCCTGCCCTTGCTGGCCCGGTGAGGCCAGGCTCGCGGCGTGAGCCACCATCACCTGCACCATGACTGCCATCAACCCGGTGATGGCCAGCGCCAACAGCAACATTGCCCAGTTCGGCGCCACGCCGACACCGACCAGCGCCAACGCCGAGAACAGCAACTGCCAGAGCAACAGGCGCTTGCGATCGACCAGGTCCCCCAGGGGCACGATCAATAGCAGACCCACGGCGTAGCCCGCCTGGGTCGCGCCGACCACCCAGCCAATCTGCTGCTGCGCCACTCCCAGGTCGGTAGCCATCGACTCAAGCAGAGGCTGGGCGAAGTAAACCGTCGCCACGGCCATGGCGCTGGTGGTGGCAAGCAACAGCGTTATCCAGCGTGTCAGCGAAGGCTTCATAGGACCGCTCTTATCAATCTGGTTTCGTTTTGAAACCACACACTGGCTATTTAGCAAATGTGGTTTTAATCTGCAACCAGGTAATCAACACAGGTTTGAGCCATGCTCGATGAAAACAATGCGCAGTGCCCCGTAGCCCGGGCGCTGGAGGTGCTGGGTGATCGCTGGGCGCTCATGATCCTGCGCGATGCCTTTGACGGCCTGCGGCGGTTCAGTGAATTTCAGAAGAACCTGGGGCTGGCGAAGAACATCCTCGCCTCGCGGCTCAAGCTGCTGGTGGAAAGCGGGTTGCTGATCACACAGCCGGCGTCGGATGGCAGTGCCTACAAGGAATATGTGCTGACCGAGAAAGGGCGGTCGGTGTTTCCGGTGGTGGTTGGCTTTAGGCAGTGGGGGGAGCGGTATCTGTTTGAGGCGGGTGAAGCGCGTTCTGAATTGGTGGAGGGTGTCACGGGGCAGGCGCTTGAGACTTTGCAGGTGCGGGCTGTGGATGGGCGAGTACTCGGGGCCGAGGATTGCCTGCGCAGAGTCGTGCGGCCTGGGTGATTTTTAGGGCTGCTGCGCACCCCATCGCGACACAAGGCCGCTCCTACAGTGACCGCACGTCCATTGGCTTTACGCGGTCGTTGTAGGAGCGGCCTTGCGTCGCGATAGGGGCGCAAAGCGCCCCCAGGGAATCAGCCTTTACCCAATAGCCGCGCCAGGCCCTCGACCATCGGCGTCGCCTGCGGAAACTCGAACCGCGCCAGCAGCCGCTGGTTATCCGCCCGCGAATGGCGAATGTCACCGGCACGCGCCGCCACATGCGTGATCGCCGGCAAGCTGCCCACCACCTTCTCCAGCGCCACCAGCAACTGGTTCAGCGAGGTGGCCTGGTTGAGGCCGATATTCACAGCCCCCTCCTCGACCTGCGGCTGCTCCAGCGCCTGCACCATCACCTGCACCAGGTCGCCCACGTAGAGGAAGTCGCGAGTCTGCTCGCCATCGCCGAAGATGGTGATCGGCAAGCCCTGCACTGCGCGCTCGCAGAAGATGCTGATTACCCCGGAATATGGCGAGGACGGGTCCTGCCGTGGCCCGAAGATATTGAAGAAACGGAACACCACCGGCTCCAGGCCATGCTGACGACGGTAGAAGTCCAGGTACTGCTCACTGGCCAGCTTGTCCACGGCGTAGGGGGTCAGCGGCGCCTTGGGCGTGTCCTCGGCAATCGATTCACCCTCGCCATTGTTGCCGTACACCGCCGCACTGGACGCGAACAGCACCCGGCGCAGACCGTGCACGCGCATGGCTTCGCACACGTTGAGGGTACCGATGAAGTTGCTCTGGTGGGTACGCACCGGGTCTTCGACCGAGGCCTGCACCGAAGCCACCGCCGCCAGGTGCACCACAGCACTGCAGCCTCCCGCAGCCTGCGTGACCAGCCCGGCGTCGGCGACATCGCCTTCGATCAGTTCCAGCCGTGGGTGGCCAACCTGCAGGTTGCTCCGCCGGCCGGTTGAGAAGTCGTCGAGAATGCGTACGGCGTAGCCTTTTTCCAACAACGCATCGCACAGGTGGGAGCCAATGAAGCCGGCACCGCCGGTGATCAGGATGGGGGCGTCAGCCATGGCGGTAGAACCGGTCCAGTAGAGGCGGCAGGCCTGCGCGCCAGGCGCGCGGCTTGATGCCGAAGGTATGAAGGATTTTCTTGCAGGCCAGAACCGCGTGCTGCGGTTCTTCGCTGGCATCCGGCCGTGCGGCATGGGCCTGCGGTGTCGGCGCCTGCACCGCCAGTTGGCGGTATTGGCCTGCTTCGGTAAGGATAGCCTGGCCCAGCGCCAGCGGCGTGGTCGCCTCGTTGCCGGCGTAATGGTAAGTGCCCCACAGCGGCGCACTGCAATCGAGCTGCTTGAGCACCGACAGAATCACCCGTGCGGCATCGTCGACCGGTGTCGGGTTGCCACGCCGGTCATCAGCCAGCAGCAGCTCTTGCGGCTGCTCTGCACGGGTCAGGAAGCGGCCCAGCGAGCCGTCGATGCTCTCGTCGAGCAACCAGCCGAAGCGCAGCAGTACGTGCTGCGGGCAGGTCGCGCGCACACTCTGCTCGATGCGCCACAAGGCCTGGCCACGCAGCCCCAGCGGCACGGGCTCGTCCTTTTCGCTGTAGGCCGTTGCCCGCGAACCATCGAATACCCGGTAGCTGGAAGGTTGCACCAGGGTGATCTGGTGGTGCTGGCACAGCTCTGCCAGCCGCTCCACTGCCCGCTCCTGTTGAGCCAGGCGTTGCTCGCTGACCGACTCGGCCTGGAACCAGTCGAAGTAATAGGCCAGGTTGACCAGGGCGTCGGGGCGGTGATCGTCGAGCAACTGGGTGAGGTTGGCCGGCGTCCAGCCATTCTCGGGAGGGCGCGGCGCCAGGAAAGCAATGTCCTCCTCGGCCCCAAGACGAATCAGCGCTTGCCCGAGGGCATTGCCACCACCCAACAGCATTAGGCGCATACGCATAGAGTCAGCAGATCCGAGAGGTTGATGAAGGAAAGGGGTCATTTTGCGGTTTCCGGGCGGGGAAGTCCAACGTCGAGCCTCGCCAAGGCCTCAGGGGTCGCTGATCTGAGGATTCACTCCACGACACAGCCCCGCAGAGAAATATCCTACTACGTACCAGGAAAGAGCTGACTTCCACTCAGAGGCGTAACTGCATTGAATAGTTGACTCTCCTGCTTGCCAGCCGGGGAGCTTCCCCACAACAAGTACAAGGAACGTTCAATGTCTCTGATCGAATTCGATTTGACGCTTGTTCTGATACTCGCGTTCGTTGCACTCATGGCCGGCTTTTTCGATGCGATCGCCGGAGGCGGAGGCTTGATCACGCTCCCGGTGCTATTTATCGCCGGTATAGAGCCCTTGGCAGCAATTGCCACGAATAAAGTCCAAGCCGCTTCGGCTACCGTTTCGGCTACATGCGCTTTCGCCCGAAAAGGCATGATCGACTGGAGGCGAGGCAGCCCAATGGCGGTGATGTCGTTTATTGGAGGGGCCTTGGGGGCCTTGTCCATAACCTACGTGCCCAAAAGCTTTTTGCAGGCATGTGTCCCACCCTTGCTGATCCTGATAGCAATCTACTTTGCCTTTAGTCCAAAGCCGAATGAGCAAACGCGTAAGGCGAAGTTATCGAGTAGCCTGTTCTGCGTAACGGTTGCGCCAATCATTGGGTTTTATGATGGTATCTTCGGCCCTGGCGTCGGCTCGTTCTTCATGCTGGCCTGCGTAGTTCTACTAGGCCAACAGCTGATACAAGCCGTGTGCACCAGCAAGCTTTTGAACGCAGCCTGCAACCTGGGCGCGTTGTCAGTATTTTTACTCAGCGGAGCGATCATCTGGCCGCTGGCGCTGGCAATGGCGATTGCCGCCTTTCTGGGCGCACAATTAGGTGCGCGCTGCGCAGTTCGTTTCGGCTCTCGCCTCATAAAGCCGCTGCTGGTCAGTGTCTGCATCATCATGGCATTCAAACTACTGCTCGACACGGGCAATCCACTCGGCGAGTGGCTCGATCAGTTTTTCTAGAGGGCGCCATGCACTTGCAAAAGGGATCTTCTCAGCGTCTGAAATGGCAATTTGACGAACCCGCCCCGGGCAAAGAACTGTTTATCAACGAAGCGTTTGGCAACTACCAGCAACAGGCCCGGTTGCTGGTACCTGATACCGAGCGCGCAGCGCCGGCATTGGTGCTGGGTGGCGCGCGCTCGGACTTTACCCGGCTCAACCCACTGCTCTATCGCTTGCAAGCCGCTGGCATCGGGTCGCTCACCGGCAATCTTTCTGGTCACAGCCTCGCCAGCGAGCCAGGCGCAGTGGCACCGTCACTGGCTACCAACCTCAAAGAGGCACAGCGGTTTCATACGCATATCGCACCTCGATGCCGAACACTGATCGGCCACAGCCTGGGCGCGGCAATCACGCTGAAACTTGCAGCACGGTTGCCGCAAGTGGACAGGATCGTGTTGATCTGCCCAGCGGTTTATCCAGATGATGCCCACCGGGCGCCGTTTGGCCCGGCATTCACCACAGCCATCAGCAAACCCTACGGCTTTCTGGACAGCGACAGCTACGCCTTCCTCAAGCAGTTCCAAGGCAGAGTGCTGATGGTGATTGGCGAGTATGACGGGCTCAACTCACAACGATTCGGCAAAGGCCCAGGGACCAGTGCAGGTAGCCTGTGGCTGGCCGGTGCCGAGCGCTACAGCCCGATTCCTGAAGAAGTTACCCAGGCCCTGATGCAATCAGTTCCAGCAGCCCATTTGCAATGCCTGTTTCTTACCGACTGCGACCATGGCATCGCTTCCCACTTACGCAGTACGCCAGCGATTGCGGATCAGGTTGCCAGCGCCGTGGCGGGATTCATCCTCGAAGACGCCTGACTTGTTGAGCATTACTCGATCTCGAACAAACTGTTGCGCAACGGCCCCACACTCAACCGCTCACGCACATCATCATCTATTCGCGGATCATCCGGGCGGTACAGTTTCACCTGACGATAGGCATTGATGCGATTGATCTCCTCGCCCAGGTACTCCCACACCACCCGGGTGCATGCCGGGTTGCGCCGGTCGCCGCTGGAAACCCCGGCCTTGAGGCCGTTCAGGCGGGTGATGCGGCTTTTAAAGCTGGGGATGAGAATGGTCTGGCTCATTTCGTTGAAGGTGAGCGACTCGTAGTCGATGAGGAACACCCGGTCCTGCAGCTGGAACGCCGCGCCCAGGTAGCGGCAGCGCACCTCGGCATGCTGGTCCGTGGCACTGGAACGCTCCTGGCGCTCCTGGCGCTCGAACAGGAAACGGCCGCGCTCTTCCCACAGGTGCACCAGCGAGACCAGGATCGTGCCCGGCACCGACATGCAGTTGGAATACTCGAAGTAATAACCGCAATAGCGCGACAGGTTGCCCGCATGATCATGCAGCGGGCGGAACAGCTCGCTAATCGGGTCGCTGGGCTGCTCGGCCAAGGTGGACACCCGAGCGCCGATCAGCCGGGCGAACTGCTCGGCCGGCAGGTTCAGTTCGTAATCCTCGACCCCGAAGAAATCGCCAATGCGCTTGAGGTTGAACGCCGTCGGACGGCTCTGCCCGCTCAGGTACTTGTTGAACTGAGCGCGGTTGATCGAGAGCTGCCGGCAAACTTCGGAGATAGAGCGGTAGTGGCTGCAAGCCAGTTTGAGGTTGGTGGCGAAATGATCGCTCATGTGCGGAACCCAGGTGACGCGAATGACGCCATTGTAGCATCAACTAGCATCAAGTCAGAGCAACCCGCGAAATTGTAACGACTCTTGTCATGGCCAACCATTCGCCCCAACGAATAGCGGTGCGCCTGCCGTCCGCTGGTCATTCCACACGAAGAATAAGAATCGAGGTCATTTTCCAATGCTCGAAGTACTCAACGATTTCCTTTCGGGGAAACTCCTCATCGTGCTGATCGTAGGGCTGGGTAGCTACTTCACTATCCGTTCGCGTTTCGTTCAGTTCCGCCATTTCGGCCACATGTTCACCGTTTTCAAGGAATCGCTGCGTGGCCAGGCAGGCCAGCTGAGCTCCTTCCAGGCCCTGATGCTCAGCCTGGCCGGCCGCGTTGGCGCCGGTAACATTGCCGGTGTCGGTATCGCCGTGACCCTGGGTGGCCCGGGCGCCGTGTTCTGGATGTGGGTCACCGCACTGGTGGGTATGTCCAGCAGCTTCTTCGAGTGCACCCTGGCCCAGGTCTACAAGCGCGCCGACGGCGACGGCCTGTACCGTGGCGGCCCGGCCTACTACATCCAGCACGGCCTGAAGCGCAAAAGCATGGCCATCGTGTTCTCGATCCTGCTGCTGGTCACCTACGGCTTTGCCTTCATCGGCCTGCAGTCGTACACCGTGACCCACTCGCTGCAGAACGCCTTTGACTTTGCCCCAAGCCAGACCGGTATCGTCCTGGCAGTGCTGCTGGCCATCACCTTCATCGGCGGCATCAAGCGCATCGCCGCAGTGTCGGACCTGCTGGTACCGATCAAGACCTTGGCCTACATCGGCGTGACCCTGTACGTGATCGGCACCCAGATCGAACACGTGCCGGCCATGCTGGAAACCATCTTCAAGAGCGCCTTCGGCCTCGACCCCGCGTTCGCCGGCCTGCTCGGCAGCGCCATCGTCATGGGCGTGAAGCGTGGCGTGTTTGCCAACGAAGCGGGCCTGGGCAGTGCGCCGAACGTCGCCGCCGTGGCAGCCGTGAAACACCCGGGCGCCCAGGGCGTGGTTCAGGCCTTCAGTGTGTTCCTCGATACCTTCGTGATCTGCACCTGCACCGCGCTGCTGATCCTGCTGTCGGGCTTCTACACCCCGGGCTTCGAGGGTGACGGCATTGTCCTGACCCAGAACTCGCTGGCCGCCGTGGTCGGTGACTGGGGCCGTGTGTTCGTCAGCGTGGCGCTGTCGCTGTTCGTGTTCACCTGCATCCTCTACAACTACTACCTGGGCGAGAACAGCCTGCAGTTCCTCACCCGCAACCGCGTGGTGCTGATGGTGTTCCGTGGCCTGGTGCTTGCACTGGTGGTGTGGGGCTCGATGCAAGACCTGTCGACCGTGTTCGCCTTCGCCGACATCACCATGACCTGCCTGGCTTTCGTCAACCTGGTGGCCCTGGCCCTGCTGTTCAAGGTCGGCCTGCGCGTGAT
Organism: Pseudomonas putida S13.1.2; assembly: GCF_000498395.2. Taxonomy (NCBI): domain Bacteria; kingdom Pseudomonadati; phylum Pseudomonadota; class Gammaproteobacteria; order Pseudomonadales; family Pseudomonadaceae; genus Pseudomonas; species Pseudomonas putida. The sequence continues at coordinate 4,457,095 of NZ_CP010979.1, forward strand.
GCGTGACTACGACGACCAGCGCAAAGCCGGTATCGGCCAGCCTGTGTTCGACTCGAGCAAGTTCGCCGACCTGGACCTGGACCGCAATGCCTGGCCTGCCAACCCGCAGGTGGAAACAGCCGCTGACAAAGCAGCCGTCCAGGCTCAGCCGCAGCGCTGATATCCTCCCCTGCCCAGCCGCCCCTTCCGCGGGCGGCTTTTCTTTCTCGGCTCACCGCTACGGATGTTTTCCATGCGTGCAGTAAAGAATCTCCTCGTTCTCTATACCGGTGGCACCATCGGCATGCTCGAAACCCCAGAGGGCCTGGCGCCAGCCGGTGGCTTCGAAGCGCGGATGCGTGAGCACTTTGCCAAGATGGCCGATGCCCCCCAGGTGCACTGGTCGCTTCAGGAGCTGAACCCGCTGCTCGACAGCGCCAACATGCAGCAGCACAACTGGCTGGCGATGCGCGATGCCATCGTCGAAGCCGTGGATGTGGCAGGCCATGATGGTGTGCTGGTGCTGCACGGCACCGACAGCATGGCTTACAGCGCCGCGGCGTTGTCGTTCTTGCTGCTGGGCCTGCCAGTGCCGGTGCTGCTGACCGGTTCGATGCTGCCGGCAGGCGCCGCAGATAGCGATGCCTGGGCCAACCTGTGCGGCGCGTTGCACCATTTCGAATCCGGCCTGGAAAATGGCGTGCAACTGTACTTCCATGGCCAGTTGCTGCATGGCTGCCGGGCGTCGAAGTTGCGCAGCGAGGCGTTCGATGCCTTTGCTGCGCTGCCGCGCCATCGTGACAGCGAGCGGGCCGATATTATCCCTGCCGCACTTGGCTACAAGCAGCCGCGTCAGCCGGTCAACCTGGCAGTCGTGCCGGTGTTCCCCGGGCTGCAGGCCGCGCACTTGCAGGCCTTGATCGACAGTGGTGTGCAGGGTTTGCTGCTGGAGTGCTACGGCAGCGGTACCGGGCCGTCGGATGACCAGGCGCTACTGGATGTGCTTAGCGCAGCGCGCCAGCGCGGCGTGATGCTGGCAGCGATCAGCCAGTGCCCTGAGGGTTCGGTGGTGTTCGATACCTATGCGGCGGGTAACCGCTTGCGTGGGGCCGGGCTGGTCAGTGGCGGTGGCATGACCCGTGAGGCGGCGCTGGGCAAGATGGTTGCGCTGCTAGGGGCGGGGCTGGATGTGGATACCGCAGAACAGTGGTTTGCCCTGGATCTGTGTGGGGAGCGGGCTTAGGTTTCACCCTTCAGGGCCTATTCGCGGGTGAACCCGCTCCCACAGGTACCGTGCAAGTCCCAAGGGCTGTGAAGCGCCCCGTAGAGCCCCGACAGGCGAATGAAAATGGCGGAAGGCAGCGGGAGTCGAACCTGCCCGGGAACGGCTGCCGTCCCCAACCGGGTTTGAAGCCCGGCCGCGCCACCGGGCGCGATTGCCTTCCTTGAACTCAGTGCCTGGCCTGTTGCTGGGCCAGGGCGCTGTCGGCGCGGATGTGACGCTGGTCGGCCACCCTGCGGGTCAGGCCGATGCGGTCGAAATATTCCAGAATCTGCACACTGCGCTTGCGACCGATGCCCAACATATCGCGAAACGCGGCCACCTGCACTATCGGCGTTTCGTTGGCCTGCCCCAGCAACAGCTCTGCCATGCGCTGTAGTGTCGCCTCTGGGTAGAACAAGTCACGCACCACCTGGTGCACCACCCCGAGCCGAGCCAGCTTGCGCAGCAGCAGGCGCACGTCGGCTTCGGCGCAGTTTTCCTCATTTGCCAGCGTCCTGACCCAGGGCGGATCGTACTGCCCGTCCAGCAACTTCGGCTGCAAGCGCGCCCACAACGCACTGTCGGCTTCGCTCAACTGCACCTTGTGATCGGGCAGATGCATCCACGGCCCGCTGCTGGCGATGGCGCCGTCGTGGAGCAGTTCGTCCAGCAGGCTGACGAATGCCGGCCGCTCCAGGGGCAAGGCCGCAAAGCGGCGCAGGCGGTCTCGGTCCGGGCCAAGCTGGTCAGGTTCCTGCTCATGGAACCGCGCCAGCTGCTCCAGTACCTGTTGCTTCAGCGCCAGCCACTGGACGTTGGCGAACAGCAGTTGGCCCTGCCGCGTGGCCACCACCAATACCCCCTCCGGCAATTGCCAAGTTGTGCGCGGGCGATTGAACTGCCGCTCGAGCCGCTGGGGATCAATGCCACCGGGCGCGCTGGCGAGCAGTGCTGGCAGGGCCTGCTCCAGGTCCTCGGTATCTCGTAGCACCTGCAACTGCCGCAGGCGCTCATTGCTGCGGCGCTGTCGGCTTGGCGCAAACGGGTCCAGTACCTTGCCGCCCCCCAGGGTGCGCTGGGCACGCTGGTCACGCAGCACCAGGCGATCGCCGTGCACGGCCTGCAACGGTGCATTGAGCAACAGCTGGGCGAACATGCGCTGGCCCGCCGCCAGGGACTCGCCTTCGAGCAAGGCCACGCGGGCCGTTACATCCTGGGTGCCGAGGTGCACGTGTACAGCGCTGAAATGTTCAAACGTGCGGGGCTCGCCTGGCAGCAGGTTCAGCTCGATATCCACCCGCACGCTGGGCGCATGCAGCCACTCGGGCACCAGCCAGTCACCCCGATGCACCTGCTCCAGCCCCAGGCGTTCGGCCGTGATATTCAGCGCCACCCGCTGACCTGCCTCGGCCACCAGCGCGGCCTGGTTCTGCGCATGCAGGCCACGCACCCGCACCGGTTTGCCGGCCTTGCCCAGCAACAAGGTGTCGCCGGCACTGACCCGCCCGGCCAGCGCCGTGCCCGTGACCACCACGCCGGCACCGGTAACCGCGAAAGCGCGGTCGACGGCCAGGCGAAAACCGCCACCATCGCTGCGCTTGCGCACCGCTGCTTCGGCCTCCAGCAAGGCCTGACGCAGCGCAGCCATGCCTTCCCCGCTGATGCTCGACAATGGAAACTGCTGCGCCCCGGCATACGGCCCGGATGCCAGCAGTTCGCTGACTTGCAGCTGAACCTCGGCCACGCGCGCCGGCTCGACCCGGTCGCATTTGCTGATCGCCACCAAAGCCTGAGGAATGCCCAACAGCTCGATGATCGCCAAATGCTCGCGGGTCTGCGGCATGACCCCGTCGTCGGCAGCCACCACCAGCAACACCAGGTCGATACCGTGGGCACCGGCCAGCATGTTGTGGATAAAGCGCTCGTGGCCCGGCACGTCGATGAAGCCAGTCAGCGGTGCACCTTCGGCCAACGCCGCGTAGCGATACCCCAGATCGATGGTCATGCCGCGGGCACGCTCCTCCTGGCGCTGGTCGCCGGCCTGCCCGGTCAGCGCCTGCAGCAGTGCGGTCTTGCCATGGTCGATATGGCCGGCGGTACCGACGATCACTGCACCGGCCCCAGCTGCAGGGCGGGTAACTGCGCCAGCCACTGGGCTTCGTCATCCAGTTGGCGCAGGTCCAGCCACAGGGCGTCGTCATCGATACGGCCGAGCACCGGTACCGGCAGGCCACGCAGTGCCCGCTCCAGCACATGCAGGCTGCGCCCTCGCAACTTCTTCGATACCTGCGGGCGCAGGCACAGGGCGGCACTGGGCAAGCGCGCCACCGGCTGGCTTCCACTGCCGATCATGCCCAGCGCCGGCTCCACGCTGACAGCCCACTGCTCACCGAGCAGAGCCTTGAGCCCAGGCGCCAGGCGCTCGGCCTGGGCCTGTATCTCGGCCTGGCTGCGGGTCAACAGACGCAGGCTGGGCAGGCGCTCGGCCAGGCGGTCCGGGTTACGGTACAGCGCCAACACCGCTTCGAGTGCAGCGAGGGTGATTTTGTCGACGCGCAGCGCACGCTTGAGCGGGTTTTTCTTGATCCTGGCAATCAAGTCCTTGCGACCGACGATGATCCCGGCTTGCGGCCCGCCCAGCAGTTTGTCGCCACTGAAGGTGACGATATCGGCGCCGTCGGCCAACGCCTGGCGCACCGTGGGTTCAGCGGGCAAGCCCCAGCGAGTAAGGTCTAGCAGGCTGCCACTGCCCAGATCTTCGAGCAGCGGCAGCTCATGTTGGTGGGCGATGCGCGCCAGCTCGGCCGTGGGCACGTGGGTGGTAAAGCCCTGGATGCTGTAGTTGCTGCAATGCACGCGCATCAGCAAGCCGGTGCGCGGGCCGATGGCAGCCTCGTAGTCGCGGGCGTGGGTGCGGTTGGTGGTGCCGATCTCGTGCAGCTTCACGCCGGCACGGGCCATGATGTCGGGGATGCGGAATGCGCCGCCGATCTCGATCAGCTCGCCGCGGGAGATGATGCCCTCCTTGCGCGCGCCCAGGCTGTTGAGCGCCAGCAGCACAGCAGCGGCATTGTTGTTGACCACGGTCACGGCTTCGGCACCGGTCAGCTCGCGGATCAGGCCTTCGATCAAGTCATCGCGGTCGCCACGTTTGCCGGTGGCCAGGTCGAATTCCAGGTTGAGCGGATAGCGGGCGGCGATCTGCATGGCCTCGATGGCTTCTTCCGGTAGCAAGGCGCGGCCCAGGTTGGTGTGCAGTACGGTGCCGGTGAGGTTGAACACGCGGCGGACCTGGCTGCGTTGCTGGGTGGCCAGGCGCTCGCCGGTGCGGCCCAAGAGGATTTCGGGGGCCAGTTCGGCGGGGGTGAGTTCACCGTTGCGGGCGGGAGCGCGTAGGTCGTCGAGCAACTGGCGCAGGGTGGCCAGGACCGCGTCGCGGCCGTGGCGGTCGATCAGTGCGAGGCCGGCCGGGTGGCGCAGGAGGGTGTCGATGGAAGGCAGGCGTGAGGTGTCGCTGGCGAGGCTTGAAGGCATGCGGTACTACCTTGGCTAATCCGGTGTCTGTACTGGCCTCTTCGCGGGTGAACCCGCTCCCACAGGTTCCGCGCTGCATTCAAGGCTTGCGCAGTACCTGTGGGAGCGGGTTTACCCGCGAAGCAGGCAACACGGTGTTTCAGTGTAGACACTCAGCCACCACCCGGCGCGAGCATCAGGTTTGGTGCCAGGCGATGGAAGCCCTCCTCGTCCAGGCGCATATCCAGCGCCAGGCTGGCCAGGTCGTCGGCCAGCGCCTCGGCTGCAGCGTCGTTTTCCAGATAATTCTGCTTCAGGTACGTATTGCACCCTGGGCAGCACTCCGCACGCAGCGGCGCTTTGCCTGGCGCATGGCGGTCATCCTCAAGACTGGTGTAGCGCAAGTCCTTGCTCGACTCGCAGTACACGCACTTCACCCGCACCACATGCCATTCACAGGCGCACAGCGAACAGGACAGATAGCGCAGGCCATTGTGCTTGCCGCGGTTACGCACCACCCCGGCCATTGCCGGCGAACCGCACGCCGGGCACTGGGCCAGGCTGCCGGCGGGTTTAAGCTCCGGCGTCGGCAGTGCCAGCAACCAACTGGACCAGGCCGCTTGGAGCGCGGCCCCAAGGAACGGCACCAATGCAGCAGGCACCGCGTCGTATTGACCCGCCAGCAAGGCAATGCCCCAGCCCTTGCGCTGGTCGTCATCGCTGCCGCGCAGCACCTGCAACGCTTCACCCAACGGGCCGCCTGTAGCGCCGCTGAAGTGCTCCAGCAGGGCCTGCAACCAGACAAGCCACGGCCCTTCACGCACCAGGCTGTCGGCCGCCAGCGGCGGCAAGCCATGATTTATGCACAGGCGTTGACGCTCCTCGGCCACCGGCATGCCACCGGGTGGGTTATCCACAAGCTGCTGCTGGATGCGGCATAACCGTGCGATCAGCCGCAGATAGTCGCCAAGGGCATTGCCATCGGCCAGTTGCTCAAGGCGCGCAGCGCGCAGTTCGAACAGATTGGCGGGGGGCAGGTGCAGGAACGGCGGCGCTACCGCCGACGCTTCGATCTGCCCGGGTTCAAGTATCGTGCTCAAGCGCTCATCCTTCTTTTCGTCCGTGATCGCCCGGCGTCTTGTCGCCAGTCACTTCGCGGTACCACAACGCATGGTGCTTGCGCGCCCAGGGGCGGCTGACCCAGCCATGCAGCATGGCGCCGATCGAGCCCTTGATCCAGATACCGGCGTAGATGTGCACGATGATGCTGAGGATCAGCACGAAGCCCGCCAGTGCGTGGGCAAGCGATGCCAGGCGAATCGAGCCTATATCAAAGAAGTGACTGAAATAGGCCCGCCAGATCACCACGCCGCTGATCAACAACACCAGCATGCACAGCAATAGCGTCCAGAACAGCAGTTTCTGCCCGGCGTTGTATTTACCAATGGGGGGCACGCCGTCTTCGCGGTTGACCATCACCCGATCAATGCGACGCAACCACAGGCGGTCGTTGGCGGTGATGAAATTGGCACGCCAGAAGCGGAACACCAGGCCGAGGAAAAACACGAACATCGCCACGCCCATGAACGGGTGCAGGATACGCGTCCACGGCCCGCCGCCGAACAGGTGGCTTAACCAGAACAGCGCCGGGTGAAACAGCGCCAGCCCCGAAAGCCCGGCCATGAAGAACAGGAGGGCGACGATCCAGTGGTTGGTCCGCTCGTTGGCGTTGTAGCGCAGGATGGGTTTGTTGTCGTTCATGGCCGCTGCTCCCCTTGCCCACCGGGCTGCTTCGGATCGTAGACATGCACCGCCGGGTCCACCTGGTGCACGCTGTCATCGGGCGGCGCTGGGTGCTCGTCCTCCTCTACCCGCTGCGGGCCAACCCGCACGTAGTGGAAGAACCCGGCCAGCACCGCCGCGCCCATGGCCAGCAGCGCCAGCGGCTTGGTGAAGCCCTTCCACAGCCCCACCAGCGGGCTGATCACCGGCTGGTCCGGCAGGCCGGCATACAATCTGGGCGTGTCGGCATGGTGCAGCACGTACATCACATGCGTACCGCCGACCCCGTCCGGGTCGTACAGCCCGGCGTTGTCGTAGCCGCGCGACTTGAGGTCGACGATGCGCTCGGCGGCGTGCACCTTCATTTCGTCCTTGCTGCCGAACACGATCGCCCCGGTCGGGCAGGTTTTCACGCAGGCCGGCTCCAGGCCCACGCTCACGCGGTCGGAACACAGGGTGCACTTGTACGCCTTGTGGTCCTTCTGCGAGATGCGCGGGATGTTGAACGGGCAGCCGGTGATGCAGTAGCCGCAACCGATGCAGTGGTCCTGGTTGAAGTCGACGATGCCGTTGGCGTGTTTGATGATCGCCCCCGGGCTCGGGCAGGCCTTCAGGCAACCGGGGTCGGCGCAGTGCATGCATCCATCCTTGCGGATCAGCCACTCCAGGTTGCCATCGTCGCGCTCGTGCTCGGTGAAGCGCATCAGGGTCCAGGTCTCGGCGGTGAGGTCCTGAGGGTTGTCGTAGGTGCCGTGGTTGTGGCCGACCTCGTCACGCAGTTCGTTCCACTCCGAACACGCCACCTGGCACGCCTTGCAGCCGATGCACTTGGTGGTGTCGATCAGCTTGGCGACTTCCTGCTGCTGGCGTACCGAGGGCGGTACGGTGGTGGTGGCCGAGCGGGCAATGATGTCTTGGCTGGCCATCAGAGTTTCTCCACTTTGACGAGGAACGACTTGGACTCCGGCGTCTGCGTGTTGCCGTCACCCAGGAATGGCACCAGGGTGTTGGTCAGGTAGCCATGCCGGGTGGCACCGGTGAAGCCCCAGTGCAGCGGGATGCCGATCTGGTGCACGGTCTGGTTGTTGACCTGCAGCGGGCGAATCCGCTTGGTCACCACCGCCACCGCATCGATATGCCCGCGCTTGCTCGACACCCGCACCCGGTCACCGGCCTTGATGCCTTTCTCATTGGCCAGCACCTCGCCGATCTCGACGAACTGCTCGGGCTGGGCAATGGCGTTGAGCCGGCAATGTTTGCTCCAGAAGTGGAAGTGCTCGGTCAGCCGGTACGTGGTTGCCGCATACGGGAACTCGTCGTGCGTGCCGAGGGTGTCCCACACCGAGTCGAAAATGCGCCCGGCCGGGTTGCTGACCACCTTCTTGTTCTGCGGGTGCAACGGGTTGATGCCGATCGGCGTTTCAAATGGCTCGTAGTGCTCCGGGAACGGGCCTTCGGCCATCTTGTCGATGGCGAAGAAGCGCGCCACGCCTTCGGGGTTCATGATGAACGGGTTCATCCCCGCTTCCGGTGGCGAGTCGACCTTGAAGTCCGGCACGTCGGTGCCGGTCCAGGCCTTGCCGTTCCACCATACCAGGCGCTTTTTCTCCGGGTCCCACGGCTTGCCTTGCGGGTCGCTGGAGGCACGGTTGTAGAGGATGCGGCGGTTGGCCGGCCAGGCCCAGGCCCAGTTCTGCACCTGATGCATGCCGTAGGGGTCGCTGTTGTCACGACGGGCCATCTGGTTGCCCTGCTCGGTCCAGCTGCCGGCGAAGATCCAGCAGCCGGACGCGGTGCTGCCATCGTCCTTCAACTGCCCGAAGCCCGACAGCTGCTGGCCGGCTTTGAGCGTGGCGCCGGTAGCGTCGGTAACGTCGGTGACTGCCCAGCCGTTCATCTCCTTGGCCAGTTCCTCCGGGGATGGCTCTTCGGGAATCTTGTACGGCCAGCTGATGTTCATCATCGCGTCAGGGTAGGCGCCGCCCTCGGCCTGGTAGCGTTGGCGCATGCGCAGGAACAGCTCGCTCATGATTTGCACGTCGGTGCGGGTTTCGCCCGGTCCGTCGGCGCCCTTCCAGTGCCACTGCAGCCAGCGGCTGCTGTTGACCAGCGAGCCATCTTCCTCGGCGAAGCAGGTGGTGGGCAGGCGGATCACTTCGGTCTGGATGCTGGCCGTGTCGACATCGTTGAATGGCCCGGCGTTGCGCCAGAACTCCGAGGTTTCGGTAGCCAGCGGGTCCATGATCACCAGCCACTTGAGCTTGCCCAACGCCGCTGTCACGCGGTTCTTGTCCGGCAACGCAGCGATCGGGTTGAAGCCTTGGCACACGTAGCCGTTGACCTTGCCCTGGCTCATCATCTCGAACATGCGCAGCACGTCATAGGCAGGCACGTCGAGCTTGGGCAGCCAGTCATAACCCCAGTTGTTTTCTGCCGTGGCGTTGGCGCCGTACCAGGCCTTCATCAGGCTGACGTGGAACTTGCCGTAGTTCTGCCAGTACGACAGTTGCCCCGGGCGCAGCGGCTTGGATGCGCGCTTGTCGATGTAGGTGGCGTAGTCCTGCTCGGCATCGCCAGCCAGGGTCAGGTAACCCGGCAGCGAGTTGGACAGCAGGCCGAGGTCGGTCAGGCCCTGGATGTTGGAATGCCCGCGCAGTGCGTTGACCCCGCCACCTGGCATGCCGACGTTGCCCAGCAGCAGCTGGACCATGGCCGCGCTGCGGATGATCTGCGCGCCGATGGAGTGTTGCGTCCAGCCCAGTGCGTAGAGAATCGTCATGGTCTTGCCCGGTGCCGAGCACGTGGCGATCTCTTCCCAGACCTTCATCATGGCATCCTGCGGCATGCCACAGATCATGCTGGCCAGTTCCGGGGTATAGCGGCTGTAATGCTGCTTCATCAGCTGGAACACGCAACGTGGGTGCTGCAGGGTCGGGTCGACCTTGGCAAAACCGTCCTCACCCAGCTCGTAACCCCAGCCGGACTTGTCGGCATACACGCGCTTGGCCTCGTCGTAGCCGCTGAACAGTCCGTCCTCGAAGCCATAGCTCTCTTTGACGATAAACGACACGTCGGTGTAGTTGCGCACGTATTCGTGCTGGATCTTGTCAGTACTCAGCAGGTAATTGATCAGCCCGCCCATGAAGGCGATGTCGGTACCGGTACGGATCGGCGCGTAGTAGTCCGCCACCGAAGCGGTACGGGTAAACCGTGGGTCGACCACAATCAGCCGCGCCTTGTTGTGTGCCTTGGCCTCGGTCACCCATTTGAAGCCGCACGGATGCGCTTCTGCTGCGTTGCCACCCATCACCAGGACCAGATTCGCGTTGGCGATATCGGACCAGTGGTTGGTCATGGCGCCACGGCCGTACGTCGGGGCAAGACTTGCCACCGTCGGGCCGTGTCAGACACGTGCCTGGTTATCGAACCCCAGCATGCCTGTTGCGCGGACGACCTTGTGGGTCAGGTAGCCAGCCTCGCTGGAGGCGGCGGAGGCAGCAAGAAAACCGGTGGTAAGCCAGCGGTTGACGGTTTGCCCCTGGGCGTTCTTCTCGATGAAGTTGGCGTCGCGGTCCTGCTTCATCAGGTCGGCGACGCGGTCGAGCGCCTCGTCCCAGCTCACCCGCACCCACTCCTTGCTGCCCGGCTTGCGTACCTCGGGGTACTGCAGGCGGCTTGGGCTGTGGATAAAGTCCAGCAGGCCGGCGCCTTTCGGGCAGAGTGTGCCGCGGTTGACCGGGTGGTCGGCGTCACCTTCGATATGAATGATGCTCTGTTTGACGTTCTTGCCCGCATCGCCCTGGCTGTACATGATCAGGCCACAGCCGACCGAGCAGTAAGGGCAGGTGTTACGAGCTTCTTTCGTATGCGCCAGCTTGAAGTGACGCACCTGCTCGGCGAATGCCGGCGTCGGGGCCATGCCCAACGCCGCCAGGCTCGAGCCTCCAAGGCCGACGGCGGCGACCTTGAAGAATTGCCGACGGTTGAGGTCCATCGTGCACTCCTGATCAGGTGGTGGACGCGCGGAACATCGCCGGCGCCTCTTGGTAGTCACGGTGGCGGTTTTGACGGCCGCCAACAGATAAGACTAGTCAAGAATCCGAAACGTGCGATGACCTGGGTCAGGGGCGATGCGGGTTGGTGCATGGCTTGTAGTTGCCTGGGTACCTGTAGACCCACTTCATTGCCTGACATGTAACCAAAAGCAAAAAAACCATCTGCCAGGCAGTAGCCCCACGTGAACTTCAGAAACGGACTACATCCAAGGGCGACTGCCGCTTGCTAGCTTCGCGAAAAATCCTAGGGATGGTGCTCACATGAACAAGAACTGCAGCCGCGTCGCACTCTTGATGGTCTCGCTATTACTGGCGGCCCCGTCGCTGGCTGATCCTCCGAAAACCACGCCTACGTCCCCCATCACTTCCGAAGCCGCTCGAACAATGGCCGCCAACGCCGAGCGCGCTGCCCGTGCCCACGGTTATGCCATCGTCATCAGCATCGTCGACAGCCATGGCAACCTGAAGCACTTCCACCGCATGGACGGCACCAGCAGCGGCAGCATCCAGGTCGCGCAACTCAAGGCCTCGACTTCGGCTCGCTTCCCGCTTTCCTCCAGCTCGCTGGCAGACCGTAGCGCCGCACTACCCGCCAATCCCTACGCATCCTTGCCAGGCTTCACCCTGTTGGGCGGCGGTTTGCCGATCATCGACGGCGACGGCCAGCATATCGGTGGCATCGGCATCAGCGGCGCTACGCCGGAACTGGACGCGCAATTCGCCCAGGCGGCGCTGGATGGCGATGCCTGAGTTCACGCATAAAAAAACCCAGGGCAACTGCCCTGGGTTTCTGGTTTTGCGTGACGCCTGACCGCTCGAATCAGAACGGAATATCGTCATCGAAGCTGTCGAAGTCAGCGGCCGGCTGCGGCGCAGGCTGCTGGGGCGCTGGGCGCTGAGGGGCCTGTTGCGGGCGCTGGGCCTGCTGGCGAGGCGGTGCCTGGTTGTACTGTTGTGGCTGGCCACCCTGGTTGTAGTTGCCGCCACCCTGATTGTACGGGTCGCCGCCTTGCTGCTGGCCCTGCGGACGGCCGCCAAGCAGCTGCATGGTGCCGTTGATGTCGACGATGATCTCGGTGGTATAGCGCTTGATGCCGTCTTTTTCCCACTCGCGGGTCTGCAGCTTGCCTTCGATGTAGCACTGCGAACCCTTGCGCAGGTACTCGCCAGCGATTTCGGCAACCTTGCCGAACAGCGACACACGGTGCCACTCGGTACGCTCGACCTTCTGGCCCGACTGCTTGTCGGTCCACTGCTCGCTGGTAGCCAGGCTCAAGTTGGTCACGGCGTTACCGTTGGGCAGGTAGCGGACTTCGGGATCCTGGCCACAGGTGCCGACCAGAATGACTTTGTTAACCCCACGGGCCATAACGTTCTCCTAGGCTTCGCACGCCGAAGAGGCCGGATTCACCAGGCGCTCGAGGGTCGTACGGTCCAAAATTTTCGTATCCAGTTTGATATAGATGGCGGCTTCTTCTTCCACCACAACGGCGTCGGTCACACCCGGCACGGCCATCAGGCGCTCGGTCAGGCCGGCTTCCCGGACTGCCTCTGGCGTCAGCGGCATGCGCAGGCTGGTCACATAGGGCGGCTCGTTCATGCGCAACGCGACGACCAGCCAGATGGCACACAGAACCGCGCAACCGAGGAACACCATGTTCAGCCCGCCGTGCTGGAACAACCAGCCACCGAGGATTCCTCCCAAGGCAGCGCCGAGGAACTGGCTGGTGGAATAAACCCCCATCGCCGTCCCCTTGCCACCGGCAGGCGACACCTTGCTGACCAGCGAAGGCAGCGAAGCCTCCAGCAGGTTGAATGCGGTAAAGAATACCACGGTGCCAATCACCAGTCCGCGCAAACCGTCAGCCCACTCCCAGAAGTATATCTCTGTCAGCAGCAGGACACTGACCGCACCGGCCAACACGCGTTTCATCTTGCGCTTTTTTTCGCCGTAGATGATGAACGGGACCATTGCAAAAAATGAGATGAACAGCGCGGTCAGGTATACCCACCAGTGCTCCTCCTTGGGCAGCCCCCCGCGCTCGACGAAGGCCAGTGGCAATGCGACGAAGCTGGCCATGAGGATGGCGTGCAGCACGAAGATGCCCACGTCCAGGCGCAGAAGGTCCGGGTGGCGCAGGGTCGGGCCGATGGCCTGGCGTGCCACACCGGACTCGCGGTGCTGCAAAATGCTGTGCGTGTTGGGCACTACAAAAGCGACCAACAGGATGCCGACCAGGGCGAGACCGGCTGTGGACAGGAACAATCCTGACAAACCAAAGGCACTTGTCAGCAATGGGCCGACGACCATGGCGACGGCGAACGACAGGCCGATGCTCATGCCGATCATGGCCATGGCCTTGGTCCGGTGCTGCTCGCGGGTGAGGTCGGACAGCAGCGCCATGACTGCGGCAGAAATCGCCCCGGCGCCCTGCAGGATACGCCCGGCGATCACCCCCCAGATGGAATCGGCCTGGGCCGCCAGCACACTGCCCAGGGCAAAGATCACCAGCCCCAGGTAAATCACCGGCCGACGGCCGATGCGGTCGGAAATCATGCCGAACGGGATCTGCAGTACCGCCTGGGTCAGGCCATAGGCACCAATGGCCAGGCCGATCAGCGCTGGCGTGGCGCCGGCCAGGTCCATGCCGTAGGTGGCCAGTACCGGCAAGACCATGAACATGCCCAGCATACGAAAGGCAAAGACCAGGGCAAGGCCGCCAGCGGCGCGGGTTTCGCCGCCACTCATGCGCTCGTTGTGGGTGTCGTGCATGGATTAACCTCGTGTGAACCGGCGGCGATTCTATCAGTCCGACAGCTTGACGGCATCTACGCGACGCTTTGCCGCGTAGTGGCAGGGCGCCGTATACTTCTTTGTTTATGCCCGCCGAGCGAGGCTGCAGTGGACAAGATCCTGATTCGTGGGGCACGTACCCACAACCTGAAGAACATCGACCTGACCCTGCCCCGGGACAAGCTGATCGTGATCACCGGCCTGTCCGGTTCCGGCAAGTCGTCCCTGGCGTTCGACACCCTGTACGCCGAAGGCCAGCGCCGCTACGTGGAATCGCTGTCGGCCTACGCCCGGCAGTTCCTGTCGATGATGGAAAAGCCCGACGTCGACACCATCGAAGGCCTGTCGCCGGCCATTTCCATCGAGCAGAAGTCGACCTCGCACAACCCACGCTCCACGGTTGGCACCATCACCGAAATCTACGACTACCTGCGCCTGCTGTATGCCCGCGTCGGCACGCCTCGTTGCCCGGACCACGATATCCCGCTGGAGGCGCAAACGATCAGCCAGATGGTCGACCTGGTGCTGGAGCGCCCGGAAGGCAGCAAGCTGATGCTGCTGGCACCGGTGGTGCGCGAGCGCAAGGGTGAGCACCTGGCGGTGTTCGACGAGCTGCGCGCCCAGGGCTTCGTCCGCGCCCGGGTAAACGGCAAGCTTTACGAGCTTGATGAACTGCCGAAGCTGGACAAGCAGAAGAAGCACAGCATCGATGTAGTGGTAGACCGTTTCAAGGTCCGCGCCGACCTGCAGCAGCGCCTGGCCGAATCGTTCGAGACCGCACTCAAGCTGGCCGACGGCATCGCGCTGGTAGCGCCGATGGACGACGAAGAAGGCGAAGAGATGATCTTCTCCGCCCGCTTCGCCTGCCCGGTCTGCGGCCATGCCATCAGCGAGCTGGAACCGAAGCTGTTCTCCTTCAACAACCCGGCTGGCGCCTGCCCGACCTGCGATGGCCTGGGGGTCAAGCAGTTCTTCGATACCAAGCGCCTGGTCAATGCCGAACTCACCTTGGCCGAAGGGGCGATCCGCGGCTGGGACCGGCGCAACGTCTACTACTTCCAGATGCTTGGCTCGCTGGCCGCGCATTACGGCTTCAGCCTGGAAGAACCGTTCGGCGAGCTGTCGGCCGAGCACCAGAAGGTCATCCTGCAAGGCAGTGGCAAGCAGACTGTCGACTTCAAGTACCTCAACGACCGTGGCGACATCGTCAAGCGCTCGCACCCGTTCGAAGGCATCGTGCCAAACCTTGAGCGCCGCTACCGCGAGACCGAATCGGCCACTGTGCGTGAAGAGCTGGCGAAGTTCCTCGGCACCCAGCCCTGCCCGGATTGCCGCGGTACCCGCCTGCGCCGCGAGGCGCGGCATGTATGGGTTGGCGAAAAGACCTTGCCGGCGGTGACCAACCTGCCGATCGGTGAGGCCAGCAGCTACTTTGGCGACCTGACCCTGACCGGCCGCCGTGGCGAGATTGCTTCAAAGATTCTCAAGGAAATCTGCGAGCGCCTGCAGTTCCTGGTCAACGTCGGCCTCGACTACCTCACCCTCGACCGCAGCGCCGATACCCTGTCCGGTGGCGAAGCGCAGCGTATCCGTCTGGCCAGCCAGATTGGCGCCGGCCTGGTCGGGGTGATGTACATCCTCGATGAACCGTCCATCGGCCTTCATCAGCGCGACAACGACCGCCTGCTGGCTACCCTCAACCACCTGCGCGACCTGGGCAATACGGTGATCGTGGTGGAGCATGACGAGGACGCCATTCGCCTGGCCGACTACGTGGTCGACATCGGCCCCGGGGCCGGTGTACATGGTGGCCAGATCGTCGCCGAGGGCACACCGCAGCAGGTCATGGACCACCCCGATTCGTTGACCGGCAAGTACCTGTCCGGGCGCAAGAAGATCGTCGTGCCGGCCAAGCGCACGCCCCGCAACAAGAAGCTGCAGCTCAAGCTCAAGGGCGCGCGCGGCAACAACCTGCAGAACGTCGACCTGGAAGTCCCGATCGGCCTGCTGACCTGTGTGACCGGGGTATCCGGTTCGGGCAAGTCGACCCTTATCAACAACACCCTGTTCCCGCTGGCAGCCACCGCCCTCAATGGAGCAAGCACCCTGGAAGCGGCCCCGCACAGCAGCATGGACGGCTTGCAGCATCTGGACAAGGTGGTGGATATCGACCAGAGCCCGATCGGCCGTACCCCGCGCTCGAACCCGGCGACCTACACCGGCATCTTCACGCCGATCCGCGAGCTGTTCTCCGGCGTGCCGGAATCGCGCTCACGCGGCTACGGCCCGGGGCGCTTCTCGTTCAACGTCAAGGGCGGCCGCTGCGAGGCTTGCCAGGGCGACGGTTTGATCAAGGTGGAGATGCACTTCTTGCCAGACATCTACGTCCCGTGCGACGTGTGCAAGAGCAAGCGCTACAACCGCGAAACCCTGGAGATCAAGTACAAGGGCAAGAACATCCACGAGGTGCTGGAAATGACCATCGAGGATGCCCGCGAGTTCTTCGACGCAGTACCGGCGCTGGCGCGCAAGCTGCAAACGCTGATGGATGTGGGCCTGTCGTACATCAAACTGGGCCAGTCGGCCACCACACTGTCTGGCGGTGAGGCGCAGCGGGTGAAGCTGTCGCGCGAGCTGTCCAAGCGCGATACCGGCAAGACCCTGTACATCCTCGATGAACCCACCACCGGCCTGCACTTTGCTGATATCCAGCAGCTGCTGGACGTGTTGCATCGCTTGCGCGACCACGGCAACACCGTGGTGGTGATCGAGCACAACCTGGATGTGATCAAGACCGCTGACTGGCTGGTGGACCTGGGGCCGGAGGGTGGTTCCAAGGGTGGACAGATCATTGCCTGCGGTACGCCGGAAGAGCTGTGTGAGATGAAACAGTCTTACACCGGGCATTACCTGAAGCCGCTGCTGGAGCGGGATCGGGCCTGAGTGTTGCCGCCGCAATGAAAAAGCCCCTGGTACCGTTGGTGCCAGGGGCTTTTTCTTGAGTCTGTGGATAACTTACATCTGCGACTGCAGGTAGTTCTCCAGGCCAATGGCCTTGATCAGCCCTTGCTGCTTCTCCAGCCAGTAGGTGTGATCTTCTTCAGTATCAGCCAATTGCGCACGGAGAATGTCACGGCTGATGTAGTCCTTGTGCAGCTCGCACAGCTCGATGCCTTTGCACAGGGCGCCACGCACCTTGTATTCGAGCTTGAGGTCAGCCTCGATCATTTCCGGCACGGTGCTGCCGACTTCCAGGTCGTCCGCACGCATGTCAGGGGTGCCTTCGAGCATCAGGATGCGACGCATCAGGGCATCAGCGTGCTGCGTCTCTTCTTCCATCTCGTGGTTGATGCGCTCGTAGAGCTTGGACAGGCCCCAGTCTTCGTACATGCGCGAATGAATGAAGTACTGGTCGCGTGCCGCCAGTTCGCCCTTCAGCAGCGTGACGAGGTAGTTGATTACATCTGGGTGGCCTTGCATCGCCCTGGTTCTCCATGTGAAAACGTCTATGCCACATAGTGTGAACCAGCTTTTGCCTGCGGTCACTGAAAAACGCGCAATCAGGAGCAAAAAATCGGTTAAACAGTAGTGATATTCATTGAAAAACCGCCCAAATGAGGGCGGTTCTGCTTATCACTTAGAGTCAGGCCAGATTGATACCCAAGGCCTTGGCAATCCCTTCGCCGTAGGCAGGGTCGGCCTTGAAGAAGTACTGCAACTGGCGCTGGATCACGTCCTGGCTGACACCTGCCATGGTCCCGGCGATGTTGCTGATCAGCAGCGCCTTCTGCGCCTCGCTCATCAGGCGGAACAACGCGCCGGCGTGGCTGAAGTAGTCGGTGTCCTCACGGTGATCGTAACGGTCCGCCGAACCGTTCAGGGTCAGCGCCGGTTCGGCATGGCGTGGTGACTGCTTTGGTGCCTCAGCGTAGCTGTTGGGCTCGTAGTTCGGTGCACTGCCGTAACTGCCAGTGGCCATGGCGCCGTCGCGCTGGTAGCTGTTGACCGCGCAGCGCGGCGCATTCACCGGCAACTGCTGGTGGTTGGTGCCCACACGGTAGCGGTGTGCGTCTGCGTAGGCGAATACACGGCCCTGCAGCATGCGGTCCGGCGAAAGGCCCACCCCTGGCACCATGTTGCTCGGCCCGAACGCAGCCTGCTCGACTTCGGCGAAGTAGTTGAGCGGGTTCCGATTGAGTTCCAGCACGCCCACCTCGATCAGCGGATAGTCCTTCTGCGACCAGGTCTTGGTGACATCGAAGGGGTTCTCGGCGCGGCTGGCAGCCTCGGCTTCGCTCATCACCTGGATGCATACGGTCCAACGCGGGTAGTCACCACGCTCGATAGCCTCGAACAGGTCACGCTGGGCGTAGTCCGGGTCAGTACCCGCCAGGCGTGCAGCATCGGCCGGGGCGAGGTTTTTGATGCCTTGCTGGGTCTTGAAATGCCATTTGACCCAGGTGCGCTCACCCTCAGCGTTGATCAGGCTGTAGGTGTGGCTGCCAAAACCGTGCATATGGCGGTAGCCGTCCGGAATGCCACGGTCCGAGAACAGGATGGTGACCTGGTGCAGCGCCTCGGGAGAGTGCGACCAGAAGTCCCACATCATCTGGGCGTTCTTCAGGTTGGATTGCGGATGGCGCTTCTGGGTGTGGATAAAGTCCGGGAACTTCAGCGGGTCGCGAATGAAGAACACCGGCGTGTTGTTACCCACGATGTCCCAGTTGCCTTCCTCGGTGTAGAACTTGACGGCAAAGCCACGAGGGTCGCGTTCGGTGTCTGCAGAGCCACGTTCGCCACCGACAGTGGAGAAACGCAGAAAGGTTTCGGTTTGCTTGCCGACCTGCTCGAACAGCTTGGCGCTGGTGTATTGGGTGATGTCGCGATTGACGGTAAAGGTGCCATAGGCGCCCGACCCCTTCGCGTGCACACGGCGCTCAGGGATGTTCTCGCGGTTGAAATGGGCGAGCTTCTCGATCAGGTGGAAGTCGTCGAGCAACAGCGGGCCACGCGGGCCGGCGGAACGGGAGTTCTGGTTATCGGCTACTGGCGCACCGCTGGCGGTGGTAAGAATCTTGCTCATGGGCTCTCCTTATCGGTCTTCAAGCGCCGGCTAATCGGCTTGGAGAGAGTATTGACGAGCAAGGTTACAAGGACAAATTCATTACGTGACTTGTATCAATAGAAATTAACAATATGAGCAGACACAAAAAACCGGGCACTAGGCCCGGTTCTTTGTAGCAGACAGAACGTCTTACTCAGCAGCTTCTACAGCACCGCCGACCGGACGATCAACCAGCTCGACGTACGCCATAGGCGCGTTGTCGCCAGCGCGGAAACCGCACTTCAGGATGCGCAGGTAGCCGCCCTGACGGGTGGCGTAACGCTTGCCCAGGTCGTTGAACAGTTTGCCAACAGCGGACTTCGAACGGGTACGGTCGAAGGCCAGACGACGGTTAGCAACGCTGTCTTCCTTGGCCAGGGTGATCAGCGGCTCGGCAACGCGGCGCAGTTCCTTGGCTTTCGGCAGGGTGGTTTTGATCAGCTCGTGCTCGATCAACGACACTGCCATGTTCTGGAACATAGCCTTGCGGTGAGAGCTGGTACGGCTCAGGTGACGTCCACTTTTACGATGACGCATGATTCATTCCTTACCAAACACTACGTTCGGTGATTACGACGATCAGGCGGTCGCCTTGTCGTCTTTCTTAAGACTTGCAGGCGGCCAGTTGTCGAGGCGCATGCCGAGAGACAGACCACGAGAGGCCAGGACGTCCTTGATTTCAGTCAGGGACTTCTTGCCCAGGTTAGGAGTCTTCAACAGCTCTACTTCGGTACGCTGAATCAGGTCGCCGATGTAGTAGATGTTCTCCGCCTTGAGGCAGTTGGCCGAACGTACAGTCAGTTCCAGGTCGTCAACCGGACGCAGCAGGATCGGATCGATCTCGTCTTCCTGCTCGACTACGACAGGCTCACTGTCACCTTTGAGGTCGACGAACGCGGCCAGCTGCTGTTGCAGGATGGTCGCAGCGCGGCGGATAGCCTCTTCAGGATCCAGGGTGCCGTTGGTTTCCAGATCAATGACCAGCTTGTCCAGGTTGGTACGCTGTTCAACACGGGCGTTTTCGACCACATAGGCGATACGACGCACCGGGCTGAACGAAGCGTCCAACTGCAGACGGCCAATGCTACGGCTTTCGTCTTCGTCGGTTTGACGGGAGTCGGCCGGCTCGTAACCGCGACCACGAGCTACAGTGAGCTTCATGTTCAGGGCGCCGTTCGACGCCAGGTTCGCGATTACGTGATCGGGGTTGACGATCTCGACATCGTGATCCAGCTGAATATCGGCAGCGGTAACCACCCCCGAACCCTTTTTCGACAAGGTCAGCGTAACTTCGTCACGACCGTGCAGTTTGATAGCCAGGCCTTTCAGGTTCAACAGGATTTCAATTACGTCTTCCTGTACACCTTCGATCGCGGAGTACTCGTGGAGTACGCCATCGATCTCGGCCTCGACTACTGCACAGCCAGGCATGGAGGACAACAGGATGCGGCGCAGCGCGTTGCCCAGGGTATGGCCGAAACCACGCTCGAGAGGCTCGAGCGTAATCTTGGCGCGGGTCGGACTGACTACCTGCACATCAATGTGGCGGGGAGTCAGGAACTCATTTACCGAAATCTGCATGGATGCACCTATTTTCTAGCCCTTACTTGGAGTAGAGCTCGACAATCAGGTTTTCGTTGATGTCGGCAGACAGGTCGCTGCGAGCAGGAACGTTCTTGAAAACGCCCGACTTTTTAGCAGCATCCACGTCAACCCACTCAACGCGGCCACGCTGGGCGCACAGTTCAAGGGCTTGAACAATGCGCAGCTGGGCCAGCGACTTCTCGCGGACCGCGACCACGTCACCCGGACGAACTTGGTAGGATGGAATGTTTACAGTCTTACCGTTGACGCTGATCGCTTTGTGCGAAACCAGCTGACGGGATTCGGAACGAGTCGAACCGAAGCCCATACGGTAGACGACGTTATCCAGACGGCACTCGAGCAGTTGCAGCAGGTTCTCACCGGTTGCGCCTTTTTTCGAGGCTGCAGCTTGGTAGTAACCGCGGAACTGACGCTCCAGAACACCGTAGATACGACGAACTTTTTGTTTCTCGCGCAGCTGGGTACCGTAGTCGGACTGACGGCCACGGCGCTGGCCGTGGATACCTGGGGCTGCTTCGATGTTGCACTTCGATTCCAGAGCGCGAACGCCGCTCTTCAGGAACAGATCGGTGCCTTCACGACGAGACAGTTTGCATTTTGGACCAATGTAACGTGCCATTCTTCTGTCTCCTGATTACACGCGACGCTTCTTCGGCGGACGGCACCCGTTATGCGGGATTGGCGTCACGTCGGTGATGCTGGCGATCTTGTAGCCGCAGCTGTTCAGTGCACGAACGGCGGATTCACGACCCGGACCTGGACCCTTGACGTTGACGTCGAGGTTCTTCAGGCCGTATTCCAGCGCAGCTTGACCAGCACGTTCAGCAGCAATCTGGGCTGCGAACGGGGTGGATTTGCGCGAACCACGGAAACCCGAACCACCGGAGGTCGCCCAGGACAAAGCATTGCCCTGACGGTCGGTGATGGTCACGATGGTGTTGTTGAAAGAAGCGTGGATGTGGGCGATGCCATCAACCACTGTCTTTTTGACTTTCTTACGAGGACGAGCAGCAGGTTTTGCCATGTCTATATTCCTGGGCGGTTACTTGCGGATCGGCTTACGCGGGCCCTTACGGGTGCGTGCGTTGGTCTTGGTGCGCTGACCGCGAACCGGCAGACCTTTACGATGACGCAGGCCGCGGTAGCAACCCAGGTCCATCAAGCGCTTGATCTTCATGTTGATGTCACGACGCAGGTCACCTTCGGTGGTGAACTTCGCAACTTCGCCACGCAGGGTTTCGATTTGCTCGTCGCTCAGATCCTTGATCTTAGCGGCTGGGTTTACACCAGCGTCTGCACAGATCTTCTGTGCAGTTGTGCGACCGACACCATAGATGTAGGTCAGCGAGATAACAGTATGCTTGTTATCTGGAATGTTGACGCCTGCAATACGGGCCATTCAGTGGGACTCCAATTGACAGCTACCTACGCCCCGGAAGCCAAGAAATAGGGCGCGAGATAATATCGCTGTAGAAACGAATAATCAACCCAGCAGCACACTAGCTGCTGGGTTTGAAGCGCAGATCACACTCAGCCTTGGCGCTGTTTGTGACGCGGTTCCGCGCTGCAGATCACTCGAACGACGCCTTCGCGACGGATGATCTTGCAGTTACGGCACAGCTTTTTCACCGATGCACGAACTTTCATTACCGACTCCTCGAACCTTAGGGGCGTATCAGCGCAGCAAACCGCTGCCACCGTAGCCTTTCAGGTTGGCTTTCTTCATCAGGGATTCGTACTGGTGCGAAACGAGGTGCGATTGTACTTGGGACATGAAGTCCATCACAACCACTACCACAATCAGCAACGAGGTCCCGCCAAGGTAGAACGGCACATTTGCTGCCACCACCAGGAACTGGGGCAGAAGGCAGACGGCCATCATGTAAAGAGCACCGAACATGGTCAAACGGGTCAGAACGCCATCAATGTAGCGTGCCGACTGCTCACCAGGACGGATACCCGGAATAAAGGCACCGGACTTCTTCAGGTTTTCCGCTACGTCTTTCGGGTTGAACATCAACGCTGTGTAGAAGAAGCAGAAGAAAATGATCCCTGCACTAAACAGCAAAATGTTCAACGGCTGACCAGGAGCGATCGACTGCGAGATGTCCTGCAGCCAGCCCATACCTTCGGACTGACCGAACCAGGCACCCAGCGAAGCCGGGAACAGCAAAATGCTGCTTGCGAAAATGGCCGGGATAACCCCCGCCATGTTCACTTTCAACGGCAAGTGGCTGGTCTGCGCAGCAAAAACCTTACGGCCCTGCTGACGCTTGGCGTAGTGAACGGCGATACGACGCTGACCACGCTCAATGAACACCACAAAACCGATAATCGCTACTGCCAGCAAACCGATAGCGACCAGGGCGAAAATGTTGATATCGCCTGTACGCGCAGACTCGAAAGACTGCCCGATTGCTCTCGGAAGACCGGCAACGATACCTGCGAAGATCAACATCGAGATACCGTTGCCCACACCGCGCTCGGTGATCTGCTCGCCCAGCCACATCATGAACATCGCGCCTGCCACGAACGTGGAGACGGCAACGACATGGAAGCCCAGGCCCGCAGAAAACGCCACGCCCTGGTTGGCCAGGCCAATGGACATGCCAATGGCTTGAACCAGTGCCAGGATAACGGTGCCGTAGCGGGTGTACTGGCTGATCTTGCGACGGCCAGCTTCACCTTCCTTCTTCAACTGCTCCAGTTGCGGGCTGACCGCCGTCATCAGCTGCATGATGATCGATGCCGAAATGTACGGCATGATCCCCAGTGCAAAGATGCTCATGCGCTCAAGCGCGCCACCGGAAAACATGTTGAACAAGCTAAGAATGGTCCCCTCATTCTGCCGAAACAGATCCGCCAGACGGTCCGGATTGATGCCTGGAACCGGGATATGTGCACCTATCCGATAGACGATGATCGCCATGAACAGAAAGCGCAGACGAGCCCAGAGTTCCGACATCCCGCCCTTACCGAGCGAAGAGAGAGCACCTTGCTTAGCCATTTATTCCTCGAATTTGCCGCCAGCTGCTTCGATAGCCGCACGCGCACCCTTGGTGGCTGCGATGCCCTTGATGGTGACTGCGCGAGTAACTTCGCCAGACAGCATGATTTTCACACGCTGAATGTGCTGGTTGATCACGTTGGCATCCTTCAAGGATTGCACGGAGATCACGTCGCCTTCCACTTTGGCCAGCTCGGACAGACGCACTTCGGCGCGATCCATGGCTTTCAGGGAAACGAAGCCGAATTTCGGCAGACGACGGTGCAGCGGCTGTTGACCGCCTTCGAAGCCCGGAGCGATCGAACCACCCGAACGGGAGGTCTGACCTTTGTGGCCACGGCCGCCGGTTTTACCCAGACCGCTACCGATACCACGACCCGGACGATGCTTCTCGCGACGGGAACCCGGCGCTGGACTCAGATCATTGAGTTTCATCGATTAACCCTCGACGCGCAGCATGTAGTAAGCCTTGTTGATCATCCCGCGATTCTCGGGAGTATCCTGGACTTCTACAGTGTGACCGATGCGACGCAGACCCAGGCCCTTAACACACAGTTTGTGGTTAGGCAGACGGCCCGAGACGCTCTTGATCAGCGTTACTTTTACGGTTGCCATGATCAGAAGATCTCCTCGACGCTCTTGCCGCGCTTGGCAGCAATGGATTCAGGAGATTGCATGGCTTTCAGACCCTTGAAAGTGGCGTAAACCACGTTCACTGGGTTGGTCGAACCGTAGCACTTGGCCAGAACGTTCTGAACACCAGCAACTTCCAGGACAGCACGCATTGCGCCACCGGCGATGATACCGGTACCTTCCGAGGCAGGCTGCATGTAAACCTTCGAGGCGCCGTGGGCAGCCTTGGTGGCGTACTGCAGGGTGGTGCCCTTCAGGTCAACCTGGATCATGTTGCGGCGAGCAGCTTCCATGGCTTTCTGAATCGCAGCAGGTACTTCGCGCGATTTGCCACGGCCGAAGCCGACACGACCTTTACCATCACCTACCACGGTCAACGCGGTGAAGGTGAAGATACGGCCGCCTTTTACGGTCTTGGCAACGCGGTTAACTTGAACCAGCTTCTCGATGTAGCCTTCGTCGCGCTTTTGATCGTTATTTGCCATAACTTAGAACTCCAGCCCGCCTTCACGAGCAGCATCAGCCAGCGCTTTGACGCGGCCATGGTACTTGAAGCCGGAACGGTCAAAGGCAACTTGAGATACACCGGCGGCTTTCGCACGCTCAGCTACCAGCTTGCCAACCTTAGTGGCCGCGTCGATGTTGCCAGTGGCGCCATCACGCAGGTCTTTGTCCAAGGTCGAGGCGCTTGCCAGAACCTTGCTGCCGTCGGCCGAAATGACCTGGGCGTAGATGTGCTGCGAGGAGCGGAACACGCACAGGCGCACGACTTCGAGTTCGTGCATCTTGAGACGTGCTTTGCGAGCGCGACGCAGTCGAATAACTTTTTTGTCGGTCATTTACTAGGCCCTACTTCTTCTTGGCTTCTTTACGACGGACTACTTCGTCCGCGTAACGCACACCTTTGCCTTTGTAAGGCTCTGGCGGACGGAAGTCGCGGATTTCAGCGGCCACCTGACCTACCAGCTGCTTGTCGATACCCTTGATCAGGATGTCGGTCTGGCTAGGCGTTTCAGCGGTGATACCGGCTGGCAGTTCGTAGTCCACTGGGTGCGAGAAGCCCAGGGCCAGGTTCAGGACGGTG
Source organism: Pseudomonas putida S13.1.2 (assembly GCF_000498395.2). Taxonomy (NCBI): domain Bacteria; kingdom Pseudomonadati; phylum Pseudomonadota; class Gammaproteobacteria; order Pseudomonadales; family Pseudomonadaceae; genus Pseudomonas; species Pseudomonas putida. The sequence goes on from NZ_CP010979.1 coordinate 4,481,915, forward strand.
CCTTTAGCCTGTGCCTTGTAACCAACACCGACCAGCTGGAGCTTACGCTCGAAGCCTTGGCTTACGCCCTGGACCATGTTGTTAACCAGAGCGCGGGTGGTACCGGCCATGGCACGAGCTTGCTGGTCACCATTGCGAGCGACGAAACGCAGCTCACCAGACTCTTCGGTAACTTCAACAGACGAGTGAACGTTCAGTTCGAGAGTGCCCTTGGCACCCTTCACCGAAAGCTGCTGACCTGCGAATTTGACTTCGACACCGGACGGCAGCTTAACGGGGTTCTTAGCGACGCGAGACATGTCTATCCCCCCTTAGAACACTGTGCACAGAACTTCGCCGCCGACACCGGCAGCGCGCGCAGCGCGATCAGTCATCACACCTTTGTTGGTGGAGACAATAGACACGCCCAGACCGCCACGTACTTTCGGCAGATCGGTGACGGCCTTGTACTGGCGCAGGCCTGGACGGCTGGAGCGCTTCAGTTCCTCGATGACCGGACGGCCTTCGAAGTACTTCAGTTCGATCGACAGGGAAGGCTTGGCTTCACCAGTTACCTGGTAGCCAGCGATGTAACCTTCGTCCTTCAGAACTTTGGCAACCGCGACCTTCAGGGTAGAAGAAGGCATGCTTACGACGGACTTTTCAGCCATCTGGGCATTACGGATGCGAGTTAGCATGTCCGCTAACGGGTCCTGCATACTCATGGGCTAGATGCTCCTGATACAAGAATTATTAGCCTTGCGGCTATGACAACCACCTGAGCGGATTGGGCAAAAAACCCAGGCTCGGGTGAGCCGGTCATTCTAGACACAAGGCAGAAACGAAACAAGCCCCATATAGGGGCTTGTTTCTTGGCGAGGTCACCGGCGGTCGGAAGATTGCCCCCCTTCCACCGGGATCACACCGACAGCGATTACCAGGAGGCCTTGACCAGACCTGGTACGTCGCCGCGCATTGCAGCTTGACGCAGCATGTTACGGCCCAGGCCGAACTTACGGTATACACCGTGAGGACGACCGGTCAGGCGGCAACGGTTGCGCAGGCGCGAGGCGCTAGCGTCGCGTGGCTGCTTCTGCAGAGCGACAACGGCAGCGAAACGCTCTTCTGGAGAGGCGTTAACGTTGACGATGGTCGCTTTCAGCTCAGCACGCTTCTTAGCGAACTTGGCTACCGTCAGCTGACGCTTCAGCTCACGGTTTTTCATGCTCTTCTTGGCCATTTTCCTACTCCAATCAGTTGCGGAACGGGAACTTGAAAGCACGCAGCAGAGCGCGGCCTTCGTCGTCCGAACGAGCAGTGGTGGTCAGGGTGATGTCCAAACCGCGCAGAGCATCGATCTTGTCGTAATCGATTTCCGGGAAGATGATCTGCTCTTTCACGCCCATGCTGTAGTTGCCACGGCCATCGAAGGACTTGGCATTCAGGCCGCGGAAGTCGCGAACCCGAGGCAGGGAGATCGCCAGCAGGCGGTCCAGGAATTCGTACATCTTGTCGCTACGCAGGGTCACCTTGACACCGATCGGCCATCCTTCGCGGACTTTGAAGCCAGCGATGGATTTACGAGCGAAAGTCACGACCGGCTTTTGACCGGTGATCTTTTCCAGGTCAGCTACTGCGTGCTCGATGACTTTCTTGTCGCCGATCGCTTCGCCCAGACCCATGTTCAGGGTGATTTTGGTAACGCGCGGAACTTCCATCACGTTCGACAGCTTAAGTTCTTCCTTAAGCTTAGGAGCGATTTCGTTCCGGTAAATCTCTTTCAGTCGTGCCATGGTCTTCTACCTAGCAGTGTTCAAGCATCAACCGCTTTTTGGGTCGACTTGAAGACACGAATTTTCTTACCGTCTTCTACTTTGAAACCAACGCGGTCAGCCTTGTTGGTTTCACCGTTGAAGATGGCAACGTTGGAAGCGTGCAGAGGCGCTTCTTTCTCGACGATACCGCCCTGAACGCCCGCCATCGGGTTAGGCTTGGTATGACGCTTGACCAGGTTCACGCCACCGATGACCAGACGGTCATCAGCCAGAACCTTCAGCACCTTACCGCGCTTACCTTTGTCTTTGCCGGCGATCACGATGATCTCGTCGTCACGACGAATCTTTTGCATGTCGGATCTCCTTACAGCACTTCAGGGGCGAGCGAGACGATCTTCATGAACTTCTCAGTACGAAGTTCACGGGTCACTGGCCCGAAGATGCGAGTGCCGATCGGCTCTTGCTTGTTGTTCAGCAGAACAGCAGCGTTGCCGTCGAAACGAATGATGGAACCGTCAGCGCGACGAACACCGTGACGGGTGCGCACGACAACAGCGGTCATCACTTGGCCTTTTTTGACCTTACCGCGCGGAATTGCTTCCTTGACAGTAACCTTGATGATGTCACCGATGCCGGCGTAACGACGGTGCGAGCCGCCGAGCACCTTGATGCACATGACGCGACGAGCGCCGCTGTTATCGGCCACATCGAGCATGGATTGAGTCTGAATCATAAAATTTCTCCGACCCCTAGCCCTTAGACTTCAACAGCGCGTTCGAGGACTTCAACCAGTGCCCAGGACTTGGTCTTGGCCAGCGGACGGGTTTCGGTAATCGAAACCTTGTCGCCGATCTTGCACTGGTTGGTTTCGTCGTGCGCGTGCAGCTTAGTCGAACGCTTAACGTATTTACCGTAGATCGGGTGCTTTACGCGACGCTCGATCAGAACGGTGATGGTCTTGTCCATTTTGTCGCTGACGACACGGCCAGTCAGCGTACGGACGGTTTTTTCAGCTTCAGCCATGATCACTTACCTGCCTGCTGGTTGAGCACAGTTTTCACGCGAGCGATGTCACGCTTAACTTGCGAGAGCAGGTGCGACTGCCCCAACTGGCCAGTTGCTTTCTGCATGCGCAGATTGAACTGGTCGCGCAGCAAGCCGAGCAGTTGCTCGTTCAGCTGCTGTGCCGATTTTTCACGAAGTTCATTCGCTTTCATCACATCACCGTCCGCTTAACAAAGGAGGTGGCGAGAGGCAGCTTTGCAGCAGCCAGGGCGAAAGCTTCGCGCGCCAGCTCTTCAGAAACACCCTCGATCTCGTACAGGACTTTGCCTGGCTGGATCTGGGCAACCCAGTACTCCACGGAGCCCTTACCTTTACCCATACGAACCTCGAGAGGTTTCTTGGAGATCGGCTTGTCCGGGAACACACGGATCCAGATCTTGCCGCCACGCTTAACGTGACGGGTCAGCGCACGACGTGCGGACTCGATCTGGCGAGCGGTGAGGCGACCGCGAGCAACAGCTTTCAGGGCGAATTCGCCGAAGCTGACTTTGCTACCGCGCAGCGCCAGACCACGGTTGTGGCCGGTCATCTGCTTGCGGAATTTTGTACGCTTTGGTTGCAACATTTGGCGTACCCCTTACTTAGCAGCTTTTTTACGAGGCGCTGGTGCTTGTGGTTTCAGTTCTTCTTGGCGACCACCAATAACTTCGCCTTTGAAGATCCAAACCTTCACACCGATCACACCGTAAGTGGTGTGAGCTTCGTAGGTGTTGTAGTCGATATCGGCACGCAGGGTGTGCAGAGGCACACGACCTTCGCGATACCACTCGGTACGAGCAATCTCGGCACCGCCGAGACGACCGCTCACCTGGATCTTGATGCCCTTGGCACCAATACGCATGGCGTTCTGTACGGCGCGCTTCATGGCGCGACGGAACATTACGCGGCGTTCCAGCTGCTGAGCTACGCTCTGCGCAACCAGCATAGCGTCGAGTTCCGGCTTGCGGATCTCTTCGATGTTGATGTGCACAGGCACACCCATCTGCTTGGTCAGGTCCTGACGCAGCTTCTCAACATCTTCACCTTTCTTGCCGATAACGATACCGGGACGAGCAGTGTGGATGGTGATGCGTGCAGTTTGAGCCGGACGATGAATATCGATACGGCTTACGGACGCGCTTTTTAGTTTGTCTTGGAGGTACTCACGCGTTTTCAGATCCTTCAAGAGGTAATCTGCGTAAGTAGCACCGTCTGCGTACCAGACGGAGGTGTGCTCCTTGACGATTCCCAGGCGAATGCCAGTGGGATGTACTTTCTGACCCATCTGATCGACTCCGTTACTTGTCCGCAACCTTGACAGTGATATGGCAAGACCGCTTGACGATGCGATCAGCACGGCCTTTGGCACGTGGCATGATACGCTTCAGCGAACGCCCTTCGTTGACGAAGACGGTGGAGACCTTCAGGTCATCAACGTCTGCGCCTTCGTTGTGTTCGGCGTTGGCTACGGCCGACTCGAGGACTTTCTTCATGATTTCAGCGGCTTTTTTGCTGCTGAAGGCCAACAGGTTGAGCGCTTCGCCCACCTTCTTCCCGCGGATCTGGTCGGCGACCAAGCGGGCTTTCTGGGCGGAGATGCGAGCGCCCGACAACTTAGCGGCTACTTCCATTTCCTTACCCCTTAACGCTTGGCTTTCTTGTCAGCCACGTGCCCGCGATAGGTGCGGGTACCGGCGAACTCGCCCAGTTTGTGGCCGACCATGTCTTCGTTCACGAGAACTGGAACATGCTGGCGACCGTTGTGAACCGCGATGGTCAGACCGACCATTTGTGGCAGGATCATCGAGCGACGCGACCAGGTTTTAACTGGCTTGCGATCGTTCTTCTCCACCGCCACTTCGACCTTCTTCAACAGGTGAAGATCGATAAAAGGACCTTTTTTCAGAGAACGTGGCACTGTCGTATCCCTCTAGTTACTTGCGACGACGGACGATCATGTTGTCGGTACGCTTATTACCACGGGTTTTAGCACCCTTGGTTGGGAAGCCCCATGGCGATACCGGATGACGACCACCGGAGGTACGACCTTCACCACCACCATGTGGGTGGTCAACCGGGTTCATGGCAACGCCACGAACGGTTGGGCGAACGCCGCGCCAGCGTTTGGCACCCGCTTTACCCAGCGAACGCAGGCTGTGCTCGGAGTTCGAGACTTCGCCCAGGGTCGCACGGCACTCAGCCAGTACTTTACGCATTTCACCGGAACGCAGACGCAGAGTCACGTATACGCCGTCACGAGCGATCAGCTGAGCCGAAGCACCAGCGGAACGAGCGATCTGAGCACCTTTACCCGGCTTCAGTTCAACACCGTGAATGGTGCTACCTACTGGGATGTTGCGCAGTTGCAGGGAGTTACCGGCCTTGATTGGGGCCAGTGCACCTGCGATCAGCTGGTCGCCAGCGCTCACGCCTTTAGGGGCAATGATGTAGCGACGCTCGCCGTCTGCGTAGCACAGCAGGGCGATGTGAGCAGTACGGTTTGGATCGTATTCGATACGCTCGACAGTGGCTGGAATGCCATCTTTGTCGTTGCGACGGAAGTCGACCAGACGGTAATGCTGCTTATGACCACCACCAACGTGACGAGTGGTAATGCGGCCATTGTTGTTACGACCACCAGACTTCGATTTCTTCTCGAGCAGCGGTGCGTGAGGAGCGCCTTTGTGCAGCTCCTTGTTGACCACCTTGACCACGAAACGGCGGCCAGGGGAAGTCGGTTTGCATTTAACGATTGCCATGATGCACCCCTTCCTTACTCAGCACTGCTGCTGAAATCGAGATCTTGGCCTGGCTGAAGGGAGACAATCGCCTTCTTCCAGTCATTACGCTTGCCCAGACCACGTGCGGTACGCTTGGTTTTACCCAGAACGTTAACAGTCGACACGTTTTCAACTTTTACGTTGAACAGGCCTTCGACAGCTTTCTTGATTTCCAGCTTGGTTGCATCGGTAGCAACCTTGAATACGAACTGGCCTTTTTTCTCAGCCAGAACGGTAGCCTTCTCGGAAACGTGCGGGCCAAGGAGGACTTTAAATACGCGTTCCTGGTTCATCCCAGCAGCTCCTCGAATTTCTTCACGGCCGAGACAGTGATCAACACTTTCTCGTATGCGATCAGACTGACCGGGTCGGAACCTTGTACGTCACGTACATCGACGTGCGGCAGGTTGCGAGCAGCCAGGTACAGGTTCTGATCAACAGCGTCGGAAACGATCAGTACGTCGCTCAGACCCATGCCGTTCAGCTTGTTCAGCAGATCTTTGGTTTTCGGTGCTTCAACAGCGAAGTCCTGAACCACGACCAGACGGTCGCTACGCACCAGCTCAGCGAGGATGGAGCGCAGAGCTGCGCGGTACATCTTCTTGTTGAGCTTCTGCGAGTGATCTTGAGGGCGAGCTGCGAAGGTTACACCACCGCCACGCCAGATCGGACCACGAGTGGTACCAGCACGAGCACGGCCAGTACCCTTCTGACGCCATGGGCGCTTACCGCCACCAGCCACGTCGGAACGGGTCTTTTGCTGCTTGGTGCCCTGACGGCCGCCGGCCATGTAGGCCACGACTGCTTGGTGTACCAGCGTCTCGTTGAATTCGCCACCGAAAGTCAGTTCGGAAACTTCGATCGCCTGAGCGTCATTTACATTGAGTTGCATGTCAGTTTCCCCTTAACCGCGAGCCTTGACAGCTGGACGTACAACCACGTCGCCGCCAGTAGCGCCAGGAACGGCACCCTTGACGAGCAGCAGGTTGCGTTCAGCGTCTACGCGAACTACTTCCAGGGACTGAACAGTCACGCGCTCGGCGCCCATGTGACCGGACATTTTCTTGCCCTTGAACACACGACCAGGAGTCTGGCACTGGCCGATGGAACCAGGCACACGGTGCGACACGGAGTTACCGTGGGTGTTGTCCTGACCACGGAAGTTCCAGCGCTTGATGGTACCGGCGAAGCCTTTACCTTTGGACTGACCAGTAACGTCTACCAGCTGGCCTGCAGTGAAGAGTTCAGCTTTGATCAGATCGCCAGCCTGGAAATCGCCTTCTTCAAGACGGAACTCCCAAACACCGCGACCAGCGGCAACGTTAGCCTTGGCGAAGTGGCCTGCCTGAGCGGCAGTCACACGCGAAGCACGACGCTCGCCGACAGTGACTTGCACTGCACGGTAGCCATCGGTTTCCTCAGTTTTGAACTGGGTGACGCGATTCGGTTCGATCTCAATGACCGTGACCGGAATGGAGACACCTTCTTCGGTGAAAATGCGGGTCATACCGCATTTGCGACCGATTACACCAATAGTCATGTTGTAAACCTCATGAGTGTACGGGGCTTTCACCCGCTATGGCCGCCCATTTCAGAGCGTTACACGACTAGACCGAAGTCTTAGCCGAGGCTGATCTGAACTTCCACACCTGCCGCCAGATCAAGCTTCATCAGCGCGTCAACGGTTTTATCCGTTGGCTGGACGATGTCCAGAACACGCTTATGAGTGCGAATCTCGTACTGGTCACGCGCGTCTTTGTTGACGTGCGGGGAGACCAGAACGGTGAAACGCTCTTTGCGGGTAGGCAGTGGAATCGGACCACGCACTTGTGCACCAGTACGTTTCGCGGTTTCCACGATTTCCTGGGTGGATTGGTCGATCAGGCGATGGTCGAAAGCCTTCAACCTGATACGGATTTGCTGATTTTGCATTGGATTTCAGACTCCAGGCTGTTCCCAACGGACGCACTACGCCCGCTAAAAGGAGGCGTGATTCTATAGACGCCCCAATTTAGTGTCAACCCAATAAAAAAAGCCCCCGCTGAGCGGAGGCCTTTTTCAATCGGTCGAGTGATTACTCGATGATTTTGGCTACGACGCCGGCGCCGACGGTACGACCGCCTTCACGGATAGCGAAGCGCAGACCGTCTTCCATTGCGATGGTCTTGATCAGGGTAACAGTCATCTGAATGTTGTCACCTGGCATTACCATTTCAACGCCTTCCGGCAGTTCGCAGTTACCGGTCACGTCAGTGGTACGGAAGTAGAACTGAGGACGGTAGCCTTTGAAGAACGGAGTGTGACGGCCGCCTTCTTCCTTCGACAGGACGTAGACTTCTGCGGTGAACTTGGTGTGCGGCTTGACCGAACCTGGCTTGACCAGAACCTGGCCACGCTCAACGTCGTCACGCTTGGTACCACGCAGCAGAACGCCGCAGTTCTCGCCAGCACGACCTTCGTCCAGCAGCTTGCGGAACATCTCAACACCGGTGCAGGTGGTGGTGGTGGTGTCACGCAGACCAACGATTTCCAGCGGATCCTGAACGCGGACGATACCACGCTCGATACGACCGGTAACAACGGTACCACGACCCGAGATCGAGAATACGTCTTCGATTGGCATCAGGAACGGCTTGTCGATAGCGCGCTCTGGCTCTGGGATGTAGCTGTCCAGAGTTTCAACCAGCTTCTTGACGGCAGTGGTGCCCATCTCGTTGTCGTCTTTGCCTTCCAGCGCCATACGAGCCGAACCGATGATGATCGGGGTGTCGTCGCCTGGGAAGTCATAGGTGGACAGCAGGTCGCGAACTTCCATCTCGACCAGTTCCAGCAGCTCAGCGTCGTCTACCAGGTCAGCCTTGTTCAGGAAGACCACGATGTACGGAACGCCAACCTGACGGGACAGCAGGATGTGCTCACGGGTTTGTGGCATCGGACCATCGGCGGCCGAGCAAACCAGGATCGCGCCGTCCATCTGGGCAGCACCGGTGATCATGTTCTTCACGTAGTCAGCGTGACCTGGGCAGTCGACGTGAGCGTAGTGACGAATGTTCGAGTTGTACTCGACGTGAGCGGTGTTGATGGTGATACCGCGCGCTTTTTCTTCCGGAGCCGAGTCGATCTTGTCGAACTCAACGACTGCCGAACCGAAAACTTCGGAGCAGACGCGAGTCAGAGCTGCGGTCAGAGTGGTCTTACCGTGGTCAACGTGGCCGATAGTGCCGACGTTAACGTGGGGAAGGGAACGATCAAATTTTTCTTTAGCCACGACAGTGAACCTCTTGCCTAAAGGGGATTAGCCTTGTTTTTTAACGAGTGCTTCGACGATGTTCGACGGAGCTTCGGCGTATTTGGAGAATTCCATGGAGTAGCTTGCGCGACCCTGAGACATGGAACGAACGTCGGTTGCGTAACCGAACATCTCTCCGAGCGGTACTTCAGCGCGGACGACACGGCCAGAGACCGACTCATCCATACCCTGGACCAGACCACGACGACGGTTCAGGTCACCCATCACGTCACCCAGGTAGTCTTCCGGGGTTACAACTTCAACCTTCATGATCGGCTCGAGAACCACGCCACCGCCCTTCTGGGCCAGTTGCTTGGTCGCCATCGAAGCGGCGATTTTGAACGCCATTTCGTTGGAGTCGACGTCGTGATACGAACCATCGAATACCGCAGCCTTCAGGCCGATCAGAGGATAGCCGGCAACAACGCCGTTCTTCATCTGCTCTTCGATACCCTTCTGGATCGGGGCGATGAATTCCTTAGGAATCACACCACCAACGACTTCGTTGGAGAACACCAGACCTTCGGTGATGTTGCCTTTTTCGTCCTGATCTGGCTCCGAGAAACGGATCCAGCAGTGACCGAACTGACCACGACCGCCCGACTGACGAACGAACTTGCCTTCGATCTCGACGTTGGACTTGGTGATCTTCTCGCGGTACGAAACCTGCGGCTTGCCGATGTTGGCCTCGACGTTGAACTCGCGCTTCATGCGGTCAACGAGGATGTCCAGGTGCAGCTCACCCATGCCCGAGATGATGGTCTGGCCAGTCTCTTCGTCGGTCTTGACGCGGAACGACGGGTCTTCCTGGGCCAGCTTGCCCAGTGCGATGCCCATCTTCTCCTGGTCAGCCTTGGTTTTCGGCTCTACGGAGAGCGAAATGACCGGCTCGGGGAAGTCCATACGCTCAAGGATGATTGGCTTGTCGGCGTTGCACAGGGTTTCGCCCGTGGTCACGTCCTTCATGCCGATCAGTGCAGCGATGTCGCCAGCGCGCACTTCCTTGATTTCTTCACGCTGGTTGGCGTGCATCTGCACCATACGACCAACGCGCTCTTTCTTGCCCTTGACCGAGTTGATGACGGAGTCACCGGAGGTCAGAACGCCCGAGTAGACGCGAACGAAGGTCAGAGTGCCTACGAACGGGTCAGTCGCGATCTTGAACGCCAGAGCCGAGAACGGCTCGTCGTCGTCAGCGTGACGCACGTCTTTACGAACAGCCGGATCTTCTTTGTCCAGCTCTTTGTCGTCCGGGTTGATACCCTGGATTGCAGGGATCTCGGTCGGAGCAGGCAGGTAGTCGATGACGGCGTCGAGAACCAGGGGAACGCCCTTGTTCTTGAACGACGAACCGCAGACAGCCGGTACGATTTCGCTGGCCAGGGTGCGCGCGCGCAGACCGGCTTTGATCTCTTCGACGGTCAGCTCTTCGCCTTCCAGGTACTTGTTCATCAGCTCTTCGCTGGACTCGGCAGCCGCTTCAACCATGTTGGAGCGCCACTCTTCAGCCAGCTCCAGCATATCGGCAGGAATTTCTTCCTCGCGATAAGTGGTGCCTTTGTCGTCGTCGTTCCAGTAGATAGCCTTCATCTTGATCAGGTCGACCTGACCCTGGAAGTTATCTTCCGAACCGATGGCCAGCTGAACAGGAACCGGGGTGTGACCCAGACGGTTCTTGATCTGACCTACGACGCGCAGGAAGTTTGCACCGGCACGGTCCATCTTGTTCACGTAGACAACACGTGGAACGCCGTACTTGTTGGCCTGACGCCATACGGTTTCGGACTGAGGCTCAACGCCGGAGGTACCGCAGAACACAACGACCGCGCCGTCGAGTACACGCAGCGAACGCTCTACTTCAATGGTGAAGTCAACGTGGCCGGGGGTATCGATAACGTTTACACGGTAGTTGTCATACTGACCAACAGAACCTTTCCAGAAGGTGGTAACGGCAGCGGAGGTAATGGTGATACCCCGCTCCTGCTCCTGCACCATCCAGTCGGTGGTCGCGGCGCCATCATGCACCTCGCCCATCTTGTGGCTCAGACCTGTGTAGAACAGGATCCGCTCGGTAGTGGTGGTCTTGCCCGCGTCAACGTGGGCACAGATACCAATGTTACGGTAGCGGTTAATTGCTGTAGTACGAGCCATAAAGCCCTCGCAAAATGATTGATGCTTGAATTAGAAGCGGTAGTGCGAGAACGCTTTGTTGGCTTCAGCCATACGGTGAACGTCTTCACGCTTCTTGACTGCAGCACCTTTGCCTTCAGCAGCATCCAGCAGCTCGCCAGCCAGGCGCAGAGCCATCGACTTCTCGCCGCGCTTGCGGGCGTAGTCTACGAGCCAGCGCATTGCCAGAGCGTTACGACGGGATGGACGAACTTCAACCGGGACCTGGTAAGTGGCACCGCCGACACGACGGGACTTTACTTCGACCAGCGGAGCGATGGCGTCGAGAGCTTTCTCGAAGATTTCCAGGGGGTCGCTGTTCTTGCGTGCTTTGACGGTATCCAGGGCACCGTAAACGATGCGCTCGGCTACAGCCTTCTTGCCGCTTTCCATCACGTGGTTCATGAACTTGGCGAGGATTTGGGATCCGTATTTAGGATCGTCCAGAATCTCACGTTTTGCTGCTACACGACGTCTTGGCATGATAAGCCCTCAAACGGTCTTCAGGTTAGCCCGGGACGTGGGTCTTCGACCCCTGCCCGACCTTACTCTTATCGACTCAAAAAAATGGATATGTGCAAACGGCCGATTACTTCGGACGCTTGGTACCGTACTTCGAACGACCCTGGTTACGGCCTTTGACGCCCGAAGTATCCAGAGAGCCGCGAACGGTGTGGTAACGAACACCTGGCAAGTCTTTTACACGGCCGCCACGGATCAGGACGACGCTGTGCTCTTGCAGGTTGTGGCCTTCACCGCCGATGTACGAGGAAACCTCGAAACCGTTGGTCAGACGCACACGGCATACTTTACGCAGTGCCGAGTTAGGTTTTTTCGGCGTGGTGGTGTACACACGGGTGCACACGCCACGACGTTGCGGGCAGTTCTGCAGCGCAGGAACGTCGGACTTCTCGACCGAACGCTTACGCGGCTGACGTACCAGCTGGTTGATAGTTGCCATCTACTAGCTCCACTGATTGTCTTGCGACTCTATTGTCTTGCAAGAAAGCCAAAAATTGGCGAGACGGAGCCTCACCAAATTTAAGGGTACAAAAGTCTACGGAGGATCTTGCACCCAGTCAAGACAAGGCCCCGGCCCTCCTCGCCCGATCATCGGCAACATTTCATGTCACCGATGGTCGATCGAAGCGTGCCGGGGCCCTGCCCTTTACTTAGTTACCGCTGGAATTCAGCGCTTCGGTCAGTGCGGCTTCCACCTCACTGGCGCTTACACGCAGCGGTTTGTCGGCTTCACGGCGACGCTTGCGCTCGCTGTGGTAGGCCAGACCGGTACCGGCCGGGATCAGACGACCCACGACCACGTTCTCTTTCAGGCCGCGCAGGTAATCGCGCTTGCCGGTTACCGCCGCTTCGGTCAGTACGCGGGTGGTTTCCTGGAAGGAAGCCGCGGAGATGAACGATTCGGTCGACAGCGACGCCTTGGTGATACCCAGCAGCACGCGAGTGAACTTCGAGATGAACTTGTCTTCGCCGGCGAGACGCTCGTTCTCGACCAGTACGTGAGTCAGTTCCATCTGGTCGCCCTTGATGAAGCTGGAATCGCCCGACTCGGAGATCTCGACCTTGCGCAGCATCTGACGCAGGATGGTCTCGATGTGCTTGTCGTTGATCTTCACGCCTTGCAGACGGTAAACGTCCTGGATCTCGTTGACGATGTACTTCGCCAGCGCGCTCACACCCAGCAAGCGCAGGATGTCGTGCGGATCGCTCGGGCCGTCGGAGATAACTTCGCCGCGGTTTACCTGTTCGCCTTCGAAGACGTTCAGGTGGCGCCACTTCGGAATCAGCTCTTCGTACGGATCGCTGCCGTCGGTCGGGGTGATGACCAGGCGACGCTTGCCCTTGGTCTCTTTACCGAACGCGATGGTGCCGCTGACTTCAGCCAGAATCGAGGCTTCTTTCGGACGACGCGCTTCGAACAAGTCAGCTACGCGCGGCAGACCACCGGTGATGTCACGGGTCTTCGACGTTTCTTGCGGGATACGCGCGATAACGTCACCAACACCGATCTGCGCACCGTCAGCAACACCGACCAAGGCGTTGGCTGGCAGGAAGTACTGCGCCGGTACATCGGTACCTGGCAGGTACAGGTCCTTGCCATTGGCGTCGACCATCTTGATTGCCGGACGGATTTCCTTGCCTGCGGCAGGGCGATCCTTGACGTCCAGTACTTCAATGTTGGTCAGGCCGGTCAGTTCGTCGGTCTGGCGCTTGATGGTGATGTTTTCTTCCATGCCCACGAAGGTCACGGTACCTTTCAGCTCGGTAACGATCGGGTGGGTGTGCGGGTCCCACTTGGCGACGATGGCGCCAGCTTCGACCTTCTCACCTTCCTTGACCGAAATCACCGCACCGTAAGGCAGCTTGTAACGCTCACGCTCACGGCCGAATTCGTCAGCAATGGCCAGCTCGCCAGAACGCGACACGGCAACCAGGTTGCCATCGGCACGCACGACCTGCTTCAGGTTGTGCAGACGTACCATACCGCCGTTCTTCACCTGGACGCTGTCGGCAGCCGAAGTACGGCTTGCAGCACCACCGATGTGGAACGTACGCATGGTCAGCTGGGTACCCGGCTCACCGATCGACTGTGCAGCGATAACGCCGACAGCTTCACCGATGTTCACCTGGTGACCACGCGCCAGGTCACGACCGTAGCACTTGGCGCAGATACCGTAGCGGGTTTCGCAGTTGATCGGCGAACGCACGATAACTTCGTCGATGCTGTTCAGCTCGATGAACTCGACCCACTGCTCGTCTACCAGGGTACCGGCCGGAACGATGACGTCCTCGGTGCCTGGCTTGAACACGTCACGGGCAATGACACGGCCCAGTACACGCTCACCCAGCGGTTCTACAACGTCACCGCCTTCAATGTGCGGAGTCATCAGCAAGCCATGGTCGGTACCGCAATCGATCTCGGTTACAACCAGGTCTTGCGCAACGTCTACCAGACGACGGGTCAGGTAACCGGAGTTCGCAGTCTTCAACGCGGTATCCGCCAGACCTTTACGAGCACCGTGAGTCGAGATGAAGTACTGGAGTACGCTCAGACCTTCACGGAAGTTCGCAGTGATCGGCGTCTCGATGATCGAGCCGTCCGGCTTGGCCATCAGGCCACGCATACCGGCCAGCTGACGGATCTGTGCTGCGGAACCCCGCGCACCGGAGTCAGCCATCATGTACATCGAGTTGAAGGACTCTTGCTCGACTTCTTTGCCTTCGCGGTCGATGACCTTCTCTTTCGAGAGGTTGGCCATCATCGCCTTGGACACTTCGTCGTTCGCCTTCGACCACAAGTCGATGACCTTGTTGTACTTCTCGCCCTGGGTTACCAGGCCGGAGGCGTACTGGCTTTCGATTTCCTTCACTTCATCGGTAGCGCTGTTGATGATGCGCGCTTTCTCATCAGGGATGACAAAGTCGTTCACACCAATGGACACGCCAGAGATGGTGGAGTAAGCGAAACCGGTGTACATCAGCTGGTCAGCGAAGATGACGGTCTCTTTCAGACCAACCACGCGGTAGCACTGGTTGATCAGCTTGGAGATCGCTTTCTTCTTCATCGGCTGGTTGACCACGTCGTACGGCAGGCCTGCCGGTACAACCTGGAACAGCAGCGCGCGGCCGACAGTGGTGTCGACAATACGGGTGTTCTTGGTAACGCTGCCATCGCGATCTTTCACGGTTTCGTTGATACGAACCTTGATTTTCGCGTGCAGGGCAGCCTCGCCGGCGCGGAATACGCGGTCGACTTCCTGCAGGTCGGCAAATACGCGACCTTCGCCCTTGGCGTTGATGGCTTCACGGGTCATGTAGTACAGACCCAGTACAACGTCCTGCGACGGAACGATGATTGGCTCACCGTTGGCTGGCGACAGGATGTTGTTGGTCGACATCATCAGCGCCCGCGCTTCAAGCTGTGCTTCCAGCGTCAGCGGCACGTGAACGGCCATCTGGTCACCGTCGAAGTCGGCGTTGTACGCGGCACAAACCAGCGGGTGCAGCTGGATAGCCTTACCTTCGATCAGAACCGGTTCAAAGGCCTGGATACCCAGACGGTGCAGGGTCGGTGCACGGTTGAGCAGTACGGGGTGTTCGCGAATCACTTCGGCGAGCACGTCCCACACCTCTGGCAGCTCGCGCTCGACCATCTTCTTGGCAGCCTTGATGGTGGTCGCCAGACCACGCATTTCCAGCTTGCCGAAAATGAACGGCTTGAACAGCTCGAGGGCCATCTTCTTCGGCAGACCGCACTGGTGCAGACGCAGGGTCGGGCCTACGGTAATTACCGAACGGCCGGAGTAGTCCACACGCTTACCGAGCAAGTTCTGACGGAAGCGACCTTGCTTACCTTTGATCATGTCGGCCAGGGACTTCAGCGGACGCTTGTTCGAGCCAGTGATGGCGCGACCGCGACGGCCGTTGTCCAGCAGGGCGTCGACCGCTTCCTGCAGCATGCGCTTTTCGTTGCGCACGATGATGTCCGGCGCCGACAGATCCAGCAGGCGCTTCAGACGGTTGTTACGGTTGATCACCCGACGATACAGGTCGTTCAGGTCGGAGGTCGCGAAGCGGCCGCCATCCAGCGGTACCAGCGGACGCAGGTCCGGCGGCAGTACTGGCAGGACGGTCAGGACCATCCACTCAGGCAGGTTGCCCGAGCCCTGGAAAGCTTCCATCAGCTTCAGGCGCTTGGACAGCTTCTTGATCTTGGTTTCCGAGTTGGTCTGCGGAATCTCTTCGCGCAGGCGACCGATCTCGTGCTCCAGGTCGATAGCGTGCAGCAGCTCGCGGACAGCCTCGGCACCCATGCGGGCATCGAAATCGTCACCGAACTCTTCCAGCGCTTCGAAGTACTGCTCGTCGTTCAGCAGCTGGCCCTTTTCCAGGGTGGTCATACCCGGGTCGATAACGACGTAGCTCTCGAAGTAGAGCACGCGTTCGATATCACGCAGGGTCATGTCCATCAGCAGGCCGATACGGGACGGCAGCGACTTCAGGAACCAGATGTGGGCGACCGGCGAGGCCAGTTCGATGTGCGCCATGCGCTCACGACGAACCTTGGCCAGGGCAACTTCAACGCCGCACTTCTCGCAGATCACGCCGCGGTGCTTGAGGCGCTTGTACTTGCCGCACAGGCACTCGTAGTCCTTGACTGGGCCAAAGATCTTGGCGCAGAACAGGCCGTCACGCTCAGGTTTGAACGTACGGTAGTTGATGGTTTCCGGCTTCTTAACTTCACCGAACGACCACGAACGGATCATTTCAGGCGACGCCAGACCGATACGGATGGCGTCGAACTCTTCGACTTGACCCTGGTTTTTCAGCAAATTCAGTAGGTCTTTCAAGGCCTTTCCTCCTGGCGGAGCAGGGAGCGGGCATTACCTGCCCCACTCCCCTTCGCGTCACGTGTTATTCGGTTTCCAGATCGATATCGATACCGAGCGAACGGATCTCTTTGATCAACACGTTGAAGGACTCGGGCATGCCCGGCTCCATACGGTGATCGCCATCCACGATGTTCTTGTACATCTTGGTACGGCCGTTCACGTCGTCCGACTTCACTGTGAGCATTTCTTGCAGGGTGTATGCCGCGCCGTATGCTTCCAGCGCCCACACTTCCATCTCCCCGAAACGCTGACCACCGAACTGCGCCTTACCACCCAGCGGCTGCTGGGTAACCAGGCTGTAGGAACCAGTGGAACGCGCGTGCATCTTGTCGTCCACCAAGTGGTTCAGCTTGAGCATGTACATGTAACCAACGGTCACTGGACGCTCGAACTTGTTGCCGGTACGGCCATCGAACAGCACCATCTGGCCGCTCTCTGGCAGATCGGCCAGCTTCAGCATGGCCTTGATCTCGCTTTCCTTGGCACCATCGAAGACCGGGGTAGCCATCGGCACGCCCTTCTTCAGGTTGTGGGCCAGGGCCAGGATCTCTTCGTCGGTGAACTCGGCGAGGTTTTCCTGACGACCGCCGATCTCGTTATAGACCTCGGTCAGGAACACGCGCAGCTCAGCAGCCTTGCGTTGCTCTTCGATCATGCGGTCGATCTTCTCGCCCAGGCCCTTGGCCGCGAGGCCCAGGTGGGTTTCAAGGATCTGACCAACGTTCATACGCGAAGGTACGCCCAGCGGGTTCAGTACGACGTCGACCGGAGTACCGTTGGCATCGTGAGGCATGTCTTCAACCGGCATGATGACCGAGACAACACCCTTGTTACCGTGACGACCAGCCATCTTGTCACCCGGCTGGATGCGACGGCGGATTGCCAGGTAGACCTTGACGATCTTCAGCACGCCCGGAGCCAGGTCATCGCCCTGCTGCAGCTTGCGCTTCTTGTCTTCGAACTTGTCGTCCAGCAGACGGCGACGGTCGACGATGTACTGCTGAGCCTTTTCCAGCTGCTCATTCAGTGCATCTTCAGCCATGCGCAGTTTGAACCACTGGCCGTGCTCCAGACCGTCCAGCACTTCGTCGGTGACCACGGTGCCTTTCTTCAGGCCCGCGCCACCGTCGACCACCTGGCCGTTCAGGGCAGAACGCAGACGCTCGAAGGTTGCGCCTTCGACGATGCGGAACTCTTCGTTGAGGTCCTTGCGGATCTCGTCCAGCTGCATCTTCTCGATGGCCAGGGCGCGGCTGTCGCGCTCGACGCCATCACGGGTGAAGACCTGTACGTCAATGACGGTACCCTTGGTGCCGGTTGGCACGCGCAGGGACGTGTCCTTAACGTCGCTCGCCTTCTCGCCGAAGATTGCGCGCAGCAGTTTTTCTTCCGGCGTCAGCTGGGTTTCGCCTTTTGGCGTGACCTTGCCAACCAGGATGTCACCAGCGCCGACTTCAGCACCCACGTAGACAATACCGGCTTCGTCCAGTTTGTTCAGTGCAGCTTCACCCACGTTCGGGATGTCCGCAGTGATTTCCTCTGGGCCAAGCTTGGTGTCACGCGCCACACAGGTCAGTTCCTGAATGTGGATGGTGGTGAAGCGATCTTCCTGAACCACACGCTCGGACAGGCAGATGGAGTCTTCGAAGTTGAAGCCGTTCCACGCCATGAACGCGATGCGCATGTTCTGACCCAGTGCCAGTTCACCCATGTCGGTGGACGGGCCGTCGGCCATGATGTCGCTACGCTGAACCTTGTCACCCTTGCTCACCAGCGGACGCTGGTTGATGCAGGTGTTCTGGTTCGAGCGGGTGTACTTGGTCAGGTTGTAGATATCTACACCTGCTTCGCCGGTTTCCACTTCGTCGTCGTTGACGCGAACAACGATACGGCTGGCGTCGACCGAGTCGATCACGCCACCACGGCGAGCAACCACGCAGACACCGGAGTCACGGGCAACGTTGCGCTCCATGCCGGTACCTACCAGCGGCTTGTCGGCACGCAGGGTCGGTACAGCCTGACGCTGCATGTTCGAACCCATCAACGCACGGTTGGCGTCGTCGTGCTCGAGGAACGGGATCAGCGACGCGGCAACGGAAACTACCTGCTTCGGCGAAACGTCCATCAGGGTGACGTCTTCCGGCGCCTTGACGGTGAATTCGTTCAGGTGACGAACAGCTACCAGCTCATCGATCAGTTGCTTCTTGTCGTTCATCGCGGCCGAAGCCTGGGCGATGACGTGATCCGCTTCTTCGATTGCCGACAGGAACACGATGTCGTCGCTGACAACGCCTTCCTTCACCACACGGTACGGGCTTTCCAGGAAGCCGTACTGGTTGGTGCGGGCATAGGCCGCCAGGGAGTTGATCAGACCGATGTTCGGACCTTCAGGGGTCTCGATCGGGCACACACGGCCGTAGTGGGTCGGGTGTACGTCACGGACTTCGAAGCCAGCACGCTCACGGGTCAGACCGCCCGGGCCGAGTGCAGAGACGCGGCGCTTGTGGGTGATCTCGGAGAGCGGGTTGTTCTGGTCCATGAACTGGGACAGCTGGCTGGAACCGAAGAACTCTTTCACCGCCGCCGCAACCGGCTTGGCGTTGATCAGGTCCTGCGGCATCAAGCCTTCGCTTTCCGCCATCGACAGGCGTTCCTTGACCGCGCGCTCTACACGCACCAGGCCAACGCGGAACTGGTTCTCGGCCATCTCGCCGACGCAACGTACGCGACGGTTACCCAGGTGGTCGATGTCGTCGACGATGCCTTTGCCGTTACGGATATCGACCAGAGTCTTGAGGACCTCGACGATGTCTTCCTTGCTCAGCACGCCCGAACCTTCGATCTCGGTACGACCGATACGACGGTTGAACTTCATGCGACCGACTGCAGACAGGTCGTAACGCTCGGCGCTGAAGAACAGGTTGTTGAACAGGGTCTCGGCAGCATCCTTGGTCGGCGGCTCGCCTGGACGCATCATGCGGTAGATCTCGACCAGGGCTTCCAGCTGGTTGCTGGTGGTGTCGATCTTCAGGGTATCGGAGATGAACGGACCGCAATCGATGTCGTTGGTGTACAGGGTCTCGATACGGACGACCTGTGCCTTGGCGACTTTGATCAGCAGATCGGTGGTCAGCTCGGTATTGCACTCAGCCAGGATCTCGCCAGTAGCCGGGTGCACGATGGCCTTGGCAGTGGTGCGACCCAGGACGTATTCCATTGGAACGTCCAGCTGCTTGACGCCGGCCTTCTCGAGCTGGTTGATGTGGCGCGCAGTGATACGGCGGCCCTGCTCGACGATGACTTTGCCGGTTTCGTCATGGATGTCCATGACTGCAACTTCACCACGCAGACGCTGCGGGACCAGTTCCAGGCTGAGTTTTTCGCCGGAAATGTGGAACACGTTGGTGGTGTAGAAGGTGTTAAGCACTTCTTCAGTGCTGTAACCCAGGGCGCGCAGCAGCACCGACGCCGGCAGTTTGCGGCGACGGTCGATACGCACGAACACGCAGTCCTTCGGATCGAACTCGAAGTCCAACCAGGAACCGCGGTAAGGGATGATGCGAGCGGAGTACAGCAGCTTGCCGGAGCTGTGAGTCTTGCCACGGTCGTGGTCGAAGAACACACCAGGCGAACGGTGCAGCTGGGAAACGATCACACGCTCGGTACCGTTGATAACGAAGGTACCGTTCTCAGTCATCAGGGGGATTTCACCCATGTAGACTTCTTGCTCTTTGATGTCCTTGATCGCTTTGTTCGACGATTCCTTGTCGAAGATGATCAGGCGCACCTTGACCCGCAGTGGGACCGCGAAGGTCACGCCACGCAGGACACATTCCTTCACATCGAAGGCAGGCTCGCCCAGGCGATAGCCTACATACTCCAGGGCAGCATTGCCGGAGTAGCTGATGATCGGGAATACCGATTTGAAGGCCGCGTGCAGGCCGACGTCGCGGAACTGATCCTTGGATGCTCCCGCTTGCAGGAATTCGCGATACGAATCCAGCTGGATGGCCAGGAGGTAAGGCACATCCATGACGTCCGGCAACTTGCTAAAGTCCTTGCGGATACGTTTTTTCTCAGTGTATGAGTAAGCCATCAGCGTTCCCCAGCTTGGTCACCTGCTTGTTTGGCTTCTCCCGGCGGGAGCAGCCAGAAAATCGTGCAAACCCCTTGGTTTGCGCCACCCACGTGGGTGTCTTGCAGCTTGTTATCGGGGCCGGCTTGACCGACCACCAATAACGGAAAAAGGCCGGTGGCATAAGCCACCAGCCATCAGCCTTGTGCTCAACGCTCAGGCTGGCATCGCAAAGTCGAAATTACTTCAGCTCGACTTTAGCGCCTGCTTCTTCCAGCTTCTTCTTAGCGTCTTCAGCGGCTTCTTTCGAAACGCCTTCAGCTACAACCTGAGGAGCGCCATCGACTTTCTCTTTGGCTTCTTTCAGGCCCAGACCGGTCAGCTCGCGAACGGCTTTAATCACGTTCACTTTCTTCTCGCCGGCTTCAACCAGAACAACGTTGAACTCGGTCTGCTCTTCAACAACAGCGGCAGCAGCAGCTGGGCCAGCAGCGGCAACAGCAGCGGTAACGCCGAAGGTTTCTTCCATTGCTTTGATCAGCTCAACAACTTCCAGAACGGTTTTCTGGCCGATTGCTTCGATGATTTGCTCGTTAGTCAGGGACATGACTTAAATCCTGTATTGGGGTGAAGGCCTACGCAGCCATCAAATTAAACAAATGATTTTGAAAGAGTTCGCGTGCCTTAGGCAGCGGTAGCTTCTTTCTGGTCGCGAATGGCTGCCAGAGTACGAGCCAGCTTGCTGGTGGCGCCTTGAATAACGCTCATCAGTCGTGCAATAGCTTCGTCGCGGGTCGGCAGGGTAGCCAACACGTCGATCTGGTTCGCTGCAATGAAATTGCCGTCAAACGCAGCTGCCTTGATCTCGAACTTGTCCTGACCCTTGGCGAACTCTTTGAACAGACGAGCAGCAGCGCCCGGGTGTTCGTTGGAGAAAGCAATCAGGGTCGGGCCTTTGAACGCGTCGTTGAGGACCGAAAATTCGGTGCCTTCAACAGCGCGCTTGAGCAGGGTGTTACGTACGACACGTACGTAAACGCCAGCTTCGCGGGCCTCTTTACGGAGTCCGGTCATTGCGCTTACAGTCACACCACGGGCATCAGCCACAACAGCGGACAGAGCGACTTTGGCAGCCTCGTTGACTTCAGCGACGATGGCCTTCTTGTCTTCGAGTTTAATTGCCACGGGTTTACTCCTGGTTTTTACCGTTTCATCTGGCCGAGGCCGGATGTCGTTTTGGTGTCTGATTCGGTAACGAATCGGGAGCACCATCTGCGTGGGCTGGTGTTTTAAGGCTTGCGCCACCTACGGTCTTGGATAGCCCCCGCCAGGCAGGGACCCCAATTTTTGCTGGCGGCGCGACAAGTCGCACCGCCATGTTCTTACACGTTCAGCGAGCTCTGATCGATGACCAGACCTGGGCCCATGGTGGTGCTCAGGGTAACGCGCTTGACGTAGATACCTTTCGAGGAAGCTGGCTTGATACGCTTCAGATCAGCGATCAGGGCTTCAACGTTTTCCTTCAGCTTGCCAGCTTCAAAGCCGACCTTGCCAACGGAGGTGTGGATGATACCGTTTTTGTCGGTACGGTAGCGAACCTGACCAGCCTTGGCGTTTTTCACGGCAGTGGCTACGTCTGGGCTAACGGTACCAACTTTCGGGTTAGGCATCAGGCCGCGAGGACCCAGAACCTGACCCAGCTGACCTACAACGCGCATGGCATCAGGCGATGCGATGACAACGTCATAGTTCAGGTCGCCGGCTTTCATTTCGGCAGCCAGATCGTCCATACCTACGCGGTCAGCGCCGGCAGCCAGAGCGGCTTCAGCAGCTGGACCCTGGGTGAAGACAGCAACGCGAACGGTCTTGCCAGTGCCGTGTGGCAGCACAGTAGCGCTACGAACGACCTGGTCGGATTTACGCGGGTCAACACCGAGGTTAACGGCGATGTCGTAGGACTCGACGAACTTGGCAGCAGGCAGCGAGGCCAGCAGAGTTGCCGCTTCTTCGAAGTTGTAGGCCTTGCCTGCTTCGATTTTTTCGGCGATTGCCTTTTGGCGTTTGGTCAGCTTAGCCATTACACACCCTCCACGTTCAGGCCCATGCTGCGGGCAGAGCCAGCGATGGTGCGTACAGCAGCGTCCAGGTCAGCGGCGGTCAGATCAGCCTGTTTTGCCTTGGCGATATCTTCCAGCTGAGCACGGGTAACGGTACCGACTTTAACGGTGTTCGGACGAGCCGAACCACTGGTCAGGCCAGCAGCTTTCTTCAGCAGAACCGAGGCAGGGGTGCTCTTGGTCTCGAAGGTGAAGCTACGGTCGCTGTAAACAGTGATGATCACAGGAGTCGGCAGGCCGGCTTCTTGACCCTGAGTACGGGCGTTGAAGGCCTTGCAGAATTCCATGATGTTCACACCGTGTTGGCCCAGTGCTGGACCAACGGGTGGGCTTGGGTTGGCCTGGCCGGCCTTAACTTGCAGCTTGATGTAAGCCTGAATCTTCTTAGCCATGAGCTACTCCAAAATCGGGTACGAACGCCTGATGGCTCCCCGGATGACTTGCGTTTTATCCCAGTGACGACAAAACCCCGCAACACACAGGGCTGCGGGGTTTGGGATGCTTCGTCCGCCTAGACCTTTTCGACCTGGCTGAACTCGAGCTCCACCGGAGTAGAGCGACCGAAAATGAGCACCGCCACCTGGAGGCGACTCTTTTCGTAGTTAACTTCTTCGACACTACCATTGAAGTCAGCGAACGGACCGTCAATGACGCGAACCACTTCGCCTGGCTCGAACAGCGTCTTCGGCTTCGGCTTGTCGCTACCGTCGGCTACGCGACGCAGGATAGCCTCAGCTTCTTTATCGGTGATCGGTGCAGGCTTATCTGCGGTACCGCCAATAAAGCCCATCACACGAGGGGTGTCCTTGACCAAGTGCCAAGTCCCTTCGTTCATCTCCATCTGGACCAGTACATAGCCAGGGAAGAATTTACGCTCACTCTTGCGCTTCTGGCCGTTGCGCATTTCGACGACTTCTTCGGTCGGAACCAAGATCTCGCCAAAACCGTCTTCCATGCCAGCCAGCTTGACGCGCTCGATCAGGGAGCGCATCACATGCTTCTCGTAACCCGAGTAAGCATGCACAACATACCAACGCTTAGCCACGGGACACCTTTAGCCAACGATCAGGGAGACCGCCCAGCCGAGCAGGGAATCAAGACCCCACAGCAGCAGTGCCATAACCAGCACGACAGCCACGACAATCAGCGTGGTCTGGGTGGTTTCCTGGCGGGTCGGCCACACGACTTTACGGATTTCGGTACGAGCTTCCTTCGCCAGCGCAAAGAACGACTTGCCCTTCGCAGTCTGCAGAGCTACAAAGCCCGCGACAGCAGCCAGGACGAGAAGTGCGAGAACGCGATACAGGATCGGAGAGGCTGAGTAATATTGATTACCCACAACAGCTATAACCACCAAAGCAACTACAGCCAGCCACTTGAACAGATCAAAACGCGATTCTTGGGCTTCAGTTTTGGGAGTCATCAAGGAGGATCCTGTGAGAAGAAAGCCATCACACCGAAGTGAAATGGCAGGTCAGGAGGGAATCGAACCCCCAACCTACGGTTTTGGAGACCGTCGCTCTGCCAATTGAGCTACTGACCTGTAACGCTGTATCAGGCCGGCCATTATACCGGCCTGATCAAGTAAATCAACTACTTATTCAATAATTTTTGCCACGACGCCGGCGCCGACGGTACGACCGCCTTCACGGATAGCGAAGCGCAGACCGTCTTCCATTGCGATGGTCTTGATCAGGGTAACAGTCATCTGAATGTTGTCACCTGGCATTACCATTTCAACGCCTTCCGGCAGTTCGCAGTTACCGGTCACGTCAGTGGTACGGAAGTAGAACTGAGGACGGTAGCCTTTGAAGAACGGAGTGTGACGACCGCCTTCTTCCTTCGACAGGACGTAGACTTCTGCGGTGAACTTGGTGTGCGGCTTAACCGAACCTGGCTTGACCAGAACCTGGCCACGCTCAACGTCGTCACGCTTGGTACCACGCAGCAGAACGCCGCAGTTCTCGCCAGCACGACCTTCGTCCAGCAGCTTGCGGAACATCTCAACACCGGTGCAGGTGGTGGTGGTGGTGTCACGCAGACCAACGATTTCCAGCGGATCCTGAACGCGAACGATACCACGCTCGATACGGCCGGTAACAACGGTACCACGACCCGAGATCGAGAATACGTCTTCGATTGGCATCAGGAACGGCTTGTCGATAGCGCGCTCTGGCTCTGGGATGTAGCTGTCCAGAGTTTCAACCAGCTTCTTGACGGCAGTGGTGCCCATCTCGTTGTCGTCTTTGCCTTCCAGCGCCATACGAGCCGAACCGATGATGATCGGGGTGTCGTCGCCTGGGAAGTCATAGGTGGACAGCAGGTCGCGAACTTCCATCTCGACCAGTTCCAGCAGCTCAGCGTCGTCTACCAGGTCAGCCTTGTTCAGGAAGACCACGATGTACGGAACGCCAACCTGACGGGACAGCAGGATGTGCTCACGGGTTTGTGGCATCGGACCATCGGCGGCCGAGCAAACCAGGATCGCGCCGTCCATCTGGGCAGCACCGGTGATCATGTTCTTCACGTAGTCAGCGTGACCTGGGCAGTCGACGTGAGCGTAGTGACGAATGTTCGAGTTGTACTCGACGTGAGCGGTGTTGATGGTGATACCGCGCGCTTTTTCTTCCGGAGCCGAGTCGATCTTGTCGAACTCAACGACTGCCGAACCGAAAACTTCGGAGCAGACGCGAGTCAGTGCTGCGGTCAGAGTGGTCTTACCGTGGTCAACGTGGCCGATAGTGCCGACGTTAACGTGGGGAAGGGAACGATCAAACTTTTCCTTAGCCATCGATACAATCCTCCGCAGAAGAAATAGTCTTGCGCTGATAAAACAAAGGCAGATATTTTCATATCTGCCTTGTTTATATGGAGCTCTTGAGCGGATTTGAACCGCTGACCTCACCCTTACCAAGGGTGTGCTCTACCAACTGAGCTACAAGAGCGAAACACTTTGCGCAAAATCCAGCAAACTTGGAGCGGGTAGCGGGAATCGAACCCGCATCATCAGCTTGGAAGGCTGAGGTTCTACCACTAAACTATACCCGCGGAGCTTGCGGCTCTCGCTAAAACTGGTGGAGGGAGAAGGATTCGAACCTTCGAAGCTCTCGCAACGGATTTACAGTCCGTCCCCTTTGACCGCTCGGGAATCCCTCCAGATGTGGCCGGCATTCTATTTGTCTGCCGTCCTAGTGTCAAGCGTTTTTTCAAATTTTTTCAATCAAATCTGAAACTTAGCTGCTTTGACACCGCTTCCAGCTCTACCACCTGAGTGGTGTTCCCTGTGAAGCGGGCGCCATTCTATCAAGCTATTCACCAGTTGCAATACCCTGGCAGAAAATAATTTTATGTTTTAAGTCTTTGAAATCATTGGAAAGAGCCGAAAGCACCGTTTGGTCCAGTAAACGCTCGCTTTCCGGGGCAACCTTGAGCCAGCGCCCTTCTGCTCCAGGCAGCTGGCCTGCCAGTGGCAAGGTGGCAATATCGAGGCTCAGCAAGCGCTGACGCAGTGCATCCAGCTGCGCCTGCCCTGCCACCCCACCCACTACCAGGCATTCGTCGCGGCGCCTGGGTGGCGCCGACACACCCGTTTCACGCAACAGACGGATTTCTTGCTGACTCCCCTTGTACAGTGACAGGGGGGCGACTTCCTTGACCTTCAGCGGTGCTTCCTGCTGATGCCACACGTAATAGAAGACGTTGAGCACCAGTAGCAACAGAAACAACCAACGCATAGGCACCTCAATCCAGTGGACAGGCCATAGCCAGGCCAACGAAAACCAGGTCAGGGACGACACGCGCCTGTGGCACCGCCTCCCTCACCAGCGGCGCATCACCCCCGGTAAGGAATACCGTGAATTCGTCACCCCACAGCGCACGCGCCTGCTCAAGCTGGGTACGCGCGAAACCCTGAAGCATCAACACGCACCCCCGCTCGACTGCTTCGACGGTAGAGCGGCCCGGCGACAGACTGGTCAATGCGCGCTCGGCAGAGGCATCGTCATAGCGAATACGCCGGGTGTGGGTACGCAACTGACTGCGCATCAATGGCATGCCCGGACA
Source organism: Pseudomonas putida S13.1.2 (assembly GCF_000498395.2). Lineage (NCBI taxonomy): Bacteria > Pseudomonadati > Pseudomonadota > Gammaproteobacteria > Pseudomonadales > Pseudomonadaceae > Pseudomonas > Pseudomonas putida. The sequence continues at coordinate 4,508,619 of NZ_CP010979.1, forward strand.
GATGTAGCCACCCAGATGTTCGCCGTCTGCGGCAACAAAGTCCGCTTTGGCAGCGGTACCCAGGTCAATCACCAGGCACGCGCCCTTGGCCAGGTGAAATGCACCCAGCGCCGCCAGCCAACGGTCCATGCCCAGACGCTGATAGTCGTCATAACCGTTGCGCACACCGGCCATGCGCTGCGCTGGATGCGCAACATGCGCCTGCACGGAAAATGCCTGGGCTATCAACGCACACAGCGCATCGGTTTCTTCCTCGCTGCGCACACTGACGATGCGGCAACCCGTCAGACGCACCGAGGCCATCGCGGTCACTTCGGCCAGCAGTGCTTGATCGGAATCGACGATCCCGCCACCTTCAATCATCGCATCAGCGGTATGGATTACACGCCACTTGATGAAGCTGTTACCGCAGTCGAGCTCAAGAATCATCACGCAACCTCAAACTGAGCTCACCACCACTGAAGCTCTTTTCAACTCCGTCCACCTCAAGGCGCAAGCCGCCCTGCCCGTCGACGCCAAGAACCACGCCATCAATACGTGTGCTACCGGCAACCAGTGAAACATTGCGCCCCTGCCAAAGGTGCGCCTGCTCCCATTCCTCCTGGAATGCGGCAAACCCGTAGCGACGATGGCGTGCCAATTCGTGCTGCAATTGCTGATTGAGCGACGCTACCAGGTGGTTACGGTCTACAGCCGCACCCACCTCACGCTGCATCGACGTCCACTCCTGATCAACCTCGGCGTTGACCTGCATGTTCACATTGATACCAATACCCAGTACCACATGACAGACATCGGCCGGGTCACCCACCAACTCCAGGAGAATGCCAGTGATCTTCTGCCCACGAACCAGTACATCATTGGGCCATTTAAGCCCTACATCCTTTACGCCGAACGCCTGCAGCGTGCGCATTACTGCAATCCCCACCACCAGGCTCAAGCCTTCGAGCTGGCGCATGCCGCCATCCACCCGCAAGACAAGGCTGTAATAGAGGTTTTCAGCAAATGGGCTGACCCATTGCCGGCCACGTCGGCCGCGGCCTGCGCTTTGCCGCTCGGCCAAGACGAGAAATGGCGCTACCTGCCCTTGATTGGCAAGCCTCAAGCCTTCGGCGTTGGTCGAGTCGATGATTTCGTGGATAAAAACCGGCCACTGCTCGCCTTCAGCAAACCCGGCGATTGCCTGTGCCTCGAGCAAAGCCAGTGGTGCCGCCAGCTGATAACCGCGCCCACGAACCTTGTGAATGGTGAGGTTCAGCTCGCTCTCCAGGTGCTGCAGCTGCTTCCAAACGGCGCTGCGACTCACCCCAAGGGCTGCCCCCAGAGCTTCTCCGGAATGGAACCGGCCATCCTTGAGGAGATTCAACAACTTCAGCATGCCAGTCTCAACTTGGAATAAGGCAGGCATGATAGCCATGGGCTGTTGGCTTGCATAGGAAAAGGGCCTGGATACCTGGCGTTGCACCCTACTCTGTAGGAGCAGCCTTGTGCTGCGAAGAGGCCATTGCAGCCGAAGACAATCTTTAGCCTTACCGGCCTCTTCGCAGCACAAGGCTGCTCCTACAGGGATTCAAGCTGGGCCGCAATTTTTCGCTCACAAAGGCAAAACCCCTACCTGCATGCGCAGATAGGGGTTTTGCGAAATGAATCTTGACGATGACCTACTCTCACATGGGGAAACCCCACACTACCATCGGCGATGCATCGTTTCACTGCTGAGTTCGGGATGGGATCAGGTGGTTCCAATGCTCTATGGTCGTCAAGAAATTCTGTAGCCAGAATGTCCAGATGGACAGCCCAGCGAATTCGGATATGCGATATTTGTGGTTCGTTGCGAACTTTCGGTTCGTATCATCTTCACCACCGCAATCTGCGTCAGCAAATTGCTTGGGTGTTATATGGTCAAGCCTCACGGGCAATTAGTATTGGTTAGCTCAACGCCTCACAGCGCTTACACACCCAACCTATCAACGTCGTAGTCTTCGACGGCCCTTTAGGGGATTCAAGATCCCAGTGAGATCTCATCTTGAGGCAAGTTTCCCGCTTAGATGCTTTCAGCGGTTATCTCTTCCGAACATAGCTACCCGGCAATGCCACTGGCGTGACAACCGGAACACCAGAGGTTCGTCCACTCCGGTCCTCTCGTACTAGGAGCAGCCCCTCTCAAATCTCAAACGTCCACGGCAGATAGGGACCGAACTGTCTCACGACGTTCTAAACCCAGCTCGCGTACCACTTTAAATGGCGAACAGCCATACCCTTGGGACCGGCTTCAGCCCCAGGATGTGATGAGCCGACATCGAGGTGCCAAACACCGCCGTCGATATGAACTCTTGGGCGGTATCAGCCTGTTATCCCCGGAGTACCTTTTATCCGTTGAGCGATGGCCCTTCCATACAGAACCACCGGATCACTAAGACCTACTTTCGTACCTGCTCGACGTGTGTGTCTCGCAGTCAAGCGCGCTTTTGCCTTTATACTCTACGACCGATTTCCGACCGGTCTGAGCGCACCTTCGTACTCCTCCGTTACTCTTTGGGAGGAGACCGCCCCAGTCAAACTACCCACCATACACTGTCCTCGATCCGGATAACGGACCTGAGTTAGAACCTCAAAGTTGCCAGGGTGGTATTTCAAGGATGGCTCCATGAGAACTGGCGTCCCCACTTCAAAGCCTCCCACCTATCCTACACAAGCAAATTCAAAGTCCAGTGCAAAGCTATAGTAAAGGTTCACGGGGTCTTTCCGTCTAGCCGCGGATACACTGCATCTTCACAGCGATTTCAATTTCACTGAGTCTCGGGTGGAGACAGCGCCGCCATCGTTACGCCATTCGTGCAGGTCGGAACTTACCCGACAAGGAATTTCGCTACCTTAGGACCGTTATAGTTACGGCCGCCGTTTACCGGGGCTTCGATCAAGAGCTTCGCTTGCGCTAACCCCATCAATTAACCTTCCGGCACCGGGCAGGCGTCACACCCTATACGTCCACTTTCGTGTTTGCAGAGTGCTGTGTTTTTAATAAACAGTCGCAGCGGCCTGGTATCTTCGACCGGCATGGGCTTACGGAGCAAGTCCTTGACCCTCGCCGGCGCACCTTCTCCCGAAGTTACGGTGCCATTTTGCCTAGTTCCTTCACCCGAGTTCTCTCAAGCGCCTTGGTATTCTCTACCTAACCACCTGTGTCGGTTTGGGGTACGGTTCCCAGTTATCTGAAGCTTAGGAGCTTTTCTTGGAAGCATGGTATCAACCACTTCGTCGCCTAATGGCAACTCGTCATCAGCTCTCGGCCTTGAAATCCCGGATTTGCCTAAGATTCCAGCCTACCACCTTAAACCTGGACAACCAACGCCAGGCTGGCCTAACCTTCTCCGTCCCTCCATCGCAATAACTGGAAGTACAGGAATATTAACCTGTTTTCCATCGACTACGCTTTTCAGCCTCGCCTTAGGGACCGACTAACCCTGCGTCGATTAACGTTGCGCAGGAAACCTTGGTCTTTCGGCGTGCGAGTTTTTCACTCGCATTGTCGTTACTCATGTCAGCATTCGCACTTCTGATACCTCCAGCAAGCTTCTCAACTCACCTTCACAGGCTTACAGAACGCTCCTCTACCGCATCACCAAAAGGTGATACCCGTAGCTTCGGTGCATGGTTTGAGCCCCGTTACATCTTCCGCGCAGGCCGACTCGACTAGTGAGCTATTACGCTTTCTTTAAAGGGTGGCTGCTTCTAAGCCAACCTCCTAGCTGTCTAAGCCTTCCCACATCGTTTCCCACTTAACCATGACTTTGGGACCTTAGCTGACGGTCTGGGTTGTTTCCCTTTTCACGACGGACGTTAGCACCCGCCGTGTGTCTCCCATGCTCGGCACTTGTAGGTATTCGGAGTTTGCATCGGTTTGGTAAGTCGGGATGACCCCCTAGCCGAAACAGTGCTCTACCCCCTACAGTGATACATGAGGCGCTACCTAAATAGCTTTCGAGGAGAACCAGCTATCTCCGAGCTTGATTAGCCTTTCACTCCGATCCACAGGTCATCCGCTAACTTTTCAACGGTAGTCGGTTCGGTCCTCCAGTCAGTGTTACCTAACCTTCAACCTGCCCATGGATAGATCGCCCGGTTTCGGGTCTATACCCAGCGACTAAACGCCCTATTAAGACTCGCTTTCGCTACGCCTCCCCTATTCGGTTAAGCTCGCCACTGAATATAAGTCGCTGACCCATTATACAAAAGGTACGCAGTCACCTAACAAAGTAGGCTCCCACTGCTTGTACGCATACGGTTTCAGGATCTATTTCACTCCCCTCTCCGGGGTTCTTTTCGCCTTTCCCTCACGGTACTAGTTCACTATCGGTCAGTCAGTAGTATTTAGCCTTGGAGGATGGTCCCCCCATATTCAGACAAAGTTTCTCGTGCTCCGTCCTACTCGATTTCATTGATAAGAGATTTTCGTGTACGGGGCTATCACCCACTATGGCCGCACTTTCCAGAGCGTTCCACTAATCTCAAACCAACTTAAGGGCTGGTCCCCGTTCGCTCGCCACTACTAAGGGAATCTCGGTTGATTTCTTTTCCTCAGGGTACTTAGATGTTTCAGTTCCCCTGGTTCGCCTCTTGCACCTATGTATTCAGTACAAGATAACCAGCTTATGCTGGCTGGGTTCCCCCATTCAGAGATCTCTGGATCACAGTCTGTTTGCCGACTCCCCAAAGCTTTTCGCAGGCTACCACGTCTTTCATCGCCTCTGACTGCCAAGGCATCCACCGTATGCGCTTCTTCACTTGACCATATAACCCCAAGCAATCTGGTTATACTGTGAAGACGACATTCGCCGAAAATTCGCACGTTGCTCTTTCGAGCAGAACTCACAAATTTTACCTTAGCCTGATCCACCAGCAGTGAAACTGGTGTTCAGTCTATTTCTATCACATATCCGAATTTTTAAAGAACGATCTGACAAAAGTCAGAAATCAACATTCATCAACGAATGTTCATTTCTAAGTTCTGACAAGTGACTGCGTACGGCGAAAGTGGTGGAGCCAAGCGGGATCGAACCGCTGACCTCCTGCGTGCAAGGCAGGCGCTCTCCCAGCTGAGCTATGGCCCCGTATTCTAGGCTGCACCATGTAATGGTAGGTCTGGGCAGATTTGAACTGCCGACCTCACCCTTATCAGGGGTGCGCTCTAACCAACTGAGCTACAGACCTATAACAGGGTCGCGTTACAGCATCGTCTTTTACAATGAATCAAGCAATTCGTGTGGGAGCTCATCAGCAGGCTGATGTCGTCGATTAAGGAGGTGATCCAGCCGCAGGTTCCCCTACGGCTACCTTGTTACGACTTCACCCCAGTCATGAATCACACCGTGGTAACCGTCCTCCCGAAGGTTAGACTAGCTACTTCTGGTGCAACCCACTCCCATGGTGTGACGGGCGGTGTGTACAAGGCCCGGGAACGTATTCACCGCGACATTCTGATTCGCGATTACTAGCGATTCCGACTTCACGCAGTCGAGTTGCAGACTGCGATCCGGACTACGATCGGTTTTGTGAGATTAGCTCCACCTCGCGGCTTGGCAACCCTCTGTACCGACCATTGTAGCACGTGTGTAGCCCAGGCCGTAAGGGCCATGATGACTTGACGTCATCCCCACCTTCCTCCGGTTTGTCACCGGCAGTCTCCTTAGAGTGCCCACCATTACGTGCTGGTAACTAAGGACAAGGGTTGCGCTCGTTACGGGACTTAACCCAACATCTCACGACACGAGCTGACGACAGCCATGCAGCACCTGTGTCAGAGTTCCCGAAGGCACCAATCCATCTCTGGAAAGTTCTCTGCATGTCAAGGCCTGGTAAGGTTCTTCGCGTTGCTTCGAATTAAACCACATGCTCCACCGCTTGTGCGGGCCCCCGTCAATTCATTTGAGTTTTAACCTTGCGGCCGTACTCCCCAGGCGGTCAACTTAATGCGTTAGCTGCGCCACTAAAATCTCAAGGATTCCAACGGCTAGTTGACATCGTTTACGGCGTGGACTACCAGGGTATCTAATCCTGTTTGCTCCCCACGCTTTCGCACCTCAGTGTCAGTATCAGTCCAGGTGGTCGCCTTCGCCACTGGTGTTCCTTCCTATATCTACGCATTTCACCGCTACACAGGAAATTCCACCACCCTCTACCGTACTCTAGCTTGCCAGTTTTGGATGCAGTTCCCAGGTTGAGCCCGGGGCTTTCACATTCAACTTAACAAACCACCTACGCGCGCTTTACGCCCAGTAATTCCGATTAACGCTTGCACCCTCTGTATTACCGCGGCTGCTGGCACAGAGTTAGCCGGTGCTTATTCTGTCGGTAACGTCAAAACACTAACGTATTAGGTTAATGCCCTTCCTCCCAACTTAAAGTGCTTTACAATCCGAAGACCTTCTTCACACACGCGGCATGGCTGGATCAGGCTTTCGCCCATTGTCCAATATTCCCCACTGCTGCCTCCCGTAGGAGTCTGGACCGTGTCTCAGTTCCAGTGTGACTGATCATCCTCTCAGACCAGTTACGGATCGTCGCCTTGGTGAGCCATTACCTCACCAACTAGCTAATCCGACCTAGGCTCATCTGATAGCGCAAGGCCCGAAGGTCCCCTGCTTTCTCCCGTAGGACGTATGCGGTATTAGCGTTCCTTTCGAAACGTTGTCCCCCACTACCAGGCAGATTCCTAGGCATTACTCACCCGTCCGCCGCTGAATCGAAGAGCAAGCTCTTCTCATCCGCTCGACTTGCATGTGTTAGGCCTGCCGCCAGCGTTCAATCTGAGCCATGATCAAACTCTTCAGTTCAATACTGCTTGGGTTTTTAAGAAACCCTAAACTTGGCTCAGCAATCTCAAATGACTATGTGATTTCTCGCATGGTCACTTGTGATGCTGATAATCTTTTTGACTATCAGTCCGTACTCACAAGCACCCACACGAATTGCTTGATTCGATTTGTTAAAGAGCGTTTGGTTAAGAGCTTTTCGTCTCAACCGAGGCGCGCATTCTACGCTTTCCTCAGAGCCTGTCAAGCGTTTATTTTGAAGTTTTTTGCGAGAAACTCGTTTAGCTTCAAACACTTAACTCGCTGCGATCTCTCGTAGCGGGAGGTGAATCATACAGCGTTTAGAAGCGCTGTCAACCACCGTTTCAACCGCTTGCGATCATTTGATCGTAGCCCTTCCAGCATCACCTTAACTACCTAACTCATTGAATCTCAAGGAGTTTGTCGTTCCGATGTCGCTGGAAGTGGGGCGCATTATAAGGGGATTCGAGAGGGCGTCAACCTTTAATTTCAAGAAACTGAAATATGAGGGAAAAAGACCCTATGAAGGCCACCAGATGTCCGCCACAACACATGCAGCGCCTGGGAGATCGAGCGCCGCGCGGGCGGCGCTCGATCTCCCAGGCGTTGCAAGCCTCAAGGCGCCCCCCCAAAAAACAAAGCGGGGAGGCCTTTCGGCCTCCCCGCTTCTATATAGCTACACCTACAAGCGCTCACTCAGCCTTGAGGGTAACCCGCGCAAATGACTTTTTGCCCGCCTGGCACACATGGGTCGCACCCAGCGCAAACACGAAGTCACGATCCACTACCGCACCATCGACTTTAACAGCGCCGCCACTCAGCAGGTCCCGCGCCTGAGCCGAGTTCTTTACCAGGCCAGCCCGGTTCAGTACGGCAGCAATCGGCAAGTCTTCCGCTGCTGCCACTTCGACTTCCGGCAGGTCTTCCGGCAACTCGCCTTCTTTCATGCGGTTACCTGCACCACGGTGAGCGTTGGCCGCAGCCTCCTCACCATGGAAGCGCGCAACGATCTCTTCGGCCAGCTTGATCTTGATGTCGCGCGGGTTGACACCCTTGGCGACATCAGCACGGAACTGCTCGATCTCTTCCATCGAACGGAAGCTCAACAGCTCGAAGTAACGCCACATCAAGGTATCCGGGATAGAGACCAGCTTGCTGTACATCACCCCCGGCGCTTCCTGGATACCTACATAGTTGCCCAGCGACTTGGACATCTTCTTCACGCCATCGAGCCCTTCGAGCAACGGCATGGTCACGATGTTCTGCGCTTCCTGGCCATAGGCGCGCTGCAGCTCACGCCCCATCAGCAGGTTGAACTTCTGATCGGTACCACCCAGCTCGACGTCCGCCTTCAGCGCCACCGAGTCATAGCCCTGCACCAGCGGGTAGAGGAACTCGTGAATGGCGATCGGCTGGTTGGTGGTGTAGCGCTTGTCAAAGTCATCGCGTTCAAGCATGCGCGCCACGGTGTACTGCGACGCCAGGCGAATGAAGTCAGCCGGGGTCAGCTTGTCCATCCAGGTGGAGTTGAACGCAACCTCGGTCTTGGCCGGGTCGAGAATCTTGAACACCTGCTGCTTATAGGTCTCGGCGTTGTCCAGCACCTGCTCACGGGTCAGCGGCGGGCGCGTGGCGCTCTTGCCGCTGGGGTCACCGATCATGCCGGTGAAGTCACCGATCAGGAAGATGACCTGGTGGCCCAGTTCCTGGAACTGACGCAGCTTGTTGATCAGCACCGTGTGGCCAAGGTGCAGGTCAGGCGCGGTCGGGTCGAAGCCGGCCTTGATGCGCAGAGGCTGGCCGCGCTTGAGCTTCTCCACCAGTTCCGACTCGACCAGTACTTCTTCCGCGCCGCGCTTTATAAGCGCCAGCTGCTCTTCAACCGACTTCATAGACAAACCCGCAAGGCTCAGATTCAGGGGGAGCCAACCATACAAGATCGGCCGCCAAATACAAGTTTCGCAAAGGAATGTGACCCGGGCACGGGCTTGCGGCGTCTACGCGCCCTTGCGTGAAAATGGATTTGGTTATATTTTATACAGTTATTTCATCTTCATCATGTCATTCATCTTTTCCATTTCACTTTTTCAAAGTCACCTTACCCATGACCAACCAACCGCCTAAAGCGCCCCCGCTTTATCCGAAAAGCCATCTGTTGGCGGCCAGCGGCATTGCCGCCCTGCTGAGTCTGGCTTTGCTGGTATTCCCCTCCAGCGAAGTGGAAGCCAAGAAAACCACCCTCAACCTCGAGCTGGAGAGCCCTGCCGAGCAGCTGAAAGACGAATCTCGCGCTGCGCCCCTGGTGCACGCCGAAGGTGAGCAAGGCTCGCCATTCGCCCAGATCGAAGAAGCCGCCCCCAAGACCCAGGCGGCCGAGCAACCCGCCCCTGCCGCCGAACCCGTCGCCGAAGCCGCCAAGGAGCCTGGCCACCGCGAGGTCACCGTGGCCCGTGGCGACACCCTGTCCACCCTGTTCGCAAAGGTCGGCCTGCCGAGCAATGCCGTGCACGATCTGCTGGCCAGCAACAAGCAGGCCAAGCAGTTCAGTCAGCTCAAGCACGGCCAGGTACTGCAGTTCGAGCTCGACAAAGACGGCCAACTGGCCAGCCTGCACAGCAAGGTCAGCAACCTCGAAACCATTCGCCTGACCAAGTCCGCCAAGGGCTACACCTTCAACCGTGAAATCAGCAAGCCCGTGGTGCGCACTGCCTACGCCCATGGCGTGATCAAGAGCTCGCTGTCGGCTTCGGCCCAGCGCGCCGGCCTGTCCCACAGCATGACCATGGACATGGCCCGGGTACTGGGTTACGACATCGACTTCGCTCAGGATATTCGCCCGGGCGACGAGTTCGATGTGGTCTACGAGCAAAAGGTGATGGACGGCAAGGTCGTCGGCACCGGCAACATTCTGTCCGCCCGCTTCACCAACCGCGGCAAGACCTACACTGCCGTGCGCTACACCAACAAGCAGGGCAACACCACCTACTACACCGCCGACGGCAACAGCCTGCGCAAGGCCTTCATCCGTACCCCGGTGGACTTTGCCCGTATCAGCTCGCGGTTTTCCGCTGGCCGCAAACACCCGATCCTGAACAAGATCCGCGCCCACAAAGGCGTCGACTACGCCGCCCCGCGCGGCACGCCAATCAAGGCTGCCGGTGACGGCCGCATCGAGCTGGCCGGGCGCCGTGGCGGTTACGGCAACACCGTGATCATCCAGCACGGCAACCGCTACAAGACGCTGTACGGCCACATGCAGGGCTTTGCCAAAGGCATCAAGACTGGCAGCTCGGTGAAACAAGGCCAGATCATCGGCTACATCGGCACCACCGGCCTGTCCACCGGGCCGCACCTGCATTACGAGTTCCAGGTCAACGGTGTGCACGTGGACCCGCTGAGCCAGAAAGTGCCTATGGCCGACCCGATCACCAAGGCCGAACGCCAGCGCTTCCTGCAGCAGAGCCAGCCGCTGATCGCCCGTATGGATCAGGAAAAGGCCACCCTGCTCGCAGCGAACAAGCGCTAAGGCCATGGCGCTCTACCTGGGGGTGATGTCCGGCACCAGCCTCGATGGCCTGGACATTGCCTTGATCGAACAAGGCGAGCAGCTTGAACTGCTCGCCACCCATTACCTGCCCATGCCCGGCGATCTGCGTCAGGACCTGCTTGCACTGTGCAGTAGCGGCCCTGACGAGATCGCGCGCGCGGCGCTGGCAGAAAACCGCTGGGCCAGCCTGGCAGCCGAAGGTATCCGTGAACTGCTGGCCCGTCAGGGGCTGCAGGCCGATGCCATCCGCGCCATCGGCAGCCACGGCCAGACCATCCGCCACGAACCCGCACGCGGTTTTACCGTGCAGATCGGCAACCCGGCGCTGCTCGCCGAGCTTACCGGCATCAGCGTGGTTGCCGACTTCCGCCGCCGCGATGTGGCTGCCGGAGGCCAAGGTGCACCGCTGGTACCGGCCTTTCACGAAACCCTGTTCGGTCACCTGGGCCAGCGCCTGGCAATCCTGAATGTGGGCGGCTTCAGCAACCTCAGCCTGATCGAGCAGGACAAACCGGTCCACGGCTTCGACTGCGGCCCGGGTAATGTGCTGCTGGATGCCTGGATAGAGCGCAAGCGCGGCCAGGCCTACGATGCAGATGGTGCCTGGGCGGCCTCGGGCGTGGTGCAGGCGGGCTTGCTCAGTGCATTGCTGGCCGACCCGTTCTTTGCTGGCAGCGGCCCGAAGAGTACCGGCCGCGAGGTGTTCAACTTGCCTTGGCTGGATGGCCACCTGGCGGGCCTGCCCGCTTACCGGGACGAGGACGTACAGGCGACATTGCTGGAGCTTACCGCGCGCAGCATCATCGATTCGCTGAGCACTGCCCAGCAGGGCACCGAAGCGTTGCTGGTGTGCGGCGGTGGCGCACGTAATGGCGCCCTCATGGCCCGCCTCGGCCAACTGCTGCCCAAGGCACGTGTCGCCAGTACCGGCGCCCATGGCGTAGACCCTGACTGGGTCGAGGCCATGGCCTTTGCCTGGCTGGCTCATTGCTGCCTCGAAGGCATCAGCGCCAACCGCCCAAGCGTGACGGCGGCCAAGGGCCTGCGGGTGCTGGGCGCAATCTACCCGGCATAACTGCTACGCCAGAAAGCAAAACGCCGCGCAATTGCGCGGCGTTTTCGTACGGCCAGTTCTCAGATCGAGAACGAGGACCCGCAACCGCACGTAGTGGCAGCGTTCGGGTTCTTGATCACAAAGCGCGATCCCTCCAGGCCTTCCTGATAGTCCACCTCAGCGCCAGCCAGATACTGGAAGCTCATCGGGTCGACCACCAGCGACACGCCTTCGCGCTCGACGATGGTGTCGTCTTCGGCCACATCCTCATCGAAAGTGAAGCCGTACTGGAAGCCCGAGCAGCCACCACCGGTCACGAACACCCGCAGTTTCAGACGTTCATTGCCTTCCTCATTGACCAGGTTCTTCACTTTCTGGGCTGCCCCATGGGTGAATTCCAGACCGGTAGGGGTGAAGGTTTCGACGCTCATGTTGACTCTCCCGGCGCAGTTGCCGCCTTAAAACTCGATGACGCGCATTATCCGCTTTCCCGAGAAAATTGGTCAAGAATTGTGCGGCTTTAGTCGCGACTGACAAAAAGGCCCGCGCAAGGCGGGCCTTTCGATCGCTGCTCGCTTACGGCAGCAAGCCCGCGTGGGACAGGCCCATACGCTCGTCCAGGCCGAACAGGATGTTCAGGTTCTGCACCGCCTGGCCGGAGGCACCTTTCACCAGGTTGTCGATTACCGACAGCACCACCACCAGGTCACCGCCTTGCGGGCGATGAACGGCAATGCGGCAGACGTTGGCGCCGCGCACGCTGCGGGTTTCCGGGTGGCTGCCAGCGGGCATCACATCGACGAACGGTTCGTCGGCGTAGCGTTTCTCGAACAGCGCCTGCAAGTCGACCGAGGTATCGACAACATTCGCGTACAGGGTGGCGTGGATGCCACGGATCATTGGCGTCAGGTGCGGCACGAAGGTCAAGCCAATGTCCTTGCCAGCGGCCAGGCGCAGGCCCTGGCTGATTTCCGGCAGGTGACGATGGCCCTTGACCGCATAGGCCTTCATGCTTTCGCCGGCCTCGCAGAACAACGAGCCCACTGCCGCGCCACGACCAGCGCCGCTGACCCCCGACTTGCAGTCGGCAATCAGGCGCGAGGGGTCGGCAAGGCCCGCTTCCAGCAGCGGCAGGAAGCCCAGCTGGGTGGCAGTGGGGTAGCAACCCGGCACAGCGATCAGGCGCGCCTGGCGAATCTTCTCGCGGTTGACTTCAGGCAAGCCATACACCGCGTCCTTGAGCAGCTCTGGCGCACCGTGCGGCTGGCCATACCACTTGCCCCACTCGGTGGCATCCTGCAGGCGGAAGTCAGCCGAAAGGTCGATCACCTTGGTGCCAGCCGCCAGCAGTTCGCCGGCCAGGGCATGAGCAACACCGTGCGGGGTGGCGAAGAACACCACATCGCAGGCAGCCAGCGCTTTGCTGTCCGGCACGCTGAACGCCAGCCCGTCATAGTGGCCGCGCAGGTTCGGGTACATGTCCGCCACCGCCACGCCCGCCTCGGAGCGCGAAGTGATGACCGCCACTTCGGCCTGTGGATGCTGTGCCAGCAGACGCAACAGTTCGACGCCGGTGTAACCCGTGCCGCCGACGATACCGACCTTGATCATAACGCTTGCCCCTTATCAACGAGCCGTCTGGAAAGCGCACGATAATAGGGGCGCGAAGCGCCTGTAACAACTCTTCGGGTGACCCTTCGGGCGCTTGACCACTACTATCTGACGACCGTGAATACCTGAAGGAACTCCCTCCATGCTTTACCTATGGATCAAAGCGCTGCATATCGTCAGCGTGGTCTGCTGGTTCGCCGGCCTGTTCTACCTGCCCCGGCTGTTCGTCTACCACGCCCAGAGCGAGGACAGCGTCAGCCAGGAACGCTTCGTGACCATGGAACGCAAGCTGTACCGCGGCATCATGAACCCGGCGATGATCGCCACCTACGTGTTCGGCGCGTGGATGCTCTACCTAACCCCCGGCTGGCTCAGCCAGGGCTGGCTGCATGCCAAGCTGACCCTGGTCATCCTGCTGACCGGCTACCATCACATGTGCGGTGCCCAGCGCAAACGCTTCGCCGGCGGCAACAACACCCGCAGCCACGTCTACTATCGGTGGTTCAACGAAGTGCCCGTGCTGTTCCTGCTGGGCATCGTCATTCTGGTGGTGGTCAAACCGTTCTGACATAGCCACCCGTTCAAGGAGCCTTGCCATGTCGCTACCTGCCTCGCTCGATCAACGCCTGCGCCTGCCTGTGGTCGCAGCGCCGATGTTCCTCATCTCCAACCCCAAACTGGTACTGGCGTGCTGCGCCAGCGGCGTGGTCGGCAGTTTCCCGGCCCTTAACCAGCGCGACAGCGCCGGCTTCAAGGCCTGGCTGGAGGAGATCGAGGCGGGCCTTGCGCAATTGCAGGCGCCAGCCCCCTATGCAGTCAACCTGATCGTTCACCCGACCAACCCACGCCTGCAGGCCGACCTGGCGTTGTGCGTGGAACATCGCGTGCCGATCGTCATCACCAGCCTGGGGGCGGTCAAGGAAGTGGTCGATGCCGTGCATGGCTACGGGGGCCTGGTGTTCCACGATGTCACCACTCGCCGCCATGCCGAGAAAGCCGCGCAAGCGGGTGTCGACGGCCTGATCGCCGTGGCTGCCGGCGCTGGCGGCCATGCAGGCACCTGGAGCCCGTTCGCCCTGGCCGCAGAGATTCGCCAGTTCTTCGACAAGACCCTGTTGCTGGCCGGCTGCCTAAACCACGGCCACGAAATCCTCGCCGCACAATTGCTGGGCGCCGACCTGGCCTACATGGGCACGCGTTTTATCGCTACTACAGAAAGCCAGGCTCAGGATGCCTACAAGCAGATGCTGCTCGATGCCCACGCCGCCGACATCATTCACACCCCGGCAGTGTCCGGCATACCTGCAAGCTTCCTGCGTTCGAGCCTGGAGCAGGCTGGCTACGACATGAACGCCCTCAAAGGCGGCCACGAGCAAGGCAAGCTCAAACCTATCGACGACGAAGCCAAAGCCTGGAAGACCGTATGGTCGGCAGGCCAGGGTGTCGGCGAAATCCATGACCTTCCCAGCGCCAGTGCGTTGATCGAACGGCTCCACAGCGAGTACCGGGAAGCCCTGGAACGCTGCCAGATTCTGCGCGCCCGCACCTTGTAGCAAAACGCAACACCTTGCCCGGCCAAGCTGTACACTAGGCGCCCTCTTCCGCCCCCAGGAGCCTTGCATGACCCGTTACGCCATGATCACTGGTGCTTCCAGCGGCCTGGGCCTGGCCCTGGCGGAAGCGCTGGCACGGCGCGGGCGCAACCTGATCCTGGTGGCACGTCAGCGGGAAACGCTGGAACCCGTGGCCATCGAGCTGACCCAGCGCTTTGGTGTCGAGGTGCTGTTCCGCGCCTGCGACCTCAGCCAGCCGCTGCGCCTGTCTGGCTTCGTACTCGAACTGGAAGAAGGCGAACGGCGTATCGACCTGCTGGTCAACTGTGCCGGCTTGCGCACCTACGGGCCGTTCCTGGCCCATGAGTGGGCCGACGAACAGGACCTGCTGGAGGTCAACGTTCTGGCCCTGAGCCGCCTGTGCCACGCCATCGGCAACCTGATGGCCGTGCAGGGTGGCGGGCAAATCCTCAACGTCGCTGGCCTGGCCGGGGTGGCACCCGGCCCGTGGATGGCGGCCTATGCCGCCAGCAAGGCGTACGTGCTGAGCTTTTCCCAGGCACTGCGCGAAGAGCTCAAGCGTGCCGGCATCAAGGTCTCGGTGCTGTGCCCGGGCCCAGTACGCTCCCCGCGCCGGCGCATTGCGGGGCTCGATGGCAAACCCCGCTGCCTCAGCCCCGAGGAAGTAGCGCTATACACCGTGCGTGCGCTGGACAAGAACCGCGCACTGATCGTGCCCGGCCGGCGCAACCGCTGGCTGGCGTTTGCCCCGCGCCTGCTGCCGCGCTGGCTGGTGTGCAAACTGGCCGGGGCCATTCACCGCCGCTATTGCCCGGCCGGTATGGAATAGCCACTGGGCGAGCGGCGCTCGGCTGAGTACACTCGGCCCGACCCTCACCATGGAGCAAGTGCTGTGGACGATCTATTCCTCAAAATCATCAACCGGGAAATCCCGGCGGATATCATCTACGAAGACGACCAGATCCTGGCCTTCAAGGACATTGCACCCGCGGCACCGGTACATTTTCTGGTCATCCCGAAAAAGCACATCCGCACGCTCAATGACCTGACCGAAGAAGACAAGGCCCTGGCTGGCCACATCCTGTTCACCGCCCAGCGCCTGGCTGTCGAGCAAGGCTGCGAGGAAGGGTTCCGCGTGGTCATGAACTGCAACCCGAAAGGCGGCCAGACCGTCTACCACATCCATATGCACGTGCTTGGCCAGCGCCAGATGAACTGGCCACCGGGCTGATCCACGGCAAGCGACCCCGCCGCTATTGCGGTAAACTGTCGGGCACATTCTTGCGGAGGTGCCCGATGGCTACCGAACGTCACTACTCGCCGCTCGACCGCTTGTTGCTGCAGGCCGATACCGCCATGCGCACCTTGCTGCCCTTCAGCGGCCAACCCGCCCGCCCATCGCCGGCCATCGTCCAGCCGGACGTCGACCTGGACGAGCAGCAGGCCCGCCACATCGCCGGGCTTATGCGTATCAACCACACCGGTGAAGTGTGTGCCCAGGCGCTGTACCAGGGCCAGGCACTGACCGCCAAGCTGCCCGAAGTACGCAAGGCCATGGAGCATGCCGCCGAGGAAGAAGTGGACCACCTGGCCTGGTGCGAACAGCGCATTCGCCAGCTGAACAGCCACCCAAGCGTACTCAACCCCCTGTTCTACGGCATGTCGTTCGGCATTGGCGCACTCGCCGGGCTGGTCAGCGACAAGGTCAGCCTGGGCTTCGTCGCCGCCACCGAGCACCAGGTGTGCAAGCACCTCGACGAGCATCTCGAGCAGATTCCGCACGAAGATGAAAAGTCCCGGGCCATTCTCGAGCAGATGCGCGTCGACGAAGAGCAGCACGCCGAGTCCGCCCTGGAAGCCGGTGGTTATCGCTTCCCGGCCCCCGTCCGCTTTGGCATGAGCTTGCTGGCCAAGGTCATGACCAAGAGCACCTACCGCATCTGAAGGCATCGCCATGACGGACCGTTTCGACGCCAAGGACCTGGCGCGCGCCGTGCAAGCCGGCATTCTCCAGCCGGGCCAGGACCAGGCCCTGCTGGTATTCCTGCGCCAGCAACCGGCACACCGGGGGAGCTTCCAGCTGGCCCATGTCGCGTTCTATTTTGGCGCCATGCTGATCATGGCGGCCATGGGCTGGTTGCTCACCGAAGCCTGGATGAGCATCGGTGACAGCGCGCTGTTGGTCATCGCCAGCCTCTATATCCTGCTGATCACCTTGTTCGCCCTCAACCTGCAGCGCCGCGGCCAGCCCGTGGCTGCCGGGGTGCTGGCGGCCGTCGCGGTCAGCATCGTGCCACTGGCAGTGTTCGCCATCGAACGCCTGGCCGGCTGGTGGCCACTGGATGACGCGCAAGCCAACTACCACCAGTACTACACCTACGTGCAGGGTGGCTGGCTGGCGATGGAAGCGGCCACGGTACTTGCCGGGTTGCTGATGCTGCGGCTGATTCCCTACCCGTTCGTCGTCATGCCGATAGCCGTGGCCCTGTGGTTCATGTCGATGGACCTGAGCGAATGGTTGTTCGGTTCGCCGTTCAGCTGGGAACAGCGCCGTGAGGTTTCGCTGTGGTTCGGGTTGGCTTTGCTGGTGGTGTTCCTGGTGATAGACGGCCGCACGCGCGAGGACTACGCCCGGTGGGGCTACCTGGCCGGGCTGGCGGCGTTCTGGGGCGGGTTGACACTGGTGGACAGCGGCAGTGAATTGGGCAAGGCCCTGTACTGCCTGATCAACATTGCGCTGATGGGCATGGCGGTGCTGCTGCGCCGGCCGGTGTTCATGGTGTTTGGTGCGCTGGGGGTGGCGGCTTACCTGGGATACCTGTCGTACGAGGTGTTTGCCGAGTCGCTGCTGTTCCCGGTGGTGGTGACCTTGGTCGGGCTGGGGGTTATCTGGCTGGGGCTGGTCTACCAGAAGCGGCGGGAGCGGTTGAGCCAAGTAATGCGAGGATGGCTGCCAGGGTGGGTGCAAGCTGCACTGCCCGCCCTTCGAAGCTGATATTGTCGGGGCTGCTTCGCAGCCCATCGCGACACAAGGCCGCTCCTACAAGGGAGCGCGTACTTCCTGCAGGAGCGGCCTTGCGTCGCGATGGGCCGCGAAGCGGCCCCAAAATCTTGGCTTTAACCCAGCTCTACAATCTCGTACCCATGGGTAATCTCCACCCCGGCACGCTCGAGCATGATCGAAGCCGAGCAGTACTTCTCTGCCGACAGCTCCACCGCCCGCTTTACCTGCGCTTCTTTCAGCCCACGCCCTTTCACCACGAAGTTCATGTGGATCTTGGTGAACACCTTCGGGTCTTCGCTGGCGCGCTCGGCTTCCAGAAACGCCTCGCAGCTTTCCACCGCCTGGCGCGATTTCTTCAGAATGCTCACCACATCAAAGCTGCTGCAGCCACCCAGGCCCAACAGCAACATTTCCATAGGGCGCACACCCAGGTTGCGGCCGCCGGCCTCGGGCGGGCCGTCCATCACGACGACATGGCCACTCCCCGATTCGCCGAGGAACATGGCCTCACCGGCCCACTGGATACGTGCCTTCATCTACCCGGACTCCTGATATTCGGAAAAGGCTGTCAGCTTAGACCTTGTGCGGCTGTGGGAAAAGCACGAGACGTGTCGGTTTAGTACCGAAACATCCGGTGACGTCTGATAAGCTGGCGCCAAATGAATGGCGCTCGCCGCCAGACAGCCTTATAAAAAGCCTCTGCGTCGTATCGAACAGGATTTCGTGATGGTTGCCTCCGCCCTACCCGCCAAGATCAAGAACATCGACAAACTGTTGGTACACTGCCAGCGCCGCCGCTATACCGCCAAAAGCAACATCATCTGCGCCGGCGACCGGGCCGAGACACTGTCGTTCATCATCAAGGGTTCGGTGACCATCCTCATCGAAGACGACGACGGCCGTGAAATGATCATTGCCTATCTCAACAATGGCGATTTCTTTGGCGAGCTGGGGCTGTTCGAGCCGGTTGACGGCCAGCAGCAGCGCAGTGCCTGGGTGCGAGCCAAGACCGAGTGCGAAGTGGCGGAAATCAGCTACGAGAAGTTTCGCGAACTGGCGCGCCAGGACCCGGAAATCCTCTATGCCCTGGGCAGCCAGATGGCCCAGCGCCTGCGTAACACCACACGCAAGGTCGGTGACCTGGCATTTTTCGACGTCACTGGGCGGGTTGCCCGTTGCCTGCTGGAATTGTGCAAGCAACCCGATGCCATGACCCACCCCGACGGCATGCAGATCAAGATCACCCGCCAGGAAATCGGGCGAATCGTCGGTTGCTCCCGAGAAATGGTCGGCCGCGTCCTCAAGGACCTTGAAGAGCGCAGCCTGGTGCAGGTCAAAGGTAAGACCATGGTGGTCTACGGCACCCGCTAGTCCCTGGGCAGGTCTGCAAGCACCTTGGCATAGGCCTGCGACAAGCGCTCGAACCAGGGTGCCGCAGGCGCCACTTCATGCAAGGCGATATGTGCATCGGCGCGGCAGCGCTGCTCCAGCTCGCAGCACTCGTTGAACCGGTTGACCGCCGCCACCATCGACTCACGCTCGTTGTCCAGCAGCAACGCACCGTGCACCAGCACCACCGGGCGCTTGCCACCCAGGCCCTGACGCCAGCGCTGGGCGGTACCTACCAGCTTGCGGCCATTGAGGTTGACGTTGTAGCGGCCATCGCAGAACGCCCCGTCGATTTCACCCACCGACGCCACGCCACCCCACTCGCGCAGTACATCGCACAGCGGCAGGCACAGGCGCTCGTAGGCGCTTTCGATACGGCCGTGATCGCCTTCGCTGCGCGGGGCAACGTAGACCAGTGCGACGTTGACGGTGGAATGGGACTGGGGCACCGGCTCACCGCCAGTCTCGCGCAGCAGCACCGGCCAGCCGGCAATCGCCAGCTCCGCGCAGGCGGCTTCGAAGTTGTCCAGGCGGCTCATGCGCCGGGGCATGACCAGGGCATGGTCAGTAGGGCGCCAGAACAGCACGCCACTTTCGCGTTCGCCGCGGCACACCGCGGCCAGCAGGTCCTGTTCGGCGTGCAGGCCTTGCTCGACAGTCAGGGCCAGGGGTTGATCGGTCATTGATCCACCTTTGATGTTGTTTTTGATGGCCTCTTCGCGGGCATGGCGATCCCACAAGGGGACTCACATCCACTGTAGGCGCGGGCTTGCCCGCGAAGAGGCCCTGGCAGGCATACAAAAAAGCCGGCAAAAACGCCGGCTTCATTTGATCAGTCGAGATGCTGAACAGTCTTCTTCACCTGTTCCGGGAAGAATAACCGCTGCAACTCCAGCCCAGGCTGCTCAGCGCGCATGAACGCCTCGCCCACCAGGAACGAGTAGACCTCGTTGATTGCCATCAGCTCGACATCGGCCCGGTTGAGAATACCGCTCTCGGTAATCGCCAGGCGATCACGCGGAATGCGCGGCAGCAGGTCAAGGGTGGTTTCCAGGCTGACCTCGAAGGTGTGCAGGTTGCGGTTGTTCACCCCCACCAGCGGCGTATCCAGGGTTTTCAACGCGCGCTCCAGCTCATCGCCATCGTGCACTTCCACCAGCACGTCGAGGCCGACGTCTTTTGCGGTCGCGGCCAGTTCGGCCATCTTCACGTCATCCAGCGCCGAGACGATCAGCAGCACGCAGTCCGCGCCCAAGGCCCGGGCTTCGACGATCTGGTAAGGGTCGACCATGAAGTCTTTGCGGATCACCGGCAGCGAAACTGCTGCGCGTGCCTGCTGCAGGTACTCATCGGCACCCTGGAAGTAATCGACATCGGTCAGCACCGAGAGGCAGGTAGCGCCGCCCTTCTCGTAGCTGACAGCGATTTCCGCCGGCACGAAGTGCTCGCGGATCACGCCCTTGCTCGGCGAAGCCTTCTTGATCTCGGCGATCACCGCTGGCTGCTTGCGCTTGGCCTGCTCGATCAGCGCGTTGGCGAAGCCACGCGGGGCATCGGCAACCTTGGCCAGGCCTTCCAGCTCGGCGAGGCTGACGCGCGCGCTGCGCTCGGCCACTTCCTGGAACTTGCGGGCAATGATCCTTTCCAGCACCGTCGGCACACTCATGCTTCGTTCTCCACCTTGAATACTGCAGTAAAGGCGCCCAGTTCCTGCAGCTTCTCCCAGGCCAGGCCGGTGTGCAGTACATCGTGGGCCAGTTCCACACCTTGAGCCAGGGTCATTGCATGATCGGCGGCATAGAGTGCCGCGCCTGCGTTGAGCACGATCATTTCCGCGGCCTTCTGGCCGTTTTCGGTCTTGCGGCGGCCCAGCGCATCGCGGATCAACTCCAGCGACGCCTGCGGGTTCTCGACGGCAAGGCCATGCAAGCTCTGGCTCTTCATGCCGAGGTCTTCCGGTTCGACCCAGTATTCGGTAATTGCGTCGTTCTTCAGTTCGGCAACGAAGGTGGGGGCGGCCAGGCTGAACTCATCCAGGCCATCCTTCGAGTGCACCACCAGCACATGCTTGCTACCCAGGCGTTGCAGTACCTCAGCCAACGGGCGGCACAGGGCCTGGGCGAACACGCCGACCACCTGATGCTTCACTCCGGCCGGATTCGTAAGCGGGCCGAGCATGTTGAACAGGGTACGCAACCCCAGATCGCGGCGCGGGCCGGCAGCATATTTCATGGCCGAGTGATGGCTTTGCGCGAACATGAAGCCGATGCCCAGGCTGTCAATGCAGCGGGCCACCTGAACTGGCGTCAGGTTCAGATAGATGCCGGCAGCTTCCAACAGGTCGGCACTGCCGCTCTTGCCCGACACTGCGCGGTTGCCGTGCTTGGCCACGGTGCAGCCCGCCGCCGCCAGGACGAACGAAGACGCGGTGGACACGTTGAAAATATTGGCCCCATCACCGCCGGTGCCGACGATATCGACCACGCCATCCAGGCTGTTCAGTTCAACCTTGTCGGCCAGCTCACGCATCACCGACACCGCACCGACGATTTCGTCGATGCTTTCACTCTTCATGCGCATGCCCATCAGGAAGGCGCCGATCTGCGCCTCGCTGCACTGGCCGGTCATTATCTGGCGCATGACGTCGCGCATTTCTTCAGTGGAAAGGTCTAGCTGGCCGACGATACGGCTCAACGCGCTCTTGATATCCATGTTCGATCCTTAGCGGCGGCCGCCGGTCTGCTTGAGGAAGTTGGCGAACAGCTCGTGGCCCTGCTCGGTCAGGATCGACTCGGGGTGGAACTGCACCCCTTCGATATTCAGCGTTTTGTGGCGCAGGCCCATGATTTCGTCGACCGAACCGTCTGCATGAGCGGTCCAGGCAGTGACTTCCAGGCAATCGGGCAAGGTGTCGCGCTTGACCACCAGCGAATGGTAGCGGGTCACGGTCAGCGGGTTGTTGAGGCCGGCGAACACGCCCAGGTCACGGTGGTGTACCGGGCTGGTCTTGCCGTGCATCACCTGGCGGGCACGCACCACGTCACCGCCAAAGGCCTGGCCGATAGACTGGTGCCCCAGGCACACGCCCAGGATCGGCAACTTGCCGGCAAAATGCAGGATGGCCTCGATGGACACACCCGCTTCGCTGGGCGTGCACGGGCCTGGGGATACGACGATGCGCTCGGGGTTGAGGGCTTCTATCTGGGCGATGGTCATTTCGTCGTTGCGAATGACCTTGACCTCGGCACCCAGCTCGCCAAGGTACTGAACGACGTTGTAAGTGAATGAGTCGTAATTGTCGATCATCAGTAACATGGTGTTAAACCTCTTGAATTTACTGACTTCAAAATTCGAACCTTCTTGCAGCCGCCACAGGCACGGCTTCGCCACAGGGGGCAGTAAAGAAGAAGGCAAACGGGGGCGGGCCGGGCGGGCCGGCAGGGGATAAAGTCAGGCGCGCCAACGCCAGCGGGCGTGGGCCTTGATTACGCGCATCAAGAGTTTACTGACGATCAACACAGGATAGGTCTCGCTCATACGTTCCCGCACAGTAGCTTACCGGGGCGGCGGGCGCAATATGCCTGTAAACACGGGGAAACGAATGGACTTGGGAGGGATGCACTGCGATTTGCTAAGGTCGATTGCGCAGCCCTTCATAAAAACAAAGAAAAGGATGTTCCCTGATGCGAAAAGCCCCGTTATTGCGCTTTACCTTCGCTTCACTGGCCCTGGCCTGCAGCCAGGCGTTCGCCGCACCCTCGCCCTACTCCACCCTGATCGTGTTTGGCGACAGCCTCGCCGATGCTGGGCAGTTTCCCGACCTGAGTGGCGGTACCTCAGGCCTGCGGTCCACCAACCGCGATGCCGACGGCAACTTCGCCCCGGTGTCGCCGATGATCCTCGGTGGCCGACTGGGGGTCACACCAGACGACCTGAACCCATCAACATCGATAGGCATCCGCCCCGATGGCAACAACTGGGCTGTCGGCGGCTATACCACCCAGCAGATCCTGGATTCGATCACGACCACGTCCAAGACCGTCATCCCGCCAGGGAACCCCGGCGGCGGGCAGGTACTGCGAGAAAAACCCGGCTACCTGGCCAACGGCCTGCGCGCTGACCCCAATGCGTTGTACTACCTGACCGGCGGCGGCAACGACTTCCTGCAAGGCCTGGTGAACAGCCCGACCGACGCCGTGGCCGCCGGTGCCCGCCTGGCTGCCAGCGCCCAGGCTCTTCAGCAGGGTGGCGCCCGCTACATCATGGTCTGGCTGCTGCCCGACCTCGGCCAAACGCCCAACTTCAGCGGCACGCCACAACAAAACCCGCTGTCATTGCTGTCTGGCGCTTTCAACCAGTCGCTGCTCAGCCAACTGGGCCAGATCGATGCCGAGATCATCCCGCTGAACGTCCCCGTGCTGCTGAGCGAGGCACTGGCCAGCCCCAGCCAGTTCGGCCTGGCCGGCGACCAGAACCTGGTCGGCACCTGCTATAGCGGTGATAGCTGCGTGGAAAACCCGGTGTACGGTATCAATGGCACAACCCCAGACCCGACAAAACTGCTGTTCAACGACTCGGTACACCCGACCATCGCTGGCCAGCAACTGATTGCCGACTATGCCTATTCGATCATCTCCGCCCCCTGGGAGCTTACGCTGCTCCCGGAAATGGCCCACGCCAGCCTGCGCGCCCACCAGGACGAACTGCGCAACCAATGGCAGACACCTTGGCAGGCAGTAGGCCAGTGGCAGGCCTTCGTCGCCGCCGGTGCCCAGGATCTGGACTTCGATGGCCAGCGCAGCGCAGCCAGCGGCGATGGCCGCGGCTATAACCTGACACTGGGCGGCAGCTACCGTTTGAACGACGCCTGGCGCCTGGGCCTGGCTGGCGGCGCGTACCGGCAAAAGCTGGAGGCCGGCGCCAATGATTCGGACTACAAACTGAACAGCTACCTGGCCAGCGCCTTCGCCCAGTACCGCCAGGACCGCTGGTGGGCCGATGCTGCGCTGACCGCCGGGCACCTGGACTACAGCGACCTCAAGCGCACATTTGCCCTTGGCGTGAACGAGCGCAGCGAAAAGGGCGACACCGACGGCGAGGCCTGGGCAATGTCCGGGCGGCTGGGCTACAACCTGGCGGCAGACAGCAGCAATTGGCAGCTGGCGCCATTCATCAGTGCCGACTATGCACGAGTGAAAGTGGATGGCTACGACGAGAAGAGCGGGCGCTCGACAGCACTGGGCTTCGACGACCAGGAACGCACGTCACGCCGCTTGGGCCTGGGGTTGCTGGGCAGTGTGCAGGTGCTGCCAGGTACCCGGCTGTTCGCCGAGGTGGCACAGGAGCATGAATTCGAGGATGACCAGCAGGATGTGACGATGCACCTGACCAGCTTGCCCGCCAATGACTTCACCCTCACCGGTTATACGCCGCACAGCGACCTGACCCGGGCGAGCCTGGGGGTGAGCCATGAAGTGGTCGCAGGGGTGCATTTGCGCGGGAACTACAACTGGCGCAAGAGTGATGAGTTGACGCAGCAGGGGGTGAGCCTGGGGGTAAGCGTGGACTTTTGAATTGATGAGGCCGCTTTGCGGCCCTTCGCGGGCTCGCCCGCTCCCACAGGTGCTACACAAACCTTGAAGGATGTGATTTCCCTGTGGGAGCGGGCGAGCCCGCGAAGGGCTGCAAAGCAGCCCCAATCTGTTTATTTAGCCAACGTCTGCTCTGCAAGCGCCACCGCACGGAACATCGCCCGGCGCTTGTTGATGGTTTCTTCCCACTCCAGCGCCGGTACCGAATCGGCAACGATGCCGCCCCCGGCCTGCACATGCAATTCACCGTCCTTGATCACGGCAGTACGGATGGCAATCGCGGTGTCCATGTTGCCGTTCCAGGCAAAGTAGCCGACTGCACCACCGTAAACCCCACGCTTGACCGGCTCCAGCTCGTCGATGATCTCCATCGCGCGAATCTTCGGCGCACCCGACAGGGTGCCAGCCGGCAGGATCGCCCGCAGTGCATCCATCGCCGTCAGCCCTTCACGCAGCTGGCCGGTGACGTTGGACACAATGTGCATCACGTTGGAATAACGCTCGATCACCATTTTCTCGGTCAGGCGCACGCTGCCGGTCGCGGACACACGGCCGACGTCGTTGCGGCCCAGGTCGATCAGCATCAGGTGCTCGGCAATTTCCTTGTCGTCCGACAGCAGGTCGTCTTCCAGCGCGCGGTCGGCTTCTTCGGTCGCGCCACGCGGGCGGGTACCGGCAATCGGGCGCACAGTGACCAGGTTGTCCTCGACCCGTACCAGCACCTCGGGCGAGCTGCCAACCACATGGAAGTCGCCAAAGTTGAAGAAGTACATGTACGGCGTCGGGTTGAAGCAGCGCAGCGCGCGGTACAGGTCGATAGGTGCAGCCTTGAAGTCGATCGACATGCGCTGCGACGGCACCACCTGCATGCAGTCACCGGCCAGGATGTACTCCTTGATACGGCCGACCGCGTTCTCGTAGTCGTCGCGGGTATAGCTGGAGCGGAATTCCGGCTCGGCAGCCTGCGGGCCGCTCAGGTCCAGGCCACGGCGCGGGGTGATTGGCTGACGCAGGGTTTCCAGCAGGCCCTGCAGGCGTGCCTGGCCCTGTTCGAAGGCCTGCTCTTCAGCCGGGTCGACCAGCACGATGGCGTGCATCTTGCCCGCCAGGTTGTCGAACACCACCACCGCGTCGGACACCATCAGCAGGATATCCGGCACCCCCAGCGGGTCCGGGTTGGGGCTGGCGCCCAGGCGCTTTTCCACATAGCGCACGCAGTCGTAGCCGAAGTAGCCTACCAGGCCGCCATTGAAGCGCGGCAGGCCGGGGATGTCGGCAACCTTGTAGCGGTCCTTGAAGGTTTCAACGAACGCCAGCGGGTCTTCGACATCATGGCTTTCCACCTCGATGCCATCTTGCAGGATGCTGACATGGTAGCCGTGCACACGCATCACCGTGCGCGACGGCAGGCCGATCATGGAGTAACGGCCCCATTTCTCGCCGCCCTGCACCGATTCGAGCAAGTACGAGTTGGGCTGGTCAGCCAGTTTCAGGTAAATCGACAGCGGCGTGTCGAAGTCGGCCAGGGTTTCGCAGGCCAGTGGAATGCGGTTGTAGCCGGCAGCGGCCAGGCGCAGGAATTCTTCGCGGTTCATGAGTAGCCTCGTGGCAAGCAGCAATAGGTCAGGCAAACGGACGGGCCGGCACGCGCCGGCAGGCTGAAGTCAGGCGCGCCAACGCCAACGGGCCAGGGCCTTGATGACTTTCATCCAGAATTTGCCAGTAACCACCACGGTGGGCTCTCTGTCTTGTGAGGCTTGAAGGTTGGCCAACGTTATCCCAGTGGCCGGGTCTGCGCAACCGGGCAGCAAAGCGCGCAGGTCGTCGATCACCAGGTTGGGGGATTCGTCGTGTATCGGCCGGCCATGGTTGTAGCCGTAGGTCAGCCCCACGCACTGCACGCCAGCCGCCTTGGCCGCCAGCACGTCACTGCGCGAATCACCGACAAACAGCGACTGCTGCGGGGTAACGCTGGCCATCTGCATGACAAACAGCAAAGCCGCCGGGTCGGGCTTTTTCTGCGGCAGGGTGTCGCCGCCAATGATCCAGCGGAAGTAGTTGCCGATTTTCATCTGGTCCAGCAGCGGGCCGACGAAGCGTTCGGGCTTGTTGGTGATCAGCGCCATTTCCACACCCTGCTTGCGCAGCCAGCGCAGGGTGTCCTGCACACCGGGGTAGACCACGGTCAGCTCATGGCTTTCAGCATAGGCGTCCATGAACAGCGCCAGCGCCTGGTCGGCCAGCGCATCGTCCACGGCGGCGTGGTCAATGCCACCCGCCAGGGCCCGGCGCACCAGCACCTGGGCGCCGTTACCGACCCAGTGGCGTACTGCCTCAAGGCCTGCGGGCGGGCGCCCCAGTTCGAGCAGCATGCGGTCCACGGCGGCAGCCAGGTCTGGCACGGAGTCGATCAGGGTACCGTCCAGATCGAACATCACCAGCCTGGGCAGCGTCCCCGGGAACAGCTGCTCGAAGCCACTCATGGGCGGGCCTGAGCCAGCTCGGCGCGCATCTTGGCGATGACTTCCTGATAGTCCGGTGCGTTGAAAATCGCCGAACCGGCCACGAAGGTGTCGGCGCCAGCGGCAGCGATCTCGCGGATGTTGTTGACGTTGACGCCACCGTCGATTTCCAGGCGGATATCGCGGCCACTGGCGTCGATCAGCGCACGCGCCTCACGCAGTTTGTCGAGGGTGCCAGGGATGAACTTCTGCCCGCCAAAGCCTGGGTTGACGCTCATCAGCAGCACCATGTCGATCTTGTCCATCACGTACTTCAAGGCGTCCAGGCTGGTGGCCGGGTTGAACACCAGGCCGGCCTTGCAGCCGCCGTCCTTGATCAGTTGCAGCGAACGGTCGACGTGCTGCGAGGCTTCCGGGTGGAAGGTGATATAGGTGGCGCCGGCTTCGATGAAGTCACCGATGATGCGGTCGACCGGGCTGACCATCAGGTGCACGTCGATCGGCGCGGTAACACCGTACTTGCGCAGAGCGGTGCAGACCATCGGGCCAATGGTCAGGTTGGGAACGTAGTGGTTATCCATGACATCGAAGTGGACGATGTCGGCACCCGCAGCCAATACCTTGTCGACGTCCTCACCCAGGCGGGCGAAATCGGCGGAGAGGATGGAGGGGGCAATAGCGTAGGGCTGCATGGCGCACCTGTTGGCAGAATCACGGTGGCGCGCATTGTAACTCAGACGAACGGGTAGAGGCTGATTGGTATCAATTGGTGTCGACCAGCTGTTTCAACCTGTGCCGGCCTCTTCGCGGCTAAAGCCGCTTGTATGGTTAGACTTGAAGGGGTGGTGGGACTAAATGCCCGATTCTGACTGTTCACAGCAGTACAGACCGTGGGAGACATCGCCCCACCCCTTCCACCAAAGCGCCGATAAAGAATGCATCGTTTGCAAACGACGATAGAAGCAAGCCAGCGCCTCTTGGTGAAACCCCTTCAAGCCAAAAAACCATAACGTGAGGAGGCTCCCGTGGCAATGCAGGCTGGCAAATTGATCGTGGGTGCGGATGTCGCGAAAGCAGAGTTAGTGATTCATCACGATGATCGCGATGAGATCATCAAGGTGAAAAATACCAAACCGGAAATCGAGAAATGGCTGAAGCAACAGCCTCTCAACACGGCAATTGCTGTTGAGGCGACCAATGTTTACCACCTGGACTTGGTTGAGCTGGCCCATAGCCTGGGTTTCGAGGTCTATGTCATTGATGGGTTCCAACTGAGCAACTACCGCAAAAGCGTGGGTGTGCGGGTAAAAACGGACCCCTCTGATGCTCGGTTGTTATCCCGATTTTTGAAAAACGAGGGGGAAGACCTCCGCCCTTGGACTCCCCCTCCCGCCGTCTACGGCAAGCTTCAGAGCCTTCTGCGACGCCGAGCGGCCTTGGTGACTGCCCGCACGGCGATGACTCAGAGCTGGGCTAATGAAGCCCTCTTGAAAGCCGCCTTCCAAACCTTTGTAAAATCGATAGACCGGCTGGATTTGTTGATCCAAAAGAAAATTAAAGAAGTGCTGCGCGAAGCTGGGCTGCACGAGCAAGTTGCTCGCTGCCAAGCGGTAGAGGGCATTGGGTTTCTCACCGCCACTGCCTTGGTAATGGCCTTTATGCGGGGCGAGTTCAAGAGCAGTGATTCGTACATTGCATTCCTGGGAATGGATCTACGAGTGATTGATTCTGGGCAGAAGAATGGACGTCGCCGCCTGACCAAGCGAGGCTGCTCAGAAATCCGTCGTCTGTTGCATAACGCGGCGATGTCAGCCAGCCGGACGGCCACTTGGAAAGGGATCTACGAACAACATCGCAATGCGGGTAAAGCAACAACCCAGGCGTTGGTAATCCTGGCCAGAAAGCTTGCGCGAGTGGCATTCGCCCTGATGAAGAATCAGGACGAATATGTCTCCAAAGGTGGGAAACCGGCTTGCTGAAAACCATAGAATCTCCCACAGGGGCCGCACAATCCTGTGGGAGCGGCTTTAGCCGCGAAGAGGCCGGCGCAGGCGACCCATCATCAGGCCGGTTGCTGGGTTCTCAGCTTCTCGCTACGCCCACGCAACCACTCCAGGGTCAGCAGCAGCACTACCGAGAAGGCAATCAGCAAAGTCGCCGCCGCAGCAATGGTCGGGCTCAGGTTTTCGCGGATACCGCTGAACATCTGTCTCGGCAGGGTCGCCTGCTCCGGCCCGGCCAGGAACAGCGTCACCACCACCTCGTCAAACGACGTCGCAAAGGCGAACAGCGCCCCCGAGATCACCCCGGGCGCAATCAGCGGCAAGGTCACCCGACGGAAGGCCAGCAACGGCGACGCACCCAGGCTGGCTGCCGCCCGCACCAGGTTGTAGTTGAAACCCTGCAAGGTTGCCGACACGGTAATGATGACGAACGGCACACCCAGCACCGCATGCACCAGAATCAACGAGGTGAAGCTGTTACCCATCCCCAGCGGAGCGAAGAACAGGTAGCTGGCCACACCGATGATCACCACCGGCACCACCATCGGTGAAATCACCAGCGCCATCACCAGCGACTTGCCGGGAAAATCGCCACGGGTCAGGCCAATGGCCGCCAGGGTGCCGAACACCATGGCCAATACCGTGGCCGCCGGGGCGACGATGATGCTGTTTTTCAGCGCCCGCATCCACTCGGCCGAGCCGAAGAAGTCCTGGTACCACTGCAGCGAAAAGCCCTGCAGCGGGTACACCAGGAAGCTGCCACTGTTGAACGACAGCGGCACGATCACCAGCACCGGCAAGATCAGGAACAGCAGAACCAGGCCGCAAAGAATGCGCAGGCTGTAGAACCAGACCCGCTCCACGGGCGACATGTATGGGCTCAGCATGACAAAGCTCCTCAGCTCAGGCGCAGGCGGCTGGCGCCGACCAGCCAGCTATAGATCAGGTACAACAGCACGGTAGCCAGCAGCAACAGCCCGCCCAGTGCGGTGGCCATGCCCCAGTTGATGCTGGTGTTGGTGTAGAAGGCGACGAAGTAGCTGACCATCTGGTCGTTCGGGCTACCCAGCAGCGCCGGGGTGATGTAGTAGCCGATGGCCAGGATGAACACCAGCAGGCAGCCCGCGCCAACACCGGCGTAGGTCTGCGGGAAGTACACCCGCCAGAAGCTGGCGAACGGGTGGCAGCCCAGCGAGATCGCGGCACGCATATAGCTGGGCGAAATGCCCTTCATCACGCTGTACAGCGGCAGGATCATGAACGGCAGCAGAATGTGCACCATGGAGATGTACACACCGGTGCGGTTGAACACCAGTTCCAGCGGCTGGTCGATGATGCCCATGGCCATCAGTGCACTGTTGATCAGGCCACCCGATTGCAGCAGCACGATCCACGCCGCCACCCGCACCAGGATCGAGGTCCAGAACGGCAGCAGCACCAGAATCATCAGCAGGTTGCTCTGCCGGGTCGGCAGGTTGGCCAAGAGGTAGGCCAGCGGGTAAGCCAGCACCAGGCAGATGGCGGTAATCACCACACCCATCCACAAGGTGCGGGCAAAGATATCCAGGTAAATGGCCTGGTCCGGCGTGGCCTTGGCCAACTCGCCCAGGTCGTCGATGCGGTGGTCCACAGAAGCCAGCAGGTAGAACGAGGTCACCGTACTGGTATTGCGGCGTATCGCCTGCCAGTAGGCCGGGTCGCCCCAACGCTCGTCGACGGCCTGCAGGGCGTCTTTATAAGAAGCAGGCTCTGCCTTGAATGGCAGTGCGCGGGCGGTCTTGGTCAACAAGCTGCGGTAGCCGGCCAGTTCCATGTTCAGGCGCTTGGAAAGGTCGCCAAGGGTCTGGTTCTTGCGCGACTCGGCCAGGTCCTGGCTCAGCGCCTTGTACACATCCTCGCCGGGCAGGCTCTTGCCATCCCACTGGGTGATGATGTCGACCGTGCGCGGGAGGCCGGCGACCACTTCCGGGTTGCCGACGCTCTTGTACAGCAGCGCCGCGATCGGCACCAGAAACACCAGCAGAAGAAACAGCGCCAGCGGCGCGATCAACGCCTGCGCCTTCCAGCGGTTGACCCGCTCGGCGTGTTTCAGGCGCTGCTTGAGACTTGGACCTGCGCCTTCGTTGAGGGGCACTGCAATGGCCATGGCGAACTCCGCGATACGAACTGAAAATGGGGCTGCTGTGCAGCCCATCGCCGGCAAGCCAGCTCCCACAGGTACTGCACCGGCTTCGAGATTTCTGATCCCTGTCCCTTACAGCCATTGCACTGGCTTCGAGACTTCTGATCCCTGTTCCTTACAGCCACTGCACTGGCTTCGAGACTTCTGATCCCCGGGCCTTACAGGTACTGCACAGGCTTGCGGGATTACGTGCTCCCTGTGGGAGCTGGCTTGCCGGCGATGGGCCGCATGGCGGCCCTGCTTTGCGGTTTGTTACTTCTTCGCCGCCCAGGCGTTGAAGCGTTGCTCCAGCTGCTCGCTGTTGTCAGCCCAGAAGGCCACGTCGATCTGCACCTGGTTGGCGATGTTCTCAGGGGTGGTCGGCATGTCCTTCTTCACCTCCTCCGACAGCAGGCTCACGGCCTTGGCGTTGGCCGGGCCATAGGCGATGTTCTCGGAGTAGATCTTCTGCTGCTCGGGCTTGACGCTGTAGGCGATGAACTTCTTCGCCTCTTCGACGTTCTTGGCACCTTTAGGGATCGCCCAGGCGTCAAAGTCGTAGATACCGCCGTTCCACACCACCTTGAGGTTGCTCTCTTTCTGCACAGCGGCAATACGGCCGTTGTAGGCAGAACTCATAACCACGTCGCCAGAGGCCAGGAACTGTGGCGGCTGTGCACCCGCTTCCCACCACTGGATACTGGGCTTGAGCTCATCGAGTTTCTTGAAGGCGCGGTCCTGACCTTCTTTGGTTGCCAGCACTTTGTAGACGTCCTTGGGCGCAACGCCATCGGCCATCAGTGCGAATTCCATCGTGTACTTGGCACCTTTGCGCAGGCCACGCTTGCCCGGGAACTGCTTGGTGTCCCAGAAATCGGCCCAGCTGGTAGGTGCAGTCTTGAGCTTGTCGGCGTTGTAGGCCATGACCGTGGACCAGACGAAGAAGCCCACGCCGCAAGGCTGGATGGCACCCGGCACGTAATCGGCCTCGCTGCCGAACAGGGCTGGGTCGAGCTCTTCGAACATGCCCTCATCGCACCCGCGCGCCAGCTCTGGCGACTCAACCTCTACCAGGTTCCACGAGACGCTCTTGGTGTCGACCATCGCCTTCACCTTGGCCATTTCGCCGTTGTACTCACCGGCGACGATCTTGCCATTGCCCGCCTTCTCCCATGGTTCGTAGAACGCCTTTACCTGGGCAGCCTTGTTGGCGCCCCCGAACGAGATCACGGTGAGGTCTGCGGCCATGGCCTGGCCAGCGGCGAACAGCCCCAGGGCCAGGGCGGTCAGTTTCAACTGCTTGCGCATTCTTATTCTCTCCACAGTACAGGGTTGGTGAAGCAATCCATCAATGGGCTTCGGCAATCGGATCGAGCGCGCGGGCGTGCTCCACCTCCCAGCCCAGCGGTACCACATCGCCCACGGCCAGGGCCGGGTCGAGCTCGGCAATCGGCTGTTTCACGAAGAAATCGGCCTTGCCGCAAACTTCCAGGCGCACCCGCACGTGGTCGCCCAGGTAAATGAATTCGGCCACCCGGCCAGAGAAGCGGTTGACGCAGCTTTCGCTGTGGCCATTCAGGCGCACACGTTCCGGGCGGATAGACAGGGTTACCGGCTCGCCGGCCTGGCCGACGTTCACCGCCAGCGCCTCGACCCGTTCGCCGCGCGGCAACTGCACCTGGCAGCGCTTGCCGTCGCTGGCAAGCAGGGTGCCGTTGATACGGTTGTTCTCACCGATAAAGTTGGCGACGAAGGTATTGCAGGGTTCTTCGTACAGCGTGCGCGGGTCGGCGATCTGCTGGATCTCGCCCTGGTGGAACACCGCCACGCGGTCGGACATGGTCAGCGCTTCGCCCTGATCGTGGGTCACGTACACCACGGTCACGCCAAGGCGCTGGTGGATGTGCTTGATCTCCATCTGCATGTGTTCACGCAGCTGCTTGTCCAGCGCGCCGAGCGGTTCGTCCATCAGCACCAGCTGCGGCTCGAACACCAGTGCACGGGCCAGGGCCACCCGCTGCTGCTGGCCACCGGAAAGCTGGCCGGGGTAGCGCTTGGCGAAAGTATCGAGCTGGACCATGTTCAGCACGCGTTTGACCCGCTCGCTGACGTCGGTCTTGCTCAGGTTGCGCACGGTCAGCGGAAAGGCCAGGTTCTCGGCCACGGTCATGTGCGGGAACAGCGCGTAGTTCTGGAACACCATGCCGATGTCGCGCTTGTGCGGCGGCACGTTGTTGATCGAACGCCCGGCCAACTGAATTTCACCGGCAGTAGGGGTTTCGAAGCCGGCCAGCATCATCAGGCTGGTGGTCTTGCCCGAGCCGGATGGGCCAAGCAGCGTGAGGAACTCGCCCTTGCGGATGTCCAGGTTGAGGTCTTTGACGATCAGCGACTCGCCGTCGTAGCTCTTCTGCACACCACGGAAGCTGACCAGCGTTTCGCTGGTTGCAGCGTTCGACTTCGCCTCGCTCATGCCTGCACCTTCTTGTTGGATGACTGCGTAGGCCAAAGAGTAGAAGAGGCGCAAGCGCCCGAAAATCGGGGGCACTGAGAGAATGCCATCATCCAGATGGAAGATTTGTTGTAGGGATTGCCCTACAAGGATGACGCATTCAGGACAAACACATTCCTGTGTAGGAGCGGACTTGTGTCGCGATGGGCTGCAAAGCAGCCCCAGGGTTTCAGCTTAAATGCACAAATTAACGGGGCTGCTCTGCAGCCCTATCGCGACACAAGGCCGCTCCTACAAAAGACCGTGCACGCCAGACTTATGTCGCAATCAGACCAGCTTGTGCTCCATGGCGTACTTCACCAGCTCCGCCAGCGAGTTCACTTTCAGCTTTTGCATCAAGCGCGCCTTGTGGGTGCTGATGGTTTTGCTCGACAGCGCCAGCTGCTGGGCAATGTCGTTGACGTTGGCCCCCTGGGCCAGGCGCTCGAACACCGAAAACTCCCGCTCCGACAGCAGCGTGTGCAATGGCCGGGACTCAGTCAGGCCCACTTCGAACACCATGCGGTCGGCCAGCGATGGGTCGATATAACGCCCGCCACCTGCCACCCGGCGAATCGCCGTCAGTAGCAGCGCCGGGTCACTGTCCTTGGTGGCGTAACCCGCCGCCCCAGCCTTCAGCGCCCGCGCTGCCATCTGTGCCTCGTCGTGCATCGACAGCATCAGAATTGCCGGGGCATCGTGCAACGCACGGATCCGCGGGATCGCCTCCAGGCCATTCACACCTGGCATCGAGATATCCAGCAGCACCACTTCGCACGGCGTGTGGCGCAGGGTTTCCAGCAGTTGCTCGCCATTCCCGGCCTCCCCCACCACCTGCATGTCCTTGGCCAAGCCAATCAACTGCTTGATACCTTCACGGACAATGGTGTGGTCTTCGGCCACCAGTACTCGAATCACGATTGCTCTCCTACTCCAACGGAATGGCCACACTCAGGCTGGTGCCTTCGCCTGGTTCACTGTCCAGCGCCATGCTGCCCCCCAGCATTAGCACCCGCTCGCGTACACCCACCAGGCCAAATGAAGTGGGCCGGGTCTGCTCGTGGCAAAAGCCTTGGCCATCATCGCTGACCGTCATGCGCAATTGCCCGTCTTCACGCACCAGTTCGATCTCCACGCTGTGCGCCTGGGCGTGACGCATCACGTTGGTCAGCGCCTCCTGCAGGATACGAAACAGGCCAGTGGCCTTGGCATCGCTCAATGCAGGCAGATTATCCGGCACTTGCACCAGGCAGGGGATCTGCGTGCGGGCTTCGAAGCGCCGCGCCTGCCATTCGATGGCCGAGGCAATGCCGGCATCGAGGATCGGCGGACGCAAGGCAGTGGCAACATCACGCACCAGCTGGAACAGCTGGGCAATCAGGCGCTTCATGCTTGCCAGGCGCTCATTCAGGCCAGGGTCCAGCTCGGCAAACGCAAGCTCGCACATCGACACCTCCAGCTTGAGCACGGTCAGCATCTGCCCCAGCTCATCATGTACTTCCCGGGCGATGCGCGCTTTTTCTTCCTCGCGTACGCTCTCCAGATGGGCCGACAGATCGCGCAGCTGCTCCTGGGATCGGGCCAGTGCCAATTCTGCCCGCTTACCCTGGGTGATGTCCCATACCACACCGTCCCATACCACCTGGCCGTTGGCCAGGCGCCGGGTGCTGGCCTTGATGTCAGCCCAGCGTTGCTCACCCTGACGGGTCAGGATGCGCCCCTGCCAGGACCAGTCCTGGTCGCTGGCCAAGGCCAGGTCCTGGACCCGGTGGTAGTCGGCGCGGTCTTCGGGGTGAACCAGGTTGCGCAAGCCCATCTGTGGGTGCTGGATCTCCGCCGGTGCATACCCCACCAGCGCCTCGCTGCCCTCACTGATGTAGGGGAATTCCAGCTCGCCTTCGGCCGGGTCACGCTCCAGGCGAAACACCAGCCCCGGCACGTTGCCGGCAATGCCTTTGAGCCGCGCCTCGCTTTCGCGCAGTGCCGCCAGGGCTCGGTGGCGTTCGGTGACATCGGCGAGGTAGACCACCAGGTATTCGGAATCACGAAAGCGCAAAAAACTCAGTGATAGCTCGACCGGCAGCAGGCTGTGGTCGGCCCGCCGGCACTGCGCCTCAAACTGGCCGACACCGCCCTCCCCCGTGCGGGCGCCTTTCCACAACTCCAGCCAGCGGTCCATGGTCAGGCTTGGCTCGAAAGCGCTCAACGGCCGCTCCAGCAGTTCGCCGTCGCCATACCCCAGCATGCGCTCGGCAGCATGGTTGGCGTAGCGTACGTGGCTGTCCCAGTTGACCCAGAGAATGCCCACCGTGCTCTGGTCGATGGCGAACTGGCTCAGGCGCAAGGCCTCTTCACGCACTTGTCGCTCCACCAGGCTTTCCCGTGTGGTCAGCAGGCTGCGCTCCAGCTGGCGCTGCTGCCGGCGCTGCCACACCAGCGTGGCCAAGGCACACAACAGCAACAAACCGAACAGCAAGGCCAGGTTCTGCCAAAAGCCTGGCGACTCGCTAAGGCGTGGGTATTTGGGCTGCAACCAACGTTGGTGCAGCTGCTCCAGCTCCTTGGCCGGCAGCGCCTGCAGGCCGCGTTCGAGCACATCGGCCAGCAGCGGCCAGTCGCGTCGCGAGCCGAGGCGCAGCAGCTGCGGCAGGCCGATATCGCCGACCACCGCCAGCTCACTGAATTCGCTCTCGCGTGACAAGCGGCTGAGCTGGGCTTCATCCAGCACCGCGAAACTGGCCTGGCCACCTACCACCAGTTGCAAGGCCTCACGTTCGTTGGGCACCCCCTGCAGGTTGAGGTTGCCGTAGTTGCCGCGCAGGTAATCGGCCAGCTGGCTGGGCATGCGCACTGCCACCCGCTGCTCGGCTTCAAGCTTTTCCAGCTCCACGGCCATGGCCCCGGTGCGCGGCCCCACCACCAGTTGCGGCACGCGCATGTACGGGTCGCTGAACAACCACAGCCGCAGGCTGGACGGCGTCTGGGTCAGGCCAGGGGCAAAGTCGATTTCACCGCTCTGCAAGGCATGTTCCAGGCTGGCCTGGTCGCTGAAGTTGCGCCAGGTAAGGTCCAGGCGCAGTGCCTGCGCCAGGCTGTTCACCAGTTCTACGTTGGCCCCGTACAGTTGCTGCAGGCGCCGGTCGAACTGGGCATAGGGTGCCTGCAGCACCAGGCCGACGCGCAAGCTGCGGTGCGCGTCCAGCCACTGCTGTTGCGCAGGCTCCAGCGTAACGGTGGGCACCGCCTCGGGCCGGGCCAATGCAATCAAGGGCAGCCACAAGCAGCCGATAACCAACAGGCGACGCACTCGCTTCATCTAAACGCTCGTCTTGGCAAAGGCGGCCATGCAGCATGGCCGTCACGGGCAAATACTATTAGGCTGCCGGTATCATTCTGGCCCTGGGTTGACTCATGTCCACACTTTATCGCACGACGCTGGCAATGTGCTGCCTGGCCTCGATCCTTCCACTCGGCGCCTTGGCCGCCGATGCCGAAAAACCACCCACCTCCACCGAAGCTCCGGCCGCCCAAGCCCCGCGCCCGCCCCTGCTGGAGCGCAGCCAGGAAGATGCCCAGGCGCTGGAACGGCTTGTACCCAAGGCCGAGCAGCAGACCCTGCAGGCCGGTGCCGACAGCTTCCTGGCACTTTGGAAACCCGCCAACGACAACGACCCGCAAGGGGCAGTCATCATTATTCCCGGTGCAGGCGAGACCGCCGACTGGCCAAATGCGGTCGGCCCACTGCGGCAGAAATTCCCGAATGTCGGCTGGCACAGCCTGAGCGTCAGCCTGCCCGACCTGCTCGCCGACAGCCCGCAAGCACGGGTCGAAGCCACACCGCCTGCCGAGCCTGCGAAAGACCAAGGCGAAAGCGCCCCGGCCAAGGATGTGCCGGCCGATGCCAATGCCAACGTCGCCCAGGCCACGGCGGCCGATGCCGATGCGGCAGAAAGCACTGACGCCGAACAGGCCAGCGAGCAGGCGGACCCGGCAGATGCCGAGCGTATCTTCGCCCGCCTGGATGCCGCCGTGGCGTACGCCCAGCAACACAACGCCCGCAGCATCGTGCTGATCGGCCATGGTAGCGGTGCGTATTGGGCGGCCCGCTACCTGAGCGAGAAGCAGCCACCCCAGGTACAAAAGCTGGTGATGGTCGCCGCACAGACACCGGCGCGGGTTGAGCATGACCTGGAAAGCCTGGCGCCGACCTTGAAGGTGCCGACAGCGGATATCTATTACGTCACCCGCAGCAGCGACCGCAACGCGGCCGAGCAGCGCCTGCAGGCCAGCAAGCGGCAGAAGGACAGCCAGTACCGGCAGTTGTCGTTGATTGCCATGCCGGGGAACAAGGCCGCGGAACAAGAGCAGTTGTTCCGCCGGGTACGGGGATGGATGAGCCCTCAGGGTTGAGCTGAAATCGATGGGGTGCCGGGCACCCCCATCGCGACACAAGGCCGCTCCCACAAGTACTGCGCCCCCTCGGGCTTTGCGCGAACGTGTAGGAGCGGCCTTGCGTCGCGATGGGCCGCACAGCGGCCCCATTTTGTTACAGGCCCCGCCGCTTACGAATCATGGCATAGGCCTGATGCAATTCACGGGTACGCTCGGTCGCCTCACGCACCTGCGCCTCGCTGGCACCGGTACCCGCCAGCTTGTCCGGGTGATGCCGGCTCACCAGCCGGCGATACGCCTGCTTGACCTTGTCCGTCTCGGTGTCCGCCTCAACTGCCAGCAAGCGCAACGCTGCGGCATAGGTCATGGCCACCCCTTCCGTTCCGGCGGCCTTGCGTGGCTCGTACTCCAGCGACATCGCCTGCACCTGGCGCCGGCTCAGGCCCAGCTTCTGCCCCCAGTCCAGCAGCAGCTCACGCTCCTTGTTGCCCATCTTGCCGTCGGCCCAGACCATGCGCCAACAGGCGCGCAGGGTGCCTTCAGCCGCATGCGGCTGCTGGCGAATGCGGCGCAAATGGCTGCCCAGCCGGTCCTTGCCCGCCTTGCCGCGGTTGAACGCGGCTATCGCGCGCAGCCGGGCCGCTTCAGCCAAGTCCAGGCGCACCATCTCCTGGCGCGCCTGGCGGATATGCTGCTCGGCCACCCGGCCATCGCACTTGGCCAGGCGCCCGAGCATCACGAACAGCAACTCGTCGTCGCGCAAGGCCGAGCGACCGCCCAGGCGTTCGCGCATGTCTTCCCAGCCTTGCAAGCGCAGGCGGCGGTCCATGGCCTGCCCAAGCAACCCGCCGAGCAAGGCCCCCGGAATGCTGGCAACAGCAAAACCGGCACTCACACCAATCAGCGTGCCTGGCCACCACATGTCAGGCGCGCTCGCCAATCAAGCGCTCAGCCTCGGCCAGGCGCTCAGGCGTACCAACATCCACCCAGTGCCCACGGTAATGCTCGCCAGTGACCTTGCCGTCTGCCATGGCCTGACGCAGCAGCGGCGCCAGCTTGAAGGCGCCGGCCTGGCAACCGTCGAACAGTGCCGGGTGCAGCACCGAAAGGCCACTGAAGGTCAGCGTGCCCGGAGCATCATCGCCATCGACGACCTGCTCGCCCACCAGGCGAAAGTCACCGCGGCCGTGATGGCCAGGGTTGTCGACCAGTACCAGGTGAGCAAGGCCTTGCAAAGGGGCCTGCAGGCATGTGAAGTCGTAGTCGCTCCAGACATCGCCGTTAACCAGCAGGAACGGCGCGTCACCCAGCAATGGCAGGGCCTTGAAGATGCCACCACCGGTTTCCAGCGGCTCGCCCTCGGGTGAATAACGAATGCTCAGCCCGAAGCGGCTGCCATCGCCCAGGTGATCTTCGATCTGCTGGCCCAGCCAGGCATGGTTGATCACCACCTCGGTAACACCCGCCGTCGCCAGGGCGTGCAGGTGGTACTCGATCAGCGGCTGGCCGGCGACCGGGATCAGTGGCTTGGGGGTATGCAGGGTCAGCGGGCGCATGCGCTCGCCTTTGCCCGCTGCCAGGATCATTGCCTTCATGCACGCGCTCCGGCCTGCAACTCGGCAATCAGCTCACCCAGCTCCGCCAATTCGGGCCGGCGGCCGATCACTTCTTCTATATAGGCGAAGAAACGCGGCACGTCGCCCAGGTAGCGCGGCTTGCCATCACGGTGGCAAATGCGGGCGAAAATGCCGATGACTTTCAGGTGGCGCTGCACCCCCATCAGGTCGCTGGCACGCTGGAATGCTTCGAAGTCGCCCTGTACCGGGATGCCGGCCGCCTTTGCCCGCTGCCAGTAGTCTCGCAGCCAGGCTTCGACCCGTGCCTGCGGCCAGCTGAGGAAGGCGTCCTTGAACAGGCAGGTGATGTCGTAGGTGACCGGGCCATACACCGCATCCTGGAAGTCCAGCACACCGGGGTTGGGGGTGCTCTGCATCAGGTTGCGCGGCATGTAGTCGCGGTGCACCAGCACCTTGGGCTGCGCCAGGGCGCTGTCGATCAGCAGTTGGCTGACGCGCTGCCAGGTGGCTTTCTGCGCTTCACTCAAGGCCAGACCAAGCTCACGCCCCACGTACCACTCGGGGAACAGCTCTACTTCACGGCGCAGCAGGGCGTCGTCGTAGCTGGGCAGCGGCGCATCCATTGGCAGACGCTGGAAGGCCAGCAAGGCCTCGATGGCGTCGGCAAACAGGCCATCGGCGTTATCCGCATCAATAATATCAAGGTATGTCTGGTGGCCCAGATCCCCCAGCAGCAAGAAGCCCCGCTCCAGGTCCTGGGCATGGATCAGCGGCACATGCACACCAGCGCTGGCCAGCAGGTGGTCGATGGCGACGAACGGTCGGCAGTTTTCCTGCGGAGGGGGTGCGTCCATGATCACGAAGCTGTGGCCCGCGCCCTGCCAGCGGAAGTAGCGGCGGAAGCTGGCGTCGCTGCTGGCCGCGGTCAGGCTGCCCGCGGGCACTTCGCCCCAGGCGTTGTTGCGGAAAAGATCATTGAGCTGCTCATCGAGCCAGACCGTCAGTTGTTGCAGGCGTACATCGTGTTCAGGCATTACAAGGGTCTCCGACGGCCCTAGCCGTCAAGCGGGTCATGCTTTATTATCCAGCATCTTTTTCAGACCATCGAGAGGCGTGCGGCCCCACACGCGGGCAGATGGCACGCAGGAAGCCCGGACTAATAAGATGGCATTGAAATCCCCCGCGTTTCGTAGAAAGTTTCCGTTGCTGGTAACCGGCGGTCTGCTGGCCCTGCAACCTCTGGCCACCTCATACGTAGTGGCAGCCGAACAGTTCGACTGCCAAGTGTCCGCCTCCGGTGGTTGGGACTGCAAGCCCAAAGCGCCAGTCAACAACCTGCCGCCGCGCCCGGTGCACGACGGTGCGGCCGTCAGCTCTGGCACAGAAGCCGCGAGCGAAGCCGACACCGCAGACCGGCCGATGCTGGTCACCGAGGCCAAAGGCCGTGGCCTGAAATCGCGCAGCGAAGACTACAGCCACCTGGACTGGGTGCCGCGTGAAAAGCTCACCGCCGCGCAGCTGGCCGAAACCGGCCCGTACTGCGGCGGCGCCTATATCGAGCCTACCCGCCCGGGCATGGCCGATACCACGCCGAAGGATGAGTCGCCGACTTACATCAACGCCAAGGTATCCAAGTACCAGCAGGAGCAGCAAATCGCGACTCTCGCCGGTGACGTGGTAATGCGCCAGGGCAGCATGCAGGCCGAGGCCGACGAGGCCAACCTCTACCAGACCGAAAACCGTGGCGAGCTCAAGGGCAACGTCAAGATCCGTGACAACGGTTCGCTGGTGGTCGGTGACGAGGCACAGATCCAGCTCGACACCGGCGAAGCCCAGGTCGACAACGCCGAATACGTGATGCACAAGTCGCACATCCGCGGCAGTGCCCTGTACGCCAAACGTGGCGAAAACGCCATCATCCGCCTCAAGGACGGTACGTACACCACCTGCGAACCGGGCAGCAACGCCTGGCAGTTGAAGGGCAACAACATCACCCTGAACCCGGCCACCGGTTTCGGCACCGCGACCAACGTTACGCTGCGGGTCAAGGATTTCCCGGTGTTCTATACACCGTACATCTACTTCCCGATCGACGACCGTCGCCAGTCCGGCTTCCTGCCGCCATCGTTCAGCACCAGCAGCGACACCGGCTTCATGCTGGTCACGCCGTACTACTTCAACCTGGCGCCCAACTACGACGCCACGTTGTACCCGCGTTACATGACCAAACGCGGCCTGTTGATGGAAGGCGAGTTCCGCTACCTGACGCCTTCGAGCGAAGGCCAGTTTGGCGGCGCGTACCTGAACGACAAGGACGACGACCGCAAAGACCAGACTGACTACAAAGAACAGCGCTGGATGGTCAACTGGCAGCACAAGGGTGGCCTGGACGAGCGCCTGATGACCGAGGTGAACTACACCGACATCAGCGACCCGTTCTACTTCCAGGACCTGGAATCCGACCAGATCGGCGTTGAAAGCAAGGACCTCCTTGACCAGCAAGGTGCGTTGACGTGGCGTGGCGACAGCTACACGGCACGCTTGAACGTGCACGCCTACGAGATGGCCA
Organism: Pseudomonas putida S13.1.2; assembly: GCF_000498395.2. Taxonomy (NCBI): domain Bacteria; kingdom Pseudomonadati; phylum Pseudomonadota; class Gammaproteobacteria; order Pseudomonadales; family Pseudomonadaceae; genus Pseudomonas; species Pseudomonas putida. The sequence goes on from NZ_CP010979.1 coordinate 4,550,877, forward strand.
CCATTTCGCAGATCACGCCGTACGATCGCCTGCCGCAGCTCACGCTCAATGGCACGCTGCCTTACCAGCCAGGCGGTTTGAACTTTGGTTACGAAACTGAAGCCGTTCGCTTTGATCGTGACCTGAAAGACGACTTCGTCCTGGACAAAGACGGCAACCCTGACTTCTCTGCCGGTGCTGCAGGCCGTCGCCTGGACCAGAACGTCAGCGGCATTGCCCGCGCCAACGGCAACCGCTTCAACGTTGCGCCGTCGATCAGCTTGCCGATGGAAGCCAGCTACGGTTACCTCACGCCCAAGCTGAAGTATGCGTACACCCACTACGACCTGGACCTGGACAGCGAGGGCAAAGCCCAGGCAATCGCGCAGTCGGCAAACCCGGCGTATGGCAGCTACAACAGCTCGCTGAACCGCGATGTACCCATCTTCAGCGTGGACAGTGGTCTCTACTTCGACCGCAATACTTCGTTGTTCGGCACCGACTACAAACAAACCCTCGAGCCGCGCCTGTTCTATCTGTATGTCCCGAACAAGGACCAGAAGGACATTCCGCTGTTCGATACGGGCGAAACCCTGTTCAGCTACGACTCGCTGTTCCGAGACAACCGCTTCAGCGGTAGCGACCGTATCGGCGACGAGAACAAGCTTTCGCTGGGTGTGACCACCCGCTGGATCGAAGACAACGGTTTCGAGCGTCAGAACTTCAGCATCGGCCAGGCCTACTACTTCAAGGACCGCAAGGTCCAGCTGCCGGGCATCGACTACCGCGACCGCAAGGATGCACAGTCCGATGTGTCGCCATACGCGCTGGTGTACAACTATTACTTCAACCGCGACTGGCGCTTCAATTCGGACTTCAACTGGGACCCGGACAGCCGCAGCACCCGCTCGGGCAGCGCGATGTTCCACTACCAGCCTGAAGACAACCCGAACAAGGTGGTCAACCTTGGCTATCGCTACCGCAATGACACCATTGCCTACGACTCGACCACGGGCACGTGGAAAGTGGGCGGTGGCGACTACGGTACACCGGGCGACCCGAACTACATCAAGGACTACTACAAGATCCAGCAGCATGACTTCTCGGTCATCTGGCCGATCGTTCCGCAGTGGAGCGTCATCGCCCGCTGGCAGCATGACTACAACCGCAACCGCACCCTGGAAGCCATGGGTGGTTTCGAATACGACAACTGCTGCTGGAAGCTGCGCCTGATCAACCGCTACTGGATCGATTACGACGATTTCAGCCAGGCGCTTCCGCAGAACGAAAAAGGCGACCACGGCATCTTCCTTCAGATCGTTCTGAAAGGCCTAGGTGGCGTAGTGGGCAACAAGGTCGAATCTTTCCTCGACCAAGGCATTCAAGGTTACCGTGAACGTGAAGACCAAGCTTATTGATCGTCTGCGCCCAGTGTTGCTGGGCGCCGCTTTGCTGAGTGGCGCGGTGCATGCCGCGGTACAACCTCTTGATCGCGTGGTGGCCATCGTCGACAACGACGTGGTCATGCAAAGCCAGCTGAACCAGCGCGTGCATGAGGTGCAGCAAACCATCGCCAAGCGCGGCGGCGGCGTGCCGCCGACCAGCGCTCTGGAACAGCAGGTGCTGGAACGCCTGATCGTCGAGAACCTGCAGCTGCAGATCGGCGAGCGTTCGGGCATCCGCATCACCGACGAAGAGCTGAACCAGGCCATCGGTACCATTGCCCAGCGCAATGGCATGTCCCTGGACCAGTTCCGCGCCGCCCTGGCCCGTGACGGCCTGTCGTTCGATGACGCTCGCGAGCAGGTCAAGCGCGAGATGATCATCAGCCGCGTGCGTCAGCGTCGCGTGGCCGAACGCATCCAGGTGTCGGAGCAGGAAGTGAAGAACTTCCTCAACTCCGACATGGGCAAGATGCAGATGTCGGAAGAGTACCGCTTGGCCAACATCCTCATCCCGACCCCGGAAGCCGCCAGCTCGGATGATATCCAGAAGGCAGCGCGCAAGGTCGGAGACGTGTACCAGCAGCTGCGCCAGGGCGCCGACTTCGGCCAGATGGCGATTGCCAACTCGGCTAGCGAAAACGCCCTGGAAGGCGGCGAGATGGGCTGGCGTAAAGCCGGCCAGCTGCCACCAGACTTCGCCAAGATGCTCAGCAGCATGCCGGTCGGTGAAATCACCCAGCCTATTCGCATCCCAAACGGCTTCATCATCCTCAAGCTCGAGGAGAAGCGCGGTGGCAGCGAGAACGTGCTGCGTGACGAAGTGCATGTACGCCACATCCTGATCAAGCCAAGTGAAATCCGCAGCGAAGCGGCCACCGAGCAACTGGCCGAGCGCCTGTACGATCGCATCAAGAACGGCGAAGACTTCGGCGAGCTGGCGAAGAGCTTCTCGGAAGACCCGGGTTCGGCGCTCAACGGCGGCGACCTCAACTGGGTAGACCCGAACAGCCTGGTACCGGAGTTCCGCGAACAGATGGCCAACGCCCAGCAAGGCGAAGTGACCAAACCGTTCAAGACCCAGTACGGCTGGCACGTTCTGGAAGTGCTGGGCCGCCGCGCCACCGACAGCACCGAACAGGCACGTGAGCAACAGGCCCAGAGCGTCCTGCGCAACCGCAAGTACGACGAAGAGCTGCAAACCTGGCTGCGCCAGATTCGCGACGAAGCCTACGTTGAAATCAAGCTGCCTGGCGCTGACCAGGCCGCCCAGTGAAGCCCCAGCGCTTCGCCGTCACCCCTGGCGAGCCTGCCGGCATAGGTCCCGACCTGTGCCTGCTGCTCGCCGCAGACGCCCAGCCCCACCCCCTGATCGCCATCACCAGCCGTGACCTGCTCGCCGAGCGGGCCACGCAGCTGGGGCTAGCCGTCAGCCTGCTGCCAGTCGCCCCGGGCCAATGGCCCGACCGGCCGGCACCCGCGGGCAGCCTGTACGTGTGGGATACCCCGCTTGCAGCCCCGGTAGTGCCAGGCCAGCTCGACAAAGCCAACGCGGCGTTCGTGCTGGAAACCCTGACCCGCGCCGGGCAAGGCTGCCTCGATGGGCATTTTGCCGGGATGATCACCGCCCCTGTGCACAAGGGCGTGATCAACGAAAGCGGTATCGCCTTCTCCGGGCATACCGAGTTCCTTGCCGAGCTGACCCAGACCGCGCAGGTGGTAATGATGCTGGCCACCCGCGGCCTGCGCGTGGCCCTTGTAACCACGCACCTGCCGCTGCGTGATATTGCCGACGCCATCACTGCCGAGCGCGTCGAACGTGTAACCCGTATCCTGCATGCCGACATGCGCGACAAGTTCGGCATTGCCAACCCGCGCATACTGGTGTGCGGCCTCAACCCGCACGCGGGCGAGGGCGGCCACCTGGGCCGCGAGGAAATCGACATCATCGAGCCGACCTTGGCCCGCCTGCGCACCGAAGGCATGGACCTGCGCGGGCCGCTGCCGGCCGATACCCTGTTTACCCCCAAATATCTGGAGCACTGCGACGCGGTGCTGGCGATGTACCACGACCAAGGCCTGCCTGTACTCAAGTACAAAGGTTTCGGCGCTGCAGTCAACGTGACCCTGGGCCTGCCGATCATCCGCACGTCGGTCGACCACGGCACCGCCCTGGACCTCGCCGGCACCGGCAACGTCGACACCGGCAGCCTGCGCGTCGCGCTGGAAACCGCCTACCAGATGGCCGAGAACCGAACATGAACGAGCAATACCAACACCGGGCACGCAAGCGCTTCGGCCAGAACTTCCTGCACGACGCCGGCATCATCGACCGCATCCTGCGTGCCATCAACGCTAAGGCCGGCGAACACCTGCTGGAAATCGGCCCGGGCCAGGGCGCCCTGACCGAAGGCCTGCTGGGCAGCGGTGCACAACTGGACGTGGTGGAGCTGGACAAGGACCTGGTGCCGATCCTGCAGCACAAGTTTGCTAACCGCTCCAATTTCCGCCTGCACCAGGGCGACGCCCTGAAGTTCGACTTCAACCAGCTGGGCGTGCCACCGCGCAGCCTCAAGGTGGTGGGCAACCTGCCCTACAACATTTCCACCCCGCTGATCTTCCACCTGCTCAGCCATGCCGGGCTGATCCGCGACATGCACTTCATGCTGCAAAAGGAAGTGGTCGAGCGCATGGCCGCTGGCCCTGGCGGTGGGGACTGGGGGCGTTTGTCGATCATGGTGCAGTACCACTGCCGCGTCGAACACCTGTTCAACGTGGGCCCTGGCGCCTTCAACCCGCCGCCGAAAGTGGACTCGGCCATCGTCCGCCTGGTGCCGCACGAAGTGCTGCCGTTCCCGGCCAAGGACCACCTGCTGCTGGAGCGCGTCGTTCGCGAAGCCTTCAACCAGCGGCGCAAGACACTGCGCAATACCCTGAAAGGCCTGCTCGACAGCGCGGCCATCGAGGCAGCCGGCGTGGATGGCAGCCTGCGGCCCGAACAGCTGGACCTGGCGGCCTTTGTGCGCCTGGCTGACCAGCTGGCTGATCAGCAACCAGCCTGATCCAGCCTGTACTGGCCTCTTCGCGGGCTTGCCCGCTCCCACAGGTAAATCACCCCCTGCAAATGTGGTGAAAACCTGTGGGAGCGGGCATGCCCGCGAAGAGGCCAGTACATGCACCCCCAAGTCCCCACACCGCTGGCCCTCCCCCCTCCCAATGGCCTAGACTGCATTATTGCGTCAGCTCGCCCAAGGCCATTGCATGTCCGATCCTCGCTATCTGATCGACGTCAGCGTCGTGACCCGCTACCTGAAAGAACAATCCGACCCCGAAAACAGTCGTTTCGCTTTCGCCTACACCATTACCGTGCAGAACAATGGCTCGCTCAAGGCGAAGCTGCTGTCACGCCACTGGCTGATCACCAATGGTGATGGCGAGGTGGAGGAAGTACGCGGCTCCGGCGTGGTTGGCCAGCAACCCAACATCGACCCGGGCCAGAGCCACACCTATAGCAGCGGTGCGGTAATCACCACCCGCGTTGGCACCATGCAGGGCAGTTACCAGATGTTCGCCGAAGACGGTAAGCGCTTCGACGCCGAGATCGCCCCCTTCCGCCTCGCGGTGCCCGGGGCGCTGCACTGATGGCAACCTACGCCGTCGGTGACCTGCAGGGTTGCCTGCAACCCCTCAAGTGCCTGCTCGACCGTGTCGGTTTCAACCCGGCCGTCGACCGCCTGTGGCTGGTCGGCGACCTGGTCAACCGCGGCCCCGAATCACTGGAAACCCTGCGCTTCCTGTATTCGATCCGCCAGTCGCTGGTCTGCGTGCTGGGCAACCATGACCTGCACCTGCTGGCTGCCTGGCACAACGTCGAGCGCCTGAAGAAAAGCGACACGCTGCGCGAGGTTATCGAAGCACCGGACGCCGATCAGCTGTTCCACTGGCTGCGCCAGCAAAAACTGCTGCATTACGACGAGGCACGCGGCATTGCCATGGCGCACGCCGGCATCCCGCCACAGTGGACGCTCGGCCAGGCCCTTGGTCTTGCGGCCGAGGTGGAAGAAGTACTGCGCGACGATGGCCGCCTGAAGCTGTACCTCGACGGCATGTACGGCAACGAGCCGAACAAGTGGAGCAAGAACCTTACCGGCATCGAACGCCTGCGGGTCATTACCAACTACTTCACACGCATGCGCTTCTGCACCGCCGAGGGCAAACTCGACCTCAAGAGCAAGGAAGGCCTGGGCACCGCGCCCAAGGGTTACAAGCCCTGGTTTGCTCACAAGGACCGCCGCTCGCGGCATGTAAAGATCATCTTCGGCCACTGGGCCGCCCTCGAAGGCCGCGTCAGCGAGCCAGGCGTCATCGCCCTGGACACCGGCTGCGTGTGGGGCGGCGCCATGACCCTGTACAACGTCGACAGCGGCGAATACCACCGCTGTGACTGCGCCGACGACGGCACCCTGCGCCAGCCGGCACAACCCACTACACTCAACGTCCACACCTGAAGGAAGTAGTACCCATGAGCGAATTCAAGCGCATCCCTCCCGAGCAGGCCTTGGAGCTTCGCAAGCAAGAAGGTGCGGTCGTCGTCGACATTCGCGACTCGCAAGCCTTCGCCGCCGGCCACATCACCGGTGCCCGGCACCTGGATAACCATTCGGTTGCCGATTTCATCCGCAGCGCCGACCTCGACGCACCTACCCTGGTGGTCTGCTACCACGGCAACTCCAGCCAGAGCGCTGCCGCCTACCTGGTCGGCCAGGGCTTTTCCGACGTGTACAGCGTGGACGGCGGCTTTGAACTGTGGCGCGCCACCTACCCGGCCGAGACCGCCCAAGGCGCCGCCGAATAAATATTTTCATTTTTACTGCAGCCCGCGCCCTGTGCGGGCTTGCGGCTTATCTGACGAACGGTCGTTCGCAACTTCTCCGCCCCGCCGCCTTGAACTTACCGATAACCAACTATTCTTAAGCGCAGGCCATCCAGAAAAAGGGGAGAGCCGGTACACCGGCGTGCGGGTCATCGGTAGCGTTACAGGGTGTTCTGGGGGGTATACAGCAGCCGGCAAAACCGGTTGCATGCCAGCATCAGCTGACTGATCCGGCGTCGTCTCCACGTATCGAGCGAGGTGACGTCATGAGTATTTTTAGCCACTTCCAACAACGTTTCGAGTCCACGCGCCAGGAAGAACTCTCGCTGCAGGAGTACCTCGAGCTGTGCAAAGGGGATCGCAGTGCCTACGCATCGGCGGCCGAACGGCTGTTGCTGGCCATAGGTGAGCCAGAGCTGATCGACACCTCTACCAACTCCAGGCTGTCGCGCATCTTCTCCAACAAGGTTATCCGCCGCTATCCGGCCTTTGCCGACTTCCATGGCATGGAAGAGTGCATCGACCAGATCGTTTCTTATTTCCGCCACGCCGCCCAAGGCCTGGAAGAAAAGAAACAGATCCTCTATCTGCTGGGCCCGGTGGGCGGCGGTAAATCGTCGCTGGCCGAAAAACTCAAGCAGCTGATGGAAAAGGTCCCGTTTTATGCCATCAAGGGCTCGCCGGTATTCGAGTCGCCCCTGGGGTTGTTCAACGCCACCGAAGACGGGGCCATCCTCGAGGAGGAGTACGGCATCTCGCGGCGCTACCTGAACACCATCATGTCGCCCTGGGCCACCAAACGCCTGCAGGAGTTCGGCGGCGACATCAGCAAGTTCAAAGTGGTCAAGCTGTACCCGTCGATCCTCAACCAGATTGCCATCGCCAAGACCGAGCCGGGCGACGAGAACAACCAGGACATTTCCGCCCTGGTGGGCAAGGTCGATATTCGCAAACTTGAGGAATTCCCGCAGAACGACGCCGATGCCTACAGCTATTCGGGCGCGCTCTGCCGGGCCAACCAGGGCCTGATGGAATTCGTCGAGATGTTCAAGGCGCCGATCAAGGTCCTGCACCCACTGCTCACGGCCACTCAGGAAGGCAACTACAACAGTACCGAGGGGCTTGGTGCCATTCCCTACACCGGCATCCTGTTGGCCCACTCCAACGAATCGGAGTGGCACACCTTCCGCAACAACAAGAACAACGAGGCGTTCATCGACCGGATCTACATCGTCAAGGTGCCGTACTGCCTGCGCGTCAGCGATGAGATCAAGATCTACGACAAGTTGCTGATCAACAGCTCGCTGGCCAAGGCCCATTGCGCGCCCGACACCCTCAAGATGCTGGCCCAGTTCACCGTACTTTCGCGCCTCAAGGAGCCAGAGAACTCCAACATCTACTCGAAGATGCGCGTCTACGACGGCGAAAACCTCAAGGACACCGACCCCAAGGCCAAGTCGATCCAGGAGTACCGCGACTCGGCAGGCGTCGACGAGGGCATGAACGGCCTGTCGACCCGCTTCGCCTTCAAGATCCTTTCCAAAGTCTTCAACTTCGACCCACACGAGATTGCGGCCAACCCCGTGCACCTGCTGTATGTGCTTGAGCAGCAGATCGAACAGGAACAGTTCCCTGCCGAAGTGCGCGAGCGTTACCTGCGCTACCTGAAGGAGTACCTGGCACCGCGCTATATCGAGTTCATCGGCAAGGAAATCCAGACCGCCTACCTGGAGTCCTACAGCGAATACGGCCAGAACATTTTCGACCGCTACGTGCTGTACGCCGACTTCTGGATCCAGGACCAGGAATACCGCGACCCGGAGACCGGCGAAATCCTCAACCGCATCGCCCTCAACGAAGAGCTGGAGAAGATCGAGAAACCGGCTGGCATCAGCAACCCGAAAGATTTCCGCAACGAAATCGTCAACTTCGTGCTGCGTGCCCGTGCCAACAACAATGGCAAGAACCCGAGCTGGCTGAGCTATGAAAAGCTGCGGGTGGTGATCGAGAAGAAAATGTTCTCCAACACCGAAGACCTGCTGCCAGTCATCAGCTTCAACGCCAAGGCCAGCAAGGAAGACCAACAGAAGCACAACGACTTCGTCACGCGCATGGTGGAGCGTGGCTACACCGACAAACAGGTTCGTCTGCTGTCGGAATGGTACCTGCGGGTCAGGAAATCGCAATAAAGCGACAAGCTACACACTGCGCGCCCAACGCTGGCAAGCCAGCCTTGGGCGGCAGCAGCTGCCTTGCTGCCTTTAGGTGCAGCGAGCCCGTAGCTTGAAGCGTGCAGCTGTTCCCAGCTACCGGAGGGACCATGAGCTACGTTATAGACCGACGCCTGAACGGCAAGAACAAGAGCACGGTCAACCGCCAGCGCTTCCTGCGGCGGTACCGTGAACACATCAAGAAAGCCGTCGAAGAGGCGGTAAGCCGCCGTTCCATCATGGACATGGAACATGGCGAGCAAATCAGCATTCCGGGGCGCGACATCGACGAACCCGTGCTCCACCACGGTCGCGGCGGCAAACAGACCGTCGTGCACCCTGGCAACAAGGAGTTCACTGCCGGCGAACATATCCCCAGGCCGCAAGGTGGTGGCGGGGGTGGCGGAGGCCGCGGCAAGGCGGGCAACTCCGGCGACGGCATGGACGATTTCGTCTTCCAGATCACCCAGGAAGAATTCCTCGAATTCATGTTCGAGGATCTCGAACTGCCCAACCTGGTCAAACGTCACCTGACCGGCACCGACACCTTCAAGACCGTACGCGCAGGTATCGCCAACGAGGGCAACCCGTCACGCATCAACATCGTGCGCACCTTGCGCTCGGCGCATGCCCGCCGTATCGCCCTGACCGGCAGCAGCCGCGCACTGCTGCGCGAAGCACAAAAGGAACTCGACCGCCTGCGGGTCGAGGAGCCGGACAACTTCACCGATATCCAGGAAGTCGAACAGGAAATCGAACGCCTGAAGGCACGCATCAATCGGCTGCCCTTCCTCGACACCTTCGACCTCAAGTACAACCTGCTGGTCAAGCAGCCCAACCCCAGTTCCAAGGCGGTGATGTTCTGCCTGATGGACGTGTCCGGCTCCATGACCCAGGCCACCAAGGACATCGCCAAGCGCTTCTTCATCCTGCTGTACCTGTTCCTCAAGCGTAACTACGACCGCATCGAGGTGGTGTTCATCCGCCACCACACCAGCGCCCGGGAAGTCGACGAGGAAGAGTTCTTCTACTCGCGGGAAACCGGCGGCACCATCGTTTCCAGCGCGCTAAAGCTGATGCAGGAGATCATGGCCGAACGCTACCCGGCCAGCGACTGGAACATCTACGCCGCCCAGGCTTCTGACGGCGACAACTGGAACGACGACTCGCCAATCTGCCGCGACATTCTGTCCAAGCAGATCATGCCGCACGTGCAGTACTACACTTACGTCGAGATCACCCCCCGTGAGCACCAGGCGCTGTGGTATGAATACGAACGCATCGGTGAAGCCTTCCCCGACACGTTCGCCCAGCAGCAGTTGGTATCGGCCGGCGATATCTACCCGGTCTTCCGTGAACTCTTCCAGCGCAGGTTAGCCACATGACCGCCAGAGCACAGAGACGCCAACCCATTTCCACCGGGTCCGAGTGGACGTTCGAGCTGATCCAGACCTACGACCGGGAAATCGGCCGCCTGGCCGAACGTTACGCCCTGGACACGTACCCCAACCAGATCGAGGTGATCACGGCCGAGCAGATGATGGACGCCTATGCCTCGGTCGGCATGCCACTGGGTTACCACCACTGGTCCTACGGCAAACAGTTCCTCAGCACAGAAAAGTCCTACAGCCGTGGCCAGATGGGCCTGGCCTACGAAATCGTGATCAACTCCGACCCCTGCATCGCCTACCTGATGGAAGAAAACACCATGTGCATGCAGGCACTGGTGATCGCCCATGCCTGCTATGGCCACAACAGCTTCTTCAAAGGCAACTACCTGTTCCGCACCTGGACCGACGCCAGCTCGATCATCGATTACCTGGTGTTTGCCAAGCAGTACATCGCCCAGTGCGAAGAGCGCCACGGCATAGATGCCGTGGAAGACCTGATCGACTCCTGCCATGCCCTGATGAACTACGGCGTGGACCGCTACAAGCGCCCCTACCCCATCTCCGCAGAAGAGGAACGGCGGCGCCAGAAGGAACGTGAGGAGCACCTGCAGCGCCAGATCAACGACCTGTGGCGCACCATCCCGAAAAGCGCCGAGAGGGGCAACGAACGCGATGAGGGGCGCTTCCCCGCCGAACCACAGGAGAACATCCTGTATTTCATCGAGAAGAATGCACCGCTGCTCGAACCCTGGCAGCGTGAAGTGGTGCGCATCGTGCGCAAGATCGCCCAGTACTTCTACCCGCAGCGCCAGACCCAGGTCATGAACGAAGGCTGGGCAACTTTCTGGCACTACACGCTGATGAACGACCTGTACGACGAGGGGCTGATCACCGAAGGCTTCATGATGGAGTTTTTGACGTCGCACACCAGCGTGGTGTTCCAGCCCGGCTTCGACAGCCCCTACTACAGCGGCATCAACCCTTACGCACTGGGCTTTGCGATGTATACCGACATACGGCGCATGTGCGAGAACCCGACCGAGGAAGATCGCCACTGGTTCCCCGACATTGCCGGCAGTGATTGGCTTTCTACCATCAAGTTTGCCATGAGCAGTTTCAAGGACGAGAGCTTCATCCTGCAGTACCTGTCGCCCAAGGTAATGCGTGACCTCAAGCTTTTCAGCATCCTCGATGACGACCAGCGCGACGACCTGTTGGTGCCCGCCATTCACGATGAAGCCGGCTACCGGGTGATTCGTGAACTGCTGGCCGCGCAGTACAACCTGGGTAACCGTGAACCGAACGTGCAAATCTGGAGCGTCGATCGTCGCGGCGACCGTTCGCTGACCCTGCGCCACCAGCAACACAACCGCAAACCGCTGGGCGACTCCACCGAGGAAGTGCTTAAGCACCTGCATCGCCTGTGGGGCTTCGATATCCACCTGGAAACCGTGCAGGGCGAGCAAGTGATGAAAACCCACCACATGCCACCCCGTGGCGAGCACGGCGAAAGCGCAGACTACGGGCGCATGGACCTGGCTGTCATTCACCACCTCTAGTGCACCGCCATAACGGCCGACGGGTTATCCTGTCGGCAGTTATGGAGAGCTGCACATGCACATCTACAAAGTCGGCGGCGCCGTGCGCGACCGCCTGCTCGGCCGCCCCGTCAGTGATATTGACTGGCTGGTGGTAGGCGCCACCGTCGAAGAAATGCACGCCAAAGGCTATAGGCCGGTGGGCGCCGACTTTCCGGTGTTCCTGCACCCGCAAACCGGCGAGGAATACGCCTTGGCTCGTACCGAGCGCAAGAGCGGGCGCGGTTATGGCGGGTTCACCTTTCACGCCAGCCCTGACGTCACCCTGGAAGAAGACCTGATCCGCCGTGACCTGACCATCAACGCGATGGCCGAGGACGAAGCGGGCACAGTGTACGATCCCCACCATGGCCAAGACGATCTAGATAATCGAATTTTGCGCCACGTTTCTCCGGCATTTGCCGAAGATCCCTTGCGTGTTTTGCGCGTAGCGCGCTTTGCAGCCCGGTATGCACCGCTGGGTTTTCGGGTTGCCGAAGAAACGCTGGAACTGATGCGCCAGATCAGCGCCTCTGGCGAGTTGCAGGCGTTGACTGCCGAGCGCAGCTGGAAGGAAATCGAGCGGGCGCTGATGGAGGCACAGCCCCAGGTGTTCTTCCAGGTGCTGCGCGATTGCGACGCCCTGCAGGCCCTGCTGCCTGAGCTAGTTGGCGATGCCCAGGCCTTGGCAGCGCTGGAGCAGGCAGCGGCGCATGAACAGCCCCTGCACGTGCGCTGGGCCTGCCTGCTGCGCGGGCTGGCTCCCGCATCGATCAAAGCCGTCAACCAGCGCCTGAAGGCGCCACGGGAATGCCAGGAACTGGCCCTGCTGACAGGCGAATGCCTGGCGCAGGCCAATCAGGCGCTGGAACTGCCTGCCACGGCACTGCTGGAGCTGTTGCAAAAGTTCGATGTGTACCGACGGCCGCAGCGGTTTGACGATTTTGTGGTCGTTTGCGAGATGGCGGCGCTGGGCGATGGCAAGCAGGGTTATCCACAGGCCGATTACCTGCGAGGCGCAGCAGCGGCCGCGCGAGCGGTGGAGGTGAAGCCGCTGGTGCAGGCCGGGCTGACGGGCCAGGCACTGGGCGAAGCACTCAAGGCTGAGCGGCTGAAAGCACTTGAGGCTTACCAACTCGGCTGACCATACCGGCCCCTTCGCGGCTAAAGCCGCTCCCACAGGTACAGCGTGGGCCCGATGTTGGCGCCGCACCTGTGGGAGCGGGCGCGCCCGCGAATACCCCAACCCGCTGTATGGCACCGGCTTCGCCGGTGTTCGCGGGCATGCCCGCTCCCACAGGTACAGCGTGGGCGCGAAACCTGCGCTGTCCTTGTGGGAGCGGCTTTAGCCGCGAAAGGGCCGGAACAGGCTTAAGCGGGAGTCAGCTGCAACCCGCGCCACTCAAAGGCGACCGGGGCCAGTACCTGGTCAATCTGTGCCTCTTGCCACAACTGGGCCATGGTCTTGCCCGCGCCCGGATGCATCAGCTGAGGGGCCAGCAACGACAGCGGCCACAGCACGAAAGCGTTCTTCAGGATCTCGGCCCTAGGCAGCACCAGCCCATCGAAGGTGCCGTGCAGATCGTCATACATCAGCACATCGATATCCAGCGGCAGCCCTTTGCGGTCCGGCGCGTAACGGCCATTGTCGGCCTCGATGAACTTCAGCCGACGGTCCAGTTCGATCAGCGGCAGTGCGGTTTGCCCGGTCACCACGAAATTGATGAACGGCCCGCTCTTGATCCCCACCGGCTGGCTTTCGAACACCGGCGAGCAACGCATGTCGGTGAGGATGCCCGCCAACGCATCGAGCCCGGCACACAAATGCGCCTCACGGTCGATGTTGCTGCCAAGGCCCAGGTAAACCGTGCTCAGAGACATCCGCGCTCGATCTCCACGCCAACACCGCCACGGGCCGCCGGAACCGCACCCGGCTTGGTCAGCTTCAACCGCACCCAAGGGATGTGGAATTCTTCCATCAAGGTCGCTACCAGGCGCTCGGCAAAGGTTTCCACCAACTCGAAACGCGCCTGCTCGGCAAACGCCTGGATGCGCGCCGAAACGCTGGCATAGTCCAGCGCCAGGCTCAGGTCGTCACCCGCTGCGGCCGGGCGGTTGTCCCAGGCAAAGCTCAGGTCCAGGCGCAAGCACTGGCGAATATCCCGCTCCCAGTCATAGGCACCGATGACGGTATCGACTTCCAGGCCTTCGATGAACACTCTGTCCAAGCACTTCTCTCCACAGCACGACAAGGGCGACTGGCGCCGTTAGAATCAGGGCGTCCTCGCCCGGAATAGTTAGCATGTTTTGGTTACTGGCGTTGTTCGCCTACCTGCTCGGCTCGCTGTCCTTCGCCATTCTCCTCAGCCGCCTCTCGGGCAGCCCGGACCCGCGTTCCAGCGGCTCAGGCAATGCCGGCGCCACCAACATGCTACGCCTGGCAGGCCGTAAACTGGCGATCCTGACCCTGCTTGGCGACCTGTGCAAGGGCCTTTTGCCGGTATTGCTCGCCCGCCTTGCCGAGCTGGACCTGCATGCGCAGGCCTGGGTGGGCGTATGCGCGGTGCTGGGCCACCTGTTCCCCCTGTACTTCCGCTTTCAGGGCGGCAAGGGCGTGGCGACGGCTGCCGGCATGCTCATGGGCCTGTATTTTCCGGCCGCACTGCTGGCTATCGGCGCCTGGCTGCTGACCTTCTACCTCACCCGCACCAGCTCGCTGGCAGCACTTGTTGCCACACCACTGACCTTGCCATTACTGGCCTGGCGCGAGCCCGAAGCCCTGCTGCCAATCACCGTGCTGACCGTGATGATCGTATGGCGCCACCGCAAAAACCTGCGCGACCTGTTCGCGGGGCGCGAACGGCACTTCTGACCGTTCGGCTTCAAACGCTACAGCGGCGGCAACTGCTCCATCGGCCAGCGCGCCTGCACGCTGATCGCCAGGTCCTGCTGCTGCCCGGCCAACAGGCGCTGGCAACCGGCGTACGCGATCATCGCGCCGTTGTCGGTACAGAACTGCGGGCGCGCGTAATACACGTTGCCCTTGATGCTGGCGAGCATGTCCTCGAGGGAGGCGCGCAAAGCCTTGTTGGCACTCACGCCACCCGCGATGACCAGGCGCTTGAGGCCGGTCTGCTTGAGCGCCCGCTTGCACTTGATGGTCAAAGTCTCCACCACCGCCTGCTGGAATGCCAGGGACAGGTCGCAACGGGTTTGCTCACTGTCGTCGCCAGCGTTCTTGCATTGCTGCCAGGTGTTGAGGGCAAAGGTCTTGAGGCCGCTGAAGCTGAATTCCAGCCCTGGGCGATCAGTCATTGGCCGCGGGAACACGAAGCGCCCAGGTACCCCCTGCTCGGCCAGGCGCGCGATTTCCGGGCCGCCGGGGTAGTTCAGGCCGATCAGCTTGGCGGTCTTGTCGAACGCTTCGCCCGCAGCATCGTCCAAGCTCTCGCCCAGCAGCTCGTACTGACCGATGCCATCGACGCGTACCAGCTGGGTGTGGCCGCCTGAAACCAACAAAGCGACGAACGGAAACTCAGGTGGGTTTTGTTCCAGCATGGGCGCCAGCAAGTGGCCTTCCATGTGGTGCACGCCAATCGCCGGAATGTCCCAGGCAAAGGCCAGCGCCTGGGCGCAGGAGGCGCCCACCAGCAATGCGCCGACCAGGCCAGGACCCGCGGTGTAGGCAATGGCGTCGATCTCGGTGGCGACGCAACCGGCCTCCTCCAGCACCTGGCGGATCAGCGGCAACATGCGCTTTACGTGGTCTCGCGAGGCAAGCTCGGGCACCACACCGCCAAACACGCGGTGCAGGTCAATCTGGCTGAACAGTGCGTCGGCCAAAAGACCGCGCTCGCTGTCGTATAATGCGACGCCAGTTTCGTCGCAGGATGTTTCCAATCCCAGTACTAGCATGGGTTCGTCCCTTGTGGGGGCTGAATTCGAAGGCGCGCATGATAGTCCCCGTGTTGCATGCCGACCAGCGGTTTTCGATCAGAGGCTTTGCATTCCGGCTTGCTAAGGGTTAACATCCGCAACCCTTGAAAACCGACGTTCTCCAGCACACCTTTGTTTTGCCAGGAGCACGTCTACCCCGGTAATGAATTAAGGTAGCCCTGGATGCCAGCCGTCAAAGTTAAAGAGAACGAACCCTTCGACGTAGCTCTGCGTCGTTTCAAGCGCTCCTGCGAAAAAGCCGGTGTACTGGCTGAAGTTCGTAGCCGCGAGTTTTACGAGAAGCCGACCGCCGAGCGTAAGCGCAAAGCAGCTGCTGCTGTTAAGCGTCACGCCAAGAAAGTTCAGCGCGAACAGCGCCGCGCCGTTCGTCTGTACTAATACAGGCGTTCTACGCAAAGCTTCTGCCCTGCCCGGTTAACCACCGGGCGATGGCAGCGGTCGTTTCAAACTTGAGCAGCTAGCTCAAGGCCCTGCACAAGCTTCATGCGAACTGCACATGGGCAACCTGCCTGAAACGTCAGAGCTGGTCCTTCTTGCTGTATGACCAGACGTGCACGTCCGACTGACGGGCCCTTAGGGGCTGGCGACGAGCACACATTCCCTCGCACTTCCCCAATCAGCACTCGCCCTATTCGGCGCGTGAGCGATTAGACTTGCCAGTTGCCAGATGACGAGACTGCCATGGCCGGGCTGATTCCCCAGAGTTTCATTGACGACCTGATCAACCGCCTCGACATCGTCGACGTGGTGAGTTCGCGCGTCCAGCTGAAAAAAACCGGCAAAAACTACTCCGCCTGCTGCCCGTTCCACAAGGAGAAGACCCCTTCCTTCACGGTCAGCCCCGACAAGCAGTTCTACTACTGCTTCGGCTGCGGTGCCGGCGGCAACGCCCTTGGCTTCGTCATGGACCACGACAACCTGGACTTCCCCCAGGCTGTCGAAGAACTGGCCCGCGCCGCAGGCATGGAAGTACCCCGCGAGCAAGGCCGCCGCGACCAGAAACCTCGCCAGCCAACCGACTCGCCGCTGTACCCGCTGCTGGACGCCGCCTCGGAATTTTATCGCCAGGCCCTACGCAGCCACCCGACCCGCAAGGCCGCAGTGGATTACCTAAAGGGCCGCGGCCTGTCCGGGGAGATCGCCCGCGATTTCTGCCTGGGCTTCGCCCCGCCCGGCTGGGACAACCTGCTCAAGCACCTGGGTGCCGACACCCTGCAGCAAAAGGTGATGATCGATGCCGGCCTGCTGATCGAGAACGCCGAAAGCGGCAAGCGCTACGACCGTTTCCGCGACCGGGTGATGTTCCCCATTCGCGACAGCCGCGGGCGTATCATCGCCTTCGGCGGCCGGGTACTGGGCGACGACAAGCCCAAGTACCTGAACTCCCCGGAAACCCCGGTGTTCCACAAGGGCCAGGAACTGTACGGGCTGTACGAGGCGCGCAAGCACAACCGCAACCTCGACGAGATCATCGTCGTCGAGGGCTACATGGACGTCATCGCCTTGGCTCAGCAGGGCCTGCGCAATGCCGTGGCCACCCTTGGCACCGCCACCAGCGAAGAGCACCTCAAGCGCCTGTTCCGGGTAGTGCCCAGCGTGCTGTTCTGCTTCGACGGCGACCAGGCCGGGCGCAAGGCCGCCTGGCGTGCGCTGGAATCGACGCTGCCCAACCTGCAGGACGGCCGCCGTGCGCGTTTCCTGTTCCTGCCCGAAGGCGAAGACCCGGACAGCCTGGTGCGTGCCGAAGGCACCGATGCCTTCAGGGCCCGCATCAACCAGCACGCCCAGCCGCTGGCCGACTACTTCTTCGAGCAACTGGGCGTTGAAGCCGACCCGCGATCACTGGAAGGCAAGGCGCACATGGCGACCCTGGCCGCACCGTTGATCGAAAAGATCCCCGGTGCCAACCTGCGCCAACTGATGCGCAACCGCCTGAAGGAAATCACCGGTCTGGACCCGCAGCAGGTCGAGCAACTGGCGCAACAAGCTCCGCCAGCCAGCAGTGTGCCGGACTACGACCCTGGCTACGACTACGACGCCATGGCCAGCTATACCCCTGACTACGGCGACATGCCGCAGCACGACTTCGCCCCCGTTCAGCAGGAACAGGCGTGGAAGCCGAACAAGGGCGGTGGCAAAAAGCAGTGGAGCGACAAACCCTGGGACAAGAACCGCAAGGGCGGCAAGCCCTGGCAGCAACGTGACGAAGCACCACCGCGTGTGCCAGCCCCGGTCGAACCGCCCACCCTGGCTGCCCTGCGCACCCTGCTGCATCACCCGTTGCTGGCCGGCAAGGTAGAAGATGCCAGCCACTTTGCCGACGAAGAACACCTGTACAGCCAGCTGTTGGTGGCATTGATCGAAGCCGCACAGAAAAATCCTGGGCTAAGCTCAATGCAGCTGATCGCACGTTGGCATGGCACCGAACAGGGCCGCCTGCTGCGGGCCCTGGCGGAAAAGGAATGGCTGATCGTGGCCGACAACCTTGAACAACAGTTTTTCGACACTATAACTAGCTTGTCCGCCCGCCAACGCGAGCGCAGCCTGGAACAACTGCTCAGGAAATCACGTCAAAGTGAATTGACCAGCGAGGAAAAAACCCAGCTTCTCGCCCTGCTGAGCCGGAATGTTCCCGCACAAACGCCGACCTCATCTGGCGCGTGAGGCCCATGCTCGGGTATAATCCTCGGCTTGTTTTTTGCCCGCCAAGACCTTCAGTGGATAGGGTGTTATGTCCGGAAAAGCGCAACAGCAGTCTCGTATCAAAGAGTTGATCACCCGCGGTCGTGAGCAGGGCTACCTGACTTACGCGGAGGTCAACGACCACCTGCCTGAGGATATTTCAGATCCTGAACAGGTGGAAGACATCATCCGCATGATCAACGACATGGGGATCAACGTATTCGAGAGTGCTCCGGATGCGGATGCCCTTCTGTTGGCGGAAGCCGACACCGACGAAGCCGCGGCCGAAGAAGCCGCTGCTGCGTTGGCGGCAGTTGAAACCGATATCGGCCGCACGACCGACCCGGTGCGCATGTACATGCGCGAAATGGGTACAGTCGAGCTTCTGACCCGCGAAGGCGAAATCGAAATCGCCAAGCGTATCGAGGAAGGCATCCGTGAGGTGATGGGCGCCATCGCCCATTTCCCGGGTACTGTCGATTACATTCTCGGCGAATATGACCGCGTCACCACCGAGGGTGGCCGTCTGTCCGACGTGCTCAGCGGTTACATCGACCCTGACGACAACATCGCCGCGCCGACCGAAGAGGTGCCGATTCCTGGCGCCAAGGCCGCAGCCGCGAAGGAAGAGTCCGACGACGAAGAGGAAGAGTCCGAAGGCAGTGACGACGAGGAAGAGACCGAGAGCGGTCCGGACCCGGTAGTCGCAGCCCAGCGTTTCGGTGCGGTATCCGACCAGCTTCAGGCGACCGTCAAGGTCGTGAAGAAGAACGGTCGTGGCCACAAGGAAAGCATCGAGGCCCTGCAAGCCCTCGCCGACCTGTTCATGCCGATCAAGCTGGTGCCCAAGCAGTTCGAGGTTCTGGTAGAGCGTGTTCGTGATGCACTGAACCGTCTGCGTCAGCAAGAACGCGCCATCATGCAGCTGTGCGTGCGTGATGCCCGCATGCCACGTGCCGACTTCCTGCGCATGTTCCCAAGCAACGAAACCGACCAGACCTGGAGCGGTGACCTGGCCAAGCGCAACACCAAATGGGCTGCCGCCCTGGGTGAAAAGGACGCCGCCATCGTTGCTTGCCAGCAGAAGCTGATCGACCTTGAGACCGAAACCGGCCTGACCGTTGCCGAGATCAAGGACATCAACCGTCGCATGTCGATCGGTGAAGCCAAGGCCCGCCGCGCCAAGAAAGAAATGGTCGAGGCGAACCTGCGTCTGGTGATCTCTATCGCCAAGAAGTACACCAACCGTGGCCTGCAGTTCCTCGACCTGATCCAGGAAGGCAACATCGGCTTGATGAAAGCGGTGGACAAGTTCGAATACCGTCGTGGTTACAAGTTCTCGACGTACGCCACCTGGTGGATCCGTCAGGCAATCACCCGTTCGATCGCCGACCAGGCACGCACCATCCGTATTCCGGTGCACATGATCGAGACGATCAACAAGCTCAACCGTATTTCCCGCCAGATGCTGCAGGAAATGGGTCGCGAACCGACCCCGGAAGAGCTGGGCGAGCGCATGGAAATGCCTGAGGACAAGATCCGCAAGGTACTGAAGATCGCCAAAGAGCCGATCTCCATGGAAACCCCGATCGGTGACGACGAAGATTCGCACTTGGGCGACTTCATCGAGGACTCGACCATGCAGTCCCCGATTGATGTGGCCACGGTCGAAAGCCTCAAGGAAGCCACCCGTGACGTGCTCTCGGGCCTGACTGCACGCGAAGCCAAGGTGCTGCGCATGCGTTTCGGTATCGACATGAACACCGACCACACCCTCGAAGAGGTGGGCAAGCAGTTTGACGTAACGCGTGAGCGGATCCGTCAGATCGAAGCGAAGGCGTTGCGCAAACTGCGCCACCCAACTCGCAGCGAGCATCTGCGCTCCTTCCTCGACGAGTGATGACAAAACCCCGGCCCAGGCCGGGGTTTTTCTTTTCTGCCTGTCGCGCTCTGCCGCCATCCCTGCAAGGCCCTGTTGTATTTGACAAAAGGGCCCATGTTTCCCCCTGCACCTGCCGCAATGCCCGTCTACACTCGACGTCAGACCCCAAGAATGCGAGGCTGCTATGCCACCTATGCCGGCCATTCTGTTGCTGCTCCTGGTTTTGTGGAACACGACGGCCGGCGCCCTGACCCTGACAGACGAGGAAAAAGCCTGGTTGGCTGCCCACCCGCAGCTGAGCCTGGGCATCGACGCCTCTTGGCCACCGTTCGAGTTTCGCGACCAGGAGGGCCGGTACCAGGGATTGGCCGCCGATTACATCGCTGCGATCCAGCAACGCCTGGGCGTGACGCTCAAACCGGTCGAACCCAGCAGCTGGACCGAGGTGCTGGCGCAGGCGCGCGAAAGCCACATCGACCTGCTGCCCGGCATCATGTCCACCCCCGAACGCCAGGGCTACCTGGCCTTCACACGTCCGTACCTCGACTTCCCTATTGTCATCCTCGCCCACAAAGGCGGCGCACAACCGCGCAAGCTGGATGACCTGTACGGGCTGAAAATCGCCGTGGTCGAGAATTACGCCCCGCACGAGCTGCTGCGTACCCACCACCCGGATCTCAACCTGGTGGCCATGCCCAACGTCAGCTCCACACTGCAGGCCCTGGCCACCGACCAGGTAGACGCCGTGGTCGGTGACCTGGCGTCCAGTATCTGGAGCCTGCGCCAACTCAAGCTCGACGGCCTTTACGTCAGCGGCGAAACGCCTTACCGCTACCAGCTGGCGATGGCCGTTCCCCGCGACAAGAACGTGCTGGTCGGCATTCTCGACAAAGTAATGGCTGACATGAGCAGCAGCGAAATCAGCCAGATCCAGCAGCGCTGGGTGGGCAATGTGGTCGACCAACGCATGTTCTGGTCCGACCTGCTGGTGTATGGCCTGCCAACGGTGCTGTTGCTGATGGCCGTTCTGGCCGTGGTCATCCGTATCAACCGCCGACTCAGCTCGGAAATTTCCCGGCGCATCGCCCTGGAGCAGGAGCTGCGCAGCAGCGAGTACCACTACCGCGGCCTGGTCGAGAGCCTGTCCGCCATCGCCTGGGAAGCCGACGCCAACGACTTCACCTACAGCTATGTCTCACCGCATGCCGAAGACTTGCTTGGCTACCCGCTCAGCGACTGGCTCAAACCGGGGTTCTGGCGCAGCATCCTGCACCCGGAGGACGCCCTCTGGGCCCAGGCCTACTGCGACAGCGAAACCGCAGCCGGGCGCGACCATAGCCTGGACTATCGGGTGATACGGGCAGACGGCCAGCCCCTGTGGGTACGCAACATCGTCAGCATGATCGAACACGGGCCCCAGCCGGTGATGCGCGGGCTGATGATCGACATCAGCGAAACCAAGCGCACCGAGGACGCCCTGCGCCTCTCCGAGCAAAAGTTTGCCTCGGTGTTCCAGCAGTGCCCCGACATTCTGCTGATCGCCCGCCACAGCGACGGCTGCCTGCTGGAGGTGAACGAAGCCTTCGAAGAGCAGATTGGCATGACCCCGGACCAGGTGCTTGGCCGCAGCGCCACCGACCTCAACCTGTGGGGCGTCGAAGGTTCCGGCCCGCCGCTGCTCGAGCGCCTGCACCAGGGCGGTATCCGTAACCTGGAAATGAGCTTCCGCCGCAGCAACGGCCAACTCTTTACCGGCCTGACTTCGGCCGAAACGTTCGAACTGGACGGCACCCCCGCGCTGGTAGTGGCAGTACGCGACATCAGCCAGCTCAAGGAGACCCAGCAGCAGCTGCAAACCTCAGAAGAAAAGTTCGCCAAGGCTTTCCACGCCTCGCCCGACGGCCTGCTGCTGTCGCGCCAGAGCGACGGTTTGCTGCTTGAGGTGAACGAAGGCTTCTGCCGCCTGACCGGCTACGACCTCAATCCGACCATCGACCAGACCTCGCTGGACCTGGGTATCTGGGTCGACCTCAACGAACGCAAACGCATGGTCGACCAGCTCAACCGTGACGGTTTCGTGCGTGACTTCACCTGCCATATCCGCCGCAGCGACGGGCAGATCCGCCTGTGCGAGCTCTCCGCCAGGCCCCTGCCGATTGGCGGCGTCGACTGCATGCTGACCATCGCCCGCGATATCACCGAGCGCCACCTGATGCAGGAAAAACTGCAGCTGGCCGCCACCGTGTTCGAGAACACCGCCGAAGGCGTGCTGATCACCGACATCGACCAGCGCATCAGTGCCGTCAACCGCGCTTTCAGCGAAATCACTGGCTACAGCGAGATCGAAGCCCTCGGCCAGACCCCGCGCCTGCTTGCCTCCGGCCAGCACGACAGCGCCTTCTATGCCGCCATGTGGCACCAGCTGACCGCCGAGGGCCACTGGCAAGGCGAGATCTACAACAAGCGCAAGAACGGCGAACTGTACCCCGGCTGGCTGACCATCAGCGCCGTACGCAACAGCGAACGCGAGATCACTCACTTCGTTGCCGTGTTCGCCGACATTTCCAGCCTCAAGCATGCCCAGGCCAAGCTCGACTACCAGGCCCACCACGACCCATTGACCGGCCTGCCCAACCGGGCCTTGTTCGAGAACCGCCTGCAGGCCGTGCTCACCTGCGCGCAGGTGTCCAACCGCCAGGGCGCGGTGCTGTTCCTCGACCTCGACCGCTTCAAGCACATCAACGACAGCCTCGGCCACCCGGTCGGCGACTTGCTGCTCAAGGGCATTGCCCAGCGCCTCAAGGAGCAGGTGCGTGACGTCGACACCGTGGCCCGCCTGGGCGGCGACGAGTTCATCATCCTGCTGCCGGGCCTGCACAAGCCCAGTGACGCCAGTACCATCGCCAACAAGCTGCTGGCCTGCTTCATCGCCCCGTTCCAGGCCGGTGAGCACGAATTCTTCACCAGCGCCAGCATCGGCATCAGCCTTTATCCACAGGACGGTACCGACGTTGCCACGCTGATCCGCAACGCCGACGCTGCCATGTACCGCTCCAAAGCCAAGGGCCGCAACCGCGTCGAAGCCTACACCCGCGACCTCACCGCCCAGGCCAGCGAGCGTATCGCCCTGGAGCATGAGCTGCGCCGTGCCGTCGAACGCAACGAAATGAGCCTGTGCTTCCAGCCCAAGCTCAGCCTCAAGACGCAGAGCCTGGTCGGCGCAGAGGCGCTGATCCGCTGGAGCCACCCGACCTTTGGTGAAGTGCCTCCGGAGCACTTTATCCACCTGGCGGAGGAGAACGGCACCATCCTCCAGCTCGGCGACTGGGTACTGGAACAAGCCTGCCGGCAGATGCAGGCCTGGAAGCAGCACTACGAACCCTTCGGCCCCTTGTCGATCAACCTCGCCGGCGCCCAGCTACGCCAGCCACACCTGGCCCGGCGCATCGAGCAGTTGCTCAAGCACCACCAGCTCAAGGCGGGCGACCTGCAGCTTGAGATCACCGAAAACTTCATCATGAGCCAGGCTGAAGAAGCCCTGGCCGTGCTGTACCAGTTGAAAAAACTGGGCGTGCAACTGGCCATCGACGACTTCGGCACCGGCTATTCATCGCTGAGCTATCTCAAGCGCCTGCCGCTGGACATCCTCAAGATCGACAAGTCGTTCATCCGCGGCCTGCCCGACGACCCGCACGACGCCGCCATCGCCCGTGCGATCATTGCCCTGGGCCGCAGCATGCAACTGACCATCATTGCCGAGGGCGTGGAAAACCAGGCTCAGCAACGCTTCCTGGCGGCCGAGGGCTGCGAGCAGATCCAGGGCTACATCGTCAGCCTGCCACTACCGCCAGGGGAATTCGCGGCAACGTTTCTTCGCATAGCACTATCGGATCTTTCAGATGGCACTGGTGCGAAACCCTCGTTATAATCCGGCCACTTACTGAGGGCCTATAGCTCAGTTGGTTAGAGCAGAGGACTCATAATCCTTTGGTCCACGGTTCGAGTCCGTGTGGGCCCACCAACCTTGAAGCCGCGTACTACGCGGCTTTCGGCTTTTTGGGTTTGTGGCAGCCGGATCAGTCCTATGGTCCGAAGGTACAAATTAGGTACAGTGCGGCTTCGCTTGCACGCCTTTGGAGTCCTTCAGATGGCCACAATCGTCAAAACCCCTGCCGGCACCTGGAAGGCCGTCATCCGCAAGACCGGATGGCCGACCAACGCCAAAACCTTCCGCACCAAGCGCGACGCGGAGGATTGGTCACGACGCACCGAAGACGAGATGGTGCGGGGTGTGTACATCCAGCGCAGCGGTTCTGAGCGCATGACGCTGGAAATAGCGCTCAAGCGCTACCTGACCGACATTACACCCACAAAGAAGCCTACGACTCAACGCGGTGAGATCTCCAAGGCTAAAAAGCTGACGGAGCATCTGGGCAAGTATTCTCTCGCAGCCCTTTCCGCTGAAACCATTGCCAACTATCGCGACAAGCGCCTTAACGAGCCAGGCCGCGCAGGCACGACCAGCAACAACACCGTTCGCCTGGAGCTGGCTCTACTGAGCCACGTTTTCACGGTCGCGATCCAGGAGTGGGGGCTGGGCCTGACGTTTAACCCCGTGTTGAATATACGCAAGCCAAGCCCCGGGGAGGGTCGCAATCGTAGGCTCTCGCCGGATGAGGAACGGCGGCTGTTCGCAGAGGTGAATCGGCATAGCAATCCAATGCTTGGGTGGATCGTTGGCATCGCTCTGGAAACTGGCATGCGCTCAGGTGAAATCGCTTCGCTACGCAGACCTCAGGTGGATATAGAGCGACGCATCGTAAGACTGGTTGACACGAAAAATGATGGTCAACGAACTGTGCCACTGAGCAAGCGAGCCACAGAGCTTTTCAGAGCCGCGATGATGAATCCAGCTCGCCCTAGCGAGTGCAACCTGGTGTTTTTCGGTGAGCCCGGTAGAGATGGAAAGCGCCGCCCCTATGCGTTCACAAAAATCTGGGGGCTGTTGGTTAAGAAGCTCCAGCTATCCGACTTTAGATTTCACGACTTGAGGCATGAGGCTGTCAGCCGCTTGGTGGAAGGTGGTCTTTCCGACCAAGAGGTATCAAGCATCAGTGGCCACAAATCGATGCAAATGTTGAAAAGATACACACATCTACGCTCCGAAGATCTAGTAGCCCGGCTGGACAACATGTCAAAAAACAAAAAAGTTTAGCTAAAAATTCAAAACAGTTTAGCTAAACCCCAGCACTATAGCCGCACCACACCAAGTGAAGTTAAAATTTAGCGGCTAAAACAGCTACGACTCTAAATAAGTTGAGCTAAAACAAGAACGGAGAACTATAGCTAAACTATCCAGCTGTCAAGCCAATATTCAAAAAGTTCTTTATAAATTTGCGCTAGGTGTCATAGGATATGCGAAATTAAGCGGAGGACACCTAGCATGACCACTGAAGAATATATACGCGACTTATTCTCTGGGGCTCCACTTTTGTCCCTCGAACAGCTTGCGGAGGTGCTACACAGAAGCAAGGATGGCTTGAGGATCAGTCTGAGTGGCGACAATGAGATATCGAGAAAATTCCTCCCCTGTAAGGTGAGAATTGGCAGGAGGATTTATTTCAGAACCGCAGATGTAGCCAAGGTGCTTGAGCAGGGCTGACGAAGATGTCTATATCCCTAGTTGTAAAAAGAAAGGTATCCAGCCATTTCACAATTATCCCTAACGATGTAATAAGCGACTCAAACCTGAGTTGGAAATCGTTGGGCCTACTTGTGAAATTACTATCACTACCTCCAGGCTACCCATACCTGACGGTGGAATCGCTATCTAAGAAAAACGGCACTGGCACAGCCGCAACCAGGAGCGGATTGCAGGAGTTGGAGGACGCAGGCTACTTGAGTATCAAGCGCACCCATGACTCCCGCGGACGATTCGCAAAAACGGTATGGCATATATCTGACGAGCCCCATAGCCAAGCCTCCGCTGCACCATATTGCGATAACCCGAACATGGATAAACCGCACACGGAGCAGCCGCACCAGGGAAAACAAGCACATATAAATACTAACAAAACAATAAAACCAAGAAATAAGAAAACTACTACGTCCCTCGACGATGTACCGGTAGCCGATGGTCCGCCGCTGCGGTTGACGGCATTGGTATCAGCTGAAACGAGAAGCCAAATTTTCAAGGCGCTGGAGCAGGTTGCTCCCGTTGACCAGCAACGCATGCTGGACGAACTGTCGGCTGCGATCAAAGCGGGATCTATCAAAACTACAGCAGTCCGGTGGTTTCACGGAATCATCAAGCGATATCGAGATGGCAGCTACAACTTCAAGGACCGAGCACCTGCGGGGAAACCTACGCGTGACGATAACGCACCTCACTTTACCTCGGCAGACAACCCGGAAATAGGCCCGTCAAGTGTCAAGAACGAGAACCGGTCGACCGTAGGAAAGGAGTACTTGAAGAAGTTAAGGACAAATAGGTCTAGCTCTGGCATATCACCAGTCCGAATTTTGACAAATGAGAAACCAGGCCCTAGCTCTGAGGTTTAGTCATCCATGAGGTTGAGATGAAACCCCTTACCATACGGATCGCAGAACGAGTAATCGCGACCTACCCTCCTTCAGACCCGAGTACCAATTTGGCCAAGTTCATCTTGCTACGCGAGGAAATTCTGCAAGCGATTGAAGGTGGTTGGTCCTTACTAGGGATCTGGAAGACTTTGCATGATGAAGGATCTATCGACTTTGGCTATCAAGCTTTTCGTCGTTACGCCAGGAAATTACTACCCATAAACTGCGGTGTTCATTAGCTATTGAGCACCGTTGCTTAGCCGAACAATCGTTGTTCTAGAGTTCAACAACCGACCATTTCCGTTGTTCAAGCGATCAGCTCATAATTAAACGCTCTAGCGCACATGTTGCTTGCCTGAGTTCACTACTGACGCTCATCTCAGCTACACGAATATTCAGGGCAAGACAGGTGAAGTTAGCTAACCGACAAGTCGGCTAGCTAACTTCACTTGCGTATTCGCGCCTGTAGCACTCAAAGCAGGGAGTCGCTGCCGCGACTTTCTGAGCACCACAAGCCTCATCATGCCCGGCATCAAAATTAGGATGTAGCATCTTGAAGGCCGCCGCAACGTACCGTGCTAGGGGCCAGTGCAAAAATAGGCCTTCATTAAGAACCACTCCTCTGTCAGCTCTTCAAGGCCCATCCCAACCGCTAAGGAGTCTGGCTGGCCAGACCTGAATCTACCCGAGCCCGAGAAGACGAACGGCCACTCAGATTGACCATGGCAGCTTATCTGGGAGTAGAAGAGGTCTAAGACTACCGCAAATTCACGATGACCCACTTGGGCAGGGATAAGGATGCGAGGGGAATCGCGACTTACATTTGATGCCCGCGGAAGGCGCTGTAGTCGCAAACGGGCAGTCGGCCACGACTGAAAGCCAATATTAGCCTCACCGATCACCTTGCGCGGCAGTTCAATGTCACTGAGCCAAATTACACAATGAACAATAAGCTAGAACGCTTAATTAATGCCAAAAGCTGCCCCCTCAGCAGAGAGCTTCAGGAGCAACTCTCAAAGTTCTTATGCGGTATGAGCCATACCCTTTTGCTCCGCCTCAATCTCGGCGATCAACATAGCTACTAACCTCTCGGAGTCGATATCCGGGACACCGAAACGTCCGTAATACCTTGCAAATTTAGCCTGTATTGCCTCTGCAAACGGCGTATCAACAGTCGCAACCCGATTATATCTTGCGAAAGCTTCGAGTTCGCCGTACTGCACCTGAGACAACATTTGAAAATCGGCAACCAAATGCGGAAGGAACGAGGTTCCAGGCAAATACTTATATCTTTCCGGCTGCAATCCTGCCAACTTTCTATTATCAGCCAGAATACCTTTCAACTCAGTTCTTTTTGTTTTGCTGACTGCCGAATTTTGCATTATTAATTCCCTAATGCTCGAAAGCTCAGGAATTTCCTTGAGGGGGGTGCAGCGCACCAACAAAACATTATCAACTTTCCCTTGGGCGAAATCACACGCAGGGTTAACAACTAAGTAAAACCCGCCCTGCTCGGAATCTACAACAATATCTCCCAGCCCAATTCCATAGCTCACTGGAGGATATATATAGTATTCAACAGGGTGGATTTTTTCCAGGCCAAGGTCATGTTCCGGATTGAAAAATTTTCTTATTGAACTTGAACTCAATGAGCTAGCAAGTCGTCTCGCTAGAAGATATGCAACCTCACCGTCTTCGCTCAAGTCATCAGCCGAAATTCCACCATTCTCGACATGATCCCAGAGGTACTTCCTCTGCTGCTCTTTGATGTACCTTATCAGGCTTGGTAGTTTTGTATCGAAGGAATATTTAACTGCCGCACTAAGCTCTTCATGGGCGCCCTTTCTGACAACCTTAACAAAACGACCTTCAAGATCCTTGATTTTTTCAGCGTAGCCAGTATGAAAAACAACAGGGGTAAATTGATGCTGCTTCAAGCTTGCAAGAATTCTTTCCCCTCCGTAACTCTCAGAACTTGCATCATCCTCTGCGTCATCTTGAAGATCGAGAACTAAAAGATCAAAGCTGCTGTTTTCGACCAACACAAGCGCTTCGTTAAAGCTTTTTGCAGTCACGCACGAGACAACGGAGTCTCCCAGAAAACCTTCAGATTCGAAAGTCTCCTTGAGCATTTCCAGTATTTCTTCGTCGTCGTCTACGATCAAAAAATTCCATTTATTACTCATTAAACTCTCCTGCGCAAAGTAATTCTAAATGCAGCGCCGCCCAGCGAATTGCTCTCCATCAGTTCCAGGCTTCCGCCGTAGTAGTCGCTCACAATATCGCCAACTATAGATAACCCAAGCCCGACTCCATCACTTTTGGTGCTAAAGTATGGCTCGAATATGGACTCTCGATTTTCCCAAGCCACGCCTGGGCCACTATCAGCAAGGATTATCTCAACCGAAGTGTCAGCGTTCCGTTTCACGGTAGCCGCAACGATGCGGGAATTATCTGGGACCAAGCTCAGCCAATACAAACTGTTCTGCATAAGATTAACGAATACTTCTTGCAGCTCAGCGGGGTCTACTTTAACGAGTGTCTGAGTATCTGAAATGGTGAATTTAATCTTCAGCCTCGTAAAATCATCACTTAACAACTCCTGAGAGTCTTTGATTATTTGCTCCATGTATAGCTGGGCCGGACGCCCTCGCCTTCGACCGCCAAAAGGTTCTATCCGTTTAAAAACACCATCAAGGACCTGGCCCTGTTTCAGTATTTTTTCAAAGCGATCTAGTAGAGATGTTAAGTTCGGTCTTTCTATAGACTTGGATATTTCCCGAGCAACACTATCGTACCCCAACTTAGCATAGCCCACAATTTTTGATAAAGGGTGCCGACCTTGATGTAGCAGCCCATCAATTAGCTGACCTAAGGTCGCCAAGCCGTGATACCTGGCGACTACCAGCTTGAGCTCACCTAATCTACTGGCAAAATCTTTCTCGACTTTCTGAACCATTTCAAATGCAACTTTGTCAGACGGGTGATTATCTGACAAATGAGACTTAATCTGGTCAAAATCTATTGGATCAAAAAGACTTGGCTTGTTTGTTTGTTCGGTCTTAGACCCACCCGGATCTGCTTTCTTTTTGTACTGTCGTCTGTACGTCTCCATCCGAGAAAGTATCGTAATCATGATCTCTCGCAAATCATAATAAGCTTGACTTTCCCTCAACCCTTCCCGGTTCGACTGATCTTTTAACTCCGGGTTTCCATCCGCAGTTATTTGAACATACCCAAATATTTGGTTATTGGACAGTCTAAGTGTTGGATTTTGTACACGACGCAAATCTAACCTTAACCAGTCATTGTTTGGTTCGCCGTAAGGGAGAACTCGAAAGCCATCCCTATAAATGTTTACACCCGCAAAAGAGTCTAGATCTTTCCTTACATTCGAAATCGAGCTTTTTACCATCTGCACAATGTTGCCAAGATCATCCCTATCCCAAATCCTAAGCTCAATGTCTAGCGGGCCACACTCTGGTGATCGGAAATTTTCTTTGTCGGGCAGAGCTGACTCTCCGACCAGCTCCCAACGCCCATCAGATGTAGGAACTAATCGGCCTGTCAGTGGTATAGGGTCTCCATTAGCAACAACAGTATAAACCAGCTTGAAACTACCGTCGGCGTTGACTCTTCCCGAGACCGTGTAATGTGGGTATTTTATTGATTGAGGCGGCTCGATATTTTTCGAGAATTTACTATGCGAGCTAGGGGCAGATATTCTTATCTTAAATCCATCTACTTCTGAAAAAGGGGAAACCAAACGTGACAATCCTCGCTGCAAAGCAAGAAAAGTCATTTCATCCCAAGTATTTCGCAGCCCCCTCATCCTCAAAATTGTTCCTTGAGGTTGATTATTTACATCAAAAAAATCATTCGGCAATATTTCTTTTGGCGCACGCACATCAGTTTGTATTTTTATTTCATCAAGAAATTTTTCTTCATCATCAAACTGGGTCCAATCGAAGAACGCATACGCTTCATTGGGACTTGCAGATTTTTTGCTAATCAGTTCAAGCGAGTTTGCCAGTCTCGACGCGGCAAAGCGGCCAACACCTTTCTCTCCTAATACTCTCCGCGAGCCATTAGGGCTACTCTTATCTTTTTTCTTTGTAGGTGTTGCTGGCTCCATCCAAGCGTTTCGGATGGTGTTGATATCCATGCCGGCGCCATTATCGATTACCTCAACAAAACCTTTACCTTCCTCAACATTATCGTCAAACTTTATGAGTACGTCTTTTGCGTCCGCGTCATAAGCATTTTTTACTAACTCTATTATGGCAACGGTATCATTACTAATCAGTTCCTCACCTAAAGTCTTCATTATCCTTGCTCTAGGACGAAATATTGAAGGAGGTGATTTTTGATTGTCATTCATAAAAAATCCTTTTCGACATAAAAGACAGTTAAGCCCGAGCCAAAATAATTAAGCCGCCTTGTACTCTTGAGCACCCTTAAGGAGCGATGCAACTATCGCCTCCATTACAGGAGAGCAAACAGCGTTCCCCATTAATTTAACTTTTTCACGCCTAGTCACGTCGGGAAATTTATAATTATCAGGAAACCCCATGGCTTTGCGAAGTTCATCCGGCTGAAGCATACGCATCATATGCCCACTGGGGGTAGGAGTTACATAAGCGAAACGGTCGATGGTGGTAACCGTACGTAGCGGCTCATCCATCCGTTGCCAGCCGCCTCCACCGTCGGAACCGTAGTAGACGATGAGGAACGCTTTGTTCTCTCCCAGCTCGGCTATAGCCCTATCAGCTCGTGCAAGCGTGTCTTTAGCGCGCCGCGGGGTTCTGAGCGGAGTCATCTTATATGTGCCTTCCGGCGCCAAAATGTCCCAGACGTTACGATAAAACGGATTCAGGGGTTCTATCGCCTCAGGTTGACCTCGCAGTTCAGCAATCATGAACAGCCGCCTTCTGCGTTGGGCAACGCCGTAGTGGGAGGCATCAATGATCTGCTCATGCACGTTGTACTTGAGCTTCTCCAGTGCTTTCTTCAGCTCACCATAGCGCGACCAAGGTTTCATATGCACAACGTTTTCCAGGGTGATCCAGCGAGGCTTCATTACCTTCGCATATCGGATGACCTGGAAAGCAGTATCACGACTCTCATCCGAACGTGGCTTGTTACCACGGGCGCAGGTGTGGTGGGTGCACTCAGGGGAGGAGATCAGCAGATCTATAGGCCCTGTCTTGGCTAGAACCTGCTTTGGAGTGAGCTTGCGAAGATCCTGCTCGAAGACGTGGGCTTCGGGGAAATTGAGACGAAACGATTCGACTGCCGGCCCCCAAAGATCAACCCCCCCGACGATTGTGGCGCCGCCTTCACGGGCACCTAGGCTGGCACCGCCAGCACCGCAGAACATATCAAATGCGCGTATCTGATCCATTGGAAAACGTTCCATTTTATCGTTGTAGCCAGGTTACCAGGTTACCGGCACCATTCAAGTCCTTACGGCTAAGGGGCAGTCTAAAAAATGAGCAGCAACCAGGTTTTTTCTTTGAGCGAGCTGGAGGGTGCCGACCTACTGATTGACGCCTGCTACGCCGGCAGTCGGAAAGGCAACGCAGGCGACGAACCACTGACGCATTTACTGAAGGTCAGCAATGAAGGCGGTTTCCGCATCAGAGGGAAGCGAGACGATCCGTTGCTCATCACATTGGTGTCCAGTCTGCAGGATCCTGACTGGCCTGATGAGTTAGATCTCTCAACGGGTACCTTCACCTATTACGGTGACAACAAGGAGCCTGGCCGCAAACTGGACCAGACCAAGCGCTACGGAAACAACCTACTCGAGCTGATCTTTGAAAGTCTGCATTCCGGCCAGCGAGAGCGTATACCTCCCATTTTGGTGTTCACCAAAGCCGGAAATTATCGAGACAAAATCTTCCGCGGCTTGGTCGTTCCAGGAACCATCGGGAGCACCCATAACGATGACCTGATCAGCGTCTGGCACACCAGTGAGGGGCAGCGCTTTCAGAACTATCGAGCGACCTTCACTATCCTGGACATCTCCAAAATTCCCCGTGCATGGCTCAGCGACATTATCAATCATTCAATCCGTGGGATCGACAGCAA
The DNA here is from genome assembly GCF_000498395.2 of Pseudomonas putida S13.1.2. Lineage (NCBI taxonomy): Bacteria > Pseudomonadati > Pseudomonadota > Gammaproteobacteria > Pseudomonadales > Pseudomonadaceae > Pseudomonas > Pseudomonas putida. The sequence goes on from NZ_CP010979.1 coordinate 4,583,545, forward strand.
ACACGCCCCGAAGGAGTGGATAGACTGGATCAAGAGTGGACGTTTCAAGCCACTGATTAGTAAGCGCACCCAGCCAATACGGTCGAAAGCAGAGCAGTTACCCTCCTCAGCTTCAGAATTTCGGATGCTACAGACTCTGCATAGCTACTTCCAAGCAGACCCATATGCCTTCGAGGTCTGCGCAGCTCACTTGGTCAGGCAATGCCTGCCAGATACGGTCGAGCTCGATCTGACCAGACGCTATCGGGACGGAGGACGCGATGGTATTGGCAAATTACGCATTGGACGGCCAGAGTCATCGGTTCTGGTTGACTATGCGATTGAAGCAAAGTGCTACCAGCCTGAAATTTCGGTAGGTGTCAGCAAGGTTTCACGATTGATATCACGGCTCCGGCATCGGCAGTTCGGGGTTCTGATCACCACCTCGTGGGTGAACTCTCAAGCCTACAAGGAGATCGTAGAAGATGGACATCCCGTAATGATTCTTTCGGGAAGGGATATTGTTGAGTTACTCAAGGAGGCTGGATTGCAGAGTGCAACCGAGCTGACCAAGTGGCTCAAGACTAGCTTCCCCATCGAGCAGGCCTAAAATGTGCGCGGACATCGTCTCACCAGCTCAACGCTCCAGCATCATGAGGCGAATCCGTGGCAAAGATACGAAGCCGGAGATCATCGTGCGTTCGACTTGCCATGCGATGGGTTTACGTTTCAGATTACATCGCAGAGATCTCCCCGGTTCGCCTGACTTGGTATTTCCGAAGTTCCATCTGTGCCTTTTTGTACATGGCTGCTTTTGGCATCGTCACCCCAATTGCAGATATGCCTACACACCAAAATCTAGATCTGAATTTTGGCTGTCAAAGCTCTCCAGAAATGCGGAGCGGGATCTAGAGGTTCAAAAAGCCTTGCGGTCTCTAGGTTGGAGCACAGAGGTGGTCTGGGAATGCGAGACCAAAGACCTGGAGCGGCTACACAGAAGACTCGAATCAATCTTTTCCTGAAAGCATGGCCTTGCTCTTTTGGGGCGTCACAGCCCAGTACACCAGCGGTACAGTGCCCAGTTCGGACTTTCTCTGTTAAATTACGCTAAACACCAGCAACGATGGTGCTTTCAGCTTACTGTACATGCGCTATGCTATGGTCGATTTCACCGGGCTTGCAGTGTTTCTTGGCAACTCATAATCCTTTGGTCCACGGTTCGAGTCCGTGTGGGCCCACCAGATACGATAAAGCCGCGCTGTTGCGCGGCTTTTTTTGCCTATGGATCGGCTACGCAATTACGCTCGCTTCTTCCGTGCATGCCCCGCCCCCACCAAACTGTCTGTGTACTTGCCAGACGTGCGACGAGACGCGCTGTTTGCTCGCGCCTCAGCCAACCGAAGTGCTTCCCATCCTTTCATAGCCAGGGCCACAGTCTTCGGCACGGGTTTTTCGCCACTCCGGTAATAAGCCAACATCCGCCTGCTCAGCCCGAGCTCCTGTGCAGCACGATCCAACGTCAACTCATGCTTGGCCATCCAATTCCAGATGAGTTCATGTGAACACTCCCCTGCCTGTTCAACCGCTCTTGCACGCAAGTTGTCAGCAGCAAGTTCAAGATTGTCGTCGCCGGCCCAGATGACCGTGTCTTTCCACTCACCAATTGCAGCCGTTGCGAATACCTCGGGGTCGGCAAGCGGGGCCAACGTCGTGTGTTTCCCGATGATTTCATCCAGCGCCACCGTGAATTGCAGCCCGTCCGCAAAGGTCAGCAGCAATGAAGCGGGGGCCACAACGGCGACCTCTGTCAGCTGGAATTGTTTGTTGGTCATGGATTCAGCTCCTCCCAAATTGCTAGCAGTCGAGCCCTGTTCCGCGAAGCCCATTCAAGCGCTTCGCTCATCTCGCGCTGGGAAACCCGCGAACCACCGAAGCCGGCCACCGGAGTCAGGTCATTGATCGCGATCAGTGCCTGACGACCATCACTGAATCGCAGATGGAAATGCGGGGGCAGATGATCATTTGCATACAGGCAGATTACGCAATTGGACAATCGATGGATCGTGGGCATGGGCTAATCATACAGTGCAATGGTTGCACTAGACAGTACCATTCGAGCAACACGCCTACAGCCTCAAAAATGTAACGTTTTTGGTTACGTCTCTCTCGGCCGCATCTCGACCTGCCGCGGGTTGTAGAACGTCATGCCAGCCGGGATGTCCCGCGTAACCAGCGACATCGCGCCAATCACCACGTCGTCGCCGATGTCGATACGGTCGGCAACGATGCAACTGTTGGCGCCCATGCTCACGTTGTCACCAATGCGCAGCGCGTATTCCGCCAAGCCGAGGGTCTTGATGCCGATCGAGCAGTTCTGCCGAACAAAAAAATTGCGCCCGATGCTCACGTGCCGGGTGATCACCACCCCCGGCAGGTGCGCGATGCGCAGGCCGGGCGCGATCTGTGCGCCGATGTCGATATCCACCCCGTACTTGAGGTTGAGCCGCTGCTGCATGCGCTGGGCGTGACGCCGGGCCAGGCCACCGCGAGCGTCGAGGTATTGGGCAAGGCGGAAGGCAAAGAGAAAGCGCAGCTTGTTGTCCTTGCGTGCACGGCGCAGCACGTTGAACAGCAGGCTGGTACGGCGTCCGGGCCTTTTCTTGTTGGAGACTTCCAGTCGCCAGCATTCGAGCAGGTGGTCGAGGTTCACACCGAAACTCCCGATGGATAAGCGCTTCATCATGCCGAAATAGCGTCGAAGACGCAGCCTCAGGGTTATCACGGTCGTTGTGGGAGCGGACTTGCCCGCAAAGCAGACTGCGTGGTGGATGGCACGGGCTTCGCCCGTGTTCGCGGGCACGCCCGCTCCAACAGTGTGACGTGCCCTTGCCCTGCTTGCCGTTGGCTGGCTAGGCTAGCGGGCCAACCGCAGAGACTCGCCATGTCGGATTCCCGCTCCATCACGCTGGATGAAATCGATCGCCAGCTGATCGCCCTGCTGCAAATCAACGCCCGCGAAAGCGTCGCCACCCTCGCGCGTCAGCTGGGCATCGCCCGCACCACCGTCAACTCGCGCCTGGAACGGCTGGAGAAGAACAAGGTCATCTCAGGCTATGGCGTGCGCCTGGGTCAGAGTGTGATAGGTGGCGGGCTGCAAGCGTACGTGGGGATCAAAGTGCAGCCGCGCTCCGGGAAGGAAGTGGTACGCCGCCTGAGTGCCATGGGCCAGGTGCAGCAGCTGTGTGCGGTAAGCGGCGAATTCGACTATGTGGCCTGGCTGCGTACAGACTCGCCCGAGCAACTGGACCAGCTGCTCGACCAGATCGGCAGTGTCGACGGGGTGGAGAAAACCACCACGTCGATCATTCTCAGCAGCAAGGTGGATCGCGGTCAGCCAATCTGAGCGACACCCTCCAGCACCGTCAAATATCTAGAGTGGAACGCTGTATCGACCGATCGAGGCCTGTTCCTGCGTTACTTGCTGCAATTCATTCGTGCTTAGGCGCAGCGTCAATGCGTAATAGGCTGGCTAGAGGCAGGATTGACAGGCCTCACCACCTCTCCCAAACTATACGCAGATAACGTACACAGAATGGACGCCGTTTTTGTTGAGCTTCCCCCGTTCGAACGTCATCGTCCCAGTTACCTGAGCGACGAAGACTTTCGCTCCATGCAACAGTTCTTGTTGAAGAATCCGCTTGAGATTTGCTCCAAGGCACAGGAGGCCTCCGGAAGCTGCGATTTTCGGACTCCCAACGCCAGAAGGGCAAGCGAGGCGGCATCCGCGTCATCTACTACTTCTGGCTTCCGGGGACTCAATTCTGGCTGTTTACCCTATACGGCAAAGACATGCAGGATGACTTGACCGACTCCCAGCGAAAAGCTCTGAGAACCATGCTCGAACGCGAATACCTGTCGAGGACCCACCATGCCACGCAACCTGTTCACTGAACTCACTGAAGGCTTCGACGCCTTGGCCGAAGAACGCCAAGGCAAGAAGACCCTGCGCTCGCACAAAGTCAGCTTCATCGAACTGGCCCCCTTGGCGCCTAATGAACTGTTGGAACTGCGCCAGCGCCTCAACATGTCCAGGGCACTGTTCGCGAACTGTCTACGGACCAACGCCAGAACACTGGAGAACTGGGAGCAAGGCCGTTCCAGACCTAACGCACAGGCTGTTGCGCTCATTCGCCTTGTGCAGAAATACCCCGAGACCGTGGATCACCTGGCATCCCTTATCTGATTCATCATAATTGATCTTTTATTAGTAAATATGACGAGTAAAGCTACATTCAGACACCACTCTGAACCTTAATTACGAACGCCCCACTCCCTAAAATGACCGCCAGGCATCTCCTATACTCAGGCTCCGCTCCCCGCGCAGCCCCTCTGGCAAGGTCACTTCATGAACAAGAAAAACCGCCACCCCGCCGACGGCAAGCAGCCCATCACCATCTTTGGCCCCGACTTCCCCTTCGCCTTCGACGACTGGCTGGAACACCCCGCAGGCCTGGGCAGCATTCCAGCCGAGCGCCAGGGTGAAGAAGTGGCCATCGTGGGTGCCGGTATCGCCGGCCTGGTGGCCGCCTACGAGCTGATGAAGCTGGGCTTGAAGCCGGTGGTGTACGAGGCCTCCAAGCTGGGTGGCCGGCTGCGTTCGCAAGCCTTCAACGGCACCGACGGGATCATCGCCGAACTCGGTGGCATGCGCTTCCCGGTGTCGTCCACCGCCTTCTACCACTACGTGGATAAGCTGGGCCTGGAAACCAAGCCCTTCCCCAACCCCCTGACCCCGGCCTCGGGCAGTACAGTGATCGACCTGGAAGGCCAGACCTACTACGCCGAAAAAACCACCGACCTGCCCAAGCTGTTCCACGAAGTGGCCGACGCCTGGGCCGATGCCCTGGAAAGTGGCGCCCAGTTCGCCGACATCCAGCAAGCCATCCGCGACCGGGATGTACCGCGCCTGAAAGAACTGTGGAACAAGCTGGTCCCCCTGTGGGATGACCGCACCTTCTACGATTTCGTCGCCACCTCGCGCTCGTTCGCCAAACTGAGCTTCCAGCACCGCGAAGTGTTCGGCCAGGTCGGCTTTGGCACCGGCGGCTGGGACTCGGACTTCCCCAACTCGATGCTGGAAATCTTCCGCGTGGTGATGACCAACTGCGACGACCATCAACACCTTGTCGTCGGCGGTGTGGAGCAGGTGCCGCAAGGTATCTGGCGCCATGTGCCGGAGCGCTGCGCCCACTGGCCGCAGGGCACCAGCCTGAGCGGCCTGCATGGCGGCGCGCCGCGCACCGGGGTCAAGCGCATTGCCCGTGCCGCCGATGGCCGCCTGGCGGTCACCGACAACTGGGGCGACACCCGGCACTACGGCGCCGTGCTCGCCACCTGCCAGACCTGGTTGCTGACCACCCAGATCGACTGCGAGGAGTCGCTGTTCTCGCAGAAGATGTGGATGGCCCTGGACCGCACCCGCTACATGCAGTCGTCGAAGACATTCGTCATGGTCGACCGGCCGTTCTGGAAGGACAAGGATCCGCAAACCGGCCGCGACCTGATGAGCATGACCCTCACCGACCGCCTCACCCGCGGCACCTACCTGTTCGACAACGGCGACGACAAGCCGGGGGTGATCTGCCTGTCCTACGCCTGGATGAGCGACGCGCTGAAGATGCTGCCGCACCCGGTGGAAAAGCGCGTGCAACTGGCCCTGGATGCGCTGAAGAAGATCTACCCCAAGACCGATATCGCCGGGCACATCATCGGCGACCCGATCACCATCTCCTGGGAGGCCGACCCGCACTTCCTCGGCGCCTTCAAGGGCGCACTGCCGGGCCACTACCGCTACAACCAGCGCATGTACGCGCACTTCATGCAGCAGGACATGCCCGCCGAGCAGCGCGGCATGTTCATTGCCGGTGACGACGTGTCGTGGACCCCGGCGTGGGTGGAAGGAGCAGTGCAAACGTCGCTGAATGCGGTGTGGGGTATCATGAACCACTTCGGTGGCCAGACCCACCCGGACAACCCCGGCCCGGGCGATGTGTTTGACGAGATCGGCCCGATCGCCCTGGCAGACTGATACAAGGAGGCACCATGCGCATTGCTCTGTTCCAGGGCGCCCCCCAGGCATTGGACGTGCCCGGCAACCTGCAACGGCTGCGCCACCAGGCGCAGCTGGCAGCCGAACGCGGCGCTCAGCTGCTGGTGTGCCCGGAAATGTTCCTGACCGGCTACAACATCGGCCTGGCCCAGGTCGAGCGGCTGGCCGAAGCCGAGGATGGCCCGGCGGCGATGGACGTGGTGGAGATCGCCCAGGCGCACCGCATCGCTATCGTCTATGGCTACCCCGAGCGTGGTGATGATGGGGCGATCTACAACAGTGTGCAGTTGATCGATGCGCACGGCCGCAGCCTGAGCAACTACCGCAAGACCCACCTGTTCGGGGATCTGGACCGCTCGATGTTCAGCCCTGGCCCCGACCACTTCCCGGTGGTGGAGCTGGACGGCTGGAAAGTCGGCCTGCTGATCTGTTACGACATCGAGTTCCCGGAGAACGCCCGACGCCTGGCGCTGGACGGTGCCGAGCTGATCCTGGTGCCAACGGCGAACATGACCCCGTACGACTTCATCTGCCAGGTGACCGTGAGGGCGCGGGCGCAGGAAAACCAGTGCTACCTGGTGTATGCCAATTATTGCGGCTCGGAAGACGAGATCCAGTATTGCGGGCAGAGCAGCATCATCGGCCCGGATGGCAGCTTGCTGGCCATGGCCGGGCGGGATGAATGCCTGTTGCTGGCGGAACTGGAGCACGAGCGGGTGGTGCAGGGGCGGGAGGCATTTCCTTACCTGACAGACCTGCGCCAGGCGTTGCACCTGCGTAAGCGCTGACGCCCCATTCGCGGGCATGCCCGCTCCCACAGGATGGGTGTCAGTCTGCAAGCCACACGATACCTGTGGGAGCGGGCGCGCCCGCGAAGAGGCCGGGCCTGCTCACACAAATGGGTTAGCATGAACACCTGCCCGGAGTTCCCATGCCTGACACCACCCGCCACCTCACCCTCGCCAACGGCCTGCAGCTGTCCCTGCGCCACGCCCCGCGCCTTAAACGCTCGGCCGCCGCATTGCGGGTGCACGCGGGCAGCCATGACGCTCCCGCCCAATGGCCCGGCCTGGCCCACTTCCTCGAACACCTTTTCTTCCTCGGCACCGCGCGGTTCCCCCTGGACGACGGCCTGATGCGCTACGTGCAAGCTCTCGGCGGCCAGGTCAACGCCAGCACCCGGGAACGCGCCACCGATTTTTTCTTCGAAGTCCCGACCAATGCCTTGTCCGGAGGGCTTGAGCGCCTGTGCCAGATGCTGACCGAACCGGACCTGGGCATCGAGCGCCAACGCCGCGAACGCGAAGTGATCCACGCCGAGTTCATTGCCTGGTCGCGCAACCCGCAGGCTCAGCAGCAGTTCGCCTTGCTGCAATCGGTGTCGCCAGGCCATCCGCTAGGCGCTTTTCACGCCGGTAACCGGCATACCCTGGCCTTGCAGAACCCTGCCTTCCAGCAAGCCCTCGAAGGCTTTCACCAACGGTATTACCAGGGCGGCCAGATGACCCTGAGCCTGTGTGGCCCACAGTCGCTGGATGAACTGGAACAGCTGGGCAGGCAGCATGCCAGCTTGTTCGCAACGGGCACGCATGCGCCACAAACGCTGCCGCCGCCACTGTCGCCACCGAACGCGCGCCTGGTGTTCACCCATGAAAAGCTCCCGGCAGGTACCGAGCAGGCCCTCGAGCTACTGATCAGTTGCCTGGACGACAACCGCCCAGGTACCTGGCTGCATGCGCTGCGCCAACGTGGCTGGCTGCAAAGCTTCAAGGCCGAGATGCTCTACAGCTTCGCCGGGCAGTTACTTTGGCACATCGACCTGCAGCTCAGCGCAAGCGCCAACACGGACGAAGCAGATGCCCTGCTGCAAGGTTGGTTCAGCTTCATCCGCCAGGCCGACCTTGAGCAGATGAACCACGCATTCGGCCTGCTGCAGCGCAGCCGCGAACGCAACGCCGGCGCGCTTGAGTTGGCCCGCCGGGACAGCACGGGCCAGCCGTTCGCCAACCTCGACGCGCAAGGCCTGCAAGCCCTCAGTTCACTGCTCAAGGGCCTGCCGGGCCAAGCGCATGGGCAATGGCAACTGCCCCCGGTCGACCCCTTGCTGATGGCAGATTTACCCAATGCCCCCACGCAACCTCTACCGGCGGCCCTGAAGACCAGCAACCTGCTGCCTGGGACTCGTCAGTACGCCGCGCTTTACCTGCGCTGGCACGTGCCTTCGTCCTTGCGCCAGCGCTTGCAGGGCGTGCTGGAACAGGCGCTGGCGCCACTGCAGGAGCGCTGCGAGCGCGCGTCGGTGCAACTGCTGTTCAGTGCCGTTGGCGAATACTGGCAATTGCGCTGCGCCGGGCAACCGGCAGCTGTGCTTCGGGCAGTGGAGCAGGCCTTGGCCCTGATGCTCAACCCAGCAACCAGTTGCTGGCAGCCCAGCACGGCGACGCCACCACCACTGATCCCGATCAGGGCCTTGCTCAAGCAACTGCCCGACGCGGTACTGGGCGCCCAACCCGCAAATGCGCCTGCCGGGATGCCGACGCAGTCGCAACTCGACAGCCTGTGGCAGGACGCCCACTGGCATGGCCTTGCCACTGGCTTCGACAATGCTGCTCTGGCCGCCTTGGGGGCTGCGTTGCTGCACTGCCCTGGGCAAGGCTTGTTGCCTGGTCCCCTGCCCACATGGGCCGGACACCGTTGGCAGCACGCCGACGTGCCGGGTAGTGAGCACGCATTGCTGCTGTTCTGCCCGCTACCTGCAGCCAGCGAAGCCAGCGGGCGGCTGCTCGCGCAACTGCTGCAAGGGCCGGTTTACCAACGGCTGCGGGTAGAGCTGCAACTGGGCTACGCGGTATTCAGTACCTTTCGTCAGGTCGAGGGCGTTGGCGGCCTCCTGTTCGGCGTGCAGTCGCCGCATACCCGTCAGGCGCAGATTCTCGAGCACCTGCTTGCCCTCCTGCGTCAAGGCATCACGCTGGATCCGGGCGCTCGCCTAGCCTTGGCGGGGCAGTTCGACGAGCCCGCCATGGCCAACGCCGAGGTTGCCGAATGGGCATGGCAGACACACCTGGCTACACAACCCGGAACGCTGGATGAGCTGCGCGGGGCTATCTTGAAGACGCGGCAGACGGATCTGGACCAGCTGCTGGGCACCCTGCTCGATAAGGATTGCCCTTGGCTCTGCTTGGCCAACGCTGCCGCGCCAGCCCTTGAATGGCAGTGAACAACCTCCCGATTGTTACGCCAACTGCAACGGCGCTTTTCGAATAATTAACCTTTCGGTACAAATTTTTCTTGTAAGATAGCGCAATCCCAGTTTCAGGGAACTGCCAGCCCATGGCGGTACCCAAGTAGTAGCTGAGCAACCCAACCCTCATTCGGAAGGAGTAATTCCATGTGGACCAAACCTGCTTACACTGACCTGCGTATCGGTTTCGAAGTCACCATGTACTTCGCAAGCCGCTAAGCCAGGCTTGCGCCTCAACGCCTCGGCCCGCCGGGGCGTTTTCGTTTTTACGACACGGTTTTCTGCATAGAGAGTGGCCATGTACATCCAGGTTCTCGGCTCCGCCGCCGGTGGCGGGTTCCCGCAGTGGAACTGCAACTGCGTCAACTGCAAGGGCTACCGTGACGGCACCCTGCGGGCCACGGCGCGCACCCAATCGTCCATCGCCCTGTCCGACGACGGCGTGCACTGGGTGCTGTGCAATGCCTCGCCCGACATCCGCGCCCAGCTGCAGGCCTTTGCGCCGATGCAGCCGGCCCGTGCCCTGCGCGACACCGGCATCAATGCCATCGTCCTGCTGGACAGCCAGATCGACCACACCACCGGCCTGCTCAGCCTGCGTGAGGGCTGCCCGCACCAGGTGTGGTGCACCGACATGGTCCACCAGGACCTCACTACAGGTTTCCCGCTGTTCAACATGCTCAGCCACTGGAACGGTGGCCTGCAGTGGAACCGCATCGAGCTGGAAGGCAGCTTCGTGATCGACGCCTGCCCCAACCTGCGCTTCACCCCGTTCCCGCTGCGTAGCGCCGCGCCCCCCTACTCCCCGCACCGCTTCGACCCGCACCCGGGCGATAACCTAGGTTTGATGGTCGAAGACACCCGCACCGGCGGCAAGCTGTTCTACGCCCCGGGCCTGGGCCAGGTAGACGAAAAGCTGCTGGCGATGATGCACGGTGCCGACTGCCTGCTGGTCGACGGCACCCTGTGGGAAGACGACGAAATGCAGCGCCGTGGCGTGGGCACCCGCACCGGCCGCGAGATGGGTCACCTGGCCCAGAACGGCCCTGGCGGCATGCTGGAAGTGCTCGACGGCTTCCCGCGCCAGCGCAAGGTACTTATCCACATCAACAACACCAACCCGATTCTCGATGAAGACTCCCCCGAGCGCGCCGAAGTCCTGCGCCGCGGTGTGGAAGTGGCCTTCGATGGCATGAGCATCGAGTTGTAACACCCAGATCACACAAGCAATACAGTCCCCCTGTGGGAGCGGGTTCACCCGCGAAGAATCCAACACAGTGTATGGCACCGGCTTCGCCGGTGTTCGCGGGTAAACCCGCTCCCACAGGGATCGAGCCGAGACTCAGCTTTACAGGAGCCAGCCGAATGAGCGACGCACTGCCAATGTCCCCTGCCGAATTCGAGCAGGCCCTGCGCGCCAAGGGCGCCTACTACCACATCCATCACCCGTACCACGTGGCGATGTATCAGGGCCGCGCCACCCGTGAGCAGATCCAGGGCTGGGTAGCCAACCGCTTCTATTACCAGGTCAACATCCCGATGAAGGATGCCGCGATCCTGGCCAACTGCCCGGACCGCGAAGTACGCCGCGAGTGGATCCAGCGCCTGCTCGACCACGACGGCGCACCCGGCGAGGACGGTGGCATCGAAGCCTGGCTGCGCCTGGGCCAGGCCGTCGGCCTCGACCCAGATCAGCTGCGCTCCCAGGAGCTGGTACTGCCCGGCGTGCGCTTTGCCGTGGACGCCTACGTCAACTTCGCCCGCCGCGCCAGCTGGCAGGAAGCGGCCAGCAGCTCGCTGACCGAGCTGTTCGCCCCGCAAATCCACCAGTCGCGCCTGGACAGCTGGCCCCAGCACTACCCGTGGATCGACCCGGCCGGCTACGAGTACTTCCGCACCCGCCTGGGCCAGGCCCGGCGTGACGTGGAGCACGGCCTGGCGATTACCCTGCAGCACTACACCACCCGCGCGGGCCAGGAGCGTATGCTGGAGATCCTGCAGTTCAAGCTGGATATCCTCTGGAGCATGCTCGACGCCATGAGCATGGCCTACGAGCTGAACCGCCCGCCTTATCACTCCGTCACCCAGGACCGGGTGTGGCACAAGGGGATCACCCTATGAGTTTTGATCGCAAGCAGGTGCCGAACTGGCGCCCTGGCTACCGCTTCCAGTACGAGCCGGCGCAAAAGGGCCATGTATTGCTTTACCCCGAGGGCATGATCAAGCTCAACGAAAGCGCCAGCCTGATCGGTGGCCTGGTAGACGGCCAGCGTGACGTGGCAGCAATCATCAGCGAACTCGAACAGCAATTCCCCGATGTTCCGGAAGTAGCCGAAGACATCGAGCAGTTCATGGAGGTGGCCCGTGCCGAACACTGGATCGTCCTCGCCTGAATTACCGCCCACGCCCGAGGTCGGCCTGCCGCTGTGGCTGCTGGCCGAGCTCACCTACCGCTGCCCGCTGCAGTGCCCGTACTGCTCCAACCCGCTGGACTTTGCCGCCCAGGGCCAGGAGCTGAGCACCGAACAGTGGTTCAAGGTGATGGCCGAAGCGCGGGAAATGGGCGCCGCGCAAATCGGCTTTTCCGGCGGTGAACCGCTGGTGCGCCAGGACCTAGCCGAGCTGATCGGCGAAGCCCGCCGCCTGGGTTACTACACCAACCTGATCACCTCGGGTATCGGCCTGACCGAAGCGCGCATCGCCGATTTCAAGAAGGCCGGCCTGGACCATATCCAGATCAGCTTCCAGGCCAGCGACGAGCAGGTCAACAACCTGCTGGCCGGCTCGAAGAAGGCCTTTGCGCAAAAGCTGGCGATGGCCCGAGCGGTAAAGGCCCACGGCTACCCGATGGTGCTCAACTTCGTCACCCATCGGCACAACATCGACAAGACCGACCGCATCATCGAGCTGTGCATTGCCCTGGAAGCCGACTTCGTCGAGCTCGCCACCTGCCAGTTTTACGGCTGGGCGCACCTCAATCGCCTGGGGCTGCTGCCAACCCGAGAGCAACTGGAGCGGGCCGAACGCATCACCAACGCGTACCGGGACAAGCTCAAGGCCGAGGGCAACCCGTGCAAGCTGATCTTCGTCACCCCGGACTACTACGAAGAGCGCCCCAAGGCCTGCATGAACGGCTGGGGCAACCTGTTCCTCACCATCACCCCGGACGGCACCGCGCTGCCCTGCCACGGCGCCCGCCAACTGCCGGTGCAGTTCCCCAATGTCCGCGACCACGACCTGCACCATATCTGGTATGAGTCGTTTGGCTTCAACCGCTTCCGTGGTTATGAGTGGATGCGCGAACCGTGCCGCTCGTGTGACGAAAAAGAAAAGGACTTCGGCGGCTGTCGCTGCCAGGCCTTCATGCTGACCGGCGATGCCAGCAACGCCGACCCTGTGTGCGCCAAGTCGGTCGAGCACGGCATCATCCTCAAGGCCCGCGAGGAGGCGGAAACCGCCCAGCTCGCCATTGAACAGATGACTTTCCGCAATGATCGAAACTCCCGTGTCATCGCCCGCGGCTGAATTCAGCGCGGCCCAGGCAGTTGCCGCCGGTACCGACTTCGCCGAACTCAAAGTCAGTGCCGACGGGCTGTTCTGGGTCGAATTTCGCCCCGCCGACGGTGCTTGCCGTATCTGGCACTGGCTGTACCACCAGGCCCGCTGCCTGACCCCGGATGGCTTCAGCGTGCGCAGCCGGGTCTACGAGTACGGCGGTGGCAGCTTCTGCCTGGGTGGCGACGGGCTGGTGTTCGTCAACGAAAAGGACCAACAGGTCTACACCCAGCCGCTGGACGATTTGCCACCGCGTGCCCTGACCCAGGATGCCAGCTGCCGCTACGGCGATGTGCAGTGGCACGATGGCCAGGTGCTGGCCGTCGAGGAACGCCATGCCGAGCAGGTGGAGCATCGCCTGGTCGCGTTGGCTGAAAGCAGCCGCGAAGTGCTCGCAGAGGGCGCCGATTTCTACGCCTCACCCACTGTGAGTGCCGATGGCATGCGCCTGGCATGGGTGGAATGGGACCGCCCGGCACAGCCCTGGACCCTCACCCGATTGATGTGCCGCGTACGCGACAGCAGTGGCCACTGGGGGCCCGCGCAGTGCGTGGCCAGCGATGATGAGTCGCTGCAACAGCCGCGCTTCGATGAAGAAGGCCGGCTCTACTGCCTGTCCGACCGCAACGGCTTCTGGCAGCCCTGGGGCGAAGTCGATGGCCACTGGCAGGCGTTACCTGCCGAGCCTGCCGACCACGCGGCTGCGCCTTGGCAACTGGGCAGCTGCACCTGGTTGGCGCTGGGGCCGCAAAGCTACCTGGCCAGCTGGTTCAAGGACGGCTTCGGGCAATTGGGGCTGCGCCATGAAGACGGCCGCATGGCGCGTTACGCCAGTGCCTACACACGCTTTCGCAGCCTGGCCATGGACAGCGAGCACCTGTATGCCATTGCCGCCTCGCCCATCAGCCCGCCAGCAGTGATTGCTATCGACCGCCGCAACCACGAGGTCCGCGTGCTGGCCGGTGGTGCCGAGATGCTGCCGGCAGCGCAGATCAGCCTGCCGCAGCCGATCCACTATGGCAGTGACGGCGAGCAGGCCCATGGTTTCTTCTACCCGCCAGCGCAGGCGCAAGGCGCCGCACCGCTGGTGGTGTTCATCCACGGCGGGCCGACGTCGGCCTGCTATCCCGTGCTGGACCCACGCATCCAGTACTGGACCCAACGCGGCTTTGCCGTGGCCGACCTGAACTACCGGGGCAGCACCGGCTATGGCCGGGAATACCGCCAGGCTCTGCACCTGCGCTGGGGCGAGAGCGATGTGGCCGATGCCTGCGCGGCGGTCGAATACCTGGCTGCTCAGGGCTTGGTCGACAAGCACAAGGCGTTTATCCGCGGCGGCAGCGCCGGTGGCTACACCACCCTGTGCGCCTTGGCGTTCCGTGACGTGTTCCGCGCCGGCGCCAGCCTGTACGGGGTCAGCGACCCGGTTGCCCTGGGCCGTGCCACCCACAAGTTCGAAGGGGACTACCTGGACTGGCTGATCGGCGACCCGCAGCAGGATGCCGAACGCTATCGCCAGCGCACGCCGCTGCTGCATGCAGGGCAGATCAAGGTGCCGGTGATTTTCTTTCAGGGTGAGCTGGATGCTGTGGTGGTGCCAGAGCAGACCCGCGCCATGCTGGCGGCGTTGCAGGCCAACGGGATCGAGGCTGAAGGGCACTTCTATGCGGGTGAGCGGCATGGGTTCCGCCAGGCTCAGAACCTGGCGCATGCGTTGGAAGAAGAGTGGAAATTCTATTGCCGGGTGTTGGAGGGCTGAGATTTTGGGGCCGCTTTGCGGCCCATCGCGACACAAGGCCGCTCCTACAGGAATCGCACAAGCTCGAATGTGGCGCAGTACCTGTAGGAGCGGCCTTGCGTCGCGATGGGCTGCAAAGCAGCCCCAATGGCCTCACCGCTTGGCGATGATATACACCGCGTGCACGATCCCCGGAATGTAACCCAGCAAGGTCAGCAGAATATTCAGCCAGAACGCCCCGCCAAACCCCACCTGCAGAAACACACCCAGCGGTGGCAGAAGAATGGCGATGATGATGCGAATAAAGTCCATGCGAGTCTCTCCTGAAGGGTTACATCAAAGACTAGCCGCCCGCCACAGAGGTTCCACAGGCAAAAAAAAACGCCCCGGGCCGAATGAAACAGGCCAGGGGCGATGCGCAGGAACGCCAGACGGTTCGTAGAATTCTCAGTCTTGCTATACCGCTAAGCCGGTACTTCGCGGCGGGCCTGCTGCTGGGCATGCAGGCGGGCAAAGGCTCGGGCCAGGCGCAACAACATTTCATCGATGTTGCCCTTGCTCACGGTCAGCGCTGGCGACAAACGCACCACATCCGCTTGCGGTGCATTGAGCAGCAGGCCTTCGTGCAGGGCCGCTGCCACCAGCTCTTTGGCCAGGTTTTCTTTCAGTTGCAGGGCCCACAACAGGCCTTGCCCGCGTACTTCACCCTGGCCATAGCGCCCAGCCAGGCGGCTCAGGCCTTCACGCAGGTGGCGGCCGTTATCCTGCACCTGGGCGAAGAAGCCAGGCTCCAGCACGGTGTCCAGCACAGCCAGGCCGGCGGCGCACATCAGCGCATTGCCGTGGTGGCTGCCTTCCAGTTCGCCAGGTTCGGCGCAGCATGCTGTGCCCCGGGCGAGCAAGGCAGCCAGTGGCACACCGCCGCCCAGGCCCTTGCCCAAGGTAATGATGTCGGCGCGCACGCCATACAGCTCCTCGGCCAGTAGGGCGCCACAGCGGCCAATACCGGTCTGCACTTCATCGAGGATCAGCAGGATGCCCAGTTCACGGCACAGCGTTTCCACACCTTTGAGGTACTCCTGCGTGGCGGGGATAACACCCGCCTCGCCCTGGATTGGCTCAAGCATGATGGCCACGGTGCGTGAGTCCACCGCGGCGTGCAGGGCGGCCAGGTCGTTGAACGGCACTTTGCTGAAGCCCGGCAGGCCAGGCTCGCAGCGGTTGCACGGCAACGGGTCGGACGCCGACAGCGCGCCCAGGCTGCGGCCGTGGCAGGCCTGGCTGGCAGTGATGATGTGGTAGGCGCCGTTGCGGTGCAGCTGGCCCCATTTGCGCGCCAGCTTGATCGCACCTTCACAGGCTTCCGCACCGCTGTTCAGCAAGTAGGCCTGCTCGCTGCCGGTACTCTGGCACAGGCGGTTCACCAACCCCAGCAGGCCACGGCTGTGGAAGCCCGAGCCCGGGTTGATCAGCGCCTGGGCCTGGTTGCCCAGCGCTTTTACCAGCACACTGGGGCTGTGGCCGAGGCTGTTGACCGCACCACCCTGGGTAAAGTCCAGGTAGGCATGCCCTTCGTTGTCCCACAACCACGAGCCCTGACCACGCACGAACACTTGCGCTGCACGTTCGGCGCTGGGCATCAGGCGATCACGCGACAACTCATCAGCCTGCGGCACCATCACCGGCGCACGCTTGGGCTCGGCGGCAGCGGCAGGGGCCGAGCGGCGCAGGTTGAACAGGTTCATCAGGGCTCCAACCAATCACGGTAAAGGGCGGCTAAGGTGCGGTCTTGGTGCCGACACTCTATATTTTGCCTTGCCTATCAAAAGTGTTTTTCATCCGGGGTAACAATCGGCCTAATGACCGCTGTAACCCGTTGGAATACGGCGATAGACTAGGCTTCGCGAGGGTTTTCGACCATTTCGTTTTTCCAGCATTTTCGATAAGTGTTACTTATGGATTTCCGCCAACTGCGTTATTTCGTCGCGGTGTACGAAGAAGGCCACGTAGGCCGTGCCGCCGAGCGACTGTCGCTTTCCCAGCCAGCGCTCTCCCAGCAGATCCGCCAGCTGGAACACAGCCTCGACCTGAGCCTGTTCGAGCGCAGCAACAAGCGCCTGCTGCCCACCCTGGCTGCCCACACCCTGTACAACCACGCCTTGCCATTGCTCGACGGCCTGCAACGCGCCCACGAGGCCATGCGCAATTTCAAGGGGCAATCGCTGCGCACCTTGGCGATCGGCGTATTGCAGACCGTGCGGCCCAGCCTGGTGCCGCAGTTGCTCGAACGGCTGCGCAAGGCTCAGCCGCACCTTGTGGTGCAGATCTACGAGTTGTCGGGGCTGGAGATCGAACGGCGGCTGCTCAACGGCAGCCTGGATATCGGCATCAGCTACCTGCCACCGCGCCAGCCCGGGCTGCATGGCCTGCTGTTGTACGAAGATGAGCTGCAACTGGTCATACCCGATACCCACCCGCTGAAGGATTTCAAAAAGGTGTCCATCCGCCAGGCCGCCGAATTGCCCATGCTGATGCTGGGCGAGGAATTCCAGATCCGCCAGATCTGGCAGGCGCAGCTGGCCAGCCAGGGCCGACGGCCACACGTGCAGGCAGAGATGAACAACATGGCGGGGATTCTCGACAGCTTGGCGCACACGGCACTGGCCACCATCCTGCCGGGCCGGGCCAAAGAAGCCGCCGAGGATGATCAGGGCCTACTGTGGAAGCCGTTGAGCGAGCCGCGGGTACCGCTGAAGGTTGGCCTGGTGTTTCGCGATGCCCAGCGCCAGCAGGCGTCTGTGGAGCTGCTGCGTACCCTGCTGGAGGAAGAGACGGACGCTCGCCTGTTGGGCGCATCGCCGCTGGATGTGCTGGCCTGAAAAAACACGCGCACAAAGAAAACCCCGCCGAAGCGGGGTTTTCCAGACTGTTTCCCTGTGACATCCGTATCGCCCCGCCATCCTGGCAGGTGGTCCTTCGTCGTCTTCCTTGATCTGTCCTTTGCGCTTCCTGCGCAACGTCCATGTGGTAAAGATTAACCGTGGATCCAATCTCAGAACAGTGGTGAAAAGTCACCACGTCGTGTAGGAAAATGCTTACAAAGAGGGTTCGTTCCCAGACATCCCGGGAATTGGGGCTGCTGCGCAGCCCATCGCGACACAAGGCCGCTCCTACAGGGACCGCATAAGCCTTACGGCATACGCTGCACTTGTAGGAGCGGCCTTGCGTCGCGATGGGCCGCACAGCGGCCCCAAAATCTGTCAGAACTGCTCAGCATCCAGCAGGTAAAGCGACTCGCTCCCCGCCTTCACCGAAGCCACCAGCGAATCCACCCGTGGCAACAACCGTGCAAAGTAGAACCGCGCCGTCCCCAGCTTGCCCGAATAGAACGCTTCATCCCCCTCGCCCGCCTTGGCCGCCCGCGCCATCAGCGCCCACATGTAGGCATAGGCCACATAACCAAAGGCATGCAGGTACTCGACCGACGCCGCGCCAATTTCATTCGGGTTGCCCTTGGCCTGTTCCAGCACCCATTCGGTCAGCCCGTCGAGCTGGTCGAGGCTGGCAGCCAACGGCTTGGCAAACTCGTCCAGTTCGCTGCCCGCACTGGCAATGAATTGGCGGATCTCATCAGAGAACAGCCTGTAGTACGCCCCACCGCTGGCCACCACCTTGCGCCCCATCAGGTCGAGGGCCTGGATGCCGTTGGTGCCTTCGTAGATCTGCGTAATGCGCACATCACGCACCAGCTGCTCCTGCCCCCACTCACGGATATAACCATGCCCACCGAATACCTGCTGGCCGTGCACAGTGCTCTCCAGCCCCAGGTCGGTGAGGAACGCCTTGGCCACCGGTGTCAGCAGTGCCACCAGCTCTTCGCTGCGCTTGCGCACGGCAGCGTCTTCGCTGTACTTGGCACTGTCCAACTGCATGGCTACATAGGTGGAGAAGGCGCGGCCACCCTCGATCTGCGCCTTCATGGTCAGCAGCATGCGGCGCACGTCCGGGTGGACAATGATCGGGTCGGCGGCCTTGTCCTTGGCGTGCGGGCCGGTCGGGGCGCGGCTCTGCAGCCGGTCGCGAGCGTATTCCACCGCGTTCTGGTAGGAGCGTTCGGCGGAGGCCAGGCCTTGGATGCCCACACCCAGGCGCTCGTAGTTCATCATGGTGAACATGGCCGCCAGGCCTTTGTTCGGCTCACCGACGATGTAGCCCACCGCTTCGTCGAAGTTCATCACACAGGTAGCCGAGGCCTGGATGCCCATTTTGTGCTCGATCGAGCCGCAAGTAGCCGGGTTGCGCGCCCCCAGGCTGCCGTCTTCATTGACCAGGAACTTCGGCACCAGGAACAGCGAAATGCCTTTCGGCCCCGCCGGGGCATCCGGCAGCTTGGCCAGCACCAGGTGGATGATGTTCTCGGTCAGGTCGTGCTCGCCGCCGGTGATGAAGATCTTGGTACCGCTGACCTTGTAGCTGCCGTCGGCCTGGGGCTCGGCCTTGGTGCGGATAATGCCCAGGTCGGTACCGGCATGCGGCTCGGTCAGGCACATGGAACCTGCCCACACACCGGCGTACATGTTCGGCAGGTACTTGGCCTTCAGCGCTTCGCTGGCGTGGGCATTGACCGACAGGCAAGCGCCAGCAGTCAGCATCGGGTACAGGCCAAAGGCCAGGCTGGAAGCATTGACCATTTCCTCGACCTGAGCCGAGATGGCCTTGGGCATGCCCATGCCGCCGAACACCGGGTCACCGCCCACGCCCACCCACCCGCCTTCGGCGTAAGTGTTGTAGGCCTCGATGAAACCGGCCGGTGTGCTGACCGCGCCGTTGTCCCAGTGGCAGCCTTCTTCATCGGCGGCGCGGCTGAGCGGCGCGATGGTCTTGGCGGTGACCTTGCCGGCTTCTTCCAGCACGGCCATGGCCGTGTCGGCATCGACCACCTCTGCCAGCCCGGGCAACTGCGCCCACTGCTCGGCCACGTTGAAGACTTCATTCAGTACGAAGCGCATGTCGCGCAGGGGCGCTTTATAGTCAGCCATGACAACCTCTCGCTAGTCGGGTCGGGGCGGTCTCGGGGAACCGCGACACTGGGTTACTGGCAGTGTAACCGAACAACTTTTACGAGACATAGGGTCATCAACTGACCGCACAGTCTTGCTCAGTCACGCCGTACGCACTGCACCGCGCTGCGATTGTTGCCCATGCACCATGACACAATTGCGCCCCGCGCCTTTGGCGCTATACAACGCCTGGTCCGCAGATTTCAGCACCGCCTCAGGGTTACGGTGGTCAACCTGGCGTTCGGCCACACCGATGCTGATGGTGACCGACACCGTTCCGGCGCTACTGCCCGCCCGCCGCTGGCGCCCACTTGTATCGTCCTGTGGGCGGCTGCTCTGGTCGCGCAGGTGCATCACATAGTTGGCGATCACCTCGCGCACGGCCTGCACGTGGGGCACACATTCCTCGGCGGTCTTGCCGGCGAACACCAAAGCGAACTCCTCGCCGCCATACCGATACGCGCGGCCACCGCCGGTCACCTTGGACAAGCGGCTGGCGACCAGGCGCAGCACCTGATCGCCCACATCGTGCCCGTGGGTATCGTTGAATTTCTTGAAGTGGTCGACATCGGTCATGGCGATCACGTAATTGCGCCCCAGGCGCTGCATGCGCTCGTTCAGCGCACGGCGGCCCGGCAGGCCGGTCAGCTCGTCACGGAAGGCCATCTGGTAGGCCTCGTGGGCAACCGCTGCGGCGATCATCAACATCACCTGGCTGCACATGATGTTCAGGGTGAACGGCAGGATGAACGTTTGCGGCAGCATCCAGAAAATGCCCAGCAGGCCGGTTATCAACGCAGCGTGCAGCGGCCGCGGTGCGCGCAGGTATTGCACCACCAGCAGGATGAACACGCCGATGAACAACGGGTAGACCATCTGGATCAGGCTCATCCACTGGCCGTGCAAGGTGGGCCAGCGGATGTCCGCCAGCCAGGCCAGCAACGCTTCGGGGAAGCTTTGTTCAAGGGCTACCGCCACGCTGCCCACGGCGAACAGCACGGCGCCGCGGGCGACCATGTCCTGCAGCAGGTGGGTACGTTCCTGCCAGGCGCCGTACAGCCCGAACAGGGCGGGCAGCAGCAGGCACACCAGGTGGAAGATCACTGCCGCGTCCTCGCGCACGCGGCCATGGTCACGGTAGAAGTCGGTCTGGGTGTCGAGCAGGTAGTAGGCGATGTACACCGTGAGCATCATGAACAGCTCACGCTGGCGGCGGTACACCGCGCAGTAGGCACCGCCCAGCAACAGGACCAAGGTGGGCAGGACGTTGAACAGCGATGTGAAAAAGACACTGAGGTCTCTCACATAGGCTGCGGCGAGCCCTGCCAGCAACAGAAACAGCGAAGGCAGGAAGTGGCTTGCGCGAACAGCGTTAAGACGAAACAAGGGTAATCTCCAACCCGGCAGATCAATAGTGGCATTGTGCCCTTACTTCATCGGCAGTGCACATGAACAGTTGAATTTCCGTTCAGACGCGGCCCCGTGCAGGAGCGGCCCGATCGCGACACAAGGCCGCTCCTACAAAGGGTTCGCAGTTGGGCCCAAAAAGCAAAAAACCCGCCTGCCGGTGAGGGCAGGCGGGTTTTGGGTACAGCGGGTGAATCAGTACGACAGGCCGAAGTGCTCTTCGTCCATCGCCATCAGGTTGTTGGCACCCGACAGCATGGTCGCCACATGCGTACGGGTACGCGGCAGGATGCGTTGGAAGTAGAAGCGCGCAGTCTGCAGCTTGGCGGTGTAGAAGGCCTCTTCGCTGGTGCCGGCTGCCAGCTTCTCGGCTGCCAGGCGGGCGATGTCGGCCCAGAAGTAGGCCAGGCAGGCGTAGCCGGAGTACATCAGGTAATCCACCGAGGCCGCACCCACTTCTTCGCGGTCCTTCATGGCGGCCATGCCCACTTTCATGGTCAGCTCGCCCCACTCCTTGTTGATGGCCGCCAGCGGTTCGACAAACTCCTTGAGCCCGTCATTGCCTTCCTGCGCCTGGCAGAACTTGTGCACGATCTTGGTGAAGCCCTTCAGGGCCTCGCCCTGGGTCATCAGCACTTTGCGGCCGAGCAGGTCCAGGGCCTGGATGCCGGTGGTGCCTTCGTACAGCATGGAGATACGGCTGTCGCGCACGTTCTGCTCCATGCCCCACTCGGCGATGAAGCCATGGCCGCCGTAGATCTGCACGCCGTGGTTGGCCGCTTCGAAACCGACTTCGGTCATGAACGCCTTGGCGATCGGGGTCAGGAACGCCAGCAGGGCGTCAGCCTTCTTGCGTTCTTCCTCGTCCTGGCTGTACTTGACGATGTCCACCTGCTTGGCGGTGAAGTACACCATCGCGCGGTTGCCTTCGGCAAAGGCCTTCATGGTCAGCAGCATGCGGCGCACATCCGGGTGGACGATGATCGGGTCAGCGGCCTTGTCCGGTGCTTTCGGGCCGGTCAGGGAGCGCATTTGCAGGCGCTCGCGGGCGTACTTCAGGCCACCCTGGAACGCCACTTCGGCGTGGGCCAGGCCTTGCAGCGCAGTACCCAGGCGAGCCGTGTTCATGAAGGTGAACATGCAGTTCAGGCCTTTGTTGGCCGGGCCGATCAGGTAGCCGGTGGCAGCATCAAAGTTCATCACGCAGGTGGCGTTACCGTGGATGCCCATCTTGTGTTCGATGGAACCGCAGCTCACGCCGTTGCGCTCGCCCACGCCGCCTTCGGCATTGGGCAGGAACTTCGGCACGATGAACAGCGAAATACCTTTGGTACCGGCTGGTGCATCCGGCAGGCGGGCCAGGACGATATGGACGATGTTATCGGCCATGTCGTGCTCACCGGCCGAAATGAAGATCTTGGTGCCCGACACTTTGTAGCTGCCGTCAGCCTGTGGCTCGGCCTTGGTGCGCAGCATGCCCAGGTCGGTACCGCAGTGCGGCTCGGTCAGGCACATGGTACCGGTCCACTCGCCGGACACCAGTTTGGTCAGGTAGGTGTGCTGCTGCTCGGCAGTGCCGTGCGCGGAGATGGTGTTCATCGCGCCATGCGACAGGCCTGGGTACATGCCCCACGACCAGTTCGAACCGCCGACCATTTCGCTCAGGGCCAGGCCCAGCGATTCCGGCAGGCCTTGGCCGCCATGCTCGACGTCATGCGCCAGGCTCGGCCAGCCGCCTTCGACGAACTGCTCGTAGGCCGCTTTGAAGCCAGTCGGGGTTTTAACGCCCGATTCGCTCCAGGTGCAGCCTTCCTGGTCACCCACACGGTTCAGCGGCGACAGCACCTGCTCACAGAACTTCGCGCCTTCTTCGAGGATCGCGTCGACCATGTCAGGCGTGGCGTCCTGGCAGCCCGGCAGGCTCTGATAGTGCGCCTCATAGCCAAGCAGTTCGTCGCGAACGAAGCGGATATCACGCAAGGGGGCTTTGTAATCAGGCATTGCGATGAACCTCTGGGTCAGTTCTGTGGGGGTGACCAGCTCTTGGTGGCCGTCTATCAAACAGTTGTTTGAAACTTACGTTTAGCTCCGCATTCTGTCAAGGATGGACTATGGTGCCATTTACGCCACGAAAAATGGCGTTTACGCCAAGGCATGGTGCAACCCCTGTGGGAGCGGGTTTACCCGCGAATAGGCCCGCGCCAGAAAAAAAGTTGTCTGGGCTGACGCATTCGCGGGTAAACCCGCTCCCACAGGGATAGCGGTAGATTCAGGGGAGACGCCGACAATCAGGCGTAGGTGTCGATGATCCGGCCGAGCATTTCGTCGGATGCCTTGACTACCTTTGCGCCAAGCTCGACTTCGGTTTTGCCCACGGCCATTTGCACCACGCTGGTGGCCATGTCCATCTGCTGGCTGCGGTCGACCGAACGCAGGCGTTCAGCCTGAAAATCGCTGGACTGGCTGGTGGCGGTACGTTCGGCTGTGGTGTTGGCGATCTGGCCGGCGGCCTGATCGACGCGGTGCTGGCCGGTGTGGATTGCGCCCAGGCCCGCGTAATAAGCGGAGCTACCGGTGATTTCCATGTCAGGACTCCATTGACGCTGGATGACGAACAGGCCTAATTAAAGCAGGCTGGGCGCGAAAAGGCCCGTTTAAAAGCCTAATGGCCTGGTGCCAGTTGATAGGCCTTGGGTATTCCTGCTCCGGCCCATCGCCGGCAAGCCAGCTCCTACAAGAGCGGGTTCCCACGCGAAGGGGCCGGGCGTGGAAACAGCTAATCCAGCAGATCCAGCTGAAGGTGTTCAGCCACCATATCGGCACTGGCTTGCTTCAATTTGGGCACCCGCCCAAGGCAAGGCGCGGGCAAGCGCTCTGCCAGGCTGGCCAGGTTCTCTTCAAGACGCGAAGTACGGGGCTCGATGATGTTCGCCACCCACCCGGCCAATTGCAGCCCATCCCGCTCGATCGCCTCAGCGCTGAGCAAGGCATGGCTGATGCAGCCCAACCGCACCCCTACCACCAGAATCACCGGCAACTGCAGGGCAACGGCAAGGTCGGACAGGTTCTCCAGACCCGACAGCGGCACACGCCAGCCACCGGCCCCTTCGACCAAGGTGAAATCGGCATTTTGTTGCAGCACATTGCGCATTGCCGCCAGCAGCTCCGGAACAGCCAGCGTCACCCCCGCCTCGCGCGCCGCCACATGCGGGGCAATCGCAGGCTCGAAGGCAAACGGGTTGACCTGCTCGTATGGCAACTTGATCGTGCTTTCGTCGATCAGCGCCTGGGCATCGCTGTTGCGCAAGCCCTTCGGTGTCATCGTGCAGCCGGAGGCCACCGGCTTGGCACCCAGTGTGCTCATGCCCTGCAAGCGCGCCGCGTGCAAAAGCCCGGCGGCGATGGTGGTCTTGCCGACATCGGTATCGGTACCGGCAATGAAATAGGCCTGACTCATCTCGCTCCCCTTACGCCTGTGGCTTGCGCAACACACCATAGACCACCTGATAGGTGGCTGGCAGCCCCTCAGGCTGGCGAAATGCTTCGTAGGCCTGCAAAAGGCCCTGCATGCGGGCCCGGCCGGTGAGGCCTGAAGGGCGGCCCGGGTTGAGGTTGTGCGCGCCCAGCGCCTTCAGTTCATGGGTCAGGCTGCGCACATCCGGGTAGTGCAGCACATGCGGGCAACGCTGCAGCCCAAGTTGTTCAAAGCCGCTGTCGGCACACAGGCGCTGGTAATCCTCAAACCGCCGAAAGCGGTTTACATGCACCAGGCCATCCACCGCCTGCCAGCTGGCACGCAATTCGTCCAGAGTACCCACGCACAGGCTGCTGAAGGCCAGCACGCCGCCGGGGCGCAGTACCCGCAACGCCTCTGCCAGCACACTGGCGAACTGGTCGCACCACTGCACCGCCAGGCTGGTGAACACAAGGTCGAGGCTGGCATCTCGCAGCGGCAAACGCTCGGCATCACCGGCCACGTGGTAGTGCGCCCCACCCTGTTCATGCCGGGCGTGGCGCAGCATGCCTTCGGCGATGTCCACTGCCACACCGCTGGCCGGTGCAAAACACTCGGCCAGCTTTCGGCTGAAATGGCCAGTGCCGCTACCCAGGTCCAGCCAGTGCGACGGCTGCAAGCCTGCCGGCAACTGCTCCAGCAGGTTCAACCCTACAGCGCGCTGCAAGGCTGCCACGCTGTCGTAGCTGGCCGCAGCGCGGGAGAACGAAGCCGCCACCTGGCGTTTGTCGGGCAATGCGCCGGGCAGGGTCGGACGGGAAAGGTCAGTCATCGCCACTCTCATGCAGGAAACTCTTGATGCCCGCCGCCAACTCCTGCGGATACTCCAGCAGGAACGCGTGGGAACTGTCTTCGACCAGGCCCACTTCCACATCTGGCAGCAGCTCGCTCAATGCCTTGGCTGCCTCTGCCGGCACCAGCGCATCGCTGCCGGCGAACAGGTGCAATTGCGGGCCGCCGTATGCCTGCAGGGCCTCGCGGGTGTCCAGCTTGGCCAGCACTTCAAGGCCGGTGGCCAGGTACAGCGGGTCGGTGTCCGGCACGCCGACACCCAGTTGGCGCAGCAACGTGCGTGGCTGTTGGGCGCCATCACTGCACAAGGTACGGAAGCGCTTGAGGGTGACCTGTGTATGGCTCCGGCAGCCATCGAGGAAGGTGCCGAAGGTGTCTTCGGGCATGCCGTAGGGCCAGTCGGGCCGGGCCACGAAACTGGGGTTGCTGGCCAGGGTCAGCAGGCCACAGCAGTGATCGCCACGCTGGTGCGCCAACGCGCTGGCCAACATGCCACCGAGCGACCAGCCACCCAGCCAGACATTGCTGGGCAGCTTGCGGTCCAGGTGGTCGACCCAACCCTGCACATCGCTGTGGTCCAGTTCGGGCAGGGGCATCAGCTCTACCTGCAGGCGGGCATCCTGGGCGCGCAGGCTGGCTGCCAGCGGCTCCAGTGAAGCAGTGCCCAGGCCCCAGCCGGGCAGCAGTACAAGACGATTACGCATCGGCGTTCTCCAGCTGTGGATAACACTCGGCCAATGCATTCAACAATAGCTGCACCTGCGCCTCGCTGTGCGCGGCGCTCAGGGTCACCCGCAGGCGTGCGCTGCCAACTGGCACGGTGGGTGGGCGGATGGCCGTCACCAGCAAGCCGCGCTCGCGCAACATACGCGACAGGCGCAGGGCCTGTGCGCTGTCGCCGATCATGATCGGCTGGATCGGCGTCGGGCTGTCCATCAACACCAGCCCGATCTGCTGCGCGCCTTCGCGGAACTGGCGAATCAACGCTGCCAGGTGTTCACGACGCCAGGTTTCGCGGCGCAGCAGCTCCAGGCTCTTGAGCGTGGCGCAGGCCAGCGCCGGTGGCTGGCTGGTGGTGTAGATGTAGGGGCGGGCAAACTGCACCAGCGCCTCGATCAGCTCTTCGCTGCCGGCAACAAAGGCGCCCGCTGTACCACAAGCCTTGCCCAGCGTACCGACCAGCACCGGAACATCATCCACGCCCAGGCCGAAGTGCTCGACGATGCCACCGCCCTGTGCGCCAAGAGTGCCCAGGCCATGGGCGTCGTCGACCATCAGCCAGGCCCCGCGGGCACGGGCGACCTCGGCCAGCGCAGGCAGGTCGGCCAGGTCACCGTCCATGCTGAACACGCCATCCGTCACCACCAGTGTATTGCCAACGGCCTTGTCCAGGCGGCTGGCCAGGCTGGCTGCGTCGTTGTGCAGGTAGCGGTTGAAGCGGGCACCGCTGAGCAGCCCGCCATCCAGCAGCGAGGCATGGTTCAGGCGGTCTTGCAACACCGTGTCGCCCTGCCCTACCAGCGCGGTGATGGCGCCCAGGTTGGCCATGTAGCCCGTGGAGAACAACAATGCACGCGGGCGCCCGGTCAGTTCGGCCAGCGCCTCTTCAACCTGGTGATGCGGCGTGCTGTGGCCGACCACCAAGTGCGAGGCACCGCCGCCGACACCCCACTGCTCGGCGCCGGCCTGCCAGGCGGCGATCACCTCGGGGTGGTTGGCCAGGCCCAGGTAGTCATTGCTGCAGAAGGCCAGCAACTGCTGGCCGTCGACCACCACTTGCGGCCCTTGCGGGCTGCCCAGCAGAGGCCGCTGCCGATACAGGTCTGCGGCGCGCCGTTCGGCCAGGCGCGCCGCCAGGTCGAAGGCCATGTCAGGCCGATGCAGCGTTGTAGAACATCTCGCTGCTGCGCTGTTCGACCAGCGCCTGCTCGATGGCCGCCTGATGCACTTCGTCGGCGTGCTCTTCACGCGCTTCGGGCTTGATGCCCAGGCGTGCGAACAATTGCATGTCCTTGTCGGCCTGCGGGTTGGCGGTGGTCAGCAGTTTTTCGCCGTAGAAGATCGAGTTGGCGCCAGCCATGAACGCCAGGGCCTGCATTTGCTCGTTCATCTGCTCGCGGCCGGCGGACAGGCGCACGTGCGACTTGGGCATCAGCAGACGAGCCACGGCGAGCATGCGGATGAAGTCGAACGGGTCGACGTCCTCTTCTTCGGCCAGCGGCGTGCCAGCAACCTTGACCAGCATGTTGATCGGCACTGACTCCGGGTGCTCGGGCAGGTTGGCCAGCTGAATCAGCAGGCCGGCGCGGTCGTCCAGCGACTCGCCCATGCCCAGGATGCCGCCGGAGCAGATCTTCATCCCCGCATCGCGCACGTAGGCCAGGGTCTGCAGGCGCTCGCTGTAGGTGCGGGTGGTGATGATGCTGCCGTAGAACTCCGGCGAGGTGTCGAGGTTGTGGTTGTAGTAATCCAGGCCAGCCTGGGCCAGGGCTGCGGTCTGCTCCTGGTCGAGCTTGCCGAGGGTCATGCAGGTTTCCAGGCCCATGGCCTTTACACCTTTGACCATCTCCAGCACGTAGGGCATGTCTTTGGCCGACGGGTGCTTCCACGCCGCGCCCATGCAGAAGCGGGTGGAACCGATGGCTTTGGCGCGGGCAGCCTCTTCCAGCACCTTCTGCACTTCCATCAGCTTCTGTTTTTCCAGCCCGGTGTTGTAGTGGCCGGACTGTGGACAATATTTGCAATCTTCCGGGCAGGCGCCGGTCTTGATCGACAGCAGGGTCGAAACCTGCACCCGGTTAGGGTCGAAATGCGCGCGGTGCACGGTCTGCGCCTGGAACAGCAGGTCGTTGAACGGTTGCTGGAACAGCGCCTTGACCTCGGCCAGGGACCAGTCGTGACGTGTTGTTGCAGTTGTGCTGGCGCTCATCGGCGTTTCCTTGTTTAGGCTGTAGCTGGCGCCGGGACAGGAAAGCCCACAAGCGCATCACGGATAGCTGGCATAGTTACGGAAGGCCCATGAACTGTCAACCACACTGGAAAAGACTGGTTTACAAGTGCTCACTTATTAACCAACTGTGTTTGTTGTGTGATGAACCGGCCGAGCAGCACTACCCATTGTGCACCGCCTGCGAGCAGGAACTGCCCTGGCTGGCTGATCACTGCCTGCAATGCGCCCTGCCCTTGCCCATGGCCGGCCTGATCTGCGCCCAGTGTTCCCGCCGCTTGCCGGCGTTCGAGCACGTCATTGCGTTGTGGCATTTCGGTTTTCCGGTGGACACGTTGATCAGCCGCTTCAAGCACAATCGTCAATGGCCTTTGGGGCGCTTGATGGCCGAACTGCTGGGGTATGGGCTGCTGCATCGCTTTGCAGAAGGCCTACCCCGCCCTGACCTGCTGTTGCCTGTGCCCTTGGCCAAGCGTCGACTACGCGAGCGCGGGTTCAACCAGGCAGGGATGCTGGGACGGTGGCTGTCTGGGCAACTTGCGCTACCTTGCGATGAGCGAATGCTGGTGCGCACGCGCGAAACACCTGCCCAGCAACAGCTGGATGCCCGGGCAAGGCAGCGCAATTTGCGACAAGCGTTTGCGGTCTCGGGTGAACTGACGGACAAACACGTCGCCATTGTCGATGATGTGTTGACCACCGGTGCTACCGCGCAGGCCATCGCCGAGGTGCTGCGCAAGGCCGGAGCGCGGCGGGTGGATGTGTATTGCCTGGCACGCACGCCCAAGCCGGGGTATGTATGAGGAAACGCGGATCGCCCTCTGTAGGAGCGGCCGTGTGTCGCGATCGGGCTGCACAGCAGCCCCAGCGATATTAGCCACGGCTGAAATCCCGGGGCCGCTTCGCGCCCCTTTCGCGACACAAGGCCGCTCCTACACACTATCCACCTTCTTGCGCCACTACGACCGAATACCCATGCCCCTACCCACCCTGCTTACCCAGCACATCGCCCGCCGCCCCCAACGCATCGCGCTGCTGCAGCACATTGCCGAACAAGGCTCGATCACCCGCGCCGCGAAGGCTGCGGGTATCAGCTACAAGGCGGCCTGGGATGCCATCGACGAGCTCAACAACCTGGCCAGCCAGCCGCTGGTAGAACGCAGCACCGGTGGCCGTGGCGGTGGCGGTGCGCGTTTGTCGCCGGAAGGCGAGCGGGTGCTGCGCCTGTATCAAAGGCTGCAGACACTGCAGGCGCAAATTCTTGAGGCCGCCGAAGAAACCAGCGACCTCGACCTGCTCGGGCGCCTGATGCTGCGCACCAGTGCGCGTAACCAGCTGCAGGGCCAGGTCAGCGGCCTGCGCCGGGAAGGCCGGTATGACCGCATCAGCCTGGCATTGGGCGGCGGCCTGGAGATTGATGCGCTGATCACCCACGACAGTACCGCGCGGCTGGAGCTGACACTGGGGACGATGGTGGTGGCGCTGCTCAAGGCGGGGTGGGTACGGTTGCTGGCGGAGGGGGAAGCAGCCGACGCCGGCAGCAACTGCTTGAGTGCAACGGTGGAAGAAGTGTTGGCAGAGGATGAGGCGCCCAGTGAGGTGCGGCTGGCGTTGGGCAATGGGCAGACGTTGTGTGCCATCGCCGAGGCGGACTGGTTGGCTGGGCAGCCGGTGGCGGCGGGCAGTGCGGTGCGGGTGCAGTTTCATCCGTCCTATGTACTGATTGGAGTTCCTGCATAAGCCTGTGCCGGCCTCTTCGCGGGTAAACCCGCTCCCACAGATATTGCGCACATGCCTGAAGCGGTGCGGTCCCTGTGGGAGCGGCTTTAGCCGCGAAGAGGCCGGTACAGGCATAACGCGTTACCATGGCCCCACGCTGCTTACCCTCCGGAGTCACCATGTCCCACCCCTTCGACACCCTTACCCCCGACCTGGTCCTGGACGCCGTGGAAAGCATCGGCTTTCTCAGCGATGCACGGGTGCTGGCGCTGAACAGCTACGAGAACCGCGTCTATCAGGTGGGCATCGAAGACGCGCAGCCGCTGATCGCCAAGTTCTACCGCCCAGGCCGCTGGAGCGATGCGGCGATCCTCGAAGAGCACAGCTTCACCGCCGAACTGGCCGACTGCGAAGTGCCGGTGGTTGCGCCGATGCAGCACGACGGCCGCACCCTGTTCGAACATCAGGGCTTCCGTTTCACCCTGTTCCCCCGCCGCGGCGGCCACGCACCGGAGCCGGGCAACCTCGACCAGCTCTACCGCCTTGGCCAGTTGCTCGGCCGCCTGCATGCCGTGGGCGCCACCAAACCATTCGAGCACCGTGAGGCCCTGGCTGTGGACAACTTCGGCCACGCCTCGCTGAACACCTTGCTGGACGGTGGTTTTGTCCCTCGCGAACTGTTGCCCGCCTTCGAGTCCGTGGCCCGCGACCTGCTAAAACGTGTCGAGGATATCTACGCCCGCACACCGCACCAGCTGATCCGCCTGCACGGCGACCTGCACCCCGGCAACCTGATGCACCGTGACGAGGTGTACCACGTGGTCGACCTCGACGACTGCCGCATGGGCCCGGCGGTGCAAGACCTGTGGATGATGCTGGCCGGCAGCCGCGAGGAGCGCCTTGGGCAACTGGCCGAACTGATCGACGGCTACAACGAGTTCCACGACTTCGACCCGCGCGAACTGGCCCTGATCGAGCCCCTGCGCGCCCTGCGCCAGTTGCACTACAGCGCGTGGCTGGCACGGCGCTGGAGCGACCCGGCGTTCCCGCCCAGCTTCCCGTGGTTCGGCCAACCCCGCTACTGGGGCGACCAGATTCTCGCCCTGCGCGAACAAATGGCCGCGCTGGATGAAGCACCGCTGAAATTGTTCTAGAAGCATGCCTGCCTCTGTCTACAATAGGCGTCGCTTTATTTAGCTACCTAAGCAAGGATTCTGCATGCACGCCGCAAACCCGCGTCGCGGGTACATCCTGGGCCTGAGCGCCTACATCATCTGGGGCCTGTTCCCCATCTACTTCAAGGCCATCCAGAACGTCCCGGCGGTCGAGATCATTGTCCACCGGGTACTGTGGTCGGCGCTGTTCGGCTCGCTGCTACTGCTAGTGTGGAAACACCCCGGCTGGTGGCGCGAACTGCGCGACAACCCGCGCCGGCTGGGCATACTGGCGCTGAGCGGGGCACTGATCGCCGGCAACTGGCTGACCTATGTGTGGTCGGTAAACAACGGCCGCATGCTCGAGGCCAGCCTGGGGTACTACATCAACCCGCTGATCAACGTGTTGCTGGGCATGCTGATTCTTGGCGAGCGCCTGCGCCGCCTGCAATGGCTGGCGGTAGGCATGGCGGCCGTGGGCGTGGCCCAGCAGGTATGGCAAGTGGGCAGCCTGCCTTGGGTGTCGTTGGTGCTGGCGCTGAGCTTTGGCTTCTACGGGCTGATTCGCAAACAGGCGCCAGTGGCGGCGTTACCGGGCCTGGTGGTGGAAACCTGGATGCTGGTGCCGCTGGCCCTTGGCTGGCTACTGCTGCACCCGGCGGCGATGAGCGCCCAGGGGGCGTTCTACTCCAGCAGCGAAGCACTGTGGCTGATGGCAGCGGGGCCGGTAACACTGGTACCGCTGGTGTGCTTCAACGCTGCGGCCCGGCACCTGCCGTATACCACCCTGGGCTTCCTGCAGTACCTGGCACCTACCCTGGTGCTGTTGCAGGCCGTACTGCTGTTCGATGAGCATTTGTCGTCGAGCACGTTGGTGGCGTTCATGTTCATTTGGGCAGGTTTGGCGATCTACAGCGTCGATGCGTGGATGAATCTGCGCAAGCGCAGCTGATCAAAAAACGATCAAAACTCTGCAGGCCATGCGGTTCGTGGTCTGCAGAAACATCTCCAAAGGTTATCCACACCCTCGTCCCCGTGCTTTGTGCACAAGCTGCTGATTATTGGGTGTTTTTTGATCAAAACTACGCAGGGCACAGAGGGCCTGGGCTGGAGAGGTACGCCCCCAGGTTATCCACAGGGCCTTCCCCGTGATATCGGGATAACCGCAAGGGGCCGCTTCCACTAAGGTTATGCATTCCCCTGTAGGAGCGGCCTTGTGTCGCGATGGGCCGCAAAGCGGCCCCGGCAATCCCGAATCAATCCTCCGCCCGCAACTTCAACTCCACCATCAAATCATCCGCCAGGCTCTCCAGCTTCTGCTGCAGTTCATCCAGCGAAAGGGTCAGCGGCAGCGCCAGCAATGCATCGGCATGAAACAGCGGCTCACTGCTCATCGGTGCCGGCCGCACCTCAGTGGTAAACCGCTCAAGGTTCACCCCCAGATCCGCCAGCAACCGGGTAATGTCCCGCACGATCCCCGGCCGGTCATTCCCCACCAGCTCCATCGCAATCGGCTTCCAGTTACACGACGGCTCGATGCCGCTCTCGGCAATCAGCACCCGAATGTCATACCGGGCCAGCCCCTGCAAGGACGCCACCAGTTCAGCGTAGTTCTCAGCCGGCACCGCCACCCGCAAGATACCGGCAAACTGCCCGGCCATACGCGACATGCGGCTTTCCAGCCAGTTGCCACTGTGGTCGGCGATGCACTGGGCAATGCGTTCGACCTGGCCGGCCTTGTCAGGGGCGATAACAGTCAGTACAAGATGATCCACAAGCCCTTCCTCGTGTCGGGCCGCGCCCGGCGGCAGAAAATCGGGGGATCGGGTCAGTATAGGCAAGGCGCGGCAACCTGCCGCAGGGCGGCCAGCACAACGAATCGTGTACTGTTTCAAGATTTATCTGGAACAATCCACCTGTTTTTTGCGAACATACCCACTCCCAGCGTGACCATACGCGACCAACGGGTCGCATAACGGCGCTTTTAGTCTGATTTTGCCCCGCCTACTGCTTCATGTAGTATCCCGTGGCGCGGACTACAAAACGTCGTTTGGATGTCTGCCAAGGCGCCTGTGAAAATACGCACACTGCCTGCCGGCCTGTCTGGCAAGCCGCACCCAGCCGCGCCCGGTACAACCCGGGGGCACGCACTGGTGCCGTGTTTAGAGAAGCGCTACAGGCTTAATACAGAAGAGCGAAATAGCTGAGCAGAGTGAGGCAAGCAATGACTGGATACGTTCAAGTCGGTGGCCTTCAGGTCGCCAAGGTCCTGTACGACTTCGTGAACAACGAAGCCATCCCCGGGACCGGCATCGTCGCCGAGCAGTTCTGGGCAGGTGCAGAGAAGATCATCAATGACCTCGCTCCAAAGAACAAAGCCCTGCTCGCCAAGCGCGACGAGCTGCAAGCCAAGATCGACGCCTGGCACCAGGCACGCAAAGGCCAGGCACACGATGCCGTAGCCTACAAGGCATTCCTCCAGGAAATCGGCTACCTGCTGCCACAAGCCGACGATTTCCAGGCCACCACCCAGAACGTGGACGAAGAAATCGCCCACATGGCCGGCCCGCAGCTGGTGGTGCCGGTAATGAACGCCCGCTTCGCCCTGAACGCCGCCAACGCCCGCTGGGGTTCGCTGTATGACGCCCTGTACGGCACCGACGCCATCAGCGATGAAGGCGGCGCCGAAAAAGGCCAGGGTTACAACAAGCTGCGTGGGGACAAGGTCATCGCCTTCGCCCGCGCCTTCCTCGACGAAGCCGCGCCACTGGCCGCCGGTTCGCACGTCGATTCCACCGGCTACCGCATCGACGGCGGCAAGCTGGTTGTTGCCCTCAAAGGCGGCAGCAACAGCGGCCTGCGTGACGACGCCCAGCTTATCGGCTTCCACGGTGACGCCGCCGCACCGACCGCCGTGCTGCTCAAGCACAACGGCCTGCACTTCGAAATCCAGGTCGATGCCAGCACCCCGGTTGGCAGCACCGACGCCGCTGGCGTCAAAGACATCCTGATGGAATCGGCACTGACCACCATCATGGACTGCGAAGACTCGGTCGCCGCCGTCGACGCCGACGACAAGGTAATCGTCTACCGCAACTGGCTGGGCCTGATGAAAGGCGACCTGGCCGAAAGCGTGAGCAAGGGTGGCAAAACCTTCACCCGCACCATGAACCCGGACCGCGAGTACGCCGCGCCCAATGGCGGCAGCGTCACCCTGCATGGCCGTTCGCTGCTGTTCGTGCGCAACGTTGGCCACCTGATGACCAACCCGGCGATCCTCGATGCCCAAGGCAACGAGATCCCCGAAGGCATCCAGGACGGCCTGTTCACCAACCTGATCGCCCTGCACAACCTCAACGGCAACACCAGCCGCAAGAACACCCGCAGCGGCAGCGTGTATATCGTCAAGCCGAAGATGCACGGCCCGGAAGAAGTCGCCTTCGCCGCCGAAATCTTCAGCCAGGTCGAAGACCTGCTGGGCATGCCGCGCAACACCGTCAAGGTCGGCATCATGGACGAGGAGCGCCGTACCACGGTCAACCTCAAGTCCTGCATCAAGGCAGCCGCCGAGCGCGTAGCGTTCATCAACACCGGTTTCCTCGACCGCACCGGCGATGAAATCCACACCTCGATGGAAGCCGGCGCCGTGGTGCGCAAAGGCGCCATGAAAAACGAGAAGTGGATCGGCGCCTACGAGAACAACAACGTCGACGTAGGCCTGGCCACCGGCCTGCAAGGCCGTGCGCAAATCGGCAAGGGCATGTGGGCCATGCCCGACCTGATGGCTGCCATGCTTGAGCAGAAGATCGCCCACCCGCTGGCCGGTGCCAACACCGCCTGGGTACCGTCGCCAACTGCCGCCACCCTGCACGCCCTGCACTACCACAAGGTGGACGTGCAGGCGCGTCAGCGTGAACTGGCTTCGCGCACCCCGGCATCGGTGGACGACATCCTCGCCATCCCGCTGGCCGCCGACACCAACTGGTCGGACGAAGAAATCCGCAACGAGCTGGACAACAACGCCCAGGGCATCCTCGGCTACGTGGTGCGCTGGATCGACCAGGGTGTGGGTTGCTCGAAAGTGCCGGACATCAACAACGTCGGCCTGATGGAAGACCGTGCCACCCTGCGTATTTCTGCCCAGCTGCTGGCCAACTGGCTGCGCCATGGTGTGGTCAGCCAGGAGCAGGTGCTGGAAAGCCTCAAGCGCATGGCCGTGGTGGTCGACCAGCAGAACGCCGGTGACGCCCTGTACCGCCCGATGGCGCCGAACTTCGACGACAACGTCGCGTTCCAGGCGGCTGTAGAGCTGGTGGTAGAAGGTGGCAAACAGCCGAACGGCTATACCGAGCCGGTGCTGCACCGCCGTCGCCGCGAGTTCAAGGCGCGTAACGGGTTGTAAGTAACACCTGCGAACGGGGGCCGCTGTGCGGCCCATTCGCCGGCAAGCCAGCTCCCACAGGCACTGCACAGGCCTTGAAATCTGTGCGGTCCCTGTGGGAGCTGGCTTGCCGGCGATGAGGCCGGAACAGGCCACTACTTACTCGATCTTCAGTTCTTTCTTCACCAGTTCCAGCAGCTTTCCCAGGTCCACCGGCTTGAGCAGGAAATCCACCACCCCCAGGTGCATCACGTCCACCGCCTCTTCCACATCGGTGTCGCCCGACACCACGATGATCGACAACGCTGCGCGCTCCGATGCGCGAATCGTGCGGATCAGGTCCAGGCCATCTTCGGGCTGCATGCGCAAGTCCGTAATCATCAATGCGATGCGCTTCTGGTAGTGCAGGTAAAGCCTGGCTTCCTCGGCCCCGTCCGCCCCCACCGCGTCAATGCCCCGGCTTTTCAGGTACACGATCAGCGCCTCGCGGTTAACCGCGTTGTCATCCACCACCAGCACCAACGGCCTGGGTGCCACAGGCGCACTCACCACGGCCAATGCCTCACGCTCGGCGTCGCTCAGGATGTCGGTGTGCTCAGGCATGCTCATCTCGTCAAAAATTCCGCTTCAGCATTAGGACCACATTACTTGCATCACCCGATTCACCTTTCGTCGGGTCTTTGACAGGGGCGTTCATAGACTTACGTCCAATGGGCACCACCCCGCCGCAAGCCGACCATGGAGGCAGAAAACAACAGGGCCGGCACCTATATATAGATATATATAGTTCGGCGTAGCGATACGGTCAGTTTCATGAGCAAAAATGACGCCTACAGCCAGGCGGGCAGGACAGCAATACTGCAGAACATCCAGGGCACCTTGCAGTTCCTGCAGCGCTTCCCTCCGTTCAACCAGATGGAACACAGCCACCTGGCCTACCTGGTCGAGCAATGCCAGCTGCGCTTCTATGCCTGCGGCGAGAGCATCGTCAAGCCTGCCGACGGGCCGGTCGAGCACTTCTACATCGTCAAACAGGGCCGCGTGGTTGGCGAGCGCCAGCACCTGGTCAAGCCTGGCGTGGAAACCACCTTCGAAATCACCAGTGGCGAGTGCTTCCCGCTGGCCGCCCTGCTGGGCGAGCGAGCCACCCGCACCGAGCACCTGGCCGGTGAAGATACCTTCTGCCTGCAGTTGAACAAGGCCGCGTTCATCCGCGTGTTCTCGATGTCTGAAGTGTTTCGGGATTTTGCCCTGCGCGGGGTCAGCAGCCTGCTCGACCAGGTCAACCAGCAGGTACGACAGCGTGCCGTGGAAACCCTCGGCACCCAGTACTCGCTGAACACCCCCCTGGGTGAACTGGCCATGCGTCACCCGGTGGTGTGCACTGGCGACACGTCCCTGCGCGAGGCCGTGCGGCTGATGCACGAGCAACAGGTCGGCAGCATCGTGGTGATCGACCCGCAGCGCTACCCCACCGGCATCTTCACCCTGCGCGACCTGCGCCAGGTGGTGGCCTCGGCGGATGCCGACCTGGGCGCCCCCATCGAGCGGCACATGACGGTCAAACCCTTCTACCTCAGCCCTCAGGCCAGCGCTTTCGACGCGGCCATGGCCATGACCGAGCGGCATATCGCCCACGTGTGCCTGGTGGAAAACCGGCGCCTGTGCGGGGTGGTTTCCGAGCGCGACCTGTTCTCGCTGCAACGGGTCGACCTGGTGCACCTGGCGCGCACCATCCGCCATGCGCCCCGGCTGGACACCCTGGTCTCGCTGCGCGGGGAAATCAGCCAGCTTGTGGAGCGCATGCTGGCCCATGGCGCATCGTCCACGCAGATCACCCAGATCATCACCCTGCTCAACGACCACACCGTGTGCCGGGTGATCGAGCTGGCGCTTGCCGAGCGTGGCGACCCAGGCGTGCCGTTCAGCTGGTTGTGCTTTGGCAGCGAAGGGCGCCGCGAACAGACCCTGCACACCGACCAGGACAATGGCATCCTCTTCGAAGCTGCCGACAGCGCTGAGGCCGATGCCGTTCGTGCCCGCCTGCTGCCGCTCGCGCAATACATCAACCAGTGCCTGGCCCAGTGCGGCTTTACCCTGTGCAAGGGCAACGTCATGGCCGGCAACCCTGACTTGTGCCTGTCGCGCAGCGAGTGGGCACGGCGCTTTGCCGGCTTTGTTCGCGAAGCCAGCCCGGAAAACCTGCTGGGTTCGAGCATCTACTTCGACCTGCGCGTGGTGTGGGGCGATGAGCAAGGTTGCGAGCAACTGCGCCAGGGCCTGCTGGACCAGGTGGCCGACAACCGCATCTTCCAGCGCATGCTGGCTGACAATGCCCTGCGCCAGCGCCCGCCGGTGGGGCGCCTGCGCGAGTTCGTGCTGACCCGCCAGGGCAACGACAAGGCCGCCACCCTCGACCTCAAGGTTCAGGGCCTGACGCCCTTCGTCGACGGTGCCAGGCTACTGGCATTGGCCAATGGCGTCGGTGCCTGCAATACCCTGGAGCGGCTGCGCCAGCTGGTAGCCAAGGGTGTGATCGAGCCACTGGATGGCGCGGCCTATGAAGAGGCCTACCACTTCATCCAGCAAACCCGGATGCAGCAGCACCAGCGCCAGGCCCGCGACAACCTGCCCTACTCCAACCGGCTCGACCCGGACAGCCTCAACCACCTGGACCGGCGCATCCTGCGCGAGTCCCTGCGCCAGGCCCAGCGCCTGCAAAGCAGCTTGAGCCTGCGGTACCAGCTATGAGCCTGTTCGCCTGGCTGCGCCCCACCGCGCCCGAACTGGACCACGCCACACGCCAGCGCCTGGCACGGTTGCCCAAGCCCGCGCCGCTGGGGGTATGTACCCTGCGCGAACAGCGATGGGTGGTGCTGGACCTGGAAACCAGTGGCCTCAACCCCAACCGTGACCAGGTATTGTCGATCGGGGCAGTGGCTATCGAGGACGGTGCCATCGACTTTGCCCAGCAGTTCGAGCGTACGCTGCACCGGCCTTTGCAGAAGACCAACGCCAGCGTGCTGATCCATGGCCTGGGCCCCAGCGCCCTGGCTGCCGGTTGCGACCCGGCCGAGGCCTTGCTCGATTTGCTCGATTTCATTGGCAACAGCCCGGTGCTGGCGTTTCATGCGCCATTCGACCAGCGCATGCTGGCCCGTGCGCTGAAGGAGAGCCTTGGGCATCGCTTGCAGTCACTGTTCCTCGACGTTGCCGAACTGGCGCCGATGCTCAACCCCGACACGGTGCTGCGCGAGGCCGGGCTGGATGACTGGGTGGCGCGGTTTGGTTTGCAGGTGGAGGAGCGTCATCATGCCAGTGCCGATGCCCAGGTGACCGCAGAGCTGGCGCTGATCCTGTTCAGCCAGGCCCGGCGCCAGCAGCTGGACAGCCCGTTGCAGCTGGAGCAGCGGTTGCGCGGGTGGCGGCGGCGCCAAGCCCACAGCCATGGGTTGTAGGGCTTTTCCATGATGGCAATCCGATAAGCGTCCATTGCACCCACCCCCTCCCCTCTGCAACAATCGAGAATAGTTATCGTTAGTTAATGCATTCGTTCCGGGGGGACGCTGCTTGTCTTCTGCACACAGCCCACACGCCGATCTGGTCGGTGCGCTATACCGCGACCACCGCGGCTGGTTGCTCGCCTGGCTGCAGCGCAGCATGGCCTGCCGCCAACGTGCCGAAGACCTCAGCCAGGACACCTTCGTGCGCCTGCTCGGCCGTGAGCAGCTGGACACGCCCCGTGAACCCCGTGCGTTTCTGGCCGCCGTGGCCAAGGGGCTGATGTTCGACCACTTTCGCCGCGCCGCGCTGGAACAGGCCTACCTGGCCGAGCTGGCCCTGATCCCGGAAGCCGAACACCCTTCACCAGAAGTGCAGCACCTTATTCTCGAAGACCTCAAAGCCATCGACCGCCTGCTCGGCAAGCTCTCGAGCAAAGCCCGCGCAGCGTTCCTGCACAACCGCCTGGACGGCATGGGCCATGCCGAAATCGCCGAGCGCCTGGGCGTTTCGGTATCGCGGGTGCGCCAGTACATCGCCCAAGGCATGCGCCAGTGCTATGTGGCCCTGTACGGGGAACCGACGTGAGCAATGCACCGGTTTCGTCCCAGGTACTGGAAGACGCCATCGCCTGGAAACTCAGCCTGGGCGACGCCAGCGGCACGCCCGATGAACGCAGCGAATTCATGCGCTGGCATGCCGCCAGCGAAGAACACGCGCGTGCCTGGCGCCAGCTCGGCGCCATGGACCAACGCGTCAGTGCGGCAGCCGGCCCGGCACGCCAGGCCTTGCTGCAATCACGCGCCGGCCTGCGTCGACGCATCGGCAAAGTGGGCGGCGGGCTGGCCGGCATGTTCCTGCTCGGCTCGCTGCTGGCCTGGGTCGGCGCACCGTCGCTGGCCCCAAGCTACTGGCTGGCCGACCAGCGTACCGCTACCGGCGAACTGCGAACCCTGCGCCTGGAAGACGGCACCCTGCTGAGCCTGAACACGCACACCGCCGTAGACATCGACTACGCGGGCGAGCAGCGGGTAATCGTGCTGCACCAGGGCGAAATCTCGGTCGAAACCGGCCACCAGGACCCGCGCCCGCTGCTGGTACGCACCGACGACGGTCGCCTGCGCCCCCTTGGCACGCGCTTCCTGGTGCGCCGCGAAGCCGGTGGTACGCGCCTGGAAGTGCTGCAAGCCTCGGTTGCTGCCATGCCGCACAACAGTGGCGACGAGCAAGTGCTGCGCGAAGGCCAGCAGGTGCTGATGAATGCCAACGGCCTCGGCAAGATGGGCACCGTGCCTGCCGGTGCCGATGCCTGGACCCGCGGCATGCTGGTGGTGGACAACGTGCGCCTGGGCGACCTGCTGGCCGCACTTGGCAAATACCGCAGCGGCTACCTCGGGGTAGACGAGCAAGTCGCCGACCTGCGAGTGACCGGCAGCTTCCCGCTGACCGACACCAATCTGGCGCTGGAGTCGTTGGTACCGGCCTTGCCGGTGAAGATCGAGCGGCATACCCAGTGGTGGGTGAACGTCGTTCCCAAGTAGACCTGTAACGGCCTCTTCGCGGGTGAACCCGCTCCCACAGGTGTTTCACAGTGCCTGGCCCCGTGGGGTCCCTGTGGGAGCGGGTTCACCCGCGAAGAGGCCAGTGCAGGCAAATATTCATTTCAAATAATTCTCAATATTTTTCAGATTCACCCTGTCACTTTTCAATTCTCGCTCGGCAAGGAAGCAGCAAGCACTTACCCGTCGAGGAACCGCCGCATGTCCCGTGCCGTTGATCGTATCCTGCGCCCCAGTTTGATGGCCCTGGCCATCGGCCTGGCTGCCCCGCTGGCAAGCCCCGCCTTGTTCGCCGCCGAGCAATCCACTGCCCGCGCCTACAACCTGCCCAGCGCGCCGCTAGCCACCACCCTCAACCAGATCGCCAGCCAGGCCGGCATTGCCCTGGCCATCGACCCGGCACTGGTCAGCGGCCGCACCTCGGCCCCGGTGAGCGGCCAGTACGACGGCCTTGGCGCTCTGCAAGCAGCCCTGCGCGGTACCGGCCTGCAGTTGCAACAGAGCAGCGTCGGTAGCTACAGCCTGGTGGCCGTGCCGGATGGCGCCCTGGCCCTACCGGAAACCACCGTGGACGCCGCCAGCGTTTCTGAAAGTGCCTGGGGCCCGGTAGAGGGTTACCTGGCCAAGCGCACCGCCGCTGGCACCAAGACCGACACCGCGCTGGTGGAGGCCCCCCGCTCCATCTCCATCGCCACCCGCGAGCAGATGAAAGACCGCGGCGTGCACAGCCTGGATGACGCCGTGCGCTACATGCCGGGTATCGTGTCGGCCAGTTTCGGTAGCGACACGCGGTATGACTGGATGCGCGTGCGCGGCTTCGAGCCCACCCAGTTCCTCGATGGCCTGCCGCTGCCACGCGGCGTGTACGCCAACCCCAAAGCCGAAACCTGGAACCTCGACCGCCTCGCCCTGCTGCGTGGCCCGGCCTCCTCGATTTATGGCCAAACCCCGCCCGGCGGCCTGCTGGACATGGTCAGCCGCCGGCCGCAGGCCGAAAGCGCCCATGAGATCGAGCTGCAATATGGCAGCGACAACCATCGCCAGATCAACTTTGCCAGCACTGGCAAGATCGATGATGAAGGCCGCTTTCTGTACGGCGTCAGTGGTGTGATCCGCGACAGCGGCACACAGATCGACCACATCGACAACAAGCGCTACAACATCGCGCCAAGCCTG
Organism: Pseudomonas putida S13.1.2; assembly: GCF_000498395.2. NCBI lineage: Bacteria > Pseudomonadati > Pseudomonadota > Gammaproteobacteria > Pseudomonadales > Pseudomonadaceae > Pseudomonas > Pseudomonas putida. The sequence goes on from NZ_CP010979.1 coordinate 4,625,380, forward strand.
ACCTGGAACATCGACGAAGACACTACGTTGACCTTGCTGACCCAGTTCACCCGTGACGATACCGGCGCCACCAGCCAGTTCCGGCCGATCCAGGGCACCAAGATCGACATGCCGTTCGGCAAGATCTCGCACCACAAGAACCTGGGTGACCCGGACTACGAGTTCTACGACCGCACTTACTACGCGCTGGGCTACGCCTTCGAACACCGGATCAACGACGTGTGGCAGTTCCGTCAGAACCTGCGCTACACCAAGTCGGACCTGTCGTTCCAGACCATCACCCCTGGCAGTTACTACGCGCCGGGTGGCCCGGTGCAAGACGATGGCACGGTCAGCCGCATGTCCACCAACACCGACGAAGACATCAGCCAGTTTGCGGTGGACAACAACTTCCAGGCCGACTTCGCCACCGGGGACATTACCCACACCCTGCTGATCGGCCTGGACCACCAGCGCGTCAATACCAACTACCTGTCGATCTTCGGCTTCAACGTGCCGGACAGCAACGTCAACAACCCAGTCTACGGGCTGCCGATCACCCGCCCGGATCGCTCGACCGCGTTTTATGACTACAACCAGAAAACCCGTCAGACCGGCCTGTATGTGCAGGACCAGATGGCACTTGGCAACTGGCGCCTGACCCTGGGTGGTCGTGAAGACTGGGTGCATACCGGCACCAAGTTCTTCAACCAGGACGACGCCACCAGTACCCAGCGGGACAAGAAATTCAGCGGTAACGCAGCCATCAGCTATGTGTTCGACTCGGGCTTCGTGCCGTACCTGTCGTATGCCGAGTCGTTCCAGCCGTCCAGCAATGCCAGTGTGTCGGCAACTAACCCGCTCAAACCCACCGAAGGCAAGCAGTGGGAGCTGGGCGTGAAGTACCAGCCGCCAGGCTCCAACACCCTGCTGTCGGCGGCCGTGTATGACCTGACCCAGAAAAACGTCGCGGTCACCGACACCGTCGGTGGTGTGACCATCACCAGCCAGACCGGCGAAGTGAAAGTCCGCGGCCTTGAGCTGGAAGCGGTTTCCGATGTTACCGAAAACCTGAAGGTGATAGCCGCCTACACCCTGGCCAAGTCCGAGGTGCAGGACGGCGATTTCAAAGGCAACCGCTTGCAGCTGATGCCTAACCAGCAGGCGTCCGTCTGGGGCGACTACACCTGGCATTCGGGCGTGCTCGACGGCTTCGGCATCGGCCTGGGCGCGCGTTATACCGGCAATACCTACGGTGACCAGGCCAATACCTACCTGGGCAAGGCCAAGGCCTACACCGTGTTCGATGCGTCGGTGCACTACGACCTGGGTCGCCTGAACAGCAGCCTGAAGGGCGCGTCGGTGGCGGTCAATGCCACCAACCTGCTGAACAAGGATTACCTCTCTACCTGTGACTCGTACTACTGCTACTACGGCGATGAGCGCAGCGTTGTCGCCAGCGCCACTTACAAGTTCTGAGTGAGCGGGGCCGCTTTGCGGCCCTTTCGCGACACAAGGCCGCTCCTACAGGGGATCGCATTCTCATGTAGAAGCGGCCTTGTGTCGCGAAAGGGCTGCGCAGCAGCCCCACGAACCAACAGACAAAAATCGGTACCGTGATGAAAAGCCCAACCATCCGCCGCTGGTCCGTGATCCATACCTGGAGCAGCCTGGTCTGTACCCTGTTCCTGTTGCTGCTGGCACTCACCGGCCTGCCGCTGATCTTCCACCACGAACTCGAACAGCTGCTCGGCGACGCCCCCGAACTGCGCGTGATGCCGGCAGGCACCCCGCACCTCGACCTGCAGCAGCTTGTAGTGAAAGCCGAACAGCACCGCCCCGGCGAGGTGATGCAGTACTTCGGCTACGACGAAGACGAACCCAACGGCGTGGTCGCCATAACCGCCGCCACGGCCGACACCGACCCCAACCTGTCGCACACCTTCATGCTCGACGCCCGCACCGGCGAAGCGGTGGCCATGCCGGCTGCCAATGGCGGTTTCATGATGGTCATGCTGCGCCTGCATGTGGACATGTTCGCCGGCTTGCCCGGCAAGCTGCTGCTGGCCTTCATGGGCATACTGTTCATTGTCGCGATCGTCTCCGGCACCGTGCTCTATGCGCCGTTCATGCGCCGCCTGGCGTTCGGCACCGTGCGCCACGAAAAGTCGCGCCGCCTGCGCTGGCTCGACCTGCACAACCTGCTCGGCGTGGTCACCCTGGCGTGGGCGTTGACGGTGGGCGTGACCGGGGTGATCAGCGCCCTGTCCGACCTGGTCATCGCCGCCTGGCGCAACGACAGCCTGGCCACCATGGTCGCGCCTTACCGCGATGCCCCGCCGCTCACCGAGCGCGCGCCAGCCACCCGCCTGCTGGAGATTGCCGAACAGGCCGCCCCCGGCATGCGCCCGGACTTCATCGCCTTCCCCGGCACGCGCTTTTCCAGCGAACACCACTACGCGGTGTTCATGAACGGCTCCACCCATCTCACTTCGCACCTGTTCACGCCGGTGCTGATCGACGCCCGCACCCTTGAAGTGACTGCGGTAGGCGACCGCCCTTGGTACATGGACGCGCTGGGCCTGTCGCAGCCGCTGCATTTTGGCGACTACGGCGGCCGGCCGATGCAGATCCTCTGGGCCGTACTGGACGTGCTTACCATCATCGTGCTCGGCAGCGGCCTCTACCTGTGGTGGGGCAAGCAGCGCAAACCCAGAGAGACGCGAACATGAGCCACAAGTCGCAATCCACTGCGCGCCTCTTCGCCTGGCCAGCGTTGATTGCCCTGCTGGGCTTCCTGGGGCTGTTCGCCGCCCTGCTGGGCGACGGAGGTTGGGATGTGCTGGCCTGGGCCGGTTTGGGCCTTCCGGCCCTGCTGAGCCTGCGCGGGCTGTTCTGGCGTCGGCGGCGCTAGCCGGCTACCACCCCGCAGCCGCGGGTATTGCCAAGCATGGGGCTTTCCTCAATCAAGGATCAGCCCCATGCGCCCCCTCGAACGTCTGGAACAGATCGACCGACAGATCGGTGACCTGCTCGATAGCCTCCCCACCGTCGACCCCAAACAGCCCATCAGCCCCGCCACGCGCACCTGGCTGCACGGCGAGGTGGCCAGTTTCTGGGCCACGGCCGATGAGCAAGGCAACACGCGCAGACAGCTGTTGCTGACACTGCGCAAGGCACTGATGCTGACCGAGATCGAATTGCGCGTCGCCGACCAGACCTTGGGCAACGGGCAGGCCGAACTGTTGCGCACTTGCCTGGAGAAGCCACTGCCCTCACAACGCCGGCACCTGCCTCTGGCCGAACGGCCACAGGTCTACCGCGTCCTGCTGGAAAACCGGCGGCCAAACTGGCGCAGCTACCTGCCAGGCACTCTGGTCATCGTTGCCAGTACCGTCGAGGGCCAAATGCTCACGGCTGAAGACTCCGCAGGGAGTGCCTTGCTGTGCAGCCTGTCCCAAGGTATCGAGGCCTTCGAGTCCCTTGCCGCACTGCACAAAGAGCTTTGCGAACGCCTGGAGGATCCGCTGCAGAGCAAGCCACTGCTGCACCTGTACCTTGATGAACAGGCAGACCGCGCTCGCCGGTCACAACGCCTGCGCTATGACTGGTACGCCGACAGCCTGCTGGGGGCCCAGGTCGACTGCGTGATCGAGGCCCAGCGCCAGCGCTTGACTGAACCCGGTTTGTGGGGCAGTCACACAGCCGACCAGCACACCCGCTTGAGTAGGGCCATGGCGCTTCGGCACGAAGTCGGTGCCAAACCCAGCGTGCAGACACGCTATTCGCAACTGCTGGAAAAGAACCTGCCAAACTGGCTGCGCAACACCTCCGCGCAAGGCTTGAGCCATATCATGCAGGCTGTGCAGGAGCTGGTGGCAACCGCCGAGCGGGCGGCAGCCCCCGGAGTGCTGAGCCTCAATGATTTCAAGCAGCGCAACAGCCTGCTGTCCTGGGCCAATGCACGCCTGCGCGAGCGCCTGAGCCATGACCTGAGCTACGACACGGACCCTGGCGAAATTCAGGTCAGTGTCGTCCGCGCCCGCCGCACCGGCGCTGTCATGCATCCCTTCGCCACCTCCTCCTATTTGGCCTATGCCGGCATGCAACGCGTGGGCAATGAGATGGTGGAGATGGTCGAGGAAAGCAACACGCTCGAGCAACTGGCGCTGAAGAACCTGCCATGGTTCGACACCGACTACTGGCTTACCGCGCGCATCGTCCACGCCCGGGGGGGTGCGTTGCCCGCCGCGCTCACGCCGCACTATGTGAAGAACATGATCCGGGAACTGAACGTGGGTGACAGTTATGCCAAGTACCTGCACACCCAGCTCATCAGCTCCAGGGCGGGCAAGTGGCGCCAGGCCGCACACAGCCGGGTAAACCTGGCGCGCATGCGCGCAGAAGCGGTCAAAGCGCGCTATGCCGGGCATTTCGGCGATGACCCTTTCGAGCATGGTTACAGCTGGGTTTGCGCAGTGCTGGACCAACCGCACAATGCCTTGCGTGCCCCGGTAGCCGGCTACCCGGTCACGGTTCGGCAGTTCAACATCATGGGCCATACCTTGCAGGGCGTGCTGCTGCTCAATAGCGCGACCTACAAGTCCCAGGCATGCGTTTTGTATACGCCGGATGCCCCGGACCGCAGGGCCTGGCGCCGCTTTCGCACACCGCGTGAACTGCTTCGGACCTTGCGCCTGCAGCCCGGGCTGAAAGCGTACGTGGCACAGCGCCTGCCATTGCTTCCTGCCGACAAGGTGCAGCGCCTTCTGGACAAAGGGCGCCTGGGCACGCATGTGAAAACCCCGGCGGTGAACGATGACCTGTTCTTCGTCTATTACCTGGCCGAAGTCAAAGCGCTGATCGCCCAGGCCGATGCCGACAGCATGACGACCCAGGAAGTGAATGCGCAGTCGGTCATCGCACTGAGCTGGCGCCTGGTGGACTTCATCAGTCTGCTACTACCCAACCACGCCCTGATGACGTTGTCGATCGGCCGCATGGCCATCGAGATCTGGGACGGCGTCGAGGCCTTCAAGCAGGAGGATGCCGAAGGGGTGATGCGCCACGCCTACAATGCTTTCAGCTACCTCAATGATGCAGCGATCAGTTATGTCGGCTCCGGCCTGCTGCGACGTTCGTTGCGCGGCATGCCCAAACAACCGCCATTGCCGTTGCCTGCGCGCCTCCAGGCGCAACCGGACACCAGCAACCTGCGCTATCGCATAGACGGGATCTACGGTGAAGGGGTGTACGAACAGCGCACGGCGTTTGGCGGGCTGTCGCTGTACTTCGTCAAGGACAACGACAACCGCTACTACCAGGTGAGTTTCGACGGCTACCGCTGGCGGGCCATCGACCCTGACCAGCCGGATGCCTACCTGCATCAGCCGCTCAAGCGCAAAGCCGACGGGCAATGGGTAATCGACTCTCCCCTGCAGTGGTATGACGGGCTGCCCGACCTTAAGCAGTTGCTGCAGGACTGCTACCTGCAAGCGCCACTGGCGGGCACACCGCTGAACGTCGAACAAGGGCTCTACCAGGCTGACGATCAACTGTACCTGGTGCTCAAGGGCGGCCAGTTACCTGTACGCCGCCACCTGCTGCCGGACCGTTACCATTTGCAGATTGCCGTAGCCAGCAGCGCCGGCGTAGTGCCGTGGGCAGTGCTGCGCCACGAGAACGGCCAGTGGCTGATACGCGTTCGCCAAGCGGGGCGCAGCAGCGACTGGCTGGCATTGCCAGATCAGCCACTGCCAGCCCGCTGAATGGCCGAACCGCAGGCCTCACTCACCCAGCTTCGGCAATAAACGGTCCAGCCGCTGGTGCAAGGCACTGCCACTCGGCCAGTTGCGCAACAGCCGTGCCCGGTCACGGGCATAGGCCGGGGCGAAGCTGAGCTGGGTGGCGTGCTGGCACATGGCATCAAGGTCGATCAGCGACCACCGGCCATTGTCCCAGAACAAGTTGTGGCCCTTGAAGTCGCCATGGCTGATGCGTTCGCGAATCAGCTGTTGCATCACCTGCACCAGGGCATCCACCTGCTCCTCGGGCGCATCGCCGTTTTCAACGTAGGGTGCAAAGCATGCCGTCAGGTCCGGGCCATCGACATACTCGGTGACCAGGTAGGCACGGCTGCGCAGCCCCATGACCCGTTGCTCCAGCACCGCCAACGGCTTGGGCGTGGCGATGTCGAGGAACTCCAGGCGGTGGCCTTCGATCCACGAATGCCAGGCCCGGCTAGGGCGCCAGAAGCGCTTGAACCAGTGCGCGGTGTTCTTGATGTTGTAGCGCTTGAGCACCAGCTTGCGACCGTTCACCTCGATACGCGCCACGCTGGCGGCGCCACCGGTCTTGTACAGGTGGCCCTTGTCGATCAGCGCATCTGCCTGCTCCAGCACAGGCTGCATGGCCTGCACCTCACTGCGGCGGATTGCCTGCAAGCCCGAGAGGCTGCGCTGGACGCTGAACAGGCTGCACTCGCGGCCCGCTTTGTCCAGGTAGTCCTTCTGGCGCCAGTTGCGCACCTTGTCCACCTGCTTTTGCAGGGCTTCCAGTGGCAACGCATGCTCGGCGTTGGCCAGCAGGTAGTGCACCAACAGCTCTTCGATAAACGGTTCCAGGCGCTTGGGCAGCTGGGCAAAGAAGACGCCGAGATTTTCCAGTACCCGTGGGCGTGACAGCTGCTGGCCCGGCGTTTCGGCCTTGATGCCGGCCCCATCGATCAGGTACAGCTTGCCGCCCTGGCGCAGCAGGTTGTCCAGGTGCAGGTCTTCTTGCCACAGGCCCTGGGCGTGCATGTGCGCGACAGCAGTCAGCGCTTCGCCCAACACCAGGTGCTGTTCGTCAGCCAACACCGGCAGGTTTTCCACCGCCGCCCAGGCATCGGCCAGGCTTTGGGCACCGTCAAGGAACTCGAACAGCAGCCAGCCGCCCTCGCCTTCCTTGAGGCCATCGGCCAACAGTTTTGGCGTGGTCAGGCCTTGCTCGGCCAGCAGCTTCACACCTTGCAGTTCGCGCTGGAAATGCCGGGCGGCGTTACCGCCCACCAGCAGCTTGGCCAGCACCGGGGTACCGCGCCACACACCCGCGCCAACATACCGCTGGCCTGGAAGCACGCGCAGCAGGCTGAGCAGTTGCAGGTCAGCGCTGCCGGCGGCATCCGCCAAGGTGATGCTCAGGGGCAACGACGGGCTGCGCCCGGCATCCTTCAGTTCAGACAAACGCATCAGCGGGCCTCTTTCTCACGACGCCGTTGCGTCAGACGTTGCAGCCAGTCATCGACCAGCGTGCTGTCAGCCGGCTGCCCCAGGTAGGTCGCCAGCACCGTGCGCACATCGGCCTCGCTCCAGGCCCGGGCGCGGCGCAGCAGCGGCTCCAGGTCCTTGAGGCGGTCGCGCATGCCGAACAATAATGGCCGGGTCTTTTCCAGGTCGATCAGTTGCGCGTCCCAGCCTTCACGGCGCTGGCGCAAGAAAATGTGCTTGGGGTAGAAGCAGCCATGCACCTGGCCGGCGTTGTGCAGGGTGCGCGCCAGTTGGCCGCACGCCTGCAGGATACCTTTGCGTTCGGCATCGCCCAGTTGTGGCCACTGCGCCAGCAGGCTGTCGAGGTCGGCCCACTCGTCCAGCGCGCGGGTCATCAGGATGGCCCGGTGCTTGCCGCCCTGCTTGCGCTCGCCATAGAACACCGCCTGCAAGGCAGGGATGTGCAGCTTCTGGTAGCGGCTGATGTTGCGAAATTCGCGGGCGAAAGTGGGCTCGCCAAACGGCCGGTGCAAGGTGCGGGTCAGGTAGTCGCTCTGGCGCTTGAGGTAGTAGCCCTTGCCTTCGAGCTCCAGGCGGAACACGCTGCTCCAGCCGCCACGGCCGGTGTTGGGTTCGTCCACGGCGTCCAGTTGCAGCGCCCACAGCGCCTCGAAGTCGTCCAGGCCATGGCGCTTGAGCAGCGCGAGGTCCGCGCTGGCCAGGTAATCGGTCATTCCCTTCCCTCGAAAAAGCCCAGCACCTGACGAATGCGTTTCTTGTCACGCACATTCAGCCGGTCGCGGCCACGGTACTGCAGATAGAAACGCAGGCGCTGGGTGGCCGACAGGTGGTATTTGGCCACTTTGTCCAGGCAGGCCAGGTCTTTGATCATCCGGTGCCGCCACATGAAGCCGCGCCAGAAGTCGCCGGTGGGGCAGTCGATGAAGAATAGCGTGCCCTGGTCGTCGACCAGCAGGTTGCGCCACTTCAGGTCATTGTGAGCAAAGCGGTGCTCGTGCATCACCCGGGTATGGCGCGCCAGCTGACGGCTGACATGGTCAACCCAGGCCCGGTCCGCCAGGCGTGCATCGTTGCGTTCGGCCAGCGCAGACAGGTCTTCGGTGTTCGGCAGCTCGCGGGTGATCATAGCCCCGCGACCAAAGGCCAGGCCATTGCGCTCCAGGCCCCAGGCCACCACTTCGGCGGTAGGGATACCCCACTTGGCGAACTGCTTGAGGTTCTGCCATTCGGCCTTGATACGCGGCCGGCCCAGGTAGCGGCGCATGTGCTTGCCAGCCCCGGTGTAGCGCTTGACGTAGTAATTGACCCCGTCTCGCTCGATGCGCACCACTTCGCTGAGCGGGTCGCGGGTCAGGCGTTCGCCTTGCAGGGCAAATACCGCATCGAGGCTGCCGAAGTCCACCGCCAGGTGTTCATAGCCTGGCGCCAGTGTCCAACCCGCCATCAGAGTGCATCCCCGTAGCGCTGCTTGCGATCGTAGAGTTTCTGCGCCTTGCGCTCCAGCCAGGCGAGCAACGGCGCTTCGTCCTTCAGCACTTGGCGCAGCGGGCGCTGGAAGTAACCCCGCAAAAAGCGCAGCTTGTCGCGCTGGGTAAGGCCGATGTCCAGCGCCGAGAAGTACAGCGCGGCCAGGTCCTTGTCGCGCCAGCGGCGGCTGATGGTCGCGCGGGTCTGGGCGCGGTGCAGGTCGATGACCGACAGCTTGAAGTCATCCGCCGTCACCGGGCGGTCGGTGTGCAGCAAGAAGTGGCAGATGTAGCAGTCGCGGTGGTTGACCCCGGCGCGGTGCATGCCGCCGGTCATCTTCGCCACTTCGGCGATCAGCGCACGCTTCAGGCGCGGCTCAGGCGGTTGCTTGACCCAGTCGATACTTAAGTCTTCCAGGCTGATGGTCGGCGCCAGCTCTTCGGTGATGATGAACGAGTGCTGCGTGGCCGGGTTGCTGCCACGCTCGCCATAGGCGACGGCGGTCATGGTCGGCACACCCACCTCGTGCAGGCGCTGGATAGCCCGCCATTCCTGGCCGGCACCCAGCACCGGCAGCTTGGCGGTGAGCAGGTTCTTGAAGATCTCGCCCCAACCGATGCCGCGGTGGATCTTGACGAAAAAGCCCTCGCCAGCCACTTCGGTACGCAGCGTGCGGCGCCCTTCCAGCTCGCGATAGACCTCGCCTTGCAGCGCCTCCACGGCGTCGAAGGCATCACGCCCGGCCCACAGGCGCTTGAAGGGTTCGGCCAGTATCAGCTTCATGCGGTTTTCTGCCCCAGGATCACATCGGCAGCATGCTGCGGCATGCTGTACAGATCGGCGGTTTCAGCAAACGCCAGGCCGTTGCGCGACCAGCTGGCGCGGGCCTGCGGGTCTTCAAGCATGCGTTGCAGGTAGCCGTTGAGCTGTTCCTGTTCGAATGGTTCGTCCAGCACCAGGCCGCAGTCGGCCTCGGCAATGTAGTGGGCGTAGCCGCACACCTTGGACACCAGCACCGGCAGGCCAGCCACCAGCGCTTCAAGCAGCACCGTACCGGTGTTCTCGTTGTACGCCGGGTGAATCAGCAGGTCGGCACCCAGCAGGAAGCGCGGGATGTCGCTGCGGCCCTTGAGGAACTGCACCTGGTCGCCCAGGCCCAGGGTGGCGCTCTGCAACTGGAACACCTTGGGGTCGTCCTGGCCAATCACCATCAGCTTCGTGCGTTTGCGCAGGGCCGAGGGCAGCGCGGCCAACGCCTTGAGGCTGCGGTCGACACCCTTGGTCTTGAAGCCCGAGCCAATCTGTACCAGCAACAGGTCGTCATCGCCCAGGTTGAATTCCTTGCGGAACTCGGCGCGGATCTCAGCGGCGTTGGCCGGCGCCCGGCGGTCCTGGGAAATGCCCGGCGGCAGCAGGTGGAAGCGCTCCACCGGGGTGCCGTAATGCTTGATGAACAGCGGCTGCTGCACCTCGGAAATCATCAGCACTTCGGTGTGGGCGTCCTTGCCGAACACCGCACGCTCGTACTCGGCAAAGTGCCGGTAGCGGCCCCAGCGGCGGTACAGGCCACCACGCAGGGTCTGCGCCTTGTCTTCGAAGCAGCCGTCGGCGGCGTAGTACACGTCCAGCCCCGGCATCTTGTTGAAGCCGATCAGGCGGTCGACCGGGCGCTTGGCCAGGTCGGCGGCCATCCAGGCGCTGAGCTTCTCGTTGCGGCGGTGGTTGAAAATGGCCTTCACCGGCGCCACCAGCACTTCGAAGCCAGGCGGAATGTCACCCTCCCAGATCAGCGTGTACACACGGATCTGGTGGCCCCGCTTCTGGCATTCCAGGGCAATGCGCATGAAATCGCGCTGCAGCCCGCCGAAGGGGAAATATTTGTAAAGCACGAAAGCCAGTTGCATCAACGGACATCCTCAGCCAGCAGCAACGCGCTCAAGCGGCCCGCCACATGCTCGGGATTCAGGCGAGTGAAGCACAGCGGCCACTCGCGTTTCAGATCGAACCGGCGCAGGTCGTCTACGCTCGGTTTATAGGTGCACTTCTTCTGCAGGCAGGGAGCGCAAGGCCAGTCACTGGCCTGGTGAATCTGGGTCCGTCCGTAGGCACCGGTCAGGCCCGGGTTGGTCGGGCCGAACAGCGAAATGGTCGGCACATCGAGTGCCGCTGCCAGGTGGCCAAGGCCGGTATCGACCGCCACACAAGCTTTTGCCGCCGCCAATACACGGGCAACGCCGGCAAGGTTCAATTTGGGGAGCACCTGGCAGTTGTTCAAGCCCTGGGCAATGCGCTCGGCCCGCGCCTTCTCGGCCGGGTTGCCCCAGGGCAGGCGCACTTCCAGCTTGCGCCGGCCCATGCGCTCGGCCAGCTCGCGCCAGTAGGCTTCGGGCCAGTGCTTGGTCGCCCAGGTGGTGCCATGCAAAAACACCACATAAGGCGCGGCGGGCGGCAGTTGCAGGCGCTCCAGGTCCAGCCCGTAATCGCCAATGCCTTCTGGCAAGTCGTAGGCCAGGGCCATGGCGAACAGCTGGCGCACACGCTCCACCGCGTGCTGGCCGGTGGCAACCGACAGGCGCCGGTCATAGAAGCGGCTGGCCCAGCCTTCGCGGGCCGAGTAACGGTCCAGGCCGGCGACCGGGGCCTTCACGTAGCGGGTCAGCCAAGCCGACTTGACCAGGCCCTGGGCGTCGATCACCAGGTCGTACTTGCACGCGCGCACACGCTGCTTGAACGCCTTCCACTCACCACTTTTCAGGGTTTGCCAAAGGTTCTTGCGCCAGCGGCGAATGGCCACCGGGATAACCTGGTCGACCGCAGGGTGCCAGCTGGGGATTTCGGCAAAGCCTTCCTCCACCACCCAGTCGAAACGGATGCCCGGGATGGCATGGGCGGCATCGGTAAGCGCCGGCAGGGTGTGGATCACATCACCCAGCGACGAGGTCTTGATGATCAGTACCCGCACTTAGTCGACCTCGGCCACGGTATCGATCAGGTCCGGCCCGCTCAGGCTGTGCAGGGCGGCGATGACTTTGCCCGGCTCCAGCAGGCGCAGGCAGTTGTAGTGGCCGAAGCGGCAGGTACGGTCGAAGCATGGGCTGCACTCGATACCGGTGCGCACCACCTCCACCTGGTCCGCCAGCGGCGGGGTAAAGCCGGGCGAGGTGGAGCCGTACACCGCCACCAGCGGGCGGTTCAGCGCGGCGGCGACGTGCATCAGGCCAGAGTCGTTGGACACCACGGCATGGGCACAGGACATCAGGTCGATGGCCTCGGCCAGCGAGGTTTCACCGGCCAGGTTGGACGATTCTTCGCGCAACCCCGGGATCAGACGGTCACGGATCTGCTCGCCAACCGGGTGATCGTTCTTCGAGCCGAACAGCCACACCTGCCAGCCCTGGCGGATCATCGCATCGGCCACGGCAGCGTAATGCTCGACCGGCCAACGCTTGGCTTCGCCGAACTCGGCGCCCGGGCACAGCGCCAGCACCGGGCGGTCCAGCTCCAGGCCGAACTTGGCCCGCGCAGCATCGCGGCTTTGTGCTTCGATCTGCAGGCTGGGGCGCGGGTACGGCTGCGGCAGCTCGGCGCCGGGCGCGTAGGCCAGGGCCATGAAGCGCTCGATCATCAGCGGGTAGCGGGCCTTGTCCAGCTTGCGCACATCGTTCAGCAGACCGAAGCGCATTTCGCCGCGCCAGCCGGTGCGCTTGGGGATGCCAGCGAAGAACGGCACCAAGGCCGACTTCAGCGAGTTGGGCAGCAGGATGGCCTGGTCGTACTGGCCGGCCAGGGATTTGCCGATGCGCCGACGCGTAGCCAGCTCCAGTGCGCCGTGGCCGAGCGGGAAGCTCAGGGCCTGACGTACTTCGGGCATACGCTCCAGGATCGGCCGGCTCCACTCGGGTGCCAGCACGTCGATCACGCAGTCGGGGTGCTGCTGTTTCAGGCACTGGAACAAGGTCTGCGCCATCACCATGTCGCCGACCCAGCTGGGGCCAATGATCAGTATTCTCATGCTTAGTCCAGAAACGCTCGGGGAGGCTACAGGCTGCGGTACAGCCTGGCCTCCCCTCTTTATATTCAGGCTATGTGGCGGACAGTGTACCACTCAGGCAGATCCATGGCTGATCGCAGCCCCTGTGGGAGCGGGTTCACCCGCGAACACGGGCGAAGCCCGTGCCAGACACCGCGGTGCCTGCTTCGCGGGTAAACCCGCTCCCACATGGCCTGCGGCGCCTTCAGGTCAAACCCAGTTCACCCCATATCCGCCGCACTTCGCGGCGTTCATCGGCAAACTGCGTCGCATCGATCACCCCGGCCTCCTTCTGCAAGGCCTGGCGGTGCGAGGCCGAGCGGAACGCCTTGTACACTTCACGCAACAGCACCGCGTCACTGGCCGGCATCAGGCTCGCCTGCTCCAGCTCTTCCAGAATGCGGATGTTATCGGTCCATCGCAGTATGGCCGGATGGTCGTGGGACCAGGCCAAAGCGGCGTATTGCACCATAAATTCGATATCGACGATACCGCCGGCATCCTGCTTGATATCGAAGGGCACACCGGCCTCGAAGGCGTTGGCTGCGGTACCGGCAGCCGTGGCCTTGGTACCGAGGTTGCCGCGCATCTTGGCGCGCATTTCACTCACTTCGGTGCGCAGTTTTTCCAGGTCGCGCGCCTGGCCCAGCACGTTGGCGCGCACGCCTTCGAATGCCGTGCCCACCTGCTTGCAACCTACCAGCACGCGGGCCCGCACCAGGGCCTGGTGCTCCCAGGTCCAGGCCTCGTTCTGCTGGTAGCGCTCGAATGCGCCCAGCGAGCTGACCAGCAGGCCAGAAGCACCGGACGGGCGCAGGCGCATGTCCACATCGTACAGCTGGCCCGAGTTGGTCTGGGTGGTCAGCAGGTGAATGATGCGCTGGCCCAGGCGGGTGAAGAACTGCGCACTGTCGATAGGCTTGGTGCCGTCGGTTTCCGCCTGCGGGTCGCCGTCGTGGATGAACACCAGGTCCAGGTCCGAGCCATGGCCCAGTTCCAGGCCGCCGACCTTGCCGTAACCAATGATGATGAACCCTGGGTCGCACAGGCTGCCGTCGCTGCGCTTGGGCTGGCCGTGGCGGGCCACGGTCTGGCGCCAGGCCAGGGCAAGCACCTGGTCGAGGATGGCTTCGGCCAGCCAGGTCAGGTAGTCGCTGACTTTCATCAGCGGCAGGTTGCCGCTGATTTCCGAAGCCGCCACGCGCAGGCTGTGCGCCAGCTTGAAGTGGCGCAGCGCTTCCATCTGCTGCTCCAGGTCGTCCTCGGGGATGCGCGTCAGGCGTTCGCGCAACTCGCTGGCCAGCTCTGGGGCCAGGGGCGGGCTGAACAAGCGGCCTTCATTGAGCAGTTCGTCGAGCAACAGCGGGTAGAGCGCAATTTGCTCGGCAATCCACGGGCTGGCGGCGCACAACGTCAGCAGGCGGCGCAAGGCGCCGGGGTTTTCGGTCAGCAGTACCAGATAGGCAGAACGCCGCGCCACGGCCTCGACCAGCGGCAACACGCGTTCAAGCACCAGGTCAGGGTTGTCATGTTCCACCGCCTGGGCCAGCAGCCGTGGAATGAAGGCATCCAGGCGCTCACGGCCGATACGCTGCATCGAGCGCAGCTGTGGGCTGGAGCGCAACCCGGCCAGACGCCTCAGGGCTTCGACGGGCTGCTTGAAACCGGCCTCTTCCAGCTGCCGGCCAGCGGCTTCCTCGTCCTGGGCCTGCTCCCACAGCGGCGACCATTCGCCCCCCACCACCAGTTCGCCCTCACCGTCTTCGTCATCCGGGTCGGCGATTACCTGGCGGAAGTGCCAGTCGATACGGCCACGCCAGTACATCAGCTGGTCGTGGAAGCTCTGCCAGTCGGCAAAGCCGAGCATATAGGCAACCCGCGCCTGGTCGGTCTCACCTTCCGGCAGCATTTGCGTCTGGCGGTCGGCGATGGCCTGGATGGCGTGCTCGGTGTAACGCAGAAACTCATACCCCTCGCGCAGCTCGGCCACCACCGCCGGCGGCAGGTAACCCTGGCCCTCGAGGGTGGCCAGCACCTTGAGCAACGGCCGTTGCTGCAGGCTGAGGTCGCGCCCGCCGTGGATCAGCTGGAAGGCCTGGGCGATAAACTCCACCTCGCGGATGCCACCGGCACCCAGCTTGATGTTGTCGGCCATGCCCTTGCGCCGCACTTCCTGCTGGATCAGCTGCTTCATGGTGCGCAGCGCTTCGATTGCGGAGAAGTCCAGGTAACGGCGGTACACGAACGGCCGCAGCATTTCCTGCAACTGCGCGCCGGCCGCCTGGTCACCAGCCACCACCCGCGCCTTGATCATCGCGTAGCGCTCCCAGTCACGGCCCTGGTCCTGGTAGTACTGCTCCAGGGCATTGAAGCTCAGCACCAGTGCGCCGGCCGAGCCATAGGGGCGCAGGCGCATGTCGACGCGGAACACGAAGCCGTCGACGGTCACCGGGTCCAGCGCCTTGATCAGCCGCTGGCCCAGGCGGGTGAAGAACTCCTGGTTTTCCAGCGAGCGCTTTACCCCTTCGGTTTCACCCCCTTCGGGGAAGCCGAAGATCAGGTCGATGTCTGACGACAGGTTCAGCTCCACCGCCCCCAGCTTGCCCATGCCCAGCACCACCATGTGCTGCGGCTGGCCGCTGCGGTTGCCGATGGGCGTGCCGAACTGCTGGCAATGGCGCGGATACAGCCATTGGTAGGCTTCGTCGATGGCGGCATCGGCAAGGTCCGACAGGTCGCGGCAGGTTTCGCCAAGCTCTGCCTGGCGGGTGATGTCGCGCCAGATGATGCGCAGCTGCTGACGGTTGCGCGCACGGCGCAGGTTGCGTGCCAGTTCGTCGTCGCTCTGCGCCGCCTGGGCAGCCGCCGCAATTTGCCCGCGCAGTTCCCCCGGCGCGTAACGCCGCTCCAGCTCACCACTGGCCAGCAGGTCGAACAGCATGGCTGGCTCGCGCTGGGCCAGGCCCAGGACAAAGTCGCTGGCTGCGGCAACCTGGTCGAATTGTTGCCGGTGCACCGGGGCCCAGGCATTCAGGTCGAGGTCGGGGTGCGCGGCCACTGCATCGTTGAGGAATTGCTGGTTGCGAGCGACCAATGGCTGGAGGGTGGCGGGCAGATCGGACGGCAAAGGCAGGCGCATGGTCTATCCTTGATCGGCGTGAAATAGAAGGGAAAAAGCGGCCAAGGGGAAGCCGGACCACGGTTGGACTGTCGTACAAAAGTTGGAAATAGCTGAAAAAAACGAAAACTTGGCAACAAACATCAAGAAGTACCCGTTCGCGTCACAATGCCAACCACCATGAACGTTTTTCCTCACAAGCCAAGGTGCGACCAAACGTCGCAGAAATGTAGTTTTACTACTACCCATGTCGTGCAAAAGCATGAAATGCGCAAGCAAATGTAGTAAAACTACACGGCGCCGGATGACACCCCGGTAATCCAAGAATTCACGACGTCTGCCCATAAGGCCAGTCGCAATCTCAGGCAATCGATTCTGGTTGCCTTTCCGCCCTGGAGCAAGCCATGCAAGACCTCGATCCAATCGAAACCCAGGAATGGCTGGATGCCCTGGAGTCGGTCCTCGACAAAGAAGGCGAAGACCGCGCTCATTACCTGATGACCCGTATGGGCGAGCTGGCCACCCGCAGTGGCTCCCAGCTGCCGTATGCGATCACCACGCCATACCGCAACACCATCCCTGTCACCCACGAAGCACGCATGCCTGGCGACCTGTTCATGGAACGCCGCATTCGCTCGATGGTGCGTTGGAACGCCTTGGCCATGGTCATGCGCACCAACCTGAAAGACTCGGACCTGGGCGGACACATCTCCAGCTTCGCCTCCAGCGCCACCCTGTACGACATCGGCTTCAACTACTTCTTCCAGGCCCCGACCGAAGAACACGGCGGCGACCTGATCTTCTTCCAGGGCCACGCTTCGCCAGGCGTCTACGCCCGCGCCTTCATGGAAGGCCGCATCAACGAAGACCAGATGAACAACTTCCGCCAGGAAGTGGACGGCAACGGCCTGTCTTCGTACCCGCACCCATGGCTGATGCCTGACTTCTGGCAGTTCCCGACCGTATCGATGGGTCTGGGCCCGATCCAGGCCATCTACCAGGCGCGCTTCATGAAGTACCTGGAAGCCCGTGGCTTCATCCCGGCCGGCAAGCAGAAGGTCTGGTGCTTCATGGGCGACGGCGAGTGCGACGAGCCGGAATCCCTGGGCGCAATCGCCCTGGCCGGCCGCGAGAAGCTGGACAACCTGATCTTCGTCATCAACTGCAACCTGCAGCGCCTCGACGGCCCGGTTCGCGGCAACGGCAAGATCATCCAGGAACTCGAAGGCGTGTTCCGTGGCGGTGGCTGGAACGTCAACAAAGTGGTCTGGGGCCGTTTCTGGGACCCACTGCTGGCCAAGGACACCAACGGTGCCCTGCAGCGCCGCATGGACGAAGTCATCGACGGCGAGTACCAGAACTACAAAGCCAAAGACGGCGCGTACGTTCGTGAGAACTTCTTCAACACCCCAGAGCTCAAGGCCATGGTCGAAGACCTGTCCGACGACGAGATCTGGAAGCTCAACCGCGGCGGCCACGACCCGTACAAGGTTTACGCGGCGTACCACCAGGCTGTGAACCACAAAGAGCAGCCGACCGTCATCCTGGCCAAGACCATCAAGGGTTACGGCACCGGTGCTGGCGAAGCCAAGAACACCGCGCACAACACCAAGAAGGTCGACGTCGACAGCCTGCGTCACTTCCGTGACCGCTTCGACATCCCGGTCAAGGATGCCGACCTGGAGAACCTGCCGTTCTTCAAGCCGGAAGAAGGTTCTGCCGAAGCCAAGTACCTGGCCGAGCGCCGCGCTGCCCTGGGCGGCTTCGTACCACAGCGCCGTGCCAAGAGCTTCAGCGTACCGACCCCATCCCTGGAAACGCTGAAAGCGATCCTGGACGGCTCGGGCGACCGCGAAATCTCCACCACCATGGCCTTCGTGCGTATTCTGGCGCAGCTGGTCAAGGACAAGGAAATCGGCCAGCGCATCGTGCCGATCATCCCGGACGAAGCCCGTACCTTCGGTATGGAAGGCATGTTCCGCCAGCTGGGTATCTACTCGTCGGTCGGCCAGCTCTACGAGCCAGTCGATAAAGACCAGGTGATGTTCTACCGCGAAGACAAGAAGGGCCAGATTCTCGAGGAAGGCATCAACGAAGCCGGCGCCATGTCGTCGTTCATCGCTGCCGGTACCTCGTACAGCTGCCACAACCAGCCGATGCTGCCGTTCTACATCTTCTACTCGATGTTCGGCTTCCAGCGCATTGGCGACCTGGCCTGGGCCGCTGGCGACAGCCGCACCCGTGGCTTCCTGATCGGCGGTACCGCCGGCCGTACCACCCTGAACGGTGAAGGCCTGCAGCACGAAGACGGTCACAGCCACATGATGGCGGGTACCATCCCGAACTGCCGCACCTACGATCCAACCTACGGCTACGAGCTGGCGGTGATCATCCAGGACGGCATGAAGAAGATGACCGAAGAGCAACAGGACATCTTCTACTACATCACCGTGATGAACGAATCCTACCAGCAGCCAGCCATGCCGGCCGGTGTCGAGGAAGGCATCATCAAGGGTATGTACCTGCTGGAAGAAGACACCCGCGAAGCCGCGCACCACGTACAGCTGATGGGCTCCGGCACTATCCTGCGCGAAGTCCGCGAAGCGGCGAAGATCCTGCGTGAAGAGTTCAACGTCGGTGCCGACGTGTGGAGCGTCACCAGCTTCAACGAACTGCGTCGCGACGGCCTGGCCGTAGAGCGCGCCAACCGCCTGAAGCCTGGCCAGAAGCCACAGCAGACTTACGTCGAGCAGTGCCTGAACGGTCGCAAAGGCCCGGTCATCGCCTCCACCGACTACATGAAGCTGTTCGCCGAGCAGATTCGCCAGTGGGTACCAAGCAAAGAGTTCAAGGTCCTGGGTACCGACGGTTACGGTCGCAGCGACAGCCGCAAGAAGCTGCGTCACTTCTTTGAAGTCGACCGCCACTTCGTGGTACTGGCTGCCCTGGAAGCCCTGGCTGACCGTGGCGAGATCGAACCCAAGGTTGTGGCTGACGCCATCGTCAAGTTCGGCATCGACCCGGACAAGCGCAACCCACTGGACTGCTGAGGAGTATTTTTAAGTGAGCGAACTCATTCGCGTACCTGACATCGGCAGCGGTGAAGGTGAAATCATCGAGCTGTTCGTCAAGGTCGGTGACCGTATCGAGGCTGACCAGAGCCTGCTGACCCTGGAGTCCGACAAGGCCTCCATGGAGATCCCGGCCCCCAAGGCCGGTATCGTCAAGGAGCTGAAGGTCAAGCTGGGCGACCGCCTGAAAGAAGGCGACGAGCTGCTGGTGCTGGAAGTCGAGGGTGCCGCTGCTGCGGCGCCTGAGGCTCCGGCCGCGGCCGCTGCCCCGGCAGCTGCTCCAGCGCCAGCCGCTGAAGCCGCGCCTGCCGCCGCCGCCGCAGCCCCGGCTGCGGCCAGCGTGCAGGACATCCACGTGCCGGACATCGGTTCGTCGGGCAAGGCCAAGATCATCGAAGTGCTGGTCAAGGTCGGCGACACCGTCGAAGCCGACCAGTCGCTGATTACCCTGGAGTCCGACAAGGCCTCCATGGAAATCCCGTCGCCGGCTGCCGGCGTGGTCGAAGAAGTACTGTGCAAGCTGGAAGACGAAGTCGGCACTGGCGACCTGATCTTCAAGCTGAAAGTGGCGGGCGCTGCCCCGGCTGCTGCGCCGGCACCTGCTGCTGCACCGGCGCCAGCCAAGGCTGAGGCTGCTCCGGCCGCCGCGCCTGCCGCTGCTGCCCCTGCTGCTGCCCCTGCACCGGCTGCTACCGCACCGGCTGCTGGCAACAATGCCAAGGTTCACGCAGGCCCGGCGGTTCGTCAGCTGGCCCGTGAATTCGGTGTCGAGCTGGGCGCAGTGGCTGCCACCGGCCCGCACGGCCGTATCCTGAAGGAAGACGTGCAGGTTTACGTCAAGGCGATGATGCAAAAGGCCAAGGAAGCCCCGGCAGCCGCCGGTGCGACCGGTGGCGCTGGCATCCCGCCGATCCCGGTAGTGGACTTCAGCAAGTTCGGTGAAGTGGAAGAAGTGGCCCTGACCCGCCTGATGCAGGTCGGTGCCGCCAACCTGCACCGCAGCTGGCTGAACGTGCCACACGTTACCCAGTTCGACTCCGCCGACATCACCGAGCTGGAAGCCTTCCGCGTTGCACAGAAGGCCGTGGCCGAAAAAGCTGGCGTGAAGCTGACCGTGCTGCCACTGCTGCTCAAGGCCTGCGCCTTCCTGCTCAAGGAACTGCCGGACTTCAACAGCTCGCTGGCACCAAGCGGCAAAGCCATCATCCGCAAGAAGTACGTGCACATCGGCTTCGCCGTGGACACCCCGGACGGCCTGCTGGTCCCTGTGATCAAGAACGTCGACCAGAAGAGCCTGCTGCAACTGGCTGCCGAAGCCGCTGCACTGGCCGAAAAGGCGCGCACCAAAAAGCTGTCGGCCGACGACATGCAAGGTGCCTGCTTCACCATCTCCAGCCTCGGCCACATTGGCGGCACCGGCTTCACGCCGATCGTCAACGCGCCTGAGGTGGCTATCCTGGGCGTCTCCAAGGCGACCATGCAGCCAGTGTGGGATGGCAAGGCCTTCCAGCCGAAGCTGATGCTGCCGCTGTCGCTGTCCTACGATCACCGTGTGATCAACGGCGCTGCCGCCGCGCGCTTCACCAAGCGCCTGGGCGACGTGCTGGGCGATATCCGCACCATGCTGCTGTAAGGCAGCCCGCTGCCCCTCCCTGGAGGGGCAGTACCCTTTTCGAGCTGCCACGCTCGTACCTCAACCCCGCCAATTGGCGGGGCTTTTTTTGCCTGGATATATTGGGAGGGCTTCGCCCTCCATCGCGACACAAGGCCGCTCCTACAAGGCGATCGCGGTTCCCTTTTTGCCTGGATATCTTGTCGCGACACAAGGCCGCTTCTACAAGGCGATCGCGGTTCCCTGTAGGAGCGGCCTTGTGTCGCGATGGGCCGCAACGCGGCCCCAAAATCTCCAGCCAAACTACAGAATCGGCCACGTCAGCCGATAACCTGTCCACAGCATCAAGCATGGCCGCTTGCCAGCCCTCGGGACATGATGCAACCTTGCCGAATCCGCCGCCGCTACAAGGCCGCGCTCCCTGTTCAAGCGAGTCTTCGATGAAAAGCCAACCCGATGCCGCCAGCCGTGTGGCGGCCGAGGTCGTCACGCCGTTACCCGTGCCCTCGCGGCTCGGTATGCTGCGTTTCGAAAGGCTCAACGAAGCCACTTGGGCCATGCTCTACCTGGACCCGGCCTGTGAGCGCCATTTTGGCCTGCTCGCCGCCGACCTGTGTGCCCTGGTGGACGCGCCCTATGCCAGCCTGATGGAGCCCGAGGCCCGCTACCGGCTGCACGACGAAATCCAGCTGCAACTGGCCCAGCGCGGCTACTACCGCGTGCGCTACTCCCTGCACACCCCAGGCATGCTGCTGCGCCTGCTGGAGACCGGTGAAGCCTACAAGCAGCACAACCGCCAGCTGTTGCGCGGTTACCTGAGCGTGCTCGACGACCAGCCCGACGACCCGGGCGAGAGTGCCAGCGACCTGGAATCGCGCAACAACCGCCTGCAACTGGCCCTGCAACTGAACCAGCGCGCCCAGCAAGAACAACTGCAACACCTTGAGCGGGTGCGCGGCCAGCAGGACCTGATCCTGCGCCTGGCCCGCCAGCGCTACAGCGCCGAGAACTCGCTGCTGGAAGCCGCCCAGCTGATCACCCGAAGCGCCTGCGAAATCTACAAGGTCGACAGCGCCAGCATCTGGCACCTGGACGACCAGCGCCTGGACCCGATCACTGCCTGGTACCGCGACGCGCAGGAGCATCGCCAGCCTGAAGCCATCGATGCCAGCCGCTTCCCCGATTACCTCGAGGCGCTGCACGCCAGCCGCGCCATCGACGCCCACAACGCTGGCCACGACCCGCGCACCCGCGCGCTCACGCAAAGCCTGCGCCCCGAAAACAAGGCCATGCTTGATGCCAGTATTCGCGTTGATGGCCAGGTAGTAGGCGTGCTGTGCCTGGAGCAGAGTGGCCAGCCAAGGGCCTGGCAATCGGACGAGATCGCCTTTGCCGGCGAGCTGGCCGACCAGTTCGCCCAGGTCATCACCAACCACAACCGGCGCGCCGCGGCCAGCGCATTGCATCTGTTCCAGCGTGCGGTGGAGCAAAGCGCCAGCGCCTTCCTGCTGGTCAATCGCGATGGCCGGGTGGAGTACGTCAACCCAAGTTTCACCGCCATCACCCAGTACAGCACCGACGAAGTGCAAGGCCGCCAGCTGGGCGAGCTGCCGGCACTGGAAAACCTGAGCGAACTGCTGTTCGACTCGCCCTCCAGCCTGGCCATGGGCAATAGCTGGCAGGGCGAGTTCAAGAGCCGGCGCAAGAACCTGGAGCCCTACTGGGGCCAGCTGTCGATTTCCAAGGTGTACGGCGACAACCGTGAGCTGACCCATTACATCGGTATCTACGAAGACGTCACCCAGACCAAGCTGGCCCAGCAGCGCATCGAGCGCCTGGCCTACACCGACAACCTGACCAACCTGGGCAACCGCCCGGCGTTCATCCGCAGCCTGGACGAGCGCTTTGCCCGTGATGGCGAAAGCGCTATGTGCCTGCTGCTGGTAGACATCGACAACTTCAAGCGCATCAACGACAGCCTCGGCCACCAGACCGGCGACAAGCTGCTGATCAGCCTGGCCAGGCGCCTGCGCAACAGCCTGCACAGCGGTGGCATTCTGGCGCGCTTTGCCAGTAACGAGTTCGCCGTGCTGCTCGACGACACCAGCCTGGAAGATGGCCAGGGCGTTGCGCTGCAGTTGCTGAGCACACTCGACAAGCCGATGTTCGTCGACAACCAGCTGATCAACGTCACCGCCTCGGTAGGCCTGGCCTGTGCACCGCTGCACGGCGTCGACCCGGCCAGCCTGATGAAAAACGCCGGCCTTGCGCTGCACAAGGCCAAAGCCAACGGTAAGCACCAGGTGCAGGTGTTTACCGAAGTGCTCAACGCCGAGGCCAGCTACAAGCTGTTTGTCGAGAACAACCTGCGCCGCGCCCTGACGCAGAACGAGCTGGAGGTGTTCTACCAGCCCAAGATCTGCCTGCGCAGCGGCCGCCTGCTGGGGCTGGAAGCGCTGTTGCGCTGGAACCACCCCGAGCGCGGCATGATCCGCCCGGACCAGTTCATCAGCGTGGCCGAGGAAACCGGCCTGATCATCCCCATCGGCAAGTGGGTGGTACGCCAGGCGTGCCGCATGAGCAAGCAACTGCGCGAGGCCGGCCTGGGCAACCTGCACGTGGCCATCAACCTGTCGCCCAAGCAGTTTTCCGACCCGGACCTGGTGGCGTCGATCAGCAGCATCCTCAAGGAAGAAGCCCTGCCCCCGCACTTGCTGGAGCTGGAGCTGACCGAGGGCCTGCTGCTGGAAGCCAGCGAAGACACCCACCGCCAGCTGGACGAGCTCAAGGCCCTGGGCCTGACCCTGGCCATGGACGACTTCGGTACCGGTTATTCGTCGCTGAGCTACCTGAAGAAGTTTCCGATCGACATCCTCAAGATCGACCGCAGCTTCATCAACGAAATCCCGGATAACCAGGACGACATGGAAATTACCTCGGCGGTGGTGGCCATGGCCCACAACCTCAAGCTGAAGGTGGTGGCCGAGGGTATCGAGACGCCGGAGCAGCTGGCGTTCCTGCGTCGGCACCGTTGCGACGTGGGCCAGGGCTACCTGTTCGACCGGCCGATTCCGGGGCGCGAGCTGGCCGAACGGCTGAAGCGTTATCCGCGCGGCCCGTTGGCCTGACAGCAGCGTAATCCTCGGGCACTATAGAACCTATTCGGGCCCTATCGCCGGCAAGCCAGCTCCCACAGGGACCGCACAGATTTCCAGACCTGTGATATGCCTGTGGGAGCTGGCTTGCCGGCGATGGCCCCAACACCTATCCCACTGAATAAACACAGAGGAACGGCCATGGTCCTGCGTTCGGAAATCCTGGTGAACAAAAACGTCATGCCAACTGCGGAACAGGCCCTGCCTGGCCGCGAAACGCCAATGAGCCTGCCCGAGTTCCACTACGTGTTCGAAGGCACCCCGCTGCTCGGCCCCTTCTTTGAGGGCGCCATCGACTTCGCCATCTTCGGCCTGGGTTGCTTCTGGGGCGCGGAGCGGCGCTTCTGGCAGCGCGAAGGCGTGGTCAGCACCGTGGTCGGCTACGCCGGCGGTTTCACCCCGCACCCTACCTATGAAGAAGTCTGCTCGGGCCTGACCGGCCACACCGAAGTGGTGCTGGTGGTGTTCGACAAAGACAAGGTCAGCTACCGCGAGCTGCTGGCGATGTTCTGGGAGCTGCACAACCCGACCCAAGGCATGCGCCAGGGCAACGACGTCGGCACCCAATATCGCTCGGCCATCTACTGCACCAGCCCTGAACAGCTGGACCAGGCCAAGGCCAGCCGCGACGCCTTCCAGGCCGAACTGACCAAGGCCGGCTTCGGTGAGATCACCACCGAAATCGACCAGGCACCGACCGTGTATTTCGCCGAGGCCTACCACCAGCAGTACCTGGCCAAGAACCCGGACGGCTACTGCGGCATCGGTGGCACCGGTGTATGCCTGCCACCCAGCCTGCAGGGGAACTGAACCATGGCCACGATGACCCTGTTCCACTCGCCATTGTCGCCTTTCGTGCGCAAGGTCATGGTGGTGCTGCACGAGACCTCGCAGCTAGAGCGTGTAAAGCTGCAAGCGGTAAACATCAGCCCGGTGAGCGGCGACCCGCAGCTTAACCAGGACAACCCGATCGGCAAGATCCCGGCCCTGCGCCTGGACGACGGCACCGTGCTGCATGACAGCCGGGTGATCTGCGAATACCTGGACCTGCAACACGTCGGCCTGCCACTGCTGCCCCGTGAAGGCTCGGCGCGCTGGCGGCGCATGACGCTGGTGTCGCAGGCCGATGCGATCATGGATGCGGCGGTGTCGTCGCGCTATGAAAGCTTCCTGCGGCCAGAAGACAAACGCTGGGACGGCTGGTTGCAGGCGCAGGGCGACAAGATCCGCCGTAGCCTGGCCAACCTGGAGCAGGAGCACCTGCCCGAGCTGGTGTCCGGGTTCGACCTGGCGGCGATTGGCGTGGCCTGTGCGCTGGGGTATCTGGATTTGCGTCAGCCGGAGTTTGGTTGGCGTGAACGCCAGCCAGGCCTGGCTGCCTGGTATGCCGAAGTGGCCAAGCGGCCGTCGATGGTCGCCACATCTCCAGTTGCCTGACAAGGCCTCTTCGCGGGCACGCCCGCTCCCACAGGTAGAGTGCTGTGGGAGCGGGCGTGCCCGCGAAAGCTTCATCTAGGTAATGCAGGAAACAGCTGCCCAATCCTGAGGGCCAGCCACCGCCCGATTTCTCTGTCCTCCCTCATGCCGACCTCCCCACCCGCGCCCAGTCCAGCCGCCGGGTCAGCACCATGAACACCCCCAGCAAGCCAAAGCACAGCAGCGAGCCCATCAGCAGCGCATAGTCCTCGGCACTCAACAGCCCGTAGAGCATCGCATACAGCGCCGCCAGCCCCGCCGCAAACCCCACGCCTCGCCCCAGGCTGCGCAACACATGGCTGAGGTAGAAGCCGATCAGCAGCACACACGCCGAAGCCGACAGCCCGTACGCCAGGCCAAAGCCTATGTGCTCGGACAACGACAACAGCAGCAGGTAGAAGAACGCCAGCGCCACGCCCACCAGGATGTACTGCACCGGGTGCACACTCAGGTTTTTCAACACTTCGAACAGGAAGAAGCCGGCAAAGGTCAGCGCGATGAACAGCAACGCGTACTTGATCGCCCGCTCACTCTTAAGGTACTGGTCCACCGGGTCGACAAAGCTCACGCCGAAGCTGCGCTCGCTGAAGTCTTCGCACTGGCCGGCGGTGGCGCACTGGCGCAGGGCATCTTCAAGGTTGGTGGCGAAGAACGACGTCTGCCAGTGGGCGCTGAAGCCTTGCGCATCGATGTCGCGGCGGTTGGGCAGGTAGTTGCCGACAAAGCTCGGGTGCGGCCAGTTGGCACGCATGTCCACGCTGCTGGTGCGGCCCACCGGCACGATGTGCAACTGGCCGGTGCCTTGCAGAGCAAGGTCGAAGCCATAGCTGAATTCCCGTGCCTGCATACCGTCCAGCCCCGGCAGGCTGGCATGCACGCCACCGCGCATCCAGTCGAGCTGGGTGCCGGCCTCGAACGGCACCTTGTGCTCGTCCATGCTCAGCTCCAGGCCATTCTCGATGCCGCGGATATCGCTGATGCCCACCACCAGGAAGGGTTTGTCGAAGCGATAGTCGTCGAAGTCCTTGTCGATGCCCCAACGCTCCGGGAGCTTGAAGCGGCCGCTGATACGTCCCTTGGCGTGGAACAGCCGGGCCTGGTAGATGCCGCGGGCACGCAGCTCTGTGTCCACGCCCAGGTCGGCGGCGAAGGTTTCCGGCAGGAAGTACAGGTGGCCGGCCACGGTGCTGGTTTCCTGGGTGCGCTCGCCGTCCTTTTCGATCCAGCGGCGCTGGTACTTGCGGTACGGCACCACCAGCAGCGGGCCGCTGAGCTGCTGGTCGAAGCTGGCACTTTGGGCGATGTCGCGCAACACGTTGTCGCGCAGGGCCTGGCGCTCATCGATCAGGCCGTTGATCAGCAGCAGCGGGATGAGCAGCAGCAATATGAGCACGGCGATCATGCCGAGTTTGTAACCGAGGGTCTTGGTCATGGGGCCTCCTTTGGCAGTGGGCGCAAGTGTCTGCGCCTTGCGTGGAGGCTTTGGGGAGCTTGTGTGGAGATCGTGTGTACTTTCAAGGACCAAATCGCCGGCAAGCCAGCTCCCACAGGTCCAGCACAAGGCCCGAAACCTGCGCAGTACCTGTGGGAGCTGGCTTGCCGGCGATGGGCTGCAAAGCAGCCCCGGCTATTTCAGCTGATACGCCGCACCGGCAGCCACAAGCGCACCCGCACCCCGCCATCGACGTTATCCACCGCCAACGCCCCGCCATGCAGTTGCATCACCTCGGCCACAAAATTCAGCCCCAGCCCGGTGCTCTTGCGCCCGCTCCCCGGCCGCGGCAGCGAGTAGAACCGCTCGCTGACCCGCCCGATGGCATACGCCGGTATCGCCTGCCCCTGGTTGAACAGGCTCAATGCTACCCGCTCGCCAGCGCGCTCCAGGTCAAACAGCAGGGCGCCACCGGCGGGGGTGAAATCCAGTGCGTTATCCAGCAGGTTGGCCAGCGCCTGGCGCATCAGGAACGGATCACACAGCAAACGCAAACCCGCCGGCACCCGCTGACGCACGTGCAAACCGGCGCCTTCGATCCGCGCCCCATGGGCCAACAGCAACTCGTCCACCAGCGCCGCCAGCGCCACCTGCTGTTCATCCTCCAGGGCCTGCATCTGCTCGACCCTGGCCAGGTTGAGCAGGCGCTCGACCATCTGCTGCAAGCGCTCGCTCTCGCGCTCGATATTGCCAGCAAAGCGCGCGCGCTGGTCGGCGGGCATGCCCTCGTCCTGCAGCAGCTCGCAAGCCCCACGGATGGCCGCCAGCGGGCTTTTCAGCTCGTGAGTCAAGGTATGCACATAGCGCTCGACATAAGCCTTGCCCTCCAGCTGGGTGCGCATGCGTTCCACCGCCTGGGCCAGGTGCGCCAGCTCGCCACCCTTGTAGTGCGGCAACGCAGCCCGCTCACCCTCGCTGACCGCCTGGGCATAACGCGCCAGCCGGCGCAGCGAGCGCGCCAGCCACCACGACAGCGCCGCGCCAATCAGCAAGCCGAGGCCGATCAGCCCCAGGCCCAGCGTGAGCAGGCGCCGCTCGGAACGGTCGATGTACGGCTGCAGCGAGCTGTTGGGTTTGGCCACGGTGACCACGCCGATGACCTTGCCGTCGTCGATGATCGGTGCGCCAACGTGCATCACCGAGGTGCTTTCATCATTGGGGTCGCTGCGGGTGGAGCGGGCGCCGTACTGGCCGCGCAGGGTCAGCAGCACGTCATTCCACTGCGAGTAATCCTTGCCCAGCGCCTCACCGCTGGAGTCCAGCAACACGATGCCCTTGGCGTCAGTGACATAGATGCGGTGGCTGACCTGGTTCTTGGCCAAGCCCCAGATCTGCGCGCCCGGGCTGCGCGAGCCGTAGGCCTTGAGTACTTGCGGCAGGCGGCTCTGGTTCAAGGTGCCGGCCTTGACGTCATCGCGCAAGATCTCGGCCAGCAGGTTGGCGGTGTCGACCAGTGTTTCTTCGGAAGACTGGCGCACCACCGGGCGGATCTGTTCACGCACCGTGTTGAGCAGAAAGTAGCCCGCCAGGCCGACGAACAGGAAGTACACAAGGAAGATCCGGATGCCCAGGCGCATCAGGCATGGTCCGGGCTGTAGCTGTAGCCGAGGCCGCGGTGGGTCTGGATCGGCTCGGCGTCACCCGCGACCTGGCGCAGCTTGGCGCGCAGGCTTTTGATGTGGCTGTCGATGGTGCGCTCGTACCCTGCATCGGAGGCCACCCCCAGGGCATCAAGCAGCTGTTCTCGGCTGAACACCCGCTGCGGCTGCTCCAGCAGCGATTGCAGCAGGCGGAATTCATGGCGGGTGAGTGTGAGTGGCTGGCCGCGATAGGTGATCTGCATGCGCAGGGTGTCGAGCTGGAACAACGCCGCATCGGTAGCCGGGGCGGCCCTGGGGCCCATGCGCTTGAGGATCGCCCGCACCCGCGCCGCCACTTCACGCGGGCTGAAGGGTTTGACCACGTAGTCGTCGGCACCGATTTCCAGGCCTACCACCCGGTCGATTTCACCGTCACGGGCGCTGAGGAACATCACTGGCACCTCGGTGAAACGGCGCAATTGCCGGCAGGTTTCGAAGCCACTGATGTCGGGCAAGCCGATGTCGAGGATGATCAGGTCGGCCGGGCGCTGGCGCTGCTGGTCGAGGGCGGCGCTGCCCAGGGTCACCCATTCGGTGCTGTGGCCGTCGGCCTGCAGGGCGTAGATCAGGGTGTCGGCGATGGCGGCTTCGTCTTCGACGATGAGGATATGGGGCATGGATGCGCGGCCTGTGCAGATGTCGATGGCGACGCACTATTGTGTAGGAGCGGCCTTGTGTCGCGAAAGGGCCGTAGAGCGGCCCCGGCTATATCTGCTTCAGCGCTGAGATCATGGGGCCGCTTTGCGGCCCATCGCAGGCAAGCCAGCGCCTACAAGTACTGCATAGCCCTCGAGAGCAGCGCTATCCTGTGGGAGCGGGCGTGCCCGCGAAGGGGCCGGTGCAGGCATCCCGAATCAGCAATCAGGCTTGCCAGCGGTAAACTTCTTCGCCGGGTTGACCGCCGCCTTGAACTCGCGCAGCGCCTTGGAGCCCACCAGCAGCGGGTAGTTGAAGCTGCTGCGGTCCACCAGGTTCACTTCCACGGTGCGCTTCACATCACCCAGGCACAGCTCCAGGTCCACCACCGGGCGCTTGGAAATTTCCGGCGCATCGCCCTCTTCCTCCTCATCGGCACGGCCCTTGATCTTGCTGATGCGCGAGACCTTATGCTCGTACACCTTGCCGTCCGAGTCCTTGGTCGCCAGGCGGAAGCGTACCCACTCGTCGCCATCGCGGCTGAACAGTTCGATGTCCTTGGCCGACAGCGACGCGGTGAAGGCACCGGTGTCCATCTTGGCCTTCAGGGTTTCGCCCAGCTCGGGCAGGGCGATGTTCTCGTACCGGCCGTAGATCGTAGGTTCGGCGGCCATTACTGGCAGCGCCAACAGTGACAACATGGCAAACAGAGATTTCACAAGCAGGCTTCCTTGAGAAGGGTCAGTGCTTAGACTGCACTGGCAGGATAGGTTCGCTGTCACAAGCCTAATCAACATAATGTGAAACATTTGTTGCCGCCGCAGGGCATTGGACATTTGGCGTAGGCCACTGCCCTGCTTATCATTGCCAGCCGTTTATTTCCCACAACAAGAGTCTCTTTATGCGTCGCCTGCTGACCGGCATTCTTACTACCACTCTGCTGCTGCTCAATACTGTGGTGTTGATCTGCCCGCTGCTGGTCTTTGCCCTGCTCAAGCTGGTGTTGCCCGGCCGTGGCCGCGACTATGCCTCGTGGGCAGTGATGTGGGTGGCCGAAACCTGGTCGGAAATCGACAAGGCCATCTTCGCCCTGTGCATTCCTACAAAGTGGGACATCCGCGGTGTGGAGAACCTGCGCAAGGACACGTCCTACCTGGCCGTGAGCAACCACCAGACCTGGGTCGACATCCCCGCGTTGATCGAAAGCCTCAACCGCCGCACGCCGTTCTTCAAGTTCTTCCTGAAAAAGGAACTGATCTGGGTGCCGCTGCTGGGCCTGGCCTGGTGGGGGCTGGATTACCCGTTCATGAAGCGCTACAGCAAGGCGTTTCTGGAAAAGCACCCCGAGCTCAAGGGCAAGGACCTGGAGATCACCAAGGCAGCCTGCGAGCTGTTCAAGCGCCAGCCGGTGACCGTGGTGAACTACCTGGAAGGCACCCGGTTTACCGAAGCCAAACGCCAGGAACAGCAGTCGCCGTATCGCTACCTCCTTAAGCCCAAGGCGGGCGGCGTGGCGTTCGTGCTGGCGGCGCTCGGCGAGCAGCTGGACGCACTGCTGGACGTGACCATCGTGTACCCCGGCAACCAGGCACCGGGGTTCTGGGCGTTGCTCAATGGCAGCATTAGCCGGGTGATTATCGACATTCAAGTGCGAGAGCTGGACCCGGCATTGTGGGCAGGGGATTACGAGAATGATCCCGAGTTCCGGCAGACCGTACAGGCCTGGGTGAACCAGCTGTGGGTCGAAAAGGACCAGCGGATCGAGCAGCTTAAGGCCGAAATGGGCTGATATGTTTATCGTCTGACCTGGCCTCTTCGCGGGTAAACCCGCTCCCACAGGGAGGGCGCGGCACTCAAAGGCAGTGCAGTACCTGTGGGAGCGGGTTTACCCGCGAAGAGGCCAGAACAGGCAAAGCACAATCCCCATTAAAACCCAGGCTAATAATCAACATTAGGATTACTTCTTTGTCACACCCCACCTAAGTGGATAAAAATCGATCAAAGCACAATTACAAAAAGCCTGGATCGATCAATGGCCAATCAACCTAGCTCCGCCCCGCCCCAGCTCCGCCGTGTCCTCGGCCTGCCCGCCCTGGTGTTCTTCGGCCTGGTCTACATGGTCCCACTGACCATCTTCACCACTTACGGCATCGTCACCGAACTCACCGGTGGCCGCACCGCCGGCGCCTACCTGGTCACCCTGGTGGCCATGCTGTTCACCGCAGCGTCCTACAGCTTCATGGTCAAACGCTTCCCGGTGGCGGGGTCGGCGTATTCCTACACCAACATGGCCTTCGGCCCCAACATCGGCTTTCTCGCCGGCTGGTCGCTGCTGCTCGACTACCTGTTCCTGCCGATGATCAACTACCTGCTGATCGGCCTGTTCCTCAACATCGCCTTCCCGGCAGTGCCCGCCTGGGCCTTCGTGCTCGCCTGCATCGCCCTGGTGACAGTGCTGAACGTGGTCGGCATCAACTCGGTGGCCAAGACCAGCAACCTGATCGTCGGCGCGCAGATCGTGTTTATCGGCGTGTTTGTCGCGCTGTCGTGCCAAACGCTGGCCGGCCAGCCGCTCGACCTGCTCTCGCCGCTGCTGGGTGACGGCAACAAACCAGGCTTCGGTCACTTGATGGCTGGCGCAGCGGTGCTGTGCCTGTCGTTCCTCGGCTTCGACGCCGTATCGACCCTGGCCGAAGAATGCCGCGACGCACGCCGCGACGTGCCACGGGCGATTATCCTCACCACCCTGTTTGCCGGCTTGCTGTTCACCCTGCTGGCCTACGTCAGCCAACTGGTGCTGCCGGGCAGCAGCTTCGCCAATGCCGATGCAGCGGCCAACGAAGTGATGTTCAAGGCGGGCGGGCAGTTTCTTACCAACTTCTTCACCGCCGCTTATGTTGCGGGCAGCCTGGGTTCGGCGCTGGCCTCGCAGGCGGCGGTGTCGCGCATCCTGTTCACCATGGGCCGCGACAACGTGCTGCCACGGCGTAGCTTCGGCTACCTGTCGCCGCGCTTTGGTACGCCAGTGTTCGCTATCTTGCTGGTGTCAGCCTTCTCGCTGCTGGCGCTGGTGATCGACCTGGCTACCCTCGCCTCGCTGATCAGCTTCGGCGCGCTGGTGGCGTTCTCGGCGGTGAACCTGGCAGTGGTCAAGACGCACCTAATGGATGACGCTAGCCAGCGTAATGCCAGGGGGCTGGTGAGCTATGGCGTGGTGCCGCTGGTGGGGTTGGGGCTGACACTGTGGCTGTGGACCAGCCTGTCGGCGCTGACGCTGGTGATTGGCCTGTGCTGGTTTGCCTTGGGCCTGGCCTACTTGGCGGTACTGACCGCCGGCTTCCGCCGCCCAGTGCGCCTGGTGGACTTCACAGAAGCCGCCTGACCCAATATCCCGAGGCCTGCGCGGTCCCTTGCAGGGGCGGCCATGTGTCGCGAAAGGGCCGCGCAGCGGCCCCGGCAACCTTCGACGCGAAGCTGAAAAACCGGGGCCGCTGCGCGCCCCTTTCGCGACACAAGGCCGCTTCTACAGGTACACCGCAAGTCTTCAGAGACTGGGATGCCAGCGCTGCCCTACAGGCCCTCAGACTGAAGGTTGGGCCAACGGCGCCGGCGTCGTCCACAAGCTCCCTAGGTTTTGCAACAGCGAACCAGCGATACCCTGCTGCCCCAGGTACTGCAGAATCAACGGCGCAAACTGCCCGATCATCCCGGTGTCCATCCCCAGCGCCTTGAACGCGCTGTCCAGGTCGCTGCGGTTTTCCACGTTGTTGCCCAGCGCATTGCTCAAGGCCGACTGATTTTCGCTGTTCTTGCCCAACAAATCGCCCAAGCCGCTCAAGCCACCCAGCGCATTGGCACCGGCCAGCAGGTCAAGCCCCGGCACTGCCTTGGTCAGCTGGCCGTAGTCATCGCTGCTCAGGTTGTTGCGTGCCAGCCCCAACATCGCCCCAGCCCCGCCCACGGCCTGCTCGGGGGTGATCTTCAATTCGCTGCCCAGGGTGTTCAGCAGATTGGCCTGTGCCTCGGGTGCCTGTACTTGGCCCTGCTGTTTCTGAGTTTGCATGGCGGACACAGCGTTGGCGGCGTCGCTGAGGTTGAAGGCGAACACCGGGCTTGCGGCCAGGCTCATCAGGGTTGCCAGGGTGAATGCTTTCATCGGTAGGGACCTCGTGGGCCGGGATGGCCGGGGAAACGAGGTTTTGACTATGGTTTTGGGAGATTGTTCCTAGCAGCAATCGGAACGTTTTGGTGCAACAGGACGGGATTGTCAACCTGACACTTCTATCAGTAGCCGCATATATTGAACTGTTAGATAATTACTGCCAGTCGCCCCCAGCCGCTATAGGTAAAATACGATGAATCAATATATAGCACAAACCTATACTGCATATGGCTACGCAGCGAAACTACCGACAGAGAAAATTCTTTTGGGGTTTAATGGTGAGCACCCTGACCTGCAGACAAGGCTCTATATTTTGGGTTCCGGGTATAGGGCTTACGCCGCAACATTAATGCGTTTCATGTCGCCCGACATTTTAAGTCCTTTCTCTCACGGCGGCATTAATACATATAGCTATTGCCTAAATGACCCAATCAACAACATTGATCCCACCGGTCATGCTGGGGTTCGGTCGTTGATTAGCAGACGGCAACAACCAGTAGTTCGGACTCGCTCGCAGATTCTGTACCAACTAGACAGCCCATTCCAAGTCAATACTCCTTCTCGGTATGATGCTCCGCCTTACTTCACCTCCCATCCAGAGGCATTTTCGACACCTGGCACTCCCCCCGCTTACAACCCCGGAAAGCTTCCAGAGTATTCCAAGCGGCTGCCACGTGGTCACCAGCGCATTATCACGCCAACGTCATCCTCTGGGGAATTTGTTCAATTAGCATCGCCGCCAGCCTATGAAAAGCTACCACTGCAAACCCAAAAAAAAGATCCGCTGCCTACGCATCAGGCGGAAGCCTATCGAGCTGAGCTACTAGAAATCAATGGAAGATACCGCCGGTTACACAACATGGTCGGAAGGCTCCGGCGCTCAAACATGTTTGTCCCCGAGGAATACCGCAGCAATCTTAATGATCTGCGCCGTGAGCGAAATAATATTCGCGATTTGCTAAGGGAATAACGCAAGGCGTGAAATTCGCCCAGGCTTCGTGATCGGTCCACTCATAGAAATAAAGCCCCTCAATTGGAGGGGCTCTTGTTAGCAGAGGCTGATTACGCCGCACCCCACATCTTGTGCGGGTCGATCACAAACTTCTTCGGTACACCCGCATCAAACTCGCCATACCCTTCTGGCGCCTGATCCAGGTTGATCACCTGCACCCCCACTACTTCAGCAATGTTGATGCGGTCCCACATGATCGCCTGCATCAGCTGGCGGTTGTACTTCATGGTCGGGGTCTGGCCGGTGTGGAAGCTGTGCGACTTCGCCCAGCCCAGGCCAAAGCGTATGCTCAGCGCGCCGATCTTGGCGGCGGCATCGACCGCGCCCGGGTCTTCGGTCACGTACAGGCCCGGGATACCGATGTTGCCGGCCACGCGGGTAACCTGCATCAGCGAGTTCAGCACAGTGGCCGGTGCTTCGTGCTTGGCGCCTTCGTGGCCATGGCCACGCGCTTCGAAGCCAACGGCGTCGACGGCGCAGTCCACTTCCGGCTCGCCGAGGATGTCGATGATCTGTTCGTGCAGCGGGGTGTCCTTGGACAGGTCGACCACTTCAAAGCCCTGGGACTTGGCGTGGGCCAGGCGGGCCGGGTTCAGATCGCCGACGATGACGCAGGCAGCGCCCAGCAGGCGCGCCGAGGCAGCGGCGGCCAGGCCGACCGGGCCGGCGCCAGCTACATAAACGGTACTGCCTGGACCAACGCCGGCAGTCACGGCACCGTGGTAGCCGGTAGGCAGGATGTCGGACAGGCAGGTCAGGTCACGGATTTTTTCCATGGCCTTGTCGCGGTCTGGCAGTTTCAGCAAGTTGAAGTCGGCGTATGGCACCAGCACGTATTCAGCCTGGCCGCCGGTCCAGTCGCCCATGTCGACGTAGCCGTAAGCACCACCGGCGCGGGCCGGGTTTACGGTAAGGCAGACGCCGGTGTGCATCTCTTTGCAGGAGCGGCAGCGGCCGCAGGCTACGTTGAACGGTACCGACACCAGGTCGCCGATTTTCAGACGTTCGACATCCCGCCCGATCTCGACGATTTCACCGGTGATTTCGTGGCCCAGGACCAGGCCGACCTGGGCAGTGGTGCGGCCACGGACCATGTGCTGGTCGGAGCCGCAGATGTTGGTGGAGACCACCTTCAGGATGACGCCGTGCTCGATCTTCTTGCCACGCGGGTCCTGCATTTTCGGGTAGTCGATGTGTTGCACTTCGACCTTGCCGGCGCCGAGATATACCACTCCACGATTGCCAGACATGCTCTTACCTCGCTTGATTTTTATTTATGCAGCGGTGGTTGAACGCGCCGCCATCCATGGGCGGCTTGTGTTACTGGAATGCAGGGAATTGTGGGCCTGATAGGCCGGGGTGCACTGACTGGAAGCGACAGGGGGATGTCTTTTAGCGGCAGGTACAAAGGTGTGAGGCCATTCGCGGGACAAGCCCGCTCCCACAGGCTCACCGCTCTTTCGAACATGGCGATGAACCTGTGGGAGCGGGCTTGTCCCGCGAAGAGGCCGGTACAGGATGTCAGAGCACGACCGTGCGGTTGGCGTTGAGGAACACCCGCCGCTCGATGTGATACCCCACAGCCCGCGCCAGGGTCAGGCATTCGATATCCCGCCCCTTGGCAATCAGGTCTTCCGGATAGTGGCTGTGGTCCACCACCTCGACGCCCTGGGCAATGATCGGCCCTTCGTCGAGGTCGTTGTTGATGTAGTGCGCCGTGGCACCCACCATCTTCACGCCCTTGTTGTAGGCCTGGTGGTAAGGCTTGGCGCCCTTGAACCCTGGTAACAGCGAGTGGTGAATGTTGATCGCCCAGCCATCCAGGCGCCGGCACAGCTCGGGCGACAGCACCTGCATGTAACGGGCGAGGATAACCAGCTCGGCACCCGTTTCCTCGATCACCTGCAGCACCTTGCGCTCTTGCCCCGCCTTGTCGTTGGGGTCGAGGGCGAAGTGGTAGTAGGGGATCTTGTGCCAGTGCGCCAGGGGCTCGAGGTCGGGGTGGTTGGACACCACCGCAACCACGTCCATGCCCAGTTGGCCGATGCGCTGCCGGTACAGCAGGTCGTTCAGGCAGTGGTCGGCCTTGGACACCATGATCACCACCTTGGGGCGGTGATTGGGTGCGGTCAGCTCAAAGGCCATGCCGAACGCTTCGCTGCGCTCGGCCAGGCCGGCACGGAAGCCCGTTTCGTCGAAATCGTCCGGCTGGCGGAATTCGACGCGAATGAAGAAGCGCCCCGACTGCCG
Source organism: Pseudomonas putida S13.1.2 (assembly GCF_000498395.2). NCBI lineage: Bacteria > Pseudomonadati > Pseudomonadota > Gammaproteobacteria > Pseudomonadales > Pseudomonadaceae > Pseudomonas > Pseudomonas putida. The sequence goes on from NZ_CP010979.1 coordinate 4,661,748, forward strand.
GTCATCGAAGGAGTGGTGCTCAGTCACGTAGCAGCGCTGCTCGAAGAGGTAACGCGTCACCACGTCGACGGTGCCGAGCATGCTCGGGCAGTCGGCGGTGAGAATCCAGGTATCCGGTGCCCGACTCATGTTCTGCTCTCCTTAAGCTTCGATGCTCAGGCCGTATTCGGCCGAAGCGTCCTGCAGCCACAGCCACCAGTAGTCGGCGAAGCTGCGGCGAATCACCAGTTCCCAGGTGTCTTCGGCGGTACGGCGGATCACCAGTTGCGACTTGGCGAACACAGTACCCACAGCCTTGCCCACCGGAAAGTTGTTCGGGTGAACATCATAGCTGGTGGATTTCATCAGCACTTCGCGCACGTTCGGGCCGCGCAGTTCCAGCAGGCTTTGCCCGCCGCTGACGTTGACCACCTGGATGTGCTGGCCATCAAGGGCCGCGCGCAGCTTTTGCTCGACCGCCAGTTCCTGGCCACCGGGCACGATCAGCAGCCACTCGTCGGGGCCGACCCATTGCAGCGACATGTCGTTGTTGGCAACCACGGTCAGGGCTACTGGCAGCTCCAGGCCCAGGGCCTTGTGCACGCCGGCGGCGAACTCCGGGTTGTGGCCATCGCCACGCAGGGTCAGGTGGCCAAGGAATTTGCGTTCACGCAGGGTCACGCCTGCGTTCTTGCGGCCTTTGCCAACCAGGCTGGCCAGGTCGGCGTGGTGCAGTGGCGACTGGGCCTTGGCCTCGGCGCCGGGGTTTTGCTGGAAGACGTTGATAGCGCTCATTTCTTACCTGCCTTGAATTCTGTAGTTCCGAGCAACGCCGAACCTGTGGGAGCGGGTTCACCCGCGAAGAGGCCAGTGAGGCCAACATCGCATTCGCGGGTAAACCCGCTCCCACAGGGTTTGGCGCCACCATCCGGGGGCCTTAGACGTTCTGCCGCTCACCCTTCGGATCGAAGAACACCGAAGACACGATTTCCGCCTCGATCACGCTGCCATCTGCCTGCGGCGAGTAGACACGCTCGCCCATGCGCTTGAGGCCGCCTTTGACCACACCCATGGCGAACGAATAGCCCAGGGAGTTGGACGCGTAGCTGGAGGTAACGTGGCCAACCATGTCCATCGGGATCGGCTGTTTCGGGTCGAACACCAGCTGGGCGCCTTCCGGCAGCCACTTGGTCGGGTCGACCGGCTTCAGGCCTACCAGCTGTTTGCGGTTCTCGCGCACGCAGTCTTCGCGGTTCATGCCACGCAGGCCGATCCACGAATAAGGCTTGTTGCGGCCCACACACCAGCTCATGTTCAGGTCGTCCGGGTTCATCGAACCGTCGGTGTCCTGGCCAACGATGATGAAGCCCTTCTCGGCACGCAGTACGTGCATGGTCTCGGTGCCATACGGGGTCAGGTTGTACTTCTTGCCGGCCTCGATGATCTGTTCCAGCACGCCCATGGCGTAGTTGGCCTGCACGTTGACTTCGTACGACAGCTCACCGGTGAACGAGATGCGGAACACACGGGCCGGCACGCCGCCGACGTTGCCTTCCTTCCAGGTCATGAACGGGAAGGCTTCCTTGTCCATGTCGATGTCGGTCAGCTCGCTGAGCAGCTTGCGGCTGTTGGGGCCGGACAAGGTCATGGTGGCCCAGTGGTCGGTGACCGAGGTGAAGTACACCTTCAGCTCCGGCCATTCGGTCTGGTGGTACAGCTCCATCCACTGCAGCACGCGGGCGGCACCGCCGGTGGTGGTGGTCATGATGAAGTGGTTGTCGCCAACGCAGGCGGTTACGCCGTCGTCGAAGACCATGCCGTCTTCCTTGCACATCAGGCCGTAGCGGGCCTTGCCCACGTCCAGCTTGGTCCAGGCGTTGGTGTAGATGCGGTTGAGGAACTCGCGCGCGTCCGGGCCCTGGATGTCGATCTTGCCCAGGGTCGAGGCGTCCAGCAGGCCCACGCTGTCGCGCACGGCCTTGCACTCGCGGGCCACGGCGGCATGGATGTCTTCACCGGCTTTGGGGAAGTACCAAGGGCGCTTCCACTGGCCGACGTCTTCGAACTCGGCGCCGTTCTTCACGTGCCAGGCATGCAGGGCGGTGAAGCGCACGGGCTCGAACAGGTGACCACAGTGACGGCCCGCTACGGCGCCGAAGGTGACCGGCGTGTAGTTGGGGCGGAACATGGTGGTGCCCATTTCCGGAATGGTGATGCCGATCGAACGGGCGGCGATGGCCAGGCCGTTGATGTTGCCCAGTTTGCCCTGGTCGGTACCGAAGCCCAGCGCGGTGTAGCGTTTTACGTGCTCGACCGACTCGAAGCCTTCACGGGTGGCCAGCTCGATACCGGCCGCGGTCACGTCGTTCTGCTGGTCGACGAACTGCTTCGGCCCCTTGCTGCCTTTGTCGTGCGGCACCTGGAACAGCGCCACGGTGGCCTCTTCCTTGCGCGCCACGGTTTTTGGCAGGGTGCCGACAGAGGCTTTGAAGCCCGCCTCGGTGGCTGCGCGAACGCCGCCTTCGAAGCCATCGGCAATCACATCACCAAGGGCGTAGACGCCATTGATGCCACCCACGCACTCGCGTTTCTGCGGCGCATCCCCCGGTACGAAACCGAGGATGTCGTCACGCCATACCGGGCGACCGCCCAGGTGCGAAGCCAGGTGAACGATCGGGCTGTAGCCGCCGGAAGTTGCGATCAGGTCGCACTCAAGGGTTTCGCCTGGGCTGGTGACTTTGTGCGCCTGCACATCGATGGCCGCCACGCGGGCGCCGGTGACGTGCTTGCTGCCTTTGGCCTCGACCACGGCGCTGGAGGTGAGGATGCGGATGCCTTTGGCACGCGCTTCTTCAACCAGCGAGCCACGTGGGTTGTGGCGGGCATCGGCGATGGCGACCACTTGCAGGCCAGCGTCGTGCCAGTCCAGCGCGGCGCGGTAGGCGTGGTCGTTGTTGGTCGACAGCACCAGTTTGCGGCCCGGGGCCACGCCGTAGCGGCGCACGTAGGTGGAAACGGCACCGGCCAGCATGTTGCCCGGTACGTCGTTGTTGCCGTACACCAGCGGGCGCTCGTGGGCGCCGGGCGCCAGTACCACGCGCTTGGCGCGTACACGGTGCACACGGTGGCGTACCTGGCCGATCGGGGCGCGGTCGCCGAGGTGGTCGGTGAGGCGCTCGTGAATGGTCAGGAAGTTATGGTCGTGGTAGCCGTTGACCGTGGCGCGTGGCAGCAGGGTCACTTCCGGCAGGCCTTCCAGCTCTTTGATCACGGCGTTGACCCAGTCGGCGGCAGGCTTGCCGTCGAGGGTTTCGCGGCTGTCGAGCAGGCTGCCGCCAAACTCTTCCTGCTCGTCAGCCAGGATCACACGGGCGCCGCTGCGCGCAGCAGCCAGTGCAGCGGCCAGGCCAGCAGGGCCGGCGCCGACGATCAGCACATCGCAGTGCTGGTTCATGTAGTCGTAGCTGTCCGGGTCGTTCTGCAGCGGTGCACGGCCAAGGCCTGCAGCTTTGCGGATGTACTTCTCGTAGGTCATCCAGAACGATTTCGGGTACATGAAGGTTTTGTAGTAGAAGCCCGGCGGCATCATGCTGCCGCCCACCTTGCCGAGGATGCCCATGACGTCGTTGTTGACGTTCGGCCAGCCGTTGGTGCTGGTGGCGACCAGGCCTGCGTACAGCGCCTGTTGGGTGGCGCGCACGTTCGGGATCTGGGTGGCTTCGCTGGAGCCGATCTGCAGGATGGCGTTCGGCTCTTCGGTACCGGCAGCGATGATGCCGCGTGGGCGCGAGTACTTGAAGCTACGGCCAACGATGTCGACGCCGTTGGCCAGCAACGCAGCGGCCAGGCTGTCACCGGCATAACCCTGGTAGGTCTTGCCGTTGAAAGTGAAGTTCAGGACCTTGCTGCGGTCGATGCGGCCGCCGCTGGCGAGGCGATAGGTCTGGCTCATACTTTTTCCCCTTGGCCTTTGACGGTCGACGGTGCGTTTGCAGCTTTACCGTTGGCGGTCACTTGCGGCTTCTCGCCAATCTTGTAGGTTTCCAGAATTTCGTAGGTCACGGTGTCGCGGGTGACGTTGAAGTACTGGCGGCAACCGGCAACGTGGTCCCACAGTTCATGGTGAATACCGCGAGGGTTGTCACGGTAGAACATGTAGGTACCCCACTCCTCGTCGGAGCAGGCGGCAGGGTCCAGCGGGCGGGCGATGTGCGCCTGGCCAGAGGCGTGAAACTCTTCTTCGGAGCGCAGCTCGCCGCAGTGGGGACAGAAAATATGCAACATGACGGTGTCTCCGGTTAGTGGGCGACGGCGGCGGCGCCGTGTTCGTCGATCAGTGCGCCGTTGTAGAAACGGTCCATGGAGAACGGCGCGGCCAGTGGGTGCATTTCGCCCTTGGCCAGGCTCGCAGCAAAGACGTTGCCCGAACCCGGGGTCGCCTTGAAGCCGCCAGTGCCCCAACCGCAGTTGAAGAACATGTTCTTGACCGGGGTCTTGGTGATGATCGGGCAGGCGTCCGGCGAGGTGTCGACGATGCCGCCCCACTGGCGGTTCATGCGCACGCGCGAGAGGTTGGGGAACATCTCGACGATGGCCTGCAGGGTGTGCTCGATCACCGGGTACGAACCGCGCTGGCCGTAGCCGACCCAGCCGTCGATACCAGCACCGATTACCAGGTCGCCCTTGTCGGACTGGCTGATGTAGCCGTGCACGGCGTTGGACATGATCACGCTGTCGATGATCGGCTTGATCGGCTCGGATACCAGCGCTTGCAGCGGGTGCGATTCCAGCGGCAGGCGGAAGCCGGCCAGCTTGGCCATGTGCCCGGAGTTACCGGCGGTGACCACGCCAACGCGCTTGGCGCCGATGAAGCCTTTGTTGGTTTCCACACCAATGACCGCGCCGTTTTCCTTGCGGAAACCGATCACTTCGGTCTGCTGGATCAGGTCCACGCCCAGGGCGTCGGCAGCGCGGGCATAGCCCCAGGCCACGGCGTCGTGGCGGGCTACGCCACCACGGCGCTGAACGGTTGCGCCAAGGATCGGGTAACGGGTGTTCTTCGAGCAGTCCAGGTACGGGATTTCGGCCGCGACCTGGGCGGTGTTCAGCAGCTCGCCATCGACGCCGTTGAGGCGGTTGGCGCTGACGCGGCGCTCGGAGTCACGAATGTCCTGCAAGGTGTGGCACAGGTTGTAGACGCCGCGCTGGGAGAACATGACGTTGTAGTTGATGTCCTGAGACAGGCCTTCCCACAGTTTCATGGCGTGCTCGTACAGCTGCGCCGACTCGTCCCACAGGTAGTTGGAACGCACGATGGTGGTGTTACGGGCGGTGTTGCCGCCGCCCAGGTAACCTTTCTCGATCACGGCAACGTTGGTGATGCCGTGCTCTTTAGCCAGGTAGTAGGCCGTGGCCAGGCCATGGCCGCCACCGCCGACAATAACCACGTCGTACACCTTTTTAGGGGTTGGCGTGCGCCACATGCGCTGCCAGTTTTCGTGGTGGCTGAGGGAGTGTTTGAAGAGGCCGAAGCCCGAGTAGCGTTGCATGGTCGTTTACTCCACTCAGCGGTAAACAGGGAAGTCTGCGCACAGCGCCGCGACGTTCTTCGCCACATCGGCTTCGACGTCTGCGTCACCGAGGTTGTCGAGGATGTCGCAGATCCAGCCGGCCAGGGCCACGCACTGCGCAACCTTGAAGCCGCGGGTGGTGACGGCCGGGGTACCGATGCGCAGGCCCGAGGTGACGAACGGCGACTGTGGGTCGTTCGGCACGGCGTTCTTGTTGACGGTGATGTGCGCGCGGCCCAGGGCGGCGTCGGCATCTTTGCCAGTGAGGCCCTGGCGGATCAGGCTGACCAGGAACAGGTGGTTGTCGGTACCACCGGACACCACGTCGTAGCCGCGGTCGATGAACACCTGGGCCATGGCCTGGGCGTTTTCGATCACTTGTTGCTGGTAGGCCTTGAAGCCAGGCTCCAGCGCTTCCTTGAAGCACACGGCCTTGGCGGCAATCACGTGCATCAGCGGGCCGCCCTGGGCGCCCGGGAATACAGCGGCGTTCAGCTTCTTCTCGATCTCTTCGTTGGACTTGGCCAGGATCAGGCCGCCACGAGGGCCGCGCAGGGTCTTGTGGGTGGTGGTGGTCACCACATCGGCGAACGGGATCGGGTTCGGGTACAGGCCAGCGGCAACCAGGCCGGCTACGTGGGCCATGTCGACGAACAGCAGCGCACCGACCTTGTCGGCGATGGCGCGGAAGCGTGGGAAGTCGAGGGTTTTAGAGTAGGCCGAGAAACCGGCAACGATCATCTTCGGCTTGTGTTCGACGGCCAGGCGCTCGACTTCGTCGTAGTCGATCAAGCCGGTGTCGGTGTTGATGCCGTACTGCACGGCGTTGTACAGCTTGCCCGAGGACGACACTTTGGCGCCGTGGGTCAGGTGGCCACCGTGGGCCAGGCTCATGCCGAGGATGGTGTCACCGGCCTGCAGCAGGGCCAGGTAGACGGCGCCGTTGGCCGACGAGCCGGAGTGCGGCTGGACGTTGGCGTAATCGGCACCGAACAGCTGCTTGGCGCGCTCGATGGCCAGGGCTTCTACCTTGTCCACGTGCTCGCAGCCACCGTAGTAGCGCTTGCCCGGGTAGCCTTCGGCGTATTTGTTGGTGAGGCCGCTGCCTTGGGCCTGCATGACGCGCTGGCTGGTGTAGTTTTCCGAGGCGATCAGCTCGATGTGATCTTCCTGGCGCTGTTCCTCGGCATTCATCGCCGCCAGCAGTGCGTCGTCGTAACCCTGGATCTGGTCTTGCTTGCTGAACATCGTGTATCTCCCGGCAGCGATCGTTTTTTGTCGTGGGGCACTGTGGCCCTTTGTGGCGATGGTATGACTGGCGGGGTCTGGTCAGATGCCTGCGCACGCCTTGCAATGGCGCGTTTACGACATTCGTTTTGCACTGGGTTCTCTGGCCCTATCGCCGGCAAGCCAGCTCCCACAGAAATTGCAGCGTCCTCAAGCCCTGTGGAGTACCTGTGGGAGCTGGCTTGCCGGCGATAGGGGCTGTACAGGCAAAGCTGAAAATCAGCCGATACACAGCTTGTATAGGCAACCGCTGAATCGATGGTTTAGAGTGCTGTTCTGCGTCGTTCACAGGACCGTGTCATGACAGATAAGAGCCAACAATTCGCCAGCGACAACTATTCCGGTATCTGCCCCGAAGCCTGGGCGGCGATGGAAAAGGCCAACCACGGCCACGACCGCGCCTATGGCGACGATCAGTGGACCGAGCGCGCCTCGGAATACTTCCGCAACCTGTTCGAAACCGACTGCGAGGTGTTTTTCGCCTTCAACGGTACCGCCGCCAACTCCCTGGCCCTGGCCTCGCTGTGCCAGAGCTACCACAGCGTGATCTGCTCCGAGACCGCCCACGTCGAAACCGACGAATGCGGCGCGCCGGAGTTCTTCTCCAACGGTTCCAAGCTGCTGACGGCGGCCAGCGTCAACGGCAAGCTGACCCCGCAATCGATCCGCGAAGTGGCACTGAAGCGCCAGGACATCCACTACCCCAAGCCGCGCGTGGTAACCATCACCCAGGCCACCGAGGTGGGTACGGTGTACCGCCCCGATGAGCTCAAGGCGATCAGCGCCACCTGCAAGGAGCTGGGCCTGAACCTGCACATGGATGGCGCGCGCTTTACCAATGCCTGCGCGTTCCTGGGGTGCAGCCCGGCCGAGCTGACCTGGAAGGCCGGCGTCGACGTGCTGTGCTTTGGCGGCACCAAGAACGGCATGGCGGTGGGCGAGGCGATCCTGTTCTTCAACCGCCAGCTGGCCGAAGATTTCGACTACCGCTGCAAGCAGGCCGGGCAACTGGCGTCAAAAATGCGCTTCCTGTCGGCGCCGTGGGTGGGCCTGCTGGAAGATGGCGCCTGGTTGCGCCATGGCAACCACGCCAACCATTGCGCGCAGCTGCTGGCGTCCCTGGTGAGTGACTTGCCGGGGGTGGAGCTGATGTTCCCGGTGGAGGCCAACGGGGTGTTCCTGCAAATGCCGGAGCCTGCGATTGAAGCGCTGCGCGGCAAGGGCTGGCGGTTCTATACCTTTATCGGCAGCGGCGGGGCACGGTTCATGTGTTCCTGGGATACCGAGGAAGAGCGGGTGCGCGAGCTGGCGGCGGATATCCGCAGCATCATCACCGCCTGACAGGCCGCATTCGCGGGCATGCCCGCCCCCACATGGACCACACAAGGCTCAGGCCTGTGGTGATCCTGTAGGAGCTGGCTTTGCCGGCGATGAAGCCCACACCGATCTAAAGCCTGAACCCACCCATCTGCCGCGCCAGGTCATCAGCCAAGCCACGCAACGCCTGGCACTCTTCTCGGCAGCCCTGCACCTCTGCCGCCGTCTCCCGCGCCAGGTCGGAGATACCCTGCACCGTGCGGTTGATCTCTTCGGTCACCGCCGACTGCTCCTCGGTCGCCGTGGCCACCTGATGGTTCATGTCGCTGATGTGTTCCACCTGGTCGGTAATCGCCCCCAGCGACGCCCCGGTGCGCTGGCTCGATTCCACCCCACTGCCGGTCGCCTGCTGCCCCGCCTGCATTGAGCTCACTGCCGAACCCGCGCCCTGCTTCAGGCGCTGAATCATCTGTTGCACTTCGTCAGTGGACAGTTGCGTGCGTCGCGCCAGCGTGCGCACTTCGTCGGCCACCACAGCAAACCCGCGGCCCATTTCGCCTGCCCGCGCAGCCTCGATGGCAGCGTTCAGTGCCAGCAAATTGGTTTGTTCGGAAATGCTGCGGATAACCGCCAGAACTTCATCGATAGAAGCGACTTCGTCGGCCAACTGCGCCACTGCATCGGCTGCCTTGCCGATGTCGCCCGACATGCCCTCGATGCCCTGAATCGAACGCCGTACCACCTCGCGGGCCTGCAAGGCCTCATCCCGTGCCGACTGCGAGGCCTGCGCCGCATCACCCGCATTGCGGGCAATGTCCTGCACGGTCAGGCCCATTTCGTGTACGGCAGTGGCAACCATTTCGGTCATTTCCTGCTGCCGCCCTGAGCGCTCTGCCGTGTTGTCCACCACTTGGGTCACCTGCTCAACTGCCCGATGCAGCCGTTCGGAAGTCTGCAACACCTCGCCAATCAGGCTGCGCTGGCTGTCGAGAAAGCGGTTGAAACCCCGGGCCAGGTCACCCAGTTCGTCCTCGCGCGAATCATCCAGGCGGTGGCTGAGGTCGCCTGCGCCACTGCCAATCTGTACCAGCGCAGCGGTGACGCGGCGCACAGGGCGCACCAGGCCCCGCGCCAGCAGCACCACCAGCAGCAGCGACACCAGGGCCACGGCGCCACCGATCAGGCTGGTCAGCCATACCGCCTGATGCATTTGTGCGTAGATTTCCGACTCCGGCACCTCGGCTACCAGGGTCCAGTTGAGGTCGCGCAGGGGCAGGCCCAGCGCCAGGTAACGCTCGCCGTCACGGCTGAAACGGCTGCTGCGCAGGCCCTCGCCGCCCGTCATCACGGCCTTGGCAGCGTCCGTACCGAGCTGCTCGGTGAGCTGGCGCTTGCCGCTGAAAGCTGCGTCCGGGTGCACCTGGATCAGGCCGTCGTTACGTACCAGGAAGACCTTGCCATGCTCGCCAAAGCTGAAGTCGTGAATCAGCTTCGACAGCTCGGTCATGCGCAGGCCCATGCCGGCCACGCCCACCAGTTGGCCATTTTTTTCCACGCGGTAATCGATGAACAGCGCCAGCTCCCCGGTGGCACCGTCAATGTCGATATTGATAAACCGTTCGGCGCCGCTGTCGATGTAGCCGTAGAACCACTTGTCCTTGGGGTTACTGCGGTTGAGGGTGCGGTCCAGGCCATTCTCGTTGTAGTAGTGGCCGGTTTCGGTCGAGGCAAACAAGGTGGTGAAGGCTCGGTTGCGCTGTTTGGCTGCGCCCAGGTATTCGATGAATGCTGCAGCGTGCGCGGGGTCTTCACCGGCCGCCAGCCAGTCGCGCAGCAGGGTGTTGCCGGCAATGTCCGCCGCAGCCACCAGTGGCTGGCCGAGCATGCGCTCGATGTCATTGCGGATGGCCTCGACACTGGCGGGCAGGGCAGTGTCGACCAGGTAGCGGTCGGTAAGGCGGTTGAGCGCCACGGTGAAAATGATGACCACCACCAGGATGCTGGCCAGCAGGGCGGCGCCCATGCTGGTGATCAGCTGCCACTGGATGCTTTTACGCCAGATACGCATGCCCTACTCCCCCGCACATTATTGTTTTGCGGGAAGTGTATACACTTGCGTATCCAGTTAATCCAGTGATCTGGAACAATGAGTTGGGGCGTTGGGGCTGCTGCGCAGCCCATCGCGACACAAGGCCGCTCCTACAGGGGAACGCATAACCCTTGGAGGAGCGGCCTTGGGCCTTTCAGCTATCGATCAGGACTCTGAAATAGTCCGAACGATGGCGTCCACCGTGGCGTCGATCTGCGCCTGGGTACGCGCAAGGGTCTGCTGATGTTCTTTCTGCAGTTCAACCTGTTTGGAGCACAGGTTAAGGGCAGCCAGCACCAGCAGTTTGTCCCCGATCAGGGTCGGGTACTGACGCTTGGTTTCGTTCAGGGCGGTGTTGAGCATCCGCACCGCCTGGGCCAGGGTTTCTTCCTGGCCTTCGGGCGCCTTGATCGAATAGTCGATGCCGAGAATCGACACCACATTGACCGGCTGCTCTTGCAATCTCATGCGCCAACAACGCCAGCGCTGGCGCGATCAACCAGGGCTTGCAGGCGGGCGGCGGTGCTGCCGTTCTTTTCTTCCTGCTCCATCAGCGACAGCTGCAGGGTTTCGTTCTCTTCCTTGGCCTGGGCCAGTTGCGTGCCGAGGGCAGCGTTCTGCTCGGTGAGTTGAGCGTTTTTCTGCATCAGGTCGCTGACCAGTTGCTCGATTTGATTCAGGGAAGCTTCCAGCATGGGTCTATCTCAGGTTGTTGCGAGGGGCGCACACGATAAAGAAAAGCGCGGCCCATCGCCATTAAAAATCGGATTCACAAGGTGTCTGGCCCGCAGATTGACAGGGTAATCACCCCCTTGTTCCGACCTGGGTCAACCGCCGGTCAGGAAAAGGTTAGCTGCCTCACAATTTTTGCGGGTCGCACTCAAGACTGGCCAGTCACGACCGATAGCCCGGCAAGTCATGTTTTGTCGCACTTTGCGCACTCTTTATCCCTTGCCTGGATCCTCCTCTCCATGTCTCTACGTAACATGAATATCGCCCCGCGCGCGCTGCTCGGCTTCGCGCTTATCGGCCTGCTGATGCTCGGCCTCGGTATCTTCTCGCTGGTGCAGATGGGCAACATCCGCCAGGCGGGCGTGGCTATCGAGCAAGTCAGTGTGCCCAGTATCAAGATCCTCGACGAAATCACCGCGCTCAACCTGCGCATGCGCACCCTCTCCTACCGCCTGCTGACCAACCGCGAGCCTGCAATCCAAAGCGATACCCTCAACCTGCTGGCCCAGCGCAACAGCCAGATCGACCGCGCACGCCAGGCCTACCTGCCAATGATCGGCGCCGCCGACGAACAGGCCGCGTTCGACCAGTACGGCCAGTTGCTTGAGCAGTACCGCCAACTGGAATCGCGCATGCGCAGCCTCAGCCAGGCCGACCGCGTCGACGAACTGCGCGACCTGCTCAACCGCGACCTGCTGGCCAATTCCGAACAGATCAACAAGGTCATGGACACGCTGGTGCGCATCAACACCGACCAAACCCGCGCCACCAACGAGAAAGCCGCCAGCCAGTACGCTGCGGCCTTTGCCCTGGTGATCGGCCTGCTGGTTGCCGCCACCGTGCTGACCTTCGCCTGCGCCTTCCTGCTGACCCGCAGCATCGTCAAGCCGATCGATGAGGCGCTCAAGTGCGCAGAGCAAGTCGCCGACGGTGACCTGACCCATGTCATCCGCGCCGAAGGTACCGACGAAGCCGCGCGCCTGCTGCGTGCCATGGGCCGCATGCAGGACAAGCTGCGCGACACCCTGCAGCAGATCGCAGGCTCTGCCACCCAGCTGGCCTCAGCCGCCGAAGAGCTGAATGCCGTCACCGACGAAAGTGCCCGTGGCCTGCAACTGCAGAACAACGAGATTGAACAAGCCGCCACTGCCGTCACTGAAATGACCAGCGCTGTGGAAGAGGTGGCGCGCAATGCCGTGAGCACCTCGGAAGCCTCCAGTGAAGCCAGCCGTTCTACTGGCGACGGTCGTGACCTGGTGATGGAGACCGTGGGCGCCATCGAGCGCATGAGCGGTGATGTGCAGGCCACTGCCAAACTGATCACGCACCTGGCCGAACAGTCGCGTGACATCGGCAAGGTACTCGACGTGATCCGCGGCCTGGCCGACCAGACCAACCTGCTGGCGCTCAATGCTGCCATCGAGGCGGCGCGTGCCGGCGAGGCGGGCCGTGGTTTTGCAGTGGTGGCGGATGAAGTGCGTGCGCTGGCACACCGTACCCAGCAGTCGACCAGCGAGATCGAACGGATGATCGGCAGCATTCAAGGCGGTACGGAAGAGGCAGTGGAGTCGATGCGCACCAGCACCGAACGTGCCGAGTCGACACTGAACATTGCCCGTGGCGCGGGCATGGCGCTGGATACCATTGCCGGGGCAGTGGCGCAGATCAACGAGCGTAACCTGGTGATTGCCAGCGCGGCGGAAGAGCAGGCACAAGTGGCGCGGGAAGTGGACCGCAACCTGGTGAACATCAATGACCTGTCGGTGCAGAGTGCTACCGGGGCGCATCAGACCAGTGCGGCGAGTGCTGAGCTGTCGCGCCTGGCGGTTGACCTTAATGGTCTGGTAGCCCGTTTCCGCACCTGAAAAAGTTGGGGCCGCTTTGCGGCCCATCGCCGGCAAGCCAGCTCCCACAGGTTCTTCGCTGGTTTGAAGAGAGCTGTTAGGCTCCCAGAGGTTCTGCGCTGGTTTGAGAGGTACGGTGAGTCTACCTCAGGCCCTGGGTTGGTTTGAGGGGTACTGTGAGCCTTCCTCAGGCCCTGGGCTGGTTTGAAGGGTACTGTGAGCTGCGGGCTTGAGGATTACGGTGAGCCTGTGGGAGCGGGCTTGCCCCGCGAAGGGGCCGGTATTGGTATCAACATCCAGCAAACATTCCCCACTTCACGCCACTGACATCTCACCTAGTGTTGTGCCTGATCTCACTTCAGGGACCCCACATGGACTGTGCCCAATCCCATCTGCTGCGCCGCGGCCGTTTTTCTCAGCCGGGGGGGCTTTACCTGCTGACCACGGTCACTCATGAACGTCAGCAGATCTTCACTCAATTCAACTACGCCCGTGGCGTGATCCAGCAACTGAGACAGGCGGAGCTCGATGGGCTTTGCCGGTCCCTGGCCTGGGTGGTCATGCCCGACCATGTGCATTGGCTGATTGAGTTGCAAAGTGGCACGTTGAGCTGCTTGATGCGCAGGTTCAAATCACGGAGTAGTCATGCGCTCTATCAGCGGGGCATGTCACGCAAGAAAATATGGCAGCCGGGCTATCAGGACCGGGCCTTGCGGCGGGAAGAAAGTGTGCTGCACGTGGCGAGGTACATCGTTGCCAATCCCATAAGAGCCGGGCTGGTTGACCGTGCGGGCGACTACTCACATTGGGATGCCGTATGGATCTGATGGCCCTTTCGCGGGACAAGCCCGCTCCCACAGGTTTACCGAAACCTTCAGACCAGGGGTAAACCTGTGAGAGCCAGCTTGTCCTGAGTACAAACCGGGGACATGGTTTACAGGCTGCAAAGCAGCCCCACCACAGGCCTGAAGATCGCGCTAAACCTGTGGGAGCGGGCTTGCCCCGCGAATGGGCTGCAAAGCAGCCCCAGCATTACTGGATCAGTAATCGATCCGCACATCCCCTTTCGGCACGCTGCAGCAGGACAGGATGTAGCCCTCGGCTTCATCCTCTTCGGTAATGCCGCCGTTGTGCTCCATCTCCACTTCGCCACCCAGCTTCAACACCTTGCAAGTGCCGCAGATGCCCATGCCGCAAGCTTTCGGGATCATCAGGCCAACCTTGGCCGCCGCCGCATGGACGGTCTCGCCCGGGGCGATGCGGATGCTCTTGTCGCTGCCAATGAACTCCACCAGGTTGAGGTCGGAAACATCCAGCTCCGGTGCATCGGCCGCCTGCTCGGCGTGCTCCACTGCATCGGCCTTGGCCTCAGGTGGCGTCGCGCCGAACGACTCCTCGTGGTAGTTCTTCATGTCGAAGCCGACCGCTTCGAGCATGCGCTTGACTGCCGTCATGTAAGGCGTCGGGCCGCAGCAGAACACCACGCGCTCCATGTAGTCAGGGGCAATCAGCTCCATCAGCCGCTGGTTCAGGTAACCGCGGTACCCCGCCCATGGCTCGCCCAGGCCATGCTTCTCGCAAATGATATGCAGGCTGAAGTTGGGGATGCGCGACGCCATCTGTTCCAGCTCGCGGTGGTAGATGATGTCCTTCGGCGAACGCGCGCTGTGCACAAACACCATGTCGACGTTGGCGTTGGTGTCGTAGAACCAGCGCGCCATCGACATGACCGGGGTGATGCCCACACCGCCCGACAGGTACAGCGCCTTGCCCGCCGGGAAGTCGATGGCGTTGAACAACCCCACCGGGCCGTGCACCGGCAGCTCGGCGCCTTCGTGCATGGTGTCGTGCAGGAAGTTGGACACCAGCCCGCCCGGCACGCGCTTTACGGTGATCGAGAAGCTGTAGGGCACCGACGGCGAACTGGAAATGGTGTAGGAACGCATCACCGGCTTGCCTTCGATCTCCAGCTCCAGGGTGACGAACTGCCCGGGTTTGAAGAAGAACATGATCGGCTGATCGGCCATGAAGCAGAAAGTGCGCACGTCCCAGGTCTCCTGGATGACCTTGACGCAGCGCACGATGTGGCGGCCGTTGGCCCAGGTCTGGGTGGTGACCGGATTGAGGAAGGTATCGGACATGTTCATCTCCAGCAGCCGACTATTGGGCTTTTTATGGCTCGGATAATGCGCAAGCTTGCGACGGCGTACATTCCTGCCAGCGACATCGGCGTGCTTATCGCGACCAGCCCCGCGCTACAAGGGCTGGCGCGTCGTAATTCAATTCGGCCATGTCGCCCATGGATACGGTTCGCGACAGCTTCGGACGCACACTCCACGGCAAATAACCACGCCTGCTGTTGAAACAAAGAGCCGCTGAAAACAGCCTTGCGGCAACAACAACGATTAGCCACCTTTTGCCGGCCGCATACGGCCCCGAGGAATACACGATGGACGTCACCGCAACCCTGAGCCTGGGCGATCCACTTGAACCTGCACGCAAGGCGACCGCCGAGATGCTGCAGACCCGCGAGCGCACCTACTCGCTGCCCCAGCCTTTCTACACCGACGAGCGTCTGTTCCAGATCGACATGCAGGAGATCTTCCAGAAAGAATGGTTGATCGCCGGCATGACCTGCGAGATTCCGGCGAAAGGCAACTACATCACCCTGCAGATCGGCAAGAACCCGATCCTGGTGGTACGGGGTGCCGAAGGTAAGGTGCACGCCTTCCATAACGTCTGCCGCCACCGTGGTTCGCGTTTGTGCGTAAGCGACAAAGGCAAAGTGGCCAAGCTGGTCTGCCATTACCACCAGTGGACGTATGAACTGGACGGCCGACTGCTGTTCGCCGGCACCGAAATGGGCGCCGACTTCGACATGAAGGACTACGGCCTGAAGCCGGTACACGTGAAGGTGGCCGGCGGCTACATCTTCATCAGCCTGGCAGAAAACCCGCCTGCCATCGACGAGTTCCTGGCCACCCTGGAACACTACATGGAACCGTACGACATGGAGAACACCAAGGTGGCGGTGCACACCACCTTGATGGAAAAGGCCAACTGGAAGCTGGTGCTGGAAAACAACCGCGAGTGCTACCACTGCAGCGGTTCGCACCCGGAGCTGCTGCAAACCCTGCTGGAGTGGGACGACACCAACGACCCGCGCGCCAGCCAGGAATTCAAGGACCACGTGGCCGCTTCGGCCGCCGCCTGGGAAGCCGAAAAAATCCCGTACCTGCACAAAAGCCACGGCCTGCGTAACCGTATCGTGCGCATGCCGCTGCTCAAAGGCACGGTATCGATGACCATGGACGGCAAGCAGGCCTGCCAGAAGCTGATGGGCCGCATCAAGAACCCAGACCTGGGTTCGATGCGCATCCTGCACCTGCCGCACTCCTGGAACCACTGCATGGGCGACCACATGATCGTGTTCACCGTGTGGCCGATCAGCGCCCAGGAAACCATGGTCACCACCAAGTGGCTGGTGCACAAGGACGCCGTGGAAGGTGTGGACTACGACCCTGAGCGCATGCGCAAGGTGTGGGACGCCACCAACGACCAGGACCGCCGACTGGCGGAAGAAAACCAGCGTGGCATCAACTCCACGGCGTACCAGCCTGGGCCTTACTCGAAGACCTACGAGTTTGGTGTGGTGAACTTCATTGATTGGTACAGCGACCGCGTGTTGGCCAACTTGGGCGCAGAGCCTGCTGCTTACCTGAAAGAGGTGAAGGCGCAGTGAGTATTTAGCGTTAGCCTGCCGCGCTCCACTTGCCTGGCGAGTTGGAGCGCGTCGGCCGACGTTTGGATACCTTGGCCTGCCGCTACACGGGGACGTCGTGCGGGGTCGGGCGCGCTGACCTCATCCCTTTCGCTACTGCTGTAAACCCCAGCGCCACGTAAGCAGGAATCTCCGCCACCATCGTCACATCCATCAAAGTCTCCAGAGCAACCACGGGAATTTCACGCGGGTTTGCCCACAAGTAACTTCCCACCTCACGTGCTGCAGCAAAGTTACCTATCGAACCGCCGCTCAGGTTGGTGACTGAATTCACCACGCCCAATATATCCGTCACTGTCTGGACGGCAGGCGACACACCAGAGATCGCAGCAGCCAACTGCCCAGCTACCCCAGCGCTCCCGGTAAGGAAAAACTGCTGATTCGAGACTCTGGATGCATGAGGCAGCTCCTGATGGGGCACGGAGGGCACGGGCCCGTCTACCCCCGCAGGATTATTGTTGGCCCGGAAAGCGGCCCTGCGCCCCGCTACATTCTTGGCAGTACGTGCCAACGAGCCGAACAACGTAGCACCGCTGGACGCCACGCCAACGATTCTGAGCACGACACCCCAGAAGGCCCCGCTCGGGTCATGGCGATTCACGGGATCGCCGCCACAATAGCCGTATGCATGGATACCTCCCTTGCCGAACGGGCTTAGCGAGTCAGCGCTGATGAACCGCCTCAGGCTCGGACTGTAGAAGCGGCGACCATTGCCCAGCGGATAACAGCCTGTCAGCGGATCCAGATGCTGACCACAGAAAGCCAGCCCTGGTAGTAGTGCGGTGCTCAAGGCACCGTAAGGCGAAAAAGCGCGCGCCTCGTGACGCCCCCTGCCCAATACAGAGTGCTGGCGGTCGATGCTTAGCAGGAATGTCGTCATGGTTATCCACAATTCACGGGAGCGTGTGGACAGGGTAATGAGGGACGTTGCGTTTGCGTACTGGCAAAAATAACAGGCCGGCAACTGGTCACTATTCAACCAATCCCGCCAAGGCCCCGCGATTTCTGGGCTACAGCGATGTTCATACACCTTGTCCACAGAGACACCAACAGAGTTTGTGAGCAAAACGCGGCAATGCAGCCTTTGTTCTGTGGATAAGCGATTCAAGGCCTTGATAATCATGGATCAGGAGGCATTCGCCCCAATTTGATCATTTTCTAATCAACTCCTCACAAGCCATGACCTGCGCGGCTTTCAGGTAGTGCCGAACAGATTATCCACAGACCCGCTAACAGCGATTGTGGGCAAAACCAGCCAGAGGTATGCATAATTGTGTCTGAGGAGCCGGCTCAGAGCTGATCAGTTTATGATCAAAACTCTGTAAGCCCCGCTATTCAACGCCCACAGCCATGCGCCAACACTTTATCCACACCTTGGCGAACAGATTCCGTGGGCAAAACGCGGGCGTACCTGATATTTCTGCCAGTTCCGTGAATGCAGCGATGTGATGGGGTAATGGCTACTACTTTGGCATAATCCAGGAGTGACTTATGCACAGCCGCCAAGAAGGCACTGTGAAGTGGTTCGACGAAGGGCGGGGATTGGGGTGATCAGCGTCGAAGGTCAAACCCGAGAATTCCTGGTTCTACGCTGCGCAGCGGTAAATGTGGCCAGGGAACATCATTAGCCTGTCAGGGCCAATCGCCGGCAAGCCAGCTCCCACAGGTATTGCACTGAACCCGTAGGCAGTGGTGATCCTGTGGGAGCTGGCTTGCCGGCGATGAGGCCAGTAAAGGCCTTAGCGCAGCACGCCCTCTTCCACCAGCAGCTTGAGGATGGCCTCAGCACCTTCCTGTGGCGAAACATCCTTCAGCACCTTGCCGCCACCACCGCTGGCCTTGGCCGTCGCCGCTTTCATCCGGTCGGCGCCGCTCTTGGCCTTGATCACCTTAAGGCGCTTGGGCCGAGGACGGGCCGGCTGCAGCTCTGCGTCAGCCAGCAGTTCATCTTCGACAATGGCCACATTACGCGCCGCCAGCACACCACGTCGCGCGGGCCCGAATGCGCTCTGGCGCGGCTTGGGCGCAGCGTTATCCACAGTCGCCAGCAACGGCAGGCGCACTTTCAGCCGGCGCCGCTGACCCCGCGGCAAGGCCTGCAATACCTGGGCGGTGCCGTTCTCGATCGACTCCACCTCGGCCAACCCCACAATCAACGGCCAGCCAAGTTTTTCGGCCAGCAGGAACGGCAACATGCCCGACCCTTCACCCGTCTCGGCCTGGCTGCCGGTCAGCACCAATTGCGCGCCGGCGTCGCGCAGGTAATCCCCCAGCACGCCAAGCACATCGGCACCGGCCGGCTGCTCCAGCACGTCAAGATGGTCCAGCCCCATGCCCAGGTAGGCGCGCAGCGCTTCTTCCTGCGGGTTGCCGGCATGTACCACCTGCAAGTTATCCCCAGCCAGCTGCAAACCCAGTTCCACGGCGCGGGCATCCTGCTCGGCGCGGCGGGCGCGCCCGGAGCTTGGGTGAGCACCGATGGAAACCAGGCTGATCACTTTCGTACTCATGCTCGTGCCCTTATGCCGCGTCGCGCTGGCCGCCGCTGCGGTAGTTGTCCACAGCCTCGATCAGTGCCTTGAGAATCGCCGAGCTGTCGCCAATCACCGACAGGTCGGCCCGTTTGATCATGTCGCAACCCGGGTCCATGTTGATCGCCACCACCTTGTCGCAGGCGCCGATACCCTGCAGGTGCTGGATCGCACCCGAGATACCCACAGCCACGTACACGCGCGCGGTCACCCAGGTGCCGGTAGCACCCACCTGGCGGTTGCGCGGCATGAAGCCATCGTCCACCGCCACCCGCGAGGCGCCTTCGGTGGCGCCAAGGGCTGCGGTGGCCTGGTGGTACAGGTCCCAGTCCTTGACGCCGTTGCCGCCCGAGATGATGAACTCGGCCTCGGCCATGGCAATGGTGGCCG
This sequence comes from Pseudomonas putida S13.1.2, assembly GCF_000498395.2. Lineage (NCBI taxonomy): Bacteria > Pseudomonadati > Pseudomonadota > Gammaproteobacteria > Pseudomonadales > Pseudomonadaceae > Pseudomonas > Pseudomonas putida. The sequence continues at coordinate 4,681,268 of NZ_CP010979.1, forward strand.
GGTCCACGGCCACCGAGCCCAGGTCTTCGATGCGCGACAGGCTGCGCGCCACGCTTGTGGACAACTCCACCGGCAACGCTTCGTGGCGGGTTTCGCTGACCGGCTCGGCACACTCGGCCGCTGCCAGGATCAGCCGTGGTACAGCGCGTTGCAGGTCTTGCTGGCCGGCACCGGCGCGGCCGATGCACTGGCCGTCCTTGACCTGCCACACCCGCGTGGCCGGGCGCTCGCCCAGCGCCGCGCCCAGGCGTCGGCCCAGTTCGCCGCCACCGGTGCGGCTGTCGGGCAGCAGCCAGTGGCGCGGGGTGAACTGGTTATCCACAGCCCGCAGGCCCTGCACCAGTTGCTCCGGTGCATAACCCTCGAAAGCCTCGCCTTCGATGACCAGCAGGCGGTCGACACCGGCTGTGGAAAAGTTGCTTTCCTTGTGCTCGCCAAACACCACCGCCAGCACCGCGCCGTCACTGCCGGCCAGGCTGTGGGCCAGGCCGAGCAGATCGCGGTCGTGGCTGCTCAGGCGGCCACCGACCATGTCCGGCACCACGGCGATGTAGAACGCCGGCGCGGGCACCTGGTGCAGCGGCAGCTTGACCTCTGCCGCCGCCGTGCGCCGCCCGCCCACACCCGTGCCCTGCTGGGCGCCGCTGCGGTCGATGCGCTTGATGCCGGCCGGGCCGATAAAGCCTGCGGCAATCGCATGGGGGTTCTTGCGGATCAGGCCATTGGGGCCCATCCAGCTGGTCTGTTGCGTCTGCATGGCCGCATGCAGCGGGTGCAGGCGGTTACGGGCGATCCACTCGGCCCGTGGGTCGCGGCGGATAATGTCGCTCATCAGTGCACCTCCGCAGGTTCACGTTTAGCCGTTTGCGGCTTTGGGGCAGTGGGCGCGTCCTCTTCGATCAGCACGTCGGCCACCAGCTCGGCCAGGTCCTTGATTTGCGGGCGCGGCTCGACCACGCCTTCGAGCATGGCGGTGCACTGTGGGCAACCCACGGCCACCAGCTCGGCCTCGGTCTCGCGGATGTCGTCCATGCGCATGTCGGGGATACGCTGCTTGCCAGGGATGTCAGTGATCGGCGCACCGCCACCGCCGCCGCAGCAACGGGAACGGAAGCCCGAGCGCTGCATCTCGCGCACTTCGATACCCAGCGCCTTGAGCACTTCACGCGGCGCTTCGTACTCACCGTTGTAGCGGCCCAGGTAGCACGGGTCGTGGTAGGTGACGCTGCCGCCCTTGTGCTGGCCGAGGTTGAGCTTGTTGGCCGCGATCAGTTCGGCAATGTAGGTGCTGTGGTGCTGCACCTGGTACTCGCCGCCCAATGCGCCGTACTCGTTCTTCAGCACATGGAAGCTGTGCGGGTCGCAGGTGACGATGCGCTGGAACTTGTACTTGGCCAGGGTCTGGATGTTGCGTTTGGCCAGTTGCTGGAAGGTCGCTTCGTCGCCCAGGCGGCGGGCAACGTCGCCACTGTCGCGTTCTTCCAGCCCGAGCACGGCAAAGTCCACGCCCGAGGCCTTCAGTACTTTGACAAACGAACGCAGCGTGCGCTGGTTGCGCATGTCGAAGGCACCATCGCCAACCCAGAACAGCACCTCGGTGGTTTTCACCTCCGACAGCAGTTTCAGGTTGAGGTCGGCTGCCCAGTTCATGCGACCGCCGGGGGCGAAGCCGCCGGGGTTGTCGGTGGCGATCAGGTTATCCAGCACCTCGGCGCCCTTGTTCGGGGTGGCGCCCTTTTCCAGGGTGAGGTGACGGCGCATGTCGACGATGGCATCGACATGCTCGATCATCATCGGGCATTCCTCGACGCAGGCTCGGCAGGTGGTGCACGACCACAGCGTTTCAGCGTCGACCAGGCCATTGACGATCGGCTGATGCGGATGACCGCCATGTTCACCAATCGGCTTGCCCGGGTAAGGGCTGCCGGCAAACTTGGCGTCCGTGCCACCGGCCAGGCCGATGACCATGTCCTGAATGAGCTTTTTCGGGTTCAGCGGCTGGCCAGCGGCAAAGGCCGGGCACATGGCTTCACATTTACCGCACTGCACGCAGGCGTCGAAGCCCAGCAGCTGGTTCCAGGTGAAGTCCGCCGGCTTTTCCACGCCCAGCGGTGCGTTGGGGTCTTCCAGGTCCAGCGGCTTGAGGCCGGTGGAACGGCCGCCGCCGAAGCGCTCGGCACGGCGGTGCCAGGCCAGGTGCAGGGCACCGGCGAAGGCGTGCTTCATCGGGCCGCCCCAGGTCATGCCGAAGAACAGCTCCGACACGCCCCACAGCACGCCCAGGCCGAGCACAGCAACCATCACCCAGCCACCCGTGTTGGCGGGCAGGATACCGGCGACCGGCAGGGTGGCAATGAAGAAGCTTGCGGCGAACACCAGCAGGCTCTTCGGCAAGCGCATCCACGGGCCTTTGGACAGGCGCGCAGGCGGGTTGAGGCGGCGTTTGAAGACAAAGAGGGCGCCGGTAAACATGATCACCGTGGCTACCAGCAACGCGTAGCCGAGGATTTTGCTCTGCAGGCCAAAGCCATGCACCAGGATCGCCAAGGCAGCCGACAGCACGAAGCCGCCTGCGGTGGCCACGTGGGTCTTGGACATGTATTTGTCGCGCTCGACCACGTGGTGCAGGTCCACCAGGTAACGGCGCGGCATGGCCAGCAAGCCGCCGATCAGGTCGACCTTGGAGGCCCGGCCCCGCCGCCACATGCGCACCCGGCGCAGGGCGCCGAGCACCGCCAGGCCAAGGGCAGCGAACAGCAGGATGGGTAGAAGGGTGTTCAACATGGGAGGCTCCCACAACAGCTAGATTCTTGCGCCACTCTGAAGCTGGGATTGGCCCCTGTGGGAGCGGGTTTACCCGCGAATGCGTCCGATCAGACAACGCTGTTGCTTGTGCTGACGCATTCGCGGGTGAACCCGCTCCCACAGGGACCATGCCCTGTGGCGAAAATTTGGATCGATCAGAAATCCTTGCACAGGCGCAAGGCGTCGTAGATCGCCGCGTGCACGTTGCGCTGGGCCACGCAGTCGCCGATGCGGTACAGCAGGTAACCTTCGCCCGGCTGGCTGAGGATCGGCTGTGGCTTGATGGCAAACAGCGCCTCCACATCGATCTGGCCCTTGTTGCGCGAGCCGTCCTTCAGCGCGTAGTACAGCGCTTCATCAGGCCGCACGCCGTTCTCGATCACCACCTGGTCGACCACGCGTTCTTCCTTGGCGCCGGTGTATTCGTTCTCCAGCACCGCCACCAGCTTGTCGCCTTCGCGGTAGACCTTTTCCAGCATCATGTCGCCGGTCATGATCACTTCTTTCGGGTACATGCTGCGGTAGTAGGTCGGGAAGGTCGTGCCGCCCATGGCCACGCCCGGCTTGATGTCGTCGGTGACGATCTCGACCTGGCTGCCTTTGTCGGCGACGAAGTCTGCCGCCGACATACCGGTGAATTCACAGATGGTGTCGTACACCAGCACGTTCTTGCCCGGCGCAACCTTGCCGTCGAGCACATCCCAGCTGCTGACCACCAGCCCTTCGGCAGCGCCCCAGTGCTCGTTCTGCTCGACGAACGGATGGCCACCCACCGCCAGCACGATAACGTCCGGGCGCAGGTCCTGGATGGCGTCCACGCTGGCAGCGGTACCCAGGCGCAGGTCCACTTTCAGGCGCGCCAGCTCCAGCTGGTACCAGCGGGTGATGCCGGCGATCTGGTCACGCTGCGGTGCCTTGGCGGCAATGGTGATCTGCCCGCCGATCTGGTCTTTCTTCTCGAACAGGGTCACGTCGTGGCCACGTTCGGCGGCCACGCGGGCTGCTTCCATGCCGGCCGGGCCTGCGCCAACCACCACCACCTTGCGTTTGACGCCGGTGGTTTTTTCGATGATGTGCGGCACACCCATGTATTCACGGGAGGTCGCGGCGTTCTGGATGCACAGTACATCCAGGCCCTGGTACTGGCGGTCGATGCAGTAGTTGGCACCAACGCACTGCTTGATCTGGTCAATCTGGCCCATCTTGATCTTGGCAATCAGGTGCGGGTCGGCCATGTGCGCACGGGTCATGCCGACCATGTCTACGTAGCCGCCTTCAAGGATGCGCGTGGCCTGGTTCGGGTCCTTGATGTTCTGCGCGTGCAGCACCGGGACCTTGACCACTTCCTTGATGCCGGCTGCCAGGTGCAGGAACGGCTCTGGCGGGTAGCTCATGTTGGGGATGACGTTGGCCAGGGTGTTGTGGGTGTCGCAACCCGAACCAACCACGCCAATGAAGTCGAGCATGCCGGTGCCGTCGTAGTAGGCGGCAATCTGCTTCATGTCCTCGTGGCTGAGGCCATCCGGGTGGAACTCGTCGCCACAGAGACGCATGCCCACGCAGAAGTCGTCGCCCACTTCGGCGCGCACGGCTTTCAATACTTCCAGGCCGAACTTCATGCGGCCTTCAAACGTGCCGCCCCATTCGTCGGTACGCTTGTTGACCCGCGGGCTCCAGAACTGGTCGATCATGTGCTGGTGCACCGCCGACAGTTCGACGCCGTCCAGCCCGCCCTCTTTAGCACGCCGCGCAGCCTGCGCGTAGTTGCCGATGACGCGCCAGATCTCTTCCACCTCGATGGTCTTGCAGGTGGCGCGGTGCACCGGTTCGCGGATGCCCGACGGCGACATCAGGGTTGGCCAGTTGAAGCCGTCCCAGCGCGAGCGACGGCCCATGTGGGTAATCTGGATCATGATCTTGGCGCCATGCTTGTGCATGGCGTCGGCCAGGTTCTGGAAGTGCGGGATGATGCGGTCGGTCGACAGGTTGACCGACGCCCACCATTCCTGCGGGCTGTCGATGGCGACGACGGACGAGCCGCCGCAGATCGCCAGGCCGATGCCGCCCTTTGCCTTCTCTTCGTAGTACTTCACGTAGCGGTCGGTCGTCATGCCGCCGTCAGTGGCGTAGACCTCGGCGTGCGCGGTGCTGAGCACGCGGTTGCGGATGGTCAGTTTGCCGATCTGGATCGGCTGGAACATTGCTTCGAATGCCATGACGCTATCTCCGGCTTACAACGGCTTTGTAACGAACAGGCCATCTTCGTGGCCTTCCTCCGACCCACCGTAGACTTGTTCGGCCACGGTGCGGATCGAGCTGCCACGGGCAGCGAGAATCTGGTCCATTGCGCCGGCGAACCAGCCGGTGAACATGTAGTCGACCTTGCGGCCAACCTTGCCGTACACGTACACGAACGCCGAATGCTTGAGCTTGACACTGCAGGTGCCTTTGTCCAGGTCGATGTCCTGGATCTCGAACAGGCCCCAGCCACGCTGGGACAGGCGCTTCATGTAGTGCTCAAACACCGCCACGCCTTCCAGGCCATGGCACTCGGCTTCTTTCTCACACCAGTGCCAAGCGGACTTGTAGCCGGCCTTGTAGAGGATCTCGGCGTAGGCGTCGGCGCCCAGCACTTCCTCGATGCCCATGTGGTTGTTGACGAAGAAATGGCGCGGCACGTACAGCATCGGCAAGGCGTCGCTGGTCCAGACACCGGTCTCGCTGTCGACTTCGATTGGCAATTGCGGGGCGATCTTGGCCATGGAAACTCAACTCCATACAAATTTTTATGTGGGTGCCCCGGCGTTGCTGGCAGGGGCTATCAGGCTTGGAGAGCGGCTTACTCGCCCCAGACGTCCTTCAGGACGTTGACCCAGTTCTCGCCCATGATCTTGCGCACCACACGCTCGGAGTGGCCGCGCTTGAGCAAGGTTTCGGTGAGGTTGGGGAATTCGCCCACGGTGCGGATGCCCAGCGGGTTGATGATCTTGCCGAAGTTGGTCAGGCGACGGGCGTAGCCCTTGTCGTGGGTCAGGTACTCGAAGAACTCCTGGCCATGGCCCTGGGTGAAGTCGGTGCCGATACCGATGGCGTCTTCACCGACGATGTTCATGGTGTACTCGATGGCTTCGGCGTAGTCGTCGATGGTCGAGTCGATGCCTTTGGCCAGGAACGGCGCGAACATGGTCACGCCGACGAAGCCGCCGTGGTCGGCGATGAACTTCAGCTCTGCGTCCGACTTGTTGCGCGGGTGCTCTTTAAGGCCCGACGGCAGGCAGTGGGAGTAGCAGACCGGTTTTTTCGATTCGAGGATGACCTCTTCGGAGGTCTTGGAGCCGACATGGGACAGGTCGCACATGATGCCGACGCGGTTCATTTCCGCCACGATCTCGCGGCCGAAGCCCGACAAGCCGCCGTCACGCTCGTAGCAACCGGTGCCTACCAGGTTCTGGGTGTTGTAGCACATCTGCACGATGCCCACGCCCAGCTGCTTGAACACGTCCACGTAGGCGATCTGGTCTTCGAATGCATGGGCGTTCTGGAAGCCGAACAGGATGCCAGTCTTGCCCAGTTCCTTGGCCTTGCGGATGTCGGCGGTGGTGCGCACCGGCATCACCAGGTCGCCGTTGTCGCGGATCAGCTTCTGGCTGGCGGCGATCTGGTCGACGGTTGCCTTGAAGCCTTCCCAAACCGACACCGTGCAGTTGGCCGCAGTCAGCCCGCCTTTGCGCATGTCCTCGAACAGCTCGCGGTTCCATTTGGCAATGATCAGGCCGTCGATGACGATGCTGTCGGCGTGAAGTTCGGCTGGGCTCATCAGGCTGTCCCCTTTTATTGAATGTTGGCGCCAAACCTTGTGTCGGCGCTTTGGGGCCAGCATATGCCTGTGCCCAAAGGCGCCCCGATGCAAAAACGACAGGGGGTTTGCCGAAAGCGTCAATGCGCGACAACACGCCCTCTGGCACGCCTTCTGGCGATGAGAGACAGTCTCGATAACGACATTTCTGGCTGCTTTATGAACATTTGGACAGGTGGCTACCACCGCGCCTTCGTCTGAGCGAGAATCCCTGCGATTCGTCAGCCTGTTGAGGAGAAAAGGGATGAAATCATTGGCATGGCTGGTATTGCTGGCCGTCGTATCCGGCGCCCAGGCCGGCGAGGAAGAAAGCACCCCGTGCGACAACGTCGAGACCGACCAGCAGACCTACGCCTGCGCGGCGTTCAACAAGCAGACGGCCGAGCGGGAGTTGAAGTCGGCTTACGATGACCTGATCCAGCGCATCCGCGATCAATATGCCGACGAAGGCGACCAGGCCACTGCCCTGATCGGGCGCATGGATGCGGCAGAGAAGCTGTGGACACAACTGCGCGATGCTGATTGCAAGGTCGAGACCTATGCCGAGAAGCAGGGGAGCAAGGCATTCCAGGCGGCCTGGGATACCTGCGTGGCCCAGCGCAGTGATGACCGGTCGGAGTATTTGCAGTCCATTGGCCAGCAGTGAAATCCCTGTTTCCTGCACAGGCCCTATCGCCGGCAAGCCAGCTCCCACAGGTACCCCACAGCATTCAAAACCTGTGCAATACCTGTGGGAGCTGGCTTGCCGGCGATAGGGCCAGTGCAAGAGGAAATCAAACTGCCCTGGCCAACCTGTCCTCCCGCGGGCAACGCTGGTACCGCGCCCGGTAACAGCGGGTAAAGTACGAAGCCGACTCGAACCCGCAAGCCACCCCCACCTCCAGCACACTCATGTCGGTCTGGCGCAACAACTGCCGTGCCTTGTCCAGCCGCAGCCGCAAATAGAACCCACTGGGCGTGTCATCCAGGTGCACGCGAAACAGCCGCTCCAGCTGCCGCCGGGTCACCTGCACCACTTCTGCCAGCACCTGGGTATTGAGCGGCTGTTCGGTATTGCGCTCCATTTCGCCAATCACCTTCACCAGCTTCTTGTTGCTGATGCCATAGCGGCTGGCAATCTGCATGCGCTGATGGTCCTGTCGCTGGCGGATACGCCCGAGCACGAATTGTTCCGACACCTGCACTGCCAGCTCGCTGCCGTGAGCCTGTGCAATCAGGTCCAGCATCAGGTCGATCGACGCCGTACCGCCAGCGCAGGTGATGCGCCTACGGTCGATCTCGAACAGCTCCTGGGTCGCCTGCAGGCTCGGGTAGTTTTCCTTGAACGCTTCCAGTGCCTCCCAGTGCACGGTGGCGCGGTGGCCGTCGAGCAGGCCGGACTCGGCCAGCACAACGGCACCGGTATCGATGCCGCCCAATATCACCCCTTCATGATCCAGGCGGCGTAGCGCCTGTTGCAGCGCCGGGCCATAACAGGCCAGGGGATCGAAACCGGCCACGATCAGCAGAATGCCGGCAGGCTCGCCCGCGGCCAGGGCCGCATCGGCGTTTACCGACATGCCGTTGCTGGCCTGCACCGCCCCGCCATCCAGGCTCAGCACCTGCCAGCGGTACGACGGCCCCTTGAACCGGTTGGCTACCCGCAGCGGCTCCAGGGCACTGATGAAGCCCATGGCCGAGAACCCGGGCAACAGCAGAAAGTGAATGTTTTGCAGCATTGCATGCTCCACGGCAAAGGTGGTCGCCTCCGTGCAAGTGTTGGTCGCCAGGGTGCGATTTTTCACCCTGCGTGCAGCGTAGCGTGTTCACACGGCCCAGAGAGACCGAACCCCATAACAATATGCACTGCCGATGGAGAGCCACCATGCACAGCTTGATCCGCCGCAGCCTGTTGACCCTTGCCCTTAGCAGCATCGCCACTTCCCCGCTTTTCGCCGCAGAGCCTGCGGCCTGCAAGAACGTCCGCCTGGGCGTGGTCAACTGGACTGACGTCATCGCCACCAGCGCCATGGCCCAGGTGCTGCTTGATGGCCTGGGCTACCAGACCAAGCAGACCAGCGCTTCGCAGCAGATCATCTTTGCCGGCATCCGCGACAAGCGCCTGGACATGTTCCTGGGTTACTGGAACCCGATCATGACCCAGACCATTACACCGTTCATCGATGCCCAGCAGGTCAAGGTGCTGGAAAAGCCCAGCCTGGAAGATGCGCGGGCGACCCTGGCAGTGCCGAAGTACCTGTATGACAAAGGCCTGAAGACCTTCGCCGACATTCACAAGTTCGAGAAGGAGCTGGGCGGCAAGCTCTATGGCATCGAGCCCGGCTCGGGTGCCAACACCCAGATCAAGGCCATGATCACCAAGAACCAGTTCGGCCTGGGCAAGTTCCAGCTGGTCGAGTCCAGCGAGGCCGGCATGCTCGCTGCCGTCGACCGCGCCGTGCGCCGCAAGGAGGCCGTGGTGTTCTTCGGCTGGGCGCCGCACCCGATGAACGTGAACATCGACATGGCCTACCTGGGCGAGAGCCAGGACGCCCTGGGGCCGGACGAAGGCCGCGCAACGGTGTGGACGGTGACCGCGCCGGACTACGCCGAACGCTGCCCCAACGCCCACCGCTTGCTGGCCAACCTGAACTTCAGCGCCGAGGACGAGAGCCGCATGATGCAGCCGCTGCTCGACCACAAGGATGCGCTGGAATCGGCCCGCCAGTGGCTCAAGGACCACCCCGAGGACAAGGCGCGCTGGCTTGAGGGTGTGACCACCTTCGATGGCAAGCCGGGTGCGGACAACCTCAAGCTTACTGCCAACTGATCCGGCCCTTTTCGCGGGCACGCCCGCTCCCACAGGGTTCACGCGAACCCTGTGGGAGCTGGCTTGCCGGCGATAGGGCCAGCACAGACAACACAAGGAACCCCGCCATGAACCACGACGTCATCATCACCTGCGCCCTCACCGGCGCCGGTGACACCGCCTCGAAAAGCCACCTGGTCCCGGTCACCCCCAAGCAGATCGCCGAAGCCGCCGTCGAAGCAGCCAAAGCCGGCGCCACCGTGGTCCACTGCCACGTTCGCGACCCGCAAAGCGGCCGTTTCAGCCGCGACGTAAACCTCTACCGCGAAGTCATGGAACGCATCCGCGAAGCCGATGTGGACATCATCGTCAACCTCACCGCCGGCATGGGTGGCGACCTGGAAATCGGCCCGGGCGAAACGCCCCTAGAGTTCGGCCCGGGCACCGACCTGATCGGCCCGCTGGAACGCCTGGCCCATGTCGAGGCGCTGCTGCCGGAGATCTGTACCCTTGACTGCGGCACGCTCAACTTCGGCGACGGCAATTCGATTTATGTCTCCACCCCGGCGCAACTGCGCGCCGGCGCCAAACGCATCACCGAACTGGGCGTGAAAGCCGAACTGGAAATCTTCGACACCGGCCACCTGTGGTTCGCCAAGCAGATGATCAAGGAAGGCCTGCTCGAAGACCCGCTGTTCCAGCTGTGCCTGGGCATTCCCTGGGGCGCACCGGCCGACACCACCACCATGAAGGCGATGGTCGACAACCTGCCGGCCAACGTCACCTGGGCCGGCTTTGGCATCGGCCGCATGCAAATGCCGATGGCCGCACAAGCTGTGTTACTCGGCGGCAACGTGCGGGTCGGCCTGGAAGACAACCTGTACCTGGACCGCGGCGTGCTGGCCAGCAACGGCCAATTGGTCGAACGGGCGGTGGAGATCATTTCGCGCCTCGGTGCCCGCGTGCTGACCCCGGCCGAAGGGCGGGAAAAAATGAATCTCAAGCGCCGCTGAGCCCCTGCAACGATCGCAGCTACGCCAAAGATCCTGTGGGAGCGGGCATGCCCGCGAAGCAGGCGACGCAGCGGATGGCACCGGCTTTGCCGGTGTTCGCGGGCGCGCCCGCTCCCACAGGGATCGATGCCCCCTGATCAATGTGTTTTGCCCTGAGGAACCGACATGCCTTTCATCACCGAGATCAAGACCTTCGCCGCTTTGGGTAGCGGCGTAATCGGCAGCGGCTGGGTTGCCCGCGCCCTTGCCCACGGCCTGGACGTGGTCGCCTGGGACCCGGCGCCAGGTGCCGAGCAAGCGCTGCGCAAGCGCATTGCCAACGCTTGGCCAGCGCTGGAAAAACAAGGCCTGGCGCAAGGTGCATCACAAAACCGGCTGAAGTTCGTCAGCACCATCGAAGAGTGCGTACGCGACGCCGATTTTATCCAGGAAAGCGCACCGGAGCGGCTGGACCTCAAGCTCGACCTGCACGCGAAAATCAGCGCCGCCGCCAAGCCCGAGGCCATCATCGGTTCCAGCACTTCAGGCCTGCTGCCCAGCGAATTCTACGAGTCGGCTACCCACCCCGAACGCTGCGTGGTCGGCCACCCGTTCAACCCGGTGTACTTGCTGCCGCTGGTCGAGATCGTCGGCGGCAACCGTACTGCGCCTGAAGCCATCGAGGCGGCAAAAACCATCTACACCGCACTGGGTATGCGCCCGCTGCATGTGCGCAAGGAAGTGCCCGGTTTCATCGCCGACCGCCTGCTCGAAGCGCTCTGGCGGGAGGCCCTGCACCTGGTCAACGACGGCGTGGCGACCACCGGTGAGATCGACGATGCCATCCGCTTCGGCGCCGGCCTGCGCTGGTCGTTCATGGGCACCTTCCTCACCTACACCCTGGCCGGTGGCGATGCGGGCATGCGCCACTTCATGTCGCAGTTCGGGCCAGCCCTCAAGCTGCCCTGGACCTACCTGCCGGCGCCGGAGCTAACCGACAAGTTGATCGACGATGTGGTGGACGGCACCTCGGCGCAACTGGGCGAACGTAGCATCGCCGCGCTGGAGCGCTATCGTGATGACACCCTGCTGGCGGTGCTGGCAGCGGTGAAGACCAGCAAGGCAACACATGGCATGGCCTATGGCGATTGAGGAATAAGCAATGCCCGCACTGATCACCTACCGCACCCCAGTCCAGAAGGACTGGGTGGACTACAACGGGCATCTGCGCGATGCCTATTACCTGCTGATATTCAGCTATGCCACCGATGCGCTGATGGAGCGCATCGGCCTGGATGCCGACAGCCGTGGGCAGAGCGGAAATTCCCTGTTCACCCTCGAAGCGCACATCAACTACCTGCATGAAGTAAAACTGGGTAGCGAGGTATGGGTACAGACGCAGATCATCGGCTTTGATCACAAACGCCTGCATGTCTACCACAGCCTGCATCGGGCGGGGTTCGAAGAGGCGCTGGCGGCCAGCGAGCAGATGCTGCTGCATGTGGACCTGACAGAGCCGAAGTCGGCCCCGTTCAGCGAGGTGAGCATAGGGTTGCTACAGGGGCTGGTGGATGAACAGCTTCAACTTACGGCGCCCGCCTATGCAGGCCGTGTGATCGGCCTTCCAAAAAAATAACCCCGCAAAGCCGTGAGCTAGCGGGGCCAAGAGCGAGCAACATCCACTGTGCATGAGTGAGGGTGACCAAACCCCCTGGTACCGTGAATGGCTTCAGTGTGCTGGCTTGCCGGGTAGGCGATTTAGCCGTAAACGACCTGTTCTTAGCCAAAGCAGTCATGGCGACATCTTGTTGTTGCGGGCATGTCGCGCTCGTCACAGAATCGGTCGTAAATCACAGCAGCACTCTCTTAGCGATAAAAGGGACAACAGCCATGATGCATGCGGATTTGATTGATCAGGACGACCTGGCAGGCCACCTGCGCGCACGCGGGTTCGAGATTCCGGCGGGCGCCAGTGCCGAGCAGGCTTGCGAAGCGGTGGTACGTGGGCTGACAGAGCCTAATGCGCGAGCGCTGAAGGGTATGGTCGAGCAGATGTATACCGGGAGTGCGACGATTCTGCCGGCGGTGCGCCAGGCCATCGACAAGCAGCTGTTGCCGGCCTTGGCGCAGTTCAACAAACGCGCCTGATTTCTCCTGGTCCGGCCTCTTCGCGGGACAAGCCCGCTCCCACAATGACCGCGTAAGCTTTCAGATTTCAGGCAAGTACAGTTGCTCCACAGTGATCGCGTAAGCTTTTAGAGTTCGAGCAAGACGCTCCCACAGGGACATCACCCTCCTTGGGATGATGGATAACTTGTGGGAGCGGGCTTGCCCCGCGAAAGGGCCAGGCCTGCCTTAAACAGGCTCGGCCAGCTTCTCCAGTTCTGCAGTCCGGTCAAACAGCCGTGCCAGCCCTTCCTGGTGTGTCACCCCCACCACCGTACACCGCGGCAACTCCCGCCTGAGCATTTCCAGCAAAACCCGGGCACTGCCCAGATCCAGCTGGCTGGTCGCCTCATCCAGGTACAAGGTATCCGGCCGGTACAGCAACGCCCGCGCCAGGCTCAACCGCTGCTGCTCCCCGCCGGAGAGCACGCGGTCCCACTCAGCCTGCTTGTCCAGTTGCCCAACCAGGGCTCCCAGCCCCACCTTGCCCAGCACACCGATCAACTGCACGTCGTCTATCGACTGCACCTGTGGATAAGCCAGTAACGCACGCAGGCTCATGTGCGGCATGTAGGGCTTCTGCGGCAGCAGCAAGCTGCGCCCCGGTGGCAGCTGCCACTCGCCCAGGCAGTAGGGCCAAAGCCCCTGCAAGGTGCGCAGCAAAGTCGACTTGCCAACCCCACTGCGCCCACCCAGCCGTAACCACTGGCCCTGCCCTGCTTGCAAGTCCAGGTCGCGCAGCATGGCACTGCCATCCGGCCGGCAAAGCGTCAGCCCCCGCGTACACAGGCAGTCACCCTGAGTAGTCGTGACGGCCTGCCTGCGGCTGGCAGCAATCGCCTGCTCGAACTGCTCCAGCCGCTGCAATGCAGCGCTCCAGCGCACCAGCTTGTGATAAAGCTTGATGAACCAGCTGAGCGAGCCGTGCACCGCGTTGAAGGCACTGCGGATCTGCATCAGCCCACCCAGGGTGATGGCCTTGGCCATGAATGCCGGCAAGGCGGCGAACACCGGGATGATCAGGCTCAAGCGTTCGTAAGAGACGGTGAACAAGCTGAGATTGCGTTCACGCCCCATCAGTTGCCGCCAGTTGTCGGCAATGGCCCGAAAGCGTTCGGCCAGGTGCTCGCGTTCGACCGCCTCGCCCCGGTACAGCGCAATCTGCTCGGCATGGTCGCGCTTGCGCAACAGACTGGCGCGAAAGTCCGCCTCGCGGTGTTCACGCTCGTAGTTCAACCCATGCAGTGGCTTGCCGATCAGATGTGTCACCAGGCTGCCGACCACGGTATAGGCCAGCACGATCCACACCAGGTAGCCATGAACCGTGAACGTCTCGCCGAACAGGCTGAAGGTTTGCACCCCCGACAGGTTCCACAGGATCACCATGAACGCGCCGACCTGCGCCAGGTTGATCACCAGCGAGGCCACCAGCTCAATGCTCAGCCCGACCATCAGGTCGATGTCCTGGGCAATGCGCTGGTCGGGGTTGTCCGGCTCGCCCGTCAGCCCCAGGCGGTAGAAGGCCTGATCGGCCAACCAGGCATCAGTCAGGCGCCCGGTCATCGCCTGGCGCCAGCGCAGCTCCAGCCCTTTGCGGATGTAGTCCATGGCCACGACGATCAGCACATAGCTACCCAGATACAGCGCATACTCGCCGACCAGGCCATACAACCCCGCCGTGTCAAACGCGCCCAGGGTGTCGTAGAAGACCTTGCTCCAGCCGTTGATCAGCACATTGATCTGCACCACCAGCAACCCCAGGCCGATCACCGCCGCCAGCATGAGCCAAGCCAGCCATTGCCCACGGTCGTGCCAGAACGGGCGGCTGAGGCGGTAGAAAGTGCGCAGGGTTTTCACAGTGCCTGCTCCAGCGCCGCCTCAGAGGGCAGCAGGCGCAGTTGTACCTGGTTGCCCCGAGGGAACAGCTGCAGTGCCTGTTGTTGCAGCTCCGGCAGGGTCAGTGCCGCAGGCAACTGTGCCTGGGTCTGCAGGTAGCGTGGGTCGTGCCAGCGGCGGTCGCTGAGGACCAGGCGCTTGAACTGGGTTTGCGGGTCTTCGCGGCGTTTGCTCTCCTGGCGCAGCAGCTCACGGCGCTCGGCCACCAGCCACTCGGCATCTGGCTGCAGGCTGGCGAGGGTATTCTGCGCCATCGCCCACAGCTCATCGGCCCGGGCCGGGTCGCAGGTGAAGCTGAGGCTGCTCTCGACACGCTGCGTATCGGCATTCAGCTCGCTGTCGAAACGCAGGCGGTATACACCCGAGGCCTCGCCACGCAACTGCGCCTTCAGCCGCTGGTTGGCCAGGTCGCGCAACACCGATACCCGCACCGCCGCCTCCGGGCTCCAGGCTTGCGGCTGGAAGCTGCTGGCCTGCAACACCACACGCGGTTCCAGTGCGATGGCCAGGTCCTCACGGCGTTGGCCGGGCTGCTGCAAGGCCTGCTGGCTGGCCAGCGAAGCACTGCGCGGGAGGGTCGCGAGCATTTCACGGACCATTTTTTCCAACGGTTCCGGCGCCGTATCCGCCATCAGGTAATAGGTCACCGGCGCACCGGCCAAAAGCTTCCAGTCGGCAGTCAGCTGTTCGGCGGTCAATTGTTCGAGGGCGCGGGTATCCGGCGACTGCCAGAGGTCCACACCGTACTTGAGCACACGCTGGCGGCTTTCCTGCACCCCGCGCACGTCATCCGGTCTGCTGCGCAGACGTTGCAGCAATTCGTCACGGGACTGGGTGAACAGCGCCTGGTCTACGCTGGCCAACTGACTCGTGCGGTAGCTTTGCATCAGCGCCAGCAAGTGCTCAGGTTCGGCGCCAAGGCTGAGCGTCAAACGCTGGGGCTGATGGTCGAGGCTGAGCGTGGCGCGTTGCGTCTGGCGCCAAGTGGCCAGTGCCTCTGGGTCCATACCCGGCAGGCCGCTGCGGGCACCAAGCTGCGCAGCCATTTGCAGGCGCCAGACCGGTAAGCCCTCAAGGGAGTAGCCTGCTGACGAGTCGGCTTGCAGCAGCCATTTGCCGTCCGGGCCATTGCGCTTGAGCCAGACCAGGCGATCCCCGTTGCTCAGGCGCCAATGCTCCACGTGTTGTTCCGGGAAGGTCTTGCGCGCGACGATAGCGGCAGCGGGTGGCGCAGCGGGCATTTTCAGGATGGATGCCGAAGCGTTTTCTGGCGCCGTCTGCACGGGGGCCGTAAGCGATCTGCCGGCCAGTTCGACTTGCCGCGCCTCAACCTGCGCGACAGTCGGCAGAGCGACTTCGGAGTTGCCCGCCGCGCTCACCTGCAATACCCGGTCAGGGCTGGCCAGCCAGCGACGCAGGCGGTCGTTCAGGTCATCTCGCGAGATGTTCCCCAGCGCTTCCAGATAGCGCGCAGCAGTGGCATGCCGCTCGGTGACGGCATTACCCTGCACGGCGGCATTGTTGAGTTGTTCCACCCACTGCTCGAAGGTGCGCGGGTCTTGCTTGGCCAGGGTCTTTTCGCCCAGCGCGTGGATATGCTCGCGCTCGCGTTGCAGGTCCGTTTCGCTGAAACCGTGCTGGCGCAGGCGCTCGATCTCGGTCAGTAGTTGCTGCAGCGCCTGGTCGTGAGCCTGGCCCTCGACGCCTGCGGCGATGCCAAGCACGGTGGAGTGCTCACCGATCAGGGTTTTCTGCGCGGTGAAGCTGCGTACCCCGGCCGCCTGCGGTTGGCGACGCAGGCTGTCGAGCATGGCGGCGAGGGTCATGCGGTCGATCAGTCGCTCGCGCAATGCGGCGCGGGTGGTGCCTCGGCTATCCGGCTCATGGGAGCGGAACAGCATCGCTACCTGGTTACTGCCCGATTGCGGGTCTTGCAGGCGGAACACTTTCAGCTTGTCGTCCAGCAGCAGCTCCCGTCGCTCTCGGCCCGGCACTTGGCCCGCCTTGGCCCCGCCGAAGGCCTGTTCGATCTGGGCGCGCATGGCCTCGGGGTCGAAATCGCCAACTGCCGACAGCACCATGTTGTTGGGCAGGTACCAGCGGTTCTGGAAGGACTGCAGGTTTTGCAGGCTAGCCGAGCGGATCGCCGCTTCGTTGCCGATGGTGCGGTGCCCGGGGTAGCGCGAGCCCACCCGCTGCGAGGCCGTGCGCTGCTCGTTCATGCGCTGGGCCACGCCCAAGCCGCCGCGCCATTCCTCGATCACGATGGGCCGTTCGCGCTCCAGGTCCTGGGCGTTGTAGTCACGGGCGAACGCCAGGTCGGCCAGGGCCTGCAATGCCTGTGGCGCCTGGCGCACGCCAGCGGGTGGGCCAATCAGGTACTGGGTGCGTTCGTAGTTGGTCACGGCATTGAAGTGCCGGCCCTGCACCCAGCCCAGGTCGGTCATGCGCTGGCGCAGGTTTTGCTGGCGGCCGGCGCGGCTGTGAAAGGCCAGATGCTCGACCATGTGGGCGACGCCAACCTGGTCCTCTGCCTCGTCGACCGAACCGGCCTTGACGGTCAAACGCAGGTCCAGGCGGCCAGGCTGCGCCGTCTCACGCACCAGCCGGTAGGCAAGCCCGTTGGCCAGCTTGCCCTGGATAACCTGGCGGTCCCAGGGCAAGGGTGCGTCGGGTTCAGGTATCGACGCGCAGGCGCCGAGCAACAGCGGGCCGAGCAGGCCCGCGATGAGCTTTTTCATCAGGGTATCCACGGTTTTTTATAGAGTCAGAAGCGGTAGCCGACTTCCAGCCAGTACTGGCGGCCGACTTCGTAGCGGGTCACGGCCTGGCTGCCGGAACTGACGGTGGGGTTGATCTTGTCGGCAACGTTGGTGATGTCGACCGAGGCAAACACGGCCTGGTCCTTGGCCGTAGGCAGCTCCCAGTACACCTGCATGTCCCAGGTCATGGCGCTGCCAACCGAAGCCGCTTCATAGACGCTGAGCGTTTCACCCTGCAGCTCTACAGTGTCGCCGGTATCGATGATCTGCTTGTACTTGCTGCGAAAACGCAGGAAGTTGCTGATGCTCATGTGCCAGGCGGGGATCTCGGTAATGGTCGTCAGCCGTGCGGTCCATGGGCGGTTGAAGTTGTTTGGCGGCAGTTCGACGAAGTCCATTCGCTTGCCGTCGTACAACACCGCATTGCCGTCGTATTCCTCGCTGTTGAGGATCGAGTCGTAGTCGGTGTACGAGTCCTCACTCCGCTGCCAACCTGCGGCGAACTGCATGCTGGTGCTGCTGCCCAGCAACTTGAACTGCTGCTGCGGGGTGATTTCCAACGTCACCGTGTCGCTCTTGCTTTCGCCCTGGTTGGTATAGATGTAGTAATTGCTGGTATAGCCATCCAGTTCCGGCAGGCCTTCGACGCTGTGGTACGAGCGCACGATCTTGTCGCGACCTTTGCGGTTCACGTACTTGAGCTTGAACAGGGTGTCGAGCCAGATTTGTTCCAGGCCGACGGTCAGTTCATCGTCATAGGGTATGTTCAGGGTCGAGAAACGCGTGTCGTTCTTCGCACGTGACACTTCCACCCATGGCGAGTCCTGGCTGGACCGTGTGTAGCGAACGTTGTACTGGTCACGACCGTCGTTCAGACGCATCTTGAACAGATTGCGACCGTAGTAGCGGTTGGCACCGAAGGTCAGCACGGTCGAGCGGTCGCCGAAAAAGTCGTAGTCGCCGGCAAAGCGCGGGGCGATGGTTTTGCGTTCCATGTAATCATCGCCTTCAAACCGCAGGCCCGGCCGCAGGCTCAGCTTGCCGAGCTGCAAAGTGTCCTGAAGGTAGAACGCATACTTGCTCTCTTCGACGCTGATATCAGCTGCCTTGTAAACGTTCATCGCCGAAGCCCATTGCCGGGTGCTGCCATTCAGCAACAGGCCTGTAGAGCAATAAGGGTCATTGCCACAGGCGGTCCCGCTGTCACGCTTGAACGTGGTGACACTACTGGCATCGCTGGGGCGCTCCCAGGTAGCGCGTTTGTAGGACAGGTCGATCCCGGTCACCAGCGAATGCGTCACGCCTCCCAGGGTGAACGGCAGCCACTGCGCTTTTACTGCATAGTCCAGACCTTTCTGGGTCTGCTCCAAGTCCCCGTAACCGCCTTCTGCGCTGCTGGAGGTGTTGCTCAGTGGCCGCCCCCAGTTCTTGGTTTCGGAGTAGTACCATTTGATGTAGTCATCCTGCTCCGAGTCTCTCGAGCTGGTCAGGTTGGTCAGCGCGAGGGTGTGGGTCCAGGTGGCACTCGGGGCCAGCCAGGTGGCCTTGATGGAGCCTTGATACCCTCCCTCCTCGGTCACGAAGGCCGAGCTGCGCTGATTGGCGCGAAAGTAGGTGTTCTCGCCTGGGCCGTAGACAAAGGATGAATCCAGGCTGAGCTGGTCGTTCACGCTCCAGTAGGTCTTGAGCATGTAGTTGGTCAGTTCGCGGGTCTGGTCCTTGCGGTTGGCTTCGGTCGGGCTGCTGTATCCGTCCGAGTAGGCGTTGAGTGGCAGCACCGAGCGTTTCTGCGAGAACGCCAGGATGGCGCCGAAGTCATCGGTCAGGTGGCCTTCGACCATGCCGCGCACGGTGGTTTTCTCGAACTCTGGCTGGTACTGCTCGTCCGAGGCCTGATCGAAGTTTTCCTGATCGGCTTCGGTGATGTGGTAGCGGGTCCACGCTGAACGGCTGAGGGCATACGAGAGCTTGCCGTGAAAATCCTTGCTCGGGCGGCGGGTGATCGCATCGACTACACCCCCGTTGAAGCCACCATACTCGGCCGGCACGTTGCTGTCGTAGACCTTCACTTCCTGCAGCAAGTCCGCATCCAGCGCAATACCGTGGGAGCGGCTGGGGGTGGAATCGAACTGGCGCACATCGTTGAAGTCATGGGCGCCAGGGTCGAGGTCATTGTTGATCGAGATGCCGTCGATCATGAAGTTGTTCTGGTAGTACTTGGCGCCGTTGATGCTGATATCCGCCGGCGCAATTTCGCCCGGCGTGTTGGAGTTTTGCTGGCGGGTGCTGAATTGCACGCTGGGGTGCATCTGCAGCAGTGTGGTGATGTCGCCATTGGCGCCCGGGAAGGCTTTGATCGCCTTGCTGCCGATGACCGTAGCGCCCATGTAGCTGTTCTCTTCGGTCTGCCCCAGCACCACGGTGTTGTGCAACTCCAGCGGGCCTTGGCCGTCGCTGTGCAACAGGCGGAAGATGAAGGTACCCGCCTCGAACTCCCACGTGATGCCACTGCTTTGCAGCAATCGCGACAGTGCAGCCTCGCTGCTGAAGTTGCCACTGACCGCGGTGGACTCCAGGCCCTCCAGCAGGTCCGGGTCGACGCTGACCTGCAGCCCGCTTTGCTGGCCGAAAGTGATCAGGGCGATGGCCAGGTCCTGGCTGGGGATGCTGAACGCATGTACCAGGGTGAGTTGGGCATGCTCAGCATCTGTCTGTGCATGGGCTGGCGGCTGATCCAGCAGGGCACACAGCCCCAACATGCCCGCGCCGCCAACATGTTTCAGGCGCAACGACCAACCCCGCGCACTGCGCGGCTTCCGGCTTGATGTTTCAGTCATCCCACATCCCCACCCCCGGCAATCGCCGGGCTGCAAAATAGAATACGAATCGGTATCAGTTGTTGCGCGCGGGGGAGAAGACGGGGCAGTGCGGGGATTTTTCAGAAATTTCGGAAATTATTTTTCAAACAATGAATTGGGGTTGCTGTACCGGCCTCATCGCCGGCAAGCCAGCTCCCACAGGTACTGCACTGGCCGCTCTTTGTGGGAGCTGGCTTGCCGGCGATGGGCTGCGCAGCAGCCCCGGCAATTTCAAGGTTTGCTCAACACCCACAGCCAAGGCCCATAGCTACGCACCTCGCCACCATGCGGCCGGATTACTGCGCGCAAGGCCGCCTCGGGCTTGCGCAGGTCATACACACCCGTCACCCGCTTGGCACCCAGCGCATCGTCACGCAGCATCACTTTGCCTGGCATATACGGCGCCAGCGCCTGCACTAGCTCGGCCACTGTCTGGTCGTCGGCAATCAGCTGCCCCTGCCGCCATGCGGCGGCTTGCGTGGGCACGAAGGCCTGCAGTTGCACCCGACCATCGCCATACCGCAGACGCTGCCCGGCCGTCAGTGCAGCAGCCAGTACCTGCGCATCGGCAGTGTCTTCGACCCGTACCGAGCCATGCTGCACATCCACCCCTACCCGCCCAGGCCGCAGCTCGACATTGAACGCCGTGCCGGTCACCGTCACCCGCACATCGTCGGCACGCACATGGAACGGCTTGGCCTTGTCGGGCTTCACCTCGAAAAACGCCTGGCCGGCGAGCAGCTTCACATCCCGATGATCGCCGCTGTAGTCCACAGCGATGGCGGTATCGCTGTCCAGCTGCACCACGCTGCCATCAGCCAGGGTGATGTCGCGGGTCTCGCCCTGTGCGGTGCGGTAGTCAGCCTGCAAGCGCAGGCTCAGGGAAGGCGCGACAGCTACCAATAAACAGGCCGCCACCCCCGCCCCCAGCCACCACCGCCGCCGGGGCTTGCGCTTGACCGGTAGCGGCAGCACTTCGGCCTTGGGCCACAGTTGGGTGGTGGTCGGCGCCAGCTGGCCGGTGAGCTGCCACACCCGTTCGGCCTTGTGGAAGGCCTGGGCGTTGGCCGTATCGCTGGCGCACCATTGCTCGAACTCACCCCGTAGCTGAGGGTCGTCAGGCGACTGCTGCAGGCGCAGGAGCCAGTCCAGGGCCTGCTCGCGGCGGCTGGATAGGGGGGCTGCGGACGTCATGCCGGGCAAGTCTCCTGAGGGCTGAAGGGCGCGCAGGGTCGCACAGAGCTACCCTGCTCGGCAAAGGACGCACCAGCCTCGCGTTTTTTCACAGGTCATCCTCCAGGCGCGCCATGCAGTGGCTCAGGGCATCGCGCACCAGCTGGTGCACCAGGCTGACGGACACATTCAGGTGGCTGGCCACTTCTTGCAGGGTATGGCCGCCCAGGCGGTGCATTTCGAACGCTACGCGGGTGCGCTGGGGCAATTCCTCGAGGGCGCGACTGATGGCGCTAAGTTCATTTTGCTGGGTGACCGCCTGCTCGGGCGACGCACTGGTCGAGGGCAGCTCGGCGAGGATCTCATCACCGTTGGGTTGGGCTTTTTCGGTGGCGGTACGGCGGGTCTGGTCGAGGGCCAGGTTGCGCACGATGCGGTACAGGTAGCTGGCCGGGTGGCGAATGTCGGCATGTTCCTGCTGGCGGCTGAAGCGCAGCCACGCTTCCTGCACCACGTCTTCGGCGCGGGCGCGGCAGCCGACGATCGGCGCGGCATAGTCAAGCAATGCCGCCCGGTGGGCCAGGTAGAGCTGGAGTTTTTCGTCCGCCACGGGGTGGTATGCCAGAGGGTTTCGGGGGCGGCGATGTTACCTGTAGTCGAGAATCATTATCAACAGGTGGATCTTTATTGCCAGTGCCGGCCTCTTCGCGGGTGAACCCGCTCCCACAGGGTAATCACAGTTTTCGAGACTTGTGATGCACCTGTGGGAGCGGGTTTACCCGCGAAGCAGGCGGCGCGGTATCAGAGCCTTACGCTGGCAAAGGTCGACTCGTTGCGCGCCTGGCTCAGCGCCGCCATCGGCCCGCTGTGTGGCGACAGGGTCATGGCCTGCGGAATCGGCATCATCGCTACCTGCTGCGCGGTGTTGGAGCCCACGCGCTCGTCACGCGGCGGAATGCCGAAGTACTCGCGGTAGCACTTGGAGAAGTGAGGGGTAGACACAAAGCCGCACACCGACGCCACTTCGATGATCGACATCGGCGTTTGCTTCAGCAACTGCCGCGCACGGATCAGGCGCAGTTTCAGGTAGTAGCGCGATGGCGAGCAGTGCAGATACTTCTGGAACAGCCGCTCAAGCTGGCGTCGCGACACCGCCACGTACACCGCCAGTTCGTCCAGGTCGATCGGCTCTTCGAGGTTGGCCTCCATCAGCGCGACGATTTCCTGCAACTTCGGCTGGTTGGTACCGAGCATGTGCTTGAGCGGCACGCGCTGGTGGTCCTGCTCGTTGCGGATGCGCTCGTAGACGAACATCTCGGAAATGGCCGCCGACAGCTCGCGGCCATGGTCGCGGCTGATCAGGTGCAACATCATGTCCAGCGGCGCAGTGCCGCCGGAGCTGGTGAAGCGGTTACGGTCGAGGGTGAACAGGCGGGTGCTCATGTTCACTCGCGGGTAGGCCTCCTGCATGGCCGCCAGGCACTCCCAGTGCACACTGCAATCGAAACCGTCGAGCAGGCCGGCACAGGCCAGGGCCCAGCTGCCGGTACACACCGCGCCAAGGCGGCGCGACTGACGGGCCTGGGCCTGCAGCCAGGTGACATGCTCACGGGTAACAGTGCGCTGGATTCCCACGCCACCGCAGACGATCACGGTATCGATGGGCGGCGCGCTGTGCATGGCAGCATCAGGGGTGATCTGCAGGCCGTCGCTGGCCCAGACCTGGCCGCCGTCCACCGTCAGGGTGTGCCAGCGATACAGCTCGCGGCCGGAAAGCTGGTTGGCCATACGCAGCGGCTCGACCGCCGATGCCAGGGAAATCAGGGTGAAATTGTCCAGTAGAAGAAACCCGATGGACTGGGGTGCTGTGCGGTTCTGGGTTGGGGTCCCGGAGGTGTACGACGTCATCGCGATTTCTCCTCACACAAATGCAGGGTGTGCCTCAGGCGGGCACTGATTTCTTGTTATGACCCCTCGGTCATTTTCCGGGGGTAGGTTGCCAATCTCAACGCAAACGCCGTGCCTGAAATTGAACGGCTATCCAAAAAAACCTGAAAACGACACCTTCATCAGGCAAATCAGGTGCTTCGGCCGAGTTGGCTGATAGTCGCAAAACAGGCGTGCTAGGCGCCGTGCGTGTAACGGCTGAGCAATTTGGTGACACGTGCAGTGTAAGTTGCCCAGAAACGACACTCTTGAGTGTCACCGACAATGCCCACACTGATAGCGACACCCGACGATCGGTAGGCGGCGGGCGCACCATAAGGAGGCATTGGTGGTTGTGTTGCACCTGCATCAACCTTCAAAGGCCTCTTCGCGGGTGAACCCGCTCCCACAGGTACTGGGCAATGCCTGTGGGAGCGGGTCCACCCGCGAAGGGGCCAGCAAACCTGGTAGAAATCAGCACTCGATAGCGCTGACCGCCAGGCCACCGCGCGAGGTCTCTTTGTATTTGTCGTGCATGTCGGCACCGGTATCTCGCATGGTGCGGATCACCTGGTCGAGGGAGATGAAGTGCTCGCCGTCACCGCGCAGCGCCATCTGCACCGCGTTGATGGCTTTTACCGCAGCAATCGCGTTGCGCTCGATGCATGGCACCTGCACCAGCCCGCCGACCGGGTCGCAGGTCAGGCCAAGGTTGTGTTCCAGGGCAATCTCGGCGGCGTTCTCTACCTGTGGCGGGGTGGCACCGAGCACTTCGGCAAGGCCCGCCGCGGCCATGGCGCAGGCAGAGCCGACTTCCCCCTGGCAACCCACTTCAGCCCCAGAGATCGAGGCGTTTTTCTTGCACAGGATGCCCACGGCGGCGGCAGCCAGGAAGTAATCGACAATGCTGGACTCGTTCACCTCATCGCTGAAGCGCATGTAGTAGTGCAGCACTGCCGGAATGATGCCGGCCGCGCCATTGGTGGGCGCGGTAACCATGCGGCCACCGGCGGCGTTCTCTTCGTTGACCGCCAGGGCGAACAGGTTGACCCATTCCATGGCGCTCATCGTCGAGCCGATCACGTTGGGCTTGCCGATCTCTTGCAGGCTGCGGTGCAGCTTGGCAGCGCGGCGGCGCACGTTCAGCCCGCCGGGCAGCGTGCCTTCGTATTTAAGACCATTGTTGACGCAGTCCTGCATGGCTTCCCAGAGCTTGTGCAGGCCGGCGCGGATCTCTTCCTCGCTGCGCCAGACCTTCTCGTTGGCCATCATCAATTGCGACACGCTGAGGTCGTTTTGCTTGCACAGGCGTAGCAGTTCGGCAGCGCTGTTGAAATCGTACGGCAGCACCGTCTGGTCGGCATCCAGCACACCGCTGGCGGCCTGGGCGGCATCGACCACAAAGCCGCCACCCACCGAGTAGTAGGTGTCGCGGTGCAACTCGCCCTGCTCGCCTTCGGCAACCAGGGTCATGGCGTTGGGGTGGTACGGCAGGTTTTCGTCCAGCAGCAGCATGTCGCGGGCCCAGACGAATTCGATGGGCAGGCGGCTGTCCAGCTGCAGGGTGTTGGTTTCGCGCAGGTCGGCAATACGCGGCACGATCTGGGTCGGGTCAATGGCGTCAGGCCACTCGCCCATGAGGCCCATGATGGTGGCGTTGTCGGTGCCGTGACCGATACCGGTGGCCGACAGCGAGCCATACAGGCGCACCTCGATCCGTTTCACACGTTCCAGCTCGCCGCGTTCGCGCAGGCCCTGAACAAACAGGGCGCCAGCACGCATGGGGCCGACGGTGTGGGAGCTGGAGGGCCCGACACCGATCTTGAACAGGTCGAACACGCTGATGGCCATTGTCGAATCACCTCTTGCTGGGCTTGTCTCTGCGCGCCATGCGCAGGGCGGGGCAACTGCTAGGCTCAAACAGCGGGCCGCCTTGAATGCCAGCATCATCGGGCTTTTACCGCACCCCTCGCCGTCTGCAACCGACGTACTTTTGTCCAGCCGCGCCGCGCTGTTTTTGCTCAAGGAGCGGCCCTCGCCACGCCGCTTTCCGGTGGCCTGGTGACGCAAAAATGCGGCCGAGGGGGTGGATAAACCTATAAGCGACATCGCCCTTACTGGATACGACCCGTTCCGTACTGGATACGACCCTACCAGTAGGCGATTGCCCGGCGCTGGAGGATTATCGAAAGCGACTCGTAAAGCACGGCCACGCATCCTGCCCTCTGCAGGCCTGGTCGACCGGACCCTCAGAAAGCCCGGCGACCCACGCGAACCCGAAGACAATATCTCAGGAGTCCATCCATGAAAGGTTCACCCTCGCTGTTGCTGGTTGCGTTGCTGTCCACGCCCTTGTTGGCCCAGGCCGCCGAACCCGAGCAGTGTCAGACGGTACGTTTCTCCGACGTCGGCTGGACCGACATCACAGTCACGACCGCGACCACCAGCGTTGTGCTCGAAGCCCTGGGTTACAAAACCCACACCACCATGATCTCGGTACCAGTGACCTACAAGTCGCTGGCCACCGGCAAGGACCTGGACGTGTTTCTCGGCAACTGGATGCCGACCATGGAGAACGACATCAAGCAGTACCGCGACGCCGGCACCGTAGAAACGGTGCGCGCCAACCTGGAAAACGCCAAGTACACCTTGGCCGTGCCCCAGGCGCTGTACGACAAGGGGCTGAAGGATTTTGCCGACATTCCCAAGTTCAAGCAGGAGCTGGACGGCAAGATCTACGGCATCGAACCTGGCAACGATGGCAACCGCACCATCCAGAGCATGATCGACAAGAACGCCTTCGGCCTGAAGGACGCCGGTTTCAAGATTGTGCAATCGAGCGAGGCCGGCATGCTGTCGCAGGTGGATCGGGCGCAGAAACGTGGCGAGTCGGTTGTGTTCCTGGGCTGGGAACCGCACCCGATGAACACCCGCTTCAAGATGCAGTACCTGACCGGCGGGGATGACTTCTTCGGCCCCGATTTCGGCAAGGCGACCGTATTGACCAATACCCGCAAAGGCTACGCGCAGGAATGCAGCAACGTTGGCCAGCTGCTCAAGAACCTGTCGTTCGAGCTCAAGGATGAAAGCACCATGATGGGCTATGTCCTGGACGACAAGATGAAACCCGAAGCAGCCGCCAAGAAGTGGCTTAAAGACAACCCCGGCAAGCTGGACACCTGGCTTGCCGGCGTTACCACTGTTGATGGCAAACCCGGCCTTGAGGCGGCCAAGGCCAAGCTGGCGCAATAACGAACCACGCAATAGCGCTACCTCGGGGCAGGACCGTGCCTGCCCCGGGTTGATTTCAATCTATGCAGGTGGAAGCTCGCTATCATGCTTATTGATCAGAAAATACCCCTGGGCCAGTACATCGCGTCGTTCGTCGAGTGGCTGACCCAGAACGGCGCGAATTACTTCGACGCCATCGCGCAAGGCCTGGAATTCATGATCCATGGGGTCACCAGTGCCCTGACCTGGTTCAACCCTTTCGTCCTCATCGCCCTGTTCGCCGGCTTGGCGCACCTGATCCAGCGCAAGTGGGGGCTGACCGCATTCGTTGCCCTGTCATTCCTGCTTATCTTCAACCTGGGTTACTGGCAGGAAACCATGGAAACCCTGGCGCAGGTGACCTTCGCCACGGTGGTGTGCGTGGTGATTGGCGTGCCGCTGGGCATCCTGGCTGCGCACAAACCGATGTTCTATACCGCCATGCGCCCGGTACTCGACCTGATGCAGACGGTGCCCACTTTTGTCTACCTGATCCCTACCCTGACCCTGTTCGGCCTGGGTGTGGTACCGGGGCTGATCTCTACCGTGGTGTTCGCCATCGCGGCGCCAATCCGCCTCACCTACCTGGGCATCTGCGACGTCCCGCAAGAGCTGATGGACGCCGGCAAGGCGTTTGGCTGCTCGCGGCGCCAACTGCTGACCCGTATCGAACTGCCGCATGCGATGCCCAGCATCGCCGCCGGCGTCACCCAGTGCATCATGCTGTCGCTGTCGATGGTGGTGATCGCCGCCCTGGTGGGCGCTGACGGCCTGGGCAAACCTGTGGTCAACGCACTGAACACCGCCGATATTTCCCTGGGCTTCGAAGCGGGCCTGGCGATCGTGCTGCTGGCAATCATGCTCGACCGTATCTGCAAGCAACCGGAACTGCCGGTAAGGGGTGAGGCATGAGCATCATTCGTTTCGAAGACGTCGACGTCATTTTCTCCAACAAGCCGCGCGAGGCACTGTCGCTGCTGGACCAAGGCAAGACCCGCGAACAGATCCTCAAGCAGACCGGCCTGGTGGTCGGCGTCGAAAAGGCCAACCTCGATATCAACAAGGGCGAGATCTGCGTGCTGATGGGCTTGTCCGGCTCGGGCAAGTCGAGCCTGCTGCGCTGCATCAACGGCCTCAACACGGTCAGCCGCGGCAAGCTGTTTGTCGAGCACGAAGGCAAGCATATCGACATTGCCCACTGCACCCCGGCCGAGCTGAAGATGATGCGCACCAAGCGCATTGCCATGGTGTTCCAGAAGTTTGCCCTGATGCCCTGGCTGACGGTGCGCGAGAACATCAGCTTTGGCCTGGAAATGCAGGGCCGCCCGGAAAAGGAACGGCGCAAGCTGGTGGACGAGAAGCTTGAGCTGGTGGGCCTGACCCAGTGGCGCAACAAGAAGCCGGACGAGCTGTCTGGCGGCATGCAACAACGCGTGGGCCTGGCCCGGGCGCTGGCGATGGATGCCGACATCCTGCTGATGGACGAACCGTTCTCGGCACTGGACCCGCTGATCCGCCAGGGCCTGCAAGACGAGCTGCTGGGCCTGCAGGCCAAGCTGAGCAAGACCATCGTGTTCGTCAGCCACGACCTGGACGAGGCACTGAAGCTGGGTACCCGCATTGCGATCATGAAGGACGGGCGGATCATCCAGTACAGCAAGCCGGAGGAGATCGTGCTCAACCCGGCCGACGAGTACGTGCGTACCTTCGTCGCCCACACCAACCCGCTGAACGTGCTGTGCGGCCGCAGCCTGATGCGCAGCCTGGACAACTGCAAGCGGGTCAATGGCTCGGTGTGCCTGGACCCGGGTATCGATTCGTGGCTGGACCTAGGCGAAGGCGGCGCGCTCAAGCGTGCACGCCAGGGCCAGAACGGGCTGGACATGCAGAACTGGGCACCGGGGCAGGATGTGGAGCTGCTGGAGCGCAGGCCGACCGTGGTGCACGCCGACATCGGCATGCGCGAGGCGCTGCAGATTCGTTATCAGACCGGCAACAAGCTGGTGTTGCAGGATAACGACAGGGTGGTGGGGATTCTTGGGGATACCGAGCTGTATCACGCGCTGCTCGGCAAGAACCACGGTTGAGGCAATTGGGGCCGCGTTGCGACCCTTCGCGGGCACGCCCGCTCCCACAGGTTTGGAGAGATCCCTGTGGGAGCGGGCGTGCCCGCGAAGGGCTGCAAAGCAGCCCCAATCAATGGATCAGCGAACGACGATGCCGCGCGAAGCCATGTAGGCCTTGGCCTCCGGCACCGTGTACTCGCCAAAGTGGAAGATACTGGCCGCCAGCACCGCGCTGGCATGCCCTTCCAGAATGCCGTCAGCCAGGTGCTGCAGGTTACCCACCCCCCCCGAGGCAATCACCGGAATGCCCAGCGCATCACTGATGGCGCGGGTAACACCCAGGTCGAAGCCATTCTTCATGCCGTCCTGGTCCATGCTGGTCAGCAGGATCTCGCCAGCGCCCAGGCCTTCCATCTTCTTCGCCCACTCAACTGCATCCAGCCCGGTCGGCTTGCGCCCGCCGTGAGTGAAGATTTCCCAGCGCGGCGTTTCACCTGGCCCGGAGACCTTCTTGGCATCGATGGCGACAACGATGCACTGCGAACCGAAACGGTCCGCTGCCTCGCCCACAAACTCCGGGTTGAACACCGCAGCCGTGTTGATCGAAACCTTGTCGGCACCGGCATTGAGCAGGTTGCGAATGTCCTGCACGGTACGCACGCCACCGCCCACGGTCAGCGGGATGAACACCTGGCTGGCCATGCGCTCGACGGTATGCAGGGTGGTGTCGCGGCCATCGACGCTGGCGGTGATGTCGAGGAAGGTGATTTCGTCGGCACCCTGCTCGTTGTAGCGACGGGCAATTTCCACCGGGTCGCCGGCATCACGGATGTTCTCGAACTTGACGCCCTTGACCACCCGGCCGTTGTCCACGTCCAGGCAAGGGATGATGCGCTTGGCCAGTGCCATGGTTCAGTCCTCAGCCTTGGTAGTTGTCGCAGAAGGCCTGGGCCTCGGCGACATCGAGGGTGCCTTCGTAGATGGCACGGCCGGTGATGGCGCCGATGATGCCGGGTGCCTTGGCGTCCAGCAGGGCCTTGATGTCGCCCAGGTTGTGGATGCCGCCCGAGGCGATGACCGGAATGCGGGTGGCTTCAGCCAGTGCCTTGGTGAAAGGCACGTTGCAGCCCTGCATCATGCCGTCCTTGGCAATGTCGGTGTAGACGATCGCCGAGACGCCATCGGCCTCGAAACGCTTGGCCAGGTCGATGACCTGCACGGTGCTCACTTCGGCCCAGCCGTCGGTGGCGACGAAGCCGTCCTTGGCATCCAGGCCAACGATGACCTTGCCCGGGAAGGCCTTGCACGCTTCTGCCACGAACTCTGGCTGCTTGACCGCCTTGGTGCCGATGATCACGTAGCTGACGCCAGCCTTGACGTAGTGCTCGATGGTTTCCAGCGAACGGATGCCACCGCCGATCTGGATCGGCAGGGTCGGGTAGCGCTTGGCGATGGCAGTAACCACTTCACCGTTGACCGGCTGGCCTTCGAAGGCGCCGTTGAGGTCGACCAGGTGCAGGCGGCGGCAGCCACCCTCCACCCACTTGGCGGCCATGCTCACCGGGTCGTCGGAAAATACCGTGGAGTCTTCCATGCGGCCCTGGCGCAGGCGCACGCAAGCACCGTCCTTCAGATCGATAGCGGGGATAATCAGCATCTTGGGAACCTGTCTGTTCTTGGGGTTTCAGGGCTTTTCGAGCGCCCACAGATCGCTTTCGATGCTCTCGAACCGCTCCTTGAGGTGCAGCTGAACATCGGCAATCGCCCTGTTGTAGTAAAGGGGTGCAATTTCTTTGCTGAACAGCTCAAGCACCTCGGCCACCTCGAACGACCCCAGCTGCAGCTCGAAACGGTCTTCGAGGAAGCGCTTGAGCGTGTCGAGCGCATCGCGCTCCTGCTCGGGGGCCAACGTGAGGACCGGGGCCTTGGCTTTCGACCTGTTCATTTACCAGCGCCCGTCCCAGGCGACGAAGTTCTGCAGCAACTGCAGGCCATGGGTATGGCTCTTCTCCGGGTGGAACTGCACGGCAAAGCGCGAGCCGTCCGCCAGCGCAGCGGCGAAATCGACGCCATAGTGGCCGCGGCCGACTACCTGGCCCGGCTTGCCGGCATTGATGTAGTAGCTGTGCACGAAGTAGAAACGCGCCTGGTCGGGGATGTCATGCCACAGCGGGTGGTGGATGGTCTGGCTGACTTCGTTCCAGCCCATGTGCGGCACCTTCAGGTGCTCGCCGTCTTCTTGCAGGTCTTTGCCGAAGAAGCGCA
Organism: Pseudomonas putida S13.1.2; assembly: GCF_000498395.2. Lineage (NCBI taxonomy): Bacteria > Pseudomonadati > Pseudomonadota > Gammaproteobacteria > Pseudomonadales > Pseudomonadaceae > Pseudomonas > Pseudomonas putida. The sequence continues at coordinate 4,712,091 of NZ_CP010979.1, forward strand.
CCTGGCCCGGGAACATGCCGATGCAGTCGACACCGGCGTTTTCCTCGCTGTGTTCAAGCAGCGCCTGCATGCCCACGCAGATACCGAGAAACGGGCGGTCCTGGCTGACTTCGCGCACCAGGCTGTCGAAGCCCAGGCGGCGGATTTCGGCCATGCAGTCGCGGATCGCGCCCACACCCGGGAATACCACGCGGTCAGCTTCACGAATCACTGCGGCGTCGCTGGTGACCAGCACCTTGCCGGCACCGACGTGTTCGAGCGCCTTGGCCACCGAGTGCAGGTTGCCCATGCCATAGTCGATTACGGCTACCGTCTGCATTTACAGGCACCCTTTGGTCGACGGCATCTGCCCGGCCATGCGCTCGTCGAGGGTGACAGCCATGCGCAGCGCGCGGCCGAATGCCTTGAACACGGTTTCGATCTGGTGGTGGGTGTTGTGGCCACGCAGGTTGTCGATGTGCAGGGTTACCAGCGCGTGGTTGACGAAGCCCTGGAAGAACTCCTGGAACAAGTCGACATCGAAGCCGCCAACGCTGGCACGGGTATACGGCACGTGCATCTGCAGGCCGGGGCGGCCGGAGAAGTCGATGACCACGCGCGACAGCGCTTCGTCCAGCGGCACGTAGGCGTGGCCGTAACGGAAGATACCTTTCTTGTCACCGATGGCCTGGGCGAATGCCATGCCCAGGGTAATACCGACGTCCTCGACGGTATGGTGATCGTCGATATGCAGGTCACCCTTGCACTCGATATCCAGATCGATCAGCCCATGGCGGGCAATCTGGTCCAGCATGTGTTCAAGGAAAGGCACACCGATATCGAATCGGGCCTTGCCACTGCCATCGAGGTTGATCGAGCACTTGACCTGGGTTTCCAGGGTATTGCGCTCGACGGAAGCCTTACGTTCGACCATCACCAGCTCCGCAAAATCATTGGGCGAAAAGGGCTCCATTATAGGCCCAGAACGCGCCAGCTTGAAACGCGGATGACATATGGCAAAGCAAGCAATTACGGGGGCTGGATGCTGCTACAGGTCTATACAACTGCGTAATGGGGGCTGCTTTGCAGCCCATGCAGTTACATCAATGGAACAGAACAGCAGTCTTCTGCAGTGTCACCCACACACCCCAGGCCAGCGGCACGACCACCACAGCCCAGGCCAGCAACACCAGCGCCAGGCTGCCCGGGGCCGCCTTCCACTCCAGCGACCGCGCCCCATCGGCGCCCTTGTCATGGCTGAGCGCCCGCTCGGCCGCCAGTTCGGCATCACTCATGAAGTGCTTGTCGGCCACCGGGCGCACCAGCATGTTGCAGATAAAGCCCAGCACCAACAGGCCAGCAAGGATGTACAAGGTCATGTCGTAAGCCGCTGCCCGCTCCACCCCCGCTGCCAACTGAGACTCGCGCAGGTAAGTGATCAATACCGGGCCCAGCACCCCCGCCGCTGCCCAGGCGGTCAGCAGGCGACCATGAATAGCGCCGACCATCTGCGTGCCGAACAGGTCAGCCAGGTACGCCGGCACGGTCGCGAAACCGCCGCCATACATCGACAGGATGATGCAGAACGCGGCCACGAACAGCGCCACGTTACCCAGGTGCCCCATGTTCGGCACCAGGCTGTAAAGGCCAACGCCCAGGGCGAAGAAGGCGAAGTAGGTGTTCTTGCGGCCGATGTAGTCGGAGAACGACGCCCAGAAGAACCGCCCGCCAATGTTGAACAGGCTCAACAGGCCCGTGAAGCCGGCGGCGATCGCGGCAATCTGCGCCAGCTGGGCAGCATTCAGCTGGCTGAAGGTCAGTTCGTTACCCAGCAATTTGCCGGCGAACACTTCCTGCAGCAGGGGCGACGCCATGCCGAGAATACCGATGCCCGCCGACACGTTCAGGCACAGTACCAGCCAGATCAGCGCGAACTGTGGGGTTTTCCACGCCACACTGACGTGCACATGGCGGTCGGTCACCATGGTGTTACCGGCTTTTTTCGCCGGGGCGGTCCAGCCTTCGGGCTTCCAGCCGGTCGGCGGCACACGGTAAGCCAGGGCGCCAGCAGTCATGAACACGAAGTAGATCGCGGCCATCGCGACGAAGCTCTGCCATACGCCCACTTCGTGCGCGTTGCCAAAATGCCCCATCAGCGCGGTGGCCAGCGGTGCACCCACCATGGCCCCGCCGCCGAAGCCCATGATCGCCATGCCGGTGGCCATGCCGCGTTTGTCCGGGAACCACTTGATCAGCGTGGACACGGGCGAGATATAGCCCAGGCCCAGGCCGATACCGCCGATCACGCCGGAGCCCAGCCACATCAGCCACAGTTGGTGGGTTTTTACACCAATGGCCGAGATCAGCATGCCGCCGCACCAGCACAAGGCCGAAACCAGGCCGGCCTTGCGTGGGCCGGCGTGCTCCAGCCAACCGCCCAGCACCGCCGCCGAGCAGCCAAGGAAGACGAAGAACAGGGTGTAGATCCAGCTCAGCATCGAGATCGGCCAGTCGCATTCGGCGCTGAACATCCGGGCCATGAAGCCCAAGTCTGGCGCACAGGCGACGGGGGCGGTAATACCGAGGGCTTGCGACAAAGGCAGCCAGAACACCGAAAAGCCGTAGGCCATGCCGATGCACAGGTGGATGGCCAGGGCGGCTGGCGGGACCAGCCAGCGGTTGAAGCCCGGGCGGGCGATGATGCGCTCCTTCGACAGGAAGCCTGGCGCACTGGCCAAGGCCCCCGCCGCGACGGTACTGGTCATGGATCTGATCCTTCTTATAGGGTGGGTGCTCGCAAAGCGGCGCAAGATTAGCAGAGCCAAGTGGCGTGAAAGCAATCTGATATCGTGATTTTTCGCGTTGCTGAAACGGCCCTCTCTCCTGTGCCGGCCTCTTCGCGGGCTCGCCCGCTCCCACAGGATTATCAACACCCTTCAGGCCTGTGCAGTACCTGTGGGAGCGGGCATGCCCGCGAAGAGGCCGGCACAGGCAAACATTTGCCCGCCGAAAGCCGTACCCTCTGCTGCAAACGTAGGAAATGCCCTGTATCTCTAGTCGAATAAGCAGGGACAACCACCGCGGCGTTATACTCTGCCGCGTGAATTCACTATCGGACTACAAGGACTCGCCCATGAAAGCGTTCGGCAAAATCCTGGGGCTGGGGCTTCTCGGGTTGCTGCTGATCATCGTGGCGCTGGGCTTCGCCCTGACCCACCTCTTTGATCCCAACGACTACAAAGACGAGATTCGCCAGCTGGCACGGGACAAGGCTCACGTCGAGCTGACCCTTAACGGTGACATCGGCTGGAGCCTGTTCCCGTGGCTGGGCCTGGAGTTGCACGAAGCAAGCATCGCCACCTTGGCCAAACCCAAGGAGCCGTTCGCCGACCTGCAAATGCTCGGCCTGTCCGTGCGTGTGCTGCCGCTGCTACGCCGCGAAGTGCAGATGAGCGACGTGCGCGTCGAAGGCCTGAACCTGACCCTGGCCCGCGACGAACAGGGCCATGGCAACTGGGAAGACATCGGCAAACCGCTGCCCGCGCAGAACGGTGCAAGCGCCGATGCACCCGCACAGGCACCTGCCGAACAGACGCCGGAGCCTGCGAACGGCAACGACCGCGCCATCAAGCTGGACATCGACAGCCTGACCGTGAACAACGCCCGCGTGCAGTACACCGATGCCAAGACCGGCCACAGCTACAGCGCCGAGAGCATCCAGCTGAGCACTGGCCCGGTCCATGAAGGCGCGAACATTCCGCTCAAGGCCAGCGCCTTCATCAGCGCCAGCGAGCCGAATATAAAGGCCCGCACCGAGCTGGCCGGCGAGCTGCGCTTTGACCGCAAACTCAAGCGCTACAACTTCGAAGACATGCGCCTGTCGGGCGAAACGTCGGGTGAGCCAACCGGCGGCAAGACGGTGACCTTCGCTGCCCAGGGCCAGCTACTGGTCGACCTGGCCGCCAATGTCGCCTCATGGAACGGCCTGAAAGTCTCGGCCAACCAGCTGCGCGCCCTGGGCGAGCTGAATGTGCGTGACCTGGACAAGGCACCACAGCTGAGCGGTGGCCTGTCCATCGCCCAGTTCAACCTGCGCACCTTCCTCGACAGCATCGGCCGCCCGCTGCCGGCCACCCACGACCCGGCAGCCTTCGCCAAGCTGGAGCTGGTCACCCGCCTGCAAGGCACAGCCAACAGCCTGGCCCTGGAAGACCTGGCCGTGAAGCTGGATGACAGTACCTTCAGTGGCCGTGTGGCCGTGGAAGACTTTGCCAAGCAGGCCCTGCGCCTGCAGCTCAAGGGCGATACCTTCGACGCTGACCGCTACCTGCCAGCCAAGAGCGAAGAGGCCAAGGGCGCCTCTGCCGCGCGCCAGGCCGAGGTCAAGCAGCAAGAGGCCAGCGCCGTGGCCGGTGCCGGTGCCGGCACCACACCGTTGCCCAACACCCCGACGCAGGTAGCCTGGAGCGACGACAAGCTGCTGCCGGTCGACCGCCTGCGCGTCCTCGACCTGCAAGCCGACCTGGCCTTTGGCTCGCTGACCCTGAACAAGCTGCCGATCGCAGACGCCCAGCTCAAGGCCCTCGGCCAGGGCGGCCTGCTGACCCTGCAAACCCTGCGTGGCGAGCTGTACAACGGCACCTTCGAGGCCAAGGGCACGGTCGACGTGCGCCCTGCCGTACCGCAACTGGGTGTGAACACCAACATCCAGCGCGTGCCGGTAGAGCACTTCATCAAGACCGAAGGCAAGGACCAGGTACCACCGGTGAAAGGCCTGCTGACCCTGACCAGCGACCTGACCGCCACCGGCAACAGCCAGAAAGCCCTGGTCGACACCCTCAACGGGAGCGCCAACTTCACCATCAATGACGGTGTGCTGGTCAACGCCAACCTGGAACAGCAACTGTGCCAGGCCATCGCCACCCTCAACCGCAAGACCCTGAGCGGCGAGCCACGCGGCAAGGACACCCCGTTCCAGGAACTGCGCGGCAGCCTGGTGGTGCGTAATGGCGTTGCCAGCAACCCAGACCTCAAAGCGCGCATCCCGGGCCTGACCGTCAACGGCCATGGCGACCTCGACCTGCGCGTGCTGGGCATGGACTACAACGTGGGCGTGATCGTTGAAGGCGACCAGCGCGCCATGCCGGACCCGGCCTGCCAGGTCAACCAACGCTATGTGGGTGTTGAAGTGCCCCTGCGCTGCCGTGGCCCGCTGGAACTCGGCGCCAAGGCCTGCCGTCTGGACCAGGGCGGTATGGGCAAGGTTGCCGCCAAGCTGGCTGGCGACCGCCTGAAAGACAAGATCGATGAAAAGCTTGAAGAGAAACTCGGAGACAAAGTGAGCCCGGAAATAAAAGACGCACTCAAGGGGCTGTTCAAGCGATGAGCCCCGAGCAGTTCTCCAGCGCTGTGCTGGACTGGTACGACGAGCACGGCCGGCACGACCTGCCTTGGCAACAGGGCATCACCCCGTACCGGGTGTGGGTGTCGGAAATCATGTTGCAGCAGACCCAGGTCAGCACCGTGCTCAACTACTTCGACCGGTTCATGCAGGCCCTGCCGACCGTGCAGGCCCTGGCCGAGGCGCCGGAGGACGAAGTGCTGCACCTGTGGACGGGGCTGGGCTACTACACCCGCGCACGTAACCTGCAAAAGGCTGCAAAGATCGTCGTCGAGCAACATGGCGGCGAATTCCCGCGCAGTGTCGAGCAGCTCACCGAGTTGCCCGGCATCGGCCGCTCCACCGCCGGCGCCATCGCCAGCATCAGCATGGGCATTCGCGCGCCGATCCTGGACGGTAACGTCAAGCGCGTGCTGGCCCGCTACACCGCCCAGGCCGGCTACCCTGGCGAGCCCAAGGTGGCCAACCAGCTGTGGGCCACGGCCGAGCGTTTTACACCGCTGCAGCGCGCCAACCATTACACCCAGGCCATGATGGACATGGGTGCCACGCTGTGCACCCGCAGCAAGCCCAGTTGCCTGATCTGCCCGTTGCAACGCGGCTGCGAGGCACACCTGCACGGCGAAGAAACCCGCTACCCGGAGCCCAAGCCGCGCAAGGCGCTGCCGCAACGGCGCACGCTGATGCCACTGCTGGCCAACCACGAAGGCGCCATCCTGCTTTATCGCCGCCCATCCAGCGGCCTCTGGGGTGGTTTGTGGAGCCTGCCGGAGCTGGACGACCTGGCACAGCTCGACGACCTGGCCTATCAGCACGGCCTGCGCCTGGCAGGCAGCCGGGCCATGGCAGGCCTGACCCATACCTTCAGCCACTTCCAGCTGGCCATCGAGCCCTGGCTGGTGCACGTCGACTTGGTCGGCGAGCACGTGGCCGAGGCCGACTGGCTCTGGTATAACCTCGCCACCCCGCCGCGCCTGGGCCTTGCTGCCCCGGTGAAAAAGCTGCTTGAACGCGCGGCCGACGAACTGATTGCAGGAGACGCCCGATGACCCGCACCGTGATGTGCCGCAAGTACAAAGAAGAACTGCCAGGCCTGGAGCGCCCGCCCTACCCCGGCGCCAAGGGCCAGGACATCTTCGAACACATCTCGCAGCAAGCCTGGGCCGACTGGCAGAAGCACCAGACCATGCTGATCAATGAAAAGCGCCTGAACATGATGAACGCCGAGGACCGCAAATTCCTCCAGGCAGAGATGGACAAGTTTTTCGCCGGCGAAGAATACGCCCAGGCGGAAGGCTACGTTCCACCGGCCGAATGACCCCAAAAATCGTAAGCGACGGAATTAATTTAAAATTTTTTCAAAAAGTCGTTGACGAGCGGTCCGGAAATCTATTTAATTCACCTCGTCGCCCAGATAGCTCAGTCGGTAGAGCAGAGGATTGAAAATCCTCGTGTCGGCGGTTCGACTCCGTCTCTGGGCACCACCTTCAGCTTCTGGTGGTTGCAAAGTTACCCGAAGCGACAACAAGAAACCCGCCTAGTGCGGGTTTTTTGTTGTCTGTAATTTTTGCTCATTGACCAGCATCAAATAGCCATCACTCGTTCACCTTCATAATCGAAGACGGATACCCGTATCGACTAGCAAGGACCTCCATGAGCGAAGAATCCCCCCTCCTGCTCCCCGCCCCCAGCGAACCCGCCATCACTCCAGTCCGCACGCGCCGCCCACGCCAGCGCAAGCCGGAACCGACGATCACCCGTATCAGCCAGCAACCCGCTGCACTGGAAGTTGCCACCGCCCCGAAGGGCAGCAACGAAGACAGCACCTCGGCGCACCTGCCGGCCAGCTACCCCTACCGCACACGCCTGCGACGCCAGGACTACGAAAAGGCCAAGCACGCGCTGCAGATCGAGCTGTTGAAGGTACAAAGCTGGGTGAAGGAAACCGGCCAGCGTGTGGTGATCCTGTTCGAGGGGCGCGACGCAGCAGGCAAGGGCGGCACCATCAAGCGCTTCATGGAGCACCTCAACCCACGTGGCGCACGCATCGTCGCACTGGAGAAGCCTTCCGAGCAGGAACAGGGCCAGTGGTATTTCCAGCGCTACATCCAGCACCTGCCCACAGCGGGTGAAATGGTGTTCTTCGACCGCTCCTGGTACAACCGCGCGGGCGTCGAGAAGGTGATGGAGTTCTGCACACCGCTGCAGTACCTGGAGTTCATGCGCCAGACACCGGACCTGGAGCGCATGCTGTGCAACAGCGGCATCCTGCTGTTCAAGTACTGGTTTTCGGTGAACCGCGAAGAGCAACTGCGGCGCTTCATTTCACGCCGGGACGACCCGCTCAAACACTGGAAGCTGTCGCCCATCGACATCAAGTCGCTGGACAAGTGGGAAGACTACACCGCGGCCAAGGAAGCGATGTTCTTCCACACCGACACCGCCGATGCGCCGTGGACGGTGATCAAGTCCGATGACAAGAAGCGCGCACGGATCAACTGCATCCGCCACTTCCTGCATTCGCTGGACTACCCGGGCAAGGACCACAGCGTGGCCCACGCCCCGGATGCGCTGCTGGTCGGCAAGGCCGCGCGCGGCTTCGAGGAAGACGAGCTGGTCGCCCAACCAGCCTGAAGGGCCTAGAAGTTGGCCATGGCACTGCAATAATCAGCTTTGCGCCGGGCCACGTCCTCGGCCTTGTCCAGGCGCTTGAGCGTGCCGCCGCAAGCGCTGTAGCCGTGCACCACCAGCTCATAGTCGGCGCCTTTTTGCGGCACGAACGAGAACATGCCCAGGCAGTTCTGCACCGTGTCATAGCCGGCCGAGCGCCCCCCATCGAGAAAGTGCAGGGTAAACGGCTTACCGGCAGGCACCAGCACTTCGCTGACTGCGTCACCCGCCTGGGCAGATACACTGGCCGGCATGCCCAAGGTTTCGCCATTGCGGTCGGCGAAGCCTTTGGTGGGTACTGCAATCACTCCGGCACCGGGGCTGTACCAGTCCACACAGTCCTTTTCCGGTACCGCACGCACCATACCGTCGGCGATTACCCGCAGGCGTGCGGTGTCACCGCCACTGGGCGAGCCGTAGGGGGTATTGAAAGATTTGACTGCGGCAATGTTGCCGCAGCCGGCAAGAGCGGCGGCCAGCAGGCCGAGCATGACGGGTGCTTTCATCCGTGAATGTCCTTTGCGCGAATGCCGAATGTCCGGCAGCCTGAGTCAGACCCGCCAATGCCGCTTGGGTTTCACTGCCATCTGCGATTCAATACGCACTTTTCCAGCACCACCCAAGGACTCAAGCCCCCATGGCCACCCCTACCAAGCAACAGAAACGCGCCAAGCGCGCCGCCAGCAAGGCCAAGCAGAACCGCATGGTGCGCAGCGGCCAGGCGGTCAAGGCCAGTGCCGGCGACAGCGCCAGCGTCGAGCAGGTATACAACAAGGCCATGGAGTCGGGCAGCTACGACGCGATGTTCGAGAAGATGAAGGAAGCCCAGGAAGGCGGCCTGGTGCCGATGATCTCGGTGTTCCTGGTAGACCCGCTGCTGGCCCTGGTGCTCAAGGGGCACAACGAAGAGCACGCCACCGACTACATCGTGCTGGTGTTCAACGCCTACCGCAAATGGCTGGACGGCGCTGACGAAGAAGCCACCATGGCCTGGCTGGAAAGCGATGAGTTCCAGGAGGCCTACATCACCGCCTCCGAGCTGGTGGCCAAGCAGCAGCAACAGCAGAAGCAGTTTGGCTGACAGGGCCATTTAACCTGCAAGGGCCCTATCGCCGGCAAGCCCGCTCCCACAGGTTCATGACAGGCCTGAGGGCAGCAAGCTTCCTGTAGGAGCTGGCTTGCCGGCGATAGGGCCGGTACAGGCAACAAAAAAGGCCGCATCCTTCACAGGGCGCGGCCTTTTCGTTACAGCCAGCGCGGATCAGTTATCCAGCGCCACCCGCCCGGCAGCTTCACGCTTGCGGTGCACCAGCAGACCAGCCGCCACCACACCAATGCTCAGCAACGCAGTCGCGATGATCTCCGCACGGTGATCCTCACGCAGCGCCATGACCACCAGGATGGCAACGATGAAGGCAATGGTCGCCCAGGTCAGGCCCGGGAACAGCCACATCTTGAAGGTGATCTTCTCGCCACGGGCCTCACGCTGGGCACGCATGCGCAGCTGCGAAATGGCAATCACCAGGTACACCAGCAGCGCAATGGCACCAGAACTGGCCAGCAGGAACTCGAACACCTGGGCCGGGGCCACGAAGTTGGCGAACACGCAAAGGAATGCCGCGGCAGTGGACAGCAATACCGCCACATGCGGGGTTGCCGCCTTGGTGGTGCGCTGGGCGATGGCCGGGGCGTCGCCACGCTTGCTCAGCGAGAACAGCATGCGCGAAGAGGTGTACAGCGCCGAGTTCAGGCAGCTGGTCACGGCAATCAGCACGACGATGTCGACAATCAGCTTGGCATTCGGCACGCCGATACGGCTCAGCACGGTCTGGTAGGAACCGGTTTCGGCCAGGGCCGGGTCGTTCCACGGTACCAGGGCCACGACCAGGAAGATCGACACCAGGTAGAACAGGCAGATACGCCAGATGACCGAGTTGGTGGCGCGGCTGATCTGCTTGCCCGGGTCCTTGGACTCGGCAGCGGCGATGGTGACAATTTCGGTACCCATGAACGAGAACATGGTGGTCAGCATGGCTGCCAGCACTGCGCCCAGTCCGTTAGGCATGAAGCCTTGGGTGTCGAACAGGTGGCTGGCACCGCTCACCTGGCTGCTCGGCACAAAGCCGAACAAGGCAGCACAGCCCACGGCGATGAAGCCGATGATCGCCAGCACCTTGAGCAGGGCGAACCAGAACTCGAACTCACCGTAGTTCTTCACGCTGCACAGGTTGGTCAGGGTAAGCGCCAGGGTAATGATGAGGGAGAACGCCCACAGGTCAACCGCAGGGAACCAGGCATGCAGAATGGCCGCGGCCGCGTTGGCCTCCAGCGGAATCACCAGCACCCAGAACCACCAGTACAGCCAGCCAATGGTAAAACCGGCCCAGCGCCCGATGGCGCGGTCGGCATAGGTCGAGAACGAACCGGTGTCAGGCGAGGCGACCGCCATTTCACCCAACATGCGCATCACCAGCACCACCAGCGTACCGGCGGCGGCGTAAGCCAGCAGCACGGCCGGGCCGGCAGCGGCGATGGCGTGGCCGGAGCCTACGAACAGGCCGGCACCGATGACGCCAGCGATGGACAGCATGGTCACATGCCGTTGTTTGAGCCCCTGAGCGAGGTCATTGGAATTGTTACCGCTCATAAAACTACCTTTGTAAGGAGTGGACCACTCCGACTGCGGGTACGGAGCGCGCCTGGGGTTGACCTGGGCGTCGCTGCAATCGGCGGTTTCCTACTGGCAATAAGTGCGCCATCTGCTGAATGCATTCGTCAGAAAATTCCGCGGGCCTTTTAGCACGCGGTTTGGAGGGCTTTCGGCCATACCTTGACCGAAAGGGCGCCAAATCATCGGATTACTGAAATACCCACTTACAAACGCACCAAAGGTGCTCCTCGGTAACACCTGTGCACCACGGCAATGCCAAAAAGTGCAACCTTCAGGTACAACCTTTTAGCCTGCCGATGCATTCACAGGTAAACCTGCCCCCAACGAACGCGTTCGACCTAAAGGTCGGGTTTACCCCCCGAATGGGCCAAAACCGCTTCCATGAGCGGGCTAAAGCTGGCACCATCGCGCCTTTTTTCATCAAGGCTCTGGTGCTGGGCGACACCTTCGCGGACATCTGCGCGACGTTACGCTGTAGCGATGCGACAAACTGCCCCACCAGTGCCCACAGTCCCTGGCAACCCTGTTGGCCGCCATAATGCCGCTATGCTAGCTTGGCGCTCGCCAGGAAGGCCGCCAATAGCTGGGAACGCACCCGAACACATGAGGACCGCACATGGCTCAGGCCACGCCCGCGCTGGAAATCCGCAATCTGCACAAACGCTACGGCGAGCAGGAAATTCTCAAGGGCATTTCGCTGACCGCACGCGACGGTGACGTGATCTCCATCCTGGGGTCGTCCGGCTCCGGCAAGTCCACCCTGCTGCGTTGCATCAACCTGCTCGAGAACCCGCACCAGGGCGAAATCCTGGTGGCCGGCGAAGCCCTCAAGCTCAAGGCTGCCAAAAACGGCGACCTGGTCGCTGCCGACAACCGCCAGATCAACCGCCTGCGCAGCGAAATCGGCTTTGTCTTCCAGAACTTCAACCTGTGGCCGCACATGTCGATCCTCGACAACATCATCGAGGCGCCACGCCGCGTGCTCGGCCAAAGCAAGGCCGAGGCCATCGAAGCCGCCGAAGCGCTGCTGAACAAGGTGGGCATCTACGACAAACGCCACAGCTACCCCGCCCAGCTTTCCGGTGGCCAGCAACAGCGTGCCGCCATTGCCCGTACCCTGGCCATGAAGCCTAAAGTGATCCTGTTCGACGAGCCCACTTCGGCCCTCGACCCGGAAATGGTCCAGGAAGTGCTAAACGTTATCCGCGCATTGGCCGAAGAAGGCCGTACCATGCTGTTGGTAACGCACGAGATGAGCTTTGCCCGCCATGTGTCCAGTGAAGTCGTCTTCCTGCACCAAGGCCTGGTCGAAGAGCAGGGATCGCCGCAGCAGGTCTTCGAAAACCCGACCTCGGCGCGTTGCAAGCAATTCATGTCAAGCCACCGCTAACGGAGCAATACATGCACACATACAAGAAGTTTCTCCTGGCAGCTGCTGCCACGCTGGTGATGTCGGCAAACGCCATGGCCGCAGAAAAACTGCGCATGGGCATCGAAGCCGCCTACCCACCGTTCAACAACAAGGATGCCAGCGGTAACGTGGTTGGTTTCGACAAAGACATCGGCGACGCCCTGTGCGCCAAGATGAAAGTCGAATGCTCGGTCGTCACCTCCGACTGGGACGGCATCATCCCTGCCCTGAACGCCAAGAAGTTCGACTTCCTGGTGTCGTCGCTGTCGATCACCGACGAGCGCAAGCAGGCGGTGGAATTCACCGAGCCGTACTACTCCAACAAGCTGCAGTTCATTGCCCCGAAAAACGTCGACTTCAAGACTGACGCAGCGTCGCTGAAGGGCAAGGCAATCGGCACCCAGCGTGCAACCTTGGCCGGCACCTACCTTGAAGACAACTTCAAGGGCGTCGACGTCAAGCTGTACGACACCCAGGAAAACGCCTACCTGGACCTGGTGTCCGGCCGCATCGACGGCATCCTGGCCGACAAGTATGTGCAATACGAGTGGCTGAAGAGCAAAGACGGCTCCAACTTCGAGTTCAAGGGCGAGCCGGTGATGGACAGCGACAAGATCGGCATTGCCGTGCGCAAAGGTGACACCAAGCTGCGCGACGAGCTGAACAAAGCCCTGGCCGAAATCAAGGCCGACGGCACGTACAAGAAAATCAACGACAAGTACTTCCCGTTCAGCATCGAATGACCCGCCCTGACCGGCGCGCCCACGTGGCGCGCCAGTCCCTAAAATGACCTGCCCATGAATATCGACCTGCACGGATTCGGTCCGGCCATGATGGCCGGCACCCTGATGACCGTAAAACTGGCGCTTTGCGCCTTGCTGCTGGGGCTGGTGCTGGGCCTGCTCGGCGCCCTGGCCAAAACCTCCCCGCTCAAGCCGCTGCAATGGCTTGGCGGCTTCTACTCCACCCTGGTTCGCGGCGTGCCCGAACTGCTGTGGGTGCTGCTTATCTATTTCGGCACCGTCGGGCTGATGAACAGCCTCGGCGAAGCCCTGAACATGCCGGGCCTGGAGCTTAGCGCCTTCGCGGCGGGTGTAATCGCCCTGGGCCTGTGCTTTGGCGCCTACGCCACCGAAGTGTTCCGTGGTGCCATCCTGGCGATCCCCAAGGGCCACCGTGAAGCTGGCCTGGCGCTGGGCCTGTCCAAGGGCCGCATCCTCTCGCGGATCATCCTGCCGCAGATGTGGCGTATCGCCCTGCCCGGCCTTGGCAACCTGTTCATGATCCTGATGAAGGACACCGCGCTGGTGTCGGTGATCGGCCTGGAAGAAATCATGCGTCACTCGCAAATCGGCGTGACCGTGACCAAGGAGCCGTTCACCTTCTACATGGTCGCGGCCTGCATCTACCTGGGCCTGACCGTCATTGCCATGACCGGCATGTACTTCATGGAAAAACGCGCCGCTCGCGGCTTTGCGAGGGCTGAATAATGAATTGGGAAGTCATCTTCAAATGGCTGCCACGCCTGGCCGAGGGTGCGGTCCTGACCCTGGAGCTGGTAGCCATTGCGGTGGTTGCCGGTTTGATCCTGGCCATCCCGCTGGGCATCGCCCGCTCCTCGCGCCGCTGGTACGTGCGCGCCGTGCCGTTCAGCTACATCTTCTTCTTCCGCGGCACGCCGCTGCTGGTGCAGCTGTTTCTGGTCTACTACGGCCTGGCGCAGTTCGATGCGGTGCGTTCCAGCTCGCTGTGGCCGTACCTGCGCGATCCGTTCTGGTGCACGGTGCTGACCATGACCCTGCACACCGCCGCGTACATTGCCGAGATCCTGCGCGGCGCACTGCAGTCGATCCCCAAAGGTGAGATCGAAGCGGCGCGAGCGCTGGGCATGTCGCGGGGCAAGGCGCTGTTCTACATCATGCTGCCCCGTGCTGCGCGTATCGGCCTGCCGGCGTACAGCAACGAAGTGATCCTGATGCTAAAGGCCAGTGCCCTGGCCAGTACCGTGACCCTGCTGGAACTGACCGGCATGGCCCGTACCATCATTGCCCGTACCTACCTGCCGGTGGAAATCTTCTTTGCCGCGGGCGTGTTCTACCTGGTGATCTCGTTCCTGCTGGTGCAGGGCTTCAAGCTGCTGGAGCGCTGGCTGCGTGTAGATGCCTGCCAGGGTCGTTGAGACCTTACTGGCCATTTCGCGGGTAAACCCGCTCCCACAGGTACATCACAGGCCTTGAAACCTGTGCTAATCCTGTGGGAGCGGGTTCACCCGCGAAGAGGCCCTCAAACCCAACACACATTTACCCATGCCCAGCCACCTCCACAGCCACCACCTAAGCACCCGCTTCAAGGCCCTCGACCAGTTCCTGATCGAGCACCAACAGCTGTGGAAACCGCGCCCCTTCACCACCCTGCAACTGGCCTGGGAAACCACCCACCCCGAACTCGCCACCCACCTGCGCCAATGCTCCCTGGCAGACGCCGAAGCCGACAGCCCCACTGACCGCTTGCCCGCGCCCTTCCCGCAACTGGCCGAACAAGCCCAACAGCTCGCCGCCCTCGGCAGCCTCCCGCAAACCGACCTGCCACCCGCCGCCCACCGCCTGGACGTCGCCGTCCCCGGCCGCAAATGGCAACAGATCGAAGCCTTCGCCAGCCACCTGACCTTCCGCGAGCCGCCCCGCCACTGGCTGGACTGGTGCTCCGGCAAAGGCCACCTCGGCCGTCGCCTGCTGCAACCCGGCCAGCAGCTGACCTGCCTGGAATACGACACCGAACTGGTCGCCGCCGGCCAGGCCCTTAGCGCACACCACCACTTGCCCGCCCAGCATGTGCATCAGGATGTGATGGCCAGCGACAGCGCCCGTCACCTGGCTGGCGACAAAAGCGTGGTGGCCCTGCACGCCTGTGGCGACCTGCATGTACGCCTGATGCAGCTGGCCAGCCAACAAGGTTGCCGGCAATTGGCCGTGGCCCCCTGCTGCTACAACCGCATCGCGGCGCCGCAGTACCAGGCGTTATCCACAGCCGCGCAGGCGTCCGCCCTGCAGCTGTCGCTGGACGACCTGGGCCTGCCCCTGAGCGAAACCGTTACCGCCGGCGCCCGCGTGCGGCGCCAGCGCGACACCTCGATGGCCCGGCGCTTGGGCTTCGACCAGCTGCAACGCCAGCAGCGCCAAAGCAGCGAATACCTGCCAACGCCATCGCTGCCGGTAGCCTGGCTGGAAAAGCCCTTCGAGCAGTACTGCCGCGACCTGGCCGACCTCAAACAACTGCCCCTGAACGGCAACCCGGACTGGGCCACCCTGGAAGCAGCCGGCTGGCAGCGCCTGGCCGAGGTGCGCAACCTGGAGCGCGTACGCAACCTGTTCCGCCGCCCGCTGGAGTTGTGGCTGGTACTCGATCGCGCCCTGTTCCTCGAAGAACAAGGCTACGCCGTTCGCCTGGGCCTGTTCTGCGACTATCCACTGACCCCACGCAACCTGCTTATCCTCGCGGAACGCGACCGTTAGCCGCAGCACAACCTGTGGATAAGTCTGTGAACAAGCTTTTGATTACCTGTTGGATCCAAGCGCTATTTCAAGCGTTTGGCTTATTCCGGGTTGCAGCTCAAGGCCAGTAAAAACAGGCATTTGCGCAAAGACCAGCGGCGCAGCGATCCGGCATGCCTTTCGCGCAAGTCCCAAATGCCACTTGTGCATAAACATTTCTTGTGGTTAACACAACCACTGTTCGCGCGGTCTTTGTAGGAGCGGCCTTGTGTCGCGAAAGGGCCGCAAAGCGGCCCCCGTTTTAGGTGCAATCTCAGAAATCGCCGGGGCTGCTTTGCAGCCCATTCGCGACACAAGGCCGCTCCTACAGTGACCGCGTCAACGCTTAATGCGCCTTGCCTTTGGCAATCTCGATATCGTTCATCAACGCCTTGGCCATGTCGCACAGGTAATCGGCTGCACCCAGGAATTTATGATCGTCTTCCATATCCCCCTCGCGTACCAGGTGCTTGATATAGCCCATCAGGATCGAGACATGCTCATAGGCAGCATCGACCGGGACGCCGGGCTCTACGCGTAGCAGATTGAGGGATGGGTTACCGGCTGCGAGGAAGGTTTCCACGCCTGCGGTGGTGATTGGCTCATCTTGTTTCATGGCAAATCCTCATTCACGAAAGGAGGCTGCCAGAAATCTTTCTCACGGATTTGGGGCGGCAGCCGTACGCGGGGTGAGAAACCGAGTGAATAAGGAAGCCCGGCCAGACCGAGGTCTGCCCACGTACGGCCACCATGACAGGTAGCGCTTATTCAAAGTCGGGCTCTCACACCCGGTCGCCTGAACGACCCGAAAACGGTATCTGTGAGCCACTTCCCCGACAACAGCGATACTTCGGCGGCGCGCGTAGGATACTTCCGAAGCATCCAAACCCAGAAGCTTTTGGCCCCATGGTTCAGAATTTCCTTACGCAAATTGCCGCACTCACACGATCCCTGTGGGAGCGGGTTCACCCGCGAAGAGGCCCTATCCGGCAACACAAGGCTAATGCCCCACCGCCGTAACGGTGTATCATCCGCCCCCAAATCATCAAAAAGTGACGTCGCGCGCTGCCCGCCAGCCCTGCGGCCTTCTGGCGTTGCGCCAGAACCGACAACGGACCAACGGACCCGACCATCGTGACCCGAGCCAAACCCCTTGCCCTGTTGACCCTCGCCCTCGCCCTGACCGGCTGCGCCAGCGGCACCTCGCCCCACCCCAACAGCAACCTGGGCTGGAACCACCCCGGCATGCAACTGGGCGGCGACAACGGCCTGCCCCTGCGCACCGAAAGCCCCTGCCGCAAGCGCGGTTGCGACAACCACAAGCTGTTCTTCAACCCGGGCAAAAGCGAGCCAAACGTCAACACCATCCACCGCGGCTGGTAGGAAAATTCTCCTTTTAGGCCGGTGACTTAGGTCTTTTTCGAACATTCGCAAGGAAGTGGTTTACAGGCGCCAAACGATCGTTATAATGACGCCCCATTGCCGGTATAGCTCAGATGGTAGAGCAACTGACTTGTAATCAGTAGGTCCCGGGTTCGATTCCTGGTGCCGGCACCATACGCAGTATCAAAAAAGGCTCACCGCTAGGTGGGCCTTTTTTGTTTTCGGCTAGCAGGTATGACTCAAATGGCGGATTCCCCCAGCCTTGCGCAAGACGCTGTGCATTCAGCTTGCTCACGCTACGGGGCAACCGCCGTGGCGACTCGGCCGTAGAGCGGCCTCAACAATCCCATAGCGCCACCCCGTGGCTCTTCCAGGCTGCATTGTCGCGCAGAATAAAAGGTTCAAAAACACGCCGCGTCTCCTGTAGGAGCCGCCTTGTGTCGCGATGGGCCGCAAAGCGGCCCCGGCAATCTCAGGCCAGAATATAGAAAGCTCAAGCCCCACGACTGGGCTCAAAAAGCCCTGTCAGGCGGCTTTCCGCTCCAAACTCTCCCAACCCAGGCAAGCCAGCGCCAATGTGCGTGGTACCGCTTCACGACCACTGCTGTAGCGGCTAATGCTGCGGGCGCTGACTCCCAGCGCTTCGGCAGCCTGGTCGAGCGTCATCCGGTGCCGCAAACGCCAGCGAATGAAAACTCGGGTGTTTTCATCAGGTGCGTTTTGGGCAAGCGCATCCAGTAGCAGGGTATCCGCACCAATCTGAATATCCAGCGCTGGCCACTCCACCGACCATCCTCCGTCGCCCAATACGACGCCTTCAAACGCTTTGCGCTTGGACAGTGGCGCCAAGCCAGGATACGTCTTGAGCGCATCGCTCATATCCAGGGTGAAATGCTGCCCATTGGTAAAGGTAAGCTCAAGGCTGGCGTCCGATCGAGGCTGTACACTCTTCAGACGGGGACGTTTCATCGATGCCATTTCATCCACTCCTTCAACAAATCGGCCTGATTGGCCGCCACCCAGGCCAAGGCTTCGTGCACCACTTTCGCAGGTGCCCTGCCTTGGCTAACAGTCACAGATTCCAGACTGATCACCACGTCCACCCCACCGCCGGTGGGTGAACGTGGGGTGGTAGATGATCCCTTTCCCTTAGCTCGATGCGGTAATTGTCGCGAAATCGATATTTATAGACATGGCATGAACGTATCGCCAATTTGGCGATACTACAACGGTGAAAACCGGTGTTAAACATTCCGCTCAGTGTACTGGCAGAACGTCTACACCCATACAGCCGCCATGCCTATCGCTGCTCCGTCATCTTCCGCTTGTGGTTCAGAATCTCTGAAACCGCGCTCTGGGTCGCTATCGCCGACAGGTCCGTTACCGGTCAAGCCAGAAGCAGGTCCCTGGATTACGTCGTGATCCTTGTCATTCACAATTCAGTCCAGATAGGATGAGATAAATTCTCAAACGCAATCCTATACCAACAAGAGGGCTGAAGTTGTCTACCCCGCCCGTGCCATCTGCAACGCAGGCTGATGTTCAGTCCCTCTACATCGACCACCACGCCTGGCTGGTGGACTGGCTGCGCAAACGCCTGCGCCAAGGGGATAACGCTGCCGACCTGGCTCAGGATACGTTCGTCAATGTGCTGGGCAAACTTGACCGGATACAGGATGTGCGCCAGCCGCGTGCCTGGCTGAGTACCATTGCCCGCGCCCTGGTGATCGATCGTGCGCGCCGCGATCGTGTCGAAAGGGCCTATCTGGATGCAGTGGCCAACCTGCCAGAGCCGTTGATGCCATCCCCGGAAGCCCAGATGATCCTGCTTGAAACCCTGGCCAAGGTGGATGCCTTGCTCGACGGCTTGCCGCCCAAGGTGCGCACGGCCTTTCTGCTGTCGCGCCTGGACGGGTTGGGCTACAAGGAAATCGCCGCGCAACTGGGGGTCAGCCTGAGGTCGGTGGAAAGCTACATGGCGAAAGCTATCCGCCATTGCTACTTCGCTACCTCATGAGCGGCGCAACGCGCCCCGAGCTACCCGATGACGTGCTCGACCAGGCGATCATGTGGATGGTGCGCCTACAGTCGGGTTACGCGGACGAGCATGCCCTGCAGGGTTGCCTGCATTGGCGCAAGCTTCATCCTCTGCATGAAACCGCTTGGCAGGCATTGCAGAACAACGAATCTACCTTCCACAACCTCGCCAGCCTGCCAGGCGTACCCGGCGGTGTCGCGCGTGACGCCCTTGAGCGCATGCAGCATCACCAGCTGGGTCGGCGGCGCCTGCTTCAGGTGCTGGGCACCGGCCTGGTCGTTGGCGCAACGGGGTGGCAGGGCCAGGAGCAGGTTCGGCGCTGGGGTGCCGACTACAGCACCCGCGTGGGCGAGCAACGAACAGTGATGCTTGCCGACGGTACACGGCTGCAGCTCAATACCAATAGCGCCGTCGATGTCTCATTTACCAGTAGCCAGCGCCTGATCAAGCTGTTGCAGGGTGAAATCTTCATCGATACCGGCGCTGACGAAGGTTCGCCCGCCGGCCGGCGCAGCTTCTGGGTGCACACCGCCCAGGCACAATTGCAGGCACTGGGTACGGCGTTTGCGGTGCGCCAGGAAGGTACGCGCACACGGCTGATGGTCGAACAGAGCAAGGTGCTTATCCATCAGCAGACACGGCAGCAACTGGTGGCCGCAGGCGAGGAGTATTCGATCAGCGCCGAAGGTAGCCGCAAGCTCCAGCACAGCGAAATGGATGCCAGCGCCTGGACAAGGGGCCAGCTGGTGGCACGCAGCCTGCCGTTGCAGACACTGATCGCGGAACTGGCACGCTATCAGCACGGCTGGCTTGGCTGCGCGCCACCGGTGGCGGGCTTGAAGGTATCCGGCGTTTTCCAGCTGGATGATATCGAGCAGGCACTGAATGCCCTCAGCGATTCAATGCCCGTCAGGGTTGAGCGTTTCACGCGGTTCTGGCGTCGCGTTGTTCCTCGCTCAGCATAAATTGCAAAAAGACGAGTTTGAGACTGCGGGTTTTTTCGAGCACTTCGGCCAATAGGGAAAACACCCTGCCAAACGAATGGAGCTCGATTCACATGTCATCTGCGTTCTCACCTCGCCATATACCCAGGACCCGCCTTGCCGTAGCGCTGCGTGGCGTGTTGCTTGCCAGCGCAGCAAGCATTGCGCTGCCGATTTACGCGGTACATGCCGAACAGAGCGAAGTGCGCCATTACAATCTGCCTGCAGGCACGTTGGAGCAATCGCTCAGTGCGTTTGCACAGGTTGCCGCCATCAACTTGCCCTTTGACCCTGCGTTGGTCCGTGGCAAGCATGCGACCGCATTGAACGGCGACTACACCGTTC
The DNA here is from genome assembly GCF_000498395.2 of Pseudomonas putida S13.1.2. Taxonomy (NCBI): domain Bacteria; kingdom Pseudomonadati; phylum Pseudomonadota; class Gammaproteobacteria; order Pseudomonadales; family Pseudomonadaceae; genus Pseudomonas; species Pseudomonas putida. The sequence continues at coordinate 4,732,502 of NZ_CP010979.1, forward strand.
AGCAGGGCCTGGATGCACTTCTGCAGGGCAACGGCCTTGTTGCCACCCAAGCGGCCAATGGCAACTGGATCCTCGACCCAGTAGCCACCACCGGCGGCGCGGCGCTGGAGCTGGGAAGCACGCTGGTCAGTGGCCAGGGCATGGGCGAGATGACCGAGAATACCGGCTCGTACACCACCGGTGCGGTGAGCGTGGGCTCCAAGAGCCCGACCAGCCTGCGCGAAACGCCACAGTCGGTGTCGGTGCTGTCCAGCCAGCTGATTGAAGACCGCAGTATCACCAGCCTGCAGGACGCGCTGAAAATGGCACCCGGGGTCACGGTGCAAAAAACTACCAGCGACACCTACGAGTTCTACTCACGCGGTTTCAACATCGACAGCATCCAGATTGATGGCGCAGCGCCCATGGCACTGTCCTCAGTGGCTACCAGCTTCTACTCCCGCCGGTTGTACAACCTGGCTGAATTCGACCACATCGAGGTATTACGGGGATCCGGTGCGCTGTTCGGCGGTGTGGGCGACCCCGGTGGCGTCATCAACCTGGTGCGCAAGCGCCCGCTGTCGGACTTCCAGTTGAAGTTCGAAGCCGCCGCCGGCTCCTGGGACAACTACCGCTCGCAAGTCGACGTGACCGGCCCGCTCACCGACAGCGGCAATGTTCGCGGCCGCCTGGTGACGGCATACACCGACCGCCAATACTTCACGGATAAACTGGCCACGCAAAAACCCACGGTATACGGGGTGTTCGAGGTCGACCTGGGCCCACAGACCATCTTCACCCTGGGTGGCATGTATGAAAGCACCCACTCCAACTCGTCGTTGGGGCTGCCACGCTATACGACGGGTAAAGACATCGGGCTGGCGCGCCACACCAACCTGGGGCAGAACTGGTCCTACATGGACAATATCTCCCAGGAGATCTTCACCAAGCTCGACCACTACTTCGATAACGACTGGAAGCTGAACGTCTCGTATACCAATACCCGCGACGCCGGCAAGGCGCTGGCGGCAGTATCGGGCAACGCCGTCAACCCGGTGACCTTGGCAGGCCCTGTGTGGCGCGCCAGCTATAACGTCTATTCCACCAGCCAGGACCTGCTAGACAGCAACCTTTCTGGCAGCTTCGATGCCTTTGGCCGCGAGCACCAGTTCGTACTGGGTGCCGATTATCAGAAGGTCACCAGCCGCTGGCAGGGTTCTGGGGTGTTCACCGGCACCGGTGTCCCCATCGACGTGTTCGACCCTGGTTACTGGAAGCCCACCACGATTTCATTGCAGACCCCACGGGACTACAGCCCCAATACGCAGGAGCAGTACGGCCTGTACGGGCGCCTGACGTTGCAGGTGGCGGACCCGCTCAAGGTCATCCTGGGTGGCCGCGCGGCCCGTTACCACTTCGAGCAGGTGTATACCAATGCGGGTGTGGTGCAGAGCGACATCGACATGCGCGAACCGACGCGTTTCGTGCCTTACTTTGGCGCCATCTACGACCTTGACGAGCAGTGGTCGCTGTATGGCAGCTATTCGAAGATCTACAAGCCGCAGCAAAGCTACCTTCGCGGGCCGGTGGGCAGTAATGACGTGCTGGAGCCGCTGGAGGGCAAGACCTCCGAGGTGGGTATCAAGGGCGAACTGTTCGATGGCCGCTTGAACACCAGCCTTGCCGTGTTTTATACCAAGCGCAAGAACGGCGCGGTGCAGGATACCAACTTCCCGGCGGCCTCCGTGCTGTATGGCGGCAGTTGCTGCTATGTGAACCAGGGCGAGGTCGTCAGCAAAGGGATCGAGCTGGAAGCGACGGGCGAAATCCGCAAGGATTGGAACCTGATGGCCAGCTACGTGTACAACTACAACAAGAACGAGACTGACCGCACGGCCTTGAGCACCATCACGCCCAAGCATCAGTTCAAGGTGTGGACGACTTATCAACTGCCCGCAGCGCTTTCGGACTGGACCGTAGGCGGCGGCGTCGATCTGCAAAGCGCCACCTATGTCAGCGGTACCACGGTGCGCGTGGATGGCAATGGCAATGTGGTGGAGTCGAACATTCCGTTCGATTACAAGCAAAGTGGCTACGCGGTGTGGAACGCCCTGTTGAGGTACCGCGTGGATGACCACTGGACCGTATCGCTCAATGCCAACAACCTGTTCGACAAGACTTACTACCAAACAGTCTCCAGCGCGGCGAACGGCAACTTCTATGGGGACCCGCGTAATTACATGCTGACCCTGAGGGGGACGTTCTAGTCGTCACGGTCGGCGGGTATGCACTGCATCTGGTAGGCCGTCGCAAGAGGCGAGTCAAATAAGAAAAGCGGGCCGCTTTGCGGCCCATCGCCGGCAAGCCAGCTCCCACAGTGTTCGCGCCAGCCTTTAGGTTTTGTGCAAGACAGTTGCTGCCAATCTTCGCTGTCAAACCACCCCATGCATGAAGAACTCGACCGGTACGCTGAAAAACTCAGCAAAGCCCTTTATCTGGGCAACCGCCAATGGATTGATGTCGGTCAACCGAGGGGCTGGGCCAGGGGTTTACGTTCAGGCCAAGTAGCCCTGAGGGAGGATGAGCATGGCCAAGAGATTCCCTACAAACCCTCGCCACCCCGAGCGTATCTGCTGGGGTTGCGACCTGTACTGCCCTGCCAAGGCGCTAGCCTGTGGCAATGGCGCAGACCGGACCATGCATCCGGTGGAGCTGTTTGGCGAAGATTGGGATAGCTTCGAGGGCCATTTGGAGAAGTCGGTTGATGCAGGGCACGCGGCAGAGCCCAGCTGAGAGAGGGCCGCTTGCGAGCGGGCTTACCCCCGAAACACCGTGGTGGATGGCACGGGCTTCGCCCGTGTTCGCGGGCGAGCCCGCTCCCACAGTGATCGCGCTCGCTTTCAGATGTTTTGCAATTCAGTTGCCTCGACAGATACTGCATAAACCTGAAGTCTGCGCGGTACCTGTGGGAGCGGGCGTGCCCGCGAAGAGTCCAACGCGGTGCATGGCACCGGCTTCGCCGGTGTTCGCGGCTAAAGCCGCTCCCACAGTGATCGCGCTAGCGCTTAGGTGTTATGCAAGACAGTTGCTCCCACAGGGACCGCGCGCAGACCTGTGGGAACGGTTGGTCAGAACGCGGTACTTACCGTCAACGACAGGTTACGCGGGTCGCCGTAGATGGCCCCGGCATAGAACCCGTATTGGGTGTAGTAGTGCTTGTCGAACAGGTTGTTGGCGTTGAGGCTGACGCTGGTTTCATCGGTCAGCTGGTACTTGGCCATGGCATTCCAGATGGCATAACCGGACCAGTTCACGTCGGTGGCACCGTTGCTGACGCCATTGGTGGGCTGGCCGGCCGGGCTGGAAATGGCGCGGATGTTGGTTTGCGCAGTCACGCCGGCACCCAGGGTCAGGCGGTCGAGCGGGCCGCTGAGGCGGTAGGTGGTCGAGGCCTTGAACAGGTGCGACGGGTCGCTGCGGCCATCGCTGTCGACGCGACGGAAGTGCAGGTAGGTGTAGCCGGCATACACGTTCCAGTTGGGCGTCAGCGCGCCTGCCACTTCCAGGTCGATACCGTCGGTTTCCACGCCAGAGCCCGCCTTGTAGGCGCTGGCCCCGGTCGGTGTGGTCAGGTCGCCGTCGAGCACGGCTTTGTTTTCCTGCTTGGTGCGGAAGTACGCCGCCGAGGCGTTCAGGCGGCCATCAAACCACTCACCCTTGATACCGGTCTCGTAGCTTTGGCCACGAATCGGCTCGACCTTGCTACCGCTGCTGGTTTCAGATGTTTGCGGGGTGAAGATGTCGGTGTAGCTGGCGTATACCGAGTAGTTGGCATTGAGGTCGTACACCGCGCCCAGGTAGGGGGTGACGATGCCGTTCTCTTCCTGGCTGCTGCGCTCGCCGGCCACGCTGCGGGTAACCGAGGAATAGTTGCTGGTGCGCACGCCAACGATCACCGACAGCGGGTCGCTGATGCTCAGGCGGGTGGCGGCGTACATGCCCTGCAAGCGGGTGGTGGTCTTGCTGTGAAGGCCTGTGCGTGAGGCGATGATGTCGTAGTCGTCATCCACGCCATGGTGCCAGTCCGTGACCGGGAAGCCGTTATTGGCGCGGAACTGGCAACCCAGTGCAGGCGCGCTGGCCATGCCATCGCCGACCATGGTGCAGGTGTACTGGGGCGACCAGCCTACGGTGCGGCTGTCGTTGTAGCCGACCATGGCCTGGTGCGTGCGGCCAAACAGCTGGAACGGGCCGGACAGGTCGATCTGCGCCGACTGCTGGGTGGTGTCGCTGGAGCTGTGCAACCCGTTCAGCACCGCGCCGCTGCCGTCCTGGTCCCAATAGCCGCCGTAGCTGCCGCGCCCAGCCGAGTTCACCTTGGCAAGGCCCCGGTGGTTCAAGGCTTCGGTAGTCGCCTGGGCGGCTTTCAGGTCCAGGGTCCAGTCGTTGTCGAAGCGGTGCTCCAGCGAGCCGAACGCCGTACGGGTGGTGTACTCGCCAAAGCTCCAGCTGGGCACCACGTTGGTGCTGCGCGGCAAGTCGGTCTTGCTACCGTCGCGGTACCAGATGGGGATGTTCGCGCCCCAGCCGCCGCCGACAACCTTGTTGTACTCATACTGGTAACCGGCACCCAGGGTGGTGGCGTCGTCCAGGTCGAACTCGAAATTGGCCAGCGCGGCGCGGGAGCGTTCGGACTGGTTGTCGCGGAACGAGTTGGCGTCCTGCTGGGTCATCACGAAGCGCGAACGCAGGCGGCCATCCGCGGACAGGGGCAGATTCAGGTCAGCACCCAGGCGACGCTTGTCCCAGCTGCCGTAAGTGGCGTAGGCGCTGCCGCCGAACGTCTTGGTCGGTGCCTTGCGGATCAGGTTGACGGTGGCGGAGGGGTCGCCGGTGCCGCCCAACAGGCCGTTGGCGCCGCGCACGATGTCGATGCGTTCGTACAGGTCCATGCTCAATGCATTGCCGCTGCCACTGAAATCAGACCCGCCCTGGGTCTGCAGGCCGTCGACCTTCCAGTTGCTGATCGAGTAGCCACGGGCACGGTAGTCGGTACGCCCACCCACCTCGGACTTGTTGGCCGTTACGCCTGGCGTGGTTTCCAGCGCCTGCTCGATGGTGTGGATGTCGCGGTCATCCATCTGCTGGCGGGTAATGGTGGTGACCGATTGCGGCGTCTGGCGTGGCGTCAGCGCCAGGCCGGTGGAGCTACGGGTGCTTTCGACCGTGTAGCCTAGCTGGCCAGCATCGTCGGCCGGCAGCAGAGCGCTGTCTTCGATCTGTGTGGCGTCCAGCTCCAGGGGTTTGCCGTCGGCAGCGACGGCCCCGCCACTGATGGCGACGGCAACGAAGAACGCCAGCGGTGTAAGGCGATTGCCACTTTGGCTGATGGGGGTGAACACTTTCGGGATGCGCTTGGGATTCATTTGGGAAGGCTTCGTATTTGCAGATGATTTTTTGTTAGGATTCTAGGGATCGGCCCTCCGGGCTCCAGACCCGACATGTACGGGGATGTAATTGAACGTAACGAGCGCCACCGGCCCTCACCGAACAGGTGTTTTTCCGCATGAGCACGAACTTGCTGGTCGTCGACGATGACGACGAGATCCGCGAACTTCTTTGTGATTACCTGACCGATGCCGGCTACAACGTGCTTGCCGCAGCCGACGGTGAACAGATGCGCGAACAGCTGGCCCGGCACAAGGTGGACCTGGTGGTGCTCGACCTGATGCTGCCGGGTGAAGATGGCCTTAGCCTGTGCCGCCAGTTGCAAGCGACGCCTGGGCTGGCGGTGATCATGCTGTCTGCCAAGGGCAGCACGCTGGACCGCATCATCGGCCTGGAGGTGGGTGCCGACGACTACCTGGCCAAGCCTTTCGAGCCACGCGAGTTGATCGCCCGGATCAAGGCCGTGCTGCGTCGCCCGCAACGCCTGGATACCCCCGCCGAAGAGCGCGCCGTGGTGGATGCGCAGCTGTTCGCCGGCTTTCGCCTTGAACACGTCAAGCGGCTGCTCACCCGCCCCGATGGCGAAACCCTGACCCTGCCGCGCTCCGACTACCGCGTGCTGCGCGAACTGCTGGAAGCCAACAACCGGGTGGTTTCCCGCGACCAGCTGACCCGCAGCGCGTTTGGCCGCGACCACCTGCCCGACGACCGTTCGGTGGACATGTGCGTCAGCCGCCTGCGCCAGCAACTGCGCCGTGCGCCGCCGGGCGCCGCGCAAATCCTCACCATCCGCAACGAAGGCTACCTGCTGAGTATCGCCAGCCTCGCGGCCGATGCCTGACATGCGCTGGCTTCGCCGGCTGTGGCCGCGCACCCTGTTTGGTCAGCTGCTGCTGATCATGGTCAGCGGCACGCTGGTGATCCAGTTGATGTCGAGCAGCATCTGGTTCGATGTGCGTTTCGCCCAGGTACTCGAGGCGCCCATTCGCCTGATCGCCGCGCGCAGTGCCCCGCTGATCGCCCAGGCCAGTTGCCACGCCGGCACGCTGAAGGTGCCCGCCCACTATCAGTTGCGCTGCGCCGAAACGCTACCCACGCCTGAACATGACGAGCGCCGGGGGCGCAGGCGCGTCGAGCTGTTGCTGCAGCAGGCCCTCAGGTACGAACTGGGGCATGACCAGGACCTGCGCCTGATGAAGGTGCGACTGACCGATGAGCTGGGCCAGCCGATTGTCTGGCGCAGCCTGTTCGGCCTGCGCACGGCCCAGGCGCATGTGCAGTTCGCGGTGCCGTTGGCCGACGGCCACTGGCTGACCATCGAGGGCCAGGAACTGCAGGGCTGGAGTGGCGAATCGGCCTGGGTGCTGATCAGCGACTACCTGTTGCGGGTGTATGCACTGCGGATTGTCGCGGTACTGCTGGTGTGCCTGATTGCCGTGCGCCTGTGCCTGCGCCCGTTGCGACGGCTGGCCGACGCAGCGCGCGGCCTGGGCGGCAACCTCGAACAGCCTCCCCTGGCGCTGGATGGCCCGGAAGAAGTGCGCCAGGCGGCCCAGGCGTTCAACGCCATGCAGCAGCGGCTGATTGCCATGGTGAATGACAAGGCCTACTTCCTGGCCGCCGTGTCCCACGACCTGCGCACCCCGCTGACCCGCATGCGCCTGCGCCTGGAGCGCCTGCCGGACGACGAACACCGCCAGCGCCTGCGGCAGAACATTACGCAGATGGACGACATGATTGGCCAGGTACTCGATTACCTGCGCGCAGGCGAGCAGCTGAATTTGCAGCAGGTGGACCTGGACCGGCTGGTGGCACGCCAGTGCGCCGAGTTGGCCAGCGCCGAAGAACCGTTGCCGGTGCATGGCCAGGCGGGCAGCTTGCGGGTAGATGCCTTGCTGTTGCAGCGCTGCCTGCAAAATCTGTTGGTCAATGCGTTGCGCTACGCCAAGGATGTTTCGGTCACGCTGGAGCGGGCGGTAAGTGGAGTGTTCATCCATATCGACGACCGCGGGCCCGGGGTCGCGCCGGAGCTGCTGGCAACCATCACCGACCCGTTCGTGCGCGGGGAAGGCTCGCGTAACCAGGCCTCTGGCGGGTATGGGCTGGGGTTGAGCATTGCCCAGCGGATTGCCACCAGCCATGGGGGTGAGCTGATGCTGTCGAACCGCGATGGCGGTGGGTTGCGGGTCAGCATACTGCTGCCCATCTAAAGACCAGCGCGGTCCCCTGTAGGAGCGGCCTTGTGTCGCGATAGGGCTGCGCAGCAGCCCCAGATTTCGGTGTCACAGCATAAATCGCCGGGGCTGCTTCGCAGCCCTATCGCGACACAAGGCCGCTCCTACAAGGGACCGCGCCGGGTTTACCGGGGCCGCGAACGCAGGAATACGCAATCAGGTAACAGTCTTTTACCGATTACCCAGGTTTTCCCCTCCCCGCCTTTGCCTATCCTATGCCCGGTCATCCTGCCTGCGATGGACCCATGAATCACTCTCTGCCCAGCCGCTACGCCTGCCTCGCCATCTGCCTGTTGTTCACCTTCGCCAGCCTGCCGCTGCTGCCCCAGCACGCCTGGCTCTGGCCAATCACACTGATCACTGCCCTGCTCAGCCTGGTCGGGCTCAACGACCTGCGCCAGAGCCACCACGCCGTGCGCCGCAACTACCCGATCCTGGGCAATATCCGCTACCTGATCGAAACCATCCGCCCAGAAATCCGCCAGTACCTGATCGAGGGCGACGACGACAAGCTGCCGTTCTCCCGCTCGCAGCGCTCGCTGGTGTATGCACGCGCCAAGAACGAAAGCGCCGAGAAAGCCTTTGGTACCCTGAATGATGCCTACAAACCCGGTTTCGAATTCATCAGCCATTCGATGCTGCCGGTGGCCACGCCAGACCCGGCCTCGTTTCGCATCGCCATTGGCGGGCCGCAGTGCCGCCTGCCCTACTCGGCCTCGATCTTCAATATTTCGGCCATGAGTTTCGGCGCCCTCAGCGCCAACGCCATCGCCGCCCTCAACCGCGGCGCGCGCATGGGCCGGTTTGCCCACGACACCGGCGAAGGCAGCATCAGCCCCTATCACCGTGAACACGGCGGTGACCTGATCTGGGAAATCGGCAGCGGCTACTTCGGCTGCCGCACCGCGGACGGTCGTTTCGACCCACAGCGCTTCGCCGAACAGGCCCGCTCGCCGCAGGTGAAGATGATCGAGATCAAGCTCAGCCAAGGTGCCAAGCCGGGCCACGGCGGTATTCTGCCGGGGCACAAGGTCAGCCCCGAAATTGCTGAGACCCGTGGCGTGCGCGTAGGTGAGGACTGCATCTCGCCGGCCGCGCATAGCGCCTTCCGCACACCGGTCGAGTTGCTGCAGTTCGTGGCCAGCCTGCGCAAGCTGTCGGGCGGCAAGCCCGTGGGCTTCAAGTTCTGCCTGGGCCACCCGTGGGAGTTCATGGGCATTGCCAAAGCCATGCTGGCCACCGGCATCACCCCGGACTTCATCGTCGTTGATGGCAAGGAAGGCGGTACCGGCGCGGCCCCCCGCGAATTCAGCGACAACATGGGTGTGCCGATGCGTGAGGGCCTGATGTTCGTGCACAACACCTTGGTCGGCCTGAACCTGCGCTCCAGCATTCGCATTGGCGCTGCGGGCAAGATTGTCAGTGCCTTCGACATCGCCAGCGTACTGGCCATCGGCGCTGACTGGGTCAACTCGGCACGCGGCTTCATGTTTGCCATTGGCTGCATCCAGTCGCAAAGCTGCCACACCAACAAATGCCCGACCGGCGTGGCCACGCAAGACCCACTGCGCCAGCGCGCCCTGGTGGTGCCAGACAAAGCCGAACGGGTGGCCAGCTTCCACCGCAACACGCTGCACGCACTGGCCGAAATGCTGGCTGCTGCGGGCCTGGAGCACCCTTCGGAGCTTAAGCCCAAGCACCTGGCACGGCGCATCAGCCCCAGCGAGATCGGGCTGTTTTCGGACCTGCACACGTTCCTCAAGCCAGGCGAACTGCTGAGTGGCTCGATTGAAAGCGAGTTTTATGCGCGGATGTGGCGGATGGCACGTAGCGACAGTTTTGCACCGGAAACGGGGGAACTGATGCCGGTTGCAGCAAAAGCCGTGCGCCGAAAAGAAACAGCCCCGGCATAAGCCAGGGCTGTTCGATGCTTCAGATCAGGATCAGAAGATGCTGATTGGGTACTCGACGAATACGCGCACTTCGTTGCCGTCGTCGTTGTAACCGTTCTGCTGTACAGCGTTGTTGGTACGCACGAACGAGCTACGCAGCTTGATGGACAGGTCCTTGGCCGGGCCGTCCTGCACCACGTAACGGATCTGGTTGAAGATCTCGCGCTCTTTACCTTCGCCGAAGCCCTGTGGGTTGGCGACGTTGCGGGTGTTGATGTTGTCACCCACCACGTAGGCCAGCTTGTAGGTCAGGCCCGGAATGCCGTAGGCACCGAAGTCCAGGCCGTAGCCCAGCTGCCAGGAGCGCTCGTCTTCGGCGTTGAAGTCGGACCAGTACGAGTTGGCCAGGTAGATGGTCGAACCACCGTCACCCACGCCACCGGCGTTCTGGTAGAAGCCATAGTTGTAACCGGTGCTGCCGGTGCTGCGCTGATGCGCGAGGGTGAACGAGTGCGCACCGTACGCGTAAGTGGCTGCCAGGCTCCAGATGGTGTTGGAGTCGCCATTCAGGCCAGCGGCTTTCACGTACTTGTTGTTGATGTCCGACTTGTAGCCGTTGAAGTCCAGGGTCAGGGACTGGTCGCTGGCGATCGGGAAGACGTAGTTCAAGCCCAGGTAGTGCTTCTTCATCACGTCTTCGTTGTCGGCGGTGTACAGCGAAGCGGTGAAGTTGTCGGTGAACTTGTAGCTACCACCCAAGACGTTGATCGACTTCAGGCCACCACCGTCACGGCGCTCGGCGCTCTTGCGCGCTTCTTGGGTGAAGCGACCGGCGTTCAGCTCCAGGCCTTCGATCTCTTTCGAGGTGACCAGGGTACCGGTGAAGCTTTCTGGCAGCAGACGCGCATCGTCGTATTGCAGCACTGGCAGTGCTGGCATCTGGTCACCGTACTTCAGCACGGTGTTGGAGATGCGGAATTTTACTGCTGCACCACCACGGGCCAGGTTGTGCGGCGAGCTGGCGTTGCCTTCGGCATTGGTGGTTTCGTGCGGCTTGAAGAAGTCGACGCCGCCGCCACCGTTGTGGCCTTTGCCGCCATCAAGGCGCACGGCGTACAGGCCGAATGCGTCGACGCCGACGCCAACGGTGCCCTGGGTGAAGCCGGAGGAGAAGTTGGCGATGACCGCCTGGCCCCATTCGATCTGATCGTCGGTGCCGTGCTTCTTGTCACGGTTGATGTAGGCGTTGCGCAGAAGGACGTTGGCGTGGCTGTCCTCGATGAAGCCCTTGCTGTCGGCCTGATCATTGGCCTGTGCCTGGGTCGCGGCGATCATCGCCAGGGCGACCAGGCTGATCCTGGTTTTCAACATGTTGTTTTCCTTATTTCTTAATCAAAAACGCTCTGCACTATGACGCCAGGAACCAACGCCCCTTCGTAGGTTCGACGCTATGCGGATCCCGCCGGGTGGGCCAGCCGGTAAGTACACGGCAGCCCTCGGCAGCAGCAAGGCCAAGATAATGGCCAGCAGGCGTTGGCCGAATCCTAGCCGTGTGCGATTACAAATGTCAAAAAGTCGTGAAATGCAGGTTGATATAACCAAAATTATCGGCAGAGCTGGTGCATTTCCATGCAGGTTTGCGCTATCAGCGGGCAATTTATCTTGTGTGGGAAATTGCCTTTTGATCGGTCAGACAATTTCCCGAGAGCAGGCAAACCGTGGCCGCAGAGGCTGTTACAAAGAGATACATATGTAAAGACAAGCCTTTACAAATACCCAAGCAAGAGTAAATAGCAAGCATTACCATTCGCGCCTTCTTTTTCACTTGTCCGGTCCGGATGTGCCCATGCTTGTACCCTGCCGCCTTTCCCCCTTGACGCTTGGCCTGTCGCTGTTGTTCAGCGCCAGCCTGGCCAGTGCCGCCACCACCACGCTGCCAGAGTCGTCGGTTACCGCCGACAGCGAACGCGAAAAGGACAACCCGCGCGTCAAGGAGGTGAGCACCGCCACCCGCACCTCGACGCCGGTACGCTATGTGCCGCAGGCCATCGACACGGTGAAAACCGCCAATGTGCTGGACTACGGCAGTAACACCCTGGGCAAGGCGCTGGAGGGTATCCCCAACGTCAGCAGCGGCGCCGACACCCGCTTTGACAGCGTGCGCATCCGCGGCTTCGAGGCCAGCAACGACTTCTACCTGGACGGCATTCGCGACGACAGCCAGTACATCCGCGACCTGCACAACATCGAGCGGGTCGAGGTGCTGAAGGGGCCGGCGGCGGTGCTGTATGGCCGTGGCAGCCAGGGCGGCATCGTCAACCGGGTCAGCAAGGCTCCGGAGCAGGGCCGCCGTTCGAGCATCGAAGCACAGGCCGGTAGCGAAGACCTGCGCAGCCTGTATGCAGACCTCAGCGCCGACCCAAGCGACACTGTCAGCCTGCGCCTGAACATGGGGAACCAGGACAACAACAGCTTCCGCGATGGTATCGACGGCAGCCGCCAGCTGTTCGCCCCGTCGGTCAGCTGGCAAATCACCCCCGACCTGAACTGGCTGGTGCAGTACGAATACAGCCGCTACAACCGTACGCCCGACCGGGGCATCCCCGGGGTGAATGGCCGCCCGGCCGACGTCAGCCGCGGCACCACCTATGGCGACCAGCGCGACTACATCGATGATCGCGCCCAGTCCCTGCGCTCACGCCTGAACTACCAGCTGAACGAAATCTGGCAGCTGCGCCACACCCTGGGCCTGTTCAAGCTCGACAGCGAGTTCGACAACACCTACGTCACGGGCTACAACGCCAGCACCAATGTCCTGACCCGCCAGCGCTGGCAGCAGGACCTGAACACCCGCAACCTGTTCAACAACCTGGAGGCCGAGGGCGACTTCGACACCCTGGGCCTGGAGCACAAGCTGCTGCTGGGCCTGGAGTTCGGCAACCAGAAGCGTGACCCTGTGCTGTATAGCGCTGGTAGCCAGCCGCTCCCGGGCTTGGGCAAACCCGGTAGCAACCAGCAGCACAGTGGCACACTGGCGCTGTCGAGTAACAACCACACTGTGGTCGATAGCCGCGGCCTTTACCTGCAAGACCAGATCCGCCTGAACGATCAATGGCAAATCCTGGCTGGCGTGCGCTTCGACCAGTTCGACGTGGAAACCACCAACAAGGATGGCGTGCGCGAACCGCAGGACAGTAACAGCACCAGCCCGCGCCTGGGCGTGGTCTACACGCCATGGCGTGATCATTCGTTCTACGCCTCGTGGAGCAAGACCTTCTCGCCGGTGGGCGGCGGCTTGATCGGCATCACCCCGGATGCGCCGGGCAACGGCAACGACGCCAAGCCGGAAGAGACTCGGCAGAAAGAAATCGGGGTGAAAAGCGACTGGCTCGACCAGCGCCTGACCACCACCCTGGCCGTCTACGAGCTGGAGCTGTACAACCGCCGCACCCGTGATCCGGAAAACCCGAATAACATCTTGCTCAGCGGCCTGCAGCGTTCGCGTGGCATCGAGTTGACGGCCACTGGCAACATCGTCGGCAACTGGTATGTACGCGGCGGCATCGGCCTGCAGGATGCGATCATCGTCAAGGATAACAACGGCCAGGAAGGCAACCGCATCAACGACGTGGCCAAGCGCAACGCCAGTCTGTTCGTTACCTGGAAACCAGAGCTGGGCTGGTACGCCGAAACCGGCGTTACGCTGGTGGGTGAGCGTTACGCGGACAACCAGAACACCACGGTGTTGCCAGGGTACGGCCGTTGGGATGCGCTGGCGGGATACCGCACCCATGACTGGGATGTGCGGGCGGCGTTGAGCAATATTGCCGACAAGACCTACTACAGCTCGGCGACCAGTGCGGCGCAGATTCAGGTCGGGGACCCGCGTAGCCTGGTGGTCACGGGTAGCTACAGCTTCTGATCTTTATTGCTGTACCGGCCTCTTCGCGGGCGCGCCCGCTCCCACAGGTGTTTCACAGGTTTCGAGCCATGTGGTGACTCTGTGGGAGCGGGCATGCCCGCGAAGAGGCCGGTACAAGTAATACCGATCCGATCAGTGCCACACCGCCATCAGCGCCTGCATTTCTGCTTCGCTGATCAGCCCTTGAGGGTACCGCCCGGCAAGCAGACGTCGTGGGTCGGTCGTCCTGACCCTGATGCTTCCATGGTGTTTCAACCACTTCGCCACAACCTTGAGCGACTGGTGATTCACTGCCGATGGGCGCAAAGCCGACTCACTTGCTGCGTTCATGTCTACACGTACTCCCTGGCCCGTGAGCGGCTAATCTACGTAGGTAATGTTACAGATCCGAGAGCGCGGCCAAGCCGAGCTATCTACTTGAAAACAATACAAAACGTATGCCAGCCTGGGCGCCGGGTGTCGCCCGAAAAAAAGGCCCGTTCAATGACGGGCCTTTTTTCATTCAGGCAGCGCTCAACGCTTGACCGGCGCCGGCTGCTGCTGAGTCAGGCAGTGGATGTTGCCGCCACCCAGCAACAATTCGCGGCCCGGGATCATCACCACTTCGTGGTCAGGAAAGATCTTTGCCAGAATCGCTCTGGCTTCGGCATCTGCCGGGTCGTCGAAGCTTGGCGCAATGATGCCGCCGTTGACGATCAGGAAGTTCACGTACGAACCGGCCAGGCGCACCGACGGGTCTCGCTCCTGGCTGCCGGCCACCTGGTCGACACCGGCACACTCTTCAGCGGTGGCAAACAGCGGGCCTGGGATCGGCATCTTGTGCACGATGAACTCGCGGCCCTTGGCATCGCGGGTGTTTTTCAACACCTCCATGGCCGCGTGGCAGCGCGCATAGTTGGGGTCGTTGGAATCATCGGTCCAGGCCAGTAACACTTCACCGGGGCGCACGTAACAGCAGAAGTTGTCGACGTGGCCGTCGGTTTCATCGTTGTACAGGCCATCCGGCAGCCACACCACGGTGTCGACCGCCAGTTGATCGCGCAGCACGGCTTCGATCTGCTCGCGGTTCAGGTGCGGGTTGCGGTTACGGTTGAGCAGGCATTCCTCGGTGGTGATCACGGTGCCTTCACCGTCCACGTGGATCGAACCGCCCTCCAGTACGAAGCCTTCGGTCTGGTAGCGCTGGCAGCGCTCCATTTCCAGCACCTTGGCGGCCAGTTCCTCGTCGCGGTTCCACGGGGCGTACAGGCCGCCATCGAAGCCGCCCCAGGCATTGAAGCCCCAGTCCACACCACGTACTTCACCTTGGTCATTAATGACGAAGGTTGGGCCGGTATCACGCACCCAGGCGTCGTCGTTGCTGATTTCGACCACGCGAATGTTCGGCTGGTCGAGCTGGCGACGGGCATTTTCGTACTGGCCGGCGGAGGCCGCGACGGTCACAGGTTCGAAGCGCGCAATGGCCTTGGCCAGGGTAACGTGAGCAGCCTGCGCCGGCTTGCCGCCCAGGCGCCAGTTGTCCGGGCGTTCCGGCCAGACCATCCACACCTGGGTTTGCGCAGCCCACTCGGCAGGCATGTGGAAACCATCGGCACGGGGCGTGGAGTTGAGGGTTTTCATGGGTGACCTCTGTGATGGCCCTGAGCCGGAGTGTGCTGGGGCGTTTGTGAATTTATAACCGATATATATCGATATTTAAAGCCCGAAAACCTAAGATACTCAGGCCGCTCGGCGCCTTTAAATCGATAACAATCGACGCCCATTCCAGATCATCTGGTGTAAGGAACGCCCTGCCGTCTACCATAGCCACACCTTATGCATCCTGTTACAGCTGCGCGCGGAAATTTCCGGCAAGGCCGACTAGGGTCAATACTGGGCAACGGGCCAGCGAGCCGCTATGAACATCACCCCTACCGCAATCCCTGAAGTACTGATCATCGAGCCGAAGGTTTTCGGTGACAGCCGTGGTTTTTTCTTCGAGGCATTCAACGCACGCGAGTTCGCACGGCAAACCGGCGTGTGCACCGAGTTCGTGCAGGACAACCACTCGCGGTCCATCAAGGGCGTGCTGCGTGGGCTGCACTACCAGGTGGAAAACACCCAGGGCAAGCTGGTACGGGTGGTGCACGGGGAAATCCGCGATGTCGCCGTGGACGTGCGCAAAAGCTCGCCAACGTTCGGCCAATGGGTCGCCGTGCACCTGTCGGCCGACAACCACCGCCAGCTGTGGATACCCCCCGGTTTCGCCCACGGTTTTGCGGTGGTGAGCGAATCGGCCGAGTTCCTCTACAAGACCACCGACTACTACAACCCGGGCGCCGACCGCTGCATTCGTTGGGACGACCCGCAACTGGCCATCGACTGGGCGCTGCAGCAGCCACCGCTGCTGTCGGACAAGGACAAGGTCGGCCTGCCACTGGCAGAGGCGGAACTGCTGCCTTAACTAGCGCATAATTGCGTCAGACTTTTCTGGCGCATTTACGTGATGATTGCAAAACCCACGCCCCCACGCCGTCCCCGCTGGCGCAGCCTGGCCCTGTTGGCCCTGTGCCTGGCCCCCTTACTGTGGCCCCTGCACCATTTGGCCGAACGCTATTACCAGGAAGAGCTGGCCTCGCAGAACCGCCAGACCCTCGACCTGTACGTCGCCAACCTGCTCGGCACCCTGCACCGTTACGAAACGCTGCCACAGATCCTCGGCGACCTGCCGGCGCTACGTGGCGTGCTGGCCGACCCGTTCCGCCTGGAAGCGGTGACCAACGCCAACCGCCTGCTCAAGGGCATCGTGCAGCAGACCGGTGCCGAGGTGATGTACCTGATGGACGTCAGCGGCAACACCCTGGCCGCGTCCAACTGGGACAAGCACGACAGCTTCGTCGGCCGCAACTTCGCCTTCCGCCCCTATTTCAACGAAGCCATGGCCGGCCACCTGGGCCGCTTCTTCGGCCAGGGCACCACCTCGGCCAAACGCGGCTACTTCTTTGCCGCAGCCGTGCGGGACGGCGAGCGTATTGTTGGCGTGCTGGTGGTCAAGGTTGACCTCGACCACACCGAAACCCTTTGGGGCCGCACCCCCGAGCAGCTGTTACTGACCGATCACAATGGTGTGGTCATCCTGACTTCGCGGCCCGACTGGCGCTTCCGTGCTACCCGCACGCTGACCGAGGCCGAGCGCCAGGCCATCATCGCCATCCAGCCCTACCCAACCCAGGCCCCACAACCGCTGGTGCTCAGCCCGGACGCCTGGATCACCCAGACCCGCGACATCAAGGAAACCGGCTGGCAGGTCAGCATCCTCGCCCCGCGCATGCTGGTCGACCGCTCGGTGCAAACGGTAATGGCCATCGGTGCCGGTACGCTGCTGGTAGTGATGCTGCTGGCCGGCCTGGTCATGCAACGGCGGCGCCACTATATCGACCGCATCGACTTCGAGGCCCGTGGCCGCCAAGAGCTGGAAAAGCGTGTGGCAGAACGTACCGCCGACCTTGAAGGCCTGAACACCCGGCTGAAAAATGCCGTGCTGGAACGCGAAAACGCCCAGCAGGAAGCGGTGCGCGCCCAGGACGAACTGGTGCAGGCCGGCAAGCTGTCGGTACTCGGCACCATGTCGGCCAGCATCAGCCACGAGCTGAACCAGCCGCTGGCGGCCATCCGCAGTTACGCGGAAAACGCCGAGATCCTGCTCGACCACCAACGCACCGATGACGCCCGCGGCAACCTCAAGCTGATCGGCGAGCTGACCGGGCGCATGGCCTCGATCATCGCCCACCTGCGCGCCTTTGCCCGCCGCGACCGGCATGCCCCGGAAAGCGTGGCCCTGCAACCGGCCCTGGACGATGCCCTGGCACTGCTGGCCAAACGCCGCCGGGCAATGGCCGTTGAGCTGATCCGCGACCTGCCGGAGGCGACCTTGTGGGTACAGGCCGGTGAAACCCGCCTGCGCCAGGTGCTCGGCAACCTGCTGGCCAATGCCCTCGACGCCTTGACCGAAAAGGCCAACCCGCGCCGCTTGTGGCTAAGTGCCGAGCAGCGCGATGACTGCGTCTACCTGTACATCCGCGACAACGGCCCCGGTTTCAGCCGCCAGGCCCTGGAGCATGCCAAGGAGCCGTTCTTCACCACCAAGACCCGCACCCAGGGCCTGGGCCTGGGCCTGGCCATCTGCGAAAGCCTGATGCGCGCCTTGGGCGGTGAACTGCTGCTGGCCAACCACCCGGAAGGTGGCGCACTGCTGACCCTGCAACTGCGTGTGGCCGCGCCCGGCGCTACGTTGCCCAATTCGGAGGACCCCTCGGCATGACCACCGAGACACTGATCGACAGCCAAGCCCAGGTCATCCTGGTCGACGACGACCCGCACCTGCGCCAGGCCCTGAGCCAGACCCTGGACCTGGCGGGGCTCAAGGTGGTCGCCCTGGCCGATGCCCAAGGCCTGGCCGACCGTATCGAGGCTGACTGGCCCGGTGTGGTGGTCAGCGACATCCGCATGCCCGGCATCGATGGCCTGCAACTGTTGGAGCAGCTGCACGGCCGCGACAGCGAGCTGCCGGTGCTGCTGATTACCGGCCATGGCGATGTGCCGCTGGCGGTGCAGGCAATGCGCGCCGGGGCTTATGATTTTCTGGAAAAACCCTTCGCCACAGACGCCCTGCTCGACAGCGTGCGCCGGGCCCTGGCCCTGCGCCGCCTGGTACTGGACAACCGCAGCCTGCGCCTGGCACTCAGCGACCGCCAGCAACTGGCCACCCGCCTGGTCGGCCATTCGCCCTCCATGCTGCGCCTGCGCGAGCAGATCGGCGCCCTGGCCGGCACCCGCGCCGATGTGCTGATCCTGGGTGAAACCGGCGCTGGCAAAGAGGTGGTGGCGCGCGCCCTGCACGACTTGTCCAGCCGCCGCGACGGCCCGTTCGTGGCGATCAATGCCGGTGCGCTGGCCGAGTCGGTGGTCGAAAGCGAGCTGTTCGGCCATGAGCCCGGCGCGTTCACCGGCGCGCAGAAGCGCCGTATCGGCAAATTCGAGTTCGCCAACGGCGGCACGCTGTTCCTCGACGAAATCGAGAGCATGAGCCTGGATGTGCAGGTAAAACTGCTGCGCATGTTGCAGGAACGGGTGGTCGAGCGGCTAGGCGGCAACCAGCTGATCCCCCTGGATATCCGCATCATTGCCGCGACCAAGGAAGACCTGCGCCAGTCCGCCGACCAGGGGCGCTTTCGGGCCGACCTGTATTACCGCCTGAACGTGGCGCCGTTGCGTATTCCACCGCTGCGCGAGCGCGGCGATGACATCCTGGTGCTGTTCCAGCACTTCGCCGATGCCGCCAGCCAGCGCCATGGCCTGCCACCGCACGCCCTCCAGCCTGCCCAGCGTGCCGTGCTGCTGCGCCACCCCTGGCCAGGCAATGTGCGCGAGCTGCAGAACGCCGCCGAGCGTTTCGCCCTTGGCCTGGAACTGGCCCTGGACGGCCAGGCGCCGCCGGCGACAGCACCGGCGCTGCCCATGCCGAGCGGCAACCTCAGCGAGCAGGTCGAGCACTTCGAACGCTCGCTGATCGCCGCCGAACTGGCCCAGCCACACAGTTCCATGCGCAGCCTGGCCGAGGCGCTGGGCATCCCCCGCAAAACCCTGCACGACAAGCTGCGCAAGCACGGCTTGAGCTTTGACGGCGCCAGCGGCGGGCACGACGATCAAGAGGACCACCGTTGATGAACACCGATAGCCAGTACCTGCAGTCCGTACTGCACAGCGACATCCCGCTGACCCGCGAAATGGGCCTGGAAGTGATCGATTGGCAGCAGCACACCCTGCGCCTGCAACTGCCGCTGGCGGCCAACGTCAACCACAAGAGCACCATGTTTGGCGGCAGCCTGTATTGCGCGGCAGTGCTGGTGGGCTGGGGCTGGCTGCACCTGCGCCTGCGAGCGCTGGGGATCGATGATGGGCACATCGTTATCCAGGAAGGACAGATCAGTTATCCGTTACCGGTTACCGGTGCGGCGGTGGCGCGGTGTGCAGCGCCCGACGAAAAGACCTGGGAGCGATTCCTGGCCATGTACCAGCGCCGTGGGCGGGCGCGGTTGACGTTGGAAACCACGGTGAGCAATGCCGGCAGTGACGAGCCTGCGGTGAAATTCAGCGGCCAGTACGTGCTGCACCGCTAATGCGACTAACACGGCCCCTGTAGGAGCGGCCTTGTGTCGCGATCGGGCCGCAAAGCGGCCCCGGCAATTTCGGTGGCGAAGCTGAAACCTTGGGGCCGCGCTGCGGCCCGATCGCGACGCAAGGCCGCTCCTACAGGAGGTGTGCTGCTAGATCAGGCTCAGGAAGGCCTGGCGCCATGCAGCATTGGCGGGCAACGCCATGAAATACGGATTTAGCAGCGACTCACGTGGCGGGTACCGGAACGGCAAGCCATCCAGCCCGATCACTTCGCCGCCGGCCCCTTCCACCACACCCTGCGCCGCCGCAGTGTCCCACTGCGAAGTCGGCGCCAGGCGCGGATAACAATCGGCGCTACCCTCAGCCAGCAGGCAGAACTTCAACGAACTGCCTATATTGGCCAGTTCCAGCTCACCCACCGCAGCCCCAAGGCCGGCCAACAGCGCTTCCTGCTCCGGGCTGGAATGCCGACGGCTGGCCACCACGGTAAAACGCTCGCCCTGCGCGGGTGCGTTGCGTACCTGGATCGGCTGGGCTGCCTCACCGGCATCCGCACGCCAGGCCCCCATGCCGCGCCCACCGAAATAGCAGCGCCCATTGGTGGGCATCGACACCACGCCAAACACCACCTCGCCGTTTTCAACCAGGGCAATGTTGACCGTGAACTCCTCGCTGCCGGCAATGAACTCCTTGGTGCCGTCCAGCGGGTCGACCAGCCACCAGCGGCTCCAACCCTCACGCTCGGCCAGCGCAATATTGCAGTCTTCCTCGGACAGCACCGGAATATGCGGCGCCAGCGCCAGCAGGCCATCGGCAATCACCCGGTGCGCTGCCAGGTCGGCGGCGGTCACCGGCGAATTGTCGGCCTTGTTGGTCACGGCCACGTCGGCACGCCAGAACGGCAGGATCGCCTCGCCAGCGGTCAGTGCCAGCTTGACCACTTCGTGCATCAGTTGCAGGTCGTTCATAGCTCCAGCAGACCCCGCTGGATCATCAGGTCACGGGCCAGGTACAGCGCCGCCAGGGCACGCCCCTCGGTGAACTGTGGGTGCATGGCCAATGCCGACAACTCGCGCAGGTTGACCTTGTCGACCCGCATCGGCTCTGGCTCATCGCCTTCCAGGCGCTCTTCGTACAGGTCGGTGGCCAGCACCACCTGGATCTTCTGGCTCATGTAGCCCGGCGACAGCGACAGCTCGGTCAGGTGCTCCAGCTGGCGTGCGCCAAAACCGGCTTCTTCCTTGAGCTCCCGGTCGGCTGCCGCCAGCACATCCTCGCCCGGCTCGATCAGGCCCTTGGGCAACGACAGCTCGTATTCATCGGTGCCGCCACAGTATTCCTCCACCAGCACGGCATGCTCGGCGTCGAGCATGGCCACGATCATCACTGCGCCGTAGCCGTTACCCCGGCCCACCAAACGCTCGTAGGTACGCTCAGTGCCATTGCTGAAGCGCAATTGTACGGCTTCGACGCGGAACAGACGGCTGCTGGCGACGATTTCGCGGCTGAGGACGGTGGGTTTCTGGCGCATGGGGCGGCTCCTTGGCGTGAACGGGTTACTATACCGTGGCTAGCCGACTGATCGAGAGTTTCCCATGCCTGTTATTCCCTGGTCTGCCATCGATACCGTCCTGCTGGACATGGACGGCACCCTGCTCGACCTGCATTACGACAACCGCTTCTGGCTGGAGCACCTGCCCCAGCGCTATGCCGAGCTGCACGGGGTGAGCCTGGCCATGGCGCAAATGGAGCTGCAGCCACTGTTCGAGCGCAATGCCGGCACGCTGAACTGGTATTGCCTGGACTTCTGGAGCCGCGAGTTGCGCCTGCCGATCCGTGAGCTGAAGCAGGAAATCGCCGACCTGATCGCCCTGCGTCCAGACGCCGATACCTTCCTGGCGGCAATCCGCAAGGCGGGCAAACGCGTGGTGATGATCACCAATGCTCACCGCGACTCGCTGTCGCTGAAGCTGGAACGGGTGGAACTGGCGCCTTATTTCGAACGGCTGATCAGCTCGCACGATTATGGCTACCCCAAGGAAAGCCCGCAGTTCTGGGATGCCTTGCAGGCAGATATTGGCTTTGAGCCAGGGCGCAGCCTGTTCATTGATGACACGCTGGCGATTCTGCGCAGCGCGCGGCGGTTTGGTGTGGGGCACTTGCTGGCGGTGCGCCAGCCGGATAGCCAGGCAGGGCCGCGGGACACTGAAGAATTTGCGGCGGTCGAGGATTACCGGGAATTACTGGTAGGCCTATGAGGCCCTCTTCGCGGGTGAACCCGCTCCCACAGGTACTGCGCCAGCCGTGAGAGGGCGCTCAACCTGTGGGAGCGGGTTCACCCGCGAAGAGGCCGGTACAGGTTTCAGAGATCAGTCAGGAATACGCAGCACCTGCCCCGGGTAGATCTTGTCCGGGTGCGACAGCATCGGCTTGTTGGCCTCGAAGATCTTGTTGTACTGGTTGGCATTGCCATAAACCACCACAGAGATGGCCGACAGCGTGTCGCCCTTTTTCACAGTGACGAACCTTGCCGCCTTCACCACTGGCCCGGTCACGGTGATCTGGTCATCCACGCTGGCCACACCATTGATGTTGCCGGCTGCAAGAATGATCTTTTCCTTCTCCTCCTGGCTGGCCACTTCACCCTTGAGGGTGATCGTGTCTCCCTCTACAGTGGCGGTGATGTTCGGGTTGCCCAGGCCGACACTTTCCACGTGTTTCTTCAGTTGCTCTTCGGCATTGGCGTTACCGGGGGTGAGCAGGTCGATCAACTTCTCGCCGGCTTCCTTCACGAAACTGAACAGGCTCATTGCGCTCTCCTTGTTGACGAAACCTCGGACACAGGAGTCTAGGCCAGCTTTTCCACTCCTGCCCCAGTGCGACCAATCGACGCGGTCTATCAAGGCATAGACCCTAGCGATTAGACGCGGCCGGCCCGCAAGCCTAGGCTTGTGCTATCAGAAAGCCGCCGGTATTCAACACCCCGATGAACAGCAAACCTCCGGTCTGCGCGGCCTCATCGCCCTTGTCCATGCCCGCCGCCAGCAATACCTACGATTACGTCCAGCTCAGCGACGCCAGACGCGACAGCACCCCGCTGGCCGAAGAAGTGGCCCTGGCCATTGTCTACAACGGCCTCAACCAGGCAGTGATGCTGGTCAGCCCCACCGACCTGGACGACTTCGCCGTCGGCTTCAGTGTGGGCAGCGGCATTGTCGAAGGCACCGCAGAAATCTACGACCTGAAGCTCTCCGGCAGTGGTTCGGCGATGTACGCCGACCTGGAAATTTCCAGCCGGGCGTTCTGGAACCTGAAAAACCAGCGCCGCCAATTGGCCGGCACCAGTGGCTGCGGCCTGTGTGGGGTCGAAGCCCTGGAGCAGGCGCTGCCGGACCTGGCCGTGCTGCCGGGTGCACCCCTGCCCCCGGCCGAATGGCTGGTCGGCCTGCGCGAACGCATCGATGCCTTCCAGCCGCTGGGTCAGCATTGCGGGGCTGTGCATGCCGCACTGTTCATGGACCGCCATGGCGAGTTGCTGCTCGGCCGCGAAGACATTGGCCGGCACAACGCCCTCGACAAGCTGATCGGCGCCCTGCTGCGCCAAGGCATCGACAGCCAGGGTGGCCTGGCCATCGTCACCAGCCGCTGCAGCCTGGAGCTGATCCAGAAAGTATTGCGTGCCGGCATCCAGACCCTGGTCAGCCTGTCGGCGCCCACCGGCCTTGCCCTGCAATGGGCACGCAAGCACAACCTCAACCTCATCCATCTGCCCAAGCACAGCGCACCGCGGGTCTACAGCCCGGCGGCGGAGTCGTAATACCCGTGACCTCCTACCAGCACCTCCCGGACAACGCCCCAGCCTCTACCCCTCGCTACAAGCCCTACCACGGCCCGGCCGGTGGCTGGGGCGCGTTGCGCAGCGTGGCCAAGGCCTGGGTCGGCAGCGACAACGCGCTGAAGAACATTCGCGCCCTGCTCAAGACCAACCAGAACGGCGGCTTCGATTGCCCGGGCTGCGCTTGGGGCGATTCGCCGGAAAGCGGCATGGTCAAGTTCTGCGAGAACGGCGCCAAGGCGGTGAACTGGGAAGCGACCAAGCGCCGCGTCGATGCTGCCTTCTTCGCCCGTTACAGCGTCACCTCGCTGCTGCAGCAGAGCGACTACTGGCTGGAGTACCAAGGGCGCCTGACCGAACCGATGGTCTACGACACGCCCAGCGACCGTTACCTGCCGATCAGCTGGGATGCCGCCTTCGCCCTGATCGCCCGCGAGCTGAACAAGCTGGCCGACCCTGACCAGGCCGAGTTCTATACCTCGGGGCGCGCCAGCAACGAAGCGGCGTACCTGTACCAGTTGTTTGTGCGCGCCTACGGCACCAACAACTTCCCCGACTGCTCGAACATGTGCCATGAGGCCAGTGGCGTGGCTTTGGGGCAAAGCGTTGGCGTCGGCAAGGGCACCGTCACCTTCGACGACTTCGAGCATGCCGACGCCATTTTTGTCTGGGGCCAGAACCCCGGCACCAACCACCCACGCATGCTCGACCCGTTACGTGATGCGGTGAAGCGTGGTGCCCAGGTGGTGTGCGTAAACCCCCTCAAGGAACGTGGCCTGGAGCGCTTCCAGCACCCGCAAAACCCGCTGGAGATGCTGACCAACAGTGACCGGCCGACCAACACCGCGTTCTTCCGCCCGGCGCTGGGCGGCGACATGGCGATGCTGCGCGGCATGGCCAAGTTTGTCCTGCAATGGGAACGCGAAGCCCAGGCCAAAGGCGAACCGGCCGTGTTCGACCATGCTTTCATTGCCGAACATGGCCATGGCGTCGACGACTACCTGGCAGTGGTGGATGCCACGCCGTGGGAGCACATCCAGGCGCAGTCCGGCCTGACGCTGGCCGACATCGAGCTGGCCGCGCGCATGTACTGCCGTGGCAAGCGGGTGATCATGTGCTGGGCGATGGGCATCACCCAGCACCGCCATTCGGTGCCGACCATCCAGGAAATCGTCAACCTGCAAATGTTGCGCGGCAACATCGGCGCACCCGGCGCCGGCCTGTGCCCGGTGCGTGGCCACAGCAACGTGCAGGGCGACCGCACCATGGGTATCAACGAGCGCCCGCCGGTGGCCCTGCTGGATGCCCTCGAAAAGCGTTTTGGCTTCCCCGTGCCCCGGCACAACGGCCACAACACCGTCGAAGCGATTCACGCCATGCTCGATGGCCGGGCCAAGGTATTCATCGGCTTGGGCGGCAACTTTGCACAGGCCACGCCGGATACCGAGCGGACCGCACAGGCACTGCGCAACTGCGAGCTGACCGTACAAATCAGCACCAAGCTCAACCGCAGCCACCTGGTGCACGGCAAGCAGGCACTGATCCTGCCGTGCCTGGGCCGCACCGACATCGACCTGCAGGCCGACGGGCCACAAGCGGTGACGGTGGAAGATTCGTTCAGCATGGTGCACGCCTCCAACGGCCAGCTGAAACCGCTGTCGACGCAGATGCGCTCAGAACCGGCAGTGGTTGCCGGCATCGCCGCCGCTACCCTGGGCAAGCAACCGGTGGACTGGCACTGGCTGGTGGCCGACTACGACCGCATCCGCGACCTGATCGGCGATACCATCGCCGGCTTCAGCGGTTTCAACCAGCGCCTGCAACACCCAGGCGGCTTCTACCTGGGTAACAGCGCGGGCAGCCGCGAATGGAAGACCAGCACCGGTCGCGCCAACTTCAAGGCCAACCTGCTGCCGGATTCGTTGCTCGATGAGCGCGTGCGCGCCAGTGGCCAGCTGCCCGATCTGATCATGCAGTCGATGCGCTCGCACGATCAGTACAACACCACCATCTACGGCCTGGACGACCGCTACCGCGGCGTGCGCGGCCAGCGCGAAGTGCTGTTCGCCAACGAAGCCGACATCATCCGCCTGGGCTTCCAGCCGGGGCAGAAGGTCGACATCGTGTCGCTGTGGGGGGATGAGCATGTGCGCCGGGTACAGGGCTTCACCCTGCTGGCCTTCGACATCCCGGCCGGGCAGGCAGCGGCGTACTACCCCGAGGTGAACCCGCTGGTGCCGCTGGAGAGCATTGGCGACGGCAGCCATACGCCGACATCGAAGTTCATTGCCATCAAGCTGGAGCGGGCGCAGGACAACGGGCGCATCCTTTAGGCATTGAGTTGGCCTCTTCGCGGGCTTGCCCGCTCCCAGAGGTTCTCCACCCTCTTCAAGCCCGGTGAGGTACCTGTGGGAGCGGGCAAGCCCGCGAAGAGGCCAGAAGCGCCAGCGCCAAAAAGCAAAAAAGCCCTGTTCCATGGCGGTTCAGGGCTTTGTCATAAAGGTCTCAGACAGCCGAAAATCGATAAAGTTTCACAACAAATACAGTAACTTAGCGAATTGTGTACAACTCGTGTTACTCGTCGGATTTCCGTTGCCAGCCACGCCGCTTAGCCTCAAATTCGCCTCGTCATCCCTATGAGGCTCTCTTGATGAAGAAGTACTCCTCGATTTTGTTGTTGTCTTTCAGCTTGCTCAGCGGCGTTGCCATGGCAGGCGGCAATACCGAGGCCGGCATTGGCGGCGCATTGGGTGGGGTACTTGGCTCCGTAGTGGGCAACTCCATCGGTGGTAGCACGGGCGGTGCCATTGGCGCAGGCCTGGGCGGCGCGGCCGGCGGTGCCCTGGGCGCCGACAAGCGCCAGCGTGGTGAGGCCGCTATCGGCGGCGCGCTGGGCGCAGCTGGCGGTAACGTGGTCGGTCGCTCGGTGGGCGGCACCACCGGTAGCTACATTGGCGCAGCAGCCGGCGGTGGCGCCGGTGGTGCGCTGGGTAACTACATGGGCAACAAGGCCGACGAAGACGAGCGCCATGACGACCGCCGCTACCGTCGCGGCTACGACGACCGTCGCCACTACGATCGCGGTCGCCACTACGGCCACCGCAAGCACAAGCGCCACTGGCGCGACTGATGCCTGAGGGCCCTGCCCTGGCAACAAAAGCCCCGCCCCTTTCGGCGGGGCTTTTTTATGCCTGCTGTTCCAGTACCAGGCCAGACAGGATCATTTGCAGCGGCTCAGGCAACACCACAGGACGACCACTGGCCCGTTCGATGAACACCTGCACCACCGTACCTGCCGCACACGCCTCCGGCTCGCCCGGGCGGAACAGCGCCAGGCGGTACTCCACCGTGCTACCCGCCAGGCGCGTCACCCCCAAGCCCACTTCGAGTACGTCGGGGAAGCCCGGCAGCGCGTAGAAATCCGCCGCCGAACTGACTACGAATGCCGCCAGCTCGCCGTCACGCAGGTCCACCTCGGCCTGTTCGACAAGGAAGGCCTGGATAGCCGTTTCGAAAAAGCCATGCACGGTAGCACCGGCGATATGGCCGTTGACGTCGTTGTCCGAAGGGCGAGTGAGGATGGGGTGGAAGTGGGAGAAGGCAGTGCGCTGAGGGGATTCGGTCATGAGTTATCCACAGTTGGTTGCAATCGATCAGGAAGCTTCCCACAACAAGTTCGGAAGGCCTATAGTCGCAATCAACTATAGATTGCATAGCATGGTCAGTCCCGATGAAGCCGAGAAATACACCCATGCCAACTCATCATCTCGACCATGCCAACCTGAGCCGCATGGCGGAATCAGGCCGTATCAACGCTACGCATATCGTAGGTCACCCAGGGGGCTGGGCGGTTCAGGTAGACATCAACCATCAGGAACATGTGCTTACCGCCCAGCGCAGCGGCAACGTCAGGCTTTTCAAGAAACTTGAGACTCTGGTGACTTACCTGCTGGATCTGGGAATCGACCATTTCGTGGTCGACGCATCCACTTTCGATCCTGGGCAGATGACTACTTATCAACGGCCTGACCGCGCCCAGGCGTTGAAGCGGGCCCATGAAGCAGCTGCCTATGAGGCGTGGTTCCACGAGCAGGTAATAGCGAGCCTGGATGACACAGCGCCAGTGATGGATGATGAGGAGGCCGAACTACTGTTTGCTGCTCGTCGTGCCACCCTGGCTGCCAAGATACGTTGATGCGGCTTATGTGGCGCCAAATGGCGCTCAAAGACCGCATGCGCATCATGGACCATATCGCTCAGGACAATCCTGCAGCGGCAATCGAGCTGGACGAAACCTTCGGGGACAAAGCCAGGCGCGCAGCACTGAATCCGGTTCTCTACAAGGTGGGCAGATACCCAGGAACCAGGGAAATCGTAGTCAGGCCCAATTATGTGATGATCTACCGCATCGTAGATAACCGTGTCGAGATCATCCGCATTCTGCACGCCCGACAGCAATGGCCTTGAACACCAGATACAAAAAAGCCGCCCCTGGGGGCGGCTTTCTTGTTACGGCTGGCTCAGCTTACAGCTGCGGGCCAGCGGCCTTGATGGCGTCGGAAACGTCGAACTTCTTGAAGTTTTCGATGAACAGCTTGGCCAGGCCTTTGGCGGCCTCGTCGTAGGCAGCTTTGTCAGCCCAGTTGGTGCGCGGGTTGAGCAGCTCGGTTTCAACGCCCGGGACGACTTTTGGTACGTCCAGGTTGATGATGTCCAGGTGCTCGGTTTCGGCACCGACCAGCGCGCCGCTCTGGATCGCAGCGATCACCGCACGGGTGGTCGGGATGCTGAAGCGCTTGCCAACGCCATAGCCACCGCCGGTCCAGCCGGTGTTGACCAGGTAGACCTTGGAGTTGAAGCCGTTGATACGCTTGATCAGCAGCTCGGCGTACTCGCCAGCCGGGCGCGGGAAGAATGGTGCGCCGAAGCAGGTGGAGAAGGTCGACTTGATGCCGCCGCCCGAACCCATTTCGGTAGAACCAACCAGCGCGGTGTAACCGGACAGGAAGTGGTAGGCCGCCTGCTCGTTGTTCAGGATCGAAACTGGAGGCAGAACACCGGTCAGGTCGCAGGTCAGGAAGATGACCGCGTTAGGCTCGCCGCCCAGGTTCGCTTCGGAACGCTTGGCAACGTGCTCCAGCGGGTAGGCTGCACGGCTGTTCTGGGTCAGGCTGACATCGGTGTAGTCGGCGTGCTTGTTGGCGTCGAGAACGACGTTTTCCAGCACTGCGCCGTGCTTGATGGCTTTCCAGATGACCGGCTCGTTCTTCTCGGACAGGTCGATGCACTTGGCGTAGCAGCCGCCTTCCATGTTGAAGACAACGCCTTCGCCCCAGCCGTGCTCGTCGTCACCGATCAGGTAACGGCTTTCGTCGGCCGACAGGGTGGTCTTGCCGGTGCCGGACAGGCCGAAGAACAGGGTCACATCGCCTTCTTCGCCGATGTTGGCCGCGCAGTGCATTGGCAGTACGTCGGCAGCCGGCAGCAGGAAGTTCTGCACCGAGAACATGGCTTTCTTCATTTCGCCGGCGTAACGCATGCCTGCGATCAGCACTTTCTTGGCAGCGAAGTTGATGATCACGCAACCGTCGGAGTTGGTGCCGTCACGCTCAGGCTCGCACACGAAGTTGGCAACGTTGAGCACCTGCCACTGATCGCGGCCAGCCGGGTTGAACTGCTCCGGGTTGATGAACAGGCAACGGCCAAACAGGTTCTGCCAGGCAGTCTGGGTTGTCATCTTCACCGGCAGGTAGTGTTCAGCGGCCGCACCTACGTGAACGTAGGAAACGAAGTGATCCTGGGCGTTGTTGAACGCCTCGACGCGGTCCCACAGGGCATCGAACTTGTCGGCCGGGAACTTGCGGTTGATCGGGCCCCAGGAAATGGCGTCCTGGGTGGAAGGTTCTTCGACGATGAAACGGTCAGCCGGCGAACGGCCAGTACGGTGACCAGTCTCTACGACCAGTGCGCCAGTATCGGCTAGTACGCCTTCACCGCGTTGCAGCGCTTCTTTTACCAGCTCATCGACGCTCAGGTCGGTGTACACGGTGTTGTTGGCTTGCGTCATGAGATACCCCATCCGGCCCGAGGCCGAGTGCTCCAAACGTTTTGTAGTTGTCTTGAAAAAACTACTACAGCGAAAAAAGTGGCCGGATTATGCCAGAAACGCCCAAAAAAAGTAGGCCCCTCCTGTCAGAACTGCGCTTTTGCGCAATTCGACGGGAGATTGTCCTGTGATTAAACGTTTCAGTGGCGAGTTTCTGAGGCCACGTCAGTACCGCCACCTGCAAACAATTGCGCCACATCGCTGGCATCGAAGAAATAGCGCTCGTTGCAGAACTGGCAATCGATCTCCACCTGGCCGCCGCATTCTTCCACCAACGCCTTGGCGTCGTGTTCGCCCAGGCTGACCAGTGCATTGCCGGAACGCTCGCGCGAACAGCTGCAATTGAAGCGCAACGGCTGGATGTCGAACAGCCGCACGGCATCCTCGTGATACAGGCGGTGCAGTAGCGTTTCGTTGTTTTCAGCCCACTCTTGCGGCTTGAGGGTCTTGGCCAGAGCAACCACGTGCTGCCAGCTGTCCTCACGCTCTTCATCATCCGGCTGGCGATCACGCGGCAGCTGCTGCAGCAGCAGGCCACGGGCCTTGCCGTTTTCGGCGTTGAGCCAGAAACGCGTGTTCAGCTGCTGGGACTGAATGAAGTAGTTGGTGAAGCATTCCGACAGGTTGGCGCCATCGAGGTCGACGGTACCCTGGTAGCGCTGGCCCTTGACCGGGTCGATGGTCAGGGTCAAATGGCCGTCGGGCATCAGCTGCGAAAGTGTGGCACCTGCCGGGATCTGGTCCGCTTCGTAGCGGGCCATGCCGCGGATTTCGCGGTCGCCGGAACACTCCACCATCAGCAGCGGAATAGGCCCAGCCGAACGCGCCTGCAAAATCAGCAAGCCATCGAACTTCATCGCGCCCACCAGCAAGGCGGTGGCGGCCATCAGCTCGCCGAGCAACGCCTGGACCGGCTGAGGGTACTCATGACGCGCCAACACTGCGGCGTAGCTGTCATCGAGAGACACCCACTCGCCGCGCACGTCGCGCTCGTCGAAGATGAAACGTTGGGTGAAATCGGTATCAGGCAATTCGCTCATAGGTTTCGGCTATCTAAAAAATGATGACAAAATGGTTACAAGGGTTGTCGAAAACCTGCGAGAACCCGTGACAGAGCGCTCACAAGGCGCTCCGATTCCTGTTTGCAATAGAGGTATTTTATGGACAATCGACCACTGTTCCAAGCAAGGTGGTCCTGGGGGCCATTGGCAGCCTGTACGCTGCTTCCCGTCGCTCTACTGTGTTTCTGGTTATGGCCATTTGGCCAGATCCTGTGCCTGACTTTCGACGAGTGGCTGTTCCACAGCCTGAATGCGCCGCTAGCCGAAAACACCACCTGGCGCTACATCTGGACTGTCGGCAGCCTACGCCCGTTCGACATCGTCGTCGGCCTGATTCTGCTGGCAGTGCTCATCCGTGGTGACTGGGTGTTCAAGGCAGCTCAGGTTCGTCAGGCGTTTTTCGGCTTTCTGGTCACGCTACTCCTCTTAGTGGTGATTCGCGCGCTGTTTTCCAAGTGGGTGGATGCAGCCGGCTGGCAGCACAAGAGCCCGTCGATGATGTTCGACGACGTGGTGCACCTGAGTGACTACTACCCGAACCTGGAGGCCGCCTGGGAGCTCAAGGACCGTTCCAGCAAGAGTTTCCCGGGGGATCACGCCTCGGTGCTGCTGATCTGGGCGCTGTTCATGAGCGTGTTCAGCCGCCGCCTGGTGCAGTACCTGGTGGTCTGGGGGCTGGCGGTGCTGTTCATGCTGCCGCGCCTGGTGGCGGGTGCCCACTGGGGGCAGGATGACTACATTGGCGGGTTGCTGATGGCGGTGCTGGCGTTAGGCTGGAGCTACTACACGCCGCTGGCAGCCAAGGGCAGTGAGGCGTTGATGCGCTGGACGGCGCCGTTGTTCAACCTGCTGGCCAGGTTACCGCTTGTCGGGCGGATGGCCGTGCTCCGCTAGACCGCTGAGGCTGCTGCGCAGCCCATCCGACCGGTCCGGCGCCCCGGGAAGGCCGCTCCCACAAGGCTCTGTGGGAGCTGGCTTGCCGGCGATGGGCCGCAAAGCGGCCCCGGCTATTCAAAGCTCCCATGCAACTGGTGAATCTGCCGCCGCTGCTTCTTGGTTGGCCGGCCATCGGTGGTCACGCCCATGGCCCCGGCCTTACGCATTTCGGCCGCCTGCTCCCGGCGGCGCACACTTTCTTCGGTTTCCTCGTACAGCGTCTGCGCTTCTGGCGCCCCGCGCCGCACAACCGACAACGCCTTCACCACCACAGTGCGTTCATCGAACCCGGTGCGCAGCACAAATTCGTCGCCCACCCGTGGCTCCTTACCCGGCTTGCAACGCTCGCCCCGGCAATGCACCTTGCCGCTCTCGATCGCCGCCTTGGCCAGCGCCCGCGTCTTGTAGAAGCGCGCCGCCCATAGCCACTTGTCCAGGCGAACCTTGTCGTCATCTTCGGCTTTTTGTGCCATCCCGTTACCTCGGATTCTGTCTTTCATCGAACTGTACTACCGTAACGAGCGGATGCAAAAAATCCCCGCCGTGCTTACAGTTCACCACCTCATTCGCAGGGTGCGCTTCGTGAAGACATTTGACCATTTGAAAGTGATCGGCCTGCGTGAGTGGATCGCCCTGCCCGACCTTGGCGTCGCCGGGCTGCGCGCCAAGATCGACACCGGCGCCAGCACCTCCAGCCTGCACGCTACCGAGGTGGAACCGTTCGAGCGCGACGGCCAGCCCTGGGTCCGCTTCACTGCGCACCTGGGGTCGGTGGTGCAGTTGCGTCACCGCCGCTGCGAGGCACCGCTGGTCACCATGAAAACCATCAAGAGCTCCAACGGCCACGCCCAGACCCGTTATGTCATCCGCACGTCACTGGCGCTGGGCGATGGTGTGTGGGAGGTGGAATTCACCCTGGCCTGCCGCAAGAGCATGCGCTACCGCCTGCTGCTCGGTTCCAAGGCCTTGATCCAGGGCCAACTGGTAGTGAACCCCGGCTTGAAGTATGTACAAGATAAACCGGCCTTCCCGGCCACCCTTTCCCCTGTCACAGGTGCTGCATGAAGATCGCTGTGCTGTCGCGCAATCCGCGTCTGTATTCCACCCGCCGCCTGGTCGAAGCCGGTACCCAGCGTGGCCACGAAATGGTGGTGATCGATACCCTGCGGGCCTACATGAACATTGCCAGCCACAAGCCGCAGATCCACTACCGCGGCAAGCCGCTGGAAGGCTTCGATGCAGTGATCCCGCGCATCGGGGCTTCGGTCACCTTTTACGGCTGCGCGGTGCTGCGCCAGTTCGAAATGATGGGCGTGTACCCGCTCAACGAATCGGTGGCCATTGCCCGCTCGCGTGACAAACTGCGCTCGCTGCAGTTGCTGTCGCGGCGCGGTATCGGCCTGCCCATTACCGGCTTCGCCCACTCACCCGATGACATCCCCGACCTGATCCAGATGGTCAATGGCGCCCCGCTGGTGATCAAAGTGCTGGAAGGCACACAGGGCATCGGCGTGGTGCTGTGCGAAACCACCCAGGCTGCCGAGTCGGTGATCGAGGCGTTCATGGGCCTCAAGCAGAACATCATGGTTCAGGAGTACATCAAGGAGGCTGGCGGGGCGGACATTCGCTGCTTCGTGGTGGGAGACAAGGTGATTGCCTCGATGAAGCGTCAGGCCAAGCCGGGCGAGTTCCGCTCCAACCTGCACCGGGGCGGCGTCGCCAGCCTGATCAAGATCACCCCTGAAGAGCGCATTACCGCGATCCGGGCGGCCAAGGTGATGGGGCTGAGCGTGGCGGGTGTGGATATCCTGCGGTCCAACCATGGGCCATTGGTGATGGAGGTGAACTCGTCGCCGGGGCTGGAGGGGATCGAGGTGACCACCGGCAAGAACGTGGCCGGGATGATCATCGAGCACCTTGAGAAGAACGGCGGGCCGAATCAGACCCGGACCAAAGGCAAGGGCTGATTCAAGCCTGTACCGGCCCTATCGCCGGCAAGCCAGCTCCCACAGGATTACCACAACCTCCAGGCTTGTAGATTACCTGTGGGAGCTGGCTTGCCGGCGATAGGGCCGGTGCGGTCAACCAGATTCATACAGCATTACGCGGCAGCAAAAGCCCCA
This sequence comes from Pseudomonas putida S13.1.2, assembly GCF_000498395.2. Taxonomy (NCBI): domain Bacteria; kingdom Pseudomonadati; phylum Pseudomonadota; class Gammaproteobacteria; order Pseudomonadales; family Pseudomonadaceae; genus Pseudomonas; species Pseudomonas putida. The sequence continues at coordinate 4,766,194 of NZ_CP010979.1, forward strand.
ACGGCAACCGCACCCGCGCCTCGATCCCCCCGCCAGACCGGTTACGCAGCTCCACATTGCCGCCATGCTGGGCCGCGATCCGCTTGACGATCGCCAGCCCCAGCCCGGTGCCCTTGCCGCCCCGCGCCCGATCCCCACGAATGAACGGGTTGAAGATGGTCTCCAGCTCCGATTCGTCGATCCCGGTGCCACGGTCCAGCACGCTCAGCACCACGTACGGTGCGCTCTCGTCACCCGACACATAGGCAGCCACTTCGACCCCCTTGCCAGCATGGTGCAGGGCGTTGCCGATCAGGTTGCCCAACATGCGCTTGAGCGAAACGCGGCGCAGCGGGAACGGTGGAATTGGCTCCAGGCACAGGCGCACACGTTCTTTCGGCTGGTTGTACGGCGCCACCACTTCACGCACCAGGTCAGCCAGGTCGACCTCTTCCAACGGCTCGTCACGGCCATCGCGGATAAAGGCCAGGAACTGATCGAGGATCGCATCCATGTCCTCGATATCGCGGACCATGTCGTCACTCAAGTCGCTGTCGCTGTCTAGCAATGACAACGACAGGCGCAGGCGCGTCAACGGTGTGCGCAGGTCGTGGGAAACCCCGGCCAGCATCAGCTCGCGCTCGCGCCCGGCTTGCTCGACATCTTCGGCCATCTGGTTGAAGGCCTTGTACACCTCGGTCATCTCGCTGGGTGTATCGCTGATCGGCAGGCGCACGCTGCGCCCCTGGCCCAGCTGACGCGCGGCAAACACCAGGCGCTTGAGCGGCTGGTTCAACTGGCGCACGAAGATCCAGGCCGAGGCGGTGGACAACAGGCCGATGGCCAGGAACCAACCCAGCACGTTCCAGATCTTCTGCCCACGCAGCGGGTGCGGGTACAGCGGCACTTTCAGCCAGCCGGGGCCCAGGCTTGGCGCATTGACCCACAACGCCGGTGGCGCATGAATACGAAGCCGCACTTCGGTGTCTTCGCCCAGCTCCGCCTGCATCTGCCGTTGGTAGATTTCGCTGTAAGGCCAGTGCTGCTCGCCCTCAGGCACACCCGAGCCGGTCACGCGGATAAGGCCCGCCGCCTCGGCAATGCTGTCGCGGTTTTCTTCGTCGGCAGCCCAATAGGCACGCAAGGTCAGCGCCACACCGTGGCTGTACTGACGGTCGACCAGCACGTCCTCGTTCATCAGCAGGTAGACCAGGGTCAAAGCCTTGCTGAACAGGACGACGATCAACACCAGCCACAGGGTGCGGGCGAAGAAACTCTGCGGAAACCAGAGCGGTGTTTTCATGGACGACGCAGCATCATTTACCTGCGTTTCCGTCTGGCACGAACACGTAGCCCACGCCCCAGACGGTCTGGATGTAACGCGGCTTGGACGGGTCCGGCTCGATCATGCGGCGCAGGCGCGAGATCTGCACGTCGATGGAGCGCTCCAGTGCATCCCACTCGCGGCCACGGGCCAGGTTCATCAGCTTGTCGCGGGTCAGCGGCTCGCGGGCGTGCATCACCAGGGCCTTGAGCACGGCAAACTCACCGGTGGTGAGCATGTGCACTTCGTCGCCACGCTTGAGTTCGCGGGTGGCCAGCGACAGCTCGTAGTCGCCAAAGGTGACCGATTCGTCCTCGCTGCCCGGCGCACCCGGCACGGCAGGCGCCTGGCGGCGCAGCACAGCCTTGACGCGCGCCATCAGCTCGTCCGGGTTGAACGGCTTGCCCAGGTAGTCGTCAGCGCCCAGTTCCAGGCCCTTGATACGGCTCAGCTCGTCGCCCTTGGCGGTCAGCATGATGATCGGAATCTGGTTGTTCTGCTGGCGCAGGCGCTTGCATGCGGACAAGCCATCCTCACCCGGCAGCATCAGGTCGAGTACCACCAGGTTGAACACCTCACGCTGCAGCAGGCGGTCCATCTGCTCGGTGTTGGGCACCGCGCGGGCACGGTAGCCCTTGCTGGTGAAGAAACGTTCCAGCAGGCTGCTAAGCCCCGGATCGTCGTCGACGATGAGAATCTTGTCACCTTCAGCGGTGTTTGCAGTGCCGGTCATGAATAACTCCTCTGATATCGCCGCGCATTATGGCGTAGCCATTGCTGCACGTTGCGTGAGCATTGTTAGCAGATTTTTCCCCCGGCGCCAGTTCCAGCTGGCTGGGCGCCATCACCGCAAGCCGTTTGCGATGGGTATAATGCGCGGCTTTCATCCAGCGCCGCCGGGCGAAAAGCCCACAGGCGACCCCCGTATTCACAAATGTCAGGTGGTTTTCATGGACAGCATCAACAGCCGTATCGCCGAGGAACTGGGCGTACGCCCCCAGCAGGTCGAGGCGGCCGTGGGCCTGTTGGACGAAGGCTCGACCGTGCCCTTCATCGCCCGGTACCGCAAGGAAGTGACCGGCAGCCTGGACGACACCCAGCTGCGCCATCTGGAAGAGCGCCTGCGCTACCTGCGCGAACTCGACGACCGTCGCGCCAGCATCCTGGCCAGCATCGAGGAACAGGGCAAGCTGACCCCGGAACTGGCCCGCGAAATCAAGCTGGCCGACACCAAGACCCGCCTTGAAGACCTGTACCTGCCGTACAAGCAGAAGCGCCGCACCAAGGGCCAGATCGCCCTGGAAGCCGGCCTGGGCGAGCTGGCCGACGGCCTGTTCAACGACCCCACCCTGGCCCCGGAAAGCGAAGCCGCACGCTTCGTCAACGCCGAAAAAGGCGTGGCCGACGTCAAGGCCGCGCTGGAAGGCGCAAAGTACATCCTCATGGAGCGCTTTGCCGAGGACGCCGCCCTGCTCGACAAGCTGCGCAGCTTCCTCAAGCAGGAAGCCGTGCTCAGTGCCCGGGTGGTGGCTGGCAAGGAAGAAGAAGGCGCCAAGTTCCGCGACTACTTCGCCCACGACGAACTGCTGCGCAACGCCCCGTCGCACCGTGCCCTGGCGATCTTCCGCGGGCGCAACGAAGGCGTGCTGAGCGCCTCGCTGAAAGTGGGCGAAGAACTGCCTGGCACCCTGCACCCGTGCGAAGTGATGATCGGCAACCACGTCGGCGTTGAAAACCGCAGCCGCCCAGCCGACAAATGGCTGGGCGAGGTGGTGCGCTGGACCTGGAAGGTCAAGCTGTACACCCACCTGGAAACCGACCTGTTCGGCGAACTGCGCGACAACGCCGAAGGCGAGGCGATCAACGTGTTCGCCCACAACCTGCACGACCTGCTGCTGGCCGCCCCGGCCGGCCCACGCGCTACCCTGGGTTTTGACCCGGGCCTGCGCACCGGTTGCAAGATCGCCGTGGTCGATGCCACTGGCAAGCTGCTGGACTACACAACGGTCTACCCGCACGCGCCAAAGAATGACTGGGACCGCACCATTTCCATCATGGCTGCACTGTGCGCCAAGCACTCGGTGGAGCTGATCGCCATCGGCAACGGCACCGCCAGCCGCGAAAGCGACAAGCTGGTGGCAGAGCTGGTCAAAAAATACCCAGCGCTGAAAATTACCAAGATCATGGTCTCCGAGGCCGGTGCGTCGGTGTACTCGGCATCGGAACTGGCCGCCCGCGAGTTCCCGGACCTGGACGTGTCGATCCGCGGTGCCGTTTCGATTGCCCGCCGCCTGCAAGACCCGCTGGCCGAGCTGGTGAAGATCGACCCGAAATCCATCGGTGTCGGCCAGTACCAGCACGACGTGTCCCAGCTGAAACTGGCGCGTGGCCTGGACGCCGTGGTCGAGGACTGCGTGAACGCCGTGGGTGTGGACGTGAACACCGCCTCGGTGGCACTGCTGACCCGTATCTCCGGCCTCAACGCCACGCTGGCACAGAACATCGTCGCCCATCGCGATGCCAACGGCCCGTTCGCCACCCGTGCAGCACTGAAAAAGGTCAGCCGCCTGGGTGAAAAAACCTTCGAACAAGCCGCCGGCTTCCTGCGTGTGATGAACGGCGACAACCCGCTGGACGCCTCCGCAGTACACCCGGAGGCCTACCCGCTGGTGCAGCGTATCGCCGCCGGCACCGACCGCGACATCCGCTCGCTGATCGGCGACAGCAGCTTCCTCAAGCGCCTGGACCCGAAGAAGTTCACCGACGAGTCCTTCGGCCTGCCGACCGTCACCGACATCCTGCAAGAGCTGGACAAGCCTGGACGCGACCCACGCCCCGAGTTCAAGACCGCCACCTTCCAGGACGGCGTCGAAGACCTCAAGGACCTCGAGCCCGGCATGATCCTGGAAGGCGTGGTGACCAACGTCACCAACTTTGGCGCCTTCGTCGACATCGGCGTGCACCAGGACGGCCTGGTGCACATCTCGGCGCTGTCGGAGAAGTTCATCAAAGACCCGCGTGAAGCGGTCAAGGCCGGCGACGTGGTCAAGGTCAAGGTCATGGAAGTGGACATCCCGCGCAAGCGCGTCGGGCTATCCATGCGCATGGGCGACACCCCGGGCGAAAAGGTCGAGGGCAACCGCGGTGGTAACCGTGGCAATGGCGGCAACCGCCAGCAGCAGGCCCAACGCCCGCGTGAAACCGCCACTGCCGCGCCGGCCAACAACGCCATGGCCTCGCTGTTCGCCAACGCCAAGCAGTTGAAGAAGAAGTGATGGACGTACCCCGCGAATACGTCGAAAGCGCCTTCAGCCAGCTGCTGGGCTGCCGCCTGCAACGCCTGGACACAGGTGTTGCCGAGGTGGCCCTGGCCCTCGAGCCGCACTTGCGCAACCGTGGCCAGAAACTGCACGGCGGGGCAATCTTCAGCCTGGTGGACATCGCCATGGGCCTGGCCTGCTCGGCCAGCCATGGCTTTGACCAGCAAAGCGTCACCATCGAGTGCAAAATCAACTACATGCGCGCCGTCAGCGACGGCGAAGTGCTGTGCACCGCCCGTGTGCTGCACGCCGGGCGGCGCACCCTGGTGGTCGACGCCGATGTAGTCCAGGGCGACAAGCTGGTGGCAAAAGCGCAAGGAACCTTCGCGGTTCTCTAGCTCACCAAGCCGTATCTGCGGTATTTTCAGCAGTGCGCTGGCACTGCTGGAACCGCGTAAACCAGGCGACAACGCCAGTTCCTTTCTTCCTACCCTTGTAGACCGTTATCTCTACCCCCATATTGGGGCGACTGACGCGTGAAGGAATACATCTTGAGCGAACTCCTCAACCGCCGCCTGAGCCTGCTCGGCGCAAATCTCCCCCTGCTCAAGCAGTGCCTGCACGGCATTGAGCGCGAATGCCTGCGCGTGACCGACGAAGGTCGCCTGGCCCAGACCCCGCACCCGGAAGCACTGGGATCGGCGCTTACCAACGAGCAGATCACCACCGATTATTCCGAGTCGTTGCTGGAGTTCATCACCCCAGCGCTGGCCGACCCGGCCAAGGTGCTCGAAAGCCTCGAAGAGACCCACCGTTTCGTCTACACCAAGCTGGGCGAAGAATACCTGTGGAGCCCGTCGATGCCGTGCACGCTGCCGGCCGAGGAGGACATCCCGATCGCCGAGTACGGCAGCTCGAACATCGGCAAGCTCAAGCACGTCTACCGCAAGGGCCTGGCCCTGCGCTACGGCCGCACCATGCAGTGCATTGCCGGTATCCATTACAACTTCTCGCTGCCCGAAGCCCTGTGGCCGCTGCTGCGCGAAGCCGAAGGCAGCACGCAAGACAACCGCGACTACCAGTCGTCGGCCTACATCGCGCTGATCCGCAACTTCCGCCGCTACAGCTGGCTGCTGATGTACCTGTTCGGTGCGTCGCCGGCGCTGGACAAAGGCTTCCTGCGTGGCCGCCCGCACCAGCTCGAAGAGCTGGACGCCGAAACCCTGTTCCTGCCCTACGCCACCAGCCTGCGCATGAGCGACCTGGGCTACCAGAGCAACGCCCAGGCCGGCCTTACGCCTTGCTACAACAACCTGGCCAGCTACACCGACAGCCTGCGCAAGGCCGTGGGCACGCCCTACCCGCCTTATGTTGAAGTCGGTACGCACGTGGACGGCGAATGGGTACAGCTGAACACCAACATCCTGCAGATCGAGAACGAGTACTACTCCAACATCCGCCCCAAGCGCGTCACCTACACCGGCGAGCGGCCGATCCAGGCCCTGACCTCGCGTGGCGTGCAGTATGTGGAAGTGCGTTGCCTGGACATCAACCCGTTCCTGCCGGTAGGTATCGACCTGACCGAGGCGCGCTTCCTGGACGCGTTCCTGCTGTTCTGCGCCCTGGAAGACAGCCCGCAGCTGGACAACGGCGAGTGCGGCCAGTGCACCGACAACTTCCTGACCGTGGTCAAGGAAGGTCGACGCCCGGGCCTGGAGCTGCACCGCAATGGCCAGCCGATCAGCCTGAAAGACTGGGCCGGCGAACTGATCGAGCGTATCCGCCAATTGGCCAACCTGCTCGACCAGGCGCAAGGCTCTGATGAGCACGCCAAGGCCCTGGATGCCCAGCAGGCCAAGGTCGACGACACCTCGCTGACCCCGTCGGCCCAGGTGCTGGCACGCATGACCGAGCATGACGAAAGCTTCGTCCAGTTCTCGCTGCGCCAGAGCCGTGTCCACGCCGAAACGTTCCGCGAGCAACCCCTAAGCCACGAAAAACAGCAGGCATTCGAAACGCTGGCCCGCGAATCGCTGGCCAAGCAGTCCGAGTTGGAGCAAGACGAAGTCGGCGACTTCGACCTGTTCGTCGGCGCCTACCAGGCCAGCATCCTGGCAATCAGCAACTGATGAACCGCACCGCCACCCCGCGCAAGCCGCGCGCCAGCAGCCAGGCCAGGATCGAGGCGATTTTGGCGGCTGCGCGTGAGCTGCTGGCAGAACAAGGGGTGGCGGCACTTTCCATCTACAGCGTGGCCGAGCGGGCGCAGATTCCACCGTCGTCGGTGTATCACTTTTTCGCCAGCGTGCCGGCCTTGCTGGAAGCGCTGACGGCCGATGTGCACCGGGCGTTTCGCGAAGCCCTGAGCGCACCGATCGACAGCAGCGCGTTCAGCACCTGGCACGAACTGTCACGCCTGATCGAAGAACGCATGCTTGATATCTATAACGAGGATGCGGCGGCGCGGCAGCTGATTCTGGCGCAGCATGGCCTGAGCGAGGTGGTGCAGGCCGATCGGCAGCACGACATGGAACTGGGCGACTTGATGCACAAGTTGTTCGACCAGCATTTTCACCTGCCGGTGATGCCGCTGGATGTGGATGTGTTTGCCCTGGCCATGGAGCTGAGTGACCGGGTGTATGCGCGGTCGGTGCAGCTGCACGAGGCAATCACCCCGCGCATGGCCGAAGAAGGCAAGCGGGTGTTCGAGGCGTATCTGGGGTTGTACCTGCCGCCGTTTCTGGCCAAGCGTTCCAGCTGAAGTTATTGGGGCCGCGTTGCGGCCCATTCGCGGCACAAGGCCGCTCCTACAGGAGATCGCATTCCCATGTAGGAGCGGCCTTGTGTCGCGATAGGGCTGCGAAGCAGCCCCAATATCGAGCAGCATCACAGCTTGGCGATAGACACTTCAGTCGACTTCACGAAGGCAATCACTTCGCTGCCAACCTGCAGCTCCAGCTCTTTTACCGAGCGGGTGGTGATGACCGAAGTGACGATACCCGAGGCGGTCTGCACGTCGATTTCCGACAGTACCGGGCCTTCGAGGATTTCTTTCACGGTGCCTTTGAACTGGTTGCGGACGTTGATGGCTTTGATGGTCATGATGTCATTCCTTCTCTATGGCTTCAGTCAGGTAAGTGAGTGGTTCAGTGCGCCCAACGCAGTTGCGTGGGCAGAGGGGCTACAGGATCCGGCTCGGGCGCAGTGCCAGGGGCCGACAGAACACGGTTGAGCACTTCGCTTTCCAGCGCGGCCAGGCGGTGCGAACCACGCGCCCTGGGCCGTGCCAGGTCGACCGTAAGGTCAAGCCCGACTTCGCCGTCCTCGATCAGGATCACCCGGTCAGCCACGGCAACCGCCTCGCTGACATCGTGGGTGACCAGCAGCACAGTGAAGCCGTGCTGACGCCACAGGCGTTCGATCAGTTGCTGCATCTCGATACGGGTCAATGCATCCAGCGCACCCAGCGGCTCATCCAGCAGCAGCAGGCGTGGCTGGTGAATCAAGGCGCGGGCCAAGGCCACACGCTGCTTCTGGCCACCCGAGAGGGCTGCCGGCCATTCATTGGCGCGGTCGGCCAGGCCAACCGCATCCAGCGCTTCCAGCGCACGTGGGCGCCAATCACCCGACAGGCCCAGGCCAACGTTGTCGATCACCTTCTTCCACGGCAGCAGGCGTGCGTCCTGGAACATCAGGCGGGTTTCTTCACGGGCCTCTTCCAGCGGCGCAGCACCGGCCAGCAACTGCCCGGCAGTAGGCTGGTCGAGCCCGGCCAGCAGCCGCAGCAGGGTGCTTTTGCCGCAGCCGCTGCGGCCGACGATGGCAACGAACTGGCCGGCCGGAATGTGCAGGTCGATGCCCTTCAACACTTCGCGCTGGCCAAAGGTCTTGCGCAGGCCGTTGGAGGCCAGCGGGATGCCACGCAGCAGGCGTGGCGGCTGTTCCTTGAGCACGGTCATGCGCCCTCCTTCTTGGCCACTTGATAGGCCGGGTGCCAGCGCAGCCACACACGCTCCAGGCCGCGGGCGGCGAGGTCGGCGAGTTTGCCGAGCACGGCATACAGGACGATGGCCAGTACCACCACGTCGGTCTGCAGGAATTCACGCGCATTCATTGCCAGGTAACCGATGCCGGCGTTGGCCGAAATGGTTTCGGCAACGATGAGGGTCAGCCACATGAAGCCCAGGGCGAAGCGCACGCCTACCAGGATCGAAGGCAACGCCCCCGGCAGGATCACCTGGCGGAACAGGCCGAAGCCAGACAAACCGTAGCTGCGCGCCATTTCTACCAGCGCAGGGTCGACGTTACGGATGCCGTGATAGGTGTTCAGGTAGATCGGGAACAGCGTGCCCAGCGCGACCAAAAAGATCTTTGCCGACTCGTCGATACCGAACCACAGGATCACCAGCGGGATCAGCGCCAGGTGCGGCACGTTACGGATCATCTGCACCGAGCTGTCGAGCAGGCGTTCGCCCCAGTTCGACAAGCCAGTGATGAAGCCCAGTACCAGGCCGATGCTGCCGCCGATGGCGAAGCCCAGCCCGGCACGCCAGCCACTGATGGCCAGGTGGGTCCAGATGTCGCCGCTGCGCACCAGCTCGACACCGGCGCTAACCACTGCGCTGGGTGCCGGGAGGATGCGCGTCGACAGCCAGCCAGCGCTGACCGCCAGTTGCCAGACTGCCAACAGCAGCACCGGCAGCGCCCACGGCGCCAGGCGCTGGGTCAGGGTGGAGGAAGTTGCACGACTCATGGCCCGGCCCTCAGCTCTGCGACACGGACTTGGGCAGGATGTCGTTGGCCACCATCTCGCCGAACGGGCTTACGTAGCCACCGGTTTTCGGTTGCTCCGGGCGCTGTACATCAAGGTGCGGGAAGAGCAATTCGGCAACCCGATACGACTCTTCCAGGTGTGGATAACCCGAGAAGATGAAGGTATCGATCCCCAGGTCGGCATATTCCTTCACCCGCGCCGCCACGGTTGGGCCATCGCCCACCAGCGCGGTACCGGCGCCGCCACGTACCAGGCCAACGCCTGCCCACAGGTTGGGGCTGACTTCCAGGTTGTCGCGGTTGCCGCCGTGCAGGGCAGCCATGCGCTGCTGGCCCACCGAGTCAAAGCGCGCCAGCGAGGCCTGGGCACGGGCGATGGTGTCATCGTCCAGGTGCGAGATCAGGCGGTCGGCGGCGGCCCAGGCTTCTTCGTTGGTTTCCCGCACGATCACGTGCAGGCGGATACCGAAGCGTACTTCACGGCCTTGAGCGGCCGCTTTTTCGCGCACCTGGGCGATTTTCTCGGCAACGGCTGACGGCGGCTCGCCCCAAGTGAGGTACAACTCGACCTGTTCGGCAGCCAGGTCCTGAGCGGCCTCGGACGAACCGCCGAAATACAGCGGTGGGCGTGGTTGTTGAATCGGCGGGTAGAGCAGCTTGGCGCCCTTAACCTGGATGTGCTTGCCGTCGTAATCGACGTTTTCGCCTTCCAGCACCTTGCGCCAGATACGGGTGAACTCGACCGAGGCTTCGTACCGTTCTTGATGGTTCAGGTGCAGGCCATCACCGGCCAGTTCGTCCGGGTCGCCACCGGTCACCAGGTTGAACAGCGCACGGCCATTGGACAGGCGGTCCAAGGTTGCCGCCTGGCGTGCAGCCACCGTCGGCGAAATGATGCCTGGGCGCAGGGCCACCAGGAATTTCAGGTGCTGGGTCACAGGGATCAGCGACGCTGCCACCAGCCAGGAGTCCTCGCAGGAGCGCCCGGTCGGGATCAGCACCCCACCAAAACCAAGGCGGTCGGCGGCCTGCGCGATCTGCTGCAGGTAACCGTGGTCGACCGCACGCGCGCCGTCGGAAGTGCCCAGGTACTTGCCGTCACCGTGGGTCGGGAGGAACCAGAAAATGTTAAGGCTCATTGGAGTTGTCTCCTCAAGGGTGGCTCAGCCAGGGCGGCGCCCCGGCACAGGCGAATCAATCAAGGCGCGCTAGCGACCTTGGCCGGGGGTGTCCAGATCACGTCCTTGATGCTCAGTGGCTTGGGTATCAGCTTGAGCGCCTGGAAGGCATCGGCAATCTTCTGTTGCGCGGCCACTACCTCTGGGGTCAGCGGCGCAGCACCGTAGCCTTGGCGCTTGACCGAGGTCAGGGTGATGTCTGCGGGCAGGCCGAGCAGCGGTGCGACCTGATCGGTCACTTCCTGCGGGTTGGCCTGGGACCACTCGCCCACGGCGCGCACTTCTTCGATCAGGGTGTTGATCACCGCCGGGTGCTGGGTCGCGTAGTTGCGGGTGGCCAGGTAGAACTGGTGGTTGTCGACCAGGCCCTTGCCGTCACGCAGGGTACGAGCCTGCAATTGTTTTTCCGCAGCGGCCTGGTACGGGTCCCAGATCACCCAGGCATCGACGCTGCCACGCTCGAAAGCGGCGCGGGCATCGGCAGGGGGCAGGTACACCGGCTGGATATCGCTGTACTTGAGGCCGGCGTCTTCCAGGGCGCGGACCAGCAGGTAGTGCACGTTGGAGCCTTTGTTGAGGGCGACTTTCTTGCCTTTGAGTTCCTTGACCGACTGGATCGACGAACCCTTCGGCACCAGGATCGCTTCGCTGTGCGGCGCTGGCGGCTCGTAGGCCACATAGAGCAGATCGGCGCCGGCGGCCTGGGCAAATACCGGCGGGGTTTCGCCGGTAACACCAAAGTCGATGGAGCCGACGTTCAGCCCTTCAAGCAGCTGCGGGCCGCCGGGGAATTCGGTCCATTGCACCTGCACGCCCTGCTCGGCCAGGCGCTTCTCCAGCGTGCCTTTGGCTTTAAGCAGCACCAGGGTGCCGTATTTCTGGTAACCGATACGCAGGCTTTCGGCCTGGGCTTGGGTAATGGCGCCGAAGGACACAGCCGCCGCAAACAGGGCGACCAGACCGCGACGCAAGAAGACTGTGCGCATGGCGCTCTCCTGTGCGAATGAGGTTCGGGTTGCACCTGCTTGCCTCGTTGTCGGGCGAGTAAGGTGGTGAAGCGGGGTAGTGCCGTTCAGATGCTCCAGCGAGCACTGATCAGGCGTTCGTTCAACACGCCGGGGGCCACGGGGCGTGGCCGACGGGCCAGGGCAACGTGGAAGGTTTCCAGTGAGTCGTGCAGGCGTTCTTCCAGCGCTTGTACCAACTGCGCGGGCTTTGTGCCTTCTGCGTATGCCACCTGGCTGTCGTCGGCGAAGATCCCTTGCAGGGTCTCTTGCGCCTTGAGTGCCGACAGCACCGGCTTTAATGCGTAATCCACCGCCAGCATGTGGGCGATGCTGCCGCCGGTGGCGATTGGCAACACGATCTTGTGGGCCAGGGCGCGTTCGGGCAGCAGGTCGAGCAAAGTTTTAAGGGCACCGGCAAACGAAGCCTTGTACACCGGGGTGGAAACGATCAGGCCATCGGCCTGGGCTACCAGCTGCTGGAAGTGCTGCACATGCGGGCTGTCGAAACGGGCATGCAGCAGGTCTTCGGCGGGGAAGTCACGTACCTGGAACGTCACCACCTCGACGCCACGGTCCTGCAGCCACTGGCGCGAACGCTCAAGCAGCACGCCGGAGCGTGAACGAGGACTTGGGCTACCACCGATTGAGACGACCAGCATTGCAGCGCTTCCTTGTGTTCTGTTGGAGGTGACATTAACAGCTGCTATATATATCTAGAAATCATATTTTTTCATTTGGTTATTCCATAAAGTACTTTACGGTTTTGCTATCTTGGGGCCGCTTTGCGGCCCATCGCGACACAAGGCCGCTCCTACAAAGGGACCGCGATCTCCTGTAGGAGCGGCCTTGTGTCGCGATGGGCTGCACAGCAGCCCCAAGCTTCAAGCAAAACCTGCAGGCATAAAAAAGGGCCGTCGAAACGGCCCGAAAATCCCTGCTTGGCTAAGAGCAATGCAACGAGGAATCCATTAACGGTTTGGCTGCGGGGTCAGGCGCAGATAGGGTTTGACCGCCCGGTAACCTTTGGGGAAGCGCTGCTTGATCTCTTCCTCATCTTTGAGCGAAGGCACGATCACCACCTCGTCGCCGTCCTGCCAGTTACCTGGCGTGGCGACCTTGTGGTTGTCGGTCAGCTGCAGCGAGTCGATCACCCGCAAAATTTCATTGAAGTTGCGCCCGGTACTGGCCGGATAGGTGATGGTCAGGCGCACCTTCTTGTTCGGGTCGATGACGAACAGCGAGCGCACAGTCAGGGTGTCGCTGGCGTTCGGATGAATCAGGTCGTACAGGTCGGACACCTTGCGGTCGGCGTCGGCAATGATCGGGAAGTTGACCACGGTGTTCTGGGTTTCGTTGATGTCGTCGATCCACTTGTGGTGCGAGTCGACCGGGTCTACCGACAGGGCGATGGCCTTGACCCCACGCTTGGCAAAGTCGTCCTTGAGTTTGGCGGTCAGGCCCAGCTCGGTGGTGCACACCGGGGTGAAGTCGGCCGGATGGGAGAACAACACCCCCCAGCTGTTGCCGAGCCACTCGTGGAAGCGGATTTTGCCTTCGCTGGAATCCTGTTCGAAATCGGGGGCGATATCGCCGAGTTTGAGGCTCATGGGCTGCGGCTCCTTGGCTGGGTTCTGTACCGTATGGGTTCAATGTGCCTGCATTCGGTTAAAAACAAAAAGAATAAATAACGATTTATTTATAACCAAAATTCATACGAAAATGCAGGCACAAAAAAGCCTCGCATCAAGCGAGGCTTCTTGTTCAGCTACGGCTTACAGGAAGTTGTAAGTGTAGTTGAAGATCAGACGGGTCTGATCCTGGTCAGCCAGCGAGCTGGTGCCGGTGCCACGGTATACGCCGTGACGCAAGCTGGCGCCCAGGCCCTTGAAGGTGCCTTCCTGGATAACGTAGTCGACGCGAGCGTCACGTTCCCATTCGCTGAAGGTGCCGTTGCCGTTGGCGTTCTTGCCGTCTTCACCCTTCAGGTAGGCAACCGAGGCCTTCAGGCCCGGCACGCCCAGGCGTGCGAAGTCGTAGGCGTACTGGCCGAAGGTGGTGTTTTCACCGGCCTTGGCGAACTGGTTGATCATGCTGTCGGTGAACAGGTAGAAGCTGGAACCACCGGCGCCTTCGTTGCGGCCGTTGCCGTCAACCACGTTGCCTTGGTTCAGCCAGACGAAACCACCGTCGTCATTGACGCGCTGGTGGCCGAGCATCAGCGAGTGGCCACCCAGGGTGTAGGTGAACATCGCGGACCAGGTCTTGTTGTCGACCTCGCCAGTGTTCTTGGCATAACCGCCGTTGTTGCTGAAGCGGTAGCCGGCTTCGCCGTTCTTACCGTCGCTGCTGCTGTCGAAGTAGCGCAGGTCAGTCTTGAACGACTGGTCGTCAGCAATCTTGAACACGTGGGTCGCGCCCAGGAAGTGCTGCTTGTAGAAGTCTTCCAGGTTCGAGTAGTAGTACTGCAGGGTCAGGTCTGGGGTGAGCTTGTAGTCCAGGCCGCCGTAACGGAACTTGTTGCTGTCCTGGGTAGCACCGGCTACCGACAGGCCGGTACGGTTGCTCGAAGCACGGCCCATGGCGTGGGTCAGCTGACCGGCGTTGATGGTCAGATTGTCGATTTCCTTCGACTGGATGGTGCCACCCTCGAAGGTTTGCGGCAGCAGACGGCCATCGTTGGAGACCAGGATCGGCAGGTTCGGCGCCAGGGCGCTACCGTAGTGAACTTCGGTCTTCGAGAAACGCGCCTTGGCGTTGGCGCCAACGCGAGCCCACTGGCTTTCAGCCGAGCCGTCGCTGTCGCTCGGGAAGAAGCTGCTGTTGTCTGGGTGCTTGCCACGGCCACCATCCAGGTGGATACCCCACAGGGCCTGGGCATCGACACCGAAACCAACGGTGCCTTCAGTGAAGCCGGAGATGTAGTCGAGCTTGAAGCCCTGACCCGACTCGCGGTTGTCAGCACCGCCATCACGGTTGTCGTTGTTGAAGTACATGGTGCGCGAGCTGAGCGACAGTTTGCTGTCTTCGACGAAACCGGCAGCGCCTGCTTGTTGGGCGAGAACCCCCAGTGCCACGGCCAGGGCCAGGCTGGACTTGTACATGTTTTGCTCCTCTACGTTCTAATTTTTGTGTATCTCTGGCGGAGGGGTCTGCTGCCCCTTCTCACCGTGGATTGGCGATTTAGTCCCAAAGCGTGACCATTAAGTCAATCGTTTCTAAACGTTTCGCGACTTTGGTCTAAGGCGCCACCTGCGCTACAGGATAATGACAATCCTATAAATCCAAAATGACTGTTTTATGAATTGGTAAGATTTTTAAGGAATATGGTTGGAACCTTTACAGCCAAACGTTGTAGCAACGGCACCAGTCATAACCGCTGGTTATTTGCAAACGTTTGCTCATAACCTAATTCTGGATCGTTCTATAGGGTCGAAAAAGCCTAGCAGGCTCTCCTGATTTCGCCATGAGGCAGAATCTCCCCGCCCGCTGGCTTGCGCGATCCCTGTAGGAGCGGCCTTGTGTCGCGATGGGCCGCAGAGCGGCCCCGGCAATTTCTGCGGCGTAGCTGAATTCCTGAGGCCGCTTCGCGCCCTCTCGCGACACAAGGCCGCTCCTACAGGGATCGCGTCACAGCGGCAGACATTTGGCTTTTAAGCTAATTCTAAAAAGTTATTTATTTGGCAATTCTTAGATCATTTAATCTCTCGCCATCCATCGCCCTGATTGCCTGACGAGAGGTTCACCATGATCCCGCACGCTCCGCTGCGCCTGTTCGCCGCCCTGACTCTCGCCAGCACCAGCTGGTTTGCACAGGCCGCCGACCTGACCGTGGCCTACCAGACCACCGTCGACCCGGCCAAAGTGGCACAGGTCGATGGCGACTACGAAAAAGCCAGCAAGGCCAGCATCGACTGGCGCAAATTTGATAACGGTGCCGACGTGATCACTGCGGTGGCCAGCGGCGACGTGCAAATCGGCTACCTGGGCTCCAGCCCGCTGGCCGCTGCCGCCACCCGCAAGCTGCCGGTCGAGACCTTCCTCATCGCCACCCAGATTGGCGCCGGTGAAGCGCTGGTCGCCCGCGACAGCATCAACACCCCGCAAGACCTGGTCGGCAAGAAGGTCGCCGTGCCGTTCGTTTCCACCGGCCACTACAGCCTGCTGGCCGCCCTGAAAAGCTGGAACATCGACCCGTCCAAGGTACAGATCCTCAACCTGGCGCCGCCGGCCATCATTGCCGCCTGGAAGCGCGGTGACATCGATGCCACCTACGTCTGGGACCCCGCCTTGGGCGTGGCCAAGGAAAACGGCAAGGTGCTGATCACCTCGGGCGAACTGGCCCAGAAAGGCGCACCCACTTTCGATGCCTGGATTGTGCGCAAGGACTTCGCCGAGAAGCACCCAGAGGTGGTCAAGGCCTTTGCCAAGGTCACCCTCGACGCCTACGCCGACTACCGCAAGGACCCGAAAGCCTGGCTGGCCGACAAGGGCAACGTAGACAAGCTGGTGAAGCTGTCCGGCGCCAAAGCCAGCGACATCCCGGTGCTGCTGGAGGGCAACGTCTACCCATTGGCCGCAGACCAGGCCAACGCGCTGGGCGCGCCGACCACCCAGGCACTGACCGACACGGCCAACTTCCTCAAGCAGCAAGGCAAGGTCGACGCCGTACTGCCGGACTACTCGCCGTACGTCAGCGCCAAGTTCCTTCCAAACTGATCCGGAGCCCGTCATGGCCTTGCTCGAACTGGAGCGCATCAGCGCACAGTACCCTGGCGCCAGCACCCCGGTGCTGGCCGACATCAACCTGAGCCTGGGGCCACGCCAGCTGCTGGTGGCCCTGGGGCCGTCCGGCAGCGGCAAGACCTCGCTGCTCAACCTGATCGCCGGCTTCGTCGCCCCCAGCGGCGGGCGTATCACCCTCGACGGCGTACCGGTGCAGGGCCCTGGTGCCGAGCGCGGTGTGGTGTTCCAGGACGATGCCCTGCTGCCATGGCAGAACGTGCTGGGCAATGTCGCCTTCGGCCTCGAACTGGCCGGTGTACCCCGCGCCCAGCGTGAGGCCAAGGCCCGTGAAATGCTCGCCCTCGTCGACCTCGATGGCTTCGGCGAGCGGCGCATCTGGCAATTGTCCGGTGGCCAGAAGCAGCGCGTCGGCCTGGCCCGCGCGCTGGCAGCCGACCCACGGGTATTGCTGATGGACGAACCGTTCGGCGCCCTCGACGCGTTCACCCGCGAACAGATGCAGGAACTGCTGCTGCAGGTGTGGCAACGCACCGCCAAGCCGGTGTTCCTGATTACCCACGACATCGAAGAAGCGGTGTTCCTCGCCAGCGAACTGGTACTGCTGGCGCCCAACCCGGGGCGCGTGGTGGAACGCCTGCAACTGGACTTCGGCCAGCGCTATGCGGCTGGCGAATCGGCCCGGGCCATCAAGTCCGACCCCGCCTTTATCGAAACCCGCGAGCATGTACTGGCGCGGGTGTTCTCCCAACGCCAAAGCCTGCAGGAGCGCGCATGAGCAGCCTGGACCTGCCGGTAGCCGGCAAACACAACGCCCAAACCCGGCCAGCCGCCAAGCTGCGCCGGCCACTGTCCACTCGCTGGATCAGCACCCTGACCCTGGCCAGCCTGCTGCTGGTCTGGTGGCTGGTGACGGCCGCCGGCTGGATCGAGCCCCTGTTCCTGCCTTCGCCCGGCGACATCCTGGCCAGGGCCTGGACCCTGCTGACCCAAGGCTACATGGACGCCAGCCTGTGGCAGCACCTGGGCGCAAGCCTGGGCCGCATCGGCCTGGCGCTGGTAGCCGCCACCCTGACCGCGATCCCGGTCGGCATCGCCATCGGCTACAACCGCGTGGCCCGCGGCATCCTCGACCCGCTGATCGAGTTCTACCGGCCCATCCCGCCGCTGGCCTACCTGCCGCTGATCGTCATCTGGTGCGGTATCGGCGAGCTGTCGAAGGTGCTGCTGATCTACCTGGCGATCTTCGCCCCGATCGCCATTGCCACCGCCACCGGTGTGCGCACGGTCGACCCGGCCAAGCTGCGGGCGGCGCAGTCGCTGGGCGCTACCAAGGCCCAGCTGATTCGCCATGTGATCCTGCCCAGTGCGTTGCCCGACATCCTTACCGGCATCCGCATCGGCCTGGGGGTGGGCTGGTCGACACTGGTAGCCGCCGAGCTGATTGCCGCCACAAGCGGCCTGGGCTTCATGGTGCAATCGGCGGCGCAGTTCCTGGTCACCGATGTGGTGGTGCTGGGCATTTTGCTGATCGCCCTGATCGCCTTCGCCCTGGAAATGAGCCTGCGTGCCCTGCAACGCAAGCTGGTGCCCTGGCATGGGCAGAGCCACTGATTGCCGACTGACCACGCCGGCAACCCGGCGCCTAGCACGAGAAAAGACATGAGCCTGACCGTTACCCCCCTCAGCCCGGCCCTCGGTGCCCAGATCAGCGGCGTGGACATCAGCCGCGATATCACTGCAGAAGAGCGCGACGCCATCGAACAGGCGCTGCTCCAGCATCAGGTGCTGTTCTTCCGCGACCAGCCGATCAACCCGGAGCAGCAGGCGCGCTTTGCTGCCCGTTTCGGTGACCTGCACATCCACCCCATCTACCCTAACGTGCCGGAAACCCCGCAGGTGCTGGTACTCGACACGGCGGTCACCGATGTACGCGACAACGCCGTGTGGCACACCGACGTGACCTTTTTGCCGACCCCGGCACTGGGCGCGGTGCTCAGCGCCAAGCAGTTGCCGGCTTACGGTGGCGATACCCTGTGGGCCAGCGGCATTGCGGCCTTCGAAGCCTTGTCGGCGCCGCTACGTGAGATGCTTGATGGGCTGACCGCCACCCACGACTTCACCAAGTCGTTTCCGCTGGAGCGCTTTGGCACCACGCCGGAGGACCTGGCGCGCTGGGAGGCCACGCGGCGCAACAACCCGCCGCTGTCGCACCCGGTGGTGCGCACGCATCCGGTGAGTGGGCGCAAGGCGTTGTTCGTCAATGAGGGGTTCACGACACGCATCAATGAACTGAGCGAACTGGAAAGCGATGCGCTGCTGAGGCTGCTGTTCGCCCATGCGACGCGACCGGAGTTCAGCATTCGCTGGCGCTGGCAGGAGAATGACGTGGCGTTCTGGGACAACCGCGTGACCCAGCATTTTGCGGTGGATGATTACCGGCCGAACCGGCGGGTGATGCACCGGGCAACCATCCTTGGGGATGCACCCTTCTGATAGTCCGATGGGAGGCCTTCGGCCTCCAATCGCCGGCAAGCCAGCTCCCACAGGATTACCACAGGTTTGAAGATTGTGGGCTACCTGTGGGAGCTGGCTTGCCGGCGATGGGCCGCAAAGCGGCCCCGGCAATCTAACGGACCAGATGCAGGTACTGCATGTGCCGCTCGTACTGGTCGAGGATGTCGTTGATGATCTGCTCCTTGCTGTAGCCCACCAGGTCATAGTTCTGGCTGCCTTCGCTCAGGTGCACCTCCGCCCGGTAATAGCGGCGGTTCTTCAACTCTTGCGTACCCAGCCCACCCAGGGCGAACGATGGCGTGAAGTAGCCACGCATCTGCACCTGGTAAATGAACGGCTGTTCCTCGCCATGGCCAATCTTCAGGCTGACGTTGTCGTGGCTCGGGTCGTCCTGCGTAATCAGCACCAAGCCCTTCTGCTCGAACACCTCACGCACATCGGCAATCGCCGGGCGCACCACGTCGTCCATGAAGCGGTACACCTCATCACGCGACGGGAAGTGCACCGCCTGGCTCAGGCGCTGGCGCCAGCCACCACGGCCGCGACGTGACTGGGCGAACGGGGCCAGCGAGTGCATCTGCGCGATCTGCCGCTGCGACTCCAGGTAGAACGCCTTGTGCAGCCCCCACATCATGCACAGCAGAATCAGCGAGAACGGCAACGAGGTCAGCACCACCGCCGACTTCAGCGAATCGATGCTGCCGGCGAACAGCAGTGCGCTGGTGATCAGCGCGGTCATCGCGCCCCAGAAGATACGCAGCCAGTTCGGCCCGTCCTCGTCTGCGTCGCCACCCTTCGCCGACAAGGTCGACAGCACCACGGTGCCCGAGTCGGCCGAGGTCACGAAGAACACGAAGCTGATGAACACCGTGGTGGCGATCACCGCCTTGCTCCACGGGTAGGTTTCCAGCAGCAGGTACAAGCTCATCGACGGGTTATCCAGTGCCGACTGGCCCAACGCGGTCATGCCGTGGTTGATCACCTGGTCGAGGGCGCTGTTGCCGAAAATCGACATCCACGCCAGGGTGAAGCCCAGCGGAATCAGCAGTACGCCAAAGACGAACTCGCGGATGGTGCGGCCACGGGAGATACGGGCGATAAACAGGCCCACGAACGGTGCCCAGGCAATCCACCAGGCCCAGTAGAACACGGTCCAGCCGCCCAGCCAGTCGCGGTTATCACCGTAGGCATACACATCGAAGCTCTTGCGTGGCAGAGCGCCCAGGTAATCACCAAGGTTCTGGATCAGCGTGTTGAACAGGTGCTGGGTAGGCCCGGCAAACAGCACGAACAACAGCAACGCGCAGGCCAGGAACAGGTTGATGTCGCTCATCACCCGCACGCCCTTCTCCACCCCGGCTACGGCCACGGCCACTGCCGCGCCCATCATCAGGGTGATGAGGATCACCTGTACCCACTGGCTGTGGCTGATGCCGAACAGGTAGTCCAGGCCTGCGTTCAGGTGCAGTACGCCAAAGCCCATGTCGGCACCCAGGCCGAACACCGTGGCGATGATGCCGAAGCCATCCACTGCGTAGCCGATCGGGCCGTTGATGCGCTTGCCGATCAGCGGGTACAACGCCGAACGCAACGCCAGCGGCAGGTTGTGGCGGTAGGCGAAATAGGCCAGCGCCATGCCGACGAAGGCGAATACGCCCCAGCCATGCAGGCCCCAGTGCAGGAACAGGATCTGCATCGCCTGGCGCCCGGCCTCGGCCGTGCCCGCTTCGCCCTGGGGCGGTTGCAGCATGTGGGTCAGCGGCTCGGAAACACAGAAGAAGAACAGGGTAATGCTGATGCCGGCGGCGAACAGCATGCCGGCCCACGAGAGGTAACTGAACTCGGGTTCGTCGTGGTCGGCACCGAGCTTGATCTTGCCGTAGCCGGACAAGGCGGTGACCACCACGAAGACCAGGTACAGCGTCATGGCCAACATGTAGTACCAGCCGACCGTGTTGGCCGCCCAGTTCTGCGCCGCCAGCAGCCAGTCGCCTGCGGCTTGCGGGTTGGAGATGACCACCAGGCCAAAGATGAGGATGAAACTTGCCGCAAAGTAGAACACCGGGGGGTTCATGCGGATTTTGCCGTTGGCGGCGGAAGGGTTCGGTGCACTCATCGGGCGTGCACCTCGTCGAATGACGTGAGGTTCGGAATGAACGGGTTCAGCAAAGGAATCCTCCTGTTGAACACCGGCAGCGGACCAGCGTTTTTACATTGAACAAGCGTTCAAGTTAAACATGGATCGGATTTCAATGCGAATTGGGGCGCTGATTGGTGTTGTCCTGTACCGGCCCTTTCGCGGGTAAACCCGCTCCCACAGGTACTGCACAAGCCTCAGTCTTTGTGGGGTACCTGTGGGAGCGGCGGTGCGGCGATCCGATTTACCCGCGAAAGGGCCGGTACAGGCTAAGCAAATGCTAGATCAATTCTTGTCCTGGCAATCCAGCTGCAGGTTGGCCTGGGTGATGTTGCTTTCAGCAGGCACACTGCGGGTCAGCCACACATTGCCACCAATGGTCGAACCTTTGCCGATGGTAATGCGCCCCAGCACTGTGGCCCCGGCATAGATCACCACATCGTCCTCGACAATCGGATGGCGCGGCAGGCCTTTGTGCAGGGTGCCCGACTCATCGCTGGGGAAGCGCTTGGCGCCCAGGGTCACCGCCTGGTAGATGCGCACGCGCTCGCCGATGATCGCGGTTTCGCCGATGACCACGCCGGTGCCGTGGTCGATGAAGAAACTCGGGCCGATCTGCGCCCCCGGGTGGATGTCGATACCGGTGGCCGAATGCGCCAGCTCCGAGCTGATCCGCGCCAGCAGCGGCAGGCCGGCCTGGTAAAGGTGATGCGCCAGGCGGTGATGGATGATCGCGAGGATGCCCGGGTAGCACAGCAGCACTTCATCGACGCTGCGCGCGGCGGGGTCGCCGTGATAGGCGGCCAGCACGTCGGTGTCGAGCAGCACCCGCAATTCCGGCAGCGCAGCAGCAAAGCCCTGGATCAGCTTCAACGCATGGCCATCGACGCTGGCCAGTTCAGCCTTGCTTTGCCGGGCGGCATAGCGCAACTCCAGGCGCGCCTGGGTCAGCAAGGCGGTCAGCGCGGCATCCAGGGTATGGCCAACGTAGAAGTCTTCACTCTCTTCGCGCAGGTCCACAGGCCCAAGGCGCATGGGGAACAACGCGCCGCACAGTTGCTCCAGGATCTGCCGCATTGCTTCGCGCGACGGCAACTCGCGCCCGCCCTGCTCGCCAATGCTACGGCCATTGCGGGTGCGCCAGTGCTCACGGGCGCCGCGCAGGCCGGTGACAATGCTGTGCAACTGCCAGTGCGCGGATGAAGGTTGTTCGCTCACGGTTTTCTCCTGCCTGAGTCGGCCAAACTATTTTTATCGGCAGGTCAGGCCCTTTCGCGGGTAAACCCGCTCCCACAGGTACTGCACAGCATTCAAAGCCTGCGCGGCCAATGTGGGGGCGGCGGTGCGGCGATCCGATTTACCCGCGAAGTGGCCCACCCTGCTTACATACAGCCCACTCTACGGCAAATCCGTCCCTTGGAAAAAACAACGCTTTATTCCATCCTGCGCTAAGTCAGGCATAAGCCGCGATGACGGAGCGAGCATCCTCGCCTACCCTCAAAGCAGCCAGCACCTGACACAAATCAAAAAGGAAATAACAAAATAATTTTTTATTATTTCCTGGCCTAAGAAGCCAACTCTATAGTCGCCACCTCACTACTTACACAACAAGCGCGGGGCTCTGACATGTCGAAATTCGCCAAACCGCTACTCAACGCCAGCCTGGCCATCCTGCTGGGTGCCGGCCTGCTCAGCCAGGCTTTCGCCGGCGAGCAGTTGAAGACCATCCAGGAAAAAGGCGTGATCAACGTCGGCCTGGAGGGCACCTACCCCCCGTTCAGCTTCCAGGACGAGAACGGCAAGCTGGCCGGCTTCGAGGTGGAGCTTTCGGAACTGCTGGCCAAGGAGCTGGGGGTAAAGGCCAAGATCCAGCCGACCAAGTGGGATGGCATCCTTGCCGCGCTGGAATCCAAGCGCCTGGACGTGGTGGTCAATCAGGTGACCATCTCCGAGGAGCGCAAGAAGAAATACGATTTCTCTGAGCCCTACACCGTTTCGGGTATCCAGGCCCTGATCCTGAAGAAGAAAGCCGAGCAGCTGAACATCAAGTCGGCGCAAGACCTGGCCGGCAAGAAAGTCGGCGTGGGCCTGGGCACCAACTACGAGCAGTGGGTCAAGCAAGACGTCCCGAAAGCCGAAGTGCGCACCTATGAAGACGACCCGAGCAAGTTCGCCGACCTGCGCAACGGCCGTATCGACGCCATCCTGATCGACCGCCTGGCCGCGCTGGAATACGCGCAAAAAGCCAAAGACACCGAACTGGCCGGCGATGCCTTCTCGCGCCTGGAAAGCGGCGTGGCGCTGCGCAAGGGCGAGCCTGAACTGCTGGCAGCCATCAACAAGGCCATCGACAAGCTCAAGGCTGACGGCACGCTGGCCAAGCTGTCCGAAAAATACTTCGGTGCCGATGTCACCAAATGATTGCTGAAAGCCTGCAACTCGTTGTCGACTCCGCGCCCTTCCTGCTGAAGGGCGCGGGTTATACAGTGCTGCTCAGTGTCGGCGGCATGTTCTTCGGCCTGCTGCTGGGCTTTGCCCTGGCGCTGATGCGGCTGTCTAAGATCTTGCCGCTGAACTGGCTGGCGCGGATCTACGTGTCGTTCTTCCGCGGCACGCCGCTGCTGGTGCAGCTGTTCGTGATCTATTTCGGCATGCCGCAGATCGGCATCGAACTCGACCCCATCCCGGCTTCGCTGATCGGCCTGTCGCTGAACATGGCGGCCTACATCTGCGAAATCCTGCGCGCTGCAATTTCCTCGATCGACCGTGGCCAGTGGGAAGCTGCCGCCAGTATCGGCATGACCCGCGTCCAGGCCATGCGCCGGGCGATCCTGCCCCAAGCCTTGCGCACCGCCCTGCCGCCGCTGGGCAACAGCTTCATCTCGCTGGTCAAGGACACCGCCCTGGCGGCGACCATCCAGGTGCCCGAGCTGTTCCGCCAGGCGCAGCTGATTACCGCGCGCACTTTCGAAGTGTTCACCATGTACGTGGCGGTTGCGGTCATCTACTGGGTGCTGTGCAGCATCCTTGCGCACTTCCAGAACCGCATGGAAGCGCGGGTCAACCAGCATGACCAGGAGCAATGAGCATGATTGAAGTCAAAGGCCTGACCAAGCGGTTCAAGGGCCAGACCGTGCTCGACGGCATCGACCTGACCGTGCAGCCCGGCGAAGTGGTGGCCATCATCGGCCCCAGCGGCTCGGGCAAGACCACCTTCCTGCGCTGCCTGAACCTGCTGGAAACCCCAGACGCCGGGCAGATCAAGATAGGCGCCATCAGCATCGATGCCAACCGCCCGCTGGGTGGCCAGCAAAGTGCGATACGCCGCTTGCGCCAGCAGGCCGGGTTCGTTTTCCAGAACTTCAACCTGTTCCCCCATCGCACCGCCCTGGAGAACGTGATCGAGGGGCCGGTGATCGTCAAGAAGACGCCCCGCGAGCAAGCCATCGAGCTGGGTCGGCGCCTGATGGCCAAGGTCGGCCTGGCGGGCAAGGAAGACGCCTACCCACGGCGCCTGTCCGGGGGCCAGCAGCAACGGGTGGCCATCGCCCGCGCCCTGGCCATGGAGCCGGAGGTGATCCTGTTCGACGAACCCACCTCGGCACTGGACCCGGAGCTGGTGGGTGAAGTGCTGGCGACCATCCGCGGCCTGGCCGAGGAGAAGCGCACCATGATCATCGTCACCCACGAGATGAGCTTTGCCCGCGACGTAGCGAACCGGGTGATCTTCTTCGACAAGGGCGTGATCGTGGAACAGGGCGAGGCCAAGGCACTGTTTGCGGCGCCGAAGGAAGAACGTACCCGCCAGTTTCTGCGCAAGTTTCTCGGTACTGCTGCCTCCGAGTAACCTGTTCCGGCCCTATCGCCGGCAAGCCAGCTCCCACAGGTACATCACAGGGCTCGAATGATGTGGCGTACCTGTAGGAGCTGGCTTGCCGGCGATAGGGCCAGTAAATGAAAAGCAAATCCCATCCTTCTATACATATTCCAAAGAGTTAGTTCATAAACTTTTTATAAAGCATTAGGGTATATAAACCGGACCACCGGACCAGCACACTTTTGTCGCGACCAGCTGTAGCGACACAACTTTTTTGTGAGGTCAGGAATGGTCAGGATCACAATCACCCCAGTGCGTATCGCCAGGGCATTGAGTGCAGCCAAGGAGCGGTACTGATGTCCAGCCAGCCAAATACCCAATTCCATAGCGATCTCGACAGCTCGCCCCTGCTGCTGCCGGCCAAGGTACTGCGCAACGACGCCGAAGCCTTGCAAGCGGCCCGCGAACTGGCCGAGGTTGCCCGCGAGCAAGCCGCCCGCCGCGACCAGCAACGCAAACTGCCGTGGGCGGAGATCGAGCTGTTCACCCGCAGCGGCCTGGGCAGCATCAGCGTACCCAAGGCCCACGGCGGCCCCGACGTGTCGTTCGAAACCGTAGCCGAAGTGTTCCGCCTGATCAGCGCCGCCGACCCGGCGCTGGGGCAGATCCCGCAGAACCAGTTCGGCATGCTGCAACTGATTCGCCTGACGGCCACCGAGGCGCAACAGGCGCTGATCTTCGGCAGCGTGCTCGACGGCTGGCGCATCGGCAATGCCGGCCCCGAGCGCGGCACCAAGGACACGCTCACCCTCAAGGCCCGGATCACCCGTGCCGGCGACAGCTATCGCATCAGCGGCGAGAAGTTCTACTCCACCGGCGCCCTGTTCGCCCACTGGGTGGCGGTAAAAGCTCTCGACGAGGAAGGCCGTCAGCGCCTGGCGTTCGTGCGCCGTGGCAGCCCGGGGCTGCGCATCGTCGATGACTGGTCCGGGTTCGGCCAGCGCACTACCGCCAGCGGCACTGTGCTGCTGGACCAGGTGCCGGTAGACGCGGAGCTGGTGATCGATAACTGGCGCCAGCGCGACATCCCCAACATCCAGGGCGCAGCCTCGCAGCTGATTCAGGCGGCGATCGACGCCGGCATTGCCGAAGCGGCAATCGATGATGCGATCACCTTCGTGCGTGAAAAGTCCCGCCCGTGGATTGAAGCCAACGTGGACCGCGCCAGCGACGACCCTTATGTGATCGCCGACATCGGCAGGCTGAAGCTTGAGCTGCACGCCGCCGAAGCGCTGCTGCGCAGGGCCGCGCGGGTACTCGACGAGGTCAATGCTGCGCCCATCGATGCAGCCAGCGCGGCCCGCGCCTCGATTGCGGTGGCCGAGGCCAAGGTGCTGACCACCGAAATTGCCCTGCAGGCCAGCGAGAAGCTGTTCGAACTGGCCGGCAGCCGCGCCACCCTTGCCGAGTTCAACCTCGACCGCCACTGGCGCAATGCCCGGGTGCACACCCTGCACGACCCGGTGCGCTGGAAGTACCACGCGGTGGGCGCATACCACCTCAACGGCACCCTGCCTGCGCGGCATTCCTGGATCTGATTTGCTGCCTTTGGGGCTGCTGCGCAGCCCTTCGCGGGCACGCCCGCTCCCACAGGATTACCGCCGCCTGAACGGGCATCACTTTACCTGTGGGAGCGGGCAAGCCCGCGAAGGGCCGCGAAGCGGCCCCCGGAGAACTCTATGACAATCGCTATCATCACCAGCGACGCCCAGGCCCTGGCCGTCGCCGAAGACATCGCCCAGCAACTGCGCCGCGACAGCGCCCTGCGCGACCGCGAGCGCCGCCTGCCGCATGCTGAACTGGAGCTGTTCACCCGCTCCGGCCTGTGGGCCATCAGCGTGCCCAAGGCCTTTGGCGGCGCCGGCGTGTCCAACGTCACCCTGGCCAAGGTCATCGCCCGTATCGCCCAGGCCGACGGCTCGCTCGGGCAAATCCCGCAAAACCATTTCTACGGCCTGGAAGTGCTGCGGGTAAACGGCAGCCCCGAGCAGCAACAGCGCCTGTACGCCGAAGTACTCGCCGGCCGCCGCTTCGGCAATGCCCTGGCCGAGCTAGGCACCAAGACCGCCAACGAACGCACCACCCGCCTGAGCCGAGACGGCGAGGGCTTTCGCATCAACGGCCGCAAGTTCTATTCAACCGGCGCCATCTACGCCCAGCGCATTCCCACCTCGGTCGTTGATGACCAAGGCGTGCAGCAACTGGCCTTCGTCCCGGCCGACAGCCAGGGCTTGCAGGTGATCGACGACTGGAGCGGCTTCGGCCAGCGCACCACCGGCAGCGGTTCGGTGGTGTTCGACAACGTGTATGTCAGGGCCGCCGATGTGGTGCCGTTCCAGAGCGCGTTCGAGCGCCCCACCCCAGTCGGGCCGCTGGCGCAAATCCTCCATGCCGCCATCGACACTGGCATCGCCCGCGCCGCTTATGAAGATGCCCTGCACTTCGTGCGCACCCGCAGCCGCCCATGGGTCGACTCGGGCCTGGACAAGGCCACGGATGACCCGCTGACGCTGAAGAGTTTTGGTCACCTGGCGATCCGCCTGCATGCCGCCGAGGCCCTGCTGGAGCGTGCCGGCGAATACCTCGACCGCGCCCGCGACGACAGCACTGCCGACAACGTTGCCGCCGCCTCCATTGCCGTGGCCGAAGCACGTGCCATCAGCACCGAGACTTCCCTCGCCGCCGGCACCGCCCTGTTCGAACTGGGCGGCAGCCAGGCCACCCTGGCCGAGCACAACCTCGACCGCCACTGGCGCAACGCCCGCGTGCACACCCTGCACGACCCGGTGCGCTGGAAGTATCACGCCATCGGCAACTACTACCTCAACGATGCCAACCCGCCACGCCGGGGGACCATCTGATGGCCAAGCAGATTCTGCTCAATGCCTTCAACATGAACTGCATCGGGCACATCAACCACGGCCTGTGGACCCACCCACGGGACACCTCGACCCAGT
This sequence comes from Pseudomonas putida S13.1.2, assembly GCF_000498395.2. NCBI lineage: Bacteria > Pseudomonadati > Pseudomonadota > Gammaproteobacteria > Pseudomonadales > Pseudomonadaceae > Pseudomonas > Pseudomonas putida. The sequence goes on from NZ_CP010979.1 coordinate 4,793,943, forward strand.
ACAAGTCCCTGGAGTACTGGACCAACCTGGCGCGCCTGCTGGAGCGCGGCCTGTTCGACGGGCTGTTCATTGCCGACATCGTCGGCACCTACGACATCTACGGCCAGTCGCTGGACGTCACCCTCAAGGAGTCGATCCAGCTGCCGGTCAACGACCCGCTGCTGCTGGTTTCGGCCATGGCTGCGGTCACCCGCCACCTGGGTTTCGGCCTTACCGCCAACCTCACCTACGAGGCGCCGTACCTGTTCGCCCGGCGCCTTTCCACCCTCGACCACCTGAGCAATGGCCGGGTGGGCTGGAACATCGTCACCGGCTACCTCGACAGCGCCGCCCGCGCCATGGGCCTTGAGCAGCAGCCCGAGCACGACCGCCGCTATGACCAGGCCGACGAATACCTGCAGGTGCTGTACAAGCTGCTGGAAGGCAGCTGGGCCGACGACGCCGTGGTCGCAGACCGCGAGCAGCGTGTGTATGCCCAGCCCGAAAAGGTGCGCAAGGTCAGCCACCACGGCGAGTTCTACAACGTCGAGGGCTATCACCTGAGTGAACCCTCACCGCAACGCACCCCGGTATTGTTCCAGGCCGGCAGCTCGCAGCGTGGCCTGGCGTTCGCCGGCAACCATGCCGAATGCGTGTTCATCAGCGGCCAGGACAAGGCCGCCACCCGCGCCCAGGTCGACAAGGTACGCGCGGCCGCCCAGGCCGCCGGGCGCGACCCGCAAGCGGTCAAAGTGTTCATGGGCATCACGGTGATCGTCGCCGCCACCGAGCAAGCGGCCCAGGCCAAGCATGCCGAATACCTGCGCCATGCAAGCCCCGAGGCCGGCGTCGCGCACTTCGCCGCATCCACCGGCATCGACTTTGCGGCCTATGGGCTGGACGAACCGATTGGCTTCAGCCAGGGCAATGCCATCCAGTCCGCCACGCGCCAGTTGCAGGACAACGCCTGGACCCGCCGTCGCCTTCTTGAACAGCACGCCCTGGGTGGCCGCTACGTAACCCTGGTCGGCTCACCGGAACAGGTGGCCGAACAGTTGATCGCCTGGGTCGACGAAACCGGGCTGGACGGCTTCAACCTGACCCGCACCGTCACCCCGGAAAGCTTCGAGGACTTCATCGACCTGGTCATCCCGCAGCTGCAACAGCGTGGCCGCTACAAGACCGCCTACGCCGAAGGCACCCTGCGCGAAAAGCTGTTCCAGGCTGACCACCCGCACCTGCCCGCCGATCACCCGGGCTCGACCTATCGCTTTACCCCGACCCCTGCCCCGACTGGAGCCCTGCACCATGCTTGAGAAACTGTTCCGGCCCGTCGCGGCCTTTGCCCTCACCCTGGGCCTGTCCGCCAGTGCCCTGGCTGCCGAACCGCTGAAGATCGGTACCACTTCTGCCTTCGCCATTCCGCTGGAAGCTGCCGTGGAAGAAGCGCACAAGCAGGGCCTGGAAGTGAAGCTGATCGAGTTCAGCGACTGGATCGCGCCCAACGTCAGCCTCAACAGCGGCGACATCGACGTTAACTACTTCCAGCACATCCCGTTCCTTGAAAACGCCAAGGCTGCGGCAGGCTTCAACCTGGTGCCTTACGCGCCGGGCATCATCAACAACGTTGGCCTGTACTCGAAAAAGTACAAGAGCTTCGCCGAGCTGCCTGAAGGCGCCAGCGTGGCCATCGCCAACGACCCGATCAACAGCGGCCGTGGCCTGCTACTGCTGGCCAAGGCCGGGCTGATCACCCTGAAGCCAGGTGTTGGCTACAAGGCCACCGAAGACGACATCGTCGCCAACCCGAAAAAGCTGAAAATCCTTCAGGTCGAAGCGGTTCAGCTGGTCCGCGCCTACGACGATGCCGACCTGGTGCAGGGCTACCCGGCCTACATCCGCCTGGCCAACACCTTCGATGCCACCTCGGCATTGCTGTTCGACGGCCTGGAAAACAAGGAGTACGTGATCCAGTTCGTCATCCGCCCGCAAAGCAAGGACGACCCGCGCCTGGCCAGGTTCGTCGACATCTACCAGCACTCGCCCGAGGTGCGCGCAGCGTTGGACAAAGCCCACGGCAAGCTCTACCAAGCCGGCTGGGAAGGCTGACATGAGCCAGGCCAGCGCGCTCAGGGCGCCTACACCACAACCATTGCCGCCAACGGTCAAGGAACAGGCCCTGCGCCCGGAGGTCAACGACGCCCATGTGCGCTTCATCGGCCTGGGCAAGACCTACCCTGGCCAGGCACAACCGGCCTTGCAAGGCATCGACCTGAACATCCGCCATGGCGAGATCTTCGGCATCATCGGCCGCAGCGGTGCCGGCAAGTCTTCACTGCTGCGTACCATCAACCGCCTGGAGCAACCCAGCCAGGGCCGGGTACTGATCGACCAGGTGGACATCGCACCTTTCGACGAGGACCACCTGGTGGCCCTGCGCCGGCGCATCGGCATGATCTTCCAGCACTTCAACCTGATGTCGGCCAAGACCGTGTGGCAGAACGTCGAGCTGCCGTTGAAAGTGGCCGGCGTGGCCAAGGCCGAGCGCCAACGCAAGGTGCGCGAGCTGCTGGAGCTGGTCGGCTTGGAGGAAAAGCACCACGTGTACCCGGCGCAGCTTTCCGGCGGGCAGAAACAGCGCGTCGGCATTGCCCGGGCGCTGGTGCACGACCCCGAGATTCTGCTGTGCGACGAGGCTACCTCGGCGCTGGACCCGGAAACCACCGCTTCGATCCTTGAGTTGCTGCGCGACATCAACCAGCGCCTGGGCCTCACCATCGTGCTGATCACCCACGAAATGGCGGTAATCCGCGATATCTGCCACCGGGTGGTCGTGCTGGAGCGCGGCGAGGTTGTCGAGCAGGGCGAAGTCTGGCGGGTGTTTGGTGCTCCACGCCACGAGGTCACCCGCACCCTGCTTGCGCCGTTGCAGGCCAGGTTGCCTGCCGCGCTGCAAGCCAGCTTGCGGGCCAGCCCGACAAGCCGCGACAGCGCTGTGGTGCTGAAACTGACCCTGCTCGGCGAACCCGAGCTGTCTGCTTTGTTCAACGACCTGGGCGGCAGCGTGCGCCTGCTGCAGGGCGGCGTGGAAACCATCGGCGAGCATGCCTTGGGGCAACTGATCCTGTCGGTGCAACACTCGCCGCACGACACCCATCAATTGCTGGAACGTGCCCGCCGCTGGGCCGAGGACGTGGAGGTACTGGGCCATGTGGTTTGATCGCCTGCTGGAAGGCTTGCTCGATACCTTGCTGATGGTCGGCGTGTCGTCACTGGTTGCCCTGGTGGTAGGGGTGCCTATGGCGGTGCTGCTGGTCACCAGCGACAAGGGCGGAATATTCGAAGCACCGCTGCTGAACCGGGTGCTGGGCGCCTTCGTCAACCTGTTCCGCTCGATCCCGTTCCTGATCCTGATGGTCGCGCTGATACCCTTCACCCGCCTGGTGGTAGGCACCACCTACGGGGTGTGGGCGGCGGTGGTGCCGCTGACCATTGCCGCCACGCCGTTTTTTGCGCGCATTGCCGAGGTCAGCCTGCGCGAAGTCGACCATGGTTTGGTGGAAGCTGCACAGGCCATGGGCTGCCGGCGCTGGCACATCGTCTGGCACGTGCTGTTGCCCGAGGCGCTGCCGGGCATCGTCGGGGGTTTCACCATTACCCTGGTGACCCTGATCAACTCCTCGGCCATGGCCGGGGCAATCGGTGCCGGAGGCTTGGGCGACATTGCTTATCGGTATGGCTACCAGCGCTTTGACAGCCAGATCATGCTGACCGTGATTGCCATGCTGGTGGCATTGGTGGCGTTGATCCAGCTGGGCGGGGACCGCCTGGCGAAGGGCCTGAACAAGCGCTGAGATATTAGGCTTGAGAGATTTAGCGCCTGTGAGATCGAGCGCCGCCCGCGCGGCGCATCGCGAGCGAAGCTCGCTCCTACATCTGTTTCGGGCCAATTATTACTGGGGGATTTTGCGCGAGGCCGTTTTGCCGTCCACTTCTGTCTCGCGTCGGGCAAACAAGGCGGTCGCGAGCAATGGCACTGGCGTAACTGGTCCGAAACAAACGTAGGAGCGAGCTTCGCTCGCGATGCGCCGCGCGGGCGGCGCTCGATCCCACAGGCGCTGCACGACCTGCGCCGGACATACCCTCAATCCCAGCGCAGATCCGCAGCCGGCACCGGCCGCCCGAACCAGTACCCCTGCCCCAGCTGGCACTGCTCCTGCAGCAGGAAGCTGGCCTGCTCCGCCTGTTCGATGCCCTCGGCATGCACCTGCATGCCCATGCTGCGTGCCAGGGCAATGATTACCCGCACGATCGCGATGTCATCTTCATCCAGGGGCAACCCGGCAACGAAACCCTGGTCGATCTTCAGCTTCTGCACCGGCAAACGCTTGAGCCGCAGCAACGACGAATACCCGGTGCCAAAGTCGTCGATGGCCAGGGTCACGCCCAGCTCTCGCAATCGGTGCAACTGCTCCAGCGCCACTTCCGGGTCTTCCATCACGGCGCTCTCGGTGACTTCCAGCTCCAACAGGGCCGGGGCCAGGCCGGTGTCGTGCAGCACTTGGGCAATCTGCCGGTACAGCTCGTGCTGGCCAAACAGCCGGCTGGAGATGTTCACCGCCACAAACGCCAACTGCCGGCCTTCGGCCTGCCACTGCACCATTTGCCGACAGGCCTGGCGCAGCACCCAGGTGTCGATTTCGGCGATCAGCCCGGTGCGCTCGGCAATCGGGATGAACTCGCCCGGCGGCACCAGGCCGCGCTGCGGGTGCTGCCAGCGCACCAGCGTCTCGACCCCGACCTGCCGGCCTGTCGCCAGGTCATGTACCGGCTGGAAGTACACCCGCAGCTCGTCCTGCTCCAGGGCCCGACGTAGCTCACCGGCGGTCTCGACCCGGTGCTGGGCGTGAGCGGTCAGCTCTTCGGTGTACAGCGCATAGCAGGCCCGACCATTGCTTTTGGCCTTGTACAACGCTGCGTCAGCATTACGCAGCAACTGCTCGGCGCTCAAGGCGTCGCTGGGGAACAGGCTGATACCGACGCTGGCACTGATGAACAGGCGATTTTCCTCGAGCAGGAATGGCTCGCGCATACGCTCGATGATGCACTGCGCCAGCTTGCCCGCCTGGCCGACCTGCTGGCAGTTTTCGGCCAGCACGCCAAACTCGTCGCCGCCCAGGCGCGCCAGGGTCACGCCGTTGCCCAGCACCTCGCCCAGGCGCTCGCCCACCAGCTTCAGCAACTGGTCACCGATGGTGTGGCCCAGGCCGTCATTGATACTCTGGAAATGGTCCAGGTCCAGCAACAACAGGGCACAGCCGCGCTTGTTGGCCTGGGCGGCCGCCAGGGCTTGCTCGACCCGGTCGCTGAACAGCAGGCGGTTGGGCAGGCCGGTCAGCGGATCGTGGTGGGCCAGGTAGGCCAGCTCCTGCTCCGAATGCTTGATCGCACTGATATCACTGAACACCGCCACGTAATGGCTCAGCTCACCGTCGTCATCGCGGATGGCGCAAATGGTCTGCCATTGCGGGTAGATCTCACCGCTTTTGCGCCTGTTCCAGATTTCGCCGCTCCACTCGCCCCGCGCGGCCAGGGTGGCAAAGATCTGCTGGTAGAACGCCTGGCCATGGCGGCCCGATTTGAACTTGCTCGGGCGCTGGCCGATCACCTCGTCCTGCTGGTAGCCGGTGATGCGCATGAAGGCGCGGTTGACGTGCACGATCAGGCCCTGGCGGTCGGTGACCAGCACACCTTCGAGGGTGCTGTCGAACACTGCAGCAGCCATACGCAGCCGCTCCCGGTCCTCCCCACGCAAGCGTGCTCCAATGCCGATGAAGTTCAACAGCCTCACGCGCGAAACATAAATGAGCACGGCGCTGAACAGCACCCACAACACCACATTGATCTGCCGCCCCACAGTCAGCGCCAGGGGGTCGTCAGTCATGCCGTGCAGCATCACCTCGGCCAGCGCCAGCCAGAGGATCGAGAGCACCACATACAGCGCAGCCATGCGCAAGGCGTCGCGAACGGAAACAGACATGTCGGGTGGGATTGGCCATCAGAAAGGAAGGGCGATTATAAAGGTTCTGGTGCTCTATGGGGGCGGGCGCGCCCGCTCCCACCTCGACCGCGTGAAACATCGCGTGGTCAGCTTTGACTGGTTTTATTTCCCCGCCAAGGGATAATCAGCCCTTCCCCCCCGCATTTCGAGGGTATTTACACCTATGTGGTACAACGGCCTGCTCGACTTGTCGGCCTGGCAACTGGTCGGCATCACTCTGCTGATGACCCACGTGACCATTGTCAGCGTCACGGTCTACCTGCATCGCTACTCCGCGCACCGGGCCCTGGAGCTCAATGGCGCGCTCAAGCATTTCTTCCGCTTCTGGCTGTGGCTGACCACAGCGCAGAACACCCGCGAATGGACCGCCGTCCACCGCAAGCACCACGCCAAGTGCGAAACCCCCGACGACCCGCACAGCCCGGTGTACAAGGGCCTGGGCACGGTGCTGCGCAAGGGCGCCGAGCTGTACCGTGAAGAGGCGCGCAACCCCGAAACCCTGCGCATCTACGGCAAGAACTGCCCGGATGACTGGATCGAGCGTAACCTCTACTCGCGCTATAAGCTGGGTGGCATCGTGCTGATGGCAGTGATCGACCTGCTGCTGTTCGGCACCGCCGGCATCACCATCTGGGCAGTACAGATGATGTGGATTCCGTTCTGGGCCGCCGGCGTGGTCAACGGCCTGGGCCACGCGCTCGGCTATCGCAACTTCGAATGCCGCGACGCTGCCACCAACCTGGTGCCATGGGGCATCGTCATCGGTGGCGAAGAGCTGCACAACAACCACCACACCTACCCCAATTCGGCCAAGCTGTCGGTCAAGCGCTGGGAGTTCGACATGGGCTGGGCGTGGATCCGCCTGTTCTGCCTGTTGCGCCTGGCCAAGGTGCAGCGCGTGGCACCCATCGCCCACCGCGTGGCGGGCAAGGCCAGCCTGGACATGGACACTGCCATGGCCATCCTCAACAACCGCTTCCAGATCATGGCCCAGTACCGCAAGCTGGTGATCGGCCCGCTGGTCAAGCAGGAACTGGCCCGGGTGGACGCCTCGGTGCGCCACCATTTCCGCCGCGCCAAGCGCCTGCTGTCGCGCGAAACCAGCCTGCTGGAAGACCGCCACCATGTGCGTATCGAGTCCATGCTTGCCCATAGCCAGGCGCTGAAGACCATTTACGAAAAACGCCTGGCCCTGCAGCAGATCTGGGCGCGCACCAGCGCCAACGGCCACGACATGCTGGCTGCCATGAAGGACTGGATACACGAGGCCGAAACCAGCGGCATCCACGCCCTGCGCGACTTCGCAGCACAACTGAAAACCTACTCCCTGCGCCCGACTGGCGCCTGACCGCCGTTGATCGGCACGCCCCATTGCGGTGCGTGCCGTTCGGAACTTAGCCACCTCGACGCCACTCAAATTTGGCACATCGCCCGCGTGGCGGGCCAGATGCTGGCCGCACGCTTTTACGTCGAGACCCGCTTCGTGCACATGGCCAAGAACATTCCAACGACATTGCCCGGCACCTCACCTCCCGAAGCCGCCCAGACTTTACTGGCGCTACTCCACGCCCAAGGCGAGGTAGCCCGCCTGAGCGAGCGCGACCAGTTGTTCAGCTCGTTGCTGGACAGCGTTAACGCGGTGCTGTGGGCCTTCGACTGGGAAACCCGTCAGGTGCTGTACGTAAGCCCCGCCTACGAGCGCATCTTTGGCCGCCCGGCCAGCCTGGTGCTGGCCGACTACAACGAATGGCGCGACAGCATCTACCCTGACGACCTCGAGTTTGCCGAACGCAGCCTGGCCCAGGTGCTGCTCAAGGGCTCGGTGGAAGACCGCGAGTACCGCATCCTGAATGCCGACGGGCAACTGCGCTGGCTGAGCGACAAGTGCTACATCAACCAGCAACACGAGGGCGACCGGGTAATCATTGTCGGTATCGCCGAAGACATCACCGAGAAGAAACAGCTTGAAGGCGAACTGCAGCGCCTGGCCACCACTGATGTGCTGACCCAGAGCAGCAACCGCAGGCACTTCTTCGAATGCGCCCAGCAGGCCTTTGACAGCGCCCGGGAAGACGGTACGCCGCTGGCCTTTCTGCTGCTGGACATCGACGACTTCAAACGCATCAATGACAGCTACGGGCACCAGGAAGGCGACCAGGTGCTGCAACACATCGCCGACAGCGGCAAGGCCGTGCTCCGCCGTGGCGACCTGTTCGGGCGCATTGGCGGCGAGGAGTTTGCGGCGGTGTTCCCCGGTTGCAACACGCAAGTGGCCGAGCAGATTGCCGAACGCTTGCAGCGGCAGATTCAGCGTTTGAGCTTCAACCATGGCGAGCAGACGTACGGGGTGACCGTGAGCCAGGGGCTGACCGGGCTGACCGAAGAAGATGTGGCCCTGGACAGCCTGTATGCCCGGGCCGATGCGGCGATGTATCAGGCCAAGCGGCAGGGCAAGAACCAGATCGTCCTCGGCTGACCCATCCCCCGCTGGAAAGGTATAACTGGGGCTGCTTTGCAGCCCTTCGCGGGCTTGCCCGCTCCCACAGGTTCGGCAGGAACACCCTGCCCCTGTGGGAGCGGGCAAGCCCGCGAAGGGCTGCAGAGCGGCCCCAAAAACTCAGCTGGGCGCTTCAGCCTCCGCCACAGGAGGCTCTTCCTGGGGCTTCACCTCCGGGTTATCCACCTTGCGCAGCCGGTTCAGCTCCGGCAGGCCAAGCTTGAGCAAGCGCGCGGTCTTGCCACTGGCCACTTTCTCCAGCCCCTGCTCGGCCGGCAGCCGCGACAACTGCCCCGCCAGGTTCATGGCCAGGATCTCCCGCGAATACACGCCACCGCCCAACTGGTAGATCGCCGCGATCAATTCGCGCAAGGCCAGCGGCAAACGCCAGCGGGTACGCAGCGCCGAGCCGAATGCCGCACCAAACGCTTCCAGCGATTGCTGCACGTCGCGTTCGTCCAGCTCGCCCCCGGCCAACCGCCACTCTTGCAGGCAGCGCAACACCGCCAGATCGCCCAGGCAATGCAGCAACCCCGCGCAATAGCAGCGCCCTTCGTCCAGCTCGAGCATGCGCGCCAAGGTACGGCCATATTCGGCCGTATGCAGTGAAAGGTCCCAGTACCCGGCTGCGTGCTGCGCCAGCAACGGGTCGCTGAGCCGCGCGCTGCGCTTGAGGGTCATGCCCAGAATCAGGTTCATGCTCTGGGTGCTGCCAAGCTTGTTCAGGGCCTGCAGCAACGTTTGCACCGGCGCTTCACGGTGCAGCGCGGCGCTGTTGGCGGCCGCGATCAACACGGCGGTAACCTGCGGATCGTTACGCACCTCCTCTTCGAGCACCTTCAGGTTCAGGCCCTGAGGGTTGAGCGCCCGCTTGATCGCCACCTGCACATCGGCCAACAGCGGCCCGCCATCGGCGGTGGCGCGGCGCTGCTCAAGGTAGGCGGGCAAGCTGGCACCTGGCTGCAAGGCCGGCACGGGGCAGGCGATTTCTTCGCCAACGGCCAGCAGCAGCTCTTCCAGGCGCTTGCGCAGGTTGTCCAGGTTCAGTGGTTTGCTCAGGTAGGCGGTAGGGTGCAGGGGCAACACCTCGTGCACACTGGCGCTGTCGCTGCGGTTGCTCATGAGGATGAACGGCAACCCCGGCCCTTTGGCGCGCACCTTGCGCAACAGGTCCAGGCCATCGACACCGGCCAGCTCGCGGGCGGCGATAATCAGGTCTGGCTTGCTGGACAGTGCGCTGAGTGCCTGCGACCCATCGGCGCATACCTGCAGGCGGGCATCGCAGCGCACGCTGAGCAGCATCTCGCTGAGCATGTCACGCACCCAAGGGTCGCCCTCGACAATCAGTACGCTGGGGGGGGTGGGGTCTACAGCGCTCATCGCCAACTACTCCTGAATAGCCTGACACACAGTCCGTCGCAGCTTCCAAAGCCTGTCCTCCGACAACCATAGCGCCACATGGCTTTTCAGGGCACAAAAAAAACCCGCCGAAGCGGGTTTTTTCAGAAGCACGTCACATCAAGCGAGTTCAGCGAAGCACTCTTCGATGATGGCCAGGCCTTTGTCCAGCAGTGCATCTTCGGCAGTCAGCGGTACCAGGATACGCAGAACGTTGCCGTAGGTGCCGCAGGACAACAGGATCAGACCCTTGTCACGTGCCTTGGCAACAACCTGGCCAACAGCAGCAGCGTTCGGGGTGTGAGTGCCTTTCTCGAAGACTTCAACAGCAATCATCGAGCCCAGACCACGGACGTCGCCGATGATCGGGTGCTTCTTCTGGATTTCGCGCAGGCCGGTGGTCAGACGCTCACCCACAGCCTTGCTGCGGTCCAGCAGTTTCTCTTCTTCGAACACTTCGATCACGGCCAGGGCCGCGGCGCAAGCGATCGGCGAACCGGCGTAGGTGCCGCCCAGGCCGCCTGGGGCGATGGCGTCCATGTATTCGGCCTTGCCGCACACACCGGCCAGCGGGAAGCCGCCAGCGATGGATTTGGCGAAGGTGGTCAGGTCAGGCGCAACGCCCATCTGTTCCATGGCGAAGAAGGTACCGGTACGGCCAGCGCCAGTCTGTACTTCGTCGGCGATCAGCAGGATGCCGTGCTGGTCGCACAGGGCGCGCAGGCGCTTCATCAGCTCTTTCGGCGCTGGCAGGAAGCCGCCTTCGCCTTGTACTGGCTCGAGGATGATCGCAGCGATGTCTTTAGGCTCGGCGTCGTTCTTGAAGATACGCTCGACCGAAGCGATGGCTTCGTCAACGCTCACACCGTGCAGCTCGTTCGGGAACAGCGCGCGGAACACGCCGCCTGGCATCAGGCCCATGCCAGCGGAGTACGGCACGACCTTACCGGTCAGGCCCAGGGTCATCATGGTACGGCCGTGGTAAGCGCCGGTGAAGGCGATGACGCCAGCACGGCCGGTGGCGGCACGGGCGATCTTGACGGCGTTTTCAACGGCTTCGGAGCCGGTGGTAACCAGCAGGGTCTTCTTGTCGAAGTCGCCTGGTACCAGCTTGTTGATCTTTTCGCACAGCTCTACGTAGGGTTCGTAGGCCAGCACCTGGAAGCAGGTGTGGCTGACTTTGGTCAGCTGCTCTTGCACGGCTGCAACCACTTTCGGGTGCAGGTGGCCGGTGTTCAGTACTGCGATGCCGCCGGCGAAGTCGATCAGTTCGCGGCCTTCAACGTCGATCACGGTCGAGTTCTTCGCGGTGTCGACGAAGATCGGGTGGATCTGGCCAACGCCACGTGGGACGGCGGCTACACGACGTTGCATCAAGGATTCGTTGGTCTTGCTCATAATGCCCTCATTGCGCCGACAGGAATGGCGCTTTTATTCGGGGGTGGCTGGGAGTGCTCGCGCACAGTATTCGTTGATCGACTGCCGTAAACGCCCTGGCCACCAGGTACTGCGATGTAAAAAAGGCCAGCGAGACGTCGCTCTCGCGCCCCGCTGGCAGAGGTAAAGCCTTTACCGTGCTATCAGACGCTGATGCACAGGTATTTGATTTCGAGGTAGTCCTCGATACCGTATTTGGAACCTTCGCGGCCCAGGCCCGAAGCCTTGATGCCACCGAACGGTGCTACTTCGTTGGAAATCAGGCCGGTGTTGATACCCACCATGCCGTATTCCAGGGCTTCGGCAACACGGAACACACGGCTCATGTCGCGGGCGTAGAAGTACGAAGCCAGGCCGAACTCGGTGTCGTTGGACATGGCGATGACTTCGGCTTCGTCTTTGAAGCGGAACAGCGGCGCCAGTGGGCCGAAGGTTTCTTCCTTGGCGACAGCTGCGGTCTTCGGCACGTCGACCAGGATGGTCGGCTCGAAGAAGTTGCCTTCGATCAGCTTGCCACCGGACAGCACCTTGGCGCCTTTGGAGACGGCGTCTTCGATGTGTTCCTGAACCTTGGCGACAGCTTTACCGTCGATCAGCGGGCCAGTGGTGGTGCCGTCTTCCAGGCCGTTACCGATCTTCAGCTTGGCAACTGCAGCGGCCAGCTTCTGGGCGAACGCGTCGTAGACACCGTCCTGCACGTAGATACGGTTGGCGCAGACGCAGGTCTGGCCGTTGTTGCGGTACTTGGAGATGATCGCGCCCTCGACCGCCTTGTCCAGGTCGGCGTCGTCGAACACGATGAACGGGGCGTTGCCACCCAGCTCCAGGGAAACCTTCTTGATGTCCTTGGCGCATTCTTGCATCAGCTGGCGACCGATTTCGGTCGAGCCGGTGAAGGACAGCTTGCGTACCAGGGAGTTGCCGGTCAGTTCGCCGCCAACTTCGCCAGCGCTGCCGGTAACGACGCTCAGCACGCCAGCCGGGATACCGGCACGGTGTGCCAGCTCGACCAGGGCCAGGGCGGAGTAAGGGGTTTGCGATGCAGGCTTGAGCACCATGGTGCAGCCAGCGGCCAGGGCCGGGCCGGCTTTACGGGTGATCATGGCAGCCGGGAAGTTCCACGGGGTAATGGCCGCGGTAACGCCGATTGGCTGCTTGATGACGATCAGGCGCTTGTCTGGCTGGTGGCCCGGGATGGTGTCACCGTAGACGCGCTTGGCTTCTTCGGCGAACCACTCGATGAACGAGGCGGCGTAGGCGATTTCGCCCTTGGCTTCAGCCAGTGGCTTGCCCTGCTCGGTGGTCATCAGGCGAGCCAGGTCGTCCTGGTTCTCGATCATCAGTTCGAACCAGCGACGCAGCTTGGCCGAACGCTCTTTGGCGGTCAGTGCACGCCAGGCCGGCAGGGCCTTGTCGGCGGCTTCGATGGCGCGGCGAGTTTCCGCGGTGCCCATCTTCGGCACGGTACCGATGACTTCACCGGTGGCCGGGTTGGTCACCTTGATGGTCTGGCCATTGTCCGCATCCAGCCACTCACCATTGATATAGGCTTGCTGGCGGAACAACTGAGCGTCTTTGAGCTGCATGTCGGCTTCCCGAATTGTTGATTGTTGAAAAGCGCCCAAGGCAGGGCATCGAGCGTTTGAAATCTCAAACGAATGCTAAGCGGCTGCTGGGGTGTTGGACAATAGGCTGTTCGAAAAAAAGAACGAATGGTTGAACAGCCGGGCGGAAAATTCATCATTCTGCGTGATGGCAACTGGCCTCTTCGCGGGTAAACCCGCTCCCACAGGGACCTCACAGCCTCTGAAATCTGTGGGGTCCCTGTGGGAGCGGGTTTACCCGCGAAGAGGCCGGTACAGGTTAGACGAATGAGCTGAAGGAAATGTGAAGGGAGGACCGACGGCCCTCCCGAAGGGGATGGATCAGAATGCCTTGGCCAGGTCGATCACCAGTGCCCGGTAGCCGACACTGCCCGGCTGCCGGCTGTGCACCTTCAGCTCCACCAGCACCTCCTGGGTCCCGCGGCGCACCTCGTTGAGCACGGTGGTGGTCAGTTTCTCGGGGGTCAGGAAGTTCACCGAAGCCGAGTAGATGAACTGGGTGTCGGTCTCTGGCCGGTAGGCCACCACCGAGGTCACCGGGCTGTACCACTCGTCGCCGCGCTCCTTGCCGTACTCCCACACCTGCTCGACGGTGCCCTTGGCTTCGTCGATGCGGTACTCCACCGCCCGGCTGTAGTTGCCGGCAAGCTTGGTCGGCGCAAAGTCGCGCCCCCAGCCGTTGTCGAACACGGTCAGCGTGCCTTTGCCAGTCAGCCAGGCGGTGTGCTGGGTCCACGACCAGTCGAAGTTTTCGCTCGCAACCGGTGTCAGCACTTTGTCGCGCAGGCGCTCAGGCCAGCCTTGGGGCGAGGCAAGAATCCACTTCACCTGCTTGTCGCGACCAATCTTCACCACGCCCTGATGCCGTGCTGAAACGATGATGCTGTCGTCATCGGCGTCGTAATCGATGGCATTGACGTGTGCCCAGTTGCGCCCGGTGCCCACACCCGGGGTGTCGCCAAAGGGCAGGTTACCCTCGGCCAGTTCGTTGGCCAGGCGGTCGTCCTGCCTCTGCACCCCTTCGGGCAACTGGATCGCTGCCTTGCCGAGGGTTTCCAGCAAGTCGCCACGGTACGGGTCGAGAATCTGGTTGAGGTCCCAGAAGTCCAGTACGTCCCCGGCTTCGCTGACCTCGATGATGTGGTCACGAATCGAACGCACACGCTTGCCGTCGGGGCGGCGGTAGTCGCTGGTGCCCACCCGCAGCAGGTAGGTGCCGTTGGCGGTTTCGCGGATTTCGTGGGAAAAGTCGGCGAACTTGTCGGGCAGGCTCCGCTGCCAGATGCGCCGCCCCAGCAGGTCGTACTTGGAGTAGGTCTGGCCCTGGCCCCAGATCAGCTTGCCGTCGCGGGTCTGTTGGAAGCCCATGGTGCCGCCCAGGCCGTCGCGGCGGTTGGAGTCGTGGATCTGCTCGATATCCAGGTACCAGCGCACATCGCCATTGCTGTCGGCAATCCAGTTGTTGCCCACCTGGTCCCATTCCGCTGCGCCACCCAGGGCATTCCACTTGAAGGCGCGGCCGCCCGGGATGTCACCCTGCAGGTGGTTGAACAGGTACAGCCGCTTTTCAAAGCCGGGCGCCACCTTGACCGGCTGCACCTCCGGCAGCGCGGCGGTCTGCCTGGCCACCACCGGCAGGCGCACGGCAGGGGCGTAGATCTGGTACTGCTCGCGAATGCGCTCGCCGTCGAGCTTGTAGGTCACCTCGACCTGGTTGACGTAGTCCGGATACAGCCCGAATACCGGGATGCCGCCGTAGGTCCACAACGAACGGTCAGACACGTCATAGACAATGTCCACACCGCGCTCGCCACGCCCCAGCACACGCACATGCGCATCACTCAGGCTGCGCCCACCGTCGCGGATGATCGCGGTCAGCGGCGCCAGGCGGTACGGGTTGACCACCACGTCGCCGAGCAGCGCTTGGTCGCGCTCCGGGACTTTCGCAGTAAGGCAGGCGCCTTCAGGCAGTGCAGGGGTTTCGGTCTTGGCATTCATGGCAAAGCTCCTTGTGCTCAGAAGTCGTAACGGGCGGTGGCGCCGAAGGTGCGCGGGGTGCCGAGCACGCCGGCATAGCCACCGTTGGCGGAGTTCCACAGACTGGTGAAGTAGGTTTTGTCGCCGGCGTTTTTCACCCACAGCGACAGGTCGACCACGCCATCGCCTTGGTCCAGGCGCACACCGGCGGAAAGGTTGACCAGCGCATAGCTGGGGATCTGGCCGAAATCGGAATCGTCGATGGTGCCCACGGCCTTCGAGCGGAAGGCGTAGCTGGCAGTGACGTAGGGCTCGACGTGCTGGGTGGCCTGCCACTTGTACTGGGTGTTGAGGTTGGCGATGTACTTGGAGGCGCCGACCACCTGGTGGCCGGACAGGTCGCAGGTGGCGGTGGCATTGGCCAGGCTCACCTCAGGCGGGCATGGAGCATCCTTGTACTCGGTGTAGCGCACGTCGTTCCACGAGCCGTTGAAGTTGACCGTGAGGCCACGGATCGGCAGCGCCGTGGCTTCGAACTCCAGGCCGCGCGAGCGCACGCTGCCGGCGTTGGCCAGGTACTGCACGCGGTTGATCTGGTCGTAGACGTTGGCCTGGTAGCCATGCACCTCGGCCCAGAACAGGTTGCTGTTGAGTTGCAGGCGACCGTCGAACAGGGTGCTTTTCAGGCCCAGTTCGGCGTTGTTGACCCGCTCGGTACCCACCAGCAGCGAATCGGTACCCAGCCGTGGTGCGGCGCCGACGGTAAGGTTGACGCCACCCGACTTCTCGCCGTGGGTCAGGGTGGCGTAGCCCAGCAGTTGTTCGTTGAAGCGGTAGCTCAGGCCCAGCAAGCCGGAAGGGCTGAAGCTGTACTGGTTGAGGTCACCCGAATCGTAGGCCCCTATCCGCGCCTGGCGCGCGGTGGCAGCAGCCCCGGTTACAGCCGCACCACCGTCAGGTGCATCGCGGGTTACCCAGGCGCTCTTTTCTTCATAGGTACCGCGCACGCCGGCGGTGAAATCCAGGCGGTCGGTAACATGCCAGGTGCCCTGGGCGAACAGCGCATAGCTGTCAGTATCGATGTGCCCGTCACCAATGGTGTTGACGTTGTTCAGCGCACCGGCCGGGGTGAGGTTCCAGACATCCGCCTGCGGCCCGTAGTAAGTGAAGGATTTGTTGTCCAGGTCCTGCTTGAAGTAGTAGGCACCCAGCACGTAGTCGAAGGCGCCACCCGTAGGTGAAGCCAGGCGGATTTCTTGCGAGTACTGCTTGTCGCGTACCGATACCCCGGCGCTGTAGAACACCGGCACGTCCAGGCCATCGTCGTTGCGCGGGGTGAAGTCCCACCAGCGGTAGGCAGTGATCGAAGTCAGGGTGAAATCATTGGGCAGTGTCCAGTTGGCCTCCACCGAAGTGCCGCCCTGGAACACCGTCACCTGCTGGTCGGCGTCGAAATTGACCTTGCGGTCCTTGCCCGACACCAGCGTCGCACCCGCCTGGGCAGCCAGGCTTTCGTAGCGGTTGACGCCATTGATGGTGGGGCCGGTGCTGTACAGGCTGAGGATGCCGTTGTTGGAGTCTTCTTCGTTGTATTCGCCAATCCAGCGCAGGTTGAACGTTTCGCTGGGCTTGAAAAGCAGCTGGGTGCGAAAGCCCTGGCGCTTGCCGCCGTTGAGGTCGTCACCGTTGTGGATGTTCTTCACATAGCCGTCGTCTTCGGTGCGGTAGGCACTGATTCGCCCGGCGAGGGTTTCGCTGATCGGCCCCGAGAAGCTGCCCTGGGTTTGCAGATAGCCGTCTTCGCCAATCGACTGCTGGATGCTGCCTTCGCGGTGGAAGGTGGGCTTGCGCGTGGTGATGTTGAGCACGCCGGCCGTGGTGTTCTTGCCGAACAGCGTGCCCTGCGGGCCGCGCAGCACTTCCAGCTGCTCCACATCCAGAAGGTCGAATACCGCCATGCCCGGGCGGCCGAGGTAGACGTTGTCCAGGTAGATGCCGACGCTGCCTTCCAGGCCATCGCTGGCCGGGTTGTTGCCCAGGCCACGGATCGAGATGCTCGACTGGCGTGCATGCACGTAGGCGACGTTGGTGCTGGGCACCAGCTGTTGCAAATCCTGCACGCGGTAGATGCGCTGGGTTTCCAGGGTTTCGCTGTCCAGCACGCTGATGGGCGTGGGCACGCTTTGCGCGGTTTCTTCACGGCGGCGGGCATTGACCGTGACGGTGCCGAGCTTGGCTTCCTGCTCTACCGCCGGGGTGGCGCTGGCCGGCTCTTCGGCGAAGCTGCCAGAGGACGCCGCCAGCAACACTCCGGCGGCCAAGGGTTGCAAGGTGAAACGCGACGCGCGCGCAGGCCAACGGGAAAGTCCGGACATGCAAATGCTCCTTGAGGCGTGGGCCCTGGCGAGCATTTCCGTTGGCGGAACCGAATCGCGGTCAGTCGGGCTTATATTCTTTTAAGTGATATAAATATTTGTAATTCATATTTAGTGGAATAAGTAACACCCTTTATAAGGGGACTCACCCTTGTCAGCAATTGCATTTGACCGAAGGTTTTAATGTAAAAAATGCATATCGATCTGCGTCAGCTGCGCCACTACATCGCCCTTGTCGAGCACCGCAGTTTCGTGGCCGCTGCCGCGGCGGTGAACCTGTCGCAATCGGCCTTCAGCCGCAGCATCCAGACCCTGGAGCACAACATTGGCTGCCGCCTGGTGGACCGCGCCAGCAAGGAACTCGCGCCCACGCGCCAAGGCTTGCTGGTGCTGGAGCATTCGCGGCGGCTGGTGCATGGGGCGCACAACCTGGTCAACGAGATCCACCAGTTCAATGGCGCCACCACCGGGGTGGTACGCTTTGGCTCCGGCCCTGCGCCAGCCGGCGGCCTGGTGCCGCGCGCGGTAGCGCGCTTCGTGGCCGAGTACCCGGCGGCGCGCACCTGCTTCCAGGTGGACAATTGGCAGGCGCTGAACCGCAAGCTGGTGGCCGAAGAGATCGAGTTCTTTGTCGCCGACACCCGCCAGTTCGAGTCTGACCCGGACTACCAGGTGCACAAGCTGACACCACAGCGCTGGCATTTCTGCTGCCGCGCCGGGCACCCGCTGACCGAGCAGGAGGCCGTGCAGGCGCGCGACCTGTTCGACTTCCCGATGGCCACTACCTTCCGCCCGCCGAACATCCGCAAGATCCTCAGCGACCTCAGCGGGCGGCAGGACTTCTTGCCAGCGGTGGAGTGCGAGCACGGGTATGCGTTGCTGAATGTGGTGATGCATTCGGACACCATCGGCATTGCCTGCAATGCCAACTTGCGGCCATATCAACGCGAGGGCGGGTTGGTGAAGTTGAAGCTGGCAGACCTGACGCCCGAGCAGGAAGAGGCGTGCCATACCCGCTATGGGGTGGTAAGCCGGGTGGGGTATGGTTTGTCGCCGTTGGCGCAGGGGCTGGTCAGGCAGTTGATCGCCTGTGATACCGGGTTGTGACGGGCGGGGGCTTCGCCCCCGAATCGCCGGCAAGCCAGCTCCCACAAGATCACCGCTGCCTCCTGCCCTGTGAGTTACCTGTGAGGTACCTGTGGGAGCTGGCTTGCCGGCGAAAGGGCCGCAAAGCGGCCCCGGCAATATCAGCCTTTACGGGTAGTCCGGCTCAACTGGCCATCCACACCCACCGGCACCTCCCCTGCCAAGGTCACACGCCGCACCACACGCGGCTGGGTGCCGTAATCATCCACCGCATAATGCTGCGTCGCGCGGTTATCCCAGATCGCCACGTCCCCCGCCTGCCAGCGCCAGCGCACGGTGTTTTCCAGGCGCGTCACATGCCCCTGGAGCACAGCGAACAGGTGCTGCGAATCCGCCAGCGAATACCCCTTGATGCGCTTCACGAAATGCCCCAGTTGCAGCGCCCGCTCACCACTGATCGGGTGCACACGCACTACCGGGTGCTCGGTCTCGTAAACGGTCGATGTGAACACCTTGCGATAGCGCTCCAGCTTGGCCGGGTCGACATCCGGCTTGATGCTGGCATAGTCGTATTCGTTGCTGTGCACCGCCCACAGCTTGTCGGCCAGCTCGCGCAGCGGTTCGGGCAGTTCCTGATAAGCCGCAGCCGTGTTGGCCCAAACGGTATCGCCACCCGAAGCCGGCGCTACCACGCTGCGCAGGATCGAGGCCTTGGGGTAGGCGTCGACGAAGGTTACGTCGGTGTGCCAGGAGTTGGCCCGCTGGCCTTCGGCGCCATCGAGTTGCAGCAGGTAGCTGGTGCCATCCACCACCGGTACGGTGGGGTGGGCGACCGGCTCGCCGAGCAGTTTGGCAAAGCCTTCCTGGCTCTGGTCATCCAGGTGGGTCTGATCGCGGAAGAAGATCACCTTGTGCTGTACCAGTGCAGCCTGGATAGCCTCGATGGTGGCGGCATCGAGGTCGGCGGACAGTTGCACACCGCGGATTTCGGCGCCGATACGGCCGGCAACCGGGTGAATGTCGAGTTCGAGCGTTTGTGGCGCGGTGGCCAGGGCGGCATTGCTCATGGTCGTGGTCCTTGCGGTCATTGTCGGGTTTTTTGAAGGTTTAGCGGGCGGCCTGCACGGCCTGTTCCTGTTTCAGCGCAGCATCGAGGAAGCGTGGCTCGACCCAGTCGGCGACCTGGAAGCCACGGCGGATCAGGCGCTCCTTGGCAGCCAGGTCCACGCCCTTCTGCAACTGGCCTACGAAGTCAGCGTCCAGGCGCGGGTCGAAGTAGTGGGCAAGGTCTTCTTTGGCCAGGTCATCGCTGAGGATGGTGCGCGGCCAGTTGGCGTTGCTGGCCACAAGATCGATATAGGCCTGGCGGTTGTGTTCATCGCGCAGCCAGGTACTGGCGTGCTCCTGGGCGTTGACCAGGCGCTGGACCAGCTCGGGGTATTTACGGATGAAATCGCCGGTGCCCAGCAGCACTGCCTGGGTGCTGCCGGCGCCTTCCAGGTCACGCGAATTGACCGGCAGTTCGACCAGCCCGCGCTCACGCAGCGACAGCAGGTTGGACAGCCCCCAGGTGGCGTCAATCTGCTTGGCGGCCAGTGCGGCGTTGGCGGCGTTGAAGTCCAGGTTGATGACTTTCAGCTCGCGTTCGGTCAGCCCTTGGCTGGCCAGAGCGCTGGCGAACGACAGCTGGTTGGCTGTGCCGCGGAACACCGCCACGCGCTTGCCCTTGAGGTCCTGCAGGGTCTTGATGCCAGAGCCGGGCACCACGCCCAGGTAGCTTTTGACCCCACGCACCCCCGCCGACAACACGCGGGTGTCCAGGCCGTTGGCCTTGCCGACGATCGCGGCCAGGTCGCCCAGATAGGCGAAGTCGGCCTGGCCGTTGGCCAGCGCCTCGTTCACCACAGGCCCGGCGCCTTTGAAAAAATGCCAGTCGATGCGAATGCCGTCCTTGGCAAATTCCTTCTCTAGCAGCTGCTGGTCACGCAGCACATCGACCACCCCACCGGCGCTGGGCTTGCTGCCGGCACTGAGGTCGGGCACGGCGATGCGGATGCTTTCTGGCTTGGCGGGTTCAGCCGCGTGGGCACCGAGGGTGAAGGCCAGCCCAAGGGCGGTGATCAGGTGGCGCAACGGGGTTTTCATGGCAAGGCTCCTTGGCAGGCTGCCACCGGCGAAGGCCGGCGCTTTGGCCAGAAGCTAGGCAGGTCTGGTTAGAACCTACAAAGATCAAAACTTCATTTTTTAGTAACTGAAAGGCATAAACCAAGCGGCATGCGGGCCTGCGGGGAGCTTGCGGAAAACGCATGGAAAATATGAGGAAAACGCAACGGCGGGGGGCTTCCGTATGCACGGGGCGCATGCTCTTATCTCTTGAAAGTCACTTTTTGGTTTTTCTAATTCCATAAGTGAATAACCTAACAACGCTTCGAGAGATGGCTGATGAATGGAGTTCTGAGCAGGAATCGGAGGTGGCTTCGGGGGCCGCTTCGCGGCCCTATCGCGACACAAGGCCGCTCCCACATAGGCCGTGAGCGCTTGTTGCCTTGGTTGTTACCTGTGCTGATTGCGCTGCTGTGGGTGGTGGCGAGCCGGCAGCACTGGATGAGCGAGCAGATCCTGCCGGCACCGGCGCTGGTGTGGCAGAGCGCGCTGGAGTTTGGCTCCGGGGAGCTGTGGGGGCACCTGTGGATAAGCCTGCAACGGCTGTTCTGGGGGCTGGCGGCGGGCATTGCCAGCGGCTTGCTGCTGGGTGTGTGGCTGGGGGCTTCGCGGCGGGCACAGAGGCTGGTGCTGCCGACCTTCGTGGCGCTGGCCCAGATCCCTACGCTGGCCTGGATTCCGTTGTTCATGCTGTTCTTCGGCATCGGCGAGCTGCTCAAGCTGGTGGTGCTGGTAAAAGCCGTGGTGGTCCCCGTTACCTTGCACACGCTGGTGGGTGTGCGCGATGCCCAGCCAAAACTGCGTGAGGCCGCTGCGGCTCTACGCCTGCCCAGGCACCTGCTGCTCCTGCGCCTGTTACTGCCAGCTGCCCTGCCCGCCTTCCTCACGGGTGTGCGCCTGGCCCTGGCCACCGGCTGGACCTCGCTGTTGGCGGTCGAGTTGCTGGCCTCCAGCGAAGGGATCGGTTACCTGATGGTGTGGGGGCGGCAACTGTTCATGCTCGACCTGGTGATGTTGTGCATTCTGGTGATCGGCCTGGTCGGCGCTGTGCTGGAGCGCAGCTTCTCAGCCCTGGAAAAGCGCCTGCTGTATTGGCCGCAGCCGGCCACTGGCGAGCAGCAGCGCGGGCCTGTGCCACGCGGCTGGCAAAGCCTGCTGCTGCCCTTGGGGCTATTGGCGCTGTGGCAGGCCAGCAATAGCTTTGGCTGGGTTGACCCGAACATCCTCACCTCGCCACTTGAGGTACTGCGCACGCTGTTGGTCGGCCTGGCCGATGGGTCGCTGCCGCAAGCCTTGTTGCTGAGCCTGCAACGCACCCTGAGCGGCCTGTTGCTGGGCGGCGCCGCGGGCTTGCTGGGCGGATTGCTGCTGGGGCTTTCCAGCACAGCCGAACGCCTCTTCGGGCCGAGCCTGTCGGCCTTGCGCCAAGTTGCACTGTTCGCCTGGGTGCCATTGCTGACTGCGTGGTTCGGCCTGGGTGAAGGGGCCAAGCTTGTGTTCGTTGGCCTGGCCGCATTCTTCCCGCTGCTGATCGCTACCCAGCGCGGTATCGCCAGCCTTTCGCCACAACTGGGCGAAGCGGCCCGCACCCTGCGCCTGAACCTGTGGCAACGCCTGCGTCTGCTGGTGCTGCCTGGCGCGGCACCGGCGATTTTCGCCGGCCTGCGCCTGTCGCTGATCTACGCCTGGCTGGGCACCATCGGCGCCGAATACTTCATGCCGTCGGACGGCGGCATCGCCAGCCTGATGATCGGCGCCCAGCAACTGTTCCGCATGGACCAGGTGATGGCCGCCATGGTCCTGATCGGCCTGGTCGGCGCCCTGCTCGGCACCCTTGGACAACGCCTTGAATCGCGCGCCACGCGCTGGAGAACCGCATGAACGCATTCAACACTTCGCACCTGCAGGCGGCCAACCAGCCCGACAGCACCCCGCCTATTGTCAGCTTCGAGGGGGTCGGCAAGGTATTCAGCGTGGACGGCCAGCCGCTCGAGGCTATCCGCAACTTCAACCTGTCGATCAACGAGGGCGAGTTCATCGCCATCGTCGGGGCTTCCGGTTGCGGCAAGTCCACCCTGCTACGGCTGTTGGTGGGGCTGGATACCGAATACAGCGGCAGCATCCGCGTCGATGGCCGCGCTGTCAGCGGCATTGGTGGCGAACGCGGCATCGTGTTCCAGGAGCACCGGCTGTTCCCATGGTTGAACGTGGAACAGAACATTGCCTTGGGGCTGGTCAACGAGTCGCTCACTCAGGGTGAACGCGCCCGGCGGGTGCATGAATTCGTGCAACTGGTGGGGCTGGTCGGCTTCGAATCGGCTTATCCACACCAGTTGTCGGGCGGCATGGCGCAGCGCGTGGCAATTGCCCGTGGCCTGGTAGCCAGCCCGCGTATCCTGCTGCTCGACGAGCCGTTCGGCGCCCTGGATGCCCTGACCCGCCAGCAACTGCAGGACGAGCTGCTGGCCATTCGCGAACGGGCAGGTATCACAACCTTGCTGGTGACTCACGATGCCGAGGAGGCGACGTACCTGGCTGATCGGGTTGTGGTGCTGGAACCACGCCCGGGCAGGATCAAATCGGTGGTCGAGATAGACCTGCCGCACCCACGGTTGCGCACCGGTGTTGCACTGCATGGGCTACGCGAGAAGGTGCTGCACCAGATCACCGGGGATGGCGGCTACCTGCCACCGCCGGTGCGACGGGTCGAAGGGCTGCGGCCGGAGCTGATTGCATTGTGAATGACCAGGTCACGCAAGTAAGCCCAAGGGTAGATCCCGCGCTCATGCCCATCGCTGAACACCAGCTGCACGCCGTACCCCTGCGAGGTAATCCGCTCCACACGCACATCGTCGCGCACCAGGCTGATCGCACCCGACAGCCGCGCCGCACGGCATTGTGAACAAGGGCAGGCACCGCGTAAACGGGTATGGCTGAGGCTGTGTTCGCCGTCTTCCCATTGCAGTACCAACTGCCCTGGCCCGCGCAAGTTGCGAATAGCTTGCGGGGCGTTCATCAGGCAGCCCCGCGCAGTTGCGCCAGGGCAATCCGCACCGCCTTGCGCACCTCAGGGTCGCTGTCGGCCTCGGCGGCCTGCAGCACCGGCAAGGCACGCGCCCGGCCCAGCTCGCCCAGGGCCAGCGCCGCTTCCTTGCGCAGGTTGGCAATGCCATGGCCAAGCAACGCGCCAAGCGTGTCCAGTGCAGCGGCATAGCGCAGCCGACCCAGTGAGCGCGCTGCCCGCAGGCGTACCTGCCAGAAGTCATCGGCAAGGGCATCCACCAGCGCCGGGCCTGCTTGGTCCTGACCGACTTTGCCTAACGTGGTGGCGGCCTCCTCGCGCACTTGCCAGGCCTGGTCAGTCAATGCCGCCACCAACGCAGGCAACACCGAGTTGTCGCGGGCAAGGCCCAGCGCGCCGATGGCCGCGCGGCGTACCTCGGTGTCCGGCTCGGCCTCGGCGAGCGCTGCCAACGCCCGCAACGCCGGCTGGTGCTTGAGCCAGCCCAGAATGCCCACTGCCTCACGCCGCACGGCGGCGTCGTCATCGGCCAGCGCC
Source organism: Pseudomonas putida S13.1.2 (assembly GCF_000498395.2). NCBI lineage: Bacteria > Pseudomonadati > Pseudomonadota > Gammaproteobacteria > Pseudomonadales > Pseudomonadaceae > Pseudomonas > Pseudomonas putida. The sequence continues at coordinate 4,818,079 of NZ_CP010979.1, forward strand.
AGCAGCGCAGGTTCGGCAGCATCCTCCAGGCGCAGCTCGCGCAAGGCACGCAGGGCACTGGCGCGGACGAAGGCATCGGCGTGTTTGGCCCACGGGAGGATCAGCTGGCCGGCCTCAAGGCTCTTGAGTTCGCTGAGGCTCTGCGCTGCTGCCAGCCGTACCGGCTCGGCGGCATCGGCCAGCGCAGCGCACAAGGCTTGCACAACTTCGGGTTCTTCCCAGGCCTCAAGCAGGCGCGCGGCCTCGGCACGCACCTCGTCGGCGGCGTCCACCAGCAGGGCATCGGTGAGCCAAGGCAAGCCATCCGGGTCTTCCAGGTCGGCCAGCTCGATCAGGGCGATGCGGCGCACGCCAGCATCGGTGGCATCAAGGCGAGGCAACAGGGCAAGGATGTCGGGGTTGTCGGTCGTTCGGTCAGTCATAGCGCGATCCGTAGCGGTGGGTGGTCAGTGTCCGGCAGGCCCAGCGGGGTCAGGCGCGGCAGTTCGCGGCCTTCCTCGTGGCGCAGCAACGCCAGGCAGTGACGCTTGAGGTGAGTGAATTCAGGGCTGGTCAGCAGGCTGGCGCGGCGTGGGCGCGCAAAGTCCAGGCGCAGGTCTTCGATAAAGCGACCAGGGCGCGGGCTCATCACCAGGATGCGGTCGGCGAGGAACAGCGCTTCGTCGATATCGTGGGTGACGAACACCACGGTGGTGCGGATGCTGGCCCAGATATCCAGCAACAGCTCCTGCATGCGGGCACGGGTTTGCGCATCCAGTGCGCCGAAAGGTTCGTCCATCAGCAAGAGCCGTGGGCGGTTGATCAGCACCCGGGCGATTTCGGCCCGCTGCTGCATACCGCCGGACAGCTGGCTGGGCCAGCGCCCGGCAAAGTCGGCCAGCCCCACCAGTTGCAACATTTCACGTGCTTGCCGGTGACGTTCGGCGCGGCCCAGGCCCTGCATCTTCAGGCCGAAGGCCACGTTGTCGAGCACGCTACGCCAGGGCAGCAAGGTGTGGTGCTGGAACACCATGCCCCGCTGCGGTGACGGCCCGGCAACGGGCTGACCGTCCACCTTCAACTGGCCGCTGCTGGGCACCAGGTGCCCGGCCAGGGCGCCGAGCAACGTCGACTTGCCACAACCGGAGGGGCCGAGGATGCAGACGAACTCGCCCGGCTCCACGGCAAAGTCCAGGCGCTGCACCGCCTCGAACGCCTCGCTGCCGTGCCCCAGGCGAATCGACAGGCCACGACCATCGATACGCCCCGGCGCCTGTTGATAACTGTTCATCAACTGGCCCTCCGCGTGCGGTACCACGGCGTGGCCAGCGCCCCCAGGCGCTTGACCAGGGCGCTGCTGCCCATGCCCAGCACGCCGATCAGCAGCATGCCGACGATGATGTCCGGGTAGTTTTGCAAGGTGTAGGACTCCCAGGTGTAGTAGCCGATGCCGAACTGCCCGGAAATCATCTCGGCAGTGACCAGGCAGAACCATGACGTTCCCATGCCGATGGCAAGGCCGGTGACGATGCTCGGCAACGCCCCAGGCAACACCACCTCGCGCAGGATCGCCCAGCGCCCGGCGCCGAGGCTGCGCGCCGATGCCACCAGGCGCGGGTCGACGGCCTCGACGCCGTGCACGGTGTTGAGCAGGATGGGGAACAACGCACCAGTGAAGGTGATGAACACCATCGACAGTTCCGACGACGGGAACATCAGGATCGCCAGCGGGATCCACGCCACCGCCGGAATCGGCCGCAGCACTTCCAGCGGCGGCAGCAGGGTGTCTTCCGCCCATTTCGAGCGGCCGATCAGCAACCCCAGGGCCACGCCAACCAGTGCCGCAGTGGCATAACCGGCAAATACCCGCGACAGGCTGCTGCCCAGGTGCGCCAGCAGGGTGCTGGAGGTCAGCAACTGCCAGGCAGCGTCCAGCACCGCCTTGGGTGTGGGGACATAGGTGAACGTCAGCAGACCAAGGTCCAGTTTCACGTTTGCCGCCAGCTGCCAGAACAGCAGGCAGGCCAGCAGCGACGCCAGGCGCACCGGCCAGCGCTTGAGGTTGCGGGTCATGTCGGTGCCTCCCGGTCAGCGCTGGGCGACCAGCTTCTGGTTGGCGCTGACGAAGTCCAGCGCCTCGCCACCATGGGCCTTGGCATACTGCTCGGCCTGGCCCTTGAGCAGGAACGCCGCCAGCTCGCCTTTACCGTTGCGCACGAACCAGGCCTGGTTGGCCAGCAACTTGATGCCGCTGTCGGCGGCCTGGGCGTAGATGGCGCGGATGTCCTTGCCCTCCTGCTCCAGCTGGGCCAAGGCACCAAGGGCGGCCTCCGGCGAAGCGTAGTGGCGGACCTTGTCTTCACCGCGCACCCAGATCTGCGCCAGGCGGCTGAAGTCGGTGATCGGTCTGCCGGTCAGCGCGTCATTGGCCTTGAGTGGCAGTGGGTCGTAGTCTTTCAGCGCCTTGTCGTAGTCCAGGCCAGCCTGTTTGAAGGCGGCACGGATGTACTGGTCGTCGATGAACTTGTCGGTGTCCAGGCCACGGTCGGTCTTTTTCAGCAGCTCGAGCGTATCGATGGATGTAGCCACTGCCTGGCGGTATTCAGGCTTCCAGGTCAGGTCGCGGGTCTGCAGGCCGAGCGGGCCGTGGAACAGGTAATTGACCTCGGCTTCGATCCCCGTGACCTTCTCGATCAACTCGCTGTACTTCTCAGGCTGCGCAGCGATCAGGCGGTCGGCTTCAAGGCTGGCGCGCAGGTAGGCGGTGACCACTTCCGGGTACTTCTGCGCGTAGTCGGCATCGACCAAGGCACCATGGAAGGTCGGTGCGTTGGCCTGGGCACCATCGTAGATCTTGCGGGCGAAGCCGCGGTTGGGGAACAACTCGGCGAACGGCACGAAGTCGGCGTGGGCTTCGATGCGGTTGCTGCGCAGGGCGGAGCCGGCGATTTCCGGCGCCTGGGCGATGATCCGCACATCCTTCTGCGGGTCCCAACCCTGAGCGGCGACGGCGCGCAACAGCATGCCGTGGGCAGTGGAGGCGAACGGCACGGAAATGGTCTTGCCCTTGAGCTCCGCCAGCGACTGCACGCTGGAGGCGGCGGGCACGACGATGCCGTTGCCGCTGCCATGCACGCTGCCCGACAGCACACTGATGAACAGGCTGCGCTTGCCGGCATCCAGGTGCGCAACCCCGTTGAACGACCCCGGGAAGTCGGCCATGGCGCCGAAGTCGAGTTTGCCGGCGACCATTTCGTTGGTCAGCGGCGCACCGCTGGTGAAGTTCTTCCACTCGACCTGGTAGGTGGCGTCCTTGTACTTGCCGTCGTGCGGCAGGTACTTGTCCAGCAGGCCCAGCTCACGGATCAGCAGGCCACCGGTGGCGCAGTTGATGGTGGTGTCCTGGGTGCCGATGGCGATGCGGATGGTTTCGGCGCTGGCGTTCAGGCCAGTGAGCGCCAGCGCGAGGCCGGCCACGGTTGCAACAAGGCGCATGGGTGTTTCCCCTCGAATCGTTATAAGAGTTGGCGTCGTCTCCGCCTCCCGGCTTGGGTGGTGGGAAACGAGGGGCACAGCAGGAGGGCGTCCGGTGGTTCGCCGGATGGCAGGATGAATCAGCGCAGCAGGTACGGGATGTCGACCTTCACCGCACCGGTGGGGCAGTCCTTCTCGCAGGGCATGCAGTACCAGCATTCGTCGAAAGCCATGTAGGCCTTCTGCGTGGCCGGGTTGATCGCCAGCAGGTCCATGGGGCAGACCTCGACGCACACGGTGCAGCCTTTTTCGGCGATGCATTTGTCTTCGTCGATGGTGACCGGGGCGCTGCTGCGAAAGAAGATTTCTTGCGGCTGGTAGGCCATTTCACGGAGTCCTTGGGGCCTGTGGCCCTCGTTCTGTTTTTTGCAGAGGCTGATGGCCCCATCGCCGGCAAGCCAGCTCCTACAGGAGGGTGCAGACTTCACCGCCGATGCAGTACCTGTGGGAGCTGGCTTGCCGGCGATTGGGCTGCGAAGCGGCCCCATTCACGCTGCATCAGCCTTCACTCGCAACCGGTCATAGGCGGTCTGCTCATCGGCATCCAGGGCGATCAGGTAGGGTTCGACGGCCTTCTTGAAACTGGTCATTTCACCGTTCTCGCCCTTTTTCAGGTGGCAATGGCAGTACCACTCGCCATCGTTGCGCTCAGGGAAGTCCACCCGGTGGTGGTACAGCCCCCAGCGGCTTTCCTCGCGGAACAGCGAGGCGCGCGCCGCCATCTCGGCGCAGTCGCGAATCACCGACACTTCCATCGCACGCATCAGTTCATGGGGGTTGCTGGCCTTCATCTGCTCAAGGTCACGCTCAATCTCGGCAAAGCGCGCCAGGCCGATCTCCATCTTCTTGGTCACCTTCGGCGGCTGCAGGTAGTCGTTGACCATGCGCCTGAGCTTGTACTCGACCTGGGCTGGCGGCAGACCATGCTCACGCTGCAGCGGGGCAAACACCCGCGCGCGCTCGCGTTCGACCTGTTCGGCATCGACCTCGGCGAGTTCGCGCCCGGCCACGTAATGCGCGGCGTTCACACCGGCAAACCAGCCGTAGGTAAAGGCGCCCAGCATGTAGTTGTGCGGCACCGCAGCCATGTCGCCCGCGGCATACAGCCCTTTGACGCTGGTCTCGGCCTTTTCATTGACCCACACGCCCGACGCCGAATGCCCGGAGCAGAAACCGATCTCGGAGATATGCATCTCGACCATGTGCTGGCGGTAGTCGGTGCCACGCCCTGCGTGAAACTGGCCACGGCTGGGGCGCTCGTTACTGTGCAGGATCTCTTCGATGTTCTGGATGGTCTCTTCGGCCAGGTGGTCCAGTTTGAGGAACACCGGGCCATTGCCGCCTTCGAGCTCCTGGTGGAACTCCCACATCATCTGGCCGCTCCAGTAGTCGCACTCGATGAAGCGCTCACCCTTGCTGTTGGCGGTGTACCCACCCAGCGGGCCGGTGACGTAGGCACAGGCCGGGCCGTTGTAGTCCTTGATCAGCGGGTTGATCTGGAAGCACTCGAGGTTGGCCAGCTCGGCGCCTGCATGGTAGGCCATGGCGTAGCCGTCACCGGCGTTGGTCGGGTTCTCGTAGGTACCCATCAAATAACCCGACGACGGCAGGCCCAGGCGCCCGGCGGCGCCGCAGGCAAGGATCACCGCCTTGGCCCGCACCACCCGAAACTCGCCGCTGCGGCAGTCGAAGCCCAACACACCCGCGGCGGCGCCTTCGCCATCGAGCAGCACACGGGTGCAGACCATGCGGTTGCTGATCTCCACCCGGGCACGCTTGAGCTGGCGGTACAACACCTTCTTGATGTCGTGGCCTTCGGGCATGGGCAGCACGTAGGCGCCCATGTGGTGAACCTTCTTCACCGCGTAGTCGCCCGTCTCGTCCTTCTCGAACTTCACGCCCCAGCGGTCGAGTTGCTCGATGGTTTCAAAACTGTGGGTTGCGTAGGCATGCACGGTGGCCTGGTTGACGATGCCGTCATTGGCCACGGTGATTTCCTTGGTGTACTGCTCGGGGGTGGCGTGGCCGGGGATGATGGCGTTGTTCAGCCCGTCCATGCCCATGCTGATGGCACCGCTGCGCTTGACGTTGGCCTTGTCCAGCAGCAGCACGCGCAGGCTTTTGTCTTGCTCCTTGGCCTTGATCGCCGCCATCGGCCCGGCGGTGCCGCCACCGATGACGATGATGTCGTAGTCCTGGGTCTGGATGCTCATGCCTTGCCCCCTTTCTGGCGATCAATGCGCAGGCGGTACTGGAAGGCATCGCCGCGGTAGTAAAGGTGTTCGAAGTCCAGCGGCGTGCCATCGGCCGCATGGGTCAGGCGCTCGATGCGCATGATCGGCGAGCCTTCTTCTACATCCAGGGCCTGGGTCAGGTCGCTGTCGGCCAGTACCGCATCGATGGCCAGGTCGGCGTGGCCAAGGGCGATGCCGCAGTCGTTCTCCAGCAGCAGGAAGATGTCGCGGGTGACCAGGTCGGCCTTCTCCAGTTTTTCGCCGACGGCCTTGGGCAGCCAGGTCAGCTCCAGCGATACCGGCTCGCGGTTGATCAGCCGTACCCGGCGGATCTCGGTCACCAGGCTGCCCTCCTCGACCTGCAGCCGCGCGGCCACCAAGGCATTGGCCGGGACATGGCGGAAGCTGCGCAGGCGGTTGATCACTTCGTAGCCCATCTGCGTCATCGACTCACCCAGGCCCTGCAAGGTACTGACGTTCTGGAACGCCTTGGGCTTGGCGACGAACGTGCCTTTGCCGTGGATCTTGAAGATCAACCCTTCCTTCTGCAGGTCGCCCAGCGCCTGGCGCACGGTGATGCGGCTGACGTCGAAGGCCTTGCCCAGTTCGCTTTCCGAGGGCATGCGGCTATGCGGTGGATAACTACCGTCGAGGATGCGCTCGCGCAGCAGTTCCTTGAGCTGGGTATAGAGCGGTACCGGGGACAGGGGGAGCAGTTCGGCCATGGGGTCTCTTCGCTGATCGATGACTTGTTATAACAAGTTGTGACCAGAGGATAGAGGGCATAAGAAGGGTGTGGGAAATATTGATATCGCATATGGATAGATAAATTTGCGCAGGCCAGCGGCCCGCAAACGCCGCCTGCGCAAAAAGAGGAAAAAGGCCACAGATCAAGGCGATGGACGTCAACGACACAGATGGGTATCATGCGTGCGCGTTGCACTCGTAGCTCAGCTGGATAGAGTACTGCCCTCCGAAGGCAGGGGTCGTGGGTTCGAATCCCGCCGAGTGCGCCATATCAAAAAGCCCTGGGAAATCTCCCGGGGCTTTTTCGTTTATTCCGCCTGCGCTTCTATCAGCTGGCCGGCACGCCTGTCACCGTGCAGCGCCATGTACCTGGCCAGTTCGCCCAGACGCTTGTCCAGCGCCTGCAGCAGCCTGTCGCGCGTGCTGTTCACTTCGTTGGCGTTGAAAATGCCGGGCTCTTTCAAGTACAGCTGAAACTGCTGGTTGATCTGCCTCGGCGAGAGGGTCACGAAGTTTTGCCCGGCGTTATGGTTGTACAGCGCCACCATCTGCCCCATGTCCTGGTTGGCGTTGCGCACAAACGCCATGCTCACATACTGCCCAGGGCGCAGGCGCACACCATTGTTGTTCAGCTGGAAACACGCCTCGGTGCCATTCTCCAGGCGCACCCAGAACTCGTGCTCCTGAACATTGTGCGCAGTGACCTGCATGGTCGATGAGCTGCTACCGGTATGACCCGTGCCCTTCCACATGTGGCCACCGGTGGTGCGGTGCGAGTGGTGGGCGTCCAGGTGCGTCTGGTTGCGCTTTTCGCTTTCCAGCACCTCGCCGTTACGCACGAAGAACATCAACTGCCGCTCAAAATGGTTGAACGGCTCCTCGACGAAATTGACGTCTTCCGGGGTTAAGGTGATGTCATACATGGTGCGGATCATTTCCGCGCGCGCGGCCTTGTCGCGCTTGGCCTGCTCTTGCAACTGGGCACGACGCTGCTTGGCATCGTCAATCGCCTTCAGGGCCTGGGCCTTGAGCAAGGGGGTCTTTTCCTGGGCATAGCCCGCGGCCTTGTCACTGGCTTCCTTGATCAAGGGCGCGGCTTTCTGCCCTGCCTCCACCGCCAGGTCCCGGGCCTTCTCCAACGCCTGGGCGGCCTTGGCGGCCAGCTCCGGGTTGGCATCGTAGGCCTTTTTCTTCAGGTCATCCCAAAGGCTCATGCTCTTCGTGCTCCATTCGTCGATGATGAGTTGCCGATGCCGTTGATCGGACCAGGGGGAGTGTAACCGGATAAAACGTCCTTTGACGTCAAAAAGCCATCCATATGAATTGACGAAAAAAGCACTTTGCCATTAGTGTTGCTCGGTTTTTCGGTATTGTTTAATGGATACCGAATGGATTCGGCTAATAGACTAGGTAGGTCTACAAGGATGCGCGGAGTATTACTACGCAGCGGTAGAAGTGAGCACTTCACCGCATTGGGCGAGACTGGCCAACCCGTCTATCGCGCTGCTTTGCAGATTCGCGAAGCGATTCGCCGCAAGTACCCGGAGCACCCGGAGCTGATCGAGCACCTGGCCATCCCGCAGAGCGATGAGCAGGGCCGCACCATCGATTGGTACAGTGACCGCCCAGGCGATGTCATCCCCTGGAGCAGCGCCACCGAGGAAGAACGCGCGCCGGCACGTGTGCAGCTCGAGGTGTTGCAAAGCAAGATCAACGCCCTGAGCAACACCTTGCTTGGCCTGGACGCCAACGGCCAACCCTCGGCAACGGCCAGAAAGGCCGCCGAAGGTGATAACGCGGTGTTCGGCAAGCTGCTGACCTGTGTGGTGCCCTTCCCTGACGAAAACTTCGTCTACCTGGTCGATGGCCGCCCTGTACTGACCTTCTGGGGCTTTATACATGCCGGTGCCGAGCGCAGCCGACAGCCCCTGCACTGCCTGTATCCGCGCACCGCTCCCATCGCCGAACCCGTGGCCGCACCGCTGGTACCGCCAGCCGCCCCCATCGCGCCTGCAGCAGCAGCGGTTGCGCCAGCCGCTGCCGTCGCACGCCTGCCGTGGTGGCGCAACTGGCGCTGGCTGCTGCCATTGCTGTTGCTGCTGGCGCTGCTGCTCCTGCTGTTGTTCGGGCTGCGCGGCTGCATCCCTGGGGTCAACCTTTCCGGTCCAGGCATCCCGGACATTGGCCGCGATTCCTCTACTCAGGTCGATACCCTTTCCAGGACCCAAGGGGCCCCGTCGGCCCTTGTCGGCGCTCCGCACGGCAATGCCAGCGGGCCTGCCCCAGGCGAGTTGACGCCTGCAGGTGGTCCGTCCAGCGTGCCGACGAACCCGCCCGACGCAGGCGGCGAAGCGCCACAACTCGGTAGCGAAGCGCCCGCGCAAGAGGGTACTGCCGAGAACACGCCAGAAGGCACACCAGAGGCACAGCAAGCGCCGGGCGAACAGGCTGCGCCAGAGCAGACGGCCGACACCCCCGATGCCCTGCAGCCCGAAAACACGCCTCCCGCGCCACCACAGATACCCGACGAGCAAGCCGGCAACCAACCACCCCAGCCAAACCAGCTGAGCATTCCGCCAGATGCGGCCGATGGCAACGCTGACTTCCTCAATGGCAAGTGGGCAGGAACAGGTATTCAGGAAGCGGGTACCAGCAAGCCCCTGCGCCTGAAGTACGAGTTTGAAAATGGCAAAGGCCAGGCCACGGTCAGCCGCTCGGACGGCGTGCGTTGCCAGGCGCCGGTATCGGCGGCCATGCAGGGTGGTCAGCTGTCGATCAATAGCGCAGGCCAAGCCGCTTGTGCCGACGGCAGCAGCTACGACCTACCACAAGTGGATTGCACACCCAACGCCAGCGGCGCAACCAACTGCAACGCTAATTACGGCACCCAAGGCTTCCCGATGCAAATGAACAAAGCCGGCTAACCCAGACGAGAAACGCAGAAGATGTTGCCCGAAATCACCCAGTTCGAAGAAACGGTCACGCTGGTCAGCGATACCGGAATTCAATTCATGGATTTCGCCCTGCGTCTCGGCCCGGATGGCGAGCAGACCGGCAAATTCGTCCAGCTCAACAACGGCATGGTGCCTACGCGCCTGCTGTGGTCCAAGGAATACAAGGACTTCTACGAGCCCGAGCCGGACAAAGTGGTGCAGGTGGAGTTCGACACCAGCGAAGAGAGCCACTTCCGCCTGCCCATGGAAGACAGCCTGAAGTTGCTGGACGGGGTCTGGTTGCCGATACCGGTCCTGCGCTTCACACCGCCCTATCGCTTTGACGAGGGCCCGAACAACTGGGCGCGCATGCGCCTGGTCAAGCTCGCGGAGCCCGATGTCGACGGCAACACCCACCGCCTCACCCTCGGCTTCGACAGCCGCACCATGCCAGTGGTTACCGGCGCACCGTACCTGGCGCCCAACGAAGACGACGTGCGCTCCGGCGTGGCGTTCAAGCTGGCCTGCAGTGCCCGCGAATATGGCTGGTTCCTGACCCACACATGGATCCGCGACTGGCTGGCGGAGGTGTACACCGAGGCGCGTGCCGAGTGGACCCGCGAACGCCTGGACCGCGACCTGCAGGGCAACCGCCACCTTGGCCATTATCTGAACCTGCTGAGCCTGTTGCGCCGCCCGGTCCCGGCCGAGCAGAGCAACGAAAAGCCGAAAGTCGAGATCCCGGAAATCAAGGTGATCGCCAACGAGGCCAATGGCATCGTCAAGCCGATCCCGGTGGACCTGGTGCTGGACGTCGGCAACTCGCGCACCTGCGGCATCCTCATCGAGGACCATGGCCAGGCGGGTTCGGGCATGCGCCATAACTACGTACTGGCGCTACGCGACCTGAGCGAGCCGGAAAAGGTCTATAACCAGGCCTTCGAGAGCCGGGTCGAGTTCACCCACGCCGCCTTTGGCAAAGACCACCTGTCGATCAAGAGCGGCCGCCACAACGCCTTCCAGTGGCCGACCATCGCCCGCGTCGGCGGCGAAGCTGGCCGCCTGGCCAGCCGCAACCGCGGCACCGAAGGCTCGACCGGCCTCTCCAGCCCCAAACGCTACCTGTGGGATGAAAAGGCCTACGGCCATGGCTGGCGCTTCAACACCGCCTACGTCAAGACCGACAAGGAGCCAATGGCCGTCGCCGCGCCATTCGCCAACCTGATCAACGACCGTGGCCAGCCGCTGTACCTCAAGCCCTTCGACATGCCGGTCTTCAACCCGCGCTATTCGCGCAGCAACCTGATGACGTTCATGCTGGCCGAAGTGGTGACCCAGGCGCTGACCCAGATCAACAGCCCGGCCCAGCGTTCGCGCCAAGGCCATGCGCGGGTGCCGCGCCTGCTCAACAGCATTACCCTGACGGTGCCGCCGGGCATGCCCCAGGCCGAGCGCAGCCTGCTCAGCAACCGCCTGTACGAGGCCATCGGCCTGGTCTGGAAGAGCCTGGGCTGGCACCAGGACGAGAGCAACCCATTCAAGGGCAAGGACGTCAAGACCCGTACCCCGTTCCCCAGTGTGCGCGTGGAGTGGGACGAAGCCAGCTGTGGCCAGCTGGTTTACCTGTACAACGAGGTCAACGAGAACTTTGCCGGCCACCCGGAGGAGTTCTTTGCCACGCTGGCTCGCCCGGACAAGCAAGAACACGAACAGATCACCCTGGCGACCATCGACATCGGCGGCGGCACCACCGATCTGGTGATTACCGATTACCGCCTGGACCGTGGCGCGGGTGGCGGTGCCGGTGCCAACGTGCACATCGTGCCGACCCAGCGCTTCCGTGACGGCTTCAAGATTGCCGGTGATGACATCCTGCTGGACGTAATCCAGGAGTTCATCCTGCCGTCCTTCGCCAATGCACTGCGCACGGCGGGTGTCCCGGCACCCGATGCCCTGATGTCGCGCCTGTGCGGCAATGGCGATGCCACTGCCCAGGAGCGCTTGCTGCGCCAGCAATTGAACCTGCAGGTGTTCGTACCGCTGGGCCTGGCCCTGCTCAAGGCCTATGAGCAGTTTGACCCGGCACAACCACAGGCTGCCGTGGAGCAGACGTGGCAGCAGGTATTGGGTGAGGCACAGATCAATGACAGCGTACTGGCGTTCGTCAATGCCGCCGTACGCCGCGAAGTCGGCCGCGACGGCGCTCTGAACCTGCTGCAGACCCCGATTGTCTTCGACCTGGAGCGCGTTCACGCCGCCTTCATGGGTGGCCAGATCAACATCACCAAGGTGCTCGGCGAATTGTGCGAGGTGGTGTTTAACTACCCTTGCGACATGCTCCTGCTGACCGGCCGCCCTTCTCGCCTGCCCGGCATCCAGGCCTTCATCCGCCAGCGCCTGCCGCTGCCGCCAGGGCGCATCCTGCCGATGCAGAACTACCGCACCGGCGGCTGGTACCCGTTCCACCGCAATGGCCTGATCGACGACCCGAAAAGCACCGCCTCGGTGGGCGCAATGATCTGCCTGCTGTGCTCCAAGCACAGCGTGCCGAACTTCTATTTCCGCACTGCCGCGCTCAAGCCGTACTCGATCATCAAGCACTTTGGCCAGATCGACAATGCCGGCACCATCAAGCGCGCCGACGTGCTCTACCACGACCTCAAGTCCGACAAGGGGCTGATTGAGCTGCCAATCGTCGGCGAAGGTGAGGAGCGCGGTACGCCTTGGCTGGAAATGCGTGGAGACATGCACCTGGGCTACCGTCAGCTGGCCGCCGAACGCTGGTCTGCCTCACCGCTGTACACCCTGCGCTTCACGTCCTCGGGCAGCGCAAAGTTTTCCCACGCGGTGGGCAAGAACGGCGAGGCTCCAGTGCTGCGCATTCGCCTGGAAATCGAGCAGTTCGACCAGGAGGAACGCGAACAGGGGTTGATCAGCGACAAATTGATCATCCAGAAGCTGGAATCGAACATCCAGGATGCCGACTTCGATTTCGACCGGGATCTTGAACTCTCACTCAACACCATGCCGACCATGAGTTTGAGTGACAGCGACTATTGGCTCGACAGCGGGAACGTCAAAGGAAAATGAGCGACCTAACGCCAAAGCAACAGCAGTTGATGGGTGCCTGGGGCGCCATTCACAAAGGCGCCGGCGAGGCCCTTGACTGGATCGAGCAGGTGCGTGGCAATGCTGCCAGTGTCGAGGCCGAGGCCGATGGCCTCAACCTGCGCCTGCGCCAGGCCCGCAACCGCGCCAAGGACCTGCAGCGTGCCGCTTCCACACCCATGGTGATCGGCTTCTTCGGCCTGTCCCAGGCGGGCAAGTCGTACCTGATCTCGGCATTGGCCGCTGACCGCAGTGGCCGCCTGGAAACCGATTTCGGCGGCCGCATCCTGGACTTCATCGAACATGTGAACCCGACCGGCCTAGGCAAGGAAGCCACCGGCCTGGTCACCCGTTTCAGCCGGCGCGCCAAACCCAGCCCGGATGCCAACCATCCGGTCGAGCTGAAGCTGTTCAGCGAAATCGAAGTGGCAAAGATCCTGTCCAATGCCTGGTTCGAGGATTTCGACCAGGAAAAGCTGGATTACACCTATACAGACGAACGCATCCAGACCCTGCTGGCCGGCTTCGAGGGCCGCGATAACGAAGGCCTGCAACCGGGCGTCAACGGCGATGACGTGGTCGCCCTGTGGGACTACCTCAAAGGCAACTACGAAAAGTCGGTGCGCAAGCTCAACGAGCTTTACTGGCCACGGGTGATCAAGCTGGCGCCACGCCTGAACCCGCGCCAGCGGGCCAAGCTGTTTTCGGTCCTGTGGGGCGAACAGGACGCCCTCACCGAAATTTATGAGCTGCTGGTTGGCAGCCTGCAGAAACTGGGTTTCCCCGACACCGTCTACGCCCCCCTGAGCGTGCTGGTGAAGGAAGAAAACGGCGCCTACACCCAGGCCAACAGCATCATGAACGTCGATATTCTCGGCCGCCTGGGTACTGGCCGCGACCTGCCCGTAAACGTACTGCCGCTGCAGGGCGACAAGGTGCAGGGCAGCGTGACACTGTCGGTCGCGCAACTGGCGGCACTGACTGCCGAGATGACCTTCCGCCTGACCAACAGCCCCAAGGACCCAGTCGTAGAAGAAGTCGACCTGCTCGACTTCCCCGGTTACCGCACTCGCCAGAAGTTGCTGCGTATCGAAGATGCGGCAAGCCCGGACGTGGTAGAAGAGGTCAACCCGGCCGCCAGCCTGATCCTGCGTGGCAAGGTCGCCTATCTGTTCGAGCGCTATACCGACGCCCAGCAGATGAATGGCCTGGTGCTGTGCACCAGTTCGTTCAAGCAAAGCGAAGTGGTCAGCGTGGGGCCGGTGCTGACCCGCTGGATCCACAAGACACAGGGCGCCACGCCCAAAGAACGCAGCCAGCGCACCCCCGGCCTGATCTGGGCGCTGACCATGCTCGATGGTTTCATCGGCAACACCCTCGCCCTGAGCGAAGGGCAGCTGCCCGAAGGCTGCGAGAACATGATGAAGCTGACCATGATCGAGCGTTTCGGCAGCCAGGAGTGGATGAAAGACTGGTCCGGGGTACCGTTCAACAACACCTACCTGGTGCGCAAGCCGCGCCTGGACACTGCGTTCATCGAGCGCGATATCGGCAACGGCGAAGAAACCAGCCTGAACGAGCGCCATGCACCGCGCCTTGTACAGTTACAACAATGCTTCGCGCAAAGCCCGTCGGTGCTGCGGCACATCAAGGACCCGGCTGACGCCTGGGCCGCGATGCTCGAACTCAATGACGGCGGGATCAGCCGCTTCAGTGGCAGCTTCCGGGGCATCAGCAACATCGACTTCAAGCTCACCCGTATCGAAGAACAGCTGGAACAGTGCCGCACCGACCTGCTGGAACACGGCCTGAACACCTGGCGCGAAGAAGATTTCGAACAACTGCTGAACAAGAAGCGGGAAAAGACCCAATACCTGCTCGACAACCTGGGTGCCGACCCGGACGCGATCAGCGAACTGATCCATGCCTTGCAGGTGCCTGTCGAACAGCTGCGTGACCTTTATCTGGGCGGTGTGTACGACATCGACGGGATTGACGGCGACGCCACTGAAGAGCCGGAACAAGCCGCCAAAGCCCCGGCCAACAAGGCCCCGGCCATCAGCTTCGGTAACCTGTTCGCCAATACCCCTGCCGCAGCACCAGCCCCTGCTGCCAAGCCACTGGCCAAACGCCTTACTTCTGAGCAGCGCTTTGTCCGCGCGGCACTGAAGGCGTGGATCAAGCACATGCGCGATCTGGGCACCCAACCCATGCGCCTGGTCAGCCTGCGCATCAGCCGTGAAGTGGTCGAGGCCTTGGTCGAAGAGTTGGTCAGCGCAGTGCGCCGCCCGTTGTTCATCGAGCAGCTGGACACAGCCGTCATGCGCCGGGTGCTAAACGGCATGCGCCGTGACCAGATGGTCCAGCGCCAGGTGCTGACGGTGCAGCTGGCCATGCGCGACTTCCTGTCCTGGTTCGGCTTGCTGGAGAAACCCGCCGCAGAACGCCCGAACAGCCTGCTGGGTTCGCGCGAGCCGGTGTTCGACTTTTACCAGAGCGTGCCCTTGGGCGAGCTGCCGATGCTGCCGGAACAACCTCCGCACCATGAACAACGCTTCCTGGTTGACTGGCTGTCGGGCCTCGCCTGGCTGACCCAGGAAAACGCCAAGAGCGGCGCCGACCCGGAAATTACCACCGAGCAGCGACGCCAGTTGGCGGTGCTGCTGAACACCTTTCAAGCGAGTTGATTGCAATGGGTATCAGAGTTGATGTGCTGCCACTGGACGTGAACACACCAGGCCAAGGCCTGCTGCGGATCACCGGCTGGGAGGGCGCCAGTGAAGGGTTGCAATGCTCCCTGCAAAGCAGCCAGTCCCATGAGTTCCTGCATGAAGGCGGGCACTGGGGCAACGTCGCCCATTGGTTCCGCCTGGATAACCTCACTGCCGTTGCAGGCGCACCGGCCATCGAGACGCGGATCGGCCCCAACCTGATCAACCCATTGCTGCAAGCCAGCGGCACCGCCACCTTCCGCATCGAGGTCAGCAACCCGCAGACCGGGCGCAGCGACCTTGGCATGGTGCGTATCAACAGCGCCATCATCGCGTCTGTCGAGTCTGGGCCAGCGCTGGAGAAATCGCCGCCCCCGGCACCCTTGCCCAGCGCGACGGTGGTTGTCGAGCCACCTGCGGTGACCACCCCTGAGCCTGCTCCGGCAGTGGCGGCAGAGCCCGAGCCCGAGGCCGCGCCAGCCCCCCAGCCCGCACCTGTGGCTCCGCCGCCGAAGGCGCCTGCCAAGCAAGGCCAGAAGTGGCTGCTGCCCCTGTTGATCCTGATCCTGCTGGCGCTTGCCGCCGGCGGCGGTTGGTGGTGGTTCAACCGCAGCGCAGCCGAAGCACCTGCAGCCGTGCCGCCTGAAGACAAGCCCGTCGCACAGGCCGACGCGGCCAAACCTTGTTCGCTGGAAAGCATGCAAGGCCAGACGTCACTGGCGTTCCTGCAGTCGTGCATCCAGAGCAAACCGGACAGCGCAGCGCTGCTTGAGGTGATCAGTTTGGCCAAGGCCAACGACCAGTGCGATGTGGCCCAGCGCCTGTATGCCAACCGCGCCAATGCCGGTGACATCCAGATCGCCACGGCCTACGCCCACGAATACGACCCCAAGTACCACCAGCCAAGCAACTGCTTCAAGGCGCCGGAAGCCGCCACCGCAGCCTCCTGGTACGAGACCATCCTCAGCTTCGATGAAAACAACGCCGAAGCCAAGCAGCGCTACGAGGAGCTCAAGCCATGAAGATGCGTAGCATTGGCGC
The DNA here is from genome assembly GCF_000498395.2 of Pseudomonas putida S13.1.2. Classification (NCBI taxonomy): domain Bacteria; kingdom Pseudomonadati; phylum Pseudomonadota; class Gammaproteobacteria; order Pseudomonadales; family Pseudomonadaceae; genus Pseudomonas; species Pseudomonas putida. The sequence goes on from NZ_CP010979.1 coordinate 4,834,366, forward strand.
CGCGCTGCTGGCCTTGTCGCTCAGCCCTGCCCTGCAGGCAGCCGACAAGCCCCTGCTGCAGGATGGCAAGAAAACCCTGTTCCAGCGCGTGTTGACCACGCCGGGCTGCAAACTGAGCGATAACGCCGGGGCAGCCCCTGGCGCCGCACAACCCACCTTCAGCCGCTTCTACGTGTACGAACGCGCCCAGGCTGACGCCCGCGAGTGGCTGCGGGTCGGGCCTGACACCCAGGGCAAGAGCATCGGTTGGCTGCCTGCCGATTGCACCGTCGAATGGAAAATGCAGCTGACCCTGGCGTTTACCAACCCCGCCAACCGTGATCGGCTGATGTTCTTCAAGGAGCGCAACCAGCTCGAAGGCATTCTCAACGCCCCCGACCCGGTCAGCCATGTCGCCCCGCTACGCGCCAAGCTCAAGCACGGCACCGAGGCACCCGGCGTGCTGGCCGAAGAGCCCGAATATTTCGTCGACCTGCAGAAAAACTTCTACCTGCTGCCAGTGCTCAGCGGCGAAGAAGTGATGACCGAGGAAGGCTTCCGCACGCGCATTCTCAATGTGGCGTCGGTCAGCAAGGCCGACAGTGCCGCAGCCGCAACGCCTGCACCTGCCCAGGCCGCTGCCAACCAGCAGTTGAAGGCGTTCAGTGCGGCCGTGGTGTTCGTCATCGACTCGACCATTTCGATGGACCCGTACATCGATCGCACCCGTGAGGCGATCAAGCGCGTGTACGGGCAGATCGAGAAGGAAAACCTCGGCAAGCAGGTCAAGTTCGGCCTGGTTGCCTACCGTTCCAGCACCAAGGCCGTGCCGGGCCTGGAGTACGTCAGCAAGATGTACGCCGACCCCAACACGGTGAAAGACGGTGCCGATTTCATGGCCAAGGTCGCGGACCTGAAGCAGGCCAAGGTGTCCAGCAGCGAGTTCAACGAAGATGCCTACGCCGGTGTCATGTCTGCCGTGGACCAGATCGACTGGAGCCAGTTTGGTGCCCGCTATGTGGTGCTGATCACTGATGCCGGCGCCATTGACGGGGGTGACAAGCTGTCGAGCACCGGCCTTGGCGCCGAACAGGTCAAGATCGAAGCCAGCAACCCTGGCGTGGCCCTGTACACCCTGCACCTGAAAACCCCGAGTGGCGCCAAGAACCACAGCTCCGCCGAAGCGCAGTACCGTACCCTGTCGAGTTACCCGGGTACCAACACCTCGCTGTACTACCCGGTCAATGCCGGCGATGTGGAGGCCTTTGGCCGCAAGGTCGACGGCCTGGCTGCCGCCATCACTCAGCAAGTGCGGGCGGCCTACATGGGCGAGGCGGCCATCGGCAGCGCAACCAACGCCAAGGCCGATCCTGCCGAGAAGAAAATGCTCGAGGATGCCGCACTGATTGGCCACGCCATGCAGCTGGCCTACCTGGGCAAGGCCAACGGAACCCAGGCGCCACCGGTGTTCCAGGCCTGGATCAGCGACCGCGACCTGATCAAACAGAACGTGCCAACCACCGATGTGCGCGTATTGCTGACCAAGGCGCAACTCAGCGACCTGAGCGATGTACTCAAGCAGATCCTGGATGCCGCCAACGAAGGCATGATTTCGCCCGACGAAATGTTCACCCGCCTGCGCTCGGTTGCAGCAACCATGGGTGCCGACCCCAACCAGCTGAAGCAGGGCTCGACCACCCGCGTGGCAGACCTGGGCGTGCTTGGCGAGTACCTGCAAGACCTGCCCTACCAGAGCGAAGTGCTGAACCTGGACGAAGAAACCTGGAAGGGCTGGGATGGCCTGGCCCAGGAGAAATTCATCCGCAGCCTGAGCACCAAGCTGCGCCATTACCAACGCTACAACGCCGATGTCGACCGCTGGGTTGCCCTGGCGCCGGGCAGTGACAGCCGCGACAACGTCTACCCGGTACCGCTGGAAATGATGCCCTGACCCCATATGCTCGATATCAAGGGATTACAAGTCGTTCGAGGCGAAGGATCGCAGGCTCACCGGGTACGGCTGGACACGCTGAGCCTGCAACCCGGCGAAGTACGTGCCATCACGGGCGAGAGCGGCTGCGGCAAGAGCACACTGCTGGAGGCCATTGGCCTGCTGCTCAAGCCTGAGCAACTGACGCACTACAGGCTTGGCCCGCAACGCCAGGATGTGGCCAGCCTGCTGGCCAGCGACCAGCAGCCCGCGTTGGCGGCATTGCGTTCGCGCGAGCTTGGCTTTGTGCTGCAGAACGGCGGGCTGCTGCCTTTTCTCAGTGTGCGCGACAACATCCTGCTGCCACGCCGGCTGCTCGGCCTGCCACCTGCCAGCACGGCGGTGGACAAAGCTGTCGAGGCACTGCGCCTGGCACCGCTGCTGGGCAAACTTCCCCAAGCGCTGTCCATCGGCGAACGCCAGCGGGTGGCCTGCGTGCGTGCCATCGCCCATGAACCACGGGTGCTGTTGGCCGACGAGCCCACCGCCGCACTCGACCCGCACAATGCAGAGCGGCTGTTCGAACTGCTGCTGCAATTGGTGGCTGAGCTAGGGCTGAGCGCCTTGATCGTGTCCCACGACTGGGCACTGGTCGAACGCTTCGGCCTGCCGCGCCTGGGTGCCATCAACGGTCAAGGGGAAACACGCTTTGAACCCGTGGCATAAACGCCTGGCATTGCTGGCACGGTTATCCCTGGCCGATCTCTGGCACGACCGTAATGTTTCCTTGTGCATGGCGGCCTCACTGGTCGCCGTCATTGCCCCGCTGTTGTTGCTGTTCGGCCTCAAGCACGGGGTGGTCAGCCAGTTGCAACAGGAACTGCTCAGCGACCCCCGCAACCTTGAGGTCAAGATGCTCAGCAGTGGCCACTTCGACCAAGCCTGGCTGCAACGGTTGCAGGATCGCCCGGAGGTGGGCTTCGCCATCGGCCAGACCCGCTCGCTGAACACCCAGGCCGACCTGCTGGGTGCACACGGCCGCTTCGCCGACAACGTCGAGGTCATCCCTACCCGGGCCGGCGATCCCTTATTGGCAACAGACCTGAGTGAGCTGGCGCCCGACCAGGTGATTCTCAGCGAACGTGCCGCCGAACGCCTCGACGCCAAGGCCGGTGACACCCTGCGCTTGCGCGTTGCCCGGCGGCTGAACGAAGTCAACGAGCGTGGCGAGCGCACGTTGCAGGTGCGTGCCATCGTCAGCTCGGTGCGCTTCGCCCGCCCTGCAGCCTTCGTCAGCCCCGAGCTGCTGATGGAGCTGGAGCACTATCGCGACGGTTATCTGGTGGCCAGCCTCGGGGCAAGCAGTGGCCAGGCCCTTGATGCCCTGAACGTCGGCTACGCCCGGGCCCGGGTCTATGCGCGGGACATCGACAGCGTGGCACCGCTGGAGCGCTGGCTTAACGAACAGCGCATCGAAACCGCCAGCCGCCTGGCAGAAATCAACAGCGTCAAGGCAATCAACCACGTGCTCGGGCTGATTTTCAGCGTTATTGCCGGGGCCGCCCTGATCGGCTGCATCGCCTCGCTGGTCGGCGCCTTCCTGGCCAACATCGATCGCAAGCGCCGCCACCTGGCCGTGCTGCGCCTGTTGGGCTTCAGCAGCCCCGCCGTATCGGCCTACGTGGTGCTTCAAGCACTCGTGCTGAGCCTGGTGGGCTACCTGGGCGGCCTCGGCAGCTACTACCTCGGCAGCCTGCTGTTCGACCGGTTGCTGGTCAGCAGCCAGGCAACCGGCGCCTTCATTTGTCACATCACCGTATGGCATGGCGTGGTCGCCCTGCTGCTGGCGTTCCTGGTCGCCGGCCTGGTCGCCCTGATCGGCGCCTTGCGTGCCATACGGATACAACCTGCGGAGAGCCTGCGTGAACTCTAAAGCCTACAGCCACCTGCTTCTGGCGCCACTTGCTCTCGGCTTTGCGCTGCAAGCCACAGCGGCGACCTGGGAAGAGAAGTACTACAACCCCATGGCCGACGCCGACGACGTGGTATTGCCCATGCCCTGTGACGGTGCCATGGCCTTTCGCAAGGTGATGATCCCGGTGGCCGGCCCGCTGGACGACTACCCCATCAACATCGGCCAGGACAGCGCCGAGTGGGGCTATGTCGAGCAGACCCGCCCGGCGTTCATTGCCGGCAGTTTCACCAGCGCCAAGGGTGAGAAGTCGCGCTACTACCTGCTGGCCAAGTACGAGATGAGCCAGCTGCAGTACAAGGCGTTGATGGACGAAACCTGCCCGACCGCCTCCAACAAGCAGCGCCTGCCGGTTGTATCGGTGTCGTGGCTGGACGCCCTGCAGGCTGCCGACAAGTACAACCGCTGGTTGCGTGCCAATGCACCCGACAAGCTGCCCCGGGAAGATGGCGCCCAGGGCTTTTTGCGCCTGCCAACCGAGGTGGAGTGGGAGTTCGCCGCGCGTGGCGGTTTGCAAGTCAGCACGGCCGAGTTCCGCGATGGCCGCTACCCCATGCCCGAAGGCCTGAATGCCTACGAGTGGTTCGCCGGCGCGCAGTCTGCCAACGGCCAATTGCAGCTGAGCGGGCTGCTCAAGCCCAACCCGTTGGGCCTGCATGACATGCTGGGCAATGCCAGCGAGATGATGTTCGAGCCGTTCCGCCTGAACAAGCTCGACCGCCAGCACGGCCAGGCCGGTGGCTATGTGGTGCGCGGGGGCAACTACCTGACCAGCGAAGGTGAACTGCGCACCTCGCTGCGTCAGGAAGAGCCGTACTACAACGCCGAGGGCGCAGTCGCCAAGAAGACCAACGGCCTGCGCCTGGCCATGGTTTCCCCGACCCTGACCTCGCGCGACCGGGTAAAAAATATCGAAAAGAGCTGGAGCAAGCTGGGCAGCGATCAACCGGCTGCCGAAAGCAAACAGAAAGGCACCGTCAAGGCGCTGGAAGAGCTCGCCTCCAACGTGGAAGACGAAGCCCTCAAGAACCAGCTCAAGACGGTCGAGAACCAGCTGCGCGCCAGCAACCAGCAACAGCAGGAAGCCCGTGACCAGGCGATTCGCGCCAGCCTCAACCTTGGCGCCTTCCTGTGCACCAAGATGCTCGACGATGGCCAGTACCTGGACTTTTTGCAGAAAAACTACGCCGCCAACTGCAAGGCCGGCGAAGAAGACCCGACCTGTGGCGTGCGCAAGGTCAAGCTCGAAGAGCAGCAGGAGCGCCTGCACAAGCTCAGCCGCTACTACGCCAGCTCCCTGGTGGAGTCGGGTTCGCTGTACGGCAAGGACTTGCTCGAAGCCCAGGTGCCGGTGCTGGACGGCTCGTTCAAGGCCAACAAGAACCTCAAGGATCTGTCGCCCTACCTGCGTACCCACTGGGCCAACCAGGCGTCGTTCCTCAAGACCCAGAAGATTGATGCCAATGCATGGCTGAACAGCTGCAAGACCGTCGCACATTGACCCAAGGACATCCAGGAGCCACACCATGAACTTCCCGACATCCACCCGTATCAATCCCTGGCTGGGTCTGCTGATGGCTGCTTGCCTGGCCATTACCGGTTGTGCAAATACCGGCAGTTCGATGACCGGCAGCCAGGGCACGGCGGACCCGCGCCTGACCAGTGGCAATGATGCCAAGTTCTTCACCACATCGGGCTTCCAGGCCTGTGCCATCGCGGCCAGCGCCGGCATTCTTGCCTGCATGCTGTCCAACTCCGGCAACAAGGCAGCCTGTTCGATCATCGCCGGTGTCGGCGCGTGCGGCGTGGCCATGGGCGCCAACTACTACCTCGATCAGCGCCGGGCGAAATATGCCAATACCACCGAGCGCCTGAATGCGATGACTGCCGAAGTGCAGGGTGAAACCGCCAAAGTCGCGCAGCGTACCGATACGCTGCAACGTGTCATCAATGACGACAAGCAACAAATTGCCAGCATCCAGCAGAGCATGAAAGCCAAGACCCTGGACAAGGCCAAGGCCCAGCGGGATATCGCCAACATCGACCAGAACATCGGGTTGATGCGCAAAGACCTGACCAACATGAAAAAACGCGTTACCGAATACCAGCAGGTGGCCAAGCTTGAACGTGACGGCGGCGCCAGCCAGGCCGAAGTGCAAAAGGTCGAAGCCGAGATCACCAAGATGAACACCAAGGTCGCCTCGCTGCAGCAGGAGGTCGATGGCCTCTACAGCCAGCGTTCGGCAATCACCCTGGGCTGAAGGAGTGCACGCCATGTTTCTACGTAACTGCCTGTGCCTGGCACTGCTGGCCAGCCTTGCCGGTTGTGCGACCACTGCCTCCCAGTGCAATGCCTCCGACAGCAGCGCCAGCCTGATCGGCAAGCTCAACTGCGATTACGGCGGAGGTTATGCCGAGGGTGTGCGCAACAGCGAACAGGAACTGCTCAGCGCCAAGGAGCAGAACCGCCAGTTCAACGAAGTGTACGCACAACTGAGTGCACTGCAGGCCTCGACCCGCCAGGACCTGCAAAGCCAGCAGCGCCAGCAGGCCAGCCTGGAAAAATCGTTGAACGACCTGCTGGGCACGCTCAAGGCGCGCCATGGCAACAAGAGCGATGTGCAAAAGCAGATCGCCGGCCTGGAGCAACAGCTCAAGGCTAACCAGGCCGCACCCTCGCAAAATGCCAGCAGCGCCCAGATCGAAGCCCGCAAGCAGAAGCTGGCGGCCCTACAACAACAGGTCAGCCGCCTTCAGCTGAGCCTGGGTTACGAGTGAAACCTCATCGGCAGCTTCGGCTGCCGTCTCTTTTCAGGATATCCACATGCAGCGGGTCACCCGCGACACCAGCCCCCCCAAGGACGACCTGCGGGTGCTCGAACAGGCCATGGCGATCATCGTCAGGCATTTTCCCCCAAGCATTGCTCATCTGTTTGCCACCCCACGCAACGGCAAGGATGGCCTGCGCGAATGGTGGTCGGAACTGCAAGGCCAACCGCACCGCTACCACGACCTCGGCGCCGAGCAACAGGCAGCCTTGCTGCGCCTCTACGACGAGCGCCAGGAAGCCGTTCACCAGCTGGTAAGCAAACTGCAAAGCCTCGGCCAGGCCAACGATGCTGCAATGCTGCGCAAGCTCATCGGGCCTGCCGACCTGAACAACCTGTACAGCATCAACGGCCAACCGCTGGTCGTGCGGTGGGCCGAACCTGCCCCCGTCAAGCCGCTGCCCGCATCGGTGCCACCGCGACCCGCGCCCGTGATTCGTCGGCGCTGGGTCTGGCTGCCGTGGTTCTTGCTGCCGCTGCTCGGCCTGCTGTTGCTGGCCCTGGCCTTGTGGTTGGGCTGGCCCTACCTGCAGCATTGGCTTGGCAACCGCCACGCCACGCCCTTCGCCTGTGTGAAAGACACCCGTATACAGCCGCCCGAGTTTTCCGTGGTACTGGACACTTCGGGCTCGATGCAACTCAACGTGGCCACCACCCTTGAAGACGAGCAATGGTTCTTCAAGCACATCAATAACGACCCGAACATCGATCAGCAGCGTGTTGCGCAAATCACCCAAGCCCCCGTGCGCATGGACGTGGCCAAGAGCAGCCTGACCCGCCTGATCAACGACCTGCACCCGGCAATCGACATGCGCGTGGTGACCTTCGATGGCTGCCGCGCGCCGCTGGACCATGGCGTGTTCACCCTGGCCCAGCGCCCGGCGTTGATCAAAGGTATTCAGGCACTGGTGCCCGATGATGGCACCGCCCTGGCAGCCAGCCTTGATGTGGCGGCCAGGACCATGAACGGTCGCGATCGCGATGGGGTGATCCTGATGTTCATCGACGGTGCCGATGGCTGTGACCAGGACGTTTGTGCAGTGGCGCAGCGGATTGCCCGCGAGCAGCCGCGGTTGCGCGTCAACCTGGTCGATATCAGCAACAGCAACCTGGCCAGCTGTGTCGCCCAAAGCACGGGGGGAAGCATCTATTCCGCCAACGATGCCGGGCAGGTTGCCGCTGCCATCAAGCTTGCCAGCCAGGAAGTCTCCAGCACAGCCGATTGCGACTAGGACAAACCATGCAAAGGGTAAACCGCGACACCCACGCCAGCCAGGATGCTGCCAGCGCGCTCGAACTCAGGGTGGCGTTGATCCGTCAGCACTTTCCGCCGGGCATCGCTCACCTGTACGCAATACCCCGGCAGGGCCGCGACGGTGTGCTGGAATGGTGGTCTGAACTGGAGGGGCAACCGCATCTGTATACCACGCTCGGCCGAGAGCAGCAGGCTGCCTTGCTCAAGCGCTATGAAGAGCGCCAGGCAGCCGTCAGCCAATTGGCCGATGAGCTGCAACGGCGCGGCCAGGCGCCCGCAGCCGAAGCGTTGCGCACACTGATCGGCCGACCCGACCTGGCCAACCTGTACAGCATCAACGACGAACCCCTGGTGATTCGCTGGGGGCAGCCGGCACCTGTCGCTGCGCCGCCCGTGATGTCGCCACCTCCGGCACCGCGACAGCCCGCGCCGGCCAAGCCAAAACCCGCACCACCCCCCAAGCCCACCCGGACAAGAACCGTGGTGATGACCGAACGCCGCCGCCTGCGCCTGTGGCCCTGGCTGCTGTTTGGCCTGTTACTGCTCCTGCTCTACTGGCTGTACAGCAGCTGGCCTGTGCTGTACCAGCGCTGGCAGGGCTATACGCAGACTGCAATCTGTACCCCGGGGGGCGCCTTCCAGGCGTCGGAATTTGCGGTGGTGCTGGACACCTCGGGCTCCATGGACCAGCGCATCCGCGTGAAAAAGGAAGATGACCCTTGGTACCTCGGCTTGCTGGCGCGCATTCCTTTCGTCGATGAGCTGCTGGCCAACAACCAGCCGCAACGGCTCACCCGTATGGAGGTGGCGAAAACTTCGCTGACCGCCGTGATCGGCGACCTGGACAACGCCGTGGACATGCGCCTGGTAACTTTCGATGGCTGCCGCAGCCCGGTGGATCACGGCGTCTTCGGCCAAGGCCAGCGCGCAGACCTGGTCAAGCGTGTGGCCGACCTGAAAGCACGTGGCGGGACCGGGCTCGGTATAAGCTTGCAAGCGGCCGCAAGCAAGATGAACGGGCGCGATCGAGATGGCGTGATCGTGATGTTCGTGGATGGCCGGGACAGTTGCGGCACCAGTGTGTGCAGCGTGTCGGAACAAATCGCCAAAAACCAGCCACGCCTGCGGATCAACGTGGTCAATATCAGCGCCAGCACCGGCTCCAACTGCGCAGCCAGCAACACCGGCGGGCGGGTGTATACCGCCAACGATGCCGCCGCTGTGGCGGCGGCACTCAAGGAAGCGAGCCAGGAGGTGGCCGCGACGGGTTGCCCGTAGGGGCAATAACGACTAATGACGTTTTTCAATCGACTCAATGCCGTTTCCTGCATTGCCGTGCAGAGCGCCGTGCCGGATGCTTTAGTTACTCCGAGACAGTGCTTTTTTTACCCGCAGAGGCCCGTATGAAGACCGTCGAACAAATCCTCAGGACCAAGTCCCAGCACCAGACCGTTTACACCATCGGCCCGGATGACTCGGTGCTCGACGCCCTGAAAATGCTGGCGGAGAAAAACGTCGGTGCGTTGCCCGTGGTCGAGGGCAACCAGGTGGTGGGTATCGTCAGTGAACGGGACTATGCGCGCAAACTGGTACTCAAGGGCCGCTCTTCCGCCGCCACCCCGGTGCGCGAAATCATGAGTGCACCCGTGGTCACCGTGGAGCCCAAGCAGAAGCTCGATTTCTGCATGAACCTGATGACAGACCGTCACCTGCGTCACCTGCCGGTGGTCGACAACGGCAAGCTGCTCGGCCTGCTGTCGATCGGCGACCTGGTCAAGGAAACCATCACCGAACAGGCCAGCCTGATTCAGCAACTGGAGCAGTACATCCGCGGCGAATGAAGCCCCTTAGTGGTAGGCGCGCTCCAGCTCGTCCAGTTGATGGTCGAAGCTGCGCAGGCGCGCCGACCAGGTGTACACCAGCACCTCCAGGTCACGGTTGAGCACAGCAGTATTGCCATTGCCACTGCAGGTGGGCTCGCCCAGGTCCAGCTGGTAACGTTCACGGGCCATGGCCTGGGCCACGCTGGACAGGTCGCGGGCGTTGGCCAGCCAATGGTGATGGTGGTCATGGATTTCACGGTCGAGTACACGACACTGGCGCTTCAGGGCATCAAGGCTCTGCTCCAGCGGTGTGCCCTTGAGCTCGCCCATGACCTCTTCGAACGTACGCCCCGAATGCCAGTAGCTGCCCCAGAAATAGCGGTCGAATACCGTCTCGACGCGGCGTAGCGCCACCTTGGTGTTCCAGATGGTGAGCAACGTTCGTCCCTGAATCACTTCGCGCTTGTTCAGGTGCAACTGCTGCCAGGCGATCCAGGTCAGCGCCACCAAAACCACCGCCACGGTGACAGCGGCAGCCGCATACAGGAAGTGCACCGCCTGGTTCATCTGTTGCGTCTGCCTGATGCCATAGAAGTAACTGGCCGTCAGGGTGCCCAGGATCGTCACGGAGCACCAGAAACCTGGTGCATAGGGATCTTTCATCGCGCTATCCCCTTATTGTTTTCCTGAGCATAGCAACGGCCGATCACTCGTCAGGTGCCGCTCGGCGCTTTATTTTCGGGGGCGGCGCAACGCTTCGTTGAGTTGATCGAAGGGCACGGCCCAATCGGAATCTTCAATGATGCTTTCCTTGAGAAAAGCACGCTGCGAGTCGGTCCAGAACGGCGCATCCACCAACTTTATCTCGTTCTTCAGCGGAGAATGGCTGGTGATGAACTGATCGATACTCTCGGGATCGTCGGGCAAGCCCAACTGCTTGAACAGGTCGGCAAAGGGATGGATCGGCGCTTCCATGGTTCCTCCTGAGCGCCAGGCAGGCCGTCCACGACGCCCGTCTGGCATTTGTGTGAAAACATCAGCACAGCTCGCGCACTTCGGCGTGCGGCACCAATTTCATGTACTGCTCCATGCTCATGTGGATCAAGTGATCGTGGTCACCCGCCTCAAGGTAGACATCACCCTGGCGAGTAAGACTCGGATCGAGCAACATTTTTATCTGGTAAGCGTCGCCAAGGGCCGGCACGGCGCCGCGTTCGCAGTCGCCGAACAGGCTCGGCAGGCCGCTTTCGCGGGTCAGGTGCCAGGCCCCGGACATGCGCACCTTGGTCATGTCCAGGTGCCGGTTGGCCGGTAACACGGCCATGATGTAGTTGCCATGACGGTCATCGAGCATCACCGACTTGGCGACCCGCTCGGCGGGCACGCCGGCCGTACGGGCCGACTCCAGGCTGGTGGCCGAGTGTGGATGGGGAATGATGTCGTAGTCGCAGTTGGCCTTGTCCAGGCGGGCCTGCAGGGTCTTTGCCATACGCATGATGCACCTCCGGTTTCGCCCCCCAATCTGCAATTTTAGGCCGGCTAGCGCCAGCCAGGGCTAAACTTGTGTAATACGGGCAAACGAGGTGACGACAGGTGATCGCCCGCTGCTGGCGCTGGCTATTGCTGCTGTTGCTGCTTGGCATCACGCCAGGTGGCCAGGCAGCGCCCGGTGCGGTGTGGGTGCTGGGCATCGATGATGCCATTGGCCCGGCCAGCGCCGACTACCTGGTACGCAGCCTCGACCAGGCCCAGGCTCAGGGCGCGCAACTGGTGGTGATCCGCATGGACACCCCCGGTGGTCTGGACAGCGCCATGCGCCAGATGATCAAGGCGATTCTCGCCAGCCCCGTGCCGGTTGCCACCTATGTGGCCCCCAGCGGTGCCCGCGCTGCCAGCGCCGGCACCTATATTCTTTACGCCAGCCATGTTGCCGCGATGGCCCCCGGGACCAACCTGGGTGCCGCCACGCCCGTACAGATTGGCGGCCCCCCAGGTGCGCCCAAAGACGACGAGGCCAAGGGTGGCGATGATGAAACCTTGGCCCGCAAGCAGGTCAACGACGCCGCTGCGTACATCCGCGGCCTGGCGCAGCTGCGCGGGCGCAATGCCGATTGGGCGGAGAAGGCCGTGCGCGAGGCCGTCAGCCTCTCTGCCAGCGAAGCCTTGCGGCTGAATGTGATCGACCAGGTAGCCGATGACCTGCCCGCCCTGCTGCGCAAGCTCGATGGCAAAACGCTGGAGGCCGCCGGCCAGCCACACCAGCTGAACACCGCCGGCGCCAGCTTGGTGGAGCACCTGCCGGATTGGCGCACCCGGGTACTGGCGGTCATCACCAACCCCAGTGTGGCGCTGATCCTGATCATGATCGGCGTGTACGGCCTGTTGTTCGAATTCATGAGCCCCGGCTCTACGGTGGGTGGTGTGGTCGGCGGCATCTGCCTGCTACTGGCGCTGTACGCCCTGCAGCTGTTGCCGGTGAGCTTCGCCGGGGTGGCGCTGATCGTGCTGGGCATCGCCTTCATGATCGCCGAAGCCTTCCTGCCCAGTTTCGGCGTGGTCGGGTTTGGCGGCATCGTTGCCTTTGTGGTCGGTGCGCTGATCCTGATCGACACCGACGCACCCGGCTTCGGCATCCCGCTGGCCTTGATCGGTACCCTGGCAGTGCTCTCGGCGCTGTTGATCGGCGGCGTGCTGGGCATGGCCCTGAAGGCACGCCAACGGGCGCTGGTCAGCGGTGACGCCGGCTTGGTCGGCAGCCTGGTCCCCGTCACCCAGGTGATGGCAGGCAACCCGTTCCGTGGCGTGGTACTGGCCCAAGGCGAGCAATGGCAGGTGCAGTGCGCAACGCCGCTGCACGCTGGCCAAAACGTGCGGGTGACCGCGCGCCATGGCGTGATGCTGGACGTGAGCGCCGCCGCGCCTGCGGCGTAAGGAGAATGACCATGTTCATGCAAGTGGGTTTCGGTGCCGTGCTGATCGTGCTGGTGATGCTGTTGCTGTCGACGTTTCGCATCCTGCGCGAATACGAGCGCGGCGTGGTGTTCCAGCTGGGGCGCTTCTGGCAGGTGAAGGGGCCGGGGCTGATCCTGCTGATCCCGGTGATACAGCAAATGGTGCGGGTCGACCTGCGCACGGTGGTGCTGGATGTACCCCCACAGGATGTAATTACCCGCGACAACGTCTCGGTCAAGGTCAACGCGGTCCTCTACTTCCGCGTGCTCGACCCGCAAAAGGCGATTATCCAGGTGGAGGACTTTCTGGTGGCGACCAGCCAGTTGGCCCAGACCACGCTGCGTGCGGTGCTGGGCAAGCACGAACTGGATGAGCTGCTGGCCGAACGTGAGCAACTGAACGCGGACATTCGCCAGGTGCTGGACGCGCAAACCGATGCCTGGGGCATCAAGGTGGCCAACGTCGAGATCAAGCATGTCGACCTCAACGAATCGATGGTCCGCGCCATCGCCCGGCAGGCCGAGGCCGAACGCGAACGGCGGGCCAAGGTGATCCATGCCGAGGGGGAATTGCAGGCGTCAGAGAAGCTAATGCAGGCTGCGCAGATGCTGGGCAAGGAGCCTGGGGCGATGCAGTTGCGCTATATGCAGACGCTGGGGGCGATTGCGGGCGACCGGACCTCGACCATTGTCTTCCCGATGCCGGTGGACTTGCTGACGGGGCTGGTAGCCAAGCAGAAATAGAGCTGGGGCCCGGACGAGGCCCCAGCGGTCTGTTAAAGAGGTGCGCGGCGCAGGGTCGCCAGGAAGGTGGCCGCACCAATGAACAACCCGGCAAAAGTCCGGTTAAGGCGCTTCTGCTGCTTGGGTGTACGCAGCAAGCGCAACACCCGCGAAGCCAACCCGGTGTAACCCGCCATCACCAGCATGTCCACGGTGATCATGGTCACGGTGATTGCCACATACTGCGGCAGCAGCGGTGCATGCGGGTTGATGAACTGCGGCAGTACCGCCAGCATGAACACCAGCGCCTTGGGGTTGCTGACGTTGACCAGGAACCCGCGGAACACCAGGCTCAGCGGTTTGCCGATAGGGCGCACGCCGGACTCATCGGACATGTCCATCGGCAAGGCGCGCCATTGCTTGTAGGCCAGGTAGACGAGGTAGGCAACGCCGAACCATTTGATGACCTGGAAGGCGGTGGCCGAGGCGGCCAGGATGGCGCCGACGCCGGCGGCAATAATGGCGATTTGCACAATCAGGCCCAGTTGCAGGCCCAGGGCGTTCCAGTAACCACGCCAGAAACCGTATTGCAGGCCGCTGGACATCGAGGCAATTGCCCCGGCACCGGGTGACAGGCTGATCACCCAACAGGCGGCAAAGAAGCCCAACCATACTTCCATCGACATCACACACCTCGCTCGAACATTTGTTGCAAAGCGTTAAGCTAAGGTTTTGGTGAAAAAATAACCAGCGATTTCTGATGGATTTTCTATCGCCTGTACCGGCCTCTTCGCGGGTAAATCCGCTCCCACAGGTACTGCGCCACATCACGGCCTGTGGAGATCCTGTGGGAGCGGGTTTACCCGCGAAGGGGCCAGTACAGGTTTAATCAGCTTCGGCAGCTGTTTCTTTATGCAAGGCCTGCACCTCAGCCCCGCGCCAGCGCCGTACCGACTTCTGGAAGAACTGGCTATTGGGCACCTGCACCAGCGCCCCGCCCGCTTCGGGCATTTCCAGCAGGGTGGTAAACAGCAGGTTTATAGCGATCACCCGGCCTTTCACCCCCGGCTTGTCCAGCGTGTCGACCAGCTCGACCACATCACCGATGCGAAACGGCCCGACCGTGAAGATGAGCACCGCGCACAGCAGGTTGGACAGCACGCTCCACATGGCGAAGAAGGCCACCGCCGCCACCGCGACAAAGCCGGACAATGCCGTCCACAGCACGGTCGCCGAAACCCCCAGGCGCTCCAGCACGAACAGCAGCGCGCTGCCCATGATCAGCCAGCGCAGGCCGCCACGCACCGGTACCAGCAGCTCAGGCGGCAGCGGATAACGCTGGCCCAGGCGGCTCAACCCGCGAGCAACGATGCGCTGCAGGACGAAGGCCGCCACCAGGATCAACAGAATCTGCAAGCCCAGCCAGAAGGTGTCCATCCATTGCCCTGGCAGCAGCGAACGCAGTTCCTCCATCAGGACAGCGCCTCGAGTTCGGCCTGCATGCTTTCGAGGGTTTCCAGCGCTTCCATCCAGGCTTCTTCCAGCTCACCTTCGCGTTGCTTGAGCTTGGTCTGGCGCGCCAGCAGGTCACGCAACTCGTCCTTGCGCGCCGCTTCGTAGAGGCCACCGTCACCCAGCGCGGCCTCGATCTCGGCCAGTTGCACGTGCACCTGGTTAAGCTCGGTTTCCAGCTTGTCGGCAGCCTTCTTGTGCGGTGCCAATTGCTGGCGCAAGGCTGCGGCAGCCTGACGCTGGGCTTTCTTGTCGGTCTTGTCCGGGTTGACCGGGGTGGTACTGGCCGGCGCGCTGCGCTGGCGGTACTCGACCAGCCAGCGGCTGTAGTCGTCCAGGTCTCCGTCAAAGGGTTCGACCTTGCCGTCGGCTACCAGCAAAAAGTCGTCGGTGGTGCTCTTGAGCAGGTGGCGGTCGTGAGACACCACCACCACGGCACCGGCAAACTCCTGCAACGCCATGGTCAGCGCCAGGCGCATTTCCAGGTCCAGGTGGTTGGTCGGTTCGTCGAGCAGCAGCAGGTTCGGCCGCTCCCAGGCAATCAGCGCCAGCGCCAGGCGGGCCTTTTCGCCACCAGAGAAATTCACAACCGGCTCGTCGGTGCGGGCGCCATGGAAGTCGAAGCCGCCGAGGAAGTCGCGCAGGGTCTGTTCGCGCTCGGTGGGGGCAATACGCTGCAGGTGCAGCAGCGGGCTGGCCTTGTCGTCCAGCGAGTCCAGCTGGTGCTGGGCAAAGTAGCCAACCGCCAGGTTTTCGCCACGTACCAGGCGGCCCGACAACGGCTCCAGCTCACCCGCAAGGTTTTTGATCAGGGTCGACTTGCCGGCGCCGTTGGGCCCGAGCAGGCCAATGCGCGCACCTGGGGTGAGCTGCAGCTTGACCTTGTCGAGGATGGCCTTGTCGCCATAACCCAGGCAGCCTTCGGACAGGCTCAGCAACGGGCTGGAGATTTTTTGCGACTCGCGGAAGACGAAGTCGAACGGCGAGTCGACATGCGCCGCCGACAGCTCCTCCATGCGCTCCAGGGCCTTGATCCGGCTTTGTGCCTGACGTGCCTTGGTGGCCTGGGCCTTGAAGCGGGCGATGTACTTTTCCATATGCGCGCGCTGTGCCTGCTGCTTCTCGTAGGCTTGCTGCTGCTGCGCCAGGCGTTCGGCACGGGTGCGTTCGAAAGCGGAGTAGCCGCCCTTGTACAGGTTCAGCTTGCGCTGCTCGACGTGCAGCACATGGTCGACCACGGCGTCGAGGAAGTCACGGTCGTGGGAGATCAGCAACAGCGTGCCGGGGTAGCCCTTGAGCCAGTCTTCCAGCCACAGGATGGCGTCGAGGTCCAGGTGGTTGGTGGGCTCGTCGAGCAGCAGCAGGTCGGACGGGCACATCAGCGCCTGAGCCAGGTTCAGGCGCATCCGCCAGCCACCGGAGAAGTCGCCGACGCGGCGGTCCATCTGCTCGTTGGTGAAGCCCAGGCCTGCCAACAACTTGCGCGCACGGGCGTCGGCAGTATAGCCGTCGGCGCCTTCCAGCTCACTGTGCAGGCGCGCCAGGGCGGTGCCATCGTGAGCCTGCTCGGCCGCAGCCAGTTCGGCCTGGACCTTGCGCAGGCGCGCATCGCCGTCGAGCACATAGTCCACGGCCAGGCGGTCGAGGGTGTCGACCTCCTGGCGCATGTGGGCGATGCGCCAGTCGCCGGGCAGCAGGCAATCGCCGCCATCGGGCGACAGCTCACCGCGCAGCAAGGCGAACAGGCTGGATTTTCCGGCGCCGTTGGCGCCGATCAGGCCGGCCTTGTGACCGGCGTGCAGGGTCATGTCGGCGCCGTCTAGCAAGCGCTGCGGACCACGCTGTAAAGTGAGGTTGGATAGTCTGATCATGATGGTCGCGGAGTCTACCAGCTTCCTCGGCCCATAGCGCGAGTGGAACCATGTACACCGACCTGTGGAATTACGCCCTGGCCCTGTATGCCAGGCCCGGCGTGGAAGCGGCCTGCCTTGAGCTGCAGGCGCAGGGTGGCGATGTCTGCTTGCTGCTGTGCGCAAGCTGGCTGCAGGCACGTGGCGTGGCCGTGCTGGACGAGCGCGTGCAAGCGCTGCACGAAGTTGCCGAGCCCTGGCAGCGTGACGTGGTCGCCCCGTTACGCAGCCTACGCCAGCAATGGCGAGTGTGCGCGGCGGGTGATACGCAACTGGCGGCGTTGCGTGAACAGGTAAAGGGTTTGGAGTTGCAGGCGGAAAGAACTTTGCTGGAGCGCTTGCAGGAACGCTCGCGACAGTGGCCCGCGGACTCCAGTGAGCCCACGGACGACTGGCTGGCCCGGCTGGCGCCCGCCCCTGCCCGACACCACGACGCGCTGGATCAGTTGCGCGTCGCGGCGGCTGCGCTTCAGGACGCCGAAGACGGTGCCTGAGCCGGGGTGCTGGCGGGTGCTGACGGTGCTGCCGACGGGGCCGGGGTGGCCGAGTTGGTTGCCGCGGCCGGGGTGCTTGCGGCTGGCGTAGCAGGTTTGGTTTCGGCTGGCTTGCTGGCAACAGGCTTGGCGGCAGCTGGCTTGGCGGCCGTACGTGCTGGAGCCTTGGCGGCAGCGGGTTTCGCTGCTGGTTTTGCTGCTGGTTTCGCGGCAGCGGCTTTGGCCGGCGCAGGCTTGGCTGCAGCAGTGGCTTTGGCTGCTGGCTTGGCCGCAGGTTTGGCAGCAGTAGTCGCTTTGGCAGCTGGCTTGGCGGCAGGCTTGGTAGCCGCGGTCGCTTTGCCAGCTGGCTTCGCGGCTGGCTTGGCAGCAGCAGTCGCTTTGGCAGCTGGCTTCGCGGCTGGCTTGGCAGCAGCTGTCGCTTTGGCAGCTGGCTTCGCGGCTGGCTTGGCAGCAGCAGTCGCTTTGGCAGCTGGTTTCGCGGCAGGCTTGGCAGCAGCAGCGGCTTTGGCAGCTGGCTTCGCGGCAGGCTTGGCAGCAGCAGCGGCTTTGGCAGCTGGCTTCGCGGCAGG
The DNA here is from genome assembly GCF_000498395.2 of Pseudomonas putida S13.1.2. Classification (NCBI taxonomy): domain Bacteria; kingdom Pseudomonadati; phylum Pseudomonadota; class Gammaproteobacteria; order Pseudomonadales; family Pseudomonadaceae; genus Pseudomonas; species Pseudomonas putida. Next base: position 4,852,312 of record NZ_CP010979.1, read on the forward strand.
CTTGGCAGCAGCAGCGGCTTTGGCAGCTGGCTTCGCGGCAGGCTTGGCAGCAGTAGCCCGGACGGCTGGCTTGGCTGCAGATTTGGCAGCAGTGGTTTTGGCAGCTGGTTTGGTGGTTTTGGCGGCGCGCAGGTCAAGTGCCTTGGCTGCTGCTTCGCGAACTTTGCCTACACCTTGGGCCAGCTTGAGGCTGTCCTGAGCGTCGCGCTTGAGTTCCTGGATATAAGAGCGGGTCTGGGTTTGACGTTCCTTGAGGGCATCGAGCAGCCCTTCAAGTTCGCCAATGGCTTTTTGCGCTTTGGACTGCGCCTTGCCTTTACCTGCCTTGGCGGCATCCTGCAATTTCAGGCGACCGTTGTGCAGTTTTTCCTGGGCCTTGCCACGCTGCTTTTCCAGTTTGGCCAGCAGTTTTTCCGCATCAGCCAGCGCTTGCGAGCAGGCATCTTCCAAGTGTTCGAGCAGGCTGCCCGAAAGTTGCTGGAGCAGGTGTAACGGCGTACTTACTGGCTTCTTTTTGGCCGACATGGTTTACCTCCTGGCTGACGAGATTGCGGCTCATACTATGCTTCTGCTGCTACCGCCGCTAGGGCATGTTGACAGTAATATTTACGCCGCGTTGCATGCCTGGGCAAAGTTGTTATCTTGCAGCTGCGTGAAAGTGTAGTTGCTGAATTAATCATTGCTGGTATTTAGGAGTCAGGGCATTGCCTCGATATCTTGTATTAGGTTTATGCCTGCTGGTGCCAGTTGCAATGGCTGACAGCAACGACCAGGACCTCGCCTACAGCCTGGGCGCCAGCCTGGGTGAGCGTCTGCGCCAGGATATGCCTGGCCTGCAACTGGACGCACTGGTCGAAGGCTTGAAGCAGTCCTATCAGGGGCAGCCCTTGAAGCTCGACAAAGCACGTATGCAGGCCGTGCTCCAGCAACACGAAGCCCAGGAAGGTGACGCCGCCACGCAGAAGTTGCAGGCAGCCGAAACACGCTTCATGGCCAACGAGCGTGGCCGTTATGGGGTACGCGAACTACCGGAAGGTGTGCTCTACAGCGAGCTGCAGCCAGGCACCGGCGCGCAGCCCAAAGCTGGCGGCAAAGTGCAGGTGCGCTATGTGGGCAGGCTGCCGGATGGCTCGGTGTTCGACCAGAACCAGGCACCCCAGTGGTTCAGCCTGGGCTCGGTGATCGAAGGGTGGCAGGTGGCCTTGCCAAGGATGCATGCCGGGGCCAAATGGCGCCTGGTAATTCCGTCGGCGCAAGCCTATGGCGCCGAAGGCGCCGGTGACCTTATCGCACCCTATACACCCCTGGTGTTCGAGATCGAATTGCTGGCGGTTGGCGACTGACGCCAACCCTCACGCCTGGACTGCACCCTCTTCCTTGTGTGCGTTGTGCAGCACCTCGATCAGGCAATCTTCAAGTTCGAAGCGCTCGTGCAACAGCCCGCCCAACTTGCCCAGCTTTTCGGCGAAGCGTTCGGTGTCCTTGCACTCACCCTTGGTGCATTGGTCATTGAAGGCCAGTGCGATCTGGGTACTGTCGTTGATCCGTGGGTTGATTTCTTCGGCCAGCCTCAGCGCCTTTTCGTCTCCGAAAGCCTTGGCCTCGCTGACCAGTTGCTCGCAAACTTCGAAGTGCCACGCCGAAACGTAGTCGACCAGGAGCGCGCAAAAGTCCCCGTTGGTGTCCTTGTCGGCGAAGGCTGGCTTCAAATCGCGCAGTGCGCCGAAAGACTGCACCAGGTCCTGGCGCGCCTTCAGCCAACGGTCGATCAGGTCGTGAACCCCACCCCAGCGTTCCTGGGCATTCTGACAACTATCGAGCATGGCAATCTCTTCCCTTCTGGGTAGATGCCGCTGCACCTCGCACCACGACCGCGCAGCACAAAGGTGAGATCAGCAGGACGGCATCGAGCAGTTGTATTTTCGGTATGCGTGCTGGGAGATTATTCCCGCGCGTGCTGCCCATCAAGGTACGCAGCGGACAAAGTTCATACAAGTGTTTAATACCCTGCCCAACCGCCATTGGTCGCGCTAGTGACCCACCCTTGTTCCAGGTCAACTTCTTGCCAGGCTGCGGAAACGATACGCCAGCAGGCAACTCAAGGGCAGCATGGCCAGCAACAGGAAGGCCAGCAGGCTCCACTCCGGCAATGTGAGGTCGAGAAAACTCCAGGTCAGCGAGCTGCAATCAGGCCCACCCAGCAGCAGTTGCCGTGCAGCTTGAGCCCAGGATTGCTCGAACACACGCCCGATCGGGGCCGGGCATACCGCAATAGCACCGCTGGCTCCTTGCACCCAGACATGCCGTGCCGCCAGCAACGCACCGGCCAGTGAGCAGCCCAGCGTCGCCCGCGCATAATGGCGGATGCCTTGCGTGCCCGGGGCCTGCAATACCGCCGCCAGGCTCAGCAGTGCGTACACGGCAAGCAGCAGCCGCTGGCTGAAGCATAAAGGGCACGGCACCAGCCCCAGTATGTGCTCCAGCTGGAATGACACGACCAGAACCGCCAGTGCGGCGAGGCAGGCAGGAAGGAAAAAAGTGCGCAAACGGGCCGCAAGCATGGGGGGTGAAAGTCCCAGGGAAAATGTTGTGGTTTGAAACGGTAGAGGAAAGACACGCTTTGTTTCAAGGCACGACAGCAGCGACAAGGCGCTGAATTGTGTAGGAAATTTCCAGCAGTGCAGTAGGAAGCGGCGGAAGAAATGGACTGCAGATCTAACTGGCAGCAGTAGATAAATTACCCGCCCCCAAAGCCCGCACCTTGGCGCGGGCACTGGGGTGGGTCAGGCGCGTACGCCTTCTGGCAATGGCAGCGCCAGCAGGCGCTCGTCCAGCAGGCCAAGGCCCTCCTGGAACAGCTGGTTGCTGCGCTCGGTCTCGCCCAGGCCAGCCAGCAGGCGGGCCAGCTCGGCACAGGCCTCGGGGTTGCGCTCCATGCGCAGGCTGCTTTCCAGGTAATCACGCGCCTTGCCCCACAGGCGATTCTGCAGGCTCAGGCGGCCCAGGGTCAGCAGCAGGCTGGCGTCTTGTGGGTGATCCTTGAGCCAGCCTTCGGCGGTTTGCAGCTGGCGTGCCGGGTCATCACCGCGCACCAGGCCATACAGGCGGGCCAGGTGGCTTTCGTATTCACGCTTGAGGGCGGTGCGCAGCACTTGCTCGGCCTCGCCTTGGGCACCCACCTGGCGCAGTTGCTCGGCGTAGGCCAGCACCAGTTGCGGCTCCTGGCGCTGGGCCGCGGTCAGCTGCTGCCAGGCACGCTCCAGGGCCTGACGTGAACTTTGCGCGTCTTCGCCACGGGTAGTGGCCAGGCTCAGGTTCTGGCCCCAGGCGCGTTGCTCCAGGGCGGCCAGCTCGGCGGCCGGCAGCACCTTGCCTTTGCGCAGGTCTGGCAGCAGGCGGATCAGTGCCGACCAGTCACCGCGCTCCAGGTACAGGCGCTGCAGCAGGCGCAGCACCTGGCCATTGTGCGGGTGACGTTCCTGCATGGCCAGCAGGGTTTCCAGAGCGCCGTCACTTTCGCCACGGTCCATCTGCAACTGCGCATGGGTCAGGGCGATGGCCAGTTCCGCTTGCGGCTGACGCTCCAGGGCGCGCTCCAGCAGGTTGTCGCTGTCTTCGGTGCGGCCTTGCTCGTTGGCAGCGCGTGCGGCACCGAGGTAGTACAGCAGCGGTTGGCGCTCGGCCTCGGCGGCACGGTGCAAGTGGCGTTGAGCGCTGGCCCAGCGGCCTTCGGCAAGGTCCAGCTGGCCCTGTTCGATGGCCAGGCGGATGCGCCGGCTGCGGTTACGCCGCGACCACGGGTTGACCACGCCGCTGGAGGTCAGCACCAGGCCGACCAGGTAACGCACCAGCCACAACAGCGCGACCACGGCCAGCAGGCCGGCCAGTGCCGCCCACAACCCCGATTGATAGCGGAAGCTTCCATAGGAAAGCAGTACGTAACCGCTGTGCTTGGCGACCGCAGTACCCAGCGCCGCAGCAATCACGATCGCCAGCACGGCCAGCAGGTAGACACGCTTCATGGCTTGCCCCCTTCAGCCTCGGCCGGCAGGTGACGGCGCTGGATGTAGGCCTGCACGGCCGCCAGGCTTTCGCTGAGGTCGGGGGTAACCACCGACACCGGCTGATCGGCCAAGGCATTGAGGCTCTCGAGCATGGCCTTGCTTTGCGGGTTGTCGGCGTTGAAGTTGGCCAGCAACACGCTGCGGGCGTCGTCCAGCGCCTGGGTGTAGACCTTGGCGTCACCATTGAGCGCCGCCCACTGGGCCTGCTCGATGGTCAGGCTCAGGGCCAGGCGCAGCTGGTTCAGTTGCTGCCCGGCCAGCAGCGGCCGCACGTTTTCATCGGCATTGAAGTCGATCTGGAAGTACTTGGAGATTTCTGCCCACCACTGCGACAACCGGCTGGCACCATCGCCGTCGGCGGTCAGCGCACCCAGCGCATCGGCATTGCTGTCGAACTCGGGCGACTGCGCGCTCAGCTGCTGGACCATCTCACGCTGAGCGGCCAGTTTCAGGAACAGGCCGGTACGGTCCGGTTGCTGGGTGCTGCCGAGCGTGGCCAGGCTGCGCGCCAATTGCTCGCGGGCGGCGAATGCGCCTGGGTCGCTCTGCTCGCGCAGGATCTCGTCGGCGCCCTCAACCAGGGCCTTGGCGCTGGTGATGTCCTGCAAGGCCGACAGGCGCAGGGTAGCCAGGCGCAGCAGGTGCTCGGCTTCAGCCAGGCGCCACTCCTTGCGGCTTTCGCCCAGCACGGTTTCCAGGCGCTGGCTGAGGCGCTGCTGGTCGCCCTGCAATTGCGCCACCAGGCGCCGGCGATCTTCCAGCTCGCTGGCCGCCGGCAGGCTGGCCAGCTGCGCACTGATCTGCTGTTCGCGCTGCTGCAGGGCTTCGGCGCGCTGGTTCAGCGCCTCGATGTGCTGGCCCTGGTTGAACTCGCTGCCTTGCAGTTGACGCACCTGCCAGACACCCCAGCCACCTACCGCCACCCCGGCCGCACCCAGCAGCAAGGCCAGCGCTGCCAGGCCACTGCCGGAGCGCTTGGCAGGTGGGGCGGTGACGGGTTCCGCCGGCGCCTGTGCCGACGGCTGATCGTTATTGGACAAGACAGTCTCGCTCACGTATCCATCCTTTGCATGGGGGCGCATCGCGTTCAGCTTAGCGCCTTAAGAGGCAGGTGCAGCGCTGCGCTGCACGGCTGCCAGCAAGGCCGTGGCACTGGCGCCACGGCAATCCACAACCTGTTGGGCCCCGGCGGCCCTGGCCTGTTCGGCGACCCGTGGGCTGGGCACGAACAACGGCAGGCGTGCCAGCTGCGGCCAATCGGCACCGGCCAGCTGCTGCAAATGTTCAAAACCCTGCCCACTGCTGACCACCAGGCCATTGAGGCGTTCCGCTTCGATGCGGCGCTTCAGGGTGCCCGCCGGGTAAGCCGGCAGGCAGCGACGATACAGTTCCAGATATTCGACACTAGCACCTTGCTCTGCAAGACGCTCTGCCAGCAGTTCGCGACCTCCGACGCCGCGAACGACCAAGACACGCGCCGCAGGCACGGCAACTGCCTGAAGCAGGGCCGGTAGCGCCAGCAAGGCTTCGCTGTCATCGCCACGCGGCGGAGTGCTTACCGCCAGCCCCGCACCCTGCAGCACCGCAGCGGTTGCCTCACCCACGGTGAACCAGCCTTGCCGTGGAGGTTGCATGCCGGCTTCGGCCAGATGCTCCAGCAACAACCGGGCAGCCGGCTTGCTGACCACGATGATCGCCTGAAAGCCATGCAGGCCCTCCAGCAGCAGACGTTGCTGGGGCTCCACGGTGACGGGTTCTATCGCGAGCAGCGGCAGGCAACTGCTGCCCACCCCCGCTGCCGCCAGGCTTTGCGCCAGCGCTGCACAGTCCTCGGCAGGCCGGGTCAGCAACAGGCGCCATTGGCTCACGGGTGGCCGGCCTCGCCGTAGACTTCCTTGAGGATGGCCTCGGCACCTTGGCCCAGCAGGTCTTCGGCCACCTGTACGCCCAAGGCCTCGGCAGCCGCACGGGGCGCGCGGGCATCGGCCACCAGCAGGGTCCCGCCGCTAGGCTGGCCGACCAGGCCTCGCAGCCACAGCTGGTCACCTTCGAGTACTGCGTAGCAGGCGATCGGCACCTGGCAGCCGCCATTCAGCCGTTTGTTCAGGGCGCGTTCGGCCACTACCCGGTCGGCGGTGTCGGCATGGTGCAGCGGTGCCAGCAGTGCATGGATCCCCGCGTCGGCGCTGCGGCACTCGATGCCCACCGCGCCCTGGCCGCCAGCCGGCAGGCTGTCGTCAACGCTGATACTGGCGGTGATGCGGTCTTCGAAGCCCAGGCGGATCAGGCCGGCGGCGGCGAGGATGATGGCGTCGTACTCGCCGGCGTCCAGCTTGGCCAGGCGGGTGTTGACGTTGCCCCGCAGAAAGCGGATTTGCAGGTCCGGGCGGCGCGCCAGCAACTGGGCCTGGCGGCGCAGGCTGGAGGTGCCGACGATGCTGCCGGCTGGCAGCGCCTCAAGGCTGTCAAAGGTATTGGAAACGAAGGCATCACGCGGGTCTTCGCGCTCACAGATGCAGTACAGGCCCAGGCCTTCCGGGAAGTCCATGGGCACGTCTTTCATCGAATGCACGGCGATGTCGGCTTCGTTGTCCAGCAGGGCGGTTTCCAGTTCCTTGACGAACAGGCCCTTGCCGCCAATTTTTGCCAGCGGCGCGTCGAGCAGCTTGTCACCACGGCTGACCATAGGCACCAGGGTGACAAGCAGACCGGGGTGGGCCTGCTCGAGGCGGGCTTTGACGTATTCGGCCTGCCACAGGGCCAAGGCACTTTTACGGGTGGCAATGCGGATTTCGCGAGTGGACATGGAACGCCCCGAACCAAAGAAATGCCGCCGATGATAACAGCATCTCCTTTATCGCTTGCAGATGTGGATCAGCTGAGGGCCTCTTCGCGGCTAAAGCCGCTCCCACAGGGTGAGGTGCCGCTCTACAGGCCAATGATCAACCTGTGGGAGCGGGTTTACCCGCGAACAAGGGCGCAGCCCTTGCCATGCGGGCGCCGTATCAGAGGGTCTGCATCATCTTGCGCACACCGGCCACATGCCGGCGGCTGACGGTCAGGGCATCGCCGTCCAGGCCTTTCAGGTACAGCTGAAAGTGCCCCAGCGGGGTGCGCTGCAGGCGTTCTATGCGCTCGCGGGCTACCAGCGCATTGCGGTGGATGCGCACGAAGCGCTCGCCAAATTCGTCTTCCAGGGCTTTGAGCGGCTCGTCGAGCAGCACTTCCCCGGCTTCATGACGCAAGGTCACGTACTTGTGATCGGCAATGAAATAGATCACCTGGGGCAAAGGGATCAACTCGATGCCTTTACGCGTGCGGGCACTGATGTGGCTGCGCGGGCCGCCACCTTCATTGGCCGGCCGGGTAAGCGCCGCCAACTGGGCGCGGTTGGGTTTTTCGGCCTTGCGCAAGGCATCGCGCAGCGCCTGGGCCTGGAAGGGCTTGGTCACATGGCTGAGGGTACTGTCCTTGAATGCCTCGGCACCGTATTCATCATCCCCGGTGCAAAACACCACCGCCGGCGGCGCCTCGCGTTCGCACAAGCGAGCGGCTACCTGCAGGCCATCCAGGCCTGGCATGCCGATGTCCAGCAGGACCACATCGGGCTTGAGGCTCTCGATCAGCGCAAGGGCCTCCTCGCCGTTGGTGGCGCTAGGCTCCAGCACGGTGTAACCCTCCAGTTCGCCGAGCAGCCGGCTGAGGCGTTCACGGCCTTGGGGTTCGTCATCAACGATCAGGACATTCATAATTGCGCTGGATTCCTGAATGAGTCTCGCACAGGTATAGCGTAGACAGGTGTGGTTCGAGCGACACTGCGGTCACGCTCTAGACCGGTGCGATGGCCAAAGATTCACTCGGACGGCAGATTCACCGCCAGTCCTTTGTCCAACTGTAGACGGTCCGTGGAACACTGCCGTTCATTCCTTAAAATCCTTCTCTGCCATTTTCCGGGCATTTCTGTCGACCGGCGCCCTGCGGCAGCCAGCCCAACCCTGCTATTATCGGCGCCACTTTTTCGTTCACGCCTGCAATGAGTGAATCCATGAGCACCGACAAGACCAATCAGTCCTGGGGCGGCCGCTTCAGTGAGCCCGTCGACGCCTTCGTCGCCCGTTTCACCGCCTCGGTCGATTTCGACAAGCGCCTGTACCGCCACGACATCATGGGTTCGATCGCCCATGCCACCATGCTGGCGCAGGTCGGCGTGCTCAGCGATGCCGAGCGCGACACCATCATCGATGGCCTGAAGACCATCCAGGGCGAAATCGAAGCCGGCAACTTCGACTGGCGCGTTGACCTCGAAGACGTGCACATGAACATCGAAGCACGCCTGACCGACCGCATCGGCATCACCGGCAAGAAGCTGCACACCGGCCGCAGCCGCAACGACCAGGTGGCCACTGATATCCGCCTGTGGCTGCGCGACGAAATCGACCTGATCCTGGCCGAAATCACCCGCCTGCAGCAGGGCCTGCTGGAGCAGGCCGAGCGTGAAGCCGAAACCATCATGCCCGGTTTTACCCACCTGCAGACGGCCCAGCCGGTCACCTTCGGCCACCACCTGCTGGCCTGGTTCGAAATGCTCAGCCGCGACTACGAGCGCCTGGTCGACTGCCGCAAGCGCACCAACCGGATGCCCCTGGGCAGCGCCGCGCTGGCTGGCACCACCTACCCGATCGACCGCGAGCTCACCTGCAAGCTGCTGGGCTTCGAAGCCGTGGCTGGCAACTCGCTGGACGGTGTGTCGGACCGTGACTTCGCCATCGAATTCTGCGCCGCTGCCAGCGTGGCGATGATGCACCTGTCGCGCTTCTCCGAAGAGCTGGTGCTGTGGACCAGCGCGCAGTTCCAGTTCATCGACCTGCCGGACCGCTTCTGCACCGGCAGCTCGATCATGCCGCAGAAAAAGAACCCGGACGTGCCAGAGCTGGTACGTGGCAAGAGCGGCCGCGTGTTCGGCGCCCTCACCGGCCTGCTGACCCTGATGAAAGGCCAGCCGCTGGCCTACAACAAGGACAACCAGGAAGACAAGGAGCCGCTGTTCGACGCTGCCGACACCCTGCGCGACTCGCTGCGCGCCTTTGCCGACATGATCCCGGCAATCAAGCCCAAGCACGCCATCATGCGTGAAGCGGCCCTGCGCGGGTTCTCCACCGCCACCGACCTGGCCGACTACCTGGTACGCCGTGGCCTGCCGTTCCGTGACTGCCACGAAATCGTAGGCCACGCGGTGAAGTACGGCGTGGACACCGGCAAGGACCTGGCCGAGATGAGCCTGGACGAACTGCGCCAGTTCAGCGACCAGATCGAGCAGGACGTGTTTGCCGTGCTGACCCTGGAAGGCTCGGTGAATGCCCGTAACCACATTGGTGGTACGGCACCGGCGCAGGTACGCGCTGCCGTTGTTCGTGGCAAGGCGCTGCTGGCTTCCCGTTAAGGCCCATTGCGAGGGCTTTGCCCTCGATCGCCGGCAAGCCAGCTCCCACAGGTACTGCATGTGACTTGAAGGTTGCACTGTACCTGTGGGAGCTGGCTTGCCGGCGATGGGCTGCGGAGCAGCCCCTGGTTTTAGCGTTTACCGCTACGAATCATCTCCATGAAGGCTGGCATCGCTGCCTCCTTGTCCGCCATGATCCGCGCCATGTGCGGGTTCTCGCCCATCAGCTGCAGCAACGCCTTGGCCTGCGGGAAGTCCGCCAAAAAGTCGATGTTCAGCACTTTCTTGCCCACGGCATACGCCAGGTCGACCGAGAAGCAGAACATCAGGTCTGCCAGCGTCAGCTGCTCACCCGCAACATAGGGTGCAAAGCGACCGTTGCGCTTGAGGGTGGCAAAGCCGGCCAGCAAATCGGCACGCGCTTTCTCTTTGACCAATGGCTCAACCGACATGCCGAAGAACGACTCGGCATAGCAAGTACGCGCCGGCAGCTCGATGTACAGCTCGATTTCCTTGAGCAGCTCACGCACCTTGGCCTGCCCGAACGGGTCGGCGGGCAGCAGTGCCTTGCCGCCTTGGGTCTGCTCGATGTAGTCGAGGATCACACTGGTTTCGCTGAGGTAACCGTGTTCGGTCTGCAGCACCGGCACCTTGCCCCGCGGGCTCACTTCCAGCGCCTGTGGCGCCTGGCCGCCATAGAAGGTGACTTCCTCGAAGGGCAGGCCTTTTTCCAGCAGGGCCAGCTTGACCATGTTGTAGTAGTTGCTGACCGAGAATCCATGAAGCTTGAGCATGAGGTAACAGCCTCCAGGCCGTAAGGGGTTGGCCCGGCTTTTATAGACCCTAAGCCCGGCCCTGACCAGCGTCATGCACCCCGTCAATGCCCGGGCATTGCCGCCACGGGCGTGGCACACTGTGCATCCCATCACAGGAGTACCGCCATGAGCGAGCCCACCGACATCGACAATGACGACGAAGCCTTCGCCGAGGCGACACTGACCCAGGCCATCGAAAACCAGATTGAAAGCGGCGAGCCGCCTGCGGCCAAGGCCACCTTAAACAAGCTGACCCTGGTCGGTTACGAGCGCGAGGACATCCTCAACCTGATGGCCCATGTGCTGGCCTTCGAAATCGACAACATGCTGGTGGAAGACCGCGCATTCAACGGCGAGTGGTACGAGAACGCCCTGCGCGCGCTGCCGGAGCTACCACCTGAGATGGATCAAGGCGAGGACGAATAACCCGACTACACTCGAAGGTCAGGCACCGTAAGCGGTGCCGCCATCCTTGTCTGGAAGTCAGGAGTCGCCATGTCCTTTACCCCCGATCTGATCGCTGAACTGGAAGTACTCGCGCTGTTCAAACACGACAGCAGCCAGGAAGGCATCAAGATAAACAGCAACGCCGCCCCTGCCCTGGTCGCCGCTGCGCAACGCCTGCATGAAAAGGGGCTGACCGATCAACCCGATGGTGGCTACCTGACCAGCCTGGGTCATGACGCCGTTGACAGTGTCCAGCTGCTGCAGAACATCCTCAAGGCGCCACAGCCAGCCTGAACCGAGATTGCAAGGGGCTGCCATGCAGCCCATCGCCGGCAAGCCAGCTCCCACAGGTATTGCACATGGCTTGAAAATGATGCGGTCGGGGTGGGAGCTGGCTTGCCAGCGATGGGCCGCAGCGCGGCCCCCGGTCAGTTAGCAGTTGCCCTGCGTTTTTCCACCAGCCACGAGCGCCCATACAGGAACACGATGGCCAGCAAGGCCACCGCCTGTGCCGACAGCGAGTAGGCATCAGCGTGAATGCCCAGCCAATCGAACTCGAAGAAGGCCACCGGCCGTGTGCCCAGCACCCCGGCTTCTTGCAGCGCCTTCACGCCGTGCCCGGCAAACACCACCGACAGTGCGCACAGCAGTGCGGCGTTGATGCTGAAGAACAGCGTCAGCGGCAGCTTGGCAGAACCACGCAAGATCACCCAGGCCAGGCCCACCAGCAGCACCAGCGCCGTGGCGCCACCCGCCAGCACCGCCTGGTGCCCGGCAGGGCCTGCTTGCAACCACAGGGTTTCGTAGAACAGGATCACTTCGAACAGTTCGCGGTACACCGAGAAAAACGCCAGCATGGCAAAGCCAAAGCGCCCGCCGCCGCTGACCAGGCTGCTTTTGATGTAGTCCTTCCAGGCGGCAGCGTGGCGGCGGTCATGCATCCACACACCGAGCCATAGCACCATCACCGCGGCGAACAGCGCCGTGCAGCCTTCCAGCAGTTCGCGCTGGGCGCCGCCCACATCGATCACATAGGCCGCCACCGCCCAGGTGGCGAACCCGGCAACCAGCGCCAGCCCCCACCCGATGTTGACGCTGCGTACCGCCGATTGTTGCCCGGTGTTACGCAGGAAGGCCAGGATCGCCGCCAGCACCAGAATGGCCTCCAGGCCTTCGCGCAGCAGGATCAGCAAACCGGAGATAAAACTCAGCGACCAGCTCAGGCCGTCGCTGCCCAATAGCTTGGCGGCCTGGTCGAGCTTGCCTTTTGCCTCAGCCAGACGCTGCTCGGCCTGAGCCACGGGCAGGCCGTCCTGCAGGGACTGACGGTAGGCCATCAGGGATTTTTCGGTGTCCTTGCGCGCCTGGGTATCGATGTTGTCCAGCGAGCTTTCCACCAGCTCGAAGCCTTCCAGGTAGGCCGCTACCGACAGGTCATAGGCCTGGTCGTGGTCACCTGCGCGGTAGGCCGCCAGGCTTTTGTCCAGCGTGCTGGCGGTGTATTCGAGCAGTTGCGCCGGGCCGCGCTTGGCTTGCGGCGGCTGGGCACGCTGGGCACGGAACGCCTCTACGACCGCGTTGCCTTCGTTGGCGGCGACTTCGGCCGGGGTTTGCCGGGCCAGGTCGGCGATGTTCCAGGTCTTGTCACCTTTGCCGGCTGCCGGCTTGGCGGTGAAGCTGGCGATATAGGCGGCCACATCCCAGCGCTGACGGTCATCCAGCTGGTCGGCAAAGGACGGCATCTCGGTGCCGTCGATACCCAGGGCCAGGGTGTTGTAGAGGTCGAACAGGCTCAACTGGTCCAGGCGTGAAACATCGCGCAGGTTGGCGGGCGCAGGCTCCAGGCCCACGCCAGCCGGGCCGTCGCCTGCGCCGGTGTCGCCGTGGCAGATCGAGCAGTTTTGCGCGTACAACGCAGCGCCACGGGCCGGATCCGGTGTGATGACTGGGGCCTGACTGACCTCGTAGGCCACTGCCAGCCGCGCGCCCAGCTGGCGGGCCTGCCTGGCGACAGCCGTGCCCTCCTGGCGCTGATCGATGGCCTGGCGCAACGCCTGGACGCCCTGCTCCAGGGCGGCTTGCTCAGTATTTGCGGGCAGGGCTTTGACCAGGTCGGCCAAGACCGCGCTGAATTCCTGTTGCTCGCGGTATTCGCCCTCGTCGATCACCCTGCCTTCTTGCACCGTCGGCGGGTAGTCGGCGCCGATGTAGTCCAGCAGATGCAGGGCTTTGCCGGCCTCAGCCGGGGCCTCGGCCAGCGCCAAGGTGCTGCACAGCGCCAGCGCCGGGCCGAGCAATGCAGCCGGCAGCCAGGCGAGCAGACGGGTACGGGTTTTCATGGCCAGTCTCGAAGGGAATGCGAAAGAGAACATTGTTCACTCCGACTTGCCTTCCCTCAAGGGCGCTGGGCGGATTTCATGAAAAATTTTGCTTCAAATCAGATGAGGAGAGATTGAGCCAGAAGAGCATCACAATTCGACGTTATCACGAATGTCCGCCAATCTGCCGAATGGTGACTACCTTGTCCTCGATAGTGAAAGTCACCCGGTCATACCCACCAAGCTGAAGCTGATGCTGGTTAACTGTTGCTCCATGCAACGGTTTGATGCGAAGAGTCACAAAGTCTGCAGCATCATTCGGACTGGCGCCGAGATCCTGGATGATTAACTTGAACAACTTGAGCCTTCTTTGCTGATCCTCATTCAGAACGCCTTTGTATTTTGCCTTGTCGGAATTCAGCGTGTATCCGGAGTTCTTGGGCAAAGGCTGTTGTTCGAGACGGTAGTGCTGGACCAGTTCGAGAGCATCGGGGGAAAAAGTGCGTGCAGGGGTGGCGTGATCAATGGTGGATGGCCCTGGCTGGCGCAGCGGATTGGGGCCGGCACTGCTCTGCTCTTTTGAAGACTTTTTGGCTACTGCGAAGGTGACACTTCCATGTTTTCGACCCATATGTCCCGACGGGTCAACGAAGTTGATAGGATCACACTGCGAGTAACAATAGCAATTCAGCCCACCAAGCCCAAACGGGCTCCAGCTATCCGCACTGACAAAGCGCATTAATGATGGACTGAACAGCCGATGATAGCCCGTACCCAGTAGATAGAAGCCCGTGATCACATCCCGGCGCTCGCCGTTGAATCCAAGACTTTCAGCAGAAGAATGCCCATAGGGTGAGTAGGTATGGGCACTGCGTGTTCTTGTGGTCATTGCAGTTCCTGCCTCGCGCCTTGTGTAGGACAGATGATCCAGGAGCGGCACAGGTTTCAAAACTGGCAAAAATGTCAGGGCCGCAAAGCGGCCCCGGCGCTTGAAGGCTATTGAAGAACCTTGCTCATTCCTCGCTCCATATCATCGATCAGCGCCTTGGCCATCTCACTGAGTATCCGCGCAGCACTACCGGAAATACGGTCATTTTCCATTTCCGCTTCGGTGGTCAGGTGGCGGATACAGCCGAGTAATACCGACAACTGTGAAAAAGCATGGCTGAACGGCACATTGGGCTGCAGGCGGAACAGGTCGAAGGTTTCCACCCCTGCGGTTGCAGAATCTCTCGGATCATTGCTCATCCGGTCACTCCCTGGTCGTGGTCGATCGTCAGGGTGAGGGCGCTGATCAGCTCTTCACAGTCTTTGGGGCTGAGTGGGTCGATAAGTGAAAGCGCGGGAGGGTCGAGCAGTAGCAGATCGCTAACAGGTGGATCGGGGATGAGCTTGTTCATCGTAGAACTCCGTATGGTGGATTGAACTGCTCTCCTTCTTGTCTCACGAAGTTGGGTGGCAGTCGTGCACGGTGTGAGACACGGGACATACGGTAACCCCGGCCAGGTCGAAGCCTGTCCGCACACGACCGCCATAAAGCGGTGCTACCGAATGAAAACCGGGTGTCTCACGCCCGATCGCCTTGCGAGGCGACCCCACGACAGTAGTCCGGGAACACTCCCCAGCCAAGACAGCACCTTCCGATAGGTGCTGTAGGATAATTCGACAGAGCGTCCGAACTGAAGCATTGGGTTTCAGGTTCGGAAATGTCTTACAGCTCTAGAACCTAGGCGAGGGCTCTGCCCTTGATCGCCGGCAAGCCAGCTCCCACAGTGCTCCACAGTTTTCGAGGCCTGTGGCTCAGCGGTGGGCGCTGTGGGAGCTGGCTTGCCGGCGATTGGCCTCAAGGCTTGGCGGTGTCCTTCCAGCCACCACCCAGCGCCAGAAACACCCCAATCTGCCCCATGGCTACCTGACTATTGGCCGCTGCCAACTGCGCACGCATATCGGTATAAGTGCGCGTGGCCTGCAAATCCGCCAGGAACGACTCACGCCCGGCCTGATAGTACCGGTGAGTCTGGTCGGCCGCTTCCTTGGCCGACTTCTCTGCCTCGGCCAGCGCATCACGCCGGTCCAGCAGGGCGCTGTACTGCGCCAGGCGGGTCTGGGTTTCACGAATGGCGTTCAGCACCACGCCATCGAAGTTTGCCAACGCCGCCTGGGTAGAGGCTTCGGCCATGCGAATACGCGCACGGGTGCCGTTGGTGGGGATGGTCCAGCTGATCTGCGGGCCGAAGCCCCAGCGGTTGGTCGACGGTTCGCCGAGGTTTTCCAGGATGCCGATGGTGCCAACCTGGGCACCAATGCTGATGTCCGGGTACAGCGACCCTGTGGCCACGCCGATGTAGGCAGTGGCAGCAGCCAACTGGCGCTCGGCCTGGCGCACGTCCGGGCGACGTTTGAGCAGCGCGGCGCCATCACCCACCGGAACCAGCTGGTTCAGGTGCGGCAGCTCGGCACAATCGGCGGTGCCGGCAGGCAATTGATCAACCGGTTTGGCCAGCAGCGCAGCCAGGGTGTACATACCCGTCTCGCGCTCGGCCTTGAAGCGTGGCAGTTCGGCGCGCAAGGATTTGAACTGGGTCTGCGAGCGGGTGACCTGGGTTTCATCACCGCGGCCAGCATCGCGCAGGCGCTGGTTGAGCGTGACGCTTTGCTCCTGCAGGTCCAGCGACTCACGGGCGATGTGGAGTTCCTCGTTGGCCGAACACACCTGGGTGTAAGCCTTGACCACATCCGCCACCAGGGTGATACGCGCGGTATCGGCAGCGGCCTGCACCGCGTCGGCATTGGCCTTGGCGGCCTCGGTGCCGCGCTTGAAGGTACCCCACAGGTCGAATTGGTACGAGGCACTGATGATAGCCTCGCCGATGTTGGCCACCGGAACCTTCTCGGGCTGCAGGAAGGCTTCGCCCGACTCCTGCAGGCGCTGGGCGCCGAGCTTGACGCCACCGTTGAAGCCCCCTTGCGATTCGGCTACTTCGACCTGGGCACGGGCCTTGGCGATGTTGGCCGCCGCCACGCGCAACTCGGTGTTGGCACTCAGGGCCTGACGCACCAGCGTGTTCAGCCGCTGGTCCTGATACAGCTGCCACCAGTCCTCGGGCACCGGCGCCGAGACCACACTGTCGGCATCCTGGCGCAGCGGGCCGCTCAGGTCGCTGCGTTGCACCGCCGCGTCCTTGGGCACCTCATAGTCGGGCCCGACCATCATGCAGGCCCCCAGCGACAGGCACAGGCCGGCCAGGATCAGCTGTTTCATGGGCGCTCGCCCTCGATGATCGACACCGTGGCCGTGCGCCCGGCAATCATGCGGAAGTCCTGCGGCACTTCATCGAAGGCGATGCGCACCGGAATACGCTGGGCCAGACGCACCCAGCTGAACGCCGGGTTGACGTTGGGCAGCAGGTTGGCGCCGCTGCTGCGGTCGCGGTCTTCGATGCCGGCGGCAAAGCTTTGTACATGGCCGCGCAGGCGGGTGTTGTCGCCCATCACGCGAATGTCCACCGCATCGCCAATGTGGATGCCACCCAGCTTGGTTTCTTCAAAGTAGCCGTCAACGTGATACGAGGCACTGTCGACCACCGACAGTACTGGGCGGCCGGCGGTGACAAATTCGTGGTTACGCGGCGCGCGGTCGTTGAGGTAGCCGTCCACCGGGCTGCGCACCACCGAACGGTCGAGGTTGAGCTGGGCGGTGTCGACCGCCACCTGGGCCTCGCTGACAGCAGAGCGGGCGCGGGCCTCGCGGGACTGGCTTTCTTCCAGCTGCTCGGCGGCCACCAGGTTGCCCAGCTTGCGGTTGCGCTGCGCTTCGCGCGAAGCCTGGGCCAGGGTTTCCTGGCGCTCGCCCAGGGTCGCCTTGGCCTGGCGCAGGGCCAGGCTGAAGCGGTCCTGGTCGATGGTGAACAGCACGTCACCGCGCTTGACGGTCTGGTTGTCGCGCACCTCGACCTTCTGGATCAACCCCGACACATCGGGGGCGATCTGGATCACGTCAGCGCGAATGTGGCCGTCGCGGGTCCAGGGGGCAAACATGTAGTACACCACCATCTGCCACACGAGCACGGCGGCGAAGGTCACTACCAGCAAGGTCAGGACCACACGGCCCAAGGTCAGCAAAGGTTTTTTCATGGCAGCATCAGGTTTCGGCAAAAGTGGTCCACCGCACCAAGCAGCACGGCATACAGAGCAACGTTGAACAACGCCCGGTGCCAGACCAGGCGGTAGAAATGAAGGCGCACCAGCACCGCGTGCACCCCCAGGAACACCAGGTAGGTGCCAAACATCATCACCAGCAGCGTGGGCAGAAACACCCCGCTGATATCCAGTTCACCAATCACAGGGGCGCTCCGTCGAGGCCAGGGGGCAGTTGCGGTTGTTCGGCGGGTTCGAGCATCACTTCCACGCCCGGCAACAGCGCCAGCCGCAGGCCGCTCAGGGCATGCAGCAGGTGGGTGCGGGCATCGCCACGCTCGTACAGCTCATCCAGGTTCAGCGCCAGGCGTGCGCGTTCCATGTTGCGCAGCAGCGCGGCCGGGGCATGCAGGCGCTCACCGGCACGCAGGCAGGCGGCGTAGTGCGCGCCGACTTCCTCGACCACCGTGTTCAGGCGCTCGCGGGCCTGCTGGCCGGCGCGCGGCATATAGGCCAGCAGGTCGAGCAGGTTCAGCCCCACACGCAGGTCACGCAGTGCCACCCCGCTGTCCTGGCCGGTTTGCGACAGCCGCGGCAGGTGCTGCATCAGGCGGTCGAGCATCTGCACGCCAACCTGACGGTGTTCGGCCAGGGTCGCCGGTTCGGTCATTTCGACAATGTCGCGCCAGGCGAAGCGGGTCATGCGCTTGGCCGCCAGCTCCACGCCGAACGGGCGCATCACCAGGGTCCAGATGAAAGCGAACAACAGGCCTACGGGGCCGGCCAGGTTGGCGTTGAGGAAGGTGAAGAAGTCGGCGTCATAGGCACCCTGGATGCTGATGAAGGTCGAGGTGTTGACGATGGTCAGCAAGGTGCCCAGGTAGAAACGCGGCTGCACGGTGAGGGTACCGATGCAAATGAACGGCACGGCAAACGCCAGCACCAGCATCGGGAAATCGTGCAGGTTGGGCAGCACCAGGAACAGGTACAAGCTGGAGAAGATGACCGACATCAGCGTCCAGAAGAAGAACCGGTAAATCTGCGGCGCGGGGTCGTCCATGGCGGCGAAGAAGCTGCACGATACTGCAGCCAGGATCACAGCGCTGGCGCCGTCGTTCCAGCCCAGGCCGATCCACAGGCCGCACGCGACCACAATCGCCAGTACGGTGGAGGCCACCGAGTACAGCATCAGGCCACGGTCGAAGAACGCCGTCAGGCGGCCCAGGCGCCAGTGGCGGTACACCGCGCGCCAAGGCTTTGCATCGTCGGTACGCAAGGCGTGCTGCAGGGTGCAGCAGTCCTGCCACAAGTCGGCCCATTCGGTCAGGCGGTACAGAGCGTTGGACAGCAGCAGTTCGGCGCGCTGGTCGAGGGCGGCGGCACCGGGCTGCAAGCGGTCGATCTGCTCGTGCAGCACAGTCCAGCGCGCTACCGAAGCACTGTCGGCCGTGCCTTTGAGCCATTCGCGGGCGGCTTCAAGCACGGGTTGAAGTTGGGCGAACTGGGCCGGGGCGCGGCCTTCCAGGGCCACCAGGGCGTCGTCGAGCGCGTCGATTACCGGCAACAGGTGGATCATCCGCCCGCGCAGCTCACGGGCATTCTTCAGGGTATGGGGGCCGGCGCCTTCGTGGCCTAGCTGGCCGATCATCAGCTCCAGCGAGTTGAAGGTGGCAACCATCGACCCGCGCATGCCGCCGACCTTGTCGGCGCTGGCTTCGCGGGCAAGGTAGGTGTCGCTGTAGCGGATCGCCTCGGTGAACCAGTTACCGGTGGCACCGACCACCACAGGGGCCAACCGGCGTGGCCAGAAAATGGCGCCGACCACTGCCGCGCAGACGATCCCCAGGCAAATTTCCTGAGCGCGGGAAGACGCCACGTCGAACACCGCCAGCGGGTTGTCGACCACCGCCAGGGCGATCATCGGCAGGGTATAGCCAGCCAGCATCAGCACATAGTTATTGGCCGTGCGCAGGTTGAGCGACAGGAACAGCAAGGTGCCGGTCCACAGGGCGATGGCGACGCTCAGCAGCAACGGCGACTGCACCAGCGGCGGCACCAGGAAAATCGCCCCGCCGGCACCCAGCAGCGTGCCCACGGCGCGGTACAGGGCCTTGGAACTTGTCGGGCCGACGAAGGGGCTGGAGACAATGTATACCGTGGCCATGGCCCAGTAGGGGCGCGGCAACTGCATGAGCAACGCGATGTACAGGGCAATCATGGAGGCGGCGAAGGTACGCACGCCGTAGAACCAGTCGCGGGCCGGCGGTACAGAGCTGAAGAAGCCGTTCATGCCACCCCGCCCGCACTGCCCAGGCCGGCAGCTTCGAAAGCGCGCAGCACGCGCAGGGCAGCTTCCAGGTCGGCCTGGTCGATACCGTTGAGCACATCGCGGCGCAGGCGTACCAGTTCGGCTTCGATGGCTTCGGCCAGGGCACGGCCTTCGGCGGTCAGGCTCAGGGCCTTGGCGCGGCGGTCCAGTGGGTCCTCGCTGCGGCATACCAGGCCGGCCTTGCACAGTTGGTCAAGCAGGCGCACCAGCGATGGGCTTTCCAGGCCGGCAGCCTGGGCCACGGCCACCTGGTGCACACCGTCGCCCAGGCGCACGATCATCAGCAGCGGCGCAGCGCAGGCTTCGGAAATGCCGTAACCGGTCAGGGCGGTATGGCAGATGCGCCGCCAATGACGGGCGGCGACCACCATGCCACTGCTGACTTGCAGGCGCAGGAGATCAAGGGACATGACGGGAACCAAGGATATTCATAGTTTGCTAACTATCAATATACGCCTTGCCCTCCCCCTGTCGTCAACAGTGGGCGACGGACAGCCGGGTTAAATGTTGTTCATTTTTTAGCCTGTGCCGGCCTCTTCGCGGGTAAACCCGCTCCTACAGGTACCCCACAAATGTTGAGGCTTGTGGTTTTCCTGTAGGAGCGGGTTTACCCGCGAAGAGGCCGGCTCAGGCAACAAAAAATCAGGGCTGGATCTGGTCTTCCAGCTTCATGGTCAGTGCCAGTGTGCTGCCCATCTGCACCGCCCGGTCCCGCCATTCCTGGTACCGCGCCGCATCACGGCTGCTGAAATGCACCGCCAGCTCCTCCGCCGCCTGCACCACCCCGGCCGCTGCCGCCAGCTCCAGCCAGTACAGCGCGGCCTTGAGGTCGGCCTCTACATACAGCCCGTGCATCAACCGGTAACCCACCTCGAAGCGGCAGCGTGCTTCACCCCGCTCGGCCCCGCGCATGAACCACTGGTAGGCCTGCACCAGGTCGACCTGCCAGCCCAGTTCGCCATCGCACACCTCCTCCTCATACAGGTCACCCAATGCCGCGGCCGCGTGCAGCATGCCTCGCTCGAAAGCCTGCCGGTAGCACTCCGCTGCCTGCACGTAGGAAGGGTCGATGCCTTTGCCAAAGTAATGCTGCTGCCCAAGGTTGAACCAGGCTGCGGCATTGCCCTGCAGGGCTGCCATGCGCAGCAGGTGGCCGGCCAGCACGGTATCGGCCCGCCAGTACTTGCCGTTGAGCCAGATCCAGCCAAGGTCGTTCAGCGCCGCCACGCTGCCTGACAACGCCTGGCGGCGCAGGTCGGCATATACCGCCTGCAGGTCGCTGGCCTCATCCAGGCGGTTGACCAGCATCGAGCGCTGGCTGGGCAAACCCACACCGGCAAACAGCCGCTGTCGCCTCCCGACCGGGGCCGGCGGCGCAATGACCCGCTCGGGAAGAAGGCGGGCAAGCAGCGAATGGATATTGCTGGCAGCAGACATGTTCATCCTCATTGAACGACGCACAACCCCAACCTTCGGCTGTGATGAGGCGTGATTCTGCGTGACGTCACGTCAAAACCTGTCGCGAACGATTCGGCACACGGCAACCAAATGCGAGTTCCTTGATCTGAGCAGGCTGTGGCCAATTGCCATACAACACGCGTGCCGCCATCCTATTGCGGCAAGCCTAGACAAGGACGTTACATTTTGCCGTTCGCCACCACTCGCGCCACCCTCAGCCGTCAGTGGGCGCTGCTGCGCCTGCTGCCCAGCCGCTCCCCAGGCATTACCAGCGCCGAGCTTGTCTGGGGCCTGCGCGATGTCGGCTTCACGGTCAGCAAACGCACTGTCGAGCGTGACCTCAACGAGCTGTCGCTGATCT
This sequence comes from Pseudomonas putida S13.1.2, assembly GCF_000498395.2. Classification (NCBI taxonomy): domain Bacteria; kingdom Pseudomonadati; phylum Pseudomonadota; class Gammaproteobacteria; order Pseudomonadales; family Pseudomonadaceae; genus Pseudomonas; species Pseudomonas putida. Next base: position 4,873,681 of record NZ_CP010979.1, read on the forward strand.
TTCCGCTGGAGCGCAACGACAAGAGCATCCCGTTCGGCTGGCACTGGTCAGCGAGTGCGGTGGGCGAGTTGCGCGGTAACTTCGACTTGCTGACGCACCTGCGGGGGGATGCGTTGCAACCGGCGCGGGGTGAGGGCGTTGAGCTGGTGGCGCGGATCAGCGATGCACTGGCGCGGCAGTTGCGCGATGCGCCGTTGAGCAGCGACATGCAGCTGACGGCGCTGGAGCATGGGCATCGGTTGCGGGCCACGGTGAGTGACGGCTGGCCATTGCGCTGGTGGCTGTTGAGCCACGGGGATGGGTTGGTGGTGGAGCAGCCTGCGGTATTGAGGGAAGAGATTGGCAAGATCCTGAGCAATGCGGCAGCTCAGTACCTGAGTTGATAGCCTGTACTGGCCCTATCGCCGGCAAGCCAGCTCCCACAGGAAAGCCACAAGCCTCGCGACCTGTGGAGTACCTGTGGGAGCTGGCTTGCCGGCGATAGGGCCAGTACAGGTCAGCGCTGCATCCCCCAACGCCGCACGGTCAACCGCTCCAGGGTGTTGAACACCAACCCTTCCACCAGCAAACCGATCAGGATCACCACCGCCAACCCGGCAAACACCTTGTCGGTATACAGCTCGTTACGGTTCTGGAAGATGTACCAGCCCAGCCCGCCTTTACCACTGCTGGCACCAAACACCAGTTCGGCGGCGATCAGGGTGCGCCAGGCAAAGGCCCAGCCGATCTTCAGCCCCGACAGGATCGACGGCAAGGCCGCCGGCACGAGGATGTGAAGCACCAGCCGCAGCCCTTTCAGGCCATAGTTGCGGCCAGCCATGCGCAGTGTTTCCGAGACGCCCAGAAAGCCCGCGTAGGTATTCAACGCCAACGCCCACAGCACCGAATGCACCAGCACGAAGATCAGGCTGTTGTCGCCCAGCCCGAACCACAGCAAGGCCAGCGGCAGCAGGGCAATGGCCGGCAGCGGGTTGAACATCGAGGTCAACGTACCTAGCAGGTCCCGCCCCAACTGGGTCGAAACCGCCAGGCTGGTCAGGCCGAAGGCCAGAACGATGCCCAGTACATAGCCCTTGAGCAGGATCACCAGCGACACGCCAACCTTGGACGGCAGTTCGCCACTGATCATGCCGTCCCACAGGGCGGCGGCGGTTTGCACAAAGCCTGGCAACAGCAGGTCGTTGTCCTGATAGCGGGCGACGGCCTCCCAGAGCACAGCGATCACCAGCAGGATAACTGCCTTGCGCAGCCAGCCTTGCTGCCACAGGCGCTGGGCCAAGGGCAGTGGTCGTTCCACAGGCACACTGAGCAGGGGCTCCAGCTGCACCTCGTATTCCTGGCGTACAGGTGTAGTGGTCATGGCTGAAGCTCCTGTCAGTAGGCGATGCGAATATCGTTGAAGCCAATGTCGTCAGGCTGCTGCGGGGTATCCACCTCGTCAAACAGCAGACGGTGGATACGCCGGGCACTGGCCTGGAAGTCGCTGCCCCCCAGGCTACCCAGGTCGTACTGATGGCTGTGCACTTCGGCCCGTACCCGCCCCGGGTGCGGCGAAAGCAGCAGGATGCGGTTGCCGACCACCAGCGCTTCCTCGATGGAGTGGGTCACGAACAGCAGGGTGAACCGCACTTCCTCCCATAGCAGCAGCAGTTCTTCCTGCATCTTGCGCCGGGTCAGCGCATCAAGGGCGGCGAACGGCTCATCCATCAACAGGATCTTAGGCTGCGTGGCCAAGGCCCGGGCAATCGCCACGCGGGCCTTCATGCCGCCCGACAAAGTGTGCGGGTAGGCATCGGCAAAGGCAGCCAGGCCGACCTTTTCCAGGTAATGCAGCGCCCGGTCTTCGGCTTCGGTGCGCTTGAGCTGGCCCGACACCAGCAACGGGAACATGACGTTCTGCTTTACCGTTTTCCACGGTGGCAGCTGGTCGAACTCCTGGAACACCACGATGCGGTCGGGGCCTGGGCCACGGACCGCTTGGCCCTGCAGCAGAATCTGCCCTTCCTGCGGCTGGATGAAACCAGCCACGGCCTTGAGCAAAGTGGACTTGCCGCAACCGGAGGGGCCGAGCAGCACAAAGCGGTCGGCACGGTCGACTTCGAAGCTGACCTGGTGGGTGGCCCGCACCACGCGTTGCGCGGTGCGGTATTCAAGGCTGAGGTTATCCACCTTGAGCAAAGGCGGCGTTGCGACACGGCTCAGGTTGCTGGCCGTGTGGCCTGGCAATGGGGCGGTCATGATCGATCAGCTCCCCTGCAGCGGGCGTTCGTCCTGGAAGAAGTAGTCCTTCCACGATTCCGGCTTGTGCTTGATGGCGCCTACCCGATAGAGAAAATCGGCCAGCTTGTAGGTGTTCTTTGGTGTGACGGTGAATTCGTACTGCGGGTTGTCGATCAGCTTGATCAACGCGTCGCGGTCGATCTTGGCCTTGGTTACACGGATGTAGGTGTCAGCGGCAGCGGCCTTGTCTTTCTGGGCAAAGTCTGCGGCTTCGGCCAGGGCATCAACGAAGGCCTTGTAGGTTTTGGGGTTGTCCTTGCGGAATTTCTCGGTGGCAAACAGCAAGGTCGGCGAGTTGGGGCCGAGCAGGTCGTAGCTGTTGAGCACCACATGCACGTCCTTGTTGGCCAGTACCTGGTCCTGGAACGGTGGGTTGGAGAAATGCCCGTTCAGCTCGGTGCCGCCCGCCAGCAATGCGGCGGTGGCATCAGGGTGCGGTACGGCAAGGGTGTATTTGTCGAGGCGGTTGTATTCCTTGTCGCCCCACTGCTGGGCAGCGGCGTACTGCAGGAAGCGCGACTGCACCGAAACACCTACCGCCGGCACCGCGATACGGTCTTTGTTGGAAATGTCGGCGATAGTCTTCACGTTCGGGTTGCTGCTGACCAGGTAGTAGGGGAAGTTACCCAGCGAGGCCACTGCCTTTACGTTCTGCCGCCCCTTGGTGCGGTCCCACACCGTAAGCAGCGGGCCGACACCCGCGCCGGCGATGTCCACCGAACCGGACAGCAGTGCGTCGTTGATGGCCGAGCCACCCGACAGCTGGGCCCAGTCGACTTCGATGTCGATGCCCTGCTCCTTGCCGTGCTTTTCGATCAGGTGCTGGTCACGTACCACGTTCAGCAGCAGGTAGACGATGCCGAACTGCTCGGCAACGCGGATCTTGCCTTCGGCCTGGGCCACTGCGGGGGCGGCCAGGCTGCCGACGACCAGGCTTGCGCCCAGGCCGATGCTTGCCGCCAGGCGGCTGATGGATTTGCGCATGAAGATGTCCTCAGTCGTCAGAACGGGGCGTCGCCCTGGATGGTGGTGCGGTACAGCTTGCGACGCAGGTGCGCGGGGCAGCCGGTGGCCAGGTGAATGAGCGAGCGGTTGTCCCAGAACACCAGGTCGTGGGGCTGCCATTGGTGGCGGTAGATGTTCTGCTCCAGCACGCTCAGGGCGTACAGCTGTTGCAGCACGTCGCGGCTTTCGTCGTCTGGCAGGCCGACGATGCGGGTAGTGAAGCCTTCGCTGACGAACAACGCCTTGCGGCCGTTTTCCGGGTGGGTACGAGCCACCGGGTGAATGACTTCCTGTACCTGCGCCAACTGTTCGGCGGTCAGGGTCGGGCGCCAGTTGCCTTCAAATTTGGTCTCGCCGTAGCGGGCGGTGTAGGAGTGAGCGGCACTGCGGCCCTCGACTATTTTGCGCAGGGCGTCGGGTACGGCGTCCCAGGCTTTGTGCATGTCGGCGAACAGCGTGTCGCCGCCTTCGCTGGGCAGTTCCTGGGCATGCAGCATGGAACCGAGGCTGGGCAGCGCCTTGTACGACAGGTCGGAGTGCCAGAACTTGCCGGCATCACCCAGGCCGATGTTCTGGCCGTTTTCGATGATGTTGGAAACGATCAGGATCTCGGGATGACCTGTGAGCAGGAACTGCTTGAGCACATGGATCTGCAACTCGCCAAAGCGGCGGCTGAAGGCTATCTGCTGTTCCGGGCTGATGCGCTGGTCGCGGAACACCAGCACATGGTGGTCGAGGTGGGCGCGATGGATACGGGCGAAATCCTCGGCGTTGACCGGTTTGGCCAGGTCCAGGCCGATGATCTCGGCGCCTACGGCACCGGAGAACGGGCGGATTTCGAAAACTTGCGGCTGGGCGCTGTCGATGGTCGACAAGGCGTTCGAGGCGGCTGACATTTATCACTCCCACGCAGTGCGCGACTTCAATGGCGCGCAACGATCAGAAACGCACGGGGATTTCCCGTGTGGGTTCAAGTCGTGCGGCGCATCGATTGGTCGACGGGTACGCAGTGGTGTGACTATAAAGTCATAACGGCGATATTTTAAATACCTTTAAAGCATAATCATATCACTGTCGCCGGGGCTGGCCTGCTGTCAGATCAGCCCGCCCTGCTCTTCTTCGTCAATCAGGTTGTTGAGGCTGCTGAGCGCCTTGCGCGCGGTGGAGCGGTTGAGCAGCTTGGCCTGTGCGCCGGCGGGCAAGTCGGTGATCTTGAACACACCCTTGGCGGTCAGCACGTCGATGAGGTCCTCAAGCACGCGGATCATGTCCAGGTCACTTTGCTTGAGCTGGTTGAGGCTGTTTTCCACGACGTCATCGGCAAACCATTCCTGGATATCGGCATGGTCGGCGGGGAGCATTTCGGTGAACTGGTCAAAAGCGGCTGCTTCTACCCGCAGCAACTGGCCAGCGGCGTCGCGTTGCACGTAGAACATGGCGGTGTCCCTCGTCACGTTGGTTCCTTGTTGGTAGACAGCAGCATAGGCAAAGATCGCCGGGCGCGCAGGCCCGGCGCCAGAGTATGCGCTGTCAGCAGATTGCAGGAAAGACCCGTGTGGGAGCGGCCTTGTGTCGCGAAAGGGCCGCGAAGCGGCCCTTTAGCACATCAGCTGTCTTTGTTGTGGATGATGATGGTCGGGTCAGCACCGCTGATCAACGAGTTGATCGTGGTGTTGGACCAGTTCACCCCTTCCAGCTTGATGGTCACGTCGGCGTTGGCGATACCACCTGCGGCGTTGAGCTTACCTTCGCTGCTGACTTGCAACGTGGTCGTGCCTTCCACCGTGGTGAGTTTCAGGTAGTTGTCGATCGTGCTGCCCTTCTCACCTTGAAGCAAATCGCTCAAGTCGATCTTGTCTTTCTCACCTACCTTGAAGTCCTTGATCACGTCGTTGCCGTAATCGCCCGCCTTCCACACGAAGGTGTCGGCACCGCTGCCACCGATCAGGATATCGTCGCCGTGGCCACCGATCAGGGTGTCATTGCCAGTACCGCCCAGCAGGATGTCGTTACCTCTGCCACCATCGAGCGTGTCGTTACCACCTTGGCCGAAGAGGATGTCGTTGCCATTGCCGCCGGACAAGAAGTCCTTGCCGTCGTTGGCACCGGAGATATCGAACTCGGTGTAGTGCTCGGTGATGTACTGGTGCATGGTCCTGCCATCTACCTGGCTGGCATCCACCCCAGTCTGCTTGGCCACATAGCTCTGCAGCGCTTCCACGCCGTTGCCCGCTACAGACGGGAACTGGATCAGGTCGCCGAACACGATGTCATTGCCGTCGCCGGCATAAACGGTGTCGCTACCCGGCAAGGTTGACTCGGTGTGACCCAGGATAGCGTCGGCCAGGTTGGTGGCATCGATGTTGGTCTGTGGCTTGCCGTCGGTGTCATAGGGTTTCAAGTCGTTGGTGTCGACACCGCTGCCAATGCCGATGGCCTCGATGTTCGGTGACAGCGACTTGAGCACCGCAAAGGCACTCTTCGAGTTGCTGATGGTGTCGGAGTCGGACCAGCTGCCTTGACCGGCCAGGCTCGACAGCTCGTATGTGCCATCGCCCTGGGCATGCAGGGTGCCGCTGAGCGACGAGTACCAGCTGCCGTTCTTGTACAGGTTGAGGTTACCGCTGCTGTCGATTGTCAGGCGGTTGCTGCTGTCCAGGTAGACGTTGACCACTTGGCCGATCTTGTAATTGATCGACGTCAGGTAGGCGTCCATCGTCAAGTTGGCCTTGTTGCCGCTGTAGGCGATCAGCGTTGGGTTGGCACGCTCGCCGGACTGGTAGTAGGTCGGCTGGCCGTCAGTGATGAAGAAGGTCTGGTTAGTCGCGGAGACACCCGCATCCTTCAGCGCCTGGAACCAGTTGGCCGTAGTCTTGAAAGCGTCCTCGTAGTTGGTACCGCCATTGGCGGTCATCGCGTTCAGGGCGTTTTTCAGGGTCTGCAGGGCACCGCTGTCGTTCAGGTTGACCGATACCGTGGTCTTGACCTGGGTGGCGAAGTCCACCAGCAGAATGTTCACCGTGCCAGAGCTGGCACCCTTGACGCTGTTGGCCAGGGTGGTGAAGACGGCCTGCAGCGCCTTCTGTGCGGCATCCACCGAGTCTTTCATGCTGCCCGACGTATCGACGATGAACGCAAGGTTGTAGTTCTGACCCGGCGTTACATGCAGGCCACTGATGTCGGAAACGATGATCTCGCTAGCACCGGTGCCAGTGAAACTGTCGTTGTCGGTGGTCAGGTTGGTGGCAGTGTAGGTGTCCGGATAAACCGTAACCTTGATGGTGCCTTCGCTGGTTGCAGTGCTGCCACCCACGCTCTCGGTAGAGGTCGAGGTGACCTTCACATCGAACTGGCCCTGGTAATAAGCCGGCGGCTTGATGCTGAGGCTACCAAGGTTCCAGCCAGTGACATCGACCGCACCGGCACCCACGGTGAGGGTATGACCAGCACCATCTGTGAGCACCGAGCCTGCAGGTATACCGGCCAGCTTGACGCTCAGGCTCTCGGAGCCATCGGTATCGGTAAGGGCGGTCGAAATACCGACCAGCTTCACCGAGCCACCCTCCGGCCCTTCGTTGAGTTTGTAGCCGTCGTAGTAGCTCTGGCCATTCACCGTGTGCAGGTCAGATACGCCCAGGCCGGCGTTGGCCATCTCGGTCACGTTCTGGTACATCTTGATGTTCGAGCTGCTCAGGTCGGTAACCGCACCCGAGCCCACCTGGATATTCAGGTCATAGCTGCCTGGACCAGACTGGTTGGCATGGTAGACCTCGATCGGGTAGTAGCCACTGGAGGTCGGGGTGAAGGTGCCCGAAACCTGGCCGCCAGCGCCCCAGGTAGCCGTGACCACAGTCTTGCCACCAATGGTGACCACGAAGCTGTCGTCGGCGATACCGCTGAAGGTGTAGGTCTTGCCGGCTTCCAGGTAGATCAGGCCCGACGTTTTCGAGCCGCTGCCACCGGTGACGCTGGCATCGGACTGCACGTTGTTAGTGGTGCTGCTGGAGTTGGCATTGCCGGAGTTGGCAAATACCGTCTTCAGGTCATCACCGGTAATGCCATTGCCGCCAGTACCCAGGCCTTTCAGGCTGGTCCAGACTTCCTTGGTCAGGCCTTTGGACTCGATATCGGCGCTGCCGAAGCTTAGCGTCGGTTTGTCGGCGACCGGGCTGATGTCGACCTTCATGGTCACTTCGCTGCCCAGGTTGGTGCCATCGTTCGGCTTGTACTTGAACTGCGCGTAGTCAGCCTGTTTGTTGCCCACACCGGTACCACCGTAGCCATCGGCACCCGACTGGTTGAGGGTCGGAACGAACTTCAGGTTCTTGGCAATGATGTCAGCCTGGCTCACCACCTGGCCAACGGTCACATTCACCCAGGCAGTACCGTTGAAGAACTGCAGGCTGCCGGCGCCCGGGATCGAGGTAATAGTCACGGACAGATCGGTGTTGCCATCGGCGTCGGTGACTTTGAAATCGCTCCAGGCAAACACGTAGTCAGTGTCTTCCACGCCCAACACTGCGCCACCAGGCGAAACTGGCAGGTGGTCATTGTCGAGGATGGTGGTAGTCACGCTCGATTTGCTGCTATCCACCTGCAGGTTCTCGAAGTTGCCACCGCTGGCGTTTTCAATCTTCACAACGAAGTTCTCGGTACTTTCGACCAACTTGTCGTCGATGGTAGCGATGTTGAACGTCGTGCCTGTGCTATTGGCCGGGATCTTCACGGTGATGACACCGGTGAAGTCGTCACCGTTTTTGGCGGTGCCGCTGTAGCTGAGGGTGATCGTGACTTCGGCCTTGGAGGCGTTGCTCAGGGTCAGCGTGTACTGGCCTGTTTCGCCCTCGGTCAGCGAAGTGGTGCCGGTGATGCCGACTGTGGTGACGTCGCCTTGGTTGCCCGTGCCCGGAGTGCCCGAACCCGGTTCGTCGGTGACGGCGGTGCTGACTGGGGTCTTGTCCAGGGTCAGCTGCTCGAACTTGCCAACATCAGTGCCGCTGACCGAGGCGATCGCTTTGATCACAGGGTCATTGGTGCCCACATAGATGTTGTCCGGCGCGATAACAGTCGCAGTCCCCACTGTGCCATTGGCCGGTACGGTGATGACGGTCTTGCCGTCGCTCAGCGTGAAGGTCAGAGCGTTGTGGTTGTTGATCGGCAGGCCGTCTTTGTTGGTCAGCGTCACGGTGTAGGTGATCACGCCGCCTTCGGTTACCGACGGGGTCGCGGTCAGTTTCGCCACGACTTCGTCGGTGGTGTCGGTGACGTTGACCTTCGCCGCGTCGCCCAGCTGCAGGTTCTCGAAGGTACGGCCACCGATGTCGGCTGCCGACTTGATACCCAGGCTGATTTCACCGGAGTCTCTGTAGACGTCGTCGCCTTGGGCCACGTGCTGGTAGGGCGCGCTGGTCTGGCCGGCCTTGATGGTAACCGTGGCGTTGTTGCTCAGGGTCACGACCAGGTCGTTGGCCAGGGCAGTGTTGATGTGCACGGTGAAGGTCGGTTTGACGTTCTCGGCCACCGAGGTCTGGTCGGCGGTGATGGTAACCAGCACCAGGTCGCCTTGGTTGCCAGTGCCCGGCGTACCCGAACCTGGTTCGTCGGTGACGGCGGTGCTGACCGGGGTCTTGTCCAGGGTCAGTTGCTCGAACTTGCCGACATCCGCGCCGGTGACCGACTGGATGGCCTTCACGACCGCAGCGTTAGTGCCGGTGTAGACGTTGTCCGGAGCCGTGACAGTGGCAGTGCCGGTTGTACCGTTAGCCGGGATGGTGATGGTGGTTTTGCCATCGTCCAGGGTAAAGGTCAGCGCCGCGTGCTTGTCGATCGGCAGGCCGTCTTTGTTGGTCAGCGTCACGGTGTAGGTAATCACGCCGCCTTCGGTTACCGACGGGGTCGCGGTCAGTTTCGCCACGACTTCGTCGGTGGTGTCGGTGACGTTGACCTTCGCCGCGTCGCCCAGCTGCAGGTTCTCGAAGGTACGGCCACCGATGTCGGCTGCCGACTTGATACCCAGGCTGATTTCACCGGAGTCTCTGTAGACGTCGTCGCCTTGGGCAGCGTGCTCGTAGGGCGCGCTGGTCTGGCCGGCCTTGATGGTAACCGTGGCGTTGTTGCTCAGGGTCACGACCAGGTCGTTGGCCAGGGCAGTATTGATGTGCACGGTGAAGGTCGGTTTGACGTTCTCGGCCACCGAGGTCTGGTCGGCGGTGATGGTAACCAGCACCAGATCGCCCTGGTTGCCAGTGCCCGGAGTACCCGAACCTGGCTCGTCGGTGACGGTGGTGCTGACCGGGGTCTTGTCCAGGGTCAGTTGCTCGAACTTGCCGACATCAGCGCCTGCAACAGTCGCGATCGACTGCACTACCGGAGTGTTGCTGCCAACGTAGACGTTGTCCGGAGCAGTGACGGTGATCGAACCGCTGGTGCCATTGGCCGGTACGGTGATGACGGTCTTGCCGTCGCTCAGGGTGAAGGTCAGGGCGCCGTGGTTGTTGATCGGCAGACCATCTTTGTTGGTCAGCGTGATGGTGTAGGTGATCTCGCCGCCTTCGGTGACCGAAGGGGTGGCGGTCAGCTTGGCCACGACTTCGTCGGTGGTGTCGGTGACATCCACTTTCGCAGCGCCGCCCAACTCCAGGTTTTCGAAGGTTGCACCGGTAGCGTCTACCGCCGACTTGATGCCAACGCTGATTTCGCCGGCGTCGTTGTAAACGTCATCGCCCTGCGCGTCGTGGGTGTACGGCGCGCTGGTTTCGCCGGCCTTGATGGTGACTTGAGCGTTGTTGCTCAGGGTCACGACCAGATCGTGGTCCAGCGGCTGGTTGATGTGCACAGTGAACGTTGGTTTGACGTTCTCGGCCACCGAAGTCTGGTCAGCAGTAATGGTGACCTGCACCAGGTCGCCCTGGTTACCGGTGCCCGGAGTGCCCGAACCGGGTTCGTCGGTGACGGCGGTGCTGACCGGGGTCTTGTCCAGGGTCAGTTGCTCGAACTTGCCGACATCAGCGCCCGTGACCGACTGGATGGCCTTCACGACCGCAGCGTTAGTGCCGGTGTAGACGTTGTCCGGAGCAGTGACGGTGATCGAACCGCTGGTGCCATTGGCCGGTACGGTGATGACGGTTTTGCCGTCGCTCAGCGTGAAGGTCAAGGCGCCGTGGTTGTTGATCGGCAGACCATCTTTGTTGGTCAGCGTGATGGTATAGGTGATCTCGCCGCCTTCGGTGACCGAAGGAGTGGCAGTCAGCTTGGCCACCACTTCGTCGGTGGTGTCGGTGACTTGAACGGTAGCCGCACCGCCCAGCTCGAGGTTCTCGAAGGTAGCGCCAGTGGCGTCTACAGCCGAGTTGATGCCCAAGCTGATCTGGCCAGCATCGTTGTAAACGTCATCGCCTTGCGCATCGTGGCTGTACGGTGCGCTGGTTTCCCCGGCCTTGATGGTCACGGTCGCATTGTTGCTCAGGGTCACGACCAGGTCGTGATCCAGCGGCTGGTTGACGTGCACAGTGAACGTTGGTTTGACGTTTTCCGCCACCGAAGTCTGGTCAGCAGTAATGGTGACCTGCACCAGGTCGCCCTGGTTTCCGGTGCCCGGAGTGCCCGAACCGGGTTCGTCGGTGACGGCGGTGCTGACCGGGGTCTTGTCCAGGGTCAGTTGCTCGAACTTGCCGACATCAGCGCCCGTGACCGACTGGATGGCCTTCACGACCGCAGCGTTAGTGCCGGTGTAGACGTTGTCCGGAGCAGTGACGGTGATCGAACCGCTGGTGCCATTGGCCGGTACGGTGATGACGGTCTTGCCGTCGCTCAGCGTGAAGGTCAGGGCGCCGTGGTTGTTGATCGGCAGACCATCTTTGTTGGTCAGGGTGATGGTGTAGGTGATCTCGCCGCCTTCGGTGACCGAAGGGGTGGCGGTCAACTTGGCCACGACTTCGTCGGTGGTGTCGGTGACATCCACTTTCGCAGCGCCGCCCAACTCCAGGTTTTCGAAGGTTGCACCGGTAGCGTCTACCGCCGACTTGATGCCAACGCTGATTTCGCCGGCGTCGTTGTAAACGTCATCGCCCTGCGCGTCGTGGGTGTACGGCGCGCTGGTTTCGCCGGCCTTGATGGTGACCTGAGCATTGTTGCTCAGGGTCACGACCAGGTCGTGGGCCAGCGGCTGGTTGATGTGCACGGTGAAGGTCGGTTTGACGTTCTCGGCCACCGAAGTCTGGTCGGCCGTGATGGTGACCTGCACCAGGTCGCCCTGGTTACCGGTGCCCGGAGTGCCCGAACCGGGTTCGTCGGTGACGGCGGTGCTGACCGGGGTCTTGTCCAGGGTCAGTTGCTCAAACTTGCCGACATCCGCGCCCGCAACGGTCGCGATCGACTGCACTACTGGGGTGTTACTGCCAACGTAGACGTTGTCCGGCGCGGTCACGGTGATCGAACCGCTGGTGCCATTGGCCGGTACGGTGATGACGGTCTTGCCGTCGCTCAGCGTGAAGGTCAAGGCGCCGTGGTTGTTGATCGGCAGGCCGTCTTTGTTGGTCAGGGTGATGGTGTAGGTGATCTCGCCGCCTTCGGTTACCGACGGGGTCGCGGTCAACTTGGCCACGACTTCGTCGGTGGTGTCGGTGACATCCACTTTCGCAGCGCCGCCCAACTCCAGGTTCTCGAAGGTAGCGCCGGTAGCGTCTACCGCCGACTTGATGCCCAAGCTGATCTGGCCAGCGTCGTTGTAAACGTCGTCGCCTTGCGCATCGTGGGTGTACGGCGCGCTGGTCTCACCGGCCTTGATGGTGACTTGAGCGTTGTTGCTCAGGGTCACAATCAAGTCATGAGCAAGCGGTTGGTTGATGTGCACGGTGAACGTCGGTTTGACGTTCTCGGCCACCGAGGTCTGGTCGGCAGTAATCGTGACCTGCACCAGGTCGCCCTGGTTACCGGTGCCCGGAGTGCCCGAACCTGGCTCGTCGGTCACGGTGGTGCTGACCGGAGTCTTGTCCAGAGTCAGTTGCTCAAACTTGCCGACATCCGCGCCTGCAACGGTCGCGATGGAGTTGACCACTGGCGTGTTGCTGCCGACGTAGACGTTGTCCGGAGCAGTGACGGTAATCGAACCGCTGGTGCCATTGGCCGGTACGGTGATGACGGTCTTGCCGTCGCTCAGCGTGAAGGTCAAGGCGCCGTGGTTGTTGATCGGCAGGCCGTCTTTGTTGGTCAGGGTGATGGTGTAGGTGATCTCGCCGCCTTCGGTTACCGACGGGGTCGCGGTCAGTTTCGCCACGACTTCGTCGGTGGTGTCGGTGACGTTGACCTTCGCCGCGTCGCCCAGCTGCAGGTTCTCGAAGGTACGGCCACCGATGTCGGCTGCCGACTTAATACCCAGGCTGATTTCACCGGCATCGTTGTAAACGTCGTCGCCTTGCGCGTCGTGGGTGTACGGCGCGCTGGTTTCGCCCGCCTTGATGGTCACGGTCGCATTGTTACTCAGGGTCACGACCAGGTCGTGATCCAGCGGCTGGTTGACGTGCACGGTGAAGGTCGGTTGGACGTTTTCCGCCACCGAGGTCTGGTCGGCGGTGATGGTGACCTGTACCAGGTCGCCCTGGTTGCCAGTGCCCGGAGTACCCGAACCTGGTTCGTCGGTGACGGTGGTGCTGACCGGGGTCTTGTCCAGGGTCAGTTGCTCAAACTTGCCGACATCCGCGCCCGCAACGGTCGCGATCGACTGCACTACTGGGGTGTTACTGCCAACGTAGACGTTGTCCGGCGCGGTCACGGTGATCGAACCGCTGGTGCCATTGGCCGGTACGGTGATGACGGTCTTGCCGTCGCTCAGCGTGAAGGTCAAGGCGCCGTGGTTGTTGATCGGCAGACCATCTTTGTTGGTCAGCGTGATGGTGTAGGTGATCTCGCCGCCTTCGGTGACCGAAGGGGTGGCGGTCAGCTTGGCCACGACTTCGTCGGTGGTGTCGGTGACATCCACTTTCGCAGCGCCGCCCAACTCCAGGTTTTCGAAGGTCGCACCGGTAGCGTCTACCGCCGACTTGATGCCAACGCTGATTTCGCCGGCGTCGTTGTAAACGTCATCGCCCTGCGCGTCGTGGGTGTACGGCGCGCTGGTTTCGCCGGCCTTGATGGTGACTTGAGCATTGTTGCTCAGGGTCACGACCAGATCGTGGTCCAGCGGCTGGTTGATGTGCACAGTGAACGTTGGTTTGACGTTCTCGGCCACCGAAGTCTGGTCGGCCGTGATGGTGACCTGCACCAGGTCGCCCTGGTTACCGGTGCCCGGAGTGCCCGAACCGGGTTCGTCGGTCACGGTGGTGCTGACCGGGGTCTTGTCCAGGGTCAGTTGCTCGAACTTGCCGACATCAGCGCCCGTGACCGACTGGATGGCCTTCACGACCGCAGCGTTAGTGCCGGTGTAGACGTTGTCCGGAGCAGTGACGGTGATCGAACCGCTGGTGCCATTGGCCGGTACGGTGATGACGGTCTTGCCGTCGCTCAGCGTGAAGGTCAAGGCGCCGTGGTTGTTGATCGGCAGACCATCTTTGTTGGTCAGGGTGATGGTGTAGGTGATCTCGCCGCCTTCGGTGACCGAAGGGGTGGCGGTCAACTTGGCCACGACTTCGTCGGTGGTGTCGGTGACATCCACTTTCGCAGCGCCGCCCAACTCCAGGTTTTCGAAGGTCGCACCGGTAGCGTCTACCGCCGACTTGATACCAACGCTGATTTCACCGGCATCGTTGTAAACGTCGTCGCCTTGCGCATCGTGGGTGTACGGCGCGCTGGTCTCACCGGCCTTGATGGTGACCTGAGCGTTGTTGCTCAGGGTCACAACCAAGTCGTGAGCCAAAGCAGTGTTGATGTGCACGGTGAACGTCGGTTTGACGTTCTCGGCCACCGAAGTTTGATCGGCGGTAATGGTGACCTGCACCAGATCGCCCTGGTTTCCGGTGCCCGGAGTGCCCGAACCTGGCTCGTCAGTGACCTGGGTGCTGACCGGAGTCTTGTCCAAGGTCAGCTGCTCGAACTTGCCGACGTCAGCGCCCGCAACGGTCGCGATGGAGTTGACCACTGGCGTGTTGCTGCCGACGTAGACGTTGTCCGGAGCAGTGACGGTAATCGAACCGCTGGTGCCATTGGCCGGTACGGTGATGACGGTCTTGCCGTCGCTCAGCGTGAAGGTCAAGGCGCCGTGGTTGTTGATCGGCAGACCATCTTTGTTGGTCAGGGTGATGGTGTAGGTGATCTCGCCGCCTTCGGTCACCGAAGGCGTGGCGGTCAGCTTGGCCACCACTTCGTCGGTGGTGTCGGTCACTTGAACGGTAGCCGCACCGCCCAGCTCGAGGTTCTCGAAGGTAGCGCCAGTGGCGTCTACAGCCGAGTTGATGCCCAAGCTGATCTGGCCAGCATCATTGTAAACGTCATCGCCTTGCGCATCGTGGGCGTACGGCGCGCTGGTTTCCCCGGCCTTGATGGTCACAGTCGCATTGTTGCTCAGGGTCACGACCAGATCGTGGTCCAGCGGCTGGTTGATGTGCACGGTGAACGTCGGTTTGACGTTTTCCGCCACCGAGGTCTGATCGGCAGTGATGGTGACCTGTACCAGGTCGCCCTGGTTACCGGTGCCCGGAGTGCCCGAACCTGGCTCGTCGGTGACGGTGGTGCTGACCGGGGTCTTGTCCAGGGTCAGTTGCTCGAACTTGCCGACATCCGCGCCTGCAACAGTCGCGATCGACTGCACTACCGGAGTGTTGCTGCCGACGTAGACGTTGTCCGGAGCAGTGACGGTGATCGAACCGCTGGTGCCGTTGGCCGGTACGGTGATGACGGTTTTGCCGTCGCTCAGCGTGAAGGTCAAGGCGCCGTGGTTGTTGATCGGCAGACCATCTTTGTTGGTCAGGGTGATGGTGTAGGTGATCTCGCCGCCTTCGGTGACCGAAGGGGTCGCGGTCAACTTGGCCACGACTTCGTCGGTGGTGTCGGTGACATCCACTTTCGCAGCGCCGCCCAACTCCAGGTTTTCGAAGGTCGCACCGGTAGCGTCTACCGCCGACTTGATACCAACGCTGATTTCACCGGCGTCGTTGTAAACGTCATCGCCCTGCGCGTCGTGGGTGTACGGCGCGCTGGTTTCGCCGGCCTTGATGGTGACCTGAGCATTGTTGCTCAGGGTCACGACCAGGTCGTGATCCAGCGGCTGGTTGACGTGCACGGTGAACGTCGGTTTGACGTTCTCGGCCACCGAAGTCTGGTCGGCCGTGATGGTGACCTTGACCAGGTCACCTTCGTTGGTGCCACCTGGGGTACCAGGGGTACCTGGTTCATCGGTAACGGTGGTGCTGACCGGCGTCTTGTCCAGGGTCAGCTGTTCGAACTTACCGACATCCGCGCCTGCAACAGTCGCGATCGACTGCACTACCGGAGTGTTGCTGCCGACGTAGACGTTGTCCGGAGCAGTGACGGTAATCGAACCGCTGGTGCCATTGGCCGGTACGGTGATGACGGTCTTGCCGTCGCTCAGCGTGAAGGTCAAGGCGCCGTGGTTGTTGATCGGCAGACCATCTTTGTTGGTCAGGGTGACGGTATAGGTGATCTCACCGCCTTCGGTGACCGAAGGAGTGGCGGTCAGGTTGGCCACCACTTCGTCGGTGGTGTCGGTCACTTGAACGGTAGCCGCACCGCCCAGCTCGAGGTTCTCGAAGGTCGCACCGGTGGCGTCTACCGCCGACTTGATACCCAGGGTGATTTCGCCAGCATCCTGGTAGACGTCGTCGCCCTGCGCGTCGTGGGTGTACGGCGCGCTGGTTTCGCCGGCCTTGATGGTGACTTGAGCGTTGTTGCTCAGGGTCACGACCAGGTCGTGGGCCAGCGGCTGGTTGATGTGCACGGTGAACGTCGGTTTGACGTTCTCGGCCACCGAAACCTGGTCAGCGGTGATGGTGACCTTGACCAGGTCGCCTTCGTTGCCCGGGGTGCCTGGCTCATCGGTGACCTGGGTGCTGACCGGGGTCTTGTCCAGGTTCAGGTTTTCAAACTTCCACGCATCCGCCCCACTGACGGCGTCGATGGCGTTGACCACCGGCTGGTTAGTCCCGACATAGACGTTATCCGGCGCGGTTGCAGTGGCCGAGCCGGTGGTGCTGTTGGCGGCCACAACGACCGTCGTGCCATCGGTGAGCTTGAAGTACAGCTCCGAATGGTTGTTGATCGGCAGGCCGTCTTTGTTGGTCAGCGTGATGGTGTAAGTGATCTCGCCGCCTTCGGTCACCGAAGGCGTAGCGGTCAGCTTGGCCACCACTTCGTCGATGGTGTCGGTCACTTTGACCGAAGCGTCACCACCCAACTGCAGGTTTTCGAAGGCAGCGCCGGTAGCGTCCACCGCCGACTTGATGCCCAGGGTGATTTCGCCAGCATCCTGGTAAACGTCGTCGCCTTGCGCATCGTGGGTGTACGGCGCGCTGGTTTCGCCGGCCTTGATGGTGACCTGAGCATTGTTGCTCAGGGTCACGACCAGGTCGTGATCCAGCGGCTGGTTGACGTGCACGGTGAACGTCGGTTTGACGTTCTCGGCCACCGAAGTCTGGTCGGCCGTGATGGTGACCTTGACCAGGTCACCTTCGTTGGTGCCACCTGGGGTACCAGGGGTACCTGGTTCATCGGTAACGGTGGTGCTGACCGGCGTCTTGTCCAGGGTCAGCTGTTCGAACTTACCGACATCCGCGCCTGCAACAGTCGCGATCGACTGCACTACCGGAGTGTTGCTGCCGACGTAGACGTTGTCCGGAGCAGTGACGGTAATCGAACCGCTGGTGCCATTGGCCGGTACGGTGATGACGGTTTTGCCGTCGCTCAGCGTGAAGGTCAAGGCGCCGTGGTTGTTGATCGGCAGACCATCTTTGTTGGTCAGGGTGACGGTATAGGTGATCTCACCGCCTTCGGTGACCGAAGGAGTGGCGGTCAGGTTGGCCACCACTTCGTCGGTGGTGTCGGTCACTTGAACGGTAGCCGCACCGCCCAGCTCGAGGTTCTCGAAGGTCGCACCGGTGGCGTCTACCGCCGACTTGATACCCAGGGTGATTTCGCCAGCATCCTGGTAGACGTCGTCGCCCTGCGCGTCGTGGGTGTACGGCGCGCTGGTTTCGCCGGCCTTGATGGTGACTTGAGCGTTGTTGCTCAGGGTCACGACCAGGTCGTGATCCAGCGGCTGGTTGACGTGCACAGTGAACGTTGGTTTGACGTTTTCCGCCACCGAAGTCTGGTCAGCAGTAATGGTGACCTGCACCAGGTCGCCCTGGTTTCCGGTGCCCGGAGTGCCCGAACCGGGTTCGTCGGTCACGGTGGTGCTGACCGGGGTCTTGTCCAGGGTCAGTTGCTCGAACTTGCCGACATCCGCGCCTGCAACAGTCGCGATCGACTGCACTACCGGAGTGTTGCTGCCGACGTAGACGTTGTCCGGAGCAGTGACGGTGATCGAACCGCTGGTGCCGTTGGCCGGTACGGTGATGACGGTTTTGCCGTCGCTCAGCGTGAAGGTCAGGGCGCCGTGGTTGTTGATCGGCAGACCATCTTTGTTGGTCAGGGTGACGGTGTAGGTGA
Organism: Pseudomonas putida S13.1.2; assembly: GCF_000498395.2. Taxonomy (NCBI): domain Bacteria; kingdom Pseudomonadati; phylum Pseudomonadota; class Gammaproteobacteria; order Pseudomonadales; family Pseudomonadaceae; genus Pseudomonas; species Pseudomonas putida. The sequence goes on from NZ_CP010979.1 coordinate 4,891,561, forward strand.
TCTCGCCGCCTTCGGTGACCGAAGGCGTCGCGGTCAGCTTGGCCACGACTTCGTCGGTGGTGTCGGTGACATCCACTTTCGCAGCGCCGCCCAACTCCAGGTTTTCGAAGGTCGCACCGGTAGCGTCTACCGCCGACTTGATACCAACGCTGATTTCGCCGGCATCGTTGTAAACGTCGTCGCCCTGCGCATCGTGGGTGTACGGTGCGCTGGTTTCCCCGGCCTTGATGGTCACGGTCGCATTGTTGCTCAGGGTCACGACCAGATCGTGGTCCAGCGGCTGGTTGATGTGCACGGTGAACGTCGGTTTGACGTTTTCCGCCACCGAGGTCTGATCGGCAGTGATGGTGACCTGTACCAGGTCGCCCTGGTTACCGGTGCCCGGAGTGCCCGAACCTGGCTCGTCGGTGACGGTGGTGCTGACCGGGGTCTTGTCCAGGGTCAGTTGCTCGAACTTGCCGACATCCGCGCCTGCAACAGTCGCGATCGACTGCACTACCGGAGTGTTGCTGCCGACGTAGACGTTGTCCGGAGCAGTGACGGTGATCGAACCGCTGGTGCCGTTGGCCGGTACGGTGATGACGGTTTTGCCGTCGCTCAGCGTGAAGGTCAGGGCGCCGTGGTTGTTGATCGGCAGACCATCTTTGTTGGTCAGGGTGACGGTGTAGGTGATCTCGCCGCCTTCGGTGACCGAAGGCGTCGCGGTCAGCTTGGCCACGACTTCGTCGGTGGTGTCGGTGACATCCACTTTCGCAGCGCCGCCCAACTCCAGGTTTTCGAAGGTCGCACCGGTAGCGTCTACCGCCGACTTGATACCAACGCTGATTTCACCGGCGTCGTCGTAAACGTCATCGCCCTGCGCGTCGTGGGTGTACGGCGCGCTGGTTTCGCCGGCCTTGATGGTGACCTGAGCATTGTTGCTCAGGGTCACGACCAGGTCGTGGGCCAGCGGCTGGTTGATGTGCACGGTGAAGGTCGGTTTGACGTTCTCGGCCACCGAAGTCTGGTCGGCCGTGATGGTGACCTTGACCAGGTCACCTTCGTTGGTGCCACCTGGGGTACCAGGGGTACCTGGTTCATCGGTAACGGTGGTGCTGACCGGCGTCTTGTCCAGGGTCAGCTGTTCGAACTTACCGACATCCGCGCCTGCAACAGTCGCGATCGACTGCACTACCGGAGTGTTGCTGCCGACGTAGACGTTGTCCGGAGCAGTGACGGTAATCGAACCGCTGGTGCCATTGGCCGGTACGGTGATGACGGTCTTGCCGTCGCTCAGCGTGAAGGTCAAGGCGCCGTGGTTGTTGATCGGCAGACCATCTTTGTTGGTCAGGGTGACGGTATAGGTGATCTCACCGCCTTCGGTGACCGAAGGAGTGGCGGTCAGGTTGGCCACCACTTCGTCGGTGGTGTCGGTCACTTGAACGGTAGCCGCACCGCCCAGCTCGAGGTTCTCGAAGGTCGCACCGGTGGCGTCTACCGCCGACTTGATACCCAGGGTGATTTCGCCAGCATCCTGGTAGACGTCGTCGCCCTGCGCGTCGTGGGTGTACGGCGCGCTGGTTTCGCCGGCCTTGATGGTGACTTGAGCGTTGTTGCTCAGGGTCACGACCAGGTCGTGGGCCAGCGGCTGGTTGATGTGCACGGTGAACGTCGGTTTGACGTTCTCGGCCACCGAAACCTGGTCAGCGGTGATGGTGACCTTGACCAGGTCGCCTTCGTTGCCCGGGGTGCCTGGCTCATCGGTGACCTGGGTGCTGACCGGGGTCTTGTCCAGGTTCAGGTTTTCAAACTTCCACGCATCCGCCCCACTGACGGCGTCGATGGCGTTGACCACCGGCTGGTTAGTCCCGACATAGACGTTATCCGGCGCGGTTGCAGTGGCCGAGCCGGTGGTGCTGTTGGCGGCCACAACGACCGTCGTGCCATCGGTGAGCTTGAAGTACAGCTCCGAATGGTTGTTGATCGGCAGGCCGTCTTTGTTGGTCAGCGTGATGGTGTAAGTGATCTCGCCGCCTTCGGTCACCGAAGGCGTAGCGGTCAGCTTGGCCACCACTTCGTCGATGGTGTCGGTCACTTTGACCGAAGCGTCACCACCCAACTGCAGGTTTTCGAAGGCAGCGCCGGTAGCGTCCACCGCCGACTTGATGCCCAGGGTGATTTCGCCAGCATCCTGGTAAACGTCGTCGCCTTGCGCATCGTGGGTGTACGGCGCGCTGGTCTCACCGGCCTTGATGGTGACCTGGGCATTGTTGCTCAAGGTCACGACCAGGTCGTGCGCCAGGGCGGTGTTGATGTGCACGGTGAACGTCGGTTTGACGTTCTCGGCCACCGAAGTCTGGTCGGCGGTAATGGTGACCTTGACCAGATCGCCTTCGTTGGTGCCACCTGGGGTACCAGGGGTACCTGGTTCATCGGTAACGGTGGTGCTGACCGGCGTCTTGTCCAGGGTCAGCTGTTCGAACTTACCAACATCCGCGCCCGCAACGGTCGCGATCGACTGCACCACTGCTGGGTTGCTGCCAACGTAGACGTTGTCCGGCGCGGTCACGGTGATCGAACCGCTGGTGCCATTGGCCGGTACGGTGATGACGGTCTTGCCGTCGCTCAGCGTGAAGGTCAGGGCGCCGTGGCTGTTGATCGGCAGACCATCTTTGTTGGTCAGGGTGATGGTATAGGTGATCTCGCCGCCTTCGGTGACCGAAGGGGTGGCGGTCAACTTGGCCACCACTTCGTCGGTGGTGTCGGTGACATCCACTTTCGCAGCGCCGCCCAACTCCAGGTTTTCGAAGGTCGCACCGGTAGCGTCTACCGCCGACTTGATACCAACGCTGATTTCACCGGCGTCGTTGTAAACGTCATCGCCCTGCGCGTCGTGGGTGTACGGCGCGCTGGTTTCGCCGGCCTTGATGGTGACCTGAGCATTGTTGCTCAGGGTCACGACCAGGTCGTGGGCCAGCGGCTGGTTGACGTGCACGGTGAACGTCGGTTTGACGTTCTCGGCCACCGAAGTCTGGTCGGCCGTGATGGTGACCTTGACCAGGTCACCTTCGTTGGTGCCACCTGGGGTACCAGGGGTACCTGGTTCATCGGTAACGGTGGTGCTGACCGGTGTCTTGTCCAGGGTCAGTTGCTCGAACTTGCCGACATCCGCGCCTGCAACAGTCGCGATCGACTGCACTACCGGAGTGTTGCTGCCGACGTAGACGTTGTCCGGAGCAGTGACGGTGATCGAACCGCTGGTGCCGTTGGCCGGTACGGTGATGACGGTTTTGCCGTCGCTCAGCGTGAAGGTCAGGGCGCCGTGGTTGTTGATCGGCAGACCATCTTTGTTGGTCAGGGTGACGGTGTAGGTGATCTCGCCGCCTTCGGTGACCGAAGGCGTCGCGGTCAGCTTGGCCACGACTTCGTCAGTGGTGTCGGTGACATCCACTTTTGCAGCGCCGCCCAACTCCAGGTTTTCGAAGGTGGCGCCGGTAGCGTCTACCGCCGAGTTGATGCCAACGCTGATTTCGCCAGCGTCGTTGTAAACGTCATCGCCCTGCGCGTCGTGGGTGTACGGCGCGCTGGTTTCGCCGGCCTTGATGGTGACCTGAGCATTGTTGCTCAGGGTCACGACCAGGTCGTGGTCCAGCGGCTGGTTGATGTGCACGGTGAACGTCGGTTTGACGTTCTCGGCGACCGAAGTCTGGTCGGCGGTAATGGTGACCTGCACCAGATCGCCCTGGTTACCAGTGCCCGGAGTACCCGAACCTGGTTCGTCGGTCACGGTGGTGCTGACCGGCGTCTTGTCCAGGGTCAGCTGTTCGAACTTACCAACATCCGCGCCCGCAACGGTCGCGATCGACTGCACCACTGCTGGGTTGCTGCCAACGTAGACGTTGTCCGGAGCAGTGACGGTGATCGAGCCGCTGGTGCCATTGGCCGGTACGGTGATGACGGTTTTGCCGTCGCTCAGCGTGAAGGTCAGGGCACCGTGGTTGTTGATCGGCAGGCCGTCTTTGTTGGTCAGGGTGATGGTGTAGGTGATCTCGCCGCCTTCGGTAACCGATGGCGTTGCGGTCAGCTTGGCCACCACTTCGTCGGTGGTGTCGGTCACTTGAACGGTAGCCGCACCGCCCAGCTCGAGGTTCTCGAAGGTAGCGCCAGTGGCGTCTACCGCCGACTTGATACCAACGCTGATTTCGCCAGCGTCGTTGTAAACGTCATCGCCTTGCGCATCGTGGGTGTACGGCGCGCTGGTTTCGCCGGCCTTGATGGTGACCTGAGCGTTGTTGCTCAGGGTCACGACCAGGTCGTGGGCCAGGGCGGTGTTGATGTGCACGGTGAACGTCGGTTTGACGTTTTCCGCCACCGAGGTCTGATCGGCAGTAATGGTGACCTGCACCAGGTCGCCCTGGTTTCCGGTGCCCGGAGTGCCCGAACCTGGTTCGTCGGTCACGGTGGTGCTGACCGGCGTCTTGTCCAGGGTCAGCTGCTCGAACTTGCCGACGTCAGCGCCCGCAACGGTCGCGATGGAGTTGACCACTGCAGGGTTGCTGCCGACGTAGACGTTGTCCGGAGCAGTGACGGTGATCGAACCGCTGGTGCCGTTGGCCGGTACGGTGATGACGGTTTTGCCGTCGCTCAGCGTGAAGGTCAGGGCGCCGTGGTTGTTGATCGGCAGGCCGTCTTTGTTGGTCAGGGTGACGGTGTAGGTGATCTCGCCGCCTTCGGTAACCGATGGCGTTGCGGTCAGCTTGGCCACCACCTCGTCGGTGGTGTCGGTCACTTGAACGGTAGCCGCAGCGCCCAGCTCGAGGTTCTCGAAGGTAGCGCCGGTCGCGTCTACCGCCGACTTGATGCCAACGCTGATTTCGCCAGCGTCGTTGTAAACGTCATCGCCCTGCGCGTCGTGGGTGTACGGCGCGCTGGTTTCGCCGGCCTTGATGGTGACCTGTGCATTGTTGCTCAAGGTCACGACCAGGTCGTGCGCCAGGGCGGTGTTGATGTGCACGGTGAACGTCGGTTTGACGTTCTCGGCCACCGAGGTCTGGTCGGCGGTGATGGTCACCAGCACGAGGTCGCCCTGGTTACCGGTGCCCGGAGTGCCCGAACCTGGCTCGTCGGTGACGGCGGTGCTGACCGGGGTCTTGTCCAGCGTCAGCTGCTCGAACTTGCCGACATCAGCGCCCGTGACCGACTGGATGGCCTTCACGACCGGAGCGTTGGTGCCGGTGTAGACGTTGTCCGGAGCAGTGACGGTGATCGAACCGCTGGTGCCATTGGCCGGTACGGTGATGACGGTTTTGCCGTCGCTCAGCGTGAAGGTCAAGGCGCCGTGGTTGTTGATCGGCAGACCATCTTTGTTGGTCAGCGTGATGGTATAGGTGATCTCGCCGCCTTCGGTGACCGAAGGAGTGGCAGTCAGCTTGGCCACCACTTCGTCGGTGGTGTCGGTGACTTGAACGGTAGCCGCACCGCCCAGCTCGAGGTTCTCGAAGGTAGCGCCAGTGGCGTCTACAGCCGAGTTGATGCCCAGGCTGATCTGGCCAGCGTCGTTGTAAACGTCGTCGCCTTGCGCATCGTGGGTGTACGGCGCGCTGGTTTCGCCGGCCTTGATGGTGACCTGTGCATTGTTGCTCAAGGTCACGACCAGGTCGTGCGCCAGGGCGGTGTTGATGTGCACGGTGAACGTCGGTTTGACGTTCTCGGCCACCGAGGTCTGGTCGGCCGTGATGGTGACCTGCACCAGGTCGCCCTGGTTACCGGTGCCCGGAGTGCCCGAACCTGGCTCGTCGGTGACGGCGGTGCTGACCGGGGTCTTGTCCAGCGTCAGCTGCTCGAACTTGCCGACATCAGCGCCCGTGACCGACTGGATGGCCTTCACGACCGGAGCGTTGGTGCCGGTGTAGACGTTGTCCGGAGCAGTGACGGTGATCGAACCGCTGGTGCCATTGGCCGGTACGGTGATGACGGTTTTGCCGTCGCTCAGCGTGAAGGTCAAGGCGCCGTGGTTGTTGATCGGCAGACCATCTTTGTTGGTCAGCGTGACGGTGTAGGTGATCTCGCCGCCTTCGGTAACCGATGGCGTTGCGGTCAGCTTGGCCACCACTTCGTCGGTGGTATCGGTCACTTGAACGGTAGCCGCACCGCCCAGCTCGAGGTTCTCGAAGGTAGCGCCAGTGGCGTCTACAGCCGAGTTGATGCCCAGGCTGATCTGGCCAGCATCGTTGTAAACGTCATCGCCTTGCGCGTCGTGGGTGTACGGCGCGCTGGTTTCGCCGGCCTTGATGGTGACCTGAGCATTGTTGCTCAGGGTCACGACCAGGTCGTTGGCCAGCGGCTGGTTGACGTGCACGGTAAACGTCGGTTTGACGTTCTCGGCCACCGAAGTCTGGTCGGCCGTGATGGTGACCTTGACCAGGTCACCTTCGTTGGTGCCGCCTGGGGTGCCAGGGGTACCTGGTTCGTCGGTGACGGTGGTGCTGACCGGCGTCTTGTCCAGGGTCAGCTGCTCGAACTTGCCGACATCCGCGCCTGCAACAGTCGCGATCGACTGCACCACTGCTGGGTTGCTGCCAACGTAGACGTTGTCTGGGGCAGTAACAGTGATCGAACCGCTGGTGCCGTTGGCCGGTACGGTGATGACGGTCTTGCCGTCGCTCAGCGTGAAGGTCAAGGCGCCGTGGTTGTTGATCGGCAGACCATCTTTGTTGGTCAGCGTGATGGTGTAGGTGATCTCGCCGCCTTCGGTGACCGAAGGGGTGGCGGTCAACTTGGCCACGACTTCGTCGGTGGTGTCGGTCACTTGAACGGTAGCCGAACCGCCCAGCTCGAGGTTCTCGAAGGTAGCGCCAGTGGCGTCTACAGCCGAGTTGATGCCCAGGCTGATCTGGCCAGCATCGTTGTAAACGTCGTCGCCTTGCGCATCGTGGGTGTACGGCACGCTGGTTTCGCCGGCCTTGATGGTGACTTGAGCATTGTTGCTCAGGGTCACGACCAGGTCGTGGGCCAGGGCGGTGCTGATGTGCACGGTGAAGGTCGGTTTGACGTTCTCGGCCACCGATACCTGGTCAGCGGTGATGGTGACCTTGACGATATCGCCTTCGTTGCCTGGGGTACCTGGCTCGTCAGTAACCTGGGTGCTGACCGGGGTCTTGTCCAGGTTCAGGTTCTCAAACTTCCACGCGTCTGCGCCGCTGACCGCGTCGATAGCGTTGACCACCGGCTGGTTAGTCCCGACATAGACGTTATCCGGCGCGGTGGCAGTGGCCGAGCCAGTGGTGCTGTTGGCGGCCACAACGACCGTCGTGCCATCGGTCAGCTTGAAGTAAAGCTCCGAATGGTTGTTGATCGGCAGGCCGTCTTTGTTGGTCAGCGTGATGGTGTAGGTGATCTCGCCGCCTTCGGTGACCGAAGGCGTTGCGGTCAGCTTGGCCACAACCTCGTCGATGGTGTCGGTCACTTTGACCGAAGCGTCACCGCCCAACTGCAGGTTCTCGAAGGCAGCACCGGTGGCGTCTACCGCCGACTTGATGCCCAGGCTGATTTCGCCAGCATCCTGGTAAACGTCGTCGCCTTGCGCATCGTGGGTGTACGGCGCGCTGGTTTCGCCCGCCTTGATGGTGACCTGGGCGTTGTTGCTCAGGGTCACGACCAGGTCGTGGGCCAGGGCGGTGTTGATGTGCACGGTGAACGTCGGTTTGACGTTCTCGGCCACCGAAGTCTGGTCGGCGGTAATGGTGACCTGCACCAGATCGCCCTGGTTACCAGTGCCCGGAGTACCCGAACCTGGCTCGTCAGTGACCTGGGTGCTGACCGGCGTCTTGTCCAAGGTCAGTTGCTCGAACTTGCCAACATCCGCGCCCGCAACGGTCGCGATGGAGTTGACCACTGCAGGGTTGCTGCCAACGTAGACGTTGTCCGGCGCGGTCACGGTGATCGAACCGCTGGTGCCATTGGCCGGTACGGTGATGACGGTCTTGCCGTCGCTCAGCGTGAAGGTCAAGGCGCCGTGGTTGTTGATCGGCAGGCCATCTTTGTTGGTCAGGGTGATGGTGTAGGTGATCTCACCGCCTTCGGTTACCGAAGGCGTTGCGGTCAGCTTGGCCACAACCTCGTCGGTGGTGTCGGTGACTTGAACGGTAGCCGCACCGCCCAGCTCGAGGTTCTCGAAGGCAGCGCCAGTGGCGTCCACCGCTGACTTAATGCCCAGGGTGATTTCGCCAGCATCCTGGTAGACATCATCGCCTTGCGCATCGTGGGTGTACGGCACGCTGGTTTCGCCGGCCTTGATGGTGACCTGAGCGTTGTTGCTCAGGGTCACGACCAGGTCGTGGGCCAGGGCGGTGTTGATGTGCACGGAGAACGTCGGTTTGACGTTCTCGGCAACCGAAACCTGGTCGGCGGTGATGGTGACCTTGACGATATCGCCTTCGTTGCCCGGGGTGCCTGGTTCGTCGGTGACCTGGGTGCTGACCGGGGTCTTGTCCAAGTTCAGGTTTTCGAATTTCCACGCATCCGCGCCGCTGACGGCGTCGATAGCGTTGACCACCGGCTGATTAGTGCCGACATAGACGTTATCCGGCGCGGTTGCAGTGGCCGAGCCAGTGGTGCTGTTGGCGGCCACAACGACCGTCGTGCCATCGGTCAGCTTGAAATACAGCTCCGAGTGGTTGTTGATCGGCAGGCCGTCTTTGTTGGTCAGCGTGATGGTGTAGGTGATCTCGCCGCCTTCGGTGACCGAAGGCGTTGCGGTCAGCTTGGCCACAACCTCGTCGATGGTGTCGGTCACTTTGACCGAAGCGTCACCGCCCAACTCCAGGTTCTCGAAGGCAGCACCGGTAGCGTCTACCGCCGATTTAATGCCCAGGCTGATTTCGCCAGCATCCTGGTAGACGTCGTCGCCTTGCGCATCGTGGGTGTACGGCGCGCTGGTGTCACCGGCCTTGATGGTGACTTGGGCATTGTTGCTCAAGGTCACAACCAGGTCGTGGGCCAGGGCGGTGTTGATGTGCACGGTGAACGTCGGTTTGACGTTCTCGGCCACCGAGGCCTGGTCGGCGGTGATGGTGACCTTGACGATATCGCCTTCGTTGCCCGGGGTGCCTGGTTCGTCGGTGACCTGGGTGCTGACCGGAGTCTTGTCCAGGGTCAGTTGCTCGAACTTTCCGACGTCAGCGCCCGCAACGGTCGCGATGGAGTTGACCACTGCAGGGTTGCTGCCAACGTAGACGTTGTCTGGGGCAGTAACAGTGATCGAACCGCTGGTGCCGTTGGCCGGTACGGTGATGACGGTCTTACCGTCGCTCAGCGTGAAGGTCAAGGCGCCGTGGTTGTTGATCGGCAGCCCGTCTTTGTTGGTCAGGGTGATGGTGTAGGTGATCTCGCCGCCTTCGGTAACCGAAGGAGTGGCGGTCAGCTTGGCCACCACTTCGTCGGTGGTGTCGGTCACTTGAACGGTAGCCGCACCGCCCAGCTCGAGGTTCTCGAAGGTAGCGCCGGTGGCGTCTACAGCCGAGTTGATGCCCAAGCTGATCTGGCCAGCGTCGTTGTAGACATCATCGCCTTGCGCATCGTGAGTGTACGGCGCGCTGGTCTCACCGGCCTTGATGGTGACCTGAGCATTGTTGCTCAGGGTCACAACCAGGTCGTGGGCCAGCGGCTGGTTGATGTGCACGGTGAACGTCGGTTTGACGTTCTCGGCAACCGAAACCTGGTCGGCGGTGATGGTGACCTTGACGATATCGCCTTCGTTGCCCGGGGTGCCTGGTTCGTCGGTGACCTGGGTGCTGACCGGGGTCTTGTCCAAGTTCAGGTTTTCGAATTTCCACGCATCCGCGCCGCTGACGGCGTCGATAGCGTTGACCACCGGCTGATTAGTGCCGACATAGACGTTATCCGGCGCGGTTGCAGTGGCCGAGCCAGTGGTGCTGTTGGCGGCCACAACGACCGTCGTGCCATCGGTCAGCTTGAAGTAAAGCTCCGAATGGTTGTTGATCGGCAGGCCGTCTTTGTTGGTCAGCGTGATGGTGTAGGTGATCTCGCCGCCTTCGGTGACCGAAGGCGTTGCGGTCAGCTTGGCCACAACCTCGTCGATGGTGTCGGTCACTTTGACCGAAGCGTCACCGCCCAACTCCAGGTTCTCGAAGGCAGCACCGGTAGCGTCTACCGCCGATTTAATGCCCAGGCTGATTTCGCCAGCATCCTGGTAGACGTCGTCGCCTTGCGCATCGTGGGTGTACGGCGCGCTGGTGTCACCGGCCTTGATGGTGACTTGGGCATTGTTGCTCAAGGTCACAACCAGGTCGTGGGCCAGGGCGGTGTTGATGTGCACGGTGAACGTCGGTCTGACGTTCTCGGCCACCGAGGCCTGGTCGGCGGTGATGGTGACCTTGACGATATCGCCTTCGTTGCCCGGGGTGCCTGGTTCGTCGGTGACCTGGGTGCTGACCGGAGTCTTGTCCAGGTTCAGGTTTTCAAACTTCCACGCATCCGCGCCGCTGACCGCGTCGATAGCGTTGACCACCGGCTGGTTAGTCCCGACATAGACGTTGTCCGGTGCGGTGGCAGTGGCCGAGCCAGTGGTGCTGTTGGCGGCCACAACGACCGTCGTGCCATCGGTCAGCTTGAAGTAAAGCTCCGAATGGTTGTTGATCGGCAGGCCGTCTTTGTTGGTCAGCGTGATGGTGTAGGTGATCTCGCCGCCTTCGGTGACCGAAGGCGTTGCGGTCAGCTTGGCCACAACCTCGTCGATGGTGTCGGTCACTTTGACCGAAGCGTCACCGCCCAACTGCAGGTTCTCGAAGGCAGCACCGGTGGCGTCTACCGCCGACTTGATGCCCAGGCTGATTTCGCCAGCATCCTGGTAAACGTCGTCGCCTTGCGCATCGTGGGTGTACGGCGCGCTGGTCTCACCGGCCTTGATGGTGACCTGGGCATTGTTGCTCAGGGTCACGACCAGGTCGTGCGCCAGGGCGGTGTTGATGTGCACGGTGAACGTCGGTTTGACGTTCTCGGCCACCGATACCTGGTCAGCGGTGATGGTGACATTGACGATATCGCCTTCGTTGCCTGGGGTGCCTGGCTCGTCGGTGACCTGGGTGCTGACCGGGGTCTTGTCCAGGTTCAGGTTTTCGAACTTCCACGCGTCTGCGCCGCTGACGGCGTCGATAGCGTTGACCACCGGCTGGTTAGTCCCGACATAGACGTTGTCCGGTGCGGTGGCAGTGGCCGAGCCAGTGGTGCTGTTGGCGGCCACAACGACCGTCGTGCCATCGGTCAGCTTGAAGTAAAGCTCCGAATGGTTGTTGATCGGCAGGCCGTCTTTGTTGGTCAGCGTGATGGTGTAGGTGATCTCGCCGCCTTCGGTGACCGAAGGCGTTGCGGTCAGCTTGGCCACAACCTCGTCGATGGTGTCGGTCACTTTGACCGAAGCGTCACCGCCCAACTGCAGGTTCTCGAAGGCAGCACCGGTGGCGTCTACCGCCGACTTGATGCCCAGGCTGATTTCGCCAGCATCCTGGTAAACGTCGTCGCCTTGCGCATCGTGGGTGTACGGCGCGCTGGTCTCACCGGCCTTGATGGTGACCTGGGCATTGTTGCTCAGGGTCACGACCAGGTCGTGCGCCAGGGCGGTGTTGATGTGCACGGTGAACGTCGGTTTGACGTTCTCGGCCACCGATACCTGGTCAGCGGTGATGGTGACCTTGACGATATCGCCTTCGTTGCCCGGGGTGCCTGGTTCGTCGGTGACCTGGGTGCTGACCGGAGTTTTGTCCAGGTTCAGGTTTTCGAATTTCCACGCATCCGCGCCGCTGACGGCGTCGATAGCGTTGACCACCGGCTGATTAGCGCCGACATAGACGTTATCCGGCGCGGTTGCAGTGGCCGAACCAGTGGTGCTGTTGGCGGCCACAACGACCGTCGTGCCATCGGTCAGCTTGAAGTACAGCTCCGAATGGTTGTTGATCGGCAGGCCGTCTTTGTTGGTCAGCGTGATGGTGTAAGTGATCTCGCCGCCTTCGGTGACCGAAGGCGTTGCGGTCAGCTTGGCCACAACCTCGTCGATGGTGTCGGTCACTTTGACCGAAGCGTCACCGCCCAACTCCAGGTTCTCGAAGGCAGCGCCAGTGGCGTCCACCGCCGACTTGATGCCCAGGGTGATTTCGCCAGCATCCTGGTAAACGTCGTCGCCTTGCGCATCGTGGGTATACGGCGCGCTGGTTTCGCCCGCCTTGATGGTGACCTGGGCATTGTTGCTCAGGGTCACGACCAGGTCGTGGGCCAGGGCGGTGTTGATGTGCACGGTGAAGGTCGGTTTGACGTTCTCGGCAACCGAAACCTGGTCAGCGGTGATGGTGACCTTGACGATATCGCCTTCGTTGCCCGGGGTGCCTGGTTCGTCGGTGACCTGGGTGCTGACCGGGGTCTTGTCCAGGGTCAGTTGCTCGAACTTGCCGACGTCAGCGCCCGCAACAGTCGCGATGGAGTTGACCACCGGCTGGTTAGTCCCGACATAGACGTTATCCGGCGCGGTGGCAGTGGCCGAACCAGTGGTGCTGTTGGCGGCCACAACGACCGTCGTGCCATCGGTCAGCTTGAAGTACAGCTCCGAATGGTTGTTGATCGGCAGGCCGTCTTTGTTGGTCAGGGTGACGGTGTAGGTGATCTCGCCACCTTCGGTAACCGAAGGAGTGGCGGTCAACTTGGCCACGACTTCGTCGGTGGTGTCGGTGACTTGAACGGTAGCCGCACCGCCCAGCTCGAGGTTCTCGAAGGTCGCGCCGGTGGCGTCTACCGCCGAGTTGATGCCCAAGCTGATCTGGCCAGCGTCGTTGTAAACGTCGTCGCCCTGCGCATCGTGGGTGTACGGCGCGCTGGTTTCCCCGGCCTTGATGGTGACTTGAGCGTTGTTGCTCAGGGTCACGACCAGGTCGTGGGCCAGGGCGGCGTTGATATGCACGGTGAACGTCGGTTTGACGTTCTCGGCAACCGAGGTCTGGTCGGCGGTGATGGTGACCTTGACGATATCGCCTTCGTTGCCCGGGGTGCCTGGCTCGTCAGTAACCTGGGTGCTGACCGGGGTCTTGTCCAGGTTCAGGTTCTCAAACTTCCACGCGTCTGCGCCGCTGACCGCGTCGATAGCGTTGACCACCGGCTGGTTAGTCCCGACATAGACGTTATCCGGCGCGGTGGCAGTGGCCGAACCAGTGGTGCTGTTGGCGGCCACAACGACCGTCGTGCCATCGGTCAGCTTGAAGTACAGCTCCGAATGGTTGTTGATCGGCAGGCCGTCTTTGTTGGTCAGCGTGATGGTGTAGGTGATCTCGCCGCCTTCGGTCACCGAAGGCGTAGCGGTCAGCTTGGCCACCACTTCGTCGATGGTGTCGGTCACTTTGACCGAAGCGTCACCGCCCAACTGCAGGTTTTCGAAGGCAGCGCCGGTAGCGTCCACCGCCGACTTGATGCCCAGGGTGATTTCGCCAGCATCCTGGTAAACGTCGTCGCCTTGCGCAGCATGGGTGTACGGCGCGCTGGTTTCGCCCGCCTTGATGGTGACTTGGGCATTGTTGCTCAAGGTCACGACCAGGTCGTGCGCCAGGGCGGTGTTGATGTGCACGGTGAACGTCGGTTTGACGTTCTCGGCCACCGAGGTCTGGTCGGCGGTGATGGTGACCTTGACGATATCGCCTTCGTTGCCCGGGGTGCCTGGCTCGTCGGTGACCTGGGTGCTGACCGGAGTCTTGTCCAGGTTCAGGTTTTCGAATTTCCACGCGTCTGCGCCGCTGACCGCGTCGATAGCGTTGACCACCGGCTGGTTAGTACCGACATAGACGTTATCCGGCGCAGTTGCAGTGGCCGAGCCGGTGGTGCTGTTGGCAGCCACAACAACCGTCGTACCATCGGTGAGCTTGAAGTACAGCTCCGAATGGTTGTTGATCGGCAGACCGTCTTTGTTGGTCAGCGTGATGGTGTAAGTGATCTCGCCGCCTTCGGTGACCGAAGGCGTGGCGGTCAGCTTGGCCACCACTTCACTGATAGTGTCCGAGATTTCAACAGTAGCCGGGCCACCCAAGTCCAGCTTCTCGAAGGTGGCACCTGGAACGGTAGCGTCGGTAACGCTGAGGGTGATGGATCCAGCGTCTTGATAGACGTCATCGCCCTGAGCCGGGGTCTTGTACTCGACTTCGGTCTTACCGGCTTCGATCGTCACGGTGTCGCCGTTCGACAGAGTTACGGTCAACGGACGGTCCAGCGCCTGGCTTACTTTCACAGTAAAGGACGGTTGCTGGTCTTCGGTCACATTGCCGTTGCTGACGATGCTTACGGTTACGGTATCGACGCTGTCACTGATGACAGTCGAAGCCGGAGTCGGATTCGGGGTCAGTTGCTCGAAGTTACCGCCCGTGGCGTTTTCGATGGTGACGCTGACGGTCGAGCCGTTGTTGTAGACGTCGTTCGCCGGAGTCTGGAAGTCGACACTGCCTTGGGTTTTGCCGGCCTCAACGGTGATGGTCTGGCCGTTGGACAGGGTCACGGTCACCGGCGTCTGGGCAGGGTTGCTCAGGGTCACGGTGTAGGTGATCACGCCGCCTTCAGTGACGCTTGGCGAAGCCGTCAGGGTCGCGGTGGTAGTGTCGACCGAATCGTTGATCGTGGTCTGAGCCGGGGTCGGATTCGGGGTCAGTTGCTCGAAGTTACCGCCCGTGGCGTTTTCGATGGTGACGCTGACGGTCGAGCCGTTGTTGTAGACGTCGTTCGCCGGAGTCTGGAAGTCGACACTGCCTTGGGTTTTACCGGCCTCAACGGTGATGGTCTGGCCGTTGGACAGGGTCACGGTCACCGGCGTCTGGGCAGGGTTGCTCAGGGTCACGGTGTAGGTGATCACGCCGCCTTCAGTGACGCTTGGCGAAGCCGTCAGGGTCGCGGTGGTAGTGTCGACCGAATCGTTGATCGTGGTCTGAGCCGGGGTCGGATTCGGGGTCAGTTGCTCGAAGTTACCGCCCGTGGCGTTTTCGATGGTGACGCTGACGGTCGAGCCGTTGTTGTAGACGTCGTTCGCCGGAGTCTGGAAGTCGACACTGCCTTGGGTTTTGCCGGCCTCAACGGTGATGGTCTGGCCGTTGGACAGGGTCACGGTCACCGGCGTCTGGGCAGGGTTGCTCAGGGTCACGGTGTAGGTGATCACGCCGCCTTCAGTGACGCTTGGCGAAGCCGTCAGGGTCGCGGTGGTAGTGTCGACCGAATCGTTGATCGTGGTCTGAGCCGGGGTCGGATTCGGGGTCAGTTGCTCGAAGTTACCGCCCGTGGCGTTTTCGATGGTGACGCTGACGGTCGAGCCGTTGTTGTAGACGTCGTTCGCCGGAGTCTGGAAGTCGACACTGCCTTGGGTTTTACCGGCCTCAACGGTGATGGTCTGGCCGTTGGACAGGGTCACGGTCACCGGCGTCTGGGCAGGGTTGCTCAGGGTCACGGTGTAGGTGATCACGCCGCCTTCAGTGACGCTTGGCGAAGCCGTCAGGGTCGCGGTGGTAGTGTCGACCGAATCGTTGATCGTGGTCTGAGCCGGGGTCGGATTCGGGGTCAGTTGCTCGAAGTTACCGCCCGTGGCGTTTTCGATGGTGACGCTGACGGTCGAGCCGTTGTTGTAGACGTCGTTCGCCGGAGTCTGGAAGTCGACACTGCCTTGGGTTTTGCCGGCCTCAACGGTGATGGTCTGGCCGTTGGACAGGGTCACGGTCACCGGCGTCTGGGCAGGGTTGCTCAGGGTCACGGTGTAGGTGATCACGCCGCCTTCAGTGACGCTTGGCGAAGCCGTCAGGGTCGCAGTGGTAGTGTCGACCGAATCGTTGATCGTGGTCTGAGCCGGAGTCGGATTCGGGGTCAGCTGCTCGAAGTTACCGCCGGTGGCATTTTCGATGGTGACGCTGACAGTCGAGCCGTTGTTGTAGACGTCGTTCGCCGGGGTCTGGAAGTCAACGCTGCCTTGGGTTTTGCCGGCCTCAACGGTGATGGTCTGGCCATTGGACAGGGTCACGATCACCGGAGTCTGGGCAGGGTTGCTCAGGGTCACGGTGTAGGTGATTACGCCGCCTTCGGTCACCGACGGGCTCGCAGTCAGGGTCGCAGTGGTGTTATCGACCGAGTCATTGATCGTGGTCTGAGCCGGGGTCGGATTCGGGGTCAGCTGCTCGAAGTTACCGCCCGTGGCGTTTTCGATGGTGACGCTGACGGTCGAGCCGTTGTTGTAGACGTCGTTCGCCGGAGTCTGGAAGTCGACACTGCCTTGGGTTTTGCCGGCCTCAACGGTGATGGTCTGGCCGTTGGACAGGGTCACGGTCACCGGCGTCTGGGCAGGGTTGCTCAGGGTCACGGTGTAGGTGATCACGCCGCCTTCAGTGACGCTTGGCGAAGCCGTCAGGGTCGCGGTGGTAGTGTCGACCGAATCGTTGATCGTGGTCTGAGCCGGGGTCGGATTCGGGGTCAGTTGCTCGAAGTTACCGCCCGTGGCGTTTTCGATGGTGACGCTGACGGTCGAGCCGTTGTTGTAGACGTCGTTCGCCGGAGTCTGGAAGTCGACACTGCCTTGGGTTTTACCGGCCTCAACGGTGATGGTCTGGCCGTTGGACAGGGTCACGGTCACCGGCGTCTGGGCAGGGTTGCTCAGGGTCACGATGTAGGTGATCACGCCGCCTTCAGTGACGCTTGGCGAAGCCGTCAGGGTCGCGGTGGTAGTGTCGACCGAATCGTTGATCGTGGTCTGAGCCGGGGTCGGATTCGGGGTCAGCTGCTCGAAGTTACCGCCGGTGGCATTTTCGATGGTGACGCTGACAGTCGAGCCGTTGTTGTAGACGTCGTTCGCCGGGGTCTGGAAGTCAACGCTGCCTTGGGTTTTGCCGGCTTCAACGGTGATGGTCTGGCCGTTGGACAGGGTCACGGTCACCGGCGTCTGGGCAGGGTTGCTCAGGGTCACGGTGTAGGTGATCACGCCGCCTTCGGTCACCGACGGGCTCGCCGTCAGGGTCGCAGTGGTGTTATCGACCGAGTCATTGATCGTGGTCTGAGCCGGGGTCGGATTCGGGGTCAGCTGCTCGAAGTTACCGCCGGTGGCATTTTCGATGGTGACGCTGACAGTCGAGCCGTTGTTGTAGACGTCGTTCGCCGGGGTCTGGAAGTCAACGCTGCCCTGGGTCTTGCCGGCTTCAACGGTGATGGTCTGGCCATTGGACAGGGTCACGGTCACCGGCGTCTGGGCAGGGTTGCTCAGGGTCACGGTGTAGGTGATCACGCCGCCTTCGGTCACCGACGGATTTGCCGTCAGCGTCGCAGTGGTGGTATCGATGGTATCGGTAACCTGGGTAACTGCCGGCGTTTGCGGCACTGTCACCGTCAGGCCGTTGCCACCGGTGGTACCCGTGACAGTTGCCGAGATCTGGCCACCGTCGATATAAGGCGTGTCATTTGCCGGGACCACGACATTGACGCTGCCGCTGGTCTGCCCGGCCGGGATGACGATAACGGCACCGTTGGACAGGGTGACGATCAGGTTGGTGGTCGGCGCCTGGCCAACCGTGGCGGTATAGACGATTACGCCACCCGCTTCGCTGATGGAAGGAGTGGCGCCAAGAACAAGGTCTGTCGCAACGTTGGTGTCTGTCGTCGGCGTAGTCACCTGGTTGTTGCTGGTGGTATCCAGCAAGCCAACCTCTTCGCTATCGATCACAGCCGCAAAGCCTAGCCCTTCTGTCGGGAAGCCGACGGTAGCGTCGACCCGGCCTGCGGTTTCCTCGAGCATCACGAAGCTGTGACCACCGCCCAGCGCGCCGCCGCCCGCTGCGGACGGGCCGGCTGCGGTGGCCTCGAGCTCGGTAGTCGGGTCGACACCGGCAGCGATCGCCTGTTGCAGTTCTTCCACCGACGGCGCGGCCTGGGCGGTCGCCTGGCTCAGGTCGGTGCTGCTGTCAGGCGCATCGGCACTCCACTGACTGTCACGGCCCAGGTCAAGCAGACGGCCATCGGCCAGCTCAAGCGTAACTGCGCCGCCCGGGCCAGTGAGTACTTCCTCACCTGCCAACAGGCGGTCCCCTTCGATGAGCACACGACGAATACCCTCCGGGGATACCGCAATAACCTGGCCGACAATGCTTTTGACGATGGCTACAACGCTGCTCATTGGACTCTCCGTGTGACCCTATGGGTACTTCCCTGCCAGAGCGGCACTGGCAAGCCACTTCAGGCGGAACTATGTCGATGATCTCTTGACGCTTTATTGCGTCAATTTTCCGTCTATAACTATTTGGAATTACTTAAATGCCAAACTATTGACCTTATACCGGTCATCCTAAACAATCGGCAATGTAATGTCACATTGATATTTGTACCTTAGCCAACCGTTGATTGAGGACAAATGTCGTACATCATCGAAAGCTCGCTCAACCTGAAGTTCAGCAACGTTTTCCACGCTGGGCGCCAGCGTTTATTGCCGTAGAACAGCCGCTCATCGGCAACGCTCAAAGCCTGCACGCGTCAATTTCAGATCATTTTTTACGCCACCGGGCTGCCGCTTATCTACAAGCACAAACCTTGCCTGAAACCTCTCGGCTGGACACTTCAAATCCAGGCAATACCGGGCCTGCACTCCTGCGCGAGCCTACACCGACGTTGTAATTCGCTCGGGCTAGAACAACGCTTCATCGCAGATCAAACAGATAGAGAACGATTGCGCAGATAATTACACAGCGATGATGGCAAACCATTGACGATTTCTGAACCGGACGCGAGCGTGCAAACTGACTTTGCATGATGAATTTTAATGATCAGCTCATACAAGAACGTCAACAAATCAGCGCCCATTTACTGGCGCTTCTAAAGTTTGATCCTCGACTGCAACACTCACTGTCTGGCAGGCGGGCTATGCTGCTGAAAATACTCCAGCCTGTACGCCGTACCGGATCAAAAATGAAACACCCATTGCCCAGGAGCAGTCTGGTAGCTATGAACAACGTACAATTGTTTACTCAGTATCGATTCGAGGCGACCATTGGCCCTCTGCTCAGCCGTAAGGGCGTCGTAGCCCCTACCCACACCGCTTGGCAGCACCATTGAACGCCCGGGCGAGCCGGCCAGACCTTAATGGCGGCACACCCACCCCACCCACCACAAGGATGAAGAGAGCGCCGCGTGGAATCTGAAGTCAGTCGAGTCCAACTCAGCCATGATCCACGCAGTCAGCATGACGATCCCTTGCTGGATAGCCTGCTGAGCCTGTGTGTCCTGCACCAGAAACCCGCCAGCCGGGTCATGCTGACCACCGGCCTGCCGCTGCCCGCGCAGCGCCTGAGCCCCGAGCTGCTGCCTCGCGCCGCCGCCCGAGCGGGCCTGCAAGGGCGTCTGTTACAGCGCAAGCTGGAACAGATCCCGAGCATCGCCATGCCGGCGATGCTGCTGCTGAAGGAAGGCCGCAGTGCCGTTCTGCTGGGCTGGGAAAACGAAGACACCGCGCGCCTGCTGCTCAGCGAGAGCGATGGCGGCGAGGTGCATGTCAGCCGCGAAGCCCTGCAAAGCGACTATAGCGGCCGGGTATTCTTCGCCCAGCCCCAGCACAAGTTCGATGTCAACCACGGCAACCTCATCCCGCGGGCAAAGTCGTGGTTCCGCGATACCCTGCTGCGCAGCAAATGGCTGTATATCGACGCCATCGCCGCCAGCCTGGTAATCAACCTGATTGCCCTGGCCGCGCCGCTGTTCGTGATGAACGTGTATGACCGTGTGGTGCCCAACCAGGCAACGTCAACGCTCTGGGTGCTGGCTATCGGTATCGCCGGCGCCTACATCTTCGACCTGATCCTCAAGGGCTTGCGCGGCCTGTGCCTGGACCTGGCCGGCAAGAAGACCGACCTGATCATCTCGGCGACACTGTTCGAGCGCATCGTCGGCATGTCGATGAAGTACCGCCCGGCCAGGGTCGGCAGCTTTGCCCAGAACATTCACGAGTTTCAGGGCCTTCGCGACTTCCTCGCCTCACTGACCCTGACCAGCCTGATCGACTTGCCGTTCACCATCCTTATCCTGATCGTCATCGCCATCATTGGCGGGCACCTGGTGTGGATCCCGATCATTGCCTTCCCCCTGGCCCTGGGCATCGGCTATGCCTTGCAGCGGCCGCTGATGGCAACCATGGAGCGGACCATGGCCCTGGCCTCCGAGCGCCAGTCCAGCCTGATCGAAACCCTGGCCGGCCTGGATGCGGTAAAGGTCAACAACGCCGAAAGCGAACGCCAGTACATGTGGGAGCAGACCCTCGGCACCCTCAGCCGTCTGGAACTGCGCGTGAAGGTGCTGTCGAGCCTGGCGATGAACATCACCATGCTCATCCAGCAGCTGGCTGGCGTTGCAATGATCTGCGTCGGCGTGTACCTGATCATCGACGGCAACTTGAGCATGGGCGGTCTGGTGGCGTGCTACATGCTTAGCGGTCGGGCGCTCGGGCCACTGGCCTCGCTCAACGGCTTGCTTGCCCGCTACCAACAAGCCAAGGTCACCATGGTGGCCACAGACCACATGATGGAACTGCCGCAAGAGCGCAACTTCGAGGAGCGCCCGCTGAGCCGCAAGGTACTGCAGGGCAGTGTCGAGTTCCGCGGGGTCGATTTCACCTACCCGAACCAGCAGAACCTGGCCCTGAAGAACATCAACCTGACCATCCGCCCCGGCGAGAAGGTCGGCATCATCGGCCGCAGTGGCTCGGGCAAGAGTTCGCTGGCCAAGCTCATCGTCGGCCTGTACGAGGCCGATGGCGGCTCGCTGCTGGTCGATGGCGTGGACATTCGCCAGATCGACGTCAGCGAACTGCGCCACAACATTGGCTATGTACCGCAGGACATCCAGCTGTTGGCCGGCACCCTGCGCGACAACCTGGTCAGCGGTGCCCGCTACATCGAGGACGAACTGATCCTGCAGGCCGCCGAACTGGCAGGTGTGCATGAATTCGCCCGCTTGCACCCGGACGGTTACGAGCTGCAAGTGGGTGAGCGCGGGCAGAACCTGTCCGGCGGCCAGCGACAGAACGTAGCCCTGGGCCGTGCGCTGCTGCTCAACCCGCAGATCCTGTTGCTGGACGAGCCCACCAGTGCCATGGACAACACCGGCGAAGAGCGCCTCAAGCAGCGCCTGCAAGCCGTGGTGGAAGGCAAGACGGTACTGTTGGTCACGCACCGTGCCTCGCTGCTGTCGCTGGTGGACCGGCTGATCGTGATCGATCGCGGGCAGATTGTCGCCGACGGCCCGAAAGCCGCGGTCATGGATGCGCTGAAGAAGGGGCAGATCAGTGTTGCATAAGCTGGATATGGGGCAATTCAAGGATGGCCTGCGGCGCTACTTCAAAGGTTCCGACTCACTGGGCGGCCAGCCGCTGCCAGAGGTCAACAAGGCCCTGATCGAAGATGCGCCGCGGGTTGTGCGGCTGACCATCTGGGGCGTAATCCTGTTCTTCGTGTTCTTGATCGTGTGGGCCAGCGTCGCCCCTATCGACGAGGTAACGCGGGGTGAAGGCAAGGCCATTCCGTCGTCCAAGGTGCAGAAGATCCAGAACCTGGAGGGCGGTATCGTCGCCGAAATCTTCGCCAAGGAAGGTCAGATCGTCGAAATCGGCCAGCCATTACTGCGCCTGGATGAAACCCGCTTCGCCTCCAACGTTGGTGAAACAGAGGCCGACCGCCAGTCCATGGCCCTGCGGGTTGAACGCCTGAGTGCCGAGGTAGAGGACCGCCCGCTGAAGATCGACGAAGAACTGCGCAAGGCCGCACCAAGCCAGGCGGCCAGTGAAGAGTCGCTGTACCAGAGCCGGCGCCAGCAACTGCAGGACGAAATTGGCGGCCTGCAGCAGCAGCTGGTTCAGCGCCAGCAAGAACTGCGTGAGTACAGCTCCAAACGCGCGCAGTACGCCAACAGCCTTGAATTGCTGCGCAAAGAAATCGGCATGTCCGAGCCTTTGGTGGCAACCGGTGCGATCTCCCAGGTCGAAGTGCTGCGCCTGCGCCGCGCCGAAGTGGAGAACCGTGGCCAGCTGGACTCCACCGCGCTGGCCATTCCACGTGCCGAGGCGGCCATCCGCGAGGTGCAAAGCAAGATCGAGGAAACCCGAGGCAAATTCCGCAGTGAAGCGCTGACCCAACTGAACGAGGCGCGCACCGAGCTGAACAAGGCCACGGCCACCAGCAAGGCACTGGACGATCGGGTGCACCGTACCATGGTCACTTCGCCTGTACGCGGTATCGTCAAGCAGATGCTGGTCAACACCATTGGTGGGGTGATCCAGCCTGGCAGCGATATCATCGAAGTGGTACCACTGGACGACACGCTGGTCATCGAAGCGAAGATCCTGCCCAAGGACATCGCGTTCCTGCACCCTGGCCAGGAGGCGACCGTCAAGTTCACGGCCTACGACTACACCATCTACGGTGGGCTCAAGGCCAAACTGGAGCAGATCGGGGCCGACACCATCACCGACGAAGACAAGAAGACTACCTACTACCTGATCAAGCTGCGCACCGACCGCAGCCACCTGGGGACTGACGAGAAGCCGCTGCTGATCATCCCAGGGATGGTGGCGACGGTGGATATCATGACCGGCAAGAAGACCATCATGAGCTACTTGCTCAAGCCGATCATGAAGGCGCGTTCGGAAGCGCTGCGCGAGCGCTGACAGACGAGATATCAATGGCTCAGGGTCAACGCAACACTTGTGGGAGCGGGTTTACCCGCGAAGCAGGCAACGCGATGGAAGGCACGGGCTTCGCCCGTGTTCGCGGGTAAACCCGCTCCCACAGGTACGGCGCTGGTGTCACGGGCAGCGTCGTACCTGCTGGCTTGCCGGTGGTTAAGCTGTGATCAGCGCCAGGGCGCAGGTTCGCCCACCAGCTGTCCCTGTATCCCGCCTACCCCCATCTCCAGCAACACCCGCCGCTCCCCTTCTGTCTCGACCCGCTCGGCAATCAGCGGCAGGTCGATGCTGTGCGCCGCGCGCTGGATCGCTTCGATGAACAGCCGCTTGTGCTGCTCATGGTCGATGTTGCGAATGTAGCTGCCGTCAATCTTCAGGTACGCCAGGCCCAAGTGGGCCAGGTTGCCGATCATGCTGAAGCGCCCGCCAAAGCGCTGCAGCGCCAGCCCGAAGCCCAGCCCATGCAGGCGCCGAGTGAGTTGCTCCAGGGCTGCCTGCTCAGGCAACTGCTCCTCGCCAATTTCAAAAACCAGCCGCGGGCCGAGCGCCGCGTTCTGGCCCAGCAGTTCGAAAACGCGGTGCAGGGCCCTGGGATCGGCCAGGGTGGCGGCGGACAGGTTCACCGCAAGCACCTGGTCATGCCCACGCAGGTGCGCCAACACTTTCTCCAGCACCAGCACGTCCAGCCGCGGCATCCAGCCGAAGCGCTCCAGCCAAGGCAGGAAGCGGCCCGCCGGCAGTGCCTCGCCCTGGCCATCCTGCAAGCGCGAAATCACTTTGTGATGCAGTACCCGTTGCACCGAAGCGCAACCCACCACTGGCTGGAAGAACAGCTCGAAATGCCCATTGTTGAATGCCTGATCGAGCCGCTCGTGCCAGGCGTGCTGGCTATCGGCAGCCACTGCAGCCACGCCTTGTTCAAGGCATACCCAACCCGGCGTTGGCTGGTTTTCGGCACGGGCCAAAGCCTCATCGGCGAGCTTCAGCAAAGCCTGCGGAGAATCGCCCGGGCTGAACGGCGCGAGGCCAATACACGCCACCGGGTCGATATCACTGGCGCCCGTTTCGTGCAGGCTCTGCAGCGTTGCCTCCAGGGCCTGGGCAAGGCTTACCGCTTCTTCATGCACCATGCCCGGCGCCAGCACGGCAAACTCGCCACCGCGGCTGCGGGAAATCAGGTCTTTGGTTTCCGGGAAACTGGCACAGGTGCGGCGCAACTGCTCACCCACGGCCTGCAGCAACTGGTCGGTACGCTGACCGCCAAGGCGTGCATTCAGCCCCGCCAGCCCTTGGACACGCAGTAACAGCAGGTAGCCGGCGCGCGCGTCCTCCAGGTTGCTTACCCGGGTGTTCAGCTGCATTTCGAAATAGCGGCGGTTCGAGAGCCCGGTCAGGCTGTCCTGGTAGGACTCCGCACGCAGCCGTTCGCTGCGCTCGGCCTGCTCGGTGAACAGCGCCTTCAGCTTCTCGACCATCTGGTTCATCGCCTGCACCACACGGCGCAGCTCCGGTGTGCGCGGCAACTCTGGCAGGCTCAGGAATTCGCGGCGCGCAATGGCATGGGATTGCTCAACCATATAGTCCAGCGGGCGCAACTGGCGGCGCAGCAGCAAGGCGCCGAGCACGGCACTGGCTGCACCGCACAGCAGCAACCAGCCCAGGCTGCCCAAGGCGCTTTGCCAGAGTTTGGCAATGGCAAACATCGGATGGCTGATCACCTCTACCCGCGCGGCCTGCTGCCAGCCGCGGCTGACGATGGCGTCGCCACCGGCGGCCTCAAGGCCGATCAGGTGCACGAACCAGCGCGGTACCCCGCCAGGGTCCGGCTCGGCGTGGCGCTCCACCAGCACGGCGTTGGAGCCCAGGTCGACGACCTTGATGCTTGCATAGTAACCACTGTCGAAGATCGAGCTGACCATCAGCTCGACCATCGCCGGGTCGTCGATATTCGGCGTCAGCGACAGCGCCAGGGCGGTCGCTGCATCCTGGGCGTGCGAGCGCAGCTGGTTGACGTACTGGCTGCGCGAGCTTTCCAGGCTGACCATGAAACTGCCACTGAAGGCGACCACCAGGAACAGGCAAATGGCCAACAGCAATTGTTTGAACAGTGACATCTGTGCTCCTTCAGTAAACCGGCTCGGCCGGGAACCCTTCGGCCTGCATTTTCTTCAGCAAATCCTGCCAGCGTGACAGCCGCTTGGTATCGCCGACCTTCTTGTTGCCTGCAGCGCCCGTCAGCCACAACCCCTCGCCATTGAAGGCGTACACCGGCAGCAGGTCGGTACGTTGGCTTGCCGGCTTGATGGCATCCATCAGGCTGTCGAGCACCAAAGGCTGAGCCTGTGGGTTTGAATAATAAGTCAGCACCATGTGAGCCCGGTTCTGCCGCAACGCCTTGACGTAGGTGATGCGCAACTTTTCGCTCGGGATGCCCATGCGCCGCAGGCTGAAATACTTGGCGATGGCGTAGTCCTCGCAGTCCCCGGCACCTTTGATCAGTGCCTGCACGGGTGTGGCCCAGTAGTCGACCTCATGCCACAGGTCGATGTCTTCGACATAGCGCAATTGCTGGTTGAAAAAGCGGTTGACCACTTGCAGCCGCTCAAGCTCAGTACCCTGCTTTTGCGTGGCCATCAGGTTCTGCCAGGCATCGATACGGCCCTGTCCGACACCCAGAGGGCCATACAGGGCCTGCGACTTGCGGCTGATCTGGGAGAAATCCCAATCCGCGTGCAAGCCGCCCAGCAGCAGACTGCCCAGCAGCGCGGCAAAGGCGACACGTCGCACAACGGTTTTGAACATCCAGGATATCGCCACTGCCAAGCCCTGTGCAGGCCAGTCGAAAGCAGCGATGGTGCGGCTTGCCACTGCAAAAAACAATGGCACCCTGCAATCATGCGTCCGCCTGTCAGCCGGCCTACACTTTCTGTTTATAACCTTCTATAGGCCGCTTCCTTTGGCGGGCGACTTCATCCACCATAGCCGCGCTTTTGGGGCGCCCGTGCCAATGCGGGCCTTGGTTTGACAACTCCCACAAGCTGTAACTAGTGTCATTGGATCCAACTTTAGTCATCGTTGAGGCAGACGTCGCGTGGCCGAAAAAATCAAATTGAGCAATGTGCTGGCCAGCGAGCAGCTGTCGCCAAACCAGGCCCGTGCCGTGATCGAAGAACGCCTGCGTAGCGCCATCCTCGATGGCCGCCTGCCCCCTGGCACCGCCGTGCGACAACAAGAGCTCGCCACCTTGTTTGGCGTTAGCCGCATGCCCGTGCGCGAAGCCCTGCGCCAGCTTGAAGCGCAATCGCTGCTGAAAGTGGAGATGCACAAGGGTGCGGTGGTTGCGCCGTTGATTGGCGAGGATGCGGTGGATACCTATGCCCTGCGCATACTGTTGGAGAGCGAAGCGCTGCGCCAGTCGATCCCGCTGCTTGATGCCAGCGACATCGCCAGCGCCCGTGGCTATATCCAGCAACTGGAGAACGAAACCCGCCATGCCGAACTCGGCCGGCTGAACCGCCTGCTCCATATGACGCTGTACAGCAAGGCGTCGAACAGGAAGCTGCTGCGCCTGATCGAGAACGAACTGAACGAAGAAGAGCGCTTCCTGCGCTTTCATCTTTCATCCATGGGCCTGGGCAAGCTGACCCAGGACGATCACAACGCACTGGTAGATGCGGCAAGCGACAAGCTGGTGGATGAGGCGGTAGCGGTGCTGGAACAGCACCTCAATAGCGGTGCCCGGGTGATCCGCAATTACCTTGATATGCAACGAGCGCAGTAGCCCGTAACTGGCTTTACCTGCGGCGTGAGCAGACGGGTTGCAAATTGAGCGTGCCACGCCAACAATGAGACTAATTATCATTCATGTCCATTGATGCCAGCACCCTCCCCCTATGCCCAGCAATGACTCCGTGCAAACGCTCTACAGTGACCACCACGGTTGGTTACACGCCTGGCTGCGCAGCAAGCTGGGCAACGCCGCCGATGCCGCAGACCTGGCCCATGACACCTTCGTTCGCTTGCTGCAACGCCACGAACACCTGCAGCTGAACACCCCTCGGGCGTTTCTGCGCACAGTAGCGCGTGGGCTGGTCATCGATCACTGGCGCCGAGAGGAACTGCACAGGGCCTACCTGGAGGCATTGGCCCATGTGCCGGAAGCACAGTCTCCCTCGGCCGAAACCCGCGAGCTGCTGCTGGAATTGCTTGAGCGCATTGCACGCATGCTCGACGGCCTCAAACCCAAGGTACGTCGCGCATTCCTGCTGGCCCAATGCGAGGGGCTGAAGCACCAGGCCATTGCCGAGCAGATGGGGATCTCAGTGCGTACCGTGGAGCGTTACATCGCCGATGCGCTGTACCATTGCTATGTGCTGCGCTACGAAGACGAGTGCTGAGCCAATGACTGCCGCACGCCCTGATGCAAAAGCGGTCAAGCAAGCCATCCAGTGGCTGCTGCGGCTGCGTGAGAGTGGGCATGAGCCAACTCTGCAACAGCAGTGCGCGCAATGGCGCAGTGCCCACCACGAACATGAGCAGGCCTGGCAACGGGTGATGCACCTTCATCATGACCTTGACCTGCGCTCCGTCCCCGGTGCCGGGTTGGCGTTGCAAACCCTGGAAACCAGCCAGCAACGCCTGCACCGCCGTAAAGCGCTGAAGCTGCTTGGCGGCGTTGTCATGGTGGGAACGGCGACATGGCTGGCCAAAGACCTCGATGCTACCAGTGCGTGGGCGTCGGACTATGCAACCGGCACCGGTGAGCAACGCGTCTTCACGCTGCCCGATGGCTCACTGATGCAACTCAATACCCGCAGCGCCGTGGACCTGGCCTTCAGTGAGCAGCAGCGCATGGTCCGCCTGAAGCAGGGAGAGCTGATGATGACCTGCAACGCCCGGCATCCAGTATTGGTTCAAACCCGCAACGCGCTGCTGGAAGGCTTCGAAGGACGCTTTGTGGCCTATCAGGACAACGACTGCACACGTGTCAGTGTCACCCACGGCAAAGTGGCGGTCCACCGGCCTGGCAATGGCCAACTGCTGTGGATCGAAAGCGGCCAGAACTGGCGCCTGGATGCTCAAGGTGCGCACCGGCTCGCGCACCTGGGCATGGACCCGATGGCATGGACTGAAGGGCTCATCGTTACCCAGGACATGCGCCTGTCCGACTTCCTCGCGCAGGTCAGCCGCTATCGCCATGGGTACCTGGGCTGCAGCGACGAGGTGGCCGATCTACGCCTGTCAGGGGTCTTCCGCCTCGAAGACCCGGAGCAGCTCATCCAGTTGCTGCCGCAGACACTGCCCGTAAGGCTTAGCCAGCGTACGCGCTGGTGGGTACGTGTCGAGCGCACGGCCTGACAAGGCCTCGTTGATTTATGGCGGGTTTTCAATCCCGGTCCGGCTAGGACAGTAAGCGACACCTTCTGCCCTCAACACTCCTACGGACCCTTCATGTCTATCAACCCAGTGTTAACCCACACTTTCAACTTGAATGATTATCGACCTGTCCTGCAGTCAGCACGCTTGCGCCATGCCATTCGTGCAGCTCTGTTTGGTACTGCATTGGGCCTGGCCGCTGTTCCGCAACTTTGCGCAGCGGCTGAAACAGCCCAAGTGAGTCATCGCTATTCAATTCCAGCCGGCCAACTGGCCGACGTACTCAATCAATTCGCTCGCCAGGCCGGCATAACCCTGTCAAGTACGCCTCAGCTCACCGATGGCCTGCAATCGAACGGCCTGCAGGGGCAGTACGCTACCGATCAGGCGCTGCGCCAACTGCTCAATGGCAGCGGCCTGGAAGCCGTCAGCCAGGATGGGCGAAGCTATGTGCTGCAGGTACAGCCCCAAGGCGCCGCCCTGTCATTGCCAGACACCGATATCCGTGGCTTCACCCTCGGCAATGCACTGGGCAGCATGGAGGGTTACAACGCCACGCACAGCCAGGTGGCGACCAAGACCAGCACGCCGTTGGTGGAGACGTCCCAATCCGTCTCGGTGGTTACTCGCCAGCAGATGGACGATCAGGGCTCACAGACCGTTGCCCAGGCCATGCGCTACACGCCTGGAGTAATGACCAACCCTTACGGTGCCACCCATCGCTATGACTATGTGGCCATGCGCGGCTTCAATGACGGTTCTGTGGATAACATCTACGTCGATGGGCTCAAGTCGATGGGCGACAACGGCACCTACAGCACCATGCAGGTAGACCCGTACTTCCTTGAGCGCATCGATATTCTCAAGGGGCCATCTTCAGTACTGTATGGGCGAAGCTCGCCAGGGGGCCTGGTCGCCCTGACCACCAAGAAGCCACTGTTTAGCCCCTACCATCAGGTTCAAACCACGGTTGGCACCCAAGGCCAGCATGGCATGGGTTTCGACTTCAGCGGCCCTGTGGATGACGATAAGCGCATCGCTTATCGCCTGACAGGCCTGGCGGATGCGTCCGACACCCAGTTCGACCACAACAAGGAAGAACGCTACACCATCGCCCCGGCCATCAGCGTCGACTTTACCGAAGACACCTCGCTCACACTGCAGGCTTACCTGCAACACGACCCTAACGGCGGGTACCACGGCGGCAACCCCGCCGACGGGATGCTGCACAAGCGCAACGGCTTGCGCTTGTCAGACCACTTCTTCGAGGGCGAGCCGGGCATCGACAATTACGAACGTACCCAGCAGTCGTTCAGCTACCAGTTCGAGCACCGCTTCAACGATGTGTTCACCGCGCGGCAGAACTTCCGTTACCAGGACTCCGACGTGTCCATGGATCAGGTGTACTCAGCCGGCTGGGCGGATGCCGACAGCAACATCCTCAACCGCGCCTATACCGGCGGAGACGAGCGCCTGCATTCGTACATCATCGACAATATGCTGCAGGCGGAATTCTTCACTGGAGCGGCCAAACATACCCTGTTGCTGGGCGCCGACTACCAACGGCGCAAGGCCGACGTCGCATGGCGTTATGGCACGGTCGACCCGCTGGACGCCGGTAACCCGCAGTACGGCAATGGCAACCTTCAGGTCCTGGGCGAAAACCGCTACCAGCGGCGCTTGCAGCAAACAGGTGTGTACCTGCAGGACCTGGTGGAGCTGGACCAATGGCGCTTCTCCCTGGGGCTTCGCCAGGACTGGGTGAAGGTGTCGGAGGAGAATCGCGACAGCGACACCAAGGTCAGCGATCAGCGCTCCAAGTTCACCACCCGGGCCGGGGTGCTCTACCTGTTCGAAAACGGCATTGCGCCCTATGCCAGCTACTCGGAGTCGTTCAATCCCAATACCGTGTCCGACCAGCAAGGCCGCCCGCTGGCACCGACAGAGGGCACTCAGTGGGAAGCCGGCATCAAGTATCAGCCTCCGGGCAGCGACAACCTGTTCACCGCATCGGTGTTCCGCATCGAGCAGGAAAACCTGGCCTCGAAGCAGCCTGACGAAAACTTCTATCGCCCGGTAGGTGAAGTACGCTCGCAAGGGCTGGAGTTGGAGGCACATGTGCAGCTGACCGACAGCCTCAAACTGCTGGGCGGCTACACCTTTACCGATATCGAGTATTCCAGGTCGATGCCGAGCCTGACGTCGGGCAGCCTGGACAACAAGGGCAATTCGCCAACCCAGGCACCGAAACAGATGTTCTCGCTGTGGGCTGACTACAACTTCCACCAAGGGCCTCTGGATGGCCTGCGGCTGGGCGGTGGGGTGCGGTATGTGGGCTACAGCTGGGTAGATGCGGAAAACAGCATGAAGGTGCCTTCCTACACGTTGTTTGACGCCTCGCTCGGCTATGACCTGGGCAAGGTCGGGCTCAAGGGCGTAGATGTGCGCCTTAACGCCAACAACATTACCAATGAAAGCTACATCACCTCATGTGCCAGCCTGAACTACTGCTACATGGGTGAAGAACGCAATGTCAGCGCCACGGTCAGCTACCAGTTCTGACCGATATCAGATACCCGGAAAAGACAAAGCCCCTGTCTGCATTGCAGACAGGGGCTTTGGGTTTGAATCTTGACGATGACCTACTCTCACATGGGGAAACCCCACACTACCATCGGCGATGCATCGTTTCACTGCTGAGTTCGGGATGGGATCAGGTGGTTCCAATGCTCTATGGTCGTCAAGAAATTCGGTGTGCTGGCCCGTCACTCGGACGTGCCTGCGAATCTCTGTAGTTCCTACTTAAAGACAAAACCCCTACCTGCATGCGCAGATAGGGGTTTTGCGAAATGAATCTTGACGATGACCTACTCTCACATGGGGAAACCCCACACTACCATCGGCGATGCATCGTTTCACTGCTGAGTTCGGGATGGGATCAGGTGGTTCCAATGCTCTATGGTCGTCAAGAAATTCTGTAGCCAGAATGTCCAGATGGACAGCCCAGCGAATTCGGATATGCGATATTTGTGGTTCGTTGCGAACTTTCGGTTCGTATCATCTTCACCACCGCAATCTACGTCAGCAAATTGCTTGGGTGTTATATGGTCAAGCCTCACGGGCAATTAGTATTGGTTAGCTCAACGCCTCACAGCGCTTACACACCCAACCTATCAACGTCGTAGTCTTCGACGGCCCTTTAGGGGATTCAAGATCCCAGTGAGATCTCATCTTGAGGCAAGTTTCCCGCTTAGATGCTTTCAGCGGTTATCTCTTCCGAACATAGCTACCCGGCAATGCCACTGGCGTGACAACCGGAACACCAGAGGTTCGTCCACTCCGGTCCTCTCGTACTAGGAGCAGCCCCTCTCAAATCTCAAACGTCCACGGCAGATAGGGACCGAACTGTCTCACGACGTTCTAAACCCAGCTCGCGTACCACTTTAAATGGCGAACAGCCATACCCTTGGGACCGGCTTCAGCCCCAGGATGTGATGAGCCGACATCGAGGTGCCAAACACCGCCGTCGATATGAACTCTTGGGCGGTATCAGCCTGTTATCCCCGGAGTACCTTTTATCCGTTGAGCGATGGCCCTTCCATACAGAACCACCGGATCACTAAGACCTACTTTCGTACCTGCTCGACGTGTGTGTCTCGCAGTCAAGCGCGCTTTTGCCTTTATACTCTACGACCGATTTCCGACCGGTCTGAGCGCACCTTCGTACTCCTCCGTTACTCTTTGGGAGGAGACCGCCCCAGTCAAACTACCCACCATACACTGTCCTCGATCCGGATAACGGACCTGAGTTAGAACCTCAAAGTTGCCAGGGTGGTATTTCAAGGATGGCTCCATGAGAACTGGCGTCCCCACTTCAAAGCCTCCCACCTATCCTACACAAGCAAATTCAAAGTCCAGTGCAAAGCTATAGTAAAGGTTCACGGGGTCTTTCCGTCTAGCCGCGGATACACTGCATCTTCACAGCGATTTCAATTTCACTGAGTCTCGGGTGGAGACAGCGCCGCCATCGTTACGCCATTCGTGCAGGTCGGAACTTACCCGACAAGGAATTTCGCTACCTTAGGACCGTTATAGTTACGGCCGCCGTTTACCGGGGCTTCGATCAAGAGCTTCGCTTGCGCTAACCCCATCAATTAACCTTCCGGCACCGGGCAGGCGTCACACCCTATACGTCCACTTTCGTGTTTGCAGAGTGCTGTGTTTTTAATAAACAGTCGCAGCGGCCTGGTATCTTCGACCGGCATGGGCTTACGGAGCAAGTCCTTGACCCTCGCCGGCGCACCTTCTCCCGAAGTTACGGTGCCATTTTGCCTAGTTCCTTCACCCGAGTTCTCTCAAGCGCCTTGGTATTCTCTACCTAACCACCTGTGTCGGTTTGGGGTACGGTTCCCAGTTATCTGAAGCTTAGGAGCTTTTCTTGGAAGCATGGTATCAACCACTTCGTCGCCTAATGGCAACTCGTCATCAGCTCTCGGCCTTGAAATCCCGGATTTGCCTAAGATTCCAGCCTACCACCTTAAACCTGGACAACCAACGCCAGGCTGGCCTAACCTTCTCCGTCCCTCCATCGCAATAACTGGAAGTACAGGAATATTAACCTGTTTTCCATCGACTACGCTTTTCAGCCTCGCCTTAGGGACCGACTAACCCTGCGTCGATTAACGTTGCGCAGGAAACCTTGGTCTTTCGGCGTGCGAGTTTTTCACTCGCATTGTCGTTACTCATGTCAGCATTCGCACTTCTGATACCTCCAGCAAGCTTCTCAACTCACCTTCACAGGCTTACAGAACGCTCCTCTACCGCATCACCAAAAGGTGATACCCGTAGCTTCGGTGCATGGTTTGAGCCCCGTTACATCTTCCGCGCAGGCCGACTCGACTAGTGAGCTATTACGCTTTCTTTAAAGGGTGGCTGCTTCTAAGCCAACCTCCTAGCTGTCTAAGCCTTCCCACATCGTTTCCCACTTAACCATGACTTTGGGACCTTAGCTGACGGTCTGGGTTGTTTCCCTTTTCACGACGGACGTTAGCACCCGCCGTGTGTCTCCCATGCTCGGCACTTGTAGGTATTCGGAGTTTGCATCGGTTTGGTAAGTCGGGATGACCCCCTAGCCGAAACAGTGCTCTACCCCCTACAGTGATACATGAGGCGCTACCTAAATAGCTTTCGAGGAGAACCAGCTATCTCCGAGCTTGATTAGCCTTTCACTCCGATCCACAGGTCATCCGCTAACTTTTCAACGGTAGTCGGTTCGGTCCTCCAGTCAGTGTTACCTAACCTTCAACCTGCCCATGGATAGATCGCCCGGTTTCGGGTCTATACCCAGCGACTAAACGCCCTATTAAGACTCGCTTTCGCTACGCCTCCCCTATTCGGTTAAGCTCGCCACTGAATATAAGTCGCTGACCCATTATACAAAAGGTACGCAGTCACCTAACAAGTAGGCTCCCACTGCTTGTACGCATACGGTTTCAGGATCTATTTCACTCCCCTCTCCGGGGTTCTTTTCGCCTTTCCCTCACGGTACTAGTTCACTATCGGTCAGTCAGTAGTATTTAGCCTTGGAGGATGGTCCCCCCATATTCAGACAAAGTTTCTCGTGCTCCGTCCTACTCGATTTCATTGATAAGAGATTTTCGTGTACGGGGCTATCACCCACTATGGCCGCACTTTCCAGAGCGTTCCACTAATCTCAAACCAACTTAAGGGCTGGTCCCCGTTCGCTCGCCACTACTAAGGGAATCTCGGTTGATTTCTTTTCCTCAGGGTACTTAGATGTTTCAGTTCCCCTGGTTCGCCTCTTGCACCTATGTATTCAGTACAAGATAACCAGCTTGTGCTGGCTGGGTTCCCCCATTCAGAGATCTCTGGATCACAGTCTGTTTGCCGACTCCCCAAAGCTTTTCGCAGGCTACCACGTCTTTCATCGCCTCTGACTGCCAAGGCATCCACCGTATGCGCTTCTTCACTTGACCATATAACCCCAAGCAATCTGGTTATACTGTGAAGACGACATTCGCCGAAAATTCGCACGTTGCTCTTTCGAGCAGAACTCACAAATTTTACCTTAGCCTGATCCACCAGCAGTGAAACTGGTGTTCAGTCTATTTCTATCACATATCCGAATTTTTAAAGAACGATCTGACAAAAGTCAGAAATCAACATTCATCAACGAATGTTCATTTCTAAGTTCTGACAAGTGACTGCGTACGGCGAAAGTGGTGGAGCCAAGCGGGATCGAACCGCTGACCTCCTGCGTGCAAGGCAGGCGCTCTCCCAGCTGAGCTATGGCCCCGTATTCTACGGCTAAACCATGTAATGGTAGGTCTGGGCAGATTTGAACTGCCGACCTCACCCTTATCAGGGGTGCGCTCTAACCAACTGAGCTACAGACCTATAACAGGGTCGCGTTACAGCATCGTCTTTTACAATGAATCAAGCAATTCGTGTGGGAGCTCATCAGCAGGCTGATGTCGTCGATTAAGGAGGTGATCCAGCCGCAGGTTCCCCTACGGCTACCTTGTTACGACTTCACCCCAGTCATGAATCACACCGTGGTAACCGTCCTCCCGAAGGTTAGACTAGCTACTTCTGGTGCAACCCACTCCCATGGTGTGACGGGCGGTGTGTACAAGGCCCGGGAACGTATTCACCGCGACATTCTGATTCGCGATTACTAGCGATTCCGACTTCACGCAGTCGAGTTGCAGACTGCGATCCGGACTACGATCGGTTTTGTGAGATTAGCTCCACCTCGCGGCTTGGCAACCCTCTGTACCGACCATTGTAGCACGTGTGTAGCCCAGGCCGTAAGGGCCATGATGACTTGACGTCATCCCCACCTTCCTCCGGTTTGTCACCGGCAGTCTCCTTAGAGTGCCCACCATTACGTGCTGGTAACTAAGGACAAGGGTTGCGCTCGTTACGGGACTTAACCCAACATCTCACGACACGAGCTGACGACAGCCATGCAGCACCTGTGTCAGAGTTCCCGAAGGCACCAATCCATCTCTGGAAAGTTCTCTGCATGTCAAGGCCTGGTAAGGTTCTTCGCGTTGCTTCGAATTAAACCACATGCTCCACCGCTTGTGCGGGCCCCCGTCAATTCATTTGAGTTTTAACCTTGCGGCCGTACTCCCCAGGCGGTCAACTTAATGCGTTAGCTGCGCCACTAAAATCTCAAGGATTCCAACGGCTAGTTGACATCGTTTACGGCGTGGACTACCAGGGTATCTAATCCTGTTTGCTCCCCACGCTTTCGCACCTCAGTGTCAGTATCAGTCCAGGTGGTCGCCTTCGCCACTGGTGTTCCTTCCTATATCTACGCATTTCACCGCTACACAGGAAATTCCACCACCCTCTACCGTACTCTAGCTTGCCAGTTTTGGATGCAGTTCCCAGGTTGAGCCCGGGGCTTTCACATTCAACTTAACAAACCACCTACGCGCGCTTTACGCCCAGTAATTCCGATTAACGCTTGCACCCTCTGTATTACCGCGGCTGCTGGCACAGAGTTAGCCGGTGCTTATTCTGTCGGTAACGTCAAAACACTAACGTATTAGGTTAATGCCCTTCCTCCCAACTTAAAGTGCTTTACAATCCGAAGACCTTCTTCACACACGCGGCATGGCTGGATCAGGCTTTCGCCCATTGTCCAATATTCCCCACTGCTGCCTCCCGTAGGAGTCTGGACCGTGTCTCAGTTCCAGTGTGACTGATCATCCTCTCAGACCAGTTACGGATCGTCGCCTTGGTGAGCCATTACCTCACCAACTAGCTAATCCGACCTAGGCTCATCTGATAGCGCAAGGCCCGAAGGTCCCCTGCTTTCTCCCGTAGGACGTATGCGGTATTAGCGTTCCTTTCGAAACGTTGTCCCCCACTACCAGGCAGATTCCTAGGCATTACTCACCCGTCCGCCGCTGAATCGAAGAGCAAGCTCTTCTCATCCGCTCGACTTGCATGTGTTAGGCCTGCCGCCAGCGTTCAATCTGAGCCATGATCAAACTCTTCAGTTCAATACTGCTTGGGTTTTTAAGAAACCCTAAACTTGGCTCAGCAATCTCAAATGACTATGTGATTTCTCGCATGGTCACTTGTG
Source organism: Pseudomonas putida S13.1.2 (assembly GCF_000498395.2). Classification (NCBI taxonomy): domain Bacteria; kingdom Pseudomonadati; phylum Pseudomonadota; class Gammaproteobacteria; order Pseudomonadales; family Pseudomonadaceae; genus Pseudomonas; species Pseudomonas putida. The sequence goes on from NZ_CP010979.1 coordinate 4,927,761, forward strand.
ATGCTGATAATCTTTTTGACTATCAGTCCATACTCACAAGCACCCACACGAATTGCTTGATTCGATTTGTTAAAGAGCGTTTGGTTAAGAGCTTTTCGTCTCAACCGAGGCGCGCATTCTACGCTTTCCTCAGAGCCTGTCAAGCGTTTATTTTGAAGTTTTTTGCGAGAAACTCGTTTAGCTTCAAACACTTAACTCGCTTCGATCTCTCGTCGCGGGAGGTGAATAATACAGCATTCAAAAACGCTGTCAACCACCTTTTTACTGCAGCTGGCTAACCTTGCGGCCTACCAGGAAGAAGCATGAGCTTCTACTTAAAGACAAAACCCCTACCTGCATGCGCAGATAGGGGTTTTGCGAAATGAATCTTGACGATGACCTACTCTCACATGGGGAGACCCCACACTACCATCGGCGATGCATCGTTTCACTGCTGAGTTCGGGATGGGATCAGGTGGTTCCAATGCTCTATGGTCGTCAAGAAATTCTGTAGCCAGAATGTCCAGATGGACAGCCCAGCGAATCCGGATATGCGATATTTGTGGTTCGTTGCGAACTTTCGGTTCGTATCATCTTCACCACCGCAATCTGCGCTAGCAAATTGCTTGGGTGTTATATGGTCAAGCCTCACGGGCAATTAGTATTGGTTAGCTCAACGCCTCACAGCGCTTACACACCCAACCTATCAACGTCGTAGTCTTCGACGGCCCTTTAGGGGATTCAAGATCCCAGTGAGATCTCATCTTGAGGCAAGTTTCCCGCTTAGATGCTTTCAGCGGTTATCTCTTCCGAACATAGCTACCCGGCAATGCCACTGGCGTGACAACCGGAACACCAGAGGTTCGTCCACTCCGGTCCTCTCGTACTAGGAGCAGCCCCTCTCAAATCTCAAACGTCCACGGCAGATAGGGACCGAACTGTCTCACGACGTTCTAAACCCAGCTCGCGTACCACTTTAAATGGCGAACAGCCATACCCTTGGGACCGGCTTCAGCCCCAGGATGTGATGAGCCGACATCGAGGTGCCAAACACCGCCGTCGATATGAACTCTTGGGCGGTATCAGCCTGTTATCCCCGGAGTACCTTTTATCCGTTGAGCGATGGCCCTTCCATACAGAACCACCGGATCACTAAGACCTACTTTCGTACCTGCTCGACGTGTGTGTCTCGCAGTCAAGCGCGCTTTTGCCTTTATACTCTACGACCGATTTCCGACCGGTCTGAGCGCACCTTCGTACTCCTCCGTTACTCTTTGGGAGGAGACCGCCCCAGTCAAACTACCCACCATACACTGTCCTCGATCCGGATAACGGACCTGAGTTAGAACCTCAAAGTTGCCAGGGTGGTATTTCAAGGATGGCTCCATGAGAACTGGCGTCCCCACTTCAAAGCCTCCCACCTATCCTACACAAGCAAATTCAAAGTCCAGTGCAAAGCTATAGTAAAGGTTCACGGGGTCTTTCCGTCTAGCCGCGGATACACTGCATCTTCACAGCGATTTCAATTTCACTGAGTCTCGGGTGGAGACAGCGCCGCCATCGTTACGCCATTCGTGCAGGTCGGAACTTACCCGACAAGGAATTTCGCTACCTTAGGACCGTTATAGTTACGGCCGCCGTTTACCGGGGCTTCGATCAAGAGCTTCGCTTGCGCTAACCCCATCAATTAACCTTCCGGCACCGGGCAGGCGTCACACCCTATACGTCCACTTTCGTGTTTGCAGAGTGCTGTGTTTTTAATAAACAGTCGCAGCGGCCTGGTATCTTCGACCGGCATGGGCTTACGGAGCAAGTCCTTGACCCTCGCCGGCGCACCTTCTCCCGAAGTTACGGTGCCATTTTGCCTAGTTCCTTCACCCGAGTTCTCTCAAGCGCCTTGGTATTCTCTACCTAACCACCTGTGTCGGTTTGGGGTACGGTTCCCAGTTATCTGAAGCTTAGGAGCTTTTCTTGGAAGCATGGTATCAACCACTTCATCGCCTAAAGGCAACTCGTCATCAGCTCTCGGCCTTGAAATCCCGGATTTGCCTAAGATTCCAGCCTACCACCTTAAACCTGGACAACCAACGCCAGGCTGGCCTAACCTTCTCCGTCCCTCCATCGCAATAACTGGAAGTACAGGAATATTAACCTGTTTTCCATCGACTACGCTTTTCAGCCTCGCCTTAGGGACCGACTAACCCTGCGTCGATTAACGTTGCGCAGGAAACCTTGGTCTTTCGGCGTGCGAGTTTTTCACT